>NZ_CM179507.1:0-4800000 GCF_058798615.1 Janthinobacterium sp. GW822-FHT07H11
ATGGATAATTTCTGGCAGGCCTGTTCCGCGCAGTTGGAACTGGAGCTGACACCGCAACAATTCAGTGCGTGGATCAAACCGCTTATCCCTCTCGATTACGAGGAGGGCAAGCTGCGCATTGCTGCGCCCAATCGCTTCAAGCTCGATTGGGTCAAGACCCAGTTCGCCAGCCGCATCACGGCGCTGGCCATACAATACTTCGAAGCGCCCACGGAAGTGCAGTTCGTGCTCGACCCGCGCCTGGCCCTGCCGAAGAAACCCGTCACCGCCAGCACCCCGGCCAGCGATCCGAATGGCGGCGCGCCCAGCGCGCGCCCGGCGGAGCCGCAGCCGAGCGTGCCGGAACTGAGCATCGGCGCCGCGCCACGGCGCGAGCAGAGCCGCATCAACACCGACCTGACCTTCGACAGCTTCGTGACCGGCAAGGCCAACCAGCTGGCGCGCGCCGCCGCCATCCAGGTGGCGAACAATCCGGGCGTGTCGTACAACCCGCTGTTCTTCTACGGCGGCGTCGGCCTGGGCAAGACCCACTTGATCCACGCCATCGGCAATCAGGTGATGGCCGACAATCCGGGCGCGAAAATCCGCTACATCCACGCGGAACAGTACGTTCGCGACGTAGTGACCGCTTACCAGCGCAAGGGTTTCGACGATTTCAAGCATTACTATCACTCGCTCGACATGCTGCTGATCGATGATATCCAGTTCTTTGGCGGCAAGAGCCGCACGCAGGAAGAGTTTTTCTATGCGTTCGAGGCATTGATTGCCGCAAAGAAACAGATCATCATCACCTCGGATACCTATCCGAAGGAAATCACGGGCATGGACGACCGTTTGATTTCGCGCTTCGACTCGGGCCTGACGGTGGCCATCGAACCGCCGGAACTGGAAATGCGCGTGGCGATTCTGTTGAAAAAAGCCAAGCAGGAAGGCGTGACCTTCTCGGACGACGTGGCTTTCTTTGTCGCCAAGCACTTGCGCTCGAACGTGCGCGAGCTCGAAGGCGCGCTGCGCAAGATCCTCGCGTATTCGCGTTTCCATGGCAAAGACATCACGATTGATATCGTCAAGGAAGCCTTGAAGGACTTGCTGTCGGTGCAGAATCGCCAGATTTCCGTGGAAAACATCCAGAAAACGGTGGCCGACTTCTTCAATATCAAGGTGGCCGACATGTATTCGAAGCGCCGCCCCGCGAATATCGCCCGGCCGCGCCAGATCGCCATGTACCTGGCCAAGGAATTGACACAGAAGAGCCTGCCTGAAATCGGCGAGCTGTTCGGCGGCCGCGACCACACCACGGTGCTGCATGCCGTGCGCAAGATCGCGCTGGACCGCACCAAGAATCCGGAATGCAACCATGAATTGCATGTACTGGAACAAACCTTGAAGGGTTAAGAACACCTGACCAAACCTGCTGCGCGTCGCGCTTTGCGGCCTCCGATGCTCACTGTGCCAAGCACAGCTGCGCGTCTCGGCCACAACTCACTGCCGCTCGCTACGGTTTTGTCAGGCGTTGCAAGCACGACTGGGCAAGACTGGCTCAAAACGTGCTTTACCCTTATTATCTGGGAGGGCGCCGCAGCCGGTCTGTCGGGGCTCCCCATGGCAAGAATTGTTAAATTAATACGTTAAACGTCGTACTGTTCAACCTATACATTGAGGATAAATATGCAATTGGTCAAAACCACCCGAGATACCCTTCTCCGGCCACTGCAGATCGTGAGCGGTATTGTCGAGCGTCGGCACACTATGCCGATTCTGGCCAATATCCTCATCCGCAAAGACGGTGAAAATGTCTCCTTCCTGTCGACCGACACCGAAGTGCAGATCACCACGCACGCGGAAATCGGCTCCGGCGCGGATGTCACGGGCACCACCGTGGCCGCGCGCAAGCTGCTCGATATTTTGCGCGCGCTGCCCGAATCGGGCGACGTCACGATGACCCTGCTCAACAAGCGCCTGACCGTGCAAACGGGCAAGTCGCGCTTCGCGCTGCAAACGCTGGCGGCGGAAGAGTTTCCAACCGTGCAACAAGCGGAAAGCTACAACGCCTCCGTCACCCTGCCGCAGAAAACCCTGAAGCACCTGTTCAACATGGTGCATTTCTCGATGGCGCAGCAAGACATCCGCTATTACCTGAACGGCTTGCTGCTGGTTCTGGATGGCAATAATGTGATCGCCGTGGCCACCGATGGCCACCGCCTGGCGTTTTGCCAGGTCGCCACCGAGCAGACGTTTGCGCGCCAGGAAGTGATTATCCCGCGCAAGACCATCATCGAACTGCAGCGCCTGCTGGAAGAAAACGATGAGCCGGTGCAGCTGGACATCGCCGCCAACCAGGTGAAACTGACCTTTGCCGACATCGAGCTGATCTCGAAGCTGGTGGAAGGCAAGTTCCCCGACTACACGCGCGTGATTCCTAAAGGCTACAAGAACGACTTCACCATCGGCCGCGATGAACTGCTGCGCTCGCTGCAACGTGCCGCCATCATGACCAGCGACAAGTTCAAGGGCGTGCGCTGCATCATCACCCCGGGCAGCATGAAGATCAGTTCGACCAATGCGGACCAGGAAGAAGCCGTCGAAGAGCTGGAAATCGACTACGGCGGCGATTCCGTCGACATCGGCTTCAACGTGACCTACCTGCTGGACGTGCTGAACAACCTGAAGTGCGAATACGTCAACATCGCGCTGGGCGACTCGAACTCGTCCGCATTGATCTCCATCCCGGACAATGCCGACTTCAAGTATGTCGTCATGCCGATGCGGATCTAAAGACCATAGCAGTGACGTAGGTCGGATGAGCGCAGCGTCATCCGACATGCTGAGCGCCGTCTGTCGGGTTACGCCGTTCCGGCTAACCCGACCTGCGGTCATCAGCCAGCAGCCCCGAATCAATCAGCAATCGTTATTTGAGAAAGCAGTCCATGTCCGAGAATCCACAAGACACCCCGATCCAGGCCAAAACGGAAGAATACGGCGCCTCCTCCATCCAGATCCTGGAAGGCCTGGAAGCCGTACGCAAACGCCCGGGCATGTACATTGGCGACACCTCGGACGGCACCGGCTTGCACCATCTGGTATTCGAAGTGCTGGACAACTCCATCGATGAATCGCTGGCCGGTCATTGCACGGAAATCCACGTCACCATCCACAGCGACAATTCGATCTCGATCACCGACAATGGCCGCGGCGTGCCGACCGGCCTGAAAATGGACGACAAGCACGATCCGAAGCGTTCGGCGGCGGAAATCGTCATGACCGAACTGCACGCGGGCGGCAAGTTCGACCAGAACTCGTATAAAGTATCGGGCGGTTTGCACGGCGTGGGCGTGTCCTGCGTCAATGGCCTGTCGAAATTGCTGAAACTGACCATCCGCCGCGATGGCAAGATTCACCATATGGAATTCGTGCGCGGCGTGCCGCAAGACCGCCAGATCGTCATGGTCGGCGACATCGCCACCTCCCCGATCAAGGTCATCGGCGAAACGGACAAGCGCGGCACCGACGTGCATTTCTGGGCCGACGAAGAGATTTTCACGCACGTGGAATTCCACTACGAAATCCTGGCCAAGCGCATCCGCGAACTGTCCTTCCTGAACAACGGCGTCAATATCAAGTTGTCGGACCAGCGTACGGGCAAGGAAGAAGTGTTCGCCTTCGAAGGCGGCACGCGCGGCTTCGTCGAATACATTAACAAGGCCAAGTCGGTCTTGCACCCGACCATTTTCCAGGCCACGGGCGAGCGCATGTCGGACCAGAACACGAACATCTCGGTCGACGTGTCGATGCAATGGAACGATGCCTACAATGAACAGGTACTGTGCTTTACGAATAACATCCCGCAACGCGACGGCGGCACCCACCTGACGGGTCTGCGCGCCGCCATGACGCGCGTGATCAACAAATACATCGATGAACACGAGTTCGCCAAGAAGGCGAAAGTGGAAATCAACGGCGACGACATGCGCGAAGGCCTGACCTGCGTCTTGTCCGTGAAAGTGCCGGAACCGAAATTCTCGTCGCAGACGAAAGACAAGCTGGTGTCGTCCGAAGTGCGCGGCCCCGTCGAAGAGATCGTCGCCAAGACCCTGGCCGATTACCTGCAAGAAAAACCGAACGACGCCAAGATCATTTGCGGCAAGATCGTCGAAGCGGCGCGCGCCCGTGAAGCGGCGCGCAAGGCCCGCGACCTGACGCGCCGCAAAGGCATCATGGACGGCCTGGGCCTGTCGGCCAAGCTGGCCGACTGCCAGGAAAAAGACCCCGCCCTGTGCGAACTGTACATCGTCGAGGGTGACTCGGCAGGCGGCTCGGCAAAACAGGGGCGCGACCGCAAGTTCCAGGCCATTTTGCCGCTGCGCGGCAAGGTCTTGAACGTGGAAAAAGCCCGTTTCGAGAAAATGCTGTCGTCCGAGCAGATCACCACCCTGATCGCCACCTTGGGCACCTCGATCGGACCGGATGAATTCAACGTCGAGAAACTGCGCTACCACCGCATCATCATCATGACCGATGCGGACGTCGACGGCGCCCACATCCGTACCCTGCTGCTGACCCTGTTCTACCGCCAGATGCCGCAACTGGTCGAACGCGGCCACATCTACATTGCGCAACCGCCGCTGTACAAGGTGAAGGCGGGCCGCGACGAGCGCTATCTGAAGGATGACGCCGAGGAAGCGAGCTACATGATGACGGTGGCCCTGAACACGGCCGTGCTGGTGCCGCGCGAAGGCGCGGAAGGCATTTCCGGCGAGACCCTGGCCGAACTGGTGCGCAAGTTCAACCTGTCGAACACCATCATGACGCGTCTGACGCGCGTCATCGACCGCGCCGCTCTGACCGCCATCATGACGGGCACGCAGCTGGACCTGTCGACCCTGGAACTGGCGGAAAAATCCGCGCTGGCCCTGCAGACGGCCATCAACGACACGGCCGTGCAAGTGCACGTGCGCTCGGACGACCTGTCCGAAAAACACATGCTGCGCATCGAACGCATGCACCACGGCAACGTGAAAGTGACGGCCATCGACGCCGACTTCGTGCAAGGCCCGGATTACGCCGTGCTGAGCAACGGCGCCGCCACCTTCGAAGGCTTGATCGGCGAAGGTGCCTTCGTGCGCCGCGGCGAAGGCGAGCGCATGAAGGAAATCGCCGTGGTCGACTTCCACCAGGCCATGCAATGGCTGCGCGACGAAGCCGAACGCACGGTTTCGAAACAGCGCTACAAAGGTCTGGGCGAAATGAACCCGGAGCAGCTGTGGGAAACGACGATGGACCCGACCGTGCGCCGCTTGTTGAAAGTGCAGATCGAAGACGCCATTGCGGCGGATCAAATCTTCACCACCTTGATGGGCGACGACGTGGAACCGCGCAGGGCGTTTATTGAGAATAACGCGTTGCGCGCGGGCAATATCGACGTGTAAGCCAGCTTCGCTCGTTTGCATTGCACCAAGGCGGCCCTCTTCAGGGCCGCTTTTTTTATGCCTGCCAGCATCGCGCATCGCATTGACATGATTGCTAAAAGCAATCAATAATCTGCCATAAGCAAACATATTGGAGACATCAGATGCACACGAACCAACTCGGCGAACGCACGGAGAGCGTGCGCCGCTTCAACCGTTTTTATACGCGCCAGATTGGCGTGCTGCATGAACACCTGCTGGACAGCGCATTCTCTCTGACGGAAGTGCGCATCCTCTACGAACTGGCGCATCAAGCACAGCTGACCAGCGCGGACCTGTGCCGCGAGCTGGGCTTGAATGCGGGCTATCTGAGCCGTGTCATTGCCGGGTTCGAAAAACAGGGGCTGATCGCCAAGACGCGCTCGCCGACGGATGCGCGCGCCACGCAATTGCAGCTGACCGAACAGGGGCAAAGCACCCTCGCGCCCCTGGTCGACGCCTCGCGGCGCGACGTGGCGGCCATGCTCGAGCGCTTGCCGCCGATGGCGCAGCAGGAACTGGTCGACGCCATGGGGCAAATCCAGGGCTTGCTGGGGGAGCCATCGCCCAGCTCATCGCCCAGCTATATCCTGCGCAATCCGCAACCGGGCGACATGGGCTGGATCATCCACCGGCAAGCCGTGCTGTATGCGCAGGAATATGGCTGGAACAGCGAATACGAGGCACTTGTTGCCGACATCCTCGCCACGTTCGTGCGGGAATTTGACCTTGCCCGCGAGCGCTGCTGGATCGCCGAAAAGGACGGCAAGGTGATCGGCTCCGTCTTCATCGTGCACCAGGACGACACGACGGCCAAGCTGCGCCTGCTATACGTCGATCCCTGCGCACGCGGTCTGGGCATCGGCAGCCGCCTGGTCGACGAGTGTCTGCGCTTCAGCCGCCAGGTCGGCTACACGAAAATGGTGCTGTGGACCAACAGCATCCTCACCGACGTACGGCGCATCTACGACAGGGCCGGCTTCCAGCTGGTCGAGGAAGAAGCGCACCACAGCTTCGGCAAGGACTTGCTCGGCCAGGTGCTGGCGCGCGACCTGTGACAAGGCGCTTGCCTCGCGAGAATGAAAGCGACTGTGGCGGCGACAGGACAGTCGCCGCCGTTTTCCTCGCCTCGATTCCCACTGCCCCCAAGAAACCAGTACACTAGTTCTTGAGCGCAACTAATTTTGTACATGCGCCATGCCGCCTGCCGTTGCCGGGAGGCGTCCCTGCCGCAAGGCGTGTTGTTTGCCCGGACGAATGCAATGTGGACCTCGCGCAGCCTGTCTCCTGCCTTCTATTACCTGTTCTTTTCAGGAGAACGGGAGCAGCAGCAGCGCTTTTTCAAGGAACTGCATTTCATTTCGATAGCCATCCTGACATTTGGCCTGGCCAGCTGGATCGTTACGTTCAGTGTCGCGCAGCACCGGGCCACGATCAATATGACGCATGCCGCGCTGGCCGTCATGGGCATGCTGCTCGGGCTGGTGCTGACCAGGTATGCC
The DNA here is from genome assembly GCF_058798615.1 of Janthinobacterium sp. GW822-FHT07H11. Classification (NCBI taxonomy): domain Bacteria; kingdom Pseudomonadati; phylum Pseudomonadota; class Betaproteobacteria; order Burkholderiales; family Oxalobacteraceae; genus Janthinobacterium; species Janthinobacterium sp. GW822-FHT07H11. The sequence continues at coordinate 6,947 of NZ_CM179507.1, forward strand.
AGGTCGCTGCAGGCCATCATCGTCAGCGGCACGATCAGCGTGCTGTTCATCAGTTTCGGCTTTCGCGTGCTGATACTGGGTACGGAAGACCCGGCTTTCTGGGTGCTGCCGCTGGGCGTGATGATCACCCTGACGACGGCGCCCATCTTCAGCGGCATCGCGTATTACCTGAGCGTGTCGCTGTGCGTGTGGGCCATGCTGGGGCTGGGGCAGTTTCCCGTGCATGCGGGCCAGGTCGACCAGCATTGGCCCATGCTGGCCGTCACCATCAGCGTGATCATCGGCCTGGCGCTGAACATCTATTTCCTCGTCTTGCGCATCCACAACTACCGCGCCCAGCGCGAACTGGCGACGATGGCCTACAAGGATGGCTTGACCGGGCTCAACAACCGCCGCATGTTTACGCAAAGCGCCCGCGTCCTGCAGCGCACGGCGCGCACGCCCGCCTATTTCCTGATGATCGACATCGACGACTTCAAGCAGATCAACGATGTGCATGGCCATGACGTGGGTGACGAGGTGCTGAAAAAGATCGCCGACGTCATCGCCGGGCTGTCCGGCGAGCACCTGTGCGGCCGCCTGGGCGGCGAGGAATTCGCCGTGATTTATCAGGGGGAAAAGCACGCGGCCTGCGCCTTTGCCGCGCAGCTGGTCGACAGCGTCGAGGCGGCTTTCGTGCCGGAACGCAAGGTGTCCGTCAGCATCGGCGTGGCGGAACTGATCAAGGAAGCGGACCTGTCGCACAGCTACCGGCGTGCCGACGAATCCTTGTACCAGGCCAAGAAGAGCGGCAAGAACCGCTATGTGCTCAACGCCGCCTAGGCGTTGCCGTCAGCCGTCGCATCGAGCAGCGCCAGCAGGGCTTGCGGCGCAATCTTCCACGGATCGCGAAGCTCGGCGTCCACCTCGTCCCAGCTGTCCCGGGCACCGATCTTGAGAATGGTCAAGGGGATGTCCTTGCTCTCAAAGAAGGCCAGCATGCGGCGGATCAAACGGCTCACCTTGGCGTGGTCTTCCTGGTACAAAGAACAGGTATAGAAGTAGCCCTTCTCTCCCATGCGCAATTTCCTGGCCGCGCCGACACGCGAGTGGAGCACGTACTTGTGCAAGAACTCGGTCACGACCTCATCGTCAACGGGAATACTGCAGGAAATGGTGATCTTGGCCATGGCAAGCGGGACAGTGCTTCAATAGCCTAGCTTAGCAGAAAGCGTTTCATTCCTAAAATGCTAAGATCGCCCCGCGCGCATGCCGGCAACCAGACCGGCATGGCGCCTCGACAAGGATTACCATTGAACCTACGCCTCATCTTGCCCCTGCTGCCGCTGTGTGCGGCCCTGGGTACGTCACCGTTTGCGCTGGCGCAAACGCCAGCGACTGAAGACGCCGCCTTCGTGGCCGCCACCGTGCCCGTGCCGTCGCCGCCGCTGCGCCTGAGCGAGCATCCCGAGATCCGCGCCGACGTCTTGAAACTGCTCGGCTATGCGCGCGGCAGCTATACGCGCGGGGATAGCCTGATCGCGCGCCAGGTGCTCGACAGCATGCGCTCGCTGTACGATATCTCGCGCACCATGCTGCCCGACGGACGCTCGGTGCTGGCGTCCATCAACCCGGCCGAACGTGGCGCGCAGCGCGCCGCCCTGCTGTTCGATCCGCAACGCAAGCTGCTGGCGCTGGGCCTGGTCAACGGCCATTGCCAGGCCGCCATCGGCGACGCCGCGCCCGCCTGCTTGCCCGACACGCATGCCGTGCTGACGGTGTTTTTACCGCCGGGTGCGGAAGACGAGATAGCCGCGCCACTGCTCGTGTGGGCGCGGCAACTGCCGCGCAAGCTGACCCTGGCCGAGCCGGAACAGCGGCAATCGATTGCTGCGGTGGAATACATCACGACCCGTCCGGGACAGCCCGGCTGGCAGCCGCGCGACGTGCCACCCGGCTTTCCTGCCAGCTTGCTGCACCTGCTGCTGCCACATGCGGAACTCAACAGCAGCTCCAGCGGCGGCAAGCTCATCGAGCCAAACGTCCTGGCCGGTTTGCCCATGCGCACGCCGACGGAAGCGGCCGAAGCCGGCGACGAGCCCATGCCCGACGCCCATGTCACCCTGCACAGCTACGCCGATTTCCACTGGGTGCTCAACACCTATGCCAAGCTGGCCCAGGGCGCGCAAGTGCAGGGCCATGACGAGAAGGTCGTGTTCAGCGGCAGCGATACGAGCGGCCGCTACACGGTGACCCTGCGCGAACAGGGCAGGGAAGACGGCGTCTTCATCACCGTCGCCAGCTGGCTGCGAAAATAGACGAAACGGTGCGCCAACCGGGGAAAGCATTGCCATTGCGCACAGGAGCATGGCATTTTGGCATTTTACGGTATGATTTCCGGCCGTGCGGCGATGCCTGGCCCCAGCCCTGCCCACCTCTTACGCTCAAGCTCAACCCGGCTTGAGCAGCCATTCTGCCTAAGGAACTCTTATGTTCGGTTTTAACCTGCGCGTCGCCAAGATGGTGTGGACGGCTTTCCTGATCGCCTTCCTGCTCTTCCTCACCTACAAGGTCTCGTCGACCCTGATCGTGGTGGTCTTTGCCATTTTCTTCAGCTACCTCGTGTATCCGCTGATCGGGCTGCTGGAACGCCATGGCCCGAAGCGCTTGCCGCGCACGGCCAATATCGGCATCGTCTTCCTCGTGGTGATCTTGCTGGTGGCGGTGCTGGGCTCGATCTTCGGTGCCCGCATCGAGGAAGAGGCGATCAAGCTCAGCGATCAATTGCCGACCTTGCTCAAAGGGAATAATTTTGCCGAACGCATTCCGCTGCCCGAGTTCATGGAACCCTTGCGCGCGCGCCTGCTATCGTTCATGCAGACGCAGCTGAGCAGCGGTACGGGGCAAGCCATGCCGCTGGCAAAAGAACTGGGCCTGACCGTCATGCATGCGGCCAGCAACCTGATCTATCTGGTGCTGGTGCCCGTGCTGAGCTTTTTGCTGATCAAGGAAGGTCCGGACATGCGCGACGGCTTGCTGTCCCTGCTGAATCGCCCGAACAAGAAGCTCTGGGGCGCCATCATCGATGACCTCGACATCTTGCTGTCGCGCTATGTGCGCGCCCTGCTGCTGTTGTCGATCGCCACGTTTGTCTCCTACAGCATCGCCTTTTCCCTGCTGGGCGTGCCGTACAGCCTGCTGCTGGCCGGCGCCGCCGCCCTGCTGGAATTCATCCCGTTTGCCGGTCCGCTGGCGGCCGCCGTCATTGCCGTGGTCGTGGCCGGTTTCAGCGGTTTCGAACATGTATTCTGGCTGATCGGCTTTATCGCCGCCTACCGTCTGTTCCAGGATTACGTGGTCAACCCGTATTTGATGAGCGAAGGCGTGGAAGTGAGCCCGCTGATGGTGATCGTCGGCTTGCTGGCCGGCGACCAGTTGGGGGGCGTGGTGGGCATCTTCCTGTCCGTGCCCGTGATGGCGGCCATCAAGATCGTCTTCGTGCGCGCGCGGGCGGCCTTGCAGGCGCGCCACGATGCATTGGAGAAAGCTGAACAGGCGGCGGAAGAAGCGCGCGCCCAGGCCCTGGCCGAGGCGGCGCTGCTGCAGGAACAGGGCAGCAAGGTGGCCCTGTAAGCGCAGTAAATTAAGCAGTAAATTAAGCAGTAACTTCAGCAGTAACTTAGAACTCTTCCCACTCGCCGCTGCTGTCTGCGGCGGGCTTGGCGGTACGCGGCTGGGCCGGGGCGGCGGCCGCGGCGGGGCGGCTTGGCGTCAGGCGCAAGGCCGGGCGTTTCAAGGCCGTGCTGGAAGCGGCCATGACAGGCTTGCGCAAGGCGGGCTTGGCCGCTGCCGGACCGCTGTGGGCGGCGTCGAGTGTAAAGATGCTGACCATCTCGGCCAGCGCCGCCGCCTGTTCCTGCATGGCTTCCGAGGCGGCCGCCGCTTCTTCCACCAGCGCCGCATTCTGCTGCGTCACGGTATCCATTTCCGCCACGGCTTGATTGATCTGGCCAATGCCCAGCTCCTGCTCGCGGCCGGCGGCGCTGATCTCTCCCATGATGTCCGTCACGCGGCGAATACTGGCAACGATTTCGTCCATCGTCGAGCCCGTCTGGCTGACCAGCGCGCTGCCGGCGCCCACGTTCTGCACCGACGCCTCGATCAACATCTTGATGTCCTTGGCGGCGGAAGCCGAGCGGTGCGCCAGGTTGCGCACTTCCGTGGCGACGACGGCAAAGCCACGCCCCTGCTCGCCCGCGCGGGCCGCTTCCACGGCCGCATTCAGGGCCAAAATATTCGTCTGGAAGGCGATGCCGTCGATCACGCCAATGATGTCGGCGATCTTTTTCGACGATTCGCTGATGCTGCCCATGGTGTCGACCACTTGCGCCACCAGCGCGCCACCTTTCACCGCCACGTCCGAGGCGGAGACGGCCAGCTGGTTCGCCTGGCGCGCATTGTCCGAGTTCTGCTTGACGGTCGAAGTCAGCTCTTCCAGCGAGGATGCCGTTTCTTCCAGGCTGGATGCCTGCTGTTCCGTGCGGCTCGACAAATCCAGGTTGCCCGAGGCGATTTCATTGCTGGCCGTGGCGATGGCGCCGCTGCCGTCGCGCACGCCGCGCACGGTGGTCGACAGGCGTTCCTGCATCTGTTTCAGGCCGCCCAGCAGGGCACCCATCTCGTCGTGGCGCGTGATGACGATGTCGTTGGCCAGGTTGCCGTCGGAAATGGCGCCGAAATGACGCAGGGCCTGGTCCAGCGGGCCGAAGATGGCGCGCAGCAGCAAGATGCTGGAAATAATCGTCAGCAAGGCGCCTGCCACCATGCCGGCGATGGCCATGGCCACCTGGGTGCGGTAGCTGGACTGGCTGGCCGCATACATCCTGGCGGCCGAGCTGACCTGGTATTGCGTCAAGGTTTCTGCCGCCTGGTCCAGGGTGCGGTAGAGGGCCGACAGGCCCGTCATCATCAGCTTGTCCGCCTGCTCGATATTGTTTTCGCGCAAAGCCTTGCTCATGGCCAGTATGCCATTGTTGATATAGTCGTTGCGCTTCTTGTCCATGTCGTCGGACAGGCCTTTTTCTTCCGCGCTTTGCGGCAGGGCAAGGTATACCTTCCAGGACTTGTTGGAAGTTTCCAGGAATTGCTCGGCGCGCGCCAGCGTATCCTTGGCATCGGCCGCCTCGGGGTGCACCATCACGCGGTCCATCGTGAACCGCGCGCGGCCCAGGGCGATCTGCGATTCGCCGATCGCCTGCGTCGATGCCAGCTGGTTGCTGTAGACCTCATTGAGGTTGCTGTTGGCCGATTTCAGGCTGATGATGCTCATCACACCCAGCAAGGCGATCAACACGCCCAGCACGCTCATGGTGGCGATCAGGCGCATCTTTATTGTTATATTCGACAGCATGCAGTTTTCCTTGGTAAGGGCGCGACCGTGCCACCGCCTGCCGGGTGGGTAGCGGCAAACGCCAGATGGGCGGATCACGTGAATTGTTCAGGGCAGGTCGATACGGCGTGTGCGGCGGCAGGGGGAAGGCGGCCCGCGCATATCGTCAGGAGTGCAATACAGGGCAACGAGGTTGAGGTTTCCTGTATTTTTTAATTTCCTGACTGCAAGATACAGGGAAAGATTACCAGTAGCAATATCCGTCTGGAATTTTCACGCTTTGTAACAAGCGGATGATGTTTTTTGCGCAGAACTGGCATTCCCCTGCCGTGCGTGGTCGCGCGGGAATGCCATTTATGCTAGTCAATTAATTAATACACGATTTCTTCGATCAGTTGGCCGTCATCGCGGAAAAACTGAAACCGGCCCGTTTTCCTGCCCATGTCGTAGGCGCCGATCTGCTTCGGTTTTCCGTTCTGGAAATGTTCGATGTTGACGCCATGCAGCACGCCCTTGTTCCAGTTGCGGTGAAATTGCGGCAGTTCGCCATCGGGATAAAACAATGTTTCCGCGCCATCGCGCTTGCCGTCGGCAAAGCTGCCCTGGTAACGCCGCTTGCCATCCGGATAAAAACTTTCCATCGTGCCATCGAGCACACCGAGGCGATAATGCTCGACCAGTTCCAGCTGGCCGCTGGCCGCATACTGCTCCAGCTTGCCGTCGGGCTTGCCATCGAGCATCGTCAACGCTTGCCGGCCACCGTCCGGCGTCGCCTTCTTCCACGCCCCCTGCTTGACGTCATCGACATACAGGCCGCCGCCACCGGGTTCCACCCACTGGCCCTGCTTTTTGCCATTCACATAAGCACCCTGCCATTGCACCACGCCATCGATGCGGCGCTCGCTGGGGCCGTCCAGGCGGTCTTTCACGAAATGGTCGTAACCGGTGAAGCTGTGCATGTCCGCTGCGCGCCATTCCTCCACGCCCGGGCGCACTTCCCAGCGCCCCGTGCGCTGGCCACGCTGCATCATGCCCGTGGTCGTTTCGTCGCCGCTTGCATACGTCCACGGCCCCTCGGCCTTGTCGTCGACAAAGGCGCCGGACGAGCGGATGGTGTTCGGCTCTTCGTAATGCCATGCGCCGGTGCGCTTGCCCTGCGCATACAGGCCGCGGGCAAACACGCTGCCCACGCAGCAATTGACGTCATATTCGATGAACATCCCGTCCTGGCTGGCGGCAAAGCGCTGCGGCTGCGTTTCCCAGGTGATCCACTTGACGTGATAACTGGGCGCGCGGCCCCCTTCCCAGCCCTTGCCCAGCAGATAGCTCACCGTGAGGAAATGGCCATCTTTTTCCAGGAAAGTTTTTTTATAGGCAAACGCGGGGGCGTCGGCCGGCTTGCCTGGCAATAACTCGCCATCGATATTGAAATAGCCGACCAGGGTGCCATGCGCATGCTCGATGGCGTCGAACTCGGCCACGCCCGAGGGCGCGTAGGCGATGCTGTAATCGATCAGCTGCAAACGGGCCAGCGCGGCGCGCACCTGCGCTTCATCGATGGACTTGGCGCCGCGCACGATGGCGTCCAGCGCCGGCTGCAAGGTCGCCACCTTGAACATCTTGCCGCCGCTGCGCTCGTAGCGGTAGGCATGCAGGCCAAAGGCGTTATCACTGCGGCTAAGCACGAACGTGGTTTCGCCTTCGCTGTCGAGGTCAAGCTGGAACACGGCCGCGATGTTGGCCTTGCCATACTTGTCCAGGTTCATGCGCTTTTCGCTATCCCCGTTGCACTGGCAGTAGTAACCGTTGACTTCGCCATTTTCCCGCAGGAAAGCCAGCACCACGCCGCCGTCGCGGCGCTCGACGGCGCTGGCGGTGGCCATGGACGCGCCTTCGTAGAAACGCGGCGCGGCCTGGGCCGGCGCCAGGGTTCCCCAGGCCAGCGCCATGACCATGGTACTCATCCAAAACGTTTGCCGCATGTCAACTCCACTGCCGAAAGCCGCCATTATGCATGGCCATTCAGGCATTCCCGGACACCCCAGGACGATAGCGGCCAAACAGGGGCCGCTGCACCGTCTGCGCCAGCAACACGCCCAGCAGCGAGATGCCGCCGCCGACCAGATGATAGAGATGCATGCTTTCATGCAGCCAGACGATGGCCAGCAAGGCCGTCAACAGGGGCAGCAGGTTGACGTAGATGCTGCAGCGGTTAGGCCCCAGCAACTTGACGCCTTCGATCCACAGGTAGGACAGCACGATGGACGAGCCGATGCCCGCATAGCCGATCAGCGGCAAGGTGGTGGCATCGAGCCTGGCGCTGCCGGGCGGCAACAGCAGGAAAAACGGCAGCATGCAGGCCAGGGCCGCCAGCGCCTGGCAATAGATGGCTTGCCAGGCGGGAATGGACAGACGCCAGCGGCGCAGCAGCACGCCGTACAAAGCAAAGCTCAGGCAGGCCAGCAGCATCAGCGCATCGCCCGCATGCACGCCCTGCTGCAGCAAGGCCAGCATGTCGCCGCGCCCCACCAGGTACAGCAAGCCGCCAAACGACAGCACGCCGCCGGCCGCCATGCCGACCGTCAATCGCTCGCCCAGCAGCAGCACGCTGAGCAGGGCCGTCATCAGCGGCGCCAGCGCCGTGACGATGGCCATGTTCGTCGCCGTCGTCGATTCGGCGGCGCGGTAGGACAAGCTCTGGAACAGCGCCATCGACATCAATCCGCACAGGGCCAGCTGCCACCACTGGCGACGCAGCGCATGACGGTTGCGCCACAGGGGACGGGCGATAAACGGCGTCATCACCAGCAAGACCAGCACCAGGCGATAAAAGGTGATGGCCGTGGGGGCGATGCTGGACGCGGCCAGCTTCGAGACGACGACGTTGCCGGCCCACAGCAGCATGGCCAGGAAGGGATACAGATAGGCGCGCACAGGCATGCGAAACTCCAGGAATAGTTACGGAAAACCATCATGCCGCAGGCGCGCCGCGCTTTCTCGCGCTAAGATGTCCATACCTAGCGTAAAACTGACCATATTGATGGATTGCTCCTCACCCGCCTTTCAGGAATTGCTGCCCGTCACGGCACGCGCCATGGCGCTGGCCGTCGACTATGCGCATGGCCACGTGATTTCCGTGCATCGCCACACGCATGCGCAATTGCTGTACGCCATCGAGGGCGTGATGACCATCGAAGCGCAGGGCGGGCGCTGGGTGGTGCCGCCTACGCGCGGCGTGTGGCTGCAGCCCGGTATCGCGCACCAGGTGCGCATGAGCGGCGCAGTCAAGATGCGCACGGTGTTCGTCAACTGCGCCAATTCGCCATTGCTGCCTGGCCACAGTTGCGTGCTCGACATCAGCCCCCTGCTGCGGCAATTGATCGTGGCGGCCGTCGACATCGCGCCCGACTTCGCGGAAGGCAGCCGCGACTGGCACCTGCTGCAATTGCTGTTGCACGAGCTGGACAGCCTGCCCGTGCTGCCCCTGTATTTGCCCTTACCCACGGATGCGCGCCTGCGCGGCATTTGCGCGCGCCTGATGGCACAGCCGGGAGAACAGCTGACGGTGGCGCACTGGGCGCAGGAACTGGCGATCACCGAGCGCAGCCTGCACCGCTTGTTCCAGAAACAGACGGGCATGCGCTTCGGCCAGTGGCGCCAGCAGGCGCGCTTGCTGCGGGCGCTGGAACAATTGGCGCGCGGCGGCAAGGTCATCGACGTGGCCATGGACAACGGCTACACGAGCCAGAGCGCATTCACGGCCATGTTCCGCAGGCATTTCGGCACGACGCCGACCGCGTTTTACCAGGCAAAAGTCATCGCGGCATAAAAAAAATGCTGCTATGCATCAATAATCATGGGCGGCAGCCGCCGCTCTTGTTATCATCGCAAGCCTTATCGCACCGCGCCCATCCTGGCAGCGGTGTTGACCTCAATCACACCACCATGACACAGAATTTCTTCCAGACTTTTATCTTGCTCTTGCTCGTCACCGACCCGTTCGGCAACGTTTCCCTGTTCGTCAATGCCCTGAAACGGGTACCCATCGAGCGGCGCTGGAAAGTCGTGGTGCGCGAATGCCTGATCGCCTTCGGCATCTTGCTGCTGTTTATGTTCTTCGGTCGCCATTTCCTGAACGCCTTGCAGCTGTCGGAAGTGGCCCTGCGCATCGGCGGCGGCGTGATTTTGTTCCTGATCGCCATGCGCATGGTGTTTCCACAACCCAACGCCGGCAATAGCGACCACGAAATGGGCGGCGAGCCGTTCATCGTGCCGCTGGCCATCCCCGCGCTGGCCGGCCCGTCGGCGCTGGCCACCGTGCTGCTGTTTTCCTCGCATGAAATGAACGAAGTGATCGCCCACGTGGCGGGCTTGACGGCCGTGGCCGTTGTCTGGCTGGCCGTCTTCCTGTGCGCCGAACGCTTGCAGCGGGCACTGGGTCCAAGAGTCATGACGGCCTTCGAGCGCCTGATGGGCTTGATCCTGACGGCAATGGCCATCGAAATGCTGCTGGCCGGCATACGCGCGTTTTTGAAGTCCGTATAAAATAGTATTTCATTCATTTACGGAGCTTGGTCCATGAGCCGTTGCGCCCACATTTGCCTGATGGCCGATTACAACCAGTGGATGAATGCCAAGGTCTACGCGGCGGCGGCCAGCCTGCCTCCCGGCGAGCTGCAGCGCGAGCGGGGCGCCTTTTTCGGCTCCCTGCTGGCCACCTTGAACCACGTGATGGTGGGCGACACCCTGTGGCTGCAGCGCTATGCGCAACACCCGGCCGGCTTTCCCCTGCTCGACCCCATCCGCGCCATCACGCCGCCCACCTCGCTCACGCAGCCGCTGTTCGCGGCCGACGATTTTGCCGCCATGCACGCGCACCGGCAATGGCTGGACCAGGTCATCGTAGCCTGGGCCGCCTCCATCCGGGACGAAGACCTGGACCACCTGCTCGACTACCGCAACAGCAAGGGGCCGAACCGGCGCCAGTTTTTCAGCCTGCTCATGCATTTCTTCAATCACCAGACGCACCACCGGGGCCAGGCCAGCACACTGCTGTCGCAAGCCGGTGTCGACCTGGGCGAGACCGACCTGCTGTTCCGCATTCCCAACCATCTCTGAGGAATGCCGGGAAAGTATTGTATATATGTTGATACCTGATAAAAATCAGGCAAGTTAAATAAGAAATGCCGCACGAAAAAGTCATGCTGAATAGTATTACCCTGCATACGAAAAAGAGCCGTGATCTATATCATTCACAAAAATTTTACAAGGATTTTAAAGCAAGATTCCCCATAATTTGATTCGTGCGCAATACCATTTTTTAAATGAATGCGTTACCATAGCGCTAGTTTCCCATAGGCAGCACTCTTCGTCCCAACCGGCGACCTGTTTAAGCTCCGGACAGATAACAAGAAAGCAATTAGCCGACCCGGCAGCCTTGTTCCGACGCCATGGCGACAGTACCTGATCAAGCCCTTTCCGGCTCAATCCGAACGACGTTCGGCGAAGCAAACTTTCCATAAGCAGATTGGCGTCCGCTTTGTTTGCAAAGAATGGATTCTTTGACGTATGAAAAACAAATTTTTGAAATTATCCCGCCTGCACAAGCAGATGATCGCGGCTGGTGCCGACCTCGTCTGCCTGCCGCTGATGTTTTACTTCGCGCTGTTCCTGCATTTCGACAGTCTCAGCATGGCACTCGTCATCGAATACAAGTGGCCGGCCCTTGCCGCGGCCGTCACCGCCGTACCGATCTTCCTCAAGCTGGGCCTGTACCGCGCCGTGGTGCGCTATATCGACCAGAAGATCATTTCCACAGTGGTGCTGGGCAGCACGCTGTCGGTGCTCATGCTGGCCGTCCTCGTGCAGATCCTGCAGCCCGGGCATTTGTCGCTGCCGCCTTTCCTGATTTACTGGGTCAACTCCATCGTCTACGTGCTGGCCAGCCGCTACACCGCGCGCGGCTACTTCGTCGGCTTGCGCGAGCGCTCCAACAAGACCCGCGTTGCCATCTATGGCGCAGGCAAGGCGGGCAGCATGCTGGCCAATGCCTTGAAGCCGAGCGGCGAATACCTGCCCGTCATCTTCATCGATGATTCCGCACAACGGCAAAATACCACTATCCACGGCATCAAGGTCTATCCGGCGAAGCAGATTGAACAGCTGGCAAAAAACATGCACATCAGCACCGTGCTGCTGGCACTGCCGTCGATCTCGCGCCGCGAACAGCGCAAAATCCTCGACCGCCTGTCGACCCTGCAACTGAAGATCAAGGTCACGCCATCGATCGCCAGCCTGGTCAAGGGCGTGGCCCGCGTCGAAGACGTGCGCCAAATCGAAATCGAAGACTTGCTCAGCCGCGACCCGGTAGCGCCCGATCCGAAGCTCTTATCGGTATGCATCCGCGGCAAGGCCGTCATGGTCAGCGGCGCCGGCGGCTCGATCGGCTCCGAACTGTGCCGTCAGATCGTTGCCCTGAATCCGACGCGACTGGTATTGCTCGATATTTCAGAATATGCGCTGTATACAATCGAGCAGGAATTGCGCGGCTACTGCGCCAGCCATGAACTCGACATCGAACTGGTCGCCTGCATCGGCTCCGTGCTCGACACGGAAAAATGCCAGCGCCTGATGCACACTTTCGAGATCCACACGGTGTACCACGCGGCAGCCTACAAGCACGTGCCGCTGGTCGAACACAATCCCATCGAAGGCATCCAGAACAATGTCTTCGGCACGCTCAGCCTGGCCAAGGCGGCCGTCGCCGCCCGCGTCAAGTGTTTCGTCCTGGTATCGACCGACAAGGCCGTGCGGCCAACCAACGTAATGGGCGCCACCAAGCGCCTGGCCGAACTGGTGCTGCAGGCATTCGCCCGCCAGGGCAGCGGCACGCGCTTCTCGATGGTACGTTTCGGCAATGTGCTTGGCTCCTCGGGCTCGGTGGTGCCGCTGTTCCGCAGGCAAATCGCCGGCGGTGGCCCGATTACCCTGACCCATCCGGATATCACCCGTTACTTCATGACCATTCCGGAGGCGGCACAACTGGTGCTGCAAGCCGGCTCGATGGGCACCGGTGGCGACGTCTTCGTGCTCGACATGGGCGAACCGGTGCGCATCGTCGACCTGGCGGTACGCATGGTGCACCTGAGTGGCCAGGAAGTGCTCAGCCCTTCCACGCCGGACGGGAAGATCGAAATCCGCTATGTCGGCCTGCGTCCCGGTGAAAAACTGTACGAAGAATTGCTCATAGGAAACAACGTAACCGGCACCGAGCATCCCTTGATCATGCGTGCGCAAGAAGCGGAAATCGACTGGCCTTTCCTCGACATTATGCTCAAGCAACTCAATGAAGCCTGCCAGCGCTTCGACCACACGGCAATCCGCAGTCAATTATTGAAAATTGTCAGCGAATACCAACCTGCATCGGAAATCGCCGATATGTTATGGCTACAAAACGCCGCGACCGGAACGATGGACGCCATACCGCTACAGAGCTAAGGCAATTAACGTGTTTTACCGAGGACTGGCTTCTGTATTAAACAGATCCAGTCCTTTTTACATGCAGGCCAATGAGCCAAATGTATGCCAGGTTCAAGGCCCTTATCGAGGCCTACTCCCTCCCCCCAAAAATGCCAAAAATCAATAGCCGACGTATCTTTTTCGATATGTCCGGACCTAAAATGACATTGTGCTTACTCTATCAGATATGAGCATAGTATAAAATATGGCTCTGTCACCGATAGCTATGGAAAGCTGCCTAGAGTGGCTTTCAGCAAGGCTTCCGGAGAGCGGATGCACCCGGCACCGAGTATCCAGCACCAACCCAGGTAATTGGGAAAATGGCGAGTGGCGACGCCGTGAAACCTGCTCAGCCAGCCGCGCAGACGACTGTGATACGCATGACGTTCTGCATGTGGGCCGCGACGCACAAGATGCCCCGCCCCTCGTGGCTGAGGCCAGTTGCTCGGGAAAGGACCGCATACGCGGCATGGTCCTTGGTAACAAACAATACGTCGAGGTCTATCACGGGCAACGAGTGCTCGACAAGCTCGCTTGCGTTAACTGGCCCTTGCCGCAGACGAAATTCAGCGTCTGCGCCGTGCAATCGCGCGCCACCAGGATGTAAATTCGCTCGCTGACAATGCTAAGCTAGGGTGTATCTGAGAGAACTAAATGGGGATCTGGCGGTCAGACAGCGATGAACCGAACAGACCTAACTGAACAGCAATGGCGGCGGCTGTCACCGCATTTTGCGCCTTACCCGCGCCGTGGACACGTCTATGTCGAGCATCGCCGCGTGATGGACGGTATCTCGTGGCGGCTGAAAACCGGCGCGCCATGGCGCGACGTTCCGCCACGGTACGGTCCTTGGCGGACCTGCTACGACAGATTCGTACGCTCGTCGCGTAACGGTACATGCAGCGCTTACTCAACATCTTACAAGCCCAGGCAAACGAGGCCGGCCGAGTCGACTGGGCTGCCAGCATGAGAAGCTCCCATCTGGCTGGTCTGATCGGTTAGACCTCAGCCATACTGCGAGTTCCCTACTTGCCGAGGACAGAGCCTAAAAAGCCCAATAAGTTGACGCTCCACTTATTGGGCTTGATTGAATTAAAAAACAATCACCGAAATAAAATGCTAGGAACCACTCTGCATAATAGAACGTATCTTGCTGATCACCCGATCCAAGTCGTTTACCGACATATTCGATCCCGATGGCAAACACACACCACGGGCAAACAAGCGATCAGACACCGATTCCGTACCATCCGTAAAATATTCGCAATGCGCAAAGATCGGCTGCATATGCATCGGCTTCCATACTGGCCGCGCCTCAATCATTTCCGCCCCCAACAATTGAATCAACTTGGCACTGCTTACATCGCTGAGTGCCGGATCGATAGTGCATACAGTCAACCAATGAGTCGAAAAGCTCCACTCTGGCTCGGGCATCCATTGCAGCGCCTTGATATCGGCCAAGGCACTGCGATAACGATCAAAGACTGCGCGACGCGCCTCGACCCGCTGCTCTAGCACCTGCAACTGGCCGCGGCCAACCCCAGCGAGGATATTGCTCATGCGATAGTTGTAACCGATCACGCTGTGCTGATAATGTGGCGCCGGATCACGTGCCTGTGTTGCCAAAAATCTGGCACGCTCGATCAATGCCTTGTCATCGGAAACCAGCATACCGCCACCGGACGTGGTGATGATCTTGTTTCCATTAAACGAAAAAATACCAAGCTTGCCGAACGAGCCACTGGCGCGTCCCTTGTAGCGTGCCCCAAGTGACTCTGCCGCATCTTCGACCAACGGCACACCATAGCGCTCACAAAGCGCCTGCAACGCGTCCATGTCAGCGCTCTGACCATACAGATTGACAACCACTACCGCCTTCGGCATCTGTGCGGCAGCTTGGGCAGCCTCAAAGGCCCGTTCCAACGCCGCAGGCGACATATTCCAGCTAACATCATCGGAATCGATGAACACTGGTTCAGCCCCTTGATAAACGATTGGATTGGCGCTGGCAGCAAACGTCAGCGTTGAGCAAAATACCTTATCGCCAACGCCAACATCGAGCATGATCAGAGCCAAATGGATCGCCGCCGTACCCGAACTAATGGCTGCAGCGTACTTCATCCCCACCAGTGCGGCCAGTTCGCTTTCGAATGCATCCACATTCGGTCCTAGTGGCGCGATCCAATTAGTACTGAATGCCTCCTCGACAAACACACGTTCAGCATCGCCCAAGTGAGGAGTGGACAATAAAATCTGTTGATCGATAGCCCGACGCTCCAGCAACTGAGTGGCACGTCCTGCACTGTCGACCACAACCAGATGATTAATACTGTGCTCATTCATCAGCGCCAACATCTCACGCCGGCTGGCGCCAGTCTGGACAACTACCGACTGAATTGTCGGCAAAGCCAGCAGGGAAGCGCGCAGATCCTGCTCCTTGAGAATTAGACGTCGCACATCCCCATCCGTGACAGTGCGTTGAAACAAACCCTCATCATTAACTAAGAGCAAGATTCCGGTTCCTGCCCGATCCAGCGCCGCTAACGCATCAGCGATCGTCGTTGTACGCGTTATTTCAATTTCAGAGACCTTAATCACATCATTCCTTATCTAGAGAGATTGCTGGAACGCCGGCACAAACCTGCCCGACCAGCACATTATTCAGTACTACGGCACCCGCACCTATGACGGCATCGTCGCCGATGTTAATGCCTGGCAACACGTTTGCTCCTGCGCCAATCAGGACGCGACTACCCAAGCACACCGCACCGGCCAAAGTGGCATTCGGGGCAACATGAGCAAAGCATCCAACCGTGCAATGATGATCAACTACGGCACCGTGGTTGATGATCGCACCATCGTCAACCCGCGCTTCCGGGGCGACTAACGCGCGGGCCGCCACGAACACCGCTTCGCCCAAACTGGCAAACGGTGAGACGATCGCAGTAGGATGAAGCACACGGCGCGGGCGAGCGCCGATATCAAGCAGTTGCTCGTGTAATCGCTGGCGCAGTGCCCCCTTACCGATCGCGACGTGAAACCAGCCACCGTGCATCTCCGGCCGTAGCGCCGGTACTTGCACGGGAATCCCTAGAAGCAGCGTGCCACGTAAACGTTCATCACCATCAGAGACGCTAATGCACTCGGCACTGATGCCTGAGACCAGAAGTGCATCAACCACCACCGCTGCATGACCTCCAGCACCTACTACATAAATCATCTCAGTATGCATTGGTCTTCATCAATACCGTTTGATCGAGGGGAAGGTCCGCCAGCAAGGCCGCAATGCGCTGTGCGCTGTCCCCATCGCCATACACGTTCGCACGCGCCAGACGGCCTCGAGTCAATGCGGCAGCGGCCGCCACCGCAATCACCTCGGCGACTGCAGGCACATCAACAACATTCTCGTTGCGTTCACGCAGATTCTGCCGCATGCCAATATTGATCACCGGAGTGCCGAAAGTGGCTGCCTCGATGATTCCAGCACTGGAATTGCCTATCATAAGGTCTGCCGCCGCCATCCAGCAGGCAAAGTATGCGCGCGGGAAATGCGTCGCCACATGCATGCCTGGCTGATGGGCACGCGCTCTTAATGCGGTGCGAATGGCCGCACTGCCGGCATCGGCGTTTGGCAACAGCGCTACGATCTGTATCCCTTGCGCTAACAAAACATCAATAATCTGGCCCGCTTCATCACCAGCTGCCGTGGCCTCCTGCAACACTGGATGGTAAACCATGAGCGCCAGCGGTGCATCTGTACGCAGGCCAGCTTGCGCTAACAACGTCGCACGTGGCACGGTCGCCAGCGCGCCCAAACCATCCAGGCCCGGTGCGCCAGTAACAAACACTTGCTCACGACGCTCGCCCATGCGTACCAGTCGCTCGGCAGCATCGGCAGTCGCTGTACAATGCCAATGCGACAGTTTTGAAATGGCGTGACGTACCGGTTCGTCCACAGTGCCTGAACGCTCGCCGCCATGGATATGTACCACCGGAATATTCAGGTGAATCGCAGCTAATGCACCAGCCAACATTTCACCACGGTCGCCAAGCAGCAACACCACATCCGGTGTCAATGTTTCGAAGGCATCGACAAAAGCTGTCAACATACGCCCCACATTGCGCGCCATCGTAGCACCGGTGGCGGGTTCCATATCAAGCGGGACCCGGATTGACACCGGCAACCCGGCACCCTCGATATCGGCAACGGTGTCGCCATAACCTGGCGCCAAATGCATACCGGTGACGATCAGGCTCAGTTCCAATTCTGAATGAGCGTGGATGGCTTGCAAGGTCGATTGCATCAAGCCAAAATCGGCCCGCGTACCGCTTACATAGCAGACCTTTCTCATTGCAAGTCCGGCCACAGAAGCGTTGTGCCCGTAGGCAAGTCACGCGCGGCACGCCGACCGACCACTTGGCCAATTTCACGTGGCTCAATGCCGTTACCGGGCCGCAGCAATACCAGATCATCAGCCGCCAGTACGCTACCTGCCGTGACGGCACGGGCCGTTGTAACACTCCGCCTTACCAATGCACGCACCTGCAACTCGGACGCGGTCGGGGCCTTGACGCTTGAGCCGAGTGCCACCTCCACGTCGCGGATTTGCCGGACAAGCGCAGCAAGCTCTTGCGGGCTAAGCGATGCTTTATGGTCCGGGCCAGGCATATCCCGATCCAACGTAAAATGTTTCTCAATCACTGTCGCACCCAGCGCCACAGCAGCGGTCGATACCGCCAACCCCAGGGTATGATCGGAATATCCCACCGGCATGCCGGTAGCGTCAGCAATCGTTCGCATTGCTCGCAGATTAACATCGCTGCATTGTGCCGGGTAATTCGAAGTACAGTGTAGAATGGTCAGCGAAGATGCCAGCTCCCCAGTATAGCCAGCGCGCAAACGTGCGGCGCCAATCACTGCAACCGCTCGCTCGATCTCGGCCAGCGTCGCCATGCCTGTCGAGACAATCAACGGCATTCCCTTGCTTGCAAGGAAGTCGAGGAAAGGCTCGTTGCTGATCTCACCAGACGGCACCTTGATGCGACGCATGCCTAACTCAAGCAAAAAATCAACCGCATCCTCATCAAACGGTGTCGACATGAACTCGATACCAACCTCTTTGCAACGTGCCAACAGCTTGCGATGCAGTTCTGGCGACATCTCCAATGCCTTGAGCATCGAATGTTGGTCGCCGCTACCCGTCTCGCGTTTCTGGTATTCGGCCTTGTCAGCACCAGGACGTACCAGTTTATCGGCAGAGAATGTCTGGAACTTAACCGCATCCGCGCCACAGGCAGCGGCCGTCTCGACTAGTTGCAAAGCCAATTTTTCGTCGCCATTGTGATTGACGCCCGCCTCGGCAATAATATATGTACTCATATAGTTGATCTACTCTCGATTGAATGACAGTTGGCTACAAGGTAAAGCCATCGTCGACCACAATATTCTGGCCGTTAACGTAGCGCGACGCATCCGACAGCAGAAACGACAAGGCCCCCAACAGGTCGCCAGGACTGAGCATGCCCTTGGTACCGGCCATCTCATTGTATTTCGCAACAAATTCAGCTGGTTGGTTATCAAAAATACCACCTGGACTCAGGGTATTAACGCGGATGCCATCGTCCTTGAAGTATTTCGCAAAATATTTTGACAAATGAATAACACCAGATTTAATGGCGGCGTATTCTACTGGCATCGTCATCTTGGTACCGGCGTATACTTCAAAACGGGGAGCAATCACGCCATAGATCGATGCCAGATTAACGATATTCCCGTGCCCTTGGTTTCGAAATGCCAAGGCAAAACGCTGTGAGGTGAGGAAATAACCACCAAGGTGCATTCCCGTATTGGCGCAGAAATCTTCATATTGCACCTCTTCCAGACGCCGACCGTAGTTGCTATTACGCGGATAGGCATTGTTGACCAATGCATCGATGCGACCAAATCTCTGCAGAAGGTTCGCAATGAGAGTATCGACCGATGCAACATCGGTAATGTCCAGTTGCGCTGCGTAGGCCTGTCCATCTGCTGCGAGTACTGCAGTCACTGCCTTCGCAGCCTCCTCATCCCTGTCAGCAATGACCGCTATGCCGCCGCGTCGCACGATCTCGGTACAGAATTCCCGCCCTAGCAGCCCGGCCCCGCCCGTTACCACCACGACTTTGCCACTCAAGCACTGATCATTCATGACCGTCCTCCTGCTGGCGCTCCGCAAGCAACATATCCACAATCTTGAAATCAATCGGGCTGTCGATATCAATGGAGCGCTCGCGCGGCATCACATGCATCTTGACACGCCCATTCCATAGCCCTTTGTTCAACGTACTACGGTGCCACACATAAATGGATGCGTTCATCGAATAAACGGCCGGTGCCATCTGCCGCGCGACGACGCCAGTTAAGGAAGGACAAACGAGGCCAATATTGCCATCCTCTTTCTGTTCAACCATATTGAAATACGGATTTTTCTCTGACTCGAAGGCTGTAATCACGACATCGGTATCTGTGTCAAGCAAGCGCATGCAAGCGTCAATGTCGGCGGCAATACGCAATGGCGAGGTTGGATCCAGGTCGACAATGGTATCGAACGAACCGACATGCTCGGCCACCCAATCCGCCAAATGGGAGATGACGGGAACTTTAGCCGCAGAACTCGTCGCAAGATGGGCCGGACGCAGGAAGGGTACCGTTGCACCGTAACTACGCGCCACCTCCGCGATGGCCTCATCGTCGGTAGAAACGAAGACCCTATCAATATCTTTGCAAGCCTGTGCTTGCAATATCGTGTGGGCAATCAGAGGTAAACCGCGCAGCATCTTGATATTCTTGCCCGGCACACCAACAGAACCACCGCGGGCACAAATTGTAGCTATGGTTTTCAACTTAATTTTTCCTAACAGTAAACACCACATCCAACGCGGCTAGACCCTCTTCAATTGTCTGGGACGTCGGTCTGTTGCCGGCAATTGCCGCTAACATTTCCCGCATCGCAGTCAAGTAGGAATCCACCACTGAAAAATCCGACTCGGGTAAATCAAGTAATTCAACTCTGCCATCGGCTTCACTGAGCGTGAGCGTTTTGCGGCGAAGATCCCACTCAATGCTACCCAAGTCTCCAACAAAACTATACTTCCTAACTGGAATCCTGCTGATGTAATCGAGTTGAATTGTCACCAACGGTCCTTGCGGCCGACTCAGGATCAATGCAGCCACGTCCTCGGTTTCAATGGACAAGTTGCTAAATTTTCCAAGGGCGCCTTGCACTGTATCAAATTTCCCGAGCAACCAGTTTGCAGCGTCAATCTCGTGGATCAAGTCAAGCAATACCCCCCCGCCAAGTAGCGACTTGGCGCTGTAGCTATTAGAATAGTCCTGTGTTGGCCGCCAATCCGGTAACCATTGCCCCGCCTCAAACGAAGCACGTACCACATTACCAATACGCTTAGCCTGCAACATTTCATGCAGACGACAAAGCGATGGTAAAAACCGCAAATTACATCCCACCATATTGATCGGCATCTTGGGACACGCCTCGACCAACTGACGCAGTTGCGCAAACTCGGCGGCACTTGTTACCAGAGGCTTCTCGATATAAAACGGTACGCCATGTAGAATAGCCGCTTCGATATAGCGAAAATGCATGGATGAAGGATTGGCGATGACCATCAGGTCTGGCGGCTGTGACAATGCAGCATCCAGTGAGGAGAACATTCCATACTCCTCGCTCAAATGCGGCGACTGATCTGCGCGCCCAAATTCGCGTAAAAAGGATATCTTGGCATCAGGGCAAATCGACTTGATCGAAGTGGCATGGCGCATACCAATCGATCCCGAACCAACGAGTAACACATTCTGGAGCATGACTAGCAGCTTTTCGTTTTAAAAATCTTGTGTAAATACTTTGCCTCACCAGCATCCCAATGAGCCAAATCCAAACCTGCGGTGAAAAGAGCTTGACGCGTCTTGTAAAGCCCATCGCCAATGAAATTGAATAAATTCGCAGTAGCAACCGCATCAACAGCAGCGTGGCACAAACCTGCATAAATATGGTCTGACTTGCCACTGCCACCGCACAGTATCAGTGGTTGCTCCAAGCCATCCGGCAATTGCGACAATACATCCAAGTCTAGCCCAAAACCGGTTCCATCGAGATCGATGGACTGAATCATCAACTCGCCGAAACCGATCTCGAGCATTTTATTCAGCCAACCAGGAAAGGCTGGCCCAACGTTTTCGCTAGCATTCAACACGTAGGCGTCATAACCCTGCTCTGTGCGCTTTACGTCGATACAGCCGATGACACACTGTTGACCATAGGTAGAAATGACTTCCCGTACAACATCCGGCGCAGTCGCATAGGCCGAGTTAAAAATCAACTTGTCCGCACCACTATTAATGAATAAAGCTGCGTCACGGAATTTTTCAATCCTTCCTCCCAGCGTCACCGGAATAAAACAGTGCGAGATTACCTCTGACACAGCTGCCAAAAAAAGTGATCTATCGTGGTTGCCACGGCTCACATCCAAAATGACGAGTTCATCGATTGAGCGCGACAATTCAGAAAAGCGAAAATTCTTCAACAGCCATCCAACGTTGCCGCCTTTTTGCAATCTGAAATTCCGACTCAGATAGAAAGAACCTTCGTTATACAAAAGCGTAAAAATAACTCTATTCTTCGCCATAATCAGCCGTTCATACTCAAAAAGTTCCTCAACAAACTTAATCCGTTTGTTTGACTTTTCTCAGGGTGAAATTGAGCACCGCACAGACTGCCAATTTGAAAGGCTGCAACAAACTCGATGCCATGCCGGCACCTGGCGATATTCGCCTTCGGCTCATTGAAATCCTTTAATGCATAGGAGTGGGTGAAGTAGAAGTCGGGCTCAGCACAAAGGTGTGAGAACAGCCCTTCCGCATCAAAACCATACACCGCAGAAAAACCGACATGTGGCACCTTTACGGCATCCTGGCCCGACAGCGTTCCAGGAATGCGCTCAATCCGGGCCGGCACTAAGCCAAGTCCGGCACAATTACCCTCTTCGCTGTAGGCCGCCAGCAACTGCATGCCCAGACAAATGCCCAGTAACGGCTTGCCTTGCTCAATCGATGCAACACGAATGGCCTTATCCATTCCCGCCGCACGCAAAGCACGCATGCCGGCGTCAAAGGCACCAACGCCAGGCAGAATGACATGTGTTGCCGCATCCAGCGACGCAGCATCAGACACGGTGCGGCAATCAACCCCGAGAAAATCCAGTGCGGCCAGGACCGACTTGATATTTCCTATTCCAACATCAACTACCGCCACATCCATCAAGATTTACTCCACCTCGAAATTAGGCATCCAGCGGCCATCAATCTTGTCGAACAAGGCACGGTTCACCCAACGATCCAATACGCTGTCAAACTCGGCCTCGGTCATTTGATAATAGTCGAGATACAGTTGCAGGAACTCTTCCGGATAATGATTGTCATAGACCCGTGTCAGATTAACTGCCTGTGCACGATCCATTGCACCTCGTCGCACTTCAATTCCCGAATCTTGGGTAGCGCGGCCAAAACCGAACTTCAGGTACATTAAATACGTATGCAAGGAATAGAGTGCCTGATCATTCTGCGAGAAATTGGTAAACGTACCAGTGTTGCTCTCACTTGCCTCTTTCAAACCGCAGTGCTCTTTCGCAACCAAGTAGTTGCGATATGAATCCCAAGCCTCAAAATATGACCAATGGGCGATTTCCAAAGACGAGCTTTCGAGAACATCGTTATTAGGGAAACGGAAAAAATTCAGTGCCGCATCCGGCAACCCTGAATTTTTCAACACCTTATCATGTCCACCTTCAAGATAAATCTTGCGCATGTAATCGACGTCATACACGGGCTTGGTGCTAGTGGCTGTCGAACCGCCATATTCGACCTCCCCATCTTCACCGTAGAAAATCAGGTTAATACCCATATTGACTGTCAGACGAACCACTGCGGCCTGGATCGCGATAAGCCAACCGTAATATGGAAAACCCATTTCGATAAAGCCGGTACGATTCATCCGGCGCATTGCTTCGTGATCCGGTGAAATCTGGATATGGTTGTACCCGCTGTCAATAAATGCCTTCAGATTTTCATTACCCAAAGGCAATGCCAAGGCCGGAGTAACCGTAATGGCCAATGGATTCATACCATATTTATGCTTTAAATTATAAGCAACATATGAACCATCTTTACCGCCACTAACTGGCACCACGCAATCAAAATCACCATTGGATTTTCTGTGTTTGGCCAACAGCGCTTCCAGTTCCAGCCCGCGTGCGCTCCAATCCATGGTTTTCTTTTTCTCGCACCATTGGCATGCATTGCAACGGCCCTGTTCGTCAAATGTGATTCTCGGACGAGTTGACATATTCAAACAGCAAGAGCACCACTTCAAATCTTTATTCTTTTCCATATTTCTCTTCAATTATTGATCCGATTGAATTCTGCTGCGATCTCGTCCGCAACACGCTTTGCCGAACCGCCCACGTTGTTACGCAATGCTTGTACGCCAACAGCCGGCGTATTCTTACCTTCAAAAACGTCCATCACACTCTGTCCAATATTGCCGAGTTCACCAACAGCATCTGCCAACTTCATGTCAGCCAATGGTAACGAATTGGAAAAAATCGATTGTGTATACTGGATGACCGGTGTTCCAAGGATAGCTGCCTCCAGCGCGACTGTAGACCCTGTCGTCAAGACACAATCCACGCCACACAATAACTCATCCAGACTCTCCAGCGTTTCACTGTAGCTGACCTGACTACCAAGCTGGCGCTTCTCCCGCTTTTCACTAGGATGGAAGCGCACCACGATTTGCACCTCAGGCTCACCTGCGAATCTTGCCACCAAAGCATCTTCAATCAGTTCAGGCAATTTGGGGTTGCCTGTGACGTCAGCAAAGGGGTGCCGCAGCGGCTCTTCCTGGGAAACCCAAACCACTACCCGCGCATCGTCCGAAAATCCCTTATTCTTGCGGAAAATCTTGCGTAGCGCAGGCTTGTCGACCATGCTGAGACGATCGAACGAAGGATTTCCTGTAATAAACAATTTATCCCGTGGTACACCATGGTTTTGGAAATGACTAGAAACAGCGTCATTCAGCACACAGATCTTATCCGCGTAGCCCTTCGAAGCACACCATTCTACCTCAAACGGTGCGTATAAATCGACAAGGCATAGCCTTTTAATATCTAACGATCTGGCCGCTTCCAGTGCCGCCCGCTCAGACCGCGGAGCGCTTGTCGAAACGACAAATGCCGGGCTCAAACGTAAGAAAATCTCCTTGAAAAATTCAGTTGGACAAAATATCTGGCGCCCACGTACAGAATATT
Source organism: Janthinobacterium sp. GW822-FHT07H11 (assembly GCF_058798615.1). NCBI lineage: Bacteria > Pseudomonadati > Pseudomonadota > Betaproteobacteria > Burkholderiales > Oxalobacteraceae > Janthinobacterium > Janthinobacterium sp. GW822-FHT07H11. The sequence goes on from NZ_CM179507.1 coordinate 31,197, forward strand.
TTTCCCTGGCAGCACGCAGACCGAACGCACGGACTTGACTATAGAAACCTATGCCCAGATACATTTCGGTTTCTGCCAGATCTACGAGTGCATGGGTATTTTCCCTCAACAATCGCTTCCCTAAACGATTCGCGTCACGATAATGTTCAGAATACCGCGCAAGTTCCTTCATGCCAATCGCTTCGATACCGAACCGTCGATACACTGTCGGCGCAGTGGTCAGCCCAACGCAAACGAGCACATGCCCGGCCAGCACCAATTCTCTGGCGACTGGCGCCAACGCGGCGGCATGACCGGCGCCATACGATATTAAAAATATAAATTTTGCACTTGGCGTATGCTCAGCATTGGCCAAGGTTGCCAGTTGCTGTTCCTTCTTTAATATTATTTCCACAATCCCTCCCGAATCTTTCTATTTACCAGAGAGTCCGGCGACACCTCTAATTTAGCAATCATCATTAATAATGGGATAAGCAACGCGATTACACCCAATCCCTCAAAAAACATAACGGGAACCCCAGCCGAAAATACAAATCGATACCACCGGGCGTCCTCATCCAAAAAACTCTTTAATAGAAAAAAAACAACCAGCAAACAGATTAATATATAGACGGCAGCGCGCAAATAATTGCCTTCCAATATACTGACAATAATTGTATTTCTTGATATAGCAGCAACTAAGCCCGTAGAATCACCAACAGTCGATTGATAACCGCTATCGCCACTGGCAAAACCCACCAATTTATTTTGAACAGATATCAACAAAGACGTCAAACTCAGGAGAAAATAGAGCAAGTATGCTTTTCTTTTCCATATACATTGAATTCCCTCCCGTGCCACCAACATCACGCAAAACAGGACTGCACCGGAACTGAGGGAAGCAAAAATGAAAGAGACCAGTAGATACATACGTTTTGGCCGCCGCAACTGATAGAGCAACAAATACCCTACGGAAAGGCATACCAACACGCTTCGAAAACTCAGTAAGAAAACAAGAAAAAACAACAGAAAACTGATCCAGCCACGCTTCGCACCGACAAAAAGATCCACTACCGGCAGGATAAACAGCGACAGCACAAAAACTTCCAACGGTGCGCCGCCCATACTATTCAACAGACTAAAAACAACGGAAATGAAAGTACGTATCAAATGCACGAAAAATAGCGGCTGCTCCGAAAAAATATCGCCACCAGATGACAGTACACCCAGTACATAAAAAACCTGACTTGCATATCCGTCAGTAAAAATAGTGGTCTCATCGAGCAATAAGAACGTACGAGGGAAAAAAATTGCCCCAGCGCTCACGATGAGCGCGATAAAAAGGCCCAAGCGCAAGGAAGTTTTCTTCAAAAAATACCTCATATATTGTTTAATGCAATGGGCAAAAAATTGACCATGCGACCTGCAAAGATAATTTCAAAGTATCGCCAACGCATGCCCCACCACGAACTGAATACCCCACTGAGGATCAGGCGATCACCCGAATACTACTCAGCAAGCAAGACACAAGCAATCAATCTTCCTGTGTCATTGCAAACCAGACACCCCTATTTGCACGACATAACAGTTAGATGTTTGTGAAATGAGAAAATGCCAGCAAGGCGCGTATTTCGCGGGTATTGTTCTTGGTGTCGTTCAGATGATCGCTCAACAGTTTGTTAATCGTTGATGGCAGAAAATGTCCTTTGGCCGCCAATGATTTGAGCATGCCTTCACAATAGGCCTTCTTGCTGCCTTTGAACCACTCTCCCACTGGCACGGTAAACATCTGCTTGCGTCGATAGGCCAGATCCTCGCCGATCAAAGGCGCAACGGCCTTTTTGTACAAGTATTTCGTGACGCCATCCTTCAACTTGAGCTCGCCTGGCATGCGGAATGCCAATTCCATCATACGATAATCGAGGAAGGGGGTACGCGCCTCGAGCGAGACAGCCATGCCCATACGATCCGGCTTGACCAAGTTATTGCCGGACAAAAGCAATTGCATATCCAGATAAAGAGCTTGGTTGATACGATCTTGATGCTTCACCTCTTCGAAGTATGGACGCGCCACCTCGAAGGAGTCGACCACAGCGAGACGGTCTTGTAAGCCGGGAACATACAGCGCGCGCTTGGCATCGTCGGAAAACAGCGAAATGCTCTCGAAATAGGCACGCTGGAAAGCGGCATCATCCATCGCATCAAGGCCAGGCCGGGCGAAAAAGTCGCGGTACTTGTCATAGCCTGCGAACAGCTCATCTGCACCATCCCCGGTTAACACGACCTTCACTTGTGCGGCGGCCAGTTGCGACACACGATAAGTTGGCAAGAAAGAAATATCGCCGTGCGGCTGATCGCAATGATAGGTTGCCATCGGCCACAGATCCAGCATGTCCGGTGCCACCTTCTCCATCGTGTGGGCGGTACCAAAACGTGTCGCTGCGGCCTGAGCAAAGGCCGACTCGTCGTAACGGGGATCTTCGAAACCGATACAGAAAGTCTTGACTGGATCGCTCATGTGGCGTGCCATCAGGCCCACTACTGTGCTTGAGTCCACACCTCCCGACAAGAATGCGCCAAACGGCACGTCGCTACGCAGACGAAGACGGACAGCGTCGTCGAGGATAAAGTTGAACTCCTCGATCCAGTCTGCCTCGCTACGGCCATGTACGGGCTGTACATCCGCCAGACTCCACCAGCGTGTCGTACTTGTACCGGCGCGCGTCACCTTCATCACGTGACCCGGCATCAGATGACGCACGCCCTGGTACATCGTATGTGGCGCCGGCACATAGTTAAACGTCAAATAATGATGCAGTGCGACTTCGTCCATTGGTGGCTGGGACATACCAGCTTGCAACAGCGATTTGATCTCCGAACTAAAAGTGAGCTGCGTACCATCGTCGTGAATGTACAGAGGCTTGACGCCGATCCGGTCGCGCGCCAAATAGACGGCACCCTCACGCGCGTCATAAATGGCAATGGCGAACATACCGTTGAGTTTGCTCAGGAAGCCAATGCCTTCCATCTCGTACAAGCGCAGCAGAACTTCCGTATCGGAATGAGTGCGACAGGGGTTACCACGCGCAGCGAGTTCGCTGGCCAATTCAATGTGATTGAAAATCTCGCCGTTCTGTACGACCACAATGCGACCGTCATCCGAGACAAATGGCTGGTGTCCACCCTGCAGGTCGATGATCGACAGGCGTTGATTACCCAGCGCCACGCCCGGCACAGCAAAGATACCTTGGTCGTCAGGGCCGCGGTGCACGATCGCCTTGCCCATCGATTGCAGCATCTGTTGCGGCAACGATACGCCAGCACGATGGAAATAGCCGAAAATTCCGCACATAATTAGTTGCCCCCTTTAGTCAATACTTGTTTAACGGTCATAGCTATAATTTTGATATCAAATCCGACACTCGCCTCGCGAGCGTACTGCAGGTCCAGCGCCTTGCGCTGCTCTGCCGTTGCCGCCGACCTCAAGGTCGCCTGAGCCAGACCGGTAATACCGGGCCGTACACTGTTACGCGCAATCCACTCCGAATCGCTATAGAGGCTACGCTGCGCAGGGACATCCGGGCGCGGACCAACAATACTCATATCACCTAGCAGCACATTGATAATTTGCGGCAATTCGTCAAGACTCGTTCTACGGATGAAACGCCCCACCGGCGTAATGCGAGGATCTTGGTCGAGCGTTGAAAACCCCCCACGCCGCTCGGCATCGATGACCATGCTGCGAAACTTGTACATGCCAAACGTACGCCCTCCCAAGCCAACCCGTTGTTGCTTGAAAAAAATTGGGCCACGGTCAAAACGGTAGATGGCCAGTGCAACAAGCAACATGGCCGGGGCCAAGGCGAGAAGCGCCATGACAGAAATCAGAAGATCAAGTAAGCGTTTCATACTGCGGTAGGGAGTTGTTGTAAGGTTGAATGGAAGCGCAGAAAGTGCCGCACCGGCAATAGCACCACAGCGGCCAGACCACACAGTGGAAATAGCAAACGCAGCCAATGCAAAGATGGATGCAATACAAGGTCTGCCACTACCGCCAGAGCGGCAATTATTGCAACGGCGATGAGATAGGGCCAGCAGGCAAACAAACCATTCTCGCCCAGCAGGCGCAGGGTGGATGCCCGTCCCAGCGCAATGGCGACAACCGCTTGGAAGGCGACGACGGCAGCCATCAGACCTAGAGCTGACGAATTTGCCAGTCCCGGCCACGCCAACAAGGGCAGCGTCAGCACACAGAAAAATGTAATCTTCAGTACCAGATGCGTTTTCTTGCTCGCATTCAAATCGGCAACCGCCATGCTGCTAATGGCGATCAAAGGCACGCTAAGCAGGGCAACACGGGTCAAGGCTGATACTTGCCCTAACGCAACAGTGTCCATTTTTCCCCGCGAGAATAGCACATGCACTACCGAATCACTAAACCATACACCAAGCAACGTCACGGCCACTGCCAGCAGCAAGGCATACTGAGTATCACGACTGACAGCAGTAGCAGCGGCGGCAGCCATTTTTTTTGCGTGCAAGACACTCAGACGCGACAGTGCCACCGTGCTAATCGAGGTAATCAGTATGGCCACCGGTAATTCCATCAGCTTCTGGGCATAGTTGAAGCTGGCAATAGCGCCAGGTCCAATCGTTGACGCCATCGCCCTCACCAGTATTGGAGCGAGTAACATCAACGCTGCAGCTAGGGCCGCCGAGCCAAAGGCACGCACCAGCGTTCGATCTATCGGTGGGGCCGGTGGCGCAGCACGCCACACGGAACGATCCAGGGCGAGTAATTGAGCCCCCCAACGAAATGCGGCGCCGCCAGCGATGCCGCAGGCCAGCAATAGCAGGGGATCGGCATGGCCACGGGCACACAGCAGCGCTACCAGTACCACCGTGTTGAAGATCAGCGTGCCACAACCGGTGACAAAAAAACGCTGCGATGCATTAAGGTAAGCGCCGGCGACACCAGCCATACCTGTCAAGGGAATCGCCATTGCCACTGCAAGCAGACCGGCCGTACCCCCAAGAATTTGCCAGCGCATGCCTGGGGCGATCAGATAAAACAGCCCTTGTGGCCAAGCTACAAGCAGTGCGCCGGCAGCACCGAAAAATAGTGCCACAATGATCGAGGTTTGGCGAAACAACGCCACAGCTTGAGGGCGAGCAAGTGTATTAAAATGTGGCACCAAGGCAGCGCTCAGGCCGCCGGATAACAATAGATTGACAAGCAGGTCGGGAATTGCAAGCAACAAAACAGCAGCATCGGCCTGCGAACTGATACCGAACAGCGCAGCCAATTCCAGCTCCCGCAGTAATCCGGTCAGGCGGCCGGCCAGCAACGCCAGACTCAACGCCACGCTGGCGCTGAGCACGATACGCATGCGATTACTCACCCGTCGGCGCGCTAGTGGTAGCGGGACGGATCTTTTCGGCAATCTGCAGGACACGTCGGCTTACTTCCTGTTGAAGCGCCTGCAATTGTTCCTTGCTTGAACTCAGGTGATGCGCATAAGCTGTACGCAACTTCCTGATTTCGTCGCTAAAATCCATTTCAGCACGAATTTCCGCCACCGATGTCGCTTGGCGGTGGAAAGTACGCGACAGAATGGCGGCCGTTGAGCCCAGGCGTACATGCTCGGCCAGAATCAGCTCAGCCGGCAGCAATCCCTCGCTTACCCGGGCGACGCCCCCTATGCCGAACGGAATGTTAGCTGCATTCAGCGTCGCTGCCATGGTATCGACCAGGCCCTCGATCAGCGGTTCGAACATGAAACGACGCCCCAACTCCAGATGCAGATCGTTCAAGCCGATATGTACCTCGTCCACCCCTGGCACCGCGATACAAGCGGCAAGCGACTCCATCGCGCCAACGGTTTCGACCAGCAGACAAGTGCGAGCACGACCAGCCACAGCCTGTGTAAACACCTCGACCTCTTGCGATCCACGAAACATTGGTAACATGATTATATCGGCGCCAGCTGCAATCACCTGGTCCACTTCGTCACGCGTCCCTTCATGCACGGGATTAATGCGTACCATCAAGGATCCCGAAGGTACATAAGGCCTCAACGCCGCCACGTCAAGCATCGAATGCCGGCTGATGACGGTATTCAAATGCCCCTGACGCTGGACCTTGCCAAGAATTTCAAGGTCAACAAAGATCCGGTCGACACCGTTTTCAACGGCGAATGATGCCAGTTCAATAGAATTTGTAATAAAGAAAAATATCATGTGTTTTCCGCGCAGTATACATGCGCATTGTTTACTATTTTGCCTTCCCTATGAGGTAGCAAAAAAGTACTTGAGCCAATGGGTACGCTATCACCCAGGAATGCAGCGTCATAGCGCACGACCTTGGTCGGTATGAAAATGCCTAACTTCTCCTATTTCCAGCGTAGCTGCGCCATCATACGATCCCACTGCGCAGCACGCCCAGGCATCGTCAGCAACGTCCTCTTCAGGTCAGCCACGAAAATCCATGCGACTGTAAAGAAGAACGTCAATATCCCCGCCAATACAGCAAGCAGCAAGCGTCTCGGCTTTGCATGACGCTCTGGCTCAACCGCGGTATCCAGCACCTGAATAACCGAATTTTCCTTTGCCTCATCAAGACGTGCCATTTCATACTGCTTCGACAATAATTCATACAGCATTTGGTGATACTTCACTTCACGCAATATTTTGATATTCTCGAGACCAGGTTGATCGCCAGCATTCTTGCGCAGTGGAATCTCTTCGGCCGGTCGGCCATTCTGCAACTTGGATAATTCGGTGCGCAGACTGGACAGTTCCTCTTGGACACGCTTGTAATCAAAATGGTTGGGTGTCATAAATGCCTGCATGGAGCCAAGCTGTATTTCTTTTGCAGCGATTTGCGCCCGCAGACGGCTGACTGTCTCGACGATGGCACGGCTGTCGCTGTCGACACTGATCACTCCGTGCGTATCAAGCGCTTGCTTGAGTGCCATTTCCGCCTTGGCGAGATTATCCTTTGATGCTTCCAACTGCCGCTCAAAAAACACGCGACGTTGCCCCGCTTCTGTTACTGCGATAACCCGAGTCAGGTTAAGCAATTCTTCAATATATGCATTTGTCAACTTAACCGCTCGCACTTTATCCTTGTCTTCGACCTCGACAGAAATGAAGCCATCTTTACCCGAACTAATAGTGGTATTTTTAGCAAGCTCCGCTCGGATTTTTTCTGGCGACTTAAGCTGATATACGGTCGCCAGGTCATACTTTGCAATCAGTTTATCGGCAATCATACGACTCTTTAACATCCCGATATACAGGTCACTGGGATTCTTCATTCCGGTTGCCCCGGCAGCTGCGACGCCAGCCATGCCGTTTAATTGCGACAATAAGGCAGAGGCGCCGGACTGGGCTTGCTGAGGCGGCAGAACCCTGGTGTCGGCTTTATAGACATTAGGCAATAGTAAACTGAATCCTCCGACAACTATCGCGACCACTACTGGCAGCAAAATAATTGTCTTCTTGTGCCTGGCCAACAAAATCATAAATTCAAAAATGTCGAATACACCCTGACTACTATTCGGGCTAGGGGCGGCGGGGAGGTTCTGCGTTTCATTCATACTGGGAGAGCCGCTCATATTGATGATGTAGTTACTGTGATTGCTTAGCGGAGGAAGAGAGTATTTCGTCTCTTTCCACCAACCCGCTTATTTCAATACCTTGATAGCCGCCGCGCCCAAGCCAAAATTAGCAAGGATTTGAGTCCATTCGCGCACGCCGACGGTAAAGCGCGACCATGCCGTCGATTTATCGAGCTTCTCTGGGACCACAATGGTATCGCCTGGCATCGTAGATACGCTGCCAACACCGCGTGAGAACCAGGTTCCGGAATCGGCACCGACAATACTGCCATCGGCACGGATAATGAAGACGTTTTCCAAATCCGCGTCGGCAGTAACACCAGCACCTTTCAGGTATTTGTCCACTGTAGTACTCTGCCGCCAGATTGCCGACGACTCAGCGTTAACTGCCCCGAAGACATGAACAAAGTCAGGCTTCGACGGCACCACCAGCTTGTCGCCATTTTCCAGCTTCAATGCCGGCAGACTGGCTGATGAAATTCCTTCGGTAGGCAAGCCAAACGCAATGCGACCGGTCGGTTTCATCTGGCGGAAACGAGCAATGGTTTCTTGTGCATTCCGTAATTCAGCCTGGCGCTGAATTTCCGCCAATTGAGCATCAACTGCATTGGCCGCGTGGCTATTCGCGGTATTGCGCGTTTGCTCGGAACGCAGCTGCGACTCCAAGCGGCTGGCAACCTTGTCCAAATTCCGCTCCTGATCCTTGCGCACTTGCTCACGGTAAAACTCAGTACCGAACAGATACGCGTTTGGCGTCGTACCGCCTGCACGTGCCAACAGCGCTTGCAAGTTTTCGCCTGGCGTCATCTGATATACGCCGGGCACATTGACCTCGCCCTCGACGCGGACAAACACGCGCCGTTTATCCAGCGGCACCAATACGTCTTGCTGCGAGAAGATCGTAACAGTATCGCCAGGCTGGAGTTGCACGTTCTCCGCGCTGGACGGGTCCTCGAATACTTTACCCAGTTTGAAAGGAATCAAACTCACGGTTAAGTCATTACGATTGACCCGCTCAACCACCGCATAATCCCAGTTGATTTCTTCCACCAAGCCGCCGATACGCGAAGCAATATTGCCAACATTGACAGTATCGCTCTGCTCAAGCGTACTGTTCTGGCGCTGGACCGACGCCCGCGACATCAGAAAGTCACGATTAGGAATCAAGTCACTTATACGCATGCCCGATTTGAATGGTGCACGCACAGGCTGGTCTACATTACCGCGCAACACCACCGCATTTGAGAAATCAGGAGTTATCGATGTAATATTAAGCACATCACCATTCTTCAGGGATTTCTTGAGACCCTCTCCGCTCAAAGCGAACTGTTCGACACTACGCGGCTGCGACTTCGTCGGATCGACGCGTTCCAGGAAGGCACGACGCGGATCTGCCACAATTGGCAACCCACCGGCAAAATCAAGCACAGATTCAACCGTATCCTTGGCAGTGCGCAGTTCGTAAATAGCTGGGCTGTTGACCTTACCGGTCAGCGCCACGTAGCCACCGGCGGCGGGAATGTAGATCGCATCGCCATCCTGCAGCTTGATGTCGGCCGATTTATCCCCCTTGGCGATGAAGGCGTACAGATCCAGCTCGGCAACGACCTTGCCAGCACGCTTGACCTGTACCCGGCGCATACTGCCATTGGCATTGGGTCCGCCACTCGCGAACAGTGCGGTGACCAGTGTCGACAAACTAGACACAGTATACGTGCCGGGACGGCTGGCCTGCCCCACCACATACACCGTAATTGCACGCAACTGGCCAAAGTTCACGCTCAAAGTGACTCCCTTGTAGAGCCTGCCAATCGCGCCTCGCACCACATCCTCGGCCTCGCCAGCTTTGACGCCACCAAGCACGACAGCGCCAACCGTCGGAATCGTCACCGTACCGTTACGGTCGATGGTGGCACGGAAATCGATATCGATCGAACCCCAGGCACGTATCAACAGTTCGTCGCCGGGCCCCAGCAGATAATCCGCAGGCACGGGAGAATTCAGGATAGGAGCAAAGGTAGATGGGGTATTGGCGAAAAACTCGCTGCCAAAGATGGGCAGGTTCTTGCCAGTGTTTTCAAAAAGAAATTTTTGAAACTCACTCATCACGATGGGACGCGGGGCTGCGGCACCCAGCACGGTCTGCTGCTGCAAGACTTCACGTCCGGCCGCGGCCCCATTGCGACCGCCGTTAACAGCATCCACCGCATTCGGGAGGGCATTGCCGGTCGCGTTGCTGATACGGACCTTGCCTTGCGAACCACTTTGACCAACAGGCACATCACCTGGACTGACCGGGACTTGATCAAAGCTGGTACGGGGATCCGGCAGATCTCCTTTGTTAATTTCTTGAGAAGTAGCAGCAGCACTTGCAAAAACTAAAGTGGCAGCAAAGGCATAACGGGAGATTTGGCGCATGGATGAATTCTGTTAGTCAAAAAAAACCGCGTCAGCAGCATGTATCGTTGCGTTGTGTTTTTCAGCCTGCAAATCGACCAAAAGGCGCGTTCAGCCGTAGGGGAATTGGATGCGATGACAGAAAATGGCGACGCTCAGGTGTATCAATGGCAGCGAGTGAACCTGTCATAAAATGTGGCGGATTTTAACATAGAGTGCTCGTATACGCCCATCATATTGCAAATTTAATAACTAAATATTGCAAGATGCAACTGTAGCAACATGCTCGGACTTAGACTTTACACTGCCAGGCCAGCCCCGCCATCGCCATCCAGGCCGGCCCGGACAATATCCATCTGCTATTGCACTTGCGCCGCCCTCCCACCGGCTGCGGGGCTGCGGTAGCGCCATGCCTTGAATGCGATGAGCAGCAGCGCCAGCGCGGCCAGTATCAGGCCGCTGGCGATGGCGCCCTGCATGCCGTAGCGGGCGATCGCCAGGCCGCCTGCCAGGGCGCCAGCCGTCACGCCCAGGTTGATGGCGGCGATGTACACGCCGATGGCGAACGCGGGCGCCTCCCTGGCTTCGGCGCTCAGCCACACTTGCGTGACGATCAGGCCGCTCGTGTGGGCCGCGCCCCAGAACAGGGCCAGGAGCGCCAGCGCCGCCACGCCGATACCGGCACCCGCATAGCGGTACAGCAACAGATATGCCAGTCCCAGCAGCAGCGGCTGCAGCAGCACCGTGCGCAGCACGTGATTGCCCAGCTGGCGCCCGGCGAACAGATTGCCCGCCACGCCGCCCGCGCCAAACACCACCAGCACCAGGCCCGTCTGGCGCGCCGACAAGCGCGCCACCTGCTGCAGATAGGCGGCCGCATACGCATACACGGAAAACATGGCGGCAAACACCAGCACGGCGGCGGCGATATTGAGCCACAGCGCGGGCTTGCGCAGCACGGCCAGCTGGCGCCCGTAAGCCATGGGCGCGGCCCGCGGCGTATCGGGCAGGAACAGGTACAAGCCCAGCGCGGCCAGCGCGTTGACCAGGGCACAGGCAAGGAAGGATTCTTCATAGCCATATTGCGCCGCGATCCAGGTGGTCAGCGGGATGCCCAGCACCATGCCCATGCTGGTGCCCGTGAACGCATGCGCGCCAGCCCGCGCCGCCTGCCGCGGCGGATACAGGGCGGCGGCGGCCACCATCGCCAGCGAAAAATACACGGGATGGAACAGGGCCGGCACGATGCGCAGCGCCAGCAGCAGCTCAAACCGGGGCGCAAACGCCGAGGCTGCGCTGGCCAGCGCAAAGACGCACAAGGAGATGATCAGCACCGGCTTGCGGCGCCAGCGCGTGGCCAGCAGGACAAGGAAGGGGCCGCCCACGGCAATCACCAGCGCGAACAGGCTCACCAACCAGCCCGCGCGCGCCGCCGTCACCTGGAAACGCGCCATGATCATCGGCAGGATGCCCACCACGCCAAATTCGATGCAATACACGCCGAACAGGCCCAGCGCGAGGAAAACCACGGGATGCGGACGCCTCATCGCCGCTCCCCCGCGCCGTACACGGCCTGGCACAGCTCGCCCACGAACGGGCCCGCCATGCCTTCCAGCGCCGTATTCGTGAAGGCCACCACGGACAGCTCGCGCGCCGGGTCGACGAACCAAGAATGGCCGTAGGTGCCGCCCATGCGCCAGCTGCCGGCCGCTTCCGGCGTGGCCGCCGCCTGCGGGTCGTCGAGCACGGTAAAACCCAGGCCGAAGCCGCGCCCGGGCCAGAACGGCAGGTCGACCTCGCCGGTCTGGCTGCGCCCCATCTCGCGCGCCAGCGCGGGCGGCAGCACGGGTGCGCCGCCAAGACGCAAGGCTTCCAGCAAGCGCATGAAGTCGGGCGCCGAGCCGACCATGCCGGCGCCGCCCGATGGATAGGCGCGCGCATCGAGGGCGCGCGCCGGCGACAGGGCAAAACCGGCCATGCCATCGAGGAAGGGCAAATGATCGTCGCCGTGCTCGAGCAGGCGCCGCGGCTGCGCCTGCCCGTGCGCGCGGTCCGCATAGGCCACGGCCAGGCGCGCCGGGTCGCAGGCCACGAAAGCCGTGTCATGCATGGCCAGCGGCGCCGTCACCAGCGCTTCCACCGCGCGCGCCAGCGGCAGGCCGGCCGCCTGCTCGATCACGGCGCCCAGCACATCGGTGGCGATCGAATACGCCCAGCGCTCGCCCGGCGCATATGCCAGCGGCAGCGTGGCCAGGCGGCGCAGGTTTTCTTCCAGCGAGATAGCCGCCGCATCCATGCCGTCCGATATCCCGGCCTGCGCGTATGGCCCGCCCGGCGGCTGGAAAAAACCGTAGTCGAGCCCCGCCGTATGCGTGAGCAGATGGCGCACCGTCATGGCCGCCACGGCGCCGTCGGGCTGGCGCGGCTGGAAGTACGGCAGCCAGCGCCGCACCGGATCGTCCAGTTGCAGGCGGCCTTGCCCCACCAGCGCCAGCGCGGCCGTGGAAACGATGGGCTTGCTGACGGACGCCAGGCGGAACAGCGCATCCTCGCGCATGGGCAAGCCCGCTTCCCGGTCCAGGTGGCCCGCCGCGCGGCCGTATACCGGCCGGCCCTGGTGGCGCACGAGGATCACGGCGCCCGCCAGCCGCTGTTCTTGCAGTACCTGCGCCAGCAAGGCATCGATGCGGCCAGACAAGGCCGAAGGAGATAAGAATGGATTCATGGCAACCTTTCAAATGATCAGGCTTGCAAGGTAAAGCCGGCGCGATAAAAGAAAAATAGGCTATAGTTTCTTTCTGAGCGGACGCTTGTATCCGCAATTGACGCAGCGATATGGATAACCTGGCAGGATTCACGGCCTTCGTGCAGGCGGCGGAAACGCGCAGTTTCGTGGCGGCCGGCCGCGTGCTGGGCATTTCCGCCTCCGCCGTCGGCAAGAGCATCGCGCGGCTGGAAGAGCGCCTCGGCGTGCGCCTGTTCCACCGCAGCACGCGCAGCATCGCGCTGACCAGCGAAGGCACGGTCTTCCTGGAACGCTGCCGGCGCATCCTCGGCGAAATCGAGGCGGCGGAGCTGGAGCTGTCTGACAGCAAGAGCGCGCCGCAAGGACGCCTGCGCGTCAGCCTGCCGCTGGTGGGCAGCCTGCTCAATCCCGTGCTGGCCGCGTTCGCGCGCGCCTATCCGCAGGTGGAACTCGATCTCGACTTCAGCAACCGGCGCGTGGATGTGATCGAAGAAGGCTATGACGCCGTGGTGCGCGCGGGCGAAAGCGCCGATAGCCGCCTGATGAGCCGGCAGCTGGGCCAGTTTCATCTGCAACTGGTGGCCTCGCCCGCCTACGTGGCCCGGCACGGCATGCCGGCATGGCCCGGGGACCTGGTCCGCCATACTTGCTTGCTGTACAAATTTCCCAGCAGCGGCAAGATCGAAGCATGGCCGCTGCCGCAGTGGACCGGCCTGCTGGCCACCGGCCTGTGCGCCAAGCTCACCTCCAACAGCGTCGACACCCTGCTGCACTTCGCCGAAAACGGTCTCGGCATTGCTGCCCTGCCCGACTTCGCCGTGCGCGACGCGCTTGGCGCCGGCCGCCTGCAAGTCGTGCTTGGCGAGCACAGCCGGCATGATGGCGCCTTCCGCATCCTGTGGCCCAGCAGCCGCCACCTGACGCCCAAGCTGCGCGCCTTCATCGATTTCATGGCCAGCGAGGTCTTCCCCCGGCGCTGATGGCGCATGCAAGGCCTTTGCACGTTGTTTCCAGACGACAACTTATTTCATAAGCTGCCAATTATTTAACTTTTCACCCACTTGATACAATTATTTGTATTGCCCTGTGAAATTTTGAGGAACAATTACATGCTGGCTCCGCTACGTATAAACCCGTAGTAACACGGTATCGCCGTGCCCGGCCAGCAGTCTGTCCGCCGTTTCCTCTCAATTCAGAAACACGAAAGCAATCATGTCACTCACACAATACAAAATCGGTACCCGGCTCGGGATCGGATTTGCTGTCGTCCTCGGCCTGCTGGTGGCCGTCTTGCTTGTCGGCCTGTATTCCATGGCGCAACTGAGCGAGCGCACGCACGACATCGTCGCCGACAAGAACGTCAAGATGGCGGCCGCCAATACCATGAGCGACAACGTGCGCAATATCACACTGGCGATCACCAGCGTGGTGGTGGCACCGAGCGAGGCGCTGGTGCAGGCGGAACTGGCAAAAATCGGCGAAGCGCGCAAGAAATACGGTGCCGCCAAGGAAACCTTGCAAAAGAAAATCTCCACGGACAAGGAAACGGCGCTGATGGCCGAACTCGACGCGGCACTGAAATCGGGCGCGCCGCTGAATAACAAGGTCATCGAATTGCGCAATGCGGGACAGACGGACGAAGCGATCGCCTTCCTGACCCAGCAGGCGGCGCCGAGCCTGAAGCGCGTGCTCGGCGCGCTCGACAGCCTGGTGGCCTATGAAGGCGAGCAGGCGGCGCAGGCGGCACTGGATGCGGAAACGCTGAGCACCAGCGCGCGCGCGTCCATGATTACCCTGGGCAGCGTGGCCGTGCTGCTGGGCGCCTTCGTTGCCTGGATCATCACGCGCTCGATCACCCGTCCCATCAATGCGGCCGTCAGCGTGGCCGAAACCGTGGCCTCGGGCGACCTGTCGTCGCACATCGTCGTCAATTCCGGCGATGAAACGGGCCGTTTGCTGGGCGCCCTGAAGGCCATGAACGACAGTTTATTGGGCGTGGTGGCGCAGGTGCGCCACGGCACGGATGCCATCGCCACGGCATCGAGCGAAATTGCCGCCGGCAACCTCGACCTGTCCTCGCGCACGGAAGAGCAAGCCAGTTCCTTGGAAGAAACAGCCTCGTCGATGGAAGAACTGACCTCCACCGTGAAGCAGAATGCGGACAATGCGCGCCAGGCGAACCAGCTGGCGAAAAGCGCCTCGGAAGTGGCCGTGCGCGGCGGCAGCATCGTCTCGCAAGTGGTCGAGACCATGGGCACGATCAACGAGTCGTCGAGGAAAATCGTCGACATCATCGGCGTCATCGACGGCATCGCCTTCCAGACCAATATCCTGGCCCTGAACGCGGCCGTGGAAGCGGCGCGCGCGGGCGAACAGGGCCGCGGCTTCGCCGTCGTCGCCACCGAGGTGCGCAACCTGGCGCACCGTTCGGCCTCGGCCGCCAAGGAAATCAAGGAATTGATCGCCGCCTCGGTGGCCAACGTCGATACGGGTTCGCGCCTCGTCAATGAAGCGGGCCAGACCATGGGCGACATCGTCGACAGCATCGTGCGCGTGACCGACATCATGGGAGAGATTACCTCCGCCACGCACGAGCAAACCATCGGCATCGAACAGATCAACATGGCCATCGCCCAGATGGATGAAGTGACGCAGCAAAATGCGGCCCTGGTGGAAGAAGCGGCGGCCGCCTCGCAAAGCATGCAGGAACAGGCGGGCGAACTGGCGCACGTGGTGGGCTTCTTCAAGACGGGCAATGCCGTTGCGGCACATCAACCGGCAGTAAAACCGGCCGCCGCCCGCAGCAGCATCGCGGCACCGGCGCCGGCGCGCCCCGCCATCCGCAAGGCCCCCGTGCGCCAGGCCGTGGCCGCCGCGCCGGCGCGCCGCGGCAATGCGGCTGCCGAAAGCGAATGGGAAGAGTTTTAAGACACGAGTTTTAAGACACGAGTTTTAAGACACAAGTTTTAAGACACGAGTTTTAACGCCCAGCAACATCGCGACGGGGAAGGCCAGGCAGGAAGTTGCTGCCTGGCTTTTTTTCGCCTGCAAGCGCCACTTTTTTTGCGGCAAAGCCCGCGCAATAGGCAAAAGTGCAAAACACGCGCCGCGCATACGCTTTACAATCCTCGCTCGCTTTACAAAATATTGGTCATCATGAATCAGGCAGAACAGCAGCGCCTCCTGGCTATCCTGGAGTATTGGCACAAGATCGAATTTTTTATCCCGTTTGACCTGAATCAAATCACGGAAGTCGAAGACCAGTCCACCGTGCGTCTCCTTCACCGCGAACAGCTGGCGCAGCTGCCGCCGCAGTTCGCCACGCAATGGCCAGTGCCTTCCGACCGCGAAATCGACGGCTTTTCACTGTTCCTCGGGGTGTTCGACAAGGCCGAAATCCACAAGGCTTGCCCGCCGGCCAACGGCCCGGAAAACATCGCCGAAACCGAAAAGACGGAACTGCTGGGACGCTCCTGCTTTGCCCGCCTGAACCTCAATGCGCTGGGCGAGCCGCAGTTCGACCCTATCTCCGTATCGACCTTGCCTTGGGCCCTGGGCCGCGCCCGCACGCCGGACTGGTCGGGCCTGAGCCTGGACGCCTTCAGCGACAGCCAGCTGACCCTGCAGGACAGCCTGCGCAACTTCGCCGCAAGCCGCATATCGCAGCAGGTGACGGACGAGGCAGGCAATGTCTCGTCGCCCCTGTCCGGCATGGAAATCGCGGCCCTGGCCGACCTGCTGCGCGACTGGGCCGGTTTCCACCCGTCCGCCGGCCAGCCGCTGGCCGTGCTGGAGTTGCGCACGCGCAAGAAACGCACCGCCAGGGAGGTGCCCGACGGCGCTGAAAAAAGCGAGAACCGCACGCTGGACTTCGGCGACGCGGTGGAGCCATCGATCGATATCCTCAACAGTTTTTACCTCGACGACCTGGAACAGATCATCCGCGCCTTGCGTGGCGGCAAGTTGCCCGCGACGGTCGCCGCCTACCTGACGCCGCTGGCGCAGGACGAGCGTATCGACCTGTACAGCCCGGCAGGACGCCAGGCGCTGGCCGCCATGCTCAATCCCGGCAACATGAACCGCGGCCACTGGCTGGAAGACGCCAGCTACGCCATGAGCCTGATGCAGCAGTTCGCCATCCATGGCGCGCGCACGGGCTTGAGCGAACGCGGCATCTTTTCCGTCAATGGCCCGCCCGGCACGGGCAAGACGACGTTATTGCGCGAATTGTTCGCCGACAACATCGTACGGCGCGCCAGCGTGCTGTCCTGCCTGGACCGCGCCGCCGACGCTTTCATCGGCAAGGTGGCCGTGGCCTTCGAAGGCGTGCGCGACCCGATCACGATTGCCCGCTTGCGCCCGGAACTGACGGGCTTTGAAATGGTCGTCGCCTCGTCAAACAATGCGGCGGTGGAAAACATTTCCGGCGACCTGCCGAAACCGAAACAACTGGGCAAGGAATGGGCGCGCACGCGCTACTTTGAAAGCGTCGCGCGCCGGGTCGTGGCCGATGGCAATGGCGCCAACCGTACGCTGACCGAGGAAGAGGCGCCATGGGGCTTGATGTCCTGTGCACTGGGCAATGGCGCCAACCGCCGCCGCTTCATCAGCAATTTCTATGACGACGACTGGGACAAGAGCACGCCGCGCAAGACGCCGAACGCGCAGAACATCCGCCAGTGGCTGGCCAGCTACCAGGGCGTGGGCTTCGCCCAGGCCGCGCGCGAGTTCCGCGAAACGCAGCACGTGGTGGAAAAGGCGCTGGCCGAGCAGGCGCAGTATGCGGCCCTGTGGCAGGCCGTGGGCACCTGCACGCAAGCCGAATTCATGCACGCCAGCCAGCAGGCGCTGATTGAAGCCGAGCAAGAAATGGATGCGGCCAATGGCGCGCTGTCCGCCGCGCTGGCGCAGCAGGACACTTTGCTTGCCAGCAAGAAGGAATTGCTGGAAGAAGAGCGCCTGGTGGCGCTGACGCAACCGGGCTTTTTCGCGCGGCTGTTCCGCACGGCACCGGCGCGCGCCTACAAGGACGCCGTCATCGCCAACGCCGAGGCACAGCGCCAGGCCGCGCGCGACGTCTCCGCCATCAAACTGCTGCTCAAGGGCGAGCTGGAGCCGCGCTGCGAACGCGCCCGCAACAGCCTGCACGTCGCCCTGCGCACGGCGCAGTCGCGCCAGCGCGAATGGGACGACAGCACGGAACTGCTGCGCCGCGCGCGCATGCGTTTCCCCACCATCGTCGCGCCGGCCACCCTGGACGAGCTGGACGGCGACGCCCTGCAAATTGGCGGCCTGTGGCATGAAGCGGCACTGGCCCGCTTGCGCTCGCGCCTGTTCGCCAAGGCCCTGGCCCTGCACGAAGCATGGCTGGCCGAAGTGGCGAAAAAGGGCGGCCCCGGCTTTGGCGGCAACTTGCTGGCCGTGTCGAAATTGCTGAAAAACAAGCGCGCCTACGACCAGTCGCACATCGCCATGGTGTGGCACAGCCTGTTCATGGTCGTGCCTGTCGTGTCGACCACGTTCGCCTCGTTCGCGCGCCAGTTCCAGGGCATGGGTCCCGAGTCGCTGGGCTGGCTGTTCATCGACGAGGCGGGCCAGGCCGTGCCGCAGGCGGCCCTGGGCAGCCTGTGGCGCGCCCGGCGCGCCGTCGTCGTCGGCGATCCGCTGCAGATCGAACCTGTGTTTACGGTGCCGGGCCGCCTCGTGCAGACCCTGTCCGCCCTGTCGCCGCATACGCAGGACGGCAGCTATGCGCCGACTTCCGTGTCCGTGCAGACCCTGGCGGACAAGGCCAACCGCTACGGTGCCCTTGTCGGCGCCGGCAGCGCGCAGCCGCTGTGGATAGGCAGCCCCCTGCGCGTGCACCGCCGCTGCGTGGAACCGATGTTCTCGCTGGCCAACGCCATCGCCTACGAGGACAAGATGGTCTACGGGCTGGCGGAACGCACGCCGCCGGCCGGCGCGCGCGGCCTGACGCGGGGCCCGAGCTGCTGGATCGACGCCGTCGGCCCCGTCAGCTACAAGCAGGTGGTGCCGGTGCAGCTCGATTTCGTGCTGGAAGTGTTACTAAAACTATACCGCCGCGATGGCAAGTTGCCCGAGATGTATGTGATCACGCCGTTCAAGGCCGTGCGCAACGAATTGCGCTCGCGCATAGTCGACATGGACTGGGACCGTCGCCTCGGCTACGGCAAGGCTCCGACGGCGCGCGACTTGCGCCAGTGGAGCAGCCAGATGGTGGGCACCGTGCATACCTTCCAGGGCAAGGAACAAAGCGTGGTGATGCTGGTCCTGGGCGCCGACGACAGCACGGCCGGCGCCGCGCAATGGGCGGCCGGTACACCGAATTTGCTCAACGTGGCCCTCACGCGCGCCCAGCATTATGTGTACATCGTCGGCAACCCCTTGCTGTGGGGCCAGTTGCCGCATTTTGCGCCAGCGTGCGCGCAATTGCCGCATACGGGCATGCATGAGTTTTTGGTGGAGATGGGCTGATTGGCAGGCGTAGGTCGGATTGGCGCGCCAGCGCGTAATCCGACACCAGCACCGTCAATATTACGCCGGGAAAACCAAGGTAAACGTCGTGGCGGCCGCGTCGGACGCCACGCTCGCGCTGCCGCCATGCAACTGCATGATGGCCGTGACGATGGCCAGCCCTAATCCTGTGGAGGCGGCCGAATCGCTGCGGGCCGGGTCGGCGCGGTAGAAACGCTCGAACAGGTGGGGCAAGTGGCGCGCGGGGATGGCCGGCCCCAGATTCGTGACGCTGAGTTCCATGCCCGTGCCCGTTTGATGCGAACGCAATATGATCGTGCTGCCGGGCGCCGCATGGCGGATCGCATTCGACAGCAAATTGCCCAGCGCGCGGCGCAGCAGTTGCGGCTCGGCCGTCACGGTGCCGCTGCCGTGGCAGGCCAGCGCCAGCCCCCGCTCCTCGGCCAGGCCTTCGAAGAAATCGGCCAGGCGCAAGAACTCTTCCTGCACGGGCAAGGCTTGCTTGACGAGCACCATTTCATCCTGCTGCGCGCGCGCCAGAAACAGCATGCTGTCGATCATGCGCGACAGCCGTTCCAGCTCTTCCACGTTCGACGATACCAGCTGTTCATACTCGTGCGCGCTGCGCGGGCGCGCCAGCATGACCTGGCTTTGCCCCAGCAGATTGGTGACGGGCGTGCGGAATTCATGCGCCAGATCGGCGGAAAACTGCGACAGCCGCGCATACCCTTCCTGCAACCGCGCCAGCATGGCGTTCAAGGCCTGGATCAGCGGCAGCAATTCCGTCGGCGCATCGCGCGCCTCCAGCTGCTGGCCTAGCTTGCCAGGCCGCACCAGGGCCGCATGGGCGGCGATATTGCGCAGCGGCCGCAAGCCCCGCAGCAGCATCACGCTGGCCAGCAGCGCCGCCACCAGCGCGCTGACGGCCACGGAGACGACGATCTGCCAGCGATAGGCGGCAAACATGGCCGTGCGATCGCCATACACGCGGGCGACGACAATGTCGGCCATCTGCGCCGGATCGCCGATGCGCGCGCTGGCCGCCACGACCCGGGCCGGATAACCGTCGCGGCTGGTCCAGCTGACAATCGCACTGGCCGCCACGGGCGCATCGACGGCCACCGGAACAGCATGCGCGACGTTCTCGCCGTTCGGATTGACATCGATCAAACGCGTGCCATCGGCGCGCACGATGCGCACCAGGGAATTCTCTTGCCCGCTCATGGTGTCGCGAAAATACTGGGGCCGCTCGCGGATGATGTCGAGCGTGCCTGCATTGCCGAGTAGCTGCTGGATCTGCCGCAGTTTTCCCAGCAACAAGATATCGTCGCGGCGCTCGATTTCCGCCACAAATGAACGGTACAGATGCATGCCCAGCCCGGCCGAGACGAGCGCCACGATCAATACGAAGACGAGCGTGACGCGCAGGGTCAGCGAGCGGCGCAGTTCTGCCAGCTTCATGCGGCGGCGCCATGGTCGGGCGCCGTGGGCGCGCGCAATTCGCAGACATAGCCCATGCCCCGCAAGGTGTGGATCAGCTTGGGTTCGAACGGGTCGTCGAGCTTGCTGCGCAGGCGGCGGATGGCCGCGTCGATGACGTTGGTGTCGCTCTCGAAATTGATGTCCCACACTTGCGAGGCGATGATGGAGCGCGACAAGACCTCGCCCTGGCGCCGCGCCAGCAAATGCAGCAAGCCGAATTCCTTGGCCGTCAGGGCGATGCGCTGGCCTTGCCGGCTGACCTTGCGTTTCATCACATCGATTTCCATGTCGCCAATGCGGATGACGTCGTCCTCGCGCGGCGGCCCGCGCCGCAGCAGCGTGCGGATGCGCGCCACCAGCTCGGCAAAGGCGAACGGTTTCACCAGGTAATCGTCGGCGCCCAGTTCCAGCCCTTTTACGCGGTCTTGCACCTCGTCGCGCGCCGTCAGGAAAATCACGGGCACGTCCGCGCCGCCCTCCTGCAGCCGCAGCGCGCGCAGCACTTGCCAGCCATCCATGATGGGCAGCATCACGTCAAGCACGATGAGATCGGGCGACTCCGCACTTGCCATGTGCAGGCCGTCGCGGCCATTGCGCGCCAGGCTGACCGTAAAGCCGGACTCGGCCAGGCCGCGCAGCAGGTAGTCGCCCGTCTTCGGTTCGTCTTCGATTACCAGGATACGCATGGCGGCTTTCTAAAGGGAAGTTAAAACCATTCTACGCCGCGCACGGACCGCCGCGGATGATAAAAATGTCATGCGGCGATCATCTTCGCGTAGGGTAACACTGAGCATACTGGCGCCACTTGATTCCATGGAGGCCACATGAAAACCCTACTTTTCGGCAGTACCCTGCTGTGCCTGCTGGCCAGCCCAGCCCACGCCCAGCTGCGCCAGGTCGACGACCTGTCGCTGGCGGCGGCCAACAAGCTGGCCAACGCGGCCGTGGCCGCGTGCCAGGCGCAAGGCCGGCACATCGTCGTCAGCGTGCTCGACCGTGGCGGCAATCTCGTGACCGTGCAGCGCGCCGATGGCGTCGGGCCGCACAACACGGAAGCCAGCCGGCGCAAGGCGTATACGGCCCTGTCGACGAAAAACGATACCCAGGCGCTGGCCGTGGCCGCGCGCGGCAATCCCGACATGGCCAATCTGACGACCGTGCCGGAACTGTTGCTGCTGGGCGGCGGCCTGCCCTTGCGGGCCAAGGGCGAAGTCATCGGCGCCATTGGCGTGGCCGGCGGCGGCGGCGCCCTGCCAGACCGGGCCTGTGCCCTGGCCGCCCTGGCCGCCGTCCCCGAACTCGATTCCCCCACCCTGTGAAAGCAACAACAATGACCTATTTGAAAAAAATCACCGCCGCCCTGGCCTTCGCCAGCCTGTCCACCCTGGCCCTGGCCGCCAACCCCTTAAGCGTGCACATCCTGGATTTACAGAGCGGCCAGCCGACGGCAGGCGTGACGGTGACTCTGGAGCAAAAGCAGGGCCCCGACTGGAAACAGCTGGGCAGCGCCGTGACGAATGCGCAGGGACGCATCGCGGCCATGTATCCGGAAAATCAACCCTTGCAGGCGGGCGACTACCGCATCGTGTTTAAAACAGGCGAACACTATGCGCGGCTGAAGCAGGAAACATTCTTCCCGGAAATTCCCGTGCAATTTCACGTGGAAAAGACCGACCAGCACTACCACATTCCGCTGCTGCTCAGCCCTTTCGGCTTTTCCACGTATCGCGGCAATTGAGGCGGCAACTGACGCTTAGCCGAGCGTCTTCGCCGTCTGCCCGAACAGCACGCTTTTCGCGTCGCCGCTGACGGTGGGCTGCACGTTGATCTCGGCCGCGCGCGCATACGCGCGCACCGTGGCGGGACGGGCGGCAATGGCCGCGAACCAGCGCGCCAGGTGCGGGAAGTCCTCCAGCTTCTGGCGCTGGCGCGCGTGCGGCACGATCCACGGGTAGATCGCCATGTCGGCGATGGAATACGTGTCGCCGGCAACGAATGCGCGGTCCGCCAGGCGCTTGTTCAGCACGCCGTACAAACGGTTCGTTTCGTTGACGTAGCGCGTGATGGCGTAGTCGATCGGTTCGGGCGCGTATTGCACGAAATGGTGGTTTTGCCCGGCCATGGGGCCCAGGCCGCCCATTTGCCAGAACAGCCATTGCATGACCTCGGCACGTCCGCGCACGTCGGCCGGCAGGAATTGCCCGCTTTTTTCGGCCAGGTATTGCAAAATCGCACCCGATTCGAACAGCGACAGCGGCGCGCCGCCATCTGCCGGCGCCTGGTCGACGATGGCGGGAATGCGGTTGTTCGGCGCAATGGCGAGAAATTCGGGCTTGAACTGCTCGCCCTGGCCGATATGCACGGGAATGATGTTGTAAGGAATGCCCGCTTCTTCCAGGAACATCGTCACTTTATGCCCGTTGGGCGTGGTCCAATAGTACAGATCGATCATCGTGGTCTTTCGGTCTCGGTGGTGGTCGGGGCCTGCTGGCGGCGCCGGCCGTTATATTGTCGCGCCGCAACTGGTGTGCATGGATATAATGCCACGTAAGCGAAAAACAAGACGGCGCCTGCCTCGACGCTCAACGGTGCAAGCACCCACTCGCGGCACGGCACCACGTATTTCGTCATTCCCGAGAACCATTGAAGAAAGCCGACCATGCGCAAACTCCTGATCGTCACGCTGTCCATCCTGCTGTCAGGCTGTGTCCAGGACTTCGCCATCTATATGTTCGACGGCCATGACCATTCGCTGACCGTACGGCGCCAGCAGAATTACTTTTGGCAAGATACCGTGGAAGTGCAGCTGATGGCGACCAATCTGCCGCACTGCCAGCGCCTGCATACCTTGTCCAGCGACGCGCCGGCCGACATCAAGGTCGAAGTCTTCGCGGCCGGCGACGGCATCTGGAATATCCGCATGGGCAAACAATTGTGGCAAGCGGAAACCAATACCTGCAATAGCCTGACGGAAATGGAAAACGACCCGAAAGCCGACCTGGGCCAGCCGGTCGGGCAATTCGTGGTCGTCGATGACAAGCTGGAATTCGAAGCGGCGCCGCAGGCGGCGGCGCCCGCCCAGTAAGCGCCTGCTGACCAGCTAGCGCGCGGCCAGGCGACGCACCGGTTTCCCGCCCACGCTGCGCGAGGCGGGCGCCGCGGCCGCCATGCGCGGCGCCTGCTGTTCGACGGACGACAGCTTGAAGCGCGACACCAGTTGCGCCAGCACGGCCGCCTGGTCCTGCATGCTGCCCGCCGCCGCCGCCGCCTCTTCCACCAGCGCCGCATTTTGCTGCGTCACGCTGTCCATTTCCGTGATCGCCTGGTTGACGTGGCCGATGCCCGTGCTTTGTTCGTGCGAAGCGGCCGTGATGTCGGCCATGATGTCGGTCACGCGCGAGACGCTGGCCACCACCTGATCCATGGTCGTGCCCGCCTGTGCGACGAGGGCGCTGCCGGCCGCGATGCTGTCCACGGATGCACCGATGAGTTCCTTGATTTCCTTCGCCGCGCCCGCCGAACGCTGCGCCAGGTTGCGCACTTCCGACGCCACCACGGCAAAGCCGCGGCCCTGCTCGCCCGCGCGCGCCGCTTCCACGGCCGCATTCAGGGCCAGGATATTCGTCTGGAAGGCGATGCCGTCGATGACGCCGATGATGTCGACGATCTTGCGCGACGAGGCGTTGATGGTGTCCATGGTGCCGATCACCTGCGCCACCACGGCGCCGCCCTGGCGTGCCACGGCAGAAGCCGATTGCGCCAGTTCGTTCGCCTGCACGGCATTGCCCGCGTTTTGCGTCACGGTCGACGTCAGCTCTTCCATCGATGCGGCTGTTTCTTCCAGCGAGCTGGCCTGCATTTCCGTACGCGCCGACAAATCCATATTGCCACTGGCAATTTCGCTCGATGCCGTGGCGATCGTCTCGGCACTGTGGCGGATTTCGCTGATCGCGTTGACCAGGTTGCCCTGCATGGTTTTCATCGCATACAGCACGCTGTGGCGGTCATTCGCATGCGTGCGCACGACGCCGCTCAAGTCGTTGTTGGCAATCTGTTCCGCCACGTCGGCCGCGTATTCCGGATCGCCGCCCAGCGCATGGCGCAGGCTGCGGTTGATTACCACCACGACGGCCGCCAGCAGGCCGCACACCAGCACCAGCACGCCGAGCGAAGTGAGCAGCGACTGGCGGAAGGCGGCGTCGATGTCATCCATGTACACGCCCACCACGATGGTCCAGCTCCACGGCTTGTAGGCCACCACGCGACTCATCTTCGGCTCCGCGTTCTTCTGGCCGGGACGGGGGAAGTGATAATGGACAAAGCCCTTGCCCGCCTCGCTCTTGCCGACGGCCACGATGTCGCGGTACAGATAGGTGCCGTTGGCATCCTTGAAGTCCGACATGTTCTTGCCGTTGGTTTGCGGCGCGGCGGGATTCATCACGACCACGGCGTCGAGGTTGATGATGGACAAATAACCGGTCTCGCCAAAGCGCATGCTCTTGATGACGGCCGTCGCCTGTTTCTGCGCCTCTTCCGTGGT
The DNA here is from genome assembly GCF_058798615.1 of Janthinobacterium sp. GW822-FHT07H11. Taxonomy (NCBI): domain Bacteria; kingdom Pseudomonadati; phylum Pseudomonadota; class Betaproteobacteria; order Burkholderiales; family Oxalobacteraceae; genus Janthinobacterium; species Janthinobacterium sp. GW822-FHT07H11. The sequence continues at coordinate 56,458 of NZ_CM179507.1, forward strand.
CAGCGCGCCGCTGGCCGCCAGCTCGCCGAACATCTTGACGGCACCGAGTCCCAGGTCCGCAGCATTGCTCAGGTCGGCACTGCGCTCTTCGATGCGGATCTTGCGGATTTCCAGGGCGTTATAGACAAAAATAACAGTAATGCACAGCAAGCTGCAAATCAGCGGGATCCATAATTTCTGCCGGAATGTCAATTTCTTCATGCGGGTCTCCAACTGTATGTTTGCGGCGATAAGGGCAAGGCCCGCTTCCAGCTGTGCGGCCAGGAATGCGGCGGCGACGGCACTCTGGCGGCACCGTTCAGACGTCTCCAGCATACGCTCGAACGACCGATATTTACAATGCTGAAAAGCAATGAATTTTGCACGGTGTTGTTAATGAGCTGCGACAATTGATGAGAATTGATGCTGCGTTGCAGTAAAAAAGATGGGGATAGGCAGTGGCAAAGGAGGCGGGTGGCGTGCCTGTGTCAAAATGCATGGACGACGAATCACGACGAATCACGAAAGAACAGCATGACCAAGAATGAAGCCATGAAACGCATCAACGACCGCCTGGGCAAACCCGCCTTGACGGACAAGAACACGCATTTTGCCAGCGTCGCCAGCTATGGCACGGACGAAGGCTGGTGGTTGAAGATCCCCTTCCTGACCTTCAAGCAGGAATTGCACTTCATCCTCAACAATGAAAAGACGAAAAGCTTCCAGCACCTGAAGATCGGTGCCAACCAGATCCTCAGCCCGGGCATGAAGTTCCGCAGCACGGGCGGCGCGGCCGACGCCTTCATGTCGGCCTCGGCGCCGAAACGCCTGGTCGACCTGCTCGACGGCGGCAGCAAGTACAATTTTACAAAACACTTCGTCAACGACTACCGCTACTAAAACACCTGGGCAAACCTGCTGCGCGGCGCGCTTTGCGGCCTGCGATGCTCACCGTACCAGAGTACGGTTGCGCTTCTTGGCCACAAAACACTGCCGCTCGCGACGGTTTTGTCAGGTGCTCTTCATGCCGTCAGTCTTCCCTTGGCGGCAGCCACGCGTGCAGCAAATGCCGGGCGATGTCGAGCGCGTCGTCGCGGCTGCTGCCGAAATGCAGGGGGTAGCCCCAGAACTTGCCGAACATGACGGCGAAGGCCTTGCCGGCCAGGCGCTTGGCGGCGCTCGGCTCGACCAGCACCATGGCCTGGATATATGCGCGGATGGCCGCCTTGTTCCGCTTCATCCAGAGCGCGGCCCGCTTGCGCTCTTCCTGCGGGTGTTCATGCCCGTCCTCGTCAAAGCCTTCCTCGCTGAGGATGACAAATGCCTGCCGGCGCGCCAGCAGGGCATCGAACTGGGCGAACAGGCTATCGGGCTGGACCGGCTCTGCCTCGCGGCGCATCCAGACGAGGGGAAAAGTGGATAAATCAAGGTGCATGGTGTGACTCCTTCAGGGGGTTGCCGTTCCTCCTCACCTTCATCAGAACACTGGCGGCGGCGGTTGCCGTTGAAGCGGGGCTGCGGATAGCCATACGATACCGATGGCGGCATCCGACGTCATTGCATAAAATAGCCACAATATTATTCAATCCAGCCAAGGCGCCGCCCATGTCCCGTCCATTGCTGCCCACCCAGCTGGGCCTGGAGGCCTCTGCCTCCCTCATCGATTTCGACGTCGATGGCGTGCTGCGTCCGCTGCTGGCCGTGGGCCTGGCCAGCGTGCGCGAGGACGAGGAACATGCGCCGCACCGGCACCGCAAGGGCCAGTTGCTGTACGCCACGCGCGGCGTCATACATTGTGAGGTGGAAAGCGGGGTGTGGATCGTGCCGCCCCAGTGCGCCGTGTGGATACCGGGCGGCTTGATGCACGCGGCACGCGGCGCGGGCGAGGCCGAGTGCTATTGCCTGTTTGTCGAGCCGGCCATGGCGCCGGCCTTGCCCGCCGTTTGCTGCACCGTGGCCGTCTCGCCCCTGCTGCGCGAACTGATCGCCAAGGCGGCCGGTTTTCCCACCCTGGCCGCGCTGCATGGCGCGCAGGAACGCCTGGTGGCCACCCTGCTCGATGAATTGGCGGCCGCGCCGGTGGAAGACCTGCATTTGCCGATGCCGCGCGATGCGCGCCTGCGCCGCCTGGCGGCCCTGCTGCTGGCGCAACCGGCCGATAAACGCACCCTGGCCGCCTGGGCCTGCCGCATCGGCATGAGCGAGCGCAGCATGACCCGCCTATCACTGGAAGAAATGGGCATGAGCGTGGGCCGCTGGCGCCGGCAACTGCACGTCATCCTGGCCCTGCAACGGCTGGCGCAAGGCCACAGCGTGAAAGCGGTGGCGCTGGAACTCGGCTATGAAAACACCAGCGGTTTTGTCACCATGTTCCGCAAGGCGACGGGCAAGCCGCCGGCGCGCTACCTGGCGGAACGGGAATCGGGACGCGCATGAAAAAAGGCGGCATATGCCGCCTTCGTCCCGCATCGTCGCCGAAAATCAGACTTCGCGCGCCAGGGCCAAAAATTCCGTGCGCAGCGCCAGGTTCGGCTGCATCTCGCCCAGCATGGCCGAGGTGATGGTTTCTTCGCCCGGCGTGCGGATGCCGCGGCTTTCCATGCACAGGTGGCGGCAGCGCACGACCACGCCCACCGACTTCGGTTCCAGCACTTCCATCAGCGCATTGGCGATCTGCATCGTCATGCGCTCCTGCACTTGCAGGCGCTTGGAAAAGCAATCGACGAGGCGCGTCAGTTTCGACAGGCCGACGATCTTGCCGTTCGGCACGTAACCGATGGTGGCCTTGCCGAAGAACGGCGCCAGGTGGTGTTCGCAATGGCTGTAGACGGGAATGCCGCGCACGACGATCAGCTCGTTGTACTGTTCCGCGCCATCTTCAAAGGCTTTCAGCAAGTCCACCGGGTCCTGACCATAGCCGGAAGTCCAGTGCTTCCAGGCTTTCGCCACGCGCGCCGGCGTTTCCAGCAAGCCAGGACGCTGCGGATCTTCGCCAAAGCTGCTGATCAGCCGGCGCCAGTCGTTTTCGGAGAATTCTTCTTGAGACATGCTAAACCACCCTAAAATTTGCAATTGCCGCCAGTATATAGAAAATGCGGCAGGCTGCCTGAGCAGCCCCTGCTTTCCGGCTACGCCGGCGGACGGTGGGCGCGCACCAGCAGCGCCGAAATCGACACGCTCGAACTCGCTTCCGGCCACGCATCGCCGGGGCCGAACCAGCGCGCCTCGGCAATCTCGTGCTCGTCCAGGCGGATCTCGCCATCGAGATAGTCGGCCGTAAACGCGATCATCAGCGAATGGGGAAACGGCCAGGACTGGCTCATGAAATATTGCAAGTTATGCACGCGCAAACCCACCTCTTCCATCACTTCGCGGTGCACGGCTTCCTCGATCGATTCGCCCGCTTCGAGGAAACCGGCCAGGGGACTGAAGCGCTGCGACGGCGAGTGCTTGTGCATGGCCAGCAGCACTTGCTCGCCCTTGCGGATGAGCACCATCATGGCCGGCGAAATGCGCGGATACGCGAGCATGCCGCAGGCGGCGCACGTAAAACAGCGCTCGCCGCGCTTGCGCTGCATGGGCGTGGCGCACACGCCGCAATGGCGGTGCGTGCGCGCCCACTCCGCCAGCTGCGCGGCGCGGCTGGCCAGGCCCAGGAAGCCATCGTCGACGGCGTTGAACAGCGAACGCATGCCATGATAGGCGAAGCTGGCATCCATCACGCGCTCATCATCGGTCCAGACAGTCTGGCAATAACGGCCCTGCCACAGGCCGACCGGTTGCGCGTGGGCCAGGTCGATGCCCAGCGCGGCCGCCTCCGCTTGCGTAGGCAAGGCCAGCTCTGCCGTGCGCAGCAGCAGGCGCCCGCAGTGAAAGACAAAGGTCAGCGTCCGGGCGGCGTCCGGAGCCGGCTCGGGCGCATCGATCAGGGGGACAAAGGCATCGGGAGTCTGCAGCATGCTTGGCGGAAATTTGTAAAGGTTGCTCATCATACTCCCGCTCCCGATCGCCTGCGCGAATAGCAGCCGGTGGCCAGCAAAGCAAGCATGCATGCGGGATGACGGTGTTTTTTTTGCGGCACGGGGGATTCGTTGCGTAAACGAGACTGATAACGATTCTCATTTACGGATTAGCGCCCAATTATTACAATGTCGCACACGAACCGTATCCATAGCCAGCCACATGCCCGCACGCAGACAGCGTGCCGTAGCGATGCCAGCCAGGACCTCCACCCGACCTTATCGAGAGAGCAAGATGGCAATCAAGAGCCGCAAACACGCCCCATCCCGTTTCAACCAGCACGTCGGCGCCGCCCTGGCCGTGATGCTGCTGCCCGTCGCCGCCCAGGCGGCCGACCCGGCAGGCCAGAGCGCGCCCGCATCGCAGCAAACCCTCAATGAGATCAAGGTCGTCAGTGCCAAGGAAAACGACTTCAAGGCCGAAAAAGCCTCGTCGCCGAAGTACACGGAAGAGCTGGTCAACACGGCGCAAACCATCGTCGTGATCAAGAAGGAATTGATCGAACAGCAAGGCGCGCTGACCCTGACGGATGCGCTGCGCAACACGCCGGGCGTCGGCACCTTCTTCCTCGGCGAGAATGGCAACACGAACACGGGCGACGCCGTCTACATGCGCGGCTTCGACGCCTCGGGCAGCATCTATGTCGATGGCGTGCGCGACGTCGGTTCCATCTCGCGCGACGTCTTCAACATCGAACAGATCGACGTATTGAAGGGCCCGGCGGGCACGGACAGCGGGCGCGGCTCGCCGACCGGGTCGATCAACCTGGTCAGCAAGACGGCGACCATGGAAAACAAGTTCAATTCCCTGCTGACGGCCGGCAGCGGCAAGCAGAAACGCGCCACGGCCGACTGGAACCGCATCCTCGACGCCGATTCCGGCACGGCCTTGCGCCTGAACCTGATGACGCAGGATAGCGGCAATCCGGCGCGCGATGAAGTCAAGAACAAGCGCTGGGCCTTCGCGCCCACCGTCACCTTCGGCATCGGCAAGCCGACGCGCGTCACGGCCAGCTACCTGCACGTGGATCAGGATAACGTGCCCGACGGCTTCGTGCCCACCATCGGCCTGCCAGGCTACAGCACGCCGGACAGCATCACGGCGACCAACAAGGTCATCCGCACCTTCCTGAATGGCGCCGCCAAGGTCGATCCGAAGAATTTCTACGGCTCCACCGCGGACCACGACAAGGTCAAGGCCGACATGGCTACCTTGCGCATCGATCATGATTTCTCGCCCAACGTGCAGATTCAGAACACCACGCGCTACGGCAAGACCAAGCAGGACTACCTGCTGACGGCCTTCATGGGCAGCACCGCCAACCTGAAAACGCCGGTCGCCACCGATCCATCGACCTGGACCCTGGCGCGCTCGCTGCGCACGGTGAAGGACCAGGAAAACACGATCTTGACCAACCAGACCGTCGTCAGCGCGCAATTCGACACGGGCGTGCTGAAGCACTCGGTGGTGACCGGCGCCGAATTCACCAGCGAAAAGCAGACCAACTACAGCTATGTGCCTGCCAGCCTGGGCACCATGCCGGACGCCAATCTCTACCACCCGAACCCGCGCGCGCCCGTCACCGGCTACCAGCCCGTGCGCAGCGGCGCCTACAGCCAAGGCGAAGTCAACACGCAAAGCGCGTATGTCTTCGACACCATCAAGTTCGGCGACAAATGGATCTTCAACGGCGGCGTGCGCTTCGACCATTTCAACACCAGCTATGACGCCGTCACCCTGCAAACGGCCGTCGCCGCGGGCCAAGTGCAAAAGTTGCCGGTTGGAACGCCCATTCCTGTCCACATCACCTTGAACGACACCTTCGCCAATGGCAAGATCTCGGCCCTGTACAAGCCGACGCCGGACAGCAGCGTGTATGCGCTGTGGGCCACATCGAAGGCGCCGCCAGGCACCAACTTCACGCTGAGCACCGGCGCCAGCAGCGCGCAAAACCCGATCTACGATCCGCAGGAAACCACCACCAAGGAAATCGGCACGAAGTGGGATTTCCTGAAACAAAAACTGTCGCTGTCGGCCGCCATCTACCAGACGGACGTGAAAAATGAAGTCGAGCAAGATCCCGTCGACCTGATCTACTATCAGAACGGCAAGAAGCGCGTACGGGGCATCGAGATCGGCATGGTCGGCGAAATCATGCCTAACTGGCTGGTCAGCGCCGGCTACACGCGCATGCATACCAGTGTCGAGGCGGGCAAGGTCGTCACGGCCAGCGGCATCAATAACCTCAGCTACACGCCAAAACAGGCGTTCACGGGCTGGACCTCGTACACCCTGCCCTTCGGCCTGAAAATCGGCGGCGGCGCGCGTTATGTGGGTGACATGCTGCGCGGCACCGATGGCGCTGTCGGCACGCCGGCACGCGTGGATGCCTACTGGGTCTTCGACGCCATGGCAACGTATCCCGTCAACAAGAACCTGGACTTGCAGCTGAACGCCTACAACCTGGCCGACAAAACCTATGTGGCAGCCATCAACAAGTCCGGCTTCCGCTACACGCCCGGCCAGCCCCGTTCGTTCAGCCTGACCGCGAATATCAAGTTCTAAGGTCAAGAAAACACGACCTTGCCGCCACCGCTTGCCGGAGGCCGACAGCAGCCCCTCTGCGCAAGAGGGGCTTTTTTATTGTCCTGATAATCTTGTCTTTTTATCGTCCGCACGGCAAGCCTGGCTTGCGTATGAAAAGTCATACAGCGATCCCCTGCCCCGTCCAATATTTCGCGCACGGGCGCCAAAGTTGCTACATCTTTGCAACAAAAAAGGTTCTTCAAATCAACAACTTAAGAAGTTCCGCACCAAACGCCGATTTCAGGCATATCCTTTGCTATGTACAGGTTTTGCTGCAAATAATCGCTGGCATGCAAGGGCTTGTTTTTGAGAAATATTGACTCCAAGCTTGAGTTGCTCGCTATCAATAATCCGCTCACAGCGGCGTTTCACCGGAGGAGTCAAAATGAAAAAGAAACGGCCATTAACCCTGTACATACTGATTGCCATGATCCTCGGCATTGCCGTAGGTTATGGATGCCATTCCGCTTTCCCCGATGCGGACATGAGCAAGCAAATCGCTGGCAATATTTCCATCGTCACCGACGTCTTCCTGCGCCTGATCAAGATGATCATTGCGCTGCTGGTGTTCTCCACCCTGACGGTCGGCATCGCCCACATGGGCGACGGCAAGACGGCGGGCCGTATCGGCCTGAAAGCCATGTGCTGGTTCGTCGTCGCCTCGCTGGTCTCGCTGGCGCTGGGCATGGTGCTGTCGAACCTGATGCAGCTGGGTACCAACCTGGGCTTGCCATTGCCGGACGTACACGCGTCGACCAATTTGAAAACGGCCGCCTTCACCTTGAAAGATTTCTTCACCCACCTGGTGCCGAAATCGCCGATCGAGGCCATGGCCAACAATGAAATCCTGCAAGTGCTGGTGTTTTCCATCTTCTTCGGCGGCGCGCTGGCCGGCCTGGGCGAATCGGGCAAGACCCTGACGGCCGTCGTCGACCAGCTGGCGCAAGTCATGCTGCGCATCACCGGCACCATCATGAACCTGGCGCCACTGGCCGTGTTTGCCGCCATGGCTTCCGTCATCACCACCCACGGCCTGGGCGTGCTGGTCACGTTTGCCAAGTTCATGGGCGGTTTCTACCTGGGCTTGCTGTGCCTGTGGGCACTGCTGATCGGTGCCGGCTTCGTCGTCATCGGCCCGCGCATCTTCAAGCTCGTCGGCCTGATCCGCGAACCATTCCTGTTGGCATTCTCGACGGCCAGCTCGGAAGCGGCCTATCCAAAACTGCTGACGGCGCTCGACCAGTTCGGCGTGGACCGCAAGATTTCCAGTTTTGTGTTGCCAATGGGCTACTCCTTCAACCTCGACGGCTCGATGATGTACTGCACCTTTGCCGTGCTGTTCATTGCGCAAGCCTACGGCATCGACCTGTCGATCGGCACGCAGATCACCATGCTGCTGTTGCTGATGCTGACCTCGAAAGGCATGGCCGGCGTGCCGCGCGCCTCGCTGGTGGTGATTGCCGCGACCCTGAACCAGTTCAATATCCCGGAAGCGGGCCTGCTGCTGCTGATGGGCGTCGACCAATTCCTCGACATGGGCCGTTCGGCCACCAACGCGGTCGGCAATGCCGTCGCCACGGCCGTCGTCGCCAAGTGGGAAGGTGGCCTGGCCACCGAGGAAGAAGCGGCCGCGGCCAACGCGGCCAACCAGAACACGGAAAGCCATTGGGGCGAAGCGGATCACGCTAGCAAAGCCTGATAGCGCCATGGCCCGCCACAAGCGGGCCATTTATTTGTTGTCCATGTTGAGTAACAAGCAGTCAGGTAGTGCGATCAGTAGTCATTCCAACTTATTAGAGAGATTTTCATGAAAAAAGTCCTGTTTACCCTGCTGACCCTTGGCGCAGCCTCCACCGGCGCCATGGCCCAATCGAGCGTGACCATGTATGGCGTGGCTGACGCCGGCCTGGTGTTCGACAAGGATGCGGCTGGAGACCGCCTGAACCGCGTCGCTTCCGGCGTCGCTTCCGGCTCGCGCATCGGCTTCAAGGGCAAGGAAGACCTGGGTGGTGGCCTGGCCGCCATTTTCGTGCTGGAAAGCGGTTTCAACATCGATACCGGCACCTCGGGCCAGGGCAACCGGCTGTTCGGCCGCCAGTCGTACGTCGGCCTGACCGGCAACGCCGGTGCCGTCACCCTGGGCCGCCAATATACGCCGTACTACCTGGCCCTGCGCGACGTGGCCGATCCGTTCGTCATCGGCCTGGCCGGCACGGCATCGAACATTATGGCGACGAATTACCGCGTCGATAATATGGTGCAATACAGCACGCCGACCTGGAGCAAGCTGTCGGCCGACCTGGCGTACGGCTTCGGCGAAGTGGCCGGCGACAATGCGAAAAACCGCAGCATGGGCGGTGCCGTGCACTACATCGACGGCCCGCTGAACGTGACCCTGACGCACCACCGCATGGAAGATTTGCAGGCGAAGCAAATGCGCAACACCCTGCTGGCCACGCGCTACGACTTTGGCGTCGTGCAAGGCAACTTCGGCTATGCCGACAACCGCGCCTTCAACGACAGCAAGAGCAACGACATCCTGGTCGGCTTCAGCGCCCCGTTCGGCGCCACCAAGCTGGTCGCGTCGTACATCCGCCATAACGACAAGAGCAACGCCAACCGTGACGCCCAGCAGTGGGCCATTGGCGCCTTCTATGCGCTGTCCAAGCGCAGCGACCTGTACACAGGTTACGGCCACATCAGCAACAAGAACGGCGCTCCCTACAAGGTTGGCAATGCCACCGACGATGGCACCGGCACCAGCGGCTTTAACCTGGGCATGCGCCACACGTTCTAAGGACGTCGAGCTGTCCGTGACATAAAAGCGTGAGCCGCCGGATGCATATCCGGCGGCTTTTTCTTTTTACGCAATATTTAAATGCGATACTGTGGGTTCTTGCAAGTTGGCAGCTGATTTTATGAATAGCAGTAGTAAACCCTCCCTTTCCTGGCGCCAGCGCCTGGCGCAACGGTCAGGCCGCGAAACGCTGGCCTGGGGCGTGGTGCTGGCCGCCTGCCTGGCGACCGTCTGGCTCGTGTATTTCTGGACCGAACGCATCGCCATCGGCAAGCTGCAGGCCAGCGGCGCGCAGCGCCTCGAGGTATATGTGAGCAGCCTGGAAAACGCGCTGGAAAAGTATGACTTCCTGCCCAAGACCCTGGAGCTGAACCGCGACGTTATCCGTTTGCTGCAGCACCCGGAAGACCCGGTATTGGTCGATACCGTCAACCATTACCTGGAGCAGATGAACGCCCAGGCGAAATCGTCGACCATTTTCATCAGCAACCTCGACGGCAACACGCGGGCCGCCAGCAACTGGCGGGGACCCGACAGCTTTATTGGCGACAATATCTCGTTCCGCCCCTATGCCCAGGATGCGCTGCGCGGCACGCCGGGCCGCTTCTATGGCGTGGGCACGACGCGGCTGGAGCCCGGCTACTTCTTTGCCCACGGCATCTACCAGAATGGCCACATGCTGGGCCTGGCAACGGTGAAGGTGAACCTGGAGTCCCTCGAAAAACGCTGGGTGCAAGGCGCCGACAAGGTCATGCTGGCCGACGAGCACGGCGTGATCTTCCTCAGTTCCATGGCGGACTGGAAATACAAGACCCTGGCGCCGCTGTCGGCCGAGATCACCGCCCTGCTCAACCGCACGCGCCAGTACTACTCCAAGCAGCTGGAACCCATCCCCTTCGTCTCTGACCGCCAGCTGGGCAATGGCGCGCGCGTGATCAGCGTGCGCGAGCACGAGCATGCCGATACGCCCCCGAAGATCAGCTCCAGCGTGATGACGCAGATCAAGCTCAAGTCGCCGCAAGGCTGGACTTTTATTTACCTGTCCGACCTGGCCCAGGCCAAGGCCAGCGCGCGCGCGGCCGCCGCCTTCTCTTGCGTGCTGATGGGCTTTTTCATGCTGCTGTTTTTCTACCTGCGCCAGCGCCGCGCCGCCGTGGCGCAAAAACTGCGCGCGCGCGAGGATCTGCAGCACGCCTACGACAACCTGGAAGCCATGGTCGAGGAACGCACCTCGGAACTCAATGCCATGACGCAAAGCCTGAGCCAGGAAATCGAGGTGCGCAGCAAGGCCGAGCAGAAACTCCACATCACGCAGAATGAACTGTTCCAGGCCGGCAAGATGGCCGTGCTGGGCCAGATGTCGGCCAGCATCACGCATGAACTGAACCAGCCGCTGACGGCGCTGCGCACCATGTCCGACAATGCCGTCATCCTGCTCGAGCGCGGGCGGCTCGACGATGCGCGGCGCAACCTGGCGAAGATCTCGCAAATTGCCGCCAGGATGGGGACCATTACCGGGCAATTGAAGATTTTTGCGCGCAAGTCGACCACCAGCCTGACCTCCGTCTCGATTCCCACGGCGATCAGCAACGCGCTGTTCCTCGTCGAGCGCCGGCTGCAGGTGGAAAATGTGCGTTTTACTTTGCAATTGCCGCCCGAAGACATTTTCGCCATGTGCGAAAGCAACCGCCTGGAACAGGTACTGGTGAACCTGTACGCCAATGCGCTCGACGCCATGAACGGCAGCGACGTGCGCAGCCTGCGCGTGTCCGTCGAATGCACGCCGGAGCACGTGCTGATCCACGTGGCCGACACCGGCCCCGGCCTGTCGACGGAAGTGTGCGAACACCTGTTCGAACCGTTCTTCACGACCAAGCCGCAGGGCCTGGGGCTGGGCCTGGGCCTGGCCATTTCCGAACAGATCACGCGCCAGTTCGGCGGCGTGCTGCGCGCCGAAAACGCCCCGGGCGGCGGCGCCGTCTTCACCATCGAACTACAGATTGCAACGCAGGAGGAAAAACATGTTTGACGGCTTGAAGGTCTTGCTGGTCGAGGACGACCCCACCGTACGCGAGGGCAGCGAGCAGGCATTGCAGCTGGCCGGCCTGGACGTGCTGGCCTTTCACTCGGCCGAGCTGGCCTATAAACTGCTGGCACCGGACTTTCCCGGCATCATCGTCAGCGACGTGCGCCTGCCCGGCATGAGCGGCCTGGAACTGCTGCAGGCGGTAAAGGAACTCGATCCCAACCTGCCCGTGATCCTCGTCACGGGCCACGGCGACATCACCATGGCCGTGCATGCGATGCGCACGGGCGCCTACGATTTCATCGAAAAACCGTATTCTTCCGACCAGCTGGTCGATGTCATCCTGCGCGCGCTGGAAACGCGCAGACTCATGCTGGAAGTGCACAGCCTGCGCCGCCAGCTCGAGGACGGCGGCGGCATCGAATCTCGCCTGCTGGGAAATTCCGCGGCGATGCGCGACATACGGCGCTTGATACTCGACGTTGCCGACGAACCGGCCGACGTGCTGATTTATGGTGACACGGGCACGGGCAAGGAAATGGTGGCGCGCTGCCTGCATGACTTCAGCCACCGCCGCAAGCACAACTTTGTCGCCGTCAACTGTGGCGCGATTCCCGAAAGCATCTTCGAGAGCGAAGTCTTCGGCCACGAACCGGGCGCATTCACGGGCGCGGCCAAGCGCCAGGTGGGCAAGATCGAGCATGCCGACCACGGCACTTTCTTCCTCGATGAAATCGAAAGCCTGCCCCTGTCGCTGCAAGTCAAGCTGCTGCGCGTGCTGCAGGAGCGCTATATCGAACGGCTGGGCTCCAACGTGGCCACGCCCGTCGACGTGCGCGTCATCGCGGCCGCCAAGCTGGACCTGGAAGAGCTGTCGCAGCAGCAGAAGTTCCGCAGCGACCTGTACTACCGCCTGAACCTGATCGTGCTGCACCTGCCGCCGCTGCGCGAACGGCGCGAAGACATTCCCATCCTGTTCGAGCATTTCGTGCTGGCCGCCGCCGCCCGCTACAACCGCGCCGCACCCATCGTCTCGAGCGCGCAGATGCGCATGCTGATGGCCCATTCCTGGCCCGGCAACGTGCGCGAACTGCGCAATATCGCCGACCGCTTCGTGCTCGGCATCGCCGGCGGCGCCTCGAGCCTGCTGGCGGGTGGCCAGGCCAGCCCCTTGTCGCTGGCGGAGCAGGTGAACGGCTTCGAACGCGCGCTGATCGAACAGGAACTGCGTGCATATGCGGGCAACGTCAGCGAAGTAAGTGCCGTGCTGGGTTTGCCGAAACAGACGCTGTATCACAAGATGCAGAAGTACAACCTGGTGGCCGAAGAGTTCCGCTAGTCAGGCTACCCGGCCCGTGCGCAGCGGCGTAACCCAGTCGGGCCGGCCGTTGGCCAGCGCCAGCCGCGCCGCCTTGTCCCAGTCATACTCCACTTCATGGAACTGCGCCGTCCAGGCGCCGTCCGTGCCCTGCTCGACGAGGGCATAGCGCGCGTGCGGCGTGCCGTTTTCCATCAGGTGCGGATAGCCGTGAGCGTCGTCATAGGCTTGCAAGCCCACGCTGCCCGGATTGACGACCAGTCGGCCATCGGCCAGGCGCACCTGGCGCGGCATGTGCGTGTGGCCGCACAGGATCAGGGCGGCGTCCGTCGTCCCTGCCCGTTCTGCCACTTCCTGCGGCGTGGCGGCGCGGCTGCCTTGCGGCGTGACGCTGTCGAGAAAATACACGAGGTCACTTTGCGGCGTGCCATGCACGAGCAGCACGTCCTTGCGCAAGCGCAAGGTGGCGGGCAGCGCCGCGATCCAGTCCAGTTGCTCGGGTAACAGTTGCGCGCGCGCAAAGGCGTCCGACGCGCCCATGCGGGCCGGATCGCCGAACAGCTGGCGTTCGTGGTTGCCGCGGATGGTGGGCAAGTCCAGCGCCATCAGGCGCGCCGCCGTTTCCCGCGGCTGCAGATGGCCCGAGACGATGTCGCCGAGGTTGACGAGCGCATCCGCGCCGCGCCGCGCGATGTCGGCCAGGACGGCCTCGAGCGCGTCGAGGTTGCCGTGGATGTCGGAAATGGCGGCGATTCTCATGCGGTGTCTCCTCCTCTTGCCCGCCATTCTGCGCGCGTCAGCCGATACAGGCAATGCGCGCACATGGATGGCGTGTTTTCTCCGCTGGCCACTGCTGACATCGGGTAGGACAAGTCCGACGGCAACTTGCGCCGTGCGGCTACGTACGCCAAAAGTAACAATTGCTACCATTTCCTCATTGCATAGCCGCATGACGCAAGCCGCCCCGACGTCGCGGCAGTTTCCATTTTTTTCTTGAGGAGTTACCCCATGTTTGCCATGTCCGTCCCCGCCCGCCTGTCCCCGCCACGGTTGCGCCACCTCGCCTTGCGCAGCGCCATGATGCTGGGCATATTGGGTGTGGCCGCCGCCACGGCGCGGGCCGAGCCGTCGCCGGCGCTGGACCGTGTCAGCGTTTCCGTGGGCGCGTTTTCCGCCGACCCGCGCATCAACATCGGCGCCGATACGCAATTTGGCCGCATCGATGCGCCGGAGTCGAAGCAAAGCCACACCACCATTCCCCGCGTCAAGGCGGACTTGCTGATCGGCGACCGCCATGGCCTGGCATTCGACTACTACCGTTACGACAAATCCTACACGCCTACCCTCAGCGGCGAAACCACCATCAATGGCCAGCCCGTCACGGGCACGGCCACGGCAAATGCCGACCTGCAACTGGACCTGGCCAAGCTGGCCTACAAATGGTGGCTGGGCAGCGGCAATGACACCTTCGGCATCGGCCTGGGCGCCGCCTACTATCACGCCAACCTGGAAGGCACGGCCACCGGCCTCGTCAACGGCGAGACGGCCAGCGCGCGCGATTCATTCAGCGAGCACGCCTTCGCGCCGCTGCTGGAAGTGGGCTGGCGCCACGCCTTCACGCCGGACTTGCGCATGTATGCGGAAGCGTCGGGCATCAAGAAAAATGGCGGCCGCATCAACGGCCACATCTATGGCGGCAATATCGGCGTCGAATGGTTTCCCTTCAAAAATGTCGGCTTTGTCGCGGACTATGGCATCTCGAAGATCAAGCTGCGCCGCGACAGCGAACGCACGGCCGACTTGAACGTGCGCCTGACGGGACCGTCCGCCTATGTGAAAGTGCGCTTTTAAGCGGATGCCGCGGCCGCCGGCTTCAGCAGATACAGCTGGAACTGCGGCAAGTCCGCATCGTCCCACGCCGCGACGCCAGCGAAAGGCAGGCGCGCAAACGCCTGCCGCCAGAAGGCCGTCGCCGCGGCATCGTCGCGGAACATCGCCACCATCCACGTCTGCGCGCTGCCCAGCAGCACCCTGCGCACCACTTCCAGCGCCACGCCCCGGCGCCGGTATTTCTTCAAGATAAAGAAGTCGCTGAACTCCTGCACCGGCACCGTCCCCGCCATGGTCGGTTCCGTGATGTAAAACCCCGCCAGTTCGCCATCGACCTCGATCCAGTGCGCCGTGTGCCCGGCCGCGTGCACATACGTGGCCAGCGAGGCGTCGCACACGTCATAGCGGCCATCGGCCGGCAGCGCCTCGCCACTCCAGCCGGAATTGTCATAGCAATACAACTGGAACAGCCGCGCCAGGGCCGTTTCCTCCCCCGCAACGATGGGGCGCAATGTGATGTTTCCGTCGGCTGCATGCATGGCTGGCTTTCACGCGCGATGGCGTTGTCAAGATTGGCGATCGTATCACGGTCGCTCATACCCGCGTGGCGGCATTTCATGCCGGCCTTTTCGCCGCTGGTCGCAAAAATATTAATTTCCTTCCAATTGGCTATATATTATTGTTTTTAAGTAACATCCGCCACGGCGGTTGCCATACGGCGATCCCCTTGTACAGACCGGCAGACAGGTATCTGCCGGCTTTTCATTCCCAAGCTCAGGAGAGTGCTGCCCATGCTATCGATCAAACAGCTGAACAAGACCTATGCCAATGGCGTCAAGGCCATCAATAACGTCAGCCTGGAGATCCCCAACGGGATGTTCGGCTTGCTGGGGCCGAATGGCGCGGGCAAGTCCTCGCTGATGCGCACGATTGCGACCTTGCAAGACCCCGATAGCGGCAGCATCGATTTTGACGGTCTCGACGTTCTCAGGGACAAGGAAGGCTTGCGCCGCCAGCTCGGCTATCTGCCGCAGGATTTCGGCGTGTACCCGAAAGTCAGCGCGGAAACCCTGCTCAACCACTTTGCCGTCTTGAAAGGCCTGACGGAGAAGGGGCCGCGCAAGGAAGCCGTGGAAGCCTTGCTGCAGCAGACCAATCTATGGGAAGCGCGCAAGCGCAACCTGGGCACGTATTCGGGCGGCATGCGCCAGCGCTTCGGCATCGCCCAGGCGCTGCTGGGCGCACCGCGCCTGGTGATCGTCGACGAACCGACGGCGGGCCTGGACCCGGACGAGCGCAACCGCTTCCTGAACCTGCTGGCGAAGATCGGCGAGCAGGTGGTGGTGATCCTGTCGACCCACATCGTCGACGACGTGACGGACCTGTGCCCGCGCATGGCCATGATCGTCAAGGGCGAGGTGCTGGTGCAGGGCGAACCGCAGGCGGCCATCGACACCCTGCTCGGCAAGGTCTGGCGCCGCAGCGTCAGCATGGACGAGCTGGCGCAGTACCAGCAGTCGCACAATGTGCTGTCGACGCGCCTGGTGGGTGGCAAGCCGCAAATCAATGTGTATGCCGACAGCCAGCCCGACAGCTGCTTCGTGCAGATCGCGCCCGACCTGGAAGACGTGTACTTCCTGCATGTGCGCAACGCCGCCCGCCATGGCGCCGCGGCACCGCTTGCCGTTGCAGCGTAAGGGGCACGCCATGTGGAAGGAGTTCTTCAAGTTTGACGTGGTCTACCAGCTGAAACAGCCGCTGCTGTGGGTATTCGCCATCATCATGGCCCTGATGGCCTTTGGCGCCACCACCAGCGATTCCGTGCAGATCGGCGGCGCCATCGGCAACATCAACCGCAATGCGCCCACCGTGGTGGCGCAGATGCTGGGCATCTTCAGCCTGCTGTCGATGTTTCTCGTCACCGTCTTCATCGCCGGCGCCGTGCTGCGCGACAGCGAATTCGGCATGGCCGACATGCTGTTCGCCACCCCCATGCGCAAGCGCGATTACCTGTTCGGGCGCTTCGCCGCCGGCTTCATCGCCTGCCTGGCGATCTTTGCCTGCATCGCCCTTGGCACCATGCTCGGCCCCATCATGCCGTGGGTCGATGCGCAGCGCGTGGGACCGTTTTCGCTGCACACCTATGCGTGGAGCTTCGCCGTCATGGTGATCCCCAACATGCTCTTCATCGGCGCCCTGCTGATGCTGCTGGCGGCCACCACGCGCTCGATGATGCTCGTGTACGTCGGCGTGCTGGGTTTCTTCCTGCTGTGGGCCATGGCCGGCGTGTTTACGCGCGACATCAACAATGAATGGGTGGCCGTGCTGCTCGACCCCTTCGGCGTGCGCGCGTTTGGCCGCATGACGCGTTATTTCACATCCGTCGAAGCGAATGCCAGCCTGCCGCCATTGTCCGGCTTCCTGCTGGCCAACCGCCTGTTATGGCTGGGCATCACGGCGCTGCTGTTCGCCGCCACCGTCATCCTGTTCAAGCCGCAACGCACGGGCACGGGCAAGCGCCTGTTCGGCAAGAACAAGGTGCAGGCATCCGCCCCCGCCGTCATGGCGCCGCTGCAACTGCCGCGCCGCGTTCCCGCTTTTACGCCGGCAACCGCCTGGCGCCAATGCTGGCAGATCCTGCGCTTCGATGCCGCCAGCGTCTTCAGGAGCGTGCCGTTCATGGTGATGCTGCTGTTCGGCATGATGAACCTGGTCGCCGGCGCCAGCGTGGCCGACAAGATGTTCGGCACGGCCGTGTATCCGGTGACGCACCTGATGCTGCAGCACATCAGCAACAGCTTCAGCTTCCTGCTGATTATCATCGTGACGTTTTATGCGGGCGAACTGATCTTCAAGGAGCGGCAAGTCAAGATCGCCGATGTCAGCGATGCCATGCCCGTGCCGGACTGGGTTCCCCTGCTGGCCAAGTGCACGGCCCTGGTCGGCGTGATCGCCGGCTACCTGCTGGCGGGCGTCCTCACGGCCATCGGTTTCCAGCTGTTCAAGGGAGGCGCGCCGGTGGAACTGGCGCTGTACCTGCAGGGCAGCTTGCTGGGCGCCCTCTTCTTCGTGCTGATGGGCTTGTGCGCGCTCACCCTGCAAGTGCTGTCGAACAATAAATTCATCGGCTACCTGCTGGTGATCGTGCTGATGGTGGCGCAGGGCGTGCTCGGCATGCTGGACTTCGAGCATAGGCTGTACAACTTCGCCAGCATGCCGACCATCCAGTATTCGGACATGAACGGTTATGGCCACTTCCTGACGGGCTGGTCCTGGTATGCGCTGTACTGGAGCCTGTTTACCGTGGCGCTGGTGATGCTGGCGCGCGCTTTCTGGGTACGCGGCCTGTGCGCCGACTGGCGCGCGCGCCTGCGCTTGGCGGGCCAGCGCCTGCAAGGCAGCGCGGGCGCCGCGCTGGCCGTGGTCCTGCTGGGCTGGATGGGCACGGGCGGCTGGATCTTCTACAACACGAATGTGCTGAACCGGTACGAAACCTCGGACGCGGGCATGGACAAGCAGGCGCGATACGAAAAACAGTATCGCCAGTACCAGAACTTGCCACAGTTGAAGATCACCGACATCCAGGCCAATGTGGATATTTATCCTGAGCAAAGGAAGGTGTTGATCAAAGGCCACTATGTGCTGCAAAACAAGACCACGCAAGCGCTCGACACCCTGCGCATCCAGCTCGACCCCGAGCTGGAGACGCACTGGTTGAACTTGCCGGCGCACAAGGTCGAACTGGACGACAAGGAACTCGGCTTCAGCATCCTCAAGCTGGCCCAGCCCCTGGCGCCGGGCGCTACCTTGCCGCTGGACTTCACGGTGGCCGTCACGCATGCGGGCTTTAGCAACAGCGGCAAGCCTGACCAGGTCAACCTGAACGGCAGCTTCTTCAACAACCATGCCTTCTTCCCCCACTTCGGCTATGCGAAGGAGATGGAGTTGCTGGACCGCAATGAGCGCCGCAAGCGGGGCCTGGGCGAACCGCAGCGCATGGCCAAGCGGGAAGACACCGCCGCCTATGGCAACACCGTCTTTGGCGCGGAGGCGGACTGGATCAATTTCGACACCACCGTTTCCACCAGTGGCGGGCAGATCGCCCTGGCGCCCGGCTACCTGCAGAAAAGCTGGGAACACGATGGCCGCCGCTATTACCGCTACAAGATGGACCAGCCGATGATGCCGTTCTTCGCCTACCTGTCGGCCCGCTGGGAAGTGAAGAAGGGCGAATGGCACGGCGTGCCGATCGAGATCTATTTCGACAGGAAGCACGGCTACAACACGGATCGCATGATTACCTCCGTGCAAAAATCGCTCGACTATTACACCACGCAATTCACGCCCTACCAGCACAAGCAGGTGCGCATCCTGGAATTCCCCGCCTACGCCAGCTTTGCCCAGTCGTTCGCCAATACCATTCCGTATTCGGAAGGCATAGGCTTCATCGCCGACCTGCGCGACAAGGAAGACATCGATTACGTGTTTTACGTCACGGCGCATGAAATGGCGCACCAGTGGTGGGGCCACCAGGTGATCGGCGCCAACGTGCAGGGCGCCACCATGCTGATGGAGTCGCTGTCGCAATACTCGGCCCTGATGGTGATGGAAAAAGCGTATGGCCGCGACAAGATGCGCCGCTTCCTGCGCTATGAACTGGACCGCTACCTGAGCGGGCGCGGCGGTGAAGCCATCGAGGAACTGCCGCTGGCGCGCGTGGAAGGACAGCAATACATCCACTACCGCAAGGGCAGCCTGGTGTTCTACCGCCTGCGCGACGAGATCGGCGAGGAAGCGCTGAACCGTGCCCTGAAACGCTATCTGCAGGACAAGGGCTACCAGCAGGCGCCGTTCACCACCACGCTTGAATTGCTGGCGTATATCCGCGCCGAAGCGCCGCAGGACAAGCAGGCCCTGATCACGGACCTGTTCGAGAAGATCGTCTTCTACGACAACCGCGTGACGCAAGCGTCGGCCGTCAAGCGCCCGGATGGCCAGTGGGATGTCAGCATGACATTGCACCTGGCCAAGCTGGAGTCCGACGGCAAGGGCAAGGAAAGCGCGCGCGTCTATGACGAGCCGGTGGAAATCGCCATCTTCGCGCGTGCCCCGGGGGCCAAGGAAAAGGACGAGAAAGTCTTGTTCACGGACAAGCGCGTCCTGTCCGGCAGCGACCCGGTCATCACGATCACGGTGAAGGAAAAACCATTTGAAGTGGGCGTCGATCCCTACAACAAGATGATCGACCGGGTCTCGCGCGACAACCGCAAGGAAGTCAGCTTCAATTAAACCTTGATCCAACGCAAACAGGCCGCGCTATCACCGATGGCGCGGCCTGTTTTTTTTATGCCCGATCAATCCCTCAACGGTACACGAGCCCACCATCGATCAGCGGCGCCTGGCCCGTCATATAGTCCGCGTCCGGCCCCGCCAGGAAAGAGACCAGCCCCGCCACGTCTTCCGGCGTCTCGGCGCGTCCCAGCGCGATGCCATCCACGTATTTTTGATACGTCGCGCCCAGCTCGGCGCCAGTCAGTTCAGCCATGCGCTTGTCGATCTCGACCCACATGTCGGTACCGACGACACCGGGGCAATACGCGTTGACCGTGATGCCATCGGCCGCCAGTTCCTTGGCCGCCGCCTGCGTCAGCGCGCGTACGGCAAACTTGGTGGCCGAATACACGCCCAGCAGGGCGAAGCCGTCATGCCCGGCGATGGAACAGGCATTGATGATCTTGCCCTTCTGCCGGCGCGCCTTGAACATCTTGGCGGCCGCCTGGATGCCCCACAAGGTACCCTGCACATTGATGCGCATGATGCGGTCGACCTCGTCTGGCGTCACCTCGAGCAGCGGCTGCACTTGCGCGATGCCGGCATTGTTGACGATGATGTCGAAGCCATTCAATTCCTTTTCGGCAAATGCCACCGCCGCGCTGACCTGCTCCAGCTGCGACACGTCGGCGATGAAGGTGACGGCGCGGCGGCCCAGCGCGCGCACTTCGGCGGCCGCCGCGTCCAGCTTGTCCTGGTTCAGATCGACCAGCGCGATATCGGCGCCATCCTTGGCCAGGCGCAAGGCGATGGCCTTGCCGATGCCTTGCGCGGCACCCGTGACCAGCGCGACTTTTCCGGAAATACCCATTCTGCGTTCCTTTCAGTACAGGGAGAAGAGCTGCAAAACCGGCGGGGCGCAACGGCGCCCGCGGCCGGTTCCACATCGAAGAGACGCTTCAGCCTACCTGAAAATGCGATTTCGCCGCATCATGAAGCGTGCGCACCCCGCAAAAAGCACGCAGGTCAAGAAAAATCAAGGAAGCCGCCCGGACGAGGCGCCGGCAGCCCGGGCGTACGGGCAAAACGCGGCGACTGGCGTAAGATGCAAGGCATTGCCATCGGCCATATTTGATTCAAGCGTCAGGAGGAAACACCGCATGCCACCTTATCCACTACCCATCCGCGCCAGCCTGCTGCTGGCGGCGCTCGTCTTCACCACGCCCGCCTGGAGTACTGACGCTGTCCACAAAGAAAGCGTGCAACTGGCGGCGGGCAGCACCGCGCGCAGCGTGAAAGGCAAGATCAAGGGCTATGCCACGGCCGAATACACGCTGACGGGCAAGGCCGGCCAGAACCTCAGCGTCAAGCTGAAGAGCAAGCAGCCATCAAATTACTTCAACATCCGCCAGGCAGGCCAGGAAGAAGCGCTGTTCGTCGGCTCGTCTGGCGGCAACAGCTACCAGGCAAGACTGCCGGCCGATGGCGAGTACACGGTGCAGGTCTACCTGATGCGCAACGCGGCGCGCAGGAATGCGGTGGCCAGCTACACGCTCGATATCGGCCTGCGCGATTAGCTGCGGCCAGCGCGTGCGGAAGCAAGGTGGCAGGCGACGGTGTGGCCGCCGCCTGCGCTGTGCCGGAAAATAGTCGGGCATGCGGATGCTGGCAAGTGCCCCCTGTCGGCATGACAGCATGTGACAAGGGTCCTGGATCATCCAAGGATCGCATGGGCGATCACCAGCAGGAGCACCCACACGGCGTTGCTCAGCACTTCCCACAGTGAAGTCACCATTGGCGGGGCCGAAGCGCGGTCCTGCCTGTTTGAGGCCATTGCGCGCGTTCGGTTGAGACGGTTGGCAGAGCCGCATGCGCCGGCCACGGCGATGGCTGTCAATATCCCCAGCGTCGGATCGGCGGTGCCCAGCCACAGCGCTGCAGGCATGCTCAGTAACAACGCCGGTAGCAGGGCCGCCCGGCGCTTGGCAGCACCGATCATGGCTGGCGCCGTCGGCGACGATGCGAGCACATCCCACGCCTGTTCGCCGGACTCAATCAGGCGCGTCAGGGTGCCGGCCAATGCCGCAGTGGCATACACAATGAGGGCGGCAATCACGACGGGGCGAAGGCTGTCGGTGCCGGCCGCCACAAAGACCACGACCAGCCAGGCTGACTTGGCGGCTAGTTGGCTCCACAACATGGGCTGGCGCAAAATAAGCAGCCACTCTTTGCACAACAACAACTTGCCCGTGCTGTGGCCGAAGCGCAGGCTGATCCCGAACCCGAGGCCGGGCCTTCGGCGCGACGCACTGCGTCCCCGCTGCAGGGTGTGCAGGAAGCGGTGCTGGAGCAGCATGGTGGCAACATGTGCCAGCCCGAGCGCGGCAAGACAAAACAGCATCAGGGCGAGCGGGCTGCCCTGCAGCGCTTGCACTGGCAGCCAGAGCGGGCTGGACGCTCCAAGCATGGCGCCGTCCTCCAGCAGCTTGCCTAACGTGGTCTCGATGCCGGCGGGGATAACATCCTGTAATTTGGGCATCAGATACAGTCCCACCACCACGACAGTACCCGGTACCTGCGCAACAATGGCGGTGCGGCGTGGCCCGATCAGTCGGGCGAGCTCGATGGTGATCATCATGCCGCAACTAGCTGCGATAGTGGCCATCGCAAGCAGTGCCGGATACAGTGCCAGCAAGCGTGGCCGCCCAGTCAACAGACCGATATGAATTATCGGGCTCACCAGGAACAGTACCAGCAGCAGCGTGCCCAGGACCACGCCGCCCAGGCGCGCGCGCAGGAGGGTGACGCCAGGCACGGGAGCGCACAGCAGGAGATCAAGGTCATTGCGGGCATACATCACATGTACGCAACGTATCATCGCGGCCGACAGCATCAGGATGAACAGCACGGCAGCGGCTGCACCGTCGAGATGAAGTTGTCCGATACTCTCCGTTGGGCGCCAGTATGGCAGGCTCGGTAGCGCGCTCCATGCAACCACATGCAGTACCAGGTACACCGTTGCCAGCCACCCCAGAATGGCCACAGGCAGCGCACGCCGCTCGGGGGCGCGTTGCAGGGCGCGGCCGACGGCCGTAGCCGAGTCAGCGACAAACAAGCGCAGTTCGTGTCGCATCAGCCAGGGCGCCCCTCCCGGGCGCAGCGAGCATACCTCAGACGGCGGTTTCATGACTGCTCTCCGTCAGGCGCAGGAACACATCTTCTAGCGAGGCATCGTGCTGCTGCGCCTGGGTCCGCAATTGCTCAAGACTGCCCTCGCCGATAAGGCGACCGTGTTGCAGAATGCCGATACGGTCGGCCATGCGCTCCGCCACCTCGAGAATATGCGTGGTCATGACGACGGTGCCGCCGCTCGCGGTATGGCGCTGTAACAGGTCCTTGACCTGGCGCGCGGCGTGGGCATCGAGTCCGGTGAGCGGCTCGTCCAGAACAATCAGCTCGGGTTGGTGAATCAGCGCGCCGGCGAGCGCCAATTTCTGTTTCATGCCGCGGGAATAGCTTTCAGTCAACTCGTGTGCGTGGGGGGCGAGCCCAAGCAGAGCCAATAAACCATCCGCAGCAGCGGCCGCGGGGGCGGCGGGCATATGCCATAGACCAGCCATAAAGACCAGATATTCCAGCGCGGTGAGCTTGCCATACAGCAAAGGTTCATCGGGCAAATAGGCCAGCGGCCGTTTCGCCGCCTCTGGCTGGGCGTGCAAATCGACCCCGAAGATATGCACACTGCCGGCATCGGGCATTAGCAGTCCGGTGGCCATGCGCAGGGTGGTGGTCTTGCCTGCGCCGTTAGCGCCCAGCAGCGCGTAGATTTCCCCGCGCCGCACGTCAAGATCCAGCGCATCCACTACGGGCCGATCAAATCTTTTGCTGAGCCCGCGCAATGCGAGGGCATGGCTACTAAAGGCGGACATATTTTTCTCCAGAAAAGGACGTTCTTATTCGTGCGGGAAGCTTGGGTGCAGCCGTCATCCCGGACTTCGGCAGTTAACGGCATCAGCATCACCCTGTTTGCGGACCATGTTTTTGATAGGGATAGGCATCGTGATGCAGCCTGATGCGTTGACCGCAGGCAAGGCTGCCGCCGTCATGAGCGGGACAAGACATGAGCACTGCGTTCGCCAGGCCGGACGCTGGCGTTCCAGTGATGCCGGCGGCCGCAACATTGCTAGCGACAGTGGCGTAGGCGACAAGCAACAATAGCGCCTGTGCCATGCCCGTGCTGGCAACGCTGATCGCCCGGCCTGATATGGCATGCCATACGCGATTCACCAAGTCGCCGGCGCCATTCCCCGACTAGACTTCAGCGTAAAAAGGGTTTTCCGTGACGGCTGCCATTTTTAAAACTGCTTATTATTACTTTGCGCCTGTCGCGGCATAAAGTACCTGAATGGCTTGCTATCCAATAATGCTTCCAGCCTTCAATGAAAGTCGCGCCGCTTAATCAGCAAGCCGGATGAGCAGTCATAAAAAAGTGAAGTTTTTTGATATTATTTACGCCAACTGTTGATTGTATATTAATGGCATTTCCATACAGTAACAAGTAAGTTTTTTTAATAACGATATGACTTTTTTACCTTGTTCTTTCGATTCAATGCGCGAACTGCAGCCTTGATGCTGCCATCGATAGAATGGCGGTTTTCCGGCCATTGAATTCATGCGCTGTTTTTATCCACATCTACAGTATTGGCGCAGGGATTTTCTATGGAGTGTGCGGCAATACCGGCAAGCAGCCGCGGCGCCTGCAATGCTGTCAGGCCATTGCGCCATCGCAGGTGGAGAATGGAGGGTGAATACCTTTTATCGCGCCGATTATCTTTGTCGTAACCATGCGGCGCTCTTTTCTGTTGTCTGCCAATCGCAGCAGATCAACATCATGTCCCGACTTCGTTTCACGTCACATGGCATGGGGCTGTGCTCGTTCCGCAAGGCAGATACCGTCATCAGCG
Source organism: Janthinobacterium sp. GW822-FHT07H11 (assembly GCF_058798615.1). Taxonomy (NCBI): domain Bacteria; kingdom Pseudomonadati; phylum Pseudomonadota; class Betaproteobacteria; order Burkholderiales; family Oxalobacteraceae; genus Janthinobacterium; species Janthinobacterium sp. GW822-FHT07H11. The sequence goes on from NZ_CM179507.1 coordinate 81,249, forward strand.
AACATGGCGAATAAAAACCGACGAGCTCTCATCGCCGGATCGGGAACAGATGCTTTGTCTGCCTTTGAGCGCATCCATTGTTGACGCATGATTACGCAGGAAAATATCAGCTTGTATATATCAGCTTGTATGCATGCTCGGGCAGTTGTCAAAAAATGGGGCAAACAACAAAAAAGCCCTGCTAGATCAATGATCTACAGGGCTTAGTTTACACATTAGCGACTACTCGATCTCAGAACGGAATATCGTCATCCATGTCCGAGAAGTTCGGTGCTGGCTTCGGTGCCGGGCGTGGTGCCGGTGCCGGAGCTGGACGCGGGGCCGGTGCCTGGCGCGGGGCCGGGGCTTCGTAGCCGCCACCGCCACCGTAGCTGTCATCGCCACCGCCGGCGTCGCCGCCCATGCCGGAACGGCCGCCCAGCATTTGCATCTGTTCCGCGATGATGTCGGTGGCATACTTCTCGACGCCGTCCTTGTCCGTGTATTTACGGGTTTGCAGACGGCCTTCGACGTAGACCGACGAACCTTTTTTCAGGTATTGACCGACGATTTCGGCCAGGCGGCCGAAGAACGAAATGCGGTGCCACTCTGTCAATTCTTTTTGCTCGCCCGTGTTGCGGTCCTTCGATTTGTACGAAGTGGCCACGGCGATGTTGGCGATCGCGTCGCCGCTAGGCATGTAGCGGATTTCCGGGTCACGGCCCAGATTGCCGACGATGATGACTTTGTTGACTGATGCCATGAATAACTCCTGATGAACGGCTGCGGGAGCCGGAACTCGCGCGCATGAGATTTTTTACCAAACGAGGATTATAAGCGACCAGGCGGTGCAAAGCATCCGCTTTCTGGCCGACGCCATCTACCGTGCGGCACCCTGTTTTTTTCACGGCAGGTGAAAACAAGAAACTTGAATACTGGTATTATATACAGTGTCTAAACTTCTGCACGCATCTGTATCAAGCTTTGTCAGGGCACGCCCGCCTGGCGGTGCCATCCGCCCTCGGCCGCCACAGGCATGCAGATCCAAACCCGGCTATAGTAACAGGTTGACCCGTCGTGGCTGCCCATCCGCGCTCAGCCGCAATGCGCCGGCCGCACCACTCACTGAAAGCAAGGCAATCACATGGAACAGATCCGCATTCGCGGCGCTCGCACGCATAACCTCAAGAATATCAATCTCGATTTGCCGCGCAATAAGCTGATCGTGATTACCGGCCTGTCCGGCTCCGGCAAGTCCTCGCTGGCCTTCGACACCCTGTACGCGGAAGGCCAGCGCCGCTATGTCGAATCGCTGTCGGCCTACGCGCGCCAGTTCCTGCAACTGATGGAAAAGCCGGACGTCGACCTGATCGAAGGCTTATCGCCGGCCATCTCCATCGAACAGAAGGCAACCTCGCACAACCCGCGCTCGACCGTGGGCACCGTAACGGAAATCCACGACTACCTGCGCCTGCTGTATGCGCGCGTGGGCACGCCCTACTGCCCCGACCACCCGGAAAACGCTCTGGCCGCCCAGTCCGTGTCACAAATGGTCGATGCCGTGCTGGCCATGCCGGAAGACACCAAGCTGATGATACTGGCGCCCGTCGTCGCCAACCGCAAGGGCGAACACGTGGACCTGTTCGAGCAGATGCAGGCGCAGGGCTTCGTGCGCTTTCGCGTGCAGAGTGGCACGCATGCGGCCAAGATCTATGAAGTCGATGACCTCCCGAAATTAAAGAAAACGGAAAAGCACACGATCGACGTCGTCATCGACCGGGTCAAGGTGAACCAGGAGATCAAGCAGCGCCTGGCGGAAAGTTTCGAGACGGCCCTGCGCCTGGCCGACGGCCGCGCCATCGCCTACGAAATGGATACCGCCCAGGAACATGTGTACTCCAACAAGTTCGCCTGCAATGTGTGTGGCTATTCCCTGCAGGAACTGGAACCGCGTCTGTTCTCGTTCAACAACCCCATGGGCGCCTGCCCGGAATGCGACGGCCTCGGACACATTGAATTCTTTGACCCGAAACGCATCGTCGCGTTCCCGAACCTGTCGCTGGCCTCGGGTGCCGTCAAGGGCTGGGACCGCCGCAACCAGTTTTACTTCCAGATGCTGTCGAATTTGGCCGCCTACTACGAGTTCGACCTGGACATGCCGTTCGAACAGCTGGCACTGAATGCCCAGCAAGCCGTGCTGTACGGTTCCGGCAAGCAAGTGATTCCGTTCAGCTATGTCAATGAGCGGGGCCGCACCGTCATCAAGGAACACACGTTCGAAGGCGTGGTCAACAATCTGCAGCGCCGCTACCGCGAGACGGACTCGATGGCCGTCAAGGAAGAACTGGCCAAGTTCATCAATGAAAAATGCTGCCCGTCCTGCGATGGCGCGCGCCTGCGCGTGGAAGCGCGCTTCGTCAAGGTGGGCACCGGCAAGCAGCAGCGCGCCATCTATGAAGTGGCGGGCAAACCGCTGCGCGAGACGCTGGAATTCTTTGAAAAGCTGAAACTGACGGGCGCCAAGAAAGAGATCGCCGACAGGGTCGTCAAGGAAATCATTTCGCGCCTGAAATTCCTCAACAATGTGGGCCTCGACTACCTGTCGCTGGACCGCAGCGCCGACACCCTGTCCGGCGGCGAAGCACAGCGCATCCGGCTGGCGTCGCAAATCGGTTCCGGTTTGACGGGCGTCATGTATGTGCTCGATGAACCGTCGATCGGCTTGCATCAGCGCGATAATGACCGCCTGATCGAAACCTTGAAACACTTGCGCGACATCGGCAACAGCGTGCTGGTGGTCGAGCATGATGAAGACGCGATCCGCACGGCCGACTACATTGTCGACATGGGCATCGGCGCGGGCGTGCACGGTGGCGAAATCATCGCCGAAGGCACCTTGTCCGACATTCTCAAGAACAAGAAATCGCTGACGGCGCAATACCTGAACGGCAAGCTGAAGATCGCCGTGCCGGCCAAGCGCCACGCCAGCAATCCGGAAAAGCAGCTGGTGATTACTGGCGCGACGGGCAACAACCTGAAAAAGGTATCGCTGAGCTTGCCGGTGGGCCTGATGACCTGCGTCACTGGCGTATCCGGCTCGGGCAAATCGTCGCTGGTCAACGATACTTTATATCCTGCCCTGTCGCGCCATCTGTACGGCTCGCAGACGGAACCGGCGCCGCACGAATCGATCAGCGGCCTGGAACATTTCGACAAGGTCATTTCCGTCGATCAGGCGCCGATCGGCCGCACGCCGCGCTCGAATCCCGCCACGTACACGGGCTTGTTTACGCCGATCCGCGACCTGTTCTCCACCGTGCCGACGGCCAAGGAGCGCGGTTACAGCGCGGGCCGCTTCTCGTTCAACGTCAAGGGCGGCCGCTGCGAAGCGTGCCAGGGCGATGGCGTGATCAAGGTCGAGATGCATTTCCTGCCCGACGTCTACGTGCCGTGCGACGTGTGCCACGGCAAGCGCTACAACCGCGAAACGCTGGAAGTGCAATACAAGGGCAAGAACATCACGGAAGTGCTGGGCATGACGGTGGAAGAGGCGCATGTATTCTTCAAGCCCGTGCCCTTGATCGCGCGCAAGCTGCAAACCCTGCTCGACGTGGGCCTCGGCTACATCAAGCTGGGCCAGAGCGCCACCACCTTGTCCGGCGGCGAAGCGCAGCGCGTAAAACTGTCGCTGGAACTGTCCAAGCGCGACACGGGCCGCACCCTGTACATCCTCGATGAACCGACGACGGGCTTGCACTTCCACGACATCGACTTGCTGCTGAAAGTCATGCACCGCCTGCGCGACCAGGGCAACACCCTCGTCATCATCGAGCACAACCTGGACGTCATCAAGACGGCCGACTGGATCGTCGACCTGGGTCCGGAAGGGGGCGCCGGCGGCGGCCAGATCATCGCCACGGGCACGCCGGAAGACGTGGCCATCAACCCTGCCAGCGTGACGGGGAAATACCTGGGGCCGTTGCTCAAGCAGTAACAATAGCAGCGCAATAAAAAACGGCGCGGATTGCTCATGCAATCCGCGCCGTTTCTCTTCTTGCTAGCACCCCAGTCATTGCCGGCGTGTCATTTATCGCACGCCAGTCTTCGCCGGCGTGTTTCTCCCCCACTACAACTCTCGACACCTGACAAGCTACTGCGCGGCGCGCCACGCTGGCCAGGTGCCGCTTTACGCTAACTTATTTACGCACTCAGCCGCGTTTCCAGCGCCGCCTTGTGATCTGCCAATTCTTGCGGCAGATGATACGCGAGTTTTTCAAACAACTCCGTATGCAATTTCAATTCTTCCACCCACGCGGCCTTGTCGATCGAGGTGATGGTGTCGAACTGTGCTTGCGTGAATGGCAAGCCATCCCAGTTCAGGTCGCCATACTGCGGCGTCGTGCCGAACAGGTTTTCCACGCCGCCCGCCTTGCCTTCGATACGCTCCAGCATCCACTTGAGCACGCGCATATTGTCGCCAAAGCCAGGCCAGACGAACTTGCCTGCCTCGTCCGTGCGGAACCAGTTGACGCAATAGATCTTCGGCAGGGCCGCCGGGTTGACCTTGCCCACCTTGACGCCCATGTCCAGCCAGTGCTGGAAGTAATCGCTCATGTTATAGCCGATAAACGGCAACATGGCAAATGGATCGCGGCGCACGACGCCCATCTGGCCCACGGCCGCGGCCGTCGTTTCCGAACCCATGGTGGCAGCCATGTACACGCCCTCGACCCAGTTGCGCGCTTCCGTCACCAGCGGCACGGTGGTGGAGCGGCGGCCACCGAAGATGAAGGCCGAGATCGGCACGCCGGCCGGATCGTCCCAGGCAGCGTCGATCACGGGGTTTTGCGTAGCAGCAACAGTGAAGCGCGCATTCGGATGCGCCGCCTTGGTGCCGGACGCCGGCGTCCAGTCCTTGCCCTGCCAGTCGATCAGGTGGCTTGGTGCCTCTTTCGTCAAACCTTCCCACCAGACATCGCCATCGTCCGTCAGCGCCACGTTGGTGAAGATCGTGTTGTCACGCATCGACGCCATACAGTTGTAATTGGTTTTTTCGTTGGTGCCTGGCGCCACGCCGAAGTAGCCGGCTTCCGGATTGATGGCGTACAAACGGCCATCGGCACCGGGCTTGATCCAGGCGATATCGTCGCCGATGGTGGTCACTTTCCAGCCATTGAAACTTGCCGGCGGGATCAGCATGGCAAAGTTGGTCTTGCCGCAAGCCGAGGGGAACGCCGCCGCCACGTAATGCTTCTTGCCTTCCGGCGATTCCACGCCGAGGATCAGCATGTGTTCGGCCAGCCAGCCCGGATTGCTGTCGGACGCTTGCGCTTCCTGGTAACCCATGTTCGAGGCGATGCGCAGGGCGAAGCATTTCTTGCCCAGCAGGGCGTTGCCGCCGTAGCCAGAACCGAAGGACCAGATTTCGCGCGTTTCCGGGAAATGCACGATGTACTTGGTGCTGTTGCACGGCCATTTCACGTCTTGCTGGCCGGCCGCCAGCGGCGCGCCCACGCTGTGCACGCACGGCACGAACTCGCCATCCGTGCCCAGCACGTCGTACACGGCACGGCCCATGCGGGTCATGATCTTCATGTTGACGGCGACATACGGCGAATCGGACAGTTCCACGCCGATGTGGGCGATCGGCGAACCGAGCGGACCCATCGAGAATGGCACGACATACATGGTACGGCCGCGCATGCAGCCGTCGAACAGGCCGTTCAGGGTGTGGCGCATTTCACCAGGTTCGGTCCAGTTATTCGTCGGGCCGGCCGCTTCTTTCGTTGCCGAGCAGATATACGTGCGGTCTTCGACGCGGGCCACGTCGCTCGGGTCGGAGCAGGCCAGGTAGGAATTCGGGCGCTTTTCGGCGTTGAGTTTTTTCATGGTGCCGCTGGCAACCATCTCGGCACACAGGCGCTCGTACTCTTCCTGCGAGCCATCGCACCAATAGATACGCTCAGGCTTGGTCAGCGCGGCAATATCGGCCACCCAGTTGATCAGTTTCTGTTGTTTAATATAAGCTGGGACGTTGAGTGCGGCGACGCCACCCATGACGGGCTGATTCATATTACCTCCAATACCAATAAAAGAAATTCTGGTCATTCCGGCAAGACAGGCAGCATCGTTGAGAGGTGGCTGCGGCTCACTGCGCGCGGGGTGCTCACGCGGGCAGGGCTCTGAGGGTCATTTACCTGGATCATGCACCCAGGCTGCAAGAACAGTTTGCGCTATAACGATAATCAGGAAGCTTCAAAAGTGCCGGCGATTGTACACCCGCAAAACAGCTATTCTCGCAAAAATGTAGGAGAATAGCTTGACTAATGTAGTAGGCTATTCAGCATTTCCCGTATCCTGTTATTTCCCTACCAAATCCTCACTAAAATCGCTGATCCACCATGAAAATTGCCATACTCGATGATTATCAGGATGCCGTGCGCACCCTCGACTGTTTCAAATTGCTCGATGGCCACGAGGTCAAAGTATTCAGCAACACGGCACGGGGACTGGGCCAGCTGGCCATCCGCCTGGCGCCGTTCGACGCGCTGGTGCTGATCCGCGAACGCAGCAGTTTCAACCGCGCGCTGCTGTCGAAACTGCCGAACCTGAAACTGCTTTCGCAAACGGGCAAGGTCAGCGGACACATCGACGTGGCGGCCGCCACCGAGCTGGGCATCGCCATCGCGGAAGGCATCGGCTCGCCCACGGCGCCGGCCGAACTGACGTGGGCGCTGATCATGGCGGCGCAGCGCAAGATCGTGCCGTACGCGCAACATTTACAGGAAGGGCTGTGGCAGACCTCGTCGCTGGAACCACAGCGCAACACGCTCGGCACGGTATTGAAGGGGCGCACCCTGGCGATCTGGGGCTACGGCAAGATCGGCCAATTGATTGCCGGCTATGGCCGTGCCTTCGGCATGACCATCCTCGTGTGGGGCAGCGAAGCGAGCCGCGCGGCGGCCGTGGCGGCCGGCGATACGGCGGCGGCATCGCGTGCCGCCTTCTTCGAGCAGGCCGACGTCTTGAGCCTGCACCTGCGCCTGTCCGACACGACGCGCGGCCTGGTCACAAGCGAGGACCTGGCGCGCATGAAGCCGACGTCCCTGTTCGTCAACACCAGCCGCGCCGAGCTGGTGGCCGAGGGCGCGCTGGAAGCGGCGCTGCAGCAGGGGCGCCCGGGCGCGGCCGCGCTGGACGTGTTTACGGATGAACCCTTGCCGCCCGGCTCGCCATTGCTGCGGCTGCCGAACGTGCTGGCCACGCCACACCTGGGCTACGTCGAGCGTGACAGCTACGAGCTGTATTTCCGCTATGCCTTGCAAAACATCGTCGACTTTGCGCAGGGTCAATGCACGCGCCTGCTCAATCCGGAAGTGCTGGCGCACGCGCGGCAAGCCCCTCAGGAGCGCTGAAAGCCCTTCAACAAGTCCGGCTCGCCCGTGAGGCGGATGGCGGGCGCGGGCAGCACGTGCGTCCCCCGCCACAGGCCGGCCCAGCCGGGCGGCCAGGCGATTTGCCGGCCGGTGTACGGCGCCACGCCGGCGCGCACGCCGATGACGGGCACGGGCGGCATGTCGGCCAAGGGCGCACCATCGGCGCGCTGCATGTCCAGGCTGTACATATAGTTCGGCAGCAAGGCGTCGCAGACGTGCGCGAACCAGGCCGCGTGGTCCTCGTCGCAGCCCAGCGCCTGCGCCAGTCCCTGCGGGTCGAAACGGGCCAGCGCGTCGATCAGCTCGCCGGTAGAGGCGCCCGGCGTATCGCCCCAGCCCATCACAGGATTGACGTTGTAATCGGCGCCCGAGCCATACCAGCCTTCGCGCCACGGCCGCTGCATCCAGTCGCGCGGCCCCGTGAACAGATGCCAGCGCCAGTGCAGGCCCGACGGTTTCGGCCACGAATACAGATACAGTTTTTGATAGCCGGCCTGGTGCAGCTCGCGCACCATGGCCATCAGGCGCGCATGCGGCATGCGGTCGGGCGGCGCGCGGCGAAACAGGATCGCCTCGCCATCGGCAAACTGCACGTCATCGGTCGACAGATTCAAGTCCAGCGTGCGCGCCTCGCTGCCGAAACGCGCCGCGATCCAGCCCGTCAGCAGATTGACGGCCGTGATCACGCCATAACCACGGTGGCGGTGAAAGATGACGGTGCCGGGAGCGAGCGCTTTCATGCGGAATAAGTCGGGCCGGTGGGCGAACAAAGTAACAAGTGTACTCACAGATGGCCGAATTTTCCAGGTGCGATCCGCACCGGCCCGCCATTCACGCAAAGGACACAATCCACGCTATCATGCGCGTCATTCTCCACTGACATCGTGACCACATCATGACTTTGCGCATACTCGCCACCGGCGGCACTTTCGACAAGCACTACAACGAATTGAACGGGACCCTGGGCTTTTCCGATAGTCATTTGCCGGCGGCGATCGCACGCGCGCGCATGACGGCACCCGTGGCACTGGAGCAATTGCCCCTGCTCGACTCGCTCGACATGCAGGATGCCGACCGCCAGCGCGTGCTGGCCTCGTGCCGCGCGGCCCAGGAAAAAGCCATCGTCATCATCCACGGCACCGACACCATGCGTGAAACGGCGCAGGTGCTGGGCGCGGCGCAATTGCAGCAGACCATCATCCTGACCGGCGCCATGATCCCCTACGAGATCGACAATTCCGACGCCCTGTTCAACCTGGGCTTCGCCTGCGGCGTGGCGCAAACCTTGCCCGCAGGCGTATATGTGGCGATGAATGGCCAGATCTTTGCCTGGGACAATGTACAAAAGAACCGCGCGGCGGGCGTGTTCCAGCCCTTGTAAGAAAATTGCGCTGCGACAACGTCGCAGCGCAACAACAAAATGACAGTGCAATATTTCTACGAGTATAAGGAATACCCCTATTAATTCCCGCACAGAAATATTGCAAGCAAAAAAGCAATATATTTGTTCATAATTGCAATTATTTCTCCTGCTTCAATGCTATATTTGCCTCATCGACTAACCCCTTTTTGGGAATCCATCATGAGCAAGCGCAAATCGGCCACACAACTGTTCCAACTGGGCGCCATCGCCGCCGCGTTTGCGCTGAGCGGCGCCGCGCACGCGACGACCAACCTCACCAATGAATACACGGTAAGCGCATCGGCCACCGCCGCCGGCGCGAATACCTGGACCTTCGATTACAGTGTCCTGAACAATAACCAGGGCATCGGCGGCCAGACCGGCCTGGACGGCTTCACGATTTTCGTCCCTGTCTCGGCCATCCTGGTCGGCTCCACGGCCCCTGCCCCCTTGAACGGCGCGCCTGGCTTCTGGTCGCAAGGCAGCAGCAGCCAGCTCGACCTGGGCGGCAACGGCTCGCAAAACCTGGTCGCGCCAGCGGGCTACGCGGCCTACACCTGGTGGGGCCAATATACGCAAGCCGTGTACACGCCAGGCTCGACCGCGAATTTCAGCATTACCTTGAGCAATGTTGCCGTTGGCGCCAACACCGTTGGCATCAGCACCTACTTCGGCTACGGCGCCGCGACCGCACAATCTGCCAGCAACCAATATGGCAATTACTCTACCTTTACCGGTACTTTCGCTTCACCGGTGGCCGCAGTGCCTGAACCGGAAACATACGCCATGATGCTCGCCGGCCTCGGCCTCGTTGGTTTCATGGCACGCCGCAGAAAAGCAGGCAAGCACACCGCCTGATTTCCACTCTGCAGCACCTCGACAAGCCCGCTTCCAGCGGGCTTTTTTTCGTCCATCGAAAATTCTCCTATGCAACATCATGGAGAAAATTATTATTGGTCAAACATCAAATTGCCAAGATAATAATTATGTGTTGTAAAAAAACGCCATTCATCATTTTTAAAAACGTTGATATTGTAAAATATAAAACTGTATATTTTACATATTATTAAATATTCTTCAGTATGTTCAATTTCTTGCCAAATTCAACACGGCGAAAGTCCTTTTTTCCTTGCTGAGACGACATAATGTTTGCCTCGACAAGCTAAAAGTGCATTTATAACAATATTGCACGAAGTAGTCTTCCATGCCCGCCCGGGCATGTGTCCGCCTACCGTACACGCCATCGCAGGCCATCTATCCGATGGCCATGCCGGTGCTCGCGTACCGCTTGTCGTTATTAAAACTACTACGGAGTAATTGTTACAATGGCATTAAAAGAAAAAATTGGCGTGCGCAGCGTACGCCTGGCCCTGACCGTACTGGCAGGTAGCGTCTTGTTCTCCGGCCAATCCATGGCGGAAGAAGCAATTCAAAAAGTTGAAATTACCGGTTCGAGCATCAAGCGCATCGCCGTCGAAGGCGCACTGCCCGTGCAGCGCCTGACGCAGGAAGCGATCGCCAAAACGGGCGCCACCACGGTTGCCGACCTGGTCCAGGCCCTGCCCGCCATGCAAGGCTTTACCGTCGGCGCCGCCGCGGCAGGCACCAACTCCGGTGGCCGCACCAGCGCCTCGATCCATGACATCGGCGAAGATTACACCCTGGTCCTGCTGAACGGCCGCCGCATCGCGCCACAAGGCTCGGGCACGTCCGTCAACCTGAACGCCATTCCGATGAGCGCGGTTGAACGTGTCGAAGTGCTGACCGACGGCGCCTCGGCCCTGTACGGTTCCGATGCCATTGCCGGCGTGATTAACTTCATTCTCAAGAAGAACCAGCAAGGCGGCTCGCTGGAAGCCACCTACGGCGGTCCGGAAGACAAGGGCGGCAACGCCTGGAATACCAATATCACCTACGGTTTCGGCGACATCGACGAAGACCGTTTCAACGTCCTGCTGTCGTACCGCCATGACGAGCAATCGAACTTGCGCGCTACCGACCGCTCGTTCGCCCGTTCGTCGCGTATTCCAGTGAGCCATAACGGCAAACAATACGTCTACGACAAGACCGCCACGAGTACGGCACCAGCCAACGCCACCGTGTCCGTCAAGGACAAAGCCGACTACCTCTTCAATCCATACCTGGCGAAGAACAAGAATTGTGGCGCCCAGACCAATGCGCCTCTGGCAGCCAACCAGCTCGCTTGCGGCTTCGATGGCGGTTCCACCGTGGAAATCGTGCCGGAATCGAAGCGCGACAGCCTGTTCACCCGCGCCACCTATAAAATCAACGACTCGCTGAACGCGTTTGCCGAAGTCGCCTACTCGCACTATGACCTGACCGCGCGCATCTCGGCCAACCCGGTGCAAATCCCGATTGCCATTGACGGTGCGCAGTACAACAAGTTTGTCCTGCCTTACCTGACGCCGGAGCAAGTCAAGGACATCACGTCCGTGACGGCCAACTACCGCATGAGCGACTGGGGCAACCGCACCACCAACACCGTCACCGAGACCAAGCACTTCGTCATCGGCGTCGAAGGCGAAATTGGCGCGTGGAACATCGATGCAGGCCTGACCTGGTCGCAAAATGCCATCAACGAACATTACATCGGTGGCTATGCGAAAACGGCCGATATGAAGGCCCTGCTGAAGAATCCGGCGTTCAATCCCTTCATGCCTGCCGGCACGCCCTCGCCGGAAATGCAAGCGCTGATCAACAAATCGCAATTCAACGGCTCGATCCGCACCGCATCGACCACCATGCGCGGCATCGATGCGCACGGTTCGCGCGAACTGTTCACCTTGCCAGGCGGCAAAGCCAACATCGGTATTGGCGCCGACTACCGCGAGTACAACTACGGCCAGACGCCGGATGCGGGCGCAAGCACCAGCACCATCTATGGCTTCAACACCTCGCCACGCTACGACCTGAGCCGCTCGACCTACGGCGTCTTCGCCGAGTTGCTGGCACCGATCACCAAGACGGTGGAAGTGAGCCTGGCCGGCCGCTATGATTCCGTGTCGGCGATCGACAATGGCGTGATTAACAAGACCATCGGCAAAGACGCCAACGCCAATACCTACAAGGTCACGGCGCGCTGGCAGCCAGTGCAGCAACTGTTGCTGCGCGGCTCCTACGGCACGGGCTTCAAGGCTCCGGACATGCTGAGCATTGGCCAACCCCTGGTCAACAACGGCTTTACCGGTGCGAACTGGAATTGCCCGTTCCCTGGCGACGCGCTGTGCCGTGCCCCTAACAGCCAATACAATAAAATGGCTGGTGGTAATGAAAACCTGAAGCCGGAAAAATCGAAACAGTTCACCGTCGGTTTCCGTGTCGAACCTAGCTCGGCATTCTCGTTCGGCGCCGACCTGTGGGACGTCAAAATCACTGACGCGGTCTCGGCCGTGAGCGAAGCGCAGGCGTTCAACAATCCAGCCATGTACCGCGACCTGTTCGGCACCTACCTCGAACCGACGACCGGCAAGTCGTACTATGCGTTCAAGTCGCTGTCGATGAACATCGGCCAGACGCATAACCGCGGTATCGACTGGGACATGACGGCACGTAAGAAGTTTGATATCGGTAACTTCACGGCTAACCTGAGCGGCACCCACATGCTCAAGGCCGACTACACCGTGCCAGGTACAAAGAATCAGTGGACCAACAACATGAACTACTACGGCATTTCCGATGCCGTCACGTTCCGTAACCTGATGAAGCTCAACATGAGCCTGGAATCGGGCAAGCTGACCAACACGGTCATCGTCAGCTACCGCAACGGCTACACCGACGCTTCGGCCGAAGTGATGGACCTGGCCACCAGCAAGCTGGAAAAAATCCGCCTGCACGTGCCTTCGTACACGACGGTTGACTTCCAGGGCCGCTACGCGTTCAGCAAGTCGACGACCTTGCGCGCTGGCATCAAAAACCTGTTCGACCGCGCTCCGCCACTGTCGCTGCGCAGCTCGAACGGTCACCAGGTTGGCTACGATCCACGCTACGCCGATCCAATGATGCGTTCGTTCTACTTCACGGCCCAGTACAAGTTCTAAGTTGACCGTGTCAACCTAGGCTGAGCCGACCAAGGGCCTTGCACACGCAAGGCCCTTTTTTTTCGTCCAAAGAACGGCATGCCAGGCGAGGGACGAAAAAAAAGGAGCCGCAGCTCCTTTTTCGTACCGATATAACTGCTTTTACGCAGTCGCCTCGCCGCCCAGCGCTTCGACCACGTCGGCCATCAGCTTGGAGAGCTCGCCCGTCATCAGCATCAGGTCGCCATCGAAACGCTCGTCGTCGTTCTTCGTGCTCGATTCCGTTTCCTTGATCACGTCCAGCGGCTTGACGCTCTTGATGGCCAGGGACTCCGTCAGCACGAACGAGATCTTGTCGTTCCACGTCATGGCCAGGCGCGTGCACTGCTTGCCGGCCGCGATGTGGCGGCGCACGTCGTCCGCTTCCAGCGTGTGGCGCACATAGCGCACGGTGGCCTTGCTCTCGCCCGTGGCGCGCAATTCCGTATCCATGTCGACCGTGAAGCCGGCCGGCGCATCGTCGGCCTGCAGCCATTCCGTCATCACCGCGACCGGCGAGCGCTGCACGCGCAGGCTTTCCAGCGGCAATTTATCCACGGCTTTGAGCAGCAGCTTGATGACTTCGTCGGCCTTCGCCGGGCTGGCCGCATCGATCACCAGCCAGCCATTGACGGGGTCGATCCACGTCCAGACGTTGCTGCGGATGCTGAAGGCGCGCGGCAGCAGCTCGTCGGCCACGCGTTCCTTCAATTCCTTCATGGCCTTCTTGCCGGGGGCAAAGCCTTGCGCTTCTTCCATCTCGGCGGCGCGGGCCTTGGCCACCTGGTTGATGACGGTGGCCGGCAGCAGTTTCTTTTCCGTGCCCAGCAGGATCAGCATCTGCTTGTTGACCACGTGCACCAAACCGCCATTCGGGCGTGGCGTGTCCCAGCCCTGGCGCATCAGATCCATGCTGGTCGCCGGCGTAAATTTGTTCGAGGACAAGGCCTCTTCCAGTTGTTCTGGCGTATAAGCCCATGGTGCGGGCAGGCGGTAAATCTGAAGATTCTTGAACCACATAGTTTTTGTCTTCCGTTTGTTTCAGTAGTGCCAGGGGAACGCCATTCTACACTTTCGACGTGAAAATACCGTCAAAAGCGCGGTCTGGCGCGGTGTTTGTCTTCCAGCGGGCGCCGCTACAGGGCGGGGAACAGCTCGGCCTGGGCCGGCGCCTGCCGCGTCACGAGGGCCGGATCGGACAAGGCCGAGATGCGCACGCCCAGCAGGCGGATTTTCTTGTCGAACGGCACGCGCCGCAGGCAGTCGCGGCTGGCGCGCAGGATGGCGGCGGCGTCCGCCGTGGCGCTGGCCAGGGTGATGTCGCGCGTGACGGTGCTGAAATCCTCGAAGCGCAGCTTGATGCCCACCGTGCGCCCCGCCAGCGACTGTTTATCGAGGTCGCCCGCCACGCGCGTGCACAGGCTTTCCAGCTTTTCCGACAGGATGGCCCGGTCGCGCACCACTTGCAGGTCGCGCTCGAACGTCGTTTCGCGGCTGACGGACTTGGTTTCCCGGCTCGTCTGCACGGGACGCTCGTCGATGCCCAGCGCCGCCTGGCGCAGCCAGCCCGTGTACAGGTCGCCGAACTGCGTGCGCAGCATGGCCATGTCGGCGCGCGCCAGCTCGCCGATGGTGATAATGCCCAAGGCTTCCAGCTTGGCCGTGGCCTTTGGGCCGATGCCATTGATCTTCTTTGCCGGCAAGGGCCACACGCGCGTCTCGACATCCTCGGGCGCCAATATGGTGAGGCCGTCGGGTTTTTCCAGGTCGGAACAGATTTTTGCCAGCAATTTGTTCGGCGCCAGGCCGATCGAGCACGACAGGCCCGTCGCCTCGAACACGGCCGCCTTCAGGCGCGCCGCCATGGCCGGCGCCTGCTCGCCGTATTCGGTCAGGTCGACATAGATTTCATCGATGCCCACGTTCTGGATAATGGGGGCAAGATTGGCCACGGCTTGCTTGAAGCGGGCCGAATACTCGCGGTAAGCCTCGAAATCGGCCGGCAGCAGGATGCTGTCGGGCGCCAGTTTCGCCGCCTTCATGATGCCCATGGCGGAAAACACGCCAAACGCGCGCGCCGCATAGGTCGACGTCGTGACGACGCCGCGTCCCACATAGTCGCGCATGCGCGCAAACTGCCGCGTGCCGTCTTCCTGCAGCACGGGCTGCTGCAGCCGGCCGCCGCCGATCACCACCGGCTCGCCACGCAATTCCGGATATTTCAACAGTTCCACGGAGGCAAAGAAAGCGTCCATGTCCAGGTGGGCTATCCAGCGGCGGGCGGGCGGCTCGAGAAGTGGGCAGGCAGATGTGGTCAAGTACACCTCGCGGCAAGATACTGTAGTTATATACAGTATCGCTGGAAATGCCCGTGGATGCAAGTTGAAACGCACGGGCAACGTAGTTGCTTTTCTCAATGGCAAGATTACAATCCTGACACAACTATTCAAAGGAGTCGCCTTGTCCATCCCCCGTCACGCCTTGCACCGCATTGCCGCCTGCTCATCCATCCTGCCGGCCCTGCTGCTGTCCACGCTGGCGCCATCCGCGCTGGCCGCCGACGCCACCGCCGCCACCGCGCCCGTGGCCGCCAAGACCGCCTGGCAGGAAACGCGCCATGGCACCGTCGTCACGGACGACTACCGCTGGCTGCAAAAGAAGACCGATCCTGCCGTGATCGACTACCTGCATGCGGAAAACGCCTACACGGCCGCCGTCACGGCCCCTATCCAGCCGCTGGCCGACAAGCTGACTGCGGAAATCAAGGGCCGCATGCAGGAAGTGGACCTGTCCGTGCCCGCGCGCCAGGGCAATTTCTACTATTACACGCGCACGGAAGCGGGCAAGCAATATCCTGTCCACTGCCGCCGCCCTGTCGGTGCCGGCGGCGCCTACGATGCGCAGGCGGCCGAGGAAGTCCTGCTTGACCAGAATCAATTGGCCGAAGGCCACAAATTTTTTGCCGTGCGCGCCTTTGCCGTCAGCCCGAACGAGCAGTTGCTGGCCTACACCACCGACACGACGGGTTTCCGCCAGTACGAGCTGCACGTCAAGGATTTGAAGACGGGCAAGCTGCTGGCCGATGCCATGCCGCGCGTCACCTCGCTGGCCTGGGCGGCAGACAACGCCACGCTGATGCTGGCCCAGGAAGACGCCACCACCAAGCGGTCGGACCGTTTGTTCCGCCTGACCCTGGGTAGCGCGCCGCAGCAGGTCTACCACGAGCCGGTGGAACAATTCGCCATCCAGGTGGGCCGCACACGCGACAAGCAGTTCTTTGTGCTGACCTCGGGCAGCACGGACACCAGCGACGTGCTGCTGCTGCCAACGAGCAAGCCGGAAGGCAGTTTCCACAGCGTGCTGCAACGCGAGAAGGGCCACCGCTACAACGTCGAACACCGCGACGGCCAGCTGTATATTCTGACCAACAAGGATGCGAAGAATTTCCGCGTCGTCAGCGCGCCCTTGTCCGCGCCGCAGCCGAAGCACTGGAAGAGCGTCGTGCCGCACAACAAGGATGCCGTGATCCAGTCCATCGATGTGTTCCAGGGCTACCTGGTGGTGATGGAAAAGGCGCGCGCCCTGAACCGCGCGCGCATCTTTGATTTTGCGCACAAGAACTGGAAAACCGTGCAGTTCGACGACCCCGTCTACCTGGCCACGGCGGCCGGCACGCCGGAGTTTTCTGCCACGCAATTTCGCATGTCGTACCAGTCGCCCGTCACGCCGCCCACCGTCATCGACGTCAACATGCAAGATGGCAAGCGCACGGTGCTGAAACAGCAGGAAATCGTCGGCGGCTTTGACGGCAGCCGCTACACGACGCAGCGCCTGTGGGTGAAGGCGCGCGACGGCGTGCAAGTGCCGCTGTGGATCGTCTACAAGAAGGGCGTCAAGCTCGACGGTTCCGCCCCGCTGCTGCTGTATTCGTATGGTTCCTACGGCATCTCGACGGAAGCCAGCTTTGCCATCAGCCGCATCAGCCTGCTGGAGCGCGGCGTCATCTATGCGCAGGCGCATATCCGCGGCGGCACCGACATGGGCGAAGCCTGGCATGAAGACGGCATGCTGATGAAGAAGAAAAACACCTTCAACGACTTCATCGACAGCGCCGACTACCTGGTGCGCGAAAAATGGACGAGCCCGAACCGCCTCATCATCCAGGGCGGCAGCGCGGGCGGCTTGCTGATGGGCGCCGTCGTCAACATGCGCCCCGAGCTGTTCCACGCCGTGCACGCGGCCGTGCCGTTTGTCGACGTGATGAACACCATGATGGACGCCAGCCTGCCGCTGACGACGGGAGAGTACCTGGAATGGGGCGACCCGAACCAGAAGGCGGCCTACGACTACATGCTCAGCTACTCGCCCTACGACAACATCGCGCGCAAGAATTACCCTGCCATGCTGGTGACGACGGGCCTGAACGACAGCCAAGTCATGTACTGGGAGCCGGCGAAGTACGTGGCCAAGCTGCGCGCGTACAAGACGGACAGCAATCCCTTGCTGCTGAAAACGAATATGGGCGCCGGCCACGGCGGCGCGTCGGGCCGCTACAACGCCATCGCCGAAAATGCGTTCAATATGGCGTGGATGCTGTCACAGTGGAATATCACCGAGTAATGTGAAAAAAGCGCTTGCAGAAGGATTTTAGCCGTCCTATAATAGCGCCTCTTCCAGACGTGGTGACAAACGTCGGGATGGTTTTCTGAGACAAGCAACGGGTGCTTAGCTCAGTTGGTAGAGCGGCGCCCTTACAAGGCGTAGGTCGGGAGTTCGAGCCTCTCAGCACCCACCAAATCAGAAAACTGTCCAGTGCTTCATGGATCAGCAACACAGATCATACGAGCTTGGAGTGGTAGTTCAGTTGGTTAGAATACCGGCCTGTCACGTCGGGGGTCGCGGGTTCGAGTCCCGTCCGCTCCGCCAATAAAAGAAAAGCCCTTTGGTTCTCTGAACCGAAGGGCTTTTCCCATTTCAGCAGCAGAAACCACGCCCGCACGCCCTCCTGTGAACATTTTTGCGCTTTTCAGCAAAAAAACTGCTGTTATCCCCCAAGAATAGTTGCACAAGCACCAGAGCGCCCCCTATAATAGTGCCTCTTCCAGACGTGGTGACAAACGTCGGGATAGTTTTCTGGGATATGCGGGTGCTTAGCTCAGTTGGTAGAGCGGCGCCCTTACAAGGCGTAGGTCGGGAGTTCGAGCCTCTCAGCACCCACCAAACAGAAAATTATCCAGTGCTTCATGGATCAGCAACACAGATCATACGAGCTTGGAGTGGTAGTTCAGTTGGTTAGAATACCGGCCTGTCACGTCGGGGGTCGCGGGTTCGAGTCCCGTCCGCTCCGCCAATAAAAGAAAAGCCCTTTGGTTCTCTGAACCGAAGGGCTTTTCCCATTCTGGAACAGCAAATGCACTAGAATCAGCTACCCCGACTCCGCCCCTGCCCGCATGCGCTTGCCCCGTAGCACTCATCCCTATCTTGCCCTGCGGCTGCGCCTGGCCCATCATGCTTTGCTGCAATTTGCCGCCAGCGTGGCCAGTTCCGTGGAAATCTTCTTTTTCCTGGCCGGCCCCGTGCTGCTGGGCCTGCTCAGCGTCATCGCCCTGCCCGGCTTTCTCGCCATGAGCCAGCCCTGGCCCGCCGCGCTGGCCATCGTCGGCACGCAAGCCCTGCTCACTTGCCTGCCCGCCTGGCTGCTGCGCAAGCGGTTGTTGCCGGCGCATACCGCCGCCTGGCTGCGCCAGCTGCCCTTGCCGCTGCGCCTGCGCTGGCAAGCCGATATCGCCGTGGCCGGCCTGCTGATGCTGCCGCTGGGCCTCGCCTATGCCGTTTCCACCACCATCTGGCTGCTGCAGTCGCCGCCGTGGCTGCGCCCCGTTGCCGCGCCCGGCACTGTGGCCACGGTCGGCGCCTGGCTGCTGGCCTGGCTGCTGACGACGCGCATCGTGGCGCGGCGCCTGCGCGCGCCACGCCCCGCACAAAAGGCGCGCCCGCCCACGATGACGGCCTATGTGCCGCGCCAGCCCCGCTGGTCCACCCTGTTCCTGTGGCGCCAGCTGTTCTGGCTGCCGTTCTGGCGCAACGAGAATGTGATCGGCATCCAGCAAAGCGTGCTGCTGGCCACGGCCGGCGCCAGCATGCTGGCCTGGCTGCTGCGCGTGCCCCTCGTGCCCGCACCGCTGTTCGGTCTGCTGGCCAGCGCCAGCCTGGTCATCGTGACGGACCGCAGCGACAAGGCCGTGCGCGAGCAGATCGCCGTGCTGCGCCCCGCGCTGAATGCCTGGCCCCTGGCCAGCGCCACCTTGCTGCGCCTGGCTTGCGCGGCCAGCCTGCTGCCGGCGCTTGCCGTGCTGCTGGGCGCGGGCGCCTTGCTGTATGCCACCGATCCCGCCGCCCTGCAGCAGCGCGTCACCACGGTGTATGCCGTCACGGCCGGCGTGGCCCTGCTGGCCATCGTCGGCCTGCCCCGCCTGACGGCGCGGGGACGAGTCGCCCTGGTCGTCCTGTCCATCCTTGCCTTGAGCGCCATCGGAAGCGAATTATGGAATTGAATGTGTCTTCTCCCGTGCTGCACATCGCGCAGCTCGATTTTCACTTTGCCACGCACAGCGTGTTTCAAGGTTTTAACAAGCAATTCGGTCCCGGCGTCACCTGGCTGCGCGGCGCAAACGGCGCCGGCAAGACGACCCTGCTGAAACTGGCGGGCGGCGCCCTGCTGCCCGCGCGCGGCGCCATCCGCCTGGACGATATCGACAGCGCTCACCTGCCGCTGGCCTACCGCGCGCGCACGTTCTATTGCGGCGGCGATGCCCCCGCCCTGCCCTGGCTGCAGGTGCACGAGTTTCTCGACCTGCACCTGGCCCTGTACCCGGGCAGCGACCGGGCCCTGCTGAACGACGAGCTGGGCGCGTTTGCCCTGCTGCCGACCTTGCAGCAGAGCATCAACGCCCTCTCGCTGGGCCAGCATAAAAAATTGCAACTGGCACTGGCACTGGCCTTGCCCGTGCGCCTGCTGCTGATCGACGAACCGTTCAACGGCCTCGACGCGGCCGCCATGGCGTACTTGCGCACGCGCCTGTCCGAGCCGGCGCGCCTGGCGCGCCAGTGCATCGTGCTGACCAGCCACCTGGCGCCGGACGTGCCGCTGGCGGCCACGGTGGAAATATAGACAGGAAATACAGCTTTGCAGATCGGCCAAGGACAGCTTACGATGCCGTGTTGCAAAAACCGGCGATCCCGGTGCAGCCACGACGACAACATGGCGCGGTTACTCGCCGCGCCAGGCTTATTCTTGGAGATTACTATGTTGAACACCCACCGCAGCGCCCTGGCCATCCTGTGCGCCGCTATCACCACCTGTGCCGCATCGGCCCTCGCCGCCAGTCCCACGGGCACGGCCGCCGACTATGGCAGCGCCGCCCCGCACGGGGCCGCCCAGCGCAGCATCGAACTGCAGCCCGACACGCGCCACATCAACGTCACGCGCGGCGAAACCGTCACCATCGCGCGCGCCGGCCAGCGTTTTACCTGGCACGTGCAAACTTTTAACCATCAAACGACATTCGCCCTGGCCGAGATCGCGCCGAAGGACATGCCCGTCGATGGCGTGCAGGTGTATGTCGCCGCCAACCCGCTGTACGCGGGCAGCTAAGTTTCCTGCGCGCATAAAAAAACCGGAACCGCCTTGCGGCAGTTCCGGTTTTTTCTTGATACGACTCAATAGTTAGGCGGTCAGCGCTTCTTTCGCTGCGGACTCGTCGACCACTTCCTCGTCATCCGAGCGGATCAGGTGGTCAAAGGCGGACAAAGCTGCCTTGGCGCCTTCGCCGGTGGCGATGATGATCTGCTTGTACGGCACCGTGGTGACGTCGCCGGCCGCAAACACGCCGGGGATCGAGGTCTGGCCGCGGGCATCGACTTCGATTTCGCCGTGGCGCGACAGTGCCACTGTCCCCTTGAGCCACTCCGTGTTCGGCACCAGGCCGATTTGCACGAAGACGCCTTCCAGCTCGACCTTGTTCGACGCGCCGCTGATGCGGTCCGTGTAGCTGAGGCCATTGACGATCTTGCCGTCGCCGTGGATCTCGGTGGTTTGCGCCGACGTAATCACGGTCACGTTAGGCAGGCTGTGCAGCTTGCGTTGCAGCACCGCATCGGCGCGCAGTTCCGCGCCAAACTCGATCAGGGTCACGTGTTTGACGAGGCCGGCCAGGTCGATCGCCGCTTCCACGCCCGAGTTGCCGCCGCCGATCACGGCCACGCGCTTGCCCTTGAACAAGGGACCGTCGCAGTGCGGACAGTAGGCGACACCGTGGTTGCGGTATTCCTTCTCGCCCGGCACGTTGATTTCGCGCCAGCGGGCGCCGGTGGCCAGGATGACGGTCTTGGCTTTGAGCACGGCGCCATTCGCCGTTTCAATCTCGATCAGCTTGCCCGGCGTCAACTTGGCGGCGCGCTGCGTGTTCATGATGTCGACGTCGTATTCCTTGACGTGCTGTTCCAGCGCCACGGCGAACTTCGGACCATCGGTTTCCTTGACGGAAATAAAATTCTCGATGGCCAGGGTATCGAGCACCTGGCCGCCGAAACGCTCGGCCAGCACACCCGTGTTGATGCCCTTGCGGGCCGCGTAGATGGCCGCTGCCGCGCCGGCTGGGCCGCCGCCGACGATCAGCACATCAAACACGTCTTTCTTGTTCAACGCTGCCGCCTGGCGGGCGCCGGCGTTGGTGTCGAGCTTGGCGAGGATTTCCTCGACATTCGTGCGTCCCTGGCCGAAGTGCTGGCCATTGAGGAACATCATCGGCACGGCCATGATCTGGCGCTCTTCCACTTCCTTCGGGAACACGCCGCCATCGATGGTGGTGACCTTGATGCGCGGGTTGATCACGGCCATGGCATTCAAGGCCTGCACCACTTCCGGGCAGTTATGGCAGGAGAGCGAAATAAATGTTTCAAACTCGTAATCGCCGTCGAGGTTGCGGATCTGCTCGATCACGGCGTCGTCGAACTTGATGGTGTGGCCGCCCACTTGCAGCAGCGCCAGCACCAGCGACGTGAATTCGTGGCCCAGCGGCACACCGGCGAAACGCACGCCGATGTCGGAGCCGGTACGGTTGATGCTGAACGACGGAACCCGTACGCCAGCGTCCAGGCGCTCGACCAGCGTGATCTTGTCGCTCAACAGGACTATTTCCTGGAGCAATTCCTTCATCTCGCGGGCTTTTGCGCTGTCATCGAGAGAAGCGACCAGCTCAAGCGGATACACCACTTTTTCCAGGTAGGATTTCAGTTGGGTTTTGAGGGTTGCGTCTAACATGCTTTTCTTCCTTTACAAATATTTAGGCGTATGCCGGGCCGGACGCCCGGTCCGGCATCGCGGTAACTACTTGTTTGCTACGTCGTGCATCGAGACTTAGATCTTGCCGACCAGGTCCAGCGATGGGGTCAGCGTGGCTGCGCCTTCCGTCCATTTTGCCGGGCATACTTCGCCTGGGTGGGAAGCCACGTACTGGGCGGCTTTGACTTTGCGCAACAGTTCTGCGGCGTCACGGCCGATGCCGTTGTCATGCACTTCCAGCACTTTGATGAAGCCGTCCGGATTGATGACGAAGGTACCGCGCAGTGCCAGGCCTTCTTCTTCGATCATGACTTCGAAGTTGCGCGACAGGGCGCCGGTCGGGTCGCCGATCAGTGCGTATTGCACTTTCTTGATGGCGTCCGAGGTGTCGTGCCATGCCTTGTGCGCGAAGTGGGTATCGGTCGAGATACCGTACACGTCAACGCCCAGTTTCTGGAATTCTGCGTGGTGATCGGCCAGGTCTTCCAGCTCGGTTGGGCAAACGAAGGTGAAGTCGGCTGGGTAGAACACGAATACCGACCACTTGCCTTTCAGGGACGCTTCCGTCAGGTCGACGAATTTGCCATTGTGGTATGCGGTTGCCTTGAATGGTTTAACTTGGGTATTGATGAGCGACATTTCATTTCCTCTCGTGTGGTGAATCAGTAAGACTCTAGTGTAAGGGGTTTTAACCCATATGCAAAATTGATTGTCACAATAGTTTCAATTGGTTTTAGCTATCGTGACGCCATGGGAACTCCATGATAGGCAGTTCCCACGCGATTGAACAGCGACAACAAGTTATCCCCTTGCTGCCGCCGGGTCTTTAATTTTTCAACTCTTCCGGTACTTTGCCGCCATTTTCCGCCAGCTTGATCATCACCTGGCGGTGCAGCCAGATATTCATGCTGGCCGAATCGTTGGTGTCGCCCGTGAAATGCAGTTCCTGCGCCAGTTCCTTGCGCGAAGCCAGGCTGCTGTCGAGTTGAAGCAGTTTCATCAGGTCGACGATGGACGTGCGCCAATTGAGTTTTTCCGCGTTCTTGCTGGCCAGGTCGACCAGCACCACTTCCACATCGACGACCGGCACGGCTGCGGCCGGTGCAGGCGCTGCCGCAGGGGCGGCGGCGGCCGGTGCTTCGGTGGCGGCGGCCGGCGTGGCGGCCGGGGCGGCGTCGGAGGAATGATGGAAGATCTTGTTGTAGATATTGCTGAAAATGCCCATGAGGTCACCTCGAGTTAGAGTGAATGGAAGAAGAGTTGCCTGCGCGCCCGGTTTACACAAGATGAACCGGTGACAGCTGGAGCCGGGCGCAGGCGCCAGCCCATCGAGTATAAGCCCGCTCAGGCCGGAAGCCCTGTCCCGCAGGCTTGCATCAAGATCTGGTGGCAGGCTACGTCCGTTTCAAGGGTGCAAGGGCCGCTGGGCGCGCAGCAGCGCATCGAACGCTTCGATGGCCAGCGGCGGCGCAAACAGATAGCCCTGCGCCTGGTCGCAGCCGATCTCGCGCAGCAGCGCGCGCTGGGCCGCCGTTTCCACCCCTTCGGCGATCACCCGCATGCCCAGCTTGTGCGCCACGGTGACGATGGCTTCGCACAGGGCCAATTCGCTGGCGCCGGGCGCCAGCTTGCGCACGAAGGCGCCGTCGATCTTCAGGTAATCGATGCCGCACTGCTGCAATTGCGTCAGCGAGGCATGGCCGCTGCCGAAATCGTCGAGGGCGATCTGCAGCCCGCCGTCGCGCAGGTGCTGCAGCCGCTGCGCCACGCCATGGCCGGTGGCCAGCAGCAAGTCTTCGCGGATATCGAGCACGATGGCCGAGGCGGGCACGTCCAGCCCCTGCAGCAGGCGCAGCCAGGTGCCGGGCGCATCGGCCTCGCGCTGCAACTCCAGCGGCGACATATTGATGCATAGCTGCAAGTCCGGCCCGATGGCGTGGCCGGCGGCGCGCCAGCGCAGCAGCTGCGCGGCAGCCGCCTGCAGCACCCAGTCGCCGATCTCCACGATCAGGCCGCTGCTTTCGGCCAGCGCGAGAAAATCGGGCGGCGCCACGAGGCCGCGCTGCGGATGCTGCCAGCGCAGCAAGGCTTCCGCCTTGACGATGCGTCCGCCAGGCAATTCGACGATGGGCTGGTAGAGCAGCCGCAGCTGCTGCTCGCGCAGGGCCGTGCGCAAGTCCGCCCCCAGGCGCATGCGGTTGACGGCCGCCACCTGCAGCGCGGGCGTAAAGTAACTGTAGCGGTTGCGCCCCGCCCCTTTCGACACATACATGGCCTGGTCCGCATGCTTGAGCAAGTCTTCGATATTGGCCGCGTCATCGGGATACAGGGTGATGCCGATCGAGGCCGACACGAACGCCTGCTCCTGGCCCAGCACGAACGGCGCCAGCAAGCCGTCGAGGATTTGCCGCGCGATGCGGTCGACCTGCTGCAAGTCGTCGAGGTCGGACAGGATCACCGTGAATTCGTCGCCGCCCAGGCGCGCCACCGTATCCGTCTCGCGCACGCCCACGCGGATGCGCCGCGCCGCCTCGATCAGCAGGATGTCGCCCTGGTGGTGTCCCAGCGTATCGTTGACTTCCTTGAAATGGTCGAGATCGATGAACAGGATGGCCACGCGGCTCGCGTCGCGGCGGGCCTGGGCCAGCGCCAGGCGCAGCCGCTCGTGGAACATGCGCCGGTTCGGCAATTGCGTCAGTGCATCGAAATTGGCTTGCTGCCAGATCAGCGCTTCCGACTGGCGCTTGTCCGTCACGTCCTCCAGCATGCACAGGTGATGCGGGCCGCCATGGCGCACCGTCTCGATGGCCGTCACCGAGGCGTCGACCCACACCACGCCGCCATCGGGACGCACGATGCGCTTGGCCTGGCGGAAACCGGCGATGCGGTGCGCCAGCAACTGCGCCACCTGTTCCTGTTCGCTGGCCACATCGTCGGGATGGCTGATCTCCATCCAGCTGCTCTGCTTCATGTGCTCCAGGCTGCGCCCGGCGATGGCCAGGTAGCGCGGATTGATGTCGCGGAAGCGGCCGCTCAGGGTATCGATCAGGGCGATGCCCATGGGTGCTTCCTCGAACATGGTGCGAAAGCGCAATTCGCCCTGGCGGATGGTTTCCTCCGTGCGGCGGCGTTCGCGCGACAGGCTGCTGAAGTGAAATGCGGCCCCCACCGCCAGCAGGCTGCCCGCCACGCCCAGCGACAGGTACAGCCAGCCGAGATCCGCGCCCGGCACAGGGTGGTACAGGAAACCCTGGTAGGCGCGGCTGTCCGTGGCATTGCGCGGCAGCACGCCCATGGTGGCATAGGTGTCGGCGATGTGCTGCCAGCGCTGCGGATTCATGTAGCCGAGCTCCACCAGCACGGGCTGCAGCAGCAATTCCATCTGCTGCGCCTCGTACAGCAGGTGATCGTGGTCGTGGCGCTGGCTGTACTTGACGTGGATCAGTTGCGCCATTTCCTCGCGGTGCGCCATCGCGTATTGCCAGCCGCGCAGGCTGGCGGCGCGGAACGCTTTCACGCGCTCGGGATGGCGGCGCAGTTCGTGCTCGCTGGTAAACAGGTTGTCGCCGTAGAAATCGATGCCGGCCGTGCGCGGCGTAAACTGGTAATAGGGAAATCCCGCCCGGTCCAGGTAGTCCGGTTCGTTGGTGGAATACGCGGCAATCGCCTCGACCTTGCCGTCGATCAAGTCCTCGATCCGGTGCGTGGGCGGCAAGCGCCGCAGGCTGGCCCCGTCGACACCCATTTTCCGCAGGAAGAGCGAGACTTCATCGGAAGCGGCCGGCACATCCGCAGGCGAACCGAGCATCACGGCGGCACCGGCCAGCCGGTGCACGTCCGGCGCGCCGCCGTGCTGGCGCATCAACAGCACGCCGGGCGAATGCTGGAACACGACGGCCAGCACCACCAGCGGCTTGCCGGCCATGCGGCTCAGCAAGAGACTGCTGTTGCCCACGCCATACTCGGCCTGTCCCGACAGCACGGCCGCTTCGGCCCGCTTGCCGTCGCCGCCCTCGCGCAGCTGGACGTCCAGGCCCGCGTCGCGGTAATAGCCTTGCTCGATGGCCGCGTAATAGCCGGCAAACTGGAATTGGTGGCTAAAGCTCAGCTGCAGGACGACGCGCTCCAGCGCCCGGGCCGGTGTAACCCAGCAGCATAGCAGCGCCAGCAAGACGCACCCGGCGAGTCCGCGCCTGCCTGTGCGCGGCGGCAAGGGGGCACGAACAGCGCGCAATGCTTGCATCGGCATGGCAGGAAACCATCAGGTAACTGCCGGGCCGGCAGGATACAGCTATTGTAGCCGTCCATTTTGCCAATGGACAATTATTTCACTGAGAGCAATGTCGTTGATGTTTTTGCCAAACAATCGCGTCATTCTTTGCGCTAGAACACGACGCCAGCGACCAAAATGATGTTGGCATACGGACTGCACTCGCCCGTGCGCACGATGGCGCGCGCGCCCTTGCTCAATTGCTTGAACTCCTCGTGCGTCACCTGGCGCGCATCGGGCAAGGCCAGGGCCGCCACCTGGGCCGCCATGGCCGGATTATGCTGCGGCAATTCGCTGGCGAGCACATGGTATTCCACCTGCATTTCGCTGAGCACGGTATTCACGGTATCGATGAAGCCGGGAATGCCGCGCGTCAGGGCCAGGTCGATCAGGGGCACGCCCGGCTGCGACGGCAAGCCCGCGTCGCCGATGACGAGCATGTCGCCATGACCGAGCGAGGCGATCAGTTGCGACAGCGCAATATTGAGCAGCGGAGTCTTTTTCATGATCTCAGAACAGCTCGTGCAAGTGGGGGATCGAGGTTTGCGCACCGGGCTTGGTGACGCTCCAGGCCGCAGCGCGCTGGCCTTGCTGAATCGCTTCCGCCTCGTCCATGCCGGACGCCAGGCCCGCCACAAAACCGCCGATGAAGGTGTCGCCGGCCGCCGTCGTGTCGACCGCTTGCACCGCTTCGGCCGGGAACGTGTAATCGCCGCCATACAGGGCCGCGTGCACGCCCTTGGCGCCGAGGGTGATGATGACGTTGTCGCTGCCCAGCTTTTGCAGCGCAGCCGCCAGCGCCTGGGCATCCGCGCCTTCCGGGCTGACGCCGGCCAGCATGGCCGCTTCGATTTCATTCGGAATCAGGTAGTCGACCAGTTCCAGCACGCCCTCGGGCAGGCTGGCCGCCGGGGCCGGGTTCAGCACCACGGTCTTGCCCAGCGAGCGGGCCAGCTTGATGGCGTGCACGACAGTGGCCATCGGCGTTTCCAGCTGCAGCACGACGATGTCGGCCTGTTCGATCAGCGCTTTCGCAGCGTCGATGTGCGCGGGGCTCAACAGATCGTTGGCGCCGCCGGCAATCACGATGCTGTTCTGGCCATTGTCGTCGACGAGGATGGAAGCGATGCCGGACGCCACGCCCGGCAAGGTCGTGACGTGGCTGTCGATGATGCCGTCGCCCACGAGGGCCGCACGCAGGGTCGCGCCAAACGCGTCGTCGCCCACGCAGCCGACCATGGCCACTTGCTGGGCGCCTGCCACCTTGCCGCTCAGGCGCGCGCAGGCCACGGCCTGGTTGGCGCCCTTGCCGCCAGGAATGGTTCTAAATGCGCCGCCCGTCAGGGTTTCGCCGGGCAGGGGCATGCGCGGCACGCGCAAGACCAGGTCCATATTGATGCTGCCGATAACCACGATCATGATGTCATTCCCATCAGTTCAGTTGCAGGAGAAGTAAAAGGTACAGGCGCGGCGGCCACGCTGGAGCCGCGCACGTGCAGTGCGGGCGCGATGCTGCGCTGCTGGCGCGGCAAGGCGGGGTCGGCGATGCGCGCCAGCAGCACGCGCGCCGTGATGCGGCCCAGTTCGCGCGTATTTTGCGCCACGCTGCTCAAGGGCGGATGCACGAAGCTGGCCAGGTCGATATCGTCGAAGCCGACGACGGCCAGGTCCACGGGCACCTGGACACCCCGTTCGGCGGCCGCGCGCAGGGCGCCAAAGGCCATCAGGTCATTGCAGCAGAACAGGGCGTCGGGACGCTGGCCTGGCGGCAGCGCCAGCAAGTCCAGCGCGGCCGCATAGCCGCCCGCGCTGGTGAAATCGCCATGTACGCACAGGGCGTCGGCCAGGACCACGCCCGCGTCCGCCATGACGGCGCGCACGCCATCGATACGGTCGTTGGAAATGCTCACTTCGCGGGGACCGGCAATGCAGGCGATGCGGCGGCGTCCCTGGCCCAGCAGGTGGCGCGCGGCGAGAAAACCGCCGGCGCGGTTATCGACGGCCACGGCATCGATGGACAGGTCGCAAGGCGCGCGGTCCAGCAGCACGGCCGGCACCTTCATCTTGCGCAGCAATTCGCCATCGCTGTCGGCCAGCGCGGACAAAATCAGACCGTCGCAGCGCTTGGTCAGCAGCACATTCAGGTACTCGCGCTGCTTGACGGGATCGTCATCGGAATTGCACAAAATCACGCTGTAGCCGGCCGCGTAGCAGCTGTCTTCGATGCCGCGCGCCACTTCCGAGAAATACGGATTCGTATTGTTCGGAATGATCAGGCCGATGGTGCCCGTGCTGCGGCTGCGCAGGGAGCGCGCCAGCGCGCTGGGCACGTAATGCAATTGTTCCACGGCCGCCAGCACGGCGCGGCGCGCCTCGTCGCTGACGGGGCGCGTGTTGTTGAGGACGTGGGACACGGTGGTAAACGACACCCCCGCTGCCTGCGCCACTTGTTTGATGGTTGCCATGGGCCAGTATTATGAACGCTCGCCGCGGCGGCGGTAAGTGTCGAGCACGACGGCGGCGACGATCACCAGGCCCGTGACGATGCGTTTCACGGGTTCCGACACGCCCACCTGCGCCAGGCCCGCTTCCAGCACGGAAATGATCAGCACGCCGATAAAGGTGCTGATGACGGAACCGCGTCCGCCCATCAGGCTCGTGCCGCCGATCACGACGGCGGCGATCACCTGCAATTCCATGCCCACGCCGCCGTTCGGGTCGGCCGCTTCCAGGCGCGACACCTGGAACAGCGCGCCCACGCCGGCGAGAAAGCCCATCAGGGCAAACACCAGCACCTTCGACGGTTTTGTATTGATGCCGGACAAACGCACGGCTTCTTCATTCGTGCCGATGCCGATCCAGTGGCGTCCCAGCACCGTGCGCGTGAGCACCAGGTGGCCGATGACGACGATGGCGATGGCAGCGATGAAGGCGGGCGACAGGCCGAAGACGATGGGCGAGCTGATGCCATCGACGGCGCTGCCGATGTATTCCGTGCGCGAGTTCGTCACTTGATAGGCCAGGCCGCGTGCCATTTCCAGCACGCCCAGGGACACAATGAACGAGGGGATGCGCCAGCCGACGGAAATCAGGCCCGTCGTGGCCCCGCACAGGGCGGCGACGAACATGCCCAGCAGGGCCGCGCTCCAGACGGGCCAGCCCCAGTGTACGGTGGCCAAGGACAGCACGGACGCGGCCAGCGCCATCACGGAACCGACCGACAGGTCGATGCCGCCGATGATCAGCACAAACGTCATGCCGACGGCCATCACGACCAGGGTCGGGATGTTGTTCGACAGGGTACTCAAGGTCGCCAGGGTAAAGAAGTTTTCGCTGGCAAACGAGAACAGCACGCACATGGCCAGCAGGGCGCCGATCAGGCCCGCATAGTTTTTCAGGTCGGCCAGGCTGCGCTGCAGATACGAAGGAGAGGAATGGGTGGTCATGGGAATCTTTCCGGCGGATCAGGCCGCAGCTGGGGTGGAATTGGGGGTCAAATAGCCGGAGAAGG
Organism: Janthinobacterium sp. GW822-FHT07H11; assembly: GCF_058798615.1. Classification (NCBI taxonomy): domain Bacteria; kingdom Pseudomonadati; phylum Pseudomonadota; class Betaproteobacteria; order Burkholderiales; family Oxalobacteraceae; genus Janthinobacterium; species Janthinobacterium sp. GW822-FHT07H11. Next base: position 111,266 of record NZ_CM179507.1, read on the forward strand.
CGGCCGACAGCAGCGCGTCCTGGCTCCAGGCGCCGCGCTCGAAGGTGTCGACGATGCTGCCCGCGCTCATGACGGCGATGCGGTCGCAGATCAGCATCAGTTCGCGCAAGTCGCTCGACACGATGACGAGGCCCTTGCCCTGGCGCGCCTGCTCGGCCAGCACCTGATAAATATCAAACTTGGCGCCGATATCGATGCCGCGCGTGGGCTCGTCGAACAGCATCACGGGGCAGTCGCGGTACAGCCAGCGGGCGATCACCACCTTTTGCTGGTTGCCGCCAGAGAGCTCGGCCACCGTTTGCGCGCTGTTGCGCGAGCGGATGCCCAGGCGCTGAATATAGTCGTCGGCCACCGACGTTTCGGCCGCGTCGTTGAGCCAGCCAGCGCCACTGACGGTATCGAGCGAGGCCAGGGTGGTGTTGATGGCGATGGACTGGCGCAGCAACAAACCTTGGCCCTTGCGGTCTTCCGTGATCATGGCGATGCCGGCTTTTACGGCTGCCTGCGGCGAGTGCAAGGCGGCGGGAATTTCGCTGTCGCCGAGGAACACCTCGCCGGCGTCGGCGCGGTCGGCGCCAAAGATCAGGCGCAGCAATTCCGTGCGGCCCGAGCCGATCAGGCCGGCGATGCCGAGGATTTCGCCGGCGCGCAAGTCGAACGACGTCGGGTGGACCACCTTGCCGCGCGCCAGGCCGCGCACGCGCAGCAGCGGCGCGCCGATGGTGCGCCCGCTCAGGTCGACGGCATCGTCGGCCGAGCGGCCCACCATCAGGCTGACCAGGTCGGCGGCGGAATGGCCGGCAATGTCGTCGTCGCACACGAGCTGGCCGTCGCGCAGCACGGCGATGCGGTCGGCCACGCGCTTGAGTTCTTCCAGGCGGTGGGAAATATAGATGATGCACACGCCTTCGGCCTTCAGGCGTTCGATCTGCAGGAACAGCAATTCCACTTCGCGGTGCGTCAGCATGGCCGTCGGCTCATCCAACACCAGCAAACGGCAGGAACCAATTAAATTGCGCGCGATTTCGATCATTTGCTGGTGGCCGATGCCCAGCTCGCCGACCAGGGTCCACGGGTCGAGGCCGCCCAGGCCGACTTGCTCCATCTGTACGCGCGCGTCGCGCTCCAGGCGGTTGCGGTCGATGAAGCCGAAACGCTGCGGCAGGTTTTTCAGGTACAGGTTTTCCGCGATCGACAGGGTGGGAATCAAATTGAGTTCCTGCATCACCATGCGGATGCCCAGCGCCTCGGCGGCGCCGCGCGAGGCGGGCTGGTAAGGCTTGCCGTCGAGCAGCATCGTGCCCGTCGTGGCTTGCTCCAGGCCGCAGATGATCTTCGACAGGGTGCTCTTGCCCGCGCCGTTCTCGCCCGTCAGCGCCAGCACCTGGCCCGGGGCGAAGCGCAAGCCCACGCCGCCCAGCACGGGGCCGACATAGGACTTGCCGATGTTGTCCAGGGTCAATAGAGGGATGGCGGCTGAGGGCGCCGGGGGGATGTCGGTAGGCATGCGTGTAAACTCCGCGAAAAAATGGCAGCGGGGCCGGCGCCGCGCGCTCGGACAGAGACGCGGGCGCTGGCCCCGGCGGGATCAGACGATCAGGACTTGGCGCCCTTGGCGACCAGTTCGACCTTGGTTTCGATGGTGCCGCCCAGCTCGGACTGTTTCTTCTTCTGCGCCAGCGCTTTCAGCACGGCTTCGATGCCGAACACGGCTTGCTGCGAACCGAACTGGTCGGCGGTAGCCAGCACGCGGCCATCGGCCAGCATCGGCTTGATGGCGTTGATGTTGTCGTAGCCGACGACCAGGACTTTGCCCGTCTTGCCGGCCGCCTTGATGGCGGAAATGGCGCCGATGGCCATGTTGTCATTACCGCACAGCAAAGCCTTGATATTCGGATTGGCGTTCAGCATGGCGGCGGCCACCGTGTTGGCGGGGGCGATTTCCCACTGGCCCGACTGCACGCTGACGACTTTCGCACCGGCCGCGTTCATGGCGTCCTGGAAACCCAGGGTGCGCTGCTGTGCGTTATAGGTGGTGGACACGCCTTCGATGATGCCGACCGGGTCGCCTTTTTTAATTTGCTTGGCCAGGTAGTCGCCGACCACCTTGGCGCCCTTGCGGTTGTCCGGGCCGACGAACGGCACGGTGATGCCCTTCTCTTTCAGGGCGCCATCGTCGAGCTTGTTGTCGATATTAACGACGATGATGCCCGCGTCGATGGCTTTTTTCAGCACCGGCACCAGCGCCTTCGAGTCGGCCGGCGCGATCACCAGCGCGTTGACGCGCGAGACGATCATCTGCTCGACCAGCTTGATCTGGCTCGACGTATCCGTTTCATCCTTGATGCCGTTCGACAGCAGGTCGTACTTGGCGGCATTGGCCTTCTGGTGCGCCTTGGCGCCATTTTCCATGGTCAGGAAAAATTCATTGGCGAGCGACTTCATCACCAGTGCAACCTTCGGCTTCGCTGCCGTCTGCGCCATCGCCGGCAAGGCAGGCAGGGCGCACACGAGGGCAGCGGCGGCAATCATTTTCAGGCGAATACGGGATGTCATGAGCGTCTCCAGAGTTTGTTGGGCAAGCATGTCTACACCATGCTTTTTTGGAATTTCACGGTGCGCAAACGTTTGCGCGAAGCGAATAGTGCCTCAATGCCCTATTCCAGTGCAAGCAAAACAGTATGTGCGGTGCAGCAAAAAAGCGCGGCCAGGGGCTAGGACGGCAATCTGATCCGGTTCACCAGCAGGAGGGAAGTACAGATCAACACGGCACCGCAGCCCTGCCACCACGTCAGCCGCGTCCCGAGGATGCAATACGACAACCCCACCGTAAACAGCGGCGCGAGGAACAGGAAACTGCTGGTGCGGCTGGCGCCGCCGCGCTTCAGGGCCACGAACCACAGGCCGAAGGAGCCGGTCGAGGCGGGAATGGCCAGCCACAGGAAGCAGGCCCACTGGCTGGCGCTGGTGTGCGCGGGCCAGCGCTGGCCCAGGCCGTAGGCGATGGCCAGCAAGGCCAGCGCCCCCGTCAGCATTTGCGCAAAGCTCAGCGGCCAGCTGGCCACGGGCAGGTTGGCCCGCTTGTTGACGATGGTGGCCAGGGCCCAGCAAAAGGCCGCCAGCAGGCCGATCGCTTCGCCCTGCCATTGCCCGGCGCCGCCGTCCGCATGACTGTGCCAGCCCACGGACAGGGCCACGCCCGCGATGCCCAGCAGCAGGCCCACGACGCGGCTAGCATGCAGCTGCTCGCCCAGGAACAGGCGTCCCAGCAGCGCCACCCACAGCGGATTGGTAAACAGCAAGATGGCGGCCGTGGCGGCCGAGATGGTGCGCATGGAGAGAAACAGCAAGCCCATCACGGCAGCCGTTTGCAGCAGGCCGATCAGCACGACGATGGCCGCGCCCCGCGCATCGAGGTCGCGCAGGCGCACCAGCCCCGGCACCGGTTTGCTCTGCAGCCAGAGCAGGGGCAAGGTGGCCAGCGCGGCAAGCAGGAAGCGCCAGCCCACCAGCAGCAGGGCGGGATAGCCATCGGCCAGCAGGATCTTGCCGGCGATAAAGCTCGATCCCATCAGGAATGTCGCCAGCACGAGGATGGCATACAGGCTACCCTGTTGCGCGGCAGCCTGGCGATGGCGGGTCGTCATGCGTCTGTCCCCCTGTTGTTTGGGACATTATTGCCTGAAACACCGGCGCACGCCCGCCACAGGACGCGGAAACAACAAGCTAGGCTGCCGGCCTGGCGCTGGCCCACTGCACGGCCAGCACGCTGGCCAGCACCATCAGCAAGCCCAGCGTGGACAACCCCGTCATGGCTTGCCCCAGCAGGGCCCAGCCCAGCACCACCGCCATCAGCGGACTGAGCAGCCCCAGCGAGGAGACGGCCACGGGCGACAGCCTGGCGATGCCGCGGAACCACAAGGCGTAGGCCAGCAGCGCGCCGGCCAGGCACAGGTAGGCGTAAGCCAATACTTGCTGCAGCGACAGCGGCGGCAACGGGGCATCCGCCAGCCAAGCGACGGGCGCCAGCATCAGGCCGCCCAGCAGCAATTGCCAGCCCGTCAGCGCCAGCACGGGCAAGTCCGGCTTCCAGCGCCGTGTCAGGTAGGTGCCGGCCGCCATGCAGGCCGTGCCGCCGAGCGCGGCGGCGATGCCGACGGGTTCCCACACGGTGCGCGGCGACAGCAGCAGCACGCCCATGCCGGCCACGCCCAGCACGCTGGCCAGCAAGGCCAGGCGGCCCGGACGGCGCCCTTCCACGCCCCAGGCCAGGCCCATCACCAGCAGCGGCTGGATGGCGCCCACCACGGCCGCCAGGCCGCCGGGCAAGCGGTAGGCGGCCACGAACAGCAGCGCCTGGAACACGCCGATATTCAAGGCGGACAGGATCAGCACGCGGCCCCAGTCGCGCCGCGCGGGCAGGCGCCGCATGAGCAGCAGCAACAGCAGGCCGGCCGGCAGCACGCGGATCAGCGCTGCCGTGAAGGGCCGGTGCGGCGGCAGCAGTTCGGACGTGACGATATACGTGGAACCCCAGATCAGGGGCGCCAGCGCCGTGAGCACGATATCGCCCCGGGCGGGGCGGGCAGCAGAGGTGGACATGAACTATCTCGACGTTAAGATAAATTCAGTGTGGACGCATACTATCTTGATGTCAAGATAAATGCGTGGGCAAGGCTGCCGGGCATAAAAAAACCCGGCGCGCAGGCCGGGTTCTGGTTGCAACGGTGAAAACTCAGCGGCGCCCGCTGCGGACCGGCGTGCCGCCCTTGGCGGCCGGCTTGGCGCCACGGCCCACCGGCACGGCGGCCGGCTTGGCCTTCGTCTTGATGGTCGACAAGATCGACGGACGCACTTTCGACTCGACGGCCGTCGCCTTGGGCGCCGCCGCCGTGCCGCCCAGGGCGATGCGGTTCTTGCCCGGCGTGACCTTGAACTTGTCCGGCGTGCCGGCGCCATGCGTCTGGCGGCTGCGTTCGCCCGCGGCCAGGCCGCCCGATTCCGACGAGGTCCAGGCCGGTATCAGATGCTTGTCGCCATTGCCGATCAAGTCGCCACGGCCCATGTTGACCAGCGCCTCGCGCAGGATCGGCCAGTTGGCCGGGTCCTGGTAGCGCAGGAACGCTTTATGGGTGCGGCGGATCTTGCCGCTGCGGGCCGTTTCCACCACTTCCGAATCCGCCGTGACCTTGCGCAAGGGATTCTTGCGCGTGTGATACATGGTCGTCGCCATGGCCATCGGCGTGGGCATGAAGGTTTGCACCTGGTCCAGCTTGAAATTGTTTTTCTTCAGCCACAGGGCCAGGTTCAGCATGTCCGTATCCGTCGTGCCCGGATGGGCGGCGATGAAGTAGGGAATCAGATACTGCTTCTTGCCCGCTTCCAGGGAGAAACGGTCGAACATTTCCTTGAATTCATCGTAGGCGCCGATACCGGGCTTCATCATCTTCGACAGGGTGCCCTCTTCCGTGTGCTCGGGCGCGATCTTCAGCAAGCCGCCGACGTGGTGTGTCACCAGCTCTTTGACGTACTCGGGCGAACGCACGGCCAGGTCATAGCGCAAGCCCGAGCTGATCAGCACTTTCTTGATGCCGGGAATGGCGCGCGCCTTGCGGTACAGCGAGATCAGCTTGCTGTGGTCCGTGCCCAGGTTGACGCAGATGGACGGGTACACGCAGGACAGGCGGCGGCACGACACTTCGATCTCTTTTTCCTTGCAGGCGAGGCGGTACATATTCGCCGTCGGGCCACCCATATCGGAAATGGTGCCCGTAAAGCCCTTGGTTTTATCGCGGATATGCTCGATTTCGCGCAGGATCGACGGTTCCGAACGGCTCTGGATGATGCGGCCTTCATGCTCCGTGATCGAGCAGAAGGTGCAGCCGCCGAAGCAGCCGCGCATGATGTTGACGGAAAAGCGGATCATTTCCCAGGCGGGGATGTGCGCCTTGCCATAGCTCGGGTGCGGTGCGCGCGCGTAGTTCATGTCGTACACGCCATCCATCTCGTCCATGGCCAGCGGCAGCGGCGGCGGGTTGAGCCACACGTCGCGTTCGCCGTGCGCCTGCACCATGGCGCGCGCATTGCCGGGATTCGATTCCAGGTGGAACACGCGCGAGGCGTGCGCATACATCACGGGGTCATCCTTGACGACGTCGTAGGCAGGCAGGCGCACCACGGTCTTGTCGTGCTTTTCCTTGGCCATGGCCAGGCGCTCTTCGCGGCTCATGATGCGGATGGGCTTGATGACTTCGGCCGATTTCGACGCATTTTCCGTGGCGCAGGCGGTCTTGTCTTCCTGCACCATCTCATAGGGGCTGTAGTGCGGATCGATCTTGCCGGGCACGTCGACGCGGGTGGAATTGTGCACGCCCCAGTCGTCGCCGGGCAGCCAGCCAGACGGCACCATGAAGGCCGTGCCGCGCAAGTCGCGGATATCCTTGATCGCTTCGCCGGCGGCCAGGCGGTGCGTCAGGTCGACCAGCGCCCGTTCGGCATTACCAAAGATCAACAAATCGGCCTTGGAATCGGGCAAGACGGAACGGCGGACCTTGTCCGACCAGTAATCGTAATGGGCGATGCGGCGCAAGGACGCCTCGATGCTGCCGATGACGATGGGCACGTCGGAATACGCTTCGCGCGCGCGCTGGGCGTAGACGGTGACGGCGCGGTCCGGGCGTTTGTTCGGTTCGGCATTCGCCGTGTAGGCGTCGTCGGAGCGGATCTTGCGGTCGGCCGTGTACTGGTTGACCATGGAATCCATGTTGCCGGCCGTAATGCCGTAGTACAAACGCGGCTTGCCGAGGATGCGGAAGGCGTCCGCCGACAGCCAGTCCGGCTGGCTGATGATGCCGACGCGGTAACCCTGCGCTTCGAGCAGGCGGCCGACCAGGGCCATGCCGAAACTCGGATGGTCGATGTAGGCGTCGCCCGTGACGAGGATGACGTCGCACTGGTCCCAGCCCAGCGCGTCCATCTCGGTACGCGACATCGGCAGGAAAGGCGCCACGGCAGCGCGGGCAGACCGCTTGGGAACGGTCGCAAATAAATTGGTAGGGGAGCTCATAGGGTACGGATTGTACCGGAATTGGCCATTTCCAACCTGACGGCCTGCTTTTTACTGTTGGATTTCAGTACAAAAAACGTTTATTTTTCAATTACTTGGGAGAAACGGGGCGGACCCGTCGGGGCAATGCGGCCCAGTGGGGCGCATTGCGATCGCGTAGCGACTGGCCCCGGTCAAATCCCCATATTGGCGAGAATCTCGCCCAATTCCCGCAGCGCCGGCTCCAGTTTCGGATGCTTGACGGCGAATTTGGCCGACAGTTCCTGGCTGCGCTCGGCCAGTCCATACGTGGTCGACTCTTCTTCCTGTTCCTGCGCGGCGCGCTTTTCCAGCAGCAACTGGATGTCGCCATCGAGTTTTTGCAGCAAACCATGCAGTTCTTCATCCACAGGATCGCCAGATGCGATGGTCGATTGCAGCTGTTGCAGCGATTCCTTGAGTTTGCTATCCATATCTTTTTCCTGTCAGTCAGTAAATTGCGTGTCCAGGTACAGCTGTTCCACCTTGCTCCTGGCCCACGGGGTCTTGCGCAAAAACTTCAGGCTCGACTTGATGCTGGGATCGCTGATGAAGCAATTGATATCGATATGCTTGCTCAGACCATCCCAGCCGTAATGGCATTGTAGACGCGTCAGGATGGTTTCCAGCGTGAGACCCTGCAGTTCCTTGCTCATGGCTTTATCTTACTCGTAAAAGTTGGCAGGCACGATTCTGCCATAAATCCTCTTGCCCATCCGCTCCCGCAAGGCATGTCACTTGCGCCAGATCAGATTGCCAATTCCCCAGCCCGTTACATTGAAACTTTTGTTTCTGCAGGAGAAGCAAATGATGCGCGCCGTCATCTGCAAGGGCGATCCCACCAGCCACGGCGGTAAAGTGCTGGAAGGCAATGCCAACGTGACCACCAACGGGCGCCAGGTGGCGCGGCGGGGTCACATGACCTTCTGCCCCAAATGCAAGGGCAACTTTCCCATCGCCGAAGGCCTGGATTTTCATACGTATGCCGGCATCGGCACCGCCGTCGATGGCATGCGCACGGCATGCGGCGCCAAGCTGATGGCGACCCAGCATACGATGCAGATCGACGATGCGCCAGCGGCTGCATCGGCAACAGTAGCGGCCACCATGGCGCCCGCTGCCGCCGCGGGCAACTACAGCGCGGCCTTCCGCGCGCTCGATGAAGCGTCGGGCGCACCGGTGGCGGGCCTGCCGTACCGCATGCTGTTGCCTGATGGACGCATGGTACGCGGCGTGACCGACAGCGACGGCCGTACCGGGACGGTCAGCGGCCACGACCCGGCCAGCGTCCAGTTATTCTGGGAAAGCGAAGCAGCGGTCCCGGCAACGGAGCCTGGCGGCGAGCATGACTGAAGCGACACCCGCCGCGACCGGCACGCTGGCGGCAAGCACTTCCTTGACGACGGTCAATGTCAGCGCCCGGCGCAAGGTGCGCTACGTCTTCGATACGAGCGCGACGAAACGCGACCTTGCGCTGCCGTATCGCGTATCGATCGATGGCAAGGTGCAGGAAGCCGAAGCCAGACTGTGCAAGCTGAGCGGCAGCAAGCGCAGCATCGAGTTGCTGGTGGCACCGGGGGCGCGCGTCGCCTTGTTTCTCAACAGCGATGTGCACCCCGATTTTCGGCGAGAACCCGTGTATGCGCTGCAAGTGGGCGAGCATGACGCCGAGGTCCTCATCACGGAAAAGCAAGGCCGCATCGGCCATGCGCGCGCCGTGGTGGGCACATCGCTCACGCGCCAGGCGGGCAAGCCCGGCGAGCGCGCCGTCGATTGCTACAAGGCCCTGCTGACGGGTGACATCTGGATGCAGATTTCGCATCTGTATACCGCGGCGCAAGCCGACGCCATCCTGCCGCCAGAAACTCCGCCCGCCGTGCGCGTCGCCGTGCGCGCCATCTACAGCGGCCTGCCCGCCGCGCAACTGCTGGTCCAGTTTCCCGCCAGCGACACGACCCCGGCGCATGCCTTGCGCGTCGCCTTCGCCGACTCCGAGAATGCGCGCGCCAACATCACCTACTGCTCCCTGCTCAAGGACGTGCTGCCGCGCACCCACCCGGCCGCCTTCGCCGCCCTGCTCAGCGAAGCGCACAAGGCCGACGTCACCGAAGTGCATGTGACTTCGTGCTGGCGGCCCATGCTCGGTTCAATCGCCCACCGCGCCGGCCTGGGGCTCGATATCGTCTACATCGCCAACGCCAGTCAAGCAGTGCACATCAACCGCGTCGGGCTGACTGGCGCGGGGGGCAGGAATCCGAATGTCGGTGAATTGGAGAAACAGCTATATCACGAATACATAGTTGCAGAACAGCAAGCACATGAAGATCATAAAATCACAACATCCAGAAGCAGGGGCACCGATAACACTGACAGAGTCAGTGAAGCAAAAGGTAAATGGGACAAGGAGCGAGAGCAGCACGAGCCAAAGCTCCTGAATGCCATGCGTGATCGATTAGAAAAAAATCCATCAATAACACAGGTCTTCGATCCTTGGTACATGGAATCCAATACTGGCGATCAGCACCCAAAAATAGCAAACAAACAACGCAGCGATAACGAAAAAACGCATGCGCATCATCTTCATATCACTGTGAAAGAGTCAAAAATTTTATGAAATCTTCTTTTCCCTTTCTCTTGCTTGTGACCGTGTTCTCTATGGCAAGCGCCCACGCAACATCCCCGGCAAAAGAACGAGACCCATCCAGAGAGTGGCGCGACGTACCATGGACAATGCGCTATATCTTGTTCCTGAATGCAAATAAACACATGAAAGAAAATATTGTTTTCGGCAAGAAAGTTAACGCAGCAGACAGCATCCAAAACGGATCCCGTCTTTATCTTAGCGTCTATGAACTCTTTGCAGAATCTACGCATGTTATTAATGCGAAGTCGAGAGATATGGCTACCTCCCTTTTCCTATTTGATCAAGACGGACACGTTGTGAACAGCAGCAGTTTACTGTCGCAATTCACCGGAAAGCTGTCACGAATCAACAGTTTGGTCTTGATCCGTACCCACGACTCCACCGAAAAACCATATAAGATTGCTGATTGGAACCAAGGCATCCCCGGCGATACCAGCTTTTCTCCGGCCGTGTGCACCACCTTGGACTCCTTCAGATATTACGCTTATTGGCAAGCACGGGATCCTCGCGGCCATGTCGGCTGCCGCGAATGGACCGCCCAGTTGTACGACCCCGGACGGCCGTATATCGACGTCACCACCTACAGCAAGCGCGGCAACTTCATTGGCGAACTGGTGGGCTGGTCACGCTTTGAAGACCCGCCCAAACCCGTCATCGGCATGCAGGGCAAGCAGTGGCTATGCCTGCACGAATGCCCGGCCGGCGAGCAGCCCGGCGTGATTGCCGACCTGCGCGCCTGGACGCGCAAGCACGGCTACCCCATGCCGGAACGCCCGCCGCGCCAGCCGCTCTATCCCGATTCGGAATATCAGGATGACCTCAACGAATTCTGGAATTACTGAAGGAAATCACGATCATCGAGGCAGGCAGGTGTTTGCCGTCCGAACGAAACACTGCGAATCATGCCTTTACCCAACGATCAATACAATGGAAACATGATGAGCCATCGCTTCTTTTGTGCCGTAATTGCTTTAATGTACGCGGTTAGCGGCGTGCACGCCTCCCCAGCCACAGTGGAACGTGATCCTTCGCGGGAATGGTTAGATGTTCCTTGGAAAATACGTTATGTGCTTTTGATCGATACTGCCGCAGGCATGAAAGCAGAGTTCAAGTCAGCCAATAAATTCAATCGCTCAGACGGTAAAAATGGGGAAAACTTGCTTTATCTTGATGCCATCGCACTATTTTCATCCACGGCTAGCATCATTGCATCAAAGACGGTAGCAATTTCAACGCTCTCTATCTCGTTCGATGAGCATGGCCGTGTGCTCAATACCGATCCCTTTCTGTCCCAGTTCAACGCCAGGCGCTCCATTATTGAAAGTCTGGTCCTGATCCGCACCAGCGATCCGACCAGCAAACCATACGCATTTGCCGATTGGGACCAAGGCATTCCTGGTGATGTCAGCTTTTCGCCAGCCGTGTGCACCACCCTGGACTCTCATCGCTACGGTGCTTATTGGCAATCAGACGCCCCTCGCGGCCATGCCTGTACAGTCGTAAATGGGACAAGGAGCGAGAGCAGCACGAGCCAAAGCTCCTGAATGCCATGCGGGATCGATTAGAAAAAAATCCATCAATAACACAGGTCTTCGATCCTTGGTACATGGAGCCGGATACTGGCGACCTGCACCCCCAAGTAGCAAACGAGCAGCGCAACGACAACGAGAAAACACACGCACATCATCTGCACATCACTGTGAAAGAGCCGAATATTTTATGAACGTCACTTTCTTCTTCCGCGTGCTTGCAGCACTGATCTTTGCAGCCAGCGCCACTCACGCAGCATCCCCGACAAAAAAACGTGATCCATCCAGAGAGTGGCTCGATAAGCGCTGGGAAATTCGCTACGTCTTGTTCATGGATGCGCAAAAGTACATGAGGCGGAGTGTTCAATTTGCAAAAAAACGTAATGCCTTGGACGGTAAACAATCAGAACCCTATGTTTACCTGAACGCCAAAGAGCTCTTTACGCAATCGACGCAAGTTATCACTTCGAAGACCGCGCATACTGCCACCGTGCTGATCTCGTTTGATCGCAATGGCCGCGTTATAAACAACGATCCTGTGTTGTCGCAATATACCGGCAAGATATCCCTCATCCGCAGCCTCGTCCTTACCCGCAACAACGAACCCTATGAAAAGCCTTACAAGATTGCAAATTGGGATCAGGGCATACCTGGCGACATATCATTTTCACCTGCCGTCTGTACCACTCTCGATGCCTTTCGCTATGAGATTAACTGGAAAAAGGACGACCCTAGCGGCCATGTCGGCTGCCGCGAATGGACCGCCCAGCTGTACGACCCCGGGCAACCGTATATCGACGTCACCACCTACAGCAAGCGCGGCAACTTCATTGGCGAGCTGGTGGGCTGGGCGCGCTTTGAAGACCCGCCCAAACCCGTCATCGGCATGCAGGGCAAGCAGTGGCTATGCCTGCACGAATGCCCGGCCGGCGAACGGCCCGGCGTGATTGCCGACCTGCGCGCCTGGACGCGCAAGCACGGCTACCCCATGCCAGAACGCCCGCCGCGCCAGCCGCTCTATCCCGATTCGGAATATCAGGATGACCTCAACGAATTCTGGAATTACTGAAGGAAATCACGATCATCGAGGCAGGCAGGTGTTTGCCGTCCGAACGAAACACTGCGAATCATGCCTTTACCCAACGATCAATACAATGGAAACATGATGAGCCATCGCTTCTTTTGTGCCGTGATTGCCTTAATGTACGCGGTTAGCGGCGTGCACGCCTCCCCAGCCACAGTGGAACGTGATCCTTCGCGGGAATGGTTAGATGTTCCTTGGAAAATACGTTATGTGCTTTTGATCGATACGGCCGCAGGCATGAAAGCAGAGTTCAAGTCAGCCGAAAAATTCAATCGCTCAGACGGCAAAAATGGGAAAAGCTTGCTTTATCTTGATGCCATCGCACTATTTTCATCCACGGCTAGCATCATTGCATCAAAGACGGTAGCAATTTCAACGCTCTCTATCTCGTTCGATGAGCATGGCCGTGTGCTCAATACCGATCCCTTCCTGTCCCAGTTCAACGCCAGGCGCTCCATTATTGAAAGTCTGGTCCTGATCCGCACTAGCGATCCGGCCAGCAAGCCATACGCATTTGCCGATTGGGACCAAGGCATTCCTGGGGATGTCAGCTTTTCGCCAGCCGTGTGCACCACCCTGGACTCTCATCGCTATGGTGCTTATTGGCAATCAGACGACTTCCGCGGCCATGTCGGCTGCCGCGAATGGACCGCCCAGCTGTACGACCCCGGGCAACCGTATATCGACGTCACCACCTACAGCAAGCGCGGCAACTTCATTGGCGAACTGGTGGGCTGGTCTCGCTTTGAAGACCCGCCCAAACCCGTCATCGGCATGCAGGGCAAGCAGTGGCTATGCCTGCACGAATGCCCGGCCGGCGAGCGGCCCGGCGTGATTGCCGACCTGCGCGCCTGGACGCGCAAGCACGGCTACCCCATGCCGGAACGCCCGCCGCGCCAGCCGCTCTATCCCGATTCGGAATATCAGGATGACCTCAACGAATTCTGGAATTATTGAGGCCCACGAGCTTGCTTACTTCGCGTTCAAGCCGCGGCGTTCCAGCAGCGGTTCCACGGTGGCGTCGCGGCCGCGGAAGTCACGGAACAGCTGCAGCGCATCGACGCTGCCGCCGCGCGACAGCAATTTGCTGCGGAACCAGTCGCCATTCTTGCGCGTCAGGCCGCCGTTTTCCTTGAACCAGTTGACCGATTCCGCATCCAGCTTTTCCGACCACAGGTAGGCATAGTATGCCGCCGAGTAGCCGCCCGAGAAACTGTGCGAGAAGTACGTGGTGCGGTAGCGCGGCGGCACGGGTGCGTAGTCGACACCCGCGTCTTTCAGCGATGCCGCCTCGAATGCCAGCACGTCGGTCGGGATCTGGCTCGGCGCCAGCTGGTGCCAGCGCTGGTCCAGCAAGGCCGCCGACAGGTACTCGGTGGTCATGAAACCCTGGTTGAATTTCTTCGCCGCCGTGACCTTGTCGAGCAATGCCTGCGGCATGGCCGCGCCGCTCTGGTAGTGCTTGGCGTAGTTTTGCAGCACTTCCGGCCAGATCGCCCACATTTCATTGACTTGCGACGGGTACTCGACGAAGTCGCTCGGCACGCTGGTGCCGGCAAAGCGCGGGTATTTCACGTTCGAGAACATGCCGTGCAGCGCATGGCCGAATTCGTGGAACATAGTCGTCACTTCATCGAACGTCAAGAGTGTCGGCTGGCCGGCGGGCGGCTTGGGAATGTTCAACTGGTTGGCGATGACAGGATGCGTGCCCATCAAGGACGATTGCGACACGTATTCATTCATCCACGCGCCGCCATGCTTGTTGCCGCGCGCATAGAAGTCGGCGATGAACAGGGCCAGCGGCTTGCCGTTGGCATCCAGAACGTCGTAGACGCGCACGTCCGGGTTGTACACCGGCAGATCCTTGCGTTCCTTGAAACTGATGCCGTACAACTTGTTCGCGGCAAAGAAGACGCCGTTGTTCAGCACGCTGTTGAGTTCCAGGTACGGCTTCAGCTCGTTTTCATCAAAATTGAAACGTTGCTTGCGCAGCTTGTCCGTGTAGATGGCCCAGTCGGCCGCTGCCACCTGGAAACCGCCCTTTTCCGCATCGACGATGTGCTGCAGGTCGGCCGCTTCGCGGCGCGCATTGGCGACGGCCGGTTTGGCCAGTTCCGACAGCAGGGTATTGACGGCCGTCGTGGTCTTGGCCGTCTGGTCTTCCAGCGCATAGGCGGCGTAGTTGGCGTAACCGAGCAAAGTGGCCCGTTCGGCGCGCAATTTGGCCAGCTTCAACACGATGGCGCGGTTGTCGAACTCGCCGCCCTGGCTGCCCCGGTTCAGCGAGGCGTCCGTCAGGCGCTGACGCGTCTTGCGATCCGTCAATACGGCCAGCGGCGGCTGGCCGCTGGTGTTGACCAGGGCGATGACGAACTTGCCGTTCAAGCCCCGTTCCTTGGCGGCCGCGGCGGCCGTATCGATATCGCTGTCCGTCATGCCCGCCAGCTCGGCGCGCGTGTCGACGACGATGCTCTTCGCATTCGTTTCCTTCAGCACGTTTTGCGCGAAGGCCGTTTCCAGGCCCGCCTGCTCGGCGTTATAGGCTTTCAGTTTTTCCTTGTCCGCATCGGACAGCTTGGCGCCGGCGCGCACGAAATCCGTGTGATAGCGCTCGAGCAGGCGCAAGGATTCGGCATCGAGGCCCAGCTTGTCGCGCTTGGCGTACAGGGTGTCGATGCGGGCAAACAGTTTCGGATTCAGGGTGATGGCGTCGCCATGTGCGGCCAGCTTGGGCGACACGTCCACTTCCACCGCTTCCAGCACGGCATTGGTATTGGTCGAGGTCATGTTGCTGAAGATGCTCTGCACGCGGTGCAGCAGCTGTCCCGTGCGCTCCAGGGCCACGATGGTGTTCTCGAACGTGGCCGGCTGGCGGTTGCTGGCGATCGCATGGACTTCGGCCAGCTGGCGTTTCATGCCTTCGGCAAACGCCGGCGCATAGTGACCATCCTTGATCAGGCCGAACTGCGGCATCTGGAACGGCAGCGGGCTGACTTTCAACAGGGGATTCTGGGCGCTGATGGCGGCGGCGGGTGCGGCAGCGGCGGCCAGGGCGGAAGGAGCGGCGTGGGCCAGCATGACGCTGGCGGCGATGACGAGCAGTTGTGGACGGATCATGACATCTTTCAGGAAGCGCGGAGAAGAACCGCGATCGCATCGCGGGCCAGTGGCAGATCATAGCAGCCTGTCACACGGGCGTCATCCAACATGGGCGATCCTGTGGCGCATCCCGCCAACTGCGCGGTTTACCACGGTTTACAAACGGAATTGCCAAATAAAAATGGCTGCCAATTGCTTGGCAGCCATTTATATACATCACCGGCCAAGCCGGTAAAGGCGTTTATTTACCGTTCAAGCCACGGCGCTCCAGCAGCGGCTCGATCTTCGCATCGCGGCCGCGGAAGTTGCGGTAGATGTCGAGTGCATCGGCGCTGCCGCCGCGCGACAGCAATTTACTACGGAACCAGTCGCCGTTCTTGCGCGTCAGGCCGCCGTTTTCCTTGAACCATTCGACCGTGTCGGCATCGAGCTTTTCCGACCACAGGTAGGCGTAGTAGCCGGCCGAATAGCCGCCCGCGAAGGCGTGCGAGAAGTAGGTGGTGCGGTAACGCGGTGGCGCCGGAGCGAAGTCGACGCCCGCCTCCGTCAAGGCGGCCTTTTCAAACGCTAGCACGTCGGTCGGGATCTGTGCCGGGGTCAGCTGGTGCCAGCGCTGGTCCAGCAGGGCCGACGCCAGGTATTCCGTGGTCTTGTAGCCCTGGTTGAAATTGTCGGCGGCCGTCACTTTCGCCAGCAGTTCGGCCGGAATGGCCGCGCCCGTCTGGTAGTGCTTGGCGTAGTTTTGCAGCACTTCCGGCCACAGCGCCCACATTTCATTGACTTGCGACGGGTATTCGACGAAGTCGCGCGGCACGCTGGTGCCGGCGAAGCGCGGGTATTTCACGTTCGAAAACATGCCGTGCAGCGCATGGCCGAATTCGTGGAACATGGTGTTGACTTCGTCAAACGTCATCAGGGTCGGCTGGCCCGCTTCCGGCTTTGGAATGTTGAGGTTATTCGCGATCACCGGCTTGCGGTTCAGCAAGGTCGACTGGCCCACGTAGGCATTCGCCCAGGCACCGCCGCGCTTGTTGCTGCGCGCGTAAGGGTCGAGCGTAAAGATGGCCAGCTGGGTGCCGTCTTCATTGAAGACGTCGTACACCAGCATGTCGGCCGTGTAGACGGGCAAGTCGGTGCGCTGCTTGAAGGTCAAACCGTACAACTTGCCGGCGGCAAAGAACACGCCACGGGTCAATACGCTGTGCATCTCAAAGTACGGTTTCAACTGCGTCTCATCGAAGTTGTAGCGTTCGGCGCGCACCTTGTCGCTATAGAAGGCCCAGTCGGCGGCGCCCACCTTGAAGCCGCCCTTGCCTGCATCGATGACCTTCTGGATATCGTCCGCTTCGCGGCGCGCATTGACGACGGCCGGCTTCGCCAATTCGCCCAGCAGGGCGTTCACGGCCGTGGTGTCGTGCGCCGTCTGGTCTTCCAGCGAGTAGGCCGCGTAATTCGGATAGCCCATCAGCGCGGCACGTTCGGCGCGCAGCTTTGCCAGTGCCAGCACTTCCTCGGTGTTGTCGAACTCGCCGCCGCGGCTGCCGCGCGCTTGCGAAGCGGCCATGATGCGTTCGCGCACGGCGCGGTTGGTCAGCAGCGACAGCGGCGCCTGGCCCGTCGTGTTGACGAGGGCGATCACGTATTTGCCATCGAGGCCGCGCTTCTTGGCCAGGCCGGCGGCCACTTCGATGGCGGCCGGCGACAGGCCGTCCAGTTCTTCGCGCGTATCGACGACGACGGCCGAGGCGTTCAATTCCTTCAGTACATTTTGCGCGAACTTGGTCGACAGGGCAGCCAGCTGGCCGTTGTAGGCGCGCAGCTTTTCCTTGTCCGCCGCCGACAGCTTGGCGCCGGCGCGCACAAAATCCGTGTGATAGCGCTCGAGCAGGCGTTTCGATTCGGCATCGAGGCCCAGCTTGTCGCGCTTGGCGTACAGGCTGTCGATGCGCTTGAAGAGCTTGTCGTTGAGCATGATCGCGTCGCTGTGGGCCGCCATCTTTGGCGCCAGTTCGCGTTCCAGGCCCTGGATCGTCTCATTCGTGTTGGAGCCGGACATCACGGAAAACACGGTGCGCACGCGACTCAGCAACTGGCCCGAGCGTTCCATGGCGACGATGGTGTTGTCGAAGGTGGCCGCTTTCGGATTATTCGCAATCGCGTTGATTTCCGCCAGGTTGGCGGCCATGCCTGCCGTAAAGGCGGGCGCGTAGTCGGCATCCCCCACCTTGTCGAACGGCGGATACTGGAATGGCAGGCTGCTGGCTTGCGCAAACGGGTTCGAGGCGGGCAAGGCCGCGGTAGCGGCAAAAGCGGCGGCGGCTGGCGCCAGCATCAGGCTGGCGGCGATGACAAGCATTGTTGGACGGGTCATGTCTTCTTTCAAGAAACGCAAGAGAGCCGCGATTGTGTCGCGGGCCAGCCTGAAATAATAACAGCATGAAACACTTGCGTCACCAGCAAAACCGATGGTAGCGATACGCCCGTATAGCAAAGGTTTTCATGCCCGACTCTCCGGACATGCACGCCGATACGGCAGCGCCCCGCCCCAATGAAAAATATCAATGCCCAGCTGACCTGTATCGTATATAGTATCCATTAGGCAACAATAGACGGAGAATCCATGAGCTTTGAGCACCGCAAGACACGCGCCCTGGAAGTGTTGAGCAAAACGGGCATGACCCGCAGCCACTATGCCCCGCCGCTGATACGCCTGTTGTGGAAGGCCGGCGTGCAGGTTCCGCCGCCGCATTTCCTGCCCTTCCTGCGTACCGCGCTCGGCACGGGACTCTGGTTCGGCATGTTCTGGGGCCTGATCATGTGGATCTTTTTCTGGTCGCGGCCCGATGCCGCCACCCCCTTATCGCCCCTGGCGGCACTGGTGGCGGCCTGCGCGGCAGGCAGCCTGTTTGGCATCGCCATGGCCAGCGTCTATGCCCGCGACCGGCGCAAGCACCAGTTGCCGGCATGGACCGCGCTGGACGAGCAACGGTCCCCAGGCGGTGCCCTTGATTAATAGTGCGGCGGACGCTCGTTGACCAGTCCGCCATTTGCCTGCTGCGCCCCGTCGCGCACATGCTCGCCCAGCTTGTGCAGCATCGCTTCCAATTGATCGATGCGCTTGCCCTGCTGGTACACCATCTGGTTCAGCGACTCGACCAGGTCTTCCTGCTGCGCCAGCTTGATTTCGATATCGACGAAACGTACTTCCATCTGTTCTGCATTGTCCATGGTGCTCCCGGTGATTCCTGACTGAAAGCGGCATTCTACCGCCGCAGCGGCGTGCGCCAGGACAAACAAACGGCATTCTTCCCGGTGCGGCGCCGATTCCTGCCTATTCTCTCCGTATAGCTGGATCAAACCGCTTGACGAATGAGAACAAACGATTACAATGGTTGAACCAACACCAACACCAACCGAGCCACTGCTGATCGACACGCGCAAGACGGCTGAATACCGGCGCTGGGAAGACTCCCTGCATGACGTGGCCGCCGCCGCCATCGATGCACGCATCAAGCATTTGCAACATGGTAAAAAGGGCGACTGGCGGCCAGTGGGCGAAGGCGTGTGCGAACTGCGCTTTTTACAGACGGGGCCGGGCTGGCGCGTGTATTTTCACGAGACCAATCGAGGCACCCTGATCTTGCTGCTGCTGGGTGGCAATAAATCGAGCCAGCAACGCGACATCAGGCAGGCGCAAGCGATACTCAAGGACTTGAAAGCCCGGCAGGCGGCCCTGAAGAAAGCGGCGGCGGCATCCACAGGAGCACGAAAAAATGAACCAATATATCGACCATGACACCTTCGACCTCGACGACCTGGAAGCCTTAGGCCTGAGCAAATTTGACCCGATGCAACACCTGACCAGCAAGGCCGCCGTGGCCGCCTACATGAGCGAAATCGTCGCCACCGGCAACGCCGAACTGTTTCAGTCCGCCATGAACGACGTGGTGCGCGCCTATGGCATGGGCAAGGTGGCGGCCCGGGCCGACATCACGCGCGAAGGTGCGTATAAAGCCTTGCGCGAAGGCAGCAAGCCGCGCTTCGAAACCATTTTGAAGATGCTCGATGCGCTGGGCATGCAACTGGCCATCGTGCCGAAAACCACGCCCGACGGCGCCGTGGAAGCGTGAACGCTGCTTAAGCCTTCGGCGCGGCCAGCAAGGCCTTCATGCGCGCCAGGCGTTCTTTCGGCGAAATCACTTCCGCTTCCGTCGGCACGGCGTCGCCCACGTCGAGTTGCATTTCCTTGATGAAGCGCGACGGGTCACAATGGACTTGCTCGCCCGCCCGCTTGCGCTTCTTGCACCAGGTGACGTGCAAGGTCCGCTGGGCGCGCGTAATGCCCACATACATCAGGCGGCGCTCTTCCTGGATGCGCGCGGCAATGGTTTCGGCCGGCGCGTCGGGGTCGCCCTTGTGCGGCAAGATGCCCTCTTCCACACCGACCAGGAATACGTGCGGAAACTCCAGCCCCTTTGATGCATGCAAGGTAGACATGCGCACGGCGTCCTGCTCCTCGTCCTTGCCTTCGAGCATGGTCATCAGGGCCACCATCTGCGTCAGTTCCAGCACGTTCTTTTCTTCGCCATCGCGGTCCTTGCCGCCCCGGCCCCGTTCCTTGAGCCAGTTGACGAATTCGAGCACGTTCTGCCACTTGCTTTGCGCTTGCCGTTCCTCGAAGGCATCGTACAGATACGATTCGTAGTGAATTTCCTTCATCATGTCGTCGAGCACTTCGGCCGCGTTGTCGCCGCTGCCGGCCGCGCCGGGGCGGCTGGCGCGCGATTCGAGGTCGTTGATGAAGTTGCAAAAGTCGCGCAGCGGTCCCAGCTGGCGGTCCGTCAGCTTGGCCTCGATGCCGCCTTTAAAGACGGCCTGGAACAGCGAGCACTGCCACTGCCCCGAGAACGCGCCCAGCACCTCCAGCGTCGACTGCCCCACGCCACGGCGCGGCGTCGTCACGGCGCGGATGAAGGCCGGATCGTCGTCTTCGTTGGCCAGCAAACGCAGGTAGCTGATGATGTCCTTGATCTCGGCCTTGTCGAAGAAGCTCTGGCCGCCCGAGATCGTGTACGGGATGCGCTCCTTGCGCAGACACTGCTCGATGATGCGCGCCTGGTGGTTGCCGCGGTACAAAATCGCGTAATCGGAAAATTTGTTTTTTCTCTCGAAATGGTCGGCCGAGATCATGATGGCGACCTGCTCCGCCTCCTGCTCGTCCGTCTGCATACCCAGCACCTTGATCGGCTCGCCCAGGCCATGTTCCGACCACAGCGACTTTTCAAACAGTTTCGGGTTGTTGCCGATGACGGCATTGGCCGCGTTGAGCACGCGCATGGTGGAGCGGTAATTCTGTTCGAGCTTGATCACGCGCAAATCGGGGAAATCCGTCTCCAGCGTCTTTAAATTTTCCACGGTGGCGCCGCGCCACGCATAGATCGCCTGGTCGTCGTCGCCCACGGCCGTAAACATCGGCTTCTTGCCGATGCCCGTCACCATCAATTTCACCAGTTCGTACTGGCAGGTATTCGTGTCCTGGTACTCGTCGACCAGCAGGTAGCGCAAACGGCGCTGCCACTTGTCGCGCACGGGGCCGTTGTTGCGGAACAATTCCACGGGCAAGCGGATCAGATCGTCGAAATCGACAGCCTGGTAGGCGGAGAGCGTTGCCACATAGCTGCGGTAGATGCGCGCCGCGTTGGCCTCGTCTTCATCCTTGGCTTGCGCCAGCGCCATGTCCGGATCGATCAGGCCATTTTTCCACAGGGACATGGCGTTCTGGATGCCGCGGATCACCTGTTTATCGGTGGTAATGGCGAGGTCTTGCACGAGGGAAAAACAGTCGTCGCTGTCCATGATGGAAAAACGGTCCTTCAGCCCCACGCCATTGGCTTCCTGGCGCAGGATTTTCACGCCCAGCGAATGGAAGGTCGACACCGTCAACTGCTTGGCCTGGCGCGGCTGTTTCAATAACTTGGCGATGCGTTCCTGCATTTCCAGCGCCGCCTTGTTGGTAAAGGTCAGGGCGGCGATGGTGCGCGGGTCGTAGCCCCGGTCTTCGATCAGGTGGGCGATCTTTTGCGTGATCACGCGCGTCTTGCCCGAGCCGGCACCGGCCAGCACCAGGCAGGGGCCGTCGAGGTAGGTGACCGCTTCGCTTTGGGGAGCATTCAGACCGAATTGTGGCGCTTTGGACATCAGGGTATTTCCGCAGGGAACAGCAGCCCATTGTAACAGCGTCGCGCCGGCCATTTGCACGACGAGATCTGCATCAAAAACAGGCAATGGCATTGATATATCGCCATCTGGCGCCATCTTGGCCCATGCCAAGCGTGCGGCGATGCCTGGCCTGGAGTACCATTCCGCCTATATCGCCCGTGCGCGCCCACTTACCGAATGACAGTCCCATGAAATTTGAACACCTGATTGAAATCAACGATCCGCTCAACCCGCTGATCGATACCCTGAGCCTGGAGCAAGTCTGGCGCGGCCTGGTCTTGCGCGCCGAATCGCCCAAGCTGTTCGTGCCGCACCTCGATGCATGCCAGATCAGCGAACGCAGCGATGCCGGTTTCGCGCGCAGCCTGCGCTACGGCGAACTCGTCATCAAGGATCGGGTGGTGCTGGTGCCGCAGATGCAGGTGCGCTACGAAGTGGCGGCGCAGATGGACATCAGCGCGTCCTCGCTGGTGATGACCATCGAGATGCCCGACGAAGCGAGCCTGTGGGTGCGCTTCCAGTACGACGACGGCCACGACGCGGCCACCGATGCGGCCAACGCCCTGTACGACGACTTCCGCCGCTCCGCCTACAAGGAGTCCGACATCGACACGGTGCGCGTCATGCGCGAACTGGCGGCCGAGGGCCGCCTCGATGCCGGTCTGCTGAATTGACCGTTACGCGGATTTTTTCACGGCCTTGCGACGCGTCATGCAGCCCAACAGGCCCAGGCCGGCCAGCAGCATGGCATAGGTTTCCGGCTCCGGCACGGCCGAGACGCTCACGGCATTGATGCCCCAGCCTTCATCGCCCAGGCCCTGGGCCTCGCCCGCATAGGAAAACTTGATCGTGTTGCTGCCGCCCAGCAAGGCGATAGGGATTTCCACGCTGGCCTTGCCACCGCCAAAGTAACTGGTGGCATGGGCATTGACGATGGCATTGTTCGGATTGAAGTACAGCACATTGGCGCCGCCGCCGCCCAGGTCCCAGCTCCCCGTCAACACCGTGGTGCCATTGACGGTCAGGCTGAAGGTATCCGTATAACCGTTGTTGGCGCCATCGAGACTGAGGTAGCCCTGCAGTTCGAAATTGAGCACGGCGGCACCGGCCGAGGCGTTGAAAGTATCGCTGAGTTGACCCGGGCTGGCGATCGGGCCCAGGCCACTGTGATCAGCGGAATACACGGTGCCAGCATGTGCGTTGGACAACAGGGCGGTTGCGGACAAGGCCATCAGGCAAATCAGTTTTTTCATCACGGGGCTCCGGGGAAAGATGAAGGTCAGCTGACGTCTGACGCCAGAGCTCGGCGAACTCCCGCGGACATCGGCCACCAATGTCGTGCTAACCATTGGAAAACCGATAGTAATAATTCCCCGCATTAATTGCAATTTAATAATTACTATTATTGCAAATGAAGTGATATAGATAAAGCACTGGACGGCCCCATGCTTCATGCCCTGGCGCTGCGGCCCCATAGCTGGTCGGGGCGAAACTGCAGCCCCGCCTGCTCCGCGCTCAGCACTTCGCGGATGGCGTGCAGGTCCACGCGCGTGTCGCGGCGCAGCGGCACATCCAGGCGCGCGCCGCGCGGCCCCACCAGCGACTGCACGTGCGGCGTGGTGGCATTCAAGCCCTTGCGCGTGACGACGCCGATTTCGCCGTTCAGCAGCTTGACGAAGGTGCCGACCGGGTAGATGCCCAGTTCGCGCACCAGCAGCGAAGCGAGTGGCGCATCCAGCGTGTCCCTGTCCGCCGACAGCATGTCGCGCAAGGCCGCGTTGGGCAATAGCGACTTGCGGTAGCTGCGCGCGGAGACCCGGGCGCAATAGCGGTCGGCCAGCATGATCAGCCTGGCGCCCAGGCCGATCTCGTCGCCCCGGATGCCCAGCGGGTAGCCGCTGCCATCGAGATTTTCATGGTGCTGCAGCACGGCCTGCAGCCAGGCGGCATCCGTCACGCCGGCCGCGCGCAGCATGTGGACGCCCGCTTGCGGATGGGCGCGGATGTAGGCGCGTTCTGCCGCATCGAGCGGGCCGGCCTTGTGCTGGAAATGCGCATGGCGCTCCAGCATGCCCACGTTCATGCTCAGCGCGGCCAGCACCATGCTGCGCACGGCCGCATCGTCCTGTTTCAGCGCGCGGGCCAGCAGGGTGACGATGACGGCCGTGTCGACGCTGTGGCGCACGGCAAGGTCGCCCGTGCCCTGCTTGTGCAGGATGCAGGCCAGCGCCACGTCGGCGTCGAGGGCCACCGCGTCTTCCACCGTTTGCGCCAGCGGCGCCAGTTGTTCTTGCGCGACAACTTGTCTGGCGGCGATGGCCGGCAAGACCAGTGCCAATCCCGTGGCGGCCTGGTTCAGCATGCGCAGGGCCGATGGCGCTTCCCCGGCCGTGCGCGGCACGTCCTCGCTGGTGTCGGCGATGACGCCGCGCGCCAGCAGCAATTCGATCTGGTTCTCGCTCGTGATGACATGGCCCAGCCTGGCCAGCAAGCCGCCCGTTGCGCCATGCACATCCCAGGGCAGGGCCAGGCCCAGCGCCAGTTCTCCCGCGTAAATACGCCGAATCTTCACATCGTCTCCGTGTCATCGCTTGCCACTGCCTGTTTTTACCATTCAGGCACCATGGGCATGAACCATTTGAAATGTTTTTTGCTTTTAATCAATATTTCAATGTGGCAGCGATGATCGCGCAATCATGTGAGCTTGTCTACAAAATTGTATAAACCTTAAACTTTCATTCAGACACCGGGCGAGCAGTCGGCGCAGCCGGGTGCGTGTTCCGGGTCCTTTTCCAGGTGCTGCGCCAGCTCGCGCAGGGCCGTGCGCACGCCTTCCTCGATGACGGGGTGGTAGAACGGCATGTCGAGCATGGCCGCCACCGTCAGCTGCGCCTGGCAAGCCCAGGCCAGCAGGTGGGCCAGGTGTTCCGCCCGTGGGCCGATCAGCTCGGCGCCGAGAAAACGCTTGCTGCCGAATTCCGCATACACGCGCAGCAAGCCCTGGTTTTGCAGCATGACGCGGCTGCGGCCCTGGTTGCCGAACGATACGGCGCCCACGGCAAAGCGCCCCGCGTGGCTCACGCACAGCTGCTGGTAGGTGGCGCCCAGGGTGGCGATCTGCGGCTCCGTGAAGGCGATCGTCAATGGCGTGCGGCGCAGTCCCGGCTTCACCAGGGGATAACGCGCCGCGTTGTCGCCCGCGATGCGGCCCTGGTCGGCGGCCTCGGGCAGCAGCGGCAATTCATTGTCGGCATCGCCCGCGATAAAGACCGCGCTTTTTCCGCACTGCATGGTGTGCCTGTCGTACAGGGGAATGCCGTGGCGGTCGAGTTCGAGTTGCGCCGTCTCCAGGCCGATTTGATCCACGTTGGGACGGCGGCCGATGGCGGCCAGCACATACTCGAACTGCTCGGTTTTTTCCACGCCCCCGTCATCGCTACTGGTGAGCGCGATGCCGCTGCCGTCCGGCGTTGTTGCCATGTGGGCGACCTTGGTCATGAAACGGATATCGAGTTCGCGCGCCAGCACGGCGCCGGCCTCCCGCAGCACCAGCGGGTCCGTCAGCTGCGCGACTTTATTGCCGCGCGCAAACAAGGTCACGCGCACGCCCAGCCGCGCCAGCGCCTGGCCCAGTTCCAGGCCGATGACGCCGCTGCCGACCACGGCAACCGATTGCGGCAAGTCCGTCCACTCGAACACGGCGTCGCTGGTGATGACGCGCTCGCCCGCCGCCCGCCACTCGGACGGCACGACGGGCGTGGAGCCGGTGGCGATGACCACGCTGGCCGCTTCAACGATCGTATGTTCGTCCACCTGCAATGTGCCGGGGGAAATAAAACGCGCGTGGCCGCGCAGTTTTTCGTCGTCGGGAATCGCGTTGACGCCGTCGAGCACGAAGCCGACAAAACGGTCGCGCTCGCTGCGCACCCTGGCCATCACTTGCCGGCCGTCGATGCGCACGGGGCCCGGATGCACGCCGAAGCCGGGCGCGGCAGCCACCGCATGGGCCGCCTCGGCCGCCGCGATCAGGAGCTTGCTGGGCATGCAGCCGACCCTGGCGCAGGTCGTGCCATACGGCCCGCTCTCTATCATCAGCACGCGCTTGCCGTCCATGCGTGCCGCCCTGTGCGCCGTCATGCCGGCCGTGCCGCTGCCGATCACGGCCACATCCACTCGTATCGTCTTCATGGTGCTGTCCATCCCACTGAGGTTGCTCACAGCGGTCGATACTACCCGTTTGCTGAAAATAAGGTTTTACTTTGCAGCAATATATGCATTAGTATAACTAATCATTTCTAAAATTTATAAGCTGAGCTAATGGGATCACTCGATTATCGCGCGCTGGCCGTGCTGGACGCCGTGGCCAGCCATGGCAGTTTCGACAAGGCCGCCCTGGCCCTGGGCATCACCCAGTCGGCCGTCTCGCAGCGCATCAAGGCGCTGGAAGACGCCAGCGGGCGCCTCTTGATCATCCGTGGCCAGCCGGCCGTGCCGACGGGACTGGGCCAGCGATTGATCGTGCATCACCGCAACGTCAAACTGATGGAAGCGTCGCTCGACATCGACCTGGGCAACAGCGTCAGCATGCCGGAAATCGCCATCGCCATCGATGCCGACAGCCTGGCCACGTGGTTCCCCGACACCTTGTCCGCCCTGCTGGCGCCGCCCCGCTGCCAGCTCGACGTGCGCCTGGCCGACAGCGATGCGGCCCTGCAGATGGTGCGCGACGGCTCCGTGTTCGGCTGCGTAGCGGCCGAGTCCGGCACGGCGATCGACGCGGCGGCGGCCACCAGCGTCACGCCGCTGGGCACTTTGCGCTATGTCTGCGTGGCCACGCCCGTGTTTGCGGGTCACTGGTTCGGCGATGGCTTTATGGCCGAGGCGGTGCAGCTGGCGCCGGCCGTCGTGGGCCAGCATGGCTTGCTGGCGCGTTTCCTGGCAGAACAATTGAGCCTGCGCGAAGCGTTTCCGCACCACACCTTGCCGGTGGAAGCGGCGCGCCGCGCCTGCGTGCTCGATGGCCTGGCCTACGGCCTGATGCCGCAGCGCCTGGCCGCGCCGGCGCTGGCGACGGAACGCCTCGTCGATCTGCTGCCGGGCCGCACCCTGGACGTGCCGCTGAGCTGGCACGCGTGGACCTTGGACACGCCGTTTACCAAGCTGCTGTCGGAGCAGCTCATCCGGGCCGGCCGCGCTTACCTGGCTTAGATATCGAGCGGGTCCACTTCCAGCGACCATTTCACGCGCGTCTTCATGGCGCGCAATTCACTTAACCATTCTTTCAAAAATGCCTGCAAGGCCGGCCGCGAGGCCGATTCCAGCAACAGCTGGGCGCGGTCCACGTTATAGACGCGCGTCATGCTCATCGGAATCGGGTCGTTGATGGTCACTTGCGGGTGTTCCATGCATTCCTTGGCCGCCTGCAGGAATGCGATGGCCGTCGCCAGCTCGGGCGCCTCGGCGCGCAGCAGGGCCTGGAACAGGTAGGGCGGCAGCGCCGCCTGGGCCCGCTCTTCCAGCAGGGTGGTGGCGAAATGGTCGTAATCGTGGTTGACGACGGCGTCGTACAGCGGATGGCGCGCATAGCGCGTCTGGATCAGCACTTCACTGACGCTGCCGCCTTCCGTCTGCGCGGCGCGTCCGGCGCGGCCCGCCACCTGCATTAATTGCGCGAACAGGCGCTCGCTGGCGCGGTAATCCTGCGAAAACAGGGCCGTGTCCGGATTCAAAATGCCGACCAGGGTCAGCTTTTTGAAGTCGTGGCCCTTGGCCACCATCTGCGTGCCGATCAGAATGTCCACTTCGCCCCGGTGCACGGTGTCGAACGCTTCCTGCGCGCTGCCCTTCTTGCGCGTGGAATCGGCGTCGATGCGCAAGATGCGCGCCTCGGGAAACAGTTGCTGCAAGCCCTCTTCCACCCGCTGCGTGCCGCGTCCCAGCGGCTGCAGGTCGACGTTGCCGCACGTGGGGCAATGGCGGGGAATGCGCAATTCCAGGCTGCAATGGTGGCAACGCAGCCGGTGTTCGGGCTTGTGCAGCACCATGAACGAGGTGCAGCGCGTGCAATTGCTGATCCAGCCGCACGATTCGCAGCAGATGACGGGCGAATAGCCGCGCCGGTTCAAAAACAGCAGCGACTGCTCGCCGCGCTCCATGCGCAGTTTTAATGCCGCCACCAGGTGCGACGTCAGGCCATCCTTCGGCTTGTCGCGCTCCATGTCCAAAATCTTAACGCGCGGCAAGACCGCATTTTTCACGGCCCGCTCGCGCAACTCCAGCTTGCCGTAGCGCCCCGTCTGCGCGTGGTGCCAGCTTTCCAGCGAGGGCGTGGCCGAACCGAGCACGATGGGTATCTGCAATTGCCAGGCGCGCCACACGGCCAGGTCGCGCGCCGAATAGCGCAAGCCTTCCTGCTGCTTGTAGGAAGGATCGTGTTCCTCGTCGATGACGATCAGTTTGAGTTTCGGCAAGGACGCCAGGATGGCCAAGCGCGTGCCGAGCACGATGCGCGCCTGGCCCTGGTGCGCGGCCAGCCAGTGCAGCATGCGCTCGCCTTCGGACAGGCTGCTGTGCAGGGTCGCCAGCATGACGCCGGGAAAGCGCGCGCGGATATTGCCTTCCAGCTGGGGCGTGAGGTTGATTTCCGGCACTAAAATCAGGATTTGTGCATCGTCCTCGCGCGCCAGCACCTGGGCGCAGGCTTGCAGATACACTTCCGTCTTGCCGCTGCCCGTCACGCCGTACAGCAGGGTCGGCTTGAACCCCTGGGCGCCGCCGATGGCGTCGGCCGCTTCCTGCTGGGCGGGGTTGAGCGCCGGCATGTTCAGCGGCGTGCCATCGTGCGCGTCGGCCAGCTTGGCCAGCTTCTTGATGGCGCGGTCCAGCGCCACGGTGGTCAGCACGCGCAGATTCTTCGGCAAGCCCGGCAGCGCCACTTCACCGAGCGGACGCTGGTAGTAATCGGCGGCAAAGGCGGCCAGCGCCAGCCATTGCTCCGACAGCGGCGCCAGCTGGCTGCGCACGGCCAGCACGTCCTTCATCTTCGCGTCGGGCACGTCGGTGCTGTCGGACACGCCGACGATCAGTCCCATCACTTCGCGCCGGCCGAACGGCACCAGCGCCAGCTGTCCCACCTGCGGCAACGCTGCCTCGTCGCCGTTCCAGCGGTAGTCGAACAGGGCGTTCAACGGTGTGTCGAGCGCGATTTTCAGGATGCACTGCGCCATGAGTGGGATTGCCTATGTAGAGAAGGGTGAAGGCATGCGAGCCAGCCGGCCATGATACTTGGTCTGTCCGGCAAACACCTAGCCGCAGGCTGGAAGTTATCTGAATTATCACCAAAAATAACATCGTTATGGGAAAGCCGGCACGGCTGCGGCCCCTGGTACGAATGTCCTGTGCCCGCCCGGCAAAAAGGGGCCGAATGTACCAGGCCAAAAGTGACCTTTGTGTGATGCCCGTCAAGACGAGCGCGACTATAGTGAGCGCTTCGGCAATTTTGTAGCAATAAAAGCAATGCCAGCCTGCCGAAACCGCTCACGCGCGCAGCCTGTCTGCCCCGCGTTTTTGGCTGGCAACGACGACCTACCCCACCACCTCAACAAGGGAAACATCATGCAAGCCATCAAAAATTTCATTCGTAACGAAGACGGTGTCACGGCTATTGAATATGCACTGATCGCCGCGCTGATCGCTGCGGCGCTGGTCATTGGCGTGCAGGCGCTCGGCGGCAGCATCCGCACCGCGTTCACCAGCATCGGCACCAACCTGACGAGCCCGCCAGTAGCCCCGTAATTTTCCCGTTCGCCAGCACGCAGCGAACGATACCGATGATGCCCGCCCGTCCATCCGGGCAGGCATCGCCACCCGCACTTTCCCAGCGCCACACGCCACCGGGCTTCACCGCCCCTCCACCGCATACCGATGACTTCCCTGCTCACCATCACCCTGCCTGCATTGCTGCTGTGTTCCCTATTGGCCTGCGCCGTCTGGCATGACATGCGCAGCCGCCGCATCCCGAACGCCCTGGTCTTTGGCGGCGCGCTGGCGGCCCTGCTGCTGCATGCCGTGCTCACGCCTGCCGCCGGCGGCCTGGGCCTGCCGGCCGCGCTGGGCGGCCTGGCGCTGGGGCTGGCCCTGCTGCTGCCCATGTACATGCTGCGCGCGCTCGGTGCCGGCGACGTCAAGCTGATGGCCATGGTGGGCGCCTTTATCGGGCCGCAGCAAGTGCTGACGGCTACCTTGCTGACCCTGCTGGCGGGCGGCGTGCTGTCCCTGCTGGTGGCCGCCTGCACGGGCGTGCTGCGCCAGGTTCTCGGCAATAGCTACCGCATGCTGTTCTACAGCCTGCTGCGCGGCGCCAGCGGCGGCAATGCCCGGCTCGATGCGCCCCAGGCCGCCAGCGGCAGGCTGCCGTACGCGATCGCCATTGCGGCCGGCACCGCCCTGTCCTTTTTCTGGAGCTTTTCATGAGACATACCCGCGCCATCGCGCTGATCGTGCTGGCCTTCGTCGTGGCCCTGGCCGCCGTCCTGGTAGCGTTGCGCTGGATCAATGCACAAGCGGCGCCCAACAGCAGCAAGGTGGCCGTCGCCAGCGCCGACATCAACCTGGGCGCGCGCCTGGCGCCCGAGATGATCACGCTGGTCGACTGGCCGGCCGGCGCCTTGCCGCCCGGCGCCATCGGCGACGCCAAGCTGCTGGAGGCCAGGGTTGCGCGCAGCAATATCGGCCGCGGCGAACCTGTTCTGGAAAGCAAACTCGCCCCCGTCGGCACGGTCGGTGGCCTGTCCGCCGCCCTGGGCGACGGCAAGCGCGCCATGACGGTGCGCGTCAACGACGTGGTGGGCGTGGCCGGCTTCGCCCTGCCCGGCAACTTCGTCGACGTGCTGGTCAATACCCAGGACGAAGCGGAAAAGAAACGCACGCAGGCCAGCGATGCGGCCATCTCCAAGATCGTGCTCGAACGCATACTCGTGCTGGCCATCGCCCAGGAATCGAGCCGCGACGACACCAAGCCCAAGGTGGTCAACGCCGTCACGCTGGAACTGACGCCGGAGCAGGCGGAAAAACTCGACCTGGCGCGCAGCGTGGGCACCCTGTCGCTGGTGCTGCGCAACCAGATCGAAGACACGCCCGTCAATACGGATGGCGCCACCCGCGCCACCCTGCTCGACCTGAAGCCGCCCGCCAAGGCACCCGTGGCCGCCGTCAGGCGCGCGGCCGCGCCCGTGCCGCCGGCGCGCGCGGCCGGCGAACGCATCGAAGTCATCAAGGGGCTGGAGCGTAGCGCCCAGCAACTCTGATGATCACTCCACAGACGAATTCCAGTACAGATTGGGGAAGCAATTGAGACACATCATGAAACGCCCGGCCCTGCTGCTGGCCCTGGCGGCCAGCTTGCTGCAGGGCCAGGCAGCCGCCGCCAAGACGGCCAAGGCGCAGCCCGGCGCGGCCGTGCAGCCGGCAGCACCATCCGCCACCACCCTGCCCCGCCTGGTGTCCCTGTCGGCCGGCAAATCGCAGCTGCTGCGCCTGCCGTTCGCGGCCAGCCGCCTGGCCGTGGGCGACACCGCCATCGCCGACGTGATCCTGCTCAATGCCAGTGAAGTCTATCTGCTGGGCAAGCGCCCCGGCACCACCAACCTGATCCTGTGGGACCGCGCGAAACAAGCCACCATCATCGACCTCGGTGTGGCCATCGACACGGGCGCGCTGCGCCTGCAGCTGCAGCAACTGTTCCCCGACGAGACGCAGATCGCCCTGCATGCGGCGGCCGACACCCTGGTCCTGTCGGGCACCGTGGCCGACGCCGTCAAGGCCAGCCAGATCATGGCCCTGGCGCAATCGTATGCGGAGCGCGCCAGCGGCGCCGGCGTCTCGGGCGCGGCGGCCGGCAATGGGGCGGCCCCGGCCGCGCCTGCCGCCAGCGGCGCCGGCATCAAGGTGATCAATATGCTGGCCATCGCCGCGCCCCAGCAAGTGATGCTGGAAGTGAAGATCGCCGAAGTGTCGAAGAGCCTGGTGGACCAGCTGGGCGCCAGCCTGGGCGTCAATGTGCAAGTCGGCAACTGGACGCACTCCCTGCTGTCGAACCTGCTCAGCGGCAACCGCAGCCTGATCGAGGCATTCAACAAGAAGAACGGCAACTTCGTCAGCATCGACGCGCAGAAACGCGACGGCCTCGTGAAGATCCTGGCCGAGCCGACCATCATGGCCATCAGCGGCCAGGAGGCCAGTTTCCTGGCCGGCGGCAAGGTCTTCATTCCCGTCAGCCAGAACAACAATGGCGGCACGCCCACCATCACCCTGGAAGAGAAGGAGTACGGCGTGGCCGTCAAATTCACGCCCACCGTGCTCGACGGCGGACGCATCAACCTGAAGGTGGCGCCGGAGGTGTCCGAACTGAACAAGGACGGCATCGGCCTGAGCGCGGGCGGCACGAATGCCACCGCCCTGCTGCCCTCGTTCACCACGCGGCGTGCGGCCACCACGGTGCAACTGTTCGACGGCCAGAGCTTCGCCATCGGCGGCTTGATCAAGAACAATGTGACGACGAATATCAAGGCCCTGCCCATGCTGGGCGAGATTCCCGTGCTGGGCGCGCTGTTCCGCAGCAGCGACTTCCAGAGCGACCGCAGCGAGCTGGTCTTCATTGTCACGCCGCACCTGGTGAAACCGCTGCCGGCCGTGCCGCCGCTGCCGACGGATGGCTATGTGGAACCGTCGCGGGCCGACTTTTTCATACGCGGAAAGATGGAAGGAACGGCGCCGCCCGCCACGGCAGCGGCCGCAACACAACCGGAGCAGCAACATGATTGATTTCCCCCGCCTTCTTTCCCTGCTGGCCGCCACCGCGGCGCTGGGCGGCTGCGTGCAGCAGACACCACGGCTCGACAGCCAGTTTGGCGACAGCGTGCGGCAGGCACAGGCGCTGCAAGTGCTGCAGCCCGATGCGGCCGCGCGCCAGCAAGTCCGCCTGGCCGCCAGCGGCGGCATCGATGGCCGCGCCGGCGTGGCCGCCTACCAGCGCTACCAGGAATCGTTCCAGACCCCGCCGGCACCGACGCAGGCCCTGACCATCGGCGTCAGCAAGCGCTAGGGAGGGCTTACCGTGAAAATCACCGTCATCTCGAGAGATGAAAAAAGCCTGGCCGGCATCGCCGCGCTATTGCGCAACCGCAATCCGGCGCACCAGGTCGACACCCTGGCCGGCGCGCTGAAACGATTGCCCACGTCCAGCTCGCCGGACGTGGTGATCGTCGACCAGCCGAATATCGAAGCCGGCGACCTCGACAGCCTGGAACGGCTGGGCAACCAATACCCGCGCATCGCCTTCATCCTGCTGTGCCGCCATCACACGCCGGACTTCCTGCTGCAAGCCATGCGCGCCGGCGTGCGCGAAGTGATCGATTATCCGGCCCCGCCCGGCTGCCTGTACCAGGCCATCGAGCGCATCGAGGAAAAATTGCAGCGGCGCAGCGACGCCAACGGCAAGCTGCTGGCCTTTATCTCGTGCAAGGGCGGCAGCGGCGCCACCTTCCTGGCCACCAACCTGGCCTATGCGCTGGCGGCGCAAGGCGACAGCCGCGTGGCCCTGATCGACATGAACCTGCAGTTCGGCGACGCCTCGCTGTTTGTCTCGGACCAGAAACCGCTGGCCACGCTGGCCGACGTGGCGCAGCAGATCCACCGCCTCGATCCCTCGTTCCTGGCCTCGAGCATGCTCAACGTCCTGCCCAATTACGGCGTGCTGGCCGCGCCCGACGACCCCACGCTGGCCAACGACGTGAAACCGGAACACGTGGATGCCATCCTCAAGCTGGCACGCCAGCACTACGACTTCATCGTGCTCGACATCGGCCGCAGTCTCGACGCGATCAGCATCCGCGCGCTGGACCAGGCCGACATGATTTTTCCCGTGCTGCAAACCACCTTGCCCTACATCCGCGACGGCAAGCGCCTGCTCGAGGTCTTTCACTCGCTCGACTATCCGATGGAAAAGATCCACCTGGTCGTCAACCGCCACGACAAGGGCAGCGAGATCAGCGTGTACGACCTGGTGACGGCCTACGGCAGCGATGTCTACATGACCGTGCCGAATCACTATGAAGCGGCGGCCGCCTCGGTCAACCAGGGCATCCCCGTGCTGCAGCTGGCCCCCGCCAGCCCCATCACGCGGGCGCTGCAGGAATTCGCGCGGCGCCTGGGCGGCGCGGCCCCCGTCGCCGCGCAGGACGGCTGGCTGGGCCGGCTGCTGCGCCGCGCCTGAGACGCCATCTGCAAAGGAAGACACCATGAACGCAGTCACCATCCCTATCCGCGAACGGCTGGGCCAGTTGCACACGCGCCAGCGCGCGGGCTCCATCGACAACGGCGCCTACCAGCTGCTCAGGCAGCGCATCCACGCCATCCTGCTCGACCGCGTGGACCTGGAAAACCTGCAGCGCCTCTCGCCCGAGCAGGTGCGCGAACAGCTGCGCCTGCTGGTCGAGCGCCTGCTGGAAGAAGAGGCCGTGGTCATCAACGACCTCGAACGCAAGAACCTGACGCGCGACATCCAGCACGAAATGCTGGGCTTCGGGCCGCTGGAACTGCTGCTGGCCGACCCCACCGTGTCGGACATCCTCGTCAACACCCACAAGCGCGTGTACGTGGAACGGCGCGGCAAGCTGGAACTGACGGACGTGTGCTTCAGCGACGACGCGCATTTGATGAAGATCATCGACAAGATCGTCTCGCGCGTGGGCCGCCGCATCGACGAATCGAGCCCCATGGTCGATGCGCGCCTGCCGGACGGCTCGCGCGTCAACGCCATCATCCCGCCGCTGGCCATCGACGGCCCCGTGATGTCGATCCGGCGCTTCTCGGCCGACCCGCTGCGCCTGGCCGACCTGGTGGCCTACGACAGCATGACGGCGGGCATGGCGGAAATCCTGCAGGGCCTGGGCAAGGCGAAGATCAATATCCTGATCTCGGGCGGCACCGGCAGCGGCAAGACCACCATGCTCAACGTCATTTCCGGCTTCATCGGCGCCACCGAGCGCATCGTCACGGTGGAAGACGCGGCCGAGCTGCAGCTGCAGCAGCCGCACGTGGTGCGCCTGGAGACGCGCCCGCCCAACATCGAGGGCAAGGGCGAGGTGACGCAGCGCGCGCTGGTGCGCAATGCGCTGCGCATGCGCCCCGACCGCATCATCCTGGGCGAGGTGCGCGGCGGCGAGGCGCTCGACATGCTGGGCGCCATGAACACGGGCCACGAAGGCTCGATGGCCACCATCCACGCCAATACCCCGCGCGACGCCATCACGCGGCTGGAAAACATGATCAGCATGGCGGCCGCCAGCCTGCCCAGCAAGGCCATGCGTCAGCAGATCAGCTCGGCAGTCAGCGTGGTGGTGCAGGTGTCGCGCCTGACGGACGGCAAGCGCAAGGTCACCTCGATCCAGGAAATCACGGGCATGGAAGGCGACATGATCACCATGCAGGAAATCTTCAGCTTCCGCCAGACGGGCATCGGCGACGGCGGCACCGTGCTCGGGCATTTTTCCTCGACGGGCATCCGTCCGCGCTTTCTCGAGCGCCTGCACACGTTTGGCATCACGGTGCCGGCCCAGCTGTTCGAACCGACCCGGCAGGGGCTCTGAGATGGCCTCCCTGTTCCTCTTCGGCGCCCTGGTGTTCGGCGCCGCGCTGCTGCTGACCAGCGGCGCCTACCTGGCCTGGCGCGGCATGCGCAACCGCGCGCCCGGGCGCGTGGCGCAGCGCGTGCGCAATGCCAGCAGGGGCAGCGCCGAGCACCGTCCCGCCCTGTCGATCAGCAAGCAACGCCTGCTGGCACGCCATCCGCTGTTGCAGCGCGTGCTGCAGGCGCTGCCGCCGGCGGCCGTGCTGGACCGCCTGCTGCTGCAGGCGGGACGCCAGCAGACGGTGGCGCAGTTGCTGGGCTGGTGCCTGGCGACCCTGCTGGGCGGCCTGCTGCTGGGCGCGCTGCTGGGACTGTCCCTGTCCTTGCTGGCGGGCCTGGGGGCGCTGGCGGCCGCGCTGCCCCTGCTGCACTTGCGCCGCGCGCAGCAGCAGCGGCTCAAGCGCATCGAACAGCAATTGCCCGATGCGCTGGACCTGATGGGGCGGGCCATGCGCGCCGGCCACGCCTTTCCCACGGCGCTGAAAATGGTCGGCGATGAAATGCCGGCGCCGCTGGGCAGCGAATTTCGCGCCGTCTTCGACGAAGTCAATTTCGGCGTGGCCATGAGCGATGCGCTGGGCAACCTGGCCAGCCGCGTGCCCAGCACCGACTTGCGCTACTTTGTCGTGGCCGTACTGATCCAGCGCGAGACGGGCGGCAACCTGGCGGAGCTGCTGGGCAGCATCAGCGCCATCATCCGCGACCGCCTGAAGCTGCTGGGACAAATCCGCGTACTGTCGGCCGAGGGCCGCATGTCGGCCTGGATTTTGGGGCTGATGCCGTTTGCCGTGGCGCTGATGATGCAGCTGACCAGTCCCGATTTCCTGAGCGTGCTGTACCTGGACAGCGGCGGACGCAAGATGCTGGTCACGGCCGGCGTGATGATGGTGCTGGGCATTTTGATAATCCGCAAGGTAACGCGCATTCGCATCTGAGATTTTTCCCGAGAGGATGGTCATGAGTTTTCTGCAATTGCTGTTCCTGGCGCTGACCTTTTGCGCCGCCTTCGGCGCCATGCTGTTGCTGCTGCGCCCCTTCGCTTCGCCTACGCTGCAATCGCGCCTGGCGGCGCTGGCCGAGCCGCATGCGCCTGGCCGCAAGGCCGGCGGCCGGCGTTGGCTGGCGCGCCTGCTGCGCCTGGCCGTACCGCTGGGCAAATTGTCCTCGCCCGCCGAAAACTGGGAAGGCTCGCCGCTGCGCAGCCGTTTCATGCATGCGGGCCTGCGTTCGAACGCCGCGCCGCTGCTGTTCTTCGCCGCCAAGACGACCCTGGCGCTGGCGCTGCCGGCCGCCGTGTTCTTCCTGCTGCACCAGTCCTTCCCCAAGCTTGGCGGCAGCACGCTGGTACTGTGCCTGCTCATCGCCATGGCCCTCGGCTACTACCTGCCCAACGCGGTGCTGGCGCACCGGGTCAAGCAGCGCCAGCGCGACATTTTCGAAAACTTTCCCGATGCGCTGGACCTGATGACGGTATGCGTCGAAGCGGGCCTGGGCATGGATGCGGCACTGGCCCGCGTGGCGGCGGAAATCGTGCTGAAAAGCGCCGTGCTGAGCGAGGAGCTGACCCTCGTCACGCTGGAACTGCGCGCCGGCAGCAACAAGGAAAAAGCCTTGCGCAACCTGGCCCTGCGCACGGGCGTGGAAGACGTCGACACCTTGGTCACCATGCTGATCCAGGCCGAGCGCTTCGGCACCGGCATCGGCGCCTCGCTGCGCGTGCAGTCCGCACAGCTGCGCACCAAGCGGCGCCAGGGCGCGGAAGAACAGGCGGCGAAGATCGCGCTGAAACTGCTGTTTCCACTGATTTTCTTTATCTTTCCCTCGCTGCTGGTGGTGCTGATGGGACCGGCCTTCCTGCAAATCTACCGCCTGCTGCTGCCGGCCTTGCGCAATGCCAGCTAAAACCCGCGCACCGGCCCGCCAGGAGGGCGTGGCAGCCGTCGAACTGGCCTTGCTGCTGCCCGTGCTGCTGCTGATTTTCCTCGGCATCGCAGGCATGAGCCGGCTGTACTACCTGCAGATGGCCCTGGTCAGCGCGGCACGCGCGGGGGTGCAGTTCGCGCAGGCCGGCCAGACGCAGGACACGGCACGCATCGCCGCCGCCGCCCGCCGCGACGCCCTGCACGACGCGCCCGGCATGGCCATGCCCGAAGTGACGATACGCCAGCGCTGCGCCGACGGCAGCCCGTATGCG
Organism: Janthinobacterium sp. GW822-FHT07H11; assembly: GCF_058798615.1. Taxonomy (NCBI): domain Bacteria; kingdom Pseudomonadati; phylum Pseudomonadota; class Betaproteobacteria; order Burkholderiales; family Oxalobacteraceae; genus Janthinobacterium; species Janthinobacterium sp. GW822-FHT07H11. Next base: position 148,806 of record NZ_CM179507.1, read on the forward strand.
GGCAACGGTAAATGTCCCGGCTATGCCAGCGCGCCGTGGACCTATGTCGAAGTACGCACCAGCTATGTGCTGGCCGATGCCGGCTATCCGCTGCTGCCCGCGTTCGCGGCGCCGCTGCGGCTGCAGCAGAGCGCCACGGCGCGCCTGCGCTAGGCCCCCTACCGAAGGAAAAACTCACCCATGCCTCCCCTGCGCCAGCGCGGCTCCTTTGCCGTCGAATTCGCCATCACCTTGTCCCTGCTGCTGTTGCTCATCTTTGCCATCGTCAATCTGGCATTGGCGGCATGGAACTACAACACCCTGTCGCAGGCCAGCCGCGAAGGCGCGCGCTACGGCAGCGTCCTGGGCAACACCGATGGCCGCTATAGCCGCGCGCGCGCGCGCGAGCTGATACAGCGGCGGGTGGAAGCCTACGCCGTCGGCCTGCGCTTCGACACGGTCGAGGTCAGCTGGGATGGCGGCGACAACGCGCCCGGCAGCATCGTCACCGTCAGCGCCAGCTACCGCTTCCATCCCGTCAGCGCCATGCTCGGCCCGCTCAGCATTCCGCTGCGCAGTTCGGCCAGCATGATGATTTCCCAATGACACTATTCCATCCGCCGAACCGAGGTATCCCATGCGCCTGTCCCCTTCCCTGCGTTCCCGCCGCCAGCGCGGCAGCATTCCCGTCGCCACGGCGCTGCTGCTGCCGTTGCTGATCGGCTTTGCCGGCCTGGCCGGCGACAGCGGCACGCTGTATCTCGTCAAGCGGCGCATGCAGACGGCCGCCGACGCGGGCGCCGTCTCCGCCGCCCTGGAAATGCAGCGCCAGGCCGGCCTGGCCGACATCGTCGCGGCGGGCAAGCAGGATGCGGCCCTGAACGGTTTTCCGCCCGGCGGCACCAGCGTGCACCTGCCGCCCCTGGCCGGCGCGCATGCGGCGCGCCCCGGCTATGTGGAAGTGCAACTGGCGCAAGCCGTGCCCACGCATTTCATGGGCCTGTTCGGCTTCCGCACGGTCGAGGTCAGGGCGCGCGCGGTGGCCGGCGCGCGGCCCGACGCCACCTGTTTCCTGGCCCTCAACGGCAAGAACGTCAGCGAGGCGATGACGGTCACGGGCGCCGGTGAAATCGCGGGCGAACACTGCTCGATCTTCGTCAACGGCAGCACGCCCAACACCCTGACAGCCAGCGGCGCCATGACCGTGCGCGCCGACAGCATCGGCGTGCAGGCGCCCGGCTACCGGCATGACGGCGGCAGCACCTTCCTGCCCACGCCGCAGGTGGGCCAGGCGGCACGCCAGGACCCGCTGGCGCGCCTGCAGCCGCCTGCGGGCGGCGCCACGCGGACGAACGGCAAGCTGACGGGCACGGGCACGCACGCCCTGCAACCGGGCGTGTATCCCGACGGAATCAACCTGTCCGGTGGCATGAACGTCAATTTTGCGCCGGGGATCTATGTGCTCAAGGGCGGCTTCACGGTCGACGGCGCCGTCAACCTGCATGGCGACGGCGTGGCCTTCTATACGCAAGGGCCCGTGAACATCCGCGGCAGCGGCGTGCTCAAGCTGGCGGCGCCCGAAACGGGCCCGATGGCCGGCATCCTCTTCTATGGCGACCGCGACAAGGTCACCGGCAAGAACGAGATCACGGGCGGCGTCAGCGGCGAACTGGCCGGCACCCTGTATTTCCCGTCCTCGGCGCTGAACCTGGTGGGCAGCGGCGGGCTCAAGGGCAAGCCCTATCTGATGCTGATCGCCGATACGATGGCGTTTACGGGCGGCATGCTGTCGGAATTTAGCAAGCCCGTGTATAACGAGGCCTACCAGGGCTCGCACGTGGCCATCGCGGAGTAGCGCTCAACCCAGTTTGTGGCGCGTGGCGTACACGTACAGCTCCAGGCGGTTGCCGACGCCAAGCTTGTGATAAATCGAGCTCAGGTGGTTGCGCAAGGTGTGTTCGGCGATGAAGGCGCGCTGCGCCAGGTCCTTGTTCAGCGCGCCATTGCCATCGACGATCATGCCGACGATCTTGCGTTCCTTGGCCGTCAGGCTGGCGATGCGCTCGGCTTCGGGATTGCGCGGCGGCGGCGCCTTGGGCGCCAGCAACTCGCCGAGCAGGGAGCCGAGCAGGGTCTGCTCCAGCCACAGCTCGCCCTGGTGCACCTTGCGGATCACATGCAGCAGCAGCTCGGCCGGCGCTTCCTTGCCCAGCGCGCCGCGCGCGCCCGCGCGCACGGCCTTGCCCAGCAATTCCTGGCTGCGCGTGCCGCTCAGCACCAGCGCGCGCGTGCCGCCATCGGCCAGCAGCTGCGGCAGGATATCGGTCGAGCACGAACCGCCCAGGTCCAGGTCCAGCACGATGACGTGCGGCCGCTGCGCAGCGGCCATCGCCAGTGCCGTCTCGGCATCGCCGGCCGACCCCACCAGCGACATTTCCGGCGTGCCTTCGATCAGCTTTTCCAGTCCCCACAGCATGGTCTTGTGGTCGTCGACCAGCATCACGCGGATCGCCTGCCCGGCGCACGCGGGCGCGCTCGCTTGCGGCATCATAGGGGAATCGCAATCTGCAGCGAGGTACCGCCATCGCCGGGGCGCTTGACCAGCAGGCGCCCGCCCAGCGCCGCCGTGCGCGTGGCGATCGACGAGGGCGTGAAGAGCGTGGCCGGTGCGCCATCGCCCTCGTTTTCAATCAGGATCTGCAACCAGCCATTGCTGCAATCGACTTCGATCGCGCCATGCCGCGCGCGCGTATGCTTGCGGATATTGCTGATGCCTTCGCTGACGATCTGGAATACCTCGGCCGCCAGGCGGTCGCTCACTTCGATGGCGGGCGAGACGCGCAGCGCGATGTCGATGTCATAGAACTGGCGCACCTGTTCCGCCTGGCGGCGCAAGGCCAGCAGCAATTCGGGTTCCTTGCGCAATTGCCCGCTGTTCAGGTTTTTGACGAAGTGGCGCATGTCGCCCACCACTTCCGTGGCCATCGCCAGCAGCTTGTCCAGATCGTCGATCAGGGGATTGTCGGGCGCGGCCGCCTGGCGCACGGCACTGATGCCGTGGCGCAAGCCGATATACGGCTGCAAGGTGCTGTCATGCAAGTCGCAGGCAATTTTCTGCCGTTCGCGCTGGCCCGCTTCCGATGCCAGGCGGTCCAGCAATTCGATGTTTTCCATCATGGGAAACACTTGCGCCACGATATGCTTGAGAAACAGCGCATCGGCCTTGCTGAAGCCATGCCGTGCCGACATCAGGTACACGCGTCCCTGCCCCTTGCGCAAACGCAAGGATGCACTGATGAAGGCGCGCGCTTCGAGCAGCTCGACCAGGCGCTCGCCCGCATCGCCGCCGAAGCGCCGCCACTTGCTGCAGCCGCGGCCCAGCACGCGCGTGCCGCCCATCCAGGGCCACCACTTCAGGCGCGGGCGCGCATGCAGCACGCTGTGCTCGGGGGCGAAGGCCAGCAGGGCCGGCATGGCGCTCGCGCACAGGCGCACCGGTTCGATCGAGGTGCCCGCATTGGCCGCCGTCGCCGTGCGCAGCAGCCACTTGTCGGAGTCGCCATCCTGCAGCACCAGGATGCAGCTGCTGGCGCGAAAGAAGACGCGGTTTTTTTCCAGGACGGACGACAGCGAGTGGTTGATGCCAAAGCGGGGATTGGACAGGCGGCTGACGTCGCGCAAAAGGGCTAGGCGGCGTTTTTGCTGCAAGCCCATGCCGCCCCAGTAGGCGATCAGGTGGCCCAGCGCCAGCAGGAAGCTGGTACACCACAGCAAATGCCAGCGCTGCTCGGGCGTTTCCGCCAGCAGGGCCACCAGCATCAGCGCGGCGGCCGACATCAGCGTCACGCGCGAGCCTTCGCGAAAGCCGAATTGAAACGAGGCGGCCAGGATGGCGAAAAAGAACAGCAGGAACACATAGCCATTGCTGCTGCCGCTGTAATAGACGATCAGGCCGAACCAGGCCACGTCATACCAGTAGATGGCCTTGCCCGGCATGCTGGACAGGCGAATTTGCATGAGGGCAAACAGGGCGGCGCTGTGCAGCGCATACGCGCCGCACACCACCGTGGCCAGGTCGCTCAGGCGCGCATCGCCGCCCGGATTGACGACGCAGATGACGACGGCAAACACGGCCAGCAAGAGGCGGATACCGCACACCATGGCAGCGTCGGCGGTATCGCTCGTCAACTGCACGCTGAATGCGTTTTCGTCCTTCACCGCACCTCCGCACTGTGGGATTTCATCAAGACAGGGCAAACCGTTACGCTTGCCACTGTGCACAATTCTACAAAATTGCTTTCTTTGCAATCGGCGAGTGTACGCAGGGAACTAGTGTTTGTCTACAGGAAAATATGCAGTCCTTTACCCAGGCAAAAACAGCGCATGATCCTGAAGATAATTCTGTGGATAACTTTGTGGACAAAGCAAAATTAACTCCCTGAATAATGTGGATAGAAAATTTTGACCGTCGTCAAGGGGGCACGGAAGAAAAATAAGTCATTTAAAATCAATGACTTGAAAATCGCTGCCCGGGAGAGGGAAAAACGCGAGACTTTCCGCCTGTCTGTGCATAACTGAGCTATTCATGAATTTTTTGCACCGCCATAGACGCCATTTGTATGACGTAAATCAATGCCTTTCTTGCCACGCGAGAACAAAATACACGTTTGCCGGGCCAGCCTGCCGCAAGCAGGCGATCGATTGTAAAAAATTGTATAAATATCATGCAGCGCAACATGAACTTCAGGTAACACCTGAACTTTCACGCTAAGCCCTCGTTAACAAATTACTTTTCAGTTTTATCCACAGAATCTGTTGATAACTTTGTGGACAATGAACTGATAAGCCTGTCGGGCACGAGAACAACCTTGCCAATTGCGGCAAGCAGCGTCATCGCATGCATTTTTTAGTACTTAAGAATCAAATACTTGCACACACTCCCCGGGCAAGCCATTTGTGCTGCCTAATATTTCCGCAGCAAAAAAAATTGTGCATAAGTCGGTATGCCGTGCTGCAAGGCGTCAAAAGAAAAAGGCAGGCTTCCTGTGGAAAACCTGCCTTTCAGCCCGCGCCAGCGGCGCGGAGCGACGTCTGGCGTGGATATTCTTTGTGGATAATTACTGGCCGCTGCGCATGGCGCGGCTCATGCTGTGCACGGCTTCCACCATCGCTGCCACCGATTCCGGCGGCGTGAACTGAGAAATGCCATGGCCCAGGTTGAACACGTGGCCCGTGCCGGCCGATGGCGCGCCAAAGGCGTTGAGCACTTTCGCCACTTCGGCGCGGATCTGATCCGGGCTGGCAAACAGGATGGCCGGGTCGAGATTGCCCTGCAAGCCCACCTTATGGCCCACCAGCTGGCGCGCGCGCGTCAGGTTGACGGTCCAGTCCAGGCCCACGGCATCGGCGCCGATGTCGGCGATCTGCTCGATCCACTGCCCGCCGCCCTTGGTAAACACGATGGCGGGGATCTTGACGCCATCCTTGTCGCGCTTCAATTGCGCCACCACTTGCTGCATGTAGGCCAGCGAGAATTCCTGGTAGGCGCCATCGGCCAGGGCACCGCCCCACGAGTCGAAGATCATCACGGCTTGCGCGCCGGCATCAATTTGCGCATTCAGGTACTGCGCCACGGAGGTGGCGTTGATCGCCAGGATGTGGTGCATCAGGTCCGGGCGGTTGTACAGCATCTTCTTGATGGTGTGGAACTCCTTCGAGCCGCCGCCTTCCACCATGTAGCAGGCCAGAGTCCACGGGCTGCCGGAAAAACCGATCAGCGGCACGCGGCCATTGAGTTCCGTGCGGATCTGCGTGACGGCCTTGAAGACGTAGTCGAGCGACGCCAGGTCCGGCACCTGCAGCGCCATCACGTCCTGTTCCGTGCGCAGCGGGCGCTCGAACTTCGGCCCTTCGCCATCGGCGAAATACAGGCCCAGGCCCATCGCGTCGGGCACCGTCAGGATGTCGGAAAACAAAATCGCCGCGTCCAGCGGGAAGCGCTCCAGGGGCTGCAGGGTCACTTCGGTGGCGTAATCGGGATTCTTCGCCAGGCCCAGGAAGGAGCCGGCCCGCTCGCGCGTGGCGCGGTATTCGGGCAGGTAGCGGCCCGCCTGGCGCATCAGCCAGACAGGGGTGTGCTCGGTCGGCTGGCGCAGCAGGGCGCGCAGGAAAGTGTCATTCTGGAGCGGAGCAAATTGTGGCATGGAAGGCAATCAATAGCTGGGAGAAGCGGTATTATCGCATCCAATCGCCGCCAAATCATTGATTCCGGTGCCGCTTTGCAGCATTTGCCGCGCACAGCGACGACTTTCGTTGTGCCGGTCCTTCCATTATGATGATGCACGCCACCGCGCTGCCTGACGCCGCCTGGAGGCCCCTCTTCCCACCACGACACGGAGCCCGCATGACCTCGACCTCATCCCGCACGATTGCCCCCCATGGCACCTGGCCCTCGCCGATCAGCGCCGCGCTGGTTGCCGCCGGCGCCTCGCCGCTGACGCAGCTGGCCCTGGGCGGCGCCGATGGCGGCGACGTGTTCTGGCTGGCCGGGCGCGCCAGCGAGGCGGGCCGCAACACCCTGCTGCGCCAGCGCGGCGCGCGGGTCGATGAACTGACGCCGGCACCGTTCAATGTGCGCAGCCGCGTGCATGAATACGGCGGCGGCGCGTATGCCGTGGCCGGCGAGAGCGTGTATTTCTCGCATTTTGCCGACAACCGCCTGTACCGCGTGGCCGGCGACGGCGCGCCCGAAGCGTTCACCACGGGCGGCAACACGCGCCACGCGGATTTCGTCGTCGATGCGGCCCGTTCCCGCCTGATCGCCGTGCGCGAGCAGCACCCGGATGACGGCCACGCGCATCCCGAGAACAGCCTGGCCGCTGTCGGCTTCGACGGGCGCGAAACGGTGCTGGCGCGCGGCCACGATTTTTATGCGGCGCCGCGCCTGTCGCCGGACGGCAGCCAGCTGGCCTGGATCAGCTGGGACCACCCGCGCCTGCCATGGCAGGGCACGGAACTGTGGCTGGCCGACGTGCACGCGGACGGCACGCTGGGTTCGCCGCGCCTGATCGCCGGCGGCGCGCGCGAGTCGATTTGCCAGCCGGAATGGTCGCCGAACGGCTTGCTGCACTTCGTTTCCGACAGCAGCGGCTGGTGGAACCTGTACCGCCTGCACGGCGCCGACATCGAGGCGCTGTGCCCGATGGAGGCGGAATTTGCCACGCCGCACTGGACCTTTGGCGCCAGCATGTACGGTTTTCTTTCCGACGACGAGATCGTCTGCACATACATCCAGGCCGGCATCAGCTACCTGGCGCAATTGAACGTGGCGGCGGCCAAGCTCGAGCCGATCCCGCACCCGTACCAGGAAATCCGCGAACTGCGCGTGGGCCCCGGCTTCGTCGCGTTGCTGGGCGGCAGCCCCACGATTGCGCTGGAACTGGCGCGCATCGACCTGTCCAACCACGAACTGGAAGTGCTGGCGCAGTCGATCAAAAGCCTGCCCGCGCTGGCCTACCTGTCCGTGCCGCGCAGCTTGAGCTTTCCTAGCAGCAATGGCCGCACGGCCCACGCCTTCTTTTATCCGCCGAAAAATGACGACGTACAGGCGCCTGCGGGAACCTTGCCACCCGTCATCGTCATCAGCCACGGCGGCCCCACCAGCATGGCCAGCAATACCTTGAAACTGGCGACGCAGTACTGGACCAGCCGCGGCATCGGCGTGCTGGACGTCAATTACGGCGGCAGCAGCGGCTTCGGCCGCGAATACCGCGACGCGCTGCGCGGGCAATGGGGCATCGTCGACGTGGAAGACTGCATCGCTGGCGCCCGCTACCTGGCCGCCAGCGGCCTGGCCGACCCCGAGCGCCTGATCGTGCGCGGCGGCAGCGCGGGCGGCCTGACGACCCTGTGCGCCTTGACCTTCCACGACGTCTTCAAGGCCGGCGCCAGCTACTATGGCGTGTCCGACCTGAAAGGCCTGGACGACGATTCGCACAAGTTCGAATCGCGCTACACCGACTACCTGATCGCCCCGCAGCCGCAAGCCGAGGCGCTGTACCGCGAGCGCTCGCCCATCCACCACACGGATAAACTGTCGCGCCCGATGATCTTCTTCCAGGGCCTCGATGACAAGGTGGTGCCGCCGCAGCAGTCGCAGCAGATGGTCGACGCCCTGCAGGCGCGCGGCGTGCCCGTCGCGTATGTACCGCTCGAAGGCGAGGGCCACGGCTTCCGCAAGGCGGAAAACATCGTGCGCACGCTGGAAGCGGAACTGTATTTCTACCAGCGCGTGTTCGGCCTGCCCGTGGCGGCCGGCGAACCGCCCGTGCATATCGCCAACTTGCCCGCATGACCGATCCGCATGCAGACCAGCGCTTGCTGGACGAATTCGCCGCCCTGGAACAGCACGAACAGATGATCCTGGCCTTGCTGGCCATCGCGGGCGAACCGGTGGGCAAGCATGCCGTGTATGAACACTTGCAGCGCGCCAATATCGTCGAGCCGGACGGCACGCCGTTTTCCCTGCTGGTGGTGACCAATATGTTGCAACGGCTGACGCGTCTGGCGCTGGCCAGCGAGGTGGTGGGACGGGGCTTTGCCTGCGAAGCCAGGCTGCGCTGGCCCGCCATGCGCGCCGCCATCGAGCACCTGGCGTTCCGCGACCTGTGCCAGGCCATCGAAACCATCAACCCCGTGCGGCGCAACTGGGATGGCTATGTGGAGCTGCGCAGCTACCGCCAGGGCGTGGCGCGCCTGCGCATCGCCCTCTTGCGCAACGATGAGGTGCGCCAGGTGGCCGCCATCCTGGCCGCCTGCATGGCCTGCTATGAAGCGCAGCAGCTGCATCCGCTGATCGAGATCTTCGGCCGCCCGTTCGAGCCGGAAATGTTGTCTTTCGTCATGCCGCAGCTGCAGGATGACATCCTCGCCGTGCTGCTGGGCAACGCCCCGCGCGAGCCGGCCACGGCGCAAGCCATCCGCGCCTATGCGCGCGCGCACCACGCGCGCCAGGCGGCGGCCGGCGACCATATCGGCGCCGCCCTGCCGCTGGCCCTGGCCGAGGATGCGCTGCTGTGCGGTGAACTCGACGCGGCCGCGCGCTACCTGGCGGGCCAGCAGGGGCCGCAGGCGCTGTTTGTCGACAGCAGCATCGCCCTCTTGCGCGGCGAACATGCGCACGCCGTGGCGGGCTTCGAGACGGCCCTGAAGGGGCTGCGCAAGGAGGCGGGCAAGCGCAAGCTGTGCTTTACGGGCATCGGCGGCCACCTGTATGTGCTGGCCCTGCTGCGCGGCAACGACGCCAAGCTGCTGAAAACGGCGGAAACCTATCTCGACATCGCGCTGCACGCGCAGCCCAACCACGACAGCATCGTCTACCAGCAGTTGAACATGCTGCGCATGGTGCGCGCCGGCGTGCTGCAAGCCGATGCGATCCCCACGCGCAGCTGGGAAACGGGCTTGCAGGCGCAGCTGTTCCAGGCCTTGCTGTACTACTGGCTGGCGCTGCCGCAATTGAGCGAACGCAAGGATCAATTGCGCTTGCTGGTGCAGCAAGCGGACGCGGCCGGCTACGACCTGATCGCGGCGCAGGCGGCCGGCTTGCTGGGCTTGCTGGGCGAGCCGCAGCAGGAGCGCTATGCCACCTCAAAACGGGCGCAGCACGGCTTGACGGACATGGCGCCGTGGTTCGAGCGCCAGGAAGCGTGGCAGCGCCAGCTGAGCGCCCTGATCAACCTGCAGCAGAACGCGCCGGCCGAAGCGCTGGGCGGCGTCTCGCGCCTGGTGTGGCTGGTGGCGTTCGACCCGCGTTTCGGCTTGACGGCCGTGGAAGTGCGCGAGCAGAAACGCGATGCGCGCGGCGGCTGGAGCAAGGGCCGCGCCATGGGCCTCAAACGCCTGGCCGAAGAGGCGGGCGACATCGATTTCCTCACGCCGCAGGATGCGCGCGCGGCGGGCAGCATCGCGCCGTTCAAGCAGTACTATTCATCGGCGCCGCGCTATGAGATCGAGCTCGACAAGGCTGCCGTGCTGCTGGTGGGCCACCCGCTCGTGTTCTGGCTCGACCATCCCGACACGCGCGTGGAACTGATCGCCGGCGCACCCGAGCTGCTGATCAAGTCGCACGAGGGGCAGCTGTGGCTGGGCATGCAGCCGCCCTTGCCCGACAACGGCGGCAATGTCGTGGTGCAGCGCGAAACGCCGACGCGCCTGCGCGTGGTGCACATCCTCGACGAGCACCGGCGCATCGGCGCCATCGTGGGCCTGGGCCTGTCCGTGCCCCTGCATGCGGAAAAGCAAGTCATGCAGGCCATCGGCGCCATTTCGTCCATGGTCACCGTGCAATCGGACATCGGCGGCGGCGCCGGCGACGCGGAAGTCATCACGGCCGACCACCGCCTGCACGTGCATTTGCTGCCCTACCAGCAGGGATTGAAAATGCAGATCTTGGTCCGCCCCCTGCTCGACAACGGCGCCTATTACGCGCCGGGCAGCGGCGCCGAAAGCGTGTTTGCCGACGTGGCGGGCCGGGCCGTGCAAGCGCGGCGCGACCTGAACGCGGAACGCGAAGCGCAGCGCCAGCTGATCGGACGCTGCCTGGTGCTGGAAGAGGCGGAAGAAGAGCATGGCGAGTGGCTGCTGGGCCAGCCCGCGCTGGGCCTGCAATTGCTGGTGGAGCTGCAGGCGCTCGATCCCGCTGGCATGGTATTGGCGTGGCCCGAAGGCGAAACCATGCGCGTGTCGAAACGCATCGACAGCGGCCAGATGCGCCTGAACATCAAGAGCGAAAAGGACTGGTTTGCCGCCAGCGGCGAAGTGCAGATCGATGAAGACAAGGTGATGGATTTGCGCGCCCTGCTCGATTTGATGCAGAACAATAAAAGCCGCTTCGTGGCCCTGGGCGACAACCAGTTCCTCGCCCTCAGCGACGAGCTGCACCGCCGCCTGTCGGAACTGGCCGCGTATGGCGAGGCGCATGCCGACGGCGTGCACATCCACCCGCTGGCCGCGTTTGCGCTGGAAGAGCTGGCCAACGATGCGGGCGGCGTGCAGGCCGACAAACTGTGGCGCGAACACCTGCTGCGCCTGCGCGCCCTCGACGACTATCAGCCGCAGCTGCCCAGCACCCTGCAGGCCGACCTGCGCGACTACCAGCTGGCCGGCTACGAGTGGCTGGCGCGCTTGGCGCACTGGGGCGTGGGCGCCTGCCTGGCCGACGACATGGGCTTAGGAAAAACCTTGCAGGCGCTGGCGCTGATCCTGGCGCGCGCGCCCAACGGCCCCACCTTGGTCGTCGCCCCCACGTCCGTGTGCATGAACTGGATCAGCGAGGCGCAGCGTTTCGCGCCGACCTTGAAGGTGAAACTGTTCGGCAGCGGCGACCGCGCCGACATGCTCGACACCTTGCAGCCGTTCGACGTGGTGGTGGCCAGCTATGGCTTGCTGCAGCAGGAAGCAGCGCTGTTTGCCGGCGTGCGCTGGCATACCATCGTGCTCGACGAAGCGCAGGCGATCAAGAATGGCGCCACCAAGCGCTCGCAAGCCGTGATGGCCTTGCAAGGCGATTTCCGCATGGTGGCCAGCGGCACGCCGCTGGAAAACCACCTGGGCGAACTGTGGAATCTGTTCCGTTTTATTAACCCGGGCTTGCTGGGCACCCTCGACCAGTTCAATTTGCGCTTTGCCGGACCGATCGAAAAGGATCAGGACAAGCGGGCGGCGGCCGGCGCGCGCTTGCGCCTGCGCCGCCTGATCGCGCCGTTCATCCTGCGCCGGACAAAAACGCAAGTGCTGTCAGAATTGCCTTCGCGCACGGAAATCGTGCTGGAAGTGCAACTGTCGCCGCAGGAAACGGCGCTGTACGAATCCTTGCGCCGCGAAGCGCTGGAAAAGCTGGCCATGGTGGAAGGGCCGGCCTCGAAAAAAGCCATCCAGATCCTGGCCGAGATCATGAAGCTGCGCCGCGCCTGCTGCAATCCGCAGCTGGTGGCGCCCGAGCTGGGCCTGGCCAGCAGCAAGCTGGCCGCCTTCGCCGAACTGCTGTCGGGCTTGCTGGAAAACCGCCACAAGGTGCTCGTCTTCAGCCAGTTCGTCGACCATTTGACCCTCATCCGCAAGCACCTGGAGCAGCATGGCGTCAGTTACCAGTATCTCGATGGCAGCACGCCCATGCAGGAGCGCAAGCGCCGCGTGGACGCCTTCCAGGCGGGCGACGGCGACGTCTTCCTGATCAGCCTGAAGGCGGGCGGCATGGGCATCAACCTGACGGCGGCCGACTACGTGATCCACATGGACCCGTGGTGGAACCCGGCCGTGGAAGACCAGGCCTCGGACCGCGCCCACCGCATGGGGCAATTGCGTCCCGTCACCATTTACCGGCTGGTGGCCAAGCACACGATCGAGGAAGGCATCGTCGAATTGCACCAGCACAAGCGCGACCTGGCCGACAGTTTATTGGAAGGCAGCGACGCGGCCGCGCGCATGTCGGCGGGCGACATGCTGGGCATGCTGCAGGAGGGCTTGAAGCGATGAGATTGAAAAAATGAGCGGCGCCACCGCGTTCCATGCGATGATCGTTTTTCCCTGTTTTGATGCCACTTCATGACCGACCATATCGCCACCAGCGCCGGCCAGCGCGCCACCTTTTTGTGCGGCAAATCCTGGACCGCCTACGTCAGCACTTTCCTCATCGCCGTGCTGCTGTTCTTTGCCGCCCTGCCGCTGGCCTTCAAGTACAACGCGCGCGCCGCCTTCGTGGTGCTGATCGGCTCGGCGCTGATCGTCGGCTACCGCCTGCTGACCATCCGCAGCGTACAGCTGTATTACGACGAGGCGGGCGTGTGGCTGGCCGCCGGCATCTTGCCGTGGAAAAAGAAACTGACGGGCGTGAAATGGCGCGACATGGATGAAGCCGTCTATGAAACAAACTTCTGGAGCTGGCTGTTCCAGTCCTATACGGTGCGCGTCAACCAGCGCTATACGCAAGAGACGGAAATCCTCGCCAGCGGCATGGCGCGCGGCAAGGATGCCGTGGCCAGCCTGAATGCGCGCCACCAGGAGCTGCTGCGCGGCAGCGCCATCGTCGTCTAGGCAGGGCCGCCGCGCAAAAAACTGCGCAAGCGCGGCGATTGATGCTAATCTTTGGGCCGCCCAGGCAAGCAATCCCAACCTTTCAATAGTTGTTTGTTACTTATATTATCAGTTTATTATTAACTGATTTTTACAAATAACCAAATAATCAAGAGATCAATCATGCTGATAAGAAATAAAGTTGCGCTCGCCGCATTGATGATGGCCTTTACCCTGACACCTGCCAGCGCCGCCAAGAAGCCGCACAAGCAAGGCAAGGCAACGAGCAGCAGCAGCAAGAAGAAAGCCGTCGTCCAGAAAGCGGCCGTCGTCGGAGCGGCCACGGCCGCCACGGCCGCCGCCGTCGCCGGCGAAAACAGCCGCGACCGCGCGATGAATAACCTGAGCGGCCAGTTCCTGACGGCCCTGTGGCGCCTGGACCCGGAAAGCGCTATTGCTGCTGGCAAATACGACGGCGCCGCCAACCTGAGCATTCCCGATGCCGCCAGCCGCCAGAAGCAGCTCGCCTTCATCGAAGAATGGCTGGGCAAATTCGGCAAGCTCGATGCGAGCAAAATGTCGGACAAGCAACGTACCGACCTGGCCCTGCTGATGAACAAGCTGCAATCGGACCGCTGGTACCTGACCACCTTCCGCGAATTCGAATGGAATCCCGCCCAGTACAACGTGGCCGGCTCCATCGATTTCATCCTCAATACGGAATACGCCTCGCAGCCGCAGCGCCTGCGCACCCTGCTCAAGCGCATCGCCACCGTGCCGCAATACTATGCGGCCGCGCGCGCCAGCATCCACCAACCGACGCGCGAACACACGCAGCTGGCCATCGCCCAGAGCACCGGCGTGCTCAGCGTGCTGGACGACCTGAACAAGGCGGCGCAAGCCTCCATCCTGACGCCGACGGAAAAGCAGTTGTACAACACCCGCGTCACGGCCGCCCGCACGGCCGTGCAAGGCTACGCCGCCTGGCTGGGCGAGCAGGATGCGGCGCTGGCGCAGAACGGCAATGCGCGCTCCTTCCGCATCGGCAAGGAGTTGTATGAGCAAAAGTTTGCCTACGATATACAGGCCAGCGTCAGTGCCGAGCAGATGTACCAGAAGGCCCTGGCCGCGCGCGAAAAGCTGCTCGAGCATATGGACAGCCTGTCCGACGAGCTGTGGGTAAAAACCATGGGCAATACGGCCAAGCCGGCGGACCGCACGGCGAAGATCGGCATGGTGATCGACAAGCTCTCCAGCAAGCACGTGGCGGCCGCCGATTTCGTGCCGGAAATCCGCCGCCAGATCCCGGAACTGCAGGAATGGGTGACCAGCCACAACCTGCTGACCATGGACCCGAAAAAGCTGCTGGTCGTGCGTGAAACCCCCGCTTACCAGCGCGGCGTGGCCGGCGCCAGCATCGAGGCGCCCGGTCCCTACCGTCCGCAGGACCGCACCTATTACAACGTGACGCCGCTCGATGGCGAAACGCCGGAACAGGCGGAAAGCAGCTTGCGCGAATACAACCACTGGATCTTGCAGATCCTGAATATCCACGAAGCCATCCCCGGCCATTACACGCAGCTCGTGTATGCCAACAAGTCACCGTCGCTGGTCAAGTCCATCTTCGGCAATGGCGCCATGATCGAAGGCTGGGCCGTGTATGGCGAGCGCATGATGCTCGAATCGGGCTATGGCAACAACGCGCCGGAAATGTGGCTGATGTATTCGAAGTGGAACTTGCGCAGCGTCACCAACACCATCCTCGATTACAGCGTGCACGTGCTGGGCATGACGGAAGCACAGGCGCTGGACCTGCTGACGCGCCAGGCCTTCCAGACCAAGCGCGAAGCAACGGAAAAATGGCGCCGCGTGCAGCTGAGTTCGGTACAGCTGACCAGCTATTTCAGCGGCTACAGCGAAATCATGGACTTGCGCGAGCAGCGCAAGCAAGCCTTGGGCAGCAAGTTCGTGCTGAAGGATTTCCATGAGCAATTCCTCAGTTATGGCAGCGCGCCCGTGAAAGTCATCAAGGAGTTGATGAATTAACTGGCGCTCGCCATCCACTTGCACAGGGCGCCGCGGCGCCCTTTTTGCATGCGTTTGCGCCGCCGCAAACCAAGGGCATCCAGGCCCATTAAGCTGACGGGAAGGCAGGCGCCACCGCACTCCCCACTGGCAATTGCCGATTTTTCTGCTACGGTGATAGTCAGGAGCGTCCATGCATATGCCGATCCAGTTCGACACCCTCGATTACGCCAAACGCCTCGCCTCGGCAGGCGTGCCCACGCAGCAGGCAGAAGCCCATGCGGCGGCCTTGGGCGAGGTGCTGGGGTCGGCCGTCGTCGTGCATGGCGAACTGGCGGCGCTGGAGCGCACTCTGCTGGGGGAAATCAAGCTGGTGTCGCAGAACGTCGAGACCAAGGGAGGCGCCCTGGAGATGAAGATCGATGCGCTGGAACTCAGGCTCGACACCAAAATAGATGCGCTGGAGCAAAAATTCGACGCCCGCCTGGAGCGCCTGGACTTGCGCCAGGGCGCGGACATGAAACACGTGTACTGGATGATGAGCACCTTGATCCTGCTCAACCTGGGCATCCTCAGCAAACTGATGCTGCAGTAAGCGCCCGCCCACAATGCAAAAGCCGCTGCTCCCGGGGGAGATCAGCGGCTTTTGCTTGTGAGCAGAGCAGAGCGTCTAGGACGCCTCTTCCGGCGCCTGCGTGGCCTTGACGAAGATGGGCGCCACCAGCAGGCCCAGTTCGAACAGCAGGCACATGGGGATGGCCAGCGAGAACTGGCTGACCACGTCCGGCGGCGTGACGATGGCGGCGACGACGAAGGCGCCGACGATCACGTAGGGGCGGATTTCCTTGAGTTTCGCGATGGAAACCAGCCCCATGCGCACGAGGATCACCACCACCACGGGCACTTCGAAGGTGGCACCGAAGGCCAGGCACATCGACATGACGAAATCGAGGTAGTTTTCGATATCCGGGGTCACCGCGATCGACGATGGCGAAAAGTCGCTGATGAAGTGGAACACGCGGCCAAACACAAAGAAATAACAGAAGGCCACGCCGGCCATGAACAGCAGCGACGAGGAAATGACCAGCGGCGCGATCAAACGCTTTTCATGCGTGTACAGGCCGGGCGCGATGAAGGCCCACATCTGGTACAGCACCCAGGGCAAGGCGACGATGAAGGCGATCACCAGGGTGACCTTCATCGGCACCAGGAAGGGCGAAATGACGCCGGTGGCGATCATTTTCGAGCCGGCCGGCAGCGAGGCGATCATCGGCGCGGCGATAAAATCGTAGATATGCGAAGGGCCGGGCCAATAGAACAGCACGGCGCAAACGACGGCGATGCCGATCGAGGCCTTGACCAGGCGGTTGCGCAGCTCGACCAGATGCGAGATAAAAGTTTCTTCCACCGGGGATTTGCTACTCATGAGTAAAAGGAGGAGGAACTGGCGCGCGGACGGAAGCGCGCCACGCGGGCGGCGGCCGACTGCACGTGCATCTTGCCGCCATGGCGCTGCTTGTACCAGCCAGGGACGGCCGCATTGCGCACCAGCTTCTTGCGGCGGAATTCGCGCGCCTTGCGGGCCAGGTCATCGTTGGTGGCGCGCAGCATGGCTTCATGGGCATCGTGATGCCCCTCATACGCACTGGAATCGCCGCGCCAGGCGTTTTCCACCTCGGCCAGGTTGCCGGCGATCGAATTTTCCACGCCATGCATGGATTTCTCCACGCTTTGCTTGACGGAATGGGCCGCATCCTGCACTTCCTTCTGCAGGTTCTTCAGCTCTTCCAGCTCGATTTCGCGCGAGACTTCGGATTTCACCTGGTTCAGGTAGCGTTGCGCGCGGCCATACAGGGTACCGGCCATGCGCGCCACTCTCGGCAGCTTTTCCGGGCCGATGACTATCAGTGCAACCACGCCGATGATGGCGATTTTAGAGAGACCGAGATCGATCATAAGCGTACAAGTGCGTCTACCGGGCGGGCCAGGGGCGCCGCCACGCTATCAGAACTTGCTTTTCTCTTTCGTGTCGACGTCGATCGTGCTTTTATCGGCCACTTGCGATGGCGCGGCAGGAGGGGTATTGGCTGCCGGCGCATCATCTTCGCCCTTGACGCCATCCTTGAAGCCTTTGACGGCCTTGCCGATATCACCGCCGATATTGCCCAGTTTCTTGGTGCCGAAGACCAGCATCACAATGACCAGAACGATCAGCCAGTGCCAAATACTCAATGAACCCATCACATTCTCCTTGCGGGACGGTGCCCGAATAGCGTCAACCAATGCGGCTAGTATACACGCGAACCCGGCGCACGGCGAAATCAGTGCTGGCCGCGCCAGGGGCGGGGGCCGCCATACACGTGCATGTGCAGGTGATATACCTCTTGCCCGCCGTTCGGGCCGCTGTTGATCATGGTCTTGAAGCCGCCGGCAGGCGTGCCATCGGCGTCATAGCTGACGGCGCAGCCGAACTCGGCAGCTAACTTCGGCGCCAGGCGCAGCAGCTTGCCCAGCACTTCCGTATGGCTGTCGTCGCAGTCGGACAGGCTGGCCACGTGGCGCTTCGGGATCAACAGCAGGTGCACGGGCGCGGCCGGGTTGATGTCCTTGAAGGCCAGCAAGTCCTCGTCTTCATAGACTATGCTCGAAGGAATTTGTTTTGCAGCAATCTTGCAGAAAATACAGTTATCCATGCAGGCTCCAGTCAAGTCAGTGTTTGTCCGCTTCGCCGGCGTCGCGCAGCTCGTCCTTGCGCGCCGCCTTTTCCTCGAGGCCGGACAGGCCTTCGCGGCGCGCCAGCTCGTCGAGCACCTGCTGCGGCGTCAGGTCGAACTGCGCCAGCATCACCAGCGAATGGAACCACAGGTCGGCGCACTCGTACAGCACCTTCGACGGGTCGTTGTCGCGGCGCGCATCCTTGGCGGCCATCACCGTTTCCGTCGCTTCCTCGCCGATTTTTTTCAAAATGGCATCATCGCCCTTGGCAAACAGGCGCGCCACATACGAGGTGGCGGGATCGCCGCCGTTGGCCAGCTTGCGTGATTCGATCACGGCGGCCAGGCGCTTCAAGGTTTCACTCATTTGTTCTTGGTTTCCGCATAAATCGTTTCAGGGTCCTTCAGCACCGGCTCGGTGACTTGCCACTCGCCTGTTTTCTCGTCGCCTTCGAACTTCTGGAAGAAGCACGAATGGCGGCCCGTATGGCAGGCGATGCCGCCGGCCTGCTCGATTTTCAGCAAGACCACGTCTTCGTCGCAGTCGAGGCGAATTTCCAGCACCTTTTGCGTGTGGCCCGACTCTTCGCCCTTGTGCCAGAGTTTCTTGCGCGAACGGCTCCAGTACACGGCTTCGCCCAGTTCCACCGTGCGCGCCAGCGCGTCGCGGTTCATCCAGGCGAACATCAGCACGTCGTTGCTGCCCGCTTCCTGCGCGATCACGGGCACCAGGCCGTGCTCGTCCCACTTGACCTTTTTCAGCCACTTTGCATTGCTTGCCACGATAGTTCCGTTCTGCATGTTATTCCTATCCTCGTCAGGCCAGGCGCATGGGGATGCCCTGCCGCGCCATGAACTGCTTGGCTTCCTGCACCGTATGCTGGCCATAATGGAAGATGCTGGCGGCCAGCACCGCATCGGCCTTGCCGATCTTGATGCCGTCGGCCAGGTCCTGCAAGCCGCCCACGCCGCCCGAGGCGATCACGGGTATGCCGACCGCATCGGACACGCCGCGCGTCAGGCCCAGGTCGAAGCCCACCTTGGTGCCATCGCGGTCCATGCTGGTGAGCAAGATTTCACCGGCGCCCAGGCTTTCCATTTTACGCGCCCATGCGAAGGCGTCCAGGCCCGTGGCGTTGCGCCCGCCATGGGTAAACACTTCCCACTTGCCGGGCGAGACCTGCTTGGCGTCGATGGCCACGACGATGCATTGCGAGCCGTGTTTTTGCGATGCCTCAAACACCAGCTGGGGATTCGTCACGGCCGAAGTATTGATGCTGACCTTGTCGGCGCCCGCATTGAGCAGGCGGCGCACGTCTTCCACCACGCGCACGCCGCCGCCCACGGTCAACGGGATGAACACTTGCGAGGCCACCGCTTCGATGATGTCGAAGATCAAGCCGCGATTGTCGCTCGAGGCGGTAATATCGAGGAAGGTGATTTCATCGGCGCCCTGCTCGTCATAGCGGCGGGCGATCTCGACCGGGTCGCCCGCGTCGCGCAATTGCGTGAAATTGACGCCTTTGACGACGCGGCCATTGGTCACGTCGAGGCAGGGGATGATTCGTTTTGCAAGCATGATGGTATCCAGATTGTCGCCGGGCCGGGGCACGCAGGCGCGCCCCGGCCGGGCTGGCTTAATTGGCGGCGTCGGTCAGCTCGTCGGCGCGTTCCTGCGCCTGCGCCAGGTCGATCGTGCCTTCATAGATGGAACGGCCGCAGATCACGCCTTCGATGCCTTCGGCCTGGACCGCGCACAGCGCTTCCACGTCGCCGATATTGTGCAGGCCGCCCGAGGCGATGACGGGAATCTTGACGGCTTGCGCCAGCTTGACGGTGGCGTCGATATTGATGCCGCCCATCATGCCGTCGCGGCCGATATCCGTGTAGATGATCGATTCAACGCCATAGGCCTCGAATTTCTTGGCCAGGTCGATCACTTCATGGCCCGACATCTTGCTCCAGCCATCGGTTGCCACTTTGCCATCTTTCGCATCGAGACCGACGATGATGTGGCCCGGGAAGGCGCCGCAGGCATCGTGCAGGAAGCCGGGGCTTTTCACGGCCGCCGTGCCGATGATGATGTAGGTGATGCCGGCGTCCAGGTAGCGCTCGATGGTGTCGAGGTCGCGGATGCCGCCGCCCAGTTGCACGGGGATTTCCTCGATGTCGTTTTCCAGTGCGAAATCCTGCACGGCCTTCAGGATGGCCTTCACGGCGCCTTCGTTCTTCGGCTTGCCGGCAAAGGCGCCGTTCAGGTCGACCAGGTGCAGCCGCCGCGCGCCTTGCATCAGCCAATGGCGGGCCATTTCAGCGGGGTCTTCGGAAAATACGGTGGCAAGTTCCATATCACCTTGTTTCAGGCGTACGCAGTGACCGTCTTTCAGGTCGATGGCGGGAATGAGCAGCATGGTCAGTGTGGTTTAAAAGTGAGTGAGAAGCGGAAAAAAAGCCGGAGAGTCAACGTCAAGGTTGCCAGTGAACGAAGTTCTTGTACAGCTGCAAACCAGCGGCAGCGCTTTTTTCAGGATGGAACTGTGTCGCGAAAATATTATCACGCGCGACGGCACAGGCGAAGGGCGCGCCATAGACAGTCTCGCCGACCGTGTGCGCGGCCACTTGAGGTTGAGCAAAATAGCTGTGCACAAAGTAAAAATAGGCGTTGTCGGCAATGCCATCCCACATGGCATGGGACGCCGTCTGCCGCACTTGGTTCCAGCCCATTTGCGGCACCTTGAAGCGCGAACCGTCTTCCTGCACCTGGCCGTCGAGCTGGAAACGCACGACTTTGCCTGGCAGCAAGCCCAAGCCGGCCGCATCGCCCTCTTCGCTGCCGTCGAACAGCATCTGCTCGCCGATGCACACGCCCAGCACGGGCTTGCTGTCAGCGGCGCGCAGCAGCGCCTCCAATACGCCCGATTCGCGCAGGCTGCGCATGCAGTCCGGCATGGCGCCCTGGCCCGGCAAGACGATGCGGTCGGCGCTGTCGATGTCTTGCGCCAATCCGGAAATGCGCACATCGGCTTCCGGCGCGACGGCACGCAGCGCTTGCGCCACCGAGCGCAAATTGCCCATGCCGTAATCCACCACCACAATTTTATTCATGTTTGATCTCGGAATCTACAATGTATCCAGCCGGCGCCTTACAGGCTGCCCTTGGTCGATGGAATGATGCCGGCCGCCCGCTCGTCGAGCTCGGCAGCCATGCGCAGCGCGCGGCCAAAGGCCTTGAACACGGTTTCGCACTGGTGGTGGGCATTCGTGCCGCGCAAGTTGTCGATATGCAATGTCACGCCCGCATGGTTGACGAAGCCGCGGAAAAATTCCAGCGTCAGGTCGACGTCGAAGCCGGCGATCATGGCGCGCGTAAACGGGATGTGGTATTCGATGCCAGGGCGGCCCGAGAAATCGAGCACCACGCGCGACAGCGCCTCGTCCAGCGGCACGTAGGCGTGGCCATAGCGGCGGATGCCCTTCTTGTCGCCGATGGCCTTGGCCACGGCCATGCCCAGGGTGATGCCCACGTCTTCCACCGTATGGTGGTTGTCGATATGCACGTCGCCCGTCGCTTCGATATCGAGGTCGATCAAGCCGTGGCGGGCGATCTGG
Organism: Janthinobacterium sp. GW822-FHT07H11; assembly: GCF_058798615.1. Classification (NCBI taxonomy): domain Bacteria; kingdom Pseudomonadati; phylum Pseudomonadota; class Betaproteobacteria; order Burkholderiales; family Oxalobacteraceae; genus Janthinobacterium; species Janthinobacterium sp. GW822-FHT07H11. The sequence continues at coordinate 170,201 of NZ_CM179507.1, forward strand.
TCCAGCATATGGTCGAGGAAGGGCACGCCGGTGTTCAGCGTTTGCTGGCCGGTGCCGTCCAGGTTGAGGGCGACGCGAACTTGCGTCTCGTTGGTGTTACGCGTGATTTCTGCGGTGCGGTTCATGGGAGGCTCTGGCGATAGGCTAAACGAGGGATGCCTTGAAGGCATCGTAAAAAAGGGAATTCTCTTCCGGAGTGCTGACGCTGATGCGCAGGCAATTGGCCAGCACAGCATGCATTTTACTCATATTTTTAATTAAAACCCTGTGGGAAAGCAGTTTTGCATAAACATCGTCGGAATCAGCCACACGAATCAAGAGAAAATTCGCCTTCGAGGGAAAGACCGTCACCCCCGGCAGTTCCGCCAGGCGCAGCGCCAGTTCGTCGCGCGCGCTGTTGAGCAAGTCCGCCTGCGCATTGAGCACGTCGAGGTGCTCGAGCGCGAATTCGGCCGCCGCCTGCGTCAGCACATTCACGTTATACGGCGGACGCACTTTCTCGAACTGCGCCAGCAGGGCCGGCGCGGCCGACATGTAGCCGAGGCGGATGCCGGCCAGGCCCAGTTTCGACACGGTACGCATCACCACCAGGTTCCCGAATTCGGGCAGGCGGCCCATGAAGCTGCGCTGCGCGAACGGCTCGTACGCCTCGTCGACGACGGCGATGCCCGTGTCGCCCAGGGCGGCGAGGATGCGCTCGATGTCGGCGCTGGCAAACAGGTTGCCCGTCGGGTTGTTCGGATAGGCGAGGAAGACCAGCGCCGGGCGGTGCTGTTCAATCGCCGCCAGCATGGCCGGCATGTCCAGCGTGAAATCGGCATTCAAGGGCACGCCGACGAAGTCCATGCCGGCAAACTGCGCCGAACGCGCATACATGACGAAGGCCGGCACGGGCGCCAGCAGCACGGCGCGCTGGCCCGGCTCCTGGCGGGCGCAGGCCATGGCCAGGATGGAGATCAGCTCATCGGAGCCGTTGCCCAGCATGACGTCATAGCCGGCCGGCACGCCCAGTTTGGCACAGATGGCCGCCTTCAGGCTGGCGTACGACGGCGGATAGCGGTTCAGCGCCACGCCGGCCAGGCGCGCGCCCAGTTCCTCGCGCAGCTGCGGCGGCAGCGGATACGGGTTTTCCATCGCATCGAGCTTGATGTAGCCGCTGGCATCGGGCACATGGTAGCCGTTGATGTCACGCACGTCGGGCCGCACGGTATTGCTGATTAACTGGTCGAGGAAAGACATGCTGCAAACACTCCTGATGAAATTTAATGGAGACTAAACGACGACGTCTTCCGGCACGCTAGCGCTGCGCGCCTTGCGAACCGGCGCTTTTTTCACGGCGGGCGGCTTTTTCGCCGTTGCCGGCTTCTTCACCGCCGCCGGCTTCTTGCTGGCCGCCTTGGCGGCCTTTGGCGCGGCGCTGGTCGCGGCGGCACGGCGCTTGGCCGGCGCCTTCTTTTCCGCCTTCGGCGCGGCCGGTGCGGCCAGCTCCTGCGCCAGCGCAGCCAGGCGCTGCTCGATGATGGCGCAATAGTCGGGGTTCAGTTCGAAACCGACGAAATCGCGCCCGCAGCGCTTCGCCGCCAGGGCCGTGGTGCCGCTGCCCATGAACAGGTCGAGCACCACGCCGCCGGGCGGGCACGAGGCCTTGAGCATGCGCTCGATGATTTCGAGCGGCTTCTGGGTCGGGTGGTCGGCCCGTTCCGGGTGTTCCTTGTGCAGGCGCGACACGCTCCACAAGTCTTTCGGGTTGTAGCCCACTTCCAGCCATTTGGCGCCGATGAAGATCGAGCGCGAACGGGCTTTCTTGGTGGCCGCGTCGTAGGCGATGCGCACCGCGTCGAGGTCGAAGTAGTAATCCTTGCGCTTGACGAAGAAGCCGATGGTATCGTGCACCGATGAAAAGCTGCGCACGCTGCCGCCCATGGACGGCACGCGGCGGTCCCAGATGATTTCATTCATCATCGCCATGCGCTGTTTCAGCATGACGAAGATCTCCGGCGAATAGCGCCAGGTGAGAAAGATATACAGGCTGCCGTTGGCTTTCAGCTTGGGCAGGGCCGCATCGATCCACTGCTCCGTCCAGCGCAGGTAGTCGGCCACCGACTGCTGGTCCGAGGCATTGCCGTAATCCTTGCCCAGGTTGTACGGCGGGTCCGTCAGGATCAGGTCCACCGAGCCATCGGGAATACGCGCCAGCCCCGCCAGCGCGTCTTCGCAATACACCCGGTTGACCCAGTCCGGCCGCTCCGCCGTTGCCATCATGGCTGCGGCTTCAGACGCAGTTCGGCGCTGCGCGCGTGCGCCTGCAAGCCTTCGCCATACGCCAGCGTGGCGGCGACGCGGCCCAGGGTCTGCGCACCCGCCTCGCTGACGTGGATGATGGACGAGCGCTTCTGGAAGTCGTACACGCCCAGCGGCGACGAAAAGCGCGCCGTGCGCGAGGTCGGCAGCACGTGATTGGGACCGCAGCAATAGTCGCCCAGCGATTCGGACGAAAAACGGCCCAGGAACATGGCGCCCGCGTGGCGGATTTTATCTGCCCACTGCTGCGGATGCTCCGCCGAGATTTCCAGGTGCTCGGCGGCGATGGCATTGGCGATCTCGCAAGCCTCTTCCATGCTGCGCACCTTGATCAGGGCGCCGCGGTCGGCCAGCGAGGTGCTGATGGTGGCCTGGCGCGGCATCGTCGGCAGCAGCCTGGCGATGCTCGCTTCCACTTGCGCGATGTAGGCGGCGTCGGGGCACAGCAGGATGGCCTGCGCCAGTTCGTCGTGCTCGGCCTGCGAAAACAGGTCCATGGCGACCCAGTCCGGGTCCGTCGTGCCGTCGCACAGCACGAGGATTTCCGACGGCCCGGCGATCATGTCGATGCCGACGATGCCGAACACGCGGCGCTTGGCGGCGGCCACATAGGCGTTGCCGGGGCCGACGATTTTATCCACAGCGGCGATCGTCTGCGTGCCGTAGGCCAGCGCGCCGACGGCTTGCGCGCCGCCGATGGTGATCACGCGCGTCACGCCCGCGATCGCGGCGGCGGCCAGCACCATCTGGTTTTTCACGCCATCGGGCGTCGGCACCACCATGATGATCTCGCCCACGCCCGCCACGTGCGCGGGAATGGCGTTCATCAGCACGGACGACGGATACGCGGCCTTGCCGCCCGGGACGTAGATGCCGACCCGGTCCAGCGGCGTGATCTTCTGCCCCAGCACCGTGCCATCGGGCTCGGTGTAGCTAAAACCGCGCAGTTCTTCGCGCTGGCGTTCGTGGAAGGCGCGGATGCGCTGCGCGGCGATCTGCAGCGCCTCGCGCTGGGCCGACGGCAGGCCGTTCAGGGCCGCCTGCAGTTCGGCTTGCGAAATATCAAAGGCCGCCATTTCCGCCGCGCCGCCATGCGGGATGCGGTCGAAACGGTTGGTGTATTCCAGCACGGCGGCGTCGCCGCGCGTTTTCACGTCGGCCAGGATTTTTGCGACCGACGTTTCAATCGCCGCATCGGTGCCCGCCTCGAACGCCAGCAAGGTGTCGAGCGATTGTTGGAAACCATCCTGGCTTGAATCGAGCTTGCGTATCTGTATCGGCATAATCGGCTTTCTGCTACTGAATGTGTTGTCTAGGCTTGCGAGGCGCGTTCAAACGCCTCGATAATCGGCTGCAAGCGCTCGCGCTTGAGCTTTAATGCCGCCTGGTTGACCACCAGGCGCGACGAGATTTCCATGATGTGCTCGACCTCGACGAGGTTGTTCGCGCGCAAAGTGCTGCCCGTGCTGACCAGGTCGACGATGGCGTCCGACAGGCCGACCAGAGGCGCCAGCTCCATCGAGCCATACAGCTTGATCAGGTCGACGTGCACGCCCTTGGCGGCGAAGTGCTCGCGCGCCGTGTGCACGAACTTGGTGGCCACGCGCAGGCGCGCGCCCTGGTGCACGGCCTTTTCATAGTCAAAGCCGGCCTGCACCGCCACCGACATGCGGCAGGAAGCGATATTCAGGTCGATCGGCTGGTACAGGCCTTCGCCGCCGTGTTCGAGCAGGACATCCTTGCCCGCCACGCCGAAATCGGCCGCGCCGTACTGCACGTAGGTCGGCACGTCGCTGGCGCGCACGATGATCACGCGCACGTTCGGATCGTTGGTGGCCAAGATCAGCTTGCGCGAAGTCTCCGGGTTTTCCAGCACCTTGATGCCGGCCGCTTCCAGCAGCGGCATGGTGTCCTCAAAAATGCGGCCCTTTGACAGCGCCAGGATCAGCTGGGAGCTGTCACCGTTGTTCGATCCGTTCATGCTCGTTCCTTGTTATTTAATACGTACGATGTTCGCGCCGACGGCCGACAATTTCACTTCCATGCGGTCGTAGCCGCGGTCGAGGTGATAGATGCGGTCGATCAGGGTTTCGCCGTCGGCGGCCAGGGCCGCGATCACCAGCGAGGCCGAGGCGCGCAGGTCGGTCGCCATCACGGGCGCGCCGCGCAACTGCTTGACGCCGGCGATGATGGCCGTGTTGCCCTCGATGGTGATGTCGGCGCCCAGGCGGTTCATTTCCTGCACGTGCATGAAGCGGTTCTCGAAAATCGTCTCGGTGACGCGGCTGGCGCCATTGGCGATCGTATTGACGGCCATGAACTGCGCCTGCATGTCGGTCGGGAAGCCCGGGTATTCCGTGGTGCGGAAGCTGACGGGGTTCGGACGGGCCGACATTTCGGCGCGGATCCAGTCGGCGCCGAAGGTCATCGTCAGGCCCATGGCGCGCAGCTTGTCGAGCGCCGCGTCGAGGATGTCGGTACGCACGTTGCGCAAGGTGATGTCGCCGCCGGTGGCCGCCACGGCGCACAGGAAGGTACCGGTTTCGATGCGGTCGGCGATCACCGCGTGCGAGGCGCCGTGCAGGGCGTCGACGCCCTGGATCACCAGGCGGCTGGTGCCGATGCCGTCGATCTTCGCGCCCATGGCCACCAGCAGGTGGGCCAGGTCGGTCACTTCCGGCTCGCAGGCGGCGTTTTCCAGGATGGTCTCGCCTTCGGCCAGGGTCGCTGCCATCAGCAGATTCTCGGTGCCGGTGACGGTGATCATGTCGGTGACGATGCGCGCGCCTTTCAGCTTGGCGCACTTGGCGTAGATGTAGCCGGCCTCGATGCGGATCTCGGCGCCCAGCGCTTCCAGGCCCTTGATGTGCTGGTCGACGGGGCGCGAACCGATGGCGCAGCCGCCCGGCAGCGAGACCTTGGCTTCGCCGAAGCGCGCCAGCATGGGGCCCAGCACGAGGATCGAGGCGCGCATGGTTTTCACCAGTTCGTACGGCGCTTCCAGGGTGGTGATGGCGCTGCCGTTGAGGACCACGCGGTCGCCGTCCTGCTGCACTTTCAAGCCCGTCTGGCCCAGCAATTTGAGCATGGTGGCCACGTCGTGCAAATGCGGCACGTTCGTCAGGTCCAGGTCGCCCGCGGTCAACAGGCCCGCGCACAGGATGGGCAGGGCGGCGTTTTTCGCGCCGGAGATGGCGATGTCGCCGTTCAGGCGGTTGCCGCCGTTGATGAGGAGCTTGTCCATGTGCTTATCCTTGGAATTCTTCAGGTGTCAGGGTTTTCATCGACAGCGCGTGGATTTCCTCGCGCATGCGGTCGCCCAGCGCCGCGTAGACGATCTGGTGACGGGCGATCAGGCGCTTGCCGGCAAACGCGGGCGAGACGATCACGGCCTGGAAGTGCTGGCCATCGCCCTCCACTTCGAGGTGCGTGCATTCGAGGCCGGCCGACAGGTAGCCGTGGATCAGTTCTGGAGTGGTGGTCACGATAAGTCCTTGATATTGAATAATGTAGTGATGTGATGTGCCGCAATCAATGGCGCAAACGATAGCCGCTCTTCAGCAGGCGGATCGATGCCAGCGCCAGGATCACGAGGAAGCCGGCGACGATGGATAGGCTGAGCCACGGGCTGACGTCGGAGGTGCCGAAGAAGCCGTAGCGGAAGCCGTCGATCATGTAGAAGAAAGGGTTCAGGTGCGACACCGTCTGCCAGAACGCGGGCAGCGAGTGGATCGAATAGAACACGCCCGACAAAAAGGTGGCCGGCATGATCAAAAAGTTCTGGAAGGCGGCCAGCTGGTCGAATTTCTCGGCCCAGATGCCGGCGATCAGGCCCATGGTGCCCAGCATGGCGGCGCCGAGGAAGGCGAAGATGACGATCCACAGCGGCGCGACAAACGACAGGTCGGCGAACCAGCAGGTGATGGCAAACACGCCAAAGCCCACGGCCAGGCCGCGCGCGACGGAAGCGAGTACATACGCCGAGAAGATTTCCCAGTGCGACAGGGGCGTGAGCAGCACGAACACCAGGTTGCCCGTGATCTTGGACTGGATCAGCGAGGACGAGGAATTGGCAAACGCGTTTTGCAGCACGCTCATCATCACCAGGCCGGGAATCAGGAAGGCCGTGTAGCTGACGCCGGGGCTGGGCTCGACGCGGCCGTCGAGCACATGGCCGAACACCAGCAAATACAGCATCGACGTGAGCACGGGTGCGGCCACGGTTTGCGTCGCCACTTTCCAGAAGCGCAGCGTCTCTTTGTAGACGAGGGTGCGAAATCCTGTCGAAATCATACGGTACCTTTATCCATGATCTGCAAGAAGATATCTTCCAGGTCGGCTTGTTGCAATTGCATTTCATCGATCTCGACACCCGCTTCGCGCAGGCGGGCGAGGATTTTCTCGACTTCGCTGTATTCGTTGACGCGCAGGCTGAACTTGTTCGGCGCCTGCTGCTCTTCCGGGTGCAGCACCAGGTGCCGCAGGTCGGCCGGCAGGCTGCCGTTTTTCAGGTGCAGCTGCAGCTGCGAGCCGGCGATGCGGCGGATCAGCGCCGACATGGTATCGAGCGCCACCACCTTGCCGGTCTTCAGCATGGCCACGCGCTGGCACATGGCTTGCGCCTCTTCCAGGTAGTGGGTGGTCAGCACGACCGTGTGGCCGCCTTCGCGGTTCAGGCGCGAGATGAACTTCCACAGGGTCTGGCGCAGTTCCACGTCGACGCCGGCAGTCGGCTCATCGAGCACGATGACGGGCGGCTTGTGCACCAGCGCCTGCGCGACGAGCACGCGGCGCTTCATGCCGCCGGACAGGGCGCGCATGTTGGTGTCGGCCTTGCCGGTCAGGTCGAGGTTTTCCATGACCTCGTCGATCCACTTGTCGTTGTTCGGCAGGCCGAAGTAGCCGGACTGCAGGCGCAGGGTCTCGCGCACGGTGAAGAAGGGGTCGAACACCAGTTCCTGCGGCACCACGCCCAGGTTGCGGCGCGCGTTGCGGAAGTCCTTGACCACGTCGTGGCCATGGATCTTGACGGTGCCCGCGTCGGGCCGTATCAGGCCGGCGATGATGGAAATGAGGGTGGTCTTGCCGGCGCCGTTGGGACCGAGCAGGCCGAAAAACTCGCCCTCTTCGATGGCCAGCGACACGCCGCCCAGCGCCTTGAGCGATTTATAGCTCTTTTCTACATTCGTGATTTGAATTGCGGTCATGTGCTTGTTTCAAGTGTAATGCGTCTGGTGTGATGCGCCGGTGTCGGGGGTGCGGCAGCCGACAGGCCGGTGCAGGGCGCCGCCTTCGGGCGAGGATGGCGCAACAGTCAATTATAGTTGGAAAATTCGTGGAACACTTGGAGATCAATCCGGCGGCACTGCTGGCCTGGCGGCTTGAAAGCTACTGCTGATGCGGGGAGTGGGACAGGATCAATGATGATGCAGGTCGGACGGGCTGCGTTCGGCGATGCCGCCGGCGCTGGCGCAGTCGTCGGCGCTCAAGGTGCTCGAGACGAGCGAGCAGACGCCATACAACTTGGTGAGGTTTTTCAGATTGTTCGGCAGGTTTTTCAGCTCCAGCACGCCGCCCGCGTCCTGCGCGGCGCGTTGCCACGTCAGCATGACGGAGACGGCGGCCGAATCGACGGCCTTGACGTTGCGCAAGTCGAACTTCGTCTGGCCCGAGCGGATGGCGTCCAGGCCCTGCTCCAATGCCGAGGTGGCATTGTGCACGGTCAGGGAAGTCAGGGACTGCAAGGTGTCGAGAGAGTCGGGCATGGCGTCGGGCTGCGCTGGTCTGGAGCTGGGTCAGGAGCTATATGATAGCCGATTATTTGGCTTTGGCGGCAGGACGGCTGGCCAGTGCCTTGTTTTTTGCCGCCAGGGTCTTGATCAGGCCATCGATGCCGCCCTTGCTGATTTCGCTGGCAAAGCTGCTTTTGTAGGTTTCCACCAGCCACGCGCCCAGCACGTTGATGTCATAGATCTTCCAGCCGGACGGGGTTTTCGCCACGCGGTAGTTCAGGGGCACGGGTTCGCCGCGCGCCACGTTCACCTGCGAGCGCACTTCCACTTCCGTATCGCTCGGGTCGGCGCGCAGCGGCTTGAATTCCACGGTTTCGTTCTTGATCTGCGACAGGGCGCCCGAATACGTGTAGATCAGCAGGGTGCGGAATTCGGCGGCCAGCTGCTTTTGCTGGTCCGGCGTGGCGTCGCGCCAGTGGCGGCCGGCGGCCAGCGAGGTCATGCGCTGGAAATCCACGTACGGCAAGATCTTGCTTTCCACCAATTCGGTGACGCGCTTGATATCGCCGGCCTGGATGGCCTTGTCCGTCTTGGCCGTATCGATCACGTCCTGGCTGATGCGTTTTACCAACACATCCGGCGCTTCCACGGCGGGCGCGGCCTGGGTGGCGGTGGCAAAGGCGATGGTGGCCATCGCGAGCAATTGTTTCATCAATTTCATGGTTCTACCTTTCATGGTGTTGCTATGCACCGGCTGGCGCTGATCGCAGCCGTGGTGTTCTTGTACCGCAGTTTACTCCTGAGGCCTGGCCTCGGAAGCAACGGTATTGCTACCAGATGTTACGAGATCGGCGGCAGCGACCGGTTCGGCCGGGACGGCAGCCGCAGCCACCTGCGGCTGTTTCGCCTCGTCTTCCGATTCGTAGTAGCTGCTGTCGTTCTTCGGCACCTTGCGGTCGCGGCGGTCGGTATCACCATCGAAGACCTTGCTTTCGCGCGCCTGCAGGAAGCCGTCGCGGATGAATTCATAGCGGTCCAGCGCGGCCGCTTCCATCAGGTTCGTCGCGTCGAGCAGCGCGGCGCGCTTGTCGACCACGCGCGTCACCGTGCCGATATTGCGCACCGAGACAGGCTCCTTGTAGCGCCATGGGTCGCCCGTGATGTCGAGCGGCAGGGCGACCGTGTCGCGCACCGTCGATGGGCCCAGCAGCGGCAGCATCACGTAGGGGCCCGGCTGGACGCCGTACCAGCCCAGGGTCTGGCCAAAGTCTTCGTTATGCTTGGGAATGCCCGCCTGTGAAGCGATGTCGATCAGGCCGAAGATGCCGAAGGTCGAGTTCATGCTGACCCGCACGACGTCCTGCAGGCCCGCTTCGCCCTTGCCTTGCAGCAAATTATTCACGGCGCTCCACACGTCGGACAGGTTGCCGAAGAAGTTGCCCACGCCCGTCTGCACGAACGATGGCGTGACCGTCTTGTAGGCCGTGGCGGCCGGCTTGAGCGCCACCTGGTCGACGGTGTCGTTAAACTTGAACATCGCGCGGTTATACCCTTCCAGCGGGTCGCGCGGATTGCTGCCGGTGGCGCAAGCGCTCAGGGTGGCGGCGATGGCCAGGGCCAGGCCGATACGCGCCAGGCTGCCTTTGGTATTCATGGTCGACTCGCTCATTTGCTGTCCTTTCCTTCCGCTGCCTTGCTGTAGATGAACTGATTGATCAGGTCTTCCAGCACTGTGGCCGATTGAGTGCGGGCGATCTTGTCGCCCTCTGCCAGGTTGGCCAGATCACCGCCCGCTTCCAGGCCGATGTACTGCTCCCCCAGCAAACCGGCCGTCAGAATCTTGGCCGAGCTGTCTTTCGGAAATTTATAACCGTCTTCGATGTCGAGCTTGACCAACGCCTGGTAGGTCTTGTCGTCAAACGTGATCTGTGCCACCCGGCCCACCACCACGCCGGCGCCCTTGACGGGCGCTTGAGGCTTGAGGCCGCCGATATTGTCGAACTTGGCACTAATGGTATACGTCTTGCTGAACGACAGCGAGCTCATATTGCCAGCCTTGAGTGCCAGAAACATCAATGCCGCCACGCCCAGCAAGACGAACAAGCCAACCCAGACATCCAAAGATTTACGTTGCATAAACAATCCTAAATAATTTTTACTTGCCGCCACCTGTGCAGACACTGCCCAGGCGGCTAATTTTTACGCCGGTGACGGAATTACTTGCTAAACATCAACGCTGTCATCATGAAATCGAGCCACCACACCATCAGCGACGAAATAACAACAGTGCGCGTGGTGGCGCCCGACACGTCTTCCGGTGTCGGCTGCGCCTGGTAACCCTGGAACAGGGCGATGAAGGTCACCGCAATGCCGAACACCAGGCTCTTGATGGTGCCGTTGCCGACTTCTTTCCAGACATCGACGCCGCTTTGCATCTGCGACCAGAACGAACCTTCATCGACGCCGATCAACATCACGCCAACCAGGTAGCTGCCGATGATGCCGACGGCCGTGAAGATGGCGCCCAGGATAGGCATGGCGACCACGCCGGCCCAGAAACGGGGCGCCAGCACGCGCTGGATGGGGTTCACGGCCATCATTTCCATGGCCGACAACTGCTCGCCCGCCTTCATCAGGCCGATTTCCGCCGTCAGCGAGGTGCCCGCGCGGCCGGCGAACAGCAGCGCCGTGACGACGGGGCCCAGCTCGCGCGTCAGCGACAGCGCCACCAGCAGGCCCAGCGACTGCTCGGCGCCATACGTCGTCAGCGTGTAATAACCCTGCAAGCCCAGCACCATGCCGACGAACAGGCCGGACACGGCGGTAATCACCAGCGAGCGATTACCGATAAAAAACAGTTGCTCGATCACCAGGCGCGGACGGCGCCACAGGCCGCCCGAGGAGGCGATGATGAGAAAGAACGCACGCACGGCAAAGCCGAGGTCTTGTACCGAACGACGCAACCATGCTCCGATCGCCGCCAGGAAACGCGCGATCATCGGCCCGCTCCCGCATGCAGGCCCAGGTCGTCGGCCAGCGACTTGCCCGGATAGTGGAACGGCACCGGGCCATCGGCCTCGGCATTGACGAACTGCTTCACGTACGGATGCGTCGACACGGCCATCTCGGCCGGCGTACCGTGCGCCACAATCTTGCCCGATGACAGAAAATAGACATAATCAGCGATGGCAAAACACTCCTTTACATCGTGCGATACCAGGATAGACGTGGAGCCCAGCGCATCGTTCAGATTGCGGATCAAATTGGCCGTCACGCCCATGGAAATCGGGTCCAGGCCGGCGAACGGCTCGTCATACATGATCAATTCGGGGTCGAGCGCGATGGCGCGCGCCAGCGCGACGCGGCGGCCCATGCCGCCAGAAATCTCGGCCGGCTTCAATTGCGCCGCATTGCGTAAACCCACGGCGTGCAGCTTCATCAGCACCAGGGTGCGGATCAGCTCTTCATTGAGGTCCGTATGCTCGCGCAGCGGGAACGCCACGTTCTCGAACGCCGTCAAGTCCGTAAACAGCGCGCCGTGCTGGAACAGCATGCCCATCTTGCGGCGCAGCTGGTATAACTGCTCCGTCTTGAGCGTATGCACGATCTGGCCGTCGACATTGACGGAACCGGAGCCGGGGCGCAGCTGGCCGCCGATCAGGCGCAGTACGGTCGTCTTGCCACTGCCGGAACCACCCATGACGGCCACAACTTTTCCACGTGGGAAATCCATTTGAAGGCCCGATAAAATCGAACGCTCTCCATAGGCAAAGTGTAAATCACGGATTTCAACAAGATTTGGCACGACGAAGCTCACTATTTTAATGGCGTATTGTAGTGCAGAAACGCCAATCTCTGCTGAGACACCCCCTGGCACGGCCCGGGACAGGGGGAGAATACAACACTAATGAATCGAAAGTCAGATATTTTATTGTAAAAAACGCGAGCCTGCACGTGCGCCGCCCCCACAAACGGCGGCATGACGAAAAGAACAAAGGCCACGACGCATCGCGCGCCGTGGCCCTGGCTTGATCCAGCTCAAATCTTAGCGTGGCAGCAGCGACGATCCCATCAGGAAGGCATCGACGGCGCGCGCGCACTGGCGCCCTTCGCGGATGGCCCACACCACCAGCGACTGGCCACGGCGCATGTCACCGGCCGCAAACACTTTCGGCACCGACGTCTGGTAGCAGCCTTCGCCTTCCGTACTGGCCTTGACGTTGCCGCGCGCATCCGTATCGACGCCGAACGCTTCCAGCACTTGTTGCACAGGTGAAACAAAGCCCATGGCCAGGAAGACCAGGTCGGCCTTCATCTCGAATTCCGAGTTCGGCACTTCGCTCATCTTGCCGTCTTTCCATTCCACGCGGCAGGCGATCAGCTTTTCCACCTTGCCGCCCTTGCCTTCGAAACGCTTGGTGGCCACGGCCCAGTCGCGCTCGCAGCCTTCCTCGTGCGAGGACGAGGTGCGCAGCTTGGTCGGCCAGTACGGCCAGACCAGCGGCTTGTTTTCCTGTTCCGGCGGCTGCGGCATCAGTTCGAACTGGGCCACGGAAGCGGCGCCATGGCGGTTCGAGGTGCCGACGCAGTCGGAACCCGTGTCGCCGCCGCCGATCACCACCACGTGCTTGCCCGTGGCCTTGATCTGGTCCTTGAGCTTGTCGCCCGCGTTGACCTTGTTTTGCAGCGGCAGGAAATCCATGGCGAAGTGCACGCCTTTCAAGTCGCGGCCCGGCACGGGCAAGTCGCGCGGCTGCTCGGCGCCCCCGGCCATGATGACGGCGTCAAATTCTTTTTCCAGGTCTTCCGGGAAAATGGTTTCCTTGGCCCAGTTGTTCACATGGGCGGGGAAATCCTTGCCGACCAGTACGCTGGTGCGGAAGACCACGCCTTCGGCTTCCATCTGTTTTACGCGCAGGTCGATGTGCGATTTTTCCATCTTGAAGTCGGGAATGCCATAACGCAACAAACCACCGACCCGGTCGCTCTTTTCAAATACGGTGACGGCATGGCCGGCGCGCGCCAGCTGCTGCGCCGCCGCCAGGCCGGCGGGGCCGGAACCGACGATGGCCACTTTCTTGCCGGTACTGAAAGAGGCCGGCTGCGGCGTGACCCAGCCGTGCTCCCAGCCCATGTCGATGATCTTGTGTTCGATGGACTTGATGCCGACCGGATCTTCGTGGATGCCCAGGGTGCAGGCCGACTCGCACGGCGCCGGGCAGATGCGGCCCGTAAATTCCGGGAAATTATTCGTCGAATGCAGGGTATCGAGCGCTTCGCGGTAGGCGCCGCGATACACGAGGTCATTCCAGTCGGGAATGATGTTATTCACGGGGCAACCCGTGGTACAGAAGGGAATGCCGCAATCCATGCAGCGCGCGCCCTGCACGGTCGCCTGGGCGTCCGACAGGTGCAAGACGAATTCCTTGTAGTTCTTCAGGCGCGCGGCAGGCTCCAGATAGTGCTCGTCCTGGCGCTTGAATTCCATGAAGCCGGTAATTTTACCCACGATGTTTCCTTTGTATTTGGCTGGCGGGGAGCGGCCTGGCCGCTCCCGTATCATTGTTCTAGCTGGCTCAGGCGGCGACGGCCTGCACTTCCATGGCGGCATCGGCTGCCATTTCGATCAGTGCGCGCTTGTATTCGTTCGGGAAGACCTTCACGAACTTGCCGCGCGCCGCGGCCCAGTCGTCGAGCAGGACGCGGGCACGGGTGCTGCCCGTGTGCTTGAAGTGACGCTCGATCAGGCGCTTGAGGATCACTTCATCGGCTTCCGGCGCGCCGTCGCGGTGCTGGCTGTGCCAGGCGTCGCGGTCGACGTGCTGTTCCGCCGCCGACACGACCTTGTCCAGGCTGACCATGGCCGTGTTGCACTTGCTGGCAAAGTCGCCGGCCGGGTCATACACATAGGCGATGCCGCCCGACATGCCGGCCGCGAAGTTGCGTCCCGTGTTGCCCAGCACTACCACCGTGCCGCCCGTCATGTATTCGCAGCCATGGTCGCCCAGGCCCTCGACCACCGTGGTGGCGCCCGAGTTGCGCACGGCAAAACGTTCGCCGGCCACGCCATTGAAGAACGCTTCGCCGGCGATGGCGCCGTACAGCACCGTGTTGCCGATGATGATGTTGTCCACGGCCCAGCCGCGGAACTCGGTATTCGGCCGCACGATGATGCGCCCGCCCGACAGACCTTTACCCACGTAATCGTTGCCTTCACCCACCAGGTCGATCGTGATGCCGTGCGCCAGGAAGGCGCAGGCCGACTGGCCCGCCGTGCCTTGCAATTGGATGTGGATGGTGTCGTCCGGCAAGCCGGCATGGCCATATTTCTTCGCCACTTCGCCGGACAGCATGGTGCCCACCGTGCGGTTCAGGTTGCGCACGGGCGAGATGAACGAGACGCGCTCGCCCTTTTCCAGCGCCGCGCGCGCTTGCGCGATCAGCTTGTGGTCGAGCGCCTTTTCCAGCGCATGGTCCTGGAATTCCACGTGGCGGCAGGCTTGGCCACTTGGTGTTTCGGGCTTGTGGAAGATGGCCGAGAAGTCCAGGCCCTGCGCCTTCCAGTGCGAAATCGCCTTCGATTTGTCGAGCAGGTCGACTCTGCCGATCAGCTCGTCATACGTGCGGATGCCCAGCTGCGCCATCAATTGACGGGCTTCCTCGGCCACGAAGAAGAAGTAATTGACGACATACTCGGGCTTGCCCGAGAACTTGGCGCGCAAGACCGGGTCTTGCGTGGCCACGCCCACCGGACACGTATTCAAGTGGCATTTGCGCATCATGATGCAGCCTTCGACCACCAGCGGCGCCGTGGCGAAACCGATCTCGTCGGCGCCCAGCAGGGCGGCGATGACCACGTCGCGGCCCGTCTTCATCTGGCCGTCAGCCTGCACGCGGATACGGCTGCGCAAGCCATTCAAGACCAGCGTTTGTTGCGTTTCCGCCAGACCCAGCTCCCACGGCGTGCCCGCATGTTTCACGGACGACAAGGGCGAGGCGCCCGTGCCGCCGTCGTGGCCGGCGACGACCACGTGGTCGGCCTTGGCCTTGGTGACGCCGGCGGCCACCGTGCCGATGCCCACTTCGGACACCAGTTTCACGGAAATCGAGGCGCGCGGGTTGGCATTTTTTAAATCATGGATCAGCTGCGCCAGGTCTTCGATCGAATAGATGTCGTGGTGCGGCGGCGGCGAAATCAGGCCCACGCCCGGCACGGAAAAGCGCAGGCTGGCGATGTATTCGGACACCTTATGGCCCGGCAACTGGCCGCCTTCGCCCGGTTTCGCACCCTGCGCCATCTTGATCTGGATCTGGTCGGCCGAGTTCAGGTAGGCGGCCGTGACGCCGAAACGTCCCGACGCCACCTGCTTGATGCGCGAGCGCATGGAATCGCCTTCCTGCAGCGGAATGTCGACGACGATCTGCTCGGCGCCCACCACCGACGCCATGGTCTCGCCCTGGCGGATCGGGATGCCCTTCAATTCCTGCGTGTAGCGGTTCGGATCTTCGCCGCCCTCGCCCGTGTTCGACTTGCCGCCGATGCGGTTCATGGCGACCGCAAGCGTTGCGTGCGCTTCCGTGCTGATCGAACCGAGCGACATGGCGCCCGTGGCAAAACGCTTGACGATTTCCTTGGCCGGTTCCACTTCATCGAGCGCAATCGCCTTGGTCGGGTCGAGCTTGAACTCGAACAGGCCGCGCAAGGTCAGGTGACGACGGCTCTGGTCGTTGATGATTTGCGCGTACTCCTTATAGCTGGAGAAATTGTTGCTGCGCGTGGAATGCTGCAGCTTGGCAATCGCGTCCGGCGTCCACATGTGGTCTTCGCCGCGCACGCGGAATGCGTATTCGCCGCCCGCGTCGAGCTTATCCATCAGCACGGGATCGTTGCCGAAGGCCAGCGCGTGCAGGCGCAGCGCTTCTTCCGCCACTTCAAACACGCCGATGCCTTCCACGTTCGAGGCCGTGCCCTTGAAGTACTTGTCCACCAGCGACTTGTTCAGGCCGATGGCTTCGAAGATTTGCGCGCCGCAGTAGGACATATACGTGGAAATGCCCATCTTCGACATGACCTTCATCAAGCCCTTGCCGACCGCCTTCGTGTAGTTGTAGATGGCCTTGTCACCGGACAAGTCACCGGGCAAGCCGTGCGCCATCTCGGCCAGGGTTTCCATGGCCAGATACGGGTGGACGGCTTCCGCGCCATAGCCCGCGAGCAGGGCGAAGTGATGCGTTTCGCGGGCCGAGCCCGTTTCCACGACGAGGCCGGTGGACGCGCGCAAACCCTTGCTCACCAAGTGCTGGTGCACGGTGGAGGTGGCCAGCAGCGCCGGGATCGCCACCTGGTCGGCGCAGATGGCGCGGTCCGAGACGATCAAAATATTGTGGCCGGATTTCACGGCATCGACGGCTTCCGCGCACAGCGAGGCCAGGCATGCTTCCACGCCTTCCTTGCCCCAGGCCAGCGGGTAGCAGATATCAAGTTCGTACGACTTGAACTTGCCGCCCGTGTGGGCGCTGATGTTGCGCAGCCGCGCCATGTCGTCAAAGCCCAGCACCGGCTGCGATACTTCCAGGCGCATCGGCGGGTTGACGTTGTTGGTGTCGAGCAAGTTCGGTTTCGGGCCGATGAACGAGACCAGCGACATCACCATCGCTTCGCGGATCGGGTCGATCGGCGGATTCGTCACTTGCGCGAACAACTGCTTGAAGTAGTTATACAAAGGCTTCAATTTGTTCGACATGACGGCCAGCGGCGAGTCATTGCCCATCGAACCCGTCGCCTCTTCGCCGGCCAGGGCCATCGGCGCCATGAGGAATTTCAAGTCTTCCTGCGTATAGCCGAACGCCTGCTGGCGGTCCAGCAACGATGGCTGGGCTTTTTCGCCCTGCGCGCGGTCCTGCTTCGCCTGTCCTTCGGCCAGCTTGATCTCGTCGAGCTTGATGCGCACCGAGTTGATCCACGCCTTGTACGGCTTGGCGTTGGCATAGGTGTTTTTCAGTTCCTGGTCGTCGATGATGCGGCCCGCTTCCAGGTCGATCAGGAACATCTTACCGGGCTGCAAACGCCATTTCTGGATGATTTTCGATTCCGGGATCGGCAACACGCCCGATTCCGACGCCATCACCACCAGGTCGTCGTCCGTGACGATGTAGCGGGCCGGACGCAAGCCGTTGCGGTCCAGCGTGCCGCCGATATGGCGGCCATCCGTAAACGCCATGGCGGCGGGGCCGTCCCACGGTTCCATCATGGCCGCATGGTATTCATAGAAGGCGCGGCGGTTGTCATCCATCGTCGTGTGGTTTTCCCACGCTTCCGGAATCATCATCATCATCGCCTGGGCGATCGGGTAGCCGGCCATCAACAGCAGTTCCAGCGCATTGTCGAAGCACGCCGTGTCGGACTGGCCTTCATAGATCAGCGGGAACAGCTTTTGCAGGTCGTCGCCCAGCACGGCCGACTTCATCACGCCTTCGCGCGCGCGCATCCAGTTGAAGTTGCCCTTCACCGTGTTGATCTCGCCATTGTGCGCGATCAAACGGTAAGGGTGGGCCAGCGGCCATTCGGGGAAAGTATTCGTCGAGAAACGCTGGTGCACCAGGGCCAGGGCCGAGATGCAGCGCGCATCCTGCAAGTCCTTGTAATACACGCCCACCTGGTCGGCCAGCAGCAAACCTTTATAGACGATGGTACGCGCCGACATCGACGGCACGAAGAATTCCTTGCCGTGCAGCAGTTTCAAGGCCTGGATGGCGTGGCCCGACGATTTGCGGATCACATACAGTTTGCGCTCGAGCGCGTCGGTGACCATGATGTCCGGGCCGCGGCCGATGAAAATCTGGCGGATGACCGGTTCCTTGGCGCGCACGGTGGGCGACATCGGCATGTCCGTATCGATGGGCACGTTGCGCCAGCCCAGCACGACCTGGCCCTCGATGCGCACGGCGCGTTCGATTTCCTGTTCGCAGGCGATGCGCGACGCGTGTTCCTTCGGCAAGAAGACCATGCCCACGCCGTATTCGCCAGGCGGCGGCAATTCCACGCCCTGCTTGGCCATTTCTTCGCGGTAATACTGATCGGGAATCTGGATCAGGATGCCGGCGCCATCGCCCATCAGCGCATCGGCGCCCACGGCGCCCCGGTGATCGAGGTTTTTCAGAATCAGCAAACCCTGTTCGACGATCGAATGGGTCTTGTTGCCCTTGATATGGGCGACGAAACCGACGCCGCAGGCATCGTGTTCATTGGCTGGGTCGTACAGGCCTTGCGCTTTCATGGGCTTCTCCGCTGCATATGACTATCGAAAAACTAGAGTAGTGCAACGCAACAAAAAACTCAACTAGAATAATTAGGGTCGGAGTCGAATTAAATTCTATTCCGTCGCTCTAAAAATTTAATAGGGACATAGTCGCAAGCATTTCAATAAAACGTCAGAAACAAACCACTTTTGTTTTAAATGCGAATGCTTTTCAATTGGCGTCGGCGTCGGCGACGCTTTTGCGGGGACGTCCGCGCTTGGCAGGCAACACTTGCCGCTGCATTTTCTGCTCCAGCGCCTGCTTGAAAGCGTCGGAACCCAGGGGCCAGCCCTTCAATACAGCCTGTTCCACCACCTTGACCTGGCTGCTGCCCAGGCCCTGCTCGACCAGGCGCAGATACGCCGCCTCGCGGTCGAACGGCGTATTGCCCAGCGCCCAGTACAGCGCGTGGTCGGTGATGACGGGATCGGGCCGCACGCCCGCATGATGGGCATAGCTGGACCAGGCATGCTCGAGCGCCTGCGCCGCCAGCCCCGTCTGCACGGGCACGCATTCGAGGTAGCGGCAGCAAGTGAGGAAGAAATTGTCGGGATCGATGACGGACGTTTTGTAGCGTCCCTGCCACAACGCCCCTTCGCGGCCGTATTTCTGATTGAAATACGGCACGTAATAGCGTCCCAGCCACTGCATCAGCTGCCCCAGGCCCGTCGCATCGGCTGGCGTGGCCAGCAAATGTAGCTGATCAGGCAATAAAACATAGGCGTGGATGGCCACCTTGAACATTTTCGCGCCTGTTTTCAGCCAGGACAAAAATTGCGCGTAGTCGGCCGCGTCCTGGAACACGGCTTGGCGGTTGCTGCCGCGCTGGATCACGTAATGGGGCAGTGCTGGAATGATGAGACGGGGCAAACGGGCCATGGCAAGTGTCAGTAAATATAGGCTAAGGCCTTGATTTTACACACTCCGGAGCGCAGGACGCGACTCTGACCCTGTTTTATTGAAAATACCGAAAAAAACGATGGACTCTGTCCCTGAATTATCTTGCAGGAGACTAGACACCTTCGCAGGCGGCAAGTTGGTAGTCCCAGCGACCACCCTGATCGAGGCAACTATCGATTTTCCACTCCTTGCGCAGCCAGAGCGCGGCACTGGCCAGTGCAACGATCAACAACAGGCCAGACAGGAATCGCCGTTTCATGCTGGCCGCCTCTGGCGGTCAGGACAGATTAAAACTGGCCGACAGGCTGTAGCCCTCGCCATACGCGCTGCGCAGCGGCAAGTCCTGGCCCAGGCCCGTCTTGGCTTTCTTGCGCAGCCGGTACACGAGCATGTCGACCCGGCGGCCCGCATCGGGGTCTTCGCCGCCCATGCCGGCCACGATGACGTCGCGCGGCACGGGGCGGGTGTTGATGGTCAGCAAGTGCAGGAAGTTGAATTCTTTTTCAGTCAGGGCGATGACGGCGCCCATCAGCTCAAGTTGGCGAGCACTTACTTTCAAGGTCCACTTGCCAGGCTCGGGCACGGGGTCTTGCGGCCCCACGCGGCGGTCGAGCGCCTCGATGTGGGCGGCCAGTTCGGGAAACTTGATCGGCTTGGTCAGATAGTGATCGGCGCCCAGGCGCAAACCGAGGATGCGGCTGTCGAAGGCGACGCGCCCCGTCAGCACCAGCACGCCGATTTGCGGATACAGCTGGCGCATGCGGGGAATGACATTGAAGCCGTCCTCATCGGGCAAGCCCAGGTCCAGCACGACCACGCCGACATTGCCATGGCTCAAAGCCGTCCACATGCCGCCAGCGGAACTGGTGATATGGACTTCGTGTTCGAGCTCCACCAGGAACTCCGCCATGTCTTCGGCGTAGTCCAGATTGTCTTCGACGATCAATATTTTCGTCATTGCTACGCCATTCTTTGTTAGTAAGCAAACCGTGGGCAAACCATGCCATTCACTTCTGCACCATGATGGACGGCGTAATAGGTTTACGTCAAGGAATTATCACGGTTGACTTCAGAGGAAGCAAGGCTTTTCCTTGTATAGACAGGGAGCGGCAGCCAAATGCGGAAAATGGCGCCGCCTTCGGCTAGATTATGCCCGTGCAGGCTGCCGCCGTGCACCTCCACCACGGCACGCGCCATGTACAGACCCAGGCCCGCGCCGGCATGCGTGGCATAGCTTCCACGGAAACCTTTATCGAACAGCTGCGCCAGTTCTTCTTCCCGCAAGCCGGGCCCCGCATCGCGCACGCACAGGGCCACGCCGCCCTCGGGCACCAGCCTGGCCGACACGATGATGCTGCTGCCCGGCGGGCTGAACTTGACGGCGTTATCGAGCAGGATTTTCAGGCACAGGGCCATGCCCGGCACGTCGCAGCGCAGTTTGGCCGGCAAGTCTTCGTCGAGCTCCAGCCGCACCGGGTGGCTGGCGGGCACGCCGGCGGCCGCCTGCTGCAGCAAGGCCAGCGGCGCGATGCCGTCGGCGGCCCGCTCGCGGCCGATGGCCGCCATGCGTTCGGGCGACAGATAGTCGGCTATCATGCCCAGCAGGCGGTCGACGGCCGTCTGGATTTTCACATAGCGCTTGCGCGTGGCCTCGTCGGCGTCTTGCGACGTCGAGACGAGGCGCTGGATGGCGCCATCGATGGTGGCCAGCGGCGTGCGGAATTCATGCGACAGCATCGAGGCGAAGCGCTTCTGCTCCTTTTCGCGCTCGGCGTCCCGCGCGTGCGCCTGCGTCATGTCGCGCACCGTGCCGACGATGCTCATGCCATGGCCCGCCTGGCCCGGGACGATGGTCGAGCTGATTTCCAGTGCCAGCAGGTGGCCGTCGGCATGCGGCAATTCCACTTCGCGCAGCAGCGTCAACCGGCTGGCATCGCCCGCGCGCCAGCGCTGCAGGCGGGCCGGCACCTCGGCCGCCAGGCGTGCCGCGTGCTCGTGCAGGGTGGGCGCGTCGTAACCCGTCATGCGCTGCGCTGCGGGACTGATGTAGCTCAATTCCAGGGTCTCGGCATCGAGCAGGAAGGCCGCGTCGCGGCCGTGTTCAAGCAGCAGGCGGAACCGCGCCTCGCCGGCCCGCGCGCGCAACAGGGCGCGGCGCAACTGGACAAAGCGCAGCGCCATCAGGATGGCGCCGGCAAGCAGCAAAAGTAGAATGGGCAGCATGCGTTACACCTGGCAAGAAAGAATTGCCAAGTATAGAGCCAGCCGCGCCGTTAATCTTCCAGCGGCGCGAAAATCTGCTGCAAGTCTTCCTGCGTGAGGGCCATCTTCTGCGATTCGCCTTCGGCCAGGATCGATTGCGCCAGCTCCGATTTCTTTTGCTGCAGCAGCTGGATCTTTTCTTCCAGCGTGCCCTTCGCGATCAATTTGTAGACGAACACGGGCTTGTCCTGGCCGATGCGCCAGGCGCGGTCCGTGGCCTGGTTTTCCGCCGCCGGGTTCCACCACGGATCGTAGTGGATGACCGTGTCGGCCGCCGTCAGGTTCAGGCCCACGCCGCCCGCCTTCAGGCTGATCAGGAAGATCGGCACGGCGCCCTGCTGGAAGGCCGCCACTTGCGCGCCGCGGTCTTTCGTTTCGCCCGTCAGCAGGGCGTAGGGAATGTCGCGCGATTCGAGTTCTTCCTCGATCAATTCCAGCATGCTGGTAAATTGCGAGAAGACGAGGATCTTGCGCCCTTCGTCGAGCAAGTCTTCCACCATCTGCATCAGGTCGAGCAGCTTGGCCGAACCGGCCGACTGCTTCTTCGCCGGCAGCGATTTGACCAGGCGCGGGTCGCAGCACACTTGCCGCAGTTTCAGCAGCGCTTCCAGGATGACGATCTGGCTGCGCGCCACGCCCTTCTTGTCGATTTCTTCGCGCACCTTTTGATCCATCGCAAGACGCACGGTTTCATACAGGTCGCGTTGCGGTCCTGTCAGCTCCACCTTGCGCACCATTTCCGTCTTCGGCGGCAGTTCCTTGGCCACATTGTCCTTCGTGCGGCGCAGCAGGAACGGTTTGATGCGGCGGTTCAGCAGCATGCGGCGCAGCGGGTCGTCCTGGCGCTCGATCGGATGGCGGAACTGCGTATTGAAGGTCTTCTCGTCGCCCAGCAAGCCCGGCAACAGGAAGTGGAATTGCGACCACAATTCGCCCAAATGGTTTTCCAGCGGCGTGCCGGACAAGCACAGGCGGTGGCGCGCGCGCAGCAAGCCCGCGCTTTGCGCCGCCTTGCTGCGCGTATTCTTGATGTAGTGCGATTCATCGAGGATGACCAGGTGGAAATCGTGCTCGCGCAGCTTTTCCTCGTCGCGCGGCAGCAGCGCGTAGGTCGTCAACACCAGGTCGCAATCGTCGATCTGGTCGAACTGCTGGGCGCGGTCCTTGCCCTGCAGCAGCAGCACCTTCAGGCCGGGCGCGAACTTGGCCGCCTCGTCCTGCCAGTTGCCCATCAAGCTGGTCGGCGCGATCACCAGGGCCGGATGCGTGAGGCGGCCCGCTTCCTTTTCCACCAGGATATGTGCCAGCGTCTGCACGGTCTTGCCGAGGCCCATGTCATCGGCCAGGATGCCGGCCAGGTCGTGGTCGCGCAGGAATTGCATCCACGCCAGGCCATCGGCCTGGTAATCGCGCAGGGTCGCCTGCAAGCCAGCAGGGGCCGCCACTTTTTGCACCGAACCGAACTGGCTCAGCTTGCGGCCCATGGCGCGCAATTGCTCGCCGCCCATCCATTGCATGTCCAGGCCGCGCGCCAGGTCTTCCAGGCGCGCCGCGTCCAGGGTCGACATGCGCACCGCGTACTTGATCTTGTCGCTGAAATACAGTTCGCCCAGGGTATTGAGGATGGGCCGCACCCTGCCCCACGGCAGCGCGACGCGCGTGCCGTCCGGCAAGGTCGCCAGCATCTGGTCATCGTCCGCATGCGCCTCGATGACTTTCGGATTGAAGTCGTTGGGCGCGTTGCGGATCAGCTGCACCAGCACGGGCAGCAGCGGCACTCTTTCCTGGTTGACGACGATGCCCAGTTCCAGTTCGAACCAGGCATTGCCGCTGTCCGGGTCCTGGTCGTCGATCTCCGCGTACCAGTCGCCCACGTCGCTCACGTCGTAACGGTACTTGGCCGTCTTTTCCACGATCCAGCCCTGTTCCAGCAAGGCCTCGATGCCGGTGTCGGCAAAGCGCAGCCATGCCGCCTGCGTGGGCAGCAGCAGGGCGCCCTTCAAGCCGCTCAGCGGGGCGGAAGCGGGCTTCTTGAATTGCAGCTCGGCCAGGGTCGCCAGCGCGCGCGCCTCGTCCGCCGTATTGCGCTGGATAATTTCCGTCACCTCGCCCACCTGGCGCACCACGCGCTGGGCCGGGTCGAACGAGACTCTTTCGCCATCGTAATCGTAGGACAGCACGGCAAAGTCATGCCAGCGCTGCAGGCTGCCATCGGCCAGCATGGCGCTATCGAGCAGCAGCACCGGTTGCGCGCGCACATCCTTGCGCAAGCGCTGCGGCAACGGTTGCGGCAGCGGCATCAAATGCTGCAAGCCCTGCGCCAGCAGCAGTTGCGACACGCGCACCTTGTCGTTCGCGTTCAGGGGCGGCGCCTGCGCCACCAGCGCCTGCAGGTCGGCCAGGGAAATCTCGGAGCCGCCCTGGTTCAGTTCCAGCACGCCGCACGACAGGTTGTCGATGTACCACGGCGGATCGGTGGGCAGCATGTAGTCGATCTGGTCGGCGCCATGGTGCTTCGCGCCTTCCGGCGGATCGACTTGCCAGCCCAGGCGCATGGTCTTGCCCTCGTCGCGCCAGAACAGGCGCGCCGGACGCACGGGACCTTCCTTCAAGGGATACACGAGACCGTTGCCGACGTCGGCCCAGGAATTGGCCCACAACAGCTTGTCTTGCTCGGCCAGCATTTTCAGCAGGGCCGCGCCCACCTTGCCCTTCGGCTCCGTGGCGCTGCCCGTCTGCGAATTCTGGCCGCTGCGCATGGCCACGAAGAAGCGCACGAGGTCTTCGTCGGCGGGCGTCAAAAACGTAGGCGGCGCCGACAGCAGCGAAAAGATCTCGCTGATGGGCGAGGCCGCCGCCACGTCGCCGTTCGGCCGCAGGCGCGCCTTGTACAGGCACAGGGCCACGTGGCGGCCGCCGCTGGTAGGGGCCAGCACGTAGATCAATCGATGCTGGTTGAGTTTGGGATCAGGCTCGGCAATGGTCAGCACGGCCTTCGGATGAGCGGCCGCCTCCACCCGCTGCAGCCAGGTGGCCACGGCATACGGCAAAGGCGCTCCCGGGCTACTTGCCGGGGCAACTGGGGTTTCACTGGTTTCGTCGCGGGTAAAATCCATGGGGCGCATTATTGTGTAAAGGTCGTATCCAAATCGGCAACAGGCAATATTATCCGCCATACAGGCCTTGCTGGCTTGATTCACACACGCTCTTTGAGCAGTTTTAATGCGCGATGCCTAAAAAATAAGTATGTAATACGACACTTGGGGTCCGCTGGCGGAAAAAAAGGCCCGTCATGGGCCTTTTTTGCACCGCCTGTGGAGGGATTATCAGGCCGGCACAGTTTCTTCTTCGGCCACGCTGGCGGCCTCGACTACCGGTGCGGTGCTCGTATCGGCCGGTGTAAAGTTGCGCAAAAACAAGAAAAACTGACCCATCATCTGCGTCCACAATTGCAGATTGATATTCAGGTACTCGCGGCTGACGCCGCCGGCGACCAGCACATCCATTTCCAGCACGACGAAATCGCCATGCTGGGCCACGCGGGCAAAGCGCTTGCTGCGGTGCCATTCGGCCAGCAGGCCATTGGGCAGCTCGCCGCCCTGCACGCGCAGCGGGCAGCTCAGGGTCAGGTCCGCATACTGGCCGGGCGCTGCTTCATTGCCCCACAGCACCTGAAAGCCGATGCCGTGGCTGGCGCTATGCAGGCGTACCACGCCATCGTGCTCGATGCTGGTCACGGCGCAGCCGGCCGTCTTGATGGCGTCGGCCGTTTGTTCGGCGTTCAGGGTGGTCAGCAAGTTGGTGTTGGTGTTTTCCATGGTCATTCCATTTCAGTCAATAAAATTATTGGGGGGCCGGCGCGGGCGCGGCCGGCGTTTCGGTTTGACGCGCATCAAAGCGGCCCTGGTACAGCTGGTCGCCGTACTGCTGGGCGATTTGCTCGAGTTTCACGCGGCTTTGCGCGGCGAACGGCTGGCGCGCCTGCATGACGCCGAGCACGTCGAGGCCTTCATACGCTTGCAGGATGTCTTGCCCGGCCGCATACAGCTGGGCATTCTTGCTTTCGCAGCGCGCCAGCGCGCCGCGCTGCGCCGCCACTTCGCCATCGAGGCGCGCGCGCTCCGCTTCGATCTGCTTGCCCGTGGCCGCCAGCTGCTCGCCGGCCTGGCGGTACTGCGCCAGGCTGGCCGCCGCCTCTTGCGCGGCGGCGGCGCTGCGCTGCTGCTCGGCGGCCAGTTTTTCCCGCTGCGCGCGCTCCTGCGCCAGCTGCGACTGGCTGCGCGCCAGTTCCTTTTTCAAGCCCTCGCTGGCGGGCGCGGCGGCCGGCGCGGCCTTGGCGGCAGGCGCGCCCTTGGCTTTGAGCAATTCCAGCTCGCCGCGCGTCTGCTGCAATTGCGCCGTGACATTGCGCAACTCGGCGCGCAAACGCTCTTCCATGCCTTGCCCCTTCTGGCCCTGCGCCTGGGCCGCGCCACCGGCCAGCAGCATCAGCAGCAAGGCCGGCAGGCGCGTTTTGTTCAGTATCAACATCATGGCTCCTTAGAAACGCGCGTTCAGTTCGAGCTGCAGGGTGTCGATCGACAGGGCCGAACCGAACACTTCGCGGCTCGATGTCCAGCGGCCGCTGAACCAGGTGTTCTTGTCGATCGCATACGCGCCGCCCAGGTAATAGCCGCGCGCATTCGTGCCGCCCAGGTGGAAGGTGGAATCGTTGTAGGCGTCAGGCAAGGCATCCGGTTCGATGCGCTTGTAGCCGAGCAGCACGTTCCAGTCGCCGCGCGCCTGCGTGTTCGCCTTGCCCAGGGTCGCCTGCAGCATGTAGGCATTGCCGCCGCTCCTGAAATCGGCCTGCGACACGCCGCCCGTGCCGCCGAAGTTGTTCATGATGCCGCCCTTGGCGCGCGCCCACATGTCGCTCTTGTCGTAGGCCATGTTGCGCACATAATCGCCTTCGATGCGCAAGTCCGTGCCGCCGGCCACCTTGCTATCCCAGCGCGCATTGATATTGGCCAAGCGGAACTTCGACGCCAGGCCCACGAACTGCGGCTGCGGCGTATTCGCCGGATCGAGCGGGTTCAGCGCGATATTGCGCAGCAGCATCAAGCTATTGCCCTTCTGCATGCTCGACGGACGCGACCAGTCCGTATTGCAGCCATCGGCGCCCGCGTACAGCGCGCACGGCTGCGAATACTCGCCGCTGATGTTGCGGAAGTTGTAATAGGCCAGCGCGCCGCGCAATTGATGGTCGCTATTGATCTTCCACGAGGCGCCCACTTGCGCGCCGAGCAGCCATTTGTTTTCGCTCGACATTTTTGCCTGGCTGCGGCTCGGCGCATTGTCGGACGAATACTCGAGCGGAATGATGCCCAGGGTACCGAACACGGTGACGTCCTTGGCCGCGCCCACCGGCTGCTGCAGCTTGGCGGCGATGCCGTCGAAATTGAGTTCGCTGGAAAACAGTTCGTCGCTGGACACAAATGGGTTGTCGAAGCGGCCCGCCGTCAGTTTCAGCCAGGACGCGGGCTGGTACGACAGCCAGGCCTGGTCGAGCCAGATGTTTTTCTTGCCCAGGCCGCCACCGAGAGTTTGCGTGGTCGACACCGGGCTGTCGTCGTTGCCGCTGGCCAGGCGGATGCCCGCTTGCGTGCTGTCGGAAATATCGGCCAGGATGCCCAGGCGGGCACGCGCGCGCAGCAGGTGCTTGCGGTCTTCGCGCGTATTCAGCAGCGCCGGCAGGGCCAGGTTGGTGTTCGCATTGACGTCGTAGCCGCTGCCGCTGTTGAGCGAACGCCAGTCGATCTCGATATTGCTGTTGGCCATGTCGTAATAGCGCGATTCGTAGCGCGCGCGCACATCGCCTTCGACGCGGATGCGCTTGGTCCAGGCCGGCGTCTCGTTCGGCGCCGCCCAGCCGCCGGCCTTGGCCTCGGCCAGCACCTGCCCCTTGATTTCATCGCGGATCTGCTCGCGCACGGTGTGCGACAGATACGGCACGCGCACGTCGCCCGGCTGCACCTGCGCCAGGGCGGCCGGCGCGGCGGCCGGACGCGCTTGCGCGGCGGCCAGCGCTTCGCTCTGCGCCTGCGCCAGCAGGGCTTCGCCGGCATCCTTGTTCAGGGCGCCGCTCTGGATCAGGCCGCGGATCAGCTTGACCATGGTGCTGTCGGCCGGGACGGCCTGCGCCTGTACCGCGCCTGCCGCCATGCTCAGGGCGAAGGCGGCCAACGCCAGCGGAAGGCGGCGCAGGCGCTGTGGGGAAGAAAATAGGAGGTTCATCGCTTCTTTCGGTAAAAATGAATATGAATTAAGGACACTATGGCCGGCGGCCTTTGATCGACACACGCGCCGGGAAACGCAAGGACGCCGGCGGCCGCTCGTCGGCGCGGAAATCGCGCACCATGGCCAGCACCTGCTCGTCCGTCTGCGCATTGCCCGTGCCCTGCACCAGCTGCACCTTCGTCGTCCTGCCGTCCGCATCGAGCCACAGGTCGACGCGGATGTCGGCGAACGCCAGCTGGCGCGTGCGCGGGTCGCGCGCAAACGCCATCTGCAGGGCGTTGGCGACATAGCGGCCGTACGAGCCGGCGCCGAGGCCGCCGCCACCGCCGCTGCCGCTCATGCCGCCGCCGCGCCCGGCCTGGATGCCGAACGCGTCGCTGCCGGCCTGCGCCGCACCGTCGATGGTGACGGGGTCGCCCTTGTCCGGCGACGGACTTTCCGGCGCATCGTCCATCGGCTTGTCGGCCGGCGTCGGTTCCGGCTCCGACACTTCCGGCACCACCTTGTCGGGCGTCGGTTCCGGCAATTTTTCCGGTTCCGGCGGCGGCGGCGGCGGGGGCGGCAGCATCAGCATCGGCGTGGCCGCCACTTCGCGCCTGGTGGCCGCCGTATCGGACAGCAAGTACCAGAGCAGCGCGGCCAGACCAGCGGCCAGCAGCGCGCCGCCGGCCACGCCGCCCCAGCGGCGCCACCACTGCGCGGCGCCCGACGGTGCCGGCGCCGCCATCTTCATCATCTCGTCACGCTTCACCTTGCGCTCCTCATGCCGGCTTGCCGGTCACCAGGCCCACCTGGTTCAGGTCGATGCGGCGCAGCAGGTCGAGCACTTCGACCACTTTCGCGTATTGCACGGCAGCATCGCCACGCACGATCACGGGAAAGTCGGGCGTCAGCGCCTTTTCCGTGCGCAAGCGCTCTTCCAGCTCGGGCAGGGTGACGGGATAGGCGTCGAGGAAGACCTGGCCGCCGTTGTCGATGGTGATGGCCTTGGTCTTCGGTTTTTCCAGCGCCATGGCCGAGCTGGCCTTGGGCAGGTCGACCTTGATGCCGGGAATGCTGGCGTTGCTGGTCAGAATGAAGATCACCAGCACCACCAGCAGCACGTCGACGAAGGGCGTGATGTTGATGCCGCCGCTACGCTTGCGGGGGGTAAACTTGGCGGAGGTGGCCATGGTTATGCGCCCCTCACGCCTGCTGCAGCACGGGACGCATCTGCCGTCCGTCGCCCTGCTCTTCGGCCAGGCGCGTGGCAAATTCGTCGACGAAGACGGCCATGTCGGCGACGATGGCGTCCGAACGCGACGACAGCCAGTTGTAGCCGAACAGCGCGGGAATCGCCACGCCCAGGCCGGCAGCCGTACACAGCAGCGCCGCCGCCATGCCCGGCGCCACCGAGTTGATGTCCACGGCGCCGGCCATGGCCGCCACGACGAACACCAGCATGATGCCGATCACGGTGCCGAACAGGCCGACATACGGCGCGCCTTCGATGGTGGTCGAGAGCCAGATCATGCGTTTCGACATGCGCTCGCTTTCGCGCACCATCACGCCATCCATGGCGGCGCGGATGGCGCCGATGGTGGCGTTCGAGACGGCGTTCAGGTCGTAGCCGCGGTCGTGGCGGCGGCGCATCTCGTCGATGGCCACGTCATACAAACGCCACAGCGAGGAATCCGTCTTCACGGCGGTGCTCAGCTTGCCGTTGCGCGCCAGGTGGTCGAGCGGCGCGCCGGCCGCTTCGTGGAACGACTGCATGAATTGCGCATTGGCGCGCGCGATGGCGCCATAGCTGCGGCCCTTGCCGATCATGATGATCCACGACAAGACCATCATCAGGCCCAGCACGCCGACGACGATCCAGGCGTCGAGCGGCATGGCGGCGATGATGAAGCCGAAGTGGCTCTTGCCGGCCTGCTGTTCGTCGGCGCCAAACACGGCCAGGCGCGATTCGGAGCCTTGCGAGACGGCGTCGGCCAGCAGCAGCGCGTCGGGACGGGCCGTGCGCGACAGGCGCAGCTCGTCGATGGCGCCCGTGAAGGCGGCCAGGCCGGCGGCGGTGTTGACGTCGGCGCCCACCGAGGCGGCCGTGGCGAACGCCGGCAGGGCGGTGGCCAGCGAGACGGCCGGACGGCCGCCCACGTACAGGGCCACGTTGGCCTTGTCGGCCTTGACGGCCAGGTGCGACCATTGCGCGGCCTGGATCGGCTGGCCCGGCTTGCTGCGCTGGCCATTCACCTGCACGAAGGGCACGCCCTGGTCCACGCCGATCAGCAATTCACTGGCGCCGTCGCGGCGCGCATACAGCACTTGCTGCGCGCCCAGGCTGTCCGGGCGTACCCAGGCCGAGAAGGTGAACGGCGCGCCGGCGGCCAGGGCCAGCGATGGCGAGGCCGGCAGCGTCAAAGGTGCCGTGCCCAGGCGGGCGCCGGCGCCGATGACGGAACCGTCGAGTGCCGGCACGGCCGTCTGGGCGTGGTTGCCATAGGCGGTGCTGTCGCGCGACGGCACGCCCGGTTCGCTGAAGTGGTACACCAGGCTGTAGTCGGGATCGAAGGTGCGCTGGCCGTTGCCGGAAGCGGGCGCCTTCGGGTTGCCGTAGTACATCCACAGCTGCTGCGGCTTGCCGGCCGTCAGGGCGGGCACGTCGACCCAGATCAGGGCGATGCCCAAGAGCGGGTTGAACTGCTCGATCTGGTGGTTCAGGACGGTCTTGTCGTCGCCGGCCACGAAGCGCAAATCGGCGCCGCTGTCGCTGACGCCCTCGAAGTTGAAATTACCCGAATGCAAGCGCAGCAGGACGGGAATGCGGCCGGGATCGCCGCCCACGGCGCCGGCCTTCGGGCCGGCATCGACGGTGACGGGCTTGCGGTAGGCCCAGTCGGGCTGCCACCAGGCATGCGCCAGGCCGGGAACGAGCGTGCCCAGGATCGTGAGCAGGAATAATAAACGTTGCATGACAGTGATTCTCCGAATTAAAGTCTAGAAAAGTGCGGTGCTGGTGAGCTGGCCCGTCAGTAGCTGGCCGACAGGTTGAAATTGATGCGGCGCACGTGTTTGTGCGTGCGCGGGCCCTCGCGCAGCGGATACGACACATCGACGCGGCCACTCAGGTAGCGCAGGAACTGGAAGCTGCTGCCCACGCCCACCGAGGCCAGGCCGAACAGGTCTTTCTGCTCGATCATCGGATCGCGCAGGCGCAGGCGCGCGCCATCGGCAAACGCATACAGGCGCCAGTTTTCCAGGCGGCTGAAATACGTCAGCTGCGGCGTGCGCCATTCGACGCTGCCCGACACGCCGTAGTCGCCCGTGGCCTCGGCCGACAGGTAGCCGCGCACGGAGTTGGCGCCGCCGGCGGCCATCTGCTCGCCCGACACCAGCGCCGCGTCGGCCAGCTGGCCCGACATGCGCCCATGCAGCTGCGCGCCGCTGCCCAGCGTATACGTGGCGTTGGCGTCGCCCTTGAGCACCAGGAAGCTGGGCGAGGCCTTGTAGCGCTTGTCATCGTAGGCGGCGCTGTTGCTGCCGTAGCCGAACGAGGCGCGCGTGCCGGCCACCAGCGACAGGCCCAGGCCGTAGGTCGCCGCCTCCGTCTGCGCAAAGCCGTTGTACGACACGCTCAGGGGCACGTACTTGAGCGGAATAGTGCTGCCCGTGCCATTGAGCTTGAGCGCTTCCTGGTTATCCTTGAAGTCGATGCCGGCGGAAAAGCTGTGCCACCAGATGCCGCTGTTGGGCACCGTGTAATTGAGCTTCATGCCCAGCGCATGGCCCTTGCCCAGCACGCTGGTGCCGCCCGTGCTGGCGACGTTGCTGTTCGATTTATAGCCGTTCGCTTCCACGCTCCAGCCCTGCGTGCCGATCGGCGCCACGTACGAGGCGGACCACACGCGGGTCTGGTTCAGGTCGCCCGGCGTGCCGAAGAAGCTGAGGGTGGCGCTGTGCCCGAGCTGCCACAGGTTGTCGTGGCCGAGCGACATACTGCTGCGCAACTTCTTGGTGTCGGCGCTGTAATCGTTGTTCAGGCCCACGCTGGCGCGCCAGGGGCTGCTGTCGTCCACTTTCAAGTCCACGTCCATGGTGCCGGGCAGGCTGCCCTGCTTGACCAGCGGCATGACCTGGCGCTTGGGACCGCGGTTCAGCGCCGTCAGTTCGACTTGCGCCTGGGTAAAGTCGGGCACCGTGCCCTCCGTCAGGGCCGGCACCTGGCGGCGCACGTCGAGCGGCGAGTTGTATTGCGCGCCGACCACGCGCAGGCGGCCCACCTTGGTTTCGCTCACCTGCAGCACCACCACGCCCTGCTCCACCTGCTGCTCGGGCAAGTCGACGTAGACGGACTGGTAGCCCCGGGCTTGATAGGCCGCAACGAGGGCGTCGCGCGCCCCTTCGACGTCCTTCAGGGTGCGGCCCGGTCCCAGGAAGGGCGAGACGGCCTCTTCGATGGTGCGCGCGTCGAGCACGGTATTGCCGCGCACCAGGTATTCCTCGATGGCGACTTGCCGTTCCGGCGCGGCCACGGGGGCCGCCGCCGGGACGGCATCCTGCGCGCGCGCCATGCCGGGCAGCGCCAGCATGGCCAGGCACAGCAGGCTCAAGGCGGTCGCGGGCGCCTGCGGCGCGCCGTTCCCTCGTTTCTTCATCTCACGCATATTCCATTCACCTCAAATTCAAACGGTTGCCCTACCCGGTATCGCGGCGCCGAACGCTATGCTCGGCAAGACAGTACCTAGACGCACGCCGCACGCACGGACTGCCGTTTGTCATCAAATGTTCATAAAACTCCGGCCGCGACGCTGGCGCCGCGGCCGGAATGACCTCCCCTCAAGCGCTTACGGCGCTCACGGCTGCAGGCCGCGACGCTCGTTTGGCGTCAGCGCCTGCAGTTGCGGCGCCATCAGCGGCCCCGCGCCCAGCACCTGCACCACGCCGGCCGGCTGGTAGCTCGAGGCCTGCGGCTCGCTGCCCTTGCCCTTGCCGATGCCGCCCTCGTCCGCCTGCTCGTTGCCAAAACCCAATACTTTCACGGTGAACAGCGAAGGCAGCGCCTGGCGCGTGGCGGCCCGTTCGCGCTGCAGCACGTCCTGCGCCGCCGTCACGGCTTGCGAGGCGGCCGCGCTGGCATTGCTGAGCGCACCCACGTTCACCGCGGCAATGACCGGCATGCCCGTGGCCTTGCCCTGCACCTGGATGTTTTCCGCGTTGACCACCTGCAAGGCAGCCAGGTTGACGTTGCCCGAGACGCGGATGCCCGCCTCGCCCGCGTCGATGGTGCCCAGCGGGGCGATCAGGTCGATGTCGCCGGGCGGCACCTCCGGGATCGGGTTCAGGGTGGCGATGCCGGCGCCCGTGTTCGGCGTGGTCGGCGACAGGCTGACCAGACCGATGTCGTCGTAGACCCGGCGCTGCGGTGTAAACACCACGGTGGACTTGGAGCCGCGGCCCGCATTGATGTCGCCCTGCGCCGACCAGGCCAGGATGTTGCCGCCAAACGTGGTGAAGATGCGGCTCTGGCCCAGCAGGATGCTGTCCCGGGCGTAGATCTGGATTTCACCGGCGCCCTGCGTCAGCACGCCCGAGCCTTCGCCCGGCACGAAACCGCCATCGACCCCGACCAGGGTGCGCCCGCCCGGCGTCAGGATGTCGATGTTGCCGCCGAAATCGGTGTGGATGCCGGCATCGGCCAGGTCAAACACGGGCCGATGGACGTCACCACCAAGTGCATATTGCTCGCGAGTAAGGTAAGTGACTCCCTTGCGCGGCCGCGTGGTGCTGCCGCCCTCGCTGCCATCCAGATAGTAGGTGGCGCCGCTGAACATGGTCAGGTCGCCCCCATACGTCACGGGCTTGCCCTGCGCATCCTTGCTCGGGAACAACGTAGCGATGGCTTCGCGGCCGCGCAGGTAGCTGCCTTCGCGCACGCCGCCCGCTGCCGTGTATTCGCGCCCGCCAGCCTTGAGTTCGGCGAAATAGACGTTGCGCAGGAAGACACGTTGCTGTTCGGCCGGCAAGGCCGCGAAAAATTTGCGGGCGTCCATGCTGGCGGCGTCGAAAGTCAGCCCGGCGCCATTGCGCTGGCCGGCGCCGTAGCGGGTTTCCAGCCAGTTGACCAGATGCAACTGGCTCGACAGGCCGTACTCGCGCTGCAGGTCGCGCCTGGCGGCACCGATGGTGGCCTGGCTAGTCTTGTCGAGCTCGCTCTGGCGCGCGACCAGGAAGGCGGGCGCACCCGCTGCGTCGCCGCTGTAGCCGAATTCCGTGCGCAGCCAGTCGGCCAGGCCCAGACGGCCGCCATACACGGCCACCGCCTTGCCCGGCTGGTCGGCCAGCGACTTGCCCGGCTCGCTCAGCTTGGCCGGATCGAGGTAGCGTGCGGCGAAGGCAGCGTAATCGGGGCCATGCGCTCCCACCCCGGCAGCGACCACGATGCCGGCGCCGCTGCTGCGGTCGCCCGGTGTGACGTTGGCCACCGGCCCGATGCTCTTCAGCTCGGCCTTGTCTGCCATGTAGATGTCGCGCCCGGCTGTCACCTCCAGCGTGCCGGGACCGGCCACGTAGAAGCTGCTGTAGCGCAGGTCGCGGCCCGCGCTGACCACCGAGACATCATCGGGATTGTTGTGCACCAGCAGATTGCCATTCGCCGTCCCCGTGGTGACGAGGGTCGGTCGCAGCGGCAGCGCCGGGTTGTTGTACGCCACCTGCGAACTCCAGCCCAGCAGGCCATCGGGCGTGCCGTCGAACAGGCCCAGCGCCGTGCCGGAGTTGACGATGTCGCGTCCGGCGCGCAGGGCCACCGGCCCGCCGCCTTCATACCAGGTACTGAGCCGCTCCGTCTTGCCGATACCGCGCGTGATGATCGATCCCGTGCGCAACCCGACAAGATCGCCCTCGGCGGCGTAATAGCGCGCCGGCAACTGGCCCGGCACCGCATAGCCCGACGCGGTCGGCGGCGCAAACGTGAACAGCGGATAGCGTTGCGGCGAGCCGCCCGCATCGCGCGACACGAACAACAGGTCGGGCGCCTGTGCATTCTGGTGCACGTTATGCGTGTACATGTCGCCGTACGCGGTGACGCCGGAAACGCCGGCGAAGCCGGGGTTGAAAGGACTGGGCAGCATGGTCGGGTCGGCGCCCGAAGCCGTCACCGAATAGCCGCCCGCATAGATCGAATCACCGGCCATCAGTTCCAGCTGCCCCGGGGTGCTGCGGGTGAAATGCGGACTCACCGGCGAGGGCGCAAGCAGCAGGCCGGCGGCGGGTCGCAGCGGAACACCCGTAGGGTCTTTGCCGCCCAGGCTCGAGTTGCCGTAGTAGAGGCTGCCGCTGGCCGCGACGGCCCGCAGTTGCGATGGCAGCACGAAGCGCCCGCCGGCGGACGCCTGGTTGGTGCTGGCGCGGTCATCCATCCAGGCGGTGGATGGCGTCAGGTTGCCGCCCGCACTGAACAGGTCGATGGCGGTCGATGGCGTCCACAGCGAGAACCAGCTGTAGCCCTCGCCATCGTGCGCCACCCCTTGCGCGGTGAACGGCGTGCCATTGTTCACTTGCGTGACACGGCCGGCGTCGCCCACGCCGCCGAGCACCAGGTCGCCGCGCGTATCGATACGCACGCCGGCATCGCCCGGCACCAGCACCGGCCCGCCGCCGCCAATCGACGACGTGGCCTTGTAGACCTGGTAGGCGCGCGACTCCTGGTTGTCGCCCTTGTCGAAGCGCAGCTCGATGCCGCCCACCGAGCCGGCCGCCATGCGCATGGCGCCACGCAGGTTGACGAAGGTACTGTTGAGGTCGCTACGGCTGCCTTCGTAGCGGGTCTGCGACGTGACCTCGCCCGTCGGCGTGGCAAACGAACGCACTTCGGCCACCGGGTTCAGGCCGCCGCCGATGCGGAAATCCAGGTCGCCGCCGCCGGTCAAGGTCATCGCCGAACCGTCCGGCGCCACCCGGCCAGTGCTGGCCACCACCAGGTTCAGGCCCTGGCTGCGCGCCACGCTGCTGCCAGACTGGTCGGTGCGCGGCGACAGCATGCCGGCGGCGCCGCCGGCCTCCAGCACCAGGTTGCCGCCGCCCAGGGTGCCGATGCCCGTGAAGCCGGTCATCACCGGCAGCGTCTCGAACAGGTAGTTGCTGCCAATGCCGCCGGCGACGTAGCTGCCGAAGTTGATCCACCAGGCGGTGGGCACGCCGTCAGCCAGGGCGACGGCACTGCCGGTGCCCTGGCGCCACAGCCAGTTGCCAACGCCGGTACTGTTGAGCTGGGGGCGCATGTAGCCGAGGTCGTCCGTGCGGCGCTCACCGCGGGCGGCGCCGACCAGGTCGCCGGTCACGTCGCCTTGGGCGCGCACCAGCACGTTGCCGCCGTGGTCCGTATACCAGGCCTGGTACAGGCTTTGCGCGCCGCCATCGACGTAGGGCTTGAAGGCCGCGCCTTCGGGACCGAGGATGGAACCATTGCGATCAGTCGCGCGCGCCTGCCGGTAGGCGGCGCCAACGTCGGCCGCCTGCGTGCCGGCCGTGTAGACGCCATACGGCGAACTCTGGCTGAAGTTGCCACCGGCCAGCAGATCCAGGTCGCCCGTGCCGGTACGCAGCACGCTGAACAACTGTTGCCGCGCCGGCTTGGGCACCACTGGAAAGCTGCTGCCCTCGGGCAGCCAGGTCACCATGTCGCCATGGCCCCAGCTGTTAATAGCCAGCACCTCCTGTTCGCCCCCCCATTCATCGAGGTCGATCCTCAAACCAGGTGCGCGGCCAATATAGAGTTCTGACTGGCCCATCCAGTAATAGTGGCCCGCCACGCCAGGCGTTGGCGGCACGGCCGCGATGGGCAGGTCGTAGGCCAGGCCCATGCCGTAGTGATGATCCGTCAACAGCAAGCCTGCGTCCGGTGCCCCCTGGCGCAGCGCGCGGCTGTCGGCCGCCTGCGTATCGGCGCCGCCCACCAGGCGCATCGACCACGACTGGGAACCGCTGGCCAGCATCGGCGCCAGGGCCCAGTTGCGTCCCTGGTTGCCGGCCGCGTCACTCGGGCGCAGCTTGACCATATCGGCGCCGTCAGGCAGGCGCACCCAGGTTTCGCTCGGCACCAGCGCGCCCTTGCGCAGGGTCAAATTGCCAGCCAGTATCACGCCATTGGCAGGGGTATCGGGCACGCCATCGCCGTTATAGTCGGGGCTGGGCGTATCGTTGACCGCGCCGATCGGATACGGCAGCGGCACGCCGCCGGGCCAGGTCATGGTGGCGACCTGCATCGGCACCGGCAGGCGGGTGCCGGCATCGAGGCGCATGCCGCTGCTCAGTGTGACGTTGCTGGCCAACACCGTGCCAGCCGCATAGATCACCGCGCCAGCCGCATTGCGCACGGCGCCGCCCAGCACGGTTCCGGCCGGCAACTGCAAGTCGGCCGTCAAGGTGGCCTGCGCCGGCAGCGCCGTGTCGGCGCGCAAGCCCATGGCTTTCATCGGCAGATCGTAGTTCAGGGTGCGGCCGGACTGGAAGAAAGTGTCGTCGGCCAGCGTGACCAACTGGTCATGCGGCACGATGACGTCGGCGCCCCAGGGCACGCGGCCCTTGACCAGCACCCAGCCATTGTCGTCCGGCGTGACCGGCAGGGCCGCACCGTCGAAACCGTCGTTCAAACTGCCGAAGATGTTCAGCTTGCCGCCGGCGCGCAGCACCAGCGCGCCCGCTTCGCCCGAGCCACGCACGGCGGTCTGCCCGGTGTGCGGGTTGACGCTGGCGTAGCGGTAGCCCGACAGGTCGATGTCGCCATCGACATGCAGGTCGCCACCGGGCGTGGCGCTGAGGATGGCCACGCCCGGACGCAGGTGGAAGGCGTCCCGGTAGTTGCGCAGGCCGGACAGGCGGCCATTCATCAGCCCGTCATTCGCCAGGGCGCCCGTCATGAAAGCCACGCTGTCGTCGTGCTTGCGGTCCAGGTAGTCCTGGTCGATGACCTGGTAGGGGCGGCCGTCGGCCGTCGCGTCGGTGCCCGGGCGGGCGTCCGTGTACGACCAGAAGCCGTTGACCGTGATGGCACGGGCGCCGTCGATGGCCAGCGGACCGGCCGCATCAATGGCGACGTCGTTGCCACGAGCGCCGCCCAGGCGTTGCGCGCTCAGTTCCAGCGTGCCCAGCGAGGCGATCCGGTCGGCCTTGCCGGCCGTGCCGGCGCGCAAGTCCATGCGCGCGCCGCTGTCGAGCACCAGGCGGCCGCTGCCGGCATCGATGTCGATCACGGCGCGGTTGGGCGCCTCGATGACCTTGCCATAGCTATCGACCCGCAGCACGCTGCCGTGGGCGTCGAGCACGGCGCTGCCGGCCAGGTGGACGCCGTCGCGCGCGGCCAGGCGGATGCTGCCCACCTGCTCGCCGCTGGCGTCGACGGTGCCATTGACCGTCAGGTGGCCCGCATCGACCGAGACGTTGATTTCGCGTCCGCGCAACTCGTTACCCAGCACCAGGTCGCCCTGCTTGAGCTGGAAGCTGCGGCTGCCGACCAGTCCGCCATCCGTCAGGCGTTGGTTCAGGCCGCCAAAGTCCGCGATATGCTGGCCGCGGATGTCGGCGCCGCCGGCCGCGAACGGCACCTCCGTGCCGCCGGCGTCATAGTGGCCGCTGCTGCCGCCGGCTATGCCGCCCAGCAACGACACCGTGCCGGCTTGCTGGCCCAGCGCCGTGGCGGTCAGCTTGCCGGCGCGGTTCGATACAGCCGAGATGTCGATGCGCGAACCTGCCGCCTGGCGCACGTCGCCGCCGCGGCTGTCGAGTACCACATCGCCACCCCAGCTGTATTTGCTCACGTCGTGGAAGGCGATCTTGCGGCCGGCCAGGTCGAGGCGGGCGGCGTCGCCCAGCAACACGTCGTGCTCGGCCGAGACAGTGAGCTTACCGCTCGGCAACAGCACGGGCGTGTCCAGCGTGACGCTGCGCCCGTCCAGCGCGATCTCCGCGCCCAGCGCACCGGCCAGGGTGGTCGCGTCCTGGGGCACATCCTTGGCCGTGGATGGCCTGGAGACCACGATATCGCCGCCCGCCTTGATCTTGTTGACCGAGCCGGCGTTGCCGGTCAGCAGCGCTGTATTCAGAGTCAGGTTGCCGCCACTGCGCAGGTAGCCCTTGCTGGCCGTATCCCAGCCACTTTGCGACTGATAGACGGCCAGCGAGCCGCTATGGTTGGCCGTGATGCGCTCGGCGGCATTGATGGCGACCTCGCCAAAGCCGAGGATCAGCCGGTCCATGCTGTGAATGGTGTCTGGCCGGCTGTTCGGGCCGTAGCCGAACTCGACCTGGCGGGCGTCGATCTGCAGGCGCCCCTTGCCGCTGCCCGCCCCTTCGGTGGCTGGCAGACCCGGCGCCGTCGTGGCGCCATTCCACACCAGCACGTCGGTCTTGATGCGCGCCACGGCGTCGCTGCCGCCGGCGCCATAGATCGCCGGCGTGCCGATCACCAGGCGCTCCAGCGACGATTTTCCCGTGCTCGCGTCAATGGTCGACAATTCGACGTTGTCATAGAAATTGATGGCGTCGCGCGCCGTCAGCACCAGGTTGTCCAGCGCAGGTGCGCCGGCACTGGCGTCACCGCGCAGCAGGCGGTCGAGGATGCCCTGGTTCAGGGTCAGCCCGGCCGGCAATGCATCGCGCGCAGCCATCGCCGCCAGCGACGCTTCGCTGCCGACGTTGATGCCGCCCACCGCCAGCACCAGGTTGCGGGTGCCGTAGGTGGTGGCGTCGCGCAGCTTGAAGCTCTGGTCCGTGGCGGCGGCAATCGTGCCTTCCGAATACAGCGGCGTCGCGCTGCTGCATGTGGCGCCCGGCGCGCAGGCGCCGATGTCGATGCGGCCCGCCCCGCGGTTCAGATCCGTGCTGAAGGTCGGGGCCAGCATGTCGAGCCGCCCGTTGGAAACGGCCAGCACGCTGGACGCGCCCGGCGCATACACGAAGCCGTCCGACGAATCCCAGGCGGCGGCGCCACGGCCCAGCGTGTTGATGCCGCCGCCCTGCTCGATGATGATGCCGCCGGCTTTGGTATTGGTCACCAGGAAGACCTCGCCGGCCCGCAGCACCGCGCCGTCGCGCAGCACGACCGTACCCGCGCCGCTCAGGAACTGCGCCACGTTGGCTTGCTGGCGGCCGGTGAACGGATCGCTGTAATTAGCCACTGGCAAGCCGCCGATGCCCAGGCGCGGCGCGGCAATGGCGTTCAGGGCATCCACCCCCACCGACGTGCCATCGAAGCCGGCGGTGGGCGCGGCGCCGCTGCCCAGGATTTCATAGTTGCGCCCATAGCCGCCCAGCAGCAGGGCGCTGCCGCCGAAGCCATCCTTGCCAGGCGTGTACTGCGCCTTGCCGGCAAAGCGCAGCGCGTCGGTCGCGGCGCTGCTGTCGCCGGCCACGGGCGCCACCAGGTCGAAGTGCAGCGCCTTGGCGTCGCGTTCGAGCAGCGGACGCGGCACGCCGTCGCGCACGGCCTGGGCCAGCGCGAAGTCGGCGTAACTGGTTTCGTTGAATTGCGAATAGCTGCGCAGCACGTCGGCCGACGTCAGCAGCGCCTGCGATGAGCGCACGTCGCGCTGGCTGGTATTGCTGATGCCGAGTTGCACCGCGGCCGCATACGAACCATTGCGCATGGCCGTGGCCGTCCCCATGGGCATGCCGCCGGCCGCCAGGCCATTGAGTTCGACCCGGAAGGCGCCCGGCAACAGGGCAAAGCTCGACGGCAGCAAGGTGTAGGTGCCGGCCGCCAGGCCAGGCACACCGGCGCCGATGGTGATCTGGCGGCCCAGCGCCGGATCGCCCGCGCCGTTTTCGGCAACGACAGGCGCATAGGCGGCCTGCGGTCCGGCCACGATGGCATAGACGGGGTTGGTGGCCAGGCCGGGCAGCACGAAGCTGCCCTTGGCCGAGGTCTGCACCAGCGGATTGAGACGCGCATCGGTCGAGCCGCCGCGCCCGGCCAGGAAGGCGGCGCCCGTGAGGCTGCCGCCGCCCGTCATGTCGAGCACGGCGCCGTTGCGCACGTCGACGCTCTTGCCGGCGAGCACGATCGCCGGATCGTTGCCCACGCCCTTGTACG
The DNA here is from genome assembly GCF_058798615.1 of Janthinobacterium sp. GW822-FHT07H11. Lineage (NCBI taxonomy): Bacteria > Pseudomonadati > Pseudomonadota > Betaproteobacteria > Burkholderiales > Oxalobacteraceae > Janthinobacterium > Janthinobacterium sp. GW822-FHT07H11. Next base: position 211,043 of record NZ_CM179507.1, read on the forward strand.
CCACGTCGTCGCCGTCATACATGTAGCTGAGGCCGTCGAGCGTGCCGCCGTAAGGCATGACCAGTCCATTCGCGCTGACCGAGGTCACGCTGCCGGGCAGCACATTGAGCTGGCCCGTCACCGCGCCCGAGCCGTTCATGCCCACCGCAATCTTGCCCAGGGGCGCGCGCAGCACGCCGCCCTGGTTCACCGTGGCCGCGCCCAGTTCGAGCGAGCCGAACACCGAGTACGGCATGGCCGGCAGCGGCGCGGACGGATCGCCGGCGCGCTCGATAGTCAGGCTGCGCGCGGGGTCGAACTGGCGTACCATCTGTCCGTACTCGTTGAGCACCGATTTCTGGCCAACGATCACGCGGCCCTTGGCGCCACTGGCAGGATAGATCTGTGCGCCCGCCAGGGTCAGGTTGCCGGGCGTATACAGCGCGGCATCGCCGAGCATGCGGATATCGCCGCTGCTGCGCAGTTCCAGCTCGCCAAAGGCGTCACGCTTGACTTCCAGGTCCTTGGCGACGTTCTGCACGATGCTGCCATTGGCGCCGAAATTGACGATGTTGGCGAGGTCGATCAAGGCGGCATCGAGGGCCAGGCGCGCAGTGTCGGCGACAGCCGGCGTGCCCAGCTTGCCGCCGCCCGCGCCGAGATTGCCCGAACCGTTGACCGGGTTGGGCAGCAAATGGTCATCGGCTTGCGTACGGGTGGTGCCCGACAGGCGGATATACGGCGCCGCCAGCCTGACCTGCGTGGCGGCGCCGGCCTTCTGGCCCAGCGCCAGCGAGGTGGCGGTCAGGCGCAGGCTTTGTCCCAGCGACAGGTCGACATCGCCATCAAAGCTGAGCAAGCCGTTGGCCAGCAAGGCCAGGTGGTCGAAACCGCCGGCCTGGATGCGGTCGACGCCCAGGCGCGCCGCACCATAGCGCAGCGCCGGGTCCCTGTCGCCGGCCACCAGGTCGCTGGCCAGGCCGCTGTCGCCCTGCAGGCGCGACACCACCAGTTCGCGCGGCACGCGCACGGCGTCTTCGACAACGAGTCCCTTCAAGTCGATCTTGCCGACGATGCCGTAATTCGGTGTTTCCAGGTTCAGCGCCAGGGTGCCGCCGGCCGCGCCCGCGCCACCGGCCGCCGCATGCATGCTGCCGTCAAGGAACAGGCCACGGAAGGAGCTGAGCGCGATGCTGCCGCCGTCGCCGGCCACCAGCACGCTGCCCTGGCCGGGCAGGTCAAGCGTGGCCGCTGCGCCGGACGCTTCCAGGCGCGCACCGGGACGCAGCACGACAAAGGCGTCGGCCGCCTCGACCCGGGTGGCGTCAAGCTTGTGCCTGGCGCCGATCTCGATGGTGCCGCCGCTGCCGACATGGCCATACACGCCCCCCTGGGCATCGATGGCGGTGGCCGCGCGGCCGGCCACGTCGAGCACCGCGCCGTCGCCGATCCAGATCGACTGGGCATTGGCGCTGCCATCCGGACGATTGCTCTCGTTACCGGTGACCAGCAGGCCCGGCAGCACGGAAATGCGCCCGCCGGCGGCACTCAGCTTGCCTTCCACCGTGACCTGGCCATTGCCGGTGAGGCTGATGCTCTGCCCCTCGTCCACACGCAGCGCAGCGCCCTGGCCGATCACCAGCGGCGCCTTGGCGCTGCGGGTACCGGCCGCCAACGCGATATCGGCGCCGGCGCGCTGCGTCAGCACGCCCTTGACGGCGTCTTCCTGCCACAGCGGCGCCAGCCACGGCTGCAAGGCGGCGGCCGGATCGGCGCCGCTGGCCAGCGTGCGCGCCGCCGCCGGGTCGGCGCGCAGCACCGGCATCGCCACGTCGATGGCGGCGCCCTGCGCCACCTGCACGCCTTGCTGGCCACTGATGTCGTAGTGTGCGAAGCCGCGCTGGAACAGGGAACTGTCCAATATCAGCAGCGGCTTGATCGCCAGGTCCTGCGGCACGCGGTTGCCGGCCATCAGGCGGTCACCCGCGTTGAGGGTCACGTCCGCCGCAAACGCCGTGCCGGCGGCCACTGTGGCGCTATAGGACGCGACCGGCATGCCGTTCGGAAATGCCGTGGCCGGGACCAGGTAGCCGGAGCCGAGCTTGCCGCGCACGCTGTTCAGCGTGACGCCTGCCGGCACGGTCATGCCGGACATGTACGTGGTGCCATTCGTGGCGCCGATGTAGATGGATTCCCAGCTGACCGAGGCCGGCGGCACCACCCAAGCGGCGGCCAGCGTGTAGGGACGCGACACGCTGAAGTCAGGCAGGTCAAGCAAGGGCTGGCCGGGCGCAAGATGGTTGCTGATATAGCTGAAATCCCTGTCGAGTACCGTGCCGGCCTTGATGGTGAAGGCCTCTGCCAGGGTCAGGTGCACCGGAACGGACTGGCCCGCCGGCAAGATGCCGTTCTCGGCCAGCACGCCGCCACCGATGGCCACGCCGATGCCGGAATCGATGCTCAGCGTGCCGCCGCCCTTCACGCCGTAACCGCGCAACTCGCCGTCCATCACCAGCGCCGCCGAGCCTTTTCCATCGACGTCGTTCTGGTTCGACTTGAGGGTGATGTTACCGCCGCGCCCACCCTGCAGCTTGCCGTTGGCCAGCGTGGCCGCGCCGGACGAGGTGTCGATGACGCTGCCGGCAGCCAGGGTGACGGCGCCGCTGCTGCGCAGCGACACCTTGCCGCCATTCACATACGGCAAGCCGGAAATGTCGCTCGGGTCCAGCTGCAGCTGGCTCCACAGGCCGCGGGTGTCGAGCGTGACGCCGGATGCGACCTGGATGCCGGCCGCGTGGCCCTGCGGTGCCGGCGCGATGGCGGAGTCGAACCAGCCGTTGCCGCCGCTGGCCAGTTTGTTGACGATATCGCCGAGGACGATGCCGCCGCCGCGCGCGCTCAAGCCGGCATTTACCTGCACCTCGGGAGCGTGCAGCGCGATCTCGCCGCCGGGAGCGACTTGCACGGCGGCATCGATGGCGATATCGCCCGTGGCGTAGGCCTTGAAGCCGCCCAGTTGCTGGGCGTTGAGCCAGCCCGCATCGAGGAAGGCCTTGCCGACCAGGCTTTCGGGCATGGCGTCCGGCAGGCCGGGCGCGGCCACGCCGCTGGCGCCGGCCGTGCCGACGCGCAGCGACTGCAGCAGGGCCGTCGGGTTGTCGCGCAACTGTGCGCTGGCGGCATCGAATACCGGCACGATCTGGCCCAGCAGCAATTCTCCCTTGCGGGGCGCCGCCAGCTGCGACTGGCGGTAGCTGTCCAGCGTGGCGTCGCGTGCCGCCTTCTGGCGCTCGCCCTGGAACACGCTCGATTCGATGCCGCCTTCCAGCACCGCGGAACCGGTGCCGACGATGACACGGCCGGCGTCACGGCCCACGATATAGCCGTTTTCCAGGCGTTCGCGCGCGCCGATCAGGGGGTTGGCAAAGTTTTCAGTCGTCCCCTCTCCCCAGCGCTTGTGCAGCGATTCGAAGCCCTGATAGAGACCGGTGTACAACATGTCGCCGGGCGCCGTCGACAATTTGTAGAGCTGGCCATCCTTGCCGCTGAGCCAGCTCTGGCGAATCATCCCGGTCTGCACATCGAAGGTGCCGCCGGAAACATTGAGCGAGGAACCGGCCTGGGTCACCAGTTCGCCGCCCTTGAACGCCACCGTGCCACCCTGCGCCGCCCATTCGCCGATGCCATGGCCACTGGTGTTCAGGTAGCCGCTCACTTCGAGCAAGCCGCCGCCCGTGTACCAGCGGTCGGTAGGATAGCCATTCGTGCCGGCCGCCACCCGCACCAGGTCGCGCCGGTCGACCCACAGGTCGGCGTTGTTGAGCGCCTTGCTGTCGCGGTTGCCGGGCGCATCGCGCTGCTCGTTGCCCTGCGCATTGATCAGCACGTTGTTCGAAGCCATCGCCACGTTGACGCCGACGGCACCGGAAACGTCGATGCTGGCGCCGCGCGCCACGTGCGTGCGGCGCGTGGCCAGCGCATTGACCTGGCCGCCGGTGGCCAGGGTCAGCGAGCCGCTGTCGAAGACGATGTCACGGCCGGAGGCGATCTGGATCAGCGACAGGTCGCGGCGGTTGTAGGCACCGTCGCTGAGCAGGGCTGAATCCTTGATGAGCGCATCGCGCTGCACGTCCAGCGCGGTGGCGCCACTGTCGTCGAGCAACACCGTCGTGAGGCTGTCCGGCGCCAGGGTGACCAGGCCTTCGCTGCCGTCGGCCTTCAGGTGCACGCTGCCACGCGTCGTCACGCTGGTGCTGCCGAGCAGCACGCCGGCCTGCTGCACGTCGCGGCCCGTCAGGGTGATGTCGCCGGTGAGCGCCTGCACCAGGCCGGCATTCGTCACCTTGCCGGCGACGCTCTGCGCGTTGAACTTGACGTCGACCTCGTTGCCGCGCGTGCTCGAGGTCTGGTTGGCGTCCGTCCCCAGCCCCTTGCGGATGACGAAGCTGTCGCCGGCGGCCAGCGTGACCTGGCCGTTCGGCGCCGACAGGCTGCCGCCGTTATGCACTTCGCGCCCGGCCAGCAGCACGTAGCCGCCGCCTTCCGTCACCGTCTGCGGCTTGCGCGTGCTGATCTGCGCGCCGGCCTGCACCACCACGTCGGCCGTGGCGTTGCCATGCGTGGTCACGCTGCCGTTGAGCACCAGGTCGTTGGCCAGCGTGGGCTTGAAGCCCGAGCCGAGGGTTTCGCTGTAGATACCCTTCTTGAATTGACTGTCGCTCATGCCCACGGCGGCGGCCACCAGGCTGCGCGTGTCGACCTGGCTGCTGCCGGAAAACACGATGCCGTTGCGGTTGACCAGCATCACCGTGCCGTCGGCCTTGATCTGGCCCTGGATCTGGCTGGGACGGGCCAGCGGATCGTTGACACGGTTGAGCACGGACCAGTTCGCCAACTGGTCAAATTGCAGGGTGGTATTTTGGCCGATATTCAACGTTTCCCAGTTCAGGATCGCCTTGTCGGCCGTCTGCTTGACGGTGACCACGGTCTTGCCGCCGGCCTGCGCCTGCGTGGGACCGTTCGCATTGAACCAGCCGGCCGTCAGGCTGTTGCTGTCGACTTTCAAGCCGCCTTCGGCCAGGCCTTCCGGCACCTTCGAGCCGGCGGCGATGGCCGCCTGGCGCGCCGCCTGCTGGGCCGCCTGCTGCACGGCAATGGCGCGCGCCGCCAGTTGCAGATTGTTCAGCGAACTTTGCAGCTGCGCATGGGATTTTTGCTGCTGCGCCTGCTTATTGTCCGTCGCGAGGATCGCCTGGCCATTCGGCAAGCGTCCCGTGGTGGTGGCCGCGCCCTGGTTGGCGCCCTTGCCCGCAAACCAGGCGCCGCTGAACGGCTGCTGCGCCTGCGCGCCGCCCGCCTGCAGCAGCAGGGCAATGGCCAGCGCCAGCGGTTTCAATCGCACCGGGCGACCGGTCCGGTTGCCCGCCATGGCGGAGGAGGATGCGTGTTTCGTGACCGACTTGCTTCGCTGCATGGCGACATTCCCTTTTCATGTTCCGTTGCTGACCGATATCGCGAGGCGGCGCGCGGCACGCACGGGGCGGGCGGCAGGCACTGATTCGCGGCTTCCAGCAGCATTGACAGGGAACAAGGTCCGGGACTGCAAAAGGTCATGAAAATGTCATAATTGGCGCCCCGCCTTGGCGCACCGCCTTGGCGCGCCACGGCGGTGCTCAGCCGAACAGCACGATGCCGCCCGGCAAGCGCGTCACTTGCGCGCCATACGCGTCCTGGATCAGGGCGATCACATCGTCGAGCCGGTCCAGCGAAAAACTCGCCTGCACGCGCTGCGTCGCCAGCGCGGCGCGGCGCAGGATCAGCTTGCCGGGGCGGTAGCGGTTCACTTCAACCACCACCTCGGCCAGGGTGCTTTGCTTGAACACCAGCAAGCGCTGGCGCCAGGCGCTGACCTCGCCGCCATCGACCGCGCGCGTGAGGCCGAAATGGTCGGGGCGGTAACGCAGCTGCTCGCCGGCGGCCAGTTCCGCATCGCGCCCCGCCTGCGACACGCGCAGGCGGCCCGCCAGGCAGGTCACGCACACGTCCTGGCCAAACAGGCGGATATTGAAGCGCGCGCTGCCGGCCGACACGGTGCCTGCGCCCGCATGCACGCGCAGGCGCGCCGCGCCGCGCGGGCCGGCCTGGAATTCCGCCTCGCCCGCCAACAGCACCAGCGCCGCCGCACCGTCTTCCTGCGGCGCCGCATCGATGCGCGTCTGCGTATTCATCTGTACCAGCACGCCGCCGTCCAGCGCCAGCGCGCGCTGCTCGCCCGTGCCGGTGGCGTAATCGGCGCCCAGGCCCGTCACGACCGGCCACAGGTCCGTCGGCGGGCGCAGCACCAGCAAGCCCAGCGATGCGGCCACGGCGCCGCCCAGCAGGGCGCGCCGCGCATGGCTCGCCGGCGGCTTTTGCGCCGCCCGCTTGACGGCGCGTGCCGCCGGTGCCATCGCCCCCCACACGGCGCGTGCCTCGGCAAAGGCGTTCGCATGGGCGCGGCTGCGCGCGCACCAGTGGCGGAACACCTGCGCGTCGCGCTCGGTGACCTGGCCCGATTCGAGCCGCACCACCCACGCCTGCGCTTCCTGTTGGATGACACCCATATCGTCTTCCGCTTCGTGTTGTTCAGTCATGCTGTTTAGACGTTTTTCCGGCGCCGGGACCGAAGCGTTGAATGAAATCGCGACCCAGGCGCGCGCAGCAATGTTCCAGGCCGGCGCGCAACTCCTTTTCCACCGTGCGCGCGGAAATGCCGAAGCGTTCGGCGATATCGCGGTGCGCCATCTGGTCGACCCGGGCGGCGATGATGATGGCGCGGCGGCGCTTCGGCAGTTCCTGCAAGGCCCGCTCCAGTTCCTCCAGTTCGGCGCGCGCGCTGAAGGTGCGGGCCGGGTCGGCCAGTTCGTCCGCCATCTCGTACAGGTCGTCGATATCGGGCAGGCTGAGCAGGCGCGCATTGTCGCGGCGTTGATCTTCCGCAATGTTGATGGCGATGCGCATCAGATACGCGGACGGGTAGCTGATCGCCTCGGGCACGTTCATCTTTTCCACTCTTAAATACGTTTCATGCAGCGCGTCATTGGCCAGGTCTTCCGAACCCAGGCGGCGCTGCAGATGGCGGCGAAACTGTCCATAGCGTTCCAGGAACAGATTGCGCAAGGTAACTTTCAGCAATTCCGGCATGTTCAATCCGCCCCGGCCAGGTGCAGATACGGCGCGCAATCGGCGCCGGGATCGGGCCGCGGCGTCAACAGGATAGTCAGCGGCTGCGGCAGGCCCGCCGGCGGCGCGCCATCCATCAGCAGGCTGCGCAAGCGCTGCAGCACGGCGCGGTCGCGCTGCGCCACGCCGCTCGACTCCAGCATGTGCACGGCGCGCACCTTGCCCCGCTCGTCGAGCCACAGCTGGAAGGCCAGGCGGTAGCGGCCGAAGGCATCCGGATGCAAGCGGCACAGGGCGCGCGTGAGCGAACGCTGCAGGATGGCCGCATAGCCTTGCAATGGTGCGGTGGCGGGGGTAACTTCGGCGGGCACAGGCGCCGGCGCCACGGGGGCGTCGGCCAGCGCCAGCAGGGTGAAGGCATTGCTGCCGCTGAAGCGCGCACCCAGCTGCGTACCCGCCAGCAGGCGCTGCAGCGCTTCGGCCGGCGTGTAATCGCCGCGTACGGGTGCCGCCGTGCGTCCCGCCGCCAGCTCGCTGCTGACCAGCACCGAATACCCGGTCACTTCGCCAAACGCCACCAGGGCCGCATCGAGCGGCTGCGCGGGCAGGTCGAAGCGCACGGTGGCCTGCGTGCCGGCGTCATTGCCGGCCGCGCCCGCTGCCGGCCGGATGAATGTCATGAATGTCATCAGCAAACATGCGGACAGGGCCAGGGCGTTGCCTGTTGCGGTGCGGCGGTGAGTTCGTGTCATTTTCCTGGGAAATCAACGAGAGCCTGCTTATGAAGTGTCTTGACTGCAATATTTCAAGCAGAATGGCAAGATGGTAGCTTCATAAAATGACAACTGCATGACATCGGTCACATCGCTGGGGGGCTGCTGTGTCATCACTGCGACATATGACTTTGCTATGCTGGCAGCCTGTCCATCCATTCGGGAGCCGCCATGGCGCGTCTGTTGCTGACTCTTTTACTGGCCTGTGCCACCCTGCCCCTGGCGGCGGCCGAGAACACCGTCGTCGTGAAAGCCGCCGCGCCGGAAAAGGGCTGTGTGGAGGTGGAAATCCATGGCAAGCGCGAACAATCGATGTCTTGCCTCAGCGAAAAGCTGCTGCCGCCTGCCAGCGCCGCGGCCAGGCCTCCGCCCACGCTGTCGGGCGCGGAGGCGAACCTGCAGCGCCCCTCCAACCAGCTGGGCCTGTACAACCGCGCCGCCCTGGAACACCGCATGGGCAATGCCTTTGGCAAATCCGTCACGCCGCAGCGCCCGCCCGCGCCGCAGCCCGCCAGCCCGCTGCTGCCGCCCCGCTGACGCCGTTGTCAACGCACAGTCCATTTGCGCTGTCAAGATTGCGCAATCGCGCCGATTGCGTATCATTCCAGGCTTGATCGCTCTGGAAACAACCCATGCTGCCCACTATCGAACAACGCCTTGCCCTTGAACTTGCCGCCAAACCGGTGCAGGTTGCCGCCGCCATCGAACTGCTCGACGAAGGCGCCACCGTGCCCTTCATCGCCCGTTACCGCAAGGAAGCGACCGGCGGCCTCGACGATATCCAGCTGCGCCTGCTCGAAGAGCGCCTGCGCTACCTGCGCGAGCTGGAGGAGCGGCGCGCCGCCATCGTGGCCTCGATCACGGAACAGAACAAGATGACGCCCGCGCTGCTGGACGCCGTCATGCACGCGGAAGACAAGACGCGCCTGGAAGACCTGTATCTGCCATATAAACAGAAGCGCCGCACGAAGGCGCAGATCGCCATCGAAGCGGGCCTGATGCCGCTGGCCGACGGCTTGCTGGAGAACCCGGAACTGACGCCGGAAATGGAAGCGGGCAAGTTCCTGCGCGAGGCGTTTACCAGTGCCGACGGCAACAACCCGGGCGTGGCCGACACCAAGGCGGCCCTCGACGGCGCGCGCCAGATCCTGATGGAGCGCTTCGCCGAAGACGCAACGTTGCTGCAAACCTTGCGCGAATACGTGCAGGAACACGGCATCGTCGAATCGAAAGTGGTGGAAGGCAAGCAGGACGAAGGCGAAAAATTCGCCGATTATTTCGACTACTCGGAAACCATTTCCACAGTGCCATCGCACCGCGCGCTGGCGCTGCTGCGCGGCCGCCGCGAGGGCATCCTCGACGTCACCCTGCGCCTGGACACGGAAGCGGAAAAACCGAAATGGGATGCGCCGCACAATCCGTGCGAAGGCCGCATCGCCGCCCGCTTCGGCATCAAGCAACAAGGCCGCCCGGCCGACAAATGGCTGGCGGACACGGCGCGCTGGACCTGGCGCGTGAAAAGCTTCATGCACCTGGAAACGGAACTGATGGGCGCGCTGCGCGAACGCTCGGAACTTGACGCGATCAACGTGTTCGCCACCAATCTGAAGGCGCTGCTGCTGGCCGCGCCGGCTGGCCAGCGCGCCACCATGGGCCTCGATCCCGGCCTGCGCACGGGCGTCAAGGTCGCCGTGGTCGACGCCACCGGCAAAGTGGTCGACACGGCCGTGATCTACCCGCACCAGCCGAAGAACGACTGGGACGGCTCCTTGCACACCTTGGGCCGTCTTGCCGCCAAGCACAATGTATCGCTGATCTCGATTGGCAACGGCACCGCTTCGCGCGAAACGGACAAGTTGGCGCAAGACCTGATCAAGCAGCATCCGGAAGCGAAGATGACGAAGATCGTCGTCTCGGAAGCGGGCGCGTCGGTGTATTCGGCGTCCGAGTTTGCCTCCAAGGAATTGCCGGACATGGACGTATCGCTGCGCGGCGCCGTGTCGATCGCGCGCCGCCTGCAAGACCCGCTGGCCGAACTGGTCAAGATTGACCCGAAATCGATCGGCGTGGGCCAGTATCAGCATGACGTGAGCCAAAGCCAGCTGGCCCGCTCGCTCGATGCCGTGGTGGAAGATTGCGTGAACGCCGTGGGCGTGGACGTGAACACGGCGTCGGCACCGCTGCTGGCGCGCGTGTCCGGCCTGTCGGCCAGCGTGGCGCAAAGCATCGTCAGCTACCGCGACATGAAGGGCGCGTTCACCTCGCGCGCCGCGTTAAAGGCCGTGCCGCGCCTGGGCGACAAGACGTTCGAACAGGCGGCCGGCTTCCTGCGCGTGATGGGCGGAGAGAACCCGCTCGATGCTTCGGCCGTCCACCCGGAATCGTACCCGCTGGTGGAAAAGATTTTGGCCGACATCAAGAAGGACATCAAGGCCGTCATCGGTGAAACGGCCCTGCTGAAAACCTTGAGCCCCGCAAAGTATGCGGATGACACCTTCGGCGTGCCGACCATTTCCGACATATTGAAGGAACTGGAAAAGCCGGGCCGCGACCCGCGTCCGGAATTTACCACCGCCACCTTCAAGGAAGGCGTGGAAGAAATCCGCGACTTGCGCCCGGACATGATTCTCGAAGGTGTCGTCACCAACGTGGCCGCCTTTGGCGCCTTCGTCGACATCGGCGTGCACCAGGATGGCCTCGTGCACATCTCGGCCCTGTCGAACACGTTTGTGAAAGATCCGCACACGGTGGTCAAGGCGGGACAAGTCGTGCGCGTCAAAGTGCTGGAAGTCGACGAGAAGCGCAAGCGCATCGCCCTGACCATGCGCCTGACGGACAGCGCGCCGCAGGCGGGCAGCAAGCCCGAGCAAAAGGGCGACCGCAACGACCGCCGCAGCATGGCGCAGCACCAGTCGCAGTCGCGCAACGCGCCCGAGCCGGCCGGCAGCATGGCCGCCGCCTTCGCCAAGCTGCGCGGCTAAGCCCATGGCCGCCGGGCATGACCTTGTCATCCTGGCGGTCGACGCCGCCAGGCCGGATGCGCAGTTGCTGCTCGACGAATTATCGGCAGCCTTGTTGCGCATCAACGGCGACAGCGGCCGCGCCTCCTTCTAAGCGTCAACGTGGCTGACTTGCCCGATTTATGACTTGAGCGCATACCGGTGCCGGCGTTTTCTTATAAAATGACGGCATCTATTTATTTACCCATCAGAGGCAGCTATGAGCGACGTACAAACCTGGATCAAAGAAACCGTGACGAACACGCCAGTCGTGCTGTTCATGAAGGGCACGGCCCAGTTCCCGCAGTGCGGCTTTTCCGGCCGCGCCATCCAGATCCTGAAAGCCTGCGGCGTGGAAAACATCGCTACCGTCAACGTGCTGGATGACCCGGAAGTGCGTCAGGGCATCAAGGATTACTCGAACTGGCCGACCATTCCGCAGCTGTATGTCAAAGGCGAGTTCATCGGTGGTTCCGATATCATGAATGAAATGTTTGAATCAGGCGAGCTGAAGTCCCTGCTCGATGCCTGATAGCCAGCTTGCGCGGCCGCGCCGTATCGTCGTGGCCATCACGGGCGCCACGGGCGCCGTGTATGGCTTGCGGCTGCTGCAATTGCTGGTCGCCATCCCCGGCGTCGAGACGCATCTGGTCTTGTCCGATGCCGCTGTTTTGACCCTGCACCAGGAAACGGGCGTGGGGCGCAAGGACATCGAAGCGCAGGCGCACGTCGTGCACAAGCTGCGCGACATCGGCGCGTCGATCGCCAGCGGCTCGTTTCAATCGGATGGCATGGTCGTCGCGCCGTGCTCGATGAAGACCCTGGCGGCCGTCGCGCACGGCTTGTCCGACAATCTGATCACGCGGGCCGCCGATGTGGTGCTCAAGGAGCGCCGGCGCCTGATTTTAATGGTGCGCGAGACGCCGTTCAACCTGGCGCACCTGCGCAATATGACGGCCGTGACGGAAATGGGCGGCATCATCTTCCCGCCCTTGCCGAGTTTTTACCACCACCCGCACAGCATCGCGGAGATGGTCGACCATACGGTGGCGCGCGTCATCGACCTGCTCGATATCGAGCACAGCCTGGCGCCGCGGTGGCATGGCTTGAAAAACCCGGCCCCGTCAGCAGCAAACTAAAAACTGCATGACAAACTACGCACGCGGCGATGCCTGACAAAAGCGTGACGAGCGCAAGGAAGAGGTGCTCGAGAAGTGCAACCGGACACTATACGGTGAGCATCGCAGACCGCCTATGCCGATGCGCAGCAGCTTAGCTCAGGCATTCACCAATCAACGCTTCTCAAACTGAACGGCACTGGCCTGCTTCAAATCCCTGGCTTCTTCAACCATCCTGCGGTGGGCTATCCGTTTGCGCATCACTTCCGCATGCTGCGCGGCAGTCATGGGCGGCACGGTCATCAAGTCTTTCAGCTGCGCGGTGTTGCTGTAGTTACTTTTCATAAGACGGCTCAAATGCTCGGCTCCGTAGTGGATGAACTGGCTGTTTCTGATGTGATTATGCGCTGGTATTGGCCGCCGCGCTGCTGAGGACGGGATTATTATCGAATAATCCCGCTGCAGCGCAACATGCGAGGTCTTATTGTGCTGCAAAATCATGTCTCCAGTATGACCCTGCGCAAAAAAAAGAACAGTAGATCCGCTACCGGCAAAAAGCGGGCAACGGCGGCGTGTCGACGCCAGAATGCTTACTTTTGGTAGTTGACTCTGACCAGCATGCGAATAAATTCGCGCGCGATTTGCCGATGATGTTCATCTAATCTTTGTAAATCAGCAATTAATTTTACGTCGGCCGACTCAAACCGCGACAAGGCGCTGCCCGCTTCACCGTTCGGCGTGGCACTTTCCGGGCCGCCAAAGCGCAACCATTCAGCAGGCACGCCCAGCCATTGGGCAATCATGCGCAACTTCTCTTGTGTTGGAATTGCTTCACCTACCAACCATTTCCTAGCTGCATGCACGGTAATCGGACGCCCGTCGAAACGGATATTGAATTCCCGGGCCAGTCTGGTCGGGCTGTCTGGAGAATAATGGGCGTTTTTGAGAGCCAACTGAAGTCGCTGGCTGAAGCTTTCGCGTTCGTTAGAAGAATTCATAGGTGTACTATTTCATGTTGTAACATGAAAGTCAGTTTCTTGAATGACCATACAGATTGTTACATTTGAAAAATGCATTAATTAACAATTAACACTCCGGCAGGGCTTTTCAGGTAAAAAACCGGGCCGAATTTTCTCTTGTGATCCTGCGTGGCTTCGGGTCAAATTCGCGGCTGGCCTTGATTTTCGCACTGCAGCACGATTCAAAGCCTCGGTTTGGCACTACAACGTACGGTATCCGATAATGCCCTCGTCTACGGATTCGCGCAATGCTCATGTAATACAATTTCTCGCAGACAAAGTTTTCAGAAGGGCCATTTTGTTTTCAATATAGAAACAGAAATATCAGTGTTCTCCTCGTGATACCTTGTTTTTTGGTCGTTCTCGTTGGCGAGTGTGAGCGCCAAAAATTTTACTGCCATCTTCGTGGGAACAATGTCGTCATTACGCCAAGAAAGCTCTTTTTGGTGTCATCTTGGCCACCAACTCTCGATCTTAAGCGCGTTTGTGCGCGAAGAATCAATTTATTTTCAGTAATTGTTGCCTGAATCGCCAAATCACGGCCCCAACGCCGCAGTTTTTCTTTGTTGCGGTACGGGCAAGGCACGCTACAATAGAGTTGACGTTGACGTAAACGGCACTTTACCGCCCAGCCTGCCCATCAGCACCCGATGCTTTCTACCGACCACCCATGCAACCCTCACCGCCCGCACAGATGACGACCTATACCATTACCGAACTGGCACGGGAATTCGACATCACGGCACGCGCCATCCGTTTCTATGAAGACCAGGGCTTGCTCAGCCCGAAACGCGAAGGCGCGGGCGGACGCAACCGCGTCTACACGCCGCGCGACCGCACCCGCTTGAAACTGACCCTGCGCGGCAAGCGCCTGGGCCTGGCCCTGTCGGAAATCAAGAGCCTGGTCGACATGTATGAAACGCCGAAGGATACGCGCGCGCAGATGGACCGTTTCATCGGCGTGCTGGCGCAGCACCGCCAGACCCTGGAGCAGCAGCGCATCGATATCGAAATGGCGCTGGCGGAAATCAGCGCGCACGAAGAGGCATGCGCGCGCATGCTGGCGGACTTGAACGATGGCAAGGCGCACGCCCTCTAGGAAACGGCGGCCAGGCCCTGCCTGGCCGCGCCGCGCCGTGCGCGCCCTTCGCTTTACGTTTACGTAAACGTCACAACTGAGTATCATAGCTTCACTGACCCGGCATCCATGACCGCCACACTTATAACGACGAGGACGACATGCTCCATCTTCCAGGCTTGACCTTTGACCACGGCGACGACATCGCCTCCTTGCGCGAAGCGATCCAACAATTTGCCGCCGCCGAAATCGCGCCGCGCGCGGCCGACATCGACCGCACCGACCAGTTCCCGATGGACCTGTGGCGCAAGATGGGCGACATGGGCTTGCTCGGCATCACCGTCAGCGAAGAATACGGCGGCGCCGGCATGGGCTACCTGGCGCACATCATCGCCATGGAAGAGATCTCGCGCGCCTCGGCCTCCGTCGGCCTGTCCTACGGCGCCCACTCGAACCTGTGCGTGAACCAGATCAAGCGCAACGGCACGGCCGAGCAAAAGGCCAAGTACCTGCCAAAACTGATCACGGGCGAGCACATCGGCGCCCTGGCCATGTCCGAGCCGAACGCGGGCTCGGACGTCGTCAGCATGAAGCTGCGCGCCGACTTCAAGGGCGACCGCTGGGTCTTGAACGGCACCAAGATGTGGATCACCAACGGCCCTGACGCGGACGTGCTGGTGGTGTACGCGAAAAACGACCTGGAAGCGGGCCCGCGCGGCATGACGGCCTTCCTGATCGAAAAGAATTTCAAGGGTTTCTCCATCGCGCAAAAGCTCGACAAGCTGGGCATGCGCGGCTCGCACACGGGCGAACTGGTATTCCAGGATTGTGAAGTGCCGGCCGAAAACGTGCTCGGTGGCCTGGGCAAGGGCGTCAATGTGCTGATGTCGGGCCTTGATTTCGAGCGCACCGTGCTGTCCGGCGGCCCGCTGGGCATCATGCAGGCCTGCATGGACCTGGTCGTGCCCTACGTGCATGACCGCAAGCAGTTCGGCCAGCCCATCGGCGAATTCCAGTTGATGCAGGGTAAGCTGGCCGATATGTATTCGACCATGATGGCCTGCAAGGCCTATGTCTACGCCGTGGGCCAGGCTTGCGACCGCGCCACCACGCCGGAAGCCGTGCGCCAGTTGCGCAAGGATGCGGCCGGCGCCATTCTGTATAGTGCGGAGAAGGCGACCTGGATGGCCGGCGAGGCGATCCAGGCACTGGGCGGCAACGGCTACATCAACGAGTATCCGGCCGGCCGCCTGTGGCGCGATGCCAAGCTGTATGAAATCGGCGCCGGGACCAGCGAGATCCGCCGCATGCTGATCGGCCGTGAATTGTTTGCGGAAACCAAGTAATCACGGCACGGGTGCGCGGATGTCGACTGGGTGACGAGCCATTGATGCGAGCAGACACATGACGCAAATTGCCTTCCCTAAATTGCTTTCTTCCCAGATCGCATTCGATATTGCGCGCACCATCCGCGAAGGCTTCGACAAGCATTACCGGCTGTTTCGCCAGACCAGCCAGGAAGCCAAGCAGCATTTCGAGCAAGGCGCGTGGCCCACGGCGCAACAAGCGGCCCGCGAGCGCATCGACTTTTATGACAAGCGCGTGCAGGAATGCGTGCAAATGCTCGAAGATGAGTACGAAGAGTCGGAGTTGACCGATGAAGTGTGGCGCGAGCTGAAATTGCACTACATCGGCATGCTGAGCGACCACAAGCAGCCTGAACTGGCGGAAACCTTCTTCAATTCCGTCTGCTGCAATATCCTGCACCGCACCTATTTCCATAACGATTTCATTTTCGTGCGTCCCGTCGTGTCGACCGAATATATCGAGACGGAAGAACCTGCGCCCACCTACCGCGTGTATTACCCGAGCAAGGACGGCTTGCGCTTCACCCTGAAGCGCATCGTGACGAATTTCCAGCTGAACTGCGAATTCGCCGACCTGGAACGCGATGTGATCCAGGTCGAAGCCAGGCTGTACCAGCTGTTTGGCGGCCACAAGCTGGAACCGAACCACCAGATCCAGGTCCTGACGAGCCTGTTTTACCGCAACAAGGGCGCTTACCTGATCGGCAAGGGCATCAACGGCAATGGCGAATATCCATTCGTCGTGCCCATCTTGCACAACCGCCACGGCAAGCTGGTGCTCGACACGGTGCTATTCGAGCAGCAACAGATTGCCGTGCTGTTTTCGTTTACGCGCGCATATTTCCTGGTGGATATGGAAGTGCCGTCGGCCTACGTGCAATTTCTCCGAAGTTTGCTCCCACGCAAGCCACGCAGTGAGATTTATACGATACTGGGCTTGCAAAAACAGGGCAAGACCTTGTTTTACCGCGACTACCTGCAACATCTGAAACACTCCTCGGACCACTTTGAGATCGCCCCCGGCATCCGTGGCATGGTGATGCTGGTGTTTGCGCTGCCGTCGTTTCCCTACGTCTTCAAGGTGATCAAGGATTTTTTCCCGCCGCCCAAGGAAACCACGCGTGCTCAGATCAAGGAGAAGTACTTGCTGGTGAAGCACCACGACCGCGTGGGCCGCATGGCCGATACGCTCGAGTATTCGAACGTGGCCTTTCCCCGCACCCGCTTTGCCGACGAACTGCTGGCCGAGCTCAAACATTTCGCCCCCTCGCTGCTCGAGGAGGACCATGAACAGATCATCATCCGCCACCTGTATATCGAGCGGCGCATGGTGCCGCTGAACATGTGGCTGAGCAATGCCGAAAAGGAAGGCCGCGATGACCTGGTCGAACACGGCATCGTGGAATATGGCAATGCCATCAAGGAACTGGTCGCGGCAAACATTTTCCCTGGTGATATGTTGTACAAGAACTTTGGCGTCACGCGTCATCAGCGTGTCGTTTTTTACGATTACGATGAAATCGAGTACATCACCGATTGCCAGTTCCGCGCCATCCCCGAGGCGCGCACGGAGGAAGAAGAAATGTCGGCCGAACCCTGGTATCCCATCGGCAAGCACGATGTGTTTCCCGAACAATTCGGTCGCTTCCTGCTGGGCAATCCCCGCATCCGCCGCTATTTCATGCAACACCATGCCGACCTGCTGACGGCGCAATACTGGCAGGCGCGCAAGCAGCGCATCCTCGACGGTCATATCGAGGACGTCTTCCCCTATCCGCAGCACCTTCGTTTCTGCAAGCAGCCGCAATTCCCAACCCCTACCGGAGATCCAAATGAATGATCCAGTCGTAATCGTCGGTGCCGCGCGCACCCCCATGGGCGCCTTCCAGGGCGACTTTGCCAACGTTACCGCCAGCGACCTGGGCGCTGTCGCCATCCGCGCCGCCGTCGAGCGCGCCGGTATCGCGCCGGACGCCGTCGAGCACGTCTTTTTCGGCAATTGCCTGATGGCCGGCCAGGGCCAGGCGCCCGCGCGCCAGGCCTTGCGCAAGGCCGGCTTGCCTGACTCCACCGGCGCCGTGACCCTGTCGAAAATGTGCGGCTCGGCCATGCAGACGACCATGTTCGCGCACGACACCTTGCTCGCCGGCAGCGCCGACGTGGTGGTGGCGGGCGGCATGGAGTCGATGACCAACGCCCCCTACCTGGTGCCGAAGGCGCGCGGCGGCTACCGCATCGGCCACGGCATGATCTATGACCACATGATGATGGATGGCCTGGAAGACGCCTACAGCCGCGATGAAAAGGGCAATGCCCGCTCGATGGGCACGTTTGCCGAAGAGTGCGCCAGCCAGTACAGCTTCACGCGCGAAGCGCAGGATGCGTTTGCCATCGAATCCGTGAAGCGCGCGCAAGCGGCCACCAAGGATGGCAGTTTTGCATGGGAAATCGTACCCGTGACCGTCTCCGGCCGCGGCGGCGACACCGTCGTCAGCATCGATGAAGGCCCGCAAAAAGCCCGCCTGGAAAAAATCCCGACGTTAAAAGCCGCCTTCAAGAAGGACGGCACCATCACGGCCGCTTCGTCCTCGTCGATCAACGATGGCGCGGCGGCCCTGGTGCTGATGCGCGAATCGACGGCGAAAAAACTCGGCTGCACCATCCTCGCGAAAATCCACGGCCACGCCACGCACGCGCAGGCGCCGAACGAGTTCACGACCGCCCCCATCGGCGCGGTGAAAAAACTCTACGCCAAGACGGGCTGGAGCAGCAGCAATGTGGACTTGTTCGAGATCAATGAAGCCTTCGCCGCCGTACCGATGGCCGCCATGCACGACCTCGACATTCCACACAGCAAGATCAACATCCACGGCGGCGCCTGCGCGCTGGGCCACCCGATCGGCGCCTCGGGCGCGCGCATCATCGTCACCCTGCTGGGCGCCCTGAAGAAAACCGGCGGCAAGCGCGGCGTGGCGGCCCTGTGCATCGGCGGCGGCGAAGCGACGGCGATGGCGATCGAACTGGTATAAGCGCTTCCTCAGCACGGGCGCGCACCAAGGTTCACGGTGCGCGCCTTTTCATTTGATTATCCAGGGAGAAAAACATGCCTACCGCATTGATCATCGGCGCCTCGCGCGGCATCGGCCACGCAATCGTGCGTCAATACCGCCACGACGGCTGGCGGGTGATCGCCACGGCGCGCACGCCGGACGCCTGCGAGGCCCTCAGGCAACTGGGCGCGGAAGCGCACCAGCTCGACGTGACGGATGTGGAAGGCTGTGCCGGCCTGGGCTGGAAGCTCGACGATGAAAAACTCGACGTGGCCATCCTCAACGCGGGCGTGTATGGCCCCCGCCACGACGGGTTTCCTGCGCAAGCCGATTTTGACCTCGTCATGCACACGAACGTGCTGGCGGCCATGCGGCTGCTGCCGATATTGGCGCCGCTGGTGGCTAACGCCAAGGGCAAGCTGGCCGTGCTGTCCTCGCACATGGGCTCCCTGAGCGAGCGCGGCAACCCCAGCGGTTCGCTGTACCGCGCCAGCAAGGCCGCCTTGAATTCCGTGCTGATCGACACGTCCCTCGTGCATGGCCCGCAAGGCGTCAGCTGCGTCGCTTTCCACCCGGGCTGGGTACGCACGGACATGGGCGGCGCCGGCGCCGATATTTCCCCGGAAGAAAGCGCCGCCGGCATCCGCACCACCCTGGCCAGCCTGCCGGCCACGGACAAGGCCGTGTTCCGCAACTACGACGGCAAGCCCATAGGCTGGTAAGCCCCCGAAGCAACTCCACCATAAAAAATACGAGACGACGTCCCATGATACTCAATGAAGAACAATCGATGATCCAGGAAGCGCTGCGCAGCTTTTCGCGCGAGCGCCTGGCGCCCAACGCGGCCCGCTGGGACAAGGAACATCATTTCCCCAAGGAAGAATTGCAGGAACTGGCCGCCCTGGGCGCCTTTGGCGTGGCCGTGCCGGAAGCGCTCGGTGGCGCCGGCCTCGACTACGTGTCGCTGGCCCTGGTGCTGGAAGAAATCGCCGCCGGCGATGGCGGCACCTCGACCATCATTTCCGTGAATAATTGCCCCGTGTGCAGCATCGCCATGATGTATGCCAACGATGCGCAAAAGGAACAGTGGCTGCGTCCGCTGGCGCAAGGCGCCATGCTCGGTGCATTTTGCCTGACGGAACCGCACACGGGCAGCGACGCCTCGGCCCTGCGCACGACGGCCACCCGCGACGGCAATGAATACGTGCTCAACGGCACCAAGCAGTTCATTACCAGCGGCAAGTACGCGGACGTGGCCATCGTCATGGCCGTGACCGACAAGGCCGCCGGCAAGCGCGGCATCAGCGCCTTCTGGGTGCCGACGAATACGCCCGGCTACATCGTGGCGGGACTGGAACAGAAGATGGGCCAGCACTCGTCGGACACGGCGCAAATCCTGTTCGACAACTGCCGCATCCCGGCGGAAAATCTGATCGGCGAAGAAGGACAAGGCTACAAGATCGCCCTGTCCGGCCTGGAAGGCGGACGCATCGGCATCGCCTCGCAAGCCGTGGGCATGGCGCGCGCCGCGTACGAAGCGGCCTTGCAGTACGCGCGCGAACGAGAAAGTTTCGGCAAGCCCATCTATGAACACCAGGCCGTGCAATTCCGCCTGGCCGACATGGCCACGCAGATCGAAGCGGCGCGCCAGCTGATACGCCACGCGGCGGCCATGAAGGATGCGGGCCTGCCCTGCCTGAAGGAAGCGGCCATGGCCAAGCTGTTTGCGTCGGAAATGGCGGAAAAAGTGTGTTCGGACGCCATCCAGGTGCACGGCGGCTATGGTTATGTGTCCGACTTCCCCGTCGAGCGCATCTACCGCGACGTGCGCGTGTGCCAGATTTACGAGGGCACCAGCGATATTCAGAAGATACTCATCGCCAGGGCTTTATAAAAGCAGTCAAAGTCTCGGCGCCTTGAGCAACCGTAGCGAGCAAGCCCGATATCGGCTTGAGTAACGCAGCCGTACTGAAGTACGGCGAGTAACGCCGAACCGAGAGCGGGCTGCGCAGTAGGTTTATAAACGCGCCCACCAGACGAAAAAAAAGCCCGCTAGCGCGGGCTTCGTTCCAATGTATTACCAATGCTTTAATCGTGTCATGGACGCCAGTGCTATCTGCAAAGTGCCTCCTGATTTTCGGACTCCCATGCTATCTGCATGGTGACTCCAAGTGTAAAATCGACCATCGTATCCGGAATTACAAAATCCATTTCTTCGCACTGTCACGCCATCGACATTACACCTGTCGGTCGCCGCGCTGAAACTGGATGGTGAGATGATTTGTTGCCAAATCTCAATCACTGAACGGAGTATAGCACAGCTTTTTGTGCGGCGCAACAACGAATTGAAGCCATACCTTAAATCAAGTCCTTAGCGCCAGCGGCTTGTCTTCTTCGCCGCCACGGGCCACTCTTTCGTATTCGGAAATCACTTGCGCGCCCAGCAGCAGCAGGGTGGCGCCGATTTCCAGACTGAACATGACGACGATGGCCGTCGTCATCGAGCCATACACGACATTGACCTGCGACAAGGTGGAAAAATACCAGACCAGCACGTGGCGGGCGATTTCCCACAGCAGGGCCGCCGTCACGCCGCCGATCAGCGCATGCGTGATCGACAATCGTCCCACCGGCATGACCAGGTAAATCGAGCTGAGCACGAGAATCTCTCCCGCCAGCCCCAGCAGATACAGCAGCACGCCGGAGACGCCTTCCAGGCCCCAGTCGTGGCGCAAAAAACGCACGCTTTCCTCGCCCATCACCTGCAAACTGCCCGCCACCAGGGTGATGAGCAAGATGCCCACGCCCAGGCACAGGATGTAGCAGTACGGCAGCACGGCGGAAATGAGGAAATGGCGGCGCCGGATGGCGACGCGGTGAATGAAAATCACGCTCATGGCGTTTTCCAGCACGGTAAACGCCAGCGAACTGAAAAACAGCATGGTCAACAGCAGCAGCCAGCCGATCACGCCCCGGTTGTCGAGGAAATGCGCGATCTCGCCCACGATGGCCTTTGATTGTCCCGGCACCAGCCATTCCAGGTAATGGCCGATTGTCTGCAGCAATTCATCCTGCGCGATCACGTGCGACAGGGCCACCACCACCAGCATCAGCAGGGGCACGATGGACAGCAGCGAGTAATACGCGACGGCGCCCGCCAGCAGCAAGCCCTGGTTGGCGCGGAAACCCTTGAGCACCTGCAGCGCGAAGGCCAGCGGGTGGCTGAGGATGTAGGTACTGGCGTGGCGGTTGATCATGGCGGAAGCGGTGTAGAAGGCGGCGCGGCCTCGTGCCACGCCTGATCACACTAGCATACTGACAATCGCCCCGCTGCACCGTACGCTAGCAGACGGCCGGCTCCAGCAGGGTCAGGGTTTGCCGGTCCGCATCCAGGGTCGCCAGTATGCCCATCGGTAGCGTGAACTGGTGGCGGATGTGGCCAAACGAGTAGCCGCTGACGGCCGGCACGCGCAAAGGCAGCAAATGCTGGTCCAGGGTGGCATCGAGGCTCAGCGCCGTGTCGCCCTCGGCCGCCTCGCAATGCTCGAAGATGCCCAGCATCAAGGCCGCCGCGTGCTGGAAACCGACGGACAGGTCGAGCTGGCACAACATGCGGTCGATGCGGTACGGCACTTCATTGATTTCTTCGAGGAACAAGATATGCTCGCGGAAATCGGCCGCATACGGCGTGCCCGCCAGCGCGCTGACCAGGCACAGGTTGCCGCCCGTCAAGCGTCCCGTCGCCTGGCCGCCGTGCACGGTGCGGATGGCGAAGTTCGGCTGCGTCTGCGCGCGGCGGTGGTTGTCCAGCGCCATCGGGATCGTGTAGCTGTCTTGCGGCGTCATCAGCACATTGCGCAGCTGCGTCACCGTGTAATCGGAAAACGTCGATGAAGCCACGGGGCCGTGGAAGGTTACCAGGCCCGTCTGGCTGGCGATGGCCAGGTGCAGGGCCGTGATGTCGGAATAGCCGATCAGCACTTTCGGATTGCGCTGGATCAAGCCATAGTCGAGCAGCGCCAGCAGCGAAATGCAGCCGGAGCCGCCACGGATGGCCCAGATCGCCTTGACGTCGGGATCGGCGAACGCCGCGTGCAGATCGTCGAGGCGCTGCCGCACCGTGCCCGCA
The DNA here is from genome assembly GCF_058798615.1 of Janthinobacterium sp. GW822-FHT07H11. Classification (NCBI taxonomy): domain Bacteria; kingdom Pseudomonadati; phylum Pseudomonadota; class Betaproteobacteria; order Burkholderiales; family Oxalobacteraceae; genus Janthinobacterium; species Janthinobacterium sp. GW822-FHT07H11. The sequence goes on from NZ_CM179507.1 coordinate 233,716, forward strand.
TAGTTGCCGTGCACGGCGCGGATATTCGCCCCCAGGCTGGCGCGCAGCCCCAGCGATTCGATATTGCGCTGGGCCTGGGCGATGGCGTCTTCATCCGTAAAGCCGCCCGGCGCGATGATGGCGACCAGGTCGCCGTCGCGCAGGCGCGCCGGTTTGATCAATGCGTGGTGCTGTTGCATGCGTTTGTCCCTCCCTTGCGCGGCCGCCGCCCACGCCGGTGTGCCTGCCGCCCCCACGGTGGCGGCCAGCAAGCCGCCGAAGCGGCGCCGGCTGAGATTGGTCTGACTGGACATGCGGCCCTTTCCTGGAATAAAAAACGGCGACGCCAGGCGCCGCCGCACGAGGTTAGCATGCCGGCGGGATCACCGCCGGCAGCGCCGCCTTACATGAACTTGTACTTCAGCTGGAAAGTGAAGGCGCGGCCACGCGGGTCGGCCACGCGGGGGTCCCAGCCGGCGCCCACCACTTCATCCACGTTGTGCGCGGTGAATGGGGGATCGCGGTCGAACAGGTTCTGGATGCCCACGGTGATGGTGGCATTCTTGAAGCCCGTGTACGTACCCGACAGGCTGTACGTGGTGTAGCTCGACACGTCGGGATTGAAGCCTGGCGGTGGCGTACCCTTGCCGTCATTCGGCACCTGGTCCTTGTAGCCGGAAGCAAAACTCTGCACCAGCAAGCCGCTCCAGTCGCCGCGCGAGACGCCAACGCTGGCGTTGTGTTTCCAGCGCAAGTACAAATCACGCGTATAGAAATTGCCAACCAGTTCCTTGTATTCTTGTCCCTTGTATTCGGCAAACTTGAAGCTGTCCATATACGTGCCATCCAGGGTGGCCGTCCATTTCACGTCCTGAACCTTGCCTTCGCCGCGCAAGCCCACGTCCAGGCCGCGCACGCGGCTGCCGCCCGCATTGAACCAGCCCGCTTGCACGTAATCGATGGTGCCATCGGATTTGCGGAAAATATACTGGTTCAGGGCCTGGTAATTGTCCAGCACGACTTTCGGCGTGCGCTTCAGGAGCTGGTCCTGGGTATTGATGGCCCAGTAATCGAGCGAGGCGGAGTAACCCTTCACAGGTTCGATGACGATGCCGACGCTGCCCTGCTTCGACGTCTCCGGCTTCAGGTTCAAGTTGCCGCCCGTCGTGTAACTAAGGCGGGGAATGGAACAGTATTCGGCCACGCCAGGATGCTTGGCGCAGCCTTCCGGGTCCTTCGCGCCATTTGGCAATTCCTGCGTCAGCACGCCCGAATACAGCTGGTCGAAACTCGGTGCCAGGAAGCCCTTGCTGGCCGAGGCGCGGAACAGCACGAAGTCGGCCGGCTGGTAGCGCAAGGCAATCTTCGGATTCGTCGTGGCCCCCACCTGGCTGTAATCGTCACGGCGCACGGCCAATTGCATTTCCAGGTCCTTCATGATGGGCACCAGCAACTCCGCATACACGGCCTTGACGTTGCGGCTGACATCCTTCAAGGCGGCATTTCCTGGCGCCAACAGAATCAGGTTGGCATCGACATCCTGCTCGAAGCTGTAGCCCTCGCGGCGCAAGTCAAAACCGGCCGCCATGGCCACGGCACCAGCCGGCAGCTGGAACAGCTCGCCCGAGACGGAACCGTCGATCTGCGTCAGGGTCGTCTTGCCGTGCTGGAAGGCGCCCCGGAACTTGGTCGACTCGATCAATTGCTTGGCCGCTTCCGTCTGGCCCTGGCCCGCGCCGACCCAGGGATTGATGATGCCTGTCGCCAAGGCCGCGTACAGCTTGTCCGTGTAGGAATAACCTTCCGTCAGCTTGGTCTTGGTCGTGCTCTGCGCATAGGAAACACCGGTCTTGTAATCCCATTTGCCGAAGTTGCCTTCAAAACCCAGCAGTACGCGGGCGTTATCGGTCGTATTTTCCTGCGTGCGGTTGCCCACGTCATTCGCGCGCCATTTGTAGGCAATCGGCTTGCTCTTGTCGAAAGACGGGATAAAGGCCGACAGATCCTGGTAATACGCGCCGCCCACGGGGTAGACGGCCTTGTTGTCGATGCTCGTCTGCACCTGCATCGGCGTCAAAATCGCCGTGGCCTTGGTGCGCGAACCGAGCGCTTCGACAAACATGCGGTGGTCGGGCGCCAGCTTGAACGTGCCGCGCGAGAGGAAATTGGCCCGCTCGACGGGGAATTGCAGCACATAGTCGGCGCCATAGTCGTAGGCGCACGAATACCTGGTGCGCAGCGGCGACGTCACGTCTTTCCACAGTGCCGTCTGATATTGCGACATGCCGGCGACGCTGTCGCACTTGCCCTGGAAGCTCAGCGGATTGGCTTGCAGGTATTTATTCGGGTCGCCCGGCAGCTGGAACGACGTACCCAGCGCCGTACCGGCGCCCGCCATCTGGTTGGCGAACGGCGTGCCCGTGGTATCGGGCGACAGGCCCCGGCCAGGCTGGTAGCCGTTGACGAAGGAGCGATCACGGCCATTGAGCTGCTGCGCTTTATCAACGGTCAAGCTGGCCATGAGGTTGTAGCCGTCCTCTTCCAGCGAACCCGTGCCGGCCAGGATGGCAGCGCGGCGCGTGGCGCCGCCGCCCGCTTGCGTGTCGTTGGTGGAAACGGAGGCTTCCACGCCGCTGTAATTAGTTTTCAGAATGAAATTGATCACGCCGCCGATGGCGTCCGTGCCGTAGATGGCCGAGGCGCCATCCTTGAGGATTTCCACGCGTGAAATCGCCCCCAGCGGTATCGAATTCAAGTCGACGGCACGGCCGCTGGCGCCATGCGTGGCCACGCGGCGGCCGTTCAAGAGCACCAGAGTCGCGCCCGGCCCCAGGCCGCGCAGCGAGGCGAACGAGGCGCCGCCAGCCAGGCGGTCCGCATCGGCGCCAAACACGTTATTGCCAGAAGTCATGTTCTCTGCGCCCGTGCCGTTGGCCGACAGGGTACGCACCAGTTGCTCGGCCGTCGTGATGCCCTGCTTTTCCATCTGCTCAAAGCTGATGACTTGCACCGGCAGCGCGCCTTCCTTGGCCACGCGCTTGATGCTGCTGCCCGTGACTTCTACCCGTTGCATCGCTGGCGCCGCTTCCTGTGCCACGACCGGCCCCACCACCCCTATCAATGCCACCAACTGCGCTAGCTTCTTCAATTTCACTGGTCTCTCCTTGTTGGGCAATCGAAACTTGAGTTCTCAAGTCCAGGCTGTTTTGTAAGGTCGCGGCGTCTGTCTCGCGGTACATTTTTTTATGACGCCAGCGCTTTACTTTATTTGTTTTCATTTTCAGAGTAGCGCGATGCAAGCAGGCCCAGCCAATGAAAAATGCTTTCCTAACCATAACTTTTTGGAATGAATGCCCTTTTCAGCGACGTGGTCACTTGCCTGCGGGGCGGCCCTTGGCGGGATCGACGTCCAGATAGCGCCAGGACGTGAATTCCACGGGGTGGCGCCTGTAGTTTTTTAGCCACGGTTGCTGCAGGTCGGCAGAGATGGGATGCGTCAGCAACACCCACGGCGTGTAAGCGTGGATCAGCTGAAACAGGTCGAAGTACAGACTGCGTCGGCGCGGCGTATCGGATAGCAGGCGCGCCTCCTCATAGCGTTTATTGTAATCGGGCAAGTTGAAGCGGGCATAGTTGGCGCGGCCGACGTTGCCGCCATACAACAATTGCATAAAGTTATCACCATCGGGAAAGTCGGCGATCCAGTTGGTCTCGAACATCTGCACCTTGCCCAGGCGCGACGCCTTGATGATCTCCGTCTTCTTGTCGCTTTTGAACTCCACGCGCAAGCCGATGGCGTTCAGGTTGCGCCGCCACAACTCATCGCGCAGCCGCCCCACCGTGCTCGGTTCCGTATGCATGGTGAGCAGCAAGGGCGTGCCGTCCGGCTGCGTGCGGAAACCGTCGTGCCCCGCCTTGTAGCCAAAGCGCTCCAGCAGGGCGCGCGCCAGCACGGGATCGTAGCCGACGGGGCTGCGGTAATCCTTGTCGTAACCGAGCACATTGGGCGGCAGCGGCGACTGCGCCGGCAAGGCCAGGCCTTTCTTTAATAAGGCGATGTCTTCGCGGCTGTTGTAGCTGAGGGCAATGGCACGGCGCAGGGCCAGCCTGTCCTTGCTCATGCCGCCCAGCACGGGATCGTCCATATTCATCCACATGTAATACGTCTGCAACACGGGAAAGCGCGTCAGCTGCAAGCCCTTGGCGGCCAGCGCCGGTTTCAGGGCGCCGTTTTCCAGCACCATGTCCGTCATCGATTCCGGCACTTGCTCCAGGTAATCGAATTCGCCTTTCAGGAAACCCAGCATGCGCGATTGATATTCCTCAACGATGCGCACCTCGATGCGCTCGACCAGCGGTAATGGCTTGCCTTCCAGCGCGCTGGCGATGGCGCGCGCATCGGGCGGCAAGGCGGCCAGCGCCTTGGCTTCCGTATGGAACACGGTGGCACGGAAAGTCGGATTGGCTTGCAGCACGATCTTGTCGCTGCGCTTCCACTCCCTCACCAGGAACGGCCCCGTGCCCACGGGGTGGTTGCCGATCTGCCCTGCCGCCGGGTACGCTTCAGCCACTTCGCGCGCCACCACGGCAGTGGCCGGCATGGCCAGGTAAAACAGGAAGTTCGGGTCGATGGCGTTCAGGCGGATGCGCAGGGTGTATTTGTCCAGCGCCTGCAGGCCGGCGATCGGCGTGTCGTAGCTGAATCTGGCTTTCAGGGCCGCATCGCCCACCAGCTTACCTTCCAGCAAGAACAGCCACGGCGACTTCAGGGCCGGGTCATACAGCCGCGTCAGGCTGTAGACATAATCCTGCGCCGTCACTTCGCGCGGCTGGCCCTTGAAGGCGGGATCGGGGGTGAAGAAAATACCGGGCTGCAAGTGAAAAGTGTACGTGCGGCCGCCATCTTCCACGGTCGGCAAGCCGCGCGCCGTGTTGCCCTGCAGCTGCACCGGGCGCGCCAGGTAGTCATAGCGCAGCAAGGGGTCAAAGATATTTTCCATCAAATTCAGGCTGGCCAGATCCGAGGCGACGGCCGGGTCCAGGCCCGTCTCGCTGGTGCTCAAAAACAGGTGCAGGGTCTTGTTCGCGCGGGCATCGGCGGCGGCATGCGCGGGCACAGTGAACAGCGTCAACAGGACCAGGCCGGCGGCGCAGGCGGTTTTGCGTAAAAACATCATCAGTGATCCAGTGCAGACAGGGTAAGGAACAGCGGTAAGCGACAGGCATCCCCCACACTACGCGGGCAAGCGACGGGGCGCCAATGAAAACAGGCTGCCAGCTTATAACTTTTTGGCATGCGATTGCTGCATTCTTTCATCAACTCGTATCGGGCTGCCTCTATACTTTGCTTGCAGCACCTTTCACCTCCCCGAATACAGAACTGATCGCATATGGCACTTAATTACATCTGGTCCGGCTTTTTCCTCGTTGGCTTCCTGGCCGCAGTGCTGCAGTGGCTGTTTCTCGGCGATACCGATATCTTCAAGCGCATCATTGACGGCACGTTTGAAACGGCGCGCATGGGCGTGATGGATATCGCCCTGCCGCTGGCGGGCGTGATGACCTTGTGGCTCGGCATCATGAACATCGGTGAAAAGGCGGGCATTGTCGGCTGGCTGGCGAAAGTCATCGCGCCCTTCTTTTCGCGCATCTTCCCGGAAATTCCGAAAGACCATCCGGCGACGGGCCACATGGTGATGAATTTCTCGGCCAACCTGCTGGGCCTGGACAATGCGGCCACGCCGTTTGGCCTGAAAGCCATGGAAAGCCTGCAAACCTTGAACCCGAACAAGGAAGAGGCGACGAATGCGCAAATCATGTTTTTGGTGCTGCACACCTCGGGCCTGACCCTGATTCCGCTGGCCATCATGGCGCAGCGCTCGATTCTCGGCGCGGCCGACCCGTCCGACATCTTTATCCCCTGCATGATCGCCACCTATGTCGCCACCATGGTCGGCATCATCACGGTCTCCATCAAGCAACGCATCAACCTGCTCAACCGGGTCGTGCTGGGCTGGATGGGCGGCATGACGAGCGCCATCGTCGCCATGATCTGGTACTTCACGCAATACCTGACAAAGCAGGAAATCGAGCTGGTCTCGAAAGTGGTCAGCAACCTGGTGTTGATCAGCGTCATCGCCATCTTCATCATCGGCGCCCTGCGCAAGAAGGTGAACGTGTACGACGCCTTCATCGAAGGGGCGAAGGGCGGCATCCAGACCTCGATTACCGTGATTCCCTACCTGGTCGGCATGCTGGTGGCCATCAGCGTGATCCGCAATGCGGGCGTATTCAATTTCATGATGAGCGGCATGAACTGGTTCTTCGCCAACCTGGGCATCAATACAGACTTCGTGCCGGCCCTGCCGACGGCCATGATGAAGCCGCTCAGCGGTTCCGGCTCGAAAGCCATGATGATCGACGCCATGAATACCTACGGCGTCGACTCGTTTGTCGGTCGCCTGGCCTGCGTGTTCCAGGGCTCGGCCGATACCACCTTCTATATCGTGGCCCTGTATTTCGGTTCCGTTGGCATCCGCAAGACGCGCTATGCGATCACGGCCGGCCTGATCGCCGATCTGGCGGGCGTGATCACGGCCGTGTTCGTCGCCTACGTCTTTTTCCATTAAGGAGCATCATGTTACGTCCTGTTCTGCTGGCTGCGCTGTTGGCGGGCCTTGGCCTGTCGACGGCGCAGGCGCAATTGCCCGAATCCGTCAGCCTGCTGCTGCGCAGCGCGAATATCCCCGAAGACGCCATGGGCGCCATCGTCTTGCGCGGCAACACCACCGTGCTGTCGCACGGGGCCGAGCGCAGCATGCAGCCGGCGTCCACCATGAAGCTGGTAACGACGGCCGTGGGCCTGGAACAATTGGGCCCCATCTTCCGCGGCCGCACGGAGCTGCGCACCAGCGCCGACGTCATCAATGGCGTGCTGAAGGGCGACCTGATCCTGCGCGGCGGCGCCGACACGGATTTCAATGCCGACGTGCTGGCCCACATGCTGCAAACCCTGCGCAACCAGGGCATCGTGAAAATCAAGGGCGACCTGATCCTCGACCGCCAGCTGTTCCAGCCGGCGCGGCCCGATATCGGCACGCCGCCGTTCGACGAGTCGGCCGAGTTCCGCTACAACGTCATTCCCGATGCCTTGTTATTGAATACCAATCTGATCGATATCAACATCAGCGCGACGGAGCGGCAATTGAGCTTCCAGATGCAGCCGGCGCTCGAGAATGTCAGCATCACGAGCGACATGAAGCTGGTCAAAGGCAGCTGTGCCAGGTGGGAAGATGGCTGGCGCCCGCCCGAATACCGGCGCGATGCCGGCGGCAAGCTGCAGGTGATACTGCACGGTACCTTCCCGCAAAATTGCAGCAAGGCTACCAGCATCAATGTGCTCGACCGCAACGATTATGCGGACCGTTTATTCCGCGCCACCTGGAAACGCCTCGGTGGCACGATCACGGGCACGGTGCGCGAAGCGCCGTTGACAGGCTTGCCGCCAACGGCCGAACCGGTAGGCACGCGCATGCTGGCCGACCACGTGGCGCGCGCCTTGCCGGAAGTCTTGCGCGATATCAACAAGACCTCCGACAACACCTTGGCCCGCACCCTGTTCCTCAGCCTGGGCAGCTTGCAAAGCGATGGCTGGCTGGGCAGCCGCCCCGTCGCCATGGCGGCGCCGGAAGATACGGCCACGCGCGCGCGGCTAGTCATCCAGGAATGGTTCCAGCGGCACCATATCGATACCCAGGGCATGCTGGTCGACAACGGCTCCGGCCTGTCGCGCACGGGACGCATTGCGCCAGCGCAAATGGCCGGCGTGCTGCAAGCGATGCAGCAAAGCCCATGGGCGCCCGAGTTCCAGTCCAGCCTGCCCATCGTGGCGCTGGACGGCACCATGCGCAAGCGCCTGTTGAACAGTCCGGCCGCCGCGCGCGCCCGCATCAAGACGGGAACATTAAAAAATGTGGTGGCCATCGCCGGCTACGTGCCTGACGCCAACAACCAGCTGTGCGTGGTGGTCGCCATGATCAATAGCGACCTGGTGGGCAACGGCAATGGCCGCGCCGCCGTCGACGCGCTGATCGAGTGGGTGGCCAGGAGCGGCGCCACGCCGGTGGTGGCTGGCCAATAAAAGGGAAGTCAAGTCAGAAAGGCAGCGCGCAGCGCTGCCTTTTTTTCGCCTGTGGCATAGGCAGCGGATCAACAGCCGGGGTCTGACCGTAGCTCGGCGCAGGTCGGTGCAGGCCAGCGCAGGCCGGCGTAGGTCAGGCGTAGGTCGGCTTAGCGCAGCGTAAGCCGACAGCAGCCACCACCGCACCCGACAAAAGCCCCAGACGAAAAAAAACCCCACCGGAGTCCGGCGGGGTTTTCTTCTACTGCGTATAACAAGCCTGACGATAACCTACTTTCACACTGGTTGCAGCACTATCATCGGCGCAAAGTTGTTTCACGGTCCTGTTCGGGATGGGAAGGGGTGGGACCAACTTGCTATGGTCATCAGGCATAACTTGTACCGGCATTTGTCCTCGGTGGAGCGACAAGGCCATGAATCTGGAAGAAGCAAAGATCAAGGGTAATGAATGATAGTATCAACACACACGCAACGTTGTACCGTCTTATCCTCTGTACCTGCTAAGGTTATAGGGACAAGCCGTACGGGCAATTAGTACTGGTTAGCTTAATGCATTACTGCACTTCCACACCCAGCCTATCAACGTCCTGGTCTCGAACGACCCTTCAAAGAGCTCAAGGCTCTGGGAAATCTCATCTCAAGGCAAGTTTCCCGCTTAGATGCTTTCAGCGGTTATCTCTTCCGAACTTAGCTACCCGGCAATGCCACTGGCGTGACAACCGGTACACCAGAGGTTCGTCCACTCCGGTCCTCTCGTACTAGGAGCAGCCCCCTTCAAATTTCCAACGCCCACGGCAGATAGGGACCAAACTGTCTCACGACGTTTTAAACCCAGCTCACGTACCACTTTAAATGGCGAACAGCCATACCCTTGGGACCGGCTACAGCCCCAGGATGTGATGAGCCGACATCGAGGTGCCAAACTCCCCCGTCGATATGAACTCTTGGGAGGAATCAGCCTGTTATCCCCAGAGTACCTTTTATCCGTTGAGCGATGGCCCTTCCATACAGAACCACCGGATCACTATGTCCTACTTTCGTACCTGCTCGACTTGTCAGTCTCGCAGTTAAGCACGCTTATGCCATTGCACTATCAACACGATGTCCGACCGTATCTAGCGTACCTTCGAACTCCTCCGTTACACTTTAGGAGGAGACCGCCCCAGTCAAACTGCCTACCATGCACTGTCCCCGATCCGGATAACGGACCAAGGTTAGAACCTCAAACAAACCAGGGTGGTATTTCAAGGTTGGCTCCACGAGAACTAGCGTCCCCGCTTCAAAGCCTCCCACCTATCCTACACAGATTGGTTCAAAGTCCAATGCAAAGCTACAGTAAAGGTTCATGGGGTCTTTCCGTCTAGCCGCGGGTAGATTGCATCATCACAAACATTTCAACTTCGCTGAGTCTCGGGAGGAGACAGTGTGGCCATCGTTACGCCATTCGTGCAGGTCGGAACTTACCCGACAAGGAATTTCGCTACCTTAGGACCGTTATAGTTACGGCCGCCGTTTACTGGGACTTCAATCAAGAGCTTGCACCCCATCATTTAATCTTCCAGCACCGGGCAGGCGTCACACCCTATACGTCCACTTTCGTGTTTGCAGAGTGCTGTGTTTTTATTAAACAGTCGCAGCCACCAGTTTATTGCAACCCTTTCACCCTCATGGAGTAAACCAATCAAGCTACCGGGGCGTACCTTTTCCCGAAGTTACGGTACCAATTTGCCGAGTTCCTTCTCCCGAGTTCTCTCAAGCGCCTTAGAATACTCATCTCGCCCACCTGTGTCGGTTTGCGGTACGGTCTCGTATGACTGAAGCTTAGAGGCTTTTCTTGGAACCACTTCCGATTGCTTCGTGAACAAGTTCACTCGTCCCATCCCCTTGAATTCCGCGCCCGGATTTGCCTAAGCGCCTTCTATGAGACAGAAACTGACTATTCCAACAGTCAGACAACCTTCCGCGATCCGTCCCCCCATCGCATCATACGACGGTGCAGGAATATTAACCTGCTTCCCATCAGCTACGCATCTCTGCCTCGCCTTAGGGGCCGACTCACCCTGCTCCGATGAACGTTGAACAGGAAACCTTGGGCTTACGGCGTGGAGGCTTTTCACCCCCATTATCGCTACTCATGTCAGCATTCGCACTTCTGATACCTCCAGCATCCTTTACAAGACACCTTCGCAGGCTTACAGAACGCTCTCCTACCATATATATTGCTATATATCCGCAGCTTCGGTGACTGGCTTAGCCCCGTTACATCTTCCGCGCAGGACGACTCGATCAGTGAGCTATTACGCTTTCTTTAAATGATGGCTGCTTCTAAGCCAACATCCTGACTGTTTTAGCCTTCCCACTTCGTTTTCCACTTAGCCAATCTTTGGGACCTTAGCTGGCGGTCTGGGTTGTTTCCCTCTTGACGCCGGACGTTAGCACCCGACGTCTGTCTCCCAAGCTCGCACTCATCGGTATTCGGAGTTTGCAATGGTTTGGTAAGTCGCAATGACCCCCTAGCCATAACAGTGCTCTACCCCCGATGGTGATACTTGAGGCACTACCTAAATAGTTTTCGGAGAGAACCAGCTATTTCCAAGTTTGTTTAGCCTTTCACCCCTACCCACAGCTCATCCCCTAATTTTTCAACATTAGTGGGTTCGGACCTCCAGGGCGTGTTACCGCACCTTCATCCTGGCCATGAGTAGATCACTTGGTTTCGGGTCTACACCCAGCGACTGATCGCCCTATTCGGACTCGATTTCTCTACGGCTTCCCTATGCGGTTAACCTTGCCACTGAATGTAAGTCGCTGACCCATTATACAAAAGGTACGCAGTCACGGAACAAGTCCGCTCCTACTGTTTGTATGCACACGGTTTCAGGATCTATTTCACTCCCCTTCCGGGGTTCTTTTCGCCTTTCCCTCACGGTACTGGTTCACTATCGGTCGATTACGAGTATTTAGCCTTGGAGGATGGTCCCCCCATATTCAGACAGGATGTCACGTGTCCCGCCCTACTTGTCGTACGCTTAGTACCACCGGTCCGATTTCACATACGGGGCTATCACCCGCTATGGCTCCTATTTCCAGAGGATTCTGTTATCGGTCCGACTATCACGTACAGGCTCTTCCCATTTCGCTCGCCGCTACTTTGGGAATCTCGGTTGATTTCTTTTCCTGCAGCTACTTAGATGTTTCAGTTCGCCGCGTTCGCCTTGCATACCTATGTATTCAGTATGCAATACCCTAAAAGGGTGGGTTGCCCCATTCGGAAATCTGCGGATCAAAGTGTGTTTGCTCACTCCCCGCAGCTTATCGCAAGCTACTACGTCCTTCATCGCCTGTAATCGCCAAGGCATCCACCATGTGCACTTATTCGCTTGTCCCTATAACGTTAGCCTCTGATCATCGAAATAATCAAAGAGCGCTACAGGGATAAGAAAGTACAACGTTGTTGCTTGTTTGTTGATACATACAATCATTACCCATCGATTCGCTTTTTACGGCAAACCGATCAATAAATAATCTTTACTTCTTCCAGATTGTTAAAGAACGAAACAGCTTTGATCGCTAAAAGATCAAACCTAAATTCAATCACCACTGTGATTAACTTACGTTTGCACTTTCAAAGTATTGGTGGAGGATGACGGGATCGAACCGACGACCCCCTGCTTGCAAAGCAGGTGCTCTCCCAGCTGAGCTAATCCCCCTGAGATTTTACTAATTAGCTGGTAGGGCTGGTTGGACTCGAACCAACGACCCCCGCGTTATCAACACGGTGCTCTAACCAGCTGAGCTACAGCCCCAACGCGGAACTACTACGACTACTGTTTCTTCTTAATTAAACAGCCGATAAGTGTGAACATTTGATGCGTGAACCGTTACCGGTTCGTGCAAACTCTAGAAAGGAGGTGATCCAGCCGCACCTTCCGATACGGCTACCTTGTTACGACTTCACCCCAGTCACGAATCCTACCGTGGTAAGCGCCCTCCTTGCGGTTAAGCTACCTACTTCTGGTAAAACCCGCTCCCATGGTGTGACGGGCGGTGTGTACAAGACCCGGGAACGTATTCACCGCGACATGCTGATCCGCGATTACTAGCGATTCCAACTTCATGCAGTCGAGTTGCAGACTACAATCCGGACTACGATACACTTTCTGCGATTAGCTCCCCCTCGCGGGTTGGCGGCGCTCTGTATGTACCATTGTATGACGTGTGAAGCCCTACCCATAAGGGCCATGAGGACTTGACGTCATCCCCACCTTCCTCCGGTTTGTCACCGGCAGTCTCATTAGAGTGCCCTTTCGTAGCAACTAATGACAAGGGTTGCGCTCGTTGCGGGACTTAACCCAACATCTCACGACACGAGCTGACGACAGCCATGCAGCACCTGTGTACTGGTTCTCTTTCGAGCACTCCCCAATCTCTCGGGGATTCCAGCCATGTCAAGGGTAGGTAAGGTTTTTCGCGTTGCATCGAATTAATCCACATCATCCACCGCTTGTGCGGGTCCCCGTCAATTCCTTTGAGTTTTAATCTTGCGACCGTACTCCCCAGGCGGTCTACTTCACGCGTTAGCTGCGTTACCAAGTCAATTAAGACCCGACAACTAGTAGACATCGTTTAGGGCGTGGACTACCAGGGTATCTAATCCTGTTTGCTCCCCACGCTTTCGTGCATGAGCGTCAATCTTGACCCAGGGGGCTGCCTTCGCCATCGGTGTTCCTCCACATATCTACGCATTTCACTGCTACACGTGGAATTCTACCCCCCTCTGCCAGATTCTAGCCTTGCAGTCTCCAATGCAATTCCCAGGTTGAGCCCGGGGATTTCACATCAGACTTACAAAACCGCCTGCGCACGCTTTACGCCCAGTAATTCCGATTAACGCTTGCACCCTACGTATTACCGCGGCTGCTGGCACGTAGTTAGCCGGTGCTTATTCTTCAGGTACCGTCATTAGCAGGAGATATTAGCTCCCACCGTTTCTTCCCTGACAAAAGAGCTTTACAACCCGAAGGCCTTCTTCACTCACGCGGCATTGCTGGATCAGGCTTGCGCCCATTGTCCAAAATTCCCCACTGCTGCCTCCCGTAGGAGTCTGGACCGTGTCTCAGTTCCAGTGTGGCTGGTCGTCCTCTCAGACCAGCTACTGATCGATGCCTTGGTAGGCTTTTACCCTACCAACTAGCTAATCAGATATCGGCCGCTCCACGAGCATGAGGTCTTGCGATCCCCCACTTTCATCCTTAGATCGTATGCGGTATTAGCGTAACTTTCGCTACGTTATCCCCCACTCCAGGGTACGTTCCGATATATTACTCACCCGTTCGCCACTCGCCACCAGAGCAAGCTCCGTGCTGCCGTTCGACTTGCATGTGTAAGGCATGCCGCCAGCGTTCAATCTGAGCCAGGATCAAACTCTTCAGTTTAATCTCTGTTACTTTGCCATTTTATTGGCACCGTCTTGCGACGGGTCGCTCACTTCAAAAACAACTGACAGGCCACTACTTGCGTAGCGTCCTATTTCATTTATTTATTCGTGAACATTTGATATTTTAAGTTAGACGCCAATCCGAAGATCGGCGCTGCACTTGCATCAAATGCCCACACTTATCGACTGTTAATTGTTAAAGAACTGTATTCGGTTACTGCTTTCGCGCTATCGACAAAGCGTTGTGTTTGTCAGCTGCGAAGAAGGAAGAGTATGAAGCGTTTCGGCTAATTCGTCAACCTTCTTTTTTACTACCCTCACCGTTTCCAGTGATCCCATTGTTTCGCAAACTGCTGCGTCTCATTGGGGAGGCGAACTATAGCAAAGCGCCCCGGCGGAAGCAAGGGTTTCTCCCCCAATACATGCAATCATTTTCAATTCTCCGGCAATAGTTAATATAAAAGTCAGCTTTCAAATGTGCGACGGCCCATTCATGGTTAAATACATTACCCTGACCATTTGACAATTTACCTGTAGGTTCACTTCGTGCTCCTGAATACCGATCAAATTCTTTCCCTGGCACCCGATGCCAGCTCCGCCAAGGCAGGTAGCCAACTGGCCTCTCCCGCCAAATGGGATAAGCTGGGTCGCTCGGAGACCGCCACCTGGGGCGAATGCAAGGGTAGCGGCAAGGATCCCTACCGCACCCAGATCGACCTGGGCGAGCCCGCCTTCAAATGCTCCTGCCCCAGCCGTAAATTTCCGTGCAAGCATGGACTTGCCTTGTATCTGCTCCTGGCGCAAGACAGCGCCTTGTTCGCGGCGACGGAAGCGCCCGCATGGGTAGGCGATTGGCTGCGCGACCGCCAGCAACGGGCGGACAAAAAACGTTCTGGCGCATCGGAACAGCCGGCCGCGCAAACTGAGGAGCAAGCCGCTACCAGCGCCGTCACCGACCGGAAGCGCGCGGAAAAACGCGAAAACAAGGTGGCCGGCGGCCTGGCCGCACTGCAGACCTGGTTGCATGACCTGGAACGCGAGGGCCTGGCCACCGTGCGCGACCGTGGCCCCGCATACTGGGAAGCCATGGCCGCCCGCCTGGTCGATGCGCAGGCCGCTGGCCTGGCCGGCCGCATCCGGCGCGCCGGCAAGCTGTGCTTTCAAAGCGGCGTGCAAGACTGGAGCCAGCAACTGGGCCGGGAACTGGCCGCTCTATATATGCTCGGCGATGCCTACGCCAGGCTGGAAACGCTCTCGCCCGGCCTGCAACACGATGTGCGGACCCACATCGGCTGGACCACCAGCAGCGACGATGTGCTGGCCCTGGCCGGCGTCACCGATTGCTGGCAAGTACTTTCCCAGCAGCACAGCGAGGAAGACCGCATACGCACGCGCGCCACGTGGCTGCGCGGCGCACGCAGCGGCCGCTGGGCACTGCTGCTGCATTTTGCTGCCGGTCCGCAGGGCTTCGAACAGGCGATCAGCGTCGGCACGCAATTTGAAGGCGAACTCTGCTTCTATCCCGGCGCCTGTCCGCTGCGCGCGCTGATCCGCGAACCAGGCACGACGCTGCCGCTATCGACGTTCCCGACCGAGCAGCCATCCTTCCTGGCCGCAATGGAGTCCTATGCCGACGCGCTGGCGGCGCAGCCGTTCCTCGAGCGCTATCCGCTGGCCTTGTCCGGCATGACGGCGCACATGGAAGACGCCGGCTTGCTGCTGCGCTGTCCCGATGGACGGCCGCTGCCCGTGAGCGCATCGTTCCGCCATGCCTGGCACTTGCTGGCAATCAGCGGCGGCCACCCCGTCACCTTGACGGGCGAATGGGATGGTCGCGCCTTCGCGCCCTGGAGCGTGTGGGCCGACGGCCGCCTGTACAACTTTGAAAGCGATTTTTGCGCATGAGCAAACTCGACGCCGCCCTGCAGATGGGCAGTTCCCGGGCCAAGATTGCCTTCGAAGCAGAATTGCCGGAAGACTTGCGCCCCCTGCTTGCGGACTCTGCCGACGAAGGCAGACTCTGGCGCGCCATCGGCGCACTCGAACTGTGGACGCGGGCCGGCTACCTCCCGCCCGCTGCCGTGTCAGCCACAGCGATTTCCAATACCGATACGCAAGAAGATGCGTTGCGGGCTTGCCCGCCCCGTGCGGAAGCCATGTTGGCGCATCTGCTGCGGGACAGCCATCCGCCATTGCGTGGCGAATGGCTGCGCCTTGCCGCTTTGCACCACTGCCGCATTCCGGCCCGCCTGCTGCCCAGGATGCTGGAAGCGGGCAGCAGCCAGCAGGCGCTACGGCCTGCCATCGTGACCGTGCTGGGTGCGCGCGGCCACTGGCTGGCCCGGCAACATGCGCAATGGACGTGGGCGAGCAGCACGCCTGGCAAGGACGATGGCGACATCGCGGCGCAGTGGGAGGCGGGCACGCTCGCACAACGCATGCTGGCCTTGCGCCAGTTGCGGGCACGCGATCCCGCCGCGGCCTTGCAGTGCCTGCAGGCAAGCTGGAGCCAGGAATCGCCCGAAGACCGCGCGCTGCTCCTGCCCTGTTTGAGCGTCTCGCTGAGCCTGGCCGATGAAGCTTTCCTGGAGGCGGCGCTGGACGACCGCCGCAAGGAAGTCAGGCTGCAGGCGCAACAGCTGCTACGCACCTTGCCCGGCTGCGCGCTGCAACAGCGCATGCTGGAACGGCTGGCGCCATTGCTCCATCTGCAACGGCGCACACTGTTTCCTGACAGCCTAGACGTCGCGCTGCCCGCCGCCAGCGACAAAGCCATGCTGCGCGATGGCATCGGCGCGCAAGGCTGGCCGCAACTGGGCGAGAAAGCAGGCTGGCTGGCCGACATGCTGGCATCGCTGTCGCCGCTGCACTGGAGTGAACTGTTTGACAAGTCTCCCGCACAGTGCCTGAAGTTGGCGCTCAGCAACGAGTTCCACGGCGCCCTGGTGCTGGGATGGAGCAGCGCCCTGCTGCGGCACATGCACGCCGGAACGACCACGCCGGCCGCAGCCGCGGCACTGGGCGACTGGCTGCAGGCGCTGACCTTGCTCTGGCTGGCGACGGATGGCGTGCGCGTCCACTATGCGCGCGATTTTTTCTCCGCCTATGGCGCATTGCCCGCCGCCGACGCGCATTCCCGGCTTGCTCAGCTGGTCGACGCCTGCGGCCCCACGTGGGGCGACCAGCAATTGCCACTGTTGGGCGTGCTGGCCGACGCCGCGCGCGCCTCGCCCGCGCCCTGGCCGGCCACCCTGTCGCTGGCCGTGATGCAGCGCCTGCGCACCGGCCTGCCTGCATTTTCAGTACCTGCCTGGCACTTCAAGCCGACGCTCGAAGCATTTGCGCAAGTACTCGATCCGGCCGCCATGGCTGCCTGCGAAGCCGGCTGGCCGACCGGATCGCCGGCCTGGGCCAGCTGGCAGGCGCCCGTCGACGACATGTTCAGCGTGATCCGTTTCAGGCATGCCTTATCCCTTTCTTTTCAGGAGCAAATTTGATGTCCAGCATTACCAACATTCTTCGCCAGCATGCTGAAAACCAGTTCGCCACGGAACTGGAAGCCTTGATCGCCGCCGACACCCGGCAGCGCCCGCCGCGCTGGAAGATGTCGCCATGGGCAGTCTCCAAGTATTTGCTGGGCGGCAAGCTCGACAACGGCGTCGAGATCACGCCCAAGTACATCGGCAATGCGCGCGTGATCGAAATCGCCGTTGCCACCCTGGCCACGGACCGCGCCCTGCTGCTGCTGGGCGTGCCGGGCACGGCCAAGTCCTGGGTCTCGGAACACCTGGCCGCCGCCATCAGCGGCGACTCGACCATGATCGTGCAGGGTACGGCCGGCACCAGCGAAGAGGCACTGCGTTATGGCTGGAATTACGCGCAGCTGCTGGCGAAGGGGCCATCGCTCGATGCGGTCGTGCCCAGCCCGCTCATGCGCGCCATGCGCGAAGGAAAAATTGCCCGGATCGAAGAACTCACGCGCATCCCCGGCGAAGTGCAAGACAGCCTGATTACCATCCTGTCGGAAAAAATGCTGCCGATCGCCGAGCTCGATGAAGAAGTGCTGGCGCAAAAAGGCTTCAATGTGATCGCCACCGCGAATGACCGCGACCGTGGCGTGAATGAATTGTCGAGCGCACTGAAACGCCGCTTCAACACCGTCGTGCTGCCGTCACCCCGTACGGCCGATGAAGAAGTGCGTATCGTGGAAACGCGCGTTGCCAGCCTGGGGCGCGCCCTGGAATTGCCCGGCGAAGCACCGGCACTGGAAGAAATACGCCGCATCGTGACCGTCTTCCGCGAATTGCGCGAAGGCGTGACGGCCGATGGCAAGACCAAGCTGAAAGGTTCCAGTGCCAGCATGAGCACGGCGGAAGCGATTTCCGTGATCACGCACGGCATGTCGCTGGCGGCCCATTTTGGCGATGGCGTGCTGCGCGGCGCCGACCTGGCGGCCGGCATGGTGGGCGCCATCGTCAAGGACCCGGTGCAGGACCGCATCGTCATGCTGGAATACCTGGAAACCGTGGTCAAGGAGCGCGATGGCTGGAAAGACCTGTATCGCGCTTGCCGCGACGTCATGAATTAAATCCGGACAGGCAACGATGAGCATTCACCTTTTCGGCATCCGCCACCATGGTCCCGGCTGCGCGCGCAGCCTGGTCCGGGCGCTGGAAGCCTTGCAGCCGGACTGCATCCTGATCGAGGGACCGCCCGAAGCGGACGAGCTGATACGCTACGCGGGCGACGCGGACCTGTGCCCGCCCGTGGCGCTGCTCGTGTATGCACCGGCCGAGCCGCGGCGCGCCGTCATGTATCCGTTTGCGGAATTCTCGCCGGAATGGCAAGCCATGCGCTTTGCCCAGGCGCATGGCACCCCCGTGCGCTTTTGCGACCTGCCGCAAGCGCATCGCCTGGCCGGGACCGCGGACGGGAAAGACGTCGAAGCCGACACGCCCGCAAGCGACGAGGACATGCATGCGGACCCGCTGCGCTGGCTGGCCAGTGCCGCCGGCTTTGGCGACACCGAAACCTGGTGGGACCACCTGGTCGAGCAGCGCGGCGACAGCCTGGACTTGTTTGCGGCCATTGCCGAGATGATGGACGTGGTGCGCGGCGAAATCGCACTGCCGCCGAATACGCTGGAAAGCCGGCGCGAAGCCTATATGCGCAGCATGATACGCCAGGCGGAAAAACAGGGACACCAGCGCATTGCCGTCGTGTGCGGCGCCTATCACGTTCCCGCGCTCAAGCAGATGCCCAGCGCCAAGAGCGATGCGGAACTGCTCAAGGGTTTGCCAAAAATCAAACTGGCAGCCACCTGGACGCCGTGGAGCTATGGCCGGCTGACGTTTCGCAGCGGCTATGGCGCCGGGGTCGAAGCGCCAGGCTGGTATCACCATCTGTGGCAACGGCCTGAGCAGGCGGGACTGTACTGGTTGACCGATGTCGCCACGCTGTTGCGCAAGCATGATCTCGATGCGTCGCCGGCCCACACCATCGAAGCCTTGCGCCTCGCCGATACGCTGGCCGCCATGCGCGAGCGTTCGCGTGCGGGCCTGGGCGAACTGCAGGACGCCGTGCGCTCCGTCTATTGCTACGACAGCGAACTGCCGCTGCGCCTGATCGCCTCGGCGCTGCTGATCAACGAACGCCTGGGCCAGGTGCCGGCCAGCGTGCCAACCCTGCCCCTGGTGCAGGATGTGCAGGCGCTGCAGAAGCGCTTGCGCCTGCCGGTGCGCGCCGATGCGAGCGAACTCGCCCTGGATCTGCGTGAAACGGCGCACCTGGAAAAGAGCGTCTTGCTGCACCGCCTGGCCTTGCTGGACATCGGCTGGGGCCGTCGCCTGGGCGTACATGGGAAAAGCGGCACCTTCCACGAACTGTGGCAGCTGGCGTGGGAACCGGAATTTGCCGTCAAGCTGATCGAAGCAAGCCTGTGGGGCAGTACGGTGGCCGATGCCGCCACCGCATGCGCACTCAGCCGCGCGGCCAGCGCCGAGACCTTGCCGCAACTGACAGCGCTGGTGGAAGCGATCCTGCTGGCCGATTTACAAGGCGCCATCGATGGCGTCATGCGGCGCATGCAGGAAGTGAGCGCGACGACGCCGGACCTCGGCTATATGCTGGCGGCCCTGCCGCCACTGGTCAACGTCATGCGCTACGGCAGCGTGCGCGGCAGCGATACCCGTGCCCTGTCCAGCATACTCGACGGCCTGGTCATGCGCGCCTGCATCGCCCTGCCTGCCGGCGTGCGCGCCCTGGCAGACGAAGCGGCAGCAGCGCTCATGCAGACGCTGGTCGGCGCCGACCAGGCCATTCGCCTGGCGCAACGGGCCGATTACCAGGCGAGCTGGTTCACGGCGCTGGAACAGGCGGCCTTGCACGACGCCACGCACGCACTGCTGGCCGGGCGCTGCACGCGCGCCCTCAACGAACAAGGCCACTGGAGCATGGAGCGGACGGCAAGCGAACTGGCCTTGCGCTGCTCCCATGCGCTGCCGCCCTTGAGCAGCGCCCATTGGCTGGAAGGCTTTTTGCATGGCAGCGGCACTTTATTGATACACAATGACGAATTGTGGCGCCTGATCGATGCCTGGCTGGCCGGCTTACCGGCCGATACCTTCATCGAACTGCTGCCCTTGCTGCGCCGCACTTTCGGCGGCTTTGCCGCACCCGAGAAGCGCCAGTTATCGGAACGCGCCAGCCAGGGCGGTGGCACGCAGGTTTCGCTATCGACGAGCATGCCACTGGACGAAACACGGGCGCGGCGCATCTTGCCCACCTTACGATTATTGCTGGATTCCACGCCGGCGCAGGAGCATGCATGAACGATGCAATCAAGACCGGTGAAGCCGCGCGCCGCTGGCGCATGGTATTAGGCAAGACAGATCAACAGGACGAAATCGCCTTGAGCCAGGCCGACCTGGCCATGGACCGCACGCTGGAATCCGTCTACGGCCAGGGAGCGGCGGGTGGACGCGGCGGAAACTTGTCGGCCTCGGCCCCGAATGTGGCGCGCTGGCTCGGCGACATCCGCCAGTATTTCCCCTCCTCCGTCGTGCAAGTCATGCAGAAAGATGCGCTCGAACGCCTGGGCTTGCAGCAAATGCTGCTGGAACCGGAAATGCTGCAAGCGGTGGAAGCGGACGTGCATCTGGTCGCCACCCTGCTCAGCCTGAACCGCATCATGCCAAACAAGACCAAGGCCACGGCGCGGCAAGTGGTCAGCCGGGTCGTGCAAGAACTGGAACGCAAACTGGCCGCGCCGCTGCGCCAGGCCGTGACGGGTAGCCTGAGCCGTGCCGTACGCAATATGCGGCCGCGCCACAATGAAATCGACTGGCTGCGCACGATACGTGCCAATCTGAAGCATTACCAGCCGGAATATCGGACGATCATACCGGCTACCCGCATCGGCTTCGGTCGCAAGGGACAATCGCTGCGCGATATCGTGCTGTGTATCGATCAGAGCGGCTCGATGGCACCATCCGTAGTATATGCCAGTGTATTTGCCGCGGTATTGGCCAGCATCAAAGCTGTCTCCACGTCGGTGGTGGTGTTCGATACGGCGGTGGTCGACCTGACACCATTGCTGGCCGATCCCGTTGACGTGCTGTTCGGCACGCAGTTGGGCGGCGGCACGGATATCAATCGTGCGCTCGCGTATTGCCAGGGTTTGCTGACGCGTCCGCAAGAGACGATTTTTGTGCTGATCAGCGATCTGTATGAAGGAGGCAATAACAAGGAAATGCTGGCGCGGGCAGCCAGTTTGCTGGCCAGCGGCGTGCAAGTCATCGTCTTGCTGGCCCTGGATGACAATGGCGCACCCTCGTATGACCATCACAACGCGGCCCGGCTCGCAGCCATGGGCGCGCCCTGCTTCGCCTGCACTCCCGATCTGTTTCCTGATCTCATGGCCTCGGCCATCAAGCGCAACGATATGACACAATGGGCTGCCCAGGCAGGCATTAACGTTATCGGCGGCACCGAATAGCTGCTGCTGGCAGAGGACAGAAAGGCAGCGCGCAGCGCTGCCTTTTTTTCGCCTGTGGCATGGGCAGCGGATCAACGGCCGGGGTCTGACCGTAGCTCGGCGCAGGCCAGCGCAGGCCAGCGCAGGCCGGCGTAGGTCGGCGTAGGTCGGCTTAGCGCAGCGTAAGCCGACAGCAGCCACCGCCGCGCCCCACAAAACCGCCGGACGAAAAAAAACCCCACCGGAGTCCGGTGGGGTTTTCTTCTACTGCGTATAACAAGCCTGACGATAACCTACTTTCACACTGGTTGCAGCACTATCATCGGCGCAAAGTTGTTTCACGGTCCTGTTCGGGATGGGAAGGGGTGGGACCAACTTGCTATGGTCATCAGGCATAACTTGTACTGGCATTTGTCCTCAGTGGAGCGACAAGGCCATGAATCTGGAAGAAGCAAAGATTGGGGTAATGAATGGTATCAACACACACGCAACGTTGTACCGTCTTATCCTCTGTACCTGCTAAGGTTATAGGGACAAGCCGTACGGGCAATTAGTACTGGTTAGCTTAATGCATTACTGCACTTCCACACCCAGCCTATCAACGTCCTGGTCTCGAACGACCCTTCAAAGAGCTCAAGGCTCTGGGAAATCTCATCTCAAGGCAAGTTTCCCGCTTAGATGCTTTCAGCGGTTATCTCTTCCGAACTTAGCTACCCGGCAATGCCACTGGCGTGACAACCGGTACACCAGAGGTTCGTCCACTCCGGTCCTCTCGTACTAGGAGCAGCCCCCTTCAAATTTCCAACGCCCACGGCAGATAGGGACCAAACTGTCTCACGACGTTTTAAACCCAGCTCACGTACCACTTTAAATGGCGAACAGCCATACCCTTGGGACCGGCTACAGCCCCAGGATGTGATGAGCCGACATCGAGGTGCCAAACTCCCCCGTCGATATGAACTCTTGGGAGGAATCAGCCTGTTATCCCCAGAGTACCTTTTATCCGTTGAGCGATGGCCCTTCCATACAGAACCACCGGATCACTATGTCCTACTTTCGTACCTGCTCGACTTGTCAGTCTCGCAGTTAAGCACGCTTATGCCATTGCACTATCAACACGATGTCCGACCGTATCTAGCGTACCTTCGAACTCCTCCGTTACACTTTAGGAGGAGACCGCCCCAGTCAAACTGCCTACCATGCACTGTCCCCGATCCGGATAACGGACCAAGGTTAGAACCTCAAACAAACCAGGGTGGTATTTCAAGGTTGGCTCCACGAGAACTAGCGTCCCCGCTTCAAAGCCTCCCACCTATCCTACACAGATTGGTTCAAAGTCCAATGCAAAGCTACAGTAAAGGTTCATGGGGTCTTTCCGTCTAGCCGCGGGTAGATTGCATCATCACAAACATTTCAACTTCGCTGAGTCTCGGGAGGAGACAGTGTGGCCATCGTTACGCCATTCGTGCAGGTCGGAACTTACCCGACAAGGAATTTCGCTACCTTAGGACCGTTATAGTTACGGCCGCCGTTTACTGGGACTTCAATCAAGAGCTTGCACCCCATCATTTAATCTTCCAGCACCGGGCAGGCGTCACACCCTATACGTCCACTTTCGTGTTTGCAGAGTGCTGTGTTTTTATTAAACAGTCGCAGCCACCAGTTTATTGCAACCCTTTCACCCTCATGGAGTAAACCAATCAAGCTACCGGGGCGTACCTTTTCCCGAAGTTACGGTACCAATTTGCCGAGTTCCTTCTCCCGAGTTCTCTCAAGCGCCTTAGAATACTCATCTCGCCCACCTGTGTCGGTTTGCGGTACGGTCTCGTATGACTGAAGCTTAGAGGCTTTTCTTGGAACCACTTCCGATTGCTTCGTGAACAAGTTCACTCGTCCCATCCCCTTGAATTCCGCGCCCGGATTTGCCTAAGCGCCTTCTATGAGACAGAAACTGACTATTCCAACAGTCAGACAACCTTCCGCGATCCGTCCCCCCATCGCATCATACGACGGTGCAGGAATATTAACCTGCTTCCCATCAGCTACGCATCTCTGCCTCGCCTTAGGGGCCGACTCACCCTGCTCCGATGAACGTTGAACAGGAAACCTTGGGCTTACGGCGTGGAGGCTTTTCACCCCCATTATCGCTACTCATGTCAGCATTCGCACTTCTGATACCTCCAGCATCCTTTACAAGACACCTTCGCAGGCTTACAGAACGCTCTCCTACCATATATATTGCTATATATCCGCAGCTTCGGTGACTGGCTTAGCCCCGTTACATCTTCCGCGCAGGACGACTCGATCAGTGAGCTATTACGCTTTCTTTAAATGATGGCTGCTTCTAAGCCAACATCCTGACTGTTTTAGCCTTCCCACTTCGTTTTCCACTTAGCCAATCTTTGGGACCTTAGCTGGCGGTCTGGGTTGTTTCCCTCTTGACGCCGGACGTTAGCACCCGACGTCTGTCTCCCAAGCTCGCACTCATCGGTATTCGGAGTTTGCAATGGTTTGGTAAGTCGCAATGACCCCCTAGCCATAACAGTGCTCTACCCCCGATGGTGATACTTGAGGCACTACCTAAATAGTTTTCGGAGAGAACCAGCTATTTCCAAGTTTGTTTAGCCTTTCACCCCTACCCACAGCTCATCCCCTAATTTTTCAACATTAGTGGGTTCGGACCTCCAGGGCGTGTTACCGCACCTTCATCCTGGCCATGAGTAGATCACTTGGTTTCGGGTCTACACCCAGCGACTGATCGCCCTATTCGGACTCGATTTCTCTACGGCTTCCCTATGCGGTTAACCTTGCCACTGAATGTAAGTCGCTGACCCATTATACAAAAGGTACGCAGTCACGGAACAAGTCCGCTCCTACTGTTTGTATGCACACGGTTTCAGGATCTATTTCACTCCCCTTCCGGGGTTCTTTTCGCCTTTCCCTCACGGTACTGGTTCACTATCGGTCGATTACGAGTATTTAGCCTTGGAGGATGGTCCCCCCATATTCAGACAGGATGTCACGTGTCCCGCCCTACTTGTCGTACGCTTAGTACCACCGGTCCGATTTCACATACGGGGCTATCACCCGCTATGGCTCCTATTTCCAGAGGATTCTGTTATCGGTCCGACTATCACGTACAGGCTCTTCCCATTTCGCTCGCCGCTACTTTGGGAATCTCGGTTGATTTCTTTTCCTGCAGCTACTTAGATGTTTCAGTTCGCCGCGTTCGCCTTGCATACCTATGTATTCAGTATGCAATACCCTAAAAGGGTGGGTTGCCCCATTCGGAAATCTGCGGATCAAAGTGTGTTTGCTCACTCCCCGCAGCTTATCGCAAGCTACTACGTCCTTCATCGCCTGTAATCGCCAAGGCATCCACCATGTGCACTTATTCGCTTGTCCCTATAACGTTAGCCTCTCATCATTTTCATGATGAAAGAGCGTTACAGGGATAAGAAAGTACAACGTTGTTGCTTGTTTGTTGATACATACAATCATTACCCATCGATTCACTTTTTACGGCAAACCGATCAATAAATAATCTTTACTTCTTCCAGATTGTTAAAGAACGAAACAGCTTTGATCGCTAAAAGATCAAACCTAAATTCAATCACCACTGTGATTAACTTACGTTTGCACTTTCAAAGTACTTGGTGGAGGATGACGGGATCGAACCGACGACCCCCTGCTTGCAAAGCAGGTGCTCTCCCAGCTGAGCTAATCCCCCTGGGTATTACATGACTGGTAGGTCTGGCTGGACTAGTGTCCACCTTACCCCCGGGCTTGTTTTACTGGTAGGGCTGGTTGGACTCGAACCAACGACCCCCGCGTTATCAACACGGTGCTCTAACCAGCTGAGCTACAGCCCCAACGCGGTGCTACTACGACTACTGTTTCTTCTTAATTAAACAGCCGATAAGTGTGAACATTTGAGGCGTGAACCATTTAACTGGTTCGTGCAAACTCTAGAAAGGAGGTGATCCAGCCGCACCTTCCGATACGGCTACCTTGTTACGACTTCACCCCAGTCACGAATCCTACCGTGGTAAGCGCCCTCCTTACGGTTAAGCTACCTACTTCTGGTAAAACCCGCTCCCATGGTGTGACGGGCGGTGTGTACAAGACCCGGGAACGTATTCACCGCGACATGCTGATCCGCGATTACTAGCGATTCCAACTTCATGCAGTCGAGTTGCAGACTACAATCCGGACTACGATACACTTTCTGCGATTAGCTCCCCCTCGCGGGTTGGCGGCGCTCTGTATGTACCATTGTATGACGTGTGAAGCCCTACCCATAAGGGCCATGAGGACTTGACGTCATCCCCACCTTCCTCCGGTTTGTCACCGGCAGTCTCATTAGAGTGCCCTTTCGTAGCAACTAATGACAAGGGTTGCGCTCGTTGCGGGACTTAACCCAACATCTCACGACACGAGCTGACGACAGCCATGCAGCACCTGTGTACTGGTTCTCTTTCGAGCACTCCCCAATCTCTCGGGGATTCCAGCCATGTCAAGGGTAGGTAAGGTTTTTCGCGTTGCATCGAATTAATCCACATCATCCACCGCTTGTGCGGGTCCCCGTCAATTCCTTTGAGTTTTAATCTTGCGACCGTACTCCCCAGGCGGTCTACTTCACGCGTTAGCTGCGTTACCAAGTCAATTAAGACCCGACAACTAGTAGACATCGTTTAGGGCGTGGACTACCAGGGTATCTAATCCTGTTTGCTCCCCACGCTTTCGTGCATGAGCGTCAATCTTGACCCAGGGGGCTGCCTTCGCCATCGGTGTTCCTCCACATATCTACGCATTTCACTGCTACACGTGGAATTCTACCCCCCTCTGCCAGATTCTAGCCTTGCAGTCTCCAATGCAATTCCCAGGTTGAGCCCGGGGATTTCACATCAGACTTACAAAACCGCCTGCGCACGCTTTACGCCCAGTAATTCCGATTAACGCTTGCACCCTACGTATTACCGCGGCTGCTGGCACGTAGTTAGCCGGTGCTTATTCTTCAGGTACCGTCATTAGCAGGAGATATTAGCTCTCACCGTTTCTTCCCTGACAAAAGAGCTTTACAACCCGAAGGCCTTCTTCACTCACGCGGCATTGCTGGATCAGGCTTGCGCCCATTGTCCAAAATTCCCCACTGCTGCCTCCCGTAGGAGTCTGGACCGTGTCTCAGTTCCAGTGTGGCTGGTCGTCCTCTCAGACCAGCTACTGATCGATGCCTTGGTAGGCTTTTACCCTACCAACTAGCTAATCAGATATCGGCCGCTCCACGAGCATGAGGTCTTGCGATCCCCCACTTTCATCCTTAGATCGTATGCGGTATTAGCGTAACTTTCGCTACGTTATCCCCCACTCTAGGGTACGTTCCGATATATTACTCACCCGTTCGCCACTCGCCACC
This sequence comes from Janthinobacterium sp. GW822-FHT07H11, assembly GCF_058798615.1. Lineage (NCBI taxonomy): Bacteria > Pseudomonadati > Pseudomonadota > Betaproteobacteria > Burkholderiales > Oxalobacteraceae > Janthinobacterium > Janthinobacterium sp. GW822-FHT07H11. The sequence goes on from NZ_CM179507.1 coordinate 260,663, forward strand.
AGAGCAAGCTCCGTGCTGCCGTTCGACTTGCATGTGTAAGGCATGCCGCCAGCGTTCAATCTGAGCCAGGATCAAACTCTTCAGTTTAATCTCTGTTACTTTGCCATTTTATTGGCACCGTCTTGCGACGGGTCGCTCACTTCAAAAACAACTGACAGGCCACTACTTGCGTAGCGTCCTATTTCATTTATTTATTCGTGAACATTTGATATTTTAAGTTAGACGCCAATCCGAAGATCGGCGCTGCACTTGCATCAAATGCCCACACTTATCGACTGTTAATTGTTAAAGAACTGTATTCGGTGCTACTTTCGCGCTATATCGACAAAGCGTTGTGTTTGTCAGCTGCGAAGAAGGAAGAGTATGAAGCATTTCACTACATCCGTCAACTCCTTCTTTACTACTCATCGCCGTTTCCGGTGATCCTCAAGTGCCGCATTTGACTGCGTCTCATTGGGGAGGCGAACTATAGCAAAGCGCCCCTGTAGAAGCAAGGCTTTTCCGGGGCTTTTGCGGCCAACTGCTACAATTTTGCCCCCTCCGCGCCAAACGGCGCTTGCCTATATATAGAACCATAGAAGATTCACCATGAAACAACAAGCTCAAGGATCAGGCCTGACCCTGAAACGAGCTGGCTTTACCACTGGCTTCGGCGTGCTCGCCGCCACCCTCGGTTCCGCAGTCGGTCTCGGCAACATCTGGAAGTTCCCCTACCTGACGGGCGCCAATGGCGGCGCCGGCTTCCTGCTCATCTATCTGCTCGCTACCTTGTTAGTGGGATTGCCCGTGATGATCGCGGAAATCACCCTGGGGCGCCGCGCCAAGGTCAACCCGATTTCCACCATGGAACGGCTGGCACCGAAGGGCAAGCCCTGGTGGCTGGTCGGCCTCATCGGCATGGTCGCCGCCTTCCTGATCGTCGCGTTTTATTCGGAAGTGGTGGGCTGGGTGTTTGCCTATATCGCCAAGGCCATCGATGGCTCCATCTTGAGCAGCGACAAGCTGGTGACGGAAGCGGCTTTCGCCTCCCTGATCAGCAATCCTTTGCAATCGCTGTTCTGGCAATGGGGCGTGCTGCTGTTTATCGGCGGCATATTGATGCTGGGCGTGACCAAGGGCATCGAGGCGATCGCCAAGAAGCTGATGCCGCTGCTGTTCCTGCTGCTGCTGCTGCTGTGCGCGGTCAGCCTGTCGCTGGACAAGGCGGGCGAAGGCCTGGCCTTTTTGTTCCGTCCGGATTTTTCCAAGCTGACGGCTTCCGTCGTGCTGACGGCCATGGGCCTGGCGTTCTTCAAGCTATCTGTCGGCATGGGCACGATGATGACCTACGGCAGCTATTTCCGTGACGACCAGAATATTCCCGTGACGACCTTGCGCGTGATGGCGGCCGACCTCGGTGTATCGATGCTGGCCGGTATCGCCATCTTCCCCGCCGTATTCACGTTTGGCTTCGCTCCCAGTGCGGGACCGTCGCTGGTGTTCATCACGATTCCGGCCGTGTTTTCGCAAATCCCGATGGGACAAGTGCTGATGGTGGTGTTCTTCATCCTCGCCGCCGTCGCCGCCACAGGGGCGATGCTGTCGCTGATGGAAGTGCCGGTGGTGATTTTCCATGAGCGTTTCGGCTGGACGCGCACCAAGGCCACCATCGTGACCATGCTGCTGCTGGCCGTGCTCGGTTCCGTGTGCGCCCTGAGCAACAGCACCCTGGCGGACTTCAAGCTATTCAATTTGAATATGTTTGATCTGTTCGACTTCGTCTCGTCGAATATCTTCCTGCCCGTGGGCGGCATCGCGATTGCCTTGTTTACCGGCTGGGCCTGGGGCAAGCAGCATTTCATCGAGGCGATCAGCAATCATGGCCAGTTGCAAAATCAAACCCTGGCGCAGGTGCTGCTGTTCCTGCTGCGCTTTGTCTCGCCCGTGCTGATCCTGATCGTGATGCTGAAGGGCCTGAAAGTCTTTTAACTAGAGAACCCGGGTGTAGGTCTGGCGCACCAGCACCCGGTCGCCGCAATCGAAATGCCACCATTCACTGTTGATGCCAAAGAAGCCCGCCTGGAACATGGCGCCGCGCAACAAGCGGCGGTGCGCCACGTGCTCCTGCGTAATTTCCCCCTTTTCCAGCAAGACGAGTTCCAGCGACGGATGCGAGCGCTCACTCAGGTCGTCAAAGCCCGTGCCCATGTCCAGTTCCCTGCCGTCCGGGCCGACGATGGTGATGTCGAGCGCCATGCCGAACGAGTGGATGGAGCCGCGCGACGGCTCGGCGATATAGCCCAGCAACTCCGTTCCCTGCAGCGCATCCCACAGCTGCTGCTGCACCCGCTGCGGGCGCAGGGCGTCGAGCACCAATAAATGATGATCGGGACGCTGCACGGCCAGCCAGGCCACGGCTTTTTCCAGCGCGGCAGCCGCATCGCGGTGCAGCCAGGCGCAATCGATGGGGCTGTATAAGTCGCGGCCAACGAAATTGTCGGGCGTGGCATAGCGCAAGTCGACGGCGATGCCGGCGATGCTGCTCAGATGGCGGAATTGCGGATCGCTGCCGACCGCTTCCAATTGCAAACTTGCAACAGACATCACACTCCTCTTTCCAGGCAGTTGCGCGCCGCCACGCCGATGCTGTCGGCCAGGCGCCGCGCACCATGCGACAGCGGCGAGTGGCTCGCCGTCAATAAATACAGTTGGATCGGTATCGTGGGCACCCAGGGACGGCGCTGCAGCCGCTCCGGCGAACCGGAGGCGGCCGTAAACGGGTCGACCACGGCCATGCCGGCGCCCGCTTCCACCAGGGAACGGGCAATTTGATAGGTCTGCACCACGGTACTGAAGACGGGGTGGATATCCTGCGCCTCGCAGGCGGCGACCACCAGTTCGCCCAGCGGATCGTTGTCCGCATGGCCGATCAGCTCGCCGTTCAGGCCATGCGCCGTCAACGGTGTGCCGCAATCGGCCGCATGCCAGGTGCCGGCCGGCGCGATCACCGTCATGACGCCCTGCGCAATGGGTTCGGCCACGATGCCCGGATGGCGCGGGTCTTGCAGCGACACGGCCAAGTCCGCTTCACCGAGACGCAGGGTATTGACGATCTCGCCCGTGTGGTGGGTAGCCAGCTGGCAACGCGTGTGGGGAAAATCGCGCCGCCACTCCGTCATGGCAAACGGCAAGACGCTGATGGCGAGCGTCGGCGTGGACACCAGGCGGATGGTTTCCACCGCATGACCCTTCAGGCTGGCCGCCAGGCGGCGGATGCCCAATAAATCGCGGTTGAGCTTTTCCGTCTCGACAAACAAACGGTGCGCCTCGGGCTTCGGGTACAGCTTGCCACGCACGCGCTCGAACAGCGGCATGCCCAGTTGCAACTCACAATGCTGCAAGACCTTGGTCACGGCCGGCTGCGAGATATGCAGCACCTGGGCCGCGCCGCTGATGGTACCAACTTGCATGATGGCGTGAAACACTTCGATATGCCGCAGCCGCATGGGCTATTCCTTTACCTTGCTTTGACCGCCTGGGCCGTAAGAGTTCAGCATATAAGAAAAAGGCATGGGCTGGAACGGCGATGCTACTTTGTTGCAACAGCAGGTGTTGCAACAGCTGGCGCCGGCGTCGTCAGCACTTCCAGCAGGGCTGCCGTCTCGCCATCGGGCATGCCATCGAACAGCTTGTTGCGGTACTTCATCTGGAAGGCGATCAGCACATTGCGCGTCGCTTCATCGAACACGCCCGTCTGCGGCGTCGCATAGCCATGCTGGGCCAGCTTTTTCTGGAACCAGACGGCATCCGGCACTTGCTGCTCAAAAAAGAGGCGTTGCGCGGCCACGCGGTTGGCATCGGGCCAGACGATCAGGCCCGCATCGGCCAGTTGACGCCATGGAAACAGCGGACCCGGGTCCTGCTTGCGCTGCGGGGCGATTTCGTTGTGGCCGAGGATATTTTCCGGCGCGATATTGTAGCGGGCCTGGATATCTTTCAGCAGCGGAATCAGCTCATCGATCTGTGCCTGGGAAAACGGATACCAGAGGCGGCCTTCCGGCGTGTCCTTGTAGCCGGGGTTGACGATCTCGATGCCGATCGAGCTGACATTCAACTGTGTATAAGTCTTCCAGTTACTCACACCCGCGTGGTTGGCCTGGCGCGATTCGTCGACCAGCACGTAAAACTTCGGCTTGTCCGTGTCCGTCAGCAAATAATGGCTGCTGACCACTTGTTCCGTCAGGATCTTGATCGAGCGGGGCAGGTCGCTGACCGTGTAATGGATGACGATGAATTTCACGCGCGGGCTCTGGCTGCGCGCCGTCAAGCTATGGTCAAGGTGCGGCGCGGGCGTGGTACAGGCGGAAAGCAGGGCCACCAGCAGGGCGAGGGCGATTTTTTTCATGAAAGATCCGTGTTCGGGTTAATAAAATGTTCAGTTATTGCCAGTACGCTGGCTCGCCGCCCGGGCTGCCACCTTGGCCGCAGCCTCATGCGAACGGGCAACTTTTTGCTCCATCTGCAACGATACGGGCAAAGCGGCCCGCATGGCCAGCGCGATGGCCGGGTGCAACTGCACCGCGCGGCCCGCCAGCACCACGGGACGGGGGCCATGGCGCGCCGTCAGGGCCAGCGCCAATCTTGCCAGTTCCTGGCCCGCGCGCTGCAAGATGTCCAGCGCCAGCGGATCGGTATCCGCACTGGCGGCCACGGCCAGCGCCAGGCGGCCGATGGCGCCCCGCTCCTGGCCATACATGAAGGCGCGCGACAGCGACCAGTCGCTGCCGCCGACATGCGCAAACACGGCCCCGGCCATGGGCGAGGCTTGCCAGCTGCCGGGCGCCTCGTCTTCGCGGCGCCAGATGTGGCGCAAGGCTTCGCGCGCGATCCAGTAGCCGCCGCCGCCATCGTCGAGCAGCACGCCGCGCCCGCCCGCGCGGTGAAACACGCCCTCCGCATCGATCCAGGCGGCAATCGAGCCCGTGCCAGCGTAGACCAGATAACCTTCCCCTGGTTCAAAGCTGTCGCGATAGGCGATTTCAATGTCGTTGCCCAAGCTGACGTCAGAGGCGTCCAGCGCCAGCAAGGTAGCCAGCGTTTGCGCCAGCGCAAGGTCGTCGCCACCAAAACCCGTCAAGCCCGCCACCACGGCGCGCGGCTGGCCGACGGCCAGCACTTGCTTGCACAATGTTGCAAACGTGGCGTGCACGGCGGCGCGGCCCGCTTCGCTGCTCATTTGCAAGGCAGACAAACCTTCCACGGCCCCGTCGGCCACGATGGCGCCATCGGCGGTGGCCAGGGCCCAGCGCGTCTGCGTGCCGCCCGCGTCGATGCCCAGCCCGAGCACGGCAGTATCAGTATTGGTTGCAGGGAAGGAAATCATGGCATGAGTGTAAAGCCAAGCGGAGCTTGCAGGCATGAAAGCTTGCGCATGTTTCATGCCTGCAGGTTATGGACTGCCGGCGAGCCGGCAAAGTTACTTGGCGGCGGCCGTAAACGGTGCGCGCACGGTGACGCGGGGGCTTTCATTGCCGAGACGGTCCACGGCGCTGACCACCACCGCATTGACTTTACCAGTGGCATCATCAACCAGGGTCAGCTCGCCCTGCACGCCCGTGACCACGGTGAAGCGCCAGTCTTCGCCATAGCGGGCCCAGACGGCGTACTGGGCCACGGGCTTGCCGCCGCCCGCCGTCAGCTTGACGTTCAGGCTGGTGGAATCGCGGCGCAAGGACAGCACGGGCGTGCCCGGCGCTTCCTTGCCCAGCCATGGCGTGGCGGGGATCAGGGCCGGGCTTTGATACACGCTCGCCTTGAGTTGCTCGCTGACACCTTTGCGGTTCTGCATCAGGGGCACCATGCTGAAATGCACTTGTCCATTCGCGCCGGGGCGCGTGCGCGTCACTTCGATCTGCTTGATGATCTCTTGCGGCGTGAAGGACTTGGCGGAATTGTCGATGCGGCTCGTATATAAACCGGGCCACACGTGGCGGCCATACGGGTTTTGCGCCAGCCAGTAGTCGAGCAGCACGCTAAACGCTTGCGGCGCCTGCGCCACGGGCCAGTACAGCTGCGGCGACAGGTAATCGAGCCAGCCCTTGGCCAGCCACAATTCCGCATCCGCATACAATTTGTCGTACTGGCTGAAGCCGACGATACCGGCAGGGCGGCGGTCGGGACGGCCGATGCCGAACGGGCTGATGCCGAAACGCACCCAGCTCTTTTCGCGGTGGATGCCGGTATACAAGGCTTCGATCAGCTGGTTGACGTTCTGGCGGCGCCACGAAGCGCGGTCCAGCTGGCCGCCGGCCAGCAGATATTGCTGCCACGATGGTTCATCGGGGAAGGGCAGTTCGCGCTTGGCGCCGCCATTGCCCGCGTCCAGCGCGGCCGTCTCGGCTCCCGCACCGGCCCCAGGCGCGTCGATCGGATACGGATAAAAATAGTCGTCGATATGCACGCCGTCGATATCGTAGCGGCGCACCACATCAAGCACCACATCCGTCGTGTGCTTGGACGCGGCCGCATCGCCCGGGTCCATCCACAGGTAGCGGCCGTATTGCTTGACGGACGCCGGGTTGGTGGACGCGAAACTGTCGCGCGCCAGCGGCGACTTGGCCGTCGCGTGGCGTGCCCGGTAGGGGTTGAACCAGGCGTGCAACTCCAGGCCGCGTGCATGCGCCTGCGCCACCCAGAAGGCCAGCGGGTCATACAGGGGCAACGGCGGCTGGCCTTGCTTGCCCGTCAGGTATTCCGACCATGGCTCCAGCTGCGATGGGTAAATCGTGTCCGCGCTGGGCCGCACCTGCAGCACAATCGCGTTCAGATTCAGGGACTTGGCGCGGTCGAGGATGGCGATCGCTTCCGCTTGCTGCTTGGCGACAGGCAAATTGCTGCGGCTGGGCCAGTCGATATTGGCGACCGTCGAGACCCAGGCGGCGCGAAATTCGCGCGGCGCCGGCGGCGGCACTTCGCCCGTGATGTGCTGCACGGGTGGCACGGCCGGCAAGCCCGCTTCGCCCGGTGTCACTGCGGAGGGCATTTTGGTGCTGGTACAACTGCTGAGCAATGTGGCGGCGGCCAGCGCGGCCAGTACGCCGGCCGTGGCGCCCAGGCGTTTTTTCAAAGTAGACAACAAAACAATTCCTTGCAGTGGTGGAGCGCAGGTCTATCGGTGGGGCATTTTACTGTGCGCCCGCCATCCTTGCGGGCGCACCGTTCAAAAGAATCAGGCCTCGGCCTTCTTGCCGAATTCCGGGTCGATCTTGACCAGCGCGGCCATGATGAAAGCGGGAATCGTGGCGATGCAGATCCAGATGAAGAAGTGCTGGTAGCCGAGCATTTGCTGTATCCAGCCGCTGGCCATGCCAGGCAACATCATGCCCAGGGCCATGAAGCCCGTGCAAATGGCGTAATGGGCCGTTTTATGGGCACCATCGGAGACCATGATCATGTACAACATGTACGAGGCGAAACCGAAGCCGTAACCGAATTGCTCAAGCGCAATGCCCCCCGCGATCACATAAATGCTGCTGGGCAAGGCGCTGGCCAGGTAGACGAAGACCAGGTCGGGCAGGTGGACGGACAGCACCATGATCCACAGGCAACGTTTCAAGCCGAAGCGGGAAATGATGAATCCGCCCAGCAAGCCACCGAGGGTCAGGGCGATCACGCCAATGGTGCCGTAGACGAGGCCCACCTGTTCCGTGCTCAGGCCCAGGCCGCCCTTGGCGACGGGGTCGAGCAGGAAGGGCGCGGCCAATTTCAGCAGTTGCGCTTCGCCGAGGCGGAACAGCAGCAAGAAGCCGAGGATGACGAGAATATCCTTCTTCCTGAAAAACGCGGCAAAAGTGGCGACGAACTCCTGCAGCGGGGAAATACCAGCGTCCTGGATGCTGGGGCGGTCATCCCTGGGCTTCGGCAAGACGAAGTAGTGGTAGAGGAAGAGGGCGATGAACAGGCCCGCCAGAATCGCGAACACGACGGACCAGGCCAGCTGCACATTGCCCGTCGCATGCGTCAAATAGCCGGCAAGAAACACCAAGCCGCCCTGGCCGGCGATCATCGCCAGTCGGTAAAACGTGCTGCGCACGCCGACGAAGGCCGCCTGTTGGTGCTCTTCCAGGCCCAGCATATAAAAGCCGTCGGCGGCGATGTCATGCGTGGCGGAACTGAAGGCCATCAGCCAGAAGATGGCCAGGCTGATCTGGAAAAAGTGGGGCAGGGACGTCGTCAGGGCCACCAGCGCCAGCGCGGCGCCGATCACCAGTTGCAGGCCGACGATCCAGAAGCGCTTGGTGCGGTACATATCGATGAAGGGCGACCACAGGGGCTTGATGACCCACGGCAAGTACAACCAGCTCGTATACAGCGCAATATCCGTATTGGAAAAGCCGTAATTCTTGTACATGATCACGGACAAGGTCATGACCACGACATAGGGTATGCCCTGGCCGAAATACAGGGAAGGAATCCACAGCCATGGGGTTTTCGCGCGCGCCGCGACGGGTTGTTTCACTAGCTCCATACATCCTTCTTTGTCTCCCAGACAGAAGAATGCCGCGCCATCGGATCACGCCGCCAGTGCCGCCCGCACACTGCCGTCCGCGCCGGCCAACAATGCCTGTGCCTGGTTTGTGTTGATTTTTTTGATCAAGGCAACAATCGCCACCTTGACGTGATAGTGGCATTGCTCCAGCACGGTCCTGGCCTGCGCCTCGTCGGCGCCAGTGGCATGCATGGTCAGACTCAGCGCCCGGCGCATCAGCTTGGCGTTGGTCGGCTTCAAGTCTACCATCAAGTTTCCGTAAGTTTTGTGCAAACCCACCATCAGGGCGCTGGAAATCGTGTTCAGGGTGATTTTTTGCGCCGTGCCCGCTTTCAGGCGCGTGCTGCCGGAAATGACTTCCGTGCCTGTGTCGAGCACGATGCCGCATTGCGCCTCGTGCGCCACGGGAGCATCCATATTGTTGGCGATGCCGATCGTCAAGGCGCCCGCCTGGCGCGCGGCCAGCAGGGCGCCCAGCACGTAAGGCGTGGCACCGGAGGCGGCCAGCAAGATCACCACATCATTTTCCTGCGGCTGCAGGGCCAGCACATCGCGCTCGCCTTGCTGTACATCATCTTCCGCCCCTTCGACGGCCGTAAACATGGCGCCGGCGCCGCCGGCCAGGATGGCGACGGCCCGCTCGGGCGGCCAGGAAAACGTGGGAGTCAGCTCAACGCTGTCGAGCACGCCCAGGCGTCCCGACGTGCCCGCGCCCACGTACAGCAGGCGACCGCCGGCGACGATGCGGGGCAGGGCGGCCGTGATGGCGGCGGCGATTTGCGGCGAGGCCAGCCGCACGGCCTCGACGGCCCAGAACTGGTCATCGACCAGCGCCGCCACCAGTTGCTCCACCGGATACAGGTCCAGATCCGGATGCCGCCGGCTCGGGGTTTCAGTTTTCAACATGATTTCAGAACATGGTTGAACGTGAAACCAGTTTAATACCGATGTGCAAGATCAGCCATGAAAGGATGGCGGGCGGGCATAACGGGAGTTTATGGCTAATGCAGGACGTGGTGTACTACTTGTACTTCGATACGCTCCCGTTTGTGTCTATACTTGGCTTCGACGCCAACATCCACGACACGCCCCATGATCGCTCACCAATTGCTGTTCCTGTTTAGCGCCCTGGGCGCCATCAACGGCATGTTCCTGGCCGTCTATTTTTTCAGCCGCCGGCCTCGCTGCCTGGCCGATTGCATGCTCGGTGCATTGCTGCTTGCCGTGGGGGTGCGCACCGCCAAATCCGCCTTCCTTTACTTCAACCCGGCGATCGCCATCGAATTCCGCCAGCTGGGCCTGTCGGCCTGCCTGCTGATCGGTCCCTTGACCTATCTCTATGTGCGCGCTTTCATCACCGGACTCGCGCAACAGCCTGCCGGGCAACAATGGCGCTGGCATCTCGGCCTGTCCTTCCTGCTGATAGGCATAGGCGTTGCCTTTCCGTATGCCGCGTATCCTGCTGCGTGGGACCGTTCCAGCCATGCCATTCATGTGTTCTGGCTAGGCTACCTGCTGGCAACTGCCAAGTTGCTCTGGCAAAGCCGCCATGCATGGCTGAACGACGGACAGCGGATGGCGACCGGCAGCATGCTAATGCTGAGCGTCTTTGCAGGCAGCTGCGTCATGCTGGCGGCGTACGCAAGCACGCCGTTCACGTCGTATATAGTCGGCGCCCTGTCGTTCACCTTCTCGCTGCATGTCGCCGTCATGGTCTTTTTGCTAAGAAAGGAAATCTCGACGCCTGCCGAGTCGAAGCCAAAGTACCAGAACAGCCGCCTGACGCACGACGATGCGCTTGCCGTACTCGCTGCGCTGGAACAACAGATGAGCGGGCAGAAATCCTATCTGAATCCAAACCTGACCCTGGCCCAACTGGCCAAACGGGCGGGGTGCACGCAGGCGCAGGTGTCGCAGGTATTGAATGACAAGCTGAGCAAGAGCTTCACTACCTACGTCAACGAATACCGTATCGCCGAAGCGAAACAGGTCTTGGCCGACGAACCGCAACTGAACATGGATATCGTTGCCGAGCGCTGCGGCTTCAATTCCAGTTCCACCTTCTACTCGGCCTTCAAGAAAGTTGCTGGGCAGACTCCCGCCAGCTTCCGCGCCCAGCCCAGCCAGGCGGCCACGGCCATTTCCGCATAAAACCGCTCCGGAATCGCCATTCCGGAGTCTGAAATCCTGTTTGGCGACATCCATTCCCCTGCATTTCGATAACTTATCGAGCACCAGCGACCTGAAATAGTCGTTGCTCCGATAAACGCAGTTCTACATGCAGGGTAAATCCATGATTCAGTTTTTATTGCGAACGATACTCGCCTGTTGCTTGCTCGGCAGCGCCGCCGCCGGCACCGCCGCCACCGCAGACCAGGACGACAATGCCATCCGGGAAACCGTGCGCTTGTATCTGCATGGCACCAGCTTCAACGTCCAGGACGAGATCAAGCAAGCCTTCCATACCACCGCCCGTCTTTACCTGGACGGCAAAAACGATACGGAATGGGAACTCAGCGGTCCGGAATACGCCAAACTCTTTTCCCCAGAGAAAATAGGGCAATTCAATGGGCGCCACGGGCGACTGATCAAGGTGGAGGTGAGCGGCAAGGTGGCCACCGCCAAGGCCGAGATCCACATTCCCCAGCAAGGGGTGCGCTATGTGGATGTCTTTCTTCTGAAAAAGATCGCCGGCAACTGGAAGATCGTCAGCAAGTCGGCCGATCGCGAGCCCGCAGCCCCGCGCCAGGCACGCAAGGTGCTGCTGGTCGTATCAAATGTGCATCAATATCCGGGCACAAAAATTAACGCGGGCAATAATTTTCCCGAACTGGCTTATACCTATGATGCCTTTCGCAAAGCAGGCTACGCGGTCGACTTCGTCAGTCCCGAGGGGGGCGCCATTCCCCTGGAAATGATCGTCACGTCGGACGAGTTGCTTAAAAAGCATCTATACGACAGTGATTTCATGTGGGCACTGGCCCATACCAAGCCCGTTTCCGAGGTCAGGGCCGACGAGTATGCGGGCATGGCTTTCGTCGGCGGCGGCGCGGCCATCGTCGGCATCCCGGAGAACAAGCCGCTGCAGGACATCGCCATGCGCATCTACGAACAGCAAGGCGGGGTGATCGCGGCCATCTGCCATGGCACCGAGGGCATCAAGAACCTGAAGCTCAGTGACGGCACTTTCTTGATCCAGGGCAAGGTGCTCACCTCGTTCCCCGATGCGTACCTCAACAAGGAATCGCCGGTATACAAGGCCTATCCGTTTTCGGCGGAAGCGAGCATCAAGCGCCATGGCGGCATCTTCCGGCACGGCGCCAACGGCGAGAGTCACGTCGAAGTCGATGGCCGGCTGGTGACCGGCATGAGCTGGGAGTCGTCCGTGGGCGTGGCCGAATCGATGATCCGCCTGTTCGCGCAGTAGATTCAGGGAGCGCGGCGCATTTCGGCCACAAAATCGTAATGATCGCTGCGGCAATACGAATGCGTGAGTTCCACCGCTTCGCCCGACTCCAGGTAGGCGATGCGCGTGATGAACAGCACGGCCTGGCCATCGGGGATGCCCAGCTGTTCGGCCAGCACATCCGTCGCATTCATGGCGCGGATGTGCTGCAAGGCGCGCACGGGCGCCTTCTTGATGCGGTTCAGGTACTCATACAGCGAGTCGCCCACGGCGGCCGGGTCCGGCACCACGCTGAAGGGCAGCACGCTCACTTCATACGCCATCACCACGTCGTCGGCCAGGCGCAAGCGCTCCAGGCGCGCCACCTTGGTATTCTGGGCCAGACCCAGGCTCAGCTGCTCGTCGCTGCTGGCGATGACGACATCGCGCTTGAGCCAGCGCGAGCCGGGACGGTAGCCGCGTTGCTGCAGCTGCTCGGAAAAGCTCGACAGGTTCGACAGCGGCTGCTCGATGCGCGGGGCAATATAGTTGCCCGAACCACGGCGGCGCACGACGAGGCCTTGCTCGACCAATTGATCGATGGCCTTGCGGGCAGTCACGCGCGATACGTCGAGCAGTTCGGACAGGGTACGTTCGGATGGCAGGGCCTGGTCTACCTGGTAGCGGCCGTTGCGTACGTCATCGCTCAGCTTGCGGGCGATCTGCATATATAAAGGCGAATTGTCATTTAAATCGACCTTGAGTTCTACGCTGGTCTGGCTCATACAGTTCTCCTTGTATGACTAGTGTAATAGCGATGGCGCTTGCGCGTATCCCGTCCACCCATGAATAAATGGAAAATGGGCATAAATAACGGTTATACACTTTAAAAAACAATGTTTTACCGTACGTATAGCGTTGCATTATAGATAAATAAGCAATATTTATTGGCGTAGTCAACCATCCCGCCCTATGCTGGTGACACCTCCATCGCACCGCGAAACAGGGAAACATGCACATGACGGGCTTACTGGGCTTACTGGGCTTGCTGCTGCTGGGCGCGAGCTCGAGCACCCTGGCCGCCATAGGGCGCAGCGAGGAATGAACCTCACGGCGCTCTACCGTGGTGCGATGGACAACACTCAGTCCCTGCCTTGAAATAGTGCATTCCTGAAAGTTATGGCCGCACCATGATGTTTCATTGGCTGCCGGGATGAGCAGCCTCTAAGCTCTCATCGAATGCTTCCGCACCATGGGAGCGCAACGCAGTGAGGCAACATGCAGCAACACGTCATCATCATCGGCGGCGGCGTCGTCGGTCTGACTTCGGCCTGGTGGCTGGCCGAGGCCGGCTACAGGGTCACGCTACTGGAACGCAATGAACAGGTGGCGATCGCCGCCAGCTACCGCAATGGCGGCCAGCTCAGCTATCGCTATGTGGCACCGCTGGCCGACGCGGGCGTGCCCTTGAAAGCCCTGCAATGGCTGCTGCAGAAAGATGGCCCGCTGCGCTTCCGTCCCGAGGCGGACTGGCGCCAATGGCGTTGGCTGGCCAGTTTCTTGCGCAATTGCAACAGCGCCAGCAATGCCCGCACGACGGCCAAGCTGCTGCAACTGGGCGAATTAAGCCGCGCCGGCATGGCGCAGCTGGAATTGACGGTGGCGCCCGAAGCGTATGCCTGGCGCGACGCGGGCAAACTCATCGTCTACCGCTCGCCCGCCATCTTCCAGCGGGCCGTGGCGCGGCCGGAATCGGAAGAGGCGCGCATCGTCTTGTCGCCGCAGGAAGCCGTACAGCGCGAACCGGCGCTGGCCGCCTTGCAGGGCGCACTGGCCGGCGGCATTTTTACGCAAGGCGAGGCGGTGGCCGATTGCCACGCTTTTTGCCTGGCGCTGGAAGCGCGCTTGCTGCAGCACCCGAATTGTTCGCTCATCTTGAAAGGCGAGGCGCGCCGCCTCCTCACGCACAAGGGCAGGATCACGGGCGTCGACACCAGCCTGGGCCTGCTGCAAGCGGACCATTATGTGCTGGCAGCCGGCATCCAGAGCCGCGACCTGGCCGCCACGGCGGGCGTCTACCTGCCTTTGTACCCGCTGAAAGGCTACAGCCTGACGGCGCCCATCCGCGCACAGGACCGGGCGCCCGAGATCAGCATCACGGATTTCGAGCGCAAGGTGCTGTATGCGCGCATAGGCGGCGACTTGCGCGTGGCCGCCATGGTCGATATGGTGGGCGCCGACAACCGCATAGCCTGGAACCGCATCGCCGGCCTGACGCGGCTGGCGCGCGAAGCCATGCCGCACGGCGCCGATTACGACCAGGCCACGGCCTGGGCCGGCCTGCGCCCCGCCACGCCGAACAGCGCGCCGCTGGTGGGCGCCAGCAAAGTGGCGAACCTGTGGCTCAACGTGGGCCACGGTCCGCTGGGCTTTACCTTTGCCGCCGGCACGGCGCGCATCCTGGCCGATTTGATGCAGAACAAGGCGCCGCCGTTCGCGCTGGACTTCCTCAGTCCGAAAAAATAGCCGCCAAGGCGGCGCGCACGCGCTGCTGCCGATATGGCGGATAATTGCGGAACTTTCCTGTTCCCTCTTTTCTGTTCCATATTGCCACGCATGCCCACACCTTCGAAATTGTCCGCCTGCCCCTGCGGCGGCGCCTCCTACGCCAGCTGCTGCGGCCCGTATATCGCGGGCGACGCCTTGCCGCCCACGGCCGAAGCCCTGATGCGCTCGCGCTACACGGCGTTTACCTTGCGCGACGAGCCCTATCTGCGCGCCACCTGGCATGCCAGCACCCGTCCCGCCGACGCCTTGTTTGCCGAAGAAGAAAAAGTCCACTGGCTGGGACTTGAGGTAAAATCTGCTTTACGTTTACGTCAACGTAAAGCAGAATCAGCAGATCAAGCCGAAGAGATACACCGCGACACCGTGGAATTCGTGGCCCGCTACAAGGTCAACGGCCGCGCGCACCGCCTGCATGAGGTGAGCCGCTTCGTGCGCGAGGCGGGCGAGGGCGGTGGCACCCTGCGCTGGTTTTATCTCGACGGCAGTTTTCCCGAATAGCGCGACCCGAGAGACCGGGCGATCATAAAAAGGAACCGCAATGCCGCACATCGAAAGCAAACTCAATCCGCGCAGTGAAGATTTCAAGGCCAATGCCGCGGCCATGCAAGCCATCGTCGACGATTTGCGCGACAAGGTGGAAAAGATCGCGGCCGGCGGCGGCGAAGCGGCGGCGGCCAAGCACCTGGCGCGGGGAAAACTGCTGCCGCGCGACAGAGTCCAGATGCTGCTCGATCCCGGCACGCCCTTCCTCGAGTTTTCCCAGATGGCGGCCTACGCCATGTACCAGGACGCCAAGGGCGTCGACGCGGCGCCCGCCGCCGGCATCATCACCGGCATCGGCAGGGTCTCGGGCCAGGAATGCGTCATCGTCTGCAACGACGCTACCGTCAAGGGCGGCACCTATTACCCGATGACGGTCAAAAAGCATTTGCGCGCCCAGGAAATCGCCGACCAGAACAACCTGCCCTGCATCTACCTGGTCGATTCGGGCGGCGCCAACCTGCCGAACCAGGACGACGTCTTCCCCGACCGCGACCATTTCGGCCGCATCTTCTATAACCAGGCGAATCTGTCGGCCAAGGGCATCCCGCAGATCGCCGTCGTGATGGGCTCTTGCACGGCGGGCGGCGCCTACGTGCCGGCCATGAGCGACGAATCGATCATCGTCAAGGAGCAGGGCACGATCTTCCTCGGCGGCCCGCCGCTGGTCAAAGCGGCCACGGGCGAAGTGGTGACGGCCGAAGACCTGGGCGGTGGCGACGTGCACACGCGCTTGTCGGGCGTGGTCGACCACCTGGCGCAGAACGATTTGCACGCGCTGTCGCTGGCGCGCACCATCGTCTCGAACCTGAATCGCAAAAAACCGCAGCAGATGGCGTTGCGCGAGTCCGTCGAGCCGAAATATCCGACGCAGGAACTGTATGGCGTGATCCCCGTCGACACGCGCAAGCCGTTTGACGTGCGCGAGGTGATCGCGCGCATCGTCGACGGCAGCGATTTCGACGAATTCAAGGCCCGCTACGGCACCACCCTGATCTGCGGTTTCGCGCACATCTATGGCGTCAAGGTCGGCATCATCGCCAATAACGGCATCCTGTTCTCCGAATCGGCCTTGAAAGGCACGCATTTCATCGAATTGTGCTGCCAGCGCAAGATCCCCCTGGTGTTTTTGCAAAATATCACGGGCTTCATGGTGGGCCGCAAATACGAAAACGAAGGCATCGCCCGCAATGGCGCCAAGATGGTGACCGCCGTGGCCACGGCGGCCGTGCCGAAATTCACGGTGATCATCGGCGGCAGCTTCGGCGCCGGCAACTACGGCATGTGCGGCCGCGCGTTTTCCCCCCGTTTCATGTGGATGTGGCCCAATGCGCGCATTTCCGTCATGGGCGGCGACCAGGCGGCCTCCGTGCTGGCCACCGTCAAGCGCGACGGCATCGAAGGCAAGGGCGGCGCATGGAGCGCGGACGAGGAAGCGGCGTTCAAGCAGCCGATCAAGGAGCAATACGAACACCAGGGCCACCCGTACTACGCCACCGCGCGCCTGTGGGACGATGGCGTGATCGACCCGGCCGACACCCGCATGGTGCTGGGCCTGGGCCTGTCGGCGGCGCTCAACGCGGAAATTCCGGACACGAAGTTCGGCGTATTCCGCATGTAAGCGGCATTCAGGGAGAAGATCATGGAATTTGAAACCTTAAAGCTGGTCATCGAGGGCAATGTCGCCACCGTGACCCTGAACCGCCCCGACGTGCGCAATGCCTTCAACGAGACGACGATCGCCGAACTGGCGCGCGCCTTCGAGGGGCTGGGACGCAGCGAGATGGTGCGCGCCATCGTGCTCGCGGCCAATGGCGCGGCTTTTTGCGCCGGCGCGGACCTGAACTGGATGAAGAAGATGGCCGGCTATACGCATGCCGAAAACCAGGCCGACGCGCTGCAGCTGGCGCAGATGCTGCGCACGATTTACCTGTGTCCGAAACCCGTCGTGGCGAAGATCCAGGGCGACTGTTATGCGGGCGGCATGGGCCTGGTCGCCGCATGCGATATCATTCTGGTTGCGGAAGACGTGCATTTCTGCCTGAGCGAAGTGCGGCTGGGACTGATCCCGGCCACTATTTCACCGTATGTCATCAAGGCCATGGGCGAAAACGCGGCACGCCGCTATTTCCTGACGGCGGAGCGATTCTCCGCCCGGGAAGCGCTGCGCATCGGCTTTGCCCACGAGGTAGTCGAGGCAAGCGCGCTGGACGCGAAAACGGCCGAGGTGCTCAAGGCGCTGACGGGCAACAGCCCGCACGCCGTGGCGCAAGCGAAAACGCTGGTGCGCGAAATCGTTGGCCAGCCCGTCGACGATGCGCTGCTGGCGGACACCGCCGAGCGCATCGCGCAGATCCGCGCCTCGGAGCAGGGACGCGAAGGCGTGCAATCCTTCCTCGACAAGCGCAAGCCGGGTTGGCTCATGGGCTAGTTAATAGTCCAAAGCTCATGGATTAAGAAAATCATTGGAGCAGTTTTGAAAGCAGAAAAACAATCGGGCTGGGTCGAACGCAGTCTGCGCAGCGTGTGGCATCCGTGCACGCAAATGCAGCATCACGAGACTGTACCGCTCATCCCCGTCAGCCATGGCCGCGGCGCCTGGCTGTATGACCACGAAGGACGACGCTACCTGGACGCCATCAGCTCCTGGTGGGTGAACCTGTTCGGCCACGCCAATCCGCGCATCAATGCGGAACTCAAGGACCAATTGGACCGGCTGGAACACGCGATGCTGGCCGGTTTCACGCATGAACCGGTGATCGAGCTGTCGGAAAAGCTCTCCGCGCTCACCAATGGCGTGCTCGGTCACAGTTTTTATGCGTCCGACGGCGCCTCGGCCGTGGAAATCGCCCTGAAAATGAGCTTTCACGCCTGGCGCAACAGCGGCAAGAGTGAAAAACAGGAATTCGTCTGTTTAAAAGGCAGCTACCACGGCGAAACCATCGGCGCCCTGGCCGTCACCGACGTCGCCCTGTTCAAGGATGCCTACGGTCCCCTGCTGCGCGCCACGCAGACGGTGATGTCGCCCGACTTCCGCCAGGCGGCTGACACCGAATCGGCGCAGGACGTGGCCCGCCGCGCCGCCACCGACGTGGAACGGCTGTTCCAGGAAAAAGCGGACAAAATCGCCGCCATCATCATCGAGCCGCTGGTGCAGTGCGCCACCGGCATGGCCATGCACGACCCGCTGTACCTGTCGCTGGTGCGCGACCTGTGCGACCGTTATCAAGTCCATCTGATCCTCGACGAAATCGCCGTCGGCTGCGGCCGCACGGGCACCTTCTTTGCGTGCGAGCAGGCCGGCATCTGGCCCGACTTCGTCTGTCTGTCCAAGGGCATCAGCGGCGGCTATTTGCCCCTGTCCCTGGTGATGACGCGCGAAGATATTTATCAGGCGTTCTACAGCACCGACGTGCGCCGCGGCTTTTTGCATTCGCACTCGTACACGGGCAATCCGCTGGCCTGCCGCGCGGCGCTGGCGACGCTTTCCATCTTCGAGGAAGACGACGTGCTGGCCACCAACCGCGTGCGCGCCGACAAGATCACGCAAGCCCTGGCGCCGCTGGCGCAGCATGAAAAAGTCAAGCATTTCCGCCAGCAGGGCATGATCTGGGCGTTTGACGCCGTCGATGCGGCGCCCGATTTTTCGCGCCGCTTCTTCAGCACGGCGCTGGAACACGAACTGCTGATGCGCCCCATCGGCTCCACCGTGTACCTGATGCCGCCCTACATCCTCGACGACGCAGAGATCGCGGGCCTGGGCCGGCAGACCTTGGCCGTCTTCAACAAAGTGATCGGAGCCTGAGATGGAACTGCTCACGCGCTTGAAACAGCAATTGCAGGGGCTGGAAGAGCGTAGCCTGATCCGCCGCCGCCGCACCGTCGACACGCCGTGCGCGCCGCGCCTGACGGTCGATGGCCGCGACATGCTGGCCTTCTGCAGCAATGACTACCTGGGCCTGGCGTCGCATCCGCGCATCGTCGCCGCGCTGAAAGAGGGCGCCGACCTGTATGGCGCCGGCAGCGGCGCGTCGCACCTGATCAGCGGCCACAGCCGCGCCCACGCACAGCTGGAAGAACGGCTGGCGACGTTTGTCGGCGCCAACCTGGAAAACGCGCGCGCGCTGTATTTCTGCACCGGCTACATGGCCAATCTGGCCGTGCTGACGGCCCTGTCGGCGGGCGATGCGGAAGCCGAGATCTTCTCGGAAGCGCTGAACCACGCTTCGCTGATCGACGGCACGCGTTTGTCCCGCGTCAAGACGCGCGTGTATCCGCACGCGGACCTCGATGCCCTGGCGGTGCTGCTGGCGGCCAGCACGGCACAAACGAAAATCGTCGTCACCGACAGCGTCTTCAGCATGGATGGCGACCTGGCGCCGCTGCCCGCGCTGCTGGCCCTGTGCGAGCGCTATGGCGCCTGGCTGGTGGTCGATGATGCGCACGGCTTCGGCGCGCTGGGCACCAATGGCCGTGGCGCCCTCGAACACTTCGGCCTGCATTCGCCCTACCTGGTCTACGTGGGCACGCTGGGCAAATCGGCCGGCGTGGGCGGCGCCTTTGTTTGCGCACATGAAGCCGTGATCGACACGCTGATCCAGAAGGCCCGTCCCTACATCTTCACGACGGCGGCCGCGCCCGCGCTGGCGCACGCGCTGCTGGCCAGCCTGGACATCATCGCCGGCGAGGAAGGCCGGCAGCGCCGCGCCCACCTGGCGGCGCTGGTGGCGCAATGGAACGAGGGCTTGCAGCTGCAACGCTGGCAAGCCTTGCCATCGCTCTCCGCCATCCAGCCCGTCATCATCGGCGAGAATGCGGACATGCTCGATATCGCCGCCACCCTGTACCAGCAAGGCCTGTGGGTCGGCGCCATCCGCCCGCCTACCGTCCCTGCCGGCACGGCGCGCCTGCGCGTGACCCTGTCGGCCGGCCACACGGCGCAGGAAGTGGCGCAATTGATCAACGCAGTCAACACCCTGGAAAGGACTCGCCATGAGCCTTGATGACCCCATCGTGGCGGAAGTGCTGGCGGACCTGGCGCCGGCCGTGCAGCCTGCGCCGGCAGCCACCGGCCTGCCATCGCGCTTTGCCTGTTTCGTCACCGGCACCGACACGGAAATCGGCAAGACCTTGACCTCGTCGGCCCTGCTGCATGCGCTGGTGGCGCGCGGCGTGCGCGCCTGCGGCATGAAGCCCGTGGCCGCCGGCGCCGAGATGCGCGACGGCGAACTGCATAATGAAGACGCCGACAGCCTGATCGCCGCCGGCAACGTCACCATGCTGCGCAATATCACCACGCCCTACATGCTCAAGGAACCGGCCGCGCCGCACATCGCCGCCGCGCTCGAAGGCGTGCGCATCGAATCGGTGCCCATCCTGGCCGCCTACCTGGAAATCGCCGCCGCCTCGGACGCCGTCGTGGTCGAAGGCGTGGGCGGATTCCGCGTGCCCCTGTCGCCCGGTTTCGATTCGGCCGACCTGGCGCAGCAGCTCGATCTGCCCGTGATCCTCGTGGTTGGCATGCGTTTGGGCTGCATCAGCCAGGCCTTGCTGACGGTGGAAGCCATCGAAGCGCGCGGCCTGACGGTGATCGGCTGGGTCGCCAACACCCTGGAAGTGGAAATGCGCTTCCTCGACGAAAATATCGATGCGCTGATCGAGCGCATCCCGGCGCCGCTGCTGGGCAGGGTGCCGCGCCTGGCGCAACCGAGCGCGGAAGCGGCGGCCGCGTATCTCGATTTCACCGGCTTGCCCAACTGGCCGGCGCAGCATCCCAACACTTAATGTAGCTAAAAAATAGAAACGAAGGAATCACATGTCTCACGTCCAAGAAGCAGCAAAAACCGTCGAACTGCACCGCCCGGCAGCGCGTATCACCGTGCCCGAAGCGGCTACCTGGCCCGTCGCCGACGTGCTGGCCCTGTTCGACCTGCCATTCAATGACTTGATGTTCAAGGCCCAGCAAACCCACCGCGTCAACTTCCCCGACGGCGACGTGGAACTGGCGACCCTGTTGTCGATCAAGACGGGCGGCTGCGAGGAAGACTGCGGCTACTGCCCGCAGGCGGCCCGCTACGACACGGGCGTGGAAGCGAAGAAAATCCTCGACATCGACACGGTGCTCGACGCGGCCCGCCAGGCGAAAGCCAACGGCGCCACGCGCTTCTGCATGGGCGCCGCCTGGCGCAGCCCGAAAGAGCGCGACATGGAAAAAGTCGAAGAGATGGTGACCAAGGTCAAGGCGCTGGGCCTGGAAACCTGCGCTACTTTGGGCATGCTGGAAGAGGGACAAGCGGACCGCCTGAAAAACGCGGGCCTGGACTTCTACAACCATAACCTCGACACGGCGCCCGAGTTCTACGACAACGTCATCTCCACGCGCGAATACCAGGACCGCCTCGATACCTTGGGCCGCGTGCGCGAAGCGGGCTTGAAAGTGTGCTGCGGCGGCATCGTCGGCATGGGCGAAACGCGTCTGCAGCGCGCGGGCCTGATCGCCCAACTGGCGAACCTGAATCCGTATCCGGAATCGGTGCCCGTCAACCACCTGGTGCAGGTGGAAGGCACGCCTTTGTATGGCATGGAAGCGCTCGACCCGTTCGAATTCGTGCGCACGATCGCCGTGGCCCGCATCACCATGCCGAAAGCGCGCGTGCGTTTGTCGGCCGGCCGGCGCCAGATGGGCGAAGCCGTGCAAGCCATGTGCTTCCTGGCCGGCGCCAACTCCATCTTCTACGGCGACAAGCTGCTCACCACCGACAACCCGGAAGCGGAAGACGACCGCGTCTTGTTGAACAAACTGGGCCTGCAGACGCGCGGCGCCATGCTGGACTCGGTACAGAAAGAGAAGTGCGGCTGCTGATGACAGCCTTGTCGGGTTACGCCGTGCCGGCTAACCCGACCTACGATATCGAGCCTCACCATGCGTAGGTCGGTTTAGCGCAAAGCGCGTAAACCGACAAACCAGCAGACAACGTCCACCAAGAGACAGCTGCCCCTTTTTGAGAGAATAGAGAGAGACCATGTTCACTAAAATCCTGATCGCCAACCGCGGCGAAATCGCCTGCCGTGTCGCCGCTACCGCCCGCCGCATGGGCATACAGACCGTCGCCGTGTATTCGGAAGCGGATGCCAACGCCAAGCACGTCGCCGTGTGCGACGAAGCGGTGCTGATCGGCCCTGCGCCGGCCAAGGAAAGCTATCTGTGCGGCGACAAGATCATCGCCGTGGCGCTGGCCACGGGCGCCCAGGCGATCCACCCCGGCTACGGCTTTTTGTCCGAAAACGCCGACTTCGCCGACGCCTGCCAGGCGGCGGGCCTGGTCTTCATCGGCCCGCCGGCCTCCGCCATGCGCGCCATGGGCTCGAAATCGGCGGCCAAGTCGCTGATGGAGAAAGCCAACGTGCCGCTGGTGCCCGGCTACCACGGCGAGAATCAGGATGCGGACTTCTTGCACGGACAAGCCGACAAGATCGGCTACCCCGTGCTGCTGAAGGCGTCCGCCGGCGGCGGCGGCAAGGGCATGCGCGTCATCGAGAACAGCGCCGACTTCAAGGCGGCGCTGGCCTCGTGCAAGCGCGAAGCGATCAGCTCTTTCGGCGACGACAAGGTACTGGCTGAAAAATACCTGTCACGCCCGCGCCATATCGAAATCCAGGTGTTTGCCGACACGCTCGGCAACTGCATCTACCTGTTCGAGCGCGATTGCTCGGTGCAGCGCCGCCATCAAAAGGTGCTGGAAGAGGCGCCGGCGCCGGGCATGCCGGCGGAGCGCCGCGCCGCCATGGGCGAGGCGGCCGTCGCCGCCGCCAAGGCCGTCGGCTACGTGGGCGCGGGCACGGTGGAATTCATCGCCAACCAGGACGGTTCGTTCTATTTCATGGAGATGAACACGCGCCTGCAGGTGGAACACCCGGTGACGGAAATGATCACCGGCACCGACCTGGTGGAATGGCAGCTGCGCGTCGCCTTTGGCGAGCCGCTGCCGAAAAAACAAAGCGAATTGACGATCCATGGCCACGCCATCGAAGCGCGCATCTATGCGGAAAATCCTGAAAAGGGCTTTTTGCCGTCGATCGGCACCCTGCGCCACATGCAGTCGCCGCAAGCCGTCACGTTCGAGCTGGGCGGCACCGTGGTGCCGGCCGCCGTGCGCATCGATTCGGGCGTGCGCGAAGGCGACGCCATCTCGCCATTCTACGACCCGATGATCGCCAAGCTGATCGTCTGGGGCGCGGACCGCCGCGAGGCGCTGGCGCGCATGGCGCAGGCGCTGGCCGACTACCAGATCGTCGGCCTGGCCAGCAATATCGCCTTTTTGAAGCGCCTGGTGGAAGGCCAGGCGTTTGCCAGCGCCGACCTCGATACGGGTTTGATCGAGCGCAATCAGGCGTCGCTGTTCCCCGCCCTGCAGGCGGCGCCCGACACGGCCCTGGCGCTGGCGGCAGTCAGCCTGCTGACGCAAGAAAAAGCGGCGTCCGAAGCGCAGTCGAGCAACCCCGCCGACCCGTGGGGCAATGCCCTGGGCTGGCGCCTGAACAGCACCCTGGGCCGCAGCCTGGCGTTCGCCGATGAATTCGCGCTGGCCGGCGACAGCAAGGCCTATGCCGCGCGCATCGCCTACAAGACCGATGGCTGGCTGTTCAACGGCCAGCCCCTGAGCTTGACGGCGCGCAAAGGCAACGAGCTGCACATCAAGCTCGGTGAGCGTGCCGTGCACGGCACGGTGCTGCGCGACGGCGAGCAGTTCCACGTATTCACCGGCGGCTTGCACTACACCCTGCATTACAGCGACCCGATGGCGCATGCGGGCGAAACGGAAGCGGAAGGCGGCCGCCTGACGGCGCCGATGCCGGGCAAGGTCGTCGCCGTGCTGGTGAACAAGGGGCAAGACGTCAAGAAGGGCGAGCCGCTGGTCATCATGGAAGCGATGAAGATGGAGCACACGATCGCCGCGCCGCACGACGGCCTGGTGGAAGACGTGCTGTATGCGGTCGGCGACCAGGTGGCCGACGGCGCGCCGCTGCTGGCCTTCAAGGCTGCCGCGTAAGGGGCGCCCTTGGAAACGTCCATGCGCATTCTTTTACAACGGTCGGACGGCAAGGAAGCGGCGTGGATCAGCGATTTCCGCGACTTGCTGCCCGAAGCCGAGATTGTCTTCTGGCGCGAAGGCGAGACCTTCGCGCCGTGCGACTACGCCGTCGTGTGGCAGCCGCCCGCCGCCATGCTGCCCGCATTGAGCGAAGTCAAGGCCATCTTCAACACGGGCGCCGGCGTCGACGCGCTGTTGAAGTTCGGCGACGCGCTGCCCGCCCACGTGCCGCTGGTGCGCCTCGATGACGCGGGCATGGGCGTGCAGATGGCCGAATATGTGAGCCACGCCGTGCTGCGCCACTTCCGCCGCTTCGACGACTACGAGGCGCAGGGCCGCGCCGGCATCTGGCAGCCGCTGCCCGCCTTCGACAAGATGGATTTCCCCGTCGGCGTGCTGGGGATGGGCGTGCTGGGCACGCGCGTGCTGCAGGCGCTGGCGCAGTTCGAATTCCCGCTGCGCGGCTGGAGCCGCAGCCAGAAGCACATCGATGGCGTGGCGTGCTTCGCGGGCGAGGAGGGGCTCGATGCCTTCTTGCGCGGCACGCGCGTGCTGGTGTGCATGCTGCCGCTCACGCCGGACACGCACAACCTGCTCGACCGCGCCCGCCTGTCCATGCTGCTGCCGGGCGCCTACGTCATCAACGTCGCGCGCGGCGCGCATCTGGCCGAGCCGGACTTATTGACCCTGATCCGCTCCGGGCATATCGCCGGGGCGACCCTGGACGTGTTCCGCAACGAGCCGCTGCCGCAACAGCACCCGTTCTGGCAAGAACCGCGCATCACCATCACGCCGCATATTTCGGCCGCCACCCTGCGCCGCGAAAGCGTGGCGCAGATCGCCGCCAAGATGCGCCGCCTGCACGCCGGAGACTCTGTCGCCGGCACCGTCAACCGTTTGCAAGGATATTGAGATGAACCCTATTACCAGTTTGCCCAGGCAGGTCAAGATCGTCGAAGTGGGTCCGCGCGACGGCCTGCAAAACGAGAAGGAAACCATCAGCGCCGCCGTCAAGATCGAGCTGGTCGACCGATTGACCCTGGCCGGCTTCGCCAATATCGAGGCGGCGTCGTTCGTCTCACCGAAATGGGTGCCGCAGATGGCCACCAGCGCGGAAGTGATGGACAAGATCGCGCGCCGCCCGGGCACCATTTATTCGGCGCTGACGCCGAACATGCAGGGTTTCGAGGCCGCGCTGGCGGCGAAGGCCGATGAAGTGGTGATCTTCGGCTCGGCATCGGAAGCGTTCTCGCAAAAGAACATCAATTGCTCGATCGCCGAATCGATCGCCCGCTTCGAAGGCGTGGCCAAGGCGGCCAAGGAACACGGCCTGCGCCTGCGCGGCAGCATCAGCTGCGCCTTCGGCTGCCCCTACCAGGGGGACGTGCCGCTCGATGCCGTGGCCGACGTGGTGGGCCGCATGCGCGACCTCGGTTGCGACGAGATCGACATCGCCGACACCATCGGCGTGGCCACGCCGAGAAAGACGCAGGCGGTAATGCAGCGCGCCATTGCGGCTTTCCACGTGGGCGGCCTGTCCGGCCACTTCCACGACACCTACGGCCAGGCGCTGGCGAATATCTACGCCAGCCTGGAGGTGGGCATTGCGATTTATCATTCGTCGGTGTCAGGCCTGGGCGGCTGTCCGTACGCCAAGGGCGCCACCGGCAACGTGGCCACCGAGGACGTGCTGTACATGATGCAGGGACTGGGCATTGCCACCGGCATCGACCTGGACCTGGTGGTGGACGCGGGGCAGTTCATCTCGCAGCAGCTGGGGCGCAAGGGCTCCAGCCGCGCCGGCAATGCGATTGCGGCGAAACGCCTCGCGGCGTAGGTCGGATTAGCGTGGCGGAGCCACGCGTAATCCGACGCCACCCGGGCCATGGCCAACACTGTTGTCGGGTTACGCGCTTTGCGCTAACCCGACCTACCCGACCAATGTGACCCGCAACATGACCCATACAGACGAAAAAAAACCCAAGAGCCGAAACTCTTGGGTTTTTTTCTACAAATTTGGTCGGAGTACAAGGATTCGAACCTTGGACCCCCTGGTCCCAAACCAGGTGCGCTACCGGGCTGCGCCACACTCCGAAGACCAAGATAATACAGGCCGTATCGACTTCGGTCAAGGGTCAGGTGAAACTCTGTGTAAATTATTTACGCGCGGCACTGCAACTCATGTATTTTTCAAAACGATGCAAGTATGCGACACTGGCTTGGCAGGTTTTCCCGACACACATGAAGGCGACGACGGCAATGGAGTTCAGGATAGAAAGAAGCGACGATGGCAGGCCCTTGCCGAATCGCCGCGGCATCGCGCTGGGCGTCGGCGTGTCCTTGCTGCTGCATGGCGCCTTGATCTACCTGTGGCGTTATGTGCCGCCGCCCGCGCCGCCGGATGCGGCGCCGCGCGTGGAATCGATCGCCGTGTGGATACGTCCGCTGGCCGCCAAGCCCCCGCCGCCTGTCGAGGTGGTCAAGCCGAAGCGCGAAGCCAAACCCGTCAGCAAGCCGAAACACGCCACGGCCCGCGAAACACCGGCGCCAGCCACCGCGCCAGCATCCAGCCCGCAAGCCATCACGGTTGTCCCGGCCTCACCGGCCATGCCGGCGGCCAGTCCCGACACCTTCAGGCAAGAAACTGCGGAAACGCCGAAGTTCGACATGGATGCGGCCAGACGCACGGCACGCAAGATGGCGGGCGAACGCGACCCGTCCAAGGTGGGCACGGCCGTGGGGCAAATCCCCGACAAGCCGCTGCAAACGGAAACCCAGCTGGCGCGCGACATTGCGCAAGGCAAACGCGGCGATTGCCGCACCGCCTATTCCGGGGCAGGCTTGCTGGCGCCCGTGCTGATGTTGCTGGACAAGAAGGATAGCGGTTGCAAGTGGTGAAAATTTAATAACATACCCACTTGGGCATGATCCTACCCAAAATGGGTATGTTGGAAAAATTATTCCTGCCCCTTCAACTGCAACGCCCGCTCATACAGGGCGTTTTTCTTGCGGCCCGTGATTTGCGCCGTCAGATTCGCCGCTTGCTTGACGCTGCATTCGGCCAGCAGGATATTGAGGATGCGTTCCGCTTCCACGTCTTCCGCGTCCTGCGCTTCGGTGGCGCCTTCGAGCAGGATGACGAATTCTCCCTTTTCGCGGTGCGCGTCGGCACGGATCCAGCTTTCCGCTTCCGACAGGGGGCAGCGGTGGATTTCCTCGAACAGTTTCGTCAGCTCGCGTGCGAACACCACCTGGCGTGTCGGCTCGAACGCTTCGGCCAGGGCCGTGGCGCAATCGAGGATGCGGTGCGGCGCCTCGTAGAACACCATGGTCGCCGTCACGCCGCGCAGGCTGTGCAAGATGTTTTCGCGCTGCTTGGACTTGGCCGGCAGGAAGCCGACAAAGTAGAACTGGTCATTCAACAGGCCGCTGGCGGAAATGGCGGTGATGGCCGCCGACGGGCCGGGCAGGGGCAGCACGCGCAGGCCCGCCGCGCGCACGGCGTCGACGATGCGCGCGCCGGGGTCGGAGACGGCCGGCGTGCCCGCGTCGGAGACGAGGGCGATGCGTTCGCCCGCGTGCAGGCGCGCGATCAAAGTCTGCGCCACTTCGCGCTCGTTATGTTGATGTGCCGCAATCAATGGCTTGTTCAAGCCAAAGCGTGTCATCAGGTGCGCCGTATTGCGCGTATCTTCACAGGCGACGGCATCGGCAAGGCTCAGCAAGTGCAGCGCGCGCAGGCTGATATCGGTCACATTGCCGATCGGCGTGGCCACTACATACAATGTTGCGATAGGATAGACCTGGTGCGCGGCCTCTGTCATGATGGGCAGGCTGGCGATGGAACTGATTTCTTGTACGGTCATTTTGGAGGTTGAATGCTTGCTAATAGTGTGAAGTTACTGCTTGTTTGTGCCGCGACCGGCATGCTGAGCGCTTGCAGCACGCCTTGCGACGCGCCCGGGCAATTGTGCGCGCCTATTGAATCTAACACAAGGGCGCTGCCGCCACCGAAGCCGCTGCCGCCCAAGCCACAAGCGCCCGAACCGGTGACGTTTGCCGTGGCCGTGCCCGATATTACCGCGTATGACGGCAATGGCGCGCCGCTGGCGCCCATCAGCACCAAGCCGGCCACCGGCACGCCGCAGGACATGCCGGCCGCCACGGCGCCGGCGCCGGCCGACGGCAAGGTCCACCACATCGGCCTGCTGCTGCCGCTGCGCTCGGACACCCTGGGCCCGGCCGCCGAATTGCTGCGCGCCGGCTTCATGGCCGCGTATGAACGCGACCGCAGCGGCTTCGAAGTGACGGTGATCGACACGGGCGACGGCAGCACCGACGTGCTGAACAAGTTTGCGCAAGCACAAGAAGAACAGGACATCGTCGTGGGGCCGTTGTCGCGCTCGGCCGTCACGGCCGTGGCGAACAGCGACCTGGTACGCAAGCCGACGATCGCCCTGAACCACCCGGACAACCGAGGCGAGGCGCGCCTGCCGGCCAAGCTGCTGGTGATGGGCCTGTCGATCGAGGCGGAAGCGCGCCAGGTGGCCGCCTGGGCCGCCAGCGAACAGCCGGGCGCCAGCGCGCTGATCCTGTCGGCCGGTTCGCCGTCGCAGCGCCGCACCAGCGCCGCCTTCAAGCAGGAATGGCTGCGCCAGGGCGGCAAGGTCGAGGTGATGGACTTGACGGCCACGAATGGCTACCTCGGCGATGCCGAGCTGGTGCAGCTGCGCGCGCGCCTGGCCGCCACGCCGCCGGGCCTGCTGTTTGCCGCGCTCGACGCCGACCAGGCGCGCCAGCTGCGCGTGGCCATCGGCAGCGAGCTGCCCCTGTACGGCACCTCGTCACTGAACCCCGGCGCCGGGCGCGGCGCCAGCGGCCCCGAACTCGATGGCGCGCGCCTGCTGGACCTGCCATGGCAGGTGCAGCGCGACCATCCGCAGGTGATGGTGTATCCGCAACCGCCGCAGCCGGGCGAACGCCGTCTGACGGCCGACATGGAACGCCTGTACGCGCTGGGCATCGATGCCTTCCGCGTGGCGCGCGAAGTGGCGCTGCGGCCGAATGCGCCGTTCACGCTCGATGGCGTGACGGGCCGCCTGGCCGTGCGCTTTGAGAACGATCAAAGCGTGTTCGAACGCACGGAACAGGCCGCCACCTACCAGCAGGGCGTGCTGGGCACCTGGCCGCCGGCCGCGCCCGCGCCTGTCGCCTTGCCACCGGCCCAATAAGGACACGCCATGCCACCCCTGCCGTTCCAGAATAAGCAGGCACGGGGACGACAGGGAGAAGACGATGCGCTCGCGTATCTGCTGCTGCAAGGCTTGGTGCTGCTGGAACGTAATTATCTATGCAAGGGCGGCGAGCTGGATCTGGTCATGCGCGATGGCGACGCCATCGTTTTCGTCGAAGTGCGGCTACGCAGCCGTGCCACCTTCGGCGGCGCCCTGGCCAGCATCACGCCGGCCAAGCAGCGGCGCATGGTGGTGGCGGCGCAAACCTGGCTGCTACGGCAAAAAACCGTGCCGCCTTGCCGTTTCGATGCGCTGGCCATCGATGGCGGGCGCATCAGCTGGCTGAAGAACATCCTCGATATGTAAGCATTTTTAACAGTGCTTGTCCGCCATGCCGCGCGCCTGCACTATAATCGGCAGACTATGAATAATCAACGCATCCTCTCGCACTTCCACGAAAGTGCCGAACTCAAGATCCAGGCCGCCACCGTACTGGCGCAACCCATTGCGCAGGCGATCGACCTGATGTTTTATGCATTGTCCAACGGCAACAAGATTCTCGCCTGCGGCAATGGCGGTTCCGCCGCCGACTGCCAGCATTTCGCAGCCGAGCTGGTAGGCCGCTTCGAGCGCGAGCGCTTTCCGCTGCCGGCCCTGGCGCTGACGACGGACACCTCGATCCTGACGGCCGTGGCCAACGACTACAGCTACCGCGAGATTTTCTCGAAGCAGGTGCAGGCCTTCGGCCAGGCCGGCGACATCCTGCTGGCCATTTCCACGTCGGGCAATTCGGCCAACGTGATGGCGGCCGTGGAAGCGGCGCTCGAGCGCGAAATGCGCGTCGTGGCGCTGACGGGCAAGGACGGCGGCGCCATCGGCAAGATGCTGACGGACGCCGACGTGCATATCTGCGTGCCGGCCGAACGCACGGCGCGCATCCAGGAAGTCCACCTGACCACCATACACTGCATCTGCGACGGCATCGACGTCGCGCTATTCGGAGGAGACGTGAATGACTAAATTCGGTACTGGCCCAGGCTGGAAACGCGTACAACGCCCGCTGGCCACCGCACTGCTGTGCGGCGCCATGCTCACTTCGCTCACCGGCTGCATCGAACTGATGGTCGGTGGCGCCGTGATGGGCGGCGTTGCCGCGGCGGACCGCCGCACCCTGGGTGCCCAGACCGAAGACAAGTCGATCGCCCTGAAGGGCGAGTCGCGCGTCCCCTCCATCGTCGGCGACGCCGGCCATGTGAATGTCACCAGCTTCAACCGCCGCGTCCTGCTGACGGGCGAAGTGCGCGACGAGGCGATGAAAAACGCCGTCGAACGCGAAGTGCGCAATATCGAAGGCGTGGAATCGGTGGCCAATGAGCTGATCATCGCCGGCCCCGCCAGCTATACCTCGCGCTCGAACGATGCCTTGATCACCACCAAGGTCAAGGCCAGTCTGGTCGACATGAAAACCATCTCGGCCGCCTCGTTCAAGGTCGTCACGGAAAACGGCACCGTCTTCCTGATGGGCCGGGTCACCCAGCGGGAAGGCACGGTCGCCTCCGACGTGGCGCGCGGCGTAGGCGGCGTGCAGAAAGTGGTCAAGCTGTTCGACTACATCTCGGAAGCGGAACTGAAGCAATTGCAGCCCGATCCGGCACCGGCACGCACCACCAGCACGGTCAGCGATACGGTACAGCAGTAAGCGTTCTCCCCCATCCGGCCTACGGCGCCAGACTGACGATGCGTCTATAATGGACGCATCGTAGCGCTACTCTATTAAAAACCATGTCAACTTCGCCCTCCGCAAGCAAGTCCTGGATCAAGCCAGCCCTCATTGCCGTCTTCGTGGCGGGCGTGGCGGCGGCCGGCTATCTGTCGCTGAACGACAAGCAAAGCGCGCCGGACGTGACCTTCCACGGCATCCATGGCGAGAAGATCACCTCGGCCAGCCTGCGCGGCAAGGTGGTCATGGTCAATTTCTGGGCCACCTCGTGCACGACTTGCGTGGCGGAAATGCCGGACATGATCGACACCTACAACAAGTACAAGGGGCAGGGACTGGAATTCGTGGCCGTGGCCATGAAATACGATCCGGCCAACTACGTGCTGAACTTCGCCGAAACGCGCCAGCTGCCGTTCAAGGTGGCGCTCGACGTGACGGGCGAGGCGGCCAAGGCCTACGGCGACGTGGCGCTCACGCCCACCACCTTCGTGCTCGACAAGCAGGGCAAGATCCTCAAGCGCTACGTGGGCAAGCCGGAATTTGCCGAACTGCATAAACTACTCGAAACGGCCATCGCCGGTTAAACGTCTCACATAAGCTACTGCGCGTCGCGATTTGCAGCCTGCGATGCTCACTGTGCTCAAGCACAGTTCCGCTTCTCTGCCGCAACTCACTTTCGCTCGCTACGCTTCTGTGAGGCGTTGAAGGCGAGGAGAACACGGCACAAAACCCTGTTGCCAAGTGTTGCCAAACCGTTATAACCTTCCCAGGCGTGATTCCATTCACCTTGTGAAGGCCAGCCGTGTCCCCAGCCGCTCAATCGCTCGACCCGCAGCAACTCAAAGCCTGGCTGCTTGCCACCGGGAACAAGGACGCCACGGCGTTCCGCCAGCTATATAACTCCACATCATCGAAACTATTTGGCTACACCCTGCGTATATTGCATAAGCAAGAGCTCGCTGAAGAAGCCTTGCAAGAGGGGTTCGTCGCCATCTGGAACAATGCCGCCGCTTACCAGAGCCATCTGGCCGCGCCGATGACCTGGATGGCCACCATCGTGCGCAACAAGGCGTTCGATGTGCTGCGGCGCAGCGACGATACCGTGGAAATCGATGCCGAACAGTTTGATAGCGAAGTCATGAATGCACTGCGGGACCCCCAGGCCACGCCGATCGAATCGCTGCAGCTGAGCGGTGACGCCAAGGCGCTGGCGTTTTGCATGTCGGCCCTGGAAGGGCTGCACCGGCAGGTGGTCGCCCTGGCCTTCTATCACGACCTGTCGCACAGCGAAGTGGCGCAGCAGATGTCGCTGCCGATCGGCACCGTGAAGACGTGGATACGCCGCAGCCTGGAACGGCTGCGCACGTGCCTGGCAAAACGGGAGGCATCATGAATATCCGCGGCAATGACGCGCTGCGCCAGAAACTGGCGGCCGAATACGTGCTGGGCACCCTGAAAGGGGGCGCGCGGCGGCGTTTCGAAGGCTGGCTGCACAACGACGCCGACTTGCGCAATATCACGGACGAATGGCGCCAGCGCCTGGAACCGATGGCGGAATTCGCCACGCCCGTGGCGCCGCCCAAACGCGTGTGGCAACAGATCGAGCAGCGCCTGCACCTGGCGCCGCAGGGCGGCTGGTCCTTGTTCGGCGACTCGCTGTCGTTCTGGCGCGGCCTGGGCATGGCCTCGAGCGCCATCGCCGCGCTGCTGGTGATCGTCGTGGCCACGCGCGTGATGGACGCGCCGCAGATCAGCCATGTGGCCAGCCTGACGGACGAGAAAGCGCAAACGGCCCTGCTGCTGACGGCCGACAGCCGCCACGGCGCGCTCGAGGTACGCATGGTGGGCAACGCGCCCGTGCCTGCCGACCGCGACCTGGAACTGTGGGCCGTGCCGAAGAGCGGCAACCCGCGCTCCCTGGGTTTACTCGCCGACAAGGGCAATATAAAACTGGCCCTGTCCCGGCGCGCCATCGGCAACGACGTGGCCTTGCTGGCCGTTACCCTGGAGCCGAAAGGCGGTTCGCCGAATCCGGATGGACCGACGGGGCCGGTTCTCTACAAGGGTAACTGGGTAAAAATATAGTCTTACTTAGGATACAGAATCATCTGCGTGCAGCGGAACAGGGCAATGGTCTTGCCCGTTTCCTTGCTTTTCACCACGGCATCCCACACCTGCGTGTTGCGGCCCTTGTGCTCGACCTTGGCCGTGCAGGTGAGCGTGCCTTCGCGGGCCGTGCCCAGGTGGTTCGATTTCAGTTCGATGGTCGTGAAATTGTTGGCGCCCTCGGGCAGGTTGACGATGCAGCCATAGCCGGACGCCGTGTCGGCCAGGGTCACCACGCTGCCCGCGTGCAGATAGCCGTTCGGCGCCAGCAAATGCGGCAAGACGGGCAATTCCGCCGTCAGCTGGCCGTCGCCCACGGCCGTAATGACGATGCCCAGGTGGCCGGGCAGGCGGCCCGTGCCGCGTTCATTCAACATTGCTACGGTGATCTCGGGATTGCTCATGGTCTCTGCTTTTCCTTGTTGTCGTGGTCATGCCGGACAGCGGCAAGGCTGCCGGAAAATACTATGATGATAGCAATTTTCCCGGCAACGGTTTGGCGGCCGCTTATTTCCGGCCGCGCCGCCGTTTCCACCACACCAGGGTGCCCGTCAGCAGGAACAGCAGCGGCATCAAACCGAAGACGGTAATGAAGGCGCGCCCGGCCACGCCAAACGCCTGGCCCGTATGCAGGGGAAATTGCCAGCCCAGGAAAACGTCGCCGGCCGGCGCCCGCAAGGGATCGCGTATGCGCAGGGGCAAGCCGCTGCGCGCATCGAGGGTGATGCGCGTGGCGCCGTCGCCGTGGGCGATTTCGCCGGGCTGGCGCACGCGCACGTCATACGGCTGGTCCTTCTTGCCCGGCAGCACGATGCGCGACACGCGCGCCTGCGGATACAGCTGCTGCGCGGCGGCCATGGCCTGGCCCGCATCAAGCACGGCGCCGTCCCGGGCCACATTTTTCAATTTTGCCGTGTCCGGCACCGTCGACACGAGTTCCACCAGGGGCACGATCAATTGCGGCAAATTGAAATAGATGCCGGAAAAGGCGATCACGGCCAGCACGGGCGCGGCAAAGAAGCCCGCCGCCTTGTGCAAGGTGTAGTTAAAACGGGGCCAGGAGCCGCCATGCGACACGGTCAGGGCGCGCTTGATCGCCGTCCACTGCAGGCGCGGCCACCACAGGTAGATGCCGCTCAGGGCCATCAGCAGCAGGGCCACGCCCGAGATACCCGTGATGGTCTTGCCCACGTCGCCGGACAATAGATAGCGGTGCAAATGAAACATGCCCGACATCAGCAATGGGCGCGTGAGGCCGAAGCGGCCCCAGTCGCGCTCGCCTTTGACTTGCAAGGTGTAGGGGTCGACCATCACCTGGCGCACGATGGCCTGGCTGAAGAGGGACGGCTTTCCCGCCTGGCGGTACGAGGCCACGTACACGTCGCGCGCATCGGCGGGCGGATTGAGCTGGCTCGGCTTGCCGTAGGCGGGGTCGGCCGCGAGCCCATCCACCACCGCCTGCAGCGTGCGCGGCGTCACCTGGAACACCTGGCCGGGCGCGGGCGTGCTCGCCTGCAACAAATTCGGATTCAGATACGCGTCGAGTTCCGGCATCCAGGCGATGGCGGAACCCGTCAAGCCCAGCAGGACGAACAGGGCGCCGAACCACAGGCCCACGTACAGGTGCAGTTTGCTGAGCAACCATTGGATCGGGCGTCGGGACATGGAAACTTTGGGAAATTTGGGCTGCGGAACGATAGCATGAAAGCTCCGCAGAGAAAATCATGCGCGGCCAGAAAGCGGCAGACCACACAACACGCTCATGGCAACGCCGGCATCGGGTAAAAACGAGCGTTCCGGCACCATCAGCGAGCGCATCGGCATCGCGTGGTCATGTTGCGCGGCATACACTTTCCCCTATACTTATCGAAAGGAAAATTATGACAGCCTCCCGTCTCCTCGCCGCCACCTTGGGCCTCGCCCTTCACCTGGGCGCCCACGCCGCCGATTTCACGGTGACCAGCACCGACATCGCCCCCGGCCAGACCCTGGCTTCCGCGCAAGTATTCCAGGGTTTCGGCTGCACGGGCGGCAACCTGTCACCGCAATTGTCGTGGAGCAACGCGCCGGCCGGCACCAAAAGCTACGCCATCACCGTGTACGACCCGGACGCGCCCACGGGCAGCGGCTGGTGGCACTGGAGCGTGTTCAATGTGCCGACCAGCACCACGTCCTTGCCTGCGGGAACGACAACGTCCACCTTGCCGACCGGCGCCGTGCAAGGACGCAACGATTACGGCGACAGCGCCTACGGCGGCGCCTGCCCGCCACCGGGCGACAAGGCCCACCGCTACCAGATCACCGTGTGGGCGCTAAAAACGGAAAAATTGCCATTGGATCAACAGACTAGCGGCGCCATGCTCGGCTACATGCTCAACGCGAACGCGCTGGGCAAGGCGCAGCTGACGGGACTGTATGGCCGATGACATGGAAGCGGTGGCCCTGAGCGAGCTGCGCATCGCCCACGGCACCATCGAGGTGCGCCGCGCGCAAACCCTGCGCCGCGTGCCCGTCTTCCAGAGCGCCCTGTGCCGCGTACGGCAGGGAACGAAACTGCTGGAATGGGGCGCGCGCCAGGCCCATGCCGGCACGCACGACGTGGTGCTGATGCCGGCGGGACAGGAACTGGGCGTGGCCAACCTGCCCGGCGCGCAGGGTTACCGGGCGGAAGTGCTGAGTTTTTCGCCGGCCCTGATCGCCCGTTTCCGCGCGCGCCATGGCGGCCTCGTCGATACCCAGCTGCGCCAGGCGGCCACGGCCAGCCTGTGCGTGCCGCTCGACGTACATGCGGCGCTGGCCTGGGACCAGCTGACGGCCAGCCTGGCGGGCAGCACACCGCCCGCGCTGCTGGCGCACCAGGCGGAAGGCTTGCTGCTGGCCCTGGCACTGGGCGGCCATTGCGGCCCGCTGCTGCTGGACCGCCGCGATCCGCTGGCCGCGCGCGTGCAGCAAGCGCTGCTGCTGGACCCGGGCGCCGACTGGAGCGTGGCCAAGGTCGCCAGCCATCTGCACCTGGGCGCCTCGACCCTGCGCCGCCAGCTGGCCCTGGAACAGCGCCATTTCCGCGCCATCCTGGAAGACGTGCGGCTGGGCCTGGCCTTGCAGGAATTGCAATCTGGAATCTTGCCCATCGGAGACATCGCCGCCGCCTGCGGCTATGCCTCGCCCTCGCGCTTCGCGGCCCGCTTCCGCCAGCATTACGGCCTGTCGCCGCGCGAGCTGCGCGCCACCTTGTAAGGCCGCGCTGGCGCAAATGACGCAACAAGCGCTGACAAGGCGGCGATTTTCTTGCTACTATGCGCCCATGTCTTCCCGCCAGCCCACCCGCAAGCCTACCCCGGCGTCCGCCCTCGCGCGCACGCCGTGGCAGCTGTGCGTGGCCCTGTTCAGCGCGCTGGCCCTCGTGTTCCTGCTGTCGACGGCCGCCTCGCACCTGCACAAGACGACGCTCGACGCGGAAGAGTGCGCGCTGTGCGCCACGGTCATCGACAAGGTGGCCGACATCGCCGTGCCGCCGGCCATCGCCGAGCCGCCCGCCCAGTTACTGCCGTACCGCTTGCTGGCCCTCGCGCCCGCCACCCTGGCGCCCGTCGCCGCCCTCGTCCTGCCGCCCGTGCGCGGCCCGCCTGCCGCCTCGCTGTAGTTCCCACGCCGTTTTTATCCTTTTCAGGCTGCCCCTTGCCGCACTTTGATGCGCGCCGGGCCGCCTGGCGTTGACTATTTTCGAGGTTTACCATGCAACACACACCACGCCTGAGCGCGCTGTCGCTCGCCCTTGCCAGCCTGTTTAGCTTTTCCGCCCACGCCGCCGAGCCTGCCGAAGCCAGCGCCGCGACGGATGCGGCCCCGCCCGAAATGCAAAAGGTCGAAGTCACCTCCGCCCATCTGAAAAGCGCGCGCATCGAACTGTCGCCGAAAGTCGGCACCACCATCTACAGCATCGACAGCCACATGGTCGACATGCTGGGCCAGGGCGACAACACGCCGTTCAATGAAGTGCTGCTGCGCCTGCCTGGCATATCGCAGGATTCGAAGGGTTCCGGCGCCCTGCACGTGCGCGACGACCATGCCAACGTGCAATACCGCATCAATGGCGTACAGTTACCCGAAAGCATCAGCGGCTTCGGCCAGTCGATCGACACGCGCTTGATCGACAAGACGGATTTCATGACGGGCGCCTTGCCGGCCCAGTTCGGCCTGCGCACGGCCGGCATCGTCGATATTGAAACGAAGGAGGGCGGACTGACGCCTGGCGGACGCATCGGCATCATGGTGGGCAGCCACGACCACGTGGAGCCGAGTGCCGAATTGTTCGGCAGCGTGGGCAAGTTCAATTACTACCTGTCCGGCAGCTACCTGGGCAATGCGCTGGGCGTGGAAAACCCGCAGGCCACGCGCAGCGCCCTGCACGACAAGACGCGCCAGAACAAATCGTTCGGCAGCCTGTCGTATTTTCTCGATGACAACACGCGCCTGGGCGCCATGTTCGGCACGTATAACGGCCGCTTCCAGATCCCGAACAACCCGGACCAGGCGCCGGCATTCAGCTTGGCCGGCCACAGCGACGCGCAGGCGGGCACGTCCACGCTGCCGTCGTCGCAGCTGAATGAAAACCAGCGCGAAGTGAACCGTTTTCTCGTGCTGTCGCTGCAAAAAAGCCTGGGCGACGTCAATTACCAGGTATCGGCCTTCCACCAGTATTCGGAACTGCACTTCACGCCCGACGCCATCGGCGACCTGATCTACAACGGCGTGGCCTCCGATGCGCGCCGCGCCAACAGCGCTTCCGGCGCCCAGTTCGACATCAGCTACAAGCTGCACCAAGACCACACCGTGCGCGCGGGCCTGGCCTACACGCGCCAGAAGACGACCAGCGACAACACGGTGGCCGTGTTCCCCGCCATTGACGGGGCGCAAACCTCCACCACGCCGGTCAGCATCCTGGACAACAGCGGCAAGACGGGCACCCTGGCCAGTGTCTACCTGCAGGATGAATGGCATATCAGCAAGCCCTTGACCCTGAACTACGGCGCCCGCTTCGACAAGGTCTCGGCCTACACGAACGAGCAGCAATGGAGCCCGCGCGTGAACCTGGCGTACCAGATCGCGCCGGGCACGGCCCTGCACGCCGGCTATTCGCGCTACTTCACGCCGCCGCCGCAGGAACTGGCCGCGCAAGCCAGCATCGACCTGTACGCGAACACGACGAATGCGCCGGAAATCGGCCAGTCCGACAACGTCAAGGCCGAGCGCACGCACTACTATGACGTGGGCATCAGCCACCAGGTCAATGCAAAACTGACCGTGACGGCCGATGTGTACTATAAAAAGATCAACAACCTGCTCGATGAAGGCCAGTTCGGCCAGGCACTGATCCTGACGCCCTTCAACTATGCGGACGGCTACGCCAAGGGCCTGGAACTGTCGGCCATCTACAGCGAGAAAAACTGGGGCCTGTTCCTCAACGCCAGCACGCAAAAGGCGCAGGGACGCAACATCAATTCGGGGCAAGCCCTGTTTGGCGCCGATGAGTTGAACTACATCAGTAGCCACTATGTCTACCTCGATCATGACCAGAAATACACGCTGTCCGGTGGCGGCCATTATCACTTTGGCGACTCGCAAGTGAGCGCTGACTTCCTCTACGGCAGCGGCCTGCGCATGACACCGGACGGCGGCGCACCGAATTCCGGCCATTTGCCCAGTTACTTCACCGTCAACACGGCGCTCACGCACACGTGGAAGAACACGCCCGTGGGCAAGGTGGAAGGACGGCTGGCCCTGATCAACCTGTTCGACAAGTCGTACCTGCTGCGCGACGGTTCCGGCGTGGGCGTGGGCGCGCCGCAGTATGGCGCCCGCCGCAGCCTCTATGCCGGCCTGACCACAAGCTTCTAAAAGTTACGCGCGAAGACAGCGGCAGGGAGCAACGCCTGCCGCTGTCGGTTGCCGTTGAGAAACGATCTCGCGGCGTCTATCGGGATGCTGTTTTAATGGGGAATATCGGCGATGGGTAGCAGCATGGTCAGCGGATCATCGGGGAAAGGCGTAAAACCATACTGTTGATAAAACTGCGTGCCTTGCGGCTCTTTGGCATCGACAAACAGGGCAAAGCCACCCACCTCCGCTGCGGCCGATTGCACGCGCTTCATGGCCGCTACCAGCAACAATGCGCCAAAGCCGCGACGCTGATGCCGCTGCGCGACAGCAAGCCGCGCCAAGGTAAAGCCGGGTACGTTGCTGGGCAACTTCTTCATCATGGCGACGGGAATAGCCTCCCTGGGGGTCATGCTACGAATCGCCAGTGAGAAATAGCCAATAATTTCCGTAGGATCAGTTTCATCGACCAGCACGAACGTGCGCGATGCGCCATGCCGCTGATGCTGCCTTGCTGTTGTCTGCAACCACGTATCGAGTACCGCTGTGCCGCAATGAAAACTTGTTACATCATGTATTGCTTTCAGTACTGTCACGAAGTACGCCATTCTCTACTTTCTGTGCATAATTTTCAAAAGCCTTGGTCAAAGCCGCATTCGGCCCCTGCGGGTTTTCCAGCAAATCAATCATCATGGCGGCGTCGCGGCGGGAATAGCGGATCAGGTATTCGCGATCGATGATCATTTCCGCCTTTTCCAATGCAGCTTGCACGAGGAATTGATTCAAGGTAGCGCCGGTCAGCTCAGCCGCTTCTTGAAGTTTCTCGGCAATTGAGCCGGAAACCCTGGCCGTAATACGGCCGCGTTCTTCAGTCACACTCATTATTGGGCTCGTGTCGTCGGGTTTGTTCGGGTGTCGTCGGATATCACTATGAGCATAGCACAGGACGGAGACAAAACAAGCCAATATGGAGACAAAATGTCACCACTATTCATTAGCCCAGTTGATTTCGGCATGGCCATGCGCCTGCAGATACGCATTCGCCTGGCTGAACGGCTTGCTGCCAAAGAAACCTTTGCTGGCCGACAAGGGAGAGGGATGCGGCGCCGTCAGCACCAGGTGCTTGCCGGGGTCGATCAAAGTGCGCTTGGCTTGCGCATAGCCGCCCCACAGGATAAAGACCAGGTGTTCGCGCTCGGCGGACAGTTGGCGAATCGCGCTGTCCGTCAGCTTTTCCCAGCCCTTGGCCGCGTGCGAGCCGGCCGCCCCCGCGCGCACCGTCAGCACGCTGTTGAGCAGGAACACGCCTTGCTGCGCCCAATCGGACAAATCCGTGCGCGTACGCGCCACGCCCACGTCGCTGTGTAATTCCTTGAAGATATTCTGCAGGCTGGGCTGCGGCGGCGCGCCTTCGGGAATCGAAAAGCACAGCCCCATGGCGGCGCCGGGCGTGTGGTACGGGTCTTGCCCCAGGATCACGACTTTCACTTGCTCGAACGGCGTCAGGTCGAAGGCGCGGAAGATGTATTTACCCGGCGGGAAACACGGTCCCGCCGCATATTCCGCCTTGACGAAGGCGGCCAGGCGTTCCCAGTAGGGCTGGGCGAATTCCCCTTCCAGCCGCGCCTTCCACGATGCGTCGATGCGTACGTCCATGGCTCCCCCGTCAATCATGTTTTTAAAACATCATTGATCAGTATAGCCGCGTCACGTCCGGCACCACGTTACGGTACGGCTGGGCAATGCCTATTTGTCGTCATAGTGATAACGGCAGGCCGCCACGTAGATGCAGCCCGCGTCGGGCAGATACACGAGCCGGCGCTGGCGGTCGATGCGGCGCGACCAGAAACCCGTCAAATCGCCTTTCAGCGGTTCCGGCTTGCCCGTGCCCTTGAATGGATCGGCCAGGCATGCATCGAGCAAGTCATTGATTTTTTGCAGGATTTTCAGGTCGCTCTCTTGCCAGAACAAATAATCTTCCCAGGCATGATCGGTCCAGGCCAGCACGGCGGCGCGCGCCTGCTGCTTGTTGTCAGTCTTCCGGTTTTTCATGCCGCGCCAATGCCCGTGGCTGCGCCTTGCCCGCCCTGATCTGCGCCACGGACGCCATCAGGCGGCTGGCATTCTTTGCCGTGCCCAGCAAATACAGGGTTTCCTCGATGCTGTTGTAGTCCGACAAGGACAGCATCACCACGTGTTCGCCATTCACGCGCGTGATCACGGTGGGCGTGTGGTCGTTGCAGACGTCGTCCATCACGCTTTTCAGGCCCGCGCGCGCCTCGCTGAAAGTCAGGATATTCATGCCGTGCCACCGCTCCATGGAAAGTACATGCCAATAATTGTACAGGATGTTGTACATCACCTCAATCAGGCAAAAAAAACCGCCCGGCTGATGAACTGACCCCAAATAGTTGGACGGTTTAGTTTGCTTACCAGGTGGCCAAGGGCTGGGTTCTGTATTGCACAGGACTCAGCCCTTTTAACTTGAGTTTGATACGCTCGTGATTATAGTAGTGGATGTACTGTTTGATGCCGCGCTGTAGTTCGTCGACGCTGCTGAACTTGTTCAGGTAGAAGAACTCTGTCTTGAGCACGGCAAAGAAGCTTTCCATGGCCGCGTTGTCGAGGCAGTTTCCCCGGCGGGACATGCTTTGCGCGACGCCCTTATCCCGCAGCATTTTCTGGTAAGCCGGCATCCGATATTGCCACCCCTGGTCAGAGTGCAGCATGGGCTTGTCTTTCGCCGTCAGTTTGGCCAGCGCCTTCTCGAGCATCGAGCTCACCAGTTTGAACACGGGCCGCCTGGCCGTTTCAAACGCCACGATTTCGCCGTTGTACAGGTCCATCACCGGCGACAGATACAGCTTCTCGCCGGCGACGTTGAACTCCGTCACGTCCGTCACCCACTTCTGATGGGCTGCCTGCGCCTGAAACTGGCGCTGTAAGACATTCGCCGCCGCCTGCTCCACCTCGCCTTGATACGAGCGATACTTCTTGGGACGCACCAGCGACCTTAATCCGAGCTGCACCATCTGCCGTTGGACAGTCTTATGATTGACTTGCCGGCCCAGTTGCCGAATCGCAAGCGTCACGCGTCGATATCCATAACGCCCTTGATGAAGGGCAAAAATGGATCGAATTTGTTGCTTGAGTGCCTGATGCTTGTCGGCTACCTGCGCAACCTTCTGCTGATAGTAAAAGGTGCTGCGCGGCAGCCCCGCGAGCTTGAGCAGGTCCGCCAGCGGAAATTGTTGCCTTAGCTCACCAACTACTTGCGCTTTTTGCGCGCTGTCGTTCGCTGTTCTTGCTGCTGAACCAAGGCTTTTAACTTTTTTAGATAGGCATTCTCCATGCGCAAGAAATTCACCTCGGCGAGCAGTTCTTCGCGGCTACGGGTTGCATCGTCGATATGCGGTTGAGGCTGGGGCGGTTGAGAAGTCGGCATTTTTTTGGGTTTGCCGCGCTGTCGCGGCATCAGGGCGTCGATACCACCATTATGATAGCAGCGCTCCCAGACAGGCAGGCAAGAGGGACTGCGGATATTGAATACCGCCGCGGTCTGACGATAGGAGAGCCGGTTGGCCCACATGTGCTCCAACACCTGTAATCTGCGCTCAACCGGATAGTGGGTGAACTTCTTCTCCAGGCCAGCCTGTCCATGAGCAGCATACAAATTGCGCCAATGTTTGATCATCGAAGGGTGCAGGCCATGCTCGGTGGCGATGGCCTTGATGCCGGCCTCACCCTGCAGGCAGTGCTGGAGCACATCCAGTTTGAACTGCGTACTGTACTTCGCCATAGAAAAACCCCGAAAGTTGGTGTCCAACTTTCGGGGTTCAGTTCACTGAAGCGGACGGTTTTTGATACGGCGCAAGGTGCTTAGAAATTCAGCGCCGATTCCACGCCGGCGCTGTGCGCCTGTTCATCCGCATGGTACGAGCTGCGCACCATGGCGCCCACGGCGGCGTGGGTGAAGCCCATTTTATACGCTTCTTCCTCGAACATTTTAAACACGTCCGGGTGCACGTAGCGGCGCACGGGCAGGTGGCTGTTCGATGGCGCCAGGTACTGGCCGATGGTCAGCATGTCGATATCGTGCTCGCGCATGTCGCGCATCACTTGCAGGATTTCCTCGTCCGTCTCGCCCAGGCCCACCATGATGCCGGACTTGGTTTTGACGTCAGGGTACATGGCCTTGAAGTCCTTCAGCAGCTTCAGCGAGTGCATGTAGTCGGAACCGGGACGCGCTTCCTTGTACAGGCGCGGCGCCGTTTCCAGGTTGTGGTTCATGACGTCAGGCAAGCCATCCTTGAACAACAGCAGGGCTTTTTCCAGGCGGCCACGGAAGTCGGGCACCAGCACTTCGATGCGGGTGTTCGGCGACAGGGCGCGCGTTTGCTGGATGCACTCGACGAAATGGCCGGCGCCGCCGTCGCGCAAGTCATCGCGGTCGACGGAAGTGATGACGACGTAGTTCAGGCGCAGCTTGGCGATGGTTTTCGACAGGTTGGCCGGCTCTTCCTTGTCCAGCGGGTCCGGACGGCCATGGCCGACGTCGCAGAACGGGCAGCGGCGCGTGCACTTGTCGCCCATGATCATGAAGGTGGCCGTGCCCTTGCCGAAGCACTCGCCGATGTTCGGGCAGCTGGCTTCCTCGCACACGGTGACGAGCTTGTTTTCGCGCAGGATATCCTTGATTTCATAGAAACGGGTCGAAGCCGAGGCGGCCTTGACACGGATCCAGTCCGGCTTTTTCAGGCGCTCGACTTGCTCGATCGGAATGATCTTGATCGGGATGCGCGACGTCTTGCTGGCGCCTTTTTGCTTTTCGCTCGGGTTGTACGCAGGAGCGGCAGTAGCGGCGGGGGCGGTGCTGGAAATGGTCTCAGAAGTCATGGCTGCAAGCCCTTGAAGGGCGTGTTGGTTTGTTTGCTCAGGCATCCGCTGCCTGAGGCGCGCCTGCGGCGCTGTTTACTTCGCTTACATCGAGTAATACGGTCAATTCCTGGGCCAGGGCCCGCTGCACCTCGGCCAGCGGCGCCGCAACGCCCATGCTGCGCATGTCCACCGTCTTCAGGCCGGAATAGCCGCAGGGGTTAATCCAGGAAAACGGCGCCAGGTCCATCGCCACGTTGAGCGATACGCCATGGTAGGTGCAGCCGTTGCCGCGCACTTTCAAGCCCAGCGCGGCGATCTTCGCACCCTTGTCTGGTCCGCCGGCAATATAGATGCCAGGCGCGCCATCGATGCGTTCGCCAGCGAGATTATACGCCGCCAGCACGTTGATGATGGCTTGCTCGATTTTATGCACGAACTGGCGCGCATACAGCTTGCCGCCCGGCTTGTTGCGGCGCAAGTCCATCAGCAGGTAAATCACCACCTGGCCGGGGCCATGGAACGTCACTTCACCGCCCCGGTCCGTCTGCACCACGGGCACGTTCTCGGCGCCGGCCAGCAGGTGGCCGCGGTCGGCCGCCAGGCCCAAGGTAAATACGGGCGGATGCTCGACGATCCACAGTTCGTCGCGCGTGTCCGTCGTGCGCGCATCGGTAAACGCGCGCATGGCGGCAAAGGTCGGCTCGTAATCGACGCGGCCCAGCTCGCGGATCAGCGCCGTTTCGGTGCGGGTGGTGG
Organism: Janthinobacterium sp. GW822-FHT07H11; assembly: GCF_058798615.1. Taxonomy (NCBI): domain Bacteria; kingdom Pseudomonadati; phylum Pseudomonadota; class Betaproteobacteria; order Burkholderiales; family Oxalobacteraceae; genus Janthinobacterium; species Janthinobacterium sp. GW822-FHT07H11. The sequence goes on from NZ_CM179507.1 coordinate 305,346, forward strand.
TCATGACAGATTCTGTAATCAGCTGCCGGCGCCCTGCGGACGCTGCGGCGAAGCCGTGATTATAAGCCAGGCCGCCGAATCATTCAGCCTCGGGCGCCGGCGGCAACAGCAATCTGCCCAATTTTTGCGCAGCATGGCGTATCTGGGCCCCATTCAGGGCCGTGTAGCCAAGCAGCACGGCCGGCGCCAATTTTGCGCTATGGCAAAAGTCGCCGAGCGGCTGCAGCGCCAGCCCGTCCTGCGCCGCGCGCGCGCAAAACGCCCGCTCGTCGCTGTCCGGCGGCAGCCACAGCACGCAATGAAAGCCCGCCTGCTGGCCGGAAATGGTGTAGCGCCCGGGGGCAATCTGCTCGAGGCAGGCCAGCAGCAGGTCGCGCCGCTCCTTGTAGGCCAGCCGGGCCTGGCGCAGATGGCGCACGAAGGCGCCTTCCTCCATCCAGGCGGCCAGCGCCAGCTGCTGCGTCACGCCCACGGAACGGCCCGTCAACTGCACGATGCGCAGCAGCTGCGGGCGCAAGGGGGGCGGCAGCACCATGAAGCCCACGCGCAAGCCCGCGAACAGGGTCTTGTTAAAACTGCCGCAATAAATCACGCGCTGGTATTGGTCCAGCGCCTTCAGCGCCGCCAGCGGCGCGCTCTGGTAATTGAATTCGCTGTCGTAATCGTCTTCCACCACCCAGGCACCGCTGTCATTCGCCCATTCCAGCAAGGCCAGGCGGCGCGTGACGGACATGGTCACGCCCAGCGGCGACTGGTGCGCCGGCGTCACATAGGCCAGGCGCGCGTCGGCATGCAGGCGCAAGGCCGCGCAATCGATGCCTTCGCCATCGACGGCGATGTCCACCGGCACGGCGCCGGCCAGGGCGAACAGGGCGCGCGCGGCCGGGTAGCCAGGTTCTTCCAAGCACACCTTGTCGCCATCGCGCACGATGCCGCGCGCCAGCAAGTCGATCGCGTGGCGGATGCCCGTGGTGACGATGATGTCTTGCGGGTCGCAGCGGATGCCGCGGTACTTGCCGAGGAAGTCGGCGATCTGCTGGCGCAACTGGGGCAGGCCGGCCGGATCGGCGCTGCACAGCTGCTCCGGCGTGGCGGCGGCCAGCGCCCGCGTGGCGCATTTCGACCAGGCGGCCATGGGAAACAGGCTGGCATCGGCGCGCCTGGCCACGAACGGCAAGCCATCGCGCACCCCCGTGTCCGGGGCGGGCGCGGGCACCCTGGCCGGCGCGGCCAGGGTGGTATCTGCAAATCCTGCCATCAAAAAACGTTCCGGCACCACGGCGCACACGCGCGTGCCGGAACCGGGCACGCGCGTCACATACGCTTCCGCGTGCAGGCGGTCGAACACGGTTTCGATGGTGCCGCGCGACAGTTCCCACCGTTCGGCCAGGGTGCGGCTCGACGGCAGCCGGCTGCCGGCCGGCAGCATCTTCGTCAGGATGGCCGAGCGCAGCGCCTCATAGGCGCCATCCTGCTTGTTGACGCCAGCCTTGTCGAGCCAGCTGGTGGGGCGGGGCAAGTCCAGCGTATGCGGTGATTTTCCTCGCGGCATGGTGACGATTATCCAAGTGGTCCAATGAATTTTATGGCATACGGCACTTCGCATTACACCACAACCATTCTACTCTGCCCGTTCCGCTGCACCAGCCTGGCGCATCATGGACACAACCGTGTGGAAAACATGACTAAAAGTAAGACTTTACCCCTGTGGGCCTGGGGCGGCATCGTGCTGCTGCTGGTCTGCCTGTCGCGCATCAGCATCGACATCTATTTGCCTTCGCTGCCGGCCATGGCCGACGCCCTGCATGCCAGCGATGCCCAGTTACAACTGACCCTGAGCCTGTTCATGGCCGGCTCGGCCGCCTCGATGCTCGCTTGCGGGCCGCTGGCGGACCGCTGGGGCCGGCGTCCCGTGCTGCTGGCCGGCACGGGCATTTTTGTGCTCGCCAGCATCGTCTGCACCTTCACCAGCGATGTGCACGTGCTGATCGCCGCGCGCCTGCTGCAGGCGTTAGGCGGCTGCAGCGGCACCATCATCGGCCGCGTGATGGTGCGCGACCGCTTCGACCCCGCCACGCAGGCGCGCATGCTGGGGCAAATCTCGATGGCGATGGGCTTGTCGCCTATCCTGGCGCCGCTGGCCGGCAGCGTGCTCGACGCGGCCTTCGGCTGGCGCGCCGTCTTCGGCGTGCTGTGCCTGCTGGGCGCGCTGTCGCTGTGGCTGATCGCCGCCTGGGTACCGGAAACCAAGCCGGCCAACGTCGTGCCACAGGGCAATACCCTGGCGCTGTACCGGCGCCTGCTGGGCGACAGATATTTCCTGCGCTATGCGCTGGCCATCGGCTGCGTGTATTGCACGTATTTCCCCTTCATCGCGGAATCGTCCGTGCTGTTGCAACGGGGCATGCATCTGTCGCCCGGCGCGTATGCGCTGGTGTTCGCGCTGACGGTGAGCGGCTATATCGCGGGGTCGAGCCTGTTCCGCGCGCTGGGGCCGCGCCTGGGCGCCGATTACCTGCTGGGCGTGGCGGTGCTGCTGAATGTGGCGGGGGCGGCCAGCCTGTTGCTGGCGGGTACGTTAGCGCCGCGGCACGTGGCGTCGCTGGTGGCGCCCATGCTGCTGGTGATGGTGTCGGTGGGCATGGCGATTCCCGCCTGCCAGCTGGCCGTGCTGCAGCCATATGGTGCCCAGGCGGGCAGCGCCTCGGGCCTGTTCTTCTTCGTGCAGATGGCGATCACGGCCGCCTGCGGCGCCGTCATCGCCGCCATCACGGACGGCAGCGAAAAACCGCTGCTGTGGGTGACGGCGGCGGCCAGTGGCGCCTTTGCCGCCGTCTGGCTGCTCACGAAGCGCCGCGCCGGCGTGGCGGCAGCCAGTCTTACATGACGATCTTGACCATCGGGTGGCCCGACAGCGCCATGTACAGGGCGTCGAGCTGTTCGCGGCTGATGGCGCGCACGGTGACGGTCAGGCCCGTGTAATTGCCCTTGGGCGATGGACGCTCTTCCATGCGGCCCACGTGAAAGGTCGGATCGTGGCTGATCACCAGTTCCAGCATGGTCGGCGCGAAGTCGACATGCGTCGGGCCCATGATCTTGATGGGAAAGTCGCTCGGGTATTCGATCAGCGATTCGCTGGGGGGGATCGTTTGCATAGTCATTCCAATCAGTGCCGATGAAAACAGGCGGCGCGGCAGAAAGCGCGGCACCTGCATAAAGGCGTATTGTAGCCAACTTTGCGGCCGGCTGCGGCCCGCCCCATGGGCCCGGGGCGGCGGCAAAAAAAAGCCAGCTGGAGGAGCTGGCCAAAACTATTTCGCGTGAGCAAAATAGCCGGAAAAATCGGTGCTGCCACACCGCGTGGCATTGCGCTGTACCGCAATGTGCCTACTGTAGACACAACACCGCCGCCTTGCCTCCGGCATGTGATGAACTGCGCATTGTGCGGCCTGAACGGCAAAAAATGGCATCCAGGCGAGGGCACGGCGTCAGCGGTCCGCTTCCTGCATCCGGCCATTGCGGCTCGAATTGCCGCGCTCATTGCCCCGCTCGCGTGGTGGACCGCCGCGCTCGCCAGCGCGCGCTTCCGGTGCGGGACGGGCCGCGGGCGGCGCGGCGGGCGGCGGCGCGGGGCGGGCCAGCGGTGCCGGTGCCGGTGCCGGCACGGGGGCGGCGGGCGGCGCGGGCCGGGGCACCGCCGCCGGGGACGGCGCGGCAGGCGGCGCCGTTTGCAGTACCTCGCGGCGGTTGCCGCGCTCCCAGCGCCCGCCTTCGGGACGCGGCACGTCGGGCGAACGCTCGATCCGGGGCGCATCGGCAGGACGTTGCTGCGGCCGCTCGCCTGCCGGGCGCTCCTCGCCACGCCAGCCCGGATGGCGTGCCACATGGTCATGCACGGGCGGCAAGGCGGGCACGGCCGGCATCAAGGGCTGTGCCGGCACGGGAGGCACGGAAGGCGCAGGCGGCTGGGGCGGCGTGGCCGGCACGGGCGGGTGGTGCGGCAGGGCCGGGCGCCATGCCGGGCGCCCTGGTTCGTCGTCCGTCTGCAGGCGGCCCGGACGGTTGCCCCATTCGCGCCGCGGCGCGTCATTGCGACGCGGTTCGCCTTGCGGGCGCTGCCAGCTGGACGCGGGCGGCGGCGCCGTACTCAAGGGCATGTTCTGCATGACCGGCGCCGGCATCGTGGTGCGGTCGCGGCGCGGCACGTCCACCGTGCGGTGCGAGCCGAAGCGGTCTCCCGGCAGCATGCTCAAGCCTTCGCGGCGTTCGCGTTCGCCGGACACGGGACGGCGTCCCTCGGCCACGCGGTTGACGCGGCGCTCATACTCGGGGCTGACGCGGTAGCCCGGCACATAGCGGTCGCGCGGCGAAAGGGGAAACCAGCCCACGCCGGGATGCGCTCCCGCGGCCGGGCGCTGGCCGTGCCGCGGCCAGTGATCGCCGCCCACCCAGCCCACCAGGGCTGGCGCCCAGGCGCCGCGCGCGCGCTCGCGGCCCGGCGCCCAGCCCCAGCGCCGGCCCACCAGCACCCAGCGGCCGTAATGCGACGGCGCATAGCCCCACGGCGCATTGTCGACCCAGGTCCAGCCCCACGGCGCGACCCAGGTCCAGCGGCCATCGCTATACGGCGCCCAGCCCACGGGCACCGCGCGCGGCAGCCACAGCGGGCCATAGTCGGCGTCGTCCTGCCAGGCGCCGTAGCGGTCCAGCTCTTCATAGCCGGTCGTGTCTTCCGTGACATAGCGCAGGGCCGGCGTGGCCAGCGGCAGCGCCTCGGGCCAATTGTCGAAGGCCACGCGCTGCAAGGGTCCCGTGCGCACTTCATCGTCCGTCAGTTCCGCGCGCTTGCCGGCACGCAAGGTCACGCTGGCCGTGGCGCCATCGACATCGGCCGTGCCTTCGAGCACGCTAACCACGCTGGTGCCAGGCTGGCGCTCGGCATCGATGCGCACCCAGCCCGGCTGGGTCATGGTCACGCGCGCCTGGCCGGTCGTCAGTTCCAGGCCGCGCAGCGCATCGGGATGGCGCACGCGCACGCTGACGCTGCCATAGCTGAGGTGCAATCTGAAACTGTCGTCGTCAAGCTCGCTCACTTCCAGCTCGGAATCGCCATCGAGGCGCACGGCGGCCGCGCCCACGCGCAATTCCGCCAGCGCGCCGCGCATGGTGCTCAGGCGGTTGTCGGTGGTCACCGGCCAGTTCAGCAGGGCATTTTGCGCCTCGCCATCGCCGGCGCGCACCAGCACCTGGCCCTCGACCGTGGAAAGGCGTCCCACGCGCGCGGGCGGATCATCGGCCAGGGCCAGGGAACAGGCCGAGGACAGCAGCAAGGCGCACAGGGTTTTCAGGAAGATCGGACGCATGGCGGCGCTCCAGGCAGGACAACATGATGACACGGTCATTACAGCGCGATCGCAGGCGCGCCACAAGCGGGCTTACAAATGTTTGCAAATCGAATAATAAGCAAGGCGTGCCCGGGCGCCGCCTCAGCTGGCAGCGTGCGCGCCCCGCTTGACGAAGAACAGGGCCGCGCCCACGGCCATCAGCAGGCCGCCAAAGAAGCGGTTCTGCTTTTTCACGGCGCGCGCATCGCGGAAGAAACGCTGCATCGACGACGCCAAAAAGGCGTAGCTGTGCATGACGAGCAGATCGATCGTGCACATGGTCACGGCCAGGATCAGCAGCTGCGGCAAGACGGGAGCGCTGGCGCTAATGAATTGCGGCAAGACCGCCACCATGAAGATGATGCCCTTCGGATTCGTCACATTGGTCAGAAAACCCGTCAGCACGCGCCGGCGCAGCGACGGCAGCACGGCGGCCGCATGCAGGTCGCCCGTCACGGCCACCTTGGCGCGCCACTGCGACAGGCCCAGGTAGATCAAATACAGCGCGCCGACCGTCTTGACGATATTGAAGGCCACTTCGGAGGCCAGCAGCAGGGAACCGACCCCGGCGCCGGCGATGAACAGCACCACCAGCAGCCCCAGTTGCAGGCCGAGGATGGTGGCGCTGGCCTTTCTCACGCCATACGACAGGCCATGCGACATCGACAGCACGGCGCCCGAACCGGGCGAGACGGCGATGATGGAGGCGGCGATGACAAAGGTGATCCAGGTGGCGAAATGCATGCGATGTCCAGAAAATGGTGACAAGAGGCAATTTTACCCCGGCCAGTGCGGCCCTGCCGGCCCGGCCTGGGGTAAGATCGCATGCACGCGCTAGCTGCGCTTTTCCTTGCACGACAACCAAGAATAACACATGAAAAACAACACTTTCCTAGCCCAAACATTCCCTGCCACCACCGTGGGAGCGCGCTGAGATGGCCGGCTCCAGCCTGCTGGCCCTGCTCGACGACATCGCCAGCATCCTCGATGACGTTTCCCTGATGACCAAGGTGGCCGCCAAGAAGACGGCCGGCGTGCTCGGCGACGACCTGGCCCTGAACGCGCAGCAGGTGGCCGGCGTGCGCGCCGAGCGCGAACTGCCCGTCGTCTGGGCCGTCGCCGTCGGCTCGCTGAAGAACAAGGCCATCCTCGTGCCGGCCGCGCTGGCCATCAGCGCGTTCGCGCCCTGGGCCATCACGCCGCTCTTGATGGTGGGCGGCGCCTACCTGTGCTTCGAAGGCTTCGAGAAAATCGCCCACCAGTATTTGCACCCGGACGACAGCCACAAGGCCGAACTGGCGCAGGCGCTGCGCGACCCGCAGGTCGACCTGGTGGCGCTGGAAAAGGACAAGATCAAGGGCGCCATCCGCACCGATTTCATTTTGTCGGCGGAAATCATCGTCATCGCGCTGGGCACGGTGGCCACGGCCACCTTCGCCGAGCAGGTGGCCGTCGTCGTCGGCATCGCCCTCATCATGACGGTGGGCGTATACGGCCTGGTGGCCGGCATCGTCAAGCTCGACGACGCCGGCTTTTACCTGGCCGCGCGCAAGGGCGCGGGCACGCTGATGGACGGCGTGCGCGGCCTGGGCCGCATGCTCGTCTCGGCGGCGCCGAAACTGATGAAATTCCTGTCCATCGTGGGCACGCTGGCCATGTTCATGGTCGGCGGCGGCATCTTGACGCACGGCTGGCCGTGGGCCAGCGCCATGCTGCACCACGCGGAAGAGGCCGTCGGCGGCGTGGCCGGCATCGGCCCCGTGCTGGCCGCCGTCACGCCCAGCCTGATCAACGCGGTGGCCGGCGTCATCGCCGGCGCCCTGGTGCTGGCCGGCGTCACCGCCGTGTCGGCTTTGTTGCGCATGATCAAGCCAAGCAAATAGGCTTTCTGGTCTGATGGGGCGGCAGGCGCATCCGTGCCTGCCGCCCCGGCCATGCCGGCGGCGCCCGCTGCCCATGGAGACCCTATGCAGACTTCCCCCGCCCCACGCCCCAGCAGCGCCTTCATCGGCGCGTCCTGGGCGGCATTGCTGATCGGCATCGTCACTTATCTGTCCGGCCTGTGGAACGCCACGATGGTGCTCAATGAAAAGGGCTATTACTTCACGATCCTCATGTACGGCCTGTTCGCCGCCATCTCGCTGCAAAAGTCCGTGCGCGACCGCGCGGAAGGCATCGCCGTGACGGGGATTTACTTTGGCCTGTGCTGGATTTCCGTGCTGCTGGCCTTGCTGCTGCTGACGGTGGGCCTGTGGAACGCCGCCCTGCAAAACAGCGAAAAGGGTTTTTATGCGATGGCGTTTTTACTCAGCCTGTTCGCCGCCGTGGCCGTGCAAAAGAATGTGCGCGACGTGGCGCGGGCCGTGGCCGCCACGCCGGCCCAGGCGCCGGGAACCTGAGCGCCGCCGGCCGGTCTATCTGCTTTTGCGTGAAGGCGGCAGGAGGACGCGGTGGGCGATCTGCAAAAACGTTTACAGATGGCGCTGGAAGCGGCGCACATGGCGATCTGGGATTCGCGCATCGTCGATGGCCAGGTCATCGACGGCACGGTCAGCTGGTCGGCCAAGGGCGCGGCACTGCTGGGCCTGGAAGAACGCGCGCTCACGCAATCGTTCCGCGATTTCCTCGTCTGCGTGCTGGCGCCTGACCGCGAAAAAGTGGTGCACGTGCTGCAGCAGGGCGTGGATCACCGCGATGGCTACGAGCTGCAGTACCGCATCGCCTGGCCCGACGGCAGCGAGCACTGGCTGGCAGCCAAGGCACAGGTGTTCCTGGATGCTGGCGGCCAGCCGGCGCGCACCCTGGGCATCATCTGGGATGTCACCGAACACATGCTGCGCGAAAACATGATCGCCGAGCGCAAGGAACTGGCGGAAGTGACGCTCAGCTCCATCGGCGACGGCGTGATGACCACCGATCCCCTCGGCAAGACGCGCTACCTGAACCGCGTGGCCGAACAGCTCACGGGCTGGACCTGCCAGATGGCGCAAGGCGTCGACATCCGGCAGACGCTCAGCCTCGTCGACGAACGCACGGGCGAGGCGCTCGAGCACGTGGCCATGAAATGCCTGCAGCAGCGCCAGGCCATCGGCACCTCGTCCCACACGCAACTGATCACGCGCGAAGGCCGGCGCATCGCCATCGAAGACTCCGCCGCCCCCATCTGGTCGCACGACAGGAACCTCCTGGGCGCCGTGGTGGTCTTTCGCGACGTCAGCCATGAACGCAAGCTCAGCGCGCAACTGTCGTGGCAAGCCACGCATGACGCGCTCACCGGCCTGATCAACCGGCGCGAATTCGAGCGCCTGGTGGCCGACGCCCTGCACTCGGCCAAGCAACAGGGCCACGTGCATGCGCTGCTGTACCTGGACCTGGACCAGTTCAAGGTCATCAACGACACCTGCGGCCACGGCGCCGGCGACGTCCTGCTGCGGCTGCTGGCCAAGATGCTGCAGGGGCGCATGCGCGACAGCGATATCCTGGCGCGCCTCGGTGGCGACGAACTCGGCGTGCTGCTGCCGCACTGCCCGCCCGACCGCGCGCGCCAGATCGGCGAACAGCTGCGCCTGGCCATCCGCGATTTCCGTTTTGCCTGGGACGAACGCAGTTTCGAGTTGGGCGCGAGCATCGGCATGGTGGAAATCAACCAGGACAGCAAGTCCATGAGCGAACTGCTGAGCGCCGTCGACCAGGCTTGCTACTTGGCAAAAGAGCAGGGCCGCAACCGCCTGCACGTGTACCAGGAATCGGACGTGGCGCTGGCGCGGCGGCATGGCGAAATGCTGTGGATTTCGCGCCTGAACGAAGCCTTCACGCACGACTATTTCCGCCTGTACGCGATGCCCATCGTGCATTTGCGCGACCAGCCGGAAAGCCACGACGAAGTGCTGGTCCGCATCCGCACCGGCGCGGGCGACCTGGTGCTGCCCGGCGCCTTCATCCCGGCAGCCGAACGCTACGACATGATGCTGTCCATCGACCGCTGGGTGATCCGCGCCGTCTGCCAGCACATCCGGAGCGTGCGCGACAGCCTGCCCCCGCTCGCCGCCATGTCGGAAAGCCGGCGCCGCGCACCGGCCCTGTATTCGGTCAACCTGTCGGGCATGTCGCTGGCGGACACGGGCTTGCAACATTACATCACCGAACAGTTCGTGCAATATGCGATCGCCCCCGAGCAGATCTGCTTTGAAATCACGGAAACGGCCGTCATCGGCAACCTGCCGCAGGCGCAGGTGTTCATGCACAAGCTCAAGGCGCTCGGCTGCCGCTTCTCGCTCGACGACTTCGGCAGCGGCTTTTCCTCGTTCGGCTACCTGCGCGCCCTGCCCGTCGACTACCTGAAGATCGACGGCGTCTTCGTGCGCGACATCGCCAGCAATGCCATCAACCGCGCCATGGTCAAGGCCATCAATGACGTCGGCCACGTGATGGGCCTGCAGACGGTGGCCGAATACGTGGAAAACGAGGCCACCCTGGCCGTCATCCGCGAACTGGGCGTCGATTACGCACAAGGCTACGCCGTGGGCGGCTTGCGTCCCCTGACGCCGGGCATGGATTAGCCGCCGCCGGCAACCAGTACCTTTAAAACAATGCATCATTGCTATCGCTAAATGCGTGCTGGCATGGCCAATCTGGAGGATTTTGATCTACATCAATAAATTTGCGTAGTCGACTCCTTACACTGATCTCCGTTCTTGCAATCGTGCAAGTCTTACTCACCAATTGCTTATTTAACTGATCAGGAAGCCGCGACCATGCGCCAAAATTTGCCAGTGACTAACCGCGAAGTCCTCGTCCTCGACGACCAGGCCATCGTGTCGAAAACGGATATGAACGGCAATATCGTGTATGTGAATCCGTACTTCAGCCAGGTCAGCGGCTTCAGCGAGGCAGAACTGCTCGGTTCGCCACAGAATATCGTGCGCCACCCGGACATGCCGGCCGAAGCGTTTGCCGACCTGTGGGCCTCGATCCAGGCGGGCACGCCGTGGACGGGACTGGTCAAGAACCGCTGCAAGAACGGCGATTTTTACTGGGTGCGCGCCAACGTCACGCCCATCCGCGAAGCGGGCAAGACCATCGGCTACATGTCCGTGCGCGTGAAGGCCGACAAGGACCAGGTGAAGGCGGCCGAAGAGGCGTATGCGGCCATCCGCAGCAAGCAGGGCGGCAAGATCATCATCAAGCATGGCCAGATCGTGCGCCCGGGCCTGGCGCACCTGCTGCACAGCCTGACGCACATGTCGCTCAACCTGCGCATCTGGGCCGCCACCTCCATCGTCAACTGCTTGCAATTGCTGGTGTGCATCATCAGCCTGTTCGCCAGCGGCGGCAAGATCACCAATTACGCCATCTTCGGCGCCACCCTGTTCGGCTTCCTGATCAACGTCTTCCTCTGGTACACCTTGCGCATGTCCGTGCTCAAGCCGCTGGGCAAGGCCCTGAACGGCGCGCGCGCCATTGCCGCCGGCGACCTGTCGGGCAGTTTCGAGACGGACAGCACGGATGAAATGGGCCAGCTGCTGCGCGCGCTGCAGCAGATGAACAGCAACCTGATCGCCACCATCCGCGACGTGCGCATCAACGTCGAGACCATGGCCGTGGCCACCAAGCAGATCGCCGTCGGCAATATGGACTTGTCGGGCCGCACGGAATCGCAGGCGGCCAGCCTGGAAGAGACGGCCTCGAGCATCGAGGAATTCTCGTCGACCGTGAAACAAAATGCGGACAACTCCGTGCAGGCCAACGAGCTGGCCGTGGCCGCCTCGAAAGTGGCCGTGCAGGGCGGCGAGATCGTCGCCGACGTGATCACCACCATGGACGACATCAACACCTCGTCGAAGAAGATCGTCGACATCATCGGCCTGATCGAAGGCATCGCCTTCCAGACCAACATCCTGGCGCTGAACGCGGCCGTGGAAGCGGCCCGCGCCGGCGAGCAGGGCAAGGGCTTCGCCGTGGTGGCGGGCGAGGTGCGCAGCCTGGCGCAGCGCTCGTCGGTGGCGGCCAAGGACATCAAGCAGCTGATCGAAATTTCCGTCGGCAAGGTGGGCGCCGGCATGCTGCAGGTCAACCGCGCCGGCGCCACCATGGAGCAAGTGGTCAGCTCGGTCAAGCAAGTGACGGCCATCATGCAGGAAATTTCCATCGCCTCGCGCGAACAGAGCATCGGCGTCGACCAGGTCAACCAGGCCATCGCCCACATGGACCAGGTGACACAGCAGAACGCAGCCCTGGTGGAAGAAGCCGCGGCGGCGGCCACGCGCCTGGCGGAAGAAGCGGCCAGCCTGTCGCAAGCCGTCAGCCTGTTCAATTTCGGCAAGATGCCGCCGCCACGCCGCGTCGCCATGCCTGGCGGCAAGTCTGGCGCCACGGGCGCCGCGAATACCGGCAAGCCCGCCGGCATGAAACGCCTGGCCGCCTAAGCGGACGGCCCACTCTACTCAAGAATCGAAACACACCATGCCTACACTACTCAGCAGTGCTTCCGCCGAACTGGACGCGGTCGTCGAATTCGACCCTGTCATCATCGGCAAGATGAGCCAGTCCGGCCCCCGCTACACCTCGTATCCGACCGCCGACCGCTTCAGCGCCGATTTCGGCTATGGCAATTTCCTCGAAGCGCTGGCCGCGCTGCGCATGCGCGGCGGCCGGCGCCCGCTGTCGCTGTACGTGCACGTGCCGTTCTGCGACACCCTGTGCTACTACTGCGCCTGCAACAAGATCATCACGAAAGACCGCAGCAAGGCCGCCACCTACCTCAGTTACCTGAAGCAGGAAATCGCCATGCAGGGCAAGCTGTTTGCCGGCATGAACCAGATCGAGCAATTGCACTTCGGCGGCGGCACGCCGACCTACCTGAGCGAAAAGCAGATGGACGAGCTGATGCTGCATTTGCGCCAGCATTTCGAATTTGCCTCCGATGAAGACGGCGAATATTCGATCGAGATCGACCCGCGCACGGTGTCGCGCGAACGCGTGTTTTCCCTGCGCGCGCAAGGTTTCAACCGCATCAGCCTGGGCGTGCAGGATTTCGACGCCGACGTGCAGAAGGCCGTCAACCGCATCCAGCCGGAAGCGGAAACGGTGGCCATCATGCAGGCGGCGCGCGACGCCGGTTTCCGCTCGATCAGCATCGACCTGATCTACGGCCTGCCCAAGCAAAGCCTGGAGACGATGACGGAAACCCTGCGCAAGGTGATCAACGCCAGCCCCGACCGCATCGCCCTGTACCACTACGCGCACATGCCGCACCTGTTCAAGCCGCAGCGCCGCATCCTCGACGCCGACATGCCCGACAGCGCCACCAAGCTGGCCATGCTGGGCCTGTGCATCGCGCGCCTGACGGCCGCCGGCTATGTCTACATCGGCATGGACCATTTCGCCAAGCCGACGGACGACCTGGCCGTGGCGCAGCGCCAGGGCCGCTTGCACCGCAACTTCCAGGGCTACTCCACGCGCGCGGAAGCGGACCTGATCGCCTGCGGCGTGTCGGCCATCAGTTCCGTCGGCGCCGTCTACAGCCAGAATGAAAAGACGCTCGACGCCTACTATGAAAAGCTCGACGAAGGCGTGCTGCCGATCGCGCGCGGCATCAAGCTCGATACGGACGATTTATTGCGCCGCATCATCATCCAGATGCTGATGTGCAACTTCGAATTGTCGATCGCCACCATCGAGCAGGCGCACCCCGTCAAGTTCCGCAGCTATTTCGCCGCCGAGCTGGAAAAGCTGCGCGAACTGGCGCGTGACGGCTTGCTCGTCATCGAGGAAGACTGGCTGACGGTGACGCCGAAAGGGCGCTTGCTGATCCGCAATATCTGCATGGTCTTCGACCGCTACCTGACCATGGCGCGGGCGAATGCCACGCCGGACGCGCCGCAGCCGCTGCGCTACTCGAAGACGGTGTAACGCCGCGCAATGAACGCCCTGAGCCTCCTGCCGCTGTTCATGGTCGGCCTGGCCGGCAGCGTGCACTGCATCGGCATGTGCGGCGGCATCGTCGGCGCCCTGTCGCTCAGCGGCGGTGCCGCTCCCGCGCCGGCGCGCCCGGTGATCGCCATCGCCGTGGCGCGCCCCGCATTGCAGACAACCGCGCAGACCAATGTGCTGCGCGTGCTGGCCTACAACGGCGGGCGCATAGTCAGCTATATGCTGGCCGGCGCCCTGGCCGGCAGCCTGGCGGGCGCGGGCATGCTGCACATGGCGTCCCTGCAAGTGGCCGGCTACTGGCTGGCCAACCTGATGCTCGTCGCCCTGGGCCTGTACCTGATGGATGCCTGGCGCGGCCTGGCGCACCTGGAAGCGGCCGGCAACGTCATCTGGCGCCGCGTGCGTCCCCTGCTGAAACCGCTGATGCCGATGGACACGCCGCTGAAAGCGCTGGCCGTGGGCGGCCTGTGGGGCTGGGTGCCGTGCGGCATGGTCTACAGCGCGCTGCTGACGGCCATGATGCAAGGTTCCGCCCTGAGCGGCGCGGCCGCCATGGGCGCCTTCGGCCTGGGCACCCTGCCCACCCTGCTGGGCATGGGCTTGCTGGGCACGCGGCTGCGCGCGCAGATGCAGCGCCGTCCCGTGCGCATCGCCAGCGGCGTGCTGGTGCTGGGCTTTGGCTTGCTGGGCCTGCTGCGCGCCGCCAATGGCGTGTCGCTGGGCTGGCTCGACGCCCTGTGCGTCACGGGCCATCCATGAAAAGACGCATGAAAACAAACCTATGAATGCTGTTCTACAACCGTCCGCCTGCTTCCATTGCGGCTTGCCCGTGCCCAGCGGCTCGAGCTGGAACGTCACCATCGACGACGCGCCGCGCGCCATGTGCTGCCCCGGCTGCGAAGCGGTGGCGCAAACCATCGTCGACATCGGCCAGAGCGCGTATTACCGCGACCGCGACGAATACGCCGTCAACGCGGCCGGCGCCGCCATGCTGCCGCCCGAGCTGCGTTTGTACAGCAATGACGACGCGCAATTTGCGCGCGACGCCAGCAGCTGCGAAGCGACGCTCTCCGTCGAAGGCATCCGCTGCGCCGCCTGCGTCTGGCTGATCGAGCGCCAATTGACGCGCCTGCCCGGCGTGCAGGCGGCCAGCCTGAACGTCGCCACCGAGCGCCTGTACGTGCGCTGGAGCCGCGCCGAATGCGAGCCGGGCGACATCCTGCAAGCCGTGCGGCAAGTCGGCTACACGGCCTATCCCTACGACGCCGTGCGCCATGGCGAGCGCCTGCAAAAGGCCAGCAAGACGCTGGGCCGCCAGCTGTTCGTGGCCGGCCTGTCGATGATGCAGGTGATGATGTACGTGGCGCCGTCCTACCTGGCGGCCGAGGACGGCACCCTGGACGAGAATATGGCCAGCCTGATGCGCTGGGCCAGCCTGCTGCTCACATTACCGGCCATCTGCTATTCGGCCATGCCGTTTTTCCAGGGCGCCTGGGCCAGCCTGCGCGCGCGCACCCTGGGCATGGACGTGCCCGTGGCGCTGGGCATCCTGGCCGCCTTCTTTGGCAGCGTGGTGGCGACGTTTACGGGCCGCGGCGAGGTGTATTACGACTCGGCCACGATGTTCATCTTCCTCTTGCTGTGCAGCCGCTATTTCGAGCTGCAGGCGCGCCGCAAGGCGGCCTCGGCCCTCGAGCGCCTGCAGCATGCCTTGCCCGCATCCGCCTCGCTGATGGCGGGCTTTCCCGACAACCGCGCCACCACCCTGGTGCCGGCCGGCAGCCTGGCCGTCGGTGACGTGATTCTCGTCAAACCGGGCGAGGCCATCGCCGCCGACAGCGTCATCATCGAAGGCAACAGCGCGCTCGATTTATCGCTGCTGACGGGCGAGAGCGCGGCCCAGCGCAGGAAAACGGGCGAGCGGGTGCCGGGCGGCGCGATCAACGCCAGCGCGGCGCTGATCTTGCGCGTGCTCAAGCCGGCGCGCGACAGCACCCTGTCCGACCTGCTGAAACTGATCGAGCGGGCCGGCAGCGGCAAGCCGCAGATCGCGCAGTGGGCGGACAAGGTCGCCGCCTGGTTCGTGCTGGGCCTGCTGCTGTTCGCCGTCGCCGTGTTCGCCTTCTGGAGCTGGCATGATGCGGCGCAAGCCTGGCCCGTGGCGATTGCCGTGCTGGTCGTGTCCTGTCCCTGCGCGCTGTCTCTCGCCACGCCGACGGCGCTGGCGGCCGCCACCGACAGCCTGCTGCGGCGCGGCGTGCTGATCGTCCAGCCGCATGTGCTGGAAACCCTGCACCGCGCCACCCACATCGTCTTCGACAAGACGGGGACATTGACCCTGGGCCGCCCCGTACTGAAACAGATCGAGGGCCTGGACGGCATGCCGGAAGACGATTGCCTGCAGCTGGCCGCCGCGCTGGAAGCGGGCAGCGCCCATCCGCTGGCGCAAGCCATCCTTGACGCCGCCGAAGGGTTGCCAGGACAGCCGCCGCGCGCGCATGTGGAGCACTTGCAGGAAGTGCAGGGCCAGGGTCTCGAAGGCATCGTCGACGGCGTGCGCTACCGCCTGGGCAACGCGGCCTTTGTCGCCGCCATCGCCGGTCCGCCGCTGGGCGACACGGCCGTCGGCATGCAGGGCATGACGCCGCTGTACCTGGGCACGCAGGGCCGCTGGCTGACGCGTTTCCTGCTCAGCGATGCGCTGCGTCCCGAGGCGCGCGACGTGGTCGCGTATTTCCAGCAGCGCGGCAAGCAGGTGGTGCTGCTGAGCGGCGACCAGGAAGCGCTGACGCAAAGCGTGGCGACGGAACTGGGCATCAACACGGCCTGCGGCGAATGCCTGCCCGACGAAAAGCTCGACTTCGTGCAGCAGCTGCAGGCGACGGGCGCCGTGGTGGCGATGGTGGGCGACGGCATCAACGACGCCGCCGTGCTGAGCGGTGCCGACGTGTCCTTCGCCATGGGTTCCGGCGCCGCGCTGGCGCAGGCGCATGCGGACACGGTGCTGCTGTCGAGCCAATTGGTTTCCGTGCTCGACACGGCGAAGACGGCCGCGCGCAGCATGCGCATCATCCGCGAAAACCTGGGCTGGGCCACGCTGTACAATCTGACGGCCATCCCGGCCGCCGCGCTGGGCTTTTTGAACCCCTGGCTGTCCGGCGTCGGCATGGCTGCCAGCTCGGCGGTCGTCATCGCCAACGCCCTGCGCCTGCGGAAAGCCTGAACCATGGAAGCACTGTATCTCCTCATCCCCTTGAGCGTCGTGGTCGTGTTCATCGCGCTATGGGTGTATTTCACCGCCTCGGACAGCGGCCAGTTCGACGACCTCGTCGGACCGGGCCTGCGCGTGCTGCAGGATGACGATACGCCGCCGGAAGCGGCCGCCCCGCCGGCGCCTCAGCGCGAATAACCCTGCGCGCCCCACCAGGTGCGCCAGGCGCAGCGCGGCCAGCACGCAATAGGGGCGCGGCGGGCAGGCAGACACGATGCGGTCGTTGACGGGATTCAGATGCTCGATGTGGATGAACAGGAAGAGGGCGTCCGACAGACCCTCGCCCCACAGATCCGGCAGCGAGGAGCAGCCATTGGCGAACGGGCCGCCGCCCCAGTAAGCGTGTTCGTTCAGGTAGACCGCATCGCCATATTGCTGCAATTCCCTGTCGCTGGCCTTGTAGCCCCAGCGGAACTGGATCACGGGCGAGAAATGCGCTTGCGGCCCGATAAAGGTGGCGGCCGTGTAGTCGGGATCGACATAGCCGTCATCGCTCAGTTCGCTCCGATAGCCCACCGGCGTCAGCTGCCCCGCCTGCGCCGTGGCATGGACCATATGCTCGTCGCAGCGCTTCATGCGCGTGTTCAGGACCTGGCACAGGCCGGCTTCGGCCGCCCGGTACCACTCACCGTCGGAATTGACGCCATGCACGAAGATGACGATGCCCGGCGATGGCATCTGCTGCAGGCAAGCGAGCTTGCCGTGATCGAACAGGGTCGTGCCCTCGGCCTTGCCGACGACCAGGTCTACCTGGGCGGCAAACGGGTCGCGGCGTTCGGGCTCTTCCATGGCGGGCCTTGGGCGTGTCTGGAGCAGCCACTGTAAGCCCTTGCCTCTGCGCATGTTTTACGCCATCTCAAGCCAGCTGTTGCAGGGATCTTGCATGGCTTTTTTTGCCCGGCAGATCACTTTATTTCGATGTCAGTTAGCTACGCTTATTTCATATAGGGAATTTTGATCCACATCAAAGTTTTTTCGCGGTCAAACACTTACTCTCTGGCCACCATCATAAATAGTAATTCCAGGGAGAGTCTTTGTGGATCAATCGCTGAACTATAACTACAAGATCGTGAAGCAATTCGCGGTCGCTACTGTGGTATGGGGCATCATCGGCATGCTGGTTGGCGTTATCATCGCCGCTCAGCTGGCCTGGCCTGCCCTGAACCTCGACATACCTTGGCTGACATACGGACGTTTGCGTCCGCTGCACACGAATGCGGTGATTTTCGCCTTCGGCATCTGCGGCCTGTTCGCCACCTCGTACTACGTCGTGCAACGCACCTGCCAGGTGCGCCTGTTTTCCGACAAGCTGGCCGCCTTCACGTTCTGGGGCTGGCAAGCGGTGATCCTGTGCGCCGTCGTCAGCCTGCCCATGGGCTTGACCCGCGGCAAGGAATACGCCGAGCTGGAATGGCCTATCGCCATCCTCATCGCCGTCGTCTGGATCGCCTACGCCATCGTGTTCTTCGGCACCTTGATCAAGCGCAAGGTCAAGCACATCTACGTGGCCAACTGGTTCTTCGGCGCCTACATCCTGGCCGTGACGATTTTGCACGTGGTCAATGGCGCCGTCATGCCAGCCTCGTTCACCAAGTCGTATTCCGCCTATGCGGGCGTGCAGGACGCCATGATCCAGTGGTGGTATGGCCATAACGCGGTGGGCTTCATCCTGACCGCCGGCTACCTGGGCATGGTCTACTACTTCATCCCGAAACAGGCCGAGCGCCCCGTGTACTCGTACCGTTTGTCCATCGTCCACTTCTGGGCGCTGATCTTCACCTACATGTGGGCGGGCCCGCATCACCTGCACTACACGGCATTGCCTGACTGGACGCAATCGATCGGCATGGTCTTCTCGCTGGTCCTGCTGGCACCAAGCTGGGGCGGCATGATCAACGGCATCATGACCCTGTCGGGCGCCTGGCACAAGCTGCGCACCGACCCGATCCTGAAATTCATGATCGTTTCGCTGTCGTTCTACGGCATCGCCACCTTCGAAGGTCCGATGATGTCGATCAAGACCATCAACTCGCTGTCGCACTACACCGACTGGACCGTTGCCCACGTGCATGCGGGCGCCCTGGGCTGGGTGGGCTTCATCACCATGGGTTCGATCTACTACCTGCTGCCGCGCCTGGCGGGCCGCACGCAGATGCACAGCACGCGCCTGGTCGACGTGCACTTCTGGGTGGCCACCATCGGCATCGTGCTGTACATCGCGGCAATGTGGATCGCCGGCGTGATGCAGGGCCTGATGTGGCGCGCGGTCAATCCGGACGGCACCCTGACCTACACCTTTGTCGAGAGCGTGAAAGCAACGTATCCGTACTACGTGGTGCGCGTGGCCGGTGGCCTGCTGTACCTGTCGGGTATGTGCATCATGGGCTACAACACCTGGATGACCTTGCGCGGCAGCAAACTCCCCGTCGCCCGCATTCCGGAACTGAACGCGGCGCACGCCTGATAGGAGCAAAAGCAAATGAAATTTTCACATGCATGGATTGAAAAAAACCCCTGGCTGCTGATCGCCCTGGTCACGGTGGTGATCAGCATCGGCGGCGCCGTCGAGATCGTTCCCCTGTTCTTCCAGAAGAGCACGACGGAACCGGTCGCCGGCCTGAAGCCGTATTCGCCGCTGCGCCTGGCGGGCCGCGACATCTACGTGCGCGAAGGCTGCTACAACTGCCACTCGCAGATGGTGCGTCCGCTGCGCGCGGAAACGGAACGCTATGGCCACTATTCGGTCGCCGGCGAGTTCGTGTATGACCGTCCGTTCCAGTGGGGTTCCAAGCGCACGGGGCCGGACCTGGCCCGCGTCGGCGCCCGCTACAGCGATGAATGGCACCGCACGCACTTGAACAACCCGCGCGACGTGGTGCCCGAGTCGAACATGCCGGCCTACCCCTGGCTGGCGAAGACCAAGCTGGTGCCCGACGACATCATGCCGAAGATGCGCGCCCTGAAGCGCCTGGGCCAGCCCTACAGCGATGAAGAAATCGCCGCCGGCCCAGCCCAGCTGCAGGACAAGACGGAAGAAGACGCCCTGGTCGCCTATCTGCAAGGCCTCGGTACATTAATCAAAACAAGGAATTAGCATGGCAATCGAGAACCTGTTTGACAGCGCCAGCAGCGTCATGACGGTGGTTTCCTTTATGACATTCGTGGGCATCCTGTGGTGGACGTTCAGCCGCAGCAATGGCGACTTCGACGCGGCGGCACGCCTGCCGTTCGCCGACGAGGCGCTCGACTATCCGGCCGATGCCGTGCCGGCACAAGAGGAGCGCAACCATGGCTGACTTTACCAATGGCTTCTGGAACATCTACATCATCGTGCTGTCCCTGCTGGGCATCATCGGCTGCGGCGTGCTGCTGTACTCGCAGTCGAAAGTGAAAGTGGCCGCCGGCGCCCCCGCCGACGGCACCACGGGCCACGTCTGGGACGAGGACTTGAAGGAACTCAACACGCCGATGCCGCGCTGGTGGATGTGGTTGTTCTACATCACCATCGTCTTCGCGCTGGCCTACCTGTTCCTGTATCCGGGCCTGGGCACCTATGCCGGCAGCCTGGGCTGGAAATCGACGGGCCAGTACGAGGAAGAGCTGAAGAAGGCGGAAGCCGATTACGGCCCCCTGTTCAACAAGTACCTGAGCCAGGATATCAAGACGGTAGCTGCCGATCCGCAAGCGCAAGCCATCGGCCAGCGCCTGTTCCTGACCTACTGCGCGCAATGCCACGGTTCGGATGCGCGCGGCAACAAGGGCTTCCCCAACCTGACGGACAAGGACTGGCTGTATGGCGGCGATCCTGCCACCATCAAGACCACCATCATGCATGGCCGCAATGGCCAGATGCCGCCGATGGGTGCCGCGCTCGGTTCCGAAAAAGACATCGAGAACGTGGCCCACTACGTGCTGAGCCTGTCCGGTTCCACCTCGGACCCCGTCAAATCCGTGCTGGGCAAGGGCAAGTTCGGTGCCTGCATGGCCTGTCACGGCGCCGATGCCAAGGGTAACCCGATGCTGGGCGCGCCCAACCTGACGGACAAGATCTGGCTGTACGGCGGCAGTGCTGATACCATCATGGAAACGGTCCGCAAGGGACGCAACAACACCATGCCGGCCTTCAGTGACTTCCTCGGCGAATCGAAAGTCCACGTGCTGTCGGCCTATGTCTGGAGCCTGTCGAATCCCCAGACGCCCGTGAAATGATGTAATGGAACCTCAAGTCATCAAGATGTATGCGGCCCGCGAGCAAATCTATCCTCGCGAGGCCAAAGGACGCTACGCTACCTGGCGATGGGTATGCGTCTGGCTTACCCAGCTGGCGTTCTACGGCTTGCCGTGGCTGAACTGGAATGGCAGGCAAGCCCTGCTGTTCGATTTGACCACGCGCAAGTTCTACATTTTCGGCGTCGTGCTGTGGCCCCAGGATTTCATCTATCTGGCGGCCCTGCTGATCATCTGTGCCTATCTGCTGTTCCTCGTCACGGCCATTGCGGGGCGGGTCTGGTGCGGCTTCTCCTGCCCGCAAACGGTGTACACGGAAATCTTCCTGTGGGTCGAGCGCCGCATCGAGGGCACGCGCAGCGCGCGCATGGCCCTCGACAAGCAGGGTCCGTCCCTGCGCAAGACGGCCAAGAAGACGGCCAAGCACCTGGTGTGGGGCGCCATTGCCCTGTGGACGGGCTTTACCTTTGTCGGCTACTTCACGCCGATCAAGGAACTCGCGCATTCCGTGCAAACCCTCAACTTCGGTCCCTGGGAATGGTTCTGGGTGCTGTTCTACAGCCTGGCAACCTACGGCAACGCGGGCTGGCTGCGCGAGCAGGTGTGCAAATACATGTGCCCCTACGCGCGCTTCCAGAGCGCCATGTTCGACCAGGACACCCTGATCATCACCTACGATGCCAAGCGCGGCGAACCACGCGGCGCCATGAGCAAGAAGGCCGGCAACAACGACAAGCTGGGCGACTGCATCGACTGCACCCTGTGCGTGCAGGTGTGTCCGACCGGTATCGATATCCGCAACGGCCTGCAGTATGAATGCATCGGCTGCGCGGCCTGCGTCGATGCCTGCAATACCGTGATGGACAAGGTCGAGCGGCCGCGTGGCTTGATACGCTACAGTACCGACCATGCGATGGAAAACAACTTCAATTCGAAGCAGATCCGCCAGCGCGCCATGCGCCCGCGCGTGCTGATCTACACGTCCATCCTGGCCCTGATCATCATCGCCGTGTGTACCTCGCTGGCCCTGCGCACGCCGCTGAAGATGGACGTGATCCGCGACCGCGGTTCGATGGGACGCGAAGTGGAAGACGGCATGATCGAAAACGTCTACCGCCTGCAGATCATGAACACCTCCGAGCAAACCCAGCATTTTAAAATCAGCGCTTCCGGCTTGCCGGGCCTGACCTTGCTGACGCGCGAGGAAGTGACCTTGCAGCCGACGGAAACGCTGGGCTGGCCGATCCGCCTGCGCGTGCCGCACGGCGTGGGAGAAAAGGGGTCGAACAAGATCGCAATCGAGTTGCAATCGCTGGACGACCCGTCGCTGCATGTGCGTGAAAGCGCGGTCTTCATCGTGCCGCGGTGATGTTGATTTGGGGTCGGACCCTCCGGGTCCGACCCCGGTATTTCGCCGCAGGGGTATCATCAATCATGCGCTAGGGTCACTTGATTTTCAACCCGGAAGCAAAAGCTGGGGTCAGACCCAAAGGGTCCGGCCCCAAGGAGAACACAATGTCCGACAGTCTGAAACTGCAACCTCCCGTTGCACCGTGGTACAAGCATCGCTGGCCATGGCTGCTGATGATCGGTCCCGGCCTGTCCGTGGTCGTCGGCAGCTTCATGGGCTATATTGCGTTTACGCAACCCGATGCGCTGGTGGTGGGCGATTATTACAAGCAGGGCAAGGCCATCAACCAGGATTTGAAGCGCGACACGGCCGCCAGCAACCTGGCCATGGACACCAGCCTGTCCTACGACGTGGCGCAGGCGCGCCTGGCCGGTTCCGTGCACAGCTTCGGCAAGGCCTACCAGGGCCCGCTGCAACTGCACCTGGCGCATGCGACCCTGCCGGAAAAAGACATCAAGCTGCTGGTGCAGCCCGATGCCCAGGGTAATTTCTCGGTGGCGCTGCCGATGCTCGAGCGCAGCCGCTGGCAGGTACTGGTGGAAAACGACAAGCGCGAATGGCGCCTGTCCGGCATCTGGACCTGGCCGCTGCAGCGCAGCATCGCGCTGCACGCCGATGAAGAGCTATAACGTACAGCGCCGGGAAAAAACCGTAGCGAGCGGCAGTGATTTGTGGCTAAGAAGCGCAGCTGTGCTAGAGCACAGCGAGCATCGCAGGCCGCAAAGCGCGACGCGCAGCAGGTTTTGACGGTGCTGTTATTTGCAGATGTCGGTGCCGGCCGTAATGGCCTTCAGTTTGGCTGGCTGCAAGATCTCGATCTCGCGGTTGGAGACGCGCAGCCAGCCTTCCTTCTTAAATTTCGACAATAAACGGCTGACGCTCTCGATGGTCAGGCCCAGGTAATTGCCGATTTCCTCGCGCGACATGCGCAGCTGGAACTTGCTGCTCGAATAGCCGCGCGCTTCATAGCGCGACGCCAGGTTGACGATGAAGGCGGCAAAGCGCTGCGTCGCCTGCATGTTACCCAACAACAACATGACACTTTGCTCACGCGTGATTTCCTGGCTCATCATGCGGTGGAAATGGCGCAGCAGGGTCGGCATATTGCCCAGCAATTGTTCCAGGCTGGAAAACGGGATTTCACATACTTCGCTGTCTTCCAGGGCCACCGCATTACAGTGGTGGCGGTCGGCGCTGATGGCATCCATGCCCAGCAGTTCGCCGGCCATCTGGAAACCCGTCACCTGCTCTTCGCCGCCCGGATTGATCTGGTAGGTCTTGAAGTGGCCCAGGCGGATCGCATACAGGTTCTGGAACGAGTCGCCGATGCGGAACAGCGAAGCGCCGCGCACGATCTTGCGGCGGCGTCCGATAATCTGGTCCAGCCTGTCCATGTCGCCCACATCGAGCCCCATCGGCAGGCACAATTGGTGCATGCTGCAGGTCGAGCATCGCGCACGCAACGCTTCCACGGTCACTGTGGGCAAGGTTGGAGAGAGTAGCGCTTCAGTCATGTCGGTACCTTTTAGAAAATGCAACAACAAGTTTACTGCATACACGGTTGCCGTGTGCCAATTTCACCGTAATTTCGCCGAATAAACGACGTCTTGCATTTAATTATATGGCAACATCGTCAAAAGACCATGTGGGGAGGGGAAATTGCGCGGTGGCGCTTGCCAAGCTGGGGTATTGATAGGAAAATTCTTGACAGCATTATCTGCCTCTGCCGCCTGTGCCGCCCGGTACTGAAAAGGAAACTATGAAGCCTCTCGGCATAAAAGCAAAAGTCGCGCTGGCAACCAGCCTGACCTCGATCGCCATGATTGCCCTGGTTACCATGATACAGGTGCGGCACATGCGCGACGACTTCACCAAGGTACTGCTGAGCCAGCAGTCGGCCCTGATCACCCGCACGGCCGCTGAACTCGATGACAAGCTGGCCATGCTGCTGCAGATCGTCACGCTGACGGCCAGGCAGCAGCCGCCCGAATTGATTGCCCAGCCCGCCCAGTTGCGCCAATATTATTCGCGCCGCTCGATGCTGGTGCTGTTCGACGACGTGCTAGTGCTGGACGCGCATGGCGCCGTCGTGGCCGACATGCCGGAAGTGGCGGGACGCGCTGGCATCAACGTCGCCGAGCGCGAGTATTTCCAGACCGTGCTGCGCACGCGCCAGCCCATGATCACCGAACCGATGCTGGGCAAATCGAGCGGCCTGCCCATCGTGCAGATGGCGGCACCCGTGCTGGGCGCCGACGGCCAGGTGGCCGGCGTGGTGATCGGCGTGCTGCGCCTGTACAAGGACAACCTGCTGGGCCGCCTGCGCACGGAAAAGATCGGCAAGAGCGGCTATTACTTCATCCTCACGCGCGGCGCCGTGCCGCGCTACGTGCTGCATCCCGATACCAGCCGCTTGCTGCAGCCGCGCCAGCCGAACGCCAACCTGACCACCACGCAGCTGCTGAAGGACGACGGCGAAGGCAGCATGGTCAGCACCAACAGCCGCGGCATCACGGCCGTCAACAGCTTCAAGCGCCTGAAGTCCGTAAACTGGCTGCTCGCGGCCTCGCTGCCCATCGATGACGCCTTCGAACCGTTCGACGGCGTGCTATACCGGCTGGTGCTGTGGAGCACCCTGGCCTCGCTGCTGGCCGCGGCAGTGCTGGGCTGGGTCACCGTGCGCCTGCTGTCGCCGCTGGTGCGCCTGCGCGACACCCTGCAAGCGCTGCGCAGCAGCGGCAGCCGCTTCACCCCCGTGCCGGTGCAGCAGCGCGACGAGATCGGCGAACTGACGGAAGCGTTCAACGGCCTGATGAGCGAACGCGACCGCCTGCAGCAGGAGCTCGAATCGCGCGCGGCGGAACTGGAACAGGAACGCGACCGGGCCGAGGCGGCCAACCGCGCGAAGAGCGATTTCGTGGCCAATATGAGCCATGAAATCCGCACCCCGCTCAATGCCGTGCTGGGCATGGTGTATCTGCTCGGAAATACCAAGCTCGATACGGAACAGCGCAAGTATCTGACCATGGTGCGCGTGGCGGGCCAGTCGCTGCTGGGCATCCTGAACGACGTGCTCGACTATTCGAAGATCGAGGCGCGCCGCATGGAATTGTCGCCCGTCGAATTCGACCTCGACGAAGTCATGAATACGCTGGCCACGACCATGACCATGAATGCGGGCGAGAAGGAGCTGGAGCTGGCCATCGCCGTCGAACCCGACGTGCCGCGGCGCCTGCTGGGCGATGCCCAGCGCCTGCAGCAAATCCTCGTCAACCTGGCCGGCAACGCCATCAAGTTTACCGAGAGCGGCGAAGTGGTGGTGGCCGTCAGCCTGGCCGAGAAAGACAAGGGGCGCGCCTGGCTGCGCTTCGAAGTGCGCGATACGGGCATCGGCATGACAGAATTACAACAGCAGCAGCTGTTTGCCGCGTTTTCACAAGGCGACCAGAGCATCACGCGGCGCTTCGGCGGCACGGGCCTGGGCCTGGCCATCAGCAAGCAGCTGATCCACATGATGGGCGGCGAAATCGCCGTCGCCAGCAGCGAAGGCAAGGGCAGCCGCTTCTGGTTCAGCGTGCCCTTCGAGATACTGGCGCAGCCAGCCGAAACGCGGCGCACGCCGACCCTGGGCCAGCTGCGCCTGCTGGTGGCCGACGATAACCGCACCACGCGCGAACTGATCGTCAAACTGATCGAAGCGTGGGGCTGGAACGCCGACGAGGTCGATTCCGGCTTTGCCGCCATCGAACTGTACCGCGAGCGCCTGGCGCAGCAGCAGCCCTACGACGTGGTGCTGGCCGACTGGCACATGCCCGTCATGGACGGCCTGGCCACGGCCAAGGCCATCCGCCAGGCGGCCGCCGGCCAGCGCCAGCCCATCGTGGTGATGGTCAACGCCTTCGCCCGCAATCACCTGGAAGAAATCTCCAGCGCGGCCGAGGCCGACGTCGTGCTGATGAAGCCGATCACGGGTTCGAGCCTGTTCGACGCCCTGCACCAGGCGCTGATCGCCAAGCATGAGGGCGGCGAGCAGCGCATCCTGCACCAGCCGCTGGGCACGGAACTGGCCGGCGTGCATTTCCTGCTGGTGGAAGACAACCACCTGAACCAGGCCGTGGCGCGCGGCATCCTCGAACACATGGGCGCTACCCTGGACGTGGTCGGCGACGGCCTGCAGGCCGTGGAACGGCTGCGCACGGAAGCGCTGCGCTACGACATCGTGCTGATGGACATGCAGATGCCTGTCATGGACGGCTTCAGCGCCACCCACATCATCCGCACGGAACTGCGCCTGACCTTGCCCGTGATCGCCATGACGGCCGGCGTGCTGGCCTCCGAACGCGAGCGCTGCATGACGGCCGGCATCAGCGACTTCATCGCCAAGCCCGTGGTGGTGGAAGAGATGATGGCCGTGATCGCGCGCCACCTGCCGAAGCGGCCACAGCTGCAGGCGGCCGAGCCGGCGCCGGCCGTCGATGAAGAGGTGTTTTCCATGGCGCCGCTGATGCGCGTGATGGGGCGCGACGCCAAGGGACGCGGCGTGCTGCGGCGCATGGTGGAAGATGCGCTGAACAAGGGCATGACGCCCTTGCGCGACGCCGAAACGGCCTTGCAGGCGGGCCGCCACAGCGACGTGGCGCGCATCCTGCACAGCATGCGCGGCTCCGTGGGGACGCTGGGCACGAAGCGCCTGATCCGCGCCGCGTTTGCCACCGAGGAAGCCATCGACGCGGGCCGCCTGGACGAGGTACCGGCGCTGCTGGCACAGGCGGCGCAGGAACTGGAACGGGTGCTGGCAGCGGCGGCGGATTGGTTGTCCAGGCTGAAGGATTAAGCCTGCAACGTAAAACTGGGGTCAGACCCGCCGGGTCTGACCCCGGAACCTTGTCGGATTACGCGCTTGCGCGCTAATCCGACCTACCCCATTTACGCCGGCACGCCCAGGATCACGCTGGACGCCTTGAAAATCGCCGTCACATTGCTGCCGATCTCGATGCCCAGCTCGCTGCTGCTCTGGTTGGTGATGATGGCGGCGATCGTGCCGCCATGCGGCAGGTCCAGCACCACTTCCGTGTTCACGGCGCCCGTCTGCACGCGCGTCACCAGCCCGGCCAATTGGTTGCGCGCCGAAAAGCGCGCGCCGGCGCTGTCGGCCACGAGGATGATGGACGAAGCCTTGATCAGCGCAAACGCTTCCGCACCGGGCACCAGGCCCAGGCTTGCGCTGCTGCCCTGCGTGACGATGGCCACGATGTGCTGGCCGCCCGGCAGTTCCAGGGTCACTTCATCGTTGACGGCGCCCTGTTTCAGTTCGGCCACCTTGCCGAGGAATTGATTGCGTGCCGTGGTTTTCATGGCCATTCTCCGTATGAGTAAAAGATCGTCGGCGATGCCTTCGGCCTGGCTGCCCAGCTGGCGCAGGTAGCGGGCATGCTCGCGCTCGATGATACGGAAATTGTCGACCAACTGGCGCCCCCGCTGCGTCAGGCGCGTGCCGCCGCCGCCCTTGCCGCCCGTCAGGCGCTCCACCAGCGGCTCGCCGGCCAGGTTGTTCATCGCGTCGATGGCGTCCCAGGCCGCCTTGTAGCTCATCTTCACAAGCTTGGCCGCCTGCGTGATGGAGCCGCACTCGGCGATGGCGCCCAGCAATTCCACCCTGCCGGCGCCGCCCAGGTGCTCACCGCCCACCGTCATCCATACCGAGCCTTGCAGGCCGATTTCCGCTGCCGCTGATTTATCCAATGCGTTCACCCCATGCCTTATTTTTTTCCATGCTGTCAATTTGTCCGTCACGCAAGTAAAGCACATGCTCACCCAGGATGCGCGCATCTTCCGGATCATGTGTGATCAGGATCATGGGCACGTCCAGGCGCTGCTGCCACTGGCTCAGTTCCAGCCGCATTTTGACACGCAGGGCCGGATCGAGGGCGGCAAACGGCTCGTCGAGCAGCAACGCGGCCGGCTCGGCCACGAGCGCCCTCGCCAGCGCCACCCTCTGGCGCTGGCCACCGGACAACTCGTCGGGATACTGGTGCGCCAGTTCCTGCAAGTGAAACGCGTCGAGCCAATGCTCGACCTTCTGCAATTTTTCGCGCGCGCGCGGGTTGAACCAGCCGCGGCTCAGGCCAAAACCCACGTTCTGGCGCACCGTCAGGTGCGGGAACAGCGCGTAATCCTGGAACAGGTAGGCGACATTGCGCTGCTGCGGCGGCAAGTTGATGCCGGCGGCCGAATCGAACAGGGTGCGCCCGTTCAGGCGGATATGGCCCGCCTCCGGGGTGAAGAGTCCGGCAATGGCTTTCAGGGTCATGCTCTTGCCGGCCCCGGAGGGGCCATACACGGCGATGCGCTGGCTGCTGGACGTGCATTGCACATGCATGTCGAAACGGCGTTTGCCGGAGCGCAAGGTGGCGCGGATGTCGAGGTCGAGTTGCATGGGCGTCATTTGTGTACGATGCGCCCGGGCGCCAGGCGGCCGGCGGCCAGCAGCACGGCGATGCAGACGAGCGAGGTGATCAGCACCAGCATGTTGGCGGCGTCATCCTGGCCCGCCTGCACGGCTTCATACACGGCCACCGACAGGGTCTGCGTCTTGCCGGGAATACTGCCGGCCACCATCAGCGTGGCGCCGAATTCGCCGAGCGCGCGCACGAATCCCAGCAGCACGCCGGCCAGGATGCCGCGCCAGGCCAGCGGTAACGTAACGCGGAAGAAAATCGCCAGCTCCGAAATGCCCAGCACGCGTGCCGCCTGCTCCAGCTGGCCGTCAACGGCCTCGAAGGCGGCGCGCGCGGGCTTGAAGACGAGGGGAAAGGCGACCACGGTCGAGGCGATCACGGCGCCCTGCCAAGTAAAAATGAGGTTGATGCCGAAGTTATCCTGCAGCCAGATGCCCAGGGTGCCGCGCCGGCCCAGCAGCACCAGCAGGTAATAGCCGAGCACGGTGGGCGGCATCACCATCGGCAGGGTCAACAGGGCGTCGAGCAACTCGCGCCCGGGAAAACGCGCGCGCGCCAGCAGATAGCCCGTACCGATGCCGAGCAGCAAATTGAGCGCCGTGGCCCAGGCCGCTACTTTCAGCGACAGGGCCAGCGCGGTCCAGGCGATATCCATGCGGGCGCGGTGGCCTTAGGGTTTCTTGAAGCCGTACTTGGCCAGGATGGCTTGCGCCGGCGCCGTCTGCAGGTAGCTGACGAAGCGCTTCGCTTCGGCCGCATTGCCGCTGCCCTTGATGGTGGCGATCGGGTACAGCACGGGCGCGTCCAATGGCACGTCCAGCACGACGTTGACCTTGTCTTTCATGATGGCCGCGTCGGTGGCGTAGACAAAGCCCGCATCGACTTCGCCGCGCGCCACGTAGTCGAGCGACTGGCGCACGTTCTGCGTGCCGATGGCTTTCGGCTGCACGGCGTCCCACAGATTCGCCTTCTTCAGCGCGCCTTCCGAATAGCGGCCGACGGGCACGCTGGCCGGATTGGCGATGGCCACGCGGGTCACGCCCTTGTGCGTCAGGTCACTCAAGCTCTTGATGCCCAGCTTGCTATCGTGCGGCACGATCAGCACCAGGCTGTTGCCGACGAAATCCTGCCGGTCGGCCGGCAGCACCAGGCCCTGCTTTTGCGCCGCATCCATGGTTTCCTGGTCGGCCGAGGCAAACACGTCCACGGGCGCGCCCTTGACGATCTGCTGCAGCAGCACGCCCGAGGCGGCAAAGTTCAAGGACACCTTGCTGCCCGGATACTGTGCCTCGTAGCTTTGCGCCGCATCCTTGAATGCGTTCGTCAGGCTGGCCGCGGCCGACACCACCACTTCGCCGGCAAGGGCGGAGGTAGCGGCGGTGGCGAGCAGGGTGGCGCCAAGCAGGCGGGCGAGGGAGGTGAGGCGCATGATCGTATCCTTGATGAGAAGAGAACCAGGCCCGTAATATACACCGATATATAGCGTTCTGCCATTGCACAGATCAAGCCGGTACCAAGCCGATTCCCTGATATACTGTATATAAACACAGTATATCGAGGTGAGCCATGGAATTGACGGACAAGCTGGAAATCCTGGCCGACGCGGCCAAGTACGATGCGTCCTGCGCCAGCAGCGGCGCACCGAAGCGCGATTCCATCGGCAAGGACGGTTTTGGCGCCACCTCGGGCATGGGCATTTGCCACAGCTACACGCCGGACGGGCGCTGCGTCTCGCTGCTGAAAGTGCTGCTGACCAATTACTGCCTGTACGATTGCCAGTACTGCGTCAACCGCCGTACCTCGAACGTGCCGCGCGCCCGCTTTACGGTGGCCGAAGTGGTGAAACTGACCAGCGACTTTTACCTGCGCAACTACATCGACGGCCTGTTCCTCAGTTCCGGCATCATCCGGTCGGCCGACTACACGATGGAGCAGCTGGTGCAGGTGGCGCGCGAGTTGCGCGAAGTACACCAGTTCCGCGGCTACATCCACCTGAAAACCATCCCCGATGCGGACCCCGCCCTGGTCGCGCAGGCGGGCCGCTATGCCGACCGGCTCAGCGTCAACATCGAATTGCCGACCCAGGACAGCGTGCAAAAGCTGGCGCCGGAAAAGAGCGTGCACACGATCAAGCTGGCCATGGGCGCCATCCGTCGCAAGCTCGATGAAAAGGCCGAAGAACCGCGCTCTCCCCGCTTCGCGCCGGCCGGGCAAAGCACGCAGATGATCGTCGGCGCCGACGCCAGCGACGACCAGCAGATCCTCGCCACGGCCGAGACCCTGTACGGCAGCTATAAACTCAAGCGCGTGTACTACTCGGCCTTCAGCCCCATCCCCGACAGCCCGAAAAGCGTGCCGCTGGCGCCGCCGCCCATGCTGCGCGAACACCGGCTGTACCAGGCCGATTTCTTGCTGCGCAGCTATGGTTTCCAGGCCAGCGAACTGCTGCCCGCCAGCGGCGGCAACCTGGCGCTCGACATCGATCCGAAACTGGCTTGGGCGCTGGCGCACCGCGAACATTTTCCGCTGGACTTGAACCGCGCGGCGCAGCACATGATCGCCCGCGTACCGGGCATCGGCCTGCGCAACGCGCAGCGCATCGTCGACCTGCGCCGCTTGCGCCAGGTGCGCTATGCCGACCTGTCGCGCCTGCGCTGCAGCATGAAAAAGATTGCCCCGTTCATCATCACGGCCGATTACTTTCCCGCGCGCGACACCACCGCTTCGGAACACCTGCGCCGCGCCATGGCCGATGCACCGCAGCAAATGAATCTGTGGCCGGAGTTGCAGGCGGCATGAGCAGTGTCGTCCGGCTGGCGCAATCGTTCGACGCGTGGCGCGCGGCGGCGCGCGAACTGATCGCGCGCGGCGTGCCGCCTGCGGAAGTGGCCTGGCAATCGCAGCCCGGCGAGGGCGACCTGTTTTCCTCCACGCCAGAGGCCACGGATACCAACGCGCCACTACTGCG
Source organism: Janthinobacterium sp. GW822-FHT07H11 (assembly GCF_058798615.1). Taxonomy (NCBI): domain Bacteria; kingdom Pseudomonadati; phylum Pseudomonadota; class Betaproteobacteria; order Burkholderiales; family Oxalobacteraceae; genus Janthinobacterium; species Janthinobacterium sp. GW822-FHT07H11. The sequence continues at coordinate 336,997 of NZ_CM179507.1, forward strand.
CCTGCCCCGCCAACTGGTGGCATTGCTGGAGAGCGCCGCCTGTTTCAACGTGCATGACCGCTGGGCCTTCCTGTACCAGGTGCTCTGGCGCTGGCAGCAGGGCCAGCACGACGTGGTGTCGCCGGCCGACGCGGACGGCGCGCGCCTGCACGCCATGGTCAAGGCCGTGCGGCGCGAGGAGCACGACATGCATGCGTATGTGCGCTTCCGCGAGCGGCCGGACAGTGACGGCGCGCCCCGTTTTGTCGCCTGGTTCGAGCCCACGCACGAGGTGCTGCCGCAGGTGGCGCGCCACTTCGCGCGCCGCATGGGCTCCATCAGCTGGATGATCGCCACACCGGATGCCAGCATGCTGTGGGATGGCGCCACCTTGCACGCGGGACCGGCCCTGCTGCGTGGCGCGGCCGACATCGACGATGCGGGCGTAGCGCTATGGCTCACCTACTACCGCAGCATCTTCAATCCCGCGCGCGTGAATGCCGACTTGCTGCACAGCCATATCCCCTCGCGCTTCTGGAAAAATTTACCCGAAGGCGCCATCGTGCCCGCCATGCTGAGCGGCGCAGCCAACGGCGAGCGGCGCACGGGCCAGACGGCCAGCGTGGGACAGCGCCAGGGCGCCGCCATGATCCAGATCAACTCCGAGCGGGCCCAACCCGCGCGCGCGACTGCCACGACGCTGGACCAGTGCCGCCGCTGCGAGTTATGGAAGAGCGCCACGCAAGCCGTGCCCGGCACAGGCCCGCACACCGCCCGCATCATGCTCGTCGGCGAGCAGCCGGGCGACCAGGAAGACCTGGCCGGACAGCCGTTTGTCGGCCCGGCCGGCGCCGTGCTGGACCAGGCCATGCAGGAAGCGGGCCTGGCGCGCGACAGCATCTATCTGACCAATGCCGTCAAGCATTTCAAGTGGGAACCGCGCGGCAAGCGCCGCCTGCACAAGACGCCTGCGCAGCGCGAAATCCTCGCCTGCCGCGGCTGGCTGGAGGAAGAGCTACGAAGCGTGCAACCGCAGGTGGTCGTGGCGCTGGGCAGCACGGCATTAAAATCCGTACTGCAGGATGGCGCGGCCAGCATGACGCCGCTGATCGGCACGCCCATCGAACGCGACGGGCGCTGGGTGGTGACCGTGTATCACCCGTCGTACGTGCTGCGCGCACGGGACGAAGAGAGCCGGCGCCAGGCCTACGCGGTGATTGTCGATGGCTTGCGGCAGGCGCTGCGGCTACTGCAGGAGCCGCATCACGGCGTCGTCACCGGCACTTCCTGCGCCTCGTCGCGCCGCGCATAGCGCTGCGCGATCACGGCACAGATCATCAGCTGGATCTGGTGGAACAGCATCAGCGGCAAAATCACCATGCCCAGCGAGTGCGTGGCAAACAAGACCTTGGCCATGGGCACGCCGCTGGCCAGGCTTTTCTTCGAACCGCAAAAGACGATGGCGATCTCGTCTTCCTTGTTAAAGCCCAGGCGGCGGCTGATGAATGTCATCAGGCCCAGGACCAGGGCCAGCAGCACGATGCTGAACACGCCCAGGGCGACCAAGGTTTCCACCGAGATCGTGTGCCACAGGCCTTCGCTGACGGCTTCGCTGAAGGCCGTATAGACCACCAGCAAGATCGAGCCCTGGTCGACGAATTTCAGCATGGCCTTGTGGCGGTCGACCCAGCGGCCTATCCAGCGGCGCAGGAACTGGCCGGCCAGGAAGGGCAGCAGCAATTGCATGACAATCGACAATACCGCGTCCACCGACGACTTGCTTTCCGCGCCCTTGGCCACCAGCAAGCCCACCAGGATGGGCGCGAGGAAGATGCCGATGAAATTCGAGGCCGAGGCGCTGCAGATGGCGGCTGGCACATTGCCGCGCGCCATGGCCGTCAAGGCGATCGACGATTGCACGGTCGATGGTAGCGCACACAGGAACAGGATGCCCACGTACAGCTCGGGCGTGAGGAAGGTCAGCGCCAGCGGCCGCAGGGCCAGGCCCAGCAGGGGAAACAAAATGAACGTGCTGGCCAGCACCAGCAAATGCAGGCGCCAGTGCATGACGCCGGCCACCACGGCTTCGCGCGACAGCTTGGCGCCGTGCAGGAAGAACAGGGCGGCGATGGCCACCGTGGTGATATGGCCGAAGACCACGGCCGTCTGGCCCGTGCAGGGCAGGAAACTGGCCAGCGCCACGGTAACGAGCAGGGCGATGGTGAAATTGTCGGGTTTCAGATTGCGCAGCAGGGCGGCGGGGGAAAAAGAAGACATGCGGTAGCCTGGTAGCGGCCCAGCCTTGCAACACTGCGCCATGGATGACAAAAAGCGCCGGAAACGGCGCCAGTGCTGGCTATTCTAACCCCATTGCCGAGCTACCTGCCTGCAAGCAAGCGTGGCTTGTGGACACAATGGCACAAAAAAATGCCCTGTCCGCAGACAGGGCAACCCGGAGTAAAGTACAGCGCGAGGGCAATTAGCCGGCGGCTTTGACTTTCAGCTCGTTCTTGATTTCTTTCACGCCGCTCACGGAAGCGACGATCTGCACGACGCGGTCACCCGCTTCGGCGCTCGGCACGTCGCCCGACAGGACGACCACGCCTTGCTGGGTTGCTACCTTGACTGGCAGGGCAGCGGCTTGCGCATCGGCGCTCAGGGCGGCCTTGGCCGAGGAAGTGATGGTTTCATCAGGGACGGCGGCGGCAGCGTTGGCGGCCACGACGGTGTCAGCAGGAGCTTGTGCTTTTGGGGCGGAGTCAGCTGCATGCGAAGCGGTGATCGAAGCGCCCGACAGTACGATAGCGGCGACCAGGGTATTGAACAGTTTCGATGTTTGCATGGTAGTTCCTCTCAATGAAGTTAAAAGCTTCTTACTTGGATAAAGCAACACTTTGAAGCGTCACACCTACCCATACAGCAAGCGCCGTGCCAGCTTTTAAATTTCATTTAAAATCAATAACTTACATGAAGACTCGATTTTTCCAGTGCGTTTCAGGCGCATCCGGCACGAAAAACCGGGCTTTTTGTCGCCTGCCAGCGACAGCTTGTGGCAACAATATCAATGTTTCAGGCTAAGTCGCTGATTTACAACACCTTATTTTTGTCGCTAATCAGCGACAGGGTCGCCGTCAAGCCGGAACAGGGCTGGCGTCAGCTCGTATTTCTGCAGTAAACGGTAGAACTCCGTGCGGTTGCGGTCGGCCAGGCGGGCCGCGTCGGCCACGTTGCCGTCCGTCAGGCGCAGCAATTGGATCAGGTAGTCGCGTTCGAAGCGCTGCTTGGCTTCGTTATAGCTGAGCGCTTCGAGCGAGGGCACGCGCAAGGCCCGCTGCACCAGGGACAAGGGCACCAGCGGCGCCGTGGCCAGCGCGCACACCTGCTCGACCACATTGACCAGCTGGCGCACGTTGCCGGGCCAGGGCGCCGCCACCAGGGCCGTCAGGGCGTCGGGCGCGAAGCCGTTCAGCGGCTTGTCGTACTTGGCGGCCAGCTTCTGCAGGAAATGGTTCGCCAGCAAGGCGATGTCTTCGCGGCGCTCGGCCAGCGGCGGCAGGGTCAAGGTCACTACGTTCAGGCGGTAATACAGGTCTTCACGGAATTGCCCTTCCGCCATGGCCACATCGAGGTCGCGGTGCGTGGCCGACAGCAGGCGCACGTCGACGGGCCGGGTCTGGTCGGCGCCGACGGGGCGCACGGCCCGCTCCTGCAGCACGCGCAGCAGTTTCACCTGCAGCGGCAGCGGCATGTCGCCGATCTCATCGAGAAACAGGGTGCCGCCATCGGCCGCCTGGAACAAACCTTCGCGGTTGCCGACGGCGCCCGTAAACGAACCTTTGACGTGGCCGAACAGTTCCGATTCGAGCAGCTGCTCGGGAATGGCGCCGCAATTGACGGCGATGAACGGCGCCTTGGCGCGGCGGCTGGCGTTGTGCAGCGCGCGCGCCAGCAATTCCTTGCCCGTGCCGCTGGGGCCGCGGATCAGGATGCTGGCGTCGGAGCCGGCCACCAGCTTGGCTTCGGCCAGCAGCTCGGCCATCTGCGCACTGCGGCTGATCAGTTCGGCACGCCAGCTTTCGTCGCCGGACGCCGGCGCCGGCATGACGGTGGACAGGTTGACGGCGCAGGCCACTTTTTCCATCAAGAGCTTGCCGTCGAACGGTTTCGTCAGGTAGGCAAACGCGCCGCGCGCCGTCGCCTCGACGGCGTCGGGAATGGTGCCATGCGCCGTCAAGAGAATCACGGGCAGGGCCGCGTGCTGGCGGCGGATTTCATCGAACAGGGCCAGGCCGTCGCGGCCCGGTAGTTGCACGTCGGTAATGACCAGGGCCGGCAACTCCACGGCCAGGCGCGCCAGTGCCGCTTCCGCGCTGCCCACGGCCGTCACGCGGTAATTGCCCGCTTGCAGGCGGATGGTCAGCAGGCGCAGCAGGTCAGGATCGTCGTCGACCAATAAAATGTGGGCGTGCTCGCTCATTTCGACACTCCCGCGGCGGGCCGCACGGACAGGCTGCGCTCGATGTTTTTCAGCGCTTCCAGTTTTTCATTGAGCAAGTCGATGCGGCGCTGGGCGTCGCGCAGCTGGGCATTGAGCTTGTCGAGGCTGTCTTCCTGGCGGCGCAGCTCCGCATACTGGCCGCCGAGCAATTGCGCCAGCGGCGCCAGCAGTTGCGCGTCCTTGCCGGTGGCCGTGGCCAGCGGTTCGAGCAGCGCCTGCGCGCGGGCCAGGTCGCCCGGCGCGCGCACGCTGGCGTGCAGCATGGCGCGGCGGATGGCGTTCTGCGGCGCCGTGTCGGCCTTGGCCAGGTCCAGCTGGGCCTTCGCCAGTTCCGACGGCGTCATCAGGCGCAAGGCGTTCTGGTACGCCAGCAGTTCGGCCAGCTGGGGGTCCATCACCACCACCACGCGGGGCGGCGTCTGCACCAGCACGGGCGTCTGTTTGGCGGGCTTGCTGGCGCAAGCGCCCAACAGCAGCGCACAGGCGGCCATGGCGGCCACGGAAATTCTCGTCATCATAAAGGCAGTTCTATCCGAAAATGCGCGCCGGCGGGGCGCGGTAAAAGAGTGACGCTGCCATCGTGGGCGGCGATATATTCACGCACGATGGACAGGCCGATGCCGTTGCCGTTGCGCGCGCCGCTGGCCTGGCGCACCCCCTGGTAAAACGGTTCGAAGATGCGCTCGGCGTCCTCGGGCGCCACGCCGCTGCCTTCGTCGATGCAGTCGATGCGGGCGCGGCCATCCTCGCCCGACAGCGCAAAATGCACGGTGCCGCCTTCCGGGCTGAAGCGCACGGCGTTCGACAGCAGATTCGCCAGGGCGGTGGCCAGCTTGTCGCGGTCGGCCTGCACGATCAGCGATGCACCCTGCACCTCGACCCTCAAACGGCGTGCCTGCCATTGCAGGCGCTGCCCGGCCACCACATCGTGCAGCAAGACCAGCAAGTCGACCTTGCTGTGCGCCAGGTGCTGGGCGTCAAAGGCGGCGGTATTGTAGCGCAGCAAGTCCTCGATCTGCGTTTGCAGCGAGGCCGTGTTTTGCCGCAGGATGCCGGCGATTTCGCGCTGGCCCTCGCTGAGCTTGCCGGCCACCTCGTCTTCCAGCAGGGCCACGCCTTCGCGCAGGGCCGCCAGCGGCGTTTTCAGCTCATGCGAGATATGGCGCAGGAAGCGTTCCTTGTCGGCATCGAGGTCCGCCAGGCGCTGGCGCAGCCAGTCCAGCTGCTGGCCCAGGCGGCGCGTGTCGGCCGGGCCACCGACGACGATGGGCTGGTCGTAGCGCTTGTCGCCCAGGCGCTCGATGGCCGTCTTGATGCGGCGCAAGGGGCGCGACAGCAGGAAGCCGAAGCAGGTGGCCAGCACGGCCGCCAGCAGCACGGCGCCGATGACCAGCGCGCTGAGCAGGCGGCGCTGGCGCTCGAGCTCCACCAGCAGCGCATCGTTGCGGCTGCCGATGGCCGTCTTGCTTTCGCGGGCCAGGCTGTCATTGATCTGCGTCATGCGCGCAAACGCGCGGTAGACGACGGCATGGCCGTCGCGCTTGCGGCGCTTGCCGGCCTGCAATACTTCCCACGCCGCTTGCGCCTGCGCCGTCCACTCGTCGGCCAGTTGCGGCGCGAAATGGGGCGTGGCGCGGTTCAGCGACTGCAGCGCCGCCGTGGCGTCGGCGCGGGCGGCCGCAAAGCGCTCGCGGAACACGGGGTCGTCCAGCACAAGGAATTGCCGCGCGCTGCGCTCCATGGCCAGGGTGCGCTCGGACAGGCGCTGCGACTGTTCCGTCAGGGTGATCGCCTGCGCCGCCGTCTCACGCCCCAGCCGCGCCAGGTGTTCCAGGGTCAGCAAGGCTTGCACGGAGGTGGCCGTCAAAATGCCTGCCGTCAGGATGAAGGCGGCAAATAACAGTTGGCGGAAAGAAAGTCTGGACAAGATGCGGCCTTCGCTACAGTCTGGTGAAAAACCGCATGGTACGCGAAGCGCCGATTCGCGGACGCCAGCCACCACGAAATGATCAATTTTGCAACACTGTGGCTTTTCCGGCCGCCAGCGAGTCCCCGTCGGCGAGGCAGGACTACTCCTAGTACAATAGGGAAAAACTTCACACAGGCATCAAAGTGCCCCTCCGCCTTGGCGGCAGGCCCTGGCAATACGCCGTGTTGCCCCCAGATGTGATGCATGTCCACCGACCATCCGACTCACCTACCGCAGAGATCCCATACCGCATGAGCACATTTGAAAAAGTCAGCAGCAACTTCATTCCAGTCTTGCAGGCGACCATCGAGCAATATGTCGACCCCGCAACGGGCATGCGCCATATCCACATGCATACCGAGCAGGCTGAAATGGTGTTCCTGGTGGCCTTTCCCACTGTGCCCGAAGTGAGCGACGGGCGCGCCCACATCCTCGAGCACCTGGCCCTGTGCGGCTCGGCCCGCTACCCGGTGCGCGACCCCTTCTTCTCGATGCTGCGCCGCTCGACGGCCACCTTCATGAATGCGATGACCTATCCGGACCGCACCGTGTACCCGTTCGCCAGCACCGACCGCAAGGATTTCTTCAACCTGCTCGACGTGTACCTGGACGCGGCCTTCTTCCCCAACCTCGATTACCTGAATTTCCGCCAGGAAGGCTGGCGCCATGCGTTTGAAGGCGACAAGCTGGTGTACCAGGGCATCGTCTTCAATGAAATGAAGGGCGCCTTCAACAGCCCCATGCGCGCACTCGACAGCGGCATCGCCAGCACCTTGCTCAAGGGCACGACGTACGAAGTGGAATCGGGCGGCGATCCCCTCGTGATCCCGGAACTCACGCATGCCATGCTCAAGGAATTCCACGCCAGCCACTACCACCCGTCGCAAGCCGTGATCATGACCGCCGGCAATATCGAAGCGTCGGCCGTGCAGGAACAGGTGGCCGAGCGCGTGTTGTCCAAGCTCAGCGGCTTTAGCCCGCGCCGCCTGCCGCAGCTGGCACCCGCGTGGACGGCGCCGCAGGAAAATGTGGTGAAAATTCCATCGCAGGAAGCGCGCGACGACGAATTCGGCCTGCAATTCGCCTGGCTGATGGGCGAGTCGAGCGACCCCATCGCCTACTACCACGCCCATTTGCTGTCGCACGGCTTGCTGGGCGAATCGTCGGCGCCCGTCATGCGCGCCATGGAATCGGCCGGCTATGGCCGCCCGTCGGACATGAATGGCCGCGACGCGGGCATCCGCCAGATGGTCTTCCACATCGGCATGGAAGGCTTGACGGAAGAACAGATCGCCGACGCGCACCAGCGCATCTGGACGGCTTTGGAAGAGACGGCGCAAGAGGGCATCCCGGCCGCCGTGCTGCACGCGGCCTTGCGCGACATCAAATACAGCCAGCGCGAAATCAGCAGCGGCCGCATGCCTTACGGCCTGGGCCGTTTGCTGCACGCCTTGCCGCTGGCCATGTATGACGGCAACGTCATGGATGCCTTCGACAATGCGGCCATCCTGGAAACGCTGGAACAGCAGATCGAGGACCCGGCATTCTTCAAGCAGCTGGTGCGCGAGCTGATCGCCAACCCGACCCGTTTGACCACGCGCGTGGTGCCCGATGCCGCCTTCTTCACCGACCGCGCCGCGCAGGAAGACGCCAAGCTGGCGGCCCTGCAGGCGAAGCTGACGGAGGCCCAGCGCGAACATATCGTCGCTGAATCGGCCGCGCTGGAAGCGCATCAGCAATTGCCGTCGAATTCCGAAGTGCTGCCGCGCATCCGCCCGGGCGACGTCAGCGCGCTGCCGCGCCCGGCGCTGCCGATTCCGCCCGCCGTCGACGGCGCCGTGGCCTTCAGTATCGCCTCGAACGGCATCAGCTATGCCAACGTGCTGTACGACGTGTCGGGCTTGCCGGAAGCGTCGTGGCCATGGCTGCGTTTATATACGGACCTGGCGCCGGAACTGGGCGTGGGCGACATGTCCTTCGACGACGCCAGCGCCTGGCGCCAGAGCATGGTGCCCTCGTTCCACATCGGCCTGGAAGCCATTCCCCGCCCGGAACAAACGATGCGCGTGGAACTGTCGTTCTCGGCCAGCGGCTTGCGCGAAGAACACGCGGCCATCGCCGCCGTCCTGTCGGCCTGGATCGCCAAGCCCCGCTTCGATGAAGAGGAACGCCTGGCCTTCCTGATCGAAAGCCTGGTGCAGGACAAACTCTCCAGCCTGGCCGAATCGGGCAACCGCTACGCCATGCTGGCCGCCTGCGCGCCGCTGTCGCCGACGCGCCGCTTCGACGACATCGTCGGCGGCCCGGCCGCCTTGCCGTTCTACCGCCGCTTGCAGCAACTGAGCAAGACCTCGGCCGGCTTGCAGGAAATCGCGCGCGAACTCGACACCCTGCATGCGCACATCATCGCCCAGCCGCCGACCGTGCTGTGCGCCGGCCTGGAGCAGGATGGCATCACCCTGGCCCGTTTGCTGGAATTGCCGGCGGCCAGCAAAGATGCGGCCGCGCCAGCCGTTGCCGCCGCACCTGCCGCCTTGCCGCTGGCCAACACGGCCCTGCATGCGACGAGCCAGATCAACCATTGCTTCGTCGCCTGGCCCGTGCCCGGCGTGCACAGCCCGGACGCCGCGGCGCTGGCCGTGGCCGCCGAACTGATGACCAACCAGGTGCTGCATACGGCCCTGCGCGAAAAAGGCGGCGCTTATGGCGGCAGCGCCAGCTATGCGGCCGGTGCCGGCACGTTCATCCTCAGCTCCTACCGCGATCCGCGCCTGGCCGGCACGTATGCCGACTTCGGCACGACGCTGGAGCAGATCCTCGACGGCGATTTCTCGCAGGAACAGGTGGAAGAAGCCATCATCTGCGTCATCAAGGGCCTCGACAAGCCGCATTCGCCGTATGCGGAAGCGCTGACGGCGTGGAACATGCGGCAGCGGGGCACGACGGAAGCCGTGCGCCAGCAGTTCCGCACCGGCGTCCTCAATTGCACCCTGGCGCAGATCAAGGCGGTCACGCGCACCTGGCTGAAAAACGGCCAGCCTAGCCGCGCCGCATTCGCGGGCAACACCACGCAAGACCTGGCGGGCCTGGAGGTGGTCGATCTGCTGGCGCTGGCTTCCTAAGCTGGCCGGAGACGTCGGATTACGCGCGGCTTTGCCGCGCTAATCCGACCTACCCGATCTGCCTGAGCCGTAGCGTAAGTCGGATTAGCGGCGGCACGCCGCGTAATCCGATACCACCACCGATCAGCCAGGTACGGCGCCTGCTTCCATATACATCAATTCCCATTGATGCCCATCAAGGTCCTGGAAACTGTGGCCATACATGAAGCCGAAATCCATCGGCTCCTTGTAGAGGCTGCCGCCTGCCTGGACGGCTTTCGCCACCAGCTCATCGACTTCGCCCCGGCTCTCGGCCGACAGGCACACCAGCACTTCCGTCGCCACCGTGGTGTCGCACAGCTGCTTGGGCGTGAATTGCTTGAATTTGTCGTGCGTCAACAGCATGACGAAGATATCGTCGGCAACGATCATGCAGGTTGCCGTTTCATCCGTAAAATGGGCGTTGAAACTGAAGCCCAGCGCCGTGAAAAACGCCACCGAACGTTCGAGCGACTGGACGGGCAGATTGACAAAGATTTTGCGGGCCATCATGTCTCCTTGTGGGTCGTTTGATTGATTGCTGCCCGCCGATTCTACACCGGCGGTTTACCTGCCCGCGCGCCCCACGCTCTTCGGCGCGTAGCCGAAATAGCGGCTGAACGCGGCACTGAAATTGGCCGGGTGGCGGTAGCCCGTTTGCCAGCCCGCCTGCGCCACCTGGCAACCATTTTCCAGCAATAACTTTGCCCGCTGCATGCGCAGCGCCAGCAAGGTGCGCTGGGGGCTGTCGCCATAGCGGTAGCGCCATCCCTGCTTGAGCTTGAACAGGCTCAGGCCCGCTTGCGCACACAGGTAATCGAGCGTGAGCTCCTGCGCCATCTGTTCCTGCATCAGCGCGTGGACGCGCTCGAGTTTGAGGATATCGGCCTCGCTCCAGCGCCGCACGGCAACCGGCGGCGGCCGCAATCCCCGCAACTGTTCCGCCAGCAGGCTGAGCACGCCGATATGCACGGCCAGCGGGTCCGTCGCGCGCAGCAGCGAGCGGGCGTGCAGGGCGCTGGCCGCCGTGGTGGCCGCATGCGCCAGCTGGCGCGCGCCGCCATGGGGCAGCAAGGACATCAAGCCCTCCGGCCAGTAGCGCGCCAGCGCGTCTTCATCGACCAGCACGCGCAACTGCGCCGCCCGTTGGTTCGCCTCAAAACGACGCTCGCCGCTGACGTGGTGAAACGCCGTCACCGTCGTATGGCCGCTCCGGAAACGCAATTGTCCGCCATCGCGCGTGGTGTAGCCGGATGCGCCTTCCAGGCCGATGGTGATCACCAGGCCGCCCGCGTCGTCATGCTGCGATTGCTCGACGAGCGCGAGCCGCGGGCGGTAATCGGAATGCACGAGCCGCACGCCCTGGTCGACCTGGCGCTGGTCGGCGCGACACTCGCCCATCGCCTGGTCCAGCTGACGCCGCGTCCAGCCCGCCGCTTCCCTGTCCTGTTCCGCCATGGCTCCTCCTGTTTTCCCGCGCACCGTCCTGCATACGAAAAACGCCGCCTCGCATACAAATGCAAATGATAATTATTCGCATTGTTGCATAAAATAAGCCTCATGCCCACTTTTGCAGGAGCCTTGCCAGCATGATGCCTTTTCTTTCCCCCCGTCCCTGGCGGCCGCGCCATGTCGTGCCGGTCCTGTTGCTTTCGCTGCACGCTGCCGTGCAGGCCGAGGACAATGCCATACCCCTGGTAACCGTCAGCGCCAGCAAGCAGCTGCAATTGCTCGACCGCGTAGCAGCGAGCGTGACGGTGCTCGACGATGAGCACCTGCAAGCGGCTGGCGCGCGCGGGCTGGAAGACGTGGGCAGACTGACGCCCGGGCTATCCTTCCAGCCCTTCGGCCAGGCTGGCGTGCTGTCGCCCGTGATGCGCGGCATGACGGCGAATTTCTTTGCCTTTTCCAGCGCCACCTTGCTGCTCAACGATGGCGTGCCCGTGCTGATGGCGCAGGGTTTCGACGACAACCTGCTGGGGGTGGACAGGGTGGAAGTGCTGCGCGGCCCGCAGGGCACCTTGTACGGGCGCAATGCGGAAGCGGGGGTGATCAATATTTATTCGAACATACCCGGCAACGCCCCGCGCAGCAGCGTGGAAGTGGAGGCCGGCAGCCGCAACAAACGCGCGCTGCGCGCCGATCTGAGCCGCGCCCTGGTCGCCGACCGCCTGTATGCCAGCATCAGCGGAGAAAAACGCCGCCAGGACGGTTTTATCGCAAATGGCCATACGGGCCGCAAGGAGGACGGGCGCGACAGCGAAAATCTCAAGCTGGCCCTGCGCTGGACGCCCGATGCGCTGACGGACGCCATCGTGCGCTACCGGCATTTTTCCTACGACGATGGCGGCGCGCTCTGGGCCGCTCCCACGGCCGCGCGCGCCACCGTGCAATCGGGCACGCCCAGCTGGAACCATATGCGGGGCAGCAGCGTCTCGCTCGACGTGGCGCGGCAACTGGCGCACGGCATCAAGCTGCGCGCCATCACGGCACGCAGCGACGTGTTCGACAAGGCGCGGCAAGATACGGATTTCCGCCCCGCCGACCTGCTGCACATCGCGCGCGACCACCATTTCCGCACCACCTCGCAGGAAGTGCGCCTGGAGGGGCGGCTGGGTACGGCGCAATGGCTGGCGGGCCTGTATGGCGACCGCGACGACCATGACTTGCTGAACGAACAAAAACTGCCGATGGCCCTGAGCCGCAGCGCAGCCAAGCTGGGGGGCAATTCGACGGCGCTATTCACGGACTGGACCATGCCCCTGGGCGGCGCCTGGAGCATCAACGGCGGCGCGCGCTACGAGCGCGACAAGGTGCGCTACAGCACGCCTGCGGGCGCGCGCCAGGACAGCGCCTGGAGCCGGCTGACACCCAAGCTGGCCGTGCAATATCAGGCGGCACCGGCGCTGCTGCTGTATGCCAGCGCCAGCGAAGGCTTTCGCGCGGGCGGCTACAACGTCTTCGCGCCCTCGTCGCGCTACACGGCGTTCTCGCCGGAAACCGTGCGCGCGCTGGAACTGGGCGCGAAAGGCCGGCTCGCCGGCAAGCGCCTGCGCTACGCGGCGGCCGTCTACCGCATGCAGGTAAATGACATGCAGGTGCAGCAAATGCCCAGTCCCGGCCTGGTCTACCTGACGAACGCGGCCAGCGCCCGCTCCACGGGTGCGGAAGCGGAGCTCGATTACCTGCTCGGCGGCGGCTGGCAGCTGCAGGCGGCGCTGGCGCTCAACCGCACACGCTTCGGGCGCTTCCGCGATGGCGCCAACGACTATGACGGCAAGCACAACCCGTTCGCGCCCGACCGCAGCGGCCAGCTCGCCTTGCGCCACGACACGGGTAGCGGCTGGCATGGACAGGCTGCGCTCAGCGGCACCGGCGCCATCTTCCTCGATGCGGCCAACCGCTACCGGCGCAAGGGCTATGGCTTGCTCAACCTCCATGCCGGCTACCGCACGGGTGCCTGGGATGTGAGCGCCTATGTCAACAACCTGGCGGATCGCCGCTACGACGCGGTGGGCTACCAGAACGGCATCGTCACCGTCGTCAGCCCGCCGCGCGAAGCGGGCCTGCGCCTGCGCTGGTCACGCTAATTTACTGTCATTATTCGAAAGGACATCGTATGGCATTCAACACCCCCCATGCACTGCAACCCTACTGGGACCTGGCTGTCGCGCCGGTCCAGGCGGACGCGCTGGCCGCCGCCCTGGAACTGGACATTTTCGAGGTGCTGGCCACGCCGCACACGCCCACGCAGCTGGCCGACGCCTTGTCGCTGCATGCGCCGCATACGGCCCTGCTGCTGGAATTACTCTGGAGCATGCAGGTGCTCGAACGCGACGGCGCCACAGGCACGGGCGACAGCGAATCGAGCTACCGCTGCACGGCGACGAGCTTGCAGTATTTTTGCCGTGCCTCCGTGGCCTTTTGCGGCGATGCCTGGCTGTACCGGCTGCACGCGCTGCGCCATTTCGCCACGCAGCTGGGCACGCTCGTGCGCGAGGGCGGCAAGGCCTCGCCTTCCCCCGGCAATATCGCCAATGGCGTCAACTGGGCCACCGCCGCGCAGCAGCAGATCGGCCAGGAACAGCGCGCCGTCACCATGCGCGCCGCGCTGTCCGTGATGGAGCGCATCGCGCCGTTTGCGAGACGCGATACGGCGCTGCGCCTGCTGGACCTGGGCGGCGGTCCCGGCTGGGTGGCCATTGCGCTGGCACAAGCGCATGCGGGCTTGCGCGGCTGCGTCTTCGACTGGCCGGAAACGGTGGCCGTGGCCGCCGCCAATATCGCCCATGCGGGCCTGTCGGAGCGCCTCGATACCATCGGCGGCGACCTGGAAAGCGACGCTATCGGCAGCGGCTACGACATGCTGTGGTGCTCATCCGTGCTGCATTTCGTTCCCGACATGCCGGCGGCCCTGCGCAAGATGCATGCGGCCCTGCAACCGGGCGGCGTGCTGGTGTGCGTGCAGGCGGAAATCGCCCCGACGCCGGACGATGCGGCCAGGGTGCTGCCCTACTATTTGCCCATGCGTATGCTGGGACGCGCCGTCACCCGGCAAGGGGAACTGGCACGGCACTTGCGCGACGCCGGCTTTATCCGCATCGAGCAATACCAGGCCAGCGACTTCCCCATGGCGCCCGTGCAAGTGTTGATCGCCCGCAAGGATGGACTGTGAAGCCGGCCCTGCGCGTCACGCTGCTGCATGCGCTGTTCGGCTGGCTCAACCTGTCCCTGACGGCGCCCGGCATCTATCTGTGGCTGGGCTTGCCGTTAATCATGCGCCAACATGGCTGGTCCGGTCTCGATATCGGCCTGTTCCAGCTGGCAGGCTTGCCGGCACTGTTCAAGTTCGCGCTGGCCTTGCCTGTCGAATGCCTGCGCGGCCCGGCCGATGCCGGCACGCAGCGCTACCGGCCCTGGGCGATTGCGCTATGCCTGTTGCTGGCGGCGGTGATGCTGCTCATGGGATGGCGCGAACTGCTGCACAGCCGCGGCGAACTGTTCGCGCTGGCGTGCGCCGTCGCCTTGCTGACCACCTGGGCCGACATACCCGTCAATGCGCTGGCCATCCGCGTGCTGCCCGAAGCACAGCGCCTGCGCGCGGGGGGCATCCGTTCCGCAGCCATGTCGCTGGGCGCCATCGTGGGCGGCGGCGTCATGCTGTTGCTACAGACGCGCTGGGGCTGGCGCGCGCCATTCTGGCTGATGGCAGCCGCGATTGCCGTCGGCGCGGCGGGCCTGGTCCTGCTGGGGAAAACGGCAGGCACGCCCCATGCCAGCGACGCCACAGCGTCCCCGGGAGCAGACTGGCGCGGCTATTTCGCACAGCCAGCCGCATCGCGCTGGAATGCCTTGCTGCTGCTGTGCTTTCCCTTTATCGGCAGTGCCTGGTTTTACCTGAAGCCGCTGCTGCTCGACCATGGTTTTGCAGCCCAGCAAGTGGCGCTGATCGCCGGTGTCGGCGGCGGCGGCGTGGCGGCGCTGGCCAGCCTGCTGGCCGTGCGCATAACGCAGTGCATCGGCGTCGCCACGGCCTTGCCCGCCGTGACGCTATTGAGCCTGCTGGCGCTGCTGGCCCTGGTGCTGGCCGTGCTGCTGCAGGCGCCGCCGGCCGGCTTCATCGCCGCCGCCCTGCTGGTGGCGCTGGCCATGGGTGCGGCGGCCAGCCTGGCATTCGGCCTGATGATGTATTTCGCACGGCCCGGCCATAGCGCCGCCGATTACGGCCTGCAGGCGAGCCTGTTCGCGGCGGGCCGCCTGCTGGTGCCGCTGGCGGCCGGCGCCCTCCTCGACCAGATCGGCTATGGCGGCATGCTGCTGGCGCTGGCCGTGGCGATGGCGGGCGTGACCATGCTGGCATTCGACAGCCGCGCGCTGATCGCCCGGCAAGCGGCCAGTTGACCCTGCCCCGGCGTATCGCCACGGCGTCGCAGACGCGGCGCCAACGGCGCGCCTGCCGCCCGCGCTGGGGCCGGCAAATGCCGGCGTCCCGCGGCGCCGGATCATCGCATCACTGTTCGACAAAAAAACCGTCAGTTTCCGGTGATGCAATCTTCAAGCGGCCCGTTCCAACACAGTAAAAAGGATGGGCATTGATGCCTGTCAATCCAAAAACACAGGTCTCGCCACCAATGAATTCGTCGATTACGGCAGCAATCACAGCGCTATTGGGGGCAGCTTGCTGCAAGTCCTTGAACCACGCGTCGGCATACTCCCCGGCAGGAATCTGGCCCACATGCGCATAGCTGCCCAGGGAAGCATGATCAGCCGCATAAATAAAGCATTTGTCGTAGCCAGCGGCGATTGACGCCAGCAGCATTTGCCGGTAACAGCGTTCGGTGCCGACCGCAGTCATATTGGCTGGCCCCCATGTATTTTTATCGGTGCTACCTGTCATATTGAACTCGGTATTCCATACGGGGCCGGTCCATCCAACCCTGGCGACAGCCCACTTCACGCGATTGCCGGTCAAGGTCAGGTCGCCGATGATAGTGTTGTTCGGGTAAGCAGCATCGGCTGCCGGGTTGCCGTAACCGGCCTTATCCAGCAAAGCCTTGTCCACCGTCTTGCTGTCAGGTGGAGCACCCGGCCCACCGCGCCGGGAAAACGACCCATAATTGTGGTGGGCCAGGACATCGATGTAATCTTTGCCGGTCTTGCCGGCACCATCCCCCCGGTTCCCCACAGTGACCGGATGCTGGGCACTGGCATTCAAGAAAGCTGCGGCAAGAGACGCTTCCCCTCCCTGAAACGGCGGACTGCATACCAGGATCGCCAAGCCCTTCTCGGCGACCAGATCCTTGGCGAAGCGACACAATACCGCCAGATTATTTATAAAACCGGTACTGTAGGTGCTGGCATTGCTCGCAAAATAATCTTGCGAATCAAAATAACTAATCGGAATATTAGTTGCCGCAAAATAGTCCGGCCCAGCTTCATTCGCTACTTCCAGCGCACCCAAGGTATCGCCATACACGCTGGCGACATCGAGCAAGGCGCCAAGGAAATTTTTAATACGCACGTAATAAGCAGTGGAATTCGCCGATAAAAACTCGCCAGTGGACAAGCCTTGCTCTACGAACATTCCGGCTTGCCCATCTTTCGCCTCCACATACGTCATGCTGTTCAAACTCAAGTTCAGCAGTACGCGCACACCCTTGGCACGGGCACTGCCTAGCAAAAGCTGTAATTTGGAAAAATCATAGGAGCCGTCCGGCCTGAGCATGCCTGTGTAAAATTTCTGGCCAGTCTTTTTCCCATATTGGCTGTTGGGGCGACTCCCAATATTTGCGGTGAGGCCTGCCGACGTAAAAATTCCCTCGAATATGCGGCCGTGGATATTCGGATCAAAGGCACGGACCCAGCCTATACGTCCATCGTATTCCGTATGCCAGCGGGAAGGATTATTGGAATAAAAAAAACCGGGCTTGGCGGGATTCACCGAGGGATCGTAGGGCCAGCGAATGTAATGGATACCAAAATCGTCTTTGCTGAGTTCACGGCGGGCAGAAATGGCTGCAGGCGCCGGTATATTTCGAATCGTTTCCACCGGGCCATCCGGTTGCTGCGCCACTACCACGACAGCACGTTCACTGTCATAAGAAAAACATATGGATGCAGTGCCTGTCTGTCCCACATAACAGTTCATCCAGCTTAACTCGGCTGGCGGAGTCAGGCCCGCCAAAGAATGGCCTTCTGCAAAGTTTGCCGCCAGGGCACGCGTTTTGCGTACGATGTCATGCAAATGTGCTGCCACGTTCGTGTTCAAATTGAAATACACGTCTTTCGCGCCATCAACACTAACGCCAGCGCTGCTGAAATACTGACCTGCAGCCATAATGCCCAGTTGTCGAGGATCCATTGCATTGTTTGTGAAAAACATTTTCGCGATATCGAATCCGCCAGAACCGGCAGCATCAGGACCAACGATGACGTCGCCGCCAATGGCAGCGTACGTCCCGCTCGCCATGGCAGGGCCACTCATGCCATACACCGTCGCCAGGCGATTATCTGGCGGCATGGCGACCAACGGCGCCCACAAGATGGATAGCGAGCCCGCATGAACCTGCGCGCTAATTTCCTGTCCATTATTAACGGCAAGTATTTGCTCCGTGCCAGCGATAGCATTCCTGCGTAAAAAGATCCAGACCCAGCGTCCCGTTTTGGCAAATGCGGAATACTCGGAGTTCGCCCCCTGACGTGCGGCAATCACTTCGGAAGACTGTCCGACAAACTTGGGCATGAGAAGGCGAATACAACCGGGATTCGCGAACGACGGCCCTTCATAGCCCAACCATAGAGGTGGTCCCGCCGCATTCGCCACCGTCAGAAGACGCAACGGCTTCGGACCAGGCGCTCCATCCTGTATTCTGACCAAGATACCCAAAGTCCAGGCGGAACCCGACAAATCCACCGCAGGCAGCGTGACCGTGGACCCCATCGCCGATAGTCGCAAGGTTTGCTGCAGTAGCGAAATATAGACATCGGTATTGCTCAATCCATCACCATTGCTCACGTCAACAACGCCCGCGCTTGCGCCATTGTTCGGCATCTGCAAAGTCAGCGTTGCCGCTGCACCCGCGATCGACTGCAGCACCTGCGCACCGCCGCCAAGCCGGAATACATTGGTCACCGCAGTATTGGCGCCAACGGACCTGCCCGACGGATTGGCGGCGTGGGCAGGCGAAAAGAATCTGCCCGGCGACACGGCCCCCATCGTCAGCGTTGCTACACCTATTCCTGTTTTGAACAGAAAATGCCGTCGGGATGGTCGATACATAGGGAAATACCTGCATGACAACTAACTGGTTTAGCGCAGCCGGATGGATAGCACATCAAAAAATATTATCATAATTAATTGCATTTATTGCACTTTTCAATGGCGATATTTCCAATGCCAACAGTAAGGCAGGTCCGATACTGACGCCAACCGCCGCCGCCCCATCGCTCCATCGCTCCATCGCCTATGCGATCGGGCAGCCGGCCGACGTGGATGTCAATGAAATCGTGCTGCGCCCCGCGGCGCTGGCGTCTTAAGCGGCATCCTGTTGCAGCGACTCGATGATCAGGCCGGCCAGGCGCTCGACGGGCGGCCTGGGCACGGTTGATGCGTGCAGCAATTCCAGCGACAGCGGGGGCAGGGCCGGCAAGCCCGCCGCCACAGGGTCGAGCGCACGCACGGAAGGCGGCAAGCCCAGGCCCGTGCGCACCGTCACGCCCAGCCCTGCGGCGGCGGCGGCCCACAGGCCGGCCAGGCTGGGACTGGTAAACGCGATGCGCCAGGCGATGCCCGCCCGGTCCAGCGCCTGCGTGGCGCAGCGCTGGAACAGGCATTCGCGGTCGAACATAATCAGGGGCAAAGGTTCGCCCGGCTCCGCTTGCCATGCCAGGCTGGACGAGGCGATCCAGCGCATGCCCGGCTCGGCGATGCGCTGGCGCTGCTGCGGCGGATACTCGGCCACGTCGGCGATGCAGGCGCCACCCCACAGCAGGGCCAGGTCCAGCTGGCCCATGGCGAGCCGGTCCATCAGTTCCGTGTTGCGCGCCACGTGCGCCTCGATGCGCACTTTCGGATGCGCGCGGGCAAAGCGCCCCAGCACCTCGGGCAGCAAGGCTTCGCCGAAATCCTCCTGCAAGCCGAGCTTGATCCAGCCGTCCAGCTCCACGCCGCGCAGGGCGACGGCCGCCTCATCGTTGAGTTCCAGCAAGCGGCGCGCATAGCCGAGCAAGACCTCGCCGGCCGGCGTCAGCGCCAGCCCCCGGCCATCCTTGCGGAACAGGGGCAGGCCCGCCTGCTCCTCGAGTTTTTTCAGCTGCGCGCTGACGGCCGACGTCGAGCGGCCTACCTTGTCCGCCGCGCGCGCAAAGCTGCCCAGCTCGATGCCAGCCACATAGCTGCGCAGGAAGGCGATGTCGAAATTAAGCAGGCTCATGGGGCAAATGCAATCGTTCGGTTTTATGAGATGGTGTGGCATAAATTATCTGATATTCAAAACGATCGTACTGCGCAACACTGTCAGGGTCAACCACTTTCCTCTCCCTGCCATGAACACCAGTTGCCAAGCCATTCCTGTTCCTGTCCCCGTCGCCGCGCCCGTGCTGGGCACCGCCCACCGCTGGAAAGTGCTGGCCGTCGGCGTGGCGGCCAATGCCAGCTTTTCCGCCGCCGCCAACGGCATGCCCACCACGGCCATCTGGCTGCGCAGCGGCTATCACCTGAGCAATACGGAACTGGGGGTGGCGCTGGGCGCCATGGGCCTGGGCGTGGCCCTCACCGAACTGCCGTGGGGCATGGCCACCGACCGCTGGGGCGACCGGCCCGTGCTGCTGACGGGCTTGCTGGGCACCATGCTGGCGCTGCTGGCCCTGCTGTTGTGGATCACGCCGCACGGCGGCGCGGTGCCGCCCTTATGGGCACTGGCGGCGGGCTTGGCGCTGGTGGGCGTGCTGGGCGGCAGCGTCAACGGCGCCAGCGGCCGCGCCGTGATGCGCTGGTTCGGCCCGGGCGAACGCGGTTTCGCCATGAGCATCCGCCAGACGGCCGTGCCGCTCGGCGGCGGCCTCGGCGCCCTCATCCTGCCCAGCCTGGCATCGCGCTATGGCTTCATGCCCGTGTTTGGCGCCCTGGCCCTCGTATGCGGTCTGTCGGCGTTTTTTACGTGGCGCTGGATGCATGAGCCCGATTTCTCTGCCGAGGCCGCCACGGGGCCGCAGAATGCGTCCACAAGCCTGTCCGGGGGCAAGCCGCCGCCGCCAGCGCAAGGTCCGCTCAAAAACCGCAAAGTCTGGCGCATGGTGGCCGCCATCGGCTTGCTGTGCGTGCCGCAGTTTGCCGTGCTCAGCTATGCCACCGTCTTCCTGCACGACCATGGCCACCTGGGCCTGGCCGCCATCACGACCGTGATGGTGGCCCTGCAGGCGGGCGCCATGGTGATGCGCATCTGGAGCGGACGCCACACGGACCGCCACGCGAACCGGCCCGCTTACCTGCGCGGCTCGGCCCTGGTGGCGCTGGCCGCGTTCGTCTTGCTGGGATGCATCGCCTGGCTGGAGGCGCCAGGCTGGCTGTTGATGGCCGCCGTGGTACTTGCCGGCATCGCCGTGTCCGCCTGGCATGGCGTGGCCTACACGGAGCTGGCCACGGAAGCGGGCGGCGCCAGCGCGGGCACGGCCCTGGGCATGGCGAACACGGCCGTCTACGTGGGCCTGTTCCTCACGCCGATGGCCATCCCGCACCTGCTGGCGGCCAGCAGCTGGCCCGTCGTATGGTGGCTGGCGGGACTGGTGGCGCTGCTGACCTGGCCCCTGTTTCCCAAGGCTCAGGGCAGCACGCTGATCCGATAGACGCAGCGCATCGCATTGGCCAGCACGTGCTGTTCGCGCACGATGCTGGCGTTCGGTCCCACCACTTCCTGGAACAGCTGCAGTTCGGAGCGGCAAAAGCCCTGGCAGGTGCGCGCGGCGGCGCAGATGGGGCAGTGGTCTTCGATCAGCAGCCAGTCGTCGCCATCCGCTTCCACGCGCGCCATATAACCCTCTTCATCGCGCACGCTGGCCAATTGCCGCAGCCGCGTGGGCAAGTCCGGCGCCGAGCACGCGAGCGCATACGCGCTGCGGCTTTCCTCTTCGCGCTGCGTGATCAGTTTATCCAGCCCCGCCTCGCCGAACAGCTGGCGCACCGAGCCGATCAGCTTGATCGTCAGCTGCGCATGCGTGTCGGGAAAGCGCGCATTGCCCGCCTCCGTCAAGACCCAGTTCTGGCGCGGCCGTCCGGCGCCCGCCTGCGCCTGCTGGCGGCCCTCGATCAGGCCCGCCGCCACCAGCTTTTGCACCTGCTGGCGCGCCGCCTCGCCCGTCATGTCCAGGGTCTTGGCCAGGGTGGCCGTGGAGACGGGTCCCTTGGTCTTGATGAAATACAGGATGCGCTCCGTCGTTTGCGGCGCCTCGCTATTATCCAAACGTTTACTTGTGTAATTCATTTCGCTCAACTATCATGGGGCCAGTTAACCAACTAATTGCTTGCATAATAGGCCGGTAGCTCCCCGCTGTCGAGGAATTTCCACGCCTGCATGCCGGCAAGGTACTCTTTTGACAGGATTTTCCCATGCAACTGTCTCACTCCATCTGGCTGTTTCACGTCATCCTCGCCACCGGCCTGGCCACCTGGCTAAGCCTGGCCGCCATCAACAACCTGCACGCCTTCCACGGTTCCGTCTGGGCCATCGGCAACACCATGCGCATGGACCCGCTGCGCCAGGACCCGACCATCCAGACGCCGCTGCTGCGCCGCGCCCTCACCTCATTGACCTTGCACCGGCTGGCGCTGGGCGTGGTGCTGGCGCTGCAGTTGCTGGCGGCCATCGCCGCCTGGACCGGCGTGGCGCTGTTGCTCGGCGACGGCCTGGCCGCCGCCTTGCCCTGGCTGAACCTGGCCCTGTGCGCCATGGCCGCCTTCTTGCTGCTGATGCACCTGGGCGGCCTGTGGTTTGGCTACTGGATCGCGCAGGAAGGCTTGCAGACGACGCACCTGGTGCTGCTGCTGTGGACCATCGCCCTGTTTGTACTCTTCAACGCGCAGCGGACCTGACCAGCCTCCGCTGCGCCTCTTCTTTTCTCCCTTTTACTGCTGTAAAGGACTTCATCATGAATACGAAAATCGTCGGCGCTTCCGCGCTGGCCATCACGCTCGCCATCGCGGGCGCCGCCCTGTATCCCCGGGCAGATTCGCATGCGGCCGATGCCGCCGCCTACCCGGCCACCAAGGTGGCGCTGGTGCCCGTGGTGCTGGGCACGCAGGAACGTTTTTTTACCGGCGTGGGCGAACTGGAAGCGGCGCGCCAGGTGCAGGTGGCCGCTGAAACGGGCGGCCGGGTCACGCACATCCTGTTCGAATCGGGACAAAGCGTGGCTGCCGGCGCCGTGCTGGTCAAGCTCAATGATGCGCCGGAACAGGCGGCCCTGCTGCGCCTGCGCGCACAGCTGAAGAATGCGGAAAGCAGCCATGCGCGCACCGCGCAGATGGTCAGGGAAAAGGCCGCCACGCAGGAGCAATTGGATAGCGCCCTGGCCGCGCGCGACGCGGCACTGGGCGAAGTGCGCCAGACGGAAGCGCTGATCGCGCAAAAGACCATCCGCGCACCGTTCGCGGGCCAGCTGGGCATCCGCAAGGTGCACGCGGGCCAATACCTGAACGCGGCCGATGCCGTCGCCAGCCTGATCGATACGAAGTCGCTGCTGGTGAACTTCGCGCTCGATGAACAGAGCAGCGCGAAGCTGGCGCCGGGGCAGGCCGTGCAAGTGCTGGTGGACGCCTATCCGGGCGACGTCTTTACGGCGAAGATCAATGCCATCGATCCGCTGATCGCCCGCTCGCGCATGGTGCAGGTGCAGGCGGCGCTGGGCAATCCGCGCGGCGCCTTAAAAGCCGGCATGTACGCGAATGTGCGCGTGGCGCGCGAAGCGGGCCGGCAGTTGACGGTGCCGGAAACGGCGGTGACCTACAGCGCGTATGGCGACACGGTGTTCGTCGCGCAGCAGGAAGGAAAACAGCCGCTCACCGTCAAGCGCGTGGGCGTCAAATTGGGCGAGCGGGCAGGGGGCCGGGTGGAAATCACCAGCGGCCTGCGCGAAGGGCAGCGCGTGGTCGCCTCGGGCCAGCTGAAGCTGGCCGACGGCATGGCCGTGCAAGCCGTGGCCAACACCCTGGACGAGGCCAAGCGCGCCGCGCCCAAGGCCGGTTCTTGAGGGAAGGCCGTCACCATGAAATTTACCGACTTATTTGTGCGCCGCCCCGTGCTGGCGCTGGTGATCAGCACCCTGATCTTGATGCTGGGCGTGATCGCCATCAAGCAGCTGCCGATACGCCAATACCCGATGCTCGAATCGTCCACCATCACCATCGCCACCGCCTATCCGGGCGCGTCGGCGGAACTGATGCAGGGCTTCATCACGCAGCCGATCGCGCAGGCCGTGTCGTCCGTGGAAGGCATCGATTACCTGACCTCGTCCTCGGTACAGGGCAGCAGCAAGGTCACCGTGCGCATGGAGCTGAACCGCGATTCCACGCAGGCATTGACGGAAGTCATGGCCAAGGTCAACCAGGTGCGCTATAAATTGCCGGAAGGCGCATTCGATCCCGTCATCGAACGCTCGGCCGGCGAGTCCACGGCCGTCGCCTACGTCGGCTTTTCCAGCGACAGCGTGTCGGCGCCGGCCCTGACCGACTACCTGGCGCGCGTGGTGCAGCCGATGTTTACCACCATCGAAGGCGTGGCCAAGGTGGAAGTCTATGGCGGCCAGCAGCTGGCCATGCGCTTGTGGATAGACCCGGCCAAACTGGCCGCGCGGGGCCTGACGGCCGCCGACGTGGCCGACGCCGTGCGGCGCAATAACTACCAGGCGGCGCCGGGCAAGGTGAAGGGGCAGTTCGTCGTCTCCAACATCAGCGTGAACACGGATCTGACCAGCGTGGCGGAGTTCCGCGACATGGTCGTGCGCAAGGGCGGCGAGGCAAAGGACAGCGCTGCCCTCGTGCGCTTGAAGGACGTGGGCACGGTGGAACTGGGCGCCGCCGCCACGGAGACGAGCGGCATCATGGATGGCGTGCCGGCCGTGTACCTGGGCCTGCTGCCCACGCCGGGCGGCAACCCGCTGGTGATCGTCGACGGCATCAAAAAACTGCTGCCCGAAATCCAGAAAACCCTGCCGCCCGGCGTGAAGGTCGAACTGGCATTCGAGACGGCGCGCTTCATCCAGGCCTCCATCGACGAGGTGGCGCACACCCTGCTCGAAGCGCTCTTGATCGTCGTCATCGTCATCTATTTGTGCATGGGTTCCCTGCGCTCGGTGCTCATTCCCGTGGTGACGATACCGCTGTCGATGCTGGGCGCGGCGGCGCTGATGCTGGCCTTCGGCTTCAGCATCAATCTGCTCACTTTGCTGGCGATGGTGCTGGCCGTGGGCCTGGTGGTCGACGACGCCATCGTGGTGGTGGAAAACGTGCACCGGCATATCGAGGAAGGCAAGACGCCGGTGGCCGCCGCGCTGGTCGGCGCGCGCGAAGTGGCCGGCCCCGTGGTCGCCATGACCATCACCCTGGCGGCCGTGTATGCGCCGATCGGCATGATGGGCGGACTGACAGGCGCGCTGTTCAAGGAATTCGCGCTGACCCTGGCCGGCGCCGTGGTGGTGTCGGGCGTGGTGGCGCTGACCTTGTCGCCCGTGATGAGTTCCTTCCTGCTGCAATCGAAGCAGACGGAAGGGCGCATGGCGCGCGCCGCCGAGCATTTCTTTGGCGGCCTCACGGACCGCTATGCGCGCCTGCTGGACCGCTCGCTGCACCACCGCTGGATCAGCGCCGGCTTCGCCCTGCTGGTGATGATCAGCCTGCCCTTCCTGTACCTGCTGCCGCAGCGCGAGCTGGCGCCGGCGGAAGACCAGGCCAGCGTCTTGACGGCGATCAAGGCGCCGCAGCATGCCAACCTCGATTACGTCGAACGTTTTTCATACAAGCTCGATGATATCTACAAAAATATCCCTGAAACGGATTCGCGCTGGATCATCAACGGCGGCGAAGGCCCCGCGTCCAGCATCGGCGGCATCGTCCTCAGGCCATGGGCCGAGCGCGCGCGCAACGCGGCCGTCATCCAGGCCGAACTCCAGCACGCCGCGGGCGACGTGGAGGGCACCAGCATCTTCGCCTTCCAGCTGGCGCCCCTGCCGGGATCGAGCGGCGGCCTGCCCGTGCAGATGGTGCTGCGCAGCGCGCAGGACTACGCCACGCTGTTCCGCACCATGGAAGACGTCAAGCAGCGCGCGCGCGATAGCGGCCTGTTTGCCGTCGTCGACAGCGACCTCGATTACAACAACCCCGTCGTCAAAGTGCGCGTGGACCGCTCGAAGGCCAACAGCCTGGGCATCCGCATGCAGGACATCGGCGAATCGCTGGCCGTGCTGGTGGGCGAGAATTACCTGAACCGCTTCGGCATGGATGGCCGCGCCTACGACGTCATCGCGCAAAGCCCGCGCGAACAGCGGCTCACGGCGCAGGCGCTGACGCAACAGTACGTGCGCGCCGACGATGGCAGCCTGCTGCCGCTGTCGGCCGTGGTCTCGGTGACGGAACAGATCGAACCGAACATGCTGGCGCAGTTCAACCAGCAGAATGCGGCCACCTTCCAGGGCGTGCCCGCGCCCGGCGTGACCCTGGGCGACGCCGTCGCCTTCCTCGACGGCGTGGCCAAGACCCTGCCGCCCGGCTTCAGCTACGACTGGCAGTCGGACGCGCGCCAGTTCGCCACGGAAGGCAATGCCCTGCTGCTGGCCTTCCTGGCGGCCGTCGTCGTGATCTACCTGGTGCTGGCGGCGCAGTACGAAAGCCTGATGGACCCCTTGATCATCCTGATCACGGTGCCGCTGTCGATCTGCGGCGCGCTGATACCGCTGGCGCTCGGCTACGCCACCGTGAACATCTACACGCAGATCGGCCTGGTGACCCTGATCGGCTTGATCAGCAAGCACGGCATCCTGATGGTGGAATTTGCCAACGAATTGCAGGTGCATGAACAGCTCGACCGCATCACGGCCATCCGCAAGGCGGCGCAGATCCGCCTGCGCCCGATCTTGATGACGACGGCCGCCATGGTGGTGGGCCTGGTGCCGCTGCTGTTCGCGTCCGGCGCGGGCGCCAACAGCCGTTTCGGCCTGGGCGTGGTGATCGTCTCGGGCATGTTGATCGGCACCTTCTTCACGCTGTTCGTGCTGCCCACCGTGTACACCTTTCTGGCCCGCCGCCACACGGCCGACCATGCCACGCCGCGCGCGCGCGACCTGTCGCAGGCGCTGGCGCACAACGAGATCCTGAAGGACCCATCATGAGCGCTCCCCGCTACGTTTTCTCCTGTTTACCGTTGCTGCTGGCCGCTTGCGCCGTCAGCCCCGCCTATGTCACGCCGGGCACGCCCGACGTCCAGTTGGCCAGCCCGCAGCAGGCGCAGTTTGCGCCAGCTCAAGCGGCCACCAGGGACGCCGCCTGGTGGACGTTTTTCGACGATGCGCGCCTGTCGCAGCTGATCGCCAGCGCGCTCGAACACAACCTCGATATCGCCCAGGCGCAAGCGAATCTGCTGGCCGCGCGCGCCGTCTTCGACGAGCGCCGTCTCGATGAACTGCCCACCGTCACGGGCCAGGCGGGCTGGCAGCGCACGGTGCGGCAAGACACGCCCGACAGCCGCGCCGCCACGGCGAATACGCGCGTGGGTTTCGATGCGCAATGGGAGATCGACCTGTTCGGCCGCCTCGCGCACATTTCCCGCTCGGCGCAGGCGCGCGCCGACGCGGCGCAGGCGGACTTGCGGCAGGTGCAGCTGACGATCGCCGCCGAGGTGGCGCGCAATTACTACGAGGCGCTGGGCTACCAGCAAAACCTGGCGCTGACGCAGGCGCAGATACAAAGCTGGCGCGATACGGTGGCATTGACCGACGCGCGCATCCGCGCCGGCAGCGGCTTGCCGGAAGAGCGCCACAATGCGCTGGCCAACCTGGCGCGCAGCGAGGCGGCCTTGCCGCCCTTGCAGGCGGGGTTACGCCAGGCGCAGTACCGGCTCGATGTGCTGAGCGGACAAGCGCCGGGCGCCATCGCCCTGGCCACGGCGCCGCGGCAGGAAGCGCCGCTGGCCGGCCAGTTGCCGCTCGGCGACGTGAACCGCCTGATCAAGCAGCGGCCCGACGTGGTGCGCGCCGAGCGCCTGCTGGCCGCCTCCAGCGAAGACGTGGGGGCGGCCACGGCCGACCTGTATCCGCGCCTGAGCCTGGGCGGCTTCCTCGGCTTCTTCGCGCTGCGCGGCAGCGGCGTGTTCGATGGCGGCGCGCGCGCCTTCGAAGTGGCGCCCTCCGTCAGCTATCCGGCCTTCCGCCTGGGCAGCGTCAAGGCGCGCTTGCGCGGCACGCGGGCCGAGGCGCAGGGCGCGCTGGCGCGCTATGAACAAACGATGTTATTGGCGCAGGAAGACGTGGAAAACGCCGTCACGCAGCTGGCGGAAAACCAGGCGCGACTAGCTTCCCTGCTGGCATCGGCGCGCCACGGCAACGCGGCGCTGGGCATCGCCAGCACGCGCTACCAGGGCGGTGCCGGCAGCTACCAGGCGGTGCTGGAAAACCAGCGCGCCTTGTTCGATATCCGGCGCGAAGCGCTGCAGGCGGAAACGGCGTCCTACATCGATGCGATCGCCCTGTACAAGGCGCTGGGATGGGGGCACACTATGTGATCTTTTAAGCTCGTAAAGGCACGCGATGTTCACGCAAGGCAGCTGGCTGAATCCACCGGAAAATTTCACCCGCGACGCGGCGCAACTGCGCGTGACGACCGATGAAAAAACGGATTTCTGGCGCAAGACTCAATATGGTTTTATCCGCGACAGCGGCCACTTTTTCGGCACGGAAGTCACCGGCGATTTTACGGCGCAGCTGCACGTGGCGGCGCAGTATTGCGCGCTCTACGACCAGGCCGGCATGATGGTGCGCATCGATGCGCAACACTGGATCAAATGCGGCGTCGAATTTTCCGACGACCAGCTGCTGTTGAGCACGGTATTGACCTTGGACAAATCGGATTGGGCCGTCAGCCTCGCGCCCGCCATGCCGGACGGTTTCTGGCTGCGCGTGACGGTGGAAAAGGGCGTGATCCGGGTGCAGTATTCGACCGATGGATCACGCTGGCCGCTGCTGCGCCTGGCGCCGTTTCCCGAGGCCAGCCACTACCGCGTCGGCCCCATGTGCTGCACGCCGGAACGCGGTGGGCTGGAAGTGGTGTTTTCGCAGTTTTCCACCGGTCCCGCGCTGCAAAAAGCGTTGCATGATTTGAGCTGATTTTCCAGCATACCATCACCGCTGTTTATTCATGCTGGTTGAGCGAGCGGTGCACGTCTTTCGACTCGTTGCGCCCCGGCCTGTCATCGGCCAGCTTGCCCGCTTCGCTGTGCGGCTGCTGGGCCACGCCCTTGACGTGGTCGCGGTGTGCCGGCTGGCCCAGCGTGGGCATGTTTTCCTGCTCCACGGCGCCGGGCTCACGCCGTGGCGTGATCACATTGTTCGCCCAGTGGCCGCTGGCGACATTGCCGCTGGCGGGCTTGCCGCCGCCCTGGTTGGCATAGGCGTCGCCGTCCGCCTTGGCGGCATCGGTCTTGTCCATGCGGCGATTGTGGGTCTGGTCCGCGGGCTTCAAGGGGATATCGTTCATCGCGCTTCTCCTGCCAATAGTCGATAAAATCCCATCTTGAGCCGATAATTCCTACTGCGCAGCCAGCGCGCGCCTAGTCTTCCTGTAGGAAAATGCCGCGCGCGGCGCTGCTTTACGCAGTCGCCGGCGCCGCCCACGTCTCGTGCAGATGGCGCCACAGCAGGGCACCGGCAGGCGTTTTTTCATACACGACGGTCGACAGCCGCTCCGTGTTTTCTACGCCGGGCATGGACTGGAATTCGCGGTAGGAGACGGTGGCGCCAGCCGCGCTTTCCTGGATTAAAACGAGGTCGGAAAGGCGCATCTGCAGGCCGGGACGGCTGCCGCCGGCGGCGCGGAAAAACGTTGTCAAGCCGGCGCCATCGAGCTGCCTGCCGCCGGGCGCCACCATCGTGAAATCAGGCGAGAAACGCGCGAGCAAACCGGCGCAGTGTTCCGGTGCCGTGGCGACGCCGGAAAGCCACTCGCGGATCAGCACATGCGTGGATAAAACGTCGTCAAAATAAAGATTTGTAGAATTCATTTTTTGCTTGCTCCATGGTGATGTAAAAGGTCGAGAACGGCGCGATTGTCGATGCGCAGGCACAGCGCCACAGGCAATGCGCACGAAGCGGCGGCCAGCGCGAAACACCAGTGAAAAACCCGCGCCGCGCGCGCCTGCAGGGCAGGGTCGTCCAGGGTGGCGATGCCCTGCGCCGCCAGCATGCCGTTGAGCAGCACGCCGAGCAGTGCCACGCCCAGGCAAAAGCCGAGCTGACGGTTGATGTTCCACACGGCGCTGGCCTGGCTCAATTGCCCGTCCGGCGTGCGCAAGAAGGCCGTGCTTTGCGCCGTGCTGCTGCACAAGCCGCCGCCAAAACCCATCACGGCATATGCGCCGGCCAGCCAGAATAACTGGGCCGCCGAGTCCACCCGCAGCAGCATCAGCATGCCCGCCGCCTGCAGCAAGGCACCGGCGATGAACAGGGGCTGCGGCCCCACGCGGCGATAGCTTTTGCCGGTCAGCGCAATGGCCGCAAACGAGGCCAGCGCCCACGGCAGCATCAGCGCGCCCGCCGCCGACGCCGACATGCCCAGCACGCCCTGCAGGTACAGCATGGCCAGCAGGCTCACGCCCATGAAGACGCCCGGCACCAGCAGGTACATGAGCATGGCAATGCGCAGCAGCGGTTCGGCGGCCAGGCGCAGGTTGAGCAGCGGCGTCGATTTGCGCAGCGCGCCGCGCACATAGCCCCAGGCGCAGGCGGCGCCCAGCGCCAGCACGGCCGCGCCAGCGGCCACGTCGCCCGGCGTGCCCAGCATGGTCAGGCCCAGCAGCAGCAGCAAGATCGCCGTGCTGCCCGCCAGCAGGCCGCCCACGTCGAGACGCGGCACGGCCGCGCGCGGCGGGTCGGGGTGCAGCCAGCAGGCGGCCAGCAGCAGCGCCAGCGCGGCGAACGGCACGTTCAGGTAAAAGATCGCGCGCCACGACAGGCTGTCGACGATCACGCCGCCCAGGGCGGGCGAAAGGGCGGGCGCCAGCAGGCCGACCAGCATGATGACGGACGACAGGCCGGGGCGCTCGGCAGGCTGGTACAGCTGGTAGGTCATGCTCTGCCCCAGCGGAATGAGCAGGCCGCCGCCCAGGCCCTGCACGCAGCGCCAGGCGATCAGCGCCTCGATCGATGGCGCCAGGCCGGCGCCGATGCTGGCGAACAAAAAAGTTAGCAATGAAGCCATGAACACGGTTTTGCTGCCATAATAGGCAGCAAGCCAGGCGCTGGCGGGGATGACGATGGTCAGGCCGAGGATATAGCCGGTGCTGATCCAGGCCAGCTGCGCCACCGAGGCGCCAAACGCGTGGCCGATGTCGGGATAGGCCACGCTGGTGATGAACATGTTGATCAGGTCGACGAAAAACCCCAGCAGATAGATGGCTGCGACCTTTTTGCGGTAGTCCATGGTGCTCCGAATGGCAAACGGCCAGCTTAAGCGCCGCAGGCCATTTGCGTAACGGGCCAGCCCCGATTACACTGTCAAAGAAATTTTGACAAACCTCTGGAAGCCGCATGTTTACGCATTCTTATTTATGATCAGTCTCGACCGCCTGGGTATTTTCATCGCCATCGTCGACGCCGGCTCGCTGACGGCCGCCGCCGCCGTGCTGGGCCAGAGCAAGGCCGTCGTCAGTTTTAATTTGAAACAGCTGGAAGCGGAGCTGGGCGTGTCGCTGCTCACGCGCAGCACGCGCAGCCTGGCGCTGACCGACGTGGGGCGGCGCTTCTACGAAGATTGCCAGCGCGTGCTGAGCGAAGCGCACGGCGCCATCGAGACGGCGCGCCAGGGCCACGGGGGCTTGCGCGGCACCCTGCGCCTGACCACCACCGTCGAGTACGGCAGCCGCACGGTGATTCCCGCGCTGATCGCCTTCGCCGCCGCCCACCCGCAGCTGCAGATCCAGCATTCGTCCTCGTCCTCGCATGAAGACCTGATTTCGGGCCGCTACGACCTGGCCATCCGCATGGGTTCGCTCAACGATTCGAGCTACCGCGCCGCGCTGATCGAACCGTACGCGATCTGGCCCGTCGCCTCGCCCGCCTACCTGGCGAGCCTGCCCGGCCAGGGCATCGCCACCTTGCCCGACTTGCAGCGCGCGCGCTGGCTGGCGCACAGCAGGCTCAGCTCGCCGCTGCGCTGGGACGTGCGCACGCCCGACGGCGGCATGGACTTTGCCGCCCAGGACGACGCCGTCATCCAGTCCGACTCCGCCTCGGCCCTGCTGGGCTTTGTCCTCGGCGGCTGCGGCGTGGCCCTGCTGCCGCAGTGGCTGGTGGAAGCGGAAGTGCGCGCGGGCCGGCTGCGCCACCTGCTGCCCGATGTCGTCTTTCCGCCGCAGGGCGTGTATGCCGTGTATCCGCATACCCAGCACATTGCGGAAAAAGTGCGCGCCTTTATCGACTTTTTGCGCGCCTTCGTCGGTACGCCGGACTGAGGTTCCACGTGGCGCCATGGCATCCATGTCACGCTGTAAACAGTTGTTGGACACAACGATTTCCAAAGGGCAAACGGGCGCCCCTTGCGCATTTCGCGGCCTACACTGCGGATAGTTTGTTCATCGATAGGAGACCATCATGGCACACACTTTGGCAGCAGTATTTGCGCAACGCGACGCGGCCGAGCGCGCGCGGCAGGAACTGATCACGGCCGGCCTGACCAGCGCCAACATCCGCCTGCACGAGGCACATGGCGATGGAGACATGCGGGAAGAGCGTCGCGACGACGACAGCCTGCTCGACAGCATCAAGCATTTCTTTACGGACCTGTTCGGCAGCCACGACGACCGCCACGTGTATGCGGAAGCCGTGCGGCGCGGCCATGTCGTGCTGACCCTGGAAGGGGCCAGCGACGCCGACATCCAGCGCGCCACCGACATCGTCGAACGCTACAGCCCCATCAACATCGACGAGCATGCGGACCACTGGCGCGCCAGCGGCTGGCACAGCGCCGGCGGGCACGCGCGCGACGACATGCGCCAGGGCGCCAGCATGCAGTCGGGCGCGCCATCGCAGCAGGGCACGCCCGTCGGCAATGTGAACCAGCAGGATGCCTCGTCACGGCAATTTGCGGGCAGCCTGCCGCAGGAAAGCCCGCGCGGCGGCGCCAGCGTGCGCCACTATCCCGGCGCCGACAACCTGCCGCGCACCAGCGACGACGACGAGCAGTACTACCAGGCCCACTGGAGCAGCGTGTACGCGGCCGGCGGCGCGCGCTTCGAAGACTACGATCCCGCCTACCGCTATGGCCACTCGATGGCGGGCAGCGACAGCTACCGGGGGCAAAGCTGGGAGCAGGTGGAGGCCGAGCTGCGCAGCAACTGGGAGCACACGTATCCGCAGTCGGCGTGGGACGACTTCAAGGCGGCCGTCAGGCATGGCTGGGAGCGCGTGACGTCCTGACGCCGCGCGCTGGCGGGTCCGCCCTGCGCGCGCCCGTCAGCGCCCTTCGCCGGTCAGCGTGAGGAAGTGGTTGAGGATGTGGAAGTGGTCTTCGAAGAACTGCTCTTCCATGTCCGGCAGCGACGTCACGGGCACCCATTGCGCCAGCGCCGCGTCGTCGGCCGCCGTCACGGCGGGCAGCTGGCGCGTCTGCAGGTCAAAATAATGCGCATGCGTGATGGTGCGCCCGCGCTGGCTGCGGTCCGGGTGGTCGAACACGGCCACGCCGACCAGCGACTCGACCAGGGTGGGCGCCAGCACGCCCAGCTGCGTCTCTTCGGCCAGTTCGCGGATGGCGCCCTGCAACAGCCGTTCGCGCGGCTCCAGGAAGCCGCCCGGCAGCGCCCACAAGCCCTTGCCCGGATAGCCGCCGCGCTTCACCAGCAGCACGTGGCCGCCCGTCTGCACCAGTGCGTCGACGGTGCTGAAGATGGGCGGATACGGCGCCGCGCGCCAGCGCGCCTTGTACGCTTCGATGGCGCGGTGCTCGTGCACCAGCGGCGCATACCACGGCAGCATGGTCCAGGCCTTCAGATACTGGCCGATGGCGGGCGGCAGCAGCTGCGCCACGGCGCTCAGCGACACGGCCACGTCCTCGGCTTCGAACAGCACCTTGCGGATGGCCGTCGCGCCGATCGGTGCGCCGGGGTCGATCTCCTGGTTCAGCAGCTGCCAGTGCGGGAAGTGGTGCAGATAATAGCTGGTGGCGTCCTTGAAGCAGGCGACCAGGGTCAGGCGCTGCGCCTGCGGCACCGCTTCCGCCACGGCGCGCCGCACGGCGTCGGCCCACAGGCCATCGTCGTAGTAATCGCGCACGGCCACGTAGCGCACGCGCGCACGCTGCGCCTCGGGCAGGGTGGCGGCGATCATGGCGGCCCGCTCCTGCCACGTAAACGGGTTCTTCGGGCTGCGCGCGTGGAAGGCCGAGCCGAGCACCACCACCACCTGCGATGCCGTGGCCAGCGCCGCCTGCAGCAGGCCAGCATGGCCATTGTGAAACGGCTGGAAGCGGCCGATCAGGATGGCCGCGTCAAAGGAAGGTACTGTCATGCGTCGTCTCCGGTGGGGTAGCGGGCGGCGATCGGCAATTGGCGCCCGCTGCCGAAGGCGCGCGAGCGCACGCGGATGATGGGCGCCGCCTGGCGCCGTTTGTATTCGTTGCGGGCGACCAGGCCGAGGATGCGCGTGACGAGCGCGCGCCCCTCGTGCGTCTCGCGCAGCTGGTCGACCAGGGCCAGCGCCTGCGCGCTTTCTTGCGCCGGCAGGCGGCGGCCCTCGATATGCCACTTTAAAATTTCATCGAGCAGCGGGTAGGGCGGCAGGCTGTCCGTGTCGCGCTGGCCCGGCGCCAGTTCCGCCGATGGCGGTTTATCGAGCACGGCGGCGGGTATCAGTGCGCGCCCGGCGCTGGCGTTCATATGGCGCGACAGGGCGAACACCTCCGTTTTATACAGGTCGCCGATCAGGCCCAGGCCCCCGTTCGTGTCGCCGTACAGGGTGCAGTAACCGACCGAGATTTCGCTCTTGTTGCCGGTGGTGAGCAGCAGGGCGCCAAAGGCGTTCGAATATTCCATCAATATCGTGCCGCGCACGCGCGCCTGCAGGTTTTCCAGCGGCAGCCCCTGCAGCTTGCCGTCGAAGGCCTGGGCATAGCCGGCTTCATATTGCGCCACGATGTCGCGTATCGGGTGCGTGTACAGGGTGATGCCGAGGTTGGCGCACAGGGCGACGGAATCGGTGACGGAGCCGGCGCTGGAAAAGACGGACGGCATGGTGATGGCCACCACCTTGTCGGCCCCCAGCGCCTCGACGGCCAGGGCCAGGGTCAGCGCCGAATCGATGCCGCCCGAGCAGCCGACGACGACTCGCGTAAAACCGCAGCGGCGCGCATAGTCGCGCAAGCCCAGCACGATCTGGCGCCGCGCAAACTCCACGGCGGGGATGCCGTCCGGATCGGGCACGGGGAAGGGCTGGCCATCGGATTGCGCGAAACGCCCATCGGCAAAACGCAGCAATTGGAAATCCTCGACGAAGCGGGCCGCCTCGAACTGCAGGCCGCGCGTGGGCGAAATGGCGAACGAGGCGCCGTCGAACACCAGCTGGTCCTGGCCGCCCACCTGGTTGACGAACAGCAGGGGCAGATTCACGCGCGCGCAGGCGGCGCCAAACACGGCGTGGCGCTGCGCGCGCTTGCCGATGTCGGACGGGCTGGCATTGATGCTGACGACGAGGTCCGGCCGCGCCGCGTGCAGGGCCTCGAACGGGTTGACGGCATAGGCACGGCCATCGTCGTTCCAGCCATCCTCGCAAATCATGAAGCCGACCTTGCAGTCGGCGATAGCGAGGGTGCAGGCGCCGGGCGGGCCCGGCTCGAAATGGCGGCCTTCGTCGAAGATGCCGTAGGTCGGCAGCAGCTGCTTGTAGTATTCGGTGACGATGCGCCCGTCGCGTATGGCCAGCAAGGCGTTGTACAGGGGCTTGCCGACGCCGGGATTGGGGCGCGCCGTGCCGAGGACGGTGACCAGTTCCGGCCAGCGCGTCGATGCCTGCAGCAGGCTATCGAGCGCCTGCTGCAGGCCGCGCAGGAAGGCGGCATCCTCGAACAGGTCGCCCGGGTAATATGCGCACAGCGACAGTTCCGGGCACACCAGCAGGTCGGCGCCATCGCTGCTGGCGCGGGCCATGCACGCGGTGATGGCGGCGACATTGGCGTCGAAGTCGCCCACCGTGGGGTTGAGTTGGGCGAGGGCGATGGTCAGCATGGTGATCCTTCAATTGGTTCCGCTTGAAACCACTATCCTGCCTGAAAAATTTTCTGAGCGTACTGATGCAATCGTGCAAGCCTGCCGATCCAGTCCCTACAAGGTCTTCAGCCAGGCCCGCAAGCGCGTGCGCGCATTCGCATACGGCGACGCCGTATTGAACTGGATCATGCGCCCCATCGTGTAATGCATGTACCAGGGCTGGCCATACAGTTGCGCATCGTCGTGCGCGTCGATCAGCGCCAGCAGCCGGTCTTTCGCCTGTGCCAGGCGCTGCAGCAAGTCGTCCATGCTGAGCTCAGCATAGTCCGCATAGAAGCGCTGCGCCAGAGCGCCGAGAGCGTTCCACGTGAAACCTTCGGCGGGAAAGGCGATGTCCTCGATGCGTTTGCCGTCGCGCAGCTGCGCGTGCCAGTGCAAGACCAGCTCGTTCCAGCCCACCAGGTAGGCGAGCAGGTCGCACACGCTCATGCGCGTGCCCTTCACTTGCCCTTCCAGCACGGGATCGCGCGCCAAGGCCGGCGGCACGCGCGCCAGTTCCTGCACCAGTTTTGCGTACGTGCTGTTGATGGCGTCGACGAGTTCCTGCTTGCTGTCCGGGATCGCCATCACGCCGCCTTCACGACAGGCAAGCCGGCCGCCTGCCAGTCGTCGTAGCCACTGCCGAGGCGGCGCGCAGGCAAGCCGTGCAGGCGCAGGGCCGCCACGGCCTGCACGGACAGCACGCAATACGGGCCGCGGCAATACGCGGCGATCTCCGCGTTCGCGGGCAATTCGCCCAGGCGGCGCTGCAAGTCATCAAACGGGATATTGATCGCACCGGGCAAGTGGCCGGCGGCAAACTCCTGCGCGGGACGCACGTCGAGCACGGTGATGCTGGCTTCCTGCATGCGTTCCAGCAACTCGTCGCCCGTGATCGCTTCCACATGGTCGCCCCGGCCCAGCGCCTGCAATTCGCTGCGCTGGTGCTGCGCATACAGGTCCAGTACAGCGAGCAGTTGCACGATGGGACCGCTACCGAGCCGGTACAGCACGCGCTTGCCGTCGCGCCGCGCCTGCACGAAACCGGCGCGCCGCAGCTGCTGCAGATGCTGCGAGGTGTTCGCCACGGACAGGCCCGTCAACTCCACCAGCTGCTCCACCGCATACTCGCCGTGCGCGATCTGTTCGAGCAGGCGCAAGCGCGGCGCGCTGCCTAAAACATGGGCAAACCCGGCGGAACCGGTGAGCAATTCGAGATCGGCATTTTTCATTGACATGATGCTAGCACCCTTATAACATTCAAGCAATCAATTGAATGTTAGGGGCGGTAATGCAAATACTCTGGTTCGATGCGCTGATGATCGGCGTGGGCGCGACGGCGGTGATGGATGTGTGGGCGGTGGCATTAAAGCGCTTCTGGTGCATACCCTCGCTGAACTTTGCCATGGTGGGGCGCTGGCTCGGCCATTTACCGCGCGGCACTTTGCGCCACGTCAACATCGCCCAGGCGGCCCCCGTGCGCGATGAAGCCATCCTGGGCTGGACCGCCCATTACGTGATCGGCGTGCTGTTTGCGGCCGTGCTGCTGGCGCTGGTGGGACAGGAGTGGGTACAACAACCGACGTTCGCGCCGGCCCTGCTGGCGGGCCTCGTGAGCGTGGCCGCGCCGTTTTGCATCTTGCAGCCGGGCATGGGCGCCGGCCTGGCCGCCAGCAAGACGCCGCATCCGAACGCCGCCCGCCTGCGCAGCCTGATGGCGCATACGGCGTTCGGCGTCGGCCTGTACCTGGCGGCGCTGCTGTGGTCGACCGTGCGCTGACTTGTCCGGCTAGCTCGTCAGCGGCGGCACGGGGGCGGGTGCCGCCGTCGGCACCGCCACCGCCGGGATCAGCGACGCCTCGGGCTGCGCCGGCACGGTGCTCAGCACCATGGTGCTGGGCTTGGCGATCGCGATATGCGCCGCGTCCAGGCGCTTGAGCAGCTCGAACAGCAGGGCGCTGCGGATGCCCGACGTCAGGCGCGGCGACGCGGCATAGCCGGTGGCGTTGAACAGCAACAGGCCGTTGTCGATGCCGTCGAGCTGCACGTTGGGCGCCGGCGTGTCGAGCACGTCGGGATTGTCGACAAACGCGGACAGGATCAGCGCGCGCGCCGCCTGCGCATCCGTGCCCAGCGGCAGCGGCAGCTTGACTTGCACCAGGCCCAGGGGATTGGCCAGGGTCACATTGCGCACCGTCTTGGTGATGAATTCCGAGTTCGGCACGATCACCGTGGACCGGTCGCCCAGTTGAATTTCCGTGGCGCGCACATTGATGCGGCGGATATCGCCCTCGACGCCGCCCAGCGAGACCCAGTCGCCCACCTTCACGGGCCGCTCGGCCAGCAGGATCAGGCCCGAGACAAAATTCTGCACCACCGCCTGCAGGCCGAAACCGATACCCACCGACAGCGCCGACGCCACCCATGCGATGCGTTCCAGGCCGATGCCGGCCGCCGACAGGGCCAGCGCCACGGCCGTCACGCCGCCCACATAGCCGAACAGGGTGATGAAGGACATCTGCATGCCCGCATCGAGGTTCGTGGTCGGCAAATAACTGTTCTGCAGCCAGCGCTTGAACAGGCCGATGCCGATGAAGGCGAGCACCAGCACCAGCAGCGCCTGGATCACGGCGCCCGGGCGGATCGCCACTTCGCCGATGGCCAGGCCATCCTGCAGCTTGCCGACCCGCTGGAACAGCTCGCCCGGACCTTCGCCGAACGGCGCCAGCAACAGCATCAGCGCCAGCAGCACGACGATGGCGCGGCCGATGCCCGACAGCAGCACGGCCGCCTGGTCGCGCGCCTTGGGCGTGGCCAGCACGGGGTTGGCCGCGTCCGGCGGCGGCGGCGCGGACGCCAGCAGCATGCAGATATCGTCGAGCAGCACCGTCAGCAGATAGGTGCTGCACACCACCACCATGACCCAGGCGATCTGCTTGGTGACGAAGCTGCCGAACGCGACATAGCCGACCAGCAGGCTGACCAGGCTGGACGCCAATGTCAGCCACAGCAGCAGCACCACGCCGCGCAGCCACAGCGGCGTCACGGGCGAAGCGGGGTCCGCCGCGCGCACCTGGCGCCAGCAGCGCTCGGCGCGCAGCAAGCCGAATGCCACCGTCATGCTCAGCACCAGCGCCACGATGCAATTGACGGCCACGGCCGTCGACAGGCCCGCATTGATGACGATGGAAACGCGTTCGGCCGTCCACACCAGCACCACCACCAGCGCAAACACGGTGGGATACTGGCGCATGCGGTGCGCCAGCGCATCGGACAGGGGCAGCAGGCGCCACGAGGCGTGGTTGGGCGACAGCAGCGCGTGGCCCAGGCCCGCCGTGAAGCCGGCGAAACAGATGATGCCGATCAAGCTGCTCAAGAAGACATCGGTCTTGTCGGAAACATGGCCATCCCAGCGCAAGCCCAGCGCCAGCAATTCGGCCACCAGGCCGGGCGTGGCCAGGGCCAGCAACAGCACGGCCAGCGCATGCAGCGAGCGGCGCAGGCGGCCGTGCGGCACGCGCGTGGACGTGAGCAGCAGCAGATAGCGCGACATCCACACGCTGGCCGCCAGCAACAGCACGATGCCGGCCAGGATGCCGCCCCACACGGACAGCGGCGTTGCGCGCGCCGCGTCCACCAGTTCCTGCCCCAGATTATGCAGGCGCTGCATATTTTGCGGCAATTCCGCATGCAGCTGCTTCCAGAACGAACTGGCGAGGATGGAGGCCGTGCGCTCGCCCAGGCGCGCCTGCAATTGCGCGCGGCGCACCGTCGACACTTGTTCGGACGCTTGCGTGGCCTCGACCGACAGCAGCCGCGCCAGTTTTACCTGCGCATCGAGGCCGCTGCTGGTGCGGTCCAACTGGCTGCGCTGCGCCGCCACGTCGGGCGCATCCTTGGCGCCCGCCACCGGCTTGCCCAGCTCGGCCAGCCGCGCCTGCACGCTGGCCAGCATCGGCTCCAGCGTGGCTGCCACCTTGTCCGCCTCGGCACTGGCCGCCAGCGCGTCGGCCTTCATTTGCGACAGCGCCGCGTCCGGCACATCGGCGTCGCCGTCGAGCGTCTTCTGGATGACCGTGATCTGCTTGCGCAAGCCATCGAGGCGCTGGTCGGCCGTGGCGGCATCGTCGGCGGGCTGCGCCCAGGCGGGCGGCGTTGACAATGAGCAAGCCAGCAGCAAGGCCAGCAGGAAGGGGAAGCAACGGAGACGGAAAGAAGTCATGCGGACCTATGGCTGAAAATGAGAAAAACGGCCGGATTGGCAGCGGCGCCGGTCATGGCGTGCTGCCCGGCGGGTGCCTGCCAATATAGCTGAAAACACCGGCAAGCCACAGGATAAGCGGAACTGGCGTGTGCTTCCAGGCGCGACTAGGCATATTGCCCTATGGAAATATCATTCGAAAAGGTCTAGGATCGTCGTCCGCTTGGCGGCGCGGCAGCCATCTGCACGCCGCCGACCTTTTCACCATTCCCTCCGTATCGAGACAGCCATGAAGTTTTTATCCAACCTGACCATCGGCACACGCCTTGCCGTGGGCTTTGGCGCCATCGGCGCCATGCTGATCATCATCTCTTGCCTGGGCATTGCCATGCTGGGCAAGATCAACCAGGGCACCGGCCATATCGTGCATGACAGCATGCCGAAGATCGCGCTCGCCAACAGCGTGTCGGCCAACATCAACGACATCGCCATTGCCCTGCGCAACATGATGCTCAGCGCCGATCCGGCCGACCAGCACAAGCAGACCGACGCCATCCTGGCCGCGCGCCAGGCGGCGGCCGGCAATCTCGGCAAGCTCGCCAGCATGCTCGATTCCGAGCGCGAACGGGCCTTGCTGGCGAAGATGAACGACGCCAACACGCGCTACGCGCAGGGGCAGGAAGCGCTGCTGGATTTGATCAGGAGCGGCACCCCGGACGACAGCAGCGCCTACCTGTACGGCCAGCTGCGCCCCGTATTACTTATCTATAAACAATTGATTGCCGAACAGATCAGTTTGCAAAACACCCTGGCCACCACGGCGGGCGAGAACGCCAACACCACCTATGCCAACACGCGCACCTTGCTGATCGGCATGTCGCTGGCGGCGCTGGCCATCGCGGCGGCGTTAGCGTATGGCATCACGCGCTCGATCACCGGTCCCGTCGCCACGGCGCTGCAAGTGGCCAACACGGTGGCCGCGGGCGATTTGCGCAGCCAGATCGCCGTGCA
Organism: Janthinobacterium sp. GW822-FHT07H11; assembly: GCF_058798615.1. NCBI lineage: Bacteria > Pseudomonadati > Pseudomonadota > Betaproteobacteria > Burkholderiales > Oxalobacteraceae > Janthinobacterium > Janthinobacterium sp. GW822-FHT07H11. The sequence goes on from NZ_CM179507.1 coordinate 377,786, forward strand.
CACAGACGATGAAATGGGGCAACTATTGCAAGCGCTCAAGCGCATGAACGACAACCTGGCGCACACGGTCGGCACGGTGCGTGCCGGCACGGAAACCATCGCCTCGGCCTCGTCCGAAGTGGCGGCGGGCAGCCTGGACCTGTCTGCACGCACGGAGCAGCAAGCCAGCTCGCTGGAAGAGACGGCCTCGTCCATGGAAGAGCTGACCTCGACCGTCAAACAGAATGCCGACAATGCGCGCCAGGCGCACGTGCTGGCCGACACTGCCTCCGGCGTGGCGCAGCGCGGCGGCGCCGTCATCGCGCAAGTGGTGGCGACGATGCGCCAAATCGACGCCTCGTCAAATAAAATTGCCGACATCATCGGCGTCATCGACGGCATCGCCTTCCAGACCAACATTCTGGCCTTGAACGCGGCCGTGGAAGCGGCGCGCGCGGGCGAACAGGGCCGAGGCTTTGCCGTGGTGGCCACGGAAGTGCGCAGCCTGGCGCACCGTTCGGCGGCGGCGGCCAAGGAAATCAAGACCTTGATCGACGACTCGACCCAAAGCGTGGCGGCCGGCAGCGAGCTCGTACACCAGGCCGGCAACACCATGACCGACCTGGTCGACAGCGTGCGCCGCGTTACCGACATCATGGAAGAGATCACCTCGGCCAGCGCGGAGCAGACGGCAGGCATCGAGCAAATCAACCAGGCCATCAGCGAGATGGACAACGTCACCCAGCAAAACGCGGCCCTGGTGGAAGAGTCGGCCGCGGCCGCCGCTGCCATGCAGGAGCAGGCGGCTACCCTGGCGCAGGTGGTGAGCGCGTTCAAGCTCGATGCCGGCGCACCGGCAAACAAACCGCCAGTCGCCGCGACCACAGCACCGCGCCAGCACGCCATCGTCCTGCGCGTGCCGGCGGCCAAAAAAGCTGCGCCCGCAGCAACTGCCTCTGCCGACTGGGAAGAGTTCTAAGGCCGCATTGAAAACGCCACAGACACTTGCCGGTGTCTGTGGCGTCATGCAGCATAGGCTGCTTCCTGTTACGCGACCGTATGCAGGTCAATACAGTGGCACACGATGCCGCTCAGTACGGCAAGGCAAAGCTCGCCTATTCGGTATTTCCCCAGCCTGCTACGAGATTTCTCTGCGGATGATTTCTGCGCCGGCGCTGAGCGCATGCAATTTCCCTCTTGCCACGCGGCGCGACAAGGGCGCCATGCCGCAGTTGGTGCTCGGGTAGAGCTTGTCCGCATCGACAAAGCGCAGCGCCTTGCGCAGGGTGTCGGCCACTTCCTCCGGCGTTTCTATGGTATTGCTGGCCACGTCGATGGCGCCGACCATCACTTTCTTGCCGCGTATGAGTTCAATCAGGTCGATGGGCACGCGCGAGTTGTGGCATTCCAGCGAGATGATGTCGATACTCGATTGCTGCAGCTTGGGGAACGATTCCTCATATTGACGCCACTCTGAGCCCAGCGTATTTTTCCAGTCCGTATTGGCCTTGATGCCGTAACCATAGCAAATATGCACGGCCGTTTCGCATTTGAGCCCTTCGATCGCCCGCTCCAGGGTGGCGATGCCCCAATCATTGACTTCATCGAAGAACACATTGAATGCGGGTTCGTCGAACTGGATGATGTCGACGCCGGCCGCCTCGAGTTCCCTGGCCTCCTGATTGAGGATCTTGGCGAATTCCCAGGCCAGTTTTTCACGGCTTTTATAGTGGCTGTCGTACAGCGTATCGATCATCGTCATCGGACCTGGCAGCGCCCATTTGATCGGCTGCGTGGTTTGCTGGCGTAAAAACCTGGCGTCATCGACAAACACCGGCTTGGGGCGGCTCACGGCGCCCACGACGGTCGGCACGCTCGCATCGTAGCGGTCACGAATGCGGACGGTCTCGCGTTTGTCGAAATCGACGCCGCTCAGATGCTCGATAAACGTGGTGACAAAATGCTGGCGGGTTTGCTCGCCGTCACTGACGATATCGATGCCTGCCTGCTGTTGTTCCTGCAGCGACAAGCGCAAGGCATCTTGTTTGCCCTCGATCAATTCCTCGTCCTGTAATTTCCAGGGCGACCAGAGTTTTTCAGGCTGCGCCAGCCAGGAAGGTTTGGGCAGGCTGCCGGCAGTGGACGTAGGCAATAATTTTTTCATGATGGTGATTTCGTATATTGTGATTAATCAGCGAGCGTGGCGGCAGCCCATTGTTCCAGAACATGCTTGTAGGGCTTGATGAAGTGCTCTTCCGTATATTTGCCCTGCTTGACGGCCAGCTCGCTGCGCTCTTCCCGGTCATAGACAATTTGCGTCAATGAATAATCCTGGTTCTTCAGGCTGGGCTGATAAAACTTCCCCGCCGCGGCATTGGCGTTGTAAATCTCGGGCCGATAAATCTTTTGAAAGGTTTCCATCGTGCTGATGGTGGCGATCAGCTCCAGATTGCTGTAGTCGGCCAGCAGGTCGCCGATAAAATAAAACGCCAGCGGGGCGGCACTGTTTGGCGGCATGAAATAGCGCACTTGCATGCCCATTTTCTCGAAATAGGCATCCGTCGAGGAGAACGCGTTTTGCTGATACTCGACGCCCAGGATGGGGTGCTGGTTTTCCGTCCGCCGATAGGTCTTGCTGCTCGAAGCGCTGAGGCAGATGACCGGCGGCTTGCTGAAGCGCTCTTGATAAGCATCGGATCTGACAAAGTGCTTGAACAGCTTGCCATGAAAATCGCCGAAGTCCTCCGGTGCGCTGAAGGTGGATTGATTGTTGTTGTGCTCTGGCAGCAGCACGCTGAAGTCGTAATCGCGCACGTAGGAGGAGAAATTATTCCCCGCAATGCCCTCGATGCGTTGTCCGGTTTTTTTATCGATAATATTCGGCTTCAATATCTCGATCAGCGGGATATTGCCGCCTTCGATATCGATATTCAGCTCGACGGAAATGATTTCGAGTTCGACAGAATAACGGTCTGCCTTCGGGTTGTCCCAATGCGCCAGGCTGTTGAAGCGGCTGTCGATCATTGTCAGGGTGTTGCGCAAGTTCTCCTGGCGGCTCTTTCCCCTGGCCAGATTGGCAAAGTTGGTCGTCAGGCGCGTATTGTCCGATGGATGATAGTTTTCATCGAAAACAATGCTCTTGATGCTGAATACAAAATCGTTGCTCATGGTGATCTGCTGTCCTGATTTCTGCGAAAAGGTGAATGTGTTGATTGGTGACCGTGGCAACGCGTCTCAGGCGGCGGCCAGCTCGTCAACCGTGGCCGCTCGCGCAGGGCGCGCCATGTCGATCAAGGGCAAGGCCCGCTGCACCGCCAGTGCGGCCCGCTGGAGCAGGGCCGCGTCGTGCAGGCGGTAGTCAAGGAAATCCTTGTCCGTCGCGTAGACGCCCAGCGGCAAGGTGCGCGCCTGGAAAAAGCTGAACAGCGGCCGCAACTGGTGGTCGATCATCAGGGCATGGCGCTCGCTGCCACCGGTGGCCGCCAGCAAGACCGGTTTGTCGATCAAGGCGTCCTGATGAATGAAGTCGAAGAAGTGCTTGAACAGCCCCGTGTACGAGCCGCGATAGACCGGTGTGGTCACCACCACGATGTCAGCTTGCTCGACGGCAGCAAGTTCGCGCTCCACCGTCTCGGGCAGCTGCGAGCGCCAAGTCGCGCCGGCCAGCTGCGGTGCCAGCTGGCCCAGTTCGACCAGGTGTTGCTCGCACAGCACTTCGTCGGCGATCAGGTCCATCAGGTGCTCGGCCAGGGCGGCCGCCTTGGAAGGGCGTTGCAGCCCGCCGGAAACGGCGACGATACGCAGGGGACGTGTCATGTTTGCTTTCATAGGGAGTGATGCGCGAAGGCGAAGAATGCCGGCAACAGGGAAATGGATGATAGCGGGAGGAATCGATGAAGTATAATGGTCATATTTCATACATCCATGAATATGGCTCATTCCAATGCTTGAACGCATCCACCTCAGCATCGTCCAGCAAGTCGAAAAACAAGGCTCGTTGACGGCCGCCGCAGGCGTGCTGCACCTGACCCAGTCGGCCCTGAGCCACAGCATGAAGAAGCTGGAGCAGCAGCTGGGCACCGACGTCTGGCTGCGCGAAGGGAGAAATTTGCGCCTGACGCAGGCTGGCCAGTACTTGCTGGCGGTGGCGAACCGGGTGCTGCCGCAGCTGGACCTGGCCGAAGAGCGCCTGGGCCAGTTTGCGCAGGGCGAGCGCGGCGCGCTGCGCATCGGCATGGAATGCCACCCCTGCTACCAGTGGCTGCTCAAAATCGTGTCCCCGTATCTGGCCGCATGGCCCGACGTGGATGTGGACGTCAAGCAGAAGTTCCAGTTCGGCGGGATCGGCGCGCTGTTCGGCTACGAGATCGACCTGCTGGTCACGCCCGACCCGCTGTACAAGCCGGGGCTGACCTTCGAACCCGTGTTCGACTACGAGCAGGTGCTCGTCGTGGCCAAGGGCCATGCGCTAGCTGGGGCGGCGTATGTGCAGCCGCAGCAACTGACCCGGGAAGTGCTCATCAGCTACCCCGTGGACATCGAACGCCTGGACATCTATAACCAGTTCCTCTTGCCGGCCGGCGTCACGCCCAAGCGCCACAAGGCCATCGAAACGACCGATATCATGCTGCAAATGGTGGCCAGCGGCCGCGGCGTGGCCGCCCTGCCGCGCTGGCTGGTCGAGGAATATGCGGCCAAGATGGACGTGGTGCCGGTGCGGCTGGGCGCGCGCGGCATCGCCAAGCAGATCTTCCTGGGCGCACGCGAGACGGACACCGCCATCGACTATGTGCGCGCCTTCATCGCACTGGCGCGCCAGCCTGTCGTTGCGCAGGGAAGCTAAGCACGCACGCCGGTTCGCCGGGGCCGGCTACCGCGCGCCTTCCATGGCTTCCACGGTGTCGAAAAGACGCGCCAGCGCGCTTTCCATGGCGCCGGCCGTAGCGTCGCCGCTCTGGTTGGTGATGATGAAGACGCCAAGCTGATATTTGGGAACGATGTAGGCGTAGCTTTGCGCACGCGGCACGCCGCCATGGTGGACATAATGCGTGCCCAGCTGGCGATTGCTGCCGATGTTCCAGAAATAGCCGATGCTGAAGTCGTCCTGAAAGCGGACCAGCGGCTGGTGCGATTCGACGACGGCGGGATGGGCGCTCAACTGCAGGCGCAGGTACTTTGCCATGTCCGGCATCGTCGACTTCAGGTTACCGGCCGCCCCCCAGGGCAGCTGCGGCATCGGCGTGGTGACGACGGGATTGTCGCTGTGGTAGCCGGGCGCCAGCCGGCCGGCATCCTGGGCGGTGATGCTCAGCCTGGTATCGTGCATGCCCGCTGCGCGCGCGAGCCATTGCGTGAGCAGGACGTCATAAGGCATGCCGTAGATTGTTTCGAGCGTGTGCGCAATGAGTTCCGTACCGGCGCTGGAATAGGCGTAATCCTTGCCGAGCGGGCCTTTGATGCTGACCGTGTGCAAGTCCTGCCAGAATTGCCGTTGCCCGTAGCCGGCGTAGGCGGCATTGAGCTTTGCCGGCGTGGCGTGTGCCGTGAAATCCTTCAAGACGGTGTTTACCTGCAATGGCAGCATGCCCGGCATATTGCTCGTGTGCGTGATCAAGTGGCGCAGGCGTATGGGCTCCCCCTGCGACTGCAGGTTCGGGTAGGCGGCCGGCAGATACATTTGTATGGGATCGTCGAGCGCCGCCTTCCCATCGAGCACGGCCTTCGCCAGCAGCAGGCCGGCAAAAGTCTTGCTGACCGAGCCGATTTCATACAGCGTCGTATCGTCCGGCGGATTGGCTTTGCCGGTCTCCAGCTCGCCTTGATGCAGCATGAATTGCTTGCCGCGATACACGACGGCAATCGAAGTCGCGTGCAGCAATGGCGACTGCAGCAAAGTGGTCGCGGTCTGGCGCATGGCCGCAGGAATGTCGTGCGCAGGTGCCGTGGCTGCGGGCTTGCAAGCTGCCAGCACGAGTGTCATTCCAGTCATGATTGCGGCGAGTTTGTTCATCATGCGCACCATCGAAGGGGGAGGGGCATTCTCGCACAACGGGTTCTGCGGCGGCAGAAAAAAGTCATGCGTATGAATTTTCCAGGTAGAAAGAAAACGCCACCTGGCGGTGGCGTTTTCTTTCTCTTCCTGATGGCCTGGGCGGCGCCCGGCCGGCTTATTCCACCGTCACCGACTTGGCCAGATTCCTTGGCTTGTCCACGTCCGTACCGCGCGCCAGCGCCGTGTGGTACGCCAGCAGTTGCAAGGCGCACACGTGCAGGATAGGCGACAGATCGCCGTAGTGCTCGGGCAGGCGGATGACGTGCAGGCCTTCGCCGGAGCTGATGCGCGAATCGACGTCGGCAAAGACGTACAATTGGCCGCCGCGGGCGCGCACTTCCTGCATGTTCGATTTGAGTTTTTCGATCAGGGCGTCGTTCGGCGCGATGGTAACGACCGGCATTTCATTCGTCACCAGGGCCAGCGGGCCGTGTTTCAGTTCGCCGGCCGGATACGCTTCGGCGTGGATGTACGAGATTTCCTTCAGTTTTAATGCGCCTTCCAGGGCGATCGGGTAGTGCATGCCGCGGCCCAGGAAGAGGGCGTTTTCCTTGCGCGCGAACTCCTCGGACCAGGCGATGATCTGCGGCTCCAGCGCCAGCACGGAAGCGATGGCGACGGGCAGGTGGCGCATGGCTTTCAGGTGCGCCGCTTCCTGCTCTTCGGACAGGTGGCCATTGACTTGCGCCAGGCACAGGGTCAGCAGGAACAGGCCCGCCAGCTGCGTCGTGAACGCCTTGGTCGACGCCACGCCCACTTCCACGCCGGCGCGCGTGATGTAGGCCAGCGCGCATTCGCGCACCATGGCGCTGGTGGCCACGTTGCAGATGGTCAAAGTGTGCTGCATGCCCAGGCTGCGCGCATGTTTCAGCGCGGCCAGGGTGTCGGCCGTTTCGCCGCTTTGCGAAATCGTCACCACCAGCGTGTTCGGGTGCGGCACGCTGTCGCGGTAGCGGTATTCGCTGGCCACTTCCACGCTGACGGGCACCTTGGCGATCGCTTCGATCCAGTACTTGGCCGTCATGCCCGCATACGAGCTGGTGCCGCAGGCGAGAATCAGCACGCGGTCGATCTGCTTGAAGATTTTATATGCGTCGTCGCCGAACAGTTCCGGCATGATGCCCGTCACGCCTTCGAGCGTGTCGCCGATGGCGCGCGGCTGCTCAAAAATTTCCTTCTGCATGTAGTGGCGGTACGGGCCCAGTTCGGCCGCGCCCGTGTGCGCATGCACGGTTTTGACTTCGCGCTCGACGGGCTTGCCGTCGACGTCGACGATCCAGCAGCGCGACAGTTGCAGGTCGACCACGTCGCCTTCTTCCAGGTAGATGATCTGGTCGGTCGTGCCGGCCAGCGCCATGGCGTCGGACGCGACAAAATTTTCACCATCGCCCAGGCCGACGATCAGGGGCGAGCCCTGGCGCGCGGCCACCACGCGGTGCGGCTCGTCGCGGCAGAAGACGGCGATCGCGTACGCGCCGTCGAGGCGTTTCACGGCCTGCTGCACGGTTTCGAACAGGTCGCCGTTATACATGTGCTCGACCAGGTGGGCGATCACTTCCGTGTCCGTCTGGCTCTGGAAGACGTAACCGAGGGCCGTCAGTTCGGCGCGCAGTTCGTCGTGGTTTTCGATGATGCCGTTATGCACCAGCGCCACGCGGGCGTTCTCTTCCGTCGGGGAAAAGTGCGGGTGGGCATTGAAGGAGACAGGGGCGCCATGCGTGGCCCAGCGCGTGTGGGCGATGCCCGTGAAACCGCCGAGGCCTTCTTCGCCGATCTGCTTTTCCAGCTCGGCCACGCGCGAGGTGGAGCGCGAACGCTGCAAGCGGCCATCGGCGTGCAGGGCGATGCCGCAGGAATCGTAGCCGCGGTATTCCAGGCGCTTCAAGCCTTCGAGCAGGATGGGAGTGATATTACGTTGCGCTACTGCGCCGACGATGCCGCACATGGAAACCTCTGGTTAAATAATAATCAATGCACGCATGCTAAAGCAGAGTGTATGAAATATGCTTTCTAAATCCAGCTATTTTTGACTGAATATTTCATGTATATTTGGTGATGAAATATTATTTCATTTAAAGACGATTTATTTTCATATTCGATAAAATCATGAACGATAGCACTATTACCCTCGATGACATTGATCGTCGCATCTTGAATGCCTTGCAAGTTGACGCATCACAAACCAACAGTGAGCTGGCGCAAGAAGTTCATGTGTCGGCACCCACCTGTTTGCGCAGGGTCAAGCATTTACGGGAAAGCGGCGTGATCGAACGGCAAGTGGCCATCGTCGCGCCGCATCTGGTGGGCGCGCGCCTGACGGCCATCGTCGACATCACGCTCGACGTGCAGGCGTTTGAGCGCATGGCCGAGTTCGAGCAACTGGTGGCAAACGAGCCCGCCGTGCTGCAATGCTACCGGGTCTCGCCCGGTCCCGACTTCGTGCTGATCGTGCAGGTGGCCGACATGCCCGCCTACCATGCGCTGGCGCACCGCCTGTTTGCCACGCACGCCAATGTGCGCAACGTGAAAAGCTACTTTTCCACCTTTCGCAGCAAGTTCGAAACGCGCATCGCCGTGTGACACAGGCGGGCAGACAAGTTATCCCGGCTTATCCCGGTCTTTCCGCCCGCTTATGCACAAGTTTATCCACAACACAAAAATCACCAATTTCCACCGCCCCCACATCGAGCCGCGCATGCCATCGATCCCTGCATGCGCATCAGCTCCCAGGCAAAACTTATCCCGGCTTATCCATCGCTTACCCACCTGTTAATCACAGGCTTTTGCACAGATCTATCCACAGCCAGACTGCACAAGCAGAGCTTGAATATCCTTGCAATACAATGACTTGCAAGTTATCCATGGCTTATCCGCCAATTACGCACAAGTTTATCCACAGTACGGGCAGGCAAAAATCCTGCATGCCTTTTTCATCGGTGCAGGCTGGCCTGCACGCGGCAGCGGCAAGGCCCACCCGATCATTTATCCCGCCTTTTCCACCGTTTATACGCAGCTTATACCGTGCTTATCCATCACTTTTCCGCATGCTTGTTCACACCTTTATCCACACGCCAAGATGCAGCGGAATGCTCGCTTGAAGTAAGGCACCCGACTTATCCCGGGTTGCCAGCCCATTCTCCACAGGATTATCCACAGGCGTAAAAAAACGCCGCCAGCCCGGAATGAACTGAACCCCGAAAGTTGGACACCAACTTTCGGGGTTTTTCTATGGCGAAGTACAGTACGCAGTTCAAACTGGATGTGCTCCAGCACTGCCTGCAGGGTGAGGCCGGCATCAAGGCCATCGCCACCGAGCATGGCCTGCACCCTTCGATGATCAAACATTGGCGCAATTTGTATGCTGCTCATGGACAGGCTGGCCTGGAGAAGAAGTTCACCCACTATCCGGTTGAGCGCAGATTACAGGTGTTGGAGCACATGTGGGCCAACCGGCTCTCCTATCGTCAGACCGCGGCGGTATTCAATATCCGCAGTCCCTCTTGCCTGCCTGTCTGGGAGCGCTGCTATCATAATGGTGGTATCGACGCCCTGATGCCGCGACAGCGCGGCAAACCCAAAAAAATGCCGACTTCTCAACCGCCCCAGCCTCAACCGCATATCGACGATGCAACCCGTAGCCGCGAAGAACTGCTCGCCGAGGTGAATTTCTTGCGCATGGAGAATGCCTATCTAAAAAAGTTAAAAGCCTTGGTTCAGCAGCAAGAACAGCGAACGACAGCGCGCAAAAAGCGCAAGTAGTTGGTGAGCTAAGGCAACAATTTCCGCTGGCGGACCTGCTCAAGCTCGCGGGGCTGCCGCGCAGCACCTTTTACTATCAGCAGAAGGTTGCGCAGGTAGCCGACAAGCATCAGGCACTCAAGCAACAAATTCGATCCATTTTTGCCCTTCATCAAGGGCGTTATGGATATCGACGCGTGACGCTTGCGATTCGGCAACTGGGCCGGCAAGTCAATCATAAGACTGTCCAACGGCAGATGGTGCAGCTCGGATTAAGGTCGCTGGTGCGTCCCAAGAAGTATCGCTCGTATCAAGGCGAGGTGGAGCAGGCGGCGGCGAATGTCTTACAGCGCCAGTTTCAGGCGCAGGCAGCCCATCAGAAGTGGGTGACGGACGTGACGGAGTTCAACGTCGCCGGCGAGAAGCTGTATCTGTCGCCGGTGATGGACCTGTACAACGGCGAAATCGTGGCGTTTGAAACGGCCAGGCGGCCCGTGTTCAAACTGGTGAGCTCGATGCTCGAGAAGGCGCTGGCCAAACTGACGGCGAAAGACAAGCCCATGCTGCACTCTGACCAGGGGTGGCAATATCGGATGCCGGCTTACCAGAAAATGCTGCGGGATAAGGGCGTCGCGCAAAGCATGTCCCGCCGGGGAAACTGCCTCGACAACGCGGCCATGGAAAGCTTCTTTGCCGTGCTCAAGACAGAGTTCTTCTACCTGAACAAGTTCAGCAGCGTCGACGAACTACAGCGCGGCATCAAACAGTACATCCACTACTATAATCACGAGCGTATCAAACTCAAGTTAAAAGGGCTGAGTCCTGTGCAATACAGAACCCAGCCCTTGGCCACCTGGTAAGCAAACTAAACCGTCCAACTATTTGGGGTCAGTTCAGAAAGGCTGGCGGCGTCATGCGTACTGAAGAGCGCTAGCTTACTTCTTGATTTTCACGGGACGCGTCCAGCCGTCGATGGTTACTTGCCTGGCGCGCGAAATGGTCAGCTTGCCGGCCGGCGCGTCTTTCGACAGGGTCGTGCCGGCGCCCAGGGTGGCGCCCTTGCCGACGGTGACGGGGGCGATCAGCTGGCTGTCGCTGCCGATAAACGCGTCGTCTTCAATCACCGTGCGGAACTTGTTGACGCCATCGTAGTTGCAGGTGATCGTGCCGGCGCCGATGTTGACCTTCGAGCCGATGGTGGCGTCGCCGATGTAGGCCAGGTGATTGGCCTTGCTGTGCGCGGCGACCTGGCTGTTTTTCACTTCGACGAAATTACCGATATGCACGTCTTCCGCCAGGACCGTGCCCGGGCGCAGGCGCGCGTAGGGGCCGATGAGGGAGGCGGCGCCGACGACGGCGTCCTCGATATGGCAGAAGGGCTTGATGTGCGCGCCAGCGGCCACCGTGGCATTGATGATGACGTTGTTGGCGCCCACGCGCACGCCGTCGCCCAGTTCCACTCTGCCTTCGAACACGCAGCCGACGTCGATAGTGACATCGCGGCCGCAAATGAGTTCGCCGCGCACATCGATGCGGGCCGGATCGAGCAGGGTCACGCCCCGTTCCAGCAAGGCTTGCGCGATATTGTTCTGGTGGATGCGTTCCAGCTGGGCCAGCTGCACCTTGCTGTTGACGCCGGCCACTTCCCACACGGCGCCCGGCTGGGCCGAGGTGACGGGCACGCCATCGGCGACGGCCTGGGCGACGATATCGGTCAGATAGTATTCCCCTTGCGCATTGTTGTTCGACAGCGCCGACAGCCATTGCTTCAGCTGCACGGTGGGCGCGACCATGATGCCGCTATTGATTTCGCGGAGGGTGCGCTCTTCTGGCGTGGCATCCTTTTCCTCGACGATGCGCACGATGGCGCCCTGGTCACGCACGATGCGGCCCAGGCCGAAAGGATCGTCCTGTTCCACCGTCAGGATGGCCAGCTTGTCGCTGCCGGCCGCATCCACCAGTTTTTGCAGGGAAACCGCGCTGGTCAGCGGCACGTCGCCATACAGGATCAGGGTCGGCACCGATTCGTCGAGCAGCGACACGGCTTGCTGCACCGCATGGCCCGTACCCAGCTGCTGCGCCTGCTCGGCGGCATCGACGGCCAGGCCATGGTCCGTCTTGTAGCCGTCAAGCAACTTGAGCACCGCAGCGCCCCCATGTCCGTAAATCACGCATAATCGGGACGGCGCCAGACTGCGCGCCGTATCGATCACATGCGACAGCAGCGGCTTGCCAGCCAGCGGGTGCAGTACTTTTGGCAGTGCCGACTGCATGCGTTTCCCCATACCGGCGGCGAGAATGACAACGTTCATAGACCGTATTTATTTATCAAGTTAAGAATATGAAAAAGTTTAACACGCAAGCCCCGTCTTCCACGCCCTTCAGCCGCTTTCGCTATGCCGTGCTGGCCGTGATGCTGGTCATCGTCGCCGGCTGCAGCGGCCTGCGCCTGGCCTACAACAACGGCGACACCGTGCTGTACTGGTGGCTGAACGCGTATGTCGACCTGGACCGCGACCAGAAGGGCTGGGTACGCGACGATATCGGCAAGCTGTTCGACTGGCACCGCAACACCCAATTGAAGGATTACGTGGAAATCCTGCGCACGGGCCAGAAGCAGCTGCAAGGCAATGTCACGCAGGCGGACCTGATGGCCGACTACGGCGAGATCAAGCACCGCACCCAGGCGCTGCTGCTGAAGGCGGCGCCCGACCTGGCCGAGCTGGCCCGCTCGCTCAAGCCGGAACAGATTGCGCAGATGGAAAAGAAGTTCAAGTCGAACAATGAGGACTATCGCAAGAAATACCTGAGCGGCGACAAGGAAAAGCGCCAGAAGCTGCGCTACAAGAAGGCCATGGAGCAATTCGAGCTGTGGTTCGGCGGTTTCAGCAGCGAGCAGGAAGCGATCATCCGCAAGGCCTCCGACGCGCGTCCGCTGGACAATGAGATCTGGCTCGACGAGCGCATGCGGCGCCAGCAGAATGTCTTGAACCTGATCAAGAAAGTGCAGCAGGAAAAGCTCGGCAAGGACGCCACCGTGACCCTGATCAATACCCTGATCAAGGACAGTTTCGAACGCCTCGAGCATTCCGAGCGCAAGGCCTTCTTTGATGCTTACCAGGACAGCACGGCGCAGATGGTCTTGACGGTCATCAAGATCGCCACGCCCGCGCAAAAAGCCCACGCCGTCAAGCGCATGCAGGGCTGGATCGACGATTTCAATTCCCTGGCCACGCAAGCCAAATAGACAGGCAGCGCCAGCAGGGGGGAGGGGGCCATATGCTATAGTGGCCGCCACCAAATTGAAGAAATGGAACGCCTGACAAAACCTGCTGCGCGTCGCGATTTGCGGCCTGCGAGGCTCACTGTGCCTTCGCACAGCCGCGCTTCTTGGCCACAACGCACTGCCGCTCGCTATGGTTTTGTCAGGGGTTTTAAATGCCCATGCAAAAGAAAACTAAGAAACCCGCCAAAGTCCCCGTCCACCACGCGCCGCCACCGAACCAGGTGCGCATCATCGGCGGCCAGTGGAAGCGCTCCGTGCTGCCTGTCTTGCAGGCACTGGGCTTGCGCCCGACGCCGGACCGCGTGCGCGAAACCGTCTTTAACTGGATCAACCACTTGCGCGACGGCGACTGGTCCAACGCCCAGGTGCTGGACCTGTTCGCCGGCAGCGGCGCACTGGGCTTCGAGGCGGCCAGCCGCGGCGCCGCGTCCGTCACCATGGTCGACACGCACACGCCGGTGATCCGCCAGCTGGAAGAGAACAAGGTGAAATTGCACGCCGACAACGTGCACCTGCTGCGCGGCGACGCCCTGCTGACGGCGCAAGGCCTGGCCTCGCGCGGCCAGCGTTACGACCTGATCTTCCTCGACCCGCCGTACCAGCAGGATTTCCTGGCCAAGGTCTTGCCGCTGTGCGCCAAGCTGCTCACGGAAGGCGGCATGGTGTACGCGGAATCGGGCTTGCCGCTGGTCTTCGAGGAGCACAGCGCACTGGACAAGCCCGAGTGGATGGCACCGTGGGAAGTCATCCGCGCCGACAAGGCGGGCACCGTTTATTATCATTTGCTAACTTACAACAAAGTGCCGGCAACTGCCTGAATCTGCCTATAAATGAGGCAAAAAAGCTCCCTGGCCCGAGGCGAAGCACCAATTTCAGGCATAATGCGCGTCTATATTGGTGCATCATCAGGGAGCCGCAATGGTTGTAGCCGTTTATCCAGGAACATTCGATCCACTCACGCGCGGTCATGAAGATCTGGTGCGCCGCGCATCGGGCCTGTTTGACAAGCTGATCGTCGGTGTGGCCGACAGCAAGAACAAGCAACCGTTTTTCTCGCTCGACGAACGCCTGGAAATCGCCAATGAAGTGCTCGGTCACTATCCGAACGTGCAGGTGGAAAGCTTTTCCGGCCTGCTCAAGGATTTCGTGCGCAAGCACGAAGCGCGCGTCATCGTGCGCGGCTTGCGCGCCGTCTCCGACTTCGAATACGAATTCCAGATGGCGGGCATGAACCGCTACCTGCTGCCCGATGTCGAAACCATGTTCCTGACGCCGTCCGACCAGTACCAGTTCATTTCGGGCACCATCGTGCGCGAAATCGCGGCGCTGGGCGGCGACGTCTCCAAGTTTGTCTTCCCCTCGGTGAACCGCTGGCTGCAAAACAAGATTGCCGCCAATGCGGCATCATCGCAATAAGTAAGAGTGAAATCATGGCATTACTGATCACCGACGAATGCATCAATTGCGACATCTGCGAGCCCGAGTGCCCGAATGACGCGATCTACATGGGCGCGGAAATCTACGAAATCGATCCCAACAAGTGCACCGAATGCGTGGGGCACTTTGACGAGCCGCAATGCCAGCAAGTGTGTCCCGTCAGCTGCATCCCCTTCAATCCCGCCTGGCGCGAAAGCCCGGAGCAATTGATGGCCAAGTACGAACGCCTGCAGGCGGAATTGCCAGCGGCCAAGGCCTAAGCGGCCGTCGTCCCCTCACCGCCGCTCCGCGCGGCCCTCTTTTGCCAACTGTTCTACACTGTGTGCAGACTTATCCACAGCACATGGTTTCCACGGAGGTAGAAGATGCAAATACGCACATCCCGTCTGGGCCGCTCCCTGGCTTGCGCCTGCCTGTGCGCCGCCCTGGCGCAAGCAGCGCTGGCCGTCGAGGTGGGCGGCATCAGGCTGGACGACACGGTGCAACTGGCCAGCCGCGAGTTGAAACTCAACGGCGCCGGCGTGCGCTACAAGGTCATCTTCAAGGTCTACACGATCGCCCTGTACCTGCCGGAAAAGAAAACCCAGCTGGCCGACATCCTGGCGCTCTCCGGGCCGCGCCGTCTGGAAATCGTCATGCTGCGCGATATCACTTCCGACGAACTGGGCAAGGCCTTCATGCAAGGCTTGAACCGCAGTTCCGACCAGGCCGACCGCACGCGCCTGCTGAGCCAGACGATGCAGTTCGGCGCCATGTTCGAGATGGTGCCGGGCCTGAAAAAGGGCGATATCCTCACCGTCGACTGGCTGCCGGAAGAGGGAACGTTATGCAAGCTGAACGGCAAGCAGGTGGGCAACCCCGTGCCGGACCTGGCCTTTTACAATGCGCTGCTGAAAATCTGGCTGGGCGCCCATCCGGCCGACACTCTCCTGCGCGCGCACTTGCTGGGTGAAACTGCCTGACTGACAACGCGGGCGTAAAAAAAGCCGGTGCATGCACCGGCTTATCTTTTTGCAACAGTTTATCGCCTAGGCACGCGTGGACAGGGCGCGCAGTTCGGCCGCATTGCTTGGCGACACGCCATCCATCTTGCCCAAGGTGCGCTGGAGCGCCTGCGCTTCGCGCATCTGCTGCCTGGCCAGCCGCTGTTCACGGCTCAGCTTGGGGCGCACGACCAGCACCATGGCGCGCGCAATGCCTACCAGCAAAGGCTTGAAGAGCATCACGACAGCACCCACGGCCACGCTGGCGAGGGCGATTTGCAAGACGTTCAGCAACGAGATCTCCAGCACGGGTGCGGATACTGCGTACAGGGCGGAGGCGAAGGTAGACATACTGTTCCAGTGCATTATAGAATTTGCCAGTACTATAGTGCAGTGCAACATATAAATCTAATTCCATTTCTTGATACCAATTATATGAATCATGAATGGAAAACTGTAATATTTTTTTACGAGTGAAAATATTCGTGCCCGGCGCGGTTTACACTCTTAAGTAATCAATCACCTGACTTCAACTTTTATCTTGGGCTTTCCATGAGTTTTCTGACGCTGGATCTGAACTTGCTGCGCGTTTTCGACGCCGTCATGACGGAACAAAACCTGACGCGCGCAGCCGGCCACCTGGCGATGACACAGCCGGCGGTATCGAACGCCATCAAGCGCCTGCGCGAAAGCCTCGGGGACGAATTGCTGATCCGCACGGCGTACGGCGTGAAACCCACGCCGCGCGCCGAAGCGCTGTGGCCGTCCGTGCGCTCGGCCCTGGCCAGCCTGGAAGCGGCCGTCACGCCGGAAACCTTCGATGTCTCGAAAACCCATGCCACCTTCCGCATGGCCATGGCCGATGCGACGGCCGCGTTCTGGCTGCCCTCGCTGATGCGCTCGATCGAAAGGGAAGCGCCGGGCGTGAACGTGCGCATGATGCCGCTGACCACGCGCGAACCGCGTCCGATGCTGCTGCGCGGCGACATCGACCTGGCCGTCGGCTTCTTTCCCGGCGTGGCGGCGCAATTGTCGAGCGACACCAGCTCGCCCATCCGCCATGAGCGCCTGTATTCGGGCAAGTATGTGTGCGTGATGCGGCGCGGCCATCCGCTGGCCAAGGTGGAACTGAACCTGGACAACTACTGCGCGGCAAATCACTTGCTGGTGAGCTTTTCCGGGCGCGCCCATGGCCTCGTCGACGAAGCGCTGGCGCAGATCCACCGCGAGCGGCGCATCTTGCTGACGGTGAACCAGTTCTTCACGGCCGGGCGGGTGGTGGCCAATTCCGACCTGATCACGGTCTTGCCGCGCCATCTGATCGCCTCGACGGGCATGACGGAGTCCTTGCTGTACAAGGACTTGCCGTTCACCTTGCCGGCCGTCCACCTGGACATGCTGTGGCATGAGCGCGACGCGCGCAGCCCTGCCCACAAATGGCTGCGCAACCACCTGGAAGAAATGAATACGCCGACCCTGCGCTCGGCCACGGCGGCCGGCGGCGGCGTGGCGCCCAAGCCGCATATCGAATAAGTTTGTGCCGGCCCCCAAAAAAACGCCTGATGCGATATCAGGCGTTTTTTTTATGCATGACTACTCGAGCGGTAGCCAATTCTGAAGCCGCCCCAGTGCTTGCCCTCGACGTGGATGGGCACGGATAAATCGTGCATGACTTCGCCCGTGTCGCGCTTGTACGTCTGCAACAGGAAAGGCCTGGTGTTGCTGCCGCAGCGCGCCCCCGTGCGGTCGCTGAAGATGCGCTTGGTGCGGTTGTTAATGATGTCGATATCGTAGTCGCCCGTCAGCGGCTGGGAAAACTTCTTGTTGTGAGTAGGAAAATAGCCATTGTTGTCGACGGCCCCCGCGTACGCCAGGTGCGGCATGGCGGCCAGCACGCCTTCCTGCAGGTCGGGCAAGACCTTGTCCGTGAATGCATCGAATTGCGTGTTGTGCTTGGGCGGATTGGTATTCGGTATCGGGCGGTAGTGGCGGTCGAACAGCGCTTCGCGCGTGATGCGCCCCGCAGCGATGGCTTGCTCGAACAATTTGCCGACATCGTGCGCGGCGCGCTGGGCCACGATGCGGATCTCGTCGTGCGGCGTGGCCACGCTCGATTCACCGAGCGCGCTGGCGATGACTTCCGCGCGCTCGGCCAGGGCCATGGCCGATTGCGTGGCGCGCGGCAATTCGGCATTGGTCGACAACAAGCTGTCGCGGATCTGCAGGATGGCGTCGGCAATCAGCTGCGTCGTATCGACGTGCTCGCGCGAGGCGCGGGCGATCTGGCCGATCTCGTCTTCCGACACGCCCGAGGATTCCTCGATATGGCTGAGCGAGGCATGCACGCTTTCCACGTTGCGCGCCGCTTCCGTCACGCCCGATGCCAGCGAGACCATACCGCGCGCCGCTTTTTCCGACTGTTCATTGATTTCGCGCACCATCAGGCTGATTTCATCGGACGCTTCCTTGGTGCGCTGCGCCAGTTGCCGCACTTCGCCCGCCACCACGGCAAAACCGCGGCCGTGCTCGCCCGCGCGGGCCGCTTCGATGGCGGCATTCAGCGCCAGCAGATTGGTGCGCGCGGAAATATCGGAAATGGCTTCCGTGAAGCCGGTGATGCGCCGCGATTTTTCCTGCAGGCTCAGCATGACGCTGGAGGCGCCTTGCGCTTCTTCGCGCGCGCTGTTGATGCGCCGCAATCCCTGGTCCACCTCGGCCCGCGCCGCCACGCTCTCCTCGCGCACGCCGGCGGCCACCTTGGCGGCCCGCTCCGCGTTGGCGGCAATCTTTTCGGTGGTAACGGCATTCTGTCCGGAACTGTCGGCGATCTCGCTGGCCGTCTGCACGTCCAGTTCCACCTTCTTTTTCACGGAGTCGACAAAATACGAGGTTTCCGCCGCGCCTATCATGATGGCGTCGGTGGCGCGCCCCACGGTGTCGGCAAACTGCAGCAGGCCGGATTCGCCTTGCGCGCGGCCGGCCAGCGCCAGCAGCACGGCGCCCGCCAGGGCCGACACGCCGGCAATCAGATAGGGAGGGGCGCTGCCGCCTGTCGCCAGCTGGAACAGATATACCAGGCAACAGGCCACGACCACGGCCGCCACAGTCATTACAAAGAAACGCACCAGCTGATGCTGCAACTGCTTCATTTGTCCCCCGCTGCGAGTGCCCGTCCACGCTCCCATGGAGCGCGGTGCAGCCGGATGCGGGTGGGCACGATTGCACACGTCGCAGCCTGAACGTAACGTCTGCGCGTCGTGTCAGGCGGCTGCCGGATGGCAGAATTGTAGTTCTACCCTACAACATTTGTTCCGATAGCTCAATCGGAAAATCCGGCGCGCTGCACCGAGGTCACTTAATCGGCAGTTTGGTCGTGTTTTTGACCTCTTCCATGACGGCATAAGTGTGGGTTTCCCGCACACCTTTCTGCAACAGCGTCTTGCCGAGGAATTCGCGGTAGGCGGCCATGTCCTTGACGCGCGCCTTGACCAGGTAATCGAAGCCGCCGGCCACCATATGACATTCCAGTACCTCTGGAATGATTTGTACGCTATGCTTGAAGGCGTCGAATACTTCCGGCGTCGTGCGATCGAGCACGACCTCGATGAACACCAGCAGCGACACGTCGAGCAGCTGCGGATTGAGCTGGGCCGTGTAGCCCATGATATAGCCCGATTCGTGCAGCTTGCGCACGCGCTCCAGGCAGGCGGCAGGCGACAGGTTGACGCGCGCGGCCAGTTCCACATTGCTGATGCGTCCATCGCTCTGCAATTCCATCAAGATTTTCTTACTGATCTTGTCCAGCATTACCATCACCCCCAAATTAATATTATTTGGTTAAATTGTCGCATCAAAAACTATCTATTGCTAGTCCCCTGTATTACCAGAATTAATCCATAAGAATCCCCTTTACAATCGAATCATCTTAACGTCCGACTTTCTGTATTTTTTTGCACCAAAAAAGGGCAAGAATTACCGCGAGTTTCGTCCTATTTTTCCTTGTAAAGAGCTCCTATGCACCCTGCAGGCCCCTCGGCTTTTACCCCGATTCCCTTTGCCGCGCTCCAGGCGGAAATCCTGCCCGAAGCGACACCGTCACGCGCCGCCGTCACCGCCGCCTATAGGCGCGACGAGGTTTCCGCCGTCCAATGGCTGCTGCAGCAAGTGCGTGCCAGCAGCAACGCAACGACGGCCGAGGGGCAGGCATTGGCGCACCGACTGGTGTCGGCCGTGCGCCAGAAACGCACGCGCGCCTCGGGCGTCGATGCACTGATGCATGAGTTCTCGCTGTCGTCGGAAGAAGGTGTTGCATTGATGTGTTTGGCCGAAGCGCTGTTGCGTATACCCGACAGTCAAACAGCCGATCGCCTGATCGCCGACAAAATCAGCAAGGGCGACTGGCGCAAGCACCTGGGCGAATCGCCGTCGCTGTTCGTCAACGCGGCCACCTGGGGCTTGCTGATCACGGGCAAACTGGTCAGTACCAGCAGCGAATCGGGCCTGGGCTCGGCCATGACCAAACTCATCGCCAAGGGCGGCGAACCGTTGATACGCAAGGGCGTCGACCTGGCCATGCGCATGCTGGGCAACCAGTTCGTGACGGGGCAAACCATCGAGGAAGCGCTGAAAAACAGCCGCGACAATGAAACGCGCGGCTACCGCTATTCCTACGACATGCTGGGCGAGGCGGCGCTGACGGAAAGCGACGCGGCCAATTACTATGCCTCGTACGAAACGGCGATCCACGCCATCGGCAAGGCCTCGAATGGCCGCGGCATCAAGAACGGCCCCGGCATTTCCGTGAAACTGTCGGCCCTGCACGCGCGCTACAGCCGCGCCCAGCGCGCGCGCGTGCTGGCCGAATTGCTGCCGCGCGTCAAAGCGCTGCTGCTGCTGGCAAAGCAGTACAACATCGGCTTCAACATCGATGCGGAAGAAACGGACCGCCTGGAACTGTCGCTGGACCTGATGGAAGCCCTCGCCTTTGATGCCGACCTGGCCGGCTTCGACGGCATCGGCTACGTGGTGCAGGCGTATCAGAAGCGCTGCCCGTTCGCCATCGATTACCTGATCGACCTGGCGCGCCGCAGCGGCCGCAAATTCATGGTGCGCCTGGTGAAGGGCGCGTATTGGGATGCGGAAATCAAGCGCGCGCAAGTCGATGGCCAGGAAGGCTATCCCGTCTATACGCGCAAGGTGTACACGGACGTGTCCTACCTCGTGTGCGCGCAAAAACTGCTGGCGGCAAGCAGCCTGATCTACCCCCAGTTTGCCACCCACAATGCGCAGACGCTGGCGACCATTTATACGTGGGCCAGGCGCGACGGCGTCACCGACTACGAATTCCAGTGCCTGCACGGCATGGGCGAGACCCTGTACGACCAGGTGGTCGGCCCGGCCAACCTGGACAAGCCTTGCCGCATCTACGCGCCCGTCGGCTCGCATGAAACCCTGCTGGCCTACCTGGTGCGCCGCCTGCTGGAAAACGGCGCCAACTCGTCGTTCGTCAACCAGATCGTCGACGAAAGCGTGGCCATCGATAGCCTGATCCGCGATCCGCTGGAACTGGCGCGCCTGCAGGGCGGCTTGCCGCACCCGTCGATTCCCTTGCCGCTCGATATGTTTGGCAGCGAGCGCAAGAACTCCGCCGGCCTCGACCTGTCGAATGAAGACACCTTGCGCGCGCTGGCCGCCGGCCTGGCGCAGCCGCAGCGGTGGCATGCCGCGCCGCTGATCGATGGCGCCGTCAGCCTGAACGCGCCCACGCAAACGCTGCACAATCCGGCACACAACGACGACCAGGTGGGCAAGGTCACGGAAGCGGGCCCGGCCGACGTGGAAACGGCGCTGGCCAGCGCCAGCGCGTATGCGATGGATTGGCAAACCACAGAGCCGTCGCTGCGCGCGCAGGCCCTGCAGCGCGCCGCCGACCTGTTCGAGGAACATCACATCGAACTGATGGCCCTGGCCGTGCGCGAAGCGGGCAAGTCGCTGCCGAACGCCATCGCGGAAATCCGCGAGGCCGTCGACTTCCTGCGCTATTACGCGGCGCAGGTGGAACACGCGCCGAACACCCTGGCGCTCGGTCCCGTCACCTGCATCAGCCCATGGAATTTCCCGCTGGCCATCTTCACGGGCCAGCTGGCCGCCGCCCTGGCCGCCGGCAACGTGGTGCTGGCCAAGCCGGCCGAGCAGACGCCGCTGATCGCCTGGCGCGCGGTGCAGTTGCTGCACGCGGCCGGCGTGCCGCGCGGCGCGCTGCAATTCCTTCCCGGCAGCGGCGAGGTCGTTGGCGCCGGCCTGTGCAATGACACGCGCGTGAAAGGCGTGATTTTCACGGGCTCGACGGAAGTGGCGCAATTGATCAACCGCAACCTGGCCGCGCGGGCCGTGGCCGAAGGCATCGACATTCCGCTGATCGCCGAAACGGGCGGCCAGAATGCCCTGATCGTCGATTCCTCGGCCTTGCCGGAACAGGTGGTGCAGGACGTGATGTCGTCGGCCTTTGATAGCGCCGGCCAGCGCTGCTCGGCCTTGCGCGTGCTGTTCCTGCAGGAGGAAATCGCCGACAAGACCATCAGGATGCTGAAGGGCGCGATGCAGGAATTGCGCGTTGGCAATCCTGACCGCCTGGCCACCGATATCGGCCCCGTCATCGATGCGGAAGCGCAAGGCAATCTGCTGGCGCACATCAACAAGATGAAAACCGTGGCCATCGATCATTTCTCGCTCGACTTGCCTCCCGTCAAAGGCACGTTTGTCGCCCCGACCGTGCTGGAAATCAAGTCACTGGAGCAATTGACGCAGGAAGTCTTCGGTCCCGTGCTGCACGTGATCCGCTACAAGCGGGCCGAACTGCCGCAACTGGTGCAATCGATCAATGACAGCGGTTACGGCCTGACCCTGGGCATCCACACGCGCATCGATGAAACCATCGCTTTCATCACCCAGCGCGCGCACGTGGGCAATATCTATGTCAACCGCAACATCGTCGGCGCCGTCGTCGGCGTGCAGCCGTTCGGCGGCGAAGGCAAGTCGGGCACCGGTCCGAAGGCGGGCGGGCCCTTGTACCTGAAACGCCTGCAGCGCAATGCCGCGGCCGGCACGCAGCATCAGCGCCAGGCACCGCCGGCGCTCGACGCGCTGACCGTGTGGGCGAAAATGCATGGCCACGACAAGATCGTGCAGCTGGCACAGGAATACGCGCGTACCACCTTGCTGGGCAGCACCACCGTCTTGCCGGGCCCGACGGGCGAACGCAATACCCTGAGCTTTGCGGCGCGCGGCACGATACTGTGCGCGGCGGCCACCTCCGGCACCTTGATGAACCAGCTGGCGGCGGTTTTGGCGACGGGTAACGAGGCGCTGGTGCTGGCACAATCGACCAGCCTGATTCCGGGCGACTTGCCGGCGGCGCTGAAAGACCGCATCCAGGTCGTCAGCGATATCGCGTCCGTCCAGCACGCATTCCAGATCGCCATGATCGAGCCGGCCCTCGATGGCCAGCTCAAAGCGCTGCTGGCGGCCCGTGAAGGTGCCCTGGTGGCCACCATCGCCACCACGCAGGACGATGCCATCCCCCTGTGGCGCCTGGTCGCCGAGCGGGCGCTGTGCGTGAATACGACGGCGGCCGGTGGTAACGCCAGTTTGATGATGCTCAGCGTCTAACATTTAAGCAGGTCAGCAACGCAAAAGGGCAGAACCAGTGGTTCTGCCCTTTTTTTATGCACGACGCGCCCGGAAATCAGCTTGCCAGGCGCTGGCACAGCTTTTGGACCACGCCGAACGCATACGGCGACGCGACGGATTGCACGAAACGCATGAAGTCGACGGCCGCCTCGTCATTCGCCTTGTCGGAAATGGTGCGCATGACCGTAAACGGCACACCGAGTTCAAAACACACTTGCGCGACGGCGGCGCCTTCCATTTCGACGGCCAGCAGATCCGGGATATCCGCTTTCAGCTGCTTGATATGCGCGGCGCTGCTGATGAACTGGTCGCCGCTGGCGATCAGGCCACGGTGCACTTTGGCGTGCCGCAAGCCAAATGCCGCGATATCGGCCGCCTTGAGCACGCTGGAAACATCGTCGCGCAGGAAATCTTGCGCGGCGCCAGACAATTGCGAACTGAGTTCCAGGTCCGTGGCGAAGCGCTGCAAGCCTGTCAGCGGCACCTCGAAGCGGGGAAACAGCGGGCGGGCGTCCATGTCGTGCTGGAGCAGCGATTCGGCCACCACGATGTCGCCCACTTGCACGTGCGGATCGCCACTGCCGGCCACGCCGGTGAAGACGATGTGGGTAACTCCATACTTTTCCACAAGCATGGCAGCCGTCATGGCGGCGGCAACCTTGCCCAGACGCGACAGGACGCACACAGCGTCGATATTCCACAGGGTGCCCAGGGTGTAGTCGCGCATGCCGTGCGAACGCCTCTGGGGGCCTTGCATGGCTTCTACCAGCCCCTGCTGTTCTTCGTGCAAGGCACTGATGATGCCTAAACGCATTTTTTTGTGTGAATTCATGCTGTTTTTACAGGTTTTCAGGATTGCCAGACGGTTTACATGGTGAAAACAGCCGTTCCGGCGACTTTTCCACCGTCCGCGTTTGTTTCTGTGTTTTAAATAAAGATGTATACATAAAAATAGTAATGATAGTAAACGGCCATTTTTTTGTGGATAAGTCGGTATACCGTTGAAAAATCATCGACTTAGCGCACAAAAAAGTACGCGCATAAACATTGTATCCAGACAGGACTTGTTTGGGATAAAAATCGGCTTGTGGACAAAGAAGGACTTTTCCCACATCTCATCCTGTGGATATGCAGGCACTTATCCACAGCAGCAAGCAAAAATCGCGGTTTTTCTTGCTGTCGTGGCATGTTTGACGGGGTTGGCGTGCATGAATCCCTGTCTGGCAATCAATGCTGAGCGATCACCAGCGCGGTTCTTTCGCGAACATTGGCGTCCAGCGGATTCCTGGAAGACGGTGTGGCAGTGGGTCGCGCTGTTGCCGTTGGCTTTTTTTTTGATGTTGTTTGCACGCTTTTTGGAAATATCCGCGGACTTCCGTTTTTTTTATCGGTTTACAATAGATCTATATATAAAAATAGTAGTAATAGTAAACGCGGTTTTTTCTGTGGATAAGTCGCTTTTTTTCAACAGGATCAAGCGTTTACACCAAAAATAAGACCTGCATAATCGCTGTATGGCGCGAGGAGCAAAATTGTATAAAATGCGGGCCTGCGCATAACTTCGTGTTTACTCACAAGTCATCCTGTGGATATCAAGTGACTTATCCACAATCGTCTCCCATCCCCCCATCTTTTTGACCGCATGCGCCTTGCCGGCATGGCGCCTGGTAAGGCCCGTTGACATTTCTATTTTGCAAAACGGTTTGGCAGTGCTGTGCGCGTGTCGCTGGCCGTGCCGGTTTTCGTCGCTCAGTTGTTGGCTGGATTTTTTTTGCGCATAGAAGACGCTTGCGTTTTTTTTACAGGCAGAAGGAGCTCAGGCTGTTGTCGGGCGAAGGCAGGCAAAGTGCGCGTTGTCGGGTTTACCTTAACAAGATCATATAAAAGAATAGTAATAGTAGTTAACGGTGGCATCTTCTGTGGATAAGTCCCGATTTATCCTTGTAAACAATCGCTTGGCGCACGGATAAACGCTGAGTAAGCGATGTATCCGCATGGGATGGTTTTGGGATAAAAAAATGTCGCGCAAAAAAAATTTCGTTTACTCACATATCGTACCTGTGGATATCCATACGGTTATCCACAGCTGGCAGCCCCTGTTGGGGACGCTTTCGCGCCGTGTATCAATGCGTTGACACGTGCTGTGCATGCTGGCCATGCGATTAATGTCGCCCTGGGGCGGCACTGGTGGTAATCTCGATGCGGCTCAACAGCCATGCATGCATGAACGAATACAGACTCTGGTAACGGGACGCGACGGGGAGACACGCCGCGCGACAGCTTGATGGCATACCGAAAGGAGCTTCATTGGAATCGGCAGGCGAATACGACTACATCATCGTGGGTGGCGGCACGGCAGGTTGCGTGCTGGCCAACCGGCTCACGCGGGACAAGGACGCCAGCGTCTTGCTGGTCGAGGCAGGCGGCAAGGACGATTACGTGTGGATCCACATCCCCGTCGGCTACCTGCATTGCATCGGCAATCCGCGCACGGATTGGCTGTACCAGACGGAAGCGGACGCGGGCCTGGGCGGACGCAGCCTGATTTATCCCCGTGGCAAAGTGCTCGGCGGCAGTTCATCCATCAACGGCATGATCTATATGCGCGGCCAGGCCGGCGATTACGACCACTGGGCAGACCTGACGGACGACGCTTCCTGGCGCTGGGACAAGGTCTTGCCGCTGTTTAAGCAAAGCGAGGATTATTACGGCGGCGCCTCGGAAAACCATGGCGTGGGCGGTGAATGGCGCGTGGAAAAACAGCGGCTGTCGTGGGATATCCTCAATGCCTTCCGCGACGCGGCGCAGCAGGTCGGCATTCCGAAAACCAGCGATTTCAACGGCGGCGACAACAGCGGCAGCGCGTATTTCGACGTCAACCAGCGCCGCGGCATCCGCTGGAATACCTCGAAAGCGTTTTTGAAACCGGCGTCGCGGCGGCCGAACCTGACCATCATGACCGGTTGCCACGTGGAACGCTTATTACTGGAAACGACGGAAACGGGGCCGCGCTGCACGGGCATCGTGTTCACGGGCGGTGGCACGCAGTGGCAGGCGAGGGCCAGGCGGGAAACCCTGCTGACGGCGGGTGCCATCGGTTCGCCGCAATTGCTGCAATTGTCCGGCATCGGCCCGGCCGCCTTGCTGCAGCAGCATGGCATCGTTCCCGTTGTCGACGCCGCCGGGGTGGGTGGCAATCTGCAGGACCATCTGCAGCTACGCATGGTCTTTAAAGTGCAGGGCGTCAAGACCTTGAACGTGATGGCCAGCAATATCGTTGGAAAAATGCAGATCGGCCTGCAGTACGCGCTGTTCCAGAGCGGGCCCATGTCCATGGCGCCGTCGCAGCTGGGCGCGTTCGCCAAGTCCGACCCGCAGCAAGCCACGCCCAACCTGCAATATCACGTGCAGCCGCTGTCGCTCGACAAATTCGGCGAACCGCTGCACGCGTTTCCCGCGTTTACGGCCAGCGTCTGCAATCTGCGTCCCACCTCGCGCGGCCATGTGCGGATCGCGTCGGCCGACAGTTATGCGGCGCCGAAGATCGTGCCCAATTACCTGAGTACCGGGCAGGACCGCACCGTGGCGGCCGACGCCTTGCGCCTGACGCGGGCCATCGCCGCCGCGCCGGCCCTGAAAAAATTTGCGCCGCAGGAATACAAGCCCGGCGTGCAATTCCAGAGCGAGGAAGAGCTGGCGCAGGCGGCCAGCCAGATCGGCACCACCATCTTCCACCCGGTGGGCACCTGCCGCATGGGCCTGGCCAGCGATGCAGCGAGCGTTGTCGACAGCACCTTGCGCGTGATCGGCGTGGCCGGCCTGCGCGTCGTCGACGCCTCCATCATGCCCTACATTACTTCTGGTAATACGAACTCGCCCACCGTGATGATTGCGGAAAAAGCGGCGCAAATGATACACGCGGCCTGGAAATGACGGCGTAAAAGCGCCGCTTTGCGCCATTCGGCCTGGCGCAAAATCCCCGTAGTTATACTGTATTGTGCGTTAAATTTAAGTTGTGTATTATAAAAATGACTAAGTAGTACAAAAAGTACAACTAGGAGACACGATGTCAAACGTAATCTTGGAAACAAGAAATTTGACCAAGGAATTCAAGGGCTTCACGGCAGTCAGCGATGTCAACTTGAAGGTAGAGCGGGGCCATATCCACGCCTTGATCGGTCCTAACGGCGCCGGCAAGACCACGTGTTTTAACTTGCTCACCAAATTCCTGGTCCCCACATCCGGACAGATCCTGTTCAATGGGAAAGACATCACGGCCGCCAAACCGGCCCAGATCGCGCGCATGGGCGTGATCCGTTCCTTCCAGATTTCCGCCGTCTTCCCCCATCTGTCCGTGCTGCAGAATGTGCGCATCGGTTTGCAGCGCCAGCTCGGCACCTCGTTTCACTTCTGGCAGAGCGAACGTGCCTTGAACCGGCTCAACGACCGCGCCATGGCCTTGCTGGCCGAGGTCGACCTGACGGAGTTTGCCGATACCATCACGGTCGACATGCCCTACGGGCGCAAGCGGGCGCTGGAAATCGCCACCACCCTGGCGATGGAGCCGGAAATGATGCTGCTCGACGAACCGACGCAAGGCATGGGCCACGAAGACGTGCACCGCGTCACCGAGCTGATCAAGAAGGTATCGGCCGGCCGCACGATTTTGATGGTGGAACACAATATGAGCGTGGTTTCCGGCATCTGCGACAAGATTTCCGTGCTGCAGCGCGGTGCCATGCTGGCCGAGGGCAGCTACGCGGAAGTATCGCGCAATGCGCAAGTGATGGAAGCGTACATGGGCACCACCCACGCCGAACTGGAAGGGGCGCATTGATGGCGACACAAGTGAATGGCGGCGCACCGGCGCTGGAAATTGCACAGCTGCATACCTGGTATGGCGAATCGCATATCCTGCACGACGTGAACCTGAAAGTGGAGCAGGGCGAAGTGGTGACTTTGCTGGGCCGCAATGGCGCCGGCCGCACGACGACCTTGCGCGCCATCATGGGCCTGACGGGCGCCCGCACCGGTTCCATCAAGGTCCATGGCGTGGAAGCGATCGGTTTGGCCACGCACAAGATCGCCCACCTGGGCATCGGGTATTGTCCCGAGGAGCGCGGCATTTTTTCGTCGCTGTCGACGGAGGAAAACCTGATGCTGCCGCCGACGCTGGCCAGTGGCGAGAAGGGCATGTCGGTGGACGAAATCTACGCCATGTTCCCCAACCTGCAGGAGCGCCGCCACAGCCAGGGCACGCGCTTGTCCGGCGGCGAGCAGCAGATGCTGGCCGTGGCGCGCATCCTGCGCACGGGCGCGCGATTGCTGCTGCTCGATGAAATTTCCGAAGGGCTGGCGCCCGTCATCGTGCAGGGCCTGGCGCGCATGATCACCACCCTGAAGGCGAAGGGATACACCATCGTCATGGTGGAACAGAATTTCCGGTTTGCCGCGCCGCTGGCGGACCGGTTTTATGTGATGGAGCACGGTCAGATCGTCGAGACTTTTGCTGCATCCGAACTGGAGGCCAAGATGCCCGTATTGACCGAGCTGCTTGGCGTGTAGTCCTCGTATTCGTCCTGCAATCGTTTAGCAATCGTTTGTATAGCAAACAATAATCCCCAACGGAGACACCATGAAACGTAACGCTATCGCCATTGCCACCGCAACCCTTGCACTGGGTTTTGCCGCCACCGCCCACGCCCAGGTATCGGGCGACACCATCAAGATCGGTTTTATTTCCGACATGTCCGGCGTGTATTCCGATGTCGACGGCCTCGGTGGCGCGGAAGCCATCAAGATGGCGATCGCCGATGCCGGCGTGGTTATCGCCGGCAAGAAGGTGGAATTCATTTCCGCCGACCACCAGAACAAGGCCGATATCGCCGCCTCGAAGGCGCGCGAATGGTTCGACCAGCAGGGTGTCGACATGCTGATCGGCGGCACCAATTCCGGCGCCAGCCTGGCCATGGCCAAGGTCGCGGCGGAAAAGAAGAAAATCTTCATTGCCATCGGCGCCGGTTCCTCGCGCCTGACGAACGAGGAGTGCACGCCGTACACCGTGCATTACGCGTATGACACGGTGGCGCTGGCGCGCGGCACGGGCGGCACCATCGTCAAGCAGGGCGGCAAGAACTGGTATTTCATGACGGCCGATTACGCGTTTGGCCATTCGCTGGAAAAAGACACGGCCGAAGTCGTCAAGGCGGCCGGCGGCAAGGTGCTGGGCAGCGTCAAGCATCCGCTGGGCGCCTCGGATTTCTCCTCGTTCCTGCTGCAGGCGCAGGCGGCCAAGCCGCAGATCCTGGGCCTGGCCAATGCGGGTGGCGATGCCATCAACAGCATCAAGGCGGCCAACGAGTTCGGCCTGACAAAATCGATGAAGCTGGCCGGCTTGCTGATCTTCATCAATGATATCCATTCGCTGGGCCTGAACCTGACCCAGGGCATGTACCTGACCGATGGCTGGTACTGGGACTTGAATGCGGACACGCGCGCCTGGTCGAAACGCTATTTTGCCAAGATGAAGAAGGAGCCGTCGATGCTGCAGGCGGCTGACTATTCGGCCGCCGCCAACTACCTGAAAGCCGTCAAGGCGATTGGCACGGATGATACCGATAAAGTCATGGCGTATCTGAAAAAGACCAAGATCAACGACATGTTTACCCAGAATGGCGAAGTGCGTCCCGATGGCCGCATGGTGCACGATATGTACCTGATGGAAGTCAAAAAACCGTCGGAGTCGAAGTATCCATGGGATTACTACAAGGTCGTCGCCACGGTGCCGGGCGCGCAAGCGTACGTGACCAAGGCCGAATCGAAGTGTTCGCTGTGGAAGTAAGTCTGTAGCAATCGTTGCGTCGGACCGCCGCGCCGCGCGCGCTCGGTCCGTCCTGTACGCGCTATGCGTGCGGGAGTCGCCTTGCGCCCCCGCGTCCGTCCGCGGCGGCGTGTTTCCCTTGATACCACACCGTCGTCCGGCGGTGCTTTTTATACTGTGATGCCATGGAAATTTTCGGCGTTCCATTACAAGCGATGATGAGCCAGCTGCTGCTGGGTCTCGTCAACGGCTCGTTCTATGCCATGTTGTCCCTCGGTCTGGCCGTCATCTTCGGCCTGCTCAACGTCATTAATTTCTCGCACGGCGCCATGTACATGATGGGCGCCTTCCTGGCCTGGATGGGTCTCAGTTATTTCGATATCAATTACTGGGCCATGCTGGTCATCGCCCCCGTGCTGGTGGGCCTGTTCGGCATCCTGATCGAAAAGACCATGCTGCGCTGGCTGTACAAGCTCGACCATCTGTATGGCTTGCTGCTGACCTTCGGCATCACGCTGATCGTCGAAGGCGTGTTCCGCTCGTTCTATGGCGTCTCGGGCCAGCCGTATGCGGTGCCCGAAGCGCTGGCCGGCGCCACGGACCTCGGCTTCATGATCTTGCCGAACTACCGCGCCTGGGTGGTGATCGCCTCGCTGTCGATCTGCCTGGCCACCTGGTTCGTCATCGAAAAAACCAAATTAGGGGCCTACCTGCGTGCCGGCACGGAAAATCCGAAACTGGTGGAAGCGTTCGGCATCAACGTGCCGCTGATGGTGACCCTGACCTTCGGCTTCGGCGTGGCGCTGGCCGGCTTTGCCGGCGTGCTGGCCGCACCCATCATCCAGGTTTCGCCGCTGATGGGTTCGAACCTGATCATCGTCGTCTTCGCCGTGGTGGTGATCGGCGGCATGGGGTCCATCATGGGTTCCATCCTCACGGGCCTGGCCCTGGGCGTGATCGAGGGCCTGACCCGCGTGTTCTACCCGGAAGGCTCGGCCACCGTGGTGTTCGTGGTGATGGTCATCGTGCTGCTGCTGCGTCCCGCCGGGCTGTTCGGCAAAGAAAAGTAATCCTCATCAGTCATGTATTGGAGCTACCACGATGAATAAGAATGTAGGCTACGCCATTGCCCTGTTGCTGGCGTTGGCGGCCCCGTTTTACGGCTATCCCGTCTTCCTGATGAAGTTGCTGTGCTTTGCCCTGTTTGCCTGTGCGTTTAACTTGCTGATCGGCTACACGGGCTTGCTGTCGTTCGGCCATGCGGCTTTCTTCGGCGGCGCCGGCTATGTCACCGGCTATGCGCTGCGCACCTGGGGTTGGCCGACCGAGCTCGGTTTGCTGGCGGGCGTCGCCACCGGCGCCGGCCTGGGCCTGGTCATGGGTGGCCTGGCGATCCGCCGCCAGGGCATCTATTTCACGATGATCACGCTGGCGCTGGCACAGATGGTGTACTTCCTGGCCCTGCGCCTGCCGTTCACGGGCGGCGAGGATGGCTTGCAGGGTGTTCCACGTGGAACCTTGCTGGGCATGCTAGACCTGGGCAACGACACCACCTTGTACTACTTCGTGCTGGCCATCTTCGTCGCCGGCTTCGCCCTGATCGTGCGCACCATCCACTCGCCGTTCGGACAAGTGCTCAAGGCCATCAAGGAAAACGAACCGCGCGCCATCTCGCTCGGCTATGACGTCAACAAGTACAAGCTGATGGCCATCGTGCTGTCCGCTTCGCTGGCGGCGCTGGCCGGCGCCACCAAGACCCTGGTGCTGGGCTTTGAAACCCTGACGGACGTGTATTGGGGCATGTCGGGCCTGGTCGTGCTGATGACCTTGGTGGGCGGCATGGGTACCTTGTCTGGCCCCATCCTCGGTGCCGTGCTGATCATCGCGCTGGAAAACAAGCTGGGCGACTTCGGCACCTACCTGGCCACGCACACGGGCATCGAGTGGTTCGGCACCCTGGGCGAATCGGTGGGCATCGTCACCGGCATCATCTTCGTGATCTGCGTGCTGATGTTCCGGCGCGGCATCGTCGGCGAAGCCATCGCGCGCTTCGGCGGCAGGCCAGCCAAGGCCGCTGTCTGATTTTCAAGCAACGCCGGACCGCAAGTCCGGCGTTTTTCATTTGGCGTCAAGTTTCAGTCAGTGTTACCTCAACGGAGAGAGCAACCATGCAAACGACGATCACGCGCGCGGGCGGTGGCCTGTGCACCTTGCTGGCGCTGGCAGCCTGCGGCAGCAACCATGCACCGGAAGAGCTGAACCATGTGCCCAGCTACCTGGGCAGCATCACGCGGGCCGATTATGACGGCAAGAGCAATGACCTGCTGACGGCCGGCCTGGGCAAGACGGGGCTGGCGGGCGCCACCCCCCTGTATGCGGATGCGGCCAACCCCACGCCGGCCGAACTGCGCCGCAATGCCATCCACGCCAACTACCGTGCCGTGCTCGACATCGCCGCCAACAGCGGCTACGGCACCCTGTACGGACCGAACGTGGATGCGGCCGGCAATGTGGGCAGCGGCGAGGGCCTGGTCGCGGGCAGTGAATACCTCGCCTACGCGGACGACGGCACGGGCAGGAAGAACGTCACCCTGATGGTGCAGGTGCCGGCCAGCTTCGATCCCGACCGCGCCTGCATCGTCACGGGCACGTCGAGCGGCTCGCGCGGCATCTACGGCGCCATCGGCAGCTCCGGCGAATGGGGCCTGAAAAACGGCTGCGCCGTGGCGTATGCGGACAAGGGTTCCGGCACGGGCCTGTATGTATTCGAGGATGACAGCGTCAACCTGCAAAACGGCATGCGCGCGGGCAGGGTGGCCGCCGGCAAGAACGCGCTCTTCGCGCCGGGCCTGGGCGATGCGGACCGGCTGGCCTGGGCTGCCGCCTATCCGAACCGCATCGCCTTCAAGCATGCGCATTCGCAACAGAACCCGGAAAAGGACTGGGGCAAGGTGACCTTGCAGGCGATCGAGATGGCCTATTACGTCTTGAACGAGCGCTATGGCGTGCTGGCCCGCGACGGCAGTTCGCGCATCGTGCGCCTGACGCCGAAGAACACGATCACGATCGCCTCGAGCATTTCCAACGGCGCCGGCTCGGCCCTGCTGGCGGCGGAACAGGATACGCAAGGCTTGATCAGCGGCGTGGCGGCCAGCGAGCCGCAGGTCCAGCCCCAGCCTTCGACGGCCTACCGCGTGCGCCAGGGCGGGGTGGCGGTCGCGGCGCCGGGGCGCGCGCTGTTCGACTACGCCACTTATGCGGCGCTGTACCAGCCCTGCATCGCTTCCGTGCCCGGCAATGCTGGACGCTGCACGGCCCTGGTGGCCAAGGGCCTGCTCAATGGCGCCGACCTGGCGGCGCAGCAGGCGGATGCGAAGCAGCGCCTGCAGGCCTATGGCTGGCAGGCCGATTCCGACCCGCTGCAGGCGGCGCATGCGGGCACGAATATCCTCGTGGCCGTCACCTATGCTTCGGCGTATGGCAAATTCTCCGTGACCGATAAAGTCTGCGGCTTCACGTTTGCGCAGACCGATGGCAGCGGCAATCCGATCCCGTTCACGTCGGCGCAAAAGGCGGCCAGCTTTGCCAGCCAGAGCGGCATCGTCGGCAATGTCGTGTATGAAAACAGCGTGGGCGGCGCCAAGGGCTACACTGCGGGCATCTCGCCGTCGAGCAGCCTGGTGGACCAGTCGCTCGATGGCTTCCTGTGCCTGCGCAGCCTGGCGACGGGAATGGACGCCGTCAGCGGCGCTCCCCTGCAAGGCACGCTGGCCGCACAAAGCGCGCGCGTGCGTGCCGGGATCGCCGAGGTGCAGGCAACAGGCAAACTCAACGGTAAGCCGGCCATCATCGTGCATGGCCGCAGCGATA
This sequence comes from Janthinobacterium sp. GW822-FHT07H11, assembly GCF_058798615.1. Taxonomy (NCBI): domain Bacteria; kingdom Pseudomonadati; phylum Pseudomonadota; class Betaproteobacteria; order Burkholderiales; family Oxalobacteraceae; genus Janthinobacterium; species Janthinobacterium sp. GW822-FHT07H11. The sequence goes on from NZ_CM179507.1 coordinate 411,640, forward strand.
CCCTGATTCCCGTCAACCATGCCGCGCGCGCCTACGTGGGCTTGAACGCCGTGGCCGAAGCTGGCAATGGCAAGTTGCGCTATATCGAAGTGACGAATGCCAACCACTTCGATTCCTTCAGCAATGCCTTGCCCACCTTGATCGTGCCGCTGCACGTGTATCTGAACCGCGCGCTTGACGCCATGTATGCGCACTTGAAAGCGGGGCAGGCACTGCCGCCCTCGCAGGTGGTGCGCACGGTGACGCGGGCCGATGCCTCGACCTTGATCACGAATGCCAACGTGCCGGCGATTGCGGCAACGCCGGCGGCCGGCAATGTGATCAGCGTGACGGGCAGCGTGGTCGATGTGCCCAACTGAGTGTCAGAGCGCGGCCGCGTAGATCGCCCGCGCATCCCCGCGCGTGACAGGCCGGGGATTGTTGCCCAGCAAGCGAGTCTGCAGCATGGCGTCGTCGGCCAGGCGGTCCAGGTCGGAGGCGGCGATGCCCACTTCGCGCAGGGTGCGCGCGATGCCCGTGGCCTGGGCAAGCTCCTGCATCGCGTCGATCAGGGCCACGGCCCGCGCTTCCTCGCTGCCGGTGATGCCGGGTTGCAAGACGGCAGCCAGTTGCGCATACAGTGGCGCCGCATGGGATAAATTAAAACGCAGCACGTGCGGCAGCACCAGCGCATTCGACAGGCCATGTGGCACGTGGAACAGGCCGCCGATGGGATAGGCGAGCGCGTGCACGGCGGCCACGGGCGCATTGGCAAACGCCTGGCCGGCCAGCATGGCGCCGAGCAGCATGGCTTGCCGCGCCGGCAAGTTGCTGCCGTCGCGGCAGGCGGTGACGAGATTGGCATGCAGCAGCGACAGTGCCTGCGTGGCCAGCATGTCGGACAGGGGATTTTTCAGCAGGCGGCTGGTGTAGGCTTCGATGGCATGGACCATGGCATCGATGCCGGTGGCGGCCGTGATCGCGGGCGGCAAGCCCAGGGTCAGGCTGGCGTCGAGGATGGCCAGGTCCGCATACAGTGGCGGCGCGACCACGCCCATCTTGCTGGTGGCACCCGTCGTGACGATGGCGATGTGCGTCACTTCCGAGCCCGTGCCGGCCGTGGTCGGCAATTGCACCAGGGGCAGGCGCTGGCCGTGGACATTGCCGATGCCATACAGTTGGGCCAGTTCCTGGTGCCCGGGCGCCAGCACGGCGATCAGCTTGGCCACGTCCAGCGAGCTGCCGCCGCCGAGGCCGATAATCAGTTCCACGTGAAACATCTGGGCCTGGGCCACGCCGGCCAGCACGACGGTTTCGGGTGGATCGGCTTGCACGTCGGAAAAGACGTGGACCTCGATGCCCGTCGCTTGCAAGCTGTGCAGCGAGGCATCGGCCAGGCCCGTGCGCAAGAAACCCGCGTCGGTGACGAGCAGGGCCCGGCGCACCGTGGGGAAGTGATGGGCGATATGCGCGCCCAGCTGGGCGGCGGCGCCCGGTTCAACGATCAGATGCGGCACGGTGCGGAACTGGAAGGCGGACATGCGGACTCCTGACGGGAACGGATGACAGCAAGCTTACTCCGCTTTCCCGCCGCGCGCCTGTTTCACGTGGAACCAGAAGCGGGGCTTACTCCCACTCCAGCGCGCCGCGTTTCCACTCATACGCCAGGCCGATGGCCAGCACGCCCAGAAAACCCATGACGGCCCAGAAGCCGGGCAAGCCCAGTTCCTTGACATTGGCCGCCCACGGCATCAGGAAGATCACCTCGATATCGAACAGGATGAACAGGATGGCGACCAGGTAGAAACGGATGTCGAACTTCATGCGCGCATCGCCGAACGCTTCGAAGCCGCATTCGTACTGGGACAGTTTTTGTGGATCGGGTTTGTGCGGACCCAGCACGCGCCCCAGCAGCATGGGCACGATGCCGACCAGGATGCCGATCAGAATGAACAGCAGGACGGGGAAATAGTGTTCGAGGAGCATGGGGATTCCTCTCAGTGGCTGGACGACAGTTTCATCAGCACGATGCCGCACACGATGAGGACGGCGGCGCACACGCGCATGGTGTTGACTTGCTCGCCCAGAAAAACGATGCCAACGATAAAGGCGCCGACGGCACCGATGCCGGTCCAGATCGTATAGGCCGTGCCCAGGGGCAGGGTACGCATGGCCAGCGACAGCAAGCCGAAGCTGGCGATCATCATGACGACGGTGACAACGGAGGGAGTGAGTTTGCTGAAACCCGCGGAGAGTTTCATCGAATATGCCCACACGACTTCAAGCATGCCGGCAACAATTAAAAGTATCCAGGCCATGGCGGCTCCTTATACAGAGCGGGCCGTCCCGGTGTGTGCCCATGATGGGGGAGGCCGTCCTCCTGGATGATCGTCGCCATGGCCACGGGCGTGATCACGGATGCGGACGATGCGGCAATTGTAGCAAAGATCAGCAGGCGTTGCAGCGCCATCCCGGTCCCGCTGCGTGTTCCACGTGAAACAGAAACAGCCATGGCGGCACTCTTGCTGAGTAAAAATTAAGCAAAAATTGGCCCGTGGAAGGTTGCGCTCGCAAAAAGACTCTATAATCGGAGCTCTCTTCCCGCATTTTTACTTGCACTGTTACCTATTTATCATGTTATTTCCTACAGAATTCGACGTTATCGTTGTCGGTGGTGGTCACGCCGGTACCGAGGCGGCCCTCGCTTCCGCCCGCATGGGGCAGAAGACGCTATTGCTCACGCATAATATTGAGACGCTGGGCCAGATGTCGTGCAATCCCTCCATCGGTGGCATCGGCAAGGGCCACCTGGTCAAGGAGGTCGATGCCATGGGCGGCGCGATGGCGATTGCCACCGACGAGTCCGGCATCCAGTTCCGCATCCTGAACTCCTCGAAAGGCCCGGCGGTACGCGCCACGCGCGCCCAGGCCGACCGCATTTTATACAAGGCCGCCATCCGTACGCGGCTGGAAAACCAGCCGAATCTGTGGCTGTTCCAGCAAGCGGTCGACGATTTGATCGTCGAAGGCGACCGGGTCGTCGGCGCCGTGACGCAGATCGGCCTGAAGTTCCTGGCGCGCGCCGTGGTGCTGACGGCTGGCACTTTCCTCGACGGCAAGATCCACGTGGGCCTGAATAATTACTCGGCCGGCCGCGCCGGCGACCCGCCCGCCATCTCGCTATCGGCCCGGTTAAAAGAGCTGAAACTGCCGCAGGGCCGTTTGAAAACGGGCACGCCGCCGCGCATCGATGGCCGCACGATCGACTTTTCCGTGATGCAAGAACAGCCGGGCGACCTCGATCCCGTGCCCGTGTTTTCCGTCATGGGCAACACGGCCATGCACCCGCGCCAGGTGCCGTGCTGGGTCACGCACACGAATAGCCAGACGCACGACATCATCCGCGCCGGCCTGGACCGCAGCCCCATGTACACGGGCGTCATCGAGGGCGTCGGCCCCCGCTATTGCCCGTCGATCGAAGACAAGATCCACCGCTTCTCGGGCAAGGAATCGCACCAGATCTTCCTCGAACCGGAAGGCTTGACGACGCATGAGTTCTATCCGAACGGCATCTCCACGAGCCTGCCGTTCGACGTGCAGATCGCCCTGGTGCAGTCGATGAAGGGCATGGAAAACGCCCACATCCTGCGCCCCGGCTACGCCATCGAATACGATTATTTCGACCCGCGCGGCTTGAAGGCCTCGCTGGAAACGAAGGCCGTCGCCGGCCTGTTCTTCGCCGGCCAGATCAACGGCACCACCGGCTACGAGGAAGCGGCCGCGCAAGGCATGCTGGCGGGCCTGAATGCGGCCTTGCTGACGCAGGACAAGGAAGCCTGGGTACCGGCCCGCTCCGAGGCGTATCTGGGCGTGCTGGTCGACGATCTGATCACCCAGGGCGTGCAGGAACCGTACCGCATGTTCACCAGCCGCGCCGAGTATCGCTTGAGCCTGCGCGAAGACAATGCCGACATGCGCCTGACGGAAATCGGCCGCGCCCTGGGCTGCGTGGGCGACGCCCAGTGGCAGGCGTTCGAGACCAAGCGCGAAGCGGTGGCGCGCGAGCTCGAACGCCTGCGTTCCACGTGGGTCAACCCGCGCATCCTGGCGGCGGCCGAATCGGAACGCATCGTCGGCCAGGCCCTCGAGCGCGAGTACTCGCTGGCGGACTTGCTGCGCCGCCCGAACGTGGCCTACGACACCCTGATGAGCATGACGGGCATGGAAGGCCAGGCCCTGGCCGGTCCCGGGGTGGAAGACCCCGCCGTGCGCGAACAGGTGGAAATCCAGCTCAAATATGCGGGCTATATCGAGCGCCAGAGCAAGGAAATCGAGCGCCACGAACACTATGAAAACCTGGCCTTGCCCGAGGGTTTCAACTACCTCGATATCGGCGCGCTGTCGGTCGAAGTGCGGCAAAAACTCGACAAGCAGCGCCCTGAAACCCTGGGCCAGGCATCGCGCATTTCGGGCGTGACGCCGGCGGCGATTTCGCTGCTGCTGGTGCACCTGAAAAAGCGCGGCTTCGGTGCCGCGCAGACCACCACTTTAAAGGACGAGGTTGTTGAATGAAGCAGTTTGACCGGGCCGCACTGGCCCCCATTTTGAATGAAGGCATCGCCGCGCTGGAGCTGGACCTGAGCGCGGATCAGACGGAAAAACTGCTCGATTACCTGGCCTTGCTGGCCAAATGGAACAGCGTGTACAACCTGACGTCGGTGCGCGATCCGCTGCAGATGCTGACCCTGCACGTGCTCGACTCGCTGGCCGCCGTGCCCGCGTTCGCGCATGCCAAAAACGTGCTCGACGTGGGCGCCGGCGGCGGCTTGCCGGGCATGGTCCTGGCCATCGCGCGGCCCGACGTAAAAGTGTCGATGATCGACACCGTGCACAAGAAGACGGCATTTTTGACGCAAGTGAAGGCGGAACTGGGCTTGAGCAACGTCACCGTGTACACGAAGCGGGTGGAACAGCTGGAAGTGGCGCAGAAATTCGACGTGATCACCTCGCGCGCCTTTGCCGACCTGTCCGACTTCGTCAACTGGTCGCATCACGTGCTGGCCGAGGGCGGGCAATTCATCGCCTTGAAAGGGGTGGCACCGCCAGACGAGCGCGAGAGACTGCCGGCAGACTGGCAAGTGACGCAATTACGGCCTATCCAGGTGCCAGGGCTCAATGCAGAGCGTCATCTGGTCTTTATAGCAAGAATTTAAAGGCTGAAAAATTAAACGGTATAAATAATATAAACAGTTTATACGGTATAAATAATATAAACCGTATAAACGATTTATATCGTATAAATGAAATAAACAGTATAAATCGTTTCGGAGAAATGCCGGGGCGCACGATGAAGTTTGCATCTCTTTACAACTAGAAGATACATGGCCAAAATTTTTTGTGTAGCAAATCAAAAGGGTGGTGTTGGTAAAACCACAACAAGCGTCAACCTCTCCGCCGGTCTGGCCAAGTTGAACCAGCGCGTGCTGCTGGTCGACCTCGACCCGCAGGGCAATGCGACCATGGGCGCCGGCATCAACAAGGCCGGCCTGAAGGCGTCCACCTATGAAGTCATGCTGGGCGAGTCCGATGTCAAGACGGCACGCCAGCGTTCGGAAGCGGGGCGCTTTGATGTGCTGCCGTCGAACCGCGAGCTGGCCGGCGCCGAAGTGGAGATGGTCGAACTCGACAACCGCGAGCGCCGCCTGAAGGATGCGCTGGCGGAAGTGGACGGCGAATATGATTTCATCCTGGTTGATTGCCCACCCGCATTATCGATGCTGACCCTGAACGGCCTGTGCGCCGCACATGGCGTGATCATCCCGATGCAGTGCGAGTACTACGCGCTGGAAGGCTTGTCCGACCTGGTCAACACCATCAAGAAGGTGCATGCGAACCTGAACCCGGATTTGAAGATCATCGGCCTGCTGCGCGTGATGTTCGATCCGCGCATGACATTATCGCAACAGGTGTCGGCGCAGCTGGAGCAGCACTTCGGCGACAAGGTCTTCAATACCATCATCCCGCGCAACGTGCGCCTGGCCGAAGCGCCGTCGTACGGTTTGCCCGGCGTGACCTTCGACCCCAGCTCGAAAGGTGCCCAGGCGTATATCGCCTTCGGCGCCGAGATGGTCGAGCGCATCAAACATATGTAAACAAGGGGCGAGCGCCTGCACAGTTTGATGTAAGCGCTTACTTTGAAAACAAGATTAGGACAGCATGGCTACGAAAAAATTAAAAGGGCTGGGTCGCGGACTCGACGCCCTCCTGGGTGGCGGCGGCGACTTCGCCAGTCCGGACACGACTCAACCGTCGAACTTGCCCGTGTCACAAATGCAAGCCGGCAAATACCAGCCGCGCACGCGCATGGACGAGGGGGCGCTCAATGAACTGGCCGCCTCGATCAAGGCGCAGGGCTTGATGCAGCCGATCCTGGTGCGCCCGATCGGGCAGGACACCCTGAGCGGACTTGTCAAATATGAAATCATCGCCGGCGAACGCCGCTTCCGCGCCTCGCAGCTGGCCGGCCTGACGGAGGTGCCGGTGCTGGTGCGCGACGTGGACGACCTGGCCGCCGCCGCCATGGCGCTGATCGAGAATATCCAGCGCGAAGACCTCAATCCTCTGGAAGAGGCGCAGGGCATCCACCGCCTGATCGCCGACTTCAGCTTTACTCATGAGCAAGCGGCCACTGCGCTGGGACGCTCGCGCAGCGCTGTGTCGAACCTGCTGCGCCTGATGAATCTGGCCAGTCCCGTGCAGACCATGCTGATGGCCGGCGATATCGACATGGGGCACGCGCGCGCGCTGCTGGCCGTCGATGCGGCCAGCCAGATCACGCTGGCGAACCAGGTCGTGGCCAAGCGCCTGTCGGTGCGCGAGACGGAAAAGCTGGTCACCCGCACGGTCGAGGAAGCGGCCAACCCGGTCGAGCCGCGGCAGAAGGAAAAGTCGGGCGACATCGCGCGCCTGGAAGAAGAGCTGTCCGACGCGCTGGCCACGCCGGTGGTTTTCAAGATGGGCAACAAGGGCCGGGGGCAGCTGGTGATCGATTTTGCGGACCTGGACGTCCTGGACGGTTTATTGACCCGCCTGCGCGGTCAATAAACTGTCAAGCAAGAGCTGCCGCGGTCTGGATAGTGCGTCAATCCTTTCCAGGCGCACTACGTAATTCCTTGATAACACGGTTGGAAGCCGCCAGACAAGCGGCTTTGCCACATAGTGGCGCAAATGGCGGCGAATAGTCGGTAAAGCGTCAGTTTCGCGCAGCAATTGCCCTGCTGCGGTGCAGCAACGTTTGACTCTATAGAACAAAGCCAACTATAATCCCGTGTCTTTGCGTGTGTAGATTTTTCTGGGAACTTGGTAATTGAGTGCTTCACAACAAAATATTGCCAAACCAGTCTACAAAGTAGTTGCCTTGCAGCTAGCAATCGCTATCAGCTTTGCCACGGTCACGCTGTTTTTCGGTGGCAGTGTCAAAGGCTGGTCCGCCGCATACGGCGGCGCTATCGCAGTCATCGGTAGCCTGGTGTATGCCATGTTGGTCGCCAGCGGTTCCAGCGACGCCAACAAGGCATTCCGGGCACATTTGCGCGCAGAAGTGGTGAAAATATTTATCACAGCGGTGCTGTTTATCTTGGCACTGGTGTTGTTTCAGTCGGCCGCCTGGTTATGGCTGATCTTGGGTTTCGCGGTGGCAACCTTAGCATACTGGTTTTCATTGCTCGCTGTTTAATCATTGGTTTTGGGGCCTGTTGTGCTCTGGAACGACAAATCTAAATTCATTATGACCACAGAACACGCTATTGAAGCGGGCCATGCTGCCCCGGCCAACGCCACAGAATACATCAGCCACCATCTGGCCCACCTGAGAAGTGCCGACGGCATGATCAATCTGGATACGTTCTGGATTTCGGCCATCCTGGGCTTTGTTTTCCTTGCTGTTTTCTACATGGCGTCGCGTCGTGCCACTGCCGGCGTGCCTGGCAAGTTGCAAAACTTCGTAGAAATGGTCATGGAAATCGTCAATGACACTATTAATGGGGCCTTCCACGCGAAAAGCAAGGTCATCGCGCCGCTGGCCATCACTATTTTTGTGTGGGTCTGGCTGCTCAACGCGATGGACTTCCTGCCGGTCGACCTGTTGCCGAAGATCCTGAGCTGGTTTGGCGTGCATAAACTGCGTGCCGTGCCGACCGCCGACGTCAACCACACCTTCGCCATGTCGCTGTCGGTGGTGCTGTGCGTGATCGCCTTCTCGATCAAGGCCAAGGGCCTGGGCGGCTGGATCAAGGAACTGTTCACGGCACCGTTCCATGCGAGCGGCCTGATCGGCACGATCGCCCTGGCACCTGTCAATTTCTTGCTGCAAATGGTTGAGCTGGTTGCAAAACTGATCTCCCTGTCGCTGCGACTGTTCGGCAATATGTATGCCGGCGAACTGATTTTCATCTTGATCGCGTTGTTGCCTTGGTGGGCACAGTGGGCGTTGGGTGGTCCATGGGCAATTTTCCATATCTTGATTGTAACTTTGCAAGCTTTTGTGTTTATGGCGTTGACGGTTGTGTATCTGAGCCTCGCGGTTGAGAAACATTAATCATCGACTTTATATTTTGTTTTTTTAGTATCTTTCGTTTTTAAATTTAGGAGAATTTTATGCAAGCTCTGATCGCACAAGTACAAAGCATGACCGTTCTGGCAGCAGCAATCATCATCGGCCTGGCCGCAATCGGCACCGCTCTGGGCTTCGCTATTCTGGGTGGCAAATTCCTGGAAGCTTCGGCACGTCAACCAGAACTGATGCCACAACTGCAAACCAAACTGTTCGTTATCGCTGGTCTGCTGGATGCTATCTCGATGATCGGCGTTGGTGTTGCTCTGCTGTACACGTTCGCTAACCCGTTCCTGTCCGCTCTGACGGCTGTTGCTCAGTAATTCGCTCCAACCCTAGGAGAAACTTTTAGTTAGGAGCAAAGGTATGGACATCAATATGTCGCTCATCGGCCAGATGATCACCTTCGCGGTGTTGGTCTGGTTCTCGATGAAGTTCGTATTTCCAGCGCTGAACAATGCGCTGGATGAGCGTGCCAAACGAATCGCGGATGGATTGGCTGCTGCCGATCAAGGTCAAGCTTCGATGGCTGTCGCTGAAAAGCGTGCGCAAGAGGCATTGAACAGTGCACGTGAAGAAGCTTCGCAACGCGTTGCGGACGCTGAAAAGCGCGCGCAGCTGGTTGCTGAAGAGATCAAGCAAAATGCACAAGCTGAAGCTGCGCGTATCATTGCGCAAGCCCAGTCGGACGCCGAACAGCAACTGTCGAAAGCACGCGAACAATTGCGCGCTCAGGTGGCTGACCTGGCTGTCAAGGGTGCCGAGCAGATCTTGAAGCGTGAAGTAAACCCAACGGCTCACGCCGAAATGTTGCAGCGTCTTGCTGTCGAGCTGTAATCATGGCAGAACTCGCAACCGTCGCCCGTCCCTACGCGGAAGCTTTGTTCCGCGTAGCCCAAGCTGGTAAGGAGTCAAGCAACCTCGCGGCGTGGTCCGAACTGGTGTCCGAACTGGCACAGATCGGTAGCCACCCCGAGGTACAGGCGTACGCGCGCAATCCGAAAGTTTCGGAAAGCGACGTCGCCGCCACCATCCTGTCGTTGTTGAAATCGCCGCTCAATGAAGAAGTGAAAAACTTCGTCACCTTGTTGATCGAAAATGGCCGCATCAGCCTGCTGCCGGAAATCGGCGCGCAATTCCATACGTTGAAAAACAGTATGGAAGGTGCGGCTGACGCCGAGATCACGAGCGCTTTCGATCTGAGCGAAGGCCAAACGGCCGAGCTGGTCGCAACGCTGGAAAAGAAATTCAGTCGTAAGCTCAACCCTGCCGTCACAGTGGATCCATCGCTGCTCGGCGGCGTGCGCGTGGTTGTTGGCGACCAAGTGCTCGATACCTCGGTGCGCGCCAAGCTGCAGCAACTGCACGCTGCACTGGTGTCGTAAGACACGCGCTTCGGCAGGCCAGCTTAGACAGACCCTTACCCCTCGCGCAAGCTGAGAGAAACACTTTTAGGAGTTAGTATGCAACTCAACCCATCTGAAATCAGCGAGTTGATCAAGAGCCGGATCCAAGGTCTTGACGGCGGCGCTGAAGTGCGTAATCAAGGCACGGTTATTTCCGTCGCCGACGGTATCTGCCGCATCCACGGTTTGTCGGACGTGATGCAAGGTGAGATGCTGGAATTCCCAGGCAACACGTTTGGCCTGGCAATGAATCTGGAACGCGACTCCGTCGGTTCCGTGATTCTGGGTGCCTACGAGCACATCTCCGAAGGCGACACGGTGAAATGCACCGGCCGCATTCTGGAAGTGCCAGTCGGTCCTGAGCTGCTCGGCCGCGTTGTCAACGCGCTGGGCCAGCCGATCGACGGCAAAGGCGCCATCGAGACCAAACTGACGGCCGCGATTGAAAAAATCGCCCCGGGCGTGATCGCCCGTGAATCCGTTTCGCAACCGATGCAAACCGGCCTGAAGTCGATCGATGCGATGGTTCCCGTTGGCCGCGGCCAGCGCGAACTGATCATCGGCGACCGTCAAACCGGCAAGTCGGCCGTGGCGATTGATGCGATCATCAATCAAAAAGGCCAGGGCATGAAGTGTATCTACGTCGCGATCGGCCAAAAAGCCTCGTCGATCAAGAACATCGTGCGCTCGCTGGAACAGCACGGCGCGATGGAATACACCATCGTTGTCGCCGCTTCCGCTTCGGAATCGGCCGCCATGCAATACATCTCGCCGTACTCCGGTTGCGCCATGGGCGAATACTTCCGTGACCGCGGTGAAGATGCACTGATCGTCTACGATGATCTGTCCAAACAAGCTGTTGCATACCGTCAAATCTCGCTGCTGCTGCGCCGTCCACCAGGTCGCGAAGCGTACCCAGGCGACGTGTTCTACCTGCACAGCCGCCTGCTGGAACGCGCAGCACGCGTGAACGCCGACTACGTCGAGAAGTTCACCGACGGCGCCGTCAAAGGCAAGACCGGTTCCCTGACGGCCCTGCCGATCATTGAAACGCAAGCTGGCGACGTGTCCGCCTTCGTGCCAACCAACGTGATTTCGATTACCGACGGTCAGATCTTCCTGGAAACCTCGCTGTTCAACGCCGGTATCCGTCCTGCGATTAACGCCGGTATTTCCGTATCGCGCGTCGGTGGCGCCGCCCAGACCAAGGTCATCAAAAACCTGTCCGGCGGTATCCGTACCGACTTGGCGCAGTACCGTGAACTGGCCGCGTTTGCGCAGTTCGCTTCGGACCTGGATGAATCGACCCGCAAGCAGCTGGACCGTGGTGCCCGCGTGACGGAATTGCTCAAGCAAGCCCAGTACTCGCCACTGTCGATCTCGCTGATGGCCGTATCGCTGTTCTCGGTGAACAAAGGCTTCATGGACGACGTGCCAGTCAAGCAAGTGCTGTCGTTCGAAGCTGGTGTCCACGCTTACATGAAGACCAAGCAAGCTGCTCTGCTGGCCAAGATCGAAGAAACCAAGCAACTCGACAAAGACAGCGAAGCAACTCTGTCGGCGGCCATTGCTGATTTCAAGAAATCCGGCGCATATTAAGCGGCCAGGCGGCGCCCGCCTCGAGTGAGGCGCCGCCCTACGCGCAGAAGGAGTAAGGACTCATGGCATCAAGCAAAGAGATACGAGGCAAGATCAAGAGCGTAGAGAATACGAAGAAGATCACCAAGGCGATGGAAATGGTCGCCGCGTCCAAAATGCGCAAGGCGCAAGACCGGATGCGGGCCGCCCGTCCCTACAGTGACAAGATTCGGAATATCGCCGCCAATCTGGCGACCGCCAATCCGGAATACACGCACCCGTTCCTGGCAGCTGCCCAGGGTACGCAAGCGAAGGCAGTGGGTTTCATCGTTGTCACGACCGACAAGGGTCTGTGCGGCGGCATGAACACCAACATCCTGCGCCAGGTGACGTCGAAGTCGCGCGAGCTGGAAGCAGCTGGCAACCGGATTGAAGCAGTTGCCATCGGTAACAAGGGTTTGGGTTTCTTGAATCGCATCGGCGTCAAGATCATCGCGCACGCTATTCAGACCGGTGATACGCCCCATCTGGACAAACTGATCGGACCTGTCAAGGTCATGCTCGAAGAGTTCCAGGCAGGCAAGATCGATGCAGTGTACCTGTGCTACACCAAATTCATCAACACGATGAAACAGGAACCAGTCGTGGAGCAATTGCTGCCCCTGACGGCCGACAAGATGGTCGCCGACAAGGGTGCCCACTCGTGGGATTACATCTACGAGCCGGATGCGCAAAGCGTGATCGACGAATTGCTGGAGCGCTATGTAGAAGCGCTGGTGTACCAGGCAGTCGCGGAGAATCTGGCGTCCGAGCAATCGGCACGGATGGTCGCGATGAAAGCTGCAAGCGACAACGCGGGTAGTGTGATCGGCGAATTGAAGCTGATCTACAACAAGACCCGCCAAGCTGCGATTACCAAAGAACTCTCCGAAATCGTCGCCGGTGCGGCTGCGGTTTAAACGAATTTAACTATATTGAAGGAACGAACATGGCTGATGGCAAAATCGTTCAGTGTATCGGCGCTGTGGTGGACGTTGAGTTTCCCCGCAACGCGATGCCTAAGGTATTTGATGCCTTGAAGATGGCAGGCTCGGAACTGACCCTGGAAGTACAACAGCAGTTGGGCGACGGCATTGTCCGTACCATTGCACTCGGCTCGTCCGATGGCCTGCGTCGCGGCATGATGATTCAAAATACCGGCAAACCTATCATGGTGCCAGTCGGTAAAGCAACCCTGGGTCGCATCATGGACGTGCTGGGCAACCCGATCGACGAATGCGGCCCCGTGTCGCACGAGCAGATCGCGTCGATCCACCGCACCGCTCCTGCATACGACGAACTGTCGCCATCGCAAGAACTGCTGGAAACCGGCATCAAGGTGATCGATCTGGTTTGCCCGTTTGCAAAAGGCGGTAAAGTTGGTCTGTTCGGCGGCGCTGGCGTAGGCAAGACCGTCAACATGATGGAACTGATTAACAACATCGCCAAGGCGCACAGCGGCGTGTCCGTATTCGCCGGCGTCGGTGAGCGTACCCGTGAAGGTAACGACTTCTACCACGAGATGGCTGACGCGAAAGTGGTCGATCTGGAAAACCCGGAGAACTCCAAAGTAGCGATGGTCTACGGTCAGATGAATGAACCGCCAGGTAACCGTCTGCGCGTCGCGCTGACCGGCCTGACGATCGCTGAATCGTTCCGTGATGAAGGCAAAGACGTTCTGTTCTTCGTCGACAACATCTACCGCTTTACGCTGGCCGGTACCGAAGTTTCGGCACTGCTGGGCCGTATGCCGTCGGCTGTGGGTTACCAACCGACCCTGGCCGAAGAAATGGGCCGTCTGCAAGAGCGTATCACGTCGACCAAGACCGGTTCGATCACCTCGATCCAGGCCGTCTACGTTCCTGCCGATGATTACACCGATCCGTCGCCTGCTACCACGTTTGCTCACTTGGATTCGACCGTTGCGCTGTCGCGTGACATCGCTTCCCTGGGTATCTACCCAGCCGTGGACCCGCTCGATTCGACCTCGCGTCAGCTCGATCCCTTGATCGTTGGTCAAGAGCACTATGACACCGCGCGTGCCGTGCAAACGACCCTGCAACGCTACAAGGAATTGCGCGACATTATCGCGATTCTGGGTATGGACGAACTGGCACCGGAAGACAAACTGCTGGTGGCCCGTGCACGTAAGATGCAGCGTTTCCTGTCGCAGCCTTTCCACGTCGCTGAAGTCTTTACCGGCGCGCCTGGTAAATACGTTTCGCTCAAAGACACGATCAAGGGCTTCAAAATGATCGCTTCGGGCGAACTCGATCACCTGCCGGAACAAGCGTTCTACATGGTCGGCACGATCGAAGAAGCAATCGAAAAAGCCAAGAAACTTAACTAAGTTAAGTCTGGGCCTAACCCCGCCCGTTAGACGGCGGGGTTCTTCAACCCGATAGGACACACATGGCACACACAATTCACGTTGACGTGGTTTCCGCTGAAGAACTGATTTTTTCAGGCGAAGCAGAATTCGTCGCGTTGCCGGGTGAACAGGGCGAGCTGGGTATCTACCCACGCCACACGCCTTTGATTACCCGCATCCGTCCGGGCGCGGTCCGCATCAAGGTAGTCGGCCAGGCTGAAGAAGAGTTCGTCTTCGTTGCCGGCGGCCTGCTGGAAGTGCAACCGGATACCGTGACCGTCCTGGCCGATACCGCGATCCGCGGTCACGACCTTGACGAAGCGAAAGCGCTGGAAGCGAAGAAGTTGGCGGAAGAAAATATCCACAACAAGGATTCGGGCATCGACTACGCGCAAGCGCAAGCCGAGCTGGCCAGCGCGATTGCGCAGCTGGCAGCGATCCAGAAGCTGCGTCTCAAGCACTAAGCTCGAACCGCAAGCAGCAAGACAAGAGGCAGCCTTCGGGCTGCTTTTTTTTCAGCAGAAATTAACGGCGCTTGTCCTTTCCCTTTGCCAGCCCCGCCTTCAAGATCGTCTTCCATTTGGCGCGCGCGGCGATGCGCTCGAGCGGCGTTTCCTCGCTGCGGTGGGCATCGCGCAGCAGCTTGTGATAATTGCGCAGGCGGTCCCCATCGACGGCGCCGCGCACGGCGCAACCGGGCTCGCTCGTGTGCCGGCAATCGCGGAACTGGCACGTCGCTGCCAGCGCCGCGATGTCGTCGAACGTGGCCGCCAGGGCCTGCGCATCGGCATCGGCGCGCCAGCTGCGCAAGCCCGGCGTGTCGATGATGCAGGCGCCGCTGGCGCACAGGTGCAGCGAGCGGGCCGTCGTCGTATGGCGGCCGCGCCCGTCGCCATGGCGCACGCCGTTCGTCGCTTGATCCGCCGCAGACAAGGTATTGGTCAGGCTGGACTTGCCCGCGCCCGATGAACCGAGCAGCACCAGGGTCTGGCCAGCATTCAGCCAGGGCTCCAGGATGGCCACGTCATACGCATGGCGCGTGTCGACGGCAAACAGGGGCACGTGGGGTGGCAGACGCTGTCTGAGCTGCGCCAGCTTGCCCGGCACGTCGTCGGCCACGTCGGCCTTGCTCAGCACCACCACGGGCGTCACTTGCGCCGCCAGTACGATGGTCAGATAGCGCTCCAGGCGGCGCGGATTAAAATCTCCATCGAGTCCCATCACCAGCAGGGCCGTATCGACATTGCTGGCCAGTACCTGGCGCCGGCCGTCATTGCCGCGCCGGGCGATCTGCGTGACCGGGGATAAGTGCGCTGTTATCCACAGGGTGCCGTGAAGATCGGGTTCGGCGGCGATCCAGTCGCCGACCGTGAGGATGGTGTCCTGCGCCTGCAGCGCGTGCAGCCGGTGCGGCAGGACATGCGCCGGCTGTTCCAGGATGCCATCGTGCACGATGATGCTGTCGCGGTGGACGGCGCTCACGCGCAGCAGCTGCGCGGCAGGGGAAGAGATGTCGAGTTGGGTGGCTGCGCTGGCGATGGCCTGCTGCAGCCCGATAAGGCGTAGTTGCGCAAAATCGAATGCGATCATGGTAGCGTGATTCCAGATTCTGTCGTCCGCGTGCGGACGTGTAGCCTGCGCGTGCAGGCACCGCCAGTCGCGATGACTGGCACGAAAGAAGGGGAAGTCGGCTACGCGATCACGCGTATGGGCAATTGCGGGCTAAGGGACTTAGCAGGGAAAAACAGTGATCAGGCAGCCGACAACACGGCAGTATCCGAATGGCGCATGTTGTCTGCTCCTGTTGTCTGGTGAAAAACGCCAGTGTGCCAGCGGCGTGCGCCGGCGTCAACCTTAGCTGCACATGCCGTATGCCTTGCGTTCGGGGAAATAGCGGTACGTAAACGTGCGCACCGGGTAGCGCTTGCCGCCGACAAGCATGTCGGGCATCGACAGATCGAAGCGCTGCGGCAGCTGGCGCGGCAGTTGCAGGCGCAAGCGCCACTGCGTCTCGGCGCTCGAACCCACGGCGGAAAACATGATGGGCAGCGTTTCGATGACGTCGACGATCTCCGCCTTGCGGTTCATGCCGCGCTGGTAGATGGTCAGCACCTTCGCTTCGGCGAACGGCTGCTTGTGCGGTTCTTCCAGCAGGAAGGACAGGCGCGTAAAACTGGCTTGCGTGCCGATAGGCAAGGTAAAGATCAGCGCCAGCTCGGTGCCGCCTTCCTGCAGGGTGACAGGCGGCGTGGCGTAGATACTGATACCGCGTGGAAGTTCGAAACGCGAGCCATCCGTCCACGTCTTGCACTCGGGCGTGGTGGCCTGGTACAGGCTGGGCGCCGTGTAGTCATCGCAGGCGGAAACCAGCAGCAGCAGGGGCAGGGCAAGGAGGGCGGAACGGCGCATGGAAGTCACGGTTGGGGAACGAGCCGACAGTGTAAGCGATCCCCGCGCGATCCACCAGCGACGCCAGGCCTACCCTGGCGGGGCGCGCCGCACGGACTGCAGCTGGCAATGCGCCGCCTGCAGCGCGTCCTGGATGATGTCCAGCGCCAGCTGCGGCCGCGCCGCACCGCACATGAAGATGTCGACGGCGGCAAAGCCGCATTCCGGCCAGGTGTGGATGGAAATGTGCGATTCGGCCAGCAGTACCACGCCCGTGACGCCCTGGCCTGCGCCAAAGCTGTGGAAATGGCTGTGCAGCACCTGCGCGCCGGCCGCGACGGCAGCGTCGCGCAGCAGGCGCTCGAGCGCGGCGCCATCGCGCAGGCATTCCGGCGCGATGCCCGACAGGTCGGCCAGCAGATGGATGCCCAGGGGCAGATGCGGTGTGGCTGTCATGCTTATTTGTGGCTGCCGCCACCGCCGCCGGAGCCGCCGCCATAACCGCCACCGTAGCTGCCGCCCCCGGTGCCCGTGCGCGAGCTCCAGCTGCTGCCGCCCGTGTTCGTATTGGTGTTGCGCATGCCGTTGCTGGTCAGCGTGAACATGCGTACCCAGTTGGTGGTCGTGACGGTGAAGGTCACCATCAGCGCGTAGATCACATATTTACTCATGGGGGATTCTTTGCATTCTTGTCGAGGAAAACGGCCGGCAGGAACAGCGCCAGGCAGCCCAGCACGCTCCATAGCAGCGTGCTGGAAAACGAGACAAACATCGGGATCGCATTCAGGACCAGCACGATGGCGATAAAGATCCTGGCGGTCTGCTTGTGACTGAGCTTGATGTTGCGGCCGGTGGCCACGCCATGGAAAGCGGTGCCGAACCAGGCGCTCATCTGGTCGAAGGCGACGGGCACGGAACGCGACCAGGTCATTTCCTCGGCGGTGATTTCCGCCGCCAGCTTGGTCTGGCCCTGTTCGAATTCATAGACATGCGTGCTGTCGCCGACTGCCACCTTCCAGTTGAAGGCGCCCGCCGCATACACGACCTGCGAGCCATAGTCGTACAGCTTGGTGTAGACGGCGCCATCGAGCGCGCATCGCTCGGCATCCAGGGACGGCCAGGTGGGCCAGTTCGGCAACACGTTGGAACGCGACCAGCCGTCGTCCGTCTCCACCAGCCAGAAAAAACCGGCGCGCGTGCTGAACAGCAGGTATTCGTTCCACTGACTACCCTCGTCGTCGGCGCGGCGCATCATGCCGATCACCGTGAAGTCGGCATTGTTGATCTTCGCGCTGGCGCCCAGTTCCAGCGTGATGTCGACGTTGTCGTGCACCTGCTTGCCGATGGCCAGCACCTGCGCTTCCTGGCCGCTGGCGTCGAGCTGGGCATGGCAGGCCGGGCATACCAGCTGTGCCGCCGCGCCTGGGACGTACTTGATGCCGCTGCCGCAGGAGGGGCAGTCGAGCGCATCGAGCTTGCCACGGTACTTGCCGGCGCTCTTGGCAATGGCATCGTCGTCGCGCAGCAGCTGGCACTGCAGGCTTTCCAACGTGACGGCGAAACCCAGATAGAGCACCGGTTGCGGGCCATCCGTGTAGTCCAGCGTGATGAAGCTGGAGTAGCTGCGCAAGTCCGCCACCTGGATGCGCCAGCCCGCGCCCACCTTGAAGGGCAGTTCGCCCTGGCCGGCGATGCACTCGGCGTTGCGGATCTCGGCGGCCGTATAGGGCTCGCCGCAGATCGTATAGCGCTTGCCCGGCGCCAGCTCGCCAAAGGCGGGCAGTGCGTCCTGCGTGCCGCGCTCGCGCGTCAGCGTGTACAGGCCGGACGAGTCGCCCAGCCACGCCGTGCTGGCGTCGTCGAACAGCAGATACCACTCGTTCCACGTGCCGGCGCTGTAGCGCTGCTGGATGCGCCCGACGACGGTGAAGTGCAGGCCATCATAGACGCCGGCCGTGCCGATCTGGATGCGTGAATAGTCTTCCAGGACGGCCGACATCTTGCCCACGTCCTTGACGGAATCGGCGTCCTTGAGGATGGTGCTGTGGCAGTACTCGCACACGGCGAGCACGGAAGCGTGCGAGCGGAAATGGACTTCCGCGCCGCAGCTGGGACAGGAAACAGTTTGCATGCAGTCGTATTTCGCCCTAATCAGCCGATCAGTTTTTTCAGCAGTTCAGCCTTGGCGCCGTCATAGTCGGCCGGCGAGATCAGACCTTTGTCGAGCAAGCCCTTGAGTTTTTCCAGGCGCGCCTCGATCGGTTCTTCCACGGGGGCCGGTGGCGCCGCAGGTGCCGGGGCGGGCTGCTGCAGCGCACCGCCCATGCTTTGCGCCATCACCTGGCCGATCGACAGCCCGGCGCCGAGGCCTGCGCCGATGCCGGCCATGCCGCCTTCGTTCTGCGCCGCCAGCGGGATCGCGTTGGCCACCTGGAATTTCGTGTAGCCGCTCATCTTGTCGGCGCCCAGGCCGCCCTTCATGCCGGCCGAGATGCGCTCATCGAGCGCCGCCTGCAATTCCTCTGGCAGGCTGATGCTGGCCACGTTGAATTCATCGAGGCCCACGCCGTAGCGGGCAAACGCCTGCGCCAGGCCATCCTTGACTTCCTGCGCCATCAGCGCCTGGTTGGCCGCCATGTCGAGGAAGGGGACATTCGCGCCGCCCAGCGAGCTGGCCATGCTCGACATCAGAATGCCGCGCAATTGATCTTCCACCTCGTCGCGCGTATAGACTTCGCGCGTGCCGCTGATCTCGGTGAAGAAGGTGCGGGCGTCGGCGATGCGGTATGAGTACATGCCGAAGGCGCGCACGCGGATCATGTCGAAATCCTTGTCGCGAATGGTGATCGGTTGCGGCGTGCCCCACTTGCGGCCAGTCTGCACGCGGGTGCTGAAGTAATACACGTCCGACTTGAAGGGCGAATCGAACAGCTTGTCCCAGTTTTTCAGGTTGGTCAGCAGCGGCAAGGTCTGCGTCGTCAGCTTGTGCGTGCCGGGGCCGAAGACGTCGGCGATCTTGCCTTCGTTGACGAAGACGGCGACCTGCGATTCGCGCACATTCAGGATGGCGCCGTTCTGGATCTCGAAATCCTGCATCGGAAAACGCCAGGCCAGCACGCCTTCTGTCTCTTCGTTCCACTGCAGTACGTCGATAAACTGCTTCTTGATAAAGCTGCCGAGGCTCATGATGGATGTCCTTGAATAAGATAAAGCGGTGTCAGGAAATGCAGGCGGCGTTGATGGCGCCGAGCGACAGGGAAATGGCGCCCAGCAAGCCGCCGAAGGCGCTGTTGTTCGATTCGATCTGGTCCTTCGACATGCGCAGCAACCGCGTCGTCACCAGGTAGACGAGCAGTTGCACCACCATGGCGCCGAAGGCCCAGGCGAAGAATTGCTGGTAGTCGGCCGTGTGCATCAGGGACGAGGCGATGGTGGCGGAAAAGCCCAACAAAGCGCCGCCCAGCGACAGGGCCGCCGCCTGGTTGCCCTGTCGGATCAGCAGCACTTCGTTATACGGCGTGACGCGCGTGTAGATGATAAAAAAGGCAATCAGCAGCGCGGCGGCCAGTATAAGATGGATCAGATAGTTTAGGATGGCGGGCACGGCTTTCCTCGCAATGAGTATTTGATAACGTCAACGCATATTAGAACAAAAAAAAGTCCCATGAACAAAAAGATTCTGATCTTGTCCGTCTTCGTGGTCGCTTCCTGCGGCCTCGCGTATGAGCTGATTGTCGGCGCCATGTCCAGCTACCTGCTCGGCGATTCCATCCTGCAGTTTTCCACCATCATCGGCTGCTACCTGTTCGCCATGGGGGTGGGCGCTCACTTTTCCAAGTATGTGCGGGACGACGACGTGCTCTCGCGCTTCGTCGACATCGAGCTGGCCGTCGGCCTGATCGGCGGCCTGTCGGCGGCCATCCTGTTCATGACGTTTTCGTGGATGGCCGCGCCATTTCGCACCTTATTGTATGTGATGGTGTTCCTGATCGGCGCACTGGTCGGCATGGAAGTGCCGCTGGTGATGCGCGCCCTGAACTCGCGCCAGACGGAGTTTTCCGAACTGGTCAGCCGCGTGCTCACCTTCGATTACCTGGGTGCGCTGGCCGTCTCCCTGCTGTTTCCGCTGGTGCTGTCGCCCTACCTGGGACTGGTACGCACGGGATTTTTGTTCGGCATGCTCAACGTGGGCGTGGGCCTGTGGACGATTTACGTGTTCCGCGCCGAGCTGAAGAATCTCACGGGGCGCTTCCTGCGCGCCTGCGCCGTGCTGCTGCTGCTGGTGACCGGCTTCGCCATGTCGGACCGCATGGTGGCGTGGGGCGAGCATGGCCTGTTCGGCGATGAAATAGTGTATTCCACCACCACGCCCTACCAGCGCCTGGTGATCACGCGCTGGAAGGACGATACGCGGCTCTACATCAACGGCAACCTGCAGTTTTCCTCGCGCGACGAGTACCGCTACCACGAGGCGCTCGTGCACCCCGTGCTCGAAGCCTTGCCGTGGGCGCGCCGCGTGCTGGTGCTGGGCGGCGGCGATGGCCTGGCCCTGCGCGAAATCCTCCGTTATCCACAGGTTGAACACGTCACCGTGGTCGACCTCGACCCCGCCATGACGGCCGCGTTTACCACGCGCCCGGAACTGGCAAAGTTAAATAACAACGCGTTCTCGGACAAGCGCGTCACCGTCGTCAATGCCGATGCCGCCGTCTGGTTGCGCAACAACGGCGACATGTTTGACGCGGCCATCGTCGATTTTCCCGATCCATCGAGCTTCGCGCTCGGCAAACTGTATTCGGTGCCGTTCTACGACCTGGTGAAAAAGCATCTGGCGGCCAAGGGCCTGATGGTGGTGCAATCGACGTCGCCGTTCTTTGCCCCGCACGCCTACTGGACCATCAACTCGACCCTGCGCGAAGTGGGCATGCGCACCTGGCCCTACCACGCCTACGTGCCCTCGTTCGGCGAATGGGGTTTTATCCTCGCCTCGCCCCAGCTCGACTACACACCGCCGACGCAATACCGCCTGCCGATGCGCTACCTGAATGCGGACACCACGCGCGAGATGTTCATCTTCCCGCCCGACATGCAGCCGCTGCCCATGGCGCCGAATCGCCTGAATACCCAGTCGCTCGTGCATGAATTCGAGCAGGACTGGAACCGGGTGATCCGCTGATGCGGCGCCGTTCCTTCATGCTGTGGGCCGCCGGCGGCACGGCGGCGGCGGCCGCCGGTATCGGCAGCATCGCCGCATATCTGCGCTGGCACGAAATCACGCCCAAGGTGCTGTATCCGGGCCGCAGCGAGGGGCATTATTTGCGCAAGCTGCTGCGCGAGCGCACGGCGCTGCCGGCGCCTACACGCACCTTGCGTACCGACGTGGCCATCCTCGGCTCCGGCATCGCGGGCCTGACGGCCGCCTGGCGCCTGAACAAGCTGGGGCACAGGGACTTTCTCATGATCGACGGGCCGCAGCCGTATGGCAACGCGGCCGGCGGCCACTTCGGCGACCTGGCCTATCCGACCGGTGGCCATTACCTGCCGCTGCCGTCGCCCGAATCGACCCATGTGCGCGAGATCCTGTTCGACCTGGGCATCATCGAGCGCGATCCGCAGGCGGAAAAGCCATATTATGATGAGCGCTATATCCTGCACGCGCCGGAAGAGCGATTGCTGTTCAACGGCCAGTGGCAGGACGGTTTCATTCCCACCGAAGGCGTGCCGCCTGCGGAACTGGCGCAGCATGAACGCTTCTTTGCCGACGTGCGGCGTTTGCGCCAGGCGCATGGCAACGATGGCAGGCGCGTGTTTGTTTTCCCTACCGTCGAGTCCTCGCAAGACCCTGCCTGGCAGGCGCTCGACACCATCACCTTGAAGCAGTGGATGGAGCGCGAAGGCTATACCTCGCCCACCCTGCACTGGTATCTGAACTACTGCTGCCGCGACGATTACGGCACGCGCTACGACCAGGTCTCGGCCTGGGCCGGCCTGCATTACTACTGCAGCCGCTGGGGCCAGGCGGCCAACGCGGGCAATGGCGCCTGGCTGACCTGGCCGGGCGGCATGCAGCCGGTCGCCACGGCCATGGAGCAGGCGTCGGGCGTCAAACGTCATGCGGGCACGGTGGTTTCCGTGACCACCACAAAACAGGGCGTGGAGGTGTTGTGCCTGGAACTGGTCGACGGCCAGCCGCGCACCTACCTGGTCAAGGCGCGCAAGGCCATCTGCGCCATGCCGTTGTACGTGGCATCGCGCGTGGTGAAGAACATCGCCGATTATGGCTTTGACGCGCAGCGCGATACGCCTGCGTATGCGCCGTGGCTGGTGGCGAATTTTTTACTGAAACGCTTTCCCGAGGAACTGCCGCATGCGCCCCTGTGCTGGGACAACGTGGTGTACCAGGAGCCGGGCCTCGGCTATGTCGTCTCCACGCACCAGGACATCCGCGTGCGCCCGCCCGAGAAAACCGTCTTCAGCGCCTACGTGGCCCTGTCCGACCGCACGCCGCAGCAAGCGCGCAAGTGGATCGACACGGCCAGCCCCGAAGAACTGCTGGCGCTGGCCAGCGTCGATTTAAAGACGGCGTATGGACGCGATTTTGCCAGCTGCGTCGAGCGCGTCGACATCACCGTGCGCGGCCATGCCATGGCGGCGCCCTTGCCGGGATTTCGCAGCAACGCGGGCTTGAAAGCCTTGCGCGAACACGACGGCGCCATCCTGTTCGCGCATGCGGATTTGTCGGGCTTTTCCGTGTTCGAAGAGGCCGCGTGGTGGGGGGATCGCGCAGCGCGATTGGCTGCTGCATAAAAAAGGCCGGCGCGAACGCCGGCCAGAGCCCCCTAAGGCTCGAACCTGTACTTCCTTGTTCTTCTCATTTATTTTTATTAATCACGTCGATGAACACGGCCGCCAGCAGCACCAGGCCCTTGATCACCTGCTGGTAATCGATGCCGATGCCCATGATGGACATGCCGTTGTTCATCACGCCCATGATGAAGGCGCCGATGACGGCTCCCATCACCTTGCCCACGCCGCCCGAGGCCGAGGCGCCGCCGATGAAGCAGGCGGCGATCACGTCCAGCTCGAAACCCGTGCCCGCCTTCGGCGTGGCCGTGTTCAGGCGCGCCGCGAAGATCAGGCCGGCCAGCGCGGCCAGCATGCCCATGTTGACGAAGGTGTAGAAGCTGACCCGTTCCGTCTTGATGCCGGACAGGCGCGCCGCCTTCTCGTTGCCGCCCACGGCATACACGCGGCGGCCCAGCACGGTGCGGTTGGTGATGAAGGTGTAGGCGACGATGAGCAGCGACATCACGGCCAGCACATTGGGGAAACCACGGTACGACGCCAGCAGGTAACTGAAATACACCATCACGGCCGCGAAGATGGCGTTTTTCAGCAGGAAGAAGGCGCGCGGCTCGTTTTCCATGCCGTGTTTCAGTTGCTTGGCGCGGCTGCGCAGCGAGGTGACGATCAGGGCGCAAGCGGCGATCACGCCCAGCAGCAGCGACAGGCCGCGCAGGTTGTCGCCGCCGAACGGGTCGGGCAGGAAGCCCGAACTGAGCATCTGGAAGCCTTCCGGGAAAGGGCCGACCGACTGGCCAGCCAGCAGCGCCAGGGTCAGGCCCTTGAAGACCAGCATGCCGGCCAGCGTGACGATAAACGACGGGATCTTGAAGAAGGCGACAAAATAGCCTTGCGCGCCACCGATGACGGCGCCGGCCAGCAGGCAGAGGATGCTGGCGGCGACAAAGTTCATCTCGTAGTTGACGATCAATACCGCCGCCAGCGCGCCGACGAAGCCGACCACCGAGCCGACGGACAAATCGATATGGCCGGCCACGATGACCATCAGCATGCCCAGCGCCATGATGACGATGTAGCTGTTTTGCAGCACCAGGTTCGTCAGGTTCAGCGGCTGCATCAGGGTGCCGTCGGTCATGTACTGGAAAAAGCCCATGATGACGATCAGCGAGAGCAGCATGCCGTAGTCGCGCATATTGTTCTTCAGGAAGCCGGCATAGCTTTTCGCTTGCGGTGCGGCCGCTGGCGCGCCGGCCGCCGTTCCCGCTGTCAGTTTATTGTCCATTGTTTTCTCCGTGTGTAACGATCGCGCGCATGATGCGTTCCTGCGAGGCTTCTGCCGCGCTCAGTTCTGCCGCGAAGCGGCCTTCGTTCATGACATAGATCCGGTCGCACATGCCCAGCAATTCCGGCATTTCCGAGGAAATCATGATGATGCATTTGCCTTCGGCGGCCAGCTCGCTGATGATGCTGTAGATCTCGTACTTGGCGCCCACGTCGATGCCGCGGCTCGGTTCATCGAGGATCAACACGTCGGGGCGCGAAAACAGCCATTTCGCCAGCACCACTTTCTGCTGGTTGCCGCCGGACAGGTTGACCACCTTTTGCGCCACGCTCGAGCAACGGGTCTTGAGCTTGCGGCGGAACTCCTCGGCCACGCTGAATTCACGCTGCTCGTCGATCACCATGTGCCGCGAAATCGCATCCAGATTGGCCAGGCTGGTGTTCTTCTGGATGTCTTCCTCGAGGATCAGGCCCAGGCCCTTGCGGTCTTCCGTGACATACGCGAGGCCATGCGCGATCGCCTTGCCGATGGTGCTGACGTCGATTTCCTGGCCATGCTTGAGCACCGTGCCGCTGATGCGCTGGCCATAGGCGCGCCCGAAAATGCTCATCGCCAGTTCCGTGCGCCCGGAGCCCATCAGGCCGGCGATGCCGATGATCTCGCCCTTTTTCGCGTGCATATTGATGCCCTTGATGACGGGGCGGTCCGCATGCTCGGGGTGGAAGACGCGCCAGTCGCGCACTTCGAAAATGGTCTCGCCGATGCTGGGCGTGCGCGGCGGATAGCGGTCGGCCATTTCGCGCCCGACCATTTTTTCGATGATGCGGTCTTCGCTGACGGGCTCCGTGCGGCAGTCGAAACTGTCGACCGTGTTCCCGTCGCGCAGCACCGTGATGGCATCGGCGACTCTTGAGATTTCATTGAGCTTGTGTGAAATCAGGATCGAGGCGATGCCCTGGGCTTTCAGGCCCAGCAGCAGGTCGAGCAGGGCCGCGCTGTCGCTTTCGTTCAGGCTGGCCGTCGGCTCGTCGAGGATCAAGAGCTTGACGTCCTTGCACAGCGCCTTGGCGATCTCGATCAGCTGCTGCTTGCCCACGCCCAGGTTGGTGATCAGGGTGTCGGGCGACTCTTTCAGCCCGACTTTCTGCAGCAGTTCGCGCGTCTTCGCTTGCGCGTATTCCCAGTCGATGACGCCCATGCGGGATGGCTCGTTGCCGAGGAAGATATTCTCGGCGATCGACAGCTGGGGCACCAGCGCCAGTTCCTGGTGGATGATGATGATGCCGATTTCCTCGCTGTCCTTGATGCCGCGGAAGTGCCGCGTCTGGCCCAGGTAATCGATGTAGCCCGTATAGCTGCCATGGCCGTAGACGCCGCTCAGCACTTTCATCAGGGTCGATTTGCCGGCGCCGTTTTCGCCGACGATGGCGTGGATCTCGCCGCTGCGTACCCGCAGGTTGACATTGTCGAGCGCAACGACGCCCGGGAATGTTTTGCGTATCCCGCGCATTTCCAGGATAGTGTTCGTCATATAACCTCTCTGGCACGGCCGCGCTGGTGGGCATCGGTCGTGCGACAGTCTTGTTCTTGATCGTGCGTGAAGCGAAAGGCCCGGCAGTGCCGGGCCTTCAGTACCTTGGATGCTTATTTCACTTGCGCTTCCGTGTAGTAGCCGCTGCCGGTGACGAGCACCTGCTTCCAGTTCGCCTTGTCGACGGTGACCGGTTTGAGCAGGTAGGACGGCACGACTTTCACGCCGTTGTTATAGGTCTTGGTATCGTTGACGGCCGGCGTCTTGCCGCTCATCATCGCGTCGACCATGTTCGCCGTGACCTTGGCCAGTTCGCGCGTGTCCTTGAACACGGTCGATGCCTGTTCGCCGCGGATGATCGATTTCACCGACGGGATTTCCGCATCCTGGCCCGTGACGACGGGGAACGGCTGTTTCGGTGTGCCGTAGCCGACGCCCTTGAGCGAAGACAGGATGCCGATGCTCAAGCCGTCATACGGCGACAGCACCGCGTCGACCCTGGCATTGCCGTAGTAGGCGCTGAGCAGGTTGTCCATGCGCGCCTGCGCCACGGCGCCGTCCCAGCGCAGGGTGGCGACCTTTTCCATGCCCATCTGCTTCGAACGCACCACCAGCTTGCCGCTGTCGATGTACGGTTTTAGCACCGACAGCGCGCCGTTGTAGAAGAAGTGCGCATTGTTGTCGTCGGCCGAGCCGCCGAACAGTTCGATATTGAACGGACCCTTGCCTTCCTTGAGTTTCAGCGCCGATTCGATATAGCCCGCTTGCAGCACACCGACCTGGAAGTTGTCGAAGGTGGCGTAGTAATCGATGTTCTTCGTGCCGCGGATCAGGCGGTCATACGAAATGACCTTGATGCCCTTGTCGGCCGCCTTTTGCAGCACGTTCGACAAGGTGGTGCCGTCGATGGCGGCAATCACCAGCACCTTGGCGCCCTTGGTGATCATGTTTTCCACCTGCGCCAGCTGGTTCGGGATATCGTCGTCGGCGAACTGCAGGTCCGTCTTGTAGCCGCGCTCCTTGAATACCTTGACCATGTTGTCGCCGTCGGCGATCCAGCGCATGGACGACTTGGTCGGCATCGAGATGCCGATCGCGCCCTTGTCGGCGGCGCTTGCCAAGGGCATTACCGCCATGCCGGAGATGGCCAGCGCCAGACTCGCGGTCAGCATTTTCATTGTTGTTTTCATTTCAGGTCTCCACCGTCTTCGATAGTTGAATGTGCCAGGGCCGTGGTCTCTGCGGGCCGGCTCCGTGCGGATGGCCGGTTGCAGGCCACGGCTGATACTAGTTTGTCCATCCATCCCTCACCAATCACTTTTTTCGCATTGGTGATATCCAAAACGATATCGCGATCACGATTGATGCGATGCGTCATCGTGCCTTTCCAGGCCGTGAAAAACCGCCCGTAAAAGGGCGCGCGCCGGCAGTTTTTTTGATGCACTGCAATACCAATAATCATCATCCGATTTGGTGATTTTCGTAATTGCGGTGGCCCATGGCGGCGCGCAGAATCGGTCCGACCTTGAAGCCTCACCATCCGATCACCGTCTTTTGAAAGCCGCCATGCTGCCGATTTCCCCCGCCTCCCTGTTGCCCGCCGACCTGGCGCAGGCCCTTCTCATCGGCCGCATCTGGCGCGACGGGCCCTGCGTCGTCGCCGTGCGCGGCGGCGAGGTGGTCGACATCACGCAGACGGTGGCGACGGTGGCCGAGCTGTTCGAGCGCAGCGATGCGCTCGATATCGCCCGCCATGCGCCCGGCATCGCGCTCGGCCCCGTGCAGGCGCTGCTGGAACAGGCGCTGGCTGCGCCGCTGGATAGGCCGATGCTGCTGGCGCCGTGCGACCTGCAGGCTGTCAAGGCCTGCGGCGTCACCTTCGCCGTCAGCCTGCTCGAACGGGTGATCGAGGAACAGGCGGGCGGCGACGCGGCACGCGCCGCGAGCTTGCGCGCCGCCCTGCAAACGACACTGGGGGGCGACCTGTCCGCATTAAAACCCGGCTCGGAGGCGGCGCAGCGGCTGAAACAGCAGCTGCAGCAACGTGGCGCCTGGTCGCAATACATGGAAGTGGGCATCGGCCCCGATGCGGAAGTGTTTACCAAGGCGCAGCCGATGTCGTCGGTGGGTTGCGGCGCGCAGGTGGGCTTGCTGCCATCGTCCGCCTGGAACAACCCGGAACCGGAGATCGTCCTGGCCGTCAACAGCCGCGGCGAGGTGCTGGGAGCGAGCCTGGGCAATGACGTCAACCTGCGCGACATCGAAGGGCGCAGCGCCCTCTTGCTGGGCAAGGCCAAGGATAACAACGGTTCCTGCGCCATCGGCCCCTTCATCCGCCTGTTCGACGACCACTTCACGCTCGATACCGTGCGCCAGGCGGAAGTGTCGCTGCTGATCGAGGGCGCGGACGACGGCTTTGTGCTGGAAGGTGCCAGCTTCATGCGCGAGATCAGCCGCGACCCGCTCGACCTGGTGCGCCAGACGGCAGGCCAGTACCACCAGTATCCGGACGGCTTCATGCTGTTCCTCGGGACCATGTTCTCGCCCGTAAAGGACCGCGGCGCGCAGGGCGGCGGCTTCACGCACCACCTGGGCGACCGCGTGACGATTGCCAGCGCCGCGCTGGGCGCGCTGGTCAACGAAGTGCAGCGCTGCGATGCGATTGCCCCCTGGACGTTCGGCGTGCGCGCGCTGTACCAGAACCTGTCCAAACGCGGTTTGCTTTGATCCGATTTTTTTAAAAGAGAGATAACATGCAGCATGCAACTTACCCCAGCCTGGCAGGCCAGCGCGTCGTCATCACGGGCGGCGGCACCGGCATCGGCGTGGCCATCGTCGAGGCGTTCGCGCGCCAGGGCGCCCACGTCACCTTTCTCGATATCGCCCGTGTAGCATCGCTGGCGCTGCAGGAAAAGCTGGCGCACCTGCCGCAGCCGCCGGTTTTCCGCTATTGCGACCTGACGGATCTGGACGCGCTGGCCGCCGCCTTTGCCGACATCGAACACCGCGCGGGTGCCACGGATATCCTCGTCAACAACGCGGCCAATGACGACCGCCACCAGCTGCAGGACGTCACGCCCGCCTACTGGGATGAACGCATCGCCGTCAACCTGCGCCACCAGTATTTCTGCGCCCAGGCAGTGGCGCCGGCCATGCGCGCCAAGGGCAGCGGCGTGATCCTCAACCTGGGGTCGATTTCCTGGCATCTGGCGCAGGCGAACCTGTCGATCTACATGACGGCGAAAGCCGGCATCGAAGGCCTGACGCGCGGCCTGGCGCGCGACCTGGGTGCCGATGGCATCCGCGTCAACTGCATCATTCCCGGCGCCGTACGCACGCCGCGTCAGGAGCGGCTGTGGCATACGCCGGAAGCGGAAGCCGTGATCCTGCAGGGACAATGCCTGCAACTGCGCGTGGAGCCGGAAGACGTGGCGGCGCTGGCGCTGTTCCTGGCGTCCGACAACGCCGCCAAGTGCGCGGGACGCGAATACTATGTCGATGCAGGCTGGTACGGCGCATGAGCATTCCAGCCCAACCCCCACGCCAGGCGCGGCGCTTCCGCTCGCAGGACTGGTTCGACAATCCCGATCATATCGACATGACGGCGCTATACCTCGAGCGCTTCATGAACTACGGCATCACGGCCGAGGAGCTGCGTTCGGGCCGGCCCATCATCGGCATTGCGCAAAGCGGCAGCGACATCAGTCCCTGCAACCGCATCCACCTGGAGCTGGCCCAGCGCGTGCGCGACGGCATCCGCGACGCGGGCGGCATCCCGATGGAATTTCCGCTGCATCCGATCTTCGAGAACTGCCGCCGTCCCACGGCCGCGCTGGACCGCAACCTCGCGTATCTGGGCCTGGTGGAGATCCTGCATGGCTATCCGATCGACGCCGTGGTGCTGACGACGGGCTGCGACAAGACCACGCCGGCGCAATTGATGGCCGCGGCCACGGTGGACATTCCCGCCATCGTGCTGTCGGGCGGCCCCATGCTTGACGGCTGGATGGACGGCGAACTGGTCGGTTCCGGCGCCGCCATCTGGAAGGGCCGCCGCCAGCTGTCCGCCGGCCTGATCGACAACGATAAATTCCTGCAGATCGCCGCCGCCTCGGCGCCGTCGGCCGGCCACTGCAACACCATGGGCACGGCATCGACCATGAATGCGCTGGCCGAGGCGCTGGGCATGTCTCTGACGGGCTGCTCGGCCATCCCCGCGCCATACCGCGAACGGGGCCAGATCGCCTATGCAACGGGGCGCCGCATCGTCGGCATGGCGCATGACGACGTGCGCCCGTCGAGCATCCTCACGCGCGAGGCCTTCCTGGACGCCATCATCGTCAACGCGGCCATCGGCGGCTCCACCAACGCCCAGCCGCACCTGATGGCCATGGCGCGCCATGCGGGCGTGGCATTGCACTCGAGCGACTGGATGGAACATGGCTACGACGTGCCGCTGCTGTTGAACATGCAGCCGGCCGGCAAATACCTGGGCGAACGCTTCCACCGCGCCGGCGGCGTGCCGGCCGTGATGTGGGAGTTGCAGCAGGCGGGCCTGCTGCACGCGGACCGGTTGACGGTCACGGGCCTGAGCATGGCGGCGAACTTGCAAGACCGCGAGAGCGCGGACCGCGAGATGATCCGCCCGTTTGCCGCGCCGCTGAAGGAAAAGGCCGGTTTCATGGCCTTGCAGGGAAACCTGTTCGATTTTGCCATCATGAAGACCAGCGTGATCTCGCCCGCTTTCCGCGAGCGCTACCTGTCGCGCCCCGGCAGCGAGGGCGTGTTCGAGGCGCGCGCCATCGTCTTTGACGGGTCAAGCGACTACCACGCGCGCATCAACGACCCGGCGCTCAACATCGACGACAGCTGCATGCTGGTCATGCGCGGTGCCGGTCCCGTGGGCTGGCCCGGTTCGGCCGAAGTGGTCAACATGCAGCCGCCCGATGCCTTGCTGAAGGCGGGGATCCTGAATTTGCCGACCCTGGGCGACGGGCGCCAGTCGGGTACCTCGGACAGTCCCTCGATCCTGAACGCGTCGCCGGAAAGCGCCGTCGGCGGCGGCCTGGCGCTGCTGCGCACGGGCGACATCATCCGCGTGGACCTGAACGGGGGCCAGTGCGACATGCTGGTCGATGTGGCTGAACTGACGCGCCGCGCCCAGGAATTGCCGCCGCCCGTCAACGACAGCGCCACGCCGTGGCAGGAGCTCTACCGCGCCAGCGTGGGCCAGCTGGAAACGGGCGCCTGCATGGAGCTGGCGCTGAAATACCGCGCCGTGGGCCAGACCCTGCCCCGCCACAACCATTAGCAGGCAGGTCGCGGTAGGTCGGGTTAGCGCTCCGCGCGTAACCCGACACCACCACAGACATAAAATTTTCAGCAGTACCCCGCAGTTAAAAAATGTAGTTAAAAAATCCAACAAGGAGACACACAATGAACAAGATCATCAGTGCAGCCATCATGACCGCCATGCTGGCTTTGAGCAGCAGCGCCGCCCTGGCCGATGCGAAAAACCCGAAAATCGGCTTTTCCATCGACGATTTGCGCGTCGAGCGCTGGACGCGCGACCGCGACTTCTTCATCGCCGCCGCCGAGAAGCAGGGCGCCAAGGTCTTCGTGCAGTCGGCCGATGCCAGCGAACAGCGCCAGATTTCGCAGATCGAAAACCTGATTTCGCGCGGCGTGGACGTGCTGGTGATCGTGCCGTTCAACGCGACGGTGCTCAATAACACCGTCAAGGAAGCGAAAAAGGCCGGCATCAAGGTGCTGTCGTATGACCGCCTGATCCTGAACGCCGATATCGATGCGTATATCTCGTTCGACAACGAGAAAGTGGGCGAGATGCAGGCCGAAGGCGTGACCAAGCTGCAGCCGAAAGGCAATTACTATTTGCTGGGCGGTTCGCCGACCGACAACAACGCCAAGATGCTGCGCGAAGGCCAGATGAAGGTGCTCAAACCGTTCATCGACAAGGGCGACATCAAGATCGTCGGCCAGCAGTGGGTGAAGGACTGGAGCGCCACCGAAGCGCTATCCATCGTGGAAAACGCGCTGACGGCCAACGGCAACAAGATCGACGCCATCGTCGCCTCGAACGACGGCACGGCCGGCGGCGCCATCCAGGCCCTGGCCGCGCAAAAACTGGCCGGCAAGGTGCCGGTCTCGGGCCAGGACGCCGACCTGGCGGCGGTCAAACGCGTCATCGCCGGCACGCAGTCGATGACCGTCTACAAACCCCTGAAAACCATTGCCGCAGAAGCGGCCAAGCTGGCCGTGCAACTGGCGCGCAATGAAAAGCCCGCCTACAACTCCAGCTATGACAACGGCCTGAAAAAAGTCAGCACGGTGCTGCTCAAACCCACGCCCTTGACCAAGGCGAATGTGAACATTCTCGTCGATGACGGTTTCTATACCAAGGCGCAGCTGGGTAATTAAGTCCCTCGAGAATATTGGACGTAGGTCGGATTAGCGTAGCGTAATCCGACATCCGCCGGCTCCGGAAAACGCTGGTGGTGGTGTCGGCTTACGCGCTGCGCGCTAAGCCGACCTACGCCGGTCTTCCAGCCTGTGGTTTTCTACCCGTTTTTACCGGTAGGTCGGATTAGCGGCGCCATGGGCGCCGCGTAATCCGACATTGTCCCGTATCCGCAACGAGAGTGAGCATGTCCGACTATCTGCTTGAAATGAAAGGCATCGTCAAACAGTTTGGCGGTGTCCGTGCGCTCGACGGCATCGACCTGCAGGTGCGGGCCGGCGAGTGCATCGGCCTGTGCGGCGAGAATGGCGCCGGCAAGTCGACCCTGATGAAGGTGCTGTCCGGCGTGTACCCGCACGGCACCTGGGATGGCGAGATCCTGTGGGATGGCCAGCCCCTGCGCGCGCAATCGATCCGCGACACGGAAGACGCGGGCATCATCATCATCCACCAGGAACTGATGCTGGTGCCGCAGCTGTCCGTGGCCGAGAATATCTTCATGGGCCGCGAGCTTACCCTGCCCGGCGGGCGCATGCATTACGCGGCCATGTACAAGCGCGCCGACGAGCTGCTGCGCGAACTGAAAATTCCTGAACTGAACGTGGCGATGCCGGTCATGAACTATGGCGGCGGACACCAGCAGCTGGTGGAAATCGCCAAGGCGCTCAACAAGAATGCGCGCCTGCTGATACTCGACGAGCCGTCGTCGTCGCTGACGGCCTCGGAAATCGCCGTGCTGCTCGATATCCTGCGCGCGCTGAAGGCCAAGGGCGTCACCTGCATCTACATTTCGCACAAGCTCGATGAAGTGGCGGCCATCTGCGACACCATCGTCGTCATCCGCGACGGCAAGCATATCGCCACCACGCCGATGGCGCAGATGAACGTCGAGCGCATCATCGCGCAGATGGTGGGTCGTGAAATGAGCCAGCTGTATCCGCAGCGTGCGCAGCCGGCACCTATCGGCGAAGTGCTGTTCGAGGCGCGCCACGTGAGCTGCATCGACGCCGACAACCCGCAGCGCAAGCGGGTCGACGATGTGTCGTTCACCCTGCGCCGTGGCGAGATCCTCGGCATCGCCGGCCTGGTGGGGGCGGGACGCACGGAGCTCGTCTCGGCCCTGTTTGGCGCCTACCAGGGGCCATGCCAGGCCGAAGTGTGGCTCGATGGCCGCCGCATCGACACTTCGTCGCCGCAAAAGGCGATTGCCATGGGCCTGGCCATGGTGCCGGAAGACCGCAAGCATCACGGCATCGTGCCGGATCTGGACGTGGGGCAGAACATCACCCTGGCCGTGCTGGAGGAATTTGCGCGTGCCACGCGCATCGATGGCGAGGCGGAATTGACGGCCGTGCGCGGCGAGATCGCGCAGCTGGAACTGAAGGCGGCCAGCCCGTCGCTGCCCATTACGAGCCTGTCGGGCGGCAACCAGCAAAAGGCCGTGCTGGCCAAGATGCTGCTGACGCGCCCGCGCGTGCTGATCCTCGACGAACCCACGCGCGGCGTGGACGTGGGCGCCAAATATGAAATCTACAAACTGATGCTGGCGCTGGCTGACCGGGGCGTGGCCATCATCATGGTCTCGTCGGAACTGGCCGAAGTGCTGGGCGTGTCCGACCGCGTGCTGGTGATGGGCGAAGGCCGCCTGCGCGGCGACTTTATCAACGATGGCCTGAGCCAGGAAACCGTGCTGGCGGCGGCGCTGGACCAGCGCCCGGCGCCTGCCGCCAACACCGCAAACAAGGAACCCGCAGCATGAAACCGCACAGTATCAAACAGCTGTTCACCCAATACAAGATGCTGGCCCTGCTGATCGCCGTGGCGCTGATCTGGGCCTTTTTTTCGTGGAAAACGCAGGGCAGCTTCCTCACGCCGCGCAACCTGTCGAACCTGCTGCGCCAGATGTCCGTCACCGGCATCCTCGCCTGCGGCATGGTGCTGGTGATTATCGCCGGCGAGATCGACCTGTCGATCGGCTCCCTGCTGGGACTACTCGGCGGCATCGCCGCCGTGCTGGACGTCACGCAGCACTGGCCGCTGGCGCTGAACCTGATGGCCGTACTCGGCTGTGGCCTGGTGATCGGCCTGCTCAACGGCTACCTGACGGCGTACCGGGGCATCCCGTCCTTCATTGTCGGCCTGGGCGGCATGCTCGCGTACCGCGGCATCCTGCTGGGCATCACGGGCGGCATCACGATCGCGCCCGTCTCCGAGCCGATGGTCTACCTGGGACAGGGCTACCTGCCCGCGGTGCCCGGCATCGTGCTGGGCATCGGCCTGTTCCTGCTGGCCGCCTTTTTGACGTGGCGCGCGCGCGCCAGCCGCGCCCAGCATGGCTTGCCGCAGACTGCGCCCTGGGCCGACGGCCTGCGCCTGGCCGTCATCGGCGCCGTGCTGTATGCCTTCGTGCGGACCCTGAACGGCTATGAAGGCATCCCGCTGCCCGTGCTGCTGTTGCTGGCGCTGCTGGGACTGTTCAGCTACATCACCAGCCAGACCGTGTTCGGCCGCCGCA
Organism: Janthinobacterium sp. GW822-FHT07H11; assembly: GCF_058798615.1. Lineage (NCBI taxonomy): Bacteria > Pseudomonadati > Pseudomonadota > Betaproteobacteria > Burkholderiales > Oxalobacteraceae > Janthinobacterium > Janthinobacterium sp. GW822-FHT07H11. The sequence continues at coordinate 446,622 of NZ_CM179507.1, forward strand.
TCTACGCCGTCGGCAGCAATATGGAAGCGACGCGTTTGTCCGGCATCAACGTCAAAGCCGTCAAGCTGTGGATCTTCGGCATCATGGGCCTGATGTGCGCGCTCGCTGGCCTGATCAACACGGGCCGCCTGGCGGCAGGTTCGCCCTCGGCCGGCACCTTCAGCGAACTCGATGCCATCGCCGCCTGCTTCATCGGCGGCACCTCGATGCGCGGCGGCTCTGGCACCGTGTACGGCGCCCTGATCGGCGCGCTGGTGATGGCCAGCCTCGATAACGGCATGTCCATGCTGGACGTGGACACCTACTGGCAGATGATCGTGAAAGGCAGTATCCTCACTTTGGCCGTGTGGGTCGATGTCAGCACGCGAGCCGGACGCAGATAGCCGTGAAACGATCTGGCACGCGAGGAGACACCATGAAGATGCCGACCGCGCACCGGATCGCGCTGCTGTTTAACGGGAATAAAATCTACGACCGCGACATCATCGCGGGCATCGCCGCCTACCTGAACACCACGCGCGTGTCGTGGGACTTGTTCCTGGAAGAGGATTTTCGCTGCCGCCTGCCCGGCATCGAGCGCTGGCAGGGCGACGGCATCATCGCCGATTTCGACGATCCGGCCGTCTGCGCGGCGCTGGCGCACAGCCGCCTGCCCGTGGTGGCCGTGGGCGGCTCGTATGCGCGCACGGACGATTACCCGGCCGGCATCCCGTACGTGGCGACCGATAATTTCAAGATCGTCAAGCTGGCCTATGAACACCTGGTGGTAGCGGGCTTGACGCGCTTCGCCTGTTTCAGCCTGCCCGAGGCGGATGTCAACCGCTGGGCGCAGGAACGGGAAACGGCGTTTTGCGCCTTGATGGAGCGCGACCACATGCGCGCCGACGTGTACCGTGGCCTGGCTACCAGCGCGCCCGCGTGGGACGAGGCGGTGGAGCAGCAGATCGCCTGGCTCAACAGCCTGGAAAAACCCGTTGGCATCATCGCGGTGAGCGACGCGCGCGCGCGCCAGTTGCTGCAAGCGTGCATGCACGCGGGCATCGCCGTGCCGGAGCAAGTGGCCCTGATCGGCATTGACAACGATCCGCTGGCGCGCATGCTCACGCGCATTCCCTTGAGTTCCGTGATCCAGGGCACCGAGGAAATGGGCCGCACGGCCGCGCATTTGCTGCACCAGATGCTCAACGGCGCGCGCCTGTCCGGCACGCGCATCCTGGTGCCGCCGGCCGGCCTGAACGTGCTCGCTTCCACGCGCCACCAGCCCTTCCAGCATCCGCAGGTGATGCAGGCGCGCCACTTCATCCGCCAGTACGCCTGCCAGGGCATCAAGACGGAGCAGGTGGCCGATTACGTGGGCGTGTCGCGTTCCTCGCTTGAAGCGCACTTCCGCCATGAGCTGGGGCGCAGCGTGCACGACGAGATCCTGCATTTCAAGCTCGATGCGGCCAAGACCCTGCTGGCGCGCGGGCCGGGGCAGGTGGCCGAGGTGGCCGTGCGTTGCGGCTTTACCACGGTGCAGTACATGCATGCCGTCTTCAAGCGCGAACTCGGTTGCACGCCGCGCGAATTCCAGCAGCGCAGCCGGCCACCGCCAGCCCCCGGGCAGGCACCATGATGCATCTGCTGCGCAATGCGCGCGGCATGCGCGTGGCCATCGACGCGCACGATGCCAGCGTACGGGCCTGGTGGGCGCCCGACCGCTATGGCCGCCTGGCCGACGTGCTGGGCGCCGGGCTCCCTGCGGCACGGTCGTCCACGGGCTGGCGGTGCGACCCGCCGGACGACGGCAAGCTGTTGCTGCACCTGGCGCAGGACGGCCTGTCGGTGCGCCTGGCCTACCGGCTTGACGACGATGGCAGCCTGCACCTCGACTGCGCCGCCACGGCCGATACGGTTTCCTGTTTTGCGCTTGCCGCGCCCCGCTTCAATCTGCAGGGCGGCCGCGTCGCCGTGGGCGACCATGTGCTGCGTCTGGCCGCGGACCGCTACTGGCCTGGCGGCCACTCTTGCAGCGCTCCGTTCGACGTGGCGGGCAGCGCGTTTGACTTCCGCCAGCCGGCGCCGCTCGCGTCGCGCCTGGCCTGGCCCGCGCTGGCGCAATCGGCAGGATTCCGGCATGACTTTTACTGGACGGGCAGCGGCCAGCTGCGCGAGGCGGCGCGGGTGGCCGATCCCGCCTCCGGCCGGGTCCTGCGTTTTTCCAGCACCCAGGACAGCTGTCATCTGTATTCCGATGCGCGCTGTTTTTCCCTGCTGGCGCAGGGCGTGCAATTGCAGCCGGGACAGGTGAGGCGGTTCCAGCTCGCCTACCGTTTGGGCGTGCAGGATCTTGACGCCTTTGACATATCCGAAGCGGTATCAATGATGTCAAATAAGTGATTGGTCAGATATGCGGGGCAGTTCTACCATGAGGTAGTTTTTCCCTCATTTATTTTTGCTCCTTACCGACGCTGCGAACCTGCCCATGAACATACTCACCATCGATGCCGGCACCACCAATACGCGTACCTTGCTGTGGCGCGCCGGCGCCGTCGTCGCCCAGGCGCAGCTGGAAACGGGCGTGCGCAATACCGCCATCGACGGCCATAACGGCGCGTTGAAACAGGCGCTGCGCGACACCATCGCCAGCGTGCTGGCCAGCGCCGGTATCGCGCCGTCCGCCGTGGACCTGGCGCTCGCTTCGGGCATGATCAGTTCGCCCATGGGGGTGCGGGAAGTGCCGCATGTGCCGGCGCCCGCCGGCCTGGCCCAGCTGGCGCAGGGCATGCAGGCGGTGGATTTGCCCGACGTGCTGGCGCAGCCCCTGTGGCTGATTCCCGGCGTGCGCAACCAGCATGGTGCCATCGGCCTGCATAACGTCGAGGCGATGGACATGATGCGCGGCGAGGAGACGGAAGTCGTCGGGCTGCTCGAGCGCCTGCAGTTGCGCGGTGCGGCCACGCTGATCATGCCCGGCTCGCACACCAAGCTGGTCAGCGTGGACGAACAGGGCCGCATCCTCGGCTGCGCCACCACCATCGCCGGCGAACTGCTGCAAGCGATCTCGCAGCACACCTTGATCCGCCAGTCGGTCGACGGCGCATTCGCCGAGGTGCTGATACCGAAGATGCTGCTGGCCGGTGCCGTCGCGGCGCAAAAGACGGGCCTGGCACGCGCCTGTTTCAGCGTGCGCACGCTGGGCCAGTTCAGCGCCGTCGAGCGTAACGAACGCGCCAATTTCCTGATGGGCGCCGTGCTCAGTGGTGACCTGCTGGCGCTGCGCAACAGCACGGCCATACAGATGCGGCCCGACTCCACGCTTGTCATCACCGGCAAACCGATGCTGCGCGAGGCCTTGACCTTGCTGATCGAGGAACACGGATTTTTCTATGGCAAGCGCATCGTCGTCGACGATGTGCAGCAAGCGAATATGGCGGGCCATGGCGCCTTGCTGATCGCCGCCGCGCGCGGCTTGATTTCCCTGCAGGAGGCCGCATGAGCGGGCTGAAAACAAAGCGCCCCTTGCGTTCGCAAGCGTGGTTTGGCGGCGACGACAAGGACAGTTTCATTCACCGCAGCTGGATGAAGAACCAGGGTTATCCGAGCGATGCCTTCGATGGCCGGCCCGTCATCGGCATCTGCAATACCTGGTCCGAGCTGACGCCCTGCAATGGCCATTTTCGCGACCTGGCCGAGATGGTCAAGCGTGGCGTGCTCGAGGCGGGCGGCTTTCCCGTCGAATTTCCCGTGATGTCGCTGGGCGAGACGAATCTGCGCCCGACGGCCATGTTGTTCCGTAACCTGGCCAGCATGGACGTCGAGGAATCGATCCGCGCCAATCCCATCGACGGCGTGGTGCTGCTGACGGGCTGCGACAAGACCACCCCGGCCCTGCTGATGGGCGCGGCCAGCGTGGATTTGCCCACCATCGTGCTGTCGGGCGGCCCCATGCTGAACGGGAATTACCGGGGCAAGCCGATCGGCTCGGGCACGGATGTGTGGAAGTTTTCCGAAGACGTGCGCGCCGGGCGCATGACCTCAAACGAATTCAAGCAGGCCGAATCGTGCATGTCGCGTTCCGCCGGCCACTGCATGACCATGGGCACCGCTTCCACCATGGCCAGCATGGTCGAGGCGCTGGGCGTGACCCTGCCCGGCAACGCGGCCATTCCCGCCGTCGATGCGCGCCGCAAGCTGCAGGCGCAGCTGACGGGCCGGCGCATCGTCGACATGGTGCATGAAGACCTGAAACTGTCGCAGATCCTCACGCGCGCAGCGTTTGAAAACGCCATCATGGTCAACGGCGCCATCGGCGGCTCGACCAATGCCGTGATCCACCTGCTGGCCATTGCCGGGCGCATCGGCGTGGACATGCGCCTGGCCGACTGGGACCGCCTGGGCCGCGACATTCCCTGTTTGCTCAACCTGATGCCGTCGGGCCAGTACCTGATGGAGGATTTTTACTATGCGGGCGGCCTGCCCGTGATCATCCGCGACCTGCTGGGCAAGCTGCATGGCGAGGCGCTCACCGTCACGGGCGCCAGCATGGCCGTCAACGTGGCCGAAGCGGAAAATTTCAATCCCGAGGTGATCACGCCGCTGGCGCAGCCCTTCAAGGACGAAGGCGGCATCGCCGTCCTGCAGGGCAACCTGGCCCCGCGCGGCGCCGTCATCAAGCCCTCGGCCGCGTCGCCCGAGCTGATGCAGCACCGTGGCCGCGCCGTCGTCTTCAACAGCATCGAGCATTATAAAAAGCGCGTCGACGATCCCGCGCTCGATATCGACGCCAGCTGCGTGATGGTGCTGCAAAATTGCGGCCCGCAGGGCTATCCTGGCATGGCCGAAGTGGGCAATATGGGACTGCCGAAAAAACTGCTGGAGCAGGGCGTGCGCGACATGGTGCGCATTTCGGACGCGCGCATGAGCGGCACGGCCTACGGCACGGTGGTGCTGCACGTGGCGCCGGAAGCGGCCGTGGGCGGGCCGCTGGCGCTGGTGCGCGACGGCGACATGATAGAACTGGACGTGGCGGGACGGCGCTTGCACCTGGACGTCGACGAGGCCGAACTGGCGCGCCGACGCGCAGAGTGGCGCGCTCCCGAGCCGGCCATGCGCGGCGGTTACCAGTCCATGTACATCAAGCACGTGACGCAGGCCGACGAAGGCGCGGACCTCGATTTCCTCGTCGGTTGCCGGGGTTCGGCCGTGCCGCGCGAATCACACTAAAAGGAAAAAAATGATGGGGACACAGGCCCAATTACTGGTCGATGCGCAGGATTTCCTGGGCGAGGGCGTGCGCTGGTGCGAACGCAGCGGCCGCGTTTTCTGGACGAATATCGAAGGCTGCCAGCTGCATGCGCTGGTGCTGGCCACTGGCGAACGCTTGCGCTGGGACATGCCCGAGCGCCTGGCGTGCTTTGCGCTGACGGACCGCGACGACGTACTGCTGCTGGGCCTGGCCTCGCGCCTGGCCTGGTTCGACGTGCGCAGCGGGGCCGTCACGCCCTTGCACACGGTGGAGGGCGACTTGCCCATGACGCGCCTGAACGATGGCCGCTGCGACCGCCAGGGACGCTTTGTCTTCGGCACGCTCGATGAACGCCCGTGCCGCGATGCCATCGCCAGCTTCTATCGCCTCAACCTGGACTTGAGCCTGGAACGGCTGCCGCTGCCGCCCATCGCCATCTCGAACAGCATCTGCTTCAGCGTCGATGGCACGGCCATGTATTTCTGCGACTCGATGAAGAAGGCGATCTACCGCTGGGATGATTATCTGGGCGGCGACGCCAGCCGGGTGCGCGTGTTTGCCGTGCTCGACCCGGGACCGGGTGCCGCCGACGGCGCCACCATCGATGCGCATGACCACTTGTGGAGCGCGCAGTGGGGCGCGGGCAGGGTCTTGCGCTTCGCGCCGGACGGCAGCGTCGAGCGGGCGATCACCTTGCCCGTCTCGCAGCCCAGCTGCGTGAGCCTGGGCGGCCCGCACTACGATGAATTGTTCGTCACCACGGCGCAGGAAAGCTTGACCCCGGCGCAGTTGGCGGGCGAACCGCTGGCCGGCGGATTGTTTCATGCGCGCCAGCCTGGCTTGCGCGGTTTGCCGGAAGTGCGCTTTGGCGCCCTGCCGGCCTGACAGGAGAGAGCAGATGCAGAAGCACATGGTTTTCAATGGCATTATCGAGCGGGGCATCGTCGGTATCGTGCGCGCCTCTTCCGCGCAGGCGGCCGTGCAGATCGCCGAGGCGTGCATTGCCGGCGGCATCACGGCGCTGGAAGTGGCCTTCACCACGCCCGATACCCTGGGCGTGCTGCGCACCCTGCGCGAACGCCATGGCCAAGAGGTGTTGCTGGGCGCGGGCACGGTGCTCGATACGGAAACGGCGCGCGCCGCCATCCTGGCCGGCGCCCAGTTCATCATTTCGCCCAGCGTCAACGTGGAGACCATCGCGCTGTGCCAGCGCTACCAGGTGTTGTCCATGCCGGGCGCGATGACGCCGACGGAGATCGTCACGGCCCTGCAGGCGGGCGCCGATATCGTCAAGGTCTTCCCGGCCGAAATGTTCGGCCCCGCCTACATCAAGGCCCTGCGCGCACCCTTGCCGCAAGCGCCGCTGATGCCGACGGGCGGCGTGACGGTGGAGAACCTGCATGCATGGTTTGCCAGCGGCGCCGTGGCCGTGGGCATCGGCGGCAGCCTCAGTGGTCCGGGCGCCACGGGAGATTACGCGGCCGTGACGGCGCGCGCGCGCGCATTTGTGGCGCAGATGGCGGCCGTGCGTACGGCTAAGTCTTCTGGCTAGCTCCCGGCGGGACGGGAATCTGCTACGCTAGGCGGGCAATGTCGCACGCCTCATAGACCAGAATATGTCCAACATCGCCCGCATCCTGCAAGACAGCCGCATCATCGCCATCGTCGGCATGTCCGACAAGCCCGAACGCGCCAGCCACGAAGTGGCCGACTACCTGCTGCGGCATGGCTACCGCGTATTGCCCGTCAATCCGGCCCTCGCCGGGCGTGACGTGCTGGGACAGCGCGCCTACGCCAACTTGGCGGAAGCTGCGGCGGCCGTCGCGCCGGCGCGCATCGACATCGTCGACTGCTTCCGCAAGCCGACAGATATCCTGCCCATCGCCGAGGAAGCCGTCGCCGTCAAGGCCGGCTGTTTGTGGCTGCAGCTCGACGTCGTCAATGAAGAGGCGGCGCAGCTGGCGCGGGCGGCGGGCCTGGACGTGGTGATGGACCATTGCACAAAAATCGAGCACCGCAAGCTGGCGGTGGCGGCATGAAGGCGCGCACGCAATTCCGGGCCGGCAAGGGTTTTGATCTGAACGAGGAATTCGCCGGCAAGCGCCTGCTCGGCGCCGCCACCAAGGCGGCCAACAAGAAGCTGACGCCAGCCCAGTGCAAGGCCCTGGACCGCGAGGAAACCGTGGCGTTGACGGCGCAGATCGCCGAGTGCCAGAGCATGCTCTATGCGCAGCACAAAAAGAAGGTGCTGCTGGTCTTGCAGGGCATGGATACCTCGGGCAAGGATGGCACGGTGAAGGCCATCTTCAGCAATATCAACCCGATGGGCATCCGCGCCGTGGCGTTCAAGGGCCCCACCGATATCGAACTGGCGCACGATTACCTGTGGCGCGTGCACCAGCACGTGCCGGTCAAGGGCGAGATCGCCATCTTCAATCGCAGCCATTACGAGGATGTGCTGATCACGCGCGTGCAGGACATGATCGACAAGGCCGAATGCCAGCGCCGCTATGCGCAGATCCGCGATTTCGAGCGCATGCTGAGCGAAACGGGCACCGTCATCCTGAAAGTCTTCCTGCATATCTCGAAGGACGAGCAACGGGGACGGTTGCAGGAGCGGCTCGACGATCCCGACCGCCAGTGGAAGTTCGATCCCAACGATATCGCCCAGCGCAAGAAGTGGGACTTGTATCAGCGCGCCTATGAAACGGCGATCCGCGAGACCGATGCCGACCATGCGCCGTGGTACGTGGTGCCGTCCAATTCCAAGACGCAGCGCAACCTGGTGGTGGCGTCCCTACTGCTGGAAACGCTGCAGGCCATGAAGCTCGAATACCCGGCGCCGGACCCGAAACTGTCGTCTTTCAAGGTCGAGTAAATCCGCGCCGCGCCTGCGGAATCGGCCGCGCTGTGGCATAGTATCCCCCGTCGATAATTCAAACCAGACCGGAGATCCACATGCTGCAGTTGAAAGATCCTACCTTGTTGCGTCACCAGGCTTACCTGAACGGAGCCTGGGTCGATGCCGATGGTGGCCAGACGCTCGACGTGAGCAATCCCGCCACCGGCGAGCATCTGGGCACCGTGCCCCTGATGGGCGCAGCCGAGACGCGCCGCGCCATCGAGGCGGCCAATGCCGCCTGGCCCTCCTGGCGCAAGAAGACCGCCAAGGAACGCGCGGCCGTGCTGCGCCGCTGGCATGACCTGATCCTGGAAAATGCCGACGACCTGGCGCTGATCATGACCACCGAGCAGGGCAAGCCCTTGCCGGAAGCGAAGGGCGAAGTGCAGTTTGGCGCCTCGTTCATCGAGTGGTTTGCCGAAGAAGGCAAGCGCGTTTCCGGCGAGACCCTGCAATCGCCATGGCCGGACCGCCGCCTGGTGGTGACCAAGGAACCGATCGGCGTGTGCGCCGCCATCACGCCGTGGAATTTCCCTGCCGCGATGATCACGCGCAAAGTCGGCCCCGCCCTGGCCGCCGGCTGCCCGATGGTCCTGAAACCGGCCGAAGCGACGCCGTTTTCCGCGCTGGCGCTGGCCGTGCTGGCCGAGCGCGCGGGCGTGCCGGCGGGTGTGTTCAGCATCGTCACGGGCGCGCCGAAAGACATCGGCGGCGAAATGACCTCGAACCCCATCGTGCGCAAGCTGACGTTTACGGGCTCGACCCAGGTGGGCCGTTTGCTGTTTGAGCAGTGCGCGCCGACGGTCAAGAAATTGTCGCTGGAACTGGGCGGCAATGCGCCTTTCATCGTCTTCGACGACGCCGACCTGGATGCGGCCGTGGAAGGGGCCATCGCCTCGAAGTATCGCAATGCGGGCCAGACCTGCGTGTGCGCCAACCGCCTGTACGTGCAGGACAGCGTGTATGACGCGTTTGCCGACAAGCTGGTGGCCGCCGTGGCCAAGCTGAAAGTGGGCAATGGCATCGAGGCGGGCGTCACGCAAGGTCCGCTGATCGACGCCAAGGCCGTCGCCAAGGTGGAAGAGCACGTGGCCGACGCGCTGGCCAAGGGCGGCCGGCTGCTGGCCGGTGGCAAGCGCCATGCGCTGGGCAATGGCTTTTTCGAGCCGACCATCATCGCCGACGTGACGAACGACATGCGCGTGGCCACTGAAGAGACTTTCGGCCCGCTGGCGCCCCTGTTCCGCTTCAAGACCGACGATGAAGTCGTCGCCCTGGCCAACAACACGGAATTCGGCCTGGCCGCCTACTTTTATTCGCGCGACATCGGCCGCATCTGGCGCGTGGCCGAAGGCCTGGAAACGGGCATGGTCGGCGTCAACACGGGCCTGATCTCGAACGAGATCGCGCCCTTCGGCGGCGTCAAGCAATCTGGCCTGGGCCGCGAAGGATCGACCTATGGCATCGAGGACTACCTGGTCGTCAAGTACATCTGCATGGGCGGCATCCAGGCTGCCTGATTAAAGCAGCGGCGCCGCTCCTCGGCGCCGCTCGCCACGATTTTGCAAGCATCCCTTACGTGCGTTATCGACGGCTGTTGCGCGCCGCTCCTAAACGGTCCAGCATGCGCTTGACCGCGTCCATCTGCGTGCCGCTGCGCGTGTAGAAATCCGGATCGATCGGATTGAGGCTGGTGTAGCCCCAGAAATCCCAGCAGCCTTTCGGATTGTAGGGATAGACGGGGCTGGGTTCGGCCTGCGGATACAGCACGATGATCTTGTTGGCGTCGGCTACCTGGTTGTAGCCGGTGCTGGTGTAGAAGCGGTTGCCGATCGCTTGCGTCGTTTGCAGGCAACCGTGGAAGACCACGTGCACGCGGCAGCTCTCGCTGTCGCACGCCTTCGGTATGTAGGCGTATGCCGTATTGTTCATGCTGGAGAACGAGCTCTGGATGAAGCTGCGCTGGTTGAAGGCGATCAGTTTGCCCGTCAGGCTGCCGGAGGACGGCTGCAGGTCCGGGTACAGGTGCTGCAGGATGTCGCGCGCCTGCACGAAGTCGCAGTCGTTGATGAACGGTGACGCCGTCACGTCGCAGGCCTTGTCCTGGTTGTTGTCGGTGATGATGGCATGGCCGGCGCCGACCGTGTCGACGAAGCGGATCTGCGCCGCCGGCGTGCCTGCCAGCTCATAGAATTTCCCCACCTGCTCCACCACGGGCCGTGTCACGGTCTGGTCTTTCGTGCCGCTGAACAGATACACGCGCTGGCGTTTCAGGTTGGCCGTATCGTCGATGAGACGGGCGCGCGCAAAGTCGTTTGCCGCGCGCAGCAATTCGCTGGCCACAGGCGGCGGCACCTGCGCGGACGCCGGGTTCATGCAGGTGCTCAGGGCATTCGTCAGATAGGGAATGTAGGGGAAGCGGCCCGGCTGGCCCGAGCAGAAATACGGGCCGCCCGCGATGATGCCGGCACCTGTCACGGTGGCCGAATAGGCGACGGCAAACTGCGCCGCCATGAAGGCGCCCGAGGACAGACCGGACACCGTGGTCTGGCTCAGGTCGGCCTGGTAGGCGGGCAGGGCAGGCGCATCGCCCGTCGCGGCGGGCTTGATGGCCGTGGCGGCGTGCGAACCCCCGGGCGCCAGGGTGAGCAGGCTGGCGGCCAGCAGTGCGCTGGGTAGTGCTGTCAGGTACGGGAAAGGCATGGCGACTCCAGACGAAAAGAGGGCAGGAAGGCCGAGCATAGGTAAAAAAACTGTGCGCCGGGCAAGTACTGCAGCGTCGTTGATGTCGCTCAAACTATCGCTGTTGTTGTCCGTCTTGTACGCGTGCGCGGCGTTTGGCATAGAATGGTTTTTTTCTTTCCGACCATGGTGCCTTTCATGTCCAAGACCCTCGCCCAGCTGTTTGCGCTCACCACCCTCGCCGCCAGTGCCAGCCTGGCCATGCCGGTCCATGCCGCCGCAACCGCGCCAGCTGCCGCCGCGCCAGCCGCCTGTCCCGCCATCCTCAAGCAGACCTTCAACCGCCTGCAGGACGAAGCGCCGCAAAACCTGTGCCAGTATGCGGGCAAGGTCGTGCTGGTGGTCAACACGGCCAGTTATTGCGGCTTCACCAACCAGTATGAGGGTCTCGAGGCGCTGTATGCCAAGTACGGCAGCAAGGGCCTGGTGGTGCTGGGTTTCCCGTCGAACGATTTCGGCAAGCAGGAACCGGGCAATAGCAAGGAAATCGCCGATTTCTGCTACAACACCTATGGCGTAAAGTTTCCGATGTTTTCGAAGTCCGTCGTCTCCGGCCCGAATCCGAATCCGCTGTATGTGGACCTGATCAAGCAGACCGGCAAGACGCCAGCATGGAATTTCCACAAGTACCTGATTGACCGCAATGGCAAGGTCGTGGAAAGTTTCCCCAGCAAGGTGACACCGGATGACAAGAAACTCGTCGGTGCGGTGGAAAAAGCGCTGGCGCTGTAAGTTGCCGATATACAAGCAGGCCTGAGCGCCTGCTTTTTTTTAATGCCGTGCTTGTCGTCTTGCCATCATTGTCCTAAGCTGGTTGTTCATACTTGTAAAAACAACAGACAAGGAGATCATCATGGCGTATGTCGATGGATTTGTTGTTCCCGTACCGCAAGCCAAGCTCGATGCCTACCTGGCCATGTCGCGTACCTGCGGCGCCATCTGGCGCGAACTCGGCGCGCTGGAGTTTCGCGAATGCGTGGGCGACGATGTCAAGCCGGGCAAGCTGACTTCGTTCCCGCAGGCGGTGGACTTGCAGGAGGGCGAAGTGGTGGTGTTTTCCTGGATCGTGTATGAGTCGCGCGCCAAGCGCGACGAGATCAACGACAAGGTCATGAAAGACCCGCGCATGGCCGAGATGATGGACCCGGCCAAGCTGCCGTTCGATGGCAAGCGGATGATCTATGGCGGGTACGAGATGCGCATTGACGCTTGAGGAACGAGCTGCGCCACCATGGTGCCGCGCAGCGCGTTGCACAGCAATATGGTTTCGGCCCGCGCCAGCATGGCGCGCGTGATGATGGTTTCCTGCGCGTTCCAGGCGGGATCGGCCAGCATGGCGGCGCGCTGCACGCCGGGCAGCAGGCCGCAGGACAGCGGCGGCGTGTGCCAGTGGCCGTCCAGCCGGACGAAGACATTGCTGCGCCCGCCCTCCGTCAGCTCTCCCCGCTCGTTGAAGAACAGCATGTCGAAGCAGCCTTGCGCCTCGGCCGCGCGCCAGGCCGCATCGTAGCGCGTGCGCACGCTGCTCTTGTGACGCAGGAAGAGGTCGTCCGCTGTGGTGGCATCCGCCGCCAGCATGACGTTGACCGTGGCTGGCAAGGGCGCGAGTGCGCCGCTCTGCACGCTGAACTGGCCATCCTGGGTCAGCGCCAGGCGCAGGCGGAAGGGGACATTGTCCACCCGCTGCGCGCAGGCTGCCTGCAGCGCGGCGCGGGCAGCGTTTTCATTCCAGATAAAACCGAAGTAGGCGCTGGACGCGGCCAGGCGCGCCAGATGCCGCTCCTGCAGGCGGCAGCCACCGTCACGGCTGGCGTGCAGGGTCTCGAACAGTTCGAAGTCGTTGCTCAGCCCCGTCAGGAAGCGGGCCTTGAGCTGGCATTCCGCAAATTCCTCGCGTGGATCGCTGTCGAGGACGATGCCGGCGCCCACGCCCATTTCGCCGCGCCGGATGCCCGCAGGGCCAACCGGCTGCAGGGCCAGGGTGCGGATCGGCACGGACATGCAAAAGTCGCCAACGGCATGTGCGCCACCGGCTACCGGCGGGTCGAACCAGCCGATGGCGCCCGTGTAGATGCCGCGCGGCGCCCCTTCCAGTTCGGCGATGATTTCCATGGTGCGCCGCTTCGGCGCGCCCGTGATCGAACCGCACGGATACAAGGCCTGGAAGATGTCGGCCAGGCTGGCGTCCGCGCGCAGGCGTGCCTGCACGGTGGAGGTCATCTGCAGCACGCTGCTGTAGCGCGTCACTTCGAACAGGGCCGGCACCCTGACGGAGCCGGTGGCGGCAATGCGGCCGATATCGTTGCGCAGCAGGTCGACGATCATCAGGTTTTCCGCGCGGTTCTTCGGATCATTGGCCAGGGCGGCGGCGCGGCGCGCGTTTTCTGCCGTTTGATCCGCAGGGGCGGCCGGCGCCGTGCCTTTCATGGGACGCGCCGTCAATTCACCCTGCGCATGGCGCACGAACAGTTCGGGCGACAGCGACAGCAGGGTGCCGCCATCGGGCAGCAGCACCAGCGCGCCATATGGCACCGGCTGGCGCGCGCGCAGCCGCGCGTACAGGGCCAGGGGGGAGCCGAAGGCGTCGAAGCGCAGGCGGTAGGTATAGTTGACCTGGTAGGTGTCGCCGGCCAGGATGTAGTCGTGGATGCGTTCGAGCGCATGCGTGAATTCCGCCTGCTCGATGTTCGCCGTGATGCCGGCGATGCCGGCTGGCGCAGCGGCCGCCGGCACGCGGTCGTCCAGCCATTGCGTCACCGCTTCCTGCGACAGTTGCTGGCAATGTTCAAAAACGAGTACCTGCGCCAGCGGCGGCGCATCCGCGCCGGTCGCGCGCGGCGGCATGGCCAGCAAATGCGCGCCCAGTTCGTAGCTGCACACGCTGACGGCGTATTGGCCGCGTTTTAAGGCCTCTTGCAGCCCTTCGAGCAGGGTCGGCCACTCGCCGCCCCCGCTGCAGCGCAGGACCGCCGCCAGCCCCGTGTACAGGCGCGAGCCGGCGCCGGGGGCGCTGGCGTCGTCGAGCAGGGCGAAACAGTCGGTGTGCATGGGGACAGCCACGGCGATGACTTACCCCAGCAGCATGGCGATTTGCAGCGCCGCTTCCTGGGACGGATTGATCTTGAAGCCGCTCTTGGCATAGCGGTGCCAGCGTCCGATGACGAAGCTGACGATCAGGGTGGCGCGCGCGGCCACTTCGCTTTCCTTGCCATGGCCTTCGGCGGCGGCTACGCGCAAGGCCTGCTTGAGCGCCAGCTCCACGCGGTCGTAGAACTGGTTCATGCGCACTTGCAGGCGCTCGTCCTCATTGACCAGCGCATCGCCGATCAGCACGCGCGTCATGCCTGGATTGCTGATGGCGAAATTGAGCAGCATGCCGATGATGTCGCGCGTTTGCGTCATGCCGTCGCTGTGTTTTTCCGCGATCTGGTTGATCAGGCCGAAGACGCTCGATTCGATGAATTCGATCAGTCCTTCGAACATTTGCGCCTTGCTGGCGAAATGGCGATACAGGGCCGCTTCCGAGACGGCCAGCCTGGCCGCCAGTGCGGCAGTGGTGATCTTTTCGCCTTTCGGCTGCTCCAGCATTGCGGCGAGGGCCTGAAGAATTTGTAGCCTGCGTTGGCCCGGCGGTGTGCTTGCCATGTTTTCTCTTGTAGTTAAAAAAAATGCTGCCTTGATGGGAGATCCGAAACCGCCGCTAGCGGCCTGGCATCCGGCGTCAGCGGAGACCTTGGAGTCCCCTTCAACGCAGGCGATGAAGGCGGCGTGCCAAATGCCGGACAGATTTTACTTTGACATCGACGTAAGCGGGGCGATTTAACGCTTTTGGCAACCTCGCCATGCCGATCGGATCGGCCATTTTCAGGTATTGCGTGACCCAGGCCGTGCGCAGCCCCAGCTTTTTCGCGCCCTTCAGGTTGGTCAGGGTGTCTTCCACCAGGATGCAGCGGCCGGGACGGATCTGGTGCTTGCGCATCAGTTTGCGCAGCATCAGGGTCGATGGCTTGGGCCGCAGCTGGCGGTGCACGTGCATCGATTCGATGGCGACATGCTGCGAAAAATGCTGGCGCAGGCCCAGGTGGCGCATCACGTCGCTCGAATAGCGCAGCGGCGCGTTGGTGAGTAAAATTTTACGGCCCGGCAGGCGCTTGAGTAAAGCGCCCAGTCCCCGTTCGGCGCGTATCATGGCGCGCAAATCGTCGAAGGCATGCGTCTCTTGTAAAAAATGCGCAGCCTGCACCTGATGGTGCTTGACCATGCCCAGCAAGGTGGCCCCGTAACGGTGCCAGTAGGCCGCACGCGCCGCGTTGACGATGGCGTCGTCGGCCGGCGTGACGCCATCGCCCAGCACGCGCGCGATATACGTGTTCATATTGGCCGTGATGGTGGGGAAGATGGCGTGCGAGGCATTGTGCAGCGTGTTGTCGAGGTCGAACAGCCAGACCGGCGGCGAGCGGTTAAGATGGGACACAGGCACAAGAGTCTTTGCTAGCTAAGATAAAAAATTAACAATCAGGAAACAATCAGGAAAACCATGCGACGCCAGATTATAGTGATGTTTTGCGGATTATTCTTGCTGCCGCTTCAGACGGCCTTCGCCGAAGCGCCGCCGGCGGCGCCAAACCGGGGTGCCCTGTTCAAGGTGCAGGACGCTGGCCATACCCTGTATTTGTTCGGCACCATCCACGTCGGCGCGCCCGACTTTTATCCGCTGGAACCGACGGTGACGCAGGCGCTGCACCGGGCCGGGGTACTGGCGCTGGAGATCGATCCCGGCGCCGACCCGCGCGCCGCGCTGGGCGCCGTGCTGAAATACGGCATGGAGGCGCCGGGCAGCCACGTGCCGGCCGACTGCCGCCAGACCCTGGCGCCGCGTCTGGCGCCGTTGTTGCAAAAATACGGCATAGCGCCCGAAGCGGTGGCGCCGATGAAACCGTGGATGCTGGCCAGCATGCTGGCCATCGGCGAGTTTTCCACGCTCGGCTATCGCTCCGACCTGGCGGTCGACCATTATCTGTCGCAGCAGGCCAGGGCGCGCAAGATCCCCGTGCTGGAACTTGAGTCGATGGAAGGCCAGATGGCGTTGTTTGGCGCCATGTCGCCCGGCGACCAGTGCCGCTTCCTGGAAGACGGCGTGACCTCGATCGAGGACCAGGAACAAAGCCAGGAAGCGCGCGAGATCGCCAACGCCTGGCGCACGGCCGACGCGGCCGCCTTCGACAAGCTGGCGGCAAAGGCCGCGACAGACCCCTCGTTCGCCGCGCAGTTCGTGCAAAAGGTGTTGTTAGATGGCCGCAACCCGGCCCTGGCCGACGGCATCGCCAAGCTGCTGGCGCGCGAAAAGCACAGCCTGGCTGCCATCGGCGTGCTGCACCTGGTCGGAGCGAAAAGCGTGCCGGATTTATTGCGTCAGAAGGGCTTGAAGGTCGAGCGGGTGTATTGAAACGCGGAGGAGATACGGGCGACGGATAGCAGAGCAGATGGAAAAATGGTCAGGACAACGCCGCCATGGACAGTTTTTCAGCTGCGGGGAAATGGATACTGGTGCCCTTGACGTGGATCGAACACGTGGCCTCTCCCTTACCAAGGGAGTGCTCTACCACTGAGCTACAAGGGCATAAAAAATCGGCGCTGGGTGAATTGCGCCGAATTATTTTTAGTGCGAACGGATCATAGTACCAAAAGCCTGCTCGGTCAACACTTCCAGCAATAATGAGTGCTCGATGCGGCCATCGATGATGTGCACCGTGTTCACGCCGGACTTGGCGGCGTCGAGCGCGGACGAGATCTTCGGCAGCATGCCGCCCGAGATCGTGCCGTCCGCGAACATCTCGTCGATTTCACGCGCCGACAGGTCGGTCACCAGGTTGCCCTGCTTGTCCTGGACGCCGGCGATGTTGGTCATCATGATCAGCTTTTCCGCTTTCAGGATTTCCGCGATCTTGCCCGCCACGACATCGGCGTTGATGTTGTAGGCCTGGCCATCCTGGCCGAAGCCGATCGGCGAGATGATGGGAATGAAGGCGTCGTCCTGCAGCGCCTTGACGACGGCCGGGTTGATCGCGTCGATCTCGCCGACAAAGCCGATGTCGAGGAACTCGCCCGGATGTTCGCGGTCCGGCATCTGCATCTTGCGCGCGCGGATCAAGCCGCCATCCTTGCCCGTCAGGCCCACGGCCTGGCCGCCGTAATGGTTGATCAGCATGACGATATCCTGCTGTACTTCGCCGCCCAGCACCCACTCCACCACTTCCATGGTTTCTTCGTCGGTGATGCGCATGCCTTGCACGAAGGTGCCTTGCTTGCCGATTTTTTTCAGTGCATTGTCGATCTGCGGTCCGCCGCCGTGGACCACGACAGGGTTCATGCCGACCAGTTTGAGCAGGATGACGTCGCGCGCGAAGCCGTGCTTCAGGCGCTCGTCCGTCATGGCATTGCCACCGTATTTGATGACGATGGTTTTGCCATGGAAATTACGGATGTATGGCAGGGCCTCGGCCAGAATCTGCGCCTTGATTTGCGGCGACACCGCCGTCAAGTCGTCATTCATGTCCAGGTTCAAGTTAGCTAGTTGATTCATGGCGAGTCCGGAAAATAGATTTGTGGGATTTTACAGGGAAGAAGAAAATCTTGGAGGCATTATAGGGCTATCTTGTTGTATTTTCCCTGGCGATCCTATAGTCTGGTTCGATATGCTGGCCAGCCAGCCCTTTTACCGTCCGTTACATCTGCGTCGTGCGACCTCGCAGCGTGTCACACAATTGCAAATTCAAACACAGCCATGAGCCTCTGCACTCTCTGCGGTGCCACTTTCCAGTGCGGCCAGCTCGATCCGGCCGCCGGCCAGCCATGCTGGTGCGCGGCCTTGCCGCCGGCCGTGCCCGTTCCAGGCGGCACGGCCATCGGCTGTTGGTGCCCCGCCTGCCTGCAAGCGCACATCGCGCTGCTGGAGCGCCCGGCCAAAACGGCAAACACCGCTAAATAAGCGCTTCTTCGCTTAGTTTCTTTGCAAAAGAACTTGCTTTCTGTAACTGAATACCTGCAGACTTCGCTTTCAAGAGTTACTGATAGGAAATTATCATGCGTTTCAGGGATATCCGGATCGGCGTGCGCATCAATGCGGGCTACGCGATCCTGATCGTGCTGATGCTGGTGGTGATCGGGCTGTCGGGCAGCCGCATTTACGCGATCCGCGCCGAGACCGACGATATCCTGCGGCGCGACTGGGTAGCGGCCAAGGCCACCAGCAAGATTCACGGGCTGGCCCGCGAGGCGGCCACGCGCATCGCCAGCCTGCCGATCCAGCATACGCAGGCGCTGCGCCAGGAAAACCAGGCGCGCCTGCTGGCGATCAAGCAGGGCATCGACGAACAGGTGCGCATTCTCGACGGACTCGAGGCGCGGCCCGACGAGCGGCGTTTGCTGCAACAGATGCACCGCGCGCGCGCCGACTATTTCGCTTCGCTGACCCAGGTCTTTGCGCTCGTCGACCAGGGCGACGGCGCGGCCGCCGAGCAGGCCCTGCAGACGGTGACCCTGCCCGTGCTGGAACATGTGCTGCTGTATGTGGGCCAGCTGGACGACCTGCAGCAGCAGCAGATCCAGCGCAGCGCGGCCAGGATACGCAACGATATCGATACCTCGCTGCTGCTGATGGGCGGCATCGGCCTGGCGGCCCTGCTGGTGGGCCTGGCGTTCGCCTGGTCGGCGCGCTCGATCACGCGCCCGCTGGGAGAAGCGGTGGCGATCGCCACGCGCGTGGCCAATGGCGACCTCAGTTCCGTCATCGAGGTGACCTCGCGCGACGAGACTGGCGAATTGCTGCAGGCGCTGAAGAACATGAGCACCAGCCTGGCCGTCGAGCAGGACTTGCGCCATGCGGTCGAGGTAGCCGAGGATGCCACCAAGATGAAGTCCGACTTTCTCGCCAATATGTCGCACGAGATCCGCACGCCGATGAACGGCATCATCGGCATGACGCATCTGGCGCTGCAGACCGAACTGACGCCTACCCAGCGCAACTACCTGGAAAAGGTCGAGTCGGCATCGAAGAACCTGCTGGCCATCATCGACGACATCCTCGATTTTTCGAAGATCGAGGCGGGCAAGATGGCCTTTGAAAAGGTCGATTTCTTCCTCGAGGACGTGCTGGCGCAGATCGCCGACCTGTCCGTGATGCGCGCGCAGGACAAGGGGCTGGAATTGCTGTTCGATGTCGCCCCGGACGTGCCCAATGCACTGCAGGGCGATCCGCTGCGCCTGGGCCAGGTGCTGATCAACCTGACCAACAATGCCATCAAGTTTACGGAAAAGGGCGAGATCGTGGTCAGCATCCGCCTGCGGCAGCTCGAAGAACACGCTGCCGTGTTGCGCGTCGACGTGCGCGATACGGGCATCGGCCTGACGCCGCCGCAGCGCAGCAAGTTGTTCCAGGCCTTTACGCAGGCCGACACCTCCACCACGCGCCACCACGGCGGCACGGGGCTGGGACTGACCATCAGCAAGCGCCTGGTGGAAATGATGGAAGGCGAGATCGACCTGGAAAGCGAGGCGGGCGTGGGCAGCACTTTCTTCTTCACGGCCCGCTTCGGCCTGGCCGCCGTGCGCCGTGACAGCCTGCCCGTGCCGCAGCAGTTCAAGGGGCTGCGCGTGCTGGTGGTCGATGACAACCCCAGCGCGCGCGAAATCTTCGTCGGCATGCTGACGGCGCTGGGCTTCGAGGCGCGGGCCGTATATGGCGGCGTGCTGGCCATCGGCGCCGTGGCGCAGGCGCGCGCCGAAGGACGTCCGTACGGCCTGGTGCTGATGGACTGGAAAATGCCGGGCATGAGCGGCCTCGATACCCTGGCCGGCATCCGTGCCGATGCCGCCGGCATCGATGCGACGCCCGCCTGCATCATGGTCACCGCCTATCACCGCGAAGCGCTGCTGGAAGAGGCGCGCCAGCGCGAGCTGCCGCTCGACGGCGTGTTGAACAAGCCGGTCAGCGCCTCGACCCTGCTCGACCAGATTGCCTTCGTGTTTGGCGGCGTGACGGGCCAAAGCCGCAAGACGCAGCGCCAGAGCAGCTACCGCGATGACGAGCGCGCCCTGCGCGGCGCCTGGCTGCTGCTGGTGGAAGACAATGAGGTCAACCAGGAAGTGGCGCAGCAAATCCTCAGCGACGCCGGCATCCGCGTCGATATCGCCGGCAACGGCGCCATCGCGCTGGCGAAGATCGAGGAAAACGCCTATGACGGCGTGCTGATGGATTGCCAGATGCCGGTGATGGACGGTTACCAGGCCACGCGCAAGCTGCGCCAGGATGCGCGCTTTTCCAACCTGCCCGTGATCGCCATGACGGCCAATGCCATGGTCGGCGACAAGGAAAAATGCCTGGACGCGGGGATGAACGATTTCATCGCCAAGCCGATCGACGTGGCGCAGCTGTTCGGCACCCTGGCGCGCTGGATCGCGCCGGCCATGCCGCAGGAAATGACGGCGCTGGTGGCGCAGGAGGAAGCGGAGCTGCCTGTCATCGCCGGCCTGAAAATGACGGAAGCGATGCGCCGCGTGGGCGGAAATACCGCTTTGATGCGAAAATTGCTGGACCGTTTCGTGGAAACCCAGTTCGATGCGATGCTGCGTATCGGGGCCGCCATCGAGAACAACCAGCTCGAGACGGCCATCCGGGAAGCGCATACCCTGAAGGGACTGGCCGGCAATATCGGCGCCAGCGGCCTGGCCGACGGCGCCGCGCGGGTCGAGCACTTGCTCAGTCTGGGCTCGCACGACGGCTTGCCGCAGGCCCTGGCCGCGTGCGCGCTGGCGCTCGATGAACTGGTGCCGAAGATCGTGCTGGCCATGCAGGCGCGTGCCAGCGTGGCCGAGCCGGGCAACGCCGTGGCGGCGCCGCCGGTGGACCGGGCGGGCCTGGAGGCAGGCTTGCGCGAGCTGTCGCAGCTGCTGCAGCAGGATGATGCGCAGGCGGTCAAGCATCTCGATGGCATCGGACCGGTGCTGGTCGCGGCGGGGCAGGCGGAACATGCGCGCCAGTTGAAGCGCATGCTGGGACAATATGATTTCGAAGGCGCGCTGGCACAGCTGGGCGAGGTCGCCGAAGCACTGGAGCTGACACTGTGACAAGGATACATATGCAGAGCGAAGGACGGGCATGATAGCGCCAATAAGCAAGCCAACCATCCTGGTAGTGGATGACACCCCCGACAACATCGATTTGCTGCGCGCGGTGCTGGAAAACGAGTACCGCACCAAGATCGCCGTCAATGGTGAGCGGGCGCTGAAGATCGCCGCCGGCAGCGACCAGCCAGACCTGATCCTGCTCGATATCATGATGCCGGGCATGAGTGGCTACGATGTGTGCCGTGCGCTGAAGGCCAATCCCGTCACCGCCGGCATACCGGTGATTTTCGTCACCGCCATGAGCGAAGTGGCCGATGAGCAGCTGGGCCTGGCGCTGGGCGCCGTCGATTACATCACCAAGCCGATTTCCG
Organism: Janthinobacterium sp. GW822-FHT07H11; assembly: GCF_058798615.1. Classification (NCBI taxonomy): domain Bacteria; kingdom Pseudomonadati; phylum Pseudomonadota; class Betaproteobacteria; order Burkholderiales; family Oxalobacteraceae; genus Janthinobacterium; species Janthinobacterium sp. GW822-FHT07H11. The sequence continues at coordinate 467,989 of NZ_CM179507.1, forward strand.
CCCCCATCGTGCTGGCACGCATCAAGACGCAGCTGGCGATGAAGCACATGCAGGATTTCTTGCGCGACCAGAATCACTACCTGGAAAGCGAAGTGGAACGCCGCGTGCAGGAAGTGGCGGCGCTGCAGGACGTCACGATACACGCCATGGCATCGCTGGCCGAGACGCGCGACAGCGAGACGGGCAACCATATCCGCCGCACCTCGCATTACCTGAAGGCGCTGGCGGAAAAGGTGCGCCACTTGCCGCGCTTCCGCGATTTTTTGACGGACAAGAATATCGAGCTGTTGTTCAAGACGGCACCGCTGCACGATATCGGCAAGGTGGGCATTCCCGACCATATCCTGCTCAAGCCGGGCCGTTTCGAGCCGCACGAAATGGCCATCATGAAGACGCATACGACACTCGGGCGCGATGCCATCCTGGCGGCCGAGCACGAACTGGGCATCGAAGTCGATTTCCTCAAGTATGCGAAGGAGATCGCGTATAGCCACCATGAAAAATGGGATGGCAGCGGCTACCCGCAAGGGCTGGCCGGCGAGGCGATTCCCATTTCGGCGCGCCTGATGGCGCTGGCCGACGTGTACGATGCCCTGATCAGCCGGCGCATCTACAAGCAGGGCATGGGCCATGCACAGGCCGTGCACATCATCGTCGAGGGACGCGGCACGCATTTCGACGCCGAGATCGTCGACGCCTTCCTGGAGATCCAGGAGCAGTTCATCGCCATCTCCAACCGCTACGCCGACGGCGTGTGCGAGATCGCCGACAAGCAGCGGCAGGTTGCGTCGTTCGCCAGCGCCGTCAACTGACGGTTTTAAAGAAGCGCATCATCTCGCGGCTGGCGTCCGGACCCTTGCCGTCCGTATAGGTGCCGCTGTCGCTGCCGCCGGACCAGGCATGGCCGGCGCCGTGGATGACCCAGTATTCTCCCAGCGGAGAGCCGTCGGCCTGACTGTGCGTGGTACGCGTATAGCGGTGGCCGTTGGGCACGCTGCCGTCGATGGAGGCGGCCCTGGCTGCCTTGCCGCCGGCCTGGCTGCGCACACCCTGGGCGATCAGTTCATCGCCATTGCGCAGGTTGACTGTGGTGTCGCGGTCGCCGTGGAAGACGATGATGGGTACGCCGCCAGTGGGGGCCGCGCGCTTGCGCCCGGGCATGGCGCCGCCCTTCATGGCCGCCAGCGCCGACGGCAAGTCTTGCGCCGAGGCGAAAGGCAGGCCCGAATGCACGCCCACGGCGGCAAACAGTTCAGGATACAGGGTGCCGACGATGACGGCCATGGCGCCGCCCGCCGACAGGCCGGCGATGAACACTTCGCGCTCATTGACGGGATACTCGTCGATGATCTGCTGCGCGATGCCGGCGATCAGCGATGGCTCGCCCTGGTCGCGCTGCTGGTCGAGCGCGTTGAACCAGTTCCAGCAGCGCGAACTGTTGGCGCCCTGGGTCTGCGCCGGATAGACGACAAAGCACTGCTTTTCCTCGGCCACGGCGTTCATCTGCGTGCCGGCCGCGAAATCGTCGGGATTTTGCGTACAGCCGTGCAGCATGACGAGCAGCGGCATGGCCTGGCCATGGTAGCTGCTGGGGATATACAGCTTGTAGGAACGCGTGCCAGCATGGTTGCGGTACACGCCGTCGATGAATTGCGCGCCGGCCGGCAATTGCACCTCCGCGGTGGCGGGGGCGCCGAAGCCGGGTGGCTGGAAATGGGGCATCTCGAAGCTGGGCATGTCGAAGCTGTGCTGCCCCAGTCCTGCGGGCACGCCCAGGCGCGCCATGAAGTCTTGCGCAAATTCCTGCGCTGCCTGCGCGGGCGTTGGAGTATCGGCTGGGGTATCCGCAGTGGCGGCCGGTTGCGGCTGCGCGGCCCTGGCCTGCGCGCCAGCGGGAGGCGGATTAATGTCCTGCATCGGCTGGCGCGGCGGCGCGCCGGTCGCTTGCGTGCCTGCGCCGTTTGGCGCCAGGCCGGCCGCGGCCAGCGCCTGCTGGATTGCTTCGGTGGCGGCGGCAGGGCCGCTGCCCATCAGATTACGGGTTGCGGCGCGCATTTGCGCCAGCATGTTGAGAGGTAGTTTCATGACCATCCTTAACGGTGCCGCGCATCGGCCCGGCCATCGCCGCAAACCGATACGCTAGTGAATTCGCCCTGCGAGCGCCGTCTTGACGACGGTGCTGGCGTGCAGGGCACCTAATACGAAGATCGACTCGATGGTGGCCAGTGCCAGTTCCACGGAGACGTCGCTGGCAATGCTGGCCAGGCCCAGTACCTGGATCTGCAGGCGCTGGCCGGCTGCCTGGATCGCTTCCAGGTCGGCGCGCGAATAATGCTGCATGCCCAACACCAGGCTTTTGCGCGCGACGGTTTGTTTCACCACGTCGGCATGGGTGCCCAGCTGGTTGCGTATGGCCGTACGGATCAGGTCCGTGCGGTTGGAATAAAATCCTTCCTGGACCAGCAAATCGATTTGCCCCAGGTCGATCAAACCCAGATTGATCGTGATTTTTTCCGATTCCCCAATCTTGGGCTTACTGTCTTGCTTGGCCATAAGTCTCCATAAACTCCATGTGGCATCCAATTGCCATCTACATGGATGGTAGTATAGTTCTGAAATATCTCAAGTCAAGCAGGATTTGGCCTGATGTGGATGTAGGACAAGCGCCTGCAGAGTGAAACACGGTGCAAAATAAATGTGCGAGACATGTGATTGTCATCATGTTTTACCATGATAAATATAGGCATAAAAACAGGGTCCCGCATGTCTGCCGCCTCGGCGCGCCGCTTTCGCGGCATAATGAAAGCTTCATTTCACCAATTGCGCTTCATGATGGTCGATATCCCGCCAGTTGTTCCCGCCGTACTTGCCTCGCCAGTGCCGTCGCCCTGCGTCAGCCTGTGCAAGATGAACCGCGACAGCGGCCTGTGCGAAGGCTGCTTGCGCACGCTTGACGAGATCATCGCCTGGAGCAAGGCCGACGATGATTTCAAGCGCGCCGTGTGGGCGCAACTGCCGCAGCGCGACGCCATGATCGCTTTCGACTGAGGAAATCCATGCCGCCCTTGTCCGTGCCGCCGCCTGCGCAGCTACCCGATTCGATCCTGGTATTCGAGCGGGGCTGGCTGTCGTCGAATAACATCCTGTTCACGGGGAAGGATGACACGGCGCTGATCGACAGCGGCTATGTCACGCATGCGCCGCAGACGCTGGCCCTGCTGCGCCACAGCCTGGGCACGCGCCCGCTGGAGCGCCTGTTCAACACCCACCTGCATTCGGATCACTGCGGCGGCAACGCGCTGCTGCAGGCCGAATACGGCTGCCATACGGCCATTCCCGTGTCGGAAGCGGACAAGGTGCGCAACTGGGACGTGGACGCCCTCAGCTTCCAGGCCACGGGCCAGCAATGCCCGCGCTTCGGCTTTGATGCCACCGTCTCTCCCGGCGACAGGTTCACCCTGGCGGACATGGCCTGGCAGGCGCTGGGCGCGCCCGGCCACGATCCGCATTCCCTGATTTTTTACTGTGCGCAAGAGGGCATCCTGATTTCCGCCGACGCCCTGTGGGAAAACGGCTTCGGCGTGATCTTTCCCGAACTCGATGGCGGCTCCGGCTTTGCCGAGGCGCGCGCCACGCTGGACCTGATCGCCAGCCTGGACGTGCGCGTCGTCATTCCCGGCCACGGGCGGCCCTTCCAGGACGCCGCCGGCGCCCTGCAGCGCGCCTATTCGCGCCTCGACTACCTGTCGTCCGACCCCGTGCGCAATGCGCAGAATGCGGTGAAAGTGCTGCTGAAATTCCTGCTGCTCGAGCGCCAGCGCATCGCCCTGGCCGAGGTGCCGGCCCTGTTGCGCGGCATGCCCGTCTTCGAAGAGGCCAACCGGCGCTTCCTGCGCCAGGAGGCGGCCGCGCTGGCCGAATGGGCCGTATCCCAGCTGGTGAGGGCTGCGGCGGCACGGGTCGAGGGTGAGTACTTGCTCAACGAGGGCTGAGACGGGGCGGTGATAAATTCAGCACGATCGTACTTTTTCTGAACTATAATCAATGTTCAGTGTGTCTTTCCTGTCCGATCAACTTTCCAGCGAGTCCGCCATGGCATTGCCTGTTGCGTTGCAAAACCTCTCCTTACCCGTTATCGCGTCGCCGATGTTCATCGCCAGCGGGCCTGCGCTCGTCGCGGCGCAGTGCAAGGCCGGCATCGTCGGTTCCTTCCCCGCCCTGAATGCGCGTCCCGCCGAGTTGCTCGATACCTGGCTGACCGAGCTGCAGGCCGAACTGGCCGCCTTCCAGGCCGCCAACCCGGATAAAAAAGTGGGGCCGATCGCCGTCAACCAGATCGTGCACCAGTCGAACGACCGCCTGGCGCATGACGTGGAAGTGTGCGTCAAGCACAAGATCCCCATCATCATTTCCTCGCTGCGCGCGCCGCCGAAGGAAATGCTCGACGCCATCCACAGCTATGGCGGCATCGTGCTGCATGATGTGATTTCGATTCGCCATGCGAAAAAGGCGCTGGAAGCCGGTGTCGATGGCCTGATCCTGGTCGCCACGGGCGCCGGCGGCCATGCGGGCACGTTGTCGCCGTTCGCGCTGGTGGGCGAAGTGCGCAAATTCTTTGACGGTCCGCTGGCGCTGTCGGGCTCCATCGCCACGGGCGACGCCGTGCTGGCCGCGCAGGCCATGGGCGCCGACTTCGCCTACATCGGTTCGCGCTGGCTGGCGACCAGGGAATCGAACGTCAGCGACGGCTACCGCGACGCCATCGTGGATTCAAGCGCGGCGGACATCGTCTACACGAACCTGTTTACGGGCGTGCATGGCAATTACCTGAAAAAATCGATAGAAGCGGCCGGACTCGATCCGGATGCCTTGCCGGAAGCGGACAAGAGCGCGATGAACTTCGGTTCGGGCAGCGCCAAGGCCTGGCGCGATATCTGGGGCGCGGGCCAGGGCGTGGGCTTGATGGATGACGTGCCGACGGTGGCCGAGATGGTGACGCGCCTGAAGGCCGAATACGATGCGGCGCGCGCGCGCTTGAAGTTGTAAGCTGGTGGTAGTGTCGGATTACGCGCTGCGCGCTAATCCGACCTACCTCCGACCTGCCGCGTCAACCATGGGTAGGTCGGATTAGGCCAAAGGCCGTAATCCGACAAATCCTCACTCCTGCTTCAAATCCTCGGGCTTGATGGCCCACAGCCCCGGCAGGTTGCGCCAGTAGCCGTAGGCATCCATGCCGAAGCCGACGACGAAGCGGTTCGGGATCACCAGGCCGACGATGTCGGCTTGTACGGGCTTTTTCTTGCCGATGGCCTTGTCGGCAAATACGGCCAGGATCACTTCGGAAGCGCCCATGTCCAGCAGGCGCTGCTTGACGTGCGCCAGGGTCTCGCCTTCGTCCAGGATATCGTCGAGCACGATGACGGTGCGGCCCGCCACGTTCGAGCGGGGAATGACTTTCCATACCACTTCGCCACCCTTGTCGTCGTCGCCGTAGCGGCTCACGTGGATGTAGTCGAACTCGAGCGGAAAGCTCAGCTGCGGCAGCAGATTGCCCGTAAAGACGACGGCGCCGCCCATCACCCCCAGCACCAGCGGGAATTCCTTGGAATCGTCGGCATTGAAGCGCGTATTGAGGACATCGGCCATGCGCGTGATCGACGCCTGCACGGTATCTTGGTCGAACAGCAGTTCCGCGTTCTTGATCAGGTCACGGGCACGGTTGTGATGAAATTCTTGCATGGACTCTTGCATGGCGATGAATGGGGCTGATGGTCAATGCGGGTATTATCCCGCAAACGCCATCAGCGTGCCAGAGCGCTAGCTGTAATCGCGGATATCGTCGATCACCTTGCCATCCTGCGCCAGCGTGCCCGTTGCCACCAGCAGTACTTCGCCGCGCAGCTTGGTCAGTTCGCGGATCGAGCCGATGATGGCTTCCGTGGCGCTGCCGTCATGCGGGTCATCGACTTCGCAATGCAAAGTCATTTCGTCATTGGCCATGCGGCCCGACACCACCAGCCGCGCCTTCCTGATTTGCGGATGGCGGCGCGCGATCTCGTGCACCTGCGACGGATGCACGAACATGGCGCGCACCTTGGTGGTCTGGTCGGCGCGTCCCATCCAGCCCCGGATGCGCGTATTCGTGCGGCCGCATGGCGAATCCGGCGCATCGACCAGCACGGCCGATAAATCTCCCGTGGCGAAGCGGATCAGCGGGTAGTCGGCATTGAAGACGGTGACCACCACTTCGCCCACTTCGCCCGGCGCGACGGGAATGCCGCTGCCCGGGTGGACGATTTCCAGCAGTACGTTCTCGTCGATCACCATGCCCGGATTGAGCTTGCCATTGCTGGCCGTTTCATAGGCGATGCTGCCGATGTCCGCCGAGGCATAGGTCTGGAACACGTGCGGCACGCCGTTCTCGGCAAACCAGCTGCGCAGGGATTCGGGCAAGGCTTCGGCGCCCATCACGGCCTTGGTGACGCTGCTGATGTCGGCGCCCATTTCGCGCGCCTTCTCGATGATCAGTTTCAGGAACGACGGCGTGCCGATATACGTGTCCGGCTTCAGGTCGACCATCGCCTGCACCTGCATTTCCGTCTGGCCGATGCCGGCCGGGATGACGGTGCAGCCGATGCGCGCGGCACCGCCTTCGACCATGAAGGCGGCCGGCGTGAAGTGATACGAAAAGCAGTTCTGCAGCAGGCCGCCGGCGCGCACGCCGGCCGCATACATGGGCCGCGCAAAGCGCCACCAGTCGGGGCCGCGGCCTTCCGGGTCGAAGATGGGGCCGGGCGAGACGAACACGCGCGAGAGGGCATTCTTCGGCGTCGTGTTCAGCCCGCCGAACGGCAGCTGCGCGTGCTGCAATTGCTTGAGATCGGACTTGCGCGTGACGGGCAGCCGCGCCAGCGCGGCACGGCTGGTGATGTCGGCCGCGTGGACGCCATCGAGGATGCGGGCCCAGCCCGGCGCCGTCTGCGCGCGCGCGATCAGCTGCGGCAGGCCGGCCATCAATTCGCGTTCGCGCGCCTCGGGGGCGCGTGCTTCCAGACTGTCGAGCGTATCGGTCATGTTGCGGATTCTCCAATGTCACGTTGCAGTTTTTTCGTCAGCCTGGAAAAGATCAGGCTGTATGAACGGTGCAGCAGGGCGGCCATTTCCCCGTCGTCGAGGGCGTCGGGGCTGGCGACCAGTACCCATTTGGCCCTTGCCAGATACGGTGCGGGACGAAAGCCGGGACGGTCCGTCAGTTCCAGGAAGCGCTCCGCATCGACCTTGAAGCTCATGCCGCGCGGACTGTGCGCTTCCGCGCCGCACAGGGCGAACATCTTGCCGCCAACGCAAAACGCCAGCACGTTGCTCCACTTGATGTCTTCGCTCGCGCCGGGGAAGCCACGGCACACTTGCTTCGCCCGTTCCAGGTCCATGGTGCCTCTGCCTTCAGGCCAGCCAGCGCTTGCGGCGGCGGTAGAACTTCATGTCGCGGAAGCTCTTGCGCCCGGCGCTGGACACGCCCAGGTAAAACTCCTTGACGTCCTCGTTGCTGGCCAGTTCCTGTGCTTGCCCTTCCATCACGACGCGGCCGTTTTCCAGGATGTAGCCGAAGTCCGCATAGCGCAGCGCCACATTGGTGTTTTGCTCGGCCAGCAGGAAGGAGACGTTTTCCTTGTGGTTCAAATCCTTGACGATGCCGAAGATCTCTTCGACGATCTGCGGCGCGATGCCCATCGAGGGTTCGTCCAGTAAGATCATCGACGGCTTGGCCATCAGCGCGCGGCCGATCGCGCACATCTGCTGTTCGCCGCCCGAGGTATAGCCGGCCTGGCTGGCGCGCCGCGTTTTCAGGCGCGGGAAGTAGTGGTAGACCTTTTCCAGCGCGTCTTTCAGGTCGCCGCGCGACAGGCTGCGCGTGTAGGCGCCCGTCAGGAGGTTTTCCTCGATCGTCAGGTGGCCGAAACAGTGACGGCCTTCCATCACCTGCGACAGGCCGCGCTTGACCAGCTCATTCGGCGTCAATTGGTCCACGCGCTCGCCCTTGAACTGGACTTCGCCCTTGGTGACGTCGCCGCGTTCGCCGCGCAGCAGGGTCGAGATGGTTTTCAGGGTGGTCGACTTGCCGGCGCCATTCGCGCCCAGCAGTGCCACGATCTTGCCTTGCGGGACTTGCAGCGAGACGCCTTTCAAGACCAGGATCACGTGGTCGTAGATGACTTCGATATTGTTCACCGACAGGTAGGGCGGCGCGGTATCCGGTGTTTGCGTGGCAGTGGGTGTCATGGCTGCTTCGTTTTCATGTGATGTTGGTGCTTGTCGGATTACGCTGCGCTAATCCGACCTACGTGGATGCGGCGTAGGTCGGATTAGGCCGCAGGCCGTAATCCGACACCACCCCGAGCGCCGCTTACTTCATGCACGCCGGCGTGATCTTTTTCTCTTCCGCGTACTTGCTCGACGATTCCTCGACGAGTTTACGCACCAGCGCCTTGTCGCCGACGATCCATTTAGGCGTGATGGCGGTCCATTTCTTGCCATCCCACTGCTGCACCTTCACCGCGCCCGAACCTTCATGGTCGTCGCAGCTGGTTTTCACGGTAGGGAACATGCCCAGCGCGCCCACGGCTTTCTGGCGCGCATCGTCGACGTTCAGGTTTTCCAGGCCCCAGCGCATCTGCTCGCCCGTGACCGGCTTGCCCTTGCCGTATTTTTCCTGCGCCACGCGGATCGCTTCCACCCACAGGATGCCGGCCGTCACGCCGCGCATGTGGTAGACGGAGCCGATGCGCGACTGGTCGGCCAGGTTGCCCTTGCCGCTGGCGTAGAGTTTTTTGCGGATATCGTCGAGCACGGGGTAATTGCCAGGCGTATTAAAACTCATCGCCGTATAGCCCTTGGCTGCATCGCCCGACGGAATCGTGTCCTCCTCGGAACCGGCCCACCACACGCCCAGCATCTTGTCGCGCGGGAAGCCGTTGCGCTGCGCCGTCTTGATGGCGACCGAATTCATCACGCCCCAGCCCCACAGGATCACGTGGTCCGGCTTGGCCTGGCGGATCTGCAACCACTGCGACTGCTGTTCGCTGCCGGGCGGCGCGACGGGAATCTTGATCAGCTCAAAGCCGTACTGTTTCGACAGTGCTTCCAGCACGGGCAGTGGCTCCTTGCCGAAGGCCGAATCGTGGTACAGGTGGACGATTTTTTTGCCTTTCAGCTTGTCCATGCCGCCATCCTTGTCGCCCAAATATTTGATCATGGCGGCGGCCTGGCTCCAGTAGCTGGAGATCAGCGGGTACACATACGGGAAAACCTTGCCGTTGGCGGCGTCCGAGCGGCCGTAGCCGATCATTGTCATGGGGATCTTGTCCTGCGCCACGCGGTCCAGGATGCCGTAGGCGACGCCGGTGGAGAGGGTCTCCACCAGGGTGGCGCCGCCCTGCTTGGTTTTCAGGCGTTCATAGCATTCGACGCCGCGCGAGGGGTTGTATTCGGTTTCGCATTCTTCCCAGCTGATCTTGACGCCATTCACGCCGCCGGCCTGGTTGACCAGGTTGAAGTAGTCGATGATGCCGCCGTAGAAACCGGAGCCACCGGCCGCATACGGACCGACACGGTAGGACGGCAGGGCGATGTACTGTTCCTTGTCCTGCGCCTGCGCGCTGCCGGACATGGTGAGTGCGGCACTGGCGATGGCGGCGGCCAGCATGAGCGATTTGATGTGTTTCATTGTGTCTCCTCTTGTTTTATTTAGTTTTCAACAGAACCGACATCTGATTGCAAGGTACAAATTCCTAGTGCGGGAAGGGCCACAGGCGCAGTTTCTCTTTCGCGATCTGCCACAGCCTGGCCAGGCCGTGCGGTTCGACGATCAGGAAGAAGATGATCAGCGCGCCGAACACCATCAGTTCCAGGTTCGACGCCACGCTGGTGGGCAGCGACAGGCCGTGCGCGATGATGTTCAGGAACACGGGCAGCAGCACGATGAAGGCCGCGCCGAGGAAGGAACCGAGAATGGAGCCGACGCCGCCGATGATGATCATGAACAGGATGCGGAAGGACAGGTCGAGGTTGTATGCTTCCGGCTCCACCGTGCCCAGGTAGGCATACGCATACAGCGCACCGGCCACGCCGCAGTAAAACGAGCTGACGGCAAACGCCAGCAGCTTGGTGCGCATCAGGCGGAAGCCGATCACCTCGGCCGCCATGTCCATGTCGCGCACGGCCATCCACGAGCGGCCCACGTTCGAGCGGATCATGTTCTTGGCCAGCAGGGCCATGCCGGCGACGATGGCCAGCACCAGGATGTACTTGCTTTGCGGCGTATCGAACTGGTAGCCGAGGATGCTCATCTTCTGCACCGTGATCACGCCCGAGGAGCTGTAGTTGGTCAGATACGGGATCTTGGTCAGGCACCAGACGACGAAGAACTGCGTCGCCAGCGTGGAGGCGGCCAGGTAGAAGCCGCGGATGCGCAGCGAGGGCAGGCCGAAGGCGATGCCCACCATGGCCGCGCACAGGCCGCCCAGGATGAAGGACAGCAGCAGCGGCAATCCCGGCAGGCGCGCCATGAAGTTGTACGAGGCAAAGGCGCCGACGGCCATGAAGGCGGCCGTGCCCAGCGACAGCTGGCCGGCGTAACCGGTCAGGATGTTCAGGCCCAAGGCGGCCAGGGCGAAGATCAGGAAGGGAATCATGATCGCCGACAGGATGTAGGGCGAAGCGAAATACGGCAGGAGGAAGACGGCGGCGATCAGCGTTGCCGTCAGTGCCAGACGGTCTTGCCGGATCGGGAAGATCTGGTTGTCGGCCTGGTAGCTGGTCTTGAATTGTCCTGCTTCACGGTAAATCATGGCGTGTCCTTTGCGGGCTGTTTTGGCTGTTGTCGGGTTACGCGCCATGCGCTAACCCGACCTACGATGCTGTTTCGGTGGTGTTATATTCGCCGGATGATCTTCTCGCCGAACAGGCCTTCCGGACGCACCAGCAGGAACAGCAGCGCCAGCACATACGGGAACCAGCCTTCGATGCCGCCGCCCACCATGGGGCCGAGGTAGACTTCGGCCAGCTTCTCCGAGGCGCCGATGATCAGGCCGCCGACGATGGCGCCCGGTACGGAAGTGAAGCCGCCGAGTATCAGCACCGGCAAGGCTTTCAGGGCGATGAAGGTGAGGGCGAACTGCACGCCGTTGCGGGCGCCCCACAGCAAGCCGGCCACCAGCGCCACCAGGCCCGCCACGCCCCATACCACGGCCCAGATGCGCTGCAGCGGGATGCCCACGGCCAGCGCCGCCTGGTGGTCGTCGGCGACGGCGCGCAGGGCGCGGCCCACCTTGGTTTTCGAGAACAGCAACGCCAGGCAGATCACCAGCAGCGCGCAGATGCCGGCCGCCACCACGTCGAACTGCGAGACGATGATGTTGAAGTGGTCCATCAGGAACTGCATCGGTACGTCTTCGATGGGCAGATCCAGCTTGTGCACCTGCGAGCCCCACATCAGTTGCGCCAGGCCTTCGATGAAGAAGGCCAGGCCGATGGTGGCCATGAAGAGCGTGATCTCGGGCTGGTTGACGAGCGGGCGCAAGACGACTTTTTCAATCGCCATGCCCAGGGCTATCATCGTCAGCATTGTCAATGGAATGGCCAGCCACAGCGACAGGCCGAACTTGTCCATGATGCCGACGCAGGTGAGGGCGGCGAAGAACACCATGGCACCCTGCGCGAAGTTGAATACCCCCGAGGCCTTGTAGATCAGCACGAAGCCGATCGCCACCAGCGCGTACATGACGCCCGACAGCAGGCCGCCGATCAGCACTTCAAAGAAAAAATTGATATTCATTGCTATCCCTTGTCTGGTGCTAGTGCGCGACACCCAAATACGCGTTGATGACATCCTGGTTGCTGCGCACCTCGTCGGGTGTGCCGTCGCCGATCTTCTTGCCGTAGTCGAGCACCACCACGCGGTCGGAAATATCCATCACCACGCCCATGTCGTGCTCGATCAGCACGATGGTCGTGCCCAGCTGGTCGTTGACGTCGAGGATGAAGCGGCACATGTCCTGCTTCTCTTCCACGTTCATGCCGGCCATCGGTTCATCGAGCAGCAGGATTTCCGGCTCCGCCACCAGCGCGCGGCCCAGCTCCACGCGCTTTTGCAGGCCATAGGGCAGGCGCCCCACGGGCGTCTTGCGGATGGCCTGGATTTCCAGGAAGTCGATGATCTCCTCGGCCTTCTTGCGGTGCTCGATTTCCTCGCGCCGCGCCGGTCCCCAGTACAGGGCCTGCAGCAGGAAATTCGATTTCATTTTCAGGTTCCGCCCCGTCATGATGTTGTCCAGCACCGTCATGCCCTTGAACAGCGCGATGTTCTGGAAGGTGCGCGCGATGCCGGACTTGGCGGCCGCGTAGCAATCCATGCCGCGCCGGTGTTCGCCGCGGTAGATGATCTCGCCCTGCTGCGGGCGGTACACGCCGTTGATCACGTTCAGCATCGAGCTCTTGCCGGCGCCGTTCGGGCCGATGATGGCACGGATTTCATGTTGCTTGACGTCGAAGGAAATGTCGGTCAGCGCCTTCACGCCGCCGAACGACAGCGAGATATTCTTCAGGTCCAGGATCACGGGGCCGGTCTTGCGCGTCGTGCCGAAATGGATGTCAGGTTCGTTCATTTGCATCGTGCTGTGCTCCATCATGCGGCCGCGCCCAGGGCCGGATACGTTTTGCTGTCCCAGATCTGCAGGTGGGCGCTGGTCGAACCGGTGCGCCCATCTTCGAATTTCACCTGGGTCTCGATGTACTGCGTCGCCTTGCCCTCGTACAGGGCGGCGATCAGCACCGCGTATTTCTCGGCGATGAATTTGCGGCGCACCTTGCGCGTGCGCGTCAGTTCATCGTCGTCCGGGTCCAGTTCCTTGTGCAGCACCAGGAAGCGGTGCACCTGGGTGCGGTCCATCAGCGGATCGGCCGCCAGCTCCGCATTGACCTGCTCGATGCAGTCGCGGATCAAGCCATAGGTCTCTGCGCGTGCCGCCAGGTCGGTGTAGCCGGCGTAGGCGATGCCGCGCCGCTCGGACCAGTTGCCCACCGCTTCGATGTCGATATTGATGAAGGCGCAGACCTGGTCGCGCGCATGGCCGAAGGCCACCACCTCCTTGATGAAGGGGAAGAACTTGAGCTTGTTTTCGATGTAGTTGGGCGCGAAGATGGCGCCGCAATTCATCTTGCCGACATCGGCCGCGCGGTCGATGATTTTCAGGTGGCCCTCGCTGTCGAAGACGCCCGCGTCACCCGTGTGGAAATAGCCGTCGTTGTCGATCACTTCGGCGGTGGCATCGGGACGCTTGAAGTAGCCGCTCATGGTGGCCGGCGACTTGACCAGCACTTCGCCATTGGCCGCCAGCTTGACTTCCACGCCGGGCGCGGGCAGGCCGACGCTGTCGAACTTGATGTTGCCGTCCGGCTGCAGGCATACATAGGCGCACGTCTCGGTGGAGCCGTACAGCTGCTTGAGGTTCACGCCGATGGAGCGGTAGAAGCGGAACAGGTCCGGGCCGATGGCGGCGCCGGCTGTGTAGGCGACGCGCACGCGAGACAGTCCCAGCACGTTTTTCAGGGGACCATAGATAAGGATATCGCCGAGCCGGTAGTTGAGGCGGTCCAGCAGCGAGACGGGTTTGCCATCGAGGATATGCGCGCCGCAGCGCTTGGCCACGTCCATGAAATGGCTGAACAGGCGGCGCTTGATGGCGCTGGCGTCTTCCATGCGTATCATCACGCTGGTGAGCATGTTCTCGAACACGCGCGGCGGCGCAAAATAGCAGGTGGGACCGATTTCGCGCATGTCGATCATCACCGTGTCGCCCGACTCGGGGCAGTTGACGGTGAAGCCCGCCACCATGGCCTGCGCCAGCGAGAACAGGCAGTCGCCGACCCACGCCATCGGCAGGTAGGACAGGATGTCTTCATTGTCCGTCAGCTTGTCGAAGGCGACGCCGCCAACGCCTGCGGCCAGCAGTGCCGCATGGCTCTGGCACACGCCTTTCGGCTTGCCGGTGGTGCCCGAGGTGTACAGCATGACGGCCGAGTCGTGGCCTGCGCCCGCTTCCACGGCGGCGTCGAAAAAGCCCGGATGCTCGCGGTCGTAGACCCGGCCCAGCGCCTGCAGGCCGGCGAAGGAAATCAGTTCCGGCTGGCGGTAGTGGCGCATGCCGCGTTCATCGTCATAGGCGATATGGGTGATGTGCGGATACAGCGCTTTCAGTTCGAGCAGCTTGTCGACCTGCTCCTGGTCTTCGACGATGGCGTAGTGGACTTCCGCGTCCTGCAGCACGTACGCCATGTCGGCGGCCGGCGCATCCTGGTACAGTGGCACCGGCACGCCGCCCAGGCTCTGCGCGGCCAGCATGGCCCAATACAGGCGCGGACGGTTGTCGCCGATGATGGCCAGGTTCATGCCGCGCTGGAAACCGATGGCGGCCAGGCCGCAGGCCAGCGCGCGCACCTCGTCGTTGACCTGGGACCAGGTCCAGGTTTGCCAGATGCCCAGGTGTTTTTCGCGAAATGCGGGCTTGTCGGATCGTACTGCTCCGTGTTGCAATAAGCGCCGCGGAAAAGTTGGCATCGCTGCCGTAGTCGTTGTGTGCACCAGTGTCTCCCTGTTGCGTGTCTCAGGCGCCACCTCGTCGTGTGGCGCTCTGTGTTTTTTATGTGTACTGCGTTTGTGTAATGATAGTAGCTTGCGTTAGTTTGCAGAGTTGTCTTTTCGGGGACATTTACCCACTTTTCGATGGTGCATCGCACAATGACCACACCTGATATCAGTCTGAAGGATGCCTTGCGCGCGGCCAATTGGGCGCAGCTGCTCGACGCCGCGCAAATGGCCCGGGTCGAGGCCGACACGTTTGAAACCTGCGTGCCGAAAGGCGGTTTTGTTTGCCGCAAGGGCGAGCCGGTGGACAACTGGATCGGCGTCATCAGCGGCATGGTCAAGATGAATAATTTTTCCGCCTCGGGCAAGGCCATGACGTTTACGGGCATGCCGCCGGGCAGCTGGTTCGGCGAAGGCTCGCTGCTCAAGCGCGAGATCCGCAAGTACGACACCATCGCCGTGCGCGACACGCGCGTGGCGCGCATGCCGGCCGCCACCTTCCACTGGCTGCTGGAAACGAGCTTGCCGTTTACGCGTTTCCTGCTGATGCAGCTCAATGAGCGGCTGGGGCAGTTCATCGGCATGGTGGAAAACGAACGCCTGCTCGACCTGAACACGCGCGTGGCGCGCTGCCTGGCGTCGATGTTCCATTCGCACCTGTATCCGAGCGTGGACACGCTGGTACAGCTGTCGCAGGAAGAGATCGGCCTGCTGTCCGGCTCCTCGCGCCAGCGCGCCAACCAGGCCTTGCAGGTGCTGGAAAAGAAAGGCTTGCTGCGCCTCGATTACGGCGGCATCCGCGTGCTGGACCTGGAAGGCTTGCGCCGCTACGAGGCCGATGATGCCGAGTGACGTATCGATGGACGAGGTGCGGCGCCTGACCGAACAGCACTATCAGTCGTTCCTGCAGGCGCGCCTGGCCGGCGCGCGGGCGCTGGCACGGCTGGACGCGGCGATGCAGGCACGCCACGCGCTGCTGCCGATGCCGCTGACCCTGCGTGAACTGGCCTTGCTGCCGCAGCTGCGCGATGCCTCGCTGCTGGCGCTGGCCAGCTCGCCGCATAGCGGGCATTGGAGCCGCGACGATATCGGTGACGCCGATCCGGCGCAGGTACTGGCCGGCGATGCGGCATATGCCGATTTTTCACGCGCCATCCTGGAAGAAGCGGCGCGGCACATCGCGGAGATTCATGCCGGCCAGGTGCCGTATGCCGCCGACGCGGCCTTTGCCACGGCCGATACCGGCATCCTGGCGCGCGCCGCGCGGGTGGCGGCCTATCGCGACGATGGCTGGTTCGCGCCCGTCATCGCCACCTTGCTGCCGCAGGTGTGCGTGGCGCCCGGCTCCGCCAAGAGCGCGCCGTCGCAGTCGCTGGCCATGGCCCTGGGCCATGCGGTGGAAACCATCCCTACTGCGGCCAGCCTGCAAGCGCTGCGCACTGCGCTGGCCCAGGTGCGCCATGCGGGCGTCAAGAAAAAACTCGAACGCAATCTGCAACCGGCGGAGAAGGCGCTGGCCCGGCGTCAAGGCGGGGCATGAGGGGCAAGGCACGCCGTGTCGTATCCGCGTTAATCGCGGTATCATAGGCGCTTCCCAGCACCGCTCTTTTTTCGCCCCCATGCAGACATCTGACCACGCCGCCCTTCCCGTCAATTCCGCCGCCACCCCCGCCGAGCGCCTGGCGCAGCTGCGCAAGGCCATGCGCGTCCGGCACGTCGATGCCTGCATCGTGCCTTCGGCCGACCCGCACCTGTCCGAATATCTGCCGCGCCGCTGGCAGGGCCGCGAATGGATGTCCGGCTTTACGGGCTCCGTCGGCACCCTGGTCGTGACGCAGGATTTCGCCGGCGTGTGGACCGATGGCCGCTACTGGGAACAGGCGGAAGACGAACTGGCCGGCAGCGGCATCGTCCTGAAGAAAATCCCGTCCGGCGCCAGCGTGCTGTATATCGACTGGCTGGGCGAGACCATGCTGCCGGGCCAGACGGTGGCCGTCGATGGCGCCGTGCTGGGCCTGGCCAATGCGCGCCTGCTGCAGCAGGCGCTGGGCGCGCAGGTGCTGCTGCGTACCGACATCGATTTGCTGCAGCAGGTATGGACGGACCGTCCGGCCATGCCGGCGGCGCCCGTGCAGGAACATGCGGCCGCATATCCGGCCCTGTCGCGCACGGAAAAACTGGCGGCCCTGCGCGCCAGCATGGCGGCGCACGGCGCCAGCCACCATGTGATCTCCACCCTGGACGATATCGCC
Source organism: Janthinobacterium sp. GW822-FHT07H11 (assembly GCF_058798615.1). Lineage (NCBI taxonomy): Bacteria > Pseudomonadati > Pseudomonadota > Betaproteobacteria > Burkholderiales > Oxalobacteraceae > Janthinobacterium > Janthinobacterium sp. GW822-FHT07H11. The sequence continues at coordinate 484,882 of NZ_CM179507.1, forward strand.
TGGCTGTTCAACCTGCGCGGCGCCGACGTGCACTACAACCCGGTCTTCCTCGCGCATGCGCTGGTGGGCCCGCAGCGCACCACCCTGTTCGTCGCCGACGGCAAGCTGCCTGCCGCGCTGCGCGCCACGCTGGAGAGCGAAGGCGTGGACGTGGCCCCGTACGAGCGTACCGGCGCCTCGCTTGCCGCGCTGCCGGCCGGCGCCACCTTGCTGCTGGACCCGCGCCGCATCACGTTCGGCACGCGCCAGGCCGTGCCCGATGCGGTGCGCGTGGTCGAAGCGATCAACCCGACGACCCTGGCCAAGTCGCGCAAGACGGACAGCGAGGCCGCGCACGTGCGCGCCACCATGGAGCAGGACGGCGCCGCCCTGTGCGAGTTTTTCAGCTGGTTGGACGCTGCCCTGGCCGACCCGCAGCGCGCTCCCTTGACGGAAATCGGCGTCGACGAGCGCCTGACGGCGGCCCGCGCGCGCCGCGCGCATTTCGTCAGCCCCAGCTTTGGCACCATCGCCGGCTTCAATGCGCATGGCGCCATCATGCATTACCACGCCCATGCGGATTCGGCTGCCACGATCGAAGGCGACGGCCTGCTGCTGATCGACTCGGGCGGCCAGTACCTGGGCGGCACCACCGATATCACGCGCGTGGTCCCCGTCGGCAGTATCACGGCGGAGCACAAGCGCGATTTCACGCTGGTCCTGCGCAGCATGATCGCGCTGTCGCGCGCGCAGTTCCCGCGCGGCGTGAAGTCGCCCATGCTGGACTCGATTGCCCGCGCGCCGCTGTGGGCCGAGGGCATCGATTTCGGCCACGGCACGGGCCATGGCGTGGGCTTTTTCCTGAACGTCCATGAAGGGCCGCAATCGATTTCCCAGTCCGCCATGCCGGAGCCGCAGACGGCCATGGAGATCGGCATGATCACCTCCATCGAACCGGGCATCTACCGTCCCGGCCAGTGGGGCATCCGCATCGAGAACCTGGTGCTCAACGTCCCCGCCGCGACCTCGCCGTTTGGCGACTTCCTGCGCTTCGAAACATTGACCCTGTGCCCGATCGACACGCGCTGCGTGGAACGGTCGCTGTTGCGCGACGACGAAGCGGCCTGGCTCAACGACTACCACGCCATTGTGCGCGCGCGCCTGGCGCCGCACCTGGCCGCGCCGGCCGATGCGCCTGCCCTGGCGTGGCTGGAACAGCGCACGGGAGCCATCTGATGCGCTCGACCCGCGCCACCTCCGCCATCGAGCGGCTCAAGGAACGCAGCGGCAACCGCCTGTACACGATGGCGCGCACGGGCGATGAGCTGTTCTTCCTCACCGAAGGCCCCGGCTTGCCGCCCCTGTGCCCGCCGCTGGAACTCGATGCCTTTGTCGCCTTCGTCAATGGCCTGGGGCCGCAAAAGGCGCGCCGCGTCAGCAAGCTCGATGTGGCGTTTGAAAAGCAGCTCACCAAGAAAGCGCCATAACCTCAATGCCGACCATCGATTTCCTGCGCGCGTACTGGTCGCCGGCCGAATTGGCGACGAATGGCGTGATCCTGCTGAACTTGCTTGGCGCGTTATTGCTGGGCCTGCTGGTAGGCTATGAGCGCTCGTACCACGGGCGCGCCGCCGGCATGCGTACGTACGGCCTGGTCTGCATGGCATCGGCCGCGTTGACGGTGCTGGGCGGTTATCCGGAATTCTGGTACGGCGGCCATGGCAGCATTGTCGGCAGCGACCCCACGCGCGTCATCCAGGGCATCGTCACGGGCGTGGGTTTCCTGGGCGCCGGCGTCATCATGCGCGAAGGCTTCAATATCAGTGGCTTGACCACGGCCGCCTCGATCTGGGCCTCGTCCGTGATCGGCATCATGGTGGGCATCGGCTTTTACCTGTCCGCCATGGGCCTGGCCTTCATGTGCGCGATGGCCATGATTTTTCTGTCAAAATTGGAAAACTGGCTGCCGTCGCGCCATGCGGTGGCCATCACCATGCGCTTCAAGCAAGGGTTTATTCCGCGCGAAGATGCGCTGCGGCGCATGGCGGCCAAGCGCGGTTACGACATCGCCGGCGGTTCGCTGACCATCGGCAGCACCGACGGCATGCAGGAATGGCGTTTTGTCGCCATCGCGCATGGCAAGAATACGGGCGCCAGCCTGTCCACCATGTCGGCCGAGCTGGCCGCTTTCGAGGGCATCGCCGGCTTCCAGCTGTCGCACGCCCGCAACTGACGAGGATGACCATGGATGCACAGGCGCAAGCGGTACTCGATTTCTGGTTCCTGCCGCCGGATCACCCCGGCCACGGCCAGGCGCGCGCGCAATGGTTCCGCAAGGATGAGGGCTTCGACGCGCAGATACGCACGCGTTTCGGCGCGCTGATCGACGCCGCCATAGCCGGCGGCTTGCGCGCCTGGGACGCCACGCCACACGGCGCGCTGGCGCGGCTCGTCGTGCTCGATCAATTCACGCGCAATGTGCATCGCGGCACGCCGCGCGCCTTTGCCGGCGACAGCCAGGCGCTGGCGCTGGCCGCATCCATGACGCAGCAGGGGCTAGACCGGCAATTGGCGCCGATGCTGCGCGCCTTTGCATACCTGCCGTTCGAGCACGCGGAAGACCTGGCGATGCAGGCGCGCGCCGTCGAGCTGTTCCAGCGGCTGGCGCAGGCGCAGCCCGGTTTTGAGAGCATGCTCGACTATGCCGAGCGCCACCAGGAAGTGATCGCCCGCTTCGGCCGCTTCCCCCACAGGAACGCCATCCTGGGCCGCACCTCCACGCCGCAAGAGCTGGAGTTCCTGCGCCAGCCGGGTTCCAGCTTTTAGAAAAACCACCATGAACGTTAGCTTGAATATCATCGGCGCCGGCCACGTGGGCCGCGTGCTGGGCCGTTTGTTTGCCGGCGTGGACGGGATCGCGGTGCAGGACGTGCTGACGCGCTCGATGGCGACCGCGCAGGCGGCCGTGGAGTTTATGGGCGCCGGCACTCCCGTCGCCAGCTATGCGGCCTTGCGGCGCGCCGACGTCACCATGCTGGCCGTGGCGGACGACCAGATCGGCCCGGCCTGCGCGGCGCTGGTGGCCGAGGGACGCCAGGCGGGCGCCATCGTGTTCCACTGCAGCGGCGCGCTGGCGTCCAACGTGCTGCTGGCGGCCACGCAGGCCGGCGCTTCTGTCGCCAGCGCGCACCCGATCCGCAGCTTCGCCGACCCGCAGCAGGTGGCTGCCACCTTCGACGGCACGTTTTGCGGCGTCGAGGGCGATCCGCTGGCGCTGGCCTTCCTCACGCCGGCCTTGAACGCCATCGGCGCACGTCCCGTGCCCATCGATCCGGCCGCCAAGACCCTGTATCACGCCGCTGCCGTATTTGCCAGCAATTACCTGGTGACGGTGCTCGATGCCGCCTTGCGCGCCTACCAGGCGGCCGGCATCCCGGAAGCGGTGGCGCGCGAGCTGGCGCAGCCGCTGGTGACGGAAGCGGTGGCGAATGTGTTCCGCCTGGGCGCGGCGCCGGCGCTTTCCGGTCCCATCGCACGCGGCGATGATGCTACCGTGCAACGCCAGTTGCAGGCAGTGCAGCAATGGGATGCGGCCACGGGCGAGTTGTACCGCGCCCTGGTGGCCCCCACGCAGGAGCTGGCCCGGCGCAAGCGCGGGCCATGAGCGCTGCGGGCCTGTCCCGCCAGCTGCAGCCGTGCGCTGGCCGGATGGGCGACTACTGGGGGTAGATGCAGTTGCGTCCGTGCTGCTTGGCCTGGTACAGGGCGCTGTCGGCGCGCGAGAAGAATGCCGATTCGCTCTCGTCCTGCCGGTATTCGGCCACGCCCAGGCTGATCGTCACGGGCACTTGCGGATCGGGCAGGCCGAAATCGTGGCGTTCGACGGCGGCGCGCAGGTTTTCCGCCACTTCCGCCGCCTGCGCCAGGCTGCAATTGTTCAGCAAGACCAGGTATTCCTCGCCGCCCCAGCGCGTGATGACGTCGCTCTCGCGCACGCTGGCGCGCGCCACGTCGGCCACGCCGCGGATGACCTTGTCCCCCCACAGGTGGCCATGCGTATCGTTGACGCGCTTGAAGAAATCGATGTCGAACAGGATGGCCGACAGCGGTTGCGTATTGCGTTTGGACAATAACATCGCGCGCTGGAACAGCAATTCCAGCGATTTGCGGTTCAGCAAGCCCGTTAATGCATCGGTCGAGGCGATGCGCTCGATGCGGCGCTGGTAGCGGTTCACCGTCAGCAAGGTCAGCAGCAATACCAGCAGGGTGACGCCAAAGCTGATCGCCAGGTTCAGGATGAACACGCCCTGCAGCGATTCGACTTCGTCGCTGACATTCTGCTCGACCACCAGGTACCAGCCCAGTTCGGGAATGTAGCGCGAGTTGACGAGGATTTGCGCGCGGGCCAGCTGGTAGGACAGGTGCGTCGGTTCGCTGCGATGGTTGAGGATCTGGCCGGCGATGGCCTGCACGCCGGGCAGCTGGTGGATATTGCCATGCCCATCGCGCATGGTCTTGCCGGCCAGGACCAGGGCGCCGGCTTCATCGACAAAGTAGATATTGCGGTGGAAGCGCGCCTGGTAGCGGTCGATGATGTTGCTCATGGTATCGAGCGTCAGGCCGATGCCGGTGGCGCCGATGAACTGGCCATTGTAGTCATACACGCGATGGTTGATGAAGATGGTCATGCTGTCGCGATTGGCCATGTCCACGTCGACATTGGTTTCATAGTCGCTCTTGTCCATTGCGCGTACCCGGTAATACCAGACGTCGCGCAAGGCCTGCGGGCTGACCGACTTCAGGGTGCCTTCGGCATAGTAGTACTTGCTGCTCCGGTCCGACACCAGGAAGCTGGTGATGGCGCCATATTTCTTCTTGACTTCGGCCAGGTAGCGCACGATCTGCGCCGGGTTCGCTTCGCCAGCCAGTATCCAGTCGCGCACGAAGGTGTCGTGCGCCATCAGCGACGAGATGAAGACGGGGCGCAGCATGTCCTTCTGGATTTCGGAATAGATGTTGTCGCCCGTCAAAGGCAGCGTCTGGTCGGCGATGCCATGTTCGATGGCATTGCGCGACGCCAGGTAGCTGGCCAGGCTGGTGGCCACGAAGCCTGCCACCAGGATCAGGGTCAGGAGGATGAGCAGGCGGTACTTGATCGACAAAAGGCGCATGGATTCTCGGAAGGGGCAAGCCAGGGCGTGCGGATGCTGGCCCTGGCGATGGGGCCGGGGATAATCTTTACGCAAGCCAAAAGTATGCAGCAGGCCCAGTATTGGTGCAATGATAACTAGCTTTCTTGCCATCGAGCGGTGGCCGACGCAACAAGATAACCACGATTCACCAAATAAAATTGCCGATTTGTCGACAAAGATGCAGATTAGCAATAAGATTTGATGATGGGAATCATCGCGCACCGCCCCTGTCATGCCGCCGCTTTCAGGCGCAGGACACCACGCGCAGGGAGTGTTTCATGTTATTTTTAAAGAGTACTTCAGTCAGCAAGGCCCCTGGCATTTATGAAGTCGATATCGCTGCCAAGCCGCCAGGCAAGACTTTTGGCGTATTCCTGGCCACCGATCCCGATCATCCGCCGCATACCTTGCTGGAACAGCTGAAGGTGCTCGGTTTCGAGAATACCTACAGCTCGCCCTACCTGCACAAGGACCAGGGCAAGGTGCTGGACCTGCATTTTCAAAAGGATGGCACCGACATCTTCAAGGGCTGGAAGACGGACGAGTGCACGCACAACCTCGCTGCCATCACGGCCCTGTTCCAGGAACACGGTATCGAGATCGCGCCGCGCGTGATGTCGATGGCCGAAGCCTATGCCTGAGTCAATATCTCACGCTGTTTCCACGCCGACGTGATACAGCGCCCACGGGCAGCTGGCGAAACGCTCGGCCAGCGGCAGCGCAGCGGCGGCCGCAATGCGGTCCGCGTCATAGATCGCCCATAGCGGCCCCAGGCCGCCCAGCGCCATCGGCTGTCCATCGAGGTGGGTGGCGATGATGAAGTGCTGCGCGCGCGCCTGCGCCATGCTCAGCGCCGCCGCATAGCCATCCACGGCGCGCAGCAGCAGGCGGACCTCGCCTTCCTCGGGCGCCCCGGCCGCCTTCAAGACATCGAGCAACAGCGGCCCGCGCAGCGCATGCGACTTGCCGTCGTATTCCAGAGTGGGGCGAATCGTGTGTACCGGCAAGTTCGTCAGCGCTGCAAAATCGAAGGCCCGCGCGCGCTCAAAACTGATCTTTTGCTTGTGCATCATCTGGTCGCGCACGGCATCGAACGGGCCACGGTTCGGCTTGTCGACGCTGCCCGTGACGGTCAGCAGGGCCGGGCCGCGCAGGCCGGCGGGCGCCACCCGGGCGCTGGCCGGCAGGGCAGTGGCGGCCATGGCGGCGGCGAGAAACTGGCGTTTATGCATGCACTTCTCCTCTTGACTGAAAATCGCTCGTGTCCTTAAGTCTATCTTAAGTTCGCGCAACGGTGCGCATTTTGCGGTTATTGTCAGTTTGTAATATCCGCTTACATCTTGTCACAGTTCTTACGGAATGGAGAAAGACGTCGCTTTTTTCGGCTGTTATTGTGTAGTCATCGCACTTCGCTGAACTGCGAATCCAGGCACCATTCACTAATTGAGAGAGAGAGAGAACATGATGAAGAAGAAAATCCTGTTTGCAATGATCGCCACTGCTACCGCATTCACCGGCATGAGCGCCGCACACGCCGAAGGCGCCTATGTGGGCGCCGGCGTCACGGGCAACCGCTACAACTTTGATGTCCCGGGCGCCACCAGCGCCGACAACCACAGCGGCTACAAGGCCGGCGGCAAGGTCTTCGCCGGTTATGACTTCGACAAGACCTGGGCGGTCGAGGGCGGCTACGCCGATTTCGGCAGCAAGGATTACAGCTATGTCACCAGCGCCGGCAATGGCGCCGTGAAAAGCGATTCGCACGGCTACTACCTGGCCGGCAAGGCCACCATGCCCGTGAGCGACAAGGTCGGCGTGTTCGGCAAGCTCGGCGTGGCCAAGGTCAAGAATAGCCTGAGCGGCACGGGCCTGTCGACCGGCGTGAGCGGCGAGAACAAGACGGGCGTGTATGCTTCCGTCGGTGCCCAGTACGCGATCAACGAGAAGGTCTCGCTGACGGCCGAGGTGGAACACTTCGGCAAGAGCGCCGACCAGGGCCACAAGGCCACCGGCCTGGCACTGGGCGCCCGCTACAACTTCTAATTTACTGGAAGTTTGCTGAAAAAAAAGGCAGTTACCGCGAGGTAACTGCCTTTTTGCATGGCCGGACCTAAAACTTAGGTCGTCAGTGGCTTGTAGCGGATGCGCTTCGGTTTCGCGCCTTCTTCGCCCAGGCGTTTCTTCTTGTCGGCTTCGTATTCCTGATAGTTGCCGTCAAAGAAGGTGACCTGCGAATTGCCTTCGAACGCCAGGATGTGCGTGGCGATACGGTCGAGGAACCAGCGATCATGCGAGATGACCATGACGCTGCCGGCAAATTCCAGCAAGGCGTCTTCCAGCGCGCGCAAGGTTTCCACGTCCAGATCGTTCGACGGTTCATCGAGCAGCAGGACGTTGCCGCCCATCAGCAAGGTTTTCGCCAGGTGCAGACGGCCGCGTTCGCCGCCGGACAGGTTGCCCACTTGCTTCTGCTGGTCCGAGCCCTTGAAGTTGAAGCGGCCCAGGTAGGCGCGCGACGGCATTTCGAAGCGGCCCACCGTCAGCATGTCGGCGCCGCCGGAGACGTCTTCAAAGACGGACTTGTTGTCGGCCAGACTATCGCGGTTCTGGTCGACGATGGACACGCGCGCCGTCTGGCCGATGGCCACTTCGCCGCTGTCCGGCGTTTCCTTGCCGGTGATCATCTTGAACAGGGTCGATTTACCGGCGCCGTTGGGGCCGATGATGCCGACGATGGCGCCTGGCGGCACCGTAAAGCTCAGGTTATCGATCAGCAAACGGTCGCCAAACGCCTTCGACACATTCTTGAATTCGATGACTTCATTGCCCAGGCGCTCGGCCACCGGAATGAAGATCTCCTGCGTCTCGTTGCGTTTCTGGTATTCGTGCTCGGACAGCTCGTTGAAGCGGGCCAGGCGGGCTTTCGACTTGGCCTGGCGCGCCTTCGGATTCTGGCGCGACCATTCCAGTTCCTTCTGCAGCGCCTTCTGGCGCGCCGATTCCGTCGCCTCTTCCTGCTTCAGGCGCGCTTGCTTCTGGTCCAGCCAGGTCGAGTAATTGCCCTTCCATGGGATGCCGTGGCCGCGGTCCAGCTCCAGGATCCACTCGGCCGCGTTGTCGAGGAAGTAGCGGTCATGGGTGATGGCCACCACGGTGCCGGGGAAGCGCAGCAGGAATTGTTCCAGCCAGTCGACCGATTCCGCATCCAAGTGGTTGGTCGGTTCGTCGAGCAGCAGCATGTCCGGTTTCGACAGCAGCAGCTTGCACAGCGCCACGCGGCGCTTCTCGCCGCCGGACAGCACGCCGATCTTGGCATCCCAGGGCGGCAGGCGCAGCGCGTCGGCGGCCATTTCCAGCTGCAAATTCAGATTGCCGCCGTCGGAGGTCGAGATGATCGCTTCCAGGCGTGCCTGTTCCGTGGCCAGGGCGTCGAAATCGGCGTCTTCCTCGGCATACGCGGCGTATACGGCTTCCAGCTTGGCTTGCGCTTCAAATACTTCGCCCAGGCCCGATTCGACTTCCTGGCGCACGGTCTTTTCCGGGTCCAGCTGCGGTTCCTGCGGCAGGTAGCCGATGTTCAGGCCCGGCATCGGCACGGCTTCGCCCTGGATGTCGGTGTCGATGCCGGCCATGATCTTCAGCAGGGTCGACTTGCCGGAGCCGTTCAGGCCCAGCACGCCGATCTTCGCGCCTGGGAAGAAGGAGAGGGATATATCTTTCAGAATCTGGCGCTTGGGCGGGACGATTTTGCCCACGCGATTCATGGTGTAGACGTAATTTGCCATTAGAAATCTCGGGTGATATACAAAGACGGACAGGATACGGTAAACGCCCGCTTCCGGCCAGCGCTGTGCGCTGCGGAAACGGACTTCGGGGACAGGCTCAGGCCATGGCGCGGCTCTTGCGTGCCGTCCACAGCCCTTCGGCCGCGTACAGGGCCAGCGCCGTCCAGATGACGAGGAAGCCCAGCATGCGTTCGTGGCTGAACGACTCGTGGAAGACCCACACGCCGATCAGCAGCTGGCCCGTGGGGGCGATGTATTGCAATAGCCCCAGCACGGCCAGCGGCAGGCGCCGCGCGCCCGCCGCGAACAGCAGCAGGGGAATCGCCGTGATGGGGCCGGACGCGAGCAGCAGCGCGCGCGTGGCACCCGACTCCGTGTTGACGAAGCCGCTCTGGCCATGCCAGGCCAGCCACAGCATGTAGGCCAGCGCCAGGGGAAATAAAATCAATGTTTCGAACGACAGGCCTTCCAGCGCGCCGAGCGCGGCCGTCTTGCGCAGCAAGCCATAGCCGCCGAAGGTGGCCGCCAGCAGCAGCGCGATCCAGGGCACTTGCCCCGCCTGCCAGGTGAGCCAGGCCACGCCGCAGGCGGCCAGGCCGATGGCCAGCCACTGTAGGCGGCGCAGGCGCTCGTGCAGCAGCAAAAAGCCCAGCATGACGTTGATCAAGGGCGTGATGAAGTAGCCGAGGCTGGCATCGACCACATGGCCGTTGTTGACGGCCCAGATATAGATGAACCAGTTGGCGGAGAGCAGGAACGCGCTGGCCACGAAGCTGGCCACGACCTTGGGCTGGCCGCGCAAGGTGCCCAGCCAGCCCCACTGGCGGCGCACGGTCAGCACGATGCCCAGGAACAAGAGCGACCAGACCATGCGGTTGGCCAGGATTTCCTGTGGGGCGATGTCGTCGATGGCATGGAAATACAGGGGAAACAGGCCCCAGCACAGGAAGGCGAGGGAGGCGTACAACATGCCTGGATTCATGATGGCGTTCGCTTCAGAGTAGACAGTCTGTCATTATCGCTGAAAACACACGGGGCTGCCCGGCGCCGCTGGCGAGGCGTAGAATGGCAGCAAATCAACGGCCGCAAGCCTGCCCGACCAGGCGGCGCGGCATAAAACAACGACCTTGGGGCAGCTGCGGAACCATGCAAAAATACTCTTGCTATTTGCTAATACCTATCATATTGTGCGATGCAACAAAACAAAAACGGGTGCAACCTTGACGTCGGAACATAAAAAAAGCGGCCTGGCGGGCTTGACGCTGGCCGCGGTCGGCATTGTCTACGGCGATATCGGCACCAGCCCGCTGTACACCCTGAAAACCGTGTTTGATCCTGCGCATGGCTTGGCATTGACGCACAACAACCTGCTGGGCATCATTTCGCTGATCTTCTGGGGCTTGACCCTGATCGTCTCGCTCAAGTACGTGACCCTGGTGCTGCGCGCCGACAACCGCGGCGAGGGCGGCATCATGGCGCTGATGGCGCTGGTGCTGTCGTCCGTCAGCAAGGTGTCGCGTTGGCACTTCCCGCTGATGGTGATCGGCGTCTTCGGCGCCACCCTGTTCTATGGCGACAGCGTGATCACGCCCGCCATTTCCGTGCTGTCGGCGATCGAGGGCCTGGAAGTGGCCACGCCGGCCCTGAGTTCCTATGTCGTGCCGCTAACCATCGTGGTGCTGGTGGCCCTGTATTCGGTGCAGTCGCACGGCACGGCGGGCATCGGCCGCTATTTCGCTCCCATCATGGTGCTGTGGTTTGCCGCGCTGGCCGGCATGGGCGTGGTCAATATCATCAAGTCGCCGGCCATCCTGGCCGCCCTGAACCCCATGTATGCCGCCAGTTTCCTGCTCGATAACGGTTTCGTCGCGTTTGTCGCGCTGGGCGCCGTGGTGCTGGCGCTGACGGGCGCCGAAGCGCTGTATGCGGACATGGGCCACTTCGGCAAGAAGCCTATCCGCATGGCCTGGTTCCTGATCGCCTTCCCGGCCCTGAGCCTGAATTACCTGGGCCAGGGCGGCCTGCTGCTGGCCCATCCCGAAGCCGTCACGAATCCGTTTTACCAGCAGCTGGGCGCCTGGAGCGTGTATCCGCTGGTGATTTTGTCGACGATGGCCACCGTGATCGCATCGCAGGCAACCATTTCCGGCACTTTCTCGATGACCAAGCAAGCCATCGCGCTGGGCTTTTTGCCGCGCATGCGCGTGCGCCACACGTCGGAAAGCGAAATTGGCCAGATCTACATTCCCGCCGTGAACTGGCTGCAGCTGGCCGTGGTGCTGCTGGCCGTCGTCGGTTTCGGCTCGTCGGAAAACCTGGCCGCCGCCTACGGCATCGCCGTCACGGCCACCATGCTGTCCACCACCATCCTGACCTTCTTCGTCATCCGCTACCGCTGGAAGATGAATCTGGCCCTGTGCTGGGCCGCCACGGGCTTTTTCCTGATCATCGACGTCAACCTGGTGTCGGCGACGGCGCTCAAGCTGTTCCACGGCGGCTGGTTCCCGCTGCTGCTGGGTTCGATTTTGTTCATCGTCATGCTGACCTGGAAACGGGGCCGCCAGCTGGTGTTCCAGAACCTGGAAAAGCATGCGATTCCGCTCAACGACTTCCTGTCGTCGCTGTTCATCGCGCCGCCGCTGCGCGTGCCCGGCACGGCCATCTTCCTGCGTGGCGAAACGGATGGCGTGCCGCATGCGCTGCTGCATAACTTGCTGCACAACAAGGTGCTGCATGAGCGCGTGATCTTCCTCACGGTGTTCATGCATGAGGAGCCATGGGTGGCGCCGTCCGAGCAGGTGCGCGTGGTCGACCTGGGCCACCAGTGCTACCAGGTGAACGTGCATTACGGCTTCAAGGATGAACCCGACATTCCGTCGGCCCTGGCCCGCTGCGCGGAGCAAGGCCTCGATTTCGAGATGATGGAAACGTCGTTCTTCATCGCCCGCCAGACCATCATCTCGACGCCCGGCGCCGGCATGATGCCGTGGCGCGAACACCTGTTCGTCACCATGTCGCGCAATGCGCGCACGGCGGCCGACTACTATCAGATCCCGAGCAACCGGGTGATCGAACTGGGCACGCAGGTGGAAATCTAGATAATGTGGTTTTTGTGTCAATGTTGTATTGTTGCACAATCCACCGCCGCGCTTACGTCTGCTTACAAATCGGGCTGGCGACACCTGTTAAACTCCAGCCCGTACCGGTCCGCACCGTACGGGCCTCAGTCACACTCCAATATTTAAAGGGAAACCATGAAATCGGTATTTCAAATGATCGCCACCCTCGCCTGTGCCGTGGCCCTGACCGCCTGCGGCGCCGCAGCAAACACCGAAAAGCCGGTCGTGATCGATCCTGCGACCCAGGTGAAGGAACTCACCATCACTGACCTGACCGTGGGCACCGGCGCGGAGGCCGCGGCCGGCGACACGCTGTTCGTCAACTACACGGGCTGGTTGTATGATTCGGGCAAGACCGACAACAAGGGCACCCAGTTCGACGCCTCCAAGCCAGGCGTGAACTTTGATGTCGTGCTCGGTGTCGGCGCGGTGATACCGGGCTGGGACCGTGGCCTGGTCGGCATGAAGGTGGGCGGCACGCGCCGCCTGGCGATTCCGTACGACCTCGCGTACGGCGCGGCTGGCCGCAAGCCCACCATCCCGGCCTATGCGGGCCTGGTATTCGATGTTACCTTGGTGAAAGTCAACAAGAAGTAAGCAGCGGGCCTTGTTTGACGCGCAGGACAATGCAAAACGGGCGATTCCACGGAATCGCCCGTTTTGCATTGCTGGACAGGATCAGGCGGGTGCTAGTTCCTGGAAGTAATACGTGGCGCCGCCCAGGTTGGCCGGTGCGTCATATTGCAGCACCTGCGTGCGGCGCAGGGCGACCGGGGCGCTGAAGGCGGGGCCGTCGTAGACGAAGGTGTGGAATTCACCGTTTTCGCCGCAGGCGTCGACGCCGGGCGGCAGGTCGGCCAGGAAGGCCGCGTCGAATTCGCGTCCGCAAAACGATGGCGGCAAGTGCTGGCCATTGATGCACACGACGATGGCCTTGAAGCCGGCGGCGAGGAATTCGTCGACCAGTGCGCGCCGCGCTTCGCCCCACAGCGGCAGGTGCGCCGCCAGGCCGGCGACCGCGCAGACTTTTTCTTCCCAGTCGCGGTGCGGCTGCAAATCGATGTCGCCGAAGATGGCGTGCTCCATGCCCTCGGCCTTGGCCGCGTGCAGCGTGGCGATGAACTGTGCTTCATAGCTGGCCCAGCTGGCGTGATAGCGCTGCAGGCGCGCGCCCAGGCTGGCTGCCTGGGCCTCGAGCAATTCCGGCGGCACGCCGTGCGAGCGCGACTTGCGGCCATCTTCATCCATGGCCGTGATCAACAGCGGCACGTCCATGCCGGCGTTGCGGGCGCGCCACAGGGCCAGGCAGGAATCCTTGCCGCCGCTCCAGGAAATGAGCGCCGTCGTCATGCCGCTTGCTCCGCGCGCAGCATGTCGACGTGCTGGATGCCGTCTTCGTCATACGGCGCGCTGACGGTGACAAAGCCGAAGGACTGGTAGAAGCGCTCCAGGTACTGCTGCGCGCCGATGCGGATGGCGTGGCCCGGGTGCTGGCGTTCGGCGCGCGCTATGCCCTCAAGCAATAACTGCTTGCCGGCGCCGCTGCTGCGCGCCTCGGGCGCCGTCAGCACGCGGCCCAGCGACATCTCCACGTACTTGGCGCCGGGTGCCAGCACGCGCAGGTAGGCGGCCAGCCGGCGCTGGCCATCGGCCGTTTGCCAGCCCAGCAGGTGCATCGCCTGCTGGTCATGGCCGTCGAGGTCCGGGTAAATGCACTGCTGTTCGATGACGAACACGCGCTGGCGCAAGGCCAGCACCTGGTACAAATCGTGGGGGCCGAGTTCGTCGAACGTCTTCCATTGCCAGCTGATCATGGGTCATCCTTGATTGAGAGTGGCGTGATTTTACCGGCTTCACGCCGCCGGCGTGGGATAGCGCTGCGCATACCAGTGCTTCAGGTGCTCGATGCAGCGCGTCACGCGCGGTGCCACCAGCTGGCGCGACGGGTAGATGGCGAACAGCGCCAGGCTGGGGCGCTCGATTTCCGGAAACAGCTCGACCAGGGCGCCGCTGGCCAGCTCCTCGCGGCAGACAAAGGTGGGCAGGATGCCGATGCCCAGGCCGCGCAGGATCAGGCTGCGCATGAACAGCGTGTTGTTGGTGCGCACCCAGTTCGGCACTTCGATGTCGCTGTGCGGCCCCGCATGGCGCAGCGGCCAGCGGCTGCCGAACAGGGCGTGGCTGTAGATGAAGCAGCGCTGGCGCGTCAGGTCCGTGGGGTCGGCCAACGGGCCATGGCGCTGCAGGTAGGCGGGCGCGCAGCAGATGTGCAGGCGGTAGTCGTGGATGTGGCGCGCCACATAGCTCGAATCGGTGAGCGCCGTGGTGACACGAAAGCCCAGGTCATAATTGGCCGCCGCCAGGTCGACATATTCATCCTTCAGGTCGACGTCCAGGCGCAGCGCGGGCCAGTCGGCCATGAAATCGGCCAGGCCCTCGGCCAGCTCGCCCACGCCCAGAGATAATGGTGCATTGATGCGCAGGCGGCCCGTCACGTGCGCCGTGGAGTGGGCCACCATGTCTTCCGCCTGCGCCAGCTCGTCGAGCAGCTTGCGGCAGTGCTCGAGGTAGGCGGCGCCCGTTTCCGTCAGGGCCAGCTGGCGCGTGGTGCGCGTCATCAGGCGCCCGCCCAGTTCCTGCTCCAGCTGGCCGATGCGCCGGCTCACGTACGAGGCGGACAAGTCCAGTTCGTCGGCCGCGCGGCGAAAGCTGCCCAGTTCGGCCACGCGGCGAAACAGCTGCATCGCCTGCAATTTATCCATGTCGCTCCATTCGGCGCTTCCATTCGGTCCATTTACGCATCAGTGATCTGCATTATTCATCATTTTTTCGTATTTTGATTCGGAATATGCTGCTGACCTCTCTCCAGAAAGGCTACGCCATGAAAAAATTACTGATCAGCAGTCTGTTGTTCTCCGCTTTTTCCACCGCCCAGGCAGCCGAGGTCCTCGTCGTGCTGTCGGATGCGAACCACCTCGACTTGCGTGACGGCAAGGTGTTTGCGACGGGGTTTTATCTGAATGAATTGATGCAGCCCGTCAAAAAGCTGCTCGACGCGGGCCACACGGTGACGTTCGCCACGCCGCAGGGCCAGGCGCCGACCCTGGATGCCAGCTCCGATACGGACGCCTATTTTGGCGGCGACGCGGGCGCCCATGCGGCGCACAAGGCCTTGCTCGAGCAGCTGGCGCTGACGGTGCCGGGCCGCTCGCCCGTGATCAGCCTGAAACGGGTGGCGCAGATCGGTTATGGCCATTACGCGGCCGTGCTGGTGCCGGGCGGCCACGCGCCCATGCAGGATCTGTTGAAGGACGCCAGCCTGGGCGCGCTGCTGCGCCAGTTCCACGCGGACGGCAAGCCGACGGCGCTGCTGTGCCACGGCCCCATCGCCCTGCTGTCGGCCCTGCCGCAGGCGGCCCAGTTTACGGCCACGCTGGAAGCGGGCCGGACACCCGCCAAGCCAGCGGACTGGATTTACAGCGGCTACCGCATGACGGTGATCAGCAACGAGGAAGAGCGGGCGGCGCAGGGCGCGCTGAAGGGCGGATTGATGAAGTTCTATCCGCAGTCGGGCTTGCAGGCGGCCGGCGCGCAGTATGTGTCGAACCGGGCGCCGTGGAGCAGCCACGTGGTGGTCGACCGCGAATTGATCACGGGACAGAATCCCGCCTCGGCGCCGGCCCTGGCGGACCAGCTGCTGCAGGCGCTGCGCTAAAGCAAAAATCCCCGGCGACGCGAGGGCGCGGCCGGGGATGCGCAAGGTGTTGCGTCTATTACACGATCGTCAGGGTGACGTCGATGTTGCCGCGCGTGGCGTTCGAGTACGGGCAGACGATGTGGGCGGCGGCGACCAGCGCTTCGGCGGCGGCGCGTTCCATGCCCGGCAGCGAAATCTTCAGTTCCACTTCGATGCCGAAGCCCGTGTCGATGGCGCCGATGCCGACGTTGCCCTCGATCGACAGGTCCGCCGGCACGGCGATCTTGTCACGGCCGCCGACGAATTTCATGGCGCCGATGAAGCAGGCCGAATAGCCGGCGGCGAACAGTTGTTCCGGATTGGTGCCTTCGGCGCCATTGCCGCCCAGTTCTTTCGGCGTGGTCAGCTTGACGTCCAGTACCTTGTCGGACGAGACGGCACGGCCTTCGCGGCCTCCGGTGGCGGTGGCTTGTGCGCGGTACAGGACTTGTTTGATCGACATGATGATTTTCCTTGGGTTGATTAAATAGTTAACGACTAAATAGTGTGCTACTTGTTTCGCGGGCCGTGGCCCCAGGATGTCCGTCTGAACAAGCAATGCCGGCGTCCATGTGCTCAATATATATCGCGTGCTATTTAATTGCAAGCGATTTTATTTGGGAGTGGCCGCATTGACGCTTTATTTTCTTGCCTTTGTCGCTATTCCCGGGCTTCCATCGCATAATGGCCACCGCCGCTGGTGCCGATTGCTATTCTTGGCCCACTTCAACGCCCAGGGAAAAATCATGACTAGCCTCTTCTTTATCCTTCGCCTTACCCTGGCCACGATGGTCACGTACATCATCGCCACCGCCATCCTGGTCGAGAACTTCCTGCGCTATATCTTTGGCAATACCGAAGGCTTTTTCGTCATCGTCGGCGTGCTGCTGGCCTGCACCGTCATCACGAATGCGTTTTCGCATGTGCGCCGCGTGCGCCTGATCGCCGGCGAGGTCAATGCCAGTACGCTGTCGAGCCGGCAGCGGCGCCAGATCGAGATTCCGTTCGAGGCGGGCGAAGCGTTCGACATGGTCGACGCGGCCATCCGCGAACTGCCGGGCAGCGAAATCATCGAAAGCGCGCGCGACAGCCTGCAGGTGCAGGCCCGCGTGCGCCGCGCCGCGCCATACACGCACACGGGCTTGCCCCGCTTGCGCGTGCTGGGCTTCCTGGAACCGCGCCCGAACCAGATCCTGGCCACCGTCACGCCGAATGGCGAGGCGGGCAGCGTGACCCTGATCTGCGAGCCGGCGCGCAACGCCTGGACCGACTGGTTCCTCGTCGACCATGGCAGCAACCTGGAAAACGCGGAAGCGGTGACGCGGGCGATGACGCGCCGCGTGGCGCAGCGCCGCCGCGGCGAGCAGGCCGAGGCGCGCCAGACGGTGACGGAAAAGGAACTCACGGTCGCCAAGCTGAGCTTGCTGCATGCGCAGGTCGAACCGCACTTCCTGTACAACACCCTGGCCAGCGCCCAGCTGCTCACGCGCAGCGACCCGGTACGGGCCGACGAGATGCTGGGCAACCTGATTTTGTACCTGCGCCACTCGCTGCCGCGCACGGAGCAGGCCATGTCGACCCTGGGCACGGAGCTGGAACGGGCGCGTGCCTACCTCGATATCCTGAAAATCCGCATGGGCGGGCGCCTGAACCTGCAAATTGAGGTACCGCAATACCTGCGCCAGGTGGAATTGCCGCCGATGATGTTGCAAACCCTGGTGGAAAACGCCATCAAGCATGGCCTGGAGCCGAAGAGCGGCGGCGGCACCATCTGGATCATGGCGCGCAGCGGCAACGGCACGGTGATCGTCACGGTGGCCGACGACGGCAAGGGCTTCAGCGACGATGGCGCCGGCACGGGCATCGGCCTGCGCAATGTGCGCGAACGCCTGCGCCTGATCTACGGCAATGCCGCCGCGTTTGCCATCGTCGCCAATTTCCCCGATGGCGTGACGGCCACCATCACGGTGCCCGACAGCACGGCGCAAGGAGTCGCATATGGATAAGCCGGACATGACGTGCATCATCGCCGAAGACGAAGCCCTGCTGCGCGACGCGCTGCTGGCGCTGCTGGGAGAAGTGTGGCCGGACCTGCGCATCGTCGCCGTCTGCGACGACGGCGGCACGGCGCTCGACGCCATTGCCACGCTCAAGCCCGACGTGGCCTTCCTCGACATCCGCATGCCGGGCCTGACGGGGCTGGAAGTGGCGGCCGGCGCGCTGGAGGCCAGTCCCGCCACGCAGGTGGTGTTCGTCACGGCGTATGACCAGTACGCGATCGATGCCTTCGACCAGGGCGCCGTCGACTACCTGTTGAAACCGATCGCGCGCGAGCGCCTGCAGGCGACCATGCAGCGCGTGCAGGCGCGCTCCGCCAAGGGGCTGGGCAACGACAGCGCGCTGGCCGGCCTGCTGCAGCAATTGAGCGGTGCCCTGCCGGCGGCCGCCAAGGCGCCGCCGCTGGTGTGGCTGACGGCCAGCAGCGGCAGGGATACGCGCCTGATCATGGTGGACGATATCGCCTATTTTCAGTCCGATACCAAGTACACGGCCGTCATGACGGCCGACGGCGAGGCACTGCTGCGCAAGCCGATACGCGAACTGCTCGACGTGCTCGACCCGGCCATTTTCAAGCAGATCCACCGCTCCACCATCGTCAACATGAAGGCGGTGGCCTCCGTCACGCGCGACGAGGTGGGGCGCGGCGCCCTGCGCCTGAAAACGCGGCCGGAAACCCTGGCCGTGAGCCAGCCGTTCATGAGTTTGTTTCGGAATATGTAGGTCGGCTTAGCCCGCGAGGGCGTAAGCCGACATCACCACCGGCCTACTCCGCCGTCTCAAAACCTTCGAGCACGTTCACCACATTGATGCCCAGTTCCTTGACCGCGTAGCCTCCTTCGAGGATGAAGGCGGTGGGCAGGTTCAGGTAGGCCAGGCGCTCGCCCACGCGCAGGTAGTCGCCGCTTTGCAGGGCGAAGTGCGACAGCGGGTCGCCGACAAAGGTGTCCACCCCCAGCGACACCACCAGCGCGTCGGGCGCGTACATCTTGATGCGCAGGCAGGCCGTTTCCAGCGCGGCGAACCAGCTGGGCGTGGAACTGCCGGCCGGCAGCGGCAGGTTGATGTTGTAGCCGGTGCCCGCGCCGCCGCCCGTTTCATCGGCGTGGCCCAGGTAGAACGGGTATTCGCTGCGCGGATCGGCGTGGATGGAGGCAAACAGCACGTCGTTGCGCTGGTAGAAAATGCTCTGCGTGCCGTTGCCGTGGTGGTAATCGAGATCGAGGATGGCGACCTTGCGCGCGCCGTCGTCGAGCAAATGCTGCGCGGCCAGCGCCGCGTTGTTGAGAAAACAGTAGCCGCCAAAGAAATCGCTGCCCGCGTGGTGGCCGGGCGGGCGCGTGAGCGCAAACGTGGCGCGTTCGCCCAGGCGCAGCGCGTGCGCCGCGTTGACGGCGCAGTCGGCCCCCGTCTTGGCCGCCGTCCAGGTGCCGGCCGTCAGCGGCGTGCCATTGTCCATCGAGTACAGGCCTAGCTTGGCCGTGAAGTTGTCCGGTTCTATGTCGTGGCGCAAGGTGCGCACGGGCCACACGGATGGCAGCGCGTCCTTGTTGGCATTGTCCGGGTCGAGCGCCAGCCACTCGTGCCAGGCGTGGCGCAAAAAATGCAGGTAACGGGGCGTGTGGATGCGCTCGAGCGAGGTCAGCGGCACGCCGTGCGGCGTGACGATGCGGCCCAGGTTGCGCCGTCCCAGTTCGGCCACCACCATGTCGGCCCGTTCCGGTGTCTCGAAGCAGGGCACCATGGCGCCGCGAAACATCTCGAAGCGGCCCCGGTGCTGGCTGTGCAATTCATTGTAGAAGGTCAGCATCGGGGCGCTTTGCGCAGGGTCAGGCTCAGGTGTGCGAACACAGGGTGCTGGCGCGGTAGGCGGCGACGAAATCGTCGAAGCTGCCGGCGGGTGCCGCTTCCATGGCGCGCTGCTCGGCCAGCGAGCTGGCGGCCAGCTGGTCGAAATACGCGCTTTGCTCGGGGGTGGGCGGATGCGCGCGGAAGAAGGCGGCGTGGCGTTCGCTCTGGCGCAGGCCGAAGGCGGCAAACGAGCCGCCGTTGGCGCGCAGCTCGGCCAAGACCTTCGCCGACGGTGTCGCGTCGGGGTCGGCCAGTTTACGGGCTTGCGCCGCCAGGCTGTCCGCATGCTGCGTGCCGCCCTGGCGCGCCGCGTTGCGAGAGTCGAGCAAGGCCGCCACGGGCGCGATACGCGCCAGCAATTCCTCGCCCCACGCCCGCAGGGTGATGTCTGCGCCATCGCGGCGCAGGGTCAAGCCCGGCTTGCGGCCTTCCTTGACGGTGCGGGCGAAATTGTTCGTGTAGCAGGCGCTCTGTTCGGCCGAGATGGGACCGCTGTCGTCGAGCGCGCAGAACAGCAAGAACGCGTCGAGGAAGCGGCCCGTTTCCAGGCTGATGCCGACCGGTTCGAACGGGTCGACATCCATGCAGCGCACTTCGATGTATTGCACGCCGCGCAGGCACAGGGCCTGGATCGGGCGCTCGCCCGTGCGGATCACGCGCTTCGGGCGGATGGTCGAATAGTATTCATTTTCGATCTGCAGCACGTTGGTGGACAATTGAATCCACTCGCCATCCTTCTTCGTGCCCAGTTCCCCGTACGGCGGATACGGCTGGTTGACGGCATGGCTCAAGGCGTCGACGTAGTCATCGAGGCTGTTTTCGTGCGGGCGCAGGCCGGACTGGGCGTCGTTCTGGTAGCCGAGGTCGCTCATGCGCAAGCTGGTGGCGTAGGGCAGGAACAGGGTATCGTCGGACAAGGTATCGAGCTTGTGCGCGCGGCCGCGCAGGAAGCCGGCGGACAGGGCCGGCGAAGCGCCGAACAGGTACATCAGCAGCCAGCTGTAGCGGCGGAAATTGCGGATCGTCGCCAGGTAGCTTTCCGACTGCACATCCTTGGCCGAGGCCGTCGCATGCGCGGCGCTGGCGCTGGTGCCAGGCTGGCTGGCCAGCACTTGCCACAGCTGCTCGTCGAGCGAATAGTTGTAATGGATGCCGGCGATGCATTGCATGGCCTTGCCGTAGCGCAATGCCAGGCCGCGCCGGTAGACGTGCTTGAGCATGCCCATGTTCGAGCTGCCGTAGTTGGCGATCTCGATCTCCTCCTCGGGCGGCAGCTGGCAGGGCATCGACTGGCTCCACAGCAACTCGTCGCCGAGGCGGCTGTAGGCGTGGCGGTGCACGGTATCGAGCTTGTTGAGCGTGACGGCGATGTCGCTTTCGGCCGGGGTGATGAATTCGAGCAGCGCCTCGGCGTAGTCGGTGGTGATTTCAGGGTGCGTCAGGGCCGAGCCCAGGGCGGCGGGATGGGGCGTGGAAGCCAGATGGCCGGCATGGTCGACGCGCAGGGTTTCACGCTCGATGCCGCGCAAGCCGCCCAGCAGCGCGCGGTTGGCATCTTCGGTCAGCAATGCCAGGCGGCGAGTCAACAGGTTGGGCAATTTGAGCTTCCTTTCTTGTGCAGCAGATAAATAATTTGTGCTGAGATTAACCGAATTTTGGCAAATGCGTCGGCATCGGCCCAAAAAACGCCGCGTCGCCAGCGGCCGCCCCGCGGCACGGGAGCGGCGCTTCGGTCAGGAATGCGCTTGATATTTTAACAAACTGCGGGGGATCTGGCGCGTCGCCGGGTCAAGCTTTGCGCAGGCGGCAACGTCAGCCCAGGCGGGCGCCGCTGACTCTTTCGATGCCGGCCAGGTCGCGCCAGCTTTGCACTTTGTGGTAGCCGGCAGCGGCCAGCAGTTCGCGCACCTGGGCAGCCTGGTCATAGCCGTGCTCCATCAGCAGCCAGGCGCCGGCCGCCAGGTGGCGCGCGGCGCCGGCCACGATGCTGCGCAGCGCCGACAGGCCGTCCGCGTGGTCGGTCAGCGCGCCCGTCGGCTCGAAGCGCAGATCGCCTTCGGCCAGGTGGCGGTCGCCGCTGGCGATATACGGCGGGTTCGAGACGATCAGGTCGAATTTTTCCGTGCCCAGCGCTTCGAACCAGTCGCTGGCCATGAAGGTGATGTTGACGCCGTTGGCGCTGGCATTGCGGCGCGCCACGGCCAGCGCCGTGCTGCTCACATCGAGCGCCGTGACGACGGCGTCGGGCCGCGTGTGGGCCAGCGCGACGGCGATGGCGCCGCTGCCCGTGCCCATGTCGAGCACGCGTCCGCCCGGCGGCAGGCGCTCGAGCGCCAGTTCCACCAGCACTTCCGTGTCGGGGCGGGGGATCAGCACGGCGTCGTTCACTTCAAAGGGCAGGCCGAAGAATTCGCGCTGGCCGACGATGTAGGCAACCGGCTCGCCGCGCAGTCGGCGTTCCAGCAAGCCCGATAAACGTTCGGCTTCAGCGGCAGTGAGCACACGCTCCGATTGCGTGATCAGCGCGACGCGCGACAGGCCCAGGGCGTGGCCCAGCAAGATGCGGTTGTCGAGCGGGTCGAGCAGCGGGCGGATTTGCAGGGCGCCGACAGTGCTGCCGGCGGGGATCAGGGTTTCTGGCATGAATAGTCTATGATTTCTTGCGGCGCAGCAGTGTCCACAGCAGGCCGACGGTAAAAATGGCGAACCAGATGAACGCCCATTGCGGGATCGACAGGCCGAAGAACGGCTCGCCGGCGCTTTCGCAGGCGCCATACGATTCAAACATGAAGGGCATGAGTTCGGCTGTGAAGACCTTGTTCAGCGCCGTTTCCACCGGATCGATGCCGCACGAGAAGCCGGGGTGGGCCAGCACGTACAGGTGCTTGGCACCCACGCCCAGGCCGCCCAGGGCCGCGAGCACACCGATGCCGGCGCCGATTTTGGGGCGGTTGGCGGCCGCGCCGGCCAGGCAGGCGATGCCGATGGCGAGGAACAGGTAGCGCTGGATCACGCACAGCGGGCAGGGCGCCATGTTCATGGCATGCTGCAGATACATGGCCACGCCCAGCATCAGGAAACACAGGGCGGCGGTCAACAGGAGGACGGTGCGTGAATTTTTCATGGGCGACACGGTGAGGTGGATGGAATCGAGCTGGTCATTTTCGCACAAGGGCCGATTTTTATTGCTTAGCCGCTACTTAAAGCGGTCGGCTTACGCGCTGCGCGCTAAGCCGACCTACAAATTGCGGCGTAGGTCGGCGTAGGACGGCGTAGGTCGGCTTAGCGCAGCGTAAGCCGACACAACGGCGTCAGCATTTAGTCGCCCAGCGCTGCTAAAAGCTCCGCCTGATGCTCCGCCGCCAGCGCATTCGTCAACTCCGTCAAATCGCCATCCATGATGAAGTCGAGCTTGTACAAGGTCAGATTGATGCGGTGGTCCGTCAGGCGGCCTTGCGGGAAATTATAGGTGCGGATGCGCTCGCTGCGGTCGCCCGAGCCGATCAGGCTCTTGCGCGTGGCCGCTTCCTTCGACTGCTGTTCGCGCAGCTGCACGTCCTTGATGCGCGCGGCCAGCACTTTCATCGCCTGCGCCTTGTTCTTGTGCTGGCTGCGGTCGTCCTGGCACTCGACCACGATGCCGGTGGGCAAGTGGGTGATGCGCACGGCAGAATCCGTCTTGTTGATGTGCTGGCCGCCCGCGCCCGAGGCGCGGTAGGTGTCGATGCGCAGGTCGGCCGGGTTGATGTTGACGTCTTCCACTTCGTCCGCTTCCGGCATCACGGCCACCGTGCAGGCGGACGTGTGGATGCGGCCCTGGGTTTCCGTGGCAGGCACGCGCTGCACGCGGTGGCCGCCCGACTCGAATTTCAGCTTCGAATACGCGCCATTGCCGACCACGCGCACGATCACCTCGCGGTAGCCGCCCAGGTCGGAATCGGACGACGACACCAGTTCCACTTGCCAGCGGTTGCGCTCGGCAAAGCGCGAGTACATGCGCAGCAGGTCGCCGGCGAACAGGGCCGACTCATCGCCGCCCGTGCCGGCGCGGATTTCCAGGAAGATATTGCGTTCGTCATTGACGTCCTTCGGCAGCAGCATGGTCTGCAATTCGCGCTCGAGCCGCGCCATGGTGGCTTTCGCCGTTTCGATCTCTTCCTGGGCGAATTCCTTCATGTCCGGGTCCGCCAGCATCTCTTGCGCTGTCGCAATATCGTTGCCCGCTTCCTGGTAGCAGCGGTACAGAGCCACCAGCGGACCGAGCTCGGCGTGTTCGCGCGTCATCTTGCGGTAGCTGTCCATGTTCGACGTGGCGTCGGGGTGCATCAGCAGTTCGTCGAGTTCGACCAGGCGGTTCGCCAGTTGATCGAGTTTGGCCAGCATGGATGGTTTCATAGCGATTCGCGGTAAAAGTGTCGGTGAGGGTGCTGCGGGTGCTGCGGGCCCGGCAGGCGGGCAGGAGGCGGCCGCGCGGGCGGCCAGCGGGGCTGCGCTAACGGCGGGGGCGGAACAGTTTCGGCAGCAGGGTGACCAGCTGCTTGCGCTCGTCGCCCTGCGCGTGGTGCAGCGCCTGCTGCGGGCCGTGCAGGAACTTCGCCGTCAAGCCTTTCGACAGCGCTTCGAGCACGGCGTCGATGTCGGCGCCCTTGGCCAGCATCTTGCGCGCGCGCTCGACTTCCATCAGGCGCAAGGATTCGCTGTTTTCATGCAAATGCTGGATGACGGGCACCATGGCGCGGTCGTCGACCCAGCTCATGAACGATTGCACGCGCGTCTCGATGATGGCCTCGGCTTGCGCCACGGCCGCTTGCCGGCTTTCCAGGCCCGTCTGCACGACCTTGCCCAGGTCGTCGACCGTGTACAGGAAGACGTCGTTCAGGCGGCCCACTTCCGTTTCGATATCGCGCGGCACGGCCAGGTCGACCATGAACATGGGCTTGTGGCGGCGCGCCTTGATGGCGCGCTCGACCAGGCCCAGGCCCAGCAGCGGCAGGGACGATGCCGTGCACGAGATGACGATGTCGAACTGGTGCAGCTTTTCCGGCAGGTCGGCCAGGCGGATCGCCGTGCCGTTGAAACGGTGGGCCAGTGCCTCGCCCCGTTCCATGGTGCGGTTGGCAATCGTGATGCTGTTCGGATTTTGCGCCGCGAAGTGCGTGGCGCACAGCTCGATCATTTCGCCGGCGCCGATGAACAGCACGTTCTGCTCGGCAATCTTGTCGAAGATGCGCTGCGACAGGCGCACGGCGGCCGCTGCCATGGAAACGCTGTGGGCGCCGATTTCCGTGGTGCTGCGCACTTCCTTGGCGACGGAAAAACTGCGCTGGAACAGCTGGTGCAGATACGTGCCCAGGCCGCCCGCCTCGTCGGCCGTGCGGATGGCATCCTTGATCTGGCCCAGGATCTGGGTTTCGCCCAGCACCATCGAATCGAGCCCGGAGGCGACGCGGAAGGTGTGGCGCACGGCATCGTGCTGCGGCAGCATATACAAGTGCGGACGCAGTTCGCTGTAGTTGAGCTTGTGATAGTCGGCCAGGAAATGCGCGCCCGCGTCGAGCGGATTGGGCACGTGGCTGGCCGCGTACAGTTCCGTGCGGTTGCAAGTCGACAGGATGGCCGCTTCGTCGTTGTCGCGCAAGTCGATGCGCTGGAACCAGGTGCGCGCCGCCATCACCGCCGAACCCAGATGCTCAGGCGCGAACGCCAGTTGTTCGCGCAGCGACACTGGGGCGGTGGTGTGATTGAGGCCGACGGCGAGCAGTTGCATTTCAGGGCTGTTGGGGTGACTTATGCCGACATTATAACGCTTTGTGCCCGCGCTTTGAGCAGGTCAGCCGTTTGCCGCCGTCGGACCGCCGTTTAGCTGCCCAGTTTTTCCAGCCGATAACCGTAGCTGTAGACAGGCACCAGCCGGTAGCCGTGTTCGGGCTTGAGCTGCAGCTTGTTGCGCACGCGCGAAACGTGCGTATCCATGGTGCGCGAGGGCAGGGCCGTGTCGCGCTGCCACACGGCTTCGTGGATGTAGGCGCGCGACAGGGGGCGGCCCAGGTTGCGGAAAAACAGCAGGGCCAGGGCGAATTCCTTGTGCGTCACGTCGAGCACTTCGCCATGCATCAGCAGGCGGCCGGGCCGGGTTTCAAAGATATATGGCCCGAATTGCAATTGCTCGGCGCCATTTTGCGCCGGATAGGCCACGCGCAGCAGGGCCTGGGTACGCAGCGCCAGTTCGCTGCGCCGCAAGGGCTTGACCATGTAGTCGTCGGCCCCGGCGGCCATGCCGGCGACGATATCGTCCTCGCCTGAACTGTTGGTCATAAACAACACCGGCGCCTTCGGCGCCAGCTTTTCCCGGGCACGGCGCAACACCTCGGTGCCGTCAAGGTCGCTGACATGCCAATCGAGGATCAGCATGTCACAACTATCCTTGCGCAATTGCCCCAGCATTTCCTTGCCACTCTGAAATTCGTGGCATGCGTGCCCAGCGGCGGTGAGCACCTGACAGATCAGTTCTGCCTGACTATGGTCGCTATCGAGTACGGCAATTCGCATAATTGGCTGGAGTGTGTAGCAACAAACAGACGGTCCGCTCTGCTTATCGTAATGTTAAGGAATGCTCAAGTGAAATATAACAGAGATTGCAATTGTGTCCAGTGAAATCGGCGGTCGCTTTCTTTACGTTACACTTGTTCATCTACCCCCTACCAGCGGAGAAATGGCAATGGCAGACAAGAGCAGCACCGATTGGACACTGATACCGGCCAGTCGTGCCGAAATCGAGCAGGTGCGCGAGCGCTGCCGGCGCCTGGTGCAGCGGCGCGCGATGATGTCGGCCGGCGCCTCGGCCATTCCCATTCCCGGCATCGACCTGATGTCCGACGTGGGCCTGTTTTCCATGCTGATCAACGATATCAACCACGAATTCGGCCTGACGCCCGAGCAGATCGAGCGCCTGAACCCGCAGTTCAAGCTGATGGCCTACCGCGCGGCGGTGGGCATGGGGGGCATGTTGGTAGGAAAATTGGTGTCGCGCGAACTGATCCTCCACCTGCTCAAGCGCAGTGGCGTCAAGATTGCCACCAAGCAGGTGGCGCGCTTCGTGCCGTTCGCCGGCCAGGCGGTGGCGGCAGCCATCGGCTACGCCGTGTTCCGCCAGATCGGCAACCAGCACGTGAACGCCTGCGCCGCGGTGGCGCAGGAGTTGCTGGCGGTCAGGCCGAGTTAAAGCGGATTTTTCTATGTAGGGATCAACATGTGTTTGATAGCCGTCGCAAACGGTTGATTCGCTGTTGCGACGAGTTCGTCTTTTAAAAATGCTTTTCCTTCCGCTATTGTGAAATCGCCTGAGGCCACCATTTCCCGGACTTCCCTTGCCTGGTCGATATAACCGGCGATGGCGGTGCGTCGTCTTTCGCGCAAGGCGCCGTTGAGATTAAAGATGCGTATGGTTTCCATTGCACGCCTTTTATCCAAGGCATTCAATCCTTCCCGCACCGCTACACTGCCGTCGCTGACGAACAGGAAAAAGTGCTCGGGGTCTTCCTCGTCCGGTTTGATCAGGTCGGCAACATCGTAAGGAGGCAGCTCATCCTTGAATTTGCCACAGTTGTCCGGTCGATTGCAGGAACCAAAAAGGTTTGTCCAGAGAAAGGTTACCTTCGAATCCTGCCGCTTTTGACGAAAGTGTTCGATATGCCTCTTGTCTGTGCGTAAAGAACCTTCGCAATAGGCGCAGTGCTGGTGCTGCATCTCATTCAGTTTTTCCCATATCTCTTGCTTGTCTTCGAACGTGACGGCGTTCCAATTGTCTCGGCCATGCTGGTAGGTGGACAGGCACGCTGGGGCAGCACCGCGTTGCAGCTTATGCATCACCAGTCTCGCGCAACGGTAGTTTGCGTTTGAAGGCTTGCAGGCGCATCAGGCGATCGCACTCCAGCATTTTTGGATGGTCGGCACCAAAATGCACGTTCAGCTCTGCACGGAGCGCCTTGCCACCAGGCTCGTCATGCAAATTCTGCTGAATTAACGCCATGTAGTGACTGAGTTGGCGAGCCGGCTCGACATCGGGAACGGGATGGATACCCATCACATTGGCCAGTACGTCCGAGCTGGCGACGCCCATGGTTTGTTGCTCGATCGTATTGACCGCCATGCGCTTGCGCCCGCTTTCTTCGTCCCGTTCCCAATCCAGCCGGCGTATGCAGTGCGCGTCGACGCTGCTCAGCACTTGCGGACTGTGGGTGGTCACGATGAACTGGAGATTCGGGAATGCCGTTAGTAAATCGGGCAATACGGTCTGCTGCCACTCCGGGTGCAAATGCATGTCGATTTCATCGATCATGACGATGCCATGCGTCAGCAGGGCCGCCTTGTCGCCATGATGGGTATTGAGTTTGTAGCAGCGGTAGGCAATGTCACCGACGAGCGCCAGCATGTTGCGTATGCCGTCGCTGAGTTGGCTGACCTTGAGCTTGCCCTGATCAGGGTGTTCCAGTACCAGATCGTCGTGTTCGGCGCTATATTCGAGCCAATGCCAGCCCGTATGCGGTTCCAGAATCACATCGATGGCCTGCTGGACGGCGCGTACCGGTGCAAGCAGATCGTCGGCGACCTCCGCGTCGGCACCGAGTTTCTTTTCGAGATTGCGGATCTGTGCATCCCTGAGTGCCTTGAAGACACGCGTGTACCACTGGGCAAAGTCCTTATAGCTTGACGAAGGGGCGAGGCAATCGCGATAGGCCCAGGTGCGGGAAAACGATGCCTGATCCACTTTCTCCGATTTGCCAGCCAGTTTCTTCTGGCTCCACAGCCGGCCCGTGCCGTAATAACCGAGCATCGGCAATTCGTCTGCTTCAACTTGACCATTGGCAAAGACGCGCCTTTCCAGCACCTGCGCATGGCCGTATAGCGCTATTGCATCGGAGAAAGCATTATTTTTTGTTTTGCTGGATCTTTTGACGCTGTCGCGCAAGCGTTTCCCATGCCATTCCAGATCAGTACGATCTGCGTCATGGAGCAACGGCTCAACAGTGCCAAATGACTCAATCACGCAAGGCAGACGCCATTCCATCTGATGCGCTGCCAGTTTTTCGTGCAACACATCGTCGATCTGTATGCCGGTAGTATCGAGCGTCATGCTGCCCAGGTCAAAGCCGGCAAGATACGGCCACAAGGCAATCTTGATGGCATCGAGCAGGGACGATTTGCCCTGACCGTTGAGGGCGACGATGACGGTCAACCGGGGATCGAAAGCGAGCTGCACATTTTCAAAGCAACGGAAATTCTGCAGAGTGATCCGTTCGATTTTCAATGTTGGCTCCAGTGCAGCATAAGTGAATGTCGTCGCGGACAACGCGAAAAGGGCTGACTGAATGTCAACCCTTTGATGATACTACTGTTTTTGCCCGCTGCTTGGCCAGCTCTACGCGTCCGGCAGCACCACGTTGACGTCGAGCACTTCCAGGTTGCCCTGGCGGTCCAGCGAGATCTTGATGTCGTCGGCGTTGACCTTGGTGTACTTGGAAATGACGGCGATCAATTCCTTGTGCAGGGCCGGCAGGAAGTCGGGACCATCGCGTCCGCTGCGTTCACGGGCGATGATGATCTGCAGGCGTTCCTTGGCCGCGGTCGCCGTCTTCGGCTTGGGGGGAAACAGGAAAGAAAGCAAGGCCATATCACTTCGCCCCAAAAATGCGCTGGAGCAACCCAGGCTTTTCATAGTTGGTAAAGCGCAGCTCGACCTCTTCGCCGAGGAAGCGCGAGACCACGTCTTCATACGCTTGCGCCACGTCCGTGCCCTTGAAATGGATGGCCGGATTGCCCTGGTTCGAGGCCGCCAGCACCTGTTCCGATTCGGGGATGATGCCCACCAGCGGGATGCGCAGGATTTCCTGCACGTCCTGGTAGGACAGCATTTCATCCGATTCCACGCGTTTCGGCGAGTAGCGGGTGATCAGCAGGTGTTCCTTGACCGGTTCGCCGCCCGTCTGCGCGCGGCGCGACTTGGCTTGCAGGATGCCCAGGATGCGGTCCGAATCGCGCACCGACGACACTTCCGGATTGGTGACGATGATGGCTTCGTCGGCGAACGTCAGCGCCATCAGCGCGCCGTGCTCGATGCCGGCCGGCGAATCGCAGATGATGAATTCGAAACCCATGTTGATCAGGTCGTTCAACACGCGTTCCACGCCTTCTTCCGACAGGGCATCCTTGTCGCGCGTTTGCGACGCGGGCAGGATGAACAGGTTGTCGCAATGCTTGTCCTTGATCAAGGCCTGGTTCAGGGTGGCCTCTTTATTGATCACATTGATCAGGTCGTAGACGACGCGGCGCTCGCAGCCCATGATCAGGTCGAGGTTGCGCAAGCCCACGTCGAAGTCGAGCACGGCTGTCTTGTGGCCGCGCATGGCCAGGCCAGTGGAGAAACTGGCGCTAGAGGTCGTCTTGCCGACACCGCCCTTGCCGGACGTCACAACAATAATTCTTGCCACAAATAATCCTTTTCAGATATCTCTTTGAATTGTGCAGCTTAAGAGCGGTTCACGGGAGTGACCGGATTGACAGAGTGTATATCGATTCTGTCTCCGGCTAAACGAATTTGCGCGGGTCCGCGTGCCATTTCTGCAGGGAAACCATCCTCAAACGTGCGGTATACGCCGGCGATCGACACCAGTTCCGGCTCCATGGCCAGCGCGAAGATGCGCGCCTGGGCATTGCCCGAGGCGCCGGCCAGTGCGCGGCCATACAGCGAGGAATATACGTGGATGC
This sequence comes from Janthinobacterium sp. GW822-FHT07H11, assembly GCF_058798615.1. Taxonomy (NCBI): domain Bacteria; kingdom Pseudomonadati; phylum Pseudomonadota; class Betaproteobacteria; order Burkholderiales; family Oxalobacteraceae; genus Janthinobacterium; species Janthinobacterium sp. GW822-FHT07H11. Next base: position 515,366 of record NZ_CM179507.1, read on the forward strand.
TGCCGTCGGCGATGATTTCCGCGCCATTGTTGACGACGGCGGTGATGATCAGGTCGCAGCCGCGCGCATAAATGCGCTGGCCGGCCCGCACGGGCGTATCGATCACCATCACTTGCGCTTCGGCGCCCGACTGGGCGGCGGCGGTCGCGGTGTCCTTCGGTCCATCCCTGGGCGGCGCATCGTCGCGTGTCTTGCCGCTGTCGAGGCTCAGGCCCTGCGCCAGGATGGCCTCATGCATCTCGGGCGGCGCATTGCGCACGGCCACGGCATTCAAGCGGTATTTTTTCAGCAGGGCGACCAGGGCCGTCCAGTCGACGGGCGCGCTGCCGGGCGGCAAGGCGGCCACGTCCAGCACGGCCAGGTCGTCTTCGAAAAAGTCCGCCACGCCTCCCGTCATGTCGCGCAAGGCGGCATCGAGTGCCTGCGTATCGGCGCTGTGCACGATGGCGGAGACGGCGACGACAGTGGAAATCTTGATTTCGATAGGCTTCTGCGACGGACTTTTGGACATAAACATTTATCAGAGTGGAACTGCGGCAAGCCATATGTTCCGCACAGCAACAATGGGAGCAGTAAATTTCTTGCATTCTACTGCAAAAAAATCGCCCTCAGTGGCCTGGCGTGCGCTATTCCGCAGGGCAACAGGTAGTTCATGTCAAAAAACAGGGACGGCGCAGCGGAAATCCGGTACGCCGCCCCGAACGCAGCCGAGAATGCGGCCTGGGGTCGCTGTAGCGTCTCAAGCCGCGCGCATCTGCTGCGCCGCCGCCACCATATTTTTCAAGGCCGCTTCCGTTTCCGCCCAGCCACGCGTCTTCAGGCCGCAGTCCGGGTTCACCCATAAATGGGCTGGCGGAATGACGGCGCTGGCCTTTTGCAGCAATTTGACCATGTCGACGGTCGTGGGGATGCGCGGCGAGTGGATGTCGTATACGCCGGGGCCGATTTCGTTCGGATACTGGAACTGGCCAAAGCCCGCCAGCAATTCCATGTCCGAGCGGCTCGTCTCGATCGTGATCACGTCCGCGTCCATGGCGGCGATCTGCGGCAGGATGTCGTTGAATTCCGCATAGCACATGTGCGTGTGGATCTGCGTCGCGTCGCCTGCCACCGAGGCGGCGATGCGGAAGGCGCGCGTGGCCCAGTCCAGGTAGGCATCCCACTGGCCGCGGCGCAGCGGCAAGCCTTCGCGCAGGGCCGGCTCGTCGATCTGGATGATGCCGATGCCGGCCGTTTCCAGGTCTTGCACTTCATCGCGGATGGCCAGCGCGATCTGCAGCGCCGTGGTGGCGCGCGGCTGGTCGTCGCGCACGAACGACCATTGCAGTATCGTGACCGGTCCCGTCAGCATGCCTTTCATCGGCTTGTTCGTCAGGCTTTGCGCGTGCACGGTCCAGGCCACCGTCATGGCGGCGGGGCGCTGCACGTCGCCGTAGATGACGGGCGGCTTGACGCAGCGCGAGCCGTACGATTGCACCCAGCCGTGGCGCGTGAAGATAAAACCGTCCAGTTGCTCGCCGAAATATTCCACCATGTCGTTGCGTTCCGCCTCGCCATGCACGAGCACGTCCAGGCCCAGCGCTTCCTGGCGGCGCACGGCGTCGGCGATTTCGGCGCGCATCTGCTGCTCGTACCCGGCCGCCGCCAAGTCGCCGCGTTTGTAACTGGCGCGGGCGGCGCGGATGGCTGTCGTCTGCGGGAAGGAGCCGATGGTCGTCGTCGGGAAGTCGGGCAGCCGGAAACGCGCGCGCTGCACCGCCTGGCGTTGCGGGAAGCCGGAATCGCGGCGGTCGACGGTGGGCGTGAGCGCCTGCAGGCGCTGCGTGACCGATGCCCGGTGGACGCGGGGGCTGGCGCGCCGCCCTGCGATGGCCAGGCGGGAAACGGCCAGCGCGGTGTTGTCGGGCTGGCCTTCCAGCGCGCCCTTGAGCAGGGACAGTTCCGCCAGCTTTTCCGTGGCAAACGCCAGCCAGGTCTTGATGTCGCCATCGAGCTCCGTTTCGGCTTCCAGGCTGAACGGGGTGTGGAGCAGCGAGCACGACGGCGCCAGCCACAGCTGGCCGTGGCGTTTGGCCGCCAGCGGCCGCAGCACGGCCAGGGCCGCGTCGAGGTCGGTACGCCAGATATTGCGCCCGTCGACGATGCCGACGGACAAGACTTTATGCGCGGGCAGCCAGTCCGTGACGCTGATCAGTTCATGCGGCGCGCGGATGCCGTCCACGTGCAGGCCGGCCACGGGCAGGCGGCAGGTCAGGCTGAGGTTTTCTTCCAGCGGCGAGAAATACGTGGCCAGCAGGATATTGATGCCCACTTGGTTCAGCTGCCAGTAGCTGCTTTCGAAGGCGCTGCGCCAGGCATTGGGCAAGTCCAGGCCCAGGATGGGCTCATCGAGCTGCACCCAGGCCACGCCTTGCCGCTTGAGGCGGTCGAGCACGGCGCCATACACGGACAGCAATTGTTCCAGCAGGGCCAGGCGGTCGAAGCCGGCCGTCTTTTCCTTGCCCAGCCAGAGGAAGGTGAGGGGGCCGATCAGGGCCGCCTTGACCTGGTGGCCGAGCGCCTGCGCCTCGGCCACTTCGTCGAACAGGCGCTCGCACGCGAGCGAGAAGCGCGTCAGCGGCGACAATTCCGGCACCAGGTAATGGTAGTTCGTGTCGAACCATTTGGTCATTTCCAGCGCATGGACGCTGGCCGCGTGTGCATTGTGCCCCTGGTGCGCGTGGCCGTGCGCGCAGCCGGCATGGTCCGCGTGGCTGTCGGCGCCGCGCGCCATGGCGAAATAGCGCGCCAGCGGCGACTGCTCCGCAGCGTAGCGGAAGCGGGCCGGCTCGCAGCCCAGCAATTGAATATGGTTGGCCACCTGGTCGTAGAACGCGAAGTCGCCGACGGTGACGAAGTCGAGGCCCGCCGCCTTTTGCAGCGCCCAGTGGCGCGCGCGCAGTGCCTTGCCGGTTTCTTCCAGTGCCGCCTCGGACACCTCGCCGCGCCAGTGGCGTTCCAGCGCCGATTTCAGCTCGCGTGCGGCGCCGATACGGGGAAAGCCAAGGATATGGGTGTGAATGGTCATGATGTCATCGAGATTTAATGTTGATAGGCTAGAGTGTGCGGCAACTTGATCTATAATCAAAACGAAACGTTTTGCCGAATAACATGAAAATATTTCACGTACAGAGTCCATTTCCCCGATGCTAGAAATCCGCCACCTGCGCACCTTGAGTGCCTTGCGTTCCTCCGGCAGCCTGGTGCGCGCCGCGCAACTGCTGAACCTGACCCAGTCGGCGCTGTCGCACCAGATCCGTTTGCTGGAAGAGCGCTACCAGGCGCCCCTGTTCGAGCGCAAATCGATGCCGATCGCGTTTACGGCCACGGGCAGCCGGCTGCTCGAGCTGGCCGACAAGCTGTTGCCCGAGATCGAACTGGCCGAGCGCGACGTGGCGCGCCTGTCGCAGGGCGACAAGGGGCAGTTGCGCGTGGCGCTCGAGTGCCATACCTGTTTCGACTGGCTCATGCCGGTGATGGATGCGTTCCGCCAGCGCTGGCCGGACGTGGAGATCGACCTGGTGTCGGGTTTTCACAGCGAACCGGCGGACTTGCTGCGTTCGGGCGAGGCGGACCTGGTGATCGGCTCGCCGTATGGCCCCGATTTCACCGTGTTTCCCCTGTTCCGCTTCGAGATGCTGGTGGTGATGGCGCAGAAGCACCGGCTGCAGGCGCAGCGCCGCCTCGTGGCGAGCGACTTTACGGGCGAGACTTTGATCACCTATCCGGTGCCGGAAGAGCGCATCGACCTGATCCGTGAAGTGCTGCGGCCGGCCGGCATCCAGTTTGAACGCCGCACGGCGGAATTGACCGTGGCCGTGCTGCAATTGGTCGCGAGCCGGCGCGGCATCGCCGCCTTGCCGAACTGGGCCATCAAGAATTACGTCGATTACGATTATGTCGTGGCGCGCCCGGTGGGCGAGCATGGCCTGTGGAGCGACCTGTACGTGTCCGTGCCGGACGCTTTGCAGGACAAGGCCTATGTGCGCGACTTCGTCAGCGTGATACGCGAACAGTGCGCGGCCTCGCTCGATGGTATCAAGTTGTTGTCTTGACTAACGTTGAATTGGAAACAAACCAACAGAAAAGCTTGATAAATATCAAGGTTTAGCAATGAACCACCGCTTAGAGTTGAGTACTGTGCGGCGCAACATGGCGCCGCCTTCTATCTGGGGAGGAACTGATGTTTTCATTTTCCGAACAAGTGACCTTGGCTGGCAAGGCCATGTATGAAGCGCAACTGGCCAGCGCGCAAGCGTATGCCCAGGCCGTCTTCGACAGCGGCGCCAGCCTTGTCGAACTGAACCTCGATGCGGCGCGTGCTTCGCTGGCGGCCGCTACGGTAGCGGGCAATCAGCTGCTGTCCGCGAAGGACCCGCAAGAGTTGCTGCAACTGTCGCGCGCGCAATCGCAACTGGCCATCGACCGCATCGGTTCCTATGGACGGCAGGCAAAGGATGTTGCCCAAGAAACCCAGGCAAAATTCTCGACTGTGACAAACGGTGAGTTTGCTGCATCGCGGCAAAAATTTGGCGAGCTATTGCAGGTGGTAAAGCAAACACCGATTCCCCTCGTCATTCCCTTCAATAATTTTCTAAAAACCGCTTTCGGCGGCGCGGATGAAGGGTATGATAAAAATAAAAACACGCATCCTGGAAAGTAGGATGCCCGTGTTGCGGCCCGGCAGCGGCTACCCGCCGCGCCAGGTCGCCTGCCACCACCGCAGGGCATGGCCATCGTTGCCCGCCGCTACGGTGTGGCGCGGTAATTGTGGCAATGTCACACTAGAGAGTGCAACACAGCCTGCTGTGTCTTCCCGGATTCATCAACACCTTGGCCGTCATGGCCAGCATATCGGAGAAATAAATGGATGATGTCGTAATCGTGGCCGCCGGCCGTACCGCAGTCGGCAAATTCGGTGGCAGCCTGGCCAAGATTCCTGCGTCCGAACTGGGCGCGCATGTAATCAAGGGCTTGCTGGCACAAACCGGCATCGACCCCAACCTGATCGGCGAAGCGATCCTGGGCCAGGTGCTGACGGCCGCCGTCGGCCAGAACGCCGCGCGCCAGGCCGTCATCAAGGCTGGCCTGCCCAGCGCCATCCCGGCATTCACCATCAACAAGGTGTGCGGCAGCGGCCTGAAGGCCACGCACCTGGCGGCGCAGGCGATCAAGTGCGGCGACGCCAACATCATCATCGCCGGCGGCCAGGAAAACATGAGCGCTTCGCCGCACGCGATGAACGGCTCGCGCGACGGCTTCCGCATGGGCGACTTCAAGATGATCGACACCATGATCGTCGACGGCCTGTGGGACGTGTACAACCAGTACCACATGGGCATCACGGCGGAAAACGTCGCCAAGAAATACGAAGTGACGCGCGCCGAGCAGGACGAGTTCGCGCTGCAGTCGCAGCTGAAGGCGGAAGCGGCGCAAAAGGCGGGCAAGTTCAAGGATGAAATCCTGCCGCTGGAAATCGCCAACAAGAAGGGCACCGTGGTCTTCGACAGCGACGAATACATCAAGCCCGGTTCGACCCTGGAATCGCTGTCCGGCCTGCGCCCCGCGTTCGCCAAGGACGGCACCGTCACGGCCGGCAACGCCTCGGGCCTGAACGACGGCGCCGCCGCCGTCATCATGATGTCGGCCTCGCAGGCGAAGGAACTGGGCCTGAAGCCGCTGGCGCGCATCAAGGCCTACGCCTCGTCGGGCCTGGACCCGGCCGTCATGGGCATGGGGCCCGTCTCGGCCTCGCGCCTGTGCCTGAAAAAGGCCGGCTGGACGCATGAAGAACTGGACCTGATGGAAATCAACGAAGCGTTTGCCGCGCAAGCGATCGCCGTCAACAAGGAAATGGGCTGGGATACCAGCAAGATCAACGTGAACGGCGGCGCGATTGCCATCGGCCACCCGATCGGCGCGTCCGGTGCGCGCATCCTGGTCACCCTGATCCACGAAATGATACGCCGCGACGCCAAGAAAGGCCTGGCCGCCTTGTGCATCGGCGGCGGCATGGGCGTTGCTCTGGCGATCGAACGCGACTAAGTAGCTGGCACCGCCCCCAAGCTACTGCGCGGCGCGCTTTGCGGCCTGCGATGCTCACCGTGTTGAAACACGGTTGCGCTTCTTAGCCACAAATCATCGCCGCTCGCTACGCTTGGGGACGGTGCGGTTTGCCGCCGTGATGCAACGGTTGTGGACTGCCTTACCTAATTAATTAACTTTTTAGCAATAAAATGACACTGAGGGGATGAAAATGGCAAGAGTTGCATTGGTAACTGGTGGCATGGGCGGTCTGGGCGAAGCGGTGTGTTTCAAGCTGGCGGCGCTCGGCTATCGCGTGGTCACGACCTATTCTCCAGGCAATCCGAAGGTCGCGGAATGGCTGGCGACGACCAAGGACATGGGCTATGACTTCAAGGCCTATCCGTGCGACGTGGCCGACTACGATTCGGCTGCCGCCTGCGTGGCTGCCGTGGAAGCGGAAATCGGTCCCGTCGACGTGCTGGTGAACAACGCCGGCATCACGCGCGACATGACGTTCAAGAAGATGGACAAGACCAACTGGGATGCGGTGATGAGCACCAACCTCGATTCCGTCTTCAACATGACCAAGCCCGTCTGCGACGGCATGGTGGAGCGCGGCTGGGGCCGCATCATCAATATCTCGTCCGTGAATGGCCAGAAGGGCGCTTTCGGCCAGACCAACTATGCGGCGGCGAAGGCCGGCATGCACGGCTTCACCAAGTCGCTGGCGCTGGAAGTGGCGCGCAAGAACGTCACCGTCAACACCATCTCGCCCGGCTACATCGGCACCAAGATGGTCATGGCGATTCCGCAGGAAGTGCTCGACAGCAAAATCATCCCGCAAATTCCGATGGCGCGCCTGGGCAAGCCGGAAGAAGTGGCCGGCCTGGTGGCCTACCTGGCATCCGATGAGGCAGCGTTCGTCACGGGCGCGAATATCTCGATCAACGGCGGCCAGCACATGTCGTAATCGGTATTGAGGTACAACAAAAAAAGACAGCTGCGGCTGTCTTTTTTTATGTTTGCCAGCAAAACGGGACAAGCGCGTGCTTTGCCTTAAAATCAGCATTTCTTCACCGCATCATTCTCCATGCCCCTTGTTCCCGCCTTGCGCCGCGCCAGCGTGGCCGCCATCCTTTTCCTGGGCATCAACGCGGCCCAGGCCGGCGCCGCGTTCCACGTCACGGTGACTACCGAACGCGTCAACCAGCCCGGCGTGAAAACCAGCTTGCCCGCGCGCGTGACGCAGGACAGCGACGTGGTGCTGGGCCCGCATTACCTGAGCGTGCGCGATGGCAAGAGTTTGTCCGTGTTTGACTTTGCCACGCGCCGCCGCCACGCGGTCGATATGGCGGCGTCCACCTACGACACGTATTCGCTGTTCGACGTGGCGGGTTTTCGCCGTTTCGAGATAGAACACCGCAAGGGCATGGCCGGCGCGCTCCAGGCTGGCGGCTTGCAGGCTCACGTCACGCCGCTCGTGTACGAGGAGCAATCGCTGTCCGTGCCGGCGGCCAGGCGGCGCAATGCGCTGCTGCCCCAGGTGCTCGACGGTGCCGTACTGTGGTCGCTCGATGAGCAGCCCTTGCTGCGCCTGGGAATAGCCGGCAGCCCCGTCAGCGGCGACGATGCCGTGGCGTTTGCCCAGTACTTGCGCTACACCTGGGGCGGCCACCCGCTGGTGCTGACGATGCTGGCCGGCGGCAAGCGCATTCCCGCCGCATTCACCTTGCACTACCAGGAGGTGGGCGGCGCGGTGATGCGCCATTTCCGCATCAGCGCCATGACGGCTGGCGCACCGGTCACCTATACCTTGTCCGCGTACCGGCCCCGCCCGCTGGCGGCCGATGCGCCGGTGCTCGAAAGAGTGCTGGCGCAGGCGGCGCGGCTGCCGCCGCTGGGACCCCAGTCGCATCTGGCGCTGCGCGCCGAAGCGGAGCGCCTGTTTGCGGCAGAACAACAGTTTGACGCTTTTTTGACCATGCTGGAAGACCATTTTTCCACGGGCGCGCTGGTCGAAAAACTCACGCCCCGGCAGCAACTGGCCATGCAGGAATGCCAGCCCATCCACGATTTGACGCGGGGATTGCTGGCCAGGGACAAGGAGGGTATCGCGGCCGCGCTGGCCAGCGTGCAGGAATTGAGAAAGCAAACGGGGATGGATCAGCCCGTCTTGGCCTTGTTCGAGGGGAATTTGCGCGCCAAGCTGGGGCAATGGCCGCAGGCGACGGCCTTGTACCTGCAAGTGCTGCAGGCAAAACCGCAGATGGCGGCCGTGTACCAGGACCTGGGCGACGCCTTGCTGGCGCAGTTCGATGCGCCGAACGCCTGGCGCAGCTGGGATGCGGGCCGGGCCATGGCGCCGGCCCTGCGGCAATTTCGCAAGGTCAACGATTTGGAGCGTAGCCTGTTGCACGACTATCCCGCCTTCTTTGCCGGCGGGTCGCCGCTTGCGCCTGAAGTTCAGCCCAGCACCAGCCGCCCGGCCAGCAAGACGAAGACGGTGGGCAGCACGAACTTGCCGTAAGGCGAGGGTTTGCCGCGCAGGCGGCGCGCCAGGCGTGCGGCCAGTACGGCGTACAGGGCATCGAACAGCAACCCCACCAGCACTAGGACGGCGCCCAGACGCAGGTATTGCATGCCGACCTGCTCGCTGCCGACGACGAATTGCGGCAGGAACATGCTGCAAAACAGCAGTGCCTTCGGATTGAGCAGATTCGTCAGGAAGCCGCGCACCAGGCTGGCGCGGGCGCCGTGCGCCGTGGCGGGGGCGGCTTCTTCCTGCGCCGTTTTTGTCGACAGGGCCGATTGCAGCAGGCGCAGCGCCAGGTACAGCAGGTAGGCGGCGCCCGCCCATTTGACCCATTGCAAGGCTTGCGGATGCGTCACCATCAGCGCCGCCAGGCCCGCGCCCGACAGCGCCACGTGCACGGCGCGCGCGCCGGCGATGCCCAGCGCCGTCACCAGCGCCGTGGCCACGCCGCGCGCGGCGCCCGTCGCCAGCACCAGCGCCATGTCGGGGCCCGGCAATAAAAAGGCGCCGGCCAGTGCCAGCAGGTACATCAGGAAGGTAGAATCGGACATGGCGCGGCTCGGTAACGGCTAAGAATGAGGGCGGGAGCAACGGCCATTTGCCGCATGCTCGCCGCAGCCCTATTATGTTCTTGCTGTGGTGAAATGTGCTTGCTTTTCCTGCTCCCTATGCCCTAGTATTCGGGTAGATTCCACTCGTATAAAAACAAAAATTAGATGAAAATTTCAGATGTCAGCCTCGATGCCACCGATTTGCAGATACTCAGGCTGTTGCAGGATGAAGGACGGCTGTCGAATGCGCGCCTGGCCGAGCGCCTGAAGCTCAGTGAAACGCCCGTCTGGCGCCGCTTGCGCCGCCTGGAAGAGGAAGGTTTCATTACCGGCTACCAGGCTTTGCTCAACCGTAAGAAGCTGGGCATCGGCTTGGTCGCCTTCGTGCGGGTCGTGTTTGCCAACCATGGCGGCGAGCAGCCGTCGCAGTTCGAGCAGGCCATCGCGACCATTCCCGAGATCTTGTCCTGCCACAATGTGGCGGGCGAGGCCGATTATTTCCTGCAAGTGGTGGCGCGCGACCTGGAAGCGTATGGCGAATTCGTCTCGACCGTGCTGCGCCGCCTGCCGGGCGTGGCGGAAATCCAGTCCAGCCTGTCGATGCGCGAGATCAAGTCGTCGAACCGCCTGCCCCTGCTGCTGGCCTGAGCCGGCGGGGGCGCACTATAATTGGAGCAGTTGCCAGGAATCGTGCCTGGCGCCCTGACCGCCATTCCAAGGACCGCCATGCCCGATTCTTTATCCCCCCTGTTTCCTGCCCTGTCGCCGAACCGGCACGGCATGCTGGCGGTCGATGACCTCCACACCATTTATTGGGAAGAATGCGGCAACCCCGACGGCATCCCCGTGCTGTTCCTGCATGGCGGCCCCGGCGCCGGCCTGTCGCCGCAGCACCGCCGCTTTTTTGACCCGCAGCGCTACCGCGTGATCCTGTTCGACCAGCGCGGCGCCGGCAAGTCCACGCCGCTGGGCGAGTGGCGCAACAACACGACGCAGCTGCTGATCGACGACATCGAAACGCTGCGCGCCCGGTTCGGCATCGCCCAATGGCTGGTGTTTGGCGGCTCCTGGGGCTCGACCCTGGCGCTGGCGTATGGCCAGGCGCATCCGGAGGCTTGCCTCGGCTTCGTGCTGCGTGGCATCTTTTTGTGCACGCAGGCGGAAATCGACTGGTTCATCGACGGCGTGCGCTGGTTTTATCCGGACCTGCACGAGCAATTCGCCGCGCCGATTCCGGCAGACGAACGGGGCGACCTGCTGGCGGCCTACGTGAAACGCATCCTCAGCAGCGACCCGGCCGTGTACTGGCCGGCCGCGCGCGCCTGGAGCCGCTTCGAGGGCCGCCGCGTCTACCTGATGCCGCAACCGGAAGATGCGCCCAACGATGCGCTGGACCTGGGCGTGGGCCGGCTCGAATCGCATTACATGGCCAACCTGGGCTTCATGGAAGAAGACCAGCTGATCCGCAACATGGGCCGCATCGCGCATTTGCCTGCCGTCATCGTGCAGGGACGCTATGACGCCATCTGTCCGCCGCTGTCGGCCTACCGCCTGCACCAGGCCTGGCCCGGTTCCCAGCTGGAAATGATTCCCGACGCGGGCCATGGCGCGCTCGAGCACGGCATCGCTTCGGCGCTGGTGCGCGCCACCGAGCGCTTCGTACCGGGGCGCGGCTTCGCATGACGGTCAATCCGGCCGGGTGGCAAAGCGGCCAGCCTGCGGGCGCCACCTGCTACACTATCGCCTGTGCTGGCGCCAAGGTCGGGCGCCGGTGTGAACCCACGAATTTTTAACCATGAACATACAGATCGGCGACATCGGCCATATCATCCAGCTGGCCATTGCGCCGGTTTTCCTGCTGACCGGTATCGGCACCATGCTGGTGGTGCTGACCAACCGCCTGGGCCGCATCATCGACCGCACGCGCGTGCTGGAAGACCGGCTCGACATCGGCTACAACGATTTCTACATGGATGAGCTAGATACCTTGTATAAGCGTACTCATCTGATCAATTATTCGATTTCCCTCAGCACGGCATGCGGTTTCTTCGTCTGCGTCATCATCGCCATGCTGTTTTTGGGCGATATTCTGAACCTGACCCTCGATAAATACATCGCCGTGTTCTTCGTGCTGGCGGTGATTTGCCTGATCGGCTGTTTCACCTATCTGCTGCGCGAGATCTACCTGGCCGCGACGGCCCAGCGCATCCGGCGCCACATCCGCCCGCCCCGCTAGGCAGGGCACGCCGGTTTTACCTACTATTAAGAACGAGTCAAGCATGCACGATTACAAACGCCCCCCCACCCTGCACCGCTACGGCCAGCGCAGCGAACTCGAATTGGCGCTGAGCCTGGGCCAGTTCCGCCTCACGCCGGCGGGCAATTGTTTGACCCTGAGCTTTTCGCAAGTGTGGGACAAGCAGCTGTTCGAGCTGTTCGCTCCGGCCGACAGTTGCCTGATCATCCACAATACGGAAGAATTCGGCGAACGCCTGCACCGTGCCGTGCAGCGCACCTTGCCCAGCTGGGCCGGCATCGACGGCGTCGTCGAATATGGCCAGCGCGCCGCCCTGGGCGCCGCCTTCACCAAGACGCGCGCCGAAGCGCCCGAGCAGGAATGGCTGTTCGCCTGGCGCTCGATGCAGCCGCAGGCCAGCCTGAACCCCGTCACCGTGAAACTGGGCAGCCTGGAAAACTTCGCGGAACTGCGCGACCGCGACACGTATCTGGCGTAACGCCCGGCGCGGGTGCCTAGCCCGATTTTTCATGGCGCTGGCTGTCGATGCGCGCCAGCACGGCCGCCATCATGCGCTCGATATCGCCGCGTATCATGGTCGTGCCCAGCATGCCGGGCACATAGAAGCCCGGCATCAGCCGGCTGGAAAAGACGATGCGCGTGCCGCCCGTCTCGGGCACGGGATACAGATTCCAGCGCGATTCGTAATGCCGCATGTCGCCCGAGATCAGGGCGATGTCGATGGCTGTAAATGGCGTTTCCGTGGCCCGCACCACCAGCTGGATGGGGTGCTGCATGAACAGGAAGCGCGCCACGCCCTGCTGCTCGATGATGACTTCATTGCCGTTGCGCGACAGCACGCGGCAGGAACTGAGGTCGGGCACGAATTCGCTCATGCGCTCGTACGTCGTCAGGGTTTTCCACACGGACGCCAGCGGCGCCTGCACGCTGCCGCTGGCATCGACTTCATACATGCGCTGCCCGTCGACCTCGATGCGCTTGACGTCGACCTTCAGCCTGTCCAGGCGTGGCGCCTGCGCCTGCGCCAGCGCGGTAGCGGGGACGGCGCACAGCATCAGCAGGCAGAGGAAGAGTCGCGTCATGCAGGCTAGCCTACGGGAAAGTACCGCCCGGCACAAGCTGCGCGTGCCACCCTTGGCGGCGCCGACGCGGTTTTAGAACTCCCGGTCTAGAGAAAGTCGCTGCGGCGAGCGGCAATGCTTGCTACCGTACGGCCTGCAACCACCTACCGGACCGATCACCATGACTGCCTATCCCCATCTGCTGGCCCCGCTCGACCTGGGTTTTACCTCCTTGCGCAACCGCGTCATCATGGGTTCCATGCATACGGGCCTGGAAGACCGTTTTTATCATTATGGCAAGCTTGCCGCGTTTTACCGCGAACGGGCACGGGGCGGCGTGGGCCTGATCGTCACGGGCGGCATCTCGCCGAACCGGCAAGGCTGGCTGCTGCCGTTCGGCGGCACCCTCAATTTCCTCGGCGACGTGCCCAACCACCGCAAGGTGACGCGCGCCGTGCACGAGGAGGGCGGCAAGATCGTCATGCAGATCCTGCATGCGGGCCGCTATGGTTATCAACCGTTCGTCGTCTCGGCGTCGGCGAAAAAATCGCCGATTTCGCCGTTCCGCCCGCGTCCCCTGACGCAACGGGGCATAGAGCGCACCATCTGCGACTACGTGCGCTGCGCGCGCCTGGCGCAAAAGGCCGGCTACGACGGCATCGAAGTGATGGGCAGCGAAGGCTATCTGCTGAACCAGTTCCTGTGCGCGCGCACCAACCTGCGCCAGGACCGCTGGGGCGGCAGCATCGGGAACCGCATGCGCCTGCCCGTGGAGATCGTGCGCCGCATCCGCGCCGCCGTCGGCCCCAACTTCATCATCATGTACCGCCATTCGCTGCTCGACCTGGTCGAGGGCGGCAATACCTGGGACGATGTGGTGACGGTGGCCAAGGCCCTGGAACAGGCCGGCGTGACCATTCTCAATACCGGCTTCGGCTGGCATGAGGCGCGGGTGCCCACCATCGTCACCTCGGTGCCGCGCGCCGCGTTTGCCAGCGTGGCGGGCCGGCTGCGCCGCGAAGTGACGATTCCCGTGGTGGCGTCGAACCGCATCAACATGCCGCACGAGGCCAACGCCATCCTGGAACGGGGCGACTGCGACCTGGTGTCGATGGCGCGCCCTTTCCTGGCCGACCCTGACTTTGTCGCCAAGGCGGCCGCGGGCCGCGCCGACGAAATCAACACCTGCATCGGCTGCAACCAGGCTTGCCTCGACCACACGTTTGCCAACAAGCGCGCCAGCTGCCTGGTCAATCCGCGCGCCTGTCATGAAACGGAACTCGTGTATGCGAAAAAAGCCGTGCCGCGCCGGGTGGCCGTCGTCGGCGCCGGGCCTGCCGGCCTGTCGGCCGCCACCGTGGCGGCCGAATGCGGGCACGAGGTGACGCTGTTCGACAGCAGCGACAGCGTGGGCGGCCAGTTCAAGGTGGCCATGCAGATACCGGGCAAGGAAGAATTTACGGAAACCATCCGTTATTTTGCCCGCCGCATCGCCTTGTCGAATATCAAGCTGCGCCTGGGCCAGCGCGTCACGCGCGAGCAGTTGCTGGCCGGCGGCTACGACGACGTCATCATCGCCACCGGCATCAAGGTGCGCCTGCCGGCCATTCCCGGCATCGACCATCCGACAGTGCTGTCCTACCTGGACGTGCTGCAAGCCAGGAAGCCCGTGGGCGCGCGCGTGGCCATCATCGGCGCGGGCGGCATCGGCTTCGACGTGGGCGAGTATCTGCTGCACGACCCGGCGCACCCGCTGCCCCAGCCCGTGGCGACGTGGGCGGGCGAGTGGGGCGTGGACTTGAACGCGGCGACGGGCGGCGGCCTGGTGCCACCCGTGGCACCCACGCCCGTGCGGCAGATTTTCTTGTTGCAGCGCAAGACGTCGAAAGTGGGCGCGGGCCTGGGCAAGACCTCGGGCTGGGTGCACCGCGCGGCGCTGGCGAGAAATGGCGTGGCCATGCTGGCCGGCGTCAGCTACGACAAGATCGACGGGCAGGGCCTGCACATCACCGTGGGCGGCGAGCAGCGCCTGCTGGCGGTGGACAACGTGATCATCTGCGCCGGCCAGGACAGCTTGACGGAGCTCATGCCTCCGGTCGGCAACGATGGCAAGCCGCTGGTGGCAGGCGGCCCGCGTTTCCATAAAATCGGCGGCGCCGCGCTGGCGGCGGAGCTCGACGCCAAGCGGGCGATACGGGAAGGCGCGGAACTGGCCGCAAGTTTATAAAAAGAAAGCCTGCCGGCTGGGTAGCGGGCAGGCTTGCTGTGCGGGAAGGGCGCTGGCGCTGGATTAATGCCCGCCATGCCCCTTCTTCGCCGCATCAAAACTCTGCAGCACGTGCTCGGCCATGCCATTGGCCAGTTCGTGCTCGCCGATGAACACCTTGCCCGCGTTTTCCGCGCGCAGCAATTCCGCCTCTTCCTCGCTGTGCGTGCGCACCACCGTCATGATGGACGGGTTCAGCGCGCGCGCCGTTTCGATCATGGCGCGCACGTGGAAGGTATCGGGCGTGGCGATGACGAGCATGGTGGCGTGCGTGATGTGCGCCTGGATCAGCACGGCCGGTTCGCCCGCATTGCCGGCCACGGCCGGAATGCCCTGCTTGCGCAGCTGGTCGACGATCTCGCGGTTTTCCTCGGCCACGACAAAATGGATGCCCCGTTCCATCAGGGCGGCGGCGATGCGCCGGCCCACGCGGCCGTAGCCGACCAGCACGATCTGGCCCGACAGCTTTTCCTGCGGCACCGTCATCGGCAGTTCGGCCAGCGGGTCCGTCGTGCGTTCGAACTTGCGCGCGAAATCGCTGTTGCCGATCACGCGCAGCAGCGGCTTGGCCATGCTGAACACGAGCGGGTTCAAGGCGATCGACAGGATGGCGCCGGCCAGGATCAGGCTTTGCCCTTCCTGCGGCATCAGGCCCAGGGACAGGCCCAGCGCGGCCAGGATGAACGAGAATTCGCCGATCTGCGCCAGGCTGGCCGAGACGATGATGGCCGTCTTTGGCGGGTAGCGCAGGGCCATGACGAGCAAGAAGGCGGCGATGGACTTGCCGAAGATAATGATGGCGCACACGGCCAGCACCTGCAGCGGCTTGTCGATGAGGATGGTCGGCTCGAACAGCATGCCGACGGAGACGAAGAACAGCACGGCGAAGGCGTCGCGCAGGGGCAGGGATTCTTCCGCGGCGCGGTGGCTCAGTTCGGATTCGCGCAGCACCATGCCGGCGAAGAAGGCGCCCAGCGCGAACGACACGCCGAACAGCTTGGTCGAGGCGTAGGCGATGCCGACGGCGGCGGCGATCACGCACAGCGTAAACAGTTCGCGCGAACCGGTGCGCGCCACCTGCCACAAAATCCATGGGAACAATTTACGGCCCACCACCAGCATGAAGACGATGAAGCCGGCCACTTGCCCCAGAGTAATGGCCAGGGTTTGCCACAGGCTGGCCGCCTCGGCGCCCGGCGCGACCTTGCCGCCCAGCACACCGGCAAACGCCGGCAGCAGCACCAGCACCAATACGGTGACGAGGTCTTCCACCACCAGCCAGCCGACGGCGATGCGGCCATTGAGCGAGTCGAGGATGCCCCGTTCTTCCAGCGCGCGCAGCAGCACCACGGTACTGGCCACGGACAGCGCCAGGCCAAAGACCAGTCCGCCGCCGAGGCTCCAGCCCCACCAGTGGGCCAGGCCCATGCCCATGGCCGTGGCGACGCCGATCTGCAGGATGGCGCCGGGCAGCGCGATCTTGCGCACGTCCCACAAATCTTCGATGGAAAAGTGCAGACCGACACCGAACATCATCAGCATCACTCCGATCTCCGCCAATTGCCCGGCTATTTCCGCATCCGCCACAAAACCGGGCGTGGCCGGTCCGATGATGATGCCGGCGGCCAGATAGCCGACCAGGGCCGGCAGTTTCAGGCGCGCGGCGATGAAGCCGAAGATGAGGCCGAACCCGAGGGCGGCGGCGATGGTGGTGATCAGACTGATGTCATGGGGCATGCGTGGTGGGTTCCTTATGGGGACGTGCGGATGGAAAAAGAGGGTGTTCAGCGATTGAGTATAAACGCAACAAAGCTGCGGCTGGAATTTTCCTGCCGTTTTTTTTACAAAAAATTTGCGCTATATCTTCGTTCAGGTGGTCGCGAACGCATGCCATCCACCTGCATCTGTGCCTAAAAACACCGAACCAAACCTACTGCGCGTCGCGATTTGCGGCCTGCGATGCTCACCGTGCTAAAGCACGGTTGCGCTTCTTGGCCACAACTCACTGCCGCTCGCTACGGTTTTGTGCGGTGTTGGAAATGAAGGAATCAGGCGCATCCCGCCCCAAACGCTTACACCTTGCGCACGACCACGCAGCCGATGGAATAGCCGGCGCCGAACGAGCAGATGACACCAGTGCTGCCGGCGGCCATATCATCTTGATATTTATGGAAAGCAATAATCGAACCTGCCGACGAGGTGTTGGCGTAGGTGTCGAGGATCACGGGCGCTTCGTTTTCCTGCGCGTCGCGGCCCAGGATCAGGCGCGCGATCAGCAAGTTCATGTTCAGGTTGGCCTGGTGCAGCCAGTAGCGGGAGACTTGCGCCACTTCCACGCCGGCCTTGGCCAGCGTCGCCTTGATCATCTCGGCGGCCATCGGGCACACTTCCTTGAATACCTTGCGGCCTTGCTGGCGGAACAATTTGTCGGCCTTGCCCGCGCCGGACTCGTCGAAACGGTTGAGGAAGCCGAAATTGTTGCGGATGGCATTCGAGAAGCGCGTTTTGAGTTCCGTGCCGATGATCTCGAACTGGTGCTGCGAGACGGCCGTGTCCTTGGCTTCGACGATGATGGCGGTGCAGGCGTCGCCGAAAATGAAATGGCTGTCGCGGTCGCGCCAGTTCAGGTGGCCGCTGGTGATTTCGGGATTGAGGACCAGCACGGCGCGCGCCTGGCCGCTTTGCACGGCGGCCACGGCTTGCTGGATGCCGAAGGTGGCCGACGAACACGCCACGTTCATGTCAAAACCATAACCGTCGATGCCGAGCGCATCCTGCACTTCCACCGCCATGGCGGGATAGGCGCGCTGCATATTGCTGCACGCCACCAGCACCATGTCGATGTCGGCCGGCGTGCGGCCGGCGCGCGCCAGGGCGTCTTTGGCGGCGGCGACCGCCATTTCCGCCTGCAAGGACAGTTCGTCATCGCCCCGTTCCGCAATGCGCGAGACCATGCGCGCCGGGTCGAGGATGCCTTCCTTTTCCATCACATAGCGCGACTTGATGCCGGAGGCCTTTTCGATGAAGGCCACGCTCGACAGGTCCAGCGCCGTCACCGTGCCTGCGGCGATCGCGTCGGCGTTGTCGGCATTGAACTTTTCCGCGTAGGCATTGAAGCAGGTGACCAGCTCTTCGTTGGAGATCGAAAATGGCGGCGTGTACAGTCCGGTACCGCTGATGACGACTTGTTTCATGGTTAAACTTTCAAATTTGGCAATCGGCGCGATGCCGATAAGTGAAGCAAATTTTACACAAACGGGCTCGACTGTAGAGAGTTTCGTGTCGCGGGGGAGGGGATGTGTTGCGGAAGATTGATTTTTGTCGCGCGGACGGGTGCTGGGGGGATTGCGTGATGGGGGCAGACGGGGGCGCCGAGTCCCGGCGGGTCTGCCCCCAAACTGCCTACTTTTTCTGTTCTTTCTTGACGTCGGCCTGCACCACCACCGGCTCAGGCTTGGCCAGCTGGACCGGCAAGCCTTTCAGGTGGTTCAGCGCCTGGTGCAATTGAAAATCGTCCTTGCTGCCGAATTCCAGCGGCTTGCGCGTCTTTTCCAGGGCGATGATGCGCAACTGCTCTTCCATCTCGTCGTTGACGGGCGCGGCCTTGGCGCCGTTGTTGGCGCTGCCTTGGTCGCGGTCGTTGCTCAGGTGCTTGGTCAGGTCCGCTTCGCGGATGCGCAAGCCGTTCAAGCCGTCGCCGTCCGCATTTTCATCGACCAGCAGGTCGGGCACGATGCCCTTGGCCTGGATCGAGCGGCCGTTAGGCGTGTAGTAGCGGGCCGTCGTCAGCTTGACGGCCGTGTCTGCCGTGAGCTGGCGGATGGTTTGCACGGAACCCTTGCCGAAGGTTTGCGTGCCGATGATGGTGGCGCGCTTGTAGTCCTGCAGGGCGCCGGCGACAATTTCGGAGGCCGAGGCCGAGCCCGTATTGACGAGCACCACCAGCGGCACGCTTTTCACGGCGGCCGGCAATTTCGCCAGCGCATCGCCTTCCGTGCGGAAGGCATAGTATTCGGCGCGGCCATAGAACACCTGTTTCGAGTCCGGCAGCTGGCCATTCGTCGAGACGATGGCCGCATCCTTCGGCAGGAAGGCGGCCGAGACGCCGATGGCGCCCTGCAGCACGCCGCCGGGGTCGTTGCGCAGGTCCAGCACCATGCCCTTGAGGTGCGGGTCCTGCTGGTACAGGGCCGTGATCTGCGCGGCCATGTCGTCCACGGTCGGTTCCTGGAATTGCGACACGCGCAGCCAGGCGTAGCCGGGCTCGACCATCTTCGCCTTGACGCTCTTCTGGTGGATTTCCTCGCGCGTGATGGTGAACGCCAGCGGCTGCGGTTCATCCTTGCGGGCGATGGTCAGCGACACCTTGGTGCCCGGTTCGCCGCGCATGCGCTTGACGCTGTCGTCCAGGCTCACGCCCTTGACGGGCTGGCCATCGAGGCGGGTGATCAAATCGCCGGCCTTGATGCCGGCGCGGTAGGCGGGCGAATCCTCGATGGGCGAGACGATCTTGATGTAGCCGTCTTCGCTCAGGCCAATTTCGATGCCCAGGCCGACGAACTTGCCTTCCGAGCCCTCGCGCAGCTCGGCGTAGGCTTTCTTGTCGAGGTAGGCGGAATGGGGGTCGAGCGAGGCCACCATGCCGGCAATGGCGTCTTCCAGCAGTTTCTTGTCTTCCACGGGTTCCACGTAGTCGGACTTGATCAGGCCAAACACGTCGGCCAGCTGGCGCAATTCTTCCAGCGGCAGGGGCGGCTCGACGGTTTTTTGTGCCATCGCGGAAAATTGCAGCGAGACGGCGACGCCAGCCACCACGCCCAGCCCGATCAAGCCGGTATTTTTGAGTTTGCCCATGTTTCCACCTGTGAATGTCTTGCAGCAGCGCCAGTCCCCGTGGAGCGGCGCCTTCCTGAAAGTATAGACCTGAATCTCTGCCGGCGTGGGCCGGCAGCGGAAAATCCGTGCCACAGCACAGTGTAGGCATGCAAAACGGCCGGCCAGCTTGCCAAATGTTGCGGTTTTGTATGCGATGTATAGTTGGTCTTGAGGGGAGTAAGCATTTGTAAGAGTCGAAAAAAAGCGTGTATGGCGAGCCTATAGTGGACCCGCATTCTCGACCCGAAGTGGTTTTGCCTGCGTCCCCGGACGCAGGCTTTTTTTTATCCGCGGGTTCAAGCTCATTTAGACTGGCGCTTCTTCCTTGGCAGCGGATAAAAAATGTTTACTGATTTGCAGGCACGTGCCGCGCTCACAGCGCTGATTGAAAAGTATCTGCAGGGGCGGGATCCCGATGCCGACCTGCTGATCGCTATCGTCCAGGACCCGTCACGGCAAGTGCCGATTCGGGGCGTGCTCGAAAATATCGGGCAGTTCAACGACACGCAGTTCACGCAACAGGAGCGGGCGCTGATCGACGAGCTGCTGTATCTGTATGGATAAACGGTTCATGCGCTTTTCCAGCCCATGCCATGCTCGCCGGACTGGACAGTGAAAGCCCCTTGAGCCTGGCCGAACTGAGCGGCAATTGCGGGGCAGTCCGGGGGCAAGCATGGTCAAATGGCACGGCGACGTGCTACATTCCTGCAGCGCCTGGCGCGGCGGGCTACCCGCCCGATCTCTTTGACATGCCCCATAAGGACAATTCGTGAACCGATATCTCTTAAGCAGCCTGACCCTGACCCTGTTGGCTGCGTTTGCCAACGCCGCCGAGCCGGCATCCGCCGCATCCTCCGTGTCGGCACCGACCGTGGCGCCCAGTGTCGCCCCCGCGCCTGCCGCCGCCGGCGTCGTTTCCGGCATCGACGTGCAGTACATCGACCCCGCCGTGCGCGTGCAGGACGATTTCTTTACCCATTTGAACGGCAAGTGGCTGGCCACGACGGAGATTCCCGCCGACAAGTCGAGCTGGGGTTCGTTTGCCAAGCTGCGCGACGATACGACGCCGCAATTGCGCGGCATCATCGAAGCCACGCAACAGGACAAGAACAAGAAGGCCGGTTCCGAAGCGCAAAAGATCGGCGACCTGTACGCCAGCTACATGGATGAAGCCAAGCTGGAGGCGCTGGGCACGAAGCCGCTGGCCGGCGAACTGAACCGTATCCGCTCGCTGCGCGACAAGAAGGGCGTGCCCGCCCTGATCGCCCACCTGAGCCAGACGGGCGTGTCGACGCCGTACGCCGTCTACGTGGGCCAGGATGCGCGCGCCTCGACAAAATATGCGGCCTACGTGAGCCAGAGCGGCCTGGGCATGCCTGACCGCGATTACTACCTGGAAGCCAAGCAGGCGGGCGTGAAGGAAAAATACCAGGCGCACGTGGAAAAGATGCTGTCCATGGCCGGCGACAAGAACGCCGCCGCGCGCGCCAAGGCAGTTGTCGCGCTGGAAACATCGCTGGCCGAGGCGCAATGGACCAAGGTCGAGAACCGCGACCCCGTGAAACGCTACAACAAGACCGATATTAACAAGCTCAACGATCTGACTCCGGGCTACGACCTGAAGTCCGGCCTGGCTGCGCTGGGCATCGCCAACAAGGTCGATTACGTCATCGTCAACCAGCCGAGCTACCTGGCCGGCTACAACAAGGTGCTGGCGTCCGCCGACCTGGACACCCTGAAAGCGTACTTCGAATGGCAGTTGCTGCGTAGCTATGCCAGCTACCTGTCGAAAAACTTCGTCGACGAAAGCTTTGCCTTCTACGGCACGGTACTGAGCGGCGTGACGCAGAACCAGCCGCGCTGGAAGCGTGGCGTGGGCGCCGTCGACGGCGTGCTGGGCGAAGCGGTGGGCAAACTGTACGTGGCGCAATATTTCCCGGCAGAGCGCAAGGCGCACATGCAGGAACTGGTGAAAAACGTGCTGGCCGCCTACAAGGAAAGCATCGACACCCTGGACTGGATGAGCCTTGACACCAAGAAGGAAGCGCAAGCCAAGCTGGCCAAGTTCACGCCGAAGATCGCGTATCCGAACGTCTGGCGCGATTATTCGAAGCTGCAGATCGTCCAGGGCGACCTGGTGGGCAACATGATGCGCGCCGCCAATTTCGGTTCCGCGCGCCAGGTGGCCAAGCTGGGCAAGCCGATCGACCGCGAAGAGTGGGGCATGACGCCGCAGACGGTGAACGCCTATTACAGCTCGACGATGAATGAAATCGTCTTCCCGGCCTCGATCCTGCAGCCGCCATTCTTTGACGCCAATGCGGATGACGCCGTCAACTATGGCGCCATCGGCGCCGTCATCGGCCATGAAATCAGCCACGGCTTCGACGACAAGGGCAGCCAGTCCGATGGCGACGGCAACCTGCGCGACTGGTGGACGCCGGCCGACCGCAAGAACTTCGCGGCCAAGGCCGACGCGCTGACCAAGCAGTACGACGGCTACAGCCCGCTGCCCGGCTACAACGTCAACGGCGCGCTGACCCTGGGTGAAAACATCGCCGACAACTCGGGCGTGGCGATCGCGTATAAAGCGTACAAGATTTCGCTGGGCGGCAAGCCGGCGCCCGTGCTGGACGGCTTGACGGGCGACCAGCGCTTCTACATGGGCTTTGGCCAGGTGTGGCGCAGCAAGATGCGCGAAGCGCAGCAGATCGTGCAGATCAAGACCGATCCGCATTCGCCGGGCCAGTACCGCGCCAACGGCACCATGGTCAACCAGCCAGGCTTTTATGAAGCGTTTGGCGTGAAACCGGGCGACAAGATGTATGTTGCACCGGAAAACCGCGTGATCATCTGGTAAGCGTAACAAGCTTGATTCTGTCGCCAAGGTCGGATTAGCGCGCAAGCGCGTAATCCGACGATACAGCCTGTGCCAACAATGTTGTCGGCTTACGCCCTCCGGGCTAAGCCGACCTACGTCATGTAAACGTTATCTTGTCACAACAAAAAAGACCACCTCGCGTGGTCTTTTTTACATTCTGGCCAAAGTTTTTTCTGTCATTTCGGCCGGTATGCTACAGTCAAAAACCGGGCCAGAAGCCTTGGGCCTTCTGACCCTTATATTTCACACAATACAATATAGAGGACAACCGTGAATCGTTATTTGTTAAGTGCATTGACCCTGAGTCTGCTGGCTGGCGTGTCCGGCATGGCTGGCGCCGCTGATACCGCGAAGAAAGCTGCTGCCGCTCCCGCCACGGCCGCCGCATCGGCCGCGCTGACCTCCGGCATCGCCATCGAATATGTCGACCCCGCCGTGCGCGCGCAGGACGACCTGTTCCAGCACCTGAATGGCAAATGGCTGGCGGAGACCGTGATTCCCGCCGACAAGTCGAGCTGGGGCAGCTTTGCCAAGCTGGCCGACGATACGCAAACGCAGCTGCGCGGCATCGTCGAAGGCGCTAGCGCCGACAAGGCCCGCGCGGCCGGCTCGAACGCCCAGAAAATTGGTGATTTCTATAACAGCTTCATGGATGAAGCCAAGCTGGAAAGCCTGGGCCTGACGCCCTTGAACGCGGAGCTGGCGAAGATCGCCGCGCTGCAGGACAAGGCGGAATTGCCTGCCGTCATCGCCCACTTCAGCAAGCTGGGCGTGACGTCGCCCTACGACTTCGGCATCCACCAGGACGCCAAGGATTCCACCAAATACGTGGCCGACATCGTGCAAAGCGGCCTGGGCCTGCCTGACCGCGACTACTACCTGGAAGAGGCCAAGGCCGATACGCGCGCCAAATACCTGGCCCACGTGGAAAAAATGCTGAGCCTGGCCGGCGACGCGAACGCGGCCGCGAATGCGAAAGCCATTGTGGCGCTGGAAACGGAGCTGGCCAAGGCGCAATGGAGCAATGTGCAGAACCGCGATCCCGTCAAGACCTATAACAAGGTGGAGCTGACGAAACTGGCCGCCGTGGCGCCGGGCTACGACTGGGCCCGCTACCTGAAGGATACGGGCATCGCCGGCAAGATCGATTATGTGATCGTCAGCCAGCCCAGCTACCTGAAGGGTTTTGCCGAGATCGCCAACAAGACGCCGCTGGAGACGTGGAAAGCGTACTTCCAGTGGCACTTGCTGCACGCCAATGCCGGCTACCTGCCGAAAGCCTATGTCGATGAAAACTTCGCCTTCTATGGCACCACGCTGACGGGCGTGACGGAAATGCGTCCGCGCTGGAAGCGCGGCGTGGGCGCCGTCGAAGGCGCGCTGGGCGAAGCCGTTGGTCAATTGTACGTCGAGCAATATTTCCCGGCCGAGCGCAAGGTGCGCATGGAAGCGCTGGTGAAAAACCTGATGACGGCCTACAAGCAAAGCATCGACAAGCTCGACTGGATGAGCCCCGTCACCAAGAAACAGGCGCAAATCAAGCTGGCCAAGTTCACCACCAAGATCGGCTATCCGAACAAATGGCGCGACTACTCGGCCCTGACGGTGGCGCCCGATGATTTGATCGGCAACATCCAGCGTTCGCACCTGCTCAACTACAACCGCGAATTGAACAAGCTGGGCCAGCCCATCGACCGCGACGAGTGGGGCATGACGCCGCAAACCGTGAACGCCTATTACAACCCGGAACTGAACGAAATCGTCTTCCCGGCCGCCATTTTGCAGGCGCCGTTCTTTGACGCCAAGGCGGACGATGCCGTCAACTACGGTGCCATCGGCGGCGTCATCGGCCATGAGATCAGCCACGGTTTCGACGACCAGGGCGCCCAGTACGACGGCGACGGCAATCTGCGCGACTGGTGGACCAAGGCCGACCACAAGAACTTCGCCAAGAAAACCAAGCAGCTGGTGGCGCAGTACAACAGCTTCAGCCCCGTCAAAGGCCACTTCGTCAACGGCGAGCTGACCCTGGGCGAGAACATCGCCGACAATTCCGGCGTGGCGATCGCCTACAAGGCCTACAAGTTGTCGCTCAATGGCAAGAAAGCACCCGTCATCGACGGTTTTACGGGCGAGCAGCGCTTCTATGCGGGCTTCGCCCAGGTATGGCGCATGAAGATGCGCGAAGCCCAGCAGCTGGTGCTGCTGAAGACGGACCCGCATTCGCCGGGCCAGTTCCGCGCCAACGGCACCATGCGCAACCAGCCGGGCTTCTACCAGGCCTTCGACGTGAAGCCGGGCGACAAGATGTATTTGCCGCCGAAAGACCGCGTCATCATGTGGTAAGGCCAGTCCTGACGCGCTAGTACCGGGCCGCCCCGCATCAAGCCGGGCGGCTTTTTTACGCCGCATGATCTGGCGCAAACGACGGGTGAAAAAAAAACCGCCCCAATGGGCGGTTCCTTGATGCAGCGCAAGTGCTTACTTGGCAGGCTCGGCGGCTGGTGCGGCGGCGCCGTCAGCGGCTGCGGCTGGTGCAGGCACTTCCGGTTCCTTGAACTTGCCGCCCGATGCATTGGCCATGTAGACGACGGCGCGCGCCACTTCCACATCGTCGAGGTCGGGATTGCCACCCTTGGCCGGCATGGCGCGCAAGCCTTCGATCGCATGTTTCAGGACCGTATCGTAACCCTGGGCCAGGCGCGCGGACCAGCTGCCCGCATCGCCAAACTTCGGTGCACCGGCCACGCCGGCGCCGTGGCAGGCCACGCAAGTGGCCGTGTAGACGGCTTCGCCGCCTTGCAGCACCTTGGGACCGCTGGCATCCTTGAAGGTATAGCCTTCATTGGCGACCGGGCTCAAGCGGGCATCGATGGCATCGGGCGCCTGGCTGTCCGAGCCGGCGCCCGTCAGTTTTTGCGTCGTGACGAACTGCACCAGCAGGATGATGCCGATGACGGTCACCAGGAAGAAGCCGGCTACGGCGGCAAGCAATTGTTTAGGCGTTTTGATCGCTGATTGTTGTTCGTTATGTGCGTCGCTCATGATGTCCTTAGTCCAGATTTGAAACTGATGGCCGTGTAAGGTAGCATTTTTACATGCTTGGATGTAAACCTTTATGAAACCCACAATTATAGGCACAAAAATTGAGCAGTGACATGCAATTGCCAGCGATACGACAGTTTCCGTAGACGTAGGTAAAGAAAAACGGTATCCTTCGCATCACTTCAGAAATTCCCCCTACGCGGCTGTAGCTCAGTGGATAGAGTATTGGCCTCCGAAGCCAAGGGTCGTGGGTTCGATCCCCGCCAGCCGCACCAAGATTTTCCTCATCGTTTCCAGATCATTTCTCCACCATGTCGCAGTTGATCGCACTGGCTTTCTGTCGGCCTGTATCTGTTCGCCTTGCCGTTAAAACGTCGTGCCGTGCTTGTCCCCGCATAAATTGTTATACTATTTTGGTTGCGTTTATTGCGTTTGGTTCGTAAGCTTCAATGGAAGGTAGGGAGGATGCCATGTCGAATGTGCTTGATCGTCTGGACAATAAAGAAGACCTGGAACTGGCGAAGGCGGCGCAGCGCTGCCTGGTGAGTGCGCTTGATCATTCTCGTGCCGTGCAGATTGCGGTTCTGGAAGAGGGCGCGCAGGACTTGGGTGATGTTCCCTTGCTGCGTTTGCCGCCGAATGTGTTGCGCCTGTTTGCCGACGTCTTAGGTACCTTGGCCCAAGGTAAAGCCGTGACGGTCATGCCGAAGGAGCATGACGTGACGACACAGGAAGCGGCCATGTACTTGAATATGTCGCGTCCCTACCTGGTGCGCCTGCTTGACACAGGGAAGATTCCTCATCATAAGGTAGGTACGCACCGGCGGCTGCGCTTTGAGGATGTGGTGCAGTACAAGGATGAGCGCAAACGGCGTTCGCAACAGGCTTTGCAGGCCTTGGCAGATCAGGCGCAGGAGCTTGAACTGGGGTACTGATGGCTGGATACTACCGTTACACTGCCGTCCTCGATGCCTGTGTGTTGTATCCGGCCCCCTTGCGCGATCTATTGCTGAGTTTGGCGGCGGACGGTATTTTCAGCGCACGCTGGACAGCACGGATACAGGAAGAGTGGCAACGCAATTTGCTACTCAAGCGGCCTGATCTCGATCCTTCGGCATTGGCGCGCACCAGCGCGCTGATGGCCGAGGCGGTCGAAGACGGCGTGATCGAGTCGTATGAATACCTGATTGATGCCTTGGTCCTGCCCGATGCCGACGACCGGCACGTGCTGGCGGCAGCCATCGTGGGGCATGCGGACGCCATCGTCACGTTCAATCTTAAAGACTTCCCGGACGCGATCATGCGAGGGCACAACATTGAAGTCTTGCATCCCGATGATTTTCTGGTGGCGCAGTATGAACTGGCCCCGATACGCATGCTCAGTGTCGTCAAGGAAAACCGGACGCGATTGCGCAAACCGCCCAGATCCGCTGCCGAATTGATTGCCACCTATGAAGCGCAAGGCTTGCCGCAACTGGGCAAGTTGCTGCATTCCGCAATTGCCTTGCTCTAGCGCCTGCTTCAGCAACCGGGCAAGAGTCGCTCCCCCGCTTGAAAGACATGCCTCCGTTGTCCTGGAGCGTGTACTGCCATTTTCTAGGCATGATCCCGCCTGATATGTTCCTGACGCCCCTGCCGTTGTCGGTTTACAACCTTCCCAGTCCTCCCGGCGCCGATATCGAAATTGATATCGAAACTGCGGAAAATTTGATTGGAGAGATTATCGTCCAGCCCCTAAGATAAACGCCGAGCATGCGGATGACATGCAAGCGACATAAAAAATATCAATACCATATCTGGAGATGCATGATGCGCAACGCCACCGGCCCGCTCGCGGCCACATTCCCTCGTCCATTCATGTTGAAGGCCGCCGTCGCGGCATTGGCCGGTATCGGCTTGCTGAGCACGGCTTCGCTCCGGGCGCAGGACGCGGTGGCGGCCGATGCCAGCGCCGAAGCGGCCGCGGAAGTATCGGTCGTGACCGTCAGCGGCGTGCGCCGCTCGGCGCAAAATTCGCAGCAGATCAAGATGCGTGCGGACCAGGTCGTCGATTCCATCGTCGCCGACGACATCGGCAAATTCCCTGACAACAACGTGGCCGAAACCCTGGCGCGCATTTCCGGCATCCAGATCCGCCGCGATTCGGGCGAGGCCAGCGCCGTCATGATACGCGGCTTGCGCGACGTCACGACCCTGCTCAACGGCCGAGAACTGTTCACCACCACGGGCCGCTACGTCAACCTGGCCGACATTCCCGCCACCATGCTGCAGCGCGTCGACGTGTACAAGTCGCAGGGCGCCGACCAGGTCGAAGGCGGCGTGGCCGGCATCATCGACGTGCGCACGAATCGCCCGTTCGATTTCAAGGAGTTCACGGCCAGCGTCAACACGCGCGCCGTCTACAGCGACAAATCCAAGGCCACGGACCCGAACATCAGCGCCATGGTGGCGAACCGCTGGAAGACCGGCATCGGCGAAGTGGGCGCCTTGCTGGGCCTGTCGCAGCAGCAGCACCGTTACCATGAAGAACGCGCGTTCAGCACGGCGCCCGTGGACAAGAGTTATTTTTCGCCCGGCCTGACGGCGCCGGACCAGGTGGGCTTGTTGCCGATCAAGGGCGACCGCCGCCGCACGACCGCCAATGCCGTGCTGCAATGGCGCCCGAACGCCGACGTGGAACTGTACGCCGAAGGCATGGCCACGCGCTTCCTGCTCGACGCCGAGTCCGATTACTTCGTCGGCTTGCCCTGGTGGGGCACGCCCGTGTCGGCGACCAAGATTCCCGGCAGCAACCAGCTGCAGACGCTGACCTCGACCAATGTCAACACCATCATGTCGACGCAGGCGAACAAGAACCAGACGAAGACGCATCAATTTGCCGTGGGCGGCTTGTGGGATATCAACCCGGAATGGCGTTTCACGTCGGAAGTGGCCAGCACCAAAAGCACCTATGCCTGGCGCAATCCGATTCTCGACGCCATCACCGTCGTGCCGAATGCCCGCATCAATACCAACCAGAACGGTACCCTGCACGTCGATTACACGGGCATCGATCTGCAAGACGCGTCGAACTACTATCTGAAGGGCTTCTTCGACCGCTACGGCCTCGATGAGGGCAGCTCGAACGACCTGCGCGCCGACCTCGCGTACACGCCGGGCGCAGGCGGCTTTTTCAAGGAAATCAGCGTCGGCGTGCGCGGCGTCAAACGCGAAGCGGAATCGATCAAGAGTTTCGAGGGCAATGCGGAAGCACCGGACGTGTCCGGCGCCGCATTTCCGTTCGGCCGCCAGAGCGTGACGTCGATTCCCGGTCTCAATTGCCTGTCGGAAGCGATGTCCGGCGGCGGCCCCGATTATGGCTTGAAGCAGTGGTACACGCCGTGCGCCAGCTTCTTGCTCAATAACACGGGCACCGTGCGCCAGGCCGTCACGGGCAGCAGCGCGGCGCGCGCCATGGACCCGGGCTCCTTCTTCAAGGACACGGAAAAGACGTATTCCCTCTATACCAAGGCGAAGATCGGCTTCAAGCTGGGCGCCTACCCCGTCGATGGCACCGTGGGCGTGCGCCTCGTGCGCACCGAGCAAAGCCTGCAAGGCAACAGTTCGCAGGATGGCGTCTACACGCCCGTCATCAGCGACACGTCCAGCACCGACGTACTGCCGAGCATTGCCCTGAAAATCAAGCTGCGCGCCGACCTGATGGGCCGCTTCGCCGCGGGCCGCACCATCAGCCGTCCCGGCTTTTCCCAGCTGAACCCCGGCGTGGCCTTGGTCAACTCGACGGAAACGGTGAAGGCGACGGGCGCGGGCGGCAATCCGAACTTGAAACCGGTGACGGGCGACAATGTTGATGCCGCGCTGGAATGGTATTTCGCGCCGGCCGGGTCCGTGACGGCCACCGTGTTCCACCACAAGTTCGACGGTTATATCCAGCAACGCATTGCCAGCGAAACCATCGCCGGCAAGGCCTATGACGTGGACCGCCCGTACAACACGGCCGCCGGCAAGCTGCAGGGCCTGGAAATCGGCTACCAGCAATTCTATGACGGCTTGCCCGGCATCCTGAACGGCCTGGGCCTGCAGGCAAACGGTACCTACATGAGCGGCACCACCGACGACGAGACGGGCAGCCATGCCATCACGGGCGTATCGCGCTATTCGTACAACCTGGTGTTGCTGTATGAAAAAGATGCGTGGTCGGGCCGCCTGGCCTATAACTGGCGCTCGAAATTCATCGACAGCTACAACCAGGGCGGCCCGGGCCTGGACTTGAAAGTGGCGCCGACGGCCCAGCTCGACGGTTCGCTGTCATACAAGCTCAACGAGCAGTTCACCGTGACGCTCGATGGGAATAACTTGCTCGACACCAAGTTCAAGGATTACTGGAACGAGCCGGGCGTGTATGCGCGCGATACGCGCCGCTATGACCGGACAGTGGGCGTATCGCTGCGCTGGAAAATGTAAAACGTCCATGGCTGCATTGCACGTTTTACAGGAGTGAAAAGCAGTATCCAAGGGCGTTGCCATGGTTTCGGCCGGCAACGCCCCTGTCAGTTGGGCAATCAGGCACGATTCATCATCATAAAAAGAATGGATGGAAAGCATGGAGACGCAAAAATTATCCACCGTTGAAAAGGTCGGTTTCGGCGCCGGCGACATGGCGCTCAATGTCGTCATCTCGTCGATGATGCTGATCATCACCTTTTTCTACACCGATATCTATGGCTTGAAAACGAGCGACCTGGCCCTGCTGTTCGTGGTCGTGAAGGTCATCGGCGCCATCGCCGACCTGGGCATGGGCCAGATCACGGACCGCTACAGCTTTGCCTCGGGACGCTACCGTCCCTACCTGCTGTGGCTGGCCGTGCCCTTCGGCGTGAGCGTGTTTTTCGTGTTCACCACGCCGGAATGGGGCTATGACGCCAAATTGATCTGGGCGTATTCCACGTATATCCTGATGACCATCATGACGGCCGGCGTGGGCATTCCGTATATTTCCCTGATCAGCGGCCTGACCAGCGACCCGCACGAGCGGCTGTCGGCCAACGGCTACCGTTTGTTCTTCGCCAAGATCGGGGCCTTCATGGTGACCATCGTCGTGCCGGTGCTGTCGCAGCGCTGGGGCGGCGGCAACCCGGCCGTCGGCTACCAGGCGGCCATGGCCGTGATGGCCGTCATGGGCGTGGCCCTGTTCCTGTTCTGCTATTTCTCTACCACCGAGCGCGTCGTGCACGTGGTGGAAAAGCAATCGTTGCTGGAACAATTGAAGGTGCTGCTGCAGAACGACCAGTGGCTGGTGCTGTGCGGCGTGTGCGTCACGGGTACGGTCGGCTACGTGGTGCGCGGCTCCGTCGCCATCTACTATGCGAAATACTACCTGGGCGGCGACACGGAAACCGTGGCCGCCTTCCTCACCACGGGCGTGGTGGCGGCCATCCTCGCCATGGTCGCCTCGACCTGGATCACCAAGTTCTATTGCAAGGTCAAGCTGTTCCGCTATACGCAGATCGGCGTGGCGCTGATCAGCCTGGCGATCTACTTTTTTGTGAAGCCGAGCGACACCGTGCTGGCTTTCGCCCTGTATTTCCTGCTGTCCTTCGTGGTGGACTTGCACGCGCCCGTGTTCTGGTCGGCCATCGCCGAAACCATTGATTACGGTCAAGTCAAGACGGGCAAGCGCGTTTCCGGCTTTGCCTTTGGCGGCATTTCCGTCTGCCAGAAGGCCGGCATGGCCGTGGCCGGCTTTTTGGTCGGCATGCTGCTGTCGTATTTCGACTACCAGCCCAACCATGAGCAAACGCAATTCGCCCTGAACGGCATCGCCCTGATGCTGTCCGTCATCCCCGGCTTCTTCCACTTGCTGATGGGCTTGCTGATGTTCAAGTACCGCATCAGCGATGACTATTACCGAGGCGTAAAAGTGGAAATGCACAAGCGCGGTTTTGTCGCTGCGTAAGAATCATTGAATGGAGTAAGCAACATGGCAGACATCTTGAAACCGCTGATCGAACAGCGCGCCGATCCGCACATCTACCGCCACAGCGACGGCTATTATTACTTTACGGCCTCCGTGCCCCAGTACGACCGCATCGAACTGCGCCGCGCCGACAGCATCGCCGGGCTGGCCGACGCGCCCACCGTCGACGTCTGGCACAAGCCGGACACGGGCCCGTACAGCGAGCTGGTGTGGGCACCGGAGCTGCACTTCAACGACGGCGCCTGGTATGTGTATTTTGCCGCCGCGCCCAGCCGCGAAATCAAGCATCAGCTGTTCCAGCACCGCATGTATGCGATCCGCAACACGAACGCCAACCCCCTGGAAGGCGAGTGGGAATTCATGGGCCAGATCGACACGGGCATCGACACCTTCTGCCTCGACGCCACCACTTTTACGCACGACGGCGTGCTGTACTACCTGTGGGCGCAGAAGGATGTGGCCATCGAGGGCAATTCGAACCTGTATATCGCACCAATGGCCACGCCGTGGCAGCTGGCCGGTCCGCCCGTGATGCTGAGCAAGCCGGAGTTCGACTGGGAAATCCGCGGCTTCCGGGTCAACGAAGGGCCGTCCGTGCTGAAACGCCAGGGCAAGATCTTCATCAGCTATTCGGCCAGCGCCACCGATGAAAACTATGCGATGGGCCTGCTGTGGGCGGACGCATCCGCCGACCTGCTCGATCCGTCCTCGTGGACGAAGTCACCCGAGCCCGTGTTTGCCACCTGCTACGAGCACGGCATCTATGGCCCCGGCCACAACAGTTTTACCACGGCCGACGATGGGGACAATGTGTTGCTGGTGTACCATGCCCGCACCTACACGGAAATCGTCGGCGATCCGCTGTGGAACCCGGACCGCCATACCTTTGTGAAACCGCTGCGCTGGGATGCGCAGGGCATGCCCGTGTTTGGCCGTTCATCGACCCTGTAACTCCTGGAAGAGCGCCTATGACCTCTGCTGACCCTGTTTCCGCATCCGCCACCGTCACGGAGGCGCCGTTCGGCGTCCTGCCCGACGGCGCCCATGTCACCGTGTTTACCCTGACGAACAAGCAGGGCATGCAGGTCAGGGTGCTCGACTTTGGCGCCATCATCAGCGAAATCCACGTGCCGGACCGCGATGGCCGCTTTGCCGACGTGGTGCTCGGTTTCGAGCGCATCGAGCCGTATCTGCACAACAGCGCTTTCCTGGGCGCCGTCATCGGGCGCTACGGCAACCGCATCGCCGGGGGACGTTTCAGCCTCGACGGCAAGGATTACCAGCTGGCCGTCAACAACGCACCGAATCACTTGCATGGCGGAAACCAAGGCTACCACCAGGTGATGTGGCAGGCCGAACCGTTCACCAAGGAAGACGCCGTGGGCGTGACGTTCACGCGCAGCAGCCCGGACGGCGAAGATGGCTATCCGGGCCAGCTTGACGTGACGGTCGTGTATGAACTGGACAACGACAACGCGCTGAGCCTGCGCTATCACGCCGTGACGGACCAGGCCACGCCCGTCAACTTGACCAACCACAGCTATTTCAACCTGGCGGGGCAGGGCCATATCCTCGGCCACGAAGTGTCCATCAATGCGGAGCGCTACCTGCCCGTCGATGCCGGTTCGATTCCCACCGGGGAACTGGCGGACGTGGCCGGCACGCCGTTCGACTTGCGCCAGAGCACCGTCATCGGCAACAGCATCGACTTGCCGCACGAGCAGATCCGCATCGGGCGCGGCTACGACCACAACTTCGTGCTGAATCAACAACCCGGTCAGCTGCTGAATCTGGCCGCCACCGTGCGCGATCCGCAATCGGGCCGGGTGATGCAGGTGTACACGCAGGAGCCGGGCATCCAGTTTTATTCCGGCAATTTCCTCGACAGCAGCCAGTACGGCAAGCTGCGCGCCATCAGCTACCGCAGCGCGCTGTGCCTGGAAACCCAGCATTTCCCGGATGCGCCGAACCAGGCGCATTTCCCGAACACCATCTTGCGCCCTGGCGAGGAATACCGGACGGAAACGGTGTACCGCTTTTCCGCCGAGTAAGCGCCCCAGCCAAAACCGCCCACGCCCTGCCGCCACGTGCCCGCAGGGCGTTTTCATTGGTGCATGCCGATACCGTTTTCGATATCGGAACGCATTAAAAATTGATTGGAAAGGCATGGCAGGATTCTTTAGTATTCCAACATCGCTGCCCGGGCCGACGACCTTAGATCCGGCATGGCACAACCAGGAGAATGGCATGTCTGAGACAAAAAAGAAGGTAGCCCTGCGCTCGGCCGAGTGGTTCGGCTCGCAGGACAAGAACGGCTTCATGTACCGCAGCTGGATGAAAAACCAGGGCATACCTGACCACGAATTTCACGGCAAGCCCATCATCGGCATCTGCAATACCTGGTCCGAACTGACGCCCTGCAATGCGCATTTCCGCCAGCTGGCCGAACACGTCAAGCGCGGCATCCTGGAAGCGGGCGGTTTCCCCGTGGAATTTCCTGTCTTCTCGAACGGCGAATCGAATCTGCGCCCGACCGCCATGCTGACGCGCAACCTGGCCTCGATGGACGTGGAAGAATCGATCCGCGGCAACCCGATGGACGCCGTCGTGCTGCTGGTCGGCTGCGACAAGACCACGCCGGCCCTGCTGATGGGCGCGGCCAGCGTCGACATTCCCACCATCGTCGTCAGCGGCGGCCCCATGCTGAACGGCAAGCTCAATGGCAAGGACATCGGTTCCGGCACCGCCGTGTGGCAGCTGCACGAGCAGATGAAGGCGGGTTCGATCACCCTGCACCAGTTCATGTCGGCCGAATCGGGCATGTCGCGCTCGGCAGGCACCTGCAACACCATGGGCACGGCCTCGACCATGGCCAGCATGGCCGAAGCGCTGGGCACGTCCTTGCCGCACAACGCGGCCATCCCCGCCGTCGATTCGCGCCGCTACGTGCTGGCGCATATGTCGGGCATCCGTATCGTTGAAATGGTGCACGAAGACCTGCGCCTGTCGAAAGTGTTGACGCGCGAAGCGTTCCAGAACGCCATCAAGGTCAACGCCGCCATCGGCGGCTCGACCAATGCCGTGATCCACCTGAAAGCGATTGCCGGACGCATCGGCGTGCCTTTGGAACTGGAAGACTGGACCAAGACGGGCCGTGGCACGCCGACCATCGTCGACCTGCTGCCGTCGGGCCGTTTCCTGATGGAAGAGTTTTATTATGCGGGCGGCTTGCCGGCCGTGATACGCCGCCTGGGCGAAGGCGATTTGCTGCCGCACAAGAATGCGCTGACCGTCAACGGCAAGTCGATCTGGGACAACTGCGTCGACGCGCCGATCTACAACGATGAAGTGGTGCGCACCCTGGACAACCCGCTGCTGGCCGATGGCGGTATCTGCGTGCTGCGCGGCAACCTGGCGCCGCGTGGCGCCGTGCTGAAACCCTCGGCCGCCTCGCCGCATCTGATGCAGCACCGGGGCAAGGCCGTCGTGTTCGAAGACTTTGAACATTACAAGGCGCGCATCGTTGATCCGGATCTCGATGTCGATGCCAATTCCGTGCTGGTGATGAAGAACTGCGGCCCGAAAGGCTATCCGGGCATGGCCGAAGTGGGCAATATGGGCTTGCCGCCGAAACTGCTGGCGCAAGGCATCACCGACATGGTGCGCATTTCGGATGCGCGCATGAGCGGCACGGCCTACGGCACGGTCGTGCTGCACGTGGCGCCGGAAGCCATGGCGGGCGGCCCGCTGGGCATTGTGCGCGATGGCGACATGATCGCCCTCGATTGCCACGCCGGCAGCCTGAACATCGACATCAGCGACGCGGAAATCGCCGAGCGCCTGGCGGCCCGCGAACTGGGCAGCGCGCCCGGACCGAAGAGCGGCTACCAGCAGCTGTACATCGAACACGTGTTGCAGGCCGACGAAGGCTGCGATTTCGACTTCCTGGTCGGCAATCGCGGTTCCGCCGTGCCGCGCCACTCACATTAAGCGGAGAATCCCATGCTGTTGCTGCAATTTACGAATGAACATGGCGGGCGCCTCGTCGGCCTGCTGCAAGACGACGTCATCCGCGTCATCGAAGGCTACAACACGACCTATGCGCTGGCGCAAGACGCCATCCGCAAGCGTATCAATCTGGCGGAGCTGGTCAACGCCACCGTCGGCAATGCCACGCATCTGTATGCGGACGTGGCCGCCAGCGGCCGTTTGCTGCCGCCGCTCGACCATGCCGACGAAGCGCACTGCTATGTGACGGGCACGGGCCTGACCCATCTGGGCAGCGCCGGCGCGCGCGACGCCATGCACAAGAAGATCGGCGGCGACGCCGAGTCCCTGAGCGACTCCATGAAAATGTTCCGCCTGGGCGTGGAAGGCGGCAAGCCGGAAGCAGATACGGCCGGCGCCCAGCCCGAGTGGTTCTACAAGGGCGACGGCTCCATCGTGCGCGCCAGCGGCCAGCCGCTGCGCATGCCGGACTTTGCCCTCGATGGCGGCGAAGAGCCGGAAATCGCCGGCCTGTACGTGATCGGCGACGACGGCCAGCCGTATAGAGTCGGCTACGCCATCGGCAATGAATTCTCGGACCACGTGACGGAACGCCAGAACTATCTGTACCTGGCCCACTCGAAGCTGCGCATGTGCAGCGTCGGCCCGGCCCTGCTCGTGGGCGAGCTGCCCGCGCACATCGATGGCGCCTCGCGCGTGCTGGACGCGGCCGGCAATGTGCGCTGGGAAAAGGCCTTTGTCAGCGGCGAAGACAATATGTCGCACACGATCGCCAACCTGGAACACCACCACTTCAAGTATCCGCTGTTCAAGCGCCCTGGCGACGTGCACGTGCATTTTTTTGGCACGGCGACCCTGAGCTTTGCCGACGGCGTGAGCGTGGCGCCGGGCGAAACCTTTGAAATCGAAGCGCCGGCCTTTGGCCCCGCCCTGCGCAACCGCCTCGACGTCTTCCCAACCGCATTTGCGAAAGTGAGCACATTATGAGTTTCAATATCACCGGTGAGGCATTGATCGGCGGCGTCGCCGTCAAGGGCCATGGCGGCTCCTTCGAAGCGTGGGACCCGGCCGCGCGCGCGCACATCGCACCCGCCTTCCACATGGTTGACGTAGCGCAAATCGACGAGGCCTGCCGTCTGGCGCAAGCCGCGTTCGACCCGTTTCGCGCCACCAGCGATGCGCAGCGTGCTGACTTCCTCGACACCATCGCCGCGCAAATCGGCGAACTGGGCGACGACTTGATCGTGCGCGCCATGACGGAAAGCGGCTTGCCGCGCGCGCGCCTGGAAGGCGAACGCGGCCGCACCGTCGGTCAATTAAAACTGTTCGCCGGCTTGCTGCGCGAAGGATCGTGGACCGATGCGCGCATCGATTCGGCCTTGCCCGAGCGCGTGCCGCCGCGTCCTGACCTGCGCTTGCGCATGATCGGCCTGGGTCCCGTCGCCGTGTTTGCGGCCAGTAACTTCCCGCTGGCCTTCTCGGTGGCCGGCGGCGATACGGCCTCGGCCCTGGCGGCCGGCTGCCCCGTCGTGCTGAAAGCCCACTCGGCCCATTCGGGCACGTCCGAGCTGGTGGCGCGCGCCATCGTCAAGGCGATTGAACTCTGCAAGCTGCCGGCCGGCGTATTCGCCTTGCTGACAGGCACGGGCAATGGCATCGGCCAGGCGCTGGTCGCCCATCCGGCCATCCAGGCCGTCGGTTTCACGGGTTCACGTTCGGGCGGCATCGCCCTGATGAAGGTGGCGGCCGAGCGCCCGCAGCCGATCCCCGTGTATGCGGAAATGAGCAGCATCAACCCCGTGTTTGTGCTGCCGCAAGCGCTCGCTGCCCGTGGCGCGGCCATTGCCGGCGGTTTTGCCGCCTCGCTGACGATGGGCGTGGGCCAGTTCTGCACCAATCCCGGCCTCGTGTTGGGCCTGGAAGGTGCTGACTTCACGGCGTTTGCCGCCGCCGCCGCCGAAGCGCTGGCGCCGGCCCCGGCCGCCACCATGTTGACGGCTGGTATCGCCAGCAGCTATGCCAAGGGCGTTGCCGCGCTGGCGCAGCACGCCGACGTGACGCCGCTGGTGCGAAACGCGGGCGAAGAAGGCAAGGGCGCCGCCGCCCTGTTCGTCACCTCGGGCGAGGCGTTTTTGGCCAGGCACGATCTGCGCGATGAAGTCTTCGGCCCGGCCTCGCTGCTGGTGGCCTGCCGCGACATCGAGCAAATGCTGGCGATCACGGAAAGCCTGGAAGGCCAGCTGACGGCCACCCTGCAGATGGATGCGGGCGACCTGATTGATGCGCGCCGTTTGCTGCCTGTGCTGGAACGCCGCGTGGGCCGCATCCTGGCCAACGGTTTCCCGACCGGTGTGGAAGTGTCGACGGCGATGGTGCACGGCGGCCCGTTCCCTGCCACCTCGGACGGCCGCAGCACCTCGGTCGGTACGGCGGCCATCAACCGCTTCCTGCGCCCCGTGTCGTACCAGAACCTGCCGCAGGACTTGCTGCCGGAGTCGCTGCGCGATGATAATCCGCTCAGTATCTGGCGCCGCAAGGATGGCGTGCTGGGCAAGGACTAAAACCTGCCGCGCGGCGGGGCCGATGGCCTTGCCGCGCCAGTGTGGTTGTACGTTGTACCTAAAAAAATAAACAGGTGGAGACAAGATGAAGCAATTGGCGAAATATGGCAGCTTGCAGGGCAAGCGCGTGTTCATCACGGGCGGCGGCAGCGGCATCGGCGAATCTTTGGTGGCGGAGTTTGCCGCCCAGGGCGCGCTGGTGGCGTTTGTCGACATCGCCGTGGAAGCGAGCGAGGCCCTGTGCCGCCGCCTGGCCGAAGCGGGCATGACGGCGCCCCTGTTCCGCCATTGCGACATCACGGATATTGCCTCCCTGCAAGCCGTCATGGCCGAACTGGCCGATCAACTGGGCGACTTCGATATCCTCGTCAACAACGCCGCCAACGACCAGCGCCACCAGGCGCAGGACGTCACCCTGGACTACTGGAACGAGCGTATTGCGATCAATCAACGTCCCATGTTCTTCACGTGCCAGGCCGTCTTCGAAGGCATGAAGCGCAGGGGCGGCGGTTCCATCATCAACGTCAGCTCGATCTCGTGGCACATGAAGTCGGGCGGCTACCCCGTGTATGCCACCACCAAGGCGGCCGTCGTGGGCCTGACGCGGGGCCTGGCGCGCGATTACGGCGCCCACAATATCCGCGTCAATACCGTCACGCCCGGCTGGGTCATGACGCAGCGCCAGATCGACCTGTGGGTCGATGACGCGGCGGAAGCGGAAATCAAGAAAAGCCAGTGCCTGCCGAATAAACTGATGCCGCAGGACATCGCCGCCATGGTGCTGTTCCTCGCATCGGACGACGGCGCGATGTGCTCCAGTCAAGAATTCATCGTCGATGCCGGCTGGATATAAGCCTGAGCGCATCGTTTAATTCGCGCCGGCACTGACCGGCAACTCCTATCTTGAAACACCCCTCTTGCCACCCCAACCCCGCGGCAGGAGAGGCATCGCCATTCCAGATTGCCGGGAGTGATCCCGGCCCTTGCTTTTCACTACAAAAACAGGAGACAGCATGAAATTCATCCATACCAGCATCGTGGCCCTCAGCCTGGCCATGGCCGTCGGCAGCGCCTTTGCCGCGCCCGTCAACGTCACCATCGACGTGGCCAAACCCGGTCCCGTGATCAACAAGAACGTGTACGGCCAGTTCGCCGAACACCTGGGCACGGGCATCTATGAGGGCATGTGGGTGGGGCCGGAGTCCAGCATTCCGAACACCAAGGGCTGGCGCAATGACGTGCTGGGCGCCTTGAAACAGTTGCACGTGCCGCTGGTGCGCTGGCCGGGCGGCTGCTTTGCCGATGAATACCACTGGAAGGACGGCATCGGCGCGCGCGCCCAGCGGCCGACCAAGGTCAACACCAACTGGGGCGGCGTGGAAGAGTCGAACGCCGTCGGCACGCATGAATTCTTCGACCTGGCAGAGCTGCTGGGCGCACAGACCTATATCAATGGCAACCTCGGTTCCGGCACGCCGCAGGAAATGTCCGAATGGCTCGAATACATGACGTCGGACAGCAAGTCGACCCTGGCCGAGCTGCGCCGCAAGAATGGCCGTGCGCAGCCGTATAAAGTCGATTACTTCGGCATCGGCAATGAAGCCTGGGGTTGCGGCGGCAATATGCGCCCGCAGTACTATGCCGACCTGTACAAGCACTATCACACCTTCATGAAGACGCCGGAAAGCGCGCGACCGAAATTCATCGCCAGCGGCGGCAATGACGACGACACCAGCTGGTCCGGCACCCTGAGCCGCGAAATCAAGCCGAACATGATGGACGCCATCAGTTTCCACTACTACACGGTGCCGACCGGCGTATGGGAAAAGAAGGGCGCGGCCACGGGCTTTGGCGAAAACGAGTGGATTTCTACCCTGAGCCGCACCCTGCGCATCGATAGTTTGATCAAGAACAATCTCGCCGCCATCGACAAGAACGATCCGTCGAAAAAGACGGGCTTGTACGTCGATGAATGGGGCACCTGGTACGACGTCG
The DNA here is from genome assembly GCF_058798615.1 of Janthinobacterium sp. GW822-FHT07H11. Taxonomy (NCBI): domain Bacteria; kingdom Pseudomonadati; phylum Pseudomonadota; class Betaproteobacteria; order Burkholderiales; family Oxalobacteraceae; genus Janthinobacterium; species Janthinobacterium sp. GW822-FHT07H11. The sequence goes on from NZ_CM179507.1 coordinate 555,442, forward strand.
AGCCTGGCACCAACACGGGTTTCTTGTTCCAGCAAAACAGCTTGCGCGACGCGCTCGTCGCCGCCCTGAACTTCAATATATTTCATCAACACGCGGACCGCGTGCGCATGACGAATATCGCGCAAATGGTCAACGTGCTGCAGGCCATGATCATCACGGACAAGGATAAATATTTCCTCACTCCTACGTATCACGCGTTTGAAATGTATGTGCCCTTCCAGGACGCCACTTCGCTGCCGGTCGCCATCGCCGGCAATGGCAAGTACAGCCTGGGCAAGGTCAGCATTCCGGAAGTGAGCGCCTCGGCCGCCCGCGCCAAGGATGGCAAGGTGTACTTGTCGCTGGTCAACACGAACCCGCACAAGGCCGTCGACGTCAACGTGGCGCTGGCCGGCAAGCCAGTGGCCAAGGTCACGGGCCGCGTGCTGACCGCAGGCAAGATGGATGCCGTCAACAGCTTTGCGCAACCGCAAGCCGTGCAGCCGGTGGCGTTCAATGCCAAGGCGCAAGGCGGCAAGCTGACCGTGTCGGTCCCTGCCAAGGCCGTCGTGGTCGTCGCCGTCGAATAAGCCGCCAGCTTCCTGCTGTCTACTCTGTGCCGGCGCGGGAGCTTTCCTGCGCCGGCCAGCCGCATCGTGCTGCACGTTGTAGAGAAAGTACTCCATGAACAGAAGAGAAGCTGTACTGGCGCTCGGTAGCGCCATGGCCCTGGCCGCCTGTGGCGGCGGTGCTTCGTCCGGGGGCGCGCCTGTCGTCTCCGTCACGCCGCCCGTCGTGCCTCCCGTGGTGGTGCCGCCTGTCGTCACGCCGCCCGTACAGGGCGCCATCACCTTTATGAATGCCTCCGTGCATGACCCGTCCGTCATCAAGGTGGCCGATACCTATTATGTCTTCGGCTCGCACCTGGCGGCCGCCAGGTCCACGGACCTGATGAACTGGACGAAGATCGCCGACGGCGTCAACGCCGGCAATCCCCTGTTCAACAATGTCGTCACGGCCTTGGCCGACACCTTTGCCTGGTCGCAAGTGACCGGGCTGTGGGCACCGGACGTGATCCAGCTCGACAATGGCAAGTTCGCCATGTACTACAACAGCTGCAAGGGCGATTCACCCCGTTCCGCCATGGGCCTGGCCCTGGCCGACAAGGTGGACGGCCCGTATGTGAACCAGCAGATTTTCCTCAAGTCCGGCATGTGGGGCCAGGTCAGCGAAGATGGCGTGACCATCTACGATGCGCTGACGCAGCCGAACGTGGTCGACCCGAACACCTTCCGCGACGCCACGGGCAAGCTGTGGATGATCTACGGCTCGTATTCGGGCGGCATCTTTATCCTGGCCATGGACCCGGCCACGGGCTTGCCCGTTGCCGGACAGGGCTATGGCAAGCACGTGATCGGCGGCAACCACAGCCGCATCGAGGGCGCCTACGTGCTGTACAGCCCGCAATCGCAGTATTACTACCTGTTCACCTCGTTTGGCGGCCTCGATGCGAACGGCGCCTACAATATGCGCGTGGCCCGCTCGCGCGCGCCGGACGGCCCCTACGTGGACGCCCGGGGCAACGATATGCGCCAGGTCAAGTCGAATCCCGCCTTGCCGCTGTTCGACGACGCGTCCATCGCGCCATACGGCCAGAAGCTGATGGGCAACCATCAATTCGCGCTGGCGGCCGGCGAGACGGGCACGCCGCCGGGATATGTGTCGCCAGGACACAATTCAGCGGTGTACGATGCCGCCACGCAGCAGTACTTCCTCCTCTTCCACACGCGTTTTCCGAACACGGGAGAAGTGCACGAGCTGCGCGTGCACGAGCTGTTCATGAATGCCGATGGCTGGCTGGTGGCGGCGCCGTTCCGTTACGTACCGTTGAGCAAAAGCGTCACGCCGCTGGCGGCGCAGGTGGCGGTAGCGGAGGTGGCGGGCAGCTATCAACTGATCAACCACGGCAAGGATATGTCCACGGCGCTCAAGCTGTCGCAAAGCGTCACATTGCTGGCCGACGGCACGATTGCGGGGGCGCAAACGGGGTCGTGGCAGCACCAGGGCAACAATCTGCTCGCCATCACCCTGGCGTCGGGCGGGCTGTTCAATGGCGTGCTGTCGCGCCAGTGGCATGCGAATGCGCAAGCCTTCGTCGTCACGTTCACGGCGCAGTCCATCGACGGCGTGTCGCTGTGGGGCGCCCGCACGGGCAATTAAAAGTTAAAGGGAAACCATGATGCAAACGCTCAAGCGCGGCCTGGCCGCCGTTACCGCCACCTTGCTGGCGCTGTCCTGCCATGCCGCGCAAGTGAGCGTGCACGACCCCGTGATGGCCAGGGACGGCGACACGTATTATTTGTACAGCACGGGTCCCGGCATCACCTTCTACAGTTCCAAAAACATGGTCGACTGGCAACCGGAAGGGCGCGTGTTTGCCGGCCAGCCCACCTGGGCCAAGACGGCCGCACCCTCGTTTGACGACCATATCTGGGCGCCCGACGTGCAGTTTCACGATGGCAAGTACTACCTGTACTACTCGGTCTCTGGCTTCGGCAAGAACACCTCGGGCATCGGCGTGACCGTCAACAAGACGCTCAACCCCCGCTCGCCCGATTACCGCTGGGTCGACCAGGGCATGCTGCTGCAATCGGTGCCCGAGCGCGACGAGTGGAATGCCATCGATTCGAACATCGTCACCGATGCCAAGGGCACGCCGTGGATGGCCTTCGGTTCGTTCTGGAACGGCATCAAACTGGTGAAACTCAACGCCGACTGGAAAACCATTGCGGAACCGCAAGAGTGGCACTCCTTGGCGCGCCGCGCGCCGCTGCCGCCACGCGCGGGCGAATTCAAGCCCGCGCCCGAGGAAATCGAGGCGCCGTTCATCTTCCAGCGCGGTAACGATTACTTCCTCTTCGTCTCCTGGGGTCTGTGCTGCCAGAAGGAAAAAAGCACCTACCACCTGGCCGTGGGGCGCGCCAAGAGCGTGACGGGGCCATATCTGGACAAGGATGGCCGCGACATGGCGCAGGGCGGCGGCACGGTGGTCTTGAAAGGCGACAAGGACTGGCGGGGCCTGGGCCACAACAGCGCCTATACCTTTGACGGCAAGGATTACCTGGTGCTGCACGCCTATGAAACGGCGGATAACTATTTGCAGAAGCTCAAGATCATGCCCATGACGTGGGACAAGGACGGCTGGCCGCAGGTGGACCCGCGCGACTTGAATCGCTACCAGAGCCGCGAATTGCCGGCCGCCAAGCCCTAGGGGGCGCGCCATGAAAAAAACCGTATGGATGCTGGCGCTGGCCGCCGGCGGGCTGCTTGCGCCTGCGGTGCAGGCGGCCCAGCTGTTTCCCCTTGCGTCCGTGCGCCTGGGAGCGGGGCCGTTCCTCGACGCCCAGACGACGGACTTGCAGTATCTGCTGGCCTTCGACCCGGATAAGCTGCTGGCGCCGTTCCGCCGCGAGGCGGGCTTGCCGCAGATCCAGCCCAGCTATGACAACTGGGAAGCGACGGGGCTCGACGGCCACATGGGCGGGCATTACCTGTCCGCGCTGGCCCTGATGGTGGCGTCCACGGGCGACGCGCAGGCGCGCGAACGTCTCGATTACATGCTGGCGCAGCTGAAGCAATGCCAGGACGCGAATGGCAACGGCTACCTCGGAGGGATTCCCGACGGCAATGCGGCCTGGCAAGCCATCGCCAAGGGAGACATGCAAGCCGACACCTTCTCCGTCAACGGTAAATGGGTGCCGTGGTACAACCTGCACAAGGTATTCGCCGGCTTGCGCGACGCCTACCAGTACGCCGGCAATGTCGAGGCGAAAGCCATGCTGATCGAGCTGTCGGACTGGGCCGTGAAACTCTCGGCCTCGCTCACCGACGCGCAGATGCAAGCCATGCTGCGCGCCGAGCACGGCGGCATGAACGAGGTGCTGGCCGACGTCTACGCACTGACGGGCGAGCAAAAGTATCTGGACCTGGCCATGCGCTTTTCGCACCAGGCGGTCTTGCAGCCCCTGGCGGCGCAACAGGACAAGCTGACGGGCCTGCATGCGAATACGCAAATCCCGAAAGTGATCGGCTTCGAGCGCATCGGCGCCTTGACGGGCCGGCGCGACTGGCAGCAGGCCGCGCAATTCTTTTGGCAAACCGTGCACGACAAGCGCACGGTGGCCATCGGCGGCAACAGCGTCAAGGAGCATTTCCACGATGAACACGATTTCTCTTCGATGGTGGAAGAGGTGGAAGGGCCGGAAACCTGCAATACCTACAATATGCTCAAGCTCACGCAGCAGCTGTTCCGCCGCGACGAGCAGGTGAAGTATGCGGATTACTACGAGCGCGCCCTGTACAACCATATCTTGTCGTCGCAGCGCCCCGGCACGGGCGGCTTTGTCTACTTTACGCCCATGCGGCCGAACCACTACCGCGTGTATTCGCAGGTGGACAAGGGCATGTGGTGCTGCGTGGGGTCCGGCATCGAAAGCCAGGCCAAGTATGGCGAGTTCATCTACGCGCATGCGGGCGATGCATTGTACGTGAACCTGTTCATGGCCTCCACCCTGGATTGGGCGGAGCAGGGCGTCACGATTACCCAGAGCACGCAGTTCCCTGACCGCGACACGACGCGCATCACGCTGGGCCAATTCACGGGCAATAAAACCTTCAGCCTGAAAATCCGCTATCCGCAGTGGGTGGCCAGGGGCAAGCTGCGCATCAAACTCAACGGCAAGGCCATGCGGGTGGCCGGCGCGCCGGGCGACTATGTGACGATCACGCGCGCGTGGAAGGGCGGCGACAAGGTCGACGTGGTGCTGCCGATGAGCATGCGCCTGGAACAGATGCCGGACCAGTCGAACTATTATGCCGTGCTGCACGGCCCCATCGTGCTGGCCGCCAGGACGCAGCCGTTCGCCAATGAACAGCTGAACTATTTTGCCGACGACTCGCGCATGGGCCATATCGCCCAGGGGCAAGTGTGTCCGCTGGAATCGTCACCGCTGTTCGTCAGCGACACAAAAGAATTCATGCACAAGATCAAACCCGTGAAGGGCCAGCCGCTGACGTTTACGGCGCCCGGCTTGATCCAGGGCAAGGATGCGGCGACGATCAAACTGATCCCGTTCTTCCGCCTGCATGACTCTCGCTACATGCTGTACTGGCCCGTGTCCACGCCGGCCAGGCTGGCGCAGCTGCAGGATGCCACGCGCCAGGCGCAAGCCGAGCGCCTGGCGCTCGATGCGCAGACCATCGACCAGGTGGCGCCCGGTCAGCAGCAGCCGGAATCTGACCATTTTTTCAAGGCCGAAGGGGGAGAAAACGGCGTCAACAAGGGCCGGCACTGGCGCCATGCGACGGGCTGGTTCAGTTATGACTTGAATGACCCGCAAGGCGAAGCGAGGACCTTGCGCCTGACCCTGTCCACCCTCGATGCGGGCAGGACCTTCGACGTGCTGCTCAATGGCGTCAAGCTGCAGGCGGTGGCCGTGGCGGCCGATGCGCCGCAGGAGCTGCATACGGTCGATATCGCCGTGCCTGCGGACCTGGTCGCGGCCGCCAAGGGAAAATTGACTGTGAAATTTGTCGCCGGCAAGGACTCCGTGGCCGGTGGCTTGTACGGGCTGCGCCTGCTGCGCTGAGGGGGAGGGGAGGATGGCCTCGCTCTACCGATACGCAAATCGGTATCGCAAGCGAAAAAGAATTGATTGGATGGCTATGTGGCTTTCTCCTACCATGGGTCCATAAAAAACCGCCCATCCGGCATCCGGCTGTGATGGTATTCCAATAAAAAAACTGGAGACAAGAATGACATTGACACGCCGCACACTCCTCGCCAGCGCCATGCTGCTGGCCGCTTCTGCCACCACCTTGGCTACCTCGTCCGCGTTTGCCGCCAAGCCCCTCGTCATGGGCTTTTCGCAGGTAGGCGCCGAGAGCGAATGGCGCACCGCCAATACCGTCTCCATCAAGGAGGCGGCCAAGAAAGACGGCGTCACCCTGAAATTTGCCGATGCGCAGCAAAAGCAGGAAAACCAGGTCAAGGCCCTGCGCTCCTTCATCGCGCAAAAGGTCGATGTGATCGCCTTTTCGCCCGTCGTCGAATCGGGCTGGGATACGGTGCTGCGCGAAGCCAAGGCGGCCAAGATTCCCGTCATCCTGACGGACCGCGCCGTCAACGTGGCCGATAAATCGCTGTACGTGACCTTCATCGGTTCCGACTTCGTGGAAGAGGGCCGCCGCGCCGGCCAATGGCTGCTGGACTATGCCAAGAAAACCCCGGATGCGACCCTGAACATCGTCGAGCTGCAGGGCACGGTCGGTTCCGCACCGGCCATCGACCGCAAGGAAGGCTTCCAGGAAGTCATCGGCAAGAATCCGAAGATGAAGATCATCCGTTCGCAAACGGGCGACTTTACGCGCGCCAAGGGCAAGGAAGTGATGGAAGCGTTCCTGAAGGCCGAAGGCAAGAAGATCAACGTCTTGTATGCGCACAATGACGACATGGCCATCGGCGCCATCCAGGCCATCGAAGAAGCGGGCATGAAGCCGGGCAAGGACATCATCATCATCTCGATCGATGGCGTCAAAGGCGCGTTCGAAGCCATGATCGCCGGCAAGCTGAACGTCACCGTCGAGTGCAGCCCGCTGCTGGGCCCGCAACTGATGTCCATCGCCCGCGATGTGGTGGCCGGTAAACCCGTGCCGGCGCGCATCACGACGGTGGAGAACGTGTTCCCTGCCGAGGTGGCCGCCAAGGAATTTCCGAACCGTAAGTACTAAGCTTGCCGCATGATGAATACGCAAGCGCATCACTCTGCCGCGCCAGCTCCCTTGCTGGAGTTGCGCGGCATCAGCAAAGCCTTTCCCGGCGTCAAAGCCCTCAGCGATGTGGCCCTGCGCCTGTATCCGGGCGAAGTGCACACCCTGATGGGGCAAAACGGCGCGGGAAAGTCGACCCTGATCAAGGTGCTGACGGGCGTCTACACGCCCGACAGCGGCCAGATCCTGTTTGACGGCAAGCCCATCGCCCCCGCTTCCACCTCGGACGCGCAGGCGCTCGGCATCAGCACCGTGTACCAGGAAGTCAATCTGTGTCCGAACCTGTCGGTGGCGGAAAACATCTTTATCGGCCGCTACCCGCGCCGTTTCGGGGCTATCGACTGGCGTGCCATGCAGCAACAGGCGCGTGCCTTGCTGCAGCAATTGCAGATCGATATCGATGTCACGGCGCAATTGTCCAGCTTTCCGCTGGCCATCCAGCAAATGGTGGCCATTTCGCGCGCGCTGAACATTTCGGCCCGCGTGCTGATCCTCGACGAACCCACGTCCAGCCTGGACGAGGCGGAAGTCCATCTGCTGTTCTCCGTGCTGCGCCGCCTGCGCGCACAGGGCATGGCGATCCTGTTCGTGACCCACTTCCTGGACCAGACCTACGCCATTTCAGACCGCATCACGGTGATGCGCAATGGCGAGCGCGAAGGAGAATACGCATGCAGCGAACTGTCGCGCCTGGCGCTGGTCAATAAAATGATCGGCGTGGCGGCGGATACCGTGGCGCAAGAGCTTGACCTGGCGCAAGAAGCGGGCGCGGCCAGCTTCGGACCGACCGTGCTGGAAGCGCAGGGCCTCGGCCGCAAGGGCGCCTTGCTGCCCATGGATTTCCACATCCGCCAGGGTGAATTGCTGGGCCTGGCCGGTTTGCTCGGTTCCGGCCGCACGGAACTGGCACGCCTGCTGTTTGGCGCCGACAAGGCCGACTCGGGCACGATCACCATGCAGGGCCAGCCGCGCCACTTCGCCGTGCCGCGCGACGCGATTGCCCGTGACATCGGTTTCTGCTCGGAAGACCGCAAGCACGAGGGTGCGATCCTGTCGCTCTCCGTGCGCGAAAACATCATATTGGCCTTGCAAGCCCGCACGGGCTTGCTGCGCGCCATCCCCTTTAAACGCCAGCAGGCGCTGGCCGATGAATACGTGAAGGCGCTCGGCATCAAGACGGCCAGCATCGAAACCCCGATCGGCAGCCTGTCCGGCGGCAATCAACAAAAAGCCTTGCTGGCGCGCTGGCTGGTGACGTCGCCGGCCATGCTGATCCTCGATGAACCGACGCGCGGCATCGACGTGCGTGCCAAGCAGGAAATCATGAGCTATGTCAGCAAGCTGTGCCGCAAGGGCATGGCCATCCTGTTCATTTCGTCCGAACTGCCCGAAGTGCTGCGCTGCAGCGACCGTATTCTGGTCATGCGCGACCGCAAGGCCTGCGGCGACTATGCGCGCGGCGAGCTCGATGACAGTTCCGTGCTGCAAGTGATTGCCGGAGAGACAGCATGAGCGTATTCACATCGTCGCCCGCCGCCCCTGCGGCGCGGGCGGCTGCCACCACGGATTCTTCCATTGTGCATACCGTTTTACACCATCCCCTGAGCCGGCCCCTGGCCGCGTTGTGCTTGCTGCTGCTGGTCGATCTTTTTGCCATCCCCGGCTTTTTCCATCTGGAAGTGCGCGACGGCCATTTGTACGGCAGCGTGATCGATATCGTCAATCGCGCGGCGCCCTTGATGCTGGCGGCCCTGGGCATGACCCTGGTGATTGCCACGCGCGGGATCGACATTTCCGTGGGCGCCGTCGTGGCCCTGTCCGGCACGGTGGCCGCCATGCTGATCGGCGGCACCATGGTGATGGACAATGGCGTGCCTACCTATGTGAGCAACATCCCCATGGGCTGGGCCCTGGCGGCGGCTTTGGGCGCGGCCTTGCTGTGCGGCGCCTGGAATGGCGTGCTGGTGGCCGGCCTGGGCTTGCAGCCCATCGTCGCCACCTTGATCCTGATGGTGGCGGGACGCGGCCTGGCGCAATTGCTGACGGATGGCCAGATCGTCACCGTCTACTATCAGCCGTTCTTTTTCATCGGCAGCGGCTACCTGTTCGGCTTGCCGTTCTCGCTGTTCCTCGTCGCGGCCGTGTTTATCATCACGGCCGTGCTGATGCGCAAGACCGCTTTGGGCCTGTTCATCCAGGCCGTCGGCATCAATCCCGTCGCCGCGCGCCTGGCCGGCATCCGGACGGCGACCCTGATCTTTTTCGTCTATGTGTTTTGCGCGGCCTGCGCGGGCTTGTCGGGCTTGATGATCAGCTCGAACATCAAGAGCGCGGACGCCAACAATGCGGGCCTGATGCTGGAACTGGACGCCATTCTGGCCGTCACCCTGGGCGGCACCTCGCTGGCGGGCGGCAAGTTCAGCCTCGTCGGCAGCATGATAGGCGCGCTCATCATCCAGACCCTGACCTACACGATCTATTCGCTCGGCGTGCCGCCCGAAGTCAACATGGTCGTCAAGTCCGTCGTCGTCTTCCTCGTTTGCCTGTCGCAATCGTCGGAATTCAAGCAATTGCTGCATCGGAGAAAAGCATGAAGGGTTTGCTGCATACCCCGTATTTCACCTCGCTCGTCACGGTCCTGCTGCTGGTGGTGATGCTGGGCCTGGGCGGCGCCGCCTATCCGGGCCTGCTGTCGACGCAGGTCATCTTTAACCTGTTGATCGATAACGCCTTTTTGCTGGTGATCGCCATCGGCATGACCTTTGTCATCGTTTCCGGCGGCATCGACCTGTCCGTCGGCTCCGTGCTGGCCCTGTCGACCATGATCGCCGCCTGGCTGCTGAACGTGGCGCACTGGCCGCCGCTGCTGGTGATCGCCAGCGTGCTGGCGCTGGGCGCCGTGTTTGGCGCCGGCATGGGCGCGCTGATCCATTATTTCAAGTTGCAACCGTTCATAGTCACCCTGGCCGGCATGTTTTTGGCGCGCGGCCTGTGCTACTTGATCAGCATCAATTCCATCACCATCGATGACCCGCTGTTCGTCGCCATGTCGCAGACGCAACTGCAATTCCTCGGCGGCTTTGTGTCGCCCGGCGTGGTCATCGCCGTGCTGACGTTACTGCTGGCCATCTGGCTGGCGCACGCCACGCCCTTCGGCCGCGCCGTGTATGCGATCGGCGGCAATGAACAGTCGGCCCTGATGATGGGCTTGCCCGTGGGCCGCACCAAGGTCTTCATTTACGCCTTCAGCGGCTTCTGTGCGTCCCTGGGCGGCGTGCTGTTTTCGTTCTACATGCTGTCCGGTTATGGCTTGCATGCGCAAGGCACGGAGCTGGACGCGATCGCCGCCGTCGTCATCGGCGGCACCCTGCTCAGCGGCGGCTACGGCTACGTGGCGGGCGCCCTGTCCGGCGTGCTGGTGCTGGGCACCATCCAGACCCTGATCGCCTTCGACGGCACGCTCAGCTCGTGGTGGACCAAGATCGTCATCGGCGGCCTGCTGTTTGTCTTTTGCGTCGTGCAAAGACTGATGGCCATGGGCCAGAAAACCACCAACGGGAGTTAACCTTATGTTGAAGCAACACACACGTGCCGCAGCCATCGGCATGGCGGCAGCGCTCGCCTGCGCCACGTTCGGCGCGCAGGCGGCCAACCCCATCGTGAAAAACATCTACACGGGCGATCCGGCCGCGCTGGTCGACAATGGCAGGGTGTACCTGTACGTCGGCCACGATGAAGCGAGCGCCACGGACACGGACTATCGGATGAACGAGTGGCGCGTGTATTCCTCGTGCGACATGGCCAACTGGACGGACCACGGCTCGCCCGTGCGCTTTTCCACGTTTGCCTGGGCCGGCAAGGATGCGTGGGCCGGCGACATCGTCAAGCGCGGCAATAAATACTATTTTTATTCGACCGTCGACCACAAGACCATTCCCGGCAAAGCCATCGGCGTGGCCGTGTCCGACAGCCCCACGGGGCCGTTCGTCGATGCGCGCGGCAGCGCCCTGGTCACGAATGACATGACGAAGCAGACGGCGATCCCGTGGGACGATATCGACCCGGCCGTCTTCATCGACACGGATGGCCAGGCCTATCTTTACTGGGGCAACACGGTCTTGAAGTACGCCAAGCTCAAGGCGAACATGACGGAGCTCGACGGCCCGATATTGACCTTCGGCATGGATGCGTTTACGGAAGCGGCCTACATGCACAAGCATGCGGGCACGTATTATTTGTCGTACTCGCGCAACTTCCCGGAAGAGACGGCGTATTCGACGGGTCCCACGCCGACAGGTCCGTGGCATTTCCGCGGCACCATCATGGACAAGAATGCCGTCGTGAAAACCATTCACCAGGCCATCATCGAATTCAACGGCAAGTCGTACATCTTCTATCACAACGACAAGTTGCCGGGCGGCGGAGAATACCGGCGCTCCGTGGCCGTGGAAGAGCTGAAATACAAGCCGGACGGCACGATCGAATTCATCCAGCAAACGGCTGGCCCGGCCGCCAATCCCAGCGCGGCCTGCAAGGCATCGTGATCGCTGCTTGACGACGCTCAAAAAGGAGACACACCGATATCAATAAGATCGATCTCAGTGAGAAACTGATATCGATCATGATATGATTTATTCATGGATACCCTCAACCCCAACTGGTTCTTGCGAGCCCGCCTGAAGACGCGGCAATTGCTGCTGTTGATCGCCCTGGACGAGCAGCGCAACATCCACCGCGCGGCGGAAGAATTGCACATGACGCAGCCGGCCGCGTCCAAGCAAATCAAGGACCTGGAAGAGATGCTCGACGTGCGCCTGTTCGACCGCTTGCCGCGCGGCATGGAGCCGACCATCTACGGCGAAACGATGATACGCCACGCGCGCATGGCGCTGACGAGCCTGTCGCTGGCGCATGACGATATCGTCGCGCTCAAATCAGGCCTGACGGGCCAGGTGGAAGTGGGCGTCATCATGACGCCGGCCATGGCCTTGCTGCCGCGCGCGATTGCCCGCATCAAGCAGCAGGCGCCGCTGATGCGCATCGGCGTGCACCTGGAGCACAGCAACACCCTGATGGACATGCTGCAGCATGGCACGCTCGATTTCATGATCGGGCGCATCCTGGAAAAGGAAAGCAGCGCCGGACTCATCTACGAGGAATTGACGGAAGAGCCGGCCAGCGCCGTGGCGCGCAATGGCCACCCGCTGCTGTCGCGCAAGAATCTGCAATTGAAGGATCTGGCGGGCCAGCCGTGGATCTTGCCGCCGCAAGGCAGCATCCTGCGCCACCGCTTCGACATGATGTTCCGCCGCGCCAGCCTGGAGCCGCCCGTGGACGTGGTCGACACCACCGCCTTGCTCTTGATCACATCCCTGCTGCAGCAGACGGATTCCCTGCACGTGATGCCGACGGAAGTGGCCCATTACTATGAATCGCTGAACGTGCTGAGCATCTTGCCGATCGAACTGCCGTGCAAGATGGATGCCTTCGGCATCATCCGCCAGCAGGATCATCTGTTGTCGCCGGGGGCGGATATGCTGTTGAAAGCTGTGCGGGCGACGGCCGCCGACATGTATTGACCCGAGGCGGTGGTTGTGTCGGATTACGCGTTCCGCTAATCCGACCTACGCATGGTCCGGTGACAGGTAGGTCGAATTAGCCCGCAGGGCGTAATCCGACAATACTCGTGCAGCATACTTAATCCGGCACCTCAAAGAAAAACAGCTGCACCAATCGTCCATTTTCCGGCGTGTCGCCAAACACATTGCTGATCGAGTGAAAGTAATGGCCCTTGTACACGATCAATCGGTTGTGGCGCATGGGCACTTCCAGCAGCGCTTGCCAACTGTCGCGCTGTTCCTGTAACTCGTTGAATTTCTGCACTTTACTGTTCGGCAGCCAGCGTTTCTGGAAGTCCTTGAAGCTGGCGTAGCCGCCCGCCTTCACGTCCGCTTCGGGCAATCGCCGGTACCAGCCGCTGGGCGTGTGGCGCCAGAACGTGGTGCCGCCCTGGCACTGCTCGGGCGGGTTCAGATACAGCACGCCCGCATAAAAATTGAAATTGTTGCCCGTCTCGTTGTCCACGTGGATATCGGTGCGCGCCATCGCGTCCGCATAGCTGAGGCGATACGAGCCGTTGTCGGGTGAAATGAAGCGGATGGGACGGCCCAGCGCCGTGGCGATGCGTTCCATGATGGCCTGGCTGGGCTGGCCCGCCGTCTGGCTGCCCGGATAATTCTGTCCTGCATAGCGCTGCTGCTCGAACGGCAGCGCCAGCGCCTGGGCGCGCCATGCGATGGGGTCGGGCAGGAAATCGTCGAGGATGTGCAAATCCGTTTCGCGCAGGAATTCCTGCAGCGAGGGCGCGACGTTGATCGGTGTCAAAGTTTCTGCCTGGTCCGCTTGCGGGCTGGCAAAGCCGATACGGCAGGTTTGCGCCAGCGCCGGATGCAGGGCCAGGGCTTGCGCATAGCGGGCCAGCGCCGGTTCCTGCTGTCCCGTGCGGTAATACAGCTCGGCCAGGCCCTGCAGGGTTTGCCAGCGCTGGGGACGCAGGGCATGGGCACGTTCCAGTTCCGCGATGGTCTCCATCAGCCGCTGTTTTCCCATCAGCAATTCCGCATGTAGAATCGCGAAATCGTGTTCGTGCGGCGCCAGCCGCGCCGCCGTGGCGTAGCTGGCCAGTGCCGCCTCGCTGTCCGTGCCGCGCAGCACGTTGCCCAGGTTGTAGTGGAACAGGGCATTGTCGGGCTGCTGCCTGAGCGACAGTTTCAACAGGCCCAGGCCGAGGGCGCCCTGGCCCAGTTCCAGCATGGCCAGGCCCTGGAAATGCTGCGCTTCGGCCAGGGCCGGATCTTGCTTGTAAGCAGCCTGGTAAGCGTTGATCGCTTCGATCAGCTTGCCTTGCTGCTGCAGTTGCCGGCCCTTGGCCAGCTGTTGTTCCGCCAGTGTCTGTTCGCCCATGTCGCTATCCCGATGCAATGTGGCGAACAGTGTAACCGAGCTCGTTCTACAGCGCCTGGCTGACAGGAATTTCCTGTCCGTTCAGCTTGATCGCCACCTTGACGATCTGCGCCTTGACCTGGTTGCTGGCCATGTCCGCTTCCTGGGCGTAGGCATACACGATGATGGCGAAGTCCTTGTAGCCGCTGCGGGCCGCCTCGATCTTGCGCGCCGCCTCCTGGTCCACCTTCAGCAGCGAGTAGCCGTCGCCGTTGCTGAACGCCAGCTTGTAGTCGCCGTTGTCGTACATGTAGTAATACGTGCCCGCTTCGGCGAACTTGGCGGGGAAGGCGGCCTTGTCCATCGCGTACGGCGACAGCGCGCCCTGGCCGTTGATCTGGTAGCGCAGGTAGCGCTTCGTCTTGGCTTCATTGACCTTGGCGTCGATCTGCGGTTTCAGCGCGTCGAGCACTTCCTGCTTGCGGAAGGCGTCGTTGCTGCCCGCATATTCGCGCGAGATGCGCTGCGCCACGGCCGCATAGTCGGGCGGCACGCCGGACAGGGCGATGTAGCTGTACATCAGCTGATTGCCGCTGGTGATGTCGACATAGCTGGCGCTTGGGGTGGCAGCGTCCGCTTGCGGCAGGCTGGCGGCGGCCGCCTTGACTTGCGCTTTCGCGGCCAGGTCGGCCGTGCTGGTGGCGACGGGGGCTGGCGCCGTCGACGCGGCGGTGTCGGTTTTGCCGCAGGCGGACAGGATCAGGGCGATGGCGAACAGGGCGGGCAGGGTGCGTTGCATGATAGTTCCTTCAGAGTAAGTTACGGGGAGACAGTGAAAAGGTCGCGGCTTAGCCGATGGTCTTGCGCTTGTATTCGCCATAGCCGTAGGCGGCCAGCACGGTGGCAGACGCCAGCAACAGGTAGCTGCCGACGCCGAACGACATGCTGTGCCAGACCTGGGACAGCATTTCATCGGCCATGCGGCTGGCGATTTCATTGTTGCGTCCGCCCAGCAGGCTTTGCACGCCGGCGGTCGAGGCGCTGACCGAGTCGCGCACGGTCATGGTCAGCCTGGCGCTGTAGATCAGCAGGAAGAGCAGCGGGGCGGCCTTGCCGAGCGCGGCCTTGGCGTTGTGGATGAACAGGCTGGCAAAACAGGCGCCGATTGCCAGCAGGAAGAAGAAGCGGCCCGAGGTAAAGCTGCTCCGGGTCCCTTGCGACAGGCGCTCCAGATTGTCGATGGGCATGCCGAGCATTTCCCAGAAGCTAAAACTGCTGTTGCCATACAGGCGCATGTCCAGCACATTGAACAGGAAGGCGCCTGCCAGCAGGGCAGCGATACTGGCGAGTACCGGCAGGCCCAGCATGGCGACGGCCTTGCTCCACAGTTGATGGCCCTTGGCGCGCGCCAGTTTTGCCGCGACGGCCATGTCTTCCTGTGCCAATTGCTGGGTAGAAACGACACGCAGGGTCTCGATGGCGCCGGCGGCGTCGAGGCAGACGTCAACGACGGCATTCAGGGCTGGCGCGGTGTCCGAGCGCCAGTGCTTGCTGACGTCAAATGGATATTGCACGCCCTCGATGCTGACGGTGCCGAGGCCGCTCGACTGGTAGGTCATGATGCGGCCGCGTTGGCCGGTGGTGATTGTTGCTGGGCTCGATGTTTGCATGGTTTTCCCTGGTCACTGTCATGCTGTATTGCATGTACCCACGGATAACGGGGGCAGTTCAGGGAAATCTAAAATTATTTTGAATTATTTTTTCGGCGGCTGCAAAACGTCCTTGGCGGCGCCCTGGTAATCCTTCATCAAGCCCATGAAGGCATCCTGCAGATGGCGGGCCGCGTCCTGCGGTGCCGCGCCCGTGCGCCGCGCCAGGTCGAATTTATACGCATGGGCGGGGCTGTAGCCGGCTTGCGAGGCGGCGTCCAGCAGCACGCCGGCGCGTTTCAATGAGGCCGGGTCGCCCTTGACCATCAGCAACTCAGCCAGATAGGTCTGGGCAATCGGGAAATCCTTGGCGGCCGCCTTTTCCAGCCATTGCATGCCCGCCTTCGGCTGCTTGATGCCGGCGTCGCCGCCGCCGATGCCATAGCCGAGGGCCGTCAGCGCCACCAGATCGCCGCCGCGCGCGCGCTTTTCCAGCTGCTGGCGCGGAAATGGCCGGGCCGCGATCTGCATGCGGATTTCGTAGTTGATGTCTTGCAATACATTACCGGGCCATACCTTGGCGCCGGGGGCGGCTGGCTTCTCCACCGCTGGCGCAGGCGCCGGGACCGGTGCGCGCATGCCGCCCTGGCCTTGCGCGCCGGCCAGCACGCCCGGTGTTGACTGGCTGACGCCCTTGCCGCTGCCCATGTTCAGCACCAGGCGCGCCGACGTTTCGCCGAACGAGACGCGCGGCTTTTGCACATCATGCGTCATGGCGGCCACTCTTGCCGCCACTTGCGAGAAGACGTCGCTCATGGGCAAGCCCGGCGCATCGAGCGCGTCGAGCAGGGCGCTGGTATACGGGCTGTTGCGCGAGTCGGGCGACCAGAAATCGCGCGCCAGCGCGCCCGGTCCCGCCGAATAGGCGATCACCACGCCCCGTGGTGTTTGCGTATCGGCAAAGCCGTGGCTGGCCGCATTGCCGCCGCCGGGCACCATCACGGCGCCGCCACGCGTGTATTCCTGGCGGCAAGCATCGAGGATCAGCACGGCGCCGCGCGCACCCGTGCGCTGCAAGTCGCCGGCCAGGCTGGACACCGATACGCCCTGTGCGGCGATGGCGGCCGCGCTGAGCGCGTTCATGTTCGCGCCGATGGGCAGTACGTAATTGGCCTCGCCCGCCTGCGCGCCATGGCCCGCGTAAAACACGAGGGCGATATCGGCGCCGCGCGCCAGCGTGGAAAAGTCGGCGGAAGCCTTTTGCAATTGCGCGCCATTGATGTCCGTGCGCAGCAGCACTTCAAAGCCCAGGCGGCGCAGGCGCTCGGCCATGGCGCGCGCATCGTTCACGGGATTTAACAGCGGCTGCGGATAGGCGGCATTGCCGATCACCAGGGCGATGCGCTTGCCCGCGCTATTGCCGTTGCCGCCTGCGGCGGCCTGGATGGCGGCGTGCGCGATGCCGGTACAGAGCAAGAGGACGAGAGTGGAAAACAGCAGGAAAAGGCGGCGCATCGGTATCTCTGGCGGTTGGTGTTGAAATAGCAAAAGGTTAGCGATTTTCCCACTGATATGCGAAAATTGCCTGAATGCATTTTACCTTACTGACAAGTTTTCCCTGGCTCGCCCGGGTATTTTCCCGCCACCGGCGCGCCGCCTCGCGACGGCCCGGTGGCGCCCCTGCCCCCACACACGATCGGACCGGCTTTGCAATCGGAACCATTTGAACGCATCCATGATTTCTGGACCCGCCGCCAGCAGTTGACGCAAGGCGAGCTGGCCGAGTTTTACCAGCGCGTCATCGCCGCGCTGGCGCCGTGCCGCCCGCGCGAAGCGGCGTCGCTCGGCGATTCCCTGGCCGACTTGCGCCACCAGTATTTCGTCGAGCGCGTGCTGGGCGGCGAGAGCGAGGCGGCGCCGCTGCATCCGGGCGCGCTGTACCTGTATTTCAAGCGCTTCATCATCGACCAGCTGCGCAAGCGGCGCGATGGCGTGCCCATTGATGGCGAGGCTTGCGACCTGCCCGCGCCCGACGCTTATGTGGAACCGCTGCGCGATTACCAGCTGACGCCGGCACAGGTGCGCGTGGCGGCGGAGCAGTTCATCGCCACCCTGCCGCAGGATTTGATCTTGCTGCTGCGCCACTGCGGCTGCGGCGGCATGCCCGTCAAGGAACTGGCCGAGCAGATCGCTTCCGCGCATTACCATGGCGGCAAGCTGGGCCTGGTGCACCGGCAGAAGGGCGAGGCCAGCAGCGCCGGGCGCCAGCTCGTCCAGCCGGCCCACCGCGCCACCTTGCTGGGCGGCTGGGTCTTGAGCCTGCTCAAGCTGCGCGTGGGCGATGCGCTGGCGGCGCGCGATATGGACGCGGCGCAAATAGTTTTGGATATTTTATGCGTGGCCGCGTTATCCGTGGACATGCACTCCCCGGCTTCCGCCTCCACTCGCTTGAACATTGATGAAAGGCCACAGGCATGACTGCGCTGACGCCCTCGCTGGCCATCGTTGCCGCGCGCTTGGAATCCCCCCCGTCTTCCGTTGAACTGCTGGCGCAGGACGTGGTGAACGAAGCGCTTCCCGACTGGCGCGGCATTGCCGTGCCGCCCCACCTGCTGGAACGCCTGGGCCGCCGCAGCGATGCGGCGCCGCTGGCCGGGCGGCCCATCGCCGGCGGACAGATCCACTTGCTGGCGCGCCGTCCCGGCTTTGGCGCCGTGCTGCTCGATGCCTGGAGCAGCCAGGGCCAGCGCTGGCGCGGCTGGCTCGTCACGTCGGATGCGGCCTACGCGGATGCCTGCGGCCTGGTGATCGAGGCGCGCGACGCGCCCGTCGATCCCCGCGCCGCACTGGTACTGTGCGACATGCCCGTGGAACTTGCTGTCGGCGACCTGGGCGCCTGCCTGGGCGTCTTCAGCCAGGAGCGCTTGCAGGCGGCGCGCTGGCTGGAAGCGCACGGCCGCGAGAATGCCGCCGAGGCCAGGCCCGGCGTGATCGCGCGCGTGGCCCTGGGGCACGACTATGCCTTGACGGGCACGCCGCTGGCCACGGCATTGCACCAGGATGACCGGCTGGCCTACCGACAACTGTTGCGCCAGGGCTTGGCGCAATTGCAGATCGCCACGGCGGCGCCGGCCGCCACGGCCGATGCCGCCGTCACGGCGCCGCTGGCGCTGCCAGGCCGGGCGGCGAACGCCAGCCGCTGGCTGAAAGTGGTGACAGCCGTGGCCGCCAGCGTGATGGTGGTGCAATCGGCCTGGCTGTTCCTGCCGCGCGAGGCGCCATCCGATGGCACTGCCGAGTACCGCGGCGGCAGCGGCGTGGAGACGGGCGTGCGCATCCGCGTGCTGTTCCGCGCCGACGCCAGCGAAGCGGAAATCCGCACCTGGCTGCAGCGCGAACAGCTGGAAATCGTCAGCGGACCCGATACACTGGGCGCCTTCACGCTGCTGTCGCGCACGCGGCAGAAAGTGCTGCCGCCGCCGGGGCCGGGCAATCCGCTGGCCGTGATCAATCCCTGAGCGCCATCATAAGAAAAGGCAATCAATGACTAGTCTGCATAAGATATCTGGATCGATTGCCGTGCTGCTCAGCCTATGCAGCGCGGCCGTGCAGGCCGACTGCCTGGGCATGAAGGTGCACGCCCGCCGGGGCGCGGGCGAAGCGCCGCAGCATGCGCTGAGCGCGCTGCGCAATGCCTATTTCGGCACCTGGGATGGCGTCGAGGCACCGTTGCGCCAGCTGGGCGACGGCAACTGGGTCGTGCATGCGGACGCGCAGACGGGCCGGGTCGTCGACAGCGGTGCCGTGCATGCGCTGCGCCAGCTCGATGCCGACGCCTGGCGCGCCGCCAGCATGAAGCTGCACGCCAGCACCACGGCGGAAACGCCGCCCTTCGTGAGCGACGTCGCCGACCTGGCCAGCGCCTTTCCGCACAAGACACTGAACGGGGAAATCCAGGAGGCCGCCGCCACGTGCGCGCCCGTGGCCGCGCTGGTGACGCAGTTGCGCGCCGGCATCAAGCACGGCAACTGGTTCCTCACGTCGGCGGCGGCGGGCAACCTCGCCTGTGCGCGCGCTGCCGATCCGCACGGCTACCTGGGGCTGGTCGTGCTCGCCGCACGCCCCGTGCCGCCAGCCGACGCCAGGCCGGTCAGCCGTCTCGGCGCCCGGCATGCGCGCCCGCCCAGGCTGGACAAGGCCTGGCTGCAGCGCCTGCAGGCGCAGGTGGGCATGCCGGTCGGCGTGCACCTCGATGCGCGCAGCCTCGATGCCAATCCCCGGCTGCTGACGGACGCGGCGACCTTGAACATGCCCGTCTTCGTGCAAGCGGCCGATGGCGACTCGGCCCTGGCCGCCGCGCTGCTGCGCGCGCAGCAGCGCAGCCAGCGCTGGCCCAGCGGCGTCGTCATCGACGGCAGCGCCGATGCGTTTTGCGCGATGCTGGAGTAGGACCTGGCAGGCTACGGCCCGCTCGCCGGCACTGCGCCGGCGGCATGGCGCGCTGCCCACGCTCTTCTCCGCAGGCATATCGACAAGCGCCGGTTCCTGCTCGCGCCGCTGGCGCCGCCGTTCAAGGACGCCGCCGGAACGGCGGCACCGTTCTCCCGCACCGCAACATCGATAATGTTTGCATCGCGCGGCAAGCTGGCATATAAATGTAATCGATTACATTTAGCGGAAAATCCATGCCACCAGCCGTTCCCGGGCATTCGCCAGCCGATGCCGCCGTCTCCATCAGCGCCGTTGCCGCCCACGCGGGCGTGTCGGTGGCCACCGTCTCGCGCGTGATGAACGAGCAGGCAGGGGTGCGGGCGCCCACGCGCGACAAGGTGCTGGCGTCCGTGGCCGCGCTCGGCTACCGCATGAACCACCTGGCGCGCAGCCTGCGCACGGCCGAGAGCCGCATGCTGCTCACCATGGTGCCCGACGTGGGCAACCCCTTCTATGCGCAGATCGTGCGCGGCATCGACACGGTGGCGCGCGAACACGGCTATTTCGTGCTGCTGTGCGACACGGGCGCCGATGCGGGCCGCGAGCGCTCCTACTTCGACCTGCTGCGCATGCACCGCGCCGACGGCGCCATCTGCCTGGACCCGGACACGGTGCAGCATGCCTTGTCGCATGAATCGGCCAGCCTGCCGTGGGTGGCCTGCTGCGAATTCGACCCCGCCGTGGCCGTGCCCTACGTCGGCATCGACAACCACCGCGCCGCCTCGGACGCCGTCGCGCACCTGTTGTCGCGCGGCCATACGCGCATCGGCCTGATCAACTCCGACGAGCGCTATCTGTACGCGCGGCAACGCCAGCAAGGCTATCTGGACACCCTGGCGGGGGCCGGACTGCCCGTGCGGCCGCAGTGGGTGCACACGGTGCAAAGCCTCGACTATGAGGCGGGCACGGCCGCCACCTTGCGCATGATGGCGCAGCCCGATGCGCCCACGGCCATCTTTGCCGTCTCCGACACCCTGGCCATCGGCGTGCTGAGCGCGCTGCGCCAGCTGAAAAAACGCGTACCCGAGGACGTGGCCGTGATCGGCTTCGACGATATCGCCATCGCCGCGCAGATGGCCCCCGGTTTGACCACCATCGCGCAGCCGATGCGCGAGCTGGGCGAGACGGCGGCCCGCCTGCTGCTGCAGCGGCTGGCGGACCCGGCAGCCAGCGTGCCGGGCGTGTTGCTGCAGCACCGATTAATTCTGCGAGGGAGTGCATAGTGAGCGTTGCCGTCGGTTTCGAGGGGGTGTGCAAGGATTTCGGACCCGTGCGCGTCTTGCATGGCGTCAGTTTTACCCTGTCGCCCGGGCGCGTGTATGGCTTGCTGGGCGAAAACGGCGCCGGCAAGTCGACCCTGATGAAAATCCTCGCCGGCTACGAGGCCGTGAGCGAGGGGCAATTGCTGATCGATGGCCAGCCCCGGCGCTTCGCCAGTTCGCGCGCGGCGGAGGCCGCCGGCATCGTGCTGATCCACCAGGAATTCAACCTGGCCGAGCACCTGACGGTGGTGCAGAACATGTTTTTAGGCCACGAGCAGACGCACTGCTGGCTGCTCGACGAGGCCGCCATGCGCGAGGAAGCGTCGCGCTACCTGAAACAGGTGGGGCTGGACGTGTCGCCCGACACCAAGATCCGCGACCTCATCGTCGCCGAGAAACAACTTGTGGAAATCGCCAAGGCCCTGTCGCGCCGCGCCCGCTTTTTGATCATGGACGAGCCGACGGCCACCCTGACGTCGTCCGAGACCCAGCGCCTGTTCGCCGTCATGGCGCAGCTGAAAAGCGATGGCGTCACCATCCTCTATATTTCCCACAAGCTCGATGAAGTGGAGCGCAACACGGACGAGGTCATCGTCATGCGCGACGGGCGTTTCGTCACGCGCGAGCCGACGGCCAGCCTGACGCGCCAGCAGATGGCGAACCTGATGGTGGGGCGCGAATTGTCGGACATGTTCCCCGCGAAAGTGCCGCTGGCGAAAGAAGCTCCTGTGCTGCTGAAAATCGAGGGGCTCTGCGTGCCCGGCTGGGCGAAAGACCTGTCGTTCGAGGTGCGCGCCGGTGAAGTGCTGGGCTTTGCGGGCCTGGTGGGCGCGGGGCGCACGGAATCGTTCGAAGCGCTGCTGGGCCTGCGCCCGCGCAGCGCGGGCTTGATCGAGATCAATGGCCAAGAGGTCGACATCCGTAGCCCCAAGCAAGCGATGCAGCACGGCATGACGTATCTGAGCGAAGACCGCAAGGGCAAGGGCTTGCACGTGAACCTGGGCTTGCGCGAAAACCTCACGATGATGACGATGGAGCGCTATGCGCGGCCGTGGCTCGACGTCAATGCCGAAAAACAGGCGCTGGACAGGGCCGTCGGGGATTTCCATATCCGCACGGGCGACCTCGCCAGCCGCGCGCGCATGTTGTCGGGCGGTAACCAGCAAAAGCTGGCGCTGGCCAAATACCTGCATTCGGACCCCCGTGTCGTCGTGCTCGATGAACCGAGCCGTGGCGTGGACGTGGGCGCCAAGCGCGACATTTATTTTTTGATCCACCGCCTGGCCGCCGAAGGGCGCGCCGTGATCGTGATTTCATCGGAACTGATCGAATTGATCGGCCTGTGCCACCGCGTGGCCGTGATGCGCGCCGGCACCCTGCAAGCCACCCTGTCCGCCGACCACCTGACCGAAGAGGAGTTGATTGCCCATGCAACCGGCACGCACTGACACCACCGTATCCCTGATTGGCCACTTTGGCGCGCGCATCAAGGGTTTCGGCCCCGTGCTGGGCTTGTTATCTCTGTGCATCGCGGGCACCTTGCTCAATGGCGATTTCGCCACCCTCGATAACCTGATGAACGTGCTCACGCGCACGGCCTTCATCGGCATCATCGCCGTGGGCATGACTTTCGTCATCATCTCGGGCGGCATCGACCTGTCGGTCGGCTCGATGGCGGCCCTGATCGCCGGCTGCATGATTTATTTCATGAATGCGCTGGCGCAAGGCGCGGGCGGCGAGCTGGCGCCGATCACCATGCTGGTGCTGGGCATCGCCATGGCATTGATCCTCGGTGCCGGCTTCGGCCTGATGCACGGCTTGTTGATCAGCAAGGGCAATATCGAACCGTTCATCGTCACCCTGGGTACCTTGGGCATTTTCCGCGCCGTGCTCACGTACCTGGCCGATGGCGGCGCGCTGACCCTGGACGCCACCCTGTCCGAGCTGTACAGCCCCGTCTACTACACGAGCGTGCTGGGTGCGCCGATCCCGATCTGGATCTTTCTGTTCGTCGCGGCGGCCGGTGCCGTCATCCTCAACCGCACGACCTTTGGCCGCCACGTGCAGGCGATTGGTTCCAACGAGCAAGTGGCGCGCTATGCGGCCATCAACGTCGATAAAGTCAAAATCGCCACCTACATGCTGCTGGGCGTGTGCGTGGGCATCGCCACGGTGCTGTACGTGCCGCGCCTGGGCTCGGCCACGCCGACGACGGGCTTGCTGTGGGAACTCGAAGCGATTGCCGCCGTCGTCGTCGGCGGCACGGCCCTGAAAGGGGGAGAAGGGCGCATCGTCGGCACCGTGATCGGCGCCATTTTGTTGTCCGTGATCAGCAATATCCTGAATTTGACCAGCATCATCAGTGTCTACCTGAATGCCGCAGTGCAAGGCGTGGTGATCATCGCCGTCGCCTTCCTGCAGCGAGGCCGCAAATAAAACCATAGCGACGTTCTGAAAGGGCGGCCAACGGGCGCCCACAACCTTGGAGGAGAGCAGCATGAAGAGCTTTATACGGGTAGCAGGGATGGCGGTGCTGGTGATGCAGGCGTGGGCGTTGCCGATGGGGCCGGCGCAAGCGGCTGACAAGCTGGTCGTGGGCGTGGCCATTCCCACGGCCACGCACAGTTTTACCTCGGGCATCGTGTGGTGGGCGAATCAAGCCAAGGCGGAGCTGGAAAAAGCCCATCCGGGCGTGAAAATCATCGTCAAGACGGCCGCCACGGCGCCCGAGCAGGCAAACCAGCTGCAGGACATGTTGACGGTGAACAAGATCAACACCCTGGTGATCTTCCCCATCGAATCGGCCTCACTGACGCAGCCCGTGGCGCAGGTGAAAAGCAAGGGCGTCTACGTGACGGTGGTGGACCGTGGCTTGACGAACACGCAGTCGCAGGACGCGTATATCGCGGGCGACAACACGGCGTTTGGCAAGCTGCCGGCCGAATACCTGGCGAAAAGTCTGAATGGCAAGGGCAATATCGTCGTGCTGCGCGGCATGCCGACCACGCTCGATAACGAGCGTTACGATGCATTTTCCGCCGTCATGAAAGGCCATCCCGACATCAAGGTGCTGGACGCCAAGTATGGCAACTGGAACCGCGACGATGCCTTCAAGGTCATGCAGGATTACCTGACCCGCTTCAAGCACATCGACGCCGTCTGGGCCGCCGATGACGACATGGCCATCGGCGTGCAGAAGGCCATCGCGCAAGCCAAGCGCACGGACATCAAGCAAGTGTTCGGCGGCGCGGGCGCCAAGGGCGCCGTGAAAAAGATCATGGACGGTTCCGACCCGCTGATCGTGGCCGACGTGTCGTACTCGCCGAAGTTCATGTACGACGCCATCAAGCTGACGACGGAAGCGCGCCTGAAAGGTGATAAATTGCCGGCCAACACGATCATCCCCTCGGTGCTGATCACGCGCGAGAACGCCAAGCAGTTTTACTTTCCGAACTCGCCTTTTTAAATTCTGGGGTCAGACCCCCTCGCCCGCCAGCAATGACTTTTGCGTTAGCGGCATTGAGGGTCTGACCCCGGCTTTCTTCAACAGGACATTGACATGAAAACCATCCAGGGCCCGGCCATCTTCCTGGCCCAGTTCCTCGGCGACGAGCCGCCGTTCGACTCGCTCGAGCACCTGGCGCAATGGGCGGCCGGCCTGGGTTACAAGGGCTTGCAGCTGCCCACGGCGCCGCGCCTGTTTGATCTGGAACAAGCGGCAGGCAGCCAGCAGTACTGCGACGACGTGGTAGCCCTGCTGGCGCGCCATGGCTTGCAGGTGACGGAATTGTCGACGCATTTGCAGGGCCAGCTGATCGCCGTGCATCCCGCGTATGACGCGCTGTTCGACGGCTTTGCGCCCGAGCATGTGCGTGGCGACAGCGCGGCCCGCACGGCCTGGGCCACGCAGCAGCTGCTGTGGGCGGCCACCGCCTCGCAGCGTCTGGGGCTGACGGCGCACGTGACGTTTTCCGGCGCGCTGGCCTGGCCCTACCTGTACCCGTGGCCGCAGCGCCCCGCCGGGCTGGTGGAGACGGCGTTCGCGGAACTGGCGAAACGCTGGCTGCCCATCCTCGATGCGTTTGACTCTGCCGGCGTGGACCTCTGCTACGAACTGCATCCGGGCGAGGATTTGCACGACGGCGTGACGTTCGAGCGCTTTCTTGCCGCCGTCCACGACCACCCGCGCGCGGCCATTCTTTACGACCCCAGCCACTTCGTGCTGCAGCAGCTCGATTACCTGGCGTTCATTGACATTTATCATGCGCGCATCAAGGCCTTTCACGTCAAGGATGCGGAATTTCGGCCCAACGGGCGCCAGGGCGTGTATGGCGGCTATGGCGACTGGCAAGACCGGGCCGGGCGCTTCCGTTCGCTCGGCGATGGGCAGATCGATTTCAAGGCGATCTTTTCGAAGCTGGCGCAGTACGATTTTCCAGGCTGGGCCGTGCTGGAATGGGAATGCTGCCTGAAGCACCCGGAGGATGGCGCGGCCGAGGGCGCACGCTTCATCCGTGAACACATCATCCACGTGGCCGAACATGCGTTCGACGATTTCGCGGGCAGCGCGGTTGACCAAGGACAGATCAACCATTTGTTGGGCTTGAAATAAGGAAACGACATGCAGCGACGCTTACGGCTGGGCATGGTAGGGGGCGGGCAGGGCGCATTCATCGGCGCCGTGCACCGCATCGCGGCGCGCATCGACGACCAGTATGAACTGGTGGCGGGCGCCCTGTCGTCCGACCCACAGCGGGCGCGCGACAGCGGCGCGGCGCTGCATCTTTCTCCGGAGCGCTGCTACAGCGATTACCGCGCCATGGCGCAGGCCGAAAGCCAGCGGCCCGATGGCATCGAAGCGGTCGCCATCGTCACGCCGAACCATTTGCACGCACCCGTCGCCACGGCGTTCCTGGAAGCGGGCATCCACGTGATCTGCGACAAGCCGCTGGGCATCTCGCTGGCGGAAGGCCGGGCGCTGGCGGCGCTGGCAGAGCGGAAAAATCTGCTGTTTGCGCTCACGCATACCTACAGCGGCTACCCGCTGCTGCGCCATGCGAAAGCGATGGTCGAGGCGGGCGAGATCGGCGCGCTGCGCCTCGTGCAGGTGGAATACTCGCAGGACTGGCTGGCTGACGCGATACACGCGGGTGGCATGAGCGAGGGCAACTGGCATAACGACCCGCTGAAAGCTGGCCCGGGCGGCACCCTGCTCGACGTGGGCTTGCACGCCTACCACCTGGCGCAATTCGTCAGCGGCTTGACGCCGCAGCAGGTGCTGGCGGAATTGTCGACTTTTGTTCCGCACCGCACCCTGGACGACCACGTGCAGGTGATGCTGCGCTACGCCAACGGAGCGAAAGGCACCCTGTGGGCCAGCCAGGTGGCGACGGGGTGTGAAAACACGGTGCGCCTGCGCCTGTTCGGCAGCAAGGCGCAGCTGGACTTTGACCAGGAACAACCGAATGAACTGTGGTGCACGCCGCAGGGCGGCAACCGCCAGCTGCTGCGTCCGGGACGGGTCGACAGCGCGGCCGCGCGCCACGCCACGCGCGTGCCAGCCGGCCATCCGGAAGGGTATCTGGAAGCGTTCGCCCAGCTGTACCTGGATGCGGCCCTGGCCATCCGCGCCCTGCAGGCTGGCTTGCCCGTGCCCGAGGAAGCCCGCTGGCTGCCGACCGTGATTGACGGCGTGGCGGGCCTGGCCTTTGCGCAAGCCGTGCTGCGCAGCCATGCGCAGGGCGGCAGTTGGACCACCGTGGCGGACTGTTAAACTGGGCACATGAACGCGCCCCTGACCGTCACCACCTTTACCATCACGATCCTTCCGCAAGGCTGGCAATTCCCGGCCGAAGCGGGCACCACCGTGCTGGCCGCCGCCGAGCTGGCCGGCATCCGCCTGCTCAGTTCCTGCCGCAACGGCACTTGCCGCACCTGTCTCTGTCACATGCCCGAAGGAAAGATCCGCTACACGGTGGACTGGCCCGGCATCAGCCCCGATGAACGGCTCGACGGCTACATCCTGCCCTGCGTGGCCGTGGCCGAAAGCGATCTCACCTTGCAGGCGCGGGCCGTGCGCAAGTGAGTCCCTTGGTGAGAATTTGTTAGATTTTCAGAATAATTCCCATGTTATAAAGATGACCAAAGTTTCAAGCTCACCTCTATCGTGGAGGAAATGAAACTCAACATGGACACGGAATGACGACTTTCTTGCAAGTGCGGCTGCGGGCCGCTGTCTGGCCTGTGACGATGCTGGGCGCACTCTCCCTTGCCGGCTGCGGAGGCGGCGGCGGCGAATCGCCGGAACAGGCGATGGATTTGTCGCAGGTCAGTCTCAATTGCGTGCAGCAGCCCGGTGAAACCTGCAACAAGGTCCAGGCGACGGTGATGCTGTACGCCAAGGTAACGGACCAGCGTCCGCTGTGGGACGAAAAACCGGCCGGCGGCACCAAGGTCTTCGATACGGTGAACCGCATCAAGCAGGCCGATGGTTCGTGGCTGATGGATTTCAGCGTCAAGCCGGGCCTGGCCGAAGGCACGTACACGGGGACGGTGGACTTTGCCGTTTCCGTCAGCCCTTTCCCCGGCACGCCCAATTACCAGCCCCGCACGGCCAGCTACAGCATCACGGTGGCAGGCATGAAGGGTACCCTGTCACCCCTGCGCCCGCTGTCCGGTGCCGCCGACTGGGTGGGCTACAACGGCAATGCGGCGCACACGGCTTACGTGCCCGTCACGCTCGACGCCAGCAAATTCACGCGCCGCTGGTCATGGAAGAGCGCTGTCAACGCCAGCGGCGTCAGCACCAGCATCAGTCCGCTGGTCGCGGCGAATGGCTTCGTGTATTTCAATGAAGAAGTTTCGGTGGCAGATGCCGGTGAGAAATTCAAATACATCTACACCTACAAGCTGTCGGCCCTGTCGGAAACGGACGGCGCCGCGGCGTGGCAAACGGAGCTGAAGCTGGGCGATGTGCTGGGCGCGCCTGGCGTGTCCGGCAACCGCCTGCTCATGGCAGGGGTCAACGATGTCTATGCCTTCGATGCGCTGTCCGGTGCCCGGCTGGCCGTGGCCAGGCAGCCCAATACCAATGGCGTGCTGGTGGCCACCTCGCCGATGACGGCGCCGACCTTGTTCGGCGGGAATGCCTATCTCGGCGGCAATAATGACGTGATCAGCCTGGACGCGACGACGGGCCAGAACCGCTGGTCGGCGAGCCTGGGCTTGCCCAAGCTGGGCAATGTGGATGAGTGGACGCCTGCCGTGAATGCGAGCACCGTGTACAGCAATGCGGCAGGCACCTTGACGGCCTTCAATATTGCCGATGGCAGCAAGCGCTTCAGCGTGGCCGTGCCGGGCCAGGTGCTTGGCGGCACCGGCAAGAGTTCCTTGCGCCAGGCGCCCGTGCTGGTCGATGACAACACCGTGCTGCTGCTGAACCAGCGGCCGTATCCAGGCAAGTCGGTCGACAACAGCTTGAGCCTGGTCGATGCGGGCAGCCGCAGCGTGCGCTGGACGGTCAACGGACGCTTTACCACGCAGCCGGTAGTGGCGCGCGGCGTGATTTATGTCGGCAACGACAGCGGCAAGGTGCTCGAGGCGCGCAACGTCAGCGATGGCGCCGTGTTGTGGACCTGGCCGCTGGCCAGCGTGGGCGAAGAGGTGCTCAATGGCGACTTGATCGTGACCGATAACCTGCTGTTTGTGGCAGGTGGCAGGAACACCCATGCGCTCGACCTGGCCAGCCGCCAGGCGGCATGGACCTATCGCCTGAGCGGCACCCTGTCGCTGTCGCGCAATGGCGTGCTGTATATCCGCTCGGGGCAAGGTGCCTATGGCAGCAATATCGGCTATGTGACGGCCATCAACCTGCAGTAAAGGTGGCGCGGTGGTCCGCTAGGACTGGCCACCGCCCCGCAGCCGCTGCAGCAGCGCCTCCACGCTGTCGCCCACGGGCAAGCCGTGGCGGCGCAGCAGTTGCACGTGCAAGACGAGGTTTTCCAGCACCAGCTTGGCCGCCACGGCCAGCAGGGCCAGGTTGCGGTCTTCCGGGCTGAAACTTTCCATGGCGTCGGCCATCTCGCACAGGTGGTTGGCGATCAGGCCGCGCAATTCCTGCTCGTTGAAGGGCAGGTCGGCAAAGTCGATCGGGTCGGCTACTTCCACTTCCTGCATCAGCACCGCTAGTTCTTCCGGGGTAATCGTCATGCCTGGCCTCCTTGTGTGCTTGCCCCTATTTTAATTGTATTGGCCGCAAAGCGGACTAGAATGGGTCCAGGCCGACGACCTCGAAGAACCGCATGGCGCATCTGCATTTCACCCAGCAACTGGCACGCTTCCTCGACGTCCCCACGGTGGACGTGGCGGCGCCACGGCTGCGCGCCGCCCTCGATGCCGTGTTTGCCCGGCAGCCGCGCCTGCGCGGCTACGTGCTCGACGAGCAGGGCGCCTTGCGTCCGAACGTGGTGATCTTCATCGACGGCGCGCGCTGCCGCGAACGCCGCGTGCTCGATGATGTCTTGCGGCCCGACAGCCAGGTGTATATCTTGCAGGCACTTTCTGGAGGTTAATCATGGGACCAGGCAGGGCGCAACGCGCGTATCTCGGCACCCGCAAGGGGCTGTTCCAGTTCGATGTCGATACGGCCGGCGCCTGGCAGCTGGCGCTGGTGCAGTTTGCCGGCGACCCCGTCTCCATGCTGCTGCACGATGGCCGCGACGGCACCCTGTACGCGGCCCTGAACCTGGGCCACTTCGGCGCCAAGCTGCACCGCCTCGACGCGGGCGCCGGCGCCTGGCAGGAAGTCGCCGTGCCCGCCTATCCGGCCAAGCCGGAAGGTAGCACGGATGCCATCGACTGGACGCTGCGGCAGATCTGGGCGCTGGCGGCCGGCGGCGCGGACCAGCCCGGCGTGCTGTGGGCGGGCACCCTGCCTGGCGGCCTGTTCCGTTCTGGCGACCGCGGCGACAGCTGGCAGCTGGTGGAAGCGTTGTGGAACGTGCCACAGCGGGCGCAGTGGTTTGGCGGCGGCTACGACGTGCCCGGCATCCACAGCATCTGCGTCGACCCGCGCGACAGCAGTAAAGTGCTGGTCGGCGTGTCCTGCGGCGGCGTGTGGCAAACGCTGGACGGCGGCGCCAGCTGGGCCTTGAGCGCGACGGGCATGCGCGCCGACTACATGCCGCCCGAACTCGATGAAAACGAAGCCGTGCAAGACCCGCACCGCATCGTGCGCAGCGCCGGCATGCCCGACGCGCTGTGGTGCCAGCACCATAACGGCATCTGGCGCTCGGAAGATGCCGGCTGGCACTGGCAGGAAGTCACCACGGCGCCGCTGTCGCATTTCGGCTTTGCCGTGGCCGTGCATCCGCGCGATGGCGACACGGCCTGGTTCGTGCCGGCGCAGGCGGACGTGCTGCGCATTCCGCTCGACGGTGCGCTGGCCGTGACGCGCACGCGCGACGGCGGCAAAACCTTCCAGGTGTTGCGCGCGGGCTTGCCGCAGCAGCACTGCTATGACTTGGTGTACCGCCACGGGCTGGCGCTGGCCGACGACGGGCGCAGTTTATTGATGGCGTCGACCACGGGCGGCGCCTGGTATTCGGGCGACGAGGGCGAGCACTGGCAGACCATCTCCGCCCACTTGCCGCCCGTTTATGCCGTCTGTTTTGCCACGCCGTAGTAGCACAGGAAGATATCGACGGCCAGTGCCGTCACTTCGCGCTGGCGTGCCGGGCCCAGCAGAGGCTCACCGAGGGTGATCTGCGGCCAGAAGGCAAAGGTCTTCAGTGGAGCCATCAGCAGGTGCCCCACTTCCAGCGTCTCGCCCGCCTTGATGCGCCCGTCCTGCTGCGCCGCGCGGATCCAGATATTCAAGCCCGTTTCCTTTTCATTCAGGCGCGCCACCATGGCTTGCGCGCGCTCGGGCGAGTGGATGGTTTCGCCAAAGATCACGCGCGCCAGGTCGATGAAGGCCGCGTCGCACAGCAAGGCCATTTTCTGCTCGACCAGGGCCAGCACCTGCGGGCGCAGCGGCTGGTCGGCCACATAGGGCACGGCGGGCTGGGCCATGCTGCTTTCCCACATGCGCTGCAGGATTTCCGCGAACAGCTCGTCCTTGCTGGGGAAATGGTTGTACACGGTGCGCTTGGAAACGGCGGCCGTGGCGGCGATCCTGTCCATGCTGGTCGCATCGAAACCGTGGTCGCGGAACTCGGCGATGGCGGCATCGACGATGGCGACGCGCTTGCGGTCGGTGAGGCGTTGCGGTGCGGCCATGGCGGGAAATCTCCTTTGAAAACAATATTTTACACCTCCTGGTTTACTTTGCCAGAAATAGGAACTACACTGTGTAGTGTAATTTAATCCTTGTATTTTATTGACCGGGCTGCATATGTACCGCATCTTATTCTTGGGAGTCCTGATCATCATGAGTTCTTGCATCTTGCGCGCCGCGCCCGTCGCGCCGACCGAATCACCGCAACGCCTCGAAGGCAAGTTCCGCAATCCCGTGCAGATGCACAAGCTGGGCACGACAGCGACGCTCAAACTGCTATGGACATTTGTCTTTGACAAGCCCGACAGCACCGTGCCGGCCGCGGCCGTACCCGTGCAAACCTTGACCCGGGCGCAGCTGCTGGCCGCGCCCGACAACAGCCTGTTTCGCCTTGGCCATTCAACGCTGCTGCTGAAACTGAACAACGAATTCTTCCTCACCGACCCCGTGTTTTCCGAGCGCGCTTCGCCGGTGCAGTGGGCCGGACCGAAGCGTTTCCACCAGCCGCCCATCAGCATCGCCGACTTGCCGCCGATCAAGGCCGTCATCCTGTCGCACGACCATTACGACCACCTCGACCATGCGGCCGTGCTGCAACTGGCCGCCAAGACCGAGCATTTTGTGACGCCGCTGGGCGTGGGTGACACCCTGGTCGAATGGGGCGTGCCGAAGGACAAGGTGCAGCAGTTCGACTGGTGGCAGGGCACAAGGATTGCCGGTGTGAAGCTGGTGGCGACGCCGTCGCAGCATTTCTCGGGACGGGGCCTGTTTGACAGCAATCAAACCCTGTGGGCCTCGTGGGTCATCGACGCGCCCGCGGTGCGCGTGTTTTTCAGCGGCGACTCCGGTTATTTCGACGGTTTCAAGCAGATCGGCGACAAATACGGCCCGTTCGACGTGACCATGATCGAGACGGGCGCCTACGACAAGCTGTGGCCGGACGTGCACATGCAACCCGAGGAAACCCTGCAGGCCCACCTGGACTTGCGCGGCAAGTGGCTCATGCCCGTGCATAACGGCACCTTTGACCTGGGGCTGCACGCCTGGCATGAACCGTTCGACCGCATCGCCGGGCTGGCGGCGAAACAGGGCGTGAACCTGGCCACGCCGCGGATGGGCGAGGCGGTGGACCTGGCGCAGCCGAAGAAGGGGGACAAGTGGTGGCTGGCGATGCTAGAACAGGAAATGGCGCAGTAGGACGGTGCGGCAGGCCTGGGGCGGCTCAGGCTGTCACATCGATCAGGCGGCCGATGGACTGTCCATAACTGTTTACTTGCGGTTGGGCCGGTCGTTGCGCCGGCAGCGTAAACTGCTGCGGCACGGCCACCTTGAGCGCCTGTTCTAGCTGCGGCACCTTGATGGCGGTCGGAGCGCCGGCCTGCGCTTGCTGGCTGCTGCGTTCCGTTTGACTCAGCTGTTCTTTTTCCTTGAGCAGCTGCTGGCGGCTCTGCGCCAGTTGTTCGCTGTCGCGCTGGACCTGGTTCTGGCTTTGCTCGACACGCCGCTGCGCCGTCGCCAGCGATGCCTGCAAGTTGTTGACGGAAGTTAGCGATACCACATTGTTCACCTTTTAAGTATGCCCAAGCGCGCGAAACGAGGCAGGGGGAAGCCGCACGGCGCGCTGTGGCGGCACCATGCACAGCATGCCAGCCTGTAGTCTTTACCTGAATCAAGAGTAGGACAAATTCTGGCACAGTGCCAGTAAATTATGTTTTCTTGATAATTCTGGCGCGCGCGCAGAAAAGTGCTGATTTGCTATGGCGGCGTCGCGTATCCGATGAAAAAGTAAGTGCACGCTTTCTTTGTGAGCCATTGCCTGTCCCATCAGATAGCGACTTGCTGCCGCCAGGCGCAGGGCCGGGACGGCATGAGGATATGGGCGCGATGCAGGAATTTTCTTGTTGTTTTTCTACCAATCCGACGCGCGGTATTGCGCGGTTTGTCTGGTGGCCTCGGCTATAATTGACGGTCAACGTTGGTTGGTCATACAGACAGGTAGTTAACATGAATCTCAAGAGCCTCGCAATTGCCCTCGGCATGTCGAAAACGACAGTCAGCAGGGCGTTGAACGGCTATCCGGAAGTCAATTCCCGCACCCGTGAAATCGTCCTGGCCGCCGCCAAGAAGGTGGGCTACCGGCCCAACCCGCTGGCGCGCAGCCTGGCCGTCGGCCGCACCAATGTGCTGGGCATGATCTATCCGCTGCTGCCCAGCGACCTGGGCGACAGCGTCTTCCTTTCCGTGGTCAATGGCATGTCCGACGCCGTCGAAGCGTCGAAGATGAGCCTCATTATCGCCCCCGTGTCGCCGCAGAACGAGCAGCCCTCGTACGAAACCATGGTGCGCGGACGCCAGGTCGACGGTCTGGTGGTGGGGCGCACCAAGGTGATCGACGAGCGCATCGCGTATCTGACGAAGGTGGGTTTTCCGTTCGTGGCGAACGGCCGCACGCGCATCGACGCGCCGTATGCGTCTTTCGACTACGATAACGACACGGGCATCGACCTGGCCGTGTCCTTCCTGCTGGCCCATGGCCACCAGCGCATTGCCCTGCTGAGCGCACCGCTGGAGCTGCATTTCGCGCTGGAGCGCAAGGAAAGCTTTATCCGCTGCCTGGCGCAGGCCGGCTTGCAGGCAGATCCCCGCTACCTGCTCGACAATACCTTTGATCGCCGCAGCGGCTACCAGGCCATGCAGCAATTGCTGGCCTGCTCGCCCCGGCCCACGGCCGTCATCGTCGACAACCACCTGTCCGGCGTGGGCGTGGTGCGCGCGCTGATGGATGCGGGCATCGAGATCGGCAAGGAAATCTCCGTCATCGTCTGGGGCAACGTGGAAGACACCTTGATCGGCATCAACGTCACCACCATCGACCAGCCCGACCTGCGCCGCGCGGGCGCCAAGATGGTGGAGATGCTGCAATCCTTGCTGGCCGGCACGCCGCCGGAACGCTTGCAGGAGATCTGGCAACCGGTGCTGTTGCCGGGGGCCACCGTGGGGCGCTGCGCGGAATGAAAATTGGATAATTCGTCTAAAGGAGATCTGGCATAGATACGAATTCCACCCTTCTGAGCATAGCATCAGAGAAGGAAAAGCTTCTTACGCTCTACGACGACGGCGAGATGACAGGCCGTGAACTTGCGCAAGAACTAGAAAAATTGTTCCAGCAAGAGAGGGGTGCATGTAAAGAAATTGATAGGCAGGCAATCGAGTCGCACCTCAAGCAAGGTCTAGGCAAACGCATGGTTGCCATTGCTTTACTCGTGACATTTATATTCGGGTTTTTCATTAGCCCGTTTCTGTATCCAAAATTCTTTGGTTATAAAAGTGCAGAGGAGTGTTTGCTTGACCATACCAACAATTTCGGTATGAGTGCATGTTACGACTTGTACCCGAGCATAAAACCGTAGTTTTGATATTTTTAGTGCCGGCACAAACCTTCGACGCTCAGGTTTTTTTGTTGGATGCCTTAATTTGGCTCACGATCTGGATGACCCAATGTTTTGCCATGTGATTGTAAGTGACTGATTTCTATGGTTGTTTTGCGTCTGTCGTTTTTCTGGTGTGATAAAGCGAGTGAAATAAATGGCAGGATCAGGATAGTGAATTAAACGCTGCCAGGCAAGTTACCTGACAGCGTTGTATTCCAGAGTCACCTAGGCTGCGTGCTTGCTCCCATCCGCCAGCACCGCCAACAACCTCGCCTTGTCCTTGCGGTAAGTAGCGACGGCCGCTTCCTTGACGTGGCCGAAGCCGCGGATTTTTTCGGGCAAGGATGCCAGTTCCACGCAGGTGGCGATATTGTCCGCCGTCAGGTTGGCCAGCAGGCCGGCCAGCAGTTCGCGGTATTCGACGATCAGCGCGCGCTCCATCTTGCGCTCGGCCGTATAACCGAAGACGTCGAAGGTGCCGCCGCGCAAGCCTTTGGCTTTGGCCAGCAGCTGGAAGGCGCGCCACATCCAGGAACCGAACTCTGCTTTCACCAGGTGACCCTTCGCATCCTTCTTGGCGAACAGCGGCGGCGCCAGGTTGAATTTCACGGAGAAGTTGCCCTCGAACTGCTGCTGCAACTGCTCCACGAAACGGCCATCCGTGTACAAACGCGCCACTTCATACTCGTCCTTGTAAGCCAGCAACTTGAAATAGTTCTTGGCGACAGCCGTCGACAGCTTCTGGCCCAGCCCCAAGGTATTCTCGCGGTCGCGTACCTGTTTGACCAGGGTCAAATAACCGTCCGCATACGCGGCGTTCTGGTACGCGGTGAGGAATTCCACGCGCTTCTTGATCACGCTATCGAGGCTTTGCGGCATTTGCACGATGATGGCCTGCGACGGCGTGGCGATCTGCGTTACCTTGCGCACGTCGACGGCGGCGCGGCGGCCCCACAGGAAACTTTTCTTGTTCGACTCGATACCCACGCCATTCAATTCAATGGCGCGCAGCAGGGCCGCTTGCGTCAGCGGAATGCGGCCCTTTTGCCAGGCGTAGCCGAGCATGAACAGGTTGGCGGCAATCGAATCGCCCATCAGCGCGGTGGCCAGTTTGGTCGCGTCGATGAAGTCGGCCGCGTCCGCGCCGCCCACGGATTCCTCGATCAGCTGGCGCACTTCCGCCGTTGGATATTGCCAGTCGGCATTCTGCGCAAACGTGCCCGGCGGCTGCTCGTGCAGGTTGACGACGGCCAGGCTGCGACCAGGGCGCATTTTCGACACGGCATCCTGCGCGCCGGCCGTCAGCATGTCGCAGCCTAAAATCAAGTCCGCTTCGCCCGTGGCGATGCGCTGGGCGCGGATGTGCGCGGGAGATTTGGCGATTTTCACGTGCGAAGTGACGGAACCGTTCTTTTGCGACATGCCCGTCATGTCCAGCACGGACGCGCCCTTGCCTTCCAGGTGGGCCGCCATGCCCATCAGCGCGCCCACGGTGATGACACCCGTGCCGCCGATGCCGTTGATGAGGATGTTGTACGGCGCGTCGCAAGCGGGCAATTGGGGTTCCGGCAGGGGGCCGAAGTTGTCCGTCTCGCCCGACTTGCTGGCGCCCGTCTTGGTCTTCTTCAGGCTGCCGCCTTCGACGGTGACGAAGCTGGGGCAAAAGCCCTTGGCGCACGAGTAATCCTTGTTGCACGACGATTGGTCAATGGTGCGCTTGCGGCCAAATTCCGTCTCTTTCGGCAGGATGGACACGCAGTTCGACTGCACGCCGCAGTCGCCGCAGCCTTCGCAGACGGCGTCGTTGATGACCATGCGTTTCGGCAAATCGGGATATTCGCCTTTTTTTCTTCTCCGGCGTTTCTCGGCCGCGCAGGTCTGGTCGTAGATCAGCACGGACACGCCCGGTACTTCGCGCAATTCGCGCTGCACGGCATCCATGTCCTTGCGGTCGTGCAAGGTCAGGTGGGCGGGCAGATTGCTGCGGTCGCTGTAGCGTGATAAATCTTCCGTGACCAGTGCGATGCGGGCGATGCCTTCGGCCGCCACCTGCTGCGCCATCATCGGCACGGTGATCAAGCCGTCCACGGGCTGGCCGCCCGTCATGGCGACGGCGTCGTTGTAGAGGATTTTATAGGTGATGTTCACCTTGGCCGCCTGCGCGGCGCGGATGGCCAGGTAGCCGGAATGGAAATACGTGCCGTCACCGAGGTTCTGGAACACGTGCGGCAATTCGGAAAACGCGGCCTGGCCGATCCACGGCGCGCCTTCGCCGCCCATGTGCGTGGTCAGCTTGTTCATTTCCGGATAGATCGACGTGGCCATCACGTGGCAGCCGATGCCGGCCAGGGCCAGGCTGCCGTCCGGCACCTTGGTCGAGGTATTGTGCGGGCAGCCGGAGCAGTAAAACGCGGGGCGGAACGGCGTGTTCACGGCCTTTTTTAATACCGCATCCTTGGCGTCGAGGAAACTGAGTCTCGCCTTGATCAGGTCGCAGGTGACGGGATCGGAAATGAGGCGCGCGATGCGGCTGGCGATGACACGCGCCACTTGCGAGACGGAAAAATCCGCCTTCGAGGTCAGCAGCCATTCGCCGCGCGGCGCCACCCATTCGCCTTTTTCGTCGAACTTGCCGATGACGCGCGGGCGCACGTCGTCGCGCCAGTTGTACAGCTGTTCCTTGAGCTGGTATTCGACGATTTGCCGCTTCTCTTCGACAACCAAAATTTCATCGAGACCTTGCGCGAATTCGCGCACGCTGTCCGGTTCCAGCGGCCACGGCATGGCCACCTTGAACAGGCGCATGCCGACGTCGGCCGCCATCTGCTCGTCGATGCCCAGCTCTTCCAGCGCTTCCAGCACGTCCAGATACGATTTGCCCGAGGCAATGATGCCCAGCTTGGCGTTCGGGCTGTCGATGGTGGTGTGGTTGAGCTTGTTTTCGCGCGCGTAGGCCAGGGCCGCATAGATCTTGTAGTCTTGCATCAGCGCTTCCTGGTTGCGCGCCTGCTGGCCCAGCGGGATGCTCGACAGGCGCGCATTCAGGCCGCCTTCGGGCATGACGAAGTCTTGCGGGATTTTGACTTCCACGCGGAACGGGTCGGCATCGATGGAAGCCGACGATTCGACCGTGTCGGCCAGGGCCTTGAAGGCCACCGTGCAGCCGGAAAAGCGCGACATGGCCCAGCCGTGGATGCCCAGGTCCAGGTATTCCTGCACATTGCATGGATACAGGACGGGGATCATCGAGGCCGAGAACAGATGGTCGGACTGGTGCGGCAGGGTCGACGAGTATGCGCCATGGTCGTCGCCGGCCACCAGCAGCACGCCGCCCAGTTTCGAGGTGCCCGCATGGTTCATGTGCTTGAAGACATCGCCGCAGCGGTCCACGCCCGGACCCTTGCCGTACCACATGGCGAACACGCCGTCGTACTTGGCAGGACCGATCAGGTCGACTTGCTGCGAACCCCAGACGGCCGTGGCGGCCAAGTCTTCGTTGACGCCGGGCACGAACTGCACGTGGTGCGCTTCCAGCTGTTTCTTGGCTTTCCACAGGTTTTCATCGAGGCCGCCCAGGGGCGAGCCGCGGTAGCCGGAAATGAAGCCGGCCGTGTTCAGGCCGGCGGCCTGGTCGCGCAGGCGCTGCATCATGGGCAGGCGCACGAGGGCCTGGATGCCGGACAGGAAGATGGCGCCGGAAGTGGCCGTGTATTTGTCGTCGAGGCTGACAGTGGTCAAACGGGATGTGTCGGGGGGCGTAGATGGCGCGGCACCGGCGTTTCTAGCGAACGCTGCGGAGCCGTTTTCCGTGGTCACGGACATGGCTGTCTCCAAAAGGGTGTTTCAGATATCGGCTGTACCAGGGGCGCGCCCGGTAAGGCGCGCGCTGTGCAGACGGGATGGCCGCGTGTGGGCGGCACATAACTATTTTAAATCTAAAATAGTTAATGTGGTCAGTGTAGAACGAGTCGGGGGACGGGGCAAATACGCTTTACGGATGGGGGTATAAGAAATACTTATGCCGTGGGCGAGAGCACATGGGCTCCGACCCAGCGCCCGCTGCCGCACAGTTCGGCGGCCACTTGCAGCACGAGGTTTTTTACGGCGTTGCCGGCATTGGTGAGGGGGATGTTTTTCGAGGCGCACAGGGCCACCGTGCGCGACAGGACGGGGCTGTGGATGGCGTAGCTGCGCATGGCGCCGCTGTCGAGCTCGGTCAGCAGGGGCGCGGCGGGCAGGATGGTGGCGCCCATGCCGGCCAGGATGGCCGATTTCAGGATGGCGATCGAGTTGATCTCGATCACGTTCGCCGTCTCCAGGCCCAGTTCGCGGGCGCGGCTGTCGATGCGCGGGCGCACGCCGTGCTGCAGTCCCGGCAGGATCAGGGTGGCGCTCAATGCCTGTGGGAACGACACGGCATGGCCGGCGGGCGCGAACGGCGAATCGCTGCGGCAGATAAAGCGCATCTCTTCCTCCACCAGCGGGCTGCAGGCGAACGGCGTGAGCTGTCCATCGTCGAACAGCACGGCCAGGTTGATGCGTCCCGATTTCAGCTGCTCGTTGAGGTTGCCCGTGATTTCTTCCGTCAGCTGCAAGGTGATCTCGGGATAGCGTTCGCGCGCGGCCAGCAGCAGGGGCAGGGCCAGGGCGCCGGAGATGCTGTGCGGCAAGCCCAGGGTGACATTGCCGGACGGCCGCGTGGCGCTTTGCGTGACGGCCGAGCGCGCGTCGGCCACCTGTTTCAGGATCGCCTGCGCGTGTTCGTAGAACACCTTGCCCGCGTCCGTGCTGAGCACGCCCTGGGCCGAGCGGTGCAGCAGCTGCACGCCCAGTTCCTCTTCCAGCTGGCGCAGCTGCTGCGTCAGGGCCGGCTGCGCCACGTGCAGGACCAGCGCCGCGCGCGACAGCGAGCCGTGGTCGACGATGGCGACAAAGTAGCGGAGTTGGCGCAGTTCCATGCTTGGTGAGTCCCAGTAGCGGTGCGGTGATGGAAATTCCAGGGTGTTGCGCAGCGGTACCAGACACGGCCCGCAGAATAACAATTTTGTTATACTCATTCTAGCGCCTCCGGTGCTCCAGCCGTTTATTTGTGGGATGACAGCATGCTCAAGAAAGTTGATTCCTCGCAATTAAAAGTGGGCATGTACATCCATGACCTCAGTTGCGACTGGATGACGCACCCGTTCGTGCGCAACCGTTTCCTGCTGCGCAGCGAGGACGAGATCCGCAAGATCGTGCAGGCGGGCATCCACGACGTGGTGATCGACAGCGGCAAGGGACTCGACGTGCAGGATGCGCCCACGGTGGCGCAGGCGCGGGCCGAGACGGAGCGCGCACTGGTGCAGATCGCCAGCGCGCCGCAAGTGGTCACGCGCGTGTCGCTGGGCATGGAACTGGCGCGCGCCACGCAGCTGCGCCGGCAGGCGGCGAGCCTGGTGCGCACGGTGATGGCCGATGTGCGCCTGGGCAATGCGGTGGAACTCGACCGGGTGCAGCCGATGGTGGAAGACATCACCGAATCGATCCTGCGCAATCCTGGCGCCCTTGTCGGCTTGCTGCGTATCAAGACCAAGGACGACTACACCTTCCTGCATTCGGTCAGCGTGTGCGCGCTGCTGGTGGCGTTTTGCCGCTCGCGCGGCCTCGATGCCGCCACCACGCACCAGGCGGGCCTGGGTGCCGCCACCACGCACCAGGCGGGCCTGGGCGGCTTGCTGCACGACACAGGCAAGGCGCTGGTGCCGGACAGCGTGCTGAACAAGGCCGGCCCCCTGTCGCCCGAAGAATTTGCGCTGATCAAGCGCCATCCGCGCGATGGCTACGAGATCCTGCGCCAGTCGCCCGAGGTGGGCGCCATTCCGCTCGACATCACGCTGCATCACCATGAGCGGCGCGATGGCAGCGGCTATCCGGACAAGCTGGCCGGCGACGCCATCAGCGAACTGGCGCAGATGGCCGCCATCGTCGACGTGTACGACGCGCTGACCTCGGACCGCAGCTACCACCGCGGCATCCAGCCTGCCGAAGCGCTGCGCAAGATCTACGAGTGGAGCAAGTTCCACTTC
Organism: Janthinobacterium sp. GW822-FHT07H11; assembly: GCF_058798615.1. Lineage (NCBI taxonomy): Bacteria > Pseudomonadati > Pseudomonadota > Betaproteobacteria > Burkholderiales > Oxalobacteraceae > Janthinobacterium > Janthinobacterium sp. GW822-FHT07H11. The sequence continues at coordinate 596,365 of NZ_CM179507.1, forward strand.
AATCCCGTGTTTGCGCAAGACTTCATGCGCTGCGTGGGCATCTATCCGGTCGGTACCATGGTGATGCTGGAATCGGGCCGCCTGGCCGTCGTCGTCGAGGCGCACGAAAGCAATCTGCTGGCGCCGAAGGTGAATGTGTTTTTCAGTACGAAGAGCAAGACCTACATCAAGCCGGAAACAGTCGACCTGTCGCGCGGCTTCGGCTTCGGCGGCGCCGACAAGATCGTCGGCCATGAGTCGGCTGCCAAGTGGCAAGTCGATCCCATGCGTTTTATTTCCCTGGCGGATGCATGAACGGTGTGCGCTTTTGAAAAAGAGCGCCTGAAAAACGTTCAGGGCAAGGCGCTGGCGCGAAGACAGTACGACTAAGTACGGCAAGCAGCCGCAACGCCGCCATGGACGCGCAGGTGCACATCTTCAGGTGATCAGAAAAATTCCGCCGTATCGTTCGAGGCGATGGTGGTGAGCAAGCCCTTGGCGACCAGCTCATCGTAATGGCAGGCCAGGTTGCGGCCGTGGCTTTTTGCGTAGTACAGGGCCTGGTCGGCGCGGCCGAGGATGATGACGGGCGCCTCGTAGGCGTTGATGCTGACGAAGCCCACGCTGACGGTCACCTTGCCCACTTGCGGGAAGTCGTGTGCCTCGACATTGGTGCGGAAGCGGTCGATGATCTTTTGCGCGTTTTCCAGGGTGATCGAGCGCAGCAGCACGACGAATTCCTCGCCGCCGAAACGAAAGATGCGGTCTTGCGAGCGGAACGACGACTGCAGCTGGTTGGCGATCAGGATCAGCACTTCATCGCCGTACAGGTGGCCGAATTTATCGTTGACCAGCTTGAAATGGTCGACGTCGATCACGGCCAGCCATTGCCGTTCCGTGTCGCTGTGCTGGCGCCGCTCTTCATCGACGGGACGCGGCCTCTCCGCTTCCGGTTCGCCGCGGCTTTGCAGGATTTTCGCCAGTTGGTCGTCGAAGGTCTTGCGATTCAACAAGCCGGTGAGCGAATCGCGTTCGCTGTAGTCGAGCAGGTTCTGGAAATTGCGGTAGACGCTGACGATGCCGCCGATCACCTGGATGGTGGCGCCCGTGTAGGGCGTGGGGTTGGTGATTTCCAGGCAGGTGGTGACCTGGTCGCCGATCCAGATGGGCAGCCACAGCAGGTGGCGGCCGTCGGCGCACAGGGTGTCGGCGCTCGCTTCATGGCGCGCGATGCAGGCAGCCAGCGCCGGGTAGTCGGACAGCGGTTCGCCCGGCAGCGACGGGTCGGGATTGTCTTCCATGCGGGCCACGCTGCCCGCCACGATGATGGCCCGCGAGCGCACGAAGGCCTGGCCACGCACGGTGGTCAGCGCCAGCACACGGGTCTGCGACGCGGCAGCGAGTTCCTGGACGGCCGAGATCACGGAGATGTCGAGCATCGTGTGGTCGCGGTGCCCTGTCATGTCCACCATGTGTTTCAGTAGGGAATCCATTGTCGTTCTCTGGAAAGTAGTCACACAAGTGTCGTCATACCAGCATTGCATCAAGCAAGAGCATGTTCGCGTCCGTCTACAAGAAGCCTAGTTATTTGGTGGCACGACACGTTCCAAAGTAACCAACAAGCAACCTGGGACGGCCTCGCCGCGCCGCGTCCCGTTTTGTCAGCCACTGCCGGACGACAGGCCTTTCCAAAGAAGAGCTAGGCAGGATAATGTCTTTTTGCCTAATAGGCAATTAACGTATGCAATTTTTCATGCAAATTCATGAGATTGATGCATGGCGTTGTAAAAAACTTGCCTTGACGAAGGTTGCACATCTCCCTTGCAACATTTGTCCATCATCGCCCCAAATCAGGCCGAGTTTGATAATTTCCATATGGAAACTTGTGGCGCGTCAATTTGTAAAACCATGCGCGCCTTATAGTCACTGTAATGGCGCAGAAATTTACGGCAGGAAACATATTAGCAGGAATGGGCAATGTTTCACACCCGATTGCGCCAGGGACTTGTGATTCACTTTTGGGAGCTTGTCATGAATACCTTCCTGTCGGCAGTACAGCAATTCGTCAAGGATGAGGACGGGATTACGGCAATCGAATACGGCCTGATCGCGGCATTGATGGCTACCGCCATCACTGCCGGTTTCTTGCTGATCAAGACCAACCTGCTGTCCGTCCTCACCGAAATTTCGTCGAACCTGGTGTTGACGCCCTAAGCGGGTGCCCGCCGCCGGCCGGCCGGTGGCGGGTTTTTTTTGAAAGGTCTCCCATGCCTGTGCATGCCCTGTGCGACCTGTTGTTGCTGGTCTTCGTGACGGCCGCCGCCGTCAGCGACCTGGTGCGCCGCAAGATTCCCAACCGGCTGGTGCTGGCCGGTATCGTCGTCGCGCTGCTGCTGCAGCTGTGGCTGTCGCCGTGGCAAGTGCCGCTGGACTGGCTGGGCGGCATGGCGACGGGTTTTTTCCTGTTTCTGCCCCTGTATGTGCTGCGCGGCATGGCCGCCGGCGACGTCAAGCTGATCGCCATGGTGGGCGCGTTTGCGGGGCCGTGGCCGACCTTGCTGATCTGTTTTGCCACTTTCCTGTTTGGCGGCCTGATGGCCGTGCTGATGATCACCTACCAGGGCAAGTGGCGCGCCTGCCTGCGCAACCTGCGCCACCTGCTGGGGCCGACGATCGCCCGCGTGGCCGGCGTGCCGCTGGTGGCCGTGCCGCTGGCCAGCCAGGCCAGCGTGGGCAATATGCCGTATGGCCTGGCCATCGCCCTGGGCTGCCTGGCGGTGCAGGGACGCGTCTATTGTTAAGTACGCCGGGGCTGCCGCCCGCCGCCTCGCGGCGCGGTGTTGCAAGCTGGATTTATTGCTCTTAATCAATGGGCTGCGACAGCTGCTCGCTAGAATGAAATCCTGTTCAATGCCGTCTTAACTTGCCTGGAGAAGCAGCATGACCGAGGTCGAGTACACCGTGAACGCCGACAGCATGCCCCGTCCGGCCGATGCGAACCTGATGCCGCCCTTGCCGCCGCAGCCCAAGAGCTTGCGCGAGACGGGACTGGAGCGGCAACTGGTGCTCGAGCTGCTCGCCAAGGCCATTTTTGTCGGCGGCAAGACGCACCTGTCGGTGCTGACCACGCGCTTGCGCCTGTCGATCAATGTCTTGCGCGAGGTGCTCGAGTTCATGATCGGCGAGCAGCTGGCGGAAGTCGCCTGGCGCGGCGAATCCGATATCGACGTGCAGTATCAGCTGACCAGCGCCGGCAAGCAGCGCGCCATCGCTTTCCTGGAGCGCTGCGCGTACATCGGCGCGGCCCCCGTCACGCTCGATGCGTATCGGGCCATGGTGGCGCGCCAGTCCTGGCAGGCGCAGGAACAGCGCGTGGGCAGCGATGACCTGGCGGCCGTGCTCGGTGGCGCGCATGCGGGACCGGGCATGCTCGACATGGTGGGCGCGGCGCTGCATTCGGGCCGTTCGCTGTTCCTGTATGGCCCGCCGGGCAGCGGCAAGTCGACGCTGGCGCTGCAACTGGGACAATTGCTGCATGGCCTGGTGGCCATCCCGCACGCCGTCGTCGTCGGGCAGGACATCATCCAGCTGTATGACGCGGCGCAGCACCTGCCGCCCGCCGCGCAGCATGGCCACCATGCGCGCCAGGCGCTGGAGCGGCGCAGCACCGATATCCGCTGGGTGCTGTGCCAGCGTCCCGTGATCCACGTGGGCGCCGAACTCGATGCCGACATGCTGGAACTGCGCTATGACGCCAGCGGCGGCTGCTACCAGGCGCCACCCCACGTGCGCGCCAACAACGGCATGCTGATCGTCGACGACCTGGGCCGCCAGCGCCTGGCCGCGCCGGAACTGCTGACGCGGCTGATGCAGCCGCTGGCGCGCGGCGTCGATCAGCTGGGCTTGCGCGGCGGCTTGAAGATCAGCGTGCCCTTCGATAATGCCCTCGTGCTGGCGACGAATATGCCGCCGGGCGAGCTGCTCGATGCGGCCTTGCTGCGCCGCATTGGCTACAAGGTGCAGGTGGGACCGCTTGGCGACAGCGCCTACCGCGCCCTGTTTCGCCAGCAATGCCGCGTGGCCGGCATCGCCATCGACGAGCTGGCGCTGAACCACTTGATGCAGCATTTGCATGGCGCGGGCGGGCGCCCGCTGCTGGTCAGCTACCCGCGTGAATTGCTGGGCCGCATAGCCGATTTCGCCGGCTTCGCCGGTACCGAGCCGCAGTTGACGGTGGCCGCGCTGGAGCAGGCCTGGGCCAGCCTGTTTGCCAGCTGCGACATGCCGCCAGGCGCCGTGTGCGAGAGCATCGCATGAAGAACCGGCGCGCACTGTTGATGATGGGCCTGGCTGTCGTGCTGGGGCTGCTGGCGGTCTTGCTGGCATCGCACTGGCTGCTGCGCCAGACGCCGTCGGGCAAGGGCAAGATCGTGGTCGCTGCCAGCGACGTCAACCTGGGGCAGCGCCTGAGTCCCGAGATGCTGCGCCTGGCCGAGTGGCCGGCCGAAAGCCTGCCGCAAGGCGCGCTGCAAGATCCGCTGAAGCTGGCGGGGCGCGTGCTGAAAAGCAGCGTGCTGCGCGGCGAGCCGCTGAGCGAGGCCAAGCTGGCGCCCGTGGGCACCCTGGGCGGCCTGTCCGCCCTGATCACGGAAGGCCGGCGCGCCATCACCGTGCGCGTCAACGACGTGATCGGCGTGGCCGGCTTCGCCTTGCCCGGCAACTATGTCGACATCATCGTCAGCACCCAGCAGGATTCCGGCGACCGCGCGTTTCCGCAAAGCCGCAATATTTCCAAGATCGTCCTCGAACGCATCCTGGTGCTGGCCGTGGCGCAGGAAGTGGGGCGCGACGAGACCAAGCCGCGCGTGGTCAATGCGGTGACCTTGGAAGTGACGCCGGAACAGGCGGAAAACCTGGACCTGGCGCGCAGCGTGGGCAGCCTGTCGCTGGTGCTGCGCAACCAGGTCGATCCGCAGCCGGGCGTGACGGAAGGCGCCACCAAGCTGACCCTGCTGGGCGGCGCTCCGGAAGCGCCGCCCGCCGTGCCGCCACCCGTCGCGCCTGCCGCCGTGAAGCCGCGCCCTGCGCGGGTGGCGAAGGTGGAGGCGCCGCGCCAGTGCAGCGGCGTGATCGACGGCACGCGCCAGTCGCGCGAGTGCTTTTAGCCCCCGGGCGATGATCATGATGGGACCCATGCCTATGAAGCGCGCCCTGTTGACACTTACCTGCCTGCTGCTGCCCTTGTCAGGCGCGGCGGCCGAGCAAGGCCCGCGCTGCGGCGGCGAAGCGGCGCAGCCTGGCCAGCTGCAGCTGCAGGTGGGCAAATCGAGCATGCTGCGCCTGCCCGAGACGGTGCTTGCGCGCAGCGTGGGCAACCCGGCCGTGGTGCAGGCGATGCTGGTGGCGCCCGATACCCTGTACGTGGTGGGCGTCGATGTGGGCGGCACGAACATGATCATCCAGGGGAAAAGCGGCGTGTGCAGCGTGGTCAATGTCACCGTCAGCATGGACCCGGCCGGCCTGCAGGCGACCTTGGCGGCGCTGATGCCGGAAGAAAAAGCCATCCGCGTCACGGGCGTGGCCGATACGCTGGTGCTCTCCGGCACGGTGCAGGATGCGGGCGCCGTGCTGCGCGCCGTCGAACTGGCGCAAGCCTACGTGCGCCGCGCAAGCCAGCCGCTGGCTCTGCCCAGGCCCGCCGATGGCGCGAGCGTGCCGGCGCCGGCGCCCGTCGGCGCCGCCGGCGGCGCGGCCAGCCGCATCATCAATATGCTCGATGTCAGCGCGCCGCAGCAGGTGATGCTGGCCGTGCAGATCGCCGAAGTGTCGAAGTCGCTGCTGGAGCGGCTGGAAGTGGGCGCCACGCTGCGCTTCGCTTCCGGCAGCTGGGCCACGACCCTGCTGTCGAACTTCTTGACGGGCACGGCGAATGGCTTGCTCGACGTGCGCAAGTCGAACGGCCAGCAGCTGACCATCGAGGCGCAGAAACAGGATGGCCTGGTGCGCATCCTGGCCGAGCCGACGGTGATGGCGATCAGCGGCCAGGAAGGCAGCTTCCTGGCCGGCGGCAAGATTTTCATTCCCGTCGGCCAGGACAACAACAAGATCACGCTGGAAGAGCGCGAATACGGCGTCGGCCTGCGCTTCACGCCCACCGTGCTGTCGGGCGGGCGCATCAACCTGAAGGTGGCGCCGGAAGTGTCGGAACTGTCGCGCGAAGGCGTCGGCATTTCCGCCGCCGGCGTCAGCGGGCGCTCTATCCTGCCCGTCATCACCACGCGGCGCGCCTCGACCACGGTGCAGCTGTTCGATGGCCAGAGCTATGCGATTGGCGGCCTGATCAAGAACAACCAGGTCAGCAACATCACGGGCGTGCCATGGCTCAGCGAAGTGCCCATCCTCGGCGCCCTGTTTCGCAGCACGGATTTCCAGCATGACCGCACCGAGCTGCTGTTTGTGATCACCGCGCACCTGGTCAAACCCTTGCCGCAGGATGCCGTGCTGCCGACGGCGCAGCTGGCGCCGCCATCGCGCGCGCAGCTGATGTTGGGCGGCAAGATGGAGGGGCCGCCACCGCCCCGGCCCGTGGCAGCGCCGGCAGCGGATGCGCCGCCGCCGCGCGCGGCCAACGGTTTTGAGTTGAAATGAGACAGGGAGCCCTGCCATGCCCCATTCCTTCCTGATGTCGCTGCGGCGCCTGGCGGCGCTGTCCCTGCTGCTGCAGCTGGCCGCCTGTGCGCATGGCAGCACGCCATTGCTGGAGCAGCGCTTTGGCGACGCGGTACGCCTGGCCATGGCGCAGCAGCGGCTCGATCCTGCCGCCGGACGCAATGGCACGCCCGCCAACGGCCTCGACGGACCCAGCGCGCGCGCCGTGATGGAGCGCTACCGCGCCTCGTTTGTCGAACCGAACGGACAAGTGGCGCAGCCGGTGCAATTCATGCTCGGAGGCGGGAATGGAAAATAGGCGACGGCGCCAGCGCGGGGCGATGCTGATCGCCTTTTCCATCCTGCTCATCGTGGTGCTGGGCTTTATCGGCTTGGCGCTCGACGTGGGGCAAGTCATCGGCCGCAAGACCGAGCTGCAGAACCTGGCCGACAACGCGGCGCTGGCGGCGGCGCCGGAACTGGTGGGCACGCCCGAGGGCCTGGCCAATGCCGTGGCGAAAGCCAAGCTCAGCGCGGCTGGCCAGAGCGCCTACCGTCGCCACATGCAGGGCGCCACCCTGTCCGACAACAGCATCCGCTTTGCCAGCGCCGCCGACATGGCGGCGGGCGCCTGGCACGCGGCCGGCGCGGTGCCTGACCCGGCCAAGGCATTGTTCGTGCGCATCGATACACGCGACAATACGCCGTCGCTGGGCCGCGTGGCGACGGCTTTCCTGGGTGCCTGGTCGCCGGCCTTGCGCACGCTCGATACGGGCGCGCGCGCCGTGGCCGGCCGCAACAGCTTGCGCCTGACGCCGCTGGCCATTTGCGCGCTGTCGCCGGCGTCCGCCGGCCTGCGCACGAATGCCGGACCGCCCGAGCGCAAGGAGGCACTGGAATACGGTTTTCGCCGGGGCGTCGCGTACAACCTGTTCAATCTCAATCCGCACGGTGCCGCGCCCGAGCATTTCCTGCTCAATCCGCTCGGTCCGCTGGGGGCGATCGGTCCCTCGGCGCAAGTGAGCAATGCCGTCGTGGCGCCATTCATCTGCAGCGGCAGCGTGCTGCACACGGCCATCGGCGCAGCGGCCATCCATGCGCACCGGCCGTTCCCCACCGAGTTGTGGCCGGCGTTTAACTCGCGCTTCAATCAGTATGCGGGCAGCGGCTGCAATCCCGTCACCGCGCCGCCCGATACGAATATCCGCAGCTATCCCAATGCTTCGGCGAACTGGTGGATGAACATGCCGTCCGGCGCCAGCGCCAACTCCAGCGGCGGCAATCCCCTGCTGTCCGTGGCCGACCTGCCGCCGGCCGCGGCCGGGGCACCCGCCACGCTGGCCGCCGCCAGCTATGGACCGCTGTGGTCGTTTGCCAGGGCGGTGCAGTATGCCAGTCCCAAGCCGGCTGGCGACTACGTCGCCTTTCCCACCAGCGCCTGGAGCAGCCTGTATCCGGGCTTGCCCAGCGCGCCGGCCAGCAATGGCTTTTATCCCGCCAGCACGACCCCGTATTTTGCGCTGGGGCACCAGACCGCGCCGGTGGGCAATACCGGCGTGGCGCAGCGGCGCGTGCTCAACATCGCCTTGCTGGCTTGTCCGCTGCCGGCCGGCAGCGATGTGCTGGTCAATGTGCTGGCGGTCGGCCGCTTCTTCATGACGGCGCCGGCCAGCAACGGCATGCTTAGCGCCGAGTTTGCCGGCGTGGTGGCGGAGCCGGCGCTGCCCGGCCCGGCGGAGCTGGTGCGATGAAGGCGCCGCGCCGCCAGGACGGTGTCGCCGCCATCGAGCTGGCGCTGATCATGCTGTTTTTCATGGGCCTGCTGCCCGTGGTCGTGCTGCTCGCCCAGGCGTTGCTGGCCTACACGGCCATGCAGAAAGGCGCGCACGATGCGGCGCGCTACATGGCCACCTTGCCGTCGCAGATGATGATGAACGCGGCCGCGGCGGCCCAGAGCAGCGCGTTTGCCAAGCAGATGGTGATAGACGCGATGGCGGAAACCTGGCCGGCCATGGACGCCAGCAAAGTGCACGTGGAATGCGTGTATAGCGACGATGTCTACCTGTGCGGCACGTTTGCCAGCAAGCCGCTGCAGGTGCGCGTCAAGTTCGGCGCCGACATGCCCATCGATTTCCTGCCCGACCTGGTGAGCAAGTGGCTGCCGCAGGCGGCACCGATACCGCTGCGTGCGAATGCGACCCTGCGCTATGAAAACTGACGCGCGCATGGCACGCCGGCGGCGCCAGGCAGGCGTTTTCGCCGTGGAGTTCGCCATGCTGGCGGTGCTGTTCTTTATTTTCCTGTTTGCCATGCTGGAACTGGCGCGCGCCGCCTACCTGTGGAATATGGTGCATGAGATTACCCGGCGCGCCGCGCGCGGCGCCGCCGTGAGCGATTTCAGCAATGCGGGCGTGCTGCAGGCCGTGCGCGAGCAGGCGGTGCTGCGCGCGGGACCGGGCGCGTTGCCGCTGGGCGGCGACATCAGCGATGCCTATGTGCGCATCGATTACCTGGCGCAAGTGAACGGCGCCGGCGGCGCGCCGGCGGCCGTGCCGGTGGCCGTGCTGCCCGCCTGTCCGCAGCGTAACCGCATCAACTGCCTGGAAGATCCGCATGGCGCCAGCTGCATCCGTTTCGTGCGTGCCCGCCTGTGCCTGCCCGGCGACGGGAGCCGCTGCGATGCCGTGCCCTACCGGCCCATCCTGCCCCTGCTGGAGATGATGTTTCCGTCGGGCCCGCAGGCCGTGCGGCTGCCCAGCGCGAGCACCATGGCCGTGGCTGAGTCGCTGGGCTACCAGGACAATCCCGGATTCTGTCCCTGAACGCTGCCAGCGGGCGCAGCCGATCGCAGTCTGTCTATCTGAATGAAGCGAGGATGTTCGATGAAAGCCTTGATGATTACCCGCGATGCCAATCTGCACGACGAAATCGCCACGCAGGGCGCCGCGCGCATGCCGGTGCTGCGCCTGCTGGAACGGCGCAGCGGCTTGCGCGACGCCGTCGAGCGCATGCTGCCCGATGCGCCGGAACTGGTCATCGTCGATGCCAGCGAGATCGACCTGGACGAGGCCGACCTGCTGGAGCGGCTGGCGCGCCAGTATCCGCTGGCCGCGCTGATGCTGCTGACGCGTGGCCAGCAGCAGGATATCCTGATCCGCGCCATGCGCGCCGGCATGCGCGAGGTGCTGCAGCTGCCGCTCGTGCACAAGGCCTTCCATGAAGCGATGGACCGCGTGGATATCCAGGCCGGCGTGACGCAAATGCGCGACGGCAAGGTGCTGGCGTTCATCTCCTGCAAGGGCGGCAGCGGCGCCACTTTCCTGTCGACGAATTTTTCCTATGCGCTGGCGACCCTGGCCGGCTGCAAGGTGCTGCTGATCGACCTGCACGGCCAGTTCGGCGACGCCACGCTGTACGTGTCGGACCAGAAGCCGGCCATGACCCTGTCCGACATCTGCGCGCAGATCACGCGCATGGACGGCGCCTTCCTGGCCTCGTGCCTGGTGCATGTGACGCCGGGCTTCGGCGTGCTGGCGGCGGCCGACGATCCGGGCCACAAGGTCGACATGCAGCCCGAGCACATGGACCGCATCCTGGCCGTGGCGCGCCAGCACTACGACTACATCGTGCTCGACGTGGGGCGCCAGATCGATGCGCTGTCGCTGCGCGCGCTCGACAGCGCCGACGCCATCTACCCGGTGCTGCAGCTGGCCCTGCCCGACATCCGCGACGGCCGCCGCCTGCTCGATATCTTCCGCTCGCTCGGCTATCCGGGCGAGCGCCTGCGGCTGATCGTCAACCGCTACGAAAAGGGCGGGCGCCTGCGCCTGGCGGACCTGGAGCAGGCGCTGGGCGCGGAAGTGGTGCACACGGTGCCCAACGATTACATGGCGGCCACCGATTCAGTCAACCAGGGCGTGCCGCTGCTGCAGCTGTCGCGCTCGAGCGCCGTGGCGCGCAGCCTGGCCGAACTGGTGGAACAGGTGACGGCGCGCCGCGTCACGGAAAGCCGCGGCCTGTTCGACCGGCTTTTCAGCCGCAGCGAGGCGTAGCCGGGGCAGGGACAGCGGCTCCCGCCGGGAGCCATCATCATGGGAGACGGAGATGACTTTACGCGAACGCCTGGCGGCCAACGAACAGGCGCGTCCCGCCAGCGAAGGACAGGGCACGCTGGCGCTGCACGCCTACCAGGAATTGAAGAAAACCATGCACCAGACGATACTCGACCGTATCGACCTGGAGCGCCTGAAGCGCCTGACGGCCGAGCAGTTCAAGCATGAACTGGCGCTGCTGGTGCAGCGCGTGATCGAGGAGGAGCGCATCGTCCTCAACCAGCATGAGCGGCATAGCCTGGTGCTCGACATCCAGCACGAGATGCTGGGCTTCGGCCCGCTCGAGCCGCTGCTGGCCGATCCGGGCGTGTCCGACATCCTCGTCAATACCTGCGACAAGGTATACGTGGAGCGGGGCGGGCGCCTGCAGCTGACCGACGTCACCTTCCACGACAATGCGCACCTGATGAAGATCATCGAGAAAATCGTCTCGCGCGTGGGCCGCCGCGTCGACGAATCGAGCCCCATGGTCGACGCGCGCCTGCCCGACGGCTCGCGCGTGAATGCCATCATCCCGCCGCTGGCCGTCGACGGCCCGATCCTGTCGATCCGCCGCTTCGCCGTGCAGCCTTTGAGCATCGCCAACCTGCTCGACTACAAGAGCCTGACGCCGCCCATGGTGCAGGTGCTGCAGGCGCTGGGCCAGGCGAAGGTCAACATCCTGATCTCGGGCGGCACCGGCAGCGGCAAGACGACCCTGCTCAATGTGCTGTCCGGCTTCATTCCCGGCAGCGAGCGCATCGTCACCATCGAGGATGCGGCCGAACTGGCGCTGCGCCAGCCGCACGTGGTGCGCCTGGAAACGCGGCCGCCGAATATCGAGGGCAAGGGGGAAGTATCGCAGCGCGCGCTGGTGCGCAATGCGCTGCGCATGCGCCCCGACCGCATCATCCTGGGCGAGGTGCGCGGCGCCGAGGCGCTCGACATGCTGCAGGCGATGAACACGGGCCATGAGGGCTCGCTGGCGACGATCCACTCGAACACGGCGCGCGACGCGCTGGCGCGGCTGGAAAACATGGTCGGCATGGCCAACGTCAACCTGACGCCGCGCGCCACGCGCCAGCAGATCTGCTCGGCAGTGACGGTGGTGATGCAGGTGTCGCGCCTGACCGACGGCGGGCGCAAGCTGGTCAGCCTGCAGGAGGTGACGGGCATGGAGGGCGACATCATCGCCATGCATGAAATCTTCCACTTCGAGCAGACGGGCGTCGATGCCAACGGCAAGGTGCTGGGCCATTTCTGCGCCACCGGCGTGCGGCCGCGCTTCACGGAGCGCCTGCGCATGTTCGGCGTGCCGGTGCCGGACAGCGTGTTCGACCCGGACCGCATCTACGAATGACAAGCCGGCCGCGCGGCGCGCCTTGCGGCCACCGATTGCCGCCGCCACGGTATTGTTCGACGTTCCAAGGAGGGGACCATGGACCTGGTGTTCTACGGCTTTGCCGTGCTGCTGTTTGCCGCCTGCATCCTGATGGTGGAAGGGGCCTGGCTATGGTGGTCCGGCACGCATGGCAGCGCGGCGCGGCGCATCAGCCGGCGCCTGCGCCTGATGGCCGCGCGCGGCGAGGCCGGCGGCGAGCGCGTGTCCATCCTCAAGCAGCGCCGCTATGCGCAGGCGCCGGGCCTGGACCGGCTGCTGCGGCGCCTGCCGCAGGCGGCAAAGCTCGACCATGTATTGCTGCAATCGGGCTTGCCCTGGTCGGTCGCGCAATTCCTGGCCGGCATGGGGGCGCTGTTGCTGGCGGCGCTGCTGTTGCTGGCGGCCTGGCCGATGCCCGTGCCCGGCGCCTTGCTGCTGCTGGCGATGGCGGCCGGCGGGCCAAGCCTGTTCGTGCTGCGCGCGCGCACGGCACGGCTGCAAAAGATCGAGGCGCAGCTGCCGGAAGCGGCCGATTTCCTCGCCCGCGCGCTGCGCGCCGGCCACTCGTTCTCGAACGTGCTGCAAATGGTGGGCGATGAATTGAACGAGCCCATCAGCGGCGAATTCAAGATGGCGCACGAAGAGATCAATTACGGCGTGCCGATGAACGAGGCGCTGCAGAACCTGGCCGCGCGCATCCCGTTGACGGACTTGCGCTATCTGGTCATCGCCGTGCTGGTGCAGCGCGAATCGGGCGGCAACCTGGCCGAAGTCCTGCTGAGCATCGCGCGCATCATCCGCGCCCGCCTGAAACTGCTGGGACAGGTGCGCGTGCTGTCGGCCGAAGGCCGCATGTCGGCCTGGGTGCTGGGCCTGATGCCGGTGGTGATGATCGGCGTCATGTCGCTGGTAAATCCCCAGTACATCAGCCTGTTATGGACCGATCCCAGCGGCATACGCCTGCTGTGGTATGCGGCCGGCATGGTGGCGCTGGGCGTGGTGTGGATGCGCAAGGTCATCCGCATCCGCATCTAGCGCCTATCCGAGGAGGGAGCGTTTCCTGCCGACGGCGCGCGACAGGCTCCCGCAACGTGACGAGAGGAGAGTGCCATGAGCGGCCCGCAGTTGCTGTTTTTATTGATCGTCTTCGCCGTGGTGGTGGCGCTGGCCCTGCTGGCGTGGCTGGTTTTCTTCCCCGGCACCTTGCGCCAGCGCCTGTTCGGCTTCATGGCGCCCGCCGCCAGCGACGCGGCGCCGGAAAACGGCTGGGTGGAGCGGGTGGCGCGCGTGGCCAAGCCGTTCAGCAAGCTGTCGCTGCCCGAGGAAGGCTGGGAGCGTTCGCCGCTGCGCACGCGCTTCATGAATGCGGGCTGGCGCCAGGCCGGCGCGCCGGCCCTGTACTTCGCGGCGAAGTCCGTGCTGGCACTGCTGTTTCCCACCGTGCTGGGCCTGTATGCGGCCAGCAGCATGACGGCGCAGATGCGCAGCGTGCTGCTGTTGCTGCTGTGCGTCAGCGCCACCGTCGGCTATTACCTGCCGAACCTGTGGTTATCGAGCACGGCCAGGCGGCGCCAGCGCGACATCTTTGAAAACCTGCCCGATGCGCTCGACTTGCTGACCGTCTGCGTGGAAGCGGGCCTGAGCCTGGAACGCGCCCTGGTGAAGGTATCGGGCGAAATCCACATCAAGAGCATGGTGCTGGCGCAGGAATTGCAACTGGTGCTGATGGAAATGCGCGCCGGTTTCAGCAAGGAAAAGGCGTTGCGCAACCTGGCCTTGCGCAGCGGCGTGGAAGACGTCGACACCCTGGTGGCCATGCTGATCCAGTCCGAGCGCTTCGGCACCAGCATGGGCGACTCCCTGCGCGTGCACTCGGATAACCTGCGCGGCAAGCGCAGCCTGCTGGCCGAGGAGGCTGCCGCCAAGATCGCCCTGAAACTGCTGTTTCCGCTCATTTTTTGCGTCTTCCCGACGCTGATGCTGGTCCTCATGGGACCGGCCGTGATCGAAGTCTATCGCGTCCTCGTGCCTGCCATGGCCAATCGATAAAGGAGATCCCATGCCCTTCATTTCCCGCCTGGCCGCCGCCTGTGCCTGCCTGAGCCTGGGCGCCTGCGCCAGCAACAACGCCCACGCGCCCGCCGCGCCGGCCATCGACGTGGCGGGCGCGGATGCCGCCTATGCGGCAGGGCGCCAGCACTTTGACGCGGGCCGGCTGCCGGCGGCGCAGGCGGCCTACGAACAAGCCTTGCGCAGCTTCCCGTCCCATGTGCATGCCCGCAATGGCCTGGCCGTGCTGCATGCGCAGCGGGGCGAGCACGCTGCCGCGATCGCCCATTGGCGCGCCTTGACGCAGGACGCCGGTGCGCCGCAGCAGGCGTATTTGTTGAGCAACCTGGGACGCGCCTATGTCCTCAGCGGCAACTACGCGCAAGCCTTGCCGGTGCTGGAAAAGGCTTGCCTGCTCGATCCGCTCAACCCGCTGGCCTGGCAGCATCTGGCCCAGGTGCTGGAGCAGCTCGGTGAGCATGCGCGGGCCGGGCTGATGCTGCGCCAGGCGCAGAACCTGCAGGCGCACGATGCGCGGCGCGACTATGCGTTGTTGCGCGCCAACGATGCGGCGCCCGCGACCGGCGCCGTGGCGGACGAGCATGCCATGGCGCGCATCGAGATCACGCAGGGCGACGGCATGGCCCGCCTGCGGCGCGTGCCCGCGGCCCGTAGCGCCGCTGCCGCCAGCGCCGTGGCGTCCGCGCCGGTGGCGATGCCGGCAGCGGCGGGGCCGGTACCGCGTCCGCGCCTGGAAATCCTCAACGGAAACGGGGTGCCGGGCATGGCCGCGTCCATGGCGCGCAGCCTGGCCGGCGCTCCCGTGCGGGTGGTGCGGTTGGCCAATCAGGCGCCATTCCAGGTGCCGCGCACGCGCGTGGAGTACCGGCCCGCGCAGCAGGACGCGGCCCGCCTGCTGGCGCGCCAACTGGGGACGCAGGTGGAAACCGTGGCCGCCGACTGCCCCGCCAGCGAGCTGCGCCTGATACTGGGACGCGACCTCAGCGACCCCGTGGTATTGCACCGCTATTATCTGCAGCAGCTGCAACTGGCGCGCAAGGCCCTGGCGCGGCTGGGCTGAGCCGCGCTGCCGCGGCCTTGATGCCACGCCCCCGTCTCCCTGGCGCACACTTGTTCCAGCTCAAATGGCTGGCCAGGGGGCGGTAGAAAATAGCTGTGGCGTGCGTGGCCGTCGGCCATGCGGTCAAGCGAGCACAGGGGGATGACATGAAACGTGCAGCGGGCCTGATGGCCATCGTATTGCTGGTGTTGAGCGCATGCGCCTCGACGCCGAAGCGGGAAGGGGCCGGTGAATACATCGACGACGCCGTCATCACGACCAAGGTCAAGGCCGCGCTGGTCGATGATCCGCAATTGAAGGCGCGTGAAATCAACGTGGAAACCTTCAAGGGAACCGTGCAGCTGAGCGGTTTTGTCAGCTCGCGCGACGACATCAACAAGGCGGTGGCCGTGGCGCGGGACGTGAAGGGGGTCAGCAGCGTGCGCAACTCCATGATCGTCAAGTGAGGGACGATTCCCGTAGCGACCCTATGCCAGCGGAGGCATTCACCTACTGCGATAGGCGCCAGGTGTGCACGCCCGTCGCGGCGGCCCGGGCATCGATCCGCTGGAGCTGGCCATGAGCAGGCCAGGCATGCGGCGCCCGTCGGCGGCGTGCCTGGCCTGCCCGCCTTGCGTTCAGCTGGACTGGCCGGGCTGCCGGCGGCGCGTGAATGCCAGCGCCGCCAGCCCCGTGCCCAGCAAGAGCAGCGTGGTGGGCACGGGTACCACGGCAGGATCGATCACGACGATATCGGTGCGCGTGGACTTGGAAAAGTTCAGCGTATAGCTGCCGGCCGGCAAGGCGAAGTTCGACGTCAGCGAAAACTGCGCGTAGCCGTTGGTGAAGGCGCGCGAGGTGGCCGGGTCGTTGGTGCCGGCCGTCATGTTCAGGCTGAACGGGTCCAGGCTGCCCGCGCCATGGTTGCCATTGATATCGCTGCCATTGTTGGCGTCGCCGTCGGGCGCGAACTGGAAGATCACGCCATCGGCATTCGCGCGGGACAGGCAGCCGGCGGGGCTGGCCGCATTGCACGAGATATTGAAGATATCCATGATCGACACGTTCGACTTGTCGCCCATCGTCGTCACGCTGGTGCGCAAGTCGCGCCGTCCCATGAAGCTGAAGGTGATGAAGCCGGCGCTCGACAGGGTCAGGTTGATGGAGCCGGTGAGCGTGTCGCCGGCCGTGGACGAGGCGGCCCCTATGGTGTTGCGCTGCGCTTCAGAAACGGCACTCACGCTGGCGCCGCCATTGAGCATGTTGCCGAAGGCGTGCGCGTCGCCGCGCGCGAATTCCAGCGCGCTGGTGGGCGCATAATGGTTTTGCGGCAAGCCACTGCAACCGCCGCCCGAGCACACTTGCAGCACATCGGCATTGGCTGCGGGCCCCGTATTGACGGCGCGCGGATTGACAGCCGCGCCGCCTTCGAAAAAGGCGCTGTCGCTGGCATTGCGGTTGGCGCCTGCCAGCGATAGCGCGCCGGCGCTGGTGGTGATGCGGAAATTATTCAGTTCATTGACGGCCAGGCCATATGCGCCTGCCTGTGCCTGGCCGCTGGCCAGCCAGCCGGCCGCCGCCAGGGCGCCCAGCCAGCCCAGGGTCTTGTTTCGTGTGTGATCGATGTTCATCGCAGCCTCATTATCGTGGTCGGTCTCGGAAAATCCGGGGGATAAGAATCCAGCAGGAATTGCCTGGATTCATCTCGTAGACTTGGATAAGCAGCTTGCGTGCCACGCAAAAAAAGAATATCGAATCAATGACTTGCAGAAACCGGGCTGGACTGGAAAGGCGCAAGTGTAAGAAAGGCCGACGCCGCTTGCCGCCCGCCCGTGCCGGGCCGTTACCGGCCGCCACGGGCCGCGCAACGCGCTTCAGGTGCCGCGGTGATAGCCGAGGTGCCCGCCCGCGTTGCGCGCGCAGCCGCAGCCGATGCGCGCCACTTCGTCGCCTTCGGTCAGCTTCCAGTTGGTGATGGTGGTATGGGCCCAGTCGATGTCGCTTTTCTTGACAGGTTTGACTGTCAGGGTGCGCCGTTCGGCATCCGTGTATTCCATCAGTTCTTCATCGTCGGCAATATCGAAATGACGGTGGATCAGGGCGATGCCGAAGCGGTCCAGCGCGCCGTAGCGCTGCAGCACGTCGCGCAGCTCGCGAAAGCAGGCCACGTCGTCGGGCAGCAGGGGATTGACGGCGGAAATGTCGGCAACGGGCTGCCATTGCATGGCTTGTATATTCAGGCTGTACATGATGCTCTCCTGTGCCCCTTGTTGGTGCCCCAGGCTGCCAGAGGGGCGCTGGCGCGCCGGGCAGAAATCTGAAACCTTTATTGTTGCCCGGGATGTCCGTGTCAGCCTTGCGCTGCATCAGCAATGCTGCCGATAGCTGGCGCATCGCATGCCCGTTAAAATGGGCGATGGCAAACAAAACCCCTACCTTCCCCGGCGCGCGCACGGGCCGCGGCCAGGTCCTGGCCGTGCTGCTGTCGAACCGCGACCAGTCCGGCGCCGAGCCGCTGCAAGGCCGCGTCTCGCTGGCCGCCATCGTCAAGGCCTTAAAACGCAAATATCACTGGCCGATTGAAACGCACAGTTTCCCCGCCAACACGCAGGACGGTCGCGCCAGTTGGGCAACCGTGTACAGCTTGCCGGAACAGGTGATCGAGGCCGCGCTGGAAGCCGGCGGCCGGGAGTGGCTGCAAAGCCGGGGCGTGCCTGGGCGGCGTTGAGCGCGCCGCCTGCCTTACTCTAGCCGGAAGCCGACCTTCAGCGTGACCTGGAAGTGCGCCACCTTGCCATCGACGATATGGCCGCGCGATTCGGTCACTGCATACCAGTCCATATGCTTGACCGTCAGGGCCGCCTTGGCAATGGCATCGCGTATCGCCTGGTCGCTGCTTTCGGTCGATGTGCCGACCAGCTCGATCAATTTGTAAGTGTGTGCGGACATGATGGTTCCCCAGGTAGGAAAGCCGGCCATCGCAAGGTTGTGTTCTTTGCCGGCAAGTGCCCATGGTGCGCCTAAACGCGCCGGCCGTCATGGCGCAGCGCAGCAAGGCGCGTGCGAAGCGTGAAGGCGGCTGTACCCGCGACTTGCGGATAAAACGGCCGCATGCATTGGTGCAGCGTGCCGCACGGCGGCACGTGATCGATCTCGCTCAGGAAGCGGATGTGAAGCGGGTGGCGCTATGGCCACGGGCCAGGGCAGCATCGGAAACCATGTCTGTGGGGAATAAATCAGTGCTTTCAAGCAAGTTGACATGCTATGCTATTTTATAATGGCGTGTTTGCATTGATAACCATTAAAGAGGCTGGAACTGATGAGGTCAAATTTAAAAAAAATGGCGGTAGGAATAGTTGCGTCTGGCATGCTGGTGGGCTGTATAAACAACAATCCGTCAAAAAGCGACGTGGAAACAGCCGTCAATCAGCTATGGGCCAGTTACTCATGGGAGTTCAGCTCAAATTTTGATGTCGATAGTTACAAACGCTTGAACGGTTGGGCCGATGGCGAGGATTACTGGGTGGAGGTCGCGTACCAGGTGAAGGCCAAGGAAAATTATTATGAAATGGTCGCCGATTGCGTAGAGCCCACGGCTGCCAGGTATGTCGAAACTCCTATGGGCCAGCTGTCAATGGGACTGAGCGCAATGATGAAAAGCGTTCAGGGCACCGAGGCACTGAAGGAGTATTCCGAATACAAGAAAAACAATCCGGAGCCTGAAAAAATGCGCGAGCTGAGGGCTAAATACAAGGAAGAAAATATAAACACTTCTTTTTTGGATTGTGTAAATCATTTTTCTGAAAAATCCGATATTTTCCATAAAAATTTGAAAAAAGGTGATTTGTCTGATTTCAGCATTAAGCTGCGATTCAAGAAGACGGAGCAAGGTTGGAAGAACATTTAGTTTTGCATGTTCGCATTTAACAGCTGTGCAAAAAGAACACGGACCTTCTGTATCTGGAAATGCAATTTCCGGACCGTGCTTGCAGTGGTCGGCGTCGCGATGTAATCGGCGGTGCGGCCCTTTGCTGCGGTATGGCTGGCGGACTGGCGCGCCAGATGCGTTCCATTTTCAAGTTCGGGAAGAAATGCCCGGCCACGGCATTCTCGCCGCACTGTCCCTTGCGGCGCCGGCCGCAAACGCAGCCATGCCGGCCAGCACATCGATGGCAATTCGGCCCGCTTGTATCCACGAACGCGGGACATGCCATCGCGCTCCGATGACGGAACGCACGCCTGGGCTGCAGCCGCGCAGCAGAAATGCGGCAACACCCCCGGAAACGACAAAGGGTTACAGATAAGATATCTGTAACCCTTTGATTTCCTGCTGAATTCTGGTGCCGACTGCCGGTTTCGAACTGGCCACCTGATGATTACAAATCATCGCAAGTCGGTATTCAGGACT
This sequence comes from Janthinobacterium sp. GW822-FHT07H11, assembly GCF_058798615.1. Classification (NCBI taxonomy): domain Bacteria; kingdom Pseudomonadati; phylum Pseudomonadota; class Betaproteobacteria; order Burkholderiales; family Oxalobacteraceae; genus Janthinobacterium; species Janthinobacterium sp. GW822-FHT07H11. Next base: position 615,981 of record NZ_CM179507.1, read on the forward strand.
GTTGAAGGGTGTTGAGATTTTCAAGAATATCCTTATAAATCAAAATATTACATGATTTTGATTTTTATTTCATGCAGATGACTGTTGATCGTTATGCTACCATTTGGGTTACATGGCGGTTACATGGGGCTTACACAGCACGTCTTCTTGAGGTAATAGTGAAAAAAATAAAGTTCGCGGCGGGTAGGGTAGAAGAGTTCGCCTGTGAGGGTGGAAAAAGTCAGTCATTCCTTTGGGATACCACTTCACCAGGCCTCGGTTTGCGGGTGACGTCGAAGGGCGCGAAGTCCTATATTTTTCAGGGTAAGCTGGACGGCGCCACCATCCGGCTGACGATCGGTGATCCTCGTACATGGGACATTGCCAAGGCCCAGGCCGAAGCACGGCGCCTCAAGGTACTGCTCGATAACGGCCAGGATCCAAGAAAGGTACGGGAAGATGCACTCGCTGCAGAGCGAGACGCGCACGCATTGCAGGAAGCTGCCGTTGTGGCGGAACAGGAAAAGCAGCTGCGCGAATCCGTCACCTTGGGCCGCGTCTGGCCTGAGTACATTGCCGACCGCATTGCCACGCGAGAAGCAGGCTGGTCAGAACATCATATTGCCGCGCATCGAAAGATCATTCAGGATGGTGGCCAGCCTCGGAAACGCAGTCCGGCACTGACGAAAGCCGGTCCGCTCTGGTCCTTATCCTCGCTGCGACTCATCGACCTGACAAATGAGCGCGTGGAAGCCTGGGCGCGAGAGGAAGCAAAGACCCGTCCATCCAGCGCACGGCTGGCATGGCGACTGCTCAAGGCTTTCATGAACTGGTGCGCTTCGCACAAGACGTATTCAAGCATGGTCACTAGCAATCCGACAAAGAGCGCGCGAGTGCGCGAGAGCCTGGGTAAAGAGAAGCGGCGCCATGACGTTCTTCAACGCGAGATGCTGCAGTCATGGTTCAGCGCAGTGCGCAGGATCGGAAACCCGGTCATTGCCGCCTACTTGCAAGTTCTACTGCTTACCGGCGCCAGGCGCGAGGAGCTCGCGGCACTGAAGTGGACAGACGTGAATTTCCAGTGGGGCAGTATCAAACTGTCCGACAAGGTCGAAGACTTTCGAATGGTCCCGTTGACTCCCTTTGTTGCTCAGCTCCTGGCCAACCTGCCGCGCAGGAATGCCTTTGTCTTCTCTAGTCCCGCTTCCGCATCGGGACATATCGCAGAGCCGCGAATCGCGCATAACGAGGCCATCGCGGTGGCGAATTTGCCGCAACTTACGCTGCATGGCCTGCGACGCTCATTTGCCACATTAAGCGAGTGGATCGAAATGCCGAATGGTATCGCCGCGCAGATTCAAGGGCACGCGCCGCAAGGGGTGCGCGAGCAAAATTACATTCGCCGGCCGCTGGACTTGCTTCGTGTCTGGCACGCGAAGATTGAAGTTTGGATACTTGAGCAGGCGGGTGTGGAGCTTGTATCTTTGCCAGCGATATTGCGCGTTGTGGGCGCTTAGCCATATGGGCATGTGTGTGTCCGAGATAGCGCAGGTTGAAGTTGGCGATTTTATGTTCTCCAGCGGCAAGCTACGGCAGGAAGTATCGCTCCGGACTGTCGTGACAAAGGGTAGTCGCCAGCGATGCATGTATCCGACCAACCGTGATCTTATTGCCGCGCTTGAGGACTATCTAACCCTGCGGGTCGAGCGACGCTGGTGCTTGAGCGACGATTCGAAGCGATATCGGGGCTTGCACCCAGACAGTGCGCTAATCCTGACCTTCAAAGGCTACAAGTACAGTATGAAACGCAAGCGGCGGATACTTCGCTGACGAGCAAATCGATTACGCGGCCTGTGATGCGCTGCAGAGTCACGTTACAAGGCTGTCCACTCTACATCTGAAAGTCAACGGTGGGGTAAGGGGGGGCAGGCGTAGCGAAGCGGAGCCTGCCCCCCCTCAAGACTTTTCTTTAGAGTGATAATTAATCATCGCACTGGGAAGAAGGGCAGCCTCTAAAACCAAGTGCAACACCTTCTACTGTAAGGTGTTGCCATGCCAAGAATTTATCTTCATTTAACAACCCAAGAGCGTGCCGTCGTGATGACGATGCGCCACGACCAATGCAGCATGCGCGCCATTGCTAAACGCCTCGGCCGTTCACCGAGTTCGATCAGCCGCGAAATCGGCCGCAATGCCAGCGCTGGCTCCTATGACGCGAACTTGGCACATACGCAAAGCGCTGCCCGCCGGGTGCTGCCAAGGCGCGTTCCGAAGATGGCATCCGGTAGCGTCTTGTTCCATGTAGTGCGGCATTATCTCAATCTGCTATGGTCTCCCCAGCAAATTTCCAACATACTGAAGGCCATGTGGCCTAATGAAACCGATAAAACCGTCTCGCACGAGACCATCTATAACGCGATCTATCTGCACCCGCGGGGCGAGCTCAAGCGCGAACTGATCGCCTGCCTGCGCCACCACAACCAGGTTCGCAAACCGCGCAGCCGAGGCACCGATCGGCGCGGCCAGATCAAGGACATGCAAAGCATCCATATCCGTCCGCCGGAGATCGAGGATCGCGTCATCCCGGGTCACTGGGAAGGCGACCTGATCAAAGGCGAAGCCAACCGTTCTTCAGTCGGCACGCTGGTTGAACGCACCAGCCGCTTCGTAGTTCTGGCCAAGATGGATAACGCTGGTACCAAGTCGGTCGTCGACAGCTTCTCGACCGTGTTGAACCGGTAGCCGGAAGCGCTGCGCAAATCGATGACCTATGACCAGGGACGCGAGATGCATGGTCATAAAATCCTCACCGAGCGCACTGGCGTGCAAATTTACTTTGCCGACCCGCACAGCCCTTGGCAACGCGGCTCAAACGAGAACACCAACGGCCTGCTGCGCCAGTACATGCCAAAAGGCTCGGACCTGTCGATTTACTCACAGGAAGAACTCGATGCCATCGCGCTGTCACTCAACACTCGGCCGAGGGAAACCTTGGGCTGGAAGACGCCGCTGGCCGTATATACGGAACACATGATCAGACTTCAATTGCAACCTGATTCCGTCCACTAACCAAGTGTTGCACTTGCTACTTGAGACCGCCCTTTGGCCATATCGACATCCATGAAACAAGGCCCGTCGATTCCGGTGCATCAGCGCCGAAAGGCCCTCTGTTATAAGAATGGCAAAACATCACGTTTAAAAATATCCAGCAGTGATAGACCGTTCAGCTAGCTGCTGGGGCTGACGCAATCTTTCAGTTTCTCGGCAAACCCGCTAGCTGCGACTATGGCATAGCTAATGCGGCCGCCATTGCCGAAGTGAACTTGTCGAGGTGGCAAATTTTCCATTACCTCAATCATCTGCGGGCTTCGACTTCGCATGTACGACTCCAGTTTATTCTCATCGTTTCCGAGATTGTGCCAATTGCGAATTTCGGGAGCTACCAACTCACGGTAGAGTGGTCGGTAACCTATTAGTTCGTCCGAGATAATCAAGCTGGGAATGGACGCTCGCATTTTCGCCGAAGGATAAGCCTGAAACTTGATGCTAGCTTCCGCCAACACGAATCATTACTACTTACCTCCTGCCGCAACATTCAGAGCACCACTCGCGCTATGAATTGCCCACCATACATTGGCTAGGCCAACGAGATAAATTATTTGCCCAGCGAAACGTGCACCTGCTTCATTAAAACTTAGCAAATACGTGCCTGCAAACAAAGCGATAACGATCAAAGAAGAGGAGAGGAGCGTGTCACCCGCGTATGCCAGAAACTTCTTAAAGGTAGCCTCTGGCAAAAATAAAATTGATTTTGCACAGTCGTAAGAGAAGCCAGCAGCAGCAACTGTAAGTGCGTAAAAAACTGGCATCCAAATCCTACCCTTCCATACGATTGCCTTGGCGGCTTCATCGTATTGGATCTGTATCATCCAAACGTAAGTACCCATCCCAAGCATAATCAGCGCTGAGATAATCAACTGACACAAAAGAAGTAGACGCGAGCGAGGTGCGGGTTTCGACATTGTTTTTCCACTGGGTTCGGTAATCAAGACAGTTGCGTCCGCCGCGATCACAAACAGCAGTTTGCATTCTTCGCATTCAGTTTCGCGTCCGCGAGGATCGACCAGCCAACCGTCACCTTCCGCACCGCAGTGTGGGCAATCGCAGGACGCATTGCGCGCACGGATTTGGGAAACGGTCGACACCTTCACCAGAGGTGTTACACCCTCGGCTACACCGGCCTGATTCGCGCTGGTGACCACGTCAGGATGCCCCGTATTCAAGGGACCAGAGTACGGTTTCTGGTCTGCTGCTTTGCTCATATCTGATCCGCTCCGAGGCGGCCTTTCAATTCGCTGGCTGCCGGCCAGCACGGTGCGCCAGGCGGCGCGGGTTTTTCCAAGCGTTTTCAGGCGGACGATTTGGTCGTCGGGGCACGATATCAACAGATCATAAACGGTTGTAGCGGTCGCAATGGCCGTGCTCGTTTTTCGTAACCGTATTGGATCGACGTCGATGAATCTACAATCTTAAACCTGAACGCGACAAATAGCCCGTGTTTGCCATACCAAAAAGCAAGCGAAGGTTCTAGTGGGTCCATTGGAACCATTGAAACTACATCGTTCGTAAAAGCTGCGTTACGATGATGGCTGTCTCCAACATGAGTACAGGCTTTGACGCTGTCTCATGTTCAAACCTCGCGTCCTCGATAAGTGCATACACCGGATCGGTCGCGTCCTTGGCCGCAACGATGATCTGGCCAGCGCGTTTGGATATGTCGCCGGCTGCCTTTTTGCCGATGCCATCTTTTAAGGCGAATTCTGCGTCGTCGAGAGCAGCACCACTGGCTTCGTCAATTTTGATCGTCCTTTTGATGATTTCCTTTTTCGCGTCCGCGAAAATCTTCCTTTATACGAAACCTATTTGTATTGCGATTATGGGAGCTTCTGTGGTCGTCAACCGAAGTAATTCTGTGTAAAAAACGAAGTAAAAGTATTTTCAATATGGCGAAATATCGGCTATCATAAAACGAACCTTTTAAAAACAATCACTTACACAGATTTGCGAAGTAATTGTGTAAAAAAACTGAACGTCATGCCAAAATTTTCCAACGGGAAACTACGCGAATGCGCTTGGCGAAGCTCGAAAGCGCAAAATATGCCGCTTTAACTCATCCGTGCCGAGCAATTTGATCCCATCGAGTCAGTCCATCCACGACGCACTGAATGCGTCCTGGAACTCCGCCATCACGATGCGGATGACGCGAGCTTGAACGTTCTTTGGCTTGTCTCCCCCTTGGCAGCGTACTCGGCGGCAAGCCAAGAACCCGCGGGAGATGATCAGGATTGAGCAGCCTTGGCACCCAAGAAAGGCGATGGCGTGCTGAGCCTTAGCCGATTCGGCTGGGCGGAGTGTCACTTGATGAATGAGCTTGGGTATCCAAGTTCAATACACATTCCCGACGATCGCGGCTATCGAATTCGTAAATGTTTAGTTTCGTGCGATCATATTCCTCGTCGCAGCATGGCCCTGTTCCGGGCCAAAGCTGTGCTTGACGAGTTGATCGGCGGTTTGCCACCGAGATCATCCCACCGGTTACAGCACATCGCATAAACTTCAGTCCATGAGCTCACGCATTCATCCCCAAGCCCGCACCACCCCGAAGATCCGGCAGGAAATCAAGGACTCCGGACTGTCCGACCGCGAGGCCGCCAAGGTCTTCAATATCACTCGTGCCACGGCTGCCAAGTGGCTCAAGCGGGACGATGTGCAAGACCGTTCGCACCGAGCCCATACGCTGCATACGACCCTGAGCGCGACGCAGGAGGCCATCGTGCTGTCACTGCGCCAATCGCTCTATCTGCCGCTCGACGACCTGCTGTACATTACCCGGCAATACATCAATCCCGACGTCTCCCGCTCGGGCATTGCGCGTTTGCTCAAGCGCGAAGGCATGGCCCGCCTGGAAGATGTGATTCCCAAGGCCGAGGGAGAAACGATCTCGGCCAAGAAAACCTTCAAGGACTATGAACCCGGCTTTGTTCACGTCGACATCAAATACTTGCCCCAGATGCCAGACGAAACCTCGCGCCGCTATCTGTTCGTGGCCATCGACCGCGCCACGCGTTGGGTGTTCCTGCATATCTACGGTGACATGACAGACAAAAGCAGCGTCGACTTCCTACGCCGGCTCAAACTGGCCTCACCGATCAAGATCATTAAACTGCTGACGGACAACGGCTCGCAATTCACCGACCGCTTCACAACAAAGGACAGGAAGCCCAGTGGCCAGCACGCCTTCGATAAAGTCTGCACCGCCATGGGCATCGAACACCGCCTGGCACCGCCCCGGCATCGGCAAACGAATGGCATGGTCGAACGATTCAACGGCCGTATCAGCGAGCTATTGCAGCAGACCCGATTCGACAGTCGGGCTGATCTGGAGACTACCTTGCTCAACTATTTAAAGCTTTACAACCACCACATTCCACAACGGGCCATCGGTGTCAAAACACCCATCCAGGCGCTCAAAGAATGGCAGCAAAAGAAACCGGAGCTATTCGTCAAGCGCGTTTATGATCAAACGGGACTGGACACGTAAAGAATTAGCACGGAAATCTAGCCGCCATGCGGGTTTAAGCCTATTTTTACACAATTTAGCACTTTTACTTCGCATTTTAAACATGTCGCAACTTTACTTCGCTCGCATGCGAAGTAAAAGTGTATACACCGGAAGCGCGGATGTCAGGAAATCAAGGACTTACAGGAAGCAGGGTGTGTACACAATTCCTCCGGTTGACGAATCTGACAATGTGGCCTTGGAATCAATGACTTAGGCCTGCCATGGTTTAGCAGAATTACTTTGACTCACGAGCGTCCAGCAAACTGTCTTGCGATAAATTTAGATCCTTGCGGACATTCAGCTCCCCAAAATCAGACCAACGCTTGCTACCTACACCAATTAAATTTGCACCGTAATAGCTAAAAAACGCCGAGTAGTGATTCTGCTTCGTTATCGCATCCATGCAACTCCTGACGATAATTTGCCTCTCCAGCGACACCATATCCTGACCGTACAAGTTGATCATTGGCAGCCAATTGTAGAGAGAGCGGCAATTGTCGAAAACAAACATATCTAGATACATTTCTCTGTTTTTTGCCTGATACTTTGCCCTCCAATGTTGATCGGTATTGGCATGATGAGAATTTCCCATGTGATTGACAGCAAGCTCTATCCACAAATGTGCCATCGGCACATCACAAAATATCCCTCCATGTGGATCAGGCAATGCAGATATTACTTGATCAATAGAATCAGATAACATCTCAGATAATATTTCCTTGTACGAATACTTTGCATTTCTCAACAGATCATAAAGCTGAACACTTTCGAGCAAAGAAGCCGATCTATTTTTCTTTGTAAATTGCTCATACCAATATTTGCACACAACACTTTTCGATTCCTTCAGGCGCAGCATGAAATTCCATATCGGGAATTCCTGATGGCTATCAAACACCTCTCCACCGGATAACTGAAATTTATCTTCAAGCTCGTCATAATTCGTATGTTCTTCCGATTCATAATCTTGAAGTGTCGTCATCTTTTCAATGCAAGATTTAATTTTCTGATCATCAATCTTAAGAAGCATTCGTTTCAGCGCGGGATTATTTGCAACTCTCCACATCGGCTGCATGTAGCCGGCAATCATAGCGGGGTAATGGCTTGAAAACGCACTATATGCAGCCTCAAAATTTGACCTTATTGCATTTTCGTATAGTGGCTCATCCTTTACTTCCTCAAGATATCCCTCAGCGACAGCATAGTCGTAACCTTTCTGATCGATGAAACCATATGTATCGACACCTTCGGCAAAGAAGCCGGCTTTTTCCGGGCCTAAGATCACTTCTGACTCTAAAAATGGCTGGCTTCTAAAGTAAGACGCTAGGAATTCAACATTTTCATCGGTTACGTCTGGAAGGCAGCTATTTATTACCAGAATTCCTAGATCACTCAAAGAGTCGTTTTCGAAGACGGAATTAATTGTCAAAAGAGGCTTAGATTGTTTACTGAAAAGTGGAGCCGTGAAATCCAGATAAATTATATCGAATTTAAAAGATGTTATTTTCAGTAGATCAGAAATGGAACCGTTAAATACCTTCAATGTTGGATACGTTTTCTTTGCTTGCTTCAAGGCGAACTGGTAATTCTCCTTATCAGATTCAATTGCCCACACATTCTCAACCTGAATTCCCAACTCAACCATGATTGCAAGATCATTCTCTGGTTCAGGACCGCAAAAATATGCGACCTTTAGCTGTTGTGGCCGCTTAGTCTCGTAAGAATTATTAGAAAAATCCGTCCAGGCCTCAATGAACTTTTCATCAGGATCATAATTTAAATTACCCGAGAGAATTTCATCAAAAGCATAATCCCACAGTCTACGAATGTAGTTAGGATTTAAAATACGTTGGTGTTCTCGATCAATTGTCAATTTCTTCACAGCGTTTGACCAGATTTCAACTCGACTCTTTTCCTTCACTTCTTGCTTATATGTTGTGTTATCGCTCATTTTTTCCAATTTGAAATTGAATTCTGATCTTCCTGCGCCGTTTATGTGTCGCGAACAGGGCCTGTCTTTTCACATGAACAAGAGGTGAAAAATTGTTTGCGCAGTCGCGAACTTTGTTTCCCGAAATCAGGATAGCATCTTGCTTACGAGAAAAATGCACACATTCTAACTGTCCAGTCCCGTTTGATCATAAACGCGCTTGACGAATAGCTCCGGTTTCTTTTGCTGCCATTCTTTGAGCGCCTGGATGGGTGTTTTGACACCGATGGCCCGTTGTGGAATGTGGTGGTTGTAAAGCTTTAAATAGTTGAGCAAGGTAGTCTCCAGATCAGCCCGACTGTCGAATCGGGTCTGCTGCAATAGCTCGCTGATACGGCCGTTGAATCGTTCGACCATGCCATTCGTTTGCCGATGCCGGGGCGGTGCCAGGCGGTGTTCGATGCCCATGGCGGTGCAGACTTTATCGAAGGCGTGCTGGCCACTGGGCTTCCTGTCCTTTGTTGTGAAGCGGTCGGTGAATTGCGAGCCGTTGTCCGTCAGCAGTTTAATGATCTTGATCGGTGAGGCCAGTTTGAGCCGGCGTAGGAAGTCGACGCTGCTTTTGTCTGTCATGTCACCGTAGATATGCAGGAACACCCAACGCGTGGCGCGGTCGATGGCCACGAACAGATAGCGGCGCGAGGTTTCGTCTGGCATCTGGGGCAAGTATTTGATGTCGACGTGAACAAAGCCGGGTTCATAGTCCTTGAAGGTTTTCTTGGCCGAGATCGTTTCTCCCTCGGCCTTGGGAATCACATCTTCCAGGCGGGCCATGCCTTCGCGCTTGAGCAAACGCGCAATGCCCGAGCGGGAGACGTCGGGATTGATGTATTGCCGGGTAATGTACAGCAGGTCGTCGAGCGGCAGATAGAGCGATTGGCGCAGTGACAGCACGATGGCCTCCTGCGTCGCGCTCAGGGTCGTATGCAGCGTATGGGCTCGGTGCGAACGGTCTTGCACATCGTCCCGCTTGAGCCACTTGGCAGCCGTGGCACGAGTGATATTGAAGACCTTGGCGGCCTCGCGGTCGGACAGTCCGGAGTCCTTGATTTCCTGCCGGATCTTCGGGGTGGTGCGGGCTTGGGGATGAATGCGTGAGCTCATGGACTGAAGTTTATGCGATGTGCTGTAACCGGTGGGATGATCTCGGTGGCAAACCGCCGATCAACTCGTCAAGCACAGCTTTGGCCCGGAACAGGGCCATGCTGCGACGAGGAATATGATCGCACGAAACTAAACATCTAACGACACTGACTCTACGAAGTAGGCATCAACGTGCCCGCTTCTTAAACTCCCCCGGCTTTGTTGCACAGATTGCCTTTAGGCCCAAGCGTGCCAGGGTTTCGGTAACTTACGGGCATAACTACACCGACCAAGCAGAAGTATCGAAAGACGGGGATGCGCACGTTTTCTTGGACTTGTTTACGTTGTTAACCCCAAGCTTTCACGATACTCGATCGGACTCAGATAGCCTAGGGAACCACTGATTTATTCATCGGGCCCAGTTCCCTGCTGCGAGCTGACCTGAGACAATAGCACTATGTTTACCGCCCGCGATCCATCATGCAAAAGAGCTTCTCCGACCTCGAATACGCCGCCAAGAAGAAGCTGACGCGACGTGACCGTTTCCTTACTGAGATCGACAGCCTAACGCCGTGGGGCAAGCTGCATAAGGTAATCGAGCCGTTCTATCCGAAAGTCGATGGGGCCGGTAGGCCACCAATAGGACTGGCGCGCATGCTGCGCATGTATGTGGCCCAGCAATGCTTCGGCTTGTCTGATGAAGGTATCGAAGACGCGATCTACGACAGCCAATCTATTCGTGCTTTCGTCGGCATCGACTTGGGCCGCGAATCGGCGCCGGACGCGACGACCTTGTTGAACTTCCGCCACCTGCTTGAGGCCAACGGGCTGACGCGCCAGATCTTCGACACGATCAACGGGCACTTGGCCGAGAAGGGCTTGATGATGCGCGAAGGCACCATCGTCGACGCCACGCTGATCGCCGCGCCACCGTCGACCAAGAACAAGGACGGCAAACGTGATCCGGAAATGCACCAGTCGAAGAAAGGCAACGACTGGCACTTTGGGATGAAGGCCCACGTCGGCGTCGATGCCGCTTCTGGCCTGGTGCATACGGTTATCGGCACGGCCGGCAATGTCGCCGACGTGACCCAAGCGCACGCACTGCTGCACGGCGACGAAACCGCCGCGCTCGGCGACGCCGGCTATTAGGGCGTGGAAAAACGGCCCGAAAACATTGGCAAGACGGTGACCTGGCACGTGGCCATGAAGCGCTCCAAACGCAAGGCGCTACCCAATAACAAACTGGGTCGCCTGATGGAAAAGTTGGAGCATCTGAAGGCCAGCGTGCGGGCAAAAGTCGAGCATCCGTTTCATGTCATCAAGAACCTGTTCCGTCATCGTAAGACGCGCTATCGCGGCTTGGCTAAGAACACTGCACAGCTTTTTTACCTTGTTCGCCTTTGCCAACCTGGTACTGGCCGGTAGACGTTTTACGATCACCGAATCCCGTAATCCGTCTTGATTGCAGAAAGACGTGAGGCATTGCGTCAAATTGAACGAAAACTGGCTTGAGCGGCTTGCCGGTCGAACATTTGGCGCACCAACCTCTTCAGAAAACCGAATTGATCAGCGCTTCCCTAGGGTGGCCACCGAAGCGATAAGGTCTTGATTTCAGGAGGCCATCATTCAAGTTTTTATTGCAATAAAACAAGGAAATGATAAAAATGAGAAACGGACAGACAGAGATGCTCATCGATGCATTCAAGAGCGCCGGTATCCATTTTCATCTTCATGATTAAAAAGAACAATGCTGAATTCCGACGAAGCCAAGGCCCAGCAAGAAAAGTTGCGAGCCGCCCTTGAACAATTTCGCGAGGCCATCATTACCCTCGGCAAATCTTCTGACACGCTGCACATAGCGCGGTCGGTAACCGCAGTGACTGCAATCATGGCAGTAGATGAGGTCGTCAATTCTCTGGCGGATGCTCCACAGTTGTTCTCCAAAGCCATCCGGAAGTTCTGGTCGCAAGAATCCAAGATGCGAGCGAATTCGGTCTACGACGAGGCGCTCAAGAAGGCAGCGAAGGCTGACGATGACTCGCTCGCCAGGCTGTTGGGCATCAGCACCTCTGCTCTGTATGGCGTGCTGCTATCGGAGGCGCTGCTTTCTGCGTTGGGGGCGAGTACGGTCAAGACCCTTGCACTTACGCTGGCCCGTCCCGCGCTGTCGATGGGCATCTCGTCGGCGGTGGCGGCGTCTCTGGCCGGTACGCTGGGCTCTGGGCTTGCTGCGCGAGCCGTGATGGCGCCAACGACGGCTATTCCTGTTGTCGGTCAAGTCATTGGCCTGGGCCTGTTGGCGTATTCGGCCTGGTCGCTCTACAACACCTCCCAAAAGAACGCCAAGATTGCGGAGGACGCTGCAGCGGCTTGTGCCGAAGTCAGTGAGTACACTGCCAAGCTGACGTTGCAAGGCCAGTACGTGGTGTACCTGCAAGAGCAGACTTCGGAAGTTATCAAGGCCATCAACACGGATATCAGGAAGCTGCTGCGTAAGAACGAGGCGACGAACTACCGGATGATGACCGAGGAAAACCAAGATTTGCTGGGGGGCATCATCAACAACGTGCTGACACTGTCGGCGCTGATGACCAAGACGGCTGACGACGCTATCGCAGAGGCCGCAAGAGAGAGGCCGAGCGGGAGGCTGAGGAGGCATGAGCAAAGCCAAGACGAAAGGCTCTCCTGCAGTCGACCAGGTCATAGGCGCTGGTGTCGATGCTGTCAACGCTCGGCGCATCGCCGATGAGCTGGCGGCGCTCGCTCGCCAGGACGCCTGTATGGCAGACGCTATGGGGCATGTGCAGAAGGTCTACGACTTACTGAGCGACCCGTCGAAAATCATCGGCAGTGACAAGACGAAGCACGGCGAGATCGCCGAGGCGATTGAGGTGCACATCACCAACGCTGAGGACGCTCTTGCCGGAAACAAGCCGTCCGCGACCCTGGACCTGGAAAAAGGTCGCATCGACAAGACCGACTATCGGATAGGCGACACCGATTACCAATCGAAGTTCATCAACGGCGTCCGCAAGGGGCTGGACCACATCGACGAGCACCGAGCGAAATATCCGGACTTTGTTACCAACGGCGGCAAGTACGCGGTTCCGAAGGACCAGTTTGAGATTTTGAAACGCATCGCCGCCGGCGAAAGCAAAATTGAGGGGCTGAGCGACACGAAGGTGCGAAACCTCGCCGCTCACATTGAGGAAATCGAGGCGCAAACCGGGAAGTCGTTCGAGGAGGTGGTTACCCCCTCTCGCTCGACCTACGCCGAAGTTCAGCAGGGCAAGGCCCAGGAAACGACCGATGGCCACGAGGAGCACTTGAAGAAGGATAACGAGGAGCGCAAGGATGACATTCGGACCGAGCACCAAGCCAATTGGAGCGAGGGACTGAAGGTAGCTGGCTCGGCCGCGGCCATCGCCGGCGGGGTTAGCTTCGTCAACCAGGCCTGGAACTTCCACAAGGAAGGCCGGAACATTTTCAAGGGTGAGTTGACCAAGGCCGACTGGAAGAAGATGGGGGTCGAGGTTGGCTCCAACGCAGGTATTGCGGCGGTTACCGCCGGCGGCATCTACGTGCTGACAAACTGTGCCGATATGGCGGCCCCGCTGGCGGCGGCCCTCGCGTCGGCTGCCAAGGGCGTTGGCTCCCTTGTCATCGACTACCTTGAGGGTAAAATGACGCTGACCCAGCTCTTGGAAAGCGGCCTGTACGTCTGCGGTGAAACTGCGGTCGTAAGCTTGGCTTCCATGGCTGGCCAAACGCTTATCCCGATTCCTGTCGTAGGCGCCATGATTGGGTCTCTGGCCGGCAAGGTTCTTTATCAGCTGGCCGGCAACGTCATCAAGGACCTCAAGCCCAAGGTTGCAGAAATTGAGACGCAGCTGCAGAAGGTCCTGGCGCGCTACGAGGTGGCCCAGCAGATTCTGGCACGACGCTACCGGGGACTGAACGACCTGATGAAGCTGTCGTTCGACCGAGAAGCCAACCTGCACATGGTCGAGCTGAGCGCCCAGCTGGCGGTGGCCGTTGGCGTCCGCAAAGAACTTGTTCTCAAGAACCGTGGTGACTTCCATGCGTTCATGCAAGGAAAGCATGCGCTCAACCGGCTGACGACCGTCGGTTGACGATAACTACAAAGAAGAAGCTGTAGGACTATATCGCTATAGAGGCTTCCTGGATTTTCTGTTGCGGGGTAGCCTGCTATGCAAGGATTGTTATGAAGTTTCTTCCAACTGGTGATGCGGTCCGTCAAGAGATAGAAAGCCTCCTTCGAGATGAAGTCTCTAAGCCCGCTCGCTTCGCAGTCGCATTTTGGGGACGCTCGGCTGAATATAGACTCGTAGGGCCCTGCGAGATCATCTGTGATTTGCAGTCCGGTGCATGTAATCCAGATACCATCGAGGCTTTGCGCAAGCGGCCAGGTACTGTGGTACTGCAGCGCAATGGGCTGCACGCCAAGGTCGTCGTGACCTCTGGTGGAGCGCTCGTATCCTCGGCGAACATGTCTACAAATGGCCTTGGGGTTGATGACTACGTGACGGCCGGGAACTTGGAGGCAGGAATTAGGATTAACCCTGGCACCAAAGAGTTTGCCGAAATTGAGGACTGGTTCGCAGTGGTCTGGAAGGAGGCGGTGCCCATCAGCGACGACGACGTTGCGCTGGCGCGTGAGATTTGGAACCTGAAGAACCAGGCGCTCGATGACTTCGATGAATCGAAATTCCGCAATCATATGGAGCGCGCTCTAACATCGATTTCGGCTTCTTCACTGTTGAAGGATAGCTACGCTCCTCGACACCGCATGCGTGCGGTCCGTCCTGACTTGCTGGAAATCGCTAAGGCTGCATTGCCTGGGCAAGATGACCGCCAGATTGGGAAAATCGCCACATATGCTTGCCATGCGCTGCTCTGCCGCTCCGGTACAGAACTATTCTACGCGGCGAACGATAGTGAGCCTAGTGGGAAGGTTACCGAGGAATGGATTCACAGCCGCTTTGCTAAAGTTGGACCCCACACCAAGACATTAGTCGATGCGGTACTTTCGGCTCTCGCCAAAAGCGTTGAGGTTAACTTTGATGTAAGGCGCGCTGCGCTGCAGGTGCTAAATGATCCACGATGGCCGTAATGTGGAAGAAACTGGAAACGCATTAGCGACACTAGCATAGTAGGGTAAGATTCTGGTCCAGACCGTCAACCAGGGGCTGAGGCGCGCCACGCCATACTGTATGCCATGCGGCGCCTTGGTCGTCGGATATGGAATAAGTAGACCGGCTGCTACGGCGTAGCTTGGTGGGAACCAAATGCGCTTTTTTAAGCTATTAGGAGAACAAGTGATGTCACGCGATTTCGACCGCCAAGTTATCGAGTTGCAAGTGCGCGCTGCAATCTTCAACCGCATCACTCAACTCGGCACACCGATGATGGTGGCAATGGCATAACCCGGTCCGGGGTAAGGGGTATTACGCTCTCAATTTATTTGTGCAACAAATCCACTCAAAAGCCTATATGCGTTGTGCTGGCAGCAATGAGAGACTGACTATTTGGTCATAAATATTCTTGCCAAGACGAAAAATCTCTTATTATGTAGGCCTCTAATACAAGATCCAAGCGAATAGGGGGGGCTGGCACGGCTTTCGTACAACAACAGGCATAAATGCCACGAGAGTCGACCAAGTATCGATGCAAGATATTAAGTCGCTGAACTTCGAGCCCTTACGGGCCTTGTATCCCGAGCTTGCTAATATGGGTGGCTATGCGGAGCACTATGCGCACTCGGACCCCGAAAGTGCGCTAGTCAAGCTCCGCAATTTTGCTGAGCGCCTAGTTGATTGCCTATACATTAAGTTGAAGCTCGAACGAGTGCCGCAGTCCAACTTCGTGGACTTACTGCACAATGCCAGTTTTCAAACTGTTGCTCAGCCTCTCGTGCTCGACAAGTTGCACCTGATACGGCGTCTAGGCAATCGTGGTGCCCACGGAGAAGACGTCGAGACTTCCGATGCACTTCGCTGCGTCCAAGAGGCTTGGCAACTCGCCCGCTGGTTGCACGTGACATTCCTCAACGGCAAGGTTGATGACTTTGAGGCATTCAAGCATCCTCCGGCTGAAGGCATCGACAGCAAGGCAGAATTCAAACGCAAGGCCAAGGCTTTAGCTGAAGAGAATAGTCTCAAGGAGGAACGCCTTAAAATTGCGCTGCAAGAACTCGCCGAACTAAGGGCTGCCGACCGGGCAACAGCGCCTGCTCTAGCCGCGTTTACGCCTTCATCGGCTCAGGCTTTGGTACAAGTTGCCAAATCCTCGGCGGCTACAGCCAACCAGCTTCGCTTCACAGAAGACAATACCCGCAAGTGGCTGATCGACCGCGACCTGCGCATGGCTGGGTGGGATGTACCCAAGGGCACCGCCAGCAATCATTTAGTTGGCCAAGAAGTTGAGGTTCTGCATCAATCTACCACGACGGGCAAAGGTTACTGCGATTATGTCCTGTGGGATGATAATGGCAAACCTCTGGCTGTTGTCGAGGCCAAGAAGACATTAGTCGATGCTCGCGCTGGACAGGAGCAGGCCAAGCAGTACGCCGACGCCTTGGAGAAGCATCATGGCCAGCGGCCGATGATTTTCTTCACCAATGGGCACGATATCTGTGTCTGGGACGATGCTGGCGGCTATCCTCCGCGCACGGTCTATGGCTTCTATTCCAAAGACACGCTGCAATACCGCGTCGCCTTCCAGCGGCGCGAGAAGCTCGATTTGTTGAAGGACGTCAGGCCCGACGCCAACATCGCTGGCTATCTGCACCAGACTGAAAGCATCACCCGTGTCGCCGAGCGATTCACACAGCGCCACCGTCGCGCCTTGGTCGTGCAAGCTACGGGCACTGGTAAGACACGCGTCGCGATCTCGCTGGCCAAGCTGTTGATTGATGCGCGCTGGGTAAAACGCGTGCTTTTTCTTTGCGATCGTAAGGAACTGCGCAAGCAGGCCAAAAACGCCTTCAATGACTTCATTCGTGAGCCGATCTACGTCATCGGCCAGGCCAACGATGTGGGCAAGATGGATGCACGCATCTACATCGGCATCTACCAAGGGCTGATCAACGACTACGAGTCCTTCGACGTCGGCTTTTTCGATCTTGTCATTGCCGATGAATCGCATCGTTCAATCTACAACCTCTACGGTGACCTTTTCAAATATTTTGACGCCCTTCAGGTCGGACTGACCGCCACGCCTGTGGAGATGGTTAGCCGCAGTACCTGCCAGCTTTTTGGGTGCGACTACAAGCTGCCAACAGCCAACTACCCGCTGGAGCAAGCCATTGCCGATCGTAAGCTCGTGCCCTTCCGTGTGGTCGCCCACACAACCAAATTCCTGCGCGATGGCATCAGGGCAGCGCACCTGACGAATGAGCAGATTGCACAATTGGAAGACCAGGGAATCGATCCCAATACCCTGGACTTCGACGCCAAGGAGATTGATGACGCCGTCTTCAACAAAGGCACCAATCGCGTCATCCTTCGCAATCTGATGGATAATGGCATTCGTGATGTTGATGGCCAGCTCCCTGGTAAGACCATCGTCTTCGCGCGCAATATTGACCATGCCCGCCTGCTGGCCGAGCTCTTTAATGAAATGTACCCGCAGTTCGCCGGCAGGTTCTGCCGCGTGATTCACTCCAAAGAGCCGCGCGCTGAAGAGCTGATCGACCAGTTCAAGGAGCCCAACGGCGAGCTGCGCGTTGCTGTCTCGGTGGACATGTTGGACACCGGCATCGACGTACCCGAGGTGGTCAACCTTGTTTTCGCCAAGCCAGTCAAGAGTAAGGTGAAGTTCTGGCAGATGATCGGCCGCGGTACGCGTTTATGCAAAGATCTTTTCGGTCATGGCGTAGACAAAAGCGAGTTCCTTATCTTCGACCACTGGGATAATTTCGCCTTCCACGACCTGAACGCCGAAGAGGTCGAACCCACGGTTCCAAAGCCACTAACGCAGCGCCGCTACGAGGCCCGCATCGAGCTCGCGGCCCTGGCGCTGGCGCGCTCCGATATCCCAGCCTTTGATGTTCTAGCGCTGCAGATCCAGCAAGACGCCGTCGCGCTGCCTGATGGCGGCATCTCAGTGCGCGAGAACTGGCAAGCCGTGAACCAGGCGCGCGATGCCAAGTTGGTCCACCAGTTCGCCCCTATCACCCGCCAAGTGCTGACCGACACCGTCGCGCCACTTATGGGCGCTCTGGATGTGCGCGGCCAGGGTGATGCACTGCGCTGGGACCTGTTGCTCGTAAAGGCCGAAGCCTCCGCCATCGCAGAACCCGGCCAGCCCAATGCTCACCGAGAAGCTATCCTGGAATGGGTTGGCCGCCTGCCTCCGCATCTCAACCCCGTCCGCGCCAAGGCCAAAGAGCTGCAAGCCCTGCGCACCGACGCCTTCTGGCAAGCCCCCAGCTTCGCCCAGCTTGATGCTATGCGCACCGCCTTGCGCGACGTGATGGAGTTAGCCAATCGCCCCGCGTTCCCCCCGCCCATGCCAAAACCTCATTTGGACATTCGCGAGGACGAAGCCGAATACCAAGTTCATGTACGGCCGAGCAAGATCAAGTCTGTCGACTTCAGCATCTACCGTAAAGCCGTACAGTCCGCTCTAGAGCCGCTGTTCGAAACCGATCCGGTCTTGCTCAAGCTGCGCCGTGGCGAGCGCATCACGCCTGAAGAGCTGGACAAGCTCAACAGCCTGTTACACACCCGCAACCCCGATGTCGATCTTTCCACCCTGCGTGAGTTTTACCCTGACACCGCCGTGCAGCTGACGCAAATACTGCGCGGCATCGTCGGCCTGGATCACGCGGCCGTGGATGTTCAGTTCTCGGCCTTCGCGCAAGCGCATGCACTCAACAGTCAACAGCTTCGCTTCCTCACGCTGCTGAAGGACCACATCCGCCAGTTCGGCGCCATTGCAGTCGGGCAGTTATTCGACGCACCGTTCAACACGGTCCACGCCGAAGGCCTAGGTGGCGTCTTCCCCAACCCCATGCAGCTTGATGAAGTGGTGCGCCTGGTACGCGCCTTCGGCGAGCCGCTTCACCCCCTTGCTGCGCACTAACACCACAACGAACATGAAGAAAGCACGCGTATGATCACTGGCGCACTACGAAGCCGCATCGACAGCCTCTGGACCGATTTCTGGACCGGCGGCATCACCAACCCGCTCACCGTCATCGAGCAGATCACCTTCCTGATGTATAGCCGCCTGCTGGACATGCAGGAGCGCACCCAAGAGAAGCGCGCCGCCGTTACGGGCAAACGCGAACCCAGTCTGTTCGGCGATGCAGATCAAGACTGCCGCTGGGAAACTTGGCGCCACTACGGCGGCCCCGAAATGCTGCCCCATGTGCGGGACCGTGTGTTCCCCCACTTCCGCCGCCTGGCCGAGCGCAGCAGTGGTGAAGGTAGTCACTTCGCAGCCTTCATGAAAGACGCCCAGTTGATGATTCAAAAGGAATCGCTGCTGGTGAAGGCAGTTAACGCCGTGCACGAACTGCCGTTAGAAAAGGGTGATACCAAGGGTGACCTCTACGAGTACCTGCTCAGCAAGCTCACCACCGCCGGCATCAACGGCCAGTTCCGTACACCCCGCCACATAATTCGAATGATCGTAGAGCTGATGCAGCCCCAGCTTACCGATCGCATCTGTGACCCTTCCTGCGGCACCGCCGGCTTCCTGATCGAGTCCTACGAGTACCTCTTGCGCCACCACAGCAGCGCAGCTGGTACACATGAGGAATTGATCGATGGTGAAGAACACACTAGATACAGCGGCGACCTACTCGGCGAGCACCGCGCGCATGTAGACACCGATATGTTTCATGCGTACGACTTCGACGCAACCATGTTGCGCATCGCCACCATGAACTTGGTGATGCATGGTGTGAAGCAGCCCGATGTACATTACCAAGATACGCTGAGCCAGAGCTTCGAAGAACGCCATCCCAAAGGTTCCAAGAATGCCTTCGACCTCATTCTCGCCAACCCGCCGTTCAAAGGTAGCCTGGACGAGCAGGACGTTGCCCCGGACATTCTGCGCACTGTCAAGACCAAGAAGACTGAGCTGCTCTTTATCGGCCTCATTCTGCGCATGCTTAAGGTGGGCGGACGCAGCGCCACCATTGTGCCAGACGGCGTGCTCTTCGGCTCTAGCAAGGCTCATGTGCAATTGCGTCAGCATCTGATTGAGAACAATCAGCTTGAGGCCGTTATCTCGCTGCCCTCAGGCGTATTCAAGCCTTATGCCGGGGTATCAACCGCCATCATCATTTTTGCCAAGGGCGGCAGGACCGAGAACGTTTTCTTTTATGACGTGCAGTCCGACGGCTTCACGCTGGATGACAAGCGAAACAAGATCGGTGACGGCAGAGGCGATATGTCGGACGTGCAGGCCAAGTATCTGCAGTGGTGCCAAGGTCAGGGCGATTTCAGCGATCGGAGGGCGAAGGCGTTTGATGTTGCCGCTGATGACATTAGGTCGCAGAACTACGACTTGTCGATCAATCGGTACAAATTACATCTCCACGTAGCAGAGCAGCATGAGGCGCCATCGGAAATTCTTGCGCGATTGGTCTCCCTCGAAGAACAAATTTGCAAGGATCTTGCCGACCTTGGGGAAATGCTGTGACCCGTGCAAACTTGGGTGAATTCATCCAGATCACCTCAGGATTTGCATTTCCATCCGAATACTTCAATGTCGCGGAGGGCATTCCACTAATTCGTATTCGAGATGTAGTTCGGGGACGCACAGAGACACGCTATTCCGGACCGTACGACAGAAGCTTTATTGTTGATGACGGTGACCTGCTTGTCGGGATGGATGGAGAGTTTAACGCATCCGTCTGGCGGGGAGGGGCAGCTCTACTCAATCAACGGGTCTGCAAAATCGTTCCTGATTCAAATTACCTAGACTTTGCCTATCTGTGCCAAGTCCTTCCTCGTGAGCTGAAAGCCATCGAGGCGCGCACGCCATTTGTGACGGTGAAGCATCTCTCGGTCAAGGAAATTCGGGCGATTGAGCTTGATTTACCTTCATTGACAGAGCAGCGACGCATCGCAGCAATCCTCGACAAGGCGGACAGCGTGCGCCGCAATCGACAGGAAGTCATTCGACTCGTCGATGAGTTCCTTCGCTCCGCATACCTAGATCTGGCTAAAAGACATTCCGACCGTGCTTCAATTGAAAGTGTTTTGGCAAATATTCCCAACGCAGCGAGGACGGGACCTTTCGGCAGTCAACTGCTCGTTTCAGAATTCACTGAAGCCGGAATCCCGGTGCTCGGCATCGACAACGTCGTCACCAATGCTTTTACCTGGAGCGCGCGTCGATTCATCTCGCAAGAAAAGTATGCGGAGCTTGAGCGCTACACCGTCCGCCCCGGCGATGTGATGGTCACGATCATGGGTACCACGGGTAGGGTTGCAGTCGCACCCGATAACCTACCACTCTGTATCAGCACCAAGCATCTTTGTACCCTATCGCTCGATCAGAAGGAGATGCGGTCTTCCTACCTGTGGGCCTGCCTGCGCTGGGACCCGGAAGTGCGGGCGCAGACTCAGCGCGAATCGAAGGGTGCCATCATGGAAGGTTGGAATATGGGCATTGTCAAAGGCTTGATGGTCAGCAAGCCTCCTTTGGATGTGCAACTCAAATTCGACATGCTTCTGGCGCGAATTACCAAATTTTCCCAGAGCGCAAGCACTGGTTCAAATGAAATAGAGGCATTGATTGCCGCACTTTCATCTAAGTACTTTACCCCCCCAACTCGGCTTAATAGGGACGAAAGAAATTTATGACCTCACTGATCCGGTCGCTGTCGCTTAAGAACTTCAAAGGTATTTCCGACGAAGTCCGTATTGAGCTACGTCCCATCACTTTGCTCTTCGGTGCCAATAGCGCTGGAAAGAGCAGCGTCCTTCATGCACTGCAATACATCCGCGAGATTTTAGAGCGCAATAATGCTAATGCTGATCGCACCTTGAACGGTGGTGATTCCATTGACCTTGGTGGCTTCTTGAATGTGCTGCATGGTCGGGCTGGGCCTGCAGAAATGGTTTCCGATCGCAGGATTGAACTTGAAGTAGAGATGGCCCTTGGCGACGCTTTCATCCCTGAGTTGGTGACTGACGCCTTTGAAGACTGGCAGACAAATGACGGCGAGGTGTGGTCTTTCTACGAAACGCTGCAAACCATACGACGCAAGGTCAATACCGTCAGCGTGCGCCTAATCATCGGCTGGAACAGCATGCGGGAAGAGCCGGTGGTCGTGGGCTATGAGATTGCCACAAATGGAGATTGGTGCGTTAAGCTGGAAGCTTCATCCGACGGGCGCGATATCCGTATGCGCATTAACCGCGAGAACTCGATCTTCATGGTTGACGCCGCTAACATCGACTCGCTGCTGGCGGAATTGGATGACTGGATCAGCCCGTGTGACTTGGGTGAAGCGGACTCGACGGGTCTGCATGTGTCAGAGTCGAGTACTGGCGACGAAAGCAAGGCTCAATCTCGAAAGGTTTCAGTACTCTCAGAGATATTCTTGGCCATTCAAGAGGCCGGCATTGAGCGGCCCGGCGATGGTTTACGTTCCTGGCTGAATGGCTTCAACGGAGCCTTGCCGCGCTTAGACCAAATGCTGTTCATCCCTGCGCCGGGAGCAAAGGGTGCTGCGAACGTCTATATCGCTCGCGAGTTCACTGCATTCTTGTCCTGGCTAACGATCGGCCCCGCCCTTCTGCTGCGCGAGCAACTGCGCAAGCTGCGGTACATCGGTCCCTTGCGCCGTATCCCACCGCGCGGCTTCGATGTGTCGCTAACCAAGAGCGACGCCGCCTGGTCAGATGGAATGGCCGGCTGGGAAACGCTCCTTAATGGACCGCAAAGCCTTGTGGATAGCTGCAGTGAATGGATGAAAGGGGATGGCAAGCTCAACACCGGCTACGCTATCACCCGCAAGCGCGTGCAGGAATTCGAGATCAACGGGGCACAGAGCAGCCCCAATGGCCGCATACGTAGCCGTCTCGCTCTTATCGATGCGGCTAATCTCGTCCATCAACCGCAAGACGTAGGCGTGGGCATCTCGCAGGTATTGCCTGTTGTTGTGGCAGCCCAGGACGGCAACGCGAGCGTTGTGTGCATTGAGCAGCCAGAGTTGCACATTCATCCGTCTGTGCAAGTTGGGCTCGGGGACTTGTTCATCGATGGCGCACAAGACAAACGCTTGTCGTTCTTAATAGAGACCCATAGTGAGCACTTGGTGATGCGCTTGCAGCGCCGAATTCGAGAAACGAGCGCGGGTGATTTGCCACCTGAGCATGCACCTCTTTCAGCAGCCGAAGTCAATATCATTTACCTTGACCGAGACGATTCCGGTACGGTACGTGCCGTTGAGGTTGGACTAGATGCTAATGGCAAATTCACCGATCGGTGGCCACGGGGATTCTTCCCTGAGCGAATGCGTGAAGCTCTTCCGAAAGAAATTCGAGATCGCGTTGCTGCGGCTGAGGGAAAAGCGCCGTGATTTACGAGTACGCATTAGATCCAATGCTTGTCGTAGATTGGGCGATTGGCCGAAAGGGGCGCTTTGTCGGGCAGTTCGGGATGGACCAACGCCGTCTCGTTTCCGACTATCCAAAAGATTGGGCCGGCGAAGTGTATGGTGCGTTCTATGAGCACTTTGGTTATGACGACAGCTCGTTGGAATTTCAAAATGCGCAACCGGAACTGCAGTCCTATGTTCAGTGGCTCTCTGAGTTTACGGTTCAAAGAGATGTGAAGCGAACGGCAGAGTGTACGTGGCTGCAGGGGGCGGTTGTCGAGCATGGAAGGCGGCCATTTCACGCCATCATGACAACCACCGGAGATGGCATTGAGTGCCATGAAGTCATAACTCCAGAAGTGTGGGACAACCTTCGAGATGTGCGCTGGTACCTGCCGACCATTATGGCGACTAAAAAGTCCGCTGAGGATTTGGCTGCCGCCATAGAACCGATGTTACGTGGGGCACAGTACATCGTGTTAGTAGATCCATATTTCGATGCCGCTAATGCCCGGTATCAGGCCAGTTTCGCCGCACTAGTTCGGGCTGCTTGTGGGGAAAGAGGTCGTGGAAGTAGCTTGCCTGAGCTCATCGTAATGACTGGCATTGAGCAAAAACACAAACCTCATGAGGGCGAGTTCACGCGCGAGGCAATGACCCGCGTCGCCGATGATCTCCGCGTAAAAGCTCTGCGGGAAATTCCGAAGCTCCTACCTGCTGGGATGAGTGTGAGTTTCTATTGTCTGAAGCATCCTGACGCAGGAGACCCACTTCATAACAGGTATGTCTTAACAGACATAGGTGGCGTGGTTGTGCCCTATGGTTTGGCTGAGTACAAGCCAGGCGAAGCACATGATGCGAAGGATGATCTGATCCCGATGCCCAAGGGAATGTACAGTGAGCGGAATCAACAGTATTTTAAGAAGGCTGGCATCGATATTGTACTTGGTGAGATACGAATCGAAGGGACCGCGAAGTAATTGCGAAACTAAGAGGGAGCAAGGAATGGCAGCGAAGACTGCACGTTCTCAAGCCGATTCGAGGTTGGCCCGCCTGCTAAGCCAAGAATACCCATCGACGGAGAGGGCGCTCAAGGAACTGGCCGACAACGCCTCGGATGCGTATGCCTAGAACGTCCACATCTCGCTTCCCGCGCCGAGACCGATGACCGATGTGTCCATTGATAGCTCCTGCATGACACGGGCAGACTTTGAATCGCACTACTTGGCTATTGCGAGGAACCGGCGCTGTCGGCGCCGATGCCAAACGGACCCACGCTGCCGATTTCAACTGACCCAGTTAAAGACCTTTGAAATTCTTACTGCATGCGGCTTTGAGATCACGGGCGTGGGTCATTGAGAACCGGCGACCTTGGGTCAAAAACTCTTCGCCGCTAACAGAGATACGGGTCATTATCTCCATAATTTATTTGTTTACTTCAATTCATTTAGAGTAGCGCTAGGCAGCAGTTCACTAGTGCGAAGGATCATTATGACCATTAAAATAGCCGGTGTCAGTGCTATCGCAGTTGACAAACTGCTCGCCGAACCACTGCGGATTCCGCCCTATCAGCGCCCCTACAGTTGGGAGCCGGCGACCGCACTACAGTTGCTTGATGATATTCAGGAAGCGATGAAAGACGGCGAACGGTGCGACATTCCGTACGTTTTGGGTGCCGTGATTCTTCACCGCAACGATATGATCCTTGACGTGGTCGATGGCCAGCAGCGATTGTTAACGCTGCGTATAATTTTGCGCCTTTTGAATCGTGCCGAAGATTCCATGCGTCGCGATTATGCTGATAACCCGATCGGTCGAGTGTGGACAGCTCTTCACGGGCCTCTCGACGCTCTGCTGGAAGAAAAACGCTGCGAACTCGCAAATTTCATTGGAGAGAAGTGTCAACTGGTTCGTGTCGAGACTGACGATCTTGATGAGGCCTTTCGTGTCTTCGATTCCCAGAACTACCGCGGCAAGTCGCTGGCGCCACATGATCTTCTCAAGGCATACCATCTCCGCGAAATGTACGACGAAACAGCAGCTATGAAAGCAGCGGTCGTTGAGGCTTGGGAATCAGTCAAGGACGATGAATTAGATCGACTATTCTCTACGTATCTATACCGAATTGCGCGCTGGACTCGTGGAGAGAAGGCACCGATGTTCACTATTCGTGACATTGGCATGTTCAAAGGGATATCACCCAAAAAGAGTCGGTCACCGAATGCTAGATACCATATCGCGGCGCAAGTCGCGATACCCATGCTGCATGCTTGGGGAGCATTGACGTCCGATATTGAGAAGCGTGATGCTGACCGAAGCCGATTCCAACTCGACGCGCCGCTGATGGCCGGGCGAGCATTTTTTGAAATGGTGGCGTTTATGCTGCCTGAGCTGAGGCAATTGGCCCGGAATGGGTTTGCCTTTGGGCGGGCTGAGTTTGCGTACTACAACGTCGTTGCAGATGAGAACAGCGACGTTCCCAACTTACGCCCATCTCGGCGTCGGAGTCGGTATCGATACGTCTCTGAACTTTATTTGGCTGCGCTCCTGTATTACACGAACAAGTTTGGAGTTGAGGAACTGGGCACCGCGCAGGACCAACTCTTTGCTTGGGCCTACTCACTGCGGGTGGAGTTGCTCCGCGTTCAGTACGCGTCAATCGATAATCGCGCGCGAGGCGATCAATCGAAAGCCTCTGCGTTTGCACTCATGCGGCAAGCCGAATCTGGCCGCGTCATTCGCCAACTGTCCATGTCGAGCAAGCCATATAACGACGCGCACGAGAAAGAACTCGTTGCGTTTCTAAACAATTCTTGGGCGTAATATAAATGAACGAACTTGTCCCTCAACTGCTAACCATCGGCGAACTGTTCGACGACCAAAACGCGATCTACACCGTGCCCATCTATCAGCGGAACTATGCGTGGCAAGCCGAACAGATCGAGCAACTACTACGAGACATCCAGGACGCGATCAATGATAAGAAGGTGGACAGTTACTTTCTCGGGAACCTCATGGTCACCGAACGAAAAGGGGGGTACATCTACTTTGAGGTGATCGACGGTCAGCAACGGCTCACAACCCTTTATTTGCTCCTGACCTTCTTGGCAGAGAGGGGCGTTTCGAGCAAAGGTTACCAGGACCGTCTGCGTTACGAGTCGCGCCCCCGCGCGACAGAGGCGCTACGCAGAATTTCATCTGCGTCCTTGCTGCACCCTATTTCGTCGGAGTACTCGGCAATCACCGAAGACGCCGGGATCCATCAAGGTTACAACGTCATTCGACAATTCATGGTCCAGCATATCAAGGGGAACGACAAGCAGCGCCAATTTGCTCATTTCCTGCGCACGAAGGTGACAGTCGTTCGGGCATCGCTACCCAGCAAGACCGACTTCAATCGTTACTTCGAGATAATGAACACCCGGGGTCAGCAGCTCCAGCAGGCTGACATCGTTAAGGCACGACTGATGCAGCACTTGGACGACGCTGCCCAGCAGGCTTGTTTCGCATGGATCTGGGAGGCTTGCTCAGACATGGATTCTTACATTCAGATGTCACTAACGCGGGGCGACCTGCACCGGCGCAATCAAATCTTTGGCGCCGACTGGTCGTGGCTCTCGGTCACGGGCTTTGAACAACTCGTAACGATTCGTAGTCCCGTTGTCACGACTACTGCAGCCGGGGCCGTTCGTCAAAACGCATCTTTAACGATCGACGATGCGCTAGAGAAGTACGTCAAAATGCGTGTGCCCGAGGACAGCGAGGACCAGGATAACGTGCGGTTCCGCTCCACAATTGAATTTCCCTCCTTCCTGTTGCACGTTCTTAAAGTGGTGAGTGGCAACGACAACGGTAACGAGTTTGAGATGCTGGACGACAAGGGACTTATCAAGTTATTCGACCAGTTTTTAGACAATTCTGGCGCAGAGAAGTCGCGACAGGTTCAGTTGTTCGCCTTTAACTTGCTGCGCTGCCGAAATTTCTTTGATAGCTTCATACTCAAGCGGCAATACACCGCCACGAACAGTGACGAAGGCGACTGGTCTCTCCAGCGGCTCATCAAGCGTACCTCCAAAAACCGGGAGACTCTCGGCTACATCAACACGTTTTCGCGGGGCAGCGACGAGGTTGAAGAAGATGGGGACGTCGATGCGGAAACCAATGAACTATTGATGCTCCAATCGATGTTGCGCGTGACCTACACATCCCCACAGACAATGCACTGGATAACACGGCTACTGCAGCTTGGGGTCAAATGCTCCCCCAACAAGTGGACGGAGCTTGATCTTGCTAACGTGCTTCGAGATTATGCACGCCAAAAAGTTAGAGAAGCCTTTCCCATAGATTCAGAACCAACTGGTTTCGACATCAACCGCATTGTTTTTACCTACCTCGACTACTTACTCTGGATAGATCAAGAAAAACCAACTGAGTTCCGATTCTCTTTTCGTAACTCGATCGAGCATTTTTTTCCGCAGCATCCAGATGAACAGCAATCGGGAGAAAATTTTTCCGAGGAGCACCTGCATCTGTTGGGTAATCTGGCTCTTGTGAGCGTAGGCGCAAATTCGAAGTTCGGCAACAGCCTGCCCAGCACCAAGGCTCATAACTTCCAGACCACTATCGAAATACAGAGCCCCAAGCTGAAAAAGATGGCGGAAATCACACGAAAAAGCAAAAATTGGGGCAACCAAGTGCTCGAACATCATGAGACGATGGTCAAACGCCTTCGCAGCGATCTAGGACTGTAAGTGTGTTGCATCCGGAGCCAGCCTTCCAACGCCGCTTCCAGAATTGTCAAACTTATCTGATTCAGGGATTTACTAATGAGTAAATATGAACCTGGAGAACGATTTGAGGCCTACGTGTTGGCGCCGACCTAAAATTGACCCGGTGGTTCAGTTTTCGGTCGGCGCCAACATTATGAGATCATCCACCTAGGTATGAAGCCACCTCGCAACGGGTGAGGACGAACTGGATGTCTCTTTCTGAGCCAGTTCACCTGGTGCTGGCACAGGCTTTGCCGTTTCGCGAACTTGGGTTGTACTCCCAGCATCGACCAGGCCCGCCGCTTCCGAACTGCGTACGGTAGCCACCGTCTGTTCTTCCCGCCCACTTCGGGACCTCAGCCATGTCGAGATGGCATGGATCTGCTGTTCGACGTCACCTGCTGGATGACCTATCTCAGCGATGTATCGCTCCAAGGCCAGCCGCACTAGCTTGCCTCGTTCGCGCACTGGCGTCATCGCCAACAGCGTGTGGACGTCCGGTGCCTCCTGAAAAGTCAGGCTGATGCGAACGGTGATCTCGGTACCGATTTTGGGCGGCTTATCCATTGGTGTCGACATGGCAGATCCCTGGATCAGGACTGCAGCAATGACAACAGGCCGAGGCGGCAGAAGCCTTCCGCGACCATCATCCGCGGTTCGTCGCTGGTGACAGCATTGGGATATCGTTGTTTAAGTCCATCAAGAAGCATTTCGGCACCTCCACCACCAATGATGATGCCGTCCAATACGGCCGCTTTTTGGCCAAATACGCGGTTGGCTTCATCCATGACGACGGCTTCGAAGCCGGCTTTCGCCTGATTGAGCAAGCGAGAGACGTCGACCCGCTGCCCGAAGTGTTTGATGCTTCCGCTGCGCACTGCCGCATCGACCACGTCCAGTGATGTTGGCAGCTTGGCCTGCGCCAGCGCGCTGGACATACCGTCGTAGACCAAGTGCATGCCTGCGCACGATATGGCAGCGTACTCCATCATGGAGCCGCGATCGCACAGCGCGAAGTCGGTTGTGTAGTGGCCGATTTCGATGACGCCCCAGGCCTCGCTGTCGAGATCTCGCTGCGGGTGGAGACAACCGTTATTCTGAATCGAGAGCCACTGCAGCGGTGCATCCGCCTGGCTCTGCACCATCACCCTGAGCGTCTGGCCGGGCAGAAGGCGTGGGGTCAGCAAAGCCACGATGCGGTCGCGCAGCGTGTCGCGCTGCGGCCCTACGAACTTGGCTGGCAAGCCCATCACCAGATGCGCCCTTGCCGAAGGATTGCCAAGTGCCTGCATGGCCTTGCGCCATGCTCCCAGCACCAATGCATCGTGCTGGGGGCTCTCGATCCAATCCGCGTTTTGTCCTGTGTACACTTCCGAGCGGCCTTGCCGCAACGCGGTATCACCGAAGAAGTACCTGCGTCCATCCACCTCGACAGTCTCGAGTTCAGCTTTTTGTCGTGTTTGCTCGTTCGTCAGCGTGATCGCGGGGATAACGACAGTGGGGATCTGAAACGAATGACGCTCGGCTGGAGAAGCCAGCGAGGCTGCGCGTATTTTGAACATTGAGTGGCCGCCATCGATTGCGATTGAGATGTTTTCCATTTAGAACTCCAAGTGTCAGTGAAAGATTTAATGTAAAGCGCAAGCCGGCGTGCGCAAGTCAGGTTTCTATCGCAACCAAGAGCCGCAACCGGAACCAGAAAGCAGTCCGTGTCGAATATCGAGGTTCGAAAATGCGCCGTCATTAGCTATCACCAGGTGAGGAAATCCAGACAAGCGGCACTGCAAACAATGTTTCTTGACACGCTAGCCACGCTTGGATAAAGTACCCAGCGTCGGCCTTCGGCATTTTTATAAATTAATTTTCAAGTTGTTCTGTCCACTGAGAGAGAACAGCTTTTCGCAACGCCAGGCTTTTGGCATCGTTTGCTTTCATCCGATTGCGAACACTCATCACCATCAAAAAATCAGCTCTTATCAGGCCTAGTCTTGTCTGCAAGGCTCTACAGGCAGGTACAGAGTGATCCCAAAAACGTGTCGTCATCGGCTTTTCAGCGCAATGGCAGGGAAAACTCGATCACAGATCGGCGTTCCTGCTTGAGTCGTTAGGGCGGACGGCCACGCTATAGCCATATCTCTATTCGCTCTTCGCTCCGAAGAGCACCACCCTCCAATACTTCAACTGCAAACATCGTGATCGGGCTAGTCACCCCTCAGGCCGCATGTGCGTCAAGCACGGCGCTTAAGAACGTCACGCCAGCTCTCACTGGTCTTTCCATAACTGGAGGCGCGCGCCCTCAAAGCCCGGACCTGGTCCGGGAGCGCGTAGCGAGAAACTGCTCAATGTTCAGTTCTCTTCCCGGGAAGAGGAACCGAGTACCGCAAGGGCTCGGCGCATCGGTGGTTGGCAGTAAGGCCCGCTGATGCGAAACCGGTTTATTTAAGACGGGAGCCTTACCCCCGCCGCTCGACCCGCTGCACTTCCGCGTCTGGTGATAAGAGGTATCGATAGTTCTTGTGGAGGAAATATGTGGCAGCAAAAAGTGAACGACATCATGAAATTGGCAGGCACACGCCGGGTCAATGGCAAGGTGGCGTCCGAACGCACTCAGACACTGACGAAAGACGTTTTATATGCATCAATTCGGCGGCTGCATGAACTCGGCTACAAGATTCAGGACCCGAAGAATCTCGGTGAACGGCACATCGAAGTGCTCGTCAAGCACTGGTGGTATTGCCAGCACAAGAAAGCCAAAACCGTCCAGAACGACCTGTCCCGATTACGCGTTTTTTGCGCAATGCTCGGTAAGCCAGGCATGGTCGGTGCCGTCCAGAAATATCTGCCGGATGTAGATCCTGAATTGTTGAAAGTGCGTTCGGCCGCCCGAGCCACGAAGTCCTGGTCGGGACATGGCATTGATCTGGTTGAGACGTTTCGCAAGGTAGACGAGCGCGACCCGTGCCTCGGTCTGATGTTACGTCTCGAGTTGGGCTTTGGACTGCGGCGCGAGGAGGTCTTGAAATGCAATCCACATGTTCAGGATTACGGCCATTACCTGCAGGTTTTTCCGGGGATGGGTAAAGGCGGTCGTTGGCGAAATATTCCCGTCGTTTCAAACGCGCAGCGCGATTTGCTCGACTACGTCAAAGCACGCGTGTCGAAAAATAAAGCGCTTGGGTGGGAGTATTCCTGGTCGGGCCAGATAGCCAGTCTGGAACAGAACATTCGCCGCTACGAGAACTTGATGACGTCATTCGGCTTCACCAAAGCCGACGCCGGCATAACAGGACACGGATTGCGCGCGCAATTTGCCGAGAACCATGCGCTGCTGCTCGGGATAATCCCAGCCACGATGGGTGGAGGGCCAGGGCAGCTGGATGGCGCCGAGAGCGGCGTCGTGAAGGCGAAGGTGGCGCAAGCATTGGGACACAACCGGCAGTCTGTGACGAGTGCGTACATCGGTTCCTTCGAGCCGTCCTCAGCACTTTTTCCGGACAGCGATCAAGGGATCGTGACGATTCAGAAAGCACTACGGATTCTTGACGCTGTTGCACTTCCCGAAGTTCCCGCCGCGCGGTTGGAGGACTGTCGGTTTATTCAGGAAATGATGGCTCGTACGGGCTTGGTCTTGACTGCAGACCAGGCACATATGTTGTTTGCGAAGCATGCCCGGCGTCACGGGGTGGAATGGATGTCTCCAGGGCTGGAGACTCCTCTGGCGCTACGCATCAGCGCTGCAGCGATGTTGAACGATTTTTTGTTGTGTTAATAGGAGAAGTAGAGTGAATGCCAATCGAGATATGGTAGTGAATAAAGCGGCGCTGAACTTGTTGATCAGCGCGTGTCCTGTACAGCTTGGGATGCCAGCAAAGCTCATACGAGAGCTTGTGCATGGCAAATATTCTATTTTCACTGCCAAGCAGGTATGCAGTTTATCCAAAGATGGATGGGGACTCAGCATGCTTGACGAGTACCTTGATAAGCAGGGGTATGTTTTTCCTTGGGGGACGCTGAGCGAGGAGTCGAACCCGAGTGATCCCGATGATGACAAGAGTCCCCCGATGTTGCGTTTTGAGTTCATGCCAACGGAACTCTTGTTGGCGTTCCCGCAAAGCGCGCAACTGGAAGACCTTTTCATGTGGCTGTACTACAACCATCCGTACTATGATGCCAAGTTTCCCTGTGATGAGGGAAATGAGAACTGGTCAGTCATTTCGTTTTACAGTGAAGATGGCTGTGGAGAAGCCCTCAGGTCCTGGCTTGCCAAGGTGTTCATTCCACTCATCTGGCATGATCTGCTGGGCGAGGCAACACGGATTGTTCAAGAGAAGATCAAGGCAGCTGTCGCACAGTCCCAGGATGGCTCGTTTCATGACCTCCTTGTCGAACACGATCGGTACCAGTTGTGCATTGATCCGGCTGAGCTGCAGTTCGAGGCGTTTGCGCTTTGAGAGGAGGGATAACGGAATAGCTGGCCAGAAGATGCTGCTGATTTTCCTCATGTTTTACCGAGGTTAAAATACTGGCCGTTTTTCGCGTTAGTGCCCGGTGCGCGGCCGCGCCGTCTGCGAGGTATCCGGTCAGGCTGGCGGCATCCGTTGAAGGGCGGCCGCGGCATCAAGCAGGCCGCCCAGAATTCTGTCGGCCACCTTTTCCGAAAACCCCACAGGCAGTTCGCTGCGGACCTTTTCTACGATGGCGGGTGTGCGGGCAATGAAGTCGAGCAGGAGCGGTTCGGCGTCCGTGCCGTAGCCGACCGCTTTTGCAGTGCTGTTGAAGTGTCGCCGCTGTATGCCATGCGCGAGGTAGTGCCGGTTGTTTCCGAGTAGTGCCATCGCCATCTTGAGCTTGCGTTCGGCCCACTGGTTGGGTCCAGGACCGATCACAGGATAGCCGGACATCACATCATAGATGGGCGTCAGCTTGAACTGGCCGGCACCCGCCAGTAGCTGGATACTGAAGTTCTTGGCGTGGCCATCGGGTGCGCGCAGCATCCAGAACAGAAGTTGGGAGGCCATCAGCGTGTGCATGTCGGCAGCGCTCTGCTGCGATTGCTGCAGTAGGGTAAACATCTGTTTTAGCCCCGGCCCACCGTCATTTTCGTATTTCAGCAGCGGTGATGTTCCCGTCGCCTGGCAAAAATCCTCCTGAACCAGCCGGAACAGCTGTTTGCCATCGGCTGAGCGCACGCGGTCAAAACGCTCGACGACGAGCACCCGTTGCGCGCCGAACGTCGCAATTTCGGCATTTGCCGTGGGCAGCCCGTACTCCTTGAACAGCCGCAGGCATAGCCATTCGTTATCGACCGACGTGGTGAAGTCGGCTTTTTTCCCGCCGACCATCCCGATCGGGAGCTTGAAGATGTGCGTTGTGGGCGTAGCGCCACGCGGCTTCATCCATTTCCCATCCCACCACAAGAAGGCGTCCTTCTCTTGGGCGCCAGCCAGCGAAATGCGGAAATCATCGTCGGCATCATCTGCGGCGCCGTGTCGCTCTGAGCTAACCACTTCGAGCAGGTGCCGCTCGATGTCTTCCTCGTTAAGGGCGATGCCATCGACCTGGGCCAGTCCTTCCGGTCTGCCGCCTTCGGGCAGCAGCTGCAAGGCGCCGACGCAGTCCCGGCCGATAGCCGCGAGCAGGTCGAACGGTTCGAGAGAGCCTGTCTTGAACCGGGTCGCAACGCGTTTGCGAATGATGTCACTGTCCGGCAGTAAGCCCTCAAAGTAGTTTGCAACACTGGCACCCTTGAGCGGTTCATTGCGTAGATTGAACGGCAGCGACAGCGAGATCGGGCGCCCGAGCCTTGAGCTTTGCCAGGACGCATCGTACTGGAGTTCGGAGTCGCCGTTGGCCTTGACCGTCCAGCGTCCTACATAGTCGCCATTTGCCCAAAGATGGAGCGTCTGGCTGTGTGAGCGGCGGCCCATGATTACCACTCGGCCGAATTGCTTGTGGCGGAGGTATCGCGCTCGCCCAACTGCAGCTCCAGCTCGAGTGCGGAGCACCAGCTGAGTAACTGCTTGACGCTGATTTCGTCAGGATGGCTCTCCAGGTAGGAGATGCGATTCTGGCTCAAGCCGACGCGCGTGCCTACAGTCGCCTGGGTGATCTTATGCCGTTTGCGGGTCGATGCGAGCAACTGGCCGAGCTGCGACGCCGTGAGGAGACGGTGGGTGGTGGGCGAGAAGGACATGTGTGGTATCCGTTATTCAGATATATTGATATTATCTGAAATGCAGATAAAGTCAAGATATCTGAATGGCGGATATATCATAGATGGCTGGAAAGCAGATAAAGCAGATTTGATCAAGATGGGGGACACAGCGCTTGTCCAGGATTCGGAATGCAAAAAGCCCAACCTGAAACCGCATTCTTCTTGTTAATATACCGTGGAATTCGATAACCATAATCGCTTCGCATGTTGTGAAGAGTACGGCTGATCGATCGGGAGAGTGCAGTGCAGGCAAGGGACAAATTTCAGAAATTCTTGATCGAATCTGGCAAAAAACCGAAGACGGCGGGCGAATACGCGCGCTTCATCGAGGATTTATCCCAACACTGTGGCAAGGATATTTACGGTATTCAGGACGTTGGAGAGATCGGTGCGCTGGTAAAGCGTTACAGCTCAGGTGGCGCCGATTACATCGAAGGCAATCAATACCACGGTGGGTCCCGCGCGGCAATAAAACAATATTTGGCTTTTCAAGCCTTGGACCAGGTGCCGGAACCTCCTTCTGCGACCACTAACCAATCATCGCACACCATGACCGATACTACCGACTCGATTCCACCCTTGAACCAGATCCTGTACGGCCCCCCTGGTACGGGGAAAACACATAGCACGATCGAGGAAACGCTGGCCATTCTTGATCCTGATTTTCTAGAAGCGCATAACGGGGAGAGGGACAAGTTGCGCACAAGATTCGGTGAACTTGAATTATCTAAGCATGTGCGCTTCGTCACTTTCCATCAAAGTTTCAGTTACGAAGACTTTGTGGAAGGCTTGCGCGCGGAAGCTGACGAGGCGAGCGGCCAACTACGGTTCTTACCGACCCCAGGTGTCTTCAAATCGATTTGTGACGACGCTGCCACTAAAGTCGTCGTGGATGAAGTGGTCGATCTGGACCTTAGTGGGAAAACGATCTGGAAGATGTCGCTTGGAAACCGTAGCGACGAGAATTATGTTTATGACGAGTGCATTGACCGAGACCGGATCCTATTGGGTTGGGGTTCGGGCATTGATTTCTCGAAAGTGAAAAATAAGGCTGACATCGTCGCCATTTTTCATGACAATGGAATCGAGTACTCGACGGGCGACTACCCGGTCACGGCGGTCAATGCTTTCGTGCTTGGGATGCAGGTCGGTGATATCGTTGTAGTCTCCGACGGCAACTCGAAGTTTCGTGCTATTGGTGTCCTCACGGGAAACTATGAGCATGTGCCGCGCGAGCAGGAAGATGATGAGTTCACGCAAAGCCGTGCGGTGCAGTGGCTTAAAGTATTCGATCCGTCGACCGCTTGCAGTGCCATTATGAACAAAAAATTCATGATGAAGGCGATCTATCGGCTTGGCTCTGATGTGATCGACCTCGCCAAGTTGCGCCAGCTCCTGTCGACGAAGGCGTCCGACGCCCAAGTCCAACAAGGTCCGCATGCACGCGTGTTAATCATTGATGAGATCAACCGCGGTAATATCTCGCGCATCTTTGGTGAGCTCATCACCTTGGTCGAGCCAAGCAAACGCGCGGGCAATCGCGAGGCCTTGTCGGTCATGCTGCCGTATTCGAAAAAAACCTTCAGCATCCCCAATAACTTGTATTTGATCGGCACCATGAACACCTCCGATCGCTCGTTGACCGGTTTGGATATCGCGTTGCGTCGCCGTTTCGTGTTTAAAGAAATGCCGCCACGCCCGGAGCTTCTGGCCGATGTTGTCGTGCAGGGAGTTGCAATTGACAAGCTGTTAGAGCTGATGAATCGACGCATCGAAGCGCTGCTCGATAGGGAGCACTGCCTTGGACACGCTTACTTTTTGCCGTTGAAGGATGATCCTTCCGTCGAACGCCTAGCGCGCATTTTTGAGCAGCAGATATTACCGCTACTGAAGGAATATTTTTTTGAAGACTGGAATCGCATCCGCTGGGTCTTGAATGACCACCGCAAGGCGCCGGTCAACTGTTTCGTACTGCCGTCTGAGAGTAACGTCGCGACACTGTTCGGCGACGAATTTGAAGGACGGGCACAAGAGCAGACATGGGCGATTAATGAAGATGCTTTCGATCGCATTGAGGCCTACTTGGGCATCCTCGATAGCGCAGCGGTGGCTAAGCATACGGCACCGATTGCTCAGGATGGTAGTGTTGAATATGGTGGCTATCGTTTGCAACGATTGACAGATTTCACCGTGAAAGTGTATGACAAAGATGTTGAGCAAGTTGCACTGCCGATTTTAAAAGAACTGGCAATCAAATTGGGCATTAGCCACTTGAACAGAAAAGGTGGCAAGCACAACACGCGCCAGCTGGGTGCCCAGGTGATCAAAGCGGCTAAGCAGGCGACAACTTGAAAGAGCTCGTTGTCGTTCGCGAATACGCGAAATTAACCACGACACAGATAGCACCCACGTTAGACCGGGCAACCGTCTCCAAAAGTGCGTTCGAGTATTTATGCCGTTTGGCCGGACAGTTTCGTGCCAGCGGCGCTCATCTGCTTGAAGTAGAGGGCACGCAGTGGTTGCGACTAGATAATTTCGTTGGCATCCTGGAGACCCCGTGCGGCACCACCCTCGAAATCCTGCCCAAGCATCATGATGCCGACTCGACCAAGGAGGCTTCGCGGGCGCTACTCACACGGATGATTCAAGCCGCGTTGGATTTACCGGCCCGCCACGTTGGTCCGGCCGATTTGGCCTTATTTGACGCGCCGCTGTCGGAATGGGTGCGCCGCCAGTTCTTGGTCGCGCTCGAAGATCTTGTGAAACGCGGTATGAAATTCGATTACCTGCGCGTCGAAGAAGAGCAGCGTAATTTACGCGGGCAGTTGGACGTGATCCGCCAACTACGCCAAACGCCTGATCGCGCCCACTATTTTCATACGCGTCACGATGTGTTTTCACTAGATTTTCCGGAGAACAGGCTAATTCGATCTGCCCTGGCGCGTGTCGCCAACTCGACCCAGGATCCGATCAACTGGCGCCTGTCGCATGAGCTACTGCAAGTGCTGGCGGAGGTGAGCGCATCGCGGGACTTCAAGTACGATTTCAAGGCCTGGCGTGGTGGCCGCCTCATGGCCCATTACGCGCCGATTCTCCCGTGGTGCCAGCTAGTACTTGGCCAACACTGTCCGTTAGCGGTGCAAGGGAGCTGGCATGGCATGAGTATGCTGTTTCCGATGGAAAAGCTGTTCGAGGGTTTTGTAGAAGCAGCGTTGCGCCGGACTTTGCCGAAGTCGGTGTTGATAAAGCGACAGTCGCGCGAGACGTACCTGTGCCAGCACCAAGGTAAAGGATTTTTTCAGCTGCGTCCCGACCTTTTGCTTGAACACAGCGGCTACCGGACCGTGCTGGATGCGAAATGGAAGCGGCTGAATGAAATGGCTCGTAACAAGAAGTATGGCATCGCACAAAGCGACTTCTATCAACTCTTCGCTTACGGACACAAGTATATCGACGTGGAGCAGATCTACAAAGAGCTGGTGCTGATTTACCCTAAGACTGCCATGTTCTCCGCTCCATTGCCGCCGTTTGTATTCGCTCCAGGAATGACACTGTGGGTGCTCCCGTTCGAACTGGGCGATAAGGCCGGCGAAGAGCATATCATGTGGCACCCGGAAATGTGGCTAGAGCACGCGCTGGCGATTCCGTGAGCTGAGCTGAGAGAAATACAGCCAATGCCAAGCACCCTAATGCCCGCAGCTGCGAGCAAGGCCGGCCACGACACAGCACCAGATCATGCTATGTGATGAATACCACTCGGCCGAGCTGCTTGCAGTGGATGACTCGCGCTTGCCCAACTGTAGCTCCAGCTCGAGTGCGGAGCACCAGCTGAGTAACTGTTTGACGCTGATTTCGTCAGGATGGCTCTTCTGACGATATGCGAATCTGGCTCAAGCCGACACGCGTGCCTGCAGTCGCCTGGGTGATCTTATGCCGTTTGCGGGTCGATGCGAGCAACTGGCCGAGCTGCGACGCCGTGAGGAGACGGTGGGTGGTGGGCGAGAAGGACATGTGTGGTATCCGTTATTCAGATATATCAACATTATCTGAAATGCAGATAATGTTGATATCTGAGTAATGGATGTAGTAGATAACTGGGAAACAGGTAAGGTAGAGGAGAGATGACGAATAGTGGGCTAGAAGATGCTGCTAATTCCCTCGCGTTTCATCGAGGTATGCGAGGTACCAAGGCCGATTGTCACGCGACGATCGGCCTTAGTTGTTCAATCAGTCGTAAAAAATGTATTCAGTCTCATCCGGTTGGAGTTTCAGCAGAAGCCTGGTGTATCTTGCCTGAAGAATCGCGGCGCTGATCGATACCACAAAGAATAGTGCAGCAATCGCGAGAATGTCCGCCCAGGAGTCGTTGAAGAATATCGCGATTAGCATGATGACAGATAGGAAGCCGAAAATCCGAATCACAATTGTGAGGAGAAACTTCACTAACGGATGGAAATAAAGTAACAAGTAGAAAGCGCTACTTTTCATTGCTCACCTTCCTTCTTGTCCCATGTCTTCGATTGCCTGATACGAGAAATCACGGCTGTGACCAGACGACGAGTCAGGCGTATCACTGTAGTGAACGGTTCGAAAAAAAGGCGGATGTCGTCGATCGCTACTTTTTTAATATGCTCAATAAGTTTGTTCATTTTTATGTCTTCGTATTGTTCAGGGTGAATCACTATTTCCCGCCTATGCCCACCACGTTCATGGCTTGGCATGCTCATCCCAGGCGAGTTGTGAGCAAACAGATCCTTCAGACAAATGGCTTACTACGGACTGAGGAAATTGCGCTTCGAATGCCTACCACGACACCCTCAGATTGGATTGCTTTTGCCACCTCCTGGACATAGGCTCGATATTCCAGGCTCAACAGGGTGAGAGTGTGGTGGCGTGAGTGGAAGCAAAACATAATCTTCTCGAGCGAAGCTTTGGGCCTGAAATGCTGGTGAAGCCAACGATTGATGTTCCACCACAGGACCCGGCCGTCGCCTTTGCCATTGAGGTAGGCCTTAACGGAACGGCGATCTTCTTTCGTCCAGTCGGTAGTAAAAATGGTCAGGTTCGTGACTTTATCGGTACTCATCAAATAACTCCCTTTATGGGGTTGGTTTAGCGGCAAATGTGACCGCGACAAGAGTTATCGTAAGTCCCGTGCGTCCTTGCGCAAGTCGAGTTCTAAGGCCGAGTGTTGGCTCCGAAAGACTTTTGGCCTAGGTTGCTGATTTTTTGGTGACCCACGTCCGTAGTCAGCGAAAGCGCGTGTAGCAATGGATTCAGAGGTTTTGAGTTGGAGCTGTTTGAATAAGCAATCGTGACTAATTTGAAGTCGGCATCAACACTTACGATCAAAGGGAAGACAACCAAGGTCTTACCCTGCAAGTAAGTATGGAGCCGCGAATTTATGCGATGTACAATCAAAGCAATTATTTCTTAGTGGAAATTGTTTTCATGCAAGCAACCGCCTTAGCCCCAGTCACCGCACTGCCGTATCAATGGATACTGTTTGGATCTCCCGGCACCGGGAAAAGTCATAGAATTGACCAACACATCGCATCAACGACGCCGCCACCGTACTCTGTCAAGACGATTTTTCATCCGGAGTACACATACGGAGACTTCATGGGTCGGCTCATGCCACTCAGCCAACCTGATGGGCGAGTAAGTTATCGTTATTATCCTGGCCATTTCATGCGGGCGTTGGCACAGGCGCTCAGCTATCTCCATGCAGCGATGCAAGCCAATCCCCCGACGACGCCCAAGGAGGTGTTGCTGGTCATCGACGAAATCAACCGTGGCAACAGTGCGGCGATTTTCGGCGCGGTGTTTCAGTTACTCGATCGTGAACAAAACGGCTGGTCCAGCTATCACGTGGATCTTTCGGAAATGGAACATGAGGCCCTACTCCAACTGATGGATGTTCATCATTGCACGCGATATCCCGGTACGTATGAGTCGGAAAAGGACGGACGCCGAAAACTGTCAGAGTTGTTCGAGGGC
Organism: Janthinobacterium sp. GW822-FHT07H11; assembly: GCF_058798615.1. NCBI lineage: Bacteria > Pseudomonadati > Pseudomonadota > Betaproteobacteria > Burkholderiales > Oxalobacteraceae > Janthinobacterium > Janthinobacterium sp. GW822-FHT07H11. The sequence continues at coordinate 656,226 of NZ_CM179507.1, forward strand.
GATCTGAGTTTCCTGGCCCAGCGCCGAATCAAACTGCCGCCGAACTTGCGTCTGGTGGGTACCATGAATACGTCCGACGAGTCGATTTATTATATGGATAGCGCATTTAAACGCCGCTGGTCCTGGGAATATGTGCCGATCGACGATACTGAGCCGTCCGAGCCTCCTGGCGACTTGAGTAACGAGGACTGGCGCGCATTCGCCAAGAAATTGAACGCGTTCCTCTTGAGTCACTCTGCATCGATCCGCAAGGTGGAGGACAAGCTAATTGGCTACTACTTTATCCGCGCCCGTCAAGATGTCGTGGCTGGTAGGGAAATTCAGCATAAATTGATGTTCTTTCTGTGGGATACCGTATTTACTCGGGATAAACGCCCTTTGGTAGAGCTTTTCGGTGACAAGGTCGAATTGAAAACCTTTGGTGACTTCAGCGTTAAATCGGCACTGTTTGTTGAGCGCATTCAAGCGTGGAGTGGCAAGTGATCGACTTCTCGTCATTGCACGTCAAAGCCGGCAACGATAGCGAAAAGAAATACTCGTTCGTAGGCATCCATGACAATGTGCTGTACTTGCCGAAAGGTAGCGATGCGTGGGCGGCCGAGATTAACAGCGCCGCCCCTGCGCTGAAATTCACATTGGCGAAAGAAGCCATCCTTCTCTTGTACCGTACGTTGGAAACGTTTCGCGCTACTTGCAATCCGCCGCTGGCCGCTGATCGGGACTCAGCACAACGCGCCGTTGGTGGTGCCGAGTTATTGGCGCAAGGGGAAGAATATGGCGAGGTGCTGTACTACCGTCAGCTCGACATCCTGGACGGTATCCTGCAGCGGTTCGACGAACTGGAAATATTGACACTGGCGCAGCGTTACGGCCGTAGCGAACAGATCGACGTCGCGCGTCTACATCAGGAACTGGAGCGCGCCACCTTTACCGAAGATCACAGCTTTTTCGTCGACGCGATGAATATGCCACGGATGGAAGCCGACCATACGCCGGCAGAGTTGGTGCAGATGTATTGCTACGCGCTGCTGGAGGTGAAACGTTGGCTTCGGGAAGATGAGGATGTGCACCGCGATATCCAGGTGTTGGCGGCCCAGTTTGTCGAGCTCCACTTGAATCCAGGCGACGGCTTATTTGCTTTCGATAGCTGGCAGGCTACGCGTACACTGATGCTGGACAGGTTGGATGCGATCGAGCGCACCACTGCTTACAAGGACCCTGTATTTCATGATTTCCATGAGGCGCTCGAACGATTTTTGCGGGGGAGCCTGAGGCAGGCCGACCAAGGATGGCAATGGGGCATCAGTACGTTCGCACCAGTGTGGGAAGCCATTTGCCTAGAGGATCTGTTACTCAGGAAGTCTCCGACGCTAGCGGCCTGTGATACCAGCAATATTCGGCCGCAATTGGCGCCCAACCTGTCCTTGCTACCCGCCGAGCAGACGATGGTGATTGAAAACCAGATGCTCACCCTGCGCAGTATTGAAGAACTCGATGGCGTATTCAAATACATGTTTCCCGATGCCGTGATGTTGTATGCCGTGAAGACCCTCCAGGCCACGTTCTATGACCGGCATGGTGTGACCACCCTCGCTGACGCGTCACTTTCGGCAGCAATTCCTCCTGCGTACACAGCGGCGCTGAAAAAAATACGGCCACGTAACGGCCCCGTGCAGAACAAGGGTGCTGACGAGTTACGGCCGCTGCTACATGCAGCGGCGATCCCCAATTTCATTACTGCTTTCCATATGGGGCGTGCATTGTCCGCCTGTTCCCAGGAGATTATGGAAGATTTCTATTCTAGACAAAAACTCACCAAGGACCTCCTAAAAGACCCAACCCGTGCGTTGTATTCGGATTTTGTATGTGGCATGGTATGGGAGGTTCTATTCGACAGGTACGATGACCTCCGCAACGCTGGCTACCTTATGGAACGAAAAAAGCTGGCGAGCTATAAGTTGGCGATAGATGCGATGAAGGAAAATAAGCATCAATTCGCTGACCTGGCGCTACTGGACCATCTGCATGATTTAGTCATAAACAACGCTAGCGAAGCTGTGGTGCTCGACTTCAAATACTTGACCTCAGGGTATCTGTGTAATCCAGAGAACGTTGCTGATTTACGTGATCGTTCCGTGAGAAAGCAGTTCGTCTACGAGCATCAATTGCAATCAAAACTCGGAAAGGGAACAAAAATCACCAGCGAGTTCTGTATCCCGGGCTACGATGCCGATCCAGAAAAAACCGTGGTGAGTTTTGAAGAAAAAGCCTTCGCAGGCGGCTTTATCGCGCTGCGCTCACTGAATGTGCGCGCCCTAATGGCACGCTATGGTAATCATGTGAGTTGACGATACGCACGCACGCACGGACTGACTGACGTGTCGTGTCGTGTCGCATCAGGATGACGTCGTTCAGATGCTGGAAAATGCTGTGCTACGTCTGACCATTCCAAAGGTAACGCTTGCCGATTGGGGGGGGGCGGCGGCAAAGTGCTCCACTTCGTTCAGAGTTGTCCCAGGCAGTCACCCTTGCCCGAATTTGAGGCCGAGTGTTTGCTCTGACGAGTTTATGACCCAAGCTGCCGATTTTCGGTGATCCACTTCCATAACTAGCGACCTCGCATGTAGCACCGGTTCCAAAGGTTTTGAGTTGGGGCACTTGGAATCGGCAGCCCGGATCAATTCGACGTTGGCATCAACATCTATCCATAAACTGTGCCTCCAGCCAGCGTTTGCAATGCAATTTTTCATCCAATTTGCGAAACTCACCTGTGATAGGTTCGAATGATGTCGCGTCCCCGCCGATGTTTTCATCAATGAATTTTTTGATGAGCTTGCCGCGTTCGCTTGGCGATAACATGTCCACTGCGTCACGTGCTGCTGTTCGCCTCTTTCGGTCGATTTCGCTGATGTCATAGCTGTCCAGCCGCTGGCGCGTTTCTTCGACCATATTCTTGGCGCTTGAGCGTGACAATATTTTTTCGACGACTGATGGCAATGGCTTTGCGCCCTCGTTTTCAAGTTGTGATACGGCGTCGCAAACCGCCTTCTCGCCATATTTTTCCACTATAGAATTGGCAAGTTTCTGGTCGAGATCGTTCCAGCAATGGACGCCAGCGATCTTCGCCCTTGGTTGTCGCTTCTTGCTACTGTTCTCGTGCTTGGCTGATGAGCCTGAGGGCGCAGTTCTACTTTTTTTAATCTGTATACTCTCTGTACTAGAAAGCGAAATTTCGCTTTCCAGGGCGCCAGATTCACCGTTGCTGAATGTGATTTCCGACGCTTCTGAACGTTGGAGATTACGCTCTTCATCGACCCACTTGGACACGATCTTAGCCAAGAGATCCAGATCGATCCGGTATTCAAGTCGGCCTCCATTGCGTGAGCGCCGCTCCTGAAGAACGCCAAGTTCTTTCGCTGCTTCTCGGGCTTTCCCCTGGTTTGACCGAGTCAGGCCCGTTTCATATTCAAAGCTCTGGTCGATTTCCCATCGGGGTGAAATCATCAGATTATTATCATCCCTATCTGCGAGAATTTTTTTGAACCACCAGCCGCCGCTTCCAGCTTTCCTTTGGGTGTATTCAGCTTGACACAGCCATGCCGCCGTGGTCGTCCCGAGCTTTCGCGCGTAGAGAGAATTGAGCGCTATGACTATGCGGGATGGGCCGCGAGAGTCCGCATGTTTTTGATAATTACCTGACGTCATTAGCACACCTCATCAAAGAAAAGCTCAGACTGGTTCGATGTCGCGTACTGCTCACGAAATTGCTGCAGAATTTGTAGTACTCGCCGCGGGGTGACGCCAAGGGCCCGTGCAAGATCCGTAGTCGACTTTCCGCTCACAAAACTGGCGATTGACAAGGCCTTAGAACTTTTGGATTGATCTGAAGGTGGAGGGAAATCGTCGTCGTACACTGCTGGCGCCTCCAGATTGGCGATGATGCTGCGTGTACTGTCACCAAAATGTTCGTCGCTGTCGATGGAAACAGCAAACGTGTGTGCGCCCAACTGACGGAGCATTCTTTTCTCCAGGTGGCCAAATACGAACTGGCACAGGGTGCCTTTGGCAGGGTCAAATACCGGAGCTTTTTCCAGAATTATTTCGCGTGCTTCCTGGATGATGTCGTCCGGTGCCACGCCGTGTTTTGCTGCCTTGATTTTGACTTGGGCCGTGTGTCCCCAGGGGAACGTAATAGCAAGCTGCGCTATTTCGTTGGTGCTAAAAAACATGCCATCCTCCTTGATCCAATATGCATACAGGTATGAGTAAAACGTACCCACGGTTGTGTGCGAATAGACGAGGAACTGCTCTCATCTGCCCGGTCGCACCCGGATACTGCATTGCATACGGATCGACCTGATGGCTCTAGTCGTGAAGCTGATCACGAAAGGTCCAGGCAAACGCAGAGGAGTTGAGGAGAAAGCGTGGCGGAAAGGAATTGCCCAAGATGGCGATGCTGGGCGCGCCAGCGTTGGTGGAGCACAGACGTATAAGTTCCTGCCCGGGCTGACGTTGGCACTACGTTGCAGATGGTCGAGCAAGATGACAAATCGTGAAGATCACGAAACGTCAGGCGTATACACGAGAAGATTCAGGGATACGGCAATTACTGATGTGCCAAGGTTGCTGATGTTGAGCGTGTTCAGCCGAGCAATCGCCAAGCGTTTGCTGGAAGAAGCGTCAGAAGCTGACGATTTTGTGAACTGCTTTGTTGCTTACTTTTTACAGGAAATTGCATTTACAATAAGGCCGCATGGCGACACTTAAATCATATCACTCCAATTTCTCTGTGGCAACGTCATTTTGATCGCAGCGTCTGCAGGGGGCAGGGACGGGTATCAGTGCTTCAAGCTCATGATTGGAAACTTGTTGACAGGAAATATATGTTGCTTCATGATGCTGACTCGCTCTGCGGAATGGCCAGGGATTTACTTCCTGAAAACTGAAATATCTACCTCAACACACAATGCCCGCTATGGCGGGGATTGCTCTTCAAGTAACGCCAGTTTGAATGGCGCACCATTTCTATTACGTCTCTTGACTGACCAACGAACTGCTTTCTACCTCGGTCCAGCAGAACAATGAGCGACGCATAGCAGACGCCATCGACGTGTCACAAGCGGAGCATCGCCTCCGGCACCCGGCAAGCCTGTTTTTCTCATCCTGACGCTTCTCCTCATCAGCTTTAACTGGTCGTGTGTCGATCCAACACATGAGCCAGGCCATTGGCCGGACGACGTTTGTCGTCCCCATCTCTGAATCTGAAAAACCGGTGTAGCGCCACCAATGACCTGTCTTTTTTGCAGGTAGCGCGACGCGGGAGACCGCATGGCAGTTGCGCCCGGCGCCTGAAGCCGGGTGGGGGACAAGCGCCGAAAGGCGCTTGCGTATTGACTGCACGTCAGGGATGAAGTTGATACGGAACAGTATTCTTGGGCTGGGGCAGTGCCCCGGCGTTGTCGGACATGTGCCTGACAATGTGGCGCTGACCATTGAGGTTGGCCTGTTGTCCGGCGCTCAAATTTCGAGGCGATGGATGGATCAGCAACAACCGCAAGCAGTACAACACCTGATGGCAGGTACTCAATCTTGGCTGGGCTTCATGCCGCTTGACCTGGAACGGCGGACACATGTCGATACCGCATGTGCTGCTTACCACTTGGGGAGAAAACCGCAGACATTGCGGGTATGGGCGTCCGCCGAAAATGGACCTCTGCGACCGGTTCGGGTGAACGGCCGGCTGGCCTGGCCGGTAGAGGCTATCCGGCGCGTTCTTTGCGCTTGAGAGACCAGCTTCTATAAGCGGCCAGCCGCTCCATCTGTAATTAGCGCGATCAGTTTGGCATGCTGCGATTTTCTTTCAGGAGATCGCGATGGACAACATCGGTCGAGAGGCATTGTGGCAAGAGCGCGTCAGTCAATGGCGAGATAGCGGGCTATCCCAGCGCGCTTTTGTATTGCAGCAGAGTTATCCGGTACGGCAGATGGGCTACTGGAAGCGGCACCTGGGCAAACAGAGCATGGTGCCGCTGCTGGCGGTGACCGTCAAGTCTGCAATGACCGTGGTGGCACCACTGGTGCTGTCGGGTCCGGGCGGCTGGAGTATGACGCTGTCGCCGGACACTTCCGCCAGTTGGCTGGCCGAATTGCTGTGCAGCTTGTGATGCAGTTGCTGGCCGCATCGATCTGGCTGGCGACGCAGCCGGTGGACAAGGCAGGTGGCAAGGCTCTCCAATCTTGACTATCTCGCCACCTTTGCATCCTCATATGGTTATATGTTTCCCTACAAATCTCTCTTGTCGCGGTTGCACGGGATACAAAGCATCTGGCAGTTCTCGGCGATGGTCTTACCGCCCTTAGACCAAGGTGTAATGTGGTCGCCTTGCATTTCGTCGATCGCAAAGACATGTTGGCCGTCGTGATTACCAGGAGTGTGGCAATGTGTGCCGAAAGCACACTTGTGATTCTGGCGCTCATATGCTACGCGCCTGTCGCGCGTGTCGAACTGGCGGATGCTCAGGTGTCGTTCGTCGCCATCGAGCAAGTAGCCGTAGATGCCCCTGTGCTTCGTAATATCCGGGTCCTGCATCATCTCAGCTGTGCGGCGCTCCAACTCATCCGTGTCAAATTGCCGGGCCTTGTTACTGTCGTACAGTGGCCCCCACTCGACGCCCTTCATTTCCTTGCGGTAGGTCGTGAAGGTCTGCTTTACCCACCAGAGAACGTTTTGGAAGTAATTCCACAACTCGTTCGCGTTTTGGTCGTGCTGATGGTCCGACATATACTGCTTGATCTCGCCGTCGGACTTCCAAGAGAGGGCCTTCTCCAACAGTTCTTGCCGGATGGGCGCGCCGCTAACATACTTGTTCGCTAGCCCGTAGGCGGGGCCGTTTGTCTTGCTAAAGATCGACTTAGCGTGTGTCAGCCATGGACCAGTGTAGACCGCATTGCGCAGCTCCTGCGCGGTCAGCACCGCACCAGCGATGTTGATTGTCTTGAACCAGTCGAGCCTATCCTGGTCGTTGCCCTCGCACACGTAGACCGTGAGCTCGTAGTCAAGGATTTTTTCCTTCTGGGATTGAGTCAGGTTGTGCATCGCCATCGGATGGCCGTCTATTTTTATCGAGAAATTGCCGGCCGCGTATTGGCAGAAGCTGATGGTGCGCTGCTGGCCGTCGAGCACCTCGTAAGTGCCGTCCTCGTTGACTGCCCAGTACATGACATTGAGCGGGAACCCTTTGCGTATGGTCTCCAAGACGGCATCACGCTGCTTGTTGTCGTAAACGAACTCGCGCTGGTACTTAGGCCGGATGTTTAATTTGCCGTTATAGCCGACTACCCCGTCCTCGTCGTTGTCCAGGTATTTCTCTACAACCTCGCGGATCTTGATCTTCTTCAGTTCGATTTTCATGACGCGGCCCTGATTTTTTTGATAACGACACGTTGGTAGACGCCCAAATGCTTACCATTTCCTATGGGGACGAAAAATTTTCCTGTTCCACCGACTACTTTGCCGCCAGAACTCATGTAGTCCTCCTTGACGGCATACCGAGACATCGGCTCAGCTAGGTCGATGCTTAGGCCGACGATCTCGAACTGGTCAGGGTTGTATTTGTCCAGAAACGTGATCGGCACGCCCATCTCTCCGTCGTAATCCATGGGAATTTCAGCAACTTTGTTGACTTCTATCGCCGGGTAGTTGGTGTACGTAGGGTACTCGTCCGGTGTGTACCGCTTGAACAGCGTCATGGGTTCATGACGCCTTGTGGTATCCAAATTGGTGAACCAATAAGCCCTGCCCATACTGAAGTACTTAACACCGTCAACCACTTTCTTACGTGACTCGGTGCTGATCTCATAGTCGTCGGGAACCCGAAACCACTTCGTACCGCCGTTGTGATAACCGAACCAGAGGTTGTTAGCCACGATTTGCTCGAAGATATCTCGGTAGGTGATGAAGTTTTGGTCGCCAATAACCAAGAATTGCTTCTTGTGCTTCACGAGCATTGGAATGAACTCGCGTATGAGGCTCCATGGGGGGTTGGTCACGACAATGTCGGCCTCGTCGAGCAGCTTCACGCACTCCTCGCTGCGGAAATCGCCACCGCCCTTTAGCGGCGTCATGACGTTTGCGTCGTGACGTAGCAGGTACTCGACATCAGCCAAATCGATCGCGCCGTCCTCGTTCAAGTCGGGCACCTCGCTGATGACGACTTTGTACGACGCCAGCGACGGTTGGATGTCGCGCAGCCCAGCGGTCTCAAAAAGCGGTAGTTGCTTGCCGCTGATCGGCGAGCCTGCGTAGCAAGTTGTGATGAGCCGCTTTAGACCAAGGTGGTTGAAATTCATGGCAAAGTACTTGAAAAAGGCGGACTCATACGGATCGTCGCAATTGCAAAAAACGACCTTCCCTTTGAAGTGTTCGCGGTAGTGGCGCAGCTCTGCCTCGATGTCCGAAAGTTGGGTGTACCACTCGTCGAGGGCCGCACCGTTTCGCGCGCTTAGCGTCTTATTACCTGCCATTGATGTCCTGACCTTTACGTTTGTCTGTTGGATGTGTCTTTTAGGCAATATGATATACCGCTTTGATAGTCTTCCGAAAAATTTTTGAGGATCAAACCTATAAGGATACGCATGAAAAGGCATGACCTTGGCTCCCGCCTGGATGGATCCTGTCCAGCTGCGCGCGGACGGCTTCGACTGTGTGAACGGCCGGCTGGCCTGGCCGGTAGAGGCTATCCGGCGCGTTCTTGGTGCTTGAGAGAAGGGTGTCCCACCTGTGCATGCGACTTATTCGATAAGAGCCCTTTTGGGCTCTTTGGTCACCGGTGCATGGTGCGACAGGCCGCTGGTTAGTCCGGCTTGATTGATCAAGCCGGGTTACACAGGGGTTACATGGCGCCCAGAAAGCAAAAAGCCCAATCCTGAGGATTGGGCTAAGTGCTTGAATTTATTGGTGCCGACTGCCGGTTTCGAACTGGCCACCTGATGATTACAAATCAACTGCTCTACCAAATGAGCTAAGTCGGCAAAAACTGCGCGTTGCGAATTATACGCTATTTAATGCGTGTCAGGGTCGGGCGGCCGCCTTTTTTTGGCGGTTCGTCGTCGCCGGGCGGCGGGGCATCGCGTTGTTCGGGGGAACCGGTCGGCACGGACGACAGGGTCGGGGCGCTGGCGGCGGGGGCGAGCACTGGCGGCGGGACGTCGGCCGATGCCGGGCTGTCGGTCGGCTGGGCATCGGGGTCGTCGTTGCCCAGTACGGGCTCGAATGCCATGCCCTGGCCGTTTTCGTTGGCGTAGATGGCCATGACGTTGTCGACGGGTACATAGATTTCGCGCGAGACGCCGCCAAAGCGGGCGTGGAAGCGGATGGCATCGTTGTCCATCTTCAGGCCGCTGGTGGCGCCGAAGCTGATGTTGAGCACGATCTCGCCCTTTTTCACGTATTCCATCGGTACCGTGGTGCGCGAATCGACTTTGACCGCAAGATAAGGCGTGTAGCCGCTGTCGGTGCACCATTCGTAGATGGCGCGCAGCATATAAGGTTTGGTTGAGATTTCAGACATGATAGGCACTGTGAGGCGGGAGCGCCCCCGTCGGCATGAGGCGGGCGCACCGGTAATTCAAAAGACTGGGACAGCGCAAAAAAACAACTTTAACACATGGCCCAAGATGCCCCAGAAAGCGTCGCGAGCAAGCCCGATATCGGCTGGAGTAACGCCAAGTCGAGAGCGGGCTGCGCAGCAGCTTTCTGGGGATATCTTTTAGCGGCGCATGACTTTTTCGGAAGGCGTCAGCGCTTCGATGTAGGCAGGGCGCGAGAAGATGCGTTCGGCATATTTCATCAGCGGCGCGGCCGTCTTCGACAGTTCGATGCCGTAGTGGTCCAGGCGCCACAGCAGCGGCGCGACAGCCACGTCGAGCATCGAGAATTCATCGCCCAGCATGTACTTGTTCTTCAGGAACAGCGGCGCCAGCGTGGTCAGGCGGTCGCGGATTTCCGCGCGCGCCTTGTCATGGCTCTTGTCGTTGCTCTTGGCGCGTTCGCTTTCCAGCACGTGCACGTGCACGAACAGTTCTTTCTCGAAATTGAACAGCATCAGGCGCGCGCGCGCGCGCATCAGCGGATCGGCCGGCATCAGTTGCGGATGCGGGAAGCGCTCATCGATGTACTCGTTGATGATGTTCGATTCATACAGGATCAGTTCGCGTTCGACCAGGATAGGCACTTGGCCGTACGGATTCATGGTCGAAATGTCTTCCGGCTTGTTGAACAGGTCGACGTCGCGCACTTCGAAGTCCATGCCTTTTTCAAACAGGACCAGGCGGCAGCGTTGCGAAAATGGGCAGGTTGTACCCGAATAGAGAACCATCATTTTTTATAGTTCCTTAGAAACAAAGGGGGTGAAGCCGCGAACGGCTCACCCCAGGTCGCTTGTCCACTCGTGCGGACAACGCAGAAACAGGCATAAACCGGCCTTCGGCCGGCGCCTCACTTATTTGACTTCTTTCCAGAACGACGCATTCAGGCGCCATGCCAGCAGAGCAAAAACCGACAGGAACAGCAGTACCCAAACGCCCAGGCGCTTGCGTGTCTGTTGTGCCGGTTCGGCCATCCACTCCATGTAGCCGACCAGGTCGGCTACCGCAGTGTCATACTCGATCTTGTTCAACGTGCCTGGCTTGACTTGCTCGAAGCCGACAAATTTATGGATCTTCTTGCCCGCTTCGTGCGGATCATTCTCTTCCACGAACTTGGCAGTCTGGATACCTTGCAACTCCCATAACACATGCGGCATGGCAACATTCGGCACGACCATATTGTTCCAGCCGGTCGGACGCGTGTCGTCTTTATAGAACGTACGCAGGTAAGTATACAGGTAGTCGCCGCCTGTGCCAGCGGAAGATGATTTCGCGCGCGAAATTACCGACAGATCGGGCGGCACCACGCCGAAGAATGCCTTGGCATCTTTCGGAGCCAGGGCAGTCGTCATCAAGTCGCCTACTTTATCACCTGTGAACAACAAATTGTTCTTGATCTGGTCTTCCGTCAAGCCCAGATCCTTCAGGCGGTTGTAGCGCATCGACACGGCGGCGTGGCAATTAAGGCAATAATTGACGAACAATTTGGCGCCATGTTGCAGCGCTGCCATGTTGGTCTGGCGGTCAGGCGCCTTGTCCAGCGGAAAGCCGCCTTCGCTGGCGAGAGCCATGGCAGGCACGAAGGCCAGGATGGCGAGCAGTTTTTTTGAAAATTTCATGTAAGGTCCTTTGAGCGTGGCGTGGGATCGGCTTAGTGCGGGTGAAACGTCACACGCGACGGCACGGTCTTGAACTTGCCCATTGCACTCCACCATGGCATCAGCAGGAAAAAGCTGAAGTAAATCAGGGTGCACACTTGCGACACGATGGTCTTGGCATCCGTTGGCGCCTGGGTGCCGAGGTAGCCGAGGATCAGGAACGACAGGCCGAAGATCGCATACACATACTTGTGCCAGTGCGGACGGTAGCGTATCGATTTCACCGGCGAATGGTCGAGCCATGGCAGGAAGGCCAGGATCACCACGGAACCGCCGAAGAACACCACGCCCCAGAACTTGGCATCGAGCACCTGCGGCAGCATGCCGACGATGGCCAGCAGCGCGATCACGGCGATGATGGACTTGACCGTCGTCGACAGGCGCGACTTGAGCCAGATGAACACGACATACGCGGCCACGGCGCCCATCAGCACGTACATGAAGTCGGCCGTGGTGGCGCGCAGCACCGAGTAGAACGGCGTGAAGTACCAGGTTGGCGCGATGTGCAGCGGGGTCTTCAGCGAATCGCCTGGCAGGAAGTTGTTGTATTCCAGGAAATAACCACCCATTTCCGGCGCGAAGAAGACGACGGCGCTGAAAATGACGAGGAAGATCGAGACGCCGAACAAATCGTGCACGGTGTAGTACGGATGCGAGGGAATCGAATCGACCGGGTGGCCATCGGCGCCCAGGTTTTCCTTCACTTCGATGCCGTCCGGGTTGCTGGAGCCCACTTCATGCAGGGCGATCAAGTGCGCTGCAACCAAGCCCAGCAGCACCAGCGGGATGGCGATCACGTGGAAGGCGAAGAAGCGGTTCAGGGTGGCGTCGGACACCACGTAGTCGCCGCGGATCCACAGCGACAGGTCGGGGCCGATGAAGGGGATGGCGCCAAACAGGTTGACGATCACTTGCGCGCCCCAGTACGACATCTGGCCCCATGGCAGCAGGTAGCCGAAGAATGCTTCGGCCATCAGGCACAGGAAGATGGCGAAACCGAACAGCCAGATCAGTTCGCGGGGCTTGCGGTAGGAACCGTACAGCAGGCCGCGCGTCATGTGCAGGTAGACGATGATGAAGAAGGCCGAGGCGCCCGTCGAGTGCATGTAGCGCACCAGCCAGCCCCACGGCACTTCGCGCATGATGTATTCGACGGAATTGAAGGCCAGCAAGGCATCCGGCTTGTAGTGCATGGTCAGGAAGATGCCGGTGACGATCTGCAAGACCAGCACCAGCATGGCCAGCGAGCCGAAGATGTACCAGAAATTGAAGTTTTTCGGGGCGTAGTACTTGCCCCATTGATCGTTCCACAACTTGGTCAGGGGAAAGCGGTCATCGACCCAGCCCAGCGCTTTTTCGGCGACGGGCGCGTCTGCCGGGAATTTCGTTTCTTTGAAAGCAGCCATGATCAAGCCTCGCCTTTCTCGTCTTTACCAATGACCAGTTTGGTGTCGCTCAGGTACATATGGCGCGGCACTTGCAGGTTGTCCGGCGCCGGCTTGTTCTTGAACACGCGGCCGGCCATGTCGAAGGTGGAGCCGTGGCAAGGACACAGGAAGCCGCCTTCCCAGTCATCGGGCAGCGACGGTTGCGGGCCGGGGGCAAATTTCGAGGAAGGGGAGCAGCCGAGGTGGGTGCAGATGCCGACGGCGACGAGAATTTCAGGTTTGATCGAGCGCGCTTCGTTCATGCAGTACTCGGGCGTGAACTCGGCGGGATTGCGTTGAGAATTGGCATCGGCGACTTTGCCGTCGGTCTTTTTCAGGGACGCGATCATTTCCGGCGTGCGCTTCAGGATCCAGACCGGCTTGCCGCGCCATTCGACGGTGCGCATTTCGCCGGGTTGCAAGGTGGTGATGTCTACTTCGACCGGCGCGCCCGCGGCTTTCGCTCGCTCCGACGGCTGGAAGGTGCTTACCAAGGCTCCCGCGGTTGCCAATCCAACTACACTGCCCGCCGCGCACGTGGCGACGAGCAAGCCGCGACGGCCTGAATCGACCTGCTTTTCGTTACTCATGCAAACCCCAATCAGTCAAAATGCGAATCTTTATTATGAGTGGCAGCCGCGAAAAATCCGTCGCCGAAGCTCTTTCCATCGTTTGCCGCAATCCGTCTCTTTGTACGGTAAAGTGGCAACATCCCTGCGGAACTTCGGACTATGGCGCAGCCCGTGCCAGTTTCTTGTTGATTATCCGGAAGTGAAAAAGCCACTTCTGGCAACCGCAAATTATAAGTGAAGCAAACAACGAATAAAACAAAAACGTTGCTTGTACCATAATTTATATACTTTTGCAGGAGGTGGCTAGTTCTTTCGAACTAGATGCGCCCGACTGTGCCCGAATTGGTCCTGCCGACAACCACAAGTTGGTGGCCATGGGAATCAATAGTATGATCGGCATGTTTTTTATACCTATCCGAAGGAGAAATTCATGGCAATGATGCAAGAATTTAAAGAATTTGCAATGAAAGGCAATGTCGTCGATCTGGCGGTCGGTGTCATTATCGGTGGCGCCTTCGGCAAGATTGTCGATTCTCTCGTGCAAGACGTGATCATGCCGCCCATCGGCCGCATTTTCGGCGGCCTCGATTTCGCCAACTACTACCTGCCGCTGAATGGCCAGGCCACCACCCTGACCCTGGTGGAAGCGAAAAAGGCGGGCGCCGTGCTGGCCTACGGTAATTTCCTGACCATTTTGCTCAACTTCATCATCCTCGCCTTCATCATCTTCCAGATGGTACGCCTGATGAACAAGGCGCGCCGCAGCGCACCGGCCGCACCGGCGCCGGCACCGGCCACGCCGGAAGACATCGTGCTGCTGCGCGAAATCCGCGACTCCCTGCAGCAGAACGCACGCAATAACAACGATCTGGCAAAATAAGCCGTTCCGGCAAGCGCCGGCTGACCTGGGTAGAGCTCTATGCGACGTTTTTGGTTATTGTTTGCGCAAACCGTGACCATCGCGTTGGCGCTGTACTTCGTGTATGGCGCGCTGCGCCCGGCCAGCCGGGTACAGCAACTGGGCTCGCCGGCCACGCCGGTGCCCGTGGTGGAAACGGCGTCCAGCAGCCTGGCGCCCGGTTCCTACCGCGATGCGGCGGCGCGCGCCATGCCCGCCGTCGTCAACATCCTCACCCTGCAGATTCCCAAGCGCGGCGCCCATCCGCTGGCGCGCGATCCCTTTTTTAAACACTTCTTCGGCGACCGCGACCCGGGCGGCGAGGATGACGAGGACTTGAAAAACAGCCTCGGTTCCGGCGTCATCGTCAGCCACGAAGGCTATGTGCTGACCAACAACCACGTGGTCGAAGGCGCCGACGAAATCGAAGTCGTGCTCACCGATGGCCGCAAGGCGCCCGCCCAGGTGGTGGGCCTGGACCCGGAGACGGACCTGGCCGTGATCAAGATCAAGCTCGACAAGCTGCCCGTCATCGTGCTGGGCCAGTCGGAGCAGGCGCGCGTGGGCGACGTGGTGCTGGCCATCGGCAACCCCTTCGGCGTGGGCCAGACGGTGACCATGGGCATTATCTCTGCGCTGGGGCGCAACAACCTGCACATCAACAGCTTTGAAAATTTCATACAGACGGACGCGGCCATCAACTTCGGCAATTCGGGCGGCGCCCTGGTCGATACGCGCGGCAACCTGATCGGCATCAACACGGCCATCTATTCGCAAAGCGGCGGCTCGGTGGGCATCGGCTTCGCCATTCCCGTCTCGACGGCCAAGACGGTGATGGAGGCGATCATCAAGAACGGCCACGTGGTGCGCGGCTGGATCGGCGTGGAAACGCAGGACATCACGCCGGAGCTGGCCGACAGCTTCGGCCTGCAGCGCTCAAGCGGCGCCATCATCGCCGGCGTGGTGCGCAACGGCCCGGCCGACCAGGCCGGCATCAAGCCGGGCGACATCCTGCTGGCGGTCGAAGGCAAGCCCGTCGGCGACACCACGGAAATGCTGAACCTGATCGCGCAACTGCCGCCCGGCGGAAAAGCTAGAATGACGGTGCTGCGCAAGAATCGCGAAGCGGCGCTCGACGTGGTGGTGGGCAAGCGCCCCATCGCGAAAGAGCTTTCCAAATAGTTGCTGATCGGAATTTGACACATGCATGTGCGTGATTTGACCCAATTTTTACGTGAACTGAGCGAGAACAACAACCGTCCCTGGTTTGTCATGAACAAGCCCCGCTACGACATCCTGCGCGAGGAGTTTCTTGCGCTGGTGACGTCACTCATTGCTGAACTCGGCAAGTTCGATCCGGCCGTGAAGTACTGCAATCCGAAGAAGGCCTTGTTCCGCATCAACCGCGACGTGCGTTTTGCGCACGACAAGAGCCCGTACAAGACGCGTTTTTCGGCCGCCATCGCGCCGAACGACATGCGCCGGCCCAGCAAGGCGGGCGGCCCCACGTATTACCTGCAGATCGATGGCCAGGGCAATCTGCTGTTCGGCGCCGGCGAATACATGCCGCCGCCGGGCCGCCTGAAGGCGCTGCGCGAGCACATGCTCAACGACGCGCCGGGTTTTTCCAAAGTGCTGAAAAATAGGCGTTTGAAGGCCCGTTTCGGCACGATCCAGAACGAGGGCAAGTTGCAGCGCCCGCCCAAGGGTTTCGAGGCGGACGCCGAACATATCGAATTCATCAAGCTGAAGAGTTTTTTTGTCTGGACCGAAGTGCCGTTGCCCGTGAACGAACCCGAAAAACTGCTGCCGACGCTGGCGGAAGGCTTGAAGGATGCGTGGCCGCTGGTCGAGTGGATGCGCGGCGCGAAAGAGCCGGAGGAAGTCACCGAGTAATTGCTGAAGGAGCACATGATGGCACTCGAGCACGCAAGTTCAGGACAGGTAATCGAGGTGCAGCGCAGGCAGGGCGACGAGCTGTCGCAGTTTTCCGCCATCGCGCTGGCCAGGACGGACGAACTGGAATTGATCCGCATGTGCATGCCCAAGGGCAAGACCATGCCCGAGCATCATGTGCTCGGTGAAATCACCCTGCTGTGCCTGCAAGGGCAGGTGGCGGTGACGGCGCATGGCCGCGAGCAGGTGCTGGGGCCGGGGCAGATGCTGTACCTGCTCGGCGGCCAGGCGCACGCGCTGCAAGCGCGCGAAGACAGTTTATTGCTGCTGACCATACTCATGCACAAGGCGGGACGCTAGCTTGCCCTGGCGGGGCTGGCCGTCTTAGGCCGCTTCGGCGCGCGGATCGCGCGACAGCAGCTGCTGCACCATGACGTGCGGCACATCGCCATCGAACAGCACGCCGGCCACGGCATTCGTGATCGGCATGTCGACGCCCATGCGGCGCGCCAGTTCCCGCACGGCCTTGGCGCACGGCACGCCTTCGGCCACATGGCCGAGTTCGGCCACGATGCTGGCCAGCGGCTTGCCTTGCGCCAGGCCCAGGCCGACGCGGCGGTTGCGCGACAGGTCGCCCGTGCAGGTGAGTATCAGGTCGCCCATGCCCGTCAAGCCCATGAACGTTTCCGTCTGGCCACCCAGGGCCGTGCCCAGGCGCGTGATTTCCGCCAGGCCGCGCGTGATCAGCGCGGCGCGCGCATTCAGGCCCAGGCCCAGGCCGTCGGCCACGCCCGTGGCAATCGCCAGCACGTTCTTGACGGCGCCGCCCACTTCCACGCCCACCAGGTCCTCGCTCGCATACACGCGGATGGTGCCGCCATGCAAGGCCGAGACCACCTTGGCGCGCAAGTCGGCGCTGTGCGAGGCGATGGTCAGCGCGCACGGCAGGCCGCGCGCCACTTCCTGCGCGAACGAGGGGCCGGACAGGGCGCCGCCGGCGACCGTGTCGCCCAGCACTTCTTGCACGATCTGGTGCGGCAGCAGGCCCGTGCCGCCTTCAAAGCCTTTACAGAGCCACACCAGGTTGCCGATGGCCTTGTCTTTCAACTGCTGCAGCATGGGCCGCAAGCCCGCCACGGGGCAGGCGGCGATCAAGAGGCCGTGCTCGCCGCTGGCGTGCGCGACGGCGGTGTCGAAATCGGCGCTGATGCGCAATTGCGGCGGCAAAGGGAAACCCGGCAGATAGCTGTTTTCGCCGCTGGCGGCCATGGCGGCCATGGCCGCGCCGTTGCGGCCCCACAGCAGCACGTCGTGGCGGCCGGCCAGGGCCATGGCCACGGCCGTGCCCCAGGCGCCGGCGCCCAGCACGGTAATGCGGCGCGGGGCGGCCTTGGCGGCGGTCTCGGGAATGTTTTCAGGGGAAACTTGCATGCAACCTCAGTCTGGCAGGGGGAGGGGCACGGCGCGGCTGGCCGTTGCCCGGGTGAATCTGGTGGTGCGTAGAGCCCAGGCTCTTACAGCCCCCACACTTCGCTGGTCTTGACGTAGCCGCTCTGGCCATCCTTGTGGCGCACCTTGAGCCAGCCGGAGGCGGGCTGTTCGCTCATTTCCAGCAGCACGCCCTTGTCGACCAGGATCAAGGGTGAGGCGTTGTCGTCGGGGCTGGCGCGTACCTTGAGGTTGGCGGCGCGCGCCACCACGTTGCGCCTGGCGGACAGGCCCTTCGCTTCGGTCCAGGCCATTTCGCCGCTGGCGTCACGCACCTTGACCCATTCGCCGTAGCTGAGCACGACTTCCAGCGGCATGCCGCGTGGCGCCACGTACAGCTTGCCGCCCTTGGAGGACGGCGCGTCATACAGGATCACCGGGGCTGCGCCCACCGACTTGAAATCGACGGCGTGGCCGGCGGCGCTCGCCAGCAGCAGCACGGCGCCTGCGATCCAACGGAACTTGCTCAAGAGCGCACTTTTCAACATGATATTTTTTGAACCTTAACGAAACACGGCGGCCAGGCCGCCGTTTCTTACCTGCAGTATAGAACACTCACAAAACCGTCGCGAGCGGCAGTGCATTGTGGCCGAGAAGCGCAGCTGTGCTAGAGCACAGCGAGCATCACAGGCCGCAAGGCGCGCCGCGCAGCAGGTTTGGTGAGATGTTCTTAGTGCGTTTCGCTGGCTGCTGGAGCTGCTGCAGCGGCGTCAGCAATAGCTTGCAGACGTTGTTGGTAGAACACTTCGAAGTTGATCTCGGCCAGGTGCACTGGCGGGAAGCCGGCACGGGTGATCACGTCGGCGATGTTGGCGCGCAGGTAAGGGTAGATGATGTTCGGGCAGCCGATTCCCAGCAGCGGATCGAGTTGATCAGCAGGAATGTTGCGTGCTTCGAAGATACCGGCTTGCTTGCCTTCAACCAGGAAAGCGACTTTATCGCCGACTTTGGCGGTGACGGTGATGGTCACGGTGGCTTCGAAGATGCCGTCGGCCAGAGGCGCGGCGCCCACGTCCAGCGCGACTTCGATGGCTGGTGCTTCTTGTTCCAGGAAAATAGCTGGGGAATTTGGTTGTTCCAGCGACATGTCTTTCAGGTAGACGCGTTGGATTTGGAAGACTGGTTGCAGGTTTTCGTCGGACATGGAACGCTTTCGTTGTAAGGGACAAGAACGGCACACCGTTCAAATATGGTGCTTGCGGTATTCAAACCGCGCCGGATAGGCGCGGCCGGATCAGGTGCGAGGCAATTGTATCAAAACAATACGACAAAAAACCAAGCAATTTCTCGAACCCGCTTTATATCAGGCTGCCGTGCCATTTAACAAGGGGTCCAGCTTGCCGGCTTGATCGAGCGCATACAAATCGTCGAATCCGCCCACGTGGGTGTCGCCCACGTAAATTTGCGGCACCGTGCGGCGGCCCGTGCGTTCCATCATCTTGACGCGCTCTTCCGGGTCCAGGTCGACGCGGATCTTTTGCACGGCCACGCCCTTCGCTTCCAGCAGGCGCTCGGCGCGCACGCAATACGGGCACACGGCGGTGCTATATACAATTACGGGGACAGTCATGATTTTTCCTTAAAATGAGCCAGGCGCTTACTTGGCCAGCGACAGCGTCTTCAGGGGCAAGCCCTGCTTGTTCCACTCGTCGATGCCGCCTTCCAGGCTGGTTGCCTCAGTGAAACCAGCGTTGGCCAGCAGGCCGACGGCCGTTGCCGAACGCGAACCTTTCTGGCAAACCACTACAATGGTGCGCGTTTTGAATTTTTCCAGCTCGCCCATGCGTTTTGCCAGTTCCGGCAGTGGAATATTTTTCGCGTCAGGCAAATGGCCCTTGGCGAATTCTTCGGGGCTGCGCACGTCGACGATGGTGGTCTTGCCACGGTTGATCAGTTGCGTGACTTCCAGCACGGTCGCGCGCTTGCCGCGCATCGACAGCAGTGGCCAGAGGAGGGCGCCGCCGGAAATAATGACGATGGCAAACAGAAAAATGTGGTCGATAATGAATTTCACGTAGGGTCCAATGGTTTAAGTCAATCCGCGCATTATAAAATAGAAGCTGGACGAGGTCTTTTTACGTTTTGCTTTTTTGATTTGAACCCCTTGAGAAGATAGAACTATGTACAAAATCGTTTTCATGCGTCACGGCGAGTCCACCTGGAACCTCGATAACCGCTTCACCGGCTGGACCGACGTCGATCTGACGGAAAAGGGCGTCAACGAAGCCAGGGCCGCCGGCCAGATCCTCAAGCAGGAAGGTTTTACGTTCGACGTGGCCTACACTTCCGTCCTGAAGCGCGCCATCCGCACCCTGTGGCTGGCGCTCGACGAGATGGACATGATGTATTTGCCGATTAAGAACGACTGGCGCTTGAACGAGCGTCACTACGGCGCCTTGCAAGGCCTGGACAAGGGCGAGACGGCCGCCAAGTATGGCGACGAGCAAGTCCTGGTGTGGCGCCGCAGCTACGACACGCCGCCGCCGCCGCTGGAAGAAAGCGACGACCGCGCCTCGTTCAACGATCCGCGCTATGCCGGCTTGCCGAAAGCGGCTATCCCGCTGACCGAATGCCTGAAGGATACCGTGGCGCGCGTGATGCCGGCCTGGGACGAGGAAATCGCCCCGGCCATCCGCGCCGGCAAGAAGATCATCATTTCGGCCCACGGCAACAGCCTGCGCGCCCTGATCAAGATGCTTGACGGCATCAGCGACAGCGACATCGTCGGCCTGAACATCCCGAATGGCCAGCCGCTCGTGTATGAACTCGATGCCGACCTGAAACCGATCCGTCATTACTACCTGGGCGACCCGGCAGCCATTGCGGCAGCGCAAGCGGCCGTGGCGAATCAAGGGAAGGCCAAGTAACTTGTTGTCTTTCTTCCGCGGCACAGCGATCGCCCCCTCTGCTGAACGACCCCTGCCGGCGTGGCGCGCCGGTGCCATGCTGTGCGCGGCGCTGCTGTTGTCGAGCGGTCTCGCACAGGGTGCCAAGCCCACCGAACGCAGCAAGCAGAAAGCGGCCGCGGAAGCACAACGTGCTGGATTGCAACAAAAGCTGACGGCGCTCAAGCGCGACATCAGCCGCACGGAAAGCGCCAAGGACGACGCGGCCGATACCCTGGCCGAGTCGGAAGAGGCTATTTCCAACGCCAACCGCGCCTTGCGCGACCTGGCGCAGGAGCAAAGCGAGACGGGCGTGAAACTCAATGCGCTGGGGCAGGAGCACCAGCAGTTGACGGCCACGGTCGAGAAACAAAAGGCGCAGCTGTCGAAGTTGCTGCGCGAACAATATGTTGCCGGCAATGAAGACCGCATCAAGCTGCTCTTGTCGGGCGACAACCCCAACCGCATCAACCGCGACCTGCAATTGATGGCCTATGTGTCGCAGGCGCAGGCGCGCCTGCTCGACGCCTTGCGCGCCAACTTGCTGGCCGTGGAAAAAAACCAGGCGGACGTGCAAAACGCCAAGGATGAGCTGGAAGAAATCGCGCAGGAAGAGCGCGACCAGAAGGCCCTGCTGGTGCAGGAGAAGGCGCGCCGCGCCGCCTTGCTGACGAGTTTGTCGCAGCGCCTGGTGGCGCAGCGCAAGGAAGCGGGCAATGTCGAGCGCGACGAACAGCGCATGGGCAACCTGGTCGACAAGCTGGCAAAACTGATCGAAGAGCAGGCCGCCGCCGCCGCGGCCGAAAAGAAGCGCCAGCAATTGCTGGCGGAACAGCGCGCCGCCGCCAAGGCCGCCGCTGATGCCAGGATCGCCGCGGAAAAGCGCGAACGCCTGCTGGCCGCGCGCGCCAAGGCCGCGCAGGCGCAGGCCGAACGCGAACGCATTGCAAAAGAGCAACAAAACAAATCGGGCAAGATCAAGCCGCAGACGCCGCCGCCGCCCGTGAAACTCGAACCGATCGATGACGACGAGCCGCCGCAGGTGGCCAAGGTGGCGCCCAAGCCCGAACCGAAGCCGGAACCGGAGCCGGAACGCCCAAGCCTGGGCCCGGCCGCGCCGGCCGGCGCCTTTGCCAGCATGAAAGGGCAGCTGCGCGCGCCCGTGGCGGGCAAGATCGCCGCCCGCTTCGGCAGCAAGCGCGGTGACGGCCCCAGCTGGAAGGGCGTGTTCATCCGCACGGGCGAAGGCAGCGAGATCCACGCCATCGCCGCCGGCCGCGTGGTGTTTTCCGACTGGCTGCGCGGCTTCGGCAACCTGATCATCGTCGACCACGGCGGCCAGTACATGAGTATTTATGGCAATAACCAGTCGCTGCTCAAGCGCGTGGGCGACGCCGTCAAGGGCGGCGACGCCATTGCCAGCGCGGGCAACAGCGGCGGCAACGAGGAATCAGGGCTATACTTTGAATTGCGCCATCAGGGCCGCGCCTTCGACCCCGCCACCTGGGTGAAGTTTTAAGTCCCCACCATTGCTGCGGCAGCGAATTTGTAGATTGCGAAGAATACATGGGTATCAAAGTCAAAAGTATCGGCCTGATCGGTCTGGGCGTGCTGGCCGGCATCGGCATGTCGCTGCAGTTCCCGGCCGTGGCGCAGAAAATCACGAATGCCCCGCTGCCGCTCGATGAACTGCGCCAGCTGGCCGACGTGTTTGGCCTGATCAAGACCGACTATGTCGAGAAGGTGGAAGACAAGAAGTTGCTGACGGAAGCCATTTCCGGCATGGTCTCGTCGCTGGACCCGCATTCCGTTTATCTCGACAAGAATGCCTTCAAGGAAATGCGCGAAAGCGTGCAGGGCAAGTTTGTCGGCATCGGCATCGAAGTGAGCATGGAGGATGGCTATGTGAAAGTCGTCTCGCCCATCGAGGACAGCCCCGCCGCCAAGGCCGGCATCCTGGCCGGCGACCTGATCACCCGTCTCGACAACATCCCGCTGAAAGGCCTGCAGCTCGACGAAGTCATCAAGAAGATGCGCGGCCAGCCGGGCAGCAAGCTGGTACTGACGATGTCGCGCAAGGGCGAAAGCCGCCCGCTGGTGTTTCCCATCGTGCGCGAGGAAATCCGCGTGCAGAGCGTGAAGGCCAAGATGGTCGCGCCCGGCTATGCCTGGCTGCGCATCGCCCAGTTCCAGGAACCGACCGTCGATGACATGGTCAAAAAGATCAACGCGCTGTATGCGCAAGACCCCAAGCTCAAGGGCCTGGTGCTGGACTTGCGCAACGACCCGGGCGGCGTGGTGCCGGGCGCCATCGGCGTGTCGGCGGCGTTTTTGCCTGGCAATTCGATCATTGTTTCCACCAAGGGCCAGCTGCCCGAATCGAAACAGGTGTTCTATGGCCGCCGCGAATTCTATGCCGCGCCAGGCACGAAGGCCGATCCGCTGGCCAAGCTGCCGGCCGCGCTGAAAACCGTGCCGCTGGTGGTGCTGGTCAATGCCGGTTCCGCGTCGGCCTCGGAAATCGTCGCCGGCGCCCTGCAAGACTACCAGCGCGCCACCATCATCGGCACGCAGACCTTCGGCAAGGGTTCCGTGCAAACCTTGCGCCAGATCACTGCCGACACGGCCGTCAAGCTGACCACGGCCCGCTATTACACGCCGAAAGGCCGGGCCATCCAGGCGCGCGGCATCGTGCCCGACATGCTGGTCGATGAAACGGCCGAGGGCGACGGCTGGAACAGCCTGCGCGTGCGCGAGTCGGACCTGGAAAAACACTTGAGCAGCAACGATGGCAAGCCGGAAGCGGCCAAGCCGACGATGGAAGGCATGCAGGATCAATTGGAAGAAGAGCAGCGCCTGATCGCCACGGCGAAAAAGCGCAAGCCGCTCGAATACGGCGCCAAGGACGACTTCCAGCTGCAGCAAGCCTTGAACCACTTCCAGGGCTTGCCGGTGCAGCTGGCCAAGGTCGACCCGAAGGTGGAGAAGATCGGCGCCAAGCCGGAAATCGCTTCCGACATCAAGGCCGATGACAAGAAGATTCCGGTGCGCAAACCGTAGTCGCCGCCATGAACGACGCTCAACTGCTGCGCTATTCGCGCCACATCCTGTTAGACGAGATCGGCATCGAAGGCCAGCAAGCCTTGCTCGACGCGCACGTGCTGGTGATCGGCGCGGGCGGGCTCGGTTCGCCAGCGGCCATGTACCTGGCCGCCAGCGGCGTCGGCAAGCTGACCCTGGTCGATGACGACACGGTCGACCTGACCAATCTGCAGCGCCAGATCGCCCACACCACGGCCCGCGTGGGCCAGCCGAAAGTGCTGTCGGCACGCGAAACCTTGATCGGCATCAATCCCGAGATCGAGATCATCGCCTTGCAGGAGCGCCTCGACGGCGCGCGCCTGGCCGAACTGGTCTTGTCCGCCACGGTGGTGCTCGACTGCACCGACAACTTCGCCACGCGCCATGCCGTCAACCGCGCCTGCGTGGCGGCCAGGGTGCCGCTGGTATCGGGCGCCGTGATCCGCTTCGACGGGCAGGTGAGCGTATTCGACCCGCGCACGGGCACCCAGCCTTGCTACTCCTGCCTGTTCCCGCAAGACCAGCAGTTCACGGACGAGGCATGCTCGAGCATGGGCGTGTTCGCGCCGCTGGTCGGCGTGGTGGGCGCCATGCAGGCGGCCGAGGCGCTGAAACTGGTGATGGGCGCGGGAGCATCGCTGGCCGGGCGCCTGCTGCTGCTCGACGGCTTGCACATGGAATGGAGCAGCATGCGCGTGGCGCGCGACCCCGGCTGTGCCGTCTGCGGCGAAGTGGTCTTGCCGGCCTGACAGGCACCGCAGAATTTTTTCCCCATATGACAGGCTTTGTCATATTTCGGCTTTATACTCTGCACTCATTACTTACCTTCTCCTCATTCTTATGCAAAACGCAGCAAACCGTTCGATCCGCCAGCGCCGCGCGCGCGGCTTCACTTTGATCGAAATCATGGTCGTGGTGGTGATCATGGGTATCCTCGCGTCGCTGGTGGTGCCCAAGCTGATCGCCCGCACGGGCGAGTCGAAGGTGGCCGCGGCGAAAGTCGACATCGCCACCGTGATGCAGGCGCTGAAACTGTATCGCCTGGACAACCAGCGCTACCCGACCACCGAGCAGGGCTTGCACGCGCTGATCGAAAAGCCCACGACCGGTCCCGCCGCGAATGGCTGGAAGGCGGGCGGCTACCTGGAAAAGATGCCGAAAGATCCTTGGGGTAATCCTTACCAGTATCTGTCGCCGGGCATCAAAGGCGAAGTCGACATCATTTCGCTGGGCGCCGATGGCCAGCCTGGCGGTAGCGGCGACGATGCCGATATCGGCTCGTGGGACTTGTAAGCTTTCCCACTTGTATGCATGCCATGAGCAGGCGGCGCGCGGCGCGCCCGCAGCGCGCCCGCGGCTTCACCTTGATCGAATTGCTGGTGGTGATGGTCATTATCGGCGTCACCCTGGGGCTGGTGTCGCTGAACGCCATGCCGAACGGCCAGCAAGCCTTGCAGAAGGAAGCCGAGCGTATCGCCCTGCTGCTGCAGCTGGCGCGCGACGAAGCCATCGTGCGCAGCCGGCCGGTGGCGTTCGAGGCTGATGAAAATCAATACCGTTTCCTGGTGCTTAATGAAAAGTTGTGGCAAGCCGTGACGCAGGACGATTTGCTGCGCGAACGCAGCTTCAGCAACACGCCCATGCTGCTCAGCGTGCAGCCGTCGAACAGCGTGGCCCAGCCGCTGCGCATCATCTTCGGCCGCGAACCGGTCGACAAGCCTTTCGTGCTGACCCTGGCCAGCGGCGAGCGCAGCGTGGCCATCCGCGCCGACGGCATCGGCCACTTCACGGTCGAACAATGATGGCCTTTACCCGACAACCTCGCCAGCGCGGCTTCACTTTGCTGGAAGTACTGGTCGCCCTCGTCATCGTCGGCACGGCGCTGGGCGCATCCTTGCGCGCCGTGGGCAGCCTGACGCAGAACAGCGACGGCTTGCGCAGCGCCATGATGGCCACCTGGTCGGCGGAAAACCACCTCGTGCGTTTGCGCCTGGCCAAGACCTTCCCGCAGACGGGCAAGCGCACCGAAGAGTGCCCGCAGGGCGATTTAAAACTCCTTTGCGAGGAAGAAGTGGTGGCCACGCCGAATCCCCGCATCCGGCAAGTGCGCGTGAACGTGTATGACGCGCAATACCCGGCCCGGCGCATCGTGCGCCTGGTCTTGCTTTCCTTTAACGACTGATGGCGCGCCGCACCGTTGCCGTCGCGGGCTTCACCTTGATCGAGCTGCTCGTGGCGATCGGCATCCTGGCCATGGTCGCCGTGCTGGGCTGGCGCGGCCTGGACAGCATCGTGCGCTCGCGCGAAGTGCTGACCAGCCAGCTGGAGCAGGCGCGCGGCATGCAGCTGGCGTTTGCGCAGATGCAGAGCGATTGCGACCACCTGGCCGGCGCCGGCACGGGCAACAACCTGCTCAATGGCCGCATCAACCTGTCGGCGGAAAACGACCGCCTGACCCTGGTGCGCCTGGCCGCCTCGGAACAGGAGCCGCAGCAGTTGCAAGTGGTCACTTATCGCCTGCGCGGCGGCGTGCTGACGCGGCGCGAGTCGAACGGCACGCGCGACCTGGCCGTGCTCGACACTTTATGGCAGGCGGCGCGCGACGATACGGATACTTCCGGCGCCGACGTGGCCCTGATGCACGGCGTCGAGGGCATGGTCATGCGCGGCTGGAGCAACGGCGCCTGGAACGTGCTGACGGCCGGCGCGAAGATTTCGGCCGTGGTGCCGGGCCTGGAAGTGACCTTGCAGATGCCGGGCCAGGACGCGGGCCTGTCCAAAGTCTTCTTGTTGGGGCCGGGATGAAGCCGTTTATTCGCCCCGCGCACCAGCGCGGCGTGGCCGTCATCACGGCTTTGCTGCTGACGGCGCTGGCCATTACCGTCGTCGCCAGCCTGTTCTGGCAGCAGCAGGTGCAGGTGCGCTCGATGGAAAACCAGCGCCTGCGCCTGCAGACGCAATGGGCCATGCGCGGCATGGTCGATTTCGCCCGCTTCTGGCTGCGCCAGGACAATCCTGCGCTGACGGCCGCCGACGGCGTCTGGGCCACGCCCATCGAGGAGGCGCGGCTCGACGATTACGTGGACCGCGAAAAGGTCGACACGGAAAAATTCGACGCCACCGTCTCGGGCCGCGCGCTCGACGCGCAGGCGCGCTTTAATATCAGCAACCTGCTCATTGCCACTGGCGGTGTCAGTCCGCCCAATGTGCGGGCATATCAACGCTTGCTGTCGAACTTGCAGCTCGATAGTTCGCTGGCGCAGCCCACGGCCGACGCCGTGCTGCGGGCCCGGCCGACACCGCGCACGGCGGGCAGCGACAGCGATGGCAAGAGCGCGGCCGCGAGCGGCGCGGGCGGCGGCAGCGAGCCGGTGGCCTTCACGCAGGTCGAGGATTTGCTGGCCGTGCCTGGCTATACGCCGCAAATCATCGAAAAACTGCGCGATTTCGTCATCGTGCTGCCGGAATTGACGGCCGTGAACGTGAATACGGCCCCGGCCGAGGTGCTGTCGGCCATCACCGACATGTCCTTGTCCGAGGCCAGCGCCCTGACCTTGAGCAATCCACGCAAAAAGTTTGTCGATAGAGAAAATTTCCAGAATAATATTAATGGCAAGAAACCGATCGAAGGCGTGGATATCGATGTGAAGAGCCGCTACTTCCTCACCGTCATCCGCGTGCGGCTGGACCGCGCCGCCCTCGACGCCGTGGCGCTCGTCAATCGAAAAACGGATCCGCAGCGCACCACCAGCCTGGTCTGGTTGCGGGAAAATTAACCCTGAAAGCGAGTCACTTTGACAACTTTGTATATCCGTCACCCGGCCAAGGCGTCCACCGATAGCGCGCCCGCCTGCTCCTTCGTGCTGGCGGGCGACGGCGGCGCCCTGCAGCAGCAGGGCAGTACGCCCCTGGGCAGCCTGGGCCAGCTGATCGCCGGCGCGAAGCAGGTGGTGCTGTTGCTGGCGGCGGCCGACGTGACCCTGCTGCGCCTGAAAACGCCGCCGCTGGCCGGTGCCCGCCTGCGCGCGGCGCTGCCGGGCCTGGTGGAAGAACATATCCTCGGCGATGCGCAGGATTGCCTGCTGGCCGCCGGCGCGCCCGATGCCAACGGCATGCGCACGGTGGCCGTGGCGCAGCGCGCCTGGATCGAGGTGCTGGTGAAGGCCGTGCTGGCGCAGGGCGCGCGCAAGGTGGCCGTGCTGCCGTCGCAGCTGTGCCTGCCTTTGCATCCGGGCAGCGTGACGGCGTCCCTGCAGGCCAGCGGCGACGGCCTGGAGCTGGCCTTGCGCCAGGCGCCGCAAGAGGGGCTGGGCCTGGTCTTGCCGGCCCAGCCGCAGCAGGCGCTGCTGGCGACGCGCGCGTTTGCCGGCGACGTGCCGCTGACGGTGTACGTGGCGCCGGCCGAGCTTGCGCAATATCAAGAGTTGGCCGCCGGCATGGACGGCGTGACGGTGGAGAGCGACCATTGGGCGCACTGGATCGCCGGCGCCCGCGGCGCGGCGCCGGACCTGGCCCCCGCGCTGGGCACGGCGACGGGATCGGCGGCCGACTGGCGGCGCTGGCGCTGGCCATTGCGCCTGGCCCTGCTGACGGTGCTCGTCAACCTGGCCGGCATGAATATCGAATGGATGCGCCTGAAGCGCGAGGCGGCCACCGTGCGCACCTCGATGCAGCAGACCTTCAAGGCCGCGTATCCGAACGAGGCGCCCGTGTATGGCCTGGAAGCGGAACAGATGCGGCGCAATATCGCCAGCGCGCGGCTGCAGGGCGGCCAGGCCAGCATGGATGACTTCACCAGCATGAGCGCGGCCCTGGGCGAGGCGCTGGGCGGCCTGGCCGGACGCGGCGTGGTGGCGTCGCTGGAGTACCGCGAGCGCAGCCTGATCGTCAGGCTGAAACCGGACATGGTCGACGCCAGCGCCCAGGCGCAGGTGCGCGACGGACTGGCTGCGCGCAAGCTGGCCTTGAACGAGACGGAACCGGGCGTGTGGAAGATCACGCCGGCCACGGGAGCAAAAGCATGAGTGCAGCAATCAACAGGGGACGCGCCATGCTGGCCGCCCGCCAGCAGGCCGTGCAGGCCTTCTGGGCCGTACGCACGCCGCAGGAGCGCAAGCTCTTGAGCATCGGCGGCGTGGTGGCGGGGCTGGCGCTCGTCTATGCGGTGTTTTTCGAGCCCGCCTGGACGGGCCGCATCGAATTGCAAAAGAGCCTGCCCGAGCTGCGCCAGAACGCGGCCCAGCTGCAGGCGCTGGCGCGCGAAGCCGGTGAGCTGGCGCGCCAGGCGCCGGTGCAGGTGGCACCCATGAGCCGTGAAAGCCTCGACGCCTCGCTCAAGGCGCGTGGGTTGACGCCGCAATCGCTGTCGCTGACGGGGGAATATGCGCGCGTGCAGCTGAACGGCGTGCCGTTCGCCAGCGTCATGCTGTGGCTGGACGGCTTGCGCCGCGAAGGCCGCATCGCGGTGCAGGAAGCGAAGATCACGGCGCAGGGCAAGGCGGGCCTGGTGGATGCCACCCTGAGCCTGCACCAGAGTCCGGGCGCGACGCGATGATGCGCCTGCTCGGATGGCTGCTGGCAATCCTGCTCAGCGTGTGCCTGACCCTGCTGGTGTTCTTCCCGGCCGGCTGGCTCGCTACCGTCGTGGAAAAGCAGACGGGCGGGCGTTTGACCTTGGGCGACGCGCAGGGTACCCTGTGGCGCGGCTCGGCCTTTATCGGCGGGGCGGCCAGCGCGAATGGCGCCGTGACGCCGCTGCTGCCCGGGCGTTTCAGCTGGCGCATTTCGCCCTCGGTGCTGTGGGCTGCGGTCGACGTGGAATTGCACAATCCGCAGGCGTTGTCGCAGCCGGTGAACCTGCGCGGCTCGTGGTCGCGCTGGCAGGTCAGCCCGGCCGCGCTGCTGCTGCCGGCCGACGGCCTCGGCGGTCTCGGCGCGCCGTTGAATACCGTGGCGCCGACGGGCAGCATGCGCCTGTCGTGGAGCACGCTGGAACTGGCATTGGAAAAACAGCAGTTTTCCGCCGTTGGCCGCACCACCTTGCAGATGACGGACATGGCCTCGCGCCTGTCGTCCTTGCGGCCGCTGGGCAGCTATGAACTCGATTTCGATTGGCAGGGGCAGCAGGCAGTATTGACCTTGCGCTCCATCAAGGGGCCGCTGCTGCTCGACGGCAGCGGCAGCCTGAACCAGGGGCGCATGCAGTTTTCCGGCCAGGCCCAGGCCGCAGCAGGATATGAAGAGACCTTGGCGAGTTTGTTGAATTTGCTGGGACAGCGC
This sequence comes from Janthinobacterium sp. GW822-FHT07H11, assembly GCF_058798615.1. NCBI lineage: Bacteria > Pseudomonadati > Pseudomonadota > Betaproteobacteria > Burkholderiales > Oxalobacteraceae > Janthinobacterium > Janthinobacterium sp. GW822-FHT07H11. The sequence goes on from NZ_CM179507.1 coordinate 686,055, forward strand.
CGTAGCAATAGCGAAAAGAACATCATCGCCTTAGAGTTTAGACAATGAAAAAACCATCCGTGAGCCCAAATACTTCCTCCTTCTCGCTGCGCCGCCTGTCGGCCGCCGCCCTGCTGTGCTGTGCCGTGGCCGGCATGCCGGCGCCCGTCTGGGCCGCGCCCGGCGATGAAGCGGCGCTCAATTTCGTCGGCGCCGACATCGAATCGGTGATCAAGGCGGTGGGCCATTACACCAACATCAATTTCGTCATCGACCCGCGCGTCAAGGGCACGATCACGCTGGTGTCGGAAAAATCGATCAGCAAGACCCAGGCCTTCGCGCTGCTGGCCTCGGCCTTGCGCCTGCAGGGCTACGCGGTGGTCTCCGGCGACGGCTATGCCAAGGTGGTGCCGGAAGCGGACGCCAAGCTGCAATCCGTGCCGACCCAGGTGGGCAATGGCAGCAGCCAGGTGAAGGGCGACCAGATCGCCACCCAGGTGTTTTACCTGAACTACGAGTCGTCGGCCAACCTGCTGGCCGTGCTGCGGCCCCTGATTTCGCCGAACAACACGATCAACGCCAACCCGGGCAACAACTCGCTGGTGATCACCGATTACGCGGATAACCTCAAGCGCCTGGCGAAGATCATCGCCGCGCTCGACGTGCCCGCCTCGACGGACCTGGACGTGATTCCCGTGCGCTATGCCATCGCTTCGGACCTGGCCTCGATGGTGAACAAGCTGATGGAAGGCGGCGGCAGCGCCGCCGGCGCCACGGCCGACGCGGGCAAGGTGTCCGTGCTGGCCGACCCGCGCACCAATTCGCTGGTGCTGCGCGCGCCGTCGGCGGCGCGCGCCAACCTGGCCAAGTCGCTGATCTCGAAGCTGGACCAGCCCACCACGCAGCTGGGCAATGTGCACGTGGTGTACCTCAAGAATGCGGACGCCACCAAGCTGGCGCAGACCCTGCGCTCGGTGGTGACGTCGGACGGCACGGCGGCCACGGCGCAGCAGGGCAGCAACAACCTCGCCACGAACAACCAGCTCAGCCAGAACAACAGCGGCATGAACAGCACCGGCCTGGGCGGCGGCTCGCAAGGCGGCGGTACGGGCGGCGCTGCGCTGAACAATGCGCCGCAGCAACTGTCGTCGGGCGGCGCGGCCGGCTTCATCCAGGCCGACGCCTCGACGAATACCCTGATCCTGACGTGCAACGAAGCCGTCTACCGCAACCTGCGCGCCGTGATCGACCAGCTCGACGTGCGCCGCGCCCAGGTCTACATCGAGGCGCTGATCGTCGAAGTGACGTCGGCCAAGGCCTCCGAGTTCGGCGTGCAGTGGCTGGGACTGTCGGGCGACAGCAGCAGCAGCTACCGCGTGGGCGCGCTGCAGTCGTTCGCCAGCGGCACCGACAACAATATCGCCAAGCTGGCGCTGGGCGGCGGCAAGGTGCTGCCGACGGGCGGCCTGACCCTGGGCATCTTCAAGCAGATCAACGGCGCGCTGGGCCTGGGCGCCGTGGCGCATGCGCTGGAGTCGGACGGCAACGCGAATATCCTGTCGACGCCGAACCTGATCACCCTGGACAATGAGCTGGCGACCATCAAGGTGGGCCAGAACGTACCTATCCTGACGGGCCAGTACACGAGCACGGCCGGCACCAACACGAACCCGTTCCAGACCATCGACCGCAAGGAAGTGGGCCTGACCCTGAAGGTGCGCCCGCAGATTTCCGAAGGCGGCACCATCAAGCTGGGCATCTATCACGAGACCTCGAGCGTGGACAAATCCACGTCGACGGCCGTCAGCGGCATCACCATCAACAACCGCGTGATCGAGAACAATGTGCTGGCCGACGATGGCCAGATCATCGTGCTCGGTGGCCTGATCGAGGACAGCACGGGCGACAATGCGGAAAAAGTGCGCGGCCTGGGCGATATCCCCCTGTTGGGCAACCTGTTCAAGTACCAGACGCGCGAGCGCAAGAAAACGAATTTGATGATCTTCCTGCGCCCCGTCATCGTGCGCAACAAGGAGCAGAGCGGCAGCCTGGCGGCCGACCGCTACGACTACATGCGCTCGGCCGAGACGGCAGCCGTGCCGGCCACGGGCAATTTGATGCTGAAGGACCTCGGTACGCCCGTGCTGCCGGCCCTGCAGGATGGCCAGCCCGTGGGCGGCAGCATGGTGACGCGTCCCGTGCCGCCGGCGCCGGTGCCACCGCCAGGCGCGCCGGCCAACGCGGCCACGCCGCCGCAGTCGCTGCTGCAGCAGTATCAGCAACAGCCGCAGCAGCCGCAGAAGTGATGGGACAGTCATGAGCAATCTGCTTCCCTACGCCTACGCGCGCGATTTCGGCCTGCTGGCCCGGCCCGGCGCGCACGACGGCGCCCCGGTCGAGGTGCTGGTGGCCGCATCGACGGCACCGGCGGCCATTGCCGAAGTGTCGCGCCGTTTCGGCCAGATCCAGTTGACGGTGCTGCCGCGCCCCGAGCTCGACGCGGCCATTGCCGGCGCCTACGCGGGCGGCGGCGGCGATGCCTCGCAGATGGCCGATGAATTCGACGCCGACCTCGATCTCACCAAGCTGCTGCAGGACGTGCCGGCCATCGAGGACTTGCTCGAATCGTCCGACGACGCGCCCGTCATCCGCATGATCAACGCCTTGCTGACCCAGGCGCTGCGCGAAGGCGCGTCCGACATCCATATCGAGCCGTTCGAGCAGACCTCCGTCGTGCGCTTCCGCATCGACGGCAGCCTGCGCGACGTGGTGCGCCCCCGTAAAGCCATCCACGGTTCGCTGATCTCGCGCATCAAGATCATGGCGCAGCTCGACATCGCGGAAAAGCGCCTGCCGCAGGACGGCCGCATCACCCTGCGCGTGGGCGGCAAGCCCGTCGACGTGCGCGTCTCGACCCTGCCCACCGGGCATGGCGAACGGGCCGTCTTGCGCTTGCTGGACAAGGAAGCGGGCCGCCTCGACCTGCAGCACCTGGGCATGAGCGCGCCCATGCTGAAGCAGTTCGACGGCCTGATCACGCAGCCGCACGGCATCGTGCTCGTCACCGGTCCGACCGGCTCGGGCAAGACCACGACCCTGTACGCGGCGCTGTCGATGCTCAACGCCACCACCACGAATATCCTGACGGTGGAAGACCCGATCGAGTACGACCTGGCCGGCGTGGGCCAGACGCAGGTCAATCCGCGCATCGACATGACATTTGCCAAGGCGCTGCGGGCGATTTTGCGGCAAGATCCCGATGTGATCATGATCGGCGAGATCCGCGACCTGGAAACGGCGCAGATCGCCGTGCAGGCATCCTTAACGGGCCACCTGGTGCTGGCGACCCTGCACACGAACGACGCCTCGGCCGCCGTCACGCGCTTGCTCGACATGGGCATCGAACCGTTCCTGCTGTCGTCGTCGCTCTTGGGAGTGCTGGCGCAGCGGCTGGTGCGCAAGCTGTGCGGTTCCTGCAAGAGCTTCGATGGCCAAAGCGGATATTGGCAGGCGGTCGGCTGCGAGCAGTGCGGCCAGACCGGCTACCAGGGCCGCGTCGGCGTGTATGAACTGCTGCGCACGACGGAGCAGATCCGCGCGCAGATCCACAACCGCGCGTCGGAGGCGGACGTGCGCGCCGTCGCCCTGCAGGACGGCATGACGGGCATGCGCGAGGACGGCGAACGCTGGCTGCGCGACGGCACCACCACGCAGGCAGAATTGCTGCGCGTGACCAAAGACTAGGCCCGCCACCATGCCCGCATTCCGCTATGAAGCCGTCGACGCCCAGGGCGCCACCCGCAAGGGCGTGCTCAATGCCGACAGTCCCCGTTCCGCGCGCGCCGAGCTGCGCGTGCAAGGCCTGGTGCCGCTGGCCGTCGAACCGATCGCCGCGCAGGTCGACGCCGCCGGCGTGACCCGCCGGCGCGGCTTCGGCGAGCGCCTCTCAAACACCGAGCTGGCCCTGTTTACGCGCCAGCTGGCCAGTTTGCTCGAGGCGGGCCTGCCGCTGGAGCAGGCGTTTTCCGCCCTGCTGGAACAGGCCGAGCGGCCGTACTTGCGCGACCTGATCGCCTCGATCCGCTCGGAAGTGATCGGCGGCGCCGCGTTTTCCGACGTGCTGGCGCGCCACCCGCGCGATTTCGCCGAGATCTATCGGGCGCTGGTGGCGTCGGGCGAGCAGATCGGCCATTTGTCGCGCGTGCTCTCGCGCCTGGCCGACTACATCGAACGGCGCAACGCGCTGGTGCAGAAGGTCAAGCTGGCGTTTACGTATCCGGCCATCGTCACGGTGGTGGCGTTTTCCATCGTCATTTTCCTGCTCACCTATGTGGTGCCGCAGATCGTCTCTGTTTTTGCCAATACCAAGCAGAAGCTGCCCATGCTGACCGTGATCATGCTGGCGCTGTCGGACTTCGTGCGCCATTACGGCATCGTCGTGGCCGTGATCCTCGTCGGCGCCTGGTTCGCCTGGCGCCGCGCGCTGCAGCAGCCGGCCCTGAAACGGCGCTGGCATACCTGGCTGCTGACGGCGCCCCTGTACGGCAAGTTCGAACGCAGCCTGAACACGGCGCGCTTTGCCAGCACCCTGGCCATCACCACCGGGTCCGGCGTGCCTATCCTGCGCGCGCTCGACACCAGCCGCGATACGCTCACCAACGTGGCGATGCAGGAACTGGTGGCCGAGGCCAGCGGCGCCGTGCGCGAGGGCGTCAGCCTGGCGCGCGCGCTGTCGGCGCAAAAGCATTTTCCACCCATGCTGATCCACATGATACGCGCGGGCGAAATCACGGGCGAGCTGCCGGCCATGCTCGAGCGCGCCGCCAGCGCGCAGGAGCAGGACCTGGAACGCCGCACTCTGACGATTGCCGGCCTGCTGGAACCGGCCCTGATCCTGGCCATGGGCGTGGTGGTGCTGCTGATCGTGCTGGCCGTGCTGATGCCGATTATCGAAATCAATCAGCTCGTCCGATAAGAAACCCAAGGAAGCCATGAAGCGTTTGCCCCAATTTACAAGTTTGCTCGCCGTCGTGGCGCTGTCCGTGTCGCTGGCCTACTGGGCCATGCAGCTGTTCAAGGCGCCGCAGCGCCCCATCAATCCGCCTCCCGTGCCGGTGGTGCAGGATGCCAGCGTGGAGGCCGGCGCCTCGCTGTTCGGCGGCCAGGTCAGCGTGGCCACGGCCAGCAATTACCAGCTCAAGGGCGTGGTGGCGGCCGGCAATGGCCGCGGCAGCGTGGCCATCATTTCGACCGACGGCAAGCCCTCCGTGGCCTTGCCGGAAGGCGCCGAGGTGGCGCCCGGCGTGACGGTGCAGGAAGTGCATGCGCGCCACGTGCTGCTGCTGGACGGTGGCGTGAGCAAGCGCATCGACCTGGTGGCCGACGACAAGGCGCTGGCCCTGCCGGGGCAAGTGTCTGCCGCTCCGGCGCCAGCTGCCGCGCCCGCGCCGGCAACGAACCTGGTGCCGCCGCCGCTGCCGATGGAGCAGCAGCGCCCGGCCACCGTGATGCCGGCGCCGCCGCAGGTGACGACTGCCAGCGCGCCGTCACCGTCGCATTAACGCTGTTTTTATCGTGTTTTGCCGATGGTGCCGTGCCGCCATCGCCCCAGGAGTCTTCATGTTCTCGATCCGTGCCGTCCTGGCGGGCTGCGTGGCGGCGCTGTGCGCCTTGCCGCAAGCCGCCGTCGCTGACGTTCCCGTCGTCACGCCCCTCCCTGTTTCCGCCCCAGCGGTTCCCGCGCCCGCGCGTCCGCGCATCGCGCTGGTGCTGTCGGGCGGCGGCGCGCGCGGCCTCGCGCATATCGGCGTCTTGAAAGTGCTGCAGGAACTGCATGTGCCGATCGACATGGTGGTGGGCACCAGCATGGGCGGCGTGGTGGGCGGCGCGTATGCGGCCGGCGCTTCCGTGGCGGACCTGGAAAAGATGGCGCGCGAAACGAACTGGGCGCGCGTGGTGGCGGACCGGCCGCCGCGCGACGAACTGGCGTTCCGCCGCCGCGAGGAAGATTTATTGCTGCCGTCGCGCATCGAGTTCGGCACCAGCCGCAACGGCATTTCCACGCCGCCGGCCGCGGCCAGCAATGCGGCGCTGGAAATGGCCTTGAACCGGCTGCTGCCGGCCGGCATGCGCGACCGTCCCGCCAGCCAGCTGCCGCTGCCTTTCCGCTCGGTGGCCTCGGACCTGGTCAATGGCGAGCTGGTGGAGCTGGTCGATACGCCCCTGTTCCTGTCGATGCGCGCCTCGCTGGCCGTGCCGGGCGTGTTTGCGCCCGTGCGCGTGAACAACCGCCTGGTGGTCGACGGGGGCCTGGTGCGCAACCTGCCCGTCGACATGGCGCGCGCCATGGGCGCCGACATCATCATCGCCGTCAATGTGGGCACGCCGCTGGCGCCGGAAAAAGAGCTGGGCAGCGCCATCGGCGTGGCGCAGCAGATGCTGCAGATCCTCACCGAGCAGAACGTGCAGCGCTCGCTCAAGGAAATGCAGGCGCAGGATATCCTGGTGGCGCCGGACCTGACGGGCGTCAGCTTCCTCGACTTCGAAAACTATGCGCGCGCCATGCGCGCCGGCGAGCAGGCGGCGCAGGCCCTGGCCGCCCGCCTGGCGCCGCTGGCCCTGTCGCCGGAACAGTACGCGGCGCGCGAACAGCTGCGCCTGGCGGCGCCGGCCCTGCTGGACGTGGCCTTGCCGCTCACGCGCCTGGCCGTGGAGAGCGAGGGCGATATCAATCCGCGCATCCTGCAGGCGCAATCGGGCCTGCAGGAGGGGCAGAGCGTGAGCCAGGAAGACGTGCTCAAGGCGGCGGCCAGGCTGTATGGCCGTGGCGACGTGGCGCGCGTGGAAACGGAAGTGGTCGATGCCGGCGACCAGCGCGCCGTCACCATCAAGGCCGTCGAAGCGCCGTGGGCCAGCAGCCGTCTGCGCGTGGGCCTGGAAATGGCCAGCGATTTCAGGGACAGCAATACCTTTGCCCTGAAGCTGCTGCATGTGCGCTCGAATCTGAACAGCTGGGGCGGCGAATTGCGCAGCATGGTGCAGATCGGCACCGCGCGCAATTTCGGGGTGCAGTACTGGCAGCCGCTGGGCGCCGGCAACCCGTGGTATATCGCGCCATCGCTGCAGTACACTTCCCAGGCGGTCGACCTGTTCGACAAGGGCCGGCGCAATGCGCGCGTCGCTTACAGCGGCCAGGGCGCCAGCCTGGTGCTGGGGCGCCAGTTCGGTTACTGGGGCGATCTGCAGTTCGGCATCACGCGCAGCGAAGTCCAGGCCGACATCAGCATCCCCGCCGACCCGACCTACCCCAAGGAGCGGGCGCTGGGCACCAACCAGTTCGTCCAGTTCCGCGTCGACACGCTCGACTCGCCCGGCTTCCCCACGCGCGGCGTGCTGTTCGACGCCACCTGGACGCGCTCCGCGACCACCGGCACGGGTGAATCGGGCCTGGGGCGTTCCGCCGTCACGGGCCTGAAGGCTTTCGGCAGCGGCAACTGGGCCGGCCACGTGTACGGCGAATGGGCGCGCGCCCAGCGCGGCGAGGCGCCGCTCAGCCTGGGGGGCTTCTTGCGCCTGTCCGGCACGCAGTTCGAATCGGTGACGGGGCGCAGCGTGGCCCTGGCGCGCTTCGTGATGGCGCGCCGCATCGCTTCCCTGCCCAGCACCCTGGGCGGCGCCGTGCGGGCCGGGTTTTCGCTGGAAATGGGCGGCGGCTTCGATCAGAGCGAGCGCTGGAAGGCCAGCAAGTTTACGCAGGCCAGCAGTGCCTTCATCTCCGTCGATACGCGTTTCGGCCCCGTGTACGTGGCCTCGGGCGCGTCGAAGGGCGGCGAGAGCACGCTCTATCTGTTCCTGGGACCGGTCTGGTAAGGCGCCGCCGGGGCGGCCGAGGCCGTGCCGCGGCGCAGGGCCGTGAAAGCGGCAAATTCCCATGAGCGAAACCCCAGCAGCAGGGTAAAGCCGTCGCGCTCGGCGGGTGCCAGGCGCCGGTCGTTCTGGTGCAGGCGCGCCAGTTCCTCGGCCAGCTGGCGGATCTTCTGCACCAGCTCCTGTGCGCTCGACAGCGACAAGCGCGCCGGGATGCACATCAGGGTTTCGCCGGCGCCGTCAAAATGCCCGCTGAAATAATCGGCCACCACGTGTTCGCGGAAGTACTGCTGCACCGGGCCGTCGGCCAGCCAGTGGAAGGCGTTCGAGACGCGCAGGCTGTAGCGGTTCAGGGGCTTGAGTTCGATCAAGCCCAGGCGGTCCAGCTCGGCCAGGCAGACTATGCACTCGGCCTGCGTCAGCGCATACGTTTCCACCACCTGCTCCAGGCTCCAGTGGCCGAGGCAGCAGATCGCCACCAGCAGCAGGCGCGGATGCGCCACCAGCGACTTTTCCTGCACCAGGGTGAGCGTGTCGGCATGCGGCGTGATGTCGGCCGCGCCGCGCAGCACGTCTTCCATGGCGATGCCGGAAGCCTTGCAGATCAGGGCCAGGCGCGACAGCGACATGTCGTGCTGGCCAAACATGCGCTTGACGCTCGATTCGCTCATGGCGATGCGCTCGGCCAATACCTTATAAGTGATGCCGGCGGCGCGCAATTGGGTGCGCAGCACGCGTAAAACCAGTTCAGGCGAACTCACGATATATCCCTTTTTACAAGTCTGGTAGCGGATGACGGTACCGAATGTAGCCCTTAATGGCACTTTGCACAAGGTGATAGTACTTTGTGGCAAAAAAGATGACACTCCCGCTTGTGGCTCGCGCAGCGCGCTACAACCAGGCAATCCATCCACTTGTAGAGGTTATCCATGTTCCCATCTTTCCGTTTTTCCGCCGCGCTGCTGGCGCTGGCCAGCATCGCTCCCCTCCACGCTTCGGCGGCCGAAGCTGAACCGGGTCCCGTCTACGCGGGCGCCAGCTATGGCTTTCGCGCCAGTAGCGGCCTCGATTGCGTGTCCGGCCAGCGCGAGTGCGACAAAAGCAGCAAGCGCAATGGCAAGGCCTACGTGGGCTACAGTTTCGACGCGCTGCCGTTTCAGGGCGGCGTGGCCCTGCCTTCGATTGAGCTGGTGGGGTATCTGGGCGGCGAAGTCAAGTCCGGCTTCGATACCGGTGCGGGCAAAGTCGCCGGGCGCGGCAAGTTCACGGGCGCCGGCGTGCAGGGCGTGCTCGGCTACCAGTTCGACGCCTTCACCCTGAGCGGCCGCGCCGGCGTGGCCTACACGCAGGGCAAGGTCGACTACCTGGGCGGCGGTTCGGACAAGAAGAACAAGGCTGGCCTGATCTATGGTGTCGGTGCCGCGTATGCGCTGAACAAGAATTGGTCGCTGCACCTCGACTGGGACCGCGTGCCGGTCAAGTACAACAGCAAGCAGGACACCAAGGTCGACATGTTTTCGCTGGGCGCGTCCTACCGTTTCTAAGGGGATGCCGCCGCGGCAGAGAGTGGCCTGATGGCGGACGCCCCGGAACGGGGTGTCCGCGGGCGGCCTGAAATGCCCATGGCGGCGTTGCACGGCCTCGCCGTATTGCTCATACTGTCTTCGTCCATGCGCCTGGCCATGGACATTTCCGATCAGTCTTTGACGTCTACCTTCAGCAGCAATTTCGCCAGCAGGCGTTTTTCCTGCTGGCGCTGGCCGGAGACGGTCTTCCCGTGCGCCCCGGCGGCGCGCTGCAGGGCGGCAGTGGCGACCGGGTTGCGCGGTTTTTGCGAGGGTTCGACGCGGAACTGCATTTTCTGCCGCGTCGCCAATGCCTTGTTTGCCATCGGTTTCCCCCTTGCTTGCTACAGCACGTAGCGCGACAGGTCTTCGTTGACCGACAGCGCTTCCAGGCGTTCGTTGACGTAGGCGGCATCGATCACCAGCAGGTTTTCCGTCGTGCTGCTGCCTTCGCTGGCCGTAAACGACACTTCTTCCAGCAGTTTTTCCATCACCGTGTGCAGCCGGCGCGCGCCGATGTTTTCCGTGCGCTCGTTGACCGAATAGGCGATTTCCGCCAGGCGCGTGATGCCTTCCGGGGCGAATTGCAGTTTCAGGTTTTCCGTCGCCAGCAGGGCTTCGTACTGCATCGTCAGGCAGGCGTCGGTGCTCGTCAAAATGCGCTCGAAGTCCGAAATCGACAGCGATTCCAGTTCCACGCGGATGGGGAAACGCCCCTGCAGCTCGGGAATCAGGTCCGACGGCTTGGCCAGGTGGAAGGCGCCCGAGGCGATGAACAGGATGTGATCGGTGCGGATCATGCCATATTTCGTGTTGACGGTCGTGCCTTCGACCAGCGGCAGCAGGTCGCGCTGCACGCCGGCGCGCGAGACGTCGGCGCCGCCGGACTCCGAGCGCGAGGCGATCTTGTCGATCTCGTCGAGGAAGACGATGCCGTTCTGCTCGACGTTCTGGATGGCCTTCTGTTTCAGCTCATCCTCGTTGACCAGCTTGGCCGCTTCTTCCTCGACCAGCAATTTGAGCGCTTCGCGGATCTTGACCTTGCGCGCCTTCTTGCGCTGCCCGCCCACGCCCGAGAACATGGACTTGATCTGCTCCGTCATTTCTTCCATGCCCGGCGGCGCCATGATTTCCATTTGCGGGCCCGCCTCGGCCAGTTCCAGCTCGATTTCCTTGTCATCGAGCTCGCCCTGGCGCAAGCGCTTGCGGAAGGTCTGGCGCGTGCTGTCGCCGCTGCCCGTGTCCACGGCCGCCGGCGTGTTCGGCGTGAAGCCGAAGTCGCGCGCCGGCGGCACGAGGATGTCGATGATGCGGTCTTCGGCCGCGTCTTCGGCGCGCGCGCGCACTTTCTTCATTTCCAGCGCGCGCGTCTGCTTGATGCCGATGTCGATCAGGTCGCGGATGATGGTGTCGACGTCGCGGCCCACATAACCGACTTCGGTAAACTTGGTCGCTTCGATCTTGATGAACGGCGCCTCGGCCAGCTTGGCCAGGCGGCGCGCGATTTCCGTCTTGCCGACGCCCGTGGGGCCGATCATGAGGATGTTCTTGGGCGTGATTTCATGGCGCAGGGGCTCGGCCACCTGCTGGCGGCGCCAGCGGTTGCGCAGGGCGATGGCGACGGCGCGCTTGGCCTTGGCCTGGCCCACCACGTGCTTGTCGAGTTCGGTAACGATTTCCGACGGGGTCATGTTCATGATCATAGGTGGCTTTCTATCTTTCTTTTGCGTAGAGTGCCCGAAAAACGTTCAGGGCAAGGCGCTTGGCCGCAGGCAGTACGTTTTTGTACGCCCAGGCCAGGCAACGCAGCCATGGGCGTTTTCTCGGGGACTCTTAGTCCAAGGTTTCGATGATGTGTGACATATTGGTATAAATGCACAGCTCGGCGGCGATGGTCAGCGATTTCTTGACCACCTCGGCCGGCGACAAGTCCGTGTTTTCCTGCAGCGCCTTGGCGGCCGACTGGGCGTAGGTGCCGCCCGAGCCGATGGCGCCGATGCCGTCTTCCGGCTCCAGCACATCGCCATTGCCCGTGATGACCAGGGTCGACTCGCTGTCGGCCACCAGCAGCATCGCTTCCAGGCGGCGCAGCACGCGGTCGGTGCGCCAGTCCTTGGCCAATTCCACTGAGGCGCGCAGCAGGTTGCCCTGGTGTTTTTCCAGCTTGCCTTCGAAACGGTCGAGCAGGGTGAAGGCGTCGGCCGTGCCGCCGGCAAAGCCCACCAGGACCTTGCCTTGGTACAACTTACGCACCTTGCGGGCCGTGCCCTTCATGACAATGTTGCCGAGCGTTACTTGTCCATCGCCGCCCAGGGCGACCTGCTTGCCGCGCCGGACGCAGAGGATGGTGGTGCCGTGAAATTGTTCCATAGTGACCTCAAAAGATTCGTGCCGATGCGTGCAGCGTCATGCGCCTGCGCGCCCATGGCTCAAAAGTGGGGATGGAAAAGGCAATTGCAAGCGGCACTTGCCGCGGCCGCGCCTGCTTCAGTGTAGCCGGCGCGGGACGAAAAAAAAGCACGCAAGCGAAGTTGTGTGCTTTTTTATCGCCATCGCGGGGCCGCCGGGGCGGCCGCGCAAGGGGAGGGGGATCAGTCGCCGTACAGTTTTTGCTTCAGTTCGCGCCGTTGCTGGGCTTCCAGCGACAGGGTGGCGGTTGGACGGGCGATCAGGCGCGGGATGCCGATAGGCTCGCCCGTTTCTTCGCACCAGCCATAGTCGCCGGCGTCGATGCTGGCGATCGATTGCTGTACTTTTTTCAGCAATTTGCGTTCGCGGTCGCGCGTGCGCAGTTCCAGCGCATGCTCTTCCTCGATGGTGGCGCGGTCGGCAGGGTCCGGTACCAGCACGGTTTCACGCAAGTGTTCCGTGGTTTCGCCCGCGTTTTTCAGCAGGTCTTTTTCCAGCTGCTGCAGGCGCGCCTTGAAGAATGCCAGCTGCGCCGGATTCATATAGTCATCTTCGCCCATGGCGCGAATTTGCTCTTCGCTGATGAGAGGGATGTCTTGGTTGGCGGCCGGGGTCGATTTATTAGTTTTGGTCATAACTTCGCTTACCTTCGATACGACAGAGTTTTCAAATTGATCAGTTGATGCGGCGGTGCCGAGCAACTGTACAGGTTCCGCTTGGCATTGCTGTCCCGCTGTACTGCGTGCGACCTTGGCTGGCCGGCGGAAGCCAGGACTACCGGCCGGATGTGGTGCCATGTTGATAACTTTTTACCGCTCTATGCCAGTCGCGCTCGCGGCGTCGACCTGCGTGTTGGGTGGATCGCTTGCATGCCTGGCATGCGGCCAGCGGCAGTTTGCCAGCATTTCATGACAGGCGAACGACATGGGCCGTTTTCGTCGCTGATTTTGGCACGCTTTGCTTTATATTGCCATCCCGATTTGTTGACTAGCCGATCAGAGGCGGCCACTTGTTGGTTTATGCCAGCAAGATTGTCATCAGACAGCGGGAAAGCGCGCTTAACTTTCCCTTTTGTTTCATGTCTGCAACGGGTTCCTTGCAAAACCCGGCTAGTTTATACCAAACATTGTTCGAGTCCGCGAATAAAAATGTCTTTTGGTAGATTCTTGCCAATAAACACCATTTTGCTGCCGCGTACCTCGTTTTCGCCCCATTTGGCGCCCAGGTCGCTGCCCATCAGCTGGTGCACGCCCTGGAACACGACCTTGCGCTCGGCGCCCTGCATCAGCAGCACGCCCTTGTAGCGCAGCATGCGCGGACCGTACACCTGCACCAGGCCGCCGAGGAACTCGTCGAGCTTGGCGCTGTCGAACGGTTGCGTACTCTTGAACACAAAGGCGGCGATGTCGTCGCTGTGCTGCGCATGGTGGTGGTCCGCGTGGCCGCAATCGGTGGCGCAGGCGTCGCTGTGCTCATGCGCGTGTTCATGCTGGTGTGCATGGGTGTGGTCGTGGCCGTGCGCATCGTCGTGCGCCTTGTCGTGGTCATGCACGTGCGCCGTTTCCGTGGCCAGGAAATCCGGGTCCAGTTCCAGTTTTTCATTCAGGTTGAAGCCGCGGATGTCGAGCACCTCGGCCAGCGGCGCGCGGCCGAAATCGACCTTGGCGATGGGCGCGCGCGGATTGATGCGCTTCAGGCGGCGCGTCAGCACGGCCACCTCGTCTTCACTGACGAGGTCGGTTTTTGACAGCAGCAGCTTGTCGGCGAAGCCCACTTGCCGCTGCGCCTCTTCGTACTCGTCGAGTTGCTTCATGGCATGGCGTGCATCGACCACGGTGAGGATGGCGTCGAGCATGTAGTGGCTGCCCACTTCTTCGTCGACAAAGAAGGTTTGCGCCACGGGGCCGGGATTGGCCAGGCCCGTCGTTTCGATGACGACGCGGTCGAACGCCAGCAGGCCGGCGTCGCGCTTGCGCGCCAGTTCCGTCAAGCCCACGATCAGGTCGCCGCGCACGGTGCAGCAGATGCAGCCATTGTTCATCTCGATGATGTGCTCGTTGCTATCCTGTACCAGGATGTCATTGTCGATGTTTTCCTGGCCAAACTCGTTCTCGATCACGGCGATGCGCATGCCATGGTCTTCCTGCAGTATGCGGTTGAGCAGGGTGGTCTTGCCGGCGCCGAGGAAGCCGGTGAGGATGGTGGTGGGAATCAGTGCCATGGGAATGCCTATGCTGTAGTCGGTGGTGCTGCCGCGCAAGCGGGCGAATCCGGACGATTATGCCGGAATTTTGCAAATGCTTGCAAATGCGCGCCGATCCGCTTGATATGGATCAGGCCGGCCAACTGGCGCGGCTGTCTACTTGAACTTGGCGCGCGGGTGGGCCTGGTCGTACACATGCGCCAGGTGCTGGAAATCGAGGGCCGTGTAGACCTGGGTCGAGGTGATGCTGGAGTGGCCCAGCATTTCCTGCACGGCGCGCAAGTCGCCCGACGATTGCAGCAGGTGCGAGGCAAACGAGTGGCGCAGCACATGCGGGTGTACGTTGGCGGGAATTTCCGTGGCCAGCGCATGCGCCTTCAGGCGCAGCTGCAGCACGCGGGGCGAGATGCGCGTGCCGCGCGTGCTTAAAAACAAGGCAGCGCTGCCATCGGCCGCCGGCGGGCGCACGGCCAGCCAGGCAGTCAAGGCCACGAGGGCCGCCTTGCCGACAGGCACCTTGCGCATCTTGCTGCCCTTGCCCGTGACGATGACTTCGAAGCTGGCCATGTCGAGCCAGCCCAGCGAGGCGGGCTGGCCGTTCTCGGCCTTGCAGTAATGGGTGTCCAGGCTGGTCAGTTCGGAGACGCGCAAGCCGCTCGAGTACAGCAGCTCGAACATGGCGCGGTTGCACAGCTGTTCCGGCTCGGCGGCGCCCTGCTGGTGTTGCGCCGGTGCCACGAGGCGGACGGCATCGTCCACCGACAGGGCTTTTGGCAAGGTCTTGGCCCGTTTCGGCGCGCGGATGCCGTCGACGGGGTTGGCGTCGAGTGCCGTTTCACCGCTGAGCCAGTTGAAAAAGCCGCGCCAGGACGACAGCTTGCGCGCGATCGAGCGCGGGTCGAGGCCGCCAGCGTGCAGCTTGGCCGTGTAGCGACGTACTTCGTTGTGGGCAAGAACGGTCCAGGGCGTATTGCCGCTCAGTTCCAGCAGTTCGCGCAGGTCGCGTCCGTAGGCCGCGACCGTGTGCGGCGACAGCTTGCGCTGCGTGGCCAGCTGCGCCAGGTAGGCGTCCAGCCATTCGGCCTTGCCGCGCGCCTCGCCCATGGCCGGCTCAGGCCGGCGTGCCGGCACGCAGCGCGGCCAGCGCGGCGCTGGCCGTGGCGCCGATATGCACGAGGAAGTCGGTACCCATGCTGGAGGTAAAGCGTTCGCTGTCGGGCGAGCCGAGCACCAGCAAGCCGAAGGTGCCCGTGGTGCCCGGAGCGCGCAGGGCGATCATGACGGTCGAGTCGATTTTATCCGCCTGCAGCCAGTGCACGGCTTCGAAATCGCGGTTGCTGCCGCAGTACGGCGCCTGCAGGCTGTTGGCGAACATGCGCACGTCGGCCGTGACGTCTTCCGTGAACCAGCCATTGGCGTGCTCGGGCGCCAGTTGCCACAGGCGCAGGCTGACATACGGTACATTGAAATTGCTTTGCAGCGCATCGACCAGCACGCGCGGCATGCTGGCAACGTCGCGCACTTGCAGCATGGCCTGGTTCCAGCCATGGAATTTATTGGCGATATCGCCATTTTCCTCGGCCACGCGGCTCAGATTGGACATGCGCAATTCCAGCGCCTTGTATTTGTCGCGCATCACTTCCATCTGCCGCTCCTGCAGCGAGATGGTGCGTCCCGTCAGCGGGCTGCTCAGCTTGACCTCACCGAGCAGAGCGGTATGCTCTTCGAAGAAATTCGGGTGGTCGCTCAGGTACTGGGCGACGGTGCTGGAGTCGAGGGTGGCGGTCATTGATGGATTCGGTCAGTAGAAAGGTGAACGCCTGATTCTAACCGAGAGTGCGCTGCAAGGCGGAGCAAAAGCGTGCGCCCATGAAAAAAGCGGCATGGTTGCCCATGCCGCCTTGCATTCCTTGCTCAGCAATCACCCGCGGAGGGTGAGCGGGGCCTTAGAAATTGTGGTGTACGCCGATGCCCACGTAGTTGGTGGTGGTCGATGCATTGTAGTTGTTCGTGTTGGCCGCTTTTTTGTTCGAAATGTCTGCGTAGACATACGTGCGTTTCGACAGATTGTAATCGTAGCCCAGCGAAGCTTGCTTGGTCTTGACCGTGCCATCCGGCGTTTTCTGGCCGTAGCCGGCGCGGATCTTGCCTGGGCCGACGTCATAGTTGGCGCCGATCAGCCATGCCTTGGTATCGGTATTGATGATCTTGTAGTTGCCATCATCCTGATGCTGATACGACGCCATCAGTTTCAATTCGGCGATCGGATTGAACGATGCGGCAACCGACCACAGCTTGGCTTGCACGCCGTTGCGCTCGTAGGCGGCCATGGCGGCAAACTGGGCGTTGGTATAGGTGGCCGATACCGAGTATGGATTCGACGCTGGCACCGCGTTTGCCGGCACGGCATAGTTGCCGCTTGGATTCGTACGTATGGCCACGTTAGCAGGCGTTGGCTGGTTTAAGCCGATGCCGCCGAAGCCATTGGCTTCCTTGGCCGCGACGGTGGCGTTGAACTGGAAGCCGCCGATGACGGGCGAGTTGTAGAACACGGCGTTCGAGAAGCGGTTACGCGAGTTGCCGGCTGCGCTCAGCGGATCGCTGGTGTAACCGGCGACCGTGATGTCGGTCTGGAAACCGGCTTGCGTAGGCATGCCCGACCATGGTTCGAACGCGGTGCTCGATTCCTGGAAGGCGGTCAGGCCACGGCCCAGGCGCACGGTACCGAAGTCGCCTTGCAGGCCGACGCGGCTTTGGCCCTGGAACAGCGGACGGGTGTTGTTTTCCAGCGTGCCGGTGTCGGATTCATAGCGAATTTCCAGTTGGAAAATAGCTTTCAAGCCATTGCCCAGATCTTCCGTGCCCTTGAAACCCAGCTTGTTGTTGTCGCGCTTGGTGACCTTGGTGGTGTCACCAGTCGCTTTGCCCAGACCGGCATCGACCGTGCCGTAGATTTGGACGGACGACTGCGCTTGTGCGGTTGCGGCAAATGCGCCGAAGAGTGCGAGGGCAACGAGTGATTTTTTCATGTCTTATTCCCTATTAAAAGTGAGTTCCGTCAGAGATCCGAGCAGATTGAAAGGCGCCAATTGCCGCGTTTCGATGAATGAACCTTAATTCGTCGGCGCGCCAGGCGTGCGGGATTGGTCAAATATGCGTGAAAAGATTGGTGGAAAGCGCGATAAATCCGTGGCCCTGTTGTATTTTTGTAACGCGGACTTTCTTCCCCCGATGGCAACGACGATGCACTTTCCGCCTCTCCTTCCCCGTACGCGACGAGGAATATTGGCGCGGTATCGGCAAGGCATTGTTGCGTTTGATCAAGTTCCTGAGCCACCTTTGGCGGTTTTATGGTGCAGGGACGGTACACTATGGGACGGCTTGCACCGAGATGGACACCCTTGCGGGATGGACGCCGCTGCGAACCTGGAGACCCATACTATTAGAATCATTGACTCAATATCGAGAATCGATGGCAAATCGCGAAATACTAGGATTGATCAAGGGCGCGCGCGCGGGCGACGTGGCTTGCCAGCTGGCGCTGGGACGGGTGTACCTGTTCGGCCATGGCGTGCCGCAGAGCTTGCCGACCGCCCTGCATTGGCTGGCGCGGGCAGCGCAGGAAGACAGCGAGGAAGCCTGTATGCTGATCGGCATGCATGTGCCTTTCGAGGTGGCGCAGCCCGCTGCCAAGGCGCTGATCCCGTATTACGAGCAGGCGTTCGATGCGGGCCTGGAACAGGCCGGGCTGGTAATGGCCCAACTGGTGCTGGGCAATACGGGCAACAGCTGCGAAACCTTGCGCGCCAAGGCCAGGCTGGCGCTGGAGGCGGCGGCGCGTGCCGGCCTGCCCGATGCGCAATGGCTGCTGTCGCGGCAGGAGGGATGGTCCGCCGCGGCGGAGCCGGTTGATGCGCAAGCCGCGGCGGGCGGCATGCCGCCCCTGTATGCGTGGCTGGAACAGGCATGGGCGACGGGCGACCATGCCGGGTATTTGTCGCACGGCCTGCCGCTGGCGCGCGAACTGTTGCAGCGCCAGGCAGCCAATGGTGCGCGCACCATCGCTCTCGACGCGCAGCAGGTCATGCTGCTGTCGCGTTGTGCCCAGGCACTGGCGCCTGCCGGAGGCGCCGAAGGCTGGCAATGCTGTGAATTGGCGGCGCATGGCGGCGACCGCACGGCGCAACTGGAGCTGGGGCTCGGCTATGCACGCATGGATGCGCATGGCCAGCGCTTGGCCGCGCGCAATGGCGCCGCCAACTTCAAGCGTGCCGTGCGCTGGCTGACGCAGGCGGGCGAACAGGGCCTGGCCGAAGCCTGGTTCGTGCTGTCGCGTATTTATACCAAACCTGAATTTTCCCAGCGCAATGTGGTGGAAGCCCATTCCTGCCTGGAGCGGGCGGCCGATCTCGGCCATGGTCCGGCCCAGCTCGAGTGCGGCATGCATGCGTGGCGTAACCGCCGCGAAGGCATCAATAGCGACGTGCGCGCCGCCTACTGGCTGTTGCAGGCGCAGGCGCAAGGCAGTCCCGAAGCGGAGGCGGTGCTGGCGAAGATTGCGCCGCGCGGCGAACCCTGCGACTGGGGCCAGTGGGCGGCCGCGCAAGCGGGAGCGCTGCTGCGCCAACTGGACCAGAATCATCCCTTGCTGGCGGCACGGCTGGAACTGGCGCGCTGTTTCCACCTGTCGCGTGCCGAGGCGCTGCTGCTCGATGTGCCTGCGGCAGACCAGGGGCACTGCTTGCTGATCGATATCAGTGCCACGCATGGCCGCGGCAAACGGCGGCTGGTGCTGATCCGCACGGCGCAGGAACGGCAAGTGCTTGACCAGGTGGTGCGCCTGTTCGAACGCGTCGATTGCAGCGTGGCTGGTCCGGAAGGCAACTATCGGCAACGCCTGTACCGCCTGAAGTGCTACCTGGCCGAACTCGGCGTGCCGCAGGAACAGCAGTTCCTGGCGGCCTGAGCTTCACCGGCTTACAGCTCGATCGTGCCTTCGAACACTGTCACGGCCGGGCCCGTCATCAGCACGGGCTGGCCTTCGCCTTGCCAGGCGATCGACAGTTCGCCGCCGCGCGCGCTGATGCGCACGGGCGAATCGAGCAAGCCGCGGCGTATGCCGGCCACGGCGGCGGCGCAGGCGCCCGTGCCGCAGGCCAGGGTTTCGCCCGCGCCCCGTTCATACACGCGCAGCTTGACATGGTGGCGGTCCAGCACCTGCATGTAGCCGGCGTTGACCCTGCGCGGAAAGCGCGCGTGGCGTTCGATCAGCGGTCCCGACGCTTCCAGGTCTTGCGCATCGACATCGTCCACCACCTGCACGGCATGCGGATTGCCCATCGAGACGACGGACACCAGCACCGTGGCGGCCTGGCCCGGCAGTGCCAGGTCCAGCGGCCACACGGTGTCGCCGCCTTCGGCCACGCCGGCCAGGCCGCTGGCGTCGAATGGCACCAGTTGCGGTTCCAGCACGGGCGCGCCCATGTCGACCGTGATGCTGCCGTCCGCCTCCAGGCGCGGCGAGATGATGCCTGCCATGGTTTCCACGCTGATGGCGGCCTGGTCCGACAAGCCTTTTTCGCTGACGAACTTGACGAAGGCGCGCGCGCCGTTGCCGCATTGCTCCACTTCGCCGCCATCGTTGTTATAGATACGGTAGCGGAAGTCGCAGCCGGGCAGGCGCGCCTTTTCCACCACGAGGATCTGGTCGGCGCCGATGCCGAAACGGCGGTCGGCCAGGCGCTGCCACTGGGCCGGCGTGAAATCGATATGCTGGTTGATGGCGTCGATGACGATGAAATCGTTGCCGGCGCCATGCATCTTGGTAAAGTGGAGTTTCATGCTTTGCCGTATCACTTGTGCTGGTTGGAATAGAACGACGCTTCGCCCTGCGGGCGCGTCTTGAAGCGCTTGTGCGTCCAGAAATACTCGGCCGGTGCTTCACGCACGCGTTCCTCGATGAATTCGTTCATGCGGCGCGTGGCGGCCGTGATGTCGTCGCCCGGATAATCGTCCCAGGCCGGGTAATAGGTCACCTTCCAGCCCTGGTAGTTGGGCAAAAAGGTGGCGATGACGGGAATCACCTGCGCCCTGGCAGCCAGCGCCAGGCGCGCCGTGGCCGTCAGGGTGGCGGCCGGCACGCCGAAGAAGGGCACGAATTCCGCATCCTTTTCGCCGAAATCCATGTCCGGCAGCATAAAGTAGGGCAAGCCGTCGCGCAGCGCGCGCAGAATCGTCTTGATGCCATCCTGGCGCGTAAACAGCTTGGGCGGCTTGAAGCGCGAACGGCCGTTGCGCAAGGCCTGGTCGAAGGCGGGGCTTTTTTGCTGCACGTACATCGACGAGGCGGAGATTTCCATGGCCGTGGCGGCGCCGGCCACGTCGAGGCAGACGAAGTGCGGGCACAGCAAAATGGTGGGCCTGGCCGCGATCTGCTGGCCCGGGAAGGCGGGCACTTTTTTGATCAGGCGGTTCAATCGCGCTTCGGACGCCCACCACAGGATGCCGCGTTCCCACACGCTGCGCGAATACGCCTGGAAATGCTGGCGCGCCAGGGCCACGCGTTGCTGTTCCGTCAGTTCCGGCATGCACAGGCGCAGATTCGTCAGGGCGATGTCGCGCCGCTTGCGCATGACGATGAACAGCACGCTGCCCACGCCCACGCCGAAGCGGCCGAGGATGGGCAAGGGCAACCAGTGCAGCAGCCACATGAAGGCGATCAGCAGTCTCATGCCTGCTCCCCGGCAGCCTCGGGCGTGGCCGGCGTGGGCGGCGGCGCGCCGCGCGGCACCTTGTAGCGGTTGTAGCTCCACAGGTATTGCGCCGGGCTGCGCGCGATCAGTTGTTCCATGGCCGCGTTGATGGTGCGCGCCTGTTCGGCCGAGGTGCTGGCTAGCGACGCGGTGAACGGCACGAAGTGGACAACGTAGCCGCGCCCGCCCGGCAGGCGCTCGGCGTAGGTGATGATGACTTCGGCGCCGCCCATCTGCGCCAGCTTGGCGGGCAGGGTCATGGTGTAGGCGGGACGGCCGAAGAAATCGGCCCACACGCCTTCGCCTTCCTGCGGCACCTGGTCTGGCAGCAGGCCGATCGGTTGTCCCTTTTTCAGGCATTTGGCGAAGATGCGCACGCCCGACATATTGGCCGGCGCCAGCATCAGGTTTTCGCGCGCGCGGGCGCCTTCGATCAGCGGTTTCAGGGCGGCGCGCTTGGGCGGACGGTACATCACGGTGAGCGGCGTGCGCAACGCGATCTGCTGGGCGACGATTTCAAAGCAGCCCAGGTGCGGTGTCAGGAAGACAATGCCGCGGCCGTGCTGCAGCGCCTTTTCCACCAGTTCCCAGTTTTCCACGGTGGCATGGCGCGCCACGCGCTCGGCCGGCGCGCACCAGATGAAGGGCAGTTCCAGCACGCTCTTGCCCGCTTCGGCCACGGCCGCGTGCAAGTGTTGCGAAAACCCCGCACCCTGCATGTTCTCGCGCATGCGGCGCCGGTAGGACGGGGAAATGGCGTAAATCACCCAGCCGAGCGCAGCGCCCAGGCCGTGCAGGACGGGCAACGGGAAGATGGATAAGAAGCGGAAAATAGGGACTAGCATGAATGATCAGTTTCGACGAATGGCGTGTTGCAGTGCCAAAATTTTTTAAGAAGCGTAAAATACCACGTTGTAGTGCCCGCTGAGTTAATAGACAACTTGCGAAGCGGAATATAAATATCGCTAAAGCGTCGCAGGCAAATTCCTCTTTACTGCGACAGAACATTCACATAGTAAACAGGAGCTTGCAATGTCAAACGACTATCTCTTCACTTCCGAATCCGTCTCGGAAGGCCATCCCGACAAGGTTGCCGATCAAATTTCCGACGCCATCCTTGACGCCATCCTGACCCAGGACCCAGCAGCCCGCGTGGCTGCCGAAACCCTGTGCAACACCGGCCTGGTGGTGCTGGCTGGCGAAATTACCACGCACGCCAATGTGGATTATATTCAAGTTGCGCGCGAGACCATCAAACGCATCGGTTACGACAATACCGAGTATGGCATCGATTACAAGGGTTGCGCCGTGCTGGTGGCCTACGACAAGCAGTCGCCGGACATCGCGCAAGGCGTCGATGAAGGCGCGGGGATTGACCTGGATCAAGGCGCTGGCGACCAGGGCCTGATGTTCGGCTACGCCTGCGATGAAACGGCCGAGCTGATGCCCGCCGCCATCCACTACGCGCACCGCCTGGTCGAGCGCCAGTCGCAGCTGCGCAAGGATGGCCGTTTGCCTTGGCTGCGTCCGGATGCCAAATCGCAAGTGACCCTGCGCTACGTCGATGGCCGTCCCGTCGGCGTGCACACGGTGGTGCTGTCGACCCAGCATGCGCCGGAAATCTCGCACAAGCAGATCGAAGAAGCCGTCATCGAAGAAATCATCAAGCCCATCCTGCCGCGCGAATGGCTGACGGAGACCAAATTCCTCGTCAACCCGACGGGCCGTTTCGTCATCGGCGGTCCGCAAGGCGATTGCGGCTTGACCGGGCGCAAGATCATCGTCGACACCTACGGTGGCGCGGCCCCGCACGGCGGCGGCGCGTTCTCGGGCAAGGACCCGTCGAAAGTCGACCGTTCGGCAGCCTACGCGGCCCGCTACGTGGCGAAAAACATCGTCGCCGCCGGCCTGGCGCGCCAATGCCAGGTGCAGGTCAGCTACGCCATCGGCGTGGCCAAGCCGATCAACATCACCGTCTACACGGAAGGCACGGGCGTGATTCCCGACGCGGAAATCGCCAAGCTGGTGCTGGCACACTTTGATTTGCGTCCGAAGGGCATCGTGCAAATGCTGGACCTGCTGCGCCCGATCTACCAGAAGAGCGCGGCCTACGGCCATTTCGGCCGCGAAGAGCCGGAATTCACGTGGGAGCGCACCGACAAGGTCGCCCTGCTGCGCGACGCCGCCGGCCTGAAGTAATCGAGCCAGCTTGCTCAATGAGCGCCCCGGCCAACTGGCCGCGGGCGCTTTTTTCATGGCCGGCTGGATGTTGTAACGTAGCAAGTATGGCGAATTTGGCTGGCGCAGCGGCCTTGACGCTGTTAAAATCCACTGTCCGAGGAGCGTTGCGACGAAGAAATTCGCCAGGCTCGGAATATCCTGCAACCGCGCTCACGTACCTTTTTCAACTGAAAGGAGGGCGTGATGAACGCCGTACTCAAATCGCAACACGACTACACCATCGCCGATATCACTCTGGCCGCATGGGGCGACAAAGAAATCAAGATTGCTGAAACGGAAATGCCTGGCCTGATGGCCATCCGCGAGGAATTCGCGGCAGCGCAGCCATTGAAGGGCGCGCGCATCACCGGTTCCATCCACATGACCATCCAGACCGCCGTGCTGATCCAGACCCTGGAAGCACTGGGCGCGCAAGTGCGTTGGGCATCGTGCAACATTTACTCCACGCAAGATCATGCGGCCGCCGCCATCGCCGCCGCCGGCACGCCCGTGTTCGCCGTCAAGGGCGAGTCGCTCGACGACTACTGGGAATACACGCACCGCATCTTCGAATGGCCGGATGCGGATGGCAAGGCTGTCTATTCGAACATGATCCTCGACGATGGCGGCGACGCCACCCTGCTGCTGCACCTGGGCGTGCGCGCGGAAACCGACCTGTCGGTGCTGGCCAACCCCGGTTCGGAAGAAGAAATCTGCCTGTTCAACTCGATCAAGAAGCACTTGCTGGCCGATCCGACCTGGTACTCGAAGCGCCTGCCGGAAATCCTCGGCGTGACGGAAGAAACGACGACCGGCGTGCATCGTTTGTATCAAATGCACAAGGAAGGCAAGCTGGCTTTCCCTGCGATCAACGTGAACGATTCCGTCACGAAATCGAAATTCGACAACCTGTATGGCTGCCGCGAGTCCCTGGTCGACGGCATCAAGCGCGCCACCGACGTGATGATCGCCGGCAAAGTGGCCGTCATCGCCGGCTACGGTGACGTGGGCAAAGGCTCGGCGCAAGCCATGCGCGCCCTGTCGGCACAAGTGTGGGTGACGGAAGTCGACCCGATCTGCGCACTGCAGGCGGCGATGGAAGGCTACCGCGTGGTGACCATGGATTACGCGTGCGAACACGGCGACATCTTCGTCACCTGCACCGGCAACTATCATATCCTCACGCACGATCACCTGACGCGCATGAAAGACCAGGCCATCGTCTGCAACATTGGTCACTTTGACAATGAAATCGACGTTGCTTCGTTGAAGCAATACGAGTGGGAAAATATCAAGCCGCAAGTCGACCACATCATCTTCCCGTCGGGCCGCCGCATCATCCTGCTGGCCGAAGGCCGTCTGGTCAACCTCGGTTGCGGCACGGGCCATCCGTCGTACGTGATGAGTTCGTCGTTCGCCAACCAGACGATCGCCCAGATCGAGCTGTACGCGAACACGGCCAACTACCCGGTCGGCGTGTACACCCTGCCGAAACACCTCGATGAAAAAGTCGCCCGTTTGCAACTCAAAAAGTTGAATGCGCAGCTGACGGAACTGACGCAAGAGCAAGCCGACTACATCGGCGTGCGCACGGAAGGTCCATACAAGCCAGAGCACTACCGCTATTAATCGGTTGCTTGCCTCGGGAACCTACTGCGCGGCGCGGGGCGCGGCCGGCGATGCTCGCTGTACCTTCGTACAGCTGCGCCTCTCGGCCACGTCGCGCATCCGCTCGCTACGGTTCGCGAGGCAAGGAGGCACACTTGTGTAATCTGAAAAGTCCGGCCATCGCCGGTCTATTCTCATTTTTGACAGGCTAGAGAAATGCGCTTGCTACTGATTTGGTTTATCAATGCGGCAGCCCTGTTTGCCGTCCCTTACCTGATGCACTCGGTGACGATGAGCAGCGGCTGGACGGCGCTGCTGGCCGCCGCCGTGCTGGGGCTGGTCAATGCGCTGATCCGTCCTTTGCTGATCCTCTTGACCCTGCCCGTGACGTTTCTGTCGCTGGGCCTGTTCATCTTGATCATCAACGGCTTCCTGTTCTGGCTGGTGGCGCAGGTGATCGATGGTTTCCATGTGGCCAGTTTTTGGTCGGCCGTCGGTGGTGCCATTTTGTACAGCATCATTTCCTGGGCCTTGTCGACCTTACTTTTGAGTAAAGACGATGGAAAAGCATAACTTCAGTATTGAGTTTTTCCCGCCGAAAACCCCGGAAGGGGCGGAAAAGCTGCGCGCCACGCGCGCCAAGCTGTCTGAATTGCATCCGAAGTATTTCTCGGTGACGTTCGGCGCGGGCGGCACCACGCAGCAGGGCACGCTGGACACCGTGCGCGAGATCCTGGCGGCCGGCGAACAGGCCGCACCGCACCTGTCTTGCGTCGGTGGTTCGCGCGCATCGATCCGCGCCGTGCTGGCCGACTTCAAGGCGGCCGGCGTGAGCCGCATCGTGGCCTTGCGCGGCGACTTGCCGAGCGGCTACGGCGCCTCGGGCGAGTTCCGCTATGCTAACGAGCTGGTGGAATTCATCCGTGCCGAGACGGGCGACCATTTCCATATCGAAGTGGCCGCCTATCCGGAAGTGCATCCGCAAGCCCGTTCGCCGCAGGACGACCTGAACGCGTTCGCGCGCAAGGTGCAGGCCGGCGCCGATGCGGCCATCACCCAGTACTTCTACAATGCCGACGCGTATTTCCAGTTTGTCGAGCAGACGCAGAAGATCGGCATCAACGTGCCCATCGTGGCCGGCATCATGCCGATCACGAACTACACGCAGCTGATGCGCTTTTCGGACATGTGCGGCGCGGAAATTCCACGCTGGGTGCGTTTGAAACTGGCCAGCTTTGGCGACGACAGCGCGTCCATCAAGGCGTTTGGCCTGGACGTGGTGACGGGCTTGTGCGAACGCCTGCTGGAAGGCGGCGCGCCCGGTTTGCATTTTTATAGCATGAACCAGGCGGCGCCCACGACGGCCTTGTGGCAGCGTTTGGTGAAGTAAACCCTCGGGCTTACAGCGCCTAACAGTAAAGATCGCCCTCGGTCACGATGTGATCGAGGGCGATGTCGTATTCGCCGTTCGGAAAACTTGCCGCCAGGCAGGCATAGGCGATACCGAGCGTGCGCGGACGGGGCGTTTGCGCCAGGGTGCGGTCGTAATAGCCGCCGCCATAGCCGAGGCGAAAACGTTCCATATTAAAACCCAGGCAGGGCACGAGCAGGGTGGCGGGCGCCGGGCGCAGGCGCAATTGGGCCGGCACGGCCACGCCCATGCCATCCTTGACCATCGCTTCGCCCGGCGTCCAGTCGGAAAATGCCAGCGGCGCATGCTTTTCCAGCACCACCGGCAAGGACAATGCCACGCCGCGCGCGGCCAGTTGCGCATATGCGTCGTGCAAGTCCGGTTCGCCGTGCAGGGGCCAGTACACGCCCAGTTCCTTGACGTTTTCCTGCGCGCACCAGTCCAGCAGGCGCTGCGCGATGGCCGCATCCCATTGCGCGCGCGTGGCGTCGGGCAGGGCGCGGCGGGCCGCCAGCAGGGCCTTGCGCAAGCCGGCTTTGTCCTGTGGCGCAATGGGTGGCCGTGTAGCCGGATCGCATGTTATTCTAGGGTCGCTATTCATATCACCATCAAGTTAAATTTGAGAGTCGTACATTGATTTCCCCACTGAAATGGATTGCCGGCACGATGCTGTGTGCTGCATCGGCCTTCACCCCCCTGATGACGCTGGCGCAGATCGCCGCTCCTACCCCTGCCGCACCCGACACGCGCAGCGAGGACGATGCCTTCCTGCTGCTGCGCGACGCCGCGCGCAAGGATGACGTCGAGAAGGCTGATTTTTATGCCAGCCGCCTGAGCAATTACCAGGTGCCGTCGTATGTTGACTATTATCGGCTGAAACCGCGCATCAAACAGCTGAGCGAGGCGCAATTTCGCGATTACCTGAACCGCTACAAGGGCAGCGCCATCGCCGACCGTTTCCGCAACGACTGGCTGCTGGAACTGGGCCGCAAGCGCGACTGGGTCGTGTTCGATGAGCAATATCCGCAATTCGCCCTCGACGACGACACCCAGCTCAAGTGCTATGCGCTGATGTCGCGCGCGGCCAAGGGCCAGAACGTGGCGCCCGAGGCGCGCACGCTGCTGGTCTCGCCGCCCGGCTATGGCGAAGCGTGCGGCAGCCTGATCGCCGTATTGGCGCAAAACGGCCAGTTCGACGCGAATGATTTGTGGGCGCAGATCCGCCTGGCGGGCCAGACCAACGCCACGGGTCCGGCGCGCCGCATCGCACTGCTGCTGGGCGCCTCCGACGCGAAGATGGCGCAAGCCATCGACTTGCCGGCGCTGATGCTGGCCAAGGGACCGGGCCCCAGCCGCGCCGACCACGAGATGTACCTGGTGGCCGTAGGCCGCATGGCGAAAAGCACCTTGAAACTGGGCGTGGTGGCCCTGCAAAAGGCGAGCGCGCAGCTGACGCCGCAGGAACAGGCCATCGGCTGGTCCAACCTGGCCTTGCAGGCTTCGTATTCGCTGGCGCCGGAAGCGTTCGACTACTGGCAAAAATCGAATGGCGCACCGTTGACCCTGGAGCAGATGCAGTGGAAAACGCGCATTGCCTTGCGCGAAGGCAACTGGCCCGTGGTGAAGTCCAGCATCCAGGCCATGCCGGCCTCCTTGCGCGCCGACCCCACCTGGGTTTACTGGCTGGCGCGCGCGCAGCAGGCGGAAACGCCGGGCCGCCCGAACGCGCAAGCCGACGCCCTGTACCGCACGATTGCCGAGCAATCCAATTTCTATGGTTTGCTGGCCAATGAAGAGCTGGGCAACCACCTGGTCTTGCCGCCGCCGGGCCAGCCCGTCACGCCGACGGAAATCGCCGCCATGGCCGCCAACCCGGGCCTGCAGCGGGCCTTGAAATTTTTCAATATGCGCTTGCGCTTCGAAGGCACGCGCGAGTGGAACTGGGAATTGCGTTCGATGACGGACAGGCAACATCTTGCCGCCGCGGAATTTGCGCGCCAGAACAATGTGCTCGACCGCATGGTCAACACCTCGGACCGCACGCGCCTGGAAGTGGACTATACGCAGCGCTACCCGACCCCGCACGACGATGTCATGCATCCGGCCACGCAAACCCTGGGCCTCGATAAAGCCTGGGTGTATGGCTTGATCCGCCAGGAATCGCGCTTCATCATGGATGCGCAGTCGCATGTGGGCGCGTCCGGTTTGATGCAGGTCATGCCGTCGACGGCCCGTTATGTCGCCAAGAAGATCGGCCTCACCGATTTCGTCACGGAAACCTTGAGCGACGTGCGCACCAACGTCTTGCTGGGCACGAATTACCTGAACATGGTGCTTGGCGGCCTGGACGGTTCGCAAGTGCTGGCCAGCGCCGCCTACAATGCGGGTCCGGGGCGCTTGCGCATCTGGCGCGCCACCATGACGCGGCCGCTGGAAGGCGCCGTCTTCGCCGAGATCATTCCCTACACGGAAACGCGCGGCTACGTGAAAAACGTGATGGCCAACGCCACGTATTACGCGGCCCTGTTCGAGAAAAGCCCGCAGTCGCTGAAGGCGCGCCTGGGCACCGTGGGACCGAAAAACAGCGCCATCGCGGCCGACCTGCCGTAAACTCAACCATCCGTTCAACCTGATAGCCGACCATGCAAACGACCATCCTTGACCCCAGTCTGACACAAGCCCTGGCTAGCGCGCGCGAGCCAGGTTTGACCCTGATCATCGGCAACAAGAATTACTCGTCCTGGTCGATGCGGCCATGGGTGGCCATGACGGCCTTCGGCATCCCGTTCCAGGAAGTGCGCGTGCTGCTCGACCAGCAGGACACGGCGACGAAGATCGCCGAATATTCGGCCTGCGGCCGGGTGCCCGTGCTGCTGGCCGGCGAGATGACGATCTGGGACAGCCTGGCCATCTGCGAATATCTGGCCGAGCAGTTTCCCGACAAACATATGTGGCCGCAGGACGTGGCGGCGCGCGCCATGGCGCGCTGTGTCTGCGCGGAAATGCATTCGGGCTTCACCGGCTTGCGCACGGACATGACGATGAATATCAAGGCGAACTTGCCGGGGCGGGGCCGCACGGCCGCCGCGCAGGCCGACATCGGCCGCATCAGCGAAATCTGGGAAGAGTGTTTATCCCGCTTTGGCCACCACCAGTTCCTGTTTGGCGAGTTTTCCATCGCCGATGCGTATTTTGCCCCCGTCGTCATGCGTTTCCGCACGTATGGCGTGTCGCTGGCGCCGGCGCTGAACGCCTACTGCGAGCGCGTGCAGGCGCACCCGGCCGTGGCCCGCTGGCTCACGGAAGCGCTGGCGGAGACGGAAGTTGCTGCCAAGCACGACGCGGAACTGCCCGATTAAGAAAAGAGCGTTATGAAGATATACACGGTCGGTGGCGCGGTGCGCGACCAACTGCTGGGCTTGCCCGTGAAAGACCACGACCACGTCGTCGTGGGTGCCACGCCCGAGGACATGCTGCGCCAGGGCTTCCGCCCCGTCGGCAAGGATTTTCCCGTGTTTTTGCACCCGAAGACGCAGGAAGAATACGCGCTGGCCCGCACGGAACGCAAGACGGCGCCCGGCTACCGGGGTTTTGTCTTCCATGCGGCGCCCGATGTCACCCTGGAAGACGACCTCGTGCGCCGCGATCTGACCATCAACGCCATCGCGCAAGCCGAGGATGGGACGTTGACCGACCCCTTCGGCGGCGTCGCCGATATCGGGAACAAGATCTTCCGCCACGTCTCCGATGCCTTTGGCGAAGACCCCGTGCGCATCCTGCGCCTGGCCCGCTTTGCCGCCCGTTTCGACGCTTTTACGGTGGCGCCCGCCACCATGGCGCTGATGCGCCAGATGGTGGCCAACGGCGAAGTCGACGCCCTGGTGGCCGAGCGCGTGTGGCAGGAAGTGGCCAAGGGGCTGATGGAAAGCCATCCATCGCGCATGCTGACGGTGCTGCACGAGTGCGGCGCGCTGGCGCGCATCATGGGCGAAATTACCATCAGCGAGCGCTTGCTGCAGGTCGTCGACCATGCGGCCGCGCAAGGGCTGGACTTGCCCGTGCGCTTCGCCGCCTTGATGCTGCATTTGAGCAAGGATGCCATCGAGCAGCTGAGCGAGCGCCTGCGCGTGCCCAACGAGTGCCGCGAGCTGGCCGTCATGGCGGCGCGCGAGCTGGACAAGATCAACGGCGCGCTGGCGTTGAGCGCCGAGGCCATCGTCGCCTTGTGCGAGCGCTGCGATGGCTTGCGCAAGCCGCAGCGCTTCGTGCAACTGCTGCAGGCGGTGGCCTGCGACGGACTGGTCGCCGGCGATTTTCTCCAGGCGGCGCGGCTGCAGGGCGGGCTGGACGCGGCGCGCGGCGTGAATGCGGGCGCGCTGGCGCAGGGCTGTACGGAGCCGAAACGCATCCCGGAAGTTATCCATGCGGCGCGGGTGGCCGCCGTGCAGTCTTTCCTGGCCCGGGCTTGAACGGCGGGATTAGGCTACAATACGGCAAATGCTGCACTGCACAATATCGGCCTGACGTGCCGCAGCACCGCCTCCAGGAGTCGACGTGACCTTACCCAAGCTATTTCACAACCCGTTCCGCCGCTGGCTCAGCCGTAGCGGCGATGGCCGCCCGAGCGTGCTGGTCAAGCAGCTGCACGAGCGCGACCGGCGCCGCATGCTGAAGCATTTCCTGTCGCTCGAGCGCAGCGACCGCCTGCTGCGCTTCGGCAGCGCCTTGCCCGATGAACTCGTGGCGCAATACGTGCAAAAGATGGATTTTTCGCGCGACATGGTCTATGGCGTCTATAACAGCCTGTTCAAGCTGGTGGGCGTGGGGCATCTGGCGTTCGCGCCCAAGGACCAGTCGCCGGCGAAAAGCGTGGTGACGGACAAGGAGCAGGTGGCCGAATTCGGCGTGTCGGTGTCGAAATCGATGCGCGGCATGGGCGTGGGTTCGAAGCTGTTCGAGCGGGCGGCGATTCACTGTCGCAACAACGATGTCGATACCCTGTACATGCACTGTTTGTCGTCCAACAAGACGATGATGCATATTGCCAAGAAGGCGGGCATGGAAATCCAGCGCGACTATGGCGAAGCGGATGCTTATCTGAAACTGTTGCCGCCAAATCCCTCCAGCATGCTGCAGGAAGCCGTGCAGGAGCAGTTCGCCATGTTCGACTACACGTTCAAGGCCAACGCGCGCGCCGCCTATAAGCTGTTCGAGCGCTTGCCCGGGCGCAAGAAGCCCGCGCCGCCGGCCGAGTGATTACAGCAGCGGCAGGGCCGTCGTATCCTTGATGCGCTGCAAGGCGAAGCTCGATTTGACGTCCAGCACGGCCGGGTGGCGCAGCAGGGTCGCCATCATGAAGCGCGAGAAATGTTCCATGTCTTCCACGTGCACGCGCAGCAGGTAATCCATCTCGCCCGTCATCGCATAGCAGGCCACCACTTCCGGCCATTGCGCCACGGCCACGGCGAAGTCGGCGCGCGGCGAGGTATTCGTCACCAGATTCGGCGCCAGCACGCGGGCCGTGCTGTGGGCGGTGGCGTCGCTGTGCTTTTCCAGCCGCACATTCACGTAGGCGAGCAAGCCCAGGCCGATCTTTTCCGGGTCCAGCAGAGCCACGTACTGGCGGATCACGCCCGCTTCTTCCAGCCGTTTGACGCGGCGCAAGCATGGCGACGGCGACAGGCTGACCTGCTCGGCCACGTCCTGGTTCGACAGGCGGCCATCGGCCTGCAGGACGGCGAGGATCTTGCGATCCGTTTTATCCAGCGTAATTTTGCTCATGCTTCCTCCGGTGGTTCTTGTTTCACGCAATATTATTGCGCAAATCATGATTGTTCGGGAGATCTTTGGCATTTAATGCCCGTGACCCACGCCTATACTGTGCGCTACTTCTTGGAGGAGACATCATGCAATTTCAGCCTTGGGATAACCCGATGGGTACCGATGGTTTCGAGTTCGTCGAGTATGCAGCACCAGACCCAAAAGCATTGGGCAAGCTGTTCGAGAACATGGGCTTCACGGCCATCGCGCGCCACCGCCACAAGGATGTCACCCTGTACCGTCAGGGCGACATCAATTTCATCATCAATGCCGAACAAGATTCGTTCGCGCAGCGTTTTGCCCGCCATCACGGCCCGTCCGTGTGCGCCATCGCCATCCGTGTCGACGACGCGGCCTTCGTGTATCGCCGCGCGCTGGAGCTGGGCGCCTGGGGTTTCGACAATAAAACCGGCCCGATGGAGCTGAATATCCCCGCCATCAAGGGCGTGGGCGATTCGCTGCTGTACTTCGTCGACCGCTGGCGCGGCAAGGGCGCCGACAAGGAAGGCGCGGCCGCGCCGGGCGGCATCGGCGACATCAGCATCTATGACGTCGATTTCGTCGCCATTCCGGGCGCCGTCGCCAATCCGGTCGGCCATGGCCTGACCTACATCGACCACCTGACGCACAATGTGCACCGCGGCCGCATGAAGGAATGGGCGAGCTTCTATGAAAGCCTGTTCAACTTCCGCGAAGTGCGCTATTTCGACATCGAAGGCAAGTTGACGGGGCTCAAATCGAAGGCCATGACTTCGCCGTGCGGCAAGATCCGCATTCCGATCAATGAATCGTCGGATGACAAGTCGCAGATCGCCGAATACCTGGACCAGTACCATGGCGAAGGCATCCAGCACATCGCCCTGGGCACGGACAATATCTATGCGTCCGTGCAAGGCATGCGCGATACGGGTATCGATTTCCAGGATACGATTGAAACTTACTATGAGCTGGTCAACCGCCGCCTGCCGAACCACGGCGAGCAGCTGGAAGAACTGCGCCGCCTGCGCATCCTGATCGATGGCCACAGCACGGAAAACGAACGCGAACTGCTGCTGCAAATCTTTACGCAGACGGTGATCGGCCCGATCTTCTTCGAGATCATCCAGCGCAAGGGCGACCAGGGCTTCGGCGAAGGCAATTTCCGCGCGCTGTTCGAGTCGATCGAGCTGGACCAGATCAAGCGCGGCGTGCTGAAAGATACGAACGCGGCGTAAGCCGATTCATGCCCGGGATGTCGGATTACGCTGCGCTAATCCGACCTACAGCTGGGGCCAGTAATGTAGGTCGGGTTAGCCAGAATGGCGTAACCCGACATGCCCGTAAAAAGAAGCACTAAAAAGCAGCAAAAAGGTAAAACACGGGAGTGCAGCGCAGCAAAGAACTGCGCGCCTTCCTGTGGTAGTCTACGACAAACAAGTCATTTTTCCGCACCGGCATTACCCACAAGGTACAGCCGGTACGTGTGAGTTCAACCGACCTGCACGCGTAGCACAGAGAATAATGGAGACAAGTAATGAATGCAGCTATCAAGGGCTCGAGTCTTGAGCCGGGCGCGCACGCGTCCGAAATTTCCCTGAACGACAAATACACGCTCGAGCGTGGCCGCGCCTTCATGACGGGCACGCAAGCGCTGATCCGCCTGCCCATGCTGCAGCGCGAGCGCGACCTGAAAGCTGGCCTGAATACGGCCGGCTACATCACCGGTTACCGCGGTTCGCCTGTGACGTCCGTCGACATGACGGCGATCAAGGCAAAAAAGTACCTCGATGAACACCACGTCAAGTTCCACCCGGGCCTGAACGAAGACCTGGCCGCCACGGCCGTCTGGGGCACGCAGCAAACGAATCTGTTCGAAGACGCGAAATACGACGGCGTGTTCGGCATGTGGTACGGCAAGGGCCCCGGCGTCGACCGCTGCGGCGACGTCTTCAAGCACGCCAATAACGCCGGTTCCGCCAAGCATGGCGGCGTGCTGGTGCTGGCCGGCGACGACCATGCGGCCAAATCCTCGTCCACGGCGCACCAGTCCGACCATATCCTGAACGCTTGCGGCATCCCCGTGCTGTACCCGTCGTCGGTGCAGGAATACATCGATTACGGCTTGCATGCCTGGGCCATGAGCCGCTACACGGGGCTATGGGTGTCGATGAAATGCGTGACCGACATCATCGAATCGGGCGCCGCCGTCGATTTCGACCCGGACCGCGTGCAGATCACCCTGCCGACCGACTTCGAGATGCCGGCCGGCGGCCTGAACATCCGCTGGCCCGACACGGTGCTGGAACAAGAAGTCCGCATGAACAGCTACAAATGGTATGCGGCGCTGGCGTATGCGCGTGCCAACAAGCTCAACAAGATCATCTGGGACAGCCCGAAGGCGCGCATCGGCATCATCACGGCCGGCAAATCGTATCTGGACACGCGCCAGGCGCTGGCCGACCTGGGCATCGACGAGCAGACGGCGTCCGACATCGGCATCCGCCTGTACAAGATCGGCATGACCTGGCCGCTGGAAGCGGACGGCGTGCATGAATTTGCCAAGGGCCTCGACGAGATCCTCGTGGTGGAAGAAAAGCGGCAAATCCTCGAATACGCGCTGAAGGAAGAACTGTACAACCTGAAGGACGGCGAGCGTCCGCGCGTGGTCGGCAAGTTCGACGACACGGGCGAATGGAGCAACCAGAAGGGCACGGGACACGGCGACTGGCTGCTGCCGGCCACGTATGAGCTGAACCCGGCCATGATCGCACGGGCCATCGCCAGCCGCATTTCGCGCTACTACGCGGGCCACCCGGTCGAGCAGCGCGTGAAGGAACGCATCGCCTACCTGGAAGCCAAGGAGAATGTGCTGAAGGCGATCAGCGCGAAACCCGATCCGCAAAAGGACCGCACGCCGTTCTTCTGCTCCGGCTGCCCGCACAACAGCTCGACCAAGGTGCCGGAAGGCTCGCGCGCGCTGGCCGGCATCGGCTGCCACTACATGGTGCTGTGGATGGACCGCGAAACGTCGACTTTTACCCACATGGGCGCCGAAGGCGTCACCTGGGTGGGGCAGGCGCCGTTCACGAATGAAAAGCACGTATTTACCAACCTTGGCGACGGCACGTATTTCCACTCGGGCATCCTGGCCATCCGCGCCGCCGTCTCGGCCAAGGTGAATATCACCTACAAGATTTTGTTCAACGATGCGGTGGCCATGACGGGCGGCCAGGAATTCGATGGTCCATTGTCTCCGGCGATTATCTCTCGCCAGATCGCCGCCGAAGGCGTCGGCCCGATCATCGTCGTCACCGACGAACCGGAAAAATACCCGTCCGATTACGCCTGGGCCGAAGGCGTCACCGTGCGCCACCGCTCGGAACTGATGGACGTGCAGCGCGAACTGCGCGACATGCCCGGCGTGTCGGCCATGATCTATGACCAGACCTGCGCCTCGGAAAAACGCCGCCGCCGCAAGCGCAATGAATACCCGGACCCGGCCAAGCGCGCCGTCATCAACGAAGCCGTCTGCGAAGGCTGCGGCGACTGTTCCGTGCAATCGAACTGCCTGTCGGTGGAACCGCTGGAAACGGAACTGGGGCGCAAGCGCCAGATCAACCAGTCGTCCTGCAACAAGGATTTCTCGTGCACGACGGGTTTCTGCCCGAGTTTCGTGACGGTGGAAGGCGGCGGCCTGAAAAAGCCGAAAAAAGCAGCCGCCGCCGACAAGGACGCGCCAGCCGCGCCGGCCTTGCCGACGCCAAGCATTCCCTCGACGGCCGAGCCCTTCGGCATCCTGGTCACCGGCATCGGCGGCACGGGCGTCGTCACCGTCGGCCAGATCCTGGCCATGGCGGCCCACGTGGAAGGCAAGGGCTGTTCCGTGCTCGACATGAGCGGCCTGGCGCAAAAGGGCGGCCCGGTCATGTCACACGTGCGCCTGGCGGACCGCCAGGAAGACATCCACTCGACGCGCGTCGGCACCGGTGCGGCCGACCTCGTGATCGGCTGCGATTTGATCGTCACGGCCAGCCGCGACGCCCTGTCGCGCATGGGGGAAGGGCGCAGCTGGGCCATGATCAACTCGACCAGCTCGTCGACGGCCGCCTTCGTGAAGAATCCGGACTGGCAGTTCCCCGGCGCCTCCGCGCGCATGGAAATCGAAAAGGCCTGCGGCAGCGACCACGTGGACTTCATCGACGCGGGCCAGATCGCCACGGCGCTGATGGGCGACTCCATCGCCACGAACATGTTCATGCTTGGCTACGCCTGGCAAAAGGGCAAGGTGCCCCTGAGCGAAGCGGCCATCATGAAGGCCATCGACTTGAACAACGTCTCGGTGGCATTCAACAAGGCCGCCTTCAACTGGGGCCGCGCCGGCGCCCACGACACGGCCAGCCTGGTGCGCATGACCACGCCAGCGAAGGTGGTGGAATTCAAGCGCATCGACACGCTCGACGACATCATCGAAAAACGGGTCGCCCTGCTGACGGCTTACCAGGACCGCGCGTATGCGCAGCAGTACCTGGATTTCGTCGGCCAGGTGCGCGCCGCCGAAAGCGCCCTGAACGGCCCGCACCTGCGCCTGACGGAAGCCGTGGCCCGCTACTTCTACAAGCTGATGGCCTACAAGGACGAGTATGAAGTGGCGCGCCTGTACACGGACGGCGCCTTCCAGGCGAAGATCGCATCCATGTTCGAAGGCGACATCAAGCTCAAGTTCCACCTGGCGCCGCCCATCATGGCGAAAACGGATGCCCAGGGCCATCTGATCAAGAAGGAATATGGCCCCTGGATGCTGAAGGCCTTCGGCGTGCTGGCCAAAATGAAAGGCTTGCGCGGCACGGCCTTCGACGTGTTCGGCCATACGGCCGAGCGCAAGATGGAGCGCGCGCTGATACTCGAGTACCGCGCGACGGTGGGCGGCTTGCTGCCGAAACTGACGACGGCCAAGCTGGCGCAAGCCGTGGCCATTGCCAGCATCCCGGAAGACATCCGCGGCTATGGCCACGTGAAGGAGCGTCATTTGAAGGCGGCGAAAGAGAAGGAAGCGAGCTTGCTGATCGCCTTCAACGCCCCGGCGCCGCTGCCGGTGGCGGCTGCGGTGCCCGTGGCGGCGACGGTCGCATGATGTTGCGCTGACAGCCGCGTGTTGCGGATGTGAAAAAATGGCGCCTGCGGGCGCCATTTTTTCATGCTTTTTTTTATATCGTAATGAGCAACTGTTTCTTTGAAAACGCACTATAATTTCCTGATAGTTTCTTTATGGAAAAGATTGTGATGACTACGCGTTATTTACCCGCCTATGTGACCGTGATGGCGGCCCCCCTGCTCATGCTGCTCAGTGCCTGCGGCGGCGGGGGCGGCGGGAGTAGCGCGGCGCCGGTGCCGGACAGCGGCGGCAATGCCCTGATCGTCGCCGCGTCCAGCGTGCAGAACCTGTGCGAAAAGCCGCGCAGCGGCAATGCCGTGGACCGGCAAGGCAGCTTGCTCAACGAGCAGACCTGGGTGCGCAGCTGGATCGACGAGACCTATCTGTGGTACCAGGAAGTGCCGACGACGTACCTGCCGCAGAATTTCGCCACGCCGATCGCCTATTTCGACGTGCTCAAGACGCCGGCGAGCACGGCCTCGGGCAAGCCCAAGGACCAGTTCCATTTCACCTACACGACGGCAGAATGGGAAGCATCGCTGAAAGGCGTCGAATTCGGGTATGGCATGCTGCTGGCCTTGACGCGCAACACCACGCCGCGCAACGCGGTGGTGGCGATCGTCGAACCGGGTTCGCCGGCGGACCTGGCCGGCCTGCGCCGGGGCGACGTGCTGCAAACGGTGGACGGGGTGGACTTCGTCCATGCCAGCGGCCAGGCCAATATCGACATCCTCAACGGCGGCCTGTCCCCTGCCGCGCAAGTGAGCCACCGGCTGGAGTTCAGCCGTGGCGGCCAGCCCGTCAGCGCGATCCTGATGCCGCTCGATGTGAGCACGGCGGCGGTGCAGAATCAGCGCGTGATCGACACGCCCACGGGCAAGGTGGGCTACCTGACCTTCAATTCGCATAACAATGTCGCGGAACGCCAGCTGATCGAGGCGATCCGGCAATTCCAGAGCGCCGGCATCAGCGACCTGGTGCTCGACGTGCGCTACAACGGCGGCGGCTTGCTCGATATCGCCAGCGAACTGGCGTACATGATCGCCGGGCCGCAGACGACAGGCAAGACCTTCGAGCAACTGGTCTTCAATGACAAGATGAAGGCGGCCGCGCCATCGCCATTCCTGTCGCGCAGCGTGGGCTTCGCCGCGGCCAATCCCGTCAGTGCGGGCATGGCCTTGCCGACGCTGGGACTCAAGCGCGTCACCGTGCTGACCACCGGCGGTACCTGCTCCGCCAGTGAATCGATCATCAACGGCTTGCGCGGCGCGGATGTCGAGGTCAATCAGATCGGCGGCACCACGTGCGGCAAGCCTTATGGCTTTTATCCCACGCCGAACTGCGGCACCACGTATTTCGCCATCCAGTTCAAGGGCGTCAATGCCAAGGGCTTTGGCGACTATGCCGATGGACTGGCACCCACGTGCAGCGTGCCCGACGACTACCAGCATGCGCTCGGCGATACCGGCGAAGCCATGCTGGCGGCCGCCTTGCAGTACCGCGCCAGCGGCAGCTGTGGGCCGGCCACGGGCGCGCTGCGGCTGCTGGGCATGGTGGAAAGCCCCGCCGACGTCGCCGTGCGCCTGTTACGGCCGCAATACAAGGAAATTGCAGTAAGGCAGCCGTAACGCGGGGCTTCCTGCCGCAAGCCGCGCCGTTGCCGCGACCCTGCAGGGATATTTCCATATAACAATAATGATATATGGAAAGACGAATCCATTCGTTCTGTAATTGCTGGCATTTTGATATCTTTCACCCTCTCCCTAACCTTGAGAAGCGCAAAGATGCCTATACAATTCAAGTTATCACCGCTCACCGTCGCCGTACTGGCCATCCTGGGCGGTTCCGCATGGCAGGTGCACGCGCAAACGCAGGCGCCCGCCGCGGACGATCAGCCGGCGGCCACCCCGCATGCGGTGGTTGTGACCGGTTCGCGGATTCCCCGCGCCAGCCTGGAGGGGCCATCGTCCGTCACCATCCTGACGGGCGATGAAATCACCAAGCAAGGGTACAAGAATGTCTTCGATGCGCTGACCAACCAGGTACAGAACAGCGGCTTCACGCAAGGCGAGGATTTCGGCAATACGTTCACGCCATCGGCCAATACCATCAGCCTGCGTGGCCTGGGTCCGAATCACACGCTGATCCTGTTGAACGGCCGCCGCCTGGCCGACTTCCCGGTCGCCTATGAAGGCACGGTCAACTTCACCAACCTGGCGAATATCCCGTCGAGCATCGTCGACCGCATCGAGATTCTCAACGGCGGCGCCTCGGCCATCTATGGTTCCGACGCGATCGCCGGCGTGGTCAACGTGATCCTGAAAAAGCAGGCGGAAGGCTTCGACATCAACGTCAAGGCGGGCGGCACCACGCGCGGCGGCGCCGGCAACCAGCGCGTGCAGCTGACGGGGGGCGGCAATTTCGACAAGCTGCACACGCTGTTCAGCGTGGAATTGAGCCAGCGCGATCCGCTGTCCAGCCTGCAGCGCGACTTCATGGCCACCCGCTCGGGCACGCCGACGAATATCGCGTCGCGCCGCGTGGTGCAAGCGGGCACCTCGGGCACCTATGTGGACCTGGGCGACACCTGCAACCAGTTCGGCGACCTGTTCGGCGGCAGCGTCGTCAAGTACCAGGCGAAGAATGGCAGCTATTGCGCCAGCCCGAAAGTGGGACCCACCTACTGGACCACGCAGACCAAGAACCAGAGCCAGAACGTGTTCGGCAGCGCCAACTATGAACTGTCGCCGGAAACGACCTTGTTCGCCGATTTCCTGATCGGCAAGAATTCGACCGAGAACAATACGCGCGGTCCCACATGGACGTCGTCGTCGACCGGCAGCAGCTATTTCCGCAACCAGAACACCAATCGCTACGAAGCGTGGACGCGCTATATCTCGCCCGAGGAAATGGGCGGCGTGGAGCGCTACAACCGCAAGTGGGACGACCTGGCGACGGCCATCTCGCTGGGCGCCAAGGGCCGCATTCCGGGCACGGCGTGGCAGTATGAAGCGAACTACAATGCCTCGCTGTACAAGAGCGA
Organism: Janthinobacterium sp. GW822-FHT07H11; assembly: GCF_058798615.1. NCBI lineage: Bacteria > Pseudomonadati > Pseudomonadota > Betaproteobacteria > Burkholderiales > Oxalobacteraceae > Janthinobacterium > Janthinobacterium sp. GW822-FHT07H11. Next base: position 726,062 of record NZ_CM179507.1, read on the forward strand.
AAGCCATACGCCGCGCGCGCTGGCCAATATCGACAGCTTCTTCCTCGGTCCGAAACTGGGCGTGGACGCGAATGGCGTGCCGATCTACGCACCGGACCCGGCGCGCCTGTCGCGCCGCGTGACGGCGGCCGAATTCGACAGCATCACCGGCAATTCCGACAGCGACGACAAGGCGTGGACGAATACCCTGAGCCTGGCCACCAACGGCGACCTGTTCCAGTTGCCGGCCGGCGTGGCGAAGGTCGCCACCATCGCCGAAGTGGGCAAGCAGGGCTTCAGCAACGTGCCCGACGCGCGCCTGAACGCAGGCTACTTCAACGTCGCCACCAAGTCCGACATCACGGCCGGCACGCGCACCCGCTATGCGCTGGGGGCGGAAGTGAACCTGCCGCTGCATGAAAAGCTGACCGGCACCCTGGCCGGCCGCTATGACCGCTACAGTTTTGCCGGCCGCCACGAGGGCAAGTTCACCTACAACGGCGGCCTGGAACTGCGGCCCGCGCCGGAACTGCTGTTCCGCGCCAACTACGCCACCAGCTTCCGCGCACCGGACATGAACTACATCTACAAGGCGCGTGGCACAGGTTACTACTCGAGCACCACCGACTACTACCGCTGCGGCGTCGCCGGGCAGGCCATCGATGATTGCGACTACGCGAACAAATCGCCGGGCGCCGACTATGTGCAGAACGGCAGCAAGGATCTGCAGTCGGAGAAGGGCAAGTCGTTCGGCGTGGGCGCCGTCTGGTCGCCGACATCCAATTTCGACGTCTCGGTCGACTACTGGAATATCAAGATCGACGACCTGGTAACCAACCTGAGCTCCGACAAGATACTGCGCGATGAAGCCGATTGCCGCCTGGGCAAGACTGACATCAATTCGCCGACCTGCGTCGATACCCTGGGCCGCGTCGAGCGCTTTGCCGCGAATGCGCTGAACCGTGCCGGCGAGATCAAGACCATCACCGTCAATCCGATCAACGCGGCCAAGCAGAGCAGCAGCGGCATCGACATCAGCGTCAAGTATTTGCTGCGCACGACGGACTATGGCCGCTTCGCCTTCAAGGCCAACTACGCCAAGGTGCTGAGCAATAAATCGCAGCAATTCATCGGCGACGAAGAGATCGACGAACTCAAATCGCTGAACAATTCGGATTGGCGCGACAAGCTCAACCTGAGCGTGAACTGGAGCGCTGGCGACTGGTCGAACACCTTGCTGGTCAGCCGCTACAGCAAGATCCCGAACGCCGCCGGCAAGGCCTATCTGACGCCGACGGCGCTGGCCAATATCAGCACCGTGTACCGCATCAACGACCGCGCCACCTTGTCGCTGATCGTCAACAACGTGTTCGACAAGATCAAGCGCGACGACAGCGGCGGCTGGCCTTACTACCCGGTGGGCAGCTACAGCCCGCAGGGCCGCCAGGGCTGGGTTGAATTCAACTACCATTTTGGCAGCTGATTTCACCGAGCAGCCAACCTGAGGTCAGACCCGCCGGGCCTGACGCCGGCACCGCAGCCGGGACAGCCAACGCTGTCCCGGTTTTTTTATTTTCCGCCGCAGTTTTACGCGTGCCGTCCCCCTATAATTGCCCGCTTGTTCTCTCTCGATGGAGCCTTTCCGATGCTACGCCACGCCCTGCTATCCACCGCCTTGTTGTCCACCTTTGCCCTGCCTGCGTACGCCGCCTCGCCGTTGACCACGGTGGCCGAGCGTTCCGCCTTCCTGCAGACGGGCCGCTATGCGGAAGTGGAAGTCCTGTGCCGCCAGTTCCAGGCGCGCTATCCGAAGCAGGTGCGCTGCGTGGAATTTGGCCGCACGCCGGAAAACCGCCCCATGCTGGCGCTGATTGTCTCCAATTCGGGCGCGCTGACGCCGGCCGAGGCGGCGCGCCGCAAGCTGCCGGTGCTGCTGGTGCAGGGCGGCATCCATGCGGGCGAGATCGACGGCAAGGATGCCGGTTTCCTGGCCTTGCGCGAAGTATTGGAGGGCAAGGCGGCGCCCGGCGCGCTGGATAAACAGGTGCTGCTGTTCGTCCCGGTCTTCAATGTCGATGGCCACGAGCGCTTCGGCCAGTGGAATCGTCCGAACCAGCGGGGGCCGGTGGAAATGGGCTGGCGCAGCACGGCGCAAAACTACAACCTGAACCGCGATTACATGAAGGCCGATACGCCCGAGATGCAGCACATGCTGGCGCTGGTGAACGCCTGGGACCCGCTGGCCTATGTCGACCTGCACGTGACCGATGGCGCCCAGTTCGAACCCGATATCTCGATCCAGGTCGAACCCGTGCATGCGGGCGATGCGCCGCTGCGCGTGGCCGGCACGGCGCTGCGCGATAATGTCCTGGCCGACCTGGCGCGGCAGGGTTCGGACCCGAAGCCGTTCTATATCTCGTTTGCCGAGGAGGACAATCCGCAATCGGGCTTTGTCGACTCGGCGCCGAACCCGCGTTTTTCACACGGCTATTTCCTGCTGCGCAACCGCTTCGGCATGCTGGTGGAAACCCACTCGTGGAAGGACTATCCGACCCGCGTGCGCATCACGCGCAACACCATCGTGTCCCTGCTGTCGCAAGTGGCGCAGCATGGCGCGCAGTGGCGGCAGATTGCGCTCGAGGCGGACGAGCGCGCGGCGCAGCTGGCCGGCACCACCTTGCCGCTCACCTACAAGACCACGGACAAGAGCCACATGGTCGCGTTCCGCGGCTATGCCTACACGCGTACGCCGTCCGAGGTGTCGGGCGCGCTGATGACGCGCTACGACGACACCACGCCGCAGATCTGGACCGTGCCCCTGCGCGACGAGATCGTGCCCGACCTGCAGCAGGCCGTGCCGAAGGCGGGCTACCTGGTGCCCGCCGCGCAGGCGCCGATGGTGGCGGCCAAGCTGCGCCAGCATGGCGTGTCCTACCAGGTGCTGGCTGCCGCCTGGGGCCAGCAGTCTGTGCAAGCGTTCCGTGCCACGCAGGTGAAATTCGGCGCGCAGTCGTTCGAGGGCCGCCAGACGGCGGCCGTGCACGGCGAATGGCATGACGAGGCGCGCGTGATCGGCGCCGGGACGCTGTACGTGCCCGTCAGCCAGGCCAAGGCGCGCCTGGTGGTGGCCCTGTTCGAGCCGCGCGCGCCCGATTCCCTGCTGGCCTGGGGCAGCTTCAATACGGCTTTCGAGCGCAAGGAATACATGGAAGACTACGTGGCCGAGGACGTGGCGCGCGCGCAGCTGGCAGCCGACCCGGCGCTGGCGGCGCAGTTCCGGCAGAAGCTGGCCGATGACCCGGCATTTGCCAAAAGCCCGCAGGCGCGCCTGGAGTTCTTCGCCCGCCGCCATGCCTCGTGGGACGAGCGCCTGAACCTGTACCCGGTGCTGCGCACGGATGTCGCGCCGGCGCTGAAGTAAGGGAAGCCGCGCGCCTTGCTAATTTACAATGTGCGCGGCGCGGAAAATGGTATTGTGCCTGTTTTCCCGATCAGGGCTTTCAGTGGAACACCAGCGCATGCCGCAGCAAACACCGAAAAAAATTCTGCTCCTGAGCGTCTCGGCCGGCGCCGGCCATATGCGCGCAGCGCAAGCCATCGAGGCATATGCGGCGCGCGATGACGGCGCCGGCCCTGCGGCGCTGGCCAGCCATCTCGACGTGATGGATTTCGTCACGCCCGCCTTCCGCAAGCTGTACACGGATTTCTATATCAAGCTGGTCAACAAGGCGCCGGCGCTGTGGGGCTATCTGTATCACGCCACCCACGATGCGCCGCGCGACAGCTCGATGCAGCGATTGCGCCGCGCCGTCGAGCGCCTCAATACGCGCGCACTGATGGCGCAGATCGCCGCCTTCCAGCCCGATGCCATCATCTGCACGCATTTCCTGCCGGCCGAACTGCTGTCGCGCGCGCTGCGCCAGCAGCAACTGGCCTGCCCGGTGTGGGTACAGGTCACCGATTTCGACCTGCACCGCATGTGGGTACACGAACAGATGCAGGGCTATTTCGCCGCCACCGAGGAAGTGGCGTTCCGCATGCGCCATGAAGGCATCCCCGCCGAGCGCATCCACGTGACGGGTATCCCCGTCATGCCCGCGTTCGCGCAGGTGCCCGATCGCGTGTGCTGCGCGCAGGCGTTTGGCCTCGACCCGCGGCGCACGACGATTTTGCTGATGGGCGGCGGAGCGGGACTGGGCAGCCTTGAAACGGTGGCCGCGCGCCTGCTGGCGCTGCCCGGCGACTTCCAGCTGATCGTGCTGGCGGGGAAAAATGCCGCCGCGCTGGCGGCGCTGCAGGCACTGGCCGGCCGCTATCCGGGCCGCCTGCTGGCGCAAGGCTTTACCAGCGAAGTCGAGCGCCTGATGGCCTGCGCCGACCTGGTGATCACCAAGCCGGGCGGGCTGACCACCTCGGAATGCCTGGCCCTGGGCTTGCCCATGATCGTCAATGCGCCGATTCCCGGGCAGGAAGAGCGCAATGCCGACTATCTGCTGGAGCAGGGCGTGGCCCTGAAGGCATTCGATGCCGTCACGCTCGAATACCGCGTGCGCCTGTTGCTCGAGTATCCGCAGCAGTTGCAAGCGATGCGCGCGAAAGCACTGGCCCTGGGCCGTCCGCGCGCCGCCGTCGACGTGCTGGCGCAGGTATTGGCGCCGGGCGTGGCGCCGGAGCCGGCGTGACGGGCGCCGCCGTGGCAAAACCCTGGCAGATCGCCCTGACGCTGGCCTGGGTGGCCCTGCTGGGACTATTCTTCGCCCAGGTGGAAATCCAGATCGAAGGGGCGGCTGGCTGGGCCGCGAACCTGCCCACCTGGCGCATCGAAAGCCATTGGCTGCTCGATATCTTCTGGGGCGGGCGGCCGATGACCGGCTACCATGCCTGGGTGTTTCCCTTCATTGCCCTGTTCTTCCATTTCCCCATGCTCTTCCTGGCGCAATGGTCGCCGCGTCTCGAGTGCCGCGCCATCGGCTGCATCATGCTGTTCTGGATCATCGAAGATTATCTGTGGTTCGTGCTCAATCCCGCCTATGGCGTGGCGCATTTCAATCCGGCCCACATCGCCTGGCACAAGCACTGGCTGTGGTGGGCGCCGACCGACTACTGGGTATCGCTGCTGCTCGCTGGCGTGCTGCTGTGGTTTTCATACAAAAGGAAGTCATGACCTTATCGCCCTTGCCGCATCTTTTGCTGCTATTTCTGGCCCTGGCGGCCGGTTCCGCCGGCGCGCAGGCGCCCGGGGCGGCCGAGCGCAATGCCGAATGGGCGACGCCGCTGCCGCACGTGTCCAACCTGCACCAGGTCACCCCCGTCCTGTACCGCAGCGCAAAGCTCGACAGCGCCGACGTGGCCCAGTTGCAGACGCTGGGCGTGAAGACGGTGATCAGCCTGCGCTCCTTCCACTCCGACACGCAGGTGCTCGATGGCAGCGGCATCCGCGCCGTCCGCATTCCCATCAATACCTGGGCCATCCGCGACAAGCATGTGATAGCGACCATGCGCAGCATCCGCGCCGCCGAACAGCAGGGACCCGTGCTGCTGCACTGCCTGCACGGCGCCGACCGCACGGGCATGATGGCCGCCATGTACCGCATGCTGTACCAGGGCTGGCCGCGCGAGAAGGCGATCGACGAGTTGAAGAACGGCGGTTACGGCTATCACGCCGTGTGGAAGAATATCGAAAGCTACCTCAAGCGCGTCGACGTGGCGGCGCTGCGCGCGCAGATCGAACAGGAAAAACCATGAAGACCCTGCTGTTCGCACTGGCCGCCTGTTCCGCCTGTTATCCGCTGGCCACCCTGGCTGCCACGCCTGCGCTCGATGTGCGCGATGTCAGCAAAGCCGGTATGCCCGGCAAGACCTTTGCCGCGACGACCAGCATGCCGGCCAGCGTGGCCACCGTCTGCGCGGCCATCCAGGATTTCGCCGGCTATCCGCAGTTCATGCCGAACGTGGACAAGATCAAGGTGACGGCCGCCGGCGGCGGCGCCTCGCTGGTCGACGTCACGCTCAAGCTGCCGATGGGGAAAATCAAGCAATACCGCCTGAGAATGACGCCCAAGGTGCTCGACGCCAGCTGCAGCCTGGCCTGGAAGCTGGTGCCGATGGAGGGACTGAAGGTGGAGGACACCATCGCCGACACCAGCGGCTACTGGCAGCTGTCGCCGGATCCGCTCGATGCGGGCGCTGCCGCCGTCAGGTACCAGGTGTATACGGATCCGGGCCCCGTGCCGATGGGCCTGGGCTGGATCGTCGACAGCATGAGCCGCGACAGCATCCCGACAATGTTCGACGCGCTGCGGGCGCGGGTGGCCGCGCGCAAATAGCCGGCGTGGCGCGGCAGCCACTTCACGCCGGCGCGCCACTTCAGGCATGATGTCGTTTCATCCACACATCCGCTCGGAATCCGCATGGAACACCACAGTTTTCTCGTCAACATACTGTTTTATCTGGTGGCCGCCATCATCATGGTGCCGCTGGCCAAGCGCCTGGGCATGGGCGCCGTGCTCGGCTACCTGGTGGCCGGCGTCGTCATCGGGCCGTGGGGCCTGGGCCTGATCAAGAATGTCGAGGTGATCCTCAGCTTTTCCGAATTCGGCGTGGTGCTGCTGCTGTTCCTGATCGGCCTGGAACTGGAACCGAAGCGCCTGTGGCTGCTGCGCCGGCCCATCTTCGGCTGGGGCGGGGCGCAGGTGGCCGTCGTCAGCGCCGGGCTGTGCGCCGTGGCCATGGCCTGCGGCGTGGACTGGCGCACGGCGCTGGTGGGTGCATTGGGGCTGTCGCTGTCGTCGACGGCCATCGTGCTGGCCACCCTGGGCGAACGCAAGCTGATGAGTACGCCGGCCGGTTCCGCCGGCTTTTCCATCCTGCTGTTCCAGGATATCGCCGCCATTCCCATGATCGCGCTGGTGCCGCTGCTGGGCGGACTCGTCACGCATGGCGGCGAACCGGGCTGGCTGCGCGTGGCCAAGCTGGCCGCCGTGCTGGCCGCCCTGGTGATCGGCGGGCGTTTTCTGGTCAACCCCATCCTGCGCTTCATCGCCAAGACGGACTTGCGCGAAATCTTCACGGCCTTTGCCCTGCTGCTGGTGGTCGCCATCTGCGTGCTGATGGAATCGGTGGGCCTGTCGATGGCGCTGGGCACCTTCATGGCGGGCGTGCTGCTGGCCGATTCCGAATACCGGCATGAGCTCATTTCCGACCTGGAACCGTTCAAGGGGCTGTTATTGGGCCTGTTCTTCATCGCCGTCGGCATGTCCGTCGATTTCGGCGTGCTGCGCGCCCAGCCCTTGCTGATCCTGGCCCTGGTGGCCGGCCTGCTGGTGGTGAAAATCGGCTTGCTGTATGTGTTGTCGAAGTTTTTCGATATCCCGCGCGGCCAGCAGCTGTTCTTTGCGCTGCTGCTGTCGCAAGGGGGCGAATTCGCCTTCGTCGTGTTTGCCGCCGCCGAGGCCGCGCATGTGTTTGCGCCGCAGACGGCCGCGCTGCTGGTCGTGGTGGTGACCCTGTCGATGGTGGCCACGCCCTTGCTGCTGCTTGCGCACGACAAATTCGTCGCGCCGCGCCTGCAGGGCGACAAGAAGCGCCGCCCCGACGACCATATCGAGGCGCAGGACAATCCCATCGTCATTGCCGGCTTTGGCCGCTTCGGCCAGATCATCGGCCGCCTGCTGGCGGCCAACAAGATCGGCGTGACGGTGCTCGATCACGATCCGGACCAGATCGAGCTGCTGCGCAAGTTCGGTTTTAAAGTGTTTTATGGCGACGCCACGCGCGTGGACCTGCTGGTGGCGGCCGGCATCGAGAAGGCGAAGGCGCTGGTGATCGCCATCGACAATGTGGACGACAGCCTGGCCCTGGTCGACGCCGTGCGCCTGCGCCTGCCCGAGCTGACGATTTTGGCGCGCGCGCGCAACGTCACGCATTACTATGAATTGATGAAGCGGGGCGTGACCCTGATCGAACGCGAGACGTTTGCCGCGGCCCTGCTGCTGGGCGAGCAGACCTTGCAGCAGGTGGGCTTCAGCGCGGAGCGGGCGCAGCGCGCGGCCGGCATCTTCGGCCGGCATAACCTGAAAACTTTGCTGGAAGTGGCGCCGCACTTCCAGGACCAGCAAAAAGTCATGTCCCTCACGCGCCAGGCGCGCGAGGAGCTGGAAGACATGTTCGAGAGCGATGCGGCGGCATTTGCCTCGGAGCAAGCAGAAAATGGTAGATCGGATTAGCGCGCAAGCGCGTAATCCGACAACATTGTTGGCGCTGAACGTGGTGCTGTCGGCTTACGCGCTTTGCGCTAAGCCGACCTACGTTTGGCCTCAGCTTTATTTGCCCCGTTTGCTCTCAATCGCCTCGATCTGGTCCATGATGCCGTTCATGCGCGCCACCAGCGCCTGGTACGGTTTCGGCGAGGCCAGGTCGACGCCGGCCGCCTTCACCAGATCGTAGGGGTAGGCCGAGCCGCCCGCGCTGAGCATCTTCAGGTAGGCCGCCAGCGCGCCCGGTTCCTTGTCGAGGATGCGCTGCGCGAAGTCCTGCGCCGCCGCGATCGAGGTGGCGTACTGGAACACATAGAAGCCGTGATAGAAATGCGGCACGTACGCCCATTCCAGCGCGTGAGCGGGGTCTATCTTCATGATGCCCTGCGCTTCGCCGTGGTAGCGCTTGAGGATATCGGCATAGATGGCCGTTATCTGCTCGCCCGTCAGCGATTCCCCCTTGTCCACCTTGCCGTGGATGGCCGCCTCGAATTCGGCGAACATGGATTGGCGGAAGAAGGTGCCGCGCAGGTTTTCCAGCGCCGCGCCCAGGTACAGCAGGCGCTCGTCATCATCCTTGGCCTGTTTCAGGCGCGCGTCGAGCAGCAGCGCCTCGTTCGTCGTCGAGGCGATTTCCGCGACAAAGATGCTGTAGGGCGCATAGATCGATGGCTGCGCCTTGTTGGCCAGCACCGAATGCATGGCGTGGCCCCATTCGTGCGTCAGGGTGCTGACGGCTTCGTAGTTGTCCGTGTAGTTCAGCAGCACATACGGGTGGGCGTCGTACGCGTCGCCATTCATGTAGGCGCCCGCCACCTTGCGCGCGCGCGGATACACATCCATCCAGCGCGCGTCCACGGCGGCAGTGAGCGCCTTGACATAGTCGGGGCCCAGCGGCGCGGCGGAGGCTAGCATCATCTGCTTGCCTTCGGCCAGCGGGAAGGTGCGCCTGCTCTTGAGCAGCGAGGCGTAGATATCGTGGTAGCCCAGGTCCGCAATGCCCAGCATGCGCGCGCGCAGCTTGAAATAGCGGTGCAGGGTGGGCAGGTTGGCGTTGGTCTGCGCGATCAGGGTCTGGTAGACGGCCGGCGGCAGGTGGTCGGCATCGAGCGCGGCGCTCTGCGAATCGGGGTAGTGGCGCACTTTCGCATACGCGGCATCCGTCTTCAGCTGGCCGTACAGGGTTTCGCCAAACGTGCGCTCGTATTCCTTCCACTTGCCGAAGAAGGCGTCGAATACCAGCTTGCGGTCGGCGCGGTTGTCGCTGCCGCGGTACTTGGTGTAGGCGGCCTGGTCGAGGCGTACCTCCTTGCCGTCCGATAGTTTCACGGTGGGCCACGGGATTTCCGCATTGGCCAGGGTACGGTAGACGCTGGCGGCCGAGCTTGTTGCCAGGCCGAATTGCGCCACCAGCTGCTCGCCGGCAGAGTCCAGCGTATGCGGCGCGCTGCGCAGCATGTTATTCAATTGAAAGCGGTACAGCTGCAAGCCCTTGTCTTTCGCCAGCAGGGCCTCGATGCGCCTGGCGCCCAGGGCCAGGATTTCCGGCTGCAGGAAAGTGGTGGCCTGGTTGAATTCATTGCCCAGCAGGGCGGCGCGCTGGTTCAGCTGATTGCCCTTGCTGTCGCCCGTGTCCTGGTCGTAGTACTGCGCCGCATAGGTGGTGAGCGTGTTGACGCGCTTGCGCGCGTCCGCATACAGGTCCAGGCAGCTTTTCAGGCGGGCCGGCGAGACGCCCAGCTGGCCCTGGCAGCCGGCCAGCTGGCGCAACTGCGCCGTCAGCCGGTTCGCATCGCTATCGAAATCGGCGTCGCTCTTGTACAGGGTGGTCAGATCCCAGCGGTCGGCGCTGTTGTCCGCCTGCGCCATGACAGGGGCGGCGGCAAAGGCGGTGGAGAGGGCAAAGCTGAGGGCCAGCAGGGTCAGTACGGGGCGTTTGAGCGCGGTTGTCGTCATACAGTGTCCGTTCATGGTCTGGTTGCAAGGGACGCCGGCACGGGCGTGGCGGCAGACACCGAGCTTACTGCAGCAGGGAGGCGAAGGAAAGCATTTCGACGCGCGGGGAGGCCAGCCTCCCCGTGGATGCGGCGCTTACTTCTTCTTGCCCAGCAAGTCGAGCAGGATCGACGTTTCCGCCGTGATCGCCGCCTTGATGGTCGGCTGGTACTCGGGCGCCCACTGCGGCGAGTGCGGGCCGGGCAGCGGCTTGCCGCTGGCCTTGGCCGCCGCCAGCTTGCCTGGTTCCACCGCGCCGATATGCAGCAGCACGGCCTTCACGCCGGCCTGGCCGTAGTTGGCGAAGTCTTCCGATGTCATCTTGGCCGGCATTTCCGTCACGTTGGCTGCGCCCATCGATTTTTGCAAGGTGGACACCATGCGCAGGGTCAGGTCCGGATCGTTGTAGACGGCGTCCGTGCCGGGACGGATTTCCACCAGCGGTTCCTTCGGCGCGCCGGCGGCAAACGCCTCGCCCTTGACTTCCCGCGCGATGCTGGCCAGCACGCGCTTGCGCACGGCATCCTTGAAGGTGCGCACCGTCAGCTGCATGCTGACCTGGTCGGGCACGATGTTGGCCTGCGTGCCGCCGTGGATGCTGCCCACCGTGATGACGACGGGGTCCATCGGATTGTTTTCGCGCGAGACCAGGGTTTGCAGTGCCAGCACGATGCGCGCCGCCATCACGACGGGGTCGCGCGTGTCGTGCGGCGCGGCGCCGTGGCCGCCCTGGCCGTACACGGTGATGCCGATGGTGTCGGCGGCGGCGCGGAAGTAGCCGGCGTGGTAGCCGACGGTGCCCGCTGGCAGCGTCGCTTCATCGTGGAAGGACAGGGCGTAGTCCGGTTTCGGGAAGCGCGTGAACAGGCCATCCTTGAGCATGGCGGCGGCGCCCAGCAGCGGTTCCTCGGCCGGCTGGCCCACCAGCATCAGGGTGCCGCTCCATTGCTGGCGGTTGTCGGCCATCAGCTTGGCGCTGCCATACCAGGCCGACATGTGCACGTCGTGGCCGCAGGCATGCATGACCGGCACGCTTTCGCCGGCGGCGTTCTTCGTCACGGCGCTGCTGGCAAACGGCAGGCCGGTCTTTTCCAGCACGGGCAGGGCGTCGATTTCCGTGCGCAGCATGACGACGGGGCCGGGGCCGTTGCGCAGGATGGCGACGACGCCCGTGCCGCCGACACCGGTGGTCACGTCAAAACCGAGGGCCTTGACCTTCTCGGCCAGCTTCTTTGCCGTCTCGACTTCCTGGAACGCCAGTTCCGGGTGGCGGTGCAGGTCCAGGTACAGGCTTTCCACGGCCGGATAGTTGGCGTTCAGCTGCGCGGCGATGGCCGGCGGCAGGGCGGCCGCCTGGGCGCTGCCGGCACAGGCGAGGGCGGCGGCAAAGGCGATGTTGTGGACGTGGGAGGCAGGGAGCAAGACAGGCGATTTCATGGTTTTCTTTGAGAGGCAGGCGACGCGCGCATGCTGTTGCTGAGATATTTTTTAACTTAACAGAAACATTTCTTAAAATCAACAAAACATCTGCATATATTTCAACAATGTATAATCTGCAATATAAATAATTCCGCAAGGAATTAAAAATATCCTTAACGCATGACTTTAGAGAAAAGACACCATGGGTTTTATCGCAAATATCAAGATCGGCAAGCGCCTCGGCATCGGCTTTGTATTGATCTTGGCAATGACCGTCCTGATTGCCGCCGTCGGCGTGTGGCGTTTGAATGAAGTGGCGACCTCGACGCGCGCCATGATGGCCGAACCGCTGACCAAGGAACGCCTGATTACCGACTGGTATGGCTTGAATTTCGCGTCGATCCGCCGCACGGCCGCCATCGTCAAGAGCAGCGACCCGGCGCTGGGAGCGTATTTCAAGGAAGACTCGGCCGCGTCCGTAAAGAAGGCGGCCGAATTGCTCAAGCAGATCGAGCCGCTGATCGCAGGCGAGCGGGAAAAAGCCCTGTTCGCCAAGATCCTCGAGCAGCGCAAGGTCTACAGCGCCTCGCGCGACGGTGCCGTCAAGGCCAAGGCCGATGGCGACGTGGAAGGCGCGGCGGCCATCCTCGACAGCGCGTTTAGCCCGGCCGCCAAGGTCTACCAGGATTTGCTGCAGGAACTGGTGACGATGCAGCGCGAAAGCATCGATGCGACGGCCAAGCGGATCGACGCTTCCGCCGTGCATGACACCACCGTCATCAGCCTGCTGACCGTGTTCGCCGTGGCCTTCGGCGTGTTGTGCTCGTGGCTGCTGACGACGGGCATCACGCGTCCGCTGCGCCAGGCGCTGGCGCTGGCCGAAACGGTGGCCGCCGGCGACCTCACGCAGACCGTCACCACGACGGCGAAAGATGAAACGGGCGCGCTGCTGACGGCCCTGGGTAATATGAACAACAACCTGGTCGACATCGTCAGCCGGGTGCGCAGCGGCACGGACAGCATCGCCACGGCCTCGTCTGAAATCGCCGCCGGCAACCTGGACCTGTCGTCGCGCACGGAACAGCAGGCCGGTTCGCTGGAAGAAACGGCCTCGTCGATGGAAGAGCTGACCAGCACCGTCAGGCAGAATGCCGACAATGCGCGCCAGGCCAACCAGCTGGCGATCACGGCGGCCGGCATCGCCAGCCGCGGCGGCTCGGTGGTGGCGGAAGTGGTGGCGACCATGGGTTCGATCAACGAATCGTCGCGCAAGATCGTCGACATCATCAGCGTGATCGACGGCATCGCCTTTCAGACCAACATCCTGGCGCTCAATGCGGCCGTGGAAGCGGCACGGGCCGGCGAGCAGGGGCGCGGTTTCGCGGTCGTGGCCGGCGAAGTGCGCAACCTGGCGCAAAGGTCTAGCCAGGCGGCCAAGGAAATCAAGGGCCTGATCGACGATTCCGTCAGCAAGGTGGGCGCGGGCGCCAAGCTGGTCGACCAGGCGGGCACGACGATGGATGAAGTGGTGTCCAGCGTCAGGCGCGTGACCGATATCATCGGCGAGATTTCCAGTGCCAGCCAGGAACAGACGCACGGTATCGGGCAAGTCAACCAGGCGATTACCCAGATGGACCAGGTGACCCAGCAGAATGCGGCGCTGGTGGAAGAGGCTGCGGCCGCGGCCGGTTCGCTGCAAGAGCAGGCGCATGGCCTGGCGCAAGTGGTCAGCGTGTTCAAGCTGCGCGAACAGCCAGGCTTGCTGCGCCGTCCGGCGCCACGGCCGGCAGCCGCACGTCCCGCGCCGGCGCCGCGTGTTGCCGCGCCCAGCATCGCCGTCAAGGCGCAGCCGCCGGCACCCGCGAAAGCGCTGGCCGGCGACGACTGGGAAGAGTTTTAATGTGAGGCAGGCGATGGCGCCATCGCGATGATGACGCCGTGCATGGAGGTCAGCCTTGTTGCAGCGGAATGGTGCCGAAGGTGGTCGGCGTCGAGCATGGCTCTTCGTCGAAGGCGATGTCGCCCATGGGATTGGCCACGCCGTCCGCCTTCAAATCCTTGAAACCGAACAGTTTCGGGTCCATCAGGTGCGATGGCGCCACGTTCGACAGGGCCGAGAAGATGCTTTCCACGCGGCCCGGGAATTTCTTGTCCCATTCGCGCATCAGGCCCTTGATCTGCTTGCGCTGCAGGTTTTCCTGCGAACCGCACAAATCGCAGGGAATGATGGGGAAGCCCTTGACTTCCGCATAGCGCTGCGTGTCTTCTTCCTTCACGTAGGCCATCGGGCGAATGACGATGTGCTTGCCGTCATCCGATTGCAGCTTGGCCGGCATGCCTTTCAATTTGCCCCCGAAGAACATATTCAGGAAGAATGTTTCCAGAATGTCATCGCGGTGGTGGCCCAGGGCGATCTTGTTGGCGCCCAGCTCGTCTGCCACGCGGTACAGGATGCCGCGGCGCAGGCGCGAGCACAGCGAGCAGGTGGTCTTGCCTTCCGGGATCAGGCGCTTGACGATGCTGTAGGTATCCTGGTTTTCGATGTGGAAGGCCACGCCCAGTTCCGTCAGGTAGGCGGGCAGGATTTCCGGCGGGAAATTCGGCTGCTTCTGGTCCAGGTTGACGGCGACGATATCGAAGTGAATCGGCGCGCGTTCGCGCAAGGTCATCAGGATGTCCAGCAAGGCATAGCTGTCCTTGCCGCCCGACAGGCACACCATCACCTTGTCGCCGTCTTCGATCATATTGAAGTCGCCAATGGCTTGCCCCACCAGGCGGCACAGGCGCTTGTGCAGCTTGTTGTTTTCCAGGGCGATCTTTTCCGCCTTCTTGCGCGCCAGTTTCTGCGCTTCCACGTTGGCCGGGAATTCCACGGCCGTTGTCGCCGTTTCCAGCACGGCGGTGTTGCTCATGTTGTTCATGCTTCATCCTTGATCTTGAATACTTCCACGCCCACGCCTTCGCAGTCGGGATACACGTCCGGTTTCATGCTCGACACGCGCGCGGCGCGCACGCGCGGGTGCGCCAGCATGGCGTCGAGCACATCGTCGACCAGGCTTTCCTGCAGCTGCACGTGGCCTTGCGCCATGCGCTTGGCGATGGTTTCGCGCATGAAGTCGTAATCGACCACTTCTTCCAGCTGGTCATCCTTGGGCGTCGACAGGGCCAGGGGAATGTACAGGTCGACGTTGATGAGGACGCGCTGCTCGCCCTTTTTCTCGAAGTCGTAGACGCCGATGTTGATGAGGACTTCGTAATTGCGCAGGAACAGCCGGCGGCAATCGGCCAGGCGAGGGTGGGACAGGGCGGACGACATAGTTTTACCTTTTAGGGGATGCTGGAATGCTAATGTGTATTGGTATTCGGTCGGATTGCTGATTATTTGGTCAAAAACATGACGTCGCGCGGCAGGCCGATCAAGTGCTGGCCGCCATCGACCAGCAAGGTCGTGCCCGTCAGCGCGCGTGCGCCAGCCACGTAACAAACGCAGTCGGCCACATCCTCGGGCGTGCTGGAACGACCCAGCGGCGTGTTTTCATGCGCCTTGGCAAAGTTCGCTGCCGTTTGCTCGCCGGAGACCATGGTGATGCCGGGGGCGATGCCCACCACGCGCACTTTCGGCGCCAGCGCCTGGGCCAGCATGGTGGTCGCCGACAGCAGCGCCGCCTTGGACAGGGTGTATGACAAAAAATCAGGATTGAGATTGTACAGTTTTTGATCGAGCAAGTTGATGACCACGGCTTGCCCGCCTGCCGGGGTGGCCTGGTACAGCGCTTGCGCCAGCAGGATGGGGGCGGCCAGGTTGGCATGCATGTGGGCGTCGAGCGCGGCGACGGAAAAATCGCCGGCATTGTCGTATTCAAACAACGATGCGTTGTTCACCACGCAAGTGATCGTTCCCAGCGCCGCCTGCGCCTGCGGCAGCAACTGGCGCACGGCGTCTTCCTGCGCCAGGTCGCAGGGGAACGCTTGCGCGCGGCGGCCCAGCGCCGTGATCTCGGCCACCAGGCTGAGCGCTTCATCGCGCGAGTCGCGGTAGTGCACGGCGATATCCCAGCCGTCGCGCGCCAGGCCCAGCGCGATGGCGCGGCCGATGCGGCGTGCCGCGCCCGTGACGAGGGCGACGCGGGGTGTGCTGTCGAATGGCGTTGTGCTTGCTTCTGTCATGTCTTTGCTATGGTTGAGATATTCGGTGGACGCCGCACTGGCGGCATGCGCCGCCGATTCGCTACAATGCGGGAATGTCCCTACCCGCACCCGATAGCGACGCGCTGGCCGCGTCCCATGCCTTGCAGCACCAGATTGCCGCCGAAATCGCGCGCAATGACGGCGCCATTCCCTTTGTCCGCTTCATGGAGCTGGCGCTGTATGCGCCCGACCTCGGCTATTACAGCGGCGGCGCCGCCAAGCTGGGCAAGGATGGCGATTTTACAACCGCGCCGGAGATTTCGCCCCTGTTCGGTGCCACCCTGGCCCACGTGGCAGCCGCTATTATGGCGCAAACGGCCCCGCGCATCCTCGAATTCGGCGCCGGCACGGGCAAGCTGGCCGTTGACATCCTGACGGAAGCGGCCAGCGCCGGCATTCATATAGAACAGTATGCAATCGTCGAATTGTCCGGCGAGTTGCGCGCGCGCCAGGAACTGGCACTGGCCGCCTTCCCGCAAGTGGTGTGGCTCGACGGTTTTCCTGACAGTTTTGAAGGCGCCGTGTTCGGCAATGAAGTGCTCGACGCCATGCCCGTCAACCTGATCAGCAAGACGCCTGACGGCTGGTGCGAGCTCGACGTCAGCATTGCCGATGGCCAGTTTGTCTTCGTCGAGCGGCCCGCCGATGCCGCGGTGGCGGCGCAGATCGCCGCCCAGGTGCCTGGTGCGGATGATTTGCCGGTCGGCTATGTCAGCGAGATCCATGGCGTCGCCTGCGGCTTCATGCGCTCGCTGGCGCGCATGCTGACCGCGGGCAAGGGCGGCGCGGCGGTACTCTTCGACTACGGTTTTCCCGGCCACGAATACTATCTTGGCCAGCGCGCCACGGGCACCCTGATGTGCCATTACCGCCACCATGCGCACGCGGAGCCGTTTTATCTGCCCGGCCTGCAGGACATCACGGCCCACGTGGACTTCACGGCCATGGCCGTGGCGGCGCAGGATGCGGGACTCGACGTGCTTGGCTACATGAGCCAGGCGACCTTCCTGCTGGGCGCCGGCATCGGCGACTTGCTGTTGCGCACGGATCCCGCACAGGCCAAAGCCTATCTGCCGCAGGCCAGCGCCGTGCAAAAGCTGCTGTCGCCGGCCGAGATGGGCGAACTGTTCAAGGTGCTGGCCGTGGGCCACCGGGTGACGTTGCCGGAGACCTTGTTGTCGGGTGACCGCAGCCACCGGCTGTAATGTCAAGGCGGGGCAGCCCCGCCCCGCAATTTCCTGTCCGCCGGTGGTTATTATCTTGTCATATCGTATATGATGACCGACACAGCACGGTTCCATCCTGCAAGAACCCGTCGCCGCGCACCGATTTCAAGATAGAACGATGGGAAAGATACATACACACTATGACAACCTGAAGGTGGCGCGCCTGGCGCCGCAGGAAGTCATACGTGCCGCGTACAAGGCCCTCAGCCAGAAATATCATCCAGACAAGAATCCCGGCGACGAAAAGGCGGCCCGCATCATGGCCATCCTCAACAGCGCCTATGGCACCTTGTCCGATCCGCAGCGGCGCCGCGAACACGACGAGTGGATCGCCGCCGAGGAGTGGGAAATCGAATGGCTGGAAAGCACCCACCAGGAAGACGGCAGGCACAAGGATGGCCGGCAGAAGGGCCAGGCCCAGCAGCATGAGCAGGCGTGGGCACAGGATGTGCCGCCAGCGAGCGGCGCGCCGCGGCGCAAGGTCCTGGCCATCTGGCGCAACTGGCGGTGGTGGCTGAGCCTGGGGCTGTGTTTGCTGCTGGGCTGGCTGGGCGCCTTCCTGATGATCGATACGTCGCAGCCGATGCCGGCCGCACTGGCCTCGGCCTGGAGCGGCTTGGCGCGCGATGGCGCCAAGCCGCATGCGGCAGCATCGGCCGATGGCGCGGGCGCCTTGCTGCCGCCGTCGAAGGGCGAGGCGGTGGCGGTCGACAGCTGGGCCGTGGGCAAGCCGTATGCGCCCGAGCCGCAGCAGGCGCGGGCGCCCGAGATCCGCATGCTGGCCGTATCCCAGCTGAGCATGAAAGCCAGCCCGTCCCCGTGCGATGCCGGCGGCAGCCAGCCGCAGGCGCTGGTAGCGCCGAATGGCGAGCCATGGCCCGTGCAATCGGGCTACGTGGAGGGCTTCCCGATCAGTAACAAGGGCGAGGAGCTGGCGCTGACGCTCGACAACAGCGCCAATGCGGTGCCCGTGTTCGTCAAGCTGTATGACCTGGAGCGGCGTTCGAACGTGCGCTATCTGTTCGTGCTGGCACACGACAAGCTGACGGTGGAACAGCTGAGCGCGGGAAAGTATGAAGTGCGATACCAGATGGTGGAGCCAGCTCCGGATGGCTGTGGCGGCAAGAACAAGAGCGGCGCGCCATCACCGGCGGCAAACCCGCCCGTTGGCGAGAGCGCCACGCAGAATCCTGTTGTAAGCAGCATCTAATCTGATTATGCTTGACAGGCATCAAACGGCTTTCACATCGAATCTATCCATTAGGAGTATCCATGACCGACCTCAAAGCCGATGCAGATGATAACTGGCTGCTCGACGAGGATGAGCCGGTAGCCGCCCCTGCCGGGTTGGCCGCGCCTGACCAGCGCCTGTGGCGCGTGCTGATCGTCGACGATGATGTCGACGTGCATGCGGTGACGCGGCTGGCGCTGCGCAACGTCAGTTTCAAGGGGCGTGAACTGGAACTGTTTTCCGCCTACAGCGGCCGCGAAGCGTATGACATCCTGCGCGACACGCCTGATATCGCGCTGGTGCTGCTCGATGTGGTGATGGAAACGGATGACGCCGGCCTGATCCTGGCCAAGCGCATCCGCGCCGACCTGAACAATTCCATCGTGCGCGTCGTGCTGCGCACGGGCCAGCCGGGCCAGGCGCCCGAGCAGCGCGTGATCATCGAATACGATATCAACGATTACAAGGCGAAGACCGAACTGACCACGCAAAAGCTGTTTACCACCGTGATCTCGGCCTTGCGTGCCTACGAGAGCCTGATGATGCTCGAGCGCAGCCGTATCGGCCTGGGCAAGATCCTCGCCGGCGCCACCAATCTGTACCAGGTCCACTCGCTGCGCGAATTCGCTTCCGGCGTGCTGAACCAGGTCAGCGCCATCCTCGACGTGGGCGCGGACGGCGTGCTGTGCCTGATGCAGGGCGGCGCCGGGCGGCCTGAGGTGGTCGCCGCCACCGGCACCTATGCCATGCTGGCCGAGTCGGAAGCCATGCCGGCCGACCATGCGCTCACCGCCACCATCGACAAGGCCTTCGCCGAGAAGCGCAGCCAGTTCGAACACCCGGCGAACGTGCTGTTCATCCATACGGAAGGCAACCGCGAGCTGGCCATTTCCGTCACGCCGCCGTGGCCGCTGGCGCAGATCCAGCGCGACCTGCTGGAAGTGTTTTGCCAGCGTATCGCGGCCGCTTTCGACAATCTGTACATGTTTGGCCAGCTGCGCAAGGCGCAGGAGGCGACCGTGGTGGCGCTGGCCGACCTGGCCGAGTTTCGCGACAGCGACACGGGCGGCCATGTGCGGCGCGTGCAGCAGCTGTCGGATGCGATCGCCCGGCGCATGCAGCAGCGCGGCGTGTATCCGGACGAACTGACACCGCAGCTGCTCGACATGATCGGCCTGGCCAGCATCCTGCACGACGTGGGCAAGGTGGCCACGCCGGATGCCGTGCTGCTCAAGCCGGGCCGGCATACGGACGAGGAGCGGGCGCAGATGCAGCTGCATGCCGGCGTCGGCCGCACCATCCTCGAGCGGGCGGCGAACATGGTCGACGGCGTCAGCTACCTGACGTATGGCGCGCAGATCGCCGGCGGCCACCACGAGCATTTCGATGGCGCCGGCTATCCCAACGGCCTCAGCGGGCGCGACATTCCCGTGGCCGCGCGCATCGTGGCCGTGGTCGACGTCTTCGACGCCTTGCTGCACGAGCGGCCGTACAAGGAGCCGTGGCCGTATCCGCAGGTACGCGAATATATCGAACAGCGCAGCGGCAGCCAGTTCGATCCGGAAGTGGTGGCCGCGCTGCAGGACCTGATCGACCACGAGCCGCAACTGTGGCATCCGGAGCACGCTGCCGCCTGAGCCGCCAGCCGGTTTCGGCGCCGTGCCATTCCCTTGTGCGCGGCGCCGTCATATACTCGGCAGCCTCATGCAGGCTGGCGCCGTGCACCAGTGTGGCGCGCCGCTGAGTTTTCGGACATCACGACATGAAAGAACTCCAGGGCCTCAGCGCACTGATCATCGAGCCGCATCCGGGCATGCGCGCCAGCCTGCACAATATGCTCAACCTGTGCGGCCTGGCCAAGATCGATGACGCAGCCAGCTCGGGCCAGGCGATCCGCATGCTGGGCAGCAAGTCCTATGACCTGATCCTGTGCGAATACGACCTCGAAGGCGGGCAGGATGGCCAGCAGATGCTGGAAGACTTGCGCCACCATAAGCTCATGCACGCCTCGACCATGTTTTTCATGGTCACGGGCGAGGGCAGCTTCGCCAAGGTGGTCAGTGCCGTCGAGCTGCTGCCAACCGACTACATCCTGAAACCGTTCACGGCTGACCGCATGCTCGAACGCATCGGCCGCGCGCTCGACAAGCGCAATGCCTTCGTGCCCGTGTATGCGCTGATCGACGTGGGCAACGAGCGCGCGGCGATTGCCGCCTGTGTCGAGGGCGCCAGCTTGTACCCGCGCTATGCCAGCGATTTCTTGCGCCTGCGCGCCGAACTGCACCTGCTGCTGGGCGAGGCGGCCGACGCCGAACCGATCTACGCGGCGCTGTACGACGCCAAGGCCATCGGCTGGGCGCGCCTGGGGCAGGCCAAGACCCTGTTCCTGCGCGGCGACTATGCGGCGGCCCGGCAGGTGCTGGAAAGCTTACTGGAAAATAACAAGCGCTTCCTGGATGCATATGACTGGCTGGCGCGCACGCACCTGGCGCTGGGCCAGCCGCAACTGGCGCAGGCGGCGCTCAGCGAGGCGGTGGCCCTGTCGCCGCACGCCGTGCGCCGGCTGCGCCGCCTGGGCGAGGCGGCGCTGGCGGCCGACGATGTGGACATGGCGGAAAAGGCCATGAAGCTGGTGGTCAGCAAGGCCAGGTATTCCGAATTCCGCGATCCGGAAGACCATGTGCGCCTGGTGCAGACCCTGGTGCGCAAGGGCGACCCGCTGCAGGCCGGCGCCGTGATCCGCGACCTCGACAAGACCATGGGCGGGCAACAGCACGTGGAACTGTGCAGTGCGCTGTGCGGCGCCATGCTGCATGCGCATACGGGCAACCAGGCGCGCCTGCAGGCGTCGCTCGATGCGGCGCTGCTGGCGAACCGCCAAGGTCCCGGCGGCTCGAATGCGCTGAAGATGGAACTGGCGCGCCATTGCCTGGCGCATGGACGCGAGGATGGCGCCGCCGAAGTGATGCGTGAAGTCATGCGCAATGCGCCCGACAGCGCGGCCATGACGCGCGCCATGGCCGTCTTCGAGCAGGCGGGACGCGAGGAGTTGGCCAAGGCAATGGCACGCCAGAGCCGCCAGGAAGTGGCCGAGATGGTGGCGGCGGGCGCGGCCAGGGCGGGCGAAGGCGACTTCCGCGGTGCCGTCGAGCTGATGAGCGAGGCCGTCACGCGCTTGCCCGACAATCCGCAAGTGGTGTTCAATGCGGCCGTGGCCGTGCTGAAATGCCTGGAGCACGGCGGCTGGGACGAGCGCCTGGGCCGGCAGGCGCTGGTCTTTATTGCCGGCGTGCGCCGCCTGGACCCGCGCAACCCCAAATTGCCTGTGCTGTCAGGCCTGCATCAGCAGATATTGCGTAAATATAAGCCCCATGGAATGTCCTGGATGCATCCCCCTGATGCCCTGTGAGCAGGGGCACTATGGCGTAAATGACGGAAAAATGCGGGGTGCCGGCTGGGTGGTGAAAAAAAATACGAAAAAAGACGACTATTTCGTGCCAACCCTTGCACATTCTCAAATCGGCAGCTTATAATCACGCCCCGAAGCAGCCAACTTCTTCTTTATAAGCAAATGCAGCAGTCAGGCATCAGTAAATAAGGTTGACAGTTGTGAGTAGATGCTTCATACTCTGCGGTTCCCGCGGAGGGGTGGCCGAGTGGTTAAAGGCGACAGACTGTAAATCTGTTCTCTATGAGTACGCTGGTTCGAATCCAGCCCCCTCCACCAAGTTTTTGCAAGGAAAACTGGGTAGTAGCAAGTGAAGATGATGTGAACGATACCTCGCGGGTGTAGCTCAATGGTAGAGCAGAAGCCTTCCAAGCTTACGACGAGGGTTCGATTCCCTTCACCCGCTCCAGTTTCCGTTCAGATGCTTGATGCATCGCATGCAACAAATTACAGCCCTTGTAGCTCAGTGGTAGAGCACTCCCTTGGTAAGGGAGAGGCCACGTGTTCGATCCACGTCAAGGGCACCAGAATTCGCAGCAGGCAGCACAGAAGCAATCCAAACCAGACCGTCGGGCGTGTGCCTGAGCAATCTAATCAAATCATTAGGAGTTCAAAATGGCAAAAGGTAAATTCGAACGGACCAAGCCGCACGTCAACGTCGGCACCATCGGCCACGTCGACCACGGTAAAACCACGCTGACCGCTGCAATCGCAACGGTTCTGTCGAAAAAATTCGGCGGCGAAGCCAAAGCATACGACCAGATCGATGCGGCACCAGAAGAAAAAGCGCGCGGTATCACGATCAACACCGCCCACGTCGAGTACGAAACGGCTACCCGTCACTACGCTCACGTTGACTGCCCAGGCCACGCCGACTACATCAAGAACATGATTACCGGTGCCGCGCAGATGGACGGCGCGATCCTGGTGTGCTCCGCAGCTGACGGCCCAATGCCACAGACCCGCGAACACATCCTGCTGGCCCGCCAAGTTGGCGTTCCATACATCATCGTGTTCCTGAACAAGTGCGACCTGGTCGACGACGCAGAGCTGCTGGAACTGGTTGAAATGGAAGTGCGCGAGCTGTTGTCGAAGTACGAATTCCCAGGCGACGACCTGCCTATCATCAAAGGTTCGGCACGTATGGCGCTGGAAGGCAAAGAAGGCGAAATGGGCGTGGACGCAGTGCTGCGTCTGGCCGATGCGCTGGATGCCTACATCCCGACGCCAGAGCGCGCAGTTGACGGTGCGTTCCTGATGCCAGTGGAAGACGTGTTCTCGATCTCGGGTCGCGGTACCGTTGTGACCGGTCGTATCGAGCGCGGCATTGTCAAGGTCGGCGAAGAGATCGAAATCGTCGGTATCACCGATACCGTCAAAACGACTTGCACCGGCGTGGAAATGTTCCGCAAGCTGCTGGACCAAGGTCAAGCAGGCGACAACGTTGGTCTGCTGCTGCGCGGCACCAAGCGTGAGGACGTGCAACGTGGTCAGGTTCTGGCCAAGCCAGGTTCGATCAAGCCGCATGCGCACTTCACCGGCGAGATCTATGTGCTGTCGAAAGACGAAGGCGGCCGTCATACGCCATTCTTCAACAACTATCGTCCACAGTTCTACTTCCGTACGACGGACGTGACTGGTTCGATCGAGTTGCCAGCAGACAAAGAAATGGTCATGCCAGGCGATAACGTGTCGATCACCGTCAAGCTGATCAACCCGATCGCGATGGAAGAAGGCCTGCGCTTCGCTATCCGTGAAGGCGGCCGTACCGTCGGCGCCGGCGTGGTTGCAAAAATCCTCGCATAAGGAAATGTTATGCTTCCACCCGGGGCGTCCTGGGTGGTAGAATAGCACTCCTCGAAAGTTTTACGTAGGGACGTAGCTCAATTGGCAGAGCGTCGGTCTCCAAAACCGAAGGTTGGGGGTTCGATGCCCTCCGTCCCTGCCACCGTCAAGGTGCAGGGCACCGAAAGTAGAAAAATGTCAAATCAATCCGTGCAAACCGTTAGCACGTCGAGTGACAAGATAAAAGTCGCGCTGGCAATAGTGGCTGCGATTGCAGGAGTAGTCGGGTTTTATTACCTGGCAGGCCAACCAGCTCTGGTGCGTGCAAGCGCGCTTGTGGCTGGTTTGGTTATTGCTGTTGCGCTCTTGTGGATCTCGACGACCGGCCGTGAATTCCTGAATTTCGCCAAAGAAGCTGTGCGCGAGACCAAGAAAGTCGTCTGGCCTACCCGCAAAGAAGCCACGCAGATTACTGCGATTGTGTTTGCCTTTGTGCTGGTAATGGCGATTTTTCTGTGGGGCACGGATAAATTGCTTGAGTTTTTGTTGTATGACGTAATTCTTGGTTGGAAAAAATAATGAGCGAACATGTGCAAGATGATGCGGCGGGCGAACCCGTGCCGGGCGATGCTCCGGTAGCAGATGCTGGCGCAGCGCTGAGCGTGCCAGTGAGCAGCAAGCGCTGGTATGTCGTGCACGCTTACTCCGGCATGGAAAAGAGCGTCATGCGCGCCTTGACCGAGCGCATCGAGCGCGCGGGCATGCAAGACCAGTTCGGCCAGATCCTGGTGCCGATCGAAGAAGTGGTCGAAGTCAAGAATGGTGTGAAGTCGGTCACCGAACGTCGTTTCTTCCCAGGCTATGTGCTGGTTGAAATGGAAATGACGGACGAGACCTGGCACTTGGTCAAGAATACCAGCAAGGTCACCGGCTTTATCGGTGGCAAGTCGAACAAGCCGACGCCGATCCCAGCGCGCGAAATCGACAAGATCATGCAGCAAATGCAAGAGGGCATCGAAAAGCCCCGTCCAAAAACCTTGTACGAGGTGGGCGAGCAAGTGCGTATCAAGGATGGTCCGTTCACCGATTTCAACGGCAATGTCGAAGAAGTCAATTACGAGAAATCCAAGGTACGTGTTTCGGTCACCATTTTCGGCCGCGCTACCCCGGTAGAGCTCGAATTCGGCCAGGTCGAAAAAGTTTAAGTCTGTATCAAGCGCCACCAGGAGCGTTGCAGTTATCTCAGCAAAATCCGGTCAGAGGAGCCCCGCCAGGGTAGGATCGGCGGGGCGCTACTACTCAATCCAAGATAGGAGCCATCATGGCAAAGAAAATCATTGGTTTTATCAAGCTGCAAGTGCCAGCTGGTAAAGCAAACCCATCCCCACCAATCGGTCCAGCTCTGGGTCAACGTGGTCTGAACATCATGGAATTCTGCAAGGCCTTCAATGCACAGACCCAAGGTCTGGAGCCAGGCATGCCGATTCCAGTCGTGATCACCGCGTTTGCGGACAAGTCCTTCACGTTCGTGATGAAGACGCCTCCAGCAACCTACCTGATCAAAAAAGCTGCTGCGATCACCAAAGGTTCGCCGAAGCCACATACCGACAAAGTCGGTACGCTGACCCGCGCACAAGCTGAAGAAATCGCTAAATTGAAAACCCCTGATCTGACCGCTGCCGACATGGATGCTGCTGTACGCACCATCGCTGGTTCCGCTCGTTCGATTGGTATCACGGTGGAAGGTGTTGTATAATGGCTAAGTTATCCAAACGTATCAAGGCTTTTAAAGCCAAAGTCGACCGCACCAAAGCGTACGGTTTCGACAACGCTGTCGCTCTGATCAAAGAGTGCGCAACGGCCAAGTTCAATGAATCGATCGACGTATCGGTACAACTGGGCGTAGATCCTAAGAAATCCGACCAAGTGGTGCGCGGCTCCGTCGTGCTGCCAGCTGGTACCGGCAAAACCGTACGCGTGGCAGTCTTCGCGTCGGGCGAAAAAGCGGAAGCTGCCAAGGCAGCCGGCGCCGACATCGTTGGTATGGAAGACCTGGCTGAGCAGATCAAAGCCGGCGACATGCCTTTCGACATCGTTATCGCTTCGCCAGATACCATGCGTATCGTTGGTACCCTGGGCCAGATCCTGGGCCCACGTGGCCTGATGCCTAACCCGAAAGTCGGCACTGTTACCCCTGACGTCGCTACCGCCGTGAAAAACGCGAAAGCCGGTCAAGTGCAGTACCGTACCGACAAATCCGGTATCATCCACGCTACCATCGGCCGTAAATCGTTCGCTGACGCAGATCTGAAGTCGAATCTGGTCGCACTGATCGACGCCCTGAACAAAGCCAAGCCAGCATCGAGCAAGGGCGTGTACGTGCGCAAAGTCTCGCTGTCGTCGACCATGGGCGCTGGCGTCCGTGTTGACCAGGCTAGCCTGGCAGCTTAAGTAACAGAATCAAGTCCTGTAGCGCCTTCGGGCGCTGCGGGCGCATCTTTGGGCTGTCGGTGCGGTGTTCGCATCGTGCCGGCAGACAATCAAAGACCGTTGGGCCGACTGCGATCGCACATGCAGAAGGTTAATAGGCTTGCCGGCAACGGCAAGTGCCCAACGCAGATGGTGTACCCGAACAAGTTTTGTAGTCCTCATGCTGCGTGAATCCATCCGCTCAGTTTAGTACTTCTTGACTTCGGACGCCGTGTTCGAACCGATGCAAGGCGCTCAACCACTCGGTTGTGATTGCCGAACATCATTTAAGGAGGTTGACCGTGAGTCTCAATCTGAATGACAAAAAGGCCGTCGTCGCCGAAGTTTCCGCACAAGTAGCAAATGCGCAAACGATCGTCGTGGCCGAATATCGTGGCATCCAGGTTGGTCACTTGACGCAACTGCGTGCTAAAGCGCGTGCCCAAGGCGTGTACCTGCGTGTGTTGAAAAACACTCTGGCTCGTCGCTCCGTTGAAGGTACCGCATTCGCCAGCCTGGCAGATGCCATGACCGGCCCGTTGATCTACTCGATCTCGGCCGATGCCGTTGCAGCAGCTAAAGTCATCGCTGACTTCGCTAAAACCAACGACAAACTGGTCATCAAAGCAGGTAACTACGCAGGCAAGCCGCTGGATACAGCTGCTGTCACCGCGTTGGCGAGCATTCCTAGCCGTGAAGTCCTCATTTCGCAGTTGTTGGGCGTTATGCTGGCTCCGGTTTCGGGCTTTGCACGTGGTCTGGCTGCCCTGGCAGCGAAAAAAGGCGAAGGCGCCGAAGCTCCTGCAGAAGCAGCAGCAGAAGAAGCCCCAGCAGCCGCTTAATTGCGCGCGCTTTTTTCTCTCAGTACCAATCTGATGTAACTAACGTAATAAATTTAGGAGTTTCAAAATGGCAATTAGCAAAGACGATATCCTGGAAGCAGTTAGCGCCATGTCCGTAATGGACCTGAACGACCTGGTTAAAGCATTCGAAGAAAAATTCGGCGTGTCCGCAGCAGCTATGGCTGCTCCAGCAGCCGGCGGCGCAGCTGCTGGTGCAGTTGCTGAAGA
Source organism: Janthinobacterium sp. GW822-FHT07H11 (assembly GCF_058798615.1). Lineage (NCBI taxonomy): Bacteria > Pseudomonadati > Pseudomonadota > Betaproteobacteria > Burkholderiales > Oxalobacteraceae > Janthinobacterium > Janthinobacterium sp. GW822-FHT07H11. The sequence continues at coordinate 753,127 of NZ_CM179507.1, forward strand.
GCAAACCGAGTTCAACGTTGTTCTGGACACCTTCGGCGCAAACAAAGTTGGCGTCATTAAAGCAGTTCGCGAAATCACCGGCCTGGGCTTGAAAGAAGCTAAAGACCTGGTCGATGGCGCACCAAAAACTGTGAAAGAAGGCGTTTCGAAAGCTGACGCTGAAGCTGCACAGAAGAAACTGGTAGAAGCCGGCGCAACCGCTTCGATCAAGTAATATCTGTACCGGCGGCAGTTAGCGCCCGAGTCAAAGTCTGAGGTTTCCCCTCGCAAGGGGGGAAATCCGACTTTGGCTCCTTTGTCGTCCGCATCGTATTCGTAACATATTTGTAGCCTATTTGTCGCAGTTTTGTTCGATTCAAGCCGGAAAGCAGAGCCTTGAGGTTTCGTCTGTGTCACACGCAGCCGCGAATGTTGCAAACGAGCACTTGCAAAACCTGAATTTTCTATCCTTTCTGTCACTCACGGAGTGTCCATGCACTACTCATTTACTGAGAAGAAACGCATTCGCAAATCATTCGCGAAGCGCGCCAACGTTCACCACGTTCCGTTCCTGCTGGCGACCCAGCTCGAGTCTTATCATAGCTTCTTGCAAGAGGACATAGCACCGTCCGGCCGCAAGAATGATGGCCTGCAGTCGGCTTTCACCTCGATTTTCCCTATCGTGTCGCACAATGGTTTTGCGCGTCTCGAATTCTTGTCGTACGTCCTGGGCGATCCTGCCTTTGACGTCAAAGAATGTCAACAACGTGGCCTGACGTTCGCGTCGCCACTGCGTGCGAAAGTGCGCCTGGTGATCCTGGATAAGGAATCGCCAACCAAGCCAGTCGTCAAAGAAATGAAAGAGCAAGAAGTCTACATGGGCGAATTGCCGCTCATGACGACCACCGGCTCTTTCGTGATCAACGGCACTGAGCGCGTTATCGTTTCCCAGTTGCACCGTTCGCCGGGCGTATTTTTCGAGCACGACCGCGGCAAGACTCACTCGTCCGGTAAACTGCTGTTCTCCGCGCGTATCATTCCTTACCGCGGTTCGTGGCTGGACTTCGAGTTCGACCCGAAAGACATCCTGTTCTTCCGCGTCGACCGTCGCCGCAAGATGCCCGTGACGATTTTGCTCAAAGCAATCGGTATGTCGCATGAGCAAATCCTGGCCAACTTCTTTGTCTTCGACAATTTCAACCTGCGCTCCGAAGGCGCGGAAATGGAATTCGTTTCCGAGCGTCTGCGCGGCGAAGTGGCGCGTTTCGACATCGTCGACAAGTCGGGCAAGACCCTGGTCCTGAAAGACAAGCGTATCAACGCCAAGCACGTGCGTGATATCGAAGCTGCCGGCATCAAGCACATTTCCGTACCAGAAGACTACCTGCTGGGCCGCGTATTGGCGAAGAATATCGTCGATGGCGATACCGGTGAAGTCGTCGCTTCCGCGAACGACGAGCTGACGGAAGACCTGCTGGGCCGCCTGCGCGATGCCAATGTGTCCGAAATCCAGACCTTGTATACCAACGACCTGGACCAGGGCGCCTACATCTCGCAAACCCTACGTATCGACGACACCGCCGACCAGATGGCTGCGAAAGTGGCGATCTACCGCATGATGCGTCCAGGCGAACCGCCAACGGAAGACTCCGTTGAAGCGCTGTTCAATGGCCTGTTCTACAACTCGGACCGCTACGACCTGTCGGCCGTGGGCCGCATGAAGTTCAATCGCCGCATTGGCCGCGATGAACTGACTGGCGCCATGACACTGTCGAATGAAGACGTGCTGGCCGTGATCAAGATCCTGGTGGAACTGCGCAATGGCCGCGGCGAAGTCGACGATATCGATCACCTGGGCAACCGTCGCGTACGTTGCGTGGGCGAATTGGCCGAGAATCAATTCCGCGCCGGCCTGGTGCGTGTTGAGCGTGCCGTCAAGGAACGCCTCGGCCAAGCCGAAGCGGACAACCTGATGCCGCACGACCTGATCAACTCGAAGCCGATTTCGGCCGCGATTCGCGAGTTCTTCGGTTCGTCCCAGTTGTCGCAGTTTATGGACCAAACCAATCCTCTGTCGGAAATTACCCACAAGCGCCGCGTATCGGCCCTGGGACCCGGCGGTCTGACACGCGAACGCGCCGGCTTTGAAGTGCGCGACGTGCATCCGACCCACTACGGCCGCGTCTGCCCGATCGAGACACCGGAAGGTCCGAACATTGGTCTGATCAACTCGCTGGCTCTGTATGCCCGCCTGAATGAATACGGCTTCCTGGAAACCCCGTACCGCAAGGTCGAAGGCTCCAAGATTACCGATCAGATCGACTACCTGTCCGCCATCGAAGAAGGCCGCTACATCATCGCCCAGGCGAATGCGACCATCAACGACGAAGGCATGCTGTCCGATGAACTGGTCTCGGCCCGTGAAGCCGGCGAAACCATCCTGGTTTCCCCGGAGCGCATCCAGTACATGGACGTGGCACCAGGCCAGATCGTTTCCGTCGCTGCCTCGCTGATTCCGTTCCTCGAACACGATGATGCGAACCGTGCATTGATGGGCGCCAACATGCAACGCCAGGCCGTGCCTTGCTTGCGTCCGGAAAAAGCGCTGGTCGGTACCGGTATCGAGCGCACCGTTGCGGTCGACTCGGGCACCACCGTGCAAGCCTTGCGTGGCGGTATCGTCGATTACATCGATGCGGGCCGTGTCGTGATTCGCGTCAATGATGACGAAGCGCAAGCTGGTGAAGTCGGCGTCGACATCTACAACCTGATCAAGTACACCCGTTCGAACCAGAACACCAACATCAACCAGCGTCCTATCGTGCAAGTGGGCGACCGTGTTGCCAAGCGCGACGTGATCGCCGACGGCGCATCGACCGACCTTGGTGAATTGGCGCTGGGCCAGAACATGACCGTGGCCTTCATGCCATGGAATGGTCTGAACTTCGAAGATTCGATCCTGATCTCGGAAAACGTCGTCAAGGACGACCGCTACACCTCGATTCACATCGAAGAGTTGTCGGTGGTGGCCCGTGACACGAAACTGGGCGCGGAAGAAATTACGCGCGACATCTCGAACCTGGCTGAAAACCAGCTGGCACGTCTGGATGAATCCGGTATCGTCTACATCGGCGCGGAAGTGCAAGCAGGCGACACCCTGGTCGGTAAAGTGACGCCAAAAGGCGAAACCCAGCTGACCCCGGAAGAGAAGCTGCTGCGCGCGATCTTCGGCGAAAAAGCCTCGGACGTGAAAGATACCTCGCTGCGCGTGCCTTCGGGCATGATCGGTACCGTGATCGACGTGCAAGTCTTCACCCGTGAAGGCATCGTGCGCGACAAGCGTGCCCAGCAAATTATCGATGACGAACTGAAACGCTTCCGTCTGGATCTGAATGACCAGATGCGTATCGTCGAAGGCGATGCCTTCCAGCGTCTGGAAAAAATGCTGATCGGCAAAGTCGTCAACGGCGGCCCGAAAAAGCTGGCCAAAGGCGCCAAGATCACCAAGGAATACCTGGCCGATCTGGACAAATACCACTGGTTCGACATCCGCCCTGCGGACGACGATGCCGCGGTAGCGCTGGAAGCGATCAAGGAATCGATCAACGAGAAGCGTCACCAGTTCGATCTGGCCTTCGAAGAGAAGCGCAAGAAACTGACGCAAGGCGATGAGCTGCAACCAGGCGTGCAAAAAATGGTCAAGGTCTACCTGGCCGTGAAACGCCGCCTGCAGTCGGGCGACAAGATGGCAGGTCGCCACGGTAACAAGGGTGTGGTTTCCCGTATTGTTCCTGTGGAAGACATGCCATACATGGCCGACGGCACGCCAGCTGACGTTGTACTGAACCCGCTGGGCGTTCCTTCGCGGATGAACGTTGGTCAGATTCTCGAGACGCACTTGGGCTGGGCTGCCAAGGGTCTGGGTATCCGCATCGGCGAAATGCTGAAGGCGCAAACCAAGGTCGAGCAAGTACGCAAGTACCTGACGACGATCTACAACGACAACGGCCGCGCGGAAGAGCTGGATAACTTCGACGACGAAGAGATCATGAAGCTGGCGGAAAACCTGAAAAAAGGTGTTCCGTTCGCCACGCCAGTGTTCGACGGCGCGAATGAAGAAGAGATCCGCCGCATGCTGGACCTGGCGTATCCGGACGACATCGCCAAGAACCTGGGCATGACCGCGTCGAAAAACCAGGTGACCATGTATGACGGTCGCACCGGTGAAGCGTTCGAGCGCAAGGTCACGGTTGGCGTCATGCACATGCTGAAACTGCATCACTTGGTCGATGACAAGATGCATGCGCGTTCGACCGGTCCTTACTCGCTGGTAACGCAGCAGCCGCTGGGTGGTAAAGCCCAGTTCGGTGGTCAGCGTTTCGGTGAGATGGAAGTCTGGGCACTGGAAGCGTATGGCGCGTCGTATGTCTTGCAAGAGATGTTGACCGTCAAGTCCGATGACGTGAATGGCCGTACCAAAGTGTACGAGAACCTGGTCAAGGGCGACCACGTGATCGACGCCGGCATGCCGGAATCGTTCAACGTGCTGGTCAAGGAAATCCGTTCGCTGGGTATCGATATCGACCTCGAACGCAACTAAAAGACAGCCACCTGTCATTTGGTTTGGGAAACACAAAGCCCGGCTGGGAAACCATGCCGGGCAATGTAGTCTCAGGAATATAGAAATTTAATCACCTCTGGAGTGATACATGAAAGCACTGCTCGATCTATTCAAGCAAGTACAGACCAACGAGACCTTCGATGCAATCAAGATCGGTCTTGCTTCGCCTGAGAAAATCCGTTCGTGGTCCTACGGCGAAGTCAAAAAGCCGGAAACCATCAACTACCGTACCTTCAAGCCTGAGCGCGACGGCCTGTTCTGCGCCAAGATCTTTGGCCCGATCAAGGACTATGAATGCCTGTGCGGCAAGTACAAGCGCCTGAAGCACCGCGGCGTGATCTGCGAAAAGTGCGGCGTCGAAGTCACGCTGGCCAAGGTGCGCCGCGAGCGCATGGGCCACATCGAGCTGGCCTCGCCGACCGCGCACATCTGGTTCCTGAAGTCGCTGCCGTCGCGTCTGGGCATGGTCCTGGACATGACCCTGCGGGACATCGAACGCGTGCTGTACTTTGAAGCATACGTCGTAACCGACCCGGGCATGACCCCGCTGAAGAAGTGCCAGATCATGTCGGAAGACGACTACGCCGCCAAGTACGAAGAGTACGGCGACGACTTCACCGCCTTCATGGGCGCCGAAGGTATCCGTGAACTGCTGCGCTCGATCGACATCCACCGCGATGCCGAAACCCTGCGCGTGGAACTGAAGGAATCGAAATCCGAAGCCAAGATCAAGAAATACGCCAAACGCCTTAAGGTGTTAGAGGCGTTCCAGCGTTCGGGCATCAAGCCCGACTGGATGATCATGGAAGTGCTGCCAGTGCTGCCGCCGGAACTGCGTCCGCTGGTACCGCTGGACGGCGGCCGTTTCGCGACCTCGGATCTGAACGATCTGTATCGCCGCGTCATCAACCGTAACAACCGTCTGAAACGCCTGATGGAGCTGCGCGCTCCAGAGATCATCACGCGCAACGAAAAGCGCATGCTGCAAGAAGCGGTCGATTCGCTGCTGGACAACGGCCGTCGCGGCAAAGCGATGACCGGCGCCAACAAGCGTCCGCTGAAGTCCTTGGCCGAGATGATCAAGGGCAAGGGCGGCCGTTTCCGTCAAAACTTGCTGGGCAAACGCGTCGATTACTCCGGTCGTTCGGTCATCGTCGTGGGCCCGCAATTGAAACTGCATCAGTGCGGCTTGCCGAAACTGATGGCGCTGGAACTGTTCAAGCCATTCATTTTCAATAAACTGGAACTGATGGGTCTGGCGACCACGATCAAGGCCGCGAAAAAGCTGGTCGAGATCCAGGAACCGGTCGTGTGGGACATCCTGGAAGACGTGATCCGTGAACATCCGATCATGTTGAACCGCGCACCAACCTTGCACCGTCTGGGTATCCAGGCGTTCGAGCCAGTCCTGATTGAAGGCAAGGCCATCCAGCTGCACCCGCTCGTCTGCGCCGCATTCAACGCCGACTTTGACGGTGACCAAATGGCGGTCCACGTTCCTCTGTCGATCGAAGCGCAGATGGAAGCACGCACGCTGATGCTGGCATCGAACAACATCCTGTTCCCATCGAACGGCGAACCGTCGATCGTGCCTTCCCAGGATATCGTGCTCGGTCTGTACTACGCGACCCGCGAAGCGATCAATGCGAAGAACGAAGGGATGATGTTCCCTGACGTGTCGGAAGTGATCCGCGCCTACGACAACAAGGAAGTCGAACTGACGACCCGCGTCACCGTGCGTATTACCGAATACCCGAAAAACGCCGAAACGGGCGAATTCGAAAAAACGGTGACCCGCTACGAAACGACGATCGGCCGTGCGATCCTGTCGGAAATTCTGCCGAAAGGCCTGCCGTTCTCCGTCTTGAACCGCGCGCTGAAAAAGAAAGAAATTTCCAAGCTGATCAACACCTCGTTCCGCAAGTGCGGCCTGCGCGCCACCGTGGTGTTCGCAGACAAACTGATGCAATCGGGTTTCCGCCTGGCGACACGCGCCGGTATCTCGATCTGCGTCGACGACATGCTGGTACCGCCGCAAAAAGTTACCCTGATCGCGACGGCCGAGTCGGAAGTCAAGCAGATCGAACAGCAATACGCCTCGGGTCTCGTGACCGCCGGCGAGCGTTACAACAAGGTCGTCGATATCTGGGGCAAGACCTCGGATGAAGTCGGCAAGGCCATGATGGACCAGCTCAAAGTCGAAGACGTGATCCGCCGCGACGGCACCAAGTCGACGCAGGAATCGTTCAACGCCATTTACATGATGGCCGACTCCGGCGCGCGCGGTTCCGCAGCCCAGATTCGCCAGTTGGCCGGTATGCGTGGTCTGATGGCCAAACCGGATGGCTCGATTATCGAAACGCCGATTACCGCGAACTTCCGCGAAGGTCTGAACGTTTTGCAGTACTTCATTTCGACCCACGGTGCGCGTAAAGGTCTGGCCGATACGGCGCTGAAAACGGCGAACTCCGGTTACCTGACGCGTCGTCTGGTTGACGTGACGCAAGACTTGGTGGTGATCGAGGACGATTGCGGCACCATGAACGGCGCCGTCATGAAGGCACTGGTCGAAGGTGGTGAAGTCATCGAACCGTTGCGTGACCGTATCCTCGGCCGCGTGGTGGTGCATGACGTCGTCAATCCTGAAACCCAGGAAACGCTGTACGAAGCCGGCACCCTGATGGACGAAGACATGGTCGAAGAGATCGAGCGTCTGTCCATCGATGAAGTCAAGGTCCGCACGCCACTGACTTGCGACACGCGCTTCGGCCTGTGCGCCAAGTGCTATGGCCGCGATCTGGGCCGCGGCATGCTGGTCAACGCCGGCGAAGCCGTCGGTGTGGTGGCAGCGCAGTCGATTGGTGAACCTGGTACCCAGCTGACCATGCGTACGTTCCACATTGGTGGCGCGGCATCGCGTGCGGCAGTGGCATCGTCGGTGGAAGCGAAGTCGAACGGTACCATCCGCTTCACGGCAACCATGCGTTACGTGACGAACGGCAAGGGCGCGCAAATCGTCATTTCCCGTTCCGGCGAAGTGCTGATTACCGACGACCACGGCCGTGAGCGTGAGCGTCATAAAGTACCGTACGGTGCGACCCTGATCGTCAAGGACGGCATGGTCATCAAGGCCGGTACGGCCCTGGCAACGTGGGATCCGCTGACCCGTCCGATCATTACCGAATACGCCGGTCAAGTGCGTTTCGAGAACGTCGAGGAAGGCGTCACCGTGGCCCGTCAGGTCGACGAAGTGACCGGTCTGTCCACCCTGGTGGCGATCGATGCGAAACGTCGCGGTTCGCTGACCAAGACCCTGCGTCCGCAAGTCAAGCTGATCAACGACGCGAACGAAGAAGTCAAGATCGCCGGCACCGAGCACTCGGTGGCGATCGGCTTCCAGGTCGGCGCGCTGATCATGGTCAAGGACGGTCAACAGGTATCGGTGGGTGAAGTGCTGGCACGTATCCCGACCGAATCGCAAAAAACGCGCGATATTACCGGTGGTCTGCCACGCGTTGCGGAACTGTTCGAAGCGCGCTCGCCGAAAGATGCCGGCATGTTGGCGGAAGTCACGGGTACGGTTGCGTTCGGTAAAGAAACCAAGGGCAAGCAGCGTCTGGAAATCACGGACATGGACGGCAACAAGCATGAGTTCTTGATCACCAAGGACAAACAAGTGCTGGTGCATGACGGCCAAGTCGTGAACAAGGGCGAGATGATCGTGGACGGCCCGGCCGATCCGCAAGACATCCTGCGCCTGCTGGGTATCGAAGCGCTGGCACGTTACATCGTTGACGAAGTGCAAGACGTGTACCGTCTGCAAGGCGTGAAGATCAATGACAAGCACATCGAAGTGATCGTGCGTCAGATGCTGCGCCGCGTGCAGATCGTCAATGCCGGCGACACCAACTACATCGTTGGCGAGCAGGTAGAGCGTTCGGAACTGCTGGACGAGAACGATCGCATGGCCGTTGAGAACAAGATTCCAGCGACCTACGAAAACGTCTTGTTGGGTATTACCAAGGCATCGCTGTCGACCGATTCGTTCATCTCGGCCGCATCGTTCCAGGAAACCACCCGCGTGCTGACCGAAGCGGCGATCATGGGCAAGCGCGATGGTCTGCGCGGCCTGAAAGAGAACGTCATCGTCGGCCGCCTGATTCCTGGCGGTACGGGCCTGGCCTTCCACCGCGCACGCAAAGAGAAAGAAGCGTGGGAAGTGGAAGAGCGTCAAGCACTGCTGCTGGCCGAGAAAGCCTCGATGGCCGGCGAAGCTGCCGAAGCGCTGCAGGACATCGAGACCCAGCAACACCACGGCGACGAAGCGTAATCCACGCTGCTAGCTGACAAGAACGGCACCTTCGGGTGCCGTTTTTTTTCGTCTTGAGATAAGTCAATCAGAGCGCGTGGTCTGCGTAGCCATCGGGCCGGATCAGCAGGCTCTTGATGCCGGCCAGTTGCGGGCAGCCGGGTTTGATCGTCAACGCAGTGAGCCAGGCCGCATCGAAACGATACGGCTGTGCCGCGCGGGCTACATCGCCAACGGCCAGTTGCAGCCATTTTCCTGCGTGCAGTAGTTCATGGATGCTCACGGCCGTGCCGTCGGCCAGGCGCAGCAGCCAGTCGGGTACGCGCCGGCCGATCCAGTCTGCGTTGCCGGTGCCGGTGCCGGCGCCGGCGTCCGAGGCCAGCGGCACGGGATAGCGCAGGCCAAAGCCGGACAACTCGCCGGCCAGCGCGCGGTTCACCTCCGGCTGCGCCAGCATGTCGCTGACGGTGGCGCGCAGGGCCAAGGTATGCTCGTCAAAACGCGTCAGCATGGCCGTTTGCGCGAGCGTATTGTGCTGCAAGGACACGCCAACCGGATGACGCTCGGCATGGTAGCTGTCGAGCAGGCTATCCGCTGCATATCCCTTGAGCACGCCTGCCAGCTTCCAACCCAGGTTCATCGCGTCCTGCATGCCCACGTTCATGCCCTGGCCACCAGCCGGCATGTGGATGTGGGCGGCATCACCGGCCAGAAAGACGCGGCCCCGGCGATAGTGCCGGGCCAGCCGTGTTTCGTCGCTGAAGCGCGACAGCCAACTGGCGTCATGCAGGCCGAAATCGTGGTCCGCGATGGCCGTGCTGGCCTGCGACAATTCCTCCACGCTGGCCGCTTGCGCCGCTACGGCTTGCGAACGACGCGCCTTCATGGCAATGACGCGGTAGCGGCCTTTTCCCAGCGGCACGATCATCAGGCTGCCTGCCGCATTCGTCAGCGACAGCATGGGCGACGCGGGCGGATGCCGCAGCAGCACGTCACCCATCAGCATGCTGCAGGTGGCGGCCACGCCGTCAAACGCGATGCCCGCCTGCTGGCGGACCAGGCTGCGGCCACCGTCGGCGCCGACCAGGTAGGGCGCGCGCAGGCAGAACGGGACGCCATCGCGCATGCCTGCCACCGTCACGCCGTTCTCATCCTGCTGCGTCTGTTCCACGAGCGCGCCGCGCACGATGGCCACGCCATCTTCCAGCAGTTGCTCCTCCAGCAGACGTTCCGTGGTGCTTTGCGGCAGCAGCAAGGTATAGGGGTGGGGCGAGTCGAAGCCGGAAAAATCGAGCCGGGTATCGAGGCCTGCGTAATGGCCGCTGGAAAGGGACTTGCCCAGTGCGACAAAGCGCTGGTCCAGGCCCCGCAAGCCCAGCATTTCCAGGGTGCGGCCATGGATGCTCAGTGCGCGCGACTGTGCGCTGGGCTCCCGCCGCCGCTCCAGGATGGTCACGCGGATGCCCGCCAGGCGCAGTTCGCAGGCCAGGGTCAGGCCCACGGGGCCGGCGCCCACGATGATGACTTCGGTATCACTATTGTTCATGCTGCCCTCAATCTAACATTGTTAGTCTGTGTAAAATGGTAAACTAACGACGTTAGAGTTTCAAGGAAAATGAGAAGAAAATGAAAATTCAACGCGAAGCCGTGGTAGCCAAGGCGCTCGATTTGCTGGACGAAGTGGGTATCGAAGGCTTGACCATGCGCCGCCTGGCCGACGCGATGGGCATCAAGGCCGCTTCGCTGTATTGGCATTTCTCAAACAAGCAGGCCTTACTCGATGGCATGGCCGACGTGCTGATCGAAGACGTGGCAAGGACGGTCGATGTCGATGCCAGCTGGGAAGGGCAATTGCGCCAGGTAGCGGCACAAATGCGCGCGGCATTATCGGCACGCCGTGATGGCGTGCGCGTGTTTGGCGGCACCTACGTGATATCGGAAAATGTGTTTCGGGTTGCCGAAGCATTAATCGGTCCCATGCGTTCAGCGGGAGCATCGGAAAAGCTGGCCAGCTGGAGCGCATTTACATTGTTATATTATGTGCTTGGCTTTGTCATGGAAGCGCAGGGTGCGGGACCGGGCAGCGCAGCTATGCATGCATTATCGGATCGGCGCGCCGATTTTGCCGCCCAGGCCGCAGACCGTTATCCACATGTACTTGCATCCATGGATGCGATTTTCGATACACAAATTGATGCACGTTTTGACGCGGGGCTCGATTTGATTATCATCGGCTTGCATGCGAAGATCAAGACGGGCTAAAACGCCATAGTATTGACGGTATTAACTCGGCCTGGCACGCGCCTATCTTTATTGCCGAGTTAATTTAATGCATTTGCGCATATTCTTAACTCGTCCCCCCCTTTATCTTGCCTGTCTTGCAGTGAGCGCTCACATTGTTTTCTTGCCATGCGCACCTTGCATGGCCGCCGCATTGCCGTGCCCTGTCAGGATGGCAGGGGGCATGGAGCGGCGCCGCTGCCTGCGTGAAGGAGCGTTGCGCAAATGCCTTGCTGCCTGCGGGCTGCACCAATTATCAGTTTATTCATGCTAAGATTTGGCGCATGATTGCCCAAGCCCTGTTTACTCCCGCCCAGCAGAAACTGCTGGGATTGCTGTTTGTTCGCGTGAATGAAGGCTTCCACTTGAACGAGATCATGCGCCTGACCGGCCTCGGTAGTGCATCGGCGCAACGCGAACTGCGCCGCCTGCATGATGCCGGCCTGCTGACCTCCGAACGCATCGGTAATGTGCGGCGTTTCTGGCCGAACAAGGAAAGCCTCGTGTATCCCGAATTGAGTGGCCTGGTACAGAAGACTTTCGGCCTCGTCGGCGTGCTCAGCACGACCCTGGCGCCATTGCGCAGGCAGCTGCACCTGGCGTTTGTCTACGGCGCCACGGCGAAAGGGCAGGATGCACCGGGCAGCGCCATTGATTTGCTGCTGGTGGGAGACGAGGCCAATTATGGCGATTTATTGACGCGACTTGTGCCCGCCGAGCGAACCTTGCGGCGTAAAATCAATCCCAACTTATATACCTTGGCCGATTATCAGCGGCGCCTGCGCGAAGGCCAGCCATTCCTGTTGCAGGTATTACAGCAGCCCAAGCTGTTTGTCATTGGCGACGAACTGACAGTAAAGGAGTTGGCAATACAGGATGGGCAGCGGCAAGCGCAAGGCATTCCCTCCGTTCTTTAAACGCAGGGACTGGGAATATCAGTTTCTGATATAAAGCGTAGATGAATTGCTGGAATAATATCTGAGGCGGGTCTATCGTATGATGAATAAACTGCAGGCATTTGGCTTGATCGTATCCCAGGCGGTACGCGGAGAATTAACTTTCCCCACCAGTGTTAATTCCGCATTGCAATTACAATTGGCCTTGGCCGAACCGGACTGCCATATCGACCATGCCATCAAGCTGGTATTGGCAGAGCCTTTGCTGGCGGCGCGCACGGTGGCCCTGGCCAACTCGGCTGTCTACAGCCGCGGCGATGCGCCGCCCGTGACCAGCGTGCGCGCCGCCGTCATGCGCATGGGCTACCGCAATCTGTATTCGCTGGTGGCGGCCATGGTGGTGCGCCAGTTTGGCAGCAAGATCATCGATCCCGTGCTGCGCCAGAAGGCGGCCCAGTTGTGGGAGCACACGGCAAACGTGGCAGCGCTGGCGCACGTGATCGCCCGCCGGGTCACGCATGTCGATCCCGACACCGCGCTGTTTACGGGCATCGTGCATGAAGTGGGCGGTTTTTACCTGCTGTCGCGGGCCGACGAATTCCCCGGCCTGCTCGACGACGATGCGGATCACTGGATGGAATCGGCGGAGGAAATCATTTCCCGCGAAGTCATGAAGAAGTTGCTGATTCCGCAAGCCGTCAGCGAAGCCATCGAAGGCTTGCGTGATGGCTTGCTCTCGATTCCGCCCGACTCGCTGCTCGACACCTTGCTGCTGGCCAAGCAATTGTCGCCCGTCCCTTCGCCATTGCAAGCCACCTTCGTCGAAATGCTCACGCCGTCCGACTCCGTGATCGACTTCATCATCGACAATGAGACGCTGCAAAGCATCCTCGCGGAATCGGCCGAGGAAGTGCGCTCGATGAGCGCGGCACTGCTGGTATAAGCGCCAACGCGGCAAGTAAAAAACGGCGACCCCCGTGAAGGTGCCGCCGTCCTGTATGCGCATGTCGTTTTTTATTTCTGCTGCGCTATCCAGCGGTCGACCTTGGCTTCGAGCAGTTTCAGGGGCAGGGTGCCGTCGCCGAGCACCACTTCATGGAATTTCTGCAGGCTGAACTTGTCGCCCAGCGCCTGTTGCGCGCGCTGGCGCAGTTCGACGATTTTCAGCGCGCCGATCTTGTAGCCCAGCGCCTGGCCCGGCCAGGCCATGTAGCGTTCCGTCTCGCTCCTCGCCACGGCGTCGTAGCCCAGGGTGTCGCGCATGTACTTGATCGTCTGCTCGCGCGTCCATCCCTTGGCGTGCAAGCCCGTGTCGACCACCAGGCGCACGGCGCGCAGCATTTCGTCGTTCAGGTGGCCAAAGTACTGGGCCGGGTCGTCGAACAGGCCCATTTCCTTGCCCAGCGTTTCCGCGTACAGGGCCCAGCCTTCCGTGAAGGCATTGTTGCCGCCGAATCGGCGGAAGTTTGGCAAGTCCATCTCTTGCACCAGTGCCAGGTGGAAATGGTGGCCGGGCTTGCCTTCGTGCAGGAACAAGGTGGTCATGCCCGTGTCGCCATACAGTGTCGGATCGGTGACGACGGACCAGAACACGCCGGGGCGCGAACCGTCGGCGGCGGGGGCCGTGTAGTGGTCGGCGGCCGTGTCGCGGCTCAGTTCAGGCTCCAGGCGCAAGTCCAGCGGCGCCTTTGGCGTCAGCGTGAACAGGGCCGGCAATTTGCTGTCGAGCAGCACGTTCAGCTTGCGGTAGACGTCGAGTACTTCCTGTTCCGTCTTGAATGGGCGGTACTTTGCCTGTTCCGAGACCCATACGGGCAGGCCGGCGGCCGGGCCGGTGTAGCCCATCTTCGGTCCCACGATCGCATATTGTTCCTGGATGCGCGCTACTTCCTTCAAGCCGATGGCGTGGATCTGTTCCGGTTTCAAATCCGTGGTGGTGCTGGACGCCACGCGCGCCTGGTACCAGGCCGCGCCGTCGGGCAGGGCGCTCCAGCCGCTGCTCGTGCGGCCGGCCGGCAGGTAATCGCGTTCCATGAACGTGGCCAGCCGCTGCAGCGCCGGCATCAGCTTGGCCTCGATGATGACGGTATAGGTTTGCGTCAGGCGCTCCTTGTCGGCCGCCGAAAAGCCGGCGGGCAGGTTCTTGATCGGCGTGTAATAGACGCTGTCCTGCGGCGTGGCGCTGACAAGTTTCTTGAATTGCGGCAGCGCCGATTCGATCAGTGGCTTGGGCAGCACGATGCCTTGCTGCATGCCGACGCGCATGTTGGCGATGGCCTGGTCTATCCACGCCGGCAATTGACCGATACGGCTCAGGTAAGCATTGTATTGCTTGACGCTCGTCAGGGGCTGCGACGCTTCGCCACCCGCGTAGTTGGCCAGGGTGACGGGCATGCTGTCCATCTGGTTCAAGGGCAGCAGGTATTCGGGGAAACGCTCGAGCGAGAGGGCCGAGGCCAGTTCATAGTCGAGGATGTCGTAATTGATCTGGTCCTGGTGCGACAGTTGCTGGCGCGCGATGGCGCGCAGGGTCTTCTGGTACTGGCGGTACAGGGTGAACTGTTTGGCGCGCGCGGCGGGCACGATGGCTGCACCGAGCTGGTCGTCAAAACGGTTGTCGCCGCTTTCGGTGGCATTGATCGGCTCGAAACGGGCCAGCGCATCGTAATACTGGTCGGCCACGACTTGCAATTGCTGCCTGGCCTGCGGCGCACTGACAGCGGGCGCGATGGCCGCCTTGGCGGCGGGCTGGGCTGCTTGCGTCAGCGGCGCATGGGCGAGTAACAGGGAGACGGCCAGGGTGCCGAGGGTGCCGGCGGCAAAACGATGCTTCATGCGCGATATCCTTTGTAAGGAGAATGAACGGAGGCGTAGCGAGGTCGGGGTAGCCGCTCGCGGGGGGAACAGCCGGGGCGTAAGCATACGCGATTGCCCGCGGCGTTTGGATAAATTGTGTGGATGAAATGTTGCTATTTTGCCGGGAGCGGCAGGGCCGCTTTCATGCCTTGCCAGTGACTGCTGGTCAATGCGCGGCAGGCCGGGCAGGGCGTGGCCGCGATCAAGGCGCGCAGGTTCTGCGCGCGCGCCGCCGTTTGCGGATGCGAGGAAATCCAGCGGGGCGCGCTGGCCTTGTGCTGTTCCTGTGAATCCAGTTTCTGGAAGAAGGACAGCATGCCGTCCGGACGGATCTGCGCGCGCTGCAGGGTATGCAGGCCGAGCCGGTCCGCCTCTTCTTCCATGTCGCGGCTGAAATACAGGGTGCCGGCCTGGTGCGCCAGCATGGCGGCCACGGCACTGATGTCGCCGATGGTCAGGCCCACCAGCGCACCCCAGCCCAGGCTGCTGATCATTTGCCGCAGCGAATGGCGCTGCTCCACGTGCTGCACTTCATGCGCGAGCACGCCGGCCACTTCGCCCGGATCGGACGCCTGGCGCAGCAAGCCCGTATGGACGACGATGATGCCGCCCGGCATGGCAAAGGCGTTGACGCTGTCATCTTGCTTGACCAGCCAGCGGTACTGGTAGCGCGAACCGGCCGTCAGGCGCTGGCCGATGTCCTGCACCGTTTGCTGCGCCGCACCATTTTCGATGAGGCCGCCCTGCGCGCGTATTTGTGCCAGGGCCAGTTCACCCAGTTGCCTTTCCGTCGCCAGGGGAATCAGCCCGGCCAATGCGCCGATGGCATTGCCACCTTGCCACCACAGCAGGGCCGTGGCGACGACAGCCGCGCCCGTCAAGCCGGCCAGCCAGCCCGAGACCTGCCGCCGGTTGCGCCCGCGCTCGCGCCACAGGCGCTGCAGCGGCGGTTGCAGCGCAGCCGGCGCTTCTTTTAACACGATGGCGATGTCGTCCGCTGTCAGCGGTTTGAGCGACGCCTGCCGGCCCTGCGCATCGAGCCAGTTCAGGAACAGTTCCGGGCCGTCGACACCGCCCACGCTGACGACCAGTTGCGCGATATCAATGCTGGAGCCGGGCGTATCGATGACCAGCTGCGCGCCAAAAAAATACGCGCTGACGGCGGTCCCTGCGGAGCCGCCGACGGGACCGGTCAGCAGCGCCTGGAACGGCGTCATGCGGCGGCCTCGGCAAACCGGCTTTCGTACAGGGCCGCCATCAGGTCGGACTGGCTGATGATGCCGGCCAGGCGCTCTTCATCGTCGAGGATGGGAATATGGTGGTAGCCGGCGTCGGCCATCAGGGGCACGAGATCGATGATGGGTGTGCCCAGGCGGGCCGTGTGCGGCGCCGGCGTCATCAGCTGGCCCACCACCTCGGGCTTGTCGCCGTGGGACAGGCCGCTGCGCTGCAGCAGGCCGCGCAGGCGCTGGCGCATGCCCTGGTAATCGTCGAGGCCGCCATGGCGCAGGAAATCCGTCTGTGTGATGATGCCGATCACCCGGCGCGCCCGGTTCAGCACGGGCAGGGCGCCCACATCGTGCTCGCGCATGGTGCGCCAGGCAACATCGAGCGGCGTGCCGAATTCCACGCTGAGCACGTCCTTCGACATGATGTCGGCGCAGGTGACGACGCCGAAGCGGCGCTGGTAGGCGCGCATTTCCGTCTGCAGGAAGATCGCCTGCAAGTCGTCGCGGCTGATGTCGAGCACTTCGCTGTGCTGGCGCAGCACGGCATCGAGGTCGTCCGGCGAAAAGCCCAGGCGCGTGCTGGGCACCGCATCGCTGGTGGCGTGCGGATGGGGATGGGCCAGCTGCTGCGTGTGCGGGTAGCGGCGTCCCGTCAGGTTGTTGTACAGCACGGCGCAGGCGACCAGGATGGCCGAATTGAACAGCACGGTGATGAAGACGAATTCAAAGCCGGCCGCATGTACGCTGGCGCCGCCGACGACGGTGGTCAGCGCCACGGCGCCGCCCGGCGGATGCAGGCAGCGCAGGGCGAACATGGCGCCGATGGCCAGGCAAGCGGCCAGCGCCGCCACGCCCACGCTGGGGCCCAGCCATTTGACGCAGGCCACGCCCACCAGGCCGGAGACCACATTGCCGCCCACCACCGACCACGGCTGCGCCAGCGGGCTGGCGGGCAGGCAGAACAGCAGCACGGCCGAGGCACCCATGGGCGCGATCAAGTACACGCTGGCGCTATTCGGGGCCAGCAGGAAATGGCAGACCAGGCCCGTCAGCAGCAAGCCGCAGATGGCGCCCGCGCACGCGCGCAGCTGTTCGCGGCGGCTGCCGTTGTTCGGTTGTGGCAGCCAGCGTGCCAGGAAAGAAGTCGTCATGGTGGGAGGGACGTTGCTCAAGCTGAGCCGGGCATTATCCCACGCAGTCCGCTTCGCTGCAGGCGGCTAGTCTGCCGTGCAGATTGCCGTCCAGCCATGCGGCTCGAGCACGGCCTTTTGCGCGGCGATGGCGGCGGCGGGCGGCGGCGTGCTCGCGGCGACGTACAGCTCGTTCAATACCCGCGCGGCATCCTTGCCCGTGACGTCGGCGATCAGGTCGGCCAGGTTCCGGTCTGAAAAGTGTGCATACAACAGGGCCAGCAGGGGCATATAGGCAGCCTCGGGAATGCCGCCTGGATAGGCGCGGCGCAGCATGCGCGCCGCGCCGGACAGCGATGGGTGCAGTGGATTGGGGGTGCGCATGCGTTCTCCTCGTGGTCGCTTATGCGTTTTCCGCATAAGCACAGTGCGAATTAATTGTAGATATTTCTTTAGAGCAGGCATATTCTAGACAGTCACGCCCGCTGGCGCTCGTTCAGCCGGCCTCACGATTGTCTACCAGGAGTCTTGCATGCGCCTACCCGTCCTTCTCGCCAGCCTGCTGTTCGCGGGCGCCGCCGTTGCCGCCGCGCCCACGCCAGGCGCGCCAGCGGCCGCCACGCCGCACCTTCCCTACAGCGCCACGGCCGATGCCAAGGCCGATGTGGCGCAGGCCCTGGCCGATGCCAGGGCGGCCCGCGTGCCCGTGCTGCTGATCTTTGGCGCCAACTGGTGCGAGGATTGCCGCGCGCTCGATCAGGCCTTGAAGGAAGGTAAGAATGCGCAACTGATGCGGCAGGAATTCAAGGTCGTGAAGGTCGACGTGGGCAACTTCGACCATAACCTTGATGTGGCGCATGCCTATGGCAACCCGCTCAAGAAAGGCATTCCGGCTGCCGTGCTGGTGTCGAGCGACACCAACGAGGTGCTGTACGCCACCAAGGGCGGCGAACTGGCGAACGCGCGCCGCATGAGCGAGAGCGGCATCTATGATTTCTTCAAGCACGCCGCGACCCTGAAAAAGCCGGCCATTTAATTGGCTGGCATGGCCTGCGGCTGCACACCCTTTCCATTCGCGCCCGGCGCGATGAGAAGCGATCAGGCAGGCAAGCCGTGGGCGATCAATTCCAGCGGCAGTTCCGTGCTGCACTTGATCTGCTCCATGGAAAAGGCGGACGACACGCCCGTCAGCTGCACGGCCTTGATGAGCTTTTTATAGAACGTGTCATAGCCCTTGATGTCGGTGGTGACGACTTTCAGCAGGTAGTCGATGTCGCCGCTCATGCGGTGGAATTCCTGCACCTCGGGCAGCACGATGACGGCGGCGGCAAAGCGGCGCAGCCATTTTTCGTCATGCTGGCCGGTGCGCACGCTGACGAACACCGTCACCGGCAAGCCTACTTTTTGCCGGTTGACGATGGCCACGCGGCCCTCGATATACCCTTCTTCCTCCAGCCGCTTGACTCTTTTCCAGCAGGGCGTGCTGGACAGGCCTATTCTTTCGCTGAGGGCGGCGATCGACAGGGTGCCGTCCTGCTGCAGGGCGGCCAGGATCGCGCAGTCGAATTTGTCGAGCGCGGCGCTTGGTGAATTCATTTTATGATTTTCCATTTTGTAGCATGTATGTGCTACATATTACCGTGTTTGCAGTGACTTTTGGCATATCTTCACGGGCGCCCGCGGGTAGACTGTCAACATGTTCAAGCCGCGCTCGCCGCTCCTTTATCGCCGCCTTTATAGATTGCCCAGACTGCCATCATGAAAGAAATCTACCTCGACAGCAATGCCACCACCTGCGTGCTGCCGGCCGCTGTCGCCGCCGCCAAGCAAGCCATGGAACAGGGTTACGGCAACCCCAGCAGCACCCACGCCACGGGCTTGCAGGCCAAGGCCATGATGGATGGCGTGCGCCAGCGGGCCAGGCGCCTGCTGGGCACGGGCGACGGGCGCCTGATGTTCAACAGCGGCGCCACCGAAGGCATCCAGACGGCCGTGCTGTCGGCTCTGTGTGCGCTGCGCGAACGGCGCGACGCTGGCAAGCGCATCGGCAGCCTGCTGCTGTATGGCGCGACCGAGCACAAGGCCGTGCCGGAGAGCCTGGCGCACTGGAACCGCCTGCTGGGCCTGAACCTGGAAGTGCGCAAGTTGCCCGTCGATGCGCAGGGGCGCCACGATCTGCAGGCGCTCGGCGCGCTGATCGGCGAGACGGCCATGCTGTGCACGATGGCGGCGAATAATGAAACGGGCGTCATCAGCGACCTGTCGGCCATCGCGCAACTGCTGCGCGAGCGTGGCGCCGATGCCTACTGGATGGTCGATTGCGTGCAGGCGCTGGGCAAGCTGCAGCTGAACCTGGCCGCCACGCGCATCGATTACGCGCCGTTTTCCGGTCACAAGCTGTATGCGCCCAAGGGCATCGGCATGCTGTACGTGCGCGCCGGTGCACCGTTCACGCCGCTGATGATGGGCGGCGGGCAGGAAACGGGCTTGCGCTCGGGCACGGAAAACATGGCCGGCATCGCTGCGCTGGGCGCCGTCCTGGCGGCACTGGAAGATGGCCAGACCTTCCGCGACCAGGCGGCACTGGCGGCGTTCCGCGCGCGCCTGGTAGCCAGCCTGGAGCAGGCCTTCCCTGGCATCGTCTTCAATATGCCATTCGAGCTGTCGCTGCCGACCACGCTCAATTTTTCCGTGCCGGGGCTGTCGTCGAAAGAGCTGCTGGACCTGTTCGATGCGGCGCGCGTGCGCGTCAGCTCGGGCAGCGCCTGTTCCGCCGCCAAGGCCCTGCCCAGCTATGTACTGGAAGCGATGCATGTGCCGCAATGGCGCGCCAGCTCCGCCATCCGCCTGTCGTTCGGCCCGCTGATTGACGCGGCCACCATCGCGGCCGCCTGCGCGCGCATCGAGCGCTGCGGCGAGGCGCTGCGCAGCAGCTGTTTGCTGCCGTCGGCGCTGGCGCCATCGCCGCATGACGGCGTGATTCAGCTCAGCGTCGATGGCCAGTGCACCTGGCTGCTCAGCGACGCGGCCAGCGCCAGTTGCGTCGTCATCGATCCTGTCGCCGCGCTGCTGCCGCGCCTGGCCGCCTTCATCCGCTGCCAGCACTACACGCTTGCCGCCGTCGTGCAGACGGCGCCACCGGCGGACGGCGGCGCGGCGCGCCTGGAATTGCTGCGGGAACTGGGCATCGAACAGGTGGGCCACATCGATAGCGATGACGGTCTGGATCTGGGCCGGCAGCGGCTGCGCCGCGTCGACTGCGGCGACGCCCACGCGTATCTGCTGGAGCGGCGCTTCGCCTTTGTCGGCGCCCTGGCGCCGCAGGCCGTCGCCACCTTGCTGGCGGATGGCCTGGTGACGCCCGATACCGTGCTGTGCGCATCGGGCGACGACAACCGCATTTGCAGTACCGTGCGCGCCCTGCAGCAGGACGCCGACCTGGCGCCAGCGGCCGAGCTGCAACTGGACGCCGGCGGTTTGCCGGCATTCCTGCGTCAGCATCCCGACGCCATCCTCGTCGACGTGCGCGAGGCGTATGAACACGCGGCTTGCGCCGGCACCGTCTTCGACGCTTGCGAAGTGCGCAGCGTGCCCCTGAGTCGCCTGGCGGGACAGGTCGGCGCGTGGCTGCGGGAACCGCAGCGTCCGCTGGTATTTTTCTGCCGCAGCGGCAACCGCAGCGCGCGCGCGGCCGCCTGCCTGCGCCGCCTCGGCCATGCGGCGGCGTGGCAACTCACCGGCGGCATGGCGATGGCCGAAGCGACGCGCCATCGGCTGGCGATCGCCGCCTGAGCAAGCCGGTGCTACCCTGGCTATAGTTTCCTGTTTGAAATTTGCATCGCGCGCCAGGCGGCGCGGTGCAAGCCATTAATTTCCCCTTGGCATTTTTCCGCCCGCCACCGCGCGGATTTCCTCGCTGACACACCCCCAAAGCGCCTGGTATGTACGCTAGCGCACGGTCTTGTGCGCAACGCGCACCTACGATGAAGTTCAGAAAATCTCCCCATACCTGAGATTCATCGCAACGCTCCGGCGCTTCGCTGACCGTCTTCGCCAGTGCCCGTTCCTGTCCTGATGCGGCCTGGAAGATGGTGGCTGCCGGCGGCATGCGCGCACCTAGCGAGGCCCAAGTTGAAAGAGTACACAGCAGTAGTGGCGGAACAGATCAAGGAACGGATTTCCAAATTCAAGGAAGTCCTCCGCGGCGATCCCCGCGCCGCAGACACCTTCGACGCCGCGCGCGACGATGCCTTGCCCCTGCGTTCGGAGTTATTCAGTGCCATGCAGATGGCGGCCCACGGCAAGAACGTGGCGGCCGGCCACGCGGTGGGCAAGCATCACGGCAGAGACCGCTTGCTGGCGCGCCTGGCCGACAATGCGGCCCTGATCACGGCCACCGTCAATGAGCTGACGGCCACGGTGAAGAGCGGGCGCCAGGTCACGCCCGCCTCGGAATGGCTGCTTGATAATTTCTACCTGATCGAAGAGCAGATCCGCACCACGCGGCGCCACCTGCCGAAGAACTACAGCAAGGAATTGCCGCGCCTGACGTCGGGTTTTGACGCGGGCTGTCCGCGCGTGTACAAGATTGCGCTGGAAATCATCTCGCACGGCGACGGCCGGGTCGACCTGGAAAACCTGTGCCATTTCGTCGAAGCGTACCAGGACGTGGCCACGCTTACCCTGGGCGAACTGTGGGCCGTGCCCATCATGCTGCGCCTGGCCCTGATCGAAAACCTGCGCCGCGTGGCCGCGCGCGTGGCCGACGACCGCATGCAGCGCGACCTGGCCAATACCTGGGCCGACCAGATGACGGACATCGCCGAACGCAATCCAAGTGGCCTGATCCTGCTGGTGGCCGACATGGCGCGCTCGAATCCGCCGATCACCAGTGCCTTCGTGGCCGAGTTGTCGCGTCGCCTGCAGGGGCAAAGCCCGTCGCTGACCCTGGCCCTGACGTGGCTCACGCACAAGCTGGCCGAATCGGGCCTCAGCATCGAACAGCAGATCCAGTCCGAGATCGGGCAGCAGGCGGCCGACCAGGTATCGATCGCCAACAGCATCGGCAGCCTGCGCTTTCTCGGCACCATGGACTGGCAGGAATTCGTCGAGACCATGAGCGTGGTCGAACAGACCTTGCGCCTGGATCCATCCGGCACCTATGGCCTGATGGATTTCGCCACGCGCGACAGTTATCGCCATGCCATCGAGCGCATCGCCCGCAGCAGCGCGCGCAGCGAGGTGGACGTGGCCGAGATGGCGGTGCAGCTGGCGCAGACGCACGGCAACGGCACTGACGCGCGCCGCGGCCACATCGGCTTCTACCTGGTCGGGCGGGGCGTGCTGGTGCTGGAAAAGCTGGCCGGCGCCAAGCTGCCCTTCGTCGTGGCGCTGCAGCATACGGCGCGCGCCGCGCCGCTGGCGGTTTACCTGGGAGCGATTTCCTTCGTCACGCTGGCCGCCAGCGCGCTGTTGCTCGAACGGGCCGTGCGCCATGGCGTGCAGGGCTGGCTGCTGGCATTGCTGGGCGTGCTGGCGCTGCTGGGCAGCAGCCAGCTGGCGGTGGCCCTGGTGAATTGGCTGGCAACGCTGATGACATCGCCGCATCCGCTGCCGCGCATGGATTACCAGTCCGGCATTCCGTCGGACGCGCGCGGCATCGTGGTGGTGCCGACGCTGATCTACAGCAAGGAAAACATCGCGGCCCTGTGCGAGGCGCTGGAAGTGCGCTACCTGGCCAACCGCGATGCCAACCTGCGTTTCTGCCTGCTCACCGATTTTGTCGACGCGCCCACGCAAACCCTGCCGGGCGACGATGCCTTGCTGCGCCAGGCGCAGGACGCCATCCGCGCGCTGAATGACAAATATCGCGTGGAAGGCACTGAGTTCAAGGAGAACGGCGATCCGGCCGGGCGCGAAGAGCTGGGCCACGTGGGACCGTTCCTGTTGCTGCACCGTCCGCGCCTGTGGAATTCGCAGCAGAATGCGTGGATGGGACAGGAGCGCAAGCGCGGTAAATTGTCCGACCTGAACGCCTTCCTGCGCGGCGGCGCGCGTGACAAGTTTTCGCTGGTCGAAGGCGAGCTGCGTGGCCTGCGCACGATCAAGTACGTGATCACGCTCGACACCGATACGCAGCTGCCGCGCGATGCGGCGCGCCAGTTCATCGCCACCATGATGCACCCGCTGAACCTGCCTGTGCTCGACGCGGCCGGCACGCGCGTGGTGGCCGGCTACGGCATCCTGCAGCCGCGCGTGGCCGTCGCGCTGCCCAGCGCGAACGCCTCGCGCTACGAGCTGCTGTGCGGCGGCGAGCCGGGCATCGACCCGTACACGCGCACCGTCTCGGACCTGTACCAGGACGTGTTTTACGAAGGCTCGTTCATCGGCAAGGGCATCTATGATCTGGACATGTTCGAGCGCGTGCTGGGCCAGCGCCTGCCCGACAATAAAATCCTCAGCCACGATTTGCTCGAAGGCTGCTACCTGCGCGCCGGTTTGCTCAGCGACTCGCAGCTGTACGAGGAATATCCGGCCCGCTATGACGCCGACGTGAGCCGCCGCCAGCGCTGGATACGCGGCGACTGGCAATTGATCGGCTGGCTGCTGGGCAGGGTGCCGGGCCGCGCCGGCAAGCGCGAGCGCAATCCGCTGTCCATGCTGTCGCGCTGGAAGCTGTTCGACAACCTGCGCCGCAGCGTTGTGGCGCCGGCCACCACCGCGTCGCTGCTGCTGGCGTGGGGCTTCCTGCCGCACGTGGCCTTCTGGAGCGCGGCCATCCTCGCCATCATTTTCCTGCCGCCCGTGGTCTCGGCCCTGTATGACTTGCTGCGCAAGCCGCGCGATACCCTGTGGCGCCAGCACCTGGCCGCCTTCGAGCGGCGCTGCGGCGTGCAGTTTTCGCATGCCATGCTGACCCTGGTCTTCCTGCCGTACGAGGCCTGGATCAGCCTGGACGCCATCGTGCGCACCTTGTGGCGGCTGGGCGTGTCGCATAAACACTTGCTCGACTGGCGTGCCTCGAACCTGCATGCCTCGTCGGGCGCGCAGGCCGACAGCTGGCGCGCCATGTGGTGCTCGCCGGCGCTGGCGCTGGCCACCTTTGCCGCCTTGCTGAGCTGGCGCCCCGAGGCCTTGCCGGCTGCCGCCGTGGTGCTGCTGCTGTGGCTGGGCGCGCCGGCCATCGCCTGGTGGATCAGCCGCCCCATCGAGCGGGCCGTGGCGCGCCTGTCGGCCGAGCAGGGGCGCTTCCTGCATGGCGTGGCGCGCAAGACCTGGGCGTATTTCGACACCTTCGTCGGACCGGACGACCACTGGCTGCCGCCCGATAACATGCAGGAGCATCCGAACCTGGTGGTGGCGCACCGCACCTCGCCGACGAATATCGGCCTGGCATTGCTGGCCAACCTGACGGCCTACGATTTCGGCTACCTGACCCTGGGCCAGCTGATCGAGCGCAGCCGCGCCACCCTGCACAGCATGGGCGAGCTGGAACGCTTCCAGGGCCACTTCTATAACTGGTACGACACGCAGACGCTCAAGGCGCTGCAGCCGATGTACATTTCCACGGTCGACAGCGGCAACCTGGCCGGCCACTTGCTGACCTTGCAGCCGGGCCTGGTGGAGCTGTATGACGCGCCGATCATCGGTGCGCAGATCGTGCAGGGCATTCGCACGACGGCACAGGTACTGCAGGAATTCATCGCCGCCGAAGGTCAGGGCGAGGCCATGCGCGACAGCATGGCCTTGCTGCAGGCAGCGGCAACGCCCGCCAGCCTGGCCGAATGGCATGCCTACCTGAGTGGCGCGAATGGCGCGGCCGATGCGCTGCTGTCGCTGACCCTGCAAAGCGAGGATGGCGAGCTGTCGATGTGGACGGGCGCCCTGGCGCGCCAGTGCCGCGCGGCGCTGGCGGAACTGCTGCAGCTGGCGCCATGGGCGGCGCAAGCGGGCGTCGATGCGGCGTGGCTGCAGGTGCCGACCCTGCGCACGCTGGCGAACTTGGAAGTCCCTGAAGGCACGCCGGCCGCGCTGGCGGCGCTGCTGCTGCAGGGCCGCGAACAGGCGGGCCGCCATATGCGCGACATTGCCCATGCGGCGGGCCAGGCGCGCGATTTTGCGCAGATCGAATATGCGTTCCTGTACAACCCGTCGACAAAATTGCTGGCCATCGGCTACAACGTCAGCGAACGGCGCCTCGACGCCAGCTACTACGATTTGCTCGCTTCCGAAGTGCGCCTGGCCAGCTTCATCGCCATCGCCCAGGGCCAGCTGCCGCAGGAGCACTGGTTCGCCCTGGGCCGCCAGCTGTGCATGGTGGCGGGCCAGCCCGTGCTGCTGTCGTGGAGCGGCTCGATGTTTGAATACCTGATGCCGCTCCTGGTGATGCCGAACTACCCGAATACCCTGCTCGATCAAACGTATCATTCCGTGATCGAGGCGCAGATCGACTACGGCCGCCAGCGCGACGTGCCCTGGGGAATTTCCGAGTCCGGCTACAACACCGTCGACGCCAGCCTGAATTACCAGTACCGCGCGTTTGGCGTGCCGGGACTGGGCTTGAAACGGGGCCTGGCCGACGATCTCGTGGTGGCGCCGTATGCCAGCATGATGGGCCTGATGGTGCAGCCGGAAGCGTCGTGCCTGAACCTGCAGCGCATGCAGGCGGCCGGCTACATGGGCCGTTACGGCTTCTTCGAGGCCATCGATTTCACCACGGCGCGCCTGCCGCGCGGGCAGGCCAGCGCGGTCATCCGCTCCTTCATGGTGCATCACCAGGGCATGGGTTTCCTGGCCCTCAGCTACCTGCTGCACGACCGTCCGATGCAGCGCCGTTTCGAGTCCGATCCGCTGCTGCAATCGGCCTTGTTGGTGCTGCAGGAGCGTACGCCGCAGGCCGGCGCGTTCTACTCGAACACGGCCGAACTGGCGGAGCTGCGCAGCGGTGCGCCGGAACAGGCCATGCCGATGCGCATCCTGACCCAGGCCAACAGCGCCGTACCGGAAACGCAGTTGCTGTCGAATGGCCGCTACCACGTCATGGTGAGCAATGCCGGTGGCAGCTACAGCCGCTGGAAAGACTTGTCCGTGACGCGCTGGCGCGAGGACAGCACGCGCGACAACTGGGGCAATTTCTGCTACCTGCGCGATCTCGATGACGGCGAAGTCTGGTCCACCATGTACCAGCCGACATTGGTCGAGCCGAAGAAGTACGAGGTGATCTTTTCGGAAGGGCGGGCCGAGTTCCGCCGCGCCGACCACGGGCTGGACCTGTACACGGAAATCGTCGTTTCGCCGGAAGACGACATCGAAATCCGCCGCACGCGCATCAGCAATAATTCGAACCGCCAGCGGCGCATCGAGATCACCAGCTTTGCCGAAGTGGTGATGGCGCCGGCGGCGGCCGACGCGGCCCATCCCGCCTTCAGCAAGTTGTTCGTGCAAACGGAAATCCTGGCGCACGAAAATGCGATTCTATGCACGCGCCGGCCCCGTTCGAAGGATGAACAGATGCCGTGGCTGCTGCATGTGATGACCGTGCACGATATCGAGCACTATGCGGTGTCATTCGAGACGGACCGCGCGTGCTTCATCGGCCGCGGCAACACGGCGCAGCTGCCGCAGGCGCTGCAGCAGAGCGGTCCTTTGAAAGGCGGCCACGGCTCCGTGCTGGACCCCGTAGTGGCCATCCGTTATGTCATCACGCTCGCACCCGACCAGGCCATTACCGTCGACAGCGTCATTGGCATGGCGGAGCAGCGCGATGCGGCGCTGCACCTGATCGATAAATACCAGGACCGTCACCTGGCCGACCGCGTGTTCGAGCTGGCCTGGACGCACAGTCAGGTGGTGCTGCGCCAGCTCAATGCCAGCGAGGCCGATGCGCAGCTGTATGCGCGCCTGGCCAATGCGGTGATCTATCCGAACGCCGCGCTGCGCGCCGAAGCGGGCATCCTGATCAAGAACCAGCGAGGCCAGTCCGGCCTGTGGGCGTATGCCATTTCCGGCGACCTGCCCATCGTGCTGCTGCAGATACGCGATGCGGCCAATATCGAACTGGCGCGCCAGATGGTGCAGGCGCACGCCTACTGGCGCCTGAAAGGACTGATAGTCGACCTGGTGATCTGGTACGAGGACCAGTCGGGTTACCGCCAGCTGCTGCACGACCAGATCATGGGGCTGATCGCCTCGGGTATCGATGCGCAGGCGATCGACCGCCCGGGCGGCATCTTCGTGCGCCTGGCCGAGCAGATCGCCAATGAAGACCGTATCTTGCTGCAGTCGGTGGCGCGCGCCATCATCAGCGACCTGCGCGGCACCCTGGCCGAGCAGGTCAAGCGGCCGCCCAGCCCCGTGCTGCGCATGCCGCCGCTGCTGCAGGATCCGGGCCGCGAACCGGCCAGCGTGCCGCACCGCGCCGCGCCGCGCACGCTGATTCTGGAAAATGGCCTGGGCGGCTTTACGCCCGATGGCCGCGAATATGTCATTACCTCCGGCGAGGATAAGAACACGCCGGCGCCATGGTCGAACGTGCTGGCCAACGCGCAATTCGGCAGCGTGGTCTCCGAAGCCGGCCAAGCCTATACCTGGAGCGAGAATGCGCATGAATTCCGCCTCACGCCATGGCAGAACGACCCGGTTTCCGACCTCTCCGGCGAAGCGTTTTACGTGCGCGACGAGCAGAGCGGCCAGTTCTGGTCGCCGTCGGCCCTGCCGGCGCGCGGCAGCGGCGACTACGTGACGCGCCACGGCTTCGGCTACAGCGTCTTCGAGCACAGCGAGGGCGGCATCGCCACCGAATTGTGCACCTATGTGGCGCTCGATGCCGCCGTCAAGTACTCGGTGATCAAGGTGCGCAATGACAGCGGCGTGCCACGCCGCCTGTCCGTCACCGGTTACGTGGAATGGGTGCTGGCCGACCTGCGCGCCAAGTCCGGCATGCATGTGGCGACGGAAGTCGATACCATCAGTGGCGCGCTGTTTGCGCGCAATAACTACAACACGGAGTTTTCTGGCCGGGTCGGCTTTTTCAACACCGACGCCAGCATCCGCTCGATCACCTGCGACCGCAACGAGTTCATAGGCCGCAACGGCAGCCTGGCGCAGCCGGCTGCCTTGCGCCGCGTGCGCCTGTCCGGCAAGGCGGGCACGGGACTCGATCCCTGCGCGGCGATCCAGGTGCCGTTTGAACTGCAGCCGGGGCAGGAGCGCGAAGTCGTCTTCATCCTCGGCGTGGGCGGACGCCGCAATGCCGACGCCAGCACCATGGTGCAGCGCCATGCGGGCAAGGAAGCTGCCCGCATGGCGCTCGACGCGGTACGCGCGTACTGGGAAACCACCCTGGGCGCCGTGCGCATCGAGACGCCCGATCCGTCGCTGGACGTGATCGCCAACGGCTGGCTGATGTACCAGACCATCGCCTGCCGTTTGTGGGCACGCAGCGGCTATTACCAGTCCGGCGGCGCCTACGGTTTCCGCGACCAGCTGCAAGATGCGATGGCGATGATCCACACGGCGCCGCAATTGCTGCGCAAGCACCTGCTGCTGTGCGCGGCGCACCAGTTTGTCGAGGGCGACGTGCAGCACTGGTGGCATCCGCCGTCGGATCGCGGCGTGCGCACGCACTGCTCCGACGACTACCTGTGGCTGCCGCTGGCCGCTTGCCGCTATGTGACCGCCACGGGCGACCTCAACGTGCTGTCGGAAGTGACGCCCTTCATCGAGGGGCGGGCCGTCAAGCCGGAAGAGGATTCCTACTATGACCTGCCGGTGCGTTCGGGCGAATCGGCCGATCTGTACGAACACTGCGTGCGCGCCATCCGCCATGGCTTGCGCATGGGCGTGCACGGCTTGCCGCTGATCGGTTCCTGCGACTGGAATGACGGCATGGACAAGGTGGGCGAACACGGCAAGGGCGAGAGCGTCTGGCTGGCCTTCTTCCTGTGCGAAGTGCTGCAGCGCTTCGCCGAGGTGGCGACGCTGCGCGGCGACGCGGCGTTCGCCCAGTTTTGCCGCGATGAAGCCGTGAAGCTGGCGGCCAACGTCGAGGAACATGCATGGGATGGCGAGTGGTACCGGCGCGCGTACTTCGACGATGGCACGCCATTGGGTTCGCACAGCAACGAGGAATGCCAGATCGATTCGATTTCGCAAAGCTGGGGCGTGCTGTCGGGAGCGGCCAACAAGGAGCGTGTCGCCGGCGCCATGCGCCAGGTCGATGCGCGCCTGGTGCGCCGCGATTCAGGTGTGATCCAGCTGCTCGATCCGCCGTTCGACAAGTCGGACCTGAATCCTGGCTACATCCGCGGCTATGTGCCGGGCGTGCGCGAGAACGGCGGCCAGTACACGCATGCCGCCATCTGGACGGCGATGGCGTTTGCCCGTCTGGGCGATGGCGAAAAGGCGTGGGAACTGCTGCGCATGATCAATCCCGTACGCCATGGCATTGATGCGCAGGCGGTGGCGCGCTACAAGGTCGAACCGTACGTGGTGACGGCCGACGTGTATGCAGTGGCGCCGCACGTGGGGCGCGGCGGCTGGAGCTGGTACACGGGATCATCGGGCTGGCTGTACCGGCTGGTCGTCGAGTCCCTGCTGGGACTGACGCGCGAAGCGGATGTGCTGCGCCTGGCGCCGTGCATGCCTGCCGAGTGGAGCAGTTTCAAGCTGCATTACCGGCATGGCGCCAGCAGCTATGCGATCACGGTCGAAAAGGCGCAGGGCCGGCCGGCCGGCCTGTCGCTCGATGGCGTGGCCGTGAGCGGCGAGAGCATCGTCCTGCGCGACGAGGGCCGCGAATATGGGGTGCTGTTGCTGCTCTAAGCCAGTTGGCATTGCCACTTGTCGTGGGTGGGGCGGCGCCTGCCGGCCAGCAGGATCAGGCCGGCGCCGAGCAGCAGCAGGTCGCGCTTGCGGACTTCGGGTGGCGCGCTGGCCACGGCCTTCGCCGCCGTAGCAGCGCGTGGCACGGCCGCCGCCGTGGCGCATGGCGGCAGGCTGGCGCAGGCGGCCAGGAACAGCGCCGCCATTGCCACTTTCTCATTCAATTGCATACATTCCTTAAAAACGCGGCGGCCTGTGAAGCGCCGGCCGTCGCGCGATGTTCGTGTCGGCGACATTGTAATTATTTACATGAAAATTGTAAATGAACAATTTTTGCGCCGGCAGCAGAAAGCGCTGAAGCCGGTCTCAAAAGCCCAGGCGCGCGCCGGCGCCGAGCAGGGTGGCGATGCCCAGCACGGCAAACACGAGGGCCGCGATGCCATGTACGAGGGGCAGCGAGACGCGGTTGGCGATCTTGTCGCCCAGGTAGACGGCGGGGACATTGGCCAGCATCATGCCGCAGGTGGTGCCCAGCACGACGGAAACAATGTCGTGGTAGCGGGCTGCCAGCGCGACTGTGGCCACCTGCGTCTTGTCGCCCATTTCCGCCATGAAGAAGGCGATCAGGGTGGTCAGGAAGACGCCATACCTGGCCAGCTTGGTATCATCTTCATCGATCTTGTCGGGGATCAGGGTCCAGGCGGCCATCGCCAGGAACGATACGCCCAGTACCCAGCGCAGCACGTCGGGGCCCAGCATGCTGGTGATCCAGGCGCCGACGGCGGCGGCAAACGCGTGGTTGGCGATGGTGGCGACGAAAATCGCCAGCACGATGGGCAAAGGCTTGCGGAATTTGGCGGCGAGCAGGAAAGCCAGGAGCTGGGTTTTGTCGCCGATTTCGGCGAGACCGACGATGCCGGTGGAGATGAGGAATGCTTCCATGAGATTGCAAGAGGTACGCGGGCCGGACGAATTAACCAATGATCCAGGGGCGACTCCGGCCCATGCGGCCGCCCCCGATCAATGGTCTCGTCAAGTTCTTCAACCACCTGCACCATGGCCTGCGGGCCAATCATGTTGATACAGGTTCCCGCGGCAGGACCGCGGGACGACTACTCCCCAATGTTCGAGGCGCATCATACGCCAATGCCCGCGCCCGCGCCAGTGTCCCGGCGGCCACGGCGGGCTTTGTTGTGGGTCGCCGACAACAGTGGTCGTTTTGCAAACAGCTGACTTAGAATGCAGTTCTCTCGCCAACTTCCAGATGGATTGCGCCATGCGTTTGCCGGTCTCCCTTCGCCTGCTTGTCCAGCACTGTTACCTGCTTGTTTCCCTGTCTTTCAGCATGCCGGCGCTGTGCGCCGGCGCCGCGCCATTCGACGACAAGTTTCGCCAGCTCGAGGAACTGCTGCCCACGCCGAACGCCTACCGCACCGCTTCCGGCGCGCCCGGCCACGCCTACTGGCAGCAGCGCGCCGATTACGTGATCCGCGCCACCCTCGATGAAGCGCGGCGCGAGATCACCGCCAGCGAACAGATCACCTACCATAACCGCTCGCCGGACAGCTTGCAGTATCTGTGGCTGCAGCTGGACCAGAATGGCTTGCGCAGGGACGCCGACCAGCGCCGCGTACTGAGCGCGCCGTCGCGCCAGGCCTGGCTCAGCGGCAGCGAAGAGGAAGCGCTGAAGTTCGAGGATTTGCGCGCCATCGATGCGGGCCGCGAATTCGATGGCGGCTTCAAGCTCGGCAGCGTGAAATCGGCCAGCGGCAAGCCGCTGCATTATGTGGTCAACCAGACCATGTTGCGCATCGACTTGCCGGTGGCGCTGGCGCCTGGCCAGAGCATCAGCTTCGGCATCGACTGGTCGTATAAAATCAATGACCAGAAAGTGCTGGTCGAGCGCTCCGGCTATGAATACTTCGAGGACGACAGGAACACCATCTTCCAGGTGGCACAGTGGTTTCCCCGCATGGCCGCCTATTACGATGCCGTCGGCTGGCAGCACAAGCAGTATCTGGGGTCGGGCGAATTCGCGCTGGAATTCGGCGACTACGAGCTGTACCTGACGGTGCCGGCCGACCATGTGGTGGCCGCCACGGGCGAGCTGCAGAACGCTTCCTCCGTCCTCGGCGCGCTGCAACGCGAACGCCTGGCGAAGGCAAGGAACAGCGCGGCACCGGTGCTGGTGATCACGCCAGAGGAAGCGCTGGCGGCCGAGAAGGGGCAGAGCACGGCGACGAAGACCTGGCACTTCAAGGCGGCCAATGTGCGCGATGTGGCGTGGGCATCGAGCCGCAAGTTCATCTGGGACGCGCAGGGACTCGACAGCGGCGGCAAACGGGTGATGGCGATGTCGTATTATCCGAACGAGGGCAACCCGCTGTGGCAGCAGTACAGCACGCGCGCTGTCATTCACGCCATCGAACAGTACAACAAGTACAGCTTCGACTATCCGTATCCGAATGCCATTTCCGTCAACGGCGCCGTGGCCGGCATGGAGTATCCGATGATTGCGTTCAATGGCGGGCGTCCCGTGAAGGACAAGAAGACGGGGGAACTCACGTATTCGAAGACGGCCAAATATGACCTGATCGGCGTGATCATCCATGAAGTGGGGCACAATTATTTCCCCATGATCGTCAATTCGGACGAGCGCCAGTGGGCCTGGATGGACGAGGGCATCAATTCCTTCCTGCAGTACCTGGCAGAGCAGGCGTGGGAAGAGCATTTCCCATCCTGGAATGGCGAGCCGCGCAAGATTGTCGACTACATGCGCAGCCAGAACCAGGTACCGATCATGACCAATCCCGAGTCCGTGCTGCAGCTGTCGCCGAATGCCTACGACAAGCCGGCCACGGCGCTCAATATCCTGCGCGAGACCATCCTCGGACGGGAACTGTTCGACTTCGCCTTCAGGCAGTACGCGCTGCGCTGGAAGTTCAAGCGTCCCACGCCGGCCGACTTCTTTCGCACCATGGAAGACGCTTCCGGCACGGACCTGGACTGGTTCTGGCGCGGCTGGTTCTATACCACCGACGCGGTCGACATCAGCATCGACGGCATCAGCGAATACGGCGTGAGCACGAAGAATCCGGAAGTCGAGAAAGCGTGGAAGAAGGCGCAGAAGGACGCGCAACCCATGTCGATCTCGGAGCAGCGCAACAGGGCACTGCCGAAGAAGGTCGATCTGGACCCTGCGCTGAAGGATTTCTATAACCGGCACGACGACTTCACGGTCACCAACAAGGACCGCAACAGCTATGCGGAAGAGCAGGAAACGCTGGAGCCGTGGGAGAGAAAGCTGCTGGAGCAGCGCAACATGGGCAAGCATCTGTACCTGGTCGACTTTTCGA
The DNA here is from genome assembly GCF_058798615.1 of Janthinobacterium sp. GW822-FHT07H11. Lineage (NCBI taxonomy): Bacteria > Pseudomonadati > Pseudomonadota > Betaproteobacteria > Burkholderiales > Oxalobacteraceae > Janthinobacterium > Janthinobacterium sp. GW822-FHT07H11. The sequence continues at coordinate 786,605 of NZ_CM179507.1, forward strand.
ATCTCGGCGGCCTGGTGATGCCGCTGATCCTGGAGATCGAGCTGGCCGGCGGCAGGAAGATCATCGAGCGCGTGCCGGCCGAGGTATGGCGCTATTCGCCGCACAAGATCAGCAAGGTCATCGTCACCGACGAGCCGATGGTGGGACTGGTGCAGGACCCGTACTGGGAGACGGCCGATATCGACACCAGCAACAACGCCTGGCCGAGAAAAATCACGCCATCGCGCCTGGAGTTGTTCAAGCTGGATCGGGACAAGAACAATCTGATGAAGGACTGGAATACGCCGCTGAAGGCGCCCGCGAGCAGGGCGGGGGCCGGGGTCGAGGCAAAATAGGAAACAGCGCCGGCCAGTCCGGCGCTTTTTCCGCCAGGCGTGCGCCGGAAGTGCTATTCTGCGCGACGCCCCGGCGCACACTCGCCGGCGCTTTCGCAAATCATTCAAAAGACGACCATGCAAACTTTGACCTTCCTGCGCGCGCTCGGCTGCGCCTTCCTCTGCCAGGTGACCCTGGCCGCGCACGCCGATCCCCTCAGCTATGCGCGCTACGACCAGGTGCGCACGCGCGACCTGCAGCTGGACCTGAAAGCCGACTTCAAGCAAAAGACCCTCTCCGGCTACGCCGAGCTGTCCCTGAACTGGATCGACCCGGCCGCGCACACGCTGGTGCTCGATACGCGCGACCTGTCGATCGCCAAGGTGCAGGTGCAGGACAAGCGCGGCGCATGGAAGATGGCGCCCTACCAGCTGGACAAGGCCGACCCCGAAAAGGGCCAGGCCTTGCGCATTAGCACCACGGGCCAGCCTGAAAAAGTGCGCGTTTATTACCACACGGCGCCGGGCGCCATCGCGCTGCAGTGGCTCACGCCGCAGCAGACCATGTCGGGCAAGCTGCCATTCATGTTCAGCCAGTCGCAAAGCATCAACGCCCGTTCATGGGTGCCGTCGCAGGATACGCCGGCCGTGCGCTTCACCTACAGCGCGCGCATCGATGCGCCAGCGGGCATGCGCGTCGTCATGAGCGCCGAGAATGACGAGAAGGCGACCGGCAAGGGCGGCTGGAAATTCAGGATGCCGCAGCCGATTCCATCGTACCTGCTGGCCATTGCCATCGGCGAACTGGAAGTGCGCAAGCTCGGTCCCCGCTCGGCAGTGTATGCCGAACCGCCGCGCATCAAGGCCGCCGAATACGAGCTGGCCGATACGGAAAAAATGATCCAGGCGGCCGAAGCGCTGTATGGTCCGTATCGCTGGGGGCGCTACGACATGATCGTGCTGCCGCCATCGTTCCCCTACGGCGGCATGGAAAACCCGCGCCTGACCTTCCTCACGCCGACCATGATCGCGGGCGACCGCAGCCTGGTCGACCTGATCGCGCATGAACTGGCCCACTCGTGGTCGGGCAACCTGGTCACCAACGCCTCGTGGAAGCACATGTGGCTCAACGAAGGCTTTACCACCTATGTCACCACGCGCATCGTCGAGCAGCTGTATGGCAGCGAGGTGGCGCAGATGGGCGTGCAGGTCGACCAGGAAGAACTGGCCGCCTCGTTCAAGGAACTGCCGGCCGCGAAAACGGCGCTGGTCACGCGCGATGCGGATGCCAACCCGGCGGAAACGTACACGGACGATGGCATCATTTATCCGAAGGGCGCCTGGTTCCTGGCGACCATGGAGCGGCGCGCCGGCCGCGCCGTGTTCGATCCCTTCCTGCGCGGCTGGTTCGACCAGCATGCGTTCCAGAGCGTGACGACGGAGCAGTTCATCGCCTACCTGCGCAAGAACCTGCTGGCGCAGCATCCGGACGTGATGCCCGAAGCGGAGCTCGACGAATGGCTGTATGGCACCGGCGCGCCGGCCAGCGCGCAGCGCGTCGTCTCGCCGCGCCTGGCGCTGCTCGACCAGCACCGCGACGCCTGGCTCAAAGGCGAGCTGTCCACCAAAGACCTGGGCATGGACAAGTGGATCGCCATCGAGTCGATGCACTTCCTGAACGACATCAACAACAAGGCCAGCGCGGCGCAATTGCGTGAGCTGGACCAGGTGTACGGCGTGGGCAAGAGCGGCAACAATGAGGTGGCTTACCGCTTCTACCTGGCCTCCGTGAACGCCGGTTACGACGTGCGCCAGCCCTTGCAGGCTTTCCTGCTGAGCGTGGGCCGCCAGAAGTTCGTCGTGCCCCTGTACAGCGCCTTGATGAAGACGCCGCAAGGCCATGCCTGGGCCAAGGACGTGTATGCGCAGGCGCGCGCACGCTACCACCCGGTGACGCAGGAGAGCGTCGATAAATTGATGGCCGCGCAAGCGCATTGAACTTTCTTTGGACATCCTGACCATGCATACCATGAACCGCCTCGCCGCCGCCATCGTGCTGGCGTTTTCCGGCGTGACCGTGCCGGCGCTGGCATTTGACGCCGCCCCTGTGATTGCCGCTGCACCGGCGCCCGCGCCGGCCTTTGACCTGGACCGCGACGTCGCCAGCGCCCTGAAAACCTTCGACGTGCCGGGCATGGCGATCGCCATCGTCAAGGATGGCAAGGTCGTCGCCGCCAAGGGATTCGGCGTGCGCAAGCTGGGAGAGCCGGCACCAGTCGATGCGAAAACCCTGTTCGAAGTGGCCTCCAATTCGAAGGGCTTCACGGCCGCCGCGCTGGCCATGCTGGTCGATGAGGGCAAGCTGGCCTGGGACGATCCCGTCACCAGGCATTTGCCGGGCTTCCAGATGCACGACTCCTACGTGACGGGCGCCATGACCATCCGCGACCTGCTGACGCACCGCAGCGGCCTGGGGCTGGGTGCCGGCGACCTGCTGTGGTGGCCCACCACCACCTTCAGCACCGACGAGATCATCGAGAAGCTGCGCTACATCCGTCCGGCCACGAGTTTCCGTAACAGCTATGCCTACGATAACCTGCTGTACATCGTGGCTGGCAAGATCATCGCCGACAAGGCGGGGAAAAGCTGGGGCGAGGCCATGCATGAGCGCATCCTGGCGCCGCTGGGCATGACGGGCACCACCACCAGCCTGCTTGAAAACGCGGGTAATCCCGATGTCGCCCATGCACACAGCAAGATCGACGGCAAGATCGCGGCCGTCAAATCGATGCCGGTGCCGAATGCCGTGGGTGCCGTCGGCATCAACACGAATGCGGAAGATATCGCCAAGTGGATGATGGTGCTGCTCGACGGCGGCAAGATCGCCGGCGTGAAGGACAAGGATGGCAAGGATGTGCGCCTGTTCAGCGAAAAGCAGGCCAATGAGATGTGGACGGCGCAAACGCCGATGAAGATCGGCGAGCCGAAGCCGGCGCTGGCCGCCACAAAACCGAACTTCAGCGCGTATGGCCTGGGCTTCCAGCTGCGCGACTACAAGGGCATGAAAGTGGCCATGCACGGCGGCGCGCTGCAGGGCTTTTATTCGCGCGTGGTGATGGTGCCGGAAGCGAAACTGGGCGTGGCCATTCTCACCAATGCGGAAAATGGCGGTTCGATGACGGCGCTGCAATGGCGCATCCTCGACCATTATTTGCAGGCGGCGCCGTCCGACTGGCTGGCGCTGGTGGCCAAGGTGGAGCAGGACCAGCACGCCGACGAAGTCAAGAAGCAGGGCAAGGCGGCGGGCGCGCGCGCGGCGAAATCGCGGCCTTCGCTGCCGCTGGCGGCATATGATGGCGAATACGAGGATGCGTGGTACGGCAAGGTGGTCATCAAGCAGGACGGCCGCAAGCACATGCTCAGCTTCACGCGTACGCCGGACCTGACGGGCGAGCTGGAGCACTGGCAGCACGATACCTTCATCGTGCGCTGGAAGGAGCGCAACTTCAATGCCGACGCCTACGTGACGTTTTCGCTCAATCCGGACGGCAGCATCGACAGGGTCAAGATGGCGCCCGTCTCGGCCGAAACGGATTTCAGCTACGACTTCCAGGACTTGAGCCTGGTGCCGGTGAAGGCGAAGGAAACAAAGAAATAAAGCGGTAGGTCGGGTTAGCGCGGCGCTTAACCCGACGCCATCACCGGCGCCAACGATGTTGTCGGATTACGCGCGGCGTTGCCGCGCTAAGCCGGCCTACTTGACGAACTTCAAGGTCATGCGGTCGCTCTCGCCGATGGCCGTGTATCTGGCGCGGTCGACATCCTTGTTGGCATAGGTGGGCGGCAGTGCCCACACGCCGCCCTGGTGGTCGGCATGGTCTTTCGGATTGGCGTTGATGTCGGATCTGGCCGCCAATTTGAAACCTGCGCCTTCGGCCAGCTTGATCACATACGCTTCGTGCATGTAGCCGCTGCTGGCCGTGGCATCTTGCACCTTGCTGGCCGGCAGGCGGTGCTCGACGACGCCGAACACGCCGCCCGGTTTCAGGCTGTCATACACTTCCTTGAACAAGGTCTGCATGCCTGCCTCGCCGATCGGTATCCAGTTATGGATATTGCGGAAGGTGAGCACCATGTCGGCCGTGCCTTTCGGCGCGATGCGATAGGTGGCGGGCGGTGCGAAGGCGCCGATTTCCACCTTGTCGAAGGCGGCCGGATTGGCATCGAGTTTTTGCTGGAAGCGTGCGGCTCCCTTGCGCGCGCCTTCGCTGCTGGACTGCGGATCATTGCCGGCGGCAATCAGCTTGCCATGTTCGCGCAGATAGGGGGCGAGAATCTCCGTGTACCAGCCGCCGCCGGGTGCCAGTTCGACTACCGTCATGTCGGGCCGGATGCCGAAAAAGGCCAGCGTTTCATACGGGTGGCGGGCGCTGTCGCGCGTTACGTTGGCCGGCGTGCGTGCGCTGCCGGCAAGGGCCGCCTTCAGGGCCGCATCGGGCGTGCCGGCGGCCAGTGTGGCACCGCTGCCGCCGCAGGCCAGCATTGCCATCAGGGCTGTGGCCAGGGATACTCGCTTGATCATCATCTGCTCCATTCATGGGTGGGTCGATTGCTGCGCAGGTCTCCCCTGCGCATCAACGCCGATCATCGGACAAGCACGCGGGCCGGTCAAGCGGATTCAGTGCTCCATGCGGCAGCATAGGCCGGCATCTCGCTGGTGTTTTGCGCATCGGCGATGGCCGCGCCCCGGCCGTGCGTAAATGGCAGCTCGCCCGTCCAGACGACATGCGCCATGTCGCCCGCGTCGTCCAGCGGCCCGCCGCGGCGCTGCTTGACGGCGCATTCGTCGAGGGCGATGCGCAGCACGGTGGTAGCCGCGTATTCCTTCGGGCTGCCGCCGCGCACCTGGGCCAGGCGCCCCGGCGCCAGCTTGTGCATCAATGCATCCATCGCCGCATGCTGCTGGCCGATGTCGGTGATCTTTTCAAACTGTCCATAGATCATCGCCGAGCGATAGTTCATCGTGTGGTTGAAGGCGGAGCGGGCCAATACCAGGCCGTCGAGATGCGTGACCGTCACGCAGACCTCGGTGCCATGCAACAGCTGCTTGAGCATGCGGCTGCCGTTCGAGCCATGAATGTGCAGGTAGTCGCCGATGCGCCAGCAGGCGGTGGGAATGCAGTGGCTGCCCTGGTCGTCGCGGAAGGCGATATGGCACAGATAGGCGGCATCGACGATGGCGTGCAGGGTGGCCTGCTCGTAGCTGGCCAGTTCGGCGACGCGGCGCACGCGCGTACGCGCGCTGGGCGGGAGAGGGGTGGCGGTCATGGCAATACTCCTGTGGGATGAATGTACGGAGGCCGCACTATAATCGTTGACTGGCCCTGAAAAAAGATCCAGAACATACTAATATTTTAGAGCCACAAAGAGGGGGTACATGGATTACAACTTGCTGCTGGCAACGTTCGAGCGCGCGCACCACGAACGCGGCTGGCCGCGCCAGCGCCTGTTGCATGAATGCCTGCGCGCGGCCATCCGTGGCGGCCAGCTGGCGCCCGGCACCAGGCTGGCCGCCACGCGCGTGCTGGCCTCCGAACTGGGCGTGGCGCGCAATACGGTGTTATATGCATATGAGCAGCTGGCCAGCGAAGGCTTCGTCCTGCCGGACCGGCGCGGCACCGTGGTCGCCGGCAGTGCCGGCGCGGGCATGCCGCTACCGGCATCGGGCACGAGCGATGGCCTGTCGCGCCGCGCCAGGCAGCTGCGCGGCGTTGCAGGGCAGGATAGCTGCGCCACGGTGGTGCTTCCCGCCGATGCCATGGGCGCGTTTGCGCCCGGCGTGCCGGCGCTCGACGAATTCCCGCTGGCGCAGTGGCGGCGCATGCTGGACCGCGCCTGGCGCTCGCTGTCGCCGCGCCAGCTCAATTACGGCGATGCGGCCGGCGAGCCGCAGCTGCGCATGGCCATTGCCGACCATTTGCGCGCCGCCCGCGGCGTCGTCTGCGATGCGGGGCAGGTGTTCATCACGGATGGCACGCAGAGCAGCCTGGACGTGTGCCTGCGCGCATTTGCCGACCAGGGCGAGACCTTGTGGCTGGAGCACCCCGGCTATGGCGGGGCGCTGGCGGCCGGGCGCGCCGCCGGCCTGCGGGTGGTCGGCATACCCGTCGATGGCGACGGCATGGCGCCCGACGATGGCGACTGGCGCGAGACGCCGCCGCGCCTGATCTACACGACGCCATCGCACCAGTATCCGACCGGCAGCGTGCTCAGTCCAGCGCGCCGCATGGCGCTGCTCGAGCGCGCCCGCGCCACCGGTGCCCTGATCATCGAGGACGACTATGACAGCGAATTTCGCCACGGAGGTCCGCCGCTGGCGGCGATGCAGGGGCTGGTGGCCGACGCGCCCGTGATTTACCTGGGCACCTTCAGCAAGACCATGTTTCCGGCCTTGCGCATCGCCTTCATCGTGGTGCCGGCCGTGCTGGCGGCCGCATTCGGGCAGATGCAGGCGCAGGGCGCCGTGCGCGGGCGGGTGGCGGAGCAGCTGGCGCTGGCCGAATTCCTGCGCAGCGGCCTGTTTGCGCGGCATGTGCGGCGCATGCGTCGCCTGTACCGACAGCGCCGCGATGCGCTGAGCGAGGCGCTGGCGCGCCATGCGTGTGCCGGCGCCAGCGTGCACGGCGGCTCGGCCGGCATGCACCTGGCGCTGCGTTTTGACGATCCGGCATGGGATGACCAGGCACTGAGCCGGCGCGCGGCGGATGCCGGCATCGTGGCGCTGGCACTGAGCGCGCATGCGACCGGCGAGCGCGCCGGCTGGCGTGGATTCCTGCTCGGCTATGCGCAGCTGCCGGCCGATCACATGGATGGCCTGGCGCGCCGCCTGGGCGCGCTGCTGCCGGCGTGACCAGGGGAGTTTATTGCTGGTCCAGCATCCATTGCTTCAAGCCGTTGACCCAGTTCTTGGCGGGCAGATTGAACTGTTTCTTGATGATCGCGGCGCGTTCGTACAACTCGCTGAAGTCGAGCGACGGCGATTTCTTGAACGCCACCACGACGATGTTTTCATCCTCCACTTCCGGCACCCAGACGACGGCGTCGAACACCAGCTCCATCGCCTGCAGGTTCTTGTCGTAGTTGGGGAAGTCGCCAAAGACGTTGGTGCACATGATGCCGTCGTCCGTCAGGCAGTCGAAGCAGGCCTGGTAGAACTCGGGCGTGTCGAGCACGGGGCCGCGTGCCTCTTCGTCGTACAGGTCGACCTGCAGCACGTCGACGCTGGCGTGGTTGGCGCGGTCGAGCACGAAATCGAGCGCATTCATTTCGCGTACGTCGAGCCGCGCGTCATTCGGCGGCAGCGCGAACTGGGCGCCGCAGATGGCGATCACGTTCGGATTGAGTTCGATGGCCGCCACCGTGGCTTCGGGGAAGCGGCGGTAGCTGAACTTGGTCAGCGCGGCGCTGCCCAGGCCCAGCTGCACGATGCGCTTGGGTTGGGTCTTGAACAGCATCCACATCATCATCATCTGCACGTATTCGAGTTCGATGGCGTCGGGTTTGTCGAGGCGCATGGCGCCCTGCACCCACTTGGTACCCAGGTGCATGTAGCGGATGCCGCGGTGCTCGGTAATGGTGGCCGGCGGGTGGCCAGGATGGCTGAAGGCGGTGTTGCCGTTGGGGCTAAAGTCGGTCGTCATGGCGACAGTTTAGCAGCCGCCAATAAAAAAGACGCCGTGGCGTCTTTGGGAAAGGGATTCAAGATTGCTTGCGGCGCCGTGCCAGGAAGCCCAGCACGCCCAGGCCGGCCAGCAGCATGCCGTAGGTTTCCGGTTCGGGAACGGGAGCCAGGTTCAGGTTGAAGTTGCCGCCATAGCTACCGCCCTTGGTGTTGCCGATCACGGTCAGGACCAGCGGGCCGTTGAACAGGATGGTGCTGGGCGCCAGGATTTGGCCCTGGCTATAGCCGAAGGGGGTGGAGCCGCCAAAGCCCGTCAGGTTGATGCCATTGAGGTTGGCGCTGGTAAAGCTGATGGAGGAGCTGTCCGAGCCCGTGACGGACAGGTTGGCAAGGAAGGCCTGTGCGGTCGAACCGAAGCTCGCACTGGGGGTGAACGTGAAGGTATCCGTGAAGTTGCCGAGGGGACTGGGTACGGAGTTGAAGCCGCTGGTCCACAGATTGCCTGAAGTATTGACAAGGTTGACAGTGTAGGCAGCGGCGCTGGCGCTACCGATGGATGCCGCGCTCAGGACTGCCGCTACGATGAGTGATTTTAGTTTCATGTTGATCCCCGCGAAAAGACGATTAATATTCAAAAAAACCGTACCGCGTTGATAAATTATCGCCAACACTTTTTATTGTCAACGAGCTATTTTTTTATCGTCGTGCCCGCTTAAATAGTTTATGGCTACTACAAGGGCGTAAACTGTTTTCAATTGTAAAATCTAAAACACTAGTTATTGATTTTGCACAAGAAATAACATGGTATTTTGTGATCTAAAAATCGTTGCGCTGGAATCTAATTTCTCTCCGGTAAGGGAAGGATCAGCGTGACGGTCAAGCCGCCGCCATCGCGGTTGGCAAGCGTGATGCGCCCGCCATGCGCTTCGGCGATTTCGCGCGCCAGGGCCAGGCCCAGGCCGGTGCCGCTGCGTTTGGTGGAGTAGAACGGTACCAGCGCGTTTTCCAGCACGGTGCCGCTCATGCCGGGTCCGCGGTCGCGCACTTCGATGCGCACTTGCCCCTGGCCCTGGCTGACCAGCAAGCCGATATGCTGCGCTTGGGAGCCGGATTCCAGCGCATTCTTGAGCAGGTTCAGCAGCGCCTGCTGCATTTGCGCCGCGTCGAACACGGCCGCCTGCGCAGGCGGCGGGGCGTCGAGTGTGAAGATGGCTTGCGCAGCCAGGCTGTCGAGGAACGGCTGCCATGCGCAACTGGCCAGGCGTGGCGCGGGCAGCTTGGCAAAGCGGGCGTAGCCGAGGATGAACGATTCCAGGTGGCGCGTGCGCTCCTCGATGGTGGCAAGGATTTGCGGCAGGCGCCCGGTCTGTCCGCGGCGTACCAGTTCCGCGCCGGAATGGGCCAGCGAAGCGAGCGGTGCCAGCGAATTGTTCAGTTCATGGCTGATGACGCGGATGACCTTTTTCCAGGTCTGCACTTCCTGGCGGCGCAACTCCAGGGTCAGCTGGCGCAAGAGCAGCAGTTCGTGCTGGCGGCCGTTCAAACTGAAGCGTCGCCGCGCCAGGTGGTACACCTCTTCCTGCTCCCCGTCGCCGCTGGTGAACAGGCCGTCGCCCGGGCGCGCCAGCGCCTCGGCCAGCGCCACCGATGCCTGTTCCACGATGTCGGCCAGGTGCTGGCCTTCCAGGCGCCGTCCCTGGTGCAGCAACTGGCGCGCGGCCAGGTTGGCGTAGACGATGGCACGGCCCTCGGCCACCAGCAGCATGGCCACCGGCGTGTTTTGTACCATGGTGTCGAGCAGCAGTTCGCGCTGCACCAGATCCAGGCGCTGCTTGCGCAGCACGTCGCCGAGCGCATTGTGGGCCGCCACCAGGTCGGCCAGTTCATCGTTCTGCGGCCAGCGCAGGCTGAAGGCGAAGTCGCCATCCTGGTAGCTGGCGACCGTGCCGCTCAAGGCGCGAAATAGCGACAGCATCGCCTGCAGCTGGGCGCGGATGGTGATGATGGCGATCGGCAGGATGCACAGCAGGGACAGGCCCATGACCAGCCATGGCTGGCCGGGCAGGAAGTGCGCGAGCAACAGGGCGATGCCGATGCCCAGCGCGAGCAGCGTGACGATCAGCGCTGTCCAGCGCGTCAGCAAGGACAGGCGCATGCCCGGTGCTTGCGCGGGCTGGGCTCGGGCGGGCGACGGCATCAGGGGCGCGCGATGCCCAGGCGTTCCATGCGCCGGTACAGCGCCTGGCGCGACAGGCCCAGCTCCTGCGCCGCCTGCGCCACCACCCCCTGCGCACGCGCCAGCGCGGCGATCACGCTGTCGCGGTCAGGCTCCGTGGCGCTGCCGTCAGGCGCTGCGCGCGCTGTCGTCGCCAGTGGCAGTCCCAGTTCCGCCGCGTGGATCTCGCGGCCGGGCGTCAGCAGGCTGGCGCGCTGCATGACGTTTTTCAGCTCGCGCACGTTGCCGGGCCAGCCATGCGCCAGCAGGGTTGCCTGCGCCTGCGCGTCGAGCGTCTTGTCGCTGCCCAGGAAATGCCGCGCCAGCACGAGAATGTCGGCCGGGCGCCGGGCCAGCGGCGGCAGGCGCAGTTCGATCACGTTCAGGCGGTAGAACAGGTCTTCGCGGAAGGTGCCGGCGCGTATCATGGCCGGCAGGTCGGCATTGCTGGCGCTGATGACGCGCACCTTCACCTGGCGCTCGCGGTTCGAGCCGAGGCGCTCGAAGCGCCCCGTTTCCAGCACGCGCAGCAGTTTCATTTGTCCCGCCAGCGGCAGGTTGCCGATTTCGTCGAGGAACAGGGTGCCGCCGTCGGCCGCGTCGAACTTGCCATCGCGCGCGCGCGTGATGCCGGTATAGGCACCCGCCTCGGCGCCGAACAGTTCCGCCTCGATCAGCTCGACCGGCACGGCGCCGCAATTGAGCACCACGAAGGGGCCGCTGGCGACTTGCGAATTGGCTTGCACGATGGCGGCGATGCGTTCCTTGCCGCTGCCGTTCGGCCCCGAAATGAGCACGGGCACGTCGGCGCGCGCCACCTGGCAGGCCAGGTGCACCACGCGCTCGGTGGCGGGGTCTTGCCAGACCATGCCGCGCAAATCGAAGCCGTTTTCCAGCTCGTGGCGCTGGCGCTGGTCCTGCAGCACGCGCGCGCGCAGCGCGCGGTTGGCCTGTCCCAGTTCCAGCAGGTTTTGCACGCTGGCGATCAGGCGCCGGTCGTCCCATGGCTTGGCCAGGTAGTCGGCTGCGCCGGACTTGATCAGGTCGACGGCCGCGTCGAGCTGCGTCCAGGCTGTCAGCAGGATCACGGGCAGGTCGGGATGGCGCGCGCGGATGGCGTGGAACAGCGCGCCGCCTTCCTCGCCCGAGGTGGTATCGGCCGTGAAGTTCATGTCCTGGATCACCAGGTCGACAGGATGCCGCGCCAGCAGCGCCAGGCCTTCCTCGGGCGAGGCGGCGCGCAGCGCGTCGATCTCGTGCAGCGAGAACAGCACGTCGAGCGCGATGGCCACGGCGGCGTTGTCGTCAATAATCAGTACGGTAGGCATGTGCGCAGCATAACATCGTCATGCCCGCCCTGGCAGCGACAATGTGTCACGTGCTGCGCGTGGCCGTGGCCGGGGAAATGCTGGCAGCGCGCCAGGCCGGGCCATACACGGCGGTCAGGCCCAGCAGCCAGAACAGCAGCGCGCCTCCCAGCAGATAGGGCAGGGGCAGGCGGGCCATTTCCAGCTGGCTCACCAGCAGCTGGTTCAGTGCCAGGGCCAGCACCACGCCGGCAGCCACGCCCACGCTGGTGATCATGAAATTTTCTGTCAGGAAGTAGCGCAGGATGTCGACGCGCCGGGCGCCCAAGGCACGCCGCACGCCGATCTGCTTGCGCCGTTGCGTCACCCACAGGCTGGCGATGCCGACGATGCCGCTGGCTGTCACCAGCAGCAGCAGGGCCGAGACCGTGATCAGCATCCACGACATCGCGCGGTCGGCGCGGTAGCGCGTGTCGCGGTCTTCATCGAGCGTGCGCAGGCGCACGATCAGCTTGTCCGGTGTGGCTGCGCGGATGGCCTGCTCGGCTTCTTTCATCACGCGGTCGCGCTGACCGGCTTCGGCACGGATGCTCAGCAGGGTATCGCCGTCGCCCGTCAGGCGCACGGGAAACAGGATCGAATATTCGCCGCGCTCGCCCACTTCCGCACCCTGGGTCTGCAGCCGTTCGATGACGCCGACGACCTGCAATTTCTCTGCGCCTTCGCCGGTGCCCATGAACATGGGCATGCTCAGCGCGCTGCCGCCGCCAGGGTGCATTTTTTCTGCCAGCGCCCGCGTGATGATGACTTGCGGTGGTGATTCTTGTGTCACGTTCTGGTCAACTTCCGTAATTTCGGCGGGCGTAAAATCGCGCCCTTCCACCAGTTTCAAGCCCCATGTCTTGATCAGCGAGTCGGGTGTGAGATACACGGCGGCATTGGCAGAGGTGTTTTCCTGTGTGCGATTGACTGCAAAGCCGCTGCTGCTGCCATTGCGCGACAACGGCACCTGGCTCACCTGCGCTACCGAGACGACGCCCGGCACGGCGCGCGCGGCGGCGGCCAGGCGTTTTTGCAGAGCCAGTTCTTCATTGTGGCCCTGCTGGCGCAAGTTGCGCACCAGCAGGTGGAAGACATCGCTTTCTGCGGCCACACCGCTGGGGCGCGCCGCCACCTCCTGGCGCACGTTGACGATATGCAGGGCATTGGCCAGGATGGCCAGGCTCAAGGCTACCTGCACGGCAACCAGGATGGCGCCGGTTTTGCTGCGCATCAGCGCAGACAGGATGGGTCGGATTTCCATGGTGTCCTATTCGTGTGCGGAGTGTGCGGTTATTGGGATTTGAGCTGGAGGGCCGGCGTCACCTGGCAGGCGCGCCAGGTCGGCAGCAGGCCGGCCAGGATCGCCGCAGCCACCGAGATGACGAAGGTCATGGCCAGCATCACCCAGTCCATGTGCGCGGCGACGGTCAGCTGCTTCGACTGCATGCCGATCAGTGCCAGCGCGCCGAAGGACAGCAGCAGTCCCAGCACGCCGCCGGCAAGGCCGATGACGGTGGTCTCGATGAGGAACTGGCGGAAGATGTCGCTGCGCGAGGCGCCCAGCGCGCGGCGGATGCCCACTTCGGAGGCGCGCACGGAAAACTTGGCCAGCAGCAGGCCGATGGTGTTGACCAGGCACAGGGCCAGGAAGCCAAAGGCCAGCCAGGCCGACAGCTTGTTGTCGTTGCCGACCACGCGCAGGTGGGCCATCCATTCGTCGATGGTGAACAGCTGGTTGGGGGCATTGCGCTTCAGGCGGCCCAGCTTGCGCTGTTCCTGCGCATAGTTGTCGAGGTAGTTCTGCAGCTCGGCGCGCTGGCCGTCGCTGGCCATCTCGAACCAGAACTGCATCCACGTGCATTCCGAATCGAGTGTGCCCTGATAGCCAGGCTCGCGGTTGCCACTGCAGCTCATGCTGCCATTATGACTCGTCTGATGGCGTATCGCGCTGGTAAACGGGATGAAGTAACTGTCTTCGCTGCCGAAGGCGCCGCTGCCGATGATGCGGTGGATGCGCGGCACGGGCTCCCATTTGTCGAGCACACCCGTAATCTGGTACTGGAAACCCATGAGTGTCATGCGCTGGCCAACCGGGTTGCTGTCGCCGTACAGCTTTTCCGCCAGCTTGCGCGACAGGACGATGACATCGGCGCCGGCGGCATCGTCGGCCGCGCTCCAGGGCTGGCCGTACCGGAACGGCGTCTCGAACATGGGGAAGAAGTCGCGGTAAGCGGCCAGGCCCTGCGAGCTGAAGGCGCCGATGTCCTTGCGCTGCGGCTCGATGGCGCCGCCCACGCCATACATGACGCTGCGGCGTTCGCCCAGTTTGCTATTCTGGAAATTGACGGCGTCGCGGTAGCTCAGTTGGTCGTCGCCCGATTTGTTACCGGGCGTATAGCCAGAGAGGGAGCCATTGTCGACCAGCGGCACGAACATCCGGCCATTCTTGTGCGGCAGGGGATTGCCGGACATGACGTGCAGGATGGTGAGAGTGGAAATGCTGGCAGCCACGCCGATGGCCAGGGTCAGCACCATCAGCGCCGTCAGCGCCGGATTGCGGCGCAGGCTGCGCAGGCCGAGCAGGAAATAATACTGGAACATGAATACTCCTCAGGCGGTGGCGGCGTTGCTGCCGGCCTTGGCCTGGCTGCTGGCCAGCGTCGGCCCCTTGTGCACCAGGTCCGACACCTGGCCGTCGATGATGTGCACATTGCGCTGGCTGCGCAGTGCCAGCTCGGGGTCGTGGGTGACCATCAGGATGGTGGTGCCTTGCGCATTGATGTCTTCCAGCAGCTCCATCACGCCGCGCGCCATCTGCGTGTCCAGGTTGCCCGTCGGTTCATCGGCCAGCAGCAGCTTGGGCGAACCGGCCAGGGCGCGCGCGATCGCCACGCGCTGCTGCTGGCCGCCCGACAGTTCGGCCGGATAGTGCTTCATGCGCGACGCCAGTCCCACCTTGGCCAAGGCATCCTCGATGCGTTCGCGCCGCTCGGCGCTGTTGTAGCCGCGATAGCGCAGCGGCACGTCGACATTGTCGAACAGCGACAGGTCGGGGATCAGGTTGAATCCCTGGAAGATGAAGCCCAGTTTCTCGTTGCGCAGGCGCGAACGGGCATTGTCGTTCATGCCTTTCACGTTGACGCCGTCGAGGATGTATTCGCCGTCGGTGAATTCCTCGAGCAGGCCGGCGATGTTCAGGAAGCTCGTCTTGCCCGAGCCGGACGGTCCCGTGACCGTGACGAATTCACCCTGCTTGACGTGGATCTCGAAGCCGCGCAGCGCGTGCGTTTCGATCATGTGGGTGCGGTAGACTTTGTTCAGGTTTTGCATGCGCAGCATGGCGTGCCTCTTTCTGGGATGGGATGCGGTTTATGGATTGATGGAGACGCGGGCCGCGTTTTCAAACGCTTCCGTGCCGGCGACGACGACCTTGTCGCCCAGCTTCAGGCCATCGACGATTTCCACGGCCGAGACACTGGTGGCACCCATCTTGATCGGGGTGCGGATGGCCACGCCGTCGCGCACGATGTAGGCGAAGCGGCCGCCTTCGGCTTCGACGAAAGGGCCGCGCGCCAGCATCAGCACGTTCGGTTTTTCGTCGATCAGCAGGCGCGCCGTGACGCGCTGGTTCTGGCGCAGGCCGGCCGGCTGTTCGCCATTGAAGCGCACGCGCGCCAGCACCTGGTTTTTGACCACTTCGGGCGACAGGGCCGAAAGCTTGCCCGTCGCCTTGATGGCGCCCGTTTCGATTTCCGCGCTCATGCCCAGGCCGATATCGGCCACATAGGTTTCCGGCACTTCCAGCTCCACTTCCAGCTGCGACAGGTCGACCAGGGTCATCAGCGCCGTATTGGCTTGCACCACGCTGCGGTTGGCCACCGACAGGGTGCCGATGAAGCCATTCACGGGCGCGCGCACGGTCAGTTCGTCGACGCGGCGTTGGGCATTGTCGCGCACGAGGCGCTGGCGTTCCAGCTCATTGACCTTGGTCTTCAGCGCCAGGGTCACGTCTTCGCCTTCCAGTCCCGCCGCCTGCGAGGCGTGCTTGCTGCGGATCTCGGCCGAGTTGAGCGCATCCTTGGCCTTCTGGTAATCGATCTTGGCGATGATGCCCACCTGCGCCACGCTTTCGTAGCGTTCCAGCGTGCGCTGCGCGGACAGGCGCTCGATTTCCGCCGTGTCGGCTTCGCGCCGCGCCAGCAGTTTCTGCTTCTTGGCCAGGATCTGCTGGCGCGCCACTTCCGCTTCCAGCTGCTGCACGCTCGACTGTTCGCGTTTCAGCGCATCGGACAGGTCGGGCGATTCCAGCACCGCCAGGATGTCGCCTTTTTTGACCGTGTCGCCCGCCTTCGCCTTCAGGGTCACGGTGGCTACCGTGGTCGAATACAGGGTGGGACTGATGGCCGCCACCACGCGTCCGTTGACGGCGGCGTCGCGGATCAGGGTGCCGCGCGTGACGTCGGCGATGCGCAGGCGGCTGGCATTGACGGAATGTTCGCTATTGCGCCAGCCGGAGAACACGGCGACGGCGCCGCCGATGACGATGACGGCGCCCGCCAGCAGCAGGGCACGTTTCTTGTGGCGCTGGCCCGGTGGCGCGCTCACTACGGCATCTTGGGAAGAGGTATCGCGGATCATGGTGGACATTTCGTGGACAATACTCTTTTGTATGCAGATTCCGTGCCAGAATCAAGGCATTGATTTGTAAAGGAAAAATGCAATGTGTCCGGCTGTCCGCCGTGTCCGCGCCGTCCAGCGGGCGTCCGCGCACGCATTGATCTTGATAATCTGATAATCGACCTGATCTGTGCCTGGCAGTGATGGCGCGCGGCGCCATGCTGGTCACCTTTCTGGAGCATGATGCCTGCCTCGCCCCCCAAGCCGTCCCCGTTGGCCAGTGTGAAACGCTGGCTGCGCCAGTTCGCCAGCCTGCCCGAGCCGGCCGAATTCGATTATCCGTTTGCCCGCAGCGACATCGCCATGCTGCAGCAGGTCGAGGGCGGCCTGCAGCAACTCGATGGCCAGACCTGGAACGAGATGCTGCTCGATGACTACCATGCGCAGCTTGCCGCGCAGACCAGCATTGTTGGTCAGCAGCGCCTGCATCAGCGTCTGGCGAGCGGCACGGCAGATGTCGCTTCACGCGCGCGCATCGCGGCCCTGCTGGCGGCGCCGCAACAGCAGGCCGTGCTCGAGCAAGCCATGCGGCCCCTGCGCACGGCCGACATGGAAGTGGCGGCGCTGCTGTGTGGCACGGCACCGGCGGCGGTGCCGTGGTGGAGCCGCTGGCTGCTGCTGCCCACCCTGGTGCTGCTGGTGTCGCTGCTGGCCGCATGGCTGGTCGCGCCGCTGGCATGGGCCGTCGTGGTGCCTGTCTGGCTCTTCCTGATGGCGCTGCAGATGCGCTTTCATGAACACTGCAAGCCGTGGGAGCGCGCCGTCTTCACCTTGCAGCGCATATTGCTCGTGCATGGCGGCCTGGCCGCGCTCGACTCGCCCTTCACGGCGCAGTTGCGCGACAGTGGCGGCGCGGCAGGCGCGATCAACCGTCAGATCACGCCGCTGCGCTGGATCAAGATGATTCCCTTGTTGAGCGAGTATGACGACTGGCTCATGCTGGGCAATATCCGTCGCTATTTTCACAGCCTGCGCGTGGTGCGGCGCGAGCGCGCCTTCCTGCGCCAGAGCTTCCTGCTGCTGGCCGACCTGGAAGCGGACCTGGCCCTGGCGCGCCACCTGCGCGGCCGCGCGCAGTTCTGCTGGGCGCAGGAAGCCGGCACGCGGCAATTGTCGTTCGAGGCCATGGTGCATCCGCTGCTGGGCGGCGCCGTGCCGCTGTCGCTGCGCCTCGATGGCCGCGGCGCCTTTATCTCGGGGCAGAATGCGATCGGCAAGAGCACCTTGCTGCGCGGCGTGGGACTGAACCTGATCAGTGCGCGCGCCTTCGGCTTTTGCTATGCGCAGGCGGCCCGCGTAGCGTCGCTGCCCCTGTATTCGAGCATGCAGAACGAGGATACGCTCGATGGCGGCGAAAGTTTATATATCGCCGAACTGCGGCGCGCGCGGGAATTGCTGGCGCTGGCCGAGGAGGGCGCACCGGCGCTGTTCCTGATCGACGAGATTTTCCGCGGCACCAACCACCTCGAGTCGGTGGCGGCGGCCGCCGCCGTGCTGCATACGCTGGCCGCGCGCCACCTGGTGATCGTCTCGTCGCACAACCTGGTGCTGGGGCCGTTGCTGGAAGACTGTCTGGCGCCCTGGTGCGTGCGCCGCGATGACGCCGGTGTGCTGCTGCTGGCCCCTGGCGTGCTGCAGGCCACCAACGGCATCGCCCTGCTGGCGCAACGGGGCTTCGGCAGCGCCATCGAGGCGAAGGCGGGACAGGTCTTCGACTGGCTCAGCACGCACATGGCGCAACCGGCCGAGTGCGCGGGCGTGCTGGCGCGCGACTGACTATTTGTCCTGCTTCTCCGGCGTGCTCTTGTCGATCACTTCGCGGCAATCGCCACGGATGATGGCGTTGTCGTAGTTGGTCCAGCCGTAGCTGTCGACATAGCGCTTGTGCTGCTTGAAGCGGGGGCTGGCGATGCTCCACTCGGGCTGTTCGCCGGCGAAGCGGATGTCGCCCAGGTCGAGCAGGGTGTGGAACATGTTTTCCGTCGACAGCCGCGCTTTGCGATGGCGCTGCAGCTGCGTCACCTTGTCCGGATAGCGTTGCTGGAATTGCGGCGAGTACCAGACGAAGGCCGGCACATGGAATTCATACTGCGTGTTATGCCCGTGGAAGGCCAGGCGGCAGCTGCCGTCGTACAGGGTCTGGCCATGGTCGGCCACGTAGACGAGCGAGCTGCGCAGGGCGGTGCGCTGGCCGTCGTCCTTCAGCATGCCGATCACGCTGGACAGGAACCAGTCCGTGTACAGGATGGAGCTGTCGTAGCTGTTGTTCAGTTGCGGCTTGATGGCCGTGTCCGTGTAGACGGGCTTGTCGACGCCGAACAGCGACGGCTGCCATTTGTCAAACGCCTTCGGATAGCGCTGGCTGTAGTTCCAGTGGCTGCCCAGCGTGTGCAGCACGATGAGTTTTTTTGGCGCCGGGTCGGCCAGCGCGTTCTTGAGCGGGTCGAACAGGATCTGGTCGAAGTTCGAGCTGTTGGTAAAGCCGCCCAGGTTCAGGAACTGCACCACGTCCGCTTCCTTGGCGAACACGGAGACGGGCGTGTCGAACTGGCCGAACGAGATCTGGTTCGACAGCCAGTAGGTCTTGAAGCCCGCCTCCTTGTAGGCGGTGAGGAAGGATTTCTCCGAAAAGCCGTCCTTCAGGCTTTGCGTGGCCGGCTTGCGCGAAATGATGACGGGCACCGACAGGCGCGTGGCGGAAACGGCCGTGATGACGTCGGCCAGCGGCACCAGGTTGCCCTCCTGTTTCAGCAGGGGATTGGTGTCGCGCTCGTAGCCGTTCAGGCTCCAGCGGTCGTAGCGCGACGATTCGCCGATCACCATCACCACCACTTCCGGATGGGGGTCGGGATCCTGCTGGTGGGCGCCGAAGCGGAAGCTGCTGCTTTTCTGCCCCAGTTCGGCCAGGTATTTGCGTTCCTTGTAAAAATCGAGACCGCGCGCCATCAGGCCGAACGGCCAGGAATTGCTGACCGTATCGAATTCGTAGGGCAGGCGCGCCCAGTGGGGCAGGCTGGGCCAGCCCAGGCCCGTTTCGTCGGCGCCGGCGATGCTGGCGTTTTCGGGCTTGCTGCTGTCTTCGTCCTCGTCTTCCGCGTCCTCACCGGCGGAGCCGGCGTCGCCAAAGCCGGAGGCGCCCGGCTTGCCGGCGCCGTGGCTGGGGCCGGACGCACTGGCGGCCATGGCAGGCGCGGCCCCGCCGTGATGCACCTTGGCGGCGAAGCCGAATTCATGGCCATACAGCCAGAAGGCGCCCAGCAGGAGCAGCAGCACAAAGGCGGCGGGGCGCGCCTTGCCGCGCCAGTCGAGGTCGCGCGTGCGCAGGGCTGCATGCCAGCTGAGCAGGCACCAGGCAATCACGCCCAGCATCACGGCACCCATCAGCCATACTTTTTGCCCGAGGAATTCCATGGCTTCCTTGGGGCTGGTTTCGAAGATGATGCCCAGGTGGTGCGTGGAGATGCCCTGTCCATAGAAGATGAACAGGTAGATTTCCGTCGGCAGGGCCAGGAAGGCGGGCAGCAGCAGCCAGTGGAAATATGCGGGGCGCTTGAAGACGCTCCAGACGGCCAGCCAGGCCAGCAGTTCAAAGCTGAGCATCTGCCATGGGTGCTCGAGCGGACGGCCCAGCAGCGCGGGGATGAAGGGCACGGCCGTCAGCAAGGCATAGGTCAGCAGCAGGAACAGGTTGGCAGGGCGAAGCAAGGGGCGCATAAGGGAGGGCAACGAAAAATGTCCGCTATTATCAGTCCTTTTGTCATCTTGCGGTCATACAAGAACCATCGCGGCGCAGCCTGTGCGATGGGATAAAAATATCTAATTGTCAAGTGTGGCGACAGGCTGGCGCGCGGACCGTGCCCATTAAAATTAGTCAAAATGCCACAAATGAGGGCATTTTTTGCCTTTTTTTATAGCAAAAAGCCGTAAACTGATTGACCCCCTGTAACACAAGGTCTAAACTAGCGAGTTCTCGATTTTATTCTGCACATCGTTTACGTGTTACTTGGCATTTCACAGCCGCTCCTCATCGAGTGGCTGCGGGCGCCTGCGGTGCGCAGCAGATAAAAGCGGGACGAGGTTTTAGTCGCCGGGCATCTTGCCCGGGTTATTAATCGTATTTTTTTGTTGGATTTATAACGATGCCAACCATCAATCAGTTGATTCGCCAGCCGCGTGTTTCGGTACGCGTCAAGAGCAAATCGCCGGCGCTGGAAAACAGCCCGCAAAAACGTGGCGTCTGCACACGTGTTTACACCACGACTCCAAAGAAGCCTAACTCGGCTCTGCGTAAAGTCGCTAAAGTTCGCCTGACCAATGGTTTCGAAGTCATTTCGTACATTGGCGGTGAAGGCCATAACCTGCAAGAGCATAGTGTTGTGCTGTTGCGCGGCGGCCGCGTCAAGGATTTGCCGGGTGTGCGTTACCACATGGTTCGCGGTGCCCTGGATACCCAAGGCGTTAAAGACCGTAAGCAATCGCGTTCGAAGTACGGTACCAAGCGCGCTAAAGCAGGCAAGAAGTAATAAGTTGTACGCAGCAAACCCAAGTTTCGCTCAGTGGCAACTAGCTAAGTGAATGTAGTCGACCGCATCTGGTCGAGTAAGTGGAGGACTATGATGGTCGTCCGCGAGTGTGCGAAGAACGCGCGCTCAACTGAAGATTGAAAGGAATTGATATGCCACGTCGTCGTGAAGTACCCAAGCGCGAAATTTTGCCAGATCCAAAATTCGGCAACACTGATGTCGCTAAATTTGTAAACGTGCTGATGCTGTCCGGTAAGAAATCGGTTGCAGAAAACATCATCTACGGTGCTTTCGAGCACATCGCAGCAAAATCGGGCAAAGATCCGCTCGAAGTTTTTGCTACCGCAATCAACAACGCCAAACCGCTGGTTGAGGTGAAATCCCGTCGCGTCGGTGGTGCAAACTACCAGGTGCCGGTCGAAGTTCGCCCAGTCCGTCGTATGGCCCTGTCCATGCGTTGGTTGCGTGAAGCTGCTAACAAGCGCAGCGAAAAATCGATGCCACAACGCCTCGGCGGTGAGCTGATGGAAGCGGCTGAAAGCCGCGGCGGCGCGATGAAAAAACGCGACGAAGTCCATCGTATGGCTGAAGCGAACAAAGCGTTCTCGCATTTCCGCTTCTAATATAAAGCCAGCTACCGCAAGGCGGCTGTCAAGCATCTGTTGTTCGAGGCCGGGCTCATTTTTGCAAAAAAATGCTGCTCGGTTTTGTCCATTCATTTAGGATTAATTATGGCCCGCAAGACCCCCATTGAGCGCTACCGCAATATCGGTATCTCCGCTCACATCGATGCAGGTAAGACGACCACGACCGAGCGCGTCCTGTTCTACACAGGCGTGAACCACAAGCTGGGCGAAGTCCATGATGGCGCTGCCACCACCGACTGGATGGCACAGGAGCAAGAGCGCGGTATCACGATTACCTCGGCTGCTGTTACGTGCTTCTGGAAAGGCATGGCAAACAACTTCCCAGCTCACCACATCAACATCATCGACACCCCGGGCCACGTTGACTTCACCATTGAAGTGGAACGTTCGATGCGCGTGTTGGATGGCGCCTGCATGGTTTACTGTGCAGTCGGCGGCGTGCAGCCACAATCGGAAACGGTATGGCGTCAGGCTAACAAGTACAAAGTGCCACGTCTGGCCTTCGTGAACAAGATGGACCGTACCGGCGCCAACTTCTTCAAGGTCTACGATCAGATGCGTTCGCGTCTGAAAGCCAACCCAGTCCCTATTCAGATGCCTATCGGCGCTGAAGATGTCTTCACCGGTGTTATCGATCTGGTCAAGATGAAAGCGGTCATCTGGGACGACGCTTCGCAAGGCATGAAGTTTGAATACGGCGACATTCCAGCGAACCTGGCAGCTGAAGCTGCCAAGTGGCGCGAGAACATGGTTGAAGCCGCTGCTGAAGCGTCGGAAGAGCTGATGAACAAGTACCTGGAAGAAGGCGACCTGTCGGAAGCCGAGATCAAGGCTGCTCTGCGTCAGCGTACCATCGCCAGCGAAATCGTTCCAATGCTGTGCGGTACCGCCTTTAAAAACAAGGGCGTACAGGCAATGTTGGACGCGGTGATCGAGTACCTGCCATCGCCAATCGACATTCCACCAGTACCTGGTCTGGACGAGGACGAGCAGCCTGTCGAGCGTAAAGCTGACGACAACGAGAAATTCTCGGCGCTGGCGTTCAAGATCGCAACCGATCCGTTCGTGGGTCAGTTGTGCTTCATCCGTTGCTACTCGGGTACCCTGAATTCGGGCGACTCGGTATTGAACTCCGTGAAGCAGAAGAAAGAGCGTATTGGCCGTATCGTGCAGATGCAAGCCAATGAACGCGAAGAAATCAAGGAAATGCGCGCTGGCGACATCGCCGCGGTCGTGGGTCTGAAAGACACCACCACTGGCGATACGCTTTGCGACGACAAGGCAAGCGTGGTTCTGGAGCGCATGGTCTTCCCTGAGCCGGTGATTTCGCAAGCGGTTGAGCCAAAAACCAAGGCCGACCAGGAAAAAATGGGCCTGGCGCTGAACCGTCTGGCAGCAGAAGATCCATCGTTCCGCGTGCGTACCGATGAAGAATCGGGCCAGACCATCATCGCCGGTATGGGCGAGTTGCATCTGGACATCATCGTGGATCGCATGAAGCGCGAATTCAACGTTGAAGCGACCGTCGGCAAGCCACAAGTGGCTTACCGCGAAACGATCCGTAAAGTGTGCGAAGAGTCGGAAGGCAAATTCGTCAAGCAATCGGGTGGTCGTGGTCAATACGGTCACGTGGTTCTGAAGATCGAGCCGCAAGAACCAGGCAAGGGCTTCGAATTCGTTGACGCGATCAAGGGCGGTACCGTGCCTCGCGAATACATCCCTGCAGTTGAAAAAGGTGTGCGCGACACGCTGACTTCGGGCGTGATGGCTGGCTACCCAGTTGTTGACGTAAAAGTTACGCTGTTCTTCGGTTCGTACCATGATGTTGACTCGAACGAAAATGCATTCCGCATGGCCGCTTCGATGGCATTCAAAGATGGCTGCCGCAAAGCGTCGCCAGTCATCCTGGAGCCGATGATGGCCGTGGAAGTGGAAACGCCGGAAGACTACGCCGGTACCGTGATGGGCGATCTGTCGTCGCGTCGCGGCATGGTACAAGGCATGGATGAAATTGCTGGCGGTGGCGGCAAGATCATCAAGGCCGAAGTGCCTCTGTCGGAAATGTTCGGCTACGCCACATCGTTGCGTTCCGCAACGCAAGGCCGTGCGACTTACACGATGGAATTCAAGCACTATGCTGAAGCACCTAAGCATGTGACTGAAGCAATCGTAAGCTCGAAAGCTAAGTAATAGAAGTTCCGGGCCGGCTTTCACGAGAATGCCGGTCCCTACATTTAAATCATTGTTCTAAGGAAGAATAAAATGGCAAAAGGTAAATTCGAACGGACCAAGCCGCACGTCAACGTCGGCACCATCGGCCACGTCGACCACGGTAAAACCACGCTGACCGCTGCAATCGCAACGGTTCTGTCGAAAAAATTCGGCGGCGAAGCCAAAGCATACGACCAGATCGATGCGGCACCAGAAGAAAAAGCGCGCGGTATCACGATCAACACCGCCCACGTCGAGTACGAAACGGCTACCCGCCACTACGCTCACGTTGACTGCCCAGGCCACGCCGACTACATCAAGAACATGATTACCGGTGCCGCGCAGATGGACGGCGCGATCCTGGTGTGCTCCGCAGCTGACGGCCCAATGCCACAGACGCGCGAACACATCCTGCTGGCCCGCCAAGTTGGCGTTCCATACATCATCGTGTTCCTGAACAAGTGCGACCTGGTCGACGACGCAGAGCTGCTGGAACTGGTTGAAATGGAAGTGCGCGAGCTGTTGTCGAAGTACGAATTCCCAGGCGACGACCTGCCTATCATCAAAGGTTCGGCACGTATGGCGCTGGAAGGCAAAGAAGGCGAAATGGGCGTGGACGCAGTGCTGCGTCTGGCCGATGCGCTGGATGCTTACATCCCGACGCCAGAGCGCGCAGTTGACGGTGCGTTCCTGATGCCAGTGGAAGACGTGTTCTCGATCTCGGGTCGCGGTACCGTTGTGACCGGTCGTATCGAGCGCGGCATTGTCAAAGTCGGCGAAGAGATCGAAATCGTCGGTATCACCGATACCGTCAAAACGACTTGCACCGGCGTGGAAATGTTCCGCAAGCTGCTGGACCAAGGTCAAGCAGGCGACAACGTTGGTCTGCTGCTGCGCGGCACCAAGCGTGAAGACGTGCAACGTGGTCAGGTTCTGGCCAAGCCAGGTTCGATCAAGCCGCATGCGCACTTCACCGGCGAGATCTATGTGCTGTCGAAAGACGAAGGCGGCCGTCATACGCCATTCTTCAACAACTATCGTCCACAGTTCTACTTCCGTACGACGGACGTGACTGGTTCGATCGAGTTGCCAGCAGACAAAGAAATGGTCATGCCAGGCGATAACGTGTCGATCACCGTCAAGCTGATCAACCCGATCGCGATGGAAGAAGGCCTGCGCTTCGCTATCCGTGAAGGCGGCCGTACCGTCGGCGCCGGCGTGGTTGCCAAAATCCTGGCTTAATTCTTAAGCCTGCATAAAGGAGGAAGCGTCGTCGCCCGGCGCCCCTCTTTTTATTCAACTGCCGGGGTTGGCAAGCATTTTGGTGCTATCATGTCGACCCTGACGGTTGTTGCGTCAGAAATTCCCGTGTTACCTCATTGCCGTGCAGATTGCGCGGTTCGTTCTTTTAAGGAAATACCATGTCGACACCAAACCAAAAAATCCGTATCCGCCTGAAGGCTTTCGATTACAAACTGATCGACCAGTCCGCTCTGGAAATCGTTGAAACCGCGAAGCGTACCGGCGCTGTCGTCAAAGGCCCAGTACCACTGCCTACCCGTATTCAGCGTTTCGATGTGCTGCGTTCCCCGCACGTCAACAAAACTTCGCGCGATCAGTTCGAGATCCGCACGCACCAACGCCTGATGGACATCGTTGACCCAACGGACAAAACCGTTGACGCGCTGATGAAGCTGGACCTGCCAGCTGGTGTTGATGTCGAAATCAAACTGCAATAAGATTTTCTCGCGCTACCCAGCAGGGTGGCGCCCGCCGGCGCGGTGATCCGTGCCAGGCCGTCAGGGCCGGTTCCATCATCGATGGCACCGGCCCTGATTGCATTCGGGGCGACGGTGTTGCCGCAGCCGTCTGGCGGCAACACGATTGCGGCGCCCTGTCCGCCTGGGGGCTTTCCCGCGATGCGGGAGTGCGCGCGATTGACGGCGCTTGCCCGCTTCGTGGATACTCCGGGTCTCTCCTTCACCGCGGCGCTCACGCATGTCCAAGACCATCCTGATCGTGGAAGATGAACAGGCGATCGCCGACAGCATCGCCTATGCCTTGCGTACGGACGGCTTTGCGCCGCGCCATGTGATGCTGGGCGAGCAGGCGCTGGCCGCGCTGCGCCCGGATGTCGGCGCCGCGGCGCCTATGCCCGTGCTGGTGGTGCTCGACGTGGGCTTGCCCGACATGAGCGGCCTGGAAGTGTGCCGTCGCCTGCGCCAGTTTTCCGACGTGCCGGTGATCTTCCTGACGGCCCGCAGCGACGAGATCGACCGCATCGTGGGCCTGGAAATCGGCGCCGACGATTACGTCACCAAGCCGTTTTCGCCGCGCGAACTGGTGGCGCGCATCCGCGTGATCCTGCGCCGCGCAGGCGGCACGCAGGCGCCGCGCGAGGCTGGCATGGCGATAGCCGCCCGCGCCGCGCCCGCGCGCTTCGAATTGCGCGCGCTGGAAGCGAAGGTGCTGTTCCATGGCCAGCCGCTGGACCTGACCCGTTACGAATACCTGTTGCTGAAAACGCTGCTCGAGCATCCCGGCCACGTGCTGTCGCGCGCGCAGCTGATGGAACGGGTGTGGAGCGGCGCGCCAGACACGCTCGAGCGCACCGTCGATGCGCACGTCAAATCGCTGCGCGCCAAGCTGCGCGCCATCGATGCGCAGCTCGACCCCATCCAGACTCACCGTGGCCTCGGCTACAGCCTGGCCAGCGCATGAGAATCGGCCTGCGCATCCTGCTCGGTTACTTCCTGGTCGTCGGCCTGGCCGCGTGGTTCCTGCTCAACGTCTTCATGGAGCAGGTCAAGCCGGGCGTGCGCTCGACGCTGGAAGACACCCTGGTCGACACCTCGCAACTGCTGGCCAGCCTGGTGGCGCCTGACATGCGGGCGGGCACCTTGCCGCAGTCGCCGGTGCTCGAGCGCATGCAGGACTATGCGCGGCACGGCGTGGATATCAACATCAATGGCGTGCGCAAGCAGACCCTCGATTACCGCATCTATATCACGGACCGGCGCGGTATGGTGTTGTTCGATTCCAGCGGGCGTGACGTGGGCCGCGACTACTCGCGCTGGAACGACGTCTACCTGACCCTGCAGGGCCGGTATGGCGCGCGCAGCACACGCAGCCGCCCCGATGACGAGATGTCGACGGTGATGCACGTGGCCGCGCCTATCCGCGACGGCAACGCGGTGATCGGCGTGCTGACGGTGGCCAAGCCGAATGCCAGCGTGCAGGCGTTCGTCGAGCGCAGCCAGCGCAAGATCCTGCAGCGCGGCGCCGTGCTGTTGCTGCTGTCGCTGCTGATCGGCCTGGCGTTCGCCTGGTGGCTGCACCATGCGCTTGGCAAGCTGATGCGCTATATCGGCGAGGTCGAGGCGGGGCGCAAGGTGGCGCTGCCGGCGCTGGGCAGGAATGAATTCGGCACCCTGGGGCGTGCGCTGGAAGCGATGCGCATCCGCCTCGAAGGCAAGGAGTATGTGGAGCAGCTGATGCACACGCTCGCGCATGAATTGAAAAGTCCGATCGCCGCCATCCAGGCCTCGGCCGAACTGCTGCAGGAAGACATGCCTGCGGCCGAGCGGCACCAGTTCCTTGGCAGCATCCTCGAGCAGAATGCGCGTCAGCGGCAGCTGATCGACAAGCTGCTGGCCCTGGTGCGCGTGGAAAAGCAGCAGCGACTCGATCATCCGGAGCGTATCGCGCTGGCGCCGCTGCTGGCGCAAGTGGCGCAGGATGCGGCCGCCACGCTGGCCGCGCGCGGCGTGCAGTTGCAGTTGCGCGCGGACGACGCCGAAGTGCAGGGCGATGCCTTGCTGCTGCGCCAGGCGCTGGGCAACCTGCTCGACAACGCGGCCGGTTTCGCGCCGCCGGGCAGCTGTATCGACCTGCGGGCGCAACGCCGTGCTGCGCAGGTGGAGATCAGCGTGCGCGACCGGGGCGAGGGGATACCGGCGTATGCGCAGGAACGCGTCTTCGAGCGCTTTTACTCGCTGCCGCGCCCCGCATCCGGCAAAAGCACGGGCCTGGGCCTGCCGTTCGTGCGCGAGGTGGCCTCGCTGCACGGTGGTACGGCCGAGGTCTTTAATCATCGCGATGGCGGCGCCTGCGCCCGCCTGTGTCTGCCGCTGGCGTAGCGTGCATTTTTTCCAGAC
The DNA here is from genome assembly GCF_058798615.1 of Janthinobacterium sp. GW822-FHT07H11. Taxonomy (NCBI): domain Bacteria; kingdom Pseudomonadati; phylum Pseudomonadota; class Betaproteobacteria; order Burkholderiales; family Oxalobacteraceae; genus Janthinobacterium; species Janthinobacterium sp. GW822-FHT07H11. Next base: position 814,379 of record NZ_CM179507.1, read on the forward strand.
TTCACACGCAGCGCATACTCAGCGCACATGATTTTTCTACACTGGCATCCTTACTTCAAGGATGCGCCATGCAAAAAACTTTATTCGTCAAAGCGTTGATCGTGTTCGGCTTGATGTTGCTGATCGGCCTGCCGTTGCTGATGATTCAGGAAACCATCAAGGAGCGGATGGAATTCCGCCAGGAGGCCGTCAACAGCATCGCCGCCGATTCGGTGCGCGAGCAAACCATCATCGGTCCCATCCTGGTGATTCCCTACACCGAGCAGTACGAGGAGCGCGTGGAAGTGGCCAAGGGCGACGACAAGGCGCAGGACGTGAAATTGCCGGTACGCACGGAATTGCTGCGCCGCACGGTGCAGCGCCGCCTGCTCGTGTATCCGAATGACTTGCAGGTCAATGGCAGCATCGAGACGGACCGCCGCTACCGCGGCATCCACCAGGTGCTGGTCTACAGCGGCCAGCATGCGTTCAAGGGCGACTTTACGGTGCCGGCCGGCGCCCAGCTGCCGCGCAAGTCGCCCGATTCGCGCGTGACCGTGGGCGAACCCTTTGTTGCCCTGTCGATCGAGGACGTGCGCGGCATCCGCAATATCCCGAAGATCGACTGGGGTGGCCGGAAGATCGAGTTCGAACAGGGCTCCGACTTGTTCGCCTTCCGCAGCGGCCTGCATGCGCCGCTGGGCGGCCTGCCTTTGGCGTCGCCGCAGCAGGTGCGCTTCAGCTTTGACCTGGGCCTCGATGGCATCGAGCGCCAGCATTTCGTGCCGGTTGCGAAAAACACTCAGATCCACATCAAGTCGAACTGGCCCCATCCGCAGTTTGGCGGGCGCTTCCTGCCTTCGCCGAAAAACCGGCAGATCGACGCCCAAGGCTTCAGCGTGGACTGGAACATCTCGTCGCTGGCGACCAATGCGCAAACGCAGCTGAGCGCCATCGAGGGCGAGTTCAAGGTGCCCGACAGCGCGCCGCTGGGCCAGGTCGAGCGCTTCAGCGTGGGCTTCATCGAGCCGGTGAATGTATATTCACAGTCGGACCGGGCCACCAAATATGGCTTGCTGTTCGTGGCGCTGACCTTTGCCGCCTTCTTCATCTTTGAAATACTGAAGAGCCTGCCCATTCATCCGGTGCAATACCTGCTGGTGGGCCTGTCGCTGGTGATCTTCTTCCTGCTGCTGGTGGGGCTGGCCGAGCATATCGCCTTCCTGGCCGCCTACCTGAGCGCCAGCGCCGCCTGCATCGCGCTGACCAGCTTTTACCTGGCGCACGTATTGCACGACGCCAGGCGCGGCCTGGGCTTCGGCGTGGCCCTGACCATGCTGTATGGCGCGCTGTTTGGATTATTGAGCTCGGAAAACAATGCGCTGGTGATGGGCAGCATCCTGTTGTTCGCCGTGCTGGCGGCCATCATGGTGGCCACGCGCAAGGTCGACTGGTACCAGGTGGGCAAGGGGGCGGTGGCGCCCGCTGCAGAGCCGCATGAATAGGCGATCTATGCCAAGTTAGCCGACCTTGGCAGCGCCGCTGACAACTGTCGCAGTGGCGCTGCGCAACACTTTGACATACCTCGTGTTAACTTGTTGCGTCAAGGGTTTTTGTGCTATATACTAGCCGGCTTCGGTATGGATTCGTCTTTTTTGAGTCCTACGTTACTTTGTAGTTAAACAAGCCCCGCCCAATCGCAGGTGGGAATGGAGAAAAAATGAGCCTAGGCCTTCTCGGTCGCAAGGTTGGTATGATGCGCATTTTCACGGATGAAGGGGACTCGATTCCTGTCACCGTGCTGGACGTATCGAACAACCGTGTTGCGCAAATCAAAACCCCTGAAACAGATGGCTATTCCGCTGTTCAGGTCGCATTCGGTCAACGTCGCGCATCCCGCGTGACCAAAGCTGTTGCTGGTCATCACGCTAAAGCTGGTGTTGAAGCCGGTACTCTGTTGAAAGAGTTCCGTGTCGACGCTGCCAAAGCCGCTGAACTGAAAGCTGGCGATGTTGTCGCCGCTTCCCTGTTCGAAGTCGGTCAAAAGATCGACGTGCAAGGCGTTACCATCGGTAAAGGCTATGCAGGCGTTATCAAACGTTACCACTTCGCTTCTGGCCGTGCAACGCACGGTAACTCGCGTTCGCACAACGTTCCAGGTTCCATCGGTATGGCACAAGATCCAGGTCGCGTTTTCCCTGGTAAGCGCATGACCGGTCATCTGGGTGACGTTAACCGTACGATCCAGAACCTCGTGATCGCCCGTATCGATGCCGACCGTCAGCTGCTGCTGGTCAAAGGTGCGATTCCAGGTGCGAAAAATGGCCAGGTAGTTGTCTCGCCAGCCATCAAAACCAAAGCCAAGAAGGGAGCTTAAACGATGGAACTCAAGCTTCTGAATGCGCAAGGTCAAGCCGCCTCGAACGTTGCTGCAGCCGATACGATTTTCGGCCGTGACTACAACGAAGCGCTGATCCACCAAGTCGTCATCGCTTATCAAGCGAATGCACGTAGTGGTAACCGCAAGCAAAAAGACCGTGAAGAAGTTCACCACACGACGAAAAAGCCATGGCGCCAAAAAGGTACCGGCCGTGCTCGTGCTGGTATGTCGTCGTCGCCACTGTGGCGCGGCGGTGGTCGGATTTTCCCGAACTCGCCTGACGAAAACTTCACCCACAAAGTGAACAAAAAAATGTATCGCGCAGGTATCTGCTCGATCCTGTCGCAGCTGGCTCGCGAAGAGCGCCTGATCGTCATCGACGATCTGACGATCGACGCGCCAAAAACCAAGCTGCTGTCGCAAAAATTGAACGGCCTGGGCTTTGATTCGGTTCTGATCATCACCGACGTTCTGAACGAAAACCTGGAACTGGCATCGCGCAACCTGCCTAACGTACTCGTCGTTGAGCCACGTCACGCAGACCCGATGTCCCTGGTGTTCTACAAGAAGATCCTGGTCACCAAAGCTGCATTGGCCAAGATTGAGGAGATGCTGGCATGAGCGCGATTTTGAAACATAGCGAAGAACGCTTGATGAAGGTGCTGTTGGCGCCCGTGATTTCCGAAAAGGCCACCATGGTCGCGGAAAAGAACGAGCAAATTGTATTCCGCGTACTGCCGGATGCAACCAAGCCTGAAATCAAGGCAGCGGTCGAACTGCTGTTCAAGGTTGAAGTTCTGTCCGTGCAAACTGCAAACCGCGAAGGTAAGCAAAAGCGCACCGGCAAGTTCAACGGTCGTCGTAACCATACCAAGCGTGCTTTCGTGTGCCTGAAGCCTGGCCAGGAAATCAACTTCTCCGAGGAGGCTGCATAATGGCACTCGTTAAGATGAAACCAACCTCGCCAGGCCGTCGCGGCATGGTGAAGGTGGTGAATGCCGACCTGTACAAAGGTCGTCCGTTCGCTGCCCTGGTTGAAAAGAAATCCAAGACCGCTGGTCGTAACAACAACGGTCACATCACCACCCGTCATATCGGTGGTGGTCATAAGCAACACTATCGCTTGATCGACTTCAAGCGCACCAAAGATGGTATTCCAGCGAAAGTGGAACGTATCGAATACGATCCAAACCGCACCGCGAATATCGCTCTGTTGTGCTACGCCGACGGCGAACGTCACTACATCATCGCAACCAAAGGCATGGCCGTTGGCGACAGCGTGATGAACGGTTCGGAAGCACCGATCAAATCGGGTAACTGCTTGCCAATCCGTAACATCCCAGTCGGTACCGTGATGCATTGCGTCGAAATGCTGCCAGGTAAAGGTGCCCAAATGGCACGTACCGCCGGCGCTGGCGTTGTGCTGATGGCACGTGAAGGCACCTACGCTCAAGTGCGTCTGCGCTCGGGTGAAGTACGTCGCGTGCACATCGAGTGCCGTGCTACGGTTGGTGAAGTCGGCAATGCCGAGCACAGCCTGCGTAAAATCGGTAAGGCTGGCGCGATGCGCTGGCGCGGTGTTCGTCCTACCGTTCGCGGTGTGGTCATGAACCCGGTCGATCACCCGCACGGTGGTGGTGAAGGTAAAACAGCAGCTGGTCGTCATCCAGTTTCGCCTTGGGGCCAACAGACTAAGGGTAAGAAGACACGCAGCAACAAGCGTACTACTTCCATGATCGTCTCGCGCCGCGGCAAGAAATAAGGGGTAGCACATGACACGTTCATTGAAAAAAGGGCCGTTCTGTGACGCCCACCTGGTGAAAAAAGTTGAAGCCGCGCAAGCAGCCAAAGACAAAAAGCCAATCAAAACCTGGTCGCGTCGTTCGACAATCATGCCTGACTTCATCGGCCTGACGATCGCGGTACATAACGGCAAGCTGCACGTGCCGGTTTATGTTTCCGAAAACATGGTTGGTCACAAGCTCGGCGAATTCGCACTGACCCGTACGTTCAAGGGCCATGCAGCTGACAAAAAGGCTAAGAAATAATGGAAACTAAAGCTATCCTCAAAGGTGTGCGCCTGTCGGACCAAAAGGGCCGCCTGGTTGCTGACCTGATCCGTGGCAAGAAAGTTGACGCAGCACTCAACATCTTGCAATTCAGCCCGAAAAAAGGTGCTGCGATCATCAAGCGTGTTCTGGAATCCGCAATTGCGAACGCCGAGCACAATGATGGCGCCGACATCGACGAATTGTTCGTGAAAACGATCTACGTCGAAAAAGGTCCGGTCTTGAAGCGCTTCACCGCGCGTGCAAAAGGCCGTGGCGACCGTATTTCGAAACAATCCTGTCACGTTTACGTGACTGTCGGTAACTAAGGAGCCACGATGGGTCAGAAAATTCATCCAACCGGTTTCCGTCTGGCGGTCACCCGTAACTGGGCTTCGCGCTGGTATGCAGGCAACGGTAATTTCGCTGCCATGCTGAACGAAGACTTGAAAGCACGTGCTTACCTGAAAAAGAAACTGAAGAACGCTTCCGTTGGCCGCATCGTTATCGAGCGCCCAGCCAAGAACGCGCGCTTCACGATCTACAGCTCGCGTCCAGGCGTGGTCATTGGTAAAAAAGGCGAAGACATCGAAGTACTGAAGTCCGCTTTGACCAAGATCATGGGCGTACCTGTTCACGTGAACATCGAAGAAATTCGCAAGCCAGAAATCGACTCGCAACTGATCGCCGATTCGATCGCTCAGCAGCTGGAAAAACGGATCATGTTCCGCCGCGCCATGAAGCGTGCAATGCAAAATGCAATGCGCCTGGGTGCTCTCGGTATCAAGATCATGTCGTCCGGTCGTCTGAACGGCATCGAAATCGCGCGTAAAGAGTGGTACCGCGAAGGCCGCGTGCCTCTGCATACCCTGCGCGCCGATATCGACTACGGTACCAGCGAAGCGTCGACCACCTACGGCATCATCGGTGTCAAGGTGTGGGTATACAAGGGTGACCGCGCGCCTAACGGCGATGCACCAGTCATCGATACCCCAGCTGACGAGAAGAAAAGCCGCGGCCCACGCCGTGACGATGGCAAGCCAGCTGGCCGTCCACGTCCAGCCGGTGCCGGTGCGAAACCATCCACAGCACCAGGTGCACGTGTGCGTACCGCCGCTAAACCGGCCGCCGCAGCAGCACCAGCTGAGAAAGCAGGAGAATAATCATGCTGCAACCAGCACGCAGAAAGTATCGTAAAGAGCAGAAAGGCCGTAATACCGGTATTTCGCACAGCCGCGGCACCGCCGTGTCGTTTGGCGAATTCGGTCTGAAGGCAGTTGCGCGCGGTCGTATCACTGCGCGTCAAATTGAAGCGGCGCGTCGTGCAATGACGCGTCACATCAAGCGCGGTGGCCGTATCTGGATCCGTATTTTCCCGGATAAACCGATTTCGAACAAACCGGCTGAAGTCCGTATGGGTAACGGTAAAGGTAATCCTGAGTACTACGTCGCTGAAATTCAGCCAGGCAAAGTACTGTACGAAATGGATGGCGTTGATGAAGCGCTGGCACGGGAAGCTTTCCGTCTTGCCGCCGCTAAACTGCCACTGGCTACGACGTTTGTCGTACGTCAAGTCGGCCAATAATTGGAGTTGTATATGAAAGCATCTGAACTCCGCGGCAAGGACCAGCCGGCTCTGCAAAAAGAGCTGAATGACCTGTTGAAGGCACAGTTCGGCCTGCGTATGCAAATCGCTACGCAACAGCTGAGCAACACTTCGCAGCTCAAGAAGGTACGCCGCGATATCGCGCGTGTGAAGACGGTAATGAATCTGAAGGAAGCCAAATGAACGAACCAGTGAAACAGTCGCTCAAGCGCACGCTGATCGGTAAAGTGGTTTCGGACAAGATGGACAAGACCGTTACCGTTCTGATCGAGCGCCACGTAAAACATCCTTTGTATGGCAAGATCATCATGCGTTCGAACAAGTATCACGCGCATGACGAGACCAACCAAGTCAAGGCCGGTGATACGGTCGAGATCCAGGAAGGTCGCCCGATCTCGAAAACGAAGGCATGGACGGTGACACGTGTGGTTCAAGCCGCACCAACCGTTTAAATAAAAACCACCGTTTCGGCGGTGGGTTTTAATTAGTACTTGCAGGCCCGCAAATTGTATGTAATACTTGCGGGCTTCGTTCATGTAACGCCGCAAAGTGTCTGGCCACAGACAGTAGCATTCGCGGTCAGTTGATGTATGAAGGTCATGCACCCAAACAGTGAAGCCCAGCAGGGCGGCTCTGGCGGGACCAAGACTGACCGTGGGTCTACATTGTGTGGATTCTTCGGCTTAAGTTGGGAAAGAGAATACTATGATTCAAACTGAAAGCCGGCTCGAAGTGGCTGACAATACCGGTGCCAAAGAAGTAATGTGCATCAAGGTATTGGGCGGCTCCAAGCGCCGTTATGCTGGCATTGGCGATGTGATCAAGGTAACCGTCAAGGTTGCTGCGCCACGTGGCCGTGTCAAAAAAGGTGAAATTTATAACGCCGTGGTTGTGCGCACCGCTAAAGGTGTTCGCCGCCAAGACGGTTCCCTGGTGAAGTTCGACGGCAATGCCGCCGTACTGTTGAACGCCAAGCTGGAACCGATCGGTACCCGTATTTTTGGACCTGTCACGCGCGAACTGCGCACTGAGAAGTTCATGAAAATCGTGTCCCTGGCACCGGAAGTCCTGTAAGGAGTCGTAATGGATAAGATTCGTAAAAACGACGAAGTCATCGTTCTGACCGGGAAAGACAAGGGCAAACGTGGTGTGGTACAGCAGCGTATCGATGCTGAACATATCGTGGTTGACGGCATTAACATCGCTAAAAAAGCGACTAAGCCAAACCCGATGACTGGCGTAACTGGTGGTATCGTCGATAAGACCATGCCAATTCACGTGTCCAACGTTGCATTGTTTAATGCAGCGACTGGCAAGGCAGATCGCGTGGGTTTCAAAGAAGTGGACGGCAAGAAAGTCCGCATCTTTAAATCCTCCGGCGAAGTAGTGAAGGCTTAAGAAATCATGGCACGTCTCCAAGAATTCTATAAAGAAAAAGTCGTTGCCGACCTGACCAGCAAGTTTGGTTACAAGTCGGTGATGGAAGTTCCACGCCTGACCAAGATCACCCTGAACATGGGTGTTGGTGAGGCCATCGCGGATAAAAAAGTTCTCGAGCACGCTGTTGCCGACTTGACCAAGATCGCCGGCCAGAAGCCAGTGACCACCAAGTCCCGCAAAGCGATCGCAGGCTTCAAAATCCGTGAAGGTTATCCGATCGGTACGATGGTCACCCTGCGCGGCGCTCGCATGTACGAGTTCCTGGATCGCTTCATTACCGTGGCTCTGCCACGCGTACGCGATTTCCGTGGTGTGAACGGCCGTGCATTTGATGGTCGCGGTAACTACAACATCGGTGTCAAGGAACAGATCATTTTCCCTGAAATCGAATACGACAAGATTGACGCGTTGCGCGGTATGAATATCAGCATCACGACAACCGCTAAGACCGATGACGAAGCCAAAGCTTTGCTCGCCGCCTTTAAATTCCCTTTCAGGAACTGATCATGGCCAAACTGTCACTGATTAATCGTGAGATCAAGCGTGCTGACCTGGTGGCGAAATTCGCCCCTAAGCGCGAAGCTCTCAAGGCCATCGTCGATGACCAATCGAAATCGGAAGAAGAGCGCTACGAAGCTCGCCTGAAACTGCAGGCGCTGCCACGTAACTCGAACCCGACGCGTCAACGTAACCGTTGCGCCATCACCGGTCGTCCGCGCGGCACATTCCGTAAATTCGGTCTGGGTCGTATCAAGCTCCGTGAATTCGCCATGCGTGGTGAAATTCCGGGTATGACAAAAGCAAGCTGGTAATAGGAGAATATGCAATGAGTATGAGCGATCCTATCGCCGATATGCTGACCCGCATTCGCAACGCACAAGGCGTGCAAAAAACGACCGTGGCCATGCCATCGTCGAAAGTCAAAATTGCGATTGCCAACGTCCTGAAGGACGAGGGTTACATTGAAGATTTCGCTGTTGCCGAAGCTGGTGGCAAGGCGGAACTGAAGATCGGTTTGAAGTATTATGTTGGCCGTCCCGTCATTGAGCGCTTGGAGCGCGTGTCCCGTCCGGGTCTGCGCGTCTACAAGGGTAAAGACGAGATCCCTGTTGTGATGAATGGCTTGGGTGTGGCGATCGTGTCGACTCCGCAAGGCGTCATGACTGACCGCAAAGCACGCGCTACCGGTGTCGGCGGCGAAGTTATTTGCTACGTGGCTTAAGGAGTTACACATGTCTCGAGTAGCTAAAATGCCTATCGTAGTGCCAGCTGGCGCCGAAGTCGCCATCTCCGCACAAGCGATCACCGTAAAAGGCCCGCTGGGCGTGCTTTCCCAAGCCCTCACCGGCCTGGTCAAAGTAGAAAACAATGCAGGAACCCTGAGTTTCGACGTGGCGAACGACAGCCGCGAAGCCAATGCCATGTCCGGCACGCTGCGCGCACTGGTCAACAACATGGTCGTTGGCGTCACCAAGGGTTTCGAGAAAAAGCTGAACCTGGTAGGCGTGGGTTACAAGGCGCAAGCTCAAGGCGACAAGCTGAATCTGTCCCTGGGTTTCTCGCACCCTGTAGTGCATGACATGCCAGCCGGCGTTACCTGCGCAACACCAACCCCGACCGAGATCCTGATTAAAGGTATCGACCGTCAACAGGTTGGCCAGGTAGCCGCTGAAGTTCGTGCTTACCGCGCTCCTGAGCCTTATAAGGGCAAGGGCGTTCGCTATGCGGACGAAGTGGTTAAGCTTAAAGAAACCAAGAAGAAGTAATTAGGGGCTGACGATGGATAAGAAAGAATCACGGCTTCGCCGCGGACGCCAAACCCGCATCAAGATTGCGGAACTGAAAGTAAATCGCTTGTCGGTGCATCGCACCAACCTGCACATTTACGCCAACCTGATCAGCCCGGACGCTAAAGTCCTGGTTTCGGCCTCGACGGCTGAAGCGGAAGTTCGCGCTGAACTGGCAGGTCAGTCCGGCAAAGGCGGCAATGCCGCTGCTGCAGCCTTGATCGGCAAGCGCGTCGCTGAAAAAGCGTTGAAAGCAGGAATTACCGAAGTTGCGTTCGACCGCTCCGGTTTCCGTTACCACGGCCGTGTGAAAGCGTTGGCAGAAGCCGCACGCGAAGCCGGTCTGAAGTTCTAAGGATCAATCATGGCAAAAATGCAAGCAAAAATGCAAAGCGACAAGCCGGATGATGGCATGCGCGAAAAAATGATCGCGATCAACCGCGTGACCAAAGTGGTCAAGGGTGGTCGTATCATGGGTTTCGCCGCGCTGACCGTAGTTGGTGATGGCGATGGCCGCGTCGGCATGGGCAAGGGCAAATCGAAAGAAGTGCCAGTTGGCGTGCAGAAAGCAATGGAAGAAGCTCGTCGCAACCTGATCAAAGTGCCGCTCAAAAACGGTACCTTGCATCACACGGTTGTTGGTCGTCATGGTGCCTCCAAGGTCATGATGAACCCGGCTAAGCCTGGTACCGGCGTGATCGCTGGTGGCGCCATGCGCGCTATCTTCGAAGTGATGGGCGTGACGGACGTGGTGGCGAAATCCACCGGTTCGAACAACCCATACAACCTGGTACGCGCTACGCTGGACGGCCTGTCGAAAATGAGCACTGCTTCCGATATCGCTGCCAAGCGCGGCAAGTCGGTCGAAGACATTCTGGCTTAAGGTGGACAAAATGACAAACACAGTCAAAGTGCAATTGGTCAAGGGCTTGATCGGTACGCGCGAATCGCATCGCGCTACCGTGCGCGGTCTGGGTCTGCGTCGTGTAAATTCGGTTTCCGAATTGCAAGACACCCCATCCGTACGCGGCATGATCAATAAAGTATCGTATCTCGTTAAAGTTGTCGGGTAAGCCTTCGGGCTTACACGAACGGAGCAAATCATGGAATTGAATACTATTGCACCAGCCGAAGGCGCTAAGCACTACAAGCGTCGCGTCGGTCGCGGTATCGGCTCCGGCCTGGGTAAAACCTCGGGTCGTGGTCACAAAGGTCAGAAATCGCGTTCGGGCGGCTTTCATAAAGTCGGTTTCGAAGGCGGTCAGATGCCTCTGCAACGCCGTCTGCCTAAGCGCGGTTTCAAATCGATGCACGCAACCTTCAAAGCTGAAGTGCGCCTGTCCGATCTGAACAACCTGGCTGTTGGCGAAGTCGACATTCTGGTCTTGAAGCAAGCTGGCGTTCTGGGCGTGTTGGCCCGTGACGTGCGCGTGATCTTGTCCGGCGAAATCACCAAAGCGGTGAATTTGAAGGGCTTGAAAGTGTCCGCTGGCGCGAAAGCCGCCATCGAAGCAGCCGGCGGCTCGGTAGCCTGAGTTGACCGCTAACAGCTTGATCGGAGCGAAAATTGGCGACTAATCCACAACTTGCTAAAAGTGCAGCGGCCGGTTTCCCTTGGGGACGGCTCTGGTTTTTGCTTGGCGCATTGGTGGTTTATCGTATCGGTGCTCACGTCCCGGTTCCCGGGATTGACCCGACACAATTAGCCTCGCTGTTCAAGGAGCACGAAGGCGGCGTCCTGGGCATGTTCAACATGTTCTCGGGCGGTGCCTTGTCTCGTTTTACAGTGTTTGCGCTGGGTATCATGCCTTATATCTCGGCCTCGATCATCATGCAATTGCTGTCGATCGTGTCACCGCAGATGGAAGCGTTGAAAAAAGAAGGCGAAGCAGGTCGTCGCAAGATCACCCAGTACACCCGGTACTTTACGGTTGCCCTGGCACTGTTCCAGGCGTTAGGCATTGCAGTCGCACTGGAGTCGCAAGCTGGTCTGGTGTTGGAACCTGGTCTTGCATTCCGCTTCGTGACGGTCGTCACTTTGTTGACCGGAACAATGTTTTTGATGTGGTTGGGTGAGCAGATTACCGAGCGTGGTTTGGGTAATGGCATCTCGATCATCATTTTTGCCGGGATTGCAGCCGGTCTGCCGTCGGCGTTGGGTGGCTTGTTCACTCAGGTGTCGAATGGCTCGATCAGCAGCTTTTCAGCGATTTTCATCGTGATCCTGGTAGCACTGGTAACGTTCTTCGTCGTATTCGTCGAACGCGGTCAGCGCAAAATATTGGTCAATTACGCGAAGCGCCAGGTAGGCAACAAGATTTATGGCGGTCAAACCAGCCATTTGCCGTTGAAGCTGAACATGGCCGGCGTGATCCCGCCGATCTTTGCTTCTTCGATCATCTTGTTTCCGGCCACTATCGTGGACTGGTTTTCAAAGGGCGCCGACAACGCTAACCCTGCGGTGCGGTTCTTGAAAGATTTGGCAGCATCGATGGGGCCTGGTGAGCCTATCCATGCGCTGTTGTACGCAGTGGCGATCGTGTTTTTCTGTTTCTTCTATACAGCGCTGGTATTTAACAGCAAGGAAACAGCGGATAACTTGAAGAAAAGCGGTGCGTTCATTCCCGGGATTCGTCCAGGCGAGCAGACAGCCCGTTACATCGACAAGATCCTGACACGCTTGACACTTGCCGGCGCAGTCTACATCACCCTGGTGTGTTTATTGCCGGAATTTATGCAAGCCCAGTGGAAAGTACCATTCTATTTCGGCGGTACTTCTTTATTGATTATTGTAGTTGTCACCATGGATTTCATGGCGCAAGTACAGAACTACGTGATGTCGCAGCAATATGATTCGCTGCTGCGCAAAGCAAATTTCAAGGGCGGAATTCCGACGCGTTAAGCGCGGTAAACATACCGAATGGCAAAAGACGACGTCATACAGATGCAGGGCGAGATTCTTGAGAATCTCCCAAATGCAACATTTCGAGTGAAGCTGGAGAACGGACACGTGGTGCTCGGGCATATTTCAGGTAAAATGCGGATGAACTATATTCGCATTCTCCCTGGAGACAAGGTGACGGTGGAGTTGACGCCGTACGACCTGAGCCGAGCCCGCATTGTGTTCCGTACCAAGTAACACACTGAATCAAACCAAAGAAGCGAAAGAAAGAGCCCAAAAATGAAAGTTCTCGCATCAGTCAAGCGGATCTGCCGCAACTGCAAGATCATCAAGCGCAAAGGCGTAGTCCGCGTTATCTGCGTGGAACCACGTCACAAGCAGCGTCAAGGTTAATCGAGGAATAACAAATGGCACGTATTGCAGGGGTTAATATCCCAAATCATCAGCATACCGTTATCGGCCTGACGGCCATCTACGGTGTGGGCCGTCCACGCGCAGAGAAAATCTGTGCATCGACCGGTGTAGCAACCAACAAAAAGATCAAAGATCTGGATGACAGCGAACTGGAAAAACTGCGCGATGAAGTAGGTAAATTCATCGTCGAAGGCGATCTGCGTCGTGAACTGTCCATGAACATCAAGCGTTTGATGGATCTGGGTTGCTACCGCGGCATGCGTCATCGCAAGGGTCTGCCTTGCCGTGGCCAGCGTACGCGTACGAACGCACGTACCCGCAAGGGACCGCGTAAAGCCGCTCAATCGCTGAAAAAATAATCCGCTAGGGAATAATTATGGCCAAGTCGCAAAATAACGCCGCATCAGCACGCGTGCGTAAAAAAGTTAAAAAGAACGTCGCTGAAGGCATCGCACATGTCCACGCATCGTTCAATAACACCATCATTACCATCACCGATCGTCAAGGCAATGCCTTGTCGTGGGCTACCTCCGGCGGTGCAGGCTTCAAGGGTTCGCGTAAATCGACCCCGTTCGCAGCGCAGGTCGCCGCGGAAGCCGCTGGTAAAGTGGCTGTTGAGTGTGGCGTCAAGAACCTGGAAGTGCGTATCAAGGGCCCAGGTCCTGGTCGTGAATCCGCTGTTCGCGCGCTGAACAACCTGGGCATCAAGATCACCGAGATCCAGGACGTGACGCCGGTACCGCACAACGGTTGCCGTCCACCGAAACGTCGTCGTATCTAAGATAGTGTTGCAGAGGGCGCTTCGGCGCCAGCTGCTTTGCTGTCTGTTGTAACTCAGTACAGTTGTGTGAAAACGCTGGAGCAGGGAGCCGGAAACGGTTATACTGCCCGGCTGTTCTTGCCTGTCAAATCCTGTTTGACGGGTTTTTCGTTTTCAGCCACCGTCTGATTGAAACCAAATCAGACTAGCGCCTAACCGCATCAGTGTGTTTGATCATGCATGTGGCTGGGGCGTTATCATTTAAAAAAAGGAAGTATCGTGGCACGTTATATCGGACCTAAAGCAAAACTCTCCCGCCGTGAAGGTACAGACCTGTTCCTGAAGAGCGCACGTCGCTCGCTGGACAGCAAGTGCAAACTGGACGTCAAGCCAGGCCAGCACGGTGTCAAATCCGGCGCCCGCACCTCGGACTACGGTAACCAACTGCGCGAAAAGCAAAAAGTCAAGCGCATGTACGGCGTGCTGGAACGTCAATTCCGCCGCTACTTCGCTGAAGCAGACCGTCGTAAAGGCAACACCGGCGAAACGCTGTTGAAGTTGCTGGAAACGCGTCTGGACAACGTTTGCTACCGCATGGGCTTTGGCTCGACCCGCGCTGAAGCGCGTCAATTGGTCAGCCACAAAGCGTTCACCGTGAACGGTATCGTTGTGAACATCGCTTCGTACTCGGTCAAAGTTGGCGACATCATCGCTGTTCGTGAAAAATCGAAAAAGCAAGTGCGTATCGTTGAAGCACTGTCGCTGGCCGAACAAGTTGGCATGCCTAGCTGGGTTTCGGTTGATGCCAAGAAAATGGAAGGTACCTTCAAGTCCCTGCCAGAGCGTAACGAAATCGCTAACGACGTCAACGAATCGCTGATCGTCGAGCTGTACTCGCGTTAATAGTAGTCAGTAGCAAGATCTCCGCCCACTTTGCTTCGGTAAAGTGGGCGTTTCACTAATGCCATCAGCCTTATCGGTGTAATGAGCCGAGGGTATTGAAAAGGACATTTCATGCAAAACAGTTTGTTGAAGCCACGTATTATCGATGTTGAAGCTCTCGGTGCAGGTCACGCCAAGGTCGTGATGGAACCGTTCGAGCGCGGCTATGGCCACACATTGGGTAACGCGTTGCGCCGCGTTCTGCTGTCGTCGATGGTGGGCTACGCGCCGACCGAAGTGACGATCGCTGGCGTCGTCCACGAATATTCCTCCCTCGATGGCGTGCAAGAAGACGTCGTCGATCTGTTGCTGAACTTGAAGGGTGTGGTTTTCAAAGTCCACAACCGCGATTCGGTAACCCTGACCCTGAAAAAAGAAGGCGAAGGCGCAATCCTGGCCTCCGACATCGACCTGCCGCATGACGTCGAACTGATCAACCCTGACCACGTGATCGCCCACCTGACCGCCGGTGGCAAGCTGGACATGCAGATCAAGGTTGAAAAAGGCCGCGGCTACGTTCCTGGTAACGTGCGTCGCCTGTCGGAAGACACGAACAAGACCATCGGCCGCATCATTCTCGATGCGTCGTTCTCGCCAGTGCGCCGCGTATCGTACTTCGTTGAATCGGCCCGCGTTGAACAGCGTACCGACCTGGACAAGCTGATCATCAACATCGAAACCAACGGCGTGATCTCGCCGGAAGAAGCGATCCGCCAGTCGGCCCGCGTCCTGGTGGACCAGTTGAATGTGTTCGCTGCCCTGGAAGGCACGGAAGCTGCCGCCGAAGCGCCATCGCGCGCTCCGCTGGTCGATCCTATCCTGTTGCGTCCAGTCGACGACCTGGAGTTGACCGTGCGTTCGGCGAACTGCCTGAAAGCGGAAAACATCTACTACATCGGCGACCTGATCCAACGTTCGGAAAACGAACTGCTGAAAACGCCAAACCTGGGCCGCAAGTCCCTGAACGAAATCAAGGAAGTGCTGGCATCGCGCGGCTTGACCTTGGGCATGAAGCTGGAAAACTGGCCGCCTGCCGGCCTGGAAAAGTAATTCGTAGTTGTCGCAAACTGCCTGGGACAGGTGTCCCAGGCTTTTATTTTTGAAGTACCAAACCGGTCCGCGATGAAGCCCCAGGTTTCATTGATCGAAGAACTGGATTTAAACACTCACCGAAAGGATTTATCATGCGTCACGGTCACGGCCTCCGTAAACTGAATCGTACCTCGTCCCACCGTCTGGCAATGCTGCGCAACATGACAGTATCGCTGCTGCGTCACGAAGCGATCAAAACCACCCTGCCAAAAGCAAAAGAACTGCGCCGCGTTGTCGAGCCAATTCTGACCCTGGGCAAAACCGACTCCCTGGCAAACAAGCGTCTGGCCTTCAACCGCCTGCGCGACCGCGAAATGGTCGTCAAGCTGTTCGCTGAACTGGGCCCACGTTTTGCCAACCGTAACGGTGGTTATGTGCGTATCCTGAAAATGGGTTTCCGCGTCGGCGATAACGCTCCTATGGCGTTCGTTGAACTGATGGATCGTCCAGATACGACCGAAGCAGTTGAAGTTGCTGGCGAGTAATCTCAGTAATTGCATCTGAGAAAGCCAGGCCTAGCCTGGCTTTTTTGTTTTCTGCTGCAGCTATCCTTGCTGCGGTGTACTATTCTTCTTTCGCGCCGGCCCGGCACATGCGCTGCCTGCTCCGCGCGTCCTCCGTCGAATGGTCGAAAAGGTAGTTCATGTCCCGTTTCCCCTCCAGCGCCTCCGCGCGCGCCGCTCCCCTGCATCAACTGCTGATCTGGCTTGCCACCTGTTTGCTGCTGGCCATGGCCGTTTTTGGCGCCAGTCACGCCCGTGCCGACGATGAATTCCTCGATCCGGAACTGGCCTTCAAGTTTTCCGCCCGCATGCAGGACCCGTCCACCATCGCCGTCACCTATGTGATCGCCGATGGCTACTATATGTACCACGAGCGCTTCAAGTTCGAGGCCGTGGGCGCCAAACTGGGCACGCCGGTGTATCCACCCGGCAAGGTCAAGTTCGACGACACCTTCCAGAAGAACGTGGAAACCTTCCGCAAGACCTTGACCATCACCATTCCCGTCGAGGCTGCCGGCGCGTTCACCCTGAAGGCGACGGGACAGGGCTGTTCCGACAAGGGCCTGTGCTATGCGCCGCAGGATGCGACAGCCAAGCTGGTGGGCGCTGGCGGCGGGCAGAGCATGGCGCCCGGCGCGGGCCTGCCGTCGAAATTCGCCTTGCCCGCAGCACCGGCAGTCGACACGGCGGCCGTCAACGGTCCGCAGGCGCAGGCCTCGCCTGGCGTGTCCGTGCTGAGCATTCCCCAGGCCGATATCACCAGCACGCCCGAGCCGGTCGCTGCGGCCCCCTTGGCGGCAAGCGCCGCGCCCGCGCAAAGCGAGATGGGCAAGATCGAGGCGGCCCTGAAGGGCGGCAAGCTGCTCGTCATCGTGCCCCTGTTCATGCTGCTGGGCCTGGGCCTGGCGTTTACGCCGTGCGTGCTGCCGATGGTGCCGATTTTGTCGTCGATCATCATTGGCGATGGCGCCAAGGTCAGCCGCTCGCGCGGCTTGCTGCTGTCGCTGACCTACGCGCTGGGCATGGCCATCGTCTATACGGCGCTGGGCGTGGCGGCCGGCCTGGCGGGCGAAGGCCTGGCGGCCCAATTGCAAAACCCGTGGGTGCTGGGCTTCTTTGCCTTGCTGATGGCGGGCCTGGCGCTGTCGATGTTCGGCTTGTATGAACTGCAAGTGCCGGCTTTCCTGCAAGGCAAGCTGACGTCCGTGTCGAACCAGCAATCGTCGGGCCGCCTGGCGGGCGTATTCGTCATGGGCGCCATTTCCGCCCTGATCGTGGGGCCCTGCGTGGCCGCGCCGCTGGCCGGCGCCTTGCTGTACATCAGTCAGACGCGCGACGTCGTCATCGGCGGCAGCGCCCTGTTTGCCATGGCGGTGGGCATGAGCGTGCCGCTGCTGCTGGTCGGTGTATCGGCCGGCACCTTGCTGCCGCGCGCCGGCGCCTGGATGGATGCCGTCAAGCGCTTCTTTGGCGTGCTGCAGCTGGGCGTGGCCTGGTGGCTTGTCTCGCCCGTGCTGCCGGGCGCCGTGCAGATGCTGGGCTGGACGGTGCTGTTTGTCGGCTATGGCATGTATTTGCTGGTGGGCAAGAGCGGCGCGCAGCACGCCTGGATCGCCAAGGCCTTTGGCCTCGTGTTTGCCGTGCTGGGCGCGATGCAACTGGTGGGCGTGGCCAGCGGTGGCCGCGACCCGCTGGCGCCGCTGGCGCACCTCGGTGGCGGCCAAGTGCACGCGCAAGCTTTTACGCGTGTCAAGACCGTGGCGCAGCTCGATGCGGCGCTGGCGCAGTTGGGTGGCAAGCCGGCCTTGCTGGACTTTTATGCCGACTGGTGCGTGTCGTGCATCGAGATGGAAAAGCTGACCTTCGTCGATCCCGCCGTGCGCGAGAAGATGGGGCAAGCCGTGCTGCTGCAGGTGGACGTGACGGCCAATGATGCGGACGACAAGGCCATGCTGAAGCGTTTTCAGCTGTTCGGCCCGCCGGGCATCATCATGTTCAACCCGCAGGGGCAGGAAATCGCCCAGTCGCGCGTGATCGGTTTCCAGAACGCTGCCACCTTCCTGACTTCCTTGCGCAAGCTAGAGGAGTAGGGCGGGCAGGTCGGGCAGGTCGGGGTAGGTCGGGTTAGCCCGCCAGGGCGTAACCCGACGCCACCACATACATCAACGATGTTGTCGGATTACGCGGCGTTGCCGCTAATCCGACCTACCCAGCTTTGGGATGCTCTTGCATGCCATGGTGACCACCACGGTGGCCGCCGTGCTTGCCGCCAGGCACGCTGTCATCAAACACCTTCTTTTGCTCCGGCGTCAGCACGGCGTAGAAGGTTTTCAGTGCAGCCAGGCGGCTTTCCTGATCCGCGATGCGTTCCTTCGACATGGCGATCCATTGCTCCATGCGTTCCGGCGCCGACAGCCTGGCCATCGCTTCGCGCTTGGCCTTCCAGTCGCCCATCGGTTTTTTCGGCGCGCTGGCGGCCGTGAAAGTGGCCCAGGCCGGTTCCTGCGCGGCTGTCAGTTTCAGCTTGTCGTGCAGACGGGCCTGGTATTTGGCCATGCGTTCGGCGCGATTGCCACCGTGGTGCTGGCCGCGCTGGCCTTCATGGTGCATTTTGGTGCTGGCGGCGGGCGCGCTGGCGGCCGCTTCCTGGGCGTGGGCGGTCAGCGATGCCGCACCCATGCCGAGTACGCTCATGGCGATGATCAGATTCTTGCGCAAGGTTGTAAGGGAGGCGTTCATCTTGATTCCTTTATAAGTAATGAGAGATGTACATGTCGCTGCACATGGCATCATGTTGGACGCCGCATGTTTCCCCGAAGTGTCCGCTGTCCGACAGTTTGTATCTATATGTTTCGCCGGGTCTCCTATATACAAGACGATACAAATGCGCTGTGCAAGGGGGGGCGAAGTGGGGATAATTCGTCTCATGGAACCCACTTCTACAATTCTCATCGTCGACGACGACCGCGACATCCGCAGCCTGCTGGCGGATTACCTGGAAACGAACGCCTATCGCACGCTCGGCGCGGCCGACGGTACCGGCATGTGGAAAATACTCGATGAAACGCGGCCCGACCTGATCGTGCTCGATTTGAACCTGCCCGGCGACGACGGCCTGACCCTGTGCCGCAAGCTGCGCGCGCAATCGACGGTGCCGGTGATCATGTTGACGGCGCGCAATGAGCCGCTGGACCGCATCCTGGGCCTGGAAATGGGCGCCGATGATTATCTGCCGAAACCGTTCGAGCCGCGGGAATTGCTGGCGCGCATACGCAGCGTGCTGCGCCGCAGCCATGCCATGCCGTCGAACGTGCCATCGGACAAGGCACAGCAGATCCGCTTTTCCGGCTGGACGCTGGACTTGACGGCGCGCCACCTGCTCAATCCCAGCGGCCTGGTGATCATGTTGTCGGGCGCGGAATTCCGTTTGCTGCGCGTCTTCCTGGAACACCCGAACCGCGTGCTCAACCGCGACCAGCTGCTGAACCTGACGCAGGGCCGCGACGCCGACCCGTTCGACCGCTCGATCGATATCCAGATCAGCCGCCTGCGGCAAAAGCTCGGTGAAGATGCCCGTTTGCCGCAAATCATCAAGACCGTGCGCAATGGCGGCTATGTGCTGGCCGGCCAGGTCAACGTGGAGCCACACGCGTGAGGGCCTTCTTTGGCTCGATGACGGGCCGCGTCTTCATGTTCCTGCTGATCGGCGTGGTGGCCTCGGCCGCCCTGACGCAGTGGCTGGCCGTGGGCGAGCGCCAGCGCGCCATCGAGCAATACCGCGATTACCATGCCGTGGAACGGGCGGAGCAGCTGGTGATGGCGGCCGATGTGGTGCCGCTGGCATCGCGCGCCGCCTACCTGAAGGTGGCCAACAAGGGCAGCGTGCGTCTGGAGCTGCGCCCCGAGGCCGAGCACACGCCCGGTGTGCCGACGGAATTTTCCAGCGCGCTGCAGGCCAAGCTGGGCGAGGGCTTCAAGGTGACGGCCGTGGCCGAGCGCCCGGCCGCCTGCGTCAAGCCGCGCAAGCCGGCCACCCTGTTCGGCCCCAAGACCTGGGGCGGCACCTGTGAAAATCTCGACGTGCGCATGCAGGATGGCCACGTGCTGCGGCTGATGGTCTTGCCGCCGCGCCAGCAGCCGCCGTTCGGCGAGCATAGCGACTGGGTCACCCTGTTGCCTTTCCTGATCAGCATTGCCATCCTCGCCTACCTGGTCACGCGCATGACCATGCGCCCGCTCAAGCAGCTGGCGCAGGCGGCGAAAGACCTGGGCAACGATATCAACCATCCGCCGCTGGCCCTGTCGGGCGCCAGCGAGATCCGCCAGGCCAGCGCCGCCTTCAATGCCATGCAGGCGCGCATCCGCCAGCATATTTTCCAGCGCACGCAAATGCTGGCGGCCATCACGCACGATTTGCAGACGCCGCTCACGCGCCTGCGCCTGCGCCTGGAAAAGGTGGCCGATACGGAGCTGTACGACAGGCTGGTGGGCGACTTGTCAGCCATGCAGAGCATGGTCAAGGAAGGACTGGACCTGGCCCGCTCGATGGACAGCACGGAAGCCATGCAGGCGCTCGATCTCGATTCCCTGCTCGACAGCGTGTGCTCCGACGCGGCCGATGCCGGCCAGAAGGTGACCCTGAGCGGCCATGCGGGCATGGCGCTGATGGGGCGGCCCATCGCCATGCGGCGCTGCCTGGTGAACCTGATCGACAATGCCGTCAAATATGGCCAGTATGCACAGGTGACCGTCGAGCGCATCGCGGGCGCGGCGCGCATCCGCATCCGCGATGGCGGGCCCGGTATTGCACCGGACCAGCTGGCCAAGGTCTTCGAACCGTTTTACCGGATAGAAACGTCGCGCTCGCGCGAATCGGGCGGTACGGGCCTGGGCCTGACCATTGCCCGCAACATCGCCGAGCAGCACGGCGCCACGGTTTTGCTGGCCAATCACGTGGATGGCGGCCTGGAAGTGACCCTCATCGTGCCCGAATATTACGCGGGAAAATGAGCATTTCCGTGCGACAATATTGCGCTGCTAGCTCCCTGGCAATTACATTCAACCTGCAGCCCGGCGCTGCAACAGCGTGACAGAAAATGAAAAAAACTAGCCTGGCAATCGTGGTGGGTGCGGCCCTGTGTATCGGTGGCGGCATCTGGTATTTCAATCATCAGTCCGCTGGAGCGGCCGCCGGCAAGGGCGGCAAGGGTGGGGCACAGGCACCCACCACGGTCAGCGTGGTCGCGCCCGTCCGGCGGGACGTGCCGATGGTGTTGCAAGCCAATGGCAGCGTGATGCCGATCAGCAACGTCGACCTGCATCCGCAGACGACCAGCACCATCACCAAGGTGCATATCCGCGAAGGCCAGTTCGTCAGGCAGGGCGAGCTGATGTTTACACTCGACGCGCGCAGCGAACATGCGAACGTCGACAAGGCGCAGGCGCAGGTATTGCGCGACCGTGCCTCGGTGGAAGACTTCGAACGCCAGCTCAAGCGCAGCAAGGATTTGCTGAGCAAGAATTTCATCGCCCAGGGCGCCGTCGACACCCTGCAAAGCCAGCTCGACGCGGCACGCGCCCTGCTGGCGGCCGACCAGGCCGCCCTGCGCGCGGCCCAGGTGGAGTCCAGCTACACCGTGTTGCGCGCACCGATGGGCGGCAGGGTGGGCGCCATCGGCGTCTACCCGGGCAGCCTGGTGCAGCCGGCCACTTCGCTGACGAGCATCACCCAGCTCGACCCCATCGACGTGTCGTTTACCTTGCCGGAAAGCAGTCTGTCTGGCTTGCTGGCGGCGCAGAAGGCGGGCGAGGTGCCGGTCACGGCGCTGCTGTCGGATGCGGGTGGCAAGCAGCTCGAAGGCAAGCTCAGCTTTATTGACAATGCCGTCGACCCCGCCACCGGCGTGATCAAGGTCAAGGCCCGTTTCAATAATGGCGGCACCGACCTGTGGCCCGGCCAGTACGTGAATACGCAGCTGACCGTGCGCACGCTCAAGGATGCGCTGGTGATCCCGCAAAACGCCATCATCACCAATACCACGGGCATCTTCGTGTACTCGATGGAGCCCGATAACACGGCCAAGGTGCGCAAGATTGCCCGCGTGTATGCGTTCGGCCCGCATGCCGTCGTGACGGGCTTGCAAGGCGATGAACAGGTCATCGTCGATGGCAAGCAAAACCTGCGTCCGGGCGGCAAGGTGCGCCTGGCGGAAAAACGCGGCGGTACCGATGGCGCCGCGGCCGCACAGGGCAAGCCAGCATGAACTTGTCCGAACTGAGTATCCGCCGCCCCGTCATGGTGGTGCTGCTGTCGCTCTCCATCATCCTGGCCGGCGTGCTGGCATATGGCCACATCCCGGTGGCGGCCTTGCCGAGTTACAACACGCCCGTCATCAACGTCAGCGCCGACCTGGCCGGCGCCAGCCCCGATACGATGGCTTCCTCCGTTGCCTTGCCACTGGAAAAGCAGTTTTCCACCATCGCCGGCCTGAGCCTGATCACCTCCACGAGTACCCTGGGCAATACCTCGCTGACCCTGGAGTTTGACGCCAGCATCAATGTCAACGAGGCGGCCGTCGACGTGCAGGCGGCGCTGCTGCGCGCGCAGCGCCAGTTGCCGACGGAAATGACGGACTTGCCGTCCTACCGCAAGGTCAACCCGGCCGATGCACCGGTACTGTTCATCCAGATGACGTCGCCATCGTTGAACTTGTCGGATCTCAATGATTATGCGGAAAACCTGATCGCCCCGAGCCTGTCGACCCTGCCTGGCGTGGCCCAGGTCAGCGTTAACGGCCAGAAGCGCTTTGCCGTGCGCGTGCGCGCCCGTTCCGACCTGATGAACGCGCGCAACCTGACGATGGACGAGCTGGCCGCCGCGCTGCGCGCCTCGAACACGAATTCGCCATTGGGCATCCTCGATGGCCCCAGCCAGACCCTGACCATCCAGGGCAATCCGCAAATGATGAAGGCGGCAGACTTTGCCGAACTTATCGTTGCCACGCGCAATGGCCAGCCCGTGCGCCTGAAGGACGTGGCCGAGGTGGAAGACAGTTTCCAGTCGACCAAGACGGCCGGCAGTTTCAACGGCGAGCGCTCGATCACCTTGCTGGTGCAGCGGCAACCGGACGCCAACACGGTGCAGGTGGTCGATGCCGTGCGCAAACTCTTGCCTGGTTTTAAGGCGCAATTGCCCGCTTCCATCCAGATCAGCCTGGTCAATGACCGTTCCGTCTCGATCCGCGAAGCGATCCACGACGTCAACCTGACCCTGGCCCTCACGGTGATCCTGGTGGTGCTGGTGATCTTCCTGTTCCTGCACCGCGCGGCGGCCACCTTCATTCCGGCCGTCACCATGCCGATCTCGCTGCTCGGCGCGCTGGCCCTGCTGTACTGGCTCGGCTACAGCCTCGACAATGTCTCGCTGCTGGGCATTACCCTGGCCGTGGGCCTGGTGGTGGACGATGCCATCGTGGTGCTGGAAAACATCGTGCGGCATATCGAGATGGGCAAGAAGCCGATCCAGGCGGCCCTGGTGGGCGCCAAGGAGATGGGTTTCACCATCATCTCGATTTCCGTCTCGCTGGTGGCCGTGTTCATCCCCATCTTCTTCATGCCGGGCGTGATCGGCTTGCTGTTCCACGAGTTTGCCGTCGTCGTTTCGCTGTCCATCCTCGTCTCGGCCATCGTGTCGCTGACCCTGGTGCCGATGCTGGCCAGCCGTTTCCTGCCCGCCGATACACGCGAACACAATGACAGCGATCCCACGCATGGCGAAAAAACCTTTATCGGCCGCCATTTCGAGGCCGGTTTCACGAAATTGCGCAACGGCTACGTGCATCTGCTCGACAAGGCCCTGGCGCACCGCAACGTGGTGCTGTTCATCGCCGTGTGCACCTTCGCGCTGACGGTGCTGCTGTATGCCACCATTCCGAAGGGTTTCTTCCCCGAGGAAGACCTGGGCCAGATCCAGGTCAATACGGAAGCGTCGGAGGATATTTCCTCGGCGGCCTTGCAGGACTTGCAAGCGCGCGTGGCGGCCGTGCTCAAGGCGGACCCCAGCGTCCAGGACGTCACGTCTTTCGTCGGCGGCGGCAATACGGGCCGCATGTTCATGGTGCTGAAGCCGCGCAGCGAACGGCCGAAAATGCCGGTGGTGCTGGAAAACCTGCGCCGCGCCACCAGCGCCGTGCCCGGCATGGCCGTGTATTTCCGTCCCGTGCAGAACTTGCAGCTGGGCGGGCGCCAGAGCAAGAGCCGCTACCAGTACACCTTGCAAAGCGTGAGCCCCGACGCCTTGAACGACTGGGCGGAAAAATTTATTGCCAGCATGCGTGCCGACCCGGCTTTCCGCGATGTCACCAGCGATTCGCAGATCAAGGGCTTGCAGGCGTCGCTGAAGATCGACCGCGACAAGGCCAATCTGCTGGGCGTGCAGATGTCCGACATCCGCACGGCCCTGTACAGCGCGTTTGGCGAGCGGCAAGTGTCGACCATCTATTCCTCGGCAGCCAGCTATTACGTGATCCTGGAAGCGGCCACGCCAGACCGCCAGTACGACGATGCGCTCACGCGCGTCTCCGTGCGCAGCAAGTCGGGCGAGCTGGTGAAGTTGTCAAGCATTGCCCGCGTGGAGCGCACGATCGGTCCCACCTCCGTCAATCACCAGGGGCAGCTGCAAGCCGTCACCATCGCCTTCAACCTGGCGCCCGACGTGCCGCTGGGCGTGGCCACGGGCAAGATCGACGTGATGGGCAAGGAAATGAGCTTGCCGGCCTCCATCATCACGCGCTACGGCGGCGATGCGGCCGTGTTCCAGGATTCGCAGTCCAGCCAGATCATCCTCATCATCGCCGCGCTGGCCGTGATCTATGTGCTGCTCGGCGTGCTGTACGAAAGCTATATCCACCCGCTGACCATCCTGGCCGGCCTGCCGTCGGCGGCCGTGGGGGCGTTGTTGACTCTGCGCCTGTTCGGCATGGACCTGACCATGATCGCCATCATCGGTATTTTGATGCTGATCGGTATCGTCAAGAAGAACGCCATCATGATGATCGACTTTGCCCTGCATGCGCAGCGCAATGAAGGCCTGCGTCCGGCCGAGGCCATCCGCCAGGCATGCATCCTGCGTTTCCGGCCCATCATGATGACGTCGGCGGCGGCCCTGATGGGCGCCTTGCCGATCGCCCTGGGACTGGGCGCGGGCGCCGAGCTGCGCCAGCCGCTGGGCCTGGCAGTCGTGGGAGGATTGCTGTTTTCGCAAGTCATTACCCTGTTCATCACTCCTGTCATCTATTTGTTCCTGGACAAGTACAGCGGCACGGGGCCGCTGACGGACGAGCAACTGTTAATACTCGACAGCAAGGCCTGACGCCTTGCATGCCCATGACTGGCGCCCCGTTCCAGCGTGAATGCGGCGCCGGTTTTGTATGGGCCATGATACATACGGTAACAACCGTCAAGGGACGGCTCGGGTACTCTGGTAGCGCTGCAAGGAATGCCGCTATCCTGTACGCTTCGGGATGGAAAGGCCGAGGAAGTGTTCCCAAAAGCAAGGGACTCTGGCACTATGGCTGCCCTGTAATGTTATTTCTTCGCTACACAGAAAGCACGATTCATTTTGCATGACACGACCCATTTGATGGCTGCCGATTCCGACATTTGTCCCACTTGCGGGCAAGTGATCCAGCCACCACCGGCCTACGGGTCCAGGACCAGCACCATGCGCAAGGTGGCGCTCGGCGTGTCCGTCCTGCTGCACGTGCTGCTGGCTGCGTATGTCCTGTTTCGCAGCGACACGATAGAAAAGATTCCGCCGCCGAAGAAGGAAAGCGCGATGGTCTATATTGCGCCGCTGAAGGACAAGCCGCAGCCGAAGCCGCAACCGAAACCCACGCCCAAGCCCAAGGATACGAAGGTTGCCAAAGTGAAACCGCCACCGGCGCCGAGCAAGCGCGTGGTGACGAAGGACGTGCCGCGCGACAAGCCGAAACTGGAAACGTTCACGCCGCCGCTGGTGTCGAAAGTGCCGTTGCCGCCGCCACCGGCCGACGACATGAGTTCGATGATCGAGCAGCGCCGCAAGCAGCGCGAGGCGCAGAACCCCGCGCCACCGGCCGAGGAAAGCGAAAACGACCGCGCCATGCGCGTGGCCAAGGCGAATATCGCCGGCGCCCAGGGCCGTAATTCCGGCAGCGACCGCGAGGATTCGGGCGGCGTGTTTTCCATCATCAATCAGACCTCGTTCAGCGCCGAAGTCAAGTTCAAGGGCTGGAACGGCAACTTCAAGCGCAATTGGCTGAAGCAGGAAAAAGTAGAACTGGGCAATGAGCCCGATATTGAAACGGCCATCATCAAGAAGATGATCCAGCTGATCCGTGCCGAAAAACCCGGCGATTTCGTCTGGGAATCGCGACGCCTGGGGCGCAACGTCAACCTCAGCGCCCGCGTCGAGGATACGGCCGAGCTGACTGCCTTCCTGCGCCAGGAATTCTTTTCCGAGAAGCGGCCAGGGCCGGGACGGCGCTAGGTGCGCACGGCCATCAAAAAAGGCTGCACCGTGTGAACGGGCAGCCTTTTTTTTTACGCAGCGTTGATCTCGATCAAGCCGGTTTGTCGGTTCCTGCTTCCGGTTCGACATCGTCTTCCATCTCGATCAGCTCGACCATCTGGGCCGCGCCGTCTTCGCTGATGCCGGCCAGTTCCATGATCTTGTCGTTGGCTTCGTCGATGCCGACTCGTTTCAAGGCCGAGAACAGCTGCACGGTGAACGGGAAACCGACGCCGTCTTCATCCACATAGCTGTCGAGCTTGGCTTTCGCCTGGCGCAGCGCGTTGACCGATTCATTGCGGTTCAGCTTATCGACCTTGGTCAGGATGCAGTGAATCGGTTTACCCGTGGGGGCGAACCATTCCAGCATTTGAATGTCCAGGTCGGTGAAGGGACGGCGCGAATCCATGATCAGGATCAAGCCGGCCAATTGTTCCCGGCGCTGCACGTAGTCGCCCAGCAGGCGCTGCCAGTGCAACTTGGCCGAGCCCGATACTTCCGCGTAGCCATAGCCCGGCAAGTCGACCAGCAGGCATTCGATCTCTTCGACGATGGTGGCATCCTTGCGATGCTGCGCCACGTGCGCGCCGCCGATGGAGAAATAGTTGATATGCTGGGTACGGCCAGGTGTCTTGGAGGCGAACGCCAAGCCTTTCTGATTACACAAGATGTTGATGGCGGTCGATTTACCGGCATTGGAGCGGCCGGCAAAGGCGATTTCCGGCACCGTGGTATCGGGCAGGTCACGCAATTGGTTGACGGTCGTAAAGAAGCGGGCTTGCCAGAGTTTTGACATGGGAGTAGTAAAGCAACAAAAGGGAGCGATAAGGGAGCGATAACGCCAAGAAGCTATTGTACAATAAGGGGTTGTTTATTGTTGCCGGCGTAGCAGCGATGCGGCTTGCGGCCCTGAAAATAAAGCAAAAATCCACGGGGCGCGGCAATGTCCACCACTAATTTCTCACTGTCTCAGGGTGCCTGAATGAATCGTGCGTTTTCACCGTTTATCAAATCCATGCTGCTCGCTTTGCTGGCTGTATCGGCCACTGCGTCCGCGGTCGAAGCACCGGCACCTGCCGTCAAGGCCGATGCCGCCAAGGGCGCCACCCTGTACGCGGACGGCGATGCGGCGCGCGGCTTGCCCGCCTGCGTGTCCTGCCATGGCGCGGCCGGCAATTCGACCATCACGGTCAATCCGAAGCTGGCTGGCCAGCACGAAAGCTATATCTACAAGCAACTGGTCGATTTCACCACGCCGGAGCGCAACCAGCCCGTCATGACGACGTACGCGAAGATGCTCAGCGACGCCGACAAGAAGAATATCGCCGCCTACCTGGGCGCGCAGCTGTCCAAGCCGGGCGCCGCGAAAAACAAGGACACGATTGACCTGGGCAAGAAAATCTACCGTGGTGGTATTGCTTCCAAGCAAGTTGCCGCCTGCGCCAGCTGTCATGGCGCGACGGGCAATGGCATTCCCGTCCAGTATCCGCGCATCGCCGGCCAGCACCAGGATTACACGGTGGCCCAGCTGACCATGTTCCGCAGCACCAAGGCCGACGCCCGCAAGAACAGCGCGCAAATGCACACCATCGCCGCCCGCATGTCGGACGATGAAATCGCCGCCGTAGCCGATTATATCGCCGGCCTGAAGTAAGTTTTCATAGTGGCAAGAGATTGCCAGGCGCATCAGCGCGCGTGAACCAGGGCGGCCGTCTCCACAGGCTGCCCTTTTTCATGGCAGGGGGCAAACAGGAGTATGCTGCCGCCTTGCGCGGAGAAACACTCTGCTCCATGCCTACATTTTCTTGAAGATTGCATATCCCGTATGAGTATCCACGTATGAGCACAGGCACGACCGGAATCGAGTTAAAAACCCAGCGCCGCAGCCTGGCCGAATTCGTCGAGCTGGTCTCGTCGATGCGCTTTGCCATCAGCTTGCTGACGCTGATCGCCGTGGCGTCCATTATCGGCACCGTGCTCAAGCAGAACGAGCCCATGCCCAACTATGTTAACCAGTTCGGTCCGTTCTGGTTTGCCGTCTTCGACAAGCTGAGCCTGTATTCCGTGTATTCGGCCTGGTGGTTCCTGGTCATCATGGGTTTCCTCGTCGCTTCGACTTCGCTGTGCATCGTGCGCAATGCACCGAAAATGCTCAAGGACATGCGCAGCTGGCGCGACAATGTGCGCGAGCAATCGTTGCGCAATTTTCATCACAAGATGGAATGGCAGGCGCCGCTGCCGCGTGCCGTGCTGGCCCAGCAGATGGTGATGCGCCTGAAAGACGCCGGCTATGCGGCCAAGGTGGTCGAGAAGGATAATGCCACCCTGGTGGCCGCCAAGCGGGGCGCTGCCAATAAATGGGGCTATATCTTTGCCCACGGCGCCATCGTCATCATCTGCGTGGGCGGCTTGCTCGACTCGGAAATGCCGATACGCGTACAACAATGGTTCTTTGGCAAGACGCCGTTTGCCGGCAGCGGCGTGATCGCCGACATTCCCGCCCAGCACCGTTTGAGCCTGTCGAACCCTACTTTCCGCGGCAATACCATGATCCCGGAAGGCTCGTCGAGCAACACGGCCATCATTCCCCAGGCCGATGGCGTGCTGATCCAGGATTTGCCGATCACGATTTTGCTGAAGAAATTCCATATCGATTTCTACAGCACGGGCATGCCCAAGCTGTTCGCCAGCGACGTGGTGATCACCGACCATGCCACGGGCGAGACTTTCCCCGCCACCATCAAGGTTAACCAGCCGCTGCTCTACAAGGGCCTGGCCCTGTACCAGTCCAGCTTTGAAGATGGCGGCAGCAAGCTCAAGTTGACGGGCTATCCGATGACGGGCAAGACGACGAAACGCTTCGACATCGGCGGCGAAGTGGGCGGCAGCACGCCGCTCGAGCGCAGCGATGGCAATTCCTATACGGTGGAATGGTCGGCTTTCCGCCCGTTTAACGTGGAAAACCTCAGCGCCGGCCAGGATGTGCGCGCCGTCAGCAAGGCGGAAAGTTTTAACGAGAAATTTGCCGTGGGCCTGGACAAGCGCCTGGGTTCGGCGGGCAAGAATGCGCATAACAAGGACTTGAAGAATGTGGGGCCCTCGGTGCAATACAAATTGCGCGACAAGACGGGCCAGGCGCGCGAGTACCAGAATTACATGCAGCCCGTCACGGTCGATGGCGCGACGGTGTTTCTGGCCGGCATGCGCGTGAACCCCAGCGACCCGTTCAGTTTCCTGCGCATTCCCGCCGATGACAATTACAGCGTGACGGAATGGATGCGTTTGCGTGCCGCACTGCAAGATCCGGAGCTGCGCCAGCAGGCCGCCGCCCGCTATGCGGCGCGCGCCATGCCGCAGGCGGGCGCGGAAGCCTTGCGCGGCCAGCTGCAGGAATCGGCGGCGAAAAGCCTGGGCATCTTTGCCGGCAATGGACAGGAGGGCGGTTTCCTCGCCATCTCGCGTTTCCTGGAGAAAGTTCCGATGGCCGAACAGGAAAAGGCAGCCGATATCTTCATGAAAATCCTCAACGGCAGCCTGTGGGATCTGTGGCAGGCGGCGCGCAGCAAGGATGGCTTGAAAGCCATCGAGGCCGATGACAAGCACGGCCGCTTCCTGCAACTGGCCACGAA
The DNA here is from genome assembly GCF_058798615.1 of Janthinobacterium sp. GW822-FHT07H11. Lineage (NCBI taxonomy): Bacteria > Pseudomonadati > Pseudomonadota > Betaproteobacteria > Burkholderiales > Oxalobacteraceae > Janthinobacterium > Janthinobacterium sp. GW822-FHT07H11. The sequence goes on from NZ_CM179507.1 coordinate 844,410, forward strand.
TGCGCTGTCCGACAGCTTCTTCTATGGCGCGCCCGTGTACCTGCAACTCGACGACTTTACGGAAATCAAGGCGTCCGTGCTGCAGGTGACGCGTTCGCCCGGCAAGAGCGTGGTCTACCTCGGTTGCCTGTTCCTCGTGATCGGCGTGTTTTCCATGTTTTATATCCGCGAGCGCCGCCTGTGGGTGTGGATCAAGGATGGCGAAGGCGGCAGCGACGCCCTGATGGCCATGAGTACGCAGCGCAAGACCCTGGATTTTGAAAAAGAATTTGAGAACTTGAAGGCAAAACTGCCGCAATCGGCGTAAGCTGCGCTGTGTCTGGAACGCTGCAGCGTGGCCGGGAATGGAGAAAATGATGGAATTGGCAAATAAACAAATTTATGCGCAGGAACCGGGCTTTTTCAAGCGCCTGAGCCTGATTGACTGGGTGTATGGCGCCGGCTTGCTGGCCGCCTCCCTGTTTGGTCTCATGCGTTTTGGCGCCTTCATGGATATCTATGAAAAGGTCATCCTGCTGGCGGCCGCGCCCACGTTCGCGTGGCTGGGCTGGTACTGGAAGCCCGTGCGCTGGCTGATCCCCGTGGCAGCCGTGCTGTCGCTGTTCGCCATCGAGCTGTACGCCGGCCACCTCGACATGGCGAACCAGAAATTCTTCCTGAAATATATCTTGTCGAGCCAGTCCGCCATCCTGTGGATGGGCACCCTGTTCGTGCTGTCCACGCTGTTCTACTGGATCGGCCTGGTGGCCCGCTCGGAATTCGGCTCCTCCGTCGGCTCGCTGCTGTGCTGGGCCGGCGTCGTGCTGGGCCTGACGGGCATGCTGGTGCGCTGGTACGAGTCTTACCTGATCGGCGCCGACGTGGGCCACATTCCCGTGTCGAACCTGTATGAAGTGTTCATCCTGTTTTCCTTGATCACGGCCATGTTCTACCTGTACTACGAGCAGCACTACGCGACGCGCCAGCTGGGCGCCTTCGTCATGCTGGTCATTTCGGCGGCCGTCGTCTTCCTGATGTGGTACACGGTCACGCGCGACGCGGCCGACATCCAGCCGCTGGTGCCGGCCCTGCAAAGCTGGTGGATGAAGATCCACGTGCCCGCCAACTTCATCGGCTACGGCACGTTCGCGCTGTCGGCCATGGTGGCGGCCGCTTACCTGCTCAAGTCGAGCGGCTACCTGGTCGACCGCCTGCCGTCGCTGGACGTGCTCGATGACGTGATGTACAAGGCCATTTCCGTCGGCTTCGCCTTCTTCACGGTAGCGACCATTCTGGGCGCCCTGTGGGCGGCCGAGGCGTGGGGCGGCTACTGGTCGTGGGACCCGAAGGAAACCTGGGCGCTGATCGTCTGGCTCAACTACGCGGCCTGGCTGCACATGCGATTGATGACGGGCTTGCGCGGCCGCGTCGCCTCGTGGTGGGCGCTGGTGGGCTTGCTGGTGACCACGTTTGCCTTCCTGGGCGTGAATATGTTTCTTTCAGGTTTGCACTCTTACGGCAAGCTGTAACGGTTGATCTGCATGACAGAAGCGTCATGAACGGTCCGGGAAAACTGGTGTAAGGTACCCATCATCACCTTTTCCCGGAGCCGCCATGTTGATCAAGCGCAGTCCCAACGGCATCGACTTGCCGTATTCTTCCGAAATCACGCCGCGCGCCGTCTTTGAATCGCGCCGCAGCTTCATCAAGCAAGTGGCGCTGGGCTCCATGTCCAGCGCGGCCTTGCTGGAAATGGCCAGCCGCGAAGCGTTCGCGCAAGGCAGCAATCCCAAGCTGGCTGCCAAGCTCAATCCTGCCTATTCGGCGCTGGAAAAGCAGACGGCCTATAAAGACGCCACCAGCTACAACAATTTCTACGAATTCGGCACGGACAAGAGCGACCCTGCGCAAAACGCGGGCACCCTGCGCACGCGGCCGTGGACGGTCAGCATCGAAGGCGAAGTGAAAAAGCCGATGACGCTGGACCTTGACGCGCTGCTGAAGCTGGCGCCGCTGGAAGAGCGCGTCTACCGGCTGCGCTGCGTGGAAGGCTGGTCGATGGTCATCCCGTGGATTGGTTATTCCTTCTCGGAAATCATCAAGAAGGTCGAGCCGACGGGCAACGCCAAGTATGTGGAATTCATCACCCTGGCCGACAAGAAGCAGATGCCGGGCGTGGGCAGCCGCGTGCTGCAATGGCCTTATACGGAAGGCTTGCGCATCGACGAAGCGAACCACCCGCTGGCGCTGCTGACCCTGGGCATGTATGGGGAAACCTTGCCGAACCAAAATGGCGCACCCGTGCGCATGGTCTTGCCGTGGAAATATGGTTTCAAATCCGCCAAGTCCATCGTCAAGATCCGTTTCGTCAAGGAACAGCCGCGCACATCCTGGAACCTGTCGGCGCCGTCCGAATACGGTTTTTACTCGAACGTGAACCCGAACGTCGATCATCCGCGCTGGTCGCAGGCGTCCGAGCGGCGCATCGGCGAAGACGGTTTTCTGACGCGCAAGCGCAAGACCCTGATGTTCAATGGCTACAACGATGTCGCTTCGCTGTATGCGGGCATGGACCTGAAGAAGTTCTTTTAAGGAAAAACCATGGCCATCAACCCCACGAGCAGACAGCTGTCGCTGCTGAAAAGCCTGCTCTTCCTGCTGGCGCTGCTTCCCTTTGCGCGCATGGTCTGGCTGACCTATACGGGGCAACTGGTGGAGCCGCTGGAATTCATCACGCGCGGCACGGGCGACTGGACCCTGTATTTTATCTGTATCAGCCTGGCGGTCACGCCCTTGCGGCGCCTTACGCAGTGGAATTGGCTGGTCAAGCTGCGGCGCATGCTGGGCCTGTTTGCATTTTTCTACGCGGCGTCGCACTTCACCACGTTTTTATGGTTCGATCATTTTTTCGATGTGCAGGAAATGTGGCAGGATGTGCTCAAGCGGCCGTTCATCACGGTCGGTTTTATTGCCTTTGTGTTGCTGATTCCGCTGGCCGCGACGAGCACGAACGGCATGGTCAAGCGGCTGGGCGGCAAGCGCTGGCAGTGGCTGCACCGGTTGATCTACATCATCGCGCCGCTCGGCATCCTGCACTTCTGGTGGATGAAGGCGGGCAAGCACAATTTCGCGCAACCGATACTGTTCGGCGCCATCGTCGCACTACTGCTGGCATTTCGCCTGTATGTCGCCTGGAACAAGCGCGTCAAAAGCGCCAGGGCGGCGCATGCCGCCACCCCGGCACGTTCCGTTTAGGTCACCGGCACGATGACGGGCGGCGGCGGCACGGGCGCCGGTTCGACGGGGCCTTTTGCCGGCTCGCCCTTGGCCGCCGGCGGCTTGGGCAGGTACAGGGGGCCGGGCTGGCCGCAACCGGCCAGGACGCTGGAAACCACAATGGCAATGCCGATATAAAACGCTGGGGATGACTTCACGATTAGAATCACGGTTTGATTAAGATCTTTGGAGTGTAGCATGAGCGAATCGGAATTCCTGGCCCTGGCCGAAGCCACCCTGACGGACATCGAGGCGGCGCTGGACCGGCTGAACGATGAAGACGTGCTCGACGTCGAATGCAGCCGCAGCGGCAATGTGCTGGAAATCGAGTTTATCGATAACGGCACGAAAATCATCGTCAACAGCCAGGCTCCCATGCGCGAAATGTGGGTGGCCGCCCGTTCCGGCGGTTTCCACTACAAGCGCGTGGGCGACGAGTGGATCAACACGCGCGACGGCTCGGAACTGTTTGCCGCCTTGTCCAGCATGGCCAGCGAGCAGGCGGGCGCGCCCGTCGTGCTGAAGTAATTGTTTTAGCCGCGCGCAAGCAAAAAGGGCAGCCTGCATGGGCTGCCCTTTTTTTTATTGCGTAATCCGACAACATTTGGCGCCGGCGTGGTGCCGGGTGACGGCCTGCGGCCTATCCCGGACCTGCTCCATGCGCTGCCGTCAGAACAACTCGTTCTTCACGGCTTCTTTCGCTTTTTCTTCCTCCGGCGTGCCGCGCGCCGCGCCTTCCAGGCTGCCCACGCCCGTGCCCGGTGGATTTTCCGCATAGTAATACTCGTCGCCCACGCGTATCAGGCCGTCCGGCACGGCGCGTTCCTCGACGGGAATGCTCTTCAGGGCTTTCGCCATGTAGTTGATCCAGATCGGCAAGGCCAGGCCGCCGCCCGTTTCGCGGTTGCCCAGGTTGCGTGGCTGGTCGTAGCCGATCCAGGCGATGCCCACCAGCTTGGCCTGGTAGCCGGCGAACCACGCGTCGATGGAATCGTTGGTGGTGCCCGTCTTGCCGGCCAGGTCAGGGCGCTTCAAGGCCATGGCCTTGTTCGCCGTGCCGAAGCGCACGACGTCGTTGAGCATGCTGTTCATCATGAAGGCATTGCGCTCGTCGATGACGCGGTTGGCTTCCTCGCCCGCCAGGTCCGGCTTGGCTTGCGACAGGACGTTGCCGTCGCTATCGGTGACCTTGGCAATCAGGTAGGGGTTGATCTTGTAGCCGCCATTGGCAAACACGGCGTAGGCGCCGGCCATCTGCAGGGGCGTCACGTTGCCGGCACCCAGGGCCAGGGTCAGGTAGGGCGGGTTCTTGTCCGCGTCAAAGCCGAAGCGCGTCGCGTATTCCTGGCCATACTTGGCGCCGATCTTGTGCAGGATGCGGATGGAAATCATGTTCTTCGATTTCATCAAGCCCTTGCGCATGGTCATCGGACCATCGTATTTGCTGTCGTAGTTCTTCGGTTCCCACGCCTGGCCGCCCGTCTGGCCCGCGTCGAACGAGATCGGCGCATCGTTGATGATGGTGGCCGGCGACAGGCCCCGTTCCAGCGAAGCGGAATAGATGAAGGGCTTGAAGGCGGAACCGGGCTGGCGCCACGCCTGCGTCACGTGGTTGAACTTGTTGCGGTTGTAATCGAAGCCGCCCACCATGGCGCGGATGGCGCCGTCCGTGGTGCTGGCCGAGACGAATGCCGATTGCACTTCCGGCATCTGCGTCAGGACCCAGTTGTCGCCTTCACGCATGACGCGGATCACGGCGCCGCGCTTGATGCGGCGGTTGGGCGCTGCTTTTTCCGACAGCCAGGCCGCGCCGAAGGTCAGGCCCGGGCCGGTAATCGTGATTTCTTCGCCGGCCGAGGTGACGGCCTGTAACGATTTGGGCGAAGCCTGCAGCACCATGGCGGCGATGATGTCGTCGCTGTCCGGGTGGTCGGCCAGTTCCGTCTCGATGGCGTCGTCCGCCTCGGCCTTGGTCTTCGGAATCTCGATATACGCTTCCGGGCCGCGGTAGCCGTGGCGCTTCTCGTAATCCATGACACCCTTGCGCAGGGCAAGGTAGGCGGCGTCCTGGTCGGCCTTGGTGATGGTGGTGTAGACATTCAGGCCGCGCGTATACGTGTCTTCCTTGAACTGCTCATAGACCAGCTGGCGTGCCATTTCCGACACATATTCCGCGTGCACGCCGAAGGCGCTGCTGTCGGTCTTCACTTTCAGCTCTTCATTCTTCGCTTCCTCATACTGGGCCGGCGTGATGTAGCCCAGCTGCGCCATGCGCTGCAGGATGTATTGCTGGCGCATGCGCGCGCGCTTCGGATTGACGACGGGATTGTAGGCCGACGGCGCCTTCGGCAAGCCGGCCAGCATGGCCGCTTCGGCCACTGTCAGGTCCTGGATGTGCTTGCCAAAATAAATCTGAGCGGCCGAGGCGAAGCCATAGGCGCGTTGTCCCAGATAAATCTGGTTCATATACACTTCGAGGATCTGGTCCTTGCTCAGATTTTTTTCGATCTTCCATGCCAGCAAGACTTCATATGCCTTGCGCTTCAGGGTCTGTTCGCTGGACAGGAAGAAGTTGCGTGCCACCTGCTGCGTGATGGTCGACGCGCCTTGCTTGGCGCCGCCCGTCAGGTTATGCAGGGCCGCACGCGTGATGCCCAGGTAGTCGACGCCACCATGTTCATAGAAGCGGTCATCTTCGATGGCCAGCACGGCTTTCTTCATGACATCGGGAATATCCTTGATGTGCACCATATTGCGCCGCTCTTCACCGAACTCGCCGATCAGCACACTGTCGGACGTGAAAATCCGCAACGGCATCTTCGGTTTGTAATCGGTCAGGGTGTCGAGTGCGGGCAAGTTCGGATACGCCATGGCCAGGCCGAACACCACCAGCAAGATGCCAACGACGCCCAGGCCCAGGAACGATACCAGGGCCATCAGCAGGAAGCGTTTGGGTTTGCTGCCCTTATTGGGCGGTTTCGAGCCGGCGTTGCCAGCAGATGTTGAAGATGTCATGCGTGTTATGTCTTTCGGTTAATTATGCCGGCCAATTATAAGCGAGCTTGCCGGACGGGCGGCGCGCCTGGCGCCTGCCGCGGGCGGGGCGAAAATGTTGTCGCTACTCTATATAAGCGCGTCTGGGCCGGCTGGCAACCAGGATTTGGTAACAATTATCCTGCGCCAGATCACTGCCGAGCCAGATACACGCGCGGCGCCGCAATCAAGGGCCTGAAATCCATTTACAGGCGGTCACCGTCGAGACTAGGATTTCTGCTGGCAGCTGCCACGCCATGGTGATATTTCTCTTATGAAAAACATGTCCATCCGTAGTCTTTTTGGCTCCGCCTTGCTTGGCGTCGACATGGGCGACGACGCCGTGCGCGTCGTCGAACTGGGGCGTAACCGGGGAACGTTGTCCTGCCGCCACTATGGTGTCGCGGCGCTACCGCCAGGAGCGATGCTCGACGGGCATATCGAAGACCCGGACAGCCTCTCTGTGGCCGTGCGCCAGGCATGGCGCGCGAGCGGTAGCGGCTGCGCCAGGGTGGCGCTGGCCATGCCCGCCACGGCCCTGATCACGCATGCGATCCGGCTGCCGGCAGGGTTGCCGGATGAACAGCTGGAAATCCTCGTGGAACTGGAAGCGGCGCAATACATGCCGTTTGCGCTGGAAGACGCCAGCCTGGATTTTTGCGTGCTGGGACCCGCGCCCCCGCTTGCGCAGGCCAGGGAGGATGCCGAAATCGATGTGCTGCTGGTGGCGGCGCGGCGCGCCAGCGTGCAGCGTCGCCTCGATGTGGCCGCGGCGGCCGGTTTGCGGGCCATCGTCATGGATAGCGAGCCGCTGGCGCGGCAAGCGGCCCTGGCGCAAGGCGGCTGGCGCACCTTGCCAGATGGTCACGCCTGCCAGCTGGCCTGGGGCCTGGCCATGCACCGCTTTGACCGGTGAGCGCCATGGCTGAGCGCGTGTGGGTCAATCTCTTGCCGCACCGCCAGGCGGCGCGGCGCCGGCGCGAGCGATCGTTACTGAGCTTGCTGGCAGGCGGCGCACTGCTGGGCCTGCTGCTGATGCTGGGGGCGGGTGTCTGGCTGCAGGCCCGCCTCGATGCCTGTACCGAGCGCCAGGATGGCTGGCGCAGCGCGTTGCGGCAAGTCGATGGCTTGCTGGCCGAAGGCCGGGAGGTGCAAGGCGAGATGGCCGTGCTGGCCGCGCGCCAGCACGCGATTGCCGGGCTGCAGGCGCAGCGCAATGCCTGGGTGGCCATGTTCGGGACGCTGGCGCGCGCGATGCCGGCCGGGGTGGTCTTGCGTAGCGTGCGCCAGGAGGCGGCAACCGTGCGCCTGCAGGGGCTGGCGATCTCGCAGGACAAGGTGGCGGCGCTGCTGCAGGCGCTGGCCCAGGCGGCACCCATGTCGGCACCGCAACTGCTGGAAGTGCGGCAGGGCTTGCCCGAGGCGCGGGCCGGCGCGGTGGAATGGACGATACAGCTGACATTGGCAAGCCCGGCGTAATCTTTTGCGTAACCGTGGATACTGGAGGTGGCTGATCATGCTGAGCCTTGGAAAAGCATCCTTATGGCCGCTGCCCGCGCGCCTGGCGGGCGCCGCCCTGATGGCGCTGCTGGCAGCCATGCTGTTGTACCTTGCCTGGCTCGATGGCCTGGTTTCCGCGCTGCAGGCGGCGCAAGGGGAAGAGCGCGGCCTGCGCGCCACCTGGCTGCAGGCACAGGCCAGGGCCGCCCGCTTGCCCGCCTGGCGCGAGCAGCGGCGCCAGGCGCGGGCGGAACTGGCCAGCCTGGAGCTGCAATTGCCCGACAGCCAGCAGATGGCGGCGTTGTTGTCTGCCATGCACGAGACGGCCCGTTCGCGGGGTTTGCAGTCTGTGCTGTTCAAGCCTGGCGCGCCGCAGCCGCAGGCGCATTACGTCGCGCTGCCGCTTGCCATCGAGTTGCGCGGCGGCTTTCACGCCATGGGACAGCTGCTGGCGGACCTGGCGCGCCTGCCCCGCATCGTCACCGTGCATGGACTGACCTTGACTACCGACAAGGATGGCGCACTGCTCCTCGACGCCGTGCTGCGCGCCTATCGCTTGCCCGATGCGGCCGAGCGGGCGGCGCAAACGGCGGCATCCCCGCCCTTGCCAACGAGCACGATGGCATGGCACCGGGCCGCTGCCTTCATGCCGCGCCCCTACGATGCCGCCGCGCTTGCCGACCCGTTCGGCATGTTGCCGGTGGCGCCGCAGGCTGTCCCGGGCGGCGTGGCGGGGCCGGATGTACGCCGTCCCCGTGAGCCGCTGGAAAGCGTGGCCTTGTCGGCGATCAGCATGGTGGGCAGCGTGCGGCAAGGGGGCCGCCTGAGCGCGCTGCTGCTGGCCGGACAGCGCGTGCACGCGGTGGCGGTGGGCCAGCACCTGGGGCAGGATCATGGCGTGGTGACGGATATCAGCGAGCAAGCCTTGCAGTATCGGGAATTGTTGCGCGAGGCGGATGGCGTCTGGCGCGAGCGGCGCGGCAGCCTGGCCTTGCAAAAGGCGGGCGAGGCCGGCAAGGCGGCGCGGGAGGGCGAGCAATGACGCCGCGCCTGGTGTTGCCGTTGCTCTTGCTCGGCGTACCGTCGTGCGGCGCGGCCAGCGTGCAGGAAGATGCCGTGGTGCATGTGTCGGCGCCGCGCCTGTATGCGGGCGAGCATATTTCCGTCGATTTCCAGAATGTGGGCGTGCGCGCAGCCCTGCATATCCTTGCCGATGCGTCCGGACAAAACATCGTCGCCAGCGACAGCGTCGCGGGCAACCTGACCATGCGCCTGCGCGACTTGCCGTGGGACCAGGCGCTCGACGTGCTGCTGCAGGCGAAGGGGCTGGATATGCGCCGCAACGGCAATGTGCTGTGGATTGCGCCGCGCGAGGAAATCCTCGCGCGCGAAAAGCTGGAACTGGAACAGCGCGCGCAGATCGCGGAACTGGAACCCTTGCAATCGGCCATCTTCCAGCTCAACTACCAGAAGGCCGAGGCGTTTCGGACGGTGTTCGGCCTCGATGCGGGCGAGGGGCGCAGCCGCCTGCTGTCGCGCCGTGGCAGCGTGCTGATCGAGCCGCGCACCAACCAGCTGTTCATCACCGACGTGCCGGCCCGGCTGGAACAGATCCGCCTGCTGATCGCCAGGACCGACGTGCCCACGCGGCAGGTGCTGATCGAGGCGCGCATCGTCGAGGCGAACGACAGTTTCAGCCGCAACCTGGGCGCGCGCCTGGGCTTTACGGACCAGCGCCTGGCACAGGGCCAGGTACCCGGCTTTTCGCTGGGCGGCAGCGGACGCCGCGCGGCCATCGGCGGCACGTATCAGGGCGTGGGCGAGGCGACGGGACAGGCCGTGGCCGGCAGCGGTGCTTTCGTGCCGAACACGCAATTCGTCAACTTGCCCGCTGCCAGCATCAATGGCTTGCCGCCCGCCAGTTTCGCCCTGAGCCTGTTTTCGGCGGGGGCCAACCGCTTCCTGAACCTGGAACTGTCCGCGCTGGAAGCCGATGGCAAGGGCAAGATCATTTCCAGTCCCCGCGTGGTGACGGCCGACAAGGTGCTGGCGCTGATCGAACAGGGCATCGAGTTGCCGTACCAGGTGGCCACCAGCAGCGGCGCCACGTCAATCACGTTTCGCAAGGCCAACCTGCGGCTGGAAGTGACGCCGCAGATCACGCCGGACGGCAATGTCGTGCTGGAAGTGGACGTCAACAAGGACAGCGTGGGCCAGGAAACGCGCTCCGGCTTTGCCATCGACACCAAGCACGTGCGCACGCAGGTGATGGTGGAAGATGGCGGCACGGTGGTGTTGGGCGGTATTTATCAGCAAACCGAACGGGGCACGGACAGCAAGGTGCCACTGTTGGGCGATATCCCCGTGCTCGGTGTTTTTTTCCGCAGCACGGGCCGCAGTCAAGAAAAAACGGAACTGATGGTGTTTATTACGCCGAAAATAGTGGCAGATCGGCCAGCAACACGTTAATGTCACATCTTTACGTTTAAGTAACAATGCAGACGAAAGCGGACTGATGGCGACTATGCGGAATTTTTCTTTAGGCAATACTTCTTGGAGTGGGGTATCGAATTGGCTGGTCTTGCTGGCGCTGGGCTTCCTGCTGGCCGCCTGCGGCGGCGGCGGCGGTGATCCGACCCTGGGCGTCAAGGATGGCGCGAATGCCGGTGTCGGCAGTGTGCTATTGGTGGCTGGCGCAACGACGATTGTGGCTTCGGGCGCGGATGGCACGGAAGTCGTGCTGACGGCTGTGGTGAAAAATCCCGGCAATAATGCCATGGCAGGCCAGACGGTGACCTTCACGGCCAGTTCCGGCACCATCAGCAATACCAATCGCGTGACGGACGCGAATGGGACGGTGACGGAAAAACTCAGCGTGAAAGGCGATGCGAGCTTGCGCGACATTACCATCAAGGCCAGCAGCAGCGGCGTTGAGTCGGCCCCCGTGGTGGTGAAAGTGGTACCTGTCACCTCCGGCATTGCCAGCTTGCTGCTGACGTCTTCCGGCGGCACCCTCGCTTCTTCGGGCGGTACCGCCGTTAACATGATCGCTTTTGTCAAAGACGCCAACAATGCCGTCGTGCCCAATGCCAGCGTGACGTTTAGCGCCGATTCGGGTGCGCTGGGCGCGACCAAGGTCAATACCAATGCCCAGGGACAGGCGCTGGTCAGCCTGAATACGGGGGGCGACGCCAGCTTGCGCACGATCAAGGTCACGGCCAGCGCCGGTGCGCAGACGGCCAGCACGGACATCGGCGTCAGCGGCACCCGGCTGGTCATCAGTGCCTTTTCGACGGTCAACCTGAAGACGAGCACCGACATGGTGGTCAAGCTGGTCGATTCGAGCGGCAACCCGCTGGTGGGCAAACCGGTGACATTCAGCGCCCGCAGCAATGCCATCACGGTCAAGGGGGGCGCCGCGAGTCCTGCGCTGACCGACAACAACGGCCAGTTGGTGCTGAGCTACAACGCCCAGGCGGGCAGCAGCGACAGCATCAGCGTCAAGGCGCAGGGTGACAGCGTTGTGTTGCCAATTACAATTAATGCATCGAACTTCACGATCAATGCCGTGTCGGGCGGTAATGTGGCGTTGACCAGCCTGAATACGAACACTTGCTATGCGGTGACGGTGCATAGTGATGTGGCTGGCGTGCCACAAACGGGCAATGTGCGTTTCAGTACGTCGCGCGGCGCCATCTACCAGGATGCCGCTTGCGGCACGCCTTTGCAGGCACCGCTGGCGCTGGTGGGGGGCAATGCCATCGCCTACGTGCAGGCCAGCGGCGCCGGGCTGACCGCTCTGACGGCGAAGTACGACGGCAGTGGCGCCTCGGTGCAGACCGAAGTGGAGTTTGTTGCGCCATTGACGGCCCAGGCCACGATCAGCCTGCAAGCCGATCCGGCGGTCATCGGTGCCAATACGGCCGGCAGCACGGCGCAGCGCAGCGCCTTGCGCGCCGTCGTGCGCGATGGCACGGTGGAAAACAACCTGGTCAAGAATGCACAGGTGAGCTTCTCGATCCAGACCGATTCCAGCAATGGTTCCCTGAGCTCGCCTTCGCTGGTCGCCACCGACAGCGATGGCGTGGCCACGGTCAGCTACATCGCGGGGCAGGGCACCACGGGTGTCGATGGAGTTGTTGTCAAGGCGCAACTGCAGGGCGTGTCGAGCAATGCCGCCACGGTCAAGCTGACGGTGACGAAAAAATCGCTATTCATCAGTGCCGGCAGCGGCAATGCGCTCGATGCCTCTGACAGCAGCACCTATCGCAAGACATATAGCGTGTTTGTGACGGATGCCGCCGGCAACCCCGTGCCGGACGTGATCATTACGGCCGCCGCTTGGCCCCGCTACTATTACAAAGGCTATCTGCAATATTCCCAGGCTGCGCAGTCGTGGATAGTCGTGAGGACAGCGAACGCCTGTGACAATGAAGACCGGGATCGCAGCGGCACTTTCAATCCGAATAACGACTACAACCTCAATGGCCGTCTCGACCCGGGCATTCCGCTCAATCTGTCGACCGGCGGCAAGACCGACAGCTCGGGAACGGCGATGGTTACCCTGACTTATCCGCGCGACAGAGCCAACTGGCTGGACGTCGAATTGACGATTCGTGGCAATAGTTCCGGGACGGAGGCAACTTATGTCGGTTACACTTTGCTTCCGGGGCTGGCCACGGACTTTAACCGCGTGGATGTTTCCCCTCCAGGCGTCATCAGTCCGTATGGGCAAGCCACTGATTGTCGTAATCCAAATTAACTGTCGTAGCACATGCAAAATCTGTTTTTAGTAGGCCTCATGGGCGCAGGCAAAACCACGATCGGGCGCATCCTGGCCCGCAAGCTGGGCTTGCGCTTTGTCGATTCCGACCACGAGATCGAGGCACGCACGGGAGCGACCATCCCGTGGATCTTTGAAATCGAAGGCGAGGCCAGCTTTCGCCGGCGCGAGGCCGAGGTCATCCGCGACCTGAGTGCCCAGGAAGGCATCGTCATGGCCACGGGCGGCGGGGCCATCCTCAACGCGGACAGCCGCGCCTACCTGAAGGAACGGGGCACGGTCGTGTACCTGCGCGCCAGCGTCAGCAACATCCTCACGCGCACCAGCCACGACAAGAATCGTCCGCTGCTGCAGACGGCCGACCCGCGCAAGAAGCTCGAGGAATTGACGGCGCAGCGCGAACCCCATTACATGGAAGTGGCCGACATTGTGATCGACACGGGCCGTCCTAACGTACAATCGATGGTCCAGACCATCCTGATGCAGCTGGCCAGCCTCGAGTGCGAGGCTTCGCCCAACTGCGTCATTCATGCAGAGCCTTCGATGAACGAGCAATCCAAAATGTTGTTGAGCGTAGACCTCGACGAACGCAGTTATCCGATCGCCATCGGCCCCGGCCTGCTGGCCGACGCCGATGCGCTGCTGCGCCATATCAGTGGCCACAAGGTGGCCATCGTCACCAATACCACGGTCGCCCCGCTGTACCTGGGCCGCCTGCAGGCGGCGCTGGCCAGCGATGGCCGCGAAGTGATCAGCATCGTCCTGCCGGACGGCGAAGAATATAAGAACTGGGCCAGCCTGATGCAGATCTTCGACGCGCTGCTGGCCAATAAATGCGACCGCAAGACCACCCTGGTGGCGCTGGGCGGCGGCGTGATCGGCGACCTGACCGGCTATGCGGCCGCCAGCTACATGCGCGGCATCGGCTTCGTGCAGGTGCCCACCACCCTGCTGGCGCAGGTCGATTCCTCCGTCGGCGGCAAGACGGGCATCAACCACCCGCTGGGCAAGAACATGATCGGCGCCTTCTACCAGCCGCGCGCCGTGATCGCCGACACCTCGACCCTGGAAACCCTGCCGGCGCGCGAGCTGTCGGCCGGCCTGGCCGAAGTGATCAAGCATGGCGCCATCATCGATGCCGCCTTCTTCGACTGGATCGAGGCGAACATGGGCAAGCTGATGGCGCGCGACAAGGGCGCCCTGGCCTACGCCATTGCCCGCTCGTGCGAAATCAAGGCCGACGTGGTGCGCCAGGATGAACGCGAAGGCGGCTTGCGCGCCATCCTGAATTTCGGCCACACCTTTGGCCACGCCATCGAGGCGGGCCTGGGCTACGGCCACTGGCTGCATGGCGAAGCCGTCGGCTGCGGCATGGTGATGGCGGCCGACCTGTCCTGCCGCATGGGCTATATCGACCAGGCGGCCGTCGAGCGCGTGCGCAAACTCGTCGCCGCCGCCGGCCTGCCCGTCAAGGCGCCGGACCTCGGTGTCGACCGCTGGCTGGAATTGATGGAAGTGGACAAGAAGAACGAGGGCGGCGCCATCAAGTTCATCCTCTTGAAACCCTTGGGCAGCCCGATCATCACGTCGGCGCCGCACGAACTGGTGCTCGCTACCCTGGCCGCCGGAGTGCAATAGCCATGACGCCGGAAGACTTCCTTGCTCCGTATGCGGCCCATTCGGCACAGGGGCAGGGGCGTCGCTTTGCCGAGGCGGCGCACGCCTCGCGCAGCCAGTTCCAGCGCGACCGCGACCGCATCATCCATTCCTCGGCCTTCCGCCGCCTCGAATACAAGACCCAGGTCTTCCTCAACCACGAGGGCGACCTGTTCCGCACGCGCCTCACGCACAGCCTGGAAGTGGCGCAAGTGGGCCGCTCCATCGCGCGCAACCTGCGCCTCAATGAAGACCTGGTCGAAGCCATCGCCCTCGCGCATGACCTGGGCCACACGCCGTTCGGCCACGTGGGCCAGGACGTGCTCAACGAGTGCATGCGGGACCATGGCGGCTTCGAGCACAACCTGCAAAGCCTGCGCGTGGTCGATACCCTGGAAGAGCACTACGGCGCCTTCGATGGCTTGAACCTGATGTTCGAGACGCGCGAAGGCATATTAAAACACTGCTCGCTGGCGCATGCGCGCGAACTCGGTCCCGTGGCGCAGCGCTTCATCGACCGCACGCAACCGACGCTGGAAGCGCAGCTGACCAACCTGGCCGATGAAATCGCCTACAACAGCCACGATATCGACGATGGCCTGCGTTCGGGCCTGATCACCATCGCGCAGCTGGAAGAGGTAGCGTTCTTCGGTCGCCTGTGGCGCGACGTGCAGCAGGCGTTCCCCGGCCTGTCGGGCCGGCGCGCCATCTACGAAACCCTGCGCCGCCTGATCACGGCCCTGGCCGACGATCTGATCGTCACGTCGACCACCCTGATTGCGGACGCCGCTCCCCGCGACGTCAGCGAAGTGCGCGCCAGCCCGCCATTGATCCGTTTTTCGGACGCCATGCGCCGCGATGCGACGGACCTGAAACGCTTCCTGCGCGCGAACCTGTACCGCCACTACCAGGTCAACCGCATGCGCGTGAAGGCGAGCCGCATCGTGCGCGAACTGTATGACAGCTTCATGGCCGAACCGGCCCTGCTGCCGCCCGATTATCAGGTCAATGGCGATGACGTGACTAAGCAGGCGCGCAAGATCGCCGACTACATCGCCGGCATGACGGACCGCTACGCGATCCGCGAGCACCGCCGGCTGTATTCTTTGGATGAGTTGTAGGTCGGGTTAGCCGGAACGGCGTAACCCGACATCACCACCATGCCTGCCAACAAGGTTGTCGGATTACGCGCTGGCGCGCCTCGGCGGCCCCGCTAATCCGACCTACCCCTGCATCGCCGGCATGACGGACCGCTACGCGGTCGCGAGCACCGCCGCTTGCATTCTCCGGATGCATTGTAGGTCGGATTAGGCCGCAGGCCGTAATCCGACAGCATCGTTGGCGGCCCCGCTAATCCGACCTACTCCGCATTGTCGATCCTGTCAATTGGCATGATCATCTAGGCCCCCACCCGATCACCCCAATATCCGTACGGCAACTTCTTTTCTATCATGGCAGCAAGTCAACAAGGGCTTGCCGCCCATAGTCAAGGAGAGTGTCATGATTGAATCGCGCCGCAGTTTCTTGCGCGCCTTGCCAGCCGTAACCATCGGGGCGGCCATCGCGCCGCTGCCCGGCAAGGCCGCCACCAGGGGCGAAGGCGGGCAGCGCTGGGCGATGGTGGTCGATGTGCAGAAATGCATCGGCTGCCAGGCTTGCACGGTCTCCTGCATCATGGAAAACGCCGTGCCCGAAAACAGCTTCCGCACCGTCGTCTCGACCTATGAAGTCAAGGAAGAGAACCGCTGCGGCACCTACATGCTGCCGCGCCTGTGCAACCACTGCGCCAATCCCCCCTGCATTCCCGTCTGTCCCGTGGGCGCCACCTTCCAGCGCAAGGACGGCGTCGTCGTCGTCGATGGCGACCGCTGCGTGGGCTGCGCCTACTGCGTGCAAGCCTGCCCCTACGACGCGCGCTTCATCAACCACGAGACGGGCAAGGCCGACAAATGCACGTTCTGCGCGCACCGCGTCGACGAAGGCTTGCTGCCGGCCTGCGTGGAAACCTGCGTCGGCGGCGCGCGCATCTTCGGCGACCTGAATGACCCGGACAGCATGGTGCACCAGCTGCTCACCGAGAACAAGGTGAAGGTGCTCAAGCCGGAGCAGGGCACCCAGCCCCATGTGTTTTACCTGGGACTGGACACGCGCTTCGCCGGCCACGTCGAGGGCGAGGCGACACTTTGGCAACCGAGCAAACACGGGAAATAAACCATGGACAGCCACATCACCGAAATTCTTAACGTCACGCGCGAAGCGGCATGGCTGCCGTGGGCGGTGCAGTATTTTTTCCTCATCGGCCTCAGTTACGGCAGCTTCATGCTGACCTTGCCGTACTTCGTCTTTGGCCGCAAGGCGTATGAGCGCCTGGGACGCATCGCGCTGCTGGCGTCCCTCGTCTGCGGCATGACGGCGCCCGTGGCGCTGCTGGCCGACCTGCACGGGCCGGGCCGCTTCTACCACTTCTATATTTACTTCCAGCCGCAGTCGTGGATGTCGTGGGGCTCGTTCTTCATTCCCCTGTATCTGGGCTGTCTGATGCTGTACGCATGGCTGGCGCTGCGCGTGGACTTCGCCACGCGGGGGCAGGGCCAGGACCGTTTGGCCTTCCTGTACCGCCTGGCCGGGCGTGGTGGCGCCGCCTCCCTGCGGGCCATCCGCATCGCCGCTGTCTTCACCCTGCTCGCCGCCTTTGTCGTGGCCCTGTACACGGGCATGGAAGTGATGGTGGTGCGCGCCCGTCCCCTGTGGTTCACGCCTTTCCTGCCGGCGCAGTTTGCCGCCACGGCCTTTGTCGGGGCGGTGGGCCTGGCGCTGCTGTTCAACCGCTTCCTGCCTGGCCGCGACCCGGCGCTGGAAGTGTCCTTGAACCGCGCGCTGGCCCTGTCGCTGGCGCTGGTGCTGGCCCTGGGCGGCGGCTGGCTGTTCGTCAGCCTGTCCGGCGTGAGCGCCAGCCACAGCATGGCCTTTACCCAGGTGGCCGGCATGCCGCAATGGCAGTTCACGGCTGTCTGGGCCGTGCTGTCGTCCATCGTGCCGATGGCGCTGGCCATCTGGCGCCCGGCCACGAGCGGCCTGGCCAATGGCCTGATCGCGCTGCACAGCGCCTGGATGATGCGCTGGACGATCTTCATCGGCGGCCAGAACATCCCGAAAACGGGCGCGGGCCTGTACGACTACCACCTGCCGATGGGGAACGACGGCTTGATGGGCATTCTCGGCACGGCCGGACTGTGGATCGCGCTGCTGTTGCTGATGCTGGAATTTTTGCCATGGGCCGGACGCGTCGTCGCTGCACGCAGCCGTCCCGCCATGGCCACGCACTAAGGAGTCAAAAATGAACGAACACACAAATAACGACGACCGCAACGACGTCCCTGAAGACGAAAAAGAAAAACGCCGCAAGCTGCTGCGCTACGGCGCCATCGGCGGCGGGCTGGCCGCGTTTGCCGCCAGCTTTTCCACCACGGCCGGCCGCATGGTCGACCACGCGCTGGGCAAGGACAAACCCGTACAGCGCTTGCACGGCAATTCGCTGGCGCCCGAGTTTTCCGTCGACACGGCCACGGGCAAGCTGACCGTCAACCCGGACCAGCAGGTCAGCTACACCATGTGCATGGGCTGCACCACGTTCTGCGGCGTGCGCGTGCGCCTGGATAAAAAAAGCGGCAAGGTGCTGCGCGTGGCGGGCAATCCCTACAGCCCCATGTCGGCCGACCCGGCGCTGCCCTATCAAACCTCGATACGCGACAGTTTTGTGTCGCTGTCGCGCTTCCAGGAAAAGGGCTTGAAAGGGCGCTCGACCGCTTGCGGCCGCGGCAACGGCGTGCTGGAGCAGATGGAGTCGCCTTTTCGCGTGCTGGCGCCCATGAAACGCGTGGGCCCGCGCGGCGGCGGCCAGTGGGAGCCGATCGCCTTCGATCAGCTGGTCAAGGAAGTGACGGAAGGCGGCGACCTGTTTGGCGAAGGCCATGTACAGGGACTGCGCGCCTTGCGCGAGCTGGAAAAACCGATCGATCCGGCGCAGCCGGAGCTGGGCCCGCAAGTCAATCAGGTGGGCCTGATGTGCAGCACCGACGATGGCCGCCTGGCGTTCGGCACGCGCTTTTTCAAGCAGTCGTACGGCAGTTTGAACCTGGTCAACCACGGCTCGTATTGCGGCGGCGCCTACCGCAGTGGCTCGGGCGCCATGTTCGGCGACATGAAGAAAATGCCGCACGCGAAAGTGGACCTGGAAAACACGGAGTTCTGCATCTTCGTCGGCACGGCGCCGGGCAATGCGGGCAATCCGTTCAAGCGCCAGGGCACGCTGATCGCCAAGGCCCGCTCGGGCAAGCGCGAGTTCAGCTACGTCGTCGTCGACCCCGTGCTGACGAACGCGGACAGCCTGGCGGCGGGCGACCGCAGCCGCTGGGTGCCGATCAAACCGGGCACCGATGGCGCGCTGGCCATGGCGATGATACGCTGGATCATCGAGCACGAACGCTATGACCGCAACTTCCTCGTGCAGCCTAACCTGAAGGTGGCGGAAGCAGCGGGCGAAGCCGCCTGGTGCAATGCTACGCATCTGATCATCAGCGAGAAGGGCCACCCGCGCGATGGCCGCTACCTGCGCGCGTCGGACATCGGCGCGGTGGAGCTGGCCGAAGAGGAGCGCTACAAGGATGGCGACGCGTTCTGCGTGATCGACGCGGCCACGCAAGCGATCGTGCCGCACAATGCGGCCAAGGGCGAGGCGCGCCTGTTCTTCGACGGCCCGCAGGAGGTGGCCGGTGCGCCGCTGCACCTGAAGACGGCCATGACGATGCTCAACGAGGAAGCGCAGCGCCACAGCATGGATGACTATTCCAGCGCCTGCGGCATCCCGCTTGACATCATCGAAGGCCTGGCGCGGGAACTGACCAGCCATGGCAAGCGCGCGGCCGTCAATGCGCACGGCGGCATGATGTCGGGCGCGGGTTTTTACAACGCGTATGCGCTGGTCATGCTCAATACCCTGATCGGCAATTTGAACCGCAAGGGCGGCACCCTCGTCAACGGCGGCAGCTTCAAGGATGCGGGACCTGGGCCGCGCTACAACCTCGAGAGTTTCGACGGCGAGATCAAGGCGGCCGGTATGCCGATCGGGCGCAATGTGCCGTATGAAAAAACCTCGGAATTCAAGCTGAAGAAGGAAGCGGGCAAGGCGTATCCGGCCAAGGCACCGTGGTATCCGAACGCGCCCGCGCTGGCGACCGAATGGCTCACCAGCGCCATGAACGGCTATCCCTACACCTTGAAGGCGCTGATACTGTGGAGCTGCAATCCCGTCTACGGCATCACGGGCTTGCGCGCGCAGATCGGCAAGGAGCTGGCCGATCCGCAGAAGATTCCCCTGATCGTCGCCATCGATCCCTTCATCAATGAAAGCTCGGCGTTTGCCGACTACCTGCTGCCCGATACCTTGCTGTATGAAAGCTGGGGCTGGGCCGGCGCCTGGGGCGGCATGCCCGTCAAAATGAGCACGGCGCGCTGGCCCGTGGTCGAACCGCGCGTGCAAAAAACGCCGGATGGCCAGACCATCTGCATGGAATCGTTCTTCATCGCGCTGGCGAAAACGATGGCCTTGCCCGGTTTCGGTCCGGAGGCCCTGCAAGACATGGAGGGCCAGCGCTTCCCCCTGCAGCGCGCGGAAGACTGGTATCTGCGCGGCGGCGCCAACATCGCCTGGCAGGGCAAGACGGCCGTGCCGGAGGCGAGCGACGACGACATCGCGCTGTCCGGCGTGGCGCGCATCCGCCCCGAACTGGAGCGCACCCTGAAGCCGGAAGAGTGGCGCAAGGTGGCCTTCATGCTGGCGCGGGGAGGGCGCTACCAGAGCTATGGCGAGATGTTTGGCCTGCGCCTGCCGCCACCGGCGAATGCCAAGGCGCCGGCAGCACCCGTTCCGGTGCTTGATGAGACGCCGTACCCGCAGGACTGGTCCACGCACCGTTACCTGAAACCGATGATGCTGTACAACGAGGGCCTGGGCGTGAGCAAGAACAGCTTGAGCGGCAAGCGCTTTCCCGGCACGCCCGCCTGGAGGGTGGCGGCGTTTGCCGACGGCACGCCCGTGCGCAAAACCTACCCTGCCAGCGAATGGCCGTTCGAGTTGATCAGTTTTAAATCGGCGCTGCAGAACTCGTACAGCATCGGTGCGCGGCGCTTGCGCGGCATCCATCCGGACAACCCCGTCGCCGTGCATCCTGACGATGCGGCGCGCCTGAAGCTGGAGAATGGCGACCAGATTTATCTGGAAACGCCGGGCGGCAGGGCCAGGGCCACGGTGATGCTGCGCCATGGCGTGCAACGGGGCGTGATCGCCGTCGAACACGGTTTCGGCCACAAGGAGCACGGCGCGCGTGCCCACCGCATCGGCAAGTCGCGCCAGCCCGACGAGCCGGCCATCGGCGCGGGCATCAACCTGAACGATCTGGGGCTGACGGACCCGAGCCGTGGCGACAAGAACGTGTTTGTCGATCCCGTCTCGGGCACGTCGGTGCGGCAAGGGCTTCCTGCCCGTATCGTGCGGGCCTAGATTTCTCCACCCGCCATCAGCAGCCGGGCCACCTCGGCTGCTGAATGCAGGCCCAGTTTTTCCATCGTGTTATGGCGGTGTACCTGCACCGTCTTGTCGCTGATACCGAGTTCGCGGGCGATGACTTTCGACGCCTTGCCTTCGGCCATCAGCAGCGCCACTTCGCGCTCGCGCGCGGTGAGCCTGGCCAGCGCCGATTGCGCCGTATTCGCGCTGGCGGCGCTGCGGCTTTCTTCCACGCTGCGGGCCACGGCCCGGCTGACGGCATCGAGCAGCACCTGGTCCTTGCACGGCTTTTCCAGGAAGTCGCAGGCGCCCGCCTTCATCGTCTGCACGGCCATGGCCAGGTCGCCGTGGCCGCTGAGGAAAATCACGGGCAGCGAGATGGCGTGCCCGGTCTTGTTATTCAACTCCTGCTGCAGTTCCAGCCCGCTCATCAAAGGCATGCGCACGTCGAGCAGCAAACAGCCCGGCACATGGCCATCGTAGCGCTGCAGGAAAGCGCGCGCCGATTCAAACGTCTGCACTTGCCAGCCGGCCGAATCGAACAGATAGGCCAGCGAGCGGCGCATGGCGGCGTCGTCGTCGACGACAAAGATGATCGCATCGCTTTCGTTCATGGTGTTTCCTTGTCTACTTCCATATGGATATCTTCGGGCAGGCGGAACCAGACCGTCAAGCCCGGCGCGTCGGCGTTGGCATGGGCCGACAGGCTGCCGCCGAACGATTCGATGATGCTTTTGCTGAGCGACATACCCAGCCCCAGGCCCTCGGCCTTGGTGGTAAAGAAGGGTTCGAACAGGCGTGCCATCTGCGCCGCCTGCAGGCCGCAACCGGCGTCGCGCACGGCCACCGTGCAGGCGCCATTTTCGCGGTGCAGCAGCACGCCGATCGGGTGCTGCGGATGGTCGTTTTCCACCTGCGCGTCGAGCGCATTTTTCAATAAATTGAGCAGCACCTGCTGCACTTGCTGCGGGTCGGCCAGCACGCGCGGTGCGGCGCTGACCGCCTCGTGGCGCCAGCTGATGTTCGCTTGCGGATGGGCCGCGCGGAACAGCGATACCGCCTGCTCCACGGCGTCGGCCAGGGCGAAGGCCGTGCTGTGCGCGGGACGCTTTTGCGCCATCGCGCGGATGTGCCGGATGATGGCGCCCGCGCGTTCGCTTTGCGTGGCGATTTCCTGCGCGCCGTCGAGCAGCGGCGCCGCGTCGAGCCGGCCCGCCGTGATGCGGCGCGCCATGCCGCGCGCGAAATTGCCGATGGCCGCCAGCGGCTGGTTCAATTCATGCGCGATGGCGCTGGCCATCTCGCCCAGGATGGCCAGGCGTGCCGTGTGGTCGAGCGTGGCCTGGCGCTGGCGCGCCTGTTCTTCCAGCGCGCGCTGCTGGTGCTGGGCCGCGCGCAATTGCTCCGTGCGCCGGCTGACCAGGTATTCCACGCGCACCGTATGCACGGCCCAGGCCACCAGCAAGGCCAGTGCCAGCAGCATCCAGCCCCAGTAGCGGCGCAGCGCCGTCTCGAACGTCAGCTTGTTCAGGTAGGCGTAGGGGCCGATGCGCAGTTCGCGGAACAGTTCATCGACGATCTGGTAGTCGCTGGGTACCGTCCAGCTGTAACCGTCGGCCGTGCGCGGCATGGCCAGCAGGGCCAGTGCCACTTTTTTTGCCAGCGCGGGTGGCGTCTGGCGCAGGGCGACGAAGGGCCAGTCCGGATACAGGCGCGATGAAGTGGCGCAGCGAAAACCGGGAATCGGGCGCGTGGTGATGACGCGCAGTTCGTCCGCCCGTACTTCGCCGCGCGCCACCATCTGTTCCAGCAAACAGGTGCGCACGATGCCGGCATCCATGTGGCCCGCACGCACGGCTTCGACGATCTGCTGCGAGGGAAAACCGCTGTAGCGCAGGCTGGCAAAATCGTGCGTGGGATCGAGGCCAGCCTCGAGCAATTCGCGCGCGGCGATCTGATAGCCGCCAAACGCGTCGGGCGCCACCGCCATCACGTTCTTGCCCGCCAGGTCGGCCAGGTCGTGCAGCGGCGATGCATTGCGCACGACGATGGCCGAGCCGATCGCCTGGCGCGGCGAGTCCGTCCATGGCGATTCGAGCGTGGCGATGCGGCTGGCGCCATCGCTGTGTTCCAGCGCC
The DNA here is from genome assembly GCF_058798615.1 of Janthinobacterium sp. GW822-FHT07H11. NCBI lineage: Bacteria > Pseudomonadati > Pseudomonadota > Betaproteobacteria > Burkholderiales > Oxalobacteraceae > Janthinobacterium > Janthinobacterium sp. GW822-FHT07H11. The sequence goes on from NZ_CM179507.1 coordinate 867,340, forward strand.
ACGTAGTGGCCGCTGCTGGTGATGGCAAAGGCGATGGCCTGCGATTGCACGGCGCGCGTCAATCCCGCCTGGTCATAGTCGGCCAGGATGAAACGGATGCCGGGGATGCTGGCCTGCAGGTGGCGCGTCACGTATGACCAGTCCTGCTGCACGGCGTCGCCGCCCTTGTAGGCCAGCACGCCTATTCTCACCTCTGGTACCTGCGGCAGCGCGTCAGCCGCTTGAGCGCCGTGCAAACACAGCGCCGTCAGCGCGAACAGTAAAAAACGCCGCACTAGAACATGCTGCGCTGTGCCGCGCGCGCATCGCCGAACAGCTCCAGCAGCAGTTTCTTGATGGGTGCGGGCAGCGGCGCGTCGGCGATCTTCGCGCCGTCGTACCAGACGTGCGTCGCCTCCCCGGCCAGCGCCAGGCGCCGCGCCAGGGTGATGCGACAGGGCACGATGTACAGCTTGTAATGGGTGAATACGTGCACGATGGGCAGCAGCCGTTCCTGCGTTTCGATGGCGCCGAATGGTGCCACGGCGCGCGCCAGAACCTGCTGGTCGATGTCGCGCGGCGCGTCTGCATCGGCCAGCACGTGGCCATCGAGTTCGGGCAGCGACAGCAAGCCGCCCCAGATGCCCGAGCCGGGTCGCTGCTCCAGCAGCACCTGGCCGTCGTCGATGATGACGAGCATGACGGCATGTTTTTCGGGGTTGGCCTTCTTCGGTTTGCGTACTGGTAGATCCTTGGTGCGGCCGGTGGCGTAGGCCACGCAGCGCGGCTGCAGCGGGCAGCGCCCGCAATCGGGGTTGCTGCGCGTGCACAGGGTGGCGCCGAAGTCCATCAGTCCCTGCGTATAGGCTTCGATACCGGTTTCTGGCAGCAGCGCTTCGGCGCGGCGCCACATGGCTTCCTCGACGCGTTTTTCGCCGGGATAGGCATCGATGCCGAAGGTGCGCGCAAACACGCGCTTGACGTTGCCGTCCATGATGGCCGCGCGCGTGCCGCTGGAGAACGCGGAGATGGCGGCCGCCGTCGAGCGGCCGATGCCGGGCAGGTCGGCCAGTAGCAGCGGGTCGCTGGGGAACACGCCGTCATATTCGGCCACCACGCGCTGCGCGCACTTGTGCAGGTTGCGCGCCCGCGTGTAGTAACCGAGGCCGCTCCACTGCGCCATCACGTCCTCCACCGGGGCTGCCGCGAGGTCGCGCAGGGTGGGGAAGCGTTCGAGGAAGCGCGCGTAGTAGCCGAGCACGGCCGTCACCTGCGTTTGCTGCAGCATGATTTCGGACAGCCAGATCAGGTAGGCGTCGCGCGTGTTTTGCCATGGCAGCGCATGCCGGCCATGCTGTTTTTGCCAGGCGATGACGGTGGCGGAAAAAGTCGGGTCGATATAATTTTCAGGCGCGTTTTCAAACTGAGTTGCGCCCGTGGCGGGCGAGAGCGGATGCAGCAGACGTTTCATGCAGGGTTCCAGTGTTGTATTCAGTGCGTGGGGTTCATGCGGCGCTGGCCGAGCGCAGGGCATCGGCCAGTTGCGCCAGTTGCGCCTTGTCGCGTTCCAGCGCCGCCAGGCTGGCTTCGAAGCCGGCGATCTTCTGTTCCAGGCTGCCCGTGGCGTCGTGGATGCGCTGGATCGAGGCAAAGCGCAGTTTCAGCTGTTCCTTGTACTCGACGATCTGCGCCTCGAGCGGCGCCATGATGACTTTCAGCCAGGCGCTGGCGTCGTCGTTGGCGTTGGTGAAGCTGCGGCGCACGCGCGAGGCGATGGTGTCGAAGAATTTTTCCATCAGCACGACGCGGCTGGTGGTGAGCAGCGTCGCCGTGCCGAACTGCTTGTGGTAGACCGCTTCGATATCGGCGATCTCCTGGCGGTAGCGGGCCAGCGAAAACGGCATCGGCAAGGCCAGCGCCAGGCCATGTTCGGTGGCGAATTTTCGGTACATCACGTTCATCATTTCCGTGATCTCGGCCGTCTTGCCCTCCGAGCGGTCCAGGTTCTGGCCGATGCGTTCGAAATACTGGCGCATGGCTTCGCGCAGGCCGGTGAAAAAACGGCTGCGCTGCATGGCCGTGCGCACGGCATCGATATCGTCGCGCACGATCTCCATGCCCAGGCTCGTGTACAGCTCCGTCGACAGGCGGGTAAACACGGCGCGCGTGGCTTGCAGCTTGAACAGGCTGCTGTCGAATTCCTTCTTCTCGATATCGATGCGCCGCATCATGTGCGCGATCACGCTCTGGTTCTTGCCGCGCAGGCTGTGCAGCTCGTGCAGCTGCTCGGCGATGCCGCGTGCGCGCGCCGCCGCCTGCACCAGTTGCGCCGCTTCGATGGCGTCCAGGTCGAACGCCAGCTGGCGCCGGATGATGTCCTTGCGCGCGGGGATCAGCCCCTCGAACAGGGCCGTCTCCAGCGCCTGCAGGCGGCTCTTTTCCAGCAGCGCCGCGTCGTGGTTGATCTTGCCCACCAGGGCCTTTTGCGCGGAGACGGGAAATACCTGGCCAGCGTCCAGCGTCAACAGGTGCGCCACGCTGGCCTGCTGGCGTTCGATCGCCAGCGCCACCTCCACGTCGCCGCGCAATTCGTCCCACATGCTGTCGATCTTGTTGAGCACCACCAGGCGGCCCGCGCCGGCACCGATATGGTTGCGCCATACCTCGATGTCGCTGCGCGTGACGCCCGTGTCGGCCGCCAGGATGAACAGCACCGCGTGCGCATTCGGGATCAGGTTCAGGGTCAGTTCCGGCTCCGTGCCGATGGCGTTCAGGCCCGGCGTGTCGAGGATCACCAGGCCCTGTTTCAGCAGCGGATGGGGGAAGTTGATGATGGCGTGCCGCCACATGGAGATTTCCACCTGGCCGTCGTCGTCCACCATGGATGGCGCGTCGGCATCGTCGGCGTCGTACAGGCCGTAGCGCGCCGCTTCCTCCAGGCTGACCTTCTTCGTCAGGCTGACCTGGCGGATGGCTTCCTGCATGTCGTCTCCCGCCTCGATGTTCAGGGGCAGGACGGTCCAGGCGGCGGTCAGGTCGCGGTAGTCGCTGGTCGACAGGTTGTGTGCGCGCGTCTCGATGGGCAGCAGGCGGATCGACGGCGGCCATGCCGCGTCGTACAGCAGTTCGGTGGGGCACATGGTGGTGCGGCCCGCGCCGGACGGCAGGATGCGCTGGCCGTAGTCGGCAAAGAAAATGGCGTTGATCAGTTCGGATTTGCCGCGCGAAAATTCCGCCACGAAGGCTACCGACAGGCGGTCATCGAGCAGGCGCGATACGCAGCGGGCCAGGCGCAGCGCGGAAGCGCCATCGATCAGGCCCGCCGCGCCGGCCGCTTGCCGGTATGCCTGCAGGGCCGCCAGCACATCCTGGCGCCATGCACTGTATTGTTCCAAGTCCCTCACCATCTGGCTTCCTTTGCGTATGCGCTGTTTTTGACAGCTATTTCTGGCAATGCACGCAGTAAAACGTGGAACGCTGTCCCTGCACGATTTGCCGGATAGGCGCGCCGCACACGCGGCATGGCTTGCCCGCGCGGTTGTACGTGAAATACGTCTGCTGGAAGTAGCCGGACTGGCCGTTGACGCCGATGAAGTCGCGCAGGGTGCTGCCACCCTGGATGATGGCTTCGGCCAGCACGTCGCGGATGGCCTGCGCCAGTTTCTCGTAACGGGCCAGGCCGATGCGCCGGGCCGGCGTCTTCGGATTGATCCCCGCGCGGAACAGGCTTTCGGAACAATAGATATTGCCCACGCCGACGACGATGTCGCCCGCCATCAGCACCTGCTTGATATTGGTGCCCTTGTTGCGCGTTTTCTCGAACAGCAGTTGGCCCGTGAAGCCGCCTTCCAGCGGTTCCGTGCCCAGGCCGCGCAGCAGCGCGTGGCCGTCCAGCGGGCCGTCGGCCTCGTCGTGCCACAGCACGGCGCCGAAGCGGCGCGGGTCGGTCATGCGCAGCACCTGGCTGCCGCCGTGCGCATCTTCGACGACGAGATCGAAATGGTCGTGCTTTTGCGCCTCGGTGCCGGGCGGCAGCACGCGCAAATGGCCCGACATGCCCAGGTGGATGATCAGCGTGCCGTGGCGGAAGTGGATCAGCAGGTATTTGCCGCGCCGTCCCGTCAGGCCGATGGTCTGGCCGGACAATTGTTCGCCCAGGGCAGGGGGGAAGGGCCAGCGCAGGCCGTCGCGGCGCAGCACGACGGAGCGCACGGCGCGGCCTTCGAGATGGGGCGCGACACCGCGCCGTGTAACTTCGACTTCTGGCAATTCTGGCATAGGGCTCGAACGGATAAAAAGCGGATGAAAAACAGGCGTGTTGCCGGCCGGTGGCTGGCCCGGAGTGCCTACGTCACGCCAGCGTATATATTTCGTTACATACGTGAAGTACGCAATCTGCGGGTTGGGCGTAGAATCAAACTTTGCCGTTTAGCCAGGATCAGCCTTTGAAAAACGCTTTCGCCATTGTAACCTTGTCCGCCCTGATGGCCACGCATGCCATGGCGCAGACACCCGTCGCCCCCGCCGATGCCGCGGCAAGCCCTGCTGCGGCTGCGCCGCAGCAGGAGACCGCCCCGCAGGATGGGGCCAAGGGCGAGAGCCTGCCCAAGGTCGAACTGAGCAGCGACCTGCTGTACAAGCTGACCCGCGCGGAAATGGAATTCAAGAGCGGCCAGTGGCAAGGGCCGTACGTGACGATGATGGTGGCGGCGCAGCAGACGCGCGACCCGCGCCTGGCGCGCCGCGCTGCCGAAATGGCGCTGGCGGCCAAGCAGGGCGGCGAGGCGCTGGCGGCCATCCGCCTGTGGCGCGAGCTGGCGCCCGCATCCGACGAGGCGACGCAGTTCTTCCTCGGCTTCGTCGTCCTGACGGACAAGATCGAGGAGGCGGAGCCCATTTTCGCCGAACGCCTGGCCAATGCGCCGCCGGGCGCGCGCGGCGTGGCGCTGTTCCAGATGCAGCAGATCCTGTCACGCGCGAATGACAAGCTGTATGCGTATTCGATGGTGGTGCGCCTGGCGCAGCCCTACCTGGACATGTTCGAGGCGCACCTGGTGCTGGCGCAGGGCGCACTGTCGATCGGCGAGCGGGAACGCGCCATCGCCGAGGCGAACAAGGCCTTGCAGATGAAGCCCAACTCCGAGCTGGCCGTGCTGACCCTGGCGCAGGTGAGCGGCGAACCGGAGGCTGCGGGCAAGGTGCTGGCCGCCTTCCTCGAGAAAAATCCCGATGCGATCGAGGTGCGGGCAGCGTACGCGCGCCTGCTGGTCGAGCAAAAGCAGCTGGAGCGGGGGCGCGACCAGTTCCTGCTGCTGCTGAAAAGCGCGCCCGATAACGTCGGTGGCCTGTACGCGCTCGGCATCGTGGCGCTGCAGCTGGAAGACACCAAGGGCGCGGAACAGTACTTCAAGCGCTTCCTGGCGGTGCTCGACAAATCGCCAGGCGACGCGCGCGATCCGTTCAAGGCCCTGATGATACTGTCGCAGATCGCCGAGACGCGCGGCGACACGGCCGGCGCCATCGCCTGGCTGGACAAGGTCGACAACAGCGCCTCGGCCGGCTACTTCGACGCCCGCCTGCGGCGCGCGCAATTGATCGCCCGTGGCGGCGATCTCGATGCGGCGCGCAAGGCGCTGACGGAAATCGAAACGGACGATCCCGCCAGCCAGGCGCAGGTGCTGCTGGTCGACGCGCAATTCCTGCGCGACGCCGGCTATGTGCAAAGCGCGTACACGGTGCTGGAAAACGCGCTGCTGCGCTTCCCCGACAATCCCGAGCTGCTGTACGACTATGCCTTGCTGGCCGAGCGCCTCGACAAGCTCGACTTGATGGAAGCGAGCCTGCGCCGCGTGATGGCGCTGGCGCCCGACAACCAGCATGCGTACAACGCGCTCGGTTATTCGCTGGCCGAGCGCGGCATCCGCCTGCAGGAAGCCCACGCGCTGATCGAAAAAGCCTTGCAGATGGCGCCAGGCGACCCCTTCATCATGGATAGCATGGGCTGGGTGCAGTTCCGCATGGGTAACCTGGTTGCGGCGGAAGACGCGCTGCGCCGCGCCTACGCCGTGCGCAGCGATCCGGAAATCGCCGTCCACCTGGGCGAAGTGCTGTGGCAGAAGGGCGACAAGGCCGAAGCGCAAAAGCTGTGGCGCGCTGCGCAAAGCAAGGACCCGAAAAACGACGCGCTGAAAAGTACGCTGGCGCGCCTGAATGTCAGTTTGTGATTGTATCGATTAACTCAACTATAAAAAACCAGCGCCATGGCGCTGGTTTTTCCTTGTACCCATGTTAAAAAAACTGCTTCCCCTCGCGCTCGTCTGCCTGTCCCTCTCGGCCTGCTCGACCCTGACTTCCCCATTCTCGTCCGGCGCCGCGCCATCCGCTGACACCGTCGCCCCCTACCGCGAACAGGTCGAGCTGACGGGCCGCCTGAACGTGGTGTACCAGAAGGGCGACAAGCCCGAATCGGCCACCGTCAATTTCAACTGGCAGCAGACGGCGCAGCGCACGGACGTGACCCTGTACTCGCCCGTGGGCAGCACCCTGGCGACGATCGTCGTCACGCCGCGCGAGGCCGTGTTGACGCAGAGCGGCAAGGCGCCGCGCAGCGCGCCCGACGTCGATGCCCTGAGCGCGCAGATGCTGGGCTGGTCCTTGCCCGTGTCGGGCTTGCGCGACTGGCTGCAGGGCTATGCCGTGGGCGCCGATGGCAAGCGCTTCGTCGCTTCGCCGACCAACGACAGCGTGACGACCAAGGACGGCTGGCGCTTGCGCTATGTGTCGTGGCAAGAAGTAGGTCAAAATGCGGGCGACAATCCACCGGGCGCCTTGCCCCAACCGCGGCGTATCGATGCCGAACGCAATACCAGCGCGCAGGCCGATGCCGTGTCGCTGCGCATCGTGCTCGATCCCGCCCCATCCGCACCAGCACCATGACACTGACGACCTTGAATAACTGCCCGGCCCCGGCCAAGCTGAACCTCTTTTTGCACGTCAACGGCCGCCGCGCCGATGGCTACCATCTGCTGCAGACGGTGTTTCAATTGCTCGACCATGGCGACACCCTGCACTTCGCGCTGCGCGACGACACGGCGATTGTCCGCGTGACGGAGCTCGCTGGCGTGCCGCAGGAGCAGGACCTGATCATCCGCGCCGCCCGATTGCTGCAGGCGGAAGTGCTGCGCCGCACGGGCGCCTTGCCGCGCGGCGTCGATATCGCCATCGACAAGGTGCTGCCCATGGGCGGCGGCCTGGGGGGCGGTTCATCCGACGCGGCCACGGCGCTGATGGCGCTGAACCGCCTGTGGCAGGCGGGCTTGAGCCGCGAGGAGTTGATGGCGCTGGGCTTGCCGCTGGGCGCCGATATCCCGTTTTTCCTCTTTGGCGAAAACGCCTTTGCCGAAGGCGTGGGCGAGGCGCTGCAGCCCGTCGTCACGCCCGCATGCTGGTACGTGGTGATCGAGCCGGGCGTGCAAGTACCGACCGCCGCAATTTTTTGCGCGGAAGGCTTGACGAGGAATACCGAACCCGTCACAATAGCGGACTTTTCCAGGTGCCTCGCAGAAGGAAACGATGCGGGCGGGTTTGGAAAGAATGATTTACAGCAAGTGGCATGCAGTCTTTTCAAGCCGGTAGCAGATGCGGTAGAATGGCTGGGTGCTTACGGTGAGGCCAGGATGACTGGTTCCGGTGCTTGCGTATTTAGTGCGTTTGATAGTCAGGAAGAAGCGGATGCGGTGCTCAGCAATGTGCCACCAGTCTGGATCGCCTGGAAGGCCAAAGCGCTGAATCGCCATCCGATGCTCACGATGCTGTGAATAAAGTAGGTAGCAAAAAAGATTTTGCTTAGCGTCAAATAGTCGGTATAATACTGGCCAACATGACGGCAAGCAGTCAGTTGCGTAGGGGAATCGCCAAGCTGGTTAAGGCACTGGATTTTGATTCCAGCATGCGAAGGTTCGAATCCTTCTTCCCCTGCCACCCATTTCACCGTAGTCTGTCGATGCGAAGTTGGCGTCCAGTACGGGAAAAAGCAGATGTGTCGCTACGCGGCATATTCTAAACAGTGACTGACCGGGCTTATGCCCGGTTAGTGCTTTTCAAGACTTCTCTATCACCTCTTGGGACTCCCATGGCTTACGAAAACCTGATGGTTTTTACCGGCAACGCGAATCCAGCGTTAGCAGAGGGGGTCGCAAAAAATCTCGGCATCCCTCTCGGTAAAGCAAACGTTTCGAAATTCTCCGACGGCGAAGTAATGGTCGAGATTAACGAAAACGTGCGCGGCAAGGATGTTTTTGTTTTGCAATCCACCTGTGCTCCAACCAACGACAGCTTGATGGAAATCATGCTGATGGTTGATGCCTTGAAACGTGCTTCCGCTGGCCGCATTACCGCCGCGATTCCTTACTTCGGTTATGCCCGCCAAGACCGCCGCCCACGCTCCGCGCGTGTTGCGATCTCGGCCAAGGTGGTGGCGAACATGCTGGAAGAAGCCGGTGTCGAGCGCGTCCTGATCATGGACTTGCACGCCGACCAGATTCAAGGTTTCTTCGATATCCCAGTCGACAATATCTATGCTTCGCCAATTTTGCTGGGCGACCTGCAAAAGAAAAACTACCAGGATCTGCTGGTGGTGTCGCCGGACGTCGGCGGTGTGGTGCGCGCGCGCGCCCTGGCAAAACGCCTGGGCTGCGACCTGGCCATCATCGACAAGCGCCGTCCAAAAGCGAACGTGTCCGAAGTGATGAACATCATCGGCGAAGTCGAAGGCCGCAACTGCGTGATCATGGATGACATGGTCGACACGGCGGGTACCCTGACCAAGGCCGCCGAAGTGCTTAAAGAGCGCGGCGCGAAAAAAGTCGTGGCATATTGCACGCACCCGGTGTTGTCCGGCCCGGCGATCGACCGTATTTCGGCCTCGCCACTCGACGAACTGGTCGTGACCGACACCATTCCCCTGTCCGAAGCGGCCCTGGCCTGCGGCAAGATCCGTCAATTGACGTGCGCGCCGCTGCTGGCCGAGACGTTCAAGCGCATCATCAAGGGTGATTCGGTGATCTCTCTCTTTATCGATTGATTCGGTAAATAGAAACAGACGTAATGCCTGCGGCGCGACCGGCTTTTTGCCTGTTGCGCCGCAGTGTTTTAGTTTTCGGGGTGTTTTCACCCATTTTCGAGGACTCCTGGTCGCGGGAGTCCTCATAACACAAGGCGCAAGCCTTGTTCTTCTTGGAGTTTCACATGAAAGTTATCGCATTTAAACGCGAATTGCAAGGTTCCGGAGCGAGCCGCCGCCTGCGCATTTCCGGCCAAACCCCTGGTATCGTCTACGGTGGCGCTGAAGCCCCGGTGCTGATCTCGCTGGATCACAACGCGCTGTACCACGCGCTGAAAAAAGAAGTGTTCCACTCGTCGATCCTGGATCTGGAAATCGACGGCGTTTCCCAGCAAGTGCTGTTGCGCGACTTCCAAGTCCACGCATACAAACAACTGGTTCTGCACGCTGACTTCCAACGCGTTGACGCTAAGCAAGCTATCCACGTGAAAGTTGCTCTGCACTTCACGAACGCTGACGTTTCCCCAGCAGTCAAACTGCACGGCGCGACCATCAGCCACGTCGCCAACGAAATCGAAGTATCGTGCCTGCCAGGCCAACTGCCAGAATTCATCAACGTTGACCTGTCGAACATCGACGTCGGTCACTCGCTGCACGTAGGCGACCTGGTCCTGCCAGCTGGCGTGACCGCTGTCACCCACGGCGCCAACCTGACCATCGCTACCGCTTCGGTACCAGCTGGCCACGTTGCTGCTGAAGCCGCTGCTGCTGAAGTTGTTGCTGACAAGAAGTAATTCTGCGGCCGCAGCAATGCGGTAGTTGCAAGGAAAAACCCGCCAGGTTCGCCGCGCGGGTTTTTTTCCGCCTGTTTTCACCGATAATGCCTTCTTTTACATTGCAGACACAGCCATGCCCATACGCCTGATCGTCGGCCTCGGCAATCCGGGACCCGAATACGAACAAACCCGCCACAATGCCGGCTTCTGGCTGGTGGACAATCTTGCCAACAGCTTGCCCGGTACGCGCTTGCAGCGCGATTCGCGCTACAACGCCATGCTGGCGAAAACCTCGATCGCCGGCAAGGAAGTCTGGCTGCTCGAACCGCTGACCTTCATGAACCGCTCGGGCCAGTCCGTGGGCGCGCTGGCGCGCTTCTTCAAGATCGCCGCCGATGAAGTGCTCGTCGTGCACGATGAACTGGACTTGATGCCCGGCATCGCGCGCCTGAAGAAGGGCGGCTCGGCAGGCGGCCACAATGGCTTGAAGGACATCACGGCCGCGCTGGGCACGCAGGATTACTGGCGCTTGCGCCTGGGCATCGGCCATCCGCGCACCCTGAGCCTGCAGCAGCAGGTGGCCGACTTCGTGCTGCACCGCCCGCGCCGCGAAGACCAGGAACTGATCGAGCAAGCGATAGAAAAATCCCTGCAAGTCATGCCGCAGATCGTCGAAGGCAAGTTCGAGGCGGCCACGATGAAGCTGCATACAGCGTAATTATTGCCCCGCCTTGCCGAAGCCGGCCATGATGGTTTTCGCCATCTGCTGCTGGCTGGCCTGGGTGCTGCTGCCTTCGCCGGCGTTGGCGGCGATCAGCAAGCCGTCGCCGCTGCCGGGCGCCAGCGCGATCAGCGCGTGCCAATAGCCGTTCGAGCCCAGGTGCGTGAGCACGCGCTGCGGCGCCTGCGGCGGAAAGTGCATCACGCCCCAGCCCAGGGCCGCATTCGTCTCGCCCTGCGCCGTATGCAGCAAGACATACGTTTCTTTCTTCAGCAGCTTGCCCTTGCCCTGCTCGCCGTGCAGTTGATCAAGCGCAAACTTGGCCCAATCTTGCATGCTCAGCTGAATTTCCCCGTCGGGCGCCATCATCAGCGGATTGCTGGCCATCAAGCCGGCGATCGGCTTGCCTTCCTTGTGCCCCAGGTTCTGCCCGCGCACGGTGGGGCCGAAGGCGGCCCGCATGCCCAGCGGGCCGAACACTTCCGCCTGCATCAGTTCCTCATACGTCTTGCCCGTGACGCGTTCGGCGATGGCGGCGGCGATCATGGCGCCGCTGTTCGAGTAATGCGATTCGCCGCGCGGCGCGGCCACGGGCGCGTCGGCCAGCGCGCGCTGCGCGTATTCCAGGCGCAGCAGCGGCAACGGGCGCGTGTCCGTGTAGGTGGAATTGATCCATGCCTCGTCGGGATTGGGTGGCAGGCCGGCGCGGTGCGCCAGCAGATCCGCCAGGTTGACGTCGCGATATTCGGCGCGCATGCCGGCACTGAGCGCGGGCAGCATGCTGGACAGCGGCGCGTCCCACGCCAGCACGCCCCGTTCCACCAGCCGTGCGATCAGCGTCACCGTCATGGCCTTGCCGTTGGAGCCGATATTCCACACGTCATCGGCGCGCACGGCATCGTGGCCGTCATTGGCCCGTACGCCCGCTTGCGCTTGCGCATCGATCTTGCCGTCGCGGATCACGAGTAGGGCCATGGCCGGCACGCTCCTGTCGGCCAGCGCCTGCTGCAGCATGGCGTTCAAGTCATGGGCGCGGGCGGTGCCGCCAAGCAAGATGGCGGTGCTGCAAACGAGTGCGGCAAGCAGGGTTTTCATGGTGTCTCCAGTCGATAGGGTAGGGGGAACATGCTAAAATGGTCGCAAAACATGATTTAATTATTGTTTTACGATAATTTATTCTAACAACACTTTCCGCATCCGTATACTTTTGAATATGAAAAAAAATCAAGCGGGGCCGGCGGCGCTGAGCCGGCGCGTGCGCCACGGCATCTCGGCATTCTTTCTGCTGTACCTGCTGCTGACGGTGCTGGGCTGGCTGGCGCCCGCCCCGGCCGTGCAGGGAGCGGTCGGCGGCGCCGGCGTGTATGAACTGCTGTTGCAATTGCAAAGCCAGCCATTCGAGCGCCTGGCCGCGATGCCCGTGTGGCAGCGGGGGCTGGGCCTGGCGCTGGCCTTGCCTGCCCTGTGCGTGCTGGGCGACGCCGTGCGCCAGCTGGCCCTCGTCTTGCGCCAGTTCGAGCAGGGCGTGTACTTCACGCCGCAGGTGGCGCGCCAGTTTCGCCGCTTCGCCGGTGGCTTGCTGCTGGGAACAGTGTTGACCTTGCTGGAACCGACCGTGCGCGGCATGCTGTTTGGCTTGCTGGAAGAGGGGACGCGTCAGCTGCGCCTGGTCATCGACATCACGGGCGGCGACCTGTGGACCTTGCTGCTGTGTTCAGTTTTCTTTGCGCTGGCGCAAATCCTGCATGAAGGCCAGAGATTGGCCGAAGAAAACAGCGGGTTCATCTGATGGGCATCGTCGTGCGGCTCGACCTGGTACTGGCCAGGAAAAAAGTGAAATCGAAAGAACTGGCTGCCTTTGTCGGCATCACGGAACAGAACCTGTCCCTCTTGAAATCGGGCAAGGTGCGTGGCGTGCGTTTCGACACCCTGTCGAAAATCTGCGAAATGCTCGAATGCCAGCCCGGCGACATCCTGGAATTCGACGCGTCGCAGCCGGACGACGGGGATGGCGACAATTAGCGTCGCCGGGGCGGTTTTTTGGAAGAGTAGGGTGCATAGAGGTACAATTGACCCTTAGAGCATGAATACAGCAAGATTATCCAGAAAACGCCCGCAACGGCCGTTTTGCACCAGCCGCTTGCCGGCAATATTGATTATTTAAAGGTTTTCCATGAGTCTCCAATGCGGTATCGTCGGCTTGCCGAACGTCGGCAAGTCCACCCTGTTCAATGCACTGACGAAAGCCGGCATCCCGGCTGAAAACTATCCGTTCTGCACCATCGAGCCCAACGTCGGCGTCGTCGAAGTGCCGGATCCGCGCATGGCCGCGCTGGCCGAGATCGTCAAGCCGGAACGCATGGTCAACGCCATCGTGGAATTCGTCGACATCGCCGGCCTGGTGGCCGGTGCATCGAAGGGCGAGGGCCTGGGTAACCAGTTCCTGTCGCACATCCGCGAAACGGACGCCATCGTCAACGTCGTGCGCTGCTTCGAAGATGACAACGTCATCCACGTGGCCGGCAAGATCAATCCGCTCGACGATATCGAAGTCATCCAGACCGAACTGGCGCTGGCCGACATGGGCACCGTGGAAAAAGCCATCCACCGCGAAAACAAGAAAGCCCGCTCGGGCGACAAGGATGCGGCCAAGCTGCTGGCCATCATGGAACGCATGATGCCGTACCTGAACGATGCCAAGCCCGTGCGTGCCATGGGCCTGGACGCCGATGAAATGGAACTGATCAAGCCTTTGTGCCTGATCACGGCCAAGCCGGCCATGTTCGTGGCCAACGTGTCCGACACGGGCTTCACGAATAACCCGCTGCTGGACCAGCTGACCGCGTATGCGCAATCGCAAAACGCCCCCATCGTCGCCATCTGCGCGGCGCTGGAAGCGGAAATCGCCGACCTCGACGACGCCGACAAGGGCGCTTTCCTGGCCGACATGGGCATGGAAGAGCCGGGCCTGGACCGCCTGATCCGCGGCGCCTACAAGCTGCTGGGCCTGCAAACCTACTTCACGGCAGGCGTGAAGGAAGTGCGCGCCTGGACCATCCACGTGGGCGACACGGCGCCACAGGCAGCCGGCGTGATCCACACCGACTTCGAACGCGGCTTCATCCGCGCGCAAACCATCGCCTATGACGACTTCATCGCCTACAAGGGCGAAGCGGGCGCCAAGGAAGCAGGCAAGATGCGCGCCGAAGGCAAGGAATACGTGGTCAAGGATGGCGACGTGCTGAACTTCCTGTTCAACGTCTGATCCCGACCTGGCCCCATGCGGGGCTGCAACGAACCCTGCAAGTCATTGATTTGCAGGGTTTTTTATTGCCCGTTTGCTTGGCCGCATCGGCTTGCCTTGGCATGCGGCGCGTTCCGGGCAGGACGGTTGCGCCTGTCTTGCTTTTTCCTATACAATGAGAATAATTCTCATTTATATTGATGCGCCCGCCGTCTCGCTGGCCATCCGCCACAGGAAGGGTATCGTGAGCACCGCCGAGTCAGCGCTTCAGCAGCAAGTGAGCAGTCTGTATACCGACCACCATGGCTGGCTGCGGGGTTTGCTGCGCCGCAAGCTGGGCAATGCCTTCGATGCGGCCGACCTGGCGCACGACGTGTACCTGCACCTGATGAAGACGGGGCGCGTGCCGCCGGCCGGGGAATCGCGGCGCCACCTGACGCAGATCGCCAACGGCATGGTCATCGACCTGTACCGCCGCCGCCAGATCGAGGCGGCCTACCTGGAAGTGCTGGCCCTGGCGCCAGAAGCGCTGGCGCCGTCCGGGGAAGAGCGCGCGCTGGTGCTCGAAGCGCTGGCGCACATCGACGCCGTGCTGCACCGGCTGCCGGCCAAGGCGCGCACGGCATTGCTGCTATGCAAGCTCGATGGCCTGAGCTACCGCGATATCGCCGCCGAACTGCAGGTGTCCGTCTCGTCCGTGGAAAAATACATCGCCGCCGGCCTGCTGGCCTGCTACCAGGCCCTGCATGGGCAGGACGCCTGAGCCATGGAAGTGGTGATTGCACCGGCCATCGTCCAGCAGGCGGCCCAGTGGATGGCGCGCCTGTGGTCCGACGATGCCAGCGACGAGGACCAGGCCGATTGCGCCCGCTGGCGCGCGGCCCATCCGCACCACGACCTCGCCTGGCAGCGCCTGCAGGCGTTCGAAGGCAAGCTGCACAGCGTGCCGCGCGACGTGGCCCGCCATGCGCTGCGCGAATCGGCCCCGGCCGCCTACCTGAACCGTCGCCGCGCCCTGACACTGCTGGCCGTGCTGCTGCCCGTGGGCGGCATGCTGTATGCGGCGCGCGGCACGGATGCCTGGCAAGTGGCGACGGCCGGCCATGGCACGGGGACCGGCGAGATCCGCGAGATTACCTTGCCTGACGGCACGCGCGTGATGCTGGCCTCGGCTTCCGCCATCGACGTGCGCTTCGACGCCGGCGAGCGCCTGCTGGTCTTGCGCGCCGGCGAAATCCTCGTCACCACGGCCCGCGATCCCGATCCTGCGCAGCGGCCGTTCCGCGTGCAGGGCCGCCACGGCACGGTACGGGCGCTCGGTACGCGTTTTACCTTGCGGCAAGACGAACACACGTCGCGCGTGGCCGTCTTCGAAGGCGCCGTCGAGATACGCCTCGCGCATGCGCCCGGCAACGCCGTGGGCGTCGCCACGGGCTACGGCGCCATCTTCTCGGCCGACATCGTGCAATCGGCCGCCCCCGTGCCGGCCAGCGCGGCGGCCTGGACGAAGGGCGTGCTGGTGGCCGACAACATGCGCCTCGATGAGCTGCTGGCCGAACTGGCCCGCTACCGGCCCGGCCTGCTGCGCTGCGATCCGGCCGTGGCCGGCTTGACGGTCAACGGGGTGTTTTCCCTACGCGACACGGACCGCGCGCTGCACAACCTGGCGCTGGCCTTGCC
This sequence comes from Janthinobacterium sp. GW822-FHT07H11, assembly GCF_058798615.1. Taxonomy (NCBI): domain Bacteria; kingdom Pseudomonadati; phylum Pseudomonadota; class Betaproteobacteria; order Burkholderiales; family Oxalobacteraceae; genus Janthinobacterium; species Janthinobacterium sp. GW822-FHT07H11. Next base: position 882,801 of record NZ_CM179507.1, read on the forward strand.
GGTGCGGATCGTTGCGCGCACGCGCTTTTGGGTCACGGTACAAGCGGCAGCCTGACAATATTGCGGGCCCGATTGAGGGTTTTGTCATCTCGTTCGGGATATAGGGTGAGAGCCACTCTTTTCTTCTGACACCATGCCTGTCCTTTTTTCATGAGCACCCATGACGCGGCCCCGGCCGACTCCAAGCAAGCCGGCCCGATCCGTCGGATACTGCATCCCATCCGCGGGCGCCTGATCGCCGCCGCCATGCTGGCCGCCAGCGGTTCCATGCTGACCCTGGTGCCGCTGGCGGGCATCGCGCACGTCGCCCAAATCGCCCTGGACCCTGCGCTGGCGCAAGATGAGCTCTGGCCCACCATCATCGCCAGCGTCGCTTGCCTGTTTGCCGGCATGGCGCTGATGTCGCTGGGCGAACTGGCCGCCCACCTGGCCGACAACCGCCTTACCCACCAGCTGCGCCTGCAAACGATGCAGCGCCTGGGGCAGGTGCCGCTGGGCTGGTTCACCAGCCGGGCCTCGGGCGAGGTCAAGCAGGCGATGCAGGACGACATCAACACCCTGCACAGCCTCACCGCGCACTTTTATACGACGACGGGACGGGCCGTGGGCGCCATCGCCGTGTCCGTCATGTATCTGTTCGCCATGGACTGGCGCCTGGCCCTCATCGCGATATTACCGTTTCCCGGTTTTTTCCTGTTCTTCGGCCGCGCCATGAAGGCCAGCAGCGGCAACATGGCGCAATTCGTCGCCGGCATGGGACGCATCAACAATGCCGTGGTGGAGTTCGTCAACGGCATTCCCGTGGTCAAGGCCTTCGGCGCCACGGGACGCGCGCACGGCAGCTACCGCGCGGCCGTCGACTCTTTTGCCGATGCATTTGCTGCCTTCACGCGGCCGTTGGTCGGTTCGATGGCCAATGCCAATGCGCTGATCGCCCCCGTCGCCGTGCTGGGCGTGGTGGTGCTGGCCGGTACCGTGTTCGTGGCGCTGGGAGCGATGGCGCCCGTGGACGTGCTGCCGTTCGCCCTGGTGGCGCCCGGCATTTCCGCACCGATGCTGCTGCTCCATTACCTGACGCACGACCTCAATAACGCCACCGGCGCGGCCCAGCGCGTACTGGCCTTGCTCGATACGCCCGTGCTGGCGCAGCCTGCCCCCGGCCAGCAGCAGTTGCCGAACGGCACGGAGATCCGCATGGAAGGCGTCGGCTACGCCTACGACGGGCAGAACAAGGTGTTGTCCGGCATCAATTTGACCTTGCGCCCCGGTACGGTGACGGCCATCGTCGGCGCTTCCGGTTCCGGCAAATCGACGCTGGCGCGGCTGCTGCTGCGCTTTTTCGACCCGACCGAGGGGCGCATCACCGTCGGCGGCGTCGATCTGCGGCATATCGCCACGCCCGAGCTGTACCGGCGCATCGGTTTCGTGCTGCAGGAAGTGCGCTTGATCCACGCCAGCGTGCGCGAAAACATCGGGCTGGGCCGGCCATCGGCCAGCGCGCACGAGGTCGAAGAGGCGGCGCGCCTGGCGAACATCCACGAGCGCATCCTGGCCTTGCCACGCGGCTACGATTCCGTCATCGGCGAGGATGCACAGCTGTCCGGCGGCGAACTGCAGCGCGTGAGCATCGCCCGCGCCGTGCTGCTCGATCCGGCCGTGCTGGTGCTCGACGAAGCGACGGCCGCGGCCGACGCGGCAAACGAAGTGGCGATCCAGGACGCGTTGTCGCGCTTTGCCCAAGGCCGCACCTTGCTGGTGATCGCCCACCGGCTCGACACCATCATGCATGCCGACCACATCGTCGTGCTTGACAACGGCGCCATCGCCGAGCAGGGCAGCCATGCCGGCTTGCTTGCAGACAAGGGCCGCTACGCGCAACTGTGGGCGCTGGGCGGCTATCAGGATTCCCCGGAAGAAACGGTGCTGCCATGCTGAAGACCTTCATTCAACTGCTGGGCGACGATGCGCCCGTGTTCCGCCGCTACTGTGCCATGGCGCTCGCGTATGGCGTGCTCAGCGGCTTGACGATCACGGCGCTGGTGCTGGCCCTGGGCCGCCTGCTGGGTGGCGACGCGGGCGGCGCGGCCCTGTGGCTGCTGGTGCTGCTGGCCGGGCTGGTCGCTTGCTGGGGCTGGCGGCGCCAGGTGGAAAAGGCGGGCGTGCGCGTGGGCGTGACGGTGCTGCAAGGGGCGCGCCAGCGCCTGGGCGACCACGTGGCGCGCCTGCCCGTCGGCTGGTTTACGCCGGAGAACACGGCGAAACTGGGTCACCTCATCACGCAGGGCATGATGAACGTGGCCCAGCTGCCGGCCCACGTATTGACGCCCGTGATCTGCGGCGCCGTCACGCCCGTGGTGCTGCTGGCCGCGCTGTTCGTACTGCACTGGCAGCTGGGCGTGGTTGCGCTGCTGGCGCTGCCCCTGCTGGCCGGCGCCCTGCGGCTCACGGCACACCTGGGCCAGCGCGCCGACGACGCCTATCACCACCATTTTGCCCAGACCAGCCAGCGGCTGGTTGAGTTTGCGCAAGCGCAATCCGTCTTGCGCGCATTCGGCGGTGACGGCACGCGTTTCCTGCAGCAAGCCATCGACGGGCAGCGCCACGCGGGCACGCGGCTGATCTATCTGTCGGCCTTGTCGTCGGTGCTCAATGCCTGGACCGTGCAAGCGATCTTTGCCGCCTTGCTGGCCGCCGCCGCGCTGTGGCTCAAGGGCTTGCTGGGCGGTGCAGCCGTTGCGGAAGATGCCGTCGCCGTCATCGTGGCCTTGCTGCTGGTGGTGCGCTTTGTCGATCCGCTGCAGGAAGTGGCCAGCTACGGCGAAGTGTTGCGCGGCGCGCGCGGGCCGCTCGATGCGGCGCGCGATATTTTTGCCGTGCAGCCCCTGCCGGAAGCACGCCAGCCGCAAGCGCCGCGCGACGGCGCGGTCGAGCTGCGCCATGTGCATTTCCGCTATGCAGACGATCAGCCCGACGTATTGACGGATATCAACCTGCAGATTGCGCCGGGCAGCATGACGGCGCTGATCGGCGCTTCCGGCTCCGGCAAGACGACCCTGGTGCGCCTGATCGCGCGTTTCTTTGACGCCAGTGCAGGCGCGGTGCTGGTGGGCGGCGTCGACGTGCGGCACATGTCCAGCGAACAATTGGCGGGCCAGATCAGCCAGATCTTCCAGGACAGTTATCTGTTCCAGGGCAGCATCGCCGACAATATCCGTCTCGGCAAGCCCGGCGCCAGCGATGCCGAGGTGCTGGACGCGGCGCGCCAGGCGGGCGTGGCCGAGATCATCGCCCGCCTGCCGCAGGGCCTCGATACCCCCGTGGGCGAGGGCGGCGCGCGCCTGTCTGGCGGCGAACGCCAGCGCATCGCGATTGCCCGCGCACTGGTCAAGGACGCGCCGATTTTGTTGGTCGACGAGGCGACGGCCGCGCTCGACGCGGAAAACCAGGCCGCCATCGCCGAGGCGCTGGCGCGGCTGCGCGGCAAGCGCACGGTGATCGTCATCGCCCACCAGTTGTCGACCATCGCCATGGCTGACCGGATCGTCGTGCTCGATGGCGGCGTGCTGCGCGAGCAGGGCGCGCCAGCCACCTTGCGCGCACAGGGCGGCCTGTATGCGCACTTCCTGGCCCAGCGCCAGGCGGCCAAGGGCTGGCGCATCGCCGCGCCCGCGCGCCAGCCTTGAACGGGATGACGATTTGATACAGGCGCGTCTGTTTTTTGTCTTCCTGCTGCTGTGCGCGGCCTCGCTGCTGGTCGGTGCGCGGCAGATGGAGTGGGCGCAGCTGCTGTCACCATCGTTGTCTTCCGGCGCGCTGTCAGATGATACGTGGCTGACCCTGACGGCCAGCCGCCTGCCGCGCCTGGCGGCGCTGGTGCTGACGGGCGTGGGCCTGTCTGTCTGCGGCGTCATCCTGCAGCACATCGTGCGCAACACATTCGTCGAACCGGCCACCTCGGGCGGCCTCGACGCGGCCAAGCTGGGCATCCTCGTCGCGCTGACCGTGGCGCCAGCGGCGGGCACGGCGGGCAAGATGGCGTTCGCGCTGGCCTTCTGCCTTGCCGCCAGCGTACTGTACGTAGCCCTGATCCGCCGCATCCGCTTCAAGAACACGATTCTGGTGCCCGTGATCGGCCTCGTGTATGGCGGCGTGCTCAGCGCCGTGGCCGAATTCTATGCCTACCGCAACAACATCCTGCAAAGCATGCAGGGCTGGCTGCTCGGCGATTTCTCGAAAATCGTCCAGGGCAACTATGAAATCATCTATCTGATCCTGCCCATCGTTGCCATCACGTACCTGTACGCGCAGCGTTTTACCGTGCTGGGCATGGGAGAAGGGATGGCCACCAGCCTGGGCCTGAACTATGCGGCCACGGTGGCGCTGGGCCTGATGCTGGTGGCCGTCACGGTGGCGGCCACGGTGATCACGGTGGGGGCGATTCCGTTTGTCGGGCTGGCCATCCCGAACCTGGTGGCCTTGCGCTACGGCGACAACCTGGGCCGCACCTTGCCCCTCGTCGCGCTGGGCGGCGCTTCGCTGCTGCTGGCCTGCGACATCGCCGGGCGCCTGCTGATCTACCCGTTCGAGGTGCCCATCGGCCTGACGGCGGGCGGCGTGGGCGGCCTGCTGTTCCTCGTGTTGATCATCCGGGGGCGGCGATGAGGCGGCTATTTAATCTGCGGACGCTGTGGCTGGCCGTGCTTGTTTTGGCGCTGGTGTTTCTTTGCGCTGGCGCAAACTTCGATGTCGATTACGTCTTGCCCAAGCGCCTGGCGCGGCTGGCCGCCATCGCCATCGGCGGCGTCTGCGTGGCCGTGTCATCCATCGTGTTCCAGACCATCGCCGGCAACCGTATCCTGACGCCGGCCGTCATGGGCTACGAAGCCGTGTATCTGCTGCTGCAGTCGCTGCTGGTCCTCGTGATGGGCATGCACAGCGTCGTGCTGCTGGGGCAGGACGGCAATTTCGCCGTGTCCATCGCGCTGATGCTCGCGTATTCCTGGGCCATCCATTACTGGCTGTTTCGTGATGGCAAGAACAACGTGTATTTCCTCTTGCTGCTGGGATTCGTGCTGACGATGGTGATCGGCACGTTCACCCAGTTCATCCAGCTGCGCATCAGCCCCGGCGAATTTGCCATTTTGCAAGGATTCAGCCAGGCCTCGTTCAACAAGGCGCAGCCCGCGCAGTTGCTGTACGCGGCCCTGCTGGCGGGCGCCGCCTGCGTGGCCGTGCTGAAGACCTTGCCGGCGCTCGACGTGCTGGCGCTGGGGCGCGAGCAAGCCATCTCGCTCGGTATCGACTACCGGCGCATGGTGCGGCTGCAGCTGGCGCTGATCGCCGTGCTGGTGGCGGTGTCGACGAGTCTGCTGGGGCCGACGGCCTTCATGGGCATCTTCGTGGCGAACACGACTTACGCCCTGGCCCGCACGGCGCGCCATCGCGCCACCTTGCCGCTGGGCTGCGCCATCGCCATCGCCATCTTCCTCGCCGCCCAGCTGCTGGTCGAGCACGTTTTCAATTACCGGACCACGGTCGGCATCCTCGTCAACCTGGTGTGTGGCGCGTATTTCCTCGCGCTCATGGTCCGCACCCGGGGTACCGCATGATCCACGTCAAACAGATTGAAAAAAGCTACGGCGCCAGGCGCGTGCTCGACAACGTCAGCGTGCAGTTCCCCAAGGGAAAAGTGACATCCTTGATCGGTCCCAACGGCGCCGGCAAGACCACCTTGCTGATGCTCATCGCGCGCCTGCAGGAAGCCAATGGCGGCGAGATTGTGGTGGACGGGCGCCGCATCGCCGCTATCCGCATCGGCGACTATGCGCGGCAGGTGGCCACGCTGCGCCAGTCGCCCGATTTTCATTTGCGCCTGACGGTGGAAGAGCTGGTCGCCTTCGGCCGCTTCCCTTACAGCCGAGGTAACCTGACGCCGCAGGACCGGCAGGCCATCGATGACGCCATCGCCTTTCTGTCGCTCGACGGCTTGCGTTCCGCCTGCATCGATGAGCTGAGCGGCGGCCAGCGCCAGATGGCCTTCCTGGCCATGACGATAGCCCAGCAGACGGATATCTTGCTGCTCGACGAGCCGCTCAACAACCTCGACATGAAGCACGCCGTGCAGATCATGCGCGCGCTGCGCCGCCTGTGCGACGAGCAGGGGCGCACCGTGATCCTGGTGATCCACGACATCAATTTCGCCGCCAATTACTCGGACCACATCGTCGCCATGCAGGGCGGCGCCGTGCGCTTTTCCGGCCCCGCGCACGAGGTCGTCACCGAGGAACGCTTGCGCGCCCTGTACGACATCGATTTCCACATCGTGCGCGACGAGCGCGGCTGCGTCTGCAATTACTTTACCCCTACAGGAGCTTGATATGATCTGCAACCAACCCCGCCTGGCGCTGGCCGTGCTGCTTGCCGCCGTGGCCACCCTGCAAGGCTGCGGCGAGAAGGCGGCGACAATGCCGCCGGCGCCTGCCGCTGGCGCCTCGCAGCCGGCGTTTGCGCCCATCACCATCGTGCATAAACTGGGCACGACGGTGATCGCGCAGCGTCCGCAGAGGGTGGCCGTGCTCGACATGAACGAAGTCGATTTCCTCGACCAGCTGGGCGTGCCCGTGGCCGGCATGGTGAAGGATTACGTGCCGCACTTTCTCGCGCGCTACAGGGATGACGAGGCCATCCGCGACCTGGGCGCCATCGTGCAGCCCAATCTCGAGCATATCCACGCGCTCAAGCCCGACCTGGTGCTGATGACCTCGATCCAGGCCAACCATTACAAGGACTTGAGCCAGATCGCGCCCACGCTGCACTTCGACGTCGATTACCAGAACAGCGAGAGCAAGCATATCGACGTCGTGAAGCAGCACTTGCTGACACTGGGGCGTATCTTCGGCAAGGAGGATATGGCTCGCCAGAAAGCGCAGGAGCTGGACGACAAGGTGGCGGCCGCGCGCAAGGTCACGCAGGGCCGCCCCGAGAAGGCGTTGATCGTGCTGCACAACAACGGCGCCTTCAGTGCATTCGGCGTGCAGTCGCGCTACGGTTTTGTCTTCGACGCGCTGGGCGTCAAGCCGGCCAGCTCGGCCGTCGAGGCGGGCTTGCATGGCCAGCCCATCTCCAGCGAGTTCATCCAGCAAGCCAATCCCGACATCATGTATGTGATCGACCGCACGGCCGTGATGGAACACCGTCCCGTCATGACGGCCGGGCAGATGGGCAATCCGCTGTTGCGCCAGACCAAAGCCTGGAAGAACGGCCACGTGGTCTTCGTCGATGCCGATGCCTGGTACATCACGGCGGCCAGCGTGACGTCGCTGAAACGGGTGATCGACGACGTGCTCAAGGGCTATCAGTGACGTAATTTATTTTTCGTAATGATTCGTATTTGCATTGAGGGTTTTGCCTTTTCGTTCGGGAGATAGGGTGAGAACAAGCAATCTTCCCATCTGAAAAGGATTTTTTATGACAAAACGCATGGCGACGCGCCACCTTCCCGCCTTGAACCTGAGCCGTATCGCCACCGCCGTGCAACTGGCGCTCATCACGGGCCTGAGCGTGGGGGCGCTGGGCGTGGCGGCCGCGCCGGCCTTTGCGCAAGCGGCGCAGGCCCGCCAGGCGTTCAGCGTGCCGGCCGGCTCGCTGGGCCTGGCGCTCAACAGCTTCGCGGCGGCGGCCGGCATCGAGCTGACGGTCGAGGCCAGCTTGCTGCAAGGCAAGAGCAGCGCGGGCCTGTCCGGCAGTTACAGCGTGCCCGAAGGTTTTTATGAATTGCTGCGCGGACACGGCTTGCAGGCCGTGCGCGAGGGCAATGGCAGCTATACGCTGCGCCGCGAGCGGGCGCAGAGTGCTGCGGCTGAGGCTGCCGCAACGATGCCGGCCGTGACGGTGTGGGGCAAGGGCAACACGGTGACGGAGGCTTATGCCGGCGGGCAAGTGGCTGCCGGTGCCAGGGTGGGGTTTCTGGGCGACAAGGATTTCATGGAAACCCCGTTCAACACCATCAGCTATACGGATACATTCATCGAAGACCGGCAGGCGCGCGATATCACCGACGTGATTTCCGCCACCGACCCCACCGTCTTCAGCAGCGGCATGACCGGCATCATCGGCGAAAACTACTCGATCCGCGGCTTCAGTTCCAGCATCGGCGACGTCACGTTTGGCGGCCTGTTCGGTGTCTCGCCCATTTATCGCACGTCTCCTGAAATGTTCGAACGGATCGAAGTGCTGAAAGGACCGTCGGCCTTGCTCAATGGCATGCCACCGGGCGGTTCGGTGGGCGGCAGCATCAACCTGGTGCCCAAGCGCGCCGGCGATGTGCCGCTGGCGCGCGTGACGGCGTCGTACATGTCGGATGCCCAGTTCGGCGGCCATGTCGACCTGGGGCAGCGCTTTGGCGACAATAAACAGTTCGGCATCCGCATCAACGCGGTTTACCGCGATGGCGATGGCGCCGTGGAGCACCAGGAAAAGAAAACCAGGCTCGCTTCCGTGGGACTGGACTGGCGCGCCACAGGCGCGCGCCTGTCCGCCGACCTGTACAGCAGCGAAGACCGCGCGAAGGGCCTGAACCGCGGCGTCAACCTGGCCGCCGGCCTGCCCGTGCCGCGTCCGCCCAAGCCGGAAACCCTGTTGAACCCCAGCTGGGCATTTTATGACACCAAGGACAAGGGTGCGATGCTGCGCGGCGAATATGACGTGAACGAGCAAGTGATGGCGTATGCGGCCATGGGCGCCAGCCAGGCCGATTACCAGTCGACGGGCGCCTACCTGATCCAGGTGTTCAATACGGCCGGCGATTACCGCACCAATCTCGCCGACCTGGGCTTCGACGTGAAGAAACGGTCGGCGGAAGCTGGTTTCAAGGGCAAGTTCCGTACGGGCACCGTCCATCATCAGTGGGCCGCGAACGCCACGTATTACACGCACACGGACAAGCAGTTCGGCCGCAGGAATGTGCTGGCGCAAGACTGGATCACGAATATCTACCGCCCGGTGTGGGGACCGGGCACGCGCTTCGAGGCACCGCAAATTTCCAAGACGGAACTGCGCCTGGTCAGCTATGGCCTGGTCGATACCGTGTCCTTTGCGCAGGATCAAGTGCAATTGACCATGGGCCTGCGGCGCCAGGAAGTGCTCAACGACAGTTTCAATGTGATGACGGGCGCGCGCACTTCCCGCTATGACGCCAGCGCCACGACGCCGGCCGTCGCCTTGCTGGTCAAGGCTGCCAGGAATATTTCGCTGTACGGCAACTATGTCGAAGGCTTGAGCCAGGGCGCGACGGCCCCCATGACGGCGGCCAATGCGGGTGAGGTCTTTGCGCCGTATAAATCGAAGCAGATGGAGGCCGGCGTCAAGGTCGACCTGGGCGAGTTCGCGCACACGCTCAGCGTGTATGAAATCAAGCGGCCCAGCAGCTATGTCGATCCTGTCAGCAATATTTTTTCCTTCGGCGGCGAGCAGCGCAACCGCGGCATCGACTGGGGCTTTTTTGGTTCGCCCCTGCGCGAGGTGCGCCTGATGGGCGGCGTGGCGTATGTCGATCCGGTATTGAGCAAGACGGTGGGCGGCGGCAACCAGGGCAAGCAGGCGGCGGGCGTGCCCAAGCTGCAGGCCAAGCTGGGCGTGGAGTGGGATGCGCCGCCAGTGCCGGGGCTGACCCTGACGGCGAATGCGACGTCGGCATCGAAGCAATACATCAATGCGGACAATTCGCTGTCGGTGCCGGGCCGCACCGTGTTTGACCTGGGGGCGCGCTATGCGACCCGCAGCGCCGGCCGGCCCTTGACCTTGCGCGCCAGCGTCAGCAACGTGGGCAACAAGGCATACTGGTCGCTGCCCCAATGGACCAGCCTGGGCCTGGGCGCGCCGCGCACTTTCATGCTGTCGGCCACGATGGACTTTTAAGCCGTCTTGCCGCTAGTCGTCCGCGCCCCGCGCTGGACGGCTGGAACGCTGCCACGTCCACAGCAGGCCGATGCCGGCCGAGGTGCCGCTGTGCTGGCGCAGCAGGGGGCTGCCGCGGTTGGCGGCGCCCGTGTACGTATCGTAGCGTGCAAAGGCAAAGGCGCGCCAGTCCCGGTGCAGCCGGTACGAACCGCCCAGGCCCAGGCGCGTGAGCACCAGCCCGCTTTTTGCCGCATACGCCGGGCGCTGGGCGGTGGCAAACGCGGGGCTGACGCCATACAAGTAATCGTTGATGGCGGCATTGCCCAGCACGGCACCGAGGCTGGCATCGACATGCCATGCCTCATGATCGCCTTGCAGCGCATACACGAGGCGCGGTTCGAACGTGGCGCCCTGGCGGCGCAGGCCGCCGCGTGCTTCGATGACGGCGCGCAAGGGCAGTTCCAGGCCCAGGCGGCTGCGTTGCGTCGGCTCGGCCAGCTTGATCTTCAGGCGCGGGCCAAATTCCACCAGCGTCCCCAGGTCCGGCATGCCGCGCCGGGCCTGCACGTCGCTGGAGCGCGCCGGCAGCGACAGGGCGAAGCCGACATCAAGATCGAGACGCTCCGTATCGAGCAGGCGCGCGCCCACGCCGGAGCGGTCGGCGCGCAAGACTTTCCCGCGATAAATCAGATAGGGCAGGGCCAGCGTGCGCGTCGAGCGTTCGCCGGCGCCCGGATAGGCGGGCGTGGTGGCCGTGCCGCCGAAGACGCCCGCTTCCCATAAAGGCAAGGCGGCTTCGGCGGCATACGCGGGCGCGATGGCGGCGAAGAGGGGGGATAGGGCCAGCAGCGTGCGTGTCACTCTCATCGGCATCCCCCCGTGCTATGGCGGTGTTGCGCAAGGCTTGCCTACCGGCAGCGATTCCCGGTCGGCAAATGCGCCCAGGGCCCAAGATTGATGAAAGCCCAGTTCATTGCGCACGGCCAAGGCTTGCGTCGCCTTGTCCTGGCGTTCATATTGGTCGATCAGCGCCTTGTAGCTGAGGGCACTCGAGTATTCGCTCTTCTTTGCCAGCGCGATGGCCTGGCGAAAATGAAATTCGGCCGCATCGTAGCGGCAGGCCCCGCTGGCGGCGCGTCCCGCCTGGTGATGCAGCCGCGCCTGCCAAGCGAAGTCGCCATGGCCCAGTTCGGCATTCTCGGCCGCGGCCGCGTAGCTGCGCATGGCTTGCGCCCAGTCGCCCTGGCTGGCCGCCTCCCGCGCGAACTGTTCCTGCTGCGCCGCCGTGCGCAGTTCGATTTGCGTGGAACAGGCATTGAGCGCCATCAAGACCAGTGGCAGGACGAGGCAAGAGCGCAAGGGCAGGAGTGTGGACATGGCGCCACTGTAGCGCAAACAAGGGGGCGCACGTTTGCGCGGCACGCATGAATTGGGGATTTTCCCGGGCATGGATGACATATAATTTGCACACGACCTTGTTATCTTTGACACATCACCGAACAGGAGCACCATGTTTTCACGTAAATTCCATTCTTGTGCCCAGCTGATGCTGGCCACCTTGCTGATGAGTTTTGTCGCCACCGCGCCGGCACGCGCGCAGGACGCTGCCGTCAAACTGCCGAATGTGGTGATCCTGGCCACGGGCGGCACCATCGCCGGCAGCGGCGCCGACAGCACTACCACCGTCGGCTACACCTCGGCCACGGTGGGCGTCGAGCGCCTGATCGCGGCCGTGCCGGAACTCAAGAAAGTGGCGAACGTGAAAGGCGAGCAAGTGTTCCAGATCGCCAGCGAAAGCATGGGCAACAGCCACTGGCTGACCCTGGCCAAGCGCATCAACGTGCTGCTGGCCTCCGCCGACGTCGACGGCGTGGTCGTCACGCACGGCACGGACACCATCGAAGAGACGGCGTATTTCCTGAATCTCACCGTGAAGAGCCACAAGCCGGTGGTGGTGGTGGGCGCCATGCGCCCGTCGACGGCCATATCGGCCGACGGTCCCATCAACCTGTACAACGCCGTGCTGCTGGCGGGCAGCAAGGAAGCCGTGGGCAAGGGCGTGCTGGTGGCCTTGAACGACCAGATCAATGCCGCGCGCGAAGTCACCAAGACGAACACCTCGACCACCGACACCTTCAAGTCGCCGGAACTGGGCATGCTCGGCTACATCCAGGGCAGCAAACCCTTCTTCTACCGCCAGTCGACGCGCAAGCACACGCTGGAGTCGGAATTTGACATCAGCAAGCTCGACGCCTTGCCGCAAGTGGACATCGTCTACGGCTATGCCAACATGAACCGCGTCGGCATGGACGCCTTCATCGCGGCCGGTGCCAAGGGCATCATCCATGCGGGCGTGGGCGACGGCAGCGTGGCCGCGCAAATGAAACCGGCGCTGGTGGAGGCGCGCCAGAAGGGCGTGCTGATCGTGCGTTCGAGCCGTGTGGGCCAGGGCATCGTGGCGCGCAATGGCGAAGCCAATGACGATGAACTCGATAGTGTCGTGTCCGACACCCTGAACCCGCAAAAAGCCCGCATCCTGTTGATGCTGGCCTTGACCAAGACCAACAGTACGCAAGAAATCCAGCGCATTTTCTATACGTATTGATCTATCCCCCGGCCAGCGTCATCACAGCCTCATCAGGCGGATTTACGCTGGCCCGCTTTGCTGCCATACTTCGCCCTTGAACAATGAATCGGCAGCCGCCGCGGCGCTGCCCGTGGCGCATGGCTATCCTGTCCGAGATCAAGCTCTATCCCATCAAATCCTGTGCCGGCATCGCCCTGCGCGAGGCGGTCCTGACGCGCTCCGGCCTGATGAGCGAGCACGTGTTCGACCGCGAATGGATGGTGGTCGATGCGCAAGGCCGCTTCCTGACCCAGCGCGAACACCCGCGCATGGCGCTGATCGTGCCGCGCATCAAGGCCACCACCCTGGAATTGCGCGCGCCGGGCATGCTGCGGCTGGAAATCGAGCTGGGCTTGCCCCATCCGCAACTGGCGCCCATGCTCGAGGTGCAGGTGTGGGACGACACCGTGCGCGCCTACGATTGCGACGAAGTGACGGCGACGTGGTTCAGCAAGGCCATCGGCGTGCCCTGCCGGCTGGTGCGCTTTCACCCGGATGTGGTGCGCGCCACCAGCACCACATGGACGGCAGGCATTGCCGCCTCGACCATGTTTGCCGATGGCTACCCGGTGCTGATCGCGGGCGCTGCCTCGCTGGACGACGTCAACGACAAGCTGCGTGCGGCCGGCCGCGAGCCGCTGCCGATGAACCGTTTCCGCCCGAACCTGGTCATCGCCGGCATCGGCGCCTTCGAGGAAGATTATGCGGACTTCCTGCAGTTCGGCGCCACCACGTTAAAACCCGTCAAGCCATGCTCGCGCTGTCCTATCCCGTCGGTGGACCAGGCCACGGGCGTGCCGGGGCCGGACCCGCTCGATGTCATGCAGGGCTACCGCGCCAAGCCCGAGCTCGATGGCGCCATCTGCTTCGGCATGAATGCCATCGTCACGCAGGGCGGCGATGAGCGTATCGTGGTGGGCCAGGAAGTCGGTTTCGAACTGGCATTTTAAGCAAGCGTACCGCCCGCACAGAAGGGTTGAGGGTTTCTATGAATCAAGCAATATCGCCAGAGCCAGGCCAGCAAGGGGCCGATGCCATCTCGCCGCTCCAGCTGGTAGCGAGCCTCGAGGCCGAGAACCAGGCCTTGCGCGCGCGCATGGCTTTCTTGCTGGAGCAGGTCGAGCGCAATCACGACATCATGTGCCGGCACCAGGCGTTCGACCTGGAAATCGTCGGCGCGTCCACGTTTCCCGAGTTGATCGGCACGATCTTTCGCACCCTGCCCGTGATTTCCGATCTCGACGGCGTGACCCTGAGCCTGCTCGACGAAGATGACGATATCCTGCTCGTGATGGAAAAACTGGGTGTCGATTTCAGCGCCTTTCCGCAATTGCTGTTTGTGCACGAGGTGGCGCAGCTGGGCTTTGCGCCGCAAGCCCCCGTGGCCGAAGGCGACGTCTCTCTGCCGCCGTTGCCTTTGCTGGGGCCGTTCGATGCGGCCGCGCATGGCCCCCGTTTCCCAGGCATCGACGCGCCCTTGCGCAGCGTGGCCCTGGTGCCCTTGCTGCGCAACAAGCGCCTGATCGGCAGCCTGAACCTGGCCAGCAGCGACGTGACGCGCTTTACGCCCGCGCTGGGCACGGATTTCGTCAAGCACATGGCGTCCATTATCGCCATTTGCCTGGAAAACGTGATCAGCAATGAAATGCTGAAATATATCGGTTTGACCGACTCCTTGACGGGCGTCTATAACCGGCGCTATATCGATCGCCGCCTGCTGGAAGAAATCGCCCGCGCGCGGCGCCAGAATTATTGCATTTCATGCATGTATATCGATATCGACCATTTTAAATCGGTCAATGACACGCATGGCCACCAGGGCGGCGATGAAGTGCTGCGCGAAGTGGCCACGCGCATCCGCACGGAATTGCGCCGCTCGGATGCGCTGGGGCGCTTCGGCGGCGAGGAATTCGTCGTGCTGCTGATCGATGCGGACCTGGCCAGCGCCACGTTCGTGGCCGAGCGCATCCGCGCCAGCATCGCCGATACCCAGTTCGATTTGCCGGGCAGTACGCAAACCTGGGTCAGCGTGTCGATCGGCGTGGCCAGCCTGGACGCGGACGCGGCGCTGCTACCGATCGAGAGCGTGGCGCAGCAACTGGTGGCGCACGCCGACCAGGCCCTGTACCAGGCCAAGGACATGGGCCGCAACCGCGTCGTCAGCTGGCAGGCGCCGCCCGGGTAGCTACTTGAGCAGTAGTGTCTCGGCCTTTGCCACCGCGTCGGCGCTGCCGCGCAGCACGACCACGTCGCCGATGGCCAGCTGCGTCTCGGGCGTGACGTCCAGGCGGTTGCGGCCGCGGCGGATGGCCGTCACGAAAGCGCCGCAGCCGGCGACGTCGATGGTACTCAGGGGCAAGCCGATGCAGTGTGCGTCATCGCCGACGGTGACCGTATGCAGGCGTTCCAGTTCCGCATCGTCGCCCGCATCGCTGGTGCCGTGGAAATAGCCGCGCAAGGATGCGTAGCGCTCTTCGCGCGCCGCCTGCACGCGGTGCACCACGCGCCGCAGCGGCACGCCCATCATGATCAGCGCGTGCGAGGCCAGCATCAGGCTGCCTTCCATCAATTCCGGCACCACTTCCGTGGCGCCCGCATGCTTCAGCTGGTCGAGGTCGCTGTCGTCGTGGCTGCGCACGATGACGGGCAAGGTGGGCGCCAATTCATTCACCAGGTGCAGCAGGCGCAGCGCCGACGGGGTATTTGCATAGGTGATGACGACGGCGCTGGCCCGGTAGATGCCGGCCGCCACCAGGCTTTCGCGCCGGGCGGCGTCGCCGTATGACACGTGCGCGCCGGCCAGCTGCGCTTCCTGCACCCGTTCCGGGTCCAGGTCCAGCGCGTGGTATTCGATCTTTTCTTCCGTCAGCAGGGTGGCCAGGCTTTGTCCGCTGCGCCCGAAGCCGGCGATCAGCACGTGTTTCTGGGCGGCCATGGTGCGCGTGGCGATCTTGGTCAGGGCCAGCGACTGCATCATCCAGTCGTTGGCGGCCAGTTTCATGACGATGGCATCGGACTTGGCGATGAGGAAGGGCGCCACCAGCATGGACAGCACCATCGAGGCGAGCACCACCTGCACGACGAACGGGTCCATCAGCTTGATGCCGCCGGCCAGGTTCAGCAGCACGAAGCCGAACTCGCCGGCCTGCGCCAGCGCCAGGCCCGTGCGCAATGACACGCCCGTCGAGGAACCGAACAGCCGGGCCAGGCCCGCGATCAGGGCGAATTTCAGCAGCACGGGGCCGCACAGCAGCAGCAGGACCAGCCACCAGTTGTCGAGCACGACGCGGATATTGAGCAGCATGCCGACGGTGATGAAAAACAGGCCCAGCAGCACGTCGCGGAAGGGCTTGATGTCTTCTTCCACCTGGTGCTTGAATTCCGTCTCGGAGATCAGCATGCCGGCGACAAACGCGCCCAGGGCCAGCGACAGGCCGGCCCGCTCCGTGATCCAGGCGGCGCCCAGGGTAATCAGGAGCAGGTTGAGCATGAACAATTCCTGCGAGCGGCGCTTGGCGACGATGGTCAGCCAGCCGCGCACCATCTTCTGGCCGATGAACAGCAGCAAGATCAGCACCACCAGGGCCTTGCCGCCGGCCCAGGCCAGGGTTTCGGCCAGGTTGTCCGAATCGCGCGTGAGGGCGGGAATCAGGATCAGCAGCGGCACCACGGCCAGGTCCTGGAACAGCAGGATGCCGATGATCTTGCGGCCGTGTTCGCTTTCGAGTTCCAGCCGTTCCGTGAGCATTTTCGAGACGATGGCCGTCGACGACATGGCCAGCGCGCCGCCCAGGGCAAACGCGGCTTGCCAGCTCAGGTGGATGTAGGCCGACAGGTAGCGCGCGACCAGCCAGCCGAAGACGACGGTGGCGACGATGGTGGTGACCACCTGTGCCATGCCTAGGCCGAAGACGATGCGCCGCATGGCGAGAAACTTGGGCAGCGAAAATTCGAGCCCGATGGAAAACATCAG
Organism: Janthinobacterium sp. GW822-FHT07H11; assembly: GCF_058798615.1. Classification (NCBI taxonomy): domain Bacteria; kingdom Pseudomonadati; phylum Pseudomonadota; class Betaproteobacteria; order Burkholderiales; family Oxalobacteraceae; genus Janthinobacterium; species Janthinobacterium sp. GW822-FHT07H11. Next base: position 899,297 of record NZ_CM179507.1, read on the forward strand.
GAAGACGACGCCGAATTCGGCCAGGGTATGGCTCGCTTCATTTTCGGCCGCCAGGCCCAGCGCGTGGGGGCCGATGACGATGCCGACGGCCAGGTAGCCCAGCATGGGCGGCAAGTGCAACATTCTGAAAGCGACCACGCCCAGCACGGCGCTGCCGAGTAACATCAGGGTCAGTTCAAGCGAGGAAAACATGGGGTTGCCCGGGGAGGTCAGTGGAAATCGTTGTTTGTTGCGACTGGCAAGTTTTTTGCTTTCCTAATTCGTTTATACTTTGGGCATGAGTGTAACCCATGAAAAAACAATGCTGAAAGCTTTTGATCGAATTGACATGCAAGCCACAACCGAGCGCGCCGTCGCGCTGGCGCGCACCACCTTGCAGATCGAGTCCGACGCCATCGTTGCGCTGCACGCGCGCCTGGCCACGGACGACAGCGTCGGCCGCGCCGTGGCGATGTTGCTGCAATGCAAGGGGAGAGTCGTCGTCTCCGGCATCGGCAAGTCCGGCCATATCGCGCGCAAGATTGCCGCCACCCTCGCTTCCACCGGCACGCCGGCTATGTTCGTGCATCCGGCCGAAGCGGCCCATGGCGACCTGGGCATGGTCACCTCGGATGATGCTTTCATTGCCATATCGTACTCGGGCGAGTCATCGGAACTGATGGCCATCATGCCGGTCGTCAAGCGCATGGGCGGCGTGCTGATCGCCATGACGGGCAAGCCGCATTCCAGCCTGGCGCAGCTGGCCGATGTGCACCTGGATATTTCTGTTGAGAAAGAAGCCTGTCCGCTGAACCTGGCGCCGACGGCCAGCACCACCGTCACCCTGGCCCTGGGCGACGCCCTGGCCGTGGCCTTGCTCGACTTGCGCGGCTTCAAGGAAGAAGATTTCGCCCGCTCGCACCCGGGCGGCGCCCTGGGCCGGCGCCTGCTCACGCATGTGCATGACGTCATGCGCAGCGGCGAACGGGTGCCCAAGGTGCCCGTGGACGCTTCCCTGCTGCAGGCGCTGGAAGAAATGACGAAAAAGGGCATGGGCATGACGGCCGTCGTCGATGCGGACCAGCGCCCCGTGGGCGTGTTTACCGATGGCGACTTGCGCCGCATGTTCGAGCGCGTGCAGGACTTCACGCAAGTGGCGATCCGCGACGTCATGCATGCGCAGCCGCGCAGCATCGCGCCCGAACGCCTGGCCGTCGACGCCGTGGCCGTGATGGAGCAGTTCCGCATCAACCAGATGCTGGTGGTCGATGCCGACGGCAAGCTGGTCGGCGCGCTGCATATCCATGATCTGACGCAAGCGAAGGTGATCTGATGGACAGCGTGGCGGACAACCTGGCACGCGCGGCCAAGGTCAAACTGATGATCTTTGACGTCGACGGCGTGCTGACCGACGGCAGCCTGCATTTCGGCCCGGACGGCGAGATGATGAAAACGTTTAATGTGTATGATGGCCTGGGCATCAAGCTGCTGCAGGAATCGGGCGTGCAGACGGCCATCATCAGCGCGCGCCGCTCGCCCATCACGGCGCGCCGCGCGCAGGACCTGGGCATTACCCATGTGCACCAGGGCGGGCATGACAAGCTGACCCCGTTTCGCGAATTGCTGGCGCTGACGGGCTTGACGGAAGAACAATGCGGCTACATCGGCGACGATGTCATCGACGCGCCCATCCTCAAGCGCGTCGGCTTTGCCGTCAGCGTGCCGGGCGGGCGCCCGGAAGTGCAGGGCCTGGCGCACCACGTGACCCAGGCTGGCGGCGGACGCGGCGCGGTGCGCGAGATCTGCGAATTCCTGCTGCGTGCCCAGGATAACTATGCGCGCGTCATGGCGCCGTTCCTGGAGTAGGGCGCGAGCCTTGCCACCAGCGACATTTGAAAGAGTGAAGCAATATGCGTAAGCCAGGAGGCGCCCATCGCTGGCGCATGATTTTTACCGTGCTGGGCGCGATCGTGTTCGCGTTGGGCAGCTTCTGGCTGCTCGAAGTGATGAACAAGAATAGCCAGGATATCAATGCCAGCAAGCATCTGGACGAGCCCGACTATTTCGTCACCAATTTCAGCCTGGTGCGCATGGACTTGACGGGCAAGCCCAGCTATATCGTGTCCGGTACCAAGCTCACGCACTATCCGGCCGATGATTCCTCCGATATCGACCAGCCCTTCGTGCGCAAGCTGACGCCCGACATGCCGCCGATGAACATGAACGCGGAACTGGCGCATATCGACCAGGGCAATACCCGGCTGCAATTGCACCGCAAGGTCGTGATCGACCGCGTCGCCAGCCCGAAGGCGCAAAACATGACGCTCAAGACGGAGGCGCTGACGGTATTTCCCGATGAGGAGCGCATGGTCACGGACGTGCCCGTCGATCTGCTGATGGGGGCCTCGCGCATCACGGGCGTGGGCATGGCCGCCAATAATGCCACGGGCGTGGTGGAAGTGCAGCAGGCGCTGCGCATCGTCTATCCGCCCAAGCCGCGCAAGAGCGCTGCGGCCAAATGACAGAATGCAAACAAGGAACCCTAATATGAAGAACATCTTGCTGTTGACCCTATTTTCGCTGGCCGTGATGGGCAGCGCGCATGCCGAGAAAGCCGATTCCGAAAAGGAAGCCGTCATTACGGCCCAGCGCGGCCAGGTCGATGACGTCAAGCAGACGCGCACCTTGACGGGCGACGTGGTGCTGGTCAAGGGGACCCTGACCATGAAGGCGGGCCGCGCCCTGATCACGGAAGATCCGCAGGGTTATCAGTTCATTACCTTCTGGGCCGATCCGGGCAAGCTGGCCACCTTCCGCCAGAAGCGCGATGGCGCCGGCGACCTGTGGGTGGAAGGCGAGGCGGAGCGCGTGGAATACGATAACAAGACGGAAGTGGTGAAACTGTTTTCCAAGGCCAAGCTGACGCGCCTGGAGGGCAGCAAGCCCACCGACGTGGCCAATGGCGCCTTCATCTCGTATGACAGCCGCAAGGAAGTCTTCACGATGGAAAATAGCGACAGCGGCACCAGCACCCCGGGCGCCGGCAGCGTGCGCATGGTGATCCAGCCGAAGAACAAGGCACCGGCGGAGAAAGCGCCTGCCGCTCCCGCGCCAGGAAAGAAATAATGGAAAATACACGTTGCGGCAGCACCTTGATCGTTCGCGGGCTGCAGAAAACCTATGGCAAGCGGCAAGTCGTGCATGACGTGTCGCTGCAGGTCGAATGCGGCGAAGTGGTGGGCCTGCTGGGCCCCAACGGCGCCGGCAAGACCACCTCGTTCTACATGATCGTCGGCCTGGTGCCATCGGACGGCGGCAGCATCGATATCAGCGGCGTGGATATTTCCAGCCTGCCGATCCACCGCCGCGCGCAGATGGGCCTGTCCTACCTGCCGCAGGAAGCGTCCGTGTTCCGCAAGCTGACGGTGGAGGACAATATCCGCGCCGTGCTGGAAATCCAGACCGTCGAAGGCCGCCCCCTGAAGAAGGCCGAGATCGAGGAGCGCCTGGATAAATTGCTGGCCGACTTGCAGATTGAAAAACTGCGCGAAAACCAGGCGCTGTCCCTGTCGGGCGGCGAGCGCCGCCGCGTGGAAATCGCCCGCGCGCTGGCCACCGATCCGCGTTTCGTGCTGCTCGACGAGCCGTTTGCCGGCGTCGATCCGATCGCCGTGATCGAGATCCAGCGCATCGTGCGTTTCTTGAAAGAGCGCAATATCGGCGTGCTGATCACCGATCATAATGTGCGCGAGACGCTCGGTATTTGCGACCGCGCCTACATCATCAACCAGGGCTCGGTGCTGGCGTCGGGACGCCCCGACGACATCATCGCGAACGAGTCGGTACGCCGGGTCTATCTGGGCGAACATTTCCGCATGTGAGCCAATGAAACAATCATTGCAGCTGCGCACTTCGCAGCATCTGGCACTGACGCCGCAGTTGCAGCAATCGATACGCCTGCTGCAATTATCGACCCTGGAATTGCACCAGGAACTAGAGCAATTGCTGACGGATAATCCCTTGCTCGAACGCCTCGACGATCCGCTCGACCGTTCGCTGCGCCTGTTGTCCGACGGCGCCTTGAGCTCCACGGCCGCGCCGGCCGAAGCGCCGCCCCAGCCGCCGGGCCAGGAAGCGCCTGCGGCGCCGGCCGAAGCGGAAACCTTCGACGGCGACGGCGCCGACAGCCCGCCCGCCATGGATGGCGGCGACAGCGACTGGAGCGAGGCGAGCCGGGGCAAGGCGCCCGACGACGAAGATGCGCGCCCGCAGCTGGAAGCCCATCACTGCACCCTGCGCGAGCACCTGATGGAGCAGATGCGCGTGACGGTGCTCGAGTTGCGCGACCGCGCGCTGGTCGAGCTGATCATCGACGCGCTCGATGACAACGGCTACCTGGAAGAGTCGCTCGACGACATCCTGGCGCGCCTGCCGGAAGAGCTGGAAATCGACGCCGACGAGCTGCGCACGGCCCTGTCGCTGCTGCAAAGTTTCGATCCGCCGGGCGTGGGCGCGCGCAATGCATCCGAATGCCTGGCGCTGCAGATCAAGCGCTTGCCGCACGTCGCCCTGGTGACGCGGCGCATGGCCCTCGTCATCGTGGAAAAGCACCTGGCCTGGTTTGCCCAGCGCGATTTCAACAAGCTGAAAAAGGCCCTCGATTGCGACGAGGAAGACTTGCGCGAGGCGCAGACGGTGATCCGCCTGTGCAACCCGCATCCGGGCGCCGTGTTCGCTTCCGACGTGTCCGACTACGTGGTGCCCGACGTGGTCGTCAAACGGGCGCGCAATGGCTGGCAGGTCACCCTGAACAACGACGTCATGCCGCGCCTGCGCGTGAACGCCATGTACGCCAATTTATTGAAACAGGGCAAGGGCGAAGGCGCCATGGGCGCGCAGTTGCAGGAAGCCAAGTGGCTGATCAAGAACATGCGCCAGCGCTTCGACACCATCCTGCGCGTGGCGCAGGCGATAGTAGAAAGACAAAAGAACTTTTTCTCGCATGGCGCCGTTGCCATGCGCCCCCTTGTGCTCCGTGAAATAGCTGATACACTGGGTTTACACGAGAGTACTATCTCGCGGGTAACAACCCAAAAGTACATGCTGACCCCGCATGGCATGTTTGAGTTGAAATATTTCTTTGGTAGCCACGTCGCCACCGAAGCGGGGGGTGAAGCATCGTCGACGGCGATACGGGCATTGATCGTGCAACTGACAGGAGCAGAAGACCCTAAAAATCCTTTATCCGACAGTAAGATTGCGGACATGCTGGGGGAACAAGGCATGGTGATTGCGCGACGTACTGTTGCCAAATACCGGGAAGCGTTGAAAATTCCGCCAGTGAGTCTGCGTAAGTGCTTGTAGTTTTTTCGGTTCCTCTGCGGGCCGGAATCGATGGACACCGCACGAACCCGATCATCTTTAGGAGTGTGTATGAATCTCACCATCAGCGGACATCATCTCGAAGTGACACCAGCCATCCGTGAATACGTACAAACGAAGCTGGAACGCGTGAAACGTCATTTCGATCAAGTCATCGATATCGCCGTGATTCTGACCGTGGATAACCTCAAAGAGAAAGAAAAACGTCAAAAGGCCGAAGTCAACCTGCGTCTGAGTGGCAAGACCGTCTATGTGGAAAGCCTGGCACACGACTTGTATGCCGCAATCGATACCCTGATCGACAAGCTCGACAGGCAAGTGATGAAATACAAAACCAAAGTGCAAGGGCACGGTAAAGAGGCGATCAAGCATCTGCCAGACAACTCAGAGGAAGACGCCGTCGTCGCCGTCTAAGGCCACCGGCTTCCCCCAGTTGTGATCAACTAAGGGCGCAGATTGCGCCCTTTTTTGCGTCCTGCGGAACGCAATGCCCATGGTGAAAGCGCTAGAATGCGCCATCCTCACTTCTTTCCCTTCTGCCATGAGCGACTTCGTCCAGACCTCCATCCGCCACCGCACGGGCCATATCGTGCTCGACCGCCCGAAAGCCTTGAATTCGCTGTCGCTGGAGATGGTGCGTGCCCTGAGCGCCGCCCTGCTGGCCTGGCGCGACGACCCGCAGGTGGACGCCGTGGTGATACGATCGAGCAGCGAAAAAGCCCTGTGCGCCGGTGGCGACATCCGTTTCTTTTACGACGCGGGCCTGGCCACGCCGCAGGGTGGCAGCGCGCTGCTGGAAGATTTCTTTACAGAAGAATATGCTTTAAATCATTTAATTCATTTCTATCCGAAACCGTATATTGCCGTGATGGATGGCGTCGTGATGGGCGGCGGCATGGGCGTGGCCCAGGCAGGCCCCGGCAACCGCTTGCGCATCGTCACGGACCGCACGCGCATGGCCATGCCGGAAGTCAATATCGGCCTGTTCCCCGACGTGGGCGGCAGTTATTTCCTGTCCCGCCTGCCGGGCCGGCTGGGCCTGTACCTGGGCTTGACGGGGCTGACGATCGGCGCGGCCGATGCCCTGTACACGGGGCTGGCCGATGTGTACCTGCCCGAGGCGCAGATGGGGGCGCTGCTGGCGCTGTTCGACTCGACGCCGGGCGAAGGCTTGCCGGTGGCCGTCAAGGCGCTGGCGGCGCCATGCCAGGGCCAGGCGGGCGCTTCTCCCCTGGCCACGGCGCGCGTGGCGCTGGAGCGCCACTTCAGCGCCGGCTCCGTGGCCGCCATCATGGCCTCGCTGGCGCAGGACGACAGCGCGTTCGCGGCCAAGGCACTGGCGGCCATGCGCCTGCGTTCGCCCTTGATGATGTGCGTGACAATGGAATTGCTGCAGCGCGGTGCCCACCTGGGCGTGGCCGATTGCCTGCGCATGGAGCGCACGATGGTGCGCCACAATTTCACGCATGGCGAGGTGCTCGAGGGCGTGCGCGCGCTGGTGGTCGACAAGGACAATGCACCGCGCTGGAACCCTGCCCGCCTGGACGAGGTCGATGCGGCCATGGTGGCGCGCTTCTTTGCGCCCGTCTGGCCTGCGGCAACGCATCCGCTGCGCCACCTGGACTGACAAGGTTTTAGGCGCGTTCGCGGTGGCGCAGCACGACGCGCTCGTTGGGGCCGAAATAGTGTGCCAGCCGTTCCGCCATGTAAACGGAGCGGTGCTGGCCGCCCGTGCAGCCGAGCGCCACGGTCAGGTAGCTGCGGTTGTCGGATTTAAAGGAGGGCAACCATTTTTCGATGAACATGCGTATGTCGGCCAGCAATTCCAGCGCGCTTGGCTGCGCGTCGAGGAAGGCGATCACGGGGGCGTCGCGCCCGTCGAGCGGGCGCAGGGCCAGGTCGTAATACGGGTTCGGCAAGGCCCGCACATCGAAGACGAAATCCGCGTCGAGCGGCACGCCCAGCTTGAAGGCGAACGATTCGAAGAACAGGGTCAGCGGCGCGCGTTCGGACGCCACCATATCCTTGATCCAGGCGCGCAGCTTGTTGGCGCTCAGTTCCGACGTGTCGATCACGTGGCCCAGCTGTTCGATGGCCGACAGGCGTTCGCGCTCTTCAGAAATGCATTCGATCAAGGTGCGGCGGCTGGCCGGATTCTGGTTCGGACGCAATTCGTGCGACAGCGGGTGGCTGCGCCGGGTTTCCGAGAAGCGCGCCACGAGCGAATGCGTGGTCGCCGTCAGGAACATGACCTTGACATCGTGTCCCTGGTCGCGCAGCAGCGCCACATTGTGGGGCAAGCTGACCAGCGACTCGGCGCTGCGCGCATCGACGGCCACGGCCAGTTTCGGCGTGCCTTCGTCGAGCAGGGTTTGTACCAGGCTGGGCAGCAAGGCCGGCGGCAGGTTGTCGACACAGTAATAACCGGTATCTTCCAGCACGTTGAGCGCGACGGATTTTCCGGAGCCGGAGATTCCGGTGATAAGGACGATATGCATATGCCGATCATACAATAAAGAGCGGCCCGGCGCTCCAGCGGCAGTTGTCTTTACAACTTATTGCCGTGGCAGCTGTGGTGTTACTTACACAAAAGCAACGTAGGTGGGCTTGGCGCAAAGCGCGTAAGCCGACGCCGCGGCATAGGCCAACAATGTTGCCGGATTACGCGGCGGCTTCGTCCCGTGAATCCGGCCTGTGTTGCTAGTCGCCGCTCATTGCCAAACGTTGCCGCTCCATGAATTCCTGCAAGGTATCGATGCCGCGCAGTTGCAGAATCGTATTGCGCACGGCCGCTTCCAGCAGCACGGCGATGTTGCGGCCGGCGGCGACGGGGATGACGACCTTGCGCACGGGCAAGCCCAGCACGTCTTCCGTGGGGAACAGGAAAGGCAGGCGCTCGACTTCCTCTTCCAGCGCGTTGCGCCGCACCAGGTGCACGATCAGTTTCAAACGCATCTTGCGGCGCACGGCCGTTTCGCCAAAGATGGCCTTGATATCGAGCAAGCCCAGGCCCCGCACTTCCAGCAGGTTTTGCAGCAGCGGCGGGCAGCGGCCTTCGATCATGTTCGGCGCGATGCGCGAGAACTCGACGGCGTCATCGGCCACCAGACCGTGGCTGCGCGAAATCAATTCCAGCCCCAGCTCGCTCTTGCCCAGGCCCGAATCGCCGGTGATCAGCACGCCCACGCCCAGCACGTCCATGAACACGCCATGCATGATGATGCGCTGCGCCAGTTTTTTCGACAGGTAGACGCGCAGGAAGTCGATCACTTGCGCGGCCGGCAGCGGGGTGGAGAACAGGGGGATGTTTTGCTCGTCGCAGATGGCGAGGATGTCGGGCGGCGTTTCCAGCCCTTGCGCGATGATCAGCGCGGGCGGGCCGCCGGCGATCAGCTCGCCGATCACATGGGTGCGCGTATTGACTTTCAGGCGCTGGTAGTAATTGATTTCCTGGTGGCCGAAGACCTGGATGCGGCCCGGATGGATCAGGTTCAAGTGACCCACCTGGTCGGCGGCCGAGGAGACATCGCCGGAGATCAGGCGTTCGCCGCCGGGAAAGCCGGCGAACCAGCCCAGTTGCAGACTTTCACGATTATCGTCGTACAGGCGTTGTATCGTCAGCGGCGTTTGCAACATGGCAGTCTTCTTCAGGAGTGGAGGAATACCTGAAGTTTAACCCGTCGCTTGAAGACTAGGTTGCCAATTGACGATGCGTGAATGCACGGATTTCGGCTCCGGATCCGTGGCCAGTGCCGTGCGGAAGGCATCGTCGGAAAACATTTCGGCGATTTCCGAGAGGATTTCCAGATGTTGCTGGGTGACATGATCGGGAATCAGCAGGAAAAACAGCAGGTTGACGGGTTTGCCGTCAGGCGACTCGAATGGAATCGGCTCGGCCAGGCGCACGAAGGCGCCCAGCGGTGCTTTCAGCGTCTTCATGCCCTTGATGCGGCCATGCGGCACCGCCACGCCATGGCCGAGTCCCGTCGAACCCAGGCGTTCGCGGGCAAACAGATTGTCCGAAACGGTGGAGCGGGCGATGCCGTAGTTGTTTTCGAAGATCAGGCCGGCTTGCTCGAAAGCGCGCTTTTTGCTGGACACTTCCAGGTCCAGCAGGACGTTTTCGAGGGATAATATTTTGCTAAGATTAGTCATGACACTCAATGAAATGGTGCAATGCGCAGAGGGCTTGCGAGCCGAATTATAGGCCTGTTTCCGCGGCCTGTAACGCCAATTCTCAACAGTATACGCGCGCTGCGGGCGCAGTGGGCGCTACAGCCCCCATCGCCATCATTTTAGCAAAAAAATAACATCGGCGCGTATCGGCTATTTCTTGATTAAAAACACGCGGTGCGCCGGTTTTTCCGCCGCCGAATGCCGATTTTCCGATTTTTCAGCGTCTTTGACATGCTCTGCGGCACTACTGCAACGTTGTTTTAAAACACAGCCAACATTCCTGTTGGCATGGTTTCGAGGTGCTGCCTGGTATTACTGGCGCGCGTTGCGCACATTGCTGGGCAATCCGCCGGTGCTGTAGTTGCTGCGCCACGGGTTGATATCGAGGCCGCCGCGGCGCGTATAGCGCGCATACACGGACAGCTTCTGTGGTTTGCACTGGCGCAAGATGTCGACAAAGATGCGCTCCACGCATTGCTCGTGGAATTCATTGTGTTCGCGGAAACCGATCAGGTAGCGCAGCAGGCTTTCCTGGTCGATCTGCGGTCCCGCATACTCGATCTGCACGCTGCCCCAGTCCGGCTGGCCCGTCACCAGGCAATTCGATTTGAGCAGGTGCGAGACGAGTTTTTCTTCCACCGGTGCTGCATCGAGCGCCGCCTTCAACAGCAGCGGCGACGGTGTGTATTGCGTGATTTCCAGGTCCAGGCGGTCGAGCAGGACGCCATCGAATTCGCCCATTTTGAGCTTGCCGAAATCTTCCTGCAAGGTCAGTTCCACTTGCACGGGCGCGCCGAAACCGTTCGACAAATCCTGTTTGAGCAAGATCAACAGCGCTTCCGGGCTGTCCAGTTTGGTCTGGTTGAAGGAGTTCAGGTACAGCTTGAACGATTTCGATTCGATGATGTTGGGCGAATCGGCCGGCGCGCTGACCTTGGCAATCGCCACCTGCGGCTTGCCGCGCTGGTTCAGCCACGACAGTTCATACGCGTTCCAGATATCGAGGCCGAAGAACGGTAATGTACCGTGCAGCTCCAGCTCGTCGCGCTTGCCCTGGCGCGGGATCGGAAACAGCAATTCCGGCGCGTAATCGGTGCGGTAGGCGGAGCTTTTGCCCAGGGGAGATTGTTCGGCGAGGTCGTTGGTGGTGGTCATGGTGATGGCGTGAATTCAGTCAAGCACGCATGGTAGCCTAATTCCCTCCACGGCGAGTATCTGCCGTGGAGGTGACTTGTAGAAACTAGCCGAGGAACAGCTTATACACAGGATTGCTGCTCTCATCCCAATAACGATAGCCGAGGGTATCGAGGAAGCGGGCGAATTCTCCCATTTCATCGGGCGGCACTTGCAGGCCGATCAGGATGCGGCCCACGTCGCCGCCCTGGCTGCGGTAATGGCACAGGGAAATATTCCAGTTCGGCGCCATGCTGTCGAGGAAGCGCATCAGCGCACCCGGGCGTTCGGGGAATTCGAAGCGGTACAGCAGCTCGTCCTGCGCCAGCCGGCTCTTGCCACCGACCAGGTGGCGGATATGCGACTTGGCCAGTTCGTCGTGCGTCAGGTCCAGGGTCTTGAATTCGTGCTCCTCGAAGGTCTTCGCCAGCACGCTCGACTCATGCCGGTCGGCAATCTGGATGCCGACGAACACGTGCGCGGCTTTTTCATCGCTGATGCGATAGTTAAATTCCGTCACGTTGCGCGCGCCGATGAGCGAGCAGAAACGCTTGAAGCTGCCCCGCTGTTCGCGCATGGTGACGGCAAACACGGCTTCGCGGAACTCGCCCAGTTCGGCCCGTTCCGCCACAAAACGCAGCCGGTCGAAATTCATGTTCGCGCCGCTGGCGATGGTGATCAATGTTTCATGGTTGACCGGGTGCTTGGTCAGGCTGGCCCGCTCCACATAGGCCTTGGCGCCGGCCACGGCCAGCGCGCCGGACGGCTCCAGGATGGAGCGCGTGTCCGTAAACACATCCTTGATGGCGGCGCAGATGGCGTCCGTATCGACCGTGATGATTTCATCGACATAGGCCTGTACCAGGCGGAAGGTTTCCTCGCCGGCCAGGCGCACGGCCGTGCCGTCGGCAAACAGGCCCACGTCGTTCAGGGTCACGCGCTCGCCCGCCTTCAGCGAGCGGGCCATGGCGTTCGAATCGACGCTTTGCACGCCGATGATCTTGATGTCGGGGCGAATCTGTTTTACGTAGGCGGCGATGCCGGCGATCAGGCCGCCGCCGCCGATGGGGGCGAAGATGGCGTGGATGGGGCCGGCGTGCTGGCGCAGGATTTCCATGCCTATCGTGCCCTGGCCGGCGATCACGTCCGGGTCGTCGAACGGGTGCACGAAGGTCAGCTTCTGTTCCTTTTCCAAGGTCAGCGCATGGTTGTAGGCATCCGTGTAGGACTCGCCGTGCAGCACCACTTCCACGTTCACGCCGCCGCGCCCCTTGACCGCCTCGACCTTCACCAGCGGCGTGGTGGTGGGCATCACGATGACGGCGCGGCAACCCATGCGGGCGGCCGACAGGGCCACGCCCTGGGCATGGTTGCCGGCCGAGGCGCAAATCACGCCGCGCTTGCGGTCCGCTTCGCTGAGCTTGGACATCTTGTTGTAGGCGCCACGAATCTTGAAGCTGAACACGCTTTGCATGTCTTCGCGCTTGAAGTAAATCTGGTTGTTCAGGCGTTGCGACAGGGCAGGGGCCAGTTCCAGCGGCGTTTCGGAGGCAACGTCATAGACGCGGGCGGTCAGGATTTTCTTGAGGTAGTCGATGTTCATAGTCTGCAAGCGAGTGATTCTGGGCCAGAAAGGGTCTGGAGCGTGTACGTCGATATCGGCTGTGCCGGGGCGGATAGCCGGGCAACAAAATAATGCTCTGTGGAACTGCGGGCGGGTCTGCCTTTGCCAGCCGGCGCGATGTGTGCGGCGCCCAGGCTGCTCTTCATTATAATGGAGAGCCTTACCGCATCGCGAAGTGTTCCATGATCGAATCCGCAATCGCCTGGCTGCTGCAGCTGATCGCAGCACCGGAAGTCGGGCTGACATCGGTCTTTCTGATCAGCTTTATTTCCGCCACCCTCTTGCCGCTCGGCTCGGAGCCGGCCGTCTTTGCCGTCATCAAGGCCAATCCCGCCCTGTTCTGGTCCGTGATTCTTGTCGCCACCCTGGGCAATACCCTGGGCGGCGTCGTCGATTACTGGCTCGGTTACCGGGCCAAGCAGGCGTTTGCCAAGGAGCGCGACACGCGCTGGTTCCGCTGGCTGGCCCGCTATGGCGCCAAGACCATGCTGCTGGCCTGGCTGCCCGTCGTCGGCGATCCCCTGTGCACCTTGGCCGGCTGGCTCAAGCTGCCGTTCTGGCCCAGCGTGATCTACATGGCCATCGGCAAGTGTGCGCGCTATCTCACCATGACGGCCCTGCTGTTGTACGTGCCCGATGGCGTATGGCACCGGATTGGCCAGATGCTGGCCTGAATGGGGCTGCCTGCAACGCCAATTTGCCCCATTTTTGAGCAGGCCGATAGTTTGTAGTCGAGTCCGATTCTTGGCATTTTTAGGTAAAAAATGCAGATGAACTGATTTTTTATTCATGAAAAATGTGGCTGTGCCATATTTGCTATGGTCGCGTTGACCCGGCTTAAACCTTGGGCGGCATAAGGCTGTTCCCGCATGGTGCGGCGCAATAAGATAAAATGGGCCTTTAGGGTCCAGTCCACATCGTCACCACACTCCATGAACGCTCCCGCACATATTCAAGCTTTACTGGCAGAAACGCCGAATGGTCCCGCAGCAAGCCGCCTGCGCGAAATCCCGTATAACTACACGTCGTTTTCCGATCGCGAGATCGTCATACGCCTGTTGGGGGAGGACTCCTGGCGCCTGCTCGACGAGCTGCGCGGCGCCCGCCAGACGGGCCGTTCGGCGCGCATGCTGTACGAGGTGCTGGGCGACATCTGGGTCGTGCGCCGCAATCCGTATCTGCAGGATGACCTGCTCGACAATCCGAAGCGCCGCCAGGGCTTGATCGATGCCCTGCATCACCGCCTGGCCGAAGTCGACAAGCGCCGCCTGTCCATCGATGCGGCCGGCGGCGACGCGCTTGCGGCCGGTGACGCGCCGGAAGTGGCGCAGGCGCGCAGCCATAATGTCGAACTGCTGCTCAAGGCAGCCAGCAAGGCCGTGGCCGACTTTGGCGACGAATTCCGCAAGACCTATGACTTGCGCAAGCGCACGGTCAAGGTGCTGGGCCGCTACACGGAAAAGCACAATGTGCGCTTCGACGGCATGACGCGCGTGTCGCACGTGACGGATGCCACCGACTGGCGCGTGGAATACCCGTTCGTCGTGCTCACGCCCGACACGGAAGAGGAAATGGCCGGCCTGGTCAAGGGCTGCATCGAGCTGGGGCTGACCATCATCCCGCGCGGCGGCGGCACCGGCTACACGGGCGGCGCGATTCCATTGACGCCGATGTCGGCCGTCATCAACACGGAAAAGCTCATTACCCTGGGCGCCGTCGAAATGACGGTTTTGCCGGGCTTGACGCACGAATACGCGACCATCCATTCGGGCGCGGGCGTGATCACGAACAAGGTCTCGGAAGCGGCGGAAAAGGCCGGTTTCGTGTTTGCCGTCGACCCGACGTCCGCGCACGCTTCTTGCATCGGCGGCAATGTCGCCATGAATGCGGGCGGCAAGAAAGCCGTGCTGTGGGGCACGGCGCTGGACAACCTGGCGTCATGGCGCATGGTCGACCCGAACGGCGACTGGCTCGACGTGACGCGCCTCGACCACAACCTGGGCAAGATCCACGATATCGCGTTGGCACGTTTCCAGCTGGAATGGCGCCACCCGAGCACGCGCGACGCCACAAAGCCGAATGCGCCGTTCAAGACGGAAATCCTGGAAATTCCTGGCCGTAAGTTCCGCAAGGAAGGCCTGGGCAAGGATGTGACCGATAAATTCCTCGCCGGCTTGCCGGGCATCCAGAAAGAAGGCTGCGACGGCCTGATCACGTCGGCGCGCTGGATCTTGCACAAGATGCCGAAATTCGCCCGCACCGTCTGCCTGGAATTCTTTGGCCAGGCGCGCGACGCGATCCCATCCATCGTGGAAATCAAGGATTACCTCGATGGCTTGCCGGCCAAGGGCGAGCAATACACGAGCATCCGCCTGGCGGGCCTCGAGCATTTGGACGAGCGCTATCTGCGCGCCGTCGGCTACGCCACCAAGTCGAAGCGGGGCGTGCTGCCGAAGATGGCCCTGTTTGGCGACATCGTCGGCGACGATGAGAACGCCGTCGCGCAAGCGGCGTCGGAAGTGGTGCGCATCGCCAACACCCGCGTGGGCGAAGGTTTCGTGGCCGTCAGCCCCGAGGCGCGCAAGAAGTTCTGGCTCGACCGTGCCCGCACGGCGGCGATCGCCAAGCACACGAACGCCTTTAAAATCAATGAAGACGTGGTGATTCCGCTCAATCGCATGGGCGAATACACGGATGGCATCGAACGCATCAATATCGAGCTGTCGATCAAGAATAAATTGCAACTGGCCGAGGCCCTCAGTGAATTCTTTGCCAAGGGTAATTTGCCAGTAGGCAAGAGCGACGATGCGTCCGACGACCGCGTCGACGATGCGGAAATGCTGGGCGACCGCGCCGAGCAGGCGCAGCAGTTGCTGGCGCAAGTGACGAGCCGCTGGACCTATCTGCTGGCCAATCTGGACCGTCCGTTGATGGATGTGAAGGGCGAATTGGCCGAACTGGGCATGGAGCGCTTGCTGCCCGTCTTCGATGCGCGCCTGCAAACGCAGCCGAACGCCACCCTGTTCGACGTGGTGCAGGACCGCACGGTGCGCGTGACTTGGAAGCAGGAAATCCGCGCCCAGCTGCGCCAGATCTTCAATGGCGCCGCCTTCAAGCTGATCCTCGACGAGGCGACGGCGATTCACGCGCGCATCTTGCGTAGCCGCGTGTTCGTCGCGCTGCACATGCATGCGGGCGACGGCAACGTGCACACGAACTTGCCCGTCAACTCGGACAATTACGCAATGTTGCAGGACGCCCACGAAGCCGTGGGCCGCATCATGATCCTGGCCCGCTCGCTCAATGGCGTCATTTCCGGCGAACACGGTATCGGCATCACCAAGCTGGAATTTTTGACGGAAGAAGAGATCGGCGAATTCCGCAGCTACAAGCAGCGCATCGATCCGGAAGGCCGTTTCAACAAGGGTAAATTGCTGAACCTGCCGGGCATGGGCGCCGACTTGCGCAATGCCTACACGCCATCGTTCGGGCTGATGGGGCACGAGTCCTTGATCATGCAGCAAAGCGATATCGGCGCCATCGCCGACAGCGTCAAGGATTGCTTGCGCTGCGGCAAGTGCAAACCCGTGTGCTCGACCCACGTGCCGCGCGCCAACTTGCTGTACTCGCCGCGCGACAAGATTTTGGCGACTTCGTCGCTGATCGAAGCCTTTTTGTACGAAGAGCAGACGCGGCGCGGTATTTCCATCAAGCATTGGGAAGAGTTCGAGGACGTGGCCGACCACTGCACGGTCTGCCATAAATGCGTCACGCCGTGCCCGGTGAACATCGACTTCGGCGACGTGTCGATGAACATGCGCAATTTGCTGCGCAAGATGGACAAGAAGAGCTTTAATCCGGGCACCAAGGCCACGATGATGTTCCTCAACGCCACCGATCCCGTGACCATCAACGCCACGCGCAAGGTCATGATCGGCTGGGGTTACAAGGCGCAGCGCCTGGGCCACGATCTGTTGAAGAAATTTGCGAAAAAGCAAACCAAGGCGCCGCCGCCATCGACGGGCAAGCCGCCCGTCAAGGCGCAGGTGATCCATTTTATTAACAAGAAGATGCCGGGCAACCTGCCGAAGAAATCGGCGCGCGCGCTGCTCGATATCGAAGACGACAAGGTCATTCCGATCATCCGCAATCCGAAGACGACCACGGCCGATACGGAAGCCGTGTTCTACTTCCCCGGCTGCGGTTCGGAACGGCTGTTCTCGCAAGTGGGCCTGGCCACGCAGGCAATGCTGTGGGAAGTGGGCGTGCAGACGGTCTTGCCGCCGGGCTACCTGTGCTGCGGTTATCCGCAGCGGGGCGCGGGCGAGTTCGACAAGGCCGAGAAGATGATGACGGACAACCGCGTCCTGTTCCACCGCATGGCCAACACGCTCAATTACCTCGACATCAAGACGGTGCTGGTGTCCTGCGGCACCTGCTACGACCAGCTGGCCACGTATCAGTTTGAAAAGATTTTCCCCGGCTGCCGCATCATGGATATCCACGAGTATCTGCTGGAGAAAAACGTCAAGCTGGAAGGCGTCAACGGCACGCGCTATATGTACCACGAGCCATGCCACAATCCGATGAAGCTGCAAGAGTCGGGCAAGACCATCAATTCCCTGATCAGCACGGTGGATAACGTGAAGATCGAGAAGAATGACCGTTGCTGCGGCGAATCGGGCTCGCTGGCCGTCACGCGTCCCGATATTTCCACGCAAGTGCGTTTCCGCAAGGAAGAAGAGATGGTCAAGGGCGCCGACAAGCTGCGCGGCGACGGTTTTACTGGCGACGTCAAAATCCTCACCAGCTGCCCGTCGTGCCTGCAGGGACTCTCGCGCTACAATGACGATTCGGGCACGACGGCCGATTACATCGTCGTCGAGATCGCCAAACACTTGCTGGGAGAAAACTGGATGCCCGATTACGTGAAACGCGCCAATGACGGCGGCATTGAACGGGTGCTCGTGTGAGTTCCACCTGCGAGCTGTGCAACTTGCTCGATGGCTACGCCAACAAGCAGGGTTGTGAAACCTTGCTGTGGCGCAGCGAGCGCCTGTCCGTGGTGGCCGTCGATGACCCTGCATATCCTGGCTTTTGCCGCGTGATCTGGAACAAGCACGTGAAGGAAATGACGGATTTGACGCCGGGCGAGCGCAATTACGTGATGGAAGTCGTGTGGCAGGTCGAGCTGGCCGTGCGTGAAGTGATGGCGCCGGAAAAGGTCAACGTGGCCAGTTTCGGCAACATGACGCCGCATGTGCACTGGCACGTGATTCCCCGCTACCGCGACGACGCGCATTTCCCGCACCCCAGCTGGGCCGTGGTGCAGCGCGAGACGGCGCCCGGGGTGCTGGCCGCGCGCCGCGCCCTGTTGCCGGCCTTGCGCGACGCCATCATTCAACGTTTATCCGCATAAAGTATTGTCATGACTGAAAAAGCAGCAACACCCCAACCGACCGGCTTGACCGTGCACAACCAGTCGCGCGTGCTCGACGTGGCTTTCGACGATGGCAGCACATTTGCGCTGCCGTTCGAATACCTGCGCGTGTACTCGCCATCGGCCGAAGTGCAGGGCCATGGCAAGGGCCAGGAAACTTTGCAATTAGGCAAGCGCCTGGTCGGCATCACGGGTCTGGAGCCCGTCGGCAACTACGCCGTGCAGCCGACCTTCAGCGATGGCCACAATTCCGGCCTGTACACCTGGGCTTATCTGTACAAGCTGGGCGCCGAACAAGCGACCTTGTGGCAAGCCTACCTGGACCAGCTGGCGGCCGCCGGCTACCCGGGCGACAGCGGCCGCGACGCCAAGGCCGACATGACGGTCAAGCAATCTTCCGGCGGCGGCTGCGGTAGTGGCGGCAATGGCGGCGGTTGCGGTCATCAACATTGAGTTAAAAATAATGCGGTAAGCTTGTCGGATAACCGCCGCCCCGTTCGTCGTATGAATGCCCGCGCTTGCGGGCATTTTTCTTTTGGAGAAGAGACTATGGAATACATGATCCTGATCTACGCCGACGAGGCGCACTACGAAGCCATGGCAGAGGGCCAGATGGCCAGCCTGATGGCCGACTTTGCCAGCTATACGCAGGCGCTGGAAGCGGCCGGCGTGCTGCGCGGCGGGGGCGAGCTGGCGCCCGTGGGCAGCGCCACCAGCGTGCGTGTGCGCAATGGCAAGCCTGTCATCACGGACGGGCCGTTCGCGGAAACCAAGGAGCAGCTGGGCGGCTACTATCTGCTCGATTGCGCCCATCTGGACGAAGCGCTGGCCTGGGCCGGGCGTTGTCCGGCGGCGTCCCTGGGCACCATCGAAGTGCGGCCCGTGACGGCTTGAGCATGGCCGGCGACGCCATTGCGGCCGTCGAGCAGGTCTTTCGCCAGGAAAAGGGCAGGGTGCTGGCCGGCCTGATGCGGCGCTTCGGCGACCTGGGCCTGGCGGAAGACGTGCTGCAGGAGGCGTGCCGCAAGGCGCTGGAATGCTGGCCGCGCACGGGCATCCCCGATCATCCGGCCGCCTGGCTGACGTCCGTGGCGCGCAATGCAGGCCTCGACCAGGTGCGCCGCGCGGGCAAGAACATCGGCGATGCCGCCGCCGTGCTGTCCTGCCTGCCGGCGGCCATGCTTGAGGAAGCGCAAGCCATCGAAGACGACCGTTTGCGCCTGCTGTTTATTTGTTGCCATCCCGCGCTGGCGCCCGAGGCGCAGGTGGCGCTGGCCCTGCGCACCCTGTGTGGCTTGTCCACGGCCGAGGTCGCGCGCGCCTTCGGCGTGGCGGAAGCGGCCCTGTCGCAGCGCTTGTTGCGCGCCAAACGCAAGATCGCCGAGGCGCGCATCCCTTTCGAGTTGCCACTGGAGCAAGAATTGCAGCCACGGCTGGCGCAAGTGCTGCACGTGATTTACCTGGTGTTCAGCGAAGGCTATTGCGCCAGCGGCGGCGATAGCCTGCTGCGTGCGGACCTGTGCGCGGAAGCGCTGCGCCTGGGGCGGCTGCTTGACAGCCTGCAGTCCGGCCAGCCGGAAGTGCAGGGGCTATTGGCCTTGATGCTGCTGCAGGCGTCGCGCGGCCCGGCCCGCCTGTCGGCTGGCGGTGAACTGCTGACCCTGGAAGAGCAGGACCGCGGCCTGTGGGATGGGGGCCTCATTGCCGAGGGACTGGCCGCGTTGGCGCTGGCCTTGCCAGTGCGCGCACCGGGGCCATATCAGTTGCAGGCGGCGATTGCCGCCTTGCACGCCCAGGCGCCCACGGCCAGCCAGACGGACTGGCGCCAGATCAGCGCCCTGTACGGCGCCTTGCTGCGGCACAAGCCGGAACCCTTGATTTTGCTCAATGCCGTGATCGCCTGCGCCATGGCGCACGGTGCCGCACACGGGCTGGCCTGGCTGGCGCGGCTGGAAGCCGTGCCCAGCCTTGCCAACTCGCATTATCTGCATGCGGCCAGGGCCGACCTGCTGCGCCGCCAGGGCGACCGGCCGGGGGCGCTGGCGGCGTATGCGCAGGCGGCACTGCTGGCCGTGAATGCGGTGGAAAGGCAATACCTTCTCCGGCGTCACGGGGAAATGCGCCTGCCGCTTGTATAATGCTCGCAAGTTCAAACAGACTGCCTACCATGACCAATACGACCCATTTCGGATACAAAACAGTTGCAGAAGACGACAAAGTGCGCGAAGTCGCCAAGGTGTTCCATTCCGTCGCTGCCAAATACGACGTGATGAACGACTTGATGTCGGGCGGGCTGCACCGTCTGTGGAAGACGTTCACCATTGCCAATGCGGGCGTGCGCCCCGGCTTCAAGGTGCTCGACATCGCCGGCGGCACGGGCGACCTGTCGAAGGCCTTCGCCAAGCAGGCGGGCCCTACCGGCGAAGTCTGGCTGACCGATATCAATGAATCGATGTTGCGCGTGGGCCGCGACCGCCTCTTGAATCGCGGCTTGCTCACCCCCACCTTGTTGTGTGACGCGGAAAAACTGCCATTCCCCGACAATTATTTCGACCGTGTCAGCGTGGCCTTCGGCCTGCGCAACATGACGCACAAGGATGTGGCGCTGGCGGAAATGCGCCGCGTGCTGAAGCCGGGCGGCAAGCTGCTGGTGCTGGAGTTTTCCAAGGTGGCGGCACCGCTGCAAAAGCCGTACGACCTGTATTCGTTCTCGGTCTTGCCGTGGTTTGGGCAGAAAATCGCCGGCGACGCGGAAAGCTATCGCTACCTGGCGGAGTCGATCCGCATGCACCCGGACCAGGAAACGCTGAAGACCATGATGGAAACGGCGGGCCTGGAGCGCGTGCAGTACTACAATTTGACGGCAGGCATTGCCGCTTTGCATACCGGCATCAAGATGTAACTCACCCTTGCCGGTGATTTTAGGAGATGGAATGAAATTGAAGAAATTTATGGTTGGCATGATGCTGGCCGCGACCACGGTATCCATGCTGGGCGAGGCGCTGGCCCGTCCCATGGGCGGTGGCCGTTCGATCGGCCGCCAGTCGCAGAACGTGGGCCGCCAGGCTCCCGCTCCTGCGCCGACCCCGGCACCGGCTGCGGCGCCACGCCAGGCGCAACCGGCGCCGGCCCCCGCACCGGCACCCGCCGCCAAGGCACCGAGCCGCTGGAAGGGCTTGCTGGGCGGCGCCTTGCTGGGCCTGGGCCTGGGCGCGCTGCTGTCGCATTTCGGCCTGGGCGGTGCCCTGGCCAGCATGATCAGCACCCTGCTGATGGTGGCCTTGCTGGCGGGCGCGGCCTTCTTCATCTACCGCATGGTGCGCGGCAAGCGCGATAGCAATGGCAACGCCGGCAATGCGCCGTTCGCGGGCTTTGGCGGCAACCAGCCTGCGCCAGCCGGCAATACCCCGGACATCGGCTCGCGCATTCCGCCGCTGCCGCCGCTGCAGCCCGTCTCGTCCGGCGTCGGCCTGGACAAGCCGGCGCCTGCCGCCGCGCCATGGGGCGTGCCAAGCGACTTCGACCAGAATGCCTTCCTGCGCCACGCGAAAAGCAATTTCATTCGCCTGCAGGCGGCCTGGGACAAGGCGGACGTCAACGATATCCGCGAATTCACGTCGCCGGAAGTGTACGCGGAACTGCGCATGCAGATCCAGGAGCGGGGCGCTCAGCCGGACTTTACCGATGTCGTCACCATCGACGCCGAATTGCTCGGTATCGAGACCAGCGTCAACGATTACCTGGCCAGCGTCAAGTTCACGGGCCTGATCCGTTCCGCGCCGGGCGCCGCGGCGGAGCCGTTCGCGGAAGTGTGGAATATGTCGAAACCCGTCAGCGGCAACAGCGGCTGGGTCCTGGCAGGCATCCAGCAATTGAATTAATTGTCAAAACTTGCTGAATACTGGCTTAAGTCCATGCGGAATGCATGATGCTTGACAGATATTTCCTGCTGAACTGGTAAGATCGAAACCGCCCGCGTTGTTTTACGGGCGGTTTTTCATTTTTAGGGGCGCGCGCGGCGCGCAGTATATCCATGGCTCCATTCTCCGACCTTACACCGATGACCCCCGTCATCGCGACGATTAACCATTTGCTGGCGCAGGAACCGTGGGCGCGCCAGCAGCTGGCCGTGCACGCCGGCAAGCTGGCCTGCATCGATACGGGCGCCGTGGCGCTGCGCCTGCGCGTCGACAGCGCCGGCATGCTGGCAGCGGCGCCGGCCGACATGCCGGCCCATGTCACCATCCGCGTGAAATTGTCCGATGTGCCGCTGATCCTGCAAAACCGCGAGCGGGCGTTTTCCTACGTCAAGATCGAAGGCGATGCCGAATTTGCCAATGCGATTTCGCAATTGAGCAAGGGCTTGCGCTGGGAAGCCGAGCATGACCTGGAAAAGGTCGTCGGTCCCATGCTGGCCACGCGCCTTGTTTCCGGTGCGAAAGATGCCGCCGCCTTTGTCCGCACGGGCCAGCAAAAGCTGGCGGAAAACGTGGCCGAATATTTTCTCGACGAACAGCCCATGCTGATCCGTCCTTCCACCCTGCAAGCGTATTCCGCCGGCGTGACGCGCGTACGCGATGACGTCGAACGCCTGGCCAAGCGCCTCGCCCGCCTGGAAAAGGCGGTTGCCGCCGCCCAGGTGCCGCACCCTACACCGGATTTGTCTACATGATATTGAAATTCCTGCGCCTGTTTAAAATCATCCGTGTTTCCATCAAGTACGGCCTGGATGAGATAGCGATTTCTGGTTTGCAAGTTCCCCGCACGGCCAAGCTGATCGATACCCTGATTTTCTGGCGCGACCTGTCCTCGCCGCGCGGCCTGCGCCTGCGCCTGGCGCTGGAAGAGCTGGGCCCGATTTTCGTCAAGTTCGGCCAGGTGCTGTCGACCCGGCGCGACCTGATGCCGCCCGATATCGCCGATGAACTGGCGCGTTTGCAGGACCGCGTCCCGCCCTTCGATTCCGACCTGGCCGTGGCGCAGATCGTCAAGTCGCTCGGTGCGCACCCGGACCAGCTGTTCGCCCGCTTCGAGCGCGAACCGGTGGCCTCCGCCTCGATCGCCCAGGTGCACTTCGCCACCTTGAAAGACGGCCGCGAAGTGGCCGTGAAGGTCTTGCGTCCAGGCATGAAGAAGCTGATCGACGAAGATGTGGCCCTGATGCACATCGCGGCCGACTGGACCAGCCGCCTGTGGGCCGACAGCAAGCGCCTGAAACCCAAGGAGGTGGTGGGCGAGTTCGACAAATACCTGCATGACGAGCTGGACTTGATGCGCGAGGCGGCCAACGCCAGCCAGCTGCGCCGCAACTTCGCCAACTCGGACTTGCTGCTGGTGCCGGAAATGCACTGGGATTATTGCTCCAGCAGCGTCATCGTGATGGAACGCATGGTTGGCATTCCCGTGTCGCAGATCGACCGCCTGGTGGCGGCCGGCGTGGATTTGCGCAAGCTCTCCAGCGACGGCGTGGAGATTTTCTTCACGCAAGTGTTCCGCGACGGCTTTTTCCACGCGGATATGCACCCCGGTAATATTCTCGTGTCCGTCGCGCCCGAATCGTTCGGCCGCTACATCGCGCTCGATTTCGGCATTGTCGGCACCTTGAACGACTACGACAAGGATTATTTGTCGCAAAACTTCCTCGCCTTCTTCCGCCGCGACTACAAACGCGTGGCCGAGGCGCATATCGAATCGGGCTGGGCGCCCAAGGAAACCCGCGTCGATGAGCTGGAAGCGGCCGTGCGCGCCTGCTGCGAACCGATCTTCGACCGTCCGCTGAAGGATATTTCCTTTGGTCAAGTCCTGCTGCGGCTGTTCCAGACCTCGCGCCGTTTCAACGTGGAAGTGCAGCCGCAGCTGGTGCTGCTGCAAAAGACCCTGCTCAATATCGAGGGCCTGGGGCGCCAGCTCGACCCGGAACTGGACCTGTGGCAAACGGCCAAGCCCTACCTGGAAAAATGGATGAGCAACCAGGTGGGACCGCAGGGCTTCATGGAACGCCTGCGCGCCGAGGCGCCCCGTTATGCGCACATTTTCCCGCAACTGCCGCGCTTGCTGCACCAGGCCCTGACCGTGCACGGCGAACCGCGCGAGAACGACGTGGAATTGATGAAAACCTTGCTGGCGGAGCAACGCCAGACGAACCGCTTGCTGAGCTTTATCGTGTACTTCGTGGGCGCCTTCGCGCTCGGCGCGCTGGGCTTGCAAGTATTCATGCGCTGGCATCAACTGCCGTTTTAACTGTCTGAGGACGTAAGTGATGGCTGACTTCCACAACCGCGATCCCTCGTCTCCCGCCTTCTGGGACGAGCGTTTCGAGAAGCAATTCACGCCCTGGGACCAGGGCGGCGTGCCGTCGCGCCTGCGCAGCTTCGTGGCCGGCAGCCCGGCGCCGCTGCGCTGCCTGATTCCCGGCTGCGGCTCGGCCTATGAACTGGTCTTCATGCTCGATCACGGCTGGGATGCCACGGCCATCGACTTTGCGCCGGCCGCCGTGGCCGCCGCGCGTGCCCAGCTGGGTGAGCGGGCAGGGCAGGTGGCGGAGGCGGATTTCTTTGCCTGGCAGCCAGCAGCGCCCTTGGACCTGATCTATGAACGGGCCTTTTTGTGCGCCATGCCGCGCGCCATGTGGCCGCAAGTGGCGGCCCGCTGGGCGCAGCTGCTGGCGCCGGGCGCCATGCTGGCCGGCTATTTCTTTTTTGACGAGAATGCCAAGGGGCCGCCGTTCGGTATTTCGCGTGAGACACTGCAGGAATTGCTGGCGCCGCATTTCGACTGCCTGGCAGACGAAGCCGTCAGCGATTCCATCGCCGTTTTCGCGGGGCGCGAACGCTGGATGAGCTGGCGCCGCCGGGCGGACTGAGCATGGCCAGCCGAGCGGCTGGGCAATTTCCGTAGGGGATGATGGAAAAGCTTTATAATTCAGGGTTTTTGATGATTTTCTCGGAGTAGAGATGCCGATTTACGCTTACCGTTGTGACGAGTGTGGTTTTGCCAAGGATGTCTTGCAAAAGATCTCCGATCCAGTACTGACGGTGTGCCTGTCGTGCGGCAAGCCCAGTTTCAAGAAGCAATTGACGGCTGCCGGTTTCCAACTGAAGGGCACCGGCTGGTACGCCACCGATTTCCGTGGCGGCACGGCGCCCACCACGGCCATTCCGACGGGCCCGGCCGACAGCGCCAAGCCGGCTCCTGCCGCCGAGAGCACGCCTGCCGCCGCCGCGCCCGCGCCCGTGGCCGCCGCGCCGAAAGCGGACTGACGGCTGCGTCGCGCCGACCGATTCCCTTACCGAGAAACCGATGCGTAAATACTTCATTACCGGATTGCTGATTTTGGTACCGCTGGCCATTACCGTCTGGGTGCTCAACCTGGTGATCGGTACCCTGGACCAGTCGCTGCTGCTGGTGCCGGCGCGTTTCCGTCCGACTTCGCTGTTTGGCTTTGACATTCCTGGCCTGGGCACGATACTGACCATCGTGATCGTCTTCCTGACGGGCTTGCTGACGAATAACCTGGTTGGCAATTACGTGGTGAAACTGTGGGAAAAGTTGCTGCAGCGCATACCCATCGTCAATTCCCTGTATTCGAGCGTCAAGCAGGTATCGGATACCCTGTTTTCCTCGTCGGGCAATGCCTTCCGCAAGGCAGTGCTGGTGCCGTATCCGCACCAGAACTCCTGGACCATCGCTTTCCTGACCGGCGTGCCGGGCGGCGATGCGGCGAACCACCTGGTGGGCGATTATGTCAGCGTGTATGTGCCGACGACGCCCAACCCGACGTCAGGCTTTTTCCTGATGATGAAGCGCAGCGATGTGGTCGAACTCGACATGAGCGTCGATGCGGCGCTCAAATACATCGTCTCGATGGGCGTGGTGGCGCCCGCGGAAGTTGTCGCTGTAACGGCCCCGGCAGCCAAAGAATAAAGGCAGGCGTCCCACGGGGGACGTGGCC
The DNA here is from genome assembly GCF_058798615.1 of Janthinobacterium sp. GW822-FHT07H11. Taxonomy (NCBI): domain Bacteria; kingdom Pseudomonadati; phylum Pseudomonadota; class Betaproteobacteria; order Burkholderiales; family Oxalobacteraceae; genus Janthinobacterium; species Janthinobacterium sp. GW822-FHT07H11. Next base: position 925,022 of record NZ_CM179507.1, read on the forward strand.
GGATTGAACACTCACTAACCTGAACTGAGAATTTTATGTCTATGCGTACTGAATACTGCGGCCTCGTTACCGAAGCCATGCTGGGACAAACCGTCAGCCTGTGCGGCTGGGTACATCGCCGCCGCGACCACGGCAGCCTGATCTTCATCGACTTGCGCGACCGCGAAGGCCTGGTGCAAATCGTCTGCAACCCGGAACAAGCGGACATGTTCAAGGTCGCCGAAGCCGTGCGCAACGAATTCTGCCTGCGCGTGACGGGCGTCGTGACCAACCGTATCGAAGGCACCATCAACAACAACCTGAAGTCCGGCAAGATCGAAGTGGTCTGCTCGGAGCTGGAAGTGCTGAACGCCTCCGTGCCCGTGCCGTTCCAGCTCGACGACGACAACCTGTCGGAAACGACGCGCCTGACGCACCGCGTGCTGGACCTGCGCCGCCCGCAAATGCAGAACAACCTGCGCCTGCGCTACAAGGTGACGATGGAAGTGCGCAAATACCTCGACGCGCTGGGCTTCATCGACATCGAAACGCCGATGCTGACCAAGTCGACGCCGGAAGGCGCGCGCGATTACCTGGTGCCATCGCGCGTCAACGCGGGCAACTTCTTCGCCTTGCCGCAATCGCCACAGTTGTTTAAGCAACTGTTAATGGTTGCCAACTTTGACCGTTACTACCAGATCACCAAGTGCTTCCGCGACGAAGACTTGCGCGCCGACCGCCAGCCTGAATTCACGCAGATCGACTGCGAAACCTCGTTCCTGACGGAACAGGAAATCCGCGACCTGTTCGAGGACATGATACGCGTCGTCTTCAAGAACACGCTGGACATCGACCTGCCGAACCCCTTCCCGGTCATGGATTACGCGACGGCCATGGGCCTGTATGGTTCCGACAAGCCGGACATGCGCGTCAAGCTGTCCTTCACGGACTTGACCGCCGTCATGAAAGACGTGGACTTCAAGGTCTTCTCGGGCGCGGCCAACATGCCGAACGGCCGCGTGGTCGGCTTGCTGGTACCCGGCGGCGGCGCCATGCCACGCTCGGAAATCGATGCCTACACACAATTTGTCGCCATTTACGGCGCCAAGGGCCTGGCCTACATCAAGGTCAATGAAAAAGCCAAGGGCCGTGACGGCCTGCAATCGCCTATCGTGAAGAACCTGCACGATGCGGCATTGGCGCAGATCATCGAACTGACCAACGCGCAAGACGGCGACCTGATTTTCTTCGGCGCCGACAAGGCCAAGGTCGTCAACGACGCCATCGGCGCGCTGCGCGTGAAGATCGGCCACAGCGATTTCGGCAAGAAAGCCGGCCTGTTCGACGACGTGTGGAAGCCATTGTGGGTGGTCGACTTCCCGATGTTCGAACACGACGAGGAAGCGGACCGCTGGACGGCGACCCACCATCCGTTCACGGCGCCGAAAGATGGCCATGAAGACATGCTGGAAAGCAATCCAGGCGCTTGCATCGCCAAGGCCTACGACATGGTCCTGAACGGCTGGGAACTGGGCGGCGGTTCGATCCGTATCCACCGCGAAGAAGTGCAAAGCAAGGTCTTCCGTGCCCTGAAGATCGATGCGGAAGAAGCGCAGCTGAAGTTCGGCTTCCTGCTCGACGCGCTGCAATACGGCGCGCCACCGCATGGCGGCTTGGCATTCGGCCTGGACCGTATCGTGACCATGATGACGGGTTCCGATTCGATCCGCGACGTGATCGCTTTCCCGAAAACCCAGCGCGCCCAGTGTCTGCTGACACAGGCGCCGTCGGAAGTGGACGAGAAGCAACTGCGCGAACTGCACATCCGTTTGCGCGGCGCCGAGCCTAAAGTAGCGTAAGGCGACAGCCTGACCCGTTGAGGGCTGGGGTCAGACGGGGACGCCGAGTCCCGACGGGTCTGACCCCTTTTTTATTGTTGACATGACTCATAAAATTCCCGTTTCCGTGCTGGTCGTCATTCATACGGCTGAGCTCGAGGTGCTGCTGATCGAACGCGCGGGCCAGCCAGGCTTCTGGCAATCGGTGACCGGTTCCGTCGACGCCGTTGATGAACCGCTGCCGCAGACGGCCGCGCGCGAGCTGGCCGAGGAAACGGGCATCGTCGCCGACGGCGAGCGCATCGTGCTGCGCGACTGGAACTTGTCGAATGTGTACGAGATCTACCCGATCTGGCGTCATCGCTATGCGCCTGGCGTGACGCACAACACGGAGCACGTGTTCAGCGTGCAAGTGCCGCGCGACACGGTGATTACGCTGAGTCCCCGCGAGCACCTGCAATATGCATGGCTGCCCTGCCTGGCGGCGGCCGACCGGTGTTTTTCCTCTTCCAACGCGGAAGCCATCCTGCAATTACCGGCCGTGACGGGCCTGGCGCACCATCGTTGATCTCATTCGAAAGCTTTTCATGTTGAATTGGTTTAATCTGTCCCTGCAACAAAAACTGGCCGGCACATTCTGCCTGGCGCTGTGCCTGGTCGTGATTCTGGCGGCCAGCCTGTACACGCCGCCCGAACGCACGCCGCCCGTCGGCTTGCCGCTGATGGTGGTGGGACTGCTGTTGCATCCCGGTATGTTTAGCAAGGGCAAGCGCACGGTGGCCTGGCGCGGCGCGCCGTTGCTGGTCAAGGTGGTGTGGTCCGCCGGCATCGCGGCGGCCGGCGTCAGTGTCGCCAGCGGCCTGGCGCGCATGTTTGCCTGAGCCTGGCGAGGCCGCAGGCGAGCCTATCGAGGAATTAGGTGCGCACGCGCACCTACGGGGGCGCCGCGCGACCCCTGTCTGGGAGTAGAATCAATGCATGAAAATCCGCGTAGCAACTTATAATATACACAAGGGCGTTTCGTCCGTGCGGGGCTTGCCCCGCGTGCATGCCCTGAAGCAGGCGATCGCCCTGTTCGATGCCGATGTTGTCTTCCTGCAAGAGGTGCAAGGCAAGCATGACCGCAATGCGGCCCGCTTTGGCGCCGAGAATAATGGCCACAAGCATTGGCCGGAAGCATCGCAGCATGAATTCTTTGCCGGACCCGAGCATCACACGGCATATGGCATGAATGCCGTGTATGACCATGGTCACCATGGCAATGCCTTGCTGAGCAAGTTTCCCATCGCTTCACAGACCAACCACGACGTTTCCGACCACGCCTATGAACAGCGCGGCATCCTGCATTGCGTGCTGCAGACGCCGCGCGCGGACGTGCACTGCTATGTCGTGCATCTGGGCCTGTTCGAATCGGGCCGGGGCCGCCAGACGCAGGCGCTGATCGAAGCTGTCATGGCGTCGGCGCCCGATGGCGAACCGGTCATCATTGCCGGCGATTTCAACGACTGGCGCAATACGCTCAGCGACAAGCTGCGCAATGCGCTCGGCGTGGTGGAAGTGTTCGACCAGCGCGCGTCGAACTCGGCCTTGGGCGACCTCGTGCGCACCCTGGCGCGGCGCCAGACGAAAACGCCGGTGCCCGTGCCGGCGCGCACCTTCCCCGCCGCCCTGCCATGGTTCCGCCTGGACCGTATCTATGTGCGTGGTTTCCATGTGGAAGGCGCGCAAGTGATGCACGGCACCCTGTGGGCGAAACTGTCGGACCATGCGCCTATCGTTGCTGCACTGAAACTCGCGTAGACTGCCGGCATGCGCTCAGTCAATTTCACTGCCCATAACGATATCCAGCTGCTGTATTGCGGCACCGATTACTTTCCCGCGCTGATAGCGGCCATCGACGGCGCCCGCGCGGAAGTCTATTTCGAAACGTATATCTTTGCCGACGATGCGACGGGCGCCCTGGTGCTCGACGCACTCAAGCGGGCGGCCGCGCGCGGCGTGCTGGTGTGCATGATCACGGACTGGTTCGGCACGGGCAACCGCCGCGTCAATGCCATGCATGCGCAGCTGGAAGCGGCTGGCGTGCATCACCGCATCTTCAATCCGTGGTTCCGGCGCGGCATCACGCGCACGCACCGCAAGATCTGCGTCGTCGATTTCGAAGTGGCGCTGGTGGGCGGCATCAATATCAACGACGACATGTTTTGCGATTACGACCACAGCATCAGCCTGGAAGCGCCGCGCTGGGACTTCGCCGTGCAGGTGAAGGGGCCGCTGGTGGACGCCATCCACGCGGAAGCGCAGGCGCAGTGGGCGCGCCTGGGCAAGATGAACCTGGTGCGGCGCATCAAGCTGTACCGCAAGATGCGCGTGGTCAGCAAGGAACTGGCGAAAAATCCCGTGGTGGCCGGCTTTGTCGTGCGCGACAACCTGCGCAACCGCCGCACCATCCAGCGCGCCTATCTGCAGGCGCTGGGCCAGGCGAGGAAAAGCGTGATGCTGGCCAATCCGTATTTCGCGCCCGGGCACAAGCTGCGCCACGCGCTGGCCCAGGCCGCCCAGCGCGGCGTCGACGTGGTCTTGCTGATCGGCGTGGGCGAATTTCGCATGCAGGATGCCGTGGCGCACTCGTTTTATCCGAAGCTGCTGGCGGCCGGCGTGAAGATCGTCGAATACCGCAAGACGCAATTGCACGCCAAGGTGGCCGTCGTCGACGATGACTGGGCCACGGTGGGGTCGAGCAATATTGACGCGCTGAGCCTGTTTCTGAACCAGGAAGCCAATGTGGTGATCAAGGACGTTGCGTTTGCGCAAAGTTTGCGCCAGCACATAGAGCAGGGCATCGCCGACGGCATCGTGATCCACCAGGATGATTTCAAGCACATCGGCCGTTTCCGGCGCATCGGCTACGAAGCCGCCTTCCTCGTGTACCGGCTGGTGATGCGCATTTTTTCAGTAGGCAAGTACGCATGAACGAGATGACAACGGTCAGGCTGGACAAATGGCTGTGGGCGGCGCGCTTCTTCAAGACGCGTTCGCTGGCCAGCGAGGCCGTCGACACGGGCAAGATCAAAGTGGGCGGCGAGCGCGTGAAACCGGCGCGCAGCCTGCGCGTGGGCGACGAACTGGCCATCGACAATGGCGCGGAAACGTGGGAAGTGGCCGTGCTGGGCCTGTCCGACAAGCGTGGCGCGGCCCCCGTGGCGCGCCTGCTGTACGGCGAAACGCCGGCCAGCATCGCCCGCCGCGAGCAACTGGCCGAGGAACGCAAGCTGTTCCGCGAGCCGGGCAGCACCATCAAGGGGCGGCCGACCAAGCGCGACCGCCGTCAATTGAGCAAGGCAGGCGGCCTCGACTGAGGCGCGCTTGTTGCTGTAAGGCAAGGGCGTGCGCCGCTTTTGCCTGCCTGAAATCGATACAAACACGCAGCCCAAGAATGCTGCGCTGCACCAATAGAACGCCCGCTCTAAAGTTCCCGTTTGACTTTTACGTGGTAGTGGATAATAGTACGAGCGTTCGGATTTTTTCGCGGCGTGCTTTTTTTTACTCGCCGCACCAGTCCGCCAGATCGGCAACTTCACTTTGAGAACGGCACTCTTGAATACCTCAGTCAAATTCATGCGCAAGGGCGAACTGACCCGTGCAGCCATCCTCGACGTGGCACTGGACCTGTCCAGCCGCGACGGCCTGGAAGGCCTGACCATCGGGCTGCTTGCAGACAAAATGAACATGAGCAAGTCGGGCGTGTTTGCCCACTTCGGCTCGCGCGAAGATTTGCAGATGGAAGTGCTGAAGCTCTACCACCATCGTTTTGAGCAGGAAGTCTTTTTTCCCAGCATGAAAGAACCGCGCGGCATCGCCCGCCTGCAATCGATGTATGCGCGCTGGGTCAAGCGGGTCAGCGTGGAAATTGCTTCCGGCTGCATCTATATCAGCGGCGCCGTCGAGTATGACGACCGTCCGGGTCCGATCCGCGAGGCGTTGGTGGCCATGGTACGGGCCTGGCAGGGCGCGCTGCTGCGCTGTGTCGAGCAATCGATCGCCACGGGCGACCTGAAGGCGGACACGGACGCCCAGCAGCTGGTGTACGAGATGTATGGCCTGATCCTGGCCCTGCATCACGATGCGCGCTTCTTGCGCGTGCCGGGCAGCATCGAACGGGCGCAGGCAGGCTTTGTGCGCCTGCTGGCCTCGTACCAGAATCCGGCCGCGGTCAGCCAGGCATAAAGCGTCAAGCAGCAATCGCAGGAATTATCCGCAGCAACGAACAAGCAGTTCACAAGTAAAACACTTTAGCTAAACGCCTTCAGGAGAAAATTATGGGTCAATACGTCGCGCCAATCCGGGATATGCAATTCGTCCTGCACGAGTTCCTGCAAGTGGAAGAAGAACTGAAGCAAATGCCGTCGTACGCCGACGTCGACGCCGACATCATCAACCAGGTGCTGGAAGAGGGCGGCAAATTCACTTCCGAAGTATTGTTCCCGCTGAACCACTCCGGCGACCGCGAAGGCTGCCAGCACGACCCCGTCACGAAAAGCGTGACCACGCCGAAAGGTTTCAAGGAAGCCTACAAGCAGTACGTCGAAGGCGGCTGGGCGGCGCTGGCTTGCGATCCGGAATACGGCGGCCAGGGCTTGCCTGTCGTGCTGAACAATTCGTTCTATGAAATGCTGAACTCGTCGAACCAGGCCTGGTCCATGTACCCCGGCCTGTCGCACGGCGCCTATGAGTGCCTGAAGGAACACGGCACCGACCACCAGAAGGAAGTCTACCTGCCGAAACTGGTGTCGGGCGAATGGACGGGCACGATGTGCCTGACCGAACCGCATTGCGGCACCGACCTGGGCCTGCTGCGCTCGAAAGCGCTGCCTGAGGCGGACGGTTCCTGGACCATCACCGGCAACAAGATCTTCATCTCGGCCGGCGAGCACGACATGGCGGAAAACATCCTGCACCTGGTGCTGGCCCGCGTGCCGGACGCGCCGGAAGGCTCGAAAGGCATTTCGCTGTTCCTGGTGCCGAAATTCCTGCCGAACGCGGACGGCACGGTCGGCGAACGCAACCCGATCACCTGCGGCGCCATCGAAGAAAAAATGGGCATCCACGGCAATTCGACCTGCCAGATGAACCTGGACGGCGCGAAAGGCTGGATCATCGGCCAGCCGAACAAGGGCCTCAACGCCATGTTCGTCTTCATGAACGCGGCCCGCCTGGGCGTGGGCATGCAGTCGCTGGGCCTGACGGAAATCGCCTACCAGAACGCGCTGATCTACGCCAAGGACCGCACGCAGATGCGTTCGCTGTCCGGCATCAAGAACCCGGAACTGCCGGCCGACCGCATCATCGTGCACCCTGACGTGCGCCGCATGCTGTTGACGGGCAAAGCCTACGCCGAAGGCGCGCGCGCTTTCACTTCCTACGTGGCGCTGCAGATCGACCGCGAACTGCACCACCCTGACGCCGACGTGCGCAAGGAAGCGGCCGACGAAGTGGCGCTGCTGACGCCCGTCATCAAGGCTTTTATTACCGACAATGCCTGGATCGCCACCTCGGACGCGATGCAAGTGTTCGGCGGCCACGGCTACATCTCCGAATGGGGCATGGAGCAGTATGTGCGCGATGCGCGCATCAACATGATCTACGAAGGCACGAACACGATCCAGTCGCTGGACCTGCTGGGCCGCAAGATCCTCGGTGACAACGGCGCCAAGCTGCGCAAGTTCGGCGAAAAGATCAAGGCCTTCGTCGAAGACAACGGCACCGATGAAGCGATGAGCGAATTCGTCACCCCACTGGGCGACCTGGGCGACAAAGTCACCAAGCTGACCATGGAAATCGGCATGAAAGCCTTCCAGAATCCTGACGAAGTGGGCGCGGCCTGCGTGCCTTACCTGCGTGTCGTCGGCCACATGATCTACAGCTATCTGTTCGCGCAGATGGCCAAGATCGCCCTCGAAAAAGAATCCAGCGGCGACAAGTTTTATACCGCCAAACTGGCTACCGCACGTTTCTACTTCGCCCGCTTGCAGCCTGAAACGGCAACCCTGATCCGTCAGGCGCGTTCCGGTTCGGCCAACCTGATGGCACTCGACGCAGACCTGTTCTAAGACTTGAGGAAAATATGACCAATTTCATCGTTAAAAAAGTAGCCGTCCTCGGCGCCGGCGTGATGGGCGCGCAGATCGCCGCCCATTGCATCAACGCGAAAGTGCCGGTCGTGCTGTTCGACCTGCCTGCAAAGGAAGGTCCAAAGAATGGCATCGTGCTGCGCGCCATCGAGAACCTGAAAAAGCTGTCGCCTGCGCCGCTGGGCAACAAGGACGATGCGTCCCTGATCCAGGTCGCCAACTACGAAGACAACCTGGACCTGCTGGCCGGTTGCGACCTGATCATCGAAGCCATCGCCGAGCGCATGGACTGGAAACATGACCTGTACCAGAAGGTGGCCCCGCACATCGGCCCGAACGCGATCTTCGCCTCGAACACCTCGGGCCTGTCGATCACCAAGCTGGCCGAAGGCTTCGACGCCGACCTGAAATCGCGCTACTGCGGCGTGCACTTCTTCAACCCGCCGCGCTATATGCACCTGGTCGAGATCATCCCGACCGCGTTCACCAAGCCTGAAATCGCCGACCAGCTGGAAGGTTTTTTGACCACCACCCTGGGCAAGGGCGTGGTCCGCGCCAAGGACACGCCGAACTTCATCGCCAACCGCGTGGGTGTGTTCGGCATCCTGGCCATCGTGCACGAAGCCGAGAAATTCGGCCTGTCCGTGGACGTCGTCGATGACCTGACCGGCTCCAAGCTGGGCCGCGCCAAGTCGGGCACCTTCCGCACGGCGGACGTGGTCGGCCTGGACACCATGGGCCATGTAATCAAGACCATGCAGGACTACCTGCCGAACGACCCGTTCGCCGCCGTCTACAAGACGCCGGAAGTGCTGGCCAAGCTGGTGGAAAAAGGCGCGCTGGGCCAGAAGAGCGGCGCAGGCTTCTACAAGAAGGTCGGCAAGGAAATCCAACGTCTCGATTTCGCCACCGGTGAATACGTGGCCGGCGGCGCCAAGGCGGCCGACATCATCGCCCGCATCCTGAAGGAAAAGGATCCGGTCAAGAAGATGAAGGCGCTGCGCGAATCGACGAATCCGCAAGGCCAGTTCCTGTGGGCGATCTTCCGCGACGCTTTCCACTACATCGCCATCCATCTGGACACCGTGGCCGACAATGCGCGCGACATCGACTTCGCCATGCGCTGGGGCTTCGGCTGGAACGTCGGTCCGTTTGAAACGTGGCAGGCATCGAACTGGCTGCAAGTGGCCAACTGGGTCAAGGAAGACATCGACGCCGGCCACGCGCTGTGCAACGCACCGCTGCCTGCCTGGGTATTCGAAGGCCCGGTCGCTGAAAAAGGCGGCGTGCACACGCCGGAAGGTTCGTATTCCGCCGTGTCGAACAGCTTCGTGCCACGCTCTAACCTGTCCGTGTACGACCGCCAGCAGTTCCGCGCGCCCGTGCTGGGCAGCGGCGCCATCGACGGCAAGACCGCCGGCACCACCGTCTTCGAAGACGAATCCGTGCGCGTCTGGCATACGGGCGACGATGTATTGATCATCTCGTTCAAGACCAAGATGCACGTGATCGGCGAAGGCGTGATTAACGGACTCAAGCTCGCGTTGGCCGAAGCCGAGAAAAACTTCAAGGGCCTGGTGATCTGGCACGCCGACGCGGCCGAAGGCGGCGCCTTCTCGGCCGGCGCCGACCTGCAATCGGCCCTGCCGGCCTTCATGCAGGGCGGCGTGAAAGCCGTCGATCCGATCATCGCCGAACTGCAGAACACCTTCATGTCGCTGAAATACGCGAACGTGCCGGTGATCGCCGCAGTCGCTGGCCTGGCCCTGGGCGGCGGTTGCGAGCTGGCGCTGCACGCGTCCAAGCGCGTGGCCTCGATCGAGTCGTATATCGGCCTGGTGGAAGTGGGCGTGGGCCTGATTCCTGCCGGCGGCGGCTTGAAGGAAGCGGCGCAGCGCGCCTACAAGGAAGCCAAGGGTAACGATATCCTGCAATTCCTGAAGACGGGCTTCACCAATGCGGCCACCGCCAACGTGTCGAAATCGGCGCTGGAAGCGAAGAAGATGGGCTACCTGAAAGAAGACGACGTCATCGTGTTCAACGCCTACGAGCTGCTGCACGTGGCCAAGGTCGAAGCGCGCGCCATGTTCGACGCGGGCTTCCGTCCGCAACTGCCATCGCTGATCCAGGTCACGGGCCGTTACGGCTGGGGCACCATCAAGGCGCAGCTGGTCAATATGCGCGACGGCGGCTTCATTTCGGCGCACGATTTCAAGCTGGGCGAGATGATCGCCGAGATCGTATCGGGCGGCGACGTGGACCAGGGCAGTTTCGTCAGCGAACAGTGGCTGCTGGATATGGAACGCAAGGCATTCCTGGAGCTGTTGAACCATCCGAAAACCCAGGAACGGATCATGGGCATGATGCAGACCGGTAAGCCGGTACGCAACTAAGCACAGCGTCGATGACGATCCTGTCCCTCGTATTTAAAGTACTGCTGCGCGTGAGGCCAAGCATGGTGTATGACCGTATCAAACAACAGATGATGGACACCTTGCCCTTCGTGCGGCTGCTGGGGATCAGCATCGACGAGATCGGCGCCGGCACCTCCAAGGTGTCGCTGCCGGACGATCCCAAACTGCATAATCACCTGGGCACGCAGCATGCGGGCGCCTTGTTTACCCTGGCCGAAACGGCTTCCGGCGCGGCCATGGCTGGCGGCTTCGCCGAGCTGATACTGGGCTTGCGCCCGGTGGCCAAGGAGTCGCGCATTCAGTACCAGAAGGTGGCCCGGGGCGCGACGCGCGCCGAAGGCCGCGTGCCGGGCGACCTGGCTGCCTTGAAGGCGCAGCTGGCGCAGGATGGCAAGGTGGCGTTTCCCGTGGCGGTCGATATCTTCGACTCCGAAGGCACGCTGGCGGCACAGGTGACGGTGGACTGGTATTTGTCGCAGAAGCGCTAAGCGGCAACCTGACTACCCCGGACATTCGACAGAACACGAACCTCGTTCAACATCTTTGAAAGCATAAAATGAGCAAACAACTTCAAGACGCCTACATCGTCTCTGCAACCCGCACCCCGATCGGCAAGGCGCCACGCGGCATGTTCAGAAACACCCGCCCGGACGACCTGCTGGTGCGCGTGCTGCAATCGGCCCTGGCACAGGCGCCTGGCCTGGACCCGGCCTTGATCACCGACGCCATCATCGGCTGCTCGTTCCCGGAAGCGGAGCAGGGCTTCAATATTGCGCGTAACTCGGTGCTGCTGGCCGGCTTGCCGAAAACCGTGGGCGGCGTCACCGTCAACCGTTACTGCGCCTCGGGCATCACGGCCATTGCCATGGCGGCCGACCGCATCCGCGTGGGCGAAGCCGACGTCATGATTGCCGGCGGCATCGAATCGATGTCGATGGTGCCGATGATGGGCCACCACCCATCGATGAACCTGGACATGTTCAGCGACGAGAACATCGGCATGGCCTACGGCATGGGCCTGACGGCAGAAAAAGTGGCGCAGCAATGGAAAGTGTCGCGCGAACAGCAGGACGCGTTCTCGGTCGAATCGCACCGCCGCGCCATCGCCGCGCAGCAAGCCGGTTTCTTCAAGGCGGAAACGACGCCCGTCGAAATCATCACGCGCACGCCGAACCTGGCTACCGGCCAGGTGGATGTATCGCGCCGCACGGTCGACACCGACGAAGGCGCGCGCGCCGATTCGTCGATGGAGTCGCTGGCCAAACTGAAACCGGTCTTCGCCGCCAAGGGCACCGTCACGGCCGCCAACAGCTCGCAGATGTCCGACGGCGCCGGTGCGCTCCTGATCGTCAGCGAAAAAATCCTGCGCGAGCATAACCTGACCCCGCTGGCGAAATTCTCCTCGTTCGCCGTGCGCGGCGTGCCGCCGGAAATCATGGGCATCGGTCCGAAATTCGCCATTCCAGCCGCCTGCGCCGCCGCCGGCATCACGCAAGACCAGCTGGACTGGATCGAGCTGAACGAAGCGTTTGCCGCACAGGCATTGGCCGTCATCGGCGACCTGGGCCTGGACCCATCGAAGGTCAACCCGATGGGCGGCGCGATCGCCCTGGGCCACCCGCTGGGCGCCACCGGCGCCATCCGCGCCGCTACCGTCATCCACGCGCTGCAGCGCACCAAGCAGAAGTACGGCATGGTCACGATGTGCGTGGGCGCCGGCATGGGCGCCGCCGGAATTTTTGAACGCGTCTAAGTTCGACGGGCTAAAGCAATAAAACAGGGCGCTGAGGGATGACTCCGGCGCCCTTTATCATTTGGAGACGACATGGATATTTTGTGCAGCAAGAGCGAGGGCGTTCTGACCCTGGAATTCAACCGTCTGGAACGCAAGAATGCGATCACGGGCGCCATGTACCAGACCCTGGCCGATGCGCTCGTGGCGGCCGAGACGGACGACGCCGTGCGCGCCATCCTGATCTGCGGCAAGCGCGAGATTTTCACGGCCGGTAATGACCTCGATGACTTCATGAAGACGGCGCGCCCGAAGGATGGCTCGCTCGACCATGACCGTCCCGTGTTCCAGTTCATGCGCGCCCTGTACGGCAGCAGCAAGCCCGTGGTGGCGGCCGTGTCCGGCCCCGCCATCGGCATCGGCACGACCTTGCTGATGCACTGCGACCTCGTGTACGCGGCCGACAACGCCAGCTTCTCGATGCCGTTCACGCAGCTGGGCCTGTGCCCGGAATTCGGTTCCAGCCTGCTGCTCACGCAATTGGCCGGCTACCCGCGCGCGGCGGAAAAACTGATGCTGGGCGAAGCATTCCCGGCCAGCGAAGCGCTGGAAATGGGCCTGGTGTCGAAAGTCGTGCCCCTGTACGACTTGATGACGTTCGCGCAAGGCCAGGCGGCCAAGCTGGTGGCCCTGCCGGCGGCCTCGATCCGCGCCACCAAGCGCCTGATGAAGCAAAGCCGCATGGAGCCGATGAAGGCGGCCATTGCGGAAGAAAACACGCTGTTCAGCGCCATGCTGGGCGGGGCGGAAGCGAAGGAAGCGTTTACGGCCTTCTTTGAAAAGCGCAAGCCCGATTTCAAGAAGTTTGCCTGAAGACGGCAGCTGAATGAAGGCGAGGCGCGCGGGGCCTGGCCAGACCCGGGACATTTTTCGCCAACGATACGATGTCCGGCACCGCACTTACGCCTTGCCCGCCATCGCCGCGCATCGTCAGTGATGCGGTAGCGCCCGGGCATGCTGCGTGCTTTTTTTGTATTTATTGTATTATGACAATATTTATCAAGGAGCGTGCGATGGTGAATATTGCTGCGGCAGGAATGCCGCCTTGGCGGGAAAACCACGCCTCTTCCATTTATGCTGCCGAAGGCAAGACAGCGCTATCGGAAAAGGCAGCGCCTGCGCAGGCGAACAGCGGCGTCGGCGCTACTGCGCAAGACACGGTGATTTCCACCCTTGCCTCGCGCCTGTCCATGGCGGCATCGGTCACCGGTGCGAACATGCAGGGATTGGATCGCCAATCGCTCGCTGCCAGGATCAACAGCAATACCGATGCCATCCTTTACACGCTCGATGACGAGCATAAAGCGGCCGCCGCAAGGCAGGTGCCGGAACCGAATGATGCGGCCTCCGCAAGGTCCGCCGCCGCGGCCACCGCGTATGTGGACGGCAAGGCGCCGAATCCTTTCGCCGGCTTGTCGCGCGAGCAATTGGCGACCATCGTCCAGGATGAAAGCGGGGCATTTACGGTCAACGAGCGGCGCGCCGCCTTCATGCAGGCATACCGGGAAGAAGAAACCTGGCGCGAACAAGTGGTGGCCGAAGCCATGCGGGAATACAACACAACCGGCAAGATGACCATTTTCTTCAAGTCGGTACTAGCGCATTTCAATGACCTGCCCAAGCTGGAACAAGCTCTTTATCCCGAAAACTATGCCAGCGACCTGGAAGATAAAATCGAGCTCGATTTTAATTATTTTAATCACGCTGCCGGGGATGCTCCGGCAACGCCAGGCTCGCTTGCCGACCTGCTGAAAAAACAGGATTCCCTGCATGCTCTGGATCTGTTCGACTTGCTGGGAGCGGGGGCGGACAATATGCGGAAAAAGCGCTAGTCCCGCTCGCCCCGTATCGCGGGTCGCTTTCAGCTTGTTGCCCGCATGCCCGCCAGGATCAGGCCGACCGAGGCGTGCCAGTGCGTCTCGCTGGCCGGCCTGCCCGCCAGCGCATGGCCGTGCAGGAAATCGACGATGGCGTCACGGCCGCGCAGGCGCATCTTTTGCGGCAAATCAAGGCCTTCCAGGGCCAGCTCGAACAGCGCCGTAAACCGCTCGGCGACATCGGCTTGCGTGACCAGCCCGCGCGCCATCAGGCGCACGAAATACGGCGTGGCACTGACCAGTTCCAGGTATAGCGCGCACAGCGCGAGCAGGCGCCGCCGCGGTGCCTGGCGCCGCGTAAACGGCGGCTGGCACGGATCGAGCGCGGCAAAGCGCTGCGCCATCAAGGCCAGCAGCAAGTCTTCCTTCCCCGCATAGTAGTGATACAGGGCCATGGCATCGACGCCCAGGCTTTGCGCCAGCGCGCGCATGGAAAACGCTTCGCCTTTTTCTTCCAGCAGGGCCAGGGCCGCCTGCAGGATGGCGGCGTTGTCCAGCGCGGGCGCGGCGCGGCGCGGACGGCCCACGCCGCGCACGGGAGATTCCATGGCTTGAAGTTTTGGGGTTTTCATGGGCATAATTCTACACTGTAGAATTAATTGAAGGAGCACCCATGCAAAAAACTTTGGTCAGCGTTTTTCTCGGCATCAGCATCGACGGCTGTATCGCGGGAGAGGATGGCGACCTGTCCTGGCTGGCCGAGCTGGCCCCCGACTCGCCCGACGCCACCGGCTACACGGCCCTGATGGCGCAAGTCGATACCCTGCTGATCGGCCGCACCACGTATGAGGCCGTGCTGGGATTCGATCCTTGGCCGTACGCGGGCAAGCGCGTGGTGGTATTGAGCCACCGCGACTTCGCGCCGCGCCATGGCGAGCAGCGCCGCGAAGGCAGCGTGCGATCAGTGCTGGAGGGGCTGGCAGGGGAGGGCTGCCGCCACGTGTACCTCGATGGCGGCGCCGTCATCCGCGCCGCTTTGCGCGAGGGCGTCATCGACAGCCTGACCCTGTCCGTGCTGCCCGTGGTGCTGGGCAAGGGCGTGCGCCTGTTCGAGGGCGGCTTGCCGCGCAGCGACTGGCGCCTGGACGCAACGCGCCAGCTGCCCAGCGGCGTGGTGCAGCTAAGCTATCGGAAAAATTAAACCGCGCTGGCGATGTCGACGATGAAGCTGGGATCGTAGCGTTCGTTTTCCGGCGTGCCGTCGGGCCGCTTGTAGCCGCAGGGGTTGCACACGACGCGGCAGTCCTGGACGCGGTAGTCGAGCGAGGCGTGCATGTGACCGTGTACCCACAGGTCGGCCTGCGCCACCAGCTCATCGAGCTGCGAGGCGAAGGCGGGTGAGCCGAGATTGTTGGCGTATTGCGCTTCCACCGACAGCATCGAGGGCGCCATGTGCGTGATCACCACCGTCTTGCCGTCGAAGGGCTGCGCCAGCTGCTGTTCCAGCCAGGAGCGGTGCTGCGCGTGCAGCCGGGCCGTGTCGGCGGCGCACAAGAGGCGCGGCGCATCGCCGCCCGTGCTGATGCGCTTGTAGTCGGGCATGTAGGCTTGCGCCGCCTGCAGTGCCTCTTCCCGGCGCTCGGCGCCGAACAGCAGGAAATCCGTCCACAGGGTGATGCCGAGGAAGCGCACGCCGTCCAGTTCCACGGCGTCGCCGTCGAGCAGGCGGATGTTGGCGCCATGTGCATTGGCGCTGGCGCAGGCGTCGCGCACGGCGTCCTGCATGTGTTCGAGCTGATGCCCATAGCCTTCGTGGTTGCCGTGCACGTACAGCACGGGCAGGGCGCCAAAGGTGCGCGCAGCCCAGGCGATGGCATTGCTGCCCGTGTCGATGTCGCCGGCCAGGATCACCAGGTCGGGGCGGCTGGCGGGCAGGTTGATGGCGGGCGTGTCGGCACCCCAGACTTCCAGGTGCAGGTCGGACAGGATCAGCAAACGCATGGCAGGAGGTGCGGCGAGGCGCACGGCAGTGTATGGGCCTCTATCGTAGCGCAAGTCGCTGCGCCCGTCTGCTTGACCGCGCCAGGGTGACAACGGTACCCTGTGGCATCCATTCATCGAGCCTATTTTCCTGGAGCCACATGCCGCCTTTCTTCTTTCCCAAGACCCTGCTCTGCGCCGCGCTGGCCGCCATGGCGTTGCCGTTTGGCGCGCATGCCGCCCCGCCCGCCGTCGATCCCCTGACGCAACCGATCGCCTCGCCGTATGCGGCGCAGTGGAACCGCCCGCAGCAGCCGGCGCGCATCCACGGCGACACGTATTACGTGGGCGTGGGCGGCTTGAGCGTGGTGCTGGTCGACACGGGCGAAGGCTTGATCCTCATCGATGGCGCGCTGCCGCAATCGGTGGCCGCCATCAAGGAACATATTCTCGAACTGGGCTTTCGCCTGCAGGACATCAAGTTCATCCTGAATACGGAAGCGCATTTCGACCATTCGGGCGGCATCGCCGCGCTGGCCCGCGACAGCGGCGCGCAAGTGGTGGCCAGCCCGCTCGGTGCGCAGGCGCTGCGCGCCGGCTCGGTGCTCGCCATGGACCCGCAGGCGGGTGAAATCGATCCCATGCCGGCCGTGGAAAACGTGCGCGAGATCGCCGATGGCGAAACCCTGCAGCTGGGCGACGTGGCCATCACGGCGCGCTACACGCCCGGCCATACGCCAGGCAGCACCAGCTGGACCTGGGTCTCGTGCGAGGATGCAGAGCGCAAGGAATGCCTGAACGTGGTGTTCGGCGCCAGCCTCACGCCGGTGGCGGCCGACGATTTTCATTACCTGGCCGATGAGCGCCATGCGGACCTGACGCCGGCCTTCCGCCGCGTCATGCAGGACTTCGCCAGGCTGCCGTGCGACATCCTGATCTCGGCCCATCCCGACCACTCCGGCGGCGACCTCAAGCTGACGCAATTGCTGGAAGGCGTGACGCCGAATCCCTTCATCGATACGCAGGCGTGCCGCAACTACGCCGCCAGAAATGAAGCCAAGCTCGATGCCCGCATCGCCAAGGAAAAGGCGGCTGCGACAAAATGACGACGTAGGCGCATGCGCCATGCCAGGCGGTTGACGCACTGCCGCATCCGGCGCGGAATCGTCATCCGTAGTGCAGATCTAGCAGACAAAGGAAGCCCCATGTTCGAGCAGGCTGGCAGCAAGTTCTACAAGCATTAGCCCCGCGCATGGCGCCCGGGGCCATCGGCAGCATTGCCGATCCCGAGCCGGTGTCCTATCAACCCCGGTGAGGAAACTCGCCGGGGTTTTTTGTTTTGGACGACCGGGTTGAAAGGAAACACCATGAAAATCAAGGTGAAAGCCACGCCCAGGCCGCGCAACCCGCTGGTGGCGGCCGCCGGGCTGGCAAGCACCGCCTGCAGCAGTGGCTGGCGGGGCGTCTGAAGCCTGACGATTCGCGCGCTGGATTAACGCGATTGCAGCTCGACGATGAAGTTCGGATCAAAACGGGGATTTTGCGGCGTGCCGCCGCGCGTCTTGTAGCCGCAGGGGTTGGCTATGACGCGGCACCGGCCGATCCGGTAGTCGCGCGAGACGTGGAGGTGGCCATGCACCCACAGGTCCGCCTGCGCGGCCAGTTCATCGAGGCGCGAGGCATAGGCGGGCGAACACGCCTCGCTGCCGTACGCATCGTCCACCGACAGCAGCGACGGCGCCATGTGGCTGATGACCACTGTCGCGCCATCAAAGGGTTGCGCCAGTTCGCGCGCCAGCCAGGCCTTTTGCTGTGCGTGGAACATGGCGGTGTCGGCCGCGCGCAGCTTGCGAAAGCCCATGTTGGCCAGGCGGATGCGCCTGTAGTCGTTCATGACGGCTTCGGCGTCGCGCATGGCTGCTTGCCGCGTGTCGTCGCCGAGCAGGCGGAAATCCGTCCACAGGGTGGCGCCCAGGAACCGCACCTTGCCGCCGGCGGGGTCTTCGATGACGTGCGTGCCGCAGTCGAGAAAATGCACGTTCTGCGTGGCGGCGCACGCTGCGTGCAGCTCCTGGCGTACCTTGTCGAGGTGATGGCCATACGCTTCGTGGTTGCCATGCACGTACAGCACCGGCAGGCCCGCAAACGCGGTGGCGGCCCAGGCGACGGCACGGGTGCCCGTGTCGATATCGCCGGCCAGGATCACGGCATCGGGACGGCTGAGCGCGAGGTCGCCTTGCGGCGCATCCTCGCGCCACAATTCATGGTGCAGGTCCGACAGTATCAATATACGCATGCGGTATCGGGGCGATTGGAGAAGATGCCATCGTACCTGAGTGCCTCATTCTTCGCCCAGCGCGGCGAATTCGTGCGCCAGGTAGTCGATCAGCGCGCGCACGGCCGGCAGCAGACCGCGCCGCGAGGGGAAGACGGCGTGGATGATTTCGCGCTGCGGCCGCCACTGCGCCATCAGCGGCAGCAGGCTGCCATCGGCCACCTGCCCGGTGATCATCATGGTCGGCAGCTGCACCAGGCCCACGCCGGCCACGGCCGCGTCGCGCAGGGTCAGCATGTCGCCCGTGACGAAGCGCGGCGTGTGGCGCAGCTGGGCGCGCGCGCCGTCCGGGCCATGCAAATCCCAGTGGTACTGCTGTTGCGGCATGCCCAGGGCCAGGCTGGGCCAGTCGGCCAGGTCGGCCGGCGCTTTCGGCAGCGGGGCGCCGGCGAATAGCAACGGGCTGCCCACCATGCACTGGCTGCGTTCGGCCAGCACGCGCAGCACCAGGTCGCTGTCGGGCAGCGGCGGCGGGCGCACGCGGATGGCCACGTCAAAACCTTCTGCCACCAGGTCGACGCGGCGGTTGCTCGCTTCGAGCAGCAGCGTGACCTGCGGATGCTCGCGCATGAAGCGGGCCAGCATGGGCGCGACCAGCGAATGCAGCAGGGCGATGGGACAGGACAGGCGCACCGTGCCGCGCGGCGCGGCGCGCGTCAGCTCGATCGCTTCCTGCGCCGCTTCCGCTTCCACCAGCATCGCCTTGCAATGCTCGTAAAACGTCTGCCCCACGTCGGTGACGGAGAAATGCCGCGTCGTGCGCTGCAGCAGGCGCACGCCGAGGCGTTCTTCCAGCAGCGCGATGCGCCGGCTCAGTCTTGATTTCGGCATGCCCAGCGCGCGCCCGGCCGGCGCGAAGCCGCCATGGTCGACCACCTGCACAAAATAATACAAGTCATTCAAATCCTGCATGCCGCCTCCTGGCTGTTCTATTCATGGAACGCTGATGGCTGATTTTACCGTCTACCGCCTTGATCGTTGCAAGTCTATTCTGTCTCCATCGTAATGCAAACCCCAACAGGAGATCGAGATGAACAAAGTCACAGGTATCTACAGCGCACCCCGCCAGCACTGGGTTGGCGACGGTTTCCCCGTGCGCTCGATGTTTTCGTATAACGGCCATGGCAAGCAGCTGAGCCCATTCCTGCTGCTCGACTACGCCGGCCCCGCCGAATTTGCGCCCGGCACCCGTCCGCCCGGCGTCGGTTCGCATCCGCACCGCGGCTTCGAAACGGTGACCATCGTCTACAAGGGCGAAGTGGCGCACCGCGATTCGACGGGCCAGGGCGGCGTGATCGGCCCCGGCGACGTGCAGTGGATGACGGCCGGCGCCGGCATCCTGCATGAAGAGTTTCACTCGCCTGCCTTCACGCAGTCGGGCGGCACGCTGGAAATGGTGCAGCTGTGGGTGAACCTGCCGGCGAAAGACAAGATGACGGCGCCCGGCTACCAGGCCATCACCAGCGAGACGATACCCACGCTGGCGCTGCCCGATGGCGCCGGTTCGGTGCGCGTGATCGCCGGTGACTTCGAAGGCCAGCACGGACCGGCCCGCACGTTTTCGCCGATGCAGGTGTGGGATCTGCGCCTGGCCCAGGGAAAGCAGACGGAGTTGCCCGTGAGCAGGGGCTGGAGCACGGCGCTGATCGTCCTGCACGGCACGCTGCTGGTCAACGGCGAGAGCGTGCTGCGCGAAGCGCAGATGGCGCTGTTCGAGCGCGATGGCGACAGCATCACCGTCGAAGCGAACAGCGACGCCGTGGTGCTGCTGCTGAGCGGCGAGCCGATCAAGGAACCCATCGTCGGCCATGGTCCGTTCGTCATGAATACCGAGGCGGAAATCGTGCAGGCGTTCGAGGATTTCAACAGCGGCCGCTTCGCCCGCATCGCGAAGTAATTTATGCAGTACCCATGCCGCATCCCGCGGCATGGTTTTTTCAGGAGACCACCATGAGCACCCCCGCCAACTTCCAAGGTTTGCCACCGATGATCGATCCCGACGACGCCGTCATGCTGCTGATCGACCACCAGAGCGGCCTGTTCCAGCTGGTGCGCGACATCGAGCAGCATGTGCTGCGCGGCCACGTCACGGCGCTGGCCAAGCTGTCGCGCCTGGCCAACATGCCGACTTTTACCACCGCTTCCGTGCCCGACGGCCCGAATGGCCCCTTGATCCCGGAAATCCACCATTTCAACCCGGAAGCCGTCTATATCCCGCGCACGGGCCAGATCAACGCCTGGGATAATCCGGCCTGGGTCGAGGCCATCGAAAAGACGGGCCGCAAGACCCTGCTGATCGCCGGCACGCTCACCAGCGTGTGCATGGCCTTCCCCACCATCAGCGCGCTGGCGGCCGGCTACAAGGTGTTTGCCATCATCGACGCCTCGGGCAACTGGTCGAAGATGGCCACCGACATCACCATGGCGCGCGTGGCGCAGGCCGGCGCCGTGCCGATCGACACCTATGCCGTGCTGGCGGAAGTGATGAGCACCTGGAACCGCGCCGATGCGATGGCATTCGCCGCCATCATGACCGACCACATCGTGCCGCCGTACCGCGCGCTGATCGAAAGCTACGACAAGGCGCAGGGCGTGCAAAAGAATGGCCGCGAAACGAAGCTGGAAATCCTGGAAGCGGCTGCCAAGGGCTGATCGCTTACGGCGCTTCGTAGCGGGCACGTATCGCCGCCAGCGTGCCGCGCTGTTCCAGGCGTGCGATGGCGGCGTTCAGGCGCGCCAGGTCGGCGCTGCTGGTGCTGCGCGCATTGAGCATCAGGTGGACCGGTGCGCGCAGCGCCAGGAAGGGCAGGGCGGACAGCGCCATGCCTTGCTGGCGCGCTTCGTGGCGCACGGCCAGCACGTCGCCCAGCAGCAGGTCGGCACGGCCCGCGTCGAGCATGCGGATGCCCTGCTGGAAGCTGCCGAACACATTGAGCCGCATGTCTTTTTCCAGCGCGGGCCGGGCGGCCGCATATTCCTCCCCATACCAGCCCACCTTGGGCGCCAGCAAGGTGGCCTTGCTGTGCAAAAGCTGGCTGATGCTGCCGATATGGCGCAAGCTTGCCATCTTGCCCGGCTTGCTGAAAACGCCGACGGTCTCGTCGCGATAGCTGACGGAAAAGCGCGCGTAAGCCTCGCGCTCGCGCGTGTAGGAAGCGGCCGGCATCAGGTCCAGGCCCCCCTGCTGGAACAGCAACTGGCGCCGTGCCGTGGGCAGTTCGGGCAGGGTGACGAGGCTGCAGCGCGCCTCCTTGAAGATGGCGCGCAGCAATTCCAGGTCGAGCCCGGTAGTGCCGCCACGCGCATCGCGGTACAGATAGGGCGGCCATTGTTCCAGCGCCATTGTCATGCGGCAGGCCAGGGCGGGTGTTGCGCATATGCCGAGCATTGCCGCAAACAGGAAATGGCGCAAGCGCATACGGGGTGTTTCCATAGAGTTTCAACTTGATATTCAATTTGCCAGAATGGCCAGGGAAGTCAAGTGGCATGTGCGACATGCCGCCTTTCCTGGATGCATGGCCTGCGGCGACGGGCAGCCCAAATCGGCTATAGTGGCGCGGTGCATCCACCCTCCGCCCCGCAAAGGATTACCGCTTGACTCCCCCGCTCGAGATCGCCGCCAATGTGCTGATGACCGCCTCCATCGTCCTGGCCGGACGCAACAACATTCATTCCTGGTGGATCGGCATGGTCGGCTGCGTGCTGTTCGCCGTGCTGTTTTACCAGGTCAACCTGTATGCCGACGTGCTGCTGCAGCTGTTTTTCATCGTCACCTGCGTCATCGGCTGGCTGCAATGGCGGCGCGGCGCGGGCGGCAAGCCGCTGCCGATCACGCGCACGGGCTGGCGCAGCCTGGCCTGGATCGTGCCTGCCGGTGTTGCCGCCGTGTTCATCTACGGCATGCTGCTGCACCGGTTCACGAATGCCTACGCGCCCTTCATCGATTCAGCCGTGCTGGTGTTCAGCATCATCGCGCAATTCCTGCTGATGAGCCGGCGCATCGAAACCTGGGGCTTCTGGCTGCTGGTCAATACGGTCGCCGTGCCGCTGTACTACAGCCGTGGCCTGCACCTGACGGCCGTGCTGTACGCCGCCTACTGGATCAATGCGCTGGTCTCCTGGTACTGGTGGCGCCTGCAGGCTGGCCGCGCGGCCGCCGTGGCCGATGCCTGACCTGGCATCATCGGCAAGGCCTTAGATTCAAATCATATATACAATCAATTTTTAATTCGTTCACGCCATAAAGACACCGCGATATAGTGGCATTTCCCCGCTTACCGGTGTCTTTTATGTTGCGCTTTACTCTTTCTGCCATTTTTTCCGCCACCCGGCATCAGCTGACCATGCAATGCATGGCGCAGTGGATGCCGATGCGTGCGCGTCCACGCATCCCGTAATTTCTTAACACCCCCGTCGTCGCTTGCCCGTAGGCCCATCCGGCCCGCGTGCCCCTGCTCGGCCTTTTTTATCTGAAGAAGGCTGCAATCCCAATAAGAGGAAACCATGTTCAAACCACTCGCCATCAGTCTTGCCATCGCCGCCGCCTTCCCCGCCTTCGCCCATGCCGAGGAGGAGATCGCCAGGGTCAACGTCACCGGATCGAATATCCGCGTCAGCGAAAAAGAGGGCGCCAGCGCCGTCCAGGTCATTACCGCCAAGGAATTGAAAGCCAGCGGCAAGACCAGCGTGTCGGACGTGCTGCGGTCGATTTCCGCCAACAGCGGCAACAGCTACAACGAACAGTACACGGGCAGTTTCTCGGCCGGCACCTCGGGCCTGTCGCTGCGCGGCATCGGCCAGAAAAATACCTTGATCCTGGTCAATGGCAAGCGCGTGGCCAGCTATGCGACGGCGCAAAACCTGCAGGAAACCTTTGTTGACCTGAACAGCCTGCCGATGGCGGCCGTGCAGCGTATCGAGGTACTCAAGGATGGCGCCTCGTCCGTGTACGGCTCCGATGCCGTGGCCGGCGTGGTCAACATCATCCTGTACAAGGAATTCACGGGCACGGACATCACGGCGCAGTGGGGCGGCTCGACCGAGGGCACGGGCCAGCATGAAAAGAGCGCGGCGCTGCAGACGGGCTTTGGCAAGCTCGAGGAAGACGGCTACAGCCTGGTCTTCTCGGTCGATGCGCAGCAGCGCGACAAGCTGCAGCAAAGCGACGTGGCGTGGATGCGCGATGCCGACTTCCGCAAGCAGCAGCGGGGCAGCCTGGGCTGGGCCATCACCAACTACGCGGGCACGGACCCGACCCGGACCTTGGGTGGCGTGCGCGGACCATTGCAACTGGTCAATTATGGCGACATCACGCCCGGCAAGACGGGGCAAGTGCTGGCGTATAACCCTTCGCCATACAAGACCCTGATTCCCGGCATCCAGCGCATCCACTCGGCCGCGCGCGGCACCCTGAAGCTGAATGCGGACACGGAAGCGTATGTCGACTTGCTGCACAGTTACTCGCGCGCCGACCAGACCTTCAGCGCGCCCTTGACGGTGAACAATGCCACGCGCGTGTGGAACAATGCGACGCAAGCGCTCGACACGATTCCCGTCGTGCTGCCCGTGGGCCACCCGAATAATCCCGGCGCCACGCCCCTGCCGTTCACGGCCACCCTGTTCGACCTGGGACCGCGCCTGAAGCAGGACAAGGTCACGTTCTACCGCGCGCTGGCGGGCGTCAAGGGCACCCTGGCGGGCTGGGACTGGGATGCGGCCGTGGGCCACTCGAGCAGCAAGCTGGAGGAAACCGTGCAGAACTTCGTCAACCGCTACGCATTCCAGCAGGTGCTGGCCGACGGCAGCTATAACTTCTTTGACCAGGCGCAAAACAGCGAAGCGGTGCGCAACCGCCTGCGCCTGTCGACCCTGCGTCCGGCCGAGTCGACGCTCGACACCGTCGACTTTTCGGCCGCGAAGGATTTGTGGCAATTGCCTGCCGGCCCGCTGGGCTTTGCCGCCGGTGCCCAGTGGCGCCGCGAAAAGATGGATTCGCAAACCTCGACGGCCGTGCTGTCCGGCACCGAGCTGCGCCCGGCGATCAACATCATCAACGGTGCGCGCAGCGTGTCGGCCCTGTTTGCCGAATTCAACGTGCCGGTGGTCAAAGACCTGTCCGTCAACCTGGCGGGCCGCGCCGACCATTACAGCGATTTCGGCAATGCGTTCTCGCCGAAAGCCAGCGCCCGCTACCAGGCCGCGCCGTGGCTGCTGGTGCGCGGCACCGTGTCGCGTGGCTTCCGCGCGCCGTCGCTGCCGGAAATCACGCAGAGCACGGCCGTCAGCTATGTCAGCGTGCTCGACCCGCGCGACCCGATCACGCCGACGCAGACGCGCGGCGTGACGGCCATTACCATCGCCAACACCGCCTTGCGTCCGGAACGGTCGAACAACCTGAACCTGGGCGTGGTGGTGTCGCCCACCAGCAGCTCGAGCATCGGCCTCGATTACTACCGCATCAGGCAAGATGGCGTGATCGGCACGGAAAGCGCCACCACCACCATCGCCAACGAGGCGACGGCGCCGCAAAAGATCACGCGCGACGCCGACGGCCGCATCACGACCCTGTACCGCCAGTACCGCAACCAGGGCCAGCGCGAAGTGTCGGGCATCGACCTGGACCTGCGCCAGCGCTTCACCGACAAGGACTGGGGCAAGCTGACCCTGGCCGGCCAGCTGAGCCGCGTGCTGCGCTTTGCCGAACCGCTGTCCGACGGCGCGCCGCTGACGGACGGCGCCGGCACCAATTATTTCGGCTCCATCCCGAAATGGCGCGGCGTCACCTCGGCCACCTGGGAACAGGGCAAATGGTCGTCCACCCTGACCTGGAATTACGTGGGCAGCTATGCGCAGAACACGCACCTGGACGAGTCGGTGGCCGCCTTCAGCACGTTTGACGTGACCACCAGCTGGCAGGTGACGCCCGCGGCGAATGTCACCTTCATCGTGCAGAACCTGGCCAACAAGCGCGCGCCGTGGGATTACTCGGCCTCGGGCTTTGACTATACGCAAGCCGATCCGCGCGGACGCTTCGCCTCGCTCAAGCTGAACTATAAGTTCTAAGGCGCGGGGGGCATGCGTGCCCCTCAGTGCCCGTTCGACACCTGCCGCTGGCCCGTCTGCTCCTGCAGGCGCTGGCGGTAGGCGCTGGGCGTGACGCCCATGCGCTCGCGGAAGGCCGTGGCGAAGTTGCCCGCGTTGTGAAAGCCGATCAGCAGGGCGATATCCTGCACGTCGATCTCGGTCTGCTGCAGCAATTCCACCCCGCGCGCGATGCGCGCCTCGCGGATGAAGGCGAAGACCGTCATGCCCGTCTGCTCGCGGAACATCAGGGTCAGCTTTTCGCGGTAGGTACCGACGCTGCGGGCGATTTCGGACAGGTTGGGCAGGCTGCCCAGGTTATCGAGGATCAATTGCTTGACGGCATTGACGAAGACCAGGTCGGGATGCTGCTGTTTCTCCGCGATGTCCAGCACGCCGGGCAAGGTGATGTTGCTTTTGCGCATCAAGCCGAGGTGGATATGGATGCGCGCGGCCAGTTCCGCCGGCGTAAACGGCTTCGAGATGTAATCGACGCCACCGACCTGCAAGCCCATGATGCGCTCGTTGGCGGCATCGGCGCCACTGAGGAAGATCACGGGTATCTGTTCCGTTTCGGGGTTGGCCTTGAGCAAGCGGCACGCCGTGTAGCCGTCCATCTCGGGCATGCGCACGTCGAGCAGGATCAGGTCGGGTCGCGTGGCCAGCGCCAGCTGATAGCCTTGATAACCATTGAAGGCGATGCTGAAACGGTAGGGCTGCTCGCTCAGCAGTTCCATCAGCATGCGCTGCTCGAACGCAGAATCGTCCACGATCAAGATGTTTTTTTTCATGGTTTCGCTGGTCGATGGCATGGCATGGATGACTTAACCAAATAGCAAGTTGTGGTTTATTATGCCTCGCTTTTCTTTTTTTTTCTGTTTTTCTCGTATTTCAAAAGATGTTTCTCCGCAAGAAGAAGCAGCGATTTCGCGGATCGCTAATAATTCAATCGTGCATTGATTTAGAGCAATGTCGATTATTAAAAAATCTGTTTTGCCTATGCTGCAAAAACGCTGAAATCCCGCTGTCTCGCGACTCTCGGCCCAAGGATTTTGTTGTCTTGGTTTGCGTGCCCAAAAAAACGCCGGCAATACCGTGACTATCCTCGAATCCTGCACTTTTGAAGGGTTCATTCATGATGTTTCATCATCAGGAGGTTTCATGTTGCGAGCTACGTTCCCCCGTCTTGATCACGGTGCACTGGCTACTGCCGTTAACGTCAGTACGACGCTCAATGCCCGGTGCCGCAATACCACGCCGTACGCGGTGGACTGGCATGCGGGCACCTGCAAGCGGGCCATCCCGGCCGCCGTCCACTTTTAAGCCGAGTCCGCCATGACGGTCCATCTTGCCGCCGTGATGCGCCCGTCCCTGGCCGCCACCATGCAGATCTTGCCCCTCACGATACCTTCCTGCGCCGAGCGGCATGCGGCGGCCATCCAGCGGCAAAAGACCGGCTTGCCACGGCGGCCGGTACGCACGGTGACGGCCACGATGTAGTTGGCGCGAATGTTTCTGTATGGGAATTAGAATTTTTTCGATCGCTGTGCTGGAATTTACGGGAGGAGATGGTCATGAAACATACCAATTTTAATAATTTGCCTTGCCCCATCGCACGCAGCCTGGGCAAGGTAGGCGAATGGTGGAGCATCCTGATCCTGCGCGAGGCGTTTTATGGCAAGACGCGCTTCGACGAGTTTGAGAAAAGCCTGAAAATCGCGCCCACCATCCTCACGCGGCGCCTGGCCGACCTGGTGGAAGGGGGCCTGATGACGCGCCGCCTGTATTGCGCCAAGCCGCCCCGCTACGACTACGTGCTGACCAAGCCGGGGCGCGCCTTCAAGCCTGTTTTGCTGGCCTTTATTGCCTGGGGTAATGAAAACTTCGCCCCGGAAGGCGCCAGCCTCGTCATCGCCAGCCGCGATACGGGCCTGGCCGCCGATCCTGTGCTGGTCGATGCCATGACGGGCTTGCCCATCAATGACGAGTATTACGCGTTTGCGCCCGGGCCGGCCGCCAGCGACAGCATGCGCAGCATCATCCTGGAAGCGGAAAAAAGCAGCGGCATCGCGCCCAAGCCGAAGGCGCCAGCCGCCAACCGGGGCTGGGTGGCGGAGGGGCACCTGGCTTGATGCCCGCCGCAGGCTAGATGTTTGGTCAAAAGCAAAACGGGTGTCGCGGCGCGGCGTTACTGTTGCACGACGCAAGCGTTTTTTGCGCGTGACAAGTGCGGCGCAAGCCCGGCTATCGCGGCATGGCGCCTTCCGTGACCTGTTATCCGTAAGGAGTACCGCGATGAGCTTATTGCCCCCACCCGCATGCCGCGCCGCCATGGCGCTGGCGCTGGCCGCCATGCTGGGCGCCTGCACCCATGGTCCGCATCATCCCGGCGGGCACGACGTCACCCTGAGCGGCGCGCAGGAAGTGCCGGCCAATACCAGCACGGCCAGCGGCAGCAGCAATATCCGCGTGGGCCACGACCGCAGCGTCAGCGGCGGCGTGCGCTACACGGGCATGGTGGCCACGGTGGCGCATATCCATGAAGCGCCGGTGGGCGTGAATGGCCCCGTCATCGTGCCGCTGCTTAAAACCGCCGAAGGCATGTTTGCCGTGCCGCCCGACACCATGCTGACGCCGCCACAGTATGCGAGCTACCAGGCCGGCAAGCTGTATGTCAACGTGCATAGCGCCGCCTATCCGGCCGGCGAGATCCGCGCCCAGCTCAAGCCGGAATAAGCGCTGGCAGCCTTACTTCAGGACCTCCTTGGGGCCGCGCGAGCGGCCCTTTTTTTGCGCCAGGCGGGCCGTGGGCGGACGCGCCGCTACGAGGGCTGTCCATGCTGTCCATCCTTGCCATCACGTTTCCCTTCTTCGTCCTGGTGCTGTGCGGCGACCTGGCCGTGCGGCGCGCGCCGCTGCCGCTGGCCGCCATCGGCGGCTGGAACAGTGTTGCCCTGTCCTTCGCGCTGCCCTGCATGCCCGTTTTCGGCGGCCGTCAGCTGGCTGGCGTGAGGTTGGCGGCGATCAGCGCGCCCAGCGCTTGCGCCGCGCCGGCCTGGTGGTCGAGCGCCAGGCCGCGCGCCATGCTGGCCTGGTCTTGCATGCTGCGGTTCTGCCCCAGCTTCCATTTGCCCTCCAGGCGCGTGAGGGGAATTTCGATGCCGACGATGGCTTTCAGCAGCTTGTCGATATAGCCGGCCGGCGCGTCGCCCACTTGCCACGGCGTGGCTAGCCCCGCCTCATGGCGCGCCGTCAGCCGCGCCACCAATCCCAGCAGCCACGCCGGGTCATCGATGGCGCGCAGGGGGCCGTGCGCATGCACCACCGCGTAGTTGAAGGTGGGGACTTCCTTGCCGCTGCGCTGCTTTTCCGCATACCAGGCGGGCGTGATGTAGGCGTGCGGTCCCTGGAAGATCACCAGTGCTTCATCGTTCCCGCCGGCCGCGCGCCACAGCGGGTTGGCGCGCGCCACGTGGGCGCGCAGGATGCCGAATGGCGCATCCGGCGTGGGCGCGGCGATCTCGAACGGCAGATGGTCGGCGCACAGGCCATCGGTCCCGTGGCGCACCAGCGCGCCCAGCGGATGTGCATCGATCAGGCCATGCAGCACCTCGAGGCGCTCTTCGCGAAAGGTGGAGGGCGTGTACATCTAGTCGGCTCCTGCCACGACCACGTCGGCCTTCAGCGAATTGGCGATGTAGCAGCGCTCGTGCGCGTCATGGTGCAGGGCGGCCAGCGCCTCGGGCGAGGGCGGCGTTCCCGCGAAGGCGATGCGCGGACGCAGCACGATGCGCGTCATGGCCAGGCGTCCGGCGGCATTCTTGCCCAGTTCGCCGACGGCGGCGTCGCGGTAGTCGTCGATGACGTAGCCGCGCTGGGCCGCCAGCGACAGGAAGAACAGCATGTGGCAGCTCGACGTGGCGGCCACCAGCGCCTCTTCCGGGTCGATATTTGCCGCCACCGACATCGGCAGCGGCACGGACAGGGGCGACGACGAGGCGGCTACCGTCAGGCCGCCGTCGAACTGCCATTCATGGCCGCGGCTGTAGCGCTGGCCGGCGAAATCCTGGCCGTCGCGCTGCCAGGCCACGGTGGCGAAAAACTGATGCATGGGTACTCCACGGGAGTGAGGGGATGCGCCATCTTAACGCCAGTCTTGGCTATTTAAAACAGCCAATAAGTGCTATCTTGAAGCTACCAATTTAAAAGCCTCCTGACATGCCAGCTTCCCACCTGCACCAGCTCATCGCCGCCTTGCCGCTGCAGCGCGGCGCCGCCGAACCGCTGTTCCGCCAACTGTATGCGGCCGTCAAGGCCGCCATCCTCGACGGCCGCATGAGTCCCGGCATGCAGCTGCCGCCCACGCGCGAGTTTTGCCGCCTGCTGGCCGTGTCGCGCCAGACGGTGCTCAATGCGTATGCGCTGCTGACGGCCGAAGGCTACCTCGATGGTACCGTGGGGCGCGGCACCTTTGTCAGCGGCGACGTGCCGGCCCCTCTCGCGGCCCCGGCGACAGCGGCACCGGGACTGCTGCGGCCCCTGTCCGCGCGCGGGCAGGGCGTGGTGGCGGCCATGCGCCAGGTGGCGTTTCACCGTGGCCCGCTGCGCGCCTTCCGCGTCGGCATGCCGCGCATCGACCATTTCCCGTTCGATGTGTGGAACCGCCTGGAAGCGCGGCGCTGGCGCCGCCCCGACCACCAGTTCGGCTACGGCGACCCGGCCGGCTACCTGCCGCTGCGCGAACTGCTGTGCGTCTACCTGAAGGCCTCGCGCGGCATCCAGTGCACGCCGCAGCAGATCGTCATCACCTCCGGCTCGCAGCAGGCGCTGTTCCTGCTGTCGACCATTTTGCTGGCGCCCGGCGAGTCTGCCTGGATGGAGTCGCCCGGCTACCGGGGCGCCAGCGGCCCGCTGCGCGCGGCCGGCGCGCGCGTCTTTCCCGTGCCCGTCGATGCGCAGGGCCTGGACGTGGCGTATGGCGTGGCGCACTGCCCGCAGGCGAAGCTGGCCTACGTGACGCCGTCGCACCAGATGCCGCTGGGCGTGAGCATGAGTTTGCCCCGCCGCCTGGCCCTGCTGGCCTGGGCCGCGCAGCACAAGGCGTGGGTGGTGGAAGACGATTACGACAGCGAATACCGCTACACGGGCGCGCCGCTGGCCTCGCTGCAAAGCCTGGACCGGGCCGGCTGCGTGGTGTACGTGGGCACCCTGTCGAAGGTGCTGTTCCCGGGGCTGCGCCTCGGCTACATGGTGGCGCCGCCCGCGCTGGCCGGGGCGCTGGTGCAGGCCAAGGCCGTGATGGACCGCCACACGGCCATCGTGCCGCAGATGGCGCTGGCGGACTTCATCGCCGAAGGCCACTTTGGCCGGCATATCCGCCGCACGCGCGACAGCAATGCCGAGCGGCGCGACCTGCTGCTGCGCGGCCTGGCGCGCGAACTGGGCGACCAGCTCGCGTGCGGTCCGGCCGACAGCGGCCTGGAACTGTGCGCGTACTTTCGCGGCGATCACGATGAAGAAACGGTCGCGCGCGCGGGACTGGCGCGCGGCATCGAACTGCGCCCGCTGGGCCATTATGCCGATCCGGCGGCGGGACCGCTGTGCACTGCGCCGCCCGGGCTGCTGCTGGGCTTTGCGGCGATTGCGCCGGCCGAGATGGCGCACGGCTTGCAGGAACTGGGACGCATCCTGCGCGGCCGATAAACTATACTGGCGGTTGCCCGCACCTGAAGAACACGACCATGACCATTACCCGCTGCGCCTGGGCCAATCCGGCCAATCCCCGCTATCTCGCGTATCACGACACGGAGTGGGGCGTGCCCTGCCACGACGAGCGCCGGCTGTTCGAGATGCTGAACCTGGAAGGCGCGCAGGCGGGCCTGAGCTGGGAAACCATCCTCAACAAGCGCGAGACCTACCGCGCCGCCTTCGACGGCTGGGACGCGGAAAAGATCGCCGCGTATGGACCGGACAAGGTGGCGCAGCTGCTGGCGGACCCCGGCATCGTGCGCAACCGCCTGAAGGTGGCGGCCGCCATCACGAATGCGCAAGCCTATTTGCGCCTGCGCGCCGAGGGCCACACGCTCGACAGTTTTTTGTGGGCGTATGTCGACGGCCAGCCCATCGTCAACAGCTGGCAGCCGGGCGCATTCCCCGCCACGACGGCCCTGTCCGACACACTGTCAAAAGACTTGCTCAAGCGGGGCTTCAAGTTCGTCGGCTCGACCATCGTCTACGCCTACATGCAGGGCATCGGCATGGTCGACGACCATGCGCCCGCCTGTTTTTGCCGCACGGGCCGCCGCGCATGAAGGCCATGGTCACGCTCGATACGGACTTCGACGGCGCGCGCTTTCGCGCCGCCTGCGCCCGGTATGGCGGCGGCAAGCTGCACTACATCGCGCTGGCGCCCCGTCCCGTCGACGCCAGCCAGTTGCCTGAGCCTTGGCGCGGCCTATGGCCGCCCTGCGTGCCGGGCCAGCACCGCATGGCCTCGAGCGACGGGCTGGTGGTTCTCGACGTGCTGATCGGCGATCCGGACGCTTGCCTGGCGCAACTGTCGGCCCGCGTCGATGAGGCGTATCTGGCGTGGGTGCCGGCCTCCATGCCGGTGCTGGCGCGCCTGATGGCCGACGGCGCGCGCCTGCACGCCGTGCAGCTCGACGATGCGCAGCGCCTGGCGCTGCAAGGAAGCGGTTTTCTCTTCGACGACAGTCCATTGCGCGCCGTCTTTCATGCGCGGCACGACGCGCATGCGGCCCCCGTGGCGCCGCAGCGGTGCGCCGTCGTCATCGGCGCGGGCGTGGCCGGCGCGGCCGCCTGCGAACGGCTGGCCGCGCGCGGCTGGAAGGTGACCCTGGTCGAGCGCCACGCGCAGCCGGCCAGCGAAGCGTCGGGCAACCTGGCCGGCATCTTCATGCCGCTGATGTCGAAGGACGACAATATCGCCACGCGCCTGGTGCGCGCCGCCTACCTGTACTCGCTGAGCCGCTGGAAAGACCTGGGCGGCATCGGCGCCGCCATCGAGGGGGCGCAAAGCGGCGTGCTGCACCTGGCGCGCGACGGCGCGCATGCGCAGGTGCAGCGGCAGATCGCCGCCAGCGGCCTGTATCCGCGTGAATTTGCCCGCTGGCTGGAAGCGCCCGAGGCGACCACCATGCTGGGCGCGCCGGCGCCCGATGGCGCCTGGTGGTTCGCACAGGGCGGCTGGGCGCGCCCGTCCTCCGTCTGCGCGGCCATGCTGGACGCCTGCGGCAGCTTGCTCACGCGGCGCTTTGCCAGCAGCGCCCTGCGCCTGGAGCGTGGCGACGGCGAGTGGCTGGTGCGCGATGCCGAAGACACCCTGATCGCCGCCGCACCCACCGTCATCCTGGCGGCCGGCACGGGCGCCATTGATTTTGCGCAGGCGGCCGGCTTGCCGCTCGATGCCGTGCGCGGCCAGGTCACGCACCTGGCCGAAGGCAGCTTGCCGTCGCTGCCGTTCGTCGTCTGCCGCGAAGCCTACATGACGCCGGCGCACCAGGGCGTCGTCTGCGTGGGCGCCAGCTACGACGCGGACGCGGACGCCAAGCTGCGCCCATCGAGCCAGGAAGAAAATATCGCCAAGATCGCCGACATCCTGGGCCTCGCCCCGTTCGAGGCGCCGCTGGCCGGGCGCACGGGCTTTCGCTGCATGGCAGCGGACCGCCTGCCGCTGGCGGGCGCCTTGCCCGACCCCGGCGTGCCGGGCCGCTGCGAGCGCCTGCGCGACGTGCCGCGCTGGCCCGGCCTGTTTGGCTTGCTCGGCTATGCCTCGCGCGGCCTGATCTGGGCGCCGCTGGCGGCCGAGCTGCTGGCCTGCCAGCTGGAGGGCGAGCCGTTGCCGCTGGAGAGTCAATTGGCTGCCGCACTGGATCCTGCCCGTTTTTTACTGCGTGAGCGCCGCCGGAACGCCTGAAAAGTCCATGGCGCTGTTGTCGTGCCTCGCCGTACATTCGGCACTCCGCCTGGCCCCGGGCATTTTCAGACGCTCCACACCTCGATTCCCCCATATACGTTTTTCAGCTTTCCAAACTCTTTTTAATTTGTTTTCCGAACAACATAAGTTCGCTACAGTGGACGTGTGCTGGTTTTTGACGACGACGTAAAAAGAGGTGGAAAGATGGCTGCTGCAGAACTGGTTTTCGACCCCCGCGCCGCGCACGGCGAGGCGGCGTTTGACGAAGTACTGAATAACGCGCGCACCCAGGCGCAGACGCAGGGCTTGCCGTATGCGGGCATCGTCAGCGCGCAGGATGCGTGGCAACTGGTGCAGGCCGGCAAAGCCGTGCTGGTCGACGTGCGCACCAACGAGGAACGCACTTTTGTCGGCTATGTACCCGCCTCGCTGCATGTGGCCTGGGCCACCGGCACGGCCATGAACCGCAATCCCCGCTTTGTGCGCGAACTGGAAGCGAAGGCGGGCGGCAAGGAGGCCGTGGTGGTGCTGCTGTGCCGCAGCGGCAAGCGCTCGGCCGCGGCTGCCGAAGCGGCCGCCAAGGCCGGTTTCACGCAGGTCTTCAATATCGCGCAAGGCTTCGAGGGCGACCTCGACGAACAGCGGCAGCGCGGCCACAGCGGCGGCTGGCGCTGGCATGCGCTGCCTTGGCTGCAAGATTAATGCTCTTCCCGGGACCACCATGAACCAGCGTGCCTTGCCTTCCGCCTCCCTTGCCGCCCAGCCGCAGTGGGAGTTGCGCCAGATCGTCGATGAATTGCGCGCCGTGCGCGAGCGCTGGCGCGACGGCTTGCTGCGCCACCAGGAGTGCGGCGCGCGCGAATTCCCCTCGCGCCAGCACTTGCGCGACATCGTCGACGCCCTGTGCGCGGCCCTGTTCCCCATGCGCCTGGGACCGCTCGACCTGCAGCAGGAGAGCGAGGATTTCTTTGTCGGCCACACGCTCGACACGACCTTGACAGGCTTGCACGAACAGGTGCGGCGCGAACTCAGTTACCACGCGCGCCAGCATGGCTTGCAGCAGACGGTGCCCGTCGAACAGCAGGCGCTGGCCATCGTGCAGCGCTTTGCCCGCGCGCTGCCGCGCATCCGCGCCCAGCTCGACACCGACGTGGCGGCCGCCTTCCAGGGCGATCCGGCCGCGCACAGCGTCGATGAGGTGCTGCTGTGCTATCCGGGCATCCTGGCCATCATCCATTACCGCCTGGCGCACGCGCTGTATGCGCTGGGCGCGCCGCTGGTGGCGCGCATCATCGCCGAAGTGGCCCATTCGCAGACGGGCATCGACATCCACCCGGGCGCCGTCATCGGTTCCAGCTTTTTCATCGACCATGGCACGGGCGTGGTGATCGGCGAGACGGCCATCCTGGGCGAACGGGTACGCCTCTACCAGGCCGTCACCCTGGGCGCCAAGCGCTTTCCCGCCGGCTTTGATGGCGTGCTGAAAAAGGGACTGGCGCGCCACCCCATCGTGCAGGACGACGTGGTGATCTATGCCGGCGCCACCATCCTCGGCCGCGTGACCATCGGCCAGGGTTCCGTCATCGGCGGCAACGTCTGGCTGACCCGCAACGTGGCGCCCGGCAGCCATGTGACGCAAGCCCACAACCAGCAGGAGGCGCAGGAGTCGCCGCCGCCGCACCCCGCCTTTGCCCACCACCCATGAGGACAGCATGTTGATCAAACAGTTTGGACTGGCCGTGCGCCAGTTGCGCGAAGGGCGCGGCTGGTCGCAGGAGCGGCTGGCCGAAGCGGCCGACTTGAACCGCTCGTTCATCGGCGAAATCGAGCGGGGCGCCGCCACGCCGTCGCTGCTGACGGTGGAAAAACTGGCCGGTGCGCTGGGCATCGGCCTGGCGGGCTTGATGGCCCGCTGCGAGCCGGAGCTGGTGGATTAAAGCGGGTCGATTCAGCGCCACGATGATGGCGATAGCATGTTGAGAGAAGAGGGGAGACACCCGATACTTTATTTGTTTTTCAGATAAGCATATCCACTTTTCTCATCAGGAGTATTTGTTCATGGCCGAAGCAACCCCCGATAGCCAGTTTGCGCTGGGCGACAACGCCGCGCGCCAGCTGGCCAATGCAAGCAAGAGCGTCCCCCAGCTGTCCACCATCACGCCGCGCTGGCTGGTGCACCTGCTGCAATGGCTGCCCGTGGAAGCGGGTATCTACCGCCTCAATCGCGTCAAAAATCCGAAGGATGTGCGCGTGGCCTGCTCGCAGCGCGATGAGTCGGAACTGCCGCAAACCTTTGTCGACTACGACGAGCAGCCGCGCGAGTATTTTCTCAATGCCGTCAGCACGGTGCTCGACGTGCACACGCGCGTGTCGGACCTGTACAGCAGCCCGCACGACCAGATCAAGGAGCAGCTGCGCCTGACCATCGAGACGATCAAGGAGCGCCAGGAAAGCGAATTGATCAACAATCCCGACTACGGCCTGCTGGCCAGCGTGCACGACGACCAGCGCATCTTTACCCTGACGGGCGCGCCCACGCCGGACGACCTCGATGAATTGCTGACGAAAGTGTGGAAGGAGCCGGGCTTCTTCCTCGCCCATCCGCTGGCGATTGCCGCCTTTGGCCGCGAATGCACGCGCCGCGGCGTGCCGCCGCCCACCGTCAGCCTGTTCGGCTCCCAGTTCTTGACCTGGCGCGGCGTGCCGCTGGTGCCGTCCGACAAGCTGCCGATCGAGGACGGCAAGACGAAGATCATCCTGCTGCGCGCGGGCGAACAGCGGCAAGGCGTGATCGGCCTGTTCCA
This sequence comes from Janthinobacterium sp. GW822-FHT07H11, assembly GCF_058798615.1. Lineage (NCBI taxonomy): Bacteria > Pseudomonadati > Pseudomonadota > Betaproteobacteria > Burkholderiales > Oxalobacteraceae > Janthinobacterium > Janthinobacterium sp. GW822-FHT07H11. The sequence continues at coordinate 961,128 of NZ_CM179507.1, forward strand.
GCCTGGCCTGGCGGGCGAGCAAAGCCCGGGCCTGTCCGTGCGCTTCATGGGCATCAACCGCCACGCGATTTCGTCCTACCTGATTTCGCTGTATTGTTCGCTGGCCGTGCTGACCGACGATGCGCTGGCCGTACTGGAAGACGTGGAGATCGGTAAATACCATGACTACCCAGACACCTACAAGTGATGGCGCGGCGGCCCTGGCGCCGTCGTCCCTCTTGCCCGACGAAGCGACCCTGAACCGCCTGGCCGGCGAGTTTTTCGCGCGCCTGCCTGGCCTCGCGCCTGCGCTTGACAAGACGCCCAGCCTCGGCGGTTCCGGCAGCGTGCTCGATGCGGCGCCCCGTTATGTCAACCGTGCGCCGCCGCAGCCCGGCCCCGCGTTCGCCGCCATCGCCCCCGGCGTGGCGACGGCGCAAGTGCCGCCCGTGACGCCGCCTTTGGAAGCGCCCATCGCGCCGGCACCGGCCTCCGTGCCGACGCCGCGTTTGTCGGCGGTCAATGCGCCCGGCGTGCCATCGCCGTATTATTTTATCGGCGGCGCGCATGGCTATCCGGCGTCCGGCAGCAAGCTCGATGGCCTGGCGCAGCAGGGGCTGGGAGCATCGGTGCCCGATGATTTAAGCGGGCTGTTTGCCACGCCGCAGCGCTCGCCCGCGCGCCAGTTGCCCGTCTCGCCATCTGACAGCCAGCCCGCGTTCTATTTCCAGACCGAGTTGCCCTCGGCGACGCAGCCCGGCCAGCACCGGCCCCCCGCGCCGTTCGACGTGCACGCCGTGCGGCGCGACTTTCCCGTGCTGGCCGAGCGGGTCAACGGCAAGCCGCTGGCCTGGTTCGACAATGCGGCCACCACGCACAAGCCGCAGTCGGTGATCGACCGCGTGTCGTATTTCTATGCGCACGAGAATTCGAACATCCACCGCGCGGCCCACGCGCTGGCGGCGCGCGCCAGCGATGCCTATGAAGCGGCGCGCGCCAAGGTGGCCGCTTTTCTCGGCGCCGCCTCGCCCAATGAAATCATTTTCGTGCGCGGCGCCACGGAAGGCATCAACCTGGTCGCCCATACCTTCGGCCGAAAATACATCGGCAGCGGCGACGAGATCATCGTCTCGCAGCTCGAGCACCACGCCAACATCGTGCCTTGGCAGCAGCTGGCGGCGGAAAAGGGCGCGACCCTGCGCGTGATCCCCGTCGACGACAGCGGGCAGATACGGCTCGACGAGTTCCGCAAGCTGCTCAACGGGCGCACGAAACTGGTATCGGTGACGCAGGTGTCGAATGCGCTGGGCACGGTCACGCCCGTGGCGCAGATCATCGCGCTGGCGCATGCGGCCGGCGTGCGCGTGCTGGTCGACGGCGCGCAGGCCGTGTCGCACCTGCGCGTGGACGTGCAGGCGCTCGGTGCGGATTTCTATGTGTTTTCGGGGCATAAGGTGTTCGGTCCGACGGGCATCGGCGCCGTGTATGGCAAGGCGGACTTGCTCGAACAATTGCCGCCATGGCAGGGCGGCGGCAACATGATCGCCGACGTCACGTTCGAGCGCACCGTCTACCAGGGCGTGCCGAACCGTTTCGAGGCGGGCACGGGCAATATCGCCGATGCCGTGGGCCTGGGCGCGGCCATCGATTACGTGCAGCGCATCGGCCTGGACAACATCGCCGCCTACGAGCACGCGCTGCTGGACTACGCGACGCACCAGCTGCAAGCGATTCCCGGCGTGCGCCTGATCGGCACGGCGCTGGACAAGGCCAGCGTGGCCTCGTTCGTGCTGGCCGGCTATGAACCGGCGGAAGTGGGGCGCGCCCTGAACGACGAGGGCATCGCCGTGCGCTCGGGCCACCACTGCGCCCAGCCGATTTTGCGCCGCTTCGGCGTGGAAGCGACCGTGCGGCCCTCGTTCGCCTTCTACAACACGTATGAGGAAATCGACCGCATGATCGCCGTGGTGCGCCGCCTGGCGGGCGCGCGCCGCTGATATTGCCAGTTTGTCAGGCTGATGCCGCCCCTGTGCCAGCGGGGGCGGCATTGTTGCGTCATGTCACGGACTTTACGCGCGGCTGGCTGGCGCCTGCGGGCTGGCGGTATAATTTATCCTTGGCAATATTCAAGCCGCGGCGCCGTGCCGCCGGCGCCCGAGGAGATATCCGGTGGAAGATCAACACAGCTCGCCCGAGCTATTCCTGTTCCTGGCGTCGACCGTGCACGACATGAAAAATTCGATCAGCGTCGTCAGCGGCACCCTGGAGTCGCTGCTGGCGGCCGAACAGGCGAAAGACGCCCGACAGGCCAACCTGGCCGACCCGGCCTACCTGCAGATGGCGCAGATGCTGTACCAGACCAAGCGCCTCAACGATAACCTGATCCAGCTGCTGGCCCTGTACAAGGAAGTGGGCAAGCCCGGCTACCCGTTCGACGTGCAGCCGCAACTGGTGAGCCAGGTGATCGACCAGGTGGTGGACCAGGAAAAGATCCTGCTGGCCTCGAAGGGCATCCGCCTGGAGACGGCCTGCCCGCAGGACCTGATCTGGACCCTCGATGAAGACCTCGTGATCGGCGTGCTCGCGCATGCCATCAACAACGCCATCCGCTACACGCAGGACACGATACGCCTGTCGGTGCGCCAGGCAGGCGACCTGCTGGAGTTGCGCGTGGAAGACAATGGCGCCGGCTATACGCAGGCGCTGCTCGACGCGGGCAGCGCGGCCATGGACGGCATGGCGGCCGGCGTGAATTTTTCCACCAACAGCACGGGCCTGGGCCTGTATTTTTCCAGCGAGGTGGCAAAGATGCACCGGCACCGTGGGCAGAGCGGCAGCATCGCCCTGGAAAATGGCGGCGCCCTCGGTGGCGGCTGCTTCATGCTGCGCCTGCCCTGAGCGAGGACGCCATGACAGACAGCCACGCCACCGCCGCCGAAGCGGGCAGCACCGACTGGGCCGACAAGCATTACCTGCTGGTCGATGACTTCATCGGCATCCGCATCCTGCTGCGCGAATCCTTGCGCAACCTGGGCGCGCGCCATATCGACCAGGCGGCCAGCGGCAGCGAAGCGATGAAGCTGCTGGCCAAGACGCGCTACGACGTGGTGCTGTGCGACTACAACCTGGGCGAGGGCAAGAACGGCCAGCAAGTGCTGGAAGAGACGCGCGTGCGCAACCTGACGGCGCCGTCGAGCGTCTGGCTGATGGTGTCGGCCGAGAAAAGCGTGGAATCGGTGATGGGCGCGGCCGAGCACCAGCCGGACGCCTACCTGATCAAGCCCATCACGGAAGGCGTGCTGCTGACGCGCTTGAACCGCGTATGGCACAAGAAGCAGGTGTTCCGCGAAATCGACCAGGCGTGCATGGAAAAGGATTACCTGCGCGCGGCCAGGCTGTGCGATGCGCAGATCGCGGTCAACAAGCTGCACGAGCTGGAATTGCTGCGCATGAAGGCATCGCTGCTGCTGAAGAGCGGCGAGCCGGAAAAGGCCCGCGCCGTGTATGAAAAAGTGCTGGTCGAGCGCGATTACAGCTGGGCCAAGGCGGGCCTGGGCAAGATCCGCATGAATAATGGCGAACACGAGGCGGCGCGGCAGATCTTCCAGGGCGTCATCGTCGAGAACAAGTATTACATCGATGCCTACGACCAGATGGCCATCGCCTACCAGCTGATGGGCCAGCACGAGGAAGCGTGCGGCGTGCTCGAGAAGGCGGCGCGGCTGTCGCCCAATTCCGTGCCGCGCCAGCGCAACCTGGGGCTGGCGGCCCTGAAAATTGGCAATATCGGCATGGCGGAAAAGGCTTTTCGCAAATGCGTGGCCATCGGCGAGTTTTCCGTCATGAAGACGCCGGACGCCTACCTGGGCCTGGCGCGCGTGTGCGGCCTGAAAAAGGAGGCCAAGGAAGCGCTGCAATGGCTGCTGCTGGCGCAGCGCGAATTCCCTCCCGAGCAGATCGGCTTGCGCGCGAAGATCACGGAAGGCCTGGTGCACCATGAAACGGGCGACTACCGGCGCGCGCGCGCCTGTGGCGACGAGCTCGAGGCGATGCTGCTGGACAATCCCGCGCGGCCGGACAAGGCCATCTGCATGGAACTGGCCACCTTGCTGTTTGCCGTCGGCGTCAAGGATGCGCCGGCTGGCCTGCTGTGCTACGTGGTGAAGAACAACCATGACAACCAAGTGGTGCAGGATGAAGTGCAGAAAATCTTCGACAAGGCCAAGATGGGCGACGAAGGCACCAGCCTGATCATCGCCTCGCGCAAGGAAGCGTCGGACTTGATGAACAAGGGCGTGCTGCTGTGGAAGACGGACAAGCTCAACGAAGCCGTCAGCTGGATGCGCACGGCGCGCGACAAGCTGCCGAACAATCTGCGCATCCTGTTCAATTCGGCGCAAATCATCGTCTCCTTCCTGGAACAGCGCGGCTATCAGCCGGCGCTGGCGGCAGAGGCGAGGGAGGTGTTGCTATATGTAGACAAAATTGCACCGGGGCAGCAACGCTTCGCACAATTGATGGAGCAATTGGTGCAGCTGACCCCGCCAGAGGTGGCGCAAGCGGTGCCTGTGGCGCGGGAAAATGCACCGGCGGCAGGCGAAAATGGGGCAAAAACCGTGCGCGAGCGTGGCGGATGATAAACTAGGGGCCAGCGTGGCTTGGGCGCCAGCTTAATCCGGGCTTGAGTTGCTTTACAACAATAAGGAAGAAAATATGCGTGATGTGGTCAATGAAGTATACAAAAAGATGAAAGTCGGCAGCATTGCCTGGGTACGCCCGGTGGCCGCCAAGGGAGACACGCTGGAGACATTCCAGTCTTCGTACGAGCACGCCAAGGCGCTGGCCGACGAAGGCCTGATCACGATCGGTGACGTAAAACGCCAGGCCGACAACATGATCGAGGCGATCCGCATTCATCGTATCGCCTGATCATATCGCTGTCCTGGGCATCAGGCCTTGCCTGCTGCCCTGGCCTTGGGCGCCGCGCGTTTCGCCGCCGCCTTGCGCACGGGCGCCTTGGCCGCCGCGCCTGCCTCGGCAGGTTTGCCCGGCTTGCCTGCCGCCGGCTTGGCCTTGGCCGCGCCGCCAAAGGTGGCCGCCGCCGCACTGGCCGCGTCGGGCGACATCGCCGTCGTCACCGCCTGCTTGAACTGATCCTGTAACAAATTCCACCAAGCACTTGGATTGGCCAGCTGGGCTGCCGCATGCGTGCCCGCATCGCTGGCGGCGCTTGCCGCCGGCGCTGGCTCAGGCGCCCGTTCCGGCGCGGGCGGGGCCGGTGCCGGAACAGGTGGTGCCGCTGCCGCTTGCTGGAAGAACGCGGACGCGTATGGCACGGAATCGAACAGCGATTTTTCGCTGGCGTCGGGCTGGGTAATGGCGGCGGCCAGCGAGGCACCCATCGATTTCAAGGTGGCGATGGTGCCGCGCTGGACTTCCAGCGCCTGGATGCTGCCGCGCAGCATGCTGGTGTTCAGGTTCAGCCAAGCTTCGACGGCTTTCAAGTCATTGATTTTCTTGTCCAGCTCTTCGACCGACATGGTGGGCGCCGTGATGCCCGGCATGCCCATGCCGGGCACGCTCATGCTGCCCCACAGGTTTTTGACGAAGTCGAGCGTATCGGTCACAACTGCTGCGCCCGGAATCTGGGGCATTTGCGGGTTTGCCATGCGAAATCTCCTGGTAAGTCAATTTCCCTAGCGTAGCAGATATCGGCTTGCAACTGACGCAAAGTCGCCAACATTTTCTTACATAAAACATGGGAGCTTGAGCGGGGGCAAGGGCGGAAAACGCGACGAAAGCGTTACACTACGGCCTATGATGCCCGTTTCCTTTTTTTCGCCGCCGCGCCGCCGCACCGTCGTCTTTGTCGCGGTGATCGGCGTCTTGCATTATGCGGCGCTGGAATGGCTGACGTCGCATGCGGGCACGGCGCCGCAGGGGCAGGACAGGGCGCAGGTGGTGAACATGGCCCTGATCGCCGAGCCGGTGAAGCCGGTGCCGCCGCCACCACCGCCCAAGCCGCTGCCCAAGCCCCGGCCGCCGCCACCGCCGCCGCCGACGGCCTTGCCGTCGAGTGAAACGGCGCTGTTGACTGCGCCGGCCAGCGAAGCGCCGCCAGGCCCGGCGGGACCGGAACCGGCGGCGCCGCCGACACCGGCCATCACGGCGCCGGCGCCGGCGGCGGTGGCGGACACGCCCGCGCCGGCCAGCGCGCCGCCACCGCCGCTACCCGAGCAGGCGCGGCGCTACAAGACGAACGTGCCGGCATCGGCCCAGTTCGACCTGCAGGTGGACCGGCGCGATGCCGATGGCACCAAGTGGCAGGGCGTGGCCGCCATGGCGTGGCAAAATAGGGGCGACAGCTACCAGCTGACGCTGGAAGTGGGCCTGAGCATGCTGATCACGCGCATCAACCTGCTGGTATTGACCAGTGAAGGCGTGATCGACGACGCGGGGATCGGGCCTGTCACGGCCACCGAAAAGCGCAAGGGGCGCGCGCAAACGGCCACGCATTTCAAGCGGGCCGACAAGGCCATCACCTTTTCGGCCACGACGGCCACGGCGCCATGGCAGGAAGGCGCGCAGGACAAGGCCACGCTGCCGTTCCAGCTGGCCGCCATCGGCCGCGCCGATGTCAATCAGCTGGTGGGCAATATCGACATCCTCGTCGGCGAGGAAAAGGAAGCGACCGTGTTCCGCTTCCAGCTGGTGGGCGAGGAAGAACTCGAGACGAAGATGGGCCGGCTGGTGACCTGGCATGTGCGCCGGCCGCCCAAGCCGGGCACGTATTCGTCGCAGCTCGATATCTGGCTGGCGCCGTCCATGCAGTGGTATCCGGTACAAATACGCAACACCGAAGCGAACGGGGCGCTGACTACGCAAACCGTGACCCAAATTCGCGTCAATGACGCTACAGGAAAATAAATGACTACTTTGAAAACTTTGAAACGTATTCTGATCACCAGCCTGCTGGCCGCTACCCTGTCCCCCGTCATGGCGGCGGACGAGCCCGTCGAACACCCGGTCATCAAGCGCCCGTACAAGCTGGCGCCCTCGGCTGACCTCGTGTATTCGATCAAGGCCAAACAGCGCGGCATTTCCCTCTCCGGCGAATCGGTCAGCAACTGGCGCGTGGGCGATGGCAAGTATTCGCTGCTGGCCGAAACCAAGGCTGCCCTGTTCGGCAAGATCCTCGAGCAGCGCAGCGAGGGAACGGTGGACGATTATGGCCTGGCGCCATTTCAATTCGTGGAAAAGCGCTTCCGCAAGGATGCCGTCACCACCACGTTCAAGCGCGACAGCAAGACCATCGTCTTCAGCGAGGGCGATGAAAGCTATCCGCTGAAAGGCGGCGAGCAGGACCGCAACAGCACCGTCTGGCAACTGGCCAGCGTGGCGCGCGCGGCGCCCGAGAAATTCGTGCCCGGCTCGGAATGGACCTTCTTTGTCGCCGGCGGCCGCGACGCCGAACCGTGGACCTTCAAGGTCGTGAAGGAAGAAAAAGTCGCCACGGGCCAGGGCGAAGTGCATGCCATCCACCTGGTCAAGGCGCCGCCGCCGAACAAGCAGGGCCAGCAGGTTGACCTGTGGCTGGCGCCGTCGCTGGAATGGTATCCCGTCAAGGTGACGTTCGCCGATGCGGATGGTGGCGATTACGTCGAGCAAACCTTGCAGAAGATCGTCAAGAAGTAAGTGTTCACTAATGGTCCGGGGCCAGGCATGCCATGTTTGGCCCCCCATTTCATCATCCTGGTCCGGTACCGCGCGCCGCTCGTGTTGCGCCGTGTCCGCACCGCCCCCTCCCACGCGCTAAATTGCATGTCAGAACTGATATACTGACGCCCCCGCCCCGCAGCGCCGCTTCAGCCCGCTGCGCCGCCCGCTGAACACTCATCCGGAAAAGAATGATTGATATAATGGCAAGTGCAGCCGTGGCTACGGATGCACATCAGACAGAGCAAGAACATCAGGATTCCTTGCAGGCGCATTTCCAGCCGAATATTTCGGCTGACGAAATCGAGCAGGTTTTCCACTTGAAGCGGGCGCAGCCCTTGCTGCAAGTGTTTACGGCCCTGTTCCACGGCGGTTTCGATGGCGTGCTGGTGCGTCTGCTGGTGTTGCGCGAGCTGGCGGCCGATGCCGCCACGTCCGCCTATACGCGTGCCGACATCAATACCAAGCTCGCGTATCTGTTGCCGGAAAGCCTGGAAACGGTCTTGCTGCGCCTGCGCTCGAACCAGCTGCTGGCCTGGGATGCGCAGCAGGGCGTGTACCGCGTCACGCCCATGGCGCGCAATGTGCTGTCGGCCATCGACAGCCTGCTGGGCCTGGGCCAGACGGAAGACGAGGCGGAAATGGGCTTTTTGCTGTCGCAGGTGGCGGGTGCGCAAGCCGTCGGCGGCGTGTCTGTCGAACAACTCCAGCATTTGCTGGGCCGGCTGGTGGACTTGACGGAGGAATTCTCCGACGCCATCGCTTCCGGTTCCGAGTTCCGGCTGCGCACGGCGCAGGCGAAGTGGAACATGGCCTGCGACTGGGTCGAGAAGGGTTCCGAGATCCTCGTGGCGATCACCTCCGATGAAAACGCGGACAGCGCCACGCACAAGGCGGCGCAGGCGATCGGCCGCGCGCAAAGTAAATTGCTGAACATGCAAGGCATGTTTTCGCGCGCCCTGAACCAGATCGAGCGCCAGCGCGTGCACCTGGGCCAGTCGGGCCTGTCGACGACCGACATCAAGCGCTGGCTCTTGCTGCACGACGACCTGGCCAGCCTGGCCGAGGGCGCCATCGACCAGCCCGTCGTGCCGCTGTTCTCCACGCCGGCCGAAATGATCGACGTGGCCGAAACGGAACTGCTGTCCGAGCGGGCGGCGGGTGTCATCAACACGGGCCTGCCCAGCGGAGAGGACGCGCCCACCACCATCAGCGACGGTCCCGCCATGCAGCTTGAACTCGATGATTTGCTCGAACGCCTGTCGAATTTTGCCAGCCTGGGCAATTTCCCCAGCATCGGCGAAGAGGGACCGAAGTCCGTACCGGTGCAGGATTCGCTGCTGCCGGCCAGCTTTGCCGTGGCGTCGTATCGCGCCTCCATGCTGCCGCTGCTGGGCGACGTGTCCGAAGCGAGCTTGCAAGGCTCGACGGCCGAACTGGCCCGCTTGCCGATTACCTTTACACCGACCGACGAGATGGTCCAACTGACCGACCCCCACGTGGCGGCCATGTCGATCGCCTCGCTTTCACTGAATGTTTCACTTGATTTAGATAGCGGCACTGCCGATGAATGACGATTCCCAAATCCTGATTGCGCGCCTGCTCACGCATCAAACCCTGCGCCGCGACGACAAGCTCGTCAAGCGCGTGCTGTCCGACGAGCTGTTCCGCGCCGAAATCGATGCGCGCCTGCTGGCCTGCGGCTTGAAACTGCTCGACAACGTGTATGCCGACCACGTGACGTTGGCCCTGACGCGCACCATCGAACCGAAGATCTTCGGCGCGCGCGACGTGTGGCAAAACAATAATTTCGGCCTGGCGCGCGATGGCGTCGCCTTGCTGGTGGTGCTGTGGGCGCAGATCATCCTGCCCAAGCGTGAACGCCAGGAAACGCACCAGCACGCCGATGATGATCAAAATGATATGTTTGGCACGGAAAAGCCGCTGCCGCGCGCGGAAGACGCGTCGATCGGCATCGCCTACAAGGCGCTGCTGTCGGACTTCGGCGACAAGCTGGGCAAGAAGACGCGCATGGACATGAATCTGGGCACCCTGGCCAAGCTGGGCTTTATCGAACGGCGCGGCGACTTCATCCTGGAAGGCCCGCTGCTGGACCTGATGATGGACACGGACGTGCTCAAGGAACGCATCATCAACGGCGCCCTGGCCGACGTGTTCAAGCGGGCGCCGGCGCGCCTGGTGGCCGTCGATCCGGATGCCGACCTGGCAGACGACCTGTCCGCCGACATCGGCGACCTGCCTGACGCGGGCGACGAGCCCGCGTCCGACCTCCCTCACTGAAAGCGCCCATGTTTCATATCAAATCACTTGAACTGGTGCACTGGGATTACTGGCAGCGCATCAAGAATATTCCGCTCGACGCGAAGATCATCACCATCGCGGGGCAGAACGGCTCGGGCAAGACCACCTTGCTCGATGCCTTGCGCACGCTGTTCGGCCTCGATTGCTCGATGGGCCGCACCTATAAACACTATGCGCGCCATTCGGGCCAGCAGACGGCCTGGCTGCGCGCCGTGGTCGACAACAAGAACGTGGGCAAGCAGCTGTCGAACCGGCCGTTTCGCAGCTCGGGCTTCTTCAGCGACGATGAAGTGACCCTGTTTTGCCAGATCCAGAAGAATGGCGGCGACTGGAAGCGCCAGTATCTGATGCGTCCGGGCAATGTGCAGATCGAGGACATCACGGACGCCAACGACTGGCTCGGCGTGGAAAACTACCGCAAGCGCCTGGCCAATGCGGGCCTGTCGCCGGCCATGTCGAAAGTGCTGGCGCTGGAGCAGGGCGAGACGGACAAACTGTGCGAATACGCGCCGCGCCAGCTGCTCGACCTGGTGTTCCAGGTCTTCGGCGACAAGGAAGTGCTCGATGCCTACGACGAAGCCAAGCGCCACCAGCGCGATACGGAAGTGGAGCTGAAACGCTTCGAAACGGAACTCGAAGCGTCGAAGACCAATCTGGAAGGCTTGCGCCTGCGCGTGGCCAATTACCACCAGTGGGAAGGTTTACATAAGGAACGCCGCAACCTGCTCGAAGAAGTGCTGCCCAGCCTGCAATACCACGAGGCGCGCGAAAAGGCTGCCATTGCAAGCCGGCAATTGCGCGATGCGCGCAAACCGATGGCGCAGGCGGACCAGCAGCTGACCGATAAACGCAATGCGCTGGCCGCGCAAGCGAAGGCCCTGTCCGACGCGCAGATGAACGAAACCCTGCTGGAACAGGAATCGATCGGCTTGCAGAGCCGTTTGTCCTTGATCAATGCCAAGCTGAAACCGCTGGACAGCCTGCTGGAACAGAAGGACCGTTTGCACAAGCTGGCGGCCGATTCCGGCAGCGACATCGCCGAAGTGGCGGCCCAGCTGGAACAGAAGGAAGCGCAATTGCTGCAGCAGCGCCAGCAGCGCGACGCCTTGTCGGCGCGCATCGCTGGCGAACAGGCAACGATTGCCGCGCTGCAAGGCAAGACGGCCATGCCGGAGCCGGACAATGTGCGCGGCATGCGCCGCGCGCTGCGCGACGCGGGCATTGCGCACGCCATGCTGTCGGACATCGTCGAAGTGACGGACAGCCGCTGGCAGGGCGCCGTCGAAGGCGTACTGGGCGGCTACGCTTCGGTGGTGCTGCTGGACAAGGCCAAGGATGCGGCTGCCGCCTATCGCCTGGCCGAGAAGGAGCGCTACCGCCACTTCATCGTGCCAGAGCTGGTCACGGCGCCCGTCGCCAAGGACGAGAGCCTGCTGGCCGTGGTGAAATTTTCCGCGCCCGTGCCCAGCTGGCTGATCGAGCAGCTGTCGCGCATTGCCCGCGTCGATTCCGTCGAAGCGGGTTTTAAACTGGGCAACCACGAGGAATGGATCACGCCCGAGGCCTACCACCGCGAACGCCGGGGCGGGCGCTCGCTGTTCGTGGAAGCGTCGCGCTACCGCTTCGGCCAGGCTGGCCGCAGCGGCCGCCTGGAAGCGCTGCTGCGCTCGCTGCCGGGCCTGGAAGGCCAGGAAGACACCTTGACCCTGGCGATTTCGAAGCTGGCGGCGGAAGTGGGTGCGTTAAAAGCGCGCATCGCCGGCGTCGACGCGGCCAAGGAACTCAGTGCGCGCCAAGAGGAATTCGCCGAAGCGCTGCGCAACTCGAAGCCGCTGAAGGAAGAGCGCCTGGAAGTGGGCGGCCGCCTGGGCGAGTTGCAGAATCTCACCAAGAACGCCACCGTGGCGCGCACGCGCGCCGATACCGTGTGGCAAAACGCGCGCCTGGCCCTGTCCGAGGCGGAAGCCGGTTCGCGCCTCGGCTACAAGAAACAGATTGAACAGCGCGCCGAGCATGCGCGCGCCTTGCTGGCCCTGCGCCATGCGTGGCGCCATTTGCCGAAAAGCTGGCGCCGTCCCGCACGCCGCGCGGCCCTGGTGGCCGAACACCAGAATGCGCACCAGGTCGATTTGCGCGTGGCCAGCCTGCAAAACAGCCTGGCGCGCGACGACTGGGAACTCGACGCCACCGTCATCGACCAGCACCACCGCCTGTCGGAGCAGCTGCATGGCCGCCAGTCGGAAACGGACGAGCGCCGCTACCAGAACAACCGCGCCATCGAAGCGACGGGCAATGCGCGTGGCGCCTACATGGAACGCTTGCGCTACACCATCAAGACCTACAGCAAGAATATCAAGGAACTGGGCGAACTGGCCGGCATCGAAGTGCACGCCGACCCCGTGCGCCTGGAAAACGACGATGTGCAGCTGTCGCAGGCGGGCTTGCACGTGCGCTTCAAGTTCGACGGCAAGGGCGTGATCGGCATGAACGATGGCGAGGCGTCGGGCGGCCAGCAGGTCATGAAGTCGCTGGTGCTCTTGATCGGCTTGCTGAAATCGGAAGACGGTTCCGGCGGCTTCGTCTTCATCGACGAACCGTTTGCCCACCTCGACATCCGCAACATTCAGCTGGTCGGCGAATTCCTGAAAAATACGGAAGCGCAATACCTGATGACGACGCCGTTGACGCACAACACGGATGTCTACGATCCCTCGGAACTCACTTTGATCACCAGCAAGAAAAAGAAGGATACGCAATGGGCGCAACCGATTTTCGTGCTGCAGCGCAGGGTCGATCCCGTATCGGGCAAGGTGGCGTGATGCTTGTACGCACCTTGCTGGCCTCTGCCGCTACTGTACTTGCGCTGGCGTGTTCGGTGCCGGCCGTGGCCAACGACGGCATCGGTTCCGTCAGCGCGGGCGGCATTTTGTTCGGCAAGACGGATGCCGTGGCCATGAAAAAGGAAGTGCTCAGCGTGAGCACGGACTTGATCAAGGTCGAGTACGAATTCCTCAATGAATCGGCGAAGGACGTGGAAGAGACGATCTTCTTCCCGCTGCCCGAATACGCGGCCGGCTACCACGGCTCGCCCACGTATTACGGCCAGCCGCAGCAGTTTACCGTCGACGTGGACGGCAAGCGCAAGGAGTATAAAACCACGTTTGTCGCCAAGCTCGCCAGCGCCGACGTGACGGCCCGCTTGCGCCAGCTGGGCTTGTCCGACGCGCAGATTGCGTATTTCCCGTCGCACACGCCGTTCGACAAGAAGGTGGCGCCGCTGACGGCCGCGCAGAGCAAGATCATGATCCACGAAGGCTTGCTGGCCCAGCTGTACGACGAGGAATGGGTGCCGGCCTGGACCGTCAAGGTCATCTACCTGTGGCAGCAGAAGTTCCCGGCTGGCAAAGTCGTGCGCGTGCGCCATCAATATGCGCCCTTCGTCGCTGCCGGCCCCGGCGCTTCCTACCTGGGCGATGGCAACGAGTTCGAAAAGAAATACTGCGGCGACAAGGCCTTCTACAAGACGTGGAACCGCCTGGCGGCGAAACAGGGCGAAAGCGGCTTCGTTAACGCCGTCTGGGTCTCGTACATTTTGACGACGGGCAACACCTGGAAGAATGGCATCGAGGATTTCACCTTGAACTTGATCAAGGGTAAACCGGATGAGTTGATCAGCCTGTGCTTCCCCGGCACGTTCACCAAGATCAACCCCACCACCTTGCAAGTCAAGCTGCGCAACTTCCATCCGAAGCAGGATTTGGACGTGTATTTCGGCAATGTCGAAGGCACGGTCAGCCACGACGGCGTGGCGCCGCAGATACGGCCATAGGAATGCGCACGCAGGAAGCGCTGGCCGCGCGCCTGCGCGCCATCGCCCGCGCCACGCCGTGGTGCATGCAGGCCCTGCAGGCCGTGGCGCAGCTGGGCTTGCCCCACTGCTGCATCGGCGCCGGCGCCGTGCGCAAGCTCGTGTGGGACGCCTTGCACGGCTACGCGCAGCCGTCGGCGCTGGGCGATATCGACGTGGCGTATTTCGATGCGCACGATGTGCGTGCGGAAACCGAGGTGCGGCTGCGCCAGCGCCTGGAAACCGTGCTGCCCGGCGTGCCGTGGGACGTATGCAACCAGGCCAGGGTGCACCTGTGGTTCGAAGACCATTTCGGCTATGCCGTGCCGCCCTTGCTGTCGCTCGATGACGCCATCGCTTCCTGGCCCGAGTTTGCCACCGCCGTCGGCATCTGGCTGCAGCCCGATGGCGAGATCGGCATCGTCGCGCCGCACGGCCTCGATGACTTGTTCAATATGGTGATCCGGCGCAACCCTGCGCGCATCAGCGAAGACGGCTATGCGCAGCGCCTGGCCAGCAAGGACTATGCGGCGCGCTGGCCGCGCGTCACCATCATCGCCTGGGAAAATGTGGTGTAAAACGCAATTAAATGCACTGTGGATACAAATTGCCTATAATTGCCAATTTTCCAATAGTGTTTTCCTGATCCTATGTCCTTCTTGATTTCCATGCCGCTGCGCCGCCTCGGCCGTTTGTTCTGCCTTTCCTCCGCCCTCGTGGCGCCCGCCGCCTGGGCCGACGGCTATACCGATTTCCAACAAGCCAGCGGCCAGCTGGAAGCGCTGATGGCCAAGGCGACGCCGCAGGGCGGCTTGCCGCGCCTGGGCGATCCTGGCGTGGCAGCGTTGTTTGAGCGGATTACCGATGCGCCGCGCCTGTTCCAGGCGCCCGTCGCCGCGCTGCAGGATCTGAACCAGAGCGTGGCCCTGTGCGAGCGGGCAACCAACATCGGCAAGGCGTATTACACGTTTGGCAGCGAGCGGCCGTTGCCGCTGTCCGGAGCCGAATTGCAGCAGGCGCGCACGGACCAGGTAACGCAGAATCTGGCCAATTATGGCGATGAAATGAGTACCTTCTTTGCCTTTGGCATGCATTGCCATGCGCACTTGATCGGCTTGATGGAGCAGGAATTCAGTGCCCAGCCGGCGGATGCGGTGAGCGGACCCGAGCGCCTGCGCGCGCGCGCCTTCAGCAAGGGGTCGACCACCATGTATGTTGGCGTGGTGCAGTTCGTACAAGTGCCGTTCTGGAGCGTGGCGCAAAAGCAGCGGATGCTGGACGCGGCGGCGCAGCACGCCACAGCGAATGTGGCGCTGATGGCGCCGCCCTTGCGCGAGCGTTTGCTGGGCAGTCTTGCCGAGGCGGACAAGGATCTCGATCCGGCCCTGGCACCGGCGCTGGCGACGATACGCCAGGCGCTGTCGGTGACGACGTGTACCGGCCTGTGCCAGTATTACTGATGCCCCCGTCTTACTCGGCGGCTTGCAGGGGCTTGTTGCGCTGGCGCCAGCGCACGAGGCCCCACGCATACACGGCGTAGTAGCCGATGACGAGGCCGTAGGCGGCCATCGTCAGCGCGCTCTGGCCGAACGGCGGCGGCGGCACGGGCACGTCCAGGCGCGTGTTCAGGTAGATTTCCATGCCGCGGTACAGCAGGCGGGCGATGAACAGCATCGTGATGGCCAGGCCCAGGTAGCGGTGCTGGGTAAAGAAGAAATCCTTGCCGACCTGCTCGAAGCGCGTCAGCTTCAAGCCCAGCACGCCCAGCCAGCCGCCGGCCAGCGCGCCTGCGCCCAGGCTGGACAGGGGCAGCATCTCGAATTTCGTCGTCGTCGCCAGGAACAGCAGCAGCGCGGGAAAGCCGATGGCCACGCTCCAGTGCCGCCACAGCTGCGACTTTTGGCGCGCCACCAGCTTCTTCAGGCGCGAATAGATGCGCCAGACGAGCAGCGGGACCAGGAACAGCAGGGCGAGGGTGGTGGTTTCCATGTATGCATTCGGGTACGGGTAAAACAGCGATTGTAAGCCAGATGGCGGCGGGCGGCGATGCTTGTCAAACGGGAAAAGTTGCTTATTGACATTTACATGGCGTGAAAGCACTATGCCCTGTCTCACCATGCCGCCATGGGCGGCGCGGTGCCATCGGTCACTGTTTTTCATTCACCTCTCTGGAGTGCCATGTCTGCTCGTTTTCCCCTGCTGCCCATTACTGTCGGCCTGATGGCCTCGTCTTCGCTGGCCATGGCGCAAGACGTCGGCTATCAGCTGCCACCGGCGCCGCTGCAAGCCATCGTCGATGCGCCGCGCGCGCCGACCCTGAGCCTGAGCCCGAAGCGCAACCTGGCCGCCGTGCTGCCCACGCCATCCTTGCCCGGCATCGGCGAAGTGGCGCAACCGGAGCTGAAGCTGGCGGGCCTGCGCATCAATCCGCGCACGTATTCGGCCAGCCGCTTCAGCTTCCATACGGGCCTGGGCTTGCTCGACATCGACACGCAAAAGGAGATCAAGGTCAGCGGCTTGCCGGCCGCGCCCCGCATCGCCGACCTGGCCTGGTCGCCCGACCAGCGCTACCTGGCGTTTACGCATGTCGCTTATGCCGATCCCGCCAGGGGCGTGAAGGAGTCGGGCGTGGAACTGTGGCTGCTCGACGTGCAGGCGAAGGCGGCGCGCAAGCTGGCCAGCACGCCTTTATCGACCGTCTACGGCCGTGGCTTTTCCTGGATGCCAGACAGCAAGACCTTGCTGGTGCAGCTGAAACCGGCCAAGCTGGGCGCGGCGCCTGTGGCGACGGGCATCCCGACAGGGCCGTCCATCCAGGACAGCCTGCCGGGCGGCGCCGTCAAGCAATTGCGCACCTATCCCGACCTGCTGAAAAACGAACAGGATGCGCAGCTGTTCGAACACTATACGACCGTGCAGCTGGCCTTGCTGGATGTGGCGGGCAAGCAGCGCCTGCTGGGCCAGCCGGGCCAGTTTTCGCGCGCCTCCGCCGCACCGGGCGGCAAATACGTGCTGACGACCAGCATCGTGCGTCCGTATTCCTACATCGTGCCGGCGCATGACTTCGGCCACACGATCGAGGTGCGCGACCTCAATGGCAAGGTGGTGCACACGCTGGCGACCCTGCCGCTGGAAGAGGGCTTGCCGCCGGGTAATGATGCCGTGTCCGCCGGCGTGCGCTCCGTCAGCTGGCGCGTCGATGCGCCAGCCACCCTGGTGTGGGCCGAAGCGCAGGACGGCGGCGACCCGGCCAGGGCGGCCGAGATCCGCGACATCGTCTACATGCAGGCGGCGCCGTTTACCAACAAGCCGGCCGTGCTGGCCAGGCTCGCTTCGCGCTACGCGGGCGTGGCCTGGGGCCGCGGCGACCTGGCCCTGCTCGGCGAGGCCTGGTACAAGACGCGCGCCGTCAAGCAGTGGCGCATTGCGCCAGATCAACCCGCCGCCCCGGCCGACCTCGTGTACGCGGGATCGTTCGAGGACCGCTACAACGATCCGGGCACGCCCGTCATGCGCGCGGACGCGGCCGGCTTGCCGCGCCTGCTCATCGCTGCCGATGGGTCCATCCTGCTCGACGGCCAGGGCGCATCGAAGGATGGCGACCGCCCCTTCATCGACCGCCTGAACCTGGCGACGAAACAGAAGGAGCGCCTGTTCCAGAGCGCCGCGCCCTACTATGAAAACGTGGTGGCCGTGCTGGATGAGGAAGGCAGCCGCTTGCTGTCCACGCGCGAATCGCCGACCGAACAGCCGAATTATTATGTGCGCAACCTGAAACAGCCGGGCGCGGCGCAATTGACGGCCCTCACGCATTTCCCCCATCCGCTACCGCAACTGAAGGACGTGCAGAAAGAGCTGATACGCTACAAGCGCGCCGACGGCGTGGACTTGACGGCGACATTGATGCTGCCGCCAAACTATGACGTGAAACGCGACGGTCCGCTGCCGACCCTGATGTGGGCGTATCCGCAGGAATTCAAGACGGCCAGCGCCGCCAGCCAGACCAAGGGCTCGCCCTACAAATTCAATGCCGTCAGCTACTGGGGCCCGGCCGCCTTCCTGTCCATGGGTTACGCCGTGCTCGACAATCCATCGTTCCCCATCGTCGGCAAGGGCGAGCAGGAGCCGAACGACACCTATCTGCCGCAGCTGGTGGCCGATGCCGAGGCGGCCGTCGAGGAAGTGGTGCGCCGTGGCGTGTCCGACCGCAACCGCATCGCCATCGGCGGCCACTCGTATGGCGCCTTCATGACGGGCAATTTGCTGGCGCACACGCGGCTGTTCCGTGCCGGCATCGCCCGCAGCGGCGCCTACAACCGCACCTTGACGCCGTTCGGCTTCCAGGCGGAAGAGCGCTCGTTCTGGCAGGCGCCCGCCGTCTACCAGGCCATGTCGCCGTTCAATTACGCGGACAAGATCAAGGATGCGCTCTTGATGATCCATGGCGAGCAGGACAACAACTCGGGCACCTTCCCCATCCAGAGCGAGCGCATGTTCCAGGCCGTCAAGGGACTGGGCGGCACGGCCCGGCTGGTGATGCTGCCGAACGAGAGCCACGGCTACCGCGCGCGCGAATCGATCATGCAGATGCTGTATGAAAGCAACAACTGGCTGGAGAAATATGTGAAGAATGCGGCGCCGCCGGCCGCCGATGGCAAGCCGGCAGGCAAATAAGGGCAGCGGTGCGCATCTCGTGGTATGGTCTTCCTTTGTCGTCAAGGAGGCCAGTCATGTCAACGTTTGTCATTGATGCCCACCGCGCGCCCGATCCGGCGCCTGTCGATGAGCCGGCGCCGGTGCCGGGCCCCGAGCAGTCCCCGGGCCACCACCCGGGGCCCGTGCACCCGGTGCCGCAGGAAGATCCCGTACCCGATCCGCACCCCAGTTAATCTCCTCAAGAAAGGCTGTTTTAGATGGCAATTGTCAAGGAAGTCTACACACGCAAAGTCAGCGGCGAATCGTTCGACTATGAACTCGATTACACCCAGGGCACGGACGTGGCCTGGATTGCGCGCGTGTACCACGACGGCGTGCTGAAAGGCTCGCCGCACGGCGCGCTGACGGCCAACGTGCTGTCCGGCCCCGCGCTGGAGCAGTATCTGCGCGCGTATGTCGAAGGCATGATCGAGCGGGGGCTCGACGTGGCCGAGTAAGATCGCCTTTGCGGCAGATCAAGAAAAAGGGCGCCGAGGCGCCCTTTGTTGTTTCGGTGGTGTCGGATACCGCGGCTGCGCCGCTCATCCGACCTACGTGGAGGCACATGGGCCGTAGGTCGGATTAGCGGGGCCACGCCCCGCGTAATCCGACAACATTGTTGGCCGTCATTCTAGTCAAACGCCCACGTATATAACACGTCCAGCGCATTGTTCGTGCCGGTCTGGAACTGCAAAGTGATGCGGCGGTTCAGTTTATAGCGCAGCTTGACCAGGCTCGTCGCCGTGCTCGTGCCTTGCTCGAACGTCAGGTAGGCGCGCGACGACAGCCGCTTGCCGACGGTGACGACCGTGCTTTCCAGCCCCTGCGCCTGCGACAGGCCCACTTCATCGAGGCCCAGCGAATTGGCCAGCTTGCCCTGCAAGCCGCCGCCGGAGCCGCCGAAGAGGGCGCCTGCGGCCGTCGTCAAGAGGGCCATTTCATCGCCGGCCGCCGTTTCCGCGCCGTGGCCGAGGATCAGCCAGGCCAGCTTGTCGCTGTCCGACACGCTCGGCGTGGACACCAGCTTGGCTGTCGGCGCCTGGGCCGTGCCGCGCACTTCCACGCCCGCTTCCACGTTCGTTTCCGACAGCGCTTCGCCTTCGGGACGCTTGCGCACGGCCAGGATGTTCAGCGACGGGTTGTCGTAGGCGCCCGTGAAGGCGATCAGGCCCCGTTCGATCGACAGCTTCTGTCCATACGCGGCATACTGGCCGTTGGTGACTTTGATGCTGCCCGTCACGCGCGGCGCGGCGCGGTTGATGACCCTGGCGCGCACATTGCCGGCCAAATCCGCGTCGAGCCCCATGCCGCGCAGGTGGAAGGCATTGCCCAGGTCAAACTCGAGGTCGATATTCAGGGGCAGCGAGGGCGCTTCCTTGCCACCCTTGGCCTCCTTGCCCAGCACCACCACGTCATTGCTTTGCGTCGGGGTATCCTGCGGCGCCAGTTCGATCAGCGCGCGGTTGGCCTTGAACTTGCCTTCGAAGCTGAAGCGCTTGTCGTTGCGCACCAGGGTGCTGTTGCCGGACAGCACCAGGGTGCGGTCGGGACGCGACAGCGCCTGCAGGCGGTCGGCCAGCAGTTTCAGTTCCAGGCTCGCCTCGCCATTCGCAAAACGTACCCAGCCATCGGCCTGCACCTTGCCGTCGCCGCCGTCAAAGCTCAGGCGCTGCAATTGCAATTGATCGCCGGCCAGTTTCGCCTGCAACACGCCATTGCGCAATTTCAAGCCCTGGTCAGCCCAGTTCACCAGCAGCTTGCTGCCGTTGATGTCGCCATTCAATTGCGGCGCGCCGATGCTGCCGCTGCCGGACAGGGCCACTTTGAGGGCGCCGCCCAGTTCCAGGCCCGGCTGGCCCGTCAGCGGCGCCAGCCACGCCAACGAATCGATATTCGTGGTGCCCGTCAGCGAGAGGGCGCTGTCGTTGCTGATGCGTCCGCCCAACATTTGCACGGTGGCATGGATATCGCTCTGGCCCGCGCGCGCGCCATCGAGTTTCACGGCCAGGCGCAGTTGCTGGTTGGCGACATCCACGCGGGCATCGAAGGTGCGCAAGCCCAGCGCCAGCGGCTGTTCCACGCCCACCGTCACGTCGCCTTTTTCGCGGTAGACGTGCAGCATGCCGGCCAGCGCGGGATCTTTCTGTTTCGCCGTCGGCAGCTGCATGTCGAGCGACCATTGCGCGCCCAGGGTCAGGTCGCTGCGCGCATTCGCCTGCAGCGAAGGAATGACCTGCGCCAGATAGGTCAGGGCCACGCCGGCCGCCTGGCCGGAACTGGTCCAGCGGGGGCCGTTCTTGACCAGGCTTTGCATGGTGATGCTGCCTGCCGGTAATTTGATGACGGTGTTGCCCACGCTGATCTGTTCCGGCTGGCCCAGGCCCGCCACGCCGCTGC
Source organism: Janthinobacterium sp. GW822-FHT07H11 (assembly GCF_058798615.1). Lineage (NCBI taxonomy): Bacteria > Pseudomonadati > Pseudomonadota > Betaproteobacteria > Burkholderiales > Oxalobacteraceae > Janthinobacterium > Janthinobacterium sp. GW822-FHT07H11. Next base: position 982,084 of record NZ_CM179507.1, read on the forward strand.
CGGCCGGTCCCGCCACTTTCACGGGCACGGGTGCCTGCAGCACCAGCGCATAGCGGCCCTTGTTTTGCAGGCTGTCGATCGTGCCCGTCCAGGCGGCGCCGCTCTGGCTGCCCTTGACTTGCACTGTGGCATCGAAATCGTCATTGCGCGCCGTCAAACTGAGCGTATGGCTGCCGCGCGTGCCCGTCGTGCCCAGGCGGGCGCTGGCCAGCTTGAAGGTGGGCGTGCTGTAGCCCGTGATCTCCAGGCTGCTGACCATGGGGTCGAGCGCGCCCTGGCCGGCGCCCACGCTGGCGCTGCCTTTCACGGCTTTCAATTGCTGGTCGCCAAAGAAGGTCAGATCCTTGCCATCGAGCGTCAGCTGCGCGGCGGGCGCGTCCATCTTGCCCGAGACGGAACCGGCCGCATGCAGCACGCCGGCAAAGCGCGGACCCAGGGTCGACAGTTGCGGCGCGTCAAGCTTCCATGTGAGCTTGTCGGTGGCGCCGCCCAGCGCACCCTTGGCCAGCAGGCTGTTCGGCCCCAGGCGCAGTTCCGTATCCACGCTGTCGATGCGTTTCGCGTTGGCGGACAATTTGGCGTAGCCGGCCAGCGGCGCGTTTTGCAGGGTCGATTCGCGCAGAGCCAGGTTCAGGGCCATTTGCCAGTCGCTGGTGAGGCGGCCGCTGCCGTTGAAATCCGCATTCACGTTGCCGTTGGGCAGGGATGCGCCAAACGCGGCCGGGTTGATCTTTTGCAAGGAACCCGTCATTTTCAATTCCGCCTGCTGCTTCGGCCCCGTCAAGCCCGCTTCGCCGCTGGCGTGGATGGCGCTGTCCGCTGCCGGGCGCTTGCCGCTCGTTAAACCCAGTCCTTTCGCGTCGGCCACAAAGCTCGTGCGCGGCTGCTGCAGCGTGCCTTGCACCACGCCGCTGGCCTGCACGGCGCCCAGCAAGTCGCTTTTCAGGGCCGAGAGCTGGCGCGCATCGACGTTCCAGTTGAGTTTTTCGCCGGCGCCGCCAAAGTTGCCCTTGGCCGTGACATTATTCTTGCCCAGCGCCAACTGCACGTCGATGCCGCTGAAATGGGCCGCATCGGCCGTCAGCTTGCCCTTGCCGGACAAAGGCTGGTCGAGCAGCTTGCTGGGGCGCACGGTGAAGTCCGCATTCGCCAGCCATTGCGGCGCCACGTGGCCGTTGGCGCGCACGTCGAGGTTCAGGTCGGCCACGGGGAAGGCGCCGAAGTCGGCGGGATTCAAGCGGCTGGTGCTGGCCACGGCCTTGAACGGCTGCTCATCCTTCAGGCTGATCTGGCCCGTCGCATTGACGCTGCTTTTGCCTGCTTGCAAGGTGGCCTTGCGCAGTTGCACCAGCGAATCGGCCAGGGTGGCTTCCATGTCCAGGCGCAGCTTGGCTTCGCCGAGCTTGGCGCGCAGGGTTTGCGTCTTGCCGTCGCTGTCGAGCACGATGTCGCCGACGATCTTCGTGCTGTTGATGCTGCTGTAGATGTGCTGCAAGTCGATCTTGTCCGTGTGCAAGGTCAATTGCGCATTGCCGATGGGACCATCGACGGCGTCGCGGTTGAGCTTGCCGCCGCCCGTGAACTTGCCCGCGTTGCCGAAATCGATGATGGCCGATTCCAGGGTCGTGGCCGTCAGGGTGCCGCCCAGGCGCGCCTCGAACTGGCGCAGCGGCAGCTTTTGCTGGTCGATGGGCCCGGGCGTGGCGTGGTTGAGGATGGCCAGCTTGCCCGATACCGTTTGCTTGGCCGGCCGGGTGTCGATGGCGGCGTCGAGTTCCAGGCTCAGGTCCGCCTGCGGCAAGGTGGGATCGAACTTGCCCGGATTGATGTTGCGGCCCTGAATGCTGGCCGAGCGCAGGATGATGACGGGGTCGAACGGCGCCAGCGCCAGCCGGGCGTCGGCCGTGGCCGCGCCCGCGCTGCCCTTGGCCGTGACGTTGAGCACATTCAGGTCGCCGCCCAGCTGCAGCGCCAGGGCGGCCGGTTTTTCACCGGCGGCAGGGTTGAGCTGCGTCAAGCCCGCCTTGCCTGACAGTTTGAACGGCTGCGTGGCGGCGATCGTCGCGCTGGCCGTGGCCTGGCCGAACGGCGTGACGGCCGAGGCGTCTTCCAGCTGCCATTGCGACTTGTCGCCCGACAAGGTGAAATGGATTTTTTCAAATACCGTGTTGCCGCCCGCGCTGACGAGGGTCACCTTGTCCAGGCGCGCGTCGGCAATGCCGATTTTAAAGGGCGCGGCCAGGCTGGCGGGCATGGTCGACGGCTCCTCGGACGGCGCCGTGCTTTCCACGGACAGGCTGGCCACGTGCAGTTCGCTGATGGCGATGCCTTCCGAGAAGAACTGGAATGGCGACCAGTTGATGTCGATGTTGTCGGCCGTGATGTGCTGCGTCTTGCTGCGGTAGCTGACGTGGCCCAGGTGCATGCGGTTGTACAGCGAGCCGGACACGCCCGACACCGCGATGTCGCCGCCGCTGGCGCTGGCCACTTTTTGCACCAGCATCTGCAGGGTCGATTCGCGGCCCAGGAACCAGAAGGCGCCGCCCAGCAGCACGGCCAGGCTGGCGACGGCGATCAGCACATAGCGCACCCAGCGGCGCGGTTTTTTCGCCGGCGGTGGCGGCGCGGCGCCGTTGGGGGACTCGGTAGAAATATCGGACATCAGAAAGTGAATCCCAGAGAAAAGTGCAAACGGTAGGCGTGGACGGCGTGGCCATATGCCACGTCGACATTGATGGGGCCGACGGGACTCTTGTAGCGCCCGCCCAGGCCGTAGCCCGATTTCGGCGTCATGGCCGCTTTGACCGTGTCGGCCGCGTTGCCGGCGTCATAGAAGGCGGCAATCGCCCATTTCGGCTTGAACCAGTACTGGTATTCGGCGCTGCCGGTGAGCATGTAGCGCCCGCCGATGGTGGCGTCGCCTTCCTTCACGCCCAGTTCCTGGTAGCCATAGCCGCGCACTGACTGGTCGCCGCCCGCGCGGAACAGGTAGACGGCCGGCACGCCGCGTTTTTCCTTCGAACCCAGCGCGCCCATTTCGCCGCGCACGATCAGCTCGCCCTTTTCACCGAGCGGACGGTAATACACGGCCTTGCCGGCCACGCGCACGAAGCGCTCGTCCGTCAGCACGGGCAGCAGGGCGCCGCCCACCTGGGCGTTGATGACATAACCCTTGGTGGGAAACAGCAGGCTGTCGAGGCTGCGCTTGGTGATGGCATAGGTCAGCGGCAAGCTCTTGCTGCGCGTCTGTTCCAGGCCGACGACGGTCTTGTCTTCGCTGAGGAACTCGAACGTCAGGCTGCGCTCGAGGTTGGTGCCGCCCCAGTTGCGCTTGGCCGAAATGGTGGTGACGGCCGTGATTTCGTTGGAAATGTCGCTGCGCTCGAACGAGGCGCCCGCGCTGTCGTTGTAGCCGCGCTCGGTCGTCGGAAAGTAGAAATTGGCGTGCGCCGCCTGTTTCTTCGTTTCCATGGTGAGCGCGCTCTTGAAGCGCGTGCCCCACACGTTCAGGTTGTCATAGTTGAGCTGGGCACGGTTCCCCGTATTCGTACTGAAACCGAGACCGGCGCTGACGTTCTGCTGCTTGTTTTCCGTCACGCGCACGACCAGCGGCAGCAGCGGCGCGGGGCCGCGGTTGGCGGGCCTGGTTTCGGTGGCGGCCCCGGCGCTGGCACCTTCGGCCTCGGTCGCCTGGCTTTCCTGGCCCGCCTCGATCTGTTCATTGAGGATGCTGCTCATGTCGGCGCTCACTTCCACGCTGGCAAAGTAGCCCGTGTCCTGCAGGCGCGCCTGGAACGATTGCAGCGCCGATTCGCTGTAATAGTCGCCCGGGCGTATCTTGTCGAGGTTGCGGATGATGCTGGCATCGTAGCGTTTCAAGCCTTCGATGCGCAGCTCGCCGAAGCGCAGCTCGGGGCCGCTGTCGAGCACCACCAGCAAGGAAACCTTGTGCGTTTCCGGATCGACCACGGCTTGCGTATCGACCAGCTGGGCGCGCGGGTAGCGCGTCTGCACCACTTCGCGCAGCAGCGCGCGCTTGGCCGATTCCCATTCCGCCTGGCGGAACACGCTGCCCGTCTTCAGGGCCCAGCTGCGCTTCAGCGCTTCCGTGTCGTAGGGTTCGGAAGCGGCCAGCGGCGGCGTGGGGTCGAAGCCGCGCAATTCCAGCTCGACCTTGTCGACGGTCACGGGCTGGCCCGGCTCGACGTCGACGATGACGACGGGTTTGGCGCCCGTCGTATCGACGCGCACCGTGACGACGGGCGTATAGTAGCCGGCCGTGGCGATGAGGTTCCTGGCTTGCTCGGGCGTATCGCGCACGAGGCGCTGCAATTGCTCGCGGTCCATGCGCGGGTTGCCGCGGAAGCGTTCCAGGTCCAGGTTTTTTTCCAGCAACTCATCGAGGTCGCCGGGCGCGTTGACCTTGACCTCGTACTGCAGCGGGGCGGGCGCCGTGTCCGTGGCGGGGCTGTCCGCAACGGCATCTTGCGTACCCTCCTGCGCGCCGGCATGGGCGATGGGAAACAGCGAGATGACACTGCCGGCGGCCGCCAGTGTCAGTTGACCCATTGCTTTTGTCACTACTTGTGCCAAAATTCGTGGTCGTATCGCCTTGCCGGCAGCCGTATGCCGTATGGGTCGTGCAGAAAACATGGTGCTCCAGATGAGTAAATGCTGACTGCATGTTACCGGAATAGGTAAATTGATGGCGGACGAATAAGTATTTTTTGCACTGGGAATCATGTTTCCCCGCGCACAATTGGAACAGCATCACACTGAAAAGAAAGAAATTATGCTAGCAACCGACTCCGCACTGGTGCTCTTTAGCGGTGGACAAGATTCCACCACCTGCCTGGCCTGGGCCCTCAAGCACTATAGCCGCGTGGAAACCATCGGCTTTGACTATGGGCAGCGCCATGCGATCGAGCTGACCGTGCGTCCCGGCGTGCTCGAGCAGATGCGCCAGCAGTCGCCCGAATGGGACAGCCGCCTGGGCCAGGATCACATGATCGATCTGTCGCTGATTTCCGCCATTTCCGATACGGCCATGACGCAGAACGTCGAGATCGTCATGCAGGAAAACGGCTTGCCGAACACCTTTGTGCCCGGACGCAACTTGCTGTTCATGACGGTGGCCGCCACCGTGGCCTACCGCCGCGGCTTGACGGTGCTCGTCGGCGGCATGTGCGAGACGGATTTTTCCGGCTACCCGGATTGCCGCGACGATACGATGAAGGCGCTGCAAGTGGCCCTGAACCTGGGCATGAACACGCGTTTGAAGCTGGAAACGCCGCTGATGTGGCTGGACAAGGCGCAAAGCTGGGACCTGGCGGAAGACCTGGGCGGCCAGCCGCTGGTCGACCTGATCCGCAGCGGCACGCACACGTGCTACCTGGGCGAGCGCGGGCAATTGCACGACTGGGGCTATGGTTGCGGCACTTGCCCCGCCTGCGCGCTGCGCGCGAATGGCTACCGGCAGTACGCGGCGAGGAAGGCCGCAAAGTAAGGACGTTTGCGCCGTTTCTTCAAGCGGCGCGGCAGGGGGACAAGCCATGCTGTGGTTTTTGCCACAGGAGCAGTTTACCATGACATCCCTCTTTGCCGCGCTGTACGGCCCCGTGTTCTGGGCCGGCTTCATCGGCGCCGCCACCGTGCTGGTGGCGCTTCGTCAACATTCCCTCTGGGTTTTGCCGCCCTTGCTGCTGCTGGCCCTGCTCACGTCCTTTCTTGCCGAACGTTATCTGCCGTATGACGCTGCCTGGAACCACGCGCAAGGCGACGGCTGGCGCGATGTCGTGCACGCGTTCGTCAACGAAGCGTTGTACCTGCTGGGCCTGGCTGCCTTTCCCCTGCTGGCGGGGCATTTGGCGCTGGGGCCGTTCTGGCCCGGCGACTGGCCGTTCTGGGTGCAGCTGCTGCTGGCGATTGTCATTGCCGACTGCGGTATCACGCTCGTGCATTACCTGAGCCACCATTATTATTTTCTGTGGAAACTGCATGCCGTGCACCACAGCGTGCAGCGCCTGTATGGCTTCAATGGCTGGATGAAACACCCGCTGCATCTGCTGCTGGAAGCGGCGGGCGGCATGCTGCCCTTGCTGCTGCTGGGCATACCGGAGCCCGTCATGGGCGTGCTGGCGTTTGCCGTGGCGATCCAGCTATTGCTGCAGCACGCGAATGTCGACATGCGCATGGGGCCGCTACGCCATGTGTTCGCCTGGGCGCCGCTGCACCGTTTTCACCACATGAAATACGGCACGGCCGGCGACGTGAATTTCGGCCTGTTCTTTACCTGCTGGGATCGCCTGCTGGGCACCCGTTTCGACGCACCCGGTTACCGCATGCGGGGCGAGGACCTGGGCATCGGCAGCCGGCCCGACTATCCGGTCGCCTATCTGCCGCAACTGCTGGAACCGCTGCGCGCGGAAGAGGGCGTGCGCGCGCCCGAGCTGCCGGCCGGCTTGAAGCAGGCGCTGAAGTGAACCCTTAATCGAGCAGCGTGACCTTGAGCTGGCGCAAGCTGCGGTCGGCGCGCACGCCGAACAGGCTGCGCATGGTGCGCGAAAAATGCGCGGCATCGGCAAAACCGGCGCCGTGGGCCGCCTCTGTCAGCGTGCTGCCGAGCAAGATGAAACGGATGGCCAGGCGCAAGCGGCGCCATAGCACCAGCCGCCGCACGGGCAAGCCCAGCTGCGCGCTGAACAGGCGTTCCAGCTGGCTCAGCGACAGATGCGCGGCCCCGGCCACGGCCGCCGCGCTGACCTTGCCCGACAGCAGCACATCGACCTGGTCCAGCGCCCGCTGCACGCGCGCGTCGGCCAGGATCTCGCGCGGCTGTGCCAGCAGCGCGGCGGCGATGGCGTCCACGCCGGGAGCGCCTGCGCCGCCAGTTGCCGCCAGCAGGGCCGCAGCGCTCAGGCGTTGCGGTTCCGCATAGATGGTCAGCATGGGCGCCGGCGCGGCCACGATGGCGTGCGGGCGCAGGCTGTCGATCAGCAAGTGCCGCGCCGTGTGGACGATGCCGTCGAGCCGGACCGTGAAGGCTGCGCCCGTGCTCAGCATCAACTGGTGCGCGTAATGGGCGTGGCTGTCCGTGGCGCCGGCCGCGCCATACAAAATGGCAAAGTCCGGCGCCAGCCATAAGCTTCCCTGCCAGCGGTCGTCGTACAAGCGATGCTCCTGTGTCTGCAATCGCCAATACTGTACAGCAGCGTGCTCAGGCCCGCTGGCCTTGCTGCGCCAACGGGCGCGCCAGCCACATGGCCAGCAGCGCGCAGGCGATGCCTAGCATGAAACTGCCGCCATAGCCGGCGGTGGCCGTCACGCCCGTCAAGGTGGACGAAGTGAGGACTTCGCCGCCGTCGCGCATGCTTTGCACGGCCGTCATGTCCGTGCCCGCCTGGCCGTTCCGGCGCGCAAACTGCATGGCCATGGTCAGCATGGAGACCGAAGCGCAGCCGGCGCCAAAGCAGCCGAGCGCCGTCGCCAGCCAGACCAGGCCGGACGGCAGGGGCGCGGACATGGCTGCGAGCCACAGCCACAGGCCGGCAGCGCCAGCCGAGGCGCCTAGGCCGAGCAGGAAGATGCGCTGCGGGCCATGGCGGCCGATCAGCCAGGCGCCGCCGCCGCAGCCCAGCAGCACGGTGATCATGCCGCCGGCCATGCCCACCTTGCCGACCTCGTCCAGCGGCCAGCCGGCGTCGACCAGCAGCAGCTTCGACAGGCCATAGCCGGCCACGGCCGTCATCGACGACAAAAAGGCGATGCCCAGCAGCGCAGGCGCACCAGGGCGGCCGATAAAACCGCGCAAGCTGGCGCGGCGCGGCGCCGATGCGGTGGGCGTGGCCGCGAGCGGGCTCTCCTGCCACAGCACGACGAGCGCCAGGCTGCCGGCGCTGATGGCTGCCAGCGCCAGCAGCGCCACGCCTTGGCCGAACATACCCGACAGCATCAACACCCCGGAACCGCCCGTAAAGAATCCCACCATGGTGCCGCCCACCTGCAAGGCGTTGGCGCGGCCCAGCGCGGCGCCCTCGAAGCGTTCGGCCAGCAGGCCGTCGGTGGCGATATCCTGCGTGGCGCTGGCCAGCGAACCCAGCGCCGCCAGGGCGACGATCAGCGGCGCGCTGGCTGCCGACAGCCCCAGCAGGGCAGCGCCCAGCAGGCAGGCGGTGGCCAGCGCCTGCATCGGCAGCAGCCAGCTGCGGCGCCGGCCCAGGCGAGCATGCCAGCGGTTGTCGACCTGTGCCGCCCAGAGAAATTTCAGTACCCAGGGCAAGCCCACCAGCGGCAAGAAGGCCAGGACGTCGAGCGGCGCGCCGTCGCGGCGCAGCATGGCCGGCAGCGCTTCCATGGCCAGCCCCAGCGGCACGCCCTGCGTGAAGTACAGGGCCGCCACCATCAACCACAGGTGTGCCCGCCGCAGCGCCGGCCTCATGCGGCACCGCCCACTTTGCGGTGTTCGCTGCCGATGCTGGGCGTGATGAACAGCAGGCGTCCTGGAACATGCACGTGCAGCCGGTGCCAGGTGCCGCGCGCCACGATGCAGGCCTGCCCCGCCTGCAGGGCGACGCGGCGTTCCGCGCCGTCGTCGGCCTGCAGCACCAGCTCGATGCTGCCTTCGAGCAGGCTCAGTGTTTCATCGCCGCGCGGATGGCGCTCCCAATGGTCGCCATGCACGGACTGGGCGTCGCTGACGTGCCTGACGCCGATGATCCAGTCGGCGCGGCTCTTGCCGCGCGCGTGGTAGGGCATGGCCAGGGCCTGCGCACCGGCGTGCAGGGCCAGCAGGTGGCCGTCGAGCGGGAACAGGGTGAAGGTATCGTCGGTCATGGCAAGCCTCAATATTGGGCGCGCACGGACAGCATCACGCTGCGCGGCTCGCCATAGCGGTTGTTCCAGGCCGTGCCGGACAGGCTCTGGTAATAGTGTTTGTCGAACAGGTTGTTCAGGTTGAGCGCGGCCGTGAAGTGGCGGTCGATGCGCCAGGCCAGGCGGGCATTGGCCAGCGCATAGCCGCCCTGGCGCAGGGTCACGCCGCCCGATGTCACGCTGTAGTGGCTTTGCGCCTGCAGGCCGAGTCCGGCGCTCAGGCGGCGTCCGGCCCACGGCAGGGTGGCGTTGGCCCACGCGCGCAGGATGTGGGCGGGCGCGAAGCTGGCAAACGGCTGGCCCTGCGCTTCGGCGTCCTTCAGGTAGCGCGTCGTGTTGTAGCTGTAGCTGGCGGACAGGTTCAGGCCGGGCGTGAGCTGGCCGTTCGCTTCCGCTTCCAGGCCCCGGCTTTGCACCTCGCCGCCGGCGATGTAGTAGCAGACGTTGCCCGCGCAGGGGAAATTCGGGTCTTCCTGGGCCCGCTTGTTCTGGCGGATCTGGTACACGGCCAGGGAAACGTCGAGCTTGCCATTTGCCAGTGCGCCCTTGATCCCCGCCTCCAGATTGTTGCCCGTGACGGGATCGAGCGTCTTGCCGTCGAAGGTGGTCTGGCTTTGCGGCTGGAACACTTGCGTGTAGCTGCCATAGCCCGACCATTGCGGCGACAGGGCGTAGACCAGGCCGCCGTACGGCGTCAACTGGGTGTCCGGCTCCACGCGCGCCGTGCGCGTTTCCTGTTTCCAGCGGCTCAGGCGCGCGCCCGCGATGGCCGTCAGCGCGTCGCTCACCTGGAAGCGCCCCATGGCATAGGCGCCCCACTGGCTGACCTTGGCCGGGCCGCGCGAGGCATAGGCACTGGTGGCCGGCTGCGCCAGCGCGTAGGGGTTCCAGTGGAAGATGTCGACCGTCCCCGTCGGCGGCGGCAGGAAGCTGGCCGAGAACTGCTCGCTGGACGTGTGCTGGACATTGGCGCCCATTAACAATTCATGCTGGCGTCCGCCCAGGCGGAAGGGGCCGCTGGCGTAGGCGTCCACGCTGTTCTGGCCATTGTCGAAGCGGTAGGCGGCGCCCATCACGCTGGACGACGGGCGCCGGTCGCGGCGCGCGGCGCCATACGCGCCCGCGTATTTCAGGAAAGAGTCGCCGGACAGGTGATTGGCCTGCACCCTGGCTTGCCAGCCGTTGGCAAAATGCTGTTCCAGGCTGGCGAAGACGCGCTGGGTATCCCAGTCGAACTGGTCCCAGGCCGCATCGAGATAGGTGGAACGGGGCAGGCCGATATCGCCGCCATCCGCATAGCGGGGCACGCCCGCCATATTGGTGATGGAACGGATGCGCTGTTTCTGCGCACCCAGGCTGAGCGTGCTGCCCGGCGCCAGGTCCAGCTCGGCCACGGCATACAGGTTGCTGCTGTTCTGCTGCGCCACGTCATAGAAAAAGCCCCGTTCCTCGTGCGTGGCGACAACGCGCGCGCGCAGCGTGGCGGCGGCGTTCAGGGGGCCGCCGATGTCGGCTTCGCCCCGGTGCCGGTGCCAGCTGCCGGCCGACAGCGCGCCCTGCGCGGCATAGGCCTTTTGCGGCCGCTTGGCCACCAGGTTGATGGTGGCGGCCGGGTTACCGCTGCCGTGCAGCAAGCCATTCGCGCCGCGCAGGATTTCCACGCGCTCCAGCATCGCCATGTCCTGTTGCGGACTGGCCATGCTGCCCATCAGTACGGGCACGCCATCCTGTTCGAAGGAATCGATCTTGAAGCCGCGCGCATAGTAGGCCGTGGTCAGCAGCTGGAACGGCTGTACCGTGGTGCCTGGCGCTTGCTGCAGCACCTCGTCCAGCGTGCGCAGGTGTTGCTCCTGCATGCGTTCCTGGCTGATGATGCTCAGCGACTGCGGCGTTTCCTTCAGCGCCGCGCCCGTCTTGCCCATGCTGGCGCCCGCTTCGCGCGTGGCCGTGACGGCGATGACGGGCAGGCTGGCCTCGGGTGGCGGCGCATCGGCCGCCTGCGCCAGATGGCTGCAGCCGAGGGCGGCCATGAGATGCAGGGTATGCCGGGGCCAGCGGACGCCGCGTGGGGGGAGTGAAGACATTGCCATGAAAAACCGGACCTTTCGTATTGAGAATCAATCTCAATATGGTAAGGAAGGCGGGCGCCAGGGCGTTAAGGATTGCCGCTGTTTTTCTGGCGATTGCGGGTATTGCGTCAGGCGCAGCGCAGGCCGCTGGGGGAAACGCCGTAGCGCTGCCGGAACACCTTGCTGAAATGCGAATCCGTATAGCCGCAGGCGTGCGCCGCGTCGGCCACGCTGATGTTGCCGGACGCGAGCATGCGGTAGGCCAGTTCCAGCCGCTGCTGGCGCACGTAGGCGAAGACGCTGGTGCCGAACAGCTGGCGAAAGCCCAGGCTCAGGGTGCTGGCGTTGGTGCCGGCCAGGCGCGCCAGTTCCGGCAAGGTAGGCGGTGCGTGCAGCCGCTGCAGCAGGATGTCGCGCGCCTGCTGCAGGCAGCGCAGCTGGCGCGTGCCTGGCGCCGCCTCGGCCGGCGCGCACGTGCCGGCCAGGCCGTCCATCACAGCGGCCGTCAGTTCCAGCGCCTTGCCCGACAAATACAGCTGGCGCAGCGGACCGGACAACGGGCACAGCATGATTTGCCTGCCCAGCGCCTGCAGCGTCTTGCCGGCGCGCCCGTTCGCCGTCGCCATGGCGTGCCGCGTGGCCGGCGCGATGCGCCGTGCCAGCGCGTCCAGTTCGGCGCCGAAGGTGTCGTGCAGGGCCGCCATCGGCATGCGCACGCTCAGGTACTGCAGCGGTTGCCGCGCGGCATAGCGGTGGCTGACGACGAATGGCGTTTCGCTCAGGCTGATGTGGAAGGCCGGGCCTTCGACATGCACGGCGCCGCCGCTTTGCAGTTGATAGTCAAGTTGCCCGCCCAGGACCAGCACCAGTTTCAGCCCTGCCTCATTGTGCTCGACGCCGTGCGCCGGCTCGGGGAAAGACAGGGTGCCCGCACTGAGCGCCAGTCTGGGCGTGGTCAGCGGTAGGTGCCAGGAAGTGTCACGGGAGGAAGGCATGGGCGGGCGCGGAAGAGAGCTGGGGAGACAATTATAAATGAGAATCATTATCAGTTACGTACGCGTCGACTTTATGCCGGGAAAACTCCGTTGCAGCTCCGTAATGTGTGGTCTTTTTAACACAAAATACAGCATTGCAAGCCCGCCTGCTGTAACGTACTATCATTCATATCTGCTACTGATGGTAGATGCTTTAGCCCGCTGCCAGCCTGGTGCGTGACTTGCGGTGGTCAGATGCCCGATCAGCTTTTCAGCCAGCCATGAACAAACGCGCAGCTCCGTTGTTTCTTGCCAAGCCAGTGTCGGACTGGGTGGGGCCGCGCCTGTTTGCCGCGCTGGTGCTGGCGCTGTGCCTGGGGCTGACATATGGCGCCTGGCGCAATGCCAACGATGTGAGCGAGCAGCAGGTCCAGGCCGATTTTGATTTCCGCGTGCGCGAACTGGTGGGCAGCATCGTCGGCCGCATGCAGACGTATATCCAGGTGTTGCACGGCGTGCAGGGCCTGTATGCGAGTTCGCAGGATGTCACGCGCGCCGAGTTCCATGCCTACCTGGCGCAGCAGCAGGTGGACCGTCATTTTCCCGGCATCCATGGCGTCGGTTATCTGCCGCTGGTGTCGGGCGCGGCGCGCGCGCGGCACGAGGCACAGGTACGCATGGAGGGCTATCCCGGCTATGCCATCCGCCCGCCCGGCCAGCGCGCCTGGCACGCCCCCATCACTTACCTGGAACCCTTGAGCGACAGCAACCTGCTGGCCTTCGGCTACGATATCCTGTCCGAGCCGGTGCGCCGCGCGGCGCTGGAGCAGGCGCGCGACACGGGGCTCGCTGTCATGACGGGCAAGATCCACCTGGTGCAGGATCGCGGCAATGGCGATGCGCATGGCTTCCTGATCGTCCTGCCCGTGTATGACAATGGCCTGGTGCATGCCAGCGTGGAACAGCGCCGCGCCGCGCTGCGCGCCTGGGTCTTCGCGCCGTTCCGCATGGGCGACCTGATGGCTGGCGTGGGGGGCGAGGCGTCGCGCCAGCTGGACCTGGAAATCTACGATGGCGCGCAGCTGAACGAGGCCGCGCTGATGTACGACAGCATGCCGGGGACGCGCTCGGCCTTGGCCTCGGCCACGCTGGCGTCGCGGCAGGCGTTGACGATCGCCGGCCATGCCTGGACCTTGCGCGTGCGCGCCATGCCCGGTTTCGACGGCGACACGCTGGAACGGCCGCGGGCCGTGGCCTGGACGGGCGTCCTGGTCAGCCTGGCGCTGGCGCTGGCCGCCTGGCTGCTGGCCGCCAGCCGCGCGCGCGCGCAGGGGGCGCTGGCGCGCGCCAGCGAACTGGCGGGCCAGCTGGAACAGGGGCAGGCCAGCGTGCTGGCCATGGCCGAGGCGGCGCAGCGCAGCCAGGCCATGCTGCGCAACATACTCGACTCGACCATCGACGGCATCCTGGTCGACAATGTGGATGGCCGCATCTTCACGTCGAACCGGCGTTTCCGCGACTTGTGGCAGGTGCCCGATGCGCTCGACTGGCAAGCCGATGGCGACGCGCTGGTACGCCATGTGGAGAGCCAGCTGGAGCAGGCCGTGCCCTTCCTGCAGGCCCGCGCGCGCGCGCCGCAAGGCCACCGCGAGCGGCGCGATGTGCTGCACCTGCGCGACGGGCGGGTGATCGAGCAATACATCCGCAGCATGCAGCTGGGCAATGAGCAGGCGCGGCTGTGGACTTTCCGCGATATCAGCGAGCGCAGCCAGGTGGAGCGGCGCGAACATACGCGGCGGCAAGTGCTGGAAATGCTGGCCACGGGCGCGCCGCTGGAGCGGGTGCTGGAAAGCGTGGTGCTGGCCGTGCAGGCCGACCATCCGGCCATGTTATGCAGCATCCTGCTGCTCGACGAGAGCCGCAACCGGCTGGTGCTGGGGGCGGCGCCCAGCCTGCCCGCGTTCTTCAACCTGTCCAGCCATGGCCACGACCTCAGTACCTTGCAGGGCGTGCACGGCATCGCCGCGCAAGCCGTGCGGAGCGGCCAGCGCGTGATCGTGGCGGACTTGCATGCCGATGCCGGGACGCAGGGCACGATGGAACTGGCATGGCGGGCCCAGCTGCAATCGTGCTGGGCAGAGCCCGTGCGTGGCGGCTCGGGCAAGCTGCTCGGCGTGCTGATGGCCTATCACCGCGAACCGATGCTGCCCGGCGCGGGACACCTGGCGCGGCTGGGCGAGGCGGCCCACCTGGCGGGCATGGCCATCGAGCAGGCGCAGGTGGCGCTGGCGCTGCGTGCGGGCGAAGCGCGCTTCCGCAGCCTGTACGACCATGCCCCCGTGGCCCTGTGGGAACAGGACTGGTCGGCCGTGCGCGCCGCGCTCGATGCGCTCGCCGCATCGGGCACGGGCGAGCTTGACACCTATCTGCAGGAGCATCCTGGCGAGCTCAAGCGCCTGGCGGGACTGGTGCGTATCATCGACGCGAATGGCGCGGCGCTGGCGCAGGTACGCGCCAACGAAGAGGACCAGCGGCGCGGCGCGCTGGGACTGGCGCAGAATTTCGACGACAGCGCCTTGCCCCGCTTTGGCGATGCCTTGCTGGCGCTGGCCGGCGGCGCCCACCTGTACGAGTGCGAAAGCAGCTTCGTGCGGCTTGACGGCGCGGCGCGGCAGAACGAACTGAGCTTGCTGGTGATGCCGGGCCATGCGGACAGCCTGGACTTTGTCATGGTGTCATCGCTCGACATTACCGAGCGCAAGCGCATGAATGCGGAACTGCTGCAGCTGGCCACCACGGACTTCCTGACGGGCTTGCCGAACCGGCGCCAGTTCATGGCGGCGCTGGAAAATGAGCATGCGCGCCTGCAGCGCGAACTGGCCAGCTGCGCCACCGTGCTGATGCTCGATATCGATCACTTCAAGCGCGTCAACGACGAGCATGGCCACGCCGTGGGCGATGCCGTGCTGCGCCACCTGGGGGCGCTGATGTGCCAGGAACTGCGCAAGGTCGACGTGCCGGGCCGCGTGGGCGGGGAAGAGTTTGCCATCCTGCTGCCCGGTACCGACCTGGCGGCGGCCGCCGTGTTTGCCGAGCGGCTGCGCAGGCGCGTGGCGGAAAGTGCGCTGACGGTCGAGGGCGGCATCCTGGTCACGATCACGATTACGGTCAGCATCGGCATGGCGGCCATGGCCGGCACGGATGCCGATTGCGACGCCGTGCTGGCGCGCGCCGACGAGGCGCTGTACCGCGCCAAGCGGGGCGGGCGCAACCGTATCGAGCAGAATGACGGCGGCGGCGATGGCGTGCTCAGCAAGTTCATGGCACAGTGATTACAGGCTGTGCTGGCGCGCCTGCTGCTTGCGGCTGCGGCTGACCAGCAGCCAGACGATGGCGACGGGAATGAGCAGCGGCAGCAGCACGGGCGCCGTCAAGGCCAGGGCCAGCACCATGCAGGCCGCCACGGCCGCCACCAGGAACAGGCCCACGCCAGCGAGCACCACGCCCGCGACGACGGCGGCGCAGACGAGCGCCACGGCAGCCAGCAGCAGGCCGCCACTGGCAAACACCAGCGCGAACAGGGCACCGAGCGGGCCGTCGATGTCATCGCCATCGATGTGCATCACCATGTCGCTGGAACCGACCTTGTCGAGGAACAGGCAGGCCAGGACGACGATAAGGGCGAACGCGAGTATTTTTTTCATGATGGGCCTCTGTGTGGTGGTGACGGGGTGGAACATGTTCACACTGTAGGGGACGGCCAGCGCCGTGGCCAGCGGCGTGCGACAGGCGGTCATATTGGCGGCATGGACGGCGCGCGGCGGGCGAAAAGGCTGGTTTTTAACAAGATTTCTTTTCTTGTAATGCGCGCAAGCCGACCTATACTGAATACCTCAGTCGCGCAAGGAGGGCAACATGCTTTTGTTTGCAGATACCGGGGATCAATCGCTATCCCCCCCTGACCATCGCATCACGCGCCAGCGTAGCGCCACGCAGTCTTGCGCCGAACCCGTCGGTGCGCCATCGGCGATCCCGCCGATCATCATCAACCCGTTCAACTACCACGCTCCGTTGCCTGCGATCGACCCGCGCTGGGTACCGCCCGGCCCGCCATTGACCTGGCCCGGCCGGCCCACCATGTCCATGTGCTGACGGGCAGGCGGGCGCAGTTGTGCAAGCGCGCGGCGCTGGCTTGGCTGCGCCTGCCTGCTGCGTACGTGGCAGGCAGGCGGTGGACGTGCCGCCGGCCCCGTCCGGGCGGCACGGGCGGTCGATTTCGACTATCATGCTAGCCCCGACCTTCCATCACGAGCACCGCCATGAGTACCGATTTCCCCGATTTTTCCGACGAATCCACCGAGCAGGACAACGACGCCCCGATCCAGGAACCGCGCCTGTGGGTAGGCAACGGCTGGACGGCGCGCGTGATCAAGAACGAGGAAGATGAAGGCTGGGCCGTGGCCATGATCAAGGATGGCGAGCCGGAGCCGGCCCTGGTGGGCCCGTGGACCATGGGCCGCGACAAGAAAAACCCGAAGCCGCTCGACGTCAACGCGTTTAACACGCTGGTGAAGACGGCGTCCGAGGTGCTGCGCCGCCACGAGCAGCAGCTGCATGCGCAATTGCACAAGAATGTGTTCGTCGCCACCGACGAGGGGCAGATCAAGGTCATGTTCGACATCGTGCCCGACGAAGACCATCCATACGCGGAACTGAGCGCCTACGACGCCGACGGCGAACAGATCGCCAAGGTACGCACCTCGGCCGCCTTCAAGTTCAACGCCACGTCGGCGGCGAACTGGATCGAAGGCGGCTACCGCCGGCCGTAAGCTGCACAACGTGTCGGATTACGCGTGTCCTTCGGCCACGCTAATCCGACCTACATCCTCCTCTACCTTTTCTTGCCTGCGGTACGCCAGCCGGTACAGCAGCCAGGTAGGTCGGATCAGGCCTGAAAGGCCGTCATCCGACGTTGCCACCAGCGTCGACAATGCGTCGGATTACGCGCTTGCGACCTCGGCGGCCCCCGCTAATCCGGCCTGCCTCTTACGGCATACGCCAGCCGGTACAGCAATGGCAGCACCAGCAGCGTCAGGGCCGTCGACGACAAAATGCCGCCGATCACCACGGTGGCCAGCGGGCGCTGCACTTCGGCGCCCGTACCCGTGGCAATGGCCATCGGCACGAAGCCCAGCGAGGCCACCAGCGCCGTCATCAAGACGGGCCGCAAACGCGTGATCGCTCCCTCGCGTATCGCATCCTGCAAGGGCATGCCCTGTTCGCGCAGCTGGCGGATGTAGGCGATCATCACCAGGCCGTTGAGCACGGCCACGCCGGACAGGGCGATGAAGCCCACGGCCGCCGAGATCGACATGGGGATGTCGCGCAGCCACAGGGCGACGATGCCGCCCGTCAAGGCGAACGGGATGCCGCTGAAGACCAACAGCCCATCCTTCACGTTGCCGAACATGGCGAACAGCAACACAAACACGAGGGCCAGGGCCACGGGCACCACCAGTTCCAGGCGTTTCGTGGCCGACTGCAATTGCTCGAACTGGCCGCCCCAGCTGGTCCAGTAGCCGGCCGGAATGGCCACCTGCGCTTGCAGCTGCCGCGTGGCGTCGGCCACGAACGAGCCGATATCGCGCCCGCGCACGTTGGCGCTGATGACGATGCGGCGCTTGCCGTCTTCGCGGCTGATCTGGTTCGGCCCCGGCGCCACTTGCAGGCTGGCCACTTCGCCGAGCGGGATGAAGCGGGCGCGGCCTTCCGCCGCCGCGCCCAGGGGCAGGGCGATGGGCAGGCGTTTGAGTTGCTCCAGGTCGCTGCGCAGGCTGTCGGGCAGGCGCACGACGATGTCGAAGCGGCGGTCGCCCTGGAACAGCGTGCCCGCCTCTTGCCCGCCGATGGCCGTGGCGATCGCCGCTTGCACGTCGGCAATATTCAAGCCATAGCGGGCCGTCTGCTCGCGGTCGATCTGCACCGTCAGCATCGGCAACCCCGTCGTCTGTTCGACTTTCACCTCTGTTGCGCCCGGTATCTTGCCCAGCACGCCCGCGATCTTCGCTGCCGTGCTGTCGAGGACGGCCATGTCGTCGCCGAACAGTTTCACGGCCACGTCGCTGCGCACACCGGAAATCAGTTCATTGAAGCGCAGCTGGATCGGTTGCGAAAACTCGTAGTTGTTGCCCGGCAAACTGGTGGCCGTCGCTTCGATTTCCGCCAGCAATTGCTCGCGCGACTTTGTCGGTTCCGGCCACTCGCTGCGGGGTTTCAACATGATGTAGCCGTCGGAAATATTCGGCGGCATCGGGTCAGAGGCGATCTCGGCCGTTCCCGTGCGGGCGAACACGCGCGCGATTTCCTTGTGGTTTGCCATCAGCTTGCTTTCCAGCTGCTGCTGCATGGCCAGCGATTGCGTCAAGCTGGTGCCGGGGATGCGCAAGGACTGGATGGCGATGTCGCCCTCGTTCAGGCTGGGCACGAATTCGCTGCCCATGCGCGTGGCCAGCAAGCCCGACAGCACGACGGCCACCGCCGCGCCCGTCAGCACGACGGGCGTGTTGCGCATCACCTGGTCCAGCAGCGGCGCATACCAGCGCTTGGCGGCGCGCATGATGGCGTTTTCCTTTTCCGCCACCTTGTCGCCGATAAACAGCGCCACGGCGGCCGGAATGAAGGTGATCGACAGCAGCATGGCGCCCAGCAAGGCAATCACCACCGTCAGGGCCATCGGCGTAAACATGCGCCCTTCCACGCCCGTCAGCGCGAAGATGGGCAGGTAGACGACCATGATGATCAGCTGACCATACAGCAAGGGCCGGCGCGCTTCTTGCGATGCCGCAAACACTTCATGAAAACGTTCCTGCAAGGTCAGCGGCCGCCCGAGCTTTTGCTGCGCATGGGCCAGGCGGCGCACGCAGTTTTCCACGATCACCACGGCGCCATCGATGATGATGCCGAAATCGAGCGCCCCCAGACTCATCAGGTTGGCGCTCACATGGTATTGCACCATGCCCGTAAACGTGAACAGCATGGCCAGCGGTATCACCATGGCCGTGATGACGGCCGCGCGGATATTGCCGAGGAACAGGAACAGGATGGCGATCACCAATACCGCGCCTTCGAGCAGGTTTTTCTTCACCGTATTGATCGCCTTGTCGACGAGGACCGTGCGGTCATACACGGTGACGGCGTGCACGCCTTTCGGCAGGCTGCGGTTGATTTCCACCATTTTTTTATCGACGGCTTGCGACACGGCGCGGCTGTTCTGCCCGATCAGCATGAAGACGGTGCCGAGCACCACTTCGCGGCCGTTTTCCGTGGCCGCGCCCGTGCGCAGCTCGCGCCCCAGCACCACGTCGGCCACGTCGCGGATGCGGATCGCCACGCCCTGCACGTTGGCGACGACGATGTTGCCGATGTCATCCTTGGACGCCACCTGGCCCGGCGCGCGTATCAGCAACTGCTCGCCTTGCCGTTCGATGTAGCCGGCGCCCACGTTGCTGTTGTTGCGCTCGAGCGCCGTCACCACGTCTTGCAGGCTGATGCCGTAGGCGGCCAGTTTTTCCGGATACGGCGCCACCTGGTATTGCTTGGCGTAACCGCCGATGGCGTTGATTTCCGTCACACCCGTGACATTGCGCAATTGCGGCTTGATGATCCAGTCCTGGATTTCGCGCAAGTCCGTCGGCGTGTAGGGCGTGCCGTCCGGCTTTTTCGCGCCGCTTTCCGTTTCCACCGTCCACAAATAGATTTCGCCGAGGCCCGTGGAGACAGGCCCCATCTTCGGCGTGATGCCGGCCGGTAAACTTTCCTTGGCTTCCTGCAAGCGCTCGTTGATCATCTGGCGGGCAAAATAGATGTCCGTGCCATCCTTGAAGATCACGGTCACTTGCGACAGGCCATAGCGCGACAGCGAGCGCGTCTGTTCCAGGTTGGGCAAGCCGGCCATGGCCGTCTCGATGGGGAACGTCACGCGCTGCTCGGTTTCCAGCGGCGAGTAGCCGGCCGACTGGGTATTGATTTGCACCTGCACGTTGGTGATGTCGGGCACGGCGTCGATGGGCAGCTTTTGATAGCTGTAGATGCCCAGGCCGGCCATCGCGGCCACGGCCAGCATCACCAGCCAGCGCTGGTCGATGGCGAAGCGGATCAAGCGTTCAAACATGATGGTTTCCTTAGCTTTGACGTGATCAATGTTCGTGGCCGGCGGAGTCCTTGCCCAGCTCGGACTTCAGGACAAAACTGCCTTGCGCCGCGTACGGCGTGCCGGCGGCCAGGCCCTGCTTGATGTGCGTCAAGCTGCCATCGCTGCGCCCCGGCACCACGGGCGTGGCCTGGTAGCCATCCTTCACCTGCACGAAGACGACGGGCTTGTCTTCCACTGTCTGGATGGCCGTGCTCTGCACGGTGACGGGCGCGTCCGCTTCGCCGGACACCACTTCCACCGTGACGAACAGGCCCGGGCGCCAGGCCATGTCGGGATTGGCCAGGCTGATGCGGGCCTTGGCCGTGCGCGTCTGTTCACCGAGCAGCGCGCCCACATAGGTGATCGTGCCTTGCGCGCTGGCGTCGAAAGCGCTGGCTTTCACCTCCGCCTTGCCTCCCATGCGCACGGTGGCCAGGTCTTTCGCCGGCACGGCGATTTCCGCCCATACCGTCGACAGGTCGGAAATGACGAAGATGTTCGCGTCTTCCTTGACGGCTTCGCCCAGGGTGATGTGTTTTTCCAGCACCATGCCGTCGAACGGCGCGCGGATGTCGTAGCGGTTCAGCGGCCCCTTGGCTGCGCCGCTGGCGCCCAGCGCGCCGAGCTTTTGCTGCGCGTTCTGCACGGCGATTTCCGCCTCACGCCACGCTTGCTGGGCCTGCAGGTAATCTTGCTCGGCCGAAATTTTTTCGCGCCACAGCTTTTCTTCGCGCTCATACGTGGAGCGGGCCAGCGACAGCCGCCGCTGCGCCGACAGCAGCGCGCTGCGCTGTTCCGACAGTTCCGTGCTGGCGATGACGGCCAGTACCTGCCCCTTTTTCACCAGCTGGCCCAGGTCGGCGTGCACGGCTTCCACCACGCCGGCCAGGCGCGGCACGACGTGGGCCGTGCGGTCTTCGTTGAAACGGATTTCGCCGGGCAGGGCGACCGTCGTCTTGATGCGCCCGGACGCGGCCGTGGCGATGACGACGCCGGCTGCCTTGCTTTGCGCGGTGCTCAGCTCCAGCTTACCTTCCACTTCTGCGTGGCCGTGTTCGTCTTTCTTTTCAGCATGGGCTTCCACCTTGGCGGCGGTGGGCGGCGCGGTGCTGGAATTGCCCGTGCCGAGGATGAGGGTAGCGAGCACGATGCCGGCGGCCGCGATGGAGACTATGGCGATCGCCTGCTTTTTGTTGAGTGTGATGTTCATTGTCATGGATTCCTTACAGGGGGGCGGGGGCGCCCAGCAGGCGCTCGATCTCGGCAGCGGCGTGTTGCGCTTCGGTCAGCGCGCGCAGGTATTGGTTTTTGGCTTGCAGCAAGGTGCGCTGGGCATCGAGCACGTCGAGGAAGGCGAACTTGCCGAACTCAAAGCCCTTGCTGGCCGCGTCATAGGCGCTCTGGGCGCCTGGCAAGATGTCCTGGCGCAAGCTTTCCACGTCGAGCCGGGCCGTGGCCAGGCGTTCGCTGGCGGCAGCCACGGCCGTCTGCACGGCGATGCGGGCGGCGGCCAGCTCGTCGCTGGCCTTGTCGCTGCGGCGCAAGGCGTCCAGTTTGTTGCCCGCATTGCGGTCGAACAGGGGCAGCGGCAGGGCCAGGCCGATGATGGCCTGGTTGCGGCCCAGTTCTTCCGAGCGTTTCATGCCGATGCTCACCGTGACGTCGGGCGTGGCGCGCCGCTGTTCCACGTCCAGCATGGCTTGCCGCTGCGCCAGCGCGCTGCGGGCCTGGCGCACGGCCGGCGCCTGCTCCAGCCGTGCCGCCAGTTCGCTGCCTGGCGGCAGCTCGGGCAGGGTTTCCAGGCGGCCCTCGGCCACGCTAAAGCGGGGCGCGGCATTGCCCCACAAGGCGGCCAGGCGCTTGCGGGCGCCAGCCAGGGCGCTGCGGGCCAGGTTCAGTTCCAGCTTGACGCTTGCTTCGGCGACCCTGGCGCGGGTTTCCTCGACCGGGGACGCCTTGCCGGCCGTGACCCGGCGCGCCGTGATGTCGCTGGCGCGCGCGGCCAGCGCCTGCGCGCTGTCGGCCAGGCGCAAGCCTTCCTGCGCCGCCAGCACATCGACAAAGGCGGACGTGACTTGCGCGCGCGTGTCGGCTTGCTGCAGTGCAAGGCCGGCCTGCGCCACGTCTTCGCCGCGCTGGGCGACGGCGGTGCGCGCGCCCCGCTTGCCGCCCAGTTCGATCAACTGGTTGAGTTGCACGGTGGTGCTGCGCGTGGCGCGCCGCGTGTCTTCCAGCACCGTTTGCAGTTCCGGGTTGGGCAGGGCGCGCGCCTGCTGCAGGGCGCCGCCCTGGGCCGCCAGTTCATGGCGGGCGGCCGACAGGGTGGCGTTGCCGCCTTCGGCCAGCAGCAGCGCGGCGGGCAGGCTCAGCGGGCCGGCGGGTTCTTCAGGTGTTTGCGCATACGCAAAGTTGCCGGCCAGCAGGCCAGCGGAAAATACCAAGATGATTCGGTACATCGAATTCTCCAAAAGCATGGAAAAGAATTCGACGGGACGCGCAGGCTGGCGCCTGCTTTAGTCAGGCCCGCATATTGCGATCAGTGAAAGAAACGTCCCGTCGGCCTAGATGGCCGACGACCAGTCGGGGCGCTTGGGAGCGTCCGGGATGTGGGAAGCGTAAAAGAAGGGAGAGGTGTCCGCGTTGACGGACGCCATGTCGCCGACGGGCAGGCTGGAGCCGGCCGGCAGCCATGCGTGGCCGATGCCATGGCAGACGTTGCAGTCGCTGTGTGGCTGGCCTTTGGCTTGCTTGTCGGCTTTGTCGCCGGCGGGTTTTTTGTCCGCATCGGCCTTGTGCTGGTGGCTGTGGTGGCCCAGGTGCTGCGCCGCCTTGCCTTCCTCGTGCAGGCAATACGCGCTCGCCGCGGCCCAGGACATCTGGAGCGGAAGCACGAACAGCAGCAAAATGAGGAAGAATCGTCGCATGGTGACGGCTATTGTACAGAAAGGCGGGCGGGCGTGCCCGGCTTAGCGTGGCTGGGCGCGCCACGCCTTCAGCTGCGCGGCGATGGCCTTGCCCTGGAATAGCTGCGGCTCGGAATGCTCTTCCGCCTCCATGCCGCCTTCGCGGAAATCGGCCGCCTCGCGCGCCTGCACCAGCACTTTTGCCTTGTCGAACGCTTCGGCAAAGCCTGCGCTCTTGGGCAAGGCTTCCTTGAAATACGCTTCGCTGAAATAGGTAAAATCGTTCTGGTCGTCGCAGCCGAACGAGGTGCGGTCGCTGCGCGCGGCCGTGATGATGAGGGTGTTGTCATCTTTTAAGGGCGCAATGAAGCCGCCCGCATAGCAGGCCGAGATCACGATGACCTTCCAGCGGATGCCGCTGTGCTTGAGCATGGACGCCAGCTCTTGCGCGGGCAGGCTGTGCAGGTCCATGCCGTTTTGCGCCAGCGCCAGTTCGTGTTCGGGCGAGCCGTGGCTGGTGAGAAATAAAAACAGGATGTCGTTGGCCTTGTCCATCTTCGCGCCCAGGGCGTCGAGGCTGGCGGCGATGCTGGTGCGCGTGGCCATCGGCTGCTGCGCCACCGTGTTGCGGCTGTTGACGAGCATCAAGGAGCGGCCCACGGTGCCGTAATCGCGGTCGAACTGGCGCTGCACGAAGGCCGTTTCGCGGTGAAACACTTCCTGCGCGCCGTCGCCGGCCACGCCCAGCAGGTACAGATTGATCTTTTTCGTCGGGTCGCGCGGCGCGATGCGGGCCAGGGCGCCGTCGAGCAGGCTGCGCTGCTGGTACAGGGCCAGCTCGATATTGTCGCGCGTGAGCTTGTCTGCGGCCGGGTCGTCCAGCTGGCCTTCCGTCCAGTGGCCGCTGTCTTCGCGCCGGCCGTCCGCCTGCGCCACGGCGTAGCGCAGCACGCCCTTGCCGTCGAACTGGCCATTCTTGAAGCCGCCCCGGTATTCATCGCCGTCGGCCGTGCGCAGCACGCCCTCGCCGTCGAATTTCCAGTCTTTCAGCGTGCCTTCGTAATGGATGCCGTCGCTGGTGGTGACCTTCGCCTGGCCCAGCACCTGGCCCTGGACGAATTCGCCCTCGAAGACGGTGCCGTCCGTGTCGGTCAGCTTGCCGGCGCCGTGCGGGCGCCAGTGCTGGAAATGGCCTTCGAAGGTGGCGCCGTCGGCGCCCTGGAAGCGGCCTTGCCCATCGAAGCTGCCCTTGACGAAGCTGCCCGCATAGATTTCGCCCTTGGGCGAGGTGTAGCGGCCGAGGCCATCGAAGGCGCCCTGGCGGAACTCGCCCGTGTATTCGACGCCCGAGGCCTGGCGCAGCTTGCCCTGGCCGGAAAACACGCCGCGCGCGAAGCCCCCTTCATAAAACGCGCCGCTCGCGTACTCGAGCCGGCCCTGGCCGTGCATCTTGCCGTCGACGAGGGGGCCGAAATAGCGCCCGCCATCGGCCGTCTCGGCCGCCGGCACGGCGGCGGGTGGCGCGGCGCACAGCGGCGGCATGCCCAGCGCGGCAAACAGCAGCAGGCCGGCAAGCGTGTAGGGGCGTAGGGTGGCGCGTAGCGGTGCGGTCATGGGGGCGATCTGGTCTGTGGAGGGGGTCTAGTCTGCCACCGTATCGCCAGCCTGGCAAATGCCGGCACGACGCGTGTTGTGCTGCCTCACAGCAAGTTGCCCGGTATTTTGCCGTGCCAAGGGAGGGCCGAACTGATAATATTAATTTTCAAAAACATATATTTACAAAAGGCACTAAGTAAACACATGGAAAGTCGTCTCAGCCGCCTGGAAGCCGTGCAAACCGTGTTGCTGGAAATCGGGCAGCGCTCGAGCACCTGCAGCGATATCAGCGAATTCCTGCGGGCCGTGCATGCGGCGCTGGGGCGCATCATGTACGCGGCGAACTTTTACGTGGCCCTGAGCGACCGTGACGACGGCCTCGTGCGCTTTCCGTATTTTGTCGATGAATTCGACGCGGCGCCCGACCCGGACGCTGGCGTGCGCCTGGCCAGCGCGGCGCAGTCGCCCACGGCCTGGGTCATCGTCAACCGCAAGCAGCTGGTGATGACGGCCGACGACGACGCCATGCGCGCCATCGGCGGCGGTGCCTGGGGCGGCGGCACGGCGGCCGAGCACTGGATAGGCTGCCCGCTGCTGGACCAGCAGCACCAGGTGCTCGGTGCCATCGTCATCCAGAGCTATGACGCCGAGCACCGCTTCAGCCTGGAAGACCAGGCCCTGTTCGCGCTGATCGCCACGCATGTGTCGAGCGCCCTGCAGGGCATGCAAAGCATGGACCGGCTGGAAAAGGCGGTGCAGGAGCGCACGGCTCTGCTGGCGCACGAGGTGGCCGAGCGCCGGCGCGCGGAAAGCCTGCAGCACGCGCTGTATGAAATCGCCAGCCTGTCGGCGCAGGCGGCCGACGCCACCACCCTGTATGCGCGCCTGCACGCCATCATCAGCGAACTGGTGACGGCGAAGAATTTCCTCATCGCCCTGTACCACCCGGACAACAAGGACATCACGATTCCGTATTTCGTCGATGAAAAGGATGCGCAGGCGCCCGTGAAACGCTTCCACTATGGCATCGGCATGAGCTCGTATGTGCTGGCGCGCCGCCAGGCCTGTCTGCTCGATGCCGGCAGCTATGCGGCGCTGGTGGCCAGCGGCGAGATAGACGAGCCGCTGGGCAATGTCGGCATCGCCAGCTGGATGGGCGCGCCCATGCTGCTGGGCGAGAGAAAATATGGCGTGATCATCGTGCAAAGCTACGACAGCTCCGTCGTGTATGGCCAGGCTGAACTGGACGTGCTGGCCTTCATGGCCAGCCACGTGGCCGTGGCGATGGCCCGCATCCAGGCCGACAGCGCCATGCGCCGCGCCAAGGAAGCGCTGGAAGAGCAGAATGCGGCCCTGAACAGCGCCTTGAGCGCCTTGCAGGAAGCGCAATCGGAACTGGTGCGCCAGGAAAAGCTGGCCTCCCTGGGACGCCTGGTGGCGGGCGTGGCGCATGAAATCAATACGCCGCTAGGCATCTGCGTGACGGCCACCAGCCACCTGGTGCAGGAATTGAAGCTCACGCGCGAAGACCTGGACGGCGGCCAGCTCGATGAAGACGGCTTGCGGCAATTCTTCGACATCATCGACCAGACCCTGCGCATCATGACGACGAATACGCAGCGCGCCGCGGCGCTGGTGCGCAGCTTCAAGCAGGTGGCCGTGGACCAGTCCTCGGACGAATTGCGCAGCTTTAACTTGCGCAAATACCTCGATGAAATCCTGCTGTCCTTGCAACCCAAGCTCAAGGGCAAGCCCGTCAGGGTGGAAATCGATTGCGCGCCCGAAGTGCAGCTGCGCAGCTATCCGGGCGCCGTCTCGCAGATTGTCACGAACATGGTGGTCAATTCACTGGTGCACGGCTTTGCCGAAGGCGAGCCGGGCAAGATCAAGATTTCAGCCAGGACGGCCGGCGAGATGCTGGAACTCGACTACAGCGACGACGGCATGGGCATGGACAGCGCCACCCTGGGCCAGCTGTTCGACCCCTTCTTCACGACCAAGCGGGGCTCGGGCGGCAGCGGCCTCGGGGCGCACATCCTGTACAACCTCGTGACGGGGCCGCTGGGCGGGACGGTGAAGGTGGTCAGTGCGCCGGGGATGGGATTGCACTACAAGATCCGCTTCCCGCTGGAGCCACGTAGGTCGGATTAGCGGCAAGGCCGCGTAATCCGACGCCGGCGGCCAGGTTAAAAACGGCGGGCTGGAGATGCGGGCCTGAGAAAATGCCGATGGCGGCGTTGCAGCTCCTTGCCGTACGTGCGTACTGTCTGCGTCGCTGCGCCTTGCCCTCGACATTTTTCAGGCCCGCTTGGCCCGGAGAGCCTAAGTTGGGGTCTTGGGCCGACGCGTGGTTTGTTGGTGTGCGTATCGGGTAATCCGACCTCCGCCGGATTTTAATCAGGGAAACGTTGATTTAACGCATGTCCCGTAGGTCGGATTAGCGCTTGCGCGTAATCCGACAACATCGTTGGCGTGGCTGGCGGTGGTGTCGGATTACGGCCTGCGGCCTAATCCGACCTACGCCGGCTTTTAATCAGGGAAGCGTTGGTTCAAGGCATGCCAGGTAGGTCGGATTAGCGGCAAGGCCGCGTAATCCGACACCACCGCCAGCTTTTAATCAGGGAAACGTTGATTCAGCGCAAGCGCTGCATCGAGGTTTGCGATCAGCAACTCCACGTACTGCGGGTCGAGGTGGCTGCCGCTCACTTCGCGCAGGTAGCTGACCACGCGCTCCAGGGGCCAGGCGTCCTTGTAGCAGCGCTTGTGCATGAGGGCGTCGAAGACGTCGGCCACGGCGGCGATGCGCGCGTATTTGTGGATGTTGTCGCCCACCAGGCCCTGCGGGTAGCCGCTGCCGTCGTATTTTTCATGGTGCTGGTGGGCGATCACGGCCGCTGCCTTCAAGAGCGGGCGCTGCGAGCCGTCGAGGATGGACATGCCCACCGTCGGATGCTGCTTCATGATTTCCCACTCGGCAGCGTCGAGCTTGCCGGGTTTCAGCAGCACGGCGTCGGGCGTGGAAATCTTGCCGATGTCGTGCATGGGCGCCGCGTGGCGCAGCACCATGGTTTCCTCTTCCGACATGCCCGACGCCTGCGCCAGCAGCTGGCACACTTCGGCCATGCGGCGCACGTGATTGCCCCCTTCGTGCGAGCGCGATTCGACCACGTCGCCCAGGCGCAGTATCAGCTCGGCCTGGGTATCGGTGATTTCCTGCGTCAGCAGGATGTTGTCGAAGGCAATCGCCACGCCCGAGCAGAATACTTCCAGCAATTGCGCATCGAGGTCGGAAATTTCTTCCACGCCCTTTAATACCAGCAAGGAGGCCTTGCCGCTGCTGTTCGGAAAGTAGCCGACATAGGTGTCGCCGTGCAGGCGCGAGATTTTATTGCTCTTGGCATCGTCCAGCTGCGACAGCAGGGAGGGATTGAGCATGCCGCCATCGGCTTCATGGTCGCCGATCTGCGCGAGGATTTCATAGTCCTGCTCGCCCGTGATGGCGCTGGCGCCGCGCAGGCGCAGCAGCATGCTCGTTTCCAGGCGCAGCAGGGCCACGACTTGCTGCAGCAGGCCGCTGGCGAAGTCGCGCAGGTTGCGCTGCTTGAAGATGTGCGCGGAGGCGGCGATGACGCGTTCGAGGCCTTCGCGGTAGTGCAGCTGGGCCTGGCGCGCCTCTTCCACCTTCATGATGTCGCGGTAGGCGCGCAGGGCGGCAAAGGTGGTGGTGAACAGCTTGGTGCGGTCGAGCTCGGTTTTTTCCTTGTAGTCGTTGATGTCGTAGTTGACGATCACGCGTTCTTCCGGCGCCTGGCCCGGCTGCCCCGTGCGCAGCACGATGCGCGTAAACTGGTTGCCCAGGTCTTCGCGCATCCAGCGCGCCACTTCCAGGCCGCTGTCTTCGCGTTCCATCACCACGTCCAGGAACACGAGCGCGATACCGTCCTCGCGCGCCAGCACCTGCTTGGCCTCGGCGCCGCTATACGCATGCACGAAGCTCAGCGCGCGGCCCTCGAGGCGGAAACGGCTCAATGTCAGTTTGGTGATGTCGTGGATGTCGGGTTCATCGTCGACGAGCAGGACTTTCCAGGGAGGTAACTTGGGCGACGCTGAAGACAAAAATGACATAAGGGCAAGTTCCGCTAAAAGGCATAACTGACGCAATGCTGAGACGCCTGCGCCAGGCTATCCTGTGCGCCATTACCGGCGTTGCGCGTTTTTCGGGCGCATTCTGTCGATTGTAGACTGACCGCTAAGTATTAACAACAAGCAAGAATAATTGACGCAATTCATGCAACATGCATGTCAAAAAGATACTTGAAAACAGCGCTGCCGCCGCTATCTATACTTTATCGCTTAGGCAACTATATTTTCAAGACAATACTTTGTTTTAATTAATATTGCCAATGAATCTGCAAAAAAAATGCCACCGAGCACTGTCGTGGAGCCGCGAGAAAGAAAGTAACAAGGTATGACTTGGGCTTCAAAAAGCAGCCATTGCAGGTATATTGAAGACAGATAAGAAGTGGCCGCAGCGCCACCAATACGCTTGAAAGGGCACATCATGCAAACGAAAATCCCGCGCCTCTTGATCGCCGGACTAGCCTTGCTGGCCAGTAGCGCCGCCTGGGCAGGCACCGAGGTGCATTTCAACAAACCCGAGCAATTCACGGACCTGCCTTTCGACCAGCGCCAGCGTGAGGACGTCCTGAAGGAATTGACTGCGCATTTCGACAAGCTGGGCCGTGCATTGCCGGCTGGACAGACCTTGAAGATCGAGGTGAGCGATATCGACCTGGCGGGACGCGAACAGCCGCGCATGCATGGCATGAATGACTTGCGCATTCTGAATGGCGGCGTCGACTGGCCGCGCATGCGCCTGCACTACGCGCTGGAGCAGGATGGCAAGGTCATCAGCAGTGGCGATGCGGCCCTGTCCGACATGTCGTATATGAACCGCATCAATCGTTATGCCAGCAATGAAAAATTGCGCTATGAAAAACTGATGATCGATGACTGGTTTGCCCAGACCTTTGGCGTGCAGGCGAAGCGGCAGGCAAAGAGGTAGGCGGCGAGGGCGGCGCGGCTGGCCGCCCGAGGCCGACGTGTATTGCGCTCCAGAAATTTTTACTTCAGGCTATATTGAGGCCAGGCGCCGCGATGACTGGCATGGCGGCGGTGGCCTGCTGATAGGATTTTCTGAAAGGAATATTATGCGTATTTCCAAGGCGACGAGAACGTGGCTGGCGGCGCTGGCGCTGCTGGCCAGCAGCAGCGCCTGGGCAGGTGTCCAGGTCAGCTTCGAAAAACCCGATGATTTTTCCGACCTGCCATTCAGTACGCGCGAGCGCGAACAGGTGCTGGCCGGCCTGGCCGAGCATTTCCAGTGGCTGGGCAAGGGCTTGCGTCCAGGCCTGGATTTGAAGATCGAGATTACCGATGTCGACCTGGCGGGGCGCGAGGATCTGGCGCGCCGTGGCGCCTTTGACGTGCGCGTGATGACTGGCCGCACCGATTGGCCGCGCCTGCGCCTGCGCTATGAACTCGCGCAAAATGGCAAGGTCATCGCCAGCGGCAATGCGGCGCTGTCCGATATGTCCTATTTGCAGCGCATCAACCGCTATTCCAGCAACGACTCGCTGCGCTATGAAAAGCAGATGATCGACGACTGGTTCAAGGATACCTTTGGCGTCAAGCCCAGGGGCCGCAGCAATCCCGTGATGACCATGCAGCCGCAGGTGCAGCGCAGATAAGGTGGCGCCAGCAGGCACGCCGGCGCAGACACGTCAGCGCAAATAAGCCTGTTCGATGCGTGCCAGCTCGCCGTTCTGCCGCAAGGTTTGCAGGGCGGCATTCATTTTTTCGACGAAATCGGCCTTGTAGGGCGGGCTGGCCTGGGCGCTGTAGGCGATATACGTGGGTTCGGACGACAATTCCAGCACTTCGTGCAGCACAAAGCCCTGGCGTGCCAGTTCGCCGTTCAGCAGCCTGGCCGTATGGCGCGCCGCGCCGCGGTCGCTGGCATAGCAATCGATGCGCCGCAGCGCCAGCTTTTTCAGGTTGGCTTCATTGCCCTTGGCCGCCTCCAGTCGCAGCAGCCCTTGCCGGGCCGGCTGCATCAATTTTTCCGACAGCAGGAAACCGGCATTGACGCCTATCGTCAAGCCCGCAAAATCGGCGGGGAATTGCCTGCGCGGCGTGCGCATCACGCCGTCATGGCAGAACAGCACCACCGATTCCCGGTACAGCATGGCTGAATACGGCTGCACGTACGGACGCTCCGTCTTGCGTCCGGGGGGAAACAGGCCGAATACCTGGCCCTTTTCCAGCGCATCGAGTCCCCGTTTCCAGGGCCTGGCCTGCAGCTCGAGGCGATAGCCGGGCAGCTGGCGGGCCGCCGCGCGCAGGATATCGACATACATGCCTTTGAATACGCCATGTTCCACATAGCTGTACGGGGCATAATCGTCATCGCCATACAGGATGACCGTTTGCGGCGGGGCCGCCATGCTGGCGCCCGGCGCCAGCATGGCCCATGCGGCCAGCAGCAATAGCCAGGCGCCGCCACGGCGGCCGTCTGCATCGATTTCACATATCATACTGACAAGCATACAGCATGATGGCGGCGGTGTGCCTTACGCTAATCGATCCAATTGACTTGTGGAAATTTACTGCCGAAATCTTCCGGCATGGGCACGACCTGGCTGCGCTTGTAGTTGAAGAAGACAAAACCGGACTTGGCCATCGCGATCAGGGTGGTGTCGCGCGGGCGCGTGATGCGGAAGGTGATGTCGCCGCCGTATTTATTGAAATCCATGACGCCTACTTCGAACAGCAGCTGGTCGCGCGCATGCGCCTCGGCGCGGTAGGTGGTGGCCAGGTCGGTGACGATGATGCCGGTGCCGTCCGCTTCGATGTCGCGCACGCCGAATTCAAACAGGAAGCGGGCGCGCGCCTCGGAAATCATGGAGATCATGGAATCGTTGCCGAGATGATTGCCGGCATTGATGTCCGTGGTGCGTACCGTCAGTTGCGAGGAATAGCAGTACTGGTCTTCGGGAAATTCAAGTTTCAAACGGGCCATGGTGTTCTCTTGGGCTGGTGCGCGGAGCGCGGCGAAAATATCAATTCTAGCCGCTTCCCCGCGCGCCGTCGAAAAACGCCGTCGCGCACGCCAATGACGGCCTGGGCGCGCGCTATTTACGTACGATGCGGTACACCTTGCCCGTGCCGCTCAACAGGTACAGCTCATTTTGCGCATCTTGTCCGAACGACAGGATGTTGCCCACGTTTGTGATGCCCCAGTCCGTCACGGCGGAGGCCGCACCGTTGCTGTAGCTGAAACTTTTCAGCCAGCCGCTGCAATAGTCGGAGTACAGGTATTGTCCCGCCAGTTCCGGCAAGGCCGTGCCGCGGTACACATAGCCGCCCGTGATCGAGCAGCCGCCGGCCGTATCGTGGCCATACTCGATGACGGGCAGGACCAGGCCCGCCTGGTTGCAGCTGGCGCTGTTGTAGCAGTGCAATCCTTCCATGAGGTTCCAGCCATAGTTGTTGCCCGCCTGGCCTGCTGGGCGCACATCGACCTCTTCCCAATTGGCCTGGCCCACGTCGGCGATGTACAGCAGCTGGGCTGGCACGTCGAAGGCATAGCGCCAGGGATTGCGCAGGCCGTAGGCCCAGATTTCCCCGCGTCCGCCGGCCGTGCCGGCAAAGGGATTGCCTGGAGGAATGGCGTAAGGCTGGGCCACCGTGCTGGCGTTGACGTCCAGGCGCAGCAGCTTGCCTAGCAGCACGTTTGTATTCTGTGCATTGCCGGGCGGATCGCCCCCGCTGCCGCCGTCGCCCGTGCCCGCATACAGGTAGCCATCGGGGCCAAAGCTGAGCAGGCCGCCATAGTGGTTGTTGAACGTGGGATGGGCAATGGTGATGATGGTCAGCGCGGACAGGGCATCGGCCACGTTGGCATTGCCGGCCGACACTTGCCGTCGCTCGATGACGATATCGCCCGCCAGGTTGGTGTAATAGATGAAGAAATAGCCGTTGCTTGCATATTGCGGATGGAAGGCCATCGAGAGCAGGCCCCGCTCGCCGCTGGTGGTGGTGAGGGGGCTGATGTCGAGGAAGGGCGTGGCCAGCAGCTGGCCGTTCTCGAGCACGCGGATGCGTCCCGCCCGTTCGACGATGAAGAGACGGCTGTCGCCGGGCGGCGCCGTCAGGAAGATGGGCATGTCCAGGCCGCTGGCCACTTCCTGCAGCGAGAGGGCCAGCGGCGCGGCTGCGGCATATGTGACGGTGGCGCTGGCCGTGGCCCCGGCACTCACCTGGACTTGCTGCGTGGCGGGCGTGGGCGCCAGGCTGCCCGTGCCGTAGGCCACGCTGGCGGCGCCGACGGCGTAGGCGCCGGGCGCCAGGTCCGTCAGTGTGGTGCTGGCCGTCAACTGCCGGCTGTAGGATGCCGGGCCGGTGACCGTCACGGCGCCCGCCACGCCGGCCGGCAAGCCGCCGAGGGTGACCGTCAGGCTGCCCGTGGCGGCGCCGGGCGGATGGTCGTGGTGGCCGCCGCCGCAGGCGGCAAGCAGGGCCAGGCAGCATGCCAGCAGCAGGGCCGGCCAGGGGCGGGAAAAGCGGGAAAACACATGGCGCATGTCAGTCTCCTGCGGGAATGACGCAACGGCTGCTCTATCGGTGTCGGGCTTGTGCCAAGAATGCGCGTGTCTATGTTGGCAAGATTGATCTGGCGCAAACGGACAGCGTACTGGCGCCAGCATACGCGCGCGCCTGCCGCTTTTCCGTGCGCTGCTGCACCGTGCCGCGCCAGCGGACAAATGCGCCGCGTTTTCAGACAATCGCGGTGCCGCTTGCGCCGCCGCCGCTGCCGGCGCCGCATAATGGCGCATCTGAAACCGAGCAGGAAGAAAACCCATGAAAACCAAAGCCGCCATCGCATGGAAGGCCGGCGCTCCCTTGAGCGTCGAAGAAGTCGACCTGGCCGGCCCGCGTGCCGGCGAAGTGCTGGTCGAGCTGAAAGCCACCGGCATTTGCCACACCGATTACTACACCCTGTCGGGCGCCGACCCGGAAGGCATCTTTCCCGCCATCCTCGGCCATGAGGGGGCCGGCATCGTGGTCGACGTGGGACCGGGCGTGACGACGCTGAAGAAGGATGACCACGTCATCCCCCTGTACACGCCGGAATGCCGCCAGTGCAAGTTCTGCCTGTCGCAAAAGACCAATCTGTGCCAGTCCATCCGCGCCACGCAGGGCCGCGGCCTGATGCCGGACGCCACCAGCCGCTTTTCGCTGAACGGCCAGCCGCTGTTCCACTACATGGGCACCTCCACCTTTTCCAACTACATCGTGGTGCCGGAAATCGCCCTGGCGAAGATCCGTGAAGACGCACCGTTCGACAAGGTCTGCTACATCGGCTGCGGCGTCACCACCGGCGTGGGCGCCGTGCTGTTCTCGGCCAAGGTCGAGGCGGGCGCCAACGTGGCCGTGTTCGGCCTGGGCGGCATCGGCCTGAACGTGATCCAGGCGGCGAAGATGGTCGGCGCCGATAAAATCATCGGCATCGACATCAATCCGGCGCGCCAGGCCATCGCGCGCAAGTTCGGCATGACGCATTTTATTAACCCGAACGAGGTGGAGAACGTGGTCGACGCCATCGTGCAGCTGACGGACGGCGGCGCCGACTACAGTTTCGAATGCGTCGGCAACACGACGCTGATGCGCCAGGCGCTTGAGTGCACGCACAAGGGCTGGGGCAAGTCGTTCATCATCGGCGTGGCGGCGGCCGGCCAGGAGATTGCCACGCGCCCGTTCCAGCTGGTGACGGGCCGCGAATGGCGCGGCTCGGCCTTCGGCGGCGCGCGCGGACGCACGGACGTGCCGAAGATCGTCGACTGGTATATGGAAGGCAAGCTCAATATCGATGACCTGATCACGCATCGCTTGCAGCTCGAGGAGATCAATCAGGGTTTCGACTTGATGAAGAGCGGGGAATCGATCCGTTCCGTGGTCCTGTACTGAAGCGACTGTACTCATTGCGCAACACCGGGCGCGGCGCGGGCTGTACTTCGGCCGCCGCCCCTGCTAGTGTGAAGACATCGCCGCATATCCTCGAGATGGGAGCCTTCATGTTCGCCTCTGCCTATTTGCTGACCTTGCGGCGCATGCTGCCCATCTTTCTCGGGGCGGCCCTGTCGTCCCTGCTGGCCTTGTGGTGGAGTAAGGCTGCCATCCTGGCCACGCCTGCCATCTGGCTGGCGCTGCTGGCCACGTATCTGCTGTGCGCGCTGGTATTTACGCCCCTGGCCTGGCATCGCCGGCAACTGGCCACGCGCCACGTGCGCACCGGCAAGTCACGCTGAGTGCCGGGCGCTAGCGCGAGGTGCTGGAAAAGCGCTCGCGGTAGTCGCGCGGGGTAATGCCCAGCTTCTTGTGAAACAGGCGGCGCAGCCTTTCCTCGCCGTGCAGGCCTGCCTGCGCGGCCACCTGCTTGAGCGACGACACATTCTCTTCCAATAAGCGGCGCGCCACTTCGAAGCGGGCCGTTTCGATGAAATCCGTGGGGCTGCTGCCCGTTTCGCGCTGGAACACGCGCGTGAAATTGCGCTCGCTCATGGCCAGCCGGGCCGCCAGCAGCGGCACGCTGAGTGCGTCGGCCAGGTGTTCCATGATCCAGCCCTGCAGCTGGCGTATCGTCGGGTGCGTGGTCATCTGGCTCGACAGGTGCACGGAAAACTGCGACTGGCCGCCGGGCCGCTTCAGGTACACGACCAGGTCGCGCGCCACTTCCAGCGCGATGTCGCGGCTGAAGTCCTCCTCCACCAGGGCCAGTGCCAGGTCGATGCCGGCCGTCACGCCGGCCGACGTCCAGACGTTGCCTTCCCGCACGAAAATCGCATCGGCCTCGACCTTGACCAGCGGATAGCGCCGGCGCAGGCTGTCGACGGCGCTCCAGTGCGTGGCCGCGCGCTTGCCATCGAGAACCCCAGCCTCGGCCAGGAAGAAGCCGCCCGTGCACAGGGCCGCCAGCGTATCGATGCGCGGCGCCGCCGCGGCCACCCAGGCGGCGATGGACGGCAGGTCGTGCAATACCTGTTCGACGTGGTGGCAGCCGACGATGACGGCCAGGTCGGGCAGGCGGTCCGCATCGAGCGCCTTGCTGGCCTGCAATGACATCAGGGTATCCGATGCCACCGGGCCGATGGCGGTCGAGGCGATGCGCACCTCATAGCCGCCCTGCAGGTTGCGCAAGCGCAAATGGGTATTCGCGTAATCGAAGACCTTCATGGCGCCGATCGCTTCGAGTGCCTTGAAGCCCGGGTAGACGATGATGTCGACGGTGCGCAGGGGGAATTCTTTGGAGCTTTGCTTGATCATGCGATGTGCGCGAGGGGGATAAATACTGCCATAATGCAATAACAGCGATGGCGTAGATTAGCATGGAATAGTCCGCGCACCCGCTGGCCTCCCACCCACCGGATTCCTCGATATCGTGCGCTTACTCCACATTTTTGCCGCCCTGACATTGCTGCTGGGCTCATCGCCTGCCCACGCGGCCACGCTCAACTTCAACGGCGGCGCCGTCAGCGGCTGCAGCCTGCCGGCCTCAGGCACCCAATATACGTGCGCCAGCCTGAGCATGGGCAGCACCGACAACGTCGTCATCGCCAGCGGCTATGGCGTGACGGTCAACAGCGATGTGAGCATCGGCTACAACCAGGGATTGAGCATGAGCGGCACGGCCGCCCTGACGGCCAACCGGAATATAGACATCAGCAATGTCAATCCGCCCAACCTGAAGATCACTGGCGGCAGCCTGACGGCCAAAGGGGGCAATTTCAGTGTAGGGTCGCAGGGCGGCACCGTGCTCGTGGCCGACATTGCCGCAGCCACCGTGTCCCTGGGCGGCACGCCCGTGAAGGTGACGGGCAATATCACGGCCACGGGCAATATTGACATTTCCTCCGGCTCGACGCTGAACGGCGCCATCAGCGGCGGCTCGGTCAGCAGCAATTCGAATGTCACCATCAGCGGCAGCGTCAAGGCCACGGGCAGCGTGAGCATTGGTTCCAGTTCGACCATCACCGGTCCCATCAGCGGCAGCACCGTCAGTACCAGTTCCAGCGTGTCCATTACCGGCAACGTCACCGCCAGCAATTCCTTCAGCCTCGGGTCGGGCAGCAACCTGAAGGGCACGACGACGGCGCCCGTCGTCAGCATCGACGCGTCCAACAGCCAGGTGCAGGGCGATATCACGGCCAGCACCTCGCTGTCCGTCGGTTCGGGCAGCCAGGTCAAGGGCAACCTGACCTCGCCCACCATCGACCTGAAGGCCTCCGGCCTGCTCGTCACGGGCGACGTGAAGGCCCTCAATTCCTTGTCGATTGCCTCCGGCAACGGCGTCAAGGGCAATGTGGAGGGCGGCAACGTCACCCTCGATTCCTCGAATGCCTACATCACCGGCAACGCCCTGGTCGACCACATCACGCTGGGCTGGCAGGGCCGGGTGCAGCAGACCATCACCTGCAAGTCCTATACGCCATCGAATCCGTGCAGCTGCGTGACGAATAACAGCGGCTGGCCCTACACCGATCCGCTGGGACCGAAATGCGGCCCCGGCACCCAGGCCGGGCCGCATCACTTCCAGATCACGCATCCGCCCTCGGCACTCAGCTGCGCGCCCGCGCCCGTGACCGTGACGGCCTGCGCCGACGCGGCCTGCAGCACCGTCTACACGGGCGCGGCCCAGGTCACGCTGACGCCGGGCGGCGCCGTGGCGCAAATCAACGCCACCCAGCCGGCGACGGGCACGGCCGCGTCCAGCGTGGCGCAGACCACGCCGGCCAGCAACGTCCCCCTGGGCCTGAACGGCACGCCGGCGACGACGGGGGCGCTGGTCTGCAAGAGCAGCGTCGACGGCAGCGTGACCAATTGTCAGATGGCATTTGTCAGCAGCGCGCTGCAGGTCAGCGGCGTCCCCCGTTATGCCGAGGCCGAGGGGCCCATCGCCATCAGCGCGCTGCAGGCGTCGTCGTCGAACCCGCGCGCCTGCGTGCCCCTGTTTGCCAACCAGAACAAGACCTTGCAGCTGCGCTGCACCTATGCCAATCCCGGCACCGGCACCTTGCCCGCGCGCATACAGGACAAGAATGGCAGCTACATTCCCCTGGCCGCCAACACGGGCAGCGCCTGCAGCGCGGCCGGTGCCGCCGTGCAACTGGCCTTCGACACCAACGGCCTGGCCACGCCGAACATGCAGTATGCGGATGCGGGCGCGCTGGGCCTGACGGCCACGTATGCCTCGACCAGCGGCAGCGACAGCGGCCTGACGATGACGGGCAGCGGCACTGTCATCGTGGGGCCCCAGCGCTTCGTGTTCAGCGCCATCGCCACGCCGCAGCGGGCGGGCCTGGCCGCGTTGCCCGTGGCGCCGGCCACCCGCATCAGCGTCTCGGCCGTGAACGTGGCCGGCGCCGTGACGGCCAATTTTGGCAGGGAAACGACGGCGCAGACGGTGTTGCTGGATCGTATAGTTGTCGCGCCCACCTTTTCCGGCGCCGCCAACCCCGCAGTCGGGGGCAGCCTGGCTTTTAACAATGGCAACGGCATCGGCACCGCCAGCAACCTGAGCTGGGCGGAAGCGGGCACCATCCAGTTTACGGCGACGATGGCCACCTACCTGGGGGCCGCGCCGCCAGCCATCAACGGCGTCATCCCGCCCTTTACCACGGGTAACAGCATCAATGTGCAATTCATCCCGCACCACTTCCTCACGGAAATCGTCAGTGGTACTGGCCCCATGCCTTGCAAGGCGCCATTGTCCTGCGCGGCGGGCAGTTTCATCTATGCGCGCCAGCCATTCACGCTGCGCGTCACGGCGCAGAATGCGGCAAACGGGACGACGCTCAACTTCGACGGGCGCGACACGGCCTTGACGGCCCAGGTGGCCTTGCGCGCCTACGATGCCGCCACCGGACTGACGGCCTTTCCGCCGGCGACGCCGTCCGGCAGCCGGCTGAGCGATGGGACGGCGGCGCAAACGACCGTGACGGGCATCGCGCCGGCCAGCTTCACGGAGGGCGTGGCCAGCAGCCAGATCGCCTACCGCTTTCCCGGCGCGTATGCGCTGCCGGCCGGTACGGTCGCGCTGGCGCCGCCGACCGACGTGCTGTTCCGCGCCACCACCCCCTATGCGGGCGCCACCGTGACGTCGGCGCCGTCCGACGCCGGCACGGAAGCGCGGCTGACCGTGCTCACGGGCCGCATCATGGTGCCCAACAGCTATGGTTCCGAGCGCCTGCCGATCCGCCTGCCCGTGCAGGTGCAATACTGGAATGGCAGCTGGCTGGGCAATGTCTCGGACAGCGCCAGCAAGTTGACACAGGCCGACGTGACCCTGGCCAATTGCCGCCAGGGACTCGGTGCGGGCACATGCAATGGCGCGACGAAAGTGCAGAACGGCAGCTACACCTTTGCCAGCGGGGTATTGCCTTCGCCTAACGGCCAATTGCTGCTGCTGGCGCCCGGCGTGGCGGGCAGCGTCGATGTCTCCGTCAGCGGCTTGCCTTACCTGCCCAGCACCGTGGGACGCGCCGTGTTCGGCGTGTTCAAGTCCGGTCCCGTGATTTACCAGCGCGAACTGTATTAGATATTTGTCAATGTGCCGTGCCGGCGCGGGCGTGCCGGCGCAGACGGGGGAAAAAACCAGTAACATGCCTTGCTGTTTCATCCCCCAACATCAGACTGGAGTTTCTATGAGCACAACTTCGCAGTGGATCGATATCGCCGGCCCGGACGGCAGCTTCCAGGCCTACCTGGCCGTGCCGCACGTGGGCAAGGGCCCCGCCATCATCCTGTTGCAGGAAATTTTCGGCGTCAACGAGCACATCCGCGCGGTGGCCGACCAGTACGCGGCCGACGGCTACGTGGTGCTGGTGCCGGACCTGTTCTGGCGCGCCGGCGCGCATATCGAACTGGGCTATGACGCAGCGGGCTGGAAGCGCGCCGTTGAACTGATGCAGGCCACCGACAATGCGCACGCCGATGCCGATATCGCCGCCACCGTGGCCGCCTTGCGCGCGCGCCCGGAAGTCGATGGCAAGCTCGCTTCCATCGGCTACTGCTTTGGCGGGCGCCTGTCGTTTCAAACGGCCGCGGCCGGCCTGGTCGACGTGGCCATCGCCTATTACGGCGGCGGCATCCAGAACAAGCTGGACCTGGCCGACAAGATCCAGGTGCCGCTGCTCATGCATTTCGGCGGCAAGGACAGCCATATCCCGCCGGAAGCCGTGCAAAAGATCGCCGAGCGCTTCGAAGACCGCCAGGACGTGGAAATCCACATTTACCCGGGCGCCGAGCATGGCTTCAACTGCACCCACCGCGACAGCTACCAGCAGCGCGCCGCCGCCCAGGCGCATGGCAATTCCTTGATTTTCCTCTCGGAAAACATGTAAGGCGCTGGCCGACAACAGGCCGGCCGGCGCTGGCAATGCTGCAGCAAGGCCGCATGGGCGCTAAAATAGCGGCTGTGCCGGGCAACTCCGGCCGGCCGGGCGCGGCGCCCGGCAAACCTGGATGAGGAACCGAATTAAAGATGGCCCAAGTAATTGTTTCTGTAACATTGGCGGCAAGCGCCGAACGCGTGTGGGATTTTATCGGCGGCTTCCAGTCGCTGGCTGAATGGTCGAGTTCGATCAAGACCAGTTTGTCCGAACACGGCGGCCGGGTGCGCCGGCTGAAAACCACGGACGGCGCCGTCATCGCGGAACGCCTGCAAAGCTACAGCGAAGCGGACAGGAGCTACAGCTACACCATCGTCTCGGGGCCTATCCCCGTCAAGAACTACCGCTCCACCTTGCGCGTCACGGGCGAACCGGGCGCGGCCTCCTGCGTGGCCGAATGGTCGAGCGAGTTCGACGCGGCCGAAGGCGTGGAAGAGCTCATGGTGGGCGCGTTCCAGCATTTGTACGAAACGGCGTTCGTCGACCTGAAACGCATCATGGCCATTTGAATCAAGGAGCGTAGGTCGGATTAGCGGCTACGCCGCGTAATCCGACACCACCAACTCCGTTGACAATGTTGTCGGATTACGCGGGGCGATGCCCCGCTAATCCGACCTACGCTTGACGTTAGCGCTTCACTTTCCCAAACGCCTCCCCCTTGTTCCAAGTAGGCAAGTTCTTGTCGTTCGCCACTTCGTAGCCGAGGTTCAGGGTGAACTGCGCCTGCTGCACCATGCCCGACAAGTCCCACGACGGGTGGTATTCATCGCTGACCTGGTGGTAATCCTTTTTAAACGCCACCAGGCGCTCGCCGGACGCCTTCGGCTCCTTGACGAAGTCAAACGAGCCGTCGCCCGAGAACACGGCGGAACCGACGTTGAAGGCGGGCACGCCCGCCTTGGCAAACGCGAAATGGTCGGCGCGGTAAAAGGCGCCGGACAGGTCGGGAATGGACGGCGCCAGGCGCAGGCCCATGCGCTTGGCCACCTTGGCGGCGCTCGCGTACAGGCTGCTGCGCTCGGCGCCGGCCACGCCGATGTCGTGCGTCTTGCCGACGAAATTCATGCTGTCGAGGTTCAGGTCGGCGGCCGTCTTGGCCAGCGGCCACAGGGGCGCGCGCGTGTAGGCCGTGCTGCCCAGCATGCCCGTTTCCTCGCCGGCCGGCCACAGGAAGATCTGCGTGCGGCGCGCCGGCTGTTTCACGGCCACTTGCGCCATGGCCAGCAGGGCCGCCGCGCCCGAGGCATTGTCGATGGCGCCGTTGTAGATGTGGTCGCTTTGCCCTGCGCGCGCGCTGCCTTCGTCATCCTTGCCCAGGTGGTCCCAGTGGGCCGAGTAAATGACGGCTTCGCCCTTGAGCTGCGGGTCCGTGCCCGGCACGATGCCGGCCACGTTGAATTGCTCGATGCTGCGCACCTGGCTGTTCAGCACGACCTTGACCGTCGCGTCCAGGGCCACGGGGCGGAAGTCACGCGTTTCGGCCCGCGCGCGCAGGGCGTCCAGGTCTTGTCCCGCTTGCTGGAACAGGGCGCGCGCCGCATCTTCCTGCAGCCAGCCTTCCATCGCATTGCCCGCGCCGGCCAGGCTGAAGCGCTCATGGCCGAAGCCGTTGGCCGGTACCGACCATGGGTATGAGGCGGATTCGGTCGTGTGGATCAGCAAGACGCCGGCCGCGCCCTGGCGCAGCGCTTCCTCGTACTTGTAGACCCAGCGGCCGTAATACGTGAGGGACTTGCCGGCAAAGCGCTGCGGTTCGGCGCTTGTCGGCTGCGGGTCGTTGACCATCATGATGACGAGCTTGCCCTTCAGGTCGACGCCCTTGAAATCGTCCCAGTTTTCTTCCGGGGCGCGGATGCCGTAGCCGGCAAACACCACGGGCGCATCGAACGCCACTGTCTGCTGGCCATTCGCCGCGCCAAAGACGATGTCCTTGCCGAAGGCGGGAGACAAGGTCTTGCCGCCCGCGCTGAACGTTACCGTGCTCGATGGCAAGGCCTTGCTGCCGACGATGGTCAGCGCCTGGCGGTACGTGCCATCCTGCAATGGCTGCAGGCCGGCCACGGCCGCCTGGGTTTCCAGGTAGCGCACGGCCAGGTCGCCGCCGCGCTGGCCCGTGCCGCGGCCTTCGAGCAAGTCGTCGGCCAGGAAGGACAGGTGCGCGCGCAGCGGCGCTTCGGCGACGACGGGTTGGGCGAGGGCGGCAGTGCTGAGCAGGCTGGCCGCGAGGACGACGGTAGTTCGCATGAAGACTCCAAAAGTGAATACAAGAAAGCAATGCAGCGGCAATCTTACTCTACCGCAATGCTCTGGCGTAGCGCGCGGCGTGCGCGCGCCATTGCGGCCACAATGGCCGCTGGCCCACCGACGAGGAGCGTTCCATGACTGCCACCGACTTGCAATCGAGTAATACCCTGCGTACCGCCGACGGTACCTTGATCTACTACAAGGACTGGGGCAGCGGCCCGCCCGTCGTCTTCAGCCACGGCTGGCCCCTGTCGTCCGACGCCTGGGAAGACCAGATGTTTTACCTGGCCTCGCGCGGCTACCGCGTCATCGCGCACGACCGGCGCGGCCACGGCCGCTCCAGCCAGCCCTTCGAAGGCAACGACATGGATACCTATGCCGACGACCTGGCCGCCCTGATCGACGCGCTCGACCTGACGGGCGCCACCCTCGTCGGTCACTCGACGGGGGGGGGCGAGGTGGCGCGCTACATCGGCCGCCATGGCACGCAGCGCCTGGCCGGCGCCGTGCTGGTGGGCGCCGTGCCGCCGCTGATGCTGCAGACGGCCGAGAACCCGCTGGGCTTGCCCCTGTCCGCATTCGACGCCATCCGCGCCGGCGTGCGGGCCGACCGCAGCGCCTTCTTCCGCGACTTGAGCGCAGCCTTCTATGGCTACAACCGCCCCGGCGCCACACCGTCGCAGGGCGTGCGCGAGCATTTCTGGCTGCAGGGCATGCAGGCGGGCATGCCGGCATCCTGGCTGTGCATCAAGCAATTTTCCGAGACGGATTTCACCGGCGACCTGGGCAAATTCGACGTGCCGACCCTGGTGATCCACGGCGACGACGACCAGATCGTGCCGATCGCCGCCTCGGCGCGGCGCACCGCCGAGCTCATCATCGGCAGCAAGCTGCTCGTGTATGCGGGCGCGCCGCACGGCCTGGCGACGACGCACAAGGACAGGCTGAACGAAGACTTGCTGGAGTTCTTGCGCCACTCGGTCGATGCGGCAAGCAATATCGAGGCGCACTTGTAAAACGAGCATATCTATTGTAAAACACATAATATTGTTTGCTTTTTGCACCAATTGCGTGCAGATCGCCGATTTTTCTGCGTTGTAGAATGCAAAAAATGGCGTTCTGCCGTGCCGTTCCACCCGGTAAGGTCCAGTAAAGAGTAAACTAGCGGATACACTCTTTCGCATTGGGCGATTCGAGCGAACTTGTGAGTGATTTCATGTCTGATACACCAATTTCCTTATTTTCCGACCTTAACCTGAGCGAGCCGCTGATTCGCGCGCTCAAGGATGTCGGTTACGAAACACCGTCGCCTATCCAGGCGGCCACGATTCCATTATTGCTGGCGAACCGCGACGTGCTGGGCCAGGCGCAAACGGGCACGGGTAAGACCGCCGCCTTCGCCTTGCCTATCCTGTCGCGCATCGATCTGAAACAAAGCTCACCCCAAGCCCTGGTCCTGGCACCGACGCGCGAACTGGCCATCCAGGTCGCCGAAGCGTTCCAGGTGTACGCCGCCCACATTCCCGGCTTCCACGTGCTGCCGATCTACGGCGGCCAAAGCTACGGCCCGCAGCTGTCGGCCCTGCGCCGCGGCGTGCACGTCATCGTCGGCACCCCAGGCCGCGTCATCGATCACCTGGACAAGGGTTCGCTCGACCTGTCCAAGCTGAAGACGCTGGTGCTGGACGAAGCCGATGAAATGCTGCGCATGGGTTTTATCGACGACG
The DNA here is from genome assembly GCF_058798615.1 of Janthinobacterium sp. GW822-FHT07H11. Taxonomy (NCBI): domain Bacteria; kingdom Pseudomonadati; phylum Pseudomonadota; class Betaproteobacteria; order Burkholderiales; family Oxalobacteraceae; genus Janthinobacterium; species Janthinobacterium sp. GW822-FHT07H11. The sequence continues at coordinate 1,026,168 of NZ_CM179507.1, forward strand.
TCGAACGTATCTTGAAAGAAACCCCGGAAGGCCATCAAACGGCCCTGTTCTCGGCCACCATGCCTTCCGTCATCAAGCGCATCGCCACCACTTACCTGAACAAGCCAGCCGAAGTGACGGTCGCCGCCAAGACGGGCACGGCCGACAACATCCGCCAGCGCTACTGGCTGGTGTCGGGCATGCACAAGCTCGACGCGCTGACCCGCATCCTGGAAGCGGAAGCGTTTGACGGCATGATCATCTTCGCCCGCACCAAGCTGGGCACGGAAGAGCTGGCCGGCAAGCTGCAGGCGCGCGGTTTCTCGGCTGCCGCCATCAATGGCGACATCCAGCAGGCGCAGCGCGAGCGCACCATCCAGCAGTTGAAAGACGGCAAGATCGATATCCTCGTGGCCACCGACGTGGCCGCCCGCGGCCTGGACGTCGAGCGCATCAGCCACGTCGTCAACTACGACGTGCCGCACGATCCGGAAAGCTACACCCACCGCATCGGCCGCACGGGCCGCGCCGGCCGCAGCGGCGAAGCGATCCTGTTCATCACCCCGCGTGAAAAGAACTTGCTCAAAGCCATCGAACGCTCGACCCGCCAGCCGATCGGCATGCTGGAACTGCCGACGATCCAGGCCGTCAACGACGTGCGCATCGCCAAGTTCAAGGAACAGATCAGCGAAACCCTGGCCTTGGGCGAACTGGAGCAGTTCCAGTCGCTGATCGAGGATTTCGAGCGCGAACAGAACATTCCCGCGATTGAAATCGCCGCCGCCCTGGCGAAAATGGCGCGTGGCAATACGCCGCTGCTGCTGGACAAGAACAAGGCGCGCGAGCAAGCCACGTGGCAGGATGACCGTCCTGTGCGCCAGGATCGCTTCGACCGTCCTGAGCGCAACGAGCGTTTCGAGCGCGGCGACCGCTTCGAGCGCAGCGAACGCCCGGCCTTCCCGAAAAAGGAACGCGTTCAGCGTCCGGCCGACGCCGGCATGCAGACCTTCCGCATTGAGGTAGGTCATCAGCACGGCGTGAAACCGGGCAATATCGTGGGCGCCATCGCCAACGAAGCGGGCATCGATTCGAAAAACATCGGCCGCATCGAAATCTATGACGATTACAGCGTCCTGGACTTGCCAGACAGCATGCCGAAAGAATTGCTGGACCAGCTGAAAACCGTGTGGGTAGCGGGCCAGCAGCTGCGCATCAGCCGTGACGGCGACGCGCCGGACCTGGCGCCGCCAGCCGCGCCGCGCAAGCCGTTCGCCGCCAAGTCCGCGCCAGCGTTCAAGGATGCGCCAGCCGATGCGGGCGAGGCAGCACCCGCGCCGCGCGCGCCGAAGAAGGAACGTCCACGCCCGGGCGTGACGGCTTACCGCATTGAAGTGGGCCGCGAGCACGCCGTGACGCCAAGCAACATCGTCGGCGCCATCGCCAACGAGGCGAACCTGGAAGCCAAGCATATCGGCCGCATCGATATCTTTGACAACTACAGCGTGCTGGACCTGCCGGAAGGCATGCCGCCGGAAATCCTCGACCACCTGAAATCGGTCGTGGTCTCGGGCCAGAAGCTGCGCATCAGCCTCGACGACGGCACGACGGAGCGCAAGCCTGCGCCACCGCGTCCGAAGTCGCCGCCGCGTAAATCATTCAAGTAAGCCATCCCTGCACAGGCGCCTCCCCGGCGCCTGTGTCGCGGATTGGAGACATATATCCCACTGGCGCGTTCGCGCCAGTTTTTATTTTCCCTCAAGAAATGAAGATTGCTGCAGCGTTATCGTTGCCGGCAGGCCTGGCCATGCGCCGGGCTTAATCGCGCCCGCTCGCTGTCTTTTTATCGGCACAAGCACCGTATTTATTGCGCGCCGCATCAATGCATAATTTTTTATTAATTATTGTGTATGCGCGCAATTTGAATTTTACATTTCAATAAAATCAATCAAGTTGAGTCAAAGTAAATCATAAAACATAAATGAATTGGTTTTTTCTAAATTGTTTGACCAGTGTCACTGTCGCCGGGGCGATATATCATGGGTGCTTGATGTGGTATATTGTTTTTATGTTTTTGTTATGCTAGTTGAAAAAAATAGAGGAGCGACGATGCGGGTCAACACGCCTATCACGCAAAATGAATACGTATTAAATGACGGCATGACGATTGTTTCCACCACGGATTTACAGGGAAACATTAATTATGCCAATCAGTATTTCATTGAAGTCAGCGGCTTTTCAGAAATGGAACTGCTGGGTGCACCACAGAATATCTTGCGCCATCCCGATATGCCGGCCGAAGCGTTTGCCGACCTGTGGGCGACGATCAAGACCGGCATGCCGTGGACGGGCATGGTCAAGAACCGCTGCAAGAACGGCGACTATTATTGGGTCTTCGCCAATATCACGCCCGTCATCGAAAATGGCCATCCGATCGGCTATATGTCCGTGCGCACCAAGCCCACGCGCGAACAGGTCAAGGAGGCGGCGGCCCTGTATAAGAGTTTCAAGGACGGCAATAGCGCGAACCTGGCGATCCGCAACGGCCGCGTCGTGCGCCAGGGCTGGAGCGCCAGGCTGGCCGAATGGCGCAAGCTGAGCCTGTCGCAGGATCTCGCCCTGCATTCGATCGTCTTTGGCGTGGTGCTGGCCATCCTCGGCTGCGCCGTGTGGAATATCGATGGCGACACGAGCACGGCCACGCGCAGCTGGCTCAGCGGCGCTGCCGCCGCGGCCGTGGCGCTGATGCTGTATTTCTGGGCGCACCTGCACAATTCCCTCGTCGTGCCCTTGGGCGACGCCATCACGATGGCGCGCAAGATGGCGGGCGGCGACTTGACGGGCGTCATCGACAAGGTGCGCGATGATGACATGGGTCAATTGATGGCCGCCTTGCGCCAGACGAATATCAACCTGCACAGCATCATCGGCGACGTGCGCGCCAATTTCGAGGATATCCGCATCACCACGGCGGAAATCGCCACGGGCAATATGGACCTGTCCAGCCGCACGGAATCGCAGGCGTCCAGCCTGGAGCAGACGGCGGCCAGCATGGAAGAACTGACGTCGACCGTGCAGAACAGCGCCGACCACGTGTCCACGGCCAACGACCTGGCGGTGCAGGCGTCCACCATCGCCGCCAAGGGCGGCACCATCGTCAGCGAAGTGGTGACCACGATGGACGAGATCAGCACCTCGTCGCGCAAGATTCTCGATATTATCGGCCTGATCGACGGCATCGCCTTCCAGACGAATATCCTGGCCTTGAACGCGGCCGTGGAAGCGGCCCGCGCGGGTGAGCACGGCCGCGGCTTTGCCGTCGTGGCGGGCGAAGTGCGCAGCCTCGCGCAGCGCTCGGCGACGGCGGCCAAGGAAGTCAAGCACCTGATCGACCATTCGATCGCCACCGTGAACGCGGGTAGCGTGCTGACCAGCAATGCGGGCGCCACCATGACGGAAGTCATCGCCTCGGTGGCCCGCGTGACGGAAATGATGGACGAGATTTCCTCGACCACGCGCGAGCAGAACCAGGGCATCGGCCAGGTCAACCAGGCCGTCATCCACATGGATGGCATCACGCAGCAGAATGCGGCCCTGGTGGAGCAGGCCGCCGCGGCCGCCACCAACCTGGCGCAGCGCACCGACAGCGTGGCCCAGTCGATCAGCATCTTCAAGCTGAAGGCCTCGCCCAAGCGCAAGTCTGCCGGCGTGGGCCGCAGCGTGGGCGCGGGCGTGGCGGCACGCGCCTTGCTGAAGGCACGCTAAGACGATCATCCCGCCAGCGCACCGTTGGCGGGATTTACTTGCGTACCTGGTACACCTCGCCGCTGCGCACCTTCTTCACCACCCCATCTGCGCCAAACAGAATCACATATTCGCCCTGCGCGCCCGAGGCGGCCGGGTAGTTGTACATCCACACTTCATCGCCGCTGTCGAAGCGGATGGCCGTGCTCTCGCCCAGCGCGGCGCGCACCTGTTCGCGCGTGCTGCTGCCGACCTGCACCGTTTGTTCCAGCGTAGCGTAAGGTACATTCTTGCTTGCCTGCAAGGCGCGCGTGCCCGAGCACCCGGCGAGCAGCGTCAGCATGGCGAAGACCAGCCATTTCATGGCGCCACCTCGTCCATATAGTCAAATTCCAGCAGGGTATCGTCGGGCCAGCTGGCATCCCACAGGGGCGCGTAATACGTGCGGTCAAGCAAGACCTGGCAATCGCAATAGGGCAGCGAGGCGGGCGTCTGCTCGCCGCCCGCGTACAGCATGGTGAAGGGCAGGGCCAGACGGCGCTCCCCATGCACGAGGGTGACGCCGAACAGGGGGCGGTCCGTGAAGAACAGGTAGTTGCCGTCCGGCTCGGAACACACCTTGTCCGTGCTGTAGAGCATGCTGGACAGCCAGGCGATGATTTGCGGGTCGTTCGAGATCAGGCCCGAATCCATGCCGGCGCGGCATTCCAGGCGCAGGTCGCCAAGGCGCCGCGTGCCGGGCGGCAAGCCGGGCGTGATCACCTGCGCGCGCCAGCTCATGGTGGTGGCCTTGCGGTTGGCGATCAGCACGGCGTCCTCGCGCAGCGCCTGCGCGTTGCGCACGGGGGCAAAGCTGTTGTCCTCTGCCAATGGTAACGGGATGCTGACGGTGTCGCCGGCGATGCGCAGCTGCACGCCCGTCATGTCCACGCCGGGCTGGCGCGGCAGCAGGCGGAAGCGCAGGCTCGCCTGCGGCGCCAGCGCATGGTCGCGCTCGAAGCGCTCCACGCCCTGCAGCATCTTGCGGTAGGATTTATCGACGGGGTCGCGCGTGGCGCCCACTTTCACCTGCGGCACGGGCGCGGTTTGCGCTAGCGCAATAGGGCCGTGGAGCAGCAGAGTCAGCACAATAGGAGGAAAGATACGCATGCGATAGGAGGAAAGATACGCATGCGATCATGCTACGCCGATTCGCCGGCGCGGCACGCACGCATCGGTTGTCAGTATTCGCTGTATTTGCGCGCGTCGCCGCGCACCTGCTGCGCCGGATACTTCTGCGCGTTCAGTTCCATCTTTTCCAGCACGGCCGCGTGCAGGTCGACGCCGCTCTTGTCGGCCAGCCGCACCAAATACATCAGCACGTCGGCCAGTTCGTGGCGGATGCCCGTGCGCTTGGCCTCGTCCAGCTCGGCATCCGCGCCCGTGGGCAGCCACTGGTAGTGCTCGGCCAGTTCCGCCACTTCCACGGACAGGGCCATGGCCAGGTTCTTCGGCGTGTGGAACTGCTCCCAGTCGCGTTCGTCGGCAAAGGCGCGCAGGCGCGCGCGGATGTCGAGCAAGCTGTCGGATGGGGCGCTCATGCGGCCGCCAGCAGCGGTTTTTCCATGAAGACGCTGAACGGATCGTCGGGGTAACCGCCATACGGCCCACGCCGCTGGTAGCCGTGGCGCGCGTACAGGGCGATGGCTGCGGGCTGGTGGATGCCCGTCTCCAGGGTCAGCAGGCGGCAGCCGCGCGCCAGCGCCTGTTCTTCCAGCACGGCCAGCAGGCGCCTGGCCAGGCCCAGGCCGCGGCTGTCCGGGTGCACGTACATGCGCTTGACCTCGCCGAAAGCGGGCGTGACGACGATGGCGCCGCAGGCGCGCGCCGTGCCTGCCGCATCGCGGGCGACGGCGAACAGCAGGGTGTCGGGCGGCAAGGAGGCCAGGTCCAGCGCGTAGACGCACTCGGCCGGATACAGGGTTTGTTGATATGCATCAAGCTCGGCGATCAGGGTTTGCACGTCGGCTTGCTGCGGCGATTCCAGGTGAATTTGCATGGGGGAAAGCACGTTGACTGAGATTGCCCCCATGGTATCACTGCGGCCGCGCCAGGCGCATGGCGAGGCCGATGGGCGACATCACAAAGCCCATCAGTTCCTGCGCCTCGCCGCCATCGGGTGTGTCGACGCCGGCGATCTCGAAACTGCCCAGCAGCATGGCCATGGCGATCTTGATTTCCAACAAGGCCAGATAGCGGCCCGGGCACGTGCGCAAGCCGGCGCCAAACGGCATCGAAGCGCGCTTGTTGTTCGCCTCGCCGCTGTCGGCCAGCCAGCGCTCGGGCTTGAACGCCTGCGCGTCGGGAAAGTGCGCCTCGGATACGGTGTCATTGCGCATCACGCACCAGACCAGGGTGCCGGCCGGCACGGCGATGTCGCCGATGACCGTATCGCGCAACGCCTCGACGGGCAGGAAGGGCGCCACGGGTTTCAAGCGCATGGCTTCGCTGGCGCAGGCGCCCAGGTAATCGAGGCTATCCATCTGCTCGATGGTGAAGTGGGCCGTGTCGGGCGCCAGGCGCCGCACTTCCTCGCGCGCCCGCGCCAGGCATGCCGGATGGCGTTGCAGCAAATATATCATCCACGACAGCGTGTTGGCCGTCGTGTCTTCGCCCGCCAGCAGCATGGTCAGCACATTGCCGGCCACGGCGCGGTCGTTCACGCCGCTGCCGGCTTCGTCGGCGGCGACAATCATGGCTTCGAGCAGGTTGGGCGGCCGCACGCGCCGGGCGGGATCGCGCTCCAGGCGCGTGCGCGCCTGCCGCACCAGGTCGGCCACGGCCACGTCCAGCGCCGCCACGTCGCGGTCCAGGCGCCTGTCGACGGGCAGCTTGACGTAGCGCCAGTACGGCACCATCGACAGGCTGCGCCGCGCCACGGCCGGCAGGATCGCATCGAGGTGGCGCTGGATCACGTCTTCGCCCGATTCGAGCGTGTTGACTTCGGTGCCGAAGGCCAGGCCGGCGATGATGTCGACCGTGTAGCGTTTCAGGTCGCCGTCCAGGCCGATCGCCTGGCCTTGCGTGGCGGCAAGATGCCAGCGCCGCTGCAGGCGCTGCGCCACCGTCACCAGCGCGGGGAAGTAGGCCTTGATGGCGCCCGGCGCCATGCCGGCCATCACCATGCGGCGCTGGTTGCGCCACTCCGTGCCCTCGGCCAGGAACAGGCCGGGGATGCCGCCCATTTCCTCGGACACGACGGAGCTGCTCAGGGGGCGGCGAAAACCGTCGGGCCGGTCGCGCAGCACGGCGCCGACGGCCTCGCTGTCGGCCACCACCAGCACCAGGGTGCGGCCGAACCAGGCGCGCAGGTAGGGGCCGTAGCGCTGTACCCACTGTTCCACGTCGCGGTGGATGCGCGTGAGCTTGAGCTGCAGGCTGTTGCCGACGATGGGCAGCGCGAACGGCCCCGGCAACTGGCGGATCTGGCGCAAGGGCGTGGCGACGGCGGGCGCGGCGGCATGGTCGAGCGGGGGCATGGCGGACTCCTGGTGGATGGCGACAATGACATCACTGTAGCGCGCTTGCCGACGAGCGTCTTGAACGAATACGACATCGCGCGGCGCCCGGCTTTGCCGGTACAATCGTCGCCATGCCTGCCGCCCCTATGCCCCTGACCCGTCTGATCGCGCCGCGCACCGCGCTCGCTTCCTGCGTGCGCGCTATCCTCGTGCGCGACACCACGGACTGCGCGCTCCTGCCGCCCGCGCAGCGCCTGAACCGCTTTCCCGCCGCGCCCATGTGCAGCATCGTCTGGACCGTCGCCGGCGACGTGGAAGCGGCCGCGCCGGGCCTGTCGCTGGCGGACGTGCGCATGCCGCCCGCGCTGTTCGGCGGCCCCCGTTCGTATCCGCTGGTCAGCTACAACCCCGGCCCCGTGCATTCGTTCGTCGTGATGTTTTATCCGGCCGCCCTGCATGCGTTGACGGGCATATCGATGGATGCCTTGCTGGACCAGTTTCGCCCCCTGGGCGCGCTGTTCGATGCCGACTGGCTGGCCCTGTCCGATGCCGTGCTGGCCGCGCCCGACGATGCCGCCCGCGTCAGGCTGGTGGAGGATTTTCTCGCGCCGCGCTGGCAGCAGGCGCGCAAGGGCGGCGACCAACCGGCCGGCGCCGTGCAAGACTGGGTACGCCGTCTGGGCGTGCAGGCCGCATCGACGGGCCTGGCCAGCAGCGCGCGCAACATCGAGCGCCGCATCAAGGCCTGGGCCGGCCAGCCCATGCGCACCCTGCGCCGCATGCGCCGCGCGGAACAGCTGTTTCTCGACGAGCGCGGCGCCATCCTGCAGGGCACGGCGTCCTGGTCCGACGTCGCCGCCAGCGGCGGTTACGCCGACCAGGCGCATTTCTGCCGCGAGACGCGCGAAATCACGGGCTTGAGCCCCACGGAGCTGGCGCGCGCCATGAAAGAAGATGAAAGCTACTGGATCTACCGGATATGGGCGTAGGTCGGATTAGCGGCGGGACGCCGCGTAATCCGACACCAGCGTCTTGCAACGATGTTGTCGGATTACGCTCTACGAGCTAATCCGACCTACCATTCCTTGTACACCTTTCCCTTGGATAAGGTCACTTCATGGTGCCCCGCGCCGGGCGCCAGCATGGGGAAGCAGTTTTCCGCGCCGTGCACGCGCACGTCGAGGAAGTACGGACCGTTTGACGCCAGGCAGGTCGTCAAAGCCGCGTCGAGCTCGTCGCGCCGGCTCACCGTGTGCGCCTGCCAGCCGAAGGCGCGCGCCAGGGCGACGAAGTCGGGCAACGCTTCCGTGTAGCTGTGGCTGTAGCGCCCGCCATGGATGAGTTCCTGCCACTGGCGCACCATGCCCATGTAGCCATTGTTCGACAGCACCACTTTCACGGGCAGGCGGTGCTGCACGGCGGTAGCCAGTTCCTGGATATTCATCAGGATAGACGCGTCGCCGCTGACGCACACCACGCAGGCATCCGGGTGGGCGATCTGCGCGCCGATGGCGGCCGGCAAGCCATAACCCATGGTGCCGGCGCCGCCCGAGGTCAGCCAGCGCCGGGGCTGCTCGAAGCGCAAATGCTGCGCCGCCCACATCTGGTGCTGGCCCACGTCGGTCGAGACGATGGCGTTGCCACTGTCCATTCTGTCGAGCGCCGCCTGCAGCCGTTGCATCAGCGCCTGCGGCGCGATCACGCCGGGCGTGTCGTCGAACGCCAGGCTGTCTTGTGCACGCCAGCCATCGATGCGCTGCCACCACGGCTGGCGGTCCGCCAGCAATCGCCCGCGCAGCTGCGCCAGCAGGGCGGTGAGCACGGGCGCGCAGTCGCCGCGCAGGGCCACGTCGGCGCGCACCACCTTGCCGATCGATGCCGGGTCGATATCGATGTGGATGACCTTTGCGCCAGGACAAAAGGCGTCCAGCCGTCCCGTGACCCGGTCGTCGAAGCGGGCGCCCACGCAAATGACCAGGTCCGCATGGTGCATGGCCAGGTTCGCCTCCAGCGTGCCGTGCATGCCCAGCATGCCGAGGAAGGCCGGGTGCGAGGCGGGAAAGGCGCCCAGGCCCAATAAGGTCAAGGTGCACGGCGCGGCCGCCTGTTTCACTAATTGTTGAAAGGCGGCGCAGGCATCCGGGCCGGAATTGACGAGGCCGCCACCGCCATAGAACACGGGCTGGCGCGCGGCGGCGATCAGGCTGGCGGCCCGTTCGAGATCGGCGGCGGCCGGCAGCGGCGCCGGGGCCGGCGTGGCAGGGGCAAGCACCGTCGTTGCCTGCACCGGCGCCAGCTGCAGATCCTTGGGAAAGTCGACCAGCACGGGGCCGGGCCGGCCCTGCGTGGCTTGCGCGTATGCCTCGCGCACGACGGCCGCCGTTTCATCGGCCGCGCGGATTTGCCGGTTCCACTTGGTGACGGGACGCGAAATGCCCAGCGCGTCGCATTCCTGGAAGGCATTGGTGCCGATGCTGGTGCTGGCCACCTGGCCGCTGATGCAGATGACGGGGATGGAATCGCACAGGGCGTCGAGCAAGCCCGTGGTGGTATTGCTCATGCCGGGGCCGGAGGTGACGAAGACCACGCCGGGCCGGCCCGTGCTGCGCGCATAGCCCTCTGCCGCGTGCACGGCCGCCTGTTCATGGCGCACCAGCACGTGGCGCAAGCGGGGCTGGTCGTGCAGCGCATCGTACAGGGGCAGCACGGCGCCGCCGGGATAGCCGAAGACGGTGTCGACGCCCAGCGCCAGCAGGGTGTCAATCAGGGTGCTGGCGCCGTTGCGCGGTGCGGTATCGGTGGCGGGAGCGAGGAGGGGAGCGGGGTCGGGTTTCATGGCCCTATTTTCTGCCTGATGCGGCAGAAAAGGCTGCTGGTTTTCTCGTATAGAATGATAACTTCAGCAAAATTTGCTGCAAAATAGTGAAAGAACAGAATGAAGCTGGATAAATTCGACCTCGCCATCCTGACGGCGCTGCAGCAGGATGCCCGTATCAGCCTGCACGACTTGAGCGCCAAGGTGGGCCTGACCTCGTCGCCGTGCTGGGCGCGCATCAAGCGCATGGAAGACGATGGCGTCATCGAGGGCTATACGGTGAACGTCAACGCGGCCAAGGTGGGGCTGGCCGATACCGTCATCGTGCAAGTGACCCTGGACGACCATTCCGACCAGGCCTTGTTCGAATTCGGCCACGCGCTGGCCATGATCCCGGAAGTGCTGGAAGCGTTTCTTGTTTCCGGCGATTACGATTACTACCTGCGCATTGCGGTGAGCGACACGCGCGACTACGAACGCCTGCTGCGCGAGCGCCTGTATAAAATTCCCGGCATCCGCCACAGCAAATCGAGCTTTGTCTTGCGCCAGCTCAAGCAGAGTTATTTGCCGCTGCAACGTTAATTCCCCGCACGGCGGGAGTTTTTCCCTGGCTCCTGGACGGTGGCTGCCCGATACTGGGCGGTAATAACGATAATACCGGGGACCACCATGAAATTGACCTTGTTTGCCGCCGCCGCCATGGCGCTGTGCCAGGCGCACGCCGCCGATCTTGCCGACCCTGCCAGCCCTGAGCCGGCATACGACTTGCCTACTGTCATCATCACGGGCAGCATGCCGCTGCCCACCGTGGAGCAGCCGCGCGACGCCATCGCCGCGCCCGTGCAGACGGCCGGCGCGCAGCAGATCGCGCGCAGCGGCGCGCTCGATATTTCCGCCTTCCTGCGCCGTAACCTGGGCAGCGTTGTCGTGAACGAGGTGCAGAACAACCCCTTTCAGCCCGACGTCAGCTACCGCGGCTACACGGCCTCGCCCCTGCTGGGCACGCCGCAAGGCCTGTCCGTGTACCTCGATGGCATGCGGCTGAACCAGCCGTTTGGCGACGTCGTCAGCTGGGACCTGATCCCGCGCATGGCGATCGCCTCGCTGACCCTGATGCCGGGCTCGAACCCGCTGTTTGGCCTGAACACCCTGGGCGGCGCGCTGGCCCTGCAGACCAAGGATGGCAAGAGCCATCCCGGCACGGCCGTCGAAGCGCGCCTGGGGTCCGATCAACGGCGCGGCGTCGAATTCGAGCATGGCGGCAGCAATGCGCAGGGCTGGCACTGGTATGTGACGGGCAACCGCTACAAGGAAGACGGCTGGCGCGACGATTCGCCGTCCGACGTGCGCCAGGTCTTCGGCAAGCTGGGCTGGAGCGATGCGCGCAGCGATATCGCCGTCACCGTGGCCCACGCGGACAATGCGCTGACGGGCAACGGCTTGCAGGAACAGCGAATGCTGGCGCGCGACTACCGCAGCGTCTACACCAAGCCCGATTTGACGCAGAACAAGTCTACGTTGTTGAATCTGGCGGGCAAGCACCAGGCCGGCGAGGCCGTCTTGTTGTCCGGCAATGTGTACTACCGCAAGATCGACACGCACACGTTTAACGGCGACCTGAACGACGAGTCGCTCGACCAATCCGTCTACCAGCCCGGCGCGGCCGAACGGGCGGCCCTGGCGGCGGCCGGCTACACGGGCTTTCCCGCCAGCGGGGCGAATGCGTCGAATACGCCATTTCCGAAATGGCGCTGCATCGCCAACGTGCTGCTGAACGACGAGCCGGCCGAAAAATGCAATGGCATGCTCAACCGCAGCCATACCGAGCAGGAAAACTATGGTTTCACTGGCCAGTTGACCGTGCTGGCCGACCTGGCGGGCGCGCGCCATGCCGTCACGGCCGGCGCCGCCTTCGATGCCAGCCATGCCACGTTCCGCCAGACCAGCCAGTTCGGCTACCTGAACCCGGATCGCAGCATCACGCCCGTCGCATTCTTCGCCGACGGCACGGAAATCGACGACGATGGCACGCCCGTCGACAACCGGGTGGACTTGAGCGGGCGCATGCGCACCTGGAGCGTGTATGCGAGCGACAGCATTGCGTTGAATCAAGCATTGACGGTTACCGTTTCCGGCCGCTACAACCGCAGCACGGTGCGCAACCGCGACGCCATCACGCCGGGCGGCGGCAGCGGCTCGCTCGACGGCGACCACCGCTTCAGCCGCTTCAATCCCGCCATCGGCCTGGCCTATGCGCCGGCCGCGGGCGTGAGCGCCTATCTCGGCTACAACGAAGGCAGCCGCACGCCGACGGCCATCGAACTCGGCTGCGCCGACCCGGAAAACCCGTGCCGCCTGCCCAACGCCATGGCCGGCGACCCGCCCCTGAAACAGGTGGTGACGAAGACGTGGGAAGCGGGCCTGCGCGGTAAGCTCGCCGACGTGGCCCGCTGGAGCGCAGGCGTGTTCCGCGCGGAAAACCACGACGATATCCTGTTCGTGGCCGACAAGCAGGCAGGTTTCGGCTATTTTAAAAATTTCGGCAAGACGCGCCACCAGGGCGTGGAGCTGGCGGCCGACGGCAAGGCCGGCGCGCTGGACTTCGGCGTCAACTACACGTGGCTGCAGGCCACGTATCAAAGCCGCGAAGTGGTCAACGGCAGCGCCAACAGCAGCAGCGACGCGCAAGCACCTGGCCTGGAAGGCAACATCGTCATCACGCCGGGCAACCGTATACCGCTGACGCCCAGCCACATCTTCAAGGCGCATGTGGATTACCAGGGCGGGCGCGACTGGACAGTGGGGCTGGCCATGACGGCCGTGTCGAGTTCCTATGCGCGCGGCAACGAAAACAACCAGCACCAGCCGGGCGGGCCAGCGTACCTGGGGTCCGGCAAGAGCGGCGGCTACGCCGTGGTCGAGCTGAACGGCAAGGTCCAGCTGACGCCCCGCCTGAGCGTATTTGCCCAGGTAAACAATCTGTTCGACCGTCAATATGCGACGGCGGCCCAGCTGGGCGCCACGGGCTTCGACGCCAACGGCAACTTCGCCGCCCGGCCGCTGCCCGCCGTGAATGGCGACTATCCGATGGTCAATGCGACCTTCTATGCGGCCGGCGCGCCGCGCAGCGTGAACGTGGGCGTGCGCTACGCGTTTTAAGTCATCACAGCTGGCGCTGTTCGATGATACCGTTGCGCAACGCCAGGTGCACGAGGGCGGCGGGGCCGGCCACGTCGAGCTTTTCCTTGATGCAAGTCTGGTGGTTGGCCACCGTCTTGCTGCTCAGGTGCAGCAGGCGGGCGCAGTCGGCGGCGCTGTGGCCGGCCGCCAGCAGGCGGAAGATTTCGAATTCGCGCTGGCTCAGGCTGCTCAAGCGGTCGGCTTCCGCGCCCGCGGCGCCCTGCAGCACGGCCGGCGCGCTGTGCGGGTCCAGGTAGCGCCGTCCCGCGTGGGCGGCGCGCACGGCATCGACCAGGTGTTCCGGGTCGGCCTGCTTGCTGACGAAGCCGCAGGCGCCGCCATCGAAGGCGCGCGCGATCAGCTGCGGCGTGTCGTGCATGGTAAACACCAGCACGCGCGCGTGGGCATCGCGGGTGATCAGCTTGCGCAGCAATTCCAGGCCGCCGATGCCGGGCATGGACAAATCCGTCACGCAGACGTCGAGCGCGTGCTCCTGGTGCAAGCCGTACGCGGTTTCGCCATTGCCCGCCTCGGCCACGACGGCGATGTCGCCCCCTTGCTCGAGCAGGCGGCGGTAGCCGGTGCGCACCACCGGGTGGTCATCGACGAGCATCACGCGGATGGCGCGCATGCCAAGGCTCACGACGGGCACCGTGCCGCCATGGCGGGAAACGGCATCGCCACTTCGATGCGCAAGCCCCGTCCCAGCGCGCTGACCCAGTGTATGCGTCCGCGCAAGCCCGCCACCCGCTCGCGCATGCCCAGCATGCCGAAACCGCCATGCTGCGCCGCGCCCTGGCGCAAGCCTTGTCCATTGTCCTCGATGGCCAGGTGCAGGGTGCCGTGCGCGTCGGCGCGCAGTTCCACCGTGGCCGCGTCCGCGTCCGCGTGGCGCGCCACGTTCGTCAAGCCTTCCTGCACCAGGCGGTAGAGGGCGATGGCCGTGCTGTCGTCGAGATCAGGGGGCAGGGCTTGCGCCGAGAAATGGCAGGCGATGCCGTGTTGCTGCGCCCAGCTGTCGCACAGCGCCTGCAGGGCCGGTGCCAGGCCCAGGCTGTCGAGCACGGGCGGGCGCAGCCGGCGCAGCATGGTGCGCACCATCGCATGCAGCGCTTCGGACGAGGTGGCGATGCTGCGCGCACAGGCTTGCACGTTGGCCTGGTCGCCCTCGCGCGCGCGCAGGATATAGCTGGCGGCGGCACGGATGGCGGTGCAATTTTGTCCCACTTCATCGTGCAGTTCGCGCGCCAGCGCGCAGCGCTCGTCTTCCTGCGCGCGCATCAGGCGCTGCGTCAGTGCGCGGTTCTGCGCCAGCAGCGCCGCCACCTGGCGCCCGCGCTGCAGGGCAAAGCCGGCCAGCGCCAGCGCCAGCAACAGCAGGCTCAGGGCCAGTTCGTCGAGTTGCCAGTGCTCCTTGCCCATCAGTAAGCGGCCCAGGCGCTCGGCCAGGTCCAGCCTGGCGGCCAGCAGGAAGAAGGCCAGCGCCAGCACGCAGGACAGGAGCGGGCCGCGGCCCGGGCGGATGCGTGGCTGGGGCTCGCTGCCAAGCCGGTAGTGTTCCATGATGCACGCTCCTTGAGCACAGTTGATGTGTACATTGTGCAATCTTCGTGCCACCGCGGCAGGCCGCAGGACAGGCATCGCCCGCGCAGCCGGGCGGCGGCGAGTGTTCCAGGATGGAACAGGTGTACCGCGATGTAGCGGTGCACAATGCCAGGGGCGACAGGCACGGTTTTCGAGCTTAGCCGAAGCGGCCTGCCTGTGCTGCCGCGCACGTTTGCGCTCAAGGAATTCGTTGTGTGGATGTAACGTTGTTATTTATCAGATCCTCATAGATAAAACAAAACAAAGTTTCGGCAAGCTAGACAAAAAATAAATATATGCCATTAAAAATATGATATTTATTTTATGCAATTTGCTATATTTATTGACACTTTTGTGAAAAAGCTGAAAGCGGGCGCCAGACCTGCCGACCTTTCCATCCACAACACTCAAGGGACAAGAATGAATCGCTCATCGCACGCAGCGCGGCCATCCCCCGCTGCCACCACCGCCCCCGCTACCCGCGGCCGTCCATGCCTGCTTGCCGCAGCCGCCACGCTTGCCATGCTGGGCTGCACGCCCGCCCTGGCGGATGTCATCAACTTCGACAGTTTCGCGCCCGATATCTACAGCAGCGGCGACACCCTGCATGCTTCCGGCTACAAGCTGCTGTTCCTGGCCGATCCGACATCGGCGGCGAATGGCTGGAGCGGCGGCGTGGGCGCCATCCTCAATGGCGGCGCGGCTTCCTCGTGCGACATCCTCGCCTGTCCCAGCGGCGCCAGCGGCAACTACCTGGCGACCCTGAACGACGGCGGCGTGAATTTTTCGCGCGGCGATGCGCAGGGTTTCAGGCTGTCCGGCTTTGACTATGCGTTCATCGCCCCCGTCAGCGGCATGCCGGAGATGAACTGGGGCCAGCTGCAGCTGAGCGGTACCTTGCGTGATGGCAGTGTCATCAATACCTCGCTGAATTTCCCGGGCCAGGACGCCAGCGGCAATTACCGTTTCCAGGCCGCCAGCCTGCTCAACGGTTTCAGCAACTATATCTTCACGGGCCTGACCATCAATGCGTGCATCTACAATGACAGCAACGATTGCGTCAATTCGCTGGACGCGCCCGCGTTCAACCAGGCCCAGTTCGCGCTCGACAACATCAATATCAGCGCCGTGCCCGAGCCGTCCACTTACCTGATGCTGCTGGCCGGCCTCGGCGCCATCGGCATGCTGTCGCGCCGCCGCGCCGCCGGCAAAGCCGCCGTGCAAGGAGCGTGAGATGAAACTGCGTCCCGTCTCCCTCGCCATCCTCGCCCTTGCCGCCAGCCTTGCCCAGTCGGCGCAGGCGCAGGAACGCCGCTCCTACATCGTGCAGCTGATCGACAAGCCCGCCGCCAGCTACACGGGCCAGGTTGCCGGCCTGGCCGCCACCAAGCCCGCGCCGGGCGCCCGCATCAACGTGGGCGCGGCCGACGTGCAGGCTTATCTCAGCTATCTCGACACCAAACAGGCGGCCGTGGCTGACACCGTCGGCGCCGCCGACATCACGCACCAGTACAACGTCGTCTTCAACGGCTTTTCCGCGCTGCTGACGGACGAGGAAGTGCGGGCCCTGAAAAAGCACAGCGGCGTGGCCAGCATCAGCGCCGACGCCATCCTGCAGCTCGACACCAGCTACACGCCCGGCTTCCTGGGCCTGGACAAGCCGGGCGGCCTGTGGGAGCAGCTGGGCGGCAAGACGCATGCGGGTGAAGATATCGTCATCGGCATCGTCGACAGCGGCATCTGGCCGGAGAACGCGGCCTTTGCCGACCGGCTCGACGAGAACGGCGTGCCCAGCCATAGCGGCGCCAACGTCGCGTACGGCGCGCCGCCGGCCAGCTGGCAGGGCAGCTGCCAGGCGGGCGAAGGTTTCAGCGCCGACAATTGCAACAACAAGCTGATCGGCGCGCGCTACTACCGCGCGTCGAGCGCGGCCCTGCACTGGACGGAATTCCGTTCGCCGCGCGATTCCGTGGCCGGCCTGACGGGCCATGGCGGGCACGGCACGCATACGGCATCCACCGCCGCGGGCAACCATGGCACCGTGGCCAGTTCCGGCGGCGCGGCGCTGGGCAAGGTGTCGGGCATGGCGCCGCGCGCGCGCATCGCCGCCTATAAAGTATGCTGGACGGCCGCGTCGACGGGACGCAACGGCTGCGCCACGGCCGACAGCGTGGCGGCCATCGACCAGGCCGTCAAGGATGGCGTCAACGTCATCAACTTCTCCATCGGCCCGAACGCGGGCGGCGGGGCGTTCGACGAGCCGACGGAACAGGCATTCCTGGGCGCCGCCAACGCGGGCGTGTTCGTGGCCACTTCGGGCGGCAATTCCGGCCCGTCCACGCCGGCGCCCGACGTGCCGGCGCCCGTCTCGCACATCAGCCCATGGCTGGCGACGGTGGCCAATTCCACCCACAACCGCCTGTACGCGGCCAATGCCATCCTCAGCAACGGCAGCAGGCTGGAAGGCGCGTCGAGCAATGCGAACACGCCGGCGCTGCCGCTGATCCATGCGCGCGACGCGGGCCTGGCGGGCATCCTGCCCACGGACCCGAACCTGCTGCGCTGCTTTGGCGCGGCCGACGCGATGGCTGCCTACCTGGACCCGGCGAAAGTGGCGGGCAAGGTGCTGGTGTGCGACCGCGGCGGCAACGTACTGGTCAACAAAAGCGGCAACGCGAAGATGGCCGGCGCGGGCGGCGTGATCATCGCCAACGTGGCCGGTGGCGCCAACACCATCGTCAACCAGGCGCATACGCTGTCGACCGTGCACCTGGCACAGGCGCAGGGCGACGCGCTGAAAGCGTTCATGGCGGCCACGCCGGCGGGCACGGCGGCGCTGGGCGAGGTGCATGCGATCGCCGACACCAGCGTGCTGGCGCCCATCGTCAGCGACCGTTCCTCGCGCGGGCCGAACGTGGCCAATGCGAACATCCTGAAGCCCGACCTGTCGGCGCCCGGCACGAATGTGCTGGCCGGCGTGACGGCCGACCTGACGCCGGCCGAGCGCGATGCGGTCGCCGCCGGCGGCGTGGCGCCGGTGGCCGACTGGGCCTTCTATTCGGGCACCTCGATGGCCAGCCCGCACGTGGCCGGCGTGGCGGCGCTGCTCAAGCAGCAGCATCCGGACTGGTCGCCGGCCGCCATCAAGTCGGCGCTGATGACTACGGCGTTCAGCACCTATCCCGACGGCTTGAACGGGTCCGTATCGTGGGACGCCACGGCGAAGAACTCGGGCCAGCTGCCCTGGGGGCAGGGCGCCGGGCATATCGCGCCGAACAGCGCGGCCGATCCCGGCCTCGTGTACGATTTGTCGGAAATCGACTATGCGCGCTTCCTGTGCGGCCTGAATATCCGCACGCAGTATTCCGCCAATTGCGCCAGCACGGGCAGCATCGCCGCCTACAACCTGAACCTGGCATCGCTGACGGCGGCCAATGTGCTGGGCGCGCAAGTGCTGACGCGCACGGTGACGAACGTGGGCAGCAGCAGCGCCGTCTACACGGCATCGGCCAGCCTGCCCGGCTACACGGTGCTGGTGACGCCTGCCAGCCTGAACCTGGCGCCGGGCGCCAGGGGCCAGTTCCAGGTCAAGCTGACGCGCACCACGGCGCCGCTCGATACCTGGGTGTATGGCGCCCTTTCCTGGAGCGATGGCAGGCATGTCGTGCGCAGCCCGCTGACGGCGCGCGGCAGCGTGCTGGCCGTCTCGCCGCTGATCAGCAGCGAAGCGGCGACGGGCAGCAAGGCGCTGACCCTGGGCACGGGCTTCACGGGCCAGCTGGTCGGCGTGAAGTCGGGCTTGCTCGAAGCGGCGCGCGAGACGCGCACCATCGGCCAGGCACCGACGGGCGCCGCCGCCTCGGCCGCCTGCAAGGCCGGTGGCGGTCCGGGCGTCAATGCGCATAATGTGGTGATACCGGCCGGCACCCTGGCGGCCCGCTTCGCCACCTACGATGCGGAAACCACGGGCGGCGCGAATACCGACCTGGACATGGAGGTGTACAACGCCGCCGGCGTGCTGGTCGGCAGTAGCGGCAATCAAAGTTCCAACGAGCAAGTGGAACTGCGCCTGCCCCCCGCCGGCAGCTACAAGGTGTGCCTGATCGGCTATGCGCCGCACAATGGCCAGGCCGATTACACGCTGTCGTCGTGGGTGCTGGCGCCGGGCTTGAGCAACGGCAACTTCAAGGCGCTGATGCCGGCCAATGCCTTCATGGGCGGCACCGCTTCCGTCTCGCTAAGCTGGTCCGGCCTGGCCGCCGGCAAGCGCCACCTGGGCGCCGTCGGCTACCAGGTGGCCGGCGTGGTGCAGGGCGTGACGGTGGTCGAGGTCAATACCAACGATCCCGTGCCGCTGTTCCAGGATGCGCGCGCCGACAAGCCGGTGCTGGCGTATTGACGATGCGTTTGTTCTAGCGCAAGGCGTGCCTTCGGGCACGCCTTTTTTATGGCCGCCAGCCTCCGTTCTAAAGGAATAGCGCTTGCATGGTGGCAATGCCCCCGGTATCTTGTCGAACAGCCACGGCTTTGTGCCCTGGCATTCTTGGGGAGTCGCGAGTGACCAGTTTCCGCACCAATACCGACCGCCTGCTGGAAGTGCGCCTGCAGGATGAAAAAGTGCTGGCGATCGCCGGCGCCATGGTCGCCTACACGGGCAGCATCAAATTTGAAAAATCCTTGCTGGGCGGCGAGGGCATCTTCGGCGCGCTCAAGCGCAAGGTGACGAACGAAGGCATGCAGCTGATGCAGGCTTCCGGCAGCGGCACCGTGTTCTTCGCGCAGAATGCGGCCGAGATCACCGTCATGGCGCTGGCCGGCGAAAAGCTGACCATCGAAAGCAGCAGCCTGCTGGCCTACGACACGGGCCTCAAGACAGGCACCAGCTTTGCCGGCCTGCGCGGCGCCAGCTCGGGCCAGGGCCTGTTTTCCACCACCGTCGAAGGCCATGGCAACCTGGCCGTCATTTCACGCGGCAACCTGATCATGCTGGAAGTGACGCCTTCCCACCCGCTGCGCGTGGACCCGGACGCCTTCGTCGGCTTCAAGGGCGATATCCGCCAGGAATTCGTTTTTGACGTCAACTGGCGCACCATGATCGGCCAGAGCTCGGGCGAATCGTACCAGCATAAATTCACCGGCCAGGGCGTGGTGTTCATCCAGCCCGCCGAACGTTAAGTCAGCGAGGACCCGCGATGCCCGTCTATCAGCAAATCAATGAAAAGATGCTTGAGGTCAAACTCGGCAATGAAGAAGTGTTCGCCCGCAAGGGTGCCTTGGTGTCTTACCAGGGCGACGTGGCGTTCAGCCGCTCCTTCCTGGCCGGCCAGGGCGTGCAAAGCCTGGCCATGCGCGCCGTCACGAACGAGGGTTATGCCCTGATGTCGGCGCGTGGCACGGGCAGCGTGTTTTACGCGCAGGGCGGCCTGTTCGTCACCATCGTCCCAGTGCGCGGCGAAACGTTTTATGTGGAAAGCGACTCCCTGCTGGCCTTCGATGCGCGCCTGACGGCCGGCACCATGTTCCTCGGCAACCAGGGCGGCGTGCAGGGCGTGGTGCGCGGCATGGCCTCGGGACAGGGCTTGTTTACCACCACCTTGCAAGGCACGGGCGAGGTGGCGATTTTGTCGGATGGCAACGCCATCGGCTTGCCCGTCACGCCGGACGTGCCCGTGTTTGTCGACCCGCAAGCGTATATCGGCCACACGGGCCAGCTGAGCTCGACCATCGTCACGGACTTGAACTGGAAAACCTTCGTCGGCCAGGCCTCCGGCGAGTCCTACCAGGTGAAATTTACGGGCCAGGGCACGGTCTACATCCAAGCGAGCGAAAGGTAAGCCATGACGATTTACAACCCCGATACCTTGCCGAAGAACGATAACCTGAACCGTTTTTCGTATGTCATCGACGTCAAGGAACAGATCTTCATTCGCAAGGGCAAGATGATCGCCTTCTATGGCGAATTGCGCTTCGAAGCCATGGGCAGCAGCGTGCTCGACCTGATCGTGCGCAATGCCTTCAATGCGCCCAAGTATGTGCACCACTTTGTCGTGGCGCAAGGACAAGGCCAGTTGATCCTGGGCGACAACGGCAACGACCTGGCGTGCTACGACCTGGACAACGCCAACATGACCATCCGCGCGAAAAACCTGCTGGGGTTTACCAAGGACGTGATTTGCCAGGAATCGACCCTGCCCGGCTTTTTGACCATGATCGGCACGGGCAAGGTGATCGCCTCGTCGAACGGCCCCGTGCATTTCCTCGAGCTGCCATGCCGCGTGGACGAGCAGGCCGTGCTGGGCTGGGCCGATTGCCCGAGCCCCTCGTATCACTACGATTACGCCCACGTGCAGGGCTGGGCCTCGGCCGCCGGCGCGCTCACGGGTTTTACTCTGTCGGGCGAGGAAAAGCAGATCGACTTCACGGGCGCCGGCACGGTGCTGGTGCAGTCGTCCGAGCTGGACGTGACGGGCAGTTCCACCCTGATGCAGTTGCTGGCGCAATTGCCGCTGCTGGGCAAGGAAGACCTGGGCAAGTTGAGTCTTTCGGTGCAGCAGCAGATGAAGGACAGTCGTTAAGACCAGGAAGTCCAAGAGTACCTGACAGAACCGTAGCGGGCGGAAGGGAGAGGTAGCCGAGAAGCGCAACCGTACTGAAGTACGGTGAGCATCGCAGGCTGACTATACCGACGCGCAGTAGGTTCGCTCAGGTACTCAAGGCCGCGCCCAGCCGGGCGGCCGCTTCTCCAGGAAGGCGCTCACACCTTCCTCCGCATCCTCTTCCATCATATTGCGTGCCATCACGTCGCCTGCGTACGCATATGCCTCGTCCAGCGGCAGCTGGCGCTGGCGGTAGAACATGGCCTTGCCGTGGCGGATGGCTGCCGGGCTTTTCGCCAAGATCTGCTGCGCCAGGCGCGCCACGGCCTCGTCGAGCGCCGCGTCGGCCACCGTTTCATTGACCAGGCCCCAGTCGGCGGCCGTGTCGGCGTCGATGAAGCGGCCCGTCACCAGCATGTCGAAGGCCCGCTTGGTCGCCACATTGCGCGACAGGGCCACCGATGGCGTGGCGCAGAACAGGCCCACGTTGATGCCGGAGACGGCAAAGCGGGCGGAGGCGCCCGCCACGGCCAGGTCGCAGCTGGCGACCAGCTGGCAGCCGGCCGCCGTGGCGATGCCGTGCACGCGTGCAATCACGGGCACGGGCAGCGCCTGGATGGCTTGCATCACGCGCGAGCATTGCGCGAACAGGGTTTGATAATAATCAAGCCGGCGCGTGGCTTGCATCTGGCGCAGGTCGTGGCCCGCGCAAAAGGCCTTGCCTTCGGCGGCCAGCACCACGCAGCGCACGTGCGGCTGCTGCGCGATGGCATCGAAGGCCTCTTGCAGCGCGGCTAGCATGGCTTCCGACAGGGCATTGAATTGCAGGGGGCGGTTCAAACGCAGGGTGACCAGGCCACCCTCGTCCTCGCGCAGCAGCAGCGGCGCATCGTTATCTTGTGAAGCGGTCATGCGGTCTCCAGTGGCCTGATGGCCTGTTTTTATGGAAAAGCTTACTTGGCGGCGTTGACGCTGCCGATGCCGGCCACCGACTTGTGCACGATCTTCGGCTTGCCATAGTAGATCAGCTCGCCCATGCCGCGCACCACGGCATTGAGCTCGCCCGAGGAATACACCTTGACGGAGCCGATGCCGTCGAAATTGACGTCGACGTTTTTCGCCAGCAAGGCTTTCGTATCGACTTCGCCCACGCCTTGCGCCTTCAGGCGCAGCCAGTCGACCCGGCCATCGGCGGCCAGGCGGCCCGCGCCCTTGTAGCTGATGTCGACCCGTGGGCCATTGAGCTTGCTCAAGATCTTCTCGCCCGCGCCTTCCGCGATCAGCTTGCGCAAGGTGGGCAGGGTGATGATGATGCGCGGGTCGCCCTCGGTCTTCTTGATATCTTTATCCTTCATCGAGATTTTCAGCTCGCCATCGACCACTTCCGTGATCACGCCGCTGAGGAATTTCTGGTCGCCGCGCAGCAGCAGGCTTTGCTCCTTGCCCGATTCGACTTCGATGCTGATGGGGCCACGGATATCGATGGCGTTGAAGGCGTCCACCGTGCGCGTCTGCTCGTCGGCGTGGGCAAGCGGTGCAAGGGACAGGGCGGCAAGCAGGAGCAGGTGACGCATGGCGGTTTCCTCGAGTAGTGGATCAGTGTATTCTATGTTGCAACCCCTCCAACTGGGAGAAATTTGCGATGAACGGCACAAATCGCGGCGTGGAAGCTACACGGCCGCCGCCGTCCAGCCGCGCGCCCGGCAAGGCGCCGTTGGTCTATGCTATGGCGTACCGCGTCCTGGAGAACAGATGAAAAATTACCACAAAGAAGATTACCCTGTCGCCGACATCCGGCGCTTCCTCGAACCGGGGCCGGTGGTGCTGGTCAGTTCGACCTGGAAGGGCGAGAGCGACATCATGACGATGGGCTGGCACATGCTGATGGAGTTCACGCCATCGTTGCTGGGTTGCTTCATTTCCGACGCGAATCACAGCTATGAAATGATCAAGCGCAGCATGGAGTGCGTGATCAACCTGCCCACGGCCGACATGGTCGACCAGGTGGTCGCCATCGGCAATTGCAGCGGCGAAGACACGGACAAATTCACGGCCTTCGGCTTGACGCCGCAGCCCGCCGAGCAGGTGGGCGCACCGCTGATCGCCGAGTGCTACGCCAACTTCGAATGCAAGCTGGCGCAGGTGGCGGGCAACCCGAAAGGCGGCTTCTTCATCCTCGAATGCGTGAAGGCCCACGTGGCCACCTCGCCCAAGCTGCCCGAAACCCTGCACTACCGGGGCAACGGCGAGTTCATGGTGTCGGGCCGCACGATCAGCCGCAAGAGCCTGATGAAGCCCGAGATGTCGTAGGTCGGCGTAGGTCGGATTAGGCGCAAGGCGCCGTAATCCGACAACACCGTTGGCCGATGATTAAATCACCCCTTGCGCCAGCATGGCATCGGCTACCTTGACGAAGCCGGCGATATTGGCGCCATCGACGTAGCTGACGGTGCCGTCAGGGCGCGTGCCGTACTGCTTGCATGCGGCATGGATGCCTTGCATGATCTGCAGCAAACGCGCATCAACTTCCTCGCGCGGCCAGGAAATGCGGGCTGCGTTCTGGCTCATTTCCAGGCCGGACGTGGCCACGCCGCCCGCATTGCTGGCCTTGCCCGGCGCATACAGCACGCCGGCCGCCTCGAACGCTTTTGCCGCCTCGATGGTGGTGGGCATGTTGGCGCCTTCGGCCACGCATTGCACGCCGTTGGCGATGAGCAGGCGCGCAGCGTCGATGTTCAGTTCGTTTTGCGTGGCGCAGGGCAGGGCGATGTCGACCGGCACATGCCATGGCGACACGCCCGCCTCGAAGCGCACGCCCGTGCGTTCGGCGTAGTCGCTGACGCGGCCGTACAGATGGTTCTTGACCTCCATCAGGATGGCCAGCTTTTCCGGCGTAAAGCCGTCCTCGTCGATGACGGTGCCGCTGGAATCGGAGACGGTGATGACTTTCGCGCCCATGGCCATGGCCTTTTCCACTGCGTACTGCGCCACGTTGCCCGAGCCGGAAACGGACACGCGCATGCCTTCGAACGAGCGGCCCCGCGTTTTCAGCATTTCTTCGGCGAAATACACGGTGCCGTAGCCCGTCGCTTCCGGACGCATCAGCGAGCCGCCGAAGCTGGCGCCCTTGCCCGTGAATACGCAGTCGGCGCGGTTGCTGAGTTTTTTCATCATGCCGGCCATATAGCCCACTTCGCGCCCGCCCACGCCGATGTCGCCGGCCGGCACGTCCGTATCCGAACCCACATGGCGGAACAGTTCGCTGACAAACGCTTGGCAGAAGCGCATCACTTCGCCCGGGCTCTTGCCCTTCGGATCGAAATCGGCGCCGCCCTTGCCGCCGCCCATCGGTAATGTCGTCAGCGCATTCTTGAACGTCTGTTCGAAGGCGAGGAATTTCAGCACGGACAGGGTGACGGAAGGGTGGAAGCGGATGCCGCCCTTGTACGGCCCGATGGCCATGCTGTGCTGGATGCGGTAGCCGCGGTTCACTTGTACTTGCCCATGGTCATCGACCCACGACACGCGGAACATCACCACGCGCTCCGGCTCGATCAAGCGTTCCAGCAAGCCTTGTTCCGCGTATTTCGGGTGCTGCTCCAGGAACGGCCACAAGCTCTCCATGACTTCGGTGACGGCTTGCAGAAACTCGGGTTGACCTGGATTGCGTGCGGCGACATGCTGGACATACTCGTGAGCAGATGCGTATTTCATCAGAATTCCATGGAGGTGATCGGTTATTTGGGCAACTATCATCGCAGATTTCGCACAAAAATGGTGCGGAAATTTGGTTTTGAGGGGTTTCTGCTACATTGTAGGGCGCATTTTTTAATTGGCTGGCATAGCAAAGCAGGTAGTGGACTGTTGCAAATATCGATTGAAAAGTGGGTACTGCGTAGTGACAATACAGTCATGAGCCGAGCGTTTTTGCGGCAAGGCCTTTTTGCTCAGCGCCGACTGGAATACAAATGCTTACTCGCGACTTTGGTCATCTGCTTTCCAGAATGTATGCTTTTAAGAATTGTTTATTGTTTGAAAGATTGATAGACCCCAATCACCTCTATGGGAAGTCAGGCAAGAATGACTTGCCGTTTGTCAACTTCGAATGGGGGAATCCTTATGCTCAAGTGTCTTGCCACTGAAAGCGCGCCAGTCGTTATCTCCTTGCTCTGCGTGCACATGCTCTCCGGATGTGTAACAAATACAGTGCCAGTGGTAGCCTCGGCCTCAAGCTATGAATGCAGGCCGACGCCAGTGGACGGCTTGCCCATGACAGGGGAGGGAGCATATGGCTGCCATTTTCAACTGCTCGATACGGAGACGAAAGCAATTCTCGTCAATACACCGTATTCGCTCGACATCTACGCGCCGGCGAAATCGGCAGCCGCAGAAGCAGTATTTTTCGCCACACTGAAAGGTGTGACAGATGCGCATGGGCGATCCGGATTCATACGGGCGCCATTCCCCATCACTCCCGAGCGCATGCGATTTGTGCGAGTGGTGGGAAGCGGGCCATATGGCCGCAGCCCTCGTTTGTTGCGCCCGACGGACGGTCTGGGCGTGGCCGGTATGCATTATCACGTGACAGGTTGCGGATACGATCAAACAGGCATCACCGATGAGCAAGGTCTTGCCCCTCTGTTTCTCAGTGCATCCGAGTGCAAACTGAAAGCGGCTTTTTATATGTGCCGTAGTGACAAGTGCCTGACCAGGTAACGCTTGCCCGCCGCCCAGCTTGCGCAGCCCATAAACGACAACGCCAGCCCGCAGGCTGGCGTTGTCGTCATTGCCGGGTGGATCACCCCGCCATGCTGCGCAGAATCAAGCCCGTGATGTAGGCGCCATAGGTGCCCAGCGCGTAGCCGAGCACGGCCAGCAGCACGCCGACGGGCGCCAGGGACGGGTGGAAGGCGCTGGCGATGACGGGGGCCGAGGCGGCGCCGCCGATGTTCGCTTGCGAGCCGACGGCCATGAAGAACAGGGGCGCGCGGATCAGCTTGGCGACGAGCAGCATCAGGCCGCCATGCACGGCGATCCAGATCAGGCCCAGCAGGAACAGGAAAGGCTTGTCGAACAGGGCTTTCAAGTCCATGTGCATGCCGATGGTGGCCACCAGCACGTACAGCATGGCCGAGCCGATGGTCGAGGCGCCCGCGCCTTCGAGGCTGCGCGCCCGGGTAAAGCTCAGCAGCAGGCCGAAGGTGGTGGCCAGCACGACGATCCAGAAGAAGTTCGACGTCAGGCTGTAATCCTGCAGGCGCCATTCTGCCGGCAGGGTGGTGATCCAGCTGATGATGGGGCCGGCCAGGAAGTGCGACAGGCCCGTCACGCCCAGGCCCACGCCGAGGATGATCATGATGTCGGTCAGGCTGGCCACGCGCGCATGCTGGGCACGGTAGCTTTCGATGCTGTCCTTGAGCGCATTGATGGCCGTCAAATCGGCGCCGGTCCAGCGGTCGAAGGCGCCCGCGCGACCGGCCAGGAACAGCAGCACGGCCGTCCAGACGTTGGCCACCAGCACGTCGACGGCGACGAACTGGCCGAACAGGGTGGCGTCCACTTCAAACACTTCCTTCATGGCCGCCTGGTTGGCGCCGCCGCCTATCCACGAGCCGGCCACCGTCGTCATGCCGCGCCAGGTGTCGCCCGCCACCGTTTCCGGGTGGATCAAACGCAGCGCCTCGAACGAGACGAGGGCGCCCAGCATGACGCCGAGTGTTCCTGTGAGAAACATGATGATGGCCTTGGGGCCCAGGCGGATGATGCCGCCGAAATCGATGGCCACGCACAGCAGCACCAGCGCGCTGGGCAGCAGATAGTCGCGCGCCACGGCATACAGGCCGGAGGCATTGCCGTCGATGATGCCAAACGTGTTGAGCAGCGCCGGGATCAGGTAGCACATCAGCAGCGACGGGATATACGTATAAAACTTTTTCCAGAAGCCGTTGGCGCGGGCGGCGGTCCAGAAGACGCCTCCCAGGGTCATGGCGAGCAGGCCGAGGACGACGGCGTCGTTGGTGATGAGGGCAGCAGTGGCAGGTGGCATCGGGGATTCCGGTGAACGTGTCAGGGACGCACCGGGTGCCGATCAGGCCCCCGGGCGCAGGGTGGCCGTATCGTATAGCAATGTTGAAGCCTAAACAAATTATTTAGGCAGTGCCGTTTGGAAATTTTCTTGTCAAATCAAACACTTGAAAACTGCTCGCCACCGCGCGCGGCAGACTGGCGGTTACAAATAACGGGCCAGCAAGGCTTTGTCCAGCGCCCCGTCGAGGGCTATGCGCACGAAGTGGCCGCTGCCGGGCGCGACCTGGATCTCGCTGCCGTCGTCGGCCAGCATGCGGGTAATGGTGAAGTCGCGGTTGCCGCCCGGATGCAGGGCTTCGATGCGGTCGCCCACGGCAAAGCGGTTTTTCACTTCTACCCTGGCCCAGCCGTCTGCCACGCCCAGCACGTCGCCCACATACTGGCTGCGGTCCGCCTCGGATGCGCCGCGCATGTAGTTCTGGTGCGTCTGCGTGTGGTGGCGTTGATAGAAACCGTCCGTGTAGCCGCGGTTGGCCAGGCCTTGCAGCTGGCCCAGCAGGCTGATGTCGAAGGGCCGGCCCGCCACGGCGTCGTCGATGGCCTGGCGGTAGACTTGCGCCGTGCGCGCCGCGTAGTACAGCGACTTGGTGCGGCCTTCCACCTTCAGCGAATCGACGCCGATCTTGACCAGGCGCTCGATATGCTCGACGGCGCGCAAGTCCTTCGAATTCATGATGTAGGTGCCGTGCTCGTCTTCGAGGATGGGCATCAGCTGGCCCGGGCGCTGGGCTTCTTCGATAAAGTAGGGCTGGTCGGCCAGCGGATGGCGCGGCTGCTGGTGCAGCGCGGAAAACGCGTTATTGTCGGCCTCGGCCAGCGCCTGGTGAAATTGCAGCGGCACCACCTGCATGGCGCCCAGGTCGCCGCTGGCGTCTTCCTCGGCATTCTTGACCTTGTAATCCCAGCGGCAGGAATTCGTGCAGGTGCCCTGGTTCGGGTCGCGGTGGTTGAAATAGCCGGACAGCAAACAGCGGCCCGAATAGGCGATGCACAGGGCGCCGTGGACGAACACTTCGAGTTCCATTTCCGGGCAGCGCTGGCGGATTTCTTCGATCTCGTCGAGCGACAGTTCGCGCGACAGGATCACGCGCGTCAATCCCATGCGGTGCCAGAACTTCACGTCGGCCCAGTTGACAGCATTCGCCTGTACCGATAAGTGCACGGGAATTTCCGGCCACTTGTCGCGCACCATCATGATCAGGCCGGGATCGGCCATGATCAGCGCGTCGGGGCGCATGGCGATCACCGGTTCCATGTCGCGCAAATACGTTTTCAGCTTGGCGTTGTGGGCGAAGATATTGCTGGCGACAAAGAACTGCTTGCCGCGCGCATGCGCGCCATCTATGCCTTCTTGCAAGGCTTGCAAGGTCGAAAAATCGTTATTGCGCACGCGCAAACTGTAGCGCGGCTGGCCCGCGTAGACGGCGTCGGCGCCATAGTCGAAGGCGGCATGCATCTTGGCCAGGGAGCCGGCAGGCAGGAGGAGTTCGGGAGCGTGGCGCATGGGCGAGGGGCAAAGCCGGCGATTGTAGGCGGGCTGGCGCCAGATTGCCTTGCCTTGGGTCAAGGGATTGGCATCCGGTGCCAAGGTGTTCAGGCGTAAGGCGTGCCCGCCATGGCGGCGTTCAAGCCAGTGTGCCCCTGGTCCACGAGGGCGAGAAAAGCGGCCTTGGCCAGCTGCGCGTCGCCATGCCGGCGGAAGGCGCGGTGCGCTTCGATGAGGGCCGTGCTCCAGGTGGCCAACAGCAGGCTGGCCGCCAGCCGGGCCAGGGGATCGTGCGCGTCGCGCCCCGTGCTGTCGATGAGCGCCGTTGCCACCACTTGCGCCAACTCGTCGCGGATCGCCCGCGCCCGCGCTTTCAGGGTGTCGCTGGCTTCGATGGTGGCAATGAAACCCTGGCCGGCGGCGGAAAACGTGACGTAGGGACTGTCTTCCCGTACCAGGCGGTGCGCCAGCAGGCGCAGCGCGTCGATGGGAGGAACGGCCGGGTCGCGCTGGCGCAGCGCTTCGCGCAGCAGTTCGCGGCCTTCTTCCTCGCGGTCGAAGAACATGTCTTCCTTGCGCGGGAAGTGGTTGAACACCGTCATGCGACCGACATTGGCGGCGGCCGCGATCTCGTCCACCGTCACCTGCTCGAAGCCGCGCACGAAAAACAGGCGCGTGGCCGCGTTCGAGATGGCTTGACGCGTGGCAAGGCGCTTGCGGGAGCGGAGGTCGGAAGGAATCGTCATGTTGCCGCGATCATACACCAAGTGTACTGAGTACAGATAAAGCTTGATGGCGCAGCAAGCTGGGGAATATTATTTATGTACTGAGTATATATTTAGATTGAGTATATGAAATTATCCGTTCCGACGACTGCGCTGCCCGTCATCTTCACCACTGTCCTGCTTGACGCCGTCGGCATCGGCCTGATCTTCCCCATCCTGCCGGCGCTGCTGCAGGACGTCACGCAGGCGGCCAACGTGGCGCCGTATATCGGCATCCTGACGGCCCTGTATGCGTTGATGCAGTTCATCTTCGCGCCCGTGCTGGGGGCGCTGAGCGACCGCCTGGGCCGGCGCCCGGTGCTGCTGCTCTCCTTGGCCGGCGCCGCCGTCAATTACCTGTTCCTGGCGTTTGCACCGAAGCTGTGGATGCTGCTGCTGGGGCGCGCCATTGCGGGGCTGACGAGCGCCAATGTTGCCGTCGCCACGGCCTATATCACCGATATTTCTCCCGAGTCGACGCGGGCGCGCCGCTTCGGCGTGCTCAACGCCATGTTCGGCGCCGGTTTCATCATCGGCCCCGTGCTCGGTGGCGTGCTCGGCGATTACGGACTGCGCCTGCCGTTCATGGCGGCGGCCATCTTGAATGCAGGCAACCTGCTGCTGGCCTTGTTTGCACTGCCCGAATCACGCATGCCCACGCGTGAAACAATCGACCTGGCGGCATTGAATCCATTGCGTCCGCTGCGCTGGGTTTTTGCTCAGAAAAGCTTGCTGCCGATCACCGTCATTTTCTTTGCCTTCAGCGCGGCCGGCGAAGTGTATGGCGTGTGCTGGGCGCTGTGGGGCCACGATGCGTTCGAGTGGAATGGCTTGTGGATCGGCCTGTCGCTGGGCGCCTTCGGCGTGTGCCAGGCGCTGGCCCAGGCTTTTCTACCTGGCCCGGCCGTGAAACTGCTGGGCGAGCGCGCCACCATCCTGGCAGGTGTCGCCTGCGCCTGTGTGGCGCTGCTTGTCATGGCCTTTGCCAGCCGCAGCTGGATGATCTTCGCCATCATGCCCGTGTTCGCCTTGGGCGGCATCGGCGCGCCGGCCCTGCAGTCGCTGGCCACGCGGCAGGTGGCCGACGACCGGCAAGGCCAGTTCCAGGGCGTGCTGGCCTCGGCCGTGAGCTTGGCTTCCGTGTTGTGCCCGCTGGTGTTTTCCAGCATTTATTTTGCTGTCAGGGCGCACTGGCCCGGCGCCGTCTGGCTGTCGGCGATCATCGTGTATGCCGCGCTGGTGCCGCTCGTGCTCGGCTTGCGCCTGGCCAGGCCGGCAGCGCCGCAGGGACTCTAGCATGCGGTTGCATAAAAACCGCCAGCCCCGGGCACCATCCCCTTCGGGCATGGGTTCCAGTGCTGGCGCTGCAAGGACTTGCCGTTGGCAAATCCTTGCTTGGTGACTCAGGCCTGGTGCTTGCGTTTGCGCATGCGCAGGAAGCCCAGCATGCCCAGGCCCATGCCCAGCATCATGTACGTACCGGGTTCCGGCACGGCCGAGGTGATGTTCACGGTGTCGATGCCGATGAAGTTCGAGTTATTGCCACTCGGACCGCCGTCGCCCACCAGGTAGCGGAAGGCCAGGGCGCCGGTGGTCGCGTTCGACAAGCCGCTCAGGGTGATGCTGTATTGCGTCCACGTTTCCGGATAGCCGAACAGGGCCTGGCTCGGGTTGACGCTCAGCAGCAGGGTCGAGAAGGTGCCCACGCTGCCGGCGCTGTTGCCGACATCGGTACCGCCAACATTGCTGAAGCGTACTTCCAGGTTATCCGCCCAGAGCGACAGTTCCGCCGTGCGGGTAAAGAAGGACAGCGTGTCGCCATTGCGGTAGGTCGAGGTGGGCAAGATCAGCCAGGTGCTGATGTCGGACACGCTACTGCCATTATTGAAGTTGGCTGCCAGATAGGAGTTGGCTGCGCCTTGATGCGCGTCGAACACCGTTGGGCTGCCCTGGAACCAGCTGGTCGAACCGGCAGGCGAACTCAGATTGTTCACGGTCCAGCCGGTGGGAAGGCCGTTATCGAAATTTTCAGTCAGGGCATCGGCTGAGGCAGTGCTGCTCAGGCTTAAGGCCAGGGTCAGGGCAAGCGTGGAAACCAACGTGGATTTGAACGTGACAGACATCATGAACCTCCATCAAGGAATAGTGGAAAAGCGTAGTAACGCGTGTGGGCGTTGCAACCAAGATAACACTATTATTGATAAAATTGCTAACAATAAATACAACTATCACTATCTGTTTTTATGCGCGCCTGCATCGGCCTGCGTGAGGCAGGCGCGGGCAAGGAAAAGCATGTTGTTAAAATGATAGTGCCAACCCGAGGGCTGGCACTGTTGAAGGTCAGGCACGGCCTGGCGGTCTTGGGCGGTATCGTCCAGGAACCTAGCCCGGTCGGGAGCGTCCCGCCTATGCCGCGAGATTGCCGCCCGCAGGGCTGTCGCCGCCGGCGCTGTATGCAAAGGCGCGGCCCGGCAGCGACGCGGCCGGTGGAAAATCGTTGACCTGGATCAGGCCATCGACCAGGCGCGCGAATTCCTGCAAGGTATTGTGTTCCTGGCAGTTGACCGAACCCGCCGCCTTCGCCGCCGCCAGCCACTGCTGCATGGCGGACAGGCTTTGCGGCAGGTGCCGCAGGGCGGCGCCCTCGGGCGTGTCTTTCAGGCGCTTGTCGATGGACAGCACTTCCGGCAGCAGGGCCAGTGCCCGCTCGGCAGCGGCCACGGGATCGGCCGCATCGTGCGCCACGAAGCCGTCGGCCAGCAGGCGTTCGCGGTCGGCGCCCGGCGTTTGCATGGCCTGCGCCACCTCGCTGCCGAGTGCGTCGGCAGGCGGGCGGTGGGGCAGGCCAAACGGGAACAGCACGGTGCGCAGCAGCGCCGCCAGCACGCGCGCGGGGAAGTTGTCGAGCACGCCCGTCAAGCCCTGCTGCGCCTTGAGCAGTGCATCCTGCAGCGACCAGTGCACATAGGGCAGGTCGGCCTCGGGCCGGCCATCGTCCTCGTAGCGCTTCAGCACGGCTGAGCACAAATACAGCTGCGCCAGCACGTCGCCGAGGCGCGCGGACAGCCGCTCGCGGCGCTTGAGTTCGCCGCCGAGCACGAACATCGACATATCGGTCATGACGGCAAACGCCGTCGACAGCCGCGTCAGGGCGCGGTAATAGATTGCCAGCGCGGGCGTGCCGGCATCGGGCACGGCGGCCAGGCGCGCGCCACCGAGGCCGTACCACAGGCCACGCGCCAGGTTGCCCAGCACAAAGCCGACGTGGCCAAAGAAGGCCGCATCGAAATCGCGCAAGGCCTTGCGGCCATCGTTTTCCTGGACGGCGGCCATTTCCCTGAGTACATACGGATGCGCGCGGATGGCGCCCTGGCCAAAGATGATCAGGCTGCGCGTGAGGATGTTGGCGCCCTCGACGGTGATGGCGATGGGGATTTGCTGGTAGGCGCTGGCGAGGAAATTGTCGGGCCCCACGCAGATGCCCTTGCCGCCGAGAATATCCATGCCGTCGTTGACGAGCGCACGGCCCCGTTCCGTGACGTGGTATTTGACGATGGCGGAAATGACGGCCGGCTTTTCGCCCAGGTCGACGGCGTGCGCGGCCAGCGTGCGCGCCGCATCCATCAGGTACAGATTGGCGCCCATGCGCGCCAGCGCTTCCTGCACCCCTTCGAACTTGCCGATCGGCATGTTGAACTGGCGCCGCACGGCCGCATACGCGCCGGTGCCGCGCACGGCCATCTTGGCCATGCCCACGCTGGACGAGGGCAGCGAGATGGCGCGTCCGGCCGCCAGGCATTCCATCAGCATGCGCCATCCTTTGCCCACCTGCGCCTGGCCGCCGATGACCCAGTCGATGGGGATGAAGACATCGTTGCCGGATGTGGGGCCGTTCTGGAACGCGGCGTTCAAGGGGTGATGGCGCCGGCCGATCACCACGCCGTCGTGGCTGGCGGGAATCAGGGCGCAGCTGATGCCCGGTGCGTCGTTGTCGGAGAGTAAATGTTCGGGGTCGCTGGTCTGGAACGCCAGCCCCAGTAACGTCGCCACGGGCGCCAGGGTGATGTAGCGCTTGTTCCAGCTGAGGCGGATGCCCAGCGTGGCGCGTCCTTCATGCGTGCCCATGCAGACCACGCCCAGGTCGGGAATGGCGGCCGCGTCGGAACCCGCATACGGGCTGGTCAGCGCGAAACACGGGATCTCGGCGCCGGCGGCCAGGCGCGGCAGGTAGTAATCCTTCTGCGCTTCGGTGCCGTAGTGCAGCAGCAACTCGGCCGGTCCCAGCGAATTGGGCACCATCACGGTGACGGCCAGCGCCGAGCAGCGGCTCGACAGTTTCATCACCACTTGCGAATGCATGTAGGCGGAGAATTGCTTGCCGCCATATTGCTTGGGAATGATCATGCCGAGGAAGCCGCGTTCCTTCATGTAGGCCCAGGCTTGCGGTGGCAAGTCGAGTTGCTGCTGCGTTTCCCAGTCGTTGACCAGTTCGCACAAATGTTCGACGTCGTGCTCGAGAAAGTGGCGCTCCTCGGCAGTGAGCGTGGCGCGGCCATACGCCAGCAATTTTGTCCAGTCGGGCCGGCCGGAAAACAGGTCCGCATCCCACCACGTGGTGCCCGCCTCGAGGGCATCGCGCTCCGTCGCGGACATGCTTGGCAGGATGCGCTTGAACAGGGCCAGCAGGTGGGGGCTGATCAGGGCGCGGCGCACGGGGCCGGGCGCGAACAGTAAAGCCAAGCCCAGCAGGGCCACCATCAGTATGAGCGTCAGCATGCGATATCTCCCTGTGTAATAAGAGCAGGGTAGGCCGATGCGGCCGATGTTACTGTGCGGTACTGCGCATACGCACAACGCCAACCGGATCGGTTGGCGTTGTGGTGTCTGGCGCGAGGCGTATTAGCGTTGCGGAACGACAATCACCGTGTCGCCTGTCTTGCCTTTTGCGCCGTCGTCGCCCTTGGCGCCATCGTTGCCTTGTGCACCGGTAGCGCCCTTGGCGCCGTCGTATCCGGCGGCACCGCTGTCGCCGGTCTGTCCTGTCTGTCCGGTCGCACCGGTGGCACCGGTCGCGCCGGCAGGGGCTTCAGCGCCCGTGGCACCGGTGGCGCCGGCAGGACCCGGCGCGCCGGCGGGGCCGGGAACGACTTGCACGACGGTGGGCGCGGGCGGCGCTTCGCGCTGGCAAGCGCTCAGGGCGAGGGTAGAGGCGAGCGCGAGCAATATCAGGGTAGGTTTCATGATGCATCCTTTGGCAGTGAGCCGTAATGTACGGAACGGCTCGACGGCGTCGGGCGCGAGTTTCGCATGGCGGTGTGGCGGGAGAGCTGACCAGCCGACCCAACAGCCGTGTCGCGCAGGGCGCTGGCGGCGGGAGGGGGGTGTGGTCTGCCTGCAGCATGGGCTCTTGGGTGGCTGCAGTCCGTTCGTTTGCGTACATAGCGGCGGGATGGAAGGTTTTTGCCATGTGCCGCTGAATTCCTGGTGCCTGGGGCGGAATCGAGCCACCGACCAAGGTTTTTCAATTCCGATGCTGGTCGATGTCAAATAAATCACACTTTTATTTATCTTCGAGATAATTCCTGAAAATCAACATGGTGCAATCAATCTGGCATCCCGGAGTGCCGTGTGCGCACAGCAAACCATAGTTGATCAAGGGCAACGATCTCTCATTCTGCTCATCGGCTGCCGCATAAAAGGGAGACACTATCCGCTGACCAGTCCGAGTGCCTGTTCGAAACGAACGTCGGCCGAACGGTTCGGCCCGCATTCCAATGCACGACTTTCCGTCTAAATGGTTTGGAAGAAATTTTTCTGATAAAGGTCATTCAACCATGAAATTCTATTTTTTGACATGTCTGTTGACACTCGCACTTGCTGCCGAAGCCGCTATGTCGTCCCCGACATTAGACGAAGTCAACACAGCGTATGAGGCGAAAGATTACCCTGCGTCTTTAACGGGCTACGCGAAACTCGCTGCGGATGGTAATGCAGTGGCGCAGAACAAGTTGGGCGAGATGTATGCCAACGGCGTGGGTACTTCAAAAGATGAGCAACGGGCGGTTTCATGGTATCGAAAAGCTGCGGAGCAGGGCTTGGCCGATGCGCAGCAGAACCTGGCCGTAATGTACGGCAAAGGCAAGGGAGTCCCTCAGGATTGGCAACAGGCTCTGGCTTGGCATCGCAAGGCGGCAGAGCAGGGCGACGCTCTCGCACAGTTTTTCATGGGAGGGATGTACGAATTCGGACATGGGGTTTCCAAGGATCCAGTGCAAGCTATCAGTTGGTATCGCAGAGCCGCCGATGATGGGTTTGCTCGTGCGCAATATCGTATGGGAACGGCAGCGGCAGACGGGTGGGGCATGCCTGAGGACGGACAGCAGGCGGTGACCTGGTATCGCAAGGCTGCTGAACAAGGGCATGCCAACGCACAGCTTGAATTGGGCTTAGCGTTCGCCAATGGGGAAGGTGTCTCGAAAGACGAGCAGCAAGCGGTGAGCTGGTATCGAAAAGCGGCGGCGCAGGGGAGTTCGCGTGGACAGTTCAGTTTGGCATTGGCTTATGTCAACGGTACAGGCGTCCCGCGTGACGAAGAGGAAGCTTCGACCTGGTATCGGAAGGCTGCGGAGCAAGGCTACGTCGACGCACAATACAATCTGGGTGTGCTGTATGCCAGTAGTCGCGGGCCTATCAAGGATGAGAAGCAAGCGGTTAAATGGTATCGCCGAGCGGCGGATCAAGGCGATGCTGGTGCGCAGTACAATTTGAGCTTGATGTACCTTTACGGCAGAGGCGTCCCGCAGGATATTCAGCAAGCTTATTTCTGGTGCCTGTTATCTAGCTTCAGAGGCCATAAAGCCGCAACCCTATCCAGGATACTTGCTTCCTTTGACAGCAATGAGACAGCCGCGGCGCATGAAAAAATGTTTGCAAAGGTTAAGGCATGGGTGCCAAGAACTGAATAGGCCTAGGCCCTGATCTCAGGCGGTCGTGCTCGGCATGGTGGAGTGTATTAACGCTGAGCAATAAGCGGAGCCGCCCGACGTACGGTGGCCTACCGGACACCATGGATGGGCCGGGGCACAGATTTTTTGAGCTTGTAAACAAAAAGCCAACCCGAAGGTTGGCTTTTTGCTATGCACTGCTGAATTCTTGGTGGCCCGGGGCGGAATCGAACCACCGACACAAGGATTTTCAATCCTCTGCTCTACCGACTGAGCTACCAGGCCAAGGCGGCGAATTATAGCAGAAAGACTTTCCACCTGACCAGAGCTAGCTGTGTTCAAATGCAACAGATGGCCAAAACATGGTGTTTTGGCATCCTTGTATGAGCTGAAGGGATGTGGCGATGCAGCGACGTATTGGAGTGCAGGGCCTGATGGTGGCGGGTTTGTTCAGTTTGTTGTGCGGTACGGCGCGGGCCGATGGCCTGGCCGACCTGAATGCGGCGCTGGCGCGCTTGCAGGGCCAGATGCCGATCAAGGCGCAGGTCGAATCGAAAACCTGGCGCCGCGAGGGCGAGGGCAAGGCGGCGGAAGACGATAGCGGCCAGGCCACGGTGGCCGTCGAGGGCGGACCGGCGGGCTTGCAGGTGCTCTACGGCAAGGACTTGCTGGCGAAAGTGGAAGCCGAGCAGCGCGCCAGGGTAAAAGATCCGAAGGTCAAGACGCCGATCGGCTTTGCGCTGGGAGAAATGAAGGCGGCGGAGTTGCGCTCCATGGTGTCGGCGGCCGATGCCCTGTCGCGCGAGATCGAGGAAGCCGTGTTCAGCGGCGAGAAGATCGATAGCTACAAGGGCAAGCCGGCGCGCCTGCTGAGTTTTACCTTGTCGCTCGACAAGGTACCTGAGAAAGACCGCAAGTATGTGAAGAAGTTCGAGGGCGGCATCGAGGTGTGGATCGCCGCCGACGGCACGCCGCTGGCCAGCCATTTTCACTTCGATGTGAGCGGGCGCGCCTTTGTCGTCGTCAGTTTTACGCAAAAGACGGACGAGACGCGCCAGTATGGCGTCAGCGGCGACCACTTATTGTTGCTGCGCAAGGAAAGCAAGAATGCCACTTCGGGCGCGGGCGAGAAGGTGGAAAGCAAAATCATCAAGACCTTGCAGCTGCAGTCCTGAGTTGTTGCCGCATCACGCAAGCCGCTGATCCAGCGGCTTTTTTTACATCGCCGAGTTGCCGCCCATGGCGCTCTTTTGCAGCACGCAGCGTCCCGCCTCGCAGGTCGCGCCGGGGTCCGTGACGATGGAGCAGGTCGACATCATGCCATCGGCCTGCTGCTGCTTGCGGCTGGCCTCGGCTTGCGCCTGGGCCAAGGCCTTGAGTTTCTTGCCGTCATTGTTTTTGTTGGACCAGGCCAGGTAGCGCTCGGGGCCGCCGCAGGCCTTGGCGCCGATGGCGATGGTTTGGCATTGCTGGGTGGAATCGCAGGCGGCGGCGCCCACTTCCGCCTGGATTTGCGCCAGCAAGCCGGCATTGCCGGGCGCGGGCGGCGCATCTTGTGCGGGGGCGCTGCCGCAGGCACTGGTGGCCAGCAGCAGGATGGCGGCGCAGGCGGCGCGCAACAGGGGCAACAGGGCGGAGTAGGTTGGCGTTTGCATGCCCTCATCATGTGCCACGCTTGCCCAAATGGCAAGCGCGATTCGCACTTGGCCAGAACCTTGATCCCCGTCATTTTCATTATCAAGCAGTCAAAGTTAATATAAATCAACATCCAATCAGCGATGGTCGGGTGGCGACCGGGCCGCCGCGCTGCATTCCCGCGCCGGCGTGCACCGCCGATTCGGGAATGCTTCCAGGAGTTAGACTATGCGCCGCACCCTCTCACCCTTCCTCTTCATCGCCAGCCTGGCTTTCGGCGGCGTCCTGCATGCCGCGGAGAAGGAGCCGATCCAGCCGATCAAGGCCGCCAAGGTGGCCAATCCTGCCATGGTCGAGCTGGGCAAGAAACTGTTTTTCGATCCGCGCCTGTCGCGCTCGGGCTTTATTTCCTGCAACAGCTGCCATAACCTGAGCATGGGCGGCACGGACAACATCAAGACTTCGATCGGCCACAACTGGCAGCGCGGGCCCATCAACTCACCCACGGTGCTCAATGCCGGCATGAACGTGGCGCAGATGTGGGATGGCCGCGCCAGGGATTTGCAGGAGCAGGCGGGCGGCCCCATCGCCAATCCGGGCGAGATGGCTTT
This sequence comes from Janthinobacterium sp. GW822-FHT07H11, assembly GCF_058798615.1. Classification (NCBI taxonomy): domain Bacteria; kingdom Pseudomonadati; phylum Pseudomonadota; class Betaproteobacteria; order Burkholderiales; family Oxalobacteraceae; genus Janthinobacterium; species Janthinobacterium sp. GW822-FHT07H11. Next base: position 1,065,090 of record NZ_CM179507.1, read on the forward strand.
TACGCACGAGCTGGCGATCGACGTGCTGGCCTCGATTCCCGCCTACCGCAAGGAATTCAAGCAGGTGTTTGGCCAGGATAAATTGACCATCGAGCAAGTCACGCGCGCCATCGCCGCCTTCGAGGAAGTGTTGGTGACGCCCGGTTCGCGCTTCGATCAATGGCTGATGGGCAAGAAAAGCGCGTTGACGAAAGACGAGCTGGCCGGCTACCAGTTATTTAAATCCAGCGGCTGCATCGCCTGCCATAACGGCCCCGCCGTGGGCGGCAATTCTTTCCAGAAAATGGGCATCGTCGCGCCTTACAAGACGGCCATGACGACCGAGGGACGCGCGGCCGTGACGGGCAAGGATGCGGACCGCTTCAACTTCAAGGTGCCGACCCTGCGCAACGTGGAATTGACCTACCCCTACTTCCACGATGGCGAGGCGGCGACCCTGACGCAAGCCGTCGACGTGATGGGCCGCTTGCAGCTGGGCCGCACCTTCACGCCCGATGAAAACGCGAAACTGGTCGCCTTCCTGAAAACCCTGACGGGCAAGCAGCCGCACCTGGTGCTGCCGATTTTGCCGCCATCGAGCGACACGACGCCGCGGCCGCTGCCGTTTGACTGAGTGATTGTGGTGGGTGTGATGTGTGATGTCGGATTACGCCCTTGCGGGCTAATCCGACCTACGCCTCGCGTAATCCGACAGGTTTTGCCAAATGCGCCGGGCATAAAAAATGCCCGCATACAGCGGGCATTGGCGTTTACTTCAGCGTACGATTGAACAGCTGATAGATGCGGCGGTACTCGTCATACCACGCTTCCGGCTGCACGAAGCCGTGGCGCTCCATCGGGTAGCTGGCCATTTCCCAGTTGTCCTTCTTGAGCTCGATCAAGCGCTGCGACAGGCGCACGGAATCCTGGTAAAACACGTTATCGTCGATCATGCCGTGGGCGATCAGGAGGTTGCCCGTCAGCTTGTCGGCGTATTCGATCGGCGACGAAATTTTATACGCCTGCGGATCGACGTCCGGCGTGTTCAGGATGTTGGCCGTGTACTCGTGGTTGTAGGTGGTCCAGTCCGTCACGGGACGCAGGGCGGCGCCGGACTTGAAGATTTCCGGCGCGCGCATCAGGGCCATCAGGCTCATGAAGCCGCCATAGCTGCCGCCATAGATGCCCACGTTCTTGATGTCGCCCTGGTGCTGCTGCGCCAGCCAGTTGGCGCCGTCGATGAAATCTTCCAGTTCCGGGTGGCCCATCTGGCGGTAGATGGCCGTGCGCCAGGCGCTGCCATAGCCCATCGAGGCGCGGTAATCGACGTCGAGCACGATGTAACCCTGCTCCACCAGCAGGTTGTGGAACATCTGTTCGCGGAAATACACGGGATAGCGCTCGGTCACGTTCTGCAGGTAGCCGGCGCCGTGCGCGAACATGACGATCGGATACTGTTTACCGGCTTCCAGTGTTGCAGGGCGGTACAGCTTGGCCCAGATGGGCGCCGCGCCATGCGTGGACGGCACTTGCACCAGTTCCGGCATGACCCAGTTGCGCGCCTTGAAGGCCTCGCTGCGCGTATCGGTCAGGATGCTCGCCTTGCCGCCGGCGACAGGAATGGTCGCCAGCTGGGCCGGCAGATAGCTGGCCGAATAGCGCAGCAGCAGCTTGCCGCCATCGGGCGACAGGCCGAAGTTTTCCACGCCTTTTAACTTTGTCACTTCGCGCGCGCCGCCATCCTTGGCCGAGCTGGCGCACACTTCATACGTGCCCGGCGCCTGCCGGTTGCACATAAAATAGGCAGTCTTGCCGTCGCGGCTCCATTCGACGGCGCTCACTTCCCACTGGCCGCTCGTCAAGGCGCGCGCGGGGGCCGCGCCGGTTTTCGCGTACAGGTGGGCGTAGCCGCTTTCCTCGGACAGGTACCACAGGGTGGCGTTGTCGGGCAGCCAGCCGAATTCGTCGGCGCGGCGGTTGACCCAGGCCGCGTCGCTGATGCGGTGCACGGGCACGAGCGCGCCATTGGCCAGGTCGACGGTGGCGATCCAGCGGTCCTTGTTGTCGATGGCGCGCACGCGCACGGCCACCTTGGCACCGTCATCGCTCCAGGCGATGCCGTCGCGCTGGGCGTCGATGCGCACGGCGCGGTTGCCTTTCAGCGGCGGCAGCTTCTGTTCGGCGCGCAGCTGCGCCAGCGGGTCGGCGGCGATGCCGGGCAGGCTGTCAAACGGTATTTCGCGCACCTGGCCCGTGCGCAGATCGGCCAGCTTCAGGCTTTGCGCAATCGGCATGTTGCGGCCTACGCGCGTGCGCTCGTCGTCCGCTTCCGGATAGCCCGTTTCCGTGACATAGCGGGCCAGTTTGCCCAGCTTGCCCTTTTCGGCGGCCTTGTCCTGCGTGACGAACAGCAGCCAGCGGCCGTCCGGCGACAGGGCGCTGCCGGAAATCGTCACTTTATCGCCCAGGTAGATCGGTTCCGGCGCGCGCGTGGCGTCCAGGCGGCGCTCTTCGTGGCGGCGCTCGCGGCTCGCGTCGCGGTCCTCCTTCTGGCGCGCCAGGTTGACGATCAGGCGCAGCTGCAGCTCGCGCTGCGCGTCCGCTTCCGGTTTGGCGTCCGGGTCCTTGGCCGCGCGCAGCAGGGCGACGGGCGCGCTCAGGCGGTCAGCGCGGCTCCAGCTGAACCAGTCGGTGCCGCTGCGGTATTGCACGGCGCCGCCATCGGCGCAATATTGCGGGTCGCTGATGGCCGGGACGCCTCGCGTGATTTGCGTCAAGCTGCCGTTTTTCAGGTCGCGTTCGAACAGGTCTCCGTTGCGCAGCAGGATGGCGCGCGTGCCGGCCCGGTTGACGACCATGTGCTGGCCATCGAGGTTCGCCAATTGCGCATCGTCAACCTTCTTGCCGCTATTCAGTTTGGCGTTCGCGCCTGCCACTTGAAAAGTGTCGCGCAAGGGCGAACCGAGGCGCTTCTGCTTGTAATACAGCTGGCCGTTCCAGCCCCACCATGCCGCCTCGACGGGTGTGCCGATCCAGTCGGGATCGGCCATGGCCTGGTCCAGGGTGATCGGCGTGGGCGCGGTGGTGGAAGGGGCCGCATGCGCGGCGGGCAGGGCGGCGGCCAGCAGCGACAGCAGCAGAGGACGGGCCAACAGGGGAAGAACCAGACGCATCGGAGATCACTTTAACAAGAAGGAAAAGAGGAGGCTGAGGCAGCAGGGCCAGCAGGCCCGTATTCTAGCGGAGTAGTTTCAAGGGGGAAATGCCGTAAAGCTAATGCCGTTCGGCCAGCCAGAGCATAAAGTCGGGCAAGGGCATGGGCCGCGCATACAGATAGCCCTGCAAGCCGTCGCAATCGTGGGCGATCAGGAAGTCGGCCTGCTCCTGCGTTTCCACGCCTTCGGCCACCACGCGCAAGCCCAGGTGGCCCGCCATGGCCAGGATCGCTTGCACGATGGCCGTATCGCTGGCGTCGCGCGGCGTGTCGTCGATGAAGCGCTTGTCGATTTTCAGTTCGTACAGCGGCATCGAGGTCAGGTAGGCGAGGCTGGAATAGCCGGTGCCGAAATCGTCGATGGAAAAGCGGATGCCCAGGCTGGCCAGTTCGCGCATGCGCTTGAGCGAGGCGTCGCGCTGGTCGATCAGCAGGCCTTCCGTCAATTCCAGGATCAGCGTGCCGGCGGGCGCGCCGCTGCCGGCCAGCGCCGCCTGCACGCGGTCGGCAAAATCGGGCTGGCGGAACTGGGCCGGGCTGACATTCACGGACAGCGCGAAATGCCAGCCGGCCCGTGCCAGTTGCGCGGCGGCCCGGCACGCCTCGCGCAGGGCCCAGTTGCCCAGCTTGACGATGAGTCCCGAATCCTCGGCGATGGGAATGAAGACGGCCGGCCCGATGGCGCTGCCGTCGGCCTGTGGCCAGCGCATCAGCATTTCGGCGCCCGTCACCCGGCCGTGGCGGTCCAGCTGCGGCTGCACGTGCATGCGCAATTCGTCCATGTCGAGGGCGCGCGCCAGCGCCCGTTCCAGGGTCAGGCGGCGCTCCACGCCGGCCTGCATGGCCGCTTCAAAAAAGGCGATGCCGTTGCGTCCCTCGGCCTTGGCGCGGTACATGGCGATGTCGGCTTCGCGCAGCAGGTCGTGCGCCTGCCGCCCCGTTTTCGGCAGCAGGGTCACGCCGATGCTGGCGCTGCAGTGGTAGGACTGGCCGGCGATGTCGAAGTCGCGCGCGATGGCGCTGCGGATTTTCTCGGCCACCAGCATCGCCGTGTGGCCGGCGGTGTCCAGGTCGCCCGCCAGGTGCGCCAGCAGCACGACGAATTCATCGCCGCCGATGCGCGCCACGGTATCGGCCTTGCGCATCAGCCGTGCCAGGCGTTCGCCGGCCATGCGCAGCAGCGCGTCGCCCGTGGCGTGGCCGCGCGCGTCGTTGATGTGCTTGAAGTGGTCGAGGTCGATGAACATCAGCGCGCTGATTGTATTGTCGCGCGGCGCCGCGGCCAGCAGGTGGCCGATGCGGTCCATCAGCAGGCGCCGGTTGGGCAGGCCCGTGAGCACATCGTAGAAGGCCAGGCGGTGGATGGATGCTTCCGATTTCTTGCGCTCGTCGATCCCGCGCTCGACGGCCACCCAGTGCGTCTGCCGGCCGCCCGCGTCGGCGAACGGCACCAGCTCCGCCTCGACCCAGTAAGCCGTGCCGGCCTTGCTGTAGTTGAGCAGCTCTTCCCGCGCCGCCTGGCCAGCGCGCATGGCGCGGGCGATGCGCGCCAGTGCCTCCGTATCGGTGGCCGGCCCCTGCTGGAACAGCAGGCTGCGTCCCAGCACCTCGGCGCGCGCATAGCCGCTGCTGCGCTCGAAGGCATCGTTGACGAAGATGATGCGCGTGGCTGGCGCCATGTGCGCCGCCGTGGCCTCATCGGCCACCGCGGCGATCATCACCATGTCGTTCAGGCGGGCCAGCGCGCTGGCTGTCAGGCGCAGTTCCGCGTTCAGCTGCGACAAGGCCTGGCTGCTGCGTTCGAGGTGACGCAGCAGGAAGGCGCAGGACAGGGTCAGCACGGCGGCGATGAACAGGAAGTTCAGGGCGATGATCAGCGCGCGCAGCAGGGGCGTATCGGGCACGCCCTGCATGTGCAGCGCGGCGCCCGGATGCAGGCCGAGGAAAAAGATGCTCAGCGAGGTCAGCGCCAGCGTCGACAGGGCCGGCCGCATCCCCAGCAGCAAGGCCGCCAGCACGGGCATGAGCATCATGTAGATCTGGCTGACGGGGCCGATTTTCAGCAGCAGGCCCACGCCGACCAGGTAGGCGACGATGAGGAATTGCCACACGCGCCAATGGTAGGGCATGGCGCGCAGATGCCAGATGGCGCCGATCCAGCCGATGGCCAGCAAGTCGAGGGCGACTATGGACCAGATAGCTTCGCGCGCGGCCAGCAGCGCGCTGGGAATGGCCGTCACGATGCCAAGCAGCAGCACTACCTGCAGCAGGCGCTTGAAGACCTGGCCGCGCCAGTGCGCAAGATCGTTCGACACCGCCACGCTGTCGTCCTTTTCCCGGTTTGCCATGCTGCCGTACTGAGCAGTACGCGGAATAAATACTACGCGTTATCAATCACCATGTCATCTTGATAATTGATCATGATTGGCCGCGTTCCGCGTCGGCGGTTCATTCCTTGCTCCATTGCTAGGGCAGGATCACCAGCCCGCCAGCATGGCGGCTGGCATGCGCACGGCCGGCGTCGGCACCGGCGTGGCGCTGTTGCAGGCTTGCGGCAAGAGGGCGAGGCAGGCGCTGGCCGGCAGGCTGCCGGCGGAGCAAGGGGACAGGTGATGGGGAACGCCGTACGGCAGGAAAAAAAAAGCCAGCCTGACGGCTGGCGCGGTGGGGCAAGCGCAGACGGGCGCTTCGACGCGGCGCTTATTTCTTTGGTGCGCTCAGGCATTCTTTCATGAAAGCCTTGCGCGCGTCGCCCTTCATGTCCTTGGCGTCGGCATTGCACGCTTTCATCTTGTTTTGCTGCGTCATGGCCGGCGCCGGCTTGGCGCTCAGGCACTCCTTCATGAAGGCCTTGCGCTCATCGCCTTTCTTGCCGGCGGCGTCGGCATTGCAGGTCGTCATTTTCGATTGCTGCGCCGTCTTGGCGGCGGGCGCCGCGTCCGGTGCGGCGGCAAAGGCGGTGCTGGAAAACGCGGCGGCGATGCAGAGGGCGATTAATTGTTTCATGGCAAATCCTTGTAGACGCTGGCGATGGAAGGGACAAGCAAACGGCTGTCACGGCCGATATGCAGAACGTAACTAACTATATGACATTTATCAACAAAATTTCCACTCGAGTGTGTCTTTTTGTTACTGGCCGGTGCCAAGCGCCTGCCCGCTGGCCAGGGCAGCCATTCTGCGGCGGCAGCGGCGCCATTTTTTGCTATGCTAGCGTCTTTCCACCGGCCGATGCGGCTGCCTTGGCCGGCGCACCCTCAATACGGAGTAGTTATGGTCTCGTTGCAAGAGCAGTTTTTAAAGGCCGGCCTGGTCGACAAGAAGAAGGTCAAATTGGCCAACCAGGACAAGAGCAAGCAAAAAAAGGACGAGCGCAAGAGCGGCACGCAAAGTGTCGACGAGGTGCGCCTGGCCGCGCTCGAGACCCAGCGCAAGAACGCGGAGCGCGCGCGCGAACTGAACGCCCAGCGCGACGCGGCCGCCAACCAGAAGGCCATCGTGGCGCAGATCGCGCAAATGGTGCAAAAGAACCGCCAGAGCAAGGGCAACAATGGCGAGGTGCCATACAATTTCACTTTTAATAACAAGATCGAGCGCATCTACGTCACGGCCGCCGTGCAGGCCCACCTGGTGGCGGGGCGCCTGGTGATCATCTGCCTCGGTGGCGCCGTGGAACTGGTGCCGCGCATTATCGCCGACAAGATCGCCGAGCGCGATCCCGCCATCGTCGTGCGCGTGAAACAGGCCAGCACGGAAGTGGACGAGGACGATCCCTACGCGGCGTTCCAGATTCCCGACGATCTGATGTGGTAGTGGTGGCGCCCCCTTTTGGGGCGCCGCGGCTATTTCAGGTCTTGATCGACCCGGATAGCACCCTGGAGCGAGTTCAGGTGGTCATATAGTGCATAGGTGGACGCTAATTTCTTTTTCGTGCTCCACCATATCGCCAAGAGAACGAAGCCCGCACCTATAGGGAGCGTCAGCAGCGAGAGAACCAGTATTGCGGACATCCAGGCCTTGATCGTGCGTGTGCCGGCGGGTGGATTCAACGCATATACCACGCCATTGGCGCGCTCCAGCGCCAGCAAGGCGCCGCTCCTGGTTTCCTGGGTCATGATGGTCATGTGCAACTTGACCTTCTCGCCCGACTGCAGCACCTCCTGCAGGATATCGTCCATTTCCTCCGTGACAAGGAAGCGCCTTCTCACCCGGACGCCGCCGACCATGTTCAAGTTGGCGTATTCGAGGTAGCAGCCTTTGTTCCACTTTTCCCCCAGGGACTCGATGACACCCTCGTAGATCTTGATACTCATGCGCTTCCTCCTTGCGATAACGTGCTTCCAGCATGCCAGCGCTGCCGCCCGCCGCGCCACGGTTTTGACATAACCGAATCATGACAGCCATGTAGGCTGTTGATTTGAAAGCATATTGATATGCGCATGTAGAGGCGGGCGTCGCCGTGTGGAAGGCCCGGCGCGGCGTCGGCGGGCTTGCCATGAATATTTTCCGATAGGAAACTTGTTGAATTTGTTATCATTTCATTTAACTTGTGGTGCGCCAGGGCGCCACGCATGTTGGTACATCGATAACAACAAGGAAAGCAATGGGCAATGTATATCGCTACCGTTTTGGGCCGGTCGAGTTTGACGAGGCCAGCGGCGAGCTGTCGGTGAATGGCTTGCGGGCGGAAATTCATCCGCAGGGGCGCGCCTTGTTGTCGGCCTTGTTGGCGCGACGCCATGAGATTGTCTCGCGCAGCGAACTCGAGGCCATCGTCTGGAAGGGCGGTTCGGCCAGCAAGGAGGCCCTGGCGACGGCCGTCAACCGCTTGCGCAATGCCCTCGGCGAATCGCATGCCAGTCTCATCGAGACCGTGCCGCGCCAGGGTTACCGCATCACGGGCGACGGCGACCGGGTGGTGGTCGGCAAGACCTTTGAAAGCCAGATCGCCCTGGCGCCCGGACAAGCCGTGCCGGGGCGGGATCATTTCCGCCTGGAACGCATCCTCGGGCAGTCCACTTCGGGCGAAGTCTGGCTGGCCCGCGAAGCGGCCGGCGGCGAGCGCCGCGTGTTCAAGTTTGCCACCGATGCGCAGTATCTGGTATCGCTGAAGCGGGAAACGACGATTTCGCGCTTCCTGCGCGATGAACTGGGGCCGCGTCCCGACATCGCCATGGTGCTGGACTGGAATTTCGAGCAGCCGCCGTTTTTCATGGAAAGCGAGTTTGGCGGCGACAATCTGCTGGAGTGGAGCCGGCAGGATGGACGCCTGGCACAACTCGATGGTGCGGCGCGTCTGTCGCTGTTCCTGCAAATTGTCGATGCCGTGGCCGCCGCGCATGGCGTGAGCGTGCTGCACAAGGACTTGAAGCCGCAAAATATCCTGATCGCGCCAGTGGCGGCAGGCTGGCAGGCGCGCCTGACCGACTTTGGCAGCGCGCGCCTGCTCGAACCGGGCCGGCTGGAGCAGCTTGCCATTACGCAGCTGGGCATGACGGGCACGCACGGCGTCGGCAGCGATGTGTCGCAGGGCACGCCCATGTATATTGCACCCGAATTGTTTGCCGGCGGCGCAACGACGCAGCGCAGCGATGTGTTTGCCTTGGGCGTCATTCTGTACCAGCTGCTGGTGGGCGACATGCAGCGGCCATTGATGCCGGGCTGGCAGCGCGACATTGCCGACAGCCTGCTGGCCGACGATATCGCCCAGGCCACCGATGGCGACCCCCTGCGCCGCCTGGCCAGCGTGGCCTTGCTGGCCGAGCGGCTGCGCAGCCTGGACGCGCGCCGGGCGCAGGCGCAGGCCGAGCACGCGGCGCAGGAGGCGGCGCAACTGGAGCACGCGCGCGTGCGCCGTTTCAAGGCGCAGCGGCCATGGATGCTGGTATCGCTGGCCGTGCTCGCCGTCGGCCTCGCGGCCAGCCTGGTGTTTTATCAGCAGGCGCGGCGCGACCAGCAGGCCCTGCTGCGGCAAGTGGCCGTGGGGCAGGCGATGAACCGCTTCCTCAGCGAAGACTTGATCGCCCAGGCCAATCCCTCCATCAGCGGCCGTGCCGGCGTGACCATGCTGGAGGCCGCCAGGAAGGCGGCGCTGGCCATCGATGGGCGCTTCAAGGACAGCGCGCCGGAAGTGCAGGTGGCGCTGCACGAGGCGATGCAAAAGACCTTTTCGGGCTTGACCGAGCATCAGGCCGCCATAGCCGAAGGCCGTCTGGCCCTGCGCGCAGGCCAGGCGCTGCCTGCCGATAGCGAGCAACTGGCGCAGATCCGCGTCAACCTGGCCAGCGACCTGATGGAAGTGACGCAGACCCGTGAGGCGCAGGCGGAGCTTGATATTGTCGAGCGCTGGCTGGCCAGCCGCCAGGGCCGGTATCCGGTCATCGAGGCCGGTTATTGGCTGGCTCGTGCCGGGCTGGCCACGAACGCATTCGACGAAAAGCTCGGCGTCGAGCAAACGCGCCGCGCCTTGCAGATACTGGCCACCATGCCGCAGCCGCCGCATGCCATCGAGGAGCACGCGATGACGGTATATGCCGATGCCAGTCGCATGGCGAAAGACTACGGGGAAGCGGAAAAATATTTTCGCAAACTGATTGCCCTGCAGGAAACGCGCTATGGGGCGCAAGGGGCGCGCACCTGTTTTACGCGTCTTGGCCTGGCGTCGACGTACAGCTATCTGAACCGGGTGGACGAAGCCATTGCCATGTTGAACGCCAGCGCGCACTGCCTGAAGGCGGCGCTGGGCATGGAGAATACGCGCACGGCGCTGGCATACGACATTTTGGGCGCCGCGTATTACAAGGCGCAGCGCTACCAGGAGTCAGTCGATGCCTATATGACGGCCAGCCCGGTTTATGGCCGGCTCAAGGGACCGCAGTCCTTCCATTCCATCGGTGCGCGTTCTTCCGCCGCGCTCGCGTATGTCGGCATGGGCCGCTATGGAGAGGCGGAGCAGCTGTTCATCGATACCTTGCGCGACGTGCGCGTCGACAATGCGGAAGACAGCGCGACGGTGCAATGGAATCGCTACCAGCTTGCCCACTGCCGCCTGCAGCAGCGCCGTACCGATGGCGTGGCGGCCTTGCTGCAAGGCTTGCAGCCAGACACGCTGGGACATGCTCAAGTACTGTTGGACTGGGACGGCCGGCTGGCCTACCAGCGCGGCCGCCTGGCGCTCTACACGGGGCAGCGGGCGCAGGCGCTGGCGCTGCTGGAAACGGCGGCCACCATTATTGCCGCCAAGAATCCCGATGGCCCCATCTCGGAAGCGGCGATCCGCGCGCTGATGGCAAGCGCAAAATAGTAGCGGGAGCAGCGCGGCGGCAGGCCAAAGCTTGCCGCCAACGCAAAAACGCCACCCGAAGGTGGCGTTTTTGAAGATATTGCGAATTCTTGGTGGCCCGGGGCGGAATCGAACCACCGACACAAGGATTTTCAATCCTCTGCTCTACCGACTGAGCTACCAGGCCAAGGTGGCGAATTATAGCAGACCAAAACGGGAATGCAAGAGCCGGCTGCGACTTTTCCCGTATTTCCTGCGTCAGCATCGCTTTATTTGTCTGTGAGTCAAGAATTATTTGATGTGAGCACTGTTTTTCTCAACAACGCATGGGCGCATAGTCTGGACATCGTTACTGACTTGAGAGGACTGCCGCATGAACGCGATGGCACGGCTTGACCTGGGGCAGGCGTCCTGTACTTCCGGACTATCTGAAAAGCATGGGGCAAACGCTATAATGGCCGCATGAACAGTCCCACTTCCCCCACCATGCGGCGCTTCATGCACAGCCACAGCGACGTTTGCATCGTCGGCAATGGCGCCATCGCGAAAACCACGGCGCTGGCGTTTGCCCAGGCAGGACAAAGCGTCACCCTGTTATCCCCGGTGAACCCTCCTGCACCCACCGTCAAGCCGGTCGAAGCGAGTTGGGACGTGCGCGTGTACGCGCTCAATCACACGGCGCACCAGCTGCTGTCGTCGCTGAAGGTGTGGGGTGCTTTGGCGGCCGACAGGGTGGCACCCGTTGACGCCATGCTGGTCAACGGCGACGGCGCGCAGGCGGGCGGGCTTGGTTTCGACGCCTACGGCGCCCATGTAGGTACCCTGGCGTGGATCATCGAAGACCGCAACCTGGGCCAGGCGCTGGACGCCGCCCTGAAATTCGCGCCGAACGTCAACGTTGTACAGGCACGCGCCAGCCGCCTGGAATGGACGAATGACTCGGCCATCGTGCACCTCGACGGCGGCGACACCATCACCTGCGCGCTGGTGGTGGGCGCGGATGGCGCCCAATCGTGGGTGCGCGGCCAGTGCGATATCGGCCTCGATTACCGCTCCTACGGCCAGCGCGGCGTGGTCAGCAACTTCGCCTGCGAAAAGCCGCACCATGGCGCCGCCCACCAGTGGTTTACGGGCAGCGAAGGCATTGTCGCGCTGCTGCCGTTGCCGGGCGAGCGCGTCTCGCTGGTCTGGTCGGCGCCCGATGCGCTGGCCGATACCTTGATGTCGGAATCGGCCGAGGCCCTGGCCGCGCGCCTGGCCGCCTACTGTCACGACAAGCTGGGCAAGCTCACGCCCTTGCAGCCGGAGCTGGTGCGCGCGTTCCCGCTCACCCTGATGCGCCCGCACGCCATGGTGGCGCCGCGCGTGGCCCTCGTCGGCGACGCCGCCCACGTGGTGCACCCGATGGCCGGCCACGGCATGAACCTGGGTTTTGCCGACGTGGCGCAACTGGTCAAGACGATCGGCGAACGCGAAGCGCACCGCGGCATCGGCGACGAGCGCGTGCTGGCCCGCTATGCGCGCGCGCGCAAGGAAGACGTGCTGCTGATGCAACTGGCCACCGATGGCCTGGCGCGGCTGTTTGGCGCCGATCTGGAACCGTTGCGCGTGGTTCGCAATTTGGGATTAAACTTGCTGGATAAATTACCGGCCCTGAAGCGAAAAATGATTGCGCACGCATTGGGACATCAGTAAGTCTTAAGATAGCGCCGGATAATGGCAGGTGTGAAAATTCAAGGTCGCCGCAGCTGGTCTGCGGCGATCGTTTTGTCAAAGAGATAATGACGTCGGGCCAGGTGCCAGTTCGCCAGGCGTTTCAAGTGGAGAAGTGATAGTGATAACAATGAACAGAAGCATGAGCAAAATCGCCTTGCTGATGGCCTCGGGCCTGATGATGTCGTGCGCCGGCGCGGAAACGCCGACGGAAGCGAGCATCAAGAAGCTGATCGAGCCGCGCCTGGGCGAAGGCGCCAAGGTCGACTCGGTCAAGGAAACCCCGTACGGCGGCCTGTACGAAGTGCGCACGGGCGGCGACATCCTGTACACGGACAAGAGTGCGCAGTATCTGTTCGTCGGCCACGTCTTCGACGCCAAGACTTCGCAGGACCTGACCAAGGTGCGCCTGGACGAAGTGAACCGCATCAAGTTCTCCGACCTGCCGCTCGATTCTGCCATGAAAACCGTCAAGGGCAACGGCAAGCGCGTGATCGCCGTGTTCGAAGATCCGAACTGCGGCTATTGCAAGCGCTTCCGCCAGAACGCGCTGAAGGAAATCGACAACGTCACCGTCTACACCTTCATGTACAACATCCTGTCGCCGGACTCCATCGTCAAGTCGCGCAATGTCTGGTGCGCCCCGGACCGCAACAAGGCCTGGGATGACTGGATGCTGAACGGCAAGGCGCCAGCCACGGCGGCCGCCACTTGCGCCAATCCGCATGAAAAAATCCTCGCCCTGGGCCAGCAGTTGCGCGTCTCGGGCACGCCCGCCATCTTCTTTACGGACGGCAGCCGCATTCCGGGCGCAGTCGACGCGAAAACGCTGGAACAGAAATTCTCGACCATTAAGTAATCCGGGCTGTCGCCAGGAAGGCTGGACGGCGCGCCCTCGCAAGGCGCGCTTTTTTTTGCACTTTTTTCCGCTGTCGTATCATCAAGTGTTGTTCGTAGACGCCATAACAATCCAAAAAAGGGGAAGCAGCAGATGATTACCTTGAATATCAACGGACGCGACATGCAGGTCGATGCCGATCCATCCACGCCCATCCTGTGGGCGCTGCGCGACAACCTGAACCTGACGGGCACCAAGTTCGGCTGCGGCGCGGCCCTGTGCGGCGCCTGCACGGTGCACCTCGACGGCCAGCCGATCCGCTCGTGCATCACGCCGATTTCCTCGGTGGCGGGGCAAAAGATCACCACCATCGAAGCGATGGAAAACGACCAGGTGGGCAAGGCCGTGCAGGCGGCATGGGTGCGCCACGACGTGCCGCAATGCGGCTACTGTCAAAGCGGCCAGGTGATGAGCGCCACGGCGCTGCTGCGCAGCAACAAGGCGCCCAGCGACGCCGACATCGACGGCGCCATGAGCGGCAATATCTGCCGCTGCGGCACCTATCAACGGATCCGCGCGGCCATCAAGGACGCGGCCAAGACCCTGGCCTGAGGAGAGCGACATGCGTATCGAATGGTTGAATCAGCAAGCATTGCAGCATGGCGGCGTGACCCTGGGCGCGGCGCTGGCATCTTCGGCGGGGCCGGATGCGGGTGGCGTATCGCGGCGTGGTTTCATGAAGGCCGGCGCGGCGGCCGGCGGCGGCTTGATGCTGGGCTTTTTCCTGCCGGGCGCGGGCAAGCTGGCGCAGGCGGCCGAAGGTGCCCCGGCCAAGCCCGTATATGCGCCGAACGCCTTCTTGCATATCGCGCCCGATAACACGGTGACGGTGCAGGTGAACCGGCTGGAATTCGGCCAGGGCGTGCAAACGAGCTTGCCCATGCTGATCGCCGAGGAACTCGACGCCGACTGGAGCCTGGTGCACGGCGCGCTGGCGCCGGCCGGCGAGCAGTACAAGGATGCCGCCTATGGCATGCAGATGACGGGCGGCTCGGGCAGCATCGCCCATTCGTTTACGCAGTACCGCGAAATCGGCGCCAAGGCGCGCGCCATGCTGGTGGGCGCCGCCGCCGCGCAGTGGAAGGTCAGTCCCGACCAGGTGCGCGCCGCCAAGGGCGTGCTGTATGGCCCCGGCGGACAAAAGGCGACGTATGGCGAACTTGCCGACGCGGCCATGCGCCAGAGCGTGCCTGCCAGCGTCAAGCTGAAGGACCCGCGCGATTTTTCCATCATCGGCCAGCCCGTGAAACGCCTGGACGCGGCCGCCAAGTCCACGGGAAAACAGCAGTTCGGCATCGACTTCAAGCCGCCCGGCGCGAAGGTGGCCATGGTGGCGCGCCCGCCCGTGTTTGGCGCGAAAGTGGCGAAATTCGACGCCAGCAAGGCGAAAGCCATCCAGGGCGTGCAGGAGGTATTGGAAGTGAAGACCGACCGTGGCGGCAGCGGCGTGGCCGTCATCGCCGACGGCTACTGGCCGGCCAAGCAGGGGCGCGACGCGCTGGTGATCGAGTGGGACAGCAGCGCCGTGGAAAAGGTCAGCAGCGACCAGCAGCTGGCTGCCTTCAAGGCGCTGGCGAAAACGCCGGGCACCGTTGCCAAGCCAGCCGACATGGCTAAGCTGGCCAAGGCGCCGAAGAAGATCGAAGCCATCTATGAATTTCCCTACCTGGCGCACGCGCCGATGGAGCCGCTCAACTGCGTCATCGACCTGCAGGCCGACAAATGCACGATGTGGGTCGGTTCGCAATTCCAGACGGGCGACCAGGCGGCGATTGCCGCCACCTCGGGCCTGAAGCCGGAGCAGGTGACCCTGCACACGATGATGGCGGGCGGCGGCTTCGGCCGGCGCGCCGTGCCCTCGTCCGACTACGTGGTCGAAGCCGTCAACGTCGCCAAGGCGTATCGCGCGGCAGGCAAGAGCGGTCCATTGAAGCTGATGTGGAGCCGCGAGGATGACATCAAGGGCGGCTACTACCGGCCGTCGCATGTGCACCGCGCGCAGATCGGCCTCGACGCCAAGGGCAAGATCCTCGCCTGGGACCATACCATCGTGGGCCAGTCCATCATGGCCGGCACGCCCTTTGAGGCCTTCATGGTGAAAAATGGCGTCGACGGCACCATGGTCGAAGGCATGGGCGAGCCGTACACCCTGCCGATGAAGCTGTCCGTGCACGCGGCCAAGGCGAACGTGCCCGTGCTGTGGTGGCGCTCCGTCGGCTCGACGCATACGGCCTTCGTCATGGAAACCCTGATCGACGAAGCGGCGCACGTGGCGAAGATGGACCCCGTCGCCTACCGCAAGCAGCTGATCGACGCCAGGCATACGCGCCACCTCGCCGCGCTGGACCTGGCCGTGGCCAAGTCCGGCTACGGCAAGAAGAAGCTGCCGAAAGGGCAGGCCTGGGGCGTGGCCATGCATGAATCGTTCAATTCCGTCGTCGCCTACGTGGTGACGGCCTCCGTGGTCGAGGGCGCGCCCAAGCTGCACCAGGTATGGGCGGGCGTGCATTGCAACCTGGCCGTCAATCCCTTGACGATCGAAGCGCAAGTGCAGGGCGCCGCGCTGATGGCGCTGGGCATGACGATACCCGGCGCGGCCATCACGCTCAAGGATGGCGTGGTACAGCAGCAGAACTTCGGCGACTACCCCGTGCCGCGCATGCCCGACATGCCTGTGATCGAGGTGCACCTGGTGCCGTCGGGCGATGCGCCGACGGGCATGGGCGAACCGGGCGTGCCGCCGCTGGCGCCCGCCTTCGCCAACGCGCTGTTCGCCCTGACGGGCAAGCGCCTGCGCAAGTTGCCGTTCGACCTGGCGGCCGCATGACGGCAGCGGTTTTTTGAGTACGGTCGGCATCTTGCTGGCCGCCGGAAGGGGACGCAGGTTCGACCCTTCCGGCGTGCAGAACAAATTATTGCAGCCGCTGGCCGAAGGTCCGCATGCGGGCTTGCCGGTAGTGGCGGCAGCCGCAAAATCCATGCTGGCGGCCCTGCCGCGCGTGCTGGCCGTGGTGCGCGCCGACGACATGCAGGTGGCGCGCCTGCTCGGGCTACTCGGCTGCGAGGTACGCGTCTGCCACGACGCGGACACGGGCATGGCCGCCTCGCTCACCTGCGCCATCGATTATGTGCGCGGCGCGCCGGGTTGGCTGATCGCCCTGGGTGACATGCCTTTCGTGGAAGCGGCTACAATCGCCGCCTTGTCGCAAGCCATCGACGATGGTGCGCGCATCGCCGTGCCCGTGTTCCAGGGCCGGCGCGGCAATCCTGTCGCATTCGGCGCCTTTCACTTGCCGCTGCTGCTGGCGCTCGATGGCGACCAGGGCGCGCGCAGCATCGTCAACAGCCATGCCGTGTGCGAAGTGACAGTGGACGACGGCGGCATCTTGCGCGATATTGATACACCTGACGATTTGTCGCCGGTGCCTGGCGCGCCCGGGCGATTGTAGAACATCCATGCCAGACACGAGGAAAACATGAAGAAAGTACCGATTCAAAAAATCACCGCCAAGGCGGGAGCCAAGGCAAGCGGCAAAGCCACAAGCAAAGCCGCAGCGAAAACCGCAGTGAAAACCGCACCGGCCGCCGGCATCCTCTACAGCATCGCCGCCCTTGATCTGGCGGGCCACATGTTCAAGGTGACCTTGACGGTCAAGTCGCCAGCCGCCATCGGCCAGATGTTTGCCTTGCCGGCCTGGATCCCGGGCAGCTACATGATCCGCGAATTTTCGCGCAACATCGTCAGCATCCGTGCCGAGTCCGAAGGCAAGGCCGTGGCGCTGGCCAAATTGGACAAGCATTCGTGGCAGGCCGCTCCGTGCCACGGCCCGTTGACGGTCGAATACGATGTCTACGCCTGGGACCTGTCCGTGCGCGCCGCGCACCTGGACCAGAATCACGGCTTCTTCAACGGCACCAGCGTGTTTTTGCGCGTGCTGGGCCAGGAGGCCGAACCGCATGAAGTACACATCGTGCAGCCCAAGGATGCGGCCTGCAAGAGCTGGCGAGTCGCCACCACCCTGCCGGAACTGAAGGCCAAGCGCTATGGCTTCGGCAGCTACCAGGCAGCCAACTACGATGAGCTGATCGACCACCCGGTGGAAATGGGCGACTTCGCGCTGGCTACCTTCACCGCGCACGGCGTGCCGCACGATATCGTCGTCACGGGCAAGGTGCCGAACCTGGACTTGCCGCGTCTGTGCCGCGACCTGAAAGCCATCTGCGAAACGCAGATCGCCTTCTTCGAGCCGAAAACGAAAAAAGCGCCGATGGACCGCTATGTGTTCATGACCATGGCCGTCGGCGACGGTTACGGCGGCCTCGAACACCGCGCCTCGACGGCGTTGATCTGCGCCCGTGCCGACCTGCCGACGACGGCCTCAAACAGCACGGAGATCGGCGACGGCTACCTGAAATTCCTGGGACTGTGCAGCCATGAGTACTTCCATACCTGGAACGTCAAGCGCATCAAGCCGGCCGCCTTTGCGCCGTACAACCTGCAGGCGGAGAGCTACTCGCCGCTGCTGTGGCTGTTCGAGGGCTTCACCAGCTATTACGACGACCTGATGCTGGTGCGCGCGGGCCTGATCGACGAGGCAAGCTATTTCAAGCTGCTGGGAAAAACCGTCAACAGCGTCTTGCGTGGCAGCGGCCGCAGCAAGCAAAGCGTGGCCGATTCCAGCTTCGACGCCTGGGGCAAGTACTACCGCCAGGATGAAAACGCGCCGAACGCCATCGTCAGCTACTACACCAAGGGTTCGCTGATCGCGCTGGCCTTCGATTTGACTTTGCGCAGCAAGACGAATGGCGCAAAGTCGCTGGACGACGTGATGCAGGCGCTGTGGCAGCGCTATGGCCGCGATTTCTACAAGGGTAAAGCGCGCGGCGTGACGCCGGCCGAAGTCGAAGCCCTGTTCGATGAGATTGCCGGCACGCGCATGAAACCGTTCTTCGAGCGCTACATTCGCGGCACGGACGACGTGCCGCTGGCGCGCCTGCTGGCGCCGTTCGGCGTGAAATACAGCGACGTGCGCAAGGCGGAAAAAGCCAGCCTGGACGTCAACCTGGGCCGCGACGGCAATGACGCCAAGCTGGCGCAGGTGCACCAGGGTGGCGCCGCCCACCTGGCCGGCCTGTCGGCGGGCGACGTGCTGGTAGCCGTCGATGGCTTGCGCGTGACAGGCACCAACCTCGAGACCTTGCTGGGGCGCTATGGCGTCGGCGCCAGGGTGGCCATCCACGCCTTCCGCCGCGACGAGCTGATGACATTCACCGCCGTGCTGCAGGGCGACCGCGTGCCCGGTGTCAGCTTGAGCCTGCTGCCGGCGCCCAAGAAAGCCACGGGGCCGAAGCGTCCTAGCGCGGCATGATGCTGTTTGTCATGCAGTAAGACAGAAAACCGGCCTCACTGGCCGGTTTTTCATTGCAGGATGAAATTTCTCAAATGCAACTAAAACGCTGATATTGGTGCATTAGCGTCATATTTACTGCAAATGAACTAATTTTTCTTTAACTAAACTAAAATTGCCGAACTGTCTCTTTTAGATCGCGCCCAACGTGCAAAACCTCGATCCCCGAACGATCATGCTGATGACGACCCTGATGTGCGGGGCGATGAGCATTGTCATGTTCTCGGTGTATCGCAGCTTCCGGCGCGAGGTGCATGGCCTGGGACATTGGGCGGCCGGTTTGTTGTTGCTGGTGTGCGCGTCGCTGCTGTTTGGCACCCGCGAAGTGCTGCCGCCGGCATTGTCGCTGATCGCGGCCAATGCGGCGCTGGTGGCCGGCATTGGCCTGTCGATGCTGGGCACGGAGAAATTCTATGGCCTGGCGCCCAGCCGCCGCGCCTATCTGCTGATACTCGGCCTGTCCATCGCCGGCAGTAGCTGGTGGCTGCTGGTGCACCCCGATTTTTCGGCCCGCGTGGCCGTCTTCTCCCTGCTGGTCTTCCTGTTTTACGCACGCCAGGTACAACTGGTGTGGCGCCATGGCGAGCGCCATTTCTCGAGTTTGTTCTTTGGCGCGCTGATGCTGATGCAAGCTGTCGTGGTACTGGCGCGTGGCATGTCTGCCTTGCTGCATGGCGGTGCCAGCGTGAGCCTGACAGTGACCGGCACGCCGGCCGGCATTTACCTGGCGGTCGCCAATTTCATGGCTTTGCTGCTGACGGTGGGCTTCATGACGGTGGCGACGCGTCGCCTGCAGCAGATACTGGAGCGCCGCTCGACCCATGATCCGCTGACGCAGGTGCTGAACCGGCGCGGCTTTGGCGATGCGTATGCGCGCGAGATAGGCAATGTGCGCCGTCGCCGCCTGCCGCTGACATTGCTCAGCATCGATCTCGATTATTTCAAATCGATCAACGACCGCTATGGCCACGCGGTGGGCGACCAGGTGCTGGCGCACGTGGCCACCGTCATCGACGGCGCGCTGCGCGAATCGGATTGCGTGGCGCGTTTCGGCGGCGAGGAGTTCGTCGTGCTGATGCCGGACATGCCTCCACATAATGCGCTGGGCGTGGCCGAGCGCATCCGCACCTTGCTGCGGGAGTCCAGTCACGCGGGACTGCCTTCGTGTACGGTCAGCATCGGCGTGGCTTGCCAGGAATCGGTGGTGGAGGGGCTGGAAGAATTACTGTCGCGCGCCGATGCGGCCCTGTACCTGGCCAAGGAGCGGGGACGCGACCGCATCGAACTCGATGCTTGCGCGTTTACTGGGGACCGGACAAGGTCCGCAGCTGGAACCGGTACTGCTCGTTGAACAGGAAGGTCTCGGAAAAATCGAAGGTCTTGGCGTGGCGGCGCATCAGGTGTCCAGCCGGTGGAAACGCGGTTTGCACGCGCCGTACGGCGGCCAGCGCCGCCGCCGACGCCGTGCTGTCGCGTGAACGGTGGATATGCGCGCTTTTCAGCTCGCCGTCCGGACCCACGCTCAGGTCGAGCACGACGATGGCCGGCAGCATGGGCGGCAGGCGCCCGCTGAACGTATATTCTGCGTTGGCCGCCATGATCTGCTGCGCCACCAGCGACTTGTAGACGTCGATGCTGGCGGCAAGCTGTAGCGCGGCCGGCGTGGGGGCGGGAGTGTGCACCGCTGGCGCGGGCGCAGTCTGGCAAGCCGACAGCAGGACGGCGGCCGCAAGGACGGTGATCGCGTGTCTCATGGCTGCCAGCCTAGCATGGTTTAGCTGAACAGGCGTTCCAGCTCCACGCCGGGGTCGGGCGCGCGCATGAACGCTTCGCCCACGAGGAAGCTGTGGATGTGCGCGTCGCGCATGCGTTGCACGTCTGCCGTGCTGTGGATGCCCGATTCCGTGATGATCAATTTGTCTTGCGGGATGCGCGGCAAGAGATTGATGGTCGTGTCGAGCGACGTTTCGAAGGTGCGCAGGTTGCGGTTGTTGATGCCGATCAGCGCGCTCTTGAGTTTCAGTGCCGCCGTCAGTTCTTCGCCGTCGTGGCTTTCGATCAGCACGCCCATGCCCAGTTCGTGGGCGCACGCTTCCATCTCCGCCATCAGGCCATGGTCGAGCGCCGCGACGATCAGCAGGATGCAGTCGGCGCCCATGGCGCGCGCTTCATAGATCTGGTACATGTCGACCATGAAGTCCTTGCGCAACACGGGGATGGCGCAGGCGGCGCGCGCCTGCTGCAGATAATCCACGCAGCCCTGGAAGAACTGTTCATCCGTCAGCACGGACAGGCAGGCCGCGCCGTGTTGGGCATAGCTGGCGGCGATATCAGCCGGGCGGAAGTCGGCGCGGATCACGCCTTTCGACGGCGACGCTTTTTTGATTTCGGCGATGATGCCGGGCTTGCCGGCGGCGATGTGCTGGCGCAGGCTCGCCTCGAAGCCGCGCAGGCCGGCGCGCAGGGCGCCGTCGCTCTCCACGTCGCCGCGCAGGCTGGCCAGGCTGCGGCGGGCTTTGGCCTTGGCCACTTCGTCGGCCTTCACGGCCAGGATTTTATCGAGTATGTCGGACATGATGGTCGCTATTCTATCAAGGAGGGCGGAGGGCTTACGCTTGCTTTGGTGTGCCCAGCTGCTGCGTCACCTGCACGAATTGGTCGAGTTTCGCCAGCGCGGCGCCCGAACTGACGGCGGTGCGCGCGCGCGCCAGGCCGTCTTCGATCGAGCTGGCCACGCCGGCCGCGTACAGCGCCGTGCCCGCGTTCAGGGCCACGATGTCGGCGGCGGCACCGGGTTCGCCGCGCAGCGCTTCCATCATCTTGGCCTTCGATTCGGCGGAATCGGCCACCTTCAGGTTGCGGCTGGCGATCATCGACATGCCGAAGTCTTCTGGATGGATTTCATATTCGCGGATTTCGCCGTTGATCAATTCACCGACCATGGTGGCCGCGCCCAGCGACACTTCATCCATATTATCGCGGCCATACACGACGATGGCATGCTGCGCGCCCAGGCGTTGCAGCACGCGCACCTGGATGCCGACCAGGTCGGCGTGGAACACGCCCATCAAAATGTTCGGCGCGCCGGCGGGATTGGTCAGCGGCCCGAGGATATTGAAGATCGTGCGCACGCCGAGCTCCTTGCGCACGGGCGCCGCATGTTTCATGGCCGCGTGGTGGTTGGGTGCGTACATGAAGCCGATGCCCGTTTGCGCGATCGACTGGGCGATCTGCTCGGGCTGCAGGTTGATGTTGACGCCCAGCGAGTCGAGCACGTCGGCGCTGCCGGACGAGGACGACACGCTGCGCCCGCCATGCTTGGCCACGCGCGCGCCCGCCGCCGCCGCCACGAACATCGAGGCGGTGGAAATATTGAACGTGTGCGCGCCGTCGCCGCCCGTGCCGACGATGTCGAGCAGCTTGGTGGTGTCGGCCATGGGCACCTTGGTGGAAAACTCGCGCATCACTTGCGCGGCGGCGGCGATTTCGCCGATGGTTTCCTTTTTCACGCGTAAACCCATGGTGAGGGCCGCGATCATGGTGGGGGACATTTCGCCGGACATGATCTGGCGGAACAGGTACAGCATTTCGTCGTGAAAGATTTCGCGGTGTTCGATGCAGCGCAGCA
The DNA here is from genome assembly GCF_058798615.1 of Janthinobacterium sp. GW822-FHT07H11. Lineage (NCBI taxonomy): Bacteria > Pseudomonadati > Pseudomonadota > Betaproteobacteria > Burkholderiales > Oxalobacteraceae > Janthinobacterium > Janthinobacterium sp. GW822-FHT07H11. The sequence goes on from NZ_CM179507.1 coordinate 1,087,209, forward strand.
GGGCTTCTTGTGGGGTGATCGGCATGATGCTTCCTTCTTCAATGATGGCGCAGGAGGACACTGATGGCACGCCGTGGCGTGCGCAAGGAATCAGCGCTCGAGGAAATTCTTCAGCAGGGCGTGGCCGTGCTCCGAGAGGATCGATTCGGGGTGGAACTGCACGCCCTCGATATCGTATTCCCGGTGGCGCACGCCCATGATTTCGCCGTCGTCCGTCCACGCCGTCACTTCCAGGCAGGAAGGCAGCGAGGCGCGTTCGATCGCCAAAGAGTGGTAGCGGATCACTGTGAAGGGGCTGGGAATGTCCTTGAAGACGCCCACGCCCGTATGCGCGATGAGGGAAGTCTTGCCATGCATGACCTGCCTGGCGCGGATGACCTTGCCGCCAAACGCCTCGCCGATGGCCTGGTGGCCAAGGCAAACGCCCAGTATCGGCTTCTTGCCGGCGAAGTGCTTGAGCACTTCCACCGAAATGCCCGCCTGGGCCGGCGCTTTCGGGCCGGGCGAGATGCAGATGCGGTCCGGATTCAGCGCCTCGATCTGCTCGATCGTGATTTCATCGTTGCGGTAGACCCGCACGTCTTCGCCCAACTCGCCGAAATACTGCACGATGTTGTAGGTGAAGGAGTCGTAGTTGTCGATCATTAGCAGCATCTTAAAACTCCCCATCCAGGCCATCTTGCACTTGTTCGGCGGCGCGCAGCACGGCACGCGCCTTGTTTTCAGTTTCCTGCCATTCCATTTCGGGGACCGAGTCGGCCACGATGCCGGCCGCGGCCTGCACGTACAGCATGCCGTCCTTGATCACGCCCGTGCGAATCGCAATCGCCACGTCCATTTCGCCGCCAAACGACAGGTAGCCGCAGGCGCCGCCATAGATGCCGCGCTTGGTGATTTCCAGTTCGTCGATCACTTCCATGGCGCGCACTTTCGGCGCGCCCGTCAGGGTGCCGGCGGGGAAAGTGGCGCGCAGCACGTCCAGGTTCGACAAGCCCTCTTTCAGCTTGCCTTCCACGTTCGAGACGATGTGCTGCACATGCGAGTATTTTTCGATGACCATGCGGTCGGTGACGTGCACGCTGCCCGTTTCCGCGATGCGGCCGATGTCGTTGCGCGCCAGGTCGATCAGCATCACGTGCTCGGCGATTTCTTTCGGATCGGCCAGCAGTTCTGCCGACAGTTCCGCATCGCGCTCGGGCGTGGCGCCGCGCGGACGCGTGCCGGCGATCGGACGCAGGGTGACTTTCTTGCCGCCGTCGGCCGTCGTCTCGTTGCGCACCAAAATCTCGGGCGAGGCGCCGATGATCTGCATGTCGCCGAAATTATAGAAGTACATATACGGCGACGGATTGAGCGAGCGCAGGGCGCGGTACAGGGTCAGCGGCGAATCGACATAGGGCTTGCGGATGCGCTGGCCGATCTGCACCTGCATCAGGTCGCCCGCCATCACATATTCATGCGCCTTGGCGACGGCCTTCAGGTAGTCTTCCTTGGAAAAATCGCGGATGGTTTCCGTGCGCACGGAGGCGCTGGTGACGGGCGCATCGACGCCGCGGCGCAGCATCATGCGCAAATCCTTCAGGCGCTGGCGCGCCTTGCTGAAGGACTCGGGCTGCGCCGTGTCGGCGTAGACGATCAGGTAGAGTTTACCGGACAGGTTGTCGATGACGGCCAGTTCCTCCGTCACCATCAGCTGGATGTCGGGCAGGTTCAGGTCATCTTTCGGCGCGCCGCCGGCCAGCTTTTTTTCGATGTGGCGCACGGTGTCGTAGCCGAAGTAGCCGGCCAGGCCGCCGCAGAAACGCGGCATGCCGGGGCGCAGGGCCACCTTGAAGCGCGACTGGTACTGTTCGATGAAGTCGAGCGGATTGCCTTCGTGCTCTTCGATCACGACGCCGTTCTTGACGATTTCCGTGCGGCTGCCATGGCTGCGCAACACGGTCGTGGCGGGCAAGCCGATGAAGGAATAGCGGCCGAAGCGTTCGCCGCCGACGACGGATTCGAGCAAAAAGGTGTTTTTGCCGCCTTGCTGGGTCTGCGCCAGTTTCAGGTACAGCGTGAGCGGGGTTTCCAGGTCGGCGAAAGCTTCCGCGATCAGGGGGATGCGGTTGTAGCCTTGCTGGCCCAGCGATTTGAATTCGAGTTCGGTCATGTTTCTCTCCATGCCGTCAGGGTACGCGTGTGCACGGTGCACAAACCCTGCGGTGGGTTATCAAAAAACCTGCCGGTGCACACAAGATACGCAAAATGCGCGCGCGCAGCCGACAGCAATCTTACACGGCTCGGCCCTTAGGCCTGCCAGGATTGCCAGCGTCGCCAAAGCCAGGCCTCAATCGAGCCGGTTTGGGTGACATTGTGTTTTTTGATGAGAAACGTGTTCACGATGTGGTGTTGGTCAGTATGCTGGTCTGTTTTGCATGCTTATAAAATGGGCCGCTTCGAGCAGCGTATTTACTATACCATCGGAATCGGTGTCGTGTATAGAGTGTCCGTGGTTGTAACCATACGGTACCGTCAAGACGGGGCAAGCCGCAGCCCGTGCCGCTTGCGCGTCATTCGAGGAGTCGCCGATGGCCACCACTTTGGCGGGCGGCAAGTCGAAGTCCGCACACACTTGCAGCAGCGGCATGGGGTGCGGTTTTTTCTGCGGCAGCGAATCGCCGCCGTAGACGATCTCGAAATAGCCATCGAGTTTTTTCTGTTTCAGCAGGGGCAGGGCGAAGGCGACCGGCTTGTTGGTGACGCAGGCCAGGCGCAAGCCGGCCGCCTGCATCGCCTTCAGTCCGGCTTCCACGTCCGGGTACAGGGTGCTGAACTGGCCATTGATGGCCAGATAGTGGCGCTGGTAGCCCTCCATCGCCTGCTCGAAACGCTGTTCCACGCCGTCCGCATCGAAGTCGAGCGCCAGCACGGTGCGGATCAGGTTTTCCGAGCCCTTGCCCACCATCCGCTTGATGGCCTCGGCGCTGATGGGCGCCAGGCCCAGTTCTGCGCGCATGCCGTTGATGGCGACATGAAAATCGGGCACGGTGTCGAGCATCGTGCCATCGAGGTCGATGATGGCGGCGCGCACGCCGGCCAGTACGTGGTCTTTCACCGTGCCCGCTTGCATCAGGCGCCCTTGACGGCTGCGAGCTCGGCGCGCATGGCGTCGATGACGGCCTTGTAGTCGGGCTTGCCGAAGATGGCCGAGCCGGCGACAAAGGTGTCGGCGCCCGCTGCTGCTGCGGCGGCGATGTTGTCGATCTTGATGCCGCCATCGACTTCGAGCATGATGTCACGGCCCGATTCGTCGATCATGCGGCGCGCTTCGGCGATTTTCTTCAGCGCTTGCGGAATGAAGGACTGGCCGCCGAAGCCCGGGTTGACCGACATGATCAGGATGATGTCGATCTTGTCCATCACGTGTTCCAGGTAGTGCAATGGCGTGCCCGGGTTGAACACCAGGCCCGATTTGCAGCCATTGTCGCGGATCAGTTGCAAGGAACGGTCGACGTGATCCGACGCTTCCGGGTGGAAGGTGATGATGTTCGCGCCAGCCTTGGCGAAATCCGGGATAATGCGATCGACAGGCTTGACCATCAGATGCACGTCGATGGGCACTTGCACGTGCGGGCGGATTGCCTCGCACACCAGCGGGCCGATGGTCAGGTTCGGCACATAATGGTTATCCATCACGTCGAAGTGGATGATGTCGGCGCCGGCGGTAACGACGTTGCGCACTTCCTCGCCCAGGCGGGCAAAGTCGGCGGACAGGATGCTGGGAGCGATACGGAATGTTGTCATGGTGGGTAAGGGCTAAGTGTGGAAAATCCGATTTGCGCTATTTTACGCTTGACGCCGCCGTCATGCTTTTTTGAAACACAGAATCCAGGCCGCGCAGTGGCCGATAAGGCACACGTGACGCAATGTATGACTGGGAATGACTAATAAAGGAACGACGATGTCGACTTACGAATTTACGGTAACGGTCAAGACGCAGTACTTGCCAGAGCAATCGGCACCCGAGCAGGGCCGGCATGTGTTCAGCTACACCATTCGCGTGCTCAATAGTGGCACCATTGGCGCGCAACTGATTTCGCGCCATTGGGTCATCACGGACGCCAATGACAAGGTGGAAGAAGTGCGGGGCCTGGGTGCCGTTGGCCACCAGCCACTGCTGCAACCGGGCGAGCAGTTCGAATACACGAGCGGCACCGCGCTGGCGACGCCGCAAGGTTCGATGCGCGGCGAATATTTTTGCGTAGCGGAAGATGGCCACCAGTTCGAAGCGCCGATTCCGGAATTCGTCCTGTCGCTGCCGCGCACGCTGCACTGAAGCCTGTGCAGGCAGCGATCAGGCGGGCTGGCAAGCCCGCGTTGATTATTTCAGTTTTTCCGTGGCATCTTTTTCTTCGTTGAGCTGTTTTTGTACTGGTGGCATGGGCTTCTTGCCCGAATACATGGTCCACCAGACGATAAATGCCAGCAAGAAGAACGCCACCAGCGCCTCAATCATCAAGATCCACATACGCTTCCTTATGTTATTTACACGCAGCTTATTAAAACGCACCAGTCTACTCGTTTCAGCCGGCGCCGTCGCGCTTGGCTTGTCCGCCTGTACCACGCCCCCCGTGGCAACGCCTGCAGCCAGCGGCAAGGCGCCGCCTATCGCGCCCACGGTCGTCAAGCCCGTACCCGCCAAGCCGGCCCCATCCGATGCGGCCGAGGCCAAGGATGTACAGGCGCCCACCTTTGCGCCCGCCAGTTTTTCTGCCTTGCCCGGCTGGGCGCGCGACGATTTGCGCGCCGCCTGGCCCGCCTTCATGGCATCGTGCGGCGTGCTGGCCAAGCGGGCTGACTGGAAGGAATCGTGCACCATTGCGCGCCAGGTGAATGCCGATAGCGACAAGGCCATCCGCCTGTTCTTCGAAACCTTCTTCGTGCCGAACCAGGTAGTGGCCGCCGACGGTGTTGGCACGGGCCTCGTCACCGGCTACTACGAGCCGCTGCTGCACGGCGCGCGCAAGCGTGGTGGTCCATACCAGACGCCGCTGTACAAGGTGCCCGATGACCTGGTGACGGTGGACCTGGCCGGGGTGTACCCGGAATTGAAGAATATGCGCTTGCGCGGCAAGCTGGTTGGCAAGAAGATCGTGCCGTATTCGACCCGCGCCGATATCGAGCGCGCCACTGCCGTCACGGGCAAGGAATTGTTGTGGGTCGATGACGAGGTGGAAGCGTTCTTCCTGCAGGTGCAGGGTTCCGGCCGCGTGCAGTTGACCGATACCCAGGAAACCGTGCGCGTCGCCTATGCGGACCAGAATGGCCATCCGTATAAATCGATAGGCCGCTACCTGGTGGACAAGGGCGAGCTGACCATGAGCCAGGCATCCGCGCAAGGCATCAAGGCATGGATCGCAGGCCATCCCACGCGCAAGGATGAATTGTTCAATGCCAATCCCAGCTATGTCTTCTTCAAGGAAGAGCGCTTGCCCGATCCGAAGGTGGGGCCGAAGGGCGCGCTGGGCGTGCCGCTGACGCCGCAGCGCTCGGTGGCCATCGATTCGCGCTTCGTGCCGCTCGGCGCACCGGTGTTCCTGTCGACCACGCAAGCCAACAGCGATATCCCCATGCAGCGGCTGGTGATGGCGCAGGACACGGGCGGCGCCATTCGCGGGCCTATCCGCGTCGATTATTTCTTTGGATTTGGTGCGGAGGCGGCGGAAAATGCGGGCCGCATGAAGCAGAGCGGAATGGTGTGGGTGCTGCTGCCGAAGCAGGCCCCGGTACGCTGAGGAAAATGCTGCGCCGGCCGCGAGGGCTGGCGCAGCGCATGGCTTGATTTAACGCAGGACCATGACCGGCAGGTGCGTATGCGCGAGTACCTTTTGCGTCTCGCTACCGACGAACAACTTGTTCAAGCCCTTGCGGCCATGCGAGGCCATCAGGATGATGTCGCAATGGTAGCTCTCCGCCGTATTCACGATTTCTTCGTGCGGGCTGGGCGACACGGATACCACGCCTTCGAAGGCGATATTTGCGGCGCGCGCGGCCACGCTGATCTTGTCGATGGCGCGCTGGGCCGATTCGTGCATCTGCTGCTCATACAGGCTGGCGTCGAGCACGATGCCGCCGTCGGCCATCGGCGAAAACGGGAAAGGCTGCACGACGCTGATGGCAACCAGCTTGGCCTTGTTCAGTTGGGCAAAGGCGATGGCTGTCTCGGCGGCCTTGTCGGACAAGGGCGAACCGTCGGTGGGAAATAAAATGGTGTTAAACATGGCGTGCTCCCTAGAGTGATGTAAGACAGCTTATGGATTTACCTCAAGCAAAACCTTGATGTAAATCAAACCTCACTGGCTTAGCTATAAATAGTGTCGTCAAGGCAATATTTAACAGTGTATGCCTGTTTTCCGCTTCACGTGCGCACGCTACGCAGCGGCGTTCCCCACACCATGGCGATCGTCAGGGCAATGCTGCCGGCCGCGATGCAGGCCAGGCCGCTGCGCACGCCAAAGTGTTCGGCCACCCAGCCGGCGGCCAGCGCCCCGAGCGGGGCGGTTGCCACCGTCAGGAAACGCATGGTGGATGTCATGCGTCCCAGCATGGGGTCGGGCGTAACTTTCTGTCGCAAGCCCAGGTAGGGAATAAAGAACAGCATCACGCCGCAATCGAAAAAGAACATCAGCACGGCATACGCGACGGCGCTGGCGGCCGCGCTGCCGAACAAGGCGGCGGGAATCGTTGGTGTCAGTGCAAAGCACAGCGAGGTCGATGCCAGGCCGATCAGGATGGTGCGGCCGGCGCCGTAGCGCTTCGTCAGCGGCTTGACGATGAAGGCGCTCAGCAGCACACCGGCGCCGCCCAGCATTTGCGTCATGCCCAGCACGCCCGGACTCATGCCCAGGTCGCGCGTGGCAAACAGCACCGTCAAGGCCATGCTGGCGTAAAACAGGAAGTGCCAGATGCCGGCGCCCCAGGCCAGCGCGCGCAGCAGCGGTTCGCGCCAGACAAACAGCAAGCCGTCGGCGATGTCGCGCAAGGCATGCTTGTCGGAGGGAGCAGGGCGTGGATCGCGCACGCTCATGGCACGCAGATTGAAGACGGAAATCAGATAGCCGCAGGCTGTGCACAGGATGGCGACGGGCGCCGACAGCACTTGCACGAGTACGCCGGCCAGGCCGGGGCCGATCAGGCGCGACGCCGATTCCGTGGCGGCAAATTTTGATTGCGCATCGATCAGGCCATCGCGCCCCACCAGGAAGGTCAGGAAGACCTGTTCGGCGCCGCCGCCGACGACGAAGCCCGTGCCGATGATGAACCCCACTATATACAGCCACGGCATCGACAGCACGCCGCACCAGTAGGCGACGGCCACGCTGGCCAGGGCCAGGCCGGACATGCTTTCACTGAACAGCATGATCGGGTGCTTGCTGCGCCTGTCCAGCAGCACGCCGACGGGCAGGCCGAAGAGGGCGAACGGCAGCGCCTGCAGGGCCACGAGCAAGCCCATCTGCTCAGGCGTCGCTTGCAGGAGCAGTACCGCGCACAGGGGCAGGGCCAGCGAGGTGATCTGGGCGCCGAAGCAATTGAGGCCGTTGCTGAACCACAGGCGGCGGAAATTGACGCTGGCGGCGCTGCCGTCGCCGCGCAGGTGGCGGGCGCAATACTGGAAAAGGGAGGAGAAAATACGCTGCTCGATAAAGGTGATCGGGCTCACAATAATAGCAGCGCACCTGCCGCGCCGCCGCCGTTAGCCGCTACAATCATCGTTACCGTGTTCACCCAGAGGAGACCCTATGCAATACGAAGACCTGATCATCGACATCCAGGACAAAGTGGCACTGATACGCCTGAACCGCCCCAAGGCCTTGAACGCCTTGAACGACAACATGATGAATGAGCTGGGCGACGCCTTGCTCAAATTCGATGCCGACGAGAATATCGGCTGCATCGTGCTGACGGGCAGCGAAAAAGCGTTTGCAGCCGGTGCCGATATCGCCGCCATGGCCGATTACACCTATCCGGACACCTTTACCCAGGGCTACATCAGCCGCAACTGGGAGCATATCTTGCGCGTGCGCAAACCCGTGGTGGGCGCCGTGGCCGGTTATGCACTCGGTGGCGGCTGCGAACTGGCCATGATGTGCGATTTCCTGATCGCCGCCGACAGCGCCAAATTCGGCCAGCCGGAAATCAAGGTCGGCGTCACGCCGGGCGCGGGCGGCACGCAGCGCTTGCCGCGTGCCATCGGCAAGGCCAAGGCCATGGACCTGCTGCTGACGGCCCGTACCATTGATGCCGTCGAGGCGGAACGCATCGGCCTGGTGTCGCGCGTGGTGCCGGCAGATAAATTAATGGAAGAAGCCCTGGCTGCCGCCAAGACCATCGCCGCCATGCCGACCTCGGTCGCGATGATGATCAAGGATTGCGTCAACCGCGCCTTTGAAACCACCTTGACCGATGGTGTCGCCTACGAGCGCCGCTTGTTCCAGGCCGCCTTCGGTACGCCTGCACAAAAAGAAGGCATGCACGCTTTCCTGGAAAAGCGCTTGCCAAACTTCGACGGTCTTTGATATGATTCGCCTCCCCGATGAGACGCACTGGTTTGCGGCACAAAAGGGACAGCCTTCCGGGGCTGGGTAGCAAAAAAGAAGGTTGACGAATTAGCCGAAACGCTTCATACTCTTCCTTCTTAGCAGCTGACAAACACAACGCTTTGTCGATAGCGCGAAAGTAGCACCGAATACAGTTCTTTAACAATTAACAGTCGATAAGTGTGGACATTTGATGCAAGTGCAGCAGCGATCTTCGGATTGCTGTAATACTTAAAATATCAAATGTTCACAAGAAATAATGAAATAGGATACTTCTTCGGAAGTAGCCTGTCAGTTTTTTGAGTGAGCAAATCTTTGGTAATGCCAAAGATTTGGATGGTAGTGATACTGTCCGACCTGTCAGAAATGACATTAAACAGAGATTAAACTGAAGAGTTTGATCCTGGCTCAGATTGAACGCTGGCGGCATGCCTTACACATGCAAGTCGAACGGCAGCACGGAGCTTGCTCTGGTGGCGAGTGGCGAACGGGTGAGTAATATATCGGAACGTACCCTGGAGTGGGGGATAACGTAGCGAAAGTTACGCTAATACCGCATACGATCTAAGGATGAAAGTGGGGGATCGCAAGACCTCATGCTCGTGGAACGGCCGATATCTGATTAGCTAGTTGGTAGGGTAAAAGCCTACCAAGGCATCGATCAGTAGCTGGTCTGAGAGGACGACCAGCCACACTGGAACTGAGACACGGTCCAGACTCCTACGGGAGGCAGCAGTGGGGAATTTTGGACAATGGGCGCAAGCCTGATCCAGCAATGCCGCGTGAGTGAAGAAGGCCTTCGGGTTGTAAAGCTCTTTTGTCAGGGAAGAAACGGTGGGAGCTAATATCTCCTGCTAATGACGGTACCTGAAGAATAAGCACCGGCTAACTACGTGCCAGCAGCCGCGGTAATACGTAGGGTGCAAGCGTTAATCGGAATTACTGGGCGTAAAGCGTGCGCAGGCGGTTTTGTAAGTCTGATGTGAAATCCCCGGGCTCAACCTGGGAATTGCATTGGAGACTGCAAGGCTAGAATCTGGCAGAGGGGGGTAGAATTCCACGTGTAGCAGTGAAATGCGTAGATATGTGGAGGAACACCGATGGCGAAGGCAGCCCCCTGGGTCAAGATTGACGCTCATGCACGAAAGCGTGGGGAGCAAACAGGATTAGATACCCTGGTAGTCCACGCCCTAAACGATGTCTACTAGTTGTCGGGTCTTAATTGACTTGGTAACGCAGCTAACGCGTGAAGTAGACCGCCTGGGGAGTACGGTCGCAAGATTAAAACTCAAAGGAATTGACGGGGACCCGCACAAGCGGTGGATGATGTGGATTAATTCGATGCAACGCGAAAAACCTTACCTACCCTTGACATGGCTGGAATCCCCGAGAGATTGGGGAGTGCTCGAAAGAGAACCAGTACACAGGTGCTGCATGGCTGTCGTCAGCTCGTGTCGTGAGATGTTGGGTTAAGTCCCGCAACGAGCGCAACCCTTGTCATTAGTTGCTACGAAAGGGCACTCTAATGAGACTGCCGGTGACAAACCGGAGGAAGGTGGGGATGACGTCAAGTCCTCATGGCCCTTATGGGTAGGGCTTCACACGTCATACAATGGTACATACAGAGCGCCGCCAACCCGCGAGGGGGAGCTAATCGCAGAAAGTGTATCGTAGTCCGGATTGTAGTCTGCAACTCGACTGCATGAAGTTGGAATCGCTAGTAATCGCGGATCAGCATGTCGCGGTGAATACGTTCCCGGGTCTTGTACACACCGCCCGTCACACCATGGGAGCGGGTTTTACCAGAAGTAGGTAGCTTAACCGCAAGGAGGGCGCTTACCACGGTAGGATTCGTGACTGGGGTGAAGTCGTAACAAGGTAGCCGTATCGGAAGGTGCGGCTGGATCACCTCCTTTCTAGAGTTTGCACGAGCCAGTTAAATGGTTCACGCCTCAAATGTTCACACTTATCGGCTGTTAGTAAGAGAAGAAACAGTAGTCGTAGTAGCACCGCGTTGGGGCTGTAGCTCAGCTGGTTAGAGCGCCGTGTTGATAACGCGGGGGTCGTTGGTTCGAGTCCAACCAGCCCTACCAGCTAATTAGTAAAATCTCAGGGGGATTAGCTCAGCTGGGAGAGCACCTGCTTTGCAAGCAGGGGGTCGTCGGTTCGATCCCGTCATCCTCCACCAAGTACTTTGAAAGTGCAAACGTAAGTTAATCACAGTGGTGATTGAATTTAGGTTTGATCTTTTAGCGATCAAAGCTGTTTCGTTCTTTAACAATCTGGAAGAAGTAAAGATTATTTATTGATCGGTTTGCCGTAAAAAGCGAATCGATGGGTAATGATTGTATGTATCAACAAACAAGCAACAACGTTGTACTTTCTTATCCCTGTAGCGCTCTTTCATTATGCAAATGATGAGAGGCTAACGTTATAGGGACAAGCGAATAAGTGCACATGGTGGATGCCTTGGCGATTACAGGCGATGAAGGACGTAGTAGCTTGCGATAAGCTGCGGGGAGTGAGCAAACACACTTTGATCCGCAGATTTCCGAATGGGGCAACCCACCCTTTTAGGGTATTGCATACTGAATACATAGGTATGCAAGGCGAACGCGGCGAACTGAAACATCTAAGTAGCTGCAGGAAAAGAAATCAACCGAGATTCCCAAAGTAGCGGCGAGCGAAATGGGAAGAGCCTGTACGTGATAGTCGGACCGATAACAGAATCCTCTGGAAATAGGAGCCATAGCGGGTGATAGCCCCGTATGTGAAATCGGACCGGTGGTACTAAGCGTACGACAAGTAGGGCGGGACACGTGACATCCTGTCTGAATATGGGGGGACCATCCTCCAAGGCTAAATACTCGTAATCGACCGATAGTGAACCAGTACCGTGAGGGAAAGGCGAAAAGAACCCCGGAAGGGGAGTGAAATAGATCCTGAAACCGTGTGCATACAAACAGTAGGAGCGGACTTGTTCCGTGACTGCGTACCTTTTGTATAATGGGTCAGCGACTTACATTCAGTGGCAAGGTTAACCGCATAGGGAAGCCGTAGAGAAATCGAGTCCGAATAGGGCGATCAGTCGCTGGGTGTAGACCCGAAACCAAGTGATCTACTCATGGCCAGGATGAAGGTGCGGTAACACGCCCTGGAGGTCCGAACCCACTAATGTTGAAAAATTAGGGGATGAGCTGTGGGTAGGGGTGAAAGGCTAAACAAACTTGGAAATAGCTGGTTCTCTCCGAAAACTATTTAGGTAGTGCCTCAAGTATCACCATCGGGGGTAGAGCACTGTTATGGCTAGGGGGTCATTGCGACTTACCAAACCATTGCAAACTCCGAATACCGATGAGTGCGAGCTTGGGAGACAGACGTCGGGTGCTAACGTCCGGCGTCAAGAGGGAAACAACCCAGACCGCCAGCTAAGGTCCCAAAGATTGGCTAAGTGGAAAACGAAGTGGGAAGGCTAAAACAGTCAGGATGTTGGCTTAGAAGCAGCCATCATTTAAAGAAAGCGTAATAGCTCACTGATCGAGTCGTCCTGCGCGGAAGATGTAACGGGGCTAAGCCAGTCACCGAAGCTGCGGATATATAGCAATATATATGGTAGGAGAGCGTTCTGTAAGCCTGCGAAGGTGTCTTGTAAAGGATGCTGGAGGTATCAGAAGTGCGAATGCTGACATGAGTAGCGATAATGGGGGTGAAAAGCCTCCACGCCGTAAGCCCAAGGTTTCCTGTTCAACGTTCATCGGAGCAGGGTGAGTCGGCCCCTAAGGCGAGGCAGAGATGCGTAGCTGATGGGAAGCAGGTTAATATTCCTGCACCGTCGTATGATGCGATGGGGGGACGGATCGCGGAAGGTTGTCTGACTGTTGGAATAGTCAGTTTCTGTCTCATAGAAGGCGCTTAGGCAAATCCGGGCGCGGAATTCAAGGGGATGGGACGAGTGAACTTGTTCACGAAGCAATCGGAAGTGGTTCCAAGAAAAGCCTCTAAGCTTCAGTCATACGAGACCGTACCGCAAACCGACACAGGTGGGCGAGATGAGTATTCTAAGGCGCTTGAGAGAACTCGGGAGAAGGAACTCGGCAAATTGGTACCGTAACTTCGGGAAAAGGTACGCCCCGGTAGCTTGATTGGTTTACTCCATGAGGGTGAAAGGGTTGCAATAAACTGGTGGCTGCGACTGTTTAATAAAAACACAGCACTCTGCAAACACGAAAGTGGACGTATAGGGTGTGACGCCTGCCCGGTGCTGGAAGATTAAATGATGGGGTGCAAGCTCTTGATTGAAGTCCCAGTAAACGGCGGCCGTAACTATAACGGTCCTAAGGTAGCGAAATTCCTTGTCGGGTAAGTTCCGACCTGCACGAATGGCGTAACGATGGCCACACTGTCTCCTCCCGAGACTCAGCGAAGTTGAAATGTTTGTGATGATGCAATCTACCCGCGGCTAGACGGAAAGACCCCATGAACCTTTACTGTAGCTTTGCATTGGACTTTGAACCAATCTGTGTAGGATAGGTGGGAGGCTTTGAAGCGGGGACGCTAGTTCTCGTGGAGCCAACCTTGAAATACCACCCTGGTTTGTTTGAGGTTCTAACCTTGGTCCGTTATCCGGATCGGGGACAGTGCATGGTAGGCAGTTTGACTGGGGCGGTCTCCTCCTAAAGTGTAACGGAGGAGTTCGAAGGTACGCTAGATACGGTCGGACATCGTGTTGATAGTGCAATGGCATAAGCGTGCTTAACTGCGAGACTGACAAGTCGAGCAGGTACGAAAGTAGGACATAGTGATCCGGTGGTTCTGTATGGAAGGGCCATCGCTCAACGGATAAAAGGTACTCTGGGGATAACAGGCTGATTCCTCCCAAGAGTTCATATCGACGGGGGAGTTTGGCACCTCGATGTCGGCTCATCACATCCTGGGGCTGTAGCCGGTCCCAAGGGTATGGCTGTTCGCCATTTAAAGTGGTACGTGAGCTGGGTTTAAAACGTCGTGAGACAGTTTGGTCCCTATCTGCCGTGGGCGTTGGAAATTTGAAGGGGGCTGCTCCTAGTACGAGAGGACCGGAGTGGACGAACCTCTGGTGTACCGGTTGTCACGCCAGTGGCATTGCCGGGTAGCTAAGTTCGGAAGAGATAACCGCTGAAAGCATCTAAGCGGGAAACTTGCCTTGAGATGAGATTTCCCAGAGCCTTGAGCTCTTTGAAGGGTCGTTCGAGACCAGGACGTTGATAGGCTGGGTGTGGAAGTGCAGTAATGCATTAAGCTAACCAGTACTAATTGCCCGTACGGCTTGTCCCTATAACCTTAGCAGGTACAGAGGATAAGACGGTACAACGTTGCGTGTGTGTTGATACTATCATTCATTACCCTTGATCTTTGCTTCTTCCAGATTCATGGCCTTGTCGTCCTACAGGAGACAAGCGTCAGTACAAGTTATGCCTGATGACCATAGCAAGTTGGTCCCACCCCTTCCCATCCCGAACAGGACCGTGAAACAACTTTGCGCCGATGATAGTGCTGCAACCAGTGTGAAAGTAGGTTATCGTCAGGCTTGTTATATAAAAAAAACCCCGCTAGGTGCGGGGTTTTTTTTCGTCTGCAGCCTTCATCTGGCTAGACTCCCCAGATGATGCTTTCGCCTTCGGCCTTGGCCGAGCGTAGCATTTCCATCAGCGGGTAGGCACGTTGTGAAAAATGGACTTTTTGTGCGCGCGCATGCTCGCCTGTTTCGCCATCTTCCAGCGTCTCCGGAGTATGCGCATCGTGTTCGATGTCATTTTCTGGATGCAATTTACTTTCCGCGACTTCCTTTTCCAGCAAGGCGAGGGCTTCACCCGCTTCCGCCGCCGTGATGACGCCGCGTGTCGGACTCTTGTGCAGGATGTCGAGGATGCGTTGCGCATGTTCCTGGTACATCAGCACTTCAGGGGAGGATTTGGATTTGAATGAGATCAACATAAGCGCTTTCTGAAACTTGTTTTAGTGTTGAAACAATATCACGACTTGAAATTCTGCACAGGCCGTTCGTTTGTCCAGCTTGCACATTGCTAAGCGGGATATTGCCATCTGTTGGACAACACACCTATTTACAAGAGCCCGAGCACCTCGCCGGCAACCGTTTAAGGCAATGTTAAGCGTCAGTCCAGTTTGACGGAGTCCATGAAGGTATCGATGGTTTCACGCGAGAGCTTGCTTTCCTCTCCAACGATGACGATCTGGAAGATGCGTTTGTCCTGTGCCACGAAACGGCCGATCAACAGCACGGGCTTGCCTTGCTGCATCCCTGTCGCTTCGACGCTCAGCGAACTGCGTTGATGGCTGCCGGCGGGTGTGCTGCTGGCTGCCGTCGCATGCTTTTCGCTGCGCACAGTGCCGTTGATATTTTTTAGCAAGGCGGTCTTCATGGCGGACAGGGCCACCTGTGCCTGCTCCGGGGTATCGAGCACGGCGCTGCCGATGGCGAAGGTATTGCCATCAGCTTCGCTGGCCGTCATGGTCAGGCTGACCTTTTTACCGTCGAGATCGATCTCGCGCGTCAATACAGACGGCTTGCCTGGAAACAGGGCCGTGAACTGGGCATCCGGGCTGCGATAGTCGCGCCAGTCGAATTTTGGACTGCAGGCGGACAGGACGCTGGCGGTGGCGAACGCGGCCAGGAGCGTGGCGAGTGATGTTTTTTTCATCAGCAGATGGTAGCAGCACCACCAGGCACGCGCAATCGTGCGCGTGCGATCCCCAGCCTGCCTATATTTCGCGCAGCACGCGCCGGTACTGGATGGCTTCGGCAACATGCGGGTGGCCGATGGCGGCGCTGTCCGCAAGGTCGGCGATGCTGCGCGCCACGCGCAATACCCGGTGATAGGTGCGGGCAGACCAGTGCAGGCGTGACATTGCATTGTGCAACAGATTTTCGCCGTGCGGCTCGAGCCGGCAATGCCGGGTGATTTCCGTATTGTTCAGGCGTTGGTTGCATTTGCCTTGACGTGCCAATTGCAGCATGAACGCGGCCTCGACGCGCATGGCAATGTCGTGCGTGCATTCGGCCGCCTGGGCTTGCCGGCCCAGCGAGGCGGGCGGCATGGCGGCAACCTCGATCTGCAAGTCGATGCGGTCGAGTAGCGGTCCGGACAAACGGTGGTGATAGCGCAGCACGGCATCTTGGGTACAGCGGCAGCGGCCCGAGGCGTGGCCCAGATAGCCGCAGGGACAGGGATTCATGGCGGCGATCAGTTGAAAGCGGGCTGGAAACTCGGCCTGCCGGGCCGCGCGCGAAATCGTGATCAGTCCCGACTCCATGGGTTGACGCAAGACGTCGAGCACCCGGCGGTTGAATTCGGCAATTTCATCAAGGAACAGCACGCCGCAGTGTGCGAGCGAGATTTCACCTGGCCGTGGCACATTGCCACCACCCACCAGGGCCACGCCGGACGCCGTCTGGTGCGGCGCGCGATAGGGGCGCCGCTTCCAGTGCTCGACCTTGAAATGACCGCCCAAGGAGTGCACGGCGGCCGCTTCGAGTGCCTCTTCATCGCTCATCGGAGGCAAAATGCCGGGAAAACGGCTGGCCAGCATGGTCTTGCCGGCGCCAGGCGGTCCGACCATCAGGAGATTATGCCCGCCCGCGGCTGCCACTTCCAGCGCGCGCCGCGCTTGTTGCTGGCCTTGTACATCGGCGAAGTCGGGATAGGAAAAGGTGCTGGACGGCAAGGCCGGCCGGTGGCGTTGCAAGGCTGTCTGGCTGTCGCTGGCGGCAAGGTGGGCGCATACTTCGAGCAGCGTATGCGCGGGATAGATGCTGGCGTCGCGGACCAGTGCCGCTTCGTCGGCATTGGCATGGGGCAGGATGAAGGCGCGCGGCACGCCGGTTTTGTCGCGCTGCATCGCAAACGTCATGGCCAACGCACCCCGGATCGGGCGCAACTGGCCTGACAGCGACAATTCGCCGGCAAATTCATAGTGCTGTAATTG
This sequence comes from Janthinobacterium sp. GW822-FHT07H11, assembly GCF_058798615.1. Lineage (NCBI taxonomy): Bacteria > Pseudomonadati > Pseudomonadota > Betaproteobacteria > Burkholderiales > Oxalobacteraceae > Janthinobacterium > Janthinobacterium sp. GW822-FHT07H11. The sequence continues at coordinate 1,103,771 of NZ_CM179507.1, forward strand.
CTCGCTGGATAACTGGCCCGAGGCGGCCAGGATGCCAAGCGCAATGGGCAGGTCGAAGCGTCCCGACTCCTTGGGCAAATCGGCCGGTGCCAGATTGGCGGTGATGCGCCGTGCCGGCATCTCAAACCCGCAGTTTTGCAGGGCGGCGCGCACGCGGTCGCGCGACTCTTTCACTTCCGTATCCGGCAGGCCGACGATGGTAAAAGCGGGCAAGCCGTTGGCGAGGTGGACTTCGACGTTCACCTCGGGCGCCTCCATGCCGGCCAGGGCACGGCTTTTCAGGACTGCCAGGCTCATCAGATTCCCCTGCACCGCGCACGCGGGCAGGATCAGTCTAGTCCCTGAAGCCGGCTGGCATTTGAGGTGAGCCAGCAAATGGAGCGAAAAAAAGCACCTGCCCGCATGGGCATCTGCTCAAGCCATGTCCGGCGCGCATGGCGCGATGCGTGCCGGAGGCATCGTTCTAGGCTTTCGGATCGTTCAGGCGTGCTTCCAGTTCGGCCATGCGCAATTCCAGTGCATCCAGTTTGGCGCGCGTCTTGGCCAGGACCTGGGCCTGGATATCGAATTCTTCGCGCGTGACGAGGTCCAGCCGGGCGAAGCCCTGGGTCATCATCGACTTCACGTTTTTCTCGATATCCTTGGCCGGCGAGTTTTCGATGGCTTGGTGGATCTTGCCTTGCAAGTCGTTAAAGAAGGTATTCATGTCCATGGTCAGTCCTTTATTGGTGCGGCATGTGCATCGCACCATTGCGGTGCACAGCAGTGTTAATGTGGTGCGAAAATGGGTAAATTCATCACTCTTCGGCAGGCTTTTTCCGCATGTCCAGCGGCTCGCAGGGTATGTATGGACGGAAATGCACCTGTCAAGGTGGCAATGAAGCTGGCACGTATTCTGCTAAAGAGGTAATGAACGCTTTGTGATCTTCAGCCAAGATTTTAAACCTCAACCGCTTTAAAAGTTCAATAAAAGGGAACCGCCATGAAGAATCTGTCCAAGAACATGACCTTAGCCGCAGCGTTGACACTGGCCATGACCGCCTTGAGTGGCGCCGCCATGGCCCAGGATGCGGTCGCGGCCCCCGCCGCCGCCGAAGCGGTACCCGACAATGTGCTCAGCTACAACGTGGCACTGAGCAGCGACTACCGCTACCGGGGCCTGTCGCAAAGCCGATTGAACCCGGCCGTCAGCGGCGGTGCCGACTATACGCACAATCCTACCGGACTGTATGTCGGCACCTGGCTGTCGAGCATCAAATGGATCAAGGATGGTGGCGGCGACACGAACCTGGAATGGGATATCTATGGCGGCAAGCGCGGTGAATTCGCGCCGGGCATCACCTACGACGTCGGTGGCCTGTATTACTTCTACCCCTCGAATGGCCTGAGCACGAATGCCAATACCTTCGAGCTGTATGGCCAGGTCGGTTTCGGTCCCGCCTACATCAAGTATTCGCACTCGACGACCAACCTGTTTGGCGTGGCCGACAGTAAAAACAGCGGGTATATCGATGCCGGCCTGAATGTGCCGCTGAACGATGACTACACGTTCAACCTGCACGTGGGCCATCAAAGCGTCAAGCACAACGACTCGCTCAGCTATTACGACTACAAGCTGGGCGTGACCAAGGATTTCCCCGGCATCGTCACCGTATCGGTAGCGGCCGTCCGTGCCGATATCACGTCGCTGGCACCGAATGGCAAGAATCTGGCGAAAACCGGCCTCGTAGTGACTGTTTCCAAAACCTTTTAAGCGAGATTGCCATGAAAATGATTACCGCGATCATTAAACCGTTCAAACTGGACGAAGTGCGCGAAGCCTTGTCGGCTATCAATGTGCAAGGCATTACCGTCACCGAGGTCAAGGGTTTCGGACGCCAGAAAGGCCATACGGAACTGTACCGCGGTGCCGAGTACGTGGTCGATTTCTTGCCAAAAACTAAAATTGAAGCGGCCGTGGACGACGCCATCGTCGACCAGGCGATCGAGGCGATCGAGGGGGCGGCGCGTACCGGCAAGATCGGCGATGGCAAGATTTTCGTCTACAACCTGGAACAGGTCATCCGCATCCGTACCGGTGAAACCGGCAACGAAGCGCTCTAAGGGGAATATTGATGCGTAAAAATATAACAACATTGCTAGCCGGGTTGGCCTGTCTGTGTGCCTTTGGCTTCGCCGCGCCGAGTTTTGCCGATGCGCCAGCCAAGGCCGAACCGGCAGCCGCCGCCACGACGGCCGTTGCCACGCCGGCCGTGACGCCGGTAGCCGATGCCGCCGCGCCTGCCGCGGCTGCCGCAGCGGCAACGGCCCCTGCCGCCGTACCCGTCGCCAACAAGGGCGATACCAGTTTCATGATGATTTCCACCTTGCTGGTGATCCTGATGACGATCCCCGGCCTGGCCCTGTTCTACGGCGGCCTGGTGCGCTCGAAGAACATGTTGTCGGTGCTGATGCAAGTGTTCATGGTGTTCGCGCTGGTCATCGTGCTGTGGTGCATCTATGGCTACTCGATCGCCTTCACGGAAAAAACCGCCTTCTTCGGTGGCTTCGACCGCCTGTTCCTGAACGGTATCTGGGACCCGGCCAAGGGCACGTTTGCCGCCGCCGCCACCTTCAGCAAGGGCGTCGTCATTCCCGAGTTCGTCTTTGTCGCCTTCCAGGGCACGTTTGCCGCCATCACCTGCGCGCTGATCGTCGGCGCGTTTGCCGAGCGCGCCAAGTTTTCCGCCGTGCTGGCCTTCGTCGTGCTGTGGTTCACGTTTGCCTACCTGCCGGCCGCCCACATGGTGTGGTTCTGGACCGGTCCTGACCTGATCACCAATGCCGCCACCTCGGCCAGCGAAGCCCTGAAGGCGGGCTGGATCTGGCAAAAAGGCGCGCTGGACTTCGCCGGCGGCACCGTGGTGCACATCAATGCCGCCGTCGCCGGCCTGGTGGGTGCCATCATGATCGGCAAGCGCGTCGGTTATGGCCGCGAATCGATGGCGCCGCACTCGCTGACGATGACCATGATCGGCGCATCGCTGCTGTGGGTGGGCTGGTTCGGCTTCAATGCTGGTTCCTCGCTGGAAGCGGGCGACGTGGCGGCATTGGCCTTCGTCAACACCTTGCTGGCCACGGCCGCCGCCACCCTGTCATGGGTATTTGGCGAGTGGATCAGCAAGGGCAAGCCATCGATGCTCGGTGGCGCCTCGGGCGCCGTCGCCGGCCTGGTGGCGATCACCCCGGCTGCCGGCTTTGTCGGCCCGATGGGCGGTCTGGTCATGGGCTTGCTGGCCGGTATCGTCTGCCTGTGGGGCGTGAATGGCTTGAAACGCCTGATCGGCGCCGACGATTCGCTCGACGTCTTCGGCGTGCATGGCGTGGGCGGCATCCTTGGCGCCTTGCTGACGGGCGTGTTTGCTGCACCACAATTGGGCGGCCAGGGCGTCTTCGACTACGTCACCAACAAGATGTCGGCGGATCCGTACTCGATCGGCCACCAGGTGTGGGTGCAGGCGCAAGCGGTCGGCACCACCATTCTCTGGTCGGCCGTGGTCTCCGTTATCGCCTATAAGCTGGTCGATATCGTTATCGGCTTGCGCGTACCGGAAGAAGAAGAGCGCGAAGGCCTCGATATCACCAGCCATGGCGAGCAGGCTTACCATGGCTAAGCGTTGATTTTCTGGCACGGTGGCGCATGAGCGCAACGTGCCAGTGTGGTTTTGCCGGAAAAGGCGCCTCATCGAGGTGCCTTTTTTTCGTTATGGGAATGGAAAAGGTCTTTAAAACAAGGCTTTTGCCCCGATTTGGGGTACTTACACGGTAATATAGTCGGCAGTTCTGTGTGCTTTTTTGAATACTGCACATAATTTAAGGATGTAACTATGGTTCCCCATCTCGTCACGGCCCTGACCGGACCGCTGCTCGACCTCGAAAAAAAGATTCTGGCCGCGACGCCGGCCATTGAGCGCTGGTTCCGCATGGAGTGGCAAGAGCACACGCCGCCTTTCTATTGCTCGGTAGACTTGCGCAACGCCGGCTACAAGCTGGCCCCTGTCGATACCAACCTGTTCCCCGGTGGCTTTCATAACCTGGCCACGGAAATGCTGCCCCTGTCGGTACAGGCAGCGATGGCCGCCATCGACAAGTATTGCCCGGATGCCCGCAACTTGCTGATGGTGCCGGAATTGCACAACACCACGCCGCAATACCTGCAAAACGTGGCGCGGCTGATGCAGATCTTCCGCCAGACGGGCTTGCACGTACGCCTGGGCTCCTGGTCGTCCGAGATCACCCAGCCGACGCCATTGGCGTTGCCAGATGGCAATATGCTCGTCATCGAGCCCCTCGTGCGCCTGAACAATGGTCGCCGCCTCGGCTTGAAGGATTTCGACCCCTGCACCATCCTGCTGAATAACGACTTGTCGGATGGCATCCCCGATATCTTGCAAAATATTCATGAGCAAAGCCTGTTGCCGCCCTTGCACGCGGGCTGGGCCTTGCGCCGCAAGAGCAACCACTATACGGCCTACGATGAAGTGGTGAAAAAATTCGGCAAGATGATCGACGTCGATCCGTGGATGCTCAATCCCTTCCATGCCAAGTGCAGCGACATCAACTTCCAGGACGGCGAGGGCGAGGATGCGCTGGCGGCCAGCGTCGACGTGCTGCTGGCGAAGATCCGCAAGAAATACAAGGAATACGGCATCAAGGAAAAGCCGTTTGTCATCGTCAAGCCCGATGCGGGCACGTATGGCACGGGCATCATGACGGTGCGCGATGCCAGCGAAGTGCGCGACCTGTCGCGCAAGCAGCGCGACAAGATGTCCATCGTCAAGGATGGCAAGGTCGTCACCGACGTCATCATCCAGGAAGGCGTGCCGACCTTTGAAAGCATCAAGGATGCCGTGGCCGAACCCGTTGTCTACATGATAGACCGCTACGTGGTGGGCGGCTTCTACCGCGTGCATGCGGAGAAGGGCGTGGACCAGAACCTGAACGCGCCCGGCTCGCAGTACGTGCCGCTGGCATTTGCCCAGCAGCATGCCGTGCCGGACCTGAAGGCCAAGCCGGGCACGGCCGCGCCGAACCGCTTCTATGTGTATGGCGTGGTGGCGCGCCTGGCCTTGCTGGCCGCGTCGCTGGAAATGGAGCGCACGGACCCGAATCCCGAGGTGTATTGATCTATCCCCGCAGCTTGCCGGGCGCGGCGACCACCGCGCCTGGCGATCTCGGCTAGAATCAAGCATTCCTTATCCAGGCTCCCCGATTGGACGCACCATGAAAATTGCATTCCTTGCCGACCCTCTGGCAGGCTTCAAGACCTACAAAGATTCCACCTTCGCCATGATGCGCGAGGCGGCCAAGCGCGGCCATGCCGTGTATGCCTTCGAGCAGAAGGACATGGCGCTGGAAGAAGGCATCGTCACGGCCCGTGTGCAGCACATCGCGCTGACGGGCGACGAACACGACTGGTATAAGGTCGTCTCGACCGAAGAAGTGCGCCTGTCGACCCTGGACGCCATCATCGAGCGCAAGGATCCGCCGTTCGACATGGAATACGTGTACGGCACGTATCTGCTGGAACTGGCGGAAAAGCAGGGCGCGCGCGTCTTCAACAAGCCGTCCGCCATCCGCGACAACAATGAAAAGCTGGCCATCGCGCAGTTTTCCGAATTCACCTCGCCGACCCTGGTCACGTCCAGCGAAGCGCGCCTGCGCGCCTTCCACGCCAAGCACCAGGACGTGATCTTCAAGCCGCTCGACGGCATGGGCGGCACGGGCATCTTCCGCGTCAAGGCCGATGGCCTGAACCTGGGCGCCATCATCGAGACCTTGAGCGAGAACGGCGCGCAGACCATCATGGCGCAGCGTTTCATTCCTGATATCGCCAAGGGCGACAAGCGCATCCTCGTCATCGGCGGCAAGCCGGTGCCGTTTTCACTGGCGCGCATCCCGCAAGCGGGCGAAGTACGGGGCAACCTGGCCGCCGGCGGCACGGGCGTGGCGCAGCCCTTGACGGCGCGCGACCTGGAAATCGCTGAAAAGCTGGGCCCCATCCTGGCCGCGCGTGGCCTGATGCTGGTAGGATTGGACGTGATCGGCGACTATCTGACGGAAGTCAACGTCACCAGTCCGACTTGCTTCCAGGAAATTATGCAGCAGACGGGTTTTGACGTGGCCGCCATGTTTGTCGACGCCGTCGAGCATGGCGTTGCGCAAGCGCAGCAGCGCTAGAAGGTGAAATGACTATGGTAGGGATCTTGCTCATGACACACGCACCGCTGGGACAGGCCTTCATCGCCGCCTGCGCGCATGTGTTTCGCGGGCCAACGGAGCGTTTTGAGGCCATCGACGTCGTCGCCGACCAGGACCTGGCGGAGGTGCAAAAGCTGGCCTCGGAAGCCATCTGCCGCCTCGATGACGGCTCCGGCGTGCTGGTGATTACCGATGTCAAGGGCGGCACGCCGTCGAACTGCTGCAACAAGCTGGCCGATGCGGGCAGGGTGGAAGTCATCGCCGGCATCAGCCTGCCGATGCTGCTGCGCGCGATCACGTATCGCCGCGACACGCTCGACGTGGTGGTGGAAATGGCGCTGGCCGGTGCGCAAAGCGGCGCCGTGCGCGTCGATAACCGCATTCGCGTGGGCGAATAAGGAAGTGCAATGGCCGCCGCCCTGAAGGCGGCGGAATTTATGAGCATGGCTGTATCATCAGCGTAGCGCAATCAGGGATAGAGACCATATAAAAATGATTCAAAAAGAACTCGAAATCATCAACAAGCTGGGACTGCACGCACGCGCTTCCGCCAAATTCACCCAGCTGGCCGCCAAGTTCAAGAGCGATGTCTGGCTGACCCGCAACGCGCGCCGCATCAATGCCAAGTCCATCATGGGCGTGATGATGCTGGCCGCGGGCAAGGGCGCAAAAGTGACCCTGGAAGCCGAGGGCGACGATGAACAGGCATGCGTCGATGCGCTCACCGCCTTGATTAACGACAGGTTTGGCGAAGGCGAGTAATGCCCGCCGAACGCAGCCGCAGCCGCAATCCGACAGGTCAACCCATGGCATCCTTCACGCTCCACGGCATCCCGGTCTCCCGCGGCATCGCCATTGGCCGCGCGCACCTGCTGGCGCCGGCCGCCCTTGACGTCAAACATTACCTGGTCGCCCAGGAACAGATCGAAGCCGAAGTACTGCGCTTGCAAAACGCCATCGCCGCCGTCCACAAGGAGCTGCAAACCCTGTGGAACGAGCTGCCCAAGGATGCGCCCACGGAGCTCGGTGCCTTCATCGACGTGCATGCGCTGATCCTGTCGGACCCGATGATTTCCGAAGCGCCGCTCGACATCATCCGTTCGCGCCACTACAACGCCGAATGGGCGCTGTTGACGCAGATCGATGAACTGTCGGCCCAGTTCGACGAAATCGAAGACCCGTATCTGCGCGAGCGCAAGGCCGACATCCAGCAAGTGGCGGAAAGGGTGCTGAAGGTCTTGCTCGGTACCGAACAGCTGCTGCCCAAGGCTGCCGCCGAAGATGAATTGATGGCGCAGATGATCGTCGTCGCGCACGATATCTCGCCAGCGGACATGCTGCAATTCCGCGACCGCTCCTTCATCGGCTTCATCACCGACGTGGGCGGACAGAACTCGCACACGGCCATCGTCGCGCGCAGCCTGGACATCCCGGCCGCCGTCGGCATGTCGCAGGCGTCGATGCTGATCGACCAGGACGACTGGCTGATCATCGACGGCGACGCCGGCGTGGTGATCGCCAATCCCAGCGCCCTGGTGCTGGAACAGTACCGCGAGCGCCAGGCGGCCATGCAGCGCGCGCGCAAAAAGCTGGGCAAGCTGAAAAAGACGCCGGCCGTGACCAAATGCGGCACGCCGATCACCCTGCTGGCAAATATCGAACTGCCAGAGGATTGTCCGTTCGCCCTGGAATCGGGGGCCAGCGGCGTGGGCCTGTTCCGCTCCGAATTCCTGTTCATGGGGCGGGCCCACAAGATCCCGTCCGAGGACGAGCAATTCGAGGCTTACCGCAATACGGTGCAGTCGATGAAGGGGCGCGTGGTGACCATCCGCACGCTCGACATCGGCGCCGACAAGCCGCTCGACCAGTCCGACCATACGGCCCTGAATCCCGCCCTGGGCTTGCGCGCCATCCGTTACTGCCTGGCCGAGCCGCAGCTGTTCCTGACGCAGCTGCGCGCGATTTTGCGCGCCTCGGCCTTCGGCAAGGTGCGCATCCTGATCCCGATGCTGGCGCATGCCTTCGAGATCGACCAGTCGCTGGCCATGATCGCGCAGGCCAAGGCCAGCCTGCGCGAGGAGGGCGTCAAGTTCGACGACGAAGTCGAGGTGGGCGCCATGATCGAGATTCCGGCCGCCGCGCTGGCCCTGCCCATGTTCGTCAAGCGCATGGATTTCCTGTCGATCGGCACGAATGACCTGATCCAGTACACCCTGGCCATCGACCGCGTCGACTACGAGGTGGCGCATTTGTACAATCCGCTGCATCCGGCCGTGCTGCAACTGATCTCGATGACGATCGCGGCCGGCCACAAGGCGGGCATCGACGTGGCCGTCTGCGGTGAAATGGCGGGCGACGTGAAGCTCACGCGCTTGCTGCTGGGCATGGGCTTGCGCGAGTTTTCCATGCACCCGGCACAGCTGTTGGCGGTCAAGCAAGAGATCCTCAACAGCGATCTGGGCCTGATTGCACCACAAATGCGCAAAATTATGCGTTCCATGGAACCAAATGTGATCGCGGAAGCTGTCCATCAACTTCAGCTCATGTAAACTGTCACCTTAAGCATCAGGACACATCGCGCGCGGCAAGAGGTGTCCTGGTGTTAAAGTTGCAGAACCTACCATCGCGGTGCTGCATCGACCATGGCCCGTGGGGCCACCCCCTTTTATAAACCGACACACATGTCATCCATTGGAATCGTTTCGCCGCAAACCATGTATTTTGCGCAACCCTTGCAGCTGCAAAGCGGAGCATCGCTGCGGGACTATATGTTGATGTATGAAACCTACGGCACCCTGAACGCCGATAAATCGAACGCGGTGCTGGTCTGCCACGCCCTGAACGCCTCGCACCACGTGGCCGGCGTCTACGCCGACGAGCCGAAGAGCACGGGCTGGTGGGACAATATGGTGGGACCGGGCAAGCCGCTCGATACCAATAAATTCTTCGTCATCGGCGTCAACAACCTGGGTTCCTGCTTCGGCTCGACGGGCCCCATGCACACCAATCCCGCCACCGGCAAGCCGTACGGCGCCGCCTTCCCCGTCGTGACGGTGGAAGACTGGGTCGCCGCGCAGGCGCGCCTGGCCGATGAACTGGGCATCACGCAGTTTGCCGCCGTGATGGGCGGCTCGCTGGGCGGCATGCAGGCGCTGGCGTGGAGCATCATGTTCCCCGAGCGCCTGCGCCATTGCGTGGTGATCGCCTCGACGGCCAAGCTGTCGGCGCAGAACATCGCCTTCAACGACGTCGCGCGCCAGGCCATCCTGTCCGACCCCGATTACCATGGCGGCGACTTCTATGCGCACGGCGTGGTGCCGAAGAACGGCTTGCGCGTGGCGCGCATGGTGGGCCACATCACGTATCTGTCGAACGATGACATGGCCGAGAAATTCGGCCGCAAGCTGCGCGACGCGGCGCAGACGGGCGACTACAAATTCGGCTTCGGCATCGATTTCGAGATCGAATCGTATTTGCGCTACCAGGGCGACAAGTTCTCCGAATACTTCGACGCGAACACGTATTTATTGATCACCAAGGCGCTCGACTATTTCGACCCGGCGCGCGCGCATGGCGGCGACCTGGCCAAGGCCCTGTCGGGCACCAAGGCCAAGTTCTTCCTCGCCTCGTTTTCCACCGACTGGCGCTTCTCGCCCGAGCGCAGCCGCGAAATCGTCGAAGCGCTGGTGTGCAACCGCCGCCAGGTCACCTATGCCGAAATCGACGCGCCGCACGGCCACGACGCCTTCCTGCTGGAAGATGCGCGCTACATGAACATGGTGCGCGCCTACTATGGCCAGGTATGGAACGATATCGGCGCGGGTGCGCACGCCGCAGTAAAAAACACCGCCGTCCGCCAGGGCGCCAAGGAGATCGCATGACTTTTGACGAATTGAGCGCGCTGCGCCCCGACCTGGCCTTCATCGCCCACTGGGTGCCGGACAACGCGCACGTGCTGGACGTGGGATGCGGCGAAGGCGTGATGCTGCAGTACCTGCAAAGCGACAAGGAGTGCAGCGGCTATGGCATCGAGATCGCCGACGACAAGGTGCTGGCCAGTACCCTGCGCGGCGTCAACGTGATCCAGCAGGACATGGAAAAGGGCCTGGCCATCTTTGGCGACAACAGCTTCGATACGGTGCTGTGCCTGTCGTCCTTGCAGATGATGAAGCAGGTCGAGCCGCTGCTGCGCGACATCGTGCGCGTGGGCGCCGAAGCCATCGTCTCGTTTCCCAACTTCGCCTACTGGCCGCACCGCGTGGCCTTGCTGAAAGGCCGCATGCCCGTGTCGAAGTCGCTGCCTTACCAGTGGTATGACACGCCCAACGTGCGCTGCGCCACCATCAACGACTTCCGCGAACTGGCCGAGGAATGCGGCCTGGAAGTGATCGACTGCGTGGCCCTGGCCGAAGGCAGGATGGTCTCCGTGCTGCCCAACCTGCGCGGCGACCTGGCCGTCTTCCGCCTGCGTAAAAAAGCGGTGCATTGATGAATGTCAGCCCGGCGCCAGGATGGCGTTCCTATGCCAATGGCCGCATGCTGGCCGTGCTGGTGCTGGGCTTCAGTTCCGGCCTGCCCCTGTTCATCCTGCTGTACCTGCTGCAGGCATGGCTGGCCAAGTCGGGCCTGAACGTCAAGGCGCTGGGACTGTTCGCCCTGGTGCAGTTCCCCTACATCTGGAAATTCCTGTGGGCGCCCCTGATGGACCGCTACCGCATCCTGGGACTGGGACGCCGGCGCGGCTGGATGGCATTGACCCAGGTGGCGCTGTTTTTTTCCATCGGCGGCATGGGCATGCTGGACCCGCTCACGCAGATCGGCCTGATCGCGGCCGCTGCGGGCGGCGTGGCTTTTCTGTCGGCCAGCCAGGACATCGTCATCGACGCCTACCGGCGCGAAATCCTGTCCGATAACGAGCAGGGCCTGGGCGCCGCTGTCATCGTCAATGCGTATAAAGTGGCGGGCATGGTGCCGGGCGCGCTGTCGCTGATCCTGGCCGACCGCATGCCATGGCAGCCCGTCTTCTGGATCACGGCCGCCTTCATGCTGCCGGGCCTCGCATGCACCTTGCTGATCAGGGAGCCGACCGTGTACGGCGCGCCGCCGAAGACCATGCGCGAGGCGATCATCTTGCCGTTCCAGGAATTCATCGCGCGCGATGGTTGGCGTAACGCAATGTGGATACTCGCCTTTGTATTACTCTATAAAATCGGCGATAGCATGGCCACGGCGCTGGCGACGAAGTTTTATCTCGACCTGGGTTTTTCCATGACGCAGATCGGCCTGGCCGCCAATACCACGGGTTTCTGGGCCAGCCTGGCCGGCGGCGTGGTCGGTGGCGTGTGGATGCTCAAGCTGGGCATTAACCGGGGCCTGTGGGTATTTGGCGCGCTGCAGGCGATCGCCATTCTCGGCTTTGCCTGGCTGGCGCAGGTGGGGCCGAATACCATGCTGCTCAGCGCCGTGATCGGTTTTGAAGCTTTTGCCAGCCTGGGCCTGGGCGCGGCCGCTTTTGTCGCGTTCCTGTCGCGCACCACGGACCCGCGCTACACGGCTACGCAATATGCCTTGTTTTCCAGCCTGAGCGCCGTGCCGCGCACCCTGATCAATGCCTCGGTGGGTTTTCTGGTCGCGGAATTGGGCTGGTTTTCGTTTTTCATCGTGTGCTTCTTCCTGGCCTTCCCGGCCATGATGATGCTGCCTAAAATCGCTCCATGGAGGTCTGCCAATGGCACCAATATCCCTTAAACGTTACACCGTCCTGGCCAGCCTGTGCGCTGCCACCGCGCTGGCACCGCTGCCCGCTTTCTCGCAGCAGCAGGTGGAACAGGATGGTATCAAGGTGCGTCCCCTGTCGGGTACGCGCGTCTTCGCCGGCGGCGAGAATTTCAATGAAAAATCCCGATTGCAGTATGCGGAACTGGTACGCGACGCGAAGGAAAAGAATGCGCTGGTGCCCGACAGCGATCCGCAGGTGAAGCGCCTGCGCGCCATCGCCCAGCGCATCATCCCGTATGCGGCCCGCTGGAACGATGCGGCTAGCAGCTGGCAGTGGCAGATCAACCTGCTCAATTCGGATGAAGTGAACGCCTTCTGCATGCCGGGCGGGCAGATCGCCTTTTACAGCGGCATCATCACCAAGCTCAATCTGACTGACGATGAAGTGGCCGTCGTGATGGGCCATGAGATATCGCATGCATTGCGCGAGCATGCGCAGGCGCAGGCAGGCAAGGGCAACCTGGCGGCCGTGGGCGCCAAGCTGGCCGGCGCCGGCCTGTCGGCCTGGCTGGGCGTTGACCCGAATTTGACCAGTACCGCCACGAACATGGCGGCCAAGGGCGTGATGCTGAAGTTCTCGCGCGACGACGAACGCGAAGCGGACCTGATCGGCATGGACCTGGCCGCGCGCGCCGGTTTCGACCCGCGCGCCGGCGTGGCGCTGTGGCAGAAAATGGCGGCAGTCAGCAAGGGCGCGCCGCCGGAATTCCTCTCCACCCACCCGTCGGGCAGCGACCGTATCTCGCAGATGAACGAGCACATGGCGCAAGTGCTGCCACTGTACGCGCGCAGCAAGGGCGTCAGCGTCAATGCCTTGCCGCCCTACCGCAGCACCGCCATCGCGCAGCGCTAGGATGTCGCCCCGTCACGCCGCCGCGCCCTTGCCCATGCGCGACGGCGTCGCGCCCAGCTATCTGTGGCTGCCGGAGGGGCAGTGGCCGGACATGCTGTCCTTCCTCGTCGAGCGCTATCCGCAGGTCAGCGCCGCGCAATGGCAGGACCGCATGGCGCGCGGCGAAGTGGTCAATGGCGACGGCGCCGTGCTGGCGCCGGACAGCGCATACAAGCGCGGCATGCGCATTTTTTATTACCGCGAGCTGGAGCGCGAGACGCCAATCCCGTTCCGCGAAGAGATTCTGTTCCAGGACGAGCATTTGATCGTGGTCGACAAGCCGCATTTCCTGCCGATGACGCCGGGCGGGCGCTTCGTGCAGGAGACCCTGCTGACGCGGCTGAAGAAGCAGCTCGATTGCGCCGATCTCACGCCCATCCACCGCCTCGACCGCGAAACGGCCGGCGTGGTGATCTTCTCGCGCCAGATCGCCAGCCGGGGCGCGTATCAAACGCTGTTCCAGCGCCGCGAAGTGCGCAAGACGTATGAAGCGCTGGCTCCCGTCCTGGCGGGCCGTGATTTTCCGTTTACCTACCGCAGCCGCATGGCGGACGGCGACAAATTTTTCCTCATGCGCGAGGAAGCGGGCGAGCCGAATTCGGAAACCGTCATCGACGTGATCGAGCGGCGCGGCGACATGAACTTGTACCGGCTGCAGCCGCACACGGGCCGCAAGCACCAGTTGCGCGTGCACCTGGCTTCGCTGGGCATTCCCATCGTCAACGACGCGTTTTATCCGGTGGCCCTGCCGTGCAAGGAAGACGACATGTCGCAACCCTTGCAGCTGCTGGCGCGCGCCATCGATTTCACGGACCCGCTGAGCGGCGCGCCGCGCCAATTTGAAAGCCGGCGCATGCTGGCGTAAGCCGACATCGCCCGCGACGTGTCAAAGATCAGCCCTTGACCGTGTAATCGATGATCAACGGTGCGTGATCGGAAAAGCGCTCGTCCTTGTAGACGCTGACCGTGTGGGCCTGGGCCGCGATGCCGGGCGTGGCGACGTGGTAATCGATGCGCCAGCCCACGTTCTTCGCGTAGGCCTGGCCCCGGTTGCTCCACCACGTGTACTGGTCTTCGCGCTTGTCCAGGCCGCGGTGCACGTCGACAAAACCCACTTCGTCGAAGACACGCGTCAGCCACGCGCGTTCCTCGGGCAGGAAGCCGGAATTTTTCTTGTTGCCCTTCCAGTTCTTCAGGTCGATCTCGTGGTGGGCGATATTCCAGTCGCCGCAGATGACCACTTCACGGCCCAGCGCCTTCAATGCCAGCAGGTGAGGCAGGAACAGTTCCATGAAGCGGAACTTGGCTTCCTGGCGCTCCGGGCCGGACGAACCGGACGGGCAGTACACGGAAATGACGGACAGGTTGCCGAAATCACAACGCACGTAGCGGCCTTCGGCGTCGAATTCGGGGCTGCCGAAGCCGATATGCACGGCGTCCGGTTCCACCTTGCTGTACACGCCCGTGCCGGAATAGCCCTTTTTCTCGGCATAGTGGAAATGGCCATGGTAGCCGTGCGGGTTGAGGAATTCCGGCGTCATGTCGGGCAGCTGCGCCTTCAATTCCTGCACGCAGATGAAATCGGCCGTTTGCGTGCCCATCCAGTTGAAAAAGCCTTTTTTGGCGGCGGAACGGATGCCGTTCAGGTTGGCGGAGATAATTTTTGGCATAGTCGAAAGGCAGTCTTCAGAGCGAATGTTGGGCAAAACCGGTGCTGGCCGGGGCCTGCCGGCGCGGCATGGCAATTGTCTCGCCGCTGCGCGCGGATTAAAATACAGGCACTTTTCAAAAATGAGGCTAATGTGAATAATTTACGCCAGCAGTTTATCGCGTTTTCAGTATCCAAGGGAGTCTTGCGGTTTGGCGAGTTCACCACCAAGGCCGGACGCCAGTCGCCGTACTTCTTCAATGCGGGCCTGTTCCATGACGGCGCCACCCTGGCCGAACTGGCCCAGTTCTACGCGCAGACCCTGCTCGACTCGGGCGTTCAATTCGACATGCTGTTCGGGCCCGCCTACAAGGGCATCACCCTGGCGTCGGCCACCGCCGTGGCGCTGGCCGGCAAGGGGCGCAACACCTCGTTCGCCTTCAACCGCAAGGAAGCCAAGGACCATGGCGAAGGCGGTACCATCGTCGGCGCCAAGTTGCATGGCAAAGTTGTCATCATTGACGATGTGATCTCGGCCGGCACTTCGGTGCGCGAATCGGTGGACATGATCCGCGCCGCCGGCGCCGAGCCATGCGCCGTGCTGATCGCCCTGGACCGCATGGAGCGTTCCGGCCCGGACGGCCAGCTGTCGCCAAGTTCGGCGGTGCAGGAAGTGTCGAAACAGTACGGCATCCCCGTCATCTCGATCGGCAACCTGGACGACTTGTTCGGCTACCTGAATGGTGCGGGCGCCGATCCGGAACTGTTGAAATATAAAGAAGCCGTTTCCGCCTACCGCACGCGCTACGGTATTTAAGTCGTCTTTTCCAGCAGCGCCCGCAGCCGCGGGTCGCTGCAGGCGGCACCAGCTTGCGGATGGCATTGCAACAGCCGCCGCAGCAGCGCGGCGCCGATGCCGCGCCGGCGGAACGGCGGTTTCACGAACAGCATGTTCACCGTCACGTCATCGGCGTCTCTGCTGATATCGAGCATGGCCACCTGCTGGCCGTCGATCCACGCGCACAGCGCGCTGTCCCCTTGCCAGTCTATCCGCATCACGCCAGCCATGGTTTGAGCGCCGCATGCAGGCCGAGGGCGAACAGGCCGATGAAAAAGCACCGTTTGAACACCTGCTGCGCGATGCGCCCGCGCAGCCATTGACCGGCCAGCATGCCGGCCAGCGCCGGCAGTAGCGCATACGCGGACGCGCCGGCTGCGTCCAGGCTGAATTCGCCGTGCAAGGCCAGGCTGGCCGCCAGCGCCATGGTCGACGCCGTAAACGCCAGGCCCAGCGCCTGTACCAGCGCATCGCGCGCCAGGCCCAGTCCCTGCAGATACGGCACGGCGGGGATGACGAACACGCCCGTGGCGGCCGTCACCAGTCCCGTCATCGCGCCCGCCACGGGGCCCAGCCACGCTTCGTGCCGCGCCGGCACGCGCAACTGCAGCGAGAACAGGCCCGCCAGCGCATACAGCATCAGTGCCAGGCCCAGCGCGACGACGGCCCAGGCGCCGCTGTCGGTCGGCAGCAGGGCGCCGCCCGCCATGGTGGCGGCCATGACGGCCAGCAGCATGGGCCACAAACGGCGCAGCAGGACGCACAGGCCGGGGCCGGTCGCCAGTTGCCACACATTCGTCACCATCGACGGTACGATCAAGAGCGCCGCCGCCTGCACTGGCGGCATGACGAGGCCGAGCGTGCCCATGGCCACCGTCGGCAAGCCCAGTCCGACTACGCCCTTGACGAAGCCAGCGACGAGGAAGCTGGCGCCGACAGCCAGCAGGAATGACGTCTCCATTTTTTCTATTCCGCAGTGATTTTGCGTGCATTCTGCGCGCGCTGGGCGGTTTCGCCAAGGCGGATTATTTTGAGTCAGCCTCAGTAAAATACGAAGGCTGGTAAGATGGGGAAAAGGAGGGCGCCATGCGCTTTGATCTGGTCGATTTGCAGCTGTTTGTCAACGTGGTGGAAGCGGGCAGCCTGACGGCGGGCGCCGCGCGCAGCCACCTGGCGCTGGCGTCGAGCAGCGCGCGCGTGCGCGGCATGGAGGAAATGCTGGGCATGCCGCTGCTGCTGCGCGGACGGCGCGGCGTGGAGCCAACGCCAGTGGGCCAGACCTTGCTGCATCACGCGCGCCTCGTATTGCTGCAAATGGAGAAAATGCGTGGCGAACTTGGCGAATTTGCGCGCGGCTTGAAAGGGCAGTTGCGGCTGCTGTGCAATACGGCCGCGCTCAGCGAATTTTTGCCCGAGGCGCTAGGCGCTTTTCTCGACCGCCATCCGAATCTGACCATCGACCTGGAAGAGCGCCTCAGTTACGATATCGTCAAGGCCGTTGCGGAAGGGCTGGCCGACATGGGCATCGTGTCCGACTCGGTCGACATGCGCGGCTTGCAGACGTTTTTGTTCCGCCCCGACCGCCTGGTGATGATCGCGGCGGCCGACGGCGTGCATCACCGTGCCCTGGGCCAGGATGGCGTCGTCGACTTTGCCAGCGTGCTCGATCACGATTTCATCGGCCTGGCCGACGACAGCGCGATGCAGCAGTACCTGGGCATGCATGCGGCGCGCCTGGGGCATCCGTTGAAGGTGCGCGTGCGCCTGCGCAGTTTCGATGCCGTGTGCCGCATGGTGGCCAGTGGCGTGGGCATCAGCGTGGTGCCGCTGGCGGCGGCGCGCCGCTGCCAGCAGACGATGGCGCTGCGCTGCCTGGAATTATCCGATCCCTGGTCGGTACGCAATCTGACGATCTGCGTGCGCCAGTTCAGTGAATTACCCCTGTACGCGCGCCAGTTGATCGATCATCTGAAGGCGTGACAGGGCATGACAGGAGCAGCGATGCGTTTTTCAGAAGACAAGATGGCCAGCCTGCTGTGCAGCGACCAGGTCGAGCGGCCCATCCACATCTGGCAGCCGGAGCGCCCTCGCGCCGTGATCCTGGCGATCCACGGCGGCATGGCGCATGCGGGCGACTATGTCACGCCGGCGCTGTATTTCCGCCAGCACGGCATCGCCACCGTCAGCTTCGACATGGTGGGCCACGACGGCAAGCGCAAGGTCGACATTCCCTCGTTCGAGGCCTTCCTCGACGATGAAGAACTGTTCCTGGCCTGGGTCAAGCAGGCGTATCCGGGCCTGCCCATTTTTATCATGGGCCATTCGATGGGCGGCCTGATCGCCACGCATCTGGGCTTGCACCGTTTTGCGGGCGATCCGGCCATCAAGGGTTTTATTATTTCATCGCCGTATTACGTGAATGCGATTCCCGTGCCAAAGGTGCTGCAGATGCTGTCCGGCTGGCTGGCGCGGCGCTTCCCCACCATGAAAGTGCCATTGGGCAACTTGACCATGCTGCTCACGCACGATCAAACCATCACCGCGCGCCATTTCGACGATGAACGCGACGGCATCCGCGCCAGTGCCGCGTCGGTGCGCTTCGCGCATGCCTTGACGTCAGCGCAAAAGGCGCTGGCGGGCGGCTTGTCGGACTGGCGCTTCCCCCTGTTCGCCGTGGTGGCGGGCGACGACAAGCTGGCCGACAGCCGCGCCACGGAAAGCCTGCTGCGCAGCGTGCCCGATGGCCTGCTCGACTACCATTTGTACCCGGCGAACTACCACGAGAATTTTAACGAAGTGAATCGCGACGAGATTTTCGCCGCCATCCTGGCCTGGATGAACAGCTTGCTGGCAAACCCCGCAAATTGAGCGGCCTGCCGCACGGTGTATCGTTATAATCGGCGTCACCAATTTCAATGCCGGCGCCTGCCGGCCCGCTCCCCCGCGGCACGGGTTGCACAAGGAAAGAATATGCGTTTACTGATTGCCCTGATACTCCCGTGGCTGACCTTTTTCACGATCGGCCGTCCCATCGCCGGCATCATCTGCCTGCTACTGCAAATTACCCTGATCGGCTGGCTGCCGGCGACGATTTGGGCCGTGTACTCGCTGAGCCAGTACAAGACGGACCAGAAGATCGCCGACGCGATGCGCCGGCGCTAAGCTAAGGCTGGCCTAAGCTGCGCTTTCTATCTTGATTCAACCGACATGAGGAGAGTGAGATGGCATTGAACAGACGCGGTACCCTGGGCCTGGCGGCGGCGATGCTGGTGGCTGCCGGGCTGTTGCCGGGAAGTGCGGCGCAGGCGCAAACCGAGAGCGCCCTGCCACCCGTGCAGAAGAGCGGGGCGGTGGAATACCTGAGCGGCGGCATCGGCCTCGATGAATCGACTGCCATCAAGAGCGCCGGCACGCACTGGCCATTGAGTTTGGTGTTTTCCGTGCAGGCGGCGGGCAAGGCGGAATTTGCCTCCGACGTCAAGCTGGAAATACGCGACGCCAAGGGCGCCGTGGTGCTCGAGACGACGGCCAGCGGACCGTTCCTGCTGGCGAAGCTGCCGCCAGGCAGCTACAGCCTGCGCGCCACCTTGGCCGGCAAAAGCCTGCAACGCAAGGTACAGGTCAAGGCGGGTGCGTCCGCGCGTGTGGAACTGGTCTGGCCGGCCGGGACGAACCAGGGCCAGCCCTGATGCCTGGCGACGGCAAGGCGCCCGAACGGGGCCTGTCGGCGCATATCCTGCCTACGTCGGCGACGATGGTCGGCGTGTGCATGACGGTGCTGTCGATCGGCCACCTGGCGCCGCGCGGCGAGGTGCGCGTGGCCATCGACAAGCTGCTCGCCGTCGATGCCATCGTCTTTCTCGTCAGCGCCGTGCTCTCGTTCATGTCGCTGCGCCCCGGCCAGCCGCGCCTGCGCTACGAATGGTGGGGCGAGCTGCTGTTCATCTGCGGCCTGGCCCTGCTGGCGCTGGGCGCCGTGGTGCTGGCCTTCGTCATCAACTGACCGCGAGCACGCGCCCTTCGGCGGCGCTTTGCAGCGCCAGTTCGATCAGGCGTATTGTCGCTGCCGCATCCTCGGCCGCCACGGGCGCCGGTGCGCCGTGGCCGATGGCGTCGGCCATGCCCTGGTAGAAATCCTGGTAGCGGCCCGCCTGCATCTCGAGGTGCTCAAAATGCCCATCCGGCCGCGTGCCCAGGTGCAGCGCGCCGCGCACGGGATCGACGCCCCAGCCTGGCTGTCCCGGCCTGCCGCCCGCCTTCAGCGCGTCTTCCTGCGGGTCGACGCCGAATTTCACGAAGCTGCCCTGGTCGCCATGCACGGCGAAGCGCGCCGTGGGCGCCTTCACCAGGCAACCGGCCTGCAGCACCACGCGCAGCCTGTCGTAGTACAGCACAAGGTGGAAATAATCTGCAGCCTGTGCGCCATCGCGCTGCAGGCTGATGTCTGCATACAGCTTTTCCGGCTTGCCGAACAGCTGCAAGGCCTGGTCCAGCATGTGCGGACCCAGGTCGTACAGCAGGCCGCCGCCCGGTGCGGCGGACTCGCGCCAGCGCTGGCGGATCTCGGGACGGAAGCGGTCGAAATGTGATTCGACGCTGGCGATGCGGCCCAGCGTGCCCGCTGCCAGCAGTGCTTTCAAGGTCAGGAAGTCGCCATCCCAGCGCCGGTTGTGGTACACGCTCAGTACCAGCTTGCGCTCCCTGGCCAGGGCGATCAGCGTTTGCGCTTCGGCGCTGGAAATGGTGAACGGCTTGTCTACCACCACATGCTTGCCCGCCAGCAGGGCCGCCTGCGCCAGGCTGAAATGCGCCTCGTTGGGCGCGGCGATGACCACCAGTTCGATGGCCGCATCGGCAAACAGCTGCGCCGGCTCGGCATATACGGTCGCCTGCGGCCAATCCTTGTGCACGAGTTCGGGCTTGCTGGAGGCGACGGCCGCCAGCTCCAGCGCATCGACGGCCGACAGGACGGGGGCATGGAAGGTGGAGCCGGCAAAGCCGTAGCCGACCAGACCGGTTTTAATTTTTTTCATGGCATGCTCATGGTGCGTGGGAGATTTCATGATCATACCCGCAAGCGGGCGGCGCCACCGTCGATGCGGCGCATAAAAAAAGGACGCCGCAGCGTCCCTTCCTGGCAGGCCGGAGGCTTATCCCGCCAGCTTGGCTTTCAGCAGTTCCGTCAGCTGGGCCGGGTTGGCCTTGCCCTTGGACGCCTTCATGGCCTGGCCGATCAGCGCATTGATGGCCGCTTCCTTGCCGGCGCGGTACTGCTCCACCGACTTGGCGTTCGCCGCCAGCACTTCATCGACGATGGCTTCCAATGCGCCCGTGTCCGAGATCTGCTTCAGGCCCTTGGCGTCGATGATGGCATCGACCAGGTGCTCGTCGTTTGACTTTGCTTCCCACATGCCGGCGAAGACTTCCTTGGCCGCCTTGTTCGAGATCGTGCCGTCGGCGATGCGCTTGAGCATGGCGGCCAGCTGCGCGGCCGAGACGGGCGCTTCATCGAGGTCGACGCCTTCGCGGTTCAGGGTCGACGACACGTCGCCCATCAGCCAGTTGGCGGCGGCCTTGGCGTTTTCCTTGCCGGCCTTGTCGACCACGGCGACGAAGTAGGTCGCCATCGCCTTCGACTGCGTCAGCACCAGCGCATCGTATTCAGGCAGCGCGTATTCGCTGACAAAGCGGGCGCGCATGGCGGCCGGCAGTTCCGGCATCGAGGCCTTGACCGCATCGATCCACGCTTGCGAGATGACCAGCGGCGGCAGGTCGGGGTCCGGGAAGTAGCGGTAGTCCTGGGCGTCTTCCTTGCTGCGCATTTCGCGCGTTTCCTTGCGGTCCGGGTCGTACAGGCGCGTCGCTTGCACGACCTTGCCGCCGTCTTCGATCAGCTCGATCTGGCGGCGCACTTCCACATGCACGGCTTCCTCGATGAAGCGGAACGAGTTCAGGTTCTTGATTTCGCAGCGGGTGCCGAATTCCTTCTGGCCCACCGGGCGCACGGAGACGTTGACGTCGCAGCGGAACGAGCCTTCCTGCATGTTGCCGTCGCAAACGCCCAGCCACATGACCAGCGAATGCAGCGCCTTGGCATAGGCCACGGCTTCGGCGGCGCTACGGATTTCCGGCTCCGAGACGATTTCCAGCAGCGGCGTGCCGGCGCGGTTCAAGTCGATGCCGCTCATGCCCGCGTAGTCTTCGTGCAGCGATTTGCCCGCGTCTTCTTCCAGGTGGGCGCGCGTCAGGTTGACCGTCTTGGTGACGAATTCGCCATCCTTTTCATAGCCGAAGGTCAGTGCGCCGCCGATGACGACAGGGTCTTCGAACTGGCTGATCTGGTAGCCCTTGGGCGAGTCCGGATAAAAATAGTTTTTGCGGGCGAAGACCGAATGCGGCGCGACGGTGGCGCCGACGGCCAGGCCGAAGCGGATCGCGCGGTCGACGGCCTGCTTGTTCATCACCGGCAGCACGCCTGGCAGTGCCAGGTCGACGGGACTGGCTTGCGTATTGGCTTCGGCGCCGTACTTGATCGGCGAACCGCTGAAAATTTTGGATTCGGTCGTGAGCTGCACGTGGTTCTCAAGACCGATGACGACTTCCCATTGCATAGTGTTCTCGCTTATTTTCTGGTGGCGCCGCCTGGGCGGCGCGAATTTTTTCTTAGATGCCGGCAGTTGCGTTGCCTGGAGCACGCGTATGCCAGTCCGTCACCAGCTGGTACTGGTGGGCGACGTTCAGCAGCTTGGCTTCGCCAAAATAATTGCCGATGATTTGCAGGCCGACCGGGCGCTTGCCATTCTTGTCTCCTGCGCCGAAGCCGCAAGGAATCGACATGCCGGGCAGGCCGGCCAGGCTGGTCGACAGGGTGTAGATGTCGGCCAGGTAGTTCGCCACCGGGTCGTCCGTCTTGTCGCCCAGGTCCCAGGCGACGGTCGGCGCGACCGGTCCCATGATGACGTCGCAGACGGCGTCGGGGCCATTCAGGACGGCTTCGAAGTCCTGCGCGATCAGGCGGCGGATCTTTTGCGCCTTCAGGTAGTAGGCGTCATAGTAGCCGTGGCACAGCACATAGGTGCCGACCATGATGCGGCGCTGCACTTCCGGGCCGAAGCCCTGCGCGCGCGACTTCTTGTACATGTCCTGCAAGTCCTTGTAGTCGGCGGCGCGGTGGCCATAGCGCACGCCGTCGTAGCGCGACAGGTTCGACGACGCTTCGGCCGGCGCGATCATGTAGTAGGCGGGAATCGACAGCGCAGTGTTCGGCAGCGAGATGTCGACCAGGGTGGCACCCAGCTTTTCATACTGCGCCAGCGCGCCGCGCACGGCCGCTTCCACGTCCTTGG
This sequence comes from Janthinobacterium sp. GW822-FHT07H11, assembly GCF_058798615.1. Taxonomy (NCBI): domain Bacteria; kingdom Pseudomonadati; phylum Pseudomonadota; class Betaproteobacteria; order Burkholderiales; family Oxalobacteraceae; genus Janthinobacterium; species Janthinobacterium sp. GW822-FHT07H11. Next base: position 1,126,513 of record NZ_CM179507.1, read on the forward strand.
CCAGGCCCTCGCCGAAGTATTCGCGCGGCACGCCGATGCGCAGGCCCGTCAACGGCTGGCCCAGTTCACGTGAAAAATCTTCCGCCACGCCGCCCTGTTCCGGCGACAGGCTGGTCGAGTCGCGTTCGTCGAAGCCGGCCATGGCACTCAAGAGCAGGGCGCAGTCTTCGGCCGAGCGGGCCATCGGGCCGCCCTGGTCCAGCGAGGAGGCAAAGGCGATCATGCCGAAGCGCGAGACGCGGCCATAGGTCGGCTTGATGCCGGTAATGCCGCAAAAGGCGGCCGGCTGGCGGATCGAGCCGCCCGTGTCGGTGCCGGTGGCCGCTGGCGTGAGGCCGGCGGCGACGGCGGCGGCCGAGCCGCCGGACGAGCCGCCTGGCACGGCGTTTTTGTCCCACGGGTTTTGCACGGCGCCGAAGGCCGAGTTCTCGTTGCCGGAACCCATGGCGAATTCGTCGCAATTGACCTTGCCCAGGGTGACCATGCCGGCGGCCTGGAATTTTTCCACCACGGTGGCGTCAAACGGGCTGGCATAGTTGGCCAGCATTTTCGAGCCGGCCGTCGTGCGCCAGCCGCGGGTGACGAACAAGTCCTTGTGGGCGATCGGCACGCCCGTCAACGGCGTGGCCGTGCCGGCGGCGATGCGCGCGTCGGCTTGCGCCGCTTGCGCCAGGGTCAGCGCGCGGTCGACGTGCAAAAAGGCGTTTGAGCCGTCCGCTTCGATGCGGTCGAGAAAATGCGTCGCCAGTGCAACGGCGGAAATTTCCTTGTTCTGCAAAAGCGTGGACAGCTGTTTGATGGATTTTGTATGCATGGCGTTTCTATTTTGATATTCGGCAAGAAGGCGGGAACGGCGCAACGGCGTGTTTATTCGATAACCTTGGGTACGAGGTACAAGCCATCCTGGACTTTTGGCGCCACGGCCTGGTAGTCGTCGCGGCGATTCGTTTCCGTGGCGGCATCTTCGCGCAGGCGCAAGGCGATATTGTCCATGTGGGCGGCGAGCGGATGGCTCAGCGGTGCGACGCCATCGGTATTGACGGCTTGCATTTGCTCCGCCAATGCAAAAATCTTGTTCAATTGATCGAGCGACGTGACTGCCTGCTCGTCGGCCATTTCAAGTTGTGCCAGGTGGGCGATGCGTTTTACGTCGGATAGTGTCAGGGACATGGCGAATGGCGCGGAGTGCCGCGCAAATAGTATTAAGTTGGCGTTTTGATAAAACGCGGGTATTTACTGCTCTTTTGCTCACAAAAGCCGAGGAATGCCGCGTAACTTGCGGCTGCAAGAGTCGCACTTTTCCATGGTTTTTGGGCAAATCGCATTCAAATTATAAGGTAGAATGGCGGGTTAATGCGTTGCCGGCGCTGATGGACCGCTGCCGCAGCATAGAAAAGATTGCGCAAGCGCCAAGCGAAACCCGGAAAAATCGCCTCCACGGATTTTTAGGGTGCCTGAAAGCGCCCGCTTTGAAACTCCCCATAAACAGCTTTTGCGCAGCTCGATGCGCTACAGGACACTCATGTTTGGTTTTTTACGCAGGTATATCTCCACCGATCTGGCCATTGACTTGGGCACGGCCAACACCCTTATCTATGTACGCGGCCTGGGTATCGTCCTGGACGAGCCATCCGTCGTCGCAATCCGCCAGGAAGGCGGTCCGAATGGCAAGAAGACCATTCAGGCAGTCGGCAAGGAAGCCAAGCAGATGCTGGGCAAGGTGCCGGGCAACATCGAAGCGATTCGTCCGATGAAAGATGGCGTGATCGCCGACTTTACCGTGACCGAGCAGATGCTCAAGCAATTCATCCGCATGGTGCACGATTCGAAATTCTTCCGTCCATCGCCACGCATCATCATTTGCGTGCCTTGCGGTTCGACCCAGGTCGAGCGCCGCGCGATCCGCGAATCGGCGCTTGGTGCCGGCGCCTCGCAGGTGTACCTGATCGAGGAACCGATGGCAGCGGCCATCGGCGCGGGCTTGCCCGTGTCCGAAGCGACCGGCTCGATGGTGGTCGATATTGGCGGCGGCACCACCGAAGTGGGCATCATCTCGCTCGGCGGCATGGTCTACAAGGGCTCCGTGCGCGTCGGCGGCGACAAGTTCGATGAAGCCATCGTCAACTACATCCGCCGCAACTACGGCATGCTGATCGGCGAACAGACGGCCGAAGCGATCAAGAAGGCCATCGGTTCGGCTTTCCCCGGTTCGGAAGTGAAGGAAATGGAAGTCAAGGGCCGCAACCTGTCCGAAGGCATTCCCCGTTCGTTCACCATTTCCAGCAACGAGATTCTCGAAGCGCTGACCGATCCGCTGAACAACATCGTCTCGGCCGTGAAGAACGCGCTGGAACAGACGCCGCCGGAACTGGGTGCGGACATCGCCGAAAAAGGCATGATGCTGACGGGTGGCGGCGCACTGCTGCGCGACCTGGACCGCCTGCTGATGGAGGAAACCGGCCTGCCGGTGCTGGTAGCCGAGGACCCGCTCACCTGCGTGGTGCGCGGTTCCGGGATGGCACTGGAACGTATGGACAAGCTCGGCTCGATCTTCTCCTACGAATAATCTGACAGAAGGGCCGGAATTTATTTTCCGGCCTTTTTTTGGTTTTGGCCCCGACGTTTGCTCGGGGCCTGTACGTTGGCGCACTGCGCCTGATTATTGGATGTCATGGAATACAGTCCTCCGCCACTTTTCAAACAAGGCGCCTCTGCCCGCGTCAAGATGATGGTGTTCGCCGGCATTTCTATCGCCCTGCTGCTGGTCGATTCGCGCATGCACGCGCTGACGGCCGTGCGCCAGGCGGTCGGCACCGTGCTGTATCCGGTGCAGATGGCGGCCCTGGTGCCACGCGACGTGGCGCTGGGCGTCGGCAATTACTTTTCTTCGCTGTCCGCCCTGGAAAAACAGGTGCGCGACTTGAAGCATGAACAGATCGCCGCCTCGCAGATCCTGCAGCAGGCGCAGCTCAATATCGTGGAAAACAACCATTTGCGCAAGCTGATGGAGGCGCGCGAACGCGTTCCCGTCAAGACCATGATGGCCGAGGTGCTGTACGACACGCGCGATTCGGCCACGCGCAAGATCGTGCTCGACCGTGGTATCCAGAACGGCGTCGAACTGGGCCGCCCCGTGATCGACAATCTGGGCGTGGTGGGGCAAGTCACGCGCGTGTTCCCGTTCACCTCCGAAGTGACCTTGCTGACCGATGAAGAACAGGCGATTCCCGTGCAGCTGCTGCGCAACGGCGTACGCAGCGTCGCTTATGGCCGTGGCAAGTCCGGTACCATGGAGTTGCGCTTCACGGAACCGACGGCCGATATCCAGATCGGCGATATCGTCATCACTTCCGGCCTTGACGGCCTGTATCCGGCCGGCCTGGCCGTGGCACGCGTGACGCTGGTTGAACGCAATGCGCACGGTCCGTTCGGCCGCGTCGTGTGCCAGCCGCTGGCCGGCATCGAGCGCAATACCCAGCTGCTGATCCTGATGACATCACCCGACATACCGCCGCGCCCTCCCGCCGAAGAAATCAAGACGGGCCGCAAGATCGCCGGCAAGATGGCGCCGATCAAGGACCCTGCAGCCGCTACCCCGGCGGCCAACGCCGCGGCCACGCCAGCGGTGAAGCCGCCTGCCACGCCGGCACCGAAACCGGCAGCGCCGGCACCGGCCGCCGCACCGGCGAAGGAGGCGACGCGATGAATCGCCCGCATTACATCCTGCTGCCGGTCAGCCCCCTGTTCATCGGCTTTTCCCTGCTGTGCGCGTTTTTATTGAACCTGCTGCCGTGGGGGCACTTCGTCGGCGTGCCCGACTTCGTCGCGCTGGTGCTGGTCTTCTGGGGCATCCACCAGCCGCGCAAGGTCGGCATCGGCGTGGCCTTCTTCATGGGCCTGATGATGGACGTGCACGACTCGACCCTGCTGGGCGAGAATGCGCTGGCCTACACCTTGCTGTCGTACTTCGCCATCATGATGCATCGCCGCGTGCTGTGGTTCCCCATCATGACGCAGGCGCTGCACGTGCTGCCGCTGCTGCTGCTGACGCAGGGGTTGCAAATGCTCACGCGCCTGATCGTCTCCGGCCGTTTTCCCGGCTGGCTCAATTTCATCGAGAGCTTCATCGCCGTGGGCCTGTGGCCCATCGTGACCTGGATCTTGCTGGCACCGCAGCGCCGCGCCGTTGACCGCGACCATAACCGGCCGATTTGACCTGACCGAGCAATGACTGAACTTAAGAACACCGAGCGCGAACTGCATCTCTTCCGGCTGCGCCTGACGATACTGGGCGCGCTCGTCTTCGTCTGTTTTTCCTTGCTGCTGGCGCGCTTTATCTGGCTGCAGGTGATCAAGCATGAGGATTATGCGACCAAGGCCGAGGACAATCGCATCGCGCTGGTGCCCATCGTGCCCACGCGCGGGCTGATCCTCGACCGCAATGGCGTGGTCCTGGCGCGCAACTATTCGGCATTCACGCTGGAGATCACGCCTTCCAAGCTCAGTGCCAGCCTGGACTCGGTCATCGACGAGCTGTCCACCCTGGTGCAGATCGACATCAAGGACCGCCGCCGCTTCAAGAAGCTGCTGGAAGAGTCAAAAAACTTCGTCAGCGTGCCGCTGCGCACGCGCCTGACGGACGAGGAAGTGGCGCGCTTCACGGCGCAGCGTTTCCGCTTTCCGGGCGTGGAAGTGCAGGCACGTTTGTTCCGCCAGTATCCGATGGGCGAAGTGGCCTCGCACGTGGTGGGCTTCATCGGCCGCATCAACCGCAGCGAAGCGAAGGCGCTGGAAGAGGGCGACGATGCTTCCAACTACAACGGCACCGACCATATCGGCAAGGAAGGCCTGGAAAAAAGCTACGAGAAGCAGCTGCACGGCACTGCCGGTTACGAAGAGGTGGAAGTGTCGGCGGGCGGGCGCGCCATGCGCACCCTGTCGCGCACTGCCGCCATCCCCGGCAACAACCTGGTCCTGTCGATCGACATCGAACTGCAGAAGGTGATGGAAGAGGCATTTGGCGAATGGCGCGGCGCGGCCGTGGCCATCGACCCGGCCACCGGCGACATCCTTGCGTATGTCTCCAAGCCCGGCTACGACCCGAACCTGTTCGTCGACGGTATCGACCAGCAAAGCTGGAACGAACTCAATACCTCGCTGGACCGCCCGATGGTCAACCGGCCATTGTCGGGCACCTACGCACCCGGTTCGACCTTCAAGCCATTCATGGCCCTGGCCGCGCTGGAACTGGGCAAGCGCACGCCGAGCCAGTCGATTTCCGATCCCGGCTTCTTCATCCTCGGCGGGCACACCTTCCGCGACGACAAGGTGGGCGGCCATGGCACGGTCGACATGCACAAGTCCATCGTCGTGTCGTGCAACACCTATTATTACCAGCTGGGCCGCGACATGGGCATCGATGCCATCCACGACTTCATGAAGCCGTTCGGCTTTGGCCAGCTGACCGGTATCGACCTGAATAACGAGAAGACGGGCGTGCTGCCGTCGACGGAATGGAAGCGCAACCGCTTCAAGACGCCACAGCAGAAAAAATGGGTGGGCGGCGACACGATTTCGGTCAGCAACGGCTCGGGCTACAATTCCTATACGCCGCTGCAGATCGCCCACGCCACGGCCACCCTGGCCAACAATGGCGTGGTGATGAAGCCGCACCTGGTGAAGATCATCGAAGACGCCAGCACGCGCGCGCGCACCTTGACGGTGCCGAAGGAAAGCTACCGCATTCCGCTCAAGCAGGAAAACATCGATACCATCAAGCGCGCCATGGTCGGCGTGACCAGCGAAGCGGGCGGCACGGCTGCGCGCATCTTTGCCGGCGTGCAGTACACGGTGGGCGGCAAGACGGGGACGGCGCAGGTGGTGGGCATCAAGAAAAACGAGAAGTACAACGCCAAGCTGCTGGCCGAGCGCCTGCGCGACAATGCCCTGTTTACCGCCTTCGCACCGGCCGAACAGCCGCGCATCGCGATGGCCATCGTGGTGGAAAACGCAGGTTTCGGCGCTGGCGTGGCCGCGCCGATCGCGCGCAAGGCGCTCGATTATTACTTGCTGGGCAAGCGCCCGAGCGACAAGGAAAAGGACACCACCAAGGTGCCCAAGGAAGACGTCGACGAGGTGCGCACCCTGGAAGAAATCACAGACGAGCAGGCTGCCCCGGCGCCTGCCAGGCAATAAGGAAACGCATGTCCATTAACGAAAGGCGCTCGCTGTGGCGGCGCGCCAAGCCCTACCTGGCGGTGTTCGATCTGCCGCTCATGCTCATCATCCTGATGCTGCTGTGTACCAGCCTGCTGACCCTGTATTCGGCCAGCATCGGCATACCGGGCAAGATCGAAGACCACCTGCGCAACATCATGCTGTGCTTTTTCGTGATGTGGGTGGCCGCCAATGTCACGCCGCAGATGATGATGCGCATCGCCGTGCCCGCGTACACGGTCTCGGTGCTGCTGCTGGTGGCCGTGGCCCTGTTCGGCACCATCAAGCTCGGTGCGCGGCGCTGGCTGCACATCGGCGTGATCGATATCCAGCCCTCGGAATTCCTGAAGATCGCCACGCCGCTGATGCTGGCCTGGTTCTTCCAGCATAATGCGGGCTCGCTGCGCTGGAAATCGTTCGCCGTGGCAGCCGTGCTGCTGCTGGTGCCGGTCTACCTGATCGCGCGCCAGCCCGACCTGGGCACGGCACTGCTGGTGGTGGCGGCCGGCTTTACCGTGATTTTCCTGGCCGGCCTGTCGTGGAAGGTGCTCGCTGGCCTGCTGCTGACCGTGCTCGCCTGCCTGCCGATCGTCTGGTCGCACCTGCACGACTACCAGCGCGACCGCGTGATGATGCTGATCGACCCCACCAAGGACCCGCTGGGCAAGGGCTTCCACATCATCCAGTCCATCATCGCCATCGGCTCCGGCGGCATGACGGGCAAGGGCTGGACGCATGGCACCCAGGCCCACCTGGAATTCGTACCGGAACGCACGACCGATTTTATTTTTGCCGTATATTCCGAGGAATTCGGGCTGGTCGGCAATCTGATCCTGATGCTGATGTATTTGCTGCTGGTGGGACGGGGGCTGATGATTGCCGCCAACGCCCCCAGTTTTTTCACTCGCCTGCTGGCAGGAGCGATAACAATGATTTTCTTTACTTACGCCTTTGTAAACATGGGCATGGTCAGCGGCATCGTGCCGGTGGTCGGCGTTCCCTTGCCCTTCCTTAGTTATGGCGGCACCGCGCTGCTGACCCTGGGCGTGGCCTCCGGCATCCTGATGAGCATTCAGCGCCACCGCAAGCTGGTGCAGACCTGATGCGCGCGCCATTCGACACCTTCGCCATGCGCGCACTGAGCGCGGCCACTTTGCTGACCCTGGCCGCCTGCGGCACGGCGCCGCAAAAGCCGGCATCGAATAATGTGCCGCTGCCTTCGGGCGGCAAGGTCAAGGTGCCCGTGCGCCAGGACCCTACCTTGCCGGCGCTGCCGGCGGCCGGTTCCGGGCGGGGCGGCTATTACAAGGATGATGGTCCGGGCGACAATCCGCCGCCCAATCTGCGCGACGTGCCCGATGCGGAAGTGCGCAACGAACCGTATTCCACGCGCTCGAACCGTCCCTACGTCGTCTTCGGCAAGACATACACGCCGATGACCGACAACGAGCCGTTTACGCAGAAGGGCACGGGCACCTGGTATGGCAAGAAATTCCATGGCCAGCGCACCTCGTCGGGCGAGATCTACGATATGTACAAGATGACGGCGGCCCATCCGACCCTGCCGATTCCGTCGTATGCGCGCGTGACGAGCATCGACAGCGGCGAGCAGGTGATCGTGCGCATCAATGACCGCGGGCCATTTCATGCCACGCGCGTGATCGACGTGTCGTACACGGCGGCGCTGAAGCTGGGCTTCCTGGGCAAGGGCAGCCACCAGGTGGTGGTCGAGCGCCTGCTGCCGGCCGATATCGATGCCATCCTGGCCGCGCGCGCGGCACCGAAACCGGCGCCGCTGACGCCTTCCGTGATGGCCATCTCCATCGACACGCCGGTGGAGACGGGCGCCGTGGTGCAGCCGGAAGTGACGACGCAGATGCTGCCCGTCGATGCGACGGTGGCCGCTCCCGCGCCAGCGGCGCTGGCCAGCGGCTTCTACCTGCAGCTGGGCGCCTATTCGCGCGCCGACAATGCGGAAACGGGGCGCACGCGCCTGGCGCCGTATGCGGCGGCATTGGGCAGCCTGGGCGTGGTGCAGGCCGGGAACCTGTTCCGCCTGTATGGCGGGCCGTTTTCCAGCCGCGCCGATGCGGCCCGGGCGGCGGCCAGCTTGCCTGAGTCGACGGGCATCAAGCCCATCGTGATCCAGCGATAGCGCACCGCATAACACCGTGGCGAGCGGAAGGGGGCGGCGCCCGCGGCGGTGAGCCTCAAGGCTTGCCCTGGCCGGCGCGCAGCAGGTTTGAGCGGGCGCTTATTTGCAGCTGCGTAGTTCCTGGTCGGGGAACTGCGCCTTGATCTTTTCCAGGCGCGCGCGCGTGGCGGCGTCGAGGTCGCGGAACTGGTAGGCCAGTTGCTTGCTGGAGCTGTAGCGCGGGCCGATGCGCGCGCTGTGCACGCCCTGTTTGTTGAGCGATGCCAGCTGGCTTTGCGCGCCGCTTTCGGACTTGAACACGCCCAGTGATATGCCCCAGCGCAGCGGGCTCGATTCATTCATGACGAAGTAGTTCGTCACGCCCAGCTGCTTCAATTCGCCGGCCTTGCGGTCGGCGCCTTCCTTGCTGCCCTGTGGCGGAATGTACACCATATAACTGGAGATTTCCTGCCCGGCCACGTTGCGGCGCGACTGGCGGTCGCCCAGGTCCAGCGCGCCGACCTGCGTTTCGAAACGGCGCGCGTCAGCCAGGACGAAATTGCCCACTTCCGTGCAGGCATAGTTTTGTGGTGCCGCTTCCGCCGGTGCGGGCGCTGGCGCTGCGGCCGGCGCCGGCGCCGGCGCGGTGGCCTGTTCCTGCGTCAGCAAGGTGAGCTTGTCGGCGTGCAGCTGGTTTTTCAGGCGTCCCGGTTCGCGCGTCTCGCTGCGAAAATTGCCCAGGTAGCCCTGGCCGATGGCCAGCACCAGCACGTTGACACCGGCCAGCAGCCAGAAGACGAATTTCAGCATGGCTGTTCTCCCCGGTCCTGTGCCGCCCGCGCGGCGGCCTGCAGGCCGATCATGACGATATTGTCCACCAGGTGCAGCGGCACCGGCAGCGCCAATGCCTGCGCGACCGGGTGCGCGGCGCCGCCCGAGAGCAGGCAGGCGCTGGCGCCATGCATGCGCACGGCCCGCTCGATGGCGCCCGCCTGCGCCGCCAGGCAGCCGCTGAGGATGGCGTCGTCCGTGTTGTCGGCAAAGCCGGCCGTCAGGAAGGCGTCGCTGGCGATCTGCGGCAATTGTGCCGTATGGCGTGCCAGCGAGCTGGCCATCAGGCCCAGCCCGGGCAATATCATCCCGCCCAGGAAGGCGCCGTCGGCCGTGACGGCGTCGATGGTGGTGGCGGTGCCGCAGTTGGCGACGATGACGGCCTGGCCCGGGGCCAGCACGTGCGCGCCGATGGCGGCGGCAAAGCGGTCGCAGCCCAGTTGCGCCGGATCGCGGTAGTGGTTTTCCACCCCGGCCAGGCACGGCAGCGAGGCGAAGGTGGCGATTGCCTGCGGCAGCACGCCGACGGGCAGCAGCGCCCGCAGGCGCGCGCCGACCACGGCGCCGGCCACATTCGACAGCAGCACGTCGGAAATGTCCAGGCCGGACCAGGCGGCCTGCAGCGTGTCGAGCTGCGCATGCGCCACGGCGCCGCTGGCCAGCCAGGCGCCCGCCGCGCCGTCGGGGGCGGCCAGCGCCCATTTGATGCGCGTATTGCCGGCGTCGATCAGCAGTCGCATGCGCTCACTCCCGGGCCAGGCGCAGCGAGACGTCGCCGGACATGATTTCCATCAGTCCGTCGTTCGTGCGCAGCAGCAGGCGGCCCATGCGGTCCACGCCGGCGGCCACGCCCTGCTGCTGCAACTGGCCGTTGTCGAGGATTTGCACGTGCTGCCCCTGCCAGGCGTGCAGCGCATTCCAGCGTTCCGTGAACGGCGCAAGGCCCGTGTCGTCGAATTCGGCCAGCACGCCGGCCAGGCGGCTGAGCAGGGCCGCCACCAGGGTGTTGCGCTCCATCTGCGCCAGCCATGGCACGGCCGCGACGCTGCGGCCGATCTGCCGTTCCAGCGCATCGGGCATCAGCAGGTTGATGCCGCAGCCGATCACGGCCCACACGCCGCCTGGCGCTTGCTGCGTCTCGACGAGGATGCCGGCCAGCTTATTGCCATCCTTGAGCAGGTCGTTCGGCCATTTCAGCTGCACCGGCGCGCCCAGCGACGACAGGGCTTCGGCCAGCGCCACGCCGACGGCCAGCGGCAGGCCGACCAGCTGCTGCAGCGGCCCCTTGAAGTGCCAGGCCAGCGAAAACATCAGGCTCGCGTCCGGCTGCGACAGCCACGGGCGCCCGGCGCGGCCGCGCCCCGCCGTCTGCTGGCCGGCGATGCGCAGGGTCGGTCCGGCCAGGGTGGCGCAGCGCGCCAGCAGGTCGGCGTTGGTGGAGCCGGTTTCATCGACCACTTCGATGGCCACGTGGGCGGCGCCGGTGGCGCAATGGGCGGCGATGGCCGCGCTGTTCAGGTCTGAGTGCTTCGTCATGGTGTTTGCTTTAGTGGCCGCCGGCGGGCGGCTTGCGGGCCTTGTGCGGCGCATGCGCGAAGGCCAGGTCGTACACGGCATTGGGCAGTGCGCGCAGCAGCTTGGCGACGACGCCCATCTGCCACGGGATCACGCGGTAGCTGTCGCCGTCGGCGATGGCGCGCGCGGCGCGCGCGGCGAATTTATCGGCTGGCATCAGGAAGGGCATGCGGTAGGCGTTATGGCGCGTCATCGGCGTGTCGATGTAGCCGGGCGTGATGGTGACGACCTTGATGCCAGCCGGTTTCAATTCCAGGCGCAGCGATTCGCAGTAGCTGATGACGGCCGCCTTCGAGGCGCTGTAGGCTTCGGCGCCGGGCAGGCCGCGTATGCCGGCCACGCTGGCGATGCCCACCAGGCGCCCGTCGCCCTGGGCTTGCATGGCGGCGATGAAAGGCGCGAAGGTGGCGACCGTGGCCGTGACGTTGATGGCGATGAGGCGCGCGAACGCGTCCAGGTCTTCCGCGTGCTCCGTCAGGGTGCCGAACGACACGCCGGCGCTGGCGATGACGACGTCGACGCGGCCCGCGTACCGCAGGAAGTCATCGGCCGCCTGTTTCAGCGCCGCGTGGTCGCAGACGTCGACGGCGTAGGCGCGGTGGCGTTCAGGGTGGGGCAGGGAAGCGATCAACTGCTGCAGCGTCTCGCCGCGGCGGGCCAGCAGGCCCAGGCGGGCGCCCTGGCGCGCGTACTGCAGCGCCAGGGCGGCGCCCAGTCCGCTTGACGCCCCCGTGATGAAAACGCTGTGCATCAGGCGATGCGCGCGTGCCGGGGCTGCGCCAGGGAGGTAGGCATGCTTATTTCTTTTCCGCTTTGGCTTTCGCGACCAGCACGTCCATCACGGTCAGGGCCTGGGCGTTCAGCTGTTCTTCGTTCTGCGCCGACTTGCTGCCCTGGTTCGCCTGCGATGGCGAGGTGATATAGCGGCCGTCGATGGCGATCATGGGCCAGAACGTGACGTTATAGCCCTGCATCATCGCGTCGGCCTTGCGCACGCGGCCGGAAATGCCAAACGAGCGGTAGGTATCGATGAACTTCTGGCGGTCGACGCCCTGCCTGGCGACGAAATCGAAGACGGCTTCATCGCTGCCCAGGCGGTTGCGCTCGACGTGCATGGCGTGGAAGACTTTGGTGTGCAATTGATCCGTCAGGCCCATCGCCTGCAAGGTAAAGAACAAGCGCTGCTGCGGCGCCACGCTGTCGTCGCGCGACACGTGCACGCGCTTGAAGACGATGTTGTCGCCCTGTTTCTTGACCCAGGCCGCCAATTGCGGCTCGAGCACGTTGCAATGGGGGCAATAGTAGGCAAAGAACTCCGTCACTTCGATCTTTTTTCCCGCTTCCGTGGCCTGCGGCGTGGGCAGGGTTTCATACTCGACGCCGTTCTTCGGATCGGCCGGCGAGGCACAGGCGCCTGCGGCGGCGCCGCACAGGACGGCGGCAAACAGGACTTTTTTCAGAAAACGCATGCTGCTTCCTTATTTCTGGTTGCGGACGACGGCGACATCGATGCCGTTCTCGGACAATTTTGTGCGCGCGCGGTTCATCGCGTCGACCTGGTTGAACGGCCCGATGCGCACGCGGTGCAGCACGCCGGCATCGGTGCTGCGGTCGCTGATGGCCGCCTCGAAACCGAGCAGCGCCAGTTTGCCGCGCGTGCTTTCGGCGTCCGCCATGTCATGGAAGGCGCCGGCCTGCAGATAATATATCCATTTGTCGCCGGCCGCATCGGCCTTGGCCTCGGCTTTTACTTCGGCCTTGGCCTGCGGCGCTGGCGCGGCGGCCGGCGTCTTGGGCGCCGGCTTGTCCTTCAGGGTGCCGATCAACTCCTGCAGCGCGTCCGGCGGCGGGGCCTTGGGCTGCTGCGCCGGCGCTGGCGCGGCCGGTTGCGCTGGCGTGGTGATTTCGCGCGGCTCCTTGGAGAAGTCGCGCGCCGCTTCCTTGGCCGCTTCCTTGTTGCCATACATCGGCTTGTTCGGGTCGGCGATCTGGCCGGCCGTCGGTTCTGCCGTCTTGCCGGCCTTGCCCGACTTGTCGGTGAAGGGCGACGAGCCCTTGGTGATCACCAGAGCGACGACCACGGCGATGCCCAGTCCGACGACCAGGCCGATGATGATGCCGACCAGGGTATTGCCTTGCTGGCGGCGGGCGGAAGTGAAGCGGGAAGCGTGATTCATGGGCGGTTCGACCTTTGCGATTACATTTTGCTCGGCGCGGACACGCCGATCAGTGCCAGGCCGTTGCGCAGCACCTGGCGCGCGGCGACCACCAATGCCAGGCGGGCCATCTTGACGGCCTCGTCTTCGACCAGCACTTTTTCCGCGAAGTAGAAGCTGTGCAGGTTGGCGGCCAGGTCGCGCAGGTAGAACGCCACTTGATGCGGTCCCAGTTCGCTTTGCGCGCGCGCCAGCGTTTCCGGGTAGGCTGCCAGGGTCGCCAGCAGGGTCGCTTCGGTCGGCGCCGTCAGCGGGGATAAATCCACGCCAGCGAGCGTGCTTTCATCGCCGCCCCAGTTTTCCAGGATGCGGCAGATGCGCGCATGCGCGTACTGTACGTAATACACGGGGTTTTCATCGGTGGTTTTCAGCGCCACGTCGACGTCGAAGACGAACTCCGTGTCGGCCTTGCGCGAAATCAGGAAGAAGCGCACGGCGTCGCGGCCCTTGGCGATGTCGCCGCCGCCCGACCATTCGATCAGGTCGCGCACGGTCACGTAGGAGCCGGCGCGCTTCGAGATCTTCACTTCTTCGCCATCCTTCATGACGGTAACCATCTTGTGCAGCACGTAGTCGGGATAGCCCTGCGGGATGCCCATGTCGAGCGCCTGCAGGCCGGCGCGCACGCGCGCGATGGTGCCGTGGTGGTCGCTGCCCTGGATATTGATGGCCTGGATATAGCCGCGCTGCCATTTGACCAGGTGATACGCGACGTCCGGCACGAAATACGTGTAGCCGCCGTCCGTCTTGCGCATCACGCGGTCCTTGTCGTCGCCGTAGTCGGTGGTGCGCAGCCACAGCGCCCCATCCTGTTCGTAGGTGTGGCCGGCCTTGATCAAGGTTTCGACGGCGCTATTGACCTTGCCGTCCGCGTACAGCGACGATTCCAGGTAATAATTGTCGAACTTCACGCCAAACGCCTGCAGGTCGATGTCCTGTTCGTTGCGCAGGTAGGTGACGGCGAACGGGCGGATCGAATCGATGTCGTCCACGTTGCCGTTGGCCGTGGCGGGCAAGCCGTCGCTGGCCGACACCGTCTTGCCGGCCTTGAAGTCGTTGGCGATATCGGCGATGTAGTCGCCGTTGTAGGCGGACTCCGGCCATTCGGCGTCGCCGGGCTTGAAGCCGCGCGCGCGCGCCTGCACGGAATTGGCCAGGGTCTGGATCTGCACGCCCGCGTCGTTATAGTAGAACTCGCGCGTCACTTGATAGCCTTGCGCGTCGAACAGCGACGACAGCGCGTCGCCCAGCGCGGCCTGGCGGCCATGGCCCACGTGCAGCGGCCCGGTCGGGTTGGCCGAGACAAATTCCAGGATGACCTGCTTGCCGGCGCCCGCCGTGCCGCGACCGAAGCGGTCGGCTTCGGCCAGGATGGTTTTCACGACAGCCTGTTTCGCAGCGTTCGACACGCGCACGTTGATGAAGCCGGGGCCGGCGATTTCCACCGCCTCGATCAATCCCTTGCCGGCCGGATCGGCCAGCACGGCCGTGACGATGGTTTGCGCCAGTTCGCGCGGATTCTGTTTCAGCTGCTTGGCCAGTTGCATGGCGATGTTGCAGGCGATGTCGCCATGCGCTGCATCGCGTGGTCGCTCCAGCACCACGATGGGGGCCAGCGAGGTGCCGGCCAGGACGGGAGCGAGGGCGGCCTGGAACAGGGCGATGATTTCTTGTTTCTGTTGGGCGAGCATGAGCAGGATGGCGGCGGAACCGCGTTAAGAATGAATAGAATGAATCAAAAAGCAAAACGGACGGCAAGTACTCAAGCCGCCCAGACAGCGTTAATTATACTGGTTTGCCGGCGGGAACAATACGCCTGCGCCCGCGCTTGCGGGCGAGCCCCGCAAGCGCGGGCATTTCAGGCTATTATCAGGATGGCATGTGCATGCTGGTGCATGAAAACATCAGCGACAGGCATTCTGCCTGTATATATGCAGTTTTTTGCCGCAAATTGCCCTTATCGCTGCAATCGCTTGTTTCAGAGGGCGCGACAAACGCTACAATCGACCCTTTATTGATGACGCGCGGCCGCGCATTGGCAACCCTGCCGCCAGCCGCGCGCAGCCACACCGGATAATTTATGAACAAGCGCCCAACGCTGAAATTGAAAACCAAGCCGGCGCCAGGCCCGGCCGCCGCGCCAAAACTGCGTCCCAGCTACCATCCCGACCTGAAACCGGTGTTGCAGCCAGGCTTCCAGCCCGATTTGCGCGCCGACTCGCTGGCGTTTTGCCTGCTGGGCGCGGCCAATGCCGTGGCGCAAGTGCGCACCGGCACGGCCCTGCCGCAGGCGCTGGCCAAGGTGTTTGCGCAATCGAATGCCAGCCCGCAGGCGCGCGGCGCCATTCAGGATATTTCCTACCGTACCATGCGCCAGCTGGGCCGCAGCGAAACCCTGGTCGGCCTGATGACGTCGAAGGCGCCGGAGCCGCCGATGCTGGCCGCGCTGTTGTGCTGCGCGCTGTCCTTGATGTCGGCCGAGCCGGGCGAGCAGCCGTACGAAGAATTCACTGTTGTGGACCAGGCTGTCACGGTGGCCACCTCGCACCCTGACCTGGCGCATGCCAAGGGCATGGTCAACGCCGTATTGCGCCGTTTCCTGCGCGAACGCAAGTCCTTGCTGGAAGCTGCCCTGCAACAACCGCTGGCGCAATGGAACTATCCGCAGTGGTGGATCGACTCGCTGCGCCTGGCCTATCCGCGCGACTGGCAAGCCATTTTGACGGCTGGCAATGCCGTGCCGCCGCTGACCCTGCGCGTGAATCGCCGCAAGAGCACGGTGGAAGCCTACCTGGCCGTGCTGGCGGAAGCGGGTATCGCCGCGCGCCAGGTGGGACCGTTTGCCGTGCGCCTGGACAAGCCGATCGGCGTGGCCCTGATCCCCGGCTTCGAGCACGGTGTCGTTTCCGTGCAAGATGCGGGCGCGCAACTGGCTGCGCCGCTGCTGGACTTGCAGGACGGCATGCGCGTGCTCGATGCGTGCGCGGCGCCCGGCGGCAAGACGTGCCATATCCTCGAACTGGCCGAGGTGCAGGTGACGGCCATCGATGCGGATGCCAAGCGCTTGCCGCGCATCGCGGAAAACCTCGAGCGCCTGGGCCTGCAGGCCACGCTGAAGGCGCAGGATGCCCAGTCCAGCGCCTGGTGGGACGGCCAGCAGTTCGACCGCATCCTGGCCGACGTGCCATGCACGGCATCGGGCATCGTGCGTCGCCACCCGGATATCCGCTGGCTGCGCCGCAAGGGCGATGCGTTCCAACTTGCAACACTTTCCGCCAAAATTCTGGACAACCTGTGGCAGATGCTGCGGCCCGATGGTAAATTGCTGTTCGTGACATGTTCATTGTGGCCGCAAGAATCCGAGGCTCAAGCGGCGGCATTTGCTGTGCGCAATAATGCGACCCGTTTGACGGCGCCTGGTCAATTGTTGCCGACTGGCAGCGCAGAGCAGGACCATGACGGTTTGTTCTATGCGCTATTCCAAAAAAATGCGGCTTGATCGATTCGTCGATACTTTTCCTACGGACTACATTGGCACACTTGTGACAACACGACTTTTCCGACTCCTGGCCCTGCTGCTGATGCTGGCATGTCTGACGTCACGCGCGCATGCCGCCGATGTGGTCGAAATCACGCGTGCGTATATCGAGTCGAGCGAGGAAGGCTACAAGCTGGCCGCCACCTATTCCTTTGACCTCAATCATGATCTTGATGATGCCGTACAGCATGGCGTGCCGCTGTATTTCACGACGGAAATCGAACTGACCCGGCCACGCTGGTATTGGTTCGATGAAAAAGCCATCGTGGCGCGCCAGACCAGCAAGCTGTCGTACAACGTGCTGACGCGCCAGTACCACGTGTCGGTGGGCGGCCTGCAGCAAAGCTTTGCCACCCTCGACGATGCGCTGTTCCTGATCCGGCGGCCCAGCCGCTGGCTGGTGGCGCCGCGCGGCGCGCTGAAAGTGGGGCAGACGTATAACGTGACCTTGCGCATGGGCATGGACCGCGACTACCTGCCCAAGCCGATACAGGTCAACGCCTTCAATAACAGCGACTGGCGCCTGGCTTCGAATAAAAAAACCTTCTTGTATACGGCGGAGTAGTGACCCAAGCATTGCGCTATTTGCTGGTGGTGGGCGGCGGCATTGTCAGTATCCTGCTGTTCCTGCTGGCGTCGGCTTCCGACAATTCCGGTTTTTTCGACCGCTACTATTCCTGGCTGCTGGGCCTGAACGCGGCCGTGGCCGTATCGTTGCTGGTGCTGGTCGGCATCTCGCTGGGCCGCCTGTATGCGCGCTACAAGAGTGGCAAGTTCGGCTCCAAGCTGATGGCGCGCCTGGTGATGCTGTTCGCCGCCGTCGGCATCCTGCCGGGCCTGGTGATCTTCTTCGTGTCGGTGCAGTTCGTCTCTCACTCGATCGAATCGTGGTTCAACGTGAAAATCGAGGCGGCGCTGTTTTCCGGCGTGGAGCTGGGCCGCGCGGCCCTCGATACGGCCCTGGTCGAACTCGACAAGCAGGGCCACAAGGCCGTCGAGGAGTTGCGCCTGGACCCCACGGCGGTGCCCGCAGTGCTCACCAGCCTGCTGCGCGAGGAACGCATGCAGAACGTGATGATCGTCAGCGGCGACGGCGTGCTGCTGGCCAGCGCCGGGCCGCACAGCGCGGCCGACCTGCCGACGGGCGCCATGCTGGCCAAGGCGGCCTTGCCGTCCGGCTATGCCTCGGCCGAAGGCGGCCTGGAGCTGCATGACGAAAGCATGGAGCCGGGCTCCTCGCGCCCGCCGCCCGCCTCTTCGATGGATACGGCGGCCAGCCTGCGCTTGCGCGTGCTGGTGGCGGTGCCGGGGCCATCCGTGTCGCCGCGCTACCTGCAATTGCTGCAATCGGTGCCGCCCAAGCTGGCGACGAATGGCGAGATGCTGCGCGCCGCCTACAGCGAGTACAAGGAGCGTTTCGTGGCGCGCGTGGGCTTGCGCAAGATGTATATCGAAATCCTGACCTTGACCTTGCTGCTGGCCATCTTCGGCGCCATCGGCAGCGCCTTCCTGATCGCCGGCAACCTGGCCCAGCCCCTGCTGCTGCTGGCCGAAGGCACGCGCGCCGTGGCCGAGGGCGACCTGTCGCCGCGTCCCATCGTCGCCACCAAGGATGAACTGGGAACCCTGACGCAATCGTTCAATATCATGACGCGCCAGCTGCTCGATGCGCGCACGGCCGTGGAAAGCAACCGCGCCGCCTTGCAAAACGCCAAGGCCCACCTGGAATCCGTGCTGGCCAATATGTCGGCCGGCGTGATGGTGCTTGACGGTGATTTCCGCCTCGTCACCTGCAACGAGTCGGTGGAGCGCATCCTCCAGCATGCGGGCATGAGCATGGTGGGCCAGCCGCTGGCAAGTATTGTTGGAATGGAAGAATTCGGTTCGGCCATCATCAGCGCGTTCACGGCGCAAAGCGCGCAGTCGGCGTCGGGCCGCAACCTGCAGCGCCTGCACTGGCAGCAGCAGATCGAAATTCCCCGCCGCCTGGGCAGCAGCGCCGACGAGCACGACATCACCCTGCTGGCGCGCGGCTCGCGCCTGCCGCTGGAGTCGGGCAGCGGCTATATCGTCGTCTTCGATGACATTTCCGACGTGATTTCCGCGCAGCGCTCGATCGCCTGGGGCGAAGTGGCGCGCCGCCTCGCGCATGAAATCAAGAATCCGCTGACGCCCATCCAGCTGTCGGCCGAACGCCTGCAGATGAAGCTGGAAGGCAAGCTGGAGCAGCCTGATGCCGACCTGCTCAGCCGCGCCACCACCACCATCGTCAAGCAGGTCGACGCGATGAAGCGCATGGTCGACGACTTCCGCGACTACGCGCGCACGCCGCCGGCCGTGCTGGTGCCGCTGCGCTTGAACGAGCTGATCGAAGAAATATTGAACCTGTACCTGCGCGGCGACGATGGCGACATCATCCACCCGCAGCTGGCGCCGAACCTGCCGATGGTGATGGGCGATCCGACCCAGTTGCGCCAGGTCATCCACAACCTGCTGCAGAACGCGCAGGACGCCATGGCGGACCTGCCGCCGGACTCGCCGCATCCGCGGATTGACGTAAGGACGGAAGCAATTCATTATCGCAGTGCGGACGGCGGCGTGAACATCGCCGTGCGGCTGGCCATCACCGACAATGGCCCTGGCTTTGCGCCGAAGATCCTGGCGCGGGCGTTCGAGCCCTACGTCACGTCGAAGGCGCGCGGCACGGGCCTGGGCCTGGCGATGGTGAAGAAAATCATCGATGAGCATGGTGGGCGCATCGATATCGAGAACCGCGTCGACAGCAATGGCGCTTCGGTGGTCATTTTGCTGTTAAAGTTAGCTCCCGACACCCTGGTTTAGCAATTCCTGGCCGGGGAGTCTGGTTTAGTATTTAAAACACTAATAAAATCATAGTTGTCCGCCGCGTGCCTCTTGTGCGCGGACGATGGCGAAATGAGGAAGGCAAGACACGAATGGCAAACATACTCGTAGTGGATGATGAAATGGGTATCCGTGAGTTGCTCTCGGAAATATTGGGCGACGAAGGACATGCTATCCAGCTGGCCGAAAATGCGCAGCAGGCGCGCGAAGCGCGTGCCGCCGGCGCGCCAGACCTGGTATTGCTGGACATCTGGATGCCCGATACCGATGGCGTCACCCTGCTCAAGGAGTGGCAGCGCGACGGCTTGCTGACCATGCCGGTCATCATGATGTCGGGCCATGCCACCATCGATACGGCCGTCGAGGCGACGCGTATCGGGGCGCTGAATTTCCTGGAAAAACCGATTGCCCTGCAAAAACTGCTGAAGGCAGTCCAGCAAGGCTTGACGCGGGCCCAGGAAACCGTGCGCGCGCCCAGCGTGGCACCGCGTCCCGCCGTGCCGGCGCCCGTCGAAGAAAGCAGCCATCCCGTGCCCAGCTTTGGCGGCAGCGCACCGCAGCAGTTGATGGTGCGCCCGGGCATCGCCGTACCCGCGGTGGCGGAAGGCCATGGCTACAACCTGTCGTTCGACTTGCCCCTGCGCGAGGCGCGCGATGCGTTCGAGCGCATGTATTTCGAGCACCACCTGGGCCGCGAAGGCGGCAGCATGACGCGCGTGGCGGAAAAAACAGGCCTGGAACGCACCCATTTGTACCGCAAGCTCAAGCAATTGGGCGTGGAACCGGGCAAGCTGGCCAAGAAAAGCCTGTGACGACAAGGCAGCGGCGTCTGACGCCGCTGACCCTGGTCAGCGGCGGACGCGCCAGCGCGCGCGAGGCCGCCATTGCGGCGGCCCTGCTGCCGGACCAGGCGACCGCCGTGATCCTCGAAGGCTTGGCCGATGGCAACTCCATCCTGGCCGACCTGGCCGAGCACACTTTCCCCTCCCCATCGTTTCCATTGCAACTGGTGCACATCGCGCCCGGCTGCCTGTGCTGCAGCGGCAATCTCGTATTGCGTGTAACATTGAATCGTCTCTTGCGCCAAGCTCCCGCGCGTTTGTTCATCAGCCTGGCCGACGCCTCGCATATCGAACAATTGCGCAACTGGCTCACCGCCAGTCCCTACGATGCCTGGCTGGCGCTTGAGCAAGATCTGCTTGTTTCCTGACCGGCTGTTTGCATCTCGTTACAAAACGTAGCCCGCGGGGAGGACGCGGCCGCTTGAAATGGCGCCGCATGAACCCCACCTCTGTTCTGAAACCGCAGGAGCTTCTCCTGCTTGAGCGAAGGATGCAAAATGAACCTGATCTATAACAGCGAACAATATAGCGTCGTGGAATTCGGCGTCGACCGCGACCTGGAAGCCTTGCGCTTTGGCGGCTATGAAATCGTCGACAAGGGCGGCAAGCGCGAAACCTTCATCGCGGGCGTGCTGGCCCAGCATTTTCGCCGCGATGTCACGGAACTGATCGCCAGTGAACCGAGCATGGAAGAGATCGATGAATTCCTCGGCAGCTACGATTCCCTCATGAGCCAGCCAGTCCTGCTGCACTAGTCTGATGGTCGTCGCCACCATACCAATTGGCAGGCCGGCATGGTATGGTGGCCACGTTATCCAGCTGCAAACAGACCATGTGCCAACTTCTCGGAATGAATTGCAATGTCCCCACGGACATTGTCTTTAGTTTTACCGGCTTCGCCATGCGCGGCGGCCATACCGATACCCACCATGACGGCTGGGGCATCGCCTTTTTCGAGGGCGCCGGCGTGCGCCATTTCGTCGACCACCAGGCGGCCATCGCCTCGCCCGTGGCCGAACTGATCAAGCGTTATCCGATCAAGTCGCGCAATGTCATTGCACATATCCGCAAGGCAACCCAAGGCCAGGTAGCGCTGGAAAACTGCCACCCCTTCGTGCGCGAACTGTGGGGCCGCTACTGGGTGTTTGCCCATAATGGCGATTTGAAGGAGTTCAACCCCGTGCTGACGGGCAGTTACCGTCCCGTCGGCTGCACGGACAGCGAACGGGCTTTCTGCTATCTGCTGCAGGAGCTGCATGCGCGCTTTGGCGATGCCCCGCCGGCCTTGCCGCAACTGCATGCGGCCCTGGCGGAGCTGTTGCCCGGCATCGCCGCCCACGGCACGTTCAATATGATGCTTTCCAGCGGGGCGGCCTTGTTTGCCCATTGCTCGACCAGCTTGCACTATCTGGTGCGACAACATCCGTTTCCAACTGCTAAACTCTCCGATGAAGACTTGAGCGTGGACTTTTCCCAGGTGACGACACCCCAGGACCGGGTTGCCGTGATCGTCACCCAGCCGCTGACAACCAACGAGCAATGGACGGCATTTTCCCCCGGAGAATTGAAGTTATTTGTCGATGGGGCGGTGCAAGAAGCTCCCGCGATTTAATTTGTTGACGACAATACCGTTTATTACTGCCAAAATATCCACAGCGCGGGCGAAATTCAGATAAAGTATTGTCAATAGTGAACCTTGACGCGGGCGCGGCGCTGCCAGTGTCACTCGACGTGATTGATGAAGATTTAATGATCGATATTTCCAGCAACGATATTTCCCCGAAACCCTTGCGTGTACGCGAGTTTTATCTGGGGCGACAACCTATCCTTGACCGCAACCAGGCCCTGTTCGGCTACGAGTTGCTATTTCGCAACGCGCCGGTCGGGCCCGCCAACATTACGAGTGACCTGTCCGCCACGGCGTCCGTGATCGCCCATGCCTCGCAACTGGGCATGGAAAAGGTCATCGGTGACGCGCTCGGCTTCGTGAATGTGGATGCCGACGTGATCATGAGCGACATCTTTGTCTTCCTGCCGCGTGAAAAGGTGGTGCTGGAGATCGTCGAATCGATGACAGTCACGCCGCAATTGCGCGCGCGCATAGGCGAACTGGTGGGTCATGGCTTTACGTTTGCGCTGGAAAACGTGGTGGCCGATACATCGCAAGTGCAGGAACTG
Source organism: Janthinobacterium sp. GW822-FHT07H11 (assembly GCF_058798615.1). NCBI lineage: Bacteria > Pseudomonadati > Pseudomonadota > Betaproteobacteria > Burkholderiales > Oxalobacteraceae > Janthinobacterium > Janthinobacterium sp. GW822-FHT07H11. The sequence goes on from NZ_CM179507.1 coordinate 1,148,905, forward strand.
TTGCCGCTGGTGCAATATGTGAAAATGGACATGAGCACGGTCGATCCCAAGGTGCTGGCTGCGCTGGCGCCGCGTTTCAAGCAGGAACAGAAGAAACTGGTGGCGGAAAAGGTCGAGACGCGCGAAGAATTCAAGTCCGGCCTGGACCTGGGCTTCGATTATTTCCAGGGCTATTATTTTGCCAAGCCGGCCATCATGACGGGCAAGAAGTTGTCCCCGTCGCAACTGGCCGTCATGGAACTGATGACATTGGTCACCTCGGACGCCGACAATATGGACATCGAGCGCGCCATCAAGCGCGATGTCTCGCTGGCCCTGAACCTGTTGCGCTTGGTCAATACACCGGCCGTGGGCGCGCGCCAGCGCATCGATTCGCTGAGCCAGGCCGTCACCGTGCTGGGCCGCCGCCAATTGCAGCGCTGGCTGCAGATCATGCTGTATGCGGAGCCAAGCAAGCGCGGCCATAGCATGACGCCGCTGCTGATGCTGGCCACCACGCGCGGCCGCCTGCTCGAATTGCTGGCGCACAAGCTGCGCCCCAACCACGCCCATTCGGCCGATATCGCCTTTACGGTTGGCATCATGTCCCTGATGGATACCCTGTTCGGCGTGCCGATGTCGGAAATCCTCAAGCAGATCGAAGTGATCGACGAAGTGGCCGAAGCGCTGTTGTCGCGCGAGGGCTTCTATGGCGACCTGCTGCGCCTGGCCGAATGCATCGAGCGCATCGAAGACATGGAAGGCGAGATCGTGCCAACCCTGCGCGACCTGGCCATGTCGCCGGACGACCTGGTGGAGCTGGAAATGGCCGCCTACGAATGGAGCGACAACGTTGTCAGGTATGCGCTGTAGGTCGGATTAGCGCGGCCGTCAGGCCACGCGTAAGCCGACAACATTGTTGGCGCGTTCTTCAAAAGCCCTGCACGGCGTCGCCGTGACAGGGCTTTTTTACGCCGCTACGCGGCCGCGCCGGGCCAGTGCTTGTGCAGCTCGGGGTCGGTGCGCAGTTCCCACAGGGCCAGGATGACGACGGCGATACCGACGATCAGCTCGTTCCACATGACGACGCGCTGGTCGGCCAGGCGCAGCACCCAGGGCGAGGCGGCCACCCACACGCCCACCAGCAGGTTGACGACGACGGCCCAGAAATAGGTCTTGTACAGGTCGAAGGCGGCCAGCACGGCGATCACCAGGCCCGAGACAAAGGCATTGACCATTTGCGGCGAGCCTTCAGGATAGGAAAAGGCCCAGGGCGAGACGATCAGCCACAGGCCCAGCAACAGGATCACCTGATCCTGCCAGCGTTTCAGTTTGAAGTTGGTTGCCATATTACCTCCTTGCCAGTTGGGGAACGGGCCGGAGCGGGCATGCAGCATGCCGGCCGGCATACTGCGTTAGTGCGCCGCGGCGCGCGAAAAGTTCCGCGCGCCTTGTCACCGCTTATGACAGGTTCGGCGCCAGCCAGCGTTCCACGTCCTCGATGCTGGCGCCACGGCGCTTGGCCATGTCTTCCACCTGGTCCATGCCGATCTTGCCGACGACGAAGTATTTCGACTCCGGATGGGCAAAATAGAAGCCGGACACGGCCGCGCCGGGGAACATGGCATACGATTCCGTCAGCTGCATGCCGATTTCCTCGGCCTGCATGACCTCGAACATCTGTTTCTTGACCGTGTGCTCGGGGCAGGCGGGATAGCCGGGCGCGGGACGGATGCCGACATATTTTTCGGCGATCATGTCGTCGTTGCTCAAGTGCTCATCGGGCACGTAGCCCCACAAATCCTTGCGCACGCGCTCGTGCAGGTATTCGGCAAACGCCTCGGCCAGGCGGTCCGCCAGCGATTTGAGCATGATGGACGAGTAATCGTCGTGCGCATCCTCGAAGCGCTTTTCGTACTTTTCGATGCCCAGGCCGGACGTGACGGCGAACATGCCGATGTAGTCCTTCACGCCCGTTGCCTTCGGCGCAATGAAATCGGCCAGGCACTGGTTCGGGCGCTGCACGCCGTCGACCACGGGTTTGACCCCCTGCTGGCGCATGCCGTAATACGTGAACGCCACCGTACTGCGCGTATCGTCCGTGTACACCTCGATATCGTCGTCATTGACGCTATTGGCCGGCAGCAAGGACACGACGCCATTGGCCGTCAGCCAGCGCCCGTCGATGAGTTTTTTCAGCAAGGCCTGGCCTTCCGCATACACCTTGGTGGCCGCGTCGCCCACCACGTCATCGGTCAAGATGGCGGGGAAGGGACCGGCCAGGTCCCAGGTCTGGAAGAACGGACCCCAGTCGATATAGTTGGCCAGGGTGGCCAGGTCGACATTTTTAAACACGCGGCGGCCGATGAACTTCGGTTTCACGGGCGTGCAGGCGCCATCGAAGGGCACGACCATCTTGTTGGCGCGCGCCTGCGCCAGCGGCAGGATGGGCAGGGCCTTCTTGTTGGCGTGCTGCTCGCGGATGCGCGCGTAGTCGAGTTCGATGTCTTCCACGTACTTGTCGCGCTGTTCCGGCGTCAGCAGCGATTGCGCCACGGATACGGAACGCGAGGCGTCCGGCACGTAGATCACGGGGCCTTCGTAGTTGTGGGCGATTTTCACGGCCGTGTGCGCGCGGCTGGTGGTGGCGCCGCCGATCAGCAGGGGAATCTTCAGCATGCGGAAGTGTTCGTCGCGCTGCATTTCCTTGGCGACATACGCCATTTCTTCCAGCGACGGCGTGATCAGGCCGGAAAGGCCGATGATGTCGGCGTTTTCCACCTTGGCGCGGGCGAGGATTTCCGAGCACGGCACCATCACGCCCATGTTGACCACTTCGAAGTTATTGCATTGCAAGACTACCGTGACGATATTCTTGCCGATGTCATGCACGTCGCCTTTCACGGTCGCCATGATGATCTTGCCCTTCGGCTTGGCGACGATGCCCGTGCGCTGTTCTTCCAGCAGCTTTTCTTCCTCGATGAATGGAATCAAGTGGGCCACGGCCTGCTTCATGACGCGCGCCGATTTCACCACTTGCGGCAGGAACATCTTGCCTTGGCCAAACAAATCACCGACCACGTCCATGCCGGCCATCAAGGGGCCTTCGATCACGTGGATCGGGCGCCCGCCATTGTGCAGCAGTTCCTGGCGCGCTTCTTCCGTGTCTTCCACGATGAATTGCGTGATGCCGTGCACCAGCGCGTGCGACAGGCGCTCCTGTACGGTCCCTTCGCGCCAGGCCAGGGTTTGCGCTTCGGCCTTGCCGCCCGCCTTCAGGGTACCGGCAAATTCGATCATGCGCTCGGTCGAGTCTTCGCGGCGGTTCAGCACCACGTCTTCCACGCGCTCGCGCAATTCCGGGTCCAGGTTGTCGTACACGCCCACCATGCCGGCGTTGACGATGCCCATGGTCATGCCGGCCTTGATGGCGTGGTACAGGAAGACGGTATGGATGGCTTCGCGGGCCGGATCGTTGCCGCGGAAACTGAACGACACGTTCGACACGCCGCCCGAAATCTTCGCGTACGGCAAGTTTTCCTTGATCCAGCGCGTGGCGTTGATGAAGTCGACGGCGTAATTATTGTGCTCTTCGATGCCGGTGGCCACGGCAAAGATGTTCGGATCAAAAATGATGTCTTCCGGCGGGAAGTCCAGGGCATCGATCAATAAATGGTATGCGCGGGCGCAAATCTCGATCTTGCGCTCGAAGGTATCGGCTTGCCCTTTTTCATCGAAGGCCATGACGATCACGGCCGCGCCATAGCGGCGGCACAGTTTTGCCTGGCGCAGGAATTCTTCCTCGCCTTCTTTCATGGAAATCGAGTTGACGATGGCCTTGCCCTGCACGCACTTCAGGCCCGCCTCGATGACCGACCATTTCGACGAGTCGACCATGATGGGCACGCGCGAAATATCGGGTTCCGAGGCGATCAGGTTCAAGAAGCGCGTCATGGCCGCCAGCGAGTCGAGCATCGCCTCGTCCATGTTGATGTCGATCACTTGCGCACCGTTTTCCACTTGCTGACGGGCAACGGACAGCGCCTCGTCGTATTGCTCGTTGAGAATCATGCGCGCGAACGCTTTCGAGCCCGTGACGTTGGTGCGCTCGCCCACGTTGACGAACAGCGATTCGTCATTGACGACGAACGGTTCCAGGCCGGCCAGGCGCAGGTCGTGCGACGGGGCCGGCACGGTGCGCGGCGTGTTTTTCGACAGCAACTCGCCGATGGCGGCGATGTGCTCGGGCGTGGTGCCGCAGCAGCCGCCCGCCATGTTCAAGAAACCCGCGTCGGCAAATTCGCGCAGCAGGGCGGAGGTGTCCGCCGGCAACTCGTCGAAGCCCGTGTCGCTCATGGGGTTGGGCAAGCCCGCGTTCGGGTAGATGCAAACAAAGGTGTCGGCGATCTTGGCCAGCTCTTCCGCGTACGGGCGCATCAGGGCGGCGCCCAGCGCGCAGTTCAGGCCGATGGTCAGCGGTTTCGCGTGGCGCACGGAGTTCCAGAAGGCGGGCACGGTCTGGCCCGACAGGATGCGGCCCGAGGCGTCCGTGACGGTGCCGGAAATCATCAAGGGCAGGCGCACGACGCCAGGGTTTTGCTCGTAGTACAGGTCGATGGCGAACAGGGCCGCCTTGCAGTTCAGGGTATCGAAGATGGTTTCCACCAGCAGCACGTCGGCGCCGCCTTCCACCAGGCCCTGCGTCTGCTGCAGGTAGGCGGCCACCAGCTGGTCGAAACTGACGTTGCGCGCGGCCGGGTCGTTCACGTCGGGCGAGATCGAGGCCGTCTTCGGCGTCGGGCCCAGGGCGCCGGCGACGAAGCGCGGCTTGTCCGGGGTGGAATACTTGTCGCAGGCGGCGCGCGCCAGCCTGGCCGCCTGCACGTTCATTTCATAGGCCAGGTGGGCCATGTGGTAATCGTCTTGCGCGATCGTCGTGGCGCCGAAGGTATTCGTTTCGATCAGGTCGGCGCCGGCCGCCAGGTAGCGCTCGTGGATTTCCTGGATGATGTGCGGCTGCGTCAGGGTCAGCAGCTCGTTATTGCCTTTGACGAACAGTTCGCGCGCGCCGCTGTCGGCCGGCGCGGCGAAATCGATGAAGCGGCCGGCAGGGCCGCCACGGTAGGCTACTTCGTCGAGCTTGTATTGCTGGATGATCGTGCCCATCGCGCCGTCGAGGATCATGATCCGGCGCGCGAGGATGGCGCGCAAGGTGGCTTCGGTCGGGGACATGGCGGGGATCACGGTATCGTTCATTTCATGCTTTCAATAGGCAAACGGGCGGCGGCGCGGCGACAAGACGGTACGAGGCGGTTGCGGGCCAGCAGGGTCGGCTGACGGAGAGAGCCGGCCGGGTAGGGCAGGCGGAAGGTGGCAATCGCCTGAATCACCGGGTCTAAAATTATACGGCATCAGGCTGCTTTGGTTTTGGGCAAAAGGCAATGTCAGCCAGTCCGTGCCCGCGCGCGCAACACATCGCCCATGGCCGCCACCGCCGCGGCCGCCGTGCACGAAAGGGATCATGGCGAAAATCTGGCCGGAAATGTTCATTCTGCCACCAAGAGCCTTGCCGGCAGCCGATGTTTTCATGAAGGGAATGGCAATTGCTGCTTCGGGAATAATCTTGATTTTAGACAATGCAAAATGAAACAAATGATGCTGTATATAAATATTATTAAATAGTCATTGTAATTATTGTCAAAACCAATTGAATTAAAAATATTAATAGTTGTCCATTGGAATCAAATTCATCGATAATGTTGCTTCCAAGAATTTAGATCCTCTCCAAAGTCGCCAATATGTCACATTTCCCCCGCGTATCTACCGGCAGCGCATTGCCAGAACATGGCTGCCAGCCATGAAAAAACATTTACTTATTGCATTGTTCATCACGCTGGGCCTGTCCGCGTGCGGCGGTGGCGGCGATGCGGGGGGAGCGGGCAGTTCGAATACGCCTGTGGTGACGCCGGTGGTGACCGCGGTATCGGCGACGAATGTCGCCGTCGGCGGCAGCGTGGTGGTCACGGGCACCAATTTGAGCCGCGCGACGGCGTTCCAGGTGGGTGGCGTGAGCGTCGCCGCCAGCGCCGCCAGCGATGCCAGCGTCACGCTGCTCATGCCGGGCGTGCCCGTGGCGGGCGCCTTGAGCCTCGTCAGTGCCAGCGGCACGACGGCGACCAGCTATAACGTGAATGTGTATGTGCCATTGACGGTAGGCAGCGTCGCGCCGGCAACGGGCGGCGCCGGTTCCAGCGTTACCGTCACCGGCAACGGCATGGGAGCGGTCACGGCGGTTCAGTTTGGCAATGGCGCGTCCGTCATGCCGCAAAGCCAGAATGCGAACAGCGTCAGCGTGGTGGTGCCTGCCGGCGCCGCGACGGGGCCGCTGACGCTGCGCGGCCCGTATAACGACGTCATCAGCAACGACAGCTACACGGTCCTGCCCAGCGTGGCGGTGACATCGATCAGCTCCCTCGTCAGCGGTTCGACGCTGTCGGTGACGGTGCTGGGCAGCAATCTCGACCAGGTCAGCGCCGCGTCCGTGGGCGGCACTCCGGCGAGCATCGTCAGCGCCAGCGCCAGCCGGCTGCTGCTGTCCGCGCCGGCCGCGGCGACGGGCAATGTGATGCTGTCGGCCGCGTCGCGCCTTGACGTCAACGCGGGCACGGTGTCGTCCTTTACCTTGGGCAGCATCGATTTTTCCCAGGTCATCAACCTCAATGCCAGCGACACGGCCTTGCGCCTCACGCGCGGCAAGCCGGCCGCCGTGCGCGTGCCCGTGCTGGCCACGCAAGCGGGCCAGGCCAGTCCCGCCGTGACCTTGAGCGCCACGGCCGCCAATGGCGCCAGCCTGGGCAGCATCACGATGAGCGGCCCCGCTGTGTTGCCGATTGAAAAAAACGATTACAGCTTCAATGGCAATTTCAGTGCCGTCCTGCCGGCTGCCTGGGTCTTGCCCGGCGTGCGCGTGCGCGTGACGGCCATAGGCGCCGACAGCCTGCAGGCGAGCCAGGAGGCGGCGCCTGTCGTGGCCAGCACGGCAAAGATCCGCCTGGTGCTGGTGCCGCTGAGCACCGAAGATGGCGTGGCGCAAGTGCCTGACCTGGAGGCGATCCGTGCCGCGCTGCTGCGCGTCTATCCGTATGCGGCGGAAAATATCAGCATCAGCACGCGTGCCGCCCTGTCCGTGTCCGGCAGCAGCACGGCCGACAACTGGTGGACCCCTGCCCTCGATGCGCTGGAAAGAAAACGCGTGCTGGAAGACAGCGGCGCCTATTATTATGGCCTGGTGCCGAAAATGTCCGCCGCCCGCGTCGCGGGCCTGGCCTACGTCAATCGGCGCACGGGCAACTTCGACTTCACGTCGGCCATCGGCGTGGACGCCAGCTTCGTCAACATCGCGGCGGTCGATCCTTTCGGCAATCGCTGGCCTGCATGGCTGACGACGCTCGTGCATGAACTGGGCCACAATCACTCGCTGGAGCACGTTGCCTGCGGCGGTCCGGCCAATGCGGTGCTTGATTATCCGTATGCGGACGGCGACCTGGGACCGCAACCCTTGTACGACAGCAACTATACGGGCAGCATCGGCCAGCTGAGCAAGGCCGCCAATGGCGGCACGCAGATGAAGGATGTGATGAGCTATTGCAGCGGCGCCTGGTTTTCCGACTACAGCTATGTGCGGGTACAGCAATTCCTGGAAAAACGCAGCTCGCAGGTAACGGGCAGCAATGTCCTGGCCGCCAGCATGGCGCTTGCCGAGCATGGCTACCTGACCATTTCAGGCCGCATCACGCCGGCCGGCGTGGCCCTGCATCCTGCCATCGCCTCGTCCGTGCGCGTGGGCGCCGCCGCCAGCGGCAGCGGCCACGCTTACACCCTGCGGGTGCTGACCGCGTCCGGCCTGACTATCGACTTGCCCTTCGATGCGGCCGCGCTGGCTGATCACGGCGGCAGCGCCATCAGCCATTTCCGCGTCAGCTTCGCCAATCCCGGCGAGGTCAGCGAGGTGAAAGTATTGTTAAATGGCAAGGCTTTGGCCCAGCTGGAACGCCCGGCGCGCCGCAGCAAGGCGGCCGCCAACGACGCCAGTTTTGACGTGAGGCAAGGCGGCGGCAAGCTGGCGCTGGCCTGGGGTGCGCAGGCGGAACCGTATGCGGCCGTGCTGCACGTGGCTGCCGATGGCCGCAGGACGCTGGTGGCCAGCGACTTGACGGGCGGCAACGCCAGCGTCGACGTGAGCGCCTTGCCGGCCGGCGGCCGTTTCGAGGTCAGCCTGTCGTCGTCCGTGGGCGCACGTTTGATGAAGGTGCCGCGCCGCTAAGGCTTTGGCTGGACGCAAAAAGGGCTTGCCGCGGCAAGCCCTTTTTTTATGGACGTCGGTGCGACGGGGGACGCTTACGCGAAGCGTTTGCCTTCGAGCGGGAAGCCCTTGATGAACTCGGCCGCGGGCAGGCGCTTGCCGCCCGGTTTTTGCAGTTCCGTCAGGCGCAGCGAGCCATTGCCGCAGGCCACGACGATGCCGTGCTGGGCGTCGGCCGCCAGCACCTGGCCAGGCGCTTCCTTGCTGTCCGCTTCCAGCACGTCGGCGGCCCAGATCTTGATGGTGGTGCCATCGACCTGGCCGCAGGCGCCGGGAAACGGGTTGAAGGCGCGGATTTTCAGGCCCAGTTCCAGCGCGGGCAGGCTGAAGTCCAGCGCCGCTTCTTCCTTGGCGATCTTTGCCGCATAGGTGACGCCCGCTTCCGGCTGCGGCACGGCTTCCAGCGGCTGCTGCTGCATCTTGCGCAGGGTCTCGACGATCATCTTGCCGCCCAGGGCGGCCAGCTTGTCGTGCAGGGTGGCGGTGGAATCGCCCGCTTCGATGGGCGTGCGCTCAATGGCCAGCATGGGGCCCGTATCGAGGCCTTCTTCCATCTGCATGATGGTCACGCCCGTTTCATCGTCGCCGGCCTCGATGGCGCGGTGGATCGGCGCCGCGCCGCGCCAGCGCGGCAGCAATGAACCGTGGATATTGATGCAGGGCTTGATGTCGAGCGTGCTGCGCGGCAAGATCAAGCCGTAGGCCGCCACCACCATCACGTCGTAGTCGGTGGCCAGCAGGCGTTCGTGGGCCGCTTTCGCCTCGGCGGCGCGCTGCGGGTCCTTGCTGTCCATGCGCAAGGACAGCGGTTGCAGCACCTCGATGCCGTGCTGCTGCGCGTACTGCTTGACGGCCGAGGCATGCAGCTGCATGCCGCGTCCGGCGGGGCGGTCGGGCTGGGTCAGCACCAGCGGAATCTCGAAACCCGCTTCGTGCAAGTCTTTCAGGGCCGTGGCGGCGAATTCAGGCGTGCCTGCGAAGATCACTTTCATCTTGTTCCTTGACGTGAGGTGCGCAGGCCCGGGCCGGAGGCGCCAGGCTGGCGTGGTGTTACGACTACTGTTGCCTAGTCTATCAGCAGCGGCTTAGAAACGGCGGTTCTGTGCGCGCAGGCTCGCTTCGCGCTCGAGACCGCGGATTTCCTTGATCATCTTGGTCTTGATGCGGTTGCGCTTGAGCGGCGACAGGTACTCGACGAATACCTTGCCCAACAGATGATCCATCTCATGCTGGATGCAGACGGCCAGCAAGCCATCGGCTTCCAGTTCGAACGGCTTGCCATGGCGGTCCAGGGCGCGCACCTTGATGCGGGCCGGACGCTCGACGCCATCGTACACGCCGGGCACGGACAGGCAGCCCTCGTCGTAGACCTGCTTTTCTTCGCTGGCCCAGGTGATTTCCGGGTTGATGAACACTTGCAGCTGGTTTTTTTCTTCGGTGATGTCGATCACCATCATCTGGATATGCTCGTCCACTTGCGACGCGGCCAGGCCGACGCCGGGGGCGTCGTACATGGTTTCGGCCATGTCGTCGATCAGGGTTTGCAGGCGCGCGTCAAATTCGGTGACGGGCTTGGCGACCGTGTGCAGGCGAGGATCGGGGTAACGCAGGATATTTAATATGGACATACGGATTCGACTGGTTAAGGTGGGCGCCGGTGCGCCTGATTATTCATGCCAGGGCCATGCGGACGATGGCAGGGCTATTCTATTTTAGTGTGCGTACGCCAAGCTTGGGCGCGTAGGGCGCAACGGCGCGGCAGATGCGTTTGCCAGTGCGCTATTCGTCTGCTGCAAAGGGAAATTTTATCACAGACGCCCATGGCCCTGTGGATGGGGAGGCGTTTTGCGCTGTCATTGCACGCATCCTTGCGCGCGTCGGTATCGCGCGCCTGCCATGGCGCTAGCATGGAATGGCCCGGTACACTGTGAGGTTGTCATGCATGCAATCGCAACGACGGCAGCTACGGCCACGGAACTGGCAAGCTGGCTGCGCCTGCAGCACCTGCCTGGCGTGGGGCCGGTGGCCGCGCGCGCCCTGCTGGCCCGCTTCGGCCTGCCGCCGCAGATTTTCGCCGCCTCGTTCGAGGCCTTGCGCGAGGTGGTGCCGGCCGGCGTGGCGCATGCCATCGTGCAGCCGCCGCGGCGCGTGGCCAACAGCCAGCTGGAATTGACCCTGCAATGGCTGCGGCGGCCGGGCAATGCCGTGCTGACCCTGGCCGATGCCGCGTATCCGCCGCTGCTGCTGGAAATTCCCGATCCGCCGCTGCTGCTGTACGTGCGCGGCCGCGCGGAACTGCTGTCGCGGCCCGGCGTGGCCGTCATCGGCAGCCGTAACGCCAGCACGCAAGGCATGCAGAATGCGGCCGCGTTTGCGCAGGCGCTCAGCGCGGCGGGCCTGACCGTCATCTCGGGGCTGGCGCTCGGTATCGACACGCATGCGCACGAGGGCGGCTTGCGCGGCGCGGGCGCCACGGTGGCCGTGATCGGCACGGGCGCGGATCTCGTGTATCCGCGGCGTAACCTTGATCTGGCGCAAAGAATCGCGGAACAAGGCTGCATCGTCAGCGAGTATGCGCTGGGCTTGCCCGCCATGCCGGGCAACTTTCCGCGCCGCAATCGCCTGATCAGCGGCCTGGCGCGCGGCGTGCTGGTGGTCGAGGCGGCCGCGCAATCGGGCTCGCTGATCACGGCGCGCCTGGCCGGCGAGCAGGGGCGCGACGTGTATGCCTTGCCCGGTTCCATCCACTCGGCGCTGGCCAAGGGCTGCCATGCGCTGATCAAGCAGGGTGCCAAGCTGGTCGAGTCGGTCGACGACGTGCTGCAGGAATTGCAGTGGCAGGGCATGCACGCCAGCGCGCCGGAGGCGCCGGGCGAGGCGGGCGCCCATCCGCTGCTGGCCGTGCTGGGCTACGATCCGCACGATGCCGACACCCTGGCCGCGCGCAGCGGCCTGGCCGTGGGCACGCTGATGGGGCAATTGCTGGCGCTGGAGCTGGCGGGCCTGGTGGAACGCTTGCCGGGAGGATTGTTTCAACGCTGCAAATGACAGCTTGTCACTTGTGTGGCGGCCTTGCTGCATCGCCGCGCTTTGTCGGGGCGTGCCCTTGTGCCCCAGCGAACTTAGCTGATAGAGTAGAGCCATGTTCGATATCCTGGTGTACCTCTACGAGACTTACTATCGCCCCGATGCCTGCCCCGAGCCGGCAGCCTTGGCGCGCAAACTGTCGGCCGTCGGTTTCGACGACGTGGAGATTTCCGAAGCGCTCGTCTGGCTGACCGACCTGACGGCCATGGCCGGTGCCGAGCAGGCGCTGACGTCGACGTCGACAGGCACGCGGTTCTATGTCAAGCAGGAAAGCGACGTGCTGGGCACGGCCGCCATCGGTTTCATCCAGTTCCTGGAAAGCGCCAAGGTGCTCTCGCCGCTGCAGCGCGAAATCGTCATCGAACGGGCGCTGGCGCTCGACGAAGCGCCCGTTTCGCTGGGCAAGCTGAAAGTCATCGTGCTGATGCTGCTGTGGAGCCAGGGCAAGGAACCGGATGCCCTGATGTTCGACGACCTGTTCGTCGACGATGAAGATCTTTCTCCCCGCTTGTTACACTAATATGTAGTGTCATCATCGACCGCGCTGCGGCGCTTGGCCTGACCCTGGCGCGGCTGCCGCGCCATCTCCTTGACGATGCACTGCACCGGCGCGCGCGCTGGCCCATTGTCTTTGCGCTGGCGCATTCTTGCTTGCAGATAACTTGCCGAATTATTCAATAGGCGCTTATCATTGGCCGCTTGACAAGACCACAAGTCACAAGGCTTCGCGCAGACAAAAGCGTCGGCGCCTGGCAATGCACTGTATGATGCGCATGCTGAAACTATCCTAGAGCATTTTTCGAGACTAAAAAATATGACAAAAACCCTCATCATCGCCGAGAAGCCTTCTGTCGCGAACGATATCGCGAAGACGCTTGGCGGCTTTACCAAGCACGATGAGTACTTTGAATCGGATGAATACGTCCTGTCGTCGGCGGTCGGCCACTTGCTGGAGATCGCCGTGCCGGAAGAATTCGACGTGAAGCGCGGCAAATGGAGTTTCGCGCACTTGCCGATGATTCCACCGTATTTCGCGCTGAACCCGATCGCCAAGACGGAAGCGCGCCTCAAAGTATTAAACAAGCTGATCAAACGCAAAGACGTTACCACCCTCATCAACGCATGCGATGCGGGGCGAGAAGGCGAGCTGATTTTCCGCCTGATCGCGCAAAACGCCAAGGCCAAGCAGCCGGTCAAGCGCCTGTGGCTGCAGTCGATGACGCCGGGCGCCATCCGCGACGGTTTCTCGCACCTGCGCAGCGACGAGGAAATGCTGCCGCTGGCCGACGCGGCCCGCTGCCGTTCGGAAGCCGACTGGTTGATCGGCATCAATGGCACGCGCGCCATGACGGCGTTTAATTCGAAAGAAGGCGGCTTCTATCTGACCACCGTGGGCCGCGTGCAAACGCCAACCTTGTCCATCGTGGTCGAACGCGAAGACAAAATTAAAAAATTCGTGCCGCGCGACTTCTGGGAAGTGCGCGCCGAATTCGTTTGTGCGGCCGGCATCTATGAAGGCCGCTGGCTCGACACGAAGTTCAAGAAGGACGAGAACGACCCGGAAAAGCGCGCCGAGCGCCTGTGGAGCAAGGCCGCTGCCGACTCGATCGCCACCGCCTGCCGCGGCCGCCAAGGCATCGTCACGGAAGAATCGAAACCGACCACCTCGATGGCGCCGGGCCTGTTCGACCTGACCAGCTTGCAGCGCGAAGCGAACTCGCGTTTCGGTTTCTCGGCCAAGAATACGCTGGGCCTGGCCCAGGCCCTGTACGAAAAGCACAAGGTCTTGACGTATCCGCGTACCGATTCGCGCCACCTGCCGGAAGACTACATGCCGACCGTGCTGCAGGCGCTGGAAACGGTCAAGGAAAACAGCAACTACCACCAGTTCGCCAAGCAGATCATCGACAAGGGCTGGGTCAAGCCGAACAAGCGCATCTTCGACAACACGAAGATCTCGGATCACTTCGCGATCATCCCGACGACGATCGCACCGAAGAACCTGTCCGAGCCGGAACAGAAATTGTACGACCTGGTCACGCGCCGCTTCATGGCCGTGTTCTTCCCGCCTGCGGAATTCCAGGTCACCACGCGCTACACGGAAGTGTCCGGCCATCAGTTCAAGACTGAAGGCAAGGTCATGACCAATCCGGGCTGGCTGGCCATCTACGGCAAGGAAGCATCGACGGACGCGGACAAGGAAAGCAATGGCAACGGCAACCTGGTGCCCGTCGCCAAGGGCGAGAAGGTGCAGACGGAAAGCGTCAGCGCCAACGGCCTGGTGACGAAGCCGCCCGCGCGCTTCACGGAAGCGACCTTGCTGTCGGCCATGGAAGGCGCCGGCAAGCTGATCGACGACGACGAGCTGCGCGATGCGATGGCCGGCAAGGGGCTAGGCACGCCAGCGACGCGCGCGGCCACCATCGAGGGCTTGCTGACGGAGCGCTATCTGATCCGCGAAGGCCGCGAACTGATTCCGACGGCCAAGGCGTCGCAGCTGATGACTTTGCTCAAAGGCCTGGGCGTCAATGAATTGACGGCACCGGAGCTGACGGGCGAGTGGGAATACAAGCTGTCGCAGATGGAAAAGGGCAAGATTTCGCGCGAAGAATTCATGCGCGAAATCGCGCAGATGACGCAAATCATCGTCAAGCGCGCCAAGGAATACGATAACGACACCATTCCCGGTGATTACGCGACCCTGGAAACGCCATGCCCGAATTGCGGCGGCGTGGTGAAGGAAAACTACCGCCGTTTCGCCTGCACCAAGTGCGAATTCTCGATGAGCAAGACGCCGGGTTCGCGCCAGTTTGAAATCGCCGAAGTGGAACAATTGCTGAAGGACCGCACCATCGGCCCGCTGCAAGGCTTCCGCTCGAAGATGGGTCGTCCGTTCGCCGCCATCCTGCGCATCGTGCGCGATGAAGAGATCAAGAATTTCAAGCTGGAATTCGACTTCGGCCAGAACGACGAGAGCGAAGATGGCGAAGGCGTCGATTTCACGGGCCAGACGCCAGTCGGACCTTGCCCCAAGTGCAATGCCGGCGTGTATGAAATGGGCCTGGCCTATGTGTGCGAACACAGCGTGGCCAAGCCGAAGACATGCGATTTCCGCAGCGGCCGCATCATCTTGCAGCAGGAAATCTTGCCGGAACAAATGGCCAAACTGCTCAACGATGGCAAGACGGACTTGCTGCCGGGCTTTGTATCGCAGCGCACGCGCCGTCCGTTCAAGGCTTTCCTCGTGCGCGGCAAGGATGGCAAGGTGAGCTTCGAGTTTGAAGAGCGCAAGGCCAAGCCGGGCGCCAAGACCAAGGCGGCTGCCGCCGAGGTCGAAGGCGAAGAAGGCGCGGCGCCAGCGAAGAAAACGGCCGTCAAGAAAGCGGCGGCCGTCAAAAAGGCGCCGGCGAAGAAGGCGACGGCCGTGAAAAAGCCGGCCGCCAGGAAGGCGCCAGCCAAGAAAGCGGCGGCAGCAGAGTAAACGCTGCCGGCGGGCCAGGCAAGCCAGGGATCGCTCCCTGGCTTTTTTTATGCCCGGTTAGAACGTGAATTGCATGCCCGCCTGCACGCCGCTGAGGCGCGCCGCCGCCTGCTTCGATGCCGTGTCCGCTTCCAGGTAGATCTTGCTGCGCTTGGACAGGCTGTAGCGGGCTGCCACCAGGTATTTGTTTTCCCGCGTGCCATCGCTGTCGGTGCGCCACCAGGCGCCCGTCAGTTCTAGCTCCGGCGTGGCCATGTAGATGGCGCCGAGGCCTTGCGTGGCGACCCGGCGCGCACCGCTGTACGGTTCGTTGCGGGTCAGGTAATGCGTGGCCTGCACGGTCAGCGGACCGGCCGTGTAATAGCCTCCCACGTTGAAAGTACGCAAGCCATTGCCGTCGGCGCCGCCATATGCCAGGGCCAGGCCGAACGGCTGGCCGTTGTACAGCACGCTGACGGCCTGCCGCGCGCCGCGCGTCGTGCCGGCCTTTTCTCCCGGCGCATACGTGGCGCGCACGATCACGTCGCTGAAATGGCCCGTGTAGGCGATGGCATTGTCCCAGGCGTAGTCGAGCTGGTGGACCACGCTGGGCGACCAGCTCGAGACATACGTGGGGTCGCTGTGCCAGGAGCCCGCATAGTACAGCGCGTTGTACTGGCGCCCCAGCGTCAGCTCGCCGTAGCCGTTGCGCAAGCCGACATAGGCCGTGCGGCCGAACAGGCGCCCGCCCTGGCGCGACTCCCCCGTATCGATGGCGTAGCCGTTTTCCAGGTTCATCACGGCGCTCAGGCCGCCGCCCAGGTCCTCGCTGCCGCTGATGCCCCAGCGGCTGCCGGCCCAGCCGTATTCGCTGCCGTCGACGACCGATGCCGTGCCGCCATCGGCGCCATGCTGGTAGCGCACGCTGGCATCGATGAAACCATAGAAATTGACGCTGCTGGCGGGCGCCTGGGCTTGCGCCGCACCGGCGGCGAGCAGCAGGGCGGCCAGGCCGCCGTTGACGAGGCGGCGCGTCATGGCAGGCTCCGCAGGACGTCGGCGGCGGCGCGGAAGTCGCCGCTCAGCGGGCGATCCTGGTCGAGGAAGGCCACGCGCTGGCGCAAGGCGTGGAACAGCTGGCGCGTCGGCGGCGACAGCGCGAAGGCCGGGTCCTGCGCGCGGCGCAGCTCGGCCGCCTGGGCGGCATGGATCAGTTCTATGCCCAGCAGCATGTAGCTGTTCTCGATCTGGCGCCGCACGCGCTGCACCACGGCCGGCGCATTCGTCGCCACGTCCTCGATATTGCCGGCCACGGGCAGGTAGTCGAGCGAGACCGGCTGGGCCAGCATCTTGCTGTCCATCGCCAGCGCGACGGCCGGTTTTTCCATGGCGCCAAAGGCATGCACGCTATTGGCCGTGCCGAGGAAGCGGGGCAAGCCCGTCAGGTGCGGATCATTGAGCTTGATGATGCGCTGCGCCGAGGCCAGCGCATTGTGCGCGAGCGCCAGTCCCGTTTCCTCGAAGGCCAGCACCCATGGCAGCGGTTCGAAGTTGGCGCTCGGCAGCACGGCGCCCTTGCCAGCCACGTAACCCTGCTGCTCCTGCCAGCGTGCCGACCTGGCTGTCACGCCCAGCGCCACGCCGGGATTGTCGTCCGAGGAATTGAGCTGGACCTGCAGCTGCGCCAAGGTTTGCCGGTAACTGCGGTCGAGCTCCCCCAGCAGATAGACGCCGCTGCGGTAACTGAGCGGGTCCTGCAGTGCCCGCGCCGCATCGCGCTGCCACAGGCTGGCGCCATCGAGCAAGCGCCGCAGCTCGGCGCCCGCGCGCTGGGTTTGCGGAAATGGCCGCAGCGCCAGTGTATCTTCCAGGAACGGTGAAACATTGCCGTTGAAGGCCTGCAGGCTCAGCGCGAATACCAGCTGCGAGGCACGGTTCAGGCGTTCCAGCTCGTCGAGCGCCAGCGCCGCCATGCCCGATGCGTAGGCGTTCGAACTGAGGATGGACAGGGCATCCTTGCCGAACGGTTCGATGACGGCGATGCCGGCCGCCTTCAGTGCCGCCGCGGCCGGCTGCCTGCGCTCCTGGTAAATGACGTCGCCTTCGCCCAGCATGGCCAGGCCGATATGGCTGAGCAGGGTGATGTCGGCCTCGCCCAGCGAGCCGAACGCGGGCATGACGGGCGTCACGCCCCGGTTCAGCAGGCGCGCATAGGCATCGACGATCTGTTCCTGCACGCCCGCGCCGCCGCTGAGCATGGCGTTCAGGCGCGCCGCCATGGCCGCGCGCACGTCGAGCACGGGCGCGTCGGGGCCGACGCCGCCGCCATGTGCGTGCAGCAGGCCGACGTTGAAGCGGCGCGAGGCGGCGACGATGTCGGCGCTCAGCTGGCCGTGCGCATCGACCATGTCGCGGTCCTTGTTCAGGCCCACGCCGACGGTCAGGCCATAGATTTTCTGTCCGCTGCGCGCCGCATCGAGCAAGACTTGATGCGACTGGCGCACGCGGGCCAGGGCGGCGGGGGCGATGCGCAGCGTTTCGCCGCGGGCGATGCGGGCGATGCTTTCCGGACTGGCGTGGCGGCCGTCGAGTTCGACCTCGGCGCGCGCTGGCAACAGCGCCAGCAGGGCGGCGGCGAAGACGCCGGCGCGCAGCGCCCGGCGTGACAATACAGGTGAGGCGGGCATGACTACTCCTGGTATGTGATGTTATTGTAAATGCGTGTTGTGACGATGGTGCATGCGGCTGGGCAGGCGCTGGCGGCTGCGGGCCGCGTGATGGCGGCGGGCGTGTCAGCGTGTCATTGTGTGACTGCTGGTAACGATAGTAGGCAGGAATTTACTATATGTCGCGTGCCGATTTGTTGGCTGCGCATAACACAATGTTAAGGATGCGGGGCGCGCGGCAGCGCGCCGGAAGGGGCTCAAGCACCGGGGCGGGGCAGGCCGGGGGTGACGAAGACGATGGCGATGGTTCGGGCAAGGGGCCGGGCTCAGGCGGCAGGCGGGGGCGGCTCCACCAGGCCCATTTCCTTGAGCACGTCGTGGGCCGAGCGGAAGGCGTCGATGGCCAGCGGCATGCCGCAATACACGGCCGCATGCAGCAAGACCTCCTGGATTTCCTTCATGGAAGCGCCATTGTTGACGGCGCCGCGCACGTGGCCGCGCAGTTCCTGCGCGCGGCCCATGGCCGTCAGCATGGCGAGCGTCGCCAGGCTGCGCGTCTTCGCATCGAGCCCGTCGCGGCACCACACTGTGCCCCAGGCATTGCGCGTGACGAAATCCTGCAGCGGGGCCGTGAAGGCATCGACCTGGGCGAAAGCGCGTTCGACAAAGGCATCGCCCATCACTTGTTTGCGCATGCGCAAACCATTTTCGAATTGTTCATCCATGCCGCGCTCCCGAGGTTGACCGTGCCCTAGCGATGTTAGCCAGCCGACCGGGCGTGGTCAAGCGCAAGCGGGCATGCGCGGGGCTCAGTCCAGGTAGTCCGAGTACTCGCGTTGCGCATAGTGTTGCAGGCCGCTCCAGGGCAGGGCCTTGCTGGTGGCTGGCTGCAGCTTGACGTCGACCCTGCGGTAGAAGGTGTTGGCGCGGTCGCCGCTCTCGATAATCAGCGGGATCTGTTTTTGCTCATCCCACAGGATGCGCTGGAATACGCCGTTCTTTTCCACTTCGCGCCAGCGCGCGCCGGCCACGTTCGATGCCTGTTTCGACAGCGGCATGGCGGCCACCAGTTTCGGGTCCAGCAGATAAAAGCTGTTTTCCCAGGAGCCGTCGAAATTGACGTTTTCGTATTCCGCCTTCGGGATGGAGACGACGATCTTGTCGTGCGCATCGATGTATTCCACCCGGACCGTGTTCTTTTCCAGCATCACATGCCGGGGAATGGCGACGGGATTGAAGTGCTTGTGCTCCTGCTGCGTGGCCGTGGTCGACGTTTTCAGCGCCACTTTCCTGTGCTCGCCGTGCGCGTGGCCGGCATGCGCATCGATGGCGGACGGCAGCACGCGTTCGACCCACACGTGGCCCGGACGGCGCAGCATTTTTTCTTCATAGCGGCTCTCGCGCGTCACGCCTTCCGGCGTCAGTACGCGGCTGTAGTAGGTGATGCCCAGGTCCAGGTCGGCAGGGGCGGCAGGCGCGGCTTGGGCGCTGGCGGCAAAGCCGGCGGCCAGGAGGACGGCGATCAGGGTCGATTTCATGGTGTTGCCTTTAAGTGTGCAAAGGGGGCGGAGGGCATACGCCATCCGCCCCGGTGGGGTTACCGTGTTGATGCGGATCAGAAGCCGAAAGCTGCCTTCAGCAAGTCAAATACCTTGGTGTTGTCCAGCGTGCCCTTGAAGGTCTTGGCGCCGGCGCCCGTGGCCAGCAGCTTGACGTCGCCGCCGCCGTGGGTTTCGCTGGCCAGGCGCACGCCTGTTTCCTGCAGGTAGTTGTCGGACAGGGCCGTGGCGCTGTCAACGTTGCTGCGCAGGTCAGGACGGTTCGGGCCGTTACCGAACACCAGGGTGGTGTAGGTATTGCCGTCTTCATCCTTGCTGGGCTGGTTATCCTTGTAGCCGCGGTTGATGTCGAGGATAGGATTGCCGCGTTTGCCGTAGCCGTTGAACGCCAGCGTGTGGTCATGGTCGGCCGTGACGACGATCAGGGTGTTTTCCAGCTTCGGATCGGTTTCCTTGACCTTGTCGATGGCGGCCTTGATGGCGTCGTCGAAGGCGATGGTGTCGACCAGCGCGCGCTTGGCATTGATGCCGTGCAATGCGTGGTCGATGCGGCCGCCCTCGACCATCAGGAAGTAGCCATTGCTGTTTTTCGACAGCAGGTCGATGGCTTTCAACGTCATTTCCGACAGGCTAGGCTGGTTGGCGCCGTCGGCCGATGGCTTGGACGAGGTACGGTCGAGTTCATAGTCGAGGTGGCTCTTCGCGCTGTACAGGCCGATGAACTTCTTGTTGCTTGGCGCGGCCGCCATTTCCGCCTTGTTGGCGGCCACGGTATAGCCCTTGGCCGCGAATTCGGCCAGCAGGTCGCGGCCGTCGGCACGGCCGCCCTTGTTGCTGGCCGACCATGGCGTGAAGTGGTTGCGTCCGCCACCCATCAGCACGTCCACGCCGTCGCCCAGGGCCGTGTTGTAGCCGACGCCGCCCGGCGCCGTTTGCGCGGCGATCGCGTACTGCGCATTGCGGTTGCAGATGTGCGAGAAGGTCGTTGCCGGCGTGGCGTGCGTCAGTTCCGTGGTGGTGATGGCGCCCACGGCCTTGCCCTTGGCTTTCGCCAGTTCCAGGATGGTCGGCACGGACTTGCCGTTGCCGCTGGCGGGGCAGTTGTCCACGCCCAGGTTGCCGTTGGCATCGCGGCCCGGTTCCTTGGCGATGGTGTCCGACGACATCGAGATGACTTCATTGTTCATCTTGACGCCGGTCATGTAGGCGGCCATCGATGGCGCGCTGTCCGTCGTTTGCGCATCGTGCGAGAAGGTCTTGATGCGCGCCGTGCGTTCCAGCTTGTCCATGTTCAAGCTGCCTTCTTCCTTGTACTTGAAGATGCGTGCAGCCGTCACGACGGAAGGGCCCATGCCGTCGCCGAGGAAGAAGATGACGTTCTTGGCGTCGGCGGCGTAGGCGCCGTTGGCAACGCTGGCGGCCACGAGCGTGGTCAGCAGCGACAGTTTCAGGGTGGATTTCAGTGCAAGTTTCATATGCGTGTCCAATTCTTGTGTCTTGGGGATTACAGACCGCCGGCGGTCTTGACCAGGCCGAATACTGTGGTGTTGTCGATGGTGCCCAGGAAGGTTTCCGAACCCTTGCCAATGGCGCCCAGGAAGACGTCGGTGCCGCCGTGCGTTTCATTGCCGGCCGCGGTGCGTATCACCGCTTCCTGGTGGTAGGTATTGGCGCTGGTGACGGTTTCGTCGAGGCTGGCCATGGCGGCGCGGCTCGATTGCGTGCGGTTCTCGCCATTGCCGAAGCCGATGATCGAGTACGGTGCGCCATCCAGGTCTTTCTCGACCGCGCCGGTGACGTAGTTCTTCACCACGCCCAGCACGCCAGGGTTGCCGGCGGCCGTCTTGCCGGTGCGCTTGGCGTAGCCGTTCAGCACCAGGGTGTGGTCATGGTCGGCCGTGACGACGATCAGGGTATTGGCCAGGGTCGGGTCGGTCAGCTTGGCTTTTTCGATGGCGGCCTTGATGGCGTTATCGAAAGCCACCGTGTCTTGCAGCGCTTTCTTGGCGGTGGTTTCATGCAGCGCGTGGTCGATGCGGCCGCCTTCGACCATCAGGAAGTAGCCCTTCTTGTTCTTGGCCAATACGTCCATGGCCTTGGTGGTCATTTCCGCCAGGCTAGGTTCCTTCGCCGCATCGCGGTCCAGGTCGTAGCTCATGTGGCTGGAAGTGAATACGCCGAACAGGCGGTCCGTCTTGGTGCCGTCGACGGCCTTGAAGTCGGTGGCGTTGTTGGCCACGGTGTAGCTCTTTGCTTTCAGCTCGGCAACCAGGTCGCGGTCGTCCGAACGCTTGCCGCCGTCCTTGAATGGCTTGAAGAATTGCGCGCCGCCGCCCAGCACCACTTCCAGGCCGGTGGTGCCCAGGGCGCTGTTATAGCCGGTGCCGCCCGGCACGAGGGCCGCGGCGATGTCGTTTTCCAGGTCGCGGTGGCAGATGTGCGCGTAGGTGGCCGCCGGCGTGGCGTGCGTCACGCGCGCCGTGCTGACCACGCCGGCCGCGTAGCCCTTGGCCTTGGCCAGTTCCAGCAAGGTGGTGGCGGGCGTGCCGTTGCCGGTGCCGCATTTGTTGACCAGCTTGTTGCCGTTGGCATCCTTGCCCGGATCGATGGCGACCGTGTTGGCCGACATCGAAATGACTTCATTGTTCATCTTGACGCCGGTCATGTAGGCAGCCATCGACGGCGCGCTGTCGGTCACTTGCGCATCGTTCGAGAACGTCTTGACGAAGGCCGTTTCCGGCAGGGTATCCATGGTCAGCGCACCGTCTTCGCCCACCGAATAGATGCGCGCGGCCGTCATGGTGGTCAGGCCCATGCCATCGCCGAGGAAGAAGATGACGTTTTTCGGTGGGGCTTCGACTACCACCTCATCTTTTTTGGCGTCGCTGCCGCAGGCGGCCAGCATCAAGGTGATTGCGACGCTGCATCCAGCGACGGAAATTTTTCTGCGTGTCATGTGGTTCATCCGGCTAGGTTTGAAAGCTAGCAAGATAGCAAGCGATTGTTACACCCTCATGACGATGTGACACGTTTGGACACGCCGCCGCGCATCCGCCTGCCATGTTGTTTTAGCGCACGCCCTCGGCGGAAAAATACACCGTGCCGTACCGCGCCGGTCCGGGCGACGCTCTGCCCGCCGTCGGGATGGCTATCGATTGCATCGAATTTCGCAACAAACTATTGCTTTTTATTGTGTTTTTCTGCCGAATAAAGCAACGTAAGATGCGTGCATCCCAATCATCTTGTGAAGGCGCATCATGTTATCCCGATCCATTACCAGCATTCTCGTTGCCACCGTCTTCGCCGCCGGCGCCGCCTCTGCCGCCGCTCCGCTCACACTCGAGGTGTTCAATCCGGGCGAGGCGGCCATCTTCCCCGTCGCTTCCGTGCTGGTCGCGGGCAAGCATGACGCCGTGCTGATCGACGCGCAGTTTTCGCGCGGCGAAGCGCAAAAGCTGGTGGAAAAGATCCGCGCCAGCGGCAAGAAACTGACCACCGTGTACATCAGCCACAGCGACCCGGATTTCTACTTTGGCCTGGACGTGATCAAGGCCGCATTTCCGCAGGCAAAAATCGTTGCCACGCCGGAAACCGTGGCCGAGATCCGCCGCAAGATGGACGCCAAGGTCGCCTACTGGGGGCCGATCCTGAAGGACAATGCGCCGCAGGCCATCGTCGTTCCCGAAGCGTTGAAAGGCAAGCGCATCAGCCTGGAAGGCCAGTGGCTCGATATCGCCGGCCCGACGCCAGCGCGCACCTATGTGTGGATCCCGTCGATCAAGGCCGTCGTCGGCGGCGTGGTGCTGTTTGGCAACCTGCACGTGTGGACGGCCGATACGCAAAGCGTGCAATCGCGCCAGGACTGGCTCAAGACACTGGACGGCATCGCCGCGCTGAAACCCGCCACCGTCGTGCCCGGCCACTTCAAGGTGGGCTCGCCCCTGACGCCCGACAGCATCGGCTTTACGCGCGACTATCTGGTGACGTTCGAAGCGGAAACGGCCAAGGCCGCCAATGCGGCCGCCCTGATCGCCGCCATGAAACAGCACTACCCGAGCCTGGGCCTCGATGGCGCGCTGGAAACGAGCGCCAAGGTCGCCAAAGGCGAAATGAAATGGTAAGCGGCAACAAGGAGGTCTCCATGCCCACACTGCACTACATTTTCGACCCCCTGTGCGGCTGGTGCTACGGCGCCGCGCCGCTGCTCGAGGCGGCGCGCGCCGTGCCCGGCCTGGCGGTGGCCTTCCATGGCGGCGGCATGATGACGGGCAGCAATCGCCGCCAGATCACGCCCGCCTGGCGCGGCTATGTGCTGCCGCATGACCGGCGCATCGAGCAACTGTCGGGCCAGCCCTTCGGCGATGCCTATGTCAACGGCTTGCTGAACGACACCACGGCCATGATGGATTCCGAGCCGCCGATCACGGCCATCCTGGCGGCCGAAGCGCTGGCCGGCAAGGGCCTGGACATGCTGCGGCGCGTGCAGCGCGGCCATTACGTGGACGGCTTGCGCATCGCCGACCTGCCCGTGCTGGTGGCGCTGGCGCAGGAACTGGGCCTGGACGGTGCCGCTTTCGAGGCCGAGTATGCGCGGCAGGCGGGCGCCGCCACGCAGCGGCACATCGACGCCAGCCGCGCCCTGCTGGCGCAGGTGGGCGGCCAGGGCTTTCCCACGTTCGTGCTCGACGATGGCAGCGGCAAGCTGTCCGTGATCGATATCGGCGGCTTCCTGGGCCAGCCGGCGAAGTGGCAGGCGCAACTGGGCGGCGCATGCGATGCCCATGGTTGTACATTGTAAATAGCTATCGGTTCGATAAAATCAATTTGCTTTTCCTTTGTTGTTGACCTCGTTACACTGGTTTGCATCAGTCAACAACGAAGGAACAGCAGCCATGAGTCAACAGCCACCATTGAGTACCGCCTCGGGCATCCCCGTCGCCGACAACCAGAATTCCATCAGCGCCGGCCCCCGCGGCCCGCTGCTGCTGCAAGACTTCCACCTGATCGAAAAACTCCAGCATTTCAACCGCGAGCGCATTCCCGAGCGCGTGGTGCACGCCAAAGGCTCGGGCGCCTACGGCACCTTTACCGTCACGCACGACATTTCCCGCTACACCAAGGCCAAATTGTTTGCTGAAGTGGGCAAGCAGACGCCCACCTTCGCGCGTTTTTCCACGGTAGGCGGCGAGCGCGGCAGTGCCGACACGGAACGCGACCCGCGCGGCTTCGCCGTGCGTTTCTATACGGAAGAGGGCAACTGGGACCTGGTCGGCAACAACACGCCGATGTTCTTCATCAAGGACCCGATCAAGTTCCCCGATTTTGTGCATACGCAAAAGCGCGATCCGCAAAGCAATTTGAAATCGGCCGAGATGATGTTCGACTTCTGGAGCCATGCGCCGGAAAGCCTGCACCAGGTCACCATGCTGTTCTCGGACCGCGGCACGCCCGATGGCTACCGCCACATGGATGGCTTCGGCAGCCACACGTATAGCCTGATCAATGCGGACGGCCAGCGCGTGTACGTGAAATGGCACTTCAAGACGCGCCAGGGCATCAAGAACCTGCCTGCGGCGGAAGCGGGCCGCCTGGCCGGTGCCGACCCCGACTACGCCCAGCGCGACCTGTTCGGCGCCATCGAACGCGGTGATTTCCCGCAGTGGGAAGTCAAGCTGCAGGTGGCCACGCAGGAGCAACTCGATGCCTGGGAACAGCGCACGGGCTGGAATCCGTTCGACCTGACCAAGGTGTGGCCGCATGGGGATTTCCCGCTGTTGCCCGTGGGTATTTTCGAGCTGAACCGCAACCCGGACAATTACCATGCGGAAGTCGAGCAGGCCGCGTTTTCGCCGGCCAACGCCGTGCCCGGCATGGGGTACTCGCCGGACAAGATGCTGCAAGGCCGCTTGTTCGCCTACCACGACGCCCAGCTGTACCGGGTCGGCACGAACCACCAGCATCTGCCCGTGAATGCGGCCCGCTGCCCCTTCCATAACCAGCAGCGCGACGGCGGCATGGCGATCCACAACGGCGGCGCGGCGCGGAACTACGCGAACGTGGCGGCGGCAGGCACGCAGCCGCAGGGGCTGGGCCATGGCGAGGGGGCGCTGGCGCTGGCTGGCGGCGCGGCCCGCTACGACGGGCGCGGCGTGGAAGACGACACCACGCAGGCCGGCAATCTGTTCCGCCTGATGTCGCCCCAAGCGCAGCAAAACCTGTTCGACAACCTGGCAGGACCGTTGAGCCAGGTGCGCGCGGAAACCCTGCAGCGCCAGCTGGGTCTCTTCGACCGGGCCGATGCGGCCTATGGCGCCGGCGTGCGCGCCGCCTTGCAGGCACGCGGCGTGACCGTGTAAGCGCATGTTGCAGGCGGAACCAGTTTGTTCCGCCTGTTGTTGATATAGCACAAATTATGAGTTGCTATTAAATATTGCCGTATGGACATATTTGCCTTCCATGCGTAGACTTGTCGCTCTGATGATTGCGCCGCCTTCCTGGCCGCGTCCTGACTAGAAAGTCTTGCAATATGAATATGGCAAAATTGTCGGTCCATGGGGATGACCCCACGCTCCGCACCATTCTCGAAGTCTTGCCTACCGATCCGGAGCGCCAGTGGCGCAAGGGCGAGGCGAAGGGCGCGACGGGGCGCGTGTATCTCGATTCCGGCTTCGAGGTGATGATCGCGCAGGCGGCCAAGTCGCAAGTCTTGCCATCGCGCATACGCAGCTACCTGGCCGAATGCAGTTCGCGCGGCCTGAGCTTTACCATGCCGCGCATCGTGGCCGAACTGCAGCTGGAACTCGGCGGCGAGGAGTCGCTCGACGTGCCGCTGGATTTCCCCCTGTCCGACATGCACATCCTGGCGGAAATGGGCGTCAGCCTGAGCATCGTCACGCGCGCCGCCGCGGCCTGAGACCGGCCTTGCCCTTGAAAAAAGGGCCGTTCCTGCGGGAAGCGGCCCTTTTCCTGCCGAGCCTCGCCTACCGCTCGTCGATCTCGACCGTCACCATATTGTCGTCGGGCTTGCGGTCGATCAGTTTGTTGTCGGGATCGATGCCGGCCTTGCCTGGCCGTCCCGTCACCAGCACCGTGTAGCTGCCCTGGCGCGAGCGCATGAGTTTGCGTTCGCGCAACAGCGGATTGCCATCCTTGTCATCGACGCCAATGTCGATCAGGTCGTGCAGCGGCACTTCCTGTTCCTCGCCCTGTTCACCCGCATTGAGCTTGCCAGCCTGTACGTTCACCGTGACCTCATACTTGCCGTCGTGGCGTTTCCTGGCCGTCGCCGACAGGGCGCGGTTATCGAACAGCACGATCTTCTCGAACAGGTCGTCGATCAGGTAGGCCTGCTCGGGCGGCGTCACCTTGCGCAAGCCCTGGACCAGCGCCGTCACGCTCGCATACGGCGGGCCTTGCTGGCCGTAGGTCTGCAGCAGGTTGCGCAATACGCCGTTGACCTTGTCCTCGCCCACTATGTCTTGCAGCAAGTACATGGCCAGGCTGCCTTTCTGGTAATGGATGTAGTCCTGGTTTTCATTCTCGGCCAGCGGCAACTCCTTCTTGCGCTCTTCGCCGCGGCCCATCAGGTACTGGTTCAGCTCATGCCGCAGGAAACGCCGCATCTTGCCCGGTCCCATGGTTTTCTTCATCACCATCAGCGCCGAATACTCGGCCAATGTTTCGCTGAGCACGGTGGCACCGCGCGTATTGCCGCCCACCAGCTGGTGCGCCCACCACTGGTGCGCCACTTCATGCGCGGTGATATAGAACGGGTAGTCCAGATCCTTGGGATTGCTGTCGTTGACCTTGGCGATGAAGCCCAGCCCTTCCGAGAACGGAATGGTGTTCGGGAACGATTGCGCATACATGGCATAGCGGGGGAACTCGACGATGCGCACGATCTTGTGCTGGTAGGGGCCGAAGTTCTTCGTGTAGTACTCGAGCGCTTCCTTGCTGCCGCGCACGAAGCGGTCCAGGTTGTATTCATGGCCAGGATGGTAATACACGTCGATGGCCACGTCTTGCCAGCGCTCGTGCCGGACGGCGTAGCGGGCCGACTGGAACGCGTAAAAATTCAGGATGGGCTGTTCCATCGTGTAGTGGAAATAGTGGCGGCCCTTGGCGATCCAGTCGTTGTCCAGCATGCCGGGGGCGATGGCCGTCTGGCCGTCGACCGTGCTGACGGTGGCGTCGAAGTTGATGCGGTCGGCGTCATTGCTGATGTAATTTTCGGCCAGGCCCCGCGCATCGTCGCGCGGCAAGGCGCGCTCCTGGGGCGGCAAGCCGTGCTTCTTGCGGTCGCGCGGGTCCAGCAGTTCCAGTTGCCGCTGGTAGCCGATATGCGGCAGCACGGCATTCGTGAAGAAGGTGCCGTTGGCCACCACGGGCGTGTCCTGGCCCAGGCCGAAGACGCCGCGCGGCGCGTAATCGATGTCGAAATCGAGGCCCAGCGTGGCGCCCGGCGCCAGCGGCGTGGCCAGGCGGTAGCTGTAGAAGCCCAGGCGCTTGTCGTCGAGGCCGGGATGCACGCGGCTGTCAAAACGCAGCCGCATGCTGGAGGTGGGATCTTGCTGCACCAGGATATGGCTGATGGGCAAGCTGGTCTTGTTTTGCAGCATGTAACGGCCCTTCACGGCCAGCGTGCGCTGGGCCGGGTAGATGGCCACGTCGAGCTTCACGTCCGTTACCTTCGGTTGCGGCGTGGCGGCAAACTTCCGGTACTGGCGTTCGAAGCTGGCCCGGTCCGCGTCGCGCGCGTAGTCGGACTTGTAGTCGTTGGCCACGTGGAAGACGTAGAACAGCACGGCGCCGCTACTGACGAAGATCAAGGCGCCGCCGGCAAAGCTGGCCAGCACGCCTTGCGTCAGGCCGTGGCGCGCCAGGCGCAGGCGGATGCGCCAGCTGTCCTGCGCGCCGCGCGGCCAGAACAGCAGCGACAGCACCGTCAGCATCACGGCCGCGCCGCTCCAGTACAGCAGGTACCAGCGTTCGCGCAGCAGGTAGTGGCCGGCGCCGTTCATGGCCGAATACACGAAGCCCGGCGTGGTGCCGTACAGCAGCAGCGGGTCGCCCAGGCCCAGCGAGGCAAAGCTGACGCTGGCCAGGTAGTACACGATCATGGCGAAGTAGGCCAGGTACTTCTGGTTGATCACGACTTGCAGGAAAATGGCCAGCACCGCCGTCAATGCATAGGCGGGCAGGTGCGTGAGGAACAGCGCTTCGAAGTACAGGCCGGGATCGAGGCGGTAATAGCCCTTGAAGACTTGGATCGACATGCCGCACAGCATGATGACCAGGCTCAGCAGCGCTTGCAGGCTGATCAGCGCAAACAGTTTCGACAGCAGGGGCAGCCAGTTCGGCACGGGCAGGGCGTCGAGCATCAGGGCGATGCTGCCTTCGCGTTCGCGCCACACCAGTTCGCCCGCATAGAAGGTGGTGATGACCAGCATGAACAGGGTGAACGAGGCGCTGACCATCTCCAGCACCTTTTCCGTCACGGGATAGGTATTCGTGCCGAACAGGGAACCCATGTCGAGCGCGCCCGCATACATGGTCAGCACGCCGGCCAGCACGATGACGACAAAATAGATGTTCTTGATGGTTTCGCGCAGGTTCAGCCAGCTCATCTTGACGAGCAGGCCGGCCAGGTTGCGCTGCGCGAAGTCGGGCGCCTGCTGCGTGTCCAGCGAGGCGCTCGACAGGCGCAGCGGCACCTCGCCCTCGCCATGGCGCTTGGCGGCGCCGCTGTCGGGGGCGGCATGGAAATGGAAGCGCCAGTAGCCGAGCAGCAGGGCGACGAGGGCGAAGCCGGACCAGATGGCGCGATTGAGCAGGTACACGCCTTCCAGCGTGACCAGGCGCGTGTTGCGCTCCGCATTCGGCCAGTATTCCGTCAGGCGTATCAGCGCCGTGGTGCCGAACGGGTCGATCAGCGCGGCCAGCGTCTTGAAATCGAGGTCGCGCGCCAGCGACGGCGCCACCAGGTAGCCGATCAGCATGACTACCGAGCTGATGTACACGGGCAGCATGCGCCGCGTCAGCGCGGCGATGACGAAGAAGATGGCGCCGAAGATGAACAGGTTGGGCAGCAGGGTAAACACATAGGGCAGCAGATAGGCCAGCGCGCGCTGCGGCCCCAGCCTTTCCGGGTCGATGCCGGGCAGCCAGGTGCCCAGCCAGGCGCCCAGCACGATGCTGGAAAACACCACGGCCAGGACCAGGTAGGCGCCGAGGAAGCGGCCGAACACGTACTGGTATTTTTTGATCGGCGCGCTGAAGAAGAAATGCTGCATGCCGTATTCGAAGTCCTGCTGCACCGAGCGGCCCATCATGGCCGCCACCACCACAGCGCCGAAGCAGCCCAGCAGGCTGCAGGTGAAGGCCAGCGAACGGGGGGCGTTGATCAGGAACTTGCCGCCGAAGCTGATGCTCGCTTCCTTGAAGACGCCGCCGGCGGCCGCCATCCACAGCATGGCCAGCGCCAGGAACATGGCGAAATATACCCAGGTGGACAGCAGCTTGAGCCGTTGTCGCGCTTCAAAGCTGGCGATGGCAAACATGGCCGCCCCCTCAGTCGCACAGCGGGGCGACGCGGTGGCGCCCGGCAATGGTGGCGAAATACAGGTCTTCCAGGTCGCCGATGGCTTCCTCGAAGCCGTCGCCCGGGTCGTCGTCGCTATACACGTGGATCAGGGTGCGGCCCGACAGCAGGCGCGTGGAAATGACGGCGTGGCGCTGCTGGAAGCTGGCCAGCTCCTTCTTGTCGACGAAGCGCGCCCAGATCTTGCAGCTGACGTCGTCGATCAATTCCTGGGTCTTGCCGCACAGCAATAAATGGCCGCGATTGATGATGGCCATGTTGGCGCACAGGTCGGCCACGTCGGAGACGATGTGGGTCGACAGGATCACCGTCTTGTCTTCGCCGATGTCCGACAGCAGGTTGTGGAAGCGCACGCGCTCCTGCGGGTCGAGGCCGGCCGTCGGTTCATCGACGATGATCAGTTTCGGATCGCCCAGCAGGGCTTGCGCGATGCCGAAGCGCTGGCGCATGCCGCCGGAAAAGCTGCCCAGGCGCTGGTGGCGCACGTCGAACAGATTGGTTTGCTGCAACAGGCCATCGACCACTTCGCGCCGGCGCGCCCGTTGCGACAGGCCTTTCAGGGTGGCGAAGTGGTCGAGCAGTTCGTAGGCCGTCACTTTCGGGTACAGGCCGAAGTCTTGCGGCAGGTAGCCCAGCATGCGGCGTACCTCGTCCTTGTCGTCGAGCACGTCGTAGTCGCCGAAGAAGACCGAGCCGGAATCGCATTCCTGCAGGGTGGCCAGGGTACGCATCAAGGTCGACTTGCCGGCGCCATTCGGGCCCAGCAAGCCAAACATCCCGGGCGGTATCGTCAGCGAAATATTGTCCAGCGCCACTACGCCATTCGCGTAAGTCTTCGACAATTTACGAATCTGCAATTCCATACAACTCCTTGCTCATGCTGTTGCAACCCGGTGCTCCAGGGCTTTCATATGGTGGCATTGTATTGAATTTAAGACGTACTGGGCAGTTGCATGCGATGCACGGCGTTTTCGCGTGCCCAGAGTGCAGTTGCGCGGGGTGGACGGCGCGCCGCATCCGGGGGCCAGGTTGCCCCGCCGGCGCGCCGTGTAAAGATCAGTTGCGGAACAATACCGATTCCCGGTTAAACCACCAGCGGCACAGCATCAGCAGGGCGCCCGCGATGACGGTGGTCGAGGCCAGGATCACGCCGAACATGCGGTAATCCATGGTGCCCTTGACCAGCTCCTTCATGGCCAGCGAGACATTCGTCAGCGGCACCATGGCCCACATCCAGTTCAGCTCGACACCGGGCAGCATGGCCGCCACGGTGGGCAGGATGACGAACAGCATCAGCGGCGTGATCAGGCCGGCCGCTTCCTTGTAGCTTTTCGCATAGATCGAGATCGACAGCAGCAGCGAGGCGAAGATGGCCGCCGTCGGCACCAGCATCAGGGTCACCATGGCCAGGTCGGGCAGGCCGATGCTGCGCACCATGACGGCCATGTTGCCCTCCAGCGAGCTGCCAAAGGCCAGCAGCAGGGCCGCCATGCTGCCCACCATCAGCACGGCCGAGGTCATGCCGACGGTAAACAGCACGAGGAACTTGGCCAGCACGATGGCGCTGCGCGGCACGGGGGCCAGCAGCAGCGTTTCCAGGGTGCCCCTTTCCTTTTCTCCCGCGCCCAGGTCGATGGCCGGATACATGGCGGCCGTCAGGCACACCATCAGCAGCAGATAGGGCAGCATGCCGCCGATGATGGCGCCCATCTGCTCGCGCTCGTCGGCCGTCGAATGCTTGTCGAGCACGATGGGATTGAGGGCAAAGGCCAGCTGGGCCGGGCTCAGTTTCAACGATGACAGCGCGTGTTCGCGCAGGCTGGCGTTATAGCCCTCGACGATGTCGCGCACCCTTTGCTGGGTTACGTCGACGGTGCTGGCGCTGTTGTAATGCAGGGCCACTTTTGCCTGTTGCTGTTCCTGCAAGCTATGTTCAAAGCGGGGCGGGATCACCACGGCGAACTTGATGGTGTCGTCGCCGATGGCGCGGCGTATCTCCGCCTCGCTGCCCAGCGCCACCTCGCGCAGGTTGTGCTGCTGCGCAAAGCGCGCGCTCAGGCCCGGCGAGTGCTCCTTGCCGAACAGCGCGTAGCGCATCTCGGCCGTCTTGGCATTCTTGAACATATTGCTCGAGACATAGGCGAAGCCGCCGAAGATCAGCGGCATGGCAAAGATGGGGATGAGGATGGTGAAGATCAGCGTCTTGCGGTCGCGCGTGAGTTCCAGCAGTTCTTTCAGGTAGATGGTCCACATGGCTCAGGCTCCCCGGTTGATGACGCTGACGAAGGCATCGTACAAGTCCAGGCTGCCGCCCAGGTGGCGCAGCTCGTCGACGCTGCCGTTGAAGGCGGTGGTGCCGCGGTTGATGATGCAGACCCGGTCGCACAGCTTGTCCACCTCGTGCAGATGGTGGGTGGAAAAGATCAGCGGCACGCGCAGCGCCTTGTAGCTGGCAATGAAATCGAGCAGGATCTTGGCCGACATCACGTCCAGGCCCGTGGTCGGTTCATCGAGGATGACCACTTGCGGCCCGTGCACGACGGTGCGGGCGATCGCACACTTCTGTTTCATGCCGGTCGACAACTGGTCGGCCCGCTTGCCGCCGTATTCTTCCATTTGCAGCAGGGAAAACAGCTCGTCGCAGCGGCGTTTCAGCTTGTCGGCGGGCATGCCATGCAGGCGCCCGAAATACTCCACGTTCTCGCGCGCCGTCAGGCGGCCGTACAAGCCCGTCGAGCCGGACAGGAAGCCGATGCTCTGGCGCGCCACCAACGGTTGCTGCAGGACATCGATGCCATTCACCAGGGCCTGGCCCGCATCGGCCTGCAGTGCGGTCGATAACAGGCGCAAGGTGGTAGTCTTGCCGGCGCCGTTAGGCCCGAGCAAGCCCAGTACTTCGCCTGGCGCGCAACTGAAACTGACGTCGCGCACGGCATGGAACCATCCGTCGTGTTCGCGCGGATCGCTGACGTGCACGGCCTTGCCCTTGTGGGGCGGCATGCGGAAACGTTTTGCCAGGTGCTTGACCTCAATCATACGGTTCTTCCATTCGACAGGGAGGACTAGAGTAGCATGCAAAAAATGTAACTTGCAAGATGGAAATATCGTTTAGTCTATTGAAAAAAGCAGCGTCTTGATGCAAGCTGGCCTGAGTGGCCGCCGGCGAAGGCGGCAAGCGGGCCCGCAAGTGGCGGGCGCAAGAGGAATCCATGCAGAGAACGATCGATCAGGCGACGCAGGACAAGGTACTGGCCGTGGCGCGCGCGGGCATGACCAGCGCGGAAGCCATCGGCTATTTCCGCGTCAGCCTGGGCCTGTATTACCTGGCCGGACTGATGACCAACGAGGAGCTCGACTTCAAGCAGATCGATGCCCGGTATAACCGTTTTATCTACCATACGCTAGGTGGCGGCCACAGCATTGCCAGCGTGCTGCAGTTCATGAGCGGCGAAAAGGTATTGCGTGTATTGCAATCGGAGCGCTTCCTGGCGGCGTTTGCCCAGCATTGCCCCGACATTCCCGTCGACAGCATCTTTTTCCTGATCTCGCTGAACCTGGGCGTGGCGAAAAGCCTGTCCGGCCTCGACGCCGTCGGTCCCGTGGTGGACTGGATCGAGCGGGAAAAAGCGCGCACAAGTCAATAAAGCCCTGTTCGCCCTGCGCGCGACGTGGGGACGGCTGGCCCTGATCGTCCTATAATTCATGTTTTCCTACTCATGAGCATAGCCACGATGACCGCGAACCGCCATTTTCACCCCCTGGATCGTTTGATTGTTGGCGCCGACAAGGCCTTGCGCGTCATGGCGGGCGTGGCCTCGGCCTCGCGCCCCACGCCGGCCGCGCATGCGCCGGACGCGGAACTGAGCGCGGCCGAGCAGCGCCACAGCGCCGGTTTGATGCGCGTCAACCATGTCGGTGAAGTGTGCGCGCAGGCCCTGTACAACTCGCAGGCGCGCTATGCGCACAGCCCGGCCATCCGCGCCCAGTTCGACGAAGCGGGACGCGAAGAGGAAGACCACCTGGCCTGGAC
Organism: Janthinobacterium sp. GW822-FHT07H11; assembly: GCF_058798615.1. Taxonomy (NCBI): domain Bacteria; kingdom Pseudomonadati; phylum Pseudomonadota; class Betaproteobacteria; order Burkholderiales; family Oxalobacteraceae; genus Janthinobacterium; species Janthinobacterium sp. GW822-FHT07H11. The sequence goes on from NZ_CM179507.1 coordinate 1,182,648, forward strand.
GGCGCAGCGCCTGACGGAGCTGGGCTCGCGTCTGAGCCTGCTCAATCCCCTGTGGTATGCCGGTTCGTTTGCGCTGGGCACCATCGCCGCGCGCATGGGCGACGGCCGCAGCCTGGGCTTTGTGGTGGAAACGGAACGCCAGGTGGAAGCGCACCTGGCCAGCCATCTGGAAGAACTGCCGCCGCAGGACGCGAAGTCGCGCGCCATCGTCAGGCAGATGGCCATCGACGAAGTCGAGCATGGCGCCGCCGCCCAGCGATTGGGCGCCATCGACACCCCGGCGCCCGTGAAGGCGCTGATGGGCCTGATGGGCAAGGTCATGACCAAGACGGCGTATTACTTGTAGGTCGGATTAGCGCGGCAATGCCGCGCGTAATCCGACACATTGTTGGCGTTACGGGTGTCGTCGGATTACGCGCTCACGCGCTAATCCGACCTATCTCATTCCTCGATGATTTCGAAGGAATGGGTGATCTCGGCGGTTTTCGCCAGCATGATGGACGCCGAGCAATATTTGTCGTGTGACAAAGTCACGGCCCGTTCCACGGCCGTCGGTTTCAATGCCTTGCCCCGCACGGTGAAGTGGAAGTGGATCTTGGTAAACACTTTCGGATCGGTGTCGGCGCGCTCGGCCTTCAAGGTCACTTCGCAGCCGCTGACGGCTTCGCGGCCCCGTTTCAGGATCAGCACCACGTCATAGGCGGTGCAGCCGCCCGTGCCCAGCAAGACCATTTCCATCGGGCGTGGTGCCAGGTTGTGGCCGCCGCCGTCGGGCGCGCCATCCATGGTCACCAGGTGGCCGGAACCGGTTTCTGCCCGAAAACTCATGCCCGACGGGCCATTCCAGCTGACTTTGCATTCCATCGTACTCTCCGAAAATTGTAAGCGTTTTGTATTGTAATAGAGGAATGCCCATCCATGTGCCGGCCGCAGGGCGGCGCCATGGCCGCGTTTGACCTTGACGCGGCGGGGCAAAGCCGCTTATACTTGTCGGCTTTCCGTTCGCTCAGGAAAAGTAAATAAGGCAGAGTCCGCACAGCAGCATTGTCGGAACCACCATTTGAGCGTGTAATCTATTAGGAAGTCAACATGAAAACATTTTCCGCTAAAGGACATGAAGTCCAGCGCGATTGGTTCGTGGTTGACGCGACGGACAAAGTCCTCGGACGTGTTGCCAGCGAAGTGGCACTCCGACTGCGCGGCAAACACAAACCAGAATTTACTCCTCACGTCGATACCGGCGACTTCATCGTCGTCATCAACGCAGGCAAACTGCGTGTGACCGGTACCAAAGCTACTGAGAAAATTTACTACCGTCACTCTGGCTATCCAGGCGGCATCTACGAAACCAACTTCCAGAAAATGCAACAGCGTTTTCCAGGTCGTGCGCTTGAGAAAGCGGTCAAGGGCATGCTGCCTAAAGGCCCACTCGGCTACGCAATGATCAAGAAGCTGAAAGTGTACGCGGAAGGTTCCCATCCGCACGCTGCTCAGCAACCTAAAGCACTTGTTCTCTAAGGAACTGACATGATCGGTAATTACAATTATGGAACCGGCCGTCGCAAAAGTGCAGTGGCTCGGGTTTTTATCAAAGTTGGCACAGGCTTGATCGTTGTTAACGGCAAACCAGCAAACGAATACTTTTCGCGCGAAACGGGTCTGATGGTCATCCGTCAACCTCTGGAACTGACCGGCAATGTCGAGCGTTTCGACATCAAAGTCAACGTCCATGGCGGCGGTGAGTCGGGCCAGGCTGGTGCAGTTCGTCACGGCATCACCCGCGCTCTGATCGACTACGATGCAGCGCTGAAACCGGAACTGGCGAAAGCCGGCTTCGTGACCCGCGATGCACGTGAAGTCGAGCGTAAAAAAGTTGGTCTGCGCAAAGCACGTCGCGCAAAGCAATTCTCGAAGCGTTAATTCTTACGCTACAGCACCTTGCGAGGTGCTGGTCGAAAAGCCGCTGGACTTCGGTCCCGCGGCTTTTTTGCATTTCAGCGTGACTCGGCGTTGCGCTGTAAAATACGCGCATTGCCCTGCGGGGCAGGCTGTACACTTCCCCTTATTTCATCTGTACCCTACACACAAGGAAAGAACATGATCAAAGTTGGCATCGTCGGCGGCACTGGATACACGGGCGTGGAATTGCTGCGCTTGCTGGCTACCCATCCAGATGTCGAGTTGACGGCGATTACCTCGCGCAAGGAAGATGGCTTGCCCGTTGCCGACATGTATCCTTCCCTGCGCGGCCACGTCAAGCTGGCGTTTTCCTCGCCGGACAAGGCGAACCTGGAACAGTGCGACGTGGTCTTCTTTGCCACGCCACACGGTGTTGCCATGGCGCAAGCGCCAGCCTTGCTGGCCGCCGGCGTGAAAGTCATCGACCTGGCCGCCGATTTCCGCCTGAAAGACCAGGCCAAGTTCGAGCAGTGGTACAAGATTCCCCACACGGCGCCCGAGCTGATCGAACAGGCCGTGTACGGCTTGCCGGAACTGAACCGCGAAGATATCAAGCAGGCCAGCCTGATCGCCAACCCCGGTTGCTACCCGACCACCATGCAGCTGGGTTTTTATCCGCTGCTCAAGGCGGGCCTGGTGCATGCGGGCGGCTTGATCGCCGACTGCAAGTCGGGCGTATCCGGCGCCGGGCGAAAGGCCGAGATCGGCATCCTGTTCTCGGAAAGCAGCGACAGCTTCAAGGCCTACGGCGTGGCCGGCCACCGTCACCTGCCGGAAACGACGGCGCAATTGCAGCGTTTCACGGACGAAAAAGTGGCGCTGACCTTCACGCCGCACCTGGTGCCGATGATACGCGGCATGCATTCGACCCTGTACGCGCAGCTGAACAAGGATGTCAGCAATGAAGAACTGCAGGCCTTGTTCGAAGAGCAATACAAGGACGAGCCTTTCGTCGACGTGATGCCCTTCGGCGCGCACCCGGAAACACGCTCCACGCGCGGCTCGAACATGCTGCGCCTGGCCTTGCACCGTCCCGAAGGCGGCAACACCGTCATCGTGCTGGTGGTGCAGGATAACCTGGTCAAGGGCGCCTCCGGCCAGGCCGTGCAGTGCATGAACTTGATGTTTGGCTTGAAGGAAACGGCCGGTTTGCAACACATCGCCCTGCTGCCGTAACGATCGGCGACTGTGCTTGCGCGGGTCCGGCGCCTTTCTGCCGGACCTGTGATAAATTGGACTGCCACGTACACCAACAGGATGACGTTCATGTTCGAGCGCAACGCGAAAAACCCCATCGATACCCTGATCGGCGCTTCCACGCGGATCGAGGGCGACTTGCTGTTTTGCGGCGGCCTGCGCATCGATGGCCAGGTGCGCGGCAATGTCACGGGCGAACCGGGCCAGCCGACCTACGTGGTGCTGGGCGAGGCGGGCCGCATCGATGGCGAAGTGCGCTGCTCGAGCCTGGTCGTCAGCGGCGAGATCAACGGTCCCGTATATGTGTCCGAAATGCTTGAAATCCAGCCGAAAGCCCGCATTGTAGGAGAGGTCTATTACAAGGTGCTGGAAATGCACAGCGGCGCGCAAGTGCAGGGGCGGCTCAGCCGGCATGAGGGTGTCGATCCCGTGCTGCATCTGGCCGTGTCGGAAATGTGAGCAGGAACAACAGTGGTGCTCGAGGGCGAGGGCGCCCTGAGCGCGAGTTGTGCCAACAGTCTATAATGAGACCATGTTTTCTGAGGAGTCTGAAATGAATGCAGTCGCTGAAATGCAAGATGTGATCCCTTCGCCTATCATCTTTACCGATAGCGCCGCCGAAAAAGTCGCGCAGCTGATCGAAGAGGAAGGCAATCCCGACCTGAAATTGCGCGTGTTCGTGCAGGGTGGCGGCTGTTCCGGCTTCCAGTACGGTTTCACCTTCGACGAAATCGTCAACGAAGATGACACCACCATGGTCAAGAACGGCGTCCAGCTGTTGATCGATTCCATGAGCTACCAGTACCTGGTCGGCGCGGAAATCGACTACAAGGATGACCTGGAAGGCGCGCAGTTCGTAATTAAAAATCCTACCGCGACGTCGACCTGCGGTTGCGGTTCGTCCTTCTCCGTCTAAGCTGGCACAGCTGAGAAAACGTCCATGGCGGCGTTGTATTGCCTCGCCGTACTATTCGTACTGTCTTCGGCAATGCGCCTTGCCCTGAACGTTTTTCAGGCGCGCCGGTTTACAGGCGCAATATAAAAATAGCGGATCATCGATCCGCTATTTGTGTTTCTGCGCCCGCTTAGCGAGGATACAGCGCACCCAGTACGCGTAAACCGGCCGCTCCCGTCACGGCCGGCAAGTTGCCCGGCTTGCGCTGCGTAAAACGCCAGGCCAGCCAGGCGAATGCCAGCGCTTCGACCTGGCTGGGCGCCACGCCCAACGCTGCCGTCGATGCCACCGCCATGCCCGGCAATTCACGGGCCAGCGCCGCCATCAGGCTGGCGTTCTGCGCGCCGCCGCCGCACACATACACGGTTTCCGCCTGCGCGCCGTCGCGCGCGATGGCGTGCGCCAGGCTGGCGGCCGTCAGTTGCGTCAGGGTGGCCTGCACGTCGGCAGGTGCGGCCAGCGGATAGTTGCTCAGCTTATCCTGCAGCCAGTCGGCGTGAAACAGGTCGCGGCCCGTGCTTTTTGGCGCCGGCAAGTCAAAATACGGTTCGTTCAACAGTTCGGCCAGCAGGGCGGGCAAGACTTTGCCCGTGGCGGCCCAGGCGCCGTTGGCATCGTAGGGCTGGCCCAGGTGCTGCAGGGTCCAGCCATCCATCAGCGCATTGCCGGGGCCCGTGTCGTAGCCCGTCACCGTGCCATCCGCGTGCAGCACGCTGATATTGCTGATGCCGCCGATATTGGCCAGCACGCGCGCGTGGCCGGGCTCGTTGAAAATGGCCTGGTGAAAAGCGGGGACCAGCGGCGCACCCTGGCCGCCGGCCGCCACGTCGCGGCTGCGCAAGTCGGCGATGACGTCGATACCCGTCAGTTCCGCCAGCAGGGCCGGGTTGTTCAACTGGCGCGTAAAGCCCAGTTCGGGGCGGTGGCGGATGGTCTGGCCATGCGCGCCGATGGCAGCGATGGCGTCCGGGCCGATGCCGGCGTCGCTCAATAGCCGGGCGACGCAGTCGGCGTAATGGCGCACGAGCTGATTGGCCGCCAGCGCCTCGCGTTCGATTTCATTCTGGCCGGCACTTTGCAAGGCCATCAGGTCGTCGCGCAGGCTGGCGGGAAAGGCAATGTAGGCGTCGCCCAGGCTGCGCGTGCCCCCATCGTCGGAAAAGTCGACCAGCGCGCCGTCAACGCCATCGAGGCTGGTGCCAGACATCAAACCGATATACAGCATGGGGTTGTCCTTGAATGCGTAAGTGATGGGGGCATTGTGCCGCATTTGTGCCGTGCGCACGCGGGAAAAAACAAAGGCACCGGCCATCTGCATGGGCGGTGCCTGTGTGTGTTGCCCGAAGGCGGTGTTGCTTAGCGCGAAGCCAGTGCCGTGTCGTTCGGACGCAGCAGGGTGAAGCGGTGCATCATGTCGGCCGAGACCATGCGGAAGCGGCTCAGCTCGGCAGCCGTCAATGGCGCCTGGGCTTGTACGTTCAGCTTGCTTGGATCTTGTGCCACGCCGCCGACGCGGAATTCATAGTGCAAGTGGGCGCCCGTCGACCAGCCGGTGGTGCCGACGTAGCCGATCACATCGCCCTGGCTGACTTTCTGGCCTTTCTTCAGACCCGAAGCGAAGCGGCTCATGTGTGCGTAGGCGGTGGTGTAGTTGGCCCAGTGTTTCAGGACAACAACATTGCCGTAGCCGTTCTGGCTGCCGACGGAATCGACCACGCCGTCACCGGAAGCGCGGATAGGCGTGCCCGTCGCTGCGGCGAAATCGATGCCTTTATGCGCTTTCCAGTTGCCGGAAATCGGATGCACGCGCATGGAGAAGCCGGACGAGATGCGGGAGAATTCGAGGGGGGATTTCAGGAAGGCTTTTTTGAGGGACTTGCCGTCGAAACTGTAGTAACCGCCGCCTTGCTTGCTGGCTGGGTCTTCGAACCAAACGGACTGGTAAGTCGTGCCGCGGTTGGTGAATTCACCGGCCAGGATGCGGCCCGCTCGGACAAATTCGCCATCTTGCCAGAATGTTTCGTAGACAACATTAAACGAGTCGCCGCGTTTCAGGTCGGAACGGAAGTCGATATTGGTCGAGAACATTTCCACGATTTGCGCGGAAATCGAGTCTGGCAGGCGGGTGCCGTCCAGGCTGGAGTCAGTGGCGGCAAACAGGGTGGAGGTGATCTTGCGCGCGTGCATTTCGACGCGGCGCTCCAGCTGGGCTGCCACTTCCGTGGCCACGAACTTGTCGCCCTTGCGGGTGATCAGGATGTTCTTGACCGACTTGTCGGTGCCGTCGACAAGGGTGGCGCGCATCCAGTTCAGTTCCCCAGTTTCGGACGTTTGCGCTTGCACGCGCTTGCCCGACTTGAGCAACATCACGCCGCGCGCGACCTTGTCGGTCTTGATGAAATTGGCGGCCGCCGCATCATCCACGCCGAGACGGGTCAGCAGGGTGGCGAGGGTATCGCCGGCGCGGACTTTTTCTTCGTGGGTGAAATTCTGGTCTACCTGTTCCATCGCGGAAATTTGCGAAGCGAGGTCAGGCATTTCCAGGTTCTGGGCGATGGACTTGACCGGCAAGTCGGACGCGTCGGGCGCCATGGGCGATACCGCGACGGCGCCGAAGGCGGCCACGGCGAGCAACACCGCCGACACGCTGATAATGCGTGCCTTGCGCGTCGTCGCCAGCTGTGTGTACAAGCGTGAGCCTGTGATTTTATGTATAGGGTTCATGCAATCAGTTAAAATTTGCCCTTGAACGTGACCTGAACTAGTGCTCTTTGTTATTGTTATTTTGGTTCGCTCATACGGCAAGATTGATGGGATCGAGCATTATAACAAACTCCGCAAACCAACTACCATTTTGAGATATACAGTCAAATTTTATGGAAATCAACACCACCGCATCGCCTACAAAGGCTAACGCAGCTCAGACCGCGCTTGTGCTGTCGGACAGAGTACAAGAAGCCCTCGCGATTACCAAGCGTGGCGTCGACGAACTCTTGATCGAAAGCGAATTTGCGCAAAAATTGGCGCGCTCCGAGAAAACGGGCGTTCCGCTGCGCATCAAACTGGGCCTGGACCCTACCGCACCAGACTTGCATCTGGGTCATACCGTGGTACTGAACAAGATGCGCCAGCTGCAAAACCTCGGCCATCAAGTCATTTTCCTGATCGGTGACTTCACTTCCATGATCGGCGACCCTTCGGGCCGCAACGTCACGCGTCCGCCGCTGACGAAGGAACAGATCGAGATTAACGCGATGACGTATTTCGCGCAAGCATCTTTGGTGTTGGATGCCAGCAAGACCGAAATCCGCTATAACTCGGAGTGGTGCGATCCGCTGGGCGCGCGCGGCATCATCCAGCTCGCTTCCCACTACACGGTGGCGCGCATGATCGAGCGCGACGACTTCACCAAGCGCTTCCAGGGCGGCATTCCGATTTCCGTCCATGAATTCCTGTACCCGCTGATGCAGGGCTACGACTCGGTGGCCCTGAAATCGGACCTGGAACTGGGCGGCACGGACCAGAAGTTCAACCTGCTGGTGGGCCGCGAACTGCAAAAGCAGTACGGACAGGAGCAGCAGTGTATTTTGACCATGCCGCTGCTGGAAGGTTTGGACGGCGTGGAAAAAATGTCCAAGTCGAAGAACAACTACATCGGCATCACGGAGCCGGGCAACACCATGTTCGCCAAGCTGATGAGCATTTCCGACGTCATGATGTGGCGCTACTATGAGCTGCTGTCGTGGCGCTCGATCGCCGAACTGGCCCAGCTGAAGCGCGAAGTCGAGGAAGGCCGCAATCCGCGCGACGCAAAGGTTGCGCTGGCGCAAGAGATCGTCGCCCGTTTCCATTCGCAGCAGGCGGCCGAAGATGCGCTGGCCGACTTCGTCAACCGCTCGAAGGGCGGCATACCCGACGATATCCCGGCGGTGACCCTGGCCGGCGCCCCGCTGGGCATTCCGCAATTGCTGAAACAGGCGGGCCTGTGCCCATCGACGTCGGAAGCCATGCGCAAGATCGACCAGGGCGGCGTGCGCATCGACGGCACCGTCATCAGCGACAAGGCGCTGCAAGTGGCGGCGGGCGAATTCGTGTTGCAAGTTGGCAAGCGCAGTTTCGCGCGCGTCACCTTGACGGCATGATCGCGCTGCTGCAGCGCGTCAAGCAGGCCAAGGTCGACGTCGGCGGCGCCACCGTCGGCGCCATCGACGCCGGCCTGATGGTGCTCGTGTGCGCCGAGCGCGGCGATACGGAAAAGGAAGCGGACGCCCTGCTGGCCAAACTGCTCGGCTACCGCGTGTTTGCCGATGCGGCGGGCAAGATGAACCGCAGCGTGACGGACGTGGCCGGCGGCTTGCTGCTGGTGCCGCAGTTCACCCTGGCGGCCGACACCAAGTCCGGCACGCGCCCGTCGTTTACGCCGGCGGCCGCGCCGCAGGACGGCTTGCGCCTGTTCACGCATTTCGTGGAGCAGGCGCGCGGCCGCCATGCGACCGTGCAGACGGGGCAGTTCGGCGCCGACATGCAGGTGTCGCTGACGAACGATGGCCCCGTCACCTTCTGGCTACAAGTAAACGCAAAGCAATAACTAAAAAATATAAGGAGGAGCAAGCGATGAAATTGTGGAGCGAGACGTTTCGTGATGGCGGCCTGATGCCGGCCGACCATGCCTTTGCCGAGATCGATCCGGCCAGCCGCGTGCGCCTCGCCGGCAACCGCAATCCCCATCTGGCCTGGGACGAGGTGCCGAACGGCACCGAGTCGCTGGCCCTGTTCTGTATCGATCCCGATGCGCCGCAGGACGGCAGCCTGGTCAATGTTGAAGGCCAGGTCTTGCCGCTGGCGGCGCCGCGCGGCGATTTTTATCACTGGAGCTTGCTCGACGTGCCGCCCGCCCTGCGCTCCATTGCCTCCGGGGAATTTTCCAGCGCCGTCACGCCGCGCGGCAAGGCGGCCGGCACGGGCAATGCGCTGCAATTGCGCCAGGGCCTCAACGACTACACGGGCTGGTTTGCCGGCGATGCCGCCATGGCCGGCGATTATTACGGCTATGATGGCCCGTGCCCGCCGTGGAACGACGAGCGCATCCACCATTACATTTTCCGCCTGTATGCGCTCGACGTGCCGCGCCTGGAGCTTCCCGAGCGTTTCACGGGGCAGCAAGCCCATGCCGCGCTCTACGGCCACATCCTCGACGAAGCCCAGCTCGTCGTCGCCTACTCGCTCAATCCCGAGTTGGCACTTACTCTGAAGAAATAACGCATGCGCACCACGATCTTACTGATACGCCATGGCGAAACGGCCTGGAATGCGGGCCGCCGCCTGCAGGGCCATATCGACATCGCCCTGAACGAGGCAGGCCTGGCGCAAGCGGCCGCGCTGGGGCAGGCGCTGGCGGACGAACCGCTGGCCGCCATTATCGCCAGCGACTTGCAACGGGCGCAGCAGACGGCGCAAGCCGTTGCTCAATTGAAAGATTTACCCGTGCAGACGGACCCCTTGCTGCGCGAGCGCTGCTATGGCGCTTTCGAAGGCTTGCTGTATGCGGACATCGCCGCGCGCTATCCGCATGAGTATGCGCAATGGCAATCGCGCCAGATCGACGCCGTCATGCCGTCCGGCGAGCGCCAGGCGGAGAGCTTCCGCCAGTTCTATGCGCGCGCGAATGGCGCCATCGCCCGCTGGGCCGCGCAGTATGAGGGCCAGACGATCGCCATCGTGGCCCACGGCGGCGTGCTCGAGTGCGCCTACCGCGAGGCGGTCGGCATGACGCTCGACAGCCCACGCGACTTCCAGGTCAAGAATGCCAGCGTGAACCGTTTTTCTTATGCGGACGGCAAGCTGCATTTGGTGCACTGGGGCAATATCGAACATTTGAGCGCGCCCGCGATGGACGAGCTGGGCTAGGGGCTGGCCAGCGCCACTCTGGCGCACTGAGCCAAAAAAATAGTGCTTATTAAATAGGCAGGGAATCGGTTAAAATAGCAGGTTCCTCCGTCCATTCCAGGTTCTTCAGTGCAAATCGGCCCTCACATTCTGCGCAACAACGTTTTCGTCGCCCCCATGGCCGGTGTGACGGATCGGCCTTTCCGCCAGTTGTGCAAGCAGCTCGGTGCCGGTTATGCCGTGTCGGAGATGGCGGCGTCGAATCCGCGCCTGTGGGCGACGGAAAAAAGTTCGCGCCGCACGGACCATGCAGGCGAAATGGAGCCGAAAGCCGTGCAGATCGCCGGTGCCGATCCGCAAGACCTGGCCGACTGCGCCAAGTTCAACGTGGACCGGGGCGCGCAGATCATCGACATCAACATGGGTTGCCCCGTCAAAAAGGTGTGCAACAGCTGGTGCGGTTCGGCCCTGCTGCAAGATGAAAGCCTGGTCGAAAAGATCCTGCACGCCGTCGTCAAGGCCGTCGACGTGCCCGTCACCCTGAAATTTCGCACGGGCTGGAACCGTTCCAACAAGAACGCTCTCACCATCGCCCGCATCGCCGAGCAGGCCGGCATCCAGATGCTGACCCTGCACGGCCGCACGCGCGCCGATGGCTACAAGGGCGATGCCGAATATGAAACCATTGCCGCCGTGAAAGCATCGGTGGGCATCCCCGTGGTGGCCAATGGCGACATTACCAGCCCGGAAAAAGCCCGCTTTGTGCTCGATCAAACGGGCGCCGATGCCGTCATGATCGGCCGCGCGGCGCAGGGCCGGCCGTGGATTTGCCGCGAGATCGACCATTTCCTGCGTACCGGCACCTTGTTGCCGGCGCCGTACGTGGATGAAGTGCGCACCCTGATGGACGAGCATTTGCGCGCCCATTACGCGTTTTATGGCGAATTCCTCGGCGTGCGCACGGCGCGCAAGCACATCGGCTGGTACGTCAAGGATCTGGAGGGCGGCGAAGCGTTCCGCCAGGAAATGAACTTGCTGGAGTCGACGGAGGCGCAATTGCTGGCCGTCGATCAATTTTTTGAGTCGCAATGGAAATTTGGCGAACGGTTACAATACCGCCTCTCCGAATCCAGTGAAAGTGGCCTGATCGATGTGATCAACCCGATAGCCACGGCAGCATGAGCAGATAGCAACAAGCAGGTAAATCAGTTACCAGTAATACAAGGGCGAGCGCCTATACAGAGCGTCATGCAATATTAATTACAACACCGAGGCAAGAGGGCAGCACGCGGACCGCATGAGCGGCGCGGCACCGGATGGCCAGGTGTTCAGCCGGTTGAAGCATACAAATGAGCAAAGAAAGCATTCAGGAAGTCGTACAGAAAAGTCTAGAAGATTACTTCAATGACCTGGGCGAACAGCAAGCATCGAATATCTATGACATGGTCGTGCTGACCGTGGAAAAGCCCATCCTGGAAGTCGTGATGACACGCGCCGATGGCAACCAGTCGCACGCCGCGCAGATGCTGGGCATCAACCGCAATACCCTGCGCAAGAAATTGCAGGAGCACGGTTTGCTGTAATGCCGGCATGCAAGTGACGCCAAGATTTGAATCCGCCGCAGCGGGCCGGCCCGATAGCTGAGCGCTGCGCCATTCGCCAAGAACACTTAACCACCTAGCCACAGCCATGATCAAACAAGCTCTCCTCTCCGTTTCCGACAAGACCGGCGTTCTCGACTTCGCCCGCGCCCTGTCCGCGCTCGGCGTTAACCTCCTGTCCACCGGCGGCACCGCCAAATTGCTGGCAGACAACGGTGTTCCCGTCACGGAAGTCGCCGATTACACGGGTTTCCCGGAGATGCTCGATGGCCGCGTGAAGACCCTGCACCCGAAAGTGCACGGCGGTATCCTGGCGCGCCGCGATTTCCCTGAGCACATGTCGAAACTGGTCGAGCACGACATGCCGACCATCGACATGGTGGTCGTCAACCTGTACCCGTTCCAGGGCACGGTGGCCAAGGCCGATTGCACGCTGGAAGACGCGATCGAAAACATCGATATCGGTGGCCCGACCATGCTGCGCTCGGCAGCCAAGAATCACAAGGACGTGGTCGTCATCTGCGACCCGACCGACTACGACGCCGTGCTGGCGGAGTTGCGCTCGGCCGACGGCAAGGCTGGCGACGTCAGCTATGACACCAAGTTCATGCTGGCGAAAAAAGTCTTTGCGCACACGGCGCAATACGACGGCGCCATCACCAACTACCTGACCAGCCTGGGCCCGACGAAGGTGCACGCCGAGCGCGGCGCCTATCCGCAAATCTTGAACGTTGCATTTGAGAAAGTGCAAGACATGCGCTACGGCGAGAATCCGCACCAGAGCGCCGCCTTCTACCGCGACCTCGTCACCATCGATGGCGCGCTGGCCAACTACCGCCAGCTGCAAGGCAAGGAATTGTCGTACAACAACATCGCCGACGCCGATGCGGCCTGGGAATGCGTGAAGAGCATGGGCGGCTTCGAACAGAGCGCTGCCTGCGTCATCGTCAAGCATGCGAACCCATGCGGCGTAGCCCTGGGCAAGAATGCGGCCGAAGCGTATGCGCGCGCGCTGCAGACGGACCCGACTTCCGCATTCGGCGGCATCATCGCGTTTAATACCGAACTCGACGGCGCCACCGCCGGCGAAATCGCCAAGCTGTTCGTGGAAGTGCTGATCGCGCCATCGTTCTCCGCCGAAGCGAAACAGATTCTGTCGAGCAAGCAAAACGTGCGCATGCTGGAAATTCCGCTGGGCTCGGGCGTCAACGCCATGGACTTCAAGCGCGTCGGTGGCGGCTTGCTGGTGCAATCGCCGGACGCGAAAAACGTCGGCATCGGCGACTTGCGCGTGGTCAGCAAGCTGCAGCCGACGCCACAGCAATTGTCCGACCTGATGTTCGCCTGGAAAGTGGCGAAATTCGTCAAGTCGAACGCCATCGTCTTCTGCGGCAATAACATGACCCTGGGCGTGGGCGCCGGCCAGATGAGCCGCATCGATTCGGCCCGCATCGCCTCGATCAAGGCGCAGAACGCGGGCCTGTCGCTGACCGGTTCCGTGGTGGCGTCGGACGCCTTCTTCCCCTTCCGCGACGGCCTCGACGTCGTCGTCGATGCGGGCGCGACCTGCGTGATCCACCCGGGCGGCTCCATGCGCGACCAGGAAGTGATCGATGCGGCGGACGAGCGCGGCGTGGTCATGTTGTATACCGGAACGCGTCACTTCCGTCATTGATATAGTGAAGAGAGTAGGTCGGATTAGCGGTACGCGTAATCCGACATGCGTCGCCAGCTGCGCTTGTCGGATTACGCGCGGCCTTCGGCCCCGCTAATCCGACCTACGGCTTCTCGATAAAGTACTCAGCGGCAGGCACCGGTTATTCACCGGTGCCTGCCGTATTCATTATAGAATCTGGCGATGATTATTCTTGGCATCGATCCTGGCCTGCGCACGACCGGCTTTGGGGTCATTGAAAAACACGGCAACAAGCTGCGCTATATCGCGTCGGGGACCGTCAAGACTGCCTCCGAGGGTGAATTGCCGCCGCGCCTGAAGATCATCCTGCAGGGCGTGAGCGAAATCGTCGGCACCTACCGGCCCGACTGCGCGGCCATCGAAAAAGTGTTTGTCAACGTCAACCCCCAATCGACCCTGCTGCTGGGGCAGGCACGCGGCGCGGCCATTTGCGCACTCGTCAATTCTGACCTGTCGGTGGCCGAATACACGGCCCTGCAAGTGAAACAGGCCGTCACCGGCCACGGCAAGGCAGCCAAGGAGCAGGTGCAGGACATGGTGTCCCGGCTGCTGTCCTTGCCTGGTTTACCCGGCACGGATGCGGCCGATGCGCTGGGCGTGGCCATTTGCCACGCCAACAGCATCGATGCGCTGGCCATGCTCGGCGCGCTGGCGCCCCAGTTGCAGGGCTTGCGCATGAAGCGCGGCCGGTTGGTGGGATAGCTGCATGGCCCTCATATATACATACAACATTAGGAACACGCGATGATAGGCCGTCTCTCCGGTATTTTGCTTGAAAAAAATCCGCCACAATTGCTGGTCGATTGCCAGGGCGTCGGCTATGAAGTCGACGTGCCGATGAGCACCTTTTACAACTTGCCCCACGTGGGCGAAAAAGTCGTGCTGTTCACGCACCAGGCCATCCGCGAAGATGCGCACCTGCTGTTTGGCTTCGGCAATGCGGCCGAGCGCGCCGTGTTCCGCCAGTTGATCAAGATCACGGGCGTGGGCGCGCGCATGGCCCTGTCGATTCTGTCCGGCATGACGATCGCCGACCTGGCGCAAGCGATCACCTTGCAGGATTCCGGCCGCCTGGTGAAAGTGCCGGGCATCGGCAAGAAGACGGCGGAACGGCTGTTGCTGGAATTGAAGGGCAAGATCGGTGCGGATCTCGGTCCGCTGGGTGCGCACGCGGCGCCCGATGCGCAATCGGACATCCTCAACGCGCTGGTGGCGCTCGGCTACTCGGACAAGGAAGCGCTGGCCGCCGTGAAGAACGTGCCGGCCGGCAGCGGTGTGTCGGATGGCATCAAACTGGCGCTGAAAGCGCTGTCGAAAGGCTGATAACGCATGAGCATCCAGACCGACAGCTTCACGGAACAGCGCATCATCGACGCGGCGCCCATCTCGCACAACGAAGAGGCGATCGAACGGGCCTTGCGGCCCAAGCAGTTAGATGAGTACGTGGGCCAGGAAAAGATCCGCGACCAGCTGGAAATCTTCATCACGGCCGCGCGCCAGCGCAAGGAAGCGCTCGATCACACCTTGCTGTTCGGCCCGCCGGGCCTGGGCAAGACGACCCTGGCGCACATCATCGCGCGCGAAATGGGGGTGAACTTGCGCCAGACCTCCGGCCCCGTGCTCGAGCGCCCGGGCGACCTGGCGGCGATCTTGACGAACCTGGAAGCGAACGACGTCCTGTTCATCGATGAAATCCACCGCCTGTCGCCCGTCGTCGAAGAAATCTTGTATCCGGCGCTTGAGGATTATCAAATCGATATCATGATCGGCGAAGGCCCGGCTGCCCGTTCCGTGAAACTCGATCTGCAACCGTTTACATTAGTGGGCGCCACCACGCGCGCCGGCATGCTGACCAATCCGCTGCGCGACCGCTTCGGCATCGTCGCCCGGCTCGAGTTCTATAACACGGGCGAATTGACGAAGATCGTCACGCGCAGCGCCGCCTTGCTGAAGGCCCCGATCGACCCGGAAGGCGCGCATGAGATCGCCCAGCGCGCGCGCGGCACGCCGCGCATCGCCAACCGCCTGCTGCGCCGCGTGCGCGATTTCGCCGAGGTCAAGAGCAATGGCGAGATCACCAAGGTGGTGGCCGACCGCGCGCTGGCCATGCTCGACGTCGATTCCGCCGGCTTCGACGTGATGGACCGTAAATTGCTCGAAGCCGTGCTGTTCAAGTTCGGCGGCGGCCCCGTCGGCATCGGCAACCTGGCCGCCGCCATCGGCGAAGCGGCCGATACCATCGAAGACGTGCTGGAACCTTATCTGATACAGCAAGGCTTTTTGCAGCGCACGCCGCGCGGCCGGGTCGCCACGCCTGCCGCCTACCTGCACTTCGGCGTCAGCGCGCCGCGCATGGGCCCGGGCGGCGAAGCGTGGGAACTGTGATGGCGGACGAGGGAAGGCCTGGCATGCCGGGTATGCAAATCTGGATCGATGCCGATGCCTGTCCCGTGGTCATCAAGGACATCCTGTACCGCGTGGCCGACCGGCTGGAGTTGCCGCTCACCCTGGTGGCGAACCAGGGCTTGCGCGTGCCGCCGTCGCGCTTCATCCGCACCGTGCAAGTGCCGTCGGGCGCGGACGTGGCCGACCAGGAAATCGTGCGGCTGCTCAATCCCGGCGACCTGGTCATCACGGGCGACATCCCGCTGGCCGCCGACGTGCTGGCCAAGGGCGGCTTTGCGCTCAATCCGCGCGGCGAGTTTTATACGAAAGATAATATCGCCCAGCAACTGACGATGCGCGCCTTCATGGAAGAATTGCGCAGCGGCGGCGTGGACACGGGCGGCCCGGCCGCCTTCAGCCAGTCGGACCGGCAGCAGTTCGCCAACAGCCTGGACCGGCATCTGAGCAAGCATCACCGCAAGCCGGCAGCGCCGCAGACGTAAAAAAACCGGCGCAAGCCGGTTTTTTTTGTGCGCGTCAAACTTAACGCATGACTTTGCGCGTGCCCACCACTTCCACCGTCACGCGGCGGTTCTTGGCGCGGCCGGCGGCACTCGTGTTGTCGGCCACGGGCTGCGTTTCTCCCTTGCCTTCCGTGTAGACGCGGTTCGTTTCCACGCCTTGCGCCACCAGGTAAGCCTTGACGGCTTCGGCGCGGCGCAGGGACAGTTTCTGGTTGTAGGCAGCGGAACCGACGGCATCCGTATGGCCCACCGTGACGATCACCTCCACATCCATGCCGTGCAACTGGCCCAGCAGCTGGTCCAGCGCCGCCTTGCCTTGCGGCTTGAGCGTCGATTGATCGAAATCAAACAGCGCCTCCGCGGCAAACGACACTTTTTCCGAGACGGGGGCCGGGGCCGGTTCGGCCACGGCGACGGGCGCCGGCATGCTTTCGCTGATCGGCGGCAATGCCGCCGGTGGCGCGGGCTGGTAGGCCGGCGTGGCGCTGGCCGGGCGGCCCAGTTTATACACGAGGCTGACGGAATACAGGTCCGCATCGCCGCGGTTGCCGACGGCATCGTTCACGCGATAGCGCTCCACTTCGCCGCGCAGGGCCAGCGCTTCGCTGAACTTGTATTCCAGGCCCAGGCCCAGCTTGGCGTTGAGCTTGCGCTCGCTCGCATGCATGTTGGACGAACCCAGCAGGCGGTTGCCGCTGAACTCCGTGCTGGTCTTCGTGTAATGCATGCCGACGCGGCCCAGCAGTGACAAACGCTGCGACAGCGGAAGCTGGCCCAGCAAGTCCAGGTTCACGCCGCGAAAGCCCGCTTGCCCGTTGAGTACGCCGTTGCCGCTGGTGGTGGACTGGAAGTCGAACTTGCCCAGGTCAAAGTAGCCCGCTTCCACGGCGACATACTGGTTCAGTTGCCGGCCGACAAACAGTTTATAGCCGGTGTCGCGCTGGTCCTTGGTGAAACCGGTGACGGTTTCGCCGTTGGCGGCCAGGCTGGCGCGCAGGCGCGGTTCGTCGATGGTGGCGCGCGACTGGCCCACGCCCGCGCCGATGTACCAGGCGCTGTTGGCCCAGTCCGGGTTGATGAAGGTGTTGTCCTGCGCCTGCGCCGAGTGGGCCGCCAGCAAGGCGCCGGTCATCACGCTCAGGGCGCCCAGTGTGTGTGCGATCGTCATGGTCATGTCCCGTTTATTTGGTGATCTGGTTGTTGCGCAGGGTGACGGCGGCAGCCGTCAGCACGCGGCCGTTGAGCAGGGTCGTGTTGTCGCCCACCGTGATGGCGGCCGACTGGCCCAGGATGTTGCCCTTGAAGACGCTGTTGGCGGCCAGGGTGGTGGGGCCGACGGGCAGCCAGCTGACGTTGTCGGCCGTGGCGCCATTGTTCAGGGCCACCACCGAGTTGACGGTCGAATCGAGCGTCAATGCCGTGCGGAAGATGTACACGCCGGGACCGTTCAGGGTCAGCGTGCCCGTGATGCTGATGGCGCCCGCATAGCAATACACGCCGGGGCCGAAGGTCTGGCCGCCCAGATCGATGCCGCCGGCAAAGCTGACGTCGCAGGTCCGGCTGTTGCCGTCCGTGATAGCCGCTTGCAGATCCGTCATGGCGCCGGCCAGGATGGCGCCCGACTTGTAGTTATTGAAACCGGCCGCCTGGGTCGGATCGACCGTTTGCGATGGCGCGCCGACGTCGCCCGTGATCAAGGTGGTGCCGCCCGAATTGTTGGTGATCGAGGTGCCGGCCAGCACGCCGAACGGTGCCGCGCGGCCCAGGATGATCGGGTTGAGGACGGGCGGGATGGCGACTGCCGTAACGGTCAGCAGCGCGCTGCCCGACTGGCCGCCGGCCGTGGCCGTGATGCTGCTGGTGCCGGCGGCGATGCCGGTGGCGATGCCCGTGTTCAGTACCGTGGCGTTGGCGACGGTGCCCGAAGTCCAGCTGGCGCTGTTGGTGATGATGGCGCTTGAGCTGTCGGAATAGCTTGCCGTGGCAACGAATTGCTGCTGGGCACCGACGGCGACGCTGGCGGTGGCTGGCGTGACGGCGATGCTGACCAGGGTAAGGGCAGGGACGGTGACGGTGGTGCTGGCGGTCTTGCCGTTGAAGCTGGCGTTCATGACGCTGCTGCCAAAGGCAACGCCGGTGACGCGGCCGCTGCTGGCGACCGTGGCCGCCGCTGGCGTGACTGACACGAAGCTGCTGCCGGCCGTGACGTCAGCGGTGCTGTTGTCCGAGTAGGTGGCGATGACGGCCAGCTGGCGCGTGGCGGCCACCGGCACGATGGGGTTTTGCGGCGTGACGGCGATCGACAGCAAGGTCGCTGGCCTGACGGTCAGCACGGTGCTGCTTGTCAGCGTGCCCGTGCTGGCCGTGATCTGCGTCGTGCCGGCAACCTTGCCCAGCGCCAATCCGCCGGCGCCGATGCTGGCCGTGGCGGGACTGGCGGAAGCAAAGGCCGATATGCTCGTCACGTCGCGCGCGGAGCCGTCGCTGAAGCTGCCCGTCACCGCAAATTGCTGCGTGGCGCCGATGGCGATCGATGGCGCGAGCGGCGTGAGGGCGATGGCCGTCAAGGTGGCGGGCGAGACGGTCAACTGGGCCGCTGCGCTCTTGCCGCCGAACGCGGCAGCGATGCTCGAGGTGCCTGCAGCGATGCCGGTGCTCAAGCCCGTGCCCGCATTGACGCTCGCGCTGGCCGGCGTGGCCGACGTCCAGGCCGCCTTGGCGCTGACGTCTTGCGAGGAACCATCGCTATACGTGGCGACGGCCGTGAATTGCTGGCCGGCACCGATAGCGACCGTGGCCGTGGCGGGCGTGACGGCCAGGCTGGACAAGGTGGCGCCCGGCAAGCCGAGAATGGGATCGCGTCCCTGGTCGCCGCCGCCGCAGCCGGCCAGGATGGCCATGGCCAGCAAACCGGCCGGGACGAGCAGCGGGCTCAAAAATCGCTTGAAGAGTGTCATATAGTTCCTTTGTGCATGGCAGTCATTGCCGGGCATCCGCGGATGAGGTCATCCGGCAGAGCCATGCCGCCTTTCGCTGCAGGGCGATGGCGTCACAGGCATGCACTATTTCATTTAGGAAACTTCAAGTATGTTCGGTGGCGCGCATAGGCTGCCGGGATGGGCAGATAGCGTCAAAAATGTGCACTTCGGCCTGGAAAACAACAGCAGGGCAGGCGGACAGGCGCAAAAAAAGCCGGCGGGGCCGGCTTCGGTCGGGAAGCGATGAGGTTTATTCTTCGCGCACCCACGTCTGCGAGCGGCCAAACATCGGCACGCCCACATAGCCGCGCACTTGCAGCTTGGTGCCGCCTTCAATCAGTTCGGCCTTGCTCTTGTAGGTCTTGCCATTGGCCGGGTCCATGATTTCGCCGCCCGTCCATTCCTTGCCGTCATATTTCAGGCCGGACAGGATCACCATGCCGACGATGGGCTGGTCTTTCTTGGCGCCCGTACACTTGTCGCACTTGGGGTTTTGATCTTCGTCAGGCCCGCGGAACAGCTTGTCGATCTTGCCTTGCAAGACGCCGTTGCTTTCCGTGATGACGATCAGCGATTTCGGCTTGCCGCTGGCGTCGTCGATGGTTTTCCACGTGCCCACGGGGGTGTAGTTGCCGTCGCGCGCGGCGGCGCTGCCGGCGATGGCCAGGGCGGCCACCATGATGCTTGCTGTGATGCTTGCTTTGAATATTTTATGCATTGCCAGTCTCCAATGGTTTTTTTGATCGGGTCACGAACAGTTATATACCAAGGCAAGACCAGCAGTGCTGCGCGGCGTCACGGATGACGCCGCGCAATCCTTCCCAGCTTGCCTTATGCGCTGGCTAGTTTAGCAAACTGTTCGCGCAGTTTTTCAATTGTCGCCGAAAAACTGAGCAAACGCTCGTTTTCTTGCGCAACGATGGCGGCCGGGGCGCGCGCGACGAAGCTTTCATTGCCCAACTTGCTGTTGACCTTGGCAATTTCTGCTTCGATGCGGGCGATTTCCTTGCCCAGGCGCTCGCGTTCGGCAGCCACGTCGATTTCCACTTTCAGCATCAGCTTGGTGGTGCCGACGATGGCGACGGCCGCTGGCGAGTCCGGCAAGGCATCGACGATCTGCACGTCGGCCAGCTTGCCCAGCGACTGGATGTACGGCGCGTACGAGGCCAGCGCGGCCTTTTCCGTCGCATTGCCCGCTTCGACGATCAGCGGCACGCGCACGGATGGCGAAATCTGCATTTCACCGCGCAGGTTGCGCGTCGCATCCGTCAAGGCCTTCAGCTGCTGCATCCACGCTTCGGCCGACTCGTCGAGCTTGTCGGTGTTGGCGATCGGATACGGCTGCATCATGATGGACACGCCCTTGGGCTCACCGTCGGCCTTCGGCAGCTTGCCGGCCAGCGGCGCAACGCTTTGCCACAGCGCTTCCGTGACAAACGGGATGATCGGATGGGCCAGGCGCAGCACCACTTCCAGCACGCGCAGCAGGGTGTGGCGGGTGGCGCGCTGCTGGCCTTCCGTACCCTGCTGTACCTGGACTTTCGCTACTTCCAGGTACCAGTCGCAATACTCGTCCCAGACGAATTTGTAGATCGATGCGGCGATGTTGTCGAAGCGGAAGTCTTCGAAGCCCTTGGCCACGTCCAGCTCCGCTTTTTGCAGCAGGGAAATAATCCACTTGTCCGCTTGCGACAGATCAACATCGTTGGCCGTGCAATCCTTGCCTTCCGTATTCATCATGACGAAACGCGTGGCGTTCCACATCTTGTTGCAGAAGTTGCGGTAGCCTTCGCAGCGGCCCAGGTCGAAATTGATGTTGCGGCCCAGCGAGGCATAGCTGGCCATGGTGAAGCGCACGGCGTCCGTGCCGTAGGCCGAAATGCCTTCCGGGAATTCCTTGCGCGTCGCCTTGGTGATCTTTTCCGCGTCGCGCGGGTTCATCAGGCCCGTGGTGCGCTTGACGATCAAGCCTTCCAGGTCGATGCCGTCGATCAGGTCGATCGGGTCCAGCGTGTTGCCCTTCGACTTGGACATCTTCTGCCCCGTCGAGTCACGCACCAGGCCGTGCACGTAGACGGTTTCAAACGGTACCTTGCCCGTAAAGTGCGCCGTCATCATGACCATGCGCGCGACCCAGAAGAAGATGATGTCGAAACCCGTGACCAGCACGGACGAGGGCAGGAAAGCCTTCATGTCCGGTGTTTCTTCCGGCCAACCCATGGTCGAGAACGGCACCAGGGCCGACGAGAACCACGTGTCGAGCACGTCGTCGTCGCGCTTCAAGGGGCCCGTGCTGCCGGCGGCCAGGGCCTTGGCTTCCGCTTCGGCTTGCGTTTTCGCAACAAAGATATTGCCCTTGTCGTCGTACCAGGCCGGGATCTGATGGCCCCACCACAGCTGGCGCGAGATGCACCAGTCCTGGATGTTGTTGAGCCACTGGTTGTAGGTGGTGCTCCAGTTTTCCGGCACGAACTTGATTTCGCCATTGGCGACCTTGTCCAGCGCCGTCTCGGCGATCGACTTGCCTGGGAAGAAAGTGCCTTCCGGGGCCGGTTTGCTCATGGCGACGAACCACTGGTCCGTCAGCATCGGCTCGATGACGACGCCCGTGCGGTCGCCGCGCGGCACCATCAGCTTGTGCGGCTTGACCTGTTCCAGCAAGCCTTGCGCGTCGAGGTCGGCGACGATCTGCTTGCGCGCGGCGAAGCGGTCCATGCCGCGGTAAGCCTCGGGCGCGTCGTCGGTGATCTTCGCATCCAGGGTCAAAATGACGATCTGCGCCAGTTTGTGGCGCTGGCCGACGGCGTAATCGTTCATGTCGTGCGCCGGCGTGATCTTCACGCAGCCGGTGCCGAATTCCTTGTCGACGTATTCGTCGGCGATGATGGGGATTTCGCGGTCCGTCAATGGCAGTTTCAGCATCTTGCCCACCAGCGCCGTGTAGCGCTCGTCCGTCGGATCGACGGCCACGGCCACGTCGCCCAGCATGGTTTCAGGACGCGTGGTGGCCACCGTCAGGAAACCGCTGCCGTCGGCCAGCGGGTATTTGATGTACCACATGGAGCCGTCTTCTTCTTCCGACACCACTTCCAGGTCGGACACGGCCGTGCCCAGCACGGGGTCCCAGTTCACCAGGCGCTTGCCGCGGTAGATCAGGCCCTGCTCGAACAGGCGCACGAAGACGTCGGTGACGACTTTCGAGCGCGGTTCATCCATCGTGAAGTATTCGCGCTGCCAGTCGGCCGAGGCGCCCAGGCGGCGCATCTGGCCGGTGATGATGGAACCCGATTTTTCTTTCCATTCCCACACTTTTTCCACGAATTTCTCGCGGCCCAGGTCATGGCGCGAAATCTTTTGCGCGTCCAGCTGGCGTTGCACGACGATTTGCGTGGCGATGCCCGCGTGGTCGGTGCCCGGTATCCAGGCCGTGTTGTGGCCCAGCATGCGGTGGTAGCGGGTCAGGCCATCCATGATGGTCTGGTTGAACGCATGGCCCATGTGCAGGGTGCCGGTGACGTTCGGCGGCGGCAACTGGATGCTGAAGGAAGGTTTTCCGGCATCGAGGGTGGCGGTAAAGTAACCGCGCTGTTCCCACTCGGTGCGCCAGAATTGTTCAATGTCGGCGGGCTCGAAAGACTTGGCTAATTCCATGATTTGGCGTGTGATTGGCAAAAGGAACCATTATAGATGACACGGCAACGCCTGCAGCGTGGCAACAAGCCTTTTTCAGTGTTTTGGCGGCCTGGCGGGCCGCGAACTAAGTAATCCTCAGGAAATTATTGTGAAATTATGACGAACAGAACCGGATGCTATGCAAGGCGCCAGCCGCGACGCAGTGCGAGCACTGCTAGCAGCGGGCAACGCCGCAGAGCGCCGGTTATGGAAGTCAGAAATCACAATAATTTATTGGGGCTTACTTAACAACAGAGGGCGCAATAAAACGGGGCTGAAAGGGCGGCCGATGCTATAATGCCGGCCTCGGCGCCTCCTGCCCCATCCTTGCGGACGGCGCCAGCAGACGCGGTTGCATAGCAGTTTCATATCCAGCACTCGTCCGCGTCTCAAGGCCAGCGCATCAGCGATGCCAGCCACCTTCAGTGCGTCCCCTCCGGGCCGGGCGCCTGAGCCACGCGCACCGCCAGCGGTGCACCATTCACGGCGGAATCAAAGCGGAGCCTCATCGCTCGCCGCTGCCGCCACAGCTTAGCCAGGATCTGTTGTCCGGCGCGTCGTCTTGTGATACGGCACCCCCGCATGGCGCCTTGCCGCCTGTGGCCCCGCCGTGGCCGCCGCTTTCCTGGTTTCGCTTTTACAAGGAAATCATCATGAAAAAAATCGCCATCTTTGCCGGTCTTGCGACCACCCTGGGCGCCTTGCCTGCCGCCCACGCCCAGTCGTCCGTCGCCCCGTCTTCCGTTACCATGTATGGCCTGATGGATGCGGGCCTGGTGCAGGAAGGCGGCGTCAGCAAGCTCACCAGCGGTATCTCGGCCGGTTCGCGCCTGGGCCTGCGCGGCACGGAAGCGCTGGGCAATGGCTGGCAAGCCGTGTTCACCCTGGAAGCCGGTGTCCTGAGCGACACGGGCCGCTCGGACCAGGCGGGGCAATTGTTTGGCCGCCAGGCCTTTGTCGGCATCGACAGCCCGCTGGGCATGCTCACCGTGGGTCGCCAGTACAACCTGCAAAGCCAGGCCCTGACCGACGTGGCAGACCCGTTCGAAGGCGGCTTTGCCGGCGCGGCGACCAACCTGGCCGGCTATTCGGCCACGCGCATCGACAACACCGTGCGCTACACCTCGCCCGAGCTGCGCGGCGTCACCGCCACGGTGATGTACGGTTTTGGCGAACACACGGGTATGGTGGCGGATCAACGCTCGCTGGGCCTGTCCCTGGGCTATGTCAATGGTCCTTTGACCCTGCGCCTGGCGCGCCAGAGCCGTGGCGGCGAGCCGGGCAAGGCCGACGCGAACAACACTATCCTCGCAGGTAATTACAACTTCGGCGTGGCCACGGCGTTTGGCGGCTATGGTCGCAACACGGGCGAGGGCAGTTCCCTGTTCTTCGCGGAAAATCCGTATGGCGCGGCGCAGGCGCCCACCGCTTCGACGGACAGCCGCGACGCCATCGTCGGCGTCTCCGTGCCGCTCGGCGCGACCACCGTGCTGGCTTCCTATGTGCGCAAGGATGACCGCAATGCGGCCAACCGCGATGCGCAGCAGCTGGCCATCGGCGCCACGTACGCCTTGTCCCAGCGCAGCAAGGTGTATGTTGCCTATGCGCACATCCGCAACCGCAACGACGCCGCCTACATGGTGGGCAACGCCACGGAAGTGGGTACGGGCAACCGCGCCTTCAACATCGGCATGCGCCACTCTTTTTAAGCGGGCAGCATTTTTCTCTGCAGTAATAGTTGCTCGAAGGCGGGTGCGGCCAGCGGACGGCTGAACAGATAGCCCTGCATCTGGTCGCAGCCGTGCTGGCGCAGGAAGGCCAGCTGCTGCGGCGTTTCCACGCCTTCGGCAATCACCTTCAGGCGCAGGCTGTGCGCCAGCGAAATGATGGCGCGCACGATGGCCGCGTCGTCGTCGCTGTGCGTGATGTCGCTGACGAAGGTCTTGTCGATTTTCAGCACGTCGATGGGAAAGTGGCGCAGGTAGGCCAGGCTGGAATAGCCGGTGCCGAAGTCGTCGATGGACAGTTGCACGCCCAGCGCCTTGAGCTTGCCCATGATGGCCGTGGCTTGTTCCACGTCATGCATCACCATGCTTTCCGTCAATTCCAGTTCCAGCTGGGCCGCCCCGAGGCCTGTTTCCTCCAGCGCCTGCGCCACCGCGTGCAGCAGGTTTTTCTGCTTGAATTGCCGTGCCGACAGGTTGACGGCCAGGCGCAGCGGGCCATGGCCTTGCAGTTGCCAGGCGCGTGCCTGCGCGCAGGCCGTGCGCAGGACCCAGTCGCCGATGGGGATGATCAAGCCCATTTCCTCGGCCAGGCCGATGAAGCTGGCCGGCGCGATGCGTCCCAGCTGCGGATGCTGCCAGCGCAGCAGCGCTTCCATGCCCACCACCCGCCCGCTGGACAGTTCCAGCTGCGGCTGGTATTCGAGGTGGAACTGGCCGCGCGCCAGGGCGTGGCGCAATTCGCTTTCCAGTCCCAGCCGTTCCAGGGTGCCCGCATTCATGCCCGAGGCATAGAATTGCCAGTGGCCCCGTCCCTGTTCCTTGGCGCGGTACATGGCGATGTCGGCGTGCTTGATCAGGGTATCGGCATTACCGCCATCGTCGGGATATACGGCCACGCCGATGCTGCAGCTGAGAAAAAATTCATATTCGCCCAGCTGCAGCGGCTGCGCCACGGCGTCGAGGATGCGCTGCAGCATGGCCGGCCCCGGCTCGCCGTTGCCATGCTGGGGCAGCAGCAGCACGAATTCGTCGCCACCGAGGCGCGCCACCGTGTCGACTTCGCGCGTGGCGCAGCGCAGGCGCTCGGCCACGTTTTTCAGCACGCTGTCGCCCGCGTCGTGGCCCAGGGTATCGTTGACGAACTTGAAACGGTCAAGGTCGATGAACACCACCCACAGCGGCAACTGGTTGCGCCGTGTCACGGCCATCGCCTGTTCCAGCCGCTCGCGCAGCAGGGCGCGGTTGGCCAGGCCCGTGAGGATATCGTGCCTGGCCTGGAATTCCAGTTCCTGCTCGAAGCGCATGACGGTGCTGATGTCGTATTGCGCCACGACAAAGTGACTGACGGCGCCATCGCCATCGTCGCGCACGGGCGCGACGAACAGCTCGCTCCAGTAACTGCTGCCATCCTTGCGCGCATTGCGCACGATGGCCTTGCCTTCGCGCTGTTCGCGCAGGGCGGCCGTAATGGCGTGCATGTCCTGCCGTCCTTGTCCCTGTCCCTGCACGTCTTCCAGGCGCTGTCCGATGACTTCGCCGGCCGCATAGCCGGTGATGCGCTCGAAGGCGGGATTGACGTACTCGATCAGGTAGCCCGGCGCGTCGGCGCTGCACAGGATGATGGCATTGGCCGACACTTCGATGATGCGTTCGCGCAAGCGCAGCGACTTTTCATTGTGCATGCGCGCGGCGATGTCTTCGGACAGGCGCAAATTGGCGAACTGCAGCGCGGCCGTGCGCTCGCCCGTGATGCGGGCAATGACGCTGTTGCGCGACACCAGTTGGTATACATAGGCGGCCGCCAGCAGGCTCGACAGCACTCCGCCCAGCAGCACGTACAGCGAACCGCGGCGGTTGGCGTCCAGGCTCATGCCGTGGGCCGGCAGCATGGCCGCGCCCAGCGTCTTCATGCTGGCGTGGTCCTGCAGCAGCAGGCGGGCGGTTTCCGCTTCGATCTGCCGCGCTGAGGCATAGCACAGCGCCGTCAGGCACAGTCCGACGGCCAGCGTGATCAGGGCCGACGTGGAGACGGAAATGGAGATGCGCTTGAAGAATGATTGCATGATGGCGTCCGGTAGCAGCGCCGGCGCCGATCCGTGATACGGCAGCCCTGGCAGTGATGGACTGTAGGGCGGCAAGCGCCGCGGGGTCCGTTCGCTACCGAACGGACGGTCATGCCAACAAGAAATATAGTCGGACCACCGTGCGAGCAGTGTGTTACGCTGCGCACCATGGCGACCCTCGTTCGGACGCCTTTCATCTATCTCCCTAGCTGACGACTGGAAACCAGGAAACCTGCCCATGTCGAGTCCGCATGTCCAGCTGCACAACCCGAATCAAAACCATTTGCTCGCCGCCATGCTCGACGCCGATTTCGCGCGCCTGGCCCCTTATCTGGAGCAAGTCTCCATGCTGCTGGGCGATGTCATCTACGACTCGGGGGACAAGCTGCAGCATGTGTACTTCCCCACCACGGCCATCGTTTCCATCCACTACCTGCTGGAAAACGGCGGCTCGTCCGAAATCGCCGGTGTCGGCAACGAGGGCGTGGTGGGCGTGTCGCTGTTTATGGGCGGCAATTCGACGCCGAGCCGCGCCGTCGTGCAGACGGGCGGCGTCGGCTACCGCCTGAAGGCCCACCTGCTGATGGAAGAATTCGACCGCGCCGGTCCCGTCATGCGTTTGCTGCTGCGCTATACGCAAGCGCTGATCACGCAGATGTCGCAAACGGCCGTGTGCAACCGCCACCATACGGTGGAGCAGCAACTGTGCCGCTGGCTGCTGCTGACCATGGACCGCCTGCCGAACCGCGAGCTGACGATGACGCAGGAATTGATCGCCAACATGCTGGGCGTGCGCCGCGAAGGCGTGACGGAAGCGGCGGGGCGCCTGCAGCAGCGCGGCCTCATCAGTTACCGGCGCGGCCACATCACGGTACAGGACCGCGCCGGCCTCGAAGGCAATGTGTGCGAATGCTATGGCGTCGTCAAGAAGGAATTCGCGCGCCTGCTGTCGGACGTGCGCCAGCGCCAGGATCGCTAGGCGCCGCATTTCCGTCCCCTTTATTGTTGTCATAGCCCAGGCTACCCATGCACTCAGTTGAAAATAACCCTAATCGCGCGCCCTCGCGCTGGCCCATGGCATTGGCATTCTCGTTCAGTGCCTTCGCCCTGCTGGCCGTCGGCGCGCTGGCCTGGCAGGCGCCAGTCGAGACGGCTTATCTGATCGATGCGCTGGTATTCCTGCTGCTGCTGTTGCTGCTGGCACTGTACCGGCGCACGGTGGCGGCCAGCCTGCCGCGCCAGCTGCTCAAGGCGGGCGCCTTGCAGGATGCGATTTTCAACAGCGCCAATTTTTCGTGCATCGCCACCGATGCGCAGGGCGTGATCCAGATTTTCAATGTGGGCGCCGAACGCATGCTCGGCTATGCGGCCAGCGACGTGGTGGACAAGCTGACGCCGGCAGGTATTTCTGACGCGCAAGAAATCGTCGCGCGCGCCGCCGCCCTCAGTGCCGAGCTCGACACCGTCATCACGCCCGGCGTGGAAGCGCTCGTGTTCAAGGCCACGCGCGGCATCGAAGACATCTATGAATTGACCTACATCCGCAGCGATGGCAGCCGCTTCCCCGCCATCGTCTCCGTGACGGCCCTGCGCGACGCGCAGAGCAAGGTCATCGGCTATCTGCTGATCGGCACCGACAACACGGTGCGCAAGCAGGTCGAGGCGGAACAGGCGCTGCTGGACCAGCGCCTGCGCGAACAGCAGGCGTACACGCGCTCGCTGGTCGAGACCAATAATGCCGAGCTGAAGAAAGCGCGCCAGGTGGCGGAAAAAGCCAACCGCGCCAAGTCCGAATTCCTGTCGAGCATGAGCCATGAATTGCGCACGCCGCTGAATGCCGTGCTGGGCTTTGCCCAGTTGATGGCGTCCGACGTGCCGCCGCCGAGCCCGCCGCAGCAGCGCTCGATCGAGCAAATCCTCAAGGGCGGCTGGTATCTTTTGCGCTTGATCAATGAAATCCTCGACCTGGCCATGATCGAATCGGGCAAGGTCACCCTGTCGCAGGAAGCCATGTCGTTGCTCGACGTGCTGCAGGATTGCCAGGCCATGATCGCGCCGCAGGCGGAAAAGCGCGGCATCCGCATGCATTTCCCCCGCTGCGGCAAGGCCTTTTATGTGCATGCGGACCGCACGCGCGTGAAACAGGTGATGATCAACCTGTTGTCGAACGCCATCAAGTACAACCAGGGCGGCGGCGCCGTCACCGTCGAATGCAGCCGGCATGGCGAGCGCGTGCGCGTGAGCGTGCGCGACAGCGGCGCCGGCCTCGACGCGGCCCAGGTGGCGCAGCTGTTCCAGCCCTTCAACCGCCTGGGACAGGAAAACAGCACGGAAGAGGGCACGGGCATCGGCCTCGTCGTCACCAAGCAACTGGTCGAATTGATGGGCGGCACCATCGGCGTCGACAGCGCCGTCGGCGTGGGCACCACCTTCTGGTTCGAGCTGGCCGCCAGCAGCGCGCCGGAACTGGTGCTGGGCGACGGCGACGCGCTGCCGCAGGTGCAGGAACCGCAGGAAAGCCAGCGCACCTTGCTGTACGTGGAAGACAATCCCGCCAACCTGGCGCTGGTCGAGCAATTGATCGCCCGCCGCAGCGACTTGAAACTGCTGACGGCCATCGATGCCCACCTGGGCATCGACCTGGCGCGCACCTACCAGCCCGACGTGATCTTGATGGATATCAACCTGCCCGGCATCAGCGGCTATGGCGCGCTGCACATCCTGCATGATGATCCCCTCACCAGCCACATTCCCGTCATGGCCCTGTCGGCCAATGCCGTGCCGCGCGACATCGAGAAGGGCTTGCAAGCGGGTTTCTTCCGCTACCTGACCAAGCCGATCAAGGTCGTCGAATTCATGGATGCGCTCGACGTGGCCCTGCACCATGCGGCCGCGCACGGCCTGGCCGACGACACTCACGCAATACGCTAATTCAGCACTCAATTTTAGGAATACCGCCATGCTTCAAGCCACCGAGATCCTGAACGCCAGCATCCTCATCGTCGATGACCAGGAGGCGAACGTCATGCTGCTGGAACAGGTGCTGCGCAATGCCGGCTATACGCGCATCACGTCCACCATGGACCCGCAAGCCGTGCGCGCGCTGCACCAGCAGCACCGCTATGACCTGATCCTGCTCGACCTGCAGATGCCGGAAATGGATGGCTTCGAAGTGATGGAAGGCTTGCGCGACCTCGAGGCGGGCAGCTACCTGCCGGTGCTGGTGATCACGGCCCAGCCCGGCCACAAGCTGCGCGCCCTGCAGGCGGGCGCCAAGGATTTCGTCAGCAAGCCCTTCGACCTGGTGGAAGTCAAGACGCGCATCCACAACATGCTGGAAGTGCGCTTGCTGTACCAGAAGCTGGCCGAATACAACAAGTCGCTGGAGCAGATGGTGGAAGACCGCACGGCGGAATTGCGCGAAAGCGAAGCGCGCTTCCAGCGCTTCACGGAACTGTCGTCCGACTGGTACTGGGAACAGGATGCGCAGGGCAATTTGACGCGCTTTTCCGGCCCCGTGGCCGAGATGCTGGGCATCGGCAGCGAGGAAGAACCGCAGCGCTGGAACGCCACCGAGCGTGCCTTGCTCGATGCCAAGATCGCCGCGCGCGAACCGTTCCTCGACTTCATCTACAGCCGCGCCAACCTCGACGGCAGCACGCAATACCTGCAGGTCAGCGGCGAACCGATGTTCGACAATGGCAGCCGCTTCATCGGCTACCGCGGCATCGGCCTCGATGTCACGGAGCGCTTGCGAGGGGCGTGATTTATACTTGGTGCCATCCATATCGACAAGGAACGCATCATGGCTGACAAAATACCTCCGCAATACTGGTTTCCCGCCAAGACCTATGGCTGGGGCTGGGGCTTGCCCATCACCTGGCAGGGCTGGCTGGTGTTCCTGGCCGCGCTGGCGCTGTTCGCCTGCGGCGCCTTCCTGTTCCCGCCGCAAACCATGCTGCTCGGCTACATCGTCTATGAAGTGGCCATCGTCGCCGTGCTCATTTTCATCTGCCAGCGGAAGGGCGAACCGACCGCCTGGCGCTGGGGCAAGAAGAAATAAGCGTGACGCCGTCTGCTGCATTGCAGCAGATGCGCAAAGACTACACCTGCAAGAAATCATCTGGCCACGCGGCGCGAAGCGCGTATAATTGGCTCGCTGCCGCAAGGCGGCAAACGCTAGGGGTCCTGCCTTTCGCTGTAGAAATACAGTGCAAGCGCGGGTGAGAAATACCCTCCGAACCTGATCTGGATAATGCCAGCGAAGGGAAGCTTTAGGATGAACGCACCCCGCCTTTCCGCGTGCGCGCAGCCGAACCTCCTTAGCTGGCTCCAGGCTTAAAACAAGTCTAGCCAAGGAGCCAAAATGAACGCCAACCCGAAATTCCTCTCCGCCACCGCCACGGTCGACGAAGCCGCCATCGCGCCGCTGCCCAATTCGCGCAAGATCTACGTGCAGGGCAGCCGCCCCGACATCCGCGTGCCCATGCGCGAAATCAGCCAGTCCGACACGGAAGCGTCGTTCGGCGGCGAAAAGAATCCGCCGATCTACGTCTACGACACCTCCGGCCCCTACACGGACCCGGACGTGCAGATCGACATCCGCTCCGGCCTCGATACGCCGCGCCTGCCGTGGATCATGGAGCGTGCCGACACGGAAGAATTGCCCGGCCCCACCTCCGACTACGGCATCGCCCGCCTGGCAGATCCGAAGCTGGCCGAGCTGCGTTTCAACCTGCACCGCAAGCCGCGCCGCGCCATTGCCGGCAAGAACGTCACGCAAATGCATTACGCGCGGCGCGGCATCATCACGCCGGAAATGGAATTCGTCGCCATCCGCGAAAACATGCGCCGCCAGGAATATCTGCGTGAACTGAAAGCTTCCGGTCCCATGGGCGAGCGCCTGGCCGACCTGATGGGCCGCCAGCATCCGGGCCAGTCGTTTGGCGCCAGCATCCCGGCGGAAATCACGCCGGAATTCGTGCGCGAGGAAATCGCCCGCGGCCGCGCCATCATCCCCGCCAATATCAACCACCCGGAAGTCGAGCCGATGATCATCGGCCGCAATTTCCTGGTGAAAATCAATGCGAACATCGGCAATTCCGCCGTCACGTCTTCCATCGGCGAGGAAGTGGAAAAGATGACCTGGGCCATACGCTGGGGCGGCGACAACGTGATGGACTTGTCCACCGGCAAGCACATCCACGAGACGCGCGAATGGATCGTGCGCAACAGCCCCGTACCGATTGGCACCGTGCCCATCTACCAGGCGCTGGAAAAGGTCAACGGCAAGGCCGAGGATCTGACGTGGGAAATCTTCCGCGACACCCTCATTGAACAGGCGGAGCAGGGCGTCGATTACTTCACCATCCACGCAGGCGTGCTGCTGCGCTACGTGCCGATGACGGCCAAGCGCCTGACGGGCATCGTCTCGCGCGGCGGCTCCATCATGGCGAAATGGTGCCTGGCGCACCACCAGGAATCGTTCCTGTACACGCATTTCGAAGAGATCTGCGAAATCATGAAGGCGTACGACGTGTCGTTCTCGCTGGGCGACGGCTTGCGTCCCGGCTCCATCTATGACGCCAACGACGAGGCGCAGCTGGGCGAACTGAAGACCCTGGGCGAGCTGACGCAGGTTGCCTGGAAACACGATGTGCAGGTGATGATCGAGGGCCCGGGCCACGTACCGATGCAATTGATCAAGGAAAACATGGACTTGCAGCTGGAGCAGTGCGGCGAAGCACCGTTCTACACGCTGGGACCGTTGACGACGGACATTGCGCCCGGCTACGACCACATCACCTCGGGCATCGGCGCGGCCATGATCGGCTGGTACGGCACGGCCATGTTGTGCTACGTGACGCCGAAGGAACACCTGGGCTTGCCCAACAAGGCCGACGTCAAGGACGGCATCATCACCTACAAGATCGCGGCGCATGCGGCCGACTTGGCGAAAGGCCATCCGGGCGCGCAAATCCGCGACAATGCGCTGTCGAAAGCCCGCTTCGAATTCCGCTGGGACGACCAGTTCAACATCGGCCTGGACCCGGACAAGGCGCGCGAATTCCACGATGAAACCCTGCCCAAGGATTCGGCCAAGGTGGCGCATTTCTGCTCCATGTGCGGCCCCCACTTCTGCTCGATGAAGATCACGCAGGAAGTGCGCGAGTACGCGGCCGGCATGGGCATCGCGGAAGACAAGGCGCTCCAACAGGGCATGGAAGTCAAGGCCATCGAGTTCATCAAGAACGGCGCCGAGCTGTACCGCAAGGTCTGAAGGAGAGCGTGATGCCTGCATTGATATCCATCACGCTCAACGGCGCGCCGCACCAGGTGCCGCCGGGGCAAACCCTCGATCAATTGATCGCCGCGCTGTCGCTGGAAAACCAGGCGCTGGCGCTGGCCGTCAACCGCAACGTCGTGCCGCGCAAGGCGTGGCCGGGACAGGTCTTGCAAACGCAAGACCAAGTAGAGATCGTGCGCGCCATCGGCGGCGGCTAGTTTGAGAAAAGACAAGGAACAGAACATGAACACGGAAATAAACAACGACCTGCTGACCATCGCAGGCAAACAGTACCAATCGCGCCTGCTGGTCGGCAGCGGCAAGTACAGGGATTTGCCGCAGACGCGCGAGGCGACGGACGCGGCCGAGGCGCAGATCATCACGGTGGCGATCCGTCGCGTGAATATCGGGCAAGACCCGAACGCGCCCAGCCTGCTGGACTTCGTACCGCCGGACCAGTACACGATCTTGCCGAACACGGCCGGCTGCTACAACGCGAAAGACGCCGTCTACACCCTGCAGCTGGCGCGCGAACTGCTGGGTGGGCGCAATCTGGTCAAACTCGAAGTGCTGGGCGACGAAAAGACCCTGTTTCCGCACATGCCGGAAACGTTAATTGCCGCCGAAGCGCTGGTCAAGGATGGTTTTGACGTGATGGTCTATTGCAGCGACGACCCCATCCAGGCGAAGATACTGGAAGACATCGGCTGCGTGGCCGTCATGCCGCTGGCCTCGCTGATCGGCTCGGGCATGGGCATCTTGAATCCGTGGAATTTGTCCTTGATCATCGACCAGGCCAAAGTGCCGGTGCTGGTGGACGCGGGCGTGGGCACGGCGTCGGATGCGGCCATTGCCATGGAGCTCGGTTGCGATGGCGTGCTGATGAATACGGCCATCGCCGGCGCGCGCGATCCCGTGCGCATGGCGCGCGCCATGAAGCTGGCCGTGCGGGCCGGGCGCGAAGCGTTTCTGGCGGGACGCATGCCGCGCAAATTTGCCGCTTCCCCGTCGTCGCCGATGGCGGGCCGCCTGGCGTGATGGTGCCAACGTTGCCGACGGTGCTGGTGTTTGCCGGCGTCGATCCTTCCGGCGGCGCCGGCATCGCCGCCGATATTGTGGCCATTGCGGCGCAGGGCGCGCACGCCTTGCCCGTCGTCACGGCGCTGACGGTGCAGGACAACGACAGGGTCTTCGGCGTGCAGCCGGTGGCGCCGGAATGGCTGCGCCGGCAGGCGCTGGCGCTGAGCGACAAGATGGCGATTCACGCCGTCAAGATCGGCATCCCCGGCAGCGCCGCGAATGCGGCCGTCATCGCGCAGCTGATCGCGCAATGGCGGCAAACCCGGCCGCACTTGCCCGTGGTGCTCGATCCCGTGCTGGCCAGCGGCCATGGTGACGTGCTCAGCCGGGACGATGCCGTGCTGGCGCTGGCGCCCTTGCTGCCGGTGACGAGCGTGATCGTGCCGAACGGGCCGGAAGCGCTGGCCCTCGGCGGTGCAAGCCGCCTGCTTGCGCAAGGCTGTGCTCACGTGCTGGTGACGGGTGGCCATGGCGACGGCGCGACGGTCGTCAACCGCTGGTTCGGCGCCGATGGCGGCGAGCGCGAGTGGCGCTGGCCCCGTTTGCCCGGCGAATTCCACGGCAGCGGCTGTACTTTGGCCTCCGCCATCGCGGCGCGGCTGGCCTTGGGACAGGCGTTGCCGGAAGCGCTGGACCTGGCGCAAGCCTATTGCCATGCGGCCTTGTCCGATGCGTATGCGATTGCGCCCGGTCAACTTATACCGCAACGATTCATTCAATAAGGAAACATCATGCGTGGACTGTATCTGGTCACCCCGAACTGGGACGACACCGACCGCCTGCTCGATATCACGGAACAGGCCTTGCACGGCGGCGTGGCCCTGCTGCAATACCGCCACAAGAGCGCCGAGGCGCAGCAGCGGCGCGAGCAGGCGGGCGCCTTGCTGGCCCTGGCCCGCAAATATGGCGTACCCTTCATCATCAATGACTTTATCGAACTGTGCGAAGAACTCGACGCGGACGGCGTGCACGTGGGTGGCCTGGACGCGTCCGTCGCGCAGGTGCGCGCCCGCCTGGGCAAGGACAAGCTCGTCGGCGCCTCCTGCTATGGCGACATGGCGCTGGCCAGGACGGCCGAGGCCGGCGGCGCCAGCTACGTGGCCTTTGGCGGTTTTTATCCCTCGCTGGTGAAAAAGTATCCGGTCACCACACCCCTCGATATCGTGCCGCAGGCGAAGCGCGAAATCGCCTTGCCCTGCGTGGTGATCGGCGGCATGACGTCGGACAACGCCGCGCCGCTGGTCGCGCGCGGCGCCGACATGGTGGCGGCCATCAGCAGCGTCTTTAACGATGCTTACGGGGCGGACGATGTGGATATTGCGGTGCAGCAATTCAATCAGTTGTTTGCTGCATGAGCATGGGGGTGCAAGGCTGATTTGGG
The DNA here is from genome assembly GCF_058798615.1 of Janthinobacterium sp. GW822-FHT07H11. Taxonomy (NCBI): domain Bacteria; kingdom Pseudomonadati; phylum Pseudomonadota; class Betaproteobacteria; order Burkholderiales; family Oxalobacteraceae; genus Janthinobacterium; species Janthinobacterium sp. GW822-FHT07H11. Next base: position 1,218,038 of record NZ_CM179507.1, read on the forward strand.
GCAATAATCGGCATATAATAAGAACATCATTCATTACCGAGGTCCCCCACCCATGAGTCAGCCAGCCGCCACGAAACGCCTTATCCTGATCGTTGACGATGACCAGCTGCTGTTGGAATTCCTCGGCGAAGTCCTGCGCCATGCCGGCTACGAGACGGCCCTGGCCCATTCGGCCGAAGTGGCGCTGCAGCTGATCGCCCAGCGCGAGCCGGACCTGGCCTTGCTCGATATCCATATGCCCGGCATGTCCGGCCTGGAACTGGCCAAGCGCCTGCATGGCGAGACGACCGTGCCGTTCATGTTCCTGTCCGGCAGCGGCGACAGCGAATCGGGCAAGCAGGCGGCCGCCTACGGCGCCGTCGGCTACGTGGTGAAACCCGTCGATGAAGGCCGCTTGATGCCCGCCTTCGAAGCGGGCCTGGCGCGTGCCGACGAGATCCGCCAGCTGCGGCGCACCGAGCTGAACCTGAATGCGGCGCTGGCCGCGGGCCGCGAGACGAGTCTGGCCGTTGGCTTGCTGATGGGCAAGTTCCAGACGGACCGCAACACGGCCTTCGAGGTGCTGCGCGACCACGCCCGCTCCAGCCGCCGCAAGATCAATGAAATCGCCAGCCAGCTGCTGCTGGCCGAGGAAACCCTGAACGGCTTGCACGGTGCGTTTTTGAACCGCGCGAAAAGCAAGTAAGCGTTGCACCGGCGCCGGCGTGGCACGTCGGCGCCTGCCTTGTTATGATGTGGCGATACGGCGCGCTGGCGCGCCTGGTTCAACCATAGACAGGACATACATGAAAACCAAAGCAGCGATTGCCTGGAAGGCGGGCGCCCCGTTGACCATCGAAGAAGTCGACCTGGCCGGCCCGCGCGAGGGCGAGGTATTGGTCGAGATCAAGGCCACCGGCATTTGCCACACCGATTACTACACCTTGTCGGGCGCCGATCCGGAAGGCATCTTCCCGTCCATCCTCGGCCATGAAGGCGCCGGCATCGTCGTCGACGTGGGCCCGGGCGTGAAAAGCCTGAAAAAGGATGACCACGTCATTCCCCTGTACACGCCGGAATGCCGCCAGTGCAAGTTCTGCCTGTCGCAAAAGACGAATCTGTGCCAGTCGATCCGCTCGACGCAGGGCCGCGGCCTGATGCCGGACGCCACCTCGCGCTTTTCCATCGACGGCAAGCCCATCTTCCACTACATGGGCACCTCCACCTTCTCGAATTACATCGTCGTGCCGGAAATCGCGCTGGCCAAGATCCGCGAAGACGCGCCGTTCGACAAGGTCTGCTACATCGGCTGCGGCGTCACCACCGGCGTGGGCGCCGTGCTGTTTACGGCCAAGGTCGAGGCGGGCGCGAATGTGGTCGTGTTCGGCCTGGGCGGCATCGGCCTGAACGTGATCCAGGCGGCGAAGATGGTTGGCGCGGACAAGATTATTGGCGTCGACATCAACCCGGCGCGCCAGGCCATCGCGCGCAAGTTCGGCATGACGCATTTCGTCAACGCCAACGAGGTGGACAACGTGGTCGATACCATCGTGCAGCTGACGGACGGCGGCGCCGACTATTCGTTTGAATGCATCGGCAACACCACCACCATGCGCCAGTCGCTCGAGTGCTGCCACAAGGGCTGGGGCCAGTCCATCATCATCGGCGTGGCGGCGGCCGGCCAGGAGATTTCCACGCGTCCATTCCAGCTGGTGACGGGGCGCGTGTGGAAGGGTTCCGCTTTCGGCGGCGCGCGCGGCCGCACGGACGTGCCGAAGATCGTCGACTGGTATATGGAAGGCAAGCTCAATATCGACGATTTGATCACGCACCGCCTGAAGCTTGACGATATCAACCAGGGTTTCGACTTGATGAAGAGCGGCGAATCGATCCGCTCCGTCGTGCTGTACTGATTGAAATACGCCGTACCACGGCGTTTTTTGCGGAGGCCTACGGCCTCCGTTTTTTTGTCCGCCTTTTCCACCGATCGCGCAAATCCGCCTTTCAGGCCATCATCCATGCAGTCTGTCGCACGGTGCTGGAAGCGCCTGCCATGCGGCGCTACAGTCCATGTTCGCCGTACCACGGCGGTTTTTGCGGGGGAATTCCGACCTCCGCTTTTTTTTTGCCTGGCGTTTCCCGTCTATCGTGCCAGCCTGCCTTCCAGGCTGTTTTTTTTGCAGTCTGTCGCATGCTGCTGGAGCCGCTTGCCGCTCGCCGCTACAGTCCATATTCCACTACTTTTGCGACGAGGCTAACATGTCCACTTCCCACCGTTTGATCTTCAGCCTGGCCGGCATGGTGTTTAGCGCCGGCGCCCTGGCCGTGCAGCCGCCGCAGCCGCCGGCGCCGCCCGTGCCGCCGGCGCCGCCCAGCAAGCAGATCAGTATTTCCATGGATGGCGGCGACGGCTATGCGCTCGTCGATGGCGGCAAGGACAGCGTCACCATGTCGGGCACCGATGTCGATCGCCGGCAGGTCAAGCAGCTGAAGGCGTCGATCAAGGGGCAATTCCTGTGGTTCCGCGACCAGGGCAAGAGCTACGTCACGCAGGACCCGGTGCTGCTGGCCAGGGTCAGCGCGGCGTGGAAGCCGTCGCAGCAGCTCGGCGAGCAGATGGGCAGCCTGGGCAAGCAGATGGGGGCGCATGGCAAGGCGATGGGCGAACTGGGCAGTAAAATGGGCAGCCATGGCCTGGCGCAGGCGCGGCTGGGCACGCGTGACACGGAGCAACTGCAGGCGCTGGGGCGCCAGCAGCAGGAACTGGGCCGCAAGCTGGGCGAGGCATCGCGCCGCCAGGCGCAGGCCGGCACGGATGCCGCGCGCCGCGCGGCCGAACGCGAGGTGGAACGCCTGCAACAGCAGATGGAAGACGCGCAGGATGCCATGGAAGAGGTCAACGACCGCATCGCTGGCGCACAAGAACGGGAAGCGGGCAAGGCCGATGCGCTGTCGCGCCAGATGGATGAACAGGGCAAGCCGATGGAAACGCTGGGCAAGCAAATGGGCGAACTGGGCCGTCAGCAGGAGAAGGCCAGCAAGGCCGCGGACAGGACCACGCGCCAGGTGATCGCGCAGGCGCTCAGCGAGGGCAAGGCCCGGCTGCTGCGCTAAACCCGCTGCCAGGTGGCGGCGACGGCGCGGTATTGCTCCGGCAGTTGCTGCCTGGCCTCGGCCACGCTGGCATACAGCTCATCCTGCATGCTGTCCCACTGCGCGTCGCAACTGAAACGGTAGATGCCTGTTTCGCCCGGGGCGCCCGGGTATTGGCACAGGGCCAGGCCATGGATGGCGACGGGGGCCGCGCCGGCCTCGCTGGCCACGTGGCCGAACGGCAGGTCGGACCAGGCCCAGGCCAGTACGCGGGCGCCGTCGATATGGCTGGGAGGTGTCATGTATGCCGGTTTCATCAACAATGCAGGAAGGCCGATTGTAGCGTGCGGGCGGCATGCATGGCGCGACCGCTGGACAAATGCACAGTATATTTAGCCATGCCGGTATAATCACGGCATGCACAATCTTCTTCACAACCTCAATCCCGAACAATACGCCGCCGTCACCTTGCCGGCCCAGCATGCGCTGATCCTGGCAGGCGCCGGCTCGGGCAAGACCCGCGTGCTGACTACCCGCATCGCCTGGCTGATCCAGACCCAGCAGGTATCGCCGGCCGGCATCCTGGCCGTGACCTTTACCAATAAAGCCGCCAAGGAAATGCTCACGCGCCTGTCGGCCATGCTGCCGATCAATACGCGCGGCATGTGGATCGGTACCTTCCACGGCCTGTGCAACCGTTTGCTGCGCACGCATTACCGCGACGCGGCCTTGCCGCAGACCTTCCAGATCCTCGACTCGCAGGATCAATTGTCCGTGATCAAGCGCTTGTTGAAGGCAAATAACATTGATGATGAGAAATTCCCGCCGAAGACGGTGATGTATTTCATCAACAATGCCAAGGACCAGGGCTTGCGCGCCACGGACGTGGAGGCGTATGACGCCCACGAGCGCAAGATGGTCGAGCTGTACCAGCTATACGACGACCAGTGCCAGCGCGAAGGCGTCGTCGATTTTGCGGAATTGCTGCTGCGCACATACGAATTGCTGAGCCGCAACCAGCCCCTGCGCGAGCATTATCAGGCGCGTTTCCGCCACATCCTGGTGGACGAGTTCCAGGATACGAACAACCTGCAATACAACTGGTTGAAATTGCTGGCCGGCCACGGCAGCCGCGATGGCGGCGCCCTGTTCGCCGTCGGCGACGATGACCAGAGCATCTATGCCTTCCGTGGCGCCAACGTGGGCAACATGAGCGCCTTCGAGCACGAGTTCCAGGTGCAGAACTTGATCAAGCTCGAGCAGAACTACCGCTCGCATGGTCACATCCTCGACAGCGCCAACTTGTTGATTGCAAACAATAGCAAGCGCCTGGGCAAGAATCTGCGCACGGACGCGGGCCATGGCGAGCAGGTGCGCGTGTACGAAGCCAGTTCCGACCTGCAGGAAGCGCAGTGGATCATCGAGGAAGCGAAAAGCCTGATCGCCGATGGCGCCTCGCGCAGTGAAATCGCGATTCTGTACCGCTCGAATGCGCAGTCGCGCGTGATCGAACATGCGTTGTTTTCAGCCGGCATGCCGTACCACGTGTATGGCGGCCAGCGCTACTTCCAGCGCGCCGAGGTCAAGCACGCGATTGCCTATTTGCAACTGATGGACAATCCGCACAACGATTCCGCTTTCTTGCGCGTGGTCAATTTCCCCACGCGCGGCATCGGCATGCGCTCGATCGAGCAGCTGCAGGCCGCGTCGGAACAGTACGGCATTTCGCTGTATGCGTCCGTGCCTTACGTGGCGGGCAAGGCGGGCAGCGTGCTGGCCGGCTTCGTCAAGCTGGTCGAGGGCGTGCGTTTCGAGACGCAGCAATTGTCGCTGCCGGAGATGGTGCGCGTGGTGCTCGAAGCGAGTACCTTGCTCCAGCATTATCAGAATGAAAAGGAAGGCGCCGACCGCATCGAGAATCTGGAACAGATGGTCAGCGCGGCCAGCCAGTTCGTCTCCGAGGAAGGTTTTGGACAGGGCGCACCGGCCCACCTGGGCCCTGCCGCCCAGGCCCAGTCGGGCGCGCCCGTCGTCAACCAGGACGGCATCGAGATTATAGATGCCGACGCGCCGCTGCCGGCCGTGATGTCGCCGCTCTCCGCCTTCCTCTCGCATGCGTCCTTGGAAGCGGGCGACAACCAGGCGCAGGCGGGCCAGGATGCGCTGCAGATGATGACCGTGCACTCGGCCAAGGGCCTGGAATTCGACAACGTCTTCATTACGGGCCTGGAAGAGGGCCTGTTCCCGCACGAAAGCAGCTCGAAGGAAGACAATGGCGTGGAAGAGGAACGCCGGCTGATGTACGTGGCCATCACGCGCGCGCGCAAGCGGCTGTACATGAGTTTTTCGCAGACGCGCATGCTGCATGGCCAGACGCGCTACAACATGAAGTCGCGCTTCTTCGACGAATTGCCGGAAGAGTCCTTGAAATGGCTGTCGCCGAAGGTGCAGGCGAACTGGTTCGGCAACCGCAAGTCGGCCTGGGACGAGGCGCCCAAGGTGGCCAGCCTCGGTTCGGACAATGCGATTGCGCAAAAGATCGCGCAAAAGTCGCCCGGCAGCGGCTGGCGCATCGGCGAATCGGTGGCGCATGCCAAGTTCGGCGAAGGCGTGATCGTCAATATTGAAGGCGGCGGCGGCAACGCGCGCGCGCAGATCAATTTCGGCCAGCACGGCATGAAGGTGCTGGACCTGGGCATCGCCAAGCTGGAACGGCTGGGACGGTGAAGTGGTACGCTGGATGGCTGACGATGGCGTCGGATTACGCGGCGTGCCGCCGCTGATCCGACCTACGCTGTGGCATTGCAAGGCATTCGGCGGCGCGTAGGTCGGATTAGCGCAGCGTAATCCGACAACATTGTTGGCCTCGCAGCGTCGGATTGCGCGGCATGCCGCCGCTGATCCGATCTACGCCTGACCGGCGATCACTCGCCGGTCTTATCCAGCGACACCGTCTTGCTCTCATCGACGGGCAAGCCGAAGATCTGGCGGTAGGCGGCGTAGAACGAGCAATGCATGATCACGGTCAATATCATCGACAGCGGCATCATCAGTTGCACGGCCATGGGCGTGCGCCCGACGATCATGAACAGCAGCTGGCTGGTGACGACGCTGATGGCGAACCAGGTGGTGGCAAACACGATGAAGGCGGACAGCGACCGCCAGACGGCGAAAAAGCTGAAGAACAGCGACTTGCCCAGGCTGACTTTTTTCCAGTAGATCAGCGGCGCGGCAAAGCAGAAGGCCATGGCGGCCGGCACGTACAGGATGATGGTCAGCAGGATGGCCATGCCGATATTGGAATCGCGTATGACTTCGGGCGAGGCTTGCGGGTTGAGCTGGCCCGTGGCCAGCTGCCACAGGACGCCGCCGTCGACCAGCGACGAGGCGCCGATGGCCACGATGGCCATGATGATGTACAGCACGCCCAGTGCCAGCAGCACGGGGAAGGCAGGCTTGCGGAAACCCGACATCAACAGGCTGGGCAGGACGCGCTTGCCCTGGTCGATATTCAGGCAGCCTTGCACGAATGCCACGGAAAACACGGGCACGAGTATGACGGGCAGCAACTGCCCCAGCAGGGGGACGATGCTGACGGCCAGCATGCAAAACATATAGCCGAGAAACAGCATCGACAGGCCGCCAGGTTGCTTGCGAAACAGGCCAAAGCCTTGTTTCACCCATTGCCAGCCTGTACTTGCAGGTAATTTTTCCATTTTTTAAAACAGTTCCGGGGCAGGTGTGGCGATACGTTCGCGCAGGATGCGTTCGAAATGCGCGGGATCGTGCGGGGTCAGCATTTCTGCTTCGCGCGGCTGGTAATAATCGTACAGGCGCGACAGCCAGAAGCGCAGCGCGGCGGCGCGCAGCATCGCTTGCCATGCCGTATGTTCCTCGGCCGTGAACGGGCGCACGGCGTGGTAGGCGTCGAGCAGGGCGCGCACGCGCACCGTGTCGAGCACGCCCGTGGCCAGGTCCACGCACCAGTCGTTGACGGTGACGGCCACGTCGAACAGCCAGGTGTCGCAGCCGGCAAAGTAAAAGTCGAAAAAGCCCGTCAGTTGTTCGCCGTCAAACATGACATTGTTGCGGAACAGGTCGGCGTGCACGGGACCGCGCGGGATGGCCTTATACGTGTCGCAGGCGGCAAAGGCGTCCTGGAAATGGATTTCCGCGCGCAGCAAGTGCGCCCTGGCATCGTCGAGGTGGTGCAAGACCAGCGGCGTGGTGGTGTTCCACCAGTCCAGGCCCCGCAAATTCGGCTGCTGCAGGGGAAAATCGCGCCCCGCCAGGTGCATCTTGGCCAGCATGGCGCCGACGGCCGCGCAATGCACGGCTTGCGGCGCCATCTGCGAGCTGCCGTCGAGCTTGCTGACGATGGCGGCCGGCTTGCCTTGCAGCGCCGTCACCAGCGCGCCGTCGGCGTTGGCGATCGGCGCCGGCACCAGCACGCCCCGGTCCGCCAGGTGGCGCATCAGTTGCAGATAGAACGGCAATTGCTCGAAGCTCAGGTTTTCAAAGATCGTCAGCACATATTCGCCGCGCTCCGTGCTGAGGAAGAAATTGCTGTTTTCGATGCCGGAGGCGATGCCCTTGAGCGCCAGAGGCTTGCCAAGTGGAAATTGCGTGATCCACTGGCCGATATCGTCCAGGTGTAGCGCGGTAAAAACTGCCATGGGAAAGAGGGGAGGTCAAAAATGGTCAAAAAAAGCCGGCTGCCCCGCAGGTGGCCGGGGCATGGCGTAGGAGAGTGGCTGCTTACTTCGCTGGTGCCGGTGGTGCCGGCGCGTCCGCTGCCTCTTCGTCGCGTTGTTTCTGTTTCTTCTTGCCCAGGTCGAATTCCAGCACTTTCCATTGCGGGCCGCGCAGGGCGTTGCCGTTGGCCTGGTCGGCGCCTGCGGCCGGCTTCATGTAATAGGTGCTGCCGCCCGAGGTCACTTTGACTTCGGAGGTGACGCCCGCTTCGCGTTTTTCGGTGATCTGCTGCTTGGCGGCGGCCGGCACCACGGTGATGGGCGCTTCGCCCATTTCCTCGATCCGCTCCAGCTGCGGTGGTGCGTCGCTCGGTTTGGCCGGCGTCTGGGCGCTGGCAAGGGCCGAACATGCCAGCAGGGGCAGGGCGAGGAATGTCCAGAGTGTCGATGTACGCATCATGATGGGTTCGCTTCCATGTGTGGGACTGCAGCACGTGCAGTGGTGTAATGCCGTCAATTTATCTATAAGGCATTGTAACAAACTGGTAGGCAATGCTGCTTAATACGGCTGATTAAATGCGGCGAAATGGCTGGCAGCGGCAGCCCGCGCGCACGCACGGGGCCGCCAGGGCGGCAAAAACAGCAGGAACGGCGCGCGTGGCGGCCGGTGGCGCGGCCTTAAACTCTGCGATAATTGGGCGATATTCCACCCGCCCGCCGCTGTTTCTTCCAGGCCGGCGCGGCTCACCTTATTTTATTGGCATTATGCAAAACACCCTGCTGTTAGTCGACGGTTCCAGTTACCTTTATCGCGCCTTCCACGCGCTGCCCGACCTGCGCAGCCCGGACGGTTATCCCACGGGCGCCATGCACGGCATGGTCAACATGCTGCGCCGCCTGCGCGCCGACTACCCGGCCGCCTACATCGCCTGCGTCTTCGATGCCAAAGGTAAAACTTTCCGTGATGACATGTATCCCGAGTACAAGGCCACGCGCGCCTCGATGCCGGACGACCTGCGGCTGCAGATCGAACCGATCCACGAAGCCGTGCGCGCCATGGGCTGGCCTATTTTGATGGTCGACGGCGTGGAAGCCGATGACGTGATCGGTACCCTGGCCGTGCAGGCGGCCGCCGCCGGCATGAACGTGGTGGTCTCCACGGGCGACAAGGACCTGGCGCAGCTGGTCAACAGCCAGGTGATGCTGATCAATACCATGAGCAATGAAAAGCTCGACGAAGCGGCCGTGCTGGCCAAGTTCGGCGTGCCGCCGAACCGCATCATCGATTATCTGTCGCTGATCGGCGATACCGTCGATAACGTGCCCGGCGTGTCGAAATGCGGCCCGAAGACGGCCGTCAAGTGGCTGACCCTGTACGACAGCCTGGAAGGCGTGATGGAAAACGCGGCCAAGGTGGGCGGCGCCGTCGGTGAAAACCTGCGCACGGCCCTGCCATGGCTGCCGCAGGCGCGCGCCTTGATCACCGTCAAGACCGATTGCGATCTGTCCGGCCACATGACGACCATCGCCGACTCGCTGGTGGCAAAACACGAAGACAAGGAAGCGCTGCTGGCCTTCTTCAACCGCTACGGCTTCAAGGCCCTGCTGCGCGAACTGGGCGCGGCGCCGCCGCCGATGTCGCCCGTCGGCGCACCGCCTGCCGCCGGCGCCTCCGCCGTCAACACGACGGGCGACATGTTTGCCGACGCCGCGCCTGCGGTGGAAGCCGTGTATGAAACCGTCTTGAGCGATGAACAGCTCGATAAATGGATCGCCCTCATCGATGCCGCTGCCCTGACGGCCGTGGACACGGAAACCACCTCGCTCGAACCGATGACGGCGCAAATGGTCGGCATTTCCCTCTCGGTGGCCGAACACAGCGCCTGCTACATCCCGCTGGCCCACGATTACGCAGGCGCGCCGGAACAGTTGACGCGCGAACACGTGCTGGCGAAATTGCGCCCGTGGCTGGAAGATGAAACCAAGCCCAAGCTGGGCCAGAACCTGAAATACGACAGCCACATCTTCGCCAACCATGGCGTGACGTTGCGCGGCATCGCCCACGATACCTTGCTCGAATCGTATGTGTTCGAATCGCACAAGAAACACGACATGGACAGCCTGGCCCTGCGCCACCTGAACTACACGACGATCCCGTTCGAGGACGTGTGCGGCAAGGGCGCCAAGCAGATCACCTTCAATCAGGTCGAGGTGGAACAGGCGGCCAAGTATGCTGCCGAGGATGCGGACGTCACCTTGCGCTTGCACAATGCCATGTGGGGCAATGTGGCGAATGATGAAAAACTCACCTTCATCTATGAAAAGATCGAGATGCCGACGGCCGTGGTCTTGCAAAAGATCGAGCGCAACGGCGTGCTGATCGACAACGAACTGCTCAACATCCAGTCGGCCGAGCTGGCCGTCAAGATCCTGGAACTGGAAAAGAAGGCGTATGAACTGGCCGAGCAGCCGTTCAACCTCGGTTCGCCCAAGCAGATCGGCGAAATCTTCTTCGAGAAATTGAAGCTGCCGGTGGTCAAGAAGACCCCGACGGGCGCGCCATCGACGGATGAAGAAGTCTTGCAAAAGCTGGCCGAGGATTATCCGCTGCCGAAAGTCCTGCTCGAATACCGCGGCATGGCCAAGCTGAAATCGACCTACACGGACAAATTGCCGAAGATGATCAACGTCACGACGGGCAGGGTGCACACGAACTATGCGCAAGCCGTGGCCGTGACGGGACGCCTGGCGTCGAACGACCCGAACCTGCAGAATATCCCCATCCGCAGCGCGGAAGGCCGCCGCATCCGCGAAGCGTTCATTGCGCCGCCGGGCAGCCACATCGTCTCGGCCGACTATTCGCAGATCGAATTGCGCATCATGGCGCATATCTCGGGCGATGAAGCCATGCTGCGCGCGTTTGCCGACGGCATCGACATTCACCGCGCCACGGCGGCCGAGATCTTCGGCGTGCCGGCCGCGGAAGTGCAGAGCGAGCAGCGCCGTTACGCCAAGGTCATCAACTTCGGTTTGATCTACGGCATGAGCGCGTTTGGCCTGGCCGGTAACCTGGGCGTGGACCGCACGGCCGCGCAAAGCTATATCGACCGCTACTTTGCCCGTTTTTCCGGCGTGAAACAGTACATGGAAGACACGCGCCAGCAGGCGAAGGCGCGCGGCTACGTGGAAACCGTGTTCGGCCGCCGCTTGTGGTTGCCGGAAATCAATTCGCCGAACGGCCCGCGCCGCCAGGGTGCGGAACGGGCGGCGATCAACGCGCCGATGCAGGGCACGGCTGCCGACCTGATCAAGCTGGCCATGATCGCCGTGCAAGGCTGGCTGGAAACGGACGGCTTGCAAACAAAAATGATCATGCAGGTGCACGATGAGCTGGTGCTGGAAGTGCCGGACGCCGAGCTGGAGCTGGTCAAGCGCAAGCTGCCGGAACTGATGGCGGGCGTGGCCGCGCTCAAGGTGCCGTTGACGGCCGAAGTGGGGATTGGAAAAAACTGGGACGAAGCGCATTGATGCTGCGTCGGCTGACGCGGGGCATGCCCCGCTAAGCCGACCTACATGTTGAATTCAGCCATGACCGTAAGGCGAACACCAGTTTACTTGAGCAATGAGCGTAGGTCGGCTTAGCGCAGCGTCAGCCGACATTTTTTTGTCAACACCCCTTTCAGGAGAAACGCATGAGCGACATGATCACCGATTGTGAAAGTTTGCTGGGCCAGAGCAGCTTGTCCGGATCGGACGGCCGGCGTGGTTTCCTGAAGGTGGCGCTGGGCACGGGCTTTGCCGTGGCCGTGCTGCCGGTGGCGGCGCAAGACGTGATCAGGACGGATTCCGCCGGCCTCGTCACGGCCACCGTGTCCGTCATGGTCGACGGCCAGGCCGTGCCCGTGTATGCGGCCCAGCCGGAAGGCAAGACGGGTTTGCCCGTTGTGCTCGTCATTTCGGAAATCTTTGGCGTGCACGAACATATCGCCGACATGGCGCGCCGCTTCGCCAAGCAGGGCTACCTGGCGCTGGCGCCCGATTTGTTCGTGCGCCAGGGCGATCCCACCAAGGTGGCCAGCATCCCGGAATTGATGAAAGGCATCATCGCCAAGACGCCGGACGCGCAAGTGATGGCGGACCTCGACGCGGTCGTGGCGTGGGCGAAGCAGAATGGCGGCGACACGGGCCGCCTGGGCATCACGGGCTTTTGCTGGGGCGGGCGCATCACCTGGCTGTACGCGGCGCACAATCCGGCCGTCAAGGCGGGCGTGGCCTGGTATGGCCGCCTCGTGGGCGAAGCGACTGCCTTGCAGCCGAGCAACCCCATCGACATCGCCGCCAGCTTGAAAGTGCCCGTGCTGGGCTTGTATGGCGGCAAGGACACGGGCATCACGCAGGAATCGATTGGCAAGATGAAGGCGGCGCTGGCCAAGGGCGGCAACCAGTCGGAATTCGTCGTGTATCCCGATGCGGGCCACGCCTTCAACGCCGATTACCGCCCCAGCTATGTGGCGGCCGATGCGAAGGATGGCTATGCGCGCTGCCTGGCCTGGTTCAAAAAGCATGGGGTTGCCTGAGGTTGCAAGCTGAACGGCGCTGAAACTGCCTGATGGCGACATTTTTTGCAACAGTTAAGGCTAAGGCGCACCGGGCGGGAATATGCCCGCTGCGCGCCAATGCAGTACAATTGCATCTTCACTGCGCTACGCCGCCGCCATGCGCGCAAATGTAAATAATAAGTAATAGTCATCAGGCCAGACGCCAGCACAGCGGGCGCCAGTGACCCGGCGCCATTTTGAGGTAAGAAAATCATCGATCCCGTCCTTTTATCCATTTTGCTCGCGACCACGATCGCGGGCGTGTTCAGCATTACCGCGGCGGCGATCTTTTCGTTTGCATTCCTGTCCAAGGTGGTCGAGCGCATGGTCAGCTTGTCCGTCGGCATCATGCTGTCGACGTCCTTGCTGCACGCCTTGCCGGAAGCGTTCGAGTCGCAGGCGGACCCGCGCAGCCTGTTCGCCACCCTGCTGGCGGGCTTGCTGGCCTTCTTCATGCTGGAAAAATTCGCCATCCTGCGCCATTCGCACCACCACGAAGGCGATGGCCACCACCATGCGCACGGCCACGACAAGCACGAGGCGGGCAAGGCCGGCTGGATGATCCTGGTCGGCGACGGCATGCACAATTTTACGGACGGCATTTTGATCGCGGCCGCCTTCCTGGCCGATCCGAAACTGGGCCTGGTGACGGGCCTGGCCATCATCGCGCATGAAATCCCGCAGGAAATCGGCGATTTTATTGTCTTGCTCAACGCGGGTTTCTCGCGCCTGCGCGCCTATGTGTTCAACCTGCTGTGCAGCCTGATGGCGGTGGCGGGCGGCTTGCTCGGCTACTTCACCCTGGACCGCGCCAGCAATTTGATCCCTTACGTGCTTGTGTTCGCCTCGTCCGGCTTCATCTATATTGCCCTGTCGGACCTGATGCCGCAGATGCAGCGCCGCGCCACCCTGCGCGAAACCATCCCGCAAGTGCTCTTGATCGCGCTGGGCGTGTGCATCGTGCTGTTTTTGACGCGGCACAAGCACGGCGGTTGATACACTGGCTCGCTGGGTGTAATATTGCTTTTCTGACTAACTTGCACAGAAAGGAGGAAAATATAATGGAAGAAAACTTGTTGCTCGCCTTGTGGCGCGCACGCTCTTTAAGCGCATTTGCCAGCTCTTGCCCACGTTCTATCGCGCTGCGATAACCTGGCCAGAGCAAAGTCACCCTCCTAGACGAGTCCTTTCCTGGTACTCCGTTGTCGTTAGCGCTCCTGTTAACGCGGATGCTTGCATCCCGAACAAAGACAAGAGCCATGACTACCCTTATCTCTACCCAAGCATTACAGCTGGATACCCACGACGGTTTCCTCTTCAATGAACTCGCCTTTACCTTGCGCCAGGGCGACCGCATCGGCCTGATCGGCCACAATGGCTGCGGCAAATCCACCTTGCTCGGCTTGCTCAGCGGCACGCGGGAAGCCACCGCCGGCACCATCCACTATGCCCGTGCCTGCCGCTTGCAGCACGTGGAGCAGCACTTGCCGCCGGAACTTGCCAGCCTGAGCCTGTACGACGCCTTGCTGGCGCCCGTGCTGGACCAGCCCGAGCTGCATTGGAGGATCGACAGCCTGCTGGCCGAGCTGGGCTTCGATCTTGATACGGCGCAAGTGCCCGTGCATTCCTTGTCCGGCGGCCAGCACACGCGCTTGCTGCTGGGGCGCGCCCTGCTGCAGGAGCCGAACGTGCTGCTGCTCGATGAGCCGAGCAATCACCTGGACTTGCCGTCGCTGCTGTGGCTGGAGCAATTCCTGCTCGCATGGCGCGGCGCCTTCATCCTCGTCTCGCACGACCAGCGCCTGCTCGACAACGTGGCCACGCGCAGCTGGATCTTGCGCGATAGCCGCCTCTACGATTTTGACTTGCCCTGCGGCCCCGCGCTGGCGGCGCTGGTCGAGATGGACGCGGCCGCCGCCGCCAGGCATGCGGCCGAACAGAAGGAAATCGACCGTTTGTCCGCCAGCAGCGCCCGCCTGGCCCTGTGGGGCCGCACCTATGACAATGAAGATCTGGCGCGCAAGGCCAAGACCATGCAGCGGCGCATCGACAAATTGAAGGATGCGCAATCGTTCGTCAGCGATGGCGCGCCCTGGCGTTTGAGCCTGCGCGGCAAGGCGCTGGCGGCCGACCAGCTGCTGGCGCTCGACGGGCTCGACGTGCGTGCCGTGCCGGCCTCTCCCGTGCTGTTCCAGGCTGGCCCGCTGTGGCTCAAGCCTGGCGACAGGGTCGCCTTGCTGGGCGCCAACGGCAGCGGCAAGTCGTCCTTGCTGCGCCTGTGCTGGCAAGCGATCCAGGCGCAGGACGAGCGGCCCGACCTGCGCTACCACCGCGCCGCCAGCATCGGCTATTACGACCAGTCGCTCAGGCAGCTGGCCGATACGGCCGACCTGTCCGATGCCTTGTATCCGTTTGCCGTGCAGAACGAGGCGGCGCGCAGCCAGGTGGCGCGCAGGCAGGCCTTGATTGCGGCCGGTTTCCCGTATGCGCGCCATGGCCAGACGGTGGCGACGCTGAGCGGCGGCGAGCGGGCGCGGCTGCTGTTCCTGGGACTGTCGCTGGCCAGCTACCACCTGCTGCTGCTCGATGAACCGAGCAATCACCTGGACATGCAGGGCAAGGCGGAGCTGGGGCAAGCCTTGCGCGGCTTTGCGGGCGGCTGCCTGCTGGTATCGCACGACCGCGACCTGATCGAGACGGCCTGCAACCGTTTTTGGGTGGTGGCCGACGGCCGGCTGGAAGAGTGGCCGGACGCGGCCAGCGCGTATGCACGGCTGAGCGAGGAAGACGGGCAGGCGCCGGCACCGGTGGCGCGGGGGGAAAGCGCATCGCTTGCGCCAGCGCAAACTGATGTAGATCAACAGCTGGAACGCTTGTGCGAACTGGAGCAATTGCTGGCGGAAGACCAGGCGAGAAAGCCGCGCCACCAGAAGCGGGCCAGCCAGCAGGCGTGGCAGGCGGAGCTGGAGCGGTTGAATCAATCGCTGGGGATAACGTCGTAGTTATCCACCGGACATGAAAAAGCGGACCGAGGTCCGCTTTTTTTTTTAGTTACCCGTCGCCACAGGCCGCGCCGGATCCGCGCACCATTCGCTCCACGAACCCGGATACAGGGCCGCGCCGCTTAAACCGGCCACTTCCAGGGCCAGCAGGTTGTGGCAGGCCGTCACGCCGGAGCCGCACTGCATGATGGCCGCTTGCGGTGCATCAAACAGGGCGCTGAAATCGCGCCGCAGTTCTTCCGCGCTTTTAAAGCGGCCATCGGCTTGCAAATTATCCTTGAAGAAACGGTTTTTCGCACCGGGGATATGGCCGCCCACGGGATCGATGGTTTCGTTTTCGCCCCGGTAACGGTCGGGGGCGCGCGCGTCGATCACCGTCAAGGCTTGCGTTTCCAGGTTGGCGACGATGTCTTGCACGCTGACCGTGCGCACCAGGCTGGCTTTTTCCGTGAGCTTGCCGACCGGGCGCGGTGCCACGGGCGTGACCAAGGGTAAACCTTGCGCCTGCCACGCGGCCAGGCCGCCGTCGAGCACGGCCACATTCGGATGGCCGAGCCAGCGCAGCAGCCACCACAAACGGGCGGCGAACATGCCGCCCTGGCCGTCGTAGGCCACCACTTGCGTGTCGTCATCGATGCCCCAGCCGCGCAGGGTGGCCAGCAGGGTGTTGCGGTCGGGCAAGGGATGCCGTCCCGTAAAGTCCGGGCCACGCGCCGTCTTGGGGCCGGACAGGGCCGTGTCGATGTCGGCGAACTGCGCGTTCTGGATATGCCCGGCGGCAAACGCGTCGCTGCCGGCCGTGGGGTTGAGCAAGTCGTGGCGGCAATCGAGGATGACCCAGCCGCTGTCATGCAGGTGGTCGGCCAGTTCGCTGGCCTGTAACAAGGTGGTGTACATCGGGAACGCTCCTTTACACTTCGCTGGCGATGGGATCCGTGCGCGCGATCGCCGCGCCACGGGCCGTGTTGCGGGTATTGTAATAGGTTGCCGCGATGCCCGAGGCGAGGATGATGCCGATGCCGGCCCAGCCGTGCCAGTCGAACAGGTCGCCGAAGATCACCACGCCCCAGAAGCTGGAAAAGACGATGCCTGTATATTGCAAATTGGCAACAACGAGGGTCTTGCCCAGGCGGTAGGCGCGCGTCATGGCCATCTGTGCCATGGTGGCGCACAGGCCGATGGCGGCCAGCAAGCCGATGCCGTAGGCGCTCGTGTGCGCATGCCAGACGACGGGGCCGCCGCCGGCGCTGGCCACGTGGCCGATCACGCCGGCGAGGAAATTGACGACCGAGAAATAGAACACGACGCGGTATTCGGGCTCGCCCAGCAAGCCCAGCTTGCGCACCTGCAAGTAGGCGAGGGCGGACAGCATGCCGGAAATCAAGGCCGTGATGGCACCGGCCGCCTGCTCCGTCTCGAACACGGGCTGCAGCAGCAAGGTCACGCCGACAAAGCTCATGGCAATCGCCGCCACCAGCGGCCATTCGACCTGCTGCATGCCCTTGAACCAGCCGCCCGCGAGCAGGATCACGGCGATCCAGATGGGCGCCATATAGTTCAGGGTCATGGCCGTGGCCAGCGGCAGGATGGCGATGGCATAAAACCACAGCCACAGGGCGATCACGCCCACCACGCCGCGCCACAGATGCTGGCCCGGCATCGTGGTTCTGAAGCTGCCGCCCTGGTACAGAATCGTGCAGCTCATGACGAGCATGCCGATGATGCCGCGATACATGACGATTTCGGAGGTCGAATACAGATCCGACGCCAATTTGACGCACACGCCCATGATGGCGAACATGAAACTGGCAAACAGCATCCACAACGATTGCATTGGATTCCCGGGAAATGAAAGGATAAAAAAAGGGCCGCGCAATGCGGCCCTTCTGCTAATTACAGTTCGATATTGTTGCGGTACCACTCGTGGAAATGCTGCATGCCATCTTCCATCGGCGATTGGTAAGGGCCCACTTCGTTCACGCCGCGCGCCATCAGGACCTTGCGGCCCGCATCCATGCGCTGGGCGATTTCATCGTCCTCGACGCAGGTTTCCATGTAGGCGGCCCGTTCCGCCTCGACGAGTTCACGCTCGAACAGCACGATTTCTTCGGGGTAATAGAACTCGACCACGTTGCGCGTCTTTTGCGGACCATCGGGCCACAGCGTGGAGACGACGAGCACGTGCGGGTACCATTCGACCATGATGTTCGGATACAGGGTCAGCCAGATGGCGCCGTACGGCGGCGGTTCGCCGCCGCGGAATTGCAGCACCTGTTCCTGCCATTTCTTGTAGGCGGGCGAGCCGGCCTGCTGCAGGCCGCGGTGCACGCCCACGGTCTGCACGCTGTAATCCTTGCCGAATTCCCAGCGCAGGTCGTCGCAGCTGACAAAGCTGCCCAGGCCCGGATGGAACGGTTCGACGTGATAATCCTCGAGGTAGACTTCGATGAAGGTCTTCCAGTTGTAGTCGCACTCGTGGATTTCCACGTGGTCGAACATATAGCCGGAAAAGTCGAGGTCTTTCGAGACGGACAAATCTTTCAATTTTTCCATCACGTTGTAGCCATTTTGCTCGAACAGCAAGCCATTCCAGCTTTGCAGCGGCGTCTTCGACAGGTTCAGGCACGGCGTCTCGGGGAAATGCGGCGCGCCGATCAGTTCGCCCTTGAGGTCGTAGGTCCAGCGGTGCAGCGGGCACACGATGTGGTTCGCATTGCCGCGGCCGTTGAACATCAGCGCCTGCCGGTGGCGGCACACGTTGGACAGCACTTCGATGCCATTGGCGTTGCGCACGAGCATGCGCCCTTCGTTCTCAGACGCCAGGGTCGCAAAATCGCCGGTTTCCGGCACCATCAGCGCATGCCCGACATAGCGCGGGCCGGCCTGGAACAATTGCTGCATTTCACGCTGCAGTAGCGTTTCGTCAAAATAGACGTGGACCGGAAGTTGCGCGTTTGAGCGCGCCAGCTTGGCGTGAGTAGCCAGATCGGACATCCCAACCCCCCATAAATGTACAACGGTCAGCAGTGCCCCAGGC
This sequence comes from Janthinobacterium sp. GW822-FHT07H11, assembly GCF_058798615.1. Classification (NCBI taxonomy): domain Bacteria; kingdom Pseudomonadati; phylum Pseudomonadota; class Betaproteobacteria; order Burkholderiales; family Oxalobacteraceae; genus Janthinobacterium; species Janthinobacterium sp. GW822-FHT07H11. The sequence goes on from NZ_CM179507.1 coordinate 1,236,441, forward strand.
CATTCCCTGGGCAACCGCTACAGAGAGAAAGAATCCGCAAAGACCTGAATTCAAAATTGTTGAAACGGTATTTCGGACAGAACCGGCGATTATAGCGCGGATCGGCCTCGGCATTGCCAAAACTCCCGGCAAATGGGTACTTTCATGAGAAACGCTGTCATTTGCCGTGCAATTTCAGGAAGATGGGGGCGATTGCGCTAAAATCCACGGGCAGGCTGGCAACGTCCCCTTCTTTGAGCGCGCCGATTGCGCTTTAGTTTTCACTTAATAGTGTGGTTTGTTCTAAAATAACGCTTCTATGCTGGCCGGGAGTCCCCGGCGTCTCCCTACAAGCCCCTCGTGCCACGAAGAGATCTGAGTTTATGTCGAAGAAATTAACTGCCGCTGCCGCAGCGCCGGCCTCGTTTGAAGAGGCGATGGCGGAACTGGCGCAGCTGGTAACGCAAATGGAAGCGGGCCAGTTGCCGCTGGAAGCATCGGTCGCGGCCTACCAGCGCGGCTCGGAACTGGTCAAGTATTGCGCTACCCAGCTCGATAGCGTCGAAGCGCAGGTGAAAGTACTGGAAGGCGACATGCTCAAACCGTTCGTCGATGCCGGCGAGGCCGCGCAATGATGGCCAGCGTACAAGATAACACCGGCGTGACCTTCGGCGACTGGATGCAAGCGACCCAGGCCGGCGTGGAAGGCCGGCTCGACCAGTTCCTGCCGGCGGCGGACGTGGTGCCGCACAAGCTGCACGCGGCCATGCGCTATGCGCTCCTGGGCGGTGGCAAGCGCGTGCGCCCGCTGCTGGTGATGGCGGCCGGCGAGCTGTTTGATGCCGATCAAGATACCCTTGCGCGCGCGGCCTGTGCGCTGGAAATGATCCACGTGTATTCGCTCGTGCACGACGACATGCCGTGCATGGATGACGATGCCTTGCGCCGTGGCAAACCCACCGTGCACATCGCCTACGATGAAGCGACGGCCCTGCTGGTCGGCGACGCGCTGCAATCGCAGGCCTTCATGCTGCTGGCCGACGGCGCGGCGATTCCTCCCGCGCGGCAGATGGCGATGATCCGGCTGCTGGCGCACGCGTCCGGCTCGGCAGGCATGTGCGGCGGCCAGGCGATCGACCTCGACAGCGTCGGCCTGGCCTTGACCCTGCCGCAGCTGGAACAGATGCATCAACTCAAGACGGGCGCCCTGCTGCGCGCGGCCGTGATCCTCGGCGCGCTGGCGGGCAAGGACTTGACGGCGGACGAGATGACGGCGCTGAACGCCTATGCGCGCGCCGTCGGCCTGGCCTTCCAGGTGGTCGACGACGTGCTCGACGCGACGGCCGATTCGGCCACCCTGGGCAAGACGGCAGGCAAGGATGCGGCGGCCAACAAGCCCACTTACGTATCGATACTGGGGCTGGAACCATCGCGGGCCCTGGCAGAACAATTGCGGTGCGACGCCCATGCGGCGCTGGCGCCATTCGGGGACAAGGCACGCCGCCTGCGCGAGCTGGCAGACCTGGTCGTGCAGCGGAAGGCTTAAATGAAACTGTTAGAAACCATCAATGAACCAGCGCAAGTGCGCAAGCTGGCCCGCTCGCAACTGGTGCCGCTGGCCCAGGAATTGCGCAGCTTCCTGCTCGACTCCGTTTCCAAGACGGGCGGCCATTTGTCGTCCAACCTGGGCACGGTCGAGCTGACCGTCGCGCTGCACTACGTGTTCAACACGCCGCACGACCGCATCGTGTGGGACGTGGGCCACCAGACCTATTCGCACAAGATTTTGACGGGCCGGCGCGAGCGCATGCATACCTTGCGCCAGAAGGATGGCATTTCCGGCTTCCCGAAACGCGACGAAAGCGAATACGACACGTTCGGCACGGCGCACTCGTCGACGTCCATTTCCGCCGCGCTGGGCATGGCGCAGGCCGCCAAGATCAAGGGCGACCCGCTGCACGCGATCGCCGTGATCGGCGACGGTTCGATGACGGCCGGCATGGCCTTCGAGGCGATGAACAATGCGGGCGTGCAGGAAGACGTCAATTTGCTGGTGATCCTGAACGACAACGACATGTCGATCTCGCCGCCCGTGGGCGCGCTGAACCGCCACCTGGCGCGGCTGATGTCGGGCCAGTTCTATGCGGCGGCCAAGAATGTCGGCAAGTCGGTGCTGCCCGGCCCCGTGCTGGAATTGGCGAAGCGCTTTGAAGAGCACGCCAAGGGCATGGTCGTGCCCGCCACCATGTTCGAGGAATTCGGTTTCAATTATATCGGCCCCATCGACGGCCACGACCTCGATTCGCTGATCCCGACCTTGCAAAATATCAAGCAATTGAAGGGGCCGCAATTCCTGCACGTGGTGACCAAGAAGGGGCAGGGCTACAAGCTGGCCGAGGCGGAACCGATCCTGTACCACGGCACGCCGAAGTTCAATCCCTTGGAAGGCATCAAGCCGGCCAGCGCGCCGGGCAAGATGACGTACACGGAAGTGTTCGGCAACTGGCTGTGCGACATGGCCGCCCACGACAAGCGCCTGGTGGGCATCACGCCGGCCATGCGCGAAGGCTCGGGCATGGTCAAGTTCGAACAGCAATTTCCGAACCGCTACTTTGACGTCGGCATCGCCGAGCAGCATTCCGTGACCTTCGGCGCCGGCCTGGCCTGCGAAGGCTTGAAACCCGTCGTGGCCATCTATTCGACCTTTTTGCAGCGCGCCTACGACCAGCTGATCCACGACGTGGCCCTGCAAAACCTGGACGTGACGTTCGCGCTGGACCGCGCCGGCCTGGTGGGCGCCGACGGCGCCACGCACGCGGGCAACTACGACATGGCGTTTTTGCGCTGCATCCCGAACATGGTCGTCATGGCCGCGTCCGACGAAAACGAATGCCGCCAGATGCTGACAACGGGCTACCATTATCCGGGCCCGGCCGCTATCCGCTATCCGCGCGGCGCCGGTGCGGGCGCGGCCATCGTGCCGGAATTGACCAGCATCGAGATCGGCAAGGGCGAACTCAAGCGCCAGGGCAAGCGCATCGCCATCCTGGCCTTCGGCTCGATGGTGGCACCGAGCGTGGCGGCCGGTGACAAGCTCGACGCGACGGTGGCCAATATGCGCTTCGTCAAGCCGCTCGACGTGGCACTGGTGAAGCAGCTTGCTGCCGAGCATGATTACCTGGTGACGGTGGAAGAGGGCTGCATCATGGGCGGCGCCGGTTCGGCCGTGGCCGAGGCGCTGGCGGCGGAAGGGATCGTCAAGCCTATCCTGATGCTGGGCTTGCCCGACACCTTCATCGACCATGGCGACCCCGTGCAACTGCTGAAAAGCGTGGGCCTCGATGCCAGCGGCATCGTCGCCTCGATCGAGCAGCGCTTCCCGGCCGCCGGTCCGCGCCTGGCCATGGTCAGCTAAGCTTGTTTGTACGCATGAAAGCGGCACTGCGGTGCCGCTTTTTTTTCGTCGATGGCCTATTTACATTGCACTGCAACATTTTTCGCCCGGGAATGCTACGATGACGCTTTGATACCTTCTCAAAGTTCACCTTGCATTTCAGGAAACTCCACCGCCGTGCGCGCGCACTGGCCGGCCGCTGGCTGACGGGCTTGCACGCCTATACCGACACCCTGGCGCAGCGCCGTCCCCTGTGGATGGTCAGCCTGGCCATCGACGAAACGAATCTGTCCGAAGGCTTGCGCGCCGCCTGCGCCTCGAGCGCCATGCTGCTGCTGGGCCTGCTGTTCGACCACCCCGATTTTTCCTGGGCCGCCATCGGCGCCTTCTGGACTTGCCTGGCCGACGCGGCCGGCACGCGGCGCATGCGTTTTGTGTCGATGCTGGGCTTCGGCCTGCTGTCGACGGTGGCCGGCGGCTTGGCCGCGCTGGCGGCCGGCCATGGCCTGGCGACGGCGGCCATCGCCGTGCTGCTGTTTTCCTGGGCCGGCGCGCTGGCGCGCATCTGGGGCGCGGCCACGGCGCAAGTGGCCATCCTGGCGGCCACGGCCTGTGTCGTCATGGTCACGCATCCGCTCGAGTCGCTGACGCAGAGCGCGCCTTTCCTCGGCCTCTACATGGTCGGCTGCCTGTTTGCCACCGTGCTCAGTTTTACGGTATGGCGCATCCACCCGTTCGGCCCCAGCAGGCGCGCCATCCGCGCCGCATATTCGCGCCTGGCCGGCATTGCGCGCGACAATGCGCGTTTTCTCGAACGCGATGTGGCGCAGGCGGGCGTTGCCGCGCATGGTGCCAGCTACCGTTCGCAGGCGCGCGCCGCGCTGGAAGCGGCGCGCGTGGCGCTGGCCGCCGTGCCGCCGTCGCGCGCTGGCCGCAGCGCCCTGTACGACAACCTGCTGCTGGCGCTCAGCGACGCCGAGCGCATCTTCGCCTACCTGATCGCCGTCACGCATACCTGCGAGCGCGAACAGCAGCGGCTGCGCCAGGACGCGCGCGCGCGGCGCAGCCTGGAAGTGATGGCCGTGCTGCTGCGCCGCCTGGGGCAGGCCGTGCAGCGCCGGCCGGAAACGCCGCCTTTGGCCCTGCAGCGCCGCCTGGCCGCCTGCGGACGGCGCCTGGAAGCGGCGCTGGGCGCCTTGCTGCCGCTGCGCCTGAACGTGGAATTCATGGACCTGGGCATGCCGCGCGCGACGCAGCTGCCGTGGCGCGAGGCGGCCCTGCTGGCGTTGGGGCAGGCGTGGCAAATCGTCAAGGTCAACGCCACGCCGCAGTCGCTGAGCTGGCGCCATGCGGCGCGCGTGTCGCTGGCGACGACGGCCGGCTTCCTGCTGGTCGAGGCGCTGCACATCCCGTTCGGCTACTGGGCCACCATGGCCACCTTGTTGATATTGCAGCCGTCCGTGTCGAGCACCTGGCCGCGCGGCATCGAACGCGTGGCCGGCAGCGTGCTGGGCGCCGCGCTGGCCGTGCTGATCGGCCTGGCGGTACACACGCCGCTGGGCATCTCGCTGGTGGTGTTTCCCCTGATCGTCGCCACCATGGCCTTGCGCCGCGTCAGCTACAGCCTGCACGTGCTGTTCATGACGCCGGCCTTCGTGCTGGTGGCCGACTATGCGATGCCGGCCAGCGAGATGGCGTATGCCGCGAGCCGCCTGGGCAACAATGTGCTCGGCTGCGTGCTGGCCCTGCTGGCCACGTTCTTCCTGTGGCCCGACCGCGAAGCGGATGACCTGGACCAGCGCCTGGCGCAAGCCGTGTCGGCCAACCTGAAGTACCTGCTGGCCGTGCTGGCGGCCGGTGGTAAATGGGATAGCGCGATCGCGCGCCTGCGCCGCGAGGCGGGGCTGGCCAGCAATAACGCGGAACAGGTACTGCAGCGCCTGCGCATCGAGCGCCGCCTGGACCGCAGCAGCGGCGTGGGCCTGGCGGCGCTGCGCACCTTGCCGCTGCTGCGCCGCGTGGCGGGCAGCACGGCGCGCATCAGCCTGAGTCCCCAGGCCGAGCCGGCCACGCCCGAGCTGCAGCGCTGGAGCGCCGCCGTCAGCGCCGAGATCGACGCGCTGCTGCGCGGCGAATCGGGCACGCCGTCGCCCGCGCCCTGCGGCAGCGAGGGCTTGACGGCCCTGCAAGCCGATGCCGTGGCCCAGGTGCAGCTGCTGCGCGGCTTGCTGCGCGAGCATGTGCATGCGCAGCCGCAGCCAGCCAGCGCGCCGGGCTAGGCCGGGGACGTGGTGCGGATGCAACAGGGCGCCATGATTTTTTTACCAGTGTCAAAAAACCGGGGATCTTGGTTTTCCTGCATTGCCAATGTAAATAGTAATGGTTATCATTTGCAACTGGCAGCATGAGAAGGCGACACTGGCAGCGCGGGTGAAGGACGGCATCATGAGACTGCCTTTTCCTATCCGCAGTTGCAAGGTGTCCATGTCTTCCATTCTTACCGTGCGCCAGTCCGTACTGGCCATCGGCCTGGCCTTTGGCGCCAGCGCCGCCACGCCATTGCTCCTTGCCGCGGAGGCCGGCACTGAAGAGTCCATGCCGCAGGTGCTGCCCGAAGTGCGCACGCAGGCCGAACGTGTCTCCGTGGGCGAACAGCGCCTGGACAAGCGCCAGATCGAGGCCATGAATGGCGTCGACGGCAATCTCACGAGTTTGCTGCGCATCAACCCCAGCGTGCAATTCGATAACAAGCAGCAATCTTCCGTCAGCCAGGGCGAGCTCGCGCCGGCCGACATCAGTATCAACGGTGCCAAGTTCTACGACAATCTGTACCAGATCGATGGCATGGCGTTCAACAACGATATCGGTCCCGCCAGCAATGGCAGCAACGCCAATGTCTCGCCACCATCGGCCAGCCAGGGCTTTGCCATCGATACCAGCCTGCTGTGCGACGTGACGGTGCTCGACTCGAACATCGGCGCCGAATATGGCCGCTTCAAGGGCGGTGTCGTACAAGCCAATACCTGCGCCCCCACGCGCAAGCTGGCCGGCCAGGTCTCGGTCGAAAGCACGCGCTCGGCATGGATGCAATACAAGCTCAGCGACAGCCAGAAGGACAGCGCCGCCGAATCGGCGTCGGCCGCGCTGCAGCCCGCATTCGAGAAATGGACCTACCGCGCCGCGCTGCAGGGCAAGGTGACCGAGGATTTCAGCCTGATCGGCAGCTTTATCCGCAAGACCTCGGAAATTCCCCTGCAGGGCTATGCCAACGGCATGCAAAGCGCGGGCGACGCCAACCGCAAGGTGCAAAAGCGCGGCAGCGACAATGCCTTCGTGCGCGGTTTCTGGACCATCCGCCCCGGCGTGCTGGCCGACTTTTCCCTCATGCACGCGCCATCGGACGGCGACTATTTCATTGCCAGCGCCCGGAACAGCAACTTCCGCCTGAAAAGCGGCGGCCATGGCGTCAACCTGGGACTGACCCATCCGCTGCCGCTGCTGGGCAAGGCCACGGTCGAACACCGCCTGAGCTGGAAGACCATGGACAGCTCGCGCAGCGCGGATGAGAGTGTCTGGAAACTGTGGCGCTACTCGAGCGACAAGAACTGGGGCGTCAAGACGGGGACTGGCACCTCGGGATGGAACAGCGCTGAAGGCGGCTGGGGCGACGTCGACCAGCAACAGGAAAATACCGAGTACCAGGGCAAGCTGAAGTGGGAGCCGCTCGACCTGCTGGGCGCCGCGCACACCTTGCAGGCCGGCGTGGAACTGGGCACGCAACGTTCCAGCTACCGCCGCAACACACGCTATGAACAGTACATCGGCTCGCTCAACACCCATACCTGCGCTATGCTCGGCGGCGGGATCGATACGCAGTTTTGCTCCCTGGGCACGCCCTGGAATGCGGCCTCGAACGTGCGCGGCCAGTACCTGGCGTCGCGCATCATTTTTTATGCGGGCGCCTATGAACTGAGCAACAAGACGCGCGGCGCCTTCCTGCAGGATGACGTCCGGGCGGGCGACGTGCGCGTGCGCCTGGGCGCGCGCTACGACAGCGACGAGCTGTCGCCGAAGTCGACCATCGCGCCGCGTTTGTCCGCCTTCTGGGATGTGGCGGGCAAGGGCACGACGCAGCTGGAGGTGGGCGCCAACCGCTACTATGGCCGCAATTTCTTTGAATACTATGCCAGGTCGAAACGTCTGGCGCTGCAGACCGCGCCGCAAACGCGAACCCTGTCGGGCGGCTTGCTGAAGGATTGGGCGGCGCCCGTGATGGCCTCGAACGGGAGCTGGCTCAAGCTGGGCGACATGAAGGTGCCGTACACGGATGAAACAATGCTGGGCATCAGCCAGCAATGGGGCGGCGTGCAGTGGAGCGCCAAGCGCGTGCTGCGCGAAGGCCGCGACGAGATGGTGTACCACGTGGTGTCGGCCGCCAATTTCTACTGGGATAACGTGGGCCGCAGCGACAGCAAGGTGTGGACCCTGGCGGCCGAAACGCTGCGCCCCTTGCGCTGGGGCGCGTCGGCCACGCGCGTGCAGTTCGGCTATGACCACACGCGCACCACCAGCACGCATGCCGATTACGACGACAGCCTGAGCGACCTGGCGGGCGACCTGGACGACTATATCTATTTCCAGGGCAAGTTCATGCGCTGGGCCGAGCGCCCGGCCAATAATTACAACCGGCCATGGACGGCGCGCCTGCTGCTGTCGACCGACGTGCCCGCCTACCGCCTGAAGGTGGATAACTTCCTGCGCATGCGGGGACCGGAAACGGGCATGGTGACGACGGGCGAGGCCAAGCTGTTCGAGGGGGGCGTGGCCACCGTCTTCAAGGACATTACGGTGGGCAAGTCGATCACCTGGGACTTGCGCGTGCAATACGCGCTGCCGAAGACGGGGCCGGGCGAGGGCTTTGTGAACCTGGGCATCGAGAACGTCAGCAACCGCGGCAATCCCCTGTTCAATGCCAGCAACGAGGCGGTGTACGAAAAAGGCCGCCAGTTCACGCTGGAACTCGGTTACCGTTTCTAATGAATTGATCGGCAGGCGCATGAATATGGCATCCCACCTGAAAAAAACCTCTGTCGCCGTGGCCGCCGTGCTGGCGGGCGGCGCCCTGTTGCTCAGCCTTGATGGCCAGGCGCGCGAAGGCGCGCCATCCGCCAGTGATCCTTGCGCTGGCGCAAGCGGCTGGAACCTGGCCTGTCTGCGCCAGACGTACGCGCAGCCGATCGCCGGCTGGCCCCGGCCGCAGGTGGCCGATGGCATCACGCCGCAGGAAATGGCGCCCGTCTCGGCCATGCCCGCGCCGCCCGTGGCGCCGGCCGTCGCGGCGCTGGGCCAGCGCCTGTTCAACGACCCGCGCCTGTCGCGCTCGAACGCGGTGGCTTGCCTCAGCTGCCACAGTCCGGCGCACAGCTTTGCCGACAGCAAGCGTGTTTCCGTCGGGCATGAAGGGCGGCAGGGCCAGCGCAATACGCCGGGCTTGCTGGGCGTGGCGCAGATCAAGCCGCTGTTCTGGGATGGCCGCGCCAGCACCCTGGAAGAGCAGGCGCTGGGTCCCTTGCAGCATCCGGACGAGATGGCCATGGACGTGCCGGCCCTGGCGGCCAAGCTGGCCGCGCTGGACGATTACCCGGCGCAATTCAATGCCGCTTTCGGCAAGAAAGAGGGCGTGACCCTGCCGCGCATCCTGACGGCGCTGGCCGACTACCAGCGCACCCTGCTGCCGCCCGTCACGCGCTTCGATACCTTCCTGGAGGGCGAACGCACGGCCCTGAACGACCGTGAACTGCTGGGCCTGCATTTGTTCCGCACCAAGGCGCGCTGCATGACCTGCCACAGCGGCGCCCTGCTGACGGACCAGCAATTCCACAACCTGGGACTGACGTATTACGGGCGCAAGAAATATGAAGACCTGGGGCGCTACCTGGTGACGGGCAAGGACGAGGACGTGGGCAAGTTCCGCACGCCGGGCTTGCGCGGCGTGGCGGAGTCGGGACCATGGATGCACAACGGCCTGTTCCCGCAGATGGTGGGTTTGCTGAACATGTACAACGCGGGCATGTCGCGCCCCGTGCCGCACAACGCGCAGCAGGCGGCCGATCCGAAGTTTCCCGTCACGTCGCCGCTGCTGCAGCCATTGCAGCTGACGTCGGCGGAAATCATCGCCCTGAAGAGTTTTCTGGAAGCCCTGTAGGCGCGGCGCGTCATGCAGGCCCGTGACCATTTGTCACTGCCTGTTTTACCCTCTGGTGCGGTCATGCCGCCACAGCACGTCGCTGCCGCCGGCAAAGCGGTTCAGCACGCGCGACAGCACGAACAGCAGGTCCGACAGGCGGTTCACGTACTGGCGCGGATGTTCGTGCAGGGGCTCCGCATTGGCCAGCGCGACGATGCTGCGCTCGGCGCGGCGGCACACGGTGCGGCACACGTGCGCCAGCGAGGCGGCGCGCGAGCCGGCCGGCAGGATGAATTCGGAGAGGGCCGGCAAGTCCGCATTGTATTTCGCCAAGAGCGCATCGAGGCGCAGCACATGCTCTTCCTTGATCAGCTGGTAGCCGGGGATGCAGATTTCCCCGCCCAGGTCGAACAGGTCGTGCTGGATGGCCACCAGTTCGTCGCGCAGGGCGTCGGGCATGGCTTCGCACAGCAGCAAGCCGATATTGGAATTGAGTTCGTCCACGTCGCCCATGGCGTGGATGCGCACGCTGTCCTTGCTGGTGCGGCTGCCGTCGCCCAGGCCGGTGCTGCCATTGTCGCCCGTGCGCGTGGCGATTTTCGAGAGTCGGTTGCCCATGATGCTGATCCTGTCAAAGAAGAATGGGGGCAGCATACGACACTGCGCGCCGCCTGGCGCCGGATTTGCCTGCAAATCGGACAAAAAATGCGCCGCGCGCCACTTTTGTGCTTACAATCATTGCACGCCCATGCATTTTTGCCCCCTTAAGTTGCCCTTTATGCTCAATGCCGCCCCCGAACCCGGATTGACCGCCGCCCGCCAGCAAGCCGTCGTCGCGGCCCTGCTGGCCGTGCTGCCGGCCCGCTGCGTGCTGTCCCACGCCGAAGATACGCGCCCCTACGAATGCGACGGCCTGGCCGCCTACCGCCAGTTGCCGATGGTGGTGACCTTGCCGGACACGGAGGAACAGGTCATCGCCATCCTCGGCGTCTGCCGCGAGTTGAACGTGCCGATCGTGCCGCGCGGCGCCGGCACCGGCTTGTCGGGCGGCGCCCTGCCCATCGCCGACGGCGTGGTGCTGTCGACGGCGCGCCTGAACCGCATCGTGCGCCTCGACGCCTATGCGCGCACGGCCGTGGTGCAGCCGGGCGTGCGCAACCTGGCCATTTCCGAGGCGGCCGCGCCCTACGCGCTGTATTACGCGCCCGACCCGTCATCGCAGATCGCCTGCAGCATCGGCGGCAACGTGGCGGAAAACTCGGGCGGCGTGCATTGCCTGAAATACGGCTTGACCGTGCACAATGTGCTGCGCGTGCGCGTCGTGACCATCGCTGGCGACGTGCTGGAACTGGGCGGCGAATGCCTGGACTCGCCCGGCCTCGACCTGCTGGCCGTCTTCATCGGCTCCGAGGGCATGCTGGGCATCGTCACGGAAGTGACGGTCAAACTGATACCGAAACCGGCCACGGCGCGTGTCATCATGGCTTCGTTCGGCGACGTCGTCACGGGCGGCAACGCCGTGGCCAATGTGATCGCCGCCGGCATCATCCCGGCCGGGCTGGAAATGATGGACCAGACGTCCTCGCGCATGGTCGAACCCTTCGTCAAGGCCGGCTACGACACCGATGCCGCCGCCATTTTGCTGTGCGAGGCCGATGGCACGCACGAAGAGGTGGAGGAAGAAATCGCCCGCATGACGGCCGTGCTGGAAGGGGCGGGCGCCAGCGCCATCGCCGTCTCGCAGTCGGAAGCGGAGCGCATGAAGTTCTGGTCCGGCCGCAAGAACGCGTTTCCGGCCGCCGGGCGCATCTCGCCCGATTACTACTGCATGGATGGCACCATCCCGCGAAAAAAACTGGCGGAAGTGCTGACCGGCATCGCCGCCATGGAAAAGACCTACGGCTTGCGCTGCGCCAACGTGTTCCACGCGGGCGACGGCAACCTGCACCCGCTGATCCTGTTCGACGCCAACATGCCCGGTGAATTTGAACGTGCCGAGGCATTCGGCGCCGACATCCTGGCCCTGTGCGTGGCCGTCGGCGGCACGATTACAGGCGAACATGGCGTGGGCATGGAAAAGATCAATTCCATGTGCGTGCAGTTTACGCGCGCCGAACTCGATGCCTTCTTTGCCGTCAAGCGCGCCTTCGATCCCCACACCCTGCTCAACCCGGACAAGGCCATCCCCACCTTGAACCGCTGCGCCGAATTCGGCAAGATGCACGTGACGGCGGGGCGGCTGCCGTTCGCCAACCTGCCCCGTTTTTAACCGCCGGAGACTCCTTTGCAAGCGATAGTGGAACAATTCAGGCAGCGCATCGTCGCTGCCAGCGCGTCGGGCAGCCCCTTGCGCCTGCGCGGCGGCGGCACGAAAGACTGGTATGGCCAGCAATTCGATGGCGAGGTGCTCGACACGCGCGCGTACGCGGGCATCATCGACTATGAACCGACGGAGCTGGTGATCACGGCCCGCTGCGGCACGCCGCTGGCGGACATTGAGGCGGCGCTGGCCGCGCGCAACCAGATGCTGGCCTTCGAGCCGCCGCATTTCGGCCCCGGCGCGACCGTGGGCGGCGTCGTCGCCTGCGCGCTGTCCGGCCCGCGCCGCGCCAGCGCGGGGGGCTTGCGCGATTTCGTGCTGGGCGCCGTGCTGATGGACGGCCACGGCGAACGCCTGGCCTTTGGCGGCCAGGTGATGAAAAACGTGGCCGGCTACGATGTCTCGCGCCTGCTGGCCGGGTCCATGGGCACGCTGGGCCTGATCCTGGAAGTGTCGCTCAAGGTGCTGCCGCTGCCGCTGCGCGAAGCGACGTTCCGCGTGGCCTGCGCGGAAATCGCCGCCTTGCGCCTGCTCAATGAATGGGCGGGCAAGCCGCTGCCGATTTCCGCCAGCTGCTGGCATGACGGCGTCCTGAGCGTGCGCCTGTCCGGCGCCGAGGCGGCCGTGTCGGCGGCCTTGCACGTGCTGGGCGGCGAGGTGCTGGCGCCCGGTGACGCGGCCGCCTTCTGGCTGTCCCTGCGCGAGCAGACGCACGCCTTTTTTGCGGGCGCGGGCAGCCTGTGGCGCCTGTCGCTGCCATCGCACGCCAGCGCCGTGATCCTGAAAGGGCGCCAGCTGGTCGAGTGGGGCGGCGCGCAGCGCTGGCTCAAGCTCGATGGCGATGCCGATGCGGCAGGCAGCCAGCGCATCCGCCAGGCCGTGGCCGCTCTCGGGGGCCACGCCACCCTGTTCCGCGGCGGCGACAAGGCTGTCGGCGTGTTTCATCCGCTGGCGCCGGCCGTCGAGCAAGTCCACCAGGGCCTGCGCCAGGCTTTCGACCCGGCCGGCATCTTCAACCCGCACCGAATGTATTGAGCGCGCATGCAAACCAATCTCGCCGATTTCATCAAGAACACGCCGGCAGGCGACGAAGCCGAAGCCATCCTGCGCGCCTGCGTGCATTGCGGCTTTTGCACGGCCACCTGCCCCACCTACCAGCTGCTGGGCGACGAGCTCGATGGCCCGCGCGGACGCATCTACCTGATCAAGCAGGTGCTCGAAGGCGCGCCCGTCACCAGCAAGACGCAGACCCACCTGGACCGCTGTCTGACCTGCCGCAACTGCGAGTCGACCTGTCCCTCGGGGGTGCAGTACGGGCGCCTGGTCGACATCGGCCGCAACGTCGTCGAGCAGCGCGTGCAGCGCCCCTTGCGCGAGCGCGCGCTGCGCTTCGCCCTGAAGGAAGCCTTGCCGCGCCGCTGGCTGTTTACGCCCGTGTACAAGGCGGGGCAGGCGCTGCGTCCCTTGCTGTCCAAAGGCTTGCAGGATAAATTGCGCCCGGGCGCCGCCGCCGGCGCATGGCCCGCGCGCCGGCACGCGCGCAGCATGCTGCTGCTCGACGGCTGCGTGCAGCCGGCCATGTCGCCGAACATCAACGCGGCCACGGCGCGCGTGCTCGACGCGCTGGGCGTGCAATTGATCGTCGCGCCGAAGGCCGGCTGCTGCGGCGCGCTGCGCCATCACCTGAACGACCAGGAGGCGGCGCTGGACGACATGCGCCGCAATATCGACGCCTGGTGGCCGTACGTCGACAGCGCGGAAGCCATCGTCATGACGGCCTCCGGCTGCGGCGCCACGGTGAAGGAATATGGCCACCTGCTGGCGCACGATGCGCAGTATGCGGAGAAGGCGCGCCGCATCGCGGCACTGACGCGCGATTTGTCCGAGATCATGCCGGCGTTCGAGGCGCAGCTGGTGGCGCTGCTGCAAGGGCGCATCGGCAAGAGGGTGGCATATCACCCGCCGTGCACCCTGCAGCACGGCCAGCAGGTGCGCGGCAAGGTCGAACAGGTGCTGCGCGCCGTCGGCGTCGACGTGCGCCTGTGCGCGGACAGCCATCTGTGCTGCGGTTCGGCCGGCACGTATTCGATCCTGCAGCCGGAATTGTCGCAGCAGCTGCGCGACAACAAGGTGGCGAACCTGGAAGCGTGCGAGCCGGAGATGATCGTGTCGGCCAATATCGGCTGCCTGAGCCATTTGCAGTCGGGCACGCAGACGCCCGTGCGGCACTGGATCGAGCTGATTGATTCGGCCTTGACGCCCGTCAAATAGGTACTTCGCTGTATTGCGCGATACGCCATTGCGGCGCGGGGATGAATTTATCCGCCCATTCCAGCACGGCGTCGGCCGGCATGGGGCGGGCGATGCCGTAGCCTTGTGCCAGGTCGCAGCCCAGCTGTATCAGGCGCGCGCCGTGCTCGATGCTTTCCACGCCTTCGGCGATCACCGTCAGCGAGAAGGAACGGGCCAGGCCGATCACGGCGCGCACCAGGTGCAGGTCGTCGCGGTCGTTGAGCATATTGCGCACGAAGCTCTGGTCGATCTTGACGATGTTCGCCGGCAGGCGTTTCAAGTACGACATCGAGGAATAGCCGGTGCCGAAATCGTCGAGCGCGAAGGTGATGCCCAGCGCCTGGCAGGCGCGGATGATGCGGCGCACGTGCTCGATGTCGTGCAGGGCCGACGATTCGAGGATTTCCAGTTCCAGCATGCTGGCGCGCACGCCGGGAAATTCACCGAGGATGGTTTTCAGCCGCGAGACGAAATCGGGCTGCTGGAAGTGGCGCGCCGCGATGTTGACGCTGACCACCCAGTGCTTGCCCGACGCGCTCCAGCGCTGCATCTGCCACAGGGCCTGGCGCAGCACCCATTCGCCGATGTCGATGATCAAATCGGTCTGTTCCACCAGGGACAGGAACTGCGCCGGCGCCAGCACGCCGCGGCGCGGGTGCTGCCAGCGCAGCAGCGCTTCCATGCCGACCACCGCGCCGGCGCGCATGTTCACCTTGGGCTGGTAGTACAGCCGCAGTTCGCCGTTGATCAGCGCCTGGCGCACTTCCGTGCGCTGGTTGTGGTGCGTGCGCACCTCTTCGTCGAGGTTAGTGTCGAAGAAGTGGTACTGGTTGCGCCCGGTCAATTTCGCCTGGTACACGGCGTGGTCGGCGTGGCGCAGCAGGCTTTCCGTATTCAAGTCCTTGCCCGCATACACGGCGATGCCGGCGCTGGCCGTCATGTGCAGCGCCTGCTGGTCGCACTGGTAGGGCCGGCTCAGCTCGCCCATCAGTTGCGTGACGTTCTGTTCGATGCTGGCGATGCTGGCCTGGCCGCACAGCAACATGACGAATTCATCGCCGCCCAGGCGCGCCGCATAGTGCACCTGTCCCGTAAAGCCGTGCAGGCGGCCGGCCACCTGCTTGAGGATTTCATCGCCCGCTTCGGCGCCGTAGCGGTCATTGATGGCCTGGAAGTGGTCGAGGTCGAACAGGCAGACGGCGAGCAGGCGCTGGCGTTCGCGCGCGAGGAAGAGTTCCTGTTCAAAGCGGGCGGCCAGCGCGGCGCGGTTGGGCAAGCCCGTCAGCACGTCGTTGTAGTTTTGCCACGACAGCTTTTGCAGCGCCTGCTGCATGTGCACGGTCTCGTTCAATTGTTCGCCCAGGCGCAGCTGGCTGGCCTGGAGCGAAGCCAGCAGTTCCTGGATGTCGCCGGCCATGCCGTTGAACGATTGCGACACCGCCTGCGCCTCGGGCGTGGCGCCGGCGGCCATGCGCACGGCGAAGTCACCGGCGCGGAAGCGGTCGCTCGCCAGCACCAGCCGCGCCAGCAGCTTACGGTGCGCGAGCAGTATCAGGCCCAGCAGCACGTAGATGAGGACGATATTGATGGCGCTCAGCATGGCCTGGTGGCGCACCGTCTGCCACACCTGCGTCAGGGCGCGGCCGGGCGTGTAATGCAGGTCGAGGATGCCGTCGTCGCCGCCGGGCAGGGCCACCGTCAGGCGGCTGCTGATGGCCGTGATGCCGGCCAGGCGCGCGAACCACTGCGGCACGCTGGCCGAGAAGTCATCGGCCAGCTGACTGTCGGCTAGCACTTCGATATGCTCGGAGGCGCTGTTCCAGCGCACGGAAGCGAGGCTGCGGTTGAGCGGCAGGGCGTTGCGCAAGGCCTGGCGCACGCTGTCCATATTCGTTTGCACGGCCAGCGGCAGGACGGTATTGGCCAGGTAGAGATTGAGTTGCCGCGCGTCGCGCTGGTAGCGCGAATTGGCCAGCGCCGCTTCCGTGTCGAGCAGGGCGTGATAGCGAATGGCGGTAACGGCGAGTATCAGGAAGAAAATAGGAATGAAAAGACGGGAATAAATGCCCATCCGCATCCAAGAAGAGATTATTTTCCCAAAAGCTGGCATCGTTTTCTGATCGACATTGGCGAATAATTATGCAAACATTATCACCGAAAAATTGCTGTTTGAAACACAATATTGATATCAGTCATGAAATAAATACAGATTTATTGATTTCACATGATTGTTGTTATTAATCAATCTATGCCGGATTTATTCCTGTAGCAATTTCTCTATGTCGTTTGCCAGCGTCGCCGGCTTGGCGGTCGTCGCATAACGGCGATATACGCTGCCGTCCTTGCGCACCAGGAATTTGGTGAAATTCCATTTGATCGCCTGCGTGCCCAATATGCCCGGTGCCGCCTGTTTTAACTGCGCAAACAAAGGATGGGCATGGCGGCCATTTACGTCGATCTTGGCGAACAGGGGAAAGCTGACGCCGAAGTTCTTTTCGCAAAAGGCGCCGATCTCTTCATTGGAAGCCGGTTCCTGGTGACGGAATTGATTGCAGGGAAAACCCAGGACGACCAGGCCGCGTTGCTGGAATTGCCGGTACAGCGCCTCCAGTCCCCGGTACTGGGGCGTAAAGCCGCAGGCGCTGGCTGTATTGACGATCAACAATACCTTGCCCTTGTATTGCGCCAGGTCGATGGGCCTGCCATCGAGGCTGTTTGCCTGGAAATCATGGATGCCCGCCATCTCAGAGCAGCCCCAGTTTGCTGCCGCCGCTGCCCGCGGCAGGGGCGGGCGCGGTCTTGCTGTTGAGCTTGATCGCCAGCCGCAGGTCGTTGACGGAATCGGCATTGCGCAGCGCGTCTTCATAGCCGATCTGGCCCGCTTCATGCAGGTCGAACAGGGCCTGGTCGAAGGTCTGCATGCCCAGCTCGCGCGATTTCTTCATCAATTCCTTGATGTCATGCACCTGCCCCTTGAAGATCAGCTCGCTCATCAGCGGTGAATTGAGCAGCACTTCCATCGCCACCTTGCGTCCGCGGCCATCGCTGGCGGGGATCAGCCGCTGCGAAATCATGGCCTTCAAATTGAGCGACAGGTCCATCAGCAATTGCTGGCGCCGCTCTTCGGGGAAGAAGTTGATGATGCGGTCCAGCGCCTGGTTGGCGTTGTTCGCGTGCAGGGTCGCCAGGCACAGGTGGCCCGTCTCGGCAAACGCGATGGCGTGGTCCATGGTGTCGCGGTCGCGTATCTCTCCGATCTGTATCACGTCGGGCGCCTGGCGCAGGGTGTTCTTCAGGGCCGTGGCCCAGTCTTGCGTGTCGACGCCCACTTCGCGCTGGGTGACGATGCAATTGCCATGCGGGTGGATGAATTCCACGGGATCTTCGATGGTGATGATGTGGCCATGGCTGTGCGCGTTGCGGTGGCCCACCATGGCCGCCAGCGTGGTCGACTTGCCACAGCCGGTGGCGCCCACCATGATGACCAGGCCCCGCTTGCTCATCACCACCTCTTGCAGGATGGCGGGCAAGCCCAGCGCGTCCAGCTGCGGGATGGCGGTATTGATGGTGCGCAAGACCATGCCCGCCTGTCCCATTTGCACGAAGGCGGAGACGCGGAAACGCCCCAGTCCCTGCGGGCTGATGGCGAAATTGGCTTCGCGGCTGGCGGCGAAGTCCGCCGCCTGCCGTTCGTTCATGATGGCGCGGATGTAGCCGGCCGCCTGCGCGGCATCGAGCGGGCCTTCCGCCAGCGGCGTCATCTTGCCGTCGAGCTTGATCGCCGGCGGAAAGCCGGCCGTGATGAACAGGTCGGAGCCGCCCTGTTCCCGCATCCGCGCCAGCAGCGCGTGCATGGCGCCATAGTGCTCATGGTTTGTCTGCATGCTGCCTATCCGGGAAAGTTTTCAGGCGACTTGGCGGCCGAACGCGCCGTTTCCGCCGTAATCGTGCCGCGCCGCACCAGGTCCGTCAGGCACTGGTCCAAGGTCTGCATGCCCACGTTGGCGCCCGTCTGGATGGCCGAATACATCTGCGCCACTTTCGCCTCGCGGATCAGGTTGCGCACGGCCGGCGTGGCCAGCATGATTTCATGCGCGGCCACGCGGCCCGTGCCATCCTTGGTTTTGAGCAAGTTTTGCGAAATGACGGCCTGCAGCGACTCGGACAGCATGGCGCGCACCATTTCCTTTTCCTCGGCGGGGAAGACGTCGATGATGCGGTCGATCGATTTCGCCGCCGACGAGGTGTGCAGCGTGCCGAACACCAGGTGGCCCGTCTCGGCCGCCGTCAGCGCCAGGCGGATGGTTTCCAGGTCGCGCAATTCGCCGACCAAGATCACGTCCGGGTCCTCGCGCAGGGCCGAGCGCAGGGCGTTGCTGAACGAATGCGTGTGCGAACCGACTTCGCGCTGGTTGATCAGGCATTTCTTGGGCTCATGCACGAACTCGATCGGGTCCTCGATGGTGAGGATGTGGTGGTTCAGGCGCTCGTTGACATGGTTGACCATGGCCGCCAGGGTGGTCGATTTGCCCGAACCGGTAGGACCCGTGACCAGCACCAGGCCGCGCGGGCGCATGGCCAGGTCGGCGAAGATGCGCGGGGCGTTGAGTTCTTCCAGCGTCAGCACCTTCGACGGGATCGTGCGCAGCACGGCCGAGGCACCGCGTTCCTGGTTGTAGGCGTTGACGCGGAAGCGGGCCAGGCCGGGAATCTCGAACGAGAAGTCGCACTCGAGCGCTTCTTCATAGGCCTTGCGCTGGCCATCGTTCATGATGTCGTAGATCATGCCGTGCACTTCCTTGTGCTCGAGCGGCGCCACGTTCAGGCGGCGCACGTCGCCATTCACCCGTATCATCGGCGGCAGGCCGGCAGACAGGTGCAAGTCGGATGCCTTGTTCTTGACGGAGAAAGCGAGTAGTTCGGAAATGTCCATTTATAATCCCTGTGCCTGCAATGATGGGCTACCGCGCGCTGGCGACAGCGTAGCCCGAATCCACTAGAAAATGATTATGTCCACAATCGAACAGAACTTGCAAGCCGTGCGCAGCAGTATTGCGCAGGCGGCGCTTGACGCGCAGCGTATGCCGGCCGACGTGACCCTGCTGGCCGTCTCGAAGACCTTTGGCGCCGATGCCGTGCTCGAAGCGCTGCGGGCGGGCCAGGCGGCCTTCGGCGAGAATTACCTGCAGGAAGCACTCGACAAGATCGCCGCCGTCCGGCTTGCGTTGCCGCAAGGCGCCCCCGCCTGGCACTTCATCGGTCCCATCCAGAGCAACAAGACGCGCCCCATCGCCGAGCATTTCGACTGGGTGCACACGGTGGAACGGGAAAAGATCGCCGCGCGCCTGTCCGAGCAGCGTCCCGACGGCATGCCGGACCTGAACATCTGCCTGCAGGTCAATATCAGCGGCGAAGCGAGCAAGAGCGGCGTGACGCCGTCTGACTTGCCGGCGCTGGCGCATGCCGTGGCGCACTTGCCGCGCCTGCGCCTGCGCGGCCTGATGGCCATCCCCGAGCCGGAAACGGATGTGGCCCTCCAGCGCCGTGCGTTTGCGCAATTGCGTACGCTGTACGAACAATTGAAGGCGGACGGCCTGGCGCTCGATACCTTGTCGATGGGCATGTCGGCCGACCTGCGCGCCGCCGTGCTGGAAGGCGCCACCATCGTGCGCGTGGGCAGTGCCATCTTCGGTTCCCGACACTATTCCTGATTATAGAAAGAACAACCATGACGACAGAATTGAATATCGCCTTTGTAGGCGGCGGCAACATGGCCGCCGCCCTGATTGCCGGCCTGGCGGGCAAGCTGACCCTGGGCGGCAATATCCACGTGATCGACCCGCATGCGCCGGCGCTGGAAAAGCTGCAGGCACAGTTCGGCGTGACGACGGCGCCGCTTGCGGGCGACGCGCTGCGCGGCATGGACGTGATCGTGCTGGCCGTGAAACCGCAAAGCATGCGCGACGTGGCGGCGCAGCTGCTGCCCTTCCTCGACGGCGAGCGGGCGCCGCTGGTGCTGTCGATCGCGGCCGGCATCCGCGCGGCCGACCTGTCGCGCTGGCTCGGTGGTTACGGCGCCATCGTGCGCTGCATGCCGAACACGCCGGCCCTGATCGGCATGGGCATCACGGGCATGGTGGCCAGCGGCGGCGTCAGCGAGGAACAGAAAAAGACGGCGGACGCCATCCTGCGCGCCGTCGGCCAGACCGTCTGGCTCGATGACGAGGCCAAGATCGATCCCGTCACGGCCGTCTCGGGCAGCGGTCCCGCCTATGTGTTTTACTTTATCGAAGCGATGCAGCAGGCGGCCGCCGAACTGGGCCTGACGCCGGAGCAGGGCACGCAGCTGGCCATCGCCACCTTCACGGGCGCGGCGCAGCTGGCGGCCAACTCCAGCGAACCCGTGTCGCTGCTGCGCGAGCGCGTCACCTCGAAGGGCGGCACGACTTATGCGGCGCTCGCCAGCATGGAAGCGAGCGGCGTCAAGGCGGCCATCGTCCAGGGCATCAAGGCGGCCGCCCAGCGCGGTCGCGAGATGGGGGACGAGCTGGGCAAGT
Organism: Janthinobacterium sp. GW822-FHT07H11; assembly: GCF_058798615.1. NCBI lineage: Bacteria > Pseudomonadati > Pseudomonadota > Betaproteobacteria > Burkholderiales > Oxalobacteraceae > Janthinobacterium > Janthinobacterium sp. GW822-FHT07H11. The sequence goes on from NZ_CM179507.1 coordinate 1,257,170, forward strand.
AATGCCGTAGGCTGCCAGGCACAGGTATTTTCAAGGGGGCGGCTGTTTCTTGGCGAAACGCTGTAAGACCGTGCGGATCAGGGGCAGGGCCGCGTTCGCTTGCTTGAGCAAGGAAGCGCCCGCCAGCAGCAGCGGCACGAAGCGGCGCGGGCGCACCAGCAGCAGCCCCAGCACGGCGCCGCCCGCCATCAGGGGAATCTTGAAGCGCGTGGCCAGCGCGCGGCGCAGGTTGCCGCCCGTCAATGGTTGCAGCAGCTGGCGCGTCTGCACGCCCAGCGCCAGGCGCTGCAGCGCGCATTCGGCCACCAGCGCATCGCGCCGCCGCGCCAGGCTGGCGGCGTTGTGCACAGGGGACAGTTTGGTCGGGTGGGTGGTCATGGCTGCTCCGTTCCGCGGCGGGCCAGGTGCTGCAGCTGGTCCAGGTCCTTGTTCAGTTCGGTAAGTGTGAAGGACAGCAGTTTCGGCTTGCTGTGGAAACTGGCGCGCACGCCCAGCAGGGTGGCGAGCGCGGCGGCGATGAAGACGGCGGCGGTGATGGCGATGGCGGCGATGCGATGCGTATCCCAGAACACGACGATCACCAGGAAGACCAGCAAGACCAGGCCGACGAACAGGCACAGCAGCGCCAGCATGGCCAGCGCCAGGTAGGACAGGAAGCGCAGCGACTCTTCTTCCATTTCCACGGCCGCCAGGGCCAGTCGGGTCTGGGCCATGGCGGCAAGCGTCGCTGCGACCTGGGCGACATGATGAACGAGATTCATATGCTGCCTTTCGCGTCAGTGCCCGGCGGCCGGGCCGCCGGCGGGGGCCGCCTGCTTAGCGGCGTGACGAGGAGAGCAGCAGGCCGAACAGCACGCCCACAACGGCGCCCGCGCCCACGGCTTTCCATGGATTGTCCTGCACGTACTCGTCGGTGGCCTTGGCCGCCTTCTTGGTGCGTTCAAGCAAGTCTTCTTCCAGCTTGATCAAGTCCTTCTTGGCCGTTTCCACGGTGGCGATGAACCTGTCCTTGACGGCTTTGACATTCTCGCCCGTCTGGTCCTTGGCGCCATCGAGCCAGCCTTCCGCTTCATTGATGACCGTCTTCAGGTCGCCGACCAGTTTTTCGCGGGCCTTGTCGGCGTCGGCGAGGATGCTGTCGCTGCTGGATTTGCCGGTATGTGTCGAGCTCATGTATTACCTCATGGAAGTGAAACTGCACAGTGAAATACCAGTGTAGGCAGCAGCGGCCAGCCTGTATTGCGCCGCCTCAACGGCTGCCGGGGCGCAAGAGTTATTTGCTAGCGGAAAGCAAAGTCCAGCACCACGCCCGCAAATACCGCTGCTCCTAGCCAGTTATTATGCCGGAATGCCGCAAAACACGGCATCCGCTCGCGTGCGCGTATCAGCGTGTAGTGGTAAACGGCGCAGCCGGCCGCCACCAGCAGTCCCGCCACATACCAGTAGCGCAAGCCCAGGTACCAGCCGCAGGCCAGCCACAGCAGCAGGAACACGGCATAGCACAGCATGACGATGGCCACGTCGTAGCGGCCGAAGGTGATGGCCGAGGTCTTGATGCCGATCTTCAAGTCATCGTCGCGGTCGACCATCGCGTATTCCGTATCGTAGGCCACGGCCCAGAAGACATTTCCCAGCAACAGCAGCCAGGCCACGACGGGCACGCTGTCCGTGATGGCGGCAAAGCCCATGGGGATGCCGAAGCCGAAGGCGATGCCGAGATACGCTTGCGGAATCGCAAAGAAGCGCTTGAAGTACGGGTAGGTGCCGGCGATGATGACGGCGGCCACCGACAATTGCTTGGTGAGCGCATTCAGGGGCAGGATCAGGCAGAAGGCCAGCACGGTCAGCACGCCGGCCACGGCCAGCGCTTCCTTGCCGCTGATGCGGCCGCTGGTGATGGGGCGGTCCATCGTGCGCTTGACGAATTTGTCGATATCCTGGTCGGCGTAGTCATTGATGGCGCAGCCGGCCGAGCGCATGAGGAAAGTGCCAAGAGTAAAAATGAGCAGCAGCCGCCAGTCCGGCACGCCTTGCTGCGCCAGCCACAGCGCGCACAGGGTAGGCCACAGCAGCAATACGGTACCGATAGGCTTGTCCAGCCGTATCAGGCGAAAATACAGCGCCAGCTTAGTCATGGGAAACTCAATCTTGTTGAAGAGAAACGGCGATTATCGCAAATAGTACGTAAATGTACTATTTTCCGGCGAGCGCGCTAGCCTTCTTCGTACAGCGAGTCGATGCCGGGCAGGTTGCAGCTGGCGATGGCGGAACACAGCGCGTCGATGGCCGCCTTGCGCGTAAAACTCTTGCGCCACAGCATCACGACGCGGCGCGAGGGCACGGGTTCCTCGAAAGGACGGTATTCGAGCATGCCGTCGGTCGCATGCATGTTCGCCACGGACGCGCGCGGCAGCACCGTCAGGCCGATGCCGCTGGCGACCATGTGGCGGATGGTTTCCAGCGAAGAACCCTCGAAGGTGCGCTGCATGCCATTGCCGGGCGAGGAAAAGCGCGCCATCTCGGGGCACACTTCCAGCACCTGGTCGCGGAAGCAATGGCCATTGCCCAGCAAGAGCATGGTTTCCGACTTCAAGTCCTGCGCCGTGATCTTCTTGCGCGCCGTCCACGGATGGTGGCGCGGCATGGCGACCACGAACGGTTCGTCGTACAGCTCCTGCATGGCCATGCCGTGCTCGGGCAGGGGCAGCGCCATGATGGCCACGTCCAGTTCGCCTTGGCGCAGCAGCTCGAGCAGGCGAACCGTAAAATTCTCCTGCAAGATCAAGGGCATTTGCGGCACGTGGTCTATCATGGCCTTGACCAGCGGCGGCAGCAGGTAGGGGCCGATCGTGTAGATCACGCCCAGGCGCAGGGGGCCGGCCAGCGGGTCCTTGTTTTGCTTGGCCAGTTCCTTGATGGCGGCCGTCTGTTCCAGCACGCGCTCGGCTTGCGCGATGATCTGCGCGCCCAGCGGCGTGACGGAGATTTCGGCGCCGCCCCGTTCGAACAGCACCACGCCCAGTTCATCCTCGAGTTTCTTGATGGCCACTGACAAGGTGGGCTGGGCAACGAAACAGGCTTCGGCGGCATGGCCAAAGTGTTTCGCTCGCGCGACTGCAACGATATATTTCAGTTCAGTCAGTGTCATAAGGTGATTGAAACACAGGAAGTGCTTACTTGCAATGAATGAAAGGTGGCGGAAACGCCAAACTGTGGCGCCGATGGCGTATTGTAGCGGATCGCCCCCTATAATGCGGGGCATGGCAATGGCGGGAGGCCGTGATGGACGTGAGCGTACAGGCGCTGGAAGCGGTAATTAATTACTGGAGGGCAAAGCAGCCGGCACGCGGCAACGAATATGCGCTGTCGCCACCGGTCAGCCGGCTGGCCACCGTGTATGCGCTGATGATCTTTCAGCACCAGGATGCCATCGCGCAAGAGCGGCTGGACCCTGGCACGGTGGCCCTGATCGATGCCTGGCGCGCCGACGGCGGCGGCATCCATGGCGATAGCCACCCGTGAGCCAGTCCTGATTTAACCCAACAACGAGAGCGATACCTATGCCTGACTTTGAACACAAGATATGCGGCCGCGACACGCTGCGCGCGCGCGTGGCGGCCTTGCCCAAGCCGGTGGTGGTGACGAACGGCGTGTTCGACATCCTGCACCGCGGCCACGTGACTTACCTGGCGCAGGCGCGCGCGCTGGGCGCCTCGCTGGTGGTGGCCATCAATACCGATGCCTCCGTCAAACGCCTGGGCAAGGGCGACGACCGCCCGCTGAACAGCTGCGAAGACCGCCTGGCCGTGCTGGCGGCGCTGGAATCGGTGAGCCTGGTCGTGCCGTTTTCGGAAGACAGCGCGCTGGAAGTGGTGCAGGAAATCATGCCCGAAATCTATGTCAAGGGCGGCGACTACGACATGACGGCCATTCCTGAAGGAAAAGCCGTGCTGGCCTATGGCGGCCAGGCCGTGGCGATCGACTTCGAACACGACCGCTCGACCACCAAGCTGCTGAGCAAGGTACGCCAGCAATAGCCGCCTGGCAACGGTCGCATGGCCGCCTGGCGCCTGCGGCCATGCGCATATTTCAATAAGGATGAAAAGACGCTACTATGGGAATCAGGCTCAGGCTGGGATCTCGGTTCCGCAGCCCCGGCGTGCAGGATGGTGTGTCAAGTCGCGTTTTGCGCGGCTTTGTTTGCAATAGAAAACTTAATGAACCTTAAAACCTCTGGGGAATGGCCGCTGGCGTCGGGCACGTGGCGCGCTGCCGATGGCGGATGGGCGTTGCTGCGCACGGCGGCAGGCAATGCCGTCTCGCCCTTGTTGAGCCTGGCCGATGTGGGCAGGCTGATGCACGCCCGCCGCCTGCCGGGCGAACCCGTGCGCCACTACCCCCCTGAATTTTCCTTTGATCCGGCGACAGGCACGCCGCTGCAAGTGCCGCCCGAGGCGGGGGGCGCGCTGCCATGGGTGCCGCCGTATGGCGCCCATCCCGTCAGCGACCGTCCCGTGGCCGGGGCGGCCGGCTTGCACCAGGCCTGCATGCCCTTGCAGCTGGCCGACCAGCGCGCGCGCGCCGAGCATGCGGAAGCGGATGCGTCGCTGCCCTTGCCGCCGCCCGGCGAATATGAGTTCTTTTCCGCCCGCTTCGGCACGGCAGGGCAGGCCTTGCTGGCGCTGGACCCGCGCAAGGCCGCCCTGCACGCCTGGCTGCCTGGCTCGAAACGCTGGCTGGCGCTGCAGGCGGACGAGGGCGGCTTGCTGGCCGAAACGGACCTCGGCGCCGGCGCCTGGCGCGCCGAACTGATCCCCGCATTCAACAGCGTGCTGTACCTGCCGACCGGACACGGCCTGGCCTGCGTCCATGCCGACGTGGCCGCGCTCGGCTACCGGGTCGAGCACCTGGGTGGGGCGCCATGCGTGGGGGCGCCCATCCGTTTCCAGAACCGCCTGTGGGCGCCGCTGCGCGACGACGACGGCCGCATCCGTTTCGTCAACGTCGATGCGCAGCAGCAACGCGGCACCGACGTGCTGCTCGATGGCGTCGTCGCCACGGGCATGCTGGGCGCGCCCGTGGCCTACAACCGCATGGCCGTCTGGCCCGGCGCGCAGGGCCAGTTGCGCCTGCAGCTGCAGCCCGACGGCGACGTGGCCGCGTCGTTCACGCCGTGGCCGGCGGGCCTGGAAGCGCATTTCGAGTTTGGCAGCCCCTATTTGTCGCGTGACGGGGGCTTGTGGCAATTGTGCTTCGAGGAAAGCCGCAACACCTATGTCTACCTGAAGCTGGGCAGCCAGCCCGAGCGCGCCGACGCGCTGGCGCCGCGCCTGTGTTCGGGCAGCGTCAATTACCGTTTTGCCGCCAAGCAAACAACGGCGCCGTGGGAAGAGCCGGAGCACGGCGATGACGGCGGCCGCAACCAGGTCGTCATGCCGCTGCTGGAAGCGGGCGGGGGCGGCAGCGTGTTCGGCGTCAAGTGCGAAACCAGCGCCGGGCTGTTGAGCCTGCTCAATTCCACCGAGCGCCTGCGGGCCCGGCTGGTGCAGGACGACGGCGTGCGCGAAACGGTGTTCCATTCGTTCTTTGTCAGCGAACCGTGGCGCACGCGCCTGTTTGCCAGCGAGGGCCGGCTGTGGGCCTACCACCCGCTGCTGTCGCGCATCGATGGCTGGACCTTGCAGGCATGAGGGCGCGCCTGCTGCTTGCCGCGCTTGCCGCCGCGTGCGCCACGGGTGCCGCGCACGCGGCCGGCATCCAGCAGGCATTCCTGGTACAGAATTCGGGCTGGATGGAGCCATTTTATACGGATCAGCATTCGCAGCTCAAGGCGCTGGTGGGCGCCGTGGCGCAGGCGGCCACGACGCCGGACGACAAGGTGTACACGCTGGCGTTCAGCCAGAGCAGCGGCAGCCATGTGTCGCCGTCGCTGATCGCGCAGGGGCAGGGCGGCGCCGGCGTGGGCCGCCAGCTGGCCGGCCTGGGCCTGGCGCGCAAGGGCAGCGGCGGCGCCCTGGCCGACACGGATTTCCAGGAAGCCGTGACGAAGACCATCACGGGACCGTTCCAGTCCGCCTCGGGCATCGTGTGGATCTTCACGAACAACAGGAACAGCCCGAATAACGATGGCCAGACGGCCGCGCGCAACCGCGACTTCTATCGCCTGCTGCACCTGGAGCCGTCGATCACCAGGACGCTCGTATTTCCATTGCGCATGCCGGTGCAGGGCAAGCTGTACAGCGCCAAGGGCTTGATGGTGTATGCGCTCGCGTATGGCCAGCCGGCGTCGGACGCGCTGAACCGCATCCTGGCCGAAGGGCGGCTGTCGCAAGTGCTGACGCGCCCGCCCGCGCGCCTGAAACCGGTGGACCAGGATGCCGTGCGCATCGTGCCCCAGTCCGTCCAGAACAGCGAGCATGTGCACGCCAGCCTGGGCCGCGACGGGCGCACCATCGTGCTGGACGTCGACGCGCAAAACCTGGTGCCGCAGGTGGTGCTGCAGGCATCGCTGCAAAACATGTTTTACCCCTACGTGATCGACAGCGCCACGGTGCACGCCGCGCTGGCCGGCCAGCGCGTGCCGCTGCAGGTGACGCCGGCGCAGATCCGCCGCCTGCAGCCGGGCGCCAGCCAGTCCGTGCAGGTGCGTTTCGCGCTGCCGATGGCGCAGATACCGTCGCCGTGGTCGGCGCAGGCGCTGGCCGCGATGGGCAAGCAAGTCTTGCTGCCGATGCAGGCGACAGTGGCGCTGAGCGCGCAGCGGCTGGCCGTGGCGCCCGCTTTTTCGCAGGATTTGCAGGACCTGTTTCCCGGCGATCCGCTGTCGGAAATCTTTACGCCGCCCGACAGCGTGCGCGCGTCGCAAGCGATGTTACCCTTGCTGGTGCGCATACAGTATCCCTTGCTGCCCGTGCTGGCGATGCTGGGCGGCGTGCTGGCGCTGGTGCTGGGCGTCATCGCGCTGGGCTTGCTGGGCACGCGCGCCACGCGCTACAAGGTGCTGGTCGACGGCGTGCCGCGGCAGGTGCTGTTGAAACCGTTCAAGCGCCTGCTGATCCGCGACGAACAGGGCGGCGAGGTGGGCGAGATCCGGCGCGGCCTGGGCCGGCCGGCCGTGGTGCGCGTGGCGCAGGGCCGCGCCCTGAGCATGGCCTGAGCGGCCGGCATTGCATTTGTCCCATTCATTACACTATTACTTCGAGGCAGACCATGGCGCAAGATACTCCCAAAGACAACCCAGGTTTTACGCTGCCGGCCCCGCTTCCCGCATCGGCCTCGGCGGCGGCATCGGCCGATGCCCCGGCGGCCACGGCCACCACCGAGCCCGTGCCTGCGCTCGATCCGGCCAGCGCCACCGATACCTCGGCGCGCGACACGCTGATCGGCGGCGCCGTGCTATTGCTGTTGTTCATTGCTTTCTTCTTTGCCAAGAATGCCTATGCGAATGGCCTGGTGGCCAAGCGCGTGCCGCCGAACAAGGCCAACGCGGCCGGCTGGTGGCTGTTCATCTTCCTGGCCAGCCTGGCCACCGGCCTGGTGCTGGCGGCCGTGAACGCGCATAAATTCCTCGCGCCGCTCTTCATGGGACCGCTGGTCCTGGTGGGCCTGGTGGCCTTGCTGTTAACTTTCACGTCGAGCCGCCGCTAGGCCGCGCGCGCTTTCAGGAATCCCCATGGCAGACATTCTGAACCAGACGCTCGACGGCGCCGCCGCCGAGCGCAAGCAGGACAAGATCATCGAACTGCGTCCGACCCTGTTCATCGGCATCGGCGGCACGGGCATGCAGGTGCTGATGCGGGTGCGCCGGCGCATCCTCAATGCCCAGTGGGGCGGGGCGGGGCAGCGCGCGCGCATCGAGGGCCTGTCCGAGTTTCCCATCGCCCAGTTCATCCATTTCGACCTGGACCATGGCGCCGTGATCGAGAGCGGTGAATCGCAGGCGAAGGACCTGCAGTTCGAGCAGGTGAAGTTTGGCGACGACGACAAGGTGGTCGAAGCGTTCGACATGGACAAGTACAGCCGTGATGAAGATTCGCTGGAGAAATATCCGCACATCAAGGAATGGCTGCCGCTGACGCCGCAGCGCATCCGCGAACTGCGTTTCGACATGAGCAGCGGCGCGGGCCAGATCCGCGCCGTGTCGCGCCTGTATTTCTTCGACAAGTATGCGAAGGTGCGCGACAAGATCCGCCTCAAGCTGAAGGCCCTGAAGGCGGGCCTGTCGCACGAGCGCCAGCTGGCCGAGCTGGGTTTGCGCATGGAAACGAACCGCTTCCGCATCGTCGTCGTCGGTTCCGTGGCGGGCGGCACCGGTTCCGGCTCCTTCCTCGACATGGGCTTGCTGGCGCGCTGGCTGGCGCGCAGCGAAGTGGGCACGGCCGACGTCGAGCTGATGCTGTTCCTGCCGACCGGATATACCAAGGCCAACAAGGACAGGGTGGAGGCCAACGGCTATGCGGCGCTGATGGAGCTGGAATCGGCGATGATGGGCAACAAGGGCTATGTGGGCCGCTGGGATGCGTATGACCGCCCGGAACTGTCGCGCGAGCCGTACAGCGAGGTGTACCTGATCGATTCGGGCAACCTGGCCCAGCAGCACACCAAGGATGTGGCCGACGTGTATCACATGGTGGCCGATTCGCTGTTCGAGGATTTCGCCTCGGCCGATTTTGCGCGCGCCAAGCGCTCGATCGCCGTCAACCAGGCGCAGCACAAGAATGCGCTGTACAACGCGCCCGTGCCGCAGGACCGCTTCGGCGACATGCGCCTGTATTACTCGAAGCGCTATTCCGCGTTTGGCATGGCCGTGCTCGACACCCGGCAGGATGCGGCACGCGACGCGCGCGCGCACCGCTGGGCCGGCGCCATGCTGCGCGCCTTCTTTGGCGTGGGCGCCAGCGATGGCGCCGTCAACCGCGCCACGGATGTGCAGCGCGATAACTTCCTGGCCGCCAATATGTTCCTGAAGGGCACGCCCTTCAGCGCGTTTCCCGAGTTTTCCGACAAGAGCATCGAACTGAAGCGCTCGAACGGCGACTTCATCGATTTCCGCATGGTCGACGAATTGCTGGAAGACCGCCACGGCCACCTGCTGGCCGGCGTGGAAAACCGCGTCAATACGCGCATCAACGACATCCGCACGGGCTTCGACCGCAGCGAATGGCCGGCGCAGGTGCGCGATGCGATGGGCCACCTGGAGCGCGATGCCGTGCGCGACCAGGACTCGAATGCCGATACGACGGAAGACCGCATCAGCCGGCGCCGCCGCGAAGTGCTGGAGGAAGTCAAAAAGGTCGTGCGCGACCAGCTGTATGGCTATCTCGACAACAAGGATTTCGGCGGACTCGAATACGTGCTGTCGCTGGTGGAACAGATCAAGGACCGCATCGAGGCGTCGGGCAGCGGCCTGATGGCGCAGATCGGCCACAATGCCGAGCGTTACAGCGAGATCAAGGAAGCCGTGCGCTCGCGCGAATACGAGCGGCTGCTGAATAACCTGGAACAGACGCGCGGCGGCTTTTCCTTCTTCAGCAATAGCGAAAAGCAGGCTGGCGTGGTGATGGACCACTTGCGCATCGAAATGGCGAATGCGCTGAAATTTCATTTGCGGGCCAAGGCGGCCGACGAGGCCGTGATGCTGCTGGCTGAACTGTCGCGCTGGCTGGGCAACCGCATCGGCGTCGATGGCCAGGGGCGCGCGCAGTGGAACGGTCTGGTGGGCGAACTGCAGGCGGGCCGCGAAGGTGTGCTGGCCATGCTGGCCGAGTTGAACCTGGCCAATGCCATCTTGCAGAAAGACCTGGAAAAGGAACATGCGACGCTGATCGTCATCCCCGTCACCGGACGCGAGATCGCGCCGCCGTCGCCCGTCGTGCTGCGCCAATGGGCCGACGAGGCCTTCAAGGACATGGGCGGCTCGAAGGCCCTGTTTCCCATGCTGAATGAACCGGTCCAGCGCGCGCTGATACTGGAAAAGGTCACGCGCATGGCCGAGAACATGATCGCTGCCATGGGGGCGCAGGAAGGCGCGGCCAGCGTGCCCGATCCCCTGGTCGAGGCGCTGGAGCAGATGGAGGTGGCCGAGCGCCTCGACCGCTTCCGCAAATTGCTGGCCTGCGCCATGCCATGGATAGACGCCAACATGGCGGGCGATTTCACGGTGGTGTCGGACCAGTTCAAATGCGTGATCGGCGTGGCCAATGCGGCCGCTTTCCGGACCCGCTTCGGCGCCGAGCTCGAATCGTGCATGCCGACCCAGGTGGGCATCACGGTGAGCCAGCTGGAGATCGTCGAGACGGGCATCCGCGGACGGGCCGTCTGCTACAGCGAGCTGGCCGGCGTGCCGATGACGGTGCTGCGCGGCCTGGAAGGCTGGCGCACCAGCTACCGCAAGGAGGGCGACAATGACAAGGCGCCCACGCATACGCATATCGATCCGACCCAGTTCACGCATCCGATCGCGCCGAACACGGATGAAATGAAGCGCCTGGCGGAAGACTTTGGCCAGTTCCTGCAAGCAATTATGCTGGGCATCCTGACGCGCCACACGGGCCGCGTGGTGCCGCCCGGGCAGTACCAGTTTGCCGTCGAGCCCGGCGACTTGCGGCGCATCGGCAATGAGCGGGCGATACGCCAGAATGGCTTGCCGGCCTCGTACCAGAAGAATATCGAGTTGCGCATCGAAGAAAAACTGGCCGCGCTTGACGCCGTGCAGACCACGGCGCTGGCGGCGCTGGCAAAATACCATGAACGCACCGTGTATGCGCCCCGGCTGATCGCCCAGGCCGACGGTTCGCAGGAAGAATACAAGGGCTTCGGCAGCGCCATTGCCGCCGAAGTGTTCGGCCGCCTGCGCGAATCGGCGCGCCGCAAGGGACTCGACAGCGAGGAGTTCGAGCAGGCGCTGGCGACCCTGCTGGCGCGCCAGAAGGAATGGGCGCACGTGATCGGCGACTCCGACAGCGATGCCTATGACTGGGAAGTGCGCGCACCGGAAGCCGATGGCCAGCCGCGCCTGAAGTACGCGATCAAGGCCGAGATGCTGGAAGCGGGGCGGCTGGAACGCTGGCTCTATCCCCCAAGGGTGGCGCCTGCGGCGGCAGCGGCGGCGCCAGCCGACATGCCGCCTGGGCTGGGCGGCTTGCCGCCGCCGCTGCCCGAACTGCAGTATTTTTTGGGCATCCTGGGCCAGCAGCAAGGACCGTACACGGCCCGGCAGATCGCGCAGTTCGTGCAGGCCGGACAGGTCGTCCCGGCCAGCACCAAGGTCTGGCGCGCCGGCATGCCGGCCTGGGCCGAACTGGCGCAGCTTGCCGAACTGGCGCCGCTGCTGCAGGATGTGCCGCCGCCGCTGATGCCGCCGCCATTGGCGTGAGCGGGGGCGTGAACGGCCAGGCGAGGGAGCCGTCATGAAGAACTGCGCGTATTGCAAGGCTCAGCTGCACGGTCCTGTCGGCTATTGCCCGTATTGCGCGCAGCCGGTCGATGGCGCGCCACGGGCGGCACCCGTGCCGTCCGTAGCGCCTGCGCCAGCCGTGCGGCCGCGCCAGCCGCCGCCCACGCCGGTGGCCGCGCCCGCACGGGCACTCGCACCGGCACCGGTATCGGCACCCGGGGCGGCGCCTGTCGCGCCGCCCCGGCGCGCGGCGCAAGGGCCGCCGCCGGCGCCCGCTGCCGCGCCGCCGTCCGCGCGCCGCTGGCTTCCCTGGGCCGCTGGCGTGGCGGCGCTGGCGGCCGTCGCCTGGTTGTTGTCGGGTAACAAGGAAGACGCCGCCTGCAACGCCGCCATCGACAGCGGCCTGGCGCTGGTGGCGAACGGCAGCCTTGATGGCGCGCGGCAAAAACTGGCCACGGCGCAGGCCGCGTGCGGCGGCACGTCGGCCAGGCTGGCGCAGTTGCAGGCCGCCATCGGCAAGACGGCGGCCGCGTCGGCCGCCTGCCAGCGCGCGGTGCGCGCCATCGGACGCGATCTCGACAGTCATCGCCTGCTCAGCGCCGCCCAGGGACTGGCCACGCTGGCTGCTGCTTGCGACGACACGGCCACGGTGGCCGCGCTGCGCCGGCAACTGGCGCAGCGGCAGGCGGCGGCCGCTGCCGTGCAGGCGGGTGTGCGCCAGGCGCTCGACGAGCGTGCCGTGGCCACGGCGCAAGCCGGCATCGCCAGGCTGGAAAGCCTGGACCGCGAATATCCTGACTTGCCGCAGTTGAAGGCGGACCTGCGGGCGCTGGCCAGCGCGGCCAGCGCCGGGCCGGCCGCCGTGCCCGCGCCGCCCGCACCGCGGCGACAGTCGCGGGAACCGCCGGCCTCGCGCGTGGTCGAATCCGATACGCCGCGCCGCATGCCGGAGCCGGTGGCGCCTGCGCCATCGGCTGGCGGCAATGATGCGGCGGCGCGTGCCGAGATGGCGCAGTCGTTTGTGCGCGATGCCGAGCGGGCCTTGTTGGAGCGCAAGTTCGATGCGGCGAAGACTTACCTGGAAGGCGCGCGGCGGCTCGATCCCGGCAATGCGCAGATCGACAGCCTGTCGCGCCAGATCCGCGCGCGCGAGCGGCAGGTACTGCAGACGGAAACGTCGATACGCTGACGCGCGGCGCATCCGGCCCCGACATATTGGCACACTGTCATACGGAGGTTTCATGTTGCACGCCACCACCCTGCGCGCCATCGCGGCGCTGACCCTGGCCGCCACGCTGGCGGGCTGCGCCACCATGCCGCCGGGCGGCGCGGCGCCATCGGCAGGCGATGGCCGGGCGGCGGCCGATGCCGATCCCTGCAGCGTGGGCGCGTCCGCAGCGGCGGGCGCGGCCGTGGGGGCCTTGCTGGGCGCCCTCGTCAATGGCCGCGATGGCGTGCTGCAGGGCGCGGCCATCGGCGGCGGACTGGCCGCGGCGGGTTGCCTGGCGTTCAATGTGCAGACGCGCCAGACCAAGACGGCGGCGCAGGCGGACCGCGACTACATCCGCGTGCGCGGCGCGCTGCCGCGCGAACCGCAGGTGGTGGCCTACACGCAGCAGCTGAGCGCAGCCACCGTCAGGCGTGGCCAGCCATTTAACATCCATTCCGTGGTGGAACTGGTCAATGGCAGCGCGCAGGGCGTCAGCGACGTGCGCGAGGAGCTGGTGCTGTCCGATCCCCAGGGCCAGCCATTCAAGTCCGGCTCGAAGGTGCTCTCCAGCACGAACAGGGGCGGCGGGCGCTTTGAAAATTCATTTGAGCTGACCTTGCCGCCCGGCGTCTCGCAGGGCATGTATGGCATCCGCACCAATCTGTACGTCAACGGCAAGCTGCTGGCCACGCGCGACTTGCGCACGCAGCTGGTCAGGCGCGCGACGACGGCGTCGATGCTGGCGCTGCGCTAGGCGTCGGCGGCCACTGCGTCCAGCAGCCAGTCCTGGAAGGCGGCGATGCGCGGGTCGCCGCCGCTGCCCTGCGGATAGACCAGGTGGTAGGCGTAGTCGCGCGCCACGGGCATGCCGATGTCGAACAGGCGCACCAGCCGGCCTTGCGCCAGTTCCTTGCTGAGCATGGCCAGTTCCAGCAAGCCCACGGCGGTGCCATCGAGCACGGCCTGCAGCACATGGCCGGAGTCGCCGAAGCCCACGCAAGCGTCGCCGTTGAAATGCGGCACACCTGCCGCCGCCATCCACATGGGCCAGTTCGGCCACGCCACGCCGTCGATCCGGCAATCCACATGGCATAGCGTATGGCCGAGCAAGTCGCGCGGCTGGCGCAGCCCCGTGCCGCTGTCGCGCAGCGCGGGGCTGCATACGGGCACGACGATCGTGCCAAACAGGCGCCTGGCCTGCGCATGCGGATAGTTGCCGGCGCCAAAGCGGATGGCGACATCGACGTCGTCCGTCGCGAAATCGCGCACCTCGTCGCTGATGTCGAACGTCAATTCCACGGCGGGATGGGCGGCCCGCCACTGCGCCAGCCGGGGCAGCATCCAGCTGGTGGCGAAACGGGGTCCCATGGACAGGCGCAGCGGCGCCGCGCCGCGGTCCAGGCGCCGGGCGCGGGCCACCGCATGCTGCAAGGTGGCCAGGGCATCGGCGGCGGCCTCGAACAGCAGGCCGCCGGCCGCCGTCAGCGCCATGCTGCGGCTGTTGCGCGTAAAAAGTACCAGGTCCAGCTGTTCTTCGATTTCCTTGACCTGGTAGCTGACGGCGGCCGGCGTCAAGCCCAGTTCGTCGGCAGCGCGCGTGAAGTTGCGGTGGCGCGCCGCCGCCTCGAAGGTTCTCAGTGCCCGGGTGCCGGGAAGCATGCGTTTCATGGGTCTTCAAGGAAAATTGAATGATGGGTAAAAAATACTCGTTTCTCAAGCGCTAGCCGATTGCCGATAATGATTTTCCTTGATGATACACGTGGAGAAAAAATGTTTGTGGCTCAACTCAATGGCCGTCCCGCCAGCAGCGCGGAGCTGGCGCCGCTGGCCTATGCCGGCTATGCCCATTTCACGGCCATGCAGGTGCGCGCCGGCCAGGTGCGCGGCCTCGACCTGCACCTGGCCCGGCTGCGCCAGGCGTCGCTGCAATTGTTTGGTGCGGCATTGCCCGACGACACCGTGCGGGCCCGCCTGCGCGCGGCGCTGCAGGCCAGTCCTGCCGATTGCTCATTGACGGCGAGCTTGTCCTGCCCAGCCGGCGAATTCGCCGTGGCCGCCGCCCCGGCGATGCCGCAGTTGCTGGTGCGCACCAGTCCGCCATCGGATGGCCCGCCGGGGCCGCTGCGCCTGATGGCGGTCGAACATGAACGCATGTTGCCGTCGATCAAACACGTGGGGGAAATCGCCAAGACATATTATTTGCGCCAGGCGGCCCGGCAAGGACTGGAGGACGCCGCCTTCCTTGACCGCGAGGGCCGCCTCAGCGAGGGGACGATCTGGAACCTGGCGTTCTGGGATGGCCAGGCCGTGGTGTGGCCCGTGGCCGCCATGTTGGCGGGCACGACGATGAGCATCGTGCGCCGCCAGCTGGAGCGGCTGGGCGTGCCGCAGCGCGAGCAGGAAATGCGCCTGGCCGACGTGGCTGGCATGGCCGGCGCCGTTGTCATGAATTCCTGGACGCCGGGCGTGCCCGTCACGCGCATCGGCGACATCGATCTGCCGCCCGCGCCGGCGTTTCTGGCCTTGTTGCACCGGGCGTTTCAGGCGGAAGCGTTGCTGCTGCCTTAGCTTAGGCGCCGCCCTGATAGCCGTGCTGCCGCCACGCCTCGTAGACGACGACGGCCACCGTATTCGATAAATTCAAGCTGCGGTTGTCCGGGCGCATCGGCAGGCGGATGCGTTGCTCGGCAGGAAAACCGTCGCGCAGGGCGGGATCCAGGCCTTTTGTTTCCGAGCCGAACACGAACACGTCGCCGGGCAGGAAGGCCACCTCGCCGAACGGGCGCGAGCCGCGCGTGGTCATGGCGAACATGCGGGCCGGGTCGGGCTGGGCGTCGGCCAGGAACGCTGCCCAATTCTTGTGCACCTTCATCTTGGCGTAATCGTGGTAATCGAGGCCGGCGCGCTTCATCTTGGCGTCGTCGAGCGGAAAGCCCAGCGGTTCGACCAGATGCAGCTGCGCGCCCGTGTTGGCGCACAGGCGGATGATGTTGCCCGTGTTGGGCGGGATTTCAGGTTCTACCAAAACGACATGAAACAAGATGCTCTCCAATAGGCATAAAAACCGTTGTTAGTTAACTAGTGCGGCGGCGTGCGGGCCACGACCAGGACGCTGACCCGCGCCGCGCCATGGCGCTTGAAGGCGGCGGCCAGCACGTTGGCGGTATGGCCGCTGCTCATCACGTCGTCGACGATGCCGACATGGCATCCGCGCAGCATGGCCGCATGTTGCGGCGCGACGGCAAACGCCTGCGCCAGGTTGGCCTGGCGTTCGCCTGGCGCCACGCCGCTCTGTGCCCGCGTTTCGCGCACCCGCAGCGCCAGGCGGGGCTGCAGCGGAATGGCCAGCAGGCGCGCCAGCGGACGGGCAATTTCCAGCGCCTGGTTAAACCCCCGCTCGGCCAGGCGCCCCGCCGCGAGCGGCACGGGGCACAGCAATTGCGGCAGCTCGCGGCCCGGCTGGCGCAATTCATCCGCGATGGCCTCCTGCAGTAGCTGCGCAAACAGGGGCGCCAGCGCCAGGCGCGCGCCAAATTTCAGTTGCAGCAGCAACTGGTCGACGGGGGCCGCATAATCGAACGCCGTGAACGTGGCATCGTACGCGGGCGCCCGGCGCAGGCAGCGGCCGCACACGCTGGCCGCGTCGGCCAGCGGATTGGCGCACTGGCGGCAGCGGGGGCGGACCTGCCCCAGGTACTGCGCGCGGCACGGCGAACACAGCATTTCCTGGCAACTGGCGCCGCACAGCGCGCACTGTGCCGGCAGCAGGCTGGCGCACAGCCGCCGCAGCGCCGGCCATGCCGTGCGTCGATAGGGCCAGGAAGCGTTCTTCATCGCAATCGCGTTGATCCATGTACACTGCCGACATTATCTCATCTCACCCGATTCGACATGCCAGTTCCCACCAGTCCGCCCAAAATGAGTGCGCCCATCGATGCGGTGCAAGTACGCGATTTCTTTTCCCGTCCGGCGCGCGCCGCGCCGTCGGACTTCCTGCGCCGGGAAGTCTCACAGCGCATGCACGAGCGCCTCGAGCTGGTGAAAATCACGCCCTTGCGCGTGCTCGACGCCGGCTGCGGCCCTGGCGCGGACCTGGCGCAGCTGCACAAGGATTATCCCGCAGCGCAGATCATCGGTCTCGATGCAGCGCAAGCGATGATGCAGGCGGCGCGCGCGCCGGCGTCGAAACTGGCCGGCCTGAACCAGTTCCTCAGCAAGCTCCTGCCGGCCAAGGCGGGCGTGGACCTGTTGTGCGGCGACCTGGGCGACCTGCCGCTGGCGCCGAACAGCATCGACCTGGTGTGGTCCAACCTGGCGCTGCACTGGCACGCCCAGCCCGACCGCGTGTTTGCCGAATGGCGGCGCGCGCTGCGCCTGGACGGCTTGCTGATGTTTTCCTGCTTCGGTCCCGATACTTTCCGCGAAGTGCGCGACGCGTTCGCCGAAGCGGACCTGTATCCGCACGCCTTGCCCTTCGTCGACATGCACGACTTTGGCGACATGCTGGTCGAGACGGGTTTTTCCACGCCCGTGCTGGACATGGAGATCATCACCGTGACCTACGATACGGCGGAAAAACTGCTGGCCGACGTGCGCGCGTTCGGCGGCAACCCGCTGACCACGCGCCGGCGCGGCCTGATGGGCAAGGCGGCCTGGCGGCGCATGCTGGACGCGCTGGAAAAGAGGCGCCGTCCCGACGGCAAGCTGGGCCTGAGTTTCGAGATCATCTACGGCCACGCCTTCCGTCCGGCGCCGCGCGTGACGCGCAATGGCGAGGCCATCATCCGCTTCGATCTGCCGCGCAAGCCGAAATGACGGCAGAAAGAAACCGACACTCGGTTGCCATTCGCGCATGGAGGTGCGACAAGCGTTGCAAAGCGCGCGGCGGCCGGGCCGGGGGCGCGCGCAACGCCGATTATTGCTTGATGGATTCAAGTTTACTTGATTATAATCGTTGACTGTTTTGTCAGCTTGCCAAGTAGAAAAAACAAGGGCTGCCTGCAAAATAAAAAAAACAAAGCGAGACTTATTCGAAGTTACTGCATTAGTATAGTAACCATCTTCCATGCATGGCCATATCAGGGCGTGGAAGAAAAACAGGATTCCAGCATGGTTGTTCGTCTGCGTTTTGCTGCCGGCGGCCAGCATGGAATTCGCTGGTGCTTGACGCGCATGGCCGGGATTTGGCCGTGTCGCTTTCATGGAGGAGCGGCAGCGGTCCAGTACGGAGAAATCCGCAGCCGTTTAAAATATCATTATTTTTGGGTGGTTGGGGAAAACATGAAACATGCAAAGCGACTTCAATCGTTGATGCTCGGGCTGTCGCTGACAGCCGCCGGTATCGGGCGATGGGCCACGGCGGCACCGGCAGCCGGCACCTATCCCGGCACTGGCGGTCCCGTGCCGTTCGAGATGAATCTGCAACCGCCGGCGACACAGATCGCCCATGAAATCTACGATTTGCACACCTGGATGATGGTCATCTGCCTGGTGATCTTCGTTGCCGTCTTCGGCGTCATGTTTTATTCCATCCTCAAGCACCGCAAGTCCCTGGGCCACAAGCCGGCCACCTTCCACGAAAGCACCACCGTCGAGATCGCCTGGACCGTCGTGCCTTTCCTGATCGTCATCGGCATGGCCCTGCCTGCCACGCGCACCGTGGTCGGCATGAAGGATACCTCGAATGCCGACATCACCATCAAGGCCACCGGCATGCAGTGGAAATGGGGCTATGACTACCTGAAGGGCGAGGGCGAGGGCATTTCCTTCCTCTCCAACCTGGCCACGCCGCGCGCGCAAGTGGGGGCGCCGGGCATGCCGCCGACGGAAAAACGCGGCGAAAACTACCTGATCGAAGTCGACAATGAAGTCGTGGTGCCGGTCAACAAGAAGATCCGCATGGTACTGACGGCCAACGACGTCATCCATGCCTGGTCCGTGCCCGCCTTCGGCGTGAAGCAGGATGCCATTCCCGGCTTCGTGCGCGACACCTGGTTCAAGTCCGACCATATCGGCACCTTCCGCGGCAATTGCGCCGAACTGTGCGGCAAGGAACACGCCTTCATGCCCATCGTCGTCAAAGTGGTGTCCCACGACGATTACAAGGTATGGGTTGATAAAAAACAAAAGGAGATGGCGGCACTGGCCGATGATCCGAACAAGACCTGGACCATCGACGAGTTGAAAGTCAAGGGCGAGAAAGTCTATGCCGCCAACTGCGTGGTCTGCCACCAGGCGACAGGCAAGGGCGTGCCGGGAGCGTTTGCCGCGCTCGACGGCTCGCCCGTGGTGAACGGTCCGAAGGCGGCACAGATCCATGTCTTGCTGAACGGGCAAAAGAGCGGCAAATTCCCGGCTGAAATGCCAGCCTGGAAACAGCTGTCCGACACGGATATCGCGGCAGTGATTACTTACACGCGCAATACCTGGTCGAACAAGGCCGAAGAGAACATCGTTCAACCAGCCGAAATCGTGGCTGCACGCAAGTAATTAGGAGCCGCATATGAGTACTAGCACCTTGGACCACGCCGGTCACGATCATAGCCACGACCATCCGACCGGCTTGCGCCGCTGGCTGTTTGCCACCAACCACAAGGATATCGGTACCCTGTACCTGTGGTTCTCGTTCATCATGCTGCTGTCGGGCGGCGTGCTGGCCTTGATGATACGCACGGAACTGTTCCATCCGGGCCTGCAATTTTTCCAGCCTGAATTCTTCAACCAGCTGACCACCATGCACGGCCTGGTGATGGTGTTTGGCGCCATCATGCCGGCCTTCGTCGGCTATGCCAACTGGATGATCCCGCTGCAGGTGGGCGCCTCCGACATGGCGTTTGCGCGCATGAACAACTTCTCGTTCTGGCTGCTGCCGCCGGCCGCCATCCTGCTGGCCACCTCCTTCCTCGTGCCCGGTGGCGCCACGGCCGCCGGCTGGACCCTGTATGCGCCGCTGTCGACGCAGATGGGCCCCGGCATGGACATGGCCATTTTCGCCATGCACCTGATGGGCGCTTCGTCCATCATGGGCTCGATCAACATCATCGTCACCATCCTCAACATGCGCGCACCGGGCATGACCCTGATGAAAATGCCGATGTTCTGCTGGACTTGGCTCATTACCGCGTATCTCTTGATCGCCGTCATGCCGGTGCTCGCCGGCGCCATTACCATGACCCTGACGGACCGCCATTTCGGCACGTCCTTCTTTAACGCGGCAGGCGGCGGCGACCCCGTCATGTACCAGCACATCTTCTGGTTCTTCGGTCACCCCGAGGTCTACATCATGATCTTGCCGGCTTTCGGCATCGTCTCGCAGATCCTGCCCGCGTTTGCCCGCAAGCCCCTGTTCGGCTATGCCTCGATGGTCTACGCCACGGCCTCGATCGCGATCCTGTCCTTCATCGTCTGGGCGCATCACATGTTTACTACCGGCATGCCGGTGACGAGCCAGCTGTTCTTCATGTACGCGACCATGCTGATCGCCGTGCCCACGGGCGTGAAAGTGTTCAACTGGATCGCCACCATGTGGAAGGGCTCGATGACCTTCGAGACGCCGATGCTGTTCTCGGTGGGCTTCATCTTCGTGTTTACCATGGGCGGCTTCACGGGTCTGATCCTGGCCGTCACGCCGATCGACATCCAGCTGCAGGATACCTATTATGTGGTGGCGCACTTCCACTACGTGTTGGTGGCCGGTTCCCTGTTCGCCCTGTTCGCCGGCTTCTACTACTGGTCGCCGAAATGGACGGGCCACATGTACAACGAGACGCGCGGCAAGATCCACTTCTGGCTGTCGCTGATCACGTTCAACGTGACCTTCTTCCCGATGCACTTCCTGGGCCTGGCCGGCATGCCGCGCCGCTACGCCGACTATCCGGCGCAGTTCACGGACTTCAACATGATCGCCTCGATCGGCGGCTTCGGTTTCGGCCTGATGCAGGTGTACTTCCTGTTCTTCGTCGTCTTGCCGACCATCCGCGGCGGCAAGGCTGCGCCGGCGAAACCATGGGAAGGCGCGGAAGGCCTGGAATGGACCGTGCCGAGCCCGGCGCCGTTCCACACGTTTGAAACGCCGCCCATCGTCAAGTAATCGTCAAGTAATGCCAGTGTCACGGGCCGGCGCCACTGCCGGCCCCTTTGAATAGAGTGCCTGCCATGACCGAAGTGAAAACTGAGCGCAAGAAACCGAACAACCTGCGTACCGGACTGATATTGGGGGGCCTGGCGGCCTTCTTCTTCCTGTCCGTGTTCGCCAAGCGCCTGTGGTTCTGACGTGACGAGCCCCGTGCAACAGGAAACGCGCGGCCTGAACCGCAAGATGCTGGGCAAGCTGCTCGTCATTGCCGTGTTGATGTTCGGCTTTGGCTATGCCCTGATTCCCGTCTATAAGCAGATTTGCGAAGTGATGGGCATCAACGTGCTGACGCAGAAGGATGGCACGGTTGCCTACGACAACAACACGCAGGTCGACACGACGCGCAGCGTCACCGTCGAATTCGACGGCAATGCCCAGGGACCGTGGCGCTTCCGTCCCACCGTGTCGAGCATGAAAGTGCACCCGGGCGAACTGGTCACCGTGATGTACGAGGTGGTCAACACGCAGGGGCGCACCGTCAATGCGCAAGCCATTCCCAGCTACGCGCCGCAGAGCGCGACGCCGCATTTCAAGAAGGTCGAGTGTTTCTGCTTCAAGCAGCAGACCTTGAAGCCGCACGAGGCGCGGCAGATGCCGGTGGTGTTCTTCCTCGATCCGGCGCTGCCGAAAGAGGTGAAGACCATCACCCTGTCGTACACGTTTTTCGAGATCGCCGGTCTGAGCCAGGCTCAGACGCCGGCCGTCCAATAGGAGAGTGCCATGAGCGAGCCGCAAGCAGCCAAACCGCAGAAAGCGTCGTTCCTGTATTCGCTGCGGGCCGTGGTGTGGTCGTTTACAGGCTTGCGCCGCAAGAGCGACTTCGATACGGATTCAGCCAAGATCAATCCCGTGCATATCGTCATCGCCGGTTTCCTGGTGGTGGCTTGCCTGATCGGCATCCTGATTTCAATTGTTAAATTCGTCGTTTTATAAATTATAAAAAACCACCCTATAAGTTTTCGAGGAGATGATGATGAGTTCCAACCACGCCGCAGCACCCTATTATTTTGTGCCGGGACCGTCGCGCTGGCCCATGCTGGGCGGCGCCAGCCTGCTGCTGACCATGATAGGCGCCTCGGCCTGGGTCAACGATGTCTCCTGGGGACCGTACGTGAATTACCTGGGCCTGGCCGGCATCCTGCTGGTGCTGTATTTCTGGTTCGGCGACGCCATCGGCGAATCGGAAAAAGGCTTGTACAGCGAGCGCATCGACCACTCGTTTCGCTGGAGCATGAGCTGGTTCATCTTTTCCGAAGTCATGTTCTTTGCCGCCTTCTTCGGCGCCCTGTTCTATGCGCGCAGCATTTCGATGCCGTGGCTGGGTGACCTCGACCACAAGCTGATCTGGCCGGATTTCGCGGCGCACTGGGGCAATACGGGCCCGGCCGGCACGGTGCAGGAATTCACCACCATGACGCCGTTCTGGATTCCCACCATTAACACGGCGCTGCTGCTGACCTCGGGTGTCACCTTGACCATCTCGCACCACGCGCTGCGCGCCGGCCACCGCGCCATGACGGCCCTGTTCCTGTTCGCCACCATCGTGCTGGGCGCCATCTTCATGGGCTTCCAGGTCTACGAATACATGCACGCCTACAGCGAACTGAACTTGAAATTGACGTCCGGCATCTACGGCGCCACCTTCTTCATGCTGACGGGTTTCCACGGCTTCCACGTGACCCTGGGCGCCATCATGCTGTCCGTTATCCTGTACCGCGTGCTCAAGGGCCATTTCACGCCGGAGCACCATTTCGGCTTCGAAGGCGCCGCCTGGTACTGGCACTTTGTCGACGTCGTCTGGCTGGGCCTGTACGTGGTCGTGTATTGGTTATAATGGCGGGGCAGGGCGCGCGTTGTTGAGGCGCGCGCCGGCACCATAAAAAAAGCCGTACCGGGAGATCCTGGGTACGGCTTTTTTCTTAGTGTGAAGAATTTGCCAATCAGGCAATGCCGGGCCTTAATGTATTCCCGTCGGCTGGATGTAGCCCAGATGATGCGCCAGCAGGATCAGCAAAAACAGGGCGATCGACAAGCCCACGCGCATGGCCAGTGCCTGCACGGTACGGTTGCTCTTGCCCTTGTCGCGCATGAGGAAGAACAGGGCCGAGCCCAGGCTGCCCAGGATCAGGATGAAGGCGATGGCAACGAGGATTTTCATGGATGATAGCGCCAGGCGAGAGGAGGTTTCATTGTAATGCGTATCCGCTTCCATTTTAGATGGATTCCCTTTGTTGTAATGCTGCTACTGGTGGTGCTGGGAGTTTCTCTGGCGCAATGGCAACAGCGCCGTGCCGATGAAAAAGTCGCCCGCGCCGCCCGGCTGGAAGCGGGCAACCTGGCCGCACCGCTGGCATTGACGGCCGCGCCCCTGCTGCCGGCCGATGCGCAAGCGATCGAATATCGTCGCGTCACCGTCACCGGCCATTTCGTGCCCGCCTGGACGGTGTACCTGGACAACCGCCCCTACAAGGGCCAGGCCGGCTTCCACGTGCTCACGCCATTTCACATTGAGGGTTCCGCCATGCACGTGCTGGTGGCGCAGGGCTGGTTGCCGCGCAACAATGCCGAGCGCACGCGCATTCCCGACTACGCCACGCCCGCGGGCACCGTCACCATTGCCGGCATCGCGCGCCTGAATGCGGGCCATGTGATGGAACTGGGCACGGCGGCGCCGCTGGCGCCGCACGCCATCGTGCAAAATGCCGATATCGGCCAGCTGGCCTCGGCCAGCGGCCTGGCCCTGCAACCCCTGCTCATCGAACAAACAGTTGATCCAGTTGATCCTTCAACAGCGGCGCCAGCGTCCGGCCAGCTTCCCGTGCGCGACTGGCCGGCGCCCGACCTGGGCGCCGACAAGCACCGCGGCTATGCCTTCCAGTGGTATGCACTGGCACTGATGGCTTTTTTATTTTTTGTCTTTACAGGATTTCGACGTGCAAACAAACAACCCTGAAGCAACGCAAGACAGCACCAATAAACAGGCGCAGAACACGGGCCGCTGGAAACTGCTGGCCGTGGTGGCCGTGTGCGCGTTTCCCATCATCGCCTCGTATTTCACGTATTACATCATCAAGCCCACGGGCCGCAACAATTACGGCGCCCTGATCGACCCGCGCCTGTATCCGATACCGGAAGCGCAGCTGCAGGTGACGGAACTCGATGGCAAGGCGGCGCCGCTGGCGCAGTTCAAGGGCAAGTGGGTGCTGTTGCAGACGGGGCCGTCCGACTGCCAGGCAGCGTGCAAGCAGCAACTGTTTGCCATGCAGCAGCTGCGTTTGATGCAGGGCAAGGAACGCGAGCGCATCGAGCGTGTCTGGCTGGTGACGGATGCGCAGCCGCTCGACACCCTCGTGATGCGCGAATTCGACGGCACCAGCATGCTGCGTGTGAATAATGACGCCCTGAAGGCGTGGTTGCCCGTGGAGCCGGGTGGCCAGGCGGCCGAGCACCTGTATCTGATCGATCCGTTGGGCAACCTGATGATGCGCTTCCCGAAAGACGCGGACCCGAACAAGGTCAAGAAAGACATCGCCAAGCTGCTCAAAGCTTCGGCGATCGGTTGAGGAGT
This sequence comes from Janthinobacterium sp. GW822-FHT07H11, assembly GCF_058798615.1. Taxonomy (NCBI): domain Bacteria; kingdom Pseudomonadati; phylum Pseudomonadota; class Betaproteobacteria; order Burkholderiales; family Oxalobacteraceae; genus Janthinobacterium; species Janthinobacterium sp. GW822-FHT07H11. The sequence goes on from NZ_CM179507.1 coordinate 1,281,477, forward strand.
CTGCATGCCGACGATGCATCTCTCCGCGCTGGCCCAGCTGGGCTTGACTGGCCTGCTGGTGGCGCTGTTGCCTTTGACCATGGTCTGGGTGTCCGCGGACGCGAATAAATACCGCAAGCTCGTGTGGATCGCCGTCTTCCTGACGGTGGACCTGATCATGTTCGGCGGCTTTACGCGGCTGTCCGATTCCGGCCTGGGCTGCCCCGACTGGCCCGGCTGTTATGGTTCGGCCAATCCTTTCCTGGCGCACGAGCACATCGTGGCGGCGGAAACCCTGATGCCGACGGGCCCCGTCACGGTGGTGAAAGCGTGGATCGAGATGACGCACCGCTACCTGGCCATGGCCATCGGCGTCTTGATCGTGGCAATGATGGTGCAGGCGTGGCGCCAGTGGAAGAAAAGCCAACGCGAGGAATTCGCCCCCGCGCTGCCGACGGCGCTGTTCCTGTTCGTCTGCCTGCAGGGCGCGTTCGGCGCCTGGACGGTGACATTAAAACTGCAGCCCGTGATCGTCACCATCCACTTGCTGCTGGGCATGGGGCTGCTGGCCATGCTGACGTGGCTGGGCGGGCGCCAGGATAACGCCGTGCAACCTTTGCGGCGCGCCGATGCGGACGCGGCCGTGCTGCGTCCCGTGCGCGCGCTGGCCGTCCTGTCGCTCGTGCTGCTCACCGTGCAGATCGCGCTCGGTGGCTGGGTGAGCACCAACTACGCCACGCTGGCCTGCACGGATTTCCCCCTGTGCGGCGGCAAAGTCATACCGGACATGGATTTCGAGCATGGTTTCCACCTGTGGCGCGAACTGGGCAAGACGGCCGCCGGCCATTACCTGCCGTTTTCCGCGCTGACGGCCATCCACTGGGTGCACCGCAACTTCGCCTTCGTCGTGCTGGCCGGCGTCGGCTATACGGTGTTGCGCGCCTGGAAACTGCCATCGCTGCGCGGCACGGCGCGCTGGATCGCCGTGGTGCTGGCCCTGCAGGCGGGCACGGGCCTGGCGACGATTTACCTGAACTGGCCGCTGTCGATTGCCGTCCTGCATAACGGCGGGGCGGCGCTGCTCGTGTTGTTGCTGACCATGTTAAACTACAAGGCTAAATTCCAACTCGATGTAGCGCGGACGCCTGCCTCCGCCGCCGCGCCAGTGCCCACGGCACCAGCCAGTTCTTCCCGTACCGCATAAATGACTACTCAGACACTCAGCCGTAAACCTTCCCCCCGCATCGCCCAGTATTGGGCGCTGACCAAGCCCCGCGTGACGCAACTGGCCGTGTTTTGCGCCGTCATCGGCATGTTCCTGGCCAGCGAGGAGTTGCCGGACTGGCATGCGGTGGTATTCGGCACCATCGGCATCTGGCTGCTGGCCGGCGCCGCGTTTGCCGTCAACTGCCTGGCCGAGCGCGAGATCGATGCGCGCATGGCGCGCACGGCGCGCCGCCCCATGGCCATGGGCGACATTTCCGTCAAGCAAACGGTGGTGTTCGCGCTCGTGATCGGCGGCCTGGGCATGGCGATCCTGTATCACCTCGTCAATCCGCTGACCATGTGGCTGACCTTTGTCACCTTTGTCGGCTATGCGCTGATCTACACCATGGTGCTGAAACCGGCCACGCCGCAAAATATCGTCATCGGCGGCCTGTCCGGCGCCATGCCGCCCGCGCTGGGCTGGGCCGCCGTGGCCAACGACGTGCCGATGCAGGCGTGGCTGCTGGTCCTGATCATTTTCGTCTGGACGCCGCCGCACTTCTGGGCGCTGGCCATGTACCGGCGCGACGATTACGCGCGTTCGGGCCTGCCCATGCTGCCCGTCACGCACGGCATGCAATTTACGCAATTTCACGTCTGGCTGTACTCGATCGCGCTGGCCGCCACCACCTTGCTGCCGTACGCCGTGCGCATGAGCGGCCTGATCTACCTGGTCTCGGCCGTGGTGCTCAATGCCGGCTTCCTGTATTACGCGTGGAAGATGTACCGCCACTACACGGACTTGATCGCGCGCAAAGCCTTTACGTTTTCCATCATCTACCTGGCCTTGCTGTTCGCGGCCTTGCTGGTCGACCACTACATTCCCCTCGGCACATGAAAAAATACCTGACCCTGTTGTTGGCGGCCTCGCTGGTCGCCGTCCTGGCCGGTTGCGGCAAGCCTGCCGCGACTAAGCTGGCATTCAAGAATACGGACGTGACGGGCCTGGGCTATGCGCGCGAGTTCGCGCTGACGGACCACACGGGCCAGCCGCGCACCCTGGCCGACTACAAGGGCAAGCTGGTGCTGATGTTCTTCGGCTACACGCAATGCCCGGACGTCTGCCCCACGACCATGGCCGACATGGCCCAGGTGATGCGGGAAATGGGCCCGCAGGCGGACCAGGTACAGGTGCTGTTCGTCACCGTCGACCCCGAGCGCGACACGCAGGCCTTGCTGGCGCAATATGTGCCCGCCTTCGACAAGCGTTTCGTCGGCCTGTATGGCAACCTGGAGCAGACGGCCAGGGTGGCCAAGGAATTCAAGGTGTATTACGCCAAGGTCGAAGGCGAGACGGACAGCAGCTACACGGTCGACCACACGGCCGGCACCTATGTGTTCGACCGCGAAGGCAAGATCCGCCTGTTCGTGCGCCACGGCGAAACCCCGGCCGCCATCGCGCACGATCTTAAACTTCTGCTATCCTGATCCGGTCGCGCCCCCGGGCGCCATCTTCAGGATACGCAGTACATGGATAAACGTTTCGAGCCGCACGCCCGCCTGGCAGCCGTCATCTTCTTGCTGATCGGCTGCTTCTTCGTCCTGCGGCCTTTCCTGGCCGCCATGCTGTTTGCCGCCTGCGTCGGCATTTCCAGCTGGCCCCTGTATATCCTCCTGCTGGAACGCCTGAAAGGCCGGCGCAACCTGGCGGCCGCCATCATGACCGTGTCCCTGATCCTGGTCATCGTGCTGCCGCTGGCCCTCGTCACCTACAACCTGGCCGACAATGTCTCGCGCATCTATGAGCAGATCCGCGCCGCGCTGGAAGCGGGCGGCCTGCATCCGCCGGCCTGGCTGGCCAGCATTCCCGTGGTGGGCGACACCATCGCCGGCTACGTGGAGCGCCTGCTCGCCGACCGCGAGGAATTATTGAATTTGGGTAAGACCATGCTGGAACCGGCGCGCCATTTCCTCGCTTCCGGCGGCATTTTGCTGGGCACGGGCCTGGCGCAGACCAGCCTGGCCGTGTTCGTCAGCTTCTTCCTCTACCGCGATGGCCAGCAATTGAGCCGCGCGCTGATGACGGGCGCCGGCCGCATCATCGGCGACAGCGCGCCGGGCGTGGGCCTGACCATCAGCCGCACCGTGCGCGGCGTCATGTATGGCTTGCTGGGCACGGCGCTGGCGCAGGCGCTGGTGGCCGTGATCGGCTTCCTGATCGCCGGCGTGCCGGCCGTCGCGCTGCTGGGCGTGGCCACTTTCATCTTTTCGCTGATACCCGTCGGTCCGCCCCTGATCTGGGGCGGCGCCGCCATCTGGCTGTTCAATGACGGCCAGACGGGCTGGGGCATTTTCATGCTGGTGTGGGGCGCGCTGCTGATCAGCGGCGTCGACAACGTGGTCAAGCCCATGCTGATCAGCCGCGGCAGCAGCTTGCCGTTCCTGCTGGTGCTGCTGGGCGTGCTGGGCGGTGTGCTGGCCTTCGGCTTCGTCGGCATCTTTATCGGGCCGACCTTGCTGGCGGTGCTGTACAGCCTGCTCCAGACGTGGACGGTGGGGGAAACTACCGTGCCGCAGGGCAAGGATACGCTTACCTTGAAAAAAGATTAATCACGTAGATCGGCATCCAGATCCCGCTCCTGCTTCGGGATCACCTTGATCAGCACGATGCGGGGTCCGTTCATCTTCTTGACGACGATGTCGAAGTCGACAAAGGTGATGCGCTGGCCCTGCTTCGGAATGTCACCGAGCTTGACCATGATCAAGCCGCCCACCGATTCCACGTCGTCCAGGCCCAGTTCCTCGTTTTCGATATCGATGCCGAGGATGCGTTCGAGCGAGAAGATGGGCAGGCTGGCCTTGCCGATCAGGGTGCCGTCGCTCTGCTTGAGCCAGTCGTTTTCATTGCGGCGGAATTCGTCGCGGATTTCGCCGACCATGGCGCCGAGCAAGTTATCGAGCGTGATGAAACCCAGCGGGCGCTTGCCCTTCTCGCCGATCAGCGCGAAGTGGGGCGCGCCGTCGCGAAAGCGCCGGAACAGTTCCAATGCCGGCGTGCGCGCGGAAATGATGTCCACGGGACGTAAAAACGGCGTGAGCGAGGTGATCGGTTTGCCCGCCTGCTGGGCAAAGAACAGGTCTTTCAGGTGCACCACGCCCAGCACGTCGTCTTCGTTCGTGTCGAAATACGGGTAGCGGCTGAAGCGGTTGCGCAGCACCGTGTCGAGGTTTTCTTCCAAGGTGTTCGAGGCGTGCAGGGCGATCACTTCATTGATCGGGCGCATCAGGTCCGATACCGTCATCTGTTCGAAATCAAGCGATTGCGCCAGGATGTTGCGCTCGTCGCGCGTAAATTTTTCGCCGGGCTGGCTGGTGCGCAAGATCAGTTTCAGTTCTTCGGACGAGTAATGGGCATCGTGGCCGCCCTTGCCGGACAGGCCCGCCAGGCGCAGCACCCAGTTGGCGCTGGCGTTGAGCAGGTAGATGGCCGGGTACATGGTCCAGTAGAAACCGTACAGGGGAATGGCGCTCCACAGGCCGACGGCTTCCGGGTTGCGGATGGCCATCGATTTGGGCGCCAGTTCGCCCACGACGATGTGCAGGAAGGAAATGACGCTGAAGGCGACGACGAAGGACACGCCGTGGATCAGCTCTTGCGAGGTGACGCCGACGGCGCCGAACAGCGGCTCCAGCAAGCCGGCGAACGCCGGTTCGCCGACCCAGCCCAGGCCCAGCGAGGCCAGCGTGATGCCCAGCTGGCAGGCGGACAGGTAGGCGTCCAGCTGGCCATGCACTTTGGCCAGGATGCGGCCCCGCAGTCCCTGTGTCTTGGCGATGGCGCGGATGCGCGTGCGCCGCAAGGTGACGATGCCAAACTCGGCGGCAACAAAAAAACCGTTCAGCGCGACCAGGAAGAGGGCGAGCAGGACTAGCAAGACATTGTGCATGGGGGCGCTGAAGATGGGCTGTAAAAACGACATCTTAAACGACGAAGGGCGGCATAGCCTAATTTAGCCGCGCTCCCCGCCCGTGCCGGCGCGCGTGCGCGGCCGGTTTTTCACGCTTGTTCAGCCTTTGGCCACCGTTTGCGGCCCGCCGCGCATGGCGAAGACCATGACGGCCGAGACGATGGCGGGGATGGCGACGACGAGGAAAATCGTGCTGTTGGGCCAGTTCAGGCGGATCAGCTCGCCACCGAGCACGGGGCCGATGATGGAGCCGATGCGGCCCACGCCCAGGCTCCAGCCTATGCCCGTCGAGCGCAAGGTGGTCGGGTAGTAGCTGGCCGCCAGGGCGTTGACGGCAGGCTGGCCGCCCACCACGCAGAAACCGGCGATGAAGATGGTGATGAACAGGAAGGCCAGCGACACGTCCGGACGGCCGATCAGGGCAATCGCCACGGCGGCCACCAAAAAGCACGGCAGCAGGATGCGGCGGAAGCTCGAGCGGTCGATCAGCTGGCCCATGACGAGGGTGCCGATGGTGCCGCCCACTTGCAGGGCCGTGCCGGCCAGCACGGCGTTGGCCGTCGACAAGCCCGCTTCCTTGGCGATCGTCGGCAGCCAGTTGGACAGGAAATATAAATTCAGCAAGTTCATGAAGTTGATGACCCACAACAAAATCGTCATCTTCGCGCGGCCGCCCGTAAACAATTGCAGCACGGGCGCGCCCTTGTGTTCCTTTTCATGCACGAGGTATTGCGTGTCGGCCGTGATGTTGACGGTGGGATCGATGCGCTTGAGCCACTTGGCGACTTTATCCAGCTTGCGTTTCTTGAGCACCAGGAATTGCATCGATTCCGGCAGCAGGAAGAACATCAGCACGCCGATCACCAGCGGCACCACGCCACCCACGTAAAACACGGATTGCCAGCCGAAGGCGGGAATCAGCGCGGCCGACAATAATCCGCCCAGCACGGCGCCCAGGGTAAAGCCGCACGAGACGAGCATCATCAGGGTGACTTTCTTGCGCAACGGGCTGTATTCGCCGGCCAGCGCCATGGCGTTCGGCATCACGGCGCCCAGGCCCAGGCCGGTAATGAAGCGTATCAGCTGCAATTGCTCGATGGTTGTCGCCAGCGGCGTGACCAGCATGCACAGCGAAAAGAAGATGGTCGAGCCGATCAGCACGGGACGGCGGCCGAACTTGTCGGCCGTGATGCTGAAGACGAGCGAGCCGACCAGCATGCCCAGCAGGCCCGCGCCAAACACGGGACCGAGGTTGGCCTTGCTCACATGCCAGTCGGCAATGATGGCCGGCGCCACATAGCCCATCGCCTGCACGTCGAAGCCATCCATGATGACGCACAGCCCGCACAGGATCAGCATGCCGATCTGGAAGGAGCCGATCTTGTTGTTATTGATGAGATCGGGAATATCGATCGTCTTGCCTGCCGTGGACATGGTGATGCTCCTGTTTTTTTATGGTGATCGCGCCCTTCCAGCGAGGGAGGGGCGCGTGTTGGTCTCAGGCTTCATTACAATCGCTTTTGATTGATTATTCAAACGTTATTTTCGAATGGATTTATCAGGTTTCCTTATGAATCTTCGGGTGGCCCTGGATGGCGGCCAGGATCACGTCCAGCGCCGGGTGCATGATCTTGCGCTCGTTCGAAATGACATAAAACTGTTCGCGCAGGGACGAGGCGTCGCCGACCAGCACGGCGCCGAATTGCTCCTCGATGTCGGCCGCCAGGCTGGCCGAGGCGAAGAACAGGCCCAGGCCCTTGCGGCCAAACGCGTTGAGCATGGCGTTGTCCTCGAATTCGCCGACCACGTCGGGGCGCACACCTTGCTGCACCATCCATTCGTCGATGCGCCCGCGCAAGGCGTTATTGCGCGCGGGCAGCAGAAATGGCGCGCCGTGCAGGCTGTGGGGGAAATTGCCGCGGTACTGTTCCGCCAGTGCGGGGATGGCGAACAGCTTCATGGCGCTCTCGCCCCACAGGTGGCTGGACACGCGCAGGCTGGCGCCGGCCGGCACGGCGCGGTCCGTCAACACCAGGTCCAGCTTGTGCAGGGCCAGGTCGGCCAGCAGGGATTCGAACTCGTCTTCCAGGCACACGAGCTTGACGGGCTTGCTCAGGCTGCGCGTGGCGTCGAGCATGCGGTAGGCCATCAGCTTCGGCAAGGAATCGGAAATGCCCACCGTCAAGCGCATCTTTTCCGCGTCCGTGTCGGCCAGCGCGTCCTGCATCTGCTCGCCCAGCAAAAAAATCTGGTCTGCGTAGCCGAGCGCCAGGCGGCCCGCTTCCGTCGGCACCAAACGCCGTCCCTGCGGCTGCAGCAGCGACCTGCCCAGTTCCTTTTCCAGCAGGGCCAGCTGGGTGCTGATGGTTTGCACGGCCAGCCCCAGGCGTTCGGCCGCGCGCGTCACGCCGCCCTCCTTGGCGACCACCCAAAAGAAGTATAAATGGCGGTAATTGAAGCCCGTGGTTTTCATCGCTGCATCCTCTATCTTCTGATTTTACGAAGTAATACTTCCATTATCTTCTATTTTTAAATGTGTCACACGTCCCTATACTACCTTCCATTGAATGTAGATAAAGGGGAACTATCGATGAAACATTTCAGAGTGTCATTTTTAGTGACATTTATCTGCCTGGGCATTTCCGCCTGGTGGGGTTACACGCACGGTGGCGTGCAGACGATGCTGGCGGCGCTCGGTATCGCGGTGATCCTGGGCGTGATGGAAGTATCGCTGTCGTTCGACAACGCGGTGGTCAACGCTTCGGTGCTGAAGAACTGGGACAAGTTCTGGCAGAACCTGTTCCTCGGCGTGGGCATCATCATCGCCGTGTTCGGCATGCGTCTGCTGTTCCCGCTCGTCATCGTGGCGCAAGCGGCGGACCTGGGCTTGATGGAAGTATGGAATCTGGCCCTGAGCAATCCGGAACAGTATTCGATGCACCTGACGAATCACCATGCGGAAGTGGCGGCTTTCGGCGGTATTTTCCTGCTGCTGGTCTTCCTGAACTTCCTGCTGGACTCGGAAAAGGAAACGCACTGGCTGGGCCGTATTGAAGAAAAACTGGGCGCGCTGGGCAAGATTTCGTCGATTTCCGTGATGATCGCGCTGGGCACGCTGATGGTCAGCCTGTCGATGATCGAAGAAGGCCAGAAACTGGTGGTCTTGACGGCCGGCCTGTGGGGTATTTTGACCTACGTGGGCGTCGATGTGATCAGCGGCTTGCTGGAAGGCGATAACGGCGACGGCAACATGGGCGACATCATCAAGCGCGGCGGTATTGGCGGCTTCCTGTACCTGGAAGTGCTCGACGCCTCGTTCAGCTTTGACGGCGTGATCGGCGCGTTCGCCATCACCAAGGATGTCGTGATCATCATGCTGGGCCTGGCCATCGGCGCGATGTTCGTGCGTTCGATGACGGTGTTCCTGGTGCGCAAGGGTACGCTCGACGAGTTCGTCTATCTGGAGCACGGCGCGCACTATGCGATCGGTATCCTGGCCGTGATCATGTTGGTCAGCATGAAGTTCCACATTCCCGAGATCTTCACGGGTCTGATCGGCGTGGCCTTCATTCTCGCCTCGCTGTGGTCGTCGATCCGCTACAAGCGCAGGATGGCGCTTGAAGAAGGCCGGACGGAAGCGCTGGAAGCGGTCAAGGCAGTGTAAAGAATGCGCGACAAACGACTACACCCGTTTGTCGGCAAGTTGCAGCAAGCGTCGCCGCCGGCCTGGGGAGTCAGGCCGGTGGAGGACGCCAGGTGTTTGGTCATATACAACCCACATAGGAGAAATACATCATGGCAATCAGTCTGCAAAAAGGCGGCAACGTCAACCTGAGCAAGGAAGCTCCCGGCATTTCGAAGATGATCATCGGCCTGGGCTGGGATGCCCGCGCCACCGACGGCGCCGCGTTCGACATCGACGGTTCCGTGTTCCTGCTGAAGGCCGACGGCAAGGTACGCGCCGACGTCGACATGATTTTCTACAACAACCTGAAGTCGAGCGACGGCTCCGTCACCCACTCGGGCGACAACACCACGGGCGCCGGCGATGGCGATGATGAAACCGTCGTCGTCGACCTGGCCACGGTGCCGGCCGAGATCGACAAGATCGCCGTCTGCGTGACGATACACGATGCCGAGGCGCGCAAGCAAAACTTTGGTATGGTGTCGAAGGCGTACGTGCGTTGCGTGAATGCCAACGGCAATACGGAAATCGCCCGCTTCGACCTGTCGGAAGACGGTTCGGCGGAAACGGCCATGGTCTTCGGCGAAATCTACCGCAACGGCGGCGATTGGAAATTCAAGGCCATCGGCCAGGGTTACAAGGGCGGTCTGGGCCCGTTAGCTGCCTCGTTCGGCGTCGGCGTATAAGTTGTAAATAATCAAGGCGGTCCGCAGCGCGGTCCGCCGCCATCACCATCATTGTTGAGGAAGGAACAGTCAGATGCCAGTTTTTACTATTACCGGGGACGTCGACCCGTTCCTGCATGTGTCGCTGGCCAAGGGCGAGAAGATTTATTGCGAATCCGATGCGATGGTGATGATGGAAACCAATCTTGAGCTGAAAGGCAAGATGACGGGCGGCATAGGCGCCGCGCTGATGCGCACCTTTGCCAACGGCGAATCGTTCTTTCAGCAGCATATCGAGGCCATGCGGGGCGACGGCGACTGTCTGCTGTCGCCCACCTTGCCTGGCGCGATGCGGGTGCTTGAGATTGGCGCCCAGCAATACATGATCAGCGACGGCGCCTTCGTGGCGGCCAGCGCTGGCGTGGAATTGAAGGTGCGCACGCAAAGCCTTGGCAATGCGCTGTTTGCCCAGAGCGGTGGTTTTTTCATCACCGAGACGGCAGGCAGCGGCCAGTTGGCGGTATCCGGTTTTGGCGCGATGTCGGAACTGGAAGTGACGCCTGGCAAGGACGTGGTGATCGATAACGCGCACGTCGTTTGCTGGGACAAGCGCCTGCAATACGAAATTTCCATCACGACCGGCAGCAGCGGCGGCTTTCTGGGCAATTTGATCAATAGCCAGACCAGCGGCGAGGGCATGGTGCTGAAGTTTTCAGGCACGGGAAAAATCCTCGTGTGCTCGCGCAACCGCGCGGCCTTCCTCGCCTGGACCCAAAGCAAGCCGGCGTAACTAACATTTGATGTAACCAAGCAAACAGGAGCTATGCGTATGTCTGTCAATTTGAGCAAGGGCCAGAAGATTTCTCTGGACAAGGAAGCTGGTACCACCCTGACCCGTATCACCATGGGCCTGGGCTGGGATGCGGCCAAGACCAAGGGTTTCCTGGGTTTCGGTTCGAAGACGGAAGCCGTCGACCTGGACGCCTCGTGCGTCATGTTCGACGAAAACAAGGGCACGTCCGATATCGTCTGGTTCCGCCAGCTGAAAAGCAAGGACGGCAGCATTGTCCACACGGGCGACAACCGCACGGGTGCGGGCGATGGCGACGACGAACAGATCAATGTCGATCTGTCGAAGGTGCCGGCGCACGTGAAAAGCCTGGTCTTCACCGTCAACAGCTTTACTGGCCAGAACTTCTCGCAGGTGGAAAACGCCTATTGCCGCATCTTGAATGCGAGCAATAACCAGGAAGTCGCGCGTTTCAACCTGTCTGTGCAAGGTACCCACACGGCACAGATCATGGCCAAGCTGTACCGCCATAACGGCGAATGGAAGATGCACGCCATCGGAGAAAACGGCAACGGTCGCACGTTTGACGACTTGATGCCCCAGATATCCGTGCATCTATAAGGAGCAGTACGCAGCGGGCGGGGGACGGACCGGATACCGGCCCTTGTCCGCTGCTCTATTTTGAAGGAGAGTATGTCGTGATGCGATTGCTGATAGCCTTGCTACTTCCGTGTCTCACGTTTTTCATGCTGGGGCGCCCGCTGGCCGGTGCCGTCGCCTTGATCTTGCAGTGCACTGTGATCGGCTGGGCGCCGGCGGCCCTATGGGCCCTGTACACGGTGAACCAGCATAAAACGGAGCAGGAACTGGAAGGTGCGTTAAGCCGCAGCTACATGCGCAGGCGTAGTCGCTTGATTTAAGGTCGATTGATCTAAATCAACCGGGCGCTTGGAATCCTTGCGCTAAAGCCCGCACGAGCGATCGTGCGGGCTTTTTTGTGCGCGCTCACTTCTTGCAGCGGATCGGCACGTTGACGGAAATACCGTCCGAACTCAGGTTGCGGTACTGTAAGTCCTCGCTCTCGATGGCAAAGCTGGGCACGGCGTGCACATAGCGCTGCTTGCAGACGGTGTCGTCGTTGATCAGCTGGTTCGACAGCATGTAGTCGCACAGGGCGAAGCGCGACTCCTCGTCGTCGAGGACCAGCACGCGGGCCGCGCTGTACAGCGCCGATTGCAAGACGTCCGGGCTGCAGTTTTCCGGCCCCGTCAATTTCAGATGGGTCTTCGTCTGCGTGGCCAGGCGCTGCAGCTTGACGAGGGCGGCACGCTCCTGTTTGCGGGAAAAATCGACTTGCGCGTCGCCGCTGGACAGGCGCAGCGCCAGCGAGGCGATCTGGTCGATGGAAATATGCCAGGCAAAGCCTTCCAGCCGCGTGCGGATCTGGCCCGGCAGCGGATCGGCCGCATCGACTTCGCAGCGAAACTGGCCCAGGTGGGGACGGCACAGCACTGGAATGGAAAAGGCGGAGGTGCGCTTGCCCTTGACGAATTTCTGGCTCAGGTCGCCGAAGTTTTCATGCGTGATGGTATCGAAGCGGGCTTGCCCGAAGCCCATCTTGACGAGGTTTTCCTTGCGCTGGCGCGAAAACAGGGCATCGACGGCATCGTAGATATTCTTGTTGAAGATGCGGTCCAGCGGCTGGCGCTCGTCCGACATCTTTTCAAACACGGCGCTGGAATTGGGGGCGTTGGCGTCGATGGAAATGAGGATGAAGGGCTTGCTGTTCAGGCGCGGCGGCACGACGGCCATGTCGTTGCCGTACAGCTGGGTCAGGGCCACGTCCCACAGGGTTTCCACGCCCAGGTTGTCGGCCGCGCCGCCGTCGAACAGGTGCACGTACGAGGGCGATTCGCGCGACTCGGAGCCGAGTTCCGGCACGAAGGTGTTTTTCGGACGGAAACGCTCGAAGGTGACGGAATCGAACACGCCGGGAAAGGCGGCCGAGGTGGCCACGGCCGTGGCCAGGCGGATATCCTGGATCGGCGAATGCAGGGTGTTATAAAAATACTCGTAGGAAAATACCACGCGCTTGCCGCCATCGGTGGCGTCGGTGGCGTTGGCCAGGAAGATGGGGCCGTCGTGCGGCAAGTCCTGGTAGGTTTTCTTGTCGTACAGCACATCGTCAAACACATCGGACAGGAAGGACGTGCGCGTCTTGTTAGTCAGCAACATCGTCGTCAGGTTGGCCGGTTTCAAAATGGTCTGGCCGAAGAAATCCGTTTTCAACTTGCTGCGCAGCAAGGGCCAATCCGTCTGCTTGCCATGCAGCGCATAGTAGCCGCCCGCGATGGCGCCGCCCGACACGCCGGAGATGGCCGAGGCGCCGCTGACGAGGCCGAACTGCTCCAGCTGTTCCAGCGACGCCGCCGCGAAATTGGCGGCCCGGCTGCCCCCGCCGGACAGGGCGATGCCGATGAAGTGGTCGTTGGGCATCGGATTCTGGATGCGCGCCTTGGGCGCGTCGATGCGCAGGCGCGGCGATTCCTGCACGGTAAACGTGCGGTTTTCGACGCCGCTGTTGGGGTGCAGGGCCAGTACCGTGCAGCCGCTCAGCAGCGCAGCGAGGACAAGGGGGGGAAACAAGCGTGGATGCATGCGGGATCTGTGCGTAGTCATTGGTTGGGATACGGACGGAAAGCGTGTGCGATTCTAACAAACTTGCCCATGCTCATGCAGAGAGTTGCACCGCGAGGATGGCCGCGTTGTAGCCGGCATGCGCGAGCATGGGCGCCAGCAGCGAACGGCTGCGTTCATAGGCGGCGCCCGCGCACAGGCCCAGCACGAAGACGGGCAGCATGGAGACCGGCGGATGCACGATGGCGAAGATGGCCGCGCCGATGCCGATCGCCTGCCAGGCGGGCAGCGAGCGGCGCAGGCCGCCCTGGATCAGGCCACGGAAAATGAATTCCTCGCACAGGGGCGCGGCCAGCAGCGCCAATCCTGCCAGCCATGCTGCGTCCCAGCCCGTCCCGGCCGCCAGCGGCGCGCGCGCGGCTGGCCAGCCGCAGGCTTGCACGATGGCCAGGTAGCCGATGCCGAAGAGGGCCGCCAGCAGCGCCGCTGCCGCGCCCCGGCGCCACGGTTGCCGGCCCGGCCCGATGCGCGGCACGCCTGCCGTCTTGCTGCGCCAGTAGACGAGGCGCACCAGGACATAGGTGAGCGCGCCTGCGCTGCCGAAGGCGATGGCGGCCTGCGCCAGCGTTGCACCGGCCTTGTCCTTGAGCAGGAACAAGGCCAGTGTCTGCAGGATAAAAAACAGCATGGCGGCGATCAAGCCATCCGAGGCCGAGACCCTGGCCGGCGGCGAGGCGGCCGGATCGAGCAGGTAGGGCAGCGCATCGCGCGCCTTTTGCCACAGGGCCAGGGCCAGCGCCACCGTCAGCACGACAAACACCAGTTGCTGCGCCACGCTGCCGGCCGCCAGCGCTGCAAGGTACAGGCCGGTCAGCAGCAGATACAGATACATATACGTGGGACGCACCTTCGCCGTCGCTTCGGTGGCCAGCGGATCGCTGGCAAACACGCCCAGCGCCACGGCGATCATCGAATACAGGGGGATGCCGGCCAGGGCCAGCAGCATCAGGCCCGCCATGTCCCAGCGCCATGCGGGCAGCCAGGCCAGCGCCGCGCCAAACAGCATGCACGGATACAGCAGGGCCAGCACGGCCCACAATTGCGCCTTTTGCCGCAGCGCCTGCTCGATGGACACGGGAAACGTGTACAGCAGCCATAGCGCGCCGCCTTCCTTGTTCAGGGTCTGGAAGGCCGACATCATCAGCACGTAGCTGCCGAGGAAAAAGCCGGTCGACGCCAGCAGGGCGGGGCTGGCCAGCAGCGCGTGCAGGTCGCGCGCCTGGCCCGAAAAAAAAGCCTGGCCGCCGAGGATCAGCAGCGGCATCAGCAGGGTTTGCACGAGAAAATTGCGGTCGCGCAGCAGCAGGGTCAATTCGCGGCGCTGGATCACCGTGCCGACGCGGGCGCGCCAGTGGCCGGCGGGCAGCGGCATTGGGGAAGGCCTGCGGCTCGCTTCGCGCTGGCCCGCGCCCGCCACGCCGTGGCGCAGCTGGCGGCGCAGCAGCGCCATGCCCAGCAGCATCAACAGCAGCACTTGCGCCAGCAGCAGGCAGGCCGGCAACAGCGCATCCGCCAGGCTGGCGGCATTGAGCACGCGCACCAGCAGGCCGGGCGGCGTCCAGCTGCTCCAGGCGGGCATGGCAGCGGCCCAGCCATGGGCAAAGCCGCCCGTGCCCATGCCGAAGGACATGCCCATATACATGGGAAACACCCCTGCCACCGAGAGCAGCGCCTGCAGGTTGCCCAGCTGGGCCGGACTGAGCGACAGGCGCAGGCCCGTATCGACCAGGGTGCGCAGCATGGCGGCCAGGGCCAGCAGGAGCAGGCTGGCCGCCAGCCCGGACAGCGGAGAAAACCAGGCCTGGCCCGAATACCAGGCGATCATGGTGGTGCTGGGCCACAAGGCCAACAGGCCGGCCGGATTGACGACCGTGCGTTCGAGCACGCGCGCCCACAGCAGCGTGGCTTTGTCGACCGGCAAGGTGACCAGCCATTCCAGGTCCCAGTCCGGTTTCGACAGCTCGCCCATGCCTAGCGGTAATAATACGCTGACCAGCCACAGCAGCATTAATTGCAGGGCCAGGCCGCCTGCCAGCGCCGTACTGAACGGTTGCCCGATGAATTCGGCGATGACGGGCGCCAGCAGGCGTTCGCCCGCCTGCATGCTGCCTTGCGCCTGGCAGGCTGCCACCTGGTCGAGCAGGCAATGCATGTTGAGCACGCCATGGCGCGCCATGGTGCCGAAGGAAAACAGCATGGGCAGGAACAGCAGCACGCCCAGCAGCCAGCGGCCCCGTTTCTTGCCCGGCGTGGCGGGGCGGCCCGGCCCGGTCTTCCTGAAAGCGAAGCCGCGGCCGCTGACGTTGAGCAGGCGCTGCAGGCGCAAGCGTGTCAGCAGCCAGATGGCGCGCCAGGCAGTCAGCGGCGCCGGCGTCATGCGGCGCCCGTTTCATCGGTGAGCTGCAGGAAGAGTTCTTCCAGGCTGCCGTCGCTGGACAGTTGCCGGCGAATCTCGTCCAGGCTGCCCGTGGCCGCCAGCGCGCCGCGGTGGATGATGGCCACGCGGCTGCACAGCTTTTCCGCCATGTCGAGCAAATGCGTGGAAACGAAGATGGTGGTGCCGGCGGCGGCGATGCGCAGCAGCCGTTCCTGTACTTCGCGCGAGGCGCGCGGGTCCAGGCCGTTGATCGGTTCATCGAGGATCAGCACGGCCGGATCATGGATCAGCGCGCAGGCCAGGCCCAGTCTTTTCTTCATGCCCAGCGAGTAATTGACGGCGAAATCCTCGCCCGCCTCGTCCAGGCCGAATTCACCGAGCAGCCGCGCGGCGCGGGCGGCCGCTTCCGCGCGCGCATAGCCATGCATTTCGGCAACGAATTGCAGGATTTCGCGGCCCCGCAAATAATCGTAAAAAATCGGGTTGTCCGGCAGGTAGCCCACCTTGCGCTTGACGGCGGCGCCATCGCGGTGGCAATCGAGGCCATCGATCAGCACGCGCCCGCTGCTGGGCACGAGGATACCCATCAGCATGCGGATGGTGGTGGTTTTGCCCGCCCCGTTCGGGCCCAGGAAGCCGAATACTTCTCCTTTTACCACTTGCAAGGTCAGCGGCTTGACGGCCTCGAAGGTGCCGTACTGTTTGGACAAGCCTTCGAAGGCGATCATGGCGCACCCAAGGCGGCCAGCAGGCGCCGCTCGCCATCGGGCGTGAGGCGCAGGGTGCGGCTGTCGAGCTCGCGCTCGGCCCAGCGCTGGCGCAGGGCCAGCTGCAGCAGGGCCGCCCCCAGCGCGCCGCCCAAATGGGCGCGCCGTTCGCTCCAGTCCAGGCAGGCACAGGCAAAGCGGCGGCGCTGGCGCTGCAATTGCGGCACATCGATGCCCAGCGCCGCCATGCCGGCCGCGCCCGCTTCCGACAGGCAATATTCGCCTTCGCCCTTGCCGTCATCGTCCAGCAGCCAGCCTTGCGCGTGCAACTGGTCGTGCATGGCGACGGCGACCGTGCCGGCCATGTGGTCGTAGCAGGTGCGCGCATGGCGCAAGCGGTCCGGCGTGGAGGGAGTAAACGGCGTTGCGGGCACGCCTGCCACCACCAGCAGCGCTTCCAGCGCCCGCGCCACCTCCACGCTGGCCAGGCGGTAATAGCGGTGCTTGCCCTGCGCCAGCATCGACAGCAAGCCATCCTCGCGCAAGCGCGCAAGATGGGCGCTGGCCGTCGAGGCGCCTACCTCGGCCAAGGTGGCCAGTTCCGTGGCCGTGCGCGCATGGCCATCGAGCAGGCTGCACAGCATGCGCGCGCGGGCCGGTTCGGCGATGGCGCCGGCCAGTTGCGCCAGGCCCATGTCGGCCGAGGGAAGTGTGTCATCCATGATTCGTCCGTGGGCGAAGTGTTGTGGTGGAAGGCGCAGCATACTCGTGTCCCCACATCACTGCAATGGAATGCGCATGCCGCTCGCCGACCCTTTTTCCGCCGTCACCCACGCGGCGCCGTATGACTACTATCGCCGCCTGGCGGAAGGCCCGCCCCTGCGTTTCGAGACGTCGCTCGATTGCTGGCTGGCAACGGGAGCCGTTGGCGTGCGGGCCGTCCTCGAGCATCCCGCTTGCCGCGTGCGCCCACTGGGGCAGGCCGTGCCGCTCAACCTGGCAGGCACGCCGTGCGGCGCGATCTTTGCCGAACTGGTGCGCATGAACGAGGGCGAGCGGCACGCCGTGCCGAAACAGGTGCTGGCACGCGCGCTGGGCCAGGTGGACCTGGCGCGCCTGCATGGACGGGCGATGCAGTTTGCCGGCGACCGCGTTCCGGCCAGCGCCGCGCAGCTGAACGAGGCGATTTTTGAGCTGCCCCTGTTCGCCATGGCGGACTTGCTGGGCTTTGCGCCAGCGCAATGGCCGGCGCTGGCCGCCTGGACGCGCGACTTTGTCGCCTGTTTGTCGCCGCTGAGCAATGGAGAACAACTGGCCGACGCGCAGCAAGCGGCCGATGCCCTGTTGCATGGTTTCACCGCCTTGCTGCGCGAGGCGGATGCCTTGCCCGGCAGCTTGCTGCATGACATCGTGACCGGGGCGGATGCCGTGGGCTGGCAGGCGTCTGGCGGCGTGCTGGCCAACTTCGTGGGCTTGCTGTCGCAGACCTGCGACGCCACGGCCGGCTTGCTGGGCAATGCCGTCGTGGCCTTGCGCGTGCAGCCTGAATTGTCCACGCAAGTGCGTGCCGCGCCCCGGCTGTGGCCGGCCATGCTGCGCGAGGTGGCTCGGCATGATCCCGCCATCCACAACACGCGCCGCTACACGGCCGATGCCGTGGCATTGCACGGCGTGCGCATACCGGCCGGGCAGATGATCGTCGTCGTGCTGGCCAGCGCCGGCCAGGCGGAGTCGGGCTTTGGCCATGGCCGCCACGCCTGTCCGGGCCAGCCCATCGCGCAGACCATCGCCACGGCATGCCTGCAGGCATGGGCCGATGGGCTGGAAGACATGCCGCTGGCATGGAGTTATTTGCCTTCGCTGAACGCCCGCATCCCCGTCTTCAGCGCTGGAGAAACAGCATGATCGCCGTGATTTTTGAGGTCTGGCCCAGCGCCGAAGGGCGCCAGCAGTACCTGGACTTGGCGGCATCTCTGCGGCCCTTGCTCGACGAGGTCGACGGTTTCATTTCCATCGAACGCTTTGGCAGCCTGAGCGAGCCAGGCAAATTGCTGTCGCTGTCTTTCTTTCGCGACGAAGCGGCGCTGGCGCAGTGGCGGCAGCTGGAGGCGCACCGGGTGGCGCAATCGGCCGGCCGGCAGGGCGTGTTCGACGATTACCGGCTGCGCATCGCCGGCGTGGTGCGCGATTACGGCATGCTGGAGCGACAGCAGGCGCCCGCCGACAGCCAGCGCCGCCACGGTGTTTAGCGGGGCAGCGCGCCCTGCGTGATCTTCACCTTGACCCGGTAGGTGGGCGCGGCCGCATTCAGGGCGGGCGGCGTGGCCGGGTCGACGTCGAGCAGGGTGAACGTCAAATGTTTGACGGTGACGGAACTGGCGGCGCCGGGCATGGAATCGGATAGGACGATGTCGGTGCTGCCTGCGCTGTTGAGCAAGCTGAAGCTGTAGCTGACGTAGCCTTTCCACACGCACACGGCGCCCTGGCGGCAGCGGCTGTCGTTGACGCGCTCGAGCTTGAGCGTATCGGTGGCCGTGATGGCCACTTGCTCGCCGGGCGAGAGCACGTGGGTGACGCTGCGCGGCGTGTTTTCCGCGTCGCCGGCGCTGCCGGCCGCGCCGCAGCCAGCCAGCATGGCCAGGCAGGCGATGAGCAGGGGGAGCAGGTAGCGGCGATATGGTGGATGGAGGGAATGCATGTTTTTCCTTTCAGATAGAGCATCTTCGGCGTGGCGTTGACGCGCAAGATAACAATAATCATAACAAAATGATATTTTTCTGGCGCGCCATTGGCGTGTCGTGGATGAATTGACGCGCCGGCCACGCGGCACGCCGATTACTGCGTAGAATGGCTGTTTTGAAAATCAGGAAACAACCATGAAAAAAACTGCCCTGGCGAAAAGCGATGCCAAGAAACTGATGGGAAAGATGAATGTTCCCGGCGCCGGTGCATTCGGTAAGGAAGCGGTGGTCGTCGACCGCCGCGAGCAGCGCAAGCGCGACCAGGCCCTGGGCCTGGTGCCGTTCGCCGTCAAGCTCAATAGCGACCTGGTGTTGCAATTGCAGACGCTGGCCAAGGAAGGCGGCACGGATCTGAATGAATTGGTCGCCGAGCTGCTCGCCAAGGGCTTGGCTGCAGCTTAACGGCCGACCATGTTTATCTGTTGATAAACATCAAGGTTCAAAACTAAAAGGCGCCTTGCGGCGCCTTTTTCACTGCGGCCCTGCCGTGCCTTATACGTAGGCCGCCAGCGCGCCCTTCATTTTTTTCAATGCCGCCACTTCAATCTGGCGGATGCGTTCGGCCGATACGCCAAACTCTTCGGCCAGCGTGTGCAGGGTGGCGCCGGAGCCGTCGTCGTTGGCCAGCCAGCGCGCTTCGATGATGCGGCGCGAACGGTCGTCCAGCTTGCCCAGGGCCGTTTCCAGGCCTTCCGATTGCAAACGCGTCACCTGCTCCGCTTCCAGCACCTTGGTCGGCTCGCTTTGCTCCGACGACAGGTAGGCGATCGGCGAAAACTTGTCGTCCTCATCGTCGGTCGGCGATTCCAGCGCGATGTCGCGGCCGCTCAAACGCGTTTCCATCTCGATCACTTCTTCGCGCTTCACGTCGAGCAGCTTGGCCAGCGCATCGATCTGCTTCGGCGTCATCGCGTCCAGGCCCGTCTTGTGGCTGCGCAGGTTGAAGAACAGCTTGCGCTGTGCCTTCGTCGTCGCGACCTTGACCAGGCGCCAGTTTTTCAGGATGTACTCGTGCATCTCGGCTTTCACCCAGTGCATGGCGTACGACACCAGGCGCACGCCCTGGTCCGGATCGAAACGTTTCACGGCCTTCATCAGGCCGATATTGCCTTCCTGAATCAGGTCGGCGTGCGGCAAGCCATAGCCCAGGTAGCCGCGGGCAATCGAGACCACCAGGCGCAGGTGCGACAGCACCAGCTCCTGCGCGGCGGCCAGGTCATTTTTTTCGCGCAGGCGTTTCGCCAGCGAAATTTCTTCGTCGTGGGTCAACATGGGCAGACGGTTCACGGCCGAGATATAGGCGTCGATATTGCCCAGATTGCCGGTGAACCCGAGGCCCAGCGCATTATTTTTGGTCGGAACCAATGCGGACGTTGCGGACATCATAGTCATGTTTTCTCCCTCGTAGTCTTGCTTTGTTCCAGTTGGCCATGTCACGCGACATGGCCTGCTTGTAGCTTCTTCTTGCGTATCCGGTCTTGCACTTTACAGATCGCGGCTCCATCTACATCTGGCGCTCATGGCGGTTCTGCTATTGGTATGTCCCTATATTAGCACTCTCTGCCTGAGAGTGCCAATCAGCACATTTAATCGTCCTGATAGCCTAAATACTATGGCGATTTACTAGTTAATAATTTATCTGAAAGGTGCCGCCAGGGCCCATGGTGACTGCAGTGTGCACCTGTTCGGCCGCGCCCGAAAGCGCTGCACGGTTCTTTTCGTCAACATGGCTAGTCTACGGCCTCTGGCTGAAGCGAACCTTAAGAATACTTGTTAAATATCAAGATAACCACAATATGTGGGGAATGGCAAAAAAGCAAGGCGAGGCTGAGGCGCATGGCGACGCCTGGGGCGCCGCCATGGCAGGGAAGGTCAGTTCAGGCGCGCCAGGTGGCGCTGCACGCACAGGAAGGCGCCGATCAGGCCCAGGCCCGCGCTCAGGGCCAGCAAGCCGGCCATCGGCAGCGGCGCCAGCGGCACCAGCTGGAATTCCGACGCATATAAACGGGCAAATTCGGCAATCGCGGTATTGAGCGGTTGCAAGGCCAGTGCCACGGCACCCAGGGCCACGGCGCCGGCGCACAGGCCCAGCAGCGCGCCCGTGTAATAGAAGGGGCGGTGGATGAAGGTGTCGGTGGCGCCGATCAGTTTCGAGATGCTGATCTCGTCGCGCTGCTGCATCACCTGCAGGCGGATGGTATTGAAGACCACGGCGATCACGGCCACGCCCAGGGTAATGGCCAGCAGCAGCAAGACCAGGCGCAGCACGCCGAGCAGGGCCGCCAGGCGCTTGACCCAGGCCGAATCGACTTGCGCCGATTCCACGCCGGGCAACTGGCGCAGCTGTTCCGCCACGGCGTCGACATCCTGCGCCTCGCTGGCCGTATTGAAGGCGTCGAGCTTGAGGACATAGCTGTCTGGCAAGGGATTGTCGCCCAGCGTGCTCAGCACGTCGGCCAGGCCGCTCTTGTTCTTCAGCGTATCGAGCGCCTGTTCGCGCGGGATGAAGACGATCTTGGCCTTCTTGTCGTGCACGATCTTGCGCATTTCGCCGGCCAGGGCCACGGCCTGGTCGCGCGGCGTGTCGATTTTCAGGAAGACGCTGATCTCCGGGTCGACCGACATCTGTTCCGACATGGGGCGCACATTGTCGAGCATGGTCAAGCCGGCAAACGGCAGCGACAGGGCGATGGCGACGACAAAGACATTGAGCAGGAAACCGCCAGGCGACTTGCGCAGGTGGATCAGCGCCGAGCCCAGCGCGAAGCGGTGTTGACGGAACCAGCCTCTCATGGCTGTTCTCCCTGCGCGTCGTCCAGGCCGGGGGCGGGCGCGAAATCGGGATCGGGCGGGGCGAACACGGGCGCCTGCGTGGCCTTGTCGATGGCGACCAATTGGCCGTTCTTCAGGTGGATCACGCGGGCGGCGGCGTCGAGCATCTGTTCGTCGTGGCTGGAGATGAGGCAGGTCACGCCCACGGAGTGGAACGCTTTGAGGGCGTCGAGCACCTTGTCGGCGCTGGCGCGGTCCAGGTTGGCCGTCGGTTCGTCGGCCAGGATGATCTGCGGCCGGTTGACGATGGCGCGCGCGATCGACACGCGCTGCTGCTCGCCGCCCGACAGCGACAGCGGGCGCGCCAGCGCGCGGTCGAGCAGCCCGACCTTATCGAGCGCGGCGCGCGCGCGCTGCTCGGCGGCAGCCTTTGGCGCCCCGACGACGAGCAGCGGCAGCATGACGTTGGCGAGGATGGAGCGGTCGTTCAGCAATTTTTGCTGCTGGAAGATCAGGCCCATGTTGCGGCGCAGGAAGGGCACGCCGGCCGGCTTGATCTTCGCCATGTCCTGGCCATTGACGATCAGCTTGCCCGAGGTGGGGCGTTCCATGGCGGCGATCATTTTCAGCAAGGTGGACTTGCCGGCGCCCGATGGCCCGGCCAGAAAGACCAGCTCGCCTTTCGCAATGCTCAGCGAAATGTCGCTGAGCGCCACTGCGTCGGGGGAGTATTGCTTGGAGACGTGCTGAAATTCAATCATGTGAGGCTTATCCGAGCAGCGCTTCGACAAATTCGGCAGCCACGAAAGGCTGCAAGTCTTCAATTTTCTCACCGATGCCGATGAAATACACGGGCACGGGGCGCACGCGGGCGATCGCCGCCAGCACGCCGCCCTTGGCCGTGCCGTCCAGCTTGGTGATCACCAGGCCGCTCAGCTGCAGGGCGTCATCAAACGCCTTCACTTGCGTGAGGGCGTTCTGGCCCGTGTTGCCGTCGATGACGAGCAGCGTTTCATGCGGCGCGCCCTCCATGCCCTTGCCGATCACGCGCTTGATTTTCTTCAATTCTTCCATCAGGTGCAACTGTGTCGGCAGGCGGCCGGCCGTGTCGACCATCACCACGTCGATGCCGCGCGCTTTCGCCGATTGCACCGAGTCGTAGGCCACGGCGGCCGGGTCGCCCGATTCCTGCGAAATCACGGTGACGTTGTTGCGCTCGCCCCAGACCATCAATTGTTCGCGCGCGGCGGCGCGGAAGGTGTCGCCCGCGGCCAGCAGCACGGACTGGTTGTTCGACTGCATGTGCTTGGCCAGCTTGCCGATGGTGGTGGTCTTGCCGGCGCCATTCACGCCGGAAATCATCATCACCAGCGGCTTGTGGCGGCCCAGCTCGAAGCGTTTTTCCAGCGGCGACAACAGCTCGATCAGCAGCACTTTCAGGGCGGCCTTGACGGCGGCGGCGTCGAGCAGCTTGTCTTCCTTGACCTTTTTCTTCAGTGCCGTGAGCAGGTAGTCGGTGGCGTCGATGCCGGCGTCCGACATCAGCAGCGCCGCTTCCAGCTCTTCGTACAGGGCATCGTCGATCTTGGCCCCCACGAACAGCACGGACAGGGTATTCGACGTCTTCGACAAGCCCGCCTTCAGGCGCGCCATCCAGGATTTTTTTTCTGGCTCGGTGGCAACGATCACGGGCACCACGTCGGCCGGCGCACCCGTCAGGGCGCCCGATGGCGGCGCGGCTGGTGCAAGGGCGGCGGGAGGAGGAGCGGGCTCGACACTGACAGGAGCGGTTTCCGGAGCGGCAGGTTTTTTCTTGAAGAAACTAAACATGGATTGAGTGGTGGCGGGTGCTGACCTTAGGCCCGGCGGCGCCGGACACTGTTGATACGGGCTATTCTACCAGAGCGCGCCCGGCGCTTCATGCTTTACTGTTCGATTGGCAACATTGCGCGCGCATGCGCGAAGTTCGCCGCAGTTGTGCCGCAGTCACCGCGCAATCAGTGCGTTTGCAGGGCCTCGGCCTGGTGGCGGCGGCGCCAGTCGGCAATGCTTTCCTCCACCTGGCGCAAGTCGAGCACGTGCAGGAAGGACGGCGCACGCTTGTGGAGCACGGGGCTGCGTCCGCCGGCCCACAGTTCGACCTGGGCCGGCAGGCAGGCGTGCAGCTGCTGCAGGCTGTCGCGCGTCTGCCTTTCCTTGCTGGCGCTGGAAAAGGACAGCGCCACGATGTCGGCCCGCTGTGCGCGGGCAGCGATGGCGATATCGCTCAGCGGCGTTTCCACGCCCAGCGACATGCAGTGGGCGCCCGCTGCCACGCACAGCGCCTCGGCCATCAGCAAGCCGAGGCCGTGGCGTTCCTGCGGCAAGGTGGTCAGCACGATGCGCGGGCTACGAAGGCTGGGGCTGCTTGCCTGTGGCAGCGAAAAAATGGCGTGGCGCATCACGGTCTGCAGGGTTTCGCTATACAGATGTTCTTCATACACAGCCAGGTCGCCGCAGGCCCATGCCTCGCCGACCAGGCTGGTGAGGGGGGCGATGACCTCGATGGTGAACGCTTTCAAGCCCAGTACGGCCAGCGCCTGGCGCAGGGCCATGCCGAGTTCCGTCATCTGGTGGCTGCGGCACAAGGCCAGATAGTGCTCGATTTGCGGTTGCGGCTGTTGCGGGGCGCTGGCGCCCGTGCCAGCCAGTTGCTGCAGCTGCACGATGGTGTGCTGCATGATCTTGCCGGGGCGAAAGCCCAAGTCCAGCAGGCGCTTTACCATGCGCAGCTTTTGCACCTGTTCCGCCGGATAGCTGCGTTCGCCAAAGGCATCGCGCTGTGGCTGGGGGAAGGCGTAGCGGCGTTCCCACACGCGCAAGGTTTCCTTGGCCAGCCCTGTATCGCGCTCGACGTCGCTGATGCTGAAGGCGGAAGGGGGTTGCAGCGTTTGCAGGTCAGTATCCATGCCAGGTTTTTGCTCGCTTGCGGAAGAACGTGGCATGCATTTTACGCCTTCCGCCGCGCCGTACCAAATGGCTGAATCCGTTTTGAAATGGCTTGCGTATAAGTTCCTGAACTGCCAGACCCGGATTGACATAGATCAAGATTTAATCGACTATGCGCTAAGTCTGATTTGTCCAGGACAAACTTGATATGGTGCCATGATGAAAATTGCTGTCGTTGGTGCGGGCATTGCCGGCCTGTCGTGTGCGTATCGCCTGGCGCAGGCGGGCCAGGACGTCACCCTGTATGAGGCGGGCGATTATTTTGGCGGCCACAGCCACACGGTCGACGTCACGCTCGATGGCGCCACGCATGGCATCGACACGGGTTTCCTCGTGTTTAACCATGCCACTTACCCGCACCTGGTCCGGCTGTTCGAGGAACTGGGCGTCGAGGCGGCCGACAGCGACATGTCGTTTTCCGTGAAGATGCCGCTGGGCACTGCCGCGAATGACCGCGTGCTGGAATGGGCGGGCGCCAATTTCGATACGGTGTTTACCCAGCGCAGCAACCTGCTGCGCCCCGCCTTCCTGCGCATGCTGCGCGATATCGTGCGCTTCAACCGCCAGGCCAGCGCCCTGGCCATGGCGAGCATGCCGGCGCCGGCCCTGTCGCTGGGCGAGTTCCTCGACCTGCACGGCTATGGCGCCGAATTCCGCCACTGGTATCTGCTGCCGATGGCGGCCTGCATCTGGTCATGCCCGGCGCGCCAGATGCTGGCCTTTCCGCTGGCCACCTTCATCCGTTTCTGCCACAACCATGGTTTGCTGCAGGTCAATGACCGGCCACAATGGCGCACGGTGCGGGGCGGTTCGCGCGTGTACGTGGAAAAATTGCTGGCGGGCATCCCGCAGCAGCGCCTGGCCTGTCCCGTGCTGGCCGTGCGCCGCCAGGGGCACGGCGGCGCGCGCATGGTCGAGCTGCACACGGCGGCCGGCGTCGAACATGTCGATCACGTGGTGCTCGCCTGCCACAGCGACCAGTCGCTGGCCCTGCTGGCGGACTGCCGCGATGACGAGCGCTGCGTGCTCGAAGCCGTACGCTACCAGCCGAACCGGGCCGTGCTGCACACGGATGCCTCCTGCCTGCCGCAGCGCCGCCGCGCCTGGTCGGCCTGGAATTACCAGGGCCGGGCGGCAGGGGAGGGCGAGGCGCCGTACGTGTGCGTGCACTATCTGTTGAACCAGTTGCAGCCGCTGCCGTTCACGACGCCGGTCATTGTCTCGCTCAATCCCCTGGACGAGCCGGACCCGGCCAAGGTGATCGACGAGTTTTCCTACGCACATCCCGTGTTCGATGGCGCGGCCATCGCGGCCCAGGCGCGCCTGGCCGGTTTCCAGGGCGCGCAGCACACCTGGTTTGCGGGGGCCTGGACGGGTTATGGTTTCCATGAGGATGGCTTGAAGTCGGGCCTGGCGGTGGCGCAAGTGCTCAATGGCATGGCGGCGGAGCTGGGCCATGCCGCCTGAGCCATCGCCGCAGCCGCAGCTGTGCCTGGGCCAGGTGCGCCATGCGCGCCTGCGTCCGCGCGCGCATGCCTTCAGCTACGGCATCTATTATGTGCGCCTGCCCCTGCGCAGCATGGGCACGCAGGATTTTCCCGCCCGTCTGATCTCGCGCAACGGCGCCAATCTGCTGTCTTTCCGCGACAGCGACCATGGCGATGGGGAAGCGCCGCTGCTGCAGTGGATAGACGGCCTGCTGCGCCAGCAGGGCGTGACGGATGCGAACGGCGAAATCTGGCTGCAAACCATGCCGCGCGTGTTCGGTTACGTCTTCAATCCCGTCAGTTTCTGGTTTTGCCACCGCCCGGACGGCGCGCTGCGCGCCGTGCTGTGCGACGTGCGCAATACCTTTGGCGAGCGCCATTTGTATTTGCTCGAACAGGGCGGGCCCATCGCGTATGGCAGCGAACTGGTCGCCAAGAAAATCTTCCACGTCTCGCCGTTTTGCCAGGTGGAAGGACAGTACCGCTTCCGTTTCCTGCGCAACGGTGACAAGGGCGGCGAACGCCACCTGGCGCGGGTCGATTACGATGACCTGGACGGTCCGCTGCTGCGGACAAGCTTGTCCGGCACGGCCGGCCGCCTGGACGACATGGCCATTTCCGGCGCCTTGCTGCGCTATCCCTTCATGACGTTTGGCGTGATGGCGCGCATCCACTGGCAGGCGCTGCGCCTGTGGCTGCGCCGCGTGCCGTTTGTCAGCAAGCCCCTCCCCCCACAAGAAAAGGTGTCCCGATGAGTTCCGATTCCCTGCCGAGCTGCCTGCAGGCACGCAGCCACGCCTGCCATGAGCACGCGCACCTGGACATGCCCGCCGCCGGGCGCGTGATTTTGCGCCTGCTGGAAAAATTGCAATGCGGCACCTTGCGCCTGCGTACGCCCGACGGCAGCGTCCTGCTGTATGGCGACGGCGGCAATCCCGTCACCCTGGACTTGCACAACTGGCGCCTGTGCGCGGCCGTCCTGCGCTCGGGCGACATCGGCTTTGCTGAAACGTTTATCGCGGGCGACTGGCGCACGGACAATTTGCCGGGCCTGATCGAATTGATGATACGCAACCGCGACCAGATGGAATCATTGATCTACGGAAACTGGTGGGGCCGCCTGGCCTACAAGCTGCGGCACGTGCTCAACCGCAATTCGCGTACCGGCAGCAAGAAGAATATCCACGCCCATTACGACATCGGCAACGCTTTCTATCAATTATGGCTGGACCCGTCGATGACATACTCGAGCGCCCTGTTCAGCGAAGGCGCCAGCCTGGAACAGGCGCAGCAGGCGAAATACCGGCGCATCGCCGAGCAGCTGCAGCTGCAGCCGCGCCCGCGCGTGCTGGAAATCGGTTGCGGCTGGGGCGGCTTTGCGGAAACGGCGGCGCGCGACTACGGCGCCCATGTCACGGGGCTGACCCTGTCCACCGAGCAACTTGCTTACGCGCGCCAGCGCCTGCACGACGCGGGGCTGGCGGCGCAGGCCGATTTGCAGCTGTGCGATTACCGCGACAGCCATGGCCAGTACGATGCCATCGCCTCGATCGAAATGTTCGAAGCCGTGGGACAAAGCTACTGGCCCGGCTATTTTGCCTGTGTGGCGCGCAACCTGAAGCGGGGCGGACGGGCCTGCATCCAGACCATCGTCATCGCCGATGAATTGTTCGAGCGCTACAGCAAGAGCACGGATTTCATCCAGCAGTACATTTTTCCGGGCGGCATGTTGCCATCGCCGGCCGAATTTCGCCGCGGCGCCGAAGCGCAGGGCTTGCGCGTGGTGGAAGCGTTCAGCTTTGGCCTCGATTACGCGGAAACCCTGCGCCAGTGGCGCGCCCGCTTCCTGGCCCAGCGCACGGCGCTGGAAAAGCAGGGGTTCGACGGTCGCTTCCTGCTGACCTGGGAGTTTTACCTCGCGTATTGCGAGGCCGCCTTCCTGGCGCACAACACGGACGTGATGCAATTTACCTTGCTGAAGGAGTGAGCATGCGCCGCTGGCTTGCCATTGTCGTGTTGTCGTTGACCACGGCCGGTGCCGTGGCCGCGCCCCCGGCCCATGTCGCTGCCGACGTGCCCGAAGCCCGCCTGGCGGGCGCGGGCGACTACACCTGGTTCGGCATGCGTATTTATCAGGCGCAACTGTGGGTCGGGCCGCTCGGCTACCAGGGCGCGGCGTCCGCCACGGCGCCCTTCGTGCTGGAACTGCGCTATGCGCGCGCGCTCGACGGCGGCAAGATCGCCGAAGCCAGCCATGAACAGATGCAAAAGATCGGCGTGGGCACCGAGCAGCAGCGCCAGTCGTGGCTGGGCACCATGCGGCGTATCTTTCCTAACGTCAAGGAAGGCCAGCGCATCGCGGGCGCCTACCGGGCCGGCATTGCGCCCGGCGTGCGTTTTTATCTGGATGGCCAGGTGCTGGCCGACGTGCCGGACGGCGACTTTGCGCGCGCCTTCTTCGCCATCTGGCTGTCGCCGGCGGGCACGGCGCCGACGCTGCGCGCGGCCTTGCTGCAGAACGCGGCGCCGCTGCCATGAACGCCGCCGCCGGCGCGTTGAGCTTGCCCGCCCTGTTCAGCTATGGCCTGTTCGGCTTGCCGCTGGCCATGCTGGCGCTGCCCATCTATATCTATGTGGCGCCGTTTTATGCGCAGCGCAGCAGTCTTGACCTGGCGCAGATCGGTGCCGTGCTGCTGGCGGCCCGCATCGCCGCCGCCTTCATCGATCCTGCCCTCGGTGCATGGATGGCGCGCGGCGGACGCAGCTATGCCATGCTTGTCGCCGCATCGCTGCCCTTGCTGCTGCTGGGCTTTGCCGCCCTGTTTCATCCGCCCGCCTTGTCGCCGGCCGCTACCGTGGCATGGTTGCTGGCCGCCTTGCTGCTCGTGTATGCGGCCTATGGCCTGGCCGGCATCGCCTACCAGAGCTGGGGTGCGGCCCTGACCCAGGCGCGGGGGCCGCGCGCGCGCGTGACGGCCGTGCGCGAAGGCTGCGGCTTGCTGGGCGTGATCGTGGCGGCGGGCCTGACATCCGTGCTTGGCTATGACGGCCTGTCGCTGGCGTTTGCCGCCTGCCTGCTGGCGGCAGCTTGGCTGTTGCTGGCGCGCGCCCCACGTCCGGCCTGGCGCGAACCTGCCTTGACGGCGCCTGCCGGCGGCTGGCGCCTGCCGTTTCGCCAGCGCGCCTTCCGCTGGCTGTTTGCCGTCCTGCTCGTCAATGGCGTGGCGGCGGCCATTCCCGCCACCCTGTTCCTGTTCTTTGCCGCCGACTATCTGCAACTCGGGCATTACGCGGGCGGCTATCTGATCGCATATTTCTGCGCGGCGGCCGCCTCGATGCCCGCGTGGGTGGCGCTGGCCCGCCGAGCCGGCGAAGCGCGCGCCTGGATGGGCGCCATGCTGCTGGCCACGCTGGTGTTTATCTGGGCATATGGCCTGGGGGCAGGCGCCGCCTGGGGTTTTGCCGCCATTTGCTTCCTGTCTGGCCTGGCTCTGGGCGCTGACCTGGCCTTGCCGCCCGCCTTGCTGGCCGGGCTGATTGGCCAGGCGGGCCATGCGGGCCGGCATGAAGCCGCGTATTTCGGCTGGTGGAACTGGGGCGTGCAGATGAGCCTAGCCCTGGCGGCCGGCATCGCCTTGCCCCTGCTGGCCTGGCTCGGCTATGTGCCGGGGAGCCGTGGCGGCTTGCCGGCCTTGTCCGCCGCCTACGCCTTGCTGCCCTGCGGCCTGAAGCTGCTGGCGGCGCTGCTGCTGTGGCGCGCACCCTTACAACATATATATACCGATCACCGGGAGAACCTCGCATGCCCCTCATGAACACCTGGAAAAGCCGCCTGCCGGCGGCCGCCTTGTTGCTGGCGTTGGCCGCCTGCTCCACGCCGCCCATGCCGGCCACTTACGCGCAGGAAACACCCAAGCTGGACTTGCAGCAGTATTTCAACGGCACCCTCGACGCGCATGGCATCTTCCAGGACCGTTACGGCAAGGTGCTCAAGCGTTTCACCGTGGTGATGCGCGCCAGCTGGCAGGGCGACACGGGCACCCTGGACGAGGATTTCACGTATGCGGACGGCAGCCGCCAGCGCCGCGTGTGGACCTTGCGCAAGACGGCGCCCGGGCGCTTCATCGGCACGGCGCCCGATGTGGTCGGGCAAGCCGTCGGCGAAGTGGCGGGCAATGCCCTGCGCTGGCAATACGTGCTGGCCTTGCCCGTCGACGGCACGCTTTATCACGTCGATTTCGAGGACTGGATGTTCCTGATGGATGACAAGGTCATGCTCAACCGCGCCGCCATGAGCAAGTTCGGCTTCGGCCTGGGCGCCGTGACCCTGTCCTTCAGCAAGCGTGCGCCGGTGGCGCCATGAACGGCAAGATAGCCAGCTGGGCCGGCAAGCGGGTCTGGATCATCGGCGCTTCCAGCGGCATCGGCGCCGCCTGTGCCGCCTTGCTGCTGCGCCAAGGCGCTTGCGTGGCCCTGTCCGCCCGCCATCGCGCCAGCCTGGAGCTGCTGTGCGAAGGGCAGCCGCTGGCGCTGGCCTTGCCGCTCGATGTCACCCAGCCGGCGCAGGTGCGCGCCGCCTGTGCCGAACTGGCGCGGCAATGGCCGCGCATCGACCTGGTGCTGCTGGTGGCGGGCGGCTACCAGGCCATGCGCGCCGACGATTTCGACCTGCCAGCGGCGCACGGCTTGCTGGACCTGAACGTGGGCGGCGTCTTCAATTGCCTGGAGCCGGTGTTGCCATGGCTGCTGCGCCAGGGCAGTGGCGGCATCGGCATCGTCGCCTCGGTGGCCGGTTACGGCGGCCTGCCCAAGGCGCTCGCGTATGGCGCCAGCAAGGCGGCGCTGATCAATCTGACGGAATCGCTGTACCTCGACCTGCATGGGCGCGGCATCGCCGTGTACCAGATCAATCCCGGCTTCGTGGCGACGCCGCTGACAGCGGCGAATGATTTCCAGATGCCGGCCTTGATGACGGCGCATGACGCGGCCGCCGCCATGCTCGATGGCATTGAGCGTGGACAATTCCACATCCACTTTCCCAAGCGCTTCAGCAATATGCTGCGGCTGGCGCGCCTGTTGCCGTATCGCCTGTATTTCTGGCTGATCCGCAAGGTGACGGGAATATGAGCGGCCCAGGGGGCCAGATGCCGGACAGGCCGTGCGCGCTGGCGCGCCTGGTGGCATTTTATGAAAACCTCAGCCTGGAAAGCCTGGCCCAGCTGGGGGCCGTGTATGCGCCCGACGCCACTTTCAAGGACCCGTTCAATGAAGTGAGCGGCCATGCCGCCATCCTGGCCATTTTCGAGCACATGTTCGTGCAGGTCGATGCTCCCCGTTTTATCGTGCTCGAGAGCATGGAACGCGACGGCCAGGCTTTCCTGACCTGGGAATTCCGTTTCCGCATGCGGCGCCTGGTCCCTGGCGAACAATGCATACGCGGTGCCACCCATGTGCGTTTTGACCCGCAAGGCAGGGTGGTATTGCATCGCGACTATTGGGATGTGGCCGAGGAACTGTACGAAAAGTTGCCGCTGCTGGGCAGCTTCATGCGCTTGCTGAAGCGGGCAGGCCGGCGCCAGGGCACGTCGGATGGTGTTTTAAAGCAAAAATTTCCTAAAAGAAAAAGCTAATACTGCGGAATCGATCAGTAAAAAATTTGATTTCGGTCAAAGTGTCGTTTTTTTGACACAAATAAACGTAAATATTGAGAAGGCAACATTGTAAGAAATTGTTTCAGTTGATGCGGAATTTGCAAGCAATAGTCGTTGCATTGTTCTTCAGTTCGCTTGATGTCGGCGCGCATGGAAGTGTCGAAAAACATTTCTGCCAAGGCAATTTAAATTACCGAAGAGTCAGTAATTGAATTGTCACTCTGCCTATTTTTCGCGCGTGCGCGGCGACGTCGAAATCCTCTTCTACGCCCCTGAATAATGCGGCAGCGCACCAAAATAGTGCGCCTTATTTCCCGTTTTTGGGCCCTGCGCAGCAAACATTGGCGAGGCGGTGTATGCTTCGTCCCGTTTATCCATTATCACCTTACAAATTGTGTGCTTTGTCGCGCAACTGATGAACGGTAAATGATGGGTGAAGCATGTTGATGTTTTGATCATGCGCCTGATACTGTTGCACTAATACAACGGGTGTCTACAAGGCATGCGCTATGATGGAATGGTCAATCAGGCCAATGCATTGGTTGGCAAGGGGCACTGGCTCTATCGCACAGTACGGTTAGCGATGGTCGGGATGCCTGAAAAAGCCCCCGGCCTGGTACCGGAAGTAACATGTTGGAACTTGATGGAATGTGAAACGGTCGTTATAGTGCCGCTTCCGGTGCCCTTTGAGCACCGAACCGGCGCACGAAAATACGGTCGTTATGCAGCCTTCTAGCTTATCGGTGCAATAGCGTGCCGATACCGATATGAATTGTTCCTCTGACCGGAACAGCAATGTGGCAGGTGGAGACCTTGCCCTCACTCATAAAAAGCGCTCTGCTAGAGCGCAGCTCGAGATGCATAGGCTGTATTACTTTTTGCTTCAAAAATTAAAGGAAATCGCAATGAAAAAAACTCTGATCACCCTGGCAGTCCTGGCAGCAGCCACCGGCGTAGCCCAAGCTCAATCGAGCGTCGTCATCTACGGTACCGTTGACGCTGGTTTCGTCAGCGAGCGCGGCGGTGTTAACGGCAACGTTAACAAACTGGACAGCGGCGTTGCTTCGGCTTCCCGTATCGGCTTCAAAGGCACCGAAGATCTGGGCAGCGGCCTGTCGGCACTGTTCGTCCTGGAATCGGGTTTCGGCGTTGACAACGGTACGCAAGACAAAGCTGGTTCGATCTTCAATCGTCAATCGTACATCGGTCTGAGCAGCAAAACGACCGGTACCCTGACCCTGGGTCGTCAATACACGCCTTGGTACAACACCCTGTCGAAAGTTGCTGATCCATTCGCAGTGGGCTACGCTGGTTCCGCCAAGAACCTGTTCCCATCGAAAGCACTGACCCGCACCAGCAACACCGTGCTGTACACCTCGCCAAACTTCAACGGTTTTGACGCTGACGTGGCTTACACCTTCGGCGAAAAAGCTGAGTCGAACAAAATCGGCCGTCAAATCGGCGCGTCGGTTGGCTACTCGAACGGTCCTCTGAACGCACGTCTGGCTTACAACACCACCAGCAACGACACCGCAACCACCGAATCGGGTAGCGCACGTAACTGGTTGGCTGCAGCTAACTACGACTTCGCAGTTGCAAAAGCTTACATCGCATACGGCTCCAACAAAGGCGACAACAGCGCAATCGCTAACAACGCCAAGGAAAACGCAGACGGTACGTTCTCGACGAGCAACTCGTTCAACTACAAAACCGCTGGTTACAGCAACGACAGCAACAACATCCTGGTTGGCGCTACCGTACCAGTTGGCGAAGCTGGCACCGTAATGGCTTCGTTCATCCGCACGAACGACAAAGCCGGTACGAACGCTGATGCTGATCAATGGGCACTGGGCTACTCGTACTCGCTGTCGAAGCGTACCAGCACCTACGCTTCGTACGCTAAAATCAAGAACAAAAACGGCGCTGGTTACACCGTTGGTAACAACAGCAACGTTGGTTCGGGCGACAAAGCCTTCAACGTTGGTGTTCGTCACTCGTTCTAATATTCGCGCAAGCGAAGCTTAGTACCGCTGCAGGCGTCCCCTCGGGGATGTCTGTCGGCAAAGAAACGCGTCTCCAGGCTAGTCCTGGCGGCGCGTTTTTGCATGGAGCGCCAGTTATAATGTTGCCGTTATTAAAGTAAAGGAATGCCATGTATGCATTGAAATTGCCGCGCCTGGCTGCCATGCTGGCCGCGCTGTTGCTGATCGGCACTACCGGCGCCGTCTTCGCCGCCAAGGGCAAGCAGGCGGCGGGGCTGGAACGCTATGGCGTGGCCGTTTACTCCGACCTGTGCCTGCAGAAGGATAGCGGCGAGATCGGCGGCCAGCGCGTGACCCTGCACCGCTTTGCCGAAGCCGATTCGGTCATCTATGAATTCACGGCCGGCGCCCTGAGCTGGCCCATCGTGGCCAGCGACGTCAACCTGGACGCCGCCACGGGCGCCTTCGACTTCACCATCGCCGGCGCCGACAGCGAAGAGCGTACCATCGTCGGCAAGTTCTCCAGGGATGGGCAGACCCTGACCCTGGAGGGCGATTACTGCGGTGGCAATGTGCGCATGCCCATGAAGCTGCGCCGCGTGCGCGATTTCGGCCGGCCGCTGAAAACGTGCACGCCTTGCCCGCCCATGCCGCAGGCGCCGGCCGAGGCAGCGCCTGCCGCGCCAGTGCAGGAGAGCGCGCCTGCGCCCGCCGCTGCGTAGTTTTTTGTTGTTTTGAAATGAAAAAGGCCCGGTATCGACCGGGCCTTTGTTGTTTTCAGCGTGGCGCTGGCGGCTATTTTGCCGCCTGGGCCTTTTCCGCATTCGCGCGGATGGTGCTCAAGGTGGCGTTTGGCGTGATCAGGTTGCCGTCATAGCGCAGCTCGATCAGGGCCGGCAAGCTGTGTGCGTTGGCGTGCGCCAGCGCCCGCTGCAGGGCTGGGGCGAACTCTTCTGTCGTATTCACCACTTCGCCATGCGCGCCGTATGCTTGCGCCAGCGCCGCGAAATCCGGATTGTGCAGGGTCGTGCCCGACACGCGGCCCGGGTAGTCGCGTTCCTGGTGCATGCGGATGGTGCCGAACATCTGGTTGTTGAAGACGATGATGACCACGCCCGCCTGGTATTGCACGGCCGTCGCCAGTTCCTGGCCATTCATCATGTATTCGCCGTCGCCGGCAAAGGTGATCACGGTGCGCTGCGGGTGCACGATCTTGGCCGCCACGCCGGACGGCACGCCGTAGCCCATGGCGCCATTCGTCGGCGCCAGCTGCGTGCGCAGGCCGCCGTAGCGGTAGAAGCGGTGTGCCCACGAGGCGTAGTTGCCGGCGCCGTTCGTCACGATGGTATCAAGAGGGGCCTGGGCCATGATCTCCTGCGTCACTTGCCACAGGTCCAGCGGCGCCTGGCCATCCTGGAAGATGGGCGGCCGCTCCTGGTAGGCGGCCAGCTCGGCCTTGGCTTCGGCCGGCGTATGTTTCCATGCGGAAGCGTCGACGGGCGCCATGGCGGCCAGCATGGCGCAGATTTGCGGCATGCCGCTGTTGATCATCAGTTCGGCCTGGTAGACACTGCCCAGTTCCTCGGCATCCGTGTGGATGTGCACCAGGCGCTGGCGCGGCACGGGCGAGTCGAACAGGGTGTAGCCGCCCGTGGTCATTTCGCCCAGGCGCGGGCCGATGGCGATGACCAGGTCGGCATTTTTCACGCGCGCGGCCAGTTTCGGGTTGATGCCGATGCCCACGTCGCCGATGTAGTTCGGGTGGGCATTGTCGAGCAAATCCTGGAAGCGGAAGGCGCAGGCGACGGGCAGGTGGTTGCTTTCCGCAAACTGTTGCAGGTCGGCGCAGGCTTGCGGCGTCCAGGTGGTGCCGCCCAGCAATACCAGCGGACGTTGCGCCTCGGCCAGCATGGCGCGCAGCTGCTGCAACTGGGCGTCCGATGGCGCCGCCTGCACGGCTTGGTAGGCGCGCGTGTCGGCGACAGTCGCCATGGAAATGAGCATGTCTTCCGGCAGGGCCAGCACGACGGGGCCGGGACGCCCGCTGGTGGCCACCTGGAAGGCGCGCGCCAGGTATTCGGGGATGCGTTCGGCGCGGTCGATCTGTGCCACCCACTTGGCCATCTGGCCGTACATGCGGCGGTAGTCGATTTCCTGGAACGCTTCGCGGTCGACGAAATCGTTGCCCACCTGGCCGATGAACAGGATCATCGGCGTCGAATCCTGGTAGGCCGTGTGCACGCCGATCGAGGCGTTGGTGGCGCCCGGTCCGCGCGTGACGAAGCAGATGCCGGGCTTGCCGGTCAGCTTGCCGTAGGCTTCGGCCATGAAGGCGGCGCCGCCTTCCTGGCGGTTGATGATGAAGCGGATGCCTGAATCGTGCAGGGCGTCGAGCACGTCGAGGTAGCTCTCGCCAGGCACGCCAAAGGCGGTGTCGACACCGTGGATGTGCAGGGCATCGACCAGGATCTGGCCGCCGGTACGGGATTGTTGCGTCATGTTCGGCTCTTTATATTCTAGTGGGGTGGCAAAGAAAATCGGGCAAGCGAAGCGCATGCGCTGGGTATGCAAGCAGCTTGCGCCATTCTATGTGAGCCGATTTGGCCCGGCTTTTGAAATGGCGACACCGAATTACACAATCTCCCGGTGCCGGGCTCGCGGGCCGCGGCCGTTCCGGCAGCGGCTTTTTGCAGAAACATGCTGCGGCGCGGTACAATGGCGGGTGAAGCAGGCCAGACAGTCGCTGGCCGGCGCAGCAATGCGCTGGCGGGAGGAAGGTCCGGACTCCATAGAGCGGGGTGACGGTTAACGGCCGTCCGCTGAAAGCCGCAAGGTATAAGGCGAGGAATAGGGCCACAGAGACGAGCGTATTAAGTTACGGTGAAACGCGGTAACCTCCACCTGGTGCAATTTCAAATAGGCACGCGATGATGCTGCTCGCGGAGCGTGCGGGTAGAAAGCTTGAGCGCCCGAGTAATCTGGCGCCTAGAGGAATGACTGTCATAGCGCCGACCCGCAAGGGGAGGCGCCGTAACAAAATCCGGCCTATCGGCCTGCTTCACTTGAATTCCTGCTTCCTGGCGTGCCAGGAAGCGTACGCCAGGCGGCATTTTCCGCCTGGCGATGCATCCCAAAAGCCCCTGCAAAGGGGCTTTTTTTGTTTATAAAAAAATACTTGGCAGCATAAAGTTGTATATACAATTAAAAATGACAATTGGTTAAAGTTTCTCGAATCTAATTAATTGCTGCATTGCAAAATAACTTGTCAATGGTGAAGCCAGGCCCGGAAAATAGCTGGCTGGGACCCTGGACGGGGCACTTTTTTGCTGAAAACCAAGTCTTTTCCAGTCGCCGTTTATCGTTGTGCTCGCACGACGAAACTATTGTCATGCATCAACTAACTGTAAAAATTTCAAGTTTTCCATTTCGTTTTTTCTGATGTTTACGGTAGGAAAACACATGTGTGCAGATGAGGTAGCACATTCACTATCTTTCATAAGTGCCTAATTTATCGATATATTTTTATTTGATACTCCTTCAACGATCTGCGCTAAGTCCTTAATTTCATTAATAAAATTCCCGTTTTGCCAATCGGAAACCGCTTGACCACTATCTTTGCTTACTCTAAAGTGGGCAACTGTGTGAAAAAGTGTATTTTTGTGGGAAATTTTCCCTCCCAGCGTGACGCCAAGGCGTCGCAACCCCAGCTCAAAAAGGTCTTTCGTGTTTCAAGGCGCGTCCGCTATCAATCTCGATGCCAAAGGCAGGATGTCTATCCCTGCCAAGCACCGTGACGCGCTGGCGATCCAATGCGAAGGCCGGCTGACCCTGACCAAACACCCCGATGGCTGCCTGCTGTTTTTCCCCCGTCCCGTGTGGGAAAGCCACCGCCAGCAGATCGCCGCCTGGCCCATGTCGGCGCGCGCCTGGCAGCGCATCTTCCTCGGCAACGCTTGCGATGTCGAACTCGATTCGGCCGGCCGCGTGCTGATCTCGCCTGAATTGCGCAACGCCGTGGGGCTGTCGCGCGAAGTCATGATGATCGGCATGGGTAGCCACTTTGAAATATGGGATGCCGCCAAACTGGCCGACAAAGAACAGCAGGCGATCGATGCCGGCACTCCCGATGTACTTTCCAATTTTTCTTTCTAAGGCTCCGTAATGACACTACTCACGGTGCCGGAATTTCAGCATCGCACGGTGCTGCTCGATGAAGCGGTCGATGCGCTCGACCTGTCGGGCGACCGCGCGCACGGCATTTATGTCGACGGCACGTTTGGCCGCGGCGGCCATAGCCGCTTGATCCTCTCGCGCCTGGCGCTTGACGCGCGCCTGATCGGCTTCGACAAGGATTTGCAGGCGATCGCCACGGCGGAACAGATCGCCGACCCTCGTTTTGAAATTGTCCATGACAGCTTTGCCACCATGACGGCCAGCCTGGCCGCGCGCGGCGTGCGGCAGGTGGACGGCATCCTGCTCGACCTGGGCATCTCTTCGCCGCAGGTCGACGATGCGGCGCGCGGTTTCAGCTTCCGCAACGACGGACCGCTGGACATGCGCATGGATACCACGCGCGGCATCTCCGCGGCCGAATGGCTGGCGGTGGAAACCGAGCAGAATTTAGAGAAAGTGATACGCGATTATGGGGAAGAACGGTTTGCTTTTCAGATTGCAAAGGCGATTGTTGCTGGCCGGGCAGTCCAGCCAATTTCAAGCACACGACAGCTTGCCGGCATCGTGGCAGGCGCCGTCAAGACCCGCGAGAAGGGTAAGGACCCCGCTACCCGCACCTTTCAGGCAATCCGCATTTTCATTAACAAAGAGCTCGAGGATCTCGAGATCGGTCTGAACCAGGCGTATGCCTGCCTGGCGCCCGGCGCGCGCATGGCCGTGATCAGCTTTCATTCGCTGGAAGACCGCATGGTCAAGCGCTTCTTCGCCTCGAAGGCGAACGTGGAGCAGCCTGACCGCCGCCTGCCGATCCGCGCGGTCGACCTGCCGCAGCCGGAGATGAAGCTGATTGCGAAGATGAAGCCATCCGACGCCGAGATCGAGGGCAATCCCCGTTCGCGTTCGGCCGTGATGCGCGTGGCGCAGCGTTTGCCCATTCCAGCTAGTGGCGGCGCCCGATGACTGGCAAGCTGTGCGTGGTGTTGTCGGCCCTGCTGGTGTGCTGCGGCCTGTCGCTGGTGAACGCGCAGTACCAGTCGCGCCACCTGCTGATCGACCTGGAGCGCGCGCAAGCGCTGTCGCGCCAGCTCGACATCGACTGGGCGCAGCTGCAGCTGGACCAGTCCACCTTGGGCAAGCATGAACGCATCGAAGCGATCGCGCGGCGCGACCTGAGCATGACGCCGCTGACGGCAGCGCGTACGCAATACCTGACGGAGGGCGAATAATGAAGTTGGGCGGTAACAGCAACGGCCGGGTGGCGGCATCGAAGGGCGTGCCATTCTCGAAAAACCCCGTACTGGCGGTGCGCCTGCCCGTCTGGCGTTCGCGCGTCGTGCTGTTCCTGCTGTTCTTCGCTTTCGCCGGCCTGGGCGCGCGCGCGCTGTGGCTGCAGGGCGTGTCGACGCAGTTCCTGCAAAAGCAGGGCAAGGCGCGCTATGAGCGCACCCTGGAATTGCCGGCCACGCGCGGCAAGATCACCGACCGCAACGGCCAGGTGCTGGCGTCGTCCGTCCCCGTGAAAGCCATCTGGGCCATTCCCGACGACGTGCTGCAGGCGTCGCCCGAGAAAATCAATGCGCTGGCCGGCCTGCTGGACATGAACGTCAACGAATTGCGCAAGAAGCTCGATTCGGACCGCAGCTTCGTCTACTTGAAACGCCAGGTCGAGATGGACGTGGCCGACAAGATATCCAAGCTGGGCATCGACGGCATCGACGAGCGCAAGGAATACAAGCGCTTCTATCCGCAGGGTGAAGTGATGACCCACGTGGTGGGCTTTACCAACGTGGAAGACGTGGGCCAGGAAAGCATGGAACTGGCGCAGCAGAAAACCCTCGTCGGCACCACCGGCAGCCGCCGCGTGATCAAGGACCGCCTGGGCCACATCGTCGAAGACATCGGCTTCATCCACGAACCGCATGACGGCAAGGACCTGACCCTGTCCGTCGACAGCAAGATCCAGTACATCGCCTTCACGCAGCTGAAGGAAGCGGTGGAGAAATTCAATGCCAAGGCCGGCGGCGCCGTGGTGCTCGACGTGCACACGGGCGAAGTGCTGGCCCTGGCCAATTACCCGAGCTACGACCCGAACGACCGCCGCAAGCTCACCGGCCAGCAGCTGCGCAACCGCGTCATGACCGATACCTTCGAACCCGGTTCGACCCTGAAGCCGATCACGGTGTCGCTGGCGCTCGACACGGGCCGGGTCAAGCCGACCACCTTGATCGACACGGGCCCGGGCCGCTACACGATCGCCGACCGCACGATTACCGACACCAAGCCGCACGGCGTGATCAACGTCTCTGAAATCATCGAGATGTCGTCGAATATCGGCACCTCGAAGATCGCGCTGGGCATGCCGTCGCAGGAAATGTGGGAAATGTTTACCAAGGTGGGCTTCGGCCAGCAGCCGAAATGGGGCTTCCCCGGCGCCGTGGCCGGCCGCGTGCGTCCATATAAATCGTGGCGCCCGGTGGAACAGGCCACCATGAGCTACGGTAACGGCATTTCCGTGTCGCTGATCCAGCTGGCGCGTTCTTATATGATGTTCGCCCGCGACGGCGACACGATTCCGTTGTCGTTCCAGAAGGTCAATGAACTGCCCGTGGGCCAGCAGGTGATCAAGCCGAAGACGGCCGCAGAAATGCGCGCCATGCTCGAACTGGTGGTCTCCGGCGCGCACGGCTCGGCCAAGCGCGCCCAGGTCGCCGGCTACCGCGTCGGCGGCAAGACGGGCACCGCCTATAAAGTGGAAAATGGCCGCTATGCGATGCCGCGCAAATACATCGGCTCTTTCGTGGGCATGGTGCCGATGTCGGCGCCGCGCTTCATCATTGCCGTGATGATCGATGAACCGACCGGCCCAGCCCACTATGGCGGCCAGGTTGCCGCTCCCGCTTTCGCGGCGATTGCGACCAACGCGCTGCGCGCGATGAACGTACCGCCCGATTCCTCCGTTACCGAAATCGTGGTCCCGGCCAATGCCGGCCCGGAGGCCATGTGAAGTCACTCATGACCATACAAGACATCAGTTTGTGGATCAAAACGGCTGCCCCGTCCGGGCAGCTGACGTCCGATTCGCGCCGCGTGCAGCGCGGCGACGTGTTTTTCGCCTACGCGGGCGCCACCGATTTCATCGCCGCCGCCATCGCGCAGGGCGCCGCCGCCATCGTGCATGACGCCGTTGAATGGAACGCCGCATGGAGCGTGCCGCACCTGCTGGTCAGCGACCTGAAACGCCTGGCCGGCCCCGTGGCGCATGCTGTCTACGACATGCCCGACAGCGCCATGTTCAGCGCCGGCGTGACGGGCACGAATGGCAAGACCTCGTGCGCGCTATGGTTGGCGCAGGCCCTGGCGCGCCTCGGCGTCACCTCGTCCGTCATCGGGACTTTGGGCGTGGGCTTGTGCAAGCCGCGCGGCGCCATCGAATTCGACGTCACCGGCTATACCACGCCTGATGCCGTGCTGCTGGCGCGTAAACTCGCCGCCATGCGCGACGCCGGCGCCAAGGCCGTCGCCATCGAAGTGTCGTCGATCGGCCTGGACCAGGACCGCGCGGCCGGCATGCATTTCGATGTCGCCATGTTCACCAATTTGACGCGCGACCACCTCGATTACCATGGCGACATGGCCGCCTACGAGGCGGCCAAGGTCAAGCTGTTCGACTGGCCCGGCCTGAAAACGGCCGTCATCAACCTCGACGACCCCATGGGCCTGCGCCTGGCGCAGCACGTGGACGGCAAGCTGGCGGGCGAGTATCCCGTCATCGGCT
Source organism: Janthinobacterium sp. GW822-FHT07H11 (assembly GCF_058798615.1). NCBI lineage: Bacteria > Pseudomonadati > Pseudomonadota > Betaproteobacteria > Burkholderiales > Oxalobacteraceae > Janthinobacterium > Janthinobacterium sp. GW822-FHT07H11. Next base: position 1,323,120 of record NZ_CM179507.1, read on the forward strand.
ATACCTTGCAGGATGCAGCCAGCCAGCCGGACTTGCCCGGCGTGCTGATGCTGCGCGCCAGCCAGTTCCGCAGCCGCAATGCCGGCACCGACTTCCACCTGGAATGCGCGCTGGGCGTGGCGCTGGTGAAAACGCAGCTGGTAGGACACTTCAATATCAGCAATGCGCTGGCCGTGCTGGGTGCCTTGCTGGCGCACGGCACCGGCCTGCGCGCCGCCATCGATGGCATCGAATCCTTGCAGCCGGCCCCCGGCCGCATGCAGCAGGTGGGCGGCCAGGAAGCGCCGATGGTCGTCATCGATTACGCGCATACGCCGGACGCGCTGGAAAAAACCCTGGCCGCCTTGCGCCAGGTGGCGCAGGAACGGGGCGGCCAGCTGTGGTGCGTATTTGGCTGCGGCGGCGACCGGGATCCGGGCAAGCGGCCGCAGATGGGCGCCATCGCGCAGCTGGCCGACCACGTGCTCGTCACCAGCGACAATCCGCGCAGCGAAGACCCGCATGCCATCATCGGCCAGATCGTCGCCGGCATGCGTGCCGATGGTCCGCAGCCGCAGGCCATCGAAGACCGCGCCGCCGCCATCCTGTCGGCCATCAAGCACGCCGCCAAGCCGGACGTGATCCTGTTGGCGGGCAAGGGCCATGAACCGTACCAGGAAATCAAGGGCAAGAAACTGCCGTTCTCCGATGCAGACCACGCGCAGCTGGCCCTGTCCGCGCGCCTGACCATGATGAGGACGAACTGATGCGCGGCACCCTGACAGAACTGATGCAGGCGCTGGACGGCGCGCAACTGGCGGGCGACGCCGCCCGCGCGTTCGCCGGCGTCTCCACCGACAGCCGCAGCGCCCCAGCCGGTTCGCTGTTCGTCGCCCTGCGCGGCGAGAGCTTCGACGCCCATGACTTCCTCGAGCAGGTGGCCGCCAGTGGCGTCGCCGCCGTGGTGGTCGAGCGCCTGCCCGCAGGCTGGGACAGCGGCAAGGTACCTGCCATCGTGGTGCCCGATACCCTGGTCGCGCTGGGCCGCATCGCCAACCATTGGCGCGGCCGTTTTAATTTGCCCGTCATTGGCGTCACCGGCAGCAATGGCAAGACCACCGTCAAGGAGATGATTGCATCGATCCTGGCGGCGGCCTTCGGTGAAGAAGCGCGCCTGGCCACGCGTGGCAACCTGAATAATGAAATCGGCGTGCCGCTGACCCTGTTCCGCCTGAATGAAGAACACAAGGCGGCTGTCATCGAGATGGGCATGAACCATCCGGGAGAAATTGCACGTCTGGCGGCGATTGCCGCGCCGACCCTGGCGATGGTCAACAACGCGCAGCGCGAGCACCAGGAATTCATGCATACGGTGGTAGCGGTGGCGCGCGAGAACGGCGCCGCGCTGGCGGCATTGGCCGACGACGGCGTGGCTGTCTTCCCGCATGGCGACGAATTCACGCCCGTGTGGCGCGAACTGGCCGGCGCGCGCGCCGTCATTACCTTCGGCTTGTCGAAGGAGGCGGACGTCAGCTGCACGCACCGCGCGGCCGAGGATTTTGGCAGCGACCTGTTCGTTAGCGTGCGCGCGCAGGACGGCGGCCTGCGCCAGTTCTTCGTCGGCCTGCAGGCGGCGGGCGAGCACAATGTGCGCAATGCGCTGGCCGCGGTGGCATGCGCCGTGGGCGCCGGCATCGCCATCGAACATATCAAGCAGGGCCTGGAGGCGTTCGCCCCCGTGAACGGCCGCCTGCAGAAAAAACGTGCCGCCAATGGCGCCACCATCATCGACGACACGTATAACGCCAATCCGGATTCGGCGCGCGCGGCCATCGATGTACTGGCGCAGGCGCCGGCACCTCGCATCCTGGTGCTGGGCGAGATGGGCGAAGTCGGCACGCAGGGGCAGCAGTTCCACGAAGAGATCGGCGCCTACGCCGCCGCCAAAGGCATCGAACACGTGCTGGCGACGGGCGGCCTGGCGCGCCACCTGGTGAATGCGGCGCAGGCGGCCGCCAGCCAGGAATCAGGCACGGTCGTGGAGTATTTCGAACAGTTCGACGGTTTGCTGGCGGCGCTCGATGCGCATTTGTCCGGCCGTTCGGATGCAACAGTATTAATCAAGGGCTCCCGCTTCATGAAAATGGAACGGGCCGTGCAGCATTTGATTGGTTCAAACAACAAAAACAAGGAAGCTCACTAATCATGCTGCTCTGGCTCGCTCATTATTTCCAGGACGACATTGGCCCATTGCGGGTCTTTAACTTCATCACATTCCGCGCCGTCTTCGCCACCTTGACGGCGATTTTGATCGGCCTGTGCGCCGGCCCCGCCGTGATCCGCATGCTCACGCGCATGAAGGTTGGCCAGGCCGTGCGCACGGACGGTCCGCAAACGCACTTGAAAAAACACGGCACCCCGACCATGGGCGGCGTGCTGATCCTGATCGCCATCGGCATTTCCACCTTGCTGTGGGCCGACCTGTCGAACCGCTTCATCTGGCCCGTGCTGATCGTCACCCTGGGCTTTGGCGCCGTCGGCTGGGCCGACGACTACCGCAAGGTGGTGCACCAGGATCCGGAAGGCATGCGCTCGCGCGAAAAATACTTCTGGCAGTCGCTGATCGGCATCGTCGCCGCGTTTTACCTGGCGTTCTCCGTCTCCATCTCGGAGCCGAATGCGGGCCAGGTGTGGAACCTGATCTATGCATGGGTGCAGTCCGGCTTTGCCATGGACTTGCCGCCCAAGGCCGACTTGATCGTGCCGTTCTTCAAGACCATCAGCTATCCGCTGGGCGTGTGGGGCTTCATCGCGCTGACGTACTGCGTCATCGTCGGCACCAGCAACGCCGTCAATTTCACCGACGGACTCGATGGCCTGGCCATCATGCCGACCGTGATGGTGGGCACTGCCCTGGGCTTGTTCGCCTACCTGACGGGCAATGTCACTTATGCGCGCTACCTGTTCATTCCGCACATCCCGGGCGCCGGCGAGCTGGTGATCTTCTGCGGCGCGCTGGCCGGCTCCGGCCTGGCCTTCCTCTGGTATAACACCCATCCCGCCAAGGTTTTCATGGGCGATGTGGGCGCGCTGGCACTGGGCGGCGCACTGGGCACCATCGCCGTCATCGTGCGCCAGGAAATCGTCCTGTTCATCATGGGCGGCATCTTCGTGGTCGAAACGCTGTCCGTGATCATCCAGGTTGCCTGGTTCAAGTACACCAAGAAGCGCTACGGCGTGGGCCGTCGCGTCTTCCTGATGGCGCCTTTGCACCACCATTTTGAACAAAAAGGCTGGAAAGAAACGCAGGTTGTCGTGCGCTTCTGGATCATCACCATGATGCTGGTGCTGCTCGGCCTGACCACCTTGAAGCTGCGCTGATGATGTACCTTGATAAAACCGCACTGGTACTGGGCCTCGGCGAATCGGGGCTGGCCATGGCCCTGTGGCTGGCGCGCTGCGGCGCTGCCGTGCGCGTGGCCGATACAAGGGAAGCCCCTGAACGCCTGGCCGCGCTGCAGACGGCCGTGCCGCAGGCGCAGTTCATCGCTGGCGCCTTCACGGCCGACCTGCTCGATGGCGTCGACTTCGTCGCCGTCAGCCCCGGCCTGGCGCCGCACCGCGAACTGGCTGGTATCGCTCCGGCCGCGCAGGAAAAAAACATCCCCGTGTGGGGCGAGATCGAACTGTTCGCGCAGGCCCTGGCCGCGCTCAAGGCGGAACGCGGCTATGCGCCGAAAGTCATCGCCATCACGGGCACGAATGGCAAGACGACCGTCACCAGCCTGGTGGGACTGCTGTGCGAACGCGCGGGCCTGGCCACGCGCGTGGCCGGCAATATCAGCCCGGCCGCGCTGGACGTGCTGCGTGAAGTGCTCGATGCTGAACCGGCCCGGGCTCCTGCCGCCGCTGAAGAGGACGGCGAAGCCGCCGAACCGGTGGTCAGCGCCCTGCCGCAGGCGTGGATACTGGAGCTGTCCAGCTTCCAGCTGCACACGACGTTCAGCCTGCAGGCCGATGCGGCCACGGTGTTGAATCTGTCGCAGGATCACCTGGACTGGCACGGCGACATGGCTGCCTACGCTGCCGACAAGGCGCGGATCTTCGGCGACCAGACCGTGCGCGTGCTGAACCGCGACGACGCGCTTGTGATGCGCATGGCCGACCCGCTGGCCGAGACGATTACCTTCGGCACGGGCGAGCCGGTTGAAGTGGACAGTTTTGGCCTGGTCAATGAACGCGGCATCTTCTGGCTGGCGCAAGCCGTGCCCAGCGAAGAAGTGATCGAGAAAAAACGCCGGAAGAACGATCCGGCGCCGGAACCGGTGCCGACGATGGCGAAAAAGCTGATGCCGGCCGACGCGCTGAAGATCCGCGGCCAGCACAATGCCTCGAATGCCCTGGCTGCGCTGGCCCTGTGCCGCGCCATCGGCTTGCCGTTTGCGCCGCTGCTGCATGGCTTGCGCGAATACCAGGGCGAGCCGCATCGCGTGGAATTGATCACGGCCGTCGGTGAAGTCGAGTACTACGACGACAGCAAGGGCACGAACGTGGGCGCGACAGTGGCCGCATTGTCCGGCCTGGGCAAGGCGTTTGGCGGCGCGGAACAGCGCCTGGTGCTGATCGCCGGCGGCGACGGCAAGGGACAGGATTTCTCGCCGCTGGCCGAACCGGTGTCGCGCTATGTGCGCGCGGTGGTGCTCATTGGCCGCGATGCGCCAGCCTTGCGCGCGGCGCTGGAGCCTTCCGGGGTGGATCTGCACGATTGCGCCACCTTGCCGGAAGCGGTCAGGCGCGCCAGCGGCCTGGCGCTGGCCGGTGACGCGGTGCTGCTGTCGCCAGCCTGCGCCAGCCTGGACATGTTCAAGAACTATGCGCACCGCGCGCAGGTGTTCGTCGACGCCGTGCGCGATATCGCCCTCGAAAACGGACAGGATATCTGATGGCCTTCCAACTGCCATTCCGCTTCGGTTCCGGCTCGGCTGCCAAGCCGCTGGATGGCCGCGCGCGGCAGTCGAAGATGATGGAATACGACCAGCCGTTGGTGTGGGTGGTCCTGCTGCTCATGTTGCTGGGCATGGTGATGGTGTATTCGGCGTCGATTTCGCTGTCGGATGCGCGCAAGTTCGCCGCCTACACGAACAATTATTTTGTCGTGCGCCAGGCGCTCTTCATCGGCATCTCGATCATCGCCAGCGCGCTGGTGTTCCGCATCCGCATCGCCACCTGGCAGAAGATGGCACCGTGGCTGTTCATCGGCACCCTGGTGCTGCTGGTGATGGTGCTGATACCGGGCCTGGGCGTGTCGGTCAACGGTGGCCGCCGCTGGTTGAACCTGCCGGGCCTGCGTCCGCAGCCGTCAGAGCTGATGAAGGTGGTGATGGTGCTGTACGCGGCCGACTACACGGTGCGCAAGCAGGAATACATGCACAAGCTGACCAAGGGCTTCATGCCGATGGCGCTGGCCGTCAGCTTCGTCGGCCTGTTGCTGCTGATGGAGCCCGATCTGGGCGCCTTCGGCGTGATTGTCTGCATCGCCATGGGCATCCTGTTCCTCGGCGGCGTCAACGCCATCTGGTTCGGCGGCATCGGCGCGATGCTGACGGCGATTTTCGTCACCATCATCGCCTTGTCGAAATTCCGCCGCGAGCGGTTTTTTGCCTACCTTGATCCATGGCAGGAAGACAATGCGCTGAACAAGGCGTACCAGCTGACGCACTCGCTGATCGCCTTCGGGCGTGGCGAGCTGTTTGGCGTGGGCCTGGGCGGCAGCGTGGAAAAACTGCACTACCTGCCCGAGGCGCACACGGACTTCCTGCTGGCCGTGATCGGCGAGGAACTGGGCCTGGTGGGCGTACTGATCGTGATCGGCATGTTCTACTGGATCATCAAGCGGGCATTTGACATTGGCCGCCAGGCGATCGCCATCGACCAGACCTTCGCCGGGCTGACCGCGAAAGGCATCGCCATCTGGATCGGCGTGCAAACCTTCATCAACATGGGCGTGAACCTGGGCCTGCTGCCGACCAAGGGCCTGACCCTGCCCTTGATGAGTTATGGCGGCACGGGCGTACTGATTAACTGTATCGGCCTGGCGATTTTGCTGCGCATCGATTACGAAAACCGGATCCTGATGCGGGGAGGCCGGTTATGAACAACGCGACGAATTTGAAAACGACAAAAAGACTGATGATCATGGCGGCCGGCACCGGTGGCCATATTTTTCCTGGGCTGGCGATCGCGCAGACGATGCGCGCGCGCGGCTGGGAAGTGAGCTGGCTGGGCACGACCCACGGCATGGAGCAGGACCTGGTGCCGAAAAGCGGCATTCCGATGGACGCCATCGCGTTCTCCGGCATGCGCGGCAAGGGCCTGGCGCACACGGTGAAGGGCGGCTTCAAGATGCTGGCCAGCTTCTTGGCCATCCGTCGCTTCATCGCCAGCCGCAAGCCGGACGTGGTGATGGGCATGGGCGGTTACGTCACCGTGCCGGGCGGCCTGATGGCGCGACTGAAGGGCGTGCCGCTGGTGCTGGTCAATGCCGACGCGGCGCTGCTGTTGTCGAACAAGACCCTGGTGCCGCTGGCGCAGCAGGTGTGCTTCGGTTTTCCCGCCGATTTCGGCAGCGCCGCCGGCAAGGCCGTCGTCACGGGCAACCCCGTGCGCGCCGAGATCCTGGCCATGGCGCCGCCGGCCGCGCGTTTCGCGGGCCGCAGCGGACCGTTGCGCATCCTCGTGGTGGGCGGCAGCCTGGGCGCGAAAGCGCTGAACGACAGCCTGCCTGCCGCGCTGGCGCTGATGCCGCAGGGCGAACGCCCGCTGGTGACGCACCAGTCGGGCAAGAAGAATATCGACGCCCTGCATGCGGCGTATGCGCAGGCGGGCGTGCAGGCTAATGTGGTCGACTTCATCGACGACATGGCCAGGGCGTATACCGAGGCCGACCTGGTGATTTGCCGCGCCGGCGCGATCACCCTGTCGGAACTGACGGCGGCCGGCGTGGCCAGCGTGCTCGTGCCGCTGGTCGCGTCGACCACCAGCCACCAGCGCGACAACGCGCAATGGATGGCAAAACAAGGCGCGGCGATTCATCTGCCGCAGACGGAAATGAGTGCGGCGTCGCTGAGCGCCTTGCTGGCGTCGTTGACGCGCGATACCTGCCAGCAGATGGCGCAGGCGGCACTGGCAGCAGGCAAGCGCGACGCCAATGAGGCGATCGCACACGTATTGGAAAAACTGGCATGAGGTTAGCTCTGTGAAGCATAAAGTAAACAATATCCACTTTGTCGGCATTGGCGGCAGCGGCATGAGCGGCATCGCCGAAGTGCTGGTCAACCTGGGCTACAAGGTATCGGGCTCCGACCTGGGCAGCAATGCGGCGACGCAGCGCCTGGCGAGCCTGGGCGCGACGGTCATGCTCGGCCACGCGGCTGAAAATATCGGCGACGCCGATGCGGTCGTGACGTCGGGCGCCGTCCCGCAAGACAATCCGGAAGTGGCGGCGGCGCGCGCGCGCAAGATTCCGCTGGTGCCGCGCGCCGTGATGCTGGGCGAGTTGATGCGCCTGAAGCGCGGCATCGCGATTGCCGGCACGCACGGCAAGACGACCACCACCAGCCTGGTGGCATCCGTGCTGGCGCAGGGCGGCCTCGACCCGACTTTCGTCATCGGCGGCCGTCTGACCAGCGCCGGCGCGAACGCCAAACTGGGCTCGGGCGACTACCTGGTGGCCGAAGCCGATGAATCGGACGCCTCGTTCCTGAACCTGACGCCGATGATCGAAGTGATCACGAACATCGACGCCGATCACATGGACACCTACGAGCACGATTTCGAGAAGCTCAAGCAGGCCTTCGTGCAATTCACGCACCGCTTGCCGTTCTACGGCCGCGCCATGCTGTGCATCGACGATCCGCACGTGCGCGCCATCATCCCGTCCGTGACCAAGCCGGTCACCACCTACGGGTTCGCGGAAGACGCGCAAGTGCGCGCCGTCAACGCGCGCGCCGTGGGCCTGGAAATGCATTTCACCGTGCTGCAGGAAGGCTATCCGGACCTGGACGTGGTGCTGAACCAGCCCGGCATGCACAATGTGCAGAATGCCTGCTCGGCGATCGCCATCGCGCGCGAGATCGGCATCGCCGACAGCGCCACGCAGCAAGGCCTGGCCGAGTTTTCCGGCGTGGGCCGGCGCTTCACGCGCTACGGCGACGTGGCGCTGCCGAACGGCGGCAGCTTCGCCCTGGTCGACGATTTCGGCCACCATCCGGTGGAAACGGAAGTGACCTTGGCCGCCGCGCGCGCCGCCTATCCGGGCCGCCGCCTGGTGCTGGCGTTCCAGCCGCACCGCTACAGCCGCACGCGCGACCTGTTCGAGGATTTCGTGAAAGTGCTCGGTGCGCCGGACGTGCTGCTGCTGTCCGAAGTGTATGCGGCGGGCGAAGCGCCTATCGTCGCCGCCGACGGCCGCGCCCTGGCGCATGCCCTGCGCGCGCGCGGCAAGATCGAACCGATTTTCGTCGAGTCCATGACGGACATGGCCGACACCATCATGAGCGTGGCGCGCGACGGCGACGTCGTGCTGACCATGGGCGCGGGCTCCATCAGCGGCATCCCGAATCAACTGACAACGTATCAATCCAACACTGTAAAGGCCTGACGTGAACCAAGCTTCAGCTATCGACGTTAAACAATTGGGCAAGGTCGGCGTCCTGTTCGGCGGCCGCTCGGCCGAGCGCGAAGTGTCGCTGATGTCCGGCGCGGGCGTGCTGGCCGCCTTGACAAGCCATGGCGTGGATGCGCATGGCTTCGACACGGGCGAACGCAGCCTGGCCGAACTGGCCGCAGAAAAATTTGACCGCGTCTTCATCGCGCTGCACGGCCGCTTCGGCGAAGACGGCAGCCTGCAGGGCGCGCTGGAACAGCTGGGCATTCCCTACACGGGCAGTGGCGTGATGGCTTGCTCGGTGGGCATGGACAAGGTCTATACCAAGATGATCTGGCTGATGCACCAGTTGCCGACGCCGAAGTACGCGGTGCTGGACGACAGCTCCGACCTGGCCAAGGTTGCCGCGCAACTGGGCTTGCCGCTGATCGTCAAGCCGCCGCATGAAGGCTCGAGCATCGGTATCACGACGGTCAACGAGGCATCGGCCTTCCAGGCCGCCTACGATATCGCCGCCGGCCTCGACGATTCGGTGCTGGCCGAGGAATTCATCAAGGGCCGCGAGTTCACCGTGGCGATCCTGGGCAAGGGCGCCACGGCGCGCGCGTTGCCGCCGATCGAAATCGTCGCGCCGCAAGGCAACTACGACTACCAGAACAAGTATTTTACCGACGATACGCAGTATTTCTGTCCGCCGCAGCTGGACCCGGCCATCATCGCCGAGATGGAACGCATCGCGCTGGAAGCCTACCGCGCCCTGGGCTGCGAAGGCTGGGGACGGGTCGATGTGCTGATGCGCGCGGCCGACAGCAAGCTGTTTTTGCTGGAGGTGAATACCTCGCCGGGCATGACGGGCCACTCGCTGGTGCCGATGGCGGCGCGCGCGGAAGGCACCAGCTATGAAGACCTGTGCCTGGAAATCGTCGCCGGCGCAAGCCTGAAAATGCACAAGGGACAGCGCTGATATGTGGCATGACGCTAAAAGCCTCAATACGACTGCCAACGGCTTGCTGGCCGCGGTTCTGGTCGTGTGCGTGGCGGCCGGCGTCTGGTGGGTCTCGCAGCGCCCGATGTTCGACCTGCGCACCATCAAGGTGGAAAGCGCGGACGACAAGGGCCTGCGCCATGTGAATTACCTGACCCTGCGCAGCGGTACCCAGGGTCGCATCAAGGGCAATTTTTTCACGACCAACCTGGAAAGCGTGCGCGGCGTGTTTGAATCGGTGCCCTGGGTGCGCCGCGCCAGCGTGCGTCGCGAGTGGCCGAACCAGCTGATCGTGGCCCTGGAAGAACACGAGGCGCTGGGCACGTGGGGCGAAGACGGACGTTTATTGTCGGTCAAGGGCGACGTGTTCACGGCGAATGTGGCCGAAGCCGAGGATGACCATGAGTTGCCCGCGTTTGCTGGCCCCGATGGCAGCGAGAAGGAAGTGCTGGCCACCTACGTGCAGCTGGCAAAGTGGTTTGCGCCGTTGAAGATGGTGCCGGAAACCCTGTCGCTGTCGAGCCGCTATGCGTGGACCGTGAAACTGGATAACGGCATGAGCGTGGCGTTGGGGCGCGAGCAGAATCATACGACTCTGAAGGCGCGCGTCGACCGGCTGGTGGGTATCTACCCGCAGCTGGCAAGCCGGCTGGAAAATATCGATACGATCGACATGCGCTACCAGAACGGCCTGGCACTCAGTTCCGCCGGCCTGGTGATACCGGCCGAAGGCAAGGATGGCAGGCCGGCGCCGGCGATCAGGAAGAAGAATGGCAGTCCGATTAAGAAACCGGCTTGACCGAATAATCAATTAATCAATTAATCAATTAATAGCCCAAAAACTAGGCGACAGAAATGACAAAAGACGCGAAAAACCTGATCGTCGGCCTCGACATCGGCACCTCGAAAGTGGTGGCGGTGGTAGCCGAAGTGATGTCCGACGGGCGCCACGAAGTGATCGGGCTGGGCCAGCACGAATCGAAGGGCCTGAAAAAGGGCGTGGTGGTCAATATCGAGGCCACGGTGGAATCCATCCAGCGCGCGCTGGAAGAGGCCGAGCTGATGGCTGACTGCAAGATACGCAATGTCTACGCGGGTATTGCGGGCAGCCATATCCGCAGCTTCAATTCCAGCGGCATGGTGGCCATCAAGGACAAGGAAGTGACGGCGACTGACGTGGCGCGCGTCATCGAGACGGCAAAAGCGGTTAACATTCCGACCGACCAGCAATTGCTGCACACGGTGCCGCAAGAGTTCATCGTCGACAGCCAGGAAGATGTGCGCGAGCCTATCGGCATGAGCGGCATCCGTCTCGAGGTAAAGGTGCATATCGTCACCGGTGCCGTGTCGGCGGTGCAGAACATCGTCAAGTGCGTGCGCCGCTGCGGCCTGGAAGTGTCGGACCTGATCCTGCAGCCGATGGCCTCGGCCGACGCGGTGCTCACGCCCGACGAGAAAGAGCTGGGCGTGGTGCTGATTGACATCGGCGGCGGCACGACCGACGTGGCGGTGTTTTCCGATGGCGCGATCCGCCATACGGCAGTCATCCCCATCGCCGGCGACCAGATTACCAACGACATCGCCATGGCCTTGCGTACCCCGACCGCGGAAGCGGAAGAGATCAAGATCCGCTATGGCGTCGCCAAGCAGGTCCTGGCCGATCCCGGCGAATCGCTGGAGGTGCCAGGCCTGGGCGACCGCGGCCCGCGCAACCTGTCGCGCCAGGCACTGGCGGCAGTGATCGAGCCGAGGGTCGAGGAGCTGTTCGCGATGGTGCACCAGGTGGTGCGCGAATCCGGCTACGAAGGCGTGCTGTCGTCGGGCATCGTGCTCACGGGCGGCACTTCCATCATGCCGGGCATGGTGGAAATGGCGGAAGACATCTTCCTCAAGCCAGCGCGCCTGGGCACGCCCGAATACCGCGGCCAGCTGGCAGACGTGGTGCGCAGTCCGCGCTATGCCACGGTATTGGGCCTGCTGCTGGAAGCGAAGAAGCAATACCTGCGCGGCCACATCGTGACGCGTCAGGACGGCTCGGTGAAGGCAGTCTGGCAGCGCATGAAGGAATGGTTTTTAGGGAATTTTTAAGGGCATGACTTACGCCCGGCAGCACAGGTTTTTTGGCAGCATCGCAGGTACACACACATAACTTTATTTTATATTTAACCGCAGTTTTCAATCTCCAGTTCTCCTACCAATATGAGGCCTGGCGCTTGGAAACCGCATTCTGATAGGAGCACATCATGGAGTTCGATATGGTCGATAACACAGCTTTAGGTACCGTCATCAAGGTCGTCGGCGTCGGCGGTGCGGGTGGCAATGCAGTCCAACACATGATCAACAAAGGCATGTCGGGCGTGGAGTTCATTGCCGCCAATACCGACGCACAGGCCCTGTCGACATCGAAGGCCCACAACATCATCCAGATCGGCGATACCGGCCTGGGCGCCGGCATGAAGCCGGCTGTCGGCCGCCAGCTGGCCGAGGAATCGCGCGCACGCATCGCCGATTCGCTGCGCGGCGCGCACATGGTCTTCATCGCTGCCGGCATGGGCGGCGGCACGGGCACGGGCGCCGCTCCTATCGTGGCCGAAGTGGCCAAGGAACTGGGCGCGCTGACGGTGGCCGTGGTATCGAAACCGTTCTCGTACGAAGGCCAGAAGTGCATGGACATCGCCGACGAAGGCCTGGAGCAGCTGTCCCTGCACGTCGATTCGCTGATCATCATCCTCAATGAAAAACTGGAAGAGATCTACGAAGACGAAAGCATGCTGGAATGGATGCAGCATGCCGATGATGTGCTCAACAACGCGGTGGCCGGCATTGCCGAGATCATCAACGTGCCGGGCCATATCAACGTCGACTTCAACGACGTGAAAACCATCATGGGCGAGCAGGGCAAGGCCATGATGGGCACGGCGACGGCTTCCGGCGTGGACCGCGCGCGCATCGCCGCCGAACAGGCTGTCGCTTCGCCGCTGCTCGATGGCATCGACCTGTCCGGCGCGCGCGGCGTGCTGGTCAACGTCACGGCCAGCCGTGGCTTGAAAGGCAAGGAGATCAAGGAAGTCATGGCTGCCGTGCGCGCGTTTGCCGCGCCGGACGCGTCGATCGCGCAAGGTATCGCCTACGACGACGCCATGGGCGACGATATCCGCGTTACCGTGGTGGCCACGGGCCTGGGCCGCGCCAAGAAAAACATCCAGCTGGTACCGCAGCAAGTGCTGCGCACCGGTACCCACAATGGCCCGCTGACCCCGTCGGCGGCGATGGGCGGCGCGCAGGCGGCGACGACGACGGTTGGCGTGGCCACGCCGGCGGCCGGTTTCGACGGCATGAAGGCACCGGCCGTATGGCGCCGTGAATCGGCTTCCGAGCAAGTGCGCGCGATGGAAAAGAATGGCATGGAAACCTACGACATTCCAGCCTTCCTGCGTAAGCAAGCAGATTAAGGTGATCTGATGTCAGTAAAGATGACGGCGGCCTGAGGGCCGCCGTTTTTTTTGCTGTTTTTTGACTTTTGGCTTTGCCTTTCCGCCCGCTTTCTGCACAAATGCGGCAAGTCAGGCATACTATCGCGCAGTGTCGGCATCATGCCGGCAGCATCCTCAACCGACAGTACACAAGGAGTCAACATGACCATCAAGATCGGCGACACCCTGCCAGAAGGCACCCTGGCCGAATTCATCGAAAGCGAAACCGAAGGCTGCGCACTGGGTCCGAACACGTTCAACGTGCAAGACCTGGTCAAGGGCAAGAAGATCGCCATCTTCGGCCTGCCAGGCGCCTACACCCCGACCTGCTCGGCACAGCACGTGCCAGGCTACGTCAAGCACGCTGCCGACCTGAAAGCGGCGGGCGTCGATGAAATCTGGTGCATTTCCGTCAACGACGCGTTCGTGATGGGCGCCTGGGGCCGCGATCAGAAAGCCACCGGCGTGGTGCGCATGATGGCTGATGGCAATGCTGCCTACAGCAAGGCGCTGGGCCTGGACGCCGATTTCAGCAAGTTCGGCATGGGCACGCGCTCGCAGCGTTACTCGATGCTGGTCGACAATGGTGTCGTGACGCAATTGAACGTCGAGCAGGGCGGCAAGTTTGAAGTGTCGAATGCCGAGACCTTGCTGAGCCAGCTGGCCTAAGCAGATCGCAGGTTGGCGTATGCCAAGCGCAGGTCGGCGCAGGTTGGCGTAGGTCGGCGTAGGTCGGCTTAGCGCAGCGTAAGCCGACGAGTTGCGTTCGCACCGCGTTTGCTTCAGCATTGTTGGATTACGCGCCACGCGCTAATCCAAGCTACGCAATAAAAAAACGGCGCCATCGGCGCCGTTTTTACGTTTACTGTACCGATGGCTTGGTCGCCTCGAACATGGCCGCGTCGATGCTGAACGAATAATCGTCCTGCAGCGCGAAATACCGGCGCGCTTCCTCGGGCGCGCCGTCGAACAGGTGGCGGATGGCCGCCACGCGCTCGTTCGGCGTGCGCATGCGCGCCACCCATTCGTCGAACTGCATCGTCAGTTTCCATACGCTGCGCAGCTGATGCGTAAAACCGGCGTTGTCGAACTTGGCGCCCCATTCGCAGGTGCGGTAGTCGCGCACGTGGGAGGCGTCGCGCAGCATTTCCACCGCCTGCAAGGTGCTGTCATACAGTGCCGTTTTCGGCGCCACGATATCGACCACCAGCAAGGTGCCGTTCGGACGCAGCACGCGCCAGCTTTCCGCCAGCGCGCCGGCCACGTCGTTCCAGTGGTGTGCGGAAAAGCGCGTCACCACCATGTCGAAGCTGGCGTCGGCGAACGGCAGCCTGGCCACGTCGCCCTGTTGCGTACTGATGTTATGCAAGCCGCGCTGCGCCTTGGCGTGGTCCACCACGTCGAGCATCGGTTGTGCCAGGTCATAGGCCGTGACGGACTGCGCCACGGGGGCGATGGCGAAGCTGGCATGGCCGGCGCCGCAGCCCAGGTCCAGCACCACTGGCCGGCCATGGCGGCGCGCGCATTCCTGCATCAATACCAGATCGGCCCCCTGCGCATGCACCGCACTGCTCAGGTAGGCATTGGCGGTTTTGCCAAACTGTTCGGTAACGACATCGTGCTGGTGCATGGTTTCTCCCCTGGTGATGGATGCATGTGATTGCGTTCCTGCAGAATAGGGGTAAAAATATCCTGTAACAAGACCATAACTTATACTGGTATATCTAATACCACGCTATCAGCATGAAGGAATGCCATGTCGAGCAAGCTCGCTGAATTCATCCGCGCACGGCGTGAAGCCGTGACACCCGCAGCGGCCGGCTTGCCGGGCGGAGGACGGCGCCGCACGCCGGGCTTGCGGCGCGAAGAGCTGGCGCAACTATGCGATGTCAGCCCCACCTGGCTGACGTGGCTGGAACAAGGGCGGCCTGTATCGGCTTCGGCCAAGATGCTGGCCCGCCTGGCCCAGGTGCTGCAGTTGAGCACGGCAGAGCGCGCCTATCTGTTCGAGGTGGCCGACAAGATAGATCCCCGCCATGGCGCGGCTGATGGTGGCGGACCCGCCGCCAGCGAGTTGTCCGCCATCGTCGCTGCCATCGATGCGCCTGCCTATATTCTGGACCGCCAATGGAACGCCGTGGCGTGGAACGGAGCGGCGGCTGCGCTGTTTGCCGGCTGGCTGCATGACGCCGCCGGGACGCCCAACCAGTTGCGTTTCATGTTCCTTGAACCGGAAGCGCGCATCCTGGTTGCCGGCTGGCCCGAACGGGCGCAACGCCTGGTGGCGGAATTTCGCGCCGATATCGGCCGTCATGCGGACCAGGCGCCATTGGCCGACCTGATCGCGGAGCTGGCGCAAGCGAGCGTGGAATTCCGGCAATGGTGGAGTGCCCAGCAGGTACAGGGGCGTGATGGCGGCTTGCGGCGTTTCCAGCATCCACGGCAGGGTTTGCTGCATTTCAATCAGGTGACCTTGCATCTGGCGCGCCAGCATGAGCTGAAACTGGTGATGTTGTTACCGGTCGCGCGTGCCGGCTGATTTTTCGCATGAACCGACGGTGCCGGCTTTTCTTGCTGGCACCGCCGGCATGTCCTGATCTTAATTATTATCATTATTGAAAACTCTGCTGGATATTTCACATCTATTTGGCAGGAAAATAATTGCAGGCCTACTTCACTGCTTATTGAAAGAATATGTTATCCGGGTTGTATGGATTTTGTTTCATGAAAATCCATGTTTACATTTTAGTAAAACAGTCATAGCATGCATATTGATGTTTCCACGAGGCATCTATTTTCCGTGAAAATTCAATGGAGATTTTATGTGCATGAAAAAAAGCGGTCTGGTATTAAGTGCCTGTTTCGGCATTTTATTAAGCGCATGCGGCGGTAATAACGATGTTCCTGAAAACGCCACGGTCAGCAAGATATTGGCGGCGAGCGGCGTCAATCCGGTTGCGGCAAATACAATCGCATTGTCGGCAGAATTGAATAATCCCGGCGAGTTGCACGCCAGGACGGCATTGAATCTTCCTGTTTCGAATCCGCATGCGATCCGCGCCGACGCCAATGCGGCGCTGGCCTCCCATGTAGAGGCAAGCCGCGCGGCGTCCGCGAAGGCGCCAGGGCCCGCATTGCGCGCCGCCGCCACCGTCCTTGCAGCCGTTCCCGCGCCAATCGCGGGCTGCCAGGCGATAGACCTGGGCCTGATCTATACGGACGCAACGCCCGCCGCCGGCGATGTGAAGTGCTACCAGTTTGTCGTCAATGACAAGACCAAAATCGACAGCAACGTGCTCATGCCCAATGGCGTGACGGCTTATGCCTACCTGTTTGCGGTCGATCCCGTGAGCGGACAGTTAAGCGACGTGGCGCTCGATACGGATGCCGCCGTGAACGCGCCGCTGGTGCTGCAAGGCATCGCCGAATCCGCGCGCCTGGTACTGGTCGTGCAGCCACAGAACGGCGCCGCAGGCCAGGCATATCAATTTGGCGCCTGGTCTCGCCCCGGTTTCGATGCGCATGAGCCAAACGACAAACCTGGCAAACCCGTACTGGCAAAGGTCAATCAGACCCTGAAGGCCAATATCGACGTGGCAGGCGTGGATCAGGATTACTACTTCTTCCCGTTGCTGCGGGGCCAGACATCGACGAATATCACGATTAACTTTACCGCGCAGCAGTCAGCCGGCGTGCGCATCGCCAGAAAGAATCCGGATGGCAGCTATGCCTGGGCCGCCGAAAGCACCTTGACCGCGGCGCAATCGGGTCAAACCCTGGCGTTGACGAATATTCCCGTCGGATCGGCGGCGGTTGGCCAATATGGCGTGATGGTGCGCGTCAGCGGCGAGGATGCGGCGGCGCCAGCGGCGCAGCCCTATACGCTGCGTATTAATACCAGCGATGTTTATGTTGCGGAAATCCGCCAATTCAACAATGAGAATATTACGCGCTGGTTTCCATTTCCGCAGGCCGGATTGCAAGTGCACAGTTATATCGATTTGTATGTGCAAATCAAGGATGAGGGCGGCCAGCCGGTGGAAGGACAAAGCGTGATTTTTTACGTGGTGAGAAACGCCGGGGATAATACAACCTTGCAATTGCACACCGTGCTTACCGATCAATTCGGACAGGCATCGTATAACGCGCCATTGGCGGCATGTACGGGCGACCGGTATACCGCGACGAATTATGGACCGTTCAATAATACGGATCCGCGCTGGGATGGGGAAGGGCAGGTGGGCGCGTATTGGTTCCAATTGCCTGGAGCACAGCCGACGCCGCCTGAAACCAGTATCACGAGGCCGATTACTTTTAACCGCGTGTGTAAAGAAACAGTGGTGCCGGGTACCGGGCGCCAGCCGTAACAGGCGAATGCGGGAAGGATGGCAAAAACTTTCCCGCATTGGCCAAAGCTGGACGCAGGTGGGCGATGGCCGGGTGTGCACGGTTGGGCATGCATCGTTTCCATGCCCGTCCATCGCGCCTGCGCGCCAGCCCATGGCGCTGCCATCTGGCCGCCGCTTGCTATAATCCTGGCAACATCGCGGCGCCTGCCGTTCCAGCTAGGAGTTTTTCTGACATCCCCATCCAATAACCTGCGCAGCATCTATGCGATGCTCACTGCCGCCGGCATGTTTTCGCTGATGGATACGGCCATGAAGCTGTTATCCGAACATTATCCCGCCATGCAGGTGACGGCCTTGCGGGCCTTGTCATCCCTGCCGCTGGTATGCCTGTACCTGCTGTACCGGGGGGCCTTCAAGAATGTGCTGCAGGTGCGCTGGCCGCTGCACGTGCTGCGCGGCGCGCTGGGCGTGGCCATGATCACGCTGTTCGCGTATGGCTTGAAACGCATGTCGCTGGCCGAGGCGTATTCGCTGTTTTTCATTGCGCCCCTGCTGATCACGGCGCTGTCCGTGTTTATCCTGAAGGAGCGCGTCGACCTGGCGCGCTGGTGCGCGATCGCCATCGGCATGCTGGGCGTGCTGGTGGTGCTGCGGCCGAACGGCACGGAATTTTTCTCGATCGCCGGCCTGGCCGTGCTGGGCGCGGCCGCCTGCTATGCGATTTCCGCCATCACGGGCCGCATCCTCAGCCGCACGGATGCCAGCGAAAGCATGGTGTTCTGGCTGATGGTGATGATGGCCGCCGGCGGCGTGGCGCTGTGCGCGCACGAGTGGGTGGCGATCCGCCGCGAAGACTGGCTGTTGCTGCTGGGTTTATCCGTCAGCGGTTTCCTGGGCCAGCTGGCCATCACGGAAGCGTTCCGCACAGGCAAGGCATCGAGCGTGGCGCCGTTCGAATATTCGGCGCTGGCCTGGGGCATGAGCCTGGACTGGCTGTTGTGGCGCACCTTGCCTGATGAATACACGATGATAGGCGCGGCCATCATCATCGGCAGCGGCATTTACCTGGTGCGGCGCGAAGCGGTGCATATCGAGAGCGAACACCCTTAGGCCGCTGTGGTTTTTCTGGCGTGTGCCATGCCGCACCGCAACGAAAAACCGGCAAGTAGATATAATCGTGGAATGTTAAAACAACGCACTATCAAACAATTGGTCCGCACCGTCGGTGTCGGCTTGCACTCGGGCACCAAGGTGGAACTGACCTTGCGTCCCGCGGCGATCGACACGGGCATCGTGTTTCGCCGCATCGACCTGGTGCCCGTGGTGGAGTTTCCCGCCAGCGCCATGGCCGTCGGCGACACGCGCATGGCGTCCGTGCTGATCAAGGATGGCGCCAGGGTCTCGACCGTGGAGCACCTGATGTCGGCCGCGGCCGGCCTGGGCATCGACAATATGGTTATCGACGTGAATGCGGAAGAAATCCCCATCATGGACGGTTCCGCCTCTTCCTTCGTCTACCTGCTGCAGCAGGCCGGCGTCGAGGAGCAGCAGGCGGCCAAGAAATTCATCAAGGTGATCAAACCCGTGGAAGTGCGTCATGGCAAGGGCGACGCGGAAAAATGGGCACGCCTGTCGCCGTATGACGGCTTCAAGCTCGATTTCTTCATCGAATTCAATCACCCGGCCGTCGATGGCACCATGCAGCGCGCCTCCGTCGATTTCGGCGACGTGTCCTATGTGCATGACGTGGCGCGCGCGCGCACCTTCGGTTTCATGCAGGACGTGGAAAGCTTGCGCGGCATGGGCCTGGCCCGTGGCGGTTCGCTGGAAAACGCCATCGTCATGGATGAGTACCGCATCTTGAATGCCGATGGCCTGCGCTACGAAGACGAGTTCGTGCGCCACAAGATCCTCGACGCCATCGGCGACCTGTACCTGGTGGGCCACCCCTTGCTCGCGTATTACACGGCGCACAAGTCGGGCCACGCGCTGAATAACCAGCTGCTGCTGGCGCTGCTGGAGCGGCCCGATGCGTATGAAATCGTCTCGTTCGATACCAATGAGGCGGCGCCGCAATCCTACCTGCGCCAGATGGAGCGCGAGTGGTCGTTGACGTAGGTCGGATTAGGCCGCAGGCCGTAATCCGACAACCCCGCAGGCGCCAACAATGTTGTCGGATTATGGCCCGAAGGGCCTAATCCGACCTACGTGCTGCCGCCTGGCGTTGCTAATCTTTAGGTTCGCGGTGGTGGCGCACCAAACTGCGCAGCGCCGCGATCAGCTGCTCGTTCTGCTTCGATGCCGGCAGTGCCGTGCTCAATTCTTCCAGCGCCGACATGGCCTTTTCCGGCAAGACCAGCGCCCGCGTATGCACGATGGGCGCGATGCTCTTGATGACTTGCACTTTCAGCTTGATGCCTGAAATCTGCCAGCCCTTTCTTTCCAGTTCCCCTTGCAGTTTCGGCAATTGCTGCTTGAGCTTGGCCGCCAGCGCCGCGTTCGGCGTGGCCAGCACCAGTTGGCCGCCTTCGAACTGCAGGATGTCGCAATGCTCGAACATCGCCGGCAAGGCCCTGGCGCAATCCTTTTGCAGCGCGGCCAGGCGCGTGACGGTGGGCATCAGGGAGGCCATCGTCGCGTTGCCGCGCAAAAAGTCGGTCGCGCCCGTGACGGCCGGACCCGAACGGGCGAAACCGTAGCCGCGGCGCGGCGCCGGAGAATAAGTGGGAGTTCGCATGACCGCAACATAGCACACTCGCCTGCGCGTGGCGAGTGCGCCGCGCATGACCTTGCCGTTTGGTAAATGTCCGCAATTTCTGCCATTTGTTTGTCATTAAGCTATTGTTATATGGTGCATTACCCCAACCTTGGCGGGAACGCATGATAAAATCATCGTCTTTTGCCATAGTCGAACTCCGTGCGGTCACGCGATAGTTACTTCGTTGTCACCAACCGAGCTTTTTTTAACGGCGTTTTTTCAAGAATTCAAGCATGTCATTACTGACCCAGATTTTCGGTAGCCGCAACCAGCGGCTGCTCAAGCAATACCAAAAAACGGTACGCGAGATCAATGCGCTCGAGCCGGTCATCGAAAAGCTGTCGGATGCCGAGCTGCAAGCGAAGACGCCTGCCTTCAAGGAACGCATCGCCGGTGGCGAATCGCTCGATACCTTGTTGCCGGAGGCGTTCGCCGTCTGTCGTGAGGCAAGCAAGCGCGTCTTGCGCATGCGCCATTTCGACGTGCAGATGATCGGCGGCATGGTCTTGCATTATGGCAAGATCGCGGAGATGGGCACGGGCGAGGGCAAGACCCTGATGGCAACCCTGCCGGCCTACCTGAATGCCTTGTCGGGCAAGGGCGTGCATATCGTCACCGTCAATGATTACCTGGCGCAGCGCGATGCCGAGACCATGGGCCGCCTGTATGGCTGGCTGGGCTTGTCGACGGGCGTCAACATGTCGCAGATGGAGCACAGCGCCAAGCAGCAGGCCTACAACTCCGACATCACTTACGGCACCAACAATGAATTCGGTTTCGACTTCTTGCGCGACAACATGGTCTACGAAGCGCGCGACCGCGTGCAGCGCAGCCTGAATTTCGGCATCGTCGATGAAGTCGACTCGATCCTGATCGATGAGGCGCGTACGCCACTGATCATTTCGGGCCAGGCCGAGAACCACACGGACCTGTATCACAAGATCAATGCCGTGCCTGCGCGCCTGACCTTGCAGATCGGCGAAGAAACGCCGGACGGCAAAGGCAAGGTCGAGGTGCCGGGCGACTACACCAAGGATGAAAAAGCGCACCAGGTGCTGCTGACGGAAGCGGGCCATGAAAAGGCCGAGCGCATCCTGATGGAAATGGGCCTGCTGCCGGAAGGCGCATCGCTGTACGATTCGGCCAACATCACCCTCGTGCATCACCTGTATGCGGCGCTGCGCGCGCATGCGCTGTACTTCAAGGATCAGCACTATGTGGTGCAGAACAATGAAGTGGTGATCGTCGATGAATTCACGGGCCGCCTGATGACGGGCCGCCGCTGGTCCGATGGCTTGCACCAGGCCGTCGAAGCGAAAGAAGGCGTCAAGATCCAGAACGAGAACCAGACCCTGGCCTCGATCACCTTCCAGAACTACTTCCGCATGTACGCCAAGCTGGCCGGCATGACCGGTACGGCCGATACCGAAGCGTACGAATTCCAGGAAATCTACGGCCTGGAAACGGTCGTGATCCCGCAAAACCGTCCGTTGCAGCGCAAGGACCGCCAGGATCAGGTCTACAAGTCGTCGGCGGAAAAGTACAATGCGATGTTGAACGACATCCGCGACTGCTACGAACGCGGCCAGCCCGTACTGGTGGGCACGACTTCGATCGAGAATTCGGAACTGCTGTCGGGCATCCTGACCAAGGCCGGTTTGCCGCACAACGTGCTGAACGCGAAACAGCATGCCCGCGAAGCGGAAATCATCGCCCAGGCAGGCCGTCCGAAAGCCATTACCATCGCCACCAACATGGCCGGTCGCGGTACGGACATCGTGCTGGGTGGCAACGTCGAGAACCAGATCAAGTTCATCGAAGCCAATCCTGAACTGAGCGACGCCGACAAGGCAGCCCAGTCGCAGAAACTGCGCGATGAATGGCAATCGCTGCACGACCACGTGGTCAATGCGGGCGGCTTGCACATCATCGGCACTGAACGCCATGAATCGCGCCGCGTCGACAATCAGTTGCGTGGCCGTGCCGGTCGCCAGGGCGATCCCGGTTCGTCGCGCTTCTACCTGTCGCTCGACGACGCGCTGCTGCGCATCTTCGCGGGCGACCGCGTGCGCGCCGTGATGGACCGCCTGAAAATGCCGGAAGGCGAACCGATCGAGGCCGGCATCGTCTCGCGCTCGATCGAATCGGCCCAGCGCAAGGTGGAAGCGCGCAACTTCGATATCCGCAAGCAATTGCTGGAATACGATGACGTCGCCAACGACCAGCGCAAGGTCATCTACCAGCAGCGTAACGAGTTGCTGGAAACGACCGATATCTCGGAAATGATCGCTTCCCTGCGCCATGGCGTGTTTACCGACCTGGTGCACGAGTACGTGCCGCAGGAATCGGTGGAAGAGCAATGGGATATCAAGGGCCTGGAGAAGACCCTGGCCGGCGAATGGCTGATCGACCTGCCGCTGCATACCATGCTGGAAGCCGATTCGACCCTGACGGACGAAGAGATCCTGGAAAAGGTGCTGGCCGCGGCCGACGCCGTGTACCAGTCGAAGATCGATATCGTCGGCAAGGAATCGTTCGGTGGCTTCGAGCGCAATGTCATGCTGCAAAGCGTGGACAGCCACTGGCGCGAACACCTGGCGGCGCTCGATCACCTGCGCCAGGGTATTCACCTGCGCGGTTACGCGCAAAAGAACCCGAAACAGGAATACAAGCGCGAAGCGTTTGAACTGTTTGGCCAGATGCTCGACATGATCAAGAACGACGTCACGAAACACGTGATGACGGTACGTATCCAGTCGCGCGAAGAAGTCGATGCGGCCGAACAGGCGATGCAGCAGTCGCACGTGGAAAACGTGCACTACCAGCACGCCGAATTCGACCCGAACGCGGCGCCGGAAGAACTGCTGGCGCCGACGGCTGGCGACAGCAACGACCAGTATGTCGACGACATGAGCGTAAGCATGGGCGTCAAGGTTGGCCGCAACGATCCATGCCCTTGCGGCAGCGGCAAGAAGTACAAGGCTTGCCACGGCAAGCTGGCATAAGCCGGTTCGTTGGCATGACAAGAACGGAGACTGCGGTCTCCGTTTTTTTATGTCCGCCTTGCCTGCCGCGGGGCCTGCTCAGGGAAATGCCCAGTACTGCGGCGCCTGCGCTGGAATGCCTTTCAGGCCACCGCGGTTTTTTGCCCGTTGCCCCGTCTTGATCATGGTGGCGATATCGGTCAGCAGGACGCGGTTGCTGGCGAAGTAGTCATGTCCCGTGAAGTTCATGATGACGGCCGAGGCATCGACGAGTTCCATGCCGGGTATGGTGACGACAGGGCGGCGGATGTCGCCTATCCTGTCCCACTCGGCAAAACTGTAGGACGCGCGGATGGCCTTGTCGTTCGCGGACGCATACAGGGTGGCGGGAAGCTTGAGGCTGGCGAAGCGGGGAGCGATCTGCTCGCGGAAGATATCGGCATTGATGTCCGGCGCCGCCAGCACCACCTGCTTGAACAGGGGCCGCAGCTCGGGGCGTTTTTCCAGCAGGTTGGCCAGCGCCACGGTCATCGGGCGGTTGCCCATGCTGTGGGCGATGATGTAGATGTCGGTGGCGGAAGAGTGCGCCGCGAAGTCGGCCAGGAAGGCCTGCAGGTGCGCCTGCGTCCATTCGGCGGCGTTTTCATCGAACTCATAGCCTGCAAACGTGCCTTTCGATGGCCAGCTGTAGAACACGGGCAGGGCGCCGATATCGAGGTCGACCGCCATCTGCGCCGTGCGCCGGGCGGCGTCGTCAAACGAGTTGCTGTAGCCGTGGATGTAAATGAAGGCGGCGCGCCGTTCCGGGGAGGCCTGTATCCTGGCCTTGACGCTGGCGAGAAAATCCGCGTGCGACAGGCGCGTGGTTTCCTTGATCAGCACATATTTTTGCGCATTGTCGCCGGAGAGGATGGCGTACCAGGGCGGCAACGGCAGCTCGCCCGGCGCTCTTTTCTCCGGGATGCTCACGACGACGCTGCCATAGCTGAGGTAGGGCGCCACGCGGTTGGGCTGCCAGCCATAGTTGCGGCTGCCGGGCTGGTATTGCCGGTCGGTGGCGTAATACACGGTGACGTGCATGGCACCGGGCGGCGGCGCATCGTTGCCGGAACTCAGCGTGCCGCCGCTGCCCGTGCTGCCGACCAGGTTGCCGAGGTTGCCGAGCATGCCGCTCGTGCCCGACCATGCGCTGCTCCACGGACTGGCTGGCGATGGCGGCGGTGCCGCGGCAGGCGGTGGAACTTGCGCTGCGGGCGGCGCTTCGGATGCCTGTTCGGTGACGTGGGCGCCGGCGCCGTCTGCCGGGCCACGCGGCACCGTACAGGCTGTCAACCAGGCCAGCAGGCAAAGCAGGGATAGCCGGCGCAACAGGCACGACAGGCCTGAAGCGCTGCGCTGCATCCGGTTTGACCGACCCTGCGTCATGACATCCTTCCCTGGGCGGTACGATTGCAAGACTCGCCATCGTCCATTCCCATACCTTAGCGCCGCCAGGCGGCATGGTTCTGATAAATCGCAAGCCTGGCCGCGCCACCGGCCCGTATCGGCGCCGCCGTGGCTGGCGCGACTATTCACTTGCCGCATGTTCATCCGCGCCGCGAAGGCGCTACAATAGCGCTTCCTTTTTCCCTAGCAGAAGAACTCATATGGCCGTCAATTCTCCCAAGCCCGTCGCCGCCGACTTGAAAGCCGTCGCCGGCATTGAAATCGGTGTTGCCGAAGCCGGCATCAAGAAACCCAACCGCAAGGATGTGCTGGTATTGAAACTGGCGCCGACGGCCACCGTGGCTGGCGTGTTTACCCTGAACCGCTTCTGCGCGGCCCCGGTGCAAGTGTCGAAGGCGAATCTGGCCGCCGTGACGGCCGGTGGCGCGCCGATCCGCGCGCTGCTGGTCAATACGGGCAACGCGAATGCGGGCACGGGCGAATCGGGCCTGGCCGACGCCCAAGCCAGCTGCGCCGCGCTGGCCGAGCTGCTGGGCTGCACGCCGCAGCAGATTTTGCCGTTTTCCACCGGCGTGATCCTCGAACCGCTGCCGGTGCAGCGCCTGGTGGCCGGCCTGCCGCAAGCCGTGGCCGCGCTGACCTCGGATAACTGGTTTTCGGCCGCCGAAGCCATCATGACCACCGACACGCAGCCGAAAGCCGGCTCGCGCACGGTCACCATCGGTGGCCACGCGGTCACCCTGACGGGCATCAGCAAGGGCGCCGGCATGATCAAGCCGAACATGGCCACCATGCTCGGTTTCCTCGCGTTTGACGCCACCGTGGCCCAGCCCGTGCTGGACCAGCTGGTGAAGCAGGCGGCCGACAAATCGTTCAACTGCATCACCATCGACGGCGACACATCCACCAATGACTCGTTCATGCTGGTCGCCACGGGCGCCGGCAGCCTGGTCATCGATTCCATCGATTCGCCGCATTACGCGGAACTGGCCAAGGCTGTCACGGAACTGTCCACCTTCCTGGCGCAAGCCATCGTGCGCGACGGCGAAGGCGCGACCAAGTTCATGACGGTGACCGTGGAAGACGGCCGCAGCGTGGAAGAGTGCCGCAAGATCGCCTATTCGATCGCCCATTCGCCGCTGGTGAAAACGGCGTTCTTCGCTTCCGACCCGAACCTGGGCCGCATCCTGGCCGCCATCGGCTACGCGGGCGTGGACGACCTGGACGTGGGCCAGTTGAACCTGTACCTGGACGACGTGTGGGTGGCCAAGAACGGCGGCCGCAACCCGGACTACCAGGAGCAGGACGGCCAGCGCGTGATGCAGCAAAGCGAAATCACCATCCGCGTGAAACTGGCGCGCGGCGACGCCACCGCCACCGTGTGGACGTGCGACCTGTCGCATGACTATGTGTCGATCAACGCCGACTACCGCTCATGACCGGCCTCGATCAATTCCTGATCCGTGCCGAGGCGTTGCTGGCAAGGGTGGAAGCGATCCTGCCGCAGGCGACACCCGCGCCGGACTGGAGCAGCTTCGCGTTCCGCTGGCGCCGTCGCCCGGGAGCCGTGCCTTATCTGCAGGCCGTGGCGCACGTGTCGAACATCGCGTTTGACGACTTGCACAATATCGGCACGCAAAAAGCGCAAATTGAACAGAACACGCGTCAGTTCGTCAGTGGCCGTCCGGCCAACAATGTGCTGCTGACGGGCGCGCGCGGCACGGGCAAGTCCTCGCTGATCAAGGCGTGCCTGAACCAGTTTGCCGGCCAGGGCCTGCGCCTGATCGAAGTGGATAAAGCGGATCTTGCCGACTTGCCCGACATCGTCGACCTGGTGGCGGCGCGTTCCGAGCGCTTCATCATCTTTTGCGACGACCTGTCGTTCGAAGAGGGTGAAAGCGGCTACAAGGCGTTGAAGGTGGCGCTCGACGGCAGTATCGCCGCGCAATCGGACAATGTGCTGATCTACGCCACCTCGAACCGCCGTCATCTGATGCCGGAACGCATGTCGGACAATTCCAGCTACAAGACGGACGATGATGGCGACTTGCATCCGGGCGAGACGGTGGAAGAGAAAATCTCGCTGTCCGAGCGCTTCGGCCTGTGGCTGTCGTTCTATCCGTTCAAGCAGGATGACTACCTTGACATCACGGCGCACTGGCTCGCCTCGTTCGGCTGCACGCCGGAGCAGATCGCGCAGGCGCGCGGCGACGCCTTGCGCTGGGCCTTGCAGCGCGGTTCGCGTTCGGGCCGGGTGGCGTGGCAATTCGCGCGCGATTACGCGGGAAAGTTGCCGCAATGAATGAAGTGACCTTGAAGGAAAAAATCAAGCCTGTCGACGTGGCCGTCGGCATCCTGATGAAGCCGAATGGCGATGTGCTGCTGGGCCAGCGCCCGGCTGGCAAGCCGTATGACGGCTATTGGGAATTTCCTGGTGGCAAAGTCGAACCGGGCGAAGCCATCCTGGACGCCTTGAAACGCGAGTTTGTCGAGGAGCTGGGGCTGCATATCGATAGCGCCGAGCCCTGGTGCGGCGTGGAATACGTCTACCCGCACGCCCATGTGCGCCTGCACTTCTACATCAGCCGCGATTGGCGGGGCGAGCCGCAAAGCCTGGAAGGGCAGGCGTTTGCCTGGCAGGGCACGGTGGGCGTCGAGCCCTTGCTGCCCGCTACCATTCCCCTGCTGGAATGGCTCGACGTCGTGCGCCAGGAAAGCCTGGCAGCCTGATGGCCGCTTGCGCCGGCACGCAGCCTCCGTGCTGCGCGCCGGCGCAAGCTTTGCGCGTACTTTCCTTGTATCGGGCGCGCTTTGCGCTACAGTGCAGTCATCCAGCACTGGGGGAGACGCATGCCGCTGACCCTGACCTTTACCGATACCGATGAGTTGCTGATCGCCGCGCTGCACAAACGTGCCCGCGCGCATGGCCGCAGCCTCGAGGAGGAACACCGCGATATCCTGCGCAGCGTCTTGCGCCCGCTACCGAAACGCCCGCTTGACGATATCCTGCGCGGCATGCCCGCCGTGGGCCAGGATGCCGATTTCGAGCGCAGCTGAGCATGGCCGCTTATCTGGTCGATACGGACGTGATCGTTGCCGCGAGCAAGGGGAGCGGCGCGCCCGCCCGCGTGCAGGATTTTTTCGGCCGCGTGGCGCCCGAGGCACGCTATGTGCCGGTGCAGGTGATCGCGCAGTTGCGCGCTGGCATACAGCGCAGCTGGCAGCGCGAAGCCACGCTGGAAGCGCTGGCCCTGGAAGCGTGGCTGGAAGCCTTGCTGGCCGACTATGCGGCACGTCTGCTCGAGTTCGATCTCGATTGCGCGCTCGTCTGCGGCCGCCTGCGCGGCCACGGGGCCGGCGTGGACGCGCAGATCGCGGCGATGGGCATCGCCTATGGCTTGACCGTGGTCAGTGGCAGGCTCGACAGTTTCGCGGCGCAAGGCTTGCGCGTGGAAAATCCGTTTGCCTGAGGTTTACTGGGGTTTGTTGTCTTCGTCCGCCAGCGGATCGTCGAACGGGTCGGCGGCGGGGATCGTGTATTTTTCCTCGGCCCAGGCACCCAGGTCGATCTGCTTGCAGCGCTCCGAACAGAAAGGACGATATTTGTTGGCTTCAGTCCATTCGACTTTGGCGGCACAGGTAGGGCAGTTAACGACGGTCATGATGGGGCAAATAAGTAACAGTTAAAAATTACAGAGCGTGAGCTCGAATGGCACATCATCTTCCAGCGGCTTGGGTTTCAGGTCGCCGCCCTGGGTGGTGAAGCGTACCCACAGCATGTATTTGTTGGCAGAAATTTCCGGAATGGCAGCGCTGCTTTCATCCAGGCTCAGGCGTAGCATCTGGTACACCTTGCCTTGCAACATTTGTTGATAGCTGCCGCCATTGGCGATCAGTTTCACGGGACCGCCGGAATCGCGCAGCAGGCGCAGCACCAGGGCCAGCGCGTCGAACAGGGGGGCCAGCGGGGCAAACCAGGCGTGGATATCGGCCAGGCGCTGTTCCGAACTGCGTTTTTGCCAGGCAAAATACGACGGCAAGTCGAATTCGCAGGCGCCGCCCGGGATGATGGTGCGCCCGCGTATGCTCATCAGCCATTCATTGTCGCGGATATTCTGTCCCGTCTTGCCCTGCGCCGCCACCAGGGCGCCGCTGACACTGTCGAGTTCGCCGAGTATGGCGTCCAGGGTTTCCGGTTCCACGTTCGGGTTGCTGCGGTAGCCGAGCAGGCTTTGGCGTTGCCGCTCGAGTTCCTGCAGCAGGTCCGATTTCAGGTCGGCGCGGCCGGCCACTTCAAGCATGTCGAAAATGGTTGCCAAAGCAACATGGTGCTGCATTGCATGTTCTTGCTGGACGAAAAACTTGAATTTGTCGTACAGGTCTTCCAGCCGCAACAGCGTTCGTATGCGTTCGTTGAAAGGGTATTCGTAGACAATCAAAATAATTCCCTTAAGTAAGGACCTGCAAACAATCCCGTGATTTTGAACCAAGCGTCGACAAATTACAAACGTTGCGGCCCCATTCCGGCCATTCTTTTTGAAAATGCCAGATATAAGTCGTGCAACTGGGCAATCTGCGGCGCCAGGGCCGCCAAATCGCCATTGTTGTCGATCACATCGTCGGCCGCCGCCAGGCGCATGGCGCGCGTCGCCTGCGTGGCCATGATGGCTTTGACTTGTTCTTCCGGCAAGCCATTGCGGGCCATCACGCGCGCCACTTGCAGACTTTCCAGGCAATCGATCACCAGCACGCGGTTGACCCGTTCCACCCAACCGCCGGACTCGACCAGCAGGGGCACGGCAAAGATCACATAGCTGCCCGTCGCTTCGGCCGCGGCCGCCAGGGTGGCCTGGCGGATGCGCGGGTGCAGGATGGCTTCCAGGCGCGCTTTCGCCTGCGCATCGGAAAAGACCAGCTGGCGCATCCTGGCGCGGTCCAGGGCGCCGCGCGCATCGGCAAAGGCGGCGCCAAATTCGGCCACCAGGGCAGGCATGGCGGCGCCATTCGGAGCCGTCAGGCCGTGTGCGATCTGGTCGGTGTCGACGACGCTTGCGCCGCGCGCGGCAAACATGTCGGCGACCGTGCTCTTGCCACAGCCGATGCCGCCCGTTAATCCCACGCTGAAGTACGAGGCCGTGTTTTGTTCCATGTCTGTTATCCAAGTCGGGGCGCAATGCTGCGCGGAGAAATCAGCCGATCAGGCCAAGCGTGAGCTGCGACAGGGGCGTGCCATACAGCAGGGCGATCAAGCCCGCGGCGGCCAGGTAGGGGCCAAACGGGATGGGTTTGTCGCGCGCGCGCCTGGCAAAGACGATCAGCGCGATGCCGACCACGGCACCGACCAGCGATGATAATAATATAATCGTCGGCAACATCGTCCAGCCCAGCCAGGCACCGAGCGCTGCCAGCAGCTTGAAGTCACCATAGCCCATTCCTTCCTTGCCTGTCGCCAGCTTGAAGGCCCAGTACACGGCCCACAGGGCCAGGTAGCCGGCGGCCGCGCCGATGACGGCATCCTGCAGCGGCACGAAGGTGCCATTGATATTGACCAGCAAGCCGGCCCATAGCAGGGGAAAGGTCAAGTCATCGGGCAACATTTGCGTGTCGGCATCGATGAAGGTCATGGCGATCAGCAGCCAGGCAAACACGAGGGTGGCCAGGCCCGTCCAGCCGCTGCCGAAATGCCAGACCAGCAGCGCGGAGAGGGCGCCTGTCAGCAGCTCCACCAGCGGATAGCGGGCGGAGATCGGCGCCTGGCAGGCGCTGCATTTGCCGCGCAACAGCAGGTAGCTGAGGACGGGGATGTTTTCCATGGCCGTGATGCGGTGGCCGCAGGCGGTACAGTTGGAGTGCGGCAGCATCAGGTTGTAGCGGTCCGCGTGCGGTAGCGGCTGGCCGCTTTCTTGCGCCACGTAATTGTCGGAGTCGCGCTGCATCATCTTCGGCAGGCGGTGGATCACCACATTCAGGAAGCTGCCGACGATCAGGCCGAACAGGGCGGCGACGAGGGCGACGGGCAGGTTGCCGGGCGCGGCGAACAGCAGGGTATCTTGCATGGTAGATGGGTCTGTGATGATGAGTGTTGCCGAGCAAACATTGCCTGGCACTGCCGCAGTGTAAAACATCCGCCGGCGCGCGGGGACGTTTTCCGGCGGCCATTCTTTCAAATGACGGCGCCGAGTTTAAAGATGGGCAAATACAGGGCGATCACCAGGGTCCCCACCAGCACGCCGAGTACCACCATCAGCGCCGGTTCCAGCAGCGAGGACAGGACGGCGACGGTTGCCGCGATTTCCCCTTCGACGATGTCGGCCGCGCGCGACAGCATGGCATCGAGCGCGCCCGATTCCTCGCCGATCAGGACCAGCTGCGTCAGCAGTTCGGGAAATACGCCGCTATGTTCCATGGCCAGGGCCAGGCTGCCGCCGGCGCGGATTTCGCGCTCGATGCCTTGCGTGGCGTCCTGGTACAGCACATGGTGGGCCGCCGCACCCACCAGGTCGAGCGAGTCGAGCAGCGGCACGCCGGCGGCAAACATGGCGGCCAGCGTGCGCGTCCAGCGGGCGATCGCCGCCTTGCGCAGTAGCGGGCCGAACACGGGCAGGCGCAGTGCCTGCAATTGCGCCTGCCTGCGCCAGGCCGGCGAGCGGTACCACGCGAGGCGCAGCAGCAGGCAGGCGAGCAGCAGCGCGGCCGGCAGTGCCAGCCAGTAGCGCACGCAGAACGCCGACACGGCCATCACGGCCAGGGTGGGCAGCGGCAAGGGTGCGCCGAAGCTGTCGAAGACCTGGCGGAAGGCGGGCACGACCCAGGTCATGATGATGCCCGTGACGGCGATGGCGACAAGCACGATGACCAGCGGATACATCAGCGCGCCGCGCACCTGCCGCCGCAGGGCGATGGCTTTTTCCTGGTGCGTGGCCAGGCGAGCCAGCAATTCCTGCACGATGCCGGCCTGCTCGCCGGCCGCCACCAGGTTGCAATACAGGCCGTCGAACAGGTGGGGAAATTGGCGAAATGCCTGCTGCAGGCTGCTGCCTGCTTCGATATCGCGCCGCAAGTCGGCCATCAGCTCGGTAATGGCGGGCTTGGCATGTCCCTTGCCGGCGATGTCGAACGCGTGCAGCAGCGGCACGCCGGCCGCCATCATGGTCGACAGCTGGCGCGTGAACAGCGCGATATCGTGGCGCGTGATCGCCTTGCCCGGCGCGGCGCGGGCAGCGCGCACGCGCGTGGCGAGTATGCCCTGGCGGCGCAAGGCCAGGCTGGCCGTGGCGGCATCGGTGGCGCGCACGATGCCATCGACCGCCTTGCCATGGCGATCTGTTCCCTTCCATGCAAACCGCCGCTCGGCTGCCATGTGCGCCTCCCGCTGTCACGGTAGCAGCGGCAAGCCAAAGCACCAGCACGGATGGCCGGAAGCTTGATCTGGCTCAGCCTTTGATGGTTTGCACTTCTGTCTGTATTGCAGCCTGGGCCTTGACGCCGGCGGCCTCGTCTTCATCGCCATCGCTGCCTTTGCTGATGCTTTCCCCATCGTCGCGGCGCAAGGTCCAGAAGGTCAGCGAAGACAGCACGGTCAAGCCGGCCAGGGTCAGGAATGCATGGTGCAGCGCAGTGCTCAGCATGGCGCGGTCCGATTGCGGCATGTCGCCCAGGTACCAGCCCGTGATCAGCGAGCCGAAGGCGAGGCCAAAGCTCATCGACAACTGCTGCATCGAGCTGGCGATGGTGCTGGCCATGCTGGAGTCGCTCTTGTCGACATCGGCATACGCGATGGTGTTCATGCTGGAAAACTGCAGCGAATTGAAAAAGCCCAGGCACAGGCTGATGGCGACGATCATGTACAGCGGCGTGCCCGCGCCCACCAGCGAAAACATGGCGATGGTGATGCCGATCAGCACAGTGTTGACGATCAGCACCTGGCGGTAGCCGAAGCGGGCCAATACCCGCGCGGAAATGAATTTCATGCCCATGGCGGCCGCCGCCGACGGCATCATCAGCAAGCCCGATTGCCATGCTGGCAAGCCCAGGCCCAGCTGGTACAGCAGGGGCAACAGGAATGGCAGGCCACCCACGCCCAGGCGCGTGACGAAGCCGCCCACCACCGAGACGCGGAAGGTGCGGATCTTGAACAGGGTCAGGCGCAACAGCGGATGCAGCACTTCGCTCGAATGCCAGGCATACGCGGCCAGCAGGCTGATCGAGATGAACAGCAGCACGGCAAACGAGGTGCCGTCGATGCGGTGTTCGCCGAAGATTTCCAGCAGCCACGACAGCAGCGCGATGCCGGTGCCGAACAGTACCAGGCCGATCAGGTCCAGCGGACGCGGCTTGTCGCCGTAATAGTCGGGCATGTAGCGGTGCGCCAGGTACAGGGCCACCAGGCCGACAGGCACGTTGACGAAGAAAATCTCGCGCCACGACAGCCAGTGGACGATCAGCCCGCCCACCGTCGGTCCCAGCAGGGGGCCGATCAGGGCGGGGATGATGACGAAATTCATGGCCGCCAGCAATTGCGACTTGGGAAAGGTGCGGATGATGGTGAGCCTGCCCACCGGCATCATCATGGCCGCGCCCACGCCTTGCAGCAGCCGCGCCGCCACCAGCATCGGTGAACTGACAGACAGGCCGCACAGGATGGAGGCGAGGGTGAAGATGGCCACGGCGGCGGAAAACACGCGCCGCGTGCCGAAGCGGTCGGCCATCCAGCCGCTGATGGGAATGCACACGGCCAGGCTCAGGATATAGCTGGTGACGACGGCTTTCAGGCTCAGCGGCGTCACCTGCAGGCTGGCGGCCATGGCGGGAATGGCGGTGTTGACGATGGTGGAGTCGAGTTGCTCCATGAACAGGGCGGTGGCAACCACCCAGGGAAGGTAGCTTTTAACGGGGGAACTGGTCATGGATGCGAGCCTGAGGAAGGAAAACGGAGCCGACAGTAGCGTGAATTGTCACATAAACGGCGTTTGCGCGCCGCCTGGCGCCGTGCCGGGGCGACGCCGGCACGGCGCGCAGCGCATGCGGGAAGGGCAGGCGAGCGGGAACTGGCGTCGAAAGTCCATAGAACAATTGTTCCATGGCAATAAAGTTTTGCCGGGATTAGCATGGTGCCATCATCGCGAATTGTGCAATGCCGGCATTCGCCATCCCTACCCTGGAAGGTCACACATGAAGAATGCAATTTCGATCGTTTTGTTAGGCGCGGCCCTGTCCGCATGCGGTGGCGGCAGCGATGGCGGCACGCCTGATGCGCCCGTCACCCCGCCGGTCGTGGTGACACCGCCCGTCATTCCCGCCGACAGTGTGAGCGTGGCATCGGAAGCCGTGGCCAAAGAGGCCGGCCTGAGCGTCATTGCCGGTGCCAGTGCCGACGAAAGCGTGTATGACGTGGCCGCCGATATCGGCGACACCTGGCGCATCACGTTCGACAGCGTCAAGAAAACCTATGCGATCCGCGTCCTGTCGACGCAGTTCGGCCTGAGCGACCGCAGCGGCACGTTTACCGCCGTCACGACGGGCAAGCTCACCACCTACACGGCAACGGACTTCAGCGTCACCGTCGATGCGCGCACGCGTCTGCTGTCGGGCAATATCAAATTGGGTAACATGGTCTCGACCGTCAGTGGCAGCGGCTATGCGGTGAGTGACGTGGCCAAGCTGGCCGGCAACTATATTTTCCTGGGGTCCATGCGCAATGCGTCGAACGGCGCTTTCCCTTTCCATCCGAAAGGCACTCTCAAGATCGCAGCCGACGGAGCGGCCCAACTGTGCAATGGCGGCGTGTTCAACGCGCAAGGCGTGTGCTCCGCGGTATCGCCGCAGCTGGAAGCGGAAAACGCCAGCCTGACCCTGGTCAAGGATGCGAAGAACGGCTTGCTCGTCGCGCGCCAGGGTGACCAGGACTTCGGCATCGTGCATGTGCATGCGGGGGACCGGGGGCTGGCGCTGTTCATCGACCGCTATGGCCGTAATCAGGAAAATGTCATGCGTGTGGGCACCATCGTGGCCGCCAAACAACAGAAGATCGGCACGGAACTCAATGGCAGCTATGCCTGTGCCGCGTCGGGCATCAGCGCGAACATCGTCGTTGCCGGCAGCACCGCCACCATCACCAACAACACCGCTGGCAAGACGCACGCCGAAACCATAACCATCAACAAGCTGGGCTTGGGTGCGCAAGCCGTCGATTTCGATGGCGTCGCCGTGTTCAAGGACCCGGCCGACGTACCTGCCGACTATTCGATGTTCATGCCCGTATCGTCGAGCATGGCAGTCGAGTTTTCGACCGACCGTTCGTACATGGGCATGTGCCTGAAAAAATGACGGCTAGCGTTTGATCTGATCCAGCAAGTAGGTCGGGTTAGCCGGTACGGCGTAACCCGACATCCCCATCAGCGTGGCAATCGTTCCAACGCATCCATCAACGGCAGCGCAGCGTCCGCGATGCGCTCCAGGCTGGCCTCGCGCAGGGCGGCGGTGTCCACCGTGTGGCCGGAGTCCAGCCCCGCCCAGCGCAGCAGCGCCGAACACGCGGCGGGCGTGTCGAACAGGCCGTGCACATAGCTGCCGAGGATTTGCCCGTCGCCCGATACGGCCCCCTCGGGCCGGCCATCGATGACGAACGCCGGTTGCCGCAGGGCGGCGCCCTGCGAGACGCCCATGTGGATTTCATAGCCTGCCACGGGGGCGTCGGCCGCGCCGGCAAATGCGCAGTGGCCGTGCACCTGTTCCAGCCGCTTGTCGCTTGTTAATTCAGTCACCATGTCGAGCAGGCCCAGTGCCGTTGACTCTCCTGCCGCGCCTTCCACGCCCAGCGGATCGCGCACGCTCTGCCCCAGCATCTGGAAACCGCCGCAGATGCCGAGCACCTTGCCGCCATAGCGCAGGTGTCTGGCCAGGTAGGCGGGCCAGCCCTGCTGCTGCAGCCAGGCCAGGTCGCCGCGCGTGTTTTTACTGCCAGGCAGGATCACCAGGTCGGCCGGGCCAATTGGCTGCCCCTGTTTGACGAATTGCAGGTCGATGCCGGGATGGGCGCGCAGCGCGTCGACGTCCGTGTGATTGCTGATGCGCGGCAGTTGCGGCACCACCACCTTGAAGGCGCCGCGTTCCGCCTGCATCGCTTCGACGGCGTCTTCCGCGTCGAGGAACAGGCCTTGCAGGTAGGGCAGCACGGCCAGCACGGGTTTGCCCGTCCGCTGCTCCAACCACTCGATGCCTGGCTGGAGCAGGGATAGGTCGCCGCGGAAGCGGTTGATGACGAAGCCGATGATGCGCGCCTGTTCGCTCTCGGACAGGCAGGCCAGGGTGCCGATGATGTGCGCGAAGACGCCGCCCCGGTCGATGTCGGCCACCAGGATCACGGGGCAGTCGACGGCTTCGGCAAAGCCCATGTTGGCGATGTCGCGCGCGCGCAGGTTGACTTCGGCCGGACTGCCCGCGCCTTCGACGATGACGGCGGCATAGTGCTGGCGCAGGCGCGCATACGACTCCAGCACGGCACCCATGGCGATGGTCTTGTATTGCTGGTAGTCGCGCGCATCCATCTCGGCGCGCACCTTGCCGTGGATGATCACCTGCGCCCCCGTGTTCGACGACGGTTTCAATAGTACCGGGTTCATGTCGGTGTGCGGTGCGATGCCGCAGGCCAGTGCCTGCAAGGCTTGCGCGCGGCCGATTTCGCCGCCGTCGGCCGTCACGGCGCTGTTCAAGGCCATGTTTTGCGGCTTGAACGGCGCCACCGTCACGCCGCGGCGTTTCAGCAGGCGGCACAGCGCGGCCACGACGGTGCTCTTGCCCGCGTCGGACGTCGTGCCCTGCACCATCAGGGCCGGGAAGGGCGAGCTCATGGCTGGCGCTCCTGCCACTGCGCGATGATGTCGCTGATCTGGCGCAGCCCTTCGGTAATCGCCGCCGGGCCGGGCGAGAGGATGTCGGGCGACTTGATTTCGAACAACATCTGGTTTTTCACGGCAGGAATCGTCTCCCAGTCCGGACGCGCCGCCAGCTGCGTCGGCTGGAACTTCTTGCCGCACCAGCTGGCGAGGATGATGTCGGGCGCGCGCCGCACCACGGCCAAGGGATCGGCGATGATGCGCTCCTTTGCGCCCGCATGTGCGGACAATTCCGGGAAGGCGTCCGTGCCGCCGGCGATCTCGATCAGTTCCGACGCCCAGCCTATGCCGCTCATCAGGGGATCGTTCCACTCTTCGAAATACACCACGGGCCTGCGCGTCCAGGCGGCGGCGCGTGCCCGGGCGGCGGCGATGTCCGCGCGCAGGCCGGCGACCAGCTCGCGGCCGGCATCCTCGCGCTGCACCAGCGCGGCCAGCACGCCGATCATGCGCAGGATGCCGTCGACCGTGCGCTGGTTGAACTGGTGCACCTCGATGCCGGCCTTGACCAGGTCGCGGCAAATGTCTGCCTGCATGTCGCAAAAGCCGATCACGAGGTCGGGCCGGACCGCCAGGATGCGCTCCAGGCTGGACGAGGAAAAGCCGCTGATCCTGGTTTTTTCCTCACGCGCGCGGCGCGGACGCACGGTGAAGCCCGAGATGCCCGCGATGACGTCCTCGGCGCCCAGCGCGTACAGCGTCTCCACCGCCTCCGTCGACAGGCAGGCGATGCGCTGATAGTGACTCACGGCGCCGCCTTGGCTGCGGGAGCGCTGCGGCGCTGGCGGGCCAGCTCCAGCTGTTCGCACATGGCGGCCGTGCCTTCGATCATGCGCGGGCCGGCGCGGTTCAGCAGGTCGCCATTCAGGCGGAACAGGTTATTCTTGCGCACGGCCGTCATCGACGGGAAGGCGCGCCACATGGCCAGGCCGCCTTCGCTGCGCGGATCGCTTTTTTCGCTGGTGCCGAAAATGACTTCCGGGTCTTCCTGCAGCACGCCTTCCTGCGTGACGACGGGCGCCACCACCTTCATCGCGGCGAATACATTCTGGCCGCCGCATACGCGCATCGAATCGCTGATGATGCTCGCGCCGCTCAGGGTGTACAGCGGCTTGTCCCATACCTGGTAAAACACGCGCACGGGCGGGCGCTGCGCGTATTGCGCCGTCAGGCTGGCCAGTTTGGCGCGCAGCTGCGCGGCGGCCGGCTTGGCGATTTTTTCTGTTCCCATCAGCTGGCCCAGGCGCTCCATGCTGTCGGGGATATCGGCCAGCTTGCGCGGCTCGCTGTGATAAATGGGCACTTTCAGCTGGCGCAGCATGGCGATCTGGCGCTCGGCGCTGCCGTGCATCCAGACGACGATCAGGTCCGGCTTCATGGCGATGATGCGTTCCATGTCGTACTGGCGGTTGTCGCCCACTTGCGGCAGTTTCTTGGCCGCTTCCGGGTAATCGCTGTAGCTGACGACGCCGGCGATCCTGTCGCCGCCGCCGGCCGCGAACAGCAGCTCCGTGATGTGCGGCGCCAGGGCCAGGATGCGCTGCGCCGGTTTTGCCACGGTGACGGCATTGCCGTCGTCGTCGCGCACGGTGATGGCTGCGTGCGCCTGGATCGAGATCAGTCCGGCCAGCAGCAGCGGTATTTTCAGGTGGTTCATGCGTGTTCCTTGTTCCATGCGGTGAGCGCCTGTTGCAGGCGTTGCCAGGCTTCTTGATCGGGTGGCAATCCCAGGCGGATGCCGTGGGCGGCGTGGCGGAACAGGCGTACCCAGATGCCGTGTTCCGCCATGTGGTGCCAGAATTCTTCGGCGCGGTCTTCGGGCCACCATTGAAACAGCGCGCTGCCGCTGCTGGCGATGGCGTGGCTGGCCAGCAGCTGGCGCAGGCGCTCGCCTTCGCCGTGCAGGCGAGCGCGCATCGCCTGCTGCCAGCGCGTGTCGGCCAGCGCGGCCAGCGCCACCTGCTGAGCAGGACCGCTGACGGTCCATGGTCCCAGCAGGTCGGCCAGCGCGGCAAGCAGCGCGGGAGGGGCGGCGACAAAGCCCAGGCGCAATCCCGCCAGGCCAAAGAATTTGCCGACCGAGCGCAGCACGATCAGTCCCGGCTGGCCCGTATGCTGGCCCAGGCTGGCGTGCGATTCCGTATCGCCAAACGCCTCGTCGACGACCAGCCAGCCGCCGCGCGCAGCGAGCCTGGCGGCCCAGTCCAGCAGCAGCTCGGGCGCGATGCGTGCGCCCGTGGGATTGTTCGGGTTACAGATGACCATCACGTCGCAGTCGTCCACGGCAGCGGCCAGTTGCGCATAGGGCAGTTGCCGCAGGCTGTGGCCATGCTGGCCCCAGTGGTGCGCGTGTTCCGCATACGAGGGCGCGGCGACCACCACGCAGGACGGCGCGCGCAGCCGGGGCAGGGCCTGGATGGCCGCCTGCGTGCCCGCCACGGGCAGCATGGCCGGCGCGTTGTAATAGGCGCAGGCGGCGGCAGCCAGGGCAGGATCGGCTTCCGGCAGCCGGTGCCAGGCATGCGCGCCGGTCGCCGGCACGGGATAGCCGTGCGGGTTGATGCCGGTCGACAGGTCGATCCATTCGGCGATGGGCCTGCCGTATTCGCGCGCGGCATCGCGCAGATTGCCGCCGTGTTCAAGCATGGAATTTCCCTCGCAGGTAATACAGG
Source organism: Janthinobacterium sp. GW822-FHT07H11 (assembly GCF_058798615.1). Taxonomy (NCBI): domain Bacteria; kingdom Pseudomonadati; phylum Pseudomonadota; class Betaproteobacteria; order Burkholderiales; family Oxalobacteraceae; genus Janthinobacterium; species Janthinobacterium sp. GW822-FHT07H11. Next base: position 1,362,325 of record NZ_CM179507.1, read on the forward strand.
CCCGCCAGCAGCGCCACCCAGATCAGCCACAGCACGGCCGTTTCGGCCACCAGGCGCCAGGCGCGGTCGATGTCGCGCGCTTCGGCCGGGCGGCCGGCGCCCAGCGGCGGGCGGCGTTCCAGTTCGCCGTCGTAGATGGCGTCGCCACCCAAGGCCAGGCCCAGGGCGCCGGCGCCGCTGGCCATGACGGGACCCGCGTTCGGACTGCCCCAGCTGGGGGCCTGGCTGCGCCAGCACTGCCAGGCGCGCTGCTTGTCCGCCATGCTCTTGCCCAGCAAGACATAGGACAGGGCCGTCAGGCGCGCCGGCAGGTAATTGAGGATGTCGTCGATGCGCGCGGCGCAGCAGCCGAACCAGTCGTAGCGCGCATTGCGGTAGCCCCACATGGCGTCGAGGGTATTGGCCAGCCTGAATAGCACGGCGCCAGGGCCGCCGGCCACGGCAAACCAGAACAGGGTGCCGAAGACGGCGTCATTGCCGTTTTCCAGCAGGGACTCGGTGCTGGCCTTGGCCAGGCTGGCCGCATCGGCGTTGGCCGTGTCGCGGCTGACGATGCGCGCCGTCAGCCGGCGCGCGTTGTCCAGGTCATCGATGGCCAGGGCCTCGGCGATCGGCTGATTGTGGTCGCGCAGGCTGCGCAAGCCCAGGCACAGGTAGAGCAGGAAGACGTGAAGTGCCGCGCCCGCCAGGCCGCACAGCCACCAGGCGGCATAGCTGAGGGGCAGTACGGCCAGCGACCACGCCAGCGTGCCGCGCAGGAAGCGTCCGCGGCCCCGGTTCAGCAGGCGTTCGAGCGTGCTGGCGAGGCGGCCAAAGCCGACCAGCGGATGCCAGCGCCGCGTTTCTCCCAGCAGCATGTCGAGCAGCACGCCGGTCGTCATGAGCAACGCCAGCATGGGCAGCGACAGGCCGCTCAGCATGGGCCGCCTTTCAGGTGCAGCGGCAGGCCAGCGGCCACAAAGACAGCCCTGTCGCACACGGCCGCCACGGCCTGGTTCAGGCGGCCGGCTTCATCGGTGAAGCAGCGCGAGATGGCGCCGTAGGGCACGATGCCCATGCCCACTTCGTTCGAGACGAGAACGAGGTCGCAGCCGGTGTCTTCGATTTCGGCCAGCGCGTACAGCAGGTGCGCGCGCTCGCTGTGGAACAGTTCGGGCAGGGCGATGTCGCCCACCTCAGGATACGCCTGGCCACTGGAAAACATCAGGTTCGTCAGCCACAGCGTCAGGCAGTCCACCAGCAGCAGGCGGTCCGGACGGGCCTGCCGCAGGATGGCGTCGCCCAGGCGCAGCGGTTCTTCCACGGTCGTCCACCGAGCCGGGCGCTGCATGCGGTGATGCGCGATGCGCGTGGTCATTTCGCCATCGCCGGCCTGCGCGGTGGCGATGTAGATCACTTCCTTGCCGGAGTTTTGGGCCAGTTGCTCCGCATGGGCGCTCTTGCCGGAACGGGCGCCGCCGAGGACCAGGGTGCGCGTCATGGCGCCGCTACCACTCGGTGCCGGCTTGCGCGCCGATGCCGGCCGCGTACGCATGCTTGACGACGGCCATCTCGGTGACGGTGTCGGCGATCGCGATCAGTTCGTCGGGCGCGCCGCGGCCCGTAATGACCACGTGCTGCATGGCCGGGCGCTCCAGCAGGTCGGCGATGACCTTGTGCACGTCGAGGTAGTTGTACTTGAGGGCGATATTGAGTTCGTCGAACAGCACCAGGCCGTAGCTGGGGTCGGCCAGGAAGGTCTTTGCCTGTTCCCATGCCAGTTCGGCTTTTTCGATGTCGCGTTCGCGGTTTTGCGTTTCCCAGGTATAGCCTTCGCCCATCGCATGAAAACTGATTTCGTCGGGGAAGCGGCGCAGGAATTTCTCTTCGCCCGTCGACATGGCGCCCTTGATGAACTGCACCACGCCCACTTTCATGCCGTGGCCCATGGCGCGGATGGCCATGCCGAAGCCGCTCGAACTCTTGCCCTTGCCATTGCCCGTGTTGACGATGATGATGCCGATTTCCTTGTCCGCCTTGGCGATGGCTGCATCGATGATGGCCTTCTTTCTCTCCATGCGCACGCGGTGGCGCTCGTTTATAGCTGCGGTATTGGCTGCGGTGTCCGCGTCGACGTGTTTGCTATCGCTCATGTTTAATCCTCTTTCGGTATGAATATCTTGCGTTTGCCGTGATCGATGATCTCGATAGGGTGGCCCAGGTAGTCGCCCAGGATGGACGCCTGCATCACCTCGGCCACGGAGCCGGCCAGCCAGCCGCCGTCGCCCATCAGCAGCAGCGCATGCGTCGAGACGCTATGCGCCAGGTTCAGGTCATGGCCCACCATCACCACGGTCTTATTCTGTTCGCGGCACAGCTTGGCCAGCAGGCCCATGACGCTGACCTGGTGCGCCAGGTCCAGCGCGTTGGCCGGCTCGTCCAGCAGCAGCAGTGGCGTGTCCTGCGCCAGCATGGCGGCGATCGCCACGCGCTGGCGTTCGCCGCCGGACAGGCTGCGCACATCGCGCTCGGCCAGGTGTTCCACTTCCATCGAGGCCAGCGCCGCCAGGGAGATGCGCTGGTCGTCGCTGCCTTCCCAGTAATGGTTGTCGTGATACGGGTGGCGCGCCGACAGCACGGTTTCGATGACGCGGTACGAGAACGCGTCGTGGCGCGCCTGCGCCAGGAAGGCCCGTTCGCGCGCCAGGTCGCCCAAAGGCCAGTCGATCAGGGCGCGGCCCTGTATCGTCACGTGGCCGGCATCCGGGTCGCGCAAGCCGGCCAGGGTGCGCAGCAAGGTACTTTTTCCTGCGCCATTGCGGCCGATGACGCTCCAGCATTCGCCATCCTTGATGTGCCAGGTGAGGTTTTCGACGAGGCAGCGCGTGCCTGCCTTCAGGCCCAGTTGGTAGGTGCGTATCATATTGGCATCATCCGCGGCGCAATCGGTGCAGCTGGTATAGGAAGACGGGAGCGCCTATCATCGCCGTGACCACGCCGACGGGCAATTGCAACGGTGCCAGCACGGTGCGCGCCAAAGTGTCCGCCAGCACCAGGAAGGTGCCGCCGGCCAGCGCGGCGGCGGGAATTAACAGGCGATGATCGGGGCCGCAGGCAAAGCGCAGCGCATGCGGCACGATCAGGCCGACAAACCCCACGCTGCCGGCGCTGGTGACGGCGCTGGCCGTGAGCAGGCCGGAACAGAAGAACAGACCCTTGCGCAGGGCGCCCACGCGCACGCCCAGGGTGCTGGCCGCTTCCGCGTGCAGCGCCATGACGTTCAGCGAGCGCGCGCTGCGCAGCGCAAAGACCATCGCGCCGGCCAATACCAGCCAGGGCATCAGGCGCGCGGGGGCGCCGGCCAGGTCGCCGATCATCCAGAAGACCATGCTGCGCAAGCGGCTTTCCGGGGCAATCGACAGCATCAGGGTAACGAGGGCCATGCAGGCCGAAGCGAGGATCACGCCTGTCAGCAGCAACAGCGAGGCGCCGCCTTCGGCCGCCGTGCCGCCGCGCAGGTCGCGCCGGGCAAACAGGTACAGCAGCATGGAGACGCCGACGGCGCCGGCAAAGGCGGCAGCGTCGACCACCCATAGCGCGCACATGAACAGCAGCGCGGCCAGCGCGCCGACGGAGGCGCCGGCGGAAATGCCCAGTACGTATGGGTCGGCCAGCGGATTGCGCAGCAGCGCCTGCATCATGACGCCGGCCAGCGACAGTGCCGCGCCCGTGACAAAGGCGGTCAGCGCGCGGCCCAGGCGCAGGTCAAGCAGGGTTGCGGCGATGTTGTCGGTCTTGCCCTGCACCAGATGGAGCAGGGCGGAAGGCAGGTCGGCGAGCGGAATCGCGATCGAACCGATCATGCCGGAGAATATCAGGCTGGCAATCGCGCACACGATCAACACCGTGAGAATCACCGTGGCGCGGTGGCGCATATTGCGAAAAAATGGGTGCATGTACTGCCTTAAAATCGGGAACCGCATCTGCGGGCGATGGCGGCATGCCATCGCCCGCAGCTTACATCATTGCTGCATGGTTATTTCGAGCCGTAACGCAGGCCGACGAAGAAGTTGGAGCCAGCCGTATTGTAGTGACGTGCCAGTTCATACTTCTTGTCGGTGATATTGTTCCAGCGCGCCAGCACCGACCAGTCCTGCGCTACTTGATAGGTGGCGAACAGGTTGACCAGGCCATAGCCGCCAAGGCTGGTCGTGTTGGCAGGATTTTCAAAACGCTTGCCCGACAATTGCCATTCGGCGCCCGTGTTCAGTTGGCCGATGCTGTAGTCAGCTGCAAAGTTGGCGTGACGCTTGGCGCGGCGCACCAGCGATTTGTCCAGGGTTTGATCGCGCGGATCTTGCAGGTCGATATTGCCGCTGAGGCCAAAGTCGCCGAACTTGCGGCGGCCAGTCAGGGTGATGCCTTCCAGCAATGCCTTGTTGACGTTGTAGGCGCAGCCGTATGGATGCGTGGCCACTTCAACCGGGCAGGTGTCCGCATAGATCAGCAAATCGGTCACGCGATTGTGGTAGTACACGGCACTCAGCTGTGTCTTGCCATCGTCATAGCGCAGGCCGACTTCAGCATTGCGGCCTTTTTCAGGACGGTTGCTGGCGATGCCGTAACCTGGGTAATACAGTTCATTGTAGGTAGGCTGGCGGAAGCTGGTGCCATAACTGGCAGTGGCGCGCAAGGTATTGTTGATCTGGTAGCCGTAACCCAGGCTGCCTGTGGTGGTCGAACCGGTTTCCGACATCTTGTCGCGGCGCAGGCTGCCGCTGAGCAGGTGCTGGTCGCGCTTCATGGTGTAGGAAGCTGCCAGCGACTTGGTGTCGCGGGCACGATTCAAGATTGGCTTGGCGCTGGAGACGACTTCTTCCTTGCGGTAGCTGGCCAGCAATTGCAGCGTATCGGCGCCGATGGCGATGTCATTTTGCCAATCGAATGTCGATTGCTTGGTTTCCAGATGGCTTTTGCCGGCCGCGCCCGCAGCGGTGTCCTCGTTGGCCTTGTCGCGTGCTTCGGCAACTTGTACCTTGCTGTGCCAGCCTTGAACGAATTCATTGTTCATGAATACGCCGATGTTTTCCAGCTTTTGATTGCTGCGCGTATCATAGCCAGGGCCGTTGTCGTACTGGGCTTCCAGCTTACTGTTCATGAATACCAGGCCCAGATCATGTCCCTTGGCCAATTGGAAGCCAACCTGGCCAGTGACGCTTTTCTTGTCGTAGCCGTCTTTGTCTGAGTTGTAAGAGAAATTGCCTGGTTTGGTGGCCGAAAAACCGTCGCTTTTTTCCTTGCTGACATTCAACGAGTAGCTCAGGCTGTTGTAGCCACCGCTTGCTCCCGAAACGCTGGCATCATATTGGCGCGTGGCATCGCTGCCAAAGCCGACCGATGCGCCAAGCACGGGCGCGCCGCTGCCTTTCTTGGTGAAAATCTGGATGACGCCACCGATGGCATCGGCGCCGTACAGGGTGCTCAATGGACCGTAAACGATCTCGATGCGGTCGATATTTGCCAGTGGAACCGGGCTCCAGTTGGCGGTGCCCAATGTCGAGGAACCGATGCGTACGCCATCCACCAGAACGATATTCTGGGTGCTGTTGGCGCCACGGATGTAGACCGACGATGCCGTGCCTGCGCCACCATTGCGGGCGACTTCGATGCCGCGTTGCTTTTGCAGCAATTCGGTGACCGATCCTGCGCCCGAACGCGCGATCTCTTCACTGGTGATGATGGCCGTATTGGCCAGCAATTCGCTGGTTTTTTGCGGCGTGCGGGTGGCGGTAACGATCACCGGATCGAAGGTGTCGGGCGTGGCTTGGGCGAAGGCGGCAGGCGCGGCAATGGCTAGCGCGAGCGACGTGAGCGCCGCGTGGCGGGAAACAGCATGGGTCATGATAATTTTCAGTAAGTAATATGCAACCAGCCGACGTCCCCGTTGGCCAGATTGAACAGAAGTGGGAACTGAAGATGACGATCGAAGATGGCCATGGGCCATTCGGATCGCGAACATCCCCGTTCGCACACTTCCACCTGTTCTGGCCGGTATCCGGGCTGGCAAGTACGGCTATCCCACCTTCCCATGCTCGATGATTGCAAGCACAGTGGTTGTCAGAGATAGCTTGTCGTCCGTTTCCTGTAGAGAGGGGCGACACTTGCTTACCGTTGCGGGGGCAGCACACGTTCGCCGCGAGCGCGGCATCGTGTTTCCCGTTTAACTGCGCCCATGGACATGGGCGCGGGCACCAAAACCCCGCCATTATACGTGCAGCGGGCGTGGACTGACATGGCGGGCTTGCCTATCGGCTATCAGAAATCGACGATGACCGTCGCACCATAGGCGATTTTGTGAGCTGACGTGGCCGCCCGCAAGGCCGTTTCCTCCAATGGCAGGCCAGCCTGCAAGGCCGCCAGCAGGCGGATGGTGCCGGCATGGCAGATGATGATGGCTGTTTCGTGTTGTTCGCGCAACAGATCGCCTAAAAACGCATCGATGCGGGCGGCCATCGCCAGCACATTTTCGCCATCGCCCGGACGATAGTGCGCCATGTCGGCTGCCCAGGCATCGATGTCCGCGCGCGCGATCGCATGCCAGGGCCGCATTTCCCATGTGCCGAAATCCATCTCGGCCAGCCGCGCATCAAACTGCAATGCGCTCGCGGGCAGATCCTGCGCCAGGGCTGACGCCAGGCCGGCGCAGCGGCGCAGCGGACTGGCATACAGCGGCACATCGGCTGGCAAGGTGGCTTGCAGGCTGGCGCACACCTTGGCCATTTCGTGCGGCGCCACTGCCACGTCGCTGCTGCCATAGCAGGTGCCGCTGGTCACTTGCGGCGCGGGATGGCGCACTAAAATGAGGCGCATGCTAAAAGAAGCGTACGGGAGGCTGGAAGCTGGACAGGATGGCCAGGTAGATCGCCACTTCCGCCACCTGCTGCACGGCGCCCAGGCAGTCGCCCGTGTAGCCTTGCAGGCGGCGCTGGCATTTTCGGCCCAACCAGAATGCGGCGGCGGCCGCCGCCACGATGGCAAAGACCAGTGCCGCCCAGTCAACTATCCCCAGCACGCCGCAGGCGATGGCAGGCAATAGGGCACAGACGGCGGCGATGATGAATTCTCCCGTGCTCATGTCCTGCGCCATCGGCTTGGCCTTGCCTTCGTCGCGCGCGTAATCCATGAGCCAGATCAGCGAGACGGCGGCCAGGCGTGATAGTGGATGGGCAATAAACAGGGTCGCCACGACGACGGTCGGCGGCAGCGAAGCGAGGGCCGCGCATTTGATGGCCAGCAGGCAGACGATGCCGATGGAGCCATACGCGCCGATGCGCGAATCCTTCATGATTTCCAGCACCCGCTCACGCGTCAAGCCGCCGCCGAAGCCGTCGCACATGTCGGCAAAGCCGTCTTCATGGAAGGCCCCCGTCAGGTAGATGCCGGCGGCGACGGCCAGCAGCACGGCCACCGTCGAAGGCAGCAGCCAGCTGGTCAGCAGGTACACGGCGCCGCTGATGGTCGCCACCACCACGCCCACCAGCGGAAAGTAGCGCGAAGCGTGCTGCAGCCAGGCCGGCTCGAAACCCACCCAGCGCGGTATCGGCAGGCGCGTGAAGAACTGCAGTGCGATGAAGAACAGGCGGCATTGGAGGACTGCTGCCGAAACGGGATTGCTCATCGTCTTAGTCTGGCGTGGACTTTTCGCTGACCTGGGCCGAGGCGAAGGTAGCCATCTCGCGCATGAAGTTGACGGCCGCGTGCAGCAGCGGCAAGGCCAGCGCCGACCCCGTGCCTTCACCGAGGCGCAAATCGAGGTGCAGCAGCGGACGCGCACCCAGGCTGGCCAGCAGCTGGCGGTGGCCGTTTTCATCGGAACAGTGCGAAAACACGCAGTAATCGAGGATGGCCGGCTGCAAGCGCGCCGCCACCAGCAGGGCGCTGCTGACGATGAAGCCGTCGATCAGCAGAATCATGCGTCGTTCGGCTGCCTTGAGCATGGCGCCGGCCATCATGGCGATTTCGAAGCCGCCAAACGTGGCCAGCACGTCGAGCGGCGCATGGACTGCTGCGTGATGGGCGACGGCCGCCTCGATCACCTGCTGCTTGTGCAAAATGCCTTCTTTCGACAGGCCGGTGCCGGCGCCCACGCAGTCGGCGACCGGTGTTTGCGTCAGCTTGTGCATCAGGGCGGCGGCGGCGGTAGTGTTGCCGATGCCCATTTCGCCAAAGCCCAGCACATTGCCGTCCAGGGTGGCGACCAGGTCCATGCCCGCCTGCACGGCGGCCAGGCATTGCTCGCGGCTCATGGCAGGTTCTTGCGCGAAGTTGCGCGTGCCGGGGCCCTGTTTGCGATCAAGCAAGCCGTCGCGCGGGCCGAAGTCATGGTTGACGCCCGCATCTACTATATAGAGGGCACAATCGTTCTGGCGGGCAAAGACATTGATGGCGGCGCCATTGCCCAGGAAGTTTTCCACCATTTGCCAGGTCACGCTTTGCGGATAGGCGGAGATCCCTTCGGCCACCACGCCATGGTCGGCCGCAAAGACGATGATGGCGGGCTGGCGCAGGGCCAGTTGCGTGCTCTGCTGGATCAGGCCGATCTGGCGCGCGAGCGTCTCCAGCAGGCCCAGGCTGCCCAGCGGCTTGGTCTTGCTATTGATGGCGTGTTCGAGTGCGCTGGCCAGGACAGAGTCGGCAATGGGGGCGATATGTGGAATAGGCATGGGAATCAGGATGGATAGGGCGGGCTGTATTGCCAATGCTACGATATCACACAGCAATATTTACCCAGCTGCAAATTAGCACTTGCGGGGCCTGCGGCTCAGGGCTATAATTCGCCCCCTCGCTGAACGACGCATGCAAATGCCGAGTGACGCAGGGTAGAAAAGAAGGAGTTGACGGATTTAGTGAAATGCTTCATACTCTTCCTTCTTCGCAGCTGACAAACACAACGCTTTGTCGATAGCGCGAAAGCAGTAACCGAATACAGTTCTTTAACAATTAACAGTCGATAAGTGTGGACATTTGATGCAAGTGCAGCAGCGATCTTCGGATTGCTGTAATACTTAAAATATCAAATGTTCACAAGAAATAATGAAATAGGCGCTACGCAAGTAGTGGCCTGTCAGTTTTTTGAGTGAGCGACCCGTCAGCAATGACGGTGCCTGTAAAAGGGCAAAGTAACAGAGATTAAACTGAAGAGTTTGATCCTGGCTCAGATTGAACGCTGGCGGCATGCCTTACACATGCAAGTCGAACGGCAGCACGGAGCTTGCTCTGGTGGCGAGTGGCGAACGGGTGAGTAATATATCGGAACGTACCCTGGAGTGGGGGATAACGTAGCGAAAGTTACGCTAATACCGCATACGATCTAAGGATGAAAGTGGGGGATCGCAAGACCTCATGCTCGTGGAGCGGCCGATATCTGATTAGCTAGTTGGTAGGGTAAAAGCCTACCAAGGCATCGATCAGTAGCTGGTCTGAGAGGACGACCAGCCACACTGGAACTGAGACACGGTCCAGACTCCTACGGGAGGCAGCAGTGGGGAATTTTGGACAATGGGCGCAAGCCTGATCCAGCAATGCCGCGTGAGTGAAGAAGGCCTTCGGGTTGTAAAGCTCTTTTGTCAGGGAAGAAACGGTGGGAGCTAATATCTCCTGCTAATGACGGTACCTGAAGAATAAGCACCGGCTAACTACGTGCCAGCAGCCGCGGTAATACGTAGGGTGCAAGCGTTAATCGGAATTACTGGGCGTAAAGCGTGCGCAGGCGGTTTTGTAAGTCTGATGTGAAATCCCCGGGCTCAACCTGGGAATTGCATTGGAGACTGCAAGGCTAGAATCTGGCAGAGGGGGGTAGAATTCCACGTGTAGCAGTGAAATGCGTAGATATGTGGAGGAACACCGATGGCGAAGGCAGCCCCCTGGGTCAAGATTGACGCTCATGCACGAAAGCGTGGGGAGCAAACAGGATTAGATACCCTGGTAGTCCACGCCCTAAACGATGTCTACTAGTTGTCGGGTCTTAATTGACTTGGTAACGCAGCTAACGCGTGAAGTAGACCGCCTGGGGAGTACGGTCGCAAGATTAAAACTCAAAGGAATTGACGGGGACCCGCACAAGCGGTGGATGATGTGGATTAATTCGATGCAACGCGAAAAACCTTACCTACCCTTGACATGGCTGGAATCCCCGAGAGATTGGGGAGTGCTCGAAAGAGAACCAGTACACAGGTGCTGCATGGCTGTCGTCAGCTCGTGTCGTGAGATGTTGGGTTAAGTCCCGCAACGAGCGCAACCCTTGTCATTAGTTGCTACGAAAGGGCACTCTAATGAGACTGCCGGTGACAAACCGGAGGAAGGTGGGGATGACGTCAAGTCCTCATGGCCCTTATGGGTAGGGCTTCACACGTCATACAATGGTACATACAGAGCGCCGCCAACCCGCGAGGGGGAGCTAATCGCAGAAAGTGTATCGTAGTCCGGATTGTAGTCTGCAACTCGACTGCATGAAGTTGGAATCGCTAGTAATCGCGGATCAGCATGTCGCGGTGAATACGTTCCCGGGTCTTGTACACACCGCCCGTCACACCATGGGAGCGGGTTTTACCAGAAGTAGGTAGCTTAACCGCAAGGAGGGCGCTTACCACGGTAGGATTCGTGACTGGGGTGAAGTCGTAACAAGGTAGCCGTATCGGAAGGTGCGGCTGGATCACCTCCTTTCTAGAGTTTGCACGAAGCAGTAATGCTTCACGCATCAAATGTTCACACTTATCGGCTGTTAGTAAGAGAAGAAACAGTAGTCGTAGTAGTTCCGCGTTGGGGCTGTAGCTCAGCTGGTTAGAGCACCGTGTTGATAACGCGGGGGTCGTTGGTTCGAGTCCAACCAGCCCTACCAGTAACACCCGAGTCGTAAATTCCCGGGGGATTAGCTCAGCTGGGAGAGCACCTGCTTTGCAAGCAGGGGGTCGTCGGTTCGATCCCGTCATCCTCCACCAAGTACTTTGAAAGTGCAAACGTAAGCCAGTCAGGTTTAGGTTTGATCTTTTAGCGATCAAAGCTGTTTCGTTCTTTAACAATCTGGAAGAAGTAAAGATTATTTATTGATCGGTTTGCCGTAAAAAGCGAATCGATGGGTAATGATTGTATGTATCAACAAACAAGCAACAACGTTGTACTTTCTTATCCCTGTAGCGCTCTTTCATCATGTAAATGTTGAGAGGCTAACGTTATAGGGACAAGCGAATAAGTGCACATGGTGGATGCCTTGGCGATTACAGGCGATGAAGGACGTAGTAGCTTGCGATAAGCTGCGGGGAGTGAGCAAACACACTTTGATCCGCAGATTTCCGAATGGGGCAACCCACCCTTTTAGGGTATTGCATACTGAATACATAGGTATGCAAGGCGAACGCGGCGAACTGAAACATCTAAGTAGCTGCAGGAAAAGAAATCAACCGAGATTCCCAAAGTAGCGGCGAGCGAAATGGGAAGAGCCTGTACGTGATAGTCGGACCGATAACAGAATCCTCTGGAAATAGGAGCCATAGCGGGTGATAGCCCCGTATGTGAAATCGGACCGGTGGTACTAAGCGTACGACAAGTAGGGCGGGACACGTGACATCCTGTCTGAATATGGGGGGACCATCCTCCAAGGCTAAATACTCGTAATCGACCGATAGTGAACCAGTACCGTGAGGGAAAGGCGAAAAGAACCCCGGAAGGGGAGTGAAATAGATCCTGAAACCGTGTGCATACAAACAGTAGGAGCGGACTTGTTCCGTGACTGCGTACCTTTTGTATAATGGGTCAGCGACTTACATTCAGTGGCAAGGTTAACCGCATAGGGAAGCCGTAGAGAAATCGAGTCCGAATAGGGCGATCAGTCGCTGGGTGTAGACCCGAAACCAAGTGATCTACTCATGGCCAGGATGAAGGTGCGGTAACACGCCCTGGAGGTCCGAACCCACTAATGTTGAAAAATTAGGGGATGAGCTGTGGGTAGGGGTGAAAGGCTAAACAAACTTGGAAATAGCTGGTTCTCTCCGAAAACTATTTAGGTAGTGCCTCAAGTATCACCATCGGGGGTAGAGCACTGTTATGGCTAGGGGGTCATTGCGACTTACCAAACCATTGCAAACTCCGAATACCGATGAGTGCGAGCTTGGGAGACAGACGTCGGGTGCTAACGTCCGGCGTCAAGAGGGAAACAACCCAGACCGCCAGCTAAGGTCCCAAAGATTGGCTAAGTGGAAAACGAAGTGGGAAGGCTAAAACAGTCAGGATGTTGGCTTAGAAGCAGCCATCATTTAAAGAAAGCGTAATAGCTCACTGATCGAGTCGTCCTGCGCGGAAGATGTAACGGGGCTAAGCCAGTCACCGAAGCTGCGGATATATAGCAATATATATGGTAGGAGAGCGTTCTGTAAGCCTGCGAAGGTGTCTTGTAAAGGATGCTGGAGGTATCAGAAGTGCGAATGCTGACATGAGTAGCGATAATGGGGGTGAAAAGCCTCCACGCCGTAAGCCCAAGGTTTCCTGTTCAACGTTCATCGGAGCAGGGTGAGTCGGCCCCTAAGGCGAGGCAGAGATGCGTAGCTGATGGGAAGCAGGTTAATATTCCTGCACCGTCGTATGATGCGATGGGGGGACGGATCGCGGAAGGTTGTCTGACTGTTGGAATAGTCAGTTTCTGTCTCATAGAAGGCGCTTAGGCAAATCCGGGCGCGGAATTCAAGGGGATGGGACGAGTGAACTTGTTCACGAAGCAATCGGAAGTGGTTCCAAGAAAAGCCTCTAAGCTTCAGTCATACGAGACCGTACCGCAAACCGACACAGGTGGGCGAGATGAGTATTCTAAGGCGCTTGAGAGAACTCGGGAGAAGGAACTCGGCAAATTGGTACCGTAACTTCGGGAAAAGGTACGCCCCGGTAGCTTGATTGGTTTACTCCATGAGGGTGAAAGGGTTGCAATAAACTGGTGGCTGCGACTGTTTAATAAAAACACAGCACTCTGCAAACACGAAAGTGGACGTATAGGGTGTGACGCCTGCCCGGTGCTGGAAGATTAAATGATGGGGTGCAAGCTCTTGATTGAAGTCCCAGTAAACGGCGGCCGTAACTATAACGGTCCTAAGGTAGCGAAATTCCTTGTCGGGTAAGTTCCGACCTGCACGAATGGCGTAACGATGGCCACACTGTCTCCTCCCGAGACTCAGCGAAGTTGAAATGTTTGTGATGATGCAATCTACCCGCGGCTAGACGGAAAGACCCCATGAACCTTTACTGTAGCTTTGCATTGGACTTTGAACCAATCTGTGTAGGATAGGTGGGAGGCTTTGAAGCGGGGACGCTAGTTCTCGTGGAGCCAACCTTGAAATACCACCCTGGTTTGTTTGAGGTTCTAACCTTGGTCCGTTATCCGGATCGGGGACAGTGCATGGTAGGCAGTTTGACTGGGGCGGTCTCCTCCTAAAGTGTAACGGAGGAGTTCGAAGGTACGCTAGATACGGTCGGACATCGTGTTGATAGTGCAATGGCATAAGCGTGCTTAACTGCGAGACTGACAAGTCGAGCAGGTACGAAAGTAGGACATAGTGATCCGGTGGTTCTGTATGGAAGGGCCATCGCTCAACGGATAAAAGGTACTCTGGGGATAACAGGCTGATTCCTCCCAAGAGTTCATATCGACGGGGGAGTTTGGCACCTCGATGTCGGCTCATCACATCCTGGGGCTGTAGCCGGTCCCAAGGGTATGGCTGTTCGCCATTTAAAGTGGTACGTGAGCTGGGTTTAAAACGTCGTGAGACAGTTTGGTCCCTATCTGCCGTGGGCGTTGGAAATTTGAAGGGGGCTGCTCCTAGTACGAGAGGACCGGAGTGGACGAACCTCTGGTGTACCGGTTGTCACGCCAGTGGCATTGCCGGGTAGCTAAGTTCGGAAGAGATAACCGCTGAAAGCATCTAAGCGGGAAACTTGCCTTGAGATGAGATTTCCCAGAGCCTTGAGCTCTTTGAAGGGTCGTTCGAGACCAGGACGTTGATAGGCTGGGTGTGGAAGTGCAGTAATGCATTAAGCTAACCAGTACTAATTGCCCGTACGGCTTGTCCCTATAACCTTAGCAGGTACAGAGGATAAGACGGTACAACGTTGCGTGTGTGTTGATACACCAATTCATTACCCAAAATCTTTGCTTCTTCCAGATTCATGGCCTTGTCGTCCCACAGGAGACAAACGCCGGTACAAGTTATGCCTGATGACCATAGCAAGTTGGTCCCACCCCTTCCCATCCCGAACAGGACCGTGAAACAACTTTGCGCCGATGATAGTGCTGCAACCAGTGTGAAAGTAGGTTATCGTCAGGCTTGTTATTCGTAGTAGAAGAAAACCCCGCCGGACTCCGGTGGGGTTTTTTTTCGTCTGGGGGTTTTGTGGCGCGCGGCGGTGGCTGCTGTCGGCTTACGCTGCGCTAAGCCGACCTACGCCGTTGGGGGAATGCTGGACGAAAAAAAGGCAGCGCTGCGCGCTGCCTCTGTTATCTAATACTGTCCCATTCCAGGTTAAAGCGGGCCAGGAATTTCTTGATCCGGTCCGCATCATTCGGTTTCGCCTTTGCCCCGCGCGAGATGGCATACAATGTGCGGCCCGCATCGGACAGGCTGTTTGACTGCCGGCAAACCTGGATGACTGCCTGCAGTTGCAGCGCATCGAACAGATCGAGTTGCGCTGCCGCCTGCTCTCCCATGATCCCTGTCAAGTCCACTTCCGGACTATCGCTCCGCCCACCATGATGTTGCCACATCCGCTGCAGGCGCCTGATCTCTTCGTCGACCACGCTATCCGTGATGCGGCCCGCTTCCGACAGGGTGGCCAGGCGCGTGACGGCGGCCGATAAATCGCGGAAATTGCCGCTCCATGCCGCCGATGGCGCGGCGGCAAAGCGCATGAAGCGCTCGCGCGCCTCCTTGTTGAAGCGCACTCTTTCGCCCGTCTCCGCGCCGTACTGCGCCAGCAGATAGTCGAGGTTCGGCTCGATGTCTTCCGGCCGTTGCGCCAGGCCTGGCAATGCATAGGTCCACAGATTGATGCGCGCATACAGGTCTTCGCGGAAGCGGCCGGCCGCCACCTCCTTGCCCAGGTCGCGGTTGGTGCCGGCGATCAGCTGAAAGTCGCTTTGCACCTCCATGTCGGCGCCGACGGGGAAAAAACGCTTCTCTTCGATGGCTTTCAGCAGCATCGCCTGCTCGTCGAGTCCCAGTTCGCCGATTTCATCGAGAAACAGCAGCCCCTTGTGCGCGCTGCGCAGCAAACCTGGCCGGTCCGTCCCCGCACCCGTGAATGCGCCCTTGATATGGCCAAACAGGGTGGAGGCGGCGCCGTCGCCGTGCAGGGTGGCGCAATTGAGGTCGATGAACTTGCCGTCGATCTGGTGGCGCGACCGTTTCAGCTCATAGATGCGGCGCGCGAGGAAGGATTTGCCGGCGCCCGTCGGCCCCGTCAGCAGCATGGGCGCTTTTGACTTGATCGCGACGCGTTCGATTTCCCCGATCATGTCGTTGAATTTCGCATTGCGCGTGGCGATGCCGGACTTCAGGAAGGCGACGCCTTCGGCCTGCTCGCGCATAAAACGCTGGGCGATCTGGTCGTAACGCGACAGATCGAGGTCGATCAGCGCGTAACTGCCGGGATTGCCGATGGCCTGGCGCCTGGGCGGCGACGTTTGCACGAGGCGGCCCGGGAAGTAGCGCGCTTCCGTCATCAGGAACATGCAGATTTGCGCCACGTGGCTGCCGGTGGTGATGTGGATCCAGTAATCCTCCTGCTCCGGATCAAAGGGGTAGCTGTTGGCGAAATCATAGAGGGCGCCATACACGTCTTCAAAATCCCAGGCATCGCTGATCGGCAGATCATGCGCGATCAATTCCGTTTCCGGCGAAACGCTGGCGATATCCTGCGACACCTGGCGTACCAGGCTGGAAAATTGCTCGCCGGCATACAGCAGCTCGAAGCGGTCGATGATCTTGTCTTCGTGCTGGGTCAGCGCGATGCTGGGCCGCCACTTTTCCCAGCGCGCGGCACCCCTGCCATTGTCGAGTTGTGTGCCGAGAAAACCGATGACGACAGTGCGTTTTGCTTGCATGAATTGGATAAGAGTTTATCTGAAAAGATAATTGTATCCGAATCTCCGACGTTCGCCATTTTCACCTGAAAGTGCAGGGAGAGAATATTGATGAATAAAATCAATTACTTACAGACATTTCTGGGGAATCATTGAAAGCTGGCACAGCGCTTGCAATAGAAGGGATAACAGCGAGATAAACGTAGAGAGCAGAGAGGACAAAAAATGGCCAACGCCCAGTTATTCCAGCGTGCACAACAGACCGTGACCTTGCCAGCGGCGCTGGCGCACAATGCCGAAGGCGCGCCAGCGTATGCGCTGACGCCACGCCATCAATTGGCACAATACGCAGCCACAGGCTGCCTGAACACGACGTTTTATGCGAGCGCCGAGGCGCAGCTGGCAAAGGTAATCGAGCTGTGCCAGGCCGTCGAGCCGGCCTTTATCGCGCAAACGGCCGTGTACTGCCGCGAGCGTGGCTACATGAAGGATATGCCAGCCTTGCTGGTGGCCGTGCTGGCCGGGCAGGGCGCCGCCGAATTTGCGCCGGCCTTCCAGCGCGTGATTAACAACGGCAAGATGCTGCGCAATTTCGTGCAGATCGTGCGTTCGGGCGTCACCGGCCGCAAGTCGCTGGGATCGCGTCCGAAAAAGCTCGTGCAGGCATGGTTGAACGGCGCGTCGGAACAGGCCTTGCTGGCCGCCGCCGTGGGGAACGCGCCATCGCTGGCCGACGTGGTCAAGATGGTGCACCCGAAACCCGGGGATGCCTGGCGCGCCGCGTTCTTCGCCTGGCTGATCGGCAAGCCCTACGATGCGGCCGCACTGCCGCCGGCGCTGGCTGCGTTCGAAGCTTACAAGCTTGATCCAGCGCAAGCGATTCCGGACGTGCCGTTCCAGATGCTGACGGCGCTGCCCTTGAACGCACAGGCGTGGGCGCAGATCGCCCGCCAGGGCGGCTGGCAGATGGTGCGCATGAACTTGAATACCTTCGCCCGCCACGGCGTGTACGAGCTTGAAGGCATGGCGGAACTGATCGCCGCCAGGCTGCGCGATCCCGAGGCGATTGGCCGGGCACGGGTGTTTCCGTACCAGCTGATGTCGGCGTACCTGGCCGCTGGCGACAAGGTACCGCGCATCGTGCATGCGGCGCTGGAGCAGGCCTTGGAAATCTCGCTGGCGAACGTGCCGCGGATCGCCGGCAAGGTGGTGGTGTGCCCCGACGTTTCCGGCTCCATGGCCTCGCCCGTCAGCGGCTTTCGCGGCAGCGCCACCTCGAGCGTGCGCTGCATCGACGTGGCGGCGCTGGTGGCGGCGGCCATGCTGCGCAAGAATCCGGACGCGATGGTGCTGCCGTTCGAGCACAGCGTGGTGCAGTGCGCGCTCGGCGCGGATGACAGCGTGATGGTGAACGCGGCCAGGCTGGCGGCCATCGGCGGAGGCGGCACCAATTGCAGCGCGCCGCTGCTGCGCATGAACAGCAAGAAGGAGCTGGCGGACCTGGTGATCTATGTGTCCGATAACGAATCATGGATCGACGCCAGACGCAGCGGCGCCACGGCGACGATGGGACAGTGGCATGTCTTCAAGCAGCGCAATCCGCAGGCAAAGCTGGTGTGCATCGATATTGCGCCGCACGCCACCACGCAGGCGATGGAGCGCGAGGATATTTTGAATATCGGCGGTTTTTCCGACGACGTCTTCAGGATCATCGCCGCCTTTGCCGCCGGCCAGCTGGACCCCGCCCACTGGGTGGGGGAAATCGCCGCCATCGATATCGCGGCACCAAGTTGTTGAAGCAAAGCGCATGAATGCGGACCAGACTACATAACAGACGTCTTGTCCAACTTTGTCATGTGCCGCAGTGCCCCGAATGCCGACAGGATTACATCGATCAGCCGCGTCAAACCGGCCTGCCAGGCGCAGTCAGCCTGGCAGAAATCCTGTCCCCCTGGTCGGGTTGTCGTACTGATGAATGCCGGTGGAACTACATCCAGAGCCGATGCGTCGGCAGCGTTTCACCAATCCTTGTCATCACCCCCTATACAATAGAAGAAGAGCATAGCGATGAAAAACGAAGAATACGAAGTCCTGCATACCGAAGGCAGCCGTCCCGTGAAAATGTGGACGCGTGGCGTGCCTGTCGAAGAAGCGGCCAAAAAACAATTGCGCAACACGGCGACCCTGCCGTTCATCTACAAGCATATCGCCGTCATGCCCGACGTCCACCTGGGTAAAGGCTCGACCATCGGCAGCGTGATTCCCACCCTGGGCGCCGTGATTCCGGCGGCCGTGGGCGTGGACATCGGTTGCGGCATGATGGCGGCGAAAACCACGCTGACGGCGAATGATTTGCCCGATAATCTGGGGCCGCTGCGCAGCGCCATCGAGCGCGCCATTCCGCACGGGATGTCGCCGAAGACGCGCGGCCACCGTGGCCGCGACGAGGGCTCCTGGCATACGCCGCCCTCGGTGGTCGACGCCGCGTGGCTGCAACTGAAGGATGAATTCGATGCCATCTGCCTGAAAATGCCCAAGCTGAAGAACACGAACAACTATCGTCACCTGGGAACCCTGGGCAGCGGTAATCACTTCGTCGAAGTGTGCCTCGACGAGCAGGGCAGCGTATGGTTCATGCTGCATTCGGGTTCACGCGGCGTGGGCAATGCCATCGGCACGCATTTCATCGAACTGGCCAAGCAGGATATGCGCACCCACTTCATCAACCTGCCCGACCAGGACCTGGCCTACCTAGCCGAAGGCACGCGGCATTACGATGATTACGTGGAAGCGGTGGGCTGGGCGCAGCGCTTTGCGCGTAACAACCGCGAAGTGATGATGCAGAATCTGATCGCGGCCGTGCGCACGGTCATCCATAAACCGTTCCAGACGCATGTGGAAGCCGTCAACTGCCACCATAACTATGTGCAGAAGGAACACCACTTCGGCAAGGACGTGTTGATCACGCGCAAAGGTGCCGTCTCGGCCCGCGCCGGAGAACTGGGCATCATTCCCGGCTCCATGGGCGCAAAGAGTTTTATCGTGCGCGGCAAGGGCAATGCGGACAGCTTCCATAGCTGCAGCCACGGCGCGGGGCGCACGATGAGCCGCACGGAAGCGAAGCGGCGCTTCAACTTGGACGACCAGATCCGCGCCACGCAAGGCGTGGAATGCCGCAAGGATGCAAACGTGATCGATGAAATTCCGATGGCCTACAAGGATATCGACGCGGTGATGCTGGCGCAGCGCGAGCTGGTCGATGTCGTGCATATCCTGAAGCAGGTCGTTTGCGTCAAAGGTTAATAGAGAGAAAATACAGATGATAGAAATTGATGGAGCGCAAGGTGAAGGCGGCGGACAGATATTGCGCTCGGCGCTGAGCCTGTCGATGATCACGGGCCAGCCATTCCGGCTGATTAACATTCGCGCGGGGCGGGACACGCCCGGCTTGCTGCGCCAGCATCTGCTGGCCGTGCAGGCGGCGGCCGCCATTTGCGGGGCGCGCACGACACCGGTGGCGCTGCGCGCAGCCAGCCTGGAATTCGTGCCTGGCCCCATACGCGGCGGCGATTACCGCTTTGCCATCGGCAGCGCCGGCAGCTGCACCCTGGTATTGCAAACCCTGCTGCCAGCCTTGCTGCATGCGGATGGGCCATCCACCGTGCGCATCAGCGGCGGCACGCACAATGCCATGGCGCCGCCCGTGCATTTCCTGCAGCGCGCGTATGGCCGTATCCTGGAACAGATGGGCGCCGAGGTAGAGATGACGCAGCAGCGCTACGGCTTTCATCCCGCGGGCGGTGGCGAGGTGCAGGCCAGCGTGCAACCGTGCCAGCGCTTGCGGCCCATTTCATTGCTGCAGCGCGGCGAGCGGAAGGCCGGGTATGCGGAAAGCATGGTGGCGGGCGTGCATGTGAACGTGGCGCAGCGCGAGCTCGAGCGCGTCGCCGAGGGCATGGGCTGGAGCGGCAAGCAGTTGCGCCTCGTCGGCTTGCCGGCGGACCAGGGACCTGGCAATGTCCTGTTGCTGACATTGGAGCATGAGCATGTGACGGAAGTGTTTACTTCTTTCGGCGAAAAGCACTTGCTGGCCGAATCCGTGGCCAAGCGCCTGCTGAACGAGGTACGCGCCTATCTCAAGTCGGACGCGGCCGTGGGTGAACACCTGGCGGACCAGCTTCTGCTGCCAATGGCGCTGGCCGGCGGCGGTGCTTTCAGCTGCAGCAAGGTGTCGCAGCATGCGTTGACGAATGCCGAGGTGATTTCCAGATTCTTGCCTGTGCGTATCACTTTCGAGCAGCAGGAGAGGCACAGCATTTGCACGCTGGCCGCCGCCTGAGGCGCGCGGTGATACAAACAGGTGTTGCAGCTGTTCCAAATTGATACATGGGCGGCCGGATCAGGGGCATGCAAGCATGGCATGGCATTTGCTCTTCTTGGATATTCACTAAAAAAACCAAGGAGACCAGCATGACCTATTCCATCCGTACCCTGCTCGGCGTGGCCGCCGCCGGCGCCGTTGCCCTCACTTCCCTGCTGACCTTGCCGCAAGCTTATGCGCACGGCAATGTCACGCCGCAAGGCGTCGACACCACGGGCTTGCCCAAGGTGGGTGACAAGTGGCTCGAACAAAACCCGTATCGGGGCAACAAGCTGGCCCTGACGGTGGGCACCTCGGCCTACAACCAGAACTGCGCGCGCTGCCACGGCATCGAAGCCATCTCGGGCGGCATCGCGCCGGACCTGCGCCAGCTGGACCGCGATTGCTTCGGCATCAAGAATGAGACAAAGAAACAGGCCTGCTACAAAGAAACGGACAATTATTTCCTGGCGACCATCCGCCACGGTAAAGTACGCAATGGCGCCGTGTACATGCCGCCGTTCGAGGGCGTGTTCAACCAGGAAGCCATGTGGGCCATCAAGACCTATCTGGAAACCCGCCGCGAGTCTAATTAGGTCGAACTGATAACGAAGGAGTCCCATGCGTTCATTTCAACTCCGGGGCGCGCGCGCGATGCTCTCGCTCGCCTGCCTGGCGCTGTGCGCAGCCGCGCCGGCGCGCGCCGACTGGCAGAAAGTGCAGCAGTCGGGCAGCCTGAAGGTAGCCGTGTATAACGAGTTCGCCCCGTTTTCCGACAAGGGCGCGGGCATCGATATCGACATTGCCGAGGCGCTGGCCAAAAAGCTGGGGCTGAAACTGAGCCTGCTGCCCTTTCCTGCCGGCGAAAACCTCAACGATGACTTGCGCAATATGGTGTGGAAGGGGCATTACCTTGGTTACGGTCCCGCCGACGTGATGTTGCACGTGCCGGTCGACAAGCAATTGATGGCCGACAACAGCAAGGTCGAGATCTTTGCGCCGTATTACGTGGAAACCGTGCGCCTGGCGCGCAGCGCGCAAGCCGTGCCGCAGTTCGACGGCGTCGCTTCGCTGGCCGGCAAGCGCATCGGCGTGGAAAAGGTGTCGATCGCCGCCATGCTGATGCTGGGCGAAGACAATGGCCGATACCGCGACGACGTGCGCATCTTCGACACGGCCGCCGAAGCCTTGCAGCAATTGCAGGCAGGCAAGCTCGACGCCGTGCTGGCGAACCGCTCGGAAATCGAGTCGGTGCTGAAAAGCGACCCTGCCTTCCCCTTGAGCGAAGTGGCATTTTCGCGCCTGCCGCGTGCCGGCTGGGCCGTGGGACTGGCCGTCAGCAAGGAGCAGCTCGACGTGGCCAAGCTGCTGCAGGCAGCCATGAACGAGATGGCAGCCAGCGGGGAGCTAAAAGCCATCTTTGAAAAGTATGGCGTGAAGGAAGCGCGGCCGTAACAGGCCATGTTGGATGATAATAAAGCCCGCGCATTGGAAGATGCGCGGGCTTTTTCATGAGGACGCCTGAAAAATGTTCAGGGCAAGGCGCATTGCCGCAGGCAGTACGAATAGTACGACAAGGCAATGCAACGCGGCCATGGACTTTTTCTCAGGTGTTCTTAAAACGCGTATTGGGCGCTGACGCCCAACAACCAATTGCGTCCCGGCGCCGCTTCATAGTAGCGCTTGTTGCTGTCGCCGACGATGACGGAGCCCACGTAGGTCTTGTCGAAAAGATTGTTCAGGCGGGCAAACTCCTTGAAGCGCCAATTCCCCACGTTTTGTTTGGCGTTGACGCGCGCATTGAACACCGTGTAGCCGGGCGCCGGCTTTTCACTGTTGCTGTCTTCCGCATACACCTGATTGCTGGCCACGCTTTCCAGCGCCGCGCCGAAACGGTCGAGCGTGTCTTTCCAGGCCAGTTCCGCGAACAGGTTGGCGCTGGGCACGCCCGGCAGGCGGCTGCCTTCGCGCACGTTGCCAAACGCCTGGTCATACACGGCGTGCAGGCTGGTCAGCGCCACTTTTGTCGTGAAGCCATACGGCAGGGTCGAGTCCAGCGATACTTCCATGCCCTGGCGCAAGGTTTTACCTGCATTGCGATAGCTGGTGCGTCCGCCGCTGGACTTGTCGACCACCAGTTCGTCGTTGGTCTTGATCTGGAACACAGCCGCGTTCACATGCGTATTGTTGTTGATCCTGGCCTTGATGCCCGCTTCCAGGTTGGTGCTGGTGGCCGGTTTCAGCTGGTAATTGAAGCCGCCGCCCGTACCCGAGTAAAACAGTTCGTTCAGGGTGGGCGCTTCGAAGCCGCGCGCGGCGCTGGCGTAGACGTTGACGTTCGGCGTCAGTTTATACAGCAGGCCCAGCACGGGCGTCGTGTGGCTGTATTCCAGGCTGCCGCTGTCGTTGCCATTGCCGAGGAAGTGGTCGTTGACCGACACTTTCATCTTGCTGTAGCGCAAACCTGCGCTGAGCAGCCATGGCCCGCTTTGCCATTCCATCTGGAGATACGGATCGAGGCTGGAGACGACATCCTGCTCGTCGCGGCGCAGCTTGCCCTTCACGCCAAAGGTATTGCCAATGTAATTCTCATAGCCGGTGCGGTCATCGCTGGAGCGGCCGTAATCGATGCCGATGGTGGTGCTCAGCTTGCCGCCAGCCAGCTGGTTGACGTGCAGCCAGTTGGTGTCGATGCCGTAGAACTGGCGCTGGAAGTCGACCACGCCGCCCGAATGGCTGGCTGGCGCCTGGAAACCCTTGGTGAATGCCTGGTACTGGATCACATCGCGGTTGCCGCCATACACCATTACATGCAGGCGGTCATCGCCGAACGACTGTTCATAGGTGGCGCCGATCTGCTGGTGGTCGATGCTCTTGCGCGTGTTGTAGCGTTCGGCCAGGGTGCGTTTCGGGGTTTGCGTGTCGCTCGCATCGATTTCACCGGCGCGCGGGTCGCGGGCAAACGTGGGCCAGGTGGCGCCCAGCGGATCTTGCGTATTGCCCTGGTGCAGGCTGTTGGCAACGATGGTCAGCTTGCTGTCCGCATTCGGCTTGACCGTGATCTTGCCGAACGCCTGTTCGCGCGTGGCGGCGCTGTGGTCGCGGAAGCCGTCCGTGCGGAAGCGCGAACCGTCGAGCACGTAGCCGATGCCGCCTGCCTGGCCTTGCGCCGACAGGTCCACCTTGCTGGTGCCGAAACTGCCGCCCGTCACGTTCAATTCGACGGATGGGGGATTTTGCCCATCCTTGGAGAACAGCTGGATCACGCCGCCCGAGTGGTTGCCATAGATGGCAGAAAACGGTCCGCGCAGCACTTCGATGCGCTCGGCCGTATCGAGGTTGAAGGTGGCGGCCTGGCCTTGGCCATCGGGCATGCTGGCAGGAATGCCATCGCTGATCAGCTTGACGCCGCGCACGCCGAAGGCCGAGCGGGCGCCGAAGCCACGCGACGAAATCTGCAGGTCTTGCGCATAGTTCTGGCGGTTCTGCACCACCAGGCCGGGCACGGCGGCCAGCGCTTCCGAGGCATTGACGCGGATTTGCCCATCCTGGATGCGGGCGCTGTCGACCACGTCGATCGAGGCCGGCACTTCCTGGCTCGGGTGGGCGATGCGGCTGCCGCTGACGACCACCGTATCCATGAGTTGCCCGGCGGCCAGGTCAGCGGACTCGGCAGCGAAGACATGGGGGGCGAGGGTGGCGCTGCCGGCGACAAACAGGCTGGCGATGGTGTTCAGGCGGAAACGATGCTGCATGCGGATTCTCCAATGTGAATAAAAGCCTGCTTGAGCGCGTGAGCGGCACAGGTCTGCATAGTCTTATCAAGCAATATGCCTGCCATGTCTCCATTGGTGGGCTGAAATTATACGCGTGTCAGTGGCACGGCGTTTGCATACAGCAATTATCAGAGGCGCCGATGCCGCGCGCTTTTCCTGTGTTTTGCCATTGAAAAGGTGATTATGCCCAACTTCTTCCCGCGCTTGCGCCAGGTGTGCTGGCTGTTGCCCGCGCTTGCCAGTACTGCTCTCCAGGCCGCTCCTTTTGCCTATGTCCCCAATGAAAAATCGGGCACCTTGAGCGTGATCGATACGGCCACCGACCAGGTGGTACGCCAGATCGCGGCGGGCAAGCGTCCGCGCGGCATTGCCGCCGATCCCACCGGGCGGCAATTGTTTGTCACGGACGCGGCCAGCAGCGCCTTGCTGCTGATCGATAACGCGGCTGGCACGCCCGTGCGCACGGTGGCGCTGGGCAAGTCACCCGAAGGCGTGAGCGCCTCGCAAGACGGCAGTTACGTCGCCGTGGCCGTCGAGGAAAACAATAGCGTGGCCCTGCTCGATGGCCAGACCGGCGTCGTGCTCGCCGATATCAAGGTAGAGGGGCGCAACCCGGAGCATGCGGTCTTCAGCCCGGACGGGCGCTGGCTGCTGGTCAGCGCCGAAGAGGCCGAGCAAGTCGATGTCATTGATGTCGCGCAACGCCGCCAGGTGGCGTCCATCGCCGTGGGACTGCGTCCGCGCGGTATCGGTTTCAGTCCGGACTCCGGCCGTGCCTATGTGGCGTGCGAACTGGTCAATGCCGTCTACGTCATCGACATGGCCGCGCGCAAGGCCGTCGCCACCATTCCTGCAGGCAAGAATGCGAATGGCATCGTCGTCCATCCCGGCGGCAAGCAAGTGTATGTATCGAATGGCACGGACGGCACGGTGATGGTGATCGATACGGCCAGCAACCAAGTGACGGCCACTATTGCCGTCGGCAAGCGTCCGTGGAACATGGCCATCACGCCGGACGGGAGCAAGCTGTACGTGGCCAATGGCCGTTCGAACAGCGTTTCCGTCATCGATACGGCCACTGCGCGCAAGGTGGCTGATATTACCGTTGGTGAATTGCCGTGGGGCGTGGTGATTCGGTAGCGGAACAGGAACAGGTGTTCCAGTCTGGTACACCTGTTCCATTGTGCAGCGGCGCAGGGGCGCAGCAGCAGGGCTGGCACGGATTGGAACAGGACGCCGCCGCCCTGTTCAAAACGCAAACAGGTGGCCGTGCCCGGGACTCAGGGGCATGCATGCTGAAAACAGCGCCGATTCAGGCGCTTCCCCCTTGCATCAGGGGTAAAACGCGCTAATTTTGTAGGCAGGCGGCGAGCTGGCACGGCATTTGCGGAAGACTCCGTGTACTTACCCCATCTGTACCAGGACGTTTGATTTTAATTACAGCACTTCCATTCTAATTAACCCGATAGAGGACGACATGAATCTCGCAGACATCAGCAAACTGGGCGTAGCCAATCCCTTCAAACAACGCTATGACAATTACATCGGCGGCAAATTCGTTGCCCCAGTAAAAGGTGAATACTTTCCCAACATCACGCCGATCACGGGCTTGCCGTTTTGCGAAATCGCCCGTTCCACGACGGAAGACGTCGAGCTGGCGCTGGACGCCGCGCATGCCGCCAAGGATGCCTGGGGCAAGACTTCGCCTGCCGAGCGCGCCAATATCCTGAACCGCATCGCCGACCGCATCGAACAGAACCTGAGCCTGATCGCCACGGCGGAAACCATCGACAACGGCAAGCCCATCCGCGAAACGATGAATGCCGACATTCCGCTGGCCATCGACCATTTCCGTTACTTTGCCGGCTGCATCCGTGCGCAGGAAGGTTCCGTCGCGCAAATCGACTCGGAAACCTATGCCTATCACTACCATGAGCCGCTGGGCGTCGTGGGCCAGATCATTCCGTGGAATTTCCCTATCCTGATGGCCGTGTGGAAACTGGCGCCAGCCCTGGCCGCCGGCAATTGCGTGGTCCTGAAACCGGCCGAGCAAACCCCCGCTTCCATCATGGTGTTGATCGAGCTGATCGGCGACCTGTTGCCGCCAGGCGTGCTGAACATCATCAACGGTTTCGGCCTGGAAGCGGGCAAGCCGCTGGCCTCGAGCAAGCGCATCGCCAAGATCGCTTTCACGGGCGAAACGGGCACGGGCCGCCTGATCATGGGCTACGCCGCGCAAAACCTGATTCCCGTCACCCTGGAACTGGGCGGCAAGTCGCCGAACATCTTCTTTGAAGACGTGATGGATGCGGACGACGAGTATTTCGACAAGTGCCTGGAAGGCTTTGCGATGTTTGCGCTGAATCAAGGCGAGGTGTGCACTTGCCCATCGCGCGTGCTGATCCAGGAATCGATCTACGAGAAATTCATCGAGCGCGCGCTCAAACGCGTGGCCGCCATCAAGCAGGGCAATCCGCTCGACTCGTCCACCATGATCGGTGCGCAGGCATCGCAGGAGCAGCTGGAAAAAATCCTGTCCTACCTCGACATCGGCCGCCAGGAAGGCGCTGAAGTGCTGGCCGGCGGCGAGCGCCACACGCAGGCGGGCGACCTGGAAGGCGGCTACTACGTGCGTCCGACCGTGTTCAAGGGCCACAACAAGATGCGCATCTTCCAGGAAGAGATTTTCGGGCCGGTCGTGTCCGTGACCACCTTCAAGGATGAAGCCGACGCGCTGGCCATTGCCAACGACACCCTGTACGGCCTGGGCGCCGGTTTGTGGACGCGCGACGGTTCGCGCGCCTTCCGCATGGGCCGCGCCATCCAGGCGGGCCGCGTGTGGACCAATTGCTACCACCTGTACCCGGCCCACGCCGCGTTCGGCGGCTACAAGCAATCGGGTATCGGCCGCGAAAACCACAAGATGATGCTCGACCACTACCAGCAAACGAAGAACTTGCTGGTGAGCTATAGCCCGAAAGCGCTGGGCTTCTTCTAAACCGGCAACATGCGCCGCGCCAGGAAAATGGCGCGGCGCGCATGAAAGGGATGCCATGGGTGCAGCAATTGCCAGGGTGGTCGCCACCGATGCGGCGCTGGAAATGATGGACAAGTTGCGTGAGCGTCACGGTCCGCTGATGTTTTTCCAGTCGGGCGGCTGCTGCGACGGCAGTGCGCCCATGTGCTATGCGCTGGGCGAGTTCGATGTCAGCGATAC
Organism: Janthinobacterium sp. GW822-FHT07H11; assembly: GCF_058798615.1. NCBI lineage: Bacteria > Pseudomonadati > Pseudomonadota > Betaproteobacteria > Burkholderiales > Oxalobacteraceae > Janthinobacterium > Janthinobacterium sp. GW822-FHT07H11. The sequence continues at coordinate 1,389,774 of NZ_CM179507.1, forward strand.
CGACATTTATCTCGGCAATTTGAATGGCACACCGTTCTACATGGGACTCGAGCAATTCGAGTACTGGGAGCATACCCAGTTGATTATCGATGTGGTCGATGGCAATGGCGGCATGTTTTCACTCGACAACGGCACGGGCAAGCGCTTCCTGACGCGTTCGCGCCTGTTTACCGATGAAGAGTGCGCCTTGCTGCATGCGCAACCGCATGACCACGGCAGCACTTGATACATACACATACTAATAACAGAGGGAGATGATTGTGCAGAAAAAAATCATGGGGATAGTCGTCAGTATGACCTTGGCATCGTTCGCCCAGGCGGCCGACGTGGGCAATGTCACCAATGCCATGCTCGACAGCACGGCGAAGAATCCGACCAGCGTCCTGTCATTCGGCATGGGCACGCAAGGCCAGCGCTATTCGCCGCTGACGCAGATCAATGACAAGACGGTGGCCAAGCTGGTGCCGGCCTGGTCGTTTTCATTTGGTGGCGAGAAGCAGCGGGGGCAGGAATCGCAGCCATTGATTCATAACGGCAAGATGTTCGTCACGGCTTCGTATTCGCGCATCTTCGCCGTCGACTTGAAAACGGGCGCCAAGCTGTGGAAATATGAACACCGCTTGCCGGACGGCATCATGCCCTGCTGCGACGTGGTCAACCGCGGCGCGGCCCTGTACGGCAACCTGGTGATTTTCGGCACGCTGGACGCCTATCTGGTGGCGCTGGACCAGAACACGGGCAAGATCGTCTGGAAGGAAAAAGTCGATGATTACGCCGCCGGCTATTCGATGACGGCCGCCCCGCTGATCGCGGACGGCCTGCTGCTGACGGGCGTGTCGGGCGGGGAATTCGGCATCGTCGGCCGGGTCGAGGCGCGCAATCCGATGACGGGCGACCTGGTCTGGAGCCGTCCGACCGTGGAAGGCCATATGGGCCACCGCTATGACAAGGATGGCAAGGCCATCGACAACGGCATTTCGGGCACCGTCAACAAGACGTGGCCGGGCGACCTGTGGAAAACCGGTGGCGCTTCCACCTGGATGGGCGGCACCTATGATCCGCAGACCAAGCTCGCGTATTTCGGCACGGGCAACCCCGCGCCATGGAACAGCCATTTGCGGCCGGGCGACAACCTGTATTCCTCTTCCACCGTCGCGCTCGACGTGAAGACGGGCCAGATCAAATGGGCCTACCAGAACACGCCCAACGATTCCTGGGACTTCGATGGCGCCAATGAGTTCGTCACCTTTGACATGGATGGCAAGCGCTACGGCGGCAAGGCCGACCGTAACGGCTTTTTCTATGTGATCGATGCCACCTCGGGCAAGCTGCAGAACGCCTTCCCCTTCGTCAAGAAAATCACCTGGGCCAGCAGCATTGACCTGAAGACGGGCCGGCCGAACTTCATTGCCGCCAACCGTCCCGGCGATCCGACCAAGGGAGAAGAAGGCAAGAAGGGCACGACGGTATTTTCCGCCCCGGCCTTCCTGGGCGCGAAAAACCAGATGCCGATGGCCTACTCGCCGCAAACCAAGTTGTTCTATGTGCCGGCCAACGAATGGGGCATGGATATCTGGAACGAGCCGATCAGCTACAAGAAGGGCGGCGCCTTCCTCGGTGCCGGTTTCACCATCAGGCCGCTGTTTGACGATTACATCGGCGCCATGCGCGCCATCGATCCGAAGACGGGCAAGATCGTCTGGGAAATCAAGAACAATGCGCCATTGTGGGGCGGCGTGATGAGTACAGCCGGCAATCTGGTGTTCTACGGCACGCCGGAAGGCTACCTGAAAGCCGTCGATGCGAAGACGGGCAAGGAACTGTGGAAATTCCAGACCGGTTCCGGCGTCGTCGCGCCGCCCGTGACCTGGCAGGATGGCGATACGCAGTATGTCGCCGTGGTTTCCGGCTGGGGTGGCGCGGTGCCGCTGTGGGGCGGCGAAGTGGCGAAGAAAGTCAACTTCCTGGAGCAGGGCGGTTCCGTGTGGGTGTTCAAGCTGGCGTCAAAGTAATGGGGTAAAGCACTCGGCGATGCCGGATGGATGTCTCCCTGTCCCGCTGGGTGCTTTGTTTTTTTCTGACGGCTGCGGCCGTCAGTTTTTTGTTTACGCAGGCATGGCCGATCCTGTTCCTGGCGATCTAAAAAGTAACACTGCCAACCGTGATTGATCCGCTATTGCACAAGTAAAAGCGACTTTTTCCTACTCTTCCCCTGCGCTGTGTTGGGCACGCTTATTGCCAAGATTGAGTTACATCAATTACTGGTGTGCACACTAAAAACAGAGAAGACTGAGGAGAAAAAAATGAACAAATTCATCAAGCTGGGGAGCCTGGGTGTCATGAGTATCGCAGCGATGGGATCGGCCCAAGCCGTCGATATCAAGGCCGGCGACTGGACCGTGTCGGTGGGCGGCATCGTCAACGCCTATTACACGCAAGTGTCGTGTTCGGGCGATGCGGTGGGCGGGCTGGCGCTGGGCGGCCAGGCGCTCGGTTGCGGCGGCGAGAAGGACCGCACCACCATCGGCAACGGTTTGTTGCCGAACGGCTTGATCACCTCGGCAACGTCGCGCCTGGGCGAGTATGACGTGAAAGCCTTGATCGGCATCTACAACTCGACGGCCACCGACAGCGCCATCAGCCAGAACAGCGTGGTTGACGTGCGCCAGGCTTTCTTTACGTTTGGCAATGAGCACATGGGCACTTTCAAGCTGGGCCGCGACTATGGCATCTTCGGCGCGAATGCGATCCTGTCCGACATGACCTTGTTGGGTTCGGGCGCACCGGTGCAGGCGACGCAGCGGGGCCGGGTGGCCCTGGGCCATATCGGCGCCGGCTATACCTATCTGGGCAACTATGGCCAGATCATGTACAGCTCGCCGAAGTCCGGCGGCGTTGGCGTCGACGTGGCGCTGGTCAGCCCCGTGTCCGATACGCCCATCGTGGCTGGCTCGACCTATTCAGCGAAATCGAGTCCGCAAGTGCAGGCTCAGCTGACGTATGCACAAGAGGGCTTGAAAGCCTGGTTAGGAGTAAAGTCGCAGAAATTCACGTCGAAGACGCCCGGCGTCGACGACTTGACCATGCGCGGCGTGGAAGTGGGCGGCTCCTACCAGATGGGGCCGGCTGGCGTGCTGGTGAATTTCCAGGGCGGCAAAGGGCTGGGCATCCTGTCCGATGCGGACCAGGGCGATACCAAGTCGAAGAACTGGCTCTTGCAAGGCACGTACAAGACAACGGACAAGCTGAAACTGGGCTTGTCCTACGGCATCAGCAAGAACGACGACAACACGGCCGGCACGGGCGGCCTGAAGTCGAACGCCAACCTGACCCTGGGCGCCTACTATTCGCTTAACAGCGCCATTACCCTGGTGGGCGAACTGGGACAGACGCGCTCGAAAGGCTTTACGGGTGGCGAAGCGAAGATGAATGGCGTGTCCCTGGGCGGCATTATTTTCTTCTAACCAATGAATGCGGCGCCGGAATCTGCGGCGCCGCGCGGAGCACAGTGCATGCGGATAATGCGGTTGTTCATCGGGTGCTGGCTATTCCTGTTCATCCTGGGACAGGCGTGGGCGGGCGTGCTCACCCAGGCCGAGCTGGCGCGGCGCTTTCCCGCGCCCCTCGTCGTGGGCGAGAAGGAAGCCGACTTGCCCGTCTGGCCCCTGTTCAAGCAAAATGCCACGGCCACCGAGCTGGTCGGCTATGTCTTCGAGTCGGTGGACCTGGCACCGATTCCCGGCTTTTCCGGCGTGCCCGTCAATCTGTTGATCGCCATCAATCCACAGGGCAGTTTTCTCGATGTCGCCGTGTTGTCGCACCACGAACCCGTGTTTCTCGATGGCCTAGGTGAAGCGCCGTTGTTCCAGTTCGTCAAACAGTACCAGGGCTTGTCGCTCAAGCAGAATATCGCCATCGGTGCCCAGAGGAAACGTGCAGCGGATGCCACGCATGCCGATATCGACGGCGTGTCGAAGGCCACGGCTTCCGTGCGTATCATCAACCAGAGCGTGCTGGCCTCGGCCTTGAAAGTGTCGCGCAAAAAACTCGGTTTCGCGCAAGGCCGCGACCCGGACCAGATCGCCCGCATCCGCATGGGGGTGTTCGAGAAACTCAGCGTGGTGCAGATGCTCGAACAGGGCTTGATCCAGCATGTGCGCCTGAGCAACAAGGAGGTGGAGAGCCTGTTTGCCGGCAGTCCCGGAGCCGGACTCGAACCGGAAGCTGCGCGCGATCCGGAAGGCGTGTTCATCGACCTGTACCTGGCGTATGTCTCCGTGCCCACCGTGGGACGCAATCTGTTGACGGAGCGCAGCTGGAACAAGCTGCGTAACCGGCTCGACGAGGGCGACCACGCCATCCTCGTCATGTCGCGTGGGCGCTACAGCGTGCTGGGCGAGGACTTCGTGCGCGGCACGGTGCCGGACAGGCTGTTGCTGAAGCAGGATGGCTTGCCCATCGATATGCGCGACCTGGACCTGGAATTGCGCTTGTCGGAAGGGACTGCGTTGCCGACTGAAAATATCGCTGTCTTCCGCGTCATCAGCCAGGCGGGGCTCGATGCGGCCAGCCCGCTGGCGTTTACCATGCCGATCACACGCAGCAAAGGTATCGTGTATCCGGAACGCATCGCCCGCAACGTCGATTTCAGCTACCGCTTGCCGGCCGAGTTTTATAGCGCGCCGCAAGGCGACGATGCCAGCTGGCGCGGTACGTGGAAGGGGCGCAAGGCTGAGCTACTGATTTTGCTGGCCGGGCTGGCGCTGCTGGGCGGCGCCCTGGCCTGGCAGAAACGCCTGGTGCGCGATGGCCGGCAATTCGTGTGGTTCCGCTGCCTGTTCCTGGTATTTACGGTTGGCTTCATCGGCTATTACGCGCAAGGGCAGTTGTCGATTGTTAATCTCACGGGAGTAATCCAGGCGCTGCTGGCGGGCCGCAGCCTGGGCTTTTTCCTGTTCGATCCGATGACGGTGATCCTGTGGGCTTTCGTGTTGCTCAGCCTGTTTATCTGGGGACGTGGCACGTTTTGCGGCTGGCTGTGTCCATTTGGCGCGCTGCAGGAATGCATGGGTAAACTCGGACAGTGGCTGCGTTTGCCTCAATGGAAGATCAAGCCGCGCCTGGACGGGCGCTTGAAATGGATCAAGTATGGCTTGCTGGCGGCCATTCTGGGCAGCAGCATGTTTTCCAGCCAGATCACCGACAAGCTGGTGGAGCTGGAGCCGTTCAAGACGGCCATTACCTTGAATTTCGTGCGCGCCTGGCCCTTCGTCGCGTATGCCGTGGGCTTGCTGCTGCTGAGCAGTGTTTCCTACAAATTCTTTTGCCGCTATCTGTGCCCGTTTGGCGCGGCGCTGGCGCTGCTGGGGCGCTTTCGCCTGTTCAACTGGATTCCCCGCCGCAAGGAGTGCGGCACGCCTTGCCAGACGTGCCGCCACCGTTGCGAGTATCACGCCATCGCACCGAGCGGCAAGGTCGATTACGACGAGTGTTTCCAGTGCATGGATTGCGTGGTGATTCATGCCAGTGATGAAAAATGCGCACCCTTGATGCTGGAAATCAAGCGTGCCCGTACCATACCGATAGCCAGGGCAGCGGTGGAGGAGAGCAGTAATGCAGCGTAGAACCTTTATCTCGGCGGCGATCGGCAGCGTGGCCGGCATGGCCGGCTTGTGTTTGCCTGGAAGCATGGCGCGCGGCACGGTTGCCCCATCCGGCATGCGCCTGTACCACGGCGCCGCGCTGGCATTTGGCACGACGATCACCGTCAGTGTGCTGCACCATGACCAGCGCCAGGCGGAACTGGCGATGGAAGACGCATTTCATGCTGCCAGGAATATAGACCGGCTGATGAGCATTTACAGTCCCGCCAGCCAAGTCTTTCAATTGAACCGCGACGGCCGCCTGGCCCGGCCCGATCCCCATTTGCTGGCGGTGCTGGCGCAGGCACGGTCTTTGTCGCAATGGAGCGAGGGGGCGTTTGATGTCACCGTGCAACCCTTATGGCAGCTGTTCCGGACGGCGGCCGACCAGGCTGGCTTGCCGGCGGAGGCGCCGCGCCGTGCGGCGCAAGCACGCGTCGGGTGGCGGCAACTGGCGTGGGATAGACGCGAAGTGCGTTTTCTTCAGCCCGGCATGGCGCTGACCTTGAATGGCCTGGCGCAAGGCTACGCGGCGGACATGGCGCTGGCGGCCGTGCAGGCGCGCGGCATACGGCACGCGCTGCTCGACACGGGCGAGTTCATTGCGCGCGGACAGCGTTCCGTGCGCCGTCCCTGGACCCTGGGCATCCGGGATCCGCGCGACGGGGAAATCCTGGCCGCCACCTTGAAAGTGGCAGGGCGCAGCGTGGCCACGTCCGGCGACTACGAATGCACGTTCACGCCTGATTTCAAGCACCACCACATCTTCGACCCGTCGATCGGCGATTCGCCGCGCGAACTGGCCAGCGTGACCGTGCTGGCACCGACGGGCTTGCTGGCCGATGGCTTGTCGACGACCTTCATGGTGACAGGGGCCGCACGTGCGCACGCCATGGCCGCGCGCATGGACGGGATCGACCTGATGACCATCGACAAGCTGGGCCAGCGCAGGATGTCGCCCGGCTTTCCCCGTCTACTCTAGGCTATTTCAGGTGCGGCACCTTGCGGTAGATCGTGTTGCGCGACACGCCCAGCGCGCGGGCCGTGGCCGAGACGTTGCCGCCGTGCGCATCGAGCGATTTGAGGATCGCGCTTTGCTCCATCTCTTCCAGGTTGGCGCCGGCCGCGATCATGCGGTCCGTGCTGGCGCTGGCGGCAGTCGCTTGCGTCATTTCAATATCGTCGAGGAAATCATCGGGCATGTGGCGCAAACAGATTTCATGTTCGTCGCCCGCCATGACGATGGCCGTGCGCAACAGGTTCGTCAACTGGCGGAAGTTGCCCGGCCACTTATGCTGGTGGAACAGGCGCAGGATATCGGGCGCCACCGTGTAGCGCGTGTCGGGCGCTTCCGTCGCGAGGATTTTTTTCACGACCGTATCGAGGTCCATGCGTTCGCGCAGCGGCGGCAGCTTGACCACCAGGCCATTGAGCCGATAATACAAGTCTTCGCGGAACAGGCCCTTGGCCATGCGGTCGCGCAAATTGTGATTGGTGGCGCAGATCAATTCCACGTTGACGGTGATGGACTTGCTGCTGCCTAGCGGCGTGACCATGCGTTCCTGCAGCACGCGCAGCAGGCGCGCCTGCAGGCCGAAGGGCATGTCGCCGATCTCATCAAGGAACAAGGTGCCGCCATTTGCCTGCAGTATCTTGCCCACCGCGCCTTTCTTGCGCGCCCCCGTGAAGGCGCCGTCTTCATAGCCGAACAATTCAGACTCGATCAGGGTTTCCGGAATCGACGCGCAATTGACGGCGATAAACGGTCCCATGGCCCGTGGCGAGTCGTTATGGATGGCTTGCGCCAGCAATTCCTTGCCGGTGCCTGTTTCGCCCATGACGAGGATGGGAATGTCGCGCCCCAGCACCTTGTTGACCTTTTCGATCACCAGTTCCAGTTGCGGGTCGCCCGTGCGCAGGTAACGGAGGCCGGACAGGCGCCGGGCCGCGTTGGCTGCATGGCTGGCCGGCGCGGGCACCTGGGCTGGCACGGCGTTGATGTCGCTATGGTCGGTGCTGGCAGTAAAGCCGTGCTGGAAGACGCTATTGGACAGGCGCAACTGCGCACGTCCATACACGCGCACGCCGCTGTGCATGCACAGGTTCAGCAAACCGGGTGAGGCCGTGCGGTAATGCTCGTACAGGGCGGAAACGGGCAAGCCGAACAGCGAGCTGAAGGTATGCGATTGCAGCGCGGCGAATGACAGGCCCAGCTGGAATAAACCATTCTTGTTGGCGGACAAAAAACGGCCGCCCGGCGTGAATGAGGCGATGCCTTCCATCAAGGTGCCGATGAATTCGGGACGGGCGTGGAAGTGCACGGTGATGGCGTCTTCGAAGGTGGCGGAAAACAGCTGATTTTCGATCATCAGCGCCGACATGCGCACCAGGGCCATCGTATGCTTGTGGAAACTGCGCTGGTCGCTCGACACGTCCAGCACGCCGATGACATTGCCCCGGTGGTCGGTGATCGGTGCGGCTGAGCAAGTCAGGAAGTGATTGGCGGCCAGGTAATGCTGGTCCGCATGGACCAAAGTCGGTACTTTTTCCGTGATGGCCGTGCCGATGGCATTCGTGCCACGGCTTTGTTCCGACCACGCCACGCCGGGCTGCAAGGCCACGCGGTTGGCTTTCTCGAGAAAGTCGTCGTCGCCCAGCGAGTGCACGATCACGCCGTTGGCATCCGTGAGGATCACCATGTTATGCGTGTTGACGATCTGCTGGTACAAGGTTTCCATCGCCGGCAGCGCATGCGTGTGCAGCATGCGGTTTTGTTCGATCAGCAGTGTCAGATCGGACTTTCCCGCAGGCGTAAAGTCGGGCGTGGCCGTGGGCGACAGGCCAAAGGCGACCGAACGCTGATGGGAGGTCTCTATGATAACGGGAACGTTGTCCTGTCCCGCAGGTGATGGGTTTGCGTCCGCAAGGGACGAAAACGGTGCGCTACGGTACGTAGCTGACGGTTGATACATGATCTCGTTGCCTCCGTTGGGCCCTATGCTGCTGCGCTCTTTTGAATATCGAGAGTGTTCCATAATGTAGCACCTGTTACAGATGGGAGCAAAGCATAGCGAGCCGGGCTGTCCCCAGTGTTGCTGCCTGGCCCAGAGTTGTTCCCATTGGTGGTCAGTGCCTATGCCTGTATAAGCAAGTGCGGTGCCAGCCGGGGGTTGCCAAGGTTGAAAATAGCCCTTGCAGGGCGTACGGCTCAGGGCTATAATTCGCCCCCTCGCTGAACGACGCATGCAAATGCCGAGTGAAGCAGGGTAGAAAAGAAGGAGTTGACGGATTTAGCGAAATGCTTCATACTCTTCCTTCTTCGCAGCTGACAAACACAACGCTTTGTCGATAGCGCGAAAGTAGCACCGAATACCGTTCTTTAACAATTAACAGTCGATAAGTGTGGGCATTTGATGCAAGTGCAGCGCCGATCTTAGGATTGGCGTCTAACTTAAAATATCAAATGTTCACGAATAAATAAATGAAATAGGACGCTACGCAAGTAGTGGCCTGTCAGTTGTTTTTGAAGTGAGCGACCCGTCGCAAGACGGTGCCAATAAAATGGCAAAGTAACAGAGATTAAACTGAAGAGTTTGATCCTGGCTCAGATTGAACGCTGGCGGCATGCCTTACACATGCAAGTCGAACGGCAGCACGGAGCTTGCTCTGGTGGCGAGTGGCGAACGGGTGAGTAATATATCGGAACGTACCCTGGAGTGGGGGATAACGTAGCGAAAGTTACGCTAATACCGCATACGATCTAAGGATGAAAGTGGGGGATCGCAAGACCTCATGCTCGTGGAGCGGCCGATATCTGATTAGCTAGTTGGTAGGGTAAAAGCCTACCAAGGCATCGATCAGTAGCTGGTCTGAGAGGACGACCAGCCACACTGGAACTGAGACACGGTCCAGACTCCTACGGGAGGCAGCAGTGGGGAATTTTGGACAATGGGCGCAAGCCTGATCCAGCAATGCCGCGTGAGTGAAGAAGGCCTTCGGGTTGTAAAGCTCTTTTGTCAGGGAAGAAACGGTGGGAGCTAATATCTCCTGCTAATGACGGTACCTGAAGAATAAGCACCGGCTAACTACGTGCCAGCAGCCGCGGTAATACGTAGGGTGCAAGCGTTAATCGGAATTACTGGGCGTAAAGCGTGCGCAGGCGGTTTTGTAAGTCTGATGTGAAATCCCCGGGCTCAACCTGGGAATTGCATTGGAGACTGCAAGGCTAGAATCTGGCAGAGGGGGGTAGAATTCCACGTGTAGCAGTGAAATGCGTAGATATGTGGAGGAACACCGATGGCGAAGGCAGCCCCCTGGGTCAAGATTGACGCTCATGCACGAAAGCGTGGGGAGCAAACAGGATTAGATACCCTGGTAGTCCACGCCCTAAACGATGTCTACTAGTTGTCGGGTCTTAATTGACTTGGTAACGCAGCTAACGCGTGAAGTAGACCGCCTGGGGAGTACGGTCGCAAGATTAAAACTCAAAGGAATTGACGGGGACCCGCACAAGCGGTGGATGATGTGGATTAATTCGATGCAACGCGAAAAACCTTACCTACCCTTGACATGGCTGGAATCCCCGAGAGATTGGGGAGTGCTCGAAAGAGAACCAGTACACAGGTGCTGCATGGCTGTCGTCAGCTCGTGTCGTGAGATGTTGGGTTAAGTCCCGCAACGAGCGCAACCCTTGTCATTAGTTGCTACGAAAGGGCACTCTAATGAGACTGCCGGTGACAAACCGGAGGAAGGTGGGGATGACGTCAAGTCCTCATGGCCCTTATGGGTAGGGCTTCACACGTCATACAATGGTACATACAGAGCGCCGCCAACCCGCGAGGGGGAGCTAATCGCAGAAAGTGTATCGTAGTCCGGATTGTAGTCTGCAACTCGACTGCATGAAGTTGGAATCGCTAGTAATCGCGGATCAGCATGTCGCGGTGAATACGTTCCCGGGTCTTGTACACACCGCCCGTCACACCATGGGAGCGGGTTTTACCAGAAGTAGGTAGCTTAACCGCAAGGAGGGCGCTTACCACGGTAGGATTCGTGACTGGGGTGAAGTCGTAACAAGGTAGCCGTATCGGAAGGTGCGGCTGGATCACCTCCTTTCTAGAGTTTGCACGAGCCAGTTAAATGGTTCACGCCTCAAATGTTCACACTTATCGGCTGTTTAATTAAGAAGAAACAGTAGTCGTAGTAGCACCGCGTTGGGGCTGTAGCTCAGCTGGTTAGAGCACCGTGTTGATAACGCGGGGGTCGTTGGTTCGAGTCCAACCAGCCCTACCAGTAAAAGCGTCAAACGAAAGTACAAACCTACTTTCGTTTGGTTGATGGCTAAAAACCACTGGCAAAGCCAGATGATTTTTAGAGGTCAAAGCCACGCAAGACCCATAGGGGGATTAGCTCAGCTGGGAGAGCACCTGCTTTGCAAGCAGGGGGTCGTCGGTTCGATCCCGTCATCCTCCACCAAGTACTTTGAAAGTGCAAACGTAAGCCAGTCAGGTTTAGGTTTGATCTTTTAGCGATCAAAGCTGTTTCGTTCTTTAACAATCTGGAAGAAGTAAAGATTATTTATTGATCGGTTTGCCGTAAAAAGCGAATCGATGGGTAATGATTGTATGTATCAACAAACAAGCAACAACGTTGTACTTTCTTATCCCTGTAGCGCTCTTTGATTACCTAGTAATCAGAGGCTAACGTTATAGGGACAAGCGAATAAGTGCACATGGTGGATGCCTTGGCGATTACAGGCGATGAAGGACGTAGTAGCTTGCGATAAGCTGCGGGGAGTGAGCAAACACACTTTGATCCGCAGATTTCCGAATGGGGCAACCCACCCTTTTAGGGTATTGCATACTGAATACATAGGTATGCAAGGCGAACGCGGCGAACTGAAACATCTAAGTAGCTGCAGGAAAAGAAATCAACCGAGATTCCCAAAGTAGCGGCGAGCGAAATGGGAAGAGCCTGTACGTGATAGTCGGACCGATAACAGAATCCTCTGGAAATAGGAGCCATAGCGGGTGATAGCCCCGTATGTGAAATCGGACCGGTGGTACTAAGCGTACGACAAGTAGGGCGGGACACGTGACATCCTGTCTGAATATGGGGGGACCATCCTCCAAGGCTAAATACTCGTAATCGACCGATAGTGAACCAGTACCGTGAGGGAAAGGCGAAAAGAACCCCGGAAGGGGAGTGAAATAGATCCTGAAACCGTGTGCATACAAACAGTAGGAGCGGACTTGTTCCGTGACTGCGTACCTTTTGTATAATGGGTCAGCGACTTACATTCAGTGGCAAGGTTAACCGCATAGGGAAGCCGTAGAGAAATCGAGTCCGAATAGGGCGATCAGTCGCTGGGTGTAGACCCGAAACCAAGTGATCTACTCATGGCCAGGATGAAGGTGCGGTAACACGCCCTGGAGGTCCGAACCCACTAATGTTGAAAAATTAGGGGATGAGCTGTGGGTAGGGGTGAAAGGCTAAACAAACTTGGAAATAGCTGGTTCTCTCCGAAAACTATTTAGGTAGTGCCTCAAGTATCACCATCGGGGGTAGAGCACTGTTATGGCTAGGGGGTCATTGCGACTTACCAAACCATTGCAAACTCCGAATACCGATGAGTGCGAGCTTGGGAGACAGACGTCGGGTGCTAACGTCCGGCGTCAAGAGGGAAACAACCCAGACCGCCAGCTAAGGTCCCAAAGATTGGCTAAGTGGAAAACGAAGTGGGAAGGCTAAAACAGTCAGGATGTTGGCTTAGAAGCAGCCATCATTTAAAGAAAGCGTAATAGCTCACTGATCGAGTCGTCCTGCGCGGAAGATGTAACGGGGCTAAGCCAGTCACCGAAGCTGCGGATATATAGCAATATATATGGTAGGAGAGCGTTCTGTAAGCCTGCGAAGGTGTCTTGTAAAGGATGCTGGAGGTATCAGAAGTGCGAATGCTGACATGAGTAGCGATAATGGGGGTGAAAAGCCTCCACGCCGTAAGCCCAAGGTTTCCTGTTCAACGTTCATCGGAGCAGGGTGAGTCGGCCCCTAAGGCGAGGCAGAGATGCGTAGCTGATGGGAAGCAGGTTAATATTCCTGCACCGTCGTATGATGCGATGGGGGGACGGATCGCGGAAGGTTGTCTGACTGTTGGAATAGTCAGTTTCTGTCTCATAGAAGGCGCTTAGGCAAATCCGGGCGCGGAATTCAAGGGGATGGGACGAGTGAACTTGTTCACGAAGCAATCGGAAGTGGTTCCAAGAAAAGCCTCTAAGCTTCAGTCATACGAGACCGTACCGCAAACCGACACAGGTGGGCGAGATGAGTATTCTAAGGCGCTTGAGAGAACTCGGGAGAAGGAACTCGGCAAATTGGTACCGTAACTTCGGGAAAAGGTACGCCCCGGTAGCTTGATTGGTTTACTCCATGAGGGTGAAAGGGTTGCAATAAACTGGTGGCTGCGACTGTTTAATAAAAACACAGCACTCTGCAAACACGAAAGTGGACGTATAGGGTGTGACGCCTGCCCGGTGCTGGAAGATTAAATGATGGGGTGCAAGCTCTTGATTGAAGTCCCAGTAAACGGCGGCCGTAACTATAACGGTCCTAAGGTAGCGAAATTCCTTGTCGGGTAAGTTCCGACCTGCACGAATGGCGTAACGATGGCCACACTGTCTCCTCCCGAGACTCAGCGAAGTTGAAATGTTTGTGATGATGCAATCTACCCGCGGCTAGACGGAAAGACCCCATGAACCTTTACTGTAGCTTTGCATTGGACTTTGAACCAATCTGTGTAGGATAGGTGGGAGGCTTTGAAGCGGGGACGCTAGTTCTCGTGGAGCCAACCTTGAAATACCACCCTGGTTTGTTTGAGGTTCTAACCTTGGTCCGTTATCCGGATCGGGGACAGTGCATGGTAGGCAGTTTGACTGGGGCGGTCTCCTCCTAAAGTGTAACGGAGGAGTTCGAAGGTACGCTAGATACGGTCGGACATCGTGTTGATAGTGCAATGGCATAAGCGTGCTTAACTGCGAGACTGACAAGTCGAGCAGGTACGAAAGTAGGACATAGTGATCCGGTGGTTCTGTATGGAAGGGCCATCGCTCAACGGATAAAAGGTACTCTGGGGATAACAGGCTGATTCCTCCCAAGAGTTCATATCGACGGGGGAGTTTGGCACCTCGATGTCGGCTCATCACATCCTGGGGCTGTAGCCGGTCCCAAGGGTATGGCTGTTCGCCATTTAAAGTGGTACGTGAGCTGGGTTTAAAACGTCGTGAGACAGTTTGGTCCCTATCTGCCGTGGGCGTTGGAAATTTGAAGGGGGCTGCTCCTAGTACGAGAGGACCGGAGTGGACGAACCTCTGGTGTACCGGTTGTCACGCCAGTGGCATTGCCGGGTAGCTAAGTTCGGAAGAGATAACCGCTGAAAGCATCTAAGCGGGAAACTTGCCTTGAGATGAGATTTCCCAGAGCCTTGAGCTCTTTGAAGGGTCGTTCGAGACCAGGACGTTGATAGGCTGGGTGTGGAAGTGCAGTAATGCATTAAGCTAACCAGTACTAATTGCCCGTACGGCTTGTCCCTATAACCTTAGCAGGTACAGAGGATAAGACGGTACAACGTTGCGTGTGTGTTGATACACCAATTCATTACCCAAAATCTTTGCTTCTTCCAGATTCATGGCCTTGTCGTCCCACAGGAGACAAACGCCGGTACAAGTTATGCCTGATGACCATAGCAAGTTGGTCCCACCCCTTCCCATCCCGAACAGGACCGTGAAACAACTTTGCGCCGATGATAGTGCTGCAACCAGTGTGAAAGTAGGTTATCGTCAGGCTTGTTATTCGTAGTAGAAGAAAACCCCGCCGGATTCCGGTGGGGTTTTTTTTCGTCCGGCGCTTTTGTGGGGCGCGGCGGTGGCTGCTGTCGGCTTACGCTGCGCTAAGCCGACCTACGCCGTTGGGGGAATGCTGGACGAAAAAAAGGCAGCGCTACGCACTGCCTTTGTCATCTAACGTCGCTTAACTTCCGCGATAAGTCGAATACGACCACGGCGACACCACCAGCGGCACATGGTAGTTTTCATCCGTATGCGCAATGCCGAAGGCCAGGGTCACCAGGTCGATGAAGCGGGGCGAGGGCAATTCCACACCTTGGGCGGCGAAATAGTCGCCTGCATTGAACACCAGCTCATACTGGCCCGCCTTCATGCTGTCGCCTTCCAGCAAGGGAGAGCTGCAGCGGCCATCGCTATTGGTCATATCCATCTTCAATAACACTTTGCCTTCCGGAGCGACCGAAAACAGGGCCACCTTGACGCCGGCTCCCGGCCTGCCGTGGGCGATATCGAGTACATGCGTGCTGAGTTTTCCCATTTGCTATCCTGTATATAGGGTGAGTGAATGTGCTTATCGTGCAAATCATATACCGGTGACTGCGTCCGGCTATATGATTGGGCATATAGCCAACATTGTCCTCCTATAGGCGCGCCTCCGCATGAGCAATTACGAACATTATCCTCGCGACTTGATCGGCTATGGCCGCACGCCACCGCATCCGCAATGGCCGGGCAAGGCCCGCATCGCGCTGCAATTCGTCCTCAATTACGAGGAAGGGGCGGAAAACAGCGTGCTGCATGGTGATGCCGCGTCGGAAACGTTTCTGTCGGAAATGATCGGTGCGGCCGCTTTTCCTGCACGCCACCTGAGCATGGAGTCGATTTATGAATACGGCTCGCGCGCCGGACTGTGGCGCTTGCTGCGCATGTTCGAGGAGCGGCGCCTGCCGCTGACCATATTTGGCGTCTCGATGGCCCTGAAGCGCAACCCGGAAGCGGTGGCTGCCTTCCAGGAACTGGGGCATGAAATCGCCTGCCACGGTTTGCGCTGGATTTCCTATCAAGACATGGATGAAGCGACGGAACGCGAGCACATGCGCGAGGCCGTGCAGATCATCCGCGAATTGACAGGTTCCGCTCCGCAAGGCTGGTACACGGGGCGCGACTCTCCGAATACGCGCAAACTGGTGGTCGAGCATGGCGGTTTCCGCTATGACGCCGATTATTACGGCGACGACCTGCCATTCTGGGAAAAAGTGGCGTATACGGATGCCGCGGGCATGCCGGCCGTGCAGCCGCAGCTGATCGTACCCTACACCCTGGACACGAACGACATGCGCTTTGCCGCCATGCAAGGTTTTAATTCGGGCACGCAATTTTTCGATTATCTGAAGGATGCCTTCGACGTGCTGTATGCGGAAGGCGATCCGAACGGCTTGAATCAGCCGAAGATGCTGTCGGTGGGCCTGCATTGCCGCCTGGTGGGGCGTCCGGGACGGGCCGCGGCATTGGCGCGTTTTCTCGACTATGTGCAGCGCCATGAGCAGGTGTGGATCACGCGCCGCATCGATATTGCCGAACACTGGCATGCGACGCATCCCTATAGTGTCTGATAGGTATTGATATTGGATGATAAGTAAAATCAGTCTTTGCATATAGTTGTCCCATATGCCGGTGTTAATCTCCTATACTGGGACTATACCGAGGCCAGCATGTCAGAACCGATCCGCTTTTATTACCGTGGTGCCGTACAGGAAGTACGCAACGCCGCCCCTACGCAGACTGTGTTGCAGCACCTGCGCGAGGATTTGCATTGCACGGGCACCAAGGAAGGCTGCGCCGAGGGCGATTGCGGCGCTTGCACGGTCGTCATCGGCAGCCTGGTCGATGGCCAGCTCGAGATGAAGGCCGTCAACGCCTGCATCCAGCTCACGCCTACCCTCGATGGCAAGGCCCTGTTTTCCGTGGAAGACTTGCAGCAGCCCGATGGTGCCCTGCATCCGGTGCAGCAGGCGATGGTCGAGTGCCACGGTTCCCAGTGCGGTTTTTGCACGCCCGGCTTCGTCATGTCCTTGTGGGGCATGTACCTCGAGAAAAACGGTGCCACGCCCACGCGCTGCGAAATCGACGATACGCTGTCCGGCAATCTGTGCCGCTGCACCGGTTACCGGCCCATCATCGATGCGGCCAGGCGCATGGGCGAATTGCCGCATGTCACGTTCGATCGCGATGCCTTGAAGGTGCAATTGCAGGCGCTGCAGCGCGGCAGCCTGAGCACCTATGAACATCGCGGCCAGCATTTCCACGCGCCGCGCAGCATCGATGAATTGGTGGCGCTGCGCGCGGCAAAGCCGCAGGCCTGCCTGCTGGCCGGCTCCACCGATATCGGCCTGTGGGTGACCAAGCAACTGCGCGACCTGGGCGACATCATTTATCTGGGCAACGTGGCTGCCCTGAAAACCATTGCGGTGGACGATGGCAAGCTGCACATCGGCGCCGGCGCCAGCCTCAACGATGCCTATGCGGCGCTGTGCCAGCATTATCCGGATGAATTGTCGGAACTGTGGCAGCGTTTTGCCTCCTTGCCGATCCGTAACGCAGGTACCCTGGGCGGCAATGTGGCCAATGGTTCACCCATCGGCGACTCGATGCCGTGGCTGATTGCGCTGGGCAGCGATATCGTGCTGCGCGGTCCTGCCGGCCAGCGGATCATGCCGCTCGAAAATTTTTATCTTGGCTATCAAAAGAAAGACTTGCAGCCCGGCGAATTCGTCGAAGCCGTGCGCGTGCCCTTGCCCCGTGCCGGCGTGCATTTCCGCACGTATAAACTGGCCAAGCGCTTCGACCAGGATATCTCGGCCGTGTGCGCCGCGTTCGCGTTTGAGCTCGATGGCGCGCGCATCGTCGATGCGCGCATCGCCTTCGGCGGCATGGCGGCCACGCCGCAGCGCGCTGCGCAGACGGAAGCGTTCCTGCGCGGACAGGCGTGGACGGAAGACAATTTGCTCATCGCCATGCGCTTGCTGGCCGACGATTACGCGCCGCTGTCCGACATGCGCGCGTCGAACACTTACCGCATGACGACGGCGCAAAACCTGTTGCGCCGCTTCTGGCTGGAAACACGTCCCGGTGCGCCGTTGCCGCCGACGTCCCTCAACGCCTACGCTTGCCGCGCCTGAAAGGACCAGCATGAACCATCCTGCCACGCCCGAACTGCAAGCGGCCGCCTGGAGCGCCGTGGGCAAGCCCAGCCCGCATGAATCGGCACAATTGCATGTTCTGGGGCAAGCCACCTACACGGACGATATCGCCGAATTGCAGGGAACCTTGCACGCGGCGCTGGGCCTGTCGCAAAAACCGCATGCGCGCATCACGGCCATGGATCTCTCCGCCGTGCGCGCCGCTGTCGGTGTCGTCGCCGTCTACACGGCGCAAGACATTCCCGGCACCAATGATTGCGGTCCCATTATCCACGACGATCCCATCCTGGCGTTTGATTTGGTGCAATACGTGGGCCAGCCCATCTTCATCGTGGTGGCCGATACGCACGACCATGCGCGCCGCGCCGCCCGCCTGGCGCAAGTAACGTATGACGAGTTGCCCGCGATCATGACACCGCAGGCGGCCAAGGCGGCGCAAGCGTATGTGCTGCCGCCCATGCAGCTGAGGCGTGGCAACTACCAGGCCGCGTTCGAGAAGGCGCCGCATGTGGCCAAGGGCCAGCTGTATGTGGGGGGCCAGGAACAGTTTTACCTGGAAGGACAGATTTCCTACGCCATCCCGAAGGAAGCGCAGGGCATGCTGGTGCTATGTTCGACCCAGCATCCGAGCGAGATGCAGCACGTGGTGGCGCATGCGTTGGGCGTGCATTCGCACAACATCACGGTCGAATGCCGGCGCATGGGCGGCGGTTTCGGCGGCAAGGAATCGCAATCGGCCCTGTGGGCGGCGGCGGCATCGATCGCGGCGGCCAAACTGAAGCGTCCCGTCAAATTGCGCGCCGACCGCGACGACGACATGCTGGTGACGGGCAAGCGCCATTGTTTCTACTATGAATACGAGGTCGGCTACGACGACGACGGCCGTATCCTGGCCGCCAAGGTGGACATGACCACGCGCGCCGGGTATTCGGCGGACCTGTCCGGTCCCGTCGCCACGCGCGCCGTCTGCCATTTCGACAACACCTACTATTTGTCCGACGTGGATATCCGTGCCGCCTGCGGCAAGACGAATACCCAGTCGAACACGGCTTTCCGAGGCTTCGGCGGGCCGCAGGGCGCCATCGCCATCGAGTATGTGATCGATGAAATCGCCCGCCATTTACAGCGCGACGCGCTCGATATCCGCCTGCTCAATTTCTATGGCCACAACGATGCGGAAGGACGCAATGTCACGCCGTACGGCCAGACCATCGTCGACAACGTGATCCATGAACTCGTTGCCGAACTGGAAGACAGCAGCGATTACCGCGCGCGCCGCCGCGCCATCGAGGCGTTCAACGAGGCCAGCCCTGTCTTGAAGAAGGGGCTGGCATTCACGCCGCTGAAATTCGGCATCGCCTTCAACGTCACGCATCTGAACCAGGCCGGTGCGCTGGTCCACGTGTACGTGGATGGCTCCGTGCTGGTCAACCATGGCGGCACGGAAATGGGGCAGGGCATCAATACCAAGGTCATGCAGGTGGTGGCGCACGAGCTGGGCCTGGACCCCGACTGCGTGCGGGCCACGGCCACCGACACCAGCAAGGTGGCGAACACGTCGGCCACGGCGGCATCCACCGGCGCCGACTTGAACGGCAAGGCGGCGCAGGACGCGGCGCGCCAGATCCGTGAACGCCTGGCCGATTATGCGGTCAAACTGTACGGCGGCGAGGTGGCTTGCGTGCGTTTCTTCGACAAGCATATCCACGTCAATGGTCATGTGGTGCCGTTTGCCGAGCTGGTGCAGAAGGCTTATCTGGCCCGCGTGCAACTGTGGTCGGACGGTTTCTATGCCACGCCCGGGCTGTCGTGGGATGCGAAGACGATGACGGGCCACCCGTTTTCGTATTATGCGTATGGCGCGGCCGTGGCCGAAGTGGTGGTCGATACCCTGACCGGTGAATGGAAACTGCTGCGTGCCGATGCCTTGTACGACGCGGGCCAGTCGCTCAATCCTGCGATTGATCTGGGTCAAGTGGAAGGCGCATTTATCCAGGGCATGGGCTGGCTGACGACGGAGCAGCTGTGGTGGAATGCGGCGGGCAAGCTGATGACGCACGCGCCATCGACGTATAAAATTCCCGGCATTTCCGATTGTCCGGAAGATTTTCGCGTCAAGCTGTTCCAGAACCGCAACGTGGAAGACAGCATCCACCGTTCCAAGGCCGTGGGCGAGCCGCCGCTGTTGCTGCCGTTTTCCGTCTTCTTTGCCATCCGCGACGCCATTTCCAGCGTGGGCCATCATGCCGTGCAGCCACCGCTGAATGCCCCCGCCACCAGCGAGGAAATCCTCAAGGCGGTCATGGCCGTGCAAGCGGCCGGCGTGGCCGCGTAGGAGCAGACGATGAACGACTGGCTGACGGCAATCGAGAATGACACGCAGGCATCCGTGCTGGTGACGGTGGCCCTGGTGGAAGGTTCCGGGCCGCGCGAGGCGGGTGCGAAGATGCGTGTCAGCCTCGATGGCCAGGTCGATACCATCGGCGGGGGCCACCTGGAATTGCGCGCCGTGGAAATCGCCAAGACCATGCTGGCGACAGGAGACACGCATGCGCGGCTCGAGCGTTTTGCGCTGGGGCCCAGCCTGGGACAATGTTGCGGCGGCGTCGTCCACCTGGCGTTTGAATATGTCGATGCCAGCCTGAAAACATTGCTGGCAGCCTTGCGCGAGCGCCGCCAGCACGATAGCTGGCGCCTGACGGCCCTTGATGGCGATGCCGCGTCGGCGCTGTTCGATGCGGCCGGTAGCTTGATCGCCGGCACGCCAGGCCAGGCGCCCGACACGTTTTCACGCGAGCGCGCAACCCATGTGGCGCAGGGTAGCGAAGGGCGGCGCTGGCTGGTCGACCCCTGCCTGGCGCCGCGCGCGCACCTGACCTTGTTCGGCGCCGGCCACGTGGGGGCCGCCATCGTGCGCGCGCTGGCCCACTTGCCCTGCAATATCACCTGGGTCGATGAACGCGAAGACATGTTTCCTGCGGCGTTGCCGGCGGGGTTGCCAGATAATGTGCGCATCGCCGCCACCGATACGCCCGAAGAATTCGTCGCCATGGCGCCGCCGGGCGGCAGTTTTCTCGTCATGACGCATAGCCATGCGCTCGATCAACGCTTGACGCAAGCCATCATGGAGCGCGAGGATGCGGGCTGGTTCGGCTTGATCGGTTCGCACACCAAGCGCAAGCAGTTCGAGCATCGCCTGCAGGCGCGCGGCGTGCCGGCTGAGCGCATTGCCGCCATGGTGTGTCCGATCGGCATGCCTGGCATCCGCAGCAAGGTGCCGGCCGTGATCGCCGCCTCCGTGGCCTGTCAATTACTCATGGTGTGGGAGGAAGCGGCTGCGGCCGCCCTGGCCGCACCGCTGCGGCTGGCCTCTGCCAGCACGCCACCGCGCCGCCCACTACGCGCCGCCATTCACCCTTTATAGAAAGAAGTCATGCCGATTGTTCCCGTCACATTGCAAGCTTACCGTGCCAGCTTGCTGCACTTCCACGCCGATCCTGCGTTCAGCGAGGAGGCGCACGCCTGGCATGCGGACGGCTTGCTGATCGTGGCCGATGGCAAGGTCGTGGCAGCCGGCGATTACGCGCAATTGCTGGCGACTTTGCCGCCCGGCACGCAGATCGTCGATTACCGGGGCAAGCTGATCGTGCCGGGTTTCATCGATACCCACCTGCATTTCCCGCAGACGGAAATGATCGCCTCGCCTGCGCCCGGCCTGCTGCCATGGCTGGAAACGTACACGTTTCCCACTGAACGCGCATTTGAGAATCCCGGGCATGCGCGCAATGTCGCCGAGTTCTTCCTCGATGAATTGCTGCGCTGCGGCACCACGACGGCCATGGTGTATGGCAGCGTGCATCCGCAATCGGTCGAGGCCTTCTTTGGCGCCAGCGAGGCGCGCGGCTTGCGCATGGTGGCGGGCAAGGTCATGATGGACCGCAATTGCCCAGAGTTCCTGCGCGACACGGCCGAGTCGGGCGCACGCGACAGCGAAGCGCTGATACGCCGCTGGCACAAGCGTGGCCGCTCGCTGTATGCGATCACGCCCCGTTTCGTGCCGACGTCGACGAATGAACAGATGCACCTGGCGGGCGAACTGGCGCGCGCCTATCCGGATACCTATCTGCAAACCCACGTGTCGGAAAACGAGGATGAATGCCGCTGGGTGCGCGAACTGCACCCGCAGGCGCGCAGCTATCTCGATGTGTACGACCAGTACGGCATGCTGCGCCCGCGGGCCATGTTCGGCCATTGCATCTGGCTCGACGAGCGCGACCGCGCGCGCATGGCGGAGACATCCTCGGCAGCCGCCGTTTGTCCTACGTCAAACCTGTTCCTCGGCAGCGGCCTGTTCGATTTCGAGCGGGCCGATGCGGCGAGAGTGCTGCTGTCGCTGGCGACCGATGTGGGCGGCGGCACCTCGTTCTCGATGTTGCAAACCATGAACGAAGCCTATAAAGTAGCACGCTTGAAAGGCAGCTACCTGCCCGCCTTGCGCATGTTTTACCTGGCCACCCTGGGTGCCGCGCGCGCCATGCAGCTGGAAGGCACCCTGGGCAATTTCACGGCTGGCACGGAAGCCGATTTCATCGTGCTCGACAAGCAATCGACGCCGCTGCTCGAGCGCCGCACGGCCGCTTGCCAGAGCCTGGAGGAATTGCTGTTCGCCTTTGCGCTGCTCGGTGACGACCGCGCCGTGGCCGCCACCTATTCGGGCGGCCAGCGCGTGCATGTGCGGGGGCAGGGCTGACCTACCTGTTGTTCAACACGAATCATCCTGAGCGAGAACGCGAATGCACATAACACTCACTGGCCTGGCGCTTGCCGCCGCGCTGACCCTGACCGGAACGGCGCATGCCGCCAAGGCCGCCAGCCCGTCTTCCAATGAAGCGGCCACCGCGCGCCATTTCGCCGCGTTGGTATCCGGTGCGCAGCCCAAGACAGCCGAGTTGAGCCTGTTCTTTTCCATGATGCCCAAGGGCGGCGACCTGCATCACCATTATTCGGGCGCCATCTACGCCGAGCAATTCCTCGACTGGGTCGACAAGGAAAACTATTGCGTCAACAAGAGCACCTACCGCATCGAAAGCAACAAGGACGTCGTGGCGGCCGAGCGCGCCAAGCCGGCCGCGCAGCGCAGCTGCCTGTCGTCCACGGAAGTGTTTGCCGACGCGGGCCTGTATGCGGAATTGCTGCAGCGCTGGTCGACCAAGGATTTTTATAACCACGGCGCCATCCAGACGCCGCCGGACCGTACCTTTTTTGATACCTTCGGCTACTTCGGTCCCGTGGCATCGACGAATACGGCCGACGGCTTGAAAACCCTGAAGCAGCGCGCCATCGCGGAAAACCTCAGCTACATCGAAACCATCTTCGAACTGTCGCCATTCGTGCAAAACGCGCAATTCGATCAGCAGGTGCTGGCGCCGGGCTTGCCGCCGGCAGCGTTGCAAGTGTTGCTGGCCAACTGGACGCAGAGCCTGGAACAGGATGCGGCCTTCCAGAAAAGCATCACGGCGTATAACGACAATGTGAATGCCAGCAGCGTCGGCATCGACGACGCCAACTTCACCATGCGCTACCAGGCCTATGTGCTGCGCTTCCTGTCGCCATCGCAGGTGTTCTCTTCGATGGTGGCCGCGTTCAAGGCGGCGAGCCTGAATCGGCTCGTGGTGGGCGTGAATATCGTGGGCCAGGAAAGCGTGAACGTGTCCATGCGCGACTACAGCCTGCACATGGAAATGTTCAAGTTCCTCAAGACAAAATATCCGAACGTCAAGATCGCCCTGCACGCGGGCGAGCTGGCGCTGGGCATGGTGCCGCCGGAAGGCATGGCCTTCCATATCGCTGAAGCCGTCGACGTGGCGGGCGCCGACCGGATTGGCCACGGCATGGATATCGCGTATGAAAGCAAGGCCTTGGCCACTATGCAGAAGATGCGCGAGCGCGGCATTCCCGTGGAAGTGAATTTGACCAGCAACGATTACATTCTGGGCATCAAGGGGCAGGCGCATCCGGTCACCCTGTACCGCAAGTATGGCGTGCCGTTCGTCATCTCGACCGACGATGCCGGCGTGTCGCGCAATACCTTGTCGAACGAATATGTGCTGTTTGCCAGCCAATACAAGACCGATTATGCGGAAATCAAAAAGCTGTCTTATAACAGCCTACGCTATTCCTTCCTGGCAGATGCCGATAAACAACGTTTGCTGCGGGCGCTGGATGCCAGGTTTGTCCGTTTCGAAGCGCAAATTGCCGCCGCCGACAAGGCGGGCAACGGTGTCAAACCGTAAGTTTCACAGCTGCTGAAACTGATACTATTCAGGCGGCCGGTTGCTCCGGCCGCTTTCTTTTTCCCCTCTCAAATCCCCATGCTGTCCTTTTGTTAATTTTGTGGCAGCCATGCGACACAATTAACGGCAGATGCACGACTTTATCCATATTCATGGATGAATCAATTTCAAGTACATATTGCTCATTTATAATCTCGCGCCATAAGCCCGGGCGCTGTCAGCACGATATTAATCCAGCTACTTACACCATGCTATTTATACTTTAAATATATAAATATGTAAAAAAAAACGTATTTGTCATCCAATTTTTGATGATGCATAGTGAGATGAATGTGATATTAAAAAGTCACAATTCATATGGGTGATATCGTATGAAGATGGGTATTTGCAGTAAATAAAGGTGAGATGCAGGGTGAAAACGAACAGTCAACTGAATAAATGACGACATTTTCCTGCTTCTTGCTGCCGTGTCACAGTCTTGAAATATTTAACAATTACACTCGCGGCTTGCCATGTTAGCCGGGCAAGCAGGTCGGGTGTATGACACAGGTGCTAGCGCCCCGTGTTGTACGGAAGAGAACACGTTTCTCGCCGTTATTGCTTGAAATATCGATGGTTGTGATGAGTGCAAGGGCGTTTTTGCAAGGTCTTGTCAGGGCCAGCAGCCAGTCCAGCCGGCGTAACAGTTGCAGTATCGTAAAGAGGAAATGTTGTGTTTGTGTTGCTGTGCGGCGCAGCCGGACAGTGGGGCAATCCAGGATTTTCAAAAAATAATAGTCTTTTCTGGGGTTAAAGATGATCAATCACAAGCGACTTCGGCTAACGCAAATCGCGTTAAGCCTGTCTATTGCACTGGCGGCGGCACCATCGTTCGCACAGAACACTACGTCTTCCATCGGCGGCCGTATCTCGGCCAATGACGGCAAGCCGGCAGCTGGTGCCACCGTTACCATCGTTCATACCGAATCGGGTTCCGTCAGCAACGTGACGACCGATGCGGAAGGCCGCTACGTCGCCCGCGGCTTGCGCGCCGGCGGTCCTTACACCATCACGGTCACCAAGAATGGTGACGTGGAAAAACGCGAAGGCGTGTACGTCCAACTGGCTGAAACGGCCAACGTGGACGCTACCCTGGGCGCGCAGATGCAGACGGTGAATGTGACCGGCACGGGCGCACGCGCACAGATCTTTAACCGCAGCAACATGGGTGCGGGCACCAATATCGGTGCCAGCGAGCTGGCCATGCAAGCATCGATCCAGCGCAACCTGCAAGACTACGCCCGTTCCGACCCGCGTGTTTCGCAAACGGACAAAGAGCGCGGCGAGATGTCGGTGGCAGGCCAGAACTCGCGCTACAACTCGATGACCATCGATGGCGTGGCCGTGAACGATACCTTCGGCCTGGAATCGAACGGCAGCCCGACGGCCAAGCAGCCAATTTCTATCGATGCCATCCAGTCCGTCCAGGTGAACGTCGCCAACTACGACGTGACGCAAAAAGGTTACACGGGCGCGAACATCAACGCCGTGACCAAGTCCGGCACCAATGAATTCAAGGGCAGCGTCTATTACGTGTTCCGTAATGACACGATGGCCGGCGACCGCTACAACAGCTCGAATGACACCTACTCCGCGCCACCAGCGTTCCGCGAAACGACCAAGGGTGTTTCCGTCGGCGGCCCGCTGATCAAGGACAAACTGTTCTTCTTCGCCAACAAGGAAAAGCTGGAAAGTACGCGTACCGCGCCTAACTTTGGCCCACTCGGCAGTTCGATGACGAACGTCGGCGTAACCCAGTCCGCCATTGACCAGCTGCAAGCAATTGCCAAGAGCCAGTATGGCTTGGACGTCGGTACGACCGCCGTGCCCGCCGGTACCAAAATGACGGTAAACGATACCCTGTTGAAACTGGACTGGAATATCAACGACAACCATCGTGCGATGGTGCGCTACTCGAAAACGGATCAATCCGAGCCGATGTTTACCGGCGTGTCGTCAAGCGGCGTTGCCCTGAGCTCTGCCTGGCGCCAGCAGGACAAGACGATCGAAACGACGGTGGCTCAATGGTTTGCCGACTGGACGCCAAGTTTCTCGACCGAATTCAAGGTGTCGTCGCGCGACTATGACAGCCTGCCGAAAAACAATTCCAGATTGCCAACGATGGCCTTGCAGTTTTCCGGCAAGCTGCCAGCGGACGCGCCTGAAGGCGTTTCGACCGGCAACCGTTACCTCAATTTCGGCACGGACCAGTCGTATCAGCATAACGTCCTGCGCACCAAGACCAAGGATGCCTATCTGGGTGCCAACTGGGCCTTGGGCGATCATGAAATCAAGTTTGGTACCGATTTTAGCAAGAACGATATCTACAATGCGTATCTGCAAAATATCAACGGCAACTACAACTTCGCTTGTATCAATAACGTAGGCTATTCGTTCGTCCCGAAGAATCCGGACGGTAGCACGACGTTCAATTGCAGTTCCACCAGTGCCGCGCTGCACGAGCAAGCCGTACTGGAGAATTTCCGTATCGGCCGCCCGAACACCTACCAGGTACAGGTGCCGGTAGCAGGTGGATCGCTGGATAATGCGATTTCAGATTTCAGCATGAAAAACTATGGCTTTTTCGCGCAAGATGTCTGGGCTGTCAACAAGCAACTGACCGTGCAATACGGCGTGCGCGTGGACAAGGCCGCGCTCAGCGATCGTCCTTTGCGCAATGCGCCGGCCGCGGCACCGATGGTTGCCGGCTATCCGCTGGCCTCGAATCCGCGCGGTGGCGTAGCGCAAAGCGGCGGCTTTGGCCTGGACAACACGCAGACGATCGACGGCCAGACCCTGGTGCAGCCGCGCGTCGGCTTCAACTACAAGTTCGAGAGCGCCCGTCCAACGCAATTGCGTGGTGGTGTCGGCCTGTTCCAGGGCGCGGCTGCCGCGGTCTGGATGTCTAACCCATTCTCCAACCCTGGCGTGGCAACCGCAGTGATCGGTTGCGGTTCCGGCTTTAGTGTTGCTTGCCCGAAAGTTGGCGGTACTTTCAATCCTGACCCGGATAAACAGCCGACCAATGTTGGTGCAACGCCTGCACCGAACGTCGACTTCCTGTCGCCTGACCTGCGTCAGCCGTCTATCTGGAAAGGCAATCTGGCACTGGAACATGAGTTGCCATGGATGGGCTTGGTATTTGGCGCGGAGTATCTGCGGACACAGAACAAGGACGCGATTTACTACGAGCACTTGAATCTGGGCGCTGCCACCCGTACCGGTACCGATGGCCGTGCGCTGTACTACACCACCAATGCGTACGACACCGCTTGCTGGGCGACCTCGCCTGGTAACAGCCTGAGCACGACCGCTGCTCCAGTCTGCGGTGGCGCCAGCAACCGTGCCTTGAAAAATCCGAACTACAACAACGTGTTGCTTGCCAAGAAAACGGACAAGGGGGCAGGCAATCTGGTGACGCTGTCGCTGACCCAGCCGATGAGCAAAGGTTTTGGCTGGTCGGTTGCCTACACCTACACCGATGCCACTGAAGTGGCGCCGCTGACGTCGTCGGTCTCGAGTTCGAACTTCAATGCCCGTGCGATTTTCAACCCGAATGAAAACGTCGCAGCCAATTCCGGCTACCTGGTAAAAGACCGTTTCAATGCCGTCCTGAACTGGCAGAAGCGCTTCTTTGATAACTACAAAACCAGCTTTGGCCTGTTCTATGAAGGCCGCAAGGGCAAGCCATATAGCTGGACCTATAACAATGACTTGAATGGTGATGGCGTCAATGGCAACGATTTGATGTACATCCCGTCGAAACCAGGTTCGGGCGAAGTGGTGTTCCGTGGCGATACCGCCACCAGCCATGCCAACGAAGACCGTTTCTGGGCATTTGTTAACGCAAACGGCGACCTGCGCAACAGCGCTGGCGGCGTGACGAAGCGTAACGGCAGCTTCTCGCCGTGGACCAACAGCTTCGACATGCGTATCAGCCAGGAGGTGCCAGGCTTCTTCAAGGATAACAAAGGCGTGTTCACGATGGACTTCTTCAACGTGGGCAACATGATCAACCGCAAGTGGGGCCGCATTAATGAAATGGCTTTCCGTTCGGCGGGTGGCCAAACGCGTAACTTTGTCGATTTTGCCGGCCTCGATGCCAACGGTCGCTATATCTACCAGGTGCGTGACAAGGTAGAAGACTATACCGTGCGTCAACAAAAGGGCGAATCCCAATGGGCAATCCAGGCAACCGTCAAGTACGAGTTCTAATCTTGGCGCTGGTTTGAAGTCTGAACGGCTGGTGGCGACACCAGCCGTTTTTTTTATTGGCAAGATGGTTTACCCTTTTCCTTTTTGATGACTACCTATCCGATGCTTCCCTACTTACGCACACGGGCCGCCAGCGCAGCCCTGATCCTGGTCCTGGCCGCCATGGGTGGCTGCGCCATGCCTCGCGCGACACCTGTCGATATCAATCTGGTCGCCCTGAACGACTTCCACGGCAACCTCGACCGCAGCAAATTCACCTACGCGAGCGCCGCCGATGCCGGGCGCAAGACGGTGCTGGCGGGCGGCATCGATACCCTGTCCGGCGCCTTGACGGCGTGGCGCCGCGAAGATGCACAGCTGATTTTTGTCGGCAATGGCGACCTGGTCGGCGCCAGCCCCGCCATGTCGGCGCTATGGGCCGATGAACCGAGTATCGTTGCCATGAATATGCTGGGCATGAAGGCCAGTTCCGTCGGCAACCATGAATTTGACCAGGGCAAGGCGGAATTGCTGCGCCAGCAGCGCGGCGGCTGCGAGTCCTCGCGCGCCGACAAGGCCTGCAAGTTCACGCCCGACTTCAAGGGCGCCAGCTATACCTATCTGGCGGCCAATGTGATCGATACGCAGACGGGCAAGTCGCTGCTGCCCGCCTACCGCATCGAAGAGGCGCATGGCGTCAAGGTGGGCCTGATCGGCGCCGTGCTCAAGGATACGCCGTCCGTGGTGACGGCCGCCGGCATTGCTGGCCTGCAATTCGGCGATGAAGCCGACGCCATCAACGCCACCTTGCCGCAACTGCGCGCGCAGGGCGTGGGCGTCTTCGTCGTACTGCTGCACCAGGGCGGCGAGACAATCGAAGCCGTCGACCAGCCCGATTGCAGCCAGCTGAAGGGCGAAGTGGTCGACGTGGTCAAGCGCCTCGATCCCGCCATCCAGCTGGTCATCAGCGGTCATTCGCACCAGGGTTATCTGTGCCGCGTCGATGGCCGGCTGGTGACGCAAGCACAGATGGGCGGGCACATGTTGACGCGCATCAAGCTCAAAGTTGATCCCGTCAAGAATGCGCTGATCGATGCCAGCGCGCAAAACGTCGTCATGCTGCCAGGCCAGTATGAGCCGGACCCGGCCGTGGCAGCCTATCTGGAATCGGTCAAGCAGCGCAGCGCGGCCGAACTGTCGCGCCCCGTGGCCGCCATCGCCGTGCCCAGCGTGGGCCGCAGCACCAAGGGCAGCGGCGCTTCCGCGCTGGGCGACCTGGTGGCCGACAGCACCCTGTTCGGCGCGCGCGCCGCTGGCGCGCAAATCGGCCTGATGAACAATGGCGGCATCCGCAAGGACCTGGAAGCGGGCGCCGACCTGATGACGAACGTGGGCCAGAACCAGGCAGTTGTCCCGTTCGGCAATACCCTGATCGTCGTCAGTCTTTCCGGCGCGCAAATCGGTACCTTGCTCGAGCAGCAATGGCCCGGTAGCGAAGCGGAAGACAACAATCTGCTGCAAGTGTCCGAAGGTTTTACTTATCGCTGGGACAGCACGCGGCCCCAGGGCCAGCGCGTGCTGCCAGGCAGCATCTTGCTCAATGGCGTCGCCATTGATGACGGCCAACAATACCGTGTCGCCGCCAACAGTTTCCTCGCCGGCGGCGGCGACCGCTTCACCGTGCTGGCGGCCGGCACGCGCCGCCTGGACACGGGCGTGCGCGACATCGACGCCTTCAGCGATTACCTGATCGCCCGCGCGCGCGCCGGCAAGCCCGCTGGCAGCGCCACGGCGGCGGGCCGCATCGTGCGCGTCAAATAATCTACAAGGAATAACCATGCGTCGTTTATCTGTTTCCCTGCTCGTCACTACCCTGTTCGCGGGCACGGCCCACGCCGATTTCGCGATTCCCGGCTTTGAGCTGGTGCACACTTCGCCCGTGGAAACGAGCTTGACCAATCCCGACCTGCGCGAGCCCGTCGCCGTGTGGCGCGAGCTGTTCGATGGTGCAAAAAAAGAGATCGTCATCGCCCAGTTCTATGCCGTCAGCAAGCCCGGCACGGCTTTTGAAAAGGTGCTGGACAGCCTGACGGCCGCCGGCCAGCGTGGCGTGAAAATCCGCTTCCTGCTGGACCAGAAGGGCGTGGGCCTGTCGGAAGCGGCCACCATCGCGCGGATCAAGGCGATTCCGAACCTGGACTTGCGCCTCATCGACTTCAATAAAATCACGGGCAACGGCATCGTGCACGCGAAGTACCTGGCCGTCGATGGCGAGGTTGCGTATATTGGCAGCCAGAATTTCGACTGGCGCTCGTTCGAGCACATCCATGAGACGGGCTTGAGAATCACCGAGCCAGCCATGGTCAGCCAGGTGCAGGCGATTTTCGAGCAGGATTGGCAAGCCCAGTCGCTGACGTCGCAAGGCAGCCGCGCCACGGTGCTCAACAACAAGGTGGTGCCGGCCAACTACGCGCAAAACGCTTTCCTGCTGGCCAGCCCGAATGCCTACAACCCGGCCGGCGTGGGTGACTCGGAAACGGGCTTGCCCGCCTTGCTGGCGCAAGCGCAAAGCGAAGTGCGCATCCAGCTGCTCGATTACGCGCCGCTGTCCTACGGTCCCAACCGCACGCGGCCATATTACGCCGTGATCGACAATGCCGTGCGCGCCGCGGCCCAGCGTGGCGTCAAAATCAAGCTGATGGTGTCCAGCTGGAATACGGAGGCGCCGGCCATCGCCTACCTGAAGAGTTTGGCCCTGGTGCCGAACGTGGAGATCCGCATCGTGACGATTCCCACGGCCTCGACGGGTTTCATACCGTTCGCGCGCGTGATCCACAGCAAGACCATGAGCATCGACGGCAAGCTGGCCTGGGTCGGCACGAGTAACTGGGCGGGCGGCTATTTCGATTTGTCGCGCAACCTGGAAGTGGTGCTGCGCAACGAACCGATGGCGCAGCGCATTGCCGCGCTGCATGAGCAGACGTGGAGCTCGGCATATGCGCAACCGATCGACATCAACAAGCAATATCCGAAGCCGGCGAAAGCCGCGCCGCAAGCAAAGGAGTAACGGTGAAAAAATTGATGAGCGTGCTGGCGCTGGGCACCGCATTCGCTTCCGGCAATGCGCTGGCCTGGGGCAACGACGGCCACCGCGCCGTCGGTGCCATCGCCGATCAATTGCTCAAGGGCAGCGCGGCCCAGGCCCAGGTGGCCAAGTTGCTGCTGCCCGGCGAAAGCCTGGAAAAGATCGCCAACTGGCCCGATTGCGTGAAGGGCACGTATTGCGGCCCGCAATCGCCGGAAATGTTGAGCTATGTGGCGGCAAACCCCAAGCACGGCGAGTACCATTACACGAACGTGCCTTTTCAACATGCGCATTACCACGACCATGGCGTGGGCACGGCCGATGACGATATCGTGCAAACCTTGAAACAGGCGATCCTGGTGTTGCAGGGCAAGGCCGATGCGGCCAGCAATCCGCACGGCTTCAGCCAGCGCGTAGCGCTGATCCTGATCACGCACCTGGTGGGCGATATCCACCAGCCTTTGCATGTGGGCAATGCGTTTCTCGGCAAGGATGGCCAGTTCTTCGTGCCCGCCACGCAGGCGCAGATCGACGACGTCGCCATTTTCAATGCGCGCGGCGGCAACGACCTGCTGCTCGACGATGCTAGGATGACGGCCCTGTCGGATGCCGTGATTCCCCCGCCGCTGCCGGCGGAAGAGGGGACTGCGAAAGCTCCAGCCTATCCGAAGTCGGCCACCAAGCCCCTGCATTCCTACTGGGATACGACCGTGGTCGATTACGCCATGCGCCGCCTCAGCACGCGCACGCCGCAGCAGTTCGCCCGCACCGTGATCGCCAGCGTTCCCGTGGTGAGCGCCAACAGCGGCGACCCCGCCACCTGGCCGTATCAGTGGGCCGATGCCTCGCTGGCGGCGTCAAAGCTTGCTTTCACCGATGTGGTGGCGGGCCCGGCCACGCAGCAGACCAGCCGCAAGGGTGATGTCTACAACGTCTGGAGCTTGACGGTGCCCGATAATTATCCCGTGCCCAGCTCGGCGCTGGCGAAGCAGCAGCTGACCGAGGCGGGCTATCGCCTGGCTGCCGTGCTGCAGGCGATCTGGCCACAGTGACATGCGTGAAAAGCGGCCTGCGGGCCGTTTTTTTCATGCCAGGGTGATGGCGATGCCCATCTCGCGGTAGGGCGCGACCAGGGCGTCCTCCACATCGCGGTGTACGATGATATCGTTGACCTGGCTCAAGGGTGCGATCTGGAACGGCGAGGCCGTATTGAACTTTTCCGGCGAGGCCAGCACGACGGTGCGGCTTGACGCCTCGCTCAGCGCGCGTTTCACACATGCTTCTTCGTAATCGCCGGTGGTGATGCCCGCCTGCGGATGCAGGCTGGCCACGCCCATGAAATACAGGTCGGCGCGGATGCGGCCGATGGCTTCCACGGTGGCCGCGCCGACGCCCACGATCGAGTGCTTGTACAGGCGCCCGCCCAGCATCAGCACGTCGATCAAGGGGTGATGCACCAGTTCGACGGCAATCGACGGGCTGTGCGTGACGACGGTGGCGCGCAAGTCGCGCGGCAGCTGGCGTGCCAGCTGCACGGCGGTCGTGCCGCCATCGATGAATACCACTTGCCCCGTTTGTATCATGGCGCCCGCCGCGCGGCCGATGGCGGGCTTGGCTTGCGGCGAAATCTGTTCGCGCCCCGCAAACGGTGCCAGCGCGGGCGAGCGCGGCAGCAAAGGCAGGGCGCCGCCGTGCACACGTTCCAGCAAACCCTCTTTCGCCAGCTCGCGCAGGTCGCGCCGTATCGTGTCTTCCGACAAGCCAAGGGCGTCGCTGACGGCCTTGGCAACGATGTGTCCCTCGCGCTGGAGCAAGTCCAGCAGGTATTGTTTGCGTTGATGTGTGAGCATGATTTTTCTTGTGTGTTCTTGTATTTTCTTGATATTGCACGAGTTTGCATGATAAAGTCGGCGAAGGCAAGCACATGTAAACACAAGGAGACACTATGCGCGAAGAAAATAGCCAGCAGGAACGGGTCCGCATCCAGCAGGTGCAGACCCTGTCGCACGACTGGTATCTGCTGCAAAAGACCACGTTCGATTACCTGCGCCACGATGGCGAATGGCAAACGCAGACGCGGGAAACCTATGACCGTGGCGACGGGGCCACCATCCTGCTCTACAACAAGGTCAAGCGCACGGTGATCCTGATCCGCCAGTTTCGCTTTCCCACGTATCGTACTGGCCACGACGGTTTCCTCATCGAAGCGGCCGCCGGCTTGCTGGAAGAGGCCAGCGCCGAGCAGCGCATCCGCGCCGAGGTGGAAGAGGAAACCGGCTACCGCGTGGGGCAGGTGCACAAGGTATTCGAAGCCTTCATGAGTCCCGGCTCCGTGACGGAGCGCCTGCATTTCTTTGTCGCCGAATACGACCCTGCCAGCCGCATCGGCGATGGCGGCGGCCTGGCGCAGGAGGGAGAAGATATCGAGGTGCTGGAGCTGCCCTTGGCGCAAGCGCTGCAGATGGTGGCCGACGGGCGCATCTGCGACGGCAAGACCATCATGCTGCTGCAGCATGCGCAGCTGCACCTGATGCCGCGCAAACGGGGCCTGCAAATCCTCATTGCCGGCCCCTACCGCTCGGGCACGGGCGACGATCCGGGCTTGATGGCGCGCAATGTGGCAGCCATGGAAGCCGTCTGCCTGCCGCTGTATGCCAAGGGACACATGCCCGTGCTCGGCGAATGGCTGGCCTTGCCCATGCTGGCGCTGGCAGGTTCAAGCCGGGTGGGCGACGCCGTGTATGAGGAATTGTTCCACGCGCATGCGACGCGTTTATTGAGCCATTGCGATGCCGTGCTGCGTCTCGGCGGCGCGTCTGGCGGAGCGGACCAGATGGTGGCCGTGGCGCAGGATCTCGGTTTACCCGTGTATTTCTCGCTGGACGAGATTGCCCAGGCGTAAAAAAAGCGAAGCCCGCAGGCTTCGCTTTTCTGATGCTGTCACAGTCTCTTAACGGGACTTAACAAAGGGGATGCCGATAGCCTTCGGCGCGATGGATTTCGCCATCAAGCCGGCCAGCACGATCACGGTGACGACGTATGGCACCATCTGGATCAGCGAGCCGGGGATGCGGCCCACGACGGGCAAGTCCACGCCTTCAATTTGAATCTGGATGGCGGCGAAGAAGCCGAACATCAGGCAGCCGAGGAAGGTGTAGACGGGACGCCAGTTGCCGAACACCATGGCCGTCAGGGCCAGGTAGCCGGCGCCGGCCGACATGTCGCGCAGGAAGAAGCCGCTTTGCACGATGGCCAGATACGCGCCCGAGAACGAGCACAGGATGCCGGCCACCAGCATGGCCAGGTAGCGCGTCGCTTCCACGCTCACGCCGGCCGAGTCGGCCGCGTGCGGGTTTTCGCCGCAGGCGCGCAGGCGCAGGCCGAAACGCGTGTGGTACAGCAGCCAGTGCACCAGCGGGATCAGCAGGAAGGCGACATACACGAGGATGGAATGGCCGCCGATCAGATGGGCATACACCCAGCCGATGAAGGGGATGTGTTCCACGTACTGTGTGCCCGGCAAGACCACGTCGAACAGGCGCGCCGAACCGAGGTCGGGCGTGCGGCCGCCTTGCTGGAAGAAAAATTGCGCCAGCACAAACGTCAGTCCGCTCATGGCGATGTTGATCGCCATGCCAGCCACCAGCTGATTACCCTTTTGCGTGATGCTGACGTAGGCCTGCAGCAGCGCCAGGGCGACGCAGACGAGCATGCCGGCCGCCATGCCGTAATACGGGTTTTGCGTCGTGTAGGCGACGGCGGCGGAAGCGAAGGCGCTGGCCAGGATCTTGCCTTCCAGGCCGATGTCGATCATGCCGCTGCGTTCGGCGAACAGGCCGGCCATGGCGGCAAAGATCAGGA
This sequence comes from Janthinobacterium sp. GW822-FHT07H11, assembly GCF_058798615.1. Classification (NCBI taxonomy): domain Bacteria; kingdom Pseudomonadati; phylum Pseudomonadota; class Betaproteobacteria; order Burkholderiales; family Oxalobacteraceae; genus Janthinobacterium; species Janthinobacterium sp. GW822-FHT07H11. The sequence continues at coordinate 1,424,925 of NZ_CM179507.1, forward strand.
CGGGCGCATTGCGCACGGTCGATACCAGGATGCTGGCGAAATGAAAGTCGTCGAGTGTCATGGTGTTAGCCTTTGGTGCGCTTGAGCAGGGCGGAAATGGCCGGTGCGTAGAAGTTTTCCATGGCGCCGCAGAACAGGATGATCAAGCCCTGGATGAAAATGAACGTTTCCGTCGGGATATTCGGTTTTTCCAGCGACAGGTCGAAGCCGCCCTGGATCAGCGCGCCGAACAGCACGGCCGACAAAAAGATGCCGACCGGATGCTGGCGCCCCATCAGGGCGATGGCGATGCCGATGAAGCCGGCGCCGCCGACGAAATTGAGCGACAGGTAATGGGTCGAACCCATGATGGAATTGACGGAGCCCAAGCCCGCCAGCGCACCCGAGATCAGCATGACGACGATGATCATCTTGCTGATCGACACGCCCGCATAGTGGGCCGCGTGCTTGTTGAGACCCGTGGCGCGCAGCTTGAAGCCCCACGACGAACGCCAGACCATCACGCCATAGATGACCAGCGCGGCGATTGCCAGGATAAAGCTGATGTTCAGCGGCGTGTCGCCCAAGGATGGGAACCAGGTGGAGAGGCGCGGCATTTCGCCGCTTTCCGCAAACACGCGGCTGGCCGTGTTCTGCTCGCCCGGCGGAATCAGGTACTTCACGATAATAAAATTCATCAGGCTGGCGGCGATGAAGTTGAACATGATGGTGGTGACCACGATGTGGCTGCCGCGCTTGGCTTGCAGGTAGCCGGGCAAGAAGCCCCACAGTGCGCCGAACAGGGCGGCGCCGATCATGGCGGCCGGAATCAGCAGCCAGGCGGGCAGGGTCTGGTCGAAGGCCAGCATGGCGACAGTCAAGCCCAGGCCGCCGATATACATCTGGCCTTCGGAACCGATATTGAACAGCCCGGCCTGCATCGCCACGGAGACCGACAGGCCCGTGAAGATGAAGGTGCTGGCGTAGAACAGGGTGTAGCTCAGGCCTTCCGGATTGAGGATGGCGCTGTGGACGAGGATGGACAGCGATTCGGCCGGGTCTTCGCCCAGCATATAGATCACCAGGGCCGCGACCAGCAAGGCCGACAGCAGGTTTAACATGGGCATGACAAAGGCTGTCGCCCAGCGTGGCAAGTCGTTATTCATGATTTATGCATTCCCCCCATCAACAGACCGATGCGGGTGGTATCGAATTCTTCAATTTTCAGTTCGCCGGTGATGCGTCCGCCGCACATGACGAGAATGCGGTCGGCCAGCGCCCGCACTTCTTCCAGTTCGACGGATACCAGCAGGATCGCCACGCCCGCGTCGCGCAGGGCCAGCAATTGCGTATGGATGCTTTCGATGGTGCCGATGTCGACGCCGCGCGTGGGCTGGCCCACCAGCATCAGTTTCGGCTTGGCCAGCACTTCGCGCGCGATCACCACCTTTTGCTGGTTACCGCCTGACAACAAGCCGATGCGCAGGTCCGGATTGGCCGGGCGCACATCGAAGGTTTTGAGCAGTTGCGCGCAGCGCGCGCCGATGGCCTTGAAGTTGAACAGGCCCCAGCGGTTTTTCAGGTGGTCCTGGTAGCCGAGAATGGTGTTCTGCATGACGGAGAAATTTTTCACCACGCCATCGCGCAAGCGGTCTTCCGGAATGTGGGCGATACCCAGTTCGCGGAAGGCCAGCGGCAAGCCGTCGGCATCGTGGCGCTTGGCAAATGGCAAGTCCTTGTCGAGAAAACGCAGCGTGCCGGACGTCGGCAAGCGCATGCCCGACAGGATTTCCAGCAGTTCGCTCTGGCCATTGCCCGAAACCCCCGCGATGGCGACGATTTCGCCAGCGCGCAAATTGAAACCTATGTCGGCCAGCAATTTCACCTGTTGCGCGTCAGCCAGTTGCAAGCCGTCAACTTCCAGCACCGTGGCGCCCGGATTGTACGGTGCACGGGGCAAATGGCTCTGGATGGGGCGACCCACCATCATGTTGGCCAGTTCCTCTTTCGAGGTGCCGGCCGTTGCCACGGCGCCCACCACCGTGCCGCCGCGCATGACGGTGACGTTGTCGGTGATTTCCAGGATCTCTTGCAGCTTGTGCGTGATCAGGATGATGGTCTTGCCTTGTTCCTTGAACAGGCGCAGGATTTCAAACAGCGAGGCCGTTTCCTGCGCCGTCAGCACGGCCGTCGGCTCGTCGAGGATCAGGATATTGGCGCTGCGGTAAATCTGCTTGAGGATTTCCACGCGCTGCTGCGCACCGACGGACAGGTCTTCGATCTTCGCCAGCGGGTCGACGTCGAGGCGGTAGCGCGCGCAAATCTCGCGCAGCTTGGCTTCCGCTTCGGCTCGGTGGCTGGCCAGGCGAAAACCGCCTTCCGTGCCCAGCATGATATTGTCGAGGACGGTGAAGTTCTCGACCAGCATGAAGTGCTGGTGCACCATGCCGATGCCGAGCTTGATCGCTTCCTGGCTGTTGCGGATAGGCTGTACTTTTCCGTCGAGCAGGATTTCCCCGCCATCGGCACGGTAATACCCGTACAGGATGCTCATCAAGGTGGACTTGCCCGCGCCATTTTCCCCCACCAGGCCATGGATGCTGCCCTTGGCGATGGAAAAACTGACGTCGGCGTTCGCCTTCACATGTCCAAATTGCTTGGAGATGCTGCGAAATTCTACTGCTGGCTGCATAGGTTCATAAAGGATAGTTTCATGGAAACGCGCCGCACGGAGACAGGCCCCGGCGGCGCGCTAAAAGATACGGAGAAAAATTAAACCGGGCAGCTGCTGCCGACGCGGTAATCGATCACTTTGACCTTGCCATCGATGATGTCCTTGCGTGCACCCAGCACGCGTTTCTCGATTTCCGGGGTGATCAGCTTGCGGTTGTTCGCATCGAGCGCCCAATCCACGCCGCCTTCTTTCAAGCCTTTATAGCTGACGCCGCCCTTCCAGGTGCCGTTCTTGACTTGCATGAAACTGTCGTACACCGTGTTGTCGACGCGCTTGACCATCGAGGTCAGGATGCTGCCCGGGTACAAACCATTCTGGTTCGAATCGACGCCGATGGCCAGCTTGCCTTTTTCCTTGGCCATTTGCAAGGTGCCCATGCCGCTGCCGCCGGCCACGGCGAAGACGACATCGACGCCGCGCTCGAACTGCGAGCGGGCCAGTTCGCCGCCCTTGGCCGGGTCGTTCCAGGCGCCGGACGTGGTGCCGACCATGTTTTGCGTGATTTCCGTCTTCGCATTGACGGCCTTGACGCCTTGCGCGTAGCCGCAGGCGAAGTTGCGGATCAAAGGAATGTCGATGCCGCCGATGAAGCCGACCTTTTTGCTCTTGCTGGCCATGGCGGCGGCCACGCCCACCAGGTAGGAGCCTTCTTCTTCCTTGAAGACGACGGAATTGACGTTGTTGCCGGCGGCCTGGCCGTCGATCAGCACGAATTTCACGTTCGGAAATTCCTTGGCGACCTTTTGCACGGCTTGCGTCTGCGCAAAGCCGATGGCGGCGATCATGTCGAGTTTCTTGCGGGCCAGGCCGCGCATGACTTGCTCGGCTTGCGTATCGCTCGATGCCTGGACTTCGATGAAGGAAATGCCTGTGTCTTTTTTGAAGCGCGAGGCGCCTTCGAAAGCGGATTGGTTGAACGACTTGTCGAACTTGCCGCCCGCGTCATACACGACACCCAGTTTTGGGGTAGCCGCGGACGCTTGAGCAGTCAGAAATACGGCTGCGATCGTCAAACTAAATTGTGTAAGTTTCATGAATTGGCTCCTGGAAGATCGATATTGTATATTTTTTATAGGTGAAACATATAATTTGGGGCTGATTTAGCCTGTTTTTGATGCATCGGTGAATGGTTTCTTATCAACATTGCACCGTAACATACAAGATCATTGCTCGCGCTATCTGTTTTGTTTGTGCTCTGTGATGCCGGTGCAACAGTCGCACGGCCTCGCCAGGCCGCCGCGCGGAGTATCGAATGGAATGGCCGGAACAGCCGGAAGTGCCTCGTCAACAGCGTGGCGTGACGGGCAAGGCGGGCAGGCGACCGGCACCCCGTTGGGCGCTCGGATCACTATGCATCATGCCAGATATGTATGACAAATACGTTTTTGTTTAATTATTTATATGAAAGTCATATAAATTGGCAGGCAAGCGAAGGGCCGGGTTCGGACCTTCAGGGGCCGACCCCGGTCTTGCGGCTTTTTGGGGGTTGGCGTTGCTTGGTGACGCTGGGGGCTTTGCCTCAATTCGCGGGGGGATTGATAATGTTCAGGAAGGCCCGCACGACGGGAGCGTCGTCGAGCGTGGTGTAGCTGATATACAGGTTGGCCGACGGCGGATTCGTCTTGATCGGCAGGAAGACCACGCCGGGCCAGCCGATGCGGCTCGTCGTTTCCGGCACCAGGGTCACGCCCAGGCCTGCGCCCACCATGGCCAGCAGGGTTTGCGGCTCGCTCGCTTCCTGGAAGATCACGGGTTCGAAACCCGCATTGATGCAGCATTGCACCAGGTAGCGGGGAAAGGCGGATTTATCGAGGTTCAGGGTCAGCATCGGCTCGTGGGCGATGTCGATCAGCTCGATGGCCGTGTGTTTCGCCAGCGGATGGTGTTCGTTGACGGCCACGCAGACGTTTTCGCGGAAGCACAGTTCCTGGCGTAGGTTGTCGTGGCGCAAGTCGTCGTCATTGAGTTTCGGTTCGCGCCAGAAACCCACGTCGATCTGCTTGGCGCGCAGCGCTTCGTATTGCACCGTGGGGCCGTATTCATGGATGGTCCAGCTGACGCGGGGAAATTTGGTCTGGAATTCTTCCAGCAGGCTGGGGATGGGACCCCACATGGCCGAGCCGACGATGCCCACGCGCAAGCGGCCCACTTCGCCGCGGTCGATCTGGCGGATGGTGTCGATGGTCATGCGCATCTTGGCCAGCAGCTCGGCCGCCTCGTTCATCAGCGCCTTGCCCGCCACGGTCAGCTCGAAGGTGCGCGTGGTGCGCGCAAACAGGCGCACGCCCAGTTCGCTTTCCAGTTTCATGATCTGCTGGCTCAGGGGCGGCTGCGAGATATGCAGGCGCTCGGCGGCGCGGCTGAAGCTTTTCTCCTCGGCAACGGCAAGAAAATACTTTAACTGTTTCAGATCGATGGACATGCTTTCCTTGCATTACCTGATACTAAGCGGGAACCTAAGCGGGAACGGCGCGCGAACCTGAAGGTGCGCGCGCTTTTTTACGGCAGGCCTATTATCGTGCCGCGACTGCCTGCATGGCAATGGCCAGCGCGGTGCCAACTTGGGCATTGTGCTTGACGAGGGCGATATTCGTCGCCAGGCTGCGGCCATCCGTCAGCTGCTTGATGCGTGACAACAGGAAGGGCGTGACTTGCTTGCCTTTCACGCCGCCCGCGTCCGCTTCCTGCAAGGCTTGCGTGGTGATCGCATCGATCTCTTCCTTGGGCATCGCTTGCGCGGCTGGCACGGGGTTGCTGACGATCACGCCGCCTTTCAAGCCCAGCTGCCATTTCGTGCCGATGAAGGCGGCCTGTTCGGCGGCCGTGTCGAGGCGGAAATCGGCCTTGAAGCCGCTTTCGCGCGTGAAGAAGGCAGGGAAACCTTCCTGGCCCACGCTGATGACGGGCACGCCGTGCGTTTCCAGGTATTCCAGGGTCAGGCCGATGTCGAGGATGGATTTGACGCCCGCGCAGACGACGGCGACCGACGTTTGCGCCAGTTCCTGCAAGTCGGCGGAAATGTCGAAGCTGGTTTCCGCGCCGCGGTGCACGCCGCCGATGCCGCCCGTGACGAACACGGCAATGCCGGCCATTTCCGCGCAAATCATGGTGGCGGCCACGGTGGTGGCGCCCAGTTTGCGCTGCGACAAGACGAACGGCAGGTCGCGGCGGCTGACCTTCATGGCGTCGGGCGAGGTGCCCAGCAATTCCAGCTGCTCCGGCGACAGGCCCACGCAGATCTTGCCGTCGATGATGGCGATGGTGGCCGGCACGGCGCCGCCGTCGCGGATGATCTGTTCCACTTCGCGCGCCATTTCCACGTTTTGCGGATACGGCATGCCGTGCGAAATGATGGTCGATTCCAGCGCCACGATGGCTTTGCCGGCGGCGCGCGCGTCGAGGACTTCTTGCGAGAACGAGAGGAAGTTATTGAGTTGCGTCATGTGTCAATCCTGTTGAAAGAGGGTAGGGGGAGGCGGCGCCAGGTCGGCGTCGTCGATGTCGTCGAGGGCGCCGGCCGAAATCTGGGGCGAGACGGTGGCGGCCGATTCCAGGGTCATGGCCGCCAGCTTCAGGCCGCGCCGGCAAGCCAGTTTCAAATCGCTGCTGTCGTGGTAGAGCGACCAGCAGACGGCGGCGGAAAACGCGTCGCCGGCGCCCGTCACGTCGACGGCGTCCACTTCGCGCGCGGCCAGGTGCACGATGGGCGCATCCGGGCTGTCGCCATCGGTGAAGTACACGCCTTCGCCGCCGCAGGTGACGATCACCTGGCGCGCGCCCTGGCGCTGCACTTCGCGGCAGGCGGCGCGCACCTCGAACGCCGTCGGCAAGGCCCGCGCCACGCGCGTTTCCAGCTCGCCCCGGTTGAGTATCAGCAGGTGCAAGCCCGTCAGGTCTTGCGGCAAGTGCGCCATCTTCGGCTGCGAGACGGCGACGATGACGAGCGGCGTCGCGCGGGCCGCGTCCTGGCGCGCGTCGGCCAGCAGCGCCTGCACGCTGTCGTGGCCCAGGTTCAGGTCGCAGACGGTGAGGGCGGCGGCGGCGCGCTGCGGCTGGCGGCTGTGCAAGAAGGCGGGCGTCAGCTGTTCGTACAGTTGCATGTTGGCCATCGCCAGCAGCATTTCGCCATGCTCGTCGAGCACGGCCGTGTAGGTGCCGCTGCTGGTGTTGCTCAGGTGCAAGCTGCCGCGCATGTCGATGCCCGCGTCTTCCGCGTGCGTCTGCAGCGCGTGACCGGCCGCATCGTCGCCCAGCGCCGTCAGCAAGGCCACGGGAATCGACAATCGGGCCAGGTTTTCCGCGATGTTGCGGCCCACGCCGCCAAATACCTCTTCCGAGCGCACGGGATTCGAGGTGCCCATCTGCAGGGTCGCCAGGGTGCGCATCTTGCGGTCCAGATTGGCGGCACCGATGCACAGCACGGGACGGCTGTCGGGCAGCACGTAGGCACGTCCCAGCAGGCGGCGCTCGCGGATGAGTCCGGCGATGTGGCCGGCGACGGCCGAGCGCGACAAGCCCAGCTCGCTCGCCAGGTCTTGCTGCGAGATGAAGGGGTTGTTGCGGATCAGCGCGTACAGCTGGTCTTTCTTATTGGTATCGGTCACGAGGTTTTCGCTGAAGGTTTAAACATTTGTCTTTAACTGTAAACATTTGTCTGATCAGTGTCAAGCGCGTGTCCAGCGCGCATGCAAGGCCTTCGTATGGGCCTTGTATGCATGCATTTTCCGGGCATGGCAGGCCTGGGCTAGCCTCGACTATAATATCGGCCATTTATATTTGAATTGTATAAATGGGCAAGAAAAATGGTATTTGCCATACATATTCCGTTTGATGCATAGTGGCGGCAAATACTGGCAATACGCATTTCGATATACCTGTAACACCATACATACCCGATACCTGGGCCGCGGCACCTGGCCGCCGCGCAGGCAGCAAGCAATCATCATTAGTCAATCAGAGGATAACCATGTCGAACAACACCCCTTTCCACGCCGCCGAAATCATCCGTGCCCGCGCTCCTGAAAATTTCAAGCCGCGCGTGGCGATGATCCTCGGCTCCGGCCTGGGCGTGTTGGCCGAGCAGATGACGGACGCCGTCAGCATCAGCTTTGACGAATTGCCAGGCTTTCCGATCAGCACCGTGCACGGCCATGCCGGCGAACTGGTGGTCGGCACCCTGTCGGGCGTCGCCGTCGTCTGCATGAAGGGCCGTGGCCACTTTTATGAAGGCTATGGCATGGGCGTGATGACGAGCGCCATCCGCACCCTGAAGCTGCTGGGCTGCGAAATGCTGTTCGTTACCAACGCCGCCGGTTCCCTGCGCCCCGAAGTGGACGCCGGCAGTCTGGTGGCCATCAGCGACCATATCAACCTGCTGCCAGGCACGCCGATGGTCGGCCCGAACGACGACCGCTTCGGCCCGCGTTTCTTCAGCATGGCCAATGCCTATGACGCCGAACTGCGCCAGCAAGTCAAGGATACGGCGGCCGCCAGCGGCATCACCCTGCACGAAGGCGTGTTCGTCGCCTACCCTGGCCCGAACTTCGAGACGGCCGCCGAAATCCGCATGATGGCCCGCCTGGGCGCCGACACGGTCGGCATGTCCGTGGTGCCGGAAGTGGTCTCGGCCCGCCATTGCGACCTGAAAGTGGTGGGCGTGTCCGTCATCACCAACCTGGCCGAAGGCATGTCGCCATTCGCCCTGTCGCACGAACAGACCCTGAAATACGCGGCCATCGGCGCGAAAGACCTGGTCAAGCTGATTCTGGCTTTCCTCTCCAAAGTCGCTGAAAAGCCGCAAGCCTAAGCACTTTTTTATGCAGTAGCGGCGCGCCGGCCACCGGCGCTGCCGCGCGGCAGGCCGGGAAAATCCGGCCTACACTGTCCGCATCATCTTTGCATCAATCCATAAAGCGAGCCTTATCATGTCACGCGCATTTATCCTCCTGCTTGATTCCTTCGGCCTTGGCGCGACGCCAGACGCCGCCAAGTATGGCGACGCAGGTGCCAATACCTTTGGCCACATTGCCAGCACTGTCGCCAAAAGCGGCAAGACCTTGAAACTCCCGAACATGGAACGCCTGGGCCTGGGCGCCGCCGCCCACCTGGCCAGCGGCGAATGGGCCACGGGCTTCGACCAGCGCGACGGTTTTACCGGCGCCTACGGCGCGGCGCGCGAGCGCTCCACCGGCAAGGACACGCAGAGCGGCCACTGGGAAATCGCCGGCGTGCCCGTCGAATTCGACTGGGGATATTTTCCCCGCACCACGCCGTCGTTCCCGGCCGACCTGACCGACAAGCTGAAAGCCCTGTCCGGCGTGCCGGGCTTCCTCGGCGACTGCCATGCCTCGGGCACGGACATCATCAACAAGCATGGCGACGAGCACGTCGCCACCGGCAAGCTGATTATCTATACCTCGGGCGACTCGGTGATGCAGATCGCCGCGCACGAAGAATCGTTCGGCCTCGAGCGCCTGTATCAGGTGTGCGAAATGGCCTTCAAGCTGGTCGAGCCGTACAACATCGGCCGCGTCATCGCCCGCCCGTTCACTGGCAGCAACGGCAACTACACGCGCACTTCCAACCGCCACGACTATGCGGTGGCGCCGCCAAGCAAGACCCTGCTCGACCACGTCAAGGATGCGGGCGGCGAAGTCGTCGGCCTGGGCAAGATCAGCGATATTTTCGCCACCCAGGGCATCTCGCGCGTCGTGAAGGGCGTCGACAACATGGCGCTGTTCGAAGCGCTGTTGACAACGGCCGATGAAGTGCAGGACAAGTCGCTCACTTTCGTGAACTTCGTCGATTTCGACCAGGCCTTCGGCCACCGCCGCAACGTCGAAGGCTATGCCGACGCGCTGCGCGAAATGGATGGTCGCCTGCCGGAATTCATGGCCAAGCTGAGGGAAGGCGACCTGGTCGTCATCACCGCCGACCATGGCTGCGACCCCACCTGGCACGGCTCCGACCACACCCGCGAACACATTCCGATGATCTTCTTCGGCCCCGGCGTCGCCCCGCGCGCGCTGGGCATTTCCGAGACCTTCTCCGATATTGGCCAAACCCTCGCCAAGCACCTTGGCGTACCACCACTTGCTAATGGAACCAGCTTGTTATGACACTCATGCACCCCGACTTCAAGCGTAACGAGGCGGTCGGCCTCGATCTGGGCTGGATCAACCAGATCCGCGTCAACCGCGCCGCCACGGACCGCCGCGCGGCCAGCCTGGCGAACCGCCGCACCGTGAAAAAGGAATACCAGGCCGCTTGGCTGGTCAAAGCCATTCAGATGATCGACCTGACCACCCTGGGCGGCGACGATACGCCGGGCCGCGTGGAGCGCCTGTGCATGAAGGCCATGCGCCCGCTGCGCGCCGACCTGATGGACGCACTGGGCCTGACGCAGCTGAGCACCGGCGCCGTGTGCGTGTACCACGAGATGATCGCCCCGGCCGTGAAAGTCATCCAGGGCCGCTTGCCGATCGCCGCCGTGTCGACCGCCTTCCCGGCCGGCCTGACGAACATGGAAACGAAGCTGCGCGAGATCGAACTGTCGGTCGCCGCCGGCGCGTCGGAAATCGATATCGTCATCACGCGCCAGCACGTCCTGAACGGCAACTGGCAAGTGCTGTACGACGAAATGCTGGCTTACCGCAAGGCGTGCGGCGAAGCGCACGTGAAGGCGATTCTCGCCACGGGCGACTTGCTGACCATGGAAAACGTGGCCAAGGCGTCGTGGGTCTGCATGATGGCGGGCGCCGATTTCATCAAGACGTCGACCGGCAAGGAAAGCGTGAACGCCACCATTCCCGTGGCCCTGACGATGGTGCGCACGGTGCGCGAATACTATGAACAGACGGGTTTCAAGGTGGGCTTCAAGCCGGCCGGCGGCGTCAGCTCGGCCAAGAGCGCGCTGCAGTTCCTGACCCTGATGAAGGAAGAGCTGGGCAACGAATGGCTGCAGCCGCACCTGTTCCGCATCGGCGCTTCCAGCCTGCTGACCGACATCGAGCGCCAGCTCGAGCACTACGTCACCGGCAGCTACTCGGCCAATCATCGTCACGCACAACCTTAAAGAACAATCGTCATGCCTACAATTAACGAGATTCTCACTACTATGGACTACGGCCCTGCTCCCGAAAGTCAAAAAGAAGCGCAGGCGTGGCTAGACGGCCACCAGCGCACATTTGGCCTGTTCATCGACAATGCCTGGAGCGAGCCGGCCGAGCTGTTCGCCTCGACCAATCCGGCCGACGGTACGCAGCTGGCCGAGCTGACGCAAGCCACCGACGCGGACGTGGAACGCGCCGTGGCAGCGGCGCGCCGCGCGCTGCCCGTATGGCAGGGCATGGGCGGCCACGGCCGCGCCAAGGTCATGTACGCGCTGGCCCGCTTGCTGCAAAGGCATTCGCGCCTGTTCGCCGTGCTCGAAACCCTGGATAACGGCAAGACCATCCGCGAAACGCGCGATATCGACCTGCCGCTGGCTGCGCGCCATTTCTACCATCACGCGGGCTGGGCGCAGCTGCAGTCGGAAGAATTCGCCGACTACCGCGCCGTGGGCGTGGTGGGCCAGATCGTGCCGTGGAATTTCCCCCTGCTGATGCTGTCGTGGAAAATCGCTCCGGCCCTGGCCGCCGGTAACACGGTGGTCTTCAAGCCGGCCGAATTCACGTCGCTGACCGCCATGCTGTTCGCCGAATTGTGCGTACAGGCGGGCGTGCCGGCCGGCGTGGTCAACATCGTCACGGGCGACGGCCGAGTGGGCTCGGCCATCGTCAATCATCCTGGCGTCGACAAGATCGCGTTTACGGGTTCCACGGAAGTGGGCCGTTTGATTCGCGTAGCGACGGCCGGCAGCGGCAAGAAGCTGTCGCTGGAATTGGGCGGCAAGTCGCCGTTCATCGTCTTCGAAGACGCGGACCTGGACGGCGCCGTGGAAGGCCTGGTCGATTCGATCTGGTTCAACCAGGGGCAAGTGTGCTGCGCCGGCTCGCGCCTGCTGGTGCAGGAATCGGTCCAGGAGCGCTTCCTGAACAAGGTACGCGCCCGCATGGAAAACCTGCGCCTCGGCTCGCCCCTGGATAAATCGATGGACGTGGGCGCGCTGGTCGACCCCGTGCAGCGCCAGCGCATCGCCGCGCTGGTCGATACCGCCCGCGCCGAAGGCTGCGACGTGTGGCAGCCCGCGTGCGAACTGCCGGCTGACGGCTCGTGGTTCCCGCCGACCCTGATCACGGGCGCGTCGACGTCGGCCGCCGTGGCGCAGGCTGAGATCTTCGGCCCCGTGCTGGTGGCCATGAGCTTCCGTACGCCGCCCGAAGCGGTGCAGCTGGCGAACAACACGGTGTACGGCCTGGCCGCCAGCGTGTGGACCGAGTCGATCAGCCTGGCCCTCGATATCGCGCCCGCCATCAAGGCCGGCGTGGTGTGGATCAACAGCGCCAACCAGTTCGATGCGGCCTGCGGCTTCGGCGGCTACCGCGAATCGGGCTTCGGCCGTGAAGGCGGCCGCGAAGGCATGCTGGAATACATGACGGCCCTGGCCGAAGATGCACGTCCGGCCTTGCCGGTGGTGGAAGCGAAAGCCAAGGCCAACGTGAAGCCGGCGGCAGCGGACCTCTTCGCCATCGACCGCACGGCCAAGATGTACATCGGCGGCAAGCAGGCGCGCCCTGACAGCGCCTACAGCGCGCCCGTGTTCGGCGCGAATGGCGCCTTGCTGGCCGAAGTGGGCGTGGGCAGCCGCAAGGACATCCGCAACGCCGTCGAAGCGGCCCATAAAGCGTCCGGCTGGACCAGCGCCACGGCGCACAACCGCGCACAAGTGCTGTACTACATCGCCGAAAACCTGGCTGCACGCGCCGACGAATTCGCCGCCCGCATCGCCGCCATGACGGGCAGTAAAAATCCGGAGAAGGAAGTGCAGGCTTCGATCGAGCGCCTGTTCTATTACGCCGCCTGGGCCGACAAGTACGACGGCCTGGCGCACCAGCCGCCGACCAAGGGCATCACCGTGGCGCTCAATGAAGCGGTCGGCGTAATCGGCATCGTCTGCCCGAATGAAGCGCCTTTGCTCGGCTTCATCTCGCTGGTGGCGCCGGCCATCGCGCTGGGCAACCGCGTGGTGGTGGTGCCGTCGGAAGCGCATCCGCTCTCCGCGCTGGACCTGTACCAGGTCTTCGACACGTCCGACTTGCCTGGCGGCGTCGTCAACATCATCAGCGGCGACGCCGATGAACTGGCGCGCACACTGGCCACGCACGCCGACATCGACGCCGTCTGGCGCCATGACGGCTCGCTTGACGGTTGCGCGGAAGTCGAGCGCCTGTCGGCAGGCACCCTGAAGCGCACCTGGGTCGGCGGCGCCAAGGGCCGCGACTGGTACAGCACCGCGCAAAGCGGCGGCCGCGCCGTGCTGGCGCATGCGTCGCAAGTGAAAAACGTATGGATACCTTACGGCGTTTAACTGGCTGATCATTGGAATTGTAAAGCTGGGGTCAGACCCGTCGGGGGGATACGCCAATGGGCGTATCCCGATCCCGCAGGGACTGGCCCCTAAGCTATTTTTTATTGGAGTTATTCCATGTTTTTAACCCAGGAAATCATCCGCAAGAAGCGCGACAGGGGTATCCTGAGCGCCGAGGAAATCCAGTTTTTCGTGCGTGGCATCACTGACGGCAGCGTCAGCGAAGGGCAGATCGCGGCGCTCGGCATGGCCGTCTATTTCAACGACATGAACATGGACGAGCGCGTGGCGTTCACCCTGGCCATGCGCGATTCCGGCCAGGTGCTGGACTGGCGTGCGCTGAACTTGCCGGGCCCCGTCGTCGACAAGCATTCGACGGGCGGCGTGGGCGACGTGGTCTCCCTGCTGCTGGGCCCCATGGTCGCCGCCTGCGGCGGCTACGTGCCGATGATCTCGGGCCGCGGCTTGGGCCACACGGGCGGCACGCTGGACAAATTCGACGCCATTCCAGGCTATTGCACCGTGCCGGACAATGCACTGTTCCGCAAGGTGGTCAAGGAAGTTGGCGTGGCCATTATCGGCCAGACGGCCCAGCTGGCGCCAGCCGACAAGCGTTTTTACAGCATCCGCGACGTCACCGCCACGGTGGAATCGGTGGCCATGATCACCGGCTCCATCCTGTCGAAGAAGCTGTCGGCCGGCCTGGACGCGCTGGTGATGGACGTGAAAGTGGGCACGGGCGCCTTCATGCCGACCTACGACAAGTCGGTGGAACTGGCCGAGAGCATCGTCGCCGTCGGCAATGGTGCCGGCATGCAGACCTCGGCCATCCTGACGGACATGAACGAATCGCTGGCGCCGTACGCCGGCAATGCGCTGGAAGTGCGCGGCGCCATGGATTACCTGACGGGCCGTTCGCGGCCCGCGCGCCTGCATGAAGTCACCCTGGCGCTGTGCGCCGAGATGCTGGTGCTGGGCGGCCTGGCCGGCACCGAGGAAGAAGCGCGGATGAAATTGATCGCGGCCCTCGATTCGGGCGCGGCGGCCGAGCGCTTTGCGCGCATGGTGGCGGCCCTGGGCGGCCCGGCTGACCTGGTCGAGAACCCGGACAAGCACCTGGAGCAGGCGCCATTCGTCGTGCCGGCGCCGGCACTGTCCGCCGGCTACGCCAACGTGCGCGATTGCCGCGCCATCGGCCTGGCCGTGGTGGCATTGGGCGGTGGCCGCCGCCGTCCGACCGACAGCATCGACTTCGCCGTCGGCCTGACGGACCTCGTGGGCCTGGGCGAGCAAGTCTCAGTGGGCCAGCCGCTGGCCATGGTGCACGCGCGCACGGAAGCGGCGGCGCAGCTAGCCGTCAGGGAAATCCAGGACGCGTATGCAATCAGCGCGCTGGCGCTGGCGGGCAATCCGGTGATTTATCGTACCATTCGTCCTTAAACTAAACCCAGAAGCAAAGTCCGGGGTCGTACCCTGAGGGTACGACCCCGGCATCTCGCTGTTGGGGTTGAAAAGAAAACAAAATGAACAACCAAGAACTGATCGCCGAAGCCAATGCGGGCCGTGAACTGGCCTACGCGCCATACTCGCGTTTCAAGGTGGGCGCGGCGCTGCTGTGCAAGGATGGCCGCGTCTTCCGTGGCTGTAACGTGGAAAACGCCGCGTATGGCTTGTGCAACTGCGCCGAGCGCACGGCGTTTTTCAGCGCCATCGCGCATGGCTGCAAACCGGGCGATTTCGCCAAACTGGCCGTCACGGGCGACACGGCCGAGCCGATTTCTCCGTGTGGCGCCTGCCGCCAGGTGATCTTCGAGATGGGCGGCGCCGACCTGCCGGTGATCCTGACGAACCTGAAAAACGACATCCTGGAAGTGACGGCGGGCTGGCTGCTGCCGCACGGCTTCGGCAATTCCGACCTGGACATGACGTAACAGGATACGCTTGAACAAGACGATCGACATCCAGGCCGCCGTGGCCATCGCCGCGGCCGAAGCCCTGGCCGCCAAGACGCAGGGCACTTTCGGCGTGGGCGGCGTGCTGCTCGACGGCGCCGGCAACGTGCTGCAATCGATGCATAACAATGTCGTGCGCCAGGGCCTGGTGTTCGACCCCACCGCGCATGGCGAACGCCAGCTGGTGGACTGGTATTTTGCCGAGCGGGCCAAGGGCACGCCCTTGCCGCCACCGGGCGAGCTGACCATCGTCACCTCGCTCGACCCTTGCTGCATGTGCGCGGGCGCCATCCTGGCGGCGGGATTCAATGTGGTGGTGGCGGCTGCCGATGGCAAGGCGGGCATCAATTTCGATGGCGCCGCCAGTTTCACGGCCTTGCCGGCGCCGCTGCAGGCCCAGGCCGGACGCAGTTTCTGCTATCCCGCCGTGCGCGGCGCCAGCGACTATGCGCGCGCGCCGACTGGCGCCGCGCCGCGACCCTTTTTCATCGGCAAGAGCATCCATGAGGCGACGCAGGCACTGTGTTCGCTCGTGTTCGAAGCGACATCGGCCCAGGTGATGCAGCTGCTGAATGCCGGCGACGACGTGCCCCTGCGCGATCCGGCCGCCTTGCCGTCCGATCATCGCGTGGTGCGCGCCTTGCGCCGCCGCTATCCCGACGCCTTGACCTACCGCTGCGTGCCGCATGCGCCCGATGCCGGCCTGGCGCCCTTCCTGCAGGCGGCCATGGAGCAGGATGTGCGCGATGGCGGCCAGGGCGACGCGGCCGCCTTGCTCGATTCCTTCGGCAACCTCCTGCTGTGCATGCCGGGGCAGCTGGCGCGCTCCCTGATCCGCACGCCGTTCATGGAATGCACGCGCCAGTATGCGCAGCTGCGCTACGAATTGATGGCGGGCGCCGATGCGGCGCGGCAGGAAGAGATCAAGAGCTACCTGGGCCATCCCAAGCACGGCACCTTCGTGCTGGCCATCGGCCCGGACGACAGCGCCGCCAGTTTCATGACCTTGGGCGCCTACGGCTCGACCATGGAAGGGGCGCTGCCGGAGAATAATCCGGCGCAGTTCCAGTACGTGCGCCCGGCCATGGACGAGGGCGATCTGCTGGCGCTGTGCGATGCCATGCCGCCCTTGTACCGCAAGCTGATCCGCATCCGGCCGCGCCAGGTGGCGGACCAGGCCCTGGTCCAGGCGCTAGGCTAGTCTAGGCGTCATCGTCCGGCAGGTTCTTCAGCAGGAAGTCGCGTACGTTTTCGCCGGCCACGCGGCGGATCTGCGCCTCCGACAGCCCAGCGTCCAGCAGCGCCTGCGTCAGGCGTGGCAGGCCGGCCGCGTCGATGGCCGTGGTGACGGCGCCGTCGAAGTCCGAACCATAGGCCACGTGTTCGGCGCCGATCAGCTTGACCGTGTACTTGATGGCGCGCGCGATGGAGGCCACGTCCTTGCCGCAGACGGCCGTATTCCAGAAGCCGATACCCACCAGGCCGCCCTGGGCGGCGATGCGTTTCAATTGTGCGTCGCTCAGGTTGCGCCCGTTGGCGCAGGTGCCGCGCACGCCCGTGTGCGACACCATCACGGGGCGTTGCGCCAAAGTTAACACGTCGTCGATGGTGGCGGGCGAGGCGTGCGCCAGGTCGACGATCATCTTGCGCTGCTCCATGGCGCGCAGCCATTGCCTGCCCAGCGGCGTCAAGCCGCCTTTTTTCAAGCCGTGCTGGGAACCGGACAGCTCCGTGTCGAAGAAATGCGTGGGCGCGGCCATGCGGTAGCCGGCCTGGTACAAGATATCCAGGTTGTCCAGCCTGCCTTCGAGCGCATGCGCGCCTTCCAGCGTCAGCCAGCCGGCCAGCAGGGCCGGATCTTGCTCGCGCGCGGCAATGAAGCTGCGCAGCTGGGCGCGGCTGCCAATCACGCGCACCTTGCCATGGCTCTTGGCTGCTTGCTGGCGCAATTCGTCGGCCTGCCAGGTCGCGCGTGCCAGCAGGCTGTGCCAGGTGGCGGGCGGCAAGCCTTGCGCCACCACCAGCGCCGTGATGTTGTCCGTGTCGCTGCCATTGCGGTCGATATTCATCTTGCGCGGCGTCTTGGTCACGACGGAAAACGCCTGCAGCGCCACATTGCCTTGCGCCAGGCGCGGGAAATCGACATGGCCATGCTTGCCTGCCTGATTCAGGTCGCGCTGCCACAGCAGGCTGTCCGCGTGCAGGTCGGCGATCCACAGGCTACGGTGCAGGTTTCGCGTCGCAGCCGTCGCTGCCTTGGCAGCTTGGGGATAGACTTGATTGAGTTGCTGGTCGACCAGCGCGGGGGCGGACAGAAAACCGCCGACCAGCGCAAGGCTGGCGGCGGCAGTGATGCTGATGATCATTGTGCTCCGTTTTACCATGGGTCGTAGGTGCCCAGGCTCCATATGTGGCCTTCCGGATCGCGGCAGGTGAAGCCGCGTCCGCCGTAATCCTCGTCCTTGATGTCGAGCACGATCTCGGCGCCCATTTCGCAGGCGCTGCGGTAGACGGCATCGGCGTCGCTGACGACCAGGTAGCAGTTTTGCGTATTCGCGCCACTGATGTCGCCGGGCAGTTTCATCAGGCGGCCATAGTCGCTGTCGATGGCAGGCGCCACCATGACCATGCCGTTGCCAAAGCTGAGTTGGGCGTGCGCGACGCCGCCTTCGCCATCGGGCACGATCAGTTGCTTTTCAAAACCGAACGCATTGCACAGCCATTCTATGGCGGCCGGCGCGTCGCGGTAGCGCAGGCAGGGAATGGTCGTGCCCGTGGTTGCTTTTGCTGTAGTGGTCATCTGGAAACTCCTATGGCGGGTGGGGAGTAGTTTCGATCGTCCTGGGTACGCAACGTTCCACGGTCAAGCCATCCATGGGGATGGTGTTTGATATTCGTCAGCCCGGTGCGCACCCATAGTGCCATAAAACAATGATGACATTCCTGCCATGACGCAAATTTTATTGCGGCGGCTCCGTGGCGGCGGCTTTCTTGCCCCAGCCCAAGCCGCCGCTGTTGCTGGCCCATTTCAGCAGCAGGAAAATGGCAAACAGGGTGATGGCCAGCGGCAAGATCGTGATGACGAAAGCGAGGCCAATGGCGCAGGCCAGCAGCATGGGCCATGGCATGGCGGCCAGCCCATCCA
Organism: Janthinobacterium sp. GW822-FHT07H11; assembly: GCF_058798615.1. Taxonomy (NCBI): domain Bacteria; kingdom Pseudomonadati; phylum Pseudomonadota; class Betaproteobacteria; order Burkholderiales; family Oxalobacteraceae; genus Janthinobacterium; species Janthinobacterium sp. GW822-FHT07H11. The sequence continues at coordinate 1,443,203 of NZ_CM179507.1, forward strand.
TGGCTTGCCGCGCATGGCCGCACAGCGCGTTCCAGAAGGTCGAAAACGATGTTGCGCCTGGTGTCGAATTGATGTCTTTCATGCCGCTCTCCTGTCGTCGTGGGTGCCGGCCCGTGGCCTGGCGATGACTGCACTATAGCCAGTCCAGGGCAGGCCGGCACCGCGTGTGCGACAGATGGCAGAAAAGACAGGCCCAACGACGAAATGCGGCGATAAATGGCTATTCGAATACCTTGAGCTTCAGTTGGAAGCTGAGGGCGCCGTACAGGCGGTCCTTGTAGGAGGGGACGATGGCAATATTGACGCCCACGCGCTGGTATTCATAGCTGATGGTGGGCACCAGGGCCGGGAACCAGCCACCGTCGCGCATCTTCGGATAGCCGCTGAAACCGCCGACCACGGCGCCGATACGAAGCGGACCCATCTGAATGGGCTGGTAGTACACGCCCAGGTAATTGGAGTATGCGCGGTCGCTGTTGTAGAAGCGGCCCGCCGTAGCCGAGGCGACGGTGGAAAAACGGTATTCGGCTCCCAGTCCCGGATTGCTGTCGTTGAGATTCTTGTCGCGCTGGAAGTGATACGAATAAAATCCGGCATTGAGCCAGGTTTCGCTCAGTGGCTTATTCTCGATCATGTTGAATACCTCCGCCTGCGCGCCGCAGGCGGCTGCCAGCAGCATGACGCCCAATGCCAATTGTTTCATACCCGATTCTTCCTTTTCAATTCACGTGGGATGGCCGGCTGTCCATGCCAGCTGGCGTTGCCGCGATCGTATCATCAACCGAGGTGGTGCTCGCCGCAATATTGCCTGGTGCCCCTTCCGCTGTGCCGGGGACGGCGTGTAAATAATTGTCTTTGGGAAATATTATTTACATTATTGTTACAATATTTGTCGATTTGCGACAGATCAAACCCAGCAGTTATGATATTCTGCAGTCAAGTTAATTTTCTTTTTGGAAATAAGATGTCAACAATGCTCAAATCACCATTCGTATTCTTGCTGTCCACCGTGTTTGTTGCCGGGGCTGCTCAAGCTGGCGTCGTCGATTTGGGTATCGGTGGCGCCAATTTGTATTCCTTGGGTAATTTTTCCGCCAGCGGCAGTGATGTCGAAGGCGCCGTGCTGGTGGCCGGCAATCTGAGCGGTTCGAGTTATTCGATCAATGATCACAACAAGGATGCGTACGTTACGCACGGCAATACCGGCTATGCGCTGGTGGTGGGCGGCAATCTCAGCTACAGCTCCGGCTCGATCAAGCATGGTAATTACTATGTGGGCGGCACCACGTCCACCAGCAGGGTGGGCCTGGACACGGCGACGAAGACGACTGTCAATCCCGTCTCGTTCGCCGCCACTTCGGCGCAGCTGAAAAACACGTCGACGTCGCTGTCGAAGGTGGCGGCCACGGGCAGCAGCGCGCTGGCATACGGCGGCCTGACCTTGAAGGGTGGCGCGGGCAGCGTGCAAGTGTTTGACCTGAGCGCATCCACCCTGGCATCGGTCAACAACTTCAAGTTCAGCAACCTGCACACGAATGACACGCTGATCCTCAACATCAGCGGTACCAACGTGACTCTCTCGGGCGGCTACGATGATTTCAGCAAATACAATGTGCTGTACAACTTCTATGAAGCGCAGACGGTGACGCTCAAAGGCGTTGGCCTGTACGGCAGCGTGCTCGCGCCGCTGGCGACCCTGGCGGGTGGCAATGGCCAGATCAACGGCAGCGTGGTGGTCGGCAACTGGGCCTCGGACATCCAGGTCAACGCCAACCACTACTTCACTCCCACCAACTTGTCCGGCTACGTGTCGGCCGTACCGGAGCCGGAAACCTATGCCATGCTGCTCGCCGGCCTGGGCCTGGTCGGTTTCATGGCGCGCCGCCGCAAGAACAAGACCGCAGCCTGAGTGCTGCGGCTTTCCAGAAACCGCCTGCGTGGCGGTTTTTTTTCGTCTCCATCAAACCTTGACGGCCGCCAGCACCATGTGCACGATCAGCGTTTCGGCGTCCTCGTAGTCCCTGCGCGTGAGCGGCTTGCGGTCCAGCACCAGTGCCATCTGCGCTGAAAAATCCGCATACGATTGCGTCATGGCCCAGATGGCGAACATCAGGTGCGTGGCGTTGACGGGCGCGATCCTGCCGGCGGCGATCCAGGCTTCGAAGACGGCGATATCCTTGCGCAGCAGGGGCACGACACGCTCGCGTATCTGCGTGCCGTACAGGGGCGCGCCATTGATCACCTCGAGCGCATACACGCGCGAAGCCCATGGCTGTTCGCGCGAAAAGCGCAGCTTGGCGCTGATGTAGGCACGCAGCATGTCCTGTGGCGCGTGCTCGCCATCGGCCGCGCTGGCCAGACTGTCCATGCGCGCCAGCCAGTCATCGAGCACGTCATCGAGCACGCGCTGGTACAGCTGCTGCTTGGAGGGAAAATAATACATCAGGTTTTGCTTTGACAGGCCGGCCCGCTCGGCGATGGTGGCGATCGAGGCGCCCTCATAGCCGCTTTCCGCGAATGCGCGCACGGCTTGCTCGAGGATGTCCGCTTCCAGGCGGTCGCGGTTTTGCAGGCGCCGGCCGCTGGCGCTCTTGGGCGGGGTGGCCGGGGATTTTTCGCTGTCCATGGAGGTTCCCTAGCGGCGACGGATCGATTGCAGGAATGCCAGCAGCACGGGCGTGTCGGTGTAGGCCACGTTGAAGCGGAACCACACCGTCTCGGGCGCGCGCAGCATGAAAAATTCGTTCGGCGACAGCAGGATGCCGGCCTTCAAGGCCATGTCGGCGATAAGCTTGCCGTTCCATTCCGGCGTTTGCACGTCGGGCCAGCCGGCGCTGACGAACATGCCGCCGCGCGGACGCGCCACGGGCGCCATGCCTGCCTGCGCCAGGCAGTCGATGCTGCGCTCCCGCGCCGCGTCGAGCTGCGCCACCAGCCGCTCTATCATGCGCTTGTAGGGTCGCGCGGAAACGGCATGATAGGCGGCGCGCTCATTGATTTCCGACGTGGTCAGCCCCGCCAGCATCTTCACGCGCACCAGTTCGGCCACCAGCGGCGGCGAGGCGCAAATCGACCCTACGCGCAGCACGGGCGACAGGGTCTTGGACACGCTGCCCACGCGGATCACGCGGCGCAAGCCATCCATGGCGGCCAGCGATGCTTCGCCGCGCGCCGCCAGTTCGCGGTAGATATCGTCTTCCACCAGCCAGAAATCGAATTGCTCGGCCAGCGCCAGCAGGCGGTGCGCCTGCGCCTGGCTCAATGAAGTGCCGAGCGGATTTTGCAGCGCCGTGTTGACGAACATCAGTTTCGGCTGCGTGCGCGCCGCTTCGCTGGCCAGCGCATCGAGGTCCAGGCCCGCCTCGCCGCGGTTGACGCCGACGGGAATGCAGCCGTGGTGGCGGATCAGCGACAGCAGGTTGCTGTAGCCGGGGTCTTCCACCAGCACCGTGTCGCCCGGCTTGGTCAGACTGCGCAGTATCAGGTCGAAGGCGTGCGTGGCGCCATGCGTCAGCAGGACCTGGTCCGCTTCCACCTGGAACAGGTCTTCGGACAATGTCGTCGCCAGGTGCTGGCGCAGCGAGGGAAAGCCGAGAGGGTGGCCATAGCCGCGTAGCCGGCTGGCGGGGATGCGCATGGCCTGGCGCACGGCGTCGAGCACGGTCGCCTCGCCATACATCTCGGGTGGCAGCCAGCCTGCGCCCACGGGCAGCGCATCGGACACGCCCGAGTACAGGTCCGGCGTGAGCGCGTCGATGGCGGTGGGACTCGCAAGAGTGTTGGCAATGAGGGCCGCCTGCGGCGAGGCGGCGATATCGTGGCGCGCGACGAAATACCCGGAGCCGCGGCGCGACGACAGCAGGCCGAGGTTGACCAGGCGGTCGTACGATTCGACGACGGTAAACGTCGACACGCCATTGCACTTGGCGAACTGGCGCACGGATGGCATCTTGGTGCCGATGCGCAGGGCGCGGCTGCCCACCATGACGCTGATGGCGATGACGATCTGCTCGACCAGGCCGCCCTTCTTCTGGCGGCCGATATCCAGCACGGGCCAGCCGCTGGCGTTACCTTCGCCCTCGTCCTGCTTCACGTTGTGCGTCACCGGTGGCTCCTTATGCTGCCTTGCACAAAACTGTACTGATTTTCTGGCCTGTACGGTTGGGATACTTTGCCGTTTGTGTATCTGTGCCATTGCGGATGGCCTGTCTATTATTACATCAGCTTTTTGCCAACTGGTAAATTATTTTACGCTTCGTCAAAAACGATCCTGGCTCCGCGCCAGCCCATCCCAAGGAGAAGGTCATGAACGAAACCAGGCCGGAATCGATGTCGGCATTCTGGATGCCGTTTACCAACAACCGCGACTTCAAGGCCAACCCGCGCCTGCTGGTCTCGGCCGAAGGCATGTACTACAAGGACGTCGATGGCAATGCCATCCTCGATGGCACGGCCGGCCTGTGGTGCGTGCCGTGCGGCCATGCGCAGCCGCAGATCGTCGGCGCCATCCGCGAGATGGTGGGCCAGCTCGACTTCGCCCCCACCTTCCAGATGGGCCATCCGGCCGCCTTCGACCTGGCGGAAAAACTGATGGACTACACGGGGCATAAATTTGGCCACGTGTTTTATACGAACTCCGGTTCCGAAGCCGTCGATACGGCGTTGAAGATGGCGCTGGCCTACCACCGGGCGCGCGGCGAGGGCGCACGCACCCGCCTGATCGGCCGCGAACGCGGTTACCACGGCGTGGGCTTCGGCGGCATTTCCGTGGGCGGCATCGGCGGCAACCGCAAGACCTTCGGCCCCCTGCTGCCGGGCGTCGACCACCTGCCGCACACGCACAACCTGGACAGGAACGCCTACACGGTGGGCGAGCCCGAATACGGCACGCACCTGGCCGACGAACTGGAACGCATCGTCGCCCTGCATGACGCCTCGACGATTGCCGCCGTCATCGTCGAACCGGTGGCCGGTTCCACGGGCGTGCTGATCCCGCCGAAAGGCTACTTGAAACGCCTGCGCGAGCTGTGCACCAAGCACGGCATCCTGTTGATCTTCGATGAGGTGATCACGGGCTTTGGTCGCATGACGACGCCGTTCGCGGCCGATTATTTCGACGTCGAGCCGGACATGATGACGACGGCCAAGGGCCTGACCAACGGCATGGTGCCGATGGGCGCCGTCTTCAGCAAAAAGTATATCCACGACGCCTTCATGGATGCGCCACCAGGTATCGAACTGTTCCACGGCTATACGTATTCCGGCCATCCGCTTGCCTGCGCCGCCTCGCTGGCCACCCTGCAAGTGTTCGAGGAGCAGGACATCCTCGGCCACGCTAAAGCGATGCAGGCGTATTGGAGCGACGCCGTGCATTCCTTGAAAGGCTTGCCGCACGTGATAGACCTGCGCAGCATTGGCCTGATCGCCGGCATCGAGCTCGATCCCATCGCCGGCAAACCGGGCACGCGCGCCTTCAACGCCTTCAAGCAAGCCTTCGCCGACGGCGTGCTGATACGCACGACGGGCGACATCATCGCCCTGTCGCCGCCGCTGGTGCTGGAAAAACAGCATGTCGACGAGCTGTTTGGCAAGCTGGCCAAGGTATTAAAAAATCTCGATTGAGACGGCGTCAACCCGGGGTCAGACCCGTTGGGTCTGACCCCGGCATTTTTTGGGTTTATAAAGAGGAATACCAATGACTGATCTCGACACGATTACCCACTACATCAACGGCGCCAAAGTCGACACGCAAAGCGGCCGTTACGGCGACGTGTACAACCCGGCACTGGGCGTACCCGTGGCCCGGGTGGCGCTGGGCACCGTGGAAGACGTCGACGCGGCCGTGCAGGCGGCGGCCGCCGCCTTCCCCTCGTGGTCGGCCACGCCGCCGCTGACGCGCGCCCGCGTCCTGTTCCGCTACCTGCAGCTGTGCCAGCAGCACACGGATGAGTTCGCCGCCATGCTCACGCGCGAGCATGGCAAGACCTTTGCCGATGCGCAGGGCGAGGTGGCGCGCGGCATCGAAATGGTGGAATTTGCCGTCGGCATCCCGCAATTATTAAAAGGCGAATTCACGGACCAGATTTCGCGCGGCATCGATGCCTGGTCCATGCGCCAGGCGCTCGGCGTGGTGGCCGGCATCACGCCATTCAATTTCCCCGTGATGGTGCCGATGTGGATGTTCCCCGTCGCTATCGCCTGTGGCAATACCTTTGTCTTGAAACCGTCCGAGCGCGATCCGTCGGCCTCCTTGTTGCATGCCCGGTTGCTCAAGGAGGCGGGCTTGCCAGACGGCGTCTTCAACGTGGTGCAGGGAGATAAAGTGACGGTTGATGCCTTGCTCGACCACCCCGTGGTGCAGGCGATCAGCTTTGTCGGTTCGACGCCGATAGCGGAGTATATCTATGCGCGCGGCAGCGCCAGCGGCAAGCGCGTGCAAGCCCTGGGCGGCGCCAAGAACCACATGGTGGTGATGCCGGACGCGGACATGGACATGACGGTCGATGCGCTCATCGGCGCGGCCTACGGTTCGGCGGGCGAACGCTGCATGGCCATCTCCGTGGTGGTGGCCGTGGGCGACGCGGGCGACAAATTGATCAATGCACTGGCAGGGCGCACGGCCGCACTGAAAGTGCGCGACGGTATGGAAGATGGCGCGGAAATGGGCCCCGTCGTGTCGCTGGCGGCCAAGCAGCGGATCGAAAAACTCATCGCATCGGGCGTGGAACAGGGCGCGACGTTGGTGGTCGATGGCCGCAACCACGTAGTGCCGGGACGCGAGAATGGCTTCTTTATCGGCGGTACTTTATTTGACCATGTCACGCGCGACATGCGCATCTACAAGGAAGAAATTTTTGGCCCCGTGCTGTGCGTGCTGCGGTGTCCTGACGTGGTGCATGCGGTGGAACTGATCAACGCCAACGAGTATGGCAACGGCGTGGCCATCTACACGCGCGATGGCGGCGTGGCGCGCGAATTCGTGCGCCAGATCCAGGTCGGCATGGTGGGCGTCAACATCCCCTTGCCCGTGCCGATGGCCTTCAACAGTTTCGGCGGCTGGAAGCGCAGCATGTTCGGCGACCACCACGCCTATGGTCCCGAAGGCGTGCGTTTCTACACGCGCCACAAGGCCGTGATGCAGCGCTGGCCGAACACGGCAAGCGCTGGTGTGGAATTTGCTTTTCCCCAGATGAAGTGACGGTTTAAAACTAAAAGTCCACCGCAGGATCAACGAAGGAAAACGCGATGATCGAGTCCCTGAACTATTTGCCGCATCCCGCCCTGCCCAACGAGGAACTGGCGGGCCATTTCACGGACCTGGCACCGCCGTTGACGGCGCGCCAGGCGGCCATCGAAAGCGCCCGCTGCCTGTACTGCTACGATGCGCCGTGCAGCCGCATCTGTCCGTCGGAAATCGACGTGGCCAGCTTCATCCGCAATATCCACGACAAGAACATCAACGGCGCCGCCGCCGGCATCCTGAAACAGAATATCCTGGGCGGCAGCTGTGCCCGCGTCTGCCCCACGGAGATCCTGTGCGAAGACGTCTGCGTGCGCAACCATGACGCCGAAGGCCAGCCCGTCAAGATCGGCCTCTTGCAGCGCTACGCCGTCGATCACATGCACTTTGCCAGCCATCCGTTCCAGCGTGCGCCTGCCACCGGCAAGACTATCGCCGTGGTCGGCGCGGGGCCGGCGGGCCTGTCGTGCGCGCACCGCCTGGCCATGCTGGGCCACGACGTGGTGATCTTTGAAAAGGAGGGCAAGGCGGGCGGCCTGAATGAATACGGCATCGCCAAATACAAGCTCACGGACGATTTCGCGCAAAAGGAAATCGGCTTCCTGCTGCAGATAGGAGGCATCGACATCCGATGTCGCCAGGCGCTGGGAGAAAACCTGCAGCTGCGCGACCTGCACGCGCAGTACGACGCCGTTTTCCTGGGCCTGGGCCTGGGTGCCAGCCGCAAGCTGGGCCTGACGGGCGAGGATGCGCCGGGCTTGCTGGCCGCCGTCGACTACATTGCCGCGCTGCGCCAGGCCGATGACCTGGCCGCGCTGCCCGTGCCGCAGCGCGCCATCGTCATCGGCGCCGGCAATACGGCCATCGACATGGCCGTGCAGGTTCAGCGCCTGGGTGCCGAGGAAGTCACCCTCGTGTACCGGCGCGGCTTCGACGCCATGACGGCCACGCACCATGAGCAGGAAATCGCCAAGGCGAACCAGGTGCGCATGCTGACGTGGGCCCAGCCGCGGCAGGTGCTGCTCGATACTGCCGGCAAGGTGGCCGGCATGCGCTTCGAAAAAACCCGCATGCAGGGCACGCGCCTGGCGGGCACCGGCGAAACCTTCGACGTGGCGGCCGACGCCATCTTCAAGGCCATCGGCCAGAGCCTCGACACCGGCGTGCTGCATGACCCGATGGCATCCTTGCTGCAGCGCGAAGGCGACAAGATCGCCGTCGATGCGGGTTTTCGCACGGTGCTGCCGGGGATCTATGCGGGCGGCGACTGCGTGGCGCCGGGGCAGGACTTGACGGTGCAGGCCGTCCAGCATGGCAAGCTGGCCGCACTGGCCATCCATCACGATCTTCTTTCCAAAGTGGAGGCTGCATAATGGCTGATCTCAGCATCGAATTTTGCGGCATCAAGGCGCCGAATCCCTTCTGGCTGGCGTCCGCACCGCCGACCGACAAGGCCTATAACGTGGTGCGCGCCTTCGAGGCCGGGTGGGGCGGCGTCGTCTGGAAAACGCTCGGTGAAGACCCTGCCGCCGTCAACGTCTCGTCGCGTTATTCCGCCCTGTACGGCAAGAACCGCGAAGTGGTCGGCTTCAATAACATCGAACTCATTACCGACCGCTCTTTGGCAATCAACCTGCGCGAAATCACGCAGGTGAAAAAGGACTGGCCGGACCGCGCCATGATCGTCTCCCTGATGCTGCCGTGCGAAGAGCACTACTGGGCCGATATTTTGCCCAAGGTCGAGGCGACGGGGGCCGACGGCATCGAGCTCAATTTCGGCTGCCCGCACGGCATGCCGGAGCGGGGCATGGGCGCGGCCGTGGGCCAGGTGCCCGAGTACGTGCAGATGGTCACCGCCTGGTGCAAGAAGCACAGCCGCCTGCCCGTCATCGTCAAGCTCACCCCGAACATCACGGACGTGCGCATGCCGGCGCGCGCGGCCAAGGCGGGCGGCGCGGATGCCGTTTCGCTGATCAATACCATCAATTCCATCACGTCGCTGGACTTGGACCGCATGGTGGCCTTGCCTATCGTGGGCGGCGCCAGCACGCACGGCGGCTATTGCGGCACGGCCGTGAAACCCATCGCCCTGAACATGGTGGCGGAAATCGCCCGCGATCCGCAGACGCGCGGCTTGCCCATTTCCGGCATCGGCGGCATCGGCAACTGGCGCGACGCGGCCGAATTCATCGCCCTGGGCGCCGGCTGCGTGCAGGTCTGCACGGCCGCCATGCTGCACGGTTTCCGCATCGTCGAAGAGATGAAGGATGGCCTGTCGCGCTGGATGGACGAGAAGGGCTATGCACGCATCAGCGACTTTTCCGGCAAGGCCGTGGCCAACACGACGGACTGGAAATACCTGGACATGAATTACCAGGTCATCGCGCAGATCAACCAGGATGACTGCATCAAGTGCGGCAAGTGCTACGTGGCTTGCGAAGACACCTCGCACCAGTCGATTGCGCAGCTGATCGACGCGGCCGGCACGCGCACATATGAGGTGATCAAGGAGGAATGCGTGGGCTGCAATCTGTGCGAAATCACCTGTCCGGTGCAGGGCTGCATCACGATGGTGCCGCAGGCGACGGGCAAGCCATACATGAACTGGACGCAGGACCCGCGCAATCCACGGGCATTGGCGGAGACGGCGTAGGGCACGTTTTTTGCGTACGCATATTTTATAAACAGTTGCCCAAGTTTGCAGTAAGCTAGGCCGCAGCCGTTTTTAAAACGCCCAACCTCCCAACCGATGGAGCAATCCTGTGAACCACGACTATTCAGGCAACACGCAACTCTGGAATGAAGACCTTGCACCCACCACGGCAGCGCAGCGCACCTGGCGCTGGTATCACTTCGCCGCGCTGTGGGTCGGCATGGTCATGTGCATTCCTGCCTACACCCTGTCGGCCAGCCTGATCGACAGCGGCATGTCCGGTTACCAGGCCGTGCTCACGGTATTCCTCGCCAACGCCATCGTGCTCTTGCCGATGCTGCTGATCGGCCACGCGGGCACCAAGTACGGCATCCCGTATGCGGTGCTGGCGCGCGCCTCGTTCGGCACCATGGGCGCGCGCCTGCCGGCGCTGATGCGCGCCATCGTCGCCTGCGGCTGGTATGGCATCCAGACCTGGTTCGGCGGCCAGATGATCTACACCCTGATGGGGGTGTTAATGGGGCATGAGCTGGGCGGCGAGAAGATCGCGGGCCTGGGCATCAACGGCAGCCAGCTGCTGTGCTTCCTGGCCTTCTGGGCCATCCAGTTCTATTACATCCTGCACGGCATGGAGTCGATCCGTAAACTCGAAACCTATACGGCGCCGCTGAAAATCCTCATCTGCTTCGTGCTGCTGTACTGGGTGCACAGCAAGGCCGGCGGCGTGGCCAGCCTGCTGGACCAGCCATCGCAATTCATCCCCGGCGGTAAAAAGGCGGGCCAGTTCTGGAGCGTCTTCTGGCCGTCGCTCACCGCCATGGTGGGGTTCTGGGCCACCTTGGCCTTGAACATCCCCGATTTCACGCGTTTCGCCAAGACGCAGCGCGACCAGGTGATCGGCCAGTCGGTTGGCTTGCCGGTACCCATGGGATTGCTCGCCATGCTGGCCGTGATCGTCACGGCAGGCTCCGTCGTCATGTACGGCAAGGCCATCTGGGATCCGGTCGACCTGGCCAGCCGCATGACGGGCGCCGCCGTGCTGGTCGCGCTGATCATCCTGCTGATCGATACGGTCAGCGTCAACCTGGCGGCCAACCTGGTGGGACCGGCGTATGACTTTTCCTCGCTGGCGCCGAAGCAGATTTCGTACAAGATGGGCGGCTACATCACCGCCTTCATTGCCATCGTCATGATGCCGTGGAAGGTGCTCGAATCGACGCAGGGCTACATCTTCACGTGGCTGATCGGCTACTCGGCCCTGCTGGGCCCCATCGCCGGCATCCTCATCGTCGACTATTATTTTGTGCGCAAGACGCAACTCGACGTCAGGCAGCTGTACCGCGACGACGGCGTCTACTCGTATGGCAATGGCTGGAACATGGCCGCCCTGATCGCCTTTGTGATCGCCGTGCTGCCGAATATCCCGGGCTTTTTGAACGCGGCCTTTCCCACGGCGTTTCCCGGCGTGGGCGAAGGCTTCAAAACCATCTACACCTACGCCTGGTTCGTGGGCGTGGCCATCGCCGCCGTCGTCTACGGCGTCATGATGAAGGGCAAGGCCGTGGCGCAGGTGCAGCAGGTGCCGCAGTCCTGATCTTTTCGAGAAGGAGACAAGATGACTACATTGATACGTGGCGGTACTGTCGTGAATGCCGACCGCGCCTTCCGCGCCGATGTGCTGATCGAGGGCGACACGATTGCCGCCGTCGGCGAGAACCTGGTGCTGCCGGCTGGCGCCACCGTGATCGACGCGGGCGGCCTGTACGTGATGCCGGGCGGGATAGACACCCACACGCACATGAATTTGCCTTTCATGGGCACCGTGACGGCCGACGATTTTTTCACGGGCACGGCGGCGGGACTGGCCGGCGGCACCACCACCATCATGGACTTCGTCATTCCGGCGCCGAAGCAGTCGCTGATCGAGGCCTATCACCAGTGGCGCGCGTGGTCGGCCAAGGCGGCTGGTGACTATACCTTCCACGTGGCGATCACCTGGTGGAGCGAACAGGTACATGCGGAGATGGGCACCCTCGTGCGCGAGCATGGCGTGAACAGCTTCAAGCACTTCATGGCGTATAAAAACGCCATCATGGCCGACGATGAAACGCTGGTGAAAAGCTTTACCCGCTCGCTGGAACTGGGGGCGCTGCCCACCGTGCACGCGGAAAACGGCGAGCTGGTTTTCCAGTTGCAGCAAGCCTTGCTGAAGAAGGGGATTACCGGGCCGCAGGCGCACCCGCTGTCGCGCCCACCGGCCGTGGAAGCGGAGGCGGCCAACCGCGCCATCGCGATTGCCAACGTTTTGAATACCCCCGTGTACATCGTGCACGTCTCGTGCGCCGAGTCGCTCGACGCCATCACGCGGGCGCGCGCCAACGGCCAGCGCGTGTACGGCGAAGCGCTGGCGGGCCACCTGGTGATCGACGACAGCGTCTACCAGCGCGATGATTTCGACTACGTGGCGGGTCACGTCATGAGCCCGCCGTTCCGCGGCAAGCACCACCAGGCGGCCCTGTGGCACGGCCTGCAAAGCGGCAACCTGCACACGACGGCCACCGATCACTGCACCTTTTGCGCCGAGCAGAAGGCGGCGGGCAAACAGGACTTCACGCGCATCCCGAACGGCTGTGGTGGCGTCGAGGAACGCATGGCCGTGGTGTGGGATGCGGGGGTCAATTCCGGCATGCTCACGCCGTCCGAATTCGTCAAGGTATCATCGACCAATGCGGCGCAGATCTTCAATATGTATCCGCGCAAGGGCGTTATCGCCGCAGGCAGCGATGCCGATATCGTGCTGTGGGACCCGCAGGGCACGCGCACCATTTCCGCCGCCACGCAGTTCGCCAAAGGGGGCTTCAACGTCTTCGAAGGGCGCACCGTGCGCGGCATTCCGAGCACCACGATTGCCGCCGGCAAGGTGGTCTTCCACCAGGGCGAACTGATGGCCGTCGAAGGGGCAGGGCGCTATATCGCACGCCCGGCTTTTTCCGCCACCACCGCATAAGGAGTTGACGATGGATGCATTGCGTATCAATGGCGGGCGATTGTGGGCGGCCCTGATGGAGCTGGCGCAGATAGGCGCCACGGCAAAGGGCGGCGTCAAGCGCCTGGCCCTGACGGACCTCGACAAGGAAGGCCGGGACCTGGTGGTGCGCTGGGGCCGTGAAGCCGGCATGAGCATCACGATCGACCAGATCGGCAATGTCTTCATGCGCCGCGACGGCACCGACAACACCTTGCCGCCCGTGATGACGGGCAGCCATATCGACACCCAGCCCACGGGCGGCAAGTTCGATGGCAATTACGGCGTGCTGGCTGGCCTGGAAGTGGTGCGTACCCTGAACGACCTCAATATCAAGACGCGGTCGCCCATCGAGGTGGCGTTCTGGACCAATGAGGAAGGTTCGCGTTTCGTGCCCGTGATGATGGGATCGGGCGTCTTTTGCGGCGCCTTCTCGCTCGAAACCGCGTATGCGGCCAAGGACACGGAAGGCAAGACGGTGGGCGAGGAGCTGGCGCGCATCGGCTATCGTGGAGACCAGGTGCCGGGCGACCATCCCATCGGCGCCTACTTTGAAACGCATATCGAGCAGGGACCCGTGCTGGAAGACGCGGACAAGGTGATCGGCGTGGTGCCGGCCGTGATGGGCCTGTCCTGGTACGACTGCGTGGTGACGGGCATGGAGGCGCATGCGGGACCGACGCCGATGGGCTTGCGCAAGGATGCGCTGCAGGTGGCCACGACCATCATGCAGGAGGTGGTGGCGATCGCCAACCGCTATCCGCCGTATGGCCGCGGCACGGTGGGCATGGTGCAGGTGTTCCCGAACAGCCGCAACGTGATTCCCGGCGAAGTCACATTCAGCATCGACCTGCGCAATGTGAACGACGAACTGCTCAATACCATGCACGGCGAGATCACGGCCTTCATCGACGCCACGCGCGAAAAAACAGGCTTGGGCATTTCACTCGAAAGGGTGTCCTATTACCCGCCATGCCCGTTCCACCCCGACTGCGTGGGCGCCGTGCGCAATGCCACCGCAAAGCTGGGCTACTCCGTGATGGACGTGGTGTCCGGCGCCGGTCACGACGCCATCTACGCGGCCCGGCTGGCGCCGGCCGGCATGATCTTCGTGCCGTGCAAGGACGGCATCAGCCACAATGAAATCGAGGACGCCAAGCCCGAGCACCTGGAGGCGGGCTGCAATGTGCTGCTGCACGCGATGCTGGAGCGGGCCGTGGCTGTCTAGCTGCCGCTGCGCGGCGGTGCTATGCTGGGCGCCTTGCGACAACAGGCGGCCCAGCGATGAGCATTTCCGATACCGATACCGAGCGGCACCCGGCCGCGCTGCACGCCGCGCGTGGTGGCGAACTGCTGTCCATGGGCGACGCGGCAGGCGCGCAGGCCTGTTTCCAGCAGGCGCTGCTACTTGACCCCGACAATGCGTTTTCCCTGCTCAACCTGGCCTGGATGCGGGAACAGGAGGGCGCACTGGTAGATGCCTTGGCCCTGTACCTGCGTGCGCTGGCTCACATGCCGGACGACGCGCATCTGCTGCAAAACCTGGGCGCGCTGCTGCTGCGGATGCGCCGCATGGACGAAGCCGAGAAAATCTTGCGCCGCGTGCTGGCGCTGGCGCCCGAGCTGCCTTCAGCCTGGTCCAACCTGGGCGCGCTGCAGGCCAGCCTGCAGCGCGAAACACAGGCGGAGCACTGCTACCGGCGGGCCATGGAAATCGATCCCGCCTACGCGAACGCGCGCTACAATCTCGCCTACCTGCTGCTGCGCCAGGGCCGCCTGGCGGAAGGCTGGCACATGCTGGAAGCGCGGCCGCAACCGTCCGCGTTTGGCGACTACTTTCACTTCCCGCGCTGGCAGGGCGAGCCGCTGGCCGGCAAGTCGCTGCTGATCTGCCCCGAAGCGGGCATGGGCGATATGCTGCTGCTGTGCCGCTACGTGCCCTTGCTGCGCGAATTGGGCGCAGCCAGCGTGTCGCTGCTGTGCCATGCGCCGCTCAAGGCACTGCTGCGGACCGTGCCTGGCATCGACGCGGTGATGGCCATCGGCGAGGCGGTCGCTGAGCATGGGCGCGATTATTGGGTCGCCCTGCTGAGCATTCCCGGCCTGTGCGGCACGGTGCTGGAAACGATACCGTCGAACGTGCCGTATGTGCACGCGGATTCGCATGCCGTGGCCGCCTGGGCCGCGCGCCTGCCACCCGCGCCGTTGCGCGTGGGCCTGGCCTGGAAAGGCAATCCCGCATTTGAAAACGATGGCGAGCGTTCATTGGCGGCGCTCGACACGCTGGCGCCGCTGGCCGCGGTGGCAGGCGTGCAGTTTGTCAGCTTGCAAAAGGGCGCAGGCGAGGATGACACTTCGGCATCACTGGCCCTGGCTGGCGGCGGAGCGGCGCTCGGTGACATGGCCGATACCGCGGCGCTGATCTCCAACCTGGATCTGGTGATCAGCGTCGATACGGCCGTGGCGCACCTGGCGGGTGCGCTGGGCACGCCGTGCTGGCTGCTGCTGCCGCACTACCGGTCCGACTGGCGCTGGCTGGCGGGACGCAGCGATAGTCCCTGGTATCCCGCGATGCGCCTGTTCCACCAGCCTGCGCCAGGTGGCTGGGCGCCGCTCGTTGCGCACCTTGCCGAGCAGCTGATGCAGTGGCGGCAGGAGATGCTCCCTCCCGGGAGAGACGCTTAGGCTTTGGACCCTGGCTGGAAATCGCGCAGGAATGCCAGCAGTGCACGCGCCGCGATATCGGCATCGTCGGCCGTCATGGTTTCCAGCGGATTATGGCTGATGCCGCCGTTGCCGCAGCGCGTAAACAGCATGGCCACGTCGGTGATGGCGGCCATGGCCATGGCGTCGTGGCCGGCACCGGACAGCAGCGCATACGGTTCGATGCCGACCGATTCCACGGCCTGCGCCAGCTGCGCCATCAGCCACGGCGCGCACGGCGCGGCGCGGGCCGACAGCAGCAGTTCGATCTCGACATCGATCTGGCGCCGCGCGCAGATGGCGGCGATGCCATCGAGAATATCGTCGACGGCGCCCTGGCGCACGGCGTCGCTGGCCGCGCGGATGTCGAGCGACAGGGTGCAGGCGCCGGCGATCACGTTGACGGAGCCGTTCGGCACGTGCAGCTGGCCGACGGTGCCTACCAGTGCTTCGCCCTGGCTGCAGCGCTGTTCCACCAGCAGGATGATTTCGGCCGCCGCGCTGGCAGCATCCTTGCGCATGGCCATGGGCGTGGTACCGGCGTGGCTGGCCACGCCGCCAAGATTGACCAGGTAGCGCGAGCTGCCGGCAATCGCCGTGACGATGCCCAGCGGCAGGTCGCGCTCGAGCAGTACGGGACCTTGCTCGATATGCACTTCCACATAGCCGAGCAAGTCTTCGGGATCGCGCGCGATGGCGCCGATGGCCGTTGCATCGTGGCCTGCGGCGGCCAGCGCGTCGCGCATGCTCACGCCATCCGCATCCAGCTGCTCCAGCAGCGACAGATCGAACTTGCCCGTGATGGCCGTGCTGCCGAGGAAGGTGCTCTTGAAGCGCACGCCTTCCTCTTCGGCGAAGCCGACGATCTCGACGTGGAAGGGCAGCTTTTCGCCCCGTTCGTGCAGGTGGCGCACGACGGCGATGGGCAGCACGATGCCCAGCCGCCCGTCGTACTTGCCGCCGTTGCGCACCGTGTCGTAATGCGATCCCGTCATCAGGGTCTTTGCGTCGGGTGCTTCGGACAGGTAGCGGCCGACCACATTGCCGACGGCATCGATCTGCACCTGCATGCCCGCTTCCGTCATCCAGTCGGCCAGCTGCGCGGCCGTTTTCCGGTGCGCCGGCGTCATGTAGGCGCAGGTCAGGTTGTAATCGCTGTCGCTCCAGCCAGCCAGTGTCTCGGCCTGCTGCATGATGGCCGGACCGAAGTCCAGGCGCACGTCGAACAGCTCGTTCAGGCGCAGTTCGGCGATGCGCTTGATCTGCCGCAGCGATTCGGCCAGTTCATCGGCGCGCCGGTTTTTCAGGCGCCGCGCAAACGTGGCGATGATGTCCTGGCGCGTCAAACCCTCGCCCGTCGGGCCCTTGACGGCCAGGATGAAGGGAAAGCCGAACTTGGCGTTGTAGTCGGCATTGAGGCGCTGCAGGGTGGAAAATTCCTCTGGACTGCACAGGTTCAGACCGGACTTGGCCTGTTCGCGCGTCGATTCCGCCGTCAGCTGGCCCGCGATGGCAGCCTTGCCCGCCAGTTCCGGGTGGGCGCGTATCAGCCCGAGCTGCTCTTCGGGCGAGGCTTGCGCCAGCACGCGCTGCAGTTCCGTCTTGAGCGCCGTCAGGCTGGAAAACGGACGGGCGTTGGCCGCGCGCAGGGGTATCCAGGGCGAATGTTCATAGATGCCATGCAGCTGCGCGACAAAATCCGCCTGGCTGCCGGCATTCAGGTCTGAAAGGGTGGTCATGGTTCTCCGATCATGCAAGCGGTGATGATAGCGCCCTGTTCTGCATCCATTATATGCGCGCGCTGATAGCGGCTATCGCTGCACCAGCGCCTTGGCGGCGGCGCTGACCTGGTCGCGCAGCCATTTGTGTTCGGGCGCCTGGTGCACGCGCTGGTGCCACAGCTGATAAAAGCGCATGGGCGGGAATTTCAAGGGTACGGTATACGTTTTCAGCGGCAGGGTCTTTTCATAGAAGCGCATGAACTGGCGGCCTGTGGTGAGCACCAGGTCCGTCTGCGTCAGCATGTAGGGAATGAGGCCGAAATACGCTGATTCCACCACCACGTTGCGCTGCAGGTTTTGTCGCTCCAGGAAGGAGTCGATCACGCCATGGTAGCCGGGCATCATCTGCGACGGCGCCACGTGGGGCAGGCTCAGATAGTCGTCCAGGGTCATGGCGTCGCTGGCCGTGCGCCGCGCATAGGCGTTTTCCGCATGCATGGCGCAGACGATGGGGTCTTCGAACAGCTTCGAGATGTGCAGATGGGCGGGCGGTTCATCCCAGTTGGCGATGACCAGGTCCAGGCCCCCGTCGGACAATTGCCGGATATGATCGATGCCCTGTCCCAGGCTGTGCAGCACGACGCGGCTTTTCGGCGAACCGCGGCGCAGCAGGGCCACCACGTTGGGCAGGAACTGGCTGTCCAGGTAATCGGGCGCGGCGATATGGAAGGTGCGCGCCTCTTCCTGTGCCACGAACGGTGTCTTCTTGATGAACAGGCTTTCCGTCTGGTCGAGGATGCGTTTGGCCGGGTTGAGCAGGCTTTCGCCATGCTGGGTGGGCACCATGCCGCGCGCGCCGCGCACCAGCAGCGGGTCGCCTGTCAGTTCGCGCAGCTTGCGCAGGGAGGCGGAAATCGAAGGCTGCGGCTGATTGAGCTTGAGCGCCACGCGCGAGACATTCTTTTCCACCAGCAGCAGGTAGAGGATGCGGATCAGGTGCAGGTCGAGGTGTTGCGGCAGGCTGGACATGGGGCGGCGGCTCTGTTGTATATCGATTTGAATATGTCAAATATACGATATTTTTCATGTGATGGGCGGTAAATCCGTTTATCTTGTGTAGATTGGCACGAATATTGGTTCGGTTCGACTAGAGGAAATTTATGGAAGTATTTGCCTACCTGATCCCGTACGGCCTTGAGTGGCTGAACCTGATCGTCCGCTGGCTGCACGTCATCACGGGCATCGCCTGGATCGGTGCTTCCTTTTATTTCGTCTGGCTCGACAATTCCATACGCCCGCCGGCGCCCGGCTCCGAGCTGGCGAAGAAGGGCGTGTCGGGAGAATTGTGGGCCGTGCATGGCGGCGGTTTCTATAACCCGCAAAAATACCTGGTGGCGCCCGCCGAACTGCCGCAGGAACTGCACTGGTTCAAGTGGGAAGCGTATTCCACCTGGCTGTCCGGCTTTGCGCTGCTGACGATTGCCTACTACTTCAATGCGCAGGCCATGATGATCGACAAGGCCGTGGCCGATATCACCAGCGGCCAGGCCGTCGGCATCGGCATCGCCACCCTCGTCATCGGCTGGACCGTGTACGACCTGCTGTGCAGGTCAAAACTGGCGCAATATGAGCTGTGGTTCGGCGTGACGGTGTTCGCGCTGATCGTCGGCGCCGCGTATGTGCTCACGCATCTGCTCAGCGGGCGTGCCGCCTACATCCACGTAGGCGCCATGATCGGTACCATCATGGTGGCCAATGTGCTGATGCTGATCATTCCCGGCCAGCGCAAGATGGTCGAGGCCATGGCGGCCGGCAAGCTGCCCGATCCCAAGCACGGCCTGAAGGCCAAGCAGCGCAGCGTGCATAACAATTATTTTACCTTGCCCGTGCTGTTCATCATGATCAGCAACCACTACGCAATGACCTACCGCAACGATCATGCGTGGCTGGTGCTGGCGCTGATCATGGCGGCCGGTGTCTTTATCCGCCACTTCTTCAACCTGCGCCACAAGGGCCGTGTGGAGTGGCGCTATCCGGCCATCGGCGTGGCCTTGCTGCTGGCCGTAGCTATCGCCATCGCGCCGAAAGCGCCCGTGGCCTTGGCGGCCGCGCCTGTGGTGGACCCGGTGGCGCAGTTCAGGAGCGTGCATGCCATCATCGCCCAGCGCTGCGCCACCTGCCACTCGGCCCGGCCCACGCAGCCCGGTTTCGCCACGGCGCCGGCCGGCATGATGCTGGATAATGAAACGCAGATCCGCCAGCATGCGGCGAAAATCTACCAGCAGGCCATCGAGCTGAAGGCCATGCCGATCGGGAACCTGACCAATATGACCGACGCCGAGCGCCGCGAACTGGGCGCCTGGTTGCAACAAACCATGCAAGGAGCAAAATGACTACGCACGCAGAAAAAATCACGGCCTGGATCGACGATCACTTCGACGAGGAAGTCGCATTTTTACAGAAGGTAGTGCAGCAGCCGACGGATACGCCGCCCGGCAATAACGCGCCGCATGCGGAGCTGGTGGCGCAGCTGCTGCAGGCGTATGGCTGGAACGCCGAAAAGCACGCCGTCCCAAAGGACCAGGTCGAGGCGTACGGCATGCAGAGCATCACCAACCTGATCGTGCGGCGGCCTTACGGTGCGGGCGGTCCGACGGTGGCCCTGAATGCGCATGGCGACGTGGTGCCGCCCGGCGATAACTGGACGTATCCGCCGTATGGCGGGCAGATTGACGGCGGCTATATCTACGGCCGCGCGACGGCCGTGTCGAAAGGCGATTTCGCCACCTATGTGTTCGCCGCGCGGGCGCTCGAAGCGCTGGGTGTTCCCCTGAAAGGCCAGCTGGAACTGCACTTCACGTATGACGAGGAATTCGGCGGCTTGCTGGGGCCTGGCTGGCTGCTGGAACAGCGGTTGACGAAGCCCGATTTCGTCATCGCCGCCGGCTTCAGCTATGGCATCGTCACCGCGCACAACGCCTGCCTGCAGCTGGAAATCACCGTGCACGGCAAGTCGGGTCACGGCTCCATGCCGGAAACGGGTCATGACGCACTGCAGGCCGCCAACAAGATCCTCAACGCCATCTACGGTCAGCTGCCGGAGCTGAAGAAGATCAAATCCAAGGTGGCGGGCATCGACTCGCCCACCATGCTGGTGGGCCGCATCGACGGCGGCACAAATACGAATGTGGTGCCGGGCAAGGTCGTCATGAAGATGGACCGCCGCATGATCCCGGAGGAAGACCCGGTGGAGGTGGAAGCGCAGGTACGCGCGCTGATCGAAGACGCCGTGCGCGGCGAACCGGGCATCCGTATCGAAATCCGCCGCCTGCTGCTGTCGCACGCGCTGCGGCCCTTGCCCGGTTCCGAGCGGCTGATCGGCAGCCTGCAGAAAAATGCGCAGGCGATTATGGGCGAAACCATCCCCGCCGTCGGCACGCCCCTGTATGCGGATGCGCGCCTGTATGGCGAACGGGGCATCCCCGCCGTGCTGTATGGCGCCGGTCCCCGCACGGTACCCGAATCGAATGCGAAAAAGGCCGACGAGCGCCTGGCGCTCGATGACTTGCGCAAGGCCAGCAAGATCGTGGCCCTGACCTTGCTTGACTTCCTGGCCGCCTGACTGGACCGCGACCATGCCGCTGGCATCCGGTAAGATGCATGCCTGGGAAATCGGGGGAGGCAGCATGGATGTGACTGGAAAGAAGACGATAAGGGAACTGGCGGCCGACCTGGCCGCCGGCCGCATCACCAGCGTGGCATTGACAGAGCAGATGCTGGCGCGCGCCGAGGCGCACCGGGCGCAGGGTGGCCATGCCTATGTCAGCCTCGATGGCGAACAGGCCTTGGCCGAGGCACGCGCCAGCGACGCGGCGCGCGCGGCCGGCCTGGTGCCTTCGCCGCTGGCCGGCATCCCCATTTCGATCAAGGATCTGTTCGACGTCAAGGGGCAGGTCAGCAGCGCCGCCTCGCTGGCGCTGGCCACGGCGCCGCCCGCCGTTACGGATGCCGGCGCCGTGGCGCGCCTGCGCGCGGCCGGCGCCATCCTGCTGGGCCGCACCAACATGAGCGAATTCGCATTTTCCGGCCTGGGCTTGAATCCCCATTACGGCACGCCGCGCAATCCGCACGACGGCGCGCGCGTGGCAGGCGGCTCCACCTCGGGCGGCGCCGTCACGGTGGCCTTGGACATGGCGGCCGGCGCGCTGGGCACGGACACGGGCGGCTCGATCCGCATCCCGTCCGCCTTCTGCGGCCTGACTGGGTTCAAACCGACGGCAGCCTCCGTGTCGCTGGCCGGCACGGTGCCCTTGTCGCGCTCTCTCGACTCGGCCGGCCCCATCGCGCGCAGCGTCGATTGCTGCGCCATCCTCCATGCGGCGCTATCGGGCCAGGAGCTTGCCGGTGGCGCGCCAGCGCTGAAAGGCCTGCGTTTCGGTTTTACTGCGGATTACGTGGGCGCCAATGTCGAACCGCAGGTGCAGCAAGCTTTCGATGCCGCGCTGGACAAGCTGCGGCAAGCCGGCGCCCTGGTGGAACGGTTTGACTTTCCCGAATTGCTGGAGCTGCCGGGTATCAATGGCGGCGGGGGCCTGGTGGCGGCGGAAGCCTGGCACTGGCACCGGGCGCTGCTCGATGACAAGGGCGCGCAATACGACCAGCGCGTGGCGGCGCGCATCCGCCGCGGCCAGCAGCAGGGCGCAGCCGACTACATCGACCTGCTCGATGCGCGTGCGCGCCTGATCGCCATCGCCAGGCGTCGCCTGGCGCCGTTCGACGCCTGGCTGATGCCCAGCGTGGCTATCCTTGCACCGCAAGTCGCGCCGCTGGAAGCGGATGACGCCACCTTCTTTGCCACGAACGGCCTGGTGCTGCGCAACGCCAGCGTCATCAACTTCCTCGACGGCTGCGCGCTGTCGCTGCCTTGCCATGCGGATGGCGAATTGCCCGTGGGGCTGGGCATCTGCGGCCTGGCCGGCGCCGACGATACAGTGTTGCAAATCGGCCGCGCCGTGGAGGCCCTGCTGCGAGGGCACGGAAAAGAATAGTGCCATAGTGCAGGAAAATGCCAATTCTGTCATGATGGCTGGCATTGACATGGGATAGTCGCGCTGCGGGCGCCGGCAAACTTCACACTGTGCACCGATACGACCTGATTAGCTGTCATGACTGCGGCGTGCTGTACCGCAAACGTCCGCTGCGTCCGCGCGAAAAGGCGCGCTGCATCCGTTGCCGTTCGGTGCTGTACCGGGGGGCTCACGCGCGTGGCGCATCGGCCGAACTGAGCAAGGTGGTGGCGCTGACCCTGGGCGCCGCCTTTGTCTTCCTGATCGCCCAGTTTTTCCCCATCGTCGAACTCGACGTCAATGGCCTGACCTCGAGCGCTACGCTGCTCGGCTCCATCCGCGTGCTGTGGTACGAGCAGATGCACATCGTGGCCACGATGGTCTTCCTGTTTACCATTCTCTTTCCCGCCATCGAACTCGGTTCCCTGCTGTATGTGGCGCTGGGCCTGCGCGGCGGCGTCAAGGTGCCGGGCTTCAATCGCGTGCTGCGTGCCGTGCAGACGGCGCGCGAATGGGGCATGACGGAGGTGCTGATGATCGGCATCCTGATCACCGTCGTCAAGATGACCAGCCTGGCCACCGTGCTGCCGCAACCTGGCCTGTTCGCGTTTGGCGCGCTGACCCTGTTGCTGGCTATCGTCGTCTCGTTCGACCCCAAGGCCCTGTGGAACCTGGGCGACGAGCTGACGCGCCAGGCGCTGCCCGGCATCCGCTACAAGGCTTTCGCGTCCGGCGAAAAGGTCGTTCCCTGCCATGCCTGCGGCCTGGTGGCGCCGCCGCTGGCCAAGGGCAGGCACCTGGCGTGCGTGCGCTGCGGCACGGCCCTGCACGTGCGCAAACCGGACAGCATCAACCGCACCTGGGCCCTGCTGATCGCCGCCATGATCCTCTATATTCCCGCCAACCTGCTGCCCGTGATGGTCACGCAATCGCTGTTCGGTGCGCAGGATGACACCATCATGAGCGGCGTGGTGCTGTTCTGGACCAGCGGCTCGAAAGGTCTCGCCATCATCATTTTCATCGCCAGCGTGGTCGTGCCGATGCTGAAACTGGGCGTGCTGGCGCTGCTGGCATTCACGGCGCAGCGGCGTTCGCGCTGGCGGCCGCGCCAGCGCACCATCTTGTACCGCATGGTCGAATTCATCGGCCGCTGGTCCATGCTCGACATCTTTGTCGTCACCCTGACGGTGGCGCTGGTGCGCTTCAAGTCGCTGGCCGTGATCACGGCCGGTCCCGGCGCCCTGGCCTTTGGCGCCGTGGTGGTGCTGACCATGCTGGCGGCCATGCAGTTCGACCCGCGCCTGATCTGGGACCCCGTCGACGGGCAGGTGCCTGGCGAGGAAGAACCCGTGGTGCTGGCAAATACCGGAAACAATACAGTGATTGGAGAACAGCATGTCTGACAAAGAAGCGGGCGACCTTGCCGAAACCGGCGCGCCAGCAGTGGCGCGGCTGCCCGAACCCGATGTGGACCCGGCCAGCCGCTGGCTGCCGTCGCTGGTGTGGCTCATTCCGCTGCTGGCCGCGCTGATCGGCGCCGGCCTGGCCGCCAAGTCCATCCTCGACCAGGGACCCACGGTGACGGTCAGCTTCAAGAGCGCCGAAGGCCTGGAGCCGGGCAAGACCAAGGTCAAGTACAAGGATGTCGACATCGGGCAAGTGCGCGCCATCACCCTGGGCGACGATTTGAGCAAGGTGCTCGTGACGATCGACATGAGCAAGGAAGCGCGCCGCTTCGCCACCGCCGACTCGCGCTTCTGGGTGGTGCGCCCGCAGATCGGCGCCAGCGGCGTGACGGGCCTGGGCACCTTGCTGTCGGGTGCCTACATCGGCGTCGACACGGGCAAGTCGGAGCAGAAGAAGGAGAACTTCATCGGCATGGAAAGTCCGCCCGCGGTGGCCGGCGACCAGAAGGGCAAGCTGTACACCCTGCACGCAGACAGCCTCGGTTCCGTCGATGTCGGTTCGCCCCTGTTCTTCCACCGCCTGAGGGTGGGCAAGGTGGTCAGCTTCGCGCTGGACAAGGATGGCAACGGTATCAGCATGTCCGTCTTCGTCAATGCCCCGTACGATCAATTTGTCGGCAAGAATGCGCGCTGGTGGCATGCCAGCGGCGTCGACGTGCGCCTCGATTCCAACGGCTTCAAGCTAAATACGCAGTCGCTGGCCGCCATGCTGGTGGGCGGCATCGCCTTCGAGGCGGAGAACGGCCGCAAGCCCGAGGAGCCGGCGCCGGCCGGTACCAGCTACCGCTTGGCCGCTGATGAAGCGAGCGCCATGCGCGAGCCCGATGGCGAGGCGATCACCACCGTGTTCTATTTCGACCAGTCCCTGCGCGGCTTGCAGGCCGGCGCCACAGTCGATTTCCGCGGCATCGTGCTGGGCGAGGTGCGCTCGGTCGGCATCGAGTTCGATCCCGTGAAGAAGAACTTCCGCATGCCCGTCACCGTCAACTTGTACCCGGCCCGCCTGGGCATGCGCTTCAAGGCCGCCGTCGACGATGAGGAAGGCTCGGCCGGCCACCAGCTGCTCGAACGCATGGTCAGCCGCGGCTTGCGCGCCCAGCTACGCACGGGCAACCTGCTGACCAGCCAGCTGTACATCGCGCTGGACTTCTTCCCGAAAGCGCCGAAGGTGGCGCTGGACCTGAACAAATATCCGCTGGAAGTGCCGACCGTGCCGAACACCCTCGATGAATTGCAGACGCAGATCGCCAGCATCGCGCGCAAGCTCGATCAGGTACCGTATGCGGAGATCGGCAATAACCTGAATGCCACGATCAAGCAGGCCAATACCCTGTTCAAGCAGCTCGATGGCCAGGTGGTGCCGGAAATGCGCGATACGCTGACGGCGGCGAAGCAGACCTTCGGCACGGCCGAACAGGTGCTGCAAAAGGATTCGCCGCTGCAGTCGGACGTGCGCCAGGCCTTGCAGCAGCTGACGCAAACCCTGCAATCGCTGAACGCCCTGTCGGATTACCTGGAACGCCACCCCGAGTCCCTGATCCGCGGTAAAAAAGGAGATGAAAAAAAATGATGAAGCCGATGTTTGCCGCGCTGCTGGCGGCCAGCCTGCTGGGCGCCTGCTCCACGCCCCAGCCCGAGCATTTCTATACGCTCAGCGGCGGCGCCGACGCGCAGCCGGCCAAGCCCGTGAAATACTATGTCGAGGTGCTGGCCGTCAGCGTGCCGCAGCAGGTGAGCCGCAACCAGTTTGTCGTGACGGCGCCGTCGGGCCGCATCGAACTGCTGGAGCAGCAGCGCTGGGCGGGGCCGCTGGCCGGCGAGATCGGCCAGGCCCTGTCGACGGCCGTGACAAACGACCTGGGCGCCATCGATGTGTTCCGCACGCCGCATCCCGACGACTTGCCCGTGTACCGCATTAGCACCAACGTGCAGCGTTTCGAGTCCGTGATGGGCCAGTACGCGCTGATCGATGCCGTGTGGAGCGTGCGCCAGCTGGCCAGCAACAAGGTGCTCACTTGCCGCACGGTGGCCAATGAAAAGGTGGGTGCCGGCTACGATGCGCTGGTACTCGGTCACCGCCGCGCGGTGCACCGCATCGCCGCCGATGCGGCCAGCGTCGTGCGTGCTTTTGACAACGGCAACGCCGCCTGCCCGGCCGCCTGAGCCGCCTTCCGCTACCCAGTCCAGGCGGGCGCTGGTAAAATGCGGGGATGGGAATGACCTCTTTTATACGCCGCTGCGCCGCCTGGATCGCCTGTTTCGCGATCCTGCTGGCGGCGCTCGCGCCGTCGATTTCCCAGGCCATCGCCAACGCCAAGCAGGAATCCGGCTCCGGCTGGGCGGAAATCTGCTCGGTTGCCGGCATCCGTTTTGTCCAGCTTGTGCAGGCCGATGACGGCGCCGCCGATGGCAAATCCGGCGGCAAGGCCATGCAGATGGAGCATTGCGCCTTCTGTTCCACGCATGCCGGTTCGGTCGGCCTGCCGCCCAGCCCCGTGCTGCCGCTGCCCGTCATTACCGGCACGGCCATTTTGCCGTCGCTGTACTACCAGTCTCCTTTCCCTCTCTTCATCTGGTCCACCGCGCAGTCGCGCGCGCCGCCCGGTCTCATTTAAGTTTTCGCATTTTCAATGCTGGCGCTGTCCACCTTGCGGTGTGACGTCCCGCATCCGCACACTTAAACGAGAATCACATGAACAAGACATTATTGGTGCTGGCGGCAGCCATCGCCCTGGCCTATCCCTGCGCGCGGGCGCAGCAACTTGAGCAAACCGACCACGCCATCGACACCGTCGTCGTTTCCGGCTCGCGCGCGCAATCATGGCTGTCCGAGACGCCGCAGGCCATCGGCGTCGTCAATGCCAAAGCACTGGAGCGCGACAAGCCCAGGACCATGGGCGATATCCTCAACCGCATCGCCGGCGTGTACTGGAATGACCTGGGCAACGAGCAGCACAGCATGAGCATCCGCCAGCCCATCGGCACGAATGCCGTCTACCAGTACCTGGAAGACGGCATCCCCATCCGCCCGCTGGGCGTCTTCAACCACAACTCGCTCAATGAAATGAACATGGCGGGCGCCAGCGGCGTGGAAGTGGTGAAGGGCGCCGCCTCCTCGCTGTACGGCAGCAATGCCGTGGGCGGCGCCGTCAATTTCCTCACGGCCGGCGCCAGCGTCACGCCGACGGCCAAGGTGGGCGTGCGGCGCGATAATGTGGGCGGTTTCACCCGCTACGACACGTCCGCCAGCGATACCTGGGGGCCGCTGGGATTGCGCTTTTCCCACTACAGTTCGCGCCGTTCGCGCGACAACTGGCAAGAGTACAGCTATGGCGACAAGGATTCGTTCTCGCTGCGCGCCGACTATGCGCTCAGCCCCACCTCGCAGCTGCGCGCCACCCTTGTCCACACGGATCTTGACGCCGCCATGACGGGCAGCCTGTTCGAGAACGACTACCGCCGCAATCCGGGCAAGAGCCTGAACACTTTTACTTATCGCAAGGACAAGACCACGCGCATGAACCTGGCGTGGGAGGGCGCGACGACGGCCCATGGCACGAGCACCGTCACCGTGTTTACGCGCAAGAACGACCATGGGCAGATTCCCGCGTATTCGATCGGCAGTTGCGTGGGGCTGAAGTGCAAGGGCGTCATCAACAACAACCACGTCGATTCGCTGGGCCTGGACGTGAAACACCAGCAGGAGTTCGCCTGGCTGCGTTCGCGGCTGGTCGCCGGCGTGTACGTGGACAGGAGCGACAATCCCTTTGTCAGCGACAACCTCTCCATCGTGCGCGATGCCGCCACGGGCCGCTACCTGCGCTACACCCTGGCCAATGCCAGCAACCCGCAGGGCGTGCGCGACTACCAGACGGACATTTTGAACACGGCCGTCTTCGCGCAGTGGGAATGGTCTCCGCTGGCGGGCACGCGCGTGGTGCTGGGCGGCCGCTCGGACGCCATCCGCTACGATTACCACAACAAGCTGGCGCCCGGCGGCAGCGTCAATGACGGCGCCCCCGACGAGTCGCGCAGCTTTTCGCACATGAGTCCGAAGCTGGGCGCCACCTACGCCATCGGCCATGCGGGCAGCGCGTATGCGAACGTCAGCCAGGGTTTTACGCCGCCCGAAGTAAGCCAGCTGTATGGCAAGACGGGCATCGCCGACCTGCAGCCATCCGTCTACAACAACTATGAACTGGGCCTGCGCTGGGCCTTCCTGCAGGGCCGCTTGAAACTCGACACGGCCCTGTACCGGCTCGACGGGCGCGATACCATCGTCAGCTACACGCTCTCGCCGGGCAACAGCGAAAACCGCAATGCGGGACGCACGCGCAGCGAAGGGCTGGAGCTGGGCCTGAACTACGACAGCGGCCCGTTCGACGCGCGCTTCGCCACGGCCATCGCGCGCCACCGCTACCTGCGCTACCAGGTCTCCAGTACCCTCGATTACAGCGGCCGCACCATGCCGCAGGCGCCGCGCGACATCACCTCGTTCGAGATCGGCTACAAGCCCATGGCCGGCGCGCGTATCGCACTCGAGGCCGTGCACCAGGGCCGTTACTGGATGAACAACGCCAATACGGTGGAGTACAAGGGCCATGCCTTGCTGAACCTGCGCGCCAGCTACCAGCTCGCGCGCGGGCTGGAAGCGTGGGCGCAGGTGCGCAATATGGCCGATAAGCGCTATGCCGATTCGGCCAGCAGCAGTTATTCGGGTGTGGGCAGTTACGCGGCCAATACGCAGAACCAGTACACGCCCGGTGCGCCGCGCAGCGTGATGCTGGGCCTGGCCTATACCTATAATGGACTGTGAGGCTGGCCATGGACGATCACACCTTTCTTATCGCACGGCGCAAAAGCCTGTACTGGCGCATCCACTTCTGGGCCGCGCTGATCGCCTCGCCATTCGCGCTGGTGGCCACCCTGACGGGCATCCTGTACGTCTTCACCCCGCAGATCGAGGCACGGCTGTACCAGCACCTCGATCACGTGGCGCCGCAAGCGTCCATGCTGCCGCTGGACGCCGCCGTGGCGGCAGCGGAGCGGGCGGCCCCGCATGGCTGGACGGTGCAGCACGTGGTGCCGCCGTTTCAACAGGACGACGCAGTGCAGGTGGCGTTCGCGCCGCCCGGCGGCGCGCCCGACGAACATGCGGGCCATGGCGGGCATGCCGCACCGGTCAAGCCGAAATTCGGCCTGCCCGCGCAAGCCATCATCGTCTACGTGAATCCGTATGACGCGCGCGTGCTGGGCAGCCTGGCCGGCAGCGAACGTTTCGGCAACTGGGCGAAAAGGCTGCATTCACGCCTGCTGCAGAATGATGGCTGGCGCTGGATGATCGAGCTGGCCGCCAGCTGGCTGATGGTGATGCTGGTGACGGGCGTGGTGCTGTGGTGGCCGCGCGGCGCGCAATCTGGCTTGCCTAAGCGGGGCGCGCGGGGCCGCAATGGCTGGCGCCAGTGGCATGCTTTTATCGGCGTGGCGCTCGGCATCGTCAGTGTCGTGATCCTGACGACGGGCCTGACGTGGAGCCAGCAGGCGGGCGCGCGCATCCGCGTGCTGCGCGACGTCAGCGGCCAGGCGCCGCCGCCTGTGCCGCGCGGCCTGCACTCGACCGAGGAGGGCGCTCCGCTCGACTGGCAGGATGCGTGGCGGGTGGCGCGCAGCCATGCGCCGGCCATCGCCGTGCAGCTGACGGCACCGGCCAGCCAGGACGATGTGTGGCGCGCCACGATGGCCGACCGCAGCCAGCCCACCTTGCGCTTCGACCTGCAATTCGACGCCTACAGCGGCAAGCCCCTGTATTACGCAGGGTGGGACGCGCAGACGGCGTTCGGCAAGGCGACCGCCATCGGCATCCCGTTTCACCGTGGCGAATTCGGCTGGTGGAACCAGGCCTTGCTGCTGCTGTTCGGCGCCAGCGTGCTGTTTTCGCTGGTGTCGGGCTGGGTGATGTTCTTCAAGCGCCGTTTGCCAGGCACTTCGGGCTTGCCCAAGTTGCTGCCGGGCGCCTGGACCTCGCCGTCACCGCTGGCCTGGCTGGTGGCGGCCGGCATGTGCGCGCTGATGCCGCTGCTGCTCATTTCCGGCTGCATGCTGATGCTGCTGGAGCTGGGGTTGGAGCGCGCCAGACGCCGGCGCATGGCTGCGCGTTGACATGGCATACGGCCCGGCGATTGCTGCGTTAGAATAAGGGAGTGCGGCCAGGCTCGTTGCCATGGGCCGCCCCTTGCAATGGCTAAACCATGGTATTCATCGATTTTCCCGCCTTGTCCGCACTGGCCGCCGCTTCGGCGCTGGTGACGAAAAAATGCAGCTGCTGCAGCGTGCCGCTCGATGCCTGGCAGCGTCTGCCCACCTCGCTGCAACTCGACCGCTTTGAGGAGGTCGGCACCCTGCGCGAAGACCCGTACGAAGAACCGACGTTTGCCGAGTACCACCCGCAGGGCACGCGCTACGACAGCGCGGACGCGCCCATCGCGCCGCGCTTTTATCCCGCCAACCTGAGCCAGGTGGCCCGCTGCCTCGACTGCGGCCGCCACTACCTGCGCTACAACGAGGCGGGCGGCTACTTCACCGAACTGCGCATCCGCGCGCTGCGCCCGCAATTGCTGGCCGACGCGCCGCTGTCAGCGTGAGGGCGACAGGCTTTCCTTGACGTGCGCGATGCCGTGTTCATCGTAGATCGAATACACGGCGGCGAGGAGGTTTTCCAGTTCCGGCGAGCGGTCCATATGCCGCATGCTGAATAAAATGGGCGAGAACGCATGCTTGTCGTCCAGCTTGCGGTACACGACGTTCCGGTGATGCATGGCCTGCACGCTTTCCGGCACGATGGAAATGCCCTGGCCGGCCGCCACCAGTCCCATGGAAATCTGCAGCTCGCGCACTTCCGTGACGGGACCGGGCGTGACATTGCCTTCGCTGAACATGGCCAGCACCTGGTCGGCAAAGCTGGGGCGGGGCGCTTTCGGATACACGAGCAGGGTCTCGTGGATCAGGTCAGTCAGGCGCAATCCGTCTTCCCCCTTGGCCAGCCGGTGGCCGGGCGGCAGGGCCACCACCAGCCGTTCCTCGCGCAACAGGATGCGGCGGATGCTGGGATCTTCGCTTTTCAGGCGCCCGAAACCCACGTCGATGCGGCCTTCCTTCAGGGCCTTCAACTGCTGCACCGTCGTCATTTCATGCAGGGTCACGTCGACCTCGGGATGGCGCTCGCAAAAGCGGTGCACGATGTCGGGCAATTCGCCATACAGAGTCGAGGCGACGAAGCCGATCGACAGGGTGCGCTCCAGCTTGCCCACGCGCTGCGTCATCGCCTGCAGGTCGCGCACCTGGTCGAGCAGGGGCCGCGCATGGGCGAGGAAAAACTCGCCCGCTTCCGTCAGCCGCAAGGGCCGCGAGCCCTTTTCGATCAGCGCCACGCCCAGCGTTTCTTCCAGCTGCTGCATCTGCCGGCTCAGCGGCGGCTGCGCGATGTGCAGGCGCGCGGCGGCCCGCGTGAAGTTCCTTTCCTCTGCGACCGCAACGAAGTAGCGCAAATGCCGTAGTTCCATCTTCATACCTTTCAGGTATAGGTTTGATACCAACTCGGTGTTGGACGTGGGGACATTCGGGGAATATCGTGTCACCACTCCACAGAATTATACGGAATAAATATGATTCAAAATATCGAGACCTACCTGGTCGATGTGCCAACCATCCGCCCGCACCGGATGTCCGTCGCCACCATGAATACGCAGACCCTGGTGCTGGTGCGCCTGCGCTGCGCCGACGGCATCACGGGCTGGGGCGAGGCGACCACCATCGGCGGCTTGAGCTACGGCGGCGAAAGCCCGGAAAGCATCAAGACGAATATCGATACCTATATCGCACCGCTGCTGGTCGGCATGGAAGCGAGCGCGGTGGCCAAGGCCATGGCCCGTGTGCGCAAGGTCATCCAGGGCAACCGCTTCGCCAAGTGCGCGATCGAGACGGCGCTGCTCGATGCGCAGTCGCGCCGCCTGAACGTGCCGCTGTCGGAATTGCTGGGCGGCCGCGTGCGCGATGCGCTGCCCGTGGCCTGGGTGCTGGCCAGCGGCGACACGGCGCGCGATATCGCCGAAGGGGAAAAAATGCTGGACTTGCGCCGCCACCGCATCTTCAAGCTGAAGATCGGCCTGCGCGACGTGATGGACGACGTGGCTCACGTGCTGGAAATCAAGCGGGCGCTGGGCGAACGGGCCAGCGTGCGCGTCGACGTCAACCAGGCCTGGAGTGAGACGGACGCCGTGCGCGGCATCGCCGCGCTGGAAGCGGGCGGCATCGACCTGATCGAACAACCGGTGAAGGCCGGCAACCGCGCCGCGCTGGCGCGCCTGAAACAGCGCTTCGACGTGGCCATCATGGCCGACGAAGCCTTGCACGGCCCGGCCGATGCGCTGGCGCTGGCGCAGGCCGATGCGGCCGACGTGTTTGCCGTCAAAATCACCCAGTCGGGCGGCTTGCTGCCCGCGCTGGAAGTGGCGACCGTGGCGCGCCTGGCCGGCGTCGGCCTGTACGGCGGCACCATGCTCGAAGGCGGCGTCGGCACGGCGGCCACGGCCCACGTCTGCTCCACATTTGCGGAACTGGCCTGGGGCACGGAATTGTTCGGGCCTTTGCTGCTGACGCAGGAAGTCTTGCGCGAGCCGCTCGTGTACCGCGACTTCATGCTGCAGGTGCCGACGGGGCCGGGCCTGGGCGTCGAGATCGATATGGACAAGCTGCGTTCCATGCAGCGTCAATAAGGAGAAACCATGTTATTCCATGTACGCATGAACGTGAACCTGCCGTTGAGCATGCCCGCCGAGCAGGCGGCGCAGCTGAAGCAAACGGAAAAGGAACTGGCGCATCGCCTGCAGCACGAGGGCAAGTGGCGCCACCTGTGGCGCATCGCCGGCCAGTACGCCAACATCAGCGTCTTCGACGTGGACAGCGTGGACGAACTGCATAACTTGCTGACCTCGCTGCCGCTGTTTCCCTACATGCAGGTCGACGTGATGCCGCTGTGCCGCCATCCCTCGTCGGTCCGCGACGACGATTCCTGACCCGCGCAGTACCCTCACTCAAGGAGACACCTGATGAACCATACCGACATTGATACCCTCGTCAAGAAGTGGATCGTGGAAGCGGCCGACCGACCGGCCAACCCGCGCGTACAGCAAGTGGTGCTGCGCCTGCTGGGTGATTTGTGCAAGGCCATCGAGGACCTGGACCTGACGCCCAGCGAAGTGTGGAGTGGCGTGTCCTACCTGTCGTCTGCCGGCGCGTCGAGCGAACTGGGCTTGCTGGCCGCCGGCCTGGGCCTCGAGCACTTCCTCGACCTGCGGGCCGATGAGGCCGAAGCGAAAGCGGGCATGGCAGGCGCCACGCCGCGTACCATTGAAGGCCCGCTGTACGTGGCCGGCGCGCCGCGCAGCACGGGCTTTGCCCGGCTGGACGATGGCAGCGAGAGCGCACGCGCCGAAGTGCTCTACATGCAGGGCACCGTATTTGATGCAGATGGCAAGCCGGCTCCCGGCGCGCAGGTCGAGGTCTGGCATGCAAACTTGCTGGGCAATTATTCCTTCTTCGACCAGAGCCAATCGCCGTTCAACCTGCGCCGCACCATCATTGCGGACCAGAAAGGACGCTACCAGTTTCGCAGCATCCTGCCCGTCGGCTACGGCTGCCCGCCCGACGGCACCACGCAGCGGCTGCTCGATCTGCTGGGGCGGCACGGCCAGCGCCCTGCGCACATCCATTTCTTCATCAGCGCGCCGGGCCACCGCAAGCTGACCACGCAGATCAATATCGATGGCGACCATTATCTGTGGGACGATTTCGCCTTTGCCACGCGTGAAGGCCTGGTGCCGCCCATTGCGCGCATCGACGATGCGGCGCAGCTGGCGGCCCTGCAGCTCGAACAGCCGTTCGCCTCGATCGATTTTGATTTTCACCTGAGCCGCGACAGTGGGGCGCTGCCGCCGGCCGAGGTCGAACGGCCGCGCGCCGCAGCCTGAGGACGACGCCATGCCCGAGTTGTTGACCTCCGACGGTAGCGTCCTGCATTACCGCACCGATGGCGACCGCGCCAAGCCCTGCCTTGTCCTGTCGAACTCCCTCGGCACGGACTTGTCCCTGTGGCAGGCGCAAGTGGCCGCGCTGGCCGATGATTTTTTTGTCGTGCGCTATGACACGCGCGGCCATGGCCAGTCCGTCGCCGGCGCCGGAGCATTCGGCATCGAGCGGCTGGGGCTGGACGTTGTGGCGCTGCTCGATCAATTGGATGTGGAGCGCGCCGCGTTCTGCGGCATTTCCATGGGCGGCTTGACGGGGCAGTGGCTGGGCATTTACCAGCCGCAGCGCTTGACGCAACTCGTGCTGGCCAACACGGCGGCGCGCATCGGCACCGCCGATGCCTGGCTGGCGCGCGCGCAGCAAGTAAGGCGCGACGGCATGGCCGCGGTGGCCGATGGCGCCGCCGCGCGCTGGTTCACGCCGCAGTTTATCGCTCGCGAGCCGGACACGGTGGCGTACCTGGTGGCTACATTGGGCGCACAGGCTGCGGACGGCTATGCGGCCTGCTGCGAGGCGCTGGCACAGGCGGACCTGCGCGCCGCCGTCGGCACGATAGCCGTGCCCACCTTGTTCATCGCAGGCGAGCACGATCCCGTGACGACGGTGGACGATGCGCGCCGGCTGCAGCAGCAGGTGGCAGGCAGCCGCCTGGCGAGCGTGGCCGCGTCGCATATCTCGAATGTCGAGGCGGAGCAGGTATTCACGGCGCAGCTACGGGCCTTTTTGCTGCAATAAGCTGGTCGCGCCTGAGCGGCACGGCAAGAATTCGCTTTGCCCTTGAGTACCGCTGCCGGCTGGTCCGGTACGCGGCAGGGGAAGCTTTATTGAAAAATAATAAGAAAAAGCAGACTTGGAGTAGACGGATGGAAAACAGATTAATCATCATCGCGGCGATCACGGTGGGCTACTTTGCCCTCATGTCGTACATTACCTACAGCGTGCGCAAGCACGCCAACAGTGCAGAGGGCATGACGGCGGGCGGGCGCAACTATCCCGCCTACCTGATCGGTGCGTTGCTGCTCTCCGAATTCATCGGCAGTTCGGTGAGCATCGGCACGGCCCAGAAGGGCTATGAACTGGGTATTTCCGCCGCCTGGAACCTGGTGGCGCTGTCGCTGGGCTTCTTGCTGCTGGCCATCGTGCTGGTCAAAAAATACAAGGAAAGCGGGCAGTCGACGATTTCCGGCATCCTGGCGCAAACGTATGGCGAGCCCGTGCGCTATGCGGCGTCGATACTCACCATCGTCGCGCTGGGCATCGTCGCCGTGGCCCTGTACGCGAGCGGCGGCGCCGTGCTGGCGGCCGTGCTGCACATCAACAAGACGGTGGCCATCTTGCTGGTGGGCGCCATTACCGTGATCTACGTCAGCCTGGGCGGCATGCGCTCGGTCGTGTACACGAATTTTGCCCACTCCATCGTCAAATACCTGGGCGTGATCCTGGCGCTGGCCTATGCGCTGGAAGCCTCCGGCGGCATCGGCGCGCTGCAGGCGCAGCTGCCGGCCAAGATGTTCAACTGGGTCGAGATCGGCTGGGGCCAGATCATCGCCTGGATGATAGGCGGCATCGGTTCCATCTTCGCCACGCAATACGTGATCCAGGCCCTGGTCAGCACCGACAACCCTGCCGTGGCCAAGCGCGCCTGCTATTACGTGTCGTCGCTGATGATCCCGTTCGGCCTGATGGCAGCCCTGATCGGCATGTGCAGCGCCGTGCTGTATCCGGGCATGAAGTCGATCGACGCCTTCCCGACATTGATCGCGCACATGCCGGCCTTTTCCGCCAGCATCATGATCGTCGGCCTGGCCGGCGCCCTGTTCGGCGGCATTTCCGCCACCACCCTGGCATCGGCCACCCTGGCCATGAAGGATTTTTATGATCCCTGGTACAACAAGGCGAAGAATGACGCGAAATCGCTGATGTTCCTGCGCATCGCCATCGTCGTGGCCGGCCTGCTGCCGCTGGTGCTGGCGCTGTATGCGGAAAAACTGCTGATGATCGCCTTTCTCGGCAAGGCCCTGCGCGCCACCCTGGCCGTGCTGGTGCTGATGGCCTTCTATGCGCCGAAATTCGGCACGCCGCGCGGCGCCTTTGTCGGCGTGATCGTCTCGGTGATCGCCACCATCGGCTGGTTCCTGGCGGGCAATCCGTACGGCGTGGACAGTTCCTACCTGGCGCTGGCCGGTCCGCTGCTGACGATGGGCATCAGCCATCTGTTCAAGCCGGCGCAAGCTGTGGCGAAGCCGGCATCGTCGTCGCACCTCTAGGTTAGACCAGCCCCGTCATGTAATAGATGGCAATGACGAGGAACACGGCCACCGTCTTGATGACGGTGATGCCGAAAATGTCGCGGTAGGACTGGCGGTGCGTGAGGCCCGTGACGGCCAGCAAGGTGATCACGGCGCCATTGTGCGGCAGGGTATCCATGCCGCCGCTGGCCATGGCCACCACGCGGTGCATGACTTCGAGCGGAATATGCGCCTGTTGCGCGGCCTGGATAAAACTGTCCGACATGGCGGCCAGCGCGATGCTCATGCCGCCCGAGGCCGAGCCCGTGATGCCGGCCAGGGTTGTGACGGACACGGCCGCGTTGACGAGCGGGTCGGGCACGCTGCGCAAGGTATTGCTGACTGCAAGAAAACCGGGCAGGGCGGCGATGACGCCGCCAAAGCCGTATTCGGATGCCGTATTCATGGCCGCCAGCAGCGCGCCGCCGACGGCCGCCTTGGTGCCTTCGGCGAAGGCGGCACGGATGCGCCCGAAGGCCGTTGCACAGACGAGCAAGATTCCCAGCAACAAGGCGCCTTCCACGGCCCAGATACCGGTCACGGAAGCGATCGCCGTGGACACGGGCGCATGCAAGCCCGGCAAGGCCTCGGCGGTGAGCACATAGCTGGCGCCATACCAGTGGGGAATCAGCTTGGTCAGCGCAAAGTTGGCCACGCCCACCAGCACCAGCGGCGCCACCGACAGCAGCGGATGGGGCAAGTCGCCACCACCGGTCTTGGCCTGCTCCGCTTCCACTCCATACCCTTCGCCCGTCGCCATGACGGAGCGCCGGCGCCATTCCAGGAAGGCCAGTCCCATGATCACCGTCAGCACGGCGCCGATGGTGCCCAGCCATGGCGCGGCCCAGCCGGTCGTATTGAAGAAGGTGGTGGGGATGATGTTCTGGATCTGCGGCGTGCCCGGTAAAGTATCCATGGTGAACGAGAACGCGCCCAGGGCGATGGCGCCGGGCATCAGTCGCTTGGGGATATTGCTCTGGCGATACAGCTCGGCCGCGAACGGATACACGGCAAACACCACCACGAACAGCGACACGCCGCCGTAAGTCAGGGCCGCGCACACGGCAACGATGACGGCATTCGCGCGCGCGCTGCCGATGTAGCGGATGGCGGCCACGACGATGGACTGCGAAAAGCCGGACAGCTCGATCAGCTTGCCAAACACGGCGCCGAGCAAAAAGACGGGGAAATACAGCTTGATGAAGCCCACCATCTTTTCCATGAAGATGCCGCTGAAGACGGCCGGCACGGCGGACGGGTCGGTGAGCAGCACGGCGCCGAGCGCGGCGACGGGCGCAAACAGGATCACGCTGTAGCCGCGGTAGGCGGCCAGCATCAGGAAGGCCAGTGCGGCCAGAACTATCAGGAAAGACATCGATCAGGCCCTTGCGCGATGGAAGTGTTTAATTAATCAATTGTTCAATTAATATCACACTTCCACGGTGCGTGCCAACGCACGGATCAAGAATTGCGCCCAGGCACCGATAGATGCCAACGGCCAGCTATCCCACTGTCGCGTTGACCTTGCCGATGAGCGAGCACCCGCACGCCGTCTTGTCGCCCTGGACGGCCACCGAAATACCGCCGGCGCTCAATCAGCGGGGAGATTGCTTCCTATTTGGACCAAACGGGACGTCTATTTTCCGGCATATCCGCTTGAAAAAATGATTCAATCATACGCAAGGTATTGATGTCATATAAGGATTGGGTTCCTGCAAAATGCCGACCACCACAATCGATGGCGACCTGTCTGCCTTGCATCCAAAACCAATAATCTCGTATGAATGGCTCACACTTTATATGTCGAAGCTGAGTATTCGCGTCGCGTCGTCGTGCGAAAGTTGCCACTCTATCTTGCTGCGCCAGAGCTTGCGGGCCTGAATGTAGAGTCCGTATGTCGCCGGGTCGCGGCTGGCTGGCATGTGTTCCTTCCAACGGGCACATGCTGGCAGCGGGTCGTCCAAGCTAAATTTTTTGAATCCATATGGCAGGGCATGCAAGGCTCTCTCCTGTAAGTAGCTTGAGAGGAAAAAAGCCGCAGCGACGAGCGACGCCAGCAGAACAAGGCAATATAGCCATCGTAGACGAGAGCCGTTTGCAACCGCATGAGATGTGACGGACATTCAGGTTAGCTCAGTACGTGGGTTTGTCGTATGACTCTGGCTCGACCGCGTCCTCCACACCGGACCAGGGTGGCAATTCAGCCGGAGGCAACGGAAGTACTTGGTCGAGCCTGCTCAGCTTGAGGTCGGGATTGATTTCCAACGCGTCGTAAATCGCTTCGTAGCGCCTTTCTCGCTCCGTGTCTACTTTAATTCCCAAGGGCCTTAGTGCATCTTTTTCCTTGTCAGAGTTCCTGGCCCAATACCCTTGGTTGAACATAATCCTAAGGTCTCGCGCGCATTCTAGGCTCCCAAATTTCACGCCATTTTGATATATGCGTATAGCATCTTGAAACTTCATACTCACTCTGGCATTTAGAGCCAGCTCGTGGGCTGCTGGTCCGTGCCCCTGATGATATGCGCACTGCAGCATGGTTGCCTCATCTCCCCGGCGTCCAGCTTCGCTATAAGCTTGAGCCAATGTCATCTGTGCTTCCGGGCTGCCGAGCTGGGCCGCCTTCAGATAGTATGCCCAAGCTAAATCGACATCGTAGTGCGCGCCGCCATAGCCGTGCTCGTGAGCGACACCGAGGTCATACAGACCCCAGGGTTGCATTTCCTTGGCGGCCATGCGGACGATGTCTACGCTCTTGTCGGGGTCTGCATCAAGTACGTGATTGGATTCGAGAACACCGAGCCCACGCAGATAAAAATGCGCCATCAGTGCTCGTGCTCCCCAGTCGCCCAAGTCGGCCGCTTTTTTTACATCGGTGAGGATGCGCGTGGCCTCCTCACGCGTGAATTGCCACCCTATTTTGCTACGCCACACCTTGCGCGCCTCGATGTAGAGCCGGTATGCTGCCGGGTCGCGGCTGGCCGGCATGTGTTCCTTCCAACGGGCACACGCTGGTAGCGGGTCGTCCAAGCTAAATTTTTTGAATCCATATGGCAGGGCATGCAAGGTTCTCTCCTGTAAATAGCTATTGAGGAAAAATGCGCCTACAGCCAATACCACCAGCAGAGCCGAGGCATATATCCTTCGTTGTCTTAATTTTTCCATGGCTAAACGACAGGGATGCCAGGTTTTCGGTCAACGTAGAAGGGCAGTAGCTGACTTGTCAGTTGAATTCCCGATTTTTTGTTGTTCGCGTTTATAGAAGCGCTTTCCTGCCATTTTTGAAACGTATCCGTCATATCCCCAAATTGCGCCGGTCCGGCCAACCCGGAGCACTGGCTGAACAAATCACTGCGCAATTGAAACGCCACATCCTTCGCCTCGCTCAACACATTGAGTTCGCTGTCCAGGGCCATGCTGCGCAAATTCAAGTTGGCCGAGCCTATCGTGAACGCCGCGTCATCCACAATTGCCACCTTGGTGTGAATGTAGATTTCTTCGTAATCCGTCGCTTGCAACCTATCCTTGTCTCTTGCGCAAGTCCACAACGAGCCCATAAAAACGTTGATGCCGTGTTCAGATAGTTCTTCCGCGGATATAGGCGGTTTAGTCTTTTTCTCGCGAGCCTGCTTCACGGCCCTTTCGTGCTCCACCTTCATTGTTTCGCTCATGCCGACCTTGCTGGCTAGGTCATAGGTCGGCAAATCCATGCTGTCAGTCTCCGGGGTGGAGGTCAGGATGAACACATACATCGGCTTCAGGTAGCCGGCCGAACGTAGGCGACCCACGCACTCAATGAGGTGGTCCGCCCAAGGCGCGTACTGGACATATTGGTTCTGTATGAAAATGTAGCGCAGAGCTTGCCGATTCAGATTGGCGTAGCACTCCTTGACGGTCTTCTCGGCATGCTGCGGCTGGGTGCGCAGCAACTGCACATTGTGCGGCCCGTTTTGCAGTTTGAACGCGCTCAACGGTATCTTTGCGCGCCGCGCGATAAAATCAGGGTCCATCTCGCGATGCAGTAAGTCCCCGATTTTTTTAACAATGCGCGTGACTGGCGTTTTAAAAAACCACGCGGTTTCCATGAAAAAGGAACTGGGTCTGGTCGACTCTTGCCACGCTTGGCAGAAATTGTGATTGAGGTCGTAGAGAATCGGACCGAATAGGCGGCAGGATACATCCTGGTAAGGTTGGGCCACACGGCTATGCTTGTCGATGTAGGACTGAACCAGCCTTTCCTTGTCCGCCTGCTGCCGCTCGCTCAATTTGTATCCTGGCCCGGGCAAGTCATAACATTCGCCTTCCTTCCATGCAGCCTTCTGTAGCGCCACATGCTCCGTGTCGTAGATGCGCTCGCGCCTGGGGTCGCGGAAATGGTGCTCTGGGGTATCCCAAAAATCGGTGATGGAATTATGTCCCATCACGTAGCCTGTCGCATTTACAGGATTTTCATAGTCAATCAGAAGCATTTTCTGGTGGTGGGCGGCATACGCTGCTGTTGCTCTCGCCATTCCTTTCGCCACCCATCCTGTCGGCTTGGGCTCACCTTCTAATGATGTTTTCAATACCGCCAGTGGCACTTCGCGTACGTGAAAGTGAATGTTTGGTATCGCATCGTCGCAAACTTGCGCATACCATTCGGCGTTATAGGCTTGATGGGATTCGCTGAAGTAACCGTGCGCGATGCCTCCAACGTTGGGAAACCGTCTGCCGTAATAGCCCGGATTACTCTTCATGAGCGTTTCGGATGCGACGTCATCGTGCCAAACCAGCAACCGGACCTTGACCGGATTGTTTGCCCGCGAAGCAATCTTTTTTAGCAAGTCTCCATAGCGTATCCCATCCTCGGGACTCTTCCCGCGCACCAGCACCATGCCGGGGTCGAATCCCCACGTGATGATATCGACACTATGCGTGGCTTTTTGCAGGTCCCTCGCGATTTTCTTAAAGACGGCCTCTCCGCAAATCAATGGTTCAATAAAACAGCGATAACGCGGCGGATGGACGGGATATGGAACATGAACAAACCAAGGCTGTGCGAGGCATTGGTAGGGCGCGTCGTTGTCGCGATAGGATAGAGTTTGCTTGTAGAGGTCTACGTTGCTGTTCATGCCACTCATGGTGCAGTCCTTAAAAAAGTCAGCGATGGCGTCATGCTTCGGATAAATCTTCGCCGTCGTCCAATGCGGGATTTGACAGCACACGACTCTGTTCCAGCGTCGCGTAGCCCTCGTTGGCAGCCCCGCCCGAATTGGTGTACCCGTGGTAGCCGATGCCAGCGCTCATTTCCTGTTTCTCGTCATGTGGGTTCGGCGCTACGGCATAGCGGTTGCCGTTGGGAAGCTCCAACTCGTAGGTGGACTGCTTTTCCAGCTCGTGCTGGAAAGTCATGTTGCCATCGTCGTCAAACACCCCTTGCTCCGTCAGCGCGCCATCCTTATAGAG
Source organism: Janthinobacterium sp. GW822-FHT07H11 (assembly GCF_058798615.1). NCBI lineage: Bacteria > Pseudomonadati > Pseudomonadota > Betaproteobacteria > Burkholderiales > Oxalobacteraceae > Janthinobacterium > Janthinobacterium sp. GW822-FHT07H11. The sequence goes on from NZ_CM179507.1 coordinate 1,484,890, forward strand.
TTTGTAGGGCAAGCCGGCATTGAGGGCGCCGCCCGCCGCCGGATGACTGTTCAAATGAAACGTACCCGCGCCCTTCAGTTGGGCCTGTGGCGGTTGCACCTGGGCTATCTGCATGTTCTTCGGGCCGAGCAAACTGTGGCTCACTGCGTGCGCGACAAAGGTGCCATTGCTACCTTGTTCGATGCCGCCGGCGCTGAACCTGGCGTAGCTGCCGCCGCCGTTGATGACCACTTCTTCCTTGGCGCTGATGGTGATACGGTTGGCCGTGTGCGTGATGTTGAGCTTGGCAAGGAGGTTGATGCTGTCCTTCAACGCCCGCACATCGATATCGCCGGCTGCCGCGACCAGCCGCATGCCGGCCTGCTGCACGAATAGGCGGAATGCTTGCCGCACGCTGGCGAACAGGCTGGCGCCGCTGGCGATGGACAGGTCTTGTCCGGTGGTAATGGCCGTATGCTGGTCGCTGGCCAGATGGGTGCTGCCGCGGGTCGTGGCCTCGATGCCGGCCGGGCTGGCCAGCACCAGGTGCGGCGCTGCCAGTTGGGGAAAGCTGCCCTTGGCGCCCGCGCCACCCCGGATGCTGTCGTTCTGCGCCTGGATGGCAGCCACTGCTTTGGCCTGGTCCTCGCCGTCCTGCGCACCCGATTGCTCGGCCAGCCTGGCTAGCGCCTCCTGCCGGGCATGGGCGGCGTTCAGGCGCAGCTGTGTCTCGCCCATGTCCTTGATGTGCGAGGCGCCGTTGGGACGCGCCTCGGTGGTGAGGAGCATACCCCGGTTCGCGCGCGCCACGCCCCAGGCATTGGTCGCCAGCTCCCAGCCGTCGCCGCGCGCATCCATGCGCCCGTCGGACGTGTCAATGCGGGTGATACTGCCCAGCGACAGCTGGCTGTGCTCGTGGTCGCTCTTGAGCTGGGCCTGCAGGGCACCCTTGGTATCGTCCAGCACCAGATGGTTGCTGTTGCCGTCGCCGCCGCTGTTCAATTCGCGGCTGCGCAATCCCGCCAGCGAGCGTTGCGCCGGCAAATGCCAGGGCGGCATGTTGTCGCGGTTGTAGACGACGCCGACGACGATGGGGTGGTCGATGTTCCCATCGAGGAACTGCACCACCACTTCCTGGCCGACGCGCGGCAAGCACATCTGGCCGAAGTACTGGCCAGCCATGGGCAGCATGACGCGTATCCAGGGCGAACTGGCCTGGTCGAATGTGCCCAGCCGGTCCCAGTGAAATTGCAGTTTGACCCGGGCCAGTTCATCGGTATAAATATCCTCGCCGGGCGGGCCGACGACGATGGCCGTCTGCACGCCGGGATGACCACACGGCACGCTGTTGTGCTGACGCCCCGGGCGCCACTGTATGTCGCGGCGTAGGCAGGTGAGGGTGTTGCTGTATTCCGATTTGCCGTCCGGGCCGGCGGGATAATTGTTGCTCGCGACATGTTCAACCGAGACGATGAGATAGTCGCGCGCACCGATACCCGGTTTCCTGTCTTCGCCGGGCGCCGGCGCCTTGACTTCCGCGCTGAAGTGGCCGCTCAGCTTGAACGTGCGGCCTGGCTGCGCGGCGCGGTCGTTGCCGCCCGCCTCGAAATACTGGGTGCGCTGGTCATGTTCTTCCATGCGGCGCTGCGCCAGGGTCTCGCCGTCACGCAGATTCGGGTAGCCGTAGGCGCCGGTGTTTTCGTAGAGTTCGTAGCCGTCCACGTCGCCCTGCGCGTTCAGGGAGCTGCCCTGGACCCGTTGCGGATGCGGGCTCTTATAGTTGAAACTGGCCAGTGTCAGTTTGCCGGAGCCGAGTTCCCGTACCGCTTGCCAGTCGTCAATCCCGTCCGCCTCCTCGGACCCGGCCTGGGCGCGAAACTGCATCTGGTCTGCAGCATCGGTGACATGCGCGTCGTCGATGGGCTCGGCCAGGGTGGAGTTGTCGCTGAGAATGAGCGTGTGGCCATCGGCCCGGTGCTCGTAGTGGTAATACAGTCCCGCGTCTTCCCAACGGCGATGCAGATGGTTGTAGTCCGTCTCGTTATGCTGGTTGGCGCAGGTCAGTTTTTTATCGTCGTAACCGGGGGCCAGCCTGGCCTTCCAGTCGCGCTGGCGGTAGTGCCCGAAGGTGGTTTCGGTCAGTTCGATGGTGCTGCGGTGGTGAAAGGAGACGTTGTCTTGGCGCAGCCTGGCGAAGGCCAGCCAGGGCGACAGCACCATCTGGTAATAGGCGAAGCCGCCGTCGGTGCGGACAAAACGGAAACTGCCGACGTAGCCGTTCATGTAGCGCAGGCTGCCGTTCTCACGCACCAGCGAAATGGTGACCATCCTGCCCATCATGCTTTTGAGGGGGATGCCGGTGTCATCCGACAGCACCTCGGCCTCGATGCGGAAGTCGCGCGACAACTCCTCGCGCATGCGCACCTTGTTGACCAGCATGACGGCATTCGCGGGACCGTCCGCCTGCGGGAAGTCCATGCGCATGAGCCGTTTGGCTTGCGATTGGGCGCCGAATACGGACAGCGCCGCCATGCCAGCGTCCACGATGTTGCGTATCATGCAGCCTCCGATGTGCTTCCCGCCGACGGCGGATGAGATGGGTCGTTATTGATGCTGTATCCGCCACTGTAGGTGCGTGTCGGGGGAGCCGTATTGAGGGGACTCAAGGGAGCTCATCAATAGTGAGCCGGTCCGCGCGCACTATCGTGGGGGAAATGAACATCACCTTGCGCAGCGACAGCCGCGGTCCGTGCGCCTGCATGCGGAAGTGGCCGCGCCGCCAGTGCGGCGACATCTCTCCGGACACGCCGTGCAGATGGGCCGGCAGCGTGTCCGGTCCCAATACCACGCGGTCATAGAGGCGTTCGGTCTGTCGGCGCAGCTTGGCGGCCTTTCTGGACCCCATGCCCTGCAAGCGCCGCAACGCGTCGCCATGCGGCGTCAGGCTTACATGCCGTGCCTGTTCGATGGCCCAGTACAGAAAAACCTTCGTGCAAAGCTGTGCCAGGGCCGTTTGCTGCGCCAGCAAGGAATCGGACTGTACCGTCCCCCGCACTGACGCCGGATGACGCCGAGCAGGGATTCCTGCTCGTCCTCGATGACAAAATCGAGGCTGCTGATGCCCAGGGGCTCGTCACGGCCCGCCGCATAAATCGCCACAATGGGAATGGCTCGTTTACCCTTGTACGTTGAGGCGAACACATAGCCACCTTGGATGCTATGAACGCCGGTCTCTGCGGGCAGCACGACTGCTTGCCGCATCGCCTCGCCGAATCGGATGTAGCAGGCCGCCATGCGCGGTCGCAACTGGGCGGCGGGAATGTCTTCGCCCAAGTCGGAACTCGTCAGCAGCCGCTCCAATGCCGGTGTCAACTCAATCACCACGTTGGGCCGCTGCCAGAACATCAGGGCCGCCGTGGTGAACATGGCGTCGCACTCGATGGCGTCCCGGGAAAAATTGCGAGGCGAGTGGCGCAGTAAAATATTGCGCACCAGGTCGTCGTTCTCGGCGAAGCGCAGATGCAGCCTGGCCAGCACGTCTGCGGCGCTCAACTGGGCGGCCCCGTCCTCGCGCTGCGCGGCGCATCGTTGCCATGTGTGATAAAAACCGATATTTCGCACATGCACAGGATGCACATCGTCGCCGCGCGCGGCAGACTGCTATTGCCATAAAGCAAGCCAACATGGCTGTGCTGCTTGCGTATGGAAGGGGTCTCACCGCGTTACTCCTGCTCAAAGGCCACTTGGCCGGATTGATGCATCTGTATCCCAGCCGCCTCCGGACTGTCGCCGCGTGAGCCTGCATCGATGGGCCGCAACAGGTAACCGGCCGTGTCTCTGGAAACTTTGCCATCTTGTCGCAACAGAAAGGCGTCCCAATTCAGACGCCGCCCCGCGCCGGGTTTGCTCGTCAGGATGAGGCGTTGCAGGCACGACGGCTTGAATAAAATCCGCACCTCGAATTGCAGATTGGACAGTCCGAACATCGCCAACCTTTGCGCCAGCCCCACGGAGGCGCTGCCGCGTGGGAGAAAACGCTCGGCATCGGTCTTGTCGAGGGGGCCGATGTTCAAGCGGACGCGCAGGTCCTTGCGCCGCAAGCGCCCGCCCAGCGCCGCGCCGAAACCCAGCCTGGCGACCCTTCCGCCGAGCTTGCTGCGTTTGTTTTTCGGGATGACGTCCCAGACTTCGACGAAAGGTTCGAGCTCGACCTGCACCCCGAAGTGATGTGTCAACACGCGCGAGACCGAGCTTGCCGCCACCGGCCGGGTGCGCAACAACGCGGCATAGAATCCCGTCATATCGCAGGCGGCATCGTCTGCGCCGCCGGGCAACGCGTCACGGCGAATACCCGCCAATGCCGTCAACAGCGGCAACTGGCCATCCTCGCCACCCATGTCGAGCCGGTGCTCCAGGCGATACTTGCCCCAGGCTTGAAAAAACATGGCCACCATGCGCTGGGAGAATAGGTCGATAAACGCGCGGGCGCTGTCGTCCCCGTCCCAGCGCTGCGCGGCGTTAATCCGCTCCGTGCGATGTAAAGGCAGGCCAGCGTTCACGCCAAGGAGCCCCAGGAACGCGGGGGTCAGGAATATCTTCGTGCCCAGCGCTTCCCGCATGGCCCGCAGCAATTCGATATCGGTCTCGCACGTCGCCGGCTGCGTCCCCAGTGCCTCGATTTGGCTGGCCGGAAAGCTCAGCGACAGGCTGTTCTGAAAGCGCAGTACCTGGGACAGCGCTTGCTCGTCGTCGTAAGACAGGCCGGCCTGGCGCAGCCAGCGTACCAGGATGCGCACAGCCTGGATAAAATGGAACCGCTGGGGTTCATCCATTAAACCCTGGATTACGCTAACGTCAGGTAGCCGCTTCTTGGCTTGCATCGCATGAGTTCCTTGTCGGATTGTTTGGATAGAACAACCAATTCGATGAAGCTGTTCACCTGCACATACAGGCCCAGGAACTGGTCGATGACTTCCACAAACAGCAGCAAGCCGCTGCCCACAAAAGCTTCTTCGTCGAGTGTCATGCGCATCTCGGTTCCGTGCACCAGCGCGGCGCCATGCTTGTGCCGCATCCAGGTCACCGTCGCCGCTTGTTGCAAGTCAGTGATGCCTTCTATCTGACGCCGCGAAATCGGCGAATGTGGCAAGTCGTACAGGGCCAGCATTTCGCGGAAAGCCGGCAATCCGCCTTGCGACAGTGCGTGCTGGTTCACCGTCAGATGGGAAATCAATCGCCATTGCTGGCTCCCTTTGGCAAAACGGTAAGTGCGGGTCGGCCGACGCATAAGGCGAACCGAGTAGCTGTCGGCGTCGCGCAGCGGCGTCAAGTCGCCGCCGGCCTGCCCGTATTTCAGCGCATTGGGCAAGTCCCTGTTGGTGCAGCTCAGCGCAATCGACAGGCTCGTCTTTTCGACCTCCATGGGGTTGAAGTCGCCGTCAATCAGGGTGATGCGCTTTTCATGACCGGGGCTGAGTGCAGCCAATTCGTCATCGCTGCGCAGCATCCAGTAATGCCCGTTCTTTGTGGACGCGTCCTCGCCGTGGCGCAGTGAATAAAACGGCCGGAATTCGGTCACTGCCTCCTTCTGTCCGCGCCGGCGCACCATCTTGACCGAGTCTATCGAGTACACCTCGAACGACTTGGCGTGCGCGGCATCCGCCACCACCGCATAGTCGGCGGTCAACTGCGTCACGGATATCGGCTGGCCCGGCCGCTGGAACAGGTTGACCACCGGGCTGCAACCGAGCAGCAAATTCGTCTCCGACAGGCTCGCCAGCATGCGGGCACGGGAGGAATCCGGCCGCAGGCCGGCCAAGGCCACATGGAGCGTAAAGCGACGGCATCCCTGTGGCAGCAGCGCCCGCAACGCCACCAGGTCGATGTCGAAGAAATTGAACTTTTCCGGAAAGACAAAATACTCGCTGAGCACCCGGTATGCCACGTGCGAGCGGGCGTCAAACGGGATGAGCGCCTCGTCCTCGGCGAAACCGACCGGCGCCAGTGGCACGGCCGGCAACGCCGTCCAGCGCCCCGGCTCGGTTTCCACATAGGCGCACACGGCGCGCATGAAAAGCGCGTCGCGCAGGGCTGCGCAAAACGAGGGCTCGCCATCGATGAACACGCGCAGGGCGGGGAGCTCGGCCGGCGCGGCGCCGTCGATGACGATGCTCAGTGCGGCGCTGGCAGATGTCGGCAAGGTGACGCAGGAGGGCGCGCGTACTACCGGGTCGAAGCGGGCGGCGGCCAGCGTCATCGACGAAAGCACGATGTCATAGGCGGTCTTGAAACTGCAGCGCACGCCGTCGACGGCGCTGGAGTCCATCTCGGTACCGCGCGGGATGGTCAGCATCGGTGCTTCGCCCGCTGACTTGACGGAAGGATACGTGGCGCGCACTATCGAACAGGAGGGGAAGGGTCTCAGGTAGTGCGGAAACAGCGTCTCCAGCAGAGCTTCGGTCAATTCAGGATAGCTGTCGTCGAGCCGCTTCGCCACGCGCGCGGAAAGCAGCGCGACGGACTGTATCAATTGTTCGACATGCGGGTCCGGGCAAGTGTCGTCGCCCAGCTGCAGGGCGCCTCCCACCCTCGGATAGCGCTCGTAAAATTCGCGGCCGAGGCGGCGCAGATACACCAGTTCACGCTCGAAATACGGCAGCAGGTCTTCCATCAAGCTCTCCTTGCCCCTCACGGACGAAAGCCGTGTGCAGATGTTCAAGTATCAATCAAGCGATGGTGAATATGTTGTGGTTGCGCAATACTGGTGACAGTGGCGGGTTTTGTTCGTCGTCATCGTGGCTACGGCCGGGCTTGGGACCTTTCTTGCGAAAACTCAATGAGTTTCCTAAATGCAGCGTCAAACTCTATCGACGAGCAATGCATTCCAATGGAGAGAACATGAGCATCTCATTAAAAGTCTTGTGGGCCGAAGGTCTCACGCTCGATGCGCAGCATTTCCAGCAGCTGGACCTGTATCACGAGGCCCGCTTGCGGCATATCGCCTCGGCCATCAATCCCTACACCTGGGGCGTCCAGCTTGCACGCTGGAGCATTGAAGGCGTAACGAGCAACACGTTGTATGCGCAGGCGCTGACCCTGATTTTCAAGGATGGAGAAATCTACCAGGCGCCGCTGTCCGATGAATTGCCCCTGGCGATAGACCTGGGCAAGCTGCCCGCGGATGAGCAAAGCTTTGTCTTTTACGCGGCGCTGCCTGTCGTCAAGGCACATGGCGGCAATCTGGCCAGCGGCGAGGCCCCGTACGATGACACCCGCTACGCGCCATTCGATGCACAAACGCTGGACCTCTACACCGATGCGCTCAGCACCAACGTTTCCTACATGAGAAAAAAACTGCGGCTGCTGTCGCATCTCGATATGCGTGACGCCTACGACTGCATCCCTCTCGTCAAGGTGCGTCGCAAGGAGGACAGCACCTTTGAAATCGACCCGACGTTCATGGCACCGAGCCTGTCGGTCGACGTTGACCCGGCCATGCGGGAAATGCTGCGCGGCTTGCTCGGCAAGTTGAGCGCAAAAGCCGAGGCACTCTACCGTCTGCAACGCCAGCCGCGGGGAAACGCCATCGAGGCGCACAGTGGCGACGTGTCTTCATTCTGGATGCTCAGCACTGTGAGCGCCGCGAACGCGTCCCTGGCCCATTGCGCCAAGTCGGGACGTTGCCATCCGGAGCGGCTGTTCGACAAGCTGATGGTGCTCGCGGGCGGCCTGATGGCATTTTCCCGGAAATATTCGGTAGCAGATTTGCCCTCCTACGACCACGAGTATCCGGCTCCCGGCTTCGATGCGCTCGCCGCCATCATTGGCGAACTGCTCGATACGGTAGTATCGTCGAGATACGTCGTCATTCCTCTTACTTTCGACAAGGAGTTAGGTCCCTACCATCAGGGGAAAATCGACCCTACCTTGACGGACCGGAAAGCCGGCTTGTATCTCGCCGTCACCGCCAATATGCCGGCACTCAATCTGGTCGCGGAAGTGCCTCGCCAGTTAAAAATCGCCTCACCGCACGACATCGAGGCGTTGATTCGCAGCGCCTTGCCGGGACTGCAACTGGTACACATGGCCCAGGTGCCGATGGAGGTGCCAGTCCGTCCGAACGCCTATTATTTCTCGATCGACCACCGTGGCGAGCTTTATGAGGCGATGGTGAAGGCGCAGGCGGTTGCAATTTATGCGCCAGGCACCTTCACGGAACTGCGGATGGAGTTGTTCGCCATTACCGATTAGACAGTTACATTTCGCGGATACGCATCAGATCTGGGCAAGTCCGGATGTATTTCTTTGTCCAGTTTGTCATGAGGAACAAACCTGGTTGGGGTACTTCAGCGAATCCCATCAAAGCTACAACGCCGAACGGTATGCGCAGGTGGCAGCGGGGAAGTGTCGAACATCCATATGCATGTCCACAGCGTTCCAATAACCTGTTGGAACAATCATTGGAAGGCGAAGTCGCGCCCACTGGAATCATGGCACAGGTCAATTGTATGACCTCGGCATCGCGCATGAAGACGTTTATGCAGGTGCGCAATGCGAACACAACCAGGATGTTCAGTTAAATTAGTGTCGGCTTACTCCGTTCGCGATGCTGGTCGGGGTGAGAGGATTCGAACCTCCGGCCTCTGCGTCCCGAACGCAGCGCTCTACCAGGCTGAGCCACACCCCGCTTTCCTTTATTACAGCAGATGGCGGGGCCGCTTTCAAGGGGCGGCATCAAGGTCTATTTCTTTTCCTGCTGCACCTTCTTGATGTCCGCTTCGCTGACTTTTTTTGCCGGTGCATGCGTCGCCGGCGAGCTTGGCGCCTTGCGCGTGGCGTTGGCCTGCGCCATGACGGCGGCGCAGTCCGTATCGGGAGCCTTGTCGACGTTGACCAGGGGCAGCAGGGCGGCCAGCGGGGTGACGACGGTGGCCAGGGCCACGGCGGCGCCCGCCTTCAGGGCCAGCGGGCCTTTTTGCGGACCCACGTCCGGGTTCTTGAACGTGCCTTTCGCGTACAGCGGCGTGCGCAGGGTGATGATGCGGGCGCCCTTGGTACGCGGGCGCACGTCCAGGTCCAGGGTTTCGTTTGCCAGGTTGACGTTGCCGGTGACATTTACCACGGCCGTGTCCGTGTCGAGCACGAAGCGGCGCACGTCGGCCTGGCCATTCGTGACGGCGAAGTCGCTGGCCAGGCAGTTCAGGTGCACTTGCTTGTCGCCAAAGATTTTCACGAACACGGCATTGGCCAGGTTCAGGCCGGCCAGTTCCAGCATGAACTGGCTGACGGAGCCTTCGCTGACGGTGGCCGCCAGCTCGCCATTCGCGCTGGCCAGCATCGCGGAAATGGAATTGCCATGGCCCGTCAGTGCCGCGTCGCCATACACTTCGCCGAAGCTCGCCTGCATCGATTGCAGCTTGGGAAACAGTTCGCGGATCTTGAGGTGGCGCGCCGCCACCTTCGCTTGTGCGGCGATGGTCTTTTGACGGCCGTCGAGCGTGATGTTCGAGGTGATGTCGCCGCCGGCCATGCCGAAGTTGAGCGGCGTCAAACTGAGCACCTTGTCTTTCATGTGGATGTGCGCGACGATGTCGTTGAGCGGGATATCGTGCGTGCGCACCAGTTTCTTGCCCGTGAATTTGACGTCGGCATCGAGCGCATCCCATTTCGCCGTGTTGAACTGTTCCACCGGCAAGGCTTTGTTGTCCGGTTGCACGGGGGCCTTGCCGCGCGCCTGTTTTTGCGCATTGCTGTCGGCGCCGATGGTGGGACCCAGGTCTTCCAGGCGCAGCTGCTGCGACGTCACTTCGCCGCGCAGCAGGGGGCGGGGCTGGCGCGGCAGGTATTGCAGGGTGCCGGCCAGGTCGCTCTGGCCCACGGTGCCCTTGAAATCCTGGTAGGTCCAGTGCCAGCTGGCGCCGTCCTTCTTGCCCAGCAGATGGCCTTTGGTCGCGTACTCCGGCGTTTCCGGCAACAGCACGCTCGTCAGCGGATACAGCTCGGCCATGCTGGCACCGGCCAGACTCAGCTGCAAATCGATGCCGGACAGCGAGCGCGGGTCGGTCAGGGTGCCGGCGATGCTGGCCTTGTTCTTGCCCAGTACGGCATGCGCCTGCACGGGATAGACGGTGTTGTTGTCGGTCAATGACAGCACGGCACCTGCTTTGCCGCCGCCCGTCACGGGCGCCTTGCGGTAGCTGCCGCCGAGGGTGAATTCGATGCCGTATTTCTGCACGGGCGCGTTGCCTGGCGCATCGCCCGGCGTGGCGTCGGGCGCCGTCGAGCTGACCTTGGCTTGCACGTCGAGCGCGATGCCCTCGTCCAGGTAGCGGATGGCGCCGTCGGCAAACGCCATGCGCTGGATTTCCACGTCCCATGCCGACGGGCCATTGTCTTTCAAGGTCCAGCTGTTGCTGCCGTCGGCGCGCCGCTGCAAGGCGATATTGGGTGCGTCGAGCGCCAGGTCCGTCAGCACCACGCGGTGCTGCAACAGGGGCAAGGGATGGATGGCCACGTCGATGCGTTTCGCGCTGGCCAGTTGCGGGCCGGCTGTCGCCCAGTCCGGGTTGCTCATGCGCACATCGTGCGCGCTGATGACAGGCCGCGGCACGTAGCGGCGCCAGCCCGGCTCCGTTTTGAGCCCTTGCTGCCATGTCACCTGCAGGTCGCCGCCGATGACGAAGCTGCGGCCCGTGCTTTCCGAGACCTTCTCGTTGATATAGGGGCGGGCGCGGTTCCAGTCGAAGGTCAATACGAAGAGCACGAGGAGGGCGACGAGGACCGCCAGGGCGGCCAGGCTCCAGCCGAGGATGTTGAGCGGGGTTGAGCGTGTCATGGTAAGCCAGTCGCAATGATTTTTTCATCACGGTAGACCAATAGGCCATGACGGTCGGTGCGCTGGGTTACGCAAGACGCCTTGCTTGAAATGATTCAATAATTCGACTATTATTGAAATATGGAAAATGAAAAGAGAATAGTCAACGAGGCGACGCCGCTGACGAGCGCTTCCGCCATCGCTGCCTTGGCCGCGCTGGCGCAGGAATCGCGGCTGGCCGTGTTCCGCCTGCTGGTGCAAGCGGGGCCGCAAGGCATGGCGGCGACGAAAATCGCCGACGCGCTGGCGATCGCGCCCTCGTCCCTGTCGTTCCACCTGAAGGAACTGGCACATGCCAATCTGGTGACGGCAAGCAAGGCGGGGCGCTCCATCATCTATGCGGCCAACTATGCGGGCATGAACGGCTTGCTGGCCTTTTTGACCGAGAACTGCTGCGCGGGCGCGCCTTGTTGCGTCAGCGAACCACATTTACAGAAGGACATCACGACATGACGATCACGATCTACCACAACACGGCCTGCGGCACCTCGCGCAATACCCTGGCCCTGATCCGCAACACGGGCGTCGAGCCCGTCATCATCGACTACGTCAAGAACCCGCCTTCGCGAGAGGAACTGGTCGACCTGATCCGGCGCGCGGGGCTGTCCGTGCGCGCGGCGATGCGCGACAAGGGCACCCTGTACGACGAGCTGGGCCTGGCCAATCCTGACTTGCCCGACGCGGCCCTGCTCGACGCCATGCAAGCCCACCCGATCCTGATCAATCGCCCCATCGTCGTCACGGAACTGGGCGTGCGCCTGTGCCGGCCGTCGGAAAAGGTGCTGGACATCCTGCCATTGCCGCAGCAAGGCGCGTTTGCCAAGGAAGACGGCCAGGCCGTGGTGGGCGCCGATGGCAAGCCGGTGGCCTGAATGAGTGATTTACCCAATGAGTTGCCCAACATCAGCGCCGCGCATCTGGACGTGCCGGATCTGGACAAGCTGGCACCGGTCAACGTTTCCATGCATGCGCCGCGCATCCTGCTGCTGTATGGCTCCTTGCGCGAGCGCTCGTACAGCAAGCTGCTGACCCTGGAAGCGGAACGCATCCTACGCCATTTCGGCGCCGACACGCGCGTGTTCGACCCGCACGGCTTGCCCATGGTCGACAGTGTCCCGCCCGAGCATCCGAAAGTGCAGGAGTTGCGCGAACTGTCGCTGTGGTCGGAGGGGCAAGTCTGGTGCAGCCCCGAGCGCCATGGCGCCGTCACCGGCGTCTTTAAATCGCAGATCGACTGGCTGCCGCTGGAAACGGGCAGCGTGCGCCCCACGCAAGGGCGAACTCTTGCTGTGATGCAAGTGTCGGGCGGTTCGCAATCGTTCAACGCCGTCAACGGCTTGCGCGTGCTGGGGCGCTGGATGCGCATGGTCACCATTCCGAACCAGTCCTCGGTGGCCAAGGCGTATCAGGAATTCGACGATGACGGCCGCATGAAGCCGTCGCCGTATTACGCGCGCCTGGTCGACGTGATGGAGGAGTTGTACAAATTTACCTTGCTGGTGCGCGACCGCCGCGACTACCTGGGCAGCCGCTACAGCGAGCGGCTCGAGGCCGAGCCGGCCATCGTCCAGGAATTGGCGGGCGCAGCGATGGAGCATGAGCGGCAGGAATAAAAACGGCGCCATCGGCGCCGTTGTCTTTGCTGTAACGCCCACCGTGATCAGTGATTGCGGTCCACGGCAAACGAGCACAGCTGCAGCATGGATTGCTTGTAGACACTGTCCGGCCAGCCGGCGATGGCATGGGCGGCGCGCTGGCCGGCGATTTCCGCCTGCTTGCGCGTGTAGTCGAGGGCACCGCTGCTGGTGATGGCCGTCAGGACGGCGTCGAAATGCTGCTCGTCACCCTGCTCGATGCAGCTGCGCACCAGTTCGCGTTGCTCTGGCGTACCGTTTTCCATCAGCCAGATCAGCGGCATGGTCGGCTTGCCTTCGCGCAAGTCGTCGCCCACGTTCTTGCCGATTTCGGCCGCGTCGCCGGCATAGTCGAGCACGTCGTCGATCAGCTGGAAGGCCGTGCCCAGCGAGCGGCCGTATTCGGCAGCCGCTTCGATATCGTCTTCGCTGGCGCCGGCGATCAGGGCGCCCAGTTGTGCCGACGCTTCGAACAGTTTCGCCGTCTTCGAGCGGATGACGTTCAGGTAGCTGTCCTGCGTCACGTCCGGATCATGCATGTTCAGCAACTGCAGCACTTCGCCTTCGGCGATCACGTTGGTGGCATCGGACAGGATTTGCATGACGCGCATATTGTTCAGCGATACCATCAGCTGGAACGAGCGCGAGTGCAGGAAGTCGCCCACCAGCACCGAGGCGGCATTGCCGAACAGGGCGTTGGCCGTCTGGCGTCCGCGGCGCATCGACGATTCATCGACGACGTCGTCGTGCAGCAGGGTGGCGGTATGGATGAATTCGACCACGGCGGCCAGCTCATGGTGCGCCGTGCCGCGATAGGCGTGGGCGTTCGCCACCAGCAAGATCAGCACGGGGCGGATGCGTTTGCCTCCTGCGCTGATGATGTATTCGGCGATCTGGTTGATCAGAATCACATCGGAATGCAGTTTTTGGCGGATCACCGTGTTGACTGCGTCCATATCGGCGGCAATCGTTTGCACGATGGTGTTTTGGTTAACGTGTTTGTTAGCGTCAGACAAGGCGAACCTGCAATAGATTGTGGGTGCCGCGATTATACGACATGGCTTGCGCGAACGTGACGTTTGCCTATGACTGCTGAGCAATTGATTGCCTTCATAGTCAAAGGCCGTCCATTTCTGTCGGCCTGACATCGTGTCCAGGTTGTCGACATACCACGATCGCCAAGCTTTGTGAATACTTTTTGACGCAATTTCTCAGTCCGTGTATAATCGCTGGTTCCCCCTGTTGTGTACGGCTTGCTTTGCGTGACAGTGGGGCAAATTCTTTCAACATTTGATGAGGTTTCAAATCATGTACGCGGTCATAAAAACCGGTGGCAAACAATACAAAGTTGTCGCTGGCGAAAAACTTAAAGTAGAACAGATACCGGCAGACATTGGTTCCGAAATCACCATCGATCAAGTTCTCGCAGTAGGCGCGGGCGACACCATTAAATTTGGTGCGCCATTGGTCGAAGGTGCAACGGTACTGGTTACGGTTGTGGCGCATGGTCGCCATGATAAGGTCAAAATTTTCAAGATGCGTCGTCGTAAGCACTACCAGAAGCATCAAGGCCATCGCCAGAATTTTACCGAAATCCAAATCGTTTCGATCAACGGCTAATCGCCGCTGTTTGAATTAATCAGCTATCAAGGAGTCTTAAATGGCACATAAAAAAGGCGGCGGCACAACGCGAAACGGCCGTGATTCAGAATCAAAGCGTCTGGGCGTTAAAGTCTACGGCGGCCAAGCTATCAATGCTGGCGGCATCATCATTCGTCAACGCGGCACCCCAGTGCGCGCCGGCGAAGGCGTAGGCATGGGCAAGGACCACACGTTGTTCGCGCTGATCGCGGGCAAAGTGAAGTTCGTTGTCAAAGGTGCCGGCTCGAAGCAATTCGTGACCGTTGTACCAAACGAAGCAGTACCAGCGTAATTCATCGCGGGGCGCCAGTTCGCTCCGCCATGATCGCATGATGTAAGGCGCAAGCCTTCAATCGAAAGGCTCTGCCCAAGGTAGAGCCTTTTTAGTTTTATGGCGGCAAAATTATGAAGTTTATCGACGAAGCAAAAATCGAAGTCATCGCGGGCGATGGCGGCAACGGCTGCGCATCTTTCTGCCGTGAAAAATTCCGGCCTTTCGGCGGTCCCGATGGCGGCGATGGCGGCAAGGGCGGGTCCATCTGGGCCGTCGCCGACCGCAATATCAACACGCTCGTCGATTTCCGTTTCTCCAAAATGCACAAGGCTCGCAATGGCGAGCCTGGCCGTGGCGCAGATTGCTATGGCAAGGGCGCCGATGACATCCACCTGCGCATGCCGGTCGGCACCTTGATCATCGACAACGCGAGCGGCGAAATCCTTGCCGATTTGACCGAGCACGGCCAGATCGAACTGCTGGCCAAGGGCGGCGAAGGCGGCTGGGGCAATATCCACTTCAAGTCCTCGACCAACCGCGCGCCACGCCAAAAAGGCGAGGGCAAGGAAGGCGAACGCCGCGAACTGCGCCTGGAACTGAAGGTGCTGGCCGACGTGGGCCTGCTGGGCATGCCGAACGCCGGCAAATCGACCTTCATTTCGGCTGTCTCGAACGCGCGCCCGAAAATTGCCGATTACCCATTTACCACCCTGCACCCGAACCTGGGCGTGGTGCGCGTGTCGCACGAGAAGAGCTTTGTGATCGCCGATATTCCCGGCTTGATCGAAGGCGCTTCCGAAGGCGCGGGCCTGGGCCACCAATTCCTGCGCCACTTGCAGCGCACGGGCCTGTTGCTGCACATCGTCGACCTGGCGCCGTTTGAAACCAATGTCGATCCTGTCAAGGAAGCCAAGGCGCTGGTCAAGGAACTGAAGAAGTACGACGAGTCGCTGGTCGACAAGCCGCGCTGGCTGGTGTTGAACAAGCTCGACATGGTGCCGGAAGAAGAGCGCAAGAAGATCGTCAAGGACTTCCTCAAGCGTTTCGCCTGGAAAGGTCCCGTCTTCGAGATTTCGGCGCTGAACCACCAGGGTTGCCCGGAACTGGTGAACGCGATTTACCAGCATCTGGAAGAGAAGAAACACAGCGAAAGCCGTGCCGAAGAAACGCAGATGACCGAAGAAGCACGCGGTATCTCGTCGATCGACCCGGATGATCCGCGTTTCAAGATTCTCTACTAAGCGACTTACCCTGATGTCGGTACAGGCGGACGCTGTCGCGCCAACGCGCAAGCAAGCGTGGCGGCGCCGTGTATTGCATCTGATCGCGTATGCTTACGGCTTGAGCGCGGTCGCCTGCCTGCTGTTCGCCGATGAGATGGCGGCCGGCATGGGCATCTTTCTCAATGGCGTCGATGGCTACAGCCAGTTCTACGCCAGTCATGTCGGCCTCCGGGGCGCTACCGCGCTCCTGGCGCTGTTCGCGGCACGGCACGGCGAACCGCCGGTCTTCGGCGATATCACTGCAATGTTGGTCCTGGCGCAGCCCGCCGGCCGTTTGTTCGCGGCCATCAGCTTCGGCTTGCCCCAGGGTTTTGTGTTGTTCATGTGCGTGATGGAACTGTTGGCGGGGCTGGCCCTGCTGCTGCTCCGTCCTGTGCGCTGACGGATAAAAAAGCCCCCATGGATTCCGTGATTCAAAAAGCAACCCGCATCATCATCAAAGTCGGCTCCTCGCTGGTTACCAACGATGGCCGCGGACTCGACCATGCCGCCATCGCGCGCTGGGCCGCGCAGATTTCCGGCTTGCGCGCGCTGGGCAAGGAAGTCGTGCTGGTCAGTTCCGGCGCCATCGCCGAAGGCATGCTGCGCCTCGGTTTCGAGCAGCGCCCCACCGATATCCACGAATTGCAGGCCTGCGCGGCCGTCGGCCAGATGGGCCTGGCGCAAATCTATGAAAGCAGCTTCCGCGCCCACCGCCTCGGCACGGCACAGGTGCTGCTCACGCACGCCGACCTGGCCGACCGCGAACGCTACCTGAATGCCCGCTCCACGCTGACGACCCTGCTGCGCCTGGGCGTGGTGCCCATCATCAATGAAAACGACACCGTCGTCACCGATGAAATCAAGTTCGGCGACAACGACACCCTGGGCGCCCTGGTGGCCAACCTGATCGAAGCCGATGCGCTGGTCATCCTGACCGACCAGCACGGCCTGTTCTCGGCCGATCCGCGCAAGGACCCGAGTGCCTACCTGATCACGCAAGGCGTGGCGGGCGACCCGGCCCTGGAAGCGATGGCCGGCGGCGCCGGCTCCAGCCTGGGGCGTGGCGGCATGCTGACGAAGATCCTTGCCGCCAAGCGCGCCGCCAAGTCGGGCGCCCACACCATCATCGCCTGGGGCCGCGACAGTGACGTGCTGAGCCGCCTGGCCCAGGGCGAAGCGATCGGCACCGAATTGCGCGCGCAAACGGGGCAATTGACGGCCCGCAAGCAGTGGATGGCCGATCATCTGCATACGGCCGGCGCCGTCGTGCTCGACGCAGGCGCCGTGCAAAAGCTGCGCCAGGAGGGTAAATCCCTGCTGCCGATCGGCGTGACGGGCGTGAATGGCGAATTCGGTCGCGGCGCCGTCATCACCTGCGTCGACGCGGATGGCGTGCCCGTGGCGCGCGGCCTGTCGAACTACACGAGTGGCGAAGCGCGCCGCATCATGCGCAAGCCATCCACGGAAATCGAAGCGATTCTCGGCTACATGGAAGGCCATGAACTGATCCATCGCGACAATATGGTCTTGCTGTAAGCGCCTGCTCGCCACGCCAGCGGCCTGGCGCCTGCGCGCGCTGCGCTCAGGCCTGCAGCGCGCGGGCGGCGAACACGGCCGCCGCCGGCAGTTCCAGCAGGGCCGGCAAGTATTCCAGCAATCCCTTCCACAAGGCTTTCAGCACCCCTGGCTCGGCATCCTGCCGTTCCAGTTCGCGGCTCAGTGCTTGCAGCGCCGCCTGCGCATCGCGATTGCCCGCGCGTTCGACCATGGCGATGATTTCCCGGTAGGCGTCCGCCACGGCCTGCCCATCCGTCTGCTGCAGGCGGTTCAGCGACCCTTCGATGTGCGAGCGGTTGATGATGGTGGCGCCGGCGCCGATGCCGCTGAAATGATCGCCCATATGCCCTCCTAGTGTTTTATCTCCGAGCGGTTGCTGATGTTGGTGCCGCTGCCTATATTGCTGAATTCGTCGCCAAACGTGACCTTGGACTGGTCCACATTGACATGGTAGGTGGCCGCGGTGGCGCGGTTTTCCATGACGTCGATGATGGCTTGCGCGATGGCTTCGATGCCTTTCCTGTCGCGCGACTGCAGCAGGCTGGAACTGCCTGCCGACGTTTCCACGAACAGGGTGTAGTACCTCAGTTGCGTGCGGTCCCACAGGCCATAGCAGGCGAGGGCAAACAATCCCAGGCCGGCCAGAACATACAGCCAGGCTGGCCAGCCTGGATGCCGCCCGAACCACTGCGACGCCAGGCGTTCGAGGATCAGCGGTTCTTGCAGGCACAACAGCCAGGCCAGTGCCAGGCACAGCAGGATGGCAAACAGGCTGAGGCGAGGCTGGCGCTTGCGTTCCTGCACATAGGTTTGCGTCAGGTTGTGGATGGGATAGACGCGCGCGCCATAACGCAGGGTATTGTTGGTGATTGTTAACTCGGCCATGGCGCCCCCGGCGTTCGTGCGTGTCTGCCCAGTGTGGGCCGCTAGCGGGCCGATTCTTTAATCTGGCGCAAACGGACGCGCTATACCACGGCAGGCAGCAGGGTTTTGCTCTTGTAGTCGCACAGGTCGGCGATCATGCAATTCCAGCACTGGGGCTTGCGCGCGATGCAGGTGTAGCGGCCATGCAAAATGAGCCAGTGGTGGGCGTCGAGCAGGAACTCTTTCGGCACGAATTTCAGCAGCTTTTGCTCGACGATATCGACATTCTTGCCGGGCGCGATGCCGGTGCGGTTCGCAACGCGGAAGATATGCGTGTCGACGGCGATGGTCGGTTCGCCAAACGCCGTATTCATCACCACATTGGCTGTCTTGCGGCCCACGCCGGGCAAGGCTTCCAGCGAAGCGCGGTCACGCGGCACTTCGCCGCCGTGCTGTTCCAGCAGGATCTGGCAGGTGGCGATGACGTTCTTCGCTTTCGTGCGGAACAGGCCGATGGTACGGATATAGCTGCTTAGTTCATCGACCCCCAGCGCCAGCATCTTGGCCGGCGTATTGGCGACCGGGTACAGCAGGCGGGTGGCCTTGTTGACCGAGACGTCGGTCGCTTGCGCCGACAGCAGGACGGCAATGAGCAGCTCGAACGGCGTCGTATATTCGAGTTCGGTTTTCGGGGAAGGGTTGGCGGCGCGGAAGCGCTTAAAGATTTCCAGGCGTTTGGCGGCGTTCATGCGTCTTTTTTCGGAATGGGAGGGGAGGGCTGTCCGGTCGTGGCCGGCGCATTGGCGGCCGCCTTGGCGCGCGCGCGCTCCATGGCGGCGGCGATGATGGCGCGCTTGCGCTCCTTCTCTGCCAGTTCATCTGGCGTGACGGGCACTTCCTGCGTCACTTCCTGCATCTTGGCAACGGCCTTGGCGGCCAGGCGCGCCTCGTTTTCCTCGATCTCGCGGCGCAGCCGCTGCGTGCGCAAGTCGTGGCGCGCGCGCGCGGCGTCGGCATCCATCTGGCTCCAGGCATCCCAGCCCGTGGCATCGCCGCTGACGGGGTACATGACGATGCAGTCGACGGGGCAGGGCGCCACGCACAGGTCGCAGCCCGTGCACAGGCCGCTGATCACCGTATGCATCTGCTTGGCGGCACCGACGATGGCGTCGACGGGACAGGCCTGGATGCACAGGGTACAGCCGATACACAGCGATTCGTCGATGTAAGCGACAGATCGGGGACGTTCCAGGCCATTGACGGGATTGAGCGGTATGATTTTCTTGCCCAGCAGGCCGGCCAGGCGCACGATACCTTGCGCGCCGCCCGGCGGGCACTGGTTGATGTCGGCATTGCCGGCGGCTATCGCTTCCGCATACGGGCGGCAGCCGGTGTAGCCGCATTTGGTGCATTGCGTTTGCGGCAGCAAGTCTTCGATCTGGTCTGCAAGTGAGGGAGGGGCAGGGTGCGGCACGGTCATCTTCCACGCTAAAACGTCATTATCGGCCATCCTGGCCGCGCACAACAAAAAAACCTGTGGCCCGGAAGGGAATAGAGCGCCATCGGGCGGCATAAAAGCGCGGACATTTCCCCTGGTTTTATTTCTCAATGGAACATCAAAGTGCAAATAAACAACTTTGAGAATTCTTTTTTTTGTGGGAGCATGATTTTTATCAAGAGAATCATTGAAAAAATGATCAAGTAAACCGACCGCCAGTCTGTGCGCGCGCCTGCACCGCAAGCTGCGCCAGCCATAGGAGCAGAGCATGTGTTTCCTCCGGACAGTTGGTTTGCCCTACTGTTTAGTCTTCATTTCCTCGCTTGCCGCCGCACAGGGACAGGCGGCCTCCGCCATTGCCGCACCGGCCGCCGTGCCGGGAGCGGCGGCCGCGCGCATCGTGCGTTTTGCCGCGGAAGACTGGCCGCCCTTCATTTCGCGCAGCCTGCCGGCCGACGGCATGTCGGGCGCCATGGTCAGCGCCGTCTTCGAGCGTCTCGGCGATGTGGTCAAGTATGAATACTTCCCCTGGAAGCGCGCCATGCAGCTGGGCCTCGCGAGTGCCCGCTATGCGGGTTTCCTGGCTGTCTGGCGCACGCCGGAGCGCGAAAAACTCTGCCATTTTTCTGTTCCCGTCGGCAATACGCAAGGCGTGCTGGCTTACCTGAAGGAGGATGGCGTGCCCGGCGCCGCCCTGGCCGACCTGGGCAAGCTGCGCATCGGCACCGTGGCCGGCTACTCGAATGGGGAGCAGTTCGATGGCATGGTGGCGCGTGGCGAACTGAAGACGGAGGAGGGCCTGAACGACACCACCAACTTGAAGAAACTGCTGATCAAGCGCTACCGCGTGATCGTTATCGAACGCCACGTCTTGCAGCATTTGCTGATGGGCCGCGGCTTCAGCAAGGCCGAGCGTGAGCGCATCGCCATGGTTGATACCGTGTTCAAGGAGCGCGCCGTGCATGTCTGTTTCAAGCGCGATGCCGAAGGCGCGCTGCAGCAAAAGCGCTTCAACGAGGCGGCCCGTGAAATCGACACGGCCCGCCTGGAGCGCGATTATTGGAAGCGGCTCGACCAGAGCCTGGCCAGCGCGCCTGCTGCGCCCTGAACCGCGCGCGCCACTGTTGTTCGTTGCCAAAACGAAATATCTAAATACGAAACCATTCGTTCTTGTTTGTTTGTCCCTCCTTTAGTCTGCCTCCACTGTGTTGACGACTCTTGAAAGGATGTTTTCGTATGTTAGAACTGTTTTGCAGGGAACGCGCCGCGCCGCGCTTGGGGCCGCTGGCGCAAGCCGTGTCCGCGGCCGTGCTCTTGCTGGCCATGCCTGGGGCGGCCCAAGCGCAGGCGGCAGCGGGCGACGGCGTGCTGGCCGCCGCGCCGCTGGACGCCGTCATCGTCACGGGCGCGCGCGGCACGGGACGCACGGTGGCCAACAGCGCCGCGCCGATCGACGTGATCAGCGCGCAGCAACTGGCGGCAACCGGCAAGCTGAACCTGCTCGATGCGCTGGACACGGCCTTGCCATCGTTTAACTTGCCCGCCAGGGTACAGCCCGACCTGGGCAGCATCGTGCGCGCGGGCCAGCTGCGCAACCTCGATCCCTCGCACACGCTGGTGCTGGTCAATGGCAAGCGCCGCCACACGACGGCCATCGTCAATGAAGATGGCTTTCCCGGTTCCGTCGCCACCGACCTGGCCCTGATTCCCACGGGCGCCATTGCGCGGGTGGAAATCCTGCGCGACGGCGCCTCGGCCATCTACGGCTCCGACGCCATCGCCGGCGTCATCAACATCATATTGAAAACGGATGACAAGTTCAGCTTCAGCACGCAACTCGGCTCGACCAACGAAGGCGACGGCACGAACGGTTCCGTACGCGTCGATGGCGGCACGCGCCTGGGCGAACATGGCTACGCCCATTTCGGCGCCGAAGTGCAGCGCCAGGGCATCGCCGTGCGCAACTTCGGCCTGAATCCTGGCTATCTGTCATATCCTGCCGTGCGCAACAGCGATGGCCAGCTGGTCAAATTGGGACCGAACAACAGCCTGCCGGCCGGCGCCTCGCCGAATCCGGCCGAAGCGCAGCGCAACAGCAATCCCTGGCGCAATACGGGCGTGCCGCAAAGCACGACCGCCTCGCTCAGCGCCAACCTCGGCTACGACCTGTCGAGCGAGGTGCAGCTGTACGGCTTCGGCACCTACGCGCACCGCGACGCCCGTTCGGCGCAGAATTTCCGCCTGCCCAATACTATTTTCAATAACAACAAAGGCTTGCTATCCGTATATCCCGACGGTTTCACGCCGTATGAAACGACGAGCGAAAACGATTTTTCGCTGACGGGCGGCATCAAGGGCGAAACGGCGGGCTGGGCCTGGGACCTGAGCACGACCTATGGCCGCGACGATATCGACGTGGGCGTGGAGCACTCGGCCAATTATTCGCTCACTTATCCGGGTGGCAAGACGGATTTTGACATCGGCAATCAGCGCTACAGCCGCTCGACGACGAACCTTGACGTGCGCCGTCCCGTGCTCCTGGGCCTGGCCGAAGCGGCCGACTTCAGCGCCGGCCTCGAGTATTCGCATGAAACGCAGCAGCGCAGCCCGGGCGAGCCTGCGTCGTACCAGGGCAGCGGCTCGTCGGCCCTGGCCGGCTACCTGCCCGTCGATGCATCGGACACGGCGCGCCACAGCTATGCGGCGTATGTGGGACTGGGGGCGAAACTGACGCCGCAATGGCTGCTCGACACGGCCCTGCGCGCCGAGAAATATTCTGATTTCGGCAGTAAGACGACGGGGCGTTTGTCCTCCCGTTATGACGTCACGCCCGCCGTGGCCGTGCGCGGCACCGTCAGCAATGGCTTCCATGCACCGAGCCTGGTGACGCAATCGTATTCGAACACCTCGGACCATGCGGGCGTGCCTTACACCCTGGCGCAACCGAATTCGGCCGCCGCCCGTGCCCTCGGTGCGCAAGCGTTGAAGCCGGAGAAATCGACGAACCTGTCGGCCGGGCTGACCTTCAATCCTACGCCGACCCTGCGCATGGCCGTTGACGCGTATCAAATCAAGGTCCGCGACCGCCTCGGCGTGTCGTCGAACATCGGCATCGACCGCAGCTCGGGCGTGGCGCTCGACGGTAGCGGGCGGCCCCTGACGGCGGCGCAGGCAAGCGTCATTGAAAACCTGCTGCGTTCGGCGGGCTTGACGGTGGGCAATGGCCTGGTCGCGCATTACTTTGCCAACGTGGGCGACACGCGCACGCGCGGCATCGATTTCACGGCCGAAGATGTGCTGCGCGTGGCCGACGGCAAGCTGCGCTGGACGGCGGCGGCCAATTTCAACCAGACCAGCCTGCTGGGCAAGGCCGCGCTGCCGGCCGTGCTGCAAGGCTTGCCGAACATCGGCACCCTGAGCAAATCGGCCGAGTATGACTTGCTGTACCGCGCGCCGCGCGACAAGGAAATCCTTACCCTGGCGTATGAAAAAGCTGGCTGGGCATTCAATGTACGCGAGACGCGCTACGGCAAGCTCAAGCGCCTGAACGCCATCACGGGCGGCGACTACCAGCTGAAGGCCGCCTTCGTGACGGATGTCAGCGTCGGCTACGACATCAGCAAGCGCATCAACGTGACGGTGGGCGCCAACAATGTCTTCGACCAGAAACCGAACCAGGTGCCGCGCGAGGCGCGCAGCGCCGCGAATCTGGCGCAGTACGCAGGCGCATATGACAACTCGGGGCCGCTTGGAGTTCTTGGCGCTTATTACTATGCCCGCGCCACGTTGTCATTTTGATTTGTCGCCTTCCCTCTATCATCAAGAACAGGAAATCCCCTATGTCTGACAAAGATCAACACGCGGCCATCGACCTGGAATGGGCCAATCTCCTCTCTCCGCAGCGCCGCACCGTCTTGCGCGGCGGCGGCCTGGTGGCGGCGCTGGCCGCCTCCGGCTTGGCGGGCTCGGCACTGGCGCAGGACGCGGTCGTCAAGCGCGCCAAGCCCGCTCCGGGAAAAAGTCCGTGGGGCGAGCATACGGACACGGCGCCCACGCCGCGCCCCGTCAGCGTGCGTCCCGGCGAGGCAACCTTGCCGTCGGCACCGCGCGCCTATACGGATATCGAGAGCTATCATGCGCATATCTATTTCGATGAAGATACGTACCAGAAGGCGGCATTGATACGCAAATGGGCGGCCGAGCGCTTCCAGATCGAACTGGGCGACTGGAACCTCGAGCCGCGCGGCCCGCACGTGACGCCGTCGTTCTATTTCGGTTTTACCAATGAACTGTTGCCGGTGATCGTGCCGTGGCTGCAATTGAACAGCCTGGGCCTGACGATATTGATACACCCGAATACGGAAGACCCGCGTGCCGACCATCTGTATTACGCGCTGTGGGTGAACCGCTCGCAGCCGGTGAATGGCTATGCGATGAAGAAGCCGGGGCCGGGTGAGCCGAGAGTCGAGCAGATCTTTGTCAATACGCGTCCGACGGTGAAAATCGAGCGCGCATGAAGCGGGCATGAAAAAACGGCACGCCAGGGTGACCTGGCGTGCCGTTTTGCTCGAAACAAGGCTTGTCAGCCGTGTTTTTGGATGAATTCGCCGATTTTCGGGCAAATGATCTCGCGCCAGCGGCGGCCCGAGAAGATGCCGTAGTGGCCGCATTTCGGCGCCACGAAGTCTTGCTGCATCTCGGCGGGGATGCCGGAGCACAGGTCATGTGCCGCCTGCGTCTGGCCGGCGCCGGAAATGTCGTCCAGTTCGCCTTCCACCGTGAACAGGGCCACGTTCGTGATGTCTTGCGGACGCACCAGCTGGCCGCCTACTTTCCAGGTACCCATCGGCAGGCTGAATTCCTGGAACACGGTCTTGATGGTTTCCAGGTAGTACTCGGCCGGCATGTCCAAGACGGCGTTGTACTCGTTGTAGAACTGGCGATGGCCTTCCGCCGGTTCGTCGTCGCCCGTCACCAGGTGCATGTAGAACTCGCGGTGGCTTTGTGCATGGCGGCCCGGGTTCATGGCGATGAAGCCGGCGTGCTGCAGGAAGCCCGGATAGACCTTGCGGCCAAAACCCGGGTAATTCGGCGGCACGGCGTAGATCACGGTGTTTTCAAACCACGAGAATTTCTTTTCCGTCGCCAGGTTGTTCACCTGCGTGGGCGAGCGGCGCGGATCGATGGGGCCGCCCATCATCGTCATGGTTTTCGGCATGTGCGGATCTTTTGCCGTCGCCATCAGCGAAATGGCCGCCAGCACGGGCACGGTCGGTTGACAGACGGAAATCACATGCAGGTCAGGCGCCAGCAGGCGGATGAATTCCTGCACATAATAAATGTAGTCGTCCAGGTGGAACGGGCCTTCCGTCAGCGGTACCATGCGCGCGTCCGTCCAGTCGGTGATGTAGACATCATGCTCGGCCAGCAAGCCGCGCACGGTATCGCGCAGCAGGGTCGAGTGGTGACCGGACAGGGGGGCAACCAGCAAAACTTTGGGCTGTTGCAAGCCAGTGGCTTCTTTTTTGAAGTGAATCAGGCGGCAAAACGGTTTTGTGACGACAACGTGTTCGCGGATGTCGACGCTCTCGCCCTGGACGAGAACGGATTGGATATCGAATTGCGGTTTTTCGTAGTCTTTGCCAAGGCGGTACATCAGCTCGTAGCCGGCTGCGATGCGTTGCGAAAACGGGGTGTGGGCCAGTGGAGAAACCGGGTTGGTAAATAACTTGGAGGACATGTCTGCCCATTGCATCACCGGAGTGAGGAAGGAGCGTTGCAGTTCGTGCAGTTGGTAAAGCATATAGAGTCCTTGTTTAATTCCAAGCGCCAATATCGGCTCAAATATCATAATCCAATTTTACGATATTTGTTGAGGACAAAATGTGCTTTACCGCGCACAGGGCCACAGTTTGCGCAGCTGTGTCCATCCGCGCCACACTCGCGTAGATAGATGGTTAAACATGTCTTAAAAGTAAAAAAGCAGCGTTGCCGCTGCTTTTATCGCTGCTCTTGACGGTCGCGGCGGGCCAGGGAGCGCGATGGCTTTCCCGGTCCAGGGCTCGCTTGCGACGGCGGGACGGGCGTGCGCCTGCTTAACGTACCAGCAGCTGCAGCTTGTCCTTGACGTCCTTGAATTCTTCCGCTTCAGGCAATGCCGCCTTCGTCTTGGTGATCGAGGGCCAGTTGCGGGCCAGGTCGACGTTGATCTTGATGAACGCCTGCTGGTCGCCCGGCACGTCTTCTTCCGCGAAAATCGCGTTCACCGGGCACTCTGCCACGCAGACTGCGCAGTCAATACATTCGTCCGGATCGATTGCGAGGAAGTTCGGGCCTTCCCGGAAACAATCTACCGGGCAGACATCGACGCAGTCAGTATAGCGACAGGCGATGCAGGATTCGGTGACAACGTGGGTCATAACAGTCCTATCAATATGGGGGAGGTGCTGTAGCGCTTGCAGGAATGTCAGCGGCGCATACTAAAGCAAAGCATGACATTTTAAGGCAATTCGCTATTTCTCACAAATCCGGCTTATATACAATACATATAAGCAAATTCATTTTTTGCTGGAAGCGCATGGCCGCACAGAGGAGCGTTCGGCGACTATCGACGACGTTGGCATGGAGAAGGCGTCAAGAAAACGACAGTCCGGCAAGTTGACGCGCCGTCGGGCGCGCCGGGACGCCTGTGACGTGTGCCTGTATCGTGGTGTTTTTGCTTTTTTTAAATCAAGGCTTTGGCGAAAACTCAGGCGATCGCACGTATTTGCGCCACCAGGCTTTGCCAGCGTTCATTTTCTGCACTGCCATCTTCGGCAAACGTGATCGTCCGGCGCGCGTTGGGCGCATCGACCGTGATGCGCCATTGGGCGATGTCGGCACCCACCGGGACGTGGGCGGGCGGGCTGTCGCTAAAGAAGCCGCTGCGGTTGAGTGCCGCTTCCAGCGTGCGGCCGGCTGGATGGGCCTGGGTATCGATTTCGTAATGTTCGTTCAGGCCGGCAAAGCCGCCGCTGCCGCTGGCTGAAATTTTCATGATGTTTCCTGTCGTTGCAGACGTGCTGGCGCCGGCCGGGCTGGCATGGCGCCGATGATCTTATCGGGGGCCATAGTTGCGGCACCATGCGGCCAGCGCCTGGCGCTCCGCTTCGAGCAACTGGTCCGACTCGCTGTATTCCGCATGGTTCATGGTACCGCAGCAGGCGCGCCTGTCCTGCACGGCACCTTCTTCGTCGACGACATCGGGGGCGAAGGTCATCTGGCCGTCGTCCGTCATCGCGTTCGCCTTGAACACTTCGCGCACGGTGAAGCTGTTGCGGATGAAGTCAAGATAGGCCGGCTTGCCGTCGGCCGTGGCCAGGGTCAGCATCTGTGTCGCCACATCGGCATAGGTGGCAGCCTGGTCGGGGGCGGCGACCAGGGCGCGCAAGACCAGGCCACGCAGGTAGTCGCCGCAGCGGTGCAGCACGGCCGCGTCGTCTTCGAGCTGCGGCTGGCGTTCGTGGGCGAAGATGTCGGCCAGGATATCGTAGATGGCACCTGTAAATACTTGCGAAATGGCATGCACTTCCGTGCCCGCTTCCGACAATTTGATGTCGTTGTCGGCATTGCGCAAGCCGTTGGGCCGCCCCAGCGCCAGGCCGAACTGCTCGGCCAGGTCGGCCAGGAAGGTCTTGTCGTGCAGGTCGGCTTTCGTTTGGGCGATGACGGCTTCCACCTGGTCCAGCTGTGACAGGGCCAGGAAGATGGCCGTCAGGTCGCCGAACGACTCGTGCAGGCCGCCCGTCTGCGGCGGGTTATTGCTGAGCAGCCAGTTCGGCTTCAGGCCATCGAGCACGGCATGCCCCGTTTCATGCGAGACGATGTCGAGCGAGCGGCAGGTGTAGACGCGCTCGGTGGCGCCGCTGGGGACGAAGTCGCCGAACTTGAGGGCCTTGTCGCTGCGGCTGTAAAACGCATTCATGACGTTGGGCAAGCCATGCGGAAACACGCGCAGGGGCGCCGTGTTGCTGGCGCTATTCCATTGCCATGGCAGCGGCGGCGCCGTGTCGTTGCTGGCCAGCGCGCGCTGGTACATGGTGAGCGTCATGCGCACGATGGCAAAGGTGTGGACTGCGTCGAACTGGTCGCTGTTGGGCGAGACGATGAAGTCGCCGAAGGCGTTCGGACTGACCTGGGCGATGCCCGGCTCGCCAAACGTGATGCGCGCGTCGCGCGGGCCTTGCAGGGTCAGGCCGGGCAGGAATACCTTGCGCGTGCCCAGGTCGCTGACGGACGGGTCTTGCTTCCAGATCAGCACGCGCGACCCCACGGGCGCGGCCGCCAGCGGACGCGTGGCAGCCTCGCTGAGCCGTGGTGGACCCGGCTGCAAGGTCAGCTGGACGTTCTTGCGGTGCTGGCGGTAGGGCGCCGATGGGGTGGGCACGTATCCGACAGGCAGGGACACGCATTTGGTCAGCACGGCTTCGACCGGCACGATGACTTTCTGGTCCATGGTAGCTCTCCAAGAACTCGCAACTGGAACTGAAATAGTCGGCCTGCTTGGGGAGCTTCGATTTGATGCGGCGCAAGCGATGCGTGGGCAAGGCGGTTTTTTTCCGCCTGTCGGCGCGTTTAGTGGTCGAGGTCGCCCTATGGCGGCTGGTATGATGCTGGCCGTGTTGCCCCCGTTTTTAATAAAAGGATCGTTTGATGGCGGATATAAATATAGTTCAGCAACATAAGCTGACAGCAGTAAAGGCGCGCGAAGCGGCGCAGCAAGTGGCCGACAAGCTGGCCCGGGAATACGACCTGGCCTGCGCCTGGGACGGCGACGTGCTGCGCTTCGAGCGCAGCGGCGTCGATGGCTCGCTGACCCTGGAAAAAGAGCAGGCCGAGCTCAATATCAAGCTGGGTTTCATGCTCAGCGCCTTCGCCGCCACGATCGAAGGCAAGATCGCGGAGAAGATGCGCAAGGTGTTTACCGAGCAAGCTTGATGGCCGGCCGCCGGCTTGTCCATTGCCATGTTTGGTGGTAGGGATGAGGTCCGGACGCGGGGCGGGAGAAGCGCCGAGCCAGGCTTTTTCCCGCCAGTTTTGCCCATGTTTTACGCTTGACTGTGCGTTAGCGAACATTGCTAGCACATTTCTATTTGGAAAGCTATTGGACTTTTGTGCATTTTTGCGCTATACTTGAGTCATATTTACAACAGCTTCATCGAGTTTCACCTTCTGCTTCGCAGTACTCCCACTTATTCGGTGGTGAATAATTCTTCAGGTTTTACACCTGCATCCAGTTCAAAGTACCTTGATCGTTTTTTCGGTCAAATACATTTGGTGCCATGTATTTGCATGGCGCTAGCGTTGTTAAAAGTCCTGAACCACAGCCTCTTTTAGCACGCACACGGCACCCCGGCACCGGCTTAGGCCATCCGCTGGTCACACGCGTGTCACCCCCTGTTTCCTGTCGCTCCCGTGCGCTTTTGCGCCGTGGCGTAGCCGACGCAACAGGGTTTGCTGATTCCCGCCGCAAGCTAGCAGGCTTGCTGGGTTTCATTCCATTCGTCAAATCGAGGGAGAACCACATCGTGGCAAAACAAATCATTATCGACCATGTGTTCAAAGTGTTCGGCGACAAGCCAGAAGAAGCACTTGAACTCGTCCGCCAGGGCGCCAGCAAGCAGGACATCCTGGCCAAGACCGACTGCACCATCGGCGTCTTCGACGCCACCTTTACCATCGAAGCAGGCGAGATCTTCGTCATCATGGGCCTGTCCGGTTCCGGCAAGTCGACCCTGGTGCGCATGCTGAACCGCCTGATCGAGCCGACCGCCGGCCGCATCCTGATCGACGGCAATGACATCAATACCCTGCCGGACGCCCAGCTGCGCGCCCTGCGCCGCAAGGACATCAGCATGGTGTTCCAGTCGTTCGCGCTGCTGCCGCAAATTACCGTGCTCGACAACACTGCCTTCGGCATGGAACTGGCCGGCATGCCGAAAGCCGAGCGCCATGCGCTGGCCCAGCAGGCGCTGGAGCAGGTCGGCCTGGACGGTTACGGCGCCAGCTATCCCGACGAATTGTCGGGCGGCATGCAGCAGCGCGTGGGCCTGGCCCGTGCGCTCGCTTGCGATCCATCGATTCTGCTGATGGATGAAGCGTTTTCCGCGCTCGATCCGATTATCCGTACGGAAATGCAATCGGAACTGCTGCGTTTGCAGCAGATCAAGCGCCGCACCATCGTCTTCATTTCGCATGACCTCGACGAAGCCATGCGCATCGGCGACCGCGTTGCCATCATGAAAGACGGCCATGTGGTGCAGGTGGGCACGCCGGAAGAAATCCTGCGTAAACCTGCCAACGATTACGTGCGCAATTTCGTGCGCGGCGTCGACGCGGCGGCCGTCTTCAAGGCCAGCGATATTGCCCGCAAGAGCCAGATCGTGGTGTCGGAGTCGCCAAGCCGCGGCTCGCGCGCCGCGCTGTCGATGCTGGAAGAGCAGGATCGCGCCTTCGCGTATGTCGTCAACCCGCAGCGCAAGTTCCTCGGCGTCGTCTCGGCCGATTCGCTGCGCAGTGCGCTCGACGGCCATGTCGGACCGCTGGGCCTGGCCCATGCCTATTTGCCCGACGTGCAGACCATCAATGCGGACGAGCCAGTCGCCGGCCTGTTCGGCCAGGTGGCGCAACTGCCTTACGCCGTCCCTGTGGTGGCCAATGACGGCAGCTTCCGCGGCGCCATCAGCAAGACGACCTTGCTGAAGTTCCTCGACCGCGACACGCCGGCCATTGCCGAACAACAACAGAAAGGACAAGCATGAACCCAAGCACCGTTTCCACAGTAGAAGCTGTTGTTGAACAGACTGAGCAGATCAATCCCTGGGCGCTGACGCCGCCGACCGACGCCAGCACCGCGTGGCTCGACGCCGCCGCGCCCGCCGTGCAGCCGGAACAGGCGACCGGTTTTCACCTGACGCAGATTTTCGACGGCTCGCTGCCGCTGGAAAGCTGGATCAACCAGGGCCTGGGCTGGGTCGTCGCGCATTTCCGCCCCTTCTTCCAGGCCGTGCGCGCGCCGATCGACAGCGTGCTGTCCGGCGTGGAAGGCGTGCTGCTGGCCGCGCCGTCGCTGACGGTGATCGCCATCATCGGCTTGCTGGCATGGCAATTCACGAGCCGCACGCTGGCCATCGGCACCGTGCTGGCGCTGCTGCTCGTGTCGATGCTGGGCATCTGGCCGGAAGCCATGACGACCTTGTCGCTGGTGCTGACGTCGCTGGCCTTCTGCCTGGCCATTGGCTTGCCGCTGGGTATTTTCCTCGCCAGCAGCGACCGCGCGCAGAATATCCTGCGCCCCCTGCTCGACGCCATGCAGACGACGCCCGCCTTTGTCTACCTGGTGCCGGTGGTGATGCTGTTCGGTATCGGTAATGCGCCTGGCGTGATCGTGACGATCATCTTTGCCCTGCCGCCGCTGGTGCGTCTGACCAACCTCGGCATCCGCCAGGTGCGTCCCGACCTGATCGAAGCGGCCCGCGCCTACGGCGCCTCGCCGTGGCAGTTGCTGACCCGCGTGCAGTTTCCGCTGGCCATGCCTTCCATCATGGCCGGCATCAACCAGTCGCTGATGCTGTCGCTGTCGATGGTCGTGATCGCCTCGATGATCGCCGTCGGCGGCCTGGGCCAGATGGTCTTGCGCGGCATCGGCCGCCTGGACATGGGCTTGGCAACGGTTGGCGGCCTCGGTATCGTGCTGCTGGCCATCACCCTGGACCGCTTGACGCAAGCGATGGGCCAGCCGCGCCGCGGCGTGCGCCATTGGTACCAGACGGGTCCGACCGGTTTCGTGCTGCGCCTGGTGCGCGGCAACACGGAAAAAAATAATGTTGAACAGCAAGCAACGCTGGTCAACGCACAATAAAGGAACCACATGCATCAAATCGAACATTTTAAAGTGACGCAAAAATCGCAACGCAAGTTCCAGTGGTTCTCGGCCCTGGCGATCGCCGCCATGGCGCTGACCACCAGCCTGGCCATGGCGCAGGCGCCCGCCGCGGCCGCCGATGCGCTGCCCGGCAAGGGCGTCAAGGTGCAGCCGCTGCAAAGCTCGATTGCGGAAGAAACCTTCCAGACTATGCTGGTCGACAAGGCCCTGCAAAAGCTCGGCTACGAAGTGCAGCCGATCAAGGAAGTGGAATATCCGACGGCGCATATCGCCATCGCCAACGGCGACGCCACGTTCATGGCCGTGCACTGGGACCCGATGCACAAGGATTTCTATAAGAATGCGGGCGGCGACGCCAAGCTGTCGCGCACGGGCCAGTATGCGGGGCCGGCGGCGCAAGGTTATCTGATCGATAAGGCAACTGCCGACAAGTACAACATCACGAATATCGACCAGTTGCGCGACCCCACCCTGGCCAAGCTGTTCGACCACGATGGCGACGGCAAGGCCGACTTGACGGGTTGCAACCCCGGCTGGGGCTGCGAAGCGCTGATCGAGAACCACATGGATGCGTATAAATTGCGCGAGACGGTGACGCACGTGCAGGGCAGCTATGCGGCCCTGATCGCCGACACCCTGGGCCGCTACAAGCGTGGCGAACCGATCCTGTACTACACGTGGACGCCGTACTGGGTCAGCGGCGTGCTGGTGCCGGGCAAGGACGTGGTCTGGCTGAAAGTGCCGTTCTCGGCCAATCCGGACAAGGCGAACACCCGCCTCGACAATGGCAGCGATTACGGCTTTGCCGTCAACACGGCCCGTATTGTTTCTAACAAGGAATGGGCGCAGAAAAACCCGGCGGCCGCCAAGTTGTTCGAAGTGATGCAGCTGCCCGTGGCCGACATCAATGCGCAGAACGAGCGCATGCGCCGCGGCGAAAACACGCAGGCCGATATCGCGCGCCATGCGGACGGCTGGATCAAGTACCACCAGCAAACGTTTGACGGCTGGATCGCGCAAGCGCTGGCGGCGGCAAAAAAGTAAATTACGGCTGATACCGGCGTAAAAGAGTGGCTACCGATTTGGTAGCCACTTTTGCGTTAACGGGCCGTTTGCGTGATTTTTGGTGAGTTTTCAGCCGTTTTCGGCCTGTTTCTCTGCAAAACGGCACTTGTCGCGCTTTAGTCCTTCAAGTCTTCGATCAGGTCGATGTATTGTTGTTGCGCCTCTTCCTTCGAGGTGCCGGCCAGGGCCGCCCAGGCGTCGAACTTGGCGCGGTTGACGAAGTCGGTCATGCCGGGACGCTCGCCCGTGGCGTCGCCGCTCGAGGCTTGCTTGAACAGCGCGTAAATTTTCAGCAAGGTCATATTGTCCGGACGCTCGGACAGGGTCTTGGAATCGAGCTGCGCTTGGTCGAATTGCTCTTGTAAACTCATGATGGCTCCTGTGTGCTGATGGAATCGCTGGAAAAGTGCGGCAGGCGCGGCGGAGTGGCCACCGTGCGTGCTGCAGTGCCTGACATCATAGTGAAAAAAGCGCGCCGTGCATTAGAGGACATACTCAAAACAAAAGCGCCGCCGCTGAATGAACAGGGGCGGCGCCTGGCGCAATCGCGGGATCGCAGCCTGGTCGGTTCTTATACGCCCAGCAGTTCGACGTCGAAAATCAGCGTGGCGTTCGGTGGAATCACGCCGCCGGCGCCGCGTGCGCCATAGCCCAGTGCTGCCGGGATGATCAGCTGGCGCTTGCCGCCCACTTTCATGCCTTGCACGCCTTCGTCCCAGCCTTGGATGACGCGGCCTGCGCCCAGCGGGAATTCGAACGGGTCGTTGCGGTCCTTGCTCGAGTCAAATTTCGAGCCGGCGCTGCCGTCGTCGTTTTGCAGCCAGCCCGTGTAATGCACGACAACATTGTTGCCGGCTTGCGCTTCCGCGCCTTCGCCGACGACGGTATCGATGTATTGCAGGCCGGAAGCGGTAGTGGTGGTGGTCATGATAATCCTTGTGTAGGCGATGAAAGCTTCAGATTGTAGAGCAATGAGTTGCAAAGCGCCATTCCAGGCCTGCTGCAGGGAAAATGGGGAGATTGCGGCGATGTGTGGCTGACGCTTGCATTTAAGGGGTGATTTCACACAATAAATACGGTGTTTCCACGTAAAATGCCTGTTTTGTATTTAACAGTGATTTTTGCCATGTTCCGCAGTCTACGCCGCCTTGTTTTTTCCTCGCTGTGCCTGGTTTCCGCAATATCGACGGCGCAAGCCGAAGTGGTGGTGGTACTCAATTCCCGTGATGCTACGGTGCAACTGCTGGACCAGAAAACCTACGCTCCCCTGTCTACCTTTGCCGTCGGCAAGGAGCCGCATCACCTGATGGAAACACCGGACGGCAAGTCGCTGATCGTCGCCAGTTCCGTCGGCAACGAGCTGATCTTCCTCGATCCCGTCTCGGGCCAGATCCAGCGCCGCATCAGCAACATCCTCGACCCCTACCAGATCGGCTTTTCGCCGGACCAGAAGTGGTTCATCTCGAATTCGCTGCGCCTGGACCGTATCGATCTGTACCGCTACGACGGCAAGAACCTGACCCTGGCCAAGCGCATCGCGCTGCCGAAATTGCCCAGCCACATGGCCTTCACGGCCGACAGCACCATGGCCTTTATCACCCAGCAGGGCAGCAACCAGGTCAGCGCCATCGACCTGGCCACGCAGACGGTGAAATGGACCATGCCCGTCGGCCCGGCGCCGGCCGGCATCACGATGACGCCCGACGGCAAGTATTTGCTGGTGGGCATCATGGGCAGCGATTACGTGGAAGTGATCGACTGGCGCACGCAAAAGACCGTCAAGCGCATCAAGGCGGGCGCCGGCACGCATAATTTCCGCGCGCTCGGTGACAACCGCATGACGTTCGTGTCGAACCGCGTGTCGAACACGATCAACATCATCGACCAGAAAACCCTGGAAAACGTCGGCACCATCAACGTGCCCGGTGGCCCGGACTGCATGGAAATCACGCCCGATGGCAAGACCATGTGGGTGACATTGCGCTGGATCAAGAAAGTGGCCGTGATCGATTTAACCACGCGCAAGGTGATCAAGACGATCCCCGTGGGCCGTTCGCCCCATGGCGTGTATTTCGCCACGCACTCGCCGCGCATGTGATGACGCAGGTGATGATGAAATACTTGACCATGCGCCGCCTGATTTCCCATGGCGGCGTACCCGCCATGCTGCTGTGCGCCAGCGCCATGTCCGCCCATGCGGCCACGCCTGTCGCGCCCGCTACTCCGGCCGTTCCGGCAGCCACAGCCGCATCTGCCCCGGCCGCCTGCAAGGGCACGATCTACATGACGTTCGACACGGGCAGCCAGTCGCAAGCGCAACTGATCGCCGACGTGCTGAACAAGCGCCATGTGAAGGCAACTTTCTTCCTGGCCAATGAAAAGACCACGCGCGGCGACTATTCGCTCGATCCCTCGTGGGCGCCGTACTGGAAAGCCCGGGTCGCCGAAGGCCATGCGTTCGGCACGCATACGTTCGACCACGTGTACTGGAAGAAGGATCTGGCCAACGGCTTGATCCAGGTCAAGCCCCAGTTCGGCAAGGACGGCGGCAAGCTGGCGTCATTGACGGATCAGCAATTTTGCGAGGAATTGCGCCGCGTCGATACGCGCTTCCAGGAACTGACCGGCCGCAAGCTCGACCCGTTCTGGCGCGCGCCGGGCGGCTACACGTCGCCGCGCACCCTGGCGGCCGGCAGCGCCTGCGGCTACCGGCATGCGGGCTGGGCGCCAGCGGGGTATTCCGGCGATGAACTGCCCAGCGACAAGTATCCGAACGCCATGCTGCTGAAAAAAGCGCTGGCGAACTTGCGCAGCGGCGACATTTTCATTGCCCACATGGGCATCTGGTCGCGCAAGGATGCGTGGGCGCCCGCCAACCTCGATGCCTTGATTTCCGGCTTGCAAGACAAGGGTTTCTGCTTTGCCACCTTGCGCGAACATCCAGCCTACGCGCAGAAGAAGGGCCAGCCATGATGGCCGCCGACATCGGCGCCTTCATCGCCCCCGCCATCGATGCCGTGGTCGACGCCTTTGGCGTGGCGCAAGGCTGGCTGTTCCAGACCGTGGTGAATCCCCTCGTCTACCACCTGGGCTTTGGCGAATTCACGGAAGAAGCGTTCGAGGGCACGGAATGGCTGCTGATCGGCCTGTGCGAACTGGTGCTGCTGTTTCTCGTGCTGCGCCCGCTCGAAGCCTGGATACCCGCGCAAAAGATCACCGACCCGCGCGCCCGCTGGAACGACTTTATTTACACGGTGCTGCACCGCATCGGCCTGTTTTCCGTGCTGGTCTTCTTCACGCTCGATCCGCTGATGGATGCCTTGGCGGGCGCCTTGCGTTTCGACAATATCCATCCATTGAACCTGGAGTCGCTGTTGCCCGGCATCAGTCCCTTGCTCAGCTTTATCATTTATTTTGTGATACTGGACTTCGTCGACTATTGCTATCACCGCGCTTCGCACCATTTCGGCTGGTGGTGGGGCTTGCACAGCCTGCATCACAGCCAGCAAAACATGAATTTGTGGAGCGATGACCGCAACCACCTGCTCGATGACTTCCTGCGCGACGTAGTGATGGCGCTGGTGGCGCTCGGCATCGGCGTGCCGCCGGGCCAGTATGTGCTGCTGGTGTCGATTTCGCGCATCCTGCAAAGCTTGCAGCATGCGAATGTAAGGATGCACTTCGGCCGCATCGGCGAGCGGCTGCTGATCTCGCCCCGTTTCCACCGCACGCATCACGCAATTGGCGTGGGGCACGAGTCGACGGGCAAGGGCAGCCTGGGCGGTTGCAACTTCGGCGTGGTGCTGCCGATTTGGGATATGCTGCTGGGCACCGCGAATTTCTCGGCCGGCTATGCGCGCACGGGCGTGCGCGACCAGCTGGCCCGCATCGACAGCGATGGCGTGGGCCGCCCCGGACGCGAGTATGGGCGCGGCTTCTGGCAGCAGCAATGGCTGGGCCTGCGCCGCATGGTGGAATTTGCAAGATTGAAACGAAAAGGACGCCGTTGATGCGTAATGTGCTGAATTCGTATGGCCGTGCTTTCCTGTCACAATTGCACGGCAAGATATTGCTGTTGAGCATAGCACCGTTCATCCTGTCGGTGGTGCTGTGGGGCGCCTTGCTGTATGTGGGCCTGCAGCCGCTGATCGACAGCCTGCACGCGCTGTTCACGCAATATGATTTCTTCCGCACCAGCGGCCAGGTGCTGGCCACCTTCGGCCTGGGCGTGCTGAAAGCCGTGATCGTGCCGCTGATCGCCATGTTCATGCTGCTGCCGCTGATGATCTTGACGGCGCTGATCTTCATGGGCCTGCTCGCCATGCCCGCGATTGCGCGCCACGTGGGCGGGCGGCACTTTCCGCAACTGGAAAAGCGGCATGGCGGCAGCCTGCTGGGCAGCGTCGCTACCTCGCTGGCCACCTTTTTGTTGTTCATCATCGCCTGGGTCGTCCTGCTGCCCCTGTACGCGTTCCCGCCCGCCGCTTTGGCCGGGCAAGCCGTGCTGTGGGGCTGGCTGACCTACCGCGTGATGGCGTATGACGCGATGGCCGACTATGCGAGCAAGGAAGAACGCCTGGCCATCATGCGCGAACAGCGCTGGCCGCTGCTGGCCATCGGCATGGTGTCCGGCGCGGCCGGCGCCGTGCCGGGCATGCTGTGGATGGGCGGCGTGATGTCGGTGGTGTTCTTCCCCTTCCTGGCGGCGTTTGCCATCTGGCTGTATGTGCTGATCTTTATCTTTACGGGTCTGTGGTTCCAGTATTACTGCCTGGAAGCATTGGCGCGCCTGCGGGGCCAGCGCGGCATGAGCGACGTGGCAGCCAAGGACGCCTGACCATTTTTATTGCATTCTACGAGGAAGCTTCATGGCTATCGGATTGATCATCATCGGCGACGAAATCCTGTCGGGCAAGCGCACTGACCAGCATTTCCCGAAAGTAGTGAGCATGCTCAAGCAGCGCGGCTTGCAGCTGAGCTGGGCGGAATACGTGGGCGACGAGCCCGCCCGCCTGGTCGCCTTGCTCAAGCGCAGCTTTGCCAGCGGCGACATCGTCTTCAGCTTTGGCGGCATCGGCGCCACGCCGGACGACCATACGCGCCAGGCGGCGGCCGACGCGCTGGGCTTGCCACTGGTGCTGCATCCGCAGGGCAAGCTCAATATCCAGCAACGGATCACGGAAATGGGCGCCGAGGCGGGCGTGCCGGCCGACTTGAATTCGCCGGAAAACCTGCACCGCCTGAAAATGGCGGAATTTGTCGAAGGCGCCGAGCTGATTCCGAATCCGTACAACAAGATTGCCGGTTTTGCCGTGCGCGAACATTATTTCGTGCCCGGTTTTCCCGTCATGTCCTGGCCCATGATCGAATGGGTGCTGGACACGCATTACAGCCATTTGTTCAACCAGGTGCCGCATGCGGAACAGGCCTTGCTGGTGTATGAAACGGCTGAATCGCTGCTCACGCCGCTGATGGTGCGGCTGGAAGCGCAGTATCCGCTGATCAAGGTGTTCAGCCTGCCCAGCGTGGGCGATGCGCAGACGCGCCGGCATATCGAACTGGGCGTCAAGGGTGAACCGGCGCAGGCGGCGGCCGCCTTCGCGGACATGTGTGCCGAGCTCGATGCCATGCAGGCGGAATACCATACCATCTGAACCCTGCCAGCACGGCGCCGGCGGCATTCATGCTGGCGCCCAGCCCGCCTTGCTCCTATGTTCGCGAGCGTACAGTCCAAGTCGTTGTTTTTTTGCGAAAATCTTCAATGAAGCAAGATTTTTGTGCGCGCTCGTCAGTCGTTTTCATGCCGATGTGGTGGAATGGTGAACAGGGGCGCGGCGTGTCAGACAGCTGGCTACGTGCCCGTGCGGTAATGCGTTTTTTTGATTCACCGGTCTGGACATCATGTTAAGCAAGCTTCGTTTTTCCCGGCCCCGCCTGGCCTTGGTCTTTCCTTGCGCCGATAGCGCCAGCGTGCGGTGTCGCTACCGCATTGCCGATCCCGTCCAACACCAACCTTATCCCAGCATCCCATGAAAGACACAGGCGTCAACCTGGCCGCGCAAGAGCAGCCGCAACCCGATCCCGTCCCCGCGGCGGGCGCCGACGCGCCCCTGCCGAGCGGCCCGCGCAAGAAGCGCCGCTCGAGGATCTGGCCCATCTTCCTGATCATCGTGCTGGCGCTGCTTGCCGGCGCGGCGTGGTTCATCATGCGCGAAGTGCGCACCTCGGCCCTGCAGGCGGAATTCTTTACCCGGCTTGACCGCCAGCTGACGTTCAGGGTCGAGCCCGGCCCCGCGCCGGCCGGCGCCATCCGCTATCCGCAGCATGGTCCGTATGACGAGCGGCTCGGCTATGCCAGCCTGCCCGACTTCATCACCAAGCTCAACGCGCGCGACTATGCCGTCACGGCGCAGGCGCGCATGTCGCCGAAGATGGTGCAACTGGTCGACCGGGGCATCTTTGCCACCTATCACGAGAAAAACCGGGCCGGGCTGTCCATCCTCGATTGCCGCGCCGCGCCCCTGTTTTCCGCCAGTTACCCCGAGCGCATGTTCGACGGTTTTGCCGAAGCGCCGCCGGCGCTGGTGCAAAGCCTGCTGTTCATTGAAAACCGCGAATTGCTCGACCCGGGCACGCCCGAACGCAATCCCGCCGTCGAGTGGGACCGCCTGAGCAAGGCGATTCTGGACAAGGCGCTGAACCTGTTCGGCGGCCACCGGGGCGGTGGCGGCAGCACCCTGGCCACGCAGATCGAGAAATACCGCCATTCGGAAGATGGGCGTACCAGTTCCATGCAGGATAAATTGCTGCAGATGATCTCGGCCAGCCTGCGCTCGTACCAGGACGGCGAAAACACCATGGAAGCGCGGCGCAAGATCGTCGTCAATTACCTGAACACGGTGCCGCTGTCGGCAAAGAGCGGCTTTGGCGAAGTCAACGGCATCGGCGACGGCATGTGGGTCTGGTATGGCCGTCCGTTTGCCGAAGTGAAAACCTTGCTCAGCGGGAAAATGGACCAGCCCGGCAGCGCGCTGGCCTACAAGCAGGCGCTGAGCCTCTTGATCGCGCAGCGCCGGCCTTCGCATTACCTGGTGGCGGGCGGCGCCGATCTGGAAGTGCTGACCAACAGCCATCTGCGCCTGCTGGCGCAGGCCGGCGTGATCACGCCGCAATTGCGCGACGCGGCCATCGCCGAGAAGCTGCGCCCGTCGACGGCTTCCGGCGTGCAGTCGGAGGCAGCCACCTCGTTTGTCACGCGCAAGGCCTCGAACGCCGTGCGCAACCACCTGGCCAGCATGCTCGGCGATCCGCGCTTGTACAACCTCGACCGCCTGGACCTGAAAGTGGTCAGCACGCTCGATGCGCAGGCGCAAAATGCCGTCACCAAGGTCTTGCGCGAGCTGCGCGACCCGGAAGTGGCAAAAGCAGCCGGCCTGACAGGCAAGGGCATGCTGGGCAATGGCGACCCCGCCAACGTGGTCTACAGTTTTACCCTGCTGCAAAAAGGCGACAAGGCCAATTTGCTGCGCGTACAGACCGACAATTTCGACCAGCCGCTGGACATCAACGAGGGCGCCAAGCTGGACCTCGGTTCCACGGCCAAGCTGCGCACCCTGGTGACATATCTGGACATCATCGACCAGCTGCACCAGCGCTACAGCGGCATGGGCGCCGCCGAACTGAATAAAATCGCCGTCGATCCCAAGGACATGCTGTCGCAGTGGGCGATTGCCTACCTGAAACCATTGCCGCTGGGCGAAGCGCGCAACCTGCCGGCCATGCTGGCGGCCGCCATGGAACGCAAGTATTCGGGCAACCCGGGCGAAGGCTTCTTCACGGGCGGCGGCTTGCATCACTTCGGCAACTTCTCCAAGCTCGACGACAGCCGCATCATGACGGTGCAGCAGGCGCTGCGCCAGTCGACCAACCTGGTGTTCGTGCGCCTGATGCGCGACGTGGCCCGCTACTACATGTTTTCGCGTCCCGATTCCTCGGCCTCGCTGCTGGCGGACGCGGACGATCCGCGCCGCGCCCAGTACCTGAGCCGTTTTGCCGACAAGGAAGGGCGCGAATTCTTGCACCGTTTCTACCAGAAATACCGCGGCAAGAGCGTGGACGAGCAGGAAAAGATTTTATTGGCCAGCATACGCCCGACGCCCGTGCGCCTGGCGAATATCTTCCGCACCATCAATCCGAAGGGCACGGTGGCGGAATTTGGCGATTTCCTCAACGCCAACTTGCCGTCGCAAAACGAAGTGCCGCCCGAGCGCGTGGCCAAGATGTACGAGCAGTATGCGATGGAAAACTGGTCCCTGGCCGACCGTGGCTATCTGGCCAATGTGCATCCGCTGGAACTGTGGATGGTGGCGTATCTGCGCCAGCACGAGGGGTCCACCCTGTCGCAGATGGTGGCGGCCAGCGAGAAGGAGCGCCAGGAAGTCTATAAATGGCTGTTCAATACGCATCGCAAGCATGCGCAGGACCGCCGCATCGCCAACCTGCTGGAAGTGGAAGGTTTCCTGGAAATCCACCGCCAGTGGAAGAAAATGGGCTATCCCTTCGATTCGCTGGTGCCGTCGTACGCCACCACCCTGGGCGCGTCGGCCGACCGTCCCGCCGCGCTGGCCGAGTTGATGGGCATCATCATCAATGATGGCGTGCGCAAGCCGAGCGTGCGCATCGATTCGCTGCATTTCGCGGCCAATACGCCGTACGACACCCT
This sequence comes from Janthinobacterium sp. GW822-FHT07H11, assembly GCF_058798615.1. NCBI lineage: Bacteria > Pseudomonadati > Pseudomonadota > Betaproteobacteria > Burkholderiales > Oxalobacteraceae > Janthinobacterium > Janthinobacterium sp. GW822-FHT07H11. The sequence continues at coordinate 1,526,185 of NZ_CM179507.1, forward strand.
GGTCAAGCGGGGCGGCAAGGTGGAAGCGGAACAAGTGTTGTCGCCGGACGTGGCGCGCGCCGTCGCCAAGGCCATCCGCGAAGTGGTGTCGGACGGCACGGCGAAGCGGGCCAAGACGGCATTCGTCGGCGCCGACGGCGTGCCGATTCCCATGGGCGGCAAGACGGGGACGGGCGACCAGCGTTTCGACGTGTATGGCGCCGGCGGCCGTTTGATCGAGTCGCGCTATGTGAACCGTTCGGCCACGTTCGTGTTCAATATCGGCGAGCGCTTCTATGGCAGCATGACGGCGTATGTGCGCGGGCCGGAATCGAAGAACTACGATTTCACCAGCGCCTTGCCGGTGCAATTGCTCGTGTCGCTGGCGCCGAGTCTGATGCCGCTGATCGAGCCGCCCGCACCGGCCGAGGGCGTGGCCAGGCAGTGTACGAATTAAATCGTTGCTGCAATGAAAAGCCGGCCTGCATGGGCCGGTTTTTTTTATGGAAGAGAAAGAATCTATGGAAAGAACCCAGCAAATCTTTGCGCAATATCACCGCTTCGACGATGGCGCGCTCGTATCATGCGAGCACGTGTACGGATCGCAAGGCGTGCAAGCCGTGCGCATCGTGGTGTACGCAAGAAATCATGCGCTCGATGGCAATGTCTGGCGCAACGTCGCCATCACGGTGGGTGACGTGCGCGAAGTGTTGCTCAGGACGCCGGGCAACTTCATCAACCGCATCTGCTGCGGCGTGAAGCTGCTGCGTTTCGGCGACCTGTGGTGCGTCGACGTCGACGGCACCTACACGCACGACGATCCCTCCACGCTGGACGAAGTGCGCCGCGATGGCGACTGTTATGTCATCGGCGGCATGGTCGAGGCCATCGAACTCGATTAGCCGGCAAACACGGCCGTCTTACCTTCCAGGCGCGCGTGATACGCGGCGATGGCGGGATAGGCGGGACGCTGCATCGGCGCCATCAGCCAGCGCTTGACGGACAGGCCCAGCACGATATCGGCCACGGTGAACGCTTCGCCGCAGACAAACGCGCCCGTGCGCTGCAACTGCTGCTCCAGCACGCCCATCATCTTGTTCCATCCGGCAATACCGGCCGCCAGTTGCACCGCATCTTGGTGCGCCGGGCTGTGGCGCACCAGCGACATGAAGGCGTAGCGCCAGCTGTTGTTCAAATCGCCCATTTGCCAGTCCATCCATTTTTCCACTTCCGCGCGGGCGCGGGGATTACTCGGCAGCAAGTCGTCGCGGCCCGCCTGGGCGCACAGGTAGCGGCAAATCGTGTTCGATTCCCACAGCACCAGGTCGCCATCGAGCAGCACGGGCACCATGGCGTTCGGGTTCAGGGCCAGGAAGGCGGGGTCGTCGGTGCTGCGAAAGCCGCTGCCCCAGTCTTCGCGTTCGTAGGGCAGGTCGAGTTCCTCGCACGTCCACAGGACTTTACGGACGTTGATCGAGGCGGCTTTTCCAAGAATTTTCAGCATGCGGGACTCCAGATGGCAGGTGATCGATCTGCCACTGTAGCGGATTTGGCTACGCCGCGCCTGTGAAAGTGCCTTGCATAGTTGAGGTTTTCTTGGCATCGTAGCCACCCATGAAACCTATGCGCCACCACATGTCCAAAATCCTCGCGTTCAGCCGCTTTTCCGTGCGCGATTTCCTCGCCACCGCCGGTCCCACCCTGCTGCTGGTCGGCGCATTCTGCGCGCTCGCCTACTGGCTGGTCGACCCCGCGCCGCCGCGCCAGGTGAGCCTGTCGACAGGGCAGGACAATAGCGCGTACGAAGAATTCGGCAAGAAATACGCGGCCACCCTGGCAAAACACGGCATCAAGGTGAGCTTGCAGCCGTCGCTGGGCTCGCAGGAAAACCTGCAGCGCTTAAATGGCGGCAAGACCGATATCGCCTTCGTGCAAAGCGGCTCGACCGAACACGCCGATGCCGAGCGCCATGGCCTCATCTCCCTGGGCAGCCTGTTTACGGAACCCGTCTGGCTGTTCTTGCGCGAAGACAAGGCGGTGACGGAGCTGACGCAATTGAAGGGCATGAAGATCAACCTGGGGCCGGAAGGCACGGGCGTGCCCAGCCTGTTCCGGCAGTTGCTGTCCGTGAATGGTGTGGAAGCGAGCGAACTGACCGTCAGTGCCTTGCAAAACACGCCCGCCACGGTGGAACTGCTGGAAGGGCGCATCGACGGCCTCGTGTTCAGCTCGGCGCCGGAAGCGCCGCTGATCCAGATGCTGCTGCAAACGCCCGGCATCAAGCTGTTTGATTTTTCGCAAGCGGAAGCGTACACGCGGCGATTGCCCTTCCTCACGCATGTCGTCTTGCCGCGCGGCATCGTCGACCTGGGGCGTAACATCCCGGCGCAGGATTACCACCTGATTGCACCGACCGCCACCCTGGTCGCGCGCGAAGACTTGCATCCGGCCTTGATCGACCTGTTCGTGCAGGCGGCGGCCAGTATTCACGGCGGCACGGGCTGGTTCCAGCAGCAGGGGCAGTTCCCGTCCGCGCGCTACACGGAAATTCCCGTCGCGCCCGAAGCGCTGAAGTTCTACAAGGATGGCGCGCCCGTGCTGCAGCGCTATATGAGTTTCTGGCTGGCCAATTTTTTTGATCGCATGTGGGTGCTGGTGGTGGCGCTCGGTGCCTTGATATTGCCGCTGTCGCGCGTGGTGCCGCCGCTGTACGTGTGGCGCATCCGTTCGCGCGTGTACCGCTGGTATGGCCAGTTGCGCACGGTGGAGCAGGCGCTGGAAGACGTGCCGCCAGAGCAGCGCGCGCACGTGTATGCGGAGCAATTACAACGGCTGGACCAGATCGAGGAGATGGTCAACCAGATCTCGATACCGCTGTCGTTCGCCGATGGCTTGTATGGCTTGCGCAGCCACATCAATTTCGTGCGCAAGCGCATCTTGACCTTGATGGGCGAGCATCCCGAGGTAGTTTAGACGAGGGTGACCGACAGCTTGCGCCCGAGCAGCGCGGCGGCCCGCTCCAGGGTCGACAGGGTCACGTCGCTGCCGGGGTCGAGCAGGCGGTCGAGCTGCGAGCGGCTCGTCTGCAGCAAGGCCGCCATGCGCGTCTTCGACAGCGATTGTTCCTGCATTGCCTGTGTCAGTTGCCAGGCGATCACTTCCTTGATGGCGCGGGTTTGCGTTTGCTCAAAGATGCCTTCCTCTTTTAAAAAGTCGTCGAGGCTGCTGCCGAGGTGGGGAGCGGTGGTGTTCATGTCAGTTCCTTGTTGCGTTTGCGGGCCAGCGCCAGGTCGTCGTCCGGCGTCGTCCGGGTTTTCTTGATCAAGCCGTGCAGCGCCACCAGGCAATCGCCGTGATGGCAGATCAGCACGCGCGCGATGCGGTTGCCGGGCAAGCTGCTGCGCACTTCCGACAAGCCGTGCCCGAGAGGCCGGCACAGGGCATGCCCACGGGCCAGCGCCATTGCGCATGCATCAAGTCTTGCCCGATCACATGGCGTTCCTCGATGGGGAGCGACTTGAGCCAGTCGCGCACGGGTTCGCCGCCCTTGCCGTTCGCGTAGAACAGCAGGGTAATCTGCCGCAAGCCGGAAGCATCCATGACGCACCTCTACGTTGTACTATATAAGGTACATTTTTTCAAGGAGAATTGGCGCCGCAGTTGAAAAATCGGGCGCGCATGGAGGGTTGTAGCCGATGGCGGGCCATCGCGTGGCCCGCCAGATCAAACACTGTTCAGATAATTAAGCGGCTAGCATCAAGCGGCCAGCGTCAGGCGCCCAGCCACGGCAAGCCTGCCTTGCACCAGCCGCCGATCTGCTTGCGGTGGCCGTCCGCGTCCTTGTCGCCTTCAAAACCTTCGAGGATGTCGAAGCAGTTGACATAGCCGTGTTCGGTCGCCAGCTTGGCCGCATGGCGCGAGCGCACGCCGGAGCGGCACAGGAACAGCAGCACCTCGTCCTTGCCGGCCTGGGCGGCCAGTTGCGCGAGGAAGTCGGGATTCGGCACGCCGCCCGGGTAGGTGGCCCACTGCACCGCGCCATGCTGGGTATCGGCGATGTCGACCCGGCCGACCCAGTCGCGCTCGGCATTCGTGCGCACGTCGATCAGCTTGGCGGCAGCGTCCAGTTGCAGCAGCGCGTAGGCTTCCTGCGGCGTGACGGCGCCGGCATACGGCGTACCTTCATTGGCCCGGCTGCGGGCGGTGGTCAGGATGTCGGCGGCGGTAGTCATGGCGTCCTCGGTGAAAGTGGGCAGGTATGGTCGATTATAGTGCGCCGTCCGCGCCCCGCAAACGGGAATGCCATCGTGTACGGCCAATGCACCACAACGAGGCATTTTTCAAAAATCCGCACAGAATGCACGATAATGGTGCGTTATTCGTTTTTTGCACTTGCATAGTGCATTCTTGATTTGACGCAAACTCAGCAGGAAAATCGCGGGCAGGAAAACTTTCATTGGGATAGCCGGGTTTTGCCCCTGGCGGCCAGGTCTCTTCTGGAGCTGGCATGGAATCTGCTATGATCCTTATGAGTTTTGGTGGCACGCAATGTTTGCTTCGCTTCATCAGCCCAGACGCACTAAGGTCGGCTCACCCCACATTCATTTAGGAGATACGCATGGCAATGACAGCCGCAGAAGTCTTGAAGATGGTAGAAGAGAACGAAGTCAAATTCGTTGATTTCCGCTTTGCCGATACCCGTGGTAAAGAGCAGCACGTGACGGTTCCCGTGTCGCACTTCGACATGGACAAATTCGAGTCGGGCCACGCCTTTGACGGTTCTTCGATCGCTGGCTGGAAAGGTATTGAAGCGTCCGACATGATCTTGCTGCCGGACCCAAATACGGCCAATATCGACCCGTTCATGGAAGAAACGACCCTGTTCATGCAGTGCGACGTGATCGAACCGTCGGACGGCAAGGGCTATGACCGCGACCCGCGCTCGATCGCGAAACGCGCCGAAGCCTACCTGAAATCGTCGGGCATGGGCGACACCGCCTACTTCGGCCCTGAGCCGGAATTCTTCATCTTCGACAGCGTGCGCTGGAAGATCGACATGTCGGGCTGCTTCGTCAAGATCGGTTCGGACGAAGGTTCGTGGTCGACCGGCAAGGACATCGAAGGCGGCAACAGCGGCCATCGTCCTACCGTCAAGGGCGGCTACTTCCCCGTGCCGCCAGTGGACAGCTTCCAGGACATGCGTTCGGAAATGTGCCTGATCCTGGAGTCCTTGGGCATCCCGGTTGAGGTACATCATCACGAAGTGGCCGGCGCCGGTCAGAATGAAATCGGCACCAAGTTCTCGACCCTGGTCGAGCGCGCCGACTGGACGCAAAACATGAAGTACGTGATCTGGAACGTGGCGCACAGCTATGGCAAGACCGCCACCTTCATGCCGAAACCTATCGTTGGCGACAACGGTTCGGGCATGCACGTGCATCAATCCGTATGGAAAGATGGCAAGAACCTGTTCGCCGGCGACGGCTATGCCGGCCTGTCCGATTTCGCCCTGTACTACATCGGCGGCATCATCAAGCACGCCAAGGCACTGAATGCGATCACCAACCCGGGCACCAACTCGTACAAGCGCCTGGTACCAGGCTACGAAGCTCCAGTGAAACTGGCGTACTCGGCGAAAAACCGTTCCGCCTCGATCCGTATCCCGCACGTGGCCAATCCAAAAGGCCGCCGCGTCGAAGCGCGTTTCCCGGATCCACTGGCCAACCCGTACCTGTGCTTTGCAGCATTGCTGATGGCCGGCCTGGACGGCGTTGCCAACAAGATCCATCCGGGCGAAGCCGCCTCGAAAGATCTGTACCATCTGCCGCCAGAGGAAGATGCACTGATCCCTACCGTCTGCGCTTCGCTGGAAGAAGCCCTGGATGCCCTGGACAAGGACCGCGAGTTCCTGACCCGTGGCGGCGTGTTCAGCGATTCCATGATCGATGCTTACCTGGAACTGAAAATGCAGGACGTACAGCGCATGCGCATGACCACGCATCCGGCCGAGTTCGACATGTACTACTCGCTGTAATGGCGCCATGCCGGCAAGTTGCTGGCATTGAATAAAAAACGCGGGTGAGGCTATCGGTCTTTCCCGCGTTTTTTTATACGCTGCGCCCATGCACGCCAGTGCGATGTTGTATATTCAGCCCAGCATCGATGCGGTGCAAGCTGACAGGAGTTGAGATTGACGAAGCATTACCGGATGGCGCTGATGGCAGGATTGCTGGGCGCGGCGGCGCAAGCCCATGGGCAGCTGTATGTATGCGCCGATGCGCAGGGCCACAAGACCTACACGGACAAGCGCGACAACGCCGCGTGCAAGCTGCTCGACTTGCCAGGCGCGATGACGGCGCCACCGCGCAAGACGGCGCCGCTGGCCGCTTCGCCAGCGCGGCCGACGCTGCAGGCGGCAGGCACGCCGGCCGCCGTGGCGGGCGCGTTCCCCCGCGTCGACGGCGCCGAGCAGCGCGCGCGCGACCTGGACCGGCGCCAGATCCTGCAGGATGAATTGCGCAGCGAAGAGCAGAAGCTGGCAGCGCAGCGCCAGGAGTTCAACGAGGGCCAGCCTGAACGGCAGGGCAATGAGCGCAACTATGCGAAATACCAGGAAAGGGTGGCACAGTTGAAAGACAACATCAGCCGGACGCAGCAAAACGTCGAGGCCCTGAAACGCGAGATTGCGAATATCCGATGACCATAGACCACCACAGCAGCCGCCCCGCGCACCTGGCCGGCCTGGACCTGCTTGCTTCGGCCGTGATCGTGCTCGATGGCGACGGCCGCATCAGCTATGCCAATGCGGCGGCGGAAAACCTGCTGGAAAGCTCGCTCAAAGCCCTGTCGCGGCAAAAGCTGACGGCGCTGTTCCTCAATCCGGACGAGCTGGCCGGCATCTGCGCGCAGGCGCTCGAACATAAATTTTCCGACCTGCGCCAGGACCTGAGCCTGGAACGCCTGGGGCGCGAGCCGCTGCGCGTGCACAGCATCGTCAGCGCGCTCGACGCGCCGCGCGACGGCGTGCTGATCGAGCTGCGCGAAAACGTGCAGCAGTTGAAACTCGACCGCGAGGAGCGCATCCTCGACCAGAGCCAGGTCAACAAGGAACTGATCCGCAACCTGGCGCATGAAATCAAGAATCCGCTGGGCGGCATCCGCGGCGCGGCCCAGCTGCTGGAACTGGAGTTGCCGGCCCTGCACCTGAGCGAATTGCGCGAATACACGCAGGTCATCATCAAGGAAGCGGACCGGCTGCAAACGCTGGTCGACCGCCTGCTGGCGCCGCACCGCCGGCCGCATATCGTCGGCGACGTGAATATCCACGAAGTGTGCGAGCGCGTGCGCAGCCTGATCCTGGCCGAGTTTCCCAGCGGCCTGACCATTTCGCGCGACTACGACGCCTCGATTCCCGAGTTTCGCGGCGACAAGGAACAATTGATACAGACCGTGCTCAACATCGCGCATAACGCGGCGCAAGCGTTGTCCGAGCGCATAGAAGCGGGCGATGCGGAGCTGATTTTCAAGACGCGCGTGGCGCGCCAGGTGACCCTGGCCAAGGTCCGCTACAACCTGGCATTAGACTTGCATATCATTGACAATGGACCTGGCATCGCGCCCCAGATCCGCGACCGGATTTTCTACCCGCTGGTATCGGGCAGGGAGGGCGGCAGCGGGCTGGGGCTGACCTTGGCGCAAACCTTCGTGCAACAGCACCTGGGCGTGATCGAGTGCGAAAGCCGGCCTGGATACACCGATTTCAGGATCGTTTTACCCTTGCCATAAGCGAGGGCAGTATCCCACCCATGAAATCCATTGCGGGACGCACATACTAATGAAGCCAATCTGGATAGTTGACGACGACGAATCAATCCGCTGGGTGCTGGAAAAAGCCCTGGCGCGGGAAAATCTCGCCACCAAGAGTTTTGCCAATGCGCGCGACGCCATCGCCGCACTGGAACTGGACACGCCGCAAGTGCTCGTGTCGGACATCCGCATGCCGGGCGCGTCCGGGCTGGAATTGTTGCAGACGGTCAAGTCGCGCTTTCCCGGCTTGCCGGTCATCATCATCACGGCCTTTTCCGACCTCGACTCGGCCGTGGCGGCCTTCCAGGGCGGCGCCTTCGAATACCTGGCCAAGCCGTTCGACATCGACAAGGCGGTCGAACTGATCCGCCGCGCGCTGGAAGAAAGCCTGCGCGAGACCAGCGTCGAGTCGGGCCCGTCGGAAACGCCGGAAATCCTCGGCCAGGCACCGGCCATGCAGGAAGTCTTCCGCGCCATCGGCCGCCTGTCGCAATCGAACGTGACGGTGTTGATCACAGGGGAATCCGGTTCCGGCAAGGAACTCGTGGCGCGCGCGCTGCACAAGCACAGTCCGCGCGCGGCGCAGCCCTTCATCGCCCTGAACACGGCGGCGATACCCAAGGATCTGCTTGAGTCCGAACTGTTCGGGCATGAACGGGGCGCGTTTACGGGCGCGCAGACGACGCGCCGGGGCCGCTTCGAGCAGGCCGAGAACGGCACCTTGTTTCTCGATGAAATCGGCGACATGCCGTTCGACCTGCAGACGCGCCTCTTGCGCGTGCTGTCCGACGGGCATTTCTATCGCGTCGGCGGCCACCAGCCGATGAAGGCGAACGTGCGCGTCATTACCGCCACGCACCAGAACCTCGAGCAGCGCGTGCGCGACGGCCTGTTCCGCGAAGACTTGTATCACCGCCTCAACGTGATCCGCCTGCGCCTGCCCAGTTTGAGGGAGCGGCGCGAGGATATCCCCATCCTGGTGCGCCATTTCCTGGTGCAAAGCGCGCGCCAGCTGGGCGTGGAAGCCAAACGCATGAGCGAGCCGACGATGCAGTTCCTCAGCAGCCTGGATTTGCCCGGCAACGTGCGCCAGCTGGAAAACCTGTGCAACTGGATCACCGTCATGGCACCGGGGCAGACGGTGGAAATCAAGGACTTGCCGATCGAATTGACGCAGGGGCAGGGCGATGGCGCGGCCACTGCGGCGTCCGCTGACGTGGCGCCAGCAAATGTTGCCCATGCGCACGGCGGTCAGGTCTTCGAAGCGGCCGCGCCCGCCAACGGCGCGCCGCCGGGCTGGATCGGCCTGCTGGAATTGCAGGCGGCCGGCATGCTGGGCGCGGGACAGCAGGAAGTCATGGCCGTGCTGGGGCGGCAGTTCGAGTCGGCCCTGATCAAGACGGCGCTCAGGCATACGCACGGACGCAAGAATGACGCCGCCGTGCGCCTGGGCATCGGCCGCAACACCATCACGCGCAAGATCTCGGAGCTGGGCATCGACGGCGCCAAGGACGATTGACGCCTTGCCGGACGGGGACAACTCCCCCGTCCGCTTTTCCTCCCGGCGTCCATTGCACGCCACAATGCACACAACAAATGCAGGCGATAAGGTAAGCTGGCGCCTGCCGGACTGTTTCGTCCGGTCTTTATCTGACTGTGGAATTGTATGCTCATAAACTGCGTGGCCTACCAGGATGGCAAAAAACTGGCCGACTTGCCGATCGACGATATCAGCGACTACGTGGAGCGCCCCGACTGCTTCGTCTGGGTCGCCCTGCTCGACGCCACGCCCGATGAGCTGAAACAGATGCAGCACGAGTTTTGCCTGCACGAGCTGGCCGTCGAGGACGCGCAGCGCGGTCACCAGCGCCCGAAGATCGAGGAATATGGCGATTCCCTGTTTGCCGTCGTGAAAACCGTGGAAATGGTCGAGAATGACCTGGTGCTGGGCGAAGTCGATATCTTTGTCGGCGCCAACTATGTGCTTTCGTCGCGCAGCAACAGCTCGCAAGGCTTCCTCGGCGTGCGCGCGCGCGCCGAGCGCGAACCGCATCTGCTGCGCCAGGGCTCGGCCTTCGTGCTGTACGCGCTGATGGATGCCGTCGTCGACCGTTACTTTCCCGTGCTCGACGCGCTGGAATCGGAGCTGGAATTGATCGAGGACCGCATCTTCGACCGTGGTACCGAGCGCGACAATATCGAACGGCTATACCAGCTGAAGCGCAAGGTCATGGTCTTGCGCCACGTGGTGGCGCCGCTGATGGAGGCGGTGGGCAAGCTGCACGGCGGGCGCGTGCCGCCGCTGTGCCACGATACCCAGGAATATTTCCGCGATGTGCACGACCATCTGGCGCGCATCAATGGCACGCTCGATACCATCCGCGACACCATCAGCACGGCGATCCAGGTGAATCTGTCGATGGTGGCCATCGATGAAAGCGAAGTGAACAAGCAGTTGGCGGCCTGGGCGGCTATTTTTGCCGTCTTCACGGCCTTTGCCGGCGTGTGGGGCATGAACTTCAAGTTCATGCCGGAACTCGACTGGCAATATGGCTATCCGGTGGCCGTTGGCTTGATGAGTTGCGTCTGCGGTTATATGTACTACCTGTTCAAGCGTTCTGGCTGGCTATAAAAATTTCCTGCACATCTGTATTATTGGACAATATCCGGAGGTACAATCGCGGCAGGTCCGCTGACTCGTGCCCTTACTGAGGATCGCCGCGCCGGCAGTGTTGCCTGCGCTACCCGTGCCGTGCAGGAGCATTCATGAGTATTCCGTTGTTTGATGTGAATTCGCAAGAACCCCTGTTCGATCCCGAGCAGCGGCGCACCCTGGCGGAAGCGGCCCTGCGCTCGATCACCGCCTCGACGGCGCGCGCGCGCGGCGACGATTTCCTGCGCATCCTCGTCAAGGAACTGGCCGAAGCGCTCGACGTGCACTATGTGATTGCCGGGCGCCTGGTGCGCATGGAAGATGGCAGCGAAGGCATCCGCACCCTGGCGCTGTGGGGGGGCGACGGCTACCAGCCGAACATCGAATACAGCCTGCAGCATACGCCGTGCCAGGATGTCACCTGCCAGAGCATGTGTTTTCATGGCAGCGATATCCAGCGTCGCTTTCCATTCGATACCCTGCTGGTCGACATGCATGCGGAAAGCTATGTCGGCATGCCGCTGATCGACACCGAAGGCAAGACGCTGGGCATCCTGTCGGCCATCGACACGCGTCCCATCGATGAAAACAAGCGATTGCTGGCCTTGCTGCTGCTGTCGATCTTTTCGGCCCGCAGCGCGGCCGAACTGCAGCACCAGGAGCGTACCCGGCAGCTGGAAGAAATCGTGCGCCAGCGTACCGAGTCCTTGCTGGCGGCGCAGGCCAACCTGATCGAACAGGAGCAGATGGCAGCGCTGGGTTCGCTAGTGGCCGGCGTGTCGCATGAAGTCAACACGCCCGTGGGCGTGGCGCTGACGGCCGCGTCGAGCATGGGCAGCTATGTCGACCAGCTGGTGCAGCTGCTGGGCGGCGCCAAGGTCAGCCGTGCCGAGCTGATCGATATCGCGCAAGCCTTGAAGGGCGCGGCGGCCCTGGTCGAACGCAACCTGGCGCGCGCCGCTGAACTGATCGGCAATTTCAAGCAGCTGGCCGTGGACCAGGTCAGCGAATACGTGGCCGACCTGGTGCTGCATGAGTATGTGCATGGCCTGGTGTCGGCCCACAGCCCCGAACTGCGCAAGGCGGCCCTGAAGGTGGAACTCGACATCGCCCCCGATTGCCGGGTGCGCCTGGCGGCGGGCAAGCTGTCGCAGATCCTGTCGAACCTGTTGATGAACAGTGCGCGCCATGGCTATCCGCATGGCGGGCCAGGGCATATCGTCATCCGCGCGCGCATCGAAGCGCAGGAGGGGGACGCGCAGTGGCTGGCGCTGGAATTTTCCGATGATGGCGTGGGCCTGGCGCCGGCCGTGCGCGAGCATATGTTCGAACCGTTTTTCACGACCAAGCGGGGCCAGGGCGGCTCCGGCCTGGGCATGCATATCGTGTATACGATCGTGCAGCAGCTGGGCGGAGAGGTGCGTGCCATCGAGAGCGCGCCCGGTTGCCATATCCACATCAAGCTGCCGTTGGCGGCCTGATGTGGCGATGCCGCGGCGTCAGGCGGCGGCGATGGACAGCGCCACCGCCTCCGCCACCTTGATGCCGTCGACGGCCGCCGACAGGATGCCGCCCGCGTAGCCGGCCCCTTCGCCGGCGGGGAACAGGCCGCGCGTATTCAGGCTTTGCAGGTCGTCGTCGCGGCGCTTGATGCGGATCGGCGACGAGGTGCGCGTTTCCACGCCCGTCAGCACGGCATCGGCCTTGTAGTAGCCCTTGATCTGCTTGTTGAACGCGGGAAACGCCTCACGCAGGGCCGTGATCGCGTACTCGGGCAGCGAAGGCGCCAGGTCCGTCAGGTGCACGGCCGGCTTGTACGAGGGAATCACGCTGCCGAACTCGGTCGAGGCGCGGCCGGCGACGAAGTCGCCCACCAGTTGGCCCGGCGCATCATAGTTGCCGCCGCCGAGGGCGAAGGCGCGCTCTTCCAGTTCGCGCTGCAGCGCGATGCCGGCCAGCGGGTCGCCCGGATAGTCGGCCGGCGTGATGCCGACAACGATGGCGCTGTTGGCGTTGCGCTCGTTGCGCGAGTACTGGCTCATGCCGTTCGTCACCAGGCGGCCCGGTTCGGATGCCGCCGCCACCACCGTGCCGCCCGGGCACATGCAGAAGCTGTACACGGAACGGCCATTGCTGGCGTGGTGCACGAGCTTGTAGTCGGCCGCGCCCAGAATCGGGTGGCCGGCGCTGGGGCCGAAGCGGCAGCTGTCGATCAGCGATTGCGGGTGCTCCACGCGGAAGCCGATCGAGAACGGTTTCGCTTCGATGTACACGCCGCGGCGGTGCAGCATCTCGAAGGTGTCGCGCGCGCTGTGGCCGATGGCCAGCACCACGTGCTTGCTGGCGATGGTTTCGCCATTGGCCAGCACCACGCCGCGCACCTGGCCGCCATCGGCGCCGGGCACGATGTCGATGTCGACAACCTTGCTCTCAAAGCGGTACTCGCCGCCCAATTGCTCGATGTTCGCGCGCATGGCTTCCACCATCTTGACCAGGCGGAAGGTGCCGATGTGCGGCTTGCTGACGTACATGATTTCCTCCGGCGCGCCGGCCTTGACGAATTCCGTCAAGACCTTGCGGCCGTAGTGCTTGGGGTCCTTGATCTGGCTGTACAGCTTGCCATCAGAAAAAGTGCCTGCGCCGCCTTCGCCGAACTGCACGTTCGATTCCGGGTTCAGTTCGCGCTTGCGCCAGAAACCAAAGGTGTCGACCGTGCGCTCGCGCACCTGCTTGCCCCGTTCCAGGATAATCGGGCGCAAGCCCATCTGTGCCAGGATCAGCGCCACGAACAAGCCGCACGGCCCCGTGCCGATGACGATGGGACGCTGCTCATTGCTGTGGCCAGCCAGCTGTTCGCCGCCGGCGACGAATTTGTATTCGGTATCGGGAGCCGGCATCAGGTGCGGGTCATGCTGCAGGCGCGCCAGCACGGCTGCTTCATTCTTGACTTCCACATGCAGCGAGTAAATCAGGACCACGGCGCTGCGCTTGCGCGCGTCATAGCTGCGCTTGAAGACGGTGTAGCCCAGCAAGTCCGCAGGGGCGAGGTCGAGTCGCTTCAGAATTGCCTCGGTCAGCTCCGCTTCGGCGTGGGTCAGCGGGAGTTTTACTTCATTTAGTCGCAACATAATCCATCTTTTCAAAAAGCCGTCTATCAGCCGCTTTCGGCAGCGCACAAGGCGCTATTTTAACGTAATGGTGCGGCTGCCTGCATGGCTTGTGGTCCGGGCGGCACGCTGGCGGCCATGCGGGCCAAGGCCGGGGTGGCCGCTGTCATGGCGCGCGGATGGCTTGATCGGCAACAGGGACTGGGAAAGCATGATCGGCCGCACCGGCGGCGGCACATCGCGCCTGGGCGCTGAAATCGTGCAACTGCCGGGCGCTCCCATGGCCGTGGCATTCGGTGCTGAGTTGTGCCAGGAAAAATTTCCATCAAGTCGCTCGACAACGTGATGAGCGAGGAAATCATCGGTCTCGGTTCGCTGCGGATCGATGGCCTGCGCCGCCTGAGCGCCGCGCTCACGGAGTGAATGCGCCGGTGTTGACGTTCAACGGTGCCCTGCGCATGGACAAGACACCGGATTTCCCGGCCAATATTTTCCTCGAATGCGGATCTGACGCCGGAAACCTCGTGCAGCCTGGCCTTGGGTGTCGTGGCCGAACCGATCAAGAATTGCAGCGTGGCTGTCGATTACGTCAAGATCGAATGCAGGGATGAAATCAGCACGCGCGCCAAGCAACTGGCCCCTGGCGCCACCGGACTGGGCTGCAGATTCGTTGCACAAGAACGAGATCGCCACCGAAGCCACAAGCTGGGGCGAGGCCGGTTGCCGTACCGCACTCAAGGGTGCGGATCTGCCATGCAACGTGTCCAGCGATGTACGTACGGATGTGAACTTTGCTTACACAGGCTTCAAAAACCTGCGTCTGCTGGCCAATATCAACAACGTCTTCGACCAGGCCCGTCCGATCAACGTGCGTGACGGTTACGCGATGCGTCCGCGCACCCTGAAACTGGGTGCCGAGTACACGTTCTAATAGGAAAGAGCAGGGCGGCGCCTGAAATGGGTCGCCTGATGACTTGCTTGCGCGTAGCCGTTACGCGCAAGCTCAGGCGCAGTGCGGGTAACCGCGCTGCGCTTTTTTGTTGGTGTTATGCGTCTTGCATTCCGCCCCACAGGGCCGCCAGCGTGGCCAGCGCCGTCAGGCCCGCCGTTTCCGTGCGCAGGATGCGCGGGCCCATGGCCAGGCCGATGGCGCCGGCGGCCAGCGCCGCTTTTTCTTCCGTTTCCGAAAATCCCCCTTCCGGCCCCACCATCACAGTCACGGCCTGCGGCGGCTGGTGACGCGCCCAGTCGGCCAGCGACTGCTGCGCGCGCGGCGTTAAAATGATGCGTTTATGTAAATCCTGCTGGGCGCTCCAGCTATTAAAATCCTGCAATGGGGCCAGCTGCGCCAGGCGGTTGCGGCCGCATTGTTCCGATGCGGAAACGATAATGCCTTGCCAATGCGCGAGTTTCTTCTCGGCCCGCTCGCTGGACAGGCGCACGACGCAGCGCTGCGCCGCCAGCGGCACGATGCCGGCCGCCCCCAGTTCGATGGCTTTTTCGATGATCCAGTCCATCTTCGACGCTTCCGGCAAGGCCTGCGCCAGGGTCACGGCATATGGCAGCTCCGCCTCGCGCGCCACGTGGGCCTGTATTTCAGCCGTCACGCTGCGCTTGGCGACCGCCACCAGGCTCGCCTGCACTTCGCCGCCCTCGCCATTGAACAGGGTGATGACGTCGCCCGGTGCCAGGCGCACGACCTGGATATGGTGGGCGACGGCTTCGGGCAGGGAGACGGTGGTGCCGGCGACGAGCGGCTGTGGACAGAAAAAACGCGGCATGCAAATCCTCAACGGGGATGTAAGTGGGGTGGAAAGACATCAAAGTATAGCGATATGGCGGCAGAGTACGCTGCAATTCTAATTTGCGGCCCCCCAGTCTGGTAAAATAGTTGACTACAGAAAGCAGCCGGCTTCCCTGTCCGCGCTGTTGCAAACGAATCCCAAACTCGCGACTGACCCACACCATCATGACAACTACGCTCCCGACTACCAAAATGGCCAATGCGATCCGCGCACTGGCAATGGACGCTGTACAAAAGGCCAATTCCGGCCATCCAGGCATGCCGATGGGCATGGCCGAGATCGCAGTTGCCCTGTGGAGTGGTCACTATCGCCACAATCCCGCGAACCCGAAATGGCAAAACCGCGACCGTTTCCTGTTGTCGAACGGCCACGGCTCCATGCTGCACTACGCGCTGCTGCACCTGACCGGCTACGAGCTGTCGATGGAGGACATCAAGGCCTTCCGCCAGATGCATTCGAAAACCCCGGGCCACCCGGAAGTCGATATCACGCCCGGCGTGGAAACGACCACCGGCCCGCTGGGCCAGGGCATCGCCAACGCCGTCGGCATGGCCCTGTCGGAGCAGTTGCTGGCCGCTGAATTCAACAAGCCCGGCCACGACATCGTCAACCATTACACCTACGCCTTCGTCGGCGACGGTTGCCTGATGGAAGGTATTTCGCACGAAGTGTGCGCGCTGGCCGGCACCCTGGGCCTGAATAAACTGATCGCCCTGTACGATGACAACGGCATTTCCATCGACGGTAAAGTGGAAGGCTGGTTCACGGACGACACCCCGGCGCGCTTCGAAGCGTACGGCTGGAACGTCATCCGCTCCGTCGACGGCCATGACGTGGCCGCCGTGGCTGCCGCCATCGCCGCCGCCAAGAGCGCCAGCAAGCCAACCTTGATCTGCTGCAAGACCATCATCGGCAAGGGTTCGCCGAACCTGCAAGGCGGCGACAAGGTCCACGGCGCCGCGCTGGGCGACAAGGAAATCGCCGCCGTGCGCGAATACATCGGCTGGGATGCCGCACCGTTCGAAATGCCGGCCGACGTGTATGCCGCCTGGGATGCCAAGAAGCAAGGCGCCCTGCTGGAAGCGGACTGGAACGAGCGCTTCGCCGCCTACACCCGCGAATTCCCGCAGCAGGCCGCCGAATTGACGCGCCGCATGCAGGGCGAACTGCCACAGGCATTCGAAGCGGCCCTGAGCGCCGCCATCGCTTCCTGCGTGGAAAAGAAAGAAAACATCGCCACCCGCAAGGCCAGCCAGAACGCCATCCAGGCGCTGGCCTCGTCGCTGCCGGAATTTTTGGGCGGCTCGGCCGACCTGACCGGTTCGAACCTGACCAACTGGAAAGAATGCGTGGCCGTGCGTTCGGGCCAGCCTGGCAACCACATCAACTACGGCGTGCGCGAATTCGGCATGAGCGCCATCATGAACGGCATCACCTTGCACGGCGGCTACATCCCGTTCGGCGCCACCTTCCTGACGTTCTCCGACTACAGCCGCAATGCCCTGCGCATGGCCGCGCTGATGAAGCTGCGTTCGATCTTCGTGTTCACCCACGATTCGATCGGCCTGGGCGAAGACGGCCCGACGCACCAATCGGTCGAGCACGTCTCGTCGATGCGTCTGATCCCGAACCTGGACAACTGGCGTCCGTGCGACACCGTCGAGTCGGCAGCTGCCTGGGGCGCCGCCGTGCGCCGCAAGGATGGCCCGTCGACCCTGATCTTCTCGCGCCAGAACCTGCCGTACCAGGAGCGTAGCGCCGAACAGATCGAGAACATCTTCCGCGGCGGCTATGTGCTCAACGACGTGGTCGATGCCAAGGCGATCCTGATCGCCACCGGTTCCGAAGTGGAACTGGCCGTGGCCGCCGCCAGCGCGCTGGCCTCGGAAGGCATCAATGTGCGCGTCGTGTCGATGCCGTCGACCGACGTGTATGACCGTCAGGACGCCGCCTACAAGGCCAGCGTGCTGACGAAGGGCGTGCCGCGCGTGGCCATCGAAGCGGGCGTGACCAGCGTCTGGTACAAATACGTGGGCCTGGAAGGCGCCGTGGTCGGTATCGACACGTTCGGCGAATCGGCGCCGGCCGGCGTGCTGTTCAAGCACTTCGGTTTCACGGTCGAGAACGTCGTTGCCAAGGTGAAAGCCGTTATCGCTGGCTAATATTGATTTTGAGCAGACCCCGGCAAGGTAGTGCCGGGGGGCTGTGCTGATACCTTTTTTTTTAATCAGGAGCAGAGTATGACGATCAAAGTTGCAATCAATGGCTACGGCCGCATCGGCCGTAATGTGTTGCGCGCTTTCTACGAAGGCGGCAAGAAACAGGATATCCAGATCGTTGCCATCAACGACCTGGGCGATGCCAAATCGAACGCCCACCTGACCCGCTACGACACCGCGCACGGCAAGTTCCCGGGCACGGTTACCGTCGAAGGCGACAACATGATCGTCAATGGCGATCCGATCCGCGTATTCGCACAGCGCAACCCGGCTGAAATCCCATGGGGCGAGCTGGGCGTGGACGTCGTGCTGGAATGCACGGGCTTCTTCACCACCAAAGAAAAGGCTTCGGCTCACCTGAAGGGCGGCGCGAAGAAAGTCATCATCTCGGCACCAGGCGGCAAGGACGTCGATGCGACCGTCGTGTTCGGCGTGAACCACTCGGTGCTGAAATCGACCGACACCGTCATCTCGAACGCGTCGTGCACCACCAACTGCCTGGCACCGCTGGTCAAGCCATTGAACGACGCCATCGGCATCGAAACGGGCCTGATGACCACCGTGCACGCCTACACCAACGACCAGGTGCTGTCCGACGTGATGCATGAAGACCTGCGCCGCGCCCGTTCGGCCACCATGAGCATGATCCCGACCAAGACGGGCGCCGCTGCCGCCGTGGGCCTGGTGCTGCCTGAGCTGAATGGCAAGCTGGACGGCTTCGCCATCCGCGTGCCGACCATCAACGTGTCGCTGGTCGACCTGTCCTTCATCGCCAAGCGCGACACCACCGTGGAAGAAGTCAACGCGCTGATGAAAGCGGCGTCGGAAGGCGCGCTGGAAGGCATCCTGACGTACCAGACCGAACCGCTGGTATCGATCGACTTCAACCACAACCCGGCGTCGTCGAACTTCGATTCGACCCTGACCAAGGTGTCGGGCCGTCTGGTGAAAGTATCGTCGTGGTACGACAACGAGTGGGGTTTCTCGAACCGCATGCTGGACACCACCGTTGCACTGATGTCGGCCAAGTAATTGTTGACCGAATAAGAAAAAACGCCCAGGTAGTTGCCTGGGCGTTTTTTTTCGTCCGTATGATTAGAAACGGCGCCGGTAGAAGCGCCACAAGACGCGCAAGTCGCGCAGCACGGGCACGCCGGACAGGAAGGTCAGCGCGCAGGCGAGGATGATGGTGGCGGCCGGAAAGCCGATATGCTTGAAGGCGAGGGCGCCACTGACGCCGCCGATGAAGAAGCCGGCAATCAGCAGGCAGTGCGTTTTCAGCTTGCCCTGGTTGACCTTGACGACTCTGTCCGGCAACTGGCGCCGGTTGTAGTACGCCATCTTGCCCAGTTCGATACCGATATCGGTCGACAGGCCGGTCACGTGCGTGGTGCGGATGGTGGCCCCCGAGATCTTGGTGATGATGGCATTCTGCAAACCCATGACAAAGCACAGCAGCAAGATGGTGACGGGCCCCAGCACATCCGGCATGGTAGCGAGGTAGTTGCCCGTCAGGCCAAACAACAGGAGCAGCGCCGCTTCCAGCAGCAGGCTGGCGGCATATTGGCTGTGCAGGCGCCGGCGCCGGCCCCAGTTGACCATGATGGCCGTGACGGCCGCGCCGGAAACGAAGGCCAGCCAGGCGCCCAGCGCGGCCAGCGCTACCGTGACATTGCCCAGCGCCAAGTCATCGGCCATGCCCGAGACGATGCCCGTCATGTGCGAGGTATACCCGCCGATGGCGAGAAAGCCGCCCGCATTCACGGCGCCGGCCACCAGCGCCAGCACGCAGCCCAGTTGCAGGTTGGCGCGTTGGTCGCGCGTGGCGCCGCTCAGGCGTGACAAGTAATGCAAGGGCATGGTGAAATATATCCTCGGGCGAGACAGTGATGCTTTCATCATACGCCCCGCCGCCATGAGCTGCTTTCCAGAAAGATTTTTCCAGGCGTAATTGCCACCCTGCCTTACTGTATGCGCACTACCTTGGGCGAGCGCGAAGCACCTTCGATATCGAGGTAGATGGCGCCCAGCATGCCGCGCACCAGCGTGGCTTTCAAGTCCTTGCCAACCACCACGCCATCGCTGCCATCGACCACTTTCCAGCGCTGGCCGTTGGCCAGGGTGATGGTTTGTCCTGGCTGCCAGCCCTCGAACTTGCCCGGAATATGGCTGCTCAGGCTGGCCAGTTGTGGCGCCGCCATCGCATCGGCACGTTTTTGCCTGCCCTCCATGCCGAATGCCTGTTTTTGCTGTTCCACGGTCACGGGGGCGGCAGCCATGCCGGCCGGTGCGGCGCCCACCGGCATGGCGTCATAGCATGCCAGCCGTGCCGCTCCGTCTTGCAAGGTGCGACAGTGTAATGTCGCCGCATCGTTTGCCAGGGCGGGCCCACATACTGCCAGCAAAAGTAATAATTTATTCATATTCATTTCCCTTGTTTTCTTTTGCTGAAAAGAAAACGGCGCACCGTAGCGCGCCGTCGTTGCGAGGAGGGGAGAGCGGTGGCTCCCCATCCGGCGCGGAATTACATCGTCACGCGCATGCCGACATAGTAGCGGCGGCCGATAGGATCATACGTACCCGCGTTGGTGTTGGTGCCCGTGCTGTTGCCGGTCACTCCGCTCAGGATCGGTGCCGCCGACGTGTCGAAGGCATTGTCGATACCCAGGTACAGCTGAATTTGCTTCTTCACGTCGAAGGTGAGCTGGAAGTCCTGGTAGGTACGCGAGCCAACTTTCACCGAGTTCGCTGGCAGGTCGAATCGTCCCGACAGGAACTGGTCATCCAGCGACGAACGGCCGATATAGGTCGTGGTGCTGCTGATGCCGAAGCTGCCCCATTTGTAGGCCAGGTTCAGGTTGGCCTTGTTCTTGGCCGCACCGATTTCACCGGCAAACGGATCCTTGTCTTCACCTTTCAGCGGAATGACGTAACCCTCTTTCACGTAGGTATATTGCATTTTCGCGCTCAGGCGGCCTGGTCCGACCATATCCACCCACGAAGCGGTCAAGTCGATACCTTCGGTACCCAGGCCACCACTATTCGACGACGCCGAATCGATGTAGCTGAGCGTACCGATGTTGTTGCCGCCGCTGGTCGCCGCACGGCGCGTGATGAAGCTGCAGAATGCCGGATTGCCGCCGCCATAGCATTGGCTCAGCGCATACTGGCGCGGGGTGTCGACGATGGCATCGGAGATCTTGATGTCGAAGTAGTCCGCCGTGAAGGTGAACTTGCTCAGCATCGGGATCGAGCGCGGGGTCAGGACCACGCCGATGGTGGTCGAACGGCCTTGCTCCGACTTGAGCTCAGGATTGCCACGATCATAGCCGCTGATGCCTTGCAAGTCCGACTGCGTTTGCGAGAACACGCCATTGGCCTGGATATTGGCCAGCACGGACGGATTCGCACGGCAGCCCGCCGAGAACTCCGTGTTGGATGTCAATGTAACGCCTGAGCACGGATCGGAGATACCTGGTGGGAAGGTTTGCTTCGCCGGCGAATACAGTTCGTTGATATTCGGCGCGCGCGTCGAAATCGAACGCGTGGCGCGGAATTTCACATCCGATGTTGGCGCCCATTCCAGGCCCGTGTTCCAGCTGTTGGTGTGACCGACTGTCGAGTAGTCGCCCACGCGGTAGGCCGCGCGGAAGTCCAGCTGCTTGGCGAACGCCTTGTCTTTCAGCAGGGGTACCAAGGTTTCCAGGTATGCTTCCTTGACATTGAATTTGCCGTAGGTCGGAGGCGCGGCATTGCCGGCGTTCAAACCCGCCTGCGTCAGCGCATCAGCGACGCTGCTCGATTCCTCCTGGCGCCATTCGAAGCCACCCGACAGGCCGACTTTACCTGCGGGCAGCTGGAACAATTCGCCGCTCAAGTTACCACCAGCAATTTTTTGCGTGGTCGACGTGATCAGCGAACCTGGCGCCGCGACATATTTCGCTGCTTCAGGCGAAATCGTATTGTAGCCAAAGATGTTGATAGGTACGCAGCCTTGTGCACGTGCAATGGGGTCCGCGCACTGTACACCGCCTTTGCCGTCAGGAATTGCCAGCAGGGCATTGCGGAAGCTCATGACATTGACTTGACCGGTGGAATTCTGTGCTTCCTTGGTCTTGCCGTAAGACACGAAAGCTTCATAGTTCCAGTCCTTGATCGTGCCTTTCAGACCGGTCGCCAGACGGAAGGTATCGCGTTCCGCCGTGCTGCCGCGGGTACCGACTTCGGACAGGCGACGCGAGAACGAGTAGTCGCGAATGCCATCGCCATCGGTGTCGGTGGCGCGGTCATACAGATACTGTGGCACCAGCGGATTGCGTACGAAAGCGCCATTGACCATGGAGCCGGTTGGTACAGAGCCGTCGGGGAAAACGTTACTTGCTTGCAGGCCAAAAGGTTCCGTGCGCGACGTGACCTTGGTCGATGAATACGTACCTTCGAAGAAGGCGCTGTGGTCTTCGTTGAAGGCATGATTGCCATTAAGGGCAAACAGGAAGCGCTCGGTCGGTACGGCAATCGTACGGAATTCATTGCGGTTGAAACCAGTTGCTGCCTGGGTGGCCGAACCATTGGTATTCCATGGAATAACGTTGCCGGCCTTGTCGTAGGTAAAGTTACCCGCGGTTTTGCCACTACCGTACAGGAAGCGGCCCTGTGGGGCGAGACTCGAATAGAACGGTGCTTGCACCTTGAACAAGTCGGCCGGGTCGTTGGTGGATAAGGCCAGCGACTGGTTGTCGATGTCGGTGCCTGGACGGTTGCGCGAGTACACGGCGCCTTGCTTGGAGTAACCGAAGTGGCCCATGACATTGCTGGCGCCATCGGCGCTGTTGGTGCCGAAGGTGACTGCCAGCTTTTTCTTCGAATCGTCGTGGTAGTCGCTTTGGCCCAGCGATGCGTCGACCAGTACGCCACTGAAGTTGCGTTTCAAAATGATGTTGACGACGCCAGCCACGGCGTCCGAGCCGTAGGCCGCGGAAGCGCCACCGGTCAGCAGTTCCACGCGTTCGATGAAGTCGGTCGGGATGGTGTTCATGTCGACCGCGGATTCGCCCGGCACACCGGAGATAAAGCGGCGGCCGTTGACCAGCACCAGCGTACGCGACGTGCCCAGGTTGCGCAGGTCAACGGTGGCGACGCCGACGCTGGCCGTCTGGAAATTGGAATTGGTGCGGCTGATGCCTGGCGTCCCCAGTGTAGGGTTTTTCAACAGCAGCTCTTGCAAGTTGGTGGCACCGGAAGCGGCAATATCGGCCGAAGTCAGGATTTGCAGCGGGGATGGCGACACGGCATTTGGCGACGTCAGGCGCGAACCGGTGACTTGCACCTTGGTGACGTTTTCCTCTTGTGTCTGAGCAAATGCGGAGTGCATGGTGAGGGCGATACTGCCTGCGCATATGAGCCTGACGGAACGCGCTAGTACTGTTTCATTCAACATTGTCGATTCCCTTGTGTTGTAAGTTAATAGTTATGTTTTAAAAAACTTTACGACGGTTGACTGTACATAGGCGCTACTTTCAAGTCAATTTAATAGTTGCTATCACTAAAAATAACAACAGCTTGTCTTTGTGTTATTTCTATTTTGTAGGGCGATATTTACAAGGCGACTGACCTGAGTGGAGGCGGGCGATTTTGGCTGTCAAATTGCCTGTGACATTTTGTTTTTTAATACCATTCTACTCGGGCATATTCCTGCACAAGGAGGCCATATGTATAGACAATGTCATTCACATGCCCGTGGAATGAGTGTCTGCAATAAGGCGGGAGCATTATTTTTCCTTTATTGCAAAATGATGACAATTATATATTTCACACTATTTTTACTTGATTTTTGATGTTAATGAAGAAAAATAATGAATTTAAGATAATTTTTTCTGCCATTTCATGGTTTTAAAGTTGCATTATTGAAATATAGGTTGTCATTTTTAAATGATTTATCCTGCGTGTCACAGAGCTAGTGCCGTCGTCTGCAATGTTTGTCTCGCGCGCGAAGTCCCTGCAGGGAGGATGTAGGGGAAAATTGTTTTTCTATTGCTGGAAAAATAGGGAAAGGTGAATTGCCGTGGAAATGGAATGTGTTCCTGATTATCGCTGGCTATTTTCCGTAAATTGTATTGAGGTGTGCCGCTTGTATTGAATCTATATGGGATTGAGTTAATCGTGCTGGCCTGAATATTTTATGCCGAGCATATGCATGGGGATAAACTGGAATTGTGGGATGTATTCCCGATTACAGCATTTGGCAAGAAGTGAAAGGGCGCACCGGCGGTGTGACGCTGGCGCACCGAGCGGGCAGTTTTGTCGCTAGAATGACGAAGCTGCCAGCCTGATTTGCTGTGGTAAAGATGCTACAGCGACCTCGGGCCGGCCGCCAGATCGAACTGCTCAGCCGATGTCCTGGAACATGGTTTGCCACAGGCGCTGCACGTTTTCCGCATGCACGCGCACCCGTTCCGGCTCCACCCGTGCCAGGTCCTGCCCTTGCAGGCGCAGCTGGTGCTGCAGCTTGCGCAGCGCGCGGTAGGCGTCGGCCACCAGGGTCGCCAGTTGCGCGTCGATCAGCCCCAGTTCGCCGCACAGGCGCAGCAGGGCGATATTGCCCGAGTTGGCCGTCAGCTGCGGATAGCGGGCCGCATGCTGCAGCACCAGGTATTGCACCATGAACTCGATGTCGATCATGCCGCCCGGATCTTGTTTTAGATCAAAGCTGCCGGGGCGGGGCGGGTGCGCGTCGAGCATTTTCTTGCGCATGGCCACCACTTCGCCCTTGAGCGGGCCGTTTTCCGGGCGCTCCTTGCGCAAGATGGTGTCGCGGATGCGCTCGAAGTGCTTGCCGATGGTCACGTCGCCGGCGCAAAAGCGCGCGCGCGTGAGCGCCTGGTGCTCCCATACCCAGGCCGCGCTGCCCTGGTAGCGCTCGAACGCCTGCACGCTGGACACCAGCATGCCCGAGGCGCCATCGGGGCGCAGCGCGATGTCGATGTCGAACAGGATGCCGGCCGAAGTGTGCGAGGTCATCCAGGTGATGAAGCGTTGCGCCAGCTTGGCGTACAGGCCGGGCGCTTCCTGGTCGTCGTCGTCGAACAGGAAGATCACGTCCAGGTCGGAGACATAGCCGAGTTCCTTGCCGCCCAGCTTGCCATACGCGATGACGGCAAATTTCGGCACTTCGCGGTGGCGTGTCGGTAACGTTTGCCAGACGGCTTGCACGGTGGCGGCGACGATGATGTCGGCCAGCTGCGACAGGTAGTCGGCCAGTTTTTCCACGCTCAGGTCGCCCGCCAGGTCTTGCGCCAGGCACTGGAACAGCTGCGCGTGGTGTGTTTCGCGCAGGATATCCATCTGCCGCTCCGTGTCGCCGGGCGCGTCGTCGAGCTGGCGCTGCAGGTCCAGCGCCAGCGCGGCCGGGTCGGGCACCGTGTTGCGGATGCGTTCATCGAGCAGTTCATCGAGCAGGATCGGGTGCTGCGTGAGGAAGGTGGCGGCCCAGCCGCTGGCGCACACCATGCGCACCACACGCTCGAGCGTATGCGGGTATTCCGTCAGCAGCGATAGATAGGCCGAGCGGCGCGCGATGGCCTCTAAAAAATCGAGCAGCCGGCCCAGGGTGGCCAGCTGGCTGGCATTGCCGTTGGACACGGAGCAGTCGGTGATCAGGGGCAGGGCGGAATTGACGAGGGCCACCAGGCGCGTGCGGCTCGCTTCGGGCAGGGATTGCAGCCGCGGCGCCTGCCAGGTGGCCAGCAAACGGCGCGCGCAGGCGGCCGGCTCATGGAAACCCAGGGCGGCGAAGCGCGCTTCGATGGCTTCCTGCTGGTCGGAAGCGGCGCAGTCGTTCGAGGTCTGCGGGTCGATGCCGGTGTCGGCCGGCGGCGTGCCGCTGCTCTTGTCGCTGAACATCTCGTCGAACTGGCCGGCGACAAACACGCGGTGCGCTTCCAGCTGGGCCAGCAGGGTGGGCGTGTCGGGCAAGCCCATCATCTGCGCCACGGTCAGGCGGTCGGCCTCGTTGGCGGGCAAGGTATGGGTTTGCGCATCGTCCAGGTATTGCAGCCGGTGTTCGAGGTTGCGCAGGAAAGTGTAGGAACCGAGCAACTGTTCCACGATGGCCGGTTCCAATAGCCCCTTGTCCGCCACCGTGCACAGGGTGGCGCGCGTGGAGCGCTCGCGCAGCTCGGCGTCGCGCCCGCCCCGTATCAATTGAAACACTTGCGCAAGGAATTCGATT
Organism: Janthinobacterium sp. GW822-FHT07H11; assembly: GCF_058798615.1. Classification (NCBI taxonomy): domain Bacteria; kingdom Pseudomonadati; phylum Pseudomonadota; class Betaproteobacteria; order Burkholderiales; family Oxalobacteraceae; genus Janthinobacterium; species Janthinobacterium sp. GW822-FHT07H11. The sequence goes on from NZ_CM179507.1 coordinate 1,551,981, forward strand.
TCACGGATGCCGCCGCGGCCCAGCTTGACGTTGTTGCTGCGGTCCGGGTGCAGCCGCTCCTGGCGGTTGACCTCGGCGCGGATCTGGCCGTGCATGGTGCGGATGGCATCGATGACGCCGAAATCGAGGTAGCGGCGGAAGACGAAGGGGCGCACGATGGCGTCGAGCGAGGCAATGTCTTCCGCCTTGCCCGTCACGGCGCGCGCCTTGACCCAGGCATAGCGCTCCCATTCGCGGCCCTGCACGATCAGGTATTGCTCCACCATGCCCAGGCTGGCGGCCAGCGGACCCGAATTGCCGTTCGGGCGCAAGGCCATGTCCACGCGGAACGTAAAACCGTCCTGTGTGATCTCGGCCAGGGCGGCGATCAGTTTTTTGCCCATGCGAATGAAAAACTCGTGGTTGGACAGGCTGCGCTGGCCCGGCAAGGTCGCTTGCGTGTCGCCATCTTCCGGGTAGACAAAGATCAGGTCGATATCCGACGAAACATTCAGTTCGCCGCCGCCCTGCTTGCCCATGGCCAATACCATCAAGGCCTGTTCCTCGCCCGATTCCTCGCCGACAGGCATGCCGTGCAGGGCCACCATCTCGGCCATGATGAGTTCCACATGCGTGCGGATGGCGAAATCGGCAAAGCCCGTCATGGCCGTGACCACTTCATTCAAGTCTGCCTGGCCGCCAAGATCGCGCGCGATCAGGCCGCAGACGAGCAGGTTGCGCAGGCGGCGCATGGCCCGTTCGGCCGGCAGCGGCGGCGTGGCGGCGTTCGCCTGCTGGGCCAGCGCGGCGGCAAAATCGAGCCCGTCCAGCGGTGCGTGCACCAGTTGCGCTACCTGCGCGGCGCGCTCGGGGGCGGCGTCCAGCCAGCGCTGGTAGAAACGGGAGGCAAAGATCAAAGGCTGTGTGCTCATGGTATCGGTCAGGGTCTCGTGGATGCTGCGTGCATGTTCTTGTTTAACTTGGCTGCGAACGGCGGGGGATGCGGTAAAATTGTGCCGCCGACGCGAATGCCGCCGGCAGTGCGTGCCCTTCCGGACGATGGTAAGGGAGGCTTTGCTCAGACGCAAGCGCAAGGATGCAGGCGCGCACCACGAATGCAGACGATTTTTGCCATTATTTGACGCCGGGCCAGTTTATTAGCTTATTGATGCAAAAACCGCCAGAAGCAAGCGTGACAGAACATGTGCCATTGGCCCTGCGCTGGCAGCGGCTGCGTGCCGCCTATCGCATGGCCAACCTGGCCACTCACCATGTGCTGGGTTTTACCGTCAAGCTGGTCCTGCTCGCGTATTTCGCCTTTGCCGTGCTGTTTTTATTCCTGCGCTACGCCATCCTGCCGAATATCGATTACTACAAGGGCGATATCGAGCGGGCCGCCAGCCGTGCGCTGGGCAATCCCGTCAGCATCGCGCGTATTTATGCATCCTGGCATGGCGTGCGGCCGAATCTGTTCCTCGGCGACGTGACCCTGCGCGACCAGACGGGTCGCCAGGCGCTGAGCCTGCCGAGCGTGTCGGCCACCTTGTCGTGGTGGAGCGTGCTGGGCTCGGTGCGCTTTGAAACGCTGGAAATCACGCGCCCCGACCTGGACGTGCGGCGCAGCATGGACGGCAAGCTGTATGTGGCCGGCGTGCTGGTAGACAATACCCATGGCAGCGATGGCAAGGGCGCCGACTGGCTGCTGTCGCAGCACGACATCATCATCCGCGACGGCAAGGTGCGCTGGACCGACGAAGTGCGCGGCACGCCGGAGCTGGCGCTGGAGCAGGTTAATTTGCTGTTGCGCAACCGCTGGCGCAGCCATCGGCTGGGCTTGCAGGCAAAGCCGCCCGCTAGCCTGGCCGCGCCCATCGATGTGCGCGCTCACTTCACGCATCCGCCGTTCAGCACGCGCATTTCCGATGTGTCGATGTGGAAGGGCGAGCTGTATGCGGACCTGAAGAACGCCGACCTGGCCGCCTGGCGCCGCTACCTCGACTACCCGTTTGAATTGAGCCAGGGCAAGGGCGCCCTGCGCGCCTGGCTGAGCCTGGATCACGCGCGCCTGGCCGGTTTTACGGCCGACGTGGGCTTGACCGATGTGCAGGCGCGGCTGGGCGAGCATATCGCGCCGCTCGACCTGCTGTCGGTCAGCGGACGCATGTCGGCAAAAGAAGAGCTGTCGGCGCAGGTGCCCGATGGCAAGCCAACCTTTGGCGCGAATGGCCATCAGATCGCGTTGACGAATTTTGCGGTGGAAACACGCGATGGCCTTAGCCTGCCACCCACGACCTTGTCCGAACGCTACATTGCTGCCACGAAGCGCAAACCGGCGCGTACGGAGATCACGGCCAAGTCGCTCGATTTGCAAACCCTGGCCGCGCTGGCCGATAAATTGCCGCTGGGCGAGCAGCAGCGCCAGCGCCTCGACGCTCTGGCGCCGCGTGGGCGGCTGCAGGATTTTTCAGCGCAATGGGAAGGCGAGATGGCGACGCCCGCCAGCTACCGCCTGCGCGGCAAGCTCATCGATCTGGGCCTGAATGCGCAGCCGGCGCGCCTGGCCGTGGCCAAGACGGCCAGCAGTCCTGCGCAGGCGGCCGCACCGGCCATTCCCGGCTTCGACAAGCTCAGCGGCAGCATCGACGCCAGCGACAAGGGCGGCAGCATCGCCATCGATGCCCGCGACCTGGTGCTGCAATTGCCATCCTACCTGAGCGAGCCGGCCCTGCCGTTCGAACAATTCCAGATGCAGGCGCGCTGGGCTTTCGAAGCGGAGAATATGTTGCAGCTTGACCTGGACCAGCTCGATTTCGACCAGCAGGGCTTGCGCGTCGCCCTGCGCGGCACGCACCGCCTGCCGCTCGACGGCAAGAACCTGGGCCAGGTCGACTTGACGGGCACGATCGACAATTTCGAGATCAACACCATCGGCCGCTATCTGCCGCTGCAAACGCCCGAGCACCTGCGCCACTGGCTGACGGGCGCACTGGAAGGCGGCGTGGCGCGCGACGTGAGCCTGCGCCTACGCGGCGAACTCGAGCATTTCCCCTTCAAGGCCGACACCCCCGCCCAGCGCAATGCCGCCCAGCGCAACCGTGGCGACTTCCGCGTGGCCGGCAAGATCGAGAATGGCAAACTGAACTATGCTCCCGGCGAATTCGCGGACAGCGGACCGCAGGCGGGTAAGGCGCCGCTGTGGCCGCAGGCGGAAAAAATCCAGGGCAGCTTCGTCTTCGAGCGGGCGCGCATGGAAATCCGCGCCGACACGGCCACCACGGGCGGCGTGGCCTTGACGAATGTCAAAGCCGTGATCCCCGACCTGACCGTCTTCGACACCCTGCTCGATATCGAGGGCAACGCGGCCGGCCCGATGCAGGAATTCCTCAAGTACGTGACGGCCAGTCCCGTGCTGGGCTGGATCGAGCACTTCACGGATGAAACGACGGCCACCGGCAATGCCAAACTGGCGCTCAAATTGCACTTGCCGATAGAACGCATGCTCGATGCGACCGTGCAGGGCAGCTTGCAGCTGGCGGGCAACGACGTGGTGCTGTTCCGCGACATGCCGCCCGTGCTGGGCACGCAGGGCAAGATCGAATTCAACGAAAAAGGCGTCAACCTGAATGGCTTGAATGGCAGCCTGCTGGGTGGGCCGCTGGCCATCTCGGGCGGCAGCCAGCCCGACAATTCCATCCAGGTGAAGATTGCCGGCAACATGAGCATCGACGGCTTGCGCAAGACGTATCCGGCGCCCGTGCTGCAGCGCCTGGCGAAACATTTGAGCGGCGGCGCCCGCTACAGCGGCCTGATCACGGCGCGCGAGCACCAGCTCATCGTCAATGTCGAGTCGCCGTTGACGGGGCTGGGACTGGATTTCCCCGCGCCCCTGAAGAAGGCGGCCGGCGACAGCCTGCCCGTGAAATTCACGCTGACGGGCAATGCGGCCAATGGCGCCGGCCTGCGCACCGACGATATCCGCATTGCGCTGGGGTCCGGCATCACCGCCCGCTACCAGCGTCAGAAGCAGGGCAAGGATGCCTGGCGCCTGGTGCGCGGCGGCATTGGCGTCAACGTGCCGGCGCCTGAGCCGGACAGCGGCATGATGCTCAACGTCAACATGAAATCGCTGGATGTGGACAGCTGGATCGACGCCGGCAGCGCAATCGCCGGCAGCGGCGCAGGGCCGGCCGACAGCGGCGGCGCCGACGACGATGCGCCCGATATCGCGCAATATGTGGTGCCGGACATGATGGCGGCGCGTGCCAGCGAATTGATGCTGGGCGAGCGCAAGCTGGAAAACGTGGTGGTCGGTGCCACGCACCAGAAGGACGTCTGGCAAGCCAATATCGATGCGAAGCAGGTCTCCGGCTATGTGACCTGGCTGGAAACGCCGTCCGGCCTGGGCAAGATGACGGCCCGCCTGTCGTCGCTGATCATCCCGGAGTCGGCGGCCAACGACGTGAAAAATTTACTGGAGGGAAAGAGTGGCGCCCAGTCGATCCCTTCACTCGATATCGTCGCCGAGCAATTCGAACTGTTCAACAAGAAGATTGGCCGGTTGGAGTTGCAAGCCTATAACACCATGGCGGCCGGCGGGCGCGAGTGGCGCGTGGGCAAGCTGCAACTGTCGAATCCCGATGGTGCCCTGAGCGGCAATGGCAAATGGATCATCAAGGATGGGCAAAGCACGACCAGCCTGCGTTTCGGCCTCGATATCGTCGATGCGGGCAAGCTGCTCGACCGCTTCGGCTTTGCCGACACGGTGCGTCGCGGCAAGGGCCGCCTGAGCGGCGACATCGCCTGGAACGGCTTGCCGTATTCGCTCGATATTCCCACCCTGTCGGGGCAGATCGAGATGAACGTGGAATCGGGCCAGTTCCTCAAGCAGGACCCGGGCGCCGCCAAGCTGTTGGGCGTGCTGAGCCTGCAAGCCTTGCCGCGCTTGCTGAAACTCGATTTCCACGATGTGTTTTCCGAAGGCCTGGCCTTCGACGGCATCACGGCCAACGCCAGCATCAAGCGCGGCGTGGTGACCACCGACAACCTCAAGATGCATGGCGTGGCGGCCACGGTGCTGATGGATGGCACGGCCGATATCGCCAACGAGACGACCAACCTGCATGTGGTGGTGATCCCGGAATTCAACCTGGGCACGGGGCCGCTCGTGTATGCGCTGGCGGTCAATCCTGTGATCGGCCTGGGCAGTTTCCTGGCGCAACTGTTCCTGCGCGCACCCGTGATGAAGGCGCTCACCTACCATATGCAGATCGCCGGGCCATGGAAGTCGCCCGTGGTGACCAAGCTCGATGGTGGTAAATTGGAGCCTGTCGCCACGCCCGCAGCGGCGGCGAAGGATGCTGTGGCGAAATGAGTGCCATTCAGCCAGATCGACTGTACAAGAGGTGAAATGATGCACACAGTTGCAGCAATACAAATGATTTCCTCGCCTTCCGTGGCGGATAATCTGGCCACCGCGCGGCGCCTGGTGGCGCAGGCGGCGGCAGGCGGGGCCGAATTGGTGGTGCTGCCCGAATACTGGGCCATCATGGGCCAGCAGGAAACGGACAAGCTGGCCCATGCGGAACAGCCGGGCAGCGGTCCCATCCAGGATGGCATGGCACAGATGGCGCGCCAGCATGGCATCTGGCTGATCGGCGGCACCTTGCCCCTGGTCTCAGCGCAGGAAGGCAAAGTGTTGAACACCACCCTCGTGTACGACCCGCAGGGCGCGCCGGCCGGGCGCTATGACAAGATTCACCTGTTCGGCTTTACGCGCGGCGCCGAGTCCTACAATGAAGCGCGCACCATCGTGCCGGGCGCCCAGGTGCGTTCGATCGAAACACCGTTCGGCAGGGTTGGCCTGTCGATCTGCTACGACCTGCGCTTCCCCGAACTGTACCGGGCCATGGGCGATTGCGTGCTGATCGTCGTGCCGGCCGCCTTCACGCACACCACGGGCCGCGCGCACTGGGAAGTGCTGCTGCGCGCGCGGGCCATTGAAAACCAGTGCTATGTGCTGGCCTCGGCACAGGGGGGCCTGCATCCGAACGGCCGGCGCACCTGGGGTCACAGCATGCTGATCGACCCGTGGGGCGAAATCAAGGCCGTGCTGCCCGAAGGCGAGGGCGTGGTCAGCGGCGAGATCGATCCGCTGTTCCTGGCCGGCGTGCGCGAATCGCTGCCTGCCCTGGCGCACCGCACCATGTGAGGGTGCCTGACATAAGCTGCTGCGCGTCGCGCTCCGCGGCCTTGATGCCCACCGGCTCGGCAGCCCGTGCCAAGCACGGCTGCGCTTCCTGGCCACAAGGGGCGCTGCCGCTCGCTACGCTACTGTCAGGTACTGAGAATGCGTTGAATATAATTAGCTAATTAGCGAGTGCAAAGTCATGATCCCATTTGAACCGAATCTGTCCAGCCTGGCCGTGGCGCGCGAGATCCTGCTGACGCCCTTCGGCCTGGACGAAGACAAGCTGTTGAAAGCCCTGGGCACGATGTTTACGCACAAGGTCGATTATGCCGACCTGTACTTCCAGTCCACCAGGAGCGAAGGCTGGAGCCTGGAAGAGGGCATCGTCAAGACGGGCAGCTTTTCCATCGACCAGGGCGTGGGCGTGCGCGCCGTGTCCGGCGACAAGACGGCATTCTCGTATTCCGACGATATTTCGGAACGGGCGCTGCTGGAAGCGGCGGCGGCCACGCGCACCATCGCGCGCGTCGGCGCCGGCAAGGTCAAGGTGGCGGGCCGGGCCCTTGCGCAGGGCGGGCGCTCGCTGTACCTGCCCGATGATCCGCTCGCCTCGCTCGATGCCACGGCCAAGGTGCAACTGCTGGAACGCGTGGAAAAGATGGCGCGCGCGAAAGATCCCAGAGTGGTGCAGGTGATGGCGGGACTGGCCGGCGAATACGACGTGGTGCTGGTGCTGCGCAGCGATGGCGTGCTGGCGGCCGATATCCGTCCGCTGGTGCGCGTCTCGGTCACCGTGATCGCCGAGCAGAATGGTCGCCGCGAAACGGGCTCGGCCGGCGGCGGCGGGCGTTTCAGCTATGATTATTTCAGCGATGCCGTACTGGAACAGTATGCGACGGACGCCGTCAAGTCGGCGCTGGTGAACCTGGAGGCGCGCCCCGCGCCCGCAGGCCCCATGACCATCGTGCTGGGACCGGGCTGGCCCGGCATCCTGCTGCACGAAGCGATCGGCCATGGCCTGGAAGGCGATTTCAACCGCAAGGGATCGTCTGCGTTTTCCGGGCGCATCGGCGAGCGCGTGGCCGCCAAGGGCGTCACCGTGGTCGATGACGGTACCCTGGCTGGCCGCCGCGGTTCGCTCAATATCGACGACGAGGGCAACCCGACGCAGTGCACGACCCTGATCGAGGATGGCATCCTGAAGGGCTATATCCAGGACACCATGAATGCGCGCCTGATGAAGATGCCCGTGACGGGCAATGCGCGCCGCGAATCGTTCGCCCACCTGCCCATGCCGCGCATGACCAACACCTATATGCTCGGTGGCGACAGGGACCCGGGCGAAATTCTCGCTTCCGTGAAAAATGGCTTGTATGCCGTCAACTTCGGCGGCGGCCAGGTCGACATTACGAACGGCAAGTTCGTCTTCTCGGCCAGCGAGGCGTACATGATCGAGAACGGCAAGCTCAGCTACCCGGTGAAGGGCGCGACCCTGATCGGCAACGGCCCGGACGTGCTCAACCGCGTCTCGATGATCGGCAACGACATGCGCCTCGATTCAGGCGTGGGCGTGTGCGGCAAGGAGGGGCAGAGTGTGCCCGTGGGCGTGGGGCAGCCGACCTTGCGCCTCGACGGTATCACTGTTGGCGGCACGGCCTGATTTTTCTGGACACGGCGCGGCCAACACGGTTGTCGGATGACGCCCTCCGGGCTAATCCGACCTTTTCTGAGATGGCGCTCGCGTAGGTCGGGTTAGCGCAAGGCGCGTGACCCGACACCACTGCCGGCCGCGTCAACACGGTTGCCGGATGACGCGTGGCTTCGCCCCGCTAATCGGACCTATGCTTCCGCTTTTCCGATGTCTCAGAATTTGTATTTCACCCCCGCACTGATGAATCGTCCCGCCGCGCCCGCGTAGTCGAGCGGGTTGTAGCTCGTGGCGCCATAGGTCAACGGGTCCAGCGGGGCGATCTTGTCGAACAGGTTCTGGATCGAGGCAAACACTTCCAGCTTGGGCGTGGCCTGCCAGCGTCCCGTCAGGTCGATCGTCGTGAACGAGGCGATGCGGCAGCCGCGCGGCGCGTCCGTGCCATCGGCGAAATGCGTGGCGCAGCCATCGGGATCATTCTTGAACAGTACGTTGTCGAGCGGGGCGCGGTAGTTGACATTGGCCGATACGCGCCAGTTGCGGCGTTCCCAGGTGACGCCCAGGTTGACCCTGTCATCGGGCGTGCCCATGCAGTTTGATATATCGCAATTGCCATGCGTGCCGGCGAAATCGCGCTGCGTGCCATCCTGTTCCGTGCGCAGCCATTTGTACAAATGCGTCCATTTCACGTCGAACACCAGGCTGCCATAGTCGCCGCCCAGGTTGAAGCGCTGGCGGCCGTCGATGTCGATGCCGCGCACCGTCGTTTGCGCCGAATTGACATAGCTGGCCAGCACGGCCGTGATGGCGCCCGGATCGCCCGGGATGCCGGTGGCCGTCGAGGGGTCGCGCGCCACATGGCCGGCGAGTATGGCCATATCGGTCTGTTCCTGGTTGATTTCATTCTTGCGACGTATTTCCCACAGGTCGAATGAAATGCTTGTCCGCGGTAATGGATCCCAGATGGCGCCGATGGAATAGCTCTTTGAACGTTCGGGCGAGAGGTTGGGGTTACTTTTGGTAATGACCGCGATGTTGCTGGGGTCGCATGCCGCTTCGACGCCCAGCGCGCAGCGGACAGGATCGGTGCCGACAGCAAAGGCGGCCAGGCCGCCGACGCCATTTTCTGCCGCATTGGGTGCCCGGAAACCCCGGGCGAAGGTGCTGCGCAGGGCCAGTTCGCGTATCGGTGTCCATTTCACGCCCACCTTCGGCGTATAGGAATTACCGACATCGGTGAAATGGTCGGCGCGCAGGGCGCCCGACAGTTCCACTGTTTTCAGTACGGGTGCCAGCACTTCGGCATACAGGGCCGTCGCGTTGCGGCTGCCCTTGTAGGCCGAGTAGCCCAAACCGATGATGTTGCCGCGTTCGGTGCCGGTGGTTGGTTGGAGTTCTGTCGATTCGTGGCGGAACTCGGCCCCCACGGCCACGCCAAGCGTGCCTCCATCAAGCTTGCCAATATCGCGGCTGGCCTTGAAGTCGACTTGCGCGATGTGTGTCTTGCCATCACTGGAAATGCGCGGTGACAGGGCCGCATACAGCGCGGCGGAATTGAGGCCGGCATTTTCTGCGATGCGCCACACGCTACCGGGAGGCAGGGCGGCGTACGCCGGGTTGGCGCTGGCTGTCGCCACGTTGGCGGCGCTGGGGTTGAGCAGGGCGAAAGCCACGTCGCGTTGCAGATAGCCGCTGCTTTCGTTCGAGACCTTGTTGCGCGAATATAGCAGGGCGCTGTCGATATTCCAGCCCGCCAGCGTGCCCTTGATGCCGGCGGCGAAGCGGATGAAGGTCGAATCGACGTCGGATATGCGCGGGCCGACGTCGGCCGCCAGGTAGCGCAGCCGCGCGGTGCGCCCGAAATACGGGTTGTCAGGATGGTCTGCGCCGAGTGACACGCTGGCAGTGCTGATGGGGCCGCCAGGATAAATGATGGTTCCATTGATGCCTGCCGGCGTCGTGGCCGCTGTGGATGCGCTGTGGTAAACATTCAGTTCGGCATAGGTTTGCAGTTCCGGCGTCAATTGCCAGGCGCCGCGGCCGAAGAAATTGATGTGCTTTTGCCTGGGCTGGATCTGGCCGTATTGTTGTGCTGCGTCAATGAGGCAACCGCCGCCCGGGTCGCCCTGCGGATGGCTGGTGAAGTTGCCGCAGGCGGCGCCCGGGAAGGTGCGTGTGAAGCCCGCGCCGGCCAGGTTGCCGCGGTTGTAGTAGTCGAAGGTATCGGGGTTGCGGACATTGCCGTTGACGGCGCTGCCGGCCGCGTTGTTGGTGGTGATGGCGCCCGTGCCGCCGAGTGCTTCCTGGGCGCTGAAGCCCAGGTCGCGCAAGTCAGCGCGGCCGACGGCGCCGCGTCCTGCCCGGTCGCGGTTCCAGATGGCGGCCTTTTCGTTGTATTCGAGGTTCAGCAGCACGTTGTAGCGGTCCGTGTCGATGTCGCCGAAGCCGTGCGTGATGGCCGCATGCGCGTCGCGCCCGTCCCAGTCCCTGGTCTTGCCGTAGCTGCCCTTGATGGCCGTGCCCTGGTAGTCGCGCCGCAGGATCACGTTGACCACGCCGGCGATCGCGTCCGAGCCATAGATGGCCGAGGCGCCGTCCTTGAGGATTTCCACCCGTTCCACCGCTTCCAGAGGAATGATGTTCAGGTCGGCAAACACTTTCTGGCCATCGTCGGCCAGGCCATACGGCGCCACCCTGCGGCCGTTCAGCAGCACCAGGGTCGAGCTCGTGCCCAGTCCGCGCAGCGACACGCCGGAGGCACCGCTGGCAAAACCGTTGCCGAAGGTGGTGGGCACGGAGCCCTGGTTGTCGACGGCCAGGGTCTGCAGCAGTTCGGCCACGCTGGATTTGCCCGATTTTTCGATATCGGCCGCGTTCAGGGTTTGCACGGCCGATGCCGTTTCCGCCTGCGCGCGGCGGATGTTCGAGCCGGTGATTTCCACGCGCTGCAGGGGCGCGGGAGCGGCGTTGTCCTGCGCCAGGACGGGTAGGCTCAGCAATGCGCCGGCCAGGGCCAGGCCCAGGCGCGGCGGCGAAAAGGAAGCGGGGTAGACGGATGGTGTAGGGATCATGCTGTTCTCCGGAAAGGTCAGGCGGTCAAAGGTCATCGATGCGTCCTTGAGTCTTGTCCGTCCGTCCTGTCCGGGATTAGATCTTGATCAGTAGTGCGCCGCTTGGCGCCGCCAGCCTGGGCTTGCGTGGCGCGCTTGCCACGACGAACACAGCGCTAGCGTAGGTGGGCGGCAGGCTTGTGTCCGCGCCGCGGCAAGGTCGCCTGCGACGCAAACAGCGCGCAACTTTTTATGCTTTTTTGCGCACTTTGCAGTGTAAAACGGCAGCGGCATGCGGCTTTGCCGACAATTATGCTTGCCAACCCTTGCAATTTAGGTTTATAGTCGTTCATCACTTATGGATGACTCGCATGTTCGCTCGCCACTTTTTTACCGCTTATTTTTACTTTAGCAATTCCAACCCAAAGGCGGTGGAGTAGCGGTCGGTTCACGTAGCAGCAAAAAACGAGATCCCAGCAAATTCTAAAAAACCGCCACTGATGGCGGTTTTTTTTTACCCAGATGTTTTACCCTTGTTCAAATTTTGGAGAAAATGATGCCCCGCACCGATGATTTGCGTATTCGCGAAATGAAGGAATTGACTCCGCCGTCCCACCTGATCCGCGAATTTGCCTGCTCGGAACCCGCCGCCCGCACCGCGGCCGATGCCCGCATCGCCCTGCACCGCATCCTGCATGGCCAGGATGACCGCCTGATGGTGGTGATCGGGCCTTGTTCCATCCACGATACCAAGGCGGCCATGGAATATGCGCGCCTGCTGGTCAAGGAGCGCGCGCGTTTCGCCGGCGAGCTGGAAATCGTCATGCGCGTGTACTTCGAAAAGCCGCGCACCACGGTGGGCTGGAAGGGCTTGATCAACGACCCGTACATGGACAACAGCTTCCGCATCAACGACGGCTTGCGCATGGCGCGCGAACTGTTGCGCGATATCAATGAACTGGGCCTGCCTGCCGGCACGGAATTCCTCGACGTGATCAGCCCGCAATACATCGCCGACCTGATCAGCTGGGGCGCCATCGGCGCGCGCACCACGGAATCGCAGGTGCACCGCGAGCTGGCGTCCGGATTGTCGTGCCCGGTCGGCTTCAAGAATGGCACGGATGGCAATGTCAAAATCGCCGTGGAAGCCATCAAGGCCGCTTCGCAGCCGCATCATTTCCTGTCGGTCACCAAGGGCGGCCACTCGGCCATCGTCTCGACCAATGGCAACGAGGATTGCCACATCATCTTGCGCGGCGGCAAGACGCCGAACTACGACGCGGCCAGCGTCGATGAAGCGTGCAAGGCCATCGCCGCGCAGGGCCTGGCGGCGCGCCTGATGATCGACGCCTCGCATGCGAACAGTTCGAAAAAACCGGAAAACCAGATTCCCGTATGCGCCGACATCGCCAGCCAGGTGGCGGCAGGCGATGGCCGCATCGTCGGCGTGATGGTGGAATCGCACCTGGTGGCGGGCCGCCAGGATTTGATCCCGGGCAAGGAACTGCTGTACGGCCAATCCGTCACCGACGGCTGCATCGACTGGAGCGCCAGCGTGGCCGTGCTGGAAAACCTGGCGGCGGCCGTGAAGCAGCGCCGCCTGCGGGGCGACGAGGCGTAGCATCATTCTATAAGCGAAAAAAAGGTTCGTCGCGGTTGCTGGGGGAAGACTGGGGTGACGTTCTTAGCGGATGGGGGCAAGGATTCTGAATTGGTAAATTGATTGTCGCCAAACAAACGAATTGCCTTACACCCCTCGCCGCCATGCTCCTTGCTATGTCGCCCCTTCCATTTTGGGAAGGGCATTTCGTCGAATAACGATGGATGCGCCTTGCCGTCGCGAGTGAAATTGGACCGGTCATCCAATTCGCCAAACGGCTGCGAAAATATGTCCACGGCATCATCGCTTCGGCCATCTATCCCATGAATTCGTCCATCCTTGAAGGTGTCAGTAACCGGATCAAAGTCATCAAGAGGAGGGCCTATGGTTTCCGGGATTCAGCTTATTTCTTCCTAAAAATCAAGGATGTGTTTCTCGGAAAAGCGCGATGATCCAAAAAAAAGCCCCCAACGGAGTCGGGGGCTGCTGGCAAGACTGTCAACAGGGTGCCTCGGCGCCCTGTTCTTCATGCTGCTTACTTGAAGGTATAGCCCGCGCTGGCGTAGATGAAGCGGCCGCGTGGGTCATACTGGTTGATGTCATAACCCGACTGGAACTGGTTGCTGACCGGAACAAACATACTTGGTTGCTTGTCGAACAGGTTACGTACGCCAAAATTGAGCGTCAGTGCCTTCATCGGTTTGTAGCTGACGTTGGTGTCGTACAGTGCTTGCGCACCGACGAAGTTGCGTACGCCGTCGACTTGGCGATTACCGGTCTCATAGCGCGACGAGTAGTTCTGAGTCAGGGTGACAGCCCATTGACCTTGGCTCCAGGTGCCGCTCAGTGCATGCTTCCAACGCAATACCACACCGCCTTGATCTGCGCCCAATACAGGGTTGCCGTCTTTGTCAACGATGGTGCCGACCTTGTGCGAGATGTCGCCGCCAGGGCTGGTCTGGTCGTAGGTATCCATGTAGGTACCGTTCATGTTGACATCAAACCGGCCTACGCTGCTGTTCAGACGATAGTTGGCAAACAGGTCAATGCCGCGTACGGTGGCGTCGCCGGTATTGGCCAGCGTCGTGATAATGCTGTCGACGTTGTTGCCGTTCAGGGTCACCAGACCGGCATAGGCTTTGTCGCCAGCGCGGAAGCGCGACACGACTTCCTGTGCCGATGGGGTGGCCAGGATGTCCTTGATCTTGATCTGGAACCAGTCGGCACCGACGGTGAAGTTTTCGAATGGCGACAGAACCGCACCGAGCGATAATTGCTTCGATTTTTCCGGCTTCAGGTTAGGATTGCCGCCAGCCAGAGCATTGACCTGCAGCTGTGTCTGGTTCGTCGCCGGATCATTGAACAGTGCCGAATTTTGCAGCGATTGCGGGGTCCACAGGTCGGTCAGGCTAGGCGCGCGGAAGCCGGTGCCGCCCGATGCGCGCAGCAGGACTGCCTTGCTTGGCTGCCAGCGGCCGTTCAGCTTGAAGTTGGTCGAATGGCCGACATCGTCGTAGCGGTCATGGCGCACGGCCAAGCCCATGTCCAGCGTTTTCATCAGTGGTACATTGGTTTCGCCGAAGATCGATTTGATGACGCGATCACGATCCACCGGTGGCACGCCGCCGCCCAGGCCGGCAATGTCGCCCGATTCCAGGGCAGGGCTAGGCGAGGTCGTGTAGGTTTCCTTGCGTGCTTGCACGCCCACCGCGTATTGTGCCGTAATGCCGGCAATTTCCGGCAGGTCGCCGGCCAGCTTGGCATCGAAGATGGTGTTCTTGGATTTGGCGACCAGCGTATCGCCAGTGTACAGCGCGCTTTTCAGCTTATCGGCCAGGGCGCCCGTCTGCATGCCGCCATTGGCCCATGGGTTCCAATTGTTGCTAGGATCATTGATGATTTTCGCATACGCCACTTGCGAGAAATAGCCGCCCGGAACGGTACCATGCGTTTTGCTTTCGTTACTGGTCAGTGCAACTTCATAGTCTTGCTTGCCGATCGTGCCCTTGGCGCCCAAGACCAGGCGCGATTGGGTTGCTTCATCTTCGCTGATGCGGTTGCCGTAGTCAAACACGCGGCTGGTGATGGCCAGCGGCTTGCCGATCAGATCGTTATGGCCCTGGCTGGTCAAGTAAGGTACGGCGATCGATTGGTACACGGGGTTGCTTGGGTACAAGATCAAGCCTGGATAGACTCCCTGCTTGTCGAATTCGGCATCGGTGGTCAGGAAGCTGCGGCGCAGGGGGCTGCCTTGGAACGATTGGGTTACCGTACTCTTAGAATACAGCATGTCCGCGAACAGTTCGGTGGTCGAGTTCAGCTTGTACGTCGCATTGCCGGTGAAGTTGTTCAGCTTGCGTTTCGGGATCAGGCCGACAAAGGCATTGCTATCGAAGGCGCAATATGGCGAGCCGTGGGTGGTATTGCTGTCGTTCTTCACCATGTTGACCGTAGCGCAATTATTGCTGGCTGCCAGAGGGTTGCCGTAACCTGCGCCCGGGTTGTCGCCGAAGCCTGGCAGGCGATCATTGGGATACTTGCTTGGATCTATGCCGCCTTCGATATTGCCCTGGCCAGTGGCGCCAGCCGTGTAGTATGGTGACCTGTCGCCGGAAGCGGCGTACTTACGGTCTTTGGAGAACAGTGCTTTTTCATTTTCGGTCGAAGCCGACAGGACGACCGAGTAGCCATCCGACTCCAGGTTGCCGAAGCCGCCCGTGACCGACAATTTGTTGTTCTGTCCGCCGCCGCTGCTGCTTGGGCTGCCGTAGCCTGCGTTGACTTCGATACCCTGGAAGCTTTTCGACAGGATGAAGTTGACCACGCCTGCGACCGCATCCGAGCCATACACGCCGGAAGCGCCGTCTTTCAGCACTTCGACACGCTCGATGGCGGCCAGCGGAATGACGTTGACGTTGACGGCAGCGCCGCCGCCACCGGCAAAGGCGGCCAGGCGGCGGCCGTTGACCAGGATCAGGGTGCGTTCGGCGCCGAGGCCACGCAGCGAGATCGAGGACAGACCGTAGGTGGAGCTGCCTGCGCCTGTGGCGTTGGCAGTCGAACCAGACGAGGACAAGGCGGAAATCGATGTCAGCAATTCTTCCGTACTGCTGGCGCCTGTACGCGCAATTTCCGCTTTCGTCATGATCTGGACTGGCAGGGCCGTTTCGGAATCAACGCGTTTCAGCGAAGAACCTGTCACTTCGACTTTTTGCATGGCAGTCTCTTGTGCCATTGCATTGCTTGTAAATAATGCCATGCCGGCGACGACGCCGGTCGAGCAAATAATTCTGATGGAACGTGACAGCTTTTTCTCTTCGATCATTATTTTTTTCCAAAGTAGTAAGTTAATTCGGATATTGTATTGAATATCGATTTTTTGTTGGTAATTTGTCTTGAAACTCATACATTTCCATCATTATTCAAGGCGGGCTTGAATAAAATCAGGGTCTCATCAGACCACTTCTGTCTCCGCACTGTCAAGAAACTCAATTGAGCAATGAGACAAAAAAACAACAGACGTTTTTATGATTTTGCAGAAAAAAATGACAGGGAAAACCGCTTGCCAGGAATTTTGGCAAGCGGCTGCATGGATAGTTTCGACAGAATGACGGCAGCGGGGGCGTCGTTATATATCGGCTGACCAGGTGCCACGACAGGCGCTAAAAAGTATAGCTGCCGCGCAGATAATAAGCACGGCCGATCGGGTCCGTGTAGCGCGGGTCATAGCCTTTCTGGAACATCGTGCCCTGGTTCGAGAACGGCGGTTCCTTGTCCAGCAGGTTCTTCACGCCAGCCGTGAGCAGCAAGCCCTTCCACGCATAGCTGCCCGACAGGTTGAGCAGGCTGTACGACGGCACATCGTGCTTGTATTGGTCGGCAACATTGTTCTGGTCCGTATAGCCGGACTTGAACGATTGCGACAGGGTGGCGCCCCAGCTGCCCATGCGCCAGTTCAGCGCGGCCGTGTGCTTCCAGCGGAAGACGGGATTGTTGTCCGCATAGCGGCCCACGTTGGCAATGAATTCGCCGCCGCGCTCGTTCTGGTAGTCATACTTGTGGGTCCAGGTGCCGTCGACCGACAGGCTGAAATCGCCATAGGCGCTGCGTCCCAGGCGGGCATTGAAACTGACGTCGATGCCGTCCGTCTTGACTTCGCCGAGGTTGTCGTTCATGTCGAGAATCGCATACGGCGAGCCGTCGGGATTGCGCAGGAACAAGGCCTTGTATTTCTCGTAGTTGCCATAGATGGATTGCTCTGGCAGCGAGGAAATCTTGTCTTTCAGGTGGATGTTCCAGTAGTCGACGGCAACCGTGATTTCCTTGACCGGTTCGAGCACCAGGCCAAAGGCAAACGTGGTGGATTTTTCCGGCTTCAGCTTTGCATTGCCGCCTTGCAGCTTGAATTGCTGCAAGTCGCAGTCGCGCAGCGGATTGGCGCCCGGCTGGGGTACGCCGCCCGGGCACAGGATGGGGTCATTGTAGGAATCATTGGTGTCGTTTTTCGATGGCGGCGCGTTCTTTTCAAACAAGGTCGGTGCGCGGAAACCCGTGCTGGCCGAACCGCGCAGCACCAGCGTGCTGCTGGCCTGGTAGCGCAGGGCCAGCTTGGGATTGGTGGTGCTGCCCACGTCGCTGTAATGGTCGAAGCGGGCCGCCAGTTGCACTTCCAGGTCCTTGATCAGCGGCAAGTTGACTTCGCCGAAGATGGCTTCGATGTCGCGCGAGCCCGTCTTGGAGAGTGAACCGGACAGGCCGGAACTGGCAGCCTGGCCGGCGATATCGCGGTTCACGTTGAACTCGGCCTTTTCGCGCCGCAGTTCGCCGCCGAGGGCGATGGCCAGCGGGCCGCCGGCCAGTTGCATCAGCTCGCGGCTGCCCTTGATGTCGAAGCCCGTGGTGGTGACCTTGGCGTTCTGCACTTCGCCGCGCAAGGCCGTGCTGGCCAGGTAAGCCTTGCCGGCCGCATCCTGATCGCCGAAGGGATTGAGGATGCCATTGAGCACGCCGGCCGCGAACGACGCATCCTGCACATAGCCGCCCGTGAATTTTTCCGCCGACTTGCTGACCGCATGGCTCAGGCCGGTCTTGTAATCCCAGCCCGCCAACTCTCCTTCCAGCGCCAGCACCAGGCGGTCGGCCTTGCCGTCGGAATCGATCTGCCGCTGGCCCGCCTCGACGGGGCGCCAGTTGACGCTCAGCGGTTGCCCCGACAGCCCCGGCTGGGCCGGCACGCCGCCAGCATTGCCCGGATAGTATTTGCTGCTGATGGGCAGGACCAGGCCCGTTTGCGGTGGCGGCGCCGTGCGCGCCTTGACCTTGTTTTCCGAATGCAGGTATTCGAGCGTGGCCAGGTGGCCGCCGCCCAGCTTGAAGGCGCCCTTGCCGAAGAAGGCCACTTGTTCCTGTTCCGGCAGGTCGTCGATCTGGCGCGTGTAATCCTGGCGGCAAGTGCCACTGCCGGAGGGGATGGACAGCGGCGGCCTGCATCCTGCGGCAGCGTAGGGATTGCCGGCCAGGCCCTTGCCGCCATCCGCGGCCGCATCAAAGTAGTTGCCTGGGAAGGTGGTGCCGCTGGTACCTTTGGTCACGCTCACGCCCCGCTCGGGAAAGACGCCGGTTTTGGAGAACTCGCGGTCCTGCGAGGTCAGCACATTTTGCTTGTGGTAGTCGACCACGCCGAAAATATTGTAGCCGTCCGTATCGAGCTTGCCGAAGCCCGTCGACAGGTTGAGGCGGTGTTCGCCGCCCCCCTTGTGCTCGGGCGCGATGACCTCGGCCGTGATGTTGGTGACATTGACCGAGCGCTTGGTGATGAAGTTGATCACGCCGCCGATGGCGTCCGTGCCGTAGATGGCCGAGGCGCCGTCGCGCAGTACTTCGACGCGCTCCAGCGCGGCGATGGGGATGATGTTGAGGTCGACGCTGGCGCCGTCATACGGATGGTTGGCGATGCGCCGGCCGTTGAGCAGCACCAGCGTCTTGTCGCCGCCCAGGCCGCGCAGGTCGGCGCTGGCCTGGCCGCCCGTGGGCAGGCCGCTGGTGTTGCCGCCGACGGCATTGCCGCTACCCATGCTGGAGGAATTCGAGGGGATCTTGCTGAGGACTTCCTGGGCGGTGGTCAGACCCTGCTTGGCAAAGTCTTCGGCCTTGAAGATGGAGAGAGGGGTGGCTGTTTCCGATACGAGCCGCTTGATGGAGGACCCGGTGACTTCAACTCGCTGCATGCCGGCGGTGTCGCCGCTGTCTTGCGCCAGTGCCGGCTGGCTGAGGATGCCGGCGGCAAGGCCGCTGGCGCAGATCAAACGGATGGAACGGGACAGGCGTATTTCTCTAATCATGTTCAAGACTCCTGATAAAGCGGTTGGCTAAAAGGTCAAGAACGGTCGCGCCGGTAAGCGCGTCCGAGAATATTGAAGAAGCGAAATGATTTATCTCTTTTCAATTGATCGAATGTAATGATCTGTAAAACTCTTTGTCAACACTGCTTTGAACTTTGTGTTTTTAAACAACGCCTAGAAATAGGCATGTTGATTTAAAACAAACCTCCTCTGTTTTGTGATGCATTGCCTGCGCAATCCTGGTTTTTACCGCGCCGCGCAGGCCAGGGCAGTGAATGCTGTGCTGCAGCGCAGACGGCCGATTTTTGTATTTTGCCAGCGAAGTAAAAGCGCCATATTGCATCGCAGCAAATCAGGACGCGATAGCGGGCCGGGCGCGCGCAGGAAGGATTTCTCTTTGTCGGGGAGGGGGAATATGCGTTATCGTTACGCGTTTTTCAGACAGTCGGGAGCGCTCCGGCGAGCCCGGCAAACAAGGCATAGATCTTGCGAGGATGGACTGGTTTTGGCGGTGGAATCCTGTATCCCAGGGGGAAGCCAGTACAAGCGCACCAATACGGTGCGACGGATAATCGAGATGAAGGGTATTACATGAAGTCACCATGGATGCGGCGCGTGGCGCTGCTCGCCTGCCTGGCCGCCCTGCCGCTGGCCGCCACTGCCGTTGACGCTGGCCCCGCGGCCGCGCCGGTGAAAACCTTGCGCTATATCCTGCCGGCCGCCGAGACGGGCTTCGACCCGGCCACCGCGCGCGACCTGTATTCGAACCACATCACGCAGGCCGTCTTCGACACCCTGTACACGTATGATTACCTGGCCCGGCCCGTGAAGGTGGTGCCCGGCGCGGCGGCGGCCATGCCGGAAATCTCGGCCGACGGCAAGACCTATACCATCCGCCTGAAAAAAGGCATCCTGTACACGCCCGACGCCGCGTTCGGCGGCAAGCGCCGCGAACTGACGATGGCCGATTACGTGTATTCGTGGAAACGTTTGTTCGACCCGCGCCTGGCCTCGCCGCACAGCTGGCTGTTCGAAGGCAAGGTGGTGGGTCTGGACGAGCTGGCCAAGGAAGCGGCCAAGTCGAACAAGCTCGATTACAACAAGAAAGTGGCCGGGCTGGAAATCCTCGACCCCTACACCCTGCGCATCACGCTGACCAAGACCGATTTCAATTTCCCCATGATCCTCGCCTACGTGCCGACGGCCGCCGTGGCGCGCGAAGTGGTGGACAAATACGGCGACGTGAAGGGCGAGGTGGGCTCGAATCCCGTCGGCACCGGCTATTACACGCTCGGTGAATGGACGCGCGGCAACCGCATCGTCCTCAACCGCAACCCGCAGCACTTGCCGGAAACGTGGAATTTCATGGCCGGCGACGACCCGGACGACCAGCGCATCGTGCGCCAGATGCAAGGCAAGCGCATTCCCGCCATCGACCGCATTGAAATTTCCGTGATGATCGAAGACCAGTCGCGCTGGCTGTCCTTCCAGAGCGGCGGCACCGACGTGTTCTGGCTCGATGGCCCGCTGGCGCCGAAAGCCTTGCTGAACGGCAAGCTGCGTCCCGAGCTGGCGGAGAAGGGCGTGCAACTGTCGCGCCTGCTGGACCCGGAAATCAGCTATTACTACTGGAATATGGAAGACCCCACCCTCGGTGGCTTCAGCAAGGAAAAGATCGCCCTGCGCCGCGCCATTGCCATGGCGCACAATATCGACGAAGAAATCCGCATCATCTGGAATGGCCAGGCCAAGCGCCTCGACTATCCGATACCGCCCGGCGTCGTCGGCTACGATCCGCACTATAAATCCCTGCTGCAATACGATCCCGTGCTGGCGAATAAACTGCTCGATAAATTCGGCTACAAGAAGGGCGCCGACGGCTGGCGTACCTTGCCGGACGGCAAACCACTCTTGATCCGCTACGCGTCGCGCAACGAAGCCAATGGCGTGCTGCAGGCGGAAATGTGGCGCAAGACCTACAACTCGCTGGGCATCCGCATGGAAAACGACCGCATGATCTTTTCCGACATTTTAAAGACAGAAAAGCAGTGCAAGATGCAGACGCGCACGGCGCCATGGCTGGCCGACTATCCGGACGGCGACAACTTCATGCAGCTGTTCTACGGCCCCAACACGCACCAGAACAACAACGGCTGCTACCAGGACCCCGAGTACGATAAATGGTACGCGGCCAGCCAGGCCATGCCGGCCAGCCCCGAGCGC
This sequence comes from Janthinobacterium sp. GW822-FHT07H11, assembly GCF_058798615.1. Classification (NCBI taxonomy): domain Bacteria; kingdom Pseudomonadati; phylum Pseudomonadota; class Betaproteobacteria; order Burkholderiales; family Oxalobacteraceae; genus Janthinobacterium; species Janthinobacterium sp. GW822-FHT07H11. Next base: position 1,573,009 of record NZ_CM179507.1, read on the forward strand.
GACGAGCTGTTCCACAAGATGGCGCGTCGCCTGGAAGTCAATGCGGGCGCCCTGATCGGTTATGCGCGCTACCGCAACATGCTGGCGCAAAAGTCGGTGCAAGGCTACAAGAAGCACCCGATCCTGTTCCAGGAGTGGGCGTATATGGATATCGACAGCACGGGCGCGCCAGCGGCGCCAGCCTCTGCGGCCTCGGCGAATAAATAAGCGCGGCCGCTTATAACGCCATATACAACAAGGAATCATTATGTTTGCTTATATCCTGCGCCGCCTGTGGCAGATGCTGCCCACCATGCTGGGCGTGGTCCTGCTGGTGTTTATCCTGTTTAACTGGGTGGGCGGCGATCCTGCCTACATCCTGGCCGGCAAGATGTCTAGTGCGGAAAGCATCGCCAACATCCGCCGCCAACTGGGCGTCGACCAGCCATACTATGTGCAGTTGTGGATCTTCATCAAGCAGATCGTCACCTTTGATTTCGGCCAGAGCTGGGCCACGGGCGAAACCGTGTCGCACATCATCACGTCGCGCCTGGGCCCGTCCATGATGGTGCTCATTCCGCTGACCGTGCTGGAAACGTTCTTTGGCGTGGCGCTGGCGCTGGCCATCGCCTTCGTGCGCGGCTCGCTGACGGACCGCATGGTGATGATCGCCTGCACGGTGGGCATGTCGATTTCCATCCTCGTCTACATCATCGTCTTCCAGTACGGCTTCGCCTATAAGCTGGGCCTGTTCCCCGTGCAGGGCTGGGGCGACAGCTTCTGGGAAAACCTCTTGCGCTATTCGACCCTGCCGATCCTCATCGGCCTGGCCGTGTCGATTGCGCCGACGCTGCGCCTGTTCCGCACCTTCGTGCTGGACGAGGCGAACCAGGATTACGTGCGCACGGCGCGCGCCAAGGGCCTCAAGGAAGGCCGCATCATGTGGGTGCACGTGCTGCGCAACGCCGCCATTCCCATCATTACCTACGTGATGTCGAACTTGCCGGCCCTGCTGATCGGCGCCTTCCTGCTCGAGCGCTTCTTCGGCATCCCCGGCATCGGGCGTGAAGTGATCCTGGCCGTCGAGCGCAGCGACTTTCCGGTGATCAAGGCGATCACCGTGTATGTTGCCGCCGCCACCATGCTCTTCAACCTGCTCACCGACCTGCTGTACCAGGCGGTCGATCCTCGCGTACAACTGAAGTAGAAAGAGACGATGTCGAAACCTCATACATCGCCCGGCCTGTGGGCCCTGGCGTGGCGCCGTTTGCGCGGCGACAAGATTGCAATGGTATCGCTGGCCGTGGTCGGCGCCTTTTTCCTGCTGGTGCTGGCGTCCGCCAGCGGCCTGGTGGCGGCGAACTGGGAAGACGAAGTGGCCGTCAGCTATGCGCCGCCCACCTTTGTCGGCGCCGACAAGGATGTGGCCGGCGCCGCCGACGGCGCCATTCCCCAGTCCGACGAGCGCAGCGTGCCGACACCCATCAACGTGCTCGACCCGCTGGCCGACGATATCGCGGAACTGCGCGCGCAGATGGGCAGCAACCCCTCGGCTGGCGTCGAGATGTACGGCGTCACCGACCCGCTGGCCGACGACTTGACGGCCTTGCGCGCCGGCATGGGCAAGACGAAAAAATTGATCGCGCACAAGGCGGCGACACTGCCGTTCGGCGCCGACAAATGGGGCCACGACATCGTGCAGAAAACCATCAAGGGCGGCGAGACGTCGATCGTCGTGGGCCTGGTGGCCGCCTTGCTGGCCGTCGTGCTGGGCACCTTGTTCGGCGCCGTGTCCGGCTACTTCGGCGGCATCGTCGATGACTTTTTCAACTGGTTCTACAGCATTTTTACCTCAATTCCATCGATTTTGATGATCTTGACGGTGGCGGCCGTGCTGCAACAGAAGGGCGTGCTGACCATCGTGCTGATCCTCGGTTTGACGGGCTGGACGGGGCCGTACCGCCTGATCCGCGCCGAATACATCAAGCACAAGGCGCGCGAATACGTGATGGCGGCCGACGCCATCGGCGCTTCGCACTGGCGCAAGATGTTCTCGCACATTTTCCCCAACGTCAGTCACGTGGCCCTGGTGCAAATGTCGATTCTGGTGGTGGGTTTCATCAAGGCGGAAGTGATCCTGAGTTTCCTCGGCTTTGGCGTGCCCGTGGGCACCGTCTCGTGGGGCAGCATGCTCAACGAGGCACAAAATGAACTGATCCTGGGCAAATGGTGGCAGCTGACGGCCGCCGCCACGGCGATGGCCGTGCTGGTGACGGCGTTCTCGCTGTTTACCGATGCCTTGCGCGATGCGCTCGACCCCAAAGTGAAATAGGAGTTGCTCATGGACCAGAATAACCTGTTGGAAGTGCGTGACCTGCGCGTCACCTTCCGCCTGGACAAGAAGACCACGTTCGAAGCCGTCAAGGGCATCTCGTTCAACGTGCCGCGCAACAGCACCGTCGCCTTGGTGGGCGAATCGGGCAGCGGCAAGTCCGTCAGCTCGCTGGCCGTGATGGGCCTGTTGCCGCCGGATAACACCATCATCGACAAGCAATCGAGCATCCATTTCGGCGGGCGCGACCTGCTGCAATTATCGATCGCCGAGCGGCGCACCATGTGCGGCAAGGATATCTCGATGATCTTCCAGGAACCGATGTCGTCGCTGAACCCCGTGTTCACGGTCGGTTTCCAGATCGCCGAAGTGTTGCGCCAGCACATGGGCATGAACCGCAAGCAGGCAAGGGCCCGTACCTTGGCGCTGCTGGAAGAAGTGGGCATACCCGACCCCGCCACCAAGATCGACGCCTACCCGAGCCAGATGTCGGGCGGCCAGCAGCAGCGCGTGATGATCGCCATGGCGATTGCCTGCGAACCGAAACTGCTGATCGCCGACGAACCGACGACGGCGCTGGACGTGACGATCCAGAAGCAGATCATGGACCTGATCGCGGCGCTGCAAAAGAAACACCAGATGTCCGTGCTCTTCATTACCCACGACCTGGGCCTGGTGGGAGAGATCGCCGACCAGGTGATCGTCATGCGCCATGGCGAAGTGCGCGAAACGGGGGAAGTGCGGCAAGTGTTTGAAGCGCCGGCCGACGCCTATACCAAAGCCCTGCTGCATTGCCGTCCCTCGCTGGACCAGCGCCCGTGGCGCCTGCCCGTCATCGCTGATTACATGGACGGCAAGGCCGGCCCCGGTATCGAAATGAAGCAGCGCACGCGCGGCTATACGCCGGGCGACGAGCCCGTGCTGGTGGTCAATAAGCTCAGTAAAAGCTTTTACACGCGCGAAGGCCTGTTCGGCAAGCGCGAATTCCAGGCCGTCAAGGACGTGTCGTTCACTTTGCCACGCGGAAAAACGCTGGGCGTGGTGGGCGAATCCGGTTCCGGCAAGACGACGGTGGGCTTGACCTTGCTGCGCCTGCACCAGGCAACGAGCGGCACGGCCATGTTCCACGGCAAGGATCTGATCGCCATGCCGAACAAGGAATACCTGCCGTATAAACGCCGCATCCAGATCATCTTCCAGAATCCGTACGCCTCGCTCAATCCCCGCTTTACGGTGGGGCAGATCTTGCTCGAACCGATGCGCATCCACAAGATCGGCGCCAACGACCAGGAACGCATCGCCAAGGCCTACTGGCTGCTGGACAAGGTGGGCTTGCCGGAGCAGGCCTTCCACCGCTATCCGCACGAGTTTTCCGGCGGCCAGCGCCAGCGCATCGCCATTGCCCGCTGCCTGACCATGCAGCCGGAAATTCTGGTGTGCGACGAATCCGTGTCGGCGCTGGATGTGTCGGTGCAGGCACAGGTACTGAACCTGCTGCAGGACTTGCAGGATGAATTTGGATTGTCCTATATCTTCATCTCGCACGATTTGTCCGTCGTCAAATACATCGCCGACCAGGTGATGGTGATGCACAAGGGGCAGGTGGTGGAGCTGGCCGATTCGGATGAGCTGTACCGCAATCCCGTGCATCCGTACACGCGCACCCTGCTCAGCGCGATCCCCAAGGGCGTCCAGGTATAAGGGGATTTTTACGGTAAGATAGCGGCCATGCCCAACCTCATTTACCTGCTCGAACATTACGGTGTCCTGATTGTCTTTGGCATCGTGCTGGTGGAGCAGCTCGGCCTGCCGATTCCCGCCTTTCCCATCCTCGTGGTGGCGGGCGCGCTGGCTGTCGATGGCGACATGAATGGGGGGCTGGTGCTGGCCGCCGCGCTGGGCGCCTGCCTGATCAGCGACTTCACGTGGTTCCGCGCGGGCCGCCATTTCGGCAAGCGCATCCTGCGCCTGCTGTGCCGCATCTCGCTGTCGCCCGACTACTGCGTCAGCCAGACGGAAGACAAGTTCAAGCGCTGGGGCCCGAAAGCCCTGATCGTTTCCAAGTTCGTGCCGGGATTCAATACCGTGGCCGCGCCCATGTCCGGTGCGCTGGGCACGCCGGCGGGCCAGTTCTTCCTGTACGCGGGCCTGGGCGCCTTGCTGTGGAGCGGCACGGGCATCGCCGTCGGCGTGATTTTCCATGCCAGCGTACAGCAGGTGCTGGACTTGCTCAGCACCATGGGCAGCACGGCCTTGCTGGTGCTGGCCACCTTGCTGGGCCTGTTCCTGCTGTATAAATACCTGGAGCGCCGACGCTTCCGCCAGGCCTTGCAGATCGAGCGTATCGGCATCGACGAATTGCTCGAACTCATAGAGCAGGGCGAGGAGCCGCTGATGGTCGACGCGCGCAGCGCCACGGCGCAGGCGCTGGAGCCTGCCGTGCCGGGTGCCTTGTTCTTCAATGGCAAGGAGCCGGTGCCCGCCATGATCGCCATGGACAAGGACCGCCACATCATCGTGTATTGCAGCTGTCCCAACGACGTGACGGCCGCACAAGTGGCCAAGCTGCTGCACCAGCACGGCTTTCACCGCGCCAAGCCCCTGCACGGCGGCCTCGATGCGTGGAATGCCGCCTACCGCTCGGACCAGCCGGCGCCCGCCAGCCTGCTGGGCGAAGGCTTGCCTTCCTGATCCGCGCTGCCTCGTGCCCGCCGGACTGGCAATAAGCATCGGCAGTAAAAACCGGTAGTAATAATACGAAAGTGCCTTTCCCGGCCGGCCGGGACGGCAGCCCGCCATGGGCGCCGTCCCGTACAAAGCGGCTTTGCGCAAACTGCGGCATACTCTCCTTCAAGCGTCATTTCTGCTGCTGTGCAGCATGATTCATGCATGCATGGCGAGTGTGGGTGCTTACTATAATTCTTTAATTTCAGGCAATTTTTGCCTGGCCTGTTGCATTTGGAGTGGAACTACCAATAAAGGCCTGTTTTGATGTACTTAAACTACAAACTTTGCTTGCCTCCGGGCGCATTCATCCTTTAAGCTTGGCGTCCCATGCGTCCCACTTCATCATTTAAAATCATGAGCGCTTCGTCTTCTCCCGCACTGCCTACTTCCGCCTTCGCCGATGGACCGCGCCTGCTGGCCGACGTAGGCGGCACGAATGCCCGCTTTGCCCTGGAAGTGGCCGCCGGCCACATTACCCTGGTGGAAGTGCTGCCCTGTGCCGATTACCCGAGCCTGTCCGCCGCCCTGCAAGCCTACCTGGCCCTGCCCCACGTGGCGGCTGCGGGCGGGCAGGCCGTGCGCCATGCCATGATCGCCATCGCCAACCCGGTCGACGGCGACTTTCTCAGCATGACGAACCACCACTGGTCGTTCTCGATCCGCGCCATGCGCGAAGAGTGCGGTTTCACGACTCTGGACGTGGTCAACGATTTCACGGCCCTGGCGCGCGCCTTGCCGCAGTTGTCGAGCGAGCAAAAGCACCAGGTGGGGGCGGGCACGGCGCGCCCGAACACGGCCATCGGCCTGATCGGCGCGGGCACGGGCCTGGGCGTGTCGGGCCTGATTCCCTCGCACGGCGGCTGGATCGCCCTGCAAAGCGAAGGCGGCCACGTCAGCTTTGCGCCGTTCAATGAAACGGAAGTGAGCATCCTGCAATTTGCCTGGCGCGAATACGAGCACGTCTCGGCCGAGCGCCTGATTTCCGGCGACGGACTGGAACTGATCTACCGCGCCCTGGCCGACCGCGCGGGCGTGCCGGCCGAAGCCTTGCCGGCGGCGGAAATCACGCGCCGCGCGCTGGCCGGCGAATCCCAGTTGTGCGACGACGTCATCGAAGCGTTCTGCTGCATGCTGGGCACGGTGGCCGGCAACGTCGCCGTCACCTTGGGCGCCCTGGGCGGCATCTATATAGGCGGCGGCATCGTGCCGCGCCTGGGACAGCGCTTCGACCGCTCCGGTTTCCGCGCCCGTTTCGAGCGCAAGGGCCGCTTTGCCAACTATGTGTCGCAAGTGCCCACCTTCGTCATCACGGCACAGTATCCTGCTTTCCTGGGTGCATCGGCCATTCTCTCGGAGAAACTCGCCTCCCAGTGAGGCGCGCAGTCGCGCCCATGTGTCGCGCCATAACCGGGTAAAACATGTGTTTTGCCCGGTTTTGCGCTTTTCCGCTTTTTATCAGGTACAATTGGCATCGTTGGATGAAACGACGCCTGTCGCTTCCCTGCTTGGCTGGTCCGCCGCCACAGGAAAAGCAGCCGCTCCGGAGTTCGTTTCATTGCTGGTTATTTAAGGCCAGCACCATGGATCGCAGGACTTTCACTGCATCCGCAAGTCCCGCTTTGCGCGCATCGGCCAAGGCGTCGGAAAAACAGCCTCAACTAGTAACCCAGCACGGCGTCATCATCGATGTCTGCCATCTGTTACGTTGAAATGAACGTTTTTGATTTCTTTCTCTGCATACGAATTGCAACACACATCCGCACAGAATTGCTATGAATACAATTGAGGCTAAAAAAGTCCTCGAAACCGCGTTGCTGTGCGCTCGTGAATCGCTGTCGATCCACAGCCTGAAAAAGCTGTTCGTCGATGCGGACGAGAATGGCCGCGTGCGCGGTGTCGGCGTCGGTGCCGACACGATCAAGCAGTTGCTGGAAGAGTTGCGGCAAGAGTGGGAAGGGCGCGGCATCGAGATCGTCAGTCTGGCCTCGGGCTGGCGCTTTCAAAGCCGCCCGGAAATGAAGATGTATCTCGATCGCCTGACGCCGGAGCGGCCGCCCAAGTATTCGCGGGCGACCCTGGAGACCCTGGCCATCATCGCCTATCGCCAGCCGGTGACGCGCGGCGATATCGAGGAGATTCGCGGCGTTGCCGTCAATTCGCAGACGATCAAGATGCTGGAAGACCGCGGCTGGGTCGATGCGATCGGCTACCGCGACGTGGTGGGACGGCCGGCCCTGCTGGCCACCACCAAGCAGTTTTTGGATGACCTGGGTTTGCATTCGCTGTCCCAGCTGCCGCCTTTGCAGCAAATCAGCGAAATGCAGGGCAATGGGCTGGAAGCCCTGGAAGTGGCCCTGCAAGAAAATTTTGATAAAGCAACGAACGAAGTTGCCCTACAGCTTGGTGCAGGTAGCAATACGGCTGTGACAGATGTAACAGCAAGCCTTGATGCCGGCCCCGATGCTTCGCCCATGGACGAAGCCTTCACTCACGACCCTGCGCCAGAACTAACGGTTGACGCTGCGCCAGGTCAGCACAGCCAAGAAACGAATAATGAATAATCCGAACACTCCAGAGACAGTTACCGCCAGCGACGAAGCCATCGTTGCCAAGCCCAAGCGCCGCACCAAGGCGCAGATCGAAGCCGATGCGGCAGCCGTTGCCAGCGCGGGCGAAGCCGTCGCGGCCAAGCCGAAGCGCCGCACGAAGGCCGATGTCGCCGCCGAGGCAGTGGCCGGGGCGCCTGTCGCCGCCGCTGCCGAGGCAGCCCCTGTCGTCAAGAAAACCCGTGCCAAGCCTGCCCTGAAGGCCGTCGCCGAGGCGGCCGAAGCGGCTGCCGAGGCGGTTGCCGCCCCGGCACCGCGTCCGCCACGCGCCCGCGCCGCCGCCAAGGCCGCCGCCGCCGAGGTGGAATCCGCACCGGAAGCCGCTGCTGACAAGCCGGCCGAAGCGCGCCCGACGCGCGGTCCGCGCCAGATGCGCGGCGTGCAGGCGGAACGCGCCTTGCGCCAGCCGCCGCGCGCCGAAGCGCCGCAGGCCGCCGAAACCGCTGCTGCAGCGCCGGCCGCCGAGCAGGCTGCCGCGCCGGTCGCCGACGTGTTCGATGCCGAAGGCAATCTCGTGTCCGGCCCGCGCCTGCCGCGCGGTCCGCGCAATGACGTGCCGGGCGCCGGCAAGAATGCCGGCAAGAGCCGCAAGAAGGGCAAGGGCCGCCAGGCTGCGCCAGGCAAGCTCAGCGACGCTGATGCCGTGTTCTCGTTCGTCACCTCCGACGCCTTCGACAGCGAAGAAGGCGGCACGGGCCGCGTGCAGAAAGCGGCCGTGCGCCGCGACCTGACGTCCGACGACGACGCGCCCAAGCTGCACAAGGTGCTGGCCGAAGCCGGTCTCGGTTCGCGCCGCGACATGGAAGACCTGATCATTTCGGGCCGCGTGTCCGTCAATGGCGAGCCGGCCCACATCGGCCAGCGCATCCTGCCGAGCGACCATGTGCGAATCAACGGCAAGCTGATCCAGCGCCGCGTCAGCAAGAAGCCGCCGCGCGTGCTCGTGTACCACAAGCCGGCCGGCGAAATCGTCAGCCACAACGACCCGGACGGCCGTCCATCCGTGTTCGACCGCCTGCCGACCATGAAGGCCGGCAAGTGGCTGGCCGTGGGCCGCCTCGACTTCAACACCGAAGGCTTGCTGCTGTTTACCACCTCCGGTGACCTGGCCAACCGCCTGATGCACCCGCGCTATGGCATCGACCGCGAGTACGCCGTGCGTACCCTGGGCGAGCTGGAAGAGGGCATGCGCCAGAAGCTGCTGGCCGGCGTCGAGCTGGAAGACGGCCTGGCGCAGTTCTCGAAGATCGCCGATGGCGGCGGTGAAGGCATCAACAAGTGGTACCGCGTGGTGATCGGCGAAGGCCGCAACCGCGAAGTGCGCCGCATGTTCGAAGCGATCGGCCTGACCGTGTCGCGCCTGATCCGCACCCGCTACGGCGCCATGACCCTGCCGAGCGGCCTGAAGCGCGGCCGCTGGGAAGAAATGGATGAAAACACGGTGCGCGACCTGCTGACCGCCTACGGCATCGAAAAGAAAATGCCGGCATCGGGCGATCCCCGCGCCGCCGGTGCCGCCAAGGGCCGTGAAGCGCGCAAGGCCAGCCGCGATGACGAGCCGAATGGCAACCGCATCGATGTGAGCAACCGCAACGCCGATCCTTTCCCGGTCGCGCCGCGCCGTGGCCAGCCGCAAGGCCAGTTTGCGCGTCCGCAAGGCCAGGGCCGTCCAGGCGGCACCGGTCGCCCGGGCGAAGCGCGTGGTCCTGGTCGTGGCCAGCCGCAAGGCCCGTTCCAGGGTGGCCAGCCCCGTTCCTCGGCATCGTTCGACGGTGCGCAAGGCCAAGGCCAGGGCCGTCCGCCGCGTGCGGCAGGCCAGGGCCAGGGGCGCCCGGCCGGTGGCGAAGGCCGCGCGCCGCAGCGCGGTCCGCGCCAGCCCGATCCGCTGCAAACGGCCTTTGGCTTTGCCAACACGGGTCCGCGCCGCAATGCGGGCGGTGCCGGTGGCCAGGCGCGCTCCGGTGGCCAGCCGCGTGGCGGCATGGATCGTGGCGGCATGGATGGCATGCCGCGCCGCCGCAGCAAAGGTTAATCGGGAAGAGTTTCTTCTCGCGCGCCCGCTGATCTGCGGCGGGCGCGCGCTCTTGTAACTGTTGTAAGCCGGGCCGTTCCTCGTGTGCGGCATTGCGGCGAAGTTAATAAGAGGTTATAATCTGCAGCCTAATAAAAGTTCTCCGCAGGGTTGTTTGGTGGGGAGTGCTTTCATCTGGTTGGGGAAATACAAGAAGATGGGCAGATGCCCATTTTTTTTTTGTTGAACCGTTTGTGATGGCGCCCGCAGGGGGCCATATATGACAAGAATGCGTGTTTTTGCATGTTGCCGGCACTAAATGCAGTGCCGCGATGCCGAAAACGGGCCTTATTCTGGAGAATTTCTTGCAGCAGTTGGGATTAATTGAAAAGACAGTCACTGGCCTGGGCTACGAGCTCGTTGATGTCGAACGTGCCGAGCGCGGCCTGCTGCGCGTCTTTATTGATTTCAGCGCCGCGGATGCCGCTGAAAAAGGCCCGATCACGGTCGAAGACTGTGCCACGGTCAGTCACCAGTTATCGCATGTGTTGACGGTAGAGAACGTTCCTTACGAACGTCTCGAGATTTCTTCCCCGGGCCTGGACCGGCCGGTGCGCAAGCTGGAAGACTTTGTCCGTTTCGCAGGCCATGAAATCATCGTCAAGCTGCGCGTGGCGATGCCGGGTACGAACAACCGGAAGTCGTTCCAGGGGATTCTGCATGAACCCGTGGGCGACAATTTGTCGTTGGAATTTGAAGGTAAGGATGGTCCGGCGATGTTGGAGTTTACGCTCGCGGATGTGGATAAGGCACGCTTGGTGCCGCAGGTGGTTTTTAAGGGACGCAAAGCATGAGCCGCGAAGTTTTATTATTGGTTGACGCGCTGGCGCGCGAAAAAAACGTCGATAAAGATGTCGTCTTCGGCGCCCTCGAATTCGCGTTGGCGCAAGCCACGAAGAAACGGTATGAGGGTGAAGTAGACATCCGCGTTTCGATCGACCGCGAAACGGGCGAATTCGAATCGTTCCGCCGCTGGCACGTGGTGCCCGATGAAGCGGGCCTGCAATTGCCGGATCAGGAGATCCTGCATTTCGAGGCAAAAGAACAGATTCCCGATATCGAAGTCGATGACCACATCGAAGAACCGATCGAATCCGTCGAATTCGGCCGCCGTTTCGCCCAGGATACCAAACAGGTTGTCCTGCAGCGCGTGCGTGACGCCGAGCGCGAACAGATCCTGGTCGACTTCCTGGAACGCGGCGATTCGCTCGTCACCGGCACCATCAAGCGCATGGAACGCGGCGACGCCATCGTCGAATCGGGCAAGATCGAAGCACGTCTGCCACGCGACCAGATGATCCCGAAAGAGAATCTGCGTATCGGCGACCGTGTGCGTGCATACATCTTGCGCATCGACCGCAATATGCGCGGCCCGCAAGTGATCCTGTCGCGCACCGCGCCAGAATTCATCATGAAGCTGTTCGAGCTGGAAGTGCCGGAAATCGAGCAAGGCATGCTGGAAATCAAATCCGCCGCCCGCGATGCCGGCGTGCGCGCCAAGATCGCCGTCTACACGGCCGACAAGCGCATCGACCCTATCGGTACCTGTGTCGGCATGCGCGGTTCGCGCGTGCAGGCCGTGACCGGTGAACTGGGCGGCGAACGCGTCGACATCGTGCTGTGGTCGGAAGATCCGGCGCAGTTCGTCATCGGTGCCCTGGCGCCGGCGAACGTGTCGTCGATCATGGTCGATGAAGAAAAACACGCGATGGATGTCGTCGTCGATGAAGAAAACCTGGCAATCGCGATTGGCCGTTCCGGCCAGAACGTGCGCCTGGCCTCGGACCTGACCGGCTGGAAGATCAACATCATGACGGCCGAAGAATCGGCCGACAAAGCTGCCCAGGAAACGGCTGCCGTGCGCATCCTGTTCATGGAAAAGCTCGATGTCGACCAGGAAGTGGCCGATATTCTGGTGGAAGAAGGTTTCGCCAGTCTGGAAGAAATCGCTTACGTGCCAATTTCCGAAATGCTGGAAATCGAATCGTTTGACGAAGATACCGTCAATGAACTCCGTACCCGTGCGCGTGATGCGCTCGTGACCGAAGCGATTGCTTCGGAAGAGGGTCTGGAAGGCATGGACGAGGCGTTGGTGGGTCTGGAAGGCATGGACCGCGTCACCGCCGGCAAGCTGGGTCTGGCTGGTATCAAGACCGTTGAAGCATTTGCAGCACTGGCATATGACGAATTTGGCGCAATCCTGGCCTTGTCTGCGGACCGTGCGCGTGAACTGATTACAAGTGAATTTAAAGATGTGACCGACGATGAGATGAAGTTGGTTGACTCGAAATACGACGATCGTGCCAAGGCGCTGCAGGCCAAGGCATGGAGTCTGGCCGAATCCGCAAAGGCTTAATTTGAGTATCTTTATCATCTCCGCGACACATAGAAAAGAGGACTGAATGGCGAGTAACAACGTAGCCCAATTTGCCACCGAACTGAAGATGCCTGCAGATTTGCTGCTGACGCAGCTGCGTTCTGCCGGCGTCGAGAAAAGTTCGACGTCAGATCCATTGTCGAAAGATGATAAGGACAAGCTTTTGGATCATCTGCGCCGCACCCATGGCGCAGCGGCTGACACAGAAAAGAAGAAAATCACCGTGACCCGCAAGGAAACGACTGAAATCAAGCAAGCTGACGCCACCGGCAAGTCGCGCACCATCCAGGTGGAAGTGCGCAAGAAACGCACCTTCGTCCAGCGTGACGAAGCGGCGCCGGTCGCGGCAGAACCGGTCGCGCCTGCCGCGCCGGTGATCGATCCCGCCGACGTGGCGCGCCGTGAAGAAGAAGCCCGTAAACAGGCTGAACTGATCGCCCGCCAGGAAGCCGACCTGCGCGAAAAGCAGGAACGTCTGGCCAAGCTGGACGCGGAAAAAGAAGCCCAGGCGAAAGCCACGCAACAGGCTGAACTTGCTGCGAAGAAAGAAGCTGAAGCGGAAGCGAAGAAAGCGGCCGCCAAGGCTGCCGCCGCGCCTGTCGCCAGCGCCGCCGCGCCTGTCGTCGACGACGCCGCCGCCGAAGCGAAAAAAGCCGCTGCCGCCGAAGAAGCGAAGAAGAAAGCCGCTGCCGCTGCTGTTGCCGCCAAGGAAGCCGCCGATAAAGCGGAAGCCACCGAGCGTGCACGCAAGGCCGTTGCCGACGAAGTCGCCCAGATCAAGGCCATGATGAACGCGCCACGCCGCGCCATCAAGGCACCGGAACCCGTACCGGTTCCCGTCAAGCCGAAGGCGCCGGAAGGCACCCTGCACAAGCCTGCTGACAAGAAACCTGGCGACAAGCCGGGCGACAAGAAGCCTGCTGTTGCAGACAAGAAATCCATCAAGTCGGCCAATGTGTCGTCCACCTGGTCCGATGACGCGAAAAAACGCGGCACCACCGGTGGTCCCAAGCCACGCGGCAATAGCGGCCCGGGCGGCCGTGACAGCTGGCGCGGTGGCGCGAAGGGCCGTCGCCCGACGCACCATGACGACCGTGAATCGAACTTCCAGGCACCGACGGAAGCCGTCGTCAAGGACGTGCACGTACCGGAAACGATCACCGTGGCCGAACTGGCGCACAAAATGTCCGTCAAGGCATCCGAAGTCATCAAGCATTTGATGAAATTGGGCCAGATGTGCACGATCAACCAGGTGCTGGACCAGGAAACCGCCATGATTCTGGTGGAAGAAATGGGCCACAAGGCGTTCGCCGCCGAACTGGACGATCCGGAAGCGCTGCTGGCCGATGTGGGCGAACATGCGCACTTCGAAACCAAGCCACGCGCACCGGTGGTCACCGTCATGGGTCACGTCGACCACGGCAAGACCTCGCTGCTGGACTATATTCGTCGCGCCAAGGTTGCCTCCGGCGAAGCGGGCGGCATTACGCAGCATATCGGCGCTTACCACGTCGATACGCCACGCGGCATGATCACCTTCCTCGACACCCCGGGCCACGAAGCGTTTACCGCCATGCGTGCCCGTGGCGCCAAGGCAACCGACATCGTCATTCTGGTGGTTGCCGCCGACGATGGCGTGATGCCGCAAACGAAAGAAGCGATTGCCCATGCGAAAGCAGCCGGCGTACCGCTGGTGGTGGCGATCAACAAGGTCGACAAACCGGGCGGCAACGTTGACCGCGTGACGCAGGAACTGGTCGCCGAACAAGTCGTGCCGGAAGAATACGGTGGCGAATCGCCATTCGTGCCGGTGTCGGCCAAAACGGGCCAGGGCATCGACGACCTGCTGGAACAAGTGCTGCTGCAAGCCGAAGTGCTGGAACTGACGGCACCGGTCGATGCGCCTGCGCGCGGCCTGGTAGTCGAGGCGCGTCTGGACAAGGGCCGTGGTCCTGTCGCGACGATCCTGGTGCAGTCCGGTACCTTGCGCCGCGGCGACGTGATTTTGGCGGGCTCTTCGTATGGCCGCGTTCGCGCCATGCTGGACGAGAACGGCAAAGCCATCGCTGAAGCCGGTCCTTCGATTCCGGTCGAAATCCAGGGTCTGACGGAAGTGCCGGTTGCCGGTGAAGAAGTCGTCGTCATGGCTGACGAGCGCAAGGCGCGCGAAATCGGTCTGTTCCGTCAAGGCAAGTTCCGCGACGTGAAACTGGCGAAACAGCAAGCCGCGAAACTGGAAAACATGTTCGACCAGATGGCCGAAGGCGAAGTGAAAAACTTGCCATTGATCATCAAAACCGACGTGCAAGGTTCGCAAGAAGCGCTGGTCGGTTCGCTGCAGAAACTGTCGACCTCCGAAGTACGCGTACAAGTGGTGCACGCGGCCGTCGGCGGCATCACGGAATCGGACGTCAACCTGGCAGTCGCCTCGAAAGCGGTCATCATCGGCTTCAACGCCCGTGCCGACGCCCAGGCACGCAAGCTGGCCGAGTCGAATGGCGTGGACATTCGCTACTACAACATCATTTACGATGCGATCGACGAGATCAAATCGGCGTTGTCGGGCATGTTGGCACCAGAAAAACGCGAAACCGTCATCGGCCAGGTCGAGATCCGCCAGGTTATCCTGGTCTCGAAAGTGGGCGCGATTGCCGGTTGCCTGGTCACCGATGGCGTGGTCAAGCGTGCTTCTTCCGTCCGCCTGTTGCGCAACAACATCGTGGTGTGGAGCGGCGAGATCGACTCCCTGAAACGCTTCAAGGACGATGCGAAAGAAGTTCGCGCCGGTCTGGAGTGCGGCCTGTCGCTGAAGAACTACAACGACATTCAGGTTGGCGACACGCTGGAAGTGTTCGAAGTCCAGGAAATCGCTCGTACCCTGTAATCACAGCAGTAATGGCGCGGACATAGTGATGTCCGCGCAAACACGTGGGGCGCATTGGTCAACGGGCAACCGTTTGACCCATGCGCCCTGCGGCACTTAGGACAGCATAAAATCATGGCTAAACATAGCAAAACCATGCCGGCGCGCGGCTTGCGCGTGGCGGACCAGATCCAGCGCGATCTGGCCGAAATCGTCGCCTACGAATTGAAAGACCCGCGCGTGGGCACGATGATCACCATCACCGAAGTGCAGATCACGCCCGATTACGCGCATGCCAAGGTGTTTTTCACGATGTTGAAAGACAGCAAGGAAGCCATCAAGAACACCACCGAAGGCCTGATGGCAGCGTCCGGCTTCATCCGTGGCTTGCTGGGCAAGCGCCTGCACATCCACACCCTGCCGATGCTGCATTTCGTGCACGACAGCTCGACCTCGCGCGGCATGGAAATGTCGCTCCTGATCGACAAGGCCAACGCCACGCGCGCGGCCGACGCCGAGCCCGATGTCAAACCAGAAGCGGACGAGCAATAACAGTGGCCGGTCCGAAGAAACCGCCCGGCATCAAGCGGGTGCGCGACCTGGTCGACGGCGTCTTGCTGCTCGATAAGCCCGTGGGCTGGTCCAGCAACGACGCCCTGATCAAGGCCAAGCGCGTGTTGAACGCGAAGAAGGCGGGCCATACGGGCACGCTGGACCCGTTCGCCACGGGCTTGCTGCCGCTGTGCTTTGGCGAGGCGACGAAGTTCTCGCAGGACTTGCTGGAAGCCGACAAGACCTACGAAACCCTGGTGCACCTGGGGCAGACGACGGATACGGGCGATACCGAGGGCGAAGTGCTGGAAACGCGCGACGTGAACGTCACCACGGAGCAGATCGAAGCCGTGCTGGCGACGTTCCGCGGGCCGATTCTGCAGACGCCGCCCATGTACTCGGCCTTGAAAAGGGACGGCAAGCCCTTATATGAGTATGCAAGGGCGGGCATCACGCTGGAGCGCGAAGCGCGCCCGGTGACCATCCACAAGCTCGAGTTCCTCGGCTACGACGCCCCGTTCCTGAAATTGTCCGTGATGTGCAGCAAGGGCACGTATATCCGCGTGCTCGGTGAAGACATCGGCCATGCGCTCGGTTGCGGCGCCCACCTGAACGCCTTGCGCCGCACGCAAGTCGGCAGTTTGACACTCGATGGTGTCGTCACGCTGGACGAGCTGACGGCGCACGCCGCGCCGTTGAGCTTGCTGGCGCCCGTCGATGCCTTGCTGTCGAGCTTTCCCGCCGTCCAGCTGACGGACGAATTGGCCAAGCGCTTCCTGCATGGCCAGCGCATCGCGCTGGGCAAGGAAGACGTCGCCGTACCAGCCGAACCGGGCAGGGTGCGCGTGTATCACGATGCCAAGCTGCTGGGTACGGGCCAGTTGCAGGAATACAGCATCCTGGCGCCGGAGCGCCTGATCGCGACAGCACATCAATAAGTCACAGCAACGTCATATTACCCAGCGACACTCGTTAAACAGTGTCGCTTTTTTAAACAATCCGTCCCCGACTGCGGGAGCCGCCAGCATTTTTAGATAGCGTTGCAACGCAACATGCTATACTACGCGGTTCCGGAAATAGATTAGCATTCGGGTATCTCGTACATCTTGTACGCACTCCGCAGTTTTTCAGTAACTACTACGACCATGTCAAATACAAAACGCGCAATTCGTAATATCGCCATTATCGCCCACGTTGACCACGGCAAAACCACGCTGGTGGATCAGCTGCTGCGTCAGTCCGGCACCTTCCGTGAAAACCAAGCGGTCGACACCCGAGTCATGGACTCGAACGACCTGGAAAAGGAGCGCGGCATTACGATTCTGTCGAAGAACTGCGCCGTTGAGTACGAAGGCACCCACATCAACATCGTCGACACCCCAGGCCACGCCGACTTCGGCGGCGAAGTGGAGCGTGTCCTGTCGATGGTGGACTCGGTTCTGCTGCTGATCGATGCACAGGAAGGCCCGATGCCGCAAACCCGTTTCGTCACGCGCAAGGCGCTGGCACTGGGTCTGAAGCCTATCGTTATCGTCAACAAGATCGACCGTCCAGGCGCGCGCCCGGACTGGGCCATCAACCAGACGTTCGAACTGTTCGACAAGCTGGGTGCGACCGACGAACAACTGGATTTCCCTATCATTTACGCTTCGGGCCTGAACGGCTATGCCGGCCTGACCGAAGACGTGCGCGGCGGCGACATGAAGCCGATGTTCGACGCCATCCTGGAACACGTTCCAGTACGTGACGACAATCCTGAAGGCCCGCTGCAAATGCAGATCACCTCGCTGGACTACTCGTCGTACGTCGGCAAGATCGGCATTGGCCGCGTCAACCGCGGTACCGTGAAAGTTGGTCAAGACGTGCTGGTCATCAATGGCCCAGGCGCGACCCCGATCAAGGGCCGCATCAACCAGGTGCTGAACTTCAAGGGCCTGGAGCGCGTGCTGGTGGACGAAGCCGTCGCCGGCGACATCTGCCTGATCAACGGTATCGACGAAATCGGCATCGGTTCGACCCTGTGCGCCGTGGACACCCCGGAAGCGCTGCCGATGCTGACCGTCGACGAGCCGACCCTGACCATGAACTTCATGGTCAACAACTCGCCACTGGCTGGCCGCGAAGGCAAGTTCGTGACCTCGCGCCAGCTGCGTGACCGTCTGGAAAAAGAATTGAAAGCCAACGTTGCTCTGCGCGTAGCGCCGACCGACGACGACACGATCTTTGAAGTCTCGGGCCGCGGCGAGCTGCACCTGACGATTTTGATCGAAAACATGCGCCGCGAAGGCTTCGAGCTGGCCGTTTCGCGTCCACGCGTGGTGTTCAAGATGGTCGATGGCGTGCGCCACGAGCCGTTTGAAAACCTGTCGGTCGACGTGGAAGAAGTCAACCAGGGCGGCGTCATGGAAGAACTGGGCCGTCGTCGCGGCGACCTGCAAAACATGGAATCGGATGGCAAGGGCCGCG
The DNA here is from genome assembly GCF_058798615.1 of Janthinobacterium sp. GW822-FHT07H11. Taxonomy (NCBI): domain Bacteria; kingdom Pseudomonadati; phylum Pseudomonadota; class Betaproteobacteria; order Burkholderiales; family Oxalobacteraceae; genus Janthinobacterium; species Janthinobacterium sp. GW822-FHT07H11. Next base: position 1,590,982 of record NZ_CM179507.1, read on the forward strand.
TGCGTCTCGAGTACCTGATCCCGGCGCGTGGCCTGATCGGCTTCCAGGGCGAATTCATGACCCTGACCCGCGGTACCGGCCTGATGAGCCACGTATTCCATGAATACGCGCCTGTCGACAACACCCGTGGCGAAATGGCTGGCCGTCGTAACGGCGTGCTGATCTCGCAAGATGACGGCGCCGCTGTTGCCTACGCTATCTGGAAACTGCAAGACCGCGGCCGCATGTTCGTATCGCACAATGACCCGGTCTACGAAGGCATGGTCATCGGCATTCACTCGCGCGACAACGACCTGGTCGTCAACCCGATCAAGGGCAAGCAGCTGACCAACGTGCGTTCGTCGGGTACCGACGAAGCAGTGCGCCTGGTACCACCTATCCAGATGTCGCTGGAATACGCAGTCGAATTCATCGAGGACGACGAACTGGTCGAAATCACGCCGAAATCGATCCGTCTGCGCAAGCGCTTCCTGAAAGAGCACGAGCGTAAAAAAGCGTCGCGCGACGCGTAATATGTAATGATGTAGTGCCAACATGGCCTGTGCGTCATGTTGCTTCCAAACCCGCTGCGCCGCATGACACTAACCGGTGATGCGCGCAGCGGGTTTGTCATTTGTGGTTTTTTTTCTTTGGATCAGATAATTTCCCTCTTTGTTTTATTTGCAGAAAGCAATTTTTAAGCTTCAATGCCAACGATATATGCATAAGCGTGATCGCATCTCTCAAAAGTTCTTTAACCAAGCAGCCATTACCTTGACGGTCGCGCCTTCTATCGACGAGGACGAGTTTGATGTCATTAACAATGTCGAGCTTCTAGCGCGTCTTGCCGGTGCGCCTGACGGAAGTCAGATCACGGTGTCACGGGGAGCCGGGGGAGCGGATACTGTCAACTTGCAAGTAAAAAATGCCTTGTTCAAGTACCCGTCAGAGTATTTCATCATCAACAGCGGTGGAGAGCTGCGTTTTGAATTGGCAGTGGACTCTATCTATGTGCGCGAAGAGTTTCAGGATCAAGGTATAGGTGTGCGTTCAGTAATGCTGAGCATTTTCCAGGCAAAAGAGTTGGGATTTCACTCCGTAACTTTATTTGCAGCTGGCAGTGCTACGAATCGTGGCATGTTTTTCGGATACCATGTATGGCCTACTTTAGGCTTTGACGCTCCCCTGACAGGTCAGATATCAGGGAAGCTTCCGCAGGCGCTGCAAGGCTGCGTCCGCCTTTCTGACATCATGCGCACAGACGAAGGACGAGATTGGTGGTACGATAATGGCGTGGCACTCGAACTATCGTTTGAGCTGGAGGGCGATAGTGTAAGCTGGCAGTTGCTGAACGAGTACGCCGAAGGAAAGGGGATCTTATTATGACAAGTAAATTTTTGCAGGCTTTGACGAAGTTAAAACCGTCTTCCCCTGGCAAGGTACATGCTGAGCGTAAAAAGTCGCCAACGAGTCCTCGTGGTGCTGTTGCTTTTCAAGCTGATGTATATCGCGGCAATGGCGTTCCTGCAGTGACGAATGTCCCAAGGGCGCCAGTCGCCGAGCATAAATGATTAAAAGCCACGCAAAACCGTGGCTTTTTTATTTGGACGTGACAAATGGAGTACTGCATGTACTCCTTCATAATAGCGGCCGCTTTTACTGCCGAGTGCGACACCTTCTCCTATGACGTGTCGAAATGCCAGGAACTTACCTGGCAGCCCAAGAGTGCGCGGTAGTGATGGCAATGTACGATGGCCAGTGCAGTATCCGAAATATTGCTCAATACCTTGGCCGTTCACCTAGTTCAATCAGCCGCGAAAGCGTTGGCAATGGCAGGCAGCCTGGTGTTCCACTGTATAATGACGACCCCATCTGTTTTTGCCACTGATCACCATGACCATCATTGACCAGCCGACCGTCGGAAGTGCCGCCGTAGCGGGAACCCTGCCTTCCCGCCGCCTCTCCGTCGCCCCCATGATGGACTGGACCGATCGCCATTGCCGCAAGTTCCACCGCGAAATCACGCGCCACACCTGGCTGTATACCGAGATGGTGACGACCGGTGCGCTGGTCTATGGTGACGTGGAGCGCCATCTGCGCTTCAACGAGGAAGAGCATCCGGTGGCGCTGCAGCTGGGCGGCAGCGATCCGACAGACCTGGCCACCAGCGCCAGGCTGGGCCAGCAGTGGGGCTATGACGAGGTCAACCTGAACTGCGGCTGCCCGTCCGAGCGCGTGCAGAAGGGCGCGTTCGGCGCCTGCCTGATGGCCGAACCGCAACTGGTGGCCGACTGCGTGAAAGCCATGCGCGACGTGGTCGACATCGACGTCACCGTGAAACACCGCATCGGCATCGATGACAGCGAGTCCTACGACTTCGTGCGCGACTTCGTCGGCACTGTGGCCGACGCCGGCTGCAAGACATTTATTGTGCATGCGCGTAACGCCATCCTGAAGGGCCTGAGTCCGAAGGAAAACCGCGAAGTGCCACCCCTCAAGTATGACTACGCCTACCGCTTGAAGCGTGATTTTCCGCAATTCGAGTTCATTATCAATGGCGGCATCAAGACCCTGGACGAAATCGACCTGCACCTGCAGCACCTGGACGGCGTCATGCTGGGCCGCGAGGCCTACCACAATCCCTATGTGATGGCGCAGTTCGACCAGCGCTATTACGGCGACGACACGCCCGTGAAGACGCGCGAGCAGGTGCTCGAGGCGATGATTCCGTATATCAGTGCGCAGCTGGCAAAGGAGGCGGGGCGATTAAAACTGAACAGCGTCACGCGCCACATGCTGGGCCTGATGCAAAACCTGCCCGGCGCGCGCGGCTTCCGCCAGACCCTGTCCGACTCGAAGAAGCTGGCCTCGGGCGATCCGCGTTTGCTGCTGGAAGCGGCGGCGCGCCTGTCGCTGCCCGCGTAATGGACGACTGCCACGGCCTTGCGCGCGTGATCGAGGGCTACCTGCTGGCCGTCAGCGCGCTCAAGGATGATGGCAGCCTCTTCGGGTGTACCTATCTGGGCGCGCAGCCGCCGCAGGCGTCCCTGGACGCGCTGTGCCGCGCGCTGAAAATAGCGCCGGACGGCTTGCGCCTGCAGCCGCTCGGGACAGTCGCGTGCAGCGGCGCCTTGTGCACGCCGCGCCAGTGGCTGCTCGAGCGCCTGAACCCGATGAGCGAGGCCGACCGCCGGCCGCTCGACGCGCGCCTGTTCGACGGTTTCCAGCGCGAACTGGCCGAACTGCTGCGCGGCGAGCCCCGCTGGTATCAACTGGTATCGTCTGGCCAGCGCAGTCTGGCCGCCCAATTGGGCGCCATCTGGAGCGTCTTTGTCTTTGGCACAGAGCGCCACGCCTATGTACTGCATTGCAGCTGGGACCGCTGACCTAAGTTGTCTATACCGCCGCCCCTGCGCACTGGTATTGTCCGTACTCCCCCTTCCTCTGAGCACCTCCCCCCAAACGATGCAATATGGCTAGGCCATGTGTTGTAAATGCGCTGTTTCGGCGCACGCCCGCACTGCCATGGGGCATTTCTATGGGGCAAGAATCGGCGTTGTTGCCATTTCCCCGAAGAAAGTTAATCTGCCCTTTATTCAGGTACTTATTGCTTGCTTTGAGGCAAAATTTACACCTATAATTGATTATAGACAAATATTTCTCATATGAATGTTTGATGTTGATCTCGCATCATCAGTGTCAAAATTTCAGCGTGCGGAACAAGTTTGCATTCGCAGTCACTGGGTTTTTCAGGGCTGGCGAAAGACCAGGAAGTACCTCGGGCTGCGTGCGGCCGGATACCGCCAGCATACCAGTGGGTAGAAGCGGAAACCGGCGTCACGCAGCCTTCGTCTTGTCGTGCCGGGCAAAATTCTTATCAATAGTTTCATTTTCCGAAGAGCCGAAATGAATTTAGCAAAAATGAAGGTTGGTACTCGCCTGGGCCTGGGATTCGCCCTGGTACTGGTTCTGCTGGTAGCGGTGACCGTCGTCGGCATCGCGCGCATGGCGCAAATCCAGGGACGTCTCGATCACGTGATCAATGTCAACAACGTCGTCACCCGCCTGGTGATCGATATGCGCGGCAATGTCAGTGATCGCATCACCTCGCTGCGCATCCTGACCCTGATGACGGATGCGGGCGACATGGAGCCGGAAATGGCGCGCATCAAGGCACAGACGAATACCTACCAGGAAACGCAGAAAAAACTCGAGGAGAAGTTCGCCATCGAGTCGACCGGCGAGGAAAAAGCCTTGCTTGCCTCGATCAAGGAATACGAGGCGGCGGCCATGCCGGCCATCGCCAAGGCGTCGGCACTGTGGATGGCCAACGATGCGGAAGGCGCCACGCGCGTGATGATCAAGGAAATCCGCCCGGTACAGAAAAAATGGATGGAAGCGCTGGAGCAACTGGCCTCGCTGGAAGACAAGCTGAACGAGCAGATGCAATCGGACGCCCGAAAGGCCTTCGACAGCGCGCGCCTGTTCATGATCATCCTCGGCGTGCTGGCCGTGGCGATGGGCGTGGCGGCGGCGCTGGTGATCACCCGCGGCCTGCTGAAGCAGCTGGGCGGCGAGCCTGACTACACGGCATCGATCGCCGGCAGCATCGCCAACGGCGACCTGTCGATCGGCATCCATACCCAGCCATCGGACAATTCCAGCCTGCTGGCGGAAATGAAGGAAATGCGCAACAGCCTGGTGGGCATCGTCGGCCAGGTGCGCGTCGGTACTGAAACCATCGGCACGGCGTCGCGCGAAATTGCCGACGGCAATATCGACTTGTCGTCACGCACGGAAATGCAGGCCAGCGCGCTGGAAAAAACCGCGTCGGCCATGGAAGAGCTGACCTCGACCGTGAAGCAGAATGCGGACAATGCGCGCGAAGCCAACAAGCTGGCCGCCACGGCCTCGGACGTGGCCCTGAAGGGCGGCTCCGTGGTGTCGCAGGTGGTTGACACCATGAGCTCGATCAATGAATCGGCGAAGAAAATTGTCGACATCATCGGCGTGATCGACGGCATCGCCTTCCAGACGAATATTCTGGCGCTGAACGCGGCCGTGGAAGCGGCACGCGCGGGCGAGCAGGGCCGCGGCTTTGCCGTGGTGGCGTCGGAAGTGCGCAACCTGGCCCAGCGCTCCGCTGGCGCGGCGAAGGAAATCAAGATCCTCATCGACGATTCGGCCGAGAAGACGGAACGCGGCACGCGCCTGGTGGGCCAGGCCGGCGTGACGATGGGCGAAGTGGTCGACAGCGTGCGCCGCGTGACCGACATCATGAGCGAGATCGCCAGTGCCAGCCAGGAACAAAGCGCCGGCATCGAACAGGTCAACCTGTCGATCATCGAGATGGATGGCATGACGCAGCAAAATGCGGCACTCGTGGAACAGGCGGCCGCCGCGGCGCAAAGCCTGCAGGACCAGGCGGCGGAACTGGCCCATGTGGTCAGCATCTTCAAGCTGGTCGAAGGCGAAGAGAAGCCGGCAGCCTACGTGCCGGCACCTGTCGCCACGGCGCCAGTGGCCGCGCGCAAGCCGGCACCGGCATTGCGCCCGGTCAAGTCGCTGACGCGCAAGACCGAGGCAGCCGCGCCCGTGGCCGCTGCGGCGCCGCGCAAGGCGGCGGCGGGCGGCGGCAGCAGCAATGACGAGTGGGAAGAGTTTTAAGGCAGGCGATGGCGGATCCGGCGGTCGCGCCTGCGGGCAGGCGTGGCCGGTTTGACGATTTTCTTTAACGTTGTTGAAAAGTGTAAAAGTGTAACTATGAATATGCGTAGTGTTATCGCAGCCGTACTCCTCTCCGGCGTGAGCGCCACGGTCCTGGCGGTGGAAGTGCCGGCGACCTTTGATGCAAAAAACTGCAAGGCCGAGTATCCGAAGGCTTCCCTGATCAATGAAGAGCAGGGCGACGTCTCGATGTCGTTCCTGGTGGCGGCCGACGGCAAGGTAGTCGAATCGAAAGTAGAAAAATCCAGCGGTTTCCGCAACCTGGACAAGGCGGCCCTGAAGGCCATCTCCGCGTGCAAGTTCAAGCCCGGCACCCGGGATGGCAGCGTGGCGCAGACCTGGACCAAGGTTGACTACGCCTGGAAGCTGTAACAACTCTGTCTGATCTAATATGGGGAAGCACATGTCTAAAAGTATGCGTTATGTGAGTGTTGCAGCAGCATTGCTGGTATCTGTCTCTTCCGCGGCGTTGGCGGCCGAGGTTCCGGCATCGTTCGATGCGAAGAACTGCAAGGCGGACTATCCGAAAGCCTCGCTGATGAACGAAGAGCAGGGCACCGTGTCGATGTCCTTCCTGGTCAATGCAGATGGCAGCGTTGCCGATTCCAAGGTCGAGAAAAGCAGCGGCTTCAAGAATCTGGACAAGGCCGCCATCAAGGCCATTTCCGCGTGCAAGTTCAAGCCGGGTACCAAGGATGGCGCCGCGGCGCAGACCTGGACCAAGGTCGACTACGCCTGGAAGCTGGACTGATCCTGCTGCGCCGGCCGCTGGCGTCCGGTACATTGCTTCACCCGCGACGGGCGGCGCTTGCAAGGGCGCTGCCCGTCCTGTTATGTGCGCCAGGCAACGTGGCATTCGCGCGCGCATCTGTTACCCTCGACCCCTATCATCACGGCACCCGCAAGCGGTCCCACCCTACAGAGAGGCCCACCATGCATTGCATCCTGAAATTGTCCACCATCGCCGCCGCCGGCATGCTGCTGTCCGCCTGCGCCTCCCTGGGCACGCCCGCCGGCCTGCAGCCGGGGCAGACCGTTGCCGTCGTCAATAGCCTGAGCTGGGATAATCCCTTGACGGGCAAGCGCGATGGCGTGCGCACCAGCTGGCCGGTCAAGCATGGCAGGATCGCCGCCGAAGACTTTCCGCTGGCGCAGCTGAAGCAGTGCGATGCCGCGGGCAGGGCGTGTGCCTGGGGCGTGATGCGCGCCCGGCGCGGCGCACCCGCGCTGGCCTACAGCGAGGCCGGCGTCGACCTGGCGCTGGCCGTGTCGATGGACGTGGCACGGCGCCAGGAAGCGCGCCAGGGAGAAGTGCAGACGGCCATGGCCATCCCGCAGGATGTGGCGGCACTGAGCGGCAAGCAAGAGCTGCAACCGAGATGGAAATTGAAGTATGGCAAGGTCGAGCAAGTCGACCTCGCGTACGGCGTGCGCTACCAGGTGTGCGTGCAGCGCTACGATGCCGCCGGCAAGGCGATCGACAAATGCGACATTCCCTTTATCTGACGGAACTGACTGTGGCGACTGCGCCACGTTTCATGTTGCGCTCTGCGTAGGGGTGTAACAATCGGTAAAAGCGCAGCAAAGCATCGCGTTATTTCTTATAGTACTTAATTAACGCAGTAGCGTAGAGAAGTGGCAGATGAGGAGAATGGCGATGAAAACCCTGTTGGCAGTACTGTCGTTGGCGGCCCTGGGGGGCTGCGCCGTGGCGCCGCCCGGCCCGGCCTATTATGGTTCGCGCGCGCCGCAGGCCGCCTACAACCCCTATGAGTGGCATACCGTGTCGTCCGAGCCGGTGCAGTCGAGCCGCGTGGTGGGCGAACCCAGGGTGGAATATACGAATGAACCGGTGTATGTGCAGCAGCCCGTGTACGTGCAGCAGCCTGTCTACGTGCCGGCGCCCGTGTATGCGCCGCAGCCGTATTATTACAACCCGCCCGTTTCGATCGGACTGGACTTCGTCTTCGGTTTCGGCCGCTATGGTGGACACCGTGGCGGCTGGGGTGGCCACGGCCGCTATCACGGCCGCCGCTGAGCTGTCCCGCCTTGGCGGCCTGTCGGCCAGGTGAATGCATCCCGTGCCGGGACAGGTTTTCAGTGGAAATAGACGGATGCCTGGTGCAGCACGTCCGCCGAGCACAGGAGATACATCGCCGCGCCTGCCAGACCTATTTGCAAGGCGCCAAAGCTGATCGGGATGAGGCGGGACATGTCGTACTCCTGGTAGCAAACTGTTAGGCGCGTGGGCGCGGTAGGTATGCTTCCATCATAGGATTATTTGGTGCTTATAGGCATCAGATGAATGTCCGCCACGGTGTAGGACAACATGCCGTCACTGGCGCCAGGCCTCGCTTTGCGGGCTATCCTAGCGATTTTTCCAGCGCACCACGGGCTCTTCCGGCGCCGTATCGAGCACATTCGAAATGGCCAGCCAGTGCGTCAGGCGTTCCGGATGCTTGATGTTGATGCCCATGCCATCGATGATGCCCACCTGTTCCAGCATGCGCGCATCGATTTTTGCCTTCGACACCGTGGGTGCGCCCATGACCATGCGGTCGTAGGCCTTGCGCGCCTTGTGCTCCCACTTGTGCAGATTGCTCTCGTCGAAGCGGTTGGCCTCGAAATAGACGGTCAGCGTGCCATCGAGGTTGCCGAAGCCGACAATGCCGGCGCCCTTGCGGATGGTGGTGGTGTTGTCGATATCGAATTCCGCGGTGGGCACGAAAATGCCGGCGCGGCCATCGATGTCGGGACGTCCCACGGGCGTTTCCTTGCCGTAGGAACTCGTTTCGGTAATGGTTTTTTCTTCAGACATGGTGCTTAGTGGGTGGTATCGCCGGGAACGGAAGCGGTCCTGGTTGCGCCAGCCATCCTGTTCAAAAAATGCGTGCTGTTGATCAAGGCGGATTCGCGGCCTTGGCGGAGCGATGCTTGGCATTGCTTGATATGGCTCTATTGTAGACCCAATTTAATTCCCTTGGGCAACATTCAGCAGGATTTTATGCCAGCGCGGGCATGAAAAAAGCCGCCCGTTTCGGGCGGCTCGACTGGGGCGGCGGCTGCCTAGGCGGCGCGCTTGCGGCGCGCCAGGCCGCCCAGCATGGCCAGGCCCAGCAGCAGCATGGCATAGGTTTCCGGTTCCGGTACGGCCGCCGTCACCGAGACATTGTCCAGGTAAGAGCCATAGGATGGCGAGGATGCGGGGCCGAGCGACTCGAAGCGCAGCGAAGTCGATGCTCCCAGCGCGGTCAGGGTCTGGCTGTACGTTTGCCAGGTACCGCCGTTATTGCCCACCAGCGCCGTTGGCGTGAGCAGGGTGGCACCCCAGTAGACATTCATCAGGCTGTTCGCGCCGCCCGGCGTGTCGGGACGGCCCGAGTAGGCGAACGACAGCGCATACGTGCCGCCAGCCGTGGTGGCGATCGTTTGCGATACCGACGTCAGGCGGTCCGTATTGAGTTCCAGGTATTGCGTGCCGCTGGCAGCGGCGGGATTGAAGCCGCCCAGGCCGCCCTGCGTGGCGCCTTTCTGGATTTCAAAGGCCGAACTGCCGCCGGCCGACGAGGTCCAGCCCGTCACGGCGCTGACGGGCGCCCATGCCGAGGCGATGGCGTCGCTTTCAAAACTGCCGTTGACCACCAGTTCGGTCGCGGCGTTGGCGTTGCCGGCGCTGACCAGGGTGGCCAGGGCGGCGATCTGCAGAAGGGTGGCAGGCGTTTTCATGAGGTGTCCAGTTTATTGTTTAAAGGATAATTTCATTTCTTGAATGACATTTAAAGAATATCACCAAAACTCACCAAAAGAACGGATGCTCGGTAAAAATAAGTGCAATTGTGAAATCATTTATGTCCATGTAGAAACTAATTTCTACCATGCATGTATTGCAATCGCATGCCAGAGTGGACGCTGCTGTTGATGCCATTGCATCACGGTATTTTTGTGACATGGGGGTGTAAAAAAACCTGCGCCATTACAACAATGACGCAGGTTTTCCATGCTGAACGTGCCTTGCGCACGATAGCGATTCGATAGGCGCTACTGATCAGAACGTCAGGCGGCCTTGCACATAGACCATGCGCGGCGCGCCCACCAGCTTGCCCAGATTGCCGTCCGAGGTGCGCGTGAAGTAGCGCTTGTCGGCCAGGTTGTTGACGCCGGCGACCAGCTCCAGGCCCTTCTGGCCCGGCACTGTCCATTTTACTTGCGTGTTCCAGGTGCGAAAGCCCGGGATGATGCCCAGGTTGCCGGCCGGGTTTTCCGCCACGGTATTGGCCTCGTCGGCGAACTGGCGGCTCTGGTGGCTGCTCGACAAATCGAAGCCCCAGGCGCCCAGCTGGTAGTGGGCGCCGACGGTATCCGTGGTGCGCGAATAGAAGGGCACGTCGTTGCCCGCGTTCGCGCCATCCTGCAGGGTCGCCTTGGTGTAAGTGTAGGTGGCGTAGGCGTTCAAGCCGGCCAGCGGGCCGGACTGGTCGAAGCGGTAGTCGACGGCCGTTTCCAGGCCACGGTGGTGCGTGGCGCCCACGTTGTAGAAGACGACGTTTTCGCCGCTGCCGATGGACTGGATCTGGTTGTCGAACTTGATGTTGAACAAGGTCGCTTCGGCCGACAGCTGGCCATTCTTCCAGCGCGCGCCCAGTTCGGCCGTTTTCGCCAGTTCCGGTTGCAGCGGGTTCTTGCTCGACTGCGCATTGAGCTGCGTATTTTGCACGGCGCCAAACGAGCTGTTGTAGTTGCCGAACAGGGTCACATTGTTGTTGAGCAAGTAGGCCACGTTCAGCGAGGGCAGGGCCTTGTTGTTGAGCAACTCGATCTGTTGGTCGACCGGCAAGTGGTTGTAGCGTTCCGTCTTGATGTGTTCATAGCGCACGCCGGGCGTGATGCGCCACGCGTCGATGGCGATCTTGTCGTCGATATACACGGCCTGGGCATCGGTCGAGTTGTTGGCAAAGCGCGTCGGCTTTTGTTGCACGCCGCTGGCGATGATCACATTGTAGATGGTTTCATCGGCCCGCTCGGCCAGGTAGCGGTAGCCGACGGTGACGTCCTGCGTGACCTTGCCGGTAATAAAACGCTGCGTATAGCGGGGCTCGATGGCCGTCGTTTCATAGTTGCGCGGCTGGTGGCCCAGATTTTTTCCGCTGATCAAGGTGCTTTCGCGCGAGCTCTTGTTGTAGTAGGCGCGCACCTCGAATTCCTGCGTGCCGGACAGGGCATTCAGGTAGCCGATGTCGAAGGCCTTGCGCTCGCCGCTCCAGAAGTCGGTCGGACGCGTGTTCTGGAACGGGTCCGCCTTGTACTGGGCGGCGGTCAGGCCGCCCGGCGTGCGCGACGTCACGTCGTAGTAGGACAGCTTGCCGTACACCTCGGCCGTGGGGCTCAGGTCGTAGCGGAATTTCAGGGCGAAGTCGTTGACCTTCTCATCGCTGCCGACGCGCCAGTCGCTGCCGCGGATGCCCGAGTACAGCACCGCCAGGCCCAGGCCGCTGTCGAGCTGGGTGCCGGCAAACACGCTCGCTTGCGTGTTGTGGCCCACTTCGCTGTACGAGTTGTAGCGCACCGTGGCGTCGCCCGTGATGCCTGGTGTGGTGGGCACGCGGCGCGTCTTGAAGTTAATGATGCCACCCACGTTCTGCGGGCCGAAGCGCACGGCGCCGCCGCCGCGCACCACGTCCACCGTCTCGACATTGGCCAGGCTGACGGGCGCGAACGACAGCTGCGGCTGGCCATACGGCGCCACCGACATCGGTATGCCATCGAGCAAGACCGTGCTGCGCGGCGAATAGCGTCCGGTCAGGCCGCGCACGCCGATGTTGAGCGACACGGCGCTGCCGGCGCTGCCCGAGTTGTCGCTGATCTGCACGCCGGGAATGCGGCGCATCACGTCGCTGACGCTGGCCGCGCCCGAGTTCTCGATGTCGTCCCTTTGCACCACCGTGCGGGCGCCCGCGAAATTCTTCGTGCTGGCGGCCATGCTGGTGCCCAGCAGATTGCCGCTGACCTGGATCGCTTCCAGGATGGGGCCGGCGCCATCGGCCGTACTGGCGTTGTTGGCGTCCTGTGCCTGCGCGGCAAGCGGGACACCCAGGCAGGCGAGGGCGATGGCCAGCGCGCATGGGCGCAGGGAAAACGGCAGGGTGAAAGGTGTGGCGGCCATGCATGGATCTCCGTAATGACAATGTTTGCGCGTTCGCTCAGGCGGCGCGACAACATCGTGGCGTAGGCATCCGGCGCAAGGGGGATAAGAATGATAATGATTCTCATTTTATCCGTCAATTGCGCACACTGCGTAGGGCAGGCTTTCTCCGCGCGGGGGTGGGGAAGTGTTGCTGGCGCGGTACAGCGGGGCGTCTGGATTGCTGCTTTGCACCATTGCTCGGGTGCGGCGGCATTGCGCGCGCTTCTTGTATACTCCCGTTTTTGCAGCCCTCAGACGTGAACGTACAATGAGCCAGACAACTGAAACGACACCAGGCAGTTCCTCCGCGGAGCGCCGCCAGGGCGACCAGCCAGCAAGTGCTGCGCGCAAACTCAATCTGCTGGTGGTCGACGACAACCAGGAAGTGGGCGAATCGCTGGCCATGCTGCTCGAAGCGCTGGGCCACCACGCGGTGGTGGTGCGCAACTGGCAGATGGCCGTCGAGCAAGTCAAGCTGTGCGTGCCCGATGCCGTCTACCTCGACATCGAAATGCCCGGCATCAGCGGCATCGAAATCGGCCGCCGCCTGCACCACAATCCCGAGACGGCCAACGCCGTGCTGATCGCCGTGACCGGCCACAGCCTGCCCATGTACATGGACGACGCGCTGGCCGTGGGCTTCCGCCACTTCCTCGTGAAACCCGTGCGCATGGAAGACCTGGCGACGACGCTGCAGTCGGTGCTGGCGGGGTAGGTTCTCCGCTGTTGTGACGGATGGGTGCTCAGGTGTTCAGCGCTGCGGCGCGAAATTGCAAGCCGAGCGCATGCGTCACCTTCAAAATGGTGTCGAAGCTCGGATTGCCTTCGCCGGACAGCGCCTTGTACAAACTTTCCCGTCCCAGTCCCGTGTCTTTGGCAAGTTGCGTCATGCCACGCGCCTTGGCAATATTGCCAAGCGCTTTGGCGATGAAGGATGCGTCGTCGCCAGCTTCTTCCAGGCAAGCTTCAAAGTAGGCGACGATATCCTCTTCGGTTTTGAGGTGCTGCGCGCTATCCCACTTGTTGAGTTTTTGTACCATCAGACCTCCTGGAGTGTTTGCGCGAGCTGCTGCGCCGTTTTGATATCTTTCGCTTGCGTTGATTTGTCGCCGCCAGCGAGAAGGATGATTATTTCCATGCCACGCTGGGTGAAATAAACGCGGTAACCTGGGCCACAATCAATTCGCATTTCCGAAACACCGCCACCGACAGGCTTGCAATCGCCGAAGTTGCCATCTTCGGCACGATCGATACGAGCCTGAATGCGGAAAAAAGCTTTCCGATCCTTCAGCTTGCTGAACCAATCATCGAACGTGGTAGTGGTATGGATGCTTTTCACGCATACAAGTGTATTCTTTGGGATACGACAAATCAAGTGTATGCATCAGGTTTCATTGTTGTGCACCGACGAGTTTCGTTCGCTGATGCGCTCGCCTGACATCTTGCTGAAAGGGGGAGGGCTGAAGCTGCCCCATGCAGGTGCGCGGAAATGAAAAAAGGGTTACAAGCCGAAGCATGTAACCCTTTTATCTACCGCTAATTCTGTGGGGTGGCTGATGGGGCTCGAACCCACGACAACAGGAATCACAATCCTGGACTCTACCAACTGAGCTACAGCCACCACTGTCTTACTTGCCTGTTTAGCTGTTTTGCTGAACAGGTGCCGAATTATACAAAGAACTCGGCAAAGTGGCAAATCTAAATGCAGTCTTTTTTCAAGAATCGAAAGATTGCATGAAAACGGCCGCTTTTGCCCGCACCGCTCACACGGACAGGTGCGCGACAGGGGGCTGCAAATCGAGCAAACCGGCGAAGGCTTGCGCCAGGGATTCGACCTTGGCCGTCGTGTAGCCCTGCAGCTGCGGGGCGTCGTTGTTGATGCGGCGCAAGCTGGCCGCGTCGAGCAAACGGGCCAGCTGGCGCGCCACGGCGTCGCCCGTGTCCACCAGGGTGATCGTTTCCTGCGTATGCGCGCGCACCGTGCGCTCGATGGCGTCCTGCACGAACGGGTAGTGCGTGCAGCCGAGCACCAGGGTATCGACGCCTTGTTCCAGCATGGGGGCGATGTAGCGATCGAGCATGGCGCTGGTGGCATCCAGCGGGTCGTGGCCCAGCTCGCACTGCTCGATGCGGTCGGCCAGGCCGATGCAGGGCTGCAGGATGAAGGTGGCGCCCGTCGCGGCGCTCACCTGTTCGCGCAGGGCCAGCAGCTTGTCGCCGCGCAAGGCGCGTTCCGTGGCCAGCACGGCGATCTTGCCGTTGCGGCTGATGGCGGCCGCCGGTTTCAGGCCCGGTTCCACGCCGACGATGGGCAAGTCCGGGTAGCGCGCGCGCAGCGCCTTGATGGCGGCGATGGTGGCCGTGTTGCACGCCACCACCAGTGCCTTCGCGCCTTGCTGCAATAGAAAGGCGGTGATCGCCAGCGAACGGGCGATGACTTGTTCTTCCGTCTTGTCGCCATACGGCGCGTAGGCGGAATCGGCAAAGTACATCAAATCTTCCTGCGGCAGCTGCGCGCGGATATGGCGCAGCACCGACAGGCCGCCCACGCCGGAGTCAAAAATGCCGATGGGCGCGTCTGGGCGGGCATTGCTTGCAATAGAAGTCATATAAAGCCGTTGAAGATAAAAAAACGCCGCGCTGGTGTTGCCGCGCGGCGTCTATGGTAGAGCTTGTTTAAGCGACCGTCACGGGAATCTTGCTGACGCTATTGAGTTGCTCGATCTTCGCCTGCCATTCTTTCGGACCCGTGTTGTGCACCGACGTGCCTTTCGCATCGACGGCCACCGTCACCGGCATGTCGACCACGTCGAATTCGTAGATCGCTTCCATGCCCATGTCGGCAAAGCCCAGCACCTTGGCGTGCTTGATGGCTTTCGACACCAGGTAGGCGGCGCCGCCCACGGCCATCAGGTAAGCCGACTGGTGCTTCTGGATCGATTCGATGGCGACCGGGCCACGTTCGGCCTTGCCGATCATGGCGATCAGGCCCGTCTTTTCCAGCATCATGTCGGTGAACTTGTCCATGCGCGTGGCCGTCGTCGGACCGGCCGGGCCGACGGCTTCGTCGCGCACGGGGTCGACCGGGCCAACGTAATAGATGACGCGGTTCTTGAAATCGACCGGCAACTCTTCACCCTTGGCCAGCATGTCCTGGATGCGCTTATGCGCGGCGTCGCGGCCCGTCAGCATCTTGCCGTTCAACAGCAAGGTCTGGCCCGGCGTCCACGAGGCGACTTCTTCTTTCGTCAGGGTGTTCAGGTCGACGCGCTTGGATTTTTCCGTGTCCGGCGTCCAGTGCACTTCCGGCCACGACGACAGCGATGGCGGCGTCATGTAGGCGGGGCCGGAGCCGTCCAGCACGAAGTGGCCGTGGCGCGTGGCGGCGCAGTTCGGGATCATGGCGACCGGCTTCGACGCGGCGTGCGTCGGGTGCATCATGATTTTCACGTCGAGCACGGTCGTCAGGCCGCCCAGGCCTTGCGCGCCGATGCCCAGCGAGTTGATCTTGTCGCACAGCTCGATGCGCAGTTCTTCCAGCTTGTTTTGCGGGCCGCGTTGCTTCAGCTCAAACATGTCGATGTCTTCCATCAACACTTCTTTTGCCATCAGCATGGCTTTCTCGGCCGTGCCGCCGATGCCGATGCCCAGCATGCCAGGCGGGCACCAGCCGGCGCCCATGGTCGGCACGGTCTTCATGACCCAGTCCACCAGCGAATCGGACGGGTTCATCATGATCATCTTCGATTTGTTTTCCGAGCCGCCGCCCTTGGCAGCGACTTTCACGTCGACGGTATTGCCTTCGACCAGTTCCATGTGGACCACGGCCGGCGTGTTGTCCTTGGTGTTCTTGCGGTCGAAATGCGGGTCGGCCACGATGGAGGCGCGCAGCTTGTTGTCGTCGAAGTTGTACGCGCGGCGCACGCCTTCATTGACGGCGTCGGTGACCGTGCCGGAGAAGCCTTCGAAGCGCACGCCCATGCCGATTTTCAGGAAGACGTTGACGATACCCGTGTCCTGGCAGATAGGACGCTTGCCTTCCGCGCACATGCGCGAATTGGTCAGGATTTGCGCGATCGCATCTTTTGCCGCCGGGCTTTGCTCGGCCGCATAGGCACGCGCCAGGTGCTCGATGTAATCAGCAGGGTGGTAGTAGCTAATGTACTGCAACGCTGCGGCGACGGATTCGATCAGGTCTTCTTGCTTTATGACAGTCATGGTGTTCTCGCGGTGGATAAGAAGGGTAGGACTTTGATGCTGTTTGCTGTTTGCTAATCAGTATAGGATAGGAGCGCCAGAACTTAGTGGGGTGCCCTGGCTTGATTCTGCGTCACCGTCATGATGCGGTCCGTGTACGCAATCGCCATCGCCGACAGGATGAAGACCATGTGGATCACCGTTTGCGCGATGATCACTTCGATCTTGTACGAGTTGGCGTTGATGAAGGTCTTCAGCAGGTGGATGGACGAGATGCCGATGATGGCCATCGCCAGCTTGGTCTTCAGCACGGACGCATTCACATGCGACAGCCATTCCGGCTGGTCCGGGTGGTCGTCGAGGTGCATGCGCGAGACAAACGTTTCGTAGCCGCCGATGATGACCATGATCAACAGGTTCGAGATCATGACCACGTCGATCAGGCCCAGCACCACCAGCATGATGGTCGCTTCATTGAGCTTGGTGGGCAGGGCGCCACCCGGTACGGCCACGGCCGTCAAGACGTGCTGCAGGGCCGCGTCATTGCCGAACACGGCGCCGATCAGGTCCGACAGTTCCACCCAGAAATGAAATACGTACACGCATTGGGCAAGTATCAGGCCCAGGTATAGCGGCAGTTGCAGCCAGCGCGACATGAAGATGAAGGCGGACAAGGGATGCAGTTTGCTATGTTTGGGCTTTTGTAAGTGGTCGATCATCTGGAGTTTCCTGGGGGTAAATACCAATTTTTGGTATGCCCGACATTTTACACTTGCTGATCCTCACTGCGCATGCCCTTGATTGCGGAAGAGGAACTTGATCGAGCGCAAACCAACACAAATTAAGTGCGAGCGGGACAAAAAAACCTGCATCATGCGTGGCCGCGCGCCGGTCGCCGACCGGCGGCCGCGAAGTTGGTTAGAATTGATGCGGTGAAAAACGCACCATGTAAGGCGTCCGTAAGACACGGGCGATATGGTGTTAGCAAACAATTACTACACTGGAGACTAGCATGGCCGGTACAGAGAACCAAGGGCAGGGCACACAGCAGCAGGGACCAGAAGAGTCGCGCGTATTCGAACCATCGGCGGCGTTTGCCGCGCAGGCAACGATTTCCGGCATGGATGCCTATCGCGCCATGGTGGCCGACGCCGAACGCGACTACGAAGGCTTCTGGGCCAAGCTGGCGCGCGAGAACCTGAGCTGGAAAAAGCCGTTCACCCGCACCCTGAACGAAGACAACGCCCCATTCTACAAATGGTTCGAGGACGGCCAGCTGAACGTGTCGTACAACTGCCTGGACCGCAACATCGAAAACGGCCTGGGCGACAAGACGGCCATCATCTTCGAAGCGGACGACGGCAGCGTCACCAAGGCCAGCTATACGGAACTGCACGCAAAAGTCTGCAAGTTCGCCAACGGCCTGAAAGCCAAGGGCATCAGCAAGGGCGATCGCGTCATCATCTATATGTCGATGTCCGTCGAAGGCGTTGCCGCCATGCAGGCCTGCGCGCGCATCGGCGCCACGCACTCCGTCGTGTTCGGTGGCTTCTCGGCGAAATCCTTGCAGGAACGCATCATTGACGCGGGCGCCGTGGCCGTCATCACGGGCGACGAGCAACTGCGCGGCGGCAAGAAGCTGCCCCTGAAAGCCATCGTCGACGAAGCGCTGGCGCTGGGCGGCTGCGATTCCGTGAAAAACGTCATCGTGTATCAACGCACGGGCAGCGACCTGCCGATGGTGGCCGGCCGCGACACCTGGCTGCACGACCTGGTCGAAGGCCAGAGCGCGCAATGCGAGCCGGAATGGGTCGATGCC
Organism: Janthinobacterium sp. GW822-FHT07H11; assembly: GCF_058798615.1. NCBI lineage: Bacteria > Pseudomonadati > Pseudomonadota > Betaproteobacteria > Burkholderiales > Oxalobacteraceae > Janthinobacterium > Janthinobacterium sp. GW822-FHT07H11. Next base: position 1,608,885 of record NZ_CM179507.1, read on the forward strand.
GAGCACCCACTGTTTATCTTGTACACCTCCGGCTCGACGGGCACGCCGAAGGGCGTGCAGCATTCGAGCGGCGGCTACCTGCTGTGGGCCGCGCTGACAATGAAGTGGAGTTTCGACATCAAGCCGGACGACGTGTTCTGGTGCACGGCCGACATCGGCTGGGTGACGGGCCACAGCTATATCGCCTACGGCCCGATGGCCGTGGGCGCCACGCAAGTGGTGTTCGAAGGCATCCCGACCTACCCGAACGCGGGCCGTTTCTGGGAAACCATCAAGAAACACAACGTCAGCATCTTCTACACGGCGCCGACGGCCATCCGCTCGCTGATCAAGGCGGCCGACGTGGACCCGAAAGTGCATCCAAGCAACTACGACCTGAGCAGCCTGCGCCTGCTGGGCACGGTCGGCGAGCCGATCAACCCGGAAGCGTGGATGTGGTACTACAAGCACATCGGCGCCGAGAAATGCCCGATCGTCGATACCTTCTGGCAAACGGAAACGGGCGGCCACATGATCACGCCATTGCCGGGCGCCACGCCGATGGTCCCCGGTTCCTGCACCCTGCCATTACCGGGCATCATGGCCGCCATCGTCGACGAGGCGGGCCAGGACGTGCCGAACGGCCAGGGCGGCATCCTGGTGGTGAAGCGTCCATGGCCATCGATGATCCGCACGATCTGGAACAACCCCGAGCGTTTCAAGTCCAGTTATTTCCCGGAAGAACTGGGCGGCAAGATGTACCTGGCAGGCGACGGCGCCATCCGCAACAAGGAAACGGGCTACTTCACCATCACGGGCCGCATCGATGACGTCTTGAACGTGTCGGGCCACCGCATGGGCACGATGGAAATCGAATCGGCGCTGGTGGCCAACCCGCTGGTGGCCGAAGCGGCCGTGGTGGGCCGTCCGGACGACACGACAGGTGAATCGATCTGCGCCTTCGTGGTGCTCAAGCAAGCGCGTCCGACCGGCGAGGAGGCGAAGAAGCTGGCCCTGGAGCTGCGCAACTGGGTCGGCAAGGAAATCGGCCCGATCGCCAAGCCGAAGGAAATCCGTTTCGGCGACAACCTGCCGAAAACCCGCTCCGGCAAAATCATGCGCCGCCTGCTGCGCGTGCTGGCCAAGGGCGAGACGATCACGCAAGACGTCTCGACCCTGGAAAACCCGGCGATTCTGGATCAGCTGAAGGAAGCGTCTTAAGAAGGTCAGTCCCTGCGGGATCGGCCTGCGTCCCACTGGGACGCAGGCCCCCTGCAGGTCCGACCCCAGTCCTTCCGGGTTTGCTTTCGATGCCTGAATGTTTTACCCCACAGTAAATAACTTTGGCAGTCCGTAGAATCTTTGCTATAATCTGCGGCTTCGCGACAAGCGAGAAATAGTACGCAATGCGAGTAAGTAGACGCATTGCCTGCAGGAGAGGTGGATGAGTGGTTGAAGTCGCACGCCTGGAAAGCGTGTATAGGTTCATAGCCTATCGGGGGTTCGAATCCCCCTCTCTCCGCCAAGGATACAAATTGGCCAGTTCAAGGAAGTCCAAGAACGTCCACAAAAAACCGTTTTAGCCCGTGCTAAAGCGGTTTTTTTGTATTCTGGCGTCCAGTACTGTCCAGCTGCATCCAGCTCATCGGGGGGCATTACCCAGGTCGTATGCCCCCGGCTCTAGGAACCTTGCCCCCGGAAGTGGGTCAAAAGTAGTTTCCGGCATTGTGCCGAGGGAGACTACCATGGCCAAGAACAACGTTTCGCTGACCGAGATGCAGGTCAGGAATGCCAAGCCCAGGGAGAAACCGTACAAGCTATTTGATGGCGGTGGACTCTATCTTGAAGTCGCAACCAGCGGTTCGCGCATTTGGCGTTTGAAATTTCGCCAATTGGATGGCAAGGAAAATCGGCTCACCTTCGGCCCTTATCCAGAAGTCACGCTACAGGATGCGCGAGAAAAGCGCCTAGAGGCGCGCCGATTGCTGCTGAATGGAGTTGACCCCGCCAAGCACCGCGACGACATCAGGCGGCTCGCCGCCGAAAAAGCATCCAATACCTTCGAGAAAATCGCCCGCGAGTGGTACGCGAACAAGGTGCCGACATGGAGCGAGCGTACTGCCAAGAACATGCTGCAGCGCCTGGAAGCCGATATTTTTCCAAGCATCGGCGACCGGCCAATCACGGAAATCCGGCACCGCGAACTGATTGCCACGCTGCGCAAGATCGAGGAGCGCGGCGCGACCGAGATTGCACATCGGCTGAAAGCCGTCTGCTCGCAGATATTCAGCTACGCCATCCAGTGCGGCCTGGCCGACCGCAACCTGGTGGTGGACATGAAGGACGTCCTGAAGACCAAGCGCGCCTCGCACTACGCCGCCATCGACGCCGATGAATTACCCGCCTTCCTGGACACGCTGGCGCGCAACGAGGCGCGCATGTTCGAGCCGACGCGCATCGCGCTGCGCATGATGCTGCTGGTCTTCGTGCGCACCAGTGAACTGATAGAAACGCCATGGAGCGAAGTCGATCTGGAGAAGGGGGAGTGGATCATTCCCTGGCAGCGCATGAAGCGCGGCAAGCTGACCGTCAACCCCGACACGACCAATCACCACGTCTGCCTTTCGCGCCAGGCGCTGGCCTTGCTACGCCAGCTGCACACCATCACCGGCCGCGGCACGTACCTGTTTCCAAACCAGCGCGACCACGACAAGCCGCTGAGCAACAACACGCTGCTGGTGGCGCTGGCCCGCATGGGCTACAAGGGCCGCATGACGGGCCACGGCTTCCGGGCGCTGGCCATGAGCACCATCAAGGAGCGCCTGGGCTACCGCCATGAGGTGGTGGACCGCCAGCTGGCGCACGCGCCCAAGGACAAGGTGGCCAGCGCCTACGACCGCGCCCAGTTCCTGTCGGAGCGCCGCAAGATGATGCAGGAGTGGGCTGACTACCTGGAAGCCGTGGAGCGCGGTGATACGCCGCAGCCAGGCCATCATGGATCGCTGGAACTGGTGTGGCCAGCGCCGCGTCGTTAAGGAGACAGCCATGCCAAGACGAATTGAACCTCTGACTGAGCAGCAGCTGATACAGGCCGAGCCTGGAGACAAGCCATTCAAGTTATTCGACGGCTACGGCCTGTATGTTGAAGTCATGCCGACTGGCTCGAAGGTCTGGCGCATGAAATTTCGCCAGAAGGACGGCAAGGAAAATGCCCTGACATTCGGCCACTACCCGGAGGTATCGCCAACGCTTGCTCGATGCCGCCGCGCAGTCGCACGCCAGATGCTGCACGAGGGGCTGGACCCGCGCACAGAATTCGACGCGGCCCACATGCGTCCACCGAAGCCCGTCAGGCGGCATTGCCTGCTTCCAGTTGCCATGGACGATAGAAAGGTGGAGCGCTGCGTAAGCCAGGTTGGAAGGCAAGCGCTGGAGCGGTTGCACGGCCTTGTATTCCCGGCGCTGAGCCGCGTCGAGGCCGATGAAGCCGTGCGAAGCGACATGCAGGCCATGCTGGAGAAAATCCAGAAGGAGCGCAGCGTAGAGGTGATTGATTTGCTGTACGACTACTGTGCCGACATCATCTTTGGCTGCCTTGGATTGGGCATTGATGAAGATGACTTGATCGAGGCCATGAGGGATGCCAGGGTGGCGCAGCGGCGGAGGTGAGCGTCTCTATGCCGCCGGTATCTCCCGCTTCATTTGGCTCAGGCTCCTTTGTTACCGATTGGCCTGATGCTTGATGAATTGTCGATTATTGAGCATACCGTGTCTGCAGGTCTGTTGGCCTCGATACACGCTTGCATCCAGCGTAGCACCTCGCTCCTGAGCCAGGCTGAGGAGCGTCCTTGCAGCTTGACTGGGGCAGGGAATGTGCCTTCCTTGATGCCCGCATAAACGCTGCTGCGTGACTTGCCGCAGGTTGCCAGCACTTCGCCCAGGCGGATGAAGCGCTCTTCGCTCATGCGCGGTTCCACGCGGCGCTCTTTCAGGTATTCGGTTGTCGCTGCTTTCATGGCGTCCCCCTTCGTGAATCAAAAATGCCAGCGGCAGCACCGGGGCGGATGGCATATGCCGCAGACCTTACCCTGCGACCGATTCGTCCTTCGTCTAGATGCGCTCGCAATCATTATTCCGAAAACATGGGTCCAGTATCGAATGCCGTAATCGCTGGTGCAACAAGAATCGGCCTGCCATGCCACTTGGATCAAGCCTGCCGCGCACTATGTGTGAGATCAAGACTGGACACAGGAGCGGGTTCGTGGAAGCTTTAGCTGCTAAAAATTGGGCATTCGACAGCGCATTCTTCATGCGATAGATGCATTGGCGCGGCCCCGATTTTATTGGTCCTGTTTCTGTATCGCCGCCACATGTGCATGCGACTGCTGGCATCTCACGCCATCAATACCTGCCAGCAATCGTTTTGACCGCCTCCAAGGGGGCACTTTCTGTCCACGCGGAAAGGCGCAGCCATCGGAGGAGAAGTGCGCTATTGCCGTGTAGAACTCGTAAAGCAGACTATGAAAATTTGTTGCTGACATTGATCAAGGTCGGCTCAGATGCATGTCAAATGTTCCCACTTGAACGCTGCCTATTGCCGCTGATCAACCGTGCTACTTTCGGCATACATTCCTGCTAAATCTGCTCTCGTACCTGCAAAAAAATGGTTCGACCGAGGTATTACCCGGTGATTTAAGGGTTCAGTCGCTGCACGGGGCGGAACTACCGTGCTAGTTTCGGCATACATTCCTGCTAAATTTGCTCTCGTACCTGCAAAAAAATGGTTTGGTCGAAGTTGTGTCCGACGATTTTTGTGGTTTAGTCGCTGCGCGAAGCGGGGCAGGATAGGTGAAGTTAGCTAACCGGCGGTGCCGGTCAGCTAACTTCACTCCTGCCTTATTCGCACTTTGTGCTCAACGGAACAGAATTAAGGGGAGAGCCGTTGGTGCCATGATAAAAATTATTCTTGGTAAAAATGGCATTTTCGCTGTAGCCTGTGGTGTGTACACCATTTCCGCCCTAATTTTTCTTGGTTACCTCAAGAATTTCTAAAGAAAATTTAAATTAAAGTAGAATCGTGCATGGTTAAATTAATAAATTTATTTATGGAAAAATGATAACTCAACTTCCGGTTCTCCCCGTAAAGATTTTATCTTCCGATCGGCCTTTTCCTGCAAATAGAGAGTTGTCGTCGTCTTTGCTGGAGAAGTATGTCGAGTATATGCAGAATAAGTTCAATGAATTAATTTTCTCTGATCCGATTTTTTGCTTTCATATAAAAACTATGCAAAATAAGGGAATTAAGGCAGTCGTATTTGGCGGCTGGGCTCGCGATAGAATAGACGAAATAGTCAACTCCGTCATTCGTTCATCAAACGATATCGATATGGTTGCATCAGGAAGTAGTTCTATTGTAACGATATTAGGCGCGCAGGCTACGCCGACAGTATTTGGCGGCGCAGGAAGAAGGGAGTCAACTATTTATTTTGATGCTTGGGATTTACCCAATACTTATCATATTAAACGGCATTCTCTGGATGTTGATTTTAATACGCTTCCATTTACTGCGGACTATACATTTAATTCAATTATATTTAAGCCAGATCAATTTTTTGACAAGTCTGAAATATTTGAGATTGGTGCGATAGCTGCGATCCAAGATAAGGTTGTGGAATTTCAATCTGATGAAGTAATTTTGCCGCTAATTCAGGCATCTAGGGCAGTAAATCTAGCTGCAAAATTGGACTTTGAGCTTTCGGCAACAGTTAAGAATTTTTTGCGTGAGGTCTGCCAAGAGGAAGGAGCATTGGAGGATGTCTTGACTGGACTGGAAAAATATTGTCACCCAAGTCTGATTGAGGTTGCCAAAAATAAATTGGCTGATGCATTAGTATAATTAAATTATATATAATAAATTAAATATGTCTACAATATATTTTTCCCATTGCTGGGGTGTGTTTGAAGGTGGTGGGGTGCGGGCTTCGGCACACGCTGGTGCCTTTGCCGCTGCACGAAAAGCAGGAATTAATTTTGGTCGTGTTGCGGGTACATCCGGTGGTTCGATTGTAGCCGCATTGATTGCGGCTGGTTATGATGCGCCGCAGCTCAGTAAATTGATGGATGATACTGACTTTCCTTCTTTTATTATTCCTTCCGGCAAAAAAGAAGCGAACTTTTTTCGCAACTCATACTTGATTAGGACTGCTCGGTTATTTACTCGTGGGCGATGGAAGGAAGCTGCTACTATTGCGCTCAATTCTGGACTGCATAGCTCCTCAAAAATTGAATCCTGGATGGAAAAGCAATTGCGAGAAATTATTGGTCCGGAGCGTGGGTTAGGATTAGCTGGACCGATTACCTTTAAAGAACTTCGGTTGCCGCTTCACGTAGTTGCAACCGACTTGGTTTCTGGTCAACCGAAAATTTGGTCGCGGGAAACAACGCCTGACGACAGTGTCGCCTTTGCCGTCCGTTGTTCATCTACAATTCCATTTTTCTATAGGGCCGTCCCGTTTGGCTCGTCCCTACTCATTGATGGCGGCGCTGTAAGTAATCTTCCGTCTTATGTGTTTTCCACCAGGGCAGATGGCGAGTTGGATAGGGGCATTCTTTCAGAAATACTTGCGTTTAGACTTTGTGAAGAAGTTCAAGAATCAGAAAAACCAAGCAGGCTTTTGGATTTCTTGAAATCTTTGGCTAATGCTGTAATTTCGAGCGCGACTTACATTCAATCATCACTTCAACCGGATGTGTATGTTATTTCAATAAATACGGGTAATATACGGTCAACTGATTTTGACATTGATGCGAATAAAAAGAAAATTCTGCACGAGTCTGGCGAGAACTCAGTCGCTAATTTTTTGCGTAAAGAACGCTCAAAAATCCGGACTGATATTTCGACGCGAATTTATCAGGGGTATGATGAGAAGTTGTTGTTAATGATCAAATCGTTAAAGCAATGTGAAGAAAAATTCTACTTTGTTGGAGTTTCAACTTATTGGGTTGATTTTTCATTTTTAGCTATTTCGTCTGCTGCGAGGAGGGGCGTCGAAATCACATGTATTGTTTCAAAAACAAGCGATCGAAACGAATTGAGGCGAAGATCTTTGTTGAGTCAGCTTGGAGCTACGATATTTTCGGTCGATGATGAAAGTACTCTTCCGATAGATGGGTTTTTGTTCGATCTTCCATCAGCATATGGACGAGCAGTAATCAGCGATTTTCGCGGAAAAATTGGAGATGATAAAGATTATACTTCTGGTAAGTTGCGGCTGTATTCCTATGCAAATGACTCCGTTATTTTAGGTATTGTATCGAATGAAATAAGTAAATTTGTTTTTCCGAAAGAAATTAAAAAAATAAAATTCCCTTTTCTTGATTGTGCACCAGAAGAACTGTTTGATCGATTAAGAAAAATTTCATTTTATAAGAATGCTGAAATTTCTATTAAAAGCATCGATGTTTCAAGAGAAATATTGGTTCTACAAAAATCTGTTAAAGAATTTAAGGTGTTTCAAATGGAGCGGCATATTGAAGACTTAAAATCTCTTGGGTTGGATCTATTTGATTTAAAGAAGGTTTTATTAAATGATGGTTCGCACTCGATTATTTGCCCTCCAATTTTAGAGGAAATGGATGGCCAACTTATTGTGATCGACGGAAATACCAGACTCCTACATTGTTTAGTAAATAACGTAAAGAAAATTACGGTGATAGTGATTTCAGATGTTACGGCGCCGTTACCGGCATCAAATCCACGAAGCTTGTCTACACTAAATGTTGCATCGGCCACCAGAACTCTTCGATCTAATTATAAAGACATGGATGAATCGTTATTTCGACGAATCGATGAGGTAGTTCACCATCTTCCTTGGCATTTAGCTAACCCCTAGAGGTTTCTGGGGGGAGTAATTTTCGGCCTTTCTGCACAAATGCATCATGGTGCACTAAGCGGATGGAGCGCCGTGCTTTGCCACCCACTTGCCTAGAACGATGAGAACCTGCTCAATGCGGGCACGGGTTTGACGATCCGCTTGTCGTGCAATTCGCAACTGGTGTGGTGGTGCCTACCTCTCCAAGCCAGCACATCGTCCCGAACTCATACCGAAGCGCGCCTGGTGATCTTAATGTGTTAGGGGAATTCGCCGCATTTGGTGTTGACGTAGACGGTGTTGCGCCGTAAGCGTCGGCTCAGCACCGACTTCCCGTGAGCGCCGCATCTCTGAATCGCCACGGATTTCTCAGTAACGCAGGCCAGTGACAGCGGATCTACGGCTATCATTGCTGCAGAATGCTGCTTGCCATCCTTGCTCCTCGTGGGTCGAAAAGGTGTGTGAGTCACACCCCATGCACCCTGGGTAATTGGTCTCACCGCGATCAGGCTTCTAAAGGAGCGGATCGCGGCGCCATACGCGCATGCGGCGCGGGTAAGCAGTAGACGCACCCAATACACGAGCGCGGTGTCCTGAGACTTCTAAAAGACCGTCCTTGCTGCGGCAAGCACGGTGGCCAGAACACTTAACTGACTCGATCACCCCAAGTTTGATTTAAGGGTATGCGATGCCCGACTTAAGCCTTCAACTCAAGCAACTGTGCGGCCGCAATCACGATGGTACCTACGCCACGCAGTCTTGAACCACCGGACGTGGAATTAGGCGGCCGGAGAATAACAACCACTTGCCGATGCACCCGCTACTACGACAGTAAAGCTGTCGTTTTCGTTAGGAGCAGGGAACATTTAGCTTGTAGTCATACGCTCCCGTGGTGCCCTAGTCCATCATAGTTCGCTATTGCATTGCGGATAAACGAGAAAGGACATTTACCTTTTTCATCTGGCTGGGCGTCGAAACTCTAGTCGTCGCCAGTGAAGGACTCATCACAACAATAGCCAAACTCTTTGCCCTAGATATAGCAACATTGAGGCGGCGTTCGTCAAACAAAAAGTCTAACCCACGCGCAGATTCATTCGCATCGCTGCTGCACATCGATAAGAAAACTATGGCGGCCTCCTGTCCCTGAAATTTGTCAACACTTCCTACGCGAGCGGCCTCTCCACCGGGCAAACTAGCCAGCCTACTTTTGAGTTTGTTGACTTGAAAATTGTACGGGGCTACAAACAAAATATCCTCCCAAGTAACCAAACTTTCAGTCCCATCTCTCGCAATCATCGTCCGTCCAATCAACTCCTGCGTAAGAACGGCAATTTGATCAACCTCCTCGTCGCTCCCTTGAGTATTTCCGGCGTGTTCCACAGGTACGACTAGAACACCGGCCTCCAAGTTAAGAACTCCTTCGTAGCCGTTAGGGACCCGTACGACCTGACGCTCATTCCCTTCCGCTGCGGATAGTCTGCCCTCGTAAATTCCGTCTGAAATGAACTCATTCACATTAGGGTGCATGCGCCAAGTTGTTCCCAAAAAAATCCCTTGATCGTCGGGTATTGTTGCTTGCGAACCCATGTAATAGTCCAGTGCAGACATGCCGCTTTCTCCTGGGTGAGTTCCTTGCGTCGGTTGGCCAAGCTGCATTTGATCACCAATCAAAACGATGTTATTTGTTGCGCGGCTCATACCAACCAGATTCGCCACGCTTACCTGGCCCGCCTCGTCGACGAAGAGATAATCGAACTTCTTTTCCACGTCAGGACGGCAAAATCCCCACGCCGTTGTGCCAACGACAGTTGCCGGTGAAATACGATCAAGTAGTCCTTTGTTTTCGGTTACGACGACGCCTAGTTCACCTAGCCGATCATCCGTATTTGAGGTGCATGTGAAAGTTGCGGCAACTCCTTGCTTCTTACAAACCGTCGCTGCACCGATCAGCAGGTTGTTAATTGCCTTATGACTATTGCTGGTGATGCCTACCGTTTTTCCATCGCGCATCAGCTGCGCGATGACGTGCGATGCAGTGTAAGTCTTGCCAGTTCCGGGTGGACCTTGAATTGTAAGGCAAGTATTTTGCATGCCAACTACCGCAGCAATGGTTGCCTCAAGGCTATCGGTAGTCTCATCCGCTGAAAGGATAGCTTGCCCCCTTTCTATTCCAGCAATGTCCGGAGGCGTACGCTGCAGGTAATCCAAGATAGCGTCGATTCCGCCTGCAGACTGAAGATAACGCGTTGCGACATATTCGATCGCACTCGGTATAGGCAAAGGCCGCACGAATTCGTCGGGAATCAACGTGATACGTCGAGGCGGCTCTTTAGCTGACTTGACGCAAATAAGTCCAAGCGAAGTATCGATACTTACAACCTCTACCTTGTTGTCTTCCAATTGTCCAAGTATGTAGTAGGTGCCACGCTGACCCTTGCATTCTTGAGATGGGTCAAATTGATATTGGTATGTCAAGTTTCTGTCTCGAGGTCCCTGTTTAAACGGCGGAATTTCAGTACGCTCGCACCCCGAAACACAATCCAAATCATCAAACAAGTCCTCTTCATTTTTAGCCATCCGGTCGAACATTCGCCAAAACACAGGCTTGCTTTCACGGCGATGAAATTCAAGGAGCCAAGCCAGGATCTCGGCAACCCCGCCACTACCCGAGCTCGCGCTATTGTCGTTTATCGACTTGGCAAGCAACGCGTCCCTCAGCACGATGAGATTCGTAAGTTCCTCTGACTCGGGCGCCGCAACCACAACCTCTTTGCCTGAGTAGGCAATACTGTGTTGAGCCTGCTGCTCGCGGAGCCACACAACAAGCTCTTGTGTCGAATCGCAATCATCCTTGTTGTAGTCGCGTATGTTCGAAAGATCGCTTGAGGTCGTCCAAGAATCCCGAGGCGGAATTTCCCCAGGATTGTCACGGCGAAACTCTGTACGCCATCGTTCGTAGACCACCACGGAGTCCCCTCCATTGGCAACGTTAGTTGCCCGCTTCGGCCGGTAAAGACATTCGACGTTCTTGATCGAATACCGAGGCTCACCAAGCAGCAGTGCGTCTTTAACAATCCTATATAGATCAACGAATACTTCATTACGCAGCAGTTGATCAACTTCCATCTCACACACTCCATGTCGCCCCATTAGCTTCCTACATGCTGTGATCTCATAGCTTGCGTAGTGGTAGATGTGCATTGACGGGTCGGCGACCCAGCGGGCATATGCCCAAGTAATAAAATCAATGAAGCACTGCTTTTCTTGCTCGGCGTTGTGTGCCCACAAATCAAGAAATTTGCGCTCGTTGCCCTCAAAATATGCGCTACCCCATAAATATTCCAGTCCACCTTTCTCCAGCGGAAAGCCCTCGATGTCGAAGAAAATGTCATTCGGTGATGATGGCGGCAGAAGTGCAAGGCCCTGACCTGGGATTGCTCCGACGGAATAAAGCGGCTTGGGTAGCCCTTTGCTACCACACTGAATCGCCGCCTGCGCACGAAGGCGGGCTAACATCGGCCCGTTGATCCCCTTCACGTCGGCATTCGCTGGCAGCTCAGCAAGCTGAAGCATCGTTGCAATCCCAGCAGCATTTAGACGAACTATTTGGCTTCTTCGAATATTCGCGACTTGGATTAAATGGTCTCGTTCGACGAAAAGCTGGTTCGCAAAATCTGACCAATTTCCCCACGACTCCGACTTTCCTGGATCAGCATGATCGGCGCTACTAAAGTTGGCTTGGGCGTGGAGAAATTCGGCCTTGATCGCACGATAATATGACATGAAATCCAATGTCCGAAACGACTCATCAACGCCACTACCTAACGCAATGGTCAATGTTTCGGACAAGATGCCTTGCACAGCCTCAAGCATTTCGGCGTAACAGCAAGTCTGAAGTAGGTAAGTGGGCTTGACTATCGAAGAAAGCTTGGTGTCCCACACTACGTAGTGAAAGTCACCGAGCTTGGATCGGCCGGGAACTTTAACCAGAAAATCAGCGAAACCAGCAAACGGCGGCAGCGCGAGATAGGCCTGATATATAACGTCTGCACCAGAACGAAGTGCAACCTCTGTCGCGGCCAAGCGGTCTCGTGAAGAACCGCCCGTTGGTACCTCGAATATAGTGCGCCCCTCACTTCTGAACTGTTCAAGCTTAGCGCGCTCATGCTCGATTCCGCGCTCTCCAAGTAGGGTCATCAAACCATCGGGTTCGTCACGCTGGACCGCAGCCGACCGGTCCTCCAGCTCCGCACGGGCCATCCAACTGGCAAACGGGCTATCGACGAAAGTCGTCAGGTCGGTTGGTGAAACAACGAGTTCATGATCGATCTTCTGCATGGTACCGCCTCAAGTCAAATTTAAAACTGCCGTTGGGACAGATCACTCTGCGTGGTACTTTCTACGCAGAGTGATCTGCAGTGAAGAACGATTACACCCAAATTATCTTGCCACTACGAACGAAGAAATGTGAACAGCAACCTTCCCGTAACCAAATCGATGGATTCAAGGTTGGCTTTCCTCGCTTATCGAAATTGAGCTGCCAGCGAGGCCTCACCTCTTCTAGTAGCGGTAATTCGATTCGTTGCTTGCAACCACATGGACATCTCATACCGATACACCACTCCTCGCCGTGTAGACTACAAAGAACTAGATCCCGGCGGGGTAAGCATGACGGCACTTCATCCGAGTTCAACACTCGGAGCGCCCGTGTCGGAAGGACCGCGTCTTTTAGCTTAAGCCATAAGATTTTGAGATTCATCGCAGTCCCTTTTCATATCGCTGTCGGGCTGGTGCCAGTGTCGGCAGGCCAAGCAAAGGTTCGCATCCCCCGCGCGCTCGCAACTGATTAGATCCGATTAAAAAGTCTGCTTCCTTGCTGTGCTCTTCCAGTCCTTCGGCGAGCATAAATCGCGTCCGGGCATACTTTTTGTTAGGCTCATGTCGAAAAGGGTAGGCTCGTGCGATAAATTCCAGGACACATGCGCTCGCTGCTCGCATGTTCAAAGAGATAACCGATGGAGCCTGCTCAGGGATACTTTCAATGTATCCAGCACGGACCTGTACAGCGTGGGCATGTGGATCCGATTCCGCGAGGGCTTCGGCTTGTAATGTAGATGGTGTATATACCCCTCTATCAGCAAGCGTTGCACCTCCAGGCTTCACGTAATCAACCCGGCCCGTCACCTCATCAATCACGAAACGGTCTCCGGCCGCTCTTGTAGGGATTGCCACCCCGACGTCAAACAGCGGCATTAGGAATGACGATGCGATTCGATCAGCAACGGATCGTCCCCTGTGCGTGTCAACGCATGAAAAAATTACGTCTGCCTGAGATGCTGCAAGCACTGCCGTACGACTCAGTATGTTTTCGGAAATTCCCGTGACGAAGTCTTCGCTCCTAAACTGATTGGCGCGAGCCGCAAACGCGTGAGCTTTCGGGAGTCTAAGCCGTGCATCGAGATTCGTCATGTTAAGAATCCGGTTAAGATTCTTTTCCTCAACTATATCGTGGTCAATCAGGATGACCCGGCCAAAACCAAGTCGACAGACCTGCTCCGCGACAATCGATCCCGTCCCCGAAACGCCGATAACACATGCGGTTAAGCGAGAAAGCTCAGCCGTCATCGCTGAAGTAAATGCGACTGGTCGCTTGCCGGCACTTTTTAGGTCATCGTTCCACCAGAAGCGCAAATCGTCGCCAGCTATCGAGATCAGATCGACCGGGACGGTGATCCCATATTTATTGTAAAGCCGCGCCAGCATGGTGCCGTTTGGGAGGACCACGGCAGACCCATGGATATCACCTCCTGCTTCGAAGATACTCGTCATTACAGCACAATCACTCGCATCGTCCATCGCCGAAAAACTTGGATACCCAGTTGGATGTGAATGAACGAGCATTAGGCAAAGTTGCCCCTGTCCAGCTTGATCAATTGCACGCTCAATATAAGCGCCAGGCCAAGTTAATGACGATTCAGTACGGCGACCGCATTCTCCGTGGGGAACTAGGATGAGATCACGGGCCAGCAGCCGGACACGCGGCCCAGGTACGGTAGTGCAAACGAGGATTGCAGCAGCTTCTAGTCCGTCGCCCGGATACAAGTGGGCAAGAAGACGTGAGTTAGTACCCTCGTCCATGGTAAGTGTAGTTATCGGGATCATTCGCCGAACTCCCGGTCCAAGCAACTGTCGACCAGTGCCAGATGTGTAGCTACGTTATCCACAGCGGCGTCCCAAGCCGACGAACTGTTTCGGTGCCGGGACCACCCCTGAAACTCTGCACCTTTGATAGTGGCACGGACCTGTGTGCTTAGAATTGGATGCCCATCCATTCGACTCACTGCCGGCGCGAAGTAGAACATGTCAATTTGGGCGGCCGGATAGTCCTTTGGGATGTCAAGCGCGAGTGATACGAGTGCTGGTACGTAGCGCTCGCCCAGAGGGTAACCGTAGATGAGTAACCACCGACGATCTTCAGCGAGAATTGTCTCCCATTGCAACCCCAACCTGTCGAGATAAGCTGTGTCGGAATCCAGAAGCTCAAAGCCATGTACCGCCTCCGCGCTCAACCCATCTCCATTGTCCACGTTGCGTTGCATTAAGCGGATCTTTTCGATGCCGGGTGTGCGGAGGTCGATGATCGTGTCGATGGTCACCTCTTTTTTTGGCTGTCCCTCTACGATGAGAAAAATATGCCACGCTTTCGTCGGATCAAAGCCAGCACGCTTCATGGCGTCACTTACTTTGACGGAGTACTCCGTGTAATCCATAGTGACTGCTTGAACACGCAGCTTCCAGCTCCGCAGCTTCGTGTTTAGTACTTCAGTTCCAGGGAGATCTAAATCCACTAAATCACTGTCTGTCACAATTTCCAGCTTATCAGCAGAGCGCGTTAGAACAATGTCCCGCTCAACGCCAATCCGTCCCAGTGTCCGAATTGCATACCCGGAAATCAAGCGATGGGGCCATTCCAACTTTACCCCGTCGATGGTGAAGTAGTAGCTGCGGTCTGATCGAACGACCAAGAACTTGTTGCTAACTTCTAATGTTGGACTTTCTTGGAGACGAATGCCCTCCAATTCCCCGGTCGGTAACAGTTGAAGCAACACGGCATCTGAAAAAATAGATCCGACGGAAGCGATGAGAATTTGCTCGCCAGTTGGGCGGGTCGCTTCGACCTGAATTTCCTTGAAATCTAGACTCTCATCAGCGACGAGAACGGTACGCCAGGCATTGTGAGCTAGAGACTCTTTTGTGGAAGAAACGTTGTGCTCTGGCACAGTATTGAGGTGGTCAAGATTGACCGGTATGTTAAGTGATGTCATGGTGAGGATTTTCCTAGTTCGAATTTACATATCGACGTCCAAATAGCCGAACGGCGAGCCAACAACTTTGTTCGAAAACTTGACAAGGCAACCCAACGAAGACACACTCACGGTTCTCACACCCGAATCTGGCTTAACGCTAGGCTCACTCAGGGCAAGCTTTTTAGCTTGCCCTGTTTTATTTTTGCTGCATCATTTTTGCTCCTCTCAAATCGCTGTCATTGATGAGTATGGTATCGAATCATTTTGATTAGGTCAACCGATTTTTTCTGTTTGACGCAAGCTCTATCTTGTACGATACTAGCGAGATGCAAATTTCCTCCACTGACAAAAGCGCCGAACTGGCGCAGTTTTCTCACAATCAGCGCGAGCGCCTCGCGTACATCGAATTCAAACTGTATTTTTTTGGGCGTGTTGGGCGGCAAGACGTAATGGATCGCTTTGGAGTTGCCTCGGCTGGTGCGACGAGAGATTTCGCTTTTTATAAAGAGTTGGCCCCGAACAACATCGTTTTTGACAATGTCGAAAAGGCCTATGCAATCCGTGATGAATTCACGCCGATTTTCGAACATGTTCCAGAACGTGTCATAACCGCGCTCTCGCAAGGATTTGGCGACGGGATCAATCCTGTTGAGGGACCTTTGATGCCGTGTGAGCTCCCCCCAGCATTGAATCGCATAAAAATATCAATCCTAGCCCCAATCACACGAGCGATTTTCTTGGGCAAAGTTGTTGCAATAAAATATTTCTCAGCGACGAGTGGCGCCTCAGAACGCGAGATTGTTCCATTTGCCTTAGCGACGGACGGGCTCCGTTGGCACGTCCGTGCGTATGATCGCAAGCAAGAGAGGTTCCTTGATTTCGTCATCAGTCGAGTCGATCACGCTGGCTTGGTTGATTCCAGCGCGCCACAAAAATTGGAACAACCTTCACAGGATCATCAATGGAATCGTATCGTCGAATTGGATCTTGTACCTCATCCCGATCGTAAATACCCTGAAATCGTGAAAAGAGATTTCTCTATGGCGGATGGCGTACTTCATTTGAAGGTTCGCGCCGCCATGGCTGGTTACATCTTGCGTCAGCTACATGTTGATTGCTCCGCCGATCATAGTCTAGACGATGACGTATATCGCTTATGGCTCAAAGATCCGTTGGTGTTGTACGGAGTTGGGAGTGCTCAGCTCGCACCTGGTTACAAAACACAATCAGCAGCCTCGTAGCGTGTAGGTCCAGCTTTGCCGAGGCGTGGAAATTTAAATTTCCGCCAAGAGTAGGCTTCGAAGTCTGCTGAAGGTTTTTTGAGCAAGGAGGTGACACTGAATTGATCGGTCAGATTGAATTACCTGGAAGTTCAATCCCGTTTAGCCGGCGGAATAAGGTGAGCGCGAATGAATCAGTCATCCCCGAAATGTAGTCCGTAACTCCGAGTAGTTTTTCGTATGGCGTTCCGTCAACAGCAAACTGTTTGGGAACGATTTGCACCAGTTTTTTGTGGGCTGCTGTCCGTTCGGTTTTTGGCGTTAATAGAGCAGGAACGAACTTCCCCAGGAGGCCGCCAAGAATTTCGAAACCAGCGGCTTCAATTTGTAGCACCGCAGGCGTTGTGTAAATTTGCGTTTGAGAGAGTAGTGAAATTTTTTCAAGATCCGAGGAAAACGTACATTGACTAACTAAGCTTTTTTCAAATCGTCCTTCCATAATTTCATCGTAATTTGATTTGAAAACTTCTACAGTTGCAAGAATCAAATTTCCAATTGATCGCGCACGTAAGTATTCAATTTGGCCGGCTTTGTCTTCGATCAATTTATACGACGAACTAGGTTTTTGCTCCCCCGGAAATGCAATCGGCGACAACAGGTCGCACGCATCGGAAAAAGTGACCCGACCC
The DNA here is from genome assembly GCF_058798615.1 of Janthinobacterium sp. GW822-FHT07H11. Taxonomy (NCBI): domain Bacteria; kingdom Pseudomonadati; phylum Pseudomonadota; class Betaproteobacteria; order Burkholderiales; family Oxalobacteraceae; genus Janthinobacterium; species Janthinobacterium sp. GW822-FHT07H11. The sequence continues at coordinate 1,625,951 of NZ_CM179507.1, forward strand.
AGTCGGTGGCCATCTTCGAGATCGACGATACCGTAGCAAATATCATCAGCGGCCTCCATCAGGAACGCCAGTGGGTGCCGTCCATAGGTACCTTCAGACTTCTTGTTTAGCCCTGTCTCGCTCGCGATTGCCTTGAAATTTTCTGCATCATGGGTGCAATATCCGAATTTTTTCTCGCTGACATATCCTTCTGTACGTTTCAATATTGTTGAGCCTCTGGGATATTTCGTATACGCAGCAAGTACGGCGTAGGTAAGCTGGAAGCCACCCCGATTTATAGAGCTTTGCAACCGTGTGATGAGTCGAAATCCTTGAGCATTGCCTTCAAACTTAAGGAAATCCAGTTTTTCGGAGGGCAACAACTCCAACAAGAATTCGTTGCCGTGAAGTGCAAACCACGACTGAATTGCATCCTCCCCCGAATGACCAAAAGGGGGATTTCCAATATCGTGCGCAAGGCATGCCGCTGCTACGATACTTCCGAAATCATGTGGCGCCATTTCTAATCTAGGAACCTTCTGCAAAATAAATTCACCACATAACGTTCCCAGAGATCGTCCTACAGACGAAACTTCGATGCTATGTGTCAGTCGCGTGCGCACGTAGTCGCTTTCGGATAAAGGAAAAACCTGAGTCTTATCCTGTAAGCGTCGGAAAGCGCTTGAATACACAATCCGGTCCCAATCGCGAAGATATTCGGATCGCGTGTCAGCGGCGCTAGGCGTAGATTCACGACCCAACCTTTTGGTTGATGTCAACAAGTTCCAGTCCATTGTCATTATTTATCTCTTTCGCGTAGTAATTCGTGAATCTAATTGCCAATATAGCATGATTTAAACTACATTAATACCTTGATGGAATGAATTGTCGGGAGTAAACGTATGTGAATGTGCCGCCCTCTGCCTATGAACAGAAAATGGCCGAAAGCGAACCTCTCGCTTGTGTCAGAAATTACTTAACCAGCGCCATTTTGACGTCTCTGCTTTGAGTCAGCTAGGGAGCTTAAGGCGAAGGGGCATATTTGGGGGCATGTACCAGGCAGAGTTATGTTGGTATGGAGGGGATTAAGGCGGAACCTCGATGATAGGAGTCCCCCTCTCCCATTTTTGAGCGGAACTCGGCGCTTCAGCGCAATATCCTAGTCCGCCGCCCCGAGTACCAAGCCCCCCAAACCTTATCCCACCTCAACCCCCTCACAGTTTCCCCCATGTATCGTCAGCCTCTCCCCCCCCCGGAGAGTCCCATGTCCTACACGTGCACCCAAGTCGACGACCTGGAAAAAACCGCCATGGTCGGCAACCATCAATGCGTGGCGCTGGTTCGCCATTACGGGGGGGGCCCAGCCACCCTGGCGTGGAAGCAGGGCGAGGCAGTGCTCGGTAACCGTTTGCTGCGCAAGGGCACGGCCATTGCCACTTTCGTCAACGGCAAGTATGCGAATCAGCAACATGGCAATCACGCGGCCCTGTATATGGGGCAGGCGCTGGACGGGATCCTTGTCATGGATCAGTGGAAGGACAAACGGCCCGCTCTCGTGACGTCGCGCACCTTGCGCTCCAAAGGCCAGTACAAGAATGGCTTGTATATCGATCCCAGCAACAATGCCGATGCCTTTTTGGTCATCGAATAGGGGAGCATCGATGCAACATCAACGTTGGTTGAGCGGCATCGCCTGCTGCCTGTTTCCTGTGTTCGCGCAGGCTGCGATGCCCGCCGCGCATGCTTGCCCGGAGAACGTGCCTGCGTCAACGATCAGCCTGAACGCCGTACCGGCCGGCTGGACGCCGTATATCGGCGGCCCGCTCTACCTGAGCGCCGCCGCGCCGATCGATGGCGCGCCGCAGCGTAGAGGGCAACTCGTGCCCAGCGGGCAGCGCACGAAGCAAGGGAAAACGACGCTCAGCTATCGGCTGGAAGGCCGTTATCCAGACGGCAAGTGGCTGCAATGCAGTTATGGCGTGCATGGCGAAGTCACGCTGTCGCGGAGGATGGACGACAGCGTCAGCCAGTGCGAGTTCACCTACAGGAAAGGCCGCAAGGCCGGGCAGAACGAGATCGATATCGATTGCCGGTAGTGAGTTTGGTAACCGCGCTATTGCCAGGGGGATCGCAGGCCGCAGCGCCCGATGCGCCTGCGCCTGTGCATGGTCGGCTTACGCGTTCCGCCAAGCCGACCTACGCAACTGCCGCCCGCCGGCGGCGCAGATGCAAAAAAGCCCGCCGAAGCGGGCTTGGTCACTCTACCGTCAAGCCAAAAGCTCAGAACTGGTTCATGGTGTTGTCTTTGCCGGCAGCTTTCAATGCCGCTTCGCCGCTGAAGTAATCCTTGTGGTCGTCGCCGATGTCCGAGCCGGACATGTTTTGATGTTTCACGCAGGCGATGCCCTGGCGGATTTCCTTGCGCTGCACGCCGGCCACGTAGCCCAGCATGCCCTGGTCGCCGAAGTATTCCTTGGCCAGGTTGTCGGTCGACAAGGCGGCCGTGTGGTAGGTCGGCAGGGTGATCAGGTGGTGGAAGATGCCGGCTTCGCGGGCCGAGTCGGCCTGGAAGGTGCGGATCTTTTCATCGGCCTGGGCCGCCAGTTCCGTCTGGTCGTATTCCACGCTCATCAGCTGGGCGCGGTCGTAGGCGGACACGTCTTTGCCTGCCGCTTTCATCGCGTCGAAGATTTGCTGGCGGAAGTTCAGGGTCCAGTTGAACGACGGGCTGTTGTTGTACACCAGCTTGGCGTTCGGGATGACCTTGCGGATTTCACTGACCATGCCGCCGATTTGCGCGATATGCGGTTTTTCCGTTTCGATCCACAGCAGGTCGGCGCCGTTTTGCAGCGAGGTGATGCAATCGAGGACGCAGCGCTCTTCGCCGGAACCGGCGCGGAACTGGAACAAGTTGCTTGGCAGGCGTTTTGGACGCAGCAGCTTGCCTTCGCGCTTGATGATGACGTCGCCATTGCCCAGCGCGTCGGCCGACACTTCTTCGCAGTCGAGGAAGGAGTTGTATTGGTCGCCCAGGTCGCCCGGTTCATTGGTGACGGCGATCTGCTTGGTCAGGCCGGCGCCGAGCGAATCGGTACGGGCGACGATGATGCCGTCGTCCACGCCCAGTTCCAGGAAGGCGTAGCGGATGGCGCGGATCTTGGCCAGGAAGTCTTCGTGCGGCACCGTGACCTTGCCGTCCTGGTGGCCGCATTGTTTCTCGTCGGATACCTGGTTTTCGATCTGGATGCAGCAGGCGCCCGCTTCGATGAACTGTTTCGCCAGCAGGTAGGTCGCTTCGGCATTGCCGAAACCGGCGTCGATGTCGGCGATGATGGGCACGACGTGGGTCACGTGGCCGTCGATCTTGGCCTGGATCGCTTGCTTCTCAGCACCTTGGGCCGCGTCCAGCTGGCGGAACAGGCCGCCCAGTTCGCGGGCATCGGCCTGGCGCAGGAAGGTATACAGTTCCTTGATCAGTGCCGAGACGGCGGTCTTTTCATGCATCGACTGGTCCGGCAGCGGGCCGAATTCGGAGCGCAGGGCGGCGACCATCCAGCCGGACAGGTAGAGGTAGCGGCGGTCGGTGCTGTTGAAGTGCTTCTTGATCGAGATCATCTTCTGTTGACCGATGAAGCCGTGCCAGCAGCCGAGCGACTGGGTGTATTTGGATGGGTCCGCATCGTAGGCAGCCATGTCGTTGCGCATGATCTTGGCCGTGTACTTGGCGATGTCCAGGCCCGTCTTGAACTTGTTCTGGGCGCGCATGCGGGCGGCGGACTCGGGATTGATGGCGTTCCAGGCGCTACCTTGTTGGTCTTTCAAACCGGCAACAGCCTTGATGTCGTCTTGATATTGGGACATGTGAATCTCCTAAAAAGAAAAGCTATGTTTGAGAAAATCGCCGAGTGCGCCACAACGTCTTGTCGAAGCAAACTGCATGACTAAATAGTAGGCTGATTCGCGCTGATCTTCAAGTCTTATATAAGACATATAACTTAAATTAAGTCTTTGTTTTTCAAAGGCTTAATTATTGTTTTTCATGATGTGGAATGAATTTTCAAAAAGTGAGAGGATTCATGGCTGAGTCTGCCGTTCGAAATTCCGCGATGTGAAATGTCTTTTCAGAATTTGGTGCAGCGCGACAAATCGGACGAAAAAAAACCGCCCTAAGGCGGCGCAGGCTTGTGTGTGCTTGCTGGCAAGGTGCCGAAGACCCGGTTGGCGATGCTTTTTCAGCGCCACTGTCGTGTGTTTGCTATCGCTTGGCGGGCAAGCTGGCATGCTGCTGCTGGGCAAGGGCCGCCAGTGCATCGATCACGTCCGCCGTGACCACGACTTGCGCATACTCGCCGTGCAAATTGGCCAGCGCCATCGCGTGCACCTCGTCCGCCGTTCTCGATGTGCCCGCATAATCGACTTGAGCAAACGCAAAACACGCATCGGCGACGACTTGCGTGTCAAAGCCCAGGTTGCCCGCCGTGCGCGCGCTTGACTCGACGGAATTGTTGGTGCTGACGCCCGCGATGACCAGCTTGCCGATGCCGCGCACGCGCAGCCAGCGTTCCAGTCCCGAGTGGATGAAGGCATCGGGCACATTTTTCTCCACGACATGCTCTTCGGGCAAGGGCGCCAACGCTGCCTGAAATTCCACGCCGGGCTGGCCGGGCCAGAACGGCGAGCCTGGCGTTCTGGACATGTGGCGCACATGCACGACGGTGGCGTCCGCTGCGCGCCAGGCTTGCAGCAGGGTGGCGATCCGGCGTTCCGCGGCGGGATTGTTGCGCTTGCCGGCGGCGGGACTGGCCATGCCTTGTTGCATGTCAATGATGATCAGTGCGCGATGTTGGACATGCATGCCGGTAGCCTGGGAGGGATGGCAGGCGCAACGGGCGCCTGCCTGGGGGAAGATTGCTGCAGTGATTGCCGCAGGGGGCGCTAGCGTCCCACGGTCTGCCGCTGATCCTTGATGAACAGCGCCGTCAGCATGCCGATCACGCACACGCCGATCACGTAATAGGCGGGACCCAGCACGTTGTTTTTCAGCATCAGTGTCACGACAACGGGCGTCAGGCCGCCGAAAATCGCATACGACAAGTTGTAGGAAAACGACAGTCCCGAGAAGCGCACTTGCGCCGGAAACGCTTGCACCAGCACATACGGCACGGCGCCGACGACGCCGACGCACAGGCCCGTCATCGCATACAGGGGCAGCAGCAGGTCGGGGCGGCTGCCGATGGTGGTGTAGAAGATATAGGTACTGATGGCCAGCAGCACGGAACCGGTGAAGATCACGCGCTTGCCGCCCAGGCGGTCGGCCAGCATGCCGGCGATGATGCAGCCGAAGGCCAGGCACAGGGTGGCCACGGTATTGGCGACCAAGGTGGTGCGCGGGGCGATGTGGTGGATCTTTTGCAGCAGGGCCGGTGTCATCAGGATGACGACGACGATGCCGGCCGACAGCATCCAGGTCAGCAGCATCGACACGGAGACGGCGCCGCGGTGGCTGCGCAGCACGGATTTCAAGGGCATTTCCGTGGCCAGCGCCTTGCGCTGCTGCATTTCCGCAAAGACAGGGGTTTCATGCAGCCAGCGGCGCAGATACATGGCGCCGAAGCCGAAGATGCCGCCCAGCAGGAAGGGATAGCGCCAGGCGCCATCGCTGATTTCTTGCGGCGTGTAGACGGTGTTCAGACCGGTCGCCACGAGCGAGCCGAGCAGGATGCCTACCGTCAGGCCGGCCGTCAGCACGCCGCAGGCAAAGCCCGTGTAGCGGCTGGGCACATGCTCGGAAACGAAGACCCAGGCGCCCGGCACTTCGCCGCCCACGGCCGCGCCCTGGAAGACGCGCATCAAGAGCAGCAGCAGCGGGGCCGCCAGGCCGATGCTGGCGTAGGTGGGCAGCAGGCCGATCAGCAAGGTCGGCACGGCCATCATCAGGATGGAGAGCGTAAACATGCGCTTGCGGCCGAGCAAGTCGCCAAAGTGGGCCATGACGATGCCGCCCAGCGGGCGCACCACGTAGCCGGCGGCGAAGATGCCGAAGGTTTGCAGCAAACGCAGCCAGTCCGGCATTTCCGGTGGAAAGAACAGCTGGCCGATGGCGTTGGCAAAGAAGACGAAGATGATGAAGTCGTAGAATTCCAGCGCGCCGCCGAGGGCGGCCAGCGACAGCGTCTTGTAGTCTTGTTGGGTCAGGGGGCGTGCCGCAGCATGATCGAAGGTAGGCATGAGTCTCGTTTATTTGTTTTATGGAAGAAAACTGCTTTACGCAGCATACGCATTTCCCTCCTTCGAGTAAACGTTGCCGGCACCGGCCGCTTTCGGAGCGCGCGGCCAGCGCCTGGTGCGCGGGCGCCGCGTTCGCATGCCGTCGCGTCGCGCGGTTTGCCAGGTGGAAAAGCGCCGCTTTGACAGAGGACAAGGCGGGTTTTTCTTGCATACAGCGCAGCTTGATACATGCGATAATCAGGCGATAATCCCAATCATGGCAAGTCTTGCCTGTGTTTTCGCGCAGATTTGACCACTGGCATCGCTAGCATAAAGTTAAACGTCTCTATCAATGAAATCCATCATATTTTGTACCAGCTACATCAAAGACCGCCAGGCATGGGATGACCGCTATCAGCGATGGCTCGATTACTACAATAATGAAAAGCCGATCAAGGCCGACAAGAAATTCATGATCGACGACGGCTCGCCATTCATGCCGCCGGAAACGATCATCAAGTCGGTGCCGCACGATGCGCCCTTGTCACTCGATGGCGATGACAACCTGATCATCCGCTTCAACGGCAACCTGGGCCGGCAAAATGTCTCGACTTATCCAGGATGGTGGCGCAGTTTCCTGCACTCCATCGAGATGGCCAAGGCCCTGGGCGTGGACAAGATCATCCACATCGAATCGGATGCGTATATCCTGAGCCAGCGCCTGGCGGACTTCATCAACGGGGTCGAGTCAGGCTGGCACGTGCTGTGGACGCAGCGCTATCGTTTTCCGGAAACGGCGATCCAGGTGATTTGCCGCGATCAGTTCGCCGCGTTTGAGAAATTCAAGGCCGATCATGCCGACATGGTGTTTCCGGACCTGGCCGAACGGCTGCTGCCGTTCACCTCGGTCGACCAGCAATTCAAGGGCGACCGCTACAGCGAGTTCAGGAAAAACAGGGGCATCTTCCGCTCCAAGAAATTCGACCGCTTTGCCATCTTCCAGCGCGATTTCTTCTGCGAACCGATTCCCGCCGATGCCGACTTCGTCACCCAGCTCCTGCCGCACCAGAAGATCGCGTTTCGCCGCAAGGGCTAGCTGCGGCCGGTAGGCGTGACCCGCTAGCGCCGCAGGTAGGCGAACATATGCTGCACATATTCGGCCTTTCCTAGCGGCACGCCGTTGTGGCGCAAGATGTTGTAGGCCGTGACCAGGTGAAAGTAGAACTGCGGCGTGGCCCAGTTCGCGGCGTATTCGTCGCCGCTCATGTCGAACGTCATGCCGTCCGGCAGCGCGATGGAGACTTGCCGCGCCGCCCCGCTGTCGATCTGCGCGCGATCCGCGCCGGCAAGGATGGCCAGGGTGCGCTCGATCAAGGCCCTGGCATCGTCCATGCTGGCCGGCGTGGCGAGCCGCGGCAGCGGCTGCCGCGTGAGCCGGCAGACGGCTTCCTGCGCCTGCGTGCAGCTAAATTCCACCTGTCTGGCCAGCGTATGCATGTCCGGTGCCAGCCGCGCATCGAGCAGGTTTTGGGCATCGAAGCCGCGTGCGCGGGCGTGCTCTTCTCCCTTGGCCAGCAGCGTGGTCAACGATCGCAGCATCTGTGCGAAACAGGGCAGGGTGACGGCGTACAGCGACATGCTCGATCCTTGTCGGACGGCTTGGGAAGGACTGGAATATTATCATGCTGGCACTTGGGGCCTGCCCCGGTGGATGAATGCATCTCCCGCTGGCGCGCCTCAGAAGCGGGGACTGCGTTGAGCGTCGTCGCCTGGCTCGTCACGTGTCCTGCCCACGCCTTGTCCGCGCTCCTGATGTGCTGCCAGCAGAAGACGCTCGCTACTGGGATGGACTCTTATTATTAATTGATAATATTGCGTGATCATGGTAAAGCTGGCCCTGCGCCACGCCTTCCATCCACGCACCGTCACCGACAGGATTTCCATGCACGCCTTTCCCGCCACCGTCGCCATCGCCATCCTGTCCCTCTGCATGGCGCCGCGCGCCGCGCAGGCGCAGGATGCGCGCGATCAATTCCTGGCCACCTTGAAAAGCCTGTGCGGCCAGCAATTTGAAGGCACACTCACGTATCCGGCGGACGCCGGCCATGATTTTGCCGGCAAGCGCCTGCTTGCCGATGTCGCCGTCTGCAGCGAGACCCAGGTCCGGGTGCCGTTTCACGTGGGCGCAGACCGCTCGCGTACCTGGATCATCAGCCGCACGCCATCCGGCCTGGCATTGCAGCATGAGCACCGCCACGCGGATGGCACGCCCGATGCCGTGACCATGTATGGCGGCATGGCAAGCGCCACGGGCTCGGCGCTGTCGCAATCCTTCCTTGCCGACGCTTACACGGCCGAACTGGTCAAGGGCGCGGCCACCAATGTATGGACGCTGAGCGTGAGCGCCGATGGCGGCACGCTGACCTATCACCTGGAGCGCGATGCCAGGCCGCGCGCCACCGTGGTGCTCAAGCGCCGCCTGCCCGGTTGAGCGCGCGCCTGCCTATCCGGCCTCAGCTTTCCTTAACAATGCGCCGCTATCATCGTTCCCGGGACAACTCGTGGAACACAGTGAAAGGGACGGCATGAAGATCATGATTATCGGCGCCAGCCGGGGACTGGGGCGGGCCTTCGTCGATGGCCTGAGCGCTGACGGCATGAGCGTCATCGGCGTGTCGCGCAAGCGGCCCGCCGACCTGGCTGCTGCCGATGGCGCCGCCGTGCAGTGGATCGAGGCGGACATGGCCTCGCCTGCGGACGCCGTCGAGCGCATTGCGCGCGAAGCGCCGGACCATCTCGACGCCGTGATCTACAACCTGGGCGTGTGGGAGGAAAAAGCCTTCAGCGACGAGTATGCTTTCCTCGAGGATGCGGACGAGGCCATCGCCGAGATGATCAATATCAACATCACGGCCACCATCCTGCTGCTCAAGCGCCTGGTGCCCAGATTGCTGAGCAGTAGCAAGCCCCAGCTGATATTGACGGGTTCTACTTCGGGCCTGCGCCAGAGCGGGCGCCCGGAAGTGACCTTCAGCGCATCGAAATTCGCGCTGAACGGCATCGCCGACGCCTTGCGCGAAGGCTTCAGGGAGCAGCGGCTGGCGGTGACCTCGCTGCAGCTGGGCTACCTGAATACGCGCGACCCGCTATCCGTGCCGCTGGCCGAGGCCGCGCAATGGGGCGAGGGCGAACTGGTGCCCGTGCACGATGTCGTCGCCGTCGTGCGCACCCTGTTGCAGCTGTCGCATGCCGCGTTCGTGCGGGAGCTGGTGATGCCGGCGATACGCGACGAACGCTTCTAGGCGTCCCGCATGGCTGCCCATACGCCCCCGGCAGAGATATCGGACCATCCCAGCCGCTCTTCCAGCCATGCGTCCACTTCGGACGAGTCCATCTGCAGCAAGAGCGCGGCCAGGCGCAGCCTGCCCCTGGCGCTGGCGGATGGTGCTTGCGCTGGCGCTCCCGTTCGAGCAGGGCAACTCGTCGGGCTGCCGGTAGCCGCCTTCCGGGCTGGGCCAGATGGGGTCAGGCTTGCCGTGGCGATTGTCCGGCAGGCCCGGGCAATGCGCGAGCCAGCCCGTGCTACAGTCCGCCATTGCCGCCTGTCGCGGCGCCTGCCTGGACCACTACCCATGCCCACCTGGACCTCTCCCCCGCAACTCGTCGCGCTGGCCGCCTTCTACGACGCCGCCCGTGCCCATCCTGACAGCGTCCCCGATGCGGCCTTCATCGCGGCCGTCGAACGCGCGCACTGGCCCACCAACTGCTGGAATTATGCCGAAGCATCGTTTGCCATCATTGCGCCCGCCTGCCTGATGCGGCCGCACCTGGCGCAGACCTTGATCGCCTTTCCCATCGACGCCATGATCGCCGGCGGCCTCGAAGATGCGGGGCAGGTCATCGCCCAAGGCGTGGCGTGCGCCACCCGCGACCGGCCTTACGTGGAGCCTAGCGCAGAAGGCAAGCTGTGGCTGACGCGGGAATGGCCGCGGCTGGGCGCGCTGGTCGATGCGGTGTTCCAGGCCAGGTGGCAGGCCTTGACGGCCGGGGATGACTGACGGGGCCGTGGTGCTTGACGGGGAAACATGGTTTACGTTAGGGTATACGTAACTACTTACATATATCCATCAGACATGTCTTCCAATCTGCAAACCTACGGCTCGCTGATGCTGGCCAGCCGCCTGCGCCGCCTTTCCGATCAACTGTATGCCGGCGTCGATGCCAGCTATGTGGCGGCGGGCGTCGAGCTGACCTCGCGTTGTTTTCCCTTGTTATTGCTGCTGCGCGACAACGGCCCCACGGCCATCACGGCGCTGGCCGCGCAGATCGGGCAGACGCACCCGGTGGTGGTGCAGTTGGGGCGCAAGCTGCTCGACGCGGGCGTGGTGGCGGAGTTGCCGGACGCCAGGGATGAGCGGCGCCGCCTGCTGGCGCTGTCGGAGTCCGGACTGGCCTTGCTGCGCAATATGGCGCCCTTGTGGGACGACGTGCGCGCCGCCGTCGACGCCGTCTTCGAGCAGGGCACGCCGCAACTGATGGCCAGCCTGGACCGGGCCGAAGCGCGCTTGCAGGCGCAGGGTTTCGGCGAAACGATCGCCGCCTGCCGCCGCCAGCGCGAACGGGCCGCCGTGGAGATCATCGACTACGACGCCGATTACGCGGCCGACTTCAAGCGCCTGAATATCGACTGGCTGGAACGCTATTTTTATGTCGAGGCGCTGGACGACAAGGTGCTGTCCGATCCGCAACGCTCGATCCTCGACGATGGCGGGCGGATTTTCCTCGCGCGTTTGGACGGCAAGATCGTCGGCACCTGCGCGCTGATCCGCGCCGCTGACACCAGCATCGAGCTGTCGAAGATGGCCGTCACGCCCGCATGCCAGGGGCTGGGCATCGCCCGCCGCCTGATCGAGCGGGCCTTCGACGCCTTCGAGGCCAGCGGCGCGCCGCTGTTGTTCCTGGAGTCGAACAGCAAGCTGCAGCCGGCCATCCGCCTGTACGAAAGCAGCGGTTTTACGCACGTGGCGCGCCCGGCCGGCGAGGCGCATTACCAGCGCGCCGATGTCTACATGGAATGGCAGGGCAGGTAGCACCCGCGAGGCTTGCCACGCGGCGCTCCCCATCGGCCGTCTCCCGCGTTACAATACGCGCACCCCATAACGGAACTTAGGTTCCACTATTCGAGACGCCGACGCCGCATGCCTTCCTTCCCGATGCCCTTCCCGCAAATGATCGTTCCTCCCGAGCCCACCCAGGCGCGCAGCAAGCAGGCCTTCGAACGCCTGCTGCAAGTGGGCGAACAATTGCTGGCGGAAAACCGTTTCGATGAAATCGGCGTGGCCGACCTGGCCAGGCTGGCGGAAACCTCGGTGGGCACCTTCTACCGCCTGCTGGGCGACAAGGACACCCTGAGCCGTTTGCTGCTGCAGCGCTTTTTTTCCGACATGGTGGAAAAGGTCGAGGCCCTGACGGAGCTGCGCCAGTGGGAATCGCGCAGCCTGGAAGAGTTCATCCGCGCCATGGTGGCCATGTTCGTGGCCGTGAATGGCGGGCGCAGCGGCGTGCTGCGCGCCTTGATCACGCGCGCCTCGCAGGATGCGCAGTTCCGCGACAGGGTGCACCAGATCAATCACCTGATCTCGCAGCGCACGGTGGCCGTGCTGGCCAGCAAGTCGGCCAGCATCGGCCACCCGAACCCCACGCAGGCGATGATGGTCGTGCCGCCCGTGCTGCTGGGCATCCTGAACCAGCATACCTTGACCGGTTCGCTGTCCTTCCTGTCGGGCGCGGCACTGGAAGATGAACTGGTGCGTGTTGCTTTAAATTACCTGAGCTGAGATATTTTTCGAATTAACTTGAAATCGGAATTCGGATTCCGTATTATGTTTTCCAACAGCAGGAAAACTTATTCCTGCACCTGAACACACAGCATGTTCAACAGCAAGGAGACAGAATGCGGCGTCACACGACATCCGATGTTCCATTGCATTACCTCGACCTCGGCAAGGGGCAGGGCGATCCCGCGCAGTCAGAGCCTATTTTTCTGCTGCACGGCCTCGGTTCCTGCGCCGCAGACTGGCGCCCGCAGATCGATGCCCTGGGCAGCAGCTACCGCCTGATCGTGCCCGATATGCGCGGCCATGGCGCCAGTCCCGCGCCTGGCGGCGACTGGCAGATCGGCGACTTCGCCAACGATCTCTTCAACCTGATGGACCAGCTCGACGTGCCGCGCGCGCACATCGTCGGCTTTTCCCTGGGCGGCATGGTAGGCCTGGAAATGGCCAACCGCGCGCCCGGCAGGGTGGCCAGTTTGTGCCTGATCAACTCGCAACCGTTCCAGGGCAGCAAGCCGGCGTCGCTGCTGTTTGCCTACTGGCTGCGCCGCACGGTGATCGCCACCGTGGGCTTGAAGCCCATGGGCAAGATCATCGGCAAGAAACTGTTTCCCGATCCGGCACAGCAGCCCCTGGTCGAGCGCTTCGCCACGCAGATGGCGGGCATGGACAAGCGCGCCTACCTGGCGGCGCTCGACGCCATCTTTCACTGGGATATAGAGCCCCATTTTGACGCCTTGGCCATGCCGCTCCTGATCATGGCGGCCGACCAGGATTACACGCCCGTCGAGAGCAAGCGGGCCTTTGCCGCACAGTTTCAGCATTGCGCGTTCGAAGTCATCGCGAACTCGCGCCACGCCACGCCCCTGGACCAGGCGCAGCGTGTGAATACCTTGTTGCAGTCCTTCCTCACTACCAACTCAAAATAAACAGGCCACTTGCCGCACGGGCAGGGGGCCGGAATGCAGTCGTCGCAGGGCAGGTGCTCGCTGGCAGCGCGCGGGTACCGTCACGTCTTGCGATCCTGGAAACCGGCCGTCCGTCTTGGTGGCAGGCAAGCCTGAAAACTGGAGACGCTATGAAACTTGCTTTGAAATTGATGCCCGCCGCCCTCGCCGTTGCCGGCGCCTTTGCCACCCAGGCCCAGGCGCAGGAGGCCGCTCCGGCCACTGCTGTCAGCGCCCAGGAAGCCAGCGACGCCAAGGAACGCATGGAAACCGTCACCGTTTCCGCCCGCCGCCGCGAAGAGCGGCTGCAGGACGTGCCGCTGGCCGTCACGGCGTTTTCCGCCAAGGCCCTGGAGCGGGCGAATATCCAGAACCTGGCCGACTTGCAGGAGCGCGTGCCGAACCTGACCGTGTACGCCTCGCGCGGCACCAATACCACCCTGACCGCGTTTATCCGCGGCGTGGGCCAGGCCGACCCCGTCTGGGGCGTGGACCCGGGCGTGGGCATTTATTTCGACGACGTCTACATGGCCCGCCCGCAAGGCGCGCTGCTCGACGTGTTTGACGTGCAGCGCATCGAGGTGCTGCGCGGCCCGCAAGGCACTTTATATGGCAAGAACACCATCGGCGGCGCCATCAAGTACATATCGCGTCCGCTGGCGAAGGAAAACGGCGCCTCGGCGGAAGTGGGCCTCGGCAATTACAATCAGCGCAACTTCAAGGCCGCCTTCAATGTGGCCAACGAGAGCGGCACCTGGCGCGCGCGCCTGGCCGCCGCCAAGCTGGACCGCGACGGTTTCGGCCGCAACACGTTTAACGGCGAACAGGTCAGCGACCAGGACAGCGCGGCCGCGCGCCTGTCCGTCGGCTACTTTCCGCAGGACATACCGCTCACCGTCGTGCTGAGCCTGGACGCCACGGACGACAAGTCGGGCGTGCGCGGCTTCCAGCGCATGGGCGTGAGCGCATTTGACCCGCTCAAGCGGCCCGCCAGCACCAGCGCCTACGATATCCAGAGCGGCATGCCTGGCAACAACTTCACGCACAACCGCGGCGGTTCGCTGGTGGCCAATTACACCTTGTCGAACGACTGGTCCGTGAAGGTGATCGGCGCCAAGCGGCGCAGCACGTCCGAGCAGACCATCGACTTCGACGGCTTGCCGCAGCCGATTGCCGACGTGTTTGGCGATTCGCGCGACGAGCAGAAGAGCCTGGAATTGCAGGCCTCGTACAGCGGCGACTATGGCGCCGGCGTGATCGGCCTGTACCGCTTCGAAGGCACGGCCGGTGGCGGCATCTACAACAACTTCCTGGGGCGCCAGTTCCAGGCCGCCGTCAGCACGGTGGAGACGGACAGCACGGCGCTGTACACGGACTGGACCTGGCCGGTGGGCAAGGCGTGGAGCATCAATGCGGGCTTGCGCCACACGCGCGAGGAAAAGCGCGCCATCGTGCTCAACCGCGCCTTTGCCGATGCCAGCTTTACGCGGCCCATCCAGACGGCGGCCGACTTCGACAAGTCCCTGTCGGTCAGCAATACCTCGCCGAAACTGTCCGTGCGCTATGAAGCGTCGAAGACGACGAATTTCTACAGCAACCTGTCGCGCGGCTTCAAGTCCGGCGGCTACAACGTGCGCGCCAACAACCTGGTGGTGCCCGATTCCGCGCGCCCCTACAAGGATGAAAAGCTCGACGCGCTGGAAGTGGGCATGAAGTACGCGGCGCCGGACGATACGTTTGACGCCAACGTGGCCCTGTTCTACAACCGCTACAAGGACATTCAATTGTCCGTCTTCACCAGCTACGTGCAGCCGGGCGGCCTGCCCGGCTTCTATGGCGACTTCACGAACGCGGGCAAGGCGACCGTGAAAGGCGCCGAGTTCGAATTCTCGTGGCGGCCCAACCGCCAGTGGGAAGTCAACGGTTTCCTGGCCCTGCTCAATGCCAGCTATGACGAGTTCATGAGCGGCGGCAAGAACATTGCGGATACGCAAAAGTTCAGCAATACGCCCGCCCGGCAAGTGGGCTTGAACGTGACGCGCACGGACCGCGACGTCTTCGGCGGCGCCTTGCGCAGCATGCTCGGCTACGGCTACCGCAGCAAGGTGTATCCGACCACGGACTTGAGCGAAACCCTGGCGCAGGGCGGCTACAGCATCTGGACGGCCGGTGTGGTCTGGGAAGCGCCGAAGAACTGGACCTTCAGCTTGCACGGCAGCAACCTGGGCAACAAGCGCTACCGCACGGATGGCTACAACATTCCGGCCGTGTTCATCCTCGACGGTTTCTACGGTCCGCCGCGCCAGATCATCGCCAAGGCTGCTTACAAGTTTTAAGGGTGTAGAAGTGCCGGCTTGACGGGCGTCAAGCCGGGTCGTTGTCGCTGTTTTCGTCGTGAATAATCATCAGGAGACTGGCATGGCACATCTGCATCAGCAACTGCGTCACTTATTCTCTGCACTGATCGCCGCCTGCGGCCTGCTGGCCGCGCTGCCGGCGGCGGCCGGGCAGTGGGACTTCGGCCTGTACGCAAGCCTGTGGGGCTCGCGCGAATACCAGGTCTGGCTGCCGAGCAATTACAACGCGAATACCCCGCTGCCCGTCGTGCTGATGCTGCATGGCTGCGGTTCCGAGCCCAACAGCATGGCCGCCGTCAGCCGCTACAACCAGCTGGCCGACAGCGAGAATTTCATCGTCGTCTATCCGCGCCAGAACGTCACGGCCAACCCCATGCGCTGCTGGAATTTCATGTTGCCGCTGAACCAGGAGCGTGGCACGGGCGAGCCGGCCGTGCTGATGGGCATCTTGAACAAGGTCAAGAGCAAATATGCGGTGCAGGACAGCCGCGTGTATGTGACGGGCATCTCGGCCGGCGGCGCCATGGCGTCCATCATGGCCGCCTGTTATTCCGACGTGTTCGCCGCCGTGATGGTGCATTCGGGCGGCATGTACAAGGGCGCCACCGGCCTGGTCACGGCGGCCGACTCGCTGTTCAACGGCAGCTCGTTCGACCCGAAAGTACGGGGCAAGGATGCCTGGCGCTGCTCCGGCTCGCCGCGCCGGCTGATGCCGACGATGGTGTTCCACGGCACTTCCGACATCGTCGTCAACCCCGTCAATGGCGAGCAGACCATCGAACAGTTCGTGCAGACGAGCGACTATGGCGACGATGGCCTCGACAATGACAGCGTGCGCTACCGTGCCGACAGCATCGTGCGCCAGACCGTGCCGTACGGCCGCAGCTATTCCATCGACACCTATTTGCACAACGGCGCCGTCATCGCGCAAAAGTACACGGTCGAGGGCATGAACCACGCCTGGAGCGGCGGTCCTCCCGGCTGGCCCTTCAGCGACGAGCTGGGCCCGGATGCCACCGTCATCAGCTGGAACTTCTTCAAGCATTACCAGCGCTGAGGCGTTGAGGGAATTGCAGCTTGTGCAATGGGGCGCAGCGATGGCGCCCCACTTTTATACTGGAACGTGGGCGATGCCCCGTCGCGCCCAAGGATGCCAGCTTGCGCACGTCCTGACGGCCGTCCGCCTGGCATTTCCTGGTAACTATATAATCGGCGCTTGGGCGATACCCGCCCTTGACTCCGATTGAAGGAATGCCATGCCAGGATATTTCATGCGCCCTGTCGCGCTCTTTGCCGTATCGGCCGTGTGTGCCATTGCCACTGCCGCCGATGGCGTGGCGGTGGATGCGCAGCAGCGCGCGTCCTTGCTGGAGTTTTATGCGCAGCAATATCCGGGCGAGGCGGCCGCGCGCACCGTGTTCGAGAGCGTGCGCGTGGTGGGGGGGCGTGGCAGCGAAGTCGTCGGCAGCGTGGAAGCGCCATCCTACCGTGGCCATGGCGCGCTGTGCCGTACGCAGCGGACCAAGTTCGTGCTGCACGGCGAGGGCCAGCGGGCGCGCTGGCAAGAGGCGGGCATGGAATATTTCGCCTGGCTCGACCGTGGTACCTGCCGTCCCGTGGCCGAACCCGTGCGCTTGCTGCAGCGCATCCCCGATGCGGAGTTGGAAGGCATTTTGCTGTACCAGAAACCCTTGCTGGCGCGGGCGCGCTTGCTGATGGCGGGCAATACGGCCTGCGCGCCGCTGCGCGCGCTGCCGTTCTCGCTGGCGGCCGTCGACGTGGGCGCGGCCGCACCGCGTGCCGAAGAGCGCTATGCGCTGGTGTTCAAGAGCGACCGCGACAGCTATGCCCGCGTCTGGCTGCGCAAGAGCGGCGCCCAGTTTGACGCCTGGAATGTGACTTGTCCCCCGGTGTTGTAAACTGCCTGCCCTTTGCCGATTCTTTTTTGACTGTTGCAACCATGAACCAGAATTCCACTTCCGCCCGCAGCTGGGGCACGATTGTCACGCATAGCGACGAGATGGCCATCATCTACCGTTATGTCGACGCCTTCCATGACGACTGGGACCTGTCGTCGCAGCCGGACCGGATCATCATCGCCTGGCGTTACGAAGACGAAACGGGCATGCCCGCGCCGAACGAGCGCGAGCATATGGAAGAGCTGGAAGCGGCGCTGGCGCCCGTGGTGGAAGCGGATGGCTTTGCCACCCTGGCGCTGGTATCGACGGGTGAAAACCTGCGCGAATGGATTTATTACACGCAGTCGGGCGAAGAATTCTTCAATCGCCTCAACACGACGCTGGCGCCGCATCCAAAATTTCCGATCGAAATCCGCAGCGCGGCCGACCCCGCCTGGTCGACGTACAGCGGCTTCATGGCCGCCCTGCCGAGGTAATCACGCCAGCGCGGCCATCACGATGCGCGTGGCGGCCGCGGTGATGTCCTGATTCGTGTCCGCGTTTTTCTGTTCGCGCGTGTAATACACGGCGATGACCAGCGGCGCGCCGCTGGCCGGGTAGGCCACGCCGATATCGTTGACGCTGCCGTAGGCGCCCGAGCCCGTTTTATCGGCCACCTGCCAGCCGGCAGGCACGCCGGCGCGGATGCGCTTGTCGCCTGTCGTGTTGCCGAGCATCCAGGCGTCCAGCTGCTGGCGCTGCGGGGCCGGCAAACTATTTCCCAATAATAAGTGCTGCAGGCTGTGCGCCATCGAGGCGGGGCTGGCCGTGTCGCGCACCTCGCCTGGAATGGCGCTGTTCAATTCCGTTTCCCAGCGTTCCAGCTGGAACATGGTGTTGCCGATGCTGCGCGCATACGCGGTCACGGCCTGCGGGCCGCCGAGGATTTTCATGAGGAAATTGGCTGCACTGTTGTCGCTGTATTGCAAGGTGGCGGCGCACAGCTCGGCCACGCTCATGCCGTCCGCCACATGTTTTTCCGTAATCGGCGAATACGTGACCAGTTCCTTTGCTGCATAGCGCACGCGCTTGCCCAGCATGTCCTTGTCGCTGGTGCTGCGCGCCAGCACGGCGGCCGCCAGCATGGCCTTGAAGGTGCTGCACAGGGGAAAGCGCTCGTCGGCGCGATAGGCGATGCGCAGTTCGCTGTCCTGGCGCCAGGCGGCAACGCCGAGGCGTCCGCCGGCGGCCTGTTCCAGCGCGGCCAGTTGCGCTGCGGCGTTAGCGGGGGAAACGGCAGGCGCGGCAAACAGCGGCGGCGCCGGGCACAGCAGGGCGGCGCCGCCTGCCAGCAGGAGGTGGCGGCGGACGGGGTTCGGGGAATCAGTCATGGTCTGGGTGTGTTGTTGGCGTGGAAAGGGCGGCCAGCAGTTCGCCGATGGCGAGCAGGTTGGCCGGTTTGGTCAGATGGTGGTCGAAGCCGGCCGCGCTCGATTGGCTGCGGTCGTTTTCGGCGCCCCAGCCTGTCAATGCGACGAGCACGGCGGCGGCGCCGGCCGCCGTCTGGCGCAGCGCGCGCGCCACTTCGTAGCCGTTCATGCCGGGCAGGCCGATGTCGAGAAAGATGACGTCAGGCAGGAATTGCGGCGCCACGGCCAATGCCCGCGCGCCATCGTGGGCCACGTGCGTGGCATGGCCCATCATGTCGAGCACGGCGGCCAGGGTGTCGGCGGCATCGACATTGTCGTCCACCACCAGCACGCGAAAATGGCGGCCAGTTGCGGTGGCGGCGGCGGGGCTGGTCTCGGCCGCGATGGCTGGCGCCTGCGCCAGCAGCGGCAGGCGCACGCTGAAGGTGCTGCCCAGGCCGGCGCCAGGGCTGGCCGCCGTGGCGCTGCCGCCATGCAGCTCGGCCAGGCGCCGCACCAGCGACAGGCCGATGCCCAGCCCGCCCTGGGCGCGGCCCATGTTCTGTCCCACCTGCGTAAACATGTCGAACACGGTGGCGATCGATTCGGCGGGGATGCCCACGCCGCTATCCTTGACCTCGATCAAGGCTTCATTGCCATCGCGTAGGGCGCGCAAGGCGATGTGGCCGCCGGCCGGCGTGTATTTGGCGGCGTTGTTGAGCAAATTGCCCAGCACTTGCGCCAGGCGCGTGGGGTCGGCGTCGAGCGGCAGCGGCTCTTCAGCGAGTTGCACCTGCAACTGGTGGCGGCTTGCCTCGATCAGCGGCATGCTCGTTTCCACGGCGCCGGCGATGATGCTTTTCAAGTCCGTGCGTTCCAGCCTCAGTTCGATCTGCCCCCGCGTGATGCGGGCCACGTCCAGCAAGTCGTTGACCAGGTGCACCATCTGGTTGACTTGCCGCTCCATCACGTCGCGCACTCTCGCCACGGTGGCGGGCTTGTCGGCGGCCAGGCGCATGATCTGCAAGCCGTTGC
The DNA here is from genome assembly GCF_058798615.1 of Janthinobacterium sp. GW822-FHT07H11. Lineage (NCBI taxonomy): Bacteria > Pseudomonadati > Pseudomonadota > Betaproteobacteria > Burkholderiales > Oxalobacteraceae > Janthinobacterium > Janthinobacterium sp. GW822-FHT07H11. The sequence goes on from NZ_CM179507.1 coordinate 1,645,617, forward strand.
GGATGGGCGCGAGCGGGTTGCGCAGTTCGTGCGCCAGGGTGGCCAAAAATTCCGTCTTGCGCCTGTCCATTTCGGACAGGTTGTCGGCCAGCTGGCGCAGTTGCTGTTCCGAGCGCTTGCGCTCGCTGACGTCGCTGAACAGCACCGTCAGCAGGCGGCTGCCGGGGCCGCCCAGGCGCGCGGCGAAGACTTCGAACCAGCGCTCCATGGCCACGGCCTCGTTTTCGTAGCGCACGGGCTCGCCGGTCTTGACGACGTGGTCGTACAGGTCGAACCAGTGCTGGTCATGGTCGGGCACGAAGCTGCGGATGGTCTTGCCGATGGCATTGTCCAGCCCCGACTGCTTGACGAAGGCGGGGTTGCTTTCCAGGTAGCGGAAATCCACGGGCCGGCCTTGCTCGTCGTACAGCATTTCAATGACGCAAAAAGCCTGGTCCATCAGTTCGATCAGCGTGCTGTAGCGTTCCTCGCTGCTGCGCAGCGCGTCTTCCACCTGTTTCTGGCGCGTGATGTCGAGCAGGACGCCCGGCAATTGCAAGGGCGTGCCGTCCGGCGCATACTCCACGCGCCCCCGCGCGATGACCGAGCGGTAGCGACCGTCATGGTCGCCGACGCGGTAGCTGGCTTCGAAGGGCGCATGCGCTTGCACGGCCTGGGCAATCTGCGCGCTGACTTGCTCGCGGTCATCGGGGTGGATGATGTCCAGGTAGCGCGCCAGCGGCGCCGCCGTGGCCGCTCCGGTATTGACGGGGAACAAGCGCGCCATGTTGTTGTCGGCCGTGACGCGGTCGGCGACGATATCCCAGTTCCAGGTGGCCACTTCGCCGGCCGCCAGGGTCAGGCGCAGGGTTTCCTCGTTCTGCTTGCTGGCTGTCAGGTCGAGCGAGATGCCGGACAGGGCGATCACGTTGCCGGCGCCATCGCTGGCGCAAGTGCCACGCATGTGCGCCCAGTGCAGCGAACCATCGGACCAGCGCACGCGCAGGTCGATCTCGAAATCGCTGGCGTTGGCGATGGCGTCGTGCACCACCGCCTGCCATTGCTGCAGGTCGCCGTCGAGCATGGCCCCCGTCAGTTGCGCGTAATTAATGTTGCTGGCAGCTGGCCAGCCCAGATTGGCCTTGAATGCGTCGGAGCAGGTCATGCTGCCGCTGCCCAGGTCGATTTCCCACGTGCCCATGCGGCCGCCCTGCATGGCCAGGCGCAGGCGCTGTTCCGTCTGGCGCTGCAGGGTCACGTCGCAATGCGAACCGAGCCATTCAACGATGCTGCCGTCGGGGGCCAGCACGGGCAGCATGCGCACGATCACATTGCGGTAGGCGCCGCTGACGTGACGCAGCCGGTATTCCGCTTCGAACACGGTCGTCAGATGCGATGGCATGACGTAAGGCAAGTTGCGGTCGTCCGGATGCAGGGCATTGAGCCAGCCGCGGCCCAGCAGTTCGGCTTCCGTCTGGCCCGTGAAGGCGCGCCAGGACGGCTGGTCGGTATCGAACTGGCCGAAGGTTTTCGTGCTCCAGATGATGTCGCAATGGGCGCCCAGCAATAAATGCGCGGCCTGGGCTGCGGCGGGGGACGTGGGCAAGTCGTGGCTATGCAGGCTGGGTTCTGGCATGGATAGGGTGTAATGGTGCAATGGTGCGGTGCGCCGCCGCACCGGGATGTGGCAGCACGGCTGGGTCAGGTACGGCGATATTACAGTCAAAAGCCCATCCGGGGGTGTCCTTCAGGGGGCGCGTCACCGCTTTGCGGAAATGCCGGCCTCCAGGCTGGAAAACGGCAAAAAAGCACACTCATGCCTATATTGTGGCTGAATAACCACTAGTCAGCCTTGAATATTGGTGAATAAATATTTTACATAACAATATTCTTGCCGCGCATAAGCCGCTTGAATTAAATTGGCGCCTTGCTAAAAAGTTGGCGCTCATCAGACATCCCCTAGATGCGGCCGCTACCGCTGTCCGCTTGCGCGGCAGCCAGGGCAGAGCCAGGACGCCAAGAGCGGGGGAACATCCGCTCGCGCTGCCGCACCGTGATGGTGCAAACCATAGTCCAGCGCCGTATATAACCCGGAGACAGCTTGCAAGAAAGACAGATTTCGCAATTCTTTTTAAACTTCTGGGAAACCACATGATCAAGATGTCCAAGATGCACCAGCGTTTGTGCGCCAAAAGCGCCGCCATGCTGGCACTGTCCGCTGCCTTGCCTATCGGCTCGGCTTACGCTGATGAAGTCGCTGCTGATACGGCTCCCGCCGCCAGTCAGCTGGAAACCGTGACCGTCACGGCACAGCGCCGCAAGGAAAATATCCGCGACGTGCCCGTCTCCGTGTCGCTGCTGCGCGACGAGAAGCTCGACGTGCTGGTCTCCGGCGGACAAGACATCCGCGTGCTGGCCGGCAAGGTACCGAGCCTGAACGTGGAATCGTCGAATGGCCGCACCTTCCCCCGCTTCTACATCCGCGGCTATGGCAATACCGACTTCAACATCTTTGCATCGCAACCTGTTTCCCTGATTTACGACGACGTGGTGCAGGAAAACCCTATCCTCAAGGGCTATCCGATTTTCGACGTGGCTGGCGTGGAAGTCTTGCGCGGCCCGCAAGGCACCTTGTTCGGCCGCAACACGCCTGCCGGCGTGGTCAAGTTCGAATCCGTCAAGCCCAAGCTGGACAAGGTGGAAGGCTATTACAACGTCTCCACCGCCACGCACAACACCAGCAACTTCGACGGTGCCGTCAACGTGCCGCTGAGCAAGGAATGGGCGCTGCGCTTCTCGACCCTGCGCCAGCACCGCGACGATTACGTCGACAACACGTTTACGGGCCAGAAGAATGCGCTGGACGGCTACAACGAACACGCCGAACGCGTGCAACTGCTGTATGCGCCGAATACCACCTTCAACGCCCTTTTCAATGTGCACCAGCGCAATACGACGGGCAGCGCGCGCGTCTTTTACGCCAACCTGATCAAGCAGGGCACGAACGATATCGTCGATGGTTTCGACCCGAACAAGTCGTTCACGAACGCGCGCAATTTCCAGCGCCTGCGCACCAACGGCGCCAGCGCCCGCCTGAGCTGGGACCTGGACGGCGTCAAGCTGTACTCGATCACCGGCTTTGAACAGGTCGGCAATTACGTGTCGCATGGCGACATCGACGGCGGCACGCCGACGGGTCCGGGCGAGATTCCCTTCCAGGTTGAAACGGCTGACGGCATCAGCAGCGTGAAACAATACTCGCAAGAATTCCGTGTCGAGTCGAAAAATGCCGGCCCGCTGAACTGGCAGGCTGGCGTGTACTACTTCAACGAAAACGCCAACGGCTTCGCCGACAACTTCGATACCGACACGCACGTGCTGGCCACGCACCTGGCCAGCCGCCAGAAAAATAGTGCATGGGCCACCTTCGGTTCCGTGAACTACGCCGTCAACGACGATTTCATGCTGCGTGCCGGCTTGCGCTACACCAAGGACAAGAAGGATTTTGACACGGTATCGGTCTACAACATCGATCAAAAGAATCCGACCAGCGCCGATGTCAGCAAGTCCAAGGTCAACTGGGACTTGAGCGGCACCTACAAGTACAACAAGGACGTGAACTTCTACGCGCGTATCGCCACCGGTTTCCGCGCGCCAAGTATCGCTCCGGCCAGCGACAGGGTAGCCGTGACGGTGGCCGATGCGGAAACCATCACCTCGTACGAAGCCGGCGTCAAGGCCGACCTGTTCAACCGCCGCGCCCGCGTCGCCTTCAGCGTGTATGACTACCAGGTGAAAAACCAGCAATTGACGGTGGTGGGCGGCACGTCGAACGTGACGCGCCTGATCAACGCGGCCAAGACGAATGGCCGCGGCGCGGAACTGGAACTGGAAGGTTTCGTCACGCCGAGCCTGAAGATGTCCGTGGGCGGCAGCTACAACTTCACGGAAATCAAGGACCCGAGCCTGTCGATCGCTACGTGCGACAAAGCGCGCTGCACCGTGACCGATCCGATTAACGCCGCCGGCAACGCCATCATCAATGGCAACCCCCTGCCGCAAGCGCCGAAGTGGACCATCACGGCCACGGGCCGCTATTCGATCCCGATGGAAAACGGCGAATTCTTCGTCTTCACGGACTGGGCTTACCGCAGCAAGATCAACTTCTTCCTGTACGAGACAGCCGAGTTTACCGGCAAGCCGATGGTCGAAGGCGGCTTGCGCGTGGGTTATACCTGGGATGCCGGCAAGTATGAAGTGGCCGCGTTTGGCCGCAACATCACCGATACCCAGCGTATCACGGGCGCCATCGACTTCAACAACCGCACGGGCTTCATCAATGAGCCACGTCAATTTGGGGTGCAATTCAAGGGCAACTTCTAATTGCCTGATGCCTGGCGCCGGCCCTTGCGACTGGCGCCTGCTGCAACCCGCCGACGGCTCGCGCCGCGGCGGGTTTTTTTATGCGCGTTCGGGCAGGCGCGCCAGCCGCTGCGCCCAGGCGGGAATGGCTTGCCGCCAGAAGTCTTCCACGTTGTCGGCGCACACGTCGAGACCGAGGAAGCGGGCGGCCGGCAGCAGCGCCGACGCCAGCAGTTCGGCCGCATGGGTGCCCGTGTCGAAGGCGAGGGCGCCCGTCTGCTTCGACAGTTTCTCGCCGCTGGCATTGACGACGACGGGCACGTGCAAAAAGCCCGGATGGGGCAAGCCCAGCACGTCCTGCAGATACAGCTGGCGCGGCGTGGAATCGAGCAAATCCGCCCCGCGCACCACCTGCGTGATGCCCTGCGCGCCATCGTCGACCACCACGGCCAGCTGGTAGGCCCAAAAGCCGTCGCCACGCAGCACGATGAAGTCGCCCACGTCGCCGGCCAGGTCTTGCCGCTGCGGACCAGCCCAGCGGTCGCTAAAGCCGTACACGGCTTGCGGCCCCTGCGGTACGCGCAACCGCCAGGCCCGCGCCGCCTTGCCCGGCGCCAAGCCATGGCGGCAGGTGCCCGGATACACGGCGACGCCCCCCTTGGGCGCGCCCGCCTGCAGCACTGAATCCTGGATCTCCTTGCGCGAACAGCCGCACGCATACACGAGGCCATCGTCCTGCAACTGTTTCAGCGCCGCCTCGTACAGCGGCAGCCGCCGGCTCTGCCACGTCGCCTCGCCATCCCAGTGCATGCCGCAGCGCTGCAGGCTGGCCAGGATACCCAGATCGGCACCCTCGACATTGCGGTCATAGTCCAGATCCTCGATGCGCAGCAGCCAGGTGCCCTGATGTACCTTGGCATCGAGATAACTGGCCATGGCGGCAACGAGCGAGCCCATGTGCAGGGGGCCGGAGGGGGAGGGGGCAAAGCGGCCGATGTAGGGGGCGGTGGGGGAGGGCATGCGTGGATGTTTTATTTGGATATGATGTGCTGATTGTGTCGCTGAATGGCCTATCCTAAGGCAGTCAAAGCGAAGTATCGTTCAGCTTGAAAATCAAGTCAAACAGTTAAGAATTTTTCTGATGTCATCTATGATAATTTGACTTGATAATTTCTTTCGTTTTTTTTGAAATGGTGTAGGTGATGGATCTTCCCAATGATGTTTTTCCACCTAGTATTTTTTCGCCGGGCGCAAAATTTGGTGCGAATGTTATTTTAATATCTTCGCTGTTGTCCTGAATGTATATTTCAAAATCATAAATATTTTTTTGTTCTTTTTTGAATTCATTAAAAGCTATTAGTATTATTTCAAATTTTTTTCCGGAGATTTTTTCTTCTGAATTTTCTGTATTGGTCATATATTTTCTCGCATTTGTGTTGGGGGTGGAAAGATCTCTGGGAATACTTTTCTGGCTGATGAAAAATAGGCTGATCGAAAAAATACAAGATAGGATTTTTTTCATAATTCATAAGTGATTCCATTTTTTGAATTATATTCTTTAAATACTCCACTTGGAGTACCTACATATCCTCGATACTCTGTTTTTCCTTGGCCGCTTAATTTTGCCGCATTTTTATCATCAGGGGAAAAATCGTTGCTATTGAAGTAGTCATTTTCTTTTGTTGTTGGTGTTCCATCTCTTTTTGAATAATTTCCGTGTGTGTGCCAATATCCTGTTTCTTCACAGTTCTTGGCAATTTTTTTTGCCACTCCAAGGATCTACTCCATCAAGGTTGCCTCGCGTTGCTTTTGTGAAATCGTACTTCCCATTCTTTCCTTTGTAAATTAATCCGCCATATTCAAGGTTATCTCGAATTGATTTTGAGTTGTAGCGGATTAATGCTGCGCGAGCTGCACTGTCAGCACTTGAAAAACGCCCACCGAGGCAACATGTTCCACATTTTTTTTGTAGCCCAAGTGGATCAATCCACATTGTAGGATTTGGTGCATAGGAATATAAATTCATACCACCAGACAGCCCGGAAGGATCTTGATTTAGATATCTCGATGCGTCAGGATCATAGTAGCGATATCGGTTGTAAAACAGCCCCGTTTCCCCATCCTCATACTGCCCCTGAAACCGCAGCGGCTGCTCGATTTCCCCTTCCACATGCAGCAAACGCCCCCAGGCTTTGTAGCGCCCGCTCCAGACCACGTTTCCTAGCGCATCCGTCAGTTCGCGCGGCGTGCCCAAGTGGTCGCAGTGGTAGTGGGTGATACGGTCGTGTAGTGCCGCGTCATCGGCTACTGCTTGGGTACGCTGCCATGCCGACGCATGCCACACTTCGGTGTCCGCTTGTTCTTGCGCAATCGCTGCCTGCAGTTCGGCGTCGTCCCGGGTGGCGGGTAAATCCCATTGCGTCAGGCGCGGCAGATGTACCGCGCTTGCCTGGCGACAGGCTGGCGAAGCGATCCTGGCCAGCGGCACGAAGCTGTCCGGCTCGTACAGGTATGTGACTGTCTCTTCGTGTCCAAGTTCCTGCGCCAGCGTGTCGCCGTCCCAGACGAAGACGGTGGTGGTGGCGCTCGTGCGGGCGGGCTGGTCTTTGCTGATGTCTTGTTGCTTGCTCCAGCGTGCTTCTTCTACCCGCTTGGCGATGCGGCGGCTGAAGGCGTCATAAAAGTAGCTGGCGCGGTGGCGTGACTGGCGTTGCGTCCTGGTGGCCTGGTTGAGGCGGTTTTCGGCGTCGTATTGCAGCTCCAGCTCGCTCCAGGTCGACTCCCTGTCCGGCGGATGGAAGCGCTTGGCAGTGGCGTTGCCTTGCTCGTCGTAGGCGTAGTCGGTATCGTCGTGGTTGTGCAGGACGTTGCCGGGCGCGGGCGCCTTGTCGGGCAACTGGCCGCGCTGGTCGTGGCGGTAGCGCGTGACGTGGCCCAGGGCATTGGTGATGCTGACGGGGCGGCCCGCCGCATCAGCCGCTCGACGTGCGGGTCTTCGCAGGTGTCGCCGGCGATCAGCAGGCGGCCGGCCGCCTTGGGGAAGCGGCTGGAAAACTCGCGCGTGTACTGGCGGAACAGGCCCAGTTCGCGCTCGTAATACGGCAGTAATTGTTCCACGGTCGCGCTCTCCGCCAGCAGGAAAGCTTCATGCTGGCATCAGGCGCGCGCGTGGATGTTGATGTGTGACAATGATTCTTAGAAATGGTACTCGGCGCGTATCATCGGCGTCTTCGCCGTCTGGCCCACGTTGCCCGTGGTGGCGGCCGAGTTGCCGAACTTGTTCTTCCAGTACTGGTATTCCAGGCCCACGCGGAAGGTGTTCTTGGCGCTGCCCAGGGCCGCGCCCGCGTCGAACATCAGTTGCATGTCGATATTCGTTTCCACGGCCGTGTCGCGTCCCACTTCATCCTTGCCCTTGGCGTCGATCAGATTGAAATAGCCCTCGAACGAGAACAGCGGCGACAGCGGAATGCCCCAGGCGCCCGTCAGCATGGCATGCGTCTTGTACGTATAGCGGCCCGTCACTTGCGAGATGGGCGGGAAGGCGCCGCTGGGGGCATTGCTTTCGCGCAGCAACAGCAGGCTGGTATTGAAGAAGCCGGGCACGTCCCACATCAGGGTGGGGCCGGCCACCAGCATGCGCTTGCGCGAGTTGTAGCCGACATCGTTCTTGGTATTGACGTCAAAGCCCAGGGTCACGCCCACGCCGCGCACGGGGCCGAACTTGATGTCGCTGCCGCGCACCTTGCCGATGTCGATGGTGTTGCGGTACACCAGGTAGGCTTCCTGCGCGCCGGAAGTCTTGCCGAGTGCGCCAGGGTCCTTGCTGTCGGAAAGCAAAAAGTCCAGGTTGACGAAGTTGCTGCCGTATTTGTAGCCGCTGGCATGCGTGATGGCAAAGATGTTTTTCTTGATGTCATCGGGGTTGAACGGCTCGCGGTAGTCGTTGCCGGCGCGCCAGCTCAGCGCGGTATCGCTCCATTCGGCGGCCTGGGCGCTCGCTCCCAGGCCGAGGGTCGTGGCAAGGCACAGGCAAGGTAACAGACACGATATGATTTTTGGCACTTTCGGCTCCTGGTGACGGGTGTTGGAAAACGGATACAAAGGATGGCAGGGCGCGTAAAGCGCATGAAGCGCTGCGTTGCGACAGAATGCGCGCCGTTCAATCCATGATGCGAGAAGCGCCGTGCCGGACAATATGTGGTTTTTACATACTTACTATCATTTCCTGCATATAATCATCGCATCTTCCCGCCCTCCCGGGGCAAGGAGGGCGCCGCAAAGCGGCGAATTTTTTTCAAAATTGTATACAGGTGTTGTTTTTTTGCGGAAATAGAAACGGGCTGCCTAACGCCAGCCCCCAAGCATCCGCGGATGCCGATACGATAGCTATCGCGATGGCCTGGTGCCGCGCCGATCGATAGACGGACAACTTGTAGCGAGGCATATAAAAACAATGACGGCACGCCTGGAATTACACGACATCAGCAAGCGCTATCCGTCCGTGGTGGCCAATGACGGCATCCGCCTCACGGTCGAGCCTGGACAGATCCACGCCGTGCTCGGCGAAAACGGCGCCGGCAAGTCAACCTTGATGAAGATCATCTATGGCGCGGTGCAGCCCGATGGCGGCCGCATCGTGTGGAATGGCCGCGAGGTCGATATCGCCAATCCGGCGGCTGCGCGCGCGCTCGGCATCGCCATGGTGTTCCAGCATTTTTCCCTGTTCGACACCTTGACCGTGACGGAAAACATCGCCCTCGGTTTGCCCAGCGGCACCGACATGGCGGAACTGGCGCAGCGCATCGAAGACACGGCGCGCCAGTATGGCCTGGACCTCGAGCCGCAGCGCCACGTGCACACGCTTTCCGTGGGCGAATGCCAGCGCGTGGAAATCGTGCGCGCCTTGCTGGCCAAGCCGCAACTGCTGATCCTCGATGAACCGACGTCCGTGCTGACGCCGGGCGCCGTGGAAAAACTGTTTATGACCTTGCGCCAGCTGGCGGCCGAAGGCTGCAGCATCCTGTACATCAGCCACAAGCTCGACGAAATCCGCGCCCTGTGCCATACCTGCACGGTGGTACGCGCCGGCAAGAATGCGGGCGTGTGCGACCCGACCGAGGAATCGGCGGCCAGCCTGTCGCGCATGATGATAGGCGCCGAGCCGCCCGCCATTACGCGCGTGGCGCGCGCGCCCGGCGCCGCCATGCTGAGCGTGCGGCAGCTGGACTTGCCGAAGAGCCATCCGTTCGCCACGCAGTTGACGGATATCCATTTCGACGTGCGCGCGGGCGAGATCGTCGGCATCGCTGGCGTGTCCGGCAATGGCCAGCAGGAATTGCTGGCCGCCCTGTCGGGCGAGGACATGCGCGCCGCCGCCGCCAGCATCGTCCTCAACGGCACCGAGGCGGGACGCTTGCCGCCGGGACGCCGGCGCGCCCTGGGCTTCGGCTTCGTGCCGGAAGAACGGCTGGGACGGGGCGCCGTGCCCGATATGACGCTGGCCGACAATGTTTTACTCAGCTTGCAGACGCCGGCCACCATCCGCCACGGCTTCCTGCGCCACACGGTCATCGCACAGCGGGCGGCCGCCATCATCGCGCGCTTCCAGGTGAAGGCGGGCGGGCCGCAGGCGCTGGCGCGCAGCCTGTCGGGTGGCAACTTGCAGAAATACATAGTCGGGCGCGAAGTCTTGCGCGAACCCACGGTGCTGGTCGTGGCGCAGCCGACCTGGGGCGTGGACGTGGGCGCGGCCGCGCAAATCCGCGCCGAACTGCTGGCGCTGCGCGACGCGGGCTGCGCCTTGCTCCTTGTGTCGGAGGAACTCGATGAATTGTTTGAAATCAGCGACCGTTTGCTGGTGATGGCGAAAGGAAAGATATCGCCGTCCCTGGACGTGGGCGAGGCTAGCGTGGACCTCGTGGGGCAGTGGATGAGCGGGCTGTGGCCGCAGGAGCTTGCCCATGGCTAAGTTCGCCTTGCGCCTGGAAGCCCGGCCCACACCGTCGCGCCTGATGTCGTGGCTGTCGCCCGTGCTGGCCGTGCTGCTCACCGTGCTGTGCGGCGCGCTGCTGTTTGTTGCACTGGGCCATGACCCGCTGGCGGGACTGGCCGTCTTTTTTGTGGAACCCTTGCGCGACGCGCACGGCTGGTCCGAGCTGGGCCTCAAGGTGGCGCCGCTGCTCTTGATCGCCGTGGGCCTGGCCATCTGCTTTCGCGCCAACATCTACAACATCGGCGCGGAAGGGCAGCTGACCCTGGGCGCCATCTGCGGCGGCGCGGCGGCCCTGTACCTCGATGACGGAATCGGTGGCGCGGCCCTCATCGGCGTGTCCCTGCTGGCCGGCATGGCGGGCGGCATGGCCTGGGCGGGCCTGGTGGCGTGGCTGCGCGACCGCTACAACGCCAGCGAAATCCTCGTCTCGCTGATGCTGGTGTATATCGCGCAATTGCTGCTCAGCTATCTTGTGTACGGCGTGCTGCGCGACCCGGAAGGCTTCAACTTCCCTCAGTCGAAACTGCTGTCGGACGGCTTGCTGTTGCCGATGATTGTGACGGATACGCGCTTGCACGTGGGCATCGTGTTTGCCTTGCTGGCCTCGCTGGGCGGCTGGCTGTACCTGTCGCGCAGCATTGCCGGCTTCCGCCTGCGCGTGGGCGGCATGGCGCCGGCCGCCGCCCGGTACGCGGGCTTTTCCTCGCGCAAGACCTTATGGTCGTCGCTGCTGATCTGCGGCGCCCTGTCCGGCCTGGCGGGCGCCTGCGAAGTGCTGGGGCCGATGGGGCAGCTCACGCCCACCGTGTCGCCCGGCTACGGCTTTGCCGCCATCATCGTCGCCTTCGTCGGGCGCCTGCATCCGGTCGGCGTACTCTTTTCCAGCTTCGTCATGGCCCTGTTCTATATCGGTGGCGAACTGGCGCAATCGCGCCTGGGTCTGCCCAGCGCGATCACGGGCGTGTTCCAGGGCATCTTGCTGTTCGCCTTGCTCGCTTGCGACGTGTTGATCCAATACAAACTGCGCTGGAGGAAACATGGATAACCTGGCCCTGACGATAGCGCCCTTGATTGCCGCCAGCATCAACGCGGGCACGCCGCTGATGCTCGCCGCGCTCGGTTTGCTCGTCAATGAAAAGGCGGGCGTGGTGAACCTGGGCGCGGAAGGCATGATGCTGGTCTCGGCCATCACGGGCTTTGCCGTGGCCGTCAACACGGGCAGCCCCGCCCTGGGTTTCCTGGCGGGGGCGGGCGCCAGCATGGTGCTGTCCGGTTTCTTTGCCTGGCTGACCGTGTGGCTGGGCACGAACCAGTACGCGACGGGCCTGGCTTTGTCGCTGTTCGGCGCGGGCGCGTCCACCTACATCGGTTTGAAGTACGTGGGCAACAGCCTGCAGAACGGCCGCTTCGGCATCCCTTTCCTGGAAGATATTCCCGTGCTGGGGCCGGCCCTGTTCCGCCAGCATCCGATGGTGTATCTGTCGCTCCTGCTGTGCCTGGCCATCGCCTGGTTCTTGTACCGCACGCGGGCCGGACTCGTGCTGCGCGCCGTGGGCGAGTCGCCGGCGTCCGCACATGCGCTCGGCTATCCCGTGCGGCGCATCCGCCTGGCGGCCGTGCTGTTCGGCGGCGCCTGCTGCGGCCTGGCCGGCGCCTTTTTGTCGCTCGTGTACACGCCGCTGTGGGTGGAAGGCATGGTGGCGGGACGCGGCTGGATCGCGCTGGCGCTGACCACCTTTGCCACCTGGCGCCCGGCGCGCGTGGTGGGCGGCGCCTACCTGTTCGGCGGCATCACGATTCTGACCTTCCATGCGCAGGCGCTGGGCGTGCCCATCGCTTCGCAGCTGCTGTCGATGCTGCCGTATGTTGCGGCCATCGTCGTGCTGGTGCTCATTTCCAGCAATGCGAATTACATCAAGCTCAACATGCCCGCTTCGCTGGGGAAAAATTTCAATCCCGGAAATTAATCACTCACCACAAGGAAAACCATGTCCAAGAAATTATTGTGCGCCGCCGTCTGCAGTGCCATTTTGATGCCTGCCATGGCCGCCGCACCGGCCGCCGCCCCGCTGAACGTCGGTTTTGTTTACATCAGCCCCATCGGCGACGCGGGCTGGACCACCCAGCACGACCAGGCGCGCAAGGAAATGGAAAAGGCGCTGGGCAACAAGATCACCACCAAGTTTGTGGAAAACGTGCCGGAAAGCGCCGATGCGGAAAGGGTGATCCGCGACCTGGCGCAAACGGGCAGCAAGCTGGTCATCACGACTTCGTTCGGTTACATGAATCCCACCTTGAAAGTGGCGAAGCAATTTCCTAATGTGAAGTTCATCCACCTGACCGGCTACAAGACGGCCGCCAACGTGGCCAACACGAATGCGCGTTTCTACGAAGGCCGCTACCTGGCGGGCGTGTTGGCGGGCAAGATGAGCAAGACGCACGTGGCCGGTTATGTGGCGGCGTTTCCCATCCCGGAAGTGCTGCAGGGCGTGAATGCCTTCACGCGCGGCATGCGCAGCGTCGACCCGAAGGCGGAAGTGAAAGTGGTGTGGGTCAATAGCTGGTTCGATCCGGGCAAGGAGCGCGACGCGGCCATCACCCTGATCGGCCAGGGCGCGGACGTGGTCACCCACCATACGGACTCGACAGCCGTGGTGCAGGCGGCGGAAGAGAAGGGCAAGTATGCGATCGCCTACCACTCGGACATGAAAAAGTACGGGCCGAAGGCGCAGCTGGCCGCCGTCACCCACCATTGGGGCGAGTACTATACGAAGCAGGCGCAGGCCGTGCTGGACGGCACCTGGAAGTCCAGCAGCACCTGGGGCGGCATCAAGGATGGCATGGTCAAGCTGGAAGGCATCAATGCCGCCGTGCCTGCCGACGTGAAACAGTTTGTATTGGCACGCGAGAAAGACTTGGTGGCTGGCAAGCTCAATCCTTTCAGCGCCCCGATCAAGGATAACGACGGCAAGGTGCGCCTGGACAAAGGCGTGCTCGACGATGCGGCATTGACGAAGATGGATTATTTCGTGGAAGGCGTGGCTGGAAAAGTTTCCGGAAAGTAATGCGGCTGGATCTGGACTTGCTGTAATATTGCCGGAAACGGGAGCCGGGTCGGGAGCAGTGCGCGTTCCCGGCCCGTCCACACAGCAGAGCCTGCATAGGCCCGTACCGGAGATAGACTCATGGAAAGATTGGAAGTATTCAAGATTATCGCCTTGCAGGCCAGCAAGGGCGAGCTGACCTTCCCCGCCAACGTCAAGGCCACCTTGAAGTTGCAGGAAGCGCTGGACGACCCCGATTGCCATATCGAGGCCGCCGCCCGCATGGTCATGGCCGAGCCGCTGCTGTCGGCGCGGGTCGTGGCGCTGGCCAACTCGGCCGCCTACAACCGCTCCGGCAATGAGATCGCCAATGTGCGCGCTGCCGTTTCGCGCCTGGGCTTTGCCACCCTGAAGTCGCTGGTGGCGTCCGTCATCGTGCGCCAGCTGGGCAGCCAGATCACGGACCCGCAACTGCGCGCCAAGGCGGCCAGGCTGTGGGAACACACGGCCCATGTGGCCGCGCTGAGCCAGGTCATCGCCAGGAAAGTCACGCACGTGGATGTGGAAACGGCGATGTTTGCCGCCATCGTGCACGAAGTGGGCGGTTTCTATTTGCTGTCGCGCGCCGAGGAGTATCCGGGTTTGCTCGACGACAATACCGAAGACTGGATCGAATACGGCGAAAAACTGATCGGCCGCGGCGTGCTGCGCCAGCTGCAAGTGCCCGACATGGTCTTGCAGGCCGTGGAAGGCATGTGGCACGGCGGCAGCCCGTTCCCGCCCCGCACCCTGGGCGCGACCCTGGTGCTGGCCAACGACCTGTCGCCCGTCGGTTCGCCCCTGCATCCGCCGGAAAGCGCCGCGCGGCGCCAGGCGGCCGCGAAGATCGACTTCGGCATTGGCGGCAGCACCCTGCACACGATACTCGAGGAATCGGCCGAAGAGATCGAATCCCTGGCGGCCGCCCTGCTCGTGTAAATTACTCGTTAATGCAATCCCCGCCCTGGCCGCGGGGATTTTTTTCGTCCGCATTTTGATGCATTTTTCTCCATGGCATACAATCGCCGGCCCGGCTATCCGCCGGACTGAATGTCTCCTCTTACCCAAAGGATCTTATGCAGAAGCTGTTTTCTTCCCGCGCCTTGACGGCGCTCGCTTCCGGCCTGGCGCTGGCCTTTCCCGCTTATGCTGCGAATGACTTGCCCGTGGTGCAGGAAGCGCCCCTGCGCGCCCACCTGGCTTTCCTGTCCAACGACTTATTGGAAGGCCGGGGCACGGGCCAGCGCGGCGCCGACCTGACGGTGGCCTACCTGGAAACCCAGGCGCAGATGGCCGGACTGCAACCCGTGCGCGGCAACAGCTATCGCCAGCGCGTGCAGATCGCCGGCGTGAAATCCTTGCCGCAAGACAGCAGCCTGCAGGCGGTGGCCGGTGGCAAGCCGTTGCCGCTGGCGTTTGGCCCGGACTGGGTCTGGGCCACGGGCGACTCCGTTGCCACGCACACATTCGACGCGCCGCTGGTGTTCGTCGGCTACGGCATCACGGCGCCGGAAGAAGGCTGGAACGATTTCAAGGGCGCCGATGTCAAAAACAAGATCGTCGTCATGATGGTCAACGACCCGCAGCCGACCGCGCTTGATCCGAACCGCTTTGCCGGCAAGGCGCTGACCTATTACGGCCGCTGGACCTACAAATTCGAGGAAGCCAAGCGCCAGGGCGCGGCGGGCGTGCTGCTGATCCACACGAAACCGTCGGCCTCCTACGACTGGAGCGTCGTGCAGAACAGCTGGAGCGGCAGCGAACGTTTTCAATTGGCCGACCGCACGGCCGGCACGCCGCTGCAGGGCTGGATCGCGGAAGACGCGGCGCGCCGCCTGTTTGCTGCCGGCGGGCAAGACCTGGATGCCTTGCGCGCCAAGGCGGAAAGCAAGGATTTCCAGGCCGTCGCCCTGAACGCCAAGCTGTCGGGCGAGATGAAGTCCATCGTGCGCAAGGTGGAGCAATTCAATATCGCCGGCATGGTGCCGGGCACCGACCCGACATTGAAAGATGAAGCCGTCATCTACAGCGGCCACTGGGACCACCTGGGCAAGCAGGGTAATTCGGGCGACACCATCTACAACGGCGCCGTCGACAACGCCTCGGGCACGGCCGGCTTGCTGGCCATGGCGCAGGAAGCCGTGAAAAAGCCGGCGAAGCGCACGCAGATCTTCCTGTGGGTGGCGGCCGAAGAGCAGGGGCTATTGGGCAGCGCCGCCTACGCGGCCGACCCGCTGTGGCCCTTGAACAAGACAGCCGCCGCGCTGAACCTCGACAGCCTCAATTTCGTGGGCGCCACGCACGACATCGGCGCGCAGGGCAGCGAGCGCACGGAGCTGGGGGGCATGGCGGCGGCAACGGCCCAAGCCATGGGCATGCACATTGCTGCCGCGCGTCCCGACCTGGCCGGCGGTTATTTCCGCAGCGACCATTTCAGCTTTGCCAAGGCGGGCGTGCCCGCGTTTTCCATCAATGGCGGACGCGAGTACATCAAGGACGTGGCCGCATCGAAAGCCAAGGCGGCCGCCTACGGCCCACGCTACCATCAGGTGACCGACGAGTACGACGCCAGCTGGGATTTGTCGGGCATGACGCAGCAGGCGCAATTCACCCTGAACCTGGGGCAGGCCGTGGCCAACGCCGCGAAAATGCCGGCCTGGAAGGCGGGCGATGCGTTCGGCAAGGCGCGTGAGCAAGCCGCGAAATAAGACGTGGTCCGTGCATGTTTTGTCGGGTTACGCGCTGGCGCGCTAACCCGACCTACGCACTTGCTCCAAGCGAACAGGCGTAGGTCGGATTAGCGGGGCCGCCGAGGCGCGGCGAGGCCGCGCGTAATCCGACAACACGGTTGGCGCCGCAGCGCCGGATCAAGCCGACCGTTCCAGCTTGCGCTGCGCGTGGCGGTACTTGCTCCACACCAGCAACAGCAGCAGCGGCATGGCGCCGCCGACCATGCACAGGGCGGGCCAGCCGCCGGCGGCAAAGCTGGCGCTGGCCAGGGCCGAGCCAGCCGAGGCGCCGATGAAGCCGCCCGCGATGAAGACGGTGGTCACGCGCGCGCGCGCATGCGGCGCCAGCTTATAGATGATGGACTGGTGCGTCACCTGCAAGCCCATCACGCCCATGTCCAGCAGGACGATACCGATCAACAATAGCACGAGCGAATGGGCGCCAAAGCCGATCAGGGCCCAGCCCGCGATCGAGGCGACGGCCAGCAGCCACGTGGCCTGGCGCGCATAGCCGCGGTCGGCCATGCGGCCTGCCGTGTTGGCGGCCAAGGCGCCCGTGGCGCCCGCCAGGCCGAACAGGCCGATCTGCATTTCCGAATAGTGGTACGGCGCGCCGCTGAGCAAGAAGGTCAGGCCCGTCCAGAACACGCTGAAGGTACCCAGGCCCAGGCCCGAGAACAGGGCGCGCTGGCGCAGCAAGGGTTCCTGGCGGATGATCTCGGCCAAGGAGGCCATCAGCTTGCCGTATTGCAGCTTGCCACGCGGCGCCTCGTTCGGCAGGATGCGGCGCAGCATGACGAGCAGGGCGGCCACGACGATGGCGGCCAGCACGTAGACGCTGCGCCAGCCGCCGCTGATCTGCGACACGGTGCCGGAGACGGTACGCGCCAGCAAGATGCCCAATAATAAACCCGTCATGACGGTGCCCACCATGCGGCCCCGGCTGTGGTCGGGCGCATACGAGGCCACCATGGCCGTGACGACCATCAAGGCGCTGGCCGTGATCCCCATCAAGACGCTGGCGATGGCAAAGACGATAATATTCTGGCTGGTGGCGGCCAGCAGCAGGGCGCCGATCTTGGCGACCAGCATCCACGTCAGCAACTGGCGGCGGTTCAGCACGTCGCTGAGGGGCACCAGGAACACGATGCCCAGCACATAGCCGATCTGCGTGGCCGTCACCAGGTAGCCCGCCTGCGGCACGCTGACGCCAAACGAGGCGGCCAGCATGGACGTGAGCGGCTGCACGTAGTACAGGCTGGCGACGAGCACGCCGGCGGACAGGGCGAACAGCAGGATGCGGGTGGAACTGAGCAGGGCGCTGGCGTCGATGGAAGAAGGGGCGGATTTCATGCGATACAACTTTCTTGGAATGATGCTTTTGGATCAGCATGATAGCGGGGCTGCGTCGTTCTTGCCGGGCGCGGCCGATTTTGCGGCGTGGCGAGGGCAACACAGCAGGCAGCAGAGCCGGCAAAACGGCAGGCAAAAAAATCCCGGCGATCGTTGCCGACGGCCGGGAAAAGGGTATTTGGGGAAATACCGAGGAAGACAGTGAAGTTACTGCGCGCGCGCCAGTTCCGCATGCACCTGCGCCGTGATTTCATACGAGCGCAGCCGGTGCTGGTGCTCGAAGATCTGCGAGGTGATCATCAGTTCGTCGGCGCCCGTCTCGGCGATGAAGGCAGCCATCTTCGCCTTCACCGTGTCCGGCGCGCCGATGGCCGTGCACGACAGCACGGAGTCGAGCATGGCGCGCTCTTGCGGACCCAGTTGCTCCAGATAGCCGGGCACGGGCGGCTGCAGACGCGACGGGCGGCCCGTGCGCAGGTTGACGAACGCTTGCTGCATCGACGTGGCGCGCAGGTGCGCCTCGGCATCCGTATCGGCGGCGAACACATTAAAACCCAGCATCACGTACGGTTTTGCCAATTGTTTCGACGGCTTGAAGTGTTCGCGGTAATACGCCACGGCTTGCAGCATCATCTGCGGCGCGAAGTGCGAGGCAAACGCATACGGCAAGCCCAGGTGGGCGGCCAGCTGGGCGCCGAACAGGCTCGAGCCGAGTATCCACACGGGCACCTTCGCGCCCTTGCCGGGCACGGCCAGCACGCGCTGGCGCGGCTCGTCGGACATGTAGTCGATCAATTCCAGTACGTCCTGCGGAAACTGCTCGGCGTCGGACTGCAGCTCGCGGCGCAGCGCGCGCGCCGTCGTTTGGTCGGAGCCTGGCGCGCGGCCCAGGCCCAGGTCGATGCGGCCCGGGTGCAGCGCTTCCAGCGTACCGAACTGCTCCGCGATGACGAGCGGCGAGTGGTTCGGCAGCATGACGCCGCCCGCGCCCACGCGGATGGTCTTGGTGCCGGCCGCCACATGGGCGATCACGACGGCCGTGGCGGCGCTGGCGATGCCGGGCATGCCGTGGTGTTCGGCCAGCCAGTAGCGGTTATAGCCCCAGCGTTCGCCGTGCTGCGCCAGGTCCAGCGTGTTCTTGAACGACTGGCTGGCGTTGCTGCCTTCGGCGATGGGCGCCAGGTCGAGTATGGAAAATGGAATCATGGTAGCGATATCGGGACGTGGTGGAAAATCACAATGGACGATTTGTCTATCCCCTGACGCTGGCAGGGTCACCCATGACGGCGTGGCGGGGAAGACAGGCTGGACACATGATAATGCGAATCGGGAATTTGCGTACTGATCGGTAAAAAACTCATGTTGATTGGAAAGCGGGCAGGGCAATGCTAGAGTGGACTTCCCTATTTCATGTGCCGCCCCATGTTCAAGAAACTTGCCCGCCTGTCCCTGCTCAGCTTATTGATCCCCGCCGCTTTCTCCGTTCACGCCGCGTCCGTCAGCCCGCAGGCGCAGGACACGGCCCGCTACGCGCTGGCCACCTATCCCGAAGCGCTGATCGCCAGCCTGGCGCAGATGGTCAGTTTCAACACGGTGGCCGACCCGGCCGTGCCGTTTGCCGACAATCCCCAGCACACGGGTTTTAAACGCTACCTGGCGGCCGAGGCGCAGCGCCTCGGTTTCGATTTCCACGATCACGGCCACGTGGTGATCATCGGCATGGGCAAGGGCAGCGAGCGCGTGGGCGTGATCACGCACGGCGACGTGCAGCCCGTCAATCCCGCCAAGTGGGCCCGCTCGCCGTTCGAGCTGGACCGCAGCAGCGAACCGGGAAAACTGCTGGGGCGGGGCACGGAAGACGACAAGGGCCCGATCGCCACGGCCCTGTATGCGATGAAAGCCATCCAGGACCAGCAGTTGCCGTTGAGCAAGCGCATCGAGCTCTATGTCTACATGGCCGAGGAATCGGACTGGGAACCGTTGAAGCAGTTCCTCAAGACGCACACGCCGCCGCAGGTGAACATCACCCTCGATGCGGAATACCCGGTGGTGACGGCCGAGAAGGGCTATGGTTCCATCAAGCTGACCTTGCCGCCGCGCACGGCCTTGCCGGCCAGCGGCGGCCCCGTGCTCAAGAGCCTGAAGGGCGGCTTTTTCGCCAGCCAGATCCCGGAAGACGCCACGGCCGTCATTGAGCATGCGCCGGCCGCGCTGGAAGCGGCCATCCGCACCCGCGCGCAGCGGCAACAGGGCATGCGCTACAGCTACGCGCGCGATGGCGGTACCTTGACGGTGTCGGCGCTGGGCGTGTCGGCCCACTCGTCGAAGCCGGAAGACGGCGTCAACGCCATCGGCATGCTGGCCGACGCCCTGGCCGTGCAGCCGTGGCGGGGCACGCAAGCGGCAGACATGTTGTCATTCCTGAATGAACTGGTGGGTACCGGCATTTACGGCGAGCGCTTCGGCCAGATCGCCTACCGCGACGGTTTCATGGGGCCGATGACGGTGGCGCTAACCGTGCTCAAGCAGCAACGCGGCGAACTGGAACTCAATATCAATGTGCGCCGTCCGCAAGGCAAGACGGCGGCCGTGCTGCGCCAGCAGGTGACGGCCGCCTTCGATGGCTGGAAGGCGCGGCGCCAGGTGCCGGCCGCGCTGCAGGTGCAGATCGGCGAGCCGTGGCTGCAGACGGACGCGCCGCAGATTCCCACTTTGTTATCCGTTTTCGAGCACTACACGGGCATGGCGCAGCCGCAACCGGTCGCCATCGGCGGCGGCACCAATTCGCGCCTGTTCCCGAACGCCGTCAGCTTCGGCCCGGCCATGCCGCACACGGTGTACACGGGGCATTCCGAGCATGAGTTCATCACGGAAAAACAGCTGCTGCTGAACTTGCAGATGTACACGGCCGTGCTGATCGAACTGGCGCAATAAGGCTTGAAAAAGTAAACGGAAGTCATAGACTGCAACCCTGGGACAGCGCCGGGCGCCGAACTTTTCTTGCGCGCACGAGTCTTATGTCTCCATGTATGGGAGGGGGCAGTTATGCATAGCAAGCAAGGAGCCTGGCGGGCGGCAGGCAAGGCGGGACTGTGGTCGAGCCTGCTTCATGGCGGGGAGTGGCCATGAACTGGCCGCTGGAATTGGAAGTTGCGCACAAGCTGGCGCAAATGCGTGGCTGGCTGGAAGACCAGCATGCGGGCGCCGTGCGCCTGCGCGGCGTGGACTGGTTTGCCTGGGCCACGGCAGGGGCGTCGAACAGCCATTGCCATGCGGCCGAGAGCGGATGTGCGGAGGTACTGGTCACGCGCGATGCGGCGTATGTATTGACCGATGAGGCCGAGGCGCTCCGCCTGCGTGAAGAGGAAGTGCGCGGGCCGTGGACGTGGCAGGTGACGCCATGGATGCAGCCGCAGCAGTATGAATTGCGCGAGCATTTCGTGCAGCACGCGGCCGGTGGCGCGCCCATCCTGTCCGACCGGCCTGGCTTGCTCGAGCGCAGCCTGCCCGTCGCCTTGCGCGAAGAGCGGCTGGTCTTGCTGGAGTCGGAACAGCAGCGCTATCGCCAGGTGGGGCAGCTGGCGGCCAGCGCTGCCGCCGACGCCATGCGCCTTGCCCGGCCGGACTGGAGCGAACTGGAGCTGGCCGCTGCCTGCGTGCGCGCACTGTGGCTGCGCGGCTTGCAGCCCGTGCACGTGCTGGTGGCCGGCCTCGATCGCCAGCTGCGGTATCGCCGGGCGCCGCCAGCCCAGGCGGTTCTGGGAGGCCAGGTCGTGCTGGCGCTGTGCGCGCGGCGCTTCGGGCTGTGCGCCAGCTTGAGCCGTCAACGCTGCTTCAGCCCCGCGCCACGCGTGGGCAACAGGATGGGGGAAGCCGATGCCGCCATGCTGGCGCTGGAAGCGGTGGCGCTCGATGTGTGCGAGGCAGGCCATGCGCTGAGCATGGTGTATCACGCGCTCGACAGTGCTTATGCCTATGCGGGCCAGCCCGATACCGTGCGCACGTGCCGGCAAGGTGGCATCCATGGCTACCTGGCGCCCGAAGTGACGGCCGGCGCGCACACGGAAATCATCCTCAGGCGGGGCATGGCGCTGGCATTCCACCCCAGCTTGCCCGGCAGCATGGTGGAAGACACTTTCCTGCTGGACGGCAATCAATTGCACAATCTGACCCATGACCCGGCCTGGCCCTCGGCCGTGGTGCAGGGGCGCAGGCGCCCGCTGACCCTGGCACTGGATTAGCGTGGATTAGCGTGGATTAGCACAGTAGCCATCCCATCTGAGCGCAGTAGCCATCCCATCCGCCCCTCTGGCGAGGCCCCAAAGGCCAGGCACGGCATGCGACGCGCCAGCGGCGGCTCCGGACCACTGCCTCCAGCCACTGCGGACACTGCGCTCGCTACCTCCGTGGGGAGCTCCGTGCCATGTCCGCAGGCCGGCCCGGCCAGCATGACGCGGGCGTTGCCATGGCCCTTGGCGTGCGGCCGTCACTGCGTCACTGCGTCACTGCGGTACGCCGCGAACCAGGCCGGGTGGACCAGGCTGGCCCGCCGCACCGGGCATGGCGGCATGGTGCGCAGCACGACCGCCTGGCACGCGGTCCGGAGAGTCTCGGACCGGCGCCCGCCGTCACTGCCGCCGGCCGACGCCAGTAGTTGCCATCAATACTTCTGCATCACGCCTTTCTGCACGCTGACCCGGTCGCCGATCTGGAACGCGGGCTGGCTGTTCTGGACGAAGGTGCGCGTCGTGCCATCATCCAGGCGCAAGGTCACGCGGTAGATGACATTCGCCGAAGTGCTGCCCGCCGTGCCCGAGGTGCCCGCCTGCATGTCGCCCGTGCCTTGATCCATGCTGCGCGGTACGGCCTCTATCGATTGCACGGTGGCCGAGCTGATGTTCAGGCTGGCCTGGCCTGTGTCGCTGCTCATGGTGCTGCTCATGTTGCTACTCATGTTGGCATTCGTCTCGCTGCTGGCCGCGGTACTGGCCGGCATGGCGCTTTGCGGCGTGGTGCCCGCAGGCGCGGCATAGTTTTCACCGCTACTGCTGCGGGCCAGGCTGTTGCTGTCCGTGGAGTGGCAGGCGGCGAGCAATGCACACATCAGGCCCGCCAACAGCAGGGTTTTTTTTGAGTTCATCTTGGTCTCCTCATGGTCGAACACTAGGGGCAAACGATAGGGGCAAGCGCGGGGGGGACTGCGCACCGGCATGCGGCAACTACTGCATGTAAGAGCACGGCGGGCAGAGGATGTTCGCCGCCTGTCATGGCCCATTGAGCTATATCAAGCAGCTCAATTCTTGTGCTTGGTATAAGTAGATGCTTGCAGAAAACATTCCGTGCGCTCGCACGTTTCCTCACTGTTAAACAGGAGAAAAAATGTCATCAGGCCCTACCGAAAAAGTGATCGACGAATTGGTGTGCGCCGTCTTTGGCAGTACGCACGATGCGCGCGCGCGCCATGTGCTGGGCCAGGCCTTGCATGGCCTGGTGCGGCTGGCACGATCGGAGCAGTTGCTGGAGATGCAGCGCGATGCGGCGCGCGCCATGGGGGCCGGCAGCCGGCGCGAGATGCGCGCGCTGTTGCGGCGCATGGGCATGCGCGGCGGCCGCGAGGCGCCGGGACAGGGCCAGTTGCCGCTGGAGTTGCTTGGCAGCGAAAACGACCGGGCTTGACCGCCGTTGCGCCGCCGGCTGCGCGTCTATTGCGCCGTTCTGCCCAGGGCGGCGGCGGTCATCCTGGGCCAGAGGAAATACAAGGGCAGCACCACCGCCACGGCGGCCGTGATGTCGACCAGCCAGTCGCTCACGGCGCCATGGCGGTAGGGCAGGAAACTCTGGATGCCTTCATCGAGCGCGCCCATCGCCGCCACCATCAGCAGCGACAGCAGTGCGCGGCGGGCCATGCCGCCGCGTGTGCCGCTGAACAGGATCAAGGTCAGCACGCCGTAGCCAAACGAGTGCAGCACCCCTCCCGATGCATACTGGCCGACATCGGCGCGCACGCCGGGTATGTCGCCGATCAATATCACCAGCAGGTACAGCAGCAGTGCCGTGCGGTAGCGCAGGCGTTCGTATCGTTCGGAGAAGCACAGTTGGAGCAGGGCGGCGGGCATGGTCGGCAAGATCGTATCAAAGTAGGCAAAGAGGCAACCATAACATGTTGCGCACCGGGCGCACATGTTACTGCGCAATACGGATGGCCGGGACAAAAAAAGGCCCGCTGGAGAGCGGGCCAAAAACCCAAAAGGGTTCAAGAGTGATGCAATCTGCCTGTGTCGTGGCCACGCCGGGCCTTCGCCGCGCAGCGGGCCACGCCACAGTGCTGAAACGGAGTGGTGCGCCGGATGCGGCACACCGGTCTGTAGTCACGCATATCGGTTGCGTGTACTGCAGATGAAGCAAGTATAGGGGGCGAACATGACCGGCCTATGACACGGCGCAACATATTTGGGCGCAGCGTGAAAAACCGGTGCAATCACGGCGGGCATGGCCGGAACAGGAGGCGCGCCCAGGCGCAGGATAAAAAAAAGCCCGCTGGTGAAAGCGGGCTTAAAACTATTTTCTTGGAGGAGAATAGTGGAGACAGGTGCATTATGCTGCGTCGCACGATATGTGTCTAATGGTATTTTCAGATATCTATTATTGATTTTTGATATAACTCGAATGCGGCCGGCTATTCTTTCACGGGCACCGTGTAGTTGAGCGCCATGCGCCCGCCATCGACATAGATGGTCTGGCCCGTCATGTAGCTGGCGTCGTCGCTGGCCAGGAAGGCGGCGATGCCGGCCACTTCTTCCGGTTCGCCGCAGCGGCCCAGCGGCGTGCGCGACAAAATCGTGTGGCGCGCCTGCGGGCTCGACAACACCGCCTGCCTGGCCAGTTCCGTCAGGATGGTGCCAGGGCCGATGCCGTTGACGCGCACGCCGTGTGGCGCCAGGTTCAGGGCCATGACCTTGGTCAGCTGGTTGATGGCGCCTTTCGATACCACGTAGGGCACCTGGTTCGGAATGGCCAGCTCCGCATTCACGCTGGACATATTGATGATGCAGCCGCTGCCGCGCTTGACCATCTCGCGCGCCACGGCCTGGCCGCACAGGAACATCGATTTCAGGTTGATGCGCATGACGCGGTCGAAATCGTCTTCGCACACGTCGAGGAAATCGGCCGCGTGCGTCACGCCCGCATTGTTGACGAGGATATCGATATGGCCGAAGCGGGCCAGGGTTTCCTTCAGCATGGCGTCGACGTCCGCCTTCTGGCTGACGTCGGCGCAAAAGAAGTGCGCCTGCGGGCCGAGGGCGGCGGCCGCCTGCGCGCCTTCTTCCTTGATGTCGACCAGCATCACTTGCGCGCCCTCGGCGATCAGGCGGCTGGCGCAGGCCAGGCCGATGCCTTGCGTGGCGCCCGTGACGATGGCGGTTTTATCGGTCAGTCTCATGTTTTCTCCTCGGCGGGTGGGGGCGCCGCCATGCTGCGGGGCCATGGCGGATTTTAATCCCTGAACGCCATCAGAGGAGGATCGGTTCGTTTGGCAACTGGTTGCCGCGCGTGCCATCGGCCGGGAAGTGGCTTTGCAGCAAATCGTTCAGTTGCGCCAGGGCCTGCAAGGTGCTGTCATGGAAATTGCCGTCGGCAAAACCCGCCGTCATGGTGCGGCACACGGCTTGCCATTGCGCCGGCGTGACGCGCCGCCCCGCATTGCGGTCGGCCACGATATCGACCTGGTGCTCGGCCAGATTGATATAGATCAGCACGCCCACGTTGTCTTCCGTATCCCATACGCCATACTGGGCGAACAGTTCGCGCGCCCGCTCGCGGTTGCTCACGCCTTGATAGGCCATGCCCGGCGTCAGGGCCGCCTCGACGATCAGGCGCACTTCCGCCTGGTGTTTCTTTTCGCCGTCGGCAATCGCCGTTTCGATGGCTTTCAGTGTGCGTTCCGGAAACGCCTGGCGCGCCGTCGCCGGCGTGCCCCGCAAATGTTTCAGGGCGCGTCCGCAGCGTTGTCCGAATGTCAGTTGTTTCGTCATTACCAATCTCCCGAGGCGCCGCCGCCGTCAAAACCGCCGCCGCCGCCACCGAAACCACCGCCGCCACCGCCACCGCCAAATCCGCCGCCGCCGCCGAAGCCTCCTCCGCCACCGCGGTTGTTGAGTGCCTGGCTGAGGATGCTGCCCAGCACGACGCCCGTGGCGCCGCTGGACCAGTTGCTGCCGCGCTGCAGGCGCGTGGGGCCGCCGCGCGAGCGGAACAGGGTCAGCACGACGAGAAAGCCGAAGAACAGCAGCGGCAGCCAGAAGCTCAGGCCGCCCGCTTCCACGGTGGCCGGCGCTTTCTGCTGTGCGGGAGCGGGGAACTGCTCCTGGTTCAGCAAGGTGGCAATCGCCCCCACGCCAGCCACCAGGCCGCCGTAATAGTCGTTTTGCTTGAAATGCGGGGCGATCACGTCCTGCAGGATGCGTTTCGACTGCGCATCCGTCAGCACGCCCTGCACGCCGCGGCCCGCCTCGATGCGCAGGCGGCGCAACGCCGAGGGATTGTCCTTCGCCACCATCAGCAGCACGCCGTCGTCGACGCCCTTGCGGCCCAGCTTCCAGGCATCCGTCACGCGGATGCTGTATTGCTCGATGGCTTCCGGTTCCGTGCTCTTGACCAGCAGCACGGCGATCTGGCTGCCCGTCCTGGCTTCATAGTCGGCCAGCACGGCTTCCAGCGACGCTTTCTGCTTGGCATCGAGCATGGCGGCGTTGTCCGTCACGCGCGCGGCCAGCGGCGGCACGGGCTGCAAGCCCTGCGCGCCGGCCGGCGGCATCGTCCACAGCAGCAGGGCCGTCGCCAGCGCCGCGAGGTAGGACCAGGCTTTCATCTTATTTGCCGAAGTTGACGGTCGGCGCGGTCGAGATGGCTTTTTCGTTTTCCACCGTGAACGAGGGCTTGACCTTGTAGCCGAAGACCATGGCCGTCAGGTTGTTCGGGAAGCTGCGCGCATGCACGTTGTAATCCTGCACGGCGGCAATGTAGCGCTGGCGCGCCACGGTGATGCGGTTTTCCGTGCCTTCGAGCTGCGACTGCAGGTCGCGGAAGCTGGTGTCGGCCTTCAGGTCAGGATATTTCTCGGACACCACCATCAGGCGCGACAGGGCCGACGACAGCTGCCCCTGCACTTGCTGGAACTTTTCAAACGCGGCCGGGTCGTTCAGCACCTCGGGCGTGATCTGGAAACTGGTGGCGGCGGCGCGCGCCTTGGTTACCGCTTCCAGCGTTTCCTTTTCATGCGTCGCATAGCCCTTGACGGTGTTCACCAGGTTGGGGATCAGGTCGGCGCGGCGCTGGTACTGGTTGACCACTTCGCCCCAGGCGGCCTTGGTGGCTTCGTCCTTGCTCTGGAAATCGTTGTAGCCGCAGCCCGTCAGGATGCCGGCCAGGACGGTGACGCTCAGGGCCAGGCGCAGCCATTTGGTGAATTGATTGGTGATTTGCATGATGGGTTCCGTGCAGAGTAAAAGGGATGAGGCAAATATACCTGAAACGGCCCGCCATGTCGGTTTAATAAGCGCGGGCGGCTATCCGTGGCCGCCTTGCCGTGCCCGCGCCGCGTTACAATACGGGGTTTGCAACTGAATATAGAGAAGGTGTGCCGTGAATTTCATCAATAAATTATCCGCCGCATGGACGGCCAATAATTCCCTGCTGTGCGTGGGACTGGACCCCGACCTGGCGAAACTGCCGGCCGAACTGCGCGACTTGCCTGATGGAATCACCACCTTTTGCACGCGCATCATCGACGCCACGGCCGACCTGGCCTGCGCCTTCAAGCCGCAGATCGCCTACTTTGCCGCGCTGGGCGCGGAACAGCAGCTGGAAGACATTTGCCGCTACGTGCGCGAAAACTATCCGCACATCCCGCTGATCCTCGACGCGAAGCGGGGCGACATCGGCGCCACGGCCACGCAATACGCGCGCGAAGCGTTCGAGCGCTACGGCGCCGACGCCGTCACCGTCAATCCGTACATGGGCGAGGATTCGCTCGACCCCTACCTGGCGTGGGCGGACCGCGGCGTGATCATCCTGTGCCGCACCTCGAACCCGGGCGGCTCGGACCTGCAATTCCTGAATACGGACGGCGAACCGCTGTACCAGCGCGTGGCGCGCCTGGTGGCCGGGAAATGGAACAAGAACGGCCAGTGCGCGCTCGTCGTCGGCGCCACCTTCCCTGAAGAACTGGCGCAGGTGCGCGCCATCGTCGGCGACATGCCGCTGCTGGTGCCAGGCATCGGCGCCCAGGGCGGAGATATTGCCGCCACCGTCGGCGCGGGCCAGACGGCGAACGGCATGGGCATGATGATCAGCTCCTCGCGCGCCATCATCTACGCCACGCCGCAGGACGGCGAAGACTGGGCCGACGCGGCGCGCCGCGTGGCCATCGAGACGCGCGATGCGATCAATCAGCACCGTGCAGCGTAGGTCGGATTAGCGGCGACGCCGCGTAATCCGACAACACCAGTAACGTCAACAATGTTGTCGGATTACGCGGGGCCTTGCCCCGCTAATCCGACCTACCCAGCCTGGTCCTTCAGTCGCGCATGGGCGCCACCATCTCCGCATAATCGTAGAGTTCGCCAAGAATCTCTTCCCCCCGCTCATCGACCGATTCCGACAGCACGTCGATTTCCGTAAACAGCATTTCGATGGTGCGGGCGCCGCCGTCGCCGTCGAACAATCGGGCGGCGCGGTGCTGTTCCCAGCGCAGGCTTTCCGCTTCGCTCAGGGTTTGCGGGAAATTGCGGGCGCGGTAGCGGAACAGCAGTTCCTGCAGGCGCTCGTCGGCAAATGAGGGGCGGGCCGTGGCCAGCCTGGCCGGCGTGTCGCGGCGCAGCGATTCGAGCAGGCGGCGGTCGTCGTTGCTGACGAAACCATTGTACAAATCCTCATCCACGTCCAGCGCGGTGCTCGCGCCCGGGCGCTGGAACACTTCGGCCCAGATGGCGTCCATGTTCGGCGCCGCGGCCGCCAGCTGCGCGTTGGCGCGCGCCGCCTCCACGTCGATGCCCCACTGCGCTGCCATGGCCGGCGACAGGGTCTTTAAATTGCCCACCAGCATGGGTGACTTGTTCAAATGCACGCTTTTCACGGGCAGGCGCGTCATGCCTTCAGGCATGGCGTCGTTGCGCGTAAACAGGCGCGTGCGGATGGTGTCGGCGTCCAGGGTGAACAGTTCGCGCGGGTCGTAGGCGCAATCCCAGACGAGGATTTCATTTTTATTGCTCGGGTGGCTGGCCAGCGGCCAGACGATGCCCAGGCAACCGCGTTCAGCCGGGAACATGCCCGATACGTGCAGGAAGGGCTGGCGCTCGCTGGCGGCCAGGTGCATGCCCATCTCGCTGGCGACCCTGTCCTTCTTGTGCAGGGCCAGGCAAAACTCGAACAGTTTCGGCTGTTTCTGTTTGATCAGGCGGGCCAGGGCGATGGTGGCGCGCACGTCGGACAGCGCATCGTGCGCCGCTTCGTGCACCAGGCCATTGGCCTTGCTCAGGTGTTCCAGTTTAAAGCTGGTCTGGCCATCGTCGCGCTTCGGCCATTGCATGCCTTCCGGGCGCAGCGCGTGCGTCATGCGCACCACGTCGAGGATGTCCCAGCGGCCGCAATGGTTTTTCCATTCGCGCGCGTACGGATCGATCAGGTTGCGCCAGAACAGGAAACGCGTGACTTCATCGTCGAAACGGATGGTGTTGTAGCCCACGCCGATGGTGCCCGGTTCCGAAAAGGCCGCTTCGATGGTGGCGGCGAACTGGTGCTCGGGCACGCCCAGCTGCAAACACTGCTGCGGCGTGATGCCCGTGATCAGGCACGATTGCGGGTCTGGCAGGAAATCATTGGCAGGCTGGCAATACAGCATGATGGGTTCGCCGATCTCGTTGAGTTCGGCATCGGTGCGGATGGCGGCGAACTGGGCCGGTCGGTCGCGGCGCGGCTGGGCGCCAAAGGTTTCGTAATCGTGCCAGAGAAAAGTTGTCATTGATGATAGGTGCTTAATGTTCGTGTAGTGGCTGTCCGGCCTGCTTAAAAAGTCGCCGCTTCAGTTTTCAGAATACCTGCCGATACTCTAGGGGAGGATCGGCGTTGCTGCGATTCTCGCATGGTGTCATACATTGCCCGTTCAAGGAGGCCTATCGTGTCAATTCCCATCGCCGCTGGCGGCAATTCCGCCCCTTCCGTGAGCTCCGTCAGTAGCGGCGCCGCCAATAGTGTTGCCAACAAGGACGACAAGGTCCAGCAGGGCGGCGCTGCCCAGATGAGCGTCAACGACAAATCGCGGCTGCAACTGAACGCGGCCATCCTGCAGGCATCGCTGAATGTCTCGCTCAGTTCACAGAACGATCCGCTGGCGCTGGTCTACAAATCGGCCATCACCGGCATCAACGAGGCGCTGCAGGCGGACTTTGGCGACAATGCCGTGCAAAACGCGGCCGCGCAGGACAATAGCGCGGAAGCGACGGCGAGCCGCATTGTATCGCTGTCGACGGGGTTTTTTGAAGCCTTCAAGCAGCAAAATCCCGGCATGGACAATGATGCCGCGCTGGAAAAATTCATGAGCACCATCAGTGGCGGCATGGAAAAGGGATTTACGGAAGCGCGCGACATCTTGAAAGGCTTGAATGTGCTGCAGGGCGATATCGCCGGCAATATCGACAAGACCTATGCGCTGGTGCAGAAGGGCTATGCCGATTTCGTGGCGGCCCACAGCAGCAAGCCGGCCGAGGCGCCAGCCGATGGCAAGGCGGCCTGAAACCGGCGCCTGGCAGGGCAGTCAGGCATTCCTCAGGTACTGACCCGGTTGCGGCCGGCTGCCTTGGCGCGGTACAGGGCGGCATCGGCGGCGGCGATCAAGCCGTGCTCATCCTGTCCGGGCGCCAGGCTGGCCACGCCGAAGGAACCCGTGATGTGCGGCAGCGCGCTGCGCATGTCGTTGAAGATGACGGCTTGCTGCATGCGTTCGCACAGCCGTTCGGCCACCAGCATGGCCACTTTTTCGCTCGTGTCGGGCAAAATCACCATCATTTCCTCGCCGCCATAGCGCACCGCAAAGTCCGTGGGCCGCAGGGCCGCGCCCAGCACCTGCGCCGCGACGCGCAAGGCCTGGTCGCCGGCCTGGTGGCCGTGCGTATCGTTGAAGCGCTTGAAGTGGTCGAGATCGATCATCACCAGCGACAGCGGCGCGCTGCCGCCATGCGCCGTGACGATCATGTTCGGCAGCAGATCGGTCAGCCAGGCGCGGTTGTACAAGCCCGTCAGGCTGTCGACCATCGACAGCTGGCGGTAGAATTCGCCCAGTTTCTGGCGCCGGCGCAGCAGGGCATTCGCGGCGCGGATGCGGAAGGACAGCAAGCGCAGCAGGTTGCGCGCCAGGCCGTTGGACTGGTCGATCAATTCCCACACGAGGGCGGCATCGATCACCAGCAAGTCGGTTTCTTCGAGGGCGGAAATGGCGGCCAGGTTGCTCGCTTCGTCGAGCACCGATTGCTCGCCCACGCTTTCGCCGGGCAAGACCTTGCTGACGGTACCGTCATCCATGCCCGTGTGGGTGTCGGCGGCCACGGCCAGCGAACCGCGCAGCACGATGTACAGGCTGGCGCCGCGCGTGTCGGCAATGGCTTCGCCCGCTTCCAGGCGCATGACGGGACAGGGCGCCAGCATGGCTGCCGTCCGGCTGTCCGCAGCATCGCTAAATAGCTGTAAATCGCCGATGTTGCAGCCTGAAGCACCGAAGTTGCCGATCTGTTCCACAGTCATACTTTCAAAAATCCGGCGCGCGCAAGCAGCGGGCCAGTATCTTCATGATAGCGTAAAGCGGTCTTGACTGTAACGGCAAAGGCTTGCCGGAGGTCACTTTCTGTGAGAAATACGACAATTATTTCGTTGTCGCGTCAATAAGATTGAATGCTTGTCGCTTTGCCTGCATCGGGTGCGGCAGAAAAGCCGGCCCAGAAATGCAAAGGCAGCCTTGATCGGCTGCCAGTGTCTCTGGAAAACGGGTGGATTACTCGGCGGTTTCTTCCGCTTCGGCCGTATCGATCACGGCATTCTTGCCGGTGGCGTGGCGCTTGCTGTCCTGCAGGCGGCCCAGGGCGCTATCGATGGCGCGTTTCAGCTTGTCGGTGGCGCCGGCAACGGATTGATGCACGGTGGCGTTCTGTTCGGTCACGGCAATCGGTTGATAGCCAGCAACGCGTGCTTCCATGACGCAGCGGATATCGTCGGCGCCGCCTTTCGGGCCATTCGTGTCGCTGATGTGGACTTCGATGCGGGTCAGGTTGTCGCGGAAGCGGTTCAGTGCGCTTTCAAGTACGGATTGCACATGTTCGTTCAGTCCAGCGGTGTTGGCGATGGTGCTGTCGGTATGAATATTGATTTGCATATGCTTACTCCTGTCAATTCAAAAAAAACCCATCACAGGTGCCGCTCGCGGCAACGGCGAAACCCGCTGCCAGGGCGCGTCGGCGCCTGCTTCCTGCCTCGTGCACTCAATCTCTGTGCATGACTTATCTTACTCCAGTTTCCACAATTTCAAGGGGTCTGCACGATTAAGATGGGCTTAACCCTACACGCAGGTCAAGTTTCCCTATGGAATTCTTTTTCCCTGCCGCTTATCCATTGATCAGTCCGGCAGCGATATTGATGGACAGCCCCAGCACGACCAGGTTGAAGAAAAAGCTCAGCACGGATTGCCCCAGCACGATCTGCCGCATCAGGCGCGTCTGCACGGCAACGTCTGACGTTTGCACGGCCACGGCGATGGTGAAGGCGAAATACAGGAAATCCCAGTAGTCGGGGTTTTGTTCGTCGTCGGGAAACTTCAGGGGGCGTAGCGTGGGGTCGGCCTGGTAATACAGGTGGGCGTAATGGAAGCAGAACAGGGTGCCGACGAGAAACCAGGAGCCGACCAGGGTCAGGATCGTCAAGCCGTAGTGCAGTACGCGCTCGTCCGGCGTCATGTCCTTCATGGCCGACAGTTGCGAGACGATGGCGACCAGGCTCATCACGGACGCCACCGACAGGGCCGACAGGACGGTGGTTGCCCGCTCGTCCTGGCGCGCGGCCATCGCCTTGACCTTGTGATGGTTGGCACGCATCATCATCCAGGCCATGGTGGCCAGGTAGAACCAGACGGCGACGTTCCACGCCGTCAGCAAACGCGTCATCTGTTGCCAGGACGGCGGCAGCAGCAGCCCGGCCGCCACGCCGATGGCCGTGGCCATGCTCAGGTGGGGTCGGCTGCGGATGAAGCTGTGAAGGGGGAGCGTGATTTTCATGGTGCCAGGAAACGTCAATGGGAATAGCGCATCTTAGCCCTTAAGTTGCCGTCGCGGTGGCGGCCCTGGCCGCCGTTTCCTTGGCATGGTGGGGAAAGCGGTCCATGCGCGACAGGACGGGGAACAGCACGGCCCAGATACCCGTCACGGCCAGCGTGGCGGCGCCGCCGAAGAGCACGGCGCGCACCAGGCCGAACCAGCCGGCCGTCAGGCCCGATTCGAACTCGCCCAGTTCGTTCGAGGCGCCGATGAAGACGGCATTCACGGCGCTGACCCGGCCGCGGATGGCGTCGGGCGTCTCGAACTGCACCAGCAGGTGGCGGATGTAGACGCTGACCATGTCGCCGGCGCCCATCAGGAACAGCGCCGCCAGCGCCAGCGGAAAATGGCTGGTGCTGCCCAGTACCAGGGTGCCCAGGCCGAAGACGGCCACGCCGCCGAACATCCAGGCGCCCACGCGGCGCGTGATGGGGAAGAAGGCCAGCGCGATCGAGCACAGGGCGGCCCCGGCGCCGGGCGCCGTGCGCAGCAGGCCCAGGCCGCCGGGGCCGGTGTGCAGCACGTCATGCGCCAGCGCCGGTAGCAGGGCCGTGGCGCCGCCGAACAGCACGGCGAACAGGTCCAGCGAAATGGCGCCCAGCACGATGGGTTTCGACCAGACGAAGCGCAAGCCTTCGAGCAGGGTGTGCCAGCTGACGGGCTCGCGCTTGATCACTTGCGGCGCCGGCGTGGTGGCGCGCATCAGCAGCACGGACAGCACCAGCAGCGCCGACGAGGCCAGGTACACGACCTTGGGGCCGAAGTAGTACAGCAGGCCGCCCACGGTAGGACCCAGGATGATGGCGACGTGCGAGCTCGACGAGCTGAGCGCGACGGCGCGGCTGAAGTGTTGCGTCGGCACCATGTTCACCAGCACGGCCTGCGTGGCCGGCATCATGAAGGCGCGCGCGCTGCCGAACAGCACCAGCACGGCAAACACGGGCCAGACGATGGAAAGATTGCTTAACGTAAATCCCAGCAAGGCCAGCGCGCACGCCAGCTGGGCCGCCAGGCACCAGGCGATGATGTTGCGGCGGTTATGGCGGTCGGCCGCGTGGCCGGCGGGCAGGATCAGCAGCAAAAAGGGGGCGAATTGCGCCAGGCCGATCAGGCCCAGGTCGAACAGGC
Source organism: Janthinobacterium sp. GW822-FHT07H11 (assembly GCF_058798615.1). NCBI lineage: Bacteria > Pseudomonadati > Pseudomonadota > Betaproteobacteria > Burkholderiales > Oxalobacteraceae > Janthinobacterium > Janthinobacterium sp. GW822-FHT07H11. The sequence continues at coordinate 1,679,599 of NZ_CM179507.1, forward strand.
TGCCCGTGATCTGGTACACCTGCCAGCCGATGGCCACGCTTTGCATCTGCACGGCCACGGTGCCCAGCACGCGGGCCGACAGGTAACAGGCGAAATTGCGGTGGCGCAAGAGACTGAAGCCGTTGCCGGCGGAGGCGAGAGACATGACATTTCCAGGGAGCAGCGGGGTGGCAGGGAGGCAAACGCAGCGGAGGCCGCCACAGCAGCGCCCGCTGTCTGGATGGGGCGCTTACTGGGCCAGGTCGGCTTCGGTGGTGAAGGCGTCCGCGTAGAACTCGTCTTCGGGCAGGCCGCATTGCTGCACGAAATCGCGCCTGGCCGAATCGACCATCACGGGCGCGCCGCAGGCATACACCTGGTGGCCGGACAGGTCGGGCAGGTCGGCGATGACGGCCTGGTGCACGAAGCCCGTGCGGCCGCTCCAGGCGTCTTCCGGCAGGGCATCCGAAACGACGGGCACATAGGTGAACTGCGGCAAGTCGGCGGCCCACTGGCGGCACAGCGCGTCCATGTACAGGTCGTGCGGGCGGCGGCCGCCCCAGTACAGGGTGATCGGGCGCGCCGACTGTTCGTGGAGCATGTGCTCGACGATGGCTTTCAAGGGGGCGAAGCCCGTGCCCGAGGCCAGCAGCACGACGGGCTTGTCGCTGTCCTCGCGCAGGAAGAAGGTGCCCATCGGGCCTTCGAAGCGCAGGATGTCGCGCTCCTTCAGCGTCGTAAATACCTGGTCGGTGAACAGGCCGCCGGGCAGGTGGCGGATGTGCAGGGTCACGGGGCCGCCGTCCTGCGGCGCATTGGCCATGCTGTACGAGCGGCGCTTGCCATCGCGCAGCATGAATTCGATATACTGTCCGGCGCGGTAGTTCAGGCGCTCGCTGGCGGGCAGCTGCAGGGTCAGCACGACGACGTCGGGGGCGACTTTGTCGATCGTGGTCACGCGCGACGGCATTTTCTTGATCGGGTAGTCGCTGCTGCCCGCCACTTCGCGCGCCTCGATGACGAGGTCGGCACTGGCCGTGGCGCAGCAGAACAGGGAAAAGCCGGCCGCTTCCTCGTCCGGCGTCAGGGCGCGCTGCTGGTGCGCCTTGTGCTGGACCGTGCCGGCCACGATCTTGCCCTTGCAGGAGCCGCAGGCGCCATTCTTGCAGCCATACGGCAAGCCCACGCCGGCGCGGATGGCCGCCGCCAGCACGGTTTCGTCCGCTTCGCAGCTGAATTGGTGGCCGCTGGGCTGAACAGTAACTTGAAAAGTCATACAATCCTTGAGATGAAAAATATGTTAATGCACTCTTTGCGCAAGCCGGTGGGCCTGCCGCGCCTGCTGATCCTCGGCTGCGGCGATGTCGGCATGCGGCTGCTGCCCCTGCTGCGCGCGCGCTTTCGCGTCTTTGCCGTCACCAGCCAGCCAGGCCGCCGCGCGGAACTGCGCGCGGCCGGCGCCGTGCCCATCGTGGCCGACCTCGACGACCGCGCCAGCCTGCGGCGGCTGGCCGGACTGGCGCCCTACGTGGTGCACCTGGCGCCGCCCCAGTCGGCGGGCTTGCTGGACCGGCGCACGCGCCATCTGGCCGCCATTTTACCCGAGCATGCGCGCCTGGTGTATGTGAGCACCAGCGGCGTGTACGGCGATTGCGGCGGCGCCAGGATAGCCGAAACGCGGACTGTGGCGCCCAGCAATGCGCGCGCCCGGCGTCGCGTGGACGCCGAGCAAGTCTTGCGCGCCTGGAGCGCGCGCAGCCAGGGGCGCCTGGCCATCCTGCGCGTGCCTGGCATCTACGCGGACGACCGCCTGCCCCTGAAGCGCCTGCGCGAGGGCACGCCGGCGCTGGCGGCCGGCGACGACGTGTACACCAACCACATCCACGCCGATGACCTGGCGCGCCTCATCGAGCGCGCGCTGTGGCGGGCCAGGCCCGGTCGCGTGTACCACGCCAGCGACGACAGCGAACTGAAAATGGCCGAGTATTTCGATGCCGTCGCCGACGCCTTCAAGCTGCCGCGTCCGCCGCGCCTGCCGCGCGAAGAGTTGCAAAAAGTGGTCACGCCGATGCTGCTGTCGTTCATGTCCGAGTCGCGCCGCATGGACAATGGCCGCATCAAGCGCGAGCTGGGCGCGCGCCTGCGCTACCCGCGCGTGGCCGATGCATTGCAATCGTTGCCAGACGACAAGGCCGGCTTCAGTTAAAATGGCCGGTTATTTCCGCATATTTCAGCGGCCGGCGCGCCTCGCGCCCGCCCGCCGCGCATGACTCATTAAAGGATTACTCCATGACCACCCTGACATACGAAGAATATCTGGACGAGGTCACGACCGTTCTCACCGAGCTGTATGACCTTGAAGACGAAGCGGCCATCAAGCTGGTGGTCGGCGCCCAGGATGCCGAATTCTTTGTCCCGCACGACGCCCACGAAGCGATGCGTACCATGGAGCAGGCGAAGAAGGATGCCGTGACCCTGTTCGAGCGCAAGCAGAACCGCCAGCAGACGCAGGAAAAGCAGCAGCAACGGGTGCGCCAGAAGAAGGTGTAGGCGGAAGGGCGTGGCTGGCGTGGCCCGCATGGCGCGCGACTGCCCGTTCCGATTGATGCAGCGCAAACGGGTCATGATGGCCTGGCGATATGGTGAGCAATGTCGTCACGCCTTTCGGAAAGTTAAGGCTGGCTGGGCTGTAGGCGCGACGAATGCCCGGCCGTCAGGAGCATGCGATGCATCACATTACCCATCCCAGCAAGGAACAGGTGCGCGCCTATATGCGGCGCCGCGAGCATGCGGTGCAACCGCCGCCGCCGCCCCACGAGATCCGCCGGCAACTGGCCTGGCGCCGCCTCGACGCCATGCCGCCCAGCGTGGCCGCGCAGGGCTGGCAATTATCCGCCGACATGACACGCCTCGGTGCGCTGATGCTCATAGTCTGGCTGATGCGCAGCGGTGTTGCTCATCGTAAAAATTGATGACTTGCAGCAAATTTTTCCATTTTGAGTTATCCTCTAGCACATTCCAAGTGCGTCAATTCTCTTCAATTATCACAATTTTGCTTTAAGTTACGCAAAAATCAACAATAGCGTGTATTATATTGTTTGCGGGAATTAAACCGCATAAGTGATGGCGATTTTTAGTGTGTTTACCCTGAATTATTGCAAACGAGACTTTGGTGTTTTATTTTGCATTAATACAACAAGTACGGATTTTGATCATGTCTCTCAAACAAATTACCTCTTTGCCCACCTACAACCCGAATCGCGTCCTCGATGCGATCATCGACAAGCTGCAGCTGAAAAATGATGCCGCCCTGTCGCGTGCACTGGAAGTGGCGCCACCCGTCATCAGCAAGATTCGTCATAACACCTTGCCGATCGGCGCCACGATCCTCATCCGCATGCATGAAATCAGCGATTTCAGCATCCGTGAACTGCGCGAGCTGATGGCCGCCTAAGAGCGCCTGACGGGCGGCAAGTTGAGAGATGCCGCCTGGTTGGATCAGGCTTGCCGCGTGCGGCAGCCACACAGTGTCTTCCGCTTACGCTTGCGTCTCCGGACTCAGCGATGGGCGATCGACATAGAAACGACTCGCTTCCCCGTTCGACAACGCTGAAGCCTCCACCGCCGTGGCGCGCGAGCCCGGTGCGCTGGAAAATGCCGTTACGGCACTGCCTGTCGCCCTTCCCGAATATGCCGCTGCCGGCTGCGCCTGGACTGCCGCGCTGGAAAATGCCGTCGCCTGTACCGCTGCGCTGGAAAACGCCGTCTGCCTGGCGGGTGCGCTGGAAAACGCCGTCGCCTGCACCGCCGCGCTGGAGAATGCCGTGGCCTGCACCGCCGCGCTGGAAAACGCGGCTTGCGCGGCCCGTCCCGAATACGCGGTTTCCGCGCGGAGGTAATCCTCGCCGAAAGTCTGCTCGTACAACTGTTTCATGCGTTCGCCGACACGGTGGTGTGCCGCTTCATCGTCTTCGCCGCGCAGGCCGATGTAGGGGAAGTGATGCAGGAAATAGCCAAACACCTGCTGGCAATCGGCCGCATATTTCAAGGTGTCGAGGATGTGATAGTGCCAGAAGGTGTCCACATCCATCAGTGGCGCCGTTTCTTCCTGCGGATACTGCTTCATCAGGATCAGGAAGCGGCGATACTCGAATTCCACCGCGTTGGCCTTTTCCAGGCTCCATCCTTCACCGGATTCCCGGTGCATCAGCTTGACCTTGATTGCGTCCAAATTCAAATCTGCAATTGCCTTGAAACTGTCGTTCGTATCCATGAGTGTCCTTGGGTAAAAGAGCGTGACGGGAAAGACTGTAAAGGAAGAAGGGGGGCTGGCTGGTGGCGTGTACTCCTGGCGAGTGGGATGGAATGCCTGGCCATTGCTGGCAGGCGCGAAAAAAGTTGTGCTACATCAATATTGCATTAAATCATGAAATATGCAAGCTTTGCATGTTGCTAACTATCGTGCGCCAGGCCGTGTCAGGCGCTGGCCTTGCTGTCTTCCTGGTAGGGAAAACGGGTGGCGTCGGCTCCCAGCGGTACGCTGACGTGCACGCTCATGCCGGCGCCGGGACTGCTTTCGATATGCAAGGTGCCGCCCAGCAACTTGATGCGCTCCTCGATGCCGACCAGGCCGAAGGAACCCTGCTTGTTGCGCCCGTCGGCGGCGGCGCCCACGCCGTTGTCGCACACGCTCATCGACACCGTGTCGCTGCACTTTTCCAGCTTGACCTGTACCCGGCTGGCGTTCGCATGCTGCGAGATATTGCTCAGCGATTCCTGCAGGATGCGGAACAGGGCCGTGGCGCACTGGTCGCTCAGGCAAATATCGTCGTGGCTTTCGCTTACCTCGCAGGCGATGCCTGTGCGCAGGCGGAATTGCGCCACTTGCCATTCCACGGCGGCATTCACCCCGAGGTCGAGCACGGTCGGGCGCAAGTCGTTGATGATCTGGCGCACGCTCTTGATCGTGGCATCGATCTGCTCCAGGGTGGAGCGGGCGCGGGCATTGAGGCGCGGGTGGCGACGCTGCGTGCGCGAGGCCAGCATGTCGGCATCGATGCGCAGCACCAGCAGGTTCTGCCCCAGGTCGTCGTGGATTTCGCGCGCGATGCGCTTGCGCTCTTCTTCCTTGATCTGGTCGGCGTGGGCTGCCAGGCGGCGTAGTTTCTGGTGCGACACTTGCAGGCGGATCTGGCTGGCCCGCAATTCTTCCGTCATGCCCGTGGCCATCTGGATCGCGCGCCGGCGCGACGACGACAAGGTGTAAAACAGGGTGTACAGCAGCATGGCGCTGGTAAAGCCCACCAGCAGGGCCAGCCAGGGCAGGAAGGCGTCGAAGCGCGTATACAGGTCGCTCTTGCGCACGCTGAACAGCGCTTGCCATATGCGGCCGTTGTAATCGATCAGCATGGTGCTGCTCAGGTATTTCCCCGAGTTGCCGGGCTGCCACCAGGGCGAGTGCATGCCCGCCACCGTGCTGTCGAAGATGGGCCGCATGTCGTGCGGCAGATCCAGCGGCGCCATCGCTTGCGGGCCGATGTCGAACAGGGTCAGGCGGACGTTGCGCACCGGCATGTCCGCCAGCACGCTGCGCATCATCGCGGCCAGGTCGAAGCCGATGCCGACCGAACCCTGGTAGGCGGCGCGCCGCTGTGCCACCGTGTCGATCGGCATGCCGATGCGATACACGGGCAGGCGCATGGCCATGCCCGTCAGTTGCGGCCGGCCTTCCATCGGCACGGGGATGCCGGAATTGCTGATGCGGCCAGAATCGCGCGACTGCTCCAGCGTTTCGGCGATCAGGGGCCGCGAAGCGATGTCATGGCCATACTTGTCCACGGCGCTGGCGATGGGTTCCAGGTAGACGAGCACGGAATAGTGGCTGGCCGGTCCTGGCGGCTCGATGGCAAACGCGGGATAGCCGTCGCGCCCGGGCGGATAGTCGCGCCGCATGGCCGCTTCGAATGCGGGCCGCTGCGCCTCGCTCAATTCGTGCGCGTAATTGATATTCATCACGCCGGGAAAGTTCTGCTTCAGTTCCATGTGCGTGGCATAGCGGTGGAACTGCTCGCGGCTCACATGCTCGCTGGCGCGGAACAGGCTGGCCGCGCCGCGCAGCAGGTCGGCGTACGACTTGACGCGGGTTTCGATGTTTTGGCGGGTATTGCGCGCCAGGTTGTTGAACAGCTCGCTGGCATCGTTTTCGATCGATAGCGAGGCCGCCATATAGAACAGCAAGCCCACCATCAGCGAAAGCGCGAAGCCGAGCAGCCAGAGAGGCTTCTTTTCCGAAAATAACTGTTTCTCGCCGGCAGGAGAAGACATCGCCATCCGCATCATGAAGAGGAATCGGTGCCGCCTGTGTGGTGGCTTTGTTCAGTTGCGCAAACGCTATTGGAATTGCAAATTGCTCAATAGCTGCACAATATACAAAACTATCGTCCGTGTAGTCAACAGGCAATGTTATGCAGCAAGGGGAGGTCGGCAAGTGCCTGCCGAAAACGAAAAAAAACCGCCGCAGCGGTTTTTTCATGTGCCGTCCAGCCCTTATTTCGCGGGCTGCCAGCTGTCCTTCAGGGTGACGATGCGGTTGAAGACGGGCTTGCCAGGCTGGCTGTCGACGCGGTCGGCCGCGAAATAGCCGTGGCGCTCGAACTGGAAGCGCTGTTCCGGCTGGGCCAGTTCCGCGCCCGGTTCCAGCCAGGCCTGCACCACTTCCTTGGCCAGCGGATTCAGGGCCAGCTTGAAGTCCTTGCCGCCCGCGTCCGGCTGCGGATCGGTGAACAGGCGGTCGTACAGGCGTACTTCGGCGGGAATCGCCGTCGGCGCGCTGACCCAGTGCATATTGCCCTTGACCTTGTAGTTGGCGCTGCCTTCCGTGCCCGACTTGCTGTCCGGGAAATACGTGCAATGCACGGCGATGACCTTGCCGTTTTCATCCTTGTCGTAGCCCGTGCATTCGATCACATAGCCGTAGCGCAGGCGTACCTTGCTGCCCGGCTTGTCGTCGATCGGCGGATACAAACGGAAATAGCCCTTGTTCGGCACTTCCATGAAGTCGTCTTCCTCGATCCACAGCTCGCGCGAGATGGGGAAGGTGCGCAAGCCCCGTTCCGGGAAGTGCGGATGCACGGGCGCCGTGCACTCGACGCTCTCGTTTTCGGGGAAGTTGTCGATAATCAACTTCAACGGACGCAGCACGGCCACCGTGCGCGGCGCCTTCGGGTCCAGGTCTTCGCGCAGGCAGCCTTCGAGCACGCTGTAGTCGATCCAGCCGTCGGACTTGGTCACGCCCGTGCGTTCGCACATCAATTGGATCGCTTCCGGCGTGTAGCCGCGGCGGCGCATGCCCACCAGGGTCGGCATGCGCGGGTCGTCCCAGCCGTCGACGATGTGTTCTTCCACCAGCTGGCGCAGCTTGCGCTTGCTGGTGACGATATACGTCAGGTTCAGGCGCGAGAATTCGAACTGGTGCGGTACCGGTTGCTGGAAGAAGCCGCCGGCGGCCAGGGTTTCCAGCAGCCAGTCGTAGAACGGGCGGTGGTCCTGGAATTCCAGCGTGCAGATCGAATGCGTGATGTTTTCCAGCGCGTCCGAGATCGGATGCGTGTAGTCGTACATCGGATAGATGCACCAGGCGTCGCCCGTGCGGTGGTGGTGCGCATGGCGGATGCGGTAGATGGCCGGGTCGCGCAAGTTCATGTTCGGCGAACTCATGGCATCTTCGCTCATCTTCGCGCGCAGGATGTGCTCGCCATCCTTGAACTCGCCCGCCTTCATGGCGCGGAACAGGGCCAGCGATTCCTCGCGCGGACGGTCGCGGAACGGCGAATTCTTGCCGGCCTGGCCGAAATTGCCCCGGTTGGCGGCCATGTCTTCGGCGCTCTGGCTGTCCACGTAGGCAAAACCGGCCGTGATCAGGTACTCGGCCATCGCGTACAGCTGGTCGAAATAGTCGCTCGCGTAGTGCAGGTGGCTGTGGCCATCGGCAGTCTTCGGTTCCCAGTCAAAGCCCAGCCATTTCACGCTGTCCATGATGGTGTCGACATATTCCTGCTCTTCCTTGGCCGGATTGGTGTCGTCGAAGCGCAGGTTGCACTGGCCGGCGTAATCGCGCGCCAGGCCGAAGTTGACGCAGATCGACTTGGCATGGCCCACGTGCAGGTAGCCGTTCGGTTCCGGCGGAAAACGCGTGATCACCTGGGGCAGGCCGGGGCGCACGTGGGTGCCGGCAGCCAGGTCGGCTTCGATGATGTTACGCAAGAAATTGGGCGCCAGCGCTGGCGCGGCGGTATTCGGTTTATCGTTGCTCATTGATCAATGCGGAAGAGTGACAGTAAAGAGCATTTTACCGTACCGCAAGCGCTTTATAAGCACGTATTTGCCCCCATTTCCCAGCATGCAAGCGACGCGGGCGCCGTTCTATAGGATAATTCGCCTTTAATTAGCAAACAAAACGTGACCCCGGAGCCATTTATGGAAAATTTGTATAACGTCCTCGGTGTCGCGCCCAATGCCAGCGACGATGAAATCAAGAAGGTTTACCGTTCGCTGGCCATGCGCTTCCACCCCGACCGCAACCAGGCCCCCGGCGCCGAGGCGCGCTTCAAGAGCGTCACCAAGGCGTATGAAATCCTGGCCGACCCGGCCAAGCGCGCCGAATACGACCAGAGCGTGAACCACCGCATCATCATCGATCCGGAAGCGGAAGCCTATGCCCTGTGGTGCGGCGTGTTCCGCCTTCACGGCACGGTACTGCCGGCCGACTAAGCACGCTGGCGGCCGTCCGGTCAGCCTGAATGATTTTAAAAACAACAACAACGGCGCTTTTAACGTAATAGCGCCGCGCATCACATTGGAAAGCACAGCATGAGAAGAGTACACCCTGAATTCGCGTACCAGTCGCGCGAGCTGGAAGGCCAGATCGACGGCATCCTCGGCGACCCGCCGAACCGCAAGAACTATAAAAGCATGGTCGACGCGCTGGTGAGCGAGTACGCCAGCGGCGGCGGCATCGAAGACGTGAACATGCTGGCCTTCGCGCTGGTCGACCACATCACCTTCAGCGACCCGAAAGGCTTGCTGGCCGAAAGCGAAGACTACGAGTTCGGCGACCCGTCCCGCGTGTTCTCCATGGCCGCCTGCGCCGCGCCGGAAGCGGCGAAGATGTACGCCGCCATCGAAGACAGCTTCCCCGACCTGGCGCGCCAGGCCATCATCACGGCCTTCCTGCACAAGAATCCGCGCCTGTGGGACGACGACGACCAGTCGCTCGACCAGCTGGCCGCCAATGACGACGGCGACGACGAGCACGATGAAGATGCCGCCACCGACGATTTCGCCCAGATGTTTGACCAGGATGGAGATGACCATGGCCGATAACAAGGATGAACAAAAAAGCAATCTTCCCGCGCTGACGAAGCAGGTCACGGAATTGGTGCTGTCCGGTTCGCTGGGCCACGCCGAGCAGGCGTTTGCCGACGCGGCCGACCAGTACGGCGACCTGGCCGTGGTGGAAGTGCTCAATGCCATCCCGCCGCAGGTGACGGCCCTGCACCTGGCCGGCTTCGACGGCGGCAAGATGTCGCTGGCCACCCTGCTGGTGCCGCCGAAAGCCTGGGCCGACAGCCTGGCCTTCATCGCCGCCACCTGGAGCGACGACCAGATCGAGGACGATCCGGAACGCATCGCCGAAGCCCTGTTCGCGCACATCCACGGCGTGGTGTTTTCCACCGACGACGCCGAGCGCCGCCGCGAGCTGCTGCTCGAAGCGTCCGCCACCGACTGGGGCGCCACGGCGTTCGCCATCCTGTTCTCGATGGCGCCGAAGGAAATCCTCGAAGTGGCGGGCGAGATCGTCATCAAGGGACCGTACGTGACGGGCGTGACCTCGTCCGACAACGACGTCGTGCCGCTGGCCATCGAGCTGGCGCAAGCCAATGAAGACGGCTGGGACCGCTCGCTGTTCGAACTCTTCCCCGATTTCCGCCACAGCGCCGACCTGGCCGACGCCGAATACTCGGACGATCCGGACGAAGAGCCGACCATGTTGCAGCGCAGTACCAAGGAATTGCTGTACCGCCTGCGCAAGCAAGTGCCGAGCACGCGCAGCGCGCCGCGTTCCAGCACGCGCCGCAGCCTGGGCACGGGCATTTTCTCGTAATGAAAGCAGGGAATTACTAATGCTGCCAGCAATTGTTGTAGAGAATCTTCCGCGCCTCGTGCGCGCCATCAAACTGTTGCCGGGCGACCCGCGCGAAGACGCGGCGCTGAACCTGGCCGACGAATTGACGGGCATCACGGCCATGGTGGCCGAAAAGTTCACGAACGAGCGCACGGCCGACGGCATCCAGAAGGCGCTGTACCTGACGGTGGGCGGCGTCTCGCTGGGCCTGGAACAGGCCGTCACGCATGAAGGCGACCAGGCCGCCCTCGACTTCCTCGTCGAGCACGGCGCCGAGCACGCGTTCCAGGTGGGTTTCCGCCTGATCAAGGAACTGTCGCAGCTGCCCGAAGACGCCCTCGTCGGCGAGTACGACCAGGACCCCGTGTATTTGCAGCGCCGTTTGCGCGAACTGTTCATCGATATTTGCCAGGCCGACCCGAACCAGAACTGGGCCGGCTATGAAAAATATGCGTTGCAGTTGCAACAGCGCAAGGAAGTGCAAGCCGTCGTGCGCCTGGCCGGCTGGCTGCGCCGCCACCACGACAACGGCCCCGTCAGCGACAGCGACCTGAATGCCGAAGGCGTCATCGCCCTGGCCATCATCTTCGCCATCGAAGGCGGCGGGCGCATCGTGGCGCGCACGGGCCAGAAGGAGTTCGAGCGTTTCGTGCGTTCCGTGCGCAAGAACAAGCCCGACTTCGAGGAAGGCTGGGCCGCCCTGGTGGCCAAGGTGCCTGTGCAGCATCACCCGGTCTTGCTCGACCGCATCGATGCCTACCGCCGCAGCTGCACCGTGGTGCAGAAGATCCTCACGCGGGCCAGCATGAAGAGCTTGTTCGAGGACCTGGAGAATTACGCGGGTTCCGAGCTGGATGCGGATTATTCGTGACCGCTGGTGTCGGATTACGCGGCGGCTTCGCCACCGCTAATCCGACCTACGCCTGCGACGGCGCGCGTCCCGTAGGTCGGCTTAGCTGCGGCGCGGCCGCAGCGTAAGCCGACACGCCGGCCTACGCTCCCCCTTCCATGGCCGCTTCCTCGGCCAGCTTGACGAATGCCGCCACCAGCGGCGACGTCTCTTCCTCCCTTTGTGCCAGTAACAGGCTGGTGGTCGCCTGCGGGTCGGCGATGGGGCGGTAGCACACGCCATCCATGCGGATGCGGTCGAACGAGGCGGGCAGCACGGATATGCCGCAGCCGGCCGCCACCAGGCCGATGATGGTCGACGCTTCGCCCGCTTCCTGCGTGACTTGGGGCACGAAGCCGGCCGCCTTGCACAGGCGAAAGATCTGCGGATAAATCCCCGTGCCCGCATCCCTGGGGTACATGACAAAACCTTCGCCCGCCATGTCGGCAATCGCGATGCTGTCCTTGGCCGCTAGCGCGTGGGCGACGGGCAGCACGAGGAACAGCGGGTCCTGGCGCAATTCGGTGAGGCGGATGTCGTCCGGGTACGTCGTTTCCGGCGGGCGCACGAAGCCCAGGTCCATCGTCCTGCCCGAGATCGCTTCCAGCTGATGCAAGGTCGCCATCTCGTGCAGGGTCAAGGTGACGTGGGGAAACTGCTGGCGGTAGCGGTTGATGACGGTGGCAAAATACGGCGTAAACGGCGTGGAAAAGGTAAAGCCGATGCGCAATTCGCCCGCTTCGCCCCGCTGGGCCCGGCGCGCCGTCACGGCCGCCTGTTCCGACAGGGCCAGGATGCGCCGCGCATCGTCGAGGAACAGCGTGCCCGCCTGCGTCAGGCGCACGGAGCGCTTGTTGCGCTCGAACAACTGCGCCCCGAGTTCCCCCTCCAGCGCCTGGATCTGCTGGCTCAGCGGCGGCTGGCCGATGTGCAGGCGCTCGGCCGCGCGCGTGAAGTGCAGCTCTTCGGCGACGGCGACGAAGTAACGCAGGTGGCGCAGTTCCATATTCGTCCAGTAATCGTTTTAAAGTATGAGTTGGGCCTTGAATATATATTGGACGATATGAGTTGGCAATCCTAAGATGAAGACTCGCTTCCTTTCCGAAACACGGCCATGTCTGATTCATCGCTTGCCTTTGCCCCCGCCACCTCGTCTGCCATCCCGGTTTCCGCGCCCGGTTCCGCTCCCGCTCCCGCTCCCCGCTCGGCTATCGCCAAGGGGTCCATCGAATTCAAGCGCAGCAACCGCGCCCTGTTCTTTGGCGGCTTTTCCACCTTCAGTTTGCTGTACTGTATCCAGCCGCTGTTCCCGCTGCTGTCGCAGCAGTTTCATCTGACGCCCGCGCAAAGCAGCTGGTCGCTGTCCGTGTCGAGCGGCTTGCTGGCCATCTCGCTGGTGCTGCTCAGCGCCGTCTCGGACCGGGTGGGGCGCAAGCCCTTGATGGTGGCGTCGATGTTTTCCGCCGCGATATTGACGATCCTGTCCGCCTTCGCGCAGGATTATGCGCAGCTGCTGGCCATCCGCGCCGCGCTGGGCGTCGCCCTGGGCGGCATGCCGGCCGTGGCCATGGCTTACCTGGGCGAGGAGATCGAGGGGCCGTCGCTGGGCTTGTCGATGGGCTTGTATATTGCGGGCAGCGCGTTTGGCGGCATGTCGGGGCGCTTGATCGCTTCCATGCTCAGCGATTTCCTGTCGTGGCGCTGGGCCTTGGGCGTGCTGGGCGTGGCCGGCGTGCTGGCGGCGGCGGAATTCTGGCGCAGCCTGCCCGCATCAAAAAACTTCGTGCCCAGTACCAAGGGTTGGAACGCCTTGCCGCATGCCATCAAGCAGCATTTTTCCGACCGGGGCTTGCCGTGGCTGTTTTGCCTGGCGTTCGTGCTGATGGGGTGTTTCGTCAGCCTGTACAACTACATCGGCTACCGCTTGCTGGCCGCGCCATTTGGCTTGCGCCAGAGCACGGTCGGCTTGCTGGCCTTTTTGTATCTGATCGGCATCTTCAGTTCCGTCTGGGCGGGACGCCTGGTGGACCGCCTGGGACGGCGGGGCGTGCTGTGGATCATGCTGTCGCTGATGCTGTCCGGCATAGTATTGACCCTGTTCGACTCGCTGCCGCTGATCGTCATCGGCATGGCGCTGGCTACCTTCGGTTTCTTTGCCTCGCATTCGATCGCCAGCAGCTGGGTCAGCCGCCGCGCCCGCGCGCCGCAGGCACTGGCCTCGGCCTTCTACCTGCTGTTCTATTACCTGGGATCGAGCCTGATCGGTTCCGCCTCGGGCATGATGTGGGGCTTCGACGGCTGGACGGGCGTCATCATCATGCTGGGCCTGTGCCTGGGCGGCGGCGTGCTGATCGCCTTGCGCCTGCGCCATCTGCAGCCGCTGGGCGCGCGCGAGGCGGCGGCTTGAAGCCCGCTATTTGGGGCACATGCCGATCATCGTTTCCCCCTGCTTGCCGGCGCGCGTGGTCACGCACAGGGTGCCCAGCGCGCTGGTGATTTTATACGTGCGGCTGCCCCTGGCCTCATTCGCGCCCACTTCCTCGATCTTTGACGCCTCGTACCATTTCGGCGGCACGGCCGCGTAGGCTTCGGCAAAGCCCTGCTGCATGCGCTTGAAGCCCGTGTCCTCGAGTTTTTGTTCTCCGCGCCGGGGAAATTCCTTGCGTAAATCCTTGTCGATCTTGCCCACGTCGCGCTTGGCTTGCGCCAGGATATCGGCGGCGCTCGGCGCTGGCGGCGCCGTGATCGCTTCCGGCGCTGCCGGTGCCGGCGCCGGCTCGATGGCCGGTGGCGGCAAGGGGCGGCTGGCGGGCGCCGGGACGGGCAGACTCGGCAGACGCGGCACGCTTTCAGCGTTCGGTTTTGCGCTGGGTAATGGTACGCGTACGGGTACGGGTACGGGCCTGGGCGGCGCAGGGGCCGTGTAGCGCAGCCAGGCGATGGCCGGGCCCTGCGGCAGGTGCTCGTCAGCGGCAAGGCGGGGCCGCGACTGCAGCACGACATAGGCCAGCCCCGCGTGCAGCAGGACGATCAGCAGCAGGCCGGGAGCGCGGCGGGGCAGGGGTGGCAGCGAGGTCATGGTTGGCTTGGTGGTTCAGGTACGCCAATGTAGCTGAGGTATTTGATCATTGTCTAAAATGTCACAAGCGCTTACAAAAAAGTGCCTCATGGAAATTTCAATGCCCTGGCCGCTGGCGGGGAACCCTGCGCCGGCCTGGCGATCCAACCCGGATACCATGCGAACAGGAGGTCATCATGATGCAGGCAAAGGAAGTGGCACGGCGCTTTGGCGCCATCGAACATGCGATCGGCCAGGCGGCCCAGCTGTGCGGCAGGCAGCAGGGCATGCCGATGGACTTGAAGGATTGCATCGACCAGCTGGACCAGCAAAAGAGCGCCGTGCGCCAGGCCATCGACACGCAAGACGATGCGCGTATCCGGCAAGCCGTCGACCAGATGGAATCGCTGGGCGACCGCGCCAAGCGGGCCTGCGGCACGGCGGCCAGCCTGACGCCGGAAATGAAGAGTGCCGTGCAGAAAGTCCACGATGAACTGTCGGACCTGAAGCACCAGTTGCACTAGCTTACATCTGGCGGAACAGATGCGCATATAAGGGACTGACGCGCAGTTGCGCCGGATGCTGGCGCAGGGTCAGCGACAGCTTGCCCGCCTCGTCGCGGATGGCCGTGGCGATGGCACTCGCATTGACGATGGTGCCGCGGTGGATTTGCCAGAACTGTTGCGGGTCCAGCTGGGGCAGCAGCTCCTTCAGGCTCGTGCGTATCAGCGCTTCGCTGTCCTGGCACACGACGTTGATGTATTTGTCCAGCGCCTCGAAATACACGACGTCGGCCAGCGCGATCATGCGCACGCTGTTGCCGACGGCCGCCCGTATCATCTGCAGGCGCGGCGCGGGCGGCAGCATGGCTTGCAGCTGGGCCAGCAGGCGGGCCAGGTTGTCGTCGCCGGCGGACGCGGTGACGGTCGCCGTCGCTGGCGCCGCCGTGGCGGCGGCTGTTGCCGTACCGCCAGCGCTGTCGCGCAAGCGCTGCTGCAGGCGTTCCACCGTCTTGCCCAGGCGCGCATCATTGACCGGTTTTAAGACGTAATCGGCGGCCGCGTGCTCGAAGGCGGCCAGCGCGTATTCATCGTAGGCGGTGACGAACACGATGTGGGGAAACGCGACGCCGTCCGGCCACTGTTCCGCCAGTTCCTCGGCCGCTTCCAGGCCCGTCTTGCCCGGCATTTTGATGTCGAGAAATAGTATGTCGGGCTGCAGGGCCAGGCCTTGCCGCAGGGCTTCCACGCCGTTGGGGCAGGTGGCGACGATGTCGAGTTCCGGCCACAGCCGGCGCAGGGCATGCGCGAGGGCGGCGGCGAGTATGGGTTCGTCTTCGGCGATCAGGGCGCGCGGGGTGGGGCTGCTCATGGCGTGGGGCTCGCGGTGGTGGAGTGGATCGGTAATTGAAGGCGGGCGACGACGCCTGCCGGCGTGTTGGCGGCCAGCGCCAGGCTGGCGGTCTCGCCATGCATGCCGTGCAGGCGTTCGCGGATGTTCGCCACGCCCAGCTGCGTGCCCTTGGATAGGCCCGGATGATCGAGGCCCAGGCCATCGTCGGCAACCGTCAGGATCAGCATGCCGCCATCGGCGGCTGCCCGCACGTGGACGTGGCCGCCTTCGATCTTCGGCTCCAGGCCGTGCTGGATGGCGTTTTCCACCAGCGGCTGCAGCAGCATGGGCGGCACCTTGATCTGGCGCAAGGCCTCGGGCAAGTCCAGCGTAAAGCTCAGGCGCGCGCCCATGCGGATCGACATCAGGCCCAGGTAGGCTTGCATGAGGGAGAACTCCTGCGCCAGGGTGGTGGACTCGGCGCGCGAGGAAGACAGGGTGGCGCGCAAGTACTGGATCAATTGATCGAGCAGCAGCTGGGCGCGGTCCGGATCAAAGCTGATCAGTCCCTGCAGGTTGGCCAGGGTATTGAACAGCATGTGCGGCTCGATCTGCGCCTGCAGCAGTTGCAGCTGCGCCTGCATGGCCTGGCGCGCCACGGATTCGGCGCGGGCTTTTTCCTGGGCGGCTTGCGCCTGCAGGCGATTGATCTTGTCGCGGCTGGCAAAGAAGAGGATGGCCGCCCCCGCCGCCGCCAGCGTGAAAACCGTCATGCCGATATTGCGCGGCGACATGGCGATGGGTGCGGGAACGTCGATCTGCGCCAGCCAGCCGAACAGCATCGTGCCGGCCACCTGCGCCACGGCGGCGCTGGCGACGACGAGGATGGTGAAAGGCAGCAATGGGGCACGCTGCTGCTCGCCCCACCATGCCAGGCGGATGCCGTCGATCAGCAGGAAGACGATGCCGCCGATGCACATCGAGGCCAGCAGGTTGAGCCAGAAACTTTGTCCGCCGCTCAGCACGTAGGTAACGAACAGCGCACACAGCACATTGAGCAGCAGCGCATAGCGCGCATCGGCCAGCAGGCGCCGGTAGGGAAAGCCCGTCTTGCGCGGGACGGTATCGGTGGTGGGCATGCGGGACGGCTTTCAGCGTGGTGCTCCGGTTGATAATGCGGCAATTATCGGCGCCCCCGCATGCGGACGCAATGGCGCTGCGACGAAACGGGGCGCAGGTGGCGCCAATCGCATGACGGCATCCTTTACACCGCCGCTGCGGCACGAGATGATGGCAAGACAATCGCGAGAGAGGAAATACCATGTGGCCCTATCCACGCACCCTGGCGCACCGCGGCGGCGGCACCCTGGCGCCTGAAAACACCCTGGCCGCCCTGCGCTGCGGCCTGGCCTACGGCTACCGCGCCGTGGAATTCGACGTCATGCTGGCGTCCGACGGCGTGCCCGTCGTCGTGCACGACCCGGAACTGGGCCGCACCGTGGCCGGCAGCGGCGCCGTCAGCGACTACACGGCCGCGCAGCTGGGGGCCATGGAGGCGGGCGCCTGGTTCGGTCCCGCCTTCACGGGCGAGGGCGTGCCCACGTTCGCTGCCGTGGTGGCGTATTGCAAGGCGCAGCACATCTGGATGAATATCGAAATCAAGCCGGCACCCGGCTTCGACGTGGCCACGGGCGAGGCGGTGGCGCGGGCCACGCGCGATTATTTCGCGCAGGAAATTGCTGCAGGAGAGTTATTGCCGCTGCTCTCGTCGTTCAGCGTCGACGCCTTGCAGGCGGCGCGCCAGGCGGCGCCGGAACTGCCACGCGGCTGGCTGGTCGAACAGATACCGGATGGCTGGGCGAAAAAGGCAGAGGAACTGGGCGTGGTGGCGATTCATTGCGACCACCAGCAGCTGACGCCGGAACTGGCGCGAGAGGTCAAGGAGGCGGGATACGGACTGTTCTGCTACACCGTCAACACGCCGGAACGGGCCAGCGAACTGCTGGCCTGGGGCGTGGATGGGTTTTGCACGGACAGGATCGATATTATTCCATCCATGGCGTAGGTCGGATTAACGGGGCAAAGCCCCGCGTAATCCGACAACATTGTTGACGTTATTGGTGTTGTCGGCTTACGCGCTTGCGCGCTAAGCCGACCTACGTTTCAAACAGCTTAGAAAGTCACGCGCATGCCAACGGTGACATTGCGTCCCATCAAAGGCGCCGCGTTCTTGATGAACGAGGTATGGCTGTACGCCAGTTCATTCGTCAAATTGTTGGCCTTGATGTAGAACTGGGCCGGCGTGGTGCCGATGCGCGTGTCGTAGTTGGCGGACAGGTTCAGCATGTTGTAGCCCGGGGTTGCCGTTTCGAACGCGGCCACCTTGTCTTGCTTGCCCACGCGGTAGAACTCGGCCACGCCGCTCCACGCCTGCCAGTTGGCGTCGACCTTCACGCCGAAGCGCTGGGCCGGGATACGCGGCAAGTTGCCACCATCATTGGCCAGCTTGGCCCGCACATAGTCGCCGAACACGCTGGCGCCGAACATGGGGTTCAATTGCTGGCGCACTTGCCCTTCGACACCCGTAAACGTGGCGTCGCGCTGGGCGTACTGGATCAGCTGGAAGCCTTCGTGGCTGTCCAGGGTGGAGCCGAAGATGTAGTTGTCGACCTTGTTGCGGTAGGCGCTGGCCGAGAAGGTCGTGGCGCCCGCATATTTGCGCAGGGTCAAGTCGATATTGTTCGACGTTTCCTTGCCCAGGTTTTGATTGCCCAGTTCATACGTGGCCGTGGCCATGTGCACGCCGTGCGCATACAGTTCCTCGGCGCTCGGCAGGCGGTGCGTGCGGGAAATGGTCGAACCGAGCGAATACTGCGGTGCGAATTTCCACACGGCGCCCAGCGAGACCGACGTGCCCCTGGCGCTGCGGTCCTGCAAGGTGGCGCTGTCGACCGCAATGTCTTGCCATTCGTGGCGCAAGCCCGCCTCGAAGCGCCATTGGTCCAGCTTGTATTCTTCGACCAGGAAGGCCGCATGCTTTTTCGTGACGGTGGGTGCCACATACGCTTCCTCGCCCAGGGCCGAGAAATCGCGCTTCGACGTTTGCAGGCCGACCACGCCGCGCCAGCCGAAGACGGGGTGGTGTTCCATTTCCAGGCGCGCGTCGTGGCCCTTGTTTTTAAATGTGGTGGCCACTTCCGTGCCTTCGATTTCATCGTGCTTGTAATCGGTGAACGAAGCGCGCAGGCGCAGCTTGGCGAAGCCGGGCACGGGATCGCGCAATTCGCCGCGCACGTCCCAGCGCTCGCTTTTCAGCTTCACGTAGGGCACGGCGCCATTTTCGTGGTCGTGGTCATGCTCGTCTTCATCGCCATGGTCGTGGCCCTCGTGGCCGCCGCAGTGCAGGTGCGCGCCGTGCGGGTGGCAGCTTTCGAATTCGTGGTTGTGGCCAGGCAAGCCGTATTCCGTGTGCTGGCTGGTGAAGGCCAGGCCCAGGAAGCCGCGTTGCCCCACCCACGACACGCCCACGCTGCCCGTGTCCGTCTTGTTGTAGCTGCCGCCGACTTTCGAGCCGCCTTCCCAGCCGTTGCCGACCTTGTATTCCTTCGCGTCGCGCTTGACGCCTTCCGTGTGGAAGGCGATATTGCCGGAGCCGCCAGTGACTTCAAAGGCGCCCGCCTTTTCGCGCGCCGCCGAGTTGGCGCGCACTTCCGCGCTGCCTTCAAATCCTTTTGCCGGCACGCGCGTGGGGATTTTCTTGTCGATCACATTGACCACGCCGCCGACGGCGCCGCCGCCATAGGCCAGCGCGGACGGGCCGCGCAAGACTTCAATCTGTTCCGACAGCATCGGTTCGGCCGCGACGGCATGGTCGGGGCTGATGGTCGACGCGTCCTGCACTTCGGCGCCATCGGACAGCACCTTGACGCGCGGACCATCCATGCCGCGGATGATGGGACGGCTGGCGCCGGCGCCGAAATGGCTGGACGTGATGCCGGGCTGGCCGGCCAGGGTTTCGCCGAGGGTCGCTGACCTTGCCAGCACCAGTGCCTCGCCTTCCAGCACGGTCACTGGGGTGCTCATGTCGTCGCTGCCCAGGGCCAGGGCGCTGGCCGAGACGGTCACGGCAGGCAAGGTGGCGGCCTGTTGCGCCAGCGCGCTGGCAGGGGCGGCAAAGGCCAGCATGATGGCCAGCGCGAGGGGAGTCGGTTGTTGAGGGCGGACGGACATGGGCAAGAATTCCTTTATCGGCTATCGGTGTGTGCGGGGTTCGGGCAGCACGGTGCGGGTTGAATGGCTGCCTTGAGTTGATAATGATAACCCATTATCATTACTGTGTGACAGTTTTTCCGGGCGGTAGATACAGACGGATGGTGTATTCTGTCGGCTATGGAACGCACAACACGCCAAAAAACCGCCATTCAAGCCGCCATCGAGTCGGCCCAGCGCCCCCTGTCGGCGCAGGAAATCCTCGAACAGGCCAGCTTGCAGGTGACGCAGCTGGGCATCGCCACCGTTTACCGCAATCTGAAATCGCTGGTGCTGGAAGAAAAGGTGCATGTGGTGACCTTGCCGGGTGAAAACCCGCGCTATGAGTCGAACACGGCCGCCAACCACCACCACCATCATTTCCAGTGCACCAGTTGCCAGCGCGTATTCGACGTGCATGATTGCCCCGGTGACTTGAAGCGCATGGCGCCGCAAGGCTTTGTCGTCGAGCGCCACGAGCTGACCCTGTACGGCCGCTGCGCCGACTGCAATGTGGCCGTCGCTGGGGCCGAGGCGGCTGCCGTGCCGGCGCCGCACGCCTGCGCCAGCCATCCCGAGCCAGGCTGACGGCAGGCTGTTCATTCGCGCAACATTTCAGCGCGCATGCCCTGGCCCGTGATAATTCCGGGCAGCCATATCACGTATAATCAATCCTTTAAAGCTGCCGCCATCTTTTGCCAAAAAAACATGAAATCAACTGAAATCCGCGACAAATTCCTCAAGTTTTTCGAGTCCAAGGGCCATTCCATCGTCCGTTCCAGTTCCCTGGTGCCAGGCAACGATCCGACCTTGCTGTTGACCAACAGCGGCATGGTGCAATTCAAGGACGTGTTTACGGGCACGGACAGCCGTCCGTACACGCGCGCCACCTCGGTGCAGCGCTGCGTGCGCGCCGGCGGCAAGCACAATGACCTGGAAAACGTCGGCTACACGGCGCGCCACCATACTTTCTTTGAAATGCTGGGCAACTTCAGCTTCGGCGACTATTTCAAGCGCGATGCAATTCAATACGCGTGGGAACTGCTGACCAAGGTATATGGCTTGCCGGCCGACAAGCTGACCGTCACCGTGTACATCGAAGATGACGAAGCGTACGACATCTGGGCCAAGGAAATCGGCGTGCCTGTCGAGCGCATCATCCGCATCGGCGACAACAAGGGTGCGCGCTACGCGTCCGACAATTTCTGGCAGATGGCGGACACGGGCCCATGCGGTCCGTGCACGGAAATCTTCTATGACCACGGCGCCGACATTCCTGGTGGCCCGCCGGGCTCGCCTGACGAAGACGGTGACCGCTTCATTGAAATCTGGAACCTGGTGTTCATGCAGTTCAACCGCGACGAAGCGGGTGTCATGCACAAGCTGCCGAAGCCGTGCGTCGACACGGGCATGGGCATGGAGCGCCTGGCCGCCGTGCTGCAGCACGTGCATTCGAACTATGAAATCGACCTGTTCCAGCACCTGATCAAGGCTGCCGCGCGCGAAACGGGCGCCACGGACCTGGAAAACAAGTCGCTGCGCGTGATCGCCGACCATATCCGCGCCGCCGCCTTCATGATCGTTGACGGCATCATTCCCGGCAGCGAAGGCCGCGCCTATGTATTGCGCCGCATCATCCGCCGCGCCTTGCGCCATGGCCACAAGCTGGGCCAGACGAAACCGTTCTTCTACAAACTGGTGGCCGATCTGGCCATCGAGATGGGCGGCGCCTATCCGGAGCTGGAAGAAGCGAAAGACAACGTCGCCAACATGCTGAAAGCCGAGGAAGAGCGTTTCGGCGAAACGCTGGAAACGGGCATGAAAGTGTTGGAAGCGCAGCTGGCCAAGGATGCCACGGGCATCGACGGCGCCACCGCTTTTACCTTGTACGAAACCTACGGCTTCCCGCCGGACCTGACGGCCGACATCTGCCGCGAACGCGACATCAGTTTCGACCAGGTGGGCTACGACGCAGCCCTGAAGGAAAGCCAGGAACTGTCGCGCAAGGGCGGCAAGACACACAAGGACAGCAAGGTCGAGTACACGGGCGAGAAAAACAAATTCGTCGGCTACGATCAATTGACGTTCAGCAGCAAGGTCGTCGCGCTGTACGCGGCCGGCACGCAGGTAGCTGAACTCAAGGCCGGTGACACGGGCATCGTCGTGCTCGACACCACGCCGTTCTACGCGGAATCGGGCGGCCAGGTGGGCGACCAGGGCGTGATCGCCTCGGGCGCCGGCAGCTTTGCCGTCAGCGACACCCTGAAAATCCAGGCCGATGTGTTCGGCCACCACGGCGTGCTCGAATCGGGCGTATTGAAGGTGGGCGACGCCGTCTCGGCCGAAGTCGACACGGCCAAGCGCGCGCGCACCATCCGCAACCACTCGGCCACGCACCTGATGCACAAGGCCTTGCGCGAAGTGCTGGGCAGCCACGTGGCGCAAAAGGGTTCGCTGGTCGATCCGGACAAGACCCGTTTCGACTTCAGCCACCATGCGCCGATGACGGCCGAGCAGATCGCCGCCGTGGAAACCATTGTCAATAAAGAGATCCTGGAAAACCGCGCCACGCAAGCCCATTTGATGTCGTTTGACGATGCCGTCAAGCATGGCGCGATGGCCCTGTTCGGCGAGAAATACGGCGACGAAGTGCGCGTGCTCGATATCGGCAGCTCGAAAGAGCTGTGCGGCGGCGTCCACGTGCAGCGCACGGGCGACATCGGCCTGTTCAAGATCATCGGCGAAAGCGGCGTGGCCGCCGGCATCCGCCGCGTGGAAGCGGTGACGGGCGAGGGCGCGCTGGCGCTGGTGCAAACCATCAACCGCCGCCTCGTCGAAGCGGCCAACGCCCTGAAGGCGCAGCCGGAAGAATTGACGGCCCGCATCGGCCAGGTGCAGGACCATGTGAAGGCGCTGGAGAAGGAACTGGCCGCGCTGAAATCGAAACTGGCCTCGGGCCAGGGCGATGAGCTGGTCACGCAAGCCGTCGATGTCAACGGCATCAAGGTGCTGGCCGCCGTGCTCGATGGCGCCGACGTGGCCCGTCTGCGCGAAACCATGGACAAGCTGAAGGACAAGCTGAAAACGGCCGCCATCGTGCTGGCCAGCGTGGCCGACGGCAAGGTCAGCCTGATCGCCGGCGTGACGGCGGACGCGACTTCCAAGGTCAAGGCGGGCGAGCTGGTGAACTTCGTTGCACAGCAAGTGGGCGGAAAAGGCGGCGGACGCCCCGATATGGCGCAGGCTGGCGGCACCGATGCCAGCGGCCTGGCGAACGCCCTGGCCGGCGTGCCGGCCTGGGTCGGCGAACGCGCCAAATAAGGCGTAAGCTAGCAGGCATGCGGGGTTTTCGCCCCACCAGCCCTTGAAAACGGCCCGCAGACGGTGTTTGCGGGCCGTTTTGCCGTGTGGAATCTCGTTGTGACACCACAACAGCCGATGAACTATTTTGGTGCAGCGCGTCAATGCCCCTGATTTAGAGTAGTATGTCGAAAATCAGTACAACAAAACAATGGTGGGATATTGATGATGAGCGACACACTACTTGATACCGAGATTATGGAATTTCACAAAGAACTCGATGCGCGGGGCTTGAATTGCCCCTTGCCGATTCTGAAGGCGAAAAAGGCTTTGTCAGAGCTGCAGAGCGGGGAAGTGCTGCGCATCATGGCAACCGATCCCGGTTCCGTGCGCGACTTCCAGGCTTTCGCCAAGCAAACGGGCAATGCCCTGCTGTCGCATGTGCAGATGGGCACCGAGTTTGTCTTTCTGATGCAACGCAAGTAATTCTGCCGGCCTGGGCCGCCGTGGCGCGGCCTGCCTGATACCTTGCCGCGTGCGTCACTTTTGCGCCATTTTGCTGCCCTGCAGCGTAGCGGCAGAGTCCCCTGAAATCCTGGCAAGCTGACAATTTAGATGGATTGCTCTAACAAAAAATCGCACGATCGTGCTTAAATTCGGTTCAGGATTCAAATTTCTCTTATAATCGAAGTCACAATCAGCACTTGATCCGTCATTTTTATAATTTCCCAAAGGCATAGCTATGAAAGTCTTGGTACCCGTCAAACGCGTGGTCGACTATAACGTCAAAGTCCGCGTCAAGAGCGACGGCACTGGCGTCGATACCGCCAACGTCAAAATGTCGATGAACCCTTTCGATGAGATCGCGCTGGAAGAGGCGATGCGCCTGAAGGAAGCCGGCAAGGTCACCGAAGTGGTCGCCATCTCCTGCGGCGTGACGCAGTGCCAGGAAACCCTGCGCACGGCCATGGCCATCGGCGCCGACCGCGGCATCCTGGTGGAAACGACGACCGAACTGGAACCGCTGGCCGTGGCCAAGCTGGTGAAATCCCTGGCCGAGAAAGAACAGCCGCAACTGATCATCCTGGGCAAGCAGGCGATCGATGACGACAGCAACCAGACCGGCCAGATGCTCGCTGCCCTGCTGGGTTGGCCGCAAGCCACGTTCGCCTCGAAAGTCGTGCTGGAAGACGGCAAAGTCACCGTCACGCGCGAAGTCGACGGCGGCCTGGAAACCCTGGCATTGACCTTGCCAGCAATCATCACCACCGACCTGCGTCTGAACGAGCCACGCTATGTGACCTTGCCGAACATCATGAAGGCGAAGAAAAAGCCGCTCGAGACCGTCAAGCCGGAAGACCTGGGCGTCGACGTCGCGCCACGCCTGAAGACCCTGAAAGTCGTCGAGCCAGCCAAGCGCTCGGCCGGCATCAAGGTAGCAGACGTGGCCACGCTGGTCGCCAAGCTGCGTACCGAAGCCAAAGTCATCTAAGCGCGGCCTCGCCGTTTATCCAGAACAATTACAGGACACATCATGGTCGCATTAGTTATTGCTGAACACGACAACGCTACCTTAAAGGGCAGCACCCACCACACCGTGACCGCGGCTGCCCAGTGCGGCGGCGACGTGCACGTACTGGTCGCAGGTTCGAACGCCTCGGCTGCCGCCGCTGCCGCCACGCAAATCGCCGGCGTGACGAAAGTCATCGTCGCCGACGCGCCATACTTTGCCGACGGCCTGGCCGAGAACGTGGCCGAGCAAGTGCTGGCCATCGCCGGCAACTACAGCCACATCCTGGCGCCAGCCACCGCCTACGGCAAGAACATCCTGCCGCGCGTGGCCGCCAAGCTGGACGTGGCGCAAATCTCGGAAATCACCAAGGTTGACTCGCCTGACACCTTCGAGCGCCCGATCTACGCCGGTAACGCCATTGCCACCGTGCAATCTGGCGACAAGATCAAGGTCATCACCGTGCGCACCACCGGTTTCGACGCCGCTGCCGCCACCGGCGGTTCGGCTGCCACCGAAACCGTCGCCGCCGTCGCCGACAATGGCAAATCGGCCTTCGTGGGCCGCGAACTGGCCAAGTCCGACCGTCCTGAACTGACCGCCGCGAAAATCATCGTGTCGGGCGGTCGTGGCATGGGTTCGGCCGAGAACTTCCACATCCTCGAGCCGCTGGCCGACAAGCTGGGCGCCGCCATGGGTGCTTCGCGCGCCGCCGTCGACGCCGGCTTCGTGCCGAACGACTGGCAAGTGGGCCAGACGGGCAAGATCGTCGCGCCATCGCTGTACATCGCCGTCGGCATCTCGGGCGCGATCCAGCATCTGGCCGGCATGAAAGACTCGAAGACCATCGTCGCCATCAACAAGGATCCGGAAGCGCCGATCTTTGCCGTGGCCGACTACGGTATCGTGGGCGATCTGTTCGAGATCGTGCCGCAACTGGTCAAAGAACTGGGTTAAGTCACACCCCTTCCGGTTTTGTTACTGACAAAGCCACGCCGGCCCGCCCCACACGGCGAGCCGCGCGTGGCTTTTTTCTTGGAGAAATAGATGAGCTATCAAGCCCCGCTGAAAGACATGTTGTTCGTGATGAACGAACTGGCCGGCCTGGCCGAAATCCACACTTTGCCTGGCTGCGAAGACGCCACGCCCGATACGGCCGAAGCCGTGCTGGAAGAAAACGCCAAGTTCTGCGGTGGCGTGGTGGCCCCCCTGAACGGCCCCAGCGACAAGGAGCCTAGCTTCTGGCACGACGGGCAAGTGACGACCTCGAAGGGCTTCAAGGAAGCCTTCAAGGCCTACGGCGAAGCGGGCTGGCAGGGCGTGCAGCATCCGACCGAGTTCGGCGGCCAGGGCTTGCCCAAGCTGCTGGCGACGCCCTGCATCGAAATGCTCAATTCGGCCAGCATCTCGTTCGCCCTGGTCGCCCTGCTGTCGGACGGCGCCATCGAAGCGCTGCTGACGGCCGGCAGCGACGCGCAAAAGGCGGTCTACCTGGAAAACCTGGTGTCGGGCAAGTGGACCGGCACCATGAACCTGACGGAGCCGCAGGCCGGCTCCGACCTGGCCGCCGTGCGCACGCGCGCCGTGCCGCAGGATGACGGCACCTATAAAGTCTTCGGCACGAAGATCTTCATCACCTACGGCGAGCACGACATGGCGGAAAACATCGTCCACCTGGTGCTGGCCCGCACGCCGGATGCACCGGCCGGGGTGAAAGGCATTTCGCTGTTCATCGTGCCGAAATTCCTCGTCAATGCGGACGGCAGCCTCGGTGCGCGCAACGACGCCCATTGCGTGTCCATCGAACACAAGCTGGGCATCAAGGCCAGCCCGACGGCCGTATTGCAGTTCGGCGACCACGGCGGCGCCATCGGCACCCTGGTGGGCGAGGAAAACCGCGGCCTCGAATACATGTTCATCATGATGAACGCGGCCCGCTTCGGCGTGGGCTTGCAGGGCATCGGCCTGGCCGAGCGCGCCTACCAGCAAGCCGTGGCGTTCGCCAAGGACCGCGTGCAGTCGCGCGACCTGGCGGGCTCGCCTGGCCCGGTCTCCATCATCCACCACCCGGACGTGCGCCGCATGCTGATGTCGATGCGCTCGCAGACGGAGGCGGCGCGCGCGCTGGCCTATGTGGGCGCGGCCATCAGCGACGTGGCGCACCACCATCCGGACGCCGGGGTGCGCGCGGAAAGCCTGGCGACGTATGAATATCTGGTGCCCGTGATCAAGGGGTGGTCCACGGAAATGTCGCAGGACGTCACGCGCGACGGCGTGCAGGTGCATGGCGGCATGGGTTTCATTGAGGAAACTGGCGCCGCCCAGCATTACCGCGACGCCAAGATCCTGACGATCTACGAAGGCACGACGGCCATCCAGGCCAACGACCTCGTGGGCCGCAAGACGGTGCGCGACGGCGGTGCCGTAGCCAAGGCCATCATCGCCCAGGTGCGCGCCACGGAAGCCCTGCTGGGCGAGCTGACCGGCGCCGATTTCCAGGCCATGCAGCGCCACCTGGCCGAAGGCAGCGCTGCGCTGGAAGCCGTCGTCGAGTATGTGGTGGCGAACATGAAGACGGACATCAAGGCCGTTTTCGCGGGCAGCGTGCCCTATTTGAAACTGGCCGGCATCGTGCTGGGCGGCTGGCAAATGGCGCGCGCGGCCATCGTGGCGCAGCAAAAGCTGGGCGAGGGCAGCGGCGACGCGGCGTTCTACAAGGCGAAGATCGCCACGGCCCGCTTCTTTGCCGACCACATCCTGTCGCAGGCGCCAGGACTGCGCGCCACCATCATCGACGGCAGCGCCGGCGTGATGGCGCTGTCGGAAGAGCAGTTTTAAGTTGAAACTTGGCCAGCGCAAGCTGGCTGAATGGAAAAAAAGCGCTGGAGATCACTCTCCAGCGCTTTTTTATTTCTGTCAAGAATGCTTGGGAAAGCGTTCAGGGCAAGGCGCCTTGTCGCAGACAGCACCTTAGTACGGCAATGTCGGCCAGACTCGGGCAACGCCGCCATGGACGCTTTCCCTGCATTTTTACCGGCGGGCGATGCCGTTGCCCGAATTGCGAACCAGATCGCCAGCCGCCAGGCCTGGGTCCTGGTCAAACGCGAAATCGGCCTTGGCGCCCGTTTCGTATTGCACGGTGACGGTCCAGGTCTTGGCGTTCTTCATGTGGCCTTCGACTTGCTTGCCGGCATACGCGCCGCCGGCGGCGCCGGCCAGGGTGGCCAGGTCCTTGCCGCGTCCGCCGCCCACCTGGCGGCCCAGCAGGGCGCCGGCCACGCCGCCGCCTATCATGCCCAGCGCGCCGCCTTCGCCCGCTTTTTCAGTGACGTTGACTGCCAGCACCTTGCCGCAGTCGGCGCAGATTTTCTGCTGTGCCGGCTTGCTGTTCTGGCCGGCGTAGGAATTGCCGGCCTTTTGCGCGGCCTTGGCGTTGATGATGGCCTGGTCGTATTCGCCCTTGGCGTCGCGCAGGCATTGCATGCGGGCTTTCGAGCTGCTTTCTTCTGCGCACAACTTCTTGTCGTCCGCATAGCGTGTGTTGGCCTGCTTCGTGTCGTAGGCGTATTGCGCCTTCGGCGACAGGTTTTGCGCGAAGGCGGAGGTGCTGAACAGGGCGGTAATGGCCACTGCGATGAGGTATGGGCGACGAATCATGATCTTCTCCTGTGGGTGTTGAATGTGCCAGTCATGCCGGCATTGTGTATGCAGTATAGAGGAAAATCATGATTGCTTACCAACACTTACATGTGCGCGCGGCGCGCGGCATGTGATGTCATTTCCATATGGAAATTAACCGTAGGCGCCGCCCGTGTACAGCAGGTCGAACAGGCGTGCCATGGTGGCGATCAGCACGCCTGCGCCCAGCATCAAGGTAGCGACCAGCACCACGGCCAGCGGCCAGCCCGTGTCCGACCGCTGGCTTGATGCGGCGTTGTAGCGGGCATCCCACTTGTCGTCCGGCATCAAGCCCAGCACCAGCGCTTCGAGGAAGCCGGCCAGCGCGGACAGGGTCAGCGGCAGGATCTGGTAAAACCAGTCGGCGTCGGGAAAGGCCTGGCGCAGGGCCAGGCTGGCGGGCAGGGCGGCCAGGTGTAGCCAGCCCCAGCGGTCTTTGGCGCCGTGCAGGTAGAAGCGGTGCGCGCCCAGCATGCCCAGCAGGAAGGCCAGCAAGGATGTGAAGGCCTTGTTCTTGTGCGACTGTTGCAAAATGGTGGCGGTGGTCATGGGACTCCAGAGTTGCTCATCGGTAAAGATTGCCAGTATCGGCCATTGTCTCGCACAACGATAGCACTTTCCTGTGGCGTTTATGCAATGATTTCGCGTGATTTCAAGCCATGGCCGGCACGATAGGCGCAGACGCCTATTGCGTCTTCGGCGATGTCTGGTCATAATGTTTGATTAGCCCAAATTACACGCCCGTCATCATAACGCTTGCTGCCTGGCGGTAAAGCGCGCTATAATTTGCGGCTTTTTCCGCCTCAGCACACTTTTTGGAAATATTATGGTCGTTATTCGTTTAGCTCGTGGAGGCGCCAAGAAGCGCCCGTTCTTCAACATCGTCGCTACTGATTCGCGCAATCGCCGCGATGGTCGCTTCATTGAGCGTATCGGTTTTTACAACCCGATGGCGCAAGGTGGCGAAGTTCCACTGCGTATCACCGCAGACCGTCTGGCCTACTGGCAAGGCGTTGGCGCACAATTGTCGCCAACCGTTGCTCGCCTGGTTGCCAGCAACAACAAAGCAGCAGCTTAATTAGATCACTGGTTTGACGGTCAAGACTGCATCCGGGGTGAAAATCCCCGATGACCTGGTACAGGTAGGCTATGTCTCCGGTGCTTATGGCATTGCTGGCGGAGTCAGGATCACTCCTTTCTCCGACGACGCGGATGCATTATTAAGCGTCAAGACCTGGTGGTTTGATAAACCGACCTTGCATGACGTTCAAGTCAGGCAGGCGAAGTTACACGGCGGCGACGTCGTGGCCCAGCTGGTGGGTGTGGTCGGGCGGGATGCCGCAGAAGCGCTGAAAGGCGTCTCTGTGCAAATTCCGCGTAGCCATTTCCCGACGCTGACGGCCGATGAATTCTATTGGTCCGACCTGATCGGACTGACAGTCGAGAATTTGCAAGGCGAGTGCCTCGGCACAGTGCACGACATGATGAGCAATGGTCCGCAGTCGATCTTGCGCATTACGCCCGTCGCCACTGCCGATGAGACCGTTGAAAAGGCGCCTGAGCGCCTGATCCCGTTTGTTGGCCAGTTTGTCATCAATGTTGACAAGGCTGCCAACAAGATCACGGTCGACTGGGGCCTCGATTATTAAACCGCCTGCGCATAACTTTGCGCCAGGCAATGTTTTCAGGAGGGCGAGCGATGCAATTTGATGTCGTGACCCTGTTCCCGGAAATGTTTGCCGCGCTGACGCAGTCGGGTGTGACCCGGCGTGCCTTCGAGCAGGGGAAATGTGGCTTGTCCTTGTGGAATCCCCGTGATTTCACGACCGACAATCACCGCACCGTGGATGACCGCCCGTATGGCGGCGGCCCCGGCATGGTGATGATGGCGCGTCCCCTCGAAGCGACAATTCATGCCGCGAAGCAACGCCAGACCGAATTGGGACTGGCCCCGCCGCGCGTGGTGTTCATGTCGCCGCAAGGCCGTCCGCTGACGCACGCGCGTGTCACGCAGTTGAAAGCCGAGCCTGGTCTCGTCATCCTGTGCGGCCGCTATGAAGCCGTGGACCAGCGTTTGCTGGACCGTTGCGTCGACGAGGAAATCAGCGTCGGCGACTTCGTTTTGTCGGGCGGCGAGCTGCCCGCCATGGCGCTGATGGACGCGGTGATCCGCCTGCTGCCCGGTGTCCTGAACACCGAGGCGTCGGCCATCGAGGACAGCTTCGTCAATGGCTTGCTCGATTCGCCGCACTATACGCGACCGGAAATGTATGAAGGCATGGCCGTGCCGCCCGTCTTGATGGGTGGTAATCATGCCGAGATCGTCAAGTGGCGCCGCCAGCGCATGCTGGAAGCGACCGCGACAAAGCGGCCTGACCTGCTGCTCAGTGCGCGCGCCGCCGGCTTGCTCAGCAAGACCGACGAAAAATTCCTGGCCAGCCTGTAAGCCGTCTCCGGACGGCAGGCAGGGTGGCTTTGCAGTGCCGGGCATGTTGCCCAAATTGGTAATACCCATCCTCTACCGGGCGGATAGCACGCTATCCACAGTGCGCCGGCATGATGGTTTTCGGAGTTATAAAATGGACTTGATTCAACAATTAGAGCAGGAAGAAATTGCCCGTCTGGGTAAGACCATTCCTGATTTCGCACCAGGCGATACCGTTATCGTCAGCGTCAACGTGGTCGAAGGCACGCGCAAGCGCGCCCAGGCTTACGAAGGCGTCGTTATCTCCCGTCGTAACCGTGGCCTGAACTCGAACTTCATCGTTCGCAAGATCTCGTCCGGCGAAGGCGTCGAGCGTACGTTCCAGCTGTACTCGCCGCTGATCGCTTCGATCGAAGTGAAACGCCGTGGTGATGTTCGCCGCGCCAAGCTGTACTATCTGCGTGAGCGTTCGGGTAAATCGGCGCGTATCAAAGAAAAATTGCCAAACCGTCGCGTTGCGGCGAAAGCAAGCGCGTAATATCAGCGTCTGCGTTGGAAAGAAAGGGCGCCTCAGGGTGCCCTTTTTTTATGGTGACAGCTGGCCCAAGCTGCTGCGCGTCGGCATGGGTAGCCTGCGATGCCCCCGTACTGGAGTACGGTTGCGCATCCCGGCCACCTCTTCCTTGCGCTCGCGACGCTGTTGCCAGATGATGTTAATCATGAGGGAGGGGCAATGGCCACTATCGCATTTGATCCCAAGCAGCTCGCCATCGATTCGATCGCCGGCGAGGCGGCGCTGGACGCCGTGCGCCTGACGCCGGACTGGCTGCGCCGGCGCCTGGCCGAGCAGCCCGACTGGCAGCCCGAGATTACCCAGGATTTCCTCTCCGCCCGCGCCGTGCCCGTGCGCGCCGCCGTGCTCATTCCCCTGGTGCAGCGGCCGGATGGCTTGACCATCCTGCTGACCATGCGCACGGACCACCTGAGCAGCCATGCGGGCCAGGTCAGCTTTCCCGGCGGGCGCAGCGAGCCGTTCGACGTGTCGCCCGTGGCCACGGCCCTGCGCGAAACGGAAGAAGAGGTGGGCCTGGCGCGCGAGCATGTCGAAGTGCTGGGCCGCCTGCCCGATTACCTGACGGGCACCGGCTACCGGGTCACGCCCGTGGTGGGCCTGGTGACGCCGCCGTTCGAACTGCGCGCCGACCCGTCCGAGGTGGCGGAAATCTTCGAAGTGCCGCTGGCCTTCCTCATGGATGGCCTCAACCACCAGCGCCTGTCGGTGGAATTGCCGGGCGGACGCCGCTCGTTCTACGCCATGCCCTATGAGCGCTTCTACATCTGGGGCGCCACCGCCGGCATGCTGCGCAATCTGTTTCACCTCTTGCGCGCGTAAAATGCTGCCTTGCACGTAATAAGTTTGATTCCAGCACTGCACTGCGCTATCGTAGCGGGCATTGCGGTATTGCTGAAAAAGACAAAAAGGACGTTTGATGACATTTCTCTCCATACTTTGCGCATTACTGATCGAACAGCTCAAACCTTTGCGCGCGGACAATCCGATCTACGCCGAGATCAAGAGCCTGGCGATGCGCATGGAGACCTGGTTCAATGCCGGCCACGCCAGCCATGGCCGCATGGGCTGGTTCCTCATGATCGGCGGGCTGATGGTGCCGACGGCAGGCGTGTACTGGCTCCTGCAGCATTACCAGCTGCCCCTGGTGGCCTTTGCCTGGAATATCCTCATCGTCTACCTGACCCTGGGCTTCCGCCATTACAGCCATTACTTCACGTCCATCCAGCTGGCCCTGAGCGCCGGCGACGAGGCCTCCGCGCGCACCTTGCTGGGCGAATGGACCAAGATCGATACGGTGGGCATGGAGGCGAGTGAAATTTCGCGCATCGCCGTGGAAAAAGCCCTGATCACCACGCATCGCAATGTCTTTGGCGTGTTCTTCTGGTTCCTCATGCCGCTCGGCCCGGCCTGTGCCGTGATGTACCGCGTGGCCGAATACCTGGCGCGCGCCTGGAATGAACCGGAACACATGCGCAACGAGGCGTTCGGCCAGTTCGCCGCGCGCGCCTTCTATTGGATCGACTGGATCCCCGTGCGCCTGACGGCCGTCGCCTTTGCCGTGGTCGGCAATTTCGAGGATGCCATCTACGCCTGGCGCAATTTCGCCCAGCGCTGGCAGGATGAGGCGATCGGCATCATCCTGACGGCGGGCGGCGGCGCCATGGGCGTGCGCCTGGGCACGCCGGCGGAAACGGCGGCCCGCGTGGTCGTCACGCCCGACATGGCCGTCGATGACAGCGACAGCGAAACGGACATCCTGCCCGGCGAGGAGCCGGGCGCGCGCGCTTTGCAGAGCACGGTGGGCCTGGTGTGGCGCGCGCTGCTGCTGTGGATGCTGCTGCTCTTGCTGCTGTCGGGCGCCGTCTGGCTCGGCTGATGCGACTGGCCGGGCTGGCGCACAGCGCCTGTCCATGCGCCTTGCGCGCTGAACAAGGGTAAAATGGGGGCTGGCGCGGGATCCGCGGCGGCCCCTGTCTGTTCCTGCAGGGCAGATCGAGGTAGAACCCAAGTCTTCTATAAGATATAATACTGGCTTACCGCAGCAAACGTAGTTGACTACCAGCCCGGCTTACCCGCCGGGGCCATTCACGCAATCCAGTCCCGACAAGCCACATGGCCGAGTTATCTCAAAAAACAGGGGAACTCTCAGACGAGTTCTTCATCCTAGGTCTCACCAGCAATGGCAAGCAATTCCGACCCAGCGATTGGGCCGAGCGCCTTTGCGGAGTGATGTCCTGTTTCAATCCCGAAGGCGGCGGGCGCAATGCGCACCTGCAGTATTCGCCCTACGTGCGCCCGACCGTGGTCAACGGCGTCAAGTCGGTGGTGGTCAATACCAAGCTGCGGCAGATCGAACCGATGGCGTTTCACTTCGTGCGCGAATTTGCCAAGGATAACGACCTGCAGATCGTCGAAGCCTGCTTCCTGCCACCGCCCGAAGAAAAGTAAGACTTGTTTCATTGAGTTGCCTCAAGCCCGCTCCTGCGGGCTGGCGTAGCGTGGACACTCCCGCAGACTTGGAGTGGCGACATGCGTATCGGCGATATCTGCACCCTGCACACCATCCATTGCCAGCGTGACATGAGCGTACAGCAGGCGGCGCTGCTGATGCGCCAGCACCACGTGGGCGACCTGATCGTGGCCGAACAGCCGAACGGCGAACGCGTGCCCGTCGGCATCCTCACCGACCGCGATATCGTCATTTCCGTCATCGCCCTCGGCCTCGACCCGGCCAGCCTGCTGGTGGGCGATATCATGAGCGAACAATTGCTGACGGCCGCCGAAGACGAAGACGTGTATGACATCATCGAACGCATGCGCGTCAACGGCATCCGCCGCTTGCCCGTGGTCAATAGCCTGGGCGGCTTGAGCGGCATCGTCAGCATCGACGACCTGCTGGCCTTCCTTGCCGCCGAAATGGCGGAGCTGGCCCGCATCAGCAGCGGGCAGCTCGCGCATGAAAAGCGGGCCCGCAAATAGCCGGCCGCCATTGCCTGCCTGGCAGGCGCGGCGCCTACAGGACGGCGGCGTGCGCCACGCGCGCGTACATGAAGAAATCGCCCGGCGTGCCGCGTACCACGCGGTAGGAGCGCAGCCAGCCTTCGCGCTCGAATCCCGCCTTTTCCAGCACCCGCACGGAGGCCGCGTTCGTGTCGAGCACGACGGCCTGCACGCGCACCCAGCGCTGGGTGCGCAGCGCCCAGTCGCAGGCGGCCTGGCACAGGGCGGTGGCGATGCCGCGGCCCCACCAGGCGGGCGCCAGGTCGTAGGCCAGTTCCGCCTGGCGGTGCTGCATGGACAGGTGGTTGAAGCCCAGCGTGCCCACCAGGCGTCCCGTGGCCCGCTCCGCGATGGCGAAGCGCAGCGGGGTGTCGGGCGCATCGTCCTGGTAGCCGTTGTAGAGCACGTACAAGTCATTGATGTCGCGCAAATTCCAGCTGGTGTGGCGTATCACTTCCGGTTCGCGCAGGTAGGCGTACCAGTCCGCGACATCGTCCGGGCGCAGCGGGCGCAGTTCGACCAGCGGATGGTCGCACGGTGGCAGGGCAGGTTGTTTCATGTCGTATGCTCGTCATGCGGGCCGATCAACATAGCTGGCGTCCGTGCTCTGCCGCCTGCCCGCGGTTAATTGGTACTCAATTCCGCCACAAAATCATACATGTCGCCGCGGAAATACGAGCGGCAGAATTCCACCGCGCGGCCATCGCGCAAAAAGCCCAGGCGCTCCACCGACAGGCCCGCATCGCCTTCCTCCGCTTGCAGCAGGCTGGCCTGATCGCCAGTCAGCAGCAGCGCGCTCAGGCGCTGCAGCGCGCGCACGGGGCGGTTGCCCGCCTGTTCCAGCGCGTCATACATGGAAATATCGACGGCTTCCAGCGACGGCAGGCAACTGGCTACGATGGTAGCGTATTCCAGGCACATCGGTACTTCGTCGGCGTAGCGGATGCGGTGAAATCGATACACGGGCGCGCCGGGCGACAGCCGCAGGCGCAATGCCTCTTCCGGCGTGACCGTCCCTTCCGAGCGCTTGAGCCAGACGCTGCGCGGCGTGCGGCCGCGCGCGCGCATGTCCTCGGAAAACGAGGTCAGCTTGGCGAAGTTCTTTTCGATACGGGTATTGATGAAATTGCCCGAACCGGGGCGGCGCACCAGCAAGCCTTCATTGACCAGGCCATCGATGGCCTTGCGCACGGTGATGCGCGAGACGGCCAGGTCGCTGGCCAGCTGGCGTTCGGCCGGCAGGGCTTCGTCCGGACCCAGGATGCGTTTGTCGATCGCTTCGCGCAGCGCGCGTTGCAGTTGCTGGTACAGGGGCAGGCTACTCGTCTGCCCCAGGCCTTGCATGATGTGAGCCAGGGTTGTCATACGCTGAGGGTCTCCGTTACGGCGCGTTGCAGACGCGCTCTGTATCTGTTTTTGTGTCGCTGGATAATACCAAAAAAGGCCGTTGTAAAACCAATTTCAATTATCAAGCCAGCAATTTTTGCGTTTTACCGTCTGGTATGGCGGGCTGTCATACGGGTAACAGCAGGATTCTTTCGAAGTGGTCTGTGTGATTCAAACAACGTTATAAAAAAAATGTAGCAACTGGTAGTGCTCTGGTATTGGATAGTAGTATATTGGCGTTGAATTGGTTTTGTAAGTGGTTGTGCCGAAGGGTCTGCAGGCAACCGGCGAGAGCGGGGGACTGGAAAGAAGACCTACGTTAAAAATGAAAAGGTTCCAATCCTGGAGCCAAAATCAAGGGGGAGTACATGAAACGCAATTTGACACTTGCAGCTGCCGTAGTGAAATCCGGATCGCGTAGCCGTACGCCGATCGCCACGGCCGTTGCCGTGCTGGTCGCTGGTCTGGCTTTTTCGGCGCAGGCGCAAGAAGCACCGGCCGAGGATGTCGCCACCGTGACGGTGACGGGCGTGCGTGCATCGCTGGAGAAATCGCTGCGGCAAAAGCGCAATGCCGATTCCGTGGTGGAAGTGGTGACCGCCGAAGATATCGGCAAGATGCCTGACCGTAACGTGGCCGACGCGATCCAGCGCCTGCCAGGCGTGAATACCCAATCGTCGGCCGGCGGCGAAGGCGGCTTCGGCGAAAACGACCGCGTCAGCCTGCGCGGCACCAGCCCGAGCTTGCAGCAAACCCTGTTCAACGGCCACGCCATCAGCACCGGCGACTGGTTCGTGCTGAACCAGTTTGGCGGCAACGTGGGCCGCAGCAGCAGTTTTTCCCTGCTGCCATCTGAGCTGGTGAGCTCGGTGGTGGTGAAAAAGAGCGCCACTGCCGATCTGGTGGAAGGCGGCGTTTCCGGTGCGATCGACGTGATTACCCGCCGTCCGCTGGACTTCAAGAACAAGCTGACCGCCGAAGGCTCGATTCAGGCCAACTACAATGACCTGTCGGAGAAAACCCAGCCGCAATTCTCCGGTATGGTGAACTGGAAAAACGACGACAATACCTTGGGGATCATGGTTCAGGGCTTCTCGCAAAAATCGGAAGTGCGTCGTGATGGCCAGGAAATCCTCGGTTACACGGCGATTGCCGCCGACAAGGCTGCCGCCAAGGCGCATCCTGACCTGGTGGGCGTCCTGGCTCCGACCTTCATCGGCGCGAGTTTCTTCCAGCAAAAGAAAACCCGCGAAGGCGGTGCATTTGACATCGAGTTCAAGCCGAACAAGGATCTGACGCTGGATTTGAATGGCTTCTATTCGCAATTGAAGGCGCCGCATTCGAACACCAACCATCTGGCCGCGCCGAGTGGCTCGATTAACGCGGGCATGGTGCCGACTTCCTACACGGTGCGCAATAACACGCTCGTGGCGGCGAACTTCAAGCAGAATGCCGGCGAGGTCGATAATATTTATCGTCCTGACGCAGGCGGTGAAACGTACTACCTCGATTTCAACTTCAAGTACCGTGCCAGCAAGGACCTGACCTTTACAGGCAAGCTGGGCAAGACCCACGGCGTGGGCTACGACCGTGACGATGTGTACTACCAAAACAAGGTCGATGGCGGCATGAACTATGCGCTCAATGGCATGAGCCCGGCTACCGTTTCCTACCCGGGCGGCACGACTACCGCGCCATTGGGCACGGCATGGATCGGTGGCGGGGAATCGCAGTCGGTCGACAAGGAACTGTATACCCAGATCGATGGCGAATTACGCCTGTCAAACGGCATATGGGATTCCATCAAGTTTGGCGCGCGCTTCACTGACCATAAACGTACCGCCGAGCATCCGTTTGAAACGGGTCCTGGCGCGACGGGCTTGAACAGTGCCGGCCCGATCTGGAACGGTACGCAGTATCCGAGCAATTTCGGGTCCAACCTGGGCGGTAATTTGCCGACCAACTATTTCCGCTATGACGGTGATGCCTTGGCAAAATGGGCGGCGATTCCGGGCAACCGCAATCCTGACCGCGTAGCGCGCCACAACTGGCGCGATGAATTCAAGCTGCAGGAAAAAACCCAGGCGGTCTATGGCATGGCCAATTTGGCTGGCGATGACTGGAGCGGTAACTTCGGCGTGCGCGCAGTCCATACCAAGCAGTCCACCACTGTCAATTCCAGCGGTGGTCCGATCACGGGTTCCGCGTTTGGCGCCTACTCGCAAAACACCTTCGAGCGCACCTATAACGACTTCCTGCCGAGCGCCAACATCAAGTTTGATGTCAACCGCGATCTCGTTGTGCGCGCGGCCTTGGCCAAGACCATTGCGCGTCCCGACTATAGCGCGCTGGGCGGTGCGGTATCGCTGAACGAGGATTCCCTGAGTGGTACCAAGGGCAACATCAACCTCAATCCTGTGCGTTCGAACAATGCCGAAGTCAGCGCCGAGTGGTATTTCGCGCCAAAATCGGCGGTCTCGGCCGGTATTTTCTACATGGACTTGACTTCGATCGTGGCGCAACGTAACGTCAACGCGACCTATTTCAATACCAAGGTCGGTGCTGACAGGGTCTTCCAGGTGACCGAGTCCTACAATACCAAGGGCAAGAACAAGGGTATCGAGTTGAGCTATCAGCAACCGGTGCTGGGTGACTTCGGCGTACTGGCCAACTACACCTATGCCGATGGCAAGCTGAACGATGGCAGCGAATTGCTGAACGCGTCGAAAAACACCTATAACCTGACCGCTTTCTACGAAGCACACGGTTTTAGCGCGCGCCTGGCTTACAACTATCGTTCGGCTTACAAGGCGGGCGTGGACCGTGGCGCCAGCCAGCACGTCGACGACAGCAGCACCCTGGCAGGTTCGCTCAACTACAAGATCAACGAGCACTTCACGATCACGTTCGATGCGCTTAACCTGACCAATGAAACCATCAAGATGTACGCCGAAAACAAGGATCAGCCACGCGCTTTCTACAGCAATGGCCGTACCTTCTACCTTGGCCTGCGCGGCAAGTTGTAAGCAAGACGATCTGGCCTGACGCGTCCGCGTCAGGCACGGTCTTCCTCGGTCTTTTCAAGGCAAGTCCCGGTACCCGGGGGCTTGCCTTTTTTTTCGGCGCCGCTGCCGGTCGCTGTCCCGTTCTGCCTCACCCCGTCGTTTGCCGTCTGTACTCATCCATAAAACCGTCGCCCAGCGCGGCGGGCACCTATAACGAGGAGTCTATGAACAGTCGTTTGCATCCCGTATTACATCCCATCGCCGCCGCTGCCGCTTTGTTGTCCATCAATATGGCGGCACAGGCGCAGCAAGCCCCCATGCAGGAAGTCGTCGTCACCGGCATCCGCGCCTCGCTCGAGCAGTCACTGAGCCAGAAGCGCAACAGCGATTCCGTGATCGATGTCGTCAGCGCGGAAGACATCGGCAAGCTGCCCGACAAGAACGTCGCCGATGCCGTGCAGCGCGTGCCGGGCGTCAACATTTCCTCGTCGGCCGGCGGCGAAGGCGGCTTCTCGGAAAATGACCGGGTGAGCATCCGCGGCACCAGCCCCAGCCTGACGCAAACCCTGATCAACGGCCACGCCGTGGGCACCGGCGACTGGTTCGTCACGGACCAGGTGGGCACGGTGGGACGCAGCGTCAGCTTCGCCTTGCTGCCGTCGGAAATCGTCAGCCGCGTCACCGTGCAAAAAAGTGCGCAGGCGGACCTGGTGGAGGGCGGCGTGGCCGGCTCCATCAATATCGAGACGCGCAAGCCCCTGAGCTTCAAGCAGCCGTTTACGGCCGAGCTGGCCGTGCAGGCCATCTATGCGGACTTGCCGGGCAAGACGGATCCGCAAATGAATGCCCTGTTCAACTGGAAGAACGAGGCGAAGACCATGGGCGTGCTGTTCCAGGTGTTTTCCGAGAAGCGCCACGAGCGCCGCGACGGCCAGGAATTCTTCGGCTATGGCGCCATCGACGCCAACAGCCCGGCCGCGCAAAAGCATCCGCAACTGGCCGGCGTGCTGGCGCCGCTGGGCATCAACTCGGCCCTGTTCGAGCAGGTGCGCAAGCGCCAGGGCGGCAGCCTGGACCTGCAATTCAAGCCCAGCGCTGATTTGATGCTTGATGTTAACGGTTTTTATTCGAAACTGGATGCGGCCAATTACAACCGCAGTTTTTATAACCAGCCGGGCGCCAACCTGAATGCCGTCGACAATGACGGCAAGCACGTGGGCGTGATTCCCAGCACGTTTACCATCAAGAACAACACGCTGGTGGCGGCCGATTTTCCCGCGTCGCAGTTTCCTGCGGCCAATGCCAGCACGCCGTACAAC
This sequence comes from Janthinobacterium sp. GW822-FHT07H11, assembly GCF_058798615.1. NCBI lineage: Bacteria > Pseudomonadati > Pseudomonadota > Betaproteobacteria > Burkholderiales > Oxalobacteraceae > Janthinobacterium > Janthinobacterium sp. GW822-FHT07H11. The sequence continues at coordinate 1,719,485 of NZ_CM179507.1, forward strand.
GGCCAGCTGTATCCGGCCCTGGTCGACCAGATCTACCGCCCCGGCTCGAACTCGTCGACCGCGTATGTCGATGTCAACGGCAGTTACCGCGCCAGCGAGCGCCTGCGCATCACGGGCAGCCTCGGCTACACGCGCGGCATCGGCGAAACGCCCGTCGACCTCGGCTACGAGGCGGGCCTGACGGGCGTGGGCGTGTCCTACCAGCTCAACGGCCTGTCGCCGGCCAGGCTGCAGTTCCCCGGCCTCGACATTTCCAGGCTATCGAATGCGGTGACCGCCTCGGCCTGGGGCTCGCACGTGGAAACCCTGGATACGGAAAAATACGGCCAGGCCGATGGCGAATTGAGCATGGATTATGGCGTGCTCGAATCGCTGAAGTTCGGCGCCCGCTACGCGGAGCACCATCGCAACGTGTCGTGGCCGGAAAACCGCAGCTGCGCCGTGTGCGACGGCACGACGAAGGCACCCTTGCCAAAGTGGAATGGCGGCACCTATCCCGGCGATTACGGCAAGGGACTGGGCGGCAATGCCCAGGGCCGCTACTGGCAGCTCGATCCGGCCGATCTGGTGGCGTGGGCTAATAAATACGACAATTCGGGCGGGCCGAACTCGCGCAACTGGCCGGCCGAGCTGGACGTGAAGGAAAAGGATAGCGCGGCCTACATCATGGCCAACCTGGCGGGCAACAAGTGGCGCGGCAATGTGGGCGTGCGCGTCGTGCGCACGCAGCAGACGACGGTGACGAACGTGCCGGGCGGCGAAAAGCCCATCGGCCAGGAGAATATCTTCGGCACGTATACGCCCACCACCGTCCGGCATAGCTATACGGACGTGCTGCCCAGCGCCAACATCAAGTTTGACTTGAGCAAGGACCTGGTGGCCCGCGCGGCCGTGGCGAAAACCATGGCGCGCGCCGACTACAGCGCCCTGGTGGGGGCCGTCAACCTGAACGACCAGTTGCTGACAGGCACGGGCGGCAATCCGGACCTGAAACCGATACGTTCGACCAACTACGACGCCACGCTGGAATGGTATTTCGCGCCGAAGGCCATGCTGTCCGTGGGGGCGTTTTTCATGGACATGAAATCGTACGTGACGTTCGGCACGGCGCCCGTGAGCTATTACAATAATACCTTCAAGAAATTCAACACCTATGTGATCCAGTCGCCGACGAATATCGGCGCCAGGAACAAGGGCGTGGAACTCAGTTACCAGCAGGGCTTGTGGGGCGGTTTCGGCGTGGTGGGCAATTACACCTATACGAATGGCAAGGCGGACGATGGCGCGGCCGTGGTGGGCAGCTCGCGCGGCACCTACAACCTGGAAGGCTATTACGAGGACGAGCGCCTCAGCGCGCGCCTGGCCTATACCTACCGTTCCAGCTTCCTGGCCGGTCTGTTCAGCAGCTCGCCCCAGTATGTGCATGGCGTGGGCAACCTGGCCGCCTCGCTCAACTACAAGATCGACGAACGCTATTCGCTGACCTTCGACGTGCTGAACCTGAATAATCCGGTGCTCAAGTATTACGGCGCCAACCAGGACCAGCCGACGGCCCTGTATTCGAATGGCCGCCAGTTTTACCTTGGCCTGCGCGCCAAGCTGTAGTGGCTAAGGCCTGACCCAAGCTGCTGCGACGGTTTTGTCAGGCGTCGTCGTTTTTCAGGCCTTCCGCCACAAGCGGCGGGCCTGCTTTTTTTATTTGGAATTGTTGGACATGACTATTGCACCTCAACGCTACCTCGCCCTCGACGTCCTGCGCGGCCTGACCGTCGCCCTGATGATCGTCGTCAATACCCCGGGCGACTGGGGCGCCGTGTATGCGCCGTTTTTGCATGCTGAATGGCATGGATTTACCCTCACGGACCTGGTGTTCCCCAGCTTTCTGTTTGTCGTCGGCAATGCGCTGGCCTTTGCGCTGGGCAAGTATGAACACCTGGGGCACGGCGCCGTGCTGGCCAGGCTGTGCCGGCGCAGCGCCCTGATCTTTCTATTGGGCTTTTTGCTGTACTGGTTCCCCTTCTTCAAGATCGACGACGCGGGCCAGTTCGCCTGGTCGCCGCTGTCGCACACGCGCATCCCCGGCGTGCTGCAGCGCATCGCCGTGTGCTACCTGGCCGCCGCCCTGATCCTCCATTACTGGAAGACGCGCGGCGCGCTGCTCTTCAGCGCCGGCGCCTTGCTCGGCTACTGGGCCATCCTGGCGACCTGGGGCGACTATACGCTGCACGGCAATGCGCCGGCCAAGCTCGACCTGTTCCTGCTGGGCGACAGCCATCTGTACCATGGCGAAGGCATTGCCTTCGATCCGGAAGGCGTGCTCGGCACCTTGCCGGCCATTGTCAATGTGATCGCCGGCTACCTGGCGGGCAGCTTTGTGCGCCAGGCGGCGCCGGCGCGGCTGCGCTCCAGCCTGGTTCAGCTGGCCGTGGTCGGCGCCATTTGCGTGGCCGTGGCCCTGTGCTGGAACGAGGTGTTTCCAATCAACAAGAAGCTGTGGACCAGCTCCTACGTGATGCTGGGCATCGGCCTGGACTTGCTGCTGCTGGCGTTGCTGATGTTCATCATTGACGTGCGTCAAATGACGGGCTGGACCTACTTCTTTGAAGTCTTCGGCAAGAACACCCTGTTCATTTACCTGGTGTCGGAAGTGCTGGTGATCATCGCGTTTACCGTGCGCACCGGCAGCGGCAATCTGTACCAGTGGCTGTACCGGCACTGGTTCACGGGCTGGGCGCCGCCCCGCGTGGGCTCGCTGCTGTTTGCCGTCAGCTTCATGCTGCTGTGCTGGCTGATCGCCTGCGCCATGGACAGGCGCAAGATCTACATCAAGGTGTAACGCTAGAACTTCAGTGTCAGGCCATGGCGCGTGGCCAGCGCGGTCAAGACCATCATCAGGGCGGTGACGGCGGCCGCATTCCACAGGCCGGCCGCGCCGCCCGTCGCCAGATAAGGCCACCAGAAGCGCGGCAGGTGCAGCACGGCCGCCAGCTGTTCCCACAGGTCGGGCACGATGTAGGCGAACAGGGCATTGGTGCCGGCCGGTAACAGCAGCACGGCCCAGGCGCGCCAGCGCCACACGTCGATGACGATGTAAAACATGAGGAACAGGGCCAGGATGAGGGCGCTGGACACGAGGGTGTAGGCTTCCGTCGCCGCGATCTTGTTGATGTGGTGATACGGCCGCAGCAGCAGGCCGGCCGCCAGCAGGCCCAGCGCGAACCAGGCCATGAAGCCGATGCGCTGGCCATGGCCCAGGGCGGCGCCGCGCAGGAACAGCCGGCCCACCAGGGTACCGGCCAGCACATTGGCCGCCGTCGAACCGAGCACCTGCGGCACGTTGACGACGGCGCGGATGCCTGCCGGCAGAAAATCCAGGCTGCCGGCCGTGCCGCCCATGTACAGCACGATCAGCAGGGAAAACACGCCCATCAGCGCCGTGCCGTTGCCGCCGCAGGCCAGGTACAGCAGGCTGCACAGCAGGTAAGCCCAGCCTATCATGCCCAGGATGCCCCACCACGACGGCTGCAGCCAGGTGCTGGAAAACTCGCTGTTCAATTCCCCGCGAAAAGTTGCCAACAGGAACAGCATCAGCGCGCCGCCCATGGCCAGTTCCCGCTTGCCGGCGCCCTGGCGCCACAGCAGCATCATGGCCACATAAAACAGCAGGAAATACGGCGCGCGCGGCAGCAGCGCCGCCTGCGCATCGTAGCGGTAGGCATTCGCCAGCACCACGCCGGCCAACATCAGGCTGGCGGAGCGCCACAGCAGGCGTCCCAGCAGGGCGGGCGTGACGTGGCCGCAATGGCGCTGCAAGGCCAGCGGAATGGCCATGCCGAGCATGAACAGGAAGCCGGGAAAGACCAGGTCGGGCACGGTGATGCCGTCGGCGCGCGGCCCCGCATGTTCGAGCCACCAGGCGATGCCGGGCATGCCCGCGATGTAGTTGACCCAGATCATGGCCAGTATCACGCAGCCGCGAAAGGCATCCAGGCTGGTCAGGCGCTCGTGCGCGCTCGGGGTCACGGTGGTGGGCATGGCGTGCGGGGGGGAAAGTGGTCGAAAAAAAAGCGGTCCCGACCAGTGCCGGGAACCGCTTGCGTCTGCGCTGGGCAGGCTGGAATTATTTTGCCGCTGCGGCAGGCGCGGCCGCTGCCGTCGCCGGGCGGTTCAGCCACATGATCCAGTAGCGGGCCAGGTCGCCGACGCCGTCGCCGCCCTTGACCGTTTCCAGTACCTTGATCGCTTCATCCTTCTTGCCGGCCATGGCGTAGGAATAGCCGAGGCGCAGCTTGGCATCTTCCGGACGCTTCAGGCCGCCCTTCGCGATGCCCTTCTGGATCAGGTCGATACCTTTGTCGAACTGGTCCATCGTCACATAGGCGTAGCCCAGGTTGATCAAGCCCGTGCCATCCTTGCTTTTCGTGGCCGATGCTTCGCCGCTGGCGATGTTCTTCACGTCATCGGCGGCGGCCTTGTTGGCCTGGTCGCGCAGTTTCTTGTGCTTGGCGGCATTCGCGCCCGTGCCCAGCACGCCCTTGGCATAACCGGCGTCCAGGACTTTTTTCGCTTCCGTGGGGAAGGCATTGACCAGGGCGATTTCCGCCATGTCGCTATAGTCTTCCGGCGACATGGTGCTCACGGCCTGGTTTTGCAGGCGCAGGACATCGAGCGCGAAGCGGTCGGAATAGCCGGCCTTGCCTTGCACGCGGCCCAGCAGGTCGGTCCAGTAGTCGTCGGACGGGTAGTAGCGCACCAGGTTTTCCATGGCGACCAGGTAGGTGGCCGGGTCCTTGCTCTTCGAGCCCGTATTGGCCAGCAATTGCAACTCTTCCAGGGTCGGCTTCTGGCCGGCTTGCTGCTTGGCGTTCAGGTCCGTCGTCAGTTCCTGCTTCGCGCGCGCGAAATCGTTGCTGAAGTAATAGGCGCGGATGATGTAGGGGCGCACGGTGGCCACGTCGCCCGTTTCCGTCTGGTAGCGGGTGAACCATTTGATCGCGTTCGGGTAGTCCTTGGCGTTGTAGTGGTAGTTGGCCAGCGCCTGGATGAAATCGCCCTGCGATTTTTTATCCAGCTTGCCCGATTCGATCACCGCTTCGAGCGCCGTCATGGCCATGGCCGCATTGTTGGTGGTGGAGGCCAGCGCCACGCGCAGGCGGTTGATCACGAACAACTCATAAGGCGTCAGCGCCGGCGTGGCGGCGGCCTGGTCGATGCGGCTTTGCACGTCGGCATAGTTTTTCGCATCCATCGACGCCTTCACGGCCGTCGGGTCAAGCAGCTTGAAGATTTCAGGGCGCACCGTATCGGCAGGGGCGGCGGCAGGCGCGCCGGCGGCGGCCGCAGGTTTCGCGTCCTGGGCGTGCGACAGGGCAGGCAGGACGTTCAGGCCGATGGCGGCCAGGATCAGGCTAAGACGGGCAAGACGGAATTGGGACATGGTCAATCCTTCAATCAATAACAAAGATACACACCGACACTGGCTGCCGCGGCATGGTATGGGCGGCGTCGCAAGGGGGGCAGGGAGTCAAAAAAAACACACATTCTGCCATTCTGCCCGCACAAGTCAAAGGGCGGCAGCATGGTAAACAGCGGCTATTGTCACATAAACGGCTGGGCCGGGGCGCCAACCGTGCGCGGCAGCGCCTGCCCGGCCGCATCGAACAGCAGGCAGCGCGGCGGCGGCAGGTGCAGGCACAGCGCATCGCCGGCCTGGCGCAGCCCGTCCTCGGCCGGCAGCTTGACGGCCAGCATCTCGGACACGCCCGCCACGCTGGCGTAGACGATGGCCACGTCGCCCAGGTATTCGACATGGCTGACGGCCGCAGCGACGACGTTGCCGCCATCGGCCCCAGCGGCGTGCAGGGCCACATGCTCGGCGCGCACGCCCAGGGTCAGCGGGTCGCCGGGCGCCGCGGCCTGGCCATTGGCCGCCACCTCGATCATGGCGCCGCCGGGCAGGCGCACGGCCACCGTGGCGGCGCCGCAGGCGACGGCGACGCAAGGCATGAAGTTCATCTTCGGCGCACCCAGGAAGCCGGCCACGAACAGGTTGCCGGGATTGTTATACAGCTCGTGCGGGCTGCCCACCTGTTCGATGCGCCCGCCGTTGAAGACGACGATGCGCTCGCCCAGGGTCATTGCCTCGACCTGGTCGTGCGTGACGTAGACCATGGTGGTCTTCAGTTCCTGGTGCAGGCGCGAGATTTCCACGCGCATCTGCACGCGCAGCGAGGCATCGAGGTTCGACAGCGGCTCGTCGAACAGGAAGACCTGCGGCTTGCGCACGATGGCGCGGCCGATCGCCACGCGCTGGCGCTGGCCGCCCGACAGGTCCTTCGGCTTGCGCTTGAGCAAAGGCGCGATTTGCAGGATGTCGGCGGCGCGCTCGACGGCGGCGCGCACCTCGGCCTTGCTATGCCCGGCCAGGGAGAGGGCGAAGGCCATGTTCTCGTACACCGTCATGTGCGGATACAGCGCGTAGCTCTGGAAGACCATGGCCAGGCCCCGCTCGGCCGGCGCGATGTCGTTGGCCAGCCTGCCGCCGATATGCAGTTCGCCGCCCGTGATGTCTTCCAGGCCGGCGATCATGCGCAGCAGGGTTGATTTGCCGCAACCGGACGGTCCCACGAAGACGACGAATTCGCCGTCGCCGATATCGAGGTCGATGCCGTGGATGACCGGGTGCTTGTCGTCATACAGCTTGACGATATTCTTTAAAACGATATGTGCCATGAAGTGGTTCTATCCTAGCTGGCGCTGGCTGGCGCTGGTGGGGACTCGGCCTTGGTCAGGTCGGGTTGGTCGGCGGCTTCCTTCGGGCCGATGCGCATGAAGCGCGACAGGACCAGCACGGGCACGGCCGACACCAGCACCCACAGGAAAAACGTCTTGTAGCCGAGCGCCGTCTGGATGTCGCCGCTGATCATCTTGAACAGCACGAAGCCCAGCTGCATTACGCCGGTGGCGAACGCGTAATGGGCCGTCTGGTACTTGCCGACCGAGACCACCTGCATCATGAACAGGATCAGGCCGACGAAGCCGAAGCCGTAGCCGAACATCTCGATGCTCAGCGCGGCCGTGATCAGGGTCAGGTCGGAGGGCATGCTGTGGCTCAGGTAATAGAACACCAGGTTCGGCAAGTTCATGGCCAGTATCAGGAAGAACATGGCGCGCTTCAGGCCCAGCCAGGAGGTGAAGTAGCCGCCGCCCACGCTGCCCAGCAAAAAGGCGACGGTGCCGGCCGTGCCATACACGGCGCCCACTTCCGTCGTCGACAGTCCCAGGCCGCCCAGCTCGCGCGCTTCGCGCAGGAACAGCGGGCCGATGGTCTGCACCTGCGCCTCGCCGGCGCGGAACAGGATGATGAAGGCGATCATGCCCCAGATGCCGGGCTTTTTCAGGAAGTCCACCAGCACGTCCCACAGGGTGCGGCTGATGCCGGCCACGCTCTTGTCGGCCACGGCCGCGTTGCGCACCTGCGGCAGCGACCACAGGTGGTAGGTCGCCAGCGACAGCATGATGGCGCCGATGATCAGGAAGATCACGGACCAGGCGGGCTTGACGCCGATATGCTTTTCCAGGTAGCCGGCCAGGATCACCAGGCCGCCCAGCGAGATGAACTTGCCCGCATTGAAGAAGGCGCCCTGCCAGCCCGCGTAGGCCGCCTGCTGCTTGTCGGACAGGCTGGCGATGTACAGGCCGTCGCAGACGATGTCGTGCGTGGACGAGGCCAGCGCGGCGACGAACAGCACGGCGATGCAGGCGGCGAACCACAGCGGCGTCTGCAGGGCCAGGGCGATCAGGCCCAGGCTCAGGCCACCGGCGAACTGGAACAGCACCACCATGGTCTTCTTGCTGGGCGCCAGCTCGAGGAAGGGGCTCCACAGCGACTTGAAGACCCAGGCAAAGCCGATCAGGCCCGTCCAGCGCGCGATCTGGTCGTTCGGCACGCCCAGGCTCTTGAACATCAGGCCGGCCACCAGGGCCACCGCGTAAAAGGGCAGGCCCTGGGCGAAGTACAAGGTGGGCACCCAGGTGATCGGGCTGCGGGTGCTGTTGCTGCTGCTCTTGTCGTTCATGATGCGTCCTCGGGTGATGGCTGTTGCCGGGCGTGTTGAAAGTGCGGGTTAATGTCGGAACTGGCGCGCTGGCGCCGCAAACTGGCAGCGGCGCCTTGCCTCGGCCATGATGATGCGGTCGGCCGCCTCCTGCGCGTACACGCCGGTGCCGCCCGGATAGCGTGCGGCCAGCGCCGCCAGGCGCTGCAGGCGCTGGCCCACGGCCTGCAGCGGCACGGTGGCGTCGGCCAGCGCGGCGCCGATGGCATCGAGGGCGCGCGCCACGCTGCCGGCATCGGGCAGCACGACCATGTCGGCACCGGCGGCCAGCGCCTGCGCGGCGACATTGCCGCCATGGCCATCGATGCCATGCGTGAGCAGCACGCCGTCGTAGCCCCATTGCGTGCGCAGCAGGCCTTGCAGCACCCTGGCGGACAGGCTGACGGGCAGCGTCGCATCGAGGGCCGGATAGAACACGTGCGCGCTCATCATCGAGGCCGCATGCGCGGCGGCCTGGCGGAAGGGCACGAAGTCGTGCTCCTCCAGCTGCGAGCGCGTCTTGTCGACGCTGGGCAGGACGGCGCCGGTGCCCGGCTCGGGCAGCCACAGCCTGGCGCAGCACGCCACGCCCTCGGCCTGGCTGCCGGCCATCCAGGCCAGCGCCATGGCGGCCGCTTGCGCCGGGTCGCCGCCGAAGGCCTGCGCCGCGCCCGGTGCATCGCCGCTGGCGCCGGCCGGGTCGAGCAGCGGCGCGAACAGCCAGTTGATGCCCAGCGCGCGCAGGCCGCGCGCCGCCGCCGCCCCCGTGCCATGGGCCAGTTCGGCGTCGCCGGCCGCGCACAGCGCCATGGCCGTCGGCGGGACGGGCAGCCAGGCCGGATAGGCCGATGGCGTGCCGGCCGCGTCGATGGCCACCAGCGCCGCCGGCCCCAGGATGCGGTGCAGCGCGCCGGTCAGGCCCGCCAGTTGCGCGCCGTCGCCGATATTGTGCGCGCGCAGACATACGGCGCGGATGCCGTTTTCCCGCAGCCACAGCGCGGTGGCCGTATCGAGCGCGGTGCCGGGGATGCCGGCCATCAGCAGCTGCCCGGCCAGCAGGCGCAGGTCGGAGGCGATCGATGTCTTCATTTGACGGCGCCGTCCATGCCGCGCATGAAAAAGCGCTGGGTAAACAGGAATGCCAGCAGGGTCGGCACGATGGTGATCAAGGTGCCGGCGGCGATCACGCGCGTGCTGCTGCCAAACGTGCCGCGCAAATACAGCACGCCCACCGACAGGGGGAATTCATCGGGCTTGCTCATGACGATGGAGGGCCAGATGTATTCATTCCACGATTCGACGGCCGTCAGGATGCCGACGGTGGCCAGCCATGGCGTGATCAGCGGCAGCATGATGCGGCTGAAGATGACCCACTCGGAGGCGCCATCGACGCGCGCGGCGTCGATCAGGTCTTGCGGCACTTCCTCGAACGCCTGCTTGAGCAGCAAGATGGCCACGGCCGTCACCACGTTGGGCAGGATCACGCCCGTGTAGGTGTCGACCAGGCTCATTTGCGTGATGGTGATGAAGTTGACGAGGAAGTTCACTTCCGACGGCAGCACCAGGGTGGCCAGGATCAGGCCGAACACCAGCTTGCGGCCGCGAAATTTCAGGCGTGCCAGCGGATACGCGGCCAGTGAGCACAGCAGCAGCTTCCAGAACACGGTCAACACGGCGATCAGCACCGAGTTCTTGAAGAACGACCAGATCGGAATGGCCTGGAACACTTCGATGAAGTTCTCGAACGACGGCGCCTTCGGCCAGAACGTGGGCGGGAAGGCGAAGATATTGCCTTCCGTGGAAATGGCCGTCACCAGCGTCCACCAGAACGGGAAGACGCAGACGACGGCGATGGCGCACAGCACGGCGTAGTGGCCCAGCATGTGCAGGCGCGTTTTCAGGGGGCGGGAACGGGTTGTCATGGTCATTCCCCTGTCAGCGGTGCTTGGGTTTGAGGTAGCGCAGGCACAGCAGGGCGATGCCGATGCAAAATAGCGAGACGACGAAGCTGGCCGCCAGCGCGCGCGGCAGCTTCAAGTGCTTGAGGCCCTGGTCGTAGGCGTAGTACAGCGCCGTGAAGGTGGAATTCATCGGGCCGCCCTGGGTCAGCACGTCGACTTCCTGGTACGCCTTCAGGGCCGCCAGCACGGACAGGATGGAGCACAGCATGATGGTCGGGCGCAGCATCGGCACGGTGATCTTCCAGAAGCGCTGCCAGCGGTTGGCGCCATCGAGCATGGCCGCTTCCTGCATGTCCGACGGGATCGATTGCAGCGCCGCCAGGTACATCACCATGTACCAGCCCAGGCCGCGCCACAAGGTGACGAACATCACGGCGAACAGGGCCAGGCTGTCGTTCGACAGCCAGCCCACGGGCGCGTTCACGAGCTTTAACGTCAGCATCACGTAATTGAGCGCGCCCTGTTCGTGGAACATGAAGCCCCACATGATGCCGACCACGGACACGGTGGTTACCACGGGCACGTAGAAGGCGGCGCGGAACAAACGGATGCCGGGCAGGCGGTTGTTGACCAGCACGGCCAGGGTGATGGCGCCCACCTGCACGAAGGGCACCATCAGCAAAAACATCAGCGAGTTCTTCAGGCCCGAGACGAACATCTCGTTGTTGAAGATGTAGCGGAAGTTGTCGAGGCCGACGAAGCGCGTCTCGCGTATCAGGCTGTAGTCGGTGAAGGCCAGCACGGAGCCATAGCCGACGGGCCAGAACGAAAAGGCGGCCAGTAGCAGCAGGGCCGGGGCGAGGAACAGCCAGGCTTGCAGGGTGTGGCGGTGGGCAAGTTTCATGGTGTCCTTAGTGGCGCGGCATGCTGGCCAGCTTCTTGTTCCAGATGGCGACGGCCTGGTCCAGCGCCTGTCTGACGTCCTGTTTGCCCGTCACGCCCGCCTCGACGGCTTTCACCAGCGAGCGGCGCAGCTCGTCGTAGTCGTCGACGCCGGCCACGTACAGGGTGCGCGAGTGGTGCATCGACAGGGCGCCGGCGGCCACCGCCTTGGCAGCGGCGCCCGCGTTCGTCGGCGTGGACAGAAAAAACGGGTCGGCTGCCGCCTTGACGGTGGTGGGAAAGACGCTGGCCTGGCGCGCGAAGGCCAGCTGGTTGTCGTCATTCGTCAGGAAGCGCGCGAACTTGCCCACCGATGGCAGCAGGCGCATCGACACGCCCTTGGGAATGGCGAAGTGCACCAGCCAGCCGCCATCGGCGATGCCGGTCGGTCCCAGCGGCGCGGGCGCCACGTCGGTGATGGCATAGATGTCTTTCGCGTCGCTGCGGATGCGCTGCATCGCCGTCGGCGGCGCCAGCAGCATGCCCAGGCGGCCGCCCTTGTAGGCGTCGATGACGGCCGGGAAATTATCCTCGGCGAACAGGCTTTCCTTCAGCAGGCCGCCCGCCTTGTAGGTATCGGCCAGTTTTTGCACCAGCGCCACGTGCTGCGGCGAATTGAAGACGGCCTGGTTGTTGGCGATGACGGCCAGGCCCTGCTGCATGAACAGGCCGTCGATCTTCGACAGCGCCGGGGCGATGCCGGCCTTGCCCGTGCGTTGCGCGATCTGCCGCGCAAACGCCAGTTGCTCGTCGAGGCTGGCGGGGCCGCGCGACAGGCCCGCCTGCCTGAAAATGGCCGTATTGAAGGCGATCACGGCGACATTGCTGTACATGGGGAAGCCGTAGGTGCGGCCCTTGAAGCGCAGGTCTTCCAGGGCGCTGGGCAGGTAGCTGGCGCGTGCCTCGCCAAGCAGCGCATCGACCGGCATGAGCAGGCCGTCGCGCGCATATTCGTCGGCCCAGGGCACGTTCAGGCTGACCAGCGCGGGCGGCGTGCCGGCCACGATGCGCGTGACCAGCTTGGTCTGGATCACGTCCCACGGGAAGTCGATCCATTCGATCTTGACGTCGGGATTCTGCGCCTCATAGCGTGCCACCACCGCATTGAAATACGGCGTGAACTTGGGCTTCATGCTGAAGGTCCAGAATTCGATTTTCTCGACAGCGCATGCCTGCGGCGCGAACAGGCTCGCGCAAGCAAATACTGCCAACAGTCTCTTGATCGTCATTTTTATCCTGGAGCGCGAAGCTCCAATGTCCATGAGTCTGCGGCGCGGGTACATGCCCTTGCCGTCGCTTATTGGTGCGGCTGGTGTTCGTGGCAATCCCGCCCCGTGCCGGGGGCGGGGTTGCCGGTGCTGCCTGCTGCGGACTGCTTAATTGGTCTTCGTGACCTTGCTCAGGTGGCGCGGCGCATCCGGGTCCATGCCGCGCGCCGCCGACAGCTTGGCCGCCATCACGTAGAAGGACTGGATGGCGACGATGGGGTCGAGATCCGGCGTGGCCGCCACGGGCAGGGTCAGGTCGCGCTCGGCCACGTCGGCGGGCGCCGCCAGCAGGACCTTGGCGCCGCGGCCGCGCATTTCCGTGGCCAGCTGCAGGAGGCCGGCCTGCGTCGGGCCGCGCGTGGCGAAAATCAGCAGCGGGTAGCCGTCTTCGATCAGCGCCATCGGGCCGTGCTTGATTTCGGCGCCGCTGAAGGCTTCCGCCTGCAGGGCCGAGGTTTCCTTGAATTTCAGTGCCGATTCCAGCGCCACGGGGAAGCTGATGCCGCGTCCGACGACCATGATGTTGCGCGCCGGCGCCAGCACGTCGATGGCGGGCGACCAGTCGACGCGGGTCGCTTCGAGCAGCGCCTCGGGCAGCGCTTCCAGGCCTGCCTGCAGCTCGGGGTCGTTCTGCCACTGGGCCACCATGCGCGCGCCGGCGACCAGGCTGGTGATGAAGCTCTTGGTGGCGGCGACGCTTTGTTCCTTGCCGGCGCGCAGGGGCATGGCCCATTCGGCGGCGTGCGCCAGCGGCGACTCGATATCGTTGACCAGGGCCACGGTGGTGGCGCCGCCGTCGCGGAAGTAGCGGATCGGCTCGACCACGTCCGGGCTCTGGCCCGATTGCGAGATCGAGATGGCCAGGGTGTCGCGCGTCACCAGCGGCGACTTGTTCAGGGTCACCAGCGACATCGGCAAGGATGCCACGACGCGGCCCAGGCGCGCCATGATCAGGTAGGCGACGTAGTTGCAGGCGTGGTCGGAGCTGCCGCGCGCGATGGTCAGCGCGGTCGAGAACGAGGTGCTCCTCAATTTGCGGCCCAGTTCCGCGTAGCGTTCCGTGTCGCTGGCCAGTTGCAGGGCGACGCATTCGGCGGCGGAAACGGCTTCTTTAAGCATCATTGAGGTCACAGATTTCTCCTTCTATATACACAGCTTTGAGTTTGAGGTCGCGATCGAGTACCACCAGATCGGCGTAAGTGCCGGGGGCCAGCCGGCCGCGTTCTTCCAGGCCCAGGTAATCGGCGGCATTGGTCGAGACGCGCTTGGACGCGTCGGCCAGGTCCAGTCCCAGTCCCACCAGGTTGCGCAGCGCCTGGTCCAGGGTCAGGGTGCTGCCCGCCAGCGTGCCGTCGGGCAGGCGCACGCCGCCCATGCATTTCTGCACGGCGTGGCGGCCCAGCATGTATTCGCCGTCCGGCATGCCGGTGGCGGCGGTCGAATCGGTGACGCAGTACAGGCGCGGGATGGCGCGCAGGGCCACCTTGATGGCGCCCGGGTGCACATGCAGCAGGTCGGGTATGAGTTCGGCGTATTCGGCGTGCGCCAGGGCGGCGCCGACCATGCCCGGTTCGCGGTGATGCAGGCCGCTCATGGCGTTGAACAGGTGCGTGAAGCCGACCGCGCCGTGTTCCAGCGCGGCCACCCCGTCTTCATAGGAGCCGAGGGTATGGCCGATCTGCACGCGCACGCCGGCGTCGGCCAGCGCGCGCACCAGTTCCAGGTGGCCGGCGATTTCCGGCGCCACGGTGATGACGCGCAGCTTGGCCAGGGTTTGCAGGCGTTCGATTTCGGCCAGGGTGGCGGCGCGCGCGTAGTTGGGCTGCGCGCCGAGCTTGCCGGAATTGATGTACGGGCCTTCCAGGTGGGCGCCCAGCACGCGCGCCGTATTCGGCCGCCGGTGCCTGGTCGCCTCGCCGATGGCGCTCAAGGCCATGTCGATGTCTTCGGGCGGCGCCGTCATGGTGGTGGCCAGCAGGCTGGTGGTGCCGTGGCGCGCATGGATGGCGGCGATGGCGTAGACGGCGTCGCCGCCTTCCATGATGTCCTTGCCGGCGCCGCCATGCACGTGCAGGTCGATGAAGCCCGGCAGGATGTAGTCGTCGCTGTTGTCTGAGGGGTGGCGGGAATCGCCCGTGATGCTGTCGACGCGCTCGCCGAAGGCGATGGCGCCGTGGATCCAGCCGCCGGGGGTAAGGATATTGCCTTTGATAGTGCTGCTCATCTGCGCGACTCCGCTACGAATTCATAATAATCACTGCGGCAATACGAGTGGGTCAGTTCCACCGCTGCGCCGTTGTCGAGATAACTGACACGGGTGATGTGCAGCATGGCCTCACCCGTCTTGATATTGGCCAGCTTGGCCTGTTCCGCCGTGGCGTTGACGGCGCGGATATGCTGCAGCGCGCGCATCGGGATGGTGCCGCGCGACTCCAGGTAGCCGTACAGGGAATCGGTCACCTGCTGCGGGTCCGGCATGTACAGCACGGGGATGGTGGTCGTCTCGATCGCCATCACCACTTCGTCGGCCGTGCGCAGGCGGCGCAGGCGCGCCACCGGCATGTGCGGCGACAGGCCCAGCGACAGCAGTTCCAGCGGCGCGGCCGCGCCGATGTCGCGCTGCAGCCAGCGCGAGCCGGCCGTAAAGCCCCGCTGGCGCAATTCCTCCGAAAAGCTCGTCAGGCGCGACAGCGGCTGTTCCAGCTTGGGCGTGATGTAGGTGCCCGAGCCGCGCTTGCGCGTCAGCATGCCACGGTCGCACAGCATGTCGATCGCCTTGCGCGCCGTCACGCGCGAGATTTCCAGGATGTCCGACAGCACGCGCTCCGAGGGCAAGGCCTGGTTGGCGCGCCAGTCGCCGCTGGCGATGCCGTCCGACAGCATGTTCGCCAGCTGCATGTAGAGCGGCGTGTCGCTGGCCGGATTGGGCTTGAAGGCGGACAGTTTGGCCAGCATGGTCATTGCTCCTGCAAGTGCTTGCGTATCAGGCGCAGGCCGCCCGCGGCCGAGTCGCCCTGTGCCGGCACGACCAGTTGCAACAGTGCCGCCGGCAGGTAGGCCGACAGCGGTGCCGCCAGCCCGCCGCACAGGGCCACGGGCAGGGTGCCGGCCGGGTCCAGCGCCCTGGCGATGAGGGCGATCTGCTGGCCCGCATCGGTCAGGATGGCGCGCGCCACCGCGTTGGTGGCCGCATGTTCGAGCACCAGCCGCGCCAGTTGCGCGAACGTGGTCTGGCTGGCGGCGGCCAGCCACACCTGCATGGCGTCGCGCTGGCCGCCGCAGGCATCGATGACGGCCGTGGCGAAGGCGCTGCCGGGCACGCGGCCATCGACCACTTGCTGCGCGTGGTTGACGGCGCGCATGCCGATCCAGGCGCCGCCCGCTTCGTCGCCGGAGGGAAAGCCCCAGCCGCCCACTTCGTGGCGGCTGCCGTCCGCATGCAGCACTTCGCCCACGCTGCCGGTGCCGATGGCGACGATGACGCCGGGCTGGCCCGCGTGCGCGCCCAGCAGGGTGGTCAGCGCATCCGATTCGAGTGCAACAGAGGCATAGCCGGGATTGTGTTCGATGAAGCTGGCGGCCCACTGCTTGTTGTGCACGCCGGCCAGGCCCAGGCCGATGGCCATGCGCTGCAGCGAGGGCTGGTCCAGGCCGGCGGCGCGGAAGGCCAGCGTGACGGCATGCGCCACGGACGTCCAGGCACGGTCTATGCCCAGTCCCAGGCCGGACGGGCCGCTTTGTCCCTGCGCCAGCTCCTGGCCGTCCAGGCGCGCCAGGCGTACGCGGGTGCCGCTGCCCCCGCCGTCGACGCCGATTATGTATTCGATCATGTTATGCAGTCCCGCGTTTGGTTGAGTGCGCCGGTCTCGGTTCTTTTATTTGTCGGGCGGCGAAAAAGCTGAAGGCACTATATTGTCGCCTCGATGGCTTGTCAACAGGTATTTAAGTGGTATTAACAAATGCGCGGAGCAATGCCGTGCCGTGCCCGAAAGAAATATTGCAAGTCATTGTTAATAAAGGAATTTGTATCTTTCGTGAATGGTATTGAAATTGGCCTTGTTTAATGCCAATTTTTCACGAGTGGTCTGTGCCGCGCGTTGCGGTGTTGCTTGTTTGCATGCTTGGCAAGGGGCGCCATGAAGAGTACAGTCCGCCTTTTACATCCGGGTTGGAAGAGCATGATGAACGACAAGGCAGCAAAGAGCGAGTACTGGGACGACTGGCAGCAAGAGGCGCTGGCCGCCGGCGTATCGGCGCCGCTGGCCGCGCTGGGCATGGAAATGATGCGCACGCACCGCAAGAACCGCTGGCCGAAGGATTTCCTGGGCCGCGAAAGCGATGGTCCGGTCATGATCGAGATGTGCCTGGAAGATGAGGCGGAAACGGAATTGTTCTTTATCGAAAACCTGTATCCCTACGATACGGCATTGATCGAGAAGACGCGCCGCCGCCTGTGCCTGCACTGAGCGGGCGCTGACGCCTGACTGGAACGGCCGCCTTGCGCGGCCGTTTTGACGTCAGTGGCTGAATTTTTCGCTGGGGGCGCGCGCGCGCATGCGCAGTCCCAGCAGGCCGATGGCGACCAGCAGCAGCGAGTAGGTGCTCGGTTCGTGCTGGATGCGCGCGCGCAGCGAAACGCGCGGCGTCTGGAAACTGGCACGGTGCACGGCCGGCCGCGCCGGCATCGCCTGCGCGGCCACCTGCAGGTCGGCCTGGCGCACGGCTTGCCGTGCGTCTGCCGCTTGCGCGCTGCTGGCCGTGCCCAGCAGCAGCGCGCCCAGCAAGATCATAGTTCTCATCATGTTGTGTCCCTGCCCAAGGCTGCAATCTGATTACGCATGGCCGGCCACATGCCGGCCCATGTCCTGTCTCCAGTTTGTATGCTTGTCTCCGGCGGGTCATTGCCTGCTGGAAAAGATATCTTTTTATAAAGTGCGTGTATTTAAACACAATAAAATAAAAAAACAAACGTATTTTTTCAAATACGGATAGGCGGGCGCCGGTTTCGCCTGGCGCCGCGATGCCCTTGCAAGGGGGAAATGACGTGGCATTTTCATGGGGGAGTGTCATAATGGCTGCGGCATCCCCGCCCAGGCATGGAGTAGAAAATGAGCAAGGCACAGGACAGCAAGAAGGAAAGCAAGAAGGAACCGGCAAAGTCCATGAAGGAAAAGAAGGAAGCCAAGAAGGTCAAGAAAGAAGAGCGCAAGCGCTGATCATGCGCGCGTGCCGCCTGCCGTTGCCGCGCTGGCGCTTCCTGCCCAGGCCGCCGGGGGCCGTTTTGCTGGTCGCCATCGTAGCGGCCGGCGGCGCGCTGGCGCAGAAGGCGCCGCCGTCCACGTTCGGCCAGGTGGTGGGCAACGCGGTGCTGTGCGTCGACCATATCGACAACAAGGCTTTCTATTCCTATCTGCTGGGCGCCTTCGGGCCCGCCTACAAGCATGAAGGGGGCGCTTACTGGTTCCGCACGGAAGCGACCCTGTGGGGGGCGCCCATCACGGATGTGATCGTCAGCGACGACAGCAGTGCGCTGGTGTTCATGGGCGTGGTTGCCGATGCCACGCCGGAAAAAATCGAACCGGCCATCCGTGCCGCGTCGGGCATGCGCTTCAGCAAGCTGGATAATTCCGCCTTTCCCGTCCGCGGTTCCGTTCCTGGCAGTAAAATCGTGTACTTCCGTAGCAAGGCAAAAGTCTATTGCGCCAAGTACAAGCCCCTGCCGCCCGCCCAAACCCGGTGAGCGCGCCGGCTTGCCGCAGCGTATGCTGAGCGGCGCATTTTGATCGTTCCATCCGCAGGGTCTCCATGTACACGCATTATTTCCAGCTCAAGCAATCGCCGTTTTCGATCGCCCCCGATCCCCGCTACCTGTTCATGAGCGAACGCCACCGCGAAGCGCTGGCGCACCTGCTGTATGGCGTGGGCAGCGGCGGCGGCTTCGTGCTGCTGACGGGCGAGATCGGCGCCGGCAAGACCACCGTCTGCCGCTGCTTCATGGAGCAGATCCCGGTCAATTGCCAGCTCGCCTATATTTTCAACCCCAAGCTGTCGGTCGAGGAGTTGCTGCACTCGATCTGCGAGGAGTTCGGCATCGCGCTGGCGCCCGGCGTGGCCAGCGTGAAAGGCTATGTCGACGCCATCAATGCGTATCTGCTGGCCAGCCATGCGCAAGGCAAGAACAATGTGCTGATCATTGATGAAGCGCAAAACCTGTCCGCCGCCGTGCTGGAACAGCTGCGTTTGCTGACCAACCTGGAGACGAGCGAGCGCAAGCTGCTGCAGATCATCCTCATCGGCCAGCCCGAATTGCGCGCCATGCTGGCCCGCCCCGAACTGGAGCAGCTGGCGCAGCGCGTGATCGCCCGCTATCACCTCGGCTCGCTGTCTGCGGACGAGACGGCCAGCTACATCCATCACCGGCTGGCGGTGGCCGGCTGCGTGGCGCACGCGCCGTTCGCGGCGCGCCTGATGGCGCAGATCCATGCCATGAGCCACGGCGTGCCGCGCCGCATCAACCTGCTGTGCGACCGCGCGCTGCTGGGCGCCTACGTGGAAAACCAGCCGCAGGTGACGCGCCGGATACTGCGCCGGGCGGGCGCTGAAGTGTTCGCGCAGGCCGGTGCCGGCCCGCTGGCGCCGCCGGTTTGCTGGCGCTGGCCGCAGGTGGCGGCCGGCGTGCTGGGCGGCGCGTTGCTCACGGCGGCGCTGGCCTGGCACTTCATGCCCGTGCGCCCCGCGCCCGCCGCACCGGCCAGCGCGCCCTCCGTGGCGGCGGCACCGGCGGCCGCCGCCGCCCCGGTCGCCGCGCCCGTCAGCGGTCCCGGCCGCGATGCCGTGCTGCGCCAGCTGGCGGCCCTGTGGGGCGAGCGCTTGCCGCCGGACGGCGACGCTTGCCAGGCGGCCGCCAGGGCCGGCTTGCGCTGCCTGCACAGCCGTGGCGGCATTGCCGAGCTGCGCGTGCTCGACCGACCCGCCATGCTGGCCTTGCGCGATGCGGCCGGCGCGGAACGGCCGGCCTTGCTGGCGCAGGTGCAGGGCGAGACGGCCAGGCTGCAGCTTGATGGCAAGTCGCAAACCTTGCCGCTGGCCGAACTGGCGCAGCGCAGCGACGGCGGTTTCACGACATTCTGGCGTGCCCCGCGCAGCTGGCGCGATGAAGTGCCGCCCGGCGCCCGCGGCCCCGACGTCGATTGGCTGGCGCAGCGCCTGGCCCGGTTGCACGGCTTGCCGCCGCCCGCTGACAATGTGCCGCTTGATGCGGCGATGCAGGCGTCGCTGCGCGCATTCCAGCAGAGCCAGAACCTGAAGGCCGATGGCCTGGCGGGACCGAAAACGTTCATTCGTCTCATGCAATTGGGCGACAACTCGGAGCCGCGCCTGTCCGGTGCTGCTCCTGCCGTGGCGCGGCCCGCCGCGGCGGCGATAGTGGCGGGAAAATAAGATGTCTTACATACTGGAAGCACTGAAAAAATCGCAGGCCGAACGCCAGCTCGGCGAATTGCCGTCGATCCACGCCGCGCAGCTGTCGCTGCATGGCGCACCGGCGTCCGGCGGCAGGCGGCGCCTGTCCGCCTGGCTGGCGCTGGGCGCGGTGACGGCGGCCGTGGCCGGCGCGCTGCTGCTGTGGCAGCCATGGCAGGCCGCCGCGCAGCCGCCTGCGACCGTCCCCGCCGTGCTGGCCCAGGCCGTCCCGGCACCCGTTCCCGCGCCGGGATCGGCCGCCGCGCCCGCCCCGGCGGCGGCGCCCGTGCCTGCGCCCGCGCCGGCCGCGCCGCCAGCGGCCACCGCCGCGCCCGTACACCATGCCGTGGCCGTGCCGGAGCCGCAGCAGGAGACGCCTGGCCAGGCCGCGCCGCCCGTGGCCGTCAACGCTGCGGTGCCGCCGCCCGCGCCCGCCGTGCCCGTTCCCGCGGCCGAGGAAGCCGTGCCCGGCTTGCGCGACTTGCCCGAGCCGATACAGCGCCAGATTCCCCCGCTTGCCATCGGCGGCTATATCTATTCGAAGAATCCGGCCGACCGCCTGCTGTTGATCGATAAGGTGCTGCGCCACGAGGGCGAGGAACTGGCGCCTGGCCTGGTGCTGGAAAAACTGCAGCCAAAGGCGGCCGTGTTCAATTTCAAGGGCTACCGCTACCGCGTTCCCTATTGAGGTAAGCTCAGCAGTTGTGGCATATCAAGGCCAGGCGACGACAGGTGAACCTCTCCGGCCGGGGCCGGTCGAACCAGGGTTGCCGCGACCGTGCGCGCGGCGGGGGAGTTCCGATGACCGCTGTCGATGCCGTTAATCCACTTGCCGATCCGCTGGACCATCTTGCGCGCATCGCGCATATCGTCGTGCTGATGATGGAAAACCGCTCGTTCGACCACATGCTGGGATACCTGAGCCTGGAAGGCGGGCGGGCCGACATCGATGGCTTGCGGGCCGGCCACGTCAACTTGCATGCCGGCAAGGCCTATCCGGTGCACCACTTGCTGCGCACGGCCTTCGGTCCGGGACAGGACCCGTCGCATACGGGCGCATCCGTCAGCGTGCAGTTGCAAAATAATAACGGCGGCTTTGTCGACGACTATGCGCAGACCCATCCCGGCGACCCCGATATCGACCTGGTGATGGGGTATTACAATGGGGCCGACCTGCCCATGTACGATTTTCTGGCGCGGCACTTTTGCGTGTGCGACCGCTGCTACAGTTCCGTGCCTGGCGCGACCTGGCCCAACCGCCTGTACGCCATCAGCGGCAGGGCGGCCGGCAGCCGGGACAGCAAGCGCGTGCCCCTGTATGCGAACAAATCGTTCGTGCGCCACCTGGACCGCGCCCAGGTCGGCTGGAAGTTTTATTCGGCCTGGAAGCCGTGGAGCCTGGCCTTGACGGACGACCATTACCGTTCGTCCGAGTTCTATGAACCGTTCGGCTCCAGCCAGCGCCGCTATGGCTTCATCGGCGACGCGCTGGCCGGCACCTTGCCGGCGCTCAGCTGGATCGACCCGCATTTCTTCGAAAACGACGACCATCCGCCGGCCGACGTGCGCGCCGGGCAGGCGCTGGTGGCGCAGGTGTACCAGGCGCTGTCGCGCGGTCCCGCCTGGCAGCGTACCTTGCTCATCATCAGCTACGACGAGCATGGCGGCTTTTTCGACCACGTGCCGCCGCCGCCCGCCGTGGACGACGACCCCGCCTTCCGCCAGTACGGCGTGCGCGTGCCCATGCTGCTGGTGTCGCCGCTGGTCGCGCCGGGCAGCGTCTGCCACCAGGTGTTCGATCACGCGTCCATCATCAAGACCATCCTGCAGCGCTTTTGCCGCGGCGCCGATGGCGCCTTGCCCGACATGGGCGCGCGCGTGGCGGCCGCCAACAGCCTGGCCACGGCGCTGGCGCAGCCGCAGGCGTCGCCTGCGCCGCTCGTGCCCGGCAGCGTGCAGCTGCAGCGTGCGCAATGGGAGGCGGACCTGCGCGCCGCGGACTTTGCCGTGCCAGCCGTTCCGGCCGCCAGCGCGGACGGCCATGCCGCCGTCGATGGCGGCGTTGGCGTGCCGGCCTTGTCCGACGCCGAGGCGGGGGCGCTGGCGGCGCACCGGCAACTGGCCCGCAGCGCGAGGAATGCGCTGGCGGCAAACGGCCGCGCGGTGCCACATGCGGGCGGACGGCGCCGGCGCGGCAAGGACCTTGCGCCTGGCACGGCTGACGCCGCCGCCGACGCGGCGCCAGCCGGCAAGCCGCCCGGCAAGCGCCGCCGCAAGGCCCCGCCTGCGCGCCAGGGGCCGGCTGCGGATGGCGATGGCGGAGCCTGAGGCGGGCGCGCGGCTGTTGCCGGATTGCATGAAGAGAGGGCGCGATTGCGTATAATGGTGATCTTTCTATGAAGGAAGATGACGATGCAAGTAGCGATGCCCGCGCACCCGGTACTGGGCGTGATAGGCCGTTCCGGCAGTGGCAAGACGACCCTGCTGGAATTTGTGGTGAAGGAAATGGCCGCGCGCGGCTTGCGGGTCAACCTGGTCAAGCACAGCCATCACGACCTGGCGCTGGAGCCGCCGCAAAAAGACAGCGCGCGCCTGCGCGCGGCCGGCGCGGCGGAAGTGCTGGTGGCGTCGCCGTATCGTTTTGCCATCGTGCACGAATTGCGTGGCGCACCCGAACCCGGCCTGGCGCAGCAGCTGGCCCGCATGGGGCCGGCGGACCTGACCCTGGTGGAGGGGTTCAAGACGGACCCGATTCCCAAGCTGGAAGTGTACCGCCGCGCAGTGGGGCAGGCGCCGCTGTATCCGCAGGATCCGCACGTGATCGCCGTGGCGTCCGACAGCCCGGCGCCCGCCGATCTGCGCGCAGGCGTGACCTGGCTGGACTTGAATGCGCGCGAAGCCGTGCTGGCCTGGCTGTTGCTGCAGGCGGGCAAATAAACGCTAAAGTATTGCCGTGGCGATCCGTTAATACGGGTAGACCCTCTTTGGAGAAACGTATGGACGTCGCAAGCATTGCCCAACTGTCAACCACGATGGCGGAAACGGGAACCCGGCAAGCCGTCGGCGTGGCTGTCCTGAAAAAGGCCCAGGATATCCAGAGCTCGACTGCCGCAGCCTTGCTGGAAGCCTTGCCGCCAGTGCCGTCGGCACCCAGCCTGCCGTCGCACCTGGGCAACCGCATCAACACGACAGCCTGAGCCTGGCCGCCGGCGCATGGCGCCGTGCCTGGCTGAGCCCCAGCCGCATCCCGCCGTGTGCAGCGGCGGGGGCAGGGCGCCTGCGTGCCCGCGCCTTGTCCTGTCCTCCCGCCCGTCCCCCTCCAGAAAAACGCGCATTGTTCGCCATGGCGCCGCTAATTGCGTAGAATCGCCGTGTTGTTGCCGCAGCTGGCCCGTGCTTGCTGCCGTGCCTGCCGATCAATACTTATCAGAGGATCACCCATGAATAAACGTCTAGCCCTCGTTGCCGCCGCCCTGGCCGGCATTTGTGCCACCACCGGCGCGGCCGCGCATGAGGCGCCCGCCGGCGACAAGGAAAAATGCTATGGCGTGGCGAAAGCGGGGCAAAACGATTGCGCCTCGTCCGATGGCGCGCATTCCTGCGCCGGCCAGGCGGCCACGGACAATATGCCCACCGAATGGACCTATGTTGCCAAGGGAACATGCGAAAAAACGGGCGGCGCCCTGAAGCCGGTGAAGGCCGCCAAGCCAGCCGCGCAGTCATAAGCGGGGCCGCCATGCCGCCGTCCATTCCCGCGCTCGCTGGCGTGGGCGTCGGCCTGCGCGCGCCCCACTACCGCGATTTCCTCGAGTGCCGGCCCCGCGTGGACTGGCTGGAAGTGCATACCGAAAATTATCTGCAGCCGTCGGGCTGGGACTGGCATGTGCTGCAAGCCTTGCGCCGCGATTATCCGCTGAGCCTGCATGGCGTGGGCCTGGGCCTGGGATCGGCGCGCGGTTTTTCCGAGACGCATTTGCAGCGCGTGCGCGCGCTGGTCGAGCGCATCGCACCGGCCATGGTGTCGGAACACCTGTGCTGGGGCGCCGTGGCGCGGCAGCAACTCAACGATCTGCTGCCGCTGGCCCTGGATGGCGCGGCCCTGGACTTGCTGTGCGCGCGCGTCGGCCGGGTGCAGGATGCGCTGAAAAGACCGATCTTGCTGGAGAATGTCGCCACCTGGCTGCGTTTTGCCGACGATGCCATGAGCGAGGCGCAATTCCTCGCCGAGCTGGCGCGCCGCAGCGGCTGCGGCCTGCTGCTCGATATCAATAACCTGTATGTGAATCAGTGCAACCACGGCGAGGATGCCCTGGCCGCCCTGCAGGCGATCGCGCCCGGCAGCGTGGGCGAGCTGCACCTGGCCGGCCACCTCGTCACGCCGCACGCCGTGATCGACCACCATGGCGCCGCTGTCGCCGATCCCGTCTGGGAATTGTATCGGGCCGCCTTGCTGCGCTTTGGCGCCGTGCCGACCCTGGTCGAATGGGATACGGACTTGCCGCCGCTGGAGGTCCTGCTGGGCGAGGCGGACAAGGCGCAAGGCATGCTGGCGCGCCATGCGCCGCCTTTGCCGTGGCAAGGGGCGATCATGGCGGCGCCGCCGCCCGTGCCGGCTGACGGGCTGGCGCTCAAGCAGCAGGCCTTTGCCACGGCCCTGGTCGATCCCGCGCACGCTGCGGCAGTCCTGCGCCTGTGCCGGGAGCCGGCGTCGGCCGAACGCCTCGGCCTGTATCGCGGGAATTTGACGGCTACCTGGCGCCGTACCCTGGGCCACGCCTATCCCGTCGTGCTGGCGCTGGTGGGCGAGGAATTCTTCGCCGGCCTGGCGCGCGCCTATGGCCGGCAATCTCCATCGGCCAGCCCTGACCTGAACCGGTTTGGCGACGGCTTTGCCGCCTTTCTCGCCGCTTTCCCGCCGGTGGCCGGACTGCCCTACCTGCCGGACATGGCGCGCCTGGAATGGGCCTTGCACCTGGCCCATTACGCGCCCGATGCGCAGGGCGTGGTGCCCGGGACGCTGGCCGCCCTGCATCCGCAGCAGCTGGAAGAGAGCCGCTGGACGCTGCATCCTGCCTGTTTCCTGCTGGCGTCGGACTGGCAAGTGCCGGCCCTGTGGCAGGCGCACCAGGAGGAGGAGGGCCAGGCAGTGTTTCCGCAAGACATGCAGGTGGCCAGCCATGCGCTGGTCTGCCGTCCACGCTGGAAGGGGCAAGTGCTGCCGCTGGATGGGGCCGGGCATGCGGCCTTGCTGGCGCTGCAGCAAGGCGGGACGTTTGGCGCCGCGCTCGACGCGGCGTTCGGGCTCGATGACGATTTCGACCTGGGCCGGCAGCTAAGCCTGTGGCTGGCGCATGGCGTGCTGGCAGAGCAGATGCCCGGCTAATCGAAGGCGCGCAGCACGCGCGCTTCGCCCGTCTGGTCGCGATACAGGCAATTTGCGGCCAGCGTGGCGTCCATCATGCGCGCCACCTGCTCTTCCTCGAAGCGAGCAAGCTCGGCAGTAGCCGCCACCAGCGCCGCTTCCAGCCTGGCGCGCGCGTTCTGGTACAAGCCGCTCGTGTATTTTTCGGTGTTGCGGAGCAGTTCTTCCGCATTTTCTATGACCTGGCGCAAGTCGCCTATCAGGCGTTCCTGGCTGCGCGTGCCTTGTTCGGGATGGTCCATGGCGCTTCCCTTCCGCAATCGTTAGATATGTGGCAATAGCGAATAGTTGGGCTTGATGTAAGCAGCCGGGCACGCGGGAGGCCGGGCTGGAGGCAGGGGCCGCTCGCGCGCCCCATGCGGGATCAGGCGGGGCCGACGACCGTGATACGGATATCGCCCACGCTGACCACCTGGCCGGCGCGGATCTTGGCGGTCTTGCGCAATTCCTTCTTGCCATCGACCTTCACCACGCCGCTATCGACCATGACCTTGCCCGCGCCACCGCTGTCGCACAGGCCGACCAGCTTGAGCAGCTGGTTCAGCTCGACGAACTCGGATGTTAAATCAAAGCTTACTTTTTGCATTGTATCCCTTATTGCAATGATGTGTTTTCTACACTTGATGACGACCTCAACTAAGCCATAGTTTAGCTGAAGCCGCCAGGGATGCGGGTGAGAATCAGCTTTTGTTGGGCCGCGTCATTTCCAGCGGGACGATCCACGCGCCAAATTGCTCTTCCGTCACGAAGCCCAGTTCCAGCGCCGCCTGCTTCAAGGTCGTGCCTTCATGCTGGGCCTGCTTGGCGATTTGCGCCGCCTTGTCATAGCCGATATGCGGCGCCAGCGCCGTGACCAGCATCAGGGAACGCTCCATCAGTTCGGCGATGCGTGCACGGTTCGGTGCGATGCCGTGCGCGCAATGCTCGTCGAAGCTGCGCATGCCGTCGCCGAGCAGGCGCGCGCTTTGCAGGAAGTTGTGCGCGATCAAGGGCTTGAAGACATTCAGCTCGAAATTGCCCGAGGCGCCGCCCACGGTGATGGCGACGTCGTTGCCGAACACCTGGCAGCACAGCATGGTCAGCGCTTCGCACTGGGTGGGATTGACCTTGCCCGGCATGATGGAGCTGCCCGGCTCGTTTTCGGGGATGGTGATTTCACCGAGGCCGGAGCGGGGGCCGGACGCCATCCAGCGCACGTCGTTGGCGATCTTCATCAGGGCCGTGGCCAGGGTTTTCAAGGCGCCATGGGCGGCGACCAAGGCATCGTGGGCGGCCAGGGCGGCAAACTTGTTGCTGGCCGTTTCGAACGGCTGGCCCGTCAGCCGCGCCAGTTCAAAGGCGATGCGGCCGGCAAATTCCACGTGCGCATTCAAGCCCGTGCCGACGGCCGTGCCGCCGGCGGCCAGCTGCAGCAGCGGCGGCAACGCTGCGGTAATGATGTGTTCGGCGAAGTCCAGTTGCGCCACGTAGCCGGAAAATTCCTGGCCCAGGGTCAAGGGCGTGGCATCCTGCAGATGGGTGCGGCCGATCTTGACGATGTCGGTAAATTCCGTCGCTTTCGCGTCGAGCGTGGCGCGCAGCTGGCGCAGCGGCGGCAGGACCGTGTTGGCCACGGCCAGGGCGGCCGCCACGTGGATGGCGGTGGGGAAGATGTCGTTCGAGGACTGGCCCAGGTTGACGTCGTCGTTCGGGTGCAGCAGCCGCTCGGCGCCGCGCAAGCCGCCGATCAGCTCGGAACCGCGGTTGGCCAGCACTTCGTTCATGTTCATATTGCTTTGCGTACCGGACCCCGTCTGCCAGACGGCCAGCGGAAACTCGGCGTCGTGCTTGCCGGCCAGTACTTCATCGGCGGCCTGCGTGATGGCGATGGCTTTCTTGCCATCCAATAAGCCCAGGTCCAGGTTGACGTGGGCGGCCGCGCGCTTGACGGTGGCCAGGGCGGCGATCAGTTCGGGCGGCATCTTTTCCGTGGAGATATGGAAATGCTCGAGCGAGCGCTGTGTCTGCGCTCCCCAAAGCCGGTCGGCGGGTACGTCGATCGGGCCGAAACTGTCGCGTTCGATTCTGCTGCTCATGGCATCCCTTTCATCGATTGTGGTGGTTCGAGTGTACTCCAGGCGTCAAAAAGACACAGGATGATGCTGTATTGCATCATTCTTCCTACACTTCCGCGATTTCCTGCCGTTAATGACAGACGAGTTCCCCTTATTTTAGTTGTCAAAGCGATCACTCCATGCATAGCAGTGTCTTTCCCCGCTGGCCCCTGGCCGCCTGTCTCGCCGCCTGCCTGTCCGTGCCGCCCGCTGCCGCCGCCGAACTGGGCGACATGACGGTGCTGTCGCACGTGGGCCAGCCTTTGTCGGCCGAGATAGAACTGACGGCGCTGGCGCCCGATGAGGCCGGCGGCGTGCCCGTGCGCCTGGCATCGCCCGATGTGTACCGGGGCGGCGGCATCGCCATGGATGCGGCCCTGCAGGGCTTGGCTGTCAGCGCGTTCGAGCGGGGCGGGCGGCGCTATGTGCGCGTCAGTACGCAGCAGGCGATCCAGGCAGGCCACCTGCATTTGTACTTACTGTTGGGAAATGGCAGTCGCGCCATCGTGCGCCTGGCCACGCTCTGGCTGACGCCGGCGCCAGCGGCCGCGCCGCCGCCTAAGGCAGTCGTGCCCCCCGCGCCCGTGGTACTGGCGCCGCCGCCGGATGCCGCCGCGCTGGCGGCACGCGCGCGCGCCGAGGGCATGCTGCGTCCGCCCGCCGTCTTCAGCGCGCCGCGCGCCGCCCCGCGGGCTGACGCCGTGGCGCGCCCGCCTGTTGCGGCCCGTCCCGCGCCACCGCCGCGCCGCGCCGCCGTGCCCGCGGCCGCCTGCGCGCCGCAAGCGGCCGCCCAGGCTGAAGCCTGCGTGGCGCTGGACCAGAAAAATGCGGCGTTGAATGAAAAGCTGGGCGAACTGGAGGGCAAGATCGGCGCGCTGCAAAAGGCGCTGGCGCTGCCGGCGGCACCGGCGGCGGCCGCTGCCGTGGCGGGGCCGCCGCATGCCAAGCCCAAGCTCCCGCCGGCGCAGGAGACGCAGAAGAAGGCGGGCGGCAACGGCTTGATATGGCTGGGCGTCGGCACGCTCGTATTCCTGCTGCTGACGGCCGCCGCCGTGTATGTCGTGCGCAAGCGCAAGCGGGCGCCAGGGACGGCAGCGCCATCGAAATACTGGGTCTTGCTGCGCAAGCCATTCCGGCGCAAGCGCATCCCCGTCCTGACCGAAGCGCCGGAAGAGGTGGCAGTGGCCGAGGCGGAGCCATTTTCGCGCTAGCATTTGACATGAAAAAAGATATTGCAAAAAGATGCGCGCGCATGTGCCAATAGCGTTGCCTATTTTTCAAAGATGGCTTTATAATTAACTCAGTGGACTTGCTCTACTGACAAAACAGTCCCAGCCTGTCGCAGCCACCAACGATAGTGTGGCGCGGCAAACAGGTGTAGCGTTGCATAAACGCCTGGGCCTGGAAGCGGTCTGCGATGCCGACGATGTGCTCGCGGACGCCGGATGCAACCGGCAGCGAGGCGACGCCAGGAGATACCTGGGGTTCGCCTTCCATATTCCTCTCTCGCCGCCGCCCGCCGCCGCTTGCCGGCACCGCCAAGCGGCGGCGGGGCAGACGTAAAAAAAGCGCCGATGGCGCTTTTTTATTTTGGTGGCAACAGGCTTACATGCCGGCGCGCGGCGCCGGCATCACCTTGGCCAGCTGCGTCATCCACGGCTCGGTGATGGTGCGGATTTCGCGGTCATTTGCCAGGATTTGCTTGAGCAGGTCGATCTTGCGCATGCGCGCCGTGCCGGACAGCGCGGGCACGGCACCGGCCATGGCGGCGCCAGCTTCGCCGGTGCACTGGTTTTCCAGGGTCTGCAAACCGTCCCAGTCGCTCGAACGTGCGGCCACGACCATTTTGTTGGTCATTCCTGCAATATTTTCATACATCGAGAGAACGTCGTTGGAGGTCATGAGCACACCCGTAGCTAGTGAAAGGATTACCGCCTGTCTAGATTAACGGCGGCCTGCACGGGAACTTGAGGGTTTTTTTGAAAAAAATGAAAATAATCTCAAAAGCGGGCGTTCACCTGCCGGCATCGCCCGCCAAGCCGCATGGATGCTGGCTATGGCGTTACCGGGCGAGAGCATTCAGTTGATCAGTTCCTCCAGGCCGGCGCTCAATTCGGCCGGCGGCGGCATTTTGTCGACCAGCGCCGCGGGCGGCAAGCCCAGCGCCCCGGCCACCGCGTTCGGGTAGCAGGCGATGATTTCTTCATCGCTCAGGTGGTTTTCATCGATGCGGGCGCGCCAGGCGGCCAGGTGGACGATGGCGCCCAGGCGGTTCAGCGGCGGCCGCGCCAGCGGATCGGGAAACGCGGCGATGGCTTCGGCAAAGGCGGTGGGGAATTTCCAGCGGCGCGCCAGTTCCGCGCCCACTTCCGCATAGCTGTAGCCCAGCGATACCCGTTCCGCATCAAGGCGGCGCGCATCGAACGGCGGGGCGATCTTGTCGAGCTGCATGGCTTGCTCCGGCATGGCGGCATGGATCACCAGCTGGCCGATCGCATGCATCATGCCGATGGTGAACGCCAGGTCCTGGTTGTCGCCCGTTTGCCTGGCGATCCAGCGGGCCGACACGGCACTGTGCAGGCTGTAGCGCCAGAACTGCGGCAGGTTCAATCCTGGCACGGCCTTGAAGCCGCTGACCAGGCCCGAGCTGATGACCAGCGTGCGCACGGTCACAAAACCGAGCATCAGCACGGCGTCTTCCACCGTGCCGATGCTGCGCGAGACGTGATAATAGGCCGAGTTGGCCAGGCGCAGCAGCTTGGCGCTCAGGGCCGGGTCTGCGCCCAGCTTGTTGGCAATCTCCTCGGTGGAAATGGCCGGATTGTCGAAGCTGCGCACCAGTTCGTCGACAATTTTCGGCGCGGCAGGCAGGGCATGGGGATGCTGGAACAGCGCTTCAAGTTGCATGGCAATCTCCTTGGCGTTCGCGCGGCACGGTGGAAGTGTCGTGAAACTATATGCCGATTTTTTATCTCCATGCAAAAAACTTCGCGCGCGTGTCCGGCGCTGGAAACAGGCTATGATTTCAGCCATTTCAATACAGGAAAGCCATGCCCGTCTTCCCGTCCTTGCGGCGCAAGGCGGCTATCGAAGCGAAAGGCGGGCTGCCGCTCAGGCGGCTTGCGCGCCGCTACCGTAAAATGCGCGATCACCGACAGGAGCAGCATGAAGCCGACGAATCGAGCGCAAGACCAGCAAGATCCCATCCACGCCATCACCGACCGCACCCTGGCCCATTACGACGCCAGCGCCGAGCAGTTTTTCGAAGGCACGCGCGACCACGACGTCAGCCAGAACATCGGCGCGCTGCTGGCCGCCATCGGCAGGCCCGCGCCTTTGGAGATTCTCGACCTCGGTTGCGGCCCGGGCCGCGACCTGAAGGCCTTCACGGCCCTGGGCCACCATGCCACGGGCGTGGACGGCAGCGCGCGCTTCGTCGAGATGGCGCGCGCCTACAGCGGCTGCACCGTGTGGCAGCAGGATTTCGTCGACCTCGACCTGCCTGCCGCGCACTTCGACGGCGTGTTCGCCAATGCCGTGCTGTTCCACGTGCCCAGCGCCGCCTTGCCGGGCGTGCTGCGCGCTTTGTACGCGTGCCTGAAGCCGGGTGGCGTCTTTTTCAGCTCGAATCCGCGTGGGCAGAACCAGGAAGGCTGGCATGGCGCGCGCTACGGCAGCTACCACGACGAAGCGACGTGGGCCGCGTACGTGCAGGCGGCCGGTTTTACCCTGGTCGAGCAGTACTACCGTCCGCCGGGCTTGCCGCGCGAGCAGCAGCCGTGGCTGGCCACCGTCTGGCGCAAGGATTTGACGGCCTGATCGACGATGTAGGCACTGTGTTAGGAACCGTACAGAGCCTTTGATCCCCGCTGCGTACTATGGACACATCGACACGCAACAAGCAGCGTGTGAGCCGCAGTACCGGCCCTTTGGGCTGGACAACAGATGTACCAACTACAGTGAGGATCCATCATGAACAAAGATCAAGTCGAAGGTAAACTGAAGGAAGTCGGCGGTAAAATCCAGGAAGCCGCTGGCAAAGTCGTCGGCAGCGAAGAACAGCAAGCCAAGGGCCTGGCCAACCAGGTCGAAGGCAAAGTGCAGAAGAAGGTTGGCGATGTGAAGGACGCGGTGGAAACCGTTACCCGCAAGCCATAATTTCTGCTCCAGCATAAAAAAACCGCCGCCTGTCGCAAGACAGGCGGCGGTTTTTTTATGTGATGCAGATCAAGCTTACTGTGCCGGCTTCATCAGGTTCTGCTTGAAGAACAGCTCGATTTTCTTGTACACGTGGCGCTGGCCCGCGCGCGACGAGATGCCGTGCTTGGCGCCCGGATACGTCATCAGGTCGAATTGCACGCCGCGGTTGACCAGCGCGTCGATCAGGCGCGTGCTGTTGCTGAACAAGACGTTGTCGTCGGCCATGCCGTGCACCAGCAGCAGCGGAGATTGCAGGCCGTCGAGGTGGGCGAACACGGTGCTGGCCTTGTAGCCATCCACGTTTTCCTTCGGCATGCCGAGGAATTGCTCCGTGTAATGGGTGTCGTACAGCGACCAGTCGGTCACGGGCGCCACCGACACGCCCATGGCGATCTTGTCGGACGCTGCCGACAGCAAACGCAGGGTCATGAAGCCGCCGTAGCTCCAGCCGAACACGCCGATGCGTTTGGCATCGACGAAGCTTTGCTTGCCCAGCCAGGCTATGCCCACCAGTTGATCGGCCACTTCGGCCGCGCCCAGCTTGTGATAAATCGCATCCGTGAACGCGCGCTCGCGGCGCGAGGAGCCCCGGTTATCGAGGCGGAAAACGACAAAGCCCTGCTGCGCCATGTACTGGTCGAAGTTGTTGCCCCAGCGCCGAGCCACGTGCTGCGAGTGCGGGCCGCCGTATGTCGACAGGTAGACGGGATAGCGTTTGGCCGGGTCGAAATTCGACGGCTTGACGATCGAATAGTGCAGGGTCTGGCCATCGTCGGCCTTCAGGGTGCCGTATTCGGTCGGCAGGTGATCGGCCTTGTACTTGAAATACGGGTGGCCGGCGTTCAGCGCGTTTTCTTCCAGCCAGCCCACCATGGCGCCGTCCGGGCGGCGGATGCTCACTTGCGGCGGCGTGGCCGGATCGGAATACGTGTCGACGAAGACTTCGCCGTTGCGCGAGAAGGTCGTGTCGTGCCAGCCGTCCGCTTTCGTCACGCGCTGCGGCTTGTCGGCCGTGCTGCCATCGAGGGCCAGCGCGTAGGTCTGCTTGTCGATGACGGCGTCGCGGTTCGACGACACGAATACTTTACCGGTCTTCTGGTTCACGGCCAGCACGCTGTCGATGCCCCACTCGCCGGACGTGACCGGGTGCAGCAGCTTGCCGCCCATGTCGTACAAATACAGGTGATTGCGGCCCGTGCGCTCGGACGACCACAGGAACTGGCCGTTGGCCAGGAAGCGCAGGTCGTCATGGATGCTGACCCAGGTCTTGGACGTTTCCGTCAGCAGGGTGCGCTGCGCCAGGGTGGCCGCGTCGACGGCGACCAGGTCCAGCGTCTTCTGGTCGCGCGACTGGCGCTGGTAGACGAGCGACTTGCTGTCCGCGCTCCAGTCGGCGCGCACCAGGTAGATGTCCGGGTTCGTGCCCAGGTCCACCTGGCGCTGCGCGCCCGTTTCCGGCGAGACGATCAGCAGTTGCACCAGCACGTTCGGGTCGCCGGCGGCAGGGTAGCGCTGCTCGACGACGTCGGTGCGGTCGGCGAAGATTTCAAAGCGGCGCACGACGGGCACGGGCGCTTCGTCATAGCGTTTATAGGCGATGGCGGAATCGTCGGGCGCCCAGTAGTAGCCGGTGCGCTGGCCCATTTCTTCCTGCGCCACGAATTCGGCCTCGCCGTTACGTATCGTGCCCTTGCCGTCGGTCGTCAGCTGGCGTTCCTTGTCCGTCTTGAGGTCGATCACATAGATGTTCTGGTCGCGCACAAACGACACGTAGCGGCCCTTCGGCGAGATCTTCGGATCGAGCACATTGCCCTTGGCGACCAGGCGCGCCTTGTCCGGGTGGGCCGCGTCGACCAGGTACAGATTGCCGGCCAGCGGCACCAGCAGCTGCTTGCCGTCCGGCGACCAGCTGTAGCTGAGGATGCCGTTCAGGCTGGCCGTGCGCTCGCGTTCGCGGCGCGCCTGCTCTTCGGGCGAAATCGTTTCATGCGGCACCAGCGCCTTCGAGTCGACCAGGCGGTGCGTGCTCTTGTCTTTCAGCTTGAATTCCCACAGGTCGAGCTGGAACTGGTTGTCGGCGCGGCCGCGCAGGAAGGTGACGCGCTCGCCATCGGGCGAGACCTTCAGGTTGCGCACGCCGGGGCCGGCCAGCGCCGGATCGGCGTGGATGCGTTCCAGGGTCAGCTTTTCAGCCGATGCGGGAACGCTGGCCATCGCGGCCAGAAAACAAAGAATAAAACGCATGGATGTCTCGGTAGTTGGAAGGAAGGGCACTGCATGTAAGGCGAGCTTGAGCGTTGCCTAAGCGTAAGACGATACCAGAGCGTGCCTGTTTATGCGATAGCGCAGGCCACGGAATAAGCGCCTCCTGGCCGTATTTCCTTCGTCAAAAATATCCAACAGCCGCCCATTCCATGGCGCTTGGCCCGTTCAGGCCAATATCGTGCCTTCGATCACCGTCACGCACGCGCCGCCTATCCAGGCCTGGCCAGCGCGGAAAGTCACGGACACGCGGCCGTCGCGCTGCAGGCAGGTGCCCTGGCGGACCGTGTAGTCGCTGCCCGCCAGCAGCTGCGCGATGCAGGCGTTGGCGCTGCCCGTGACGGGGTCTTCGACCAGCGCGCCGTGCTCGCTGAGCAGGGCGCGCACTTCGTAGTCGGCCGGCCCGCCGGCGGCGTGCGGGCCGTACAGCGCCAGGCCGTCGGCGCCGGCGGCGGCCAGCAAGGGCGTCAGCGCGGCGATGTCGGCGCGCACGGCCAGGCAGGCGGCGGCGCTGGCCAGCGGCACGCACAGCCAGCGGATGCCCATGTCGGCGACGGTGGCGCCAGCGGCCAGTTCTCCGCCCAGCGCCGTGTGCAGCAGCGGCAGCAGCGCGGGATCGAGCGCGCGCGTGCTGCTGGGCGGCGCCTGGAAGGCCAGCACGCCGCCGGCGCACCGTTCTATCGGCACCAGGCCGACGCCGCATTCCTGCACGATGCGCGCGCCTTTCGGCTGCAGGCCCGCCTCGAGCAGGGCGTGCGCCGTGCCCAGGGTCGGGTGGCCGGCGAACGGGAACTCCGTCTCGGGCGAAAAAATCCGCACGCGGTAATCGGCGGCCGGGTCGCGCGGCGCCAGCACGAAGGTGGTTTCCGACAGGCCCGTCCAGCGCGCGATGGCCTGCATCTGCGCGGCGTCGAGGCCATTCGCGTCGAGCACCACGGCCAGCGGATTGCCGAGGAACGGCGCGCTGCTGAAGACGTCGACCTGCCTGAAGGGGCGTGGTTGCGGCATGGGGCGCTCCTGGTCTCAGGCGGCGCGCAGGCGCTGCAGCGACAATCGGTTCAAGTACCAGGTCAGCAGCACGGCGGCCACCGTCAGGCCCGTCACCAGGCCGATCCAGAAGCCGGCGGCGGCCATCGGCTCGGCCGGCGACCAGATGAAGCCTTGCGGCGCCAGGCCCAGCACATAGCCGATGGGCAGCGAGAAGCCCCAGAAGGCCAGCAGCTGGATCAGCATCGGCTGGCGCGTCACCTTGTAGCCGCGGATGGCGCAGGAAGTGGCCACCTGCGTCGCGTCGGACAGCTGGAACAAGGCGGCGAACAGCAGCAGCTGCGCGCACAGGGCCTGCACCTGCGGGTCGGAGGTATACGCTTGCGCGATCTGGTGGCGGAAGACGGTGATCAGGGTGGCCGAGACGATGGCCGCCGTCAGCGACATGGCCACGCCCACCCAGGAAATGAAGCGCGCCTTGCGTAAATTGGCTTCGCCCACGGCGTGGCCCACGCGCGTGACGAGCGCAATGCCGAAGGTGAGCGGCACCATGAAGACGACGGACGAGAAATTGAGGGCGATCTGGTGCGCCGACACCTGGATCACGCCGAAGCGGGCCACCAGCAGGCTGATGACGCCAAAGGCGCTCACTTCGGCAAAATACGTGACGCCGATGGGCAGGCCCAGGCGCAGCATGGGACCGATGGACGACGGCTGCGGCCATTCCCAGTGCGTGAATGGATACGTGGCGCGGTAGGCGGGCGCGAACCTGATCCAGGCCAGCATGGCCAGCAGCATCATCCACACGCAGCAGGTGGTGGCCACGGCGCAGCCCACGCCGCCCAGCTTCGGCATGCCCCAGTGGCCGTAGATCAGCAGGTAGTTGACGAAAATATTCAGCGCCAGCGCGGCCAGCGCGATGACCATCACGGGCTTGGTCTGGTTGATGCTGGTGCTGTAGCCGTACAGCGCGCGGTAGGCGGCGAACGGCGGCAGCGCGCAGCTGATGATGTGCACGAACAGCTTGGCCTTGGCGGCCACCGCCGGTTCGAGCATCAGGTGGTCGAACACCAGCGCCGCCATGTTCGTCAGCAGGCAAGCCACCAGGCCGACCAGCAGCGCCTTCCACAGCGCCTGGCGCACGATGTGCGGCACCTGGTCGTGGCGCGCGGCGCCGATTTCATGCGCCACCAGGGTATTGATCGCCATCATGATGCCGCTCACGGTGACGAGCACGATGGACCAGATGGCCGCGCCCAGCGACACGGCCGCCAGTTCCTCGGGATTCGTATGCCCCGTCATGGCCACGTCGGCCGCGCCCATGCCGACGGTGGCCAACTGGCCGATCAGGATGGGCCAGGCCAGCTTCCACAGCGAGGAAACTTCATTGCGGATGGCGGGCAGGGTGAACGAGGTCGTGTGTGGCATGGGCGGCAAGCTTGACTAAAGACAAGATTCTACCGGCATTCGCCGCGCTTGTCCGCGCGGTGCCCCCGGCGCCCGCCACGGTAATCATTTGTTACAGCTAAGAACCGCAGTCGCGGCTAGACTGCGCGTTCTATTTGGCAAGATGACCAAATAGTCAACCGTAATACCCTGACTATGGAGCATGACCATGCTGAAACACACCCTGAGATGCGCCCTGTTGCTGGGCGCCGCCATGACGGCCGAACTGGCCGGCGCCGGCGAACTGACCCTGTATTCGCGTGACGATTTTCACGGCCGCTCGCACACCGTGCGCGACGCCGTCGCCGACCTGGAGGACGCGCGCTTCAACGACACGACGCAAAGCATCCGCGTGCGCTCGGGCCGCTGGGAGGCGTGCGAGGACGCCGACTTCCGCGGCGCCTGCTTTTTGCTCGAGGCGGGAGAATATCCGTCGCTGGACGCCCAGGCCAACAAGATCACGTCGCTGCGCGAAGTGCGCGGCGGCTGGGATGGCCATCCGGGCCGCGACCGCGACCGGGGGCGCGACTGGGACGGCCGCCGTGACCGTGACCGCGAGCGCGGTCATTTGCCGGGGCGTTCGCTCGGCGGCGAGCTGACCTTGTATACGCGCGACGATTTCGCCGGCCGCAGCTTGAGCGTGAGCAATGCTTCAGCCGACTTGCGCGAACGCGACTTCAACGACACGGTGCAAAGCGTGCGCGTGCGCTCCGGCTATTGGGAAGTGTGCGAAGACGTGGGCTTCCGTGGCCGCTGCCGCACTTTGGCGCCGGGCGAGTACGCGAGCCTGGAGCGCATGAGCAACCGCATCTCGTCGGTGCGCGAAGTGCGCTGACGCGGGGCAGATAGTAGCCAAGTGGCAATAACAGGCTCGCGCAGGGCCTGTTATTGCTTTTGGTAACAATTTATTGTGCTTTTCTCATACTTTGTTACACCGTTTTTTCTGTGGATGGCTACACTGATTCAGTTGTCATGTCGATCACTTACCTTTGCCGCCACCGGAGACCGCCCCATGAATCGCCCGTTCGCCTTTGCTCTGCTGTGTGCCGGTTCGCTGTGCGTCCATCTCGCGGCGCAGGCCGGCGAGATCCGCCTGTACACCGATGATCATTTCGGCGGCAGGACGGTCGTCCTGCGCGACACGACGGACGACCTGTCGCGCGTCAATTTCAATGACGCCGTATCGAGCATCAAGGTCGAGTCGGGCAGCTGGGACGTATGCACGCATGCCCGCTTCGGCGGCACGTGCGAGCGCATGGGACCGGGCGAGTACAAAGTCCTGAGCAATGGCATGGAAGGCCGCCTGTCGTCGCTGCGACGCCTGTATTGATGGCGGCGTCGGCGGCCGCATTTGTTACACTAGCGACCTGGCTTGCGGGCCAGGCGAATCACCACTTAATAAGAACGAAGAATGGAGTTAATCATGACCGGTCCTTTCAAGCGCGCGCTCTTGTGCGCGGCGACGCTGACGCTGTACATGGGGGCGCACGCGGCGGCGCGCGCCGGCGAAATCACCCTGTTCCAGGACGATAATTTCAAGGGCCGCGCGGTGACCGTGCGCGAAACCACCGATGACCTGTCGCGCCTGGGCTTCAACGACAAGACGTCCAGCATCAGCGTGCGTTCGGGCACCTGGGAAGTGTGCAGCGACGGCGGTTTCCACGGCAATTGCAAGGTGCTCGAGCCGGGCGACTATCCGTCGATGCCTGGCATGAACGACGCCATTTCCTCGGTGCGCGAAGTAGGCCGCGGCAATGGCGGCCGCCCGGGGCGTTATCCGGGCAATGACGATGGCCGCTATCCGGGACGCGACCCCGATCGTGGCAACGGCGGCTATGGCCGCGGCGCCGCGCTGGAAGTGTATTCGGGCGCGGGCCAGAATGGCGGCTCGGCGCGCCTGAACCGCGACACGAACGATTTCGTCAGCATCGGCTTCAACGACCGCACCACCAGCATCGTCATCTACAACGGCTACTGGCAGCTGTGCAGCGACGCCAACTACAACGGCGTATGCCGCATCTTCGGCCCCGGGCGCCATGACGACCTGGGTCGCGGCCTCGATGGAAGAGTTTCGTCGGCGCGCATGGTCGACGAGCGCGAGGCGCGCCGCCAGCAGCAATATGAGCAGCAATATCCGCAACAGCCGCAATATCCGCAGCAACCGCAATATCCGCAGCAGCGCGGCGCCATCCTGCTGTTCCCCGATGCCGGCATGCGTGGCGAACCGCTGGCGCTGGACCGCAATGCGGAAGACCTGGTGCGCTACCATTTCAACGACCGCGCCGGGTCCATCGTCGTCAACGAAGGCCAGTGGGAAGTGTGCAGCGATGCCAATTTCAGCGGCCGCTGCGAAATCATCGGGCCGGGCGAATATGCGCGCCTGAACCAGCTCGACGACAGGATATCGTCGCTGCGCCGCGTGCGCTAGGCGTGCCGGTGGCGTAGCGCCATCGGCGCAGACAGGCCGCCTGCCGGGAGCTTCCCGCCAGGCGGCTTTTACATTCCCTGCCGTGTGCTGACATTTGCTTGCCCTTTGTTACACTCGCCGCCGGTCGCCTGGTCTACACTGGCGAAAATGTAATCTGTATTGGAGTTGTCATGGTTCGATCTTTCCGCCCCGCGCTGCTGTGCGCCGCCACTTTCCTTGCTCCCTTTGCCGCGCAAGCCGGTGAACTGACCCTGTTCCAGGATGCCGATTTCCGCGGCCGTTCCGTCACCTTGCGCTCGGAAACGGGCGACCTGTCGCGCATGGGATTCAACGACAAGACCTCCAGCATCATCGTGCGTTCGGGAACCTGGGAAGTGTGCAAGGACGCCAATTACAGGGGCAACTGCCGTACCCTGGGACCGGGCCGCTATCACACCATGCCTGGCATGAACGATGCCGTGTCCTCGGTGCGCGAAGTGGGGCGTCCCGGCCATGGCGACGGCGGCCACCGCCCGTATCCGCCGCGCCCGCCCCGTCCGGAGCCGGAACGCCCTTACCCCGGCCATGGCGGCGGCCACCGTCCCGACGCGAATGGCGCCGTGCTGCTGTTCCCCGATGCGGGCATGCATGGCCGGCCCGTGCGCCTGGACCGCGAAGTGCGCGACTTGAGCCGCTATGGCTTCAATGACCGCGCCGAGTCCATCGTCGTCAATTACGGCCGCTGGGAATTCTGCGTCGACGCCAACTTCCGCGGCCGCTGCGTGGTCATGGGGCCGGGCAGCTACGGCCGCCTGCATGGCGGCCTCGATCGCCGCATTTCCTCGGTGCGCCGCGTGCGCTAGGCGTTGTAGCCTTCCTGCCCAGCGCCCGCGCAAGCCTTGCTGCGCGGGCGCTGTTGTATTGTGCGCACGCTCTGTCGCGGCCAATTCGTGTACTCTTCCCACAGGCAGTTCAACCATGGGGAGCCAGCACGGTGGAATACAAGGACTACTACAAGGAACTCGGCGTCGAGAAGACGGCCACCGAGGCCGAAATCAAGAAGGCGTACCGCAAGCTGGTGCGCAAATACCATCCCGACGTGAGCAAGGAACCGGACGCCGACAAGCGCACCAAGGCCCTCAACGAAGCCTACGGCGTGCTGGGCGACGCGGAAAAGCGCGCCGCCTACGATGAACTGGGGCGTAACCAGGGCGCGCAGGGCCAGCCCTTCCGGCCGCCGCCGGACTGGGGCGCGGGCTACGAATCGTCGGGCGTCGACGACAGCGACTTCTTTGCCGACCTGTTTGCCCACGTGGGCGGCCGGCGCCGCGCCGGCGGCAGTTTCCAGATGCAGGGCGAGGACAGCCACGCCGCCATCACCATCGATTTGCAGGACAGCTACCAGGGCGCCAAGCGCCACATCGTCATGCGCGTGCCCGAAGCGGATGCGCAAGGCCACGTGGTGACGCGCGAGCGCACCCTGGAAGTGACGATACCGAAAGGCGTCACGGAGGGCCAGCAGCTGCGCATGAAGGGGCAGGGCAACCCGGGCAGCGGCGGCGCGCCCGCCGGCGACCTGTACCTGGAAATCCGCTTCCAGCCCGATGCGCGCTACAGGGTGGAAGGGCGCGACGTGTTCGAGACCGTGCCCGTCACGCCGTGGGAGGCGGCGCTGGGCGGCGAGATCGACGTGCCCACGCCATCGGGCACGGTGTCCGTCACCGTGCCGCCCAATTCGCAGACGGGGCGCAAGCTGCGCCTGAAAGGGCGCGGCATTCCCGCCGCCCAGCCGGGCGACTTGTACCTGCTGCTGGAAGTGGTGCTGCCGCCGGCGAACGACGACAAGGCGCGCGAACTGTATGCAACCATGGCGCGCGAGATGGCTTTCAATCCGCGCCAGAAGCTGGGAGGGTAAATCATGACAAACAAGGTAATTGGCGAATTGCTCGAAGATCGTGCCCTGAGCCTGGAGGAACTGGCGCGCGCCTGCGCCGTGGAGCCGGACTGGGTGGTGCGGCACGTGCAGACGGGCGTGCTGCTGCAGGATGGTCCGCCGCCGGGCCAATGGACGGCCTGGCGCTTCACCAGCCTGGACCTGGTGCGCGCGCGGCGCCTGCACGAAATCGAATCCGTGTTCGACGCGAATGCCGAACTGGCCGCGCTGGTGGTCGATCTGTCGGAAGAAGTGGCGCGCCTGCGCCGCCGCCTGCACGTGCTGGGCGTCGAGTAGCTTTTATTTACTCAGGCTCGCTGTGGCGTGCCACGGTGAGCCGCGCAATATAGAACTGCCCGTCGACGACCACCCGGTGCGGGATGCCGGCCACGTCGAAGCCGGGGCCGCCGTCTTCCATCCATTCCTGTGCCAGCGAGTCGAACTGCTGCGGCGTCATGCGCAGCATCTGCGCCGTGATGACGAAGCGCGCGCCTGGTTTTTGCTTGTTGACGAAGTCGTCGATGCCGGCCATGGTGTTTCCTT
Source organism: Janthinobacterium sp. GW822-FHT07H11 (assembly GCF_058798615.1). Lineage (NCBI taxonomy): Bacteria > Pseudomonadati > Pseudomonadota > Betaproteobacteria > Burkholderiales > Oxalobacteraceae > Janthinobacterium > Janthinobacterium sp. GW822-FHT07H11. The sequence continues at coordinate 1,760,446 of NZ_CM179507.1, forward strand.
TTGATACTGATCAATGTATGCGCGCATGATACCCGTCCGCGCGCGCATCTAAAAGACTTGTTCCAGCAGCGGCAGCTGCTCCGCAAAGCGCTCGGTCAGCCACTTGCCCGCCTGGCCCGGCGGCGTATCGGCGCGCTGGATCAGGTAGATCGGGTAATTCTCGCCGTTGTCGACGGCCAGCGGCAGGTGCACCAGCCGTCCCTGCGTCAAGTCGTCGCGCACCATCGCCTCGGGCATGTTGCCCCAGCCCAGGCCCGCGCGCAGCAGCGCGTGTTTTGACCCCAGGTCGCCCAGGCGCCAGTTGCGCAGTCCCAGCACGCCGAAATCCTGGCCCTCCGTCAGCGCGCTGCGGTCGCTGAGCACCAGCTGCACGTGTTCGCGCGCCAGGGAGGAGGAAATCGGCCCTGCCAGCTGCGCCAGCGCGTGGCTGGGCGCGGCCACGGGAATCAGGCGCACGTGGCCGACGGCCAGGCGCTCGAAGACGCTGGCCGTGGCCGTCATCCAGCCGCCCAGGCCGATGTGGCAGCTGCCATCCATCACCAGCTGCGCCACGGCGCCCATGGCTTCGATGCGCAGGCGCAGGGCGACCGTGGGGAACTGCGCCTGGAACGCCTCGAGCACGCGCACCAGCACGCAGGTGGGAAACATCACGTCGACCACCAGCGACACTTCCGCCTCCAGCCCGCCGGCCAGCGCCTTGGCGCGCGCGCGCATCGCATCGACCTTCAGGGCCACGGCGCGCGCGTCGGCCAGCAGGGCGCGGCCCGCGTCCGTCAGGGTGGGCTTGCGCTTGCCGCGGTCGAGCAGCACCACGTTCAGCTGTTCTTCCAGGTTGGCGATGGTGTAGCTGATCACCGATTGCGTGCGGTGCAGCTGGCGCGCCGCGTGGGCGAAGCCGCCCGCGTCGATGACGGCGACGAATACGCGCAACTGGTCGAGCGAAGGCTGGCCCGGTTCTCTCATGCTGCAATCCTATCCATAAATTCGATGCTAATCATTGATATTTACACGGTTTTATCGATGTTAAACCCGAACTATGATGTGTGCAAGGGCCGCGATGCGGCATTCATTATCCGTTTCGAAGGAGCGATTCATGGCCAAGGTATTGCACATCAATAGCAGCGTGCGCAGCAGCGGTTCCCTGTCGCGCCAATTGTCGGGCGAATTCGTCGCCAGACTGGCCGCGCAAGGCAACGCCATCGTCGAACGCGACCTGGCGCAAGACCCCGTGCCGCACCTGACGGAAGAGGTGATGGGCGCCTTCTTCACGCCGGCCGACCAGCGCGGCGCGCAGGCGGCGGCCGCCGTGCAGCTGTCCGACACCCTGGTCGACGAATTGCTGGCAGCCGACGTGCTGGTGCTGGCCGCGCCCATGTACAACTTTTCCGTGCCATCGACCCTGAAGGCGTGGATCGACCACGTGGCGCGCGCGGGCCGCACTTTCCAGTACACGGCCACGGGCCCGGTCGGCCTGGCCACGGGCAAGAAGGCGGTGATCTTCACGGCCAGCGGCGGCGTCTACAGCGAAGGCCCGGGCGCCGCGTATGACTACCTGAGCACCTACCTGCGCACGGCGCTGGGTTTCATCGGCATCACCGAGATCGAGTTCGTGCGGGCCGAAGGCGTGGCCATGGGCGAGGACGCCGTCGCCAGCGCAGTCGCCAAGGGCCGCGCCTCGATCGCGGCCCTGGCGGCCTGAGTCTGGCCCCGCTCTAGTTCCAAAGGGGGATTGCCAATCTGCCATGGTTGACATAAGCTTGCCAGCGGCACGCCCCGTGCCAGGCCGGCGAGCCGTTCGTCATGAAAGTCCTCCATGTACCAGTTGGCAAGCGCAGTACTGTTCGGATGGTCCCTGTTTTCAGCAGGCATGGCGCTGGCGCAGACCGCGCCCGCCGCACCCGTTGCGCCACCCCACGTGGGCCGCCACGCCGCCACGCCCGAAGATCTCCGCGCCATCGAGCAAGTCGTCGCCGACTTCCAGGCGGCCCTGATCGCCAAGGACGTCAGGCTGCTGTCGTCGCTGATGCTGCACACCAACATCCTGTTCACTTCGCCGGCCGACGACGGTTTCATCAAGAAAATGCGCGACACGACGGACGTCCACTTCGACGGCGTCGCGGCGGGCGGCTATGCCGCTTTCGCCAACTTCATCAAGCGCGAACCGCAGCGCACGGAAGAAAAATTCTACAACGTCAAGATCACCCAGGACCGCCATGTGGCGTGGGTCAACTTCGACTACGAATTCCTCGTCGGCGGCAAATTGTCGAACTATGGCGTGGAAGCATGGCAGATGGTCAAGCGCGACGGCGCATGGAAAATCCTCAGCGTCGTCTGGTCCATGCATCCCGCGGCCGAGGCGGGGAAATAGCCGCCAGCCATGCCGTGTCAGTCGCGCGGCAGCGCGCGGATTTCCACCGTGCCCCCCGCGTTCAGTACGGGGTTTCCTATTAACAATTTTTTTGCATCGTCTATACTTTCAGCTTGCACACGCAGATAGCCTGACAAGTGTGGCGTGACCGCTCTGGCCTGGCCTGAACGGTGCACGCAGATGCCGGGCCCGATGGAGCTGCCACCGCAGAAGCGGCCACTGGCCCTGAGCATGGTGAAGTAGTCTTCCCATGCGGACGTGGTGACGTCCATCGGTGTTTCCGTGTCGTCATGCATGAAGATGATGTAGTCATTCATCCTTTTTCCCCTGTGCCGCGTGATAAAAAGAGAGCTGAATTGAGTATCCTGAGCAATCGCGAGCGCATGGTTTTACCCTCACCGCGTCAGTCCGTAGAGACAAGCTGTCCGGCCATGTCATTTTGGAGCGCACATCGTGCCGATAAAGTATGTTGATTTTTATGAGGTAAATTACACGGCAGAGCGCTTGCGGGGCTGCAAGCTATGGGGCGCCTACGTCGCCATCTATGCCCCTTCGCCCAACCCCATGCACCGGGTGAACCTGGTGAAAAAGCGCCGGGTGTCGGCCGACCACCAGTTTACAACGGAAGCCGATGCCATGGCGGAAGCGGGCGAGGCGGCCGTCAAACTGGTCGAGCGGCGCCGGCGCCGTTATGTCTTCCACCCCTGATGCCACTGCGCGGTATCCTGCAGCGCGCGCCAGGGCAGGATCTGCACGCGACCCGTATGCACGGCTTCCAGTTCCACGTGCGTGACGGCTTCATCGGGCGTGGCCGCGGCGCACAGCTTGATGACGAGAAAATGTTTTTCCTTGTTGACGGGCGTGACGGCGGTCCATTTGCTGTTGATTAACTTGTTCGGGCGCAAGTTATTGCGATTGGCATGGTGCATGGCGGGCTCCGGATTGGCGTGATGGCGATGTTGCCATTATCATGCAAGTTCCTGCCACGCCCGAGGATCGCCATGAAACGCCAGCTGCACCTGCTCGTCATCGACCCGCAAAACGATTTTTGCGATTTGCCTGCCACCTGGCTGCCGCCCGATGCGGCGCCGACGCTGGCCGTGCCCGGCGCCCATGCGGACATGCTGCGCGTGGCGCAGCTGATCCGCGAAGGGGGGAGCGGCTTGACGCGGATCAGCGTGACGCTCGACGCCCACCACCGCTACGATATCGCCCACCCCGCCTTCTGGCGCACGGGCGATGGCGGCCCCGTCGCGCCGTTTACGCAGATCAGCGCGCAGCAGGTGCGCGACCGATTGTTCCTGCCCGCCGCCAGCGGCGCCTTGCCGCGCGCGCTGGCCTACCTCGATGCGCTGGAGCGGGCCGCACGCTACCGGCTGATGGTGTGGCCCGTGCATTGCGAGATCGGCAGCTGGGGCCAGAATATCCATGCGGCCGTGCGCGCCGCCTACAACGGCTGGGAAGTGGATCACCTGCAAGTGGTCGCCAAGCTGAGCAAGGGTTCCAACCCCTGGACCGAGCATTACTCGGCCGTCATGGCCGAAGTGCCCGACGCGCAGGATGCTGCCACCCAGCTTAACCGCGCTTTCCTCGACACCTTGCTGCCGGCGCAGCAACTGTATATCTGCGGCGAGGCGGGCAGCCACTGCGTGAAGGCCAGCACCGAGCACATCGCCGACTACCTGCAAGCGCAGCAGGGCAAGGCGGCCCTGTCGCGCCTGGTCTTGCTGACCGACTGCATGAGCCCCGTCACGGGCTTCGAGGCGCAGCAGCGCGACTTCCTTGCCGCCATGCAGGCACGCGGCGCGCGGCTGGCCACGGCTGCCGACGTCGTGCCTGAACTGCTGGCCAACGCAGAGGATTGAGGCCATCCTGCAAGCGTGCCCTGCTGAAATGCTTGCGGTGGCGTACTATTCTGGCTTCAGGAAGTTGGAGAAAACACACATGACCCCGATAGTGCGCAGTTTGCTGGAAACCGATCTGTATAAATTTACAATGTGGCAAGCCTTGCTGCACGGTCATCCGAATACCCATACCGAATACGAGTTTGTTTGCCGTAATAAAACGGCGTTTCCGCTGGCCGAACTGAAGGGCGAGCTGGAAGAACAGCTCGACCATTTATGCGCGATGTCGTTCGCCGACGACGAGCTGGCCTATCTGCGCACCCTGCGCTTCATGAAGAGCGATTTCGTCGACTTTTTGACGGTGTTCCGCTTCCAGAGAAAATTCATCGATGTCAGCACGGACGGCGATACCCTGCTCGTGCATGCGGCCGGGCCGCAAGTGCATGTGATGGGCTTCGAGATTTTCGTGCTGTACATCATCAACGAACTGTATTTCCGCCGCTTCGACCTCGATGCGGCCATGCGCGAAGGACGCCACCGCCTGGGCTTGAAAGTGGCGGCCGTCAAGGAATTCGGCAAGCTGCCACGGCGCAAGCATCCGTTCGAATTCTCCGATTTCGGCGTGCGCCGGCGTTTTTCCGGCGCCTGGCATGACGAAGTGGTGCAGCGCCTGGCGCGCGAAGTGCCCGAATACTTCAAGGGCACGTCGAATGTCTACCTGGCGAAAAAGCTGGGCATCGTGCCGATCGGCACCATGGCGCATGAATACATGCAGTCGTTCCAGTCCTTCGGCGTGCGCCTGCGCGACTTTCAAAAGGCGGCACTGGAAGACTGGGTGCAGGAATACCGGGGCGACCTGGGCATCGCCCTGACGGACGTGGTCGGCATGGATGCCTTTTTGGCCGATTTTGACCTGTATTTCGCCAAGCTGTTCGACGGCCTGCGCCACGATTCGGGCGACCCGGTCGAATGGGGCGAAAAGGCGCTGGCCCACTACGCGGCCCTGCGCATCGACGCCAATACCAAGCGCCTCGTGTTTTCGGACGGCCTGGACCTGGACAAGGCGTTTGCCCTGTACCAGCACTTCGCCGACCGCATCATGACGGGTTTCGGCATCGGCACCAATCTCACCAACGACGTGGGTTTGACGCCGCTCAACATCGTCATGAAACTGGTGCGCTGCAATGGCCAGTCCGTGGCGAAATTGTCGGATTCGCCGGGCAAGACCCTGTGCAAGGATGAAACCTTCCTCGCGTATTTGCGGCAAGTGTTCCATCACCCCGCGGCATAAGGCGGCAGGGCAGGCGCTGTCCGCTTAAAAACCCGTCAGTACGGTGTTCATGTGCTCGACCTGCGGCGGGGCGGCGAAGAATTCGCCGACCAGGCCGCGCCAGGCCTGGAAGTCCTCGCTGCCACGGAAATGCACGGTATGGTCTTCCAGGGTGCTCCAGCCCACCACCAGGCGATACGCGTCGCCGTTCTCGATCGAGCGCTCCAGGCGCATCGACTCGCAGCCGCGCGCGCGCTGGAACAGGGGCACGGCTTGCGTCACGGCCGCCTCGAAGGCGTCGTGTGTGGCTGGTTTGATCTGGATGTGGGCAATTTCATAAATCATGGCAAGTTCCGCTGTGGAATGAAGGAACACTGATCTTGCCATAATTTTGCCGTGCAGGGGAGGGCGTCAGCCCGCCAGCGCGGGCGTGCCTGCGTCAGCGCGTCGGCCGCCCGCGTGGCTGGCCGTGCGCTGTTCGATGTCGCAGCCATTGCATGCCTGCACGATGGCGTGGGCCCGCACCTGCTCCTGCGGATCGCTGACGGCGACGATGAGGCGGAACATGCCGCGAAATGCCGTGGTGCCATAGTTGCGGCGGTACATATGGTTGTCGCCGCCAAACACGGCGTTGATGGCCCGCTCGAGGCGGCCCGTGAAGGTGTCGCGATTGCCGACAGTAAAATTGCCCTGCACGGGACCGGCTTCGTCGTCGCCCGCGTCCAGTTGCACCGCATGGGGGAAGAAACCGTCGGCCAGCAGGGCGTCGCGGGCGCGCTCCGCATCGGCAAAATGGTCGAAGACGCGGATCAGCGTGCCGCCGCGGGGAGTGCTCATGGTGGTACTCATGGCCGGGCTTTCAAAGAGAGGGTCGTCTGGATTTGACCTGTGAGCCTTGAAATAATTCTGGCTCAGCCTCCAAATGCCTGCATTAAGTGGCAAAAGTTTGACAAATATCCAGTATGGCTGCCAAGTCGCGCTAAGATACGCCCTGCGGGATCAATCTTTCATAGGAGAACTAAATGGCAGCGAAGAAAATTCTGTTTTTGACCGGCGATTTTGCAGAAGATTATGAAACGATGGTGCCTTTCCAGGCCTTGCTGATGCTGGGCCACACCGTGCATGCCGTGTGTCCCGGCAAGAAGAGCGGCGAGACGATCAAGACGGCCATCCACGATTTCGAGGGCGACCAGACCTACACGGAAAAGCCCGGCCATTTGTTCACCCTGAATGCCAGCTTCGACGAGATCGACCCGGCCGACTACGACGCCGTGATGATCGCCGGCGGCCGCGCGCCCGAATACCTGCGCCTGAACGAGAAGGTGATCGCCGCCGTGCGCCATTTCGCCGACGCGGGCAAGCCTGTCGCGGCCGTCTGCCATGGCGCGCAATTGCTGGCCGCCGCCGACGTCATCCGTGGCAAGCGCATTTCCGCCTATCCGGCCTGCGCGCCGGAAGTCAAGTTGGCGGGCGGCACGTATGCCGACATCGCCGTCACGGACGCCGTCACCGATGGCCAGTTCGTCACGGCGCCGGCCTGGCCCGCCCATCCGGCGTGGCTGGCGCAGTTCGTCAAGCTGCTCGGTACCGAGATCCATTTGTAACGCTAGACTTGCCCGCCGCGCTGCACCCCAGCGTGGCGGGTGTTTCCCCTTTTTTGATTCGAGTTCTTCATGCATGCGCCGCGCAGTCATCCTTCCCGCAAACAACTTCCAGCCTCGCGCTGGCGCCAGCGCCGCCAGGCACAGTCCGCAACGGGCTTGAGCGCCGCGCAGGAGCGCCAGCTGGCCACCCTGCACGATATTTCCACCTTGCTGGCGGGCCAGCATGCGATCGATGCGCTGTGCCGTGGCTTTTTGCGCCATGTGATGCAGTTCGCGCAGGCCGAAGGCGGCACCGTGCGCATCCTCGACCCGCAAAACGACACGGTGCACATCATCGTGCACGAAGGCATTTCCGACGCCATGGTCGAAGAGGAACATTGCATCCGTAATAACGACTGCCTGTGCGGCGCGGCCGTGGCGCAGGGTGTGATCCAGATCCGCGATTTCCGCCAGGTCGAAGCGCTGCAGCGCTTCCGCTGCCAGGAGGAAGGCTTTGTCGCCATCGCCGTGTTTCCCATCCTCGCGCGCGAGCAGGTGGTGGGCAGTTTTTCGCTGCATTTTGCGCAGCCGCAAGCGAAGCATACGCAGCAGCAGGGCTGGCTGGAAACCCTGGGCCAGAGCCTGGGCATTGCCATTGAAAACCAGCGCCTGATCGCGCGCGAAAAGGAATTTGCCGTGGCGCGCGAGCGCAGCCTGCTGGCCGAGGGCTTGCATGACAGTATCGCGCAAAGCCTCAATTTCATCAGCCTGCAAGTGCAGATGCTCGACGATTCCGTGCGCCGGGGCCAGCTCGACGAGGCGGCCGAAGTGCTGCCGCTGATGCGTATGGGTGTCGAGCAAAGCTACCAGGATGTGCGAGAATTGCTGGTCAATTTCCGCACGCGCTGGCATGGCAGCGACCTCGAAGGCAAGCTCGCTGAAGTGCTGGCCAAGTTCGAGCTGCAGACGGGCGTCATTGGCACGCTGGAAATGTACGGCAACGGCGCGCCGCTGGCGCCCGAGCAGCAGTTGCAGATCCTGTTCATCGTGCAGGAAGCGCTGTCGAACATCCGCAAGCACGCGCAGGCCAGCAATGTGGCGGTGCGCGTGGAAAACGGGCGCGATTTTGCATTGCAGGTGCGCGACGATGGCGAGGGTTTCGCGGCCCATTTGCGCGACAAGAAAACGGAGTTGCAGATCGGCCTGCGTATCATGCAGGAACGGGCCGAGCGGCTCGGCGCGCAGTTTTCCATCGACAGCACGCCCGGCGGCGGCACGACGATTTCGCTGGCCCTGCCGGCGGCGCGGCGCCAGGCCGCGTAACAGTACACAGATTCCTACCAGGTAGAAGATACAAACATAGTGAACGCTCCAATCAAAATCCTGCTGGTCGATGACCACACCCTGCTGCGCAGCGGCGTCAAGCTGCTGTTGCAGCGCAACCCTGAATTCCAGGTGGTCGGCGAGGCATCGAACGGGCTCGACGGCGTCAGGCTGGCGGCTGAATTGCTGCCCGACGTGGTGCTGATGGACTTGAACATGCCCGGCGTGTCCGGCGTGGAAGCGTTGCAGCTGATCTTGCAGGAACTGCCGCAGATGGTGGTGCTGATGCTGACCGTGTCGGAAAACGCGGCGGACCTGGGCGCGGCCCTGCGCGCGGGCGCGCGCGGCTACTTGCTGAAGAATATAGAAGCCGAGCAGCTGGGCCAGGCCATCTGCCGCGCCGCCGCCGGTGAATCCGTGATCGCCGACGCCATGACGGCCAAGCTCGTGTCGCAGTTCCGCGCGGGGCAGAACGCGCCCCAGGCCGACTATGACAAACTGACGCCGCGCGAACGCGAAGCCATGGCCTGCCTGGCGCAAGGGCTGAGCAACAAGGAAATCGCGCGCCAGCTGGACGTGGCCGAAAGCACGGTGAAAATCCACGTGCAAAACATCCTCAAAAAGCTCAAGCTCAGCAGCCGCGTGCAGATCGCCGTGTATGCGGTCGAGCGCGAACTCGGTAAATAAAGATCAAGCAAAGCGCAAATACCGTGCCAAAAAGCCACAAGGAATGCGCGATTGTTTGATCTGCATGGCGTTACGGCCTAGACAACCCTAGTTCCTTTGACGTATGGCCTTGACCGTGCCTGCGCATTACACTCTTAGTCATTCGCTAATCTAATAAGAGAGTGTCATGCATAAGGTCAACGTCGACGGCTTGCTATCGAGCCAGGCTCTGTTCCGCCATATTTCCCCTTCGCAATTAGAGCAATTGCGCCAGGATGTAGTGCGCGTGGAAGTGGAAAAAGGCAAGGTCCTGTTCCGCAAGGGTGAAGTGGCGGAAGGCGCCTATGTGGTGGTCTTCGGCCTCGTCAAGCTGAGCGTGTTTTCCATGGAAGGGACCGACAAGGTCCTGGAACTGATCCGTCCGGGCCAGAGCTTCGGCGAAGCCATGATTTTCCTCGATGAACCATATCCGTTCTGCGCCGAAGCGCTCGAGCATTGCCTGCTGCTGCGCATTCCGCCGCACGCGCTGTTGCGCTTGCTGGACCAGTCGCCCCGCATCGCGCGCCAGATGATGAACAGCCTGTCGCACCACCTGATGGGTTTTATCCGCAACGTGGAACGCTGCTCCGTGCAGAATGCCACCCAGCGCGTGGTCGAGTATCTGCTGCAGGCATCGGACCAGCAGCGCTCGAACGAAGTCAAGCTGGACCTGAAGAAAAGTCTGTTGGCATCGTTCCTGAACCTGGCGCCCGCCACGCTGTCGCGCGTGCTGCACCAGTTGACGGACTTGCATTTGATTAAAGTCAGCGGTTCGCTGATCCAGATCCAGCCTGATGCACTGAAGACGTATCGCCACGGCTCCGCCGCCGCGATGCTGAATTAAGTCCTATTTTTCGATAGGCAAGGTCAGCCGCCAGAACAGCAGGGCGAGCAAGCTGACCGCCGCGCCCAGCGCGCACACGCCATGCCAGCCCGCCAGCGCATACACGCTGGTGGCGGCAATCGCCCCCGCACCGCTTCCCACCGCATAAAACAGCATGTAGCACGCCACCAGGCGGCTGTGCGCGTCGCTGTCGTCCTTGAAGATCAGGCTCTGGTTCGTCACGTGGATGGCCTGGCCCGCCAGGTCCAGCGCGATGATGCCGACGAGCAGGGGCCACAGGGCCGTACCGGCAAAACTGAGCGGCAGCCACGCGGCCAGCAGCAGCAATAGTGCCGCGCCCGTCGTCCACTGGGCGCGGCCCTTGTCGGCCAGCGCACCGGCCCGCGCCGCGCCCAGCGCGCCGATCACGCCCACTAACCCGAAAGCGCCGATGGCCGCATGGCCATAGCCTTGCGCCGTCAGGGGCAGCACGAGGGCGCTCCAGAAAATATTGAAGACGGCAAACATCAGCAGGGCCAGCATGCCGCGCACGCGCAGCACCTTGTTGTGCATCAACATGTCCAGCATGGAAGCGAGCAGGGCGCCGTAAGCCAGCCGTTGCCTGCTCGGCTGCGCCGGCGGCAGCTTGCGCCACAGCAGCAGCAACAGGGCGCAGGCGATGGCGGCCGAGACAACATACACGGCGCGCCAGTCGGCGATATCTGCCACCACGCCGGACAGGGTGCGCGCCAGCAGCAGGCCGATCACCACGCCGCTCTGCGCCATGCCGACGACCCTGCCCCGCTCGTGGCTGGCCGCCGCGCTGGCCGCGTAGGCGATCAAGCCCTGCGTCATGGCCGTGCCCAGCAAGCCCACCAGCAGCATGCCGCCCAGCAAGGCGGCCGTGGAGCGGGCGCAGCCCAGCGCCGCCAGGGAGACGGCAAGCAAGCCCAGCTGGAACAGGGTCAGCCGGCGCCGGTTCAGCATGTCGCCCAGGGGAACCAGCAGCAGCAGGGCCAGCGCGCAGCCGAGCTGCGTGGCCGTGATGACCATGCCGCTGGCCGCCTCCGTCATGCCGAACTCGTGCGCCAGGGTGGCGAGCAAGGGCTGGGCGTAATACACATTGGCCACGCTGAGGCCGGCCGCCGTGGCAAACAGCCAGACGAGAGAAGGGGGAAGTGTGCTGGTGAGGGGAGTCGTTGTATCGCGCATGGGCTTGTATGTAAGTGGTTTCAAATTAAAACCAGTTGGAGTCTACGGTGATTAGTTTTAAAATGCAACCACTCAATCAAGGAGAGACCCGTGGCCAAGCGCAAGAGCCTGAAAACCGACCCCTGTCCCGTGGCGCGCGCGCTCGACGTGATCGGCGAGCGCTGGTCGCTCTTGATCGTGCGCGACGCCTTCGACGGCCTGCGCCGGTTCGGGGAATTCCAGAAAAGCCTGGGCGTGGCGAAGAACATCCTGGCCGATCGCCTGCACACCCTGGTGGAAGAGGGCATCTTTACGGTCGCGCCCGCTTCGGACGGCACGGCCTACCAGGAATACGTGTTGACGGCCAAGGGGCTGGCCCTGTTCCCCGTCGTGGTCGGCCTGCGCCAGTGGAGCGAGGCGCAATTATTCGAGTCGGGCGAGGCGCATTCGACCCTGCTGCAACGCGGTTCAGGCTTGCCCGTGCGCCGCATGGACGTGCTGGCCGACGATGGCCGCGTCCTGCAGGCGGGCGATACCGTCGTGCACAAGCTAGGGGCGCCATGAGCCGCACGGTGGCCGTCATCGGCGGCGGCATCACGGGCGTCACCACGGCGTACGCGCTGGCGCAACGGGGCGTGCACGTGACCCTGATCGAGCGCCACCGCTATGCCGCCATGGAAACGTCGTATGCGAATGGCGGGCAATTGTCGGCCTCGCACGCGGAAGTGTGGAACCACAAGGCGACGATCTGGAACGCCGTGAAATGGATGGCGCGGCGCGATGCGCCCTTGCTGCTGCATCCCTGGCCCAGCTGGCACAAGCTGAGCTGGTTTGCCGAGTTTCTCGCCGCCATGCCGGGTTACGAGCGCAACACCATCGCCACGGCGCGCATGGCGATTGCCGCGCGCGCACATCTGTTTGCGTGGGCGCAGGCAGAAAACATTGATTTTGATCACCGCCGCGCCGGCATCCTGCACGTGTACCGTGACAAAGCCGGCTTCGAGCGGGCGGCCGGCGTGTCGCGCCTGCTGGCGCAGGCAGGGCTGGAGCGGCGCGCCGTCACGCCGCAAGACATGCGCGCCATCGAACCGGCCCTGCACGGCGACTTTTACGGCGGCTATTACACGGACAGCGATTCCACGGGCGACATCCACAAGTTCACCAGCGGCCTGGCCGACGCCTGCGCCCGCCTGGGCGTGGCCTGCCGCTACGGCACGCAGGTGACGGCGCTGGCGCGCGAGCACGGCAAGGTGCGCATCAGCGTGGGTGAGAGCGTGGGCGAGGACAGCGCCGTGTTCGACGCCGTCGTCATCTGCGCGGGCACGGCCAGCCGCGCCATGGCGGCCATGCTGGGCGACCACGTGAATGTGTATCCCGTGAAAGGCTATTCGATCACCGTGCAGCTCGATGACGGCGCCAGCCGCGCGGCCGCGCCCCAGGTCAGCCTGCTCGACGACGCGACCAAGCTGGTCAGCAGCCGCTTGGGCGAAGACCGGCTGCGCGTGGCGGGCACGGCGGAATTCAACGGCGTCAATCACGACATCCGCGCCGACCGCATCCGCCCGCTATTGCAGTGGGTGCAGCAGTGCTTTCCTGAAGTCAATACGCGCAAAGTGATCCCGTGGGCCGGCCTGCGTCCCATGCTGCCGGCCATGCTGCCGAAAGTGGGGCCGGGCAAGGCGCCGGGCGTCTACTACAACACGGGCCACGGCCACCTGGGCTGGACCCTGGCGGCCGCCACGGCGGAGATGGTTGCCGAGGCGATCGCGCCTAGTTCTTCGGCAGCAGATCGCTGAGCGCGGCGCGGCCCTTGACGGTGAGGAAGGGGCCGACCTTGCTGTAGGGCAGTAAAAAATCGTTTTCGCAGCCGCTGCCGTTCGAGTCTTCCCAGAACGATACGCCTTCCGGCTTCAAGGACAGGTGGAAGCGGCCACGGCCGTCGTAATCCGTGCCCTTGCATTCGGCGTCGATTGTCACATCCTTGAACAGGGCCTGGCGCAATCGGTCCGGCAATTCGGCCTTGTCGTCGCCATCGCTGGCGCTGGCGCCAAACCAGTTCCACACGTCCGTCTCCTGGCCCGTTTTGACGTCCCAGGTGCGGAAGCGGATGGAGATGCCGCTGGCGCCATAGCCGGCCGCCCAGCGGTAGAATTTGACCGTCACCCAGCGCGGCGACCAGTAGGTGGGCTCGGCATACACTTCGTCTTCCGTCGTGAAACCGTTGCGGCCCAGGTATTCGCGGCGCGTGGCATAGAAGTCTTCCAGGTCTTTTTTACTTTTTGCCAGCACGGCGCGCAGCTGCGCGTTGATTTTCGCGATGCCGTCGCCAGGCGCCATCAGTTCCACGGTGATGGTGTCGCCCACTTGCAGGTTGCGGTATTGCTTGCCTTCGAAGGTAAGGGGTTTGCTGACCTTGGTGCCGGGAAAGTCTTCCAGCGCCAGGTTGTAGGCATCGCTGGCGCAGGATGGATGGTCGCGGTCGCCCGCCGCTTCCAGCAAGGTCAAGGCCAGCGGCAGGGTCTTGCCGCTTTTCGGCTCCGTCCAGGTGCCGCTGAGCTTGCCGCCCTGCGGCGCTTTCAACGACCACGTGCCCGTCGTGTCGCCCTTGGCGTCGGACTCGCTCCAGTCGCTCTTGCCGTTCGGCATGGACAGCATGATGGGCGTCTTGTAGCGCGTGTAGTAATAGTTGCCGCTGCGGTCAGATCCTTGCGTGGGACTGGGCTGGTTGAAGCAGGCGACGATATTCGCCTTGCCCAGGGTGCCCTGCCACACGCCTTGCACGGGCGTATCGCCAGCCATGGCGATATGGCAGGCGGGCAGGGTCAGGCAGGCAAGCAGAAAGCGGCGCATCGGTGGTTCCTCTCGTGGGCGATGGCCGATTCTACATGGCCGCGCCCACGAGATGCCACACGTCAACTTATTTGGCCGGACGCTCCTGCGCCACCACGGCCATCGCCGCGCCCAGGTATTGCAGCATGGCGGCGTCGACGAAGCTGCCTTGCATCAAGCGCGGTTCCTGCTGGTGCGCCTGGCGGAACTTCAGCTGCGTGGCCGGGTCAGTGCCCGCATACGAGCGGAACAGATCCAGCCACTGCCGCGCCAGCTGCAGCACGGCCGGGTCCGTGGGCGGCGTGCGCGCATCGATGGCGGCGCGCACGGCGGCGATCAGGGCCGGCCACTCGCCCGAGCGCCTGCCGTAGTTGGCGAGTAAATACGCATATTCCTGCTCATCGAGGAAAGGCCGATATAGCGCAATGCGCGAAGCGTTGAAGGCGGCGAGGATGAACTGCATCAATTCCGCATCGATGCTGGTCGTCGCTTGCATCGATGGTTCCTGCGCGTGCATGCTGTTCAGGCGCGCGAACAGGCCCGGGTGGGCGCCCGTGTCGCGCACCAGCTTGACCATCCATTCCGTGGCCAGCGCCTGCGCCCGCGCATCGTCCGGGCTGGCGCCCGCATCCCTGGCGGCGCGCACGCGCGTCACCAGTGCCTTCCATTCCTGTTCCACGGCGCTATCTGTCAGCAGCGGCATCCGTTGCAGTTCTTCCTCGGTAAAATATTTGTCGTACATGGTCATCAACTCCATTGTGGTGAGCCACTCGGCCAGTTCCGGCGCCTGCCCCTGCGCCAGTTGCGCCTGCAGGGTGCGCAGGCGCTCGCGCAGGGTGGAAGCCTGCGCGATCTGGCGCTCGAGCATGGCGATCTGCTGCGCCACGATGGCGCTCAAGGGCAGGTCCGGGCCGGCGAGTGCGTTGGCGATATCGGCCAGCGACAGCCCGAACTTGCGCAGCGCCATGATCCGGTGCAGCCGGTCCATGTCGCCGTGCTGGTACAGGCGGTAGCCAGCTTGCGTGCGCGCCGAAGGCGAGAGCAGGCCGATGCTGTCGTAGTGGTGCAGGGTGCGGATGCTCAAGCCTGTCATCTTGGCCAGTTCACCGATTTTCAACAGCATCGTTTGCTCCTTTCCTGGTGCGTACGGACAGCATCGTGCCTGACGTTACGTCAGGGTCAAGCCCTATTGTTAGCTGATTGTCAGCCGCTGCCGCAATTCCTGCAGCAGGGTGCCTGTTTTCGGCGTCAGCTGGCGCGCCAGCGGCCACGCCAGGTACAGGGGCAGGCCTGGCGTGGCCAGTTCCGGCAGCACGGCCACGATGGCGCCCGTGGCCAGGTGTTCCTGCACCAGCCAGGTGGCCAGCTGGGCCACGCCCAGTCCCGCCAGCACGGCGGCCGTGCGCGCCTCCGCGTCGCCCACCGTCATGCGGGGAGATGCCAGGCGGTATTCCAGCTGGCCGCCCTTGTCCTCGTCCGGGAACAGCCACGGCATGGGCGAGCCGTCGCCGCGCCCGTAGGCGATGCAGTCGTGGCCGTCCAGGTCCGCGATGGAGGCGGGCCTGCCGCGCCGCGCCAGGTAGGCAGGCGCCGCGCACAGGATCAGCTGCTCGTCGCCCAGGTGCATCTGCCCTAGCGCTGCCGGCCACTGCGATGGCGCGCCGATGCGCACGGCGATATCGATGCGCTCCTCGAACAGGTCGACGAAGAGGTCGCTGAAGGCAATCGACGGCTGCAGGCGCGGATACTGCGCGCACAGCGCCAGCAGGGCAGGCATCACGCGCAGCCGGCCATACGCGGCGGGCACGCCGATGCGCACCTTGCCCGCCAGTTCCGTCGCATGTTCTGCCAGCACGTCTTCCGCGTCCGCCAGTTCCTGCAGCACGCGCTTGCAGGTGGCGTAATAGGCGCGGCCCGCATCGCTCAGTGTCAGCCTGCGCGTGCTGCGCTCGAACAACAGCACGCCCAGCCGCTCTTCCAGCCGCGCCACGCTCTTGCTGACGGCCGAGCTGCTCAGGTGCAGCCGCTCGGCCGCCTTCGTAAAACTGCCCGCGTCGGCCGTGGCGAGAAAGGGCGTGAGGCCCTTCAAATGTTCTGATGAAAACATGATCCGCGAATTTTATTCATGAATAGGGTGAAATAGTATCGCGGATAAGAATTTGCGTCGCGGATATGATGGATTTTTCTTTCGGAGCTACTCTCTCATGCACAAACACGCCCTCATCATCGGCGCCAGCGGCGTCATCGGCAGCAAGCTGGCCACGCATCTGCTCGGCGAAGGCTGGCAGGTGACGGGCGTTTCGCGCGGCCGCACGCCAGTTCCCGCCGGCTGCACCGCCCTGCAATTGGACGCGACGGACGGCGCCGCCGTCGCCGCCGCGCTGGCGGACTTCGACGCCAGCCACGTCTTTTTTACAGCCTGGGCGCGCCAGGAAAACGAGCAGGAAAACATCCGCGTCAACGGCGCCATGGTGGCCAAGGTGCTGGCCGCGCTGGGGCCGAAAGGCCACCTGCGCCACGCGGCCCTGGTGACGGGCCTCAAGCATTACCTGGGACCGTTCGACGCGTATGGCCAGGGCGCCGTGCCCGTCACGCCATTCCGCGAAGAGCAGGGTCGCCAGCCCGTCGAGAATTTTTATTACGCGCAGGAAGACCGCCTGTTTGAAGCGGCCGCACAGTACGGCTTCACGTGGAGCGTGCACCGCCCGCACACCATCATCGGCTATGCGCCGGGCAATGCCATGAACATGGGCCAGACCCTGGCCGTGTATGCGCATTTGTGCAAGGCCAGCGGCCAGCCCTTCGTCTTCCCCGGTTCGCCCGCGCAGTGGCACGGTTTGTCCGACATGACGGACGCGGGCCAGATCGCGCGCCACCTGGCGTGGGCGGCCGACAGCCCTTGCGCGCGCAACGAAGATTTTAATATCGTCAATGGCGACGTGTTCCGCTGGAAGTGGCTGTGGCCGCGCCTGGCCGCCTACTTCGGCATCGAAGCGGCGGACTTGCCGCAGGCCATGGCGCCGCTGGCCGGCCGCATGCACGACGCGCCCGCCCGGTGGCGCGCCATCGCACAGCAGCATGGCTTGGCGGAACCCGACATCGGCCGCCTGGCCTCGTGGTGGCATACGGATGCCGACCTGGGCCGGCCGATGGAAGTGATGACGGACATGGGCAAGAGCCGCAAGGCGGGTTTTCTTGATTACCAGGATACGCAGGACGCTTTTTTCAATCTGTTCGAGCGCCTGAAGGCGCAGCGCATCATTCCCCGCTGACCTGGCTGCGGCCAACGATGTTGTCGGCTTACGCCGTTCCGGCTAAGCCGACCTACCAGACTGCGCGTGCATGGTGGCGCAGCGTAGGTCGGCTTAGCGCGCAAGCGCGTAAGCCGACGTCCCGACATGCTATTCGGGCTTGCGCCGCTCCTGCGCCCGCTGCCATTCGAGCCCCGGGCGGTCGACGCGAAATTGCAGCAGCCGGCCTTGCACCACTTCCGTCACGTAGGCCGTGCGGCCATCGGGGCCGCCGAAGGTGATGTTGCTGGGCTTGGCGCCGGGCACGCTGATCTCGCGCAAGATGCGGCCCTGCGGCGACAGTTTGACCACGCTGCCCTTGCCGTAGCGCGTCACGTACAGGTTGCCGTCAACGTCCACGCGCATGCCATCCATGCCGAAATCGTCGAATTGGATCAGCAGGCGCTTGCCGCTCAGGCTGCCGTCCGCGGCGATGTCATACATCCAGATATTGCGCTGCACGCTTTCATTCACGTACAAGATCTTGCCGTCGGGGCTGACCTCGATGCCGTTGGCCGTGCCCATGGTGTCGAGCGCCAGCGTTACCGTGCCGTCTTGCGCGATGCGCCACACGCGGCCCGTGTTTTCTTTCCAGTTCGGGTCGCTCGCATACAGCACGTCGTCGGCCGTAATGGCGATGTCGTTCGGCTGCGTCATGCGCGGTTCGCGCGCGTGGATGGTGAGCGCGCGCGTGGCCGGGTCGACCAGGTAGATCGTGTGCTCCATATAGTCGGCCAGGTACATCTGTCCCCGGCTGCCGAAGCGGATGCCGTTGGCGATGCTGGTGCCGGGCAGGGTCAGGTAGACCTCGCCCGTGCCGCCGGGGCTGACCTTGCCGATGGTTTGCTGGCGCGCAAAGTTGACGGCATAGATATTGCCATCCGCATCGACGGCCGGCCCTTCGATGCCCTTGGTAAAGGAATGCGCGGGCGTGAGGGTGGTCGTGAGGAACAGCGTTTCGTGCGCGGGCGGACTGGCGCAGGCGGACAGGCTGGCCAGCGCGGCGGCCAGCACGGCGGCGCGCAGCGACGCCAGGGCGTATCGGGTAGGGGGCATCAAGGTTCTCTGTATGGCAACGGTGGCGTATGTTACCCGAGGCGCACAGACGGAGGCGCCAGTCTATGCCGCCACGACGACGAGGTCGGGGAAATCGTCCTGCCAGCCGTCCCATGCATCCTGCAGGTGCGCGTGCATGCCGGCGCGGTCTTGCGCCTGATCAAAGGTGTCCGCGCTGGCCAGCAGAAAATGGGCAATGGCGCGCAAGGTGGCCGGGTCGGCCTCGATGGTCACGTCGGAACAGGGCAGCGGACGTTCTGCGGCCTCGTCTTGCAGGTAGCAGTGCAGCGATAAATGTGTGCTCATGAGCTTCGGTGGTTGATGTAGGCGCCCAGCATGGCGTGTGCGTTCAGTGCGGCGCGGGCCGCTTCCAGTTCTTCGGGCTGCAGGTACCAGAAGAGCCAGCCGGCATGGTCCTCACAGCGGCCATGGGCTTGCATCGCAGCGCGCAGCGCTTGCCGGCGCTCGGGCGGCAGCGCATCGAGTCTGGCTTGCGTGAAACCGTTGATGGGATAGACATCGCGCAGGTGCGCATCTTGCAGCCCGCGCCGCTTGATGGCAGCCCAGTTATTTGCGGGGCAAGGCGTGCCAAAGGTCATCGGATGGGCCTCATCGAGCTGCCGGTAGCCGAGTGCGTAGCCGGTGCCATAGCCCTGCGTTTCAGCGTAGCAATATACATATTCGCAATGCTCAAACAGGCCGGGTATGGCCCGTGCACCATCGAACAGCGGCGCCAGCGCAAGCTTGCTGGCGCATATGGACAGAATCAGCTCCGAGTCCGACGAATACATGGCTTGCGCGTCGCAGTTGACGGCCTCGTAAGCTTCGTCGGGCGGCACGATACGCGGCGAAAGCAGTCCGATGCTGTTGGTCTCTGGCGCGAACAGCATCGTCTCGTAATTTCGCTGTGAGAACTTGACGATCTTGCCGCGCTTGTTGCCGTAGCGCTCGACGGGTTCGCCGATGTGCGCGAACCAGGCAAACAGTTGCGCGCTGGCCGTGGCGGGAATAAAGGGGCTATTTTTCTTGAATTCGCCGACGAGGAAATGAAATTGGTCCATGTGTCGTTGGAGTGGATGGGCAACGCGCATGATGCCATGCGCGGGCAGCTGGCGCCAGCGCGCGCACCGCAGGGATGGCGCCGGAAGGGCGCGAGGGAAAAAGATGCACGGCAGGACGGTGCAATGGCCGGCTTGAGGCGTATGATGGAAATACGGATGTGGCTGCCGCAAGGCAGTGCGACCGGCACGGGCCAGCACATCTTGCAGGTTTTTTTTCGTGTTTTTGGCAGCAATGACAACGAGGAGACATCATGGACAAACCCGAATTCATCCTGGCCGCCAAGGCCATGGAAACGCTTGAGATGTATCAAACGTTTTACGGCCATTCGCAGGAATACCAGGCGCACCAGCAGGAAGTGCTGAAACTGCTGCGCCACAAGGGCGCCTCCTTGCTGGTGTCCGAACATGGCCCGGCGAAATTTTTATTGGCGTTTGCCGATGCGCTGGAGGTGGCCAGCTTGCCGGGCGAGTATGTGCCGCTCAGCCGCAGGTAGGCCGAGCCCGCCCCCGCAGGGGCAGCGTCTTCTGCGTGGGAGCCGCGCCTAGCCGCCGTTCGCTCCCTCGTTCAGCCACACCCGGGGCAGGCGCACGGTAAATGCCGTGCCGGATTCCAGGCTCGACTCGGCGCCGATGGTGCCGCCGTGCGCGCTGGCGATTTCACGCGCGATAAACAGACCCAGGCCGATACTGGTGGCGTTGGGGGCCTTGTGATCGTCGGAAATGGCCAGTTGCACCAAGGGGTCGAAAATGCTCTTCAGCGACTCCGCCGGGATCTGGCGGCCGAAATTCTTCACCTGCACCACGGCCGTATCGGCATCGCCGCAGGCTGTGATGCTCACCGGCTGGTCGTCGGTGCGATATTGCGCGGCATTGTTGAGCAAATTGGAAAACAGCTGGGCCAGCCGCGGGGCATCGAAGTCGCCGATCATCTCGCCCGTGGTGCTCAGTTCGAATTTGCACTGCGGGTGGGCGGCCGAGGCATCCTCGACGGCCGTCTTGCAGATTTCCCCCAGATCGCCCAAGCTGGGCGAAATGGGCATGCGCCCCCCCCAGCTGCGTCCTGGCAAATTCCAGCAGGTCGTTCACCATGGTTGTCATGGTCGCTGCGCTGCGGGCCACCCGCGCACCGATCTGCACCGTGGAAGCAGAGCTCGCGCTCGGCCTGCTCAGCAGCGCACCGGCCATCGTCATCGTGCTCAGCGGACTGCGCAGATCGTGGCTGAGGATGGCGAGAAAGGTATTGCGGGTCCGGTCGCTCTGCTGCGAATAGCGTATGGCCGATTCCTGCAGCGCCTGGTCTATCGCTTCATTGAAGCGCAAGATGTCTTGCGTCGCCGTTTTCGTCGTCACCGACACCTGTGCCATCCACAGGCGCAGGACGCTGGCCCGCATCGCGCGAAATTCCGCCGTCAGCTGCGGCAGCGTGAAGCCGATCTGCTGGCGCAGCGAGCCATGCGTGGCCGCTGCCGTTTCCTTGCCCGTGATTTCCGACACACCCGTGGTCGATTTCTTCTTTCGCTGCGCCGCGCTCTCGATGATATCCATGTCGCGCACGATGGTTTCCAGCATCTGCTTTGCATGATCGCGCAATTCGGCTTTCGAGATGGCGTTGCCGGGAATGGGGAGCGACCTGGCGAAGAGTTCCCACTCTTCCAGGATAGGCTCCAGATGGCTGGTAATAAAGCGCGAGAGTTTCACTGTGGACCAATGCGTTAATGGAAGAGGAACCAGTGTACGCTGTCGAGGTGAGGGATGGGGGACTGGGTTCTGCTCCGGGTGGCATAGTGGCAATTCTTGGTACGTGACTGCATTGACTTGGTAATGCAATCGCATTACCATGCAAGTATTCCTAATTTTGACCGGAGAGCAGCATGTCCGCTACCCACGACATCGAATCCACGCTGACCGACCGTTACCAGACCACTGTGCCGGAAACCGTGCGTCGCGCCTTGCGGTTGGGCAAGCGGGACAAGATTCACTACTCCGTTCGCCCGAATGGCGAAGTGGTCATGACGCGTGCCGGGCCTTCCGCAAGCGATGATCCGGTGCTGGGGCAGTTCCTGGGTTTCCTCGCACGCGACCTCGCGAGCCATCCGGAGCGCTTGCTGGCCGTGGATACTGCTCTCATCCAGCGCCTGCGGTCACTGGTTGGTGATGTCGAGGTCGAGCTCGATGCTGCCTTGCCGGCAGACGATGAATGAGCACGGACAAGACTGCGCCGCTGGTCATTCATGGATGGACAGTCTTTGTCCATCCTCTATTCCTTGCGCAGATTGAGGCGCTGGTTTTGCAGGTTGAGTCGCTCAGGCAGAAGGATCCGGTCGGTTACGTAAAGAAGAACGCCAGCAAGCGGCTGGCGGCTATCACCAAGTTGGCGTTCGATGTCATTCCACAAGATCCCGCACGCCCCGAGTATCGGCAAGGCGGTGCTCTCGGCGACGCGCATAAACACTGGTTTCGGGCAAAGTTTTTCCAGCAATACAGACTGTTCTTTCGCTATCATGCGGCTGCCAGGGTACTCGTGTTTGCATGGGTTAACGACGACGATAGCAAGCGTGCATATGAGAGCAGCGATGACGCTTACCGGGTGTTCCGCAAGATGCTGGAGGGCGGGCACCCGCCCGATGATTGGGATATGTTGCTGGCGGAGGCCAGGGCGGAGGATGCCCGTCTGCGGAGACTGCTTGCAGGGACTGGGGAGTAGTGCAGGATTGGCTGGGCTAAGGCCCGCTCACCCCAGGCAACCTAGCAAATCGATCCACCTATGCTTTTGCCATTGCGCAAGTTAAAGCCGAAGTAGCACCTATAGCCGTCATGATCCCGGACACAGGAAACATTTTCCTTATCGCGCTGCCGATAGCCTTTCTCCAAACTGCAGCGTTCTGTCGAATCCGGAGCCATGGAGTCGAACATGTCCTTGGCAACGGCCCCCGTGACCATGAAAGAAATCTTGCGGTCATGCGGTGTGGGCGGCTGTTGCTCGCCCAAGGTATTCGAATAAATCAGATAAGAACCCTTGAACTGTTTGTCTGCGCCCCAGTCGCTGTTGCCACCTGCATAGGCCGGTGAAAACAGGGTGAGGGCGCTCAGTGCCATAGGCCATAGTGTTTTCATATCAGGCTCTCAGTTCCAGATGAAAGTGATGGTCGTGATTTTTGAATGGCGTCACGAATGGAATGTGGGTATCGTTAAACAGCACCCTGCGCACACTGGCATGGGCGCGAAAAAGTGCGATGAGCTTTGCCGTCGCGGCTTGATCGTAGCCTTTGTCATACCAATACACGGGAATATGAAGGCCGTCCTTGCGCAGCGGGCGAATGTCCACCTCCAGGCCGGATTTGTGGCTTGAGTGCTGGCCATAGGCGGTGCCGTTAGCCAGACTGATATTGCCAATGCCAAATTGCCGGTCATCGACCGCTTGCCATTCGCGCTCCACATACAGGAGTGCCATCATCATATTCGGATGCGCATATTGACCCGCGCCCCTGCCAGGGGTGCCATAGACATAGTATCCGGCATCCTCTGGTGCCTGAGGCAGGATGAAAAATCCGCGCTTGTCCCTGGGCTGTACTTCAAGCATGCTCGACTCCGTTATATGCAACGCTGGGGGAGTTGGCATTGTTTCGCAGTCCATTCCATCTGTGATTGCGCTTCCGCAAACAGTTGCGAACTGGCACAGGGTTCACCGCCGCCATGGCGCAAAGGACATGTCACGCGGCAAGTCACATGATGAATTTTTCATATTTTTCGTGACGATGTGTGAGTATGTTGCTGCCTATTTCATGCACACTTTGCTAAATATCAAAATGGGAGTGTCGCCATGACCAGGTCGCATAGCCTGCCGCCACGATTGTTGGGCACTCGCTTCCGTGGTTTCTCCTTGTTGCCGCTGGCTATCTCCTTTGTCGTGCTGGTGTGTCTGTCGCTGCTGGCGATCCAGTTATGGATGACCTTGCGCGCGCGGGAAGTGCAGCTCAATGAAGCGGCCCGCGAAAGCGCCAACCTGGCGCAGGCTGTCGCCCAGCATGCCTATGACACCATCAAGGAAGCCGATACGGTGCTGGTCGGACTGGTGGAGCGGGTGGAGGCGGACGTCGCCTCCGGCACGGAACTGGAGCGTATCCATAAATTGCTGGTCGCCCGTGTCGCCGAGCTGCCGCAGCTGCACGGCATCTTCGTCTATGCCAAGGATGGCAGCTGGCTGGTGAACTCCCAGAAGACGCTGTTGAGCCATCTGAACAATTCTGATCGGGAGTATTTCAACTACCATCGAACGCATGGCGATCGCGGGCCCTATGTCGGCCCGCCCGTGCGCAGCAAATCGACGGGGGACTGGGTCGTCACGGTATCGCGGCGTATCAATATGCCTGATGGCAGCTTTGGCGGCGTGGCGCTGGCGACCATCGACATGCATTATTTCAGGCAGTTTTACGAACGGTTTTCGATAGGCGAAAAGGGCGCCATTTTCATTGCGAACGGCAAGGGCATTCTTTTGTTGAGACGGCCGTTCGATGAACGCTTGCTGGGGCGCGATCTTTCGCAGTTTCCCGTCTTTCATGATTATTTGCCAAAAGGTCCCGTTGGCACGGCCGTGATCAAATCACGGGTCGATGGCGTGACGCGCATCTACAGCTATCGAAGAATCGAGGAATACCCGCTGGTGGTCTCTGCCGCACTGGCGCAGGATGAGGTCCTCGCTGCGTGGCGCCTCGATACGGTGATGCAACACGCCGTGGGCGGGGTGTTGATGTTGCTGATTGCCTTCATCGGCTACCGCGGGGTGCGGCAAATCGATTTGCGGGTAAAAAGCGAGGCGCGGCTGGTCGAGGCGCGCAACGAGCTGGAATTGATCAATGAAACCCTGGCCCGCCTTGCCAGCCAGGATGGATTGACGGGGCTGGCGAACCGGCGCCACTTCGACCAGTCGCTGCTTGCCGAGTTCAGTCGGGCGCAGCGGGAAGATGGCCCGCTTGGGCTGGTGTTGATCGATGTCGACTTCTTCAAGCAATACAACGACCTGTATGGCCATGTGGCCGGCGACGAATGCCTGAGAAAAATCGGCAAAGTGGTGGCCTACAGCATGCGCCGGCCGGGCGACCTTGCGGCGCGCTACGGCGGCGAGGAAATGGTCATTTTGTTGCCCGGTACGGATTTGCCGGGCGCCTTGGCGGTGGCGGAAGGCATACGCCATGCCGTGCAATCGCTGGGAATCGAGCATCGGGGCAATCCCCCTGGCGTGGTCACGGCCAGTGTCGGCGTGGCGGCTTTTATGCCGAGGCATCTGGAAAACCAGCCAGTCGAGCTCATCGAACTCGCTGACCAGGCCTTGTACGAGGCCAAGTCATCCGGGAGAAACCAGGTTCGCCATGCATCGTCGCGCGACAGTGCCGGACGGATAGCGAGCCTTCTTGCGTTTCGCTAGCCATGCTTGTCCCCGGCTGCGGGCGATGCCAAGGTCGCGTTTCGCTTGACGGGAGCCGCTGTAAAAGACCTGCTCGACGCCATCGTGACGGATTGCTGTTCAGGCATCGTCTCAGGGAGGGTTGCCGCTGTGGTTACGCTCTGAGCATTGGGGGAGCGGTGGGGAGCGGCAGGTCCGCCATGCGTGGACATCGCGCCACTTTTTTGTATGCAGCGCGCTTACTGGCGGTTGCTGCTGCCTGTGCGACGTTCATCAATCAGGTTCATGCTGCAGGGATGAGCGAGGCCCGGGAGTGCAATTGGCGAGGTCACAGGCAAACCCGCCGGCTGAATCGCCGCCGCTAGCCCAAGGCGGCGATTTTAGCGCGGCAATTTATACCGTACCAGCAGCGCAGGTCCTTTGCCGCCGGGTGGCGTCAGCAGTACCTCGTCGCCCGGCTGCATCTCTTCATGCATGACGGTGCAACAGGTTGGCATCGAGTGGCCGCGCGCGGGATAGACGCCAACGTCGGTGTGCAGGGTCGCGGCGCGTACATCCACGCTGGACTTGCCGGCCTTTGCTTCTTCTTGCAGCAACTTGCGCAGTGCGGTGACGAAGTCCCCTTTGCTGAGTCTGGCCGGTGTCTGGCTTGCTTGCGGGCGAGCGCTTGTGTCGTTTTTCATGGTAGTTTCCTTCAGTGACTATCTATATTTCCGCCACTATATCATTGGCCCCTGATGTTGCATGACGAAGCGAGGGTTGGGTCCGGCATTCGCGCATAGCCTGAGCAGCTAAGGTTGTCGTCAGGGAAAACCGCCTGCGGCGCAAGAGCTGGCCAGAAGAATCGGGAGGGTTGCGCTTGCAAGCGCAGCCCGGTTTTGCGGCGCCGAGCTGCGCTCGCCGAAGTCCCGCAAAACCCCCGCGCCCGTACCGGACGCGGATGCGCTGCCCGCGTTCTGCATGCATGGAATAAATGAAAAGGGCCTCCCCGCCAAAACGGGGAAGCCCTTTTATTTATTCAGTGGTGGAGACGGCGGGAATCGAACCCGCGTCCGCAAGCACTCCACAGACAGTTCTACATACTTAGCACTGCCATTTAATTTAACCGGTACAACGCGGACGTGCACGCTGTGTACAAGCGAGTTACCTATTATTTAGTCGAATGCTAAGTAACCCAGCATCAGACGAGTCCCTGTAAATGACTCTAGAGCTTTTGACGGCCCACCCCAGGGACGAGGTGTTCTAGAGCTAACAGCGATTAAGCTGCCAGTGCGTACGAGTTATCGTTTGCAGTTAAGTTTTTTCTGGTTGTATTTACGAGGTAGCCAGCCCTCGGTATGCCCTGCGCTGCTTTGCAACCCACGTCGAAACCAGGTCGTCCCCACAGAACCTTCATTGTAGCGCAAACTTCACACTCTTGCATGACGCATTCGTGGTATCGACGCAAGGGGGCAGACCTGTCGGGGCAGACCCCGGTTTTACGTTACGGAAAGGGATGTGCCTCAAGCGGCCAGCTGCCGCGCCTGCGCCGCCTTCAGCACGCCAGTCACTAGTTCCAGCAGCGCTTGCGGGGTGTCCAGCAAATGGTCGGCGTTCCAGTGCTGCGGCTCGACGGGGCCGCAGTAGCCCCAGGCGCAGGCCACCGTGCGCATGCCGGCGGCGCGGCCGGCCTGGATGTCGCGCAGGTCGTCGCCCACGTACCAGCAGTCTTGCGGCGCCAGGTCCAGGCGGCGCGCCGCTTCCAGCAGGGGGGCGGGGTGCGGTTTCGGGTGCGCCATCGTGTCGCCCGAGATCACGCAGCCGGCCGCGCCCAGGCCGATCTGGCCCACCAGCGGGTCGGTGAAGCGGGCGGCCTTGTTGGTGACCACGCCCCAGGCCAGGCCCAGGCGGCTCAAGCCGTCGAGTAGCACGGGGATGCCGTCGAACAAACGGCTTTCCACGGCCAGCGCCGCTTCGTAATTGTTCAGGAAGCCATCCTTCAGCGCCTCATAGCCGCTTTCGCCGGGGCCTATGCCATAGGACGCGCCTATCATGCCGCGCGCGCCGGCCGAGGCCGTGGGGCGCAGCACTTCGTAGGGGGTCGGTTCCAGGCCGGCGCGCGCGCGCAGCAGGTTGATGGCCGCCGCCAGGTCGGGCGCGGTGTCGGCCAGGGTGCCGTCGAGGTCGAACAGGATGGCGCGCGGCGCTGGCAGGTGGTCAGTGTTCATGATGGCTGAGGTGGTGAAATGGCATGAAAAATGGCGGCCGCAGCCGCCTTTTGCTGGGCGCGTGGATTACAGGGGCCGGGTGCAGGCCACCAGGTAATTGACGCTGGTATCGCTATTAAGCGAGTAAATCTTGGTCAATGGATTGTAGCCCATGCCGCGCATGCTATTGACATCGAGGCCGGCACTGCGTATGTATTGCGACAGTTCGGCCGGGGTGATGAATTTGTCGTAGTCGTGCGTGCCTTTCGGCAGCAGGCGCAGCAGGTATTCGGCGCCCAGGACGGCGAACAGGTAGGCTTTCGGGTTGCGGTTCAGGGTCGACAGGAAGACGTGGCCGCCCGGTTTCACCAGTGCCGCGCAAGCCTTGACGATGGCGGCCGGGTCCGGCACGTGCTCGAGCATTTCCATGCACGTCACGACGTCGTACTGGCCTGCTTCTTCCTCGGCCATGGCTTCGGCGGCGATCAGCTTGTAGCGCACCTTGGCGCCCGATTCCAGGCTGTGCAGGTCGGCCACTTTCAAGGCCTTCTCGGACAGGTCGATGCCCGTCACGTCGGCGCCCTTGCGGGCCATCGATTCGGCCAGGATGCCGCCGCCGCAGCCGATGTCGATCACGCGCTTGCCGGCCAGCGGCACCTTCGCGTTGATCCATTCCAGGCGCAGGGGGTTAATTTCGTGCAGGGGACGAAACTCGGAAGTGGGGTCCCACCAGCGGTGGGCCAGCTCACTGAATTTTTGGATTTCAAGAGGGTCGGCGTTCATAGGTCGAATAATAGCGGCAATTTCACAATCGGGCAGCCACGGACGAAAAAAAACCCCGCCAAGGCGGGGTTTTTCATGCTGTCCTTGACTTGCGCGATAACTTGCGGCAAGTCCGGGGGCTCAGCTATTACTTGTTGCGGGTACCAACAACTTCGATTTCCACGCGACGGTTTTTCGCACGGCCTTCGGCAGTCTTGTTGTCAGCAACAGGTTGCTTCTCGCCTTTGCCTTCGGTGTACACGCGGTTGCTTTCAACGCCTTTGGTGACCAGGTAGGCTTTGACAGCATCAGCACGACGTACCGACAGTTTTTGGTTGTAAGCATCGGTGCCGACGGAGTCGGTGTGACCCACAGCGATGATGACTTCCAGGTTGATGCCGCCCAGTTGTGCGGTCAGCTCGTCCAGCTTGGCTTTGCCTTCTGGCTTCAGCGTAGCTTTGTCGAAATCGAAGAAGGCATCAGCGGCGAAGCTGACTTTTTCCGAGGTAGGAGCAACGACGACTGGTACTGGTACGACGACGACTGGTGCCGGTGCTGGCACTGCTGGCGGAGGTGGGGCCACGCATTTGCCGTCTTGCAGGGTTTCTGGTTCTACGCACAGTGGCACGTCGCAACCTGGCACCGCGTCAGCAGGTGTCCAGTAACCGGTGCGCCAGCACAGGCCGAATGGGTCACGCACGATGACGCCGCGGGCATCTTGCACGTAAGCGCTTTTTGGGCTTGGTGCCTTGATGTCGGTGGTAACTGGCGCGAACGGTGGGGAGGTTGGGGTTTGGGCCGAAGCCGAGCCAGCAATCACTGCGGATGCAGCGAAAAACAGCGTTACAAATTTATTCATTCTTTTTTCCTTTCGGGGGGTGATATCCGCAGAACAACACTGCGCTACTGGTGCTACGTGCCAAGATTTTATCATGTAGACCATATGCGCTCGTTTCAGATTGCGAAACTAGCAATTAACTTCTCAGTCATTTTGCCACACGCATCAGGGGCGCACGACCGTGGTTAAATCAAAGCTTCCCCGATTTTAGACCGCACGTTGTTTTTGCGCAACGAAAATGCCCACTTGTAACGCGTCTGTAACAATTGATCGTCTTTTTTGCCTCTTTTTAGGGCAGAGGCCTTGAACTGGTATTGCTGTTATGCATTATCGACAGGCCGTGGCGCGCAGTGTCGGTGCAAACTGTCAATCTTGCCGGACTGGCCAATTTGTACAGCGAGCAGGGCGCGCATGCTAAAATCGTGCGCTTGACTGTTATGGGTGCTGAACAAAAAGCCCACGGCGGCACTGCATGGCCGGGACGTACCAAGGTATGGCACGCGACTGTGTAACCGTCCTGCACGTTTTGCCCGGCATCCTGCGACATGGAACCCTCCACGCCAACAGCCGCCTAGGATATGCAGTATTGCGTCATACATTGCGTAACAGATAAGTTAACCACAGCCTGAGATCAGTCGAACCGCCAATGGATCAATTCGCAAAAGAAACAATTCCTATTTCCCTCGAAGAAGAGATGCGCAAGAGCTACCTCGATTACGCCATGAGCGTGATCGTCGGGCGCGCCTTGCCGGATGCGCGCGATGGCTTGAAGCCAGTGCACCGCCGCGTCTTGTTCGCGATGCATGAAATGAACAACGTGTGGAACCGCCCTTACGTCAAGTGCGCCCGCGTGGTCGGCGAAACCATGGGTAAGTACCACCCCCACGGCGACGCGTCGATCTACGACACCTTGGTGCGCATGGCGCAAGATTTCTCGCTGCGCTACATGCTTGTCGATGGCCAGGGCAACTTCGGTTCCGTCGACGGCGACGGCGCCGCCGCCATGCGTTACACCGAGTGCCGCCTGGACAAGATCGCCAGCGAGCTGCTGGCCGATATCGACAAGGATACCGTCGACTTCCAGCCCAACTACGACGGCAAGGAAAAGGAACCGACGGTCTTGCCGACGCGTATCCCGAACCTGCTGATCAACGGCTCGTCCGGTATCGCCGTCGGCATGGCGACGAACATTCCGCCACACAACATCACCGAAGTCATCGACGGCGCGCTGCACGTGTTGCGCAATCCTGATTGCTCGATCGATGACTTGATCGAGCTCATACCCGCGCCCGATTTCCCGACCGCCGGCATCATCTATGGCGTATCGGGCGTGCGCGACGGCTACCGCACCGGCCGCGGCCGCGTGGTGATGCGCGCCAAGACCCACTTCGAGGAATACGGCAAGGATGGCGGCCGCATCGCCATCATCGTCGACGAGCTGCCATTCCAGGTCAACAAGAAATCCTTGCTGGAACGCATCGCCGAAAACGTGCGCGACAAGAAGCTCGACGGCATTTCCGACATCCGCGACGAATCCGACAAGTCGGGCATGCGCGTGGTGATCGAGCTGAAACGGGGCGAAGTGCCGGAAGTGGTGCTGAACAACCTGTACAAGCAGACCCAGCTGCAAGACACCTTCGGCATGAACATGGTGGCGCTGGTCGATGGCCAGCCCAAGCTGCTGAACCTCAAGCAGATGCTGCAATGCTTCCTGTCGCACCGCCGCGAAGTGGTCACGCGCCGCACCGTGTTCGAACTGCGCAAGGCGCGCGAACGGGGCCACGTGCTCGAAGGCCTGGCAGTCGCGCTGGCCAACATCGATGACTTCATCGCCATCATCAAGGCCGCGCCGACGCCGCCGATCGCCAAGGTCGAACTGATGGCCAAGGCCTGGGATTCGTCCGTGGTGCGCGAAATGCTGGCCCGCACGGGCGACGGCACGACGCCGGGCGGCGTGGACGCCTACCGTCCGGAAAACCTGCCGAAGCACTACGGCATGCAGGGCGATGGCCTGTACAAGCTGTCGGACGACCAGGCGCAAGAGATCCTGCAGATGCGTCTGCAGCGCCTGACGGGCCTGGAGCAGGACAAGATCGTCAACGAGTACAAGGACGTCATGGCGCACATCGCCGACTTGCTCGACATCCTGGCCAAGCCGGAGCGCGTCACCATCATCATCACCGATGAAATGAACCTGGCGAAGAACGAATACGGCGCCGGCAACAAGGACGTGCGCCGCTCGCAGATCGAACTCAACGCCACCGACCTGGAAACGGAAGACCTGATCACGCCGCAGGACATGGTCGTGACCCTGTCGCACACCGGCTACATGAAGGCGCAGCCGATTTCCGAATACCGAGCGCAGAAGCGCGGCGGCCGCGGCAAGCAGGCCATGGCGACCAAAGAGGAAGACTGGATCGACCAGCTGTTCATCGCCAATACGCACGACTACATCCTGTGCTTCTCGGACCGTGGCCGCATGTACTGGCTGAAAGTGTGGGAAGTGCCGCAAGGCTCGCGCAATTCGCGCGGCAAGCCGATCGTCAACATGTTCCCGCTGCAGGACAACGAAAAGATCACCGTGATCCTGCCGCTGTCGGGCGAGAACCGCACGTTCCCGGAAGACCATTACGTCTTCATGTCGACCAGCCTCGGTACCGTGAAAAAGACGCCGCTGAAGGACTTCAGCAATCCACGCAAGGCCGGCATCATCGCGGTCGACCTGGACGACGGCGACTTCCTGATCGGCGCGGCGCTGACCGACGGCCAGCACGACGTGATGCTGTTCTCCGATTCGGGCAAGGCGGTGCGCTTCGACGAAAACGACGTGCGTCCGATGGGCCGCACGGCGCGCGGCGTGCGCGGCATGAACCTGGAAGAGGGCCAGCACGTGATCGCCCTGCTGGTGGCCGAGAACGAGCAGCAGTCGGTGCTGACGGCCACGGAAAACGGCTATGGCAAGCGCACGCCGATTCTTGAATACACGCGCCATGGCCGTGGCACGAAAGGCATGATCGCCATCCAGACCAGCGAGCGCAACGGTAAAGTGGTTGCCGCGACCCTGGTCGATGCCAGCGATGAAATCATGCTGATCACCACCGGTGGCGTCTTGATCCGCACCCGCGTGTCGGAAATCCGCGAGATGGGCCGCGCGACGCAGGGCGTGACCCTGATCGCCGTGGAAGACGGCACCAAGCTGTCCGGCCTGCAGCGCGTGGTGGAAACGGATATCGACGAAGTCGAGCTGACGACGGAGGCGGATGCCGCGCCTGCGCCGGCAGCGGCCGAACCAGCCGATCCTGTTGACCCGGCCCAGCCGGAGTAAGATGATTGGGGCTCTTTCGGGAGCCCCAATTGCTATTGGCGTGCCTTTTCGTGGTGGCGCCAGCACAATTTCGCAGGTCGGCTTAGCCCGTCGGGCGCAAGCCGACATGCATCCGGCAGTGCCCTTTTACCCGTCATTCAACATCCCGCATGCCATGAGAAAAATCGTCGCCACCTTCTTCGCCGCGTTTTCGCTGGCCTTCCTTGCCACCCTGCCGGCCCTGGCGCAGAACGCGCAAGCGACGCCCGCCCGCCAGGCGGCGCCCAGCCCCGCCATGAAGGTGGCCGTGCGGCGCATGCTCGACGCAATGCAGTTCCCGCAGCTGACGCGCAATATCTTCGACCAGATGCTGCAATCGGTGCCGGCCATGATACGCCAGGCGGCGCAGCAGCAAATCAGCAGCGACCCCAGGCTGGACGAGCAGCGCAAGGCGCGCGCGCTGGCCAGCGCCGAGGAAGAAATCCCCTTGGCCATCGCCACCCTGACGCAGGTGCTGGCCGACCCGACCCTGATCGACGAACTGGGCGAGGAAATGGTGCCCCTGTACGCGCGTTTTTACACGGTGCCGGAAGTCGAGCAGCTGACGGCCTTCTACAAGACGCCGCTGGGCCGCAAGATGCTGGCCACCATGCCGCAACTGTCGGCCGAATCGATGGCCATCAGCCAGCGCGTGCTGATTCCGCGCGTGAACGCCGTGCTTGACCGGGTCATGCGGGCGGCCACGCAGTCGCCCCAATAATTCCATTTTACTAAGGACCGTATCGTGACCCCTATCTACAACTTCTCCGCCGGCCCCGCCGTGCTGCCCAAGGAAGTGCTGGCGCAAGCGGCCTTTGAAATGCAGGACTGGCATGGCAGCGGCATGTCGGTGATGGAAATGAGCCACCGTGGTCCCGAATTCATCTCCATCTACAAGCAGGCCGTGGCCGACCTGCGCGAGCTGCTGGCCGTGCCCGAGAACTACAAGATCCTGTTCCTGCAGGGCGGCGGCCTGGGCGAGAATGCCATCATCCCCATGAACCTGGTGGGCCTGGCCGCGCAGCAGCCGGCCACCATCGACTTCGTGCACACGGGCTCGTGGTCGGGCAAGTCGATCCAGGAAGCGGCCAAGTATGCCAACGTCAACGTGGCCGCGTCATCGAAAGCCGCGCGTTTCACGGGCGTGCCGCCCGTCGCCGAATGGCAGCTGACGCCGGGCGCCGCCTACCTGCACATCTGCACCAATGAAACCATCGATGGCGTGGAATTCCAGCAGGCGCCGAACGTGCCGGCAGGCACCACCATCGTGGCCGACATGTCCTCGCATATCCTGTCGCGTGTGATTGATGTATCGCAATATGGCGTCATTTTCGGCGGCGCGCAGAAAAATATCGGCCCGGCCGGCCTGACCCTGGTCATCGTGCGCGAAGACTTGCTGGGCAAGGCGCTGCCGATCTGCCCGTCGGCCTTCGACTGGACCATCGTGGCCGAGCATGAGTCGATGTACAACACGCCGCCCACCTACGGCATCTATATCGCCGGCCTGGTTTTCCAGTGGCTCAAGCGCCAGGGTGGCGTGGCAGCCATGGAACAGCGTAATATTGAGAAAGCGGCGCTGCTGTACGCGGCGCTCGATGCGGACGACTTTTACCAGAACAGGGTCGCCCCGGAATACCGTTCGCGCATGACCATCCCGTTCTATCTGCGCGACGAGAGCTTGAACGACGCATTCCTGGCCGGCGCCAAGCAGCGCGGCCTGCTGCAACTGAAGGGCCACAAGTCCGTCGGCGGCATGCGTGCATCGATCTATAACGCGATGCCGATCGAGGGCGTGCAAGCCCTGGTGAATTATCTGAACGAGTTTGCCGGACGCTGAGTCGCTTAACCGACCGCGCCGGCCCGCCGCCGGCGCAGGCCGCGCGGCCATGATTGAAGTACAGCTGACGAAACAAACCAACCATGACCGATAAATTGAAACCGCTGCGCGAACAGATCGATGCCATCGACGCGCAAATCCTCGAACTGCTGAACCGCCGCGCGCAGATCGCCCAGCAAGTGGGCCACGTGAAGGCCGAAACCCAGGCGCCCGTGTTCCGCCCCGAGCGCGAGGCGCAGGTGCTGCGCGGCGTGGCCGAGCGCAATCCCGGCCCCATGGGCGACCGCGAAGTGCAGACCATCTTCCGCGAAATCATGTCGTCCTGCCGCTCGCTGGAAAAACGCGTCACCGTGGCCTATCTTGGCCCGGCCGGCACCTTCAGCGAACAGGCCGTGTACCAGCAGTTCGGCAGCGCCGTCGAAGGCTTGCCGTGCGCCTCCATCGACGAAGTATTCCGTTCCGCCGAGGCGGGGACGGCGGACTTCGGCGTGGTGCCGATCGAGAATTCCTCGGAAGGCGCGGTCAACCGCACCCTGGACATGATGCTGCAGACCAGTCTCATCATCAGCGGCGAGGTGGCGATCGCCGTGCACCACAGCCTGATGACGCAGAGCGGCACGATGGATGGCGTCACCGCCATCTGCGCCCATTCGCAGGCCCTGGCGCAGTGCCAGGTATGGCTGAACCAGAACTACCCGCACATCGAGCGCCGCGCCGTGGCCTCGAATGCCGAAGCGGCCCGCCTGGCCGGTGAAGACGGCACGGTGGCGGCGATCGCCAGCGAACTGGCGGGCGCGCAGTACAAGCTGGGCGTGGTCAAGGGCCATATCCAGGACGACCCGCACAACCGCACGCGTTTTGCCATCATCGGCACCCTGCAGACGGCGCCGTCGGGCAAGGACCAGACCTCGCTGGTGCTGGCCGTGCCGAACAAGGCCGGCGCCGTGTACCAGCTGCTGGCGCCCCTGGCGAAACACGGCGTGTCGATGACGCGCTTCGAGTCGCGCCCGGCGCGCATGGGCAGCTGGGAGTATTATTTCTATGTCGACGTGGAAGGCCACGTGCATGACGCGGCCGTCGCCCAGGCGCTGGCCGAGCTGCAGGGCAACGCGGCGTTTTTCAAGGTGCTGGGGTCGTATCCGGTCAGTCTGTGACGCCGACGGTGGTGTCGGATTACGGCTTGCAGCCTAATCCGGACCTGCCGATGTATGTGAACTCGTAGGTTGGGTTAGCGAAGCGTAACCCAACACACTGCCTATCAATCACCAACTTTTAAAGAACACCATGTCTAAAAATATCGGTCCAGAATACGTCCGCGCCATCGCCCCTTACCAGAGCGGCAAGCCGATCGCGGAAGTCGCGCGCGAATTCGGCCTCGACGAGGCAGCCATCGTCAAGCTGGCGTCGAATGAAAACCCGTATGGCATGCCGGAGTCGGCCAAGCAGGCGATGATCGCCGCCATCGACGACCTGGGGCGCTACCCGGACGCCAACGGCTTTGACTTGAAGGCCGTGCTGTCGAAGCGCTACGACGTGCCGGCCGACTGGATCACCCTGGGCAACGGCAGCAACGACATCCTGGAGATCGCCGCGCACGCGTTTGTCGAGCATGGCGAATCCGTCGTCTATTCGCAGTACTCGTTTGCCGTGTACGCGCTGGCCACGCAAGGCCTGGGCGCGCGCCACCTCGTCGTGCCGGCGCAAGCCTACGGCCATGACCTCGACGCCATGGCGGCGGCGATTGCCGACGACACGCGCATGGTCTTCATCGCCAACCCGAACAATCCGACCGGCACCTTCCTGTCGGCGGCGCAGCTCGAGGCCTTCCTCAAAAAGGTGCCGGCGCACGTCGTCGTCGTGCTCGACGAGGCTTACAACGAATTCCTGTCGGCCGACGACCAGTACGAATCGACGGCCTGGGTGCGCCAGTATCCGAACCTGGTGGTCTCGCGCACGCTGTCGAAGGCGTACGGCCTGGCCGGCCTGCGCATCGGCTTTGCCATCGCCCAGCCGGCGCTGACGGACCTGATGAACCGCATCCGCCAGCCGTTCAATGTCAACTCGCTGGCGCAGGCGGCGGCGATTGCCGCCCTGAACGACAAGGCCTTCCTCGAGCAGAGCGCGCGCAACAACGCGGCCGGCTACCGGCAGTTCACGGAGGCGTTCGATGCCCTGGACCTGGAATACGTGCCGTCGCACGGCAATTTCGTGCTGGTGAAAGTGGGCGACGATGATGGGGCAGGCGCGAGAGTCAACCTGGCGCTGCTGAAACAGGGCGTGATCGTGCGCCCCGTGGGCAGCTACGGCTTGCCGCAATGGCTGCGCATTTCCATCGGCCTGCCGCAGGAAAACGCCATCTTCATCGCCGCGCTGACGAAAGCGCTGGCCTGACGATATGACGACGCCTGCACTGAAAAAAATCGTCATCTTCGGCGTAGGCCTGATCGGCGGCTCGTTCGCGCGCGCCCTGAAGCACGCGGGCGCCGTCGCCACCGTGGTCGGCATGGGCCGCTCGCCGGCCTCGATGGCGCGCGCGCTCGCACTGGGCATCATCGACGAAATCGGCGCCGACCTGGCGCAAGCCATGGCGGGCGCCGACCTGGTGCTGGTGGCCGCGCCCGTGGCGCAGACGGGCGCCATCCTGGCGTCCATCGCGCCGCATCTGCAGCCCGGCACCGTCGTCACCGACGCGGGCAGCACGAAGAGCGACGTGGTGGCGGCGGCGCGCGCGGCGCTCGGTGGCAAGGTGGCGCAATTCGTGCCCGGCCACCCGATCGCGGGACGCGAGACGAATGGCCCCGATGCGGCCATCATTGATTTATATCAAGGCAAGAAAGTGGTGCTCACGCCGCTGGCGGAAAATAGCGCCGCCGACGTGGAACGGGTGGCGGCCGCCTGGCGCGCCTGCGGCGCCATCCTGCACACCTTGAGCCCCGAAGAACATGACAAGGTATTTGCCGCCGTCAGCCATCTGCCGCATCTGCTGGCCTTTGCGCTGGTCGACGACATCGCCAACAAACCGCACGCGGGCCTGCTGTTCCAATACGCGGCCAGCGGCTTTCGCGACTTTACGCGCATCGCCGGCTCATCGCCGGAAATGTGGCGCGACATCAGCCTGGCCAACCAGCCGGCGCTGCTGCACGAACTGGACGCCTACCTGGCGCAGTTGACGACCTTGCGCGCCCACCTGGCCGCGCACGACGGCGCCGCCATCGAGGGCGTGTACGCGAACGCCCAGCACGCGCGGCAGCAATGGATAGAGGCGATCGAAACGGCGGAAGCGCCCGCGCCCACACAATAAACGAAGGATTCCAGCATGACCCAGACCAAGCACTACCCCCACCATGTCGATTTGAAGCCGGTGATGCACGTCGAAGGCACGGTGCGCCTGCCCGGCTCGAAAAGCATTTCCAACCGCGTGCTGCTGCTGGCCGCGCTGGCCAGGGGCACGACGAAGATCATCGATTTGCTCGCCTCCGACGACACCTTCGTCATGCTCACGGCCCTGACGTCGCTGGGCGTCAAATGGACGCAGGATGAATTGACGGGCGCCACGGCCACGGCGCACCAGGTGCACCACGTGGAAGGCTGCGGCGGCGTGTTCCCGCACCACGCGGCGGACCTGTTCATGGGCAACGCCGGCACGGCGATCCGCCCGCTGACGGCGGCGCTGGCCGTGATCGGCGGCGACTACACGCTGCACGGCGTGTCGCGCATGCACGAGCGCCCCATCGGCGACCTGGTCGACGCGCTCAACGCCGTCGGCACGCAGATCGAATACACGGGCGAGCAGGGCTTCCCGCCGCTGCGCATCCGCCGCGGCCACATCCACGCGCAGCGCATCGCCGTGCGCGGCAACGTGTCGAGCCAGTTCCTGACGGCCCTGTTGATGGTGGCGCCGCTGATGGCGCGCGACCATGCCGTGACCATCGATGTCACGGGCGAGCTGATTTCAAAGCCCTACATCGAGATTACCCTGAACCTGATGCGCCGTTTCGGCGTGACGGTCGAGCATGACGGCTGGCAGTCGTTCACCGTGCAGCCGGGCCAGCACTATCAAAGCCCGGGCACCATCCACGTGGAAGGCGATGCCTCGTCGGCGTCGTATTTCCTCGCGGCCGGCGCCATCGGCGGCGGTCCCGTGCGCGTGGAAGGCGTGGGGCGCGACAGCATCCAGGGCGACGTGCGCTTCGTCGAAGCCTTGCAGCAGATGGGCGCCACCATCACCATGGGCGAGAACTGGATCGAGGCGCGCTCGAACGGCCCCTTGAAAGCCGTCGACATGGACTTTAATCACATCCCCGACGCGGCCATGACGATCGCCGTGGCCGCCCTGTACGCGGACGGCACCTCGACCTTGCGCAATATCGCCAGCTGGCGGGTGAAGGAAACGGACCGCCTGGCGGCCATGGCCACCGAATTGCGTAAACTCGGCGCCGAAGTGGAAGAGGGCGCGGACTACCTGCGCGTGACGCCGCCGGCCGAAATCCGGGCAGCGACCATCGACACGTATGACGACCACCGCATGGCCATGTGCTTCTCGCTTGCCTCGCTGGACGGCGCCGCCCGTCGCGGCAACGAGATGCGCATCAACGACCCGAAATGCGTGGCCAAGACCTTCCCCGAGTATTTCGCCGCGTTTGCGGGGATTGCCAAAGATACCTTGATTTAATTGATTGTTTAATACTATGTCGACCTCCAATATCCCAGTCATCGCCATCGACGGCCCCACCGCTTCCGGCAAGGGCACGGTGGCCCATCGCGTGGCCGACAAGCTGGGCTTTCATTACCTGGACTCGGGCGCGTTGTACCGCCTGACGGCCTTGAGCGCGCTGCGCCGCGGCACGGACTTGCGCGACGAGCACGCGCTGGCCAAGCTGGCCGAACACCTGCCCTGCCACTTTGCCGGCGGCGAGATCCTGCTGGCGCAGGAAAATGTCACCGAGCAGATCCGTGCCGAAGAGGTGGGTAATACGGCGTCGAAAATTGCCGTATTGCCAACGGTGCGTCATGCGCTCGTGGGCTTGCAGCTGGGTTTTCGCAAGACGCCGGGCCTGGTGGCTGACGGGCGCGACATGGGCACGGTGATCTTCCCGCATGCCCAATTGAAGGTCTTCCTCACGGCCAGCGTCGAGGCGCGCGCGCAACGGCGCTACAAGCAATTGATAGACAAGGGTTTTTCTGCTAATATGGAAGACCTTCTGATGGATTTGCAGGCGCGGGACGAACGTGATACTCACCGTGCGATTGCGCCGCTGGTCCCCGCGGAAGGGGCGCATGTTCTCGATACGTCGGCAATGACGGCAGATGATGCCGTTGAAACCGTGTTGAAATGGTATGCAGCTGCAGCAAAATAGTGTGATTTCTATGCTATGTGGTGCCCGTTGACGGCTCCTGGCCTGTCCGGGTGTGTCAAAAACCTAACCCAGTTTAAGTCGCATCGTGCGATCTCTGCTGGATAACCTGTGTGAACCCTATGTCTACTGTTACAACTAACGAATCTACCGGTATGGAAAGTTTTGCTGCGCTCTTCGAGGAATCGTTGTCGCGTCAAGATATGCGCTCCGGCGAAGTTATTTCCGCTGAAGTCGTGCGCCTCGACCACAATTTCGTGATCGTCAACGCCGGCCTCAAATCCGAAGCATTCATCCCTGTCGAAGAATTCAAGAACGACCACGGCGAACTGGAAGTCAAAGTTGGTGACTTCGTTTCCGTGGCGATCGAATCGCTGGAAAACGGTTTCGGCGATACCATCCTGTCGCGCGATAAAGCCAAGCGTCTGGCTTCGTGGCTGGCTCTGGAAAAAGCGATGGAATCGGGCGAAATCGTCGTCGGTACCGTCAATGGTAAAGTCAAAGGCGGTCTGACCGTGTTGACCAACGGCATCCGCGCATTCCTGCCGGGCTCGCTGGTTGATACCCGTCCTGTCAAAGACACCACCCCATTCGAAGGCAAGACCCTCGAATTCAAGGTCATCAAACTGGACCGCAAGCGTAACAACGTGGTTCTGTCCCGCCGCGCCGTCATCGAAGCTTCGATGGGCGAAGAGCGTCAGAAACTGATGGAAACGCTGAAAGAAGGCACGGTCGTGACCGGCGTCGTCAAAAATATCACCGACTACGGCGCGTTCGTGGATCTGGGCGGTATCGATGGCTTGCTGCACATCACCGACCTGGCATGGCGCCGTGTACGTCACCCGTCGGAAGTGTTGACGGTTGGCCAGGAAATCACCGCCAAGGTCCTGAAATACGATCAAGAGAAAAACCGTGTTTCGCTGGGCGTGAAACAACTGGGCGACGATCCTTGGACTGGTCTGTCCCGTCGTTACCCACAAAGCACCCGTCTGTTCGGTAAAGTAACGAACCTGACCGACTACGGCGCATTCGTTGAAGTGGAACAGGGTATCGAAGGTCTGGTACACGTTTCCGAAATGGACTGGACGAACAAAAACGTTGCTCCTAACAAAGTTGTCCAACTGGGCGACGAAGTAGAAGTGATGGTTCTGGAAATCGACGAAGAGCGTCGTCGTATTTCGCTGGGCATGAAACAGTGCAAAGCCAATCCATGGGACGACTTCGGTGTTACCCATAAGAAAGGTGACAAAGTCCGCGGCGCGATCAAATCGATCACCGACTTCGGCGTGTTCATCGGCCTGGCCGGCAACATCGACGGTCTGGTACACCTGTCCGACCTGTCCTGGACCGAAACCGGCGAAGAAGCCGTGCGTCGCTTCAAGAAAGGTGACGAACTGGAAGCCATCGTTCTGGCCATCGACGTTGAGCGCGAGCGCGTTTCCCTGGGCGTCAAGCAACTGGAAGGTGACCCATTCAACAACTTCGCAGCCATGAACGACAAGGGCTCGCTGGTCACCGGCACCGTTAAATCGGTTGAGCCTAAAGGCGCCGTGATCCAACTGTCCGAAGAAGTCGAAGGCTACCTGCGCGCTTCCGAAATCTCGCGCGACCGCGTTGAAGATGCTGGCACGCACCTGAAAGTCGGCGACACCGTCGAAGCGATGGTACTGAACATCGACCGCAAGGCCCGTGGTATCCAACTGTCGATCAAAGCGAAAGACAACGTTGAAACCCAGGAAGCCATGCAGAAGATGGCAGCTACCGACAACAACGCAGCTTCGGGCACCACCAGCCTGGGCGCCTTGTTGAAAGCTAAGTTCGATAACAAGAACTAAGACTGCGCGGATACTGGCAGATGACAAAGTCCGAGCTGATCAACCAACTGGCCGAGCGTTATTCTCAGCTGGTGGCGAAAGATGCGGAGTATGCCGTCAAGACCATTCTCGATGCGATGACCAACGCCCTGGCGACCGGCCAACGCATCGAGATCCGCGGTTTTGGTAGTTTTTCTCTGAACAGCAGGCCCCCGCGCATCGGCCGCAACCCGAAATCCGGCGACAAGGTGATGGTGCCCGAAAAACGGGTACCCCACTTCAAGCCAGGCAAACAGTTGCGCGAGCGGGTGGACGCGATGGTCGGACAACCGATCATCGAGGATTAATCGTCTGCTGGAAGGCGACAACAAAGAGCGGCGTCCCTTGGATGCCGCTTTTTTTTGTTAATATGCTGAGAATACCTGGCATAAGCTACTGCGCGTCGCGCTTTGCGGCCTGCGATGCTCACCGTGCTCAAGCACGGTTGCGCTTCTTGGCCACAAATCACTGACGCTCGCTACGCTTCTGCCAGGCATTCCGAGGTTGTGCCATACGGCATTTTTTGTACTTTCTGGGCGTATCGATGAAAATCATCTCCACCATCGTTGGCTGTGTTCTTTTCGTCCTGTTCTTCAGTTTTGCGCTGAAGAATGCGCAGGTTGTCGACCTGCATGTTTTCCTCAATTATGAAATCCGCGGCCCCCTGGTCCTGATGCTGCTGGGCTTTTTTGTCGCTGGCGCCAGCCTGGGCGTACTGGCCCTGACGCCGACCGTGTTCCGCCACCGCCGCGAAGCGAACAAGCAAAAAACCACCATTGCCGCCTTGCAAACCGTCGGCGTGGCCAGCAATGTCCAGCCGCAACCGGACAGCGTGAGCGCGCAGCAATAAGCGCCGTCGCTCCTTTCTCTCTCTTATTCGAATAAAAACAATCGCATGGAATTTGAACTCTGGTGGCTCTTGGGTATCCCGGTGTTTTTCGCGCTGGGCTGGATCGCCGCGCGCGTTGACATCCATCAACTGGTGTCAGAATCGCGCAGCTTGCCGCGCAATTACTTCAAGGGCTTGAATTTCCTGCTCAATGAACAGCACGACAAGGCCATCGACGCCTTCATCGAAGTCGTCAAGCTGGACCCGGAATCGGCGGACATGCACTTTGCGCTGGGCAACCTGTTCCGCCGCCGCGGCGAGACGGAGCGCGCCATCCGCGTGCACCAGAACCTGCTGGCGCGCCCCGACCTGCCGGTGGAGCAGCAGGGCCATGCCGCCTATGAACTGGGCATGGATTACCTGAAGGCGGGCTTGCTGGACCGTGCCGAAGAAACCTTCAACAGCCTGGTCGATACGCCATACGCGGTGCAGGCGCGCCGCGCGCTGCTGGAAATCTACCAGCGTGAAAAGGAATGGCCGCGCGCCATCGAGGCGGCCGTGGGCCTGCAGGAATCGGGCGCCGGCGCGCGGCAGAAGGAAATCGCGCAATTCTATTGCGAGCTGGCGCATGACGCGCTGGTGCACCTGAAGCCGGACGAAGCCATGCCATTGCTGGAAAAAGCCCTGCAGACGGACCGCAAGAGCGTGCGCGCCACCATCCTCACGGGCGACGTGCTGCTGGCGCGCGGCGACGTGGAAGGCGCGCTGACGACGTGGCGCCGCGTGGAGCAGCAAAGCGTGCCGCACGTGGCCCTGGTGGCGCAGCGCCTGATGGATGGCTACGCCAAGGTGGGGCGCGCGCAGGAAGGCGTCAACCTGCTGCGCTCCTACCTGGAAGAGGCGTCGTCGATCGACCTGATCGAAGTGGTGTTCAAGGCCGTCATCGAACTCGACGGCGTGGAAGCGGCCAAGCAGCTGGTCAGCGCGGAACTGCGCCGCACGCCCACCTTGCTGGGCCTGGACAAGCTGCTCGAGGCGCGCATGATGGACGCACCGGCCGCCATCTGGTCGGAACTGTCGATGGTGAAAAACCTCGTGCACGGCTATACGCAAAAGCTGGCACGCTACCAGTGCAGCCATTGCGGCTTCAAGGCGCGCCAGTTCTACTGGCACTGCCCGGGCTGCAACAAGTGGGAAACGTATCCGCCGCGCCGCACAGAAGAATTAAATGTCATGAATTGATCCATCGTACACGCCACCTTGCCCCGCGCAATGTGGCGTGTACTTGTATGTAGTACCCGAAATTTACAAATAAGAAATACGGCACAACCATGAAAATCACCATTATCGGCACCGGCTATGTTGGCCTGGTGACCGGCGCTTGCCTGGCGGAACTGGGCAATGACGTCTTTTGCCTCGACCTCGACACACAAAAGGTGGCCCTGCTCAACAGCGGCGGCATCCCCATCCATGAGCCGGGCCTGGAAGAAGTCGTGGCGCGCAACCGCGCGGCCGGCCGCCTGACGTTTTCCACCGATATCGAAGCGGCCGCCGCGCATGGCGTGATGCAATTCATCGCCGTCGGCACGCCGCCCGATGAAGACGGTTCGGCCGACCTGCAATATGTGCTGGCCGCCGCGCGCGGCATCGGCCGCTACATGAACGAGTACAAGGTCATCGTCGACAAGTCGACCGTGCCCGTCGGCACGGCTGAAAAAGTGCGCGCCGCCATCCAGGGCGAACTCGACGCGCGCGGCGCGGCCGCCACGTTCTCGGTGGCGTCGAATCCGGAATTCCTCAAGGAAGGCGCGGCCGTCGAAGATTTCATGCGCCCGGACCGCATCGTCATCGGCGTCGACGCCACGCCGGAAGGCGAGCGCGCGCGCGAACTGCTGAAAAGCCTGTACGCGCCGTTCAACCGCAACCATGAGCGCACCTACTGGATGGACGTGCGTTCGGCTGAATTCACGAAGTATGCGGCGAACGCCATGCTGGCCACGCGCATTTCCTTCATGAATGAACTGGCCAACCTGGCCGACAAGGTGGGCGTCGATATCGAGGCTGTGCGCCACGGCATCGGTTCCGACCCGCGCATCGGCCACAGCTTCCTGTATGCGGGCTGCGGCTACGGCGGTTCCTGCTTCCCGAAGGACGTGCAGGCGCTCGAGCGCACGGCGCGCGGCCACGGCCAGGAATTGCTGATCCTGCGCGCCGTGGAAGCGGTGAATGACCGGCAAAAGATGGTGCTGGGCGGAAAAGTAGTCACTCGCTTCGGCGAAGATCTGACGGGCCGGCATTTCGCCGTATGGGGCCTGGCCTTCAAGCCGAACACGGACGACATGCGCGAAGCGTCGGCCCGCGTGCTGCTGGCCGACTTGCTGGGACGCGGCGCCACGGTGGCCGTGTACGACCCCGTCGCCATGGCCGAGGCGCGCCGCGTGCTGCAACTGGACTTGACGCCGGAGCAATTGGCGAAGGTGCGCTTTGCCGACAGTCCGAAGGATGCGCTGACGGATGCCGATGCGCTGGTCATCGTGACCGAATGGAAAGCCTTCCGCAGCCCCGACTTCGAGCAGGTCAAGGCACGCCTGAAGCAAGCCGTGATCTTTGACGGGCGCAACCTGTTCGAGCCGGCCGTCATGGCCGAGAATGGCATCGAATACCACGGGATCGGTCGCTCGATCCTCACGCGCGCATGAGCGCCCGCGACATGCTGGCGCCGGCGGCACTGACCGGCGTGCGCCTGCTGGTGGTAGGCGACGTGATGCTGGACCGCTACTGGTTTGGCGACGTCAGCCGTATCTCGCCGGAAGCGCCCGTGCCCATCGTGCGCATCGAGAAGCGCGAGGAGCGCCTGGGCGGCGCGGCCAACGTGGCGCGCAACGCGGCCGCGCTGGGGCCACAGACGAGCTTGCTGGGCGTGGTGGGTGACGACGAGGCGGGC
Source organism: Janthinobacterium sp. GW822-FHT07H11 (assembly GCF_058798615.1). NCBI lineage: Bacteria > Pseudomonadati > Pseudomonadota > Betaproteobacteria > Burkholderiales > Oxalobacteraceae > Janthinobacterium > Janthinobacterium sp. GW822-FHT07H11. The sequence continues at coordinate 1,805,136 of NZ_CM179507.1, forward strand.
AGCCAGGTCGAGCGCCTGCTCGAAGGCAGCGGCATCCACAGCTACCTGCAGCGCGATGCGGCCATTTCCACCATCATCAAGCTGCGCGTAATCGGCCGCCAGCAGCAGATGCTGCGCATCGATTTCGAGGATGCGCCCAGCGATACGGTGCTGCGCGACAAGCTGGCGCAGTTTAACGCCCTCTTGCCGCAATACGACGTGGTGATTTTGTCCGACTATGCGAAGGGCAGCCTGGTGAACGTGGCCGAGATGATCAAGGCGGCCAGGGCCGCCGGCAAGATCGTCATGGTCGACCCGAAAGGCGACGATTTCCTGCGCTACAAGGGAGCGTCAGTACTCACTCCGAATAAGTCCGAGTTGCGCCGCGTGATCGGCAACTGGAGTACGGAAGAGCAATTGACGGAGCGCGCGCAGCAGATGCGCGCGCAGCTGGAGCTCGACGCCTTGCTGCTGACCCGTTCGGAAGAGGGCATGAGCCTGTACACGGCCGACGAGGTGCTGCACATGCCCACCGATGCGCGCGAAGTGTTCGACGTGTCCGGCGCCGGCGACACGGTGATCGCCACCATGGCCGCCATGCTGGGCGCCGGCATGAGCCTGGGCGACGCCGTGCGCACGGCCAACCGGGCCGGCGGCATCGTCGTCGGCAAGCTGGGCACGGCCACCGTCACGCGCGAAGAACTGTTCCCGCAATAAGCTGCCGTATCGTCTGCGCCATATCGCTTGATCTGGCGCAGACCCCGCTTGCCGCCACTCTCCTGTCTTGTCAACCATATCACGTCACGGCCGTTAAAGCCGTTAAGGCGCTGTCCTCCCTTGCGTTCGAGTCATCTTGAAACCACACCACGGAGAGATACATATGTTCAAAAAAATACTGCTGGCCATCGTTACCCTGATCGCGACGATGGGCTTTGCGTTTGCCCAGGTCGACGTCAACAAGGCGGACCAGGCCACGCTCGACAGCGTCAAGGGCATCGGTCCCGTCACCTCGAAAGCCATCGTCGACGAGCGTGCCAAGGGCGGCGCCTTCAAGGACTGGGCCGATTTCGAAAGCCGCGTGAAGGGCATCGGCCCGAAAAGCGCCGTCAAACTGTCGGCAGCGGGCTTGCAGGTGAATGGCCAGGCCAAGTCCGGCGCGCCGGCGGCGCCCGCCCCGGCGGCGAAGGCTGCCCCGGCAAAAAAGGAAGCTGCTGTGAAGGAAGTTGCAGCGAAAGAAGCCGCACCGAAGCCAGCTGCTGCGACCGACACCGCTGCGGCACCGGCCAAGACAGCCGCTGAAGCGAAAAAAGAAGCTGCTGCCGCCAAGAAAGAAGCCAAGGCCGCCGCCGCTGCCGCCAAGAAAGAAGCCGCCGCCGCGCCTGCCGCCGCCGCAGCCGATGGCGCCGCGCCCGTGAAGACGGCCGCCGAAGCGAAGAAGGAAGCTGCCGCTGCCAAGAAAGAAGCCAAGGCGGCCGCCGCTGCCGCGAAGAAAGAAGCGAAACTGGCTGCCGCCGAGGCGAAGAAAGCGGAAGCCGAGAAAAAATAAGCGTTTTGTTGTAAAGCATGCTGAGTGGTGGTGCCGCGCAGCATGCAAGAAAACCCCGCGTGGTACCGGCCGCGCGGGGTTTTTTTATGCGCGCGCCGCCTTGTTTGGCCCGCCGCTGGCCGGCGCGCCTACAGCTGCGACTCGATCGGCAGCCAGCGCATCACGGACACCAGCGCGCGGCGCCAGAAGCCCGTCTCCGGGTCCTGCGTCCACACCTTGGCGGGCTCTTCGGTGGCGTCCGACCAGCGCAGCGCGCCATTGTCGAGGAACAAGCGGTAGCTGGTGTCGCTCGACGTCGAATGCCGGAACAGCGCGCGCATGTCGGCCGCCAGCGCGGCATCGTCGAACAGCACGCCCATTTCCGTGTTCAGCTGGGCCGAGCGGGGGTCGAGGTTGAAGGAGCCGACGAAACCACGCCGGCCATCGACCACCACGGCCTTGGTGTGCAGGCTGGCGCGGCTGGACCCCATCAGGCTGATGCGCTTGCGGTGCTGGGTCTTCAATTCATACAGGTCGACGCCGCCATCGAGCAGCAACTGGCGGTAGCGCGCATAGCCCGCATGCACGAGGGCCACGTCGGTGGCCGCCAGCGAGTTGGTCAGTACCTTGACCTGGACGCCGGCCGCGACCTTGTCGGCCAGCAGCGCGCTCAGGGCCGTGCCGGGCACGAAGTAGGGCGAGGTCAGCAGTGCTTCTTCGCGCGCCTGCGTCAGCAGGGGCAGCAAGCTGTGCATCAGCCAGTGCTCGCTGCGCTGCAAACTGGCCACGGGCGCGGCCTTTTCCGGCGGGTCCGACACGACGCGCACCTGGCTGCTCCAGTGCAGGCGCAGCCGCCCGTCCAGGTGGGCTTGCAACTGGCCCGCATCGGTCAGCTGCCGCAGGTAGGGCGAGGCGCCCAGTTCGCCGCTCAGTGCCTCGAGGCGGGCCCGCACAGCCTGCAGTTCCGGCGCGCCCGCGTCCTTGCCGGCATGCAGGGCGTGGATGGGCAGCACGGCGCGGCTGTTCCAGAAGCGGTCGAAGATGTCGCTCGTCTGCCGCACGGCGGGACCCACGAGCAGCAAGTCGGCGTCCTGGAAGTTGACTTGCTCGGCAGCATCGAAGTATTCGTCGCCGATATTGCGCCCGCCGACCAGGGCCACCCTGCCATCGACGATCCAGGCCTTGTTGTGCATGCGCCGGTTCAAGCTCAGTGCGCGCAAGGCCATTTCCACGGCGCGCAACCAGATGCCGTCGCGGTTGCGGCTGGGGTTGAAGATGCGCACCTCGATCAGCGGGTGGCTGTCGAGCGCCAGGATGGCGGCGTCCTGGCCGCGCGCGTTGATGTCGTCAAGCAATACGCGCACGCGCACGCCGCGGTCGGCCGCGCGCAGCAGTTCGCGCACCAGCAGGCGCCCCGTGACGTCGTTATGCCAGATGTAATATTGCAGGTCGATGCTGCGGCCCGCCTCGCGCGCGCTCAGGGCGCGCAGGGCGAACGCTTCCAGGTTGTCGTCGATCAGGGCCGCGCCGCTGTGCCCGGGGCGTTGTTGCAGCTGCGGCGCCAGTACCCGGTCGAGTTCCGTGGCGTCGGCCGCCACGGCCAGCGCTTGCCCTGGCGCGCCCAGCGAACGTTCCGCGAAGCGGCCAAAGCTGTACAGGGCACCGACGCTGAGCGTGGCGAAAAGGGCCGCGTACAGCAGCAGCTTGACGAGCATGCGGCGCACCGTCAGCGGCGCGCGCGCAGGCTGCGGCGCGCGGGAAGGTGGGCGGACTGGCGCATGCTGGGTACTTTCATGGTCTGGACGGGAAGGGACGATTGTAGCAGTTTCTATAATGCATGATTTTGACGTCCCAGCGTCCGCGCGCGGCGCCAAAGGTGCGAGAATGCCCCGTCAAATCAAAAAAACAGGAGATGCAAGCATGTTAAGGATTTTTACGGGAGTGACGGCCGCCATGCTGTCGGCGGGCGTCATCGCGGCGCCGGCCGGCGACAGCATGCAGCCGCAGATCGCGCAGCTCGTGGCGGACATTTCGCCGCAGCGTATCGAAGCGCACGTGCGCAAGCTGGTGGCTTTCCAGACGCGCCACACCATGTCCGACACCGCGTCCGACACGCAGGGCATCGGCGCGGCGCGGCGCTGGATCAAGGCCGAACTGGAGCGCTGCGGCGCGCAGGCGGGCGGACGGCTGCAGGTGGCGTTCGACAGCCATGTGGCGCCCGTGTCGAAGCGCATTGCGCGGCCGACGGAAATCGTCAACGTGGTGGCGACCCTGCCCGGCAGCCAGCCGCAGTCGGCCGAACGCATCTACGTCGTCAGCGGCCACTACGACTCGCGCGCCACCGACGTGATGGATGCGCAGGGCGATGCGCCCGGCGCCAACGACGACGCGTCGGGCACGGCGGCCGTGATCGAGATGGCCTGCGTGATGGCGCGCCACCGGTTCGACGCCACCCTCGTCTTCATGGCCGTGGCGGCCGAGGAGCAGGGACTATTGGGCTCCGGTCACTGGGCGCAGCAGGCGAAGCTGAAAAAGCTCAATATCGCCGGCATGCTCAACAACGACATCATCGGCAGTTCGCGCGCCGACGACGGCACCGTCGATGGCGGCCAGGTGCGCCTGTTTGCCGAAGGCATCCCGGCCGTCAAGGAAATGAGCGATGGCGTGCGCGCCCTGGTGGCGACGGGCGGCGAAAACGATTCCATCTCGCGCCAGCTGGCGCGCCATGTGAAGCAGGTGGGCGAGCGCTATGTGCCCGGTTTCCAGGTCAACGTGATCCAGCGCGCCGACCGCTACCTGCGCGGCGGCGACCATATTCCCTTCCTGGCGCAAGGCTATGCGGCGCTGCGCTTCACGGAACCGCACGAGGATTTTGCCCACCAGCACCAGGATGTGCGCGTGGAGAACGGGGTGCAGTACGGCGACCTGCCGCAATTCGTCGATTATGACTACGTGGCGAAGGTGGCGCGCGTGAATGCGGCCGCGCTGGCCTCGCTGGCGCTGGCGCCGGCCGCGCCGGTCCAGGTGCAGGTGCGCACGGCCCAGCTGGAAAACGACACCTCGCTCGTGTGGCTGCCGAACGCGGAACCGGATCTGGCCGGCTACCGCGTCGTCTGGCGCGCCACCACGGCCGACCAGTGGCAGGGCGCGCTGGACGTGGGCAATGTCACGCAGGCGAAGCTGAAATTATCGAAAGATAATTATTTCTTTGGCGTCCAGGCCATCGACAAGGAGGGCAATGTCAGCGTGGCCACGTACCCGACACCACTGCGCTAGGCGCTGTTGGCGGGCAATCTAGCCAGGAAGCCGTGGATCTGCGACACCACGGCGGCGCCTTCGCCCACGGCGGCGGCCACGCGCTTGGTCGAGCCGGCGCGCACGTCGCCGATGGCGAACACGCCGGGCACGCTCGTTTCCAGCGCGGCCCGCTCCGGCAGGTCGGGCGGCGGGGCGGCCAACAGCGCGGCATGGCCCTGGGCGCGGCATTCGGCGCGCGTGACGTCGAAACCCGTGCGGATGAAACCCTGTTCGTCGACGGCCACGGCGCAGTCGTGCAGCCAGTCCGTGTTCGGATCGGCGCCCACAAACAGAAACACGCGGCGCACGGCGCAGTCGCATTCTTCACCGCTGACATTGTTGCGCCAGCGGGCGCCCGTCAAGCCCTCGTCGTCGCCTTCGAGGGCGATGATTTCCGTGTGCGCGTGCACGGTGATGTTGGGCGTGGCGGCGATGCGCTCGATCAGGTAGCTCGACATGCTGGCCGCCAGCCCTTCGCCGCGGATCACCATGTGGACCTTGGCAGCATGGCCGGACAGAAACACGGCCGCCTGGCCCGCCGAGTTGCCGCCGCCGACCAAAATGATCTCTTCCTGCTTGCACAGCTTGGCTTCGATGGGCGAGGCCCAGTAATACACGCCGCGTCCCTCATAGGTTTTCAGATTCGCCAGCGAGGGGCGGCGGTAGCGCGCGCCGCAGGACAGCACCACCGTGCGGGCGCGCACCTGGGTGCCGTCGCACAGGCTGACGCGCAGGGGCCAAGTGTCGCACAGCAGGCTGGCGGCGCTGGCCGGGGTGGCGATCTCGACGCCGAATTTTTGCGCCTGCACATAGGCGCGGCCGGCCAGGGCGCGGCCGGAAATGCCGGTGGGAAAGCCCAGGTAATTCTCGATGCGCGCGCTGGCGCCCGCCTGGCCGCCATATGCGCGCTGTTCCAGCGCCAGCACGCTCAAGCCTTCGGAGGCCGCATACACGGCCGTGGCCAGGCCGGCAGGGCCGGCGCCCACCACCAGCACGTCGAAGATTTTGTCGCCGGACAAGTCGGGCAGCATGCCCAGGCAACGGCCCAGCTCCGCATTGCCGGGATTCTTCATGACCTTGCCGTCGGGGCACACCACCAGCGGCCATTCCTGTGGCGCGGGCTGGTAGCGCTGGGCCAGCGCGGCGGCGGCCGCATCCGTGGCCGGGTCGAGCACCGTGTGCGGGTGGCCATTGCTCGACAAAAAGCTTTGCAGCTGGAACAGATTGCCGTTGCCGCGCGGTCCCACCAGCACGGGACCGCCCGAATTGACTTCGATCAAGGCCACGCGGCGCAGGATCAGGGCGCGCACGATGCGCTCGCCCATTTCCGCTTCCGCCACGATCAGCGCGCGCAGCGATTCCGAGCTGATCACGAGCACCTCCACGTCGCCCACGGCATGGCCGTTGACGAGGGCAGGACGGCCCGACAGCTGTGCCACTTCGGCGATGAAGTGGCCGGGGCCGATTTCACGCATCAGCGAGGTGCGGCCCAGTCCCTCATGGCGCGTGACGGCCACGTGGCCCGACACGATGACCAGCATGCCGAAGCTGCTGCTGCCCGCCTCGAACAGGGTGGCGCCGGCGGCGTAGCGGCAGAGCTTGCCATAGCGCTGCAGGCGCCGCAGTTCGGCCTCGCTGAAGACCGGGGAAATCTGGTGCATGCGGCCCTGTATGTCGAGGCTGCTGGCCTGGACGGGATCGTCCTGCGTGGTTTCTGGGATGAATTCGGGAACGGTGCTGGCCATGACTGATCCATTGAGTGAATAAGCAAATTACTAAAATAACTAACCGCCACGAGTCTAGCGCATGCGCGCGCGGGGCGCTGGCACGCCGCGCGCGCAGGCCCCGGCCGGGCGCCAAGCCAGGCGCCGTGCGGCCTGGCGCTCTAGCGGCCGGGGTCTGCGCCGTCCGGCCGGGCATGGGTTTTTAGCCATACGCCGTCCAGCATCTCATATTAGAATGGGTCTTTGTTGAAATTACTCAAACCGACACGATGGCTTACAAGACACTGGAAGATACGATAGGCAATACCCCGCTGGTGCAGCTGACGCGCTTGCCGGGCGCCGATGCGCTTGCGCGCAACAACGTCATCCTCGGCAAGCTCGAAGGTAACAACCCGGCCGGTTCCGTGAAGGACCGCGCCGCCATGTCCATGCTCAAGCGCGCGGAAGAACGTGGCGTCATCAAGCCGGGCGACACCCTGATCGAAGCGACCAGCGGCAACACGGGCATCGCGCTGGCCATGGCCGCCGCCCTGCGCGGCTACAAGATGCTGTTGTTGATGCCGGATAATCTCAGCGTCGAGCGCCGCCAGAGCATGGCCGCCTACGGTGCCGACATTTTATTGACGCCGAAGACGGGCGGCATGGAGTATGCGCGCGACCTGGCCGAGCAGATGCAGAAGGATGGCCGCGGCGTCATCCTCGACCAGTTCGCCAACGAAGACAATTCGCGCGCCCACTATGAAACGACGGGACCGGAAATCTGGCGCGATACCAACGGCCAGGTCACGCACTTCGTCAGCGCCATGGGGACCACGGGCACCATCATGGGTGTGTCGCGTTACCTGAAAGAACAGAATCCCGCCATCCAGATCATCGGCGCCCAGCCCGAGGAAGGTTCGCAGATTCCCGGCATCCGCAAGTGGCCGGAGGCCTACCTGCCGAAAATCTACGACAAGAGCCGCGTCGATCAGGTGGAATACGTGAGCCAGGGCGTGGCCGAGCGCATGGCGCGCAGCCTGGCGGCGGAAGAGGGCTTGTTCTGTGGCATTTCGGCGGCGGGCGCGTGCGAAATCGCGCTGCGCATTTCGCAGACCGTGGAAAATGCGACCATCGTGTTTGTCGTCTGTGACCGCGGCGACAGGTATCTGTCCACAGGTGTTTTCCCTGCGTAAGGGCTAAAGCATAGTGTAGTGATATTGGCCAGAACGGCCTGAGAACTGCTGGAAATACCCCCTCCCCATGGCGGGGAGGGAAAACCTGCATGACTGGCAGGATCAGCCTTGTGGCGTTTCGCCTTCTTTTGGCTTGAATTGCTTGTCGCTGATGCGGAATTTGTTGCGACGGTCACCCATCAGGTAACGCAGGTCACGGATGCTCAGGTCGCTGACTTCGTGCATGCGGATCAACAGCGATGCGCCGACCGGCAGGCGGTGGTGGCGGATCTTGCTGATGACGGGTGGCGCCACTTCCAGCGCGCGCGACAGGGCTGCGTCATTCTTCAGGCGCAGGTTTTCGATCAGGGTATCGAGCAATCTGTTTGGGTTGTACTGCAGCAGATCGTCGGAGTCCGAATCGCTGTTCATATCAATGCCGACTTGGTTTGTCATGATGTTATTGTTCCTTCTGTAGTTGCACTGCAAAGTAAAAACACTCGGAGCTCGCTCTTGCTGCGTTCATGTTCATTCTTTACTAAAAGGAACGAATTCACACATGGTACGATCCGGGATACAGTTTTTTCGTAATATATACACAATTGTACAGCAGGATTCAATTTCAGGCTGGAAAGCACTGCAATCTTGCTTTGCACAAAATAAGTGTTGTCTTGTTGCAACACCTATTTATTCTTTATTATGCTCATGATAGAACAAAAATTGTACTTTGACAAAAGTTAAGTATAAGACCATTCTGTATTCCGCGCCGCACAAACGCTGAACGAGCACAGCAAGCACGATGTTATCGACTCCACCATAGACTTGTTTGGAAGTCGCTTCAACCTTGCTTACGCTTTCTTACAAGTAATATTATAACTTTACACTGACTTTTGGTTAGTGTGCGCGCACTTGGCTGATGGCCTTGCCCAAGTCGATGACCGACATGGCATAAAAATAACTTCTGTTGTACTGAGTTATAGCAAAGAAGTTATTGGTTGCCAAGCTATACTCAGTTGCTTCTGAGCCATTTTGTAAATCGATCAAGCCGAACAGCATGTTTTGTGGCACGCTCGCCACGGTGCCCACGCCGGCCGCCTGCAGCTCTTCCAGGCGGTATTTGGCTTCCAGGCCCTGGCCGATGAATTTTTCCCAGGCGTGGTTGGCCGAGACCGTCACCGGATACACGCTGGTGGCCGGATCGTCGCGGCGCCAGCCATGTTCGACGAGAAAGTGCGCGACGCTGCCGATGGCATCGGCCCGCGAATTGCGCAAGTCGATATGGCCATCGCCGTCGAAGTCCACCGCATATTTCATGATGCTGCTCGGCATGAACTGGGGCAGGCCGATGGCGCCCGCGTACGAGCCGAGCAGGGTCAAGGGGTCGATGCCATCCTTGCGCGCGAACAGCAGCGCGTTTTCCAGTTCCCCCTTGAAAAATTCCATGCGGGCGGCCCGGTTCGGGCTGTCTGGATAGGAAAACGCCAGGGTGGTCAGCGCATCGAGCACGCGGAAGCGGCCCGTGTTGCGGCCATAGACGGTTTCCACGCCGATGATGCCGACGATGATCTCGGCCGGCACGCCATATTCGCGTTCCGCGCGCGCCAGGGCGTCGGCGTTCTCATCCCAGAATTTTACGCCGGCATTGATGCGCACCGGTTCGATGAAGCGGGCGCTGTAGGCCTGCCAGTTTTTCGGCTTGCCTGGCGGTGCCGGTTTCATCAGCTGCACCGTTGTTTCCACATAGCGCACCTTGCCGATCAGGGCGTCGAGCGCGGCGCGGTCGAAGCCATGCCTGGCCGCCATGTCGTCGAGGAAGGCGCGCACTTCCTTCCAGTTGGCATAGTCGACAAATTCCCCCTCGAAGTCGAATTTCGCCGGCGCCTTTTTTGCCGCCGGCTTGGCGGGCGGCGCCTTGGCTGCGCGCACGGCGCGCGCGCGCTCGGCGGCCGAAATATGGCTGTTTTCGGCGGCATGCGCGCCAGCCAGGCACAGGGGGAGGGAAAGGAGCAGGGACAGGGCGGAGGTTTTGATCGGTAACAAGGAGCGTCTCATCGGCATTGGGTTAGCAGGCGGCGCAAGCTGCGCCGCGCGCGGGTGTGTTCGTCTGGGCTGGCATTACCATACTTCATCGCGGCATAGATTGCCAGAAACTGTGCGATGGCGCCGTGCGCCTCGGGTGTGGCCTTGCCGGCAGCCAGGCGCGCAGCATAACCGTGCGGCCCTTCATGTGGCGCACGGCTGTAGCCGCGCCGTGCCTGCTGGCGGCAAAATTGCGCATACAGGGCGTCGAGTGGATCGCCTTGCCGGGCCTGGCGCCACCAGACCAGTGCGCCCGCCACGGCGGACAGCAGCGCCAGCACGGCGCAAGCCAGCGCCAGGTTGTGGGCCGGAAGGTGTTTCAAGCCGTCGAGCAGGGCGCGCTGGCGCTGCGGCGAGGTGTCGAGCACCCAGCGGCTCCAGGCGTGCTCGGCCTGCTGCCATTGCTGGCGCCAGGCGGCAAGCGCGGCACCGCGGCCGCCGTCCAGTCCCGCCAGCGCGCGCCAGGCCGTCAAGGCAGACGGCGCGGAGGCGGGCGGCAGGGCGGCGTCCAGGTTGCGCTGCGTGCGCAGCGGGGCCACGGCGCTGGTGGGGTCGACGCGCACCCAGCCCCGGCCGGCCAGCCACACTTCGCTCCACGCGTGGGCGTCGGACTGGCGCACCGTCAGGCTGGCGCCGTCACCGTTGCGTGCGCCGCCCTGGTAACCGGTGACGACGCGCGCGGGGATGCCCATGGCGCGCATCAGCACGACGAAGCTGCCCGCGTAATGTTCGCAAAAGCCCGCCTGCGTGGTAAACAGGAAGTCGTCGACGCCATGCTTGCCCAGCAGCGGCGGCTGCAGGGTGTAGCGGAACGGCGCGCGGCGCAAGTGCCCGAGCACGGCGGCGATGGCGTCGGCAGGCGCCAGCATCTGCGCACCGCTGCCGCGCAGCTGGCGGGCCCAGGCCACGCTGCGCGGATTGCTGCCGGCTGGCAAGGCCAGCCATGGTTGCTGTTGCACTGTGGACAGGCCCGCCTGCAGCCGGTAGCGCGGCTGGGAAGTGGCGCGGTAGCGCACGGTCGACGTCATCGGCTGTACGGTCAGCACTTCCAGCGCGGACGAGACGACATACGGGTTGCCCGGCAGGCGTTCGATGCTGCGCGGCACATCGAGCGCGAAGATGCGCCGCTGGCCGCTCGCCTGCAAGGTCACTTCATATTGGCTGGGCTGGCCTTCGAGCGCGATGTCGATGCGGCTGTCGCCGGCAGGCGCGCGCCCCTTCGCGCCCAGGCGCGTCCAGGTGGCGCCGTCGTAGTCGCCCAGCACCACGCCGCGCCAATACAGCTGCGCTTGCGGCGGAACCGGCGTGGAAAAGCGGGCCGTGAAGACGGCTGCGCCGGACAGGGCCAGCGAGGCGATGGCGCCCGGCTGCATGCTGTCGGACAGGCCCGAGCGCGCCTGCGTGCCCTCGTGCGGCGCGCCCCACAGGGGACCGCCGGGGCGCGGCAGGGCAAAAAACAGCAGCGCCGCCAGGGGCACGGCCAGCGCCAGCATGCGGCCCAGCAGGCGCAGCCTTTGCGACAGACGCGGCTGCACGGCGCCATACTGGGCCGACAGCAGGCTGGCCAGCAGCACGAGGACGGTGGCCAGCGTCCAGGCGGCGCCGAGCATGCCTTGCGTATGAAAAAAGTTAGCCAACAGCAAGAAAAAACTGAGGAAAACGACCACGAAGATGTCGCGCCGGCCATGCATTTCCAGCGACTTCAGGGCCAGCAGCAGGGCCAGCATGGCCACGCCCGCATCGCGTCCCAGCAAGCTGCCGTAGCTGGCGTAGACGCCGGCGATGCCCAGCAGGGCCAGCGGCGCGAGGACGGCCAGCGGCGGCTGGCGCCGGCCCCGCACGGTAATAAAAGCGCGCCACAGCAGCGGCGCGGCGGCGGCGGCCGACAGCCACAGCGGCAGGTGCGGCGCATGCGGCGCCAGCGCCATGGCGGCGGCCAGCAACAGCAGCAGAATATCGGCCTTGTCGCGCGGCAATCTGCCCAGCCCAGCCCTCATGGCGCCGCCTGGTCGTGTGGCAGATCATGCAGGGCCAGCGCCCGCAGGCAGGCGTCGCGCTGGCGCGCGCCCAGGCCCGGCGCGAGGAACACCGCGCCCAGGCGCAAGCCATACGGCAGGCCCATTTGTTCCGCCTGCAGTACCCAGGCGGCCAGGCGCGACAGGCGTGCTTCCGGCGCCAGCGCGTGCAGGGCCGCATGCGCGAGCACGATGCCGCCGTGCGCCGCGCCGGTCTGAGGGGCGGTTTCAGGCTGGAATTGCTTGCTGAATACATGCTCGCCGTCATGGCGGGCGATCTGGCGCCAGGCCAGGCGCCGCAACGGGTCGCCCGGCCGGTAGGCGCGCACGCCGGCCAGTTCCAGGGCGCCGCCGGGCGAGTCTGGCTGCCGTGCCTGCCGTACCGCGCCGGCAGGCAAGGGCAGCGGCGGTGCGCCCTGTTCCGCACGCGGATACACGAGTACGCGTGCCTCGGGCCGCCAATGGCACCAGGCCACAAACAAGCCCAGCGGAAAACTGCCCGACAGGCGCACGGGCGGGGCGGCGACCCAACCGCGTTGCGGCGCCATCACGCCGACCACGACAGCCGTTTCCGCCTGGGCCCCGATATCGGCCAGCTGGGGCGCTGCATTCGAGTTCTCCAAGGCAACGTGGATCGCATGGCGCGCACGCCTGCTGCGGTTGATCAGGCGCAAGGTAAACAAGGCATGGCTGCCCGCGAAGACGGGGTTGCCCGGCGTGGCGGCCAGCGCCAGGCCCGCCAGGTTGCGGCTTGTAAACAGCATGTCGGCGATGGCGCAGGCGGCCGCGAAATACGTGAGCGCGTAGCCCAGGCCCAGGCGGAAATTGACGGCCGCGATCCAGAGCGCCAGCAGCAGGGCGGCAAACGCCAGTCCCGCGCGCGAAGGACGGATATGCACGCGCTGCGCGCCCAGCCAGGGGCGCGCCGGCAGCCAGGAAATATTGCGCCAGCGCATGCCGGTCAGACGGGAGTGTTCAAGAGCAATTGCTGCAGCAGGGCGCGGCTATCGCTCGCTCCTTGCGCCGCATGCAGGCGGTGCGCGCAGACGGGCAGCAGCACGGCTTGCACGTCGTCGGGCGTGACATGGTCGCGTCCGGCCAGCGCGGCCCAGGCGCGCGCCGCCTGCAGCAGGGCCAGCGCGGCGCGCGGACTGAGGCCGTCGGCAAAGACGCCGGGCGCGCGCGTCGCATGCACGAGCGCCAGCACATAGTCGGCCAGCGCGGGCGCGACGTGGATGGCGCGCAGGCCCGCCTGCGCCTGCAGTAATTCTTCCGCATCCATCACGGAGGGCAGGCTGCCCAGCATGGCGCGGCGGTCGGCCCCCAGCAGCAGCGCCCGCTCGGCGGCCGGGTCCGGGTAGCCGAGGGTGAGGCACATGAGGAAACGGTCGAGCTGGGATTCGGGCAGGGGAAAGGTGCCCAGCTGGTGCGCGCAGTTTTGCGTGGCGATCACGAAGAATGGCTGCGGCAGCGCGCGCGTGATGCCATCGAGCGTCACTTGCCGCTCCTCCATCGCTTCAAGCAGGCCCGATTGCGTCTTGGGCGTGGCGCGGTTGATCTCGTCGGCCAGCAGCACTTGCGTAAACAGGGGGCCGGGGTGGAAGACGAAGCTGCCGCTGCCCCGCTCGTACACGGACATGCCGGCCACGTCGGACGGCAGCAGGTCGCTGGTGAATTGCTGGCGCTTCCATTGCAGGCCCAGCGAGATGGCCAGCGCGTGCGCCAGCGTGGTCTTGCCCACGCCGGGCACGTCCTCGATCAGCAGGTGGCCGCCGGCCAGCATGCAGGCGAGGGCTTGGCGAATCTGCAAGTCTTTGCCGACGAGGACTTCGCCGATCTGGCGCGCGGCCTGGTGTATTTTCGAAAACATGCTATTTATATCACAGTGCGGCGGATTATTTAATTTACAATCGCTTTGGCCAGATCAAACCGCGCCGCCCGCCGTCGCGGCGCACGTGGTAGATTAGGGCTGGGCTGAACGGGCGGCAGCAACGGCCAGCCAATGATTTTATGCGAGAACGCGCATGCCAGGCAGAATGATGTGTAGCGTTCCCAGTGTGGATAGAGTCCGGCTCGCATGCCGGATTGAGACAGAGGTAACGAGTACAGCACATGAGTACAGCCATTTATACCCACCCCGATTGCCTGCGCCATGAAATGGGCGACTGGCATCCCGAGTCGCCGGCCCGCTTGCAGGCCATTAACGATCAGCTGATCCTTGCGCATATCAGCGACCTGGTCGAACACCGCGACGGCGCGCGCGCGCAGTTGTCCGATATCGAGCGCAACCACAGTGCCACGGCCATCGGCCTGGTGCGCGACAACGTGCCGCCGGCCGGTGACTATTACCCGCTCGACGGCGACACCCTGCTCAACACGCATAGCTATAACGCGGCGCTGGCCGCCGCCGGTTCCGCCGTGGCCGCCACGGACGCCGTCATCGATGGCGAGATCAGCAATGCCTTTTGCTCGATACGCCCGCCGGGCCACCATGCGCGGCCCAGCGAGCCGATGGGCTTCTGCCTGTTCAACAATATCGCCATCGCCGCCAAGCATGCGCTCGACGTGCGCGGGCTGGAGCGGGTGGCCATCGTCGACTTCGACGTGCATCACGGCAATGGCACGGCCGAATCCGTGGCGCAGGACCCGCGCATCCTGATGGTCAGCTTTTTCCAGCACCCGTTCTATCCGTACAGCGACGTGGAGTCGTACACGGAGACGCGCGTCAACGTGCCCGTGCCCGCCCGTTCGAAGGGCGACGTGGTGCGCCAGCTGGTGCTCGACCACTGGCTGCCGGCGCTGCACCGGCAGCAGCCGCAGATGATCTTCATTTCCGCCGGTTTCGATGCGCACCGCGAAGACGACGTGGGCGGCATGGGACTGGTGGAGGCGGACTACACGTGGATGACGCAGCAGATGATGGCCGTCGCCAGGCAGTACGGCCAGGGCCGCATCGTCAGCTGCCTCGAGGGCGGCTACAACCTGTCGTCTCTGGGCCGCAGCGTGGCGGCGCACGTGAAGGCGCTGGCCGAGCTGTGATGCGCGGCCGCCGCTTCCCGGCGGCGGGCGCGGTTACGGCGGCGCGCCTTAGAACAGCGGCAAGCGGCTGCGCGAACTGGTATGGCGGTGCGTCTGGTAGTCGAGCGCGTGGCCCGTCATGAAGCGGCGCCACGCCTGCGAATAGATGGCGGCCGACTTGTCGGCATCGAAGCTGTCGAGTTGCAGCATGTCGCGGTGGTGCTTGATTTCATTGACCAGTTGGTCATACAGCGCCTGCAGGCCGCAAGTGTCCGCGCTCTGGCGCTTCAGCTGGGCTTCCAGCGTCGTCAATTTCTGCTGCAATTGCCGGCACGCCTTTTTCAGGCGCGCCACGCGGCCGTTGCGCGGCGCGCGCTTGGCGGGATTGCGCTTGCGCGGACGCCAGCGCAATCCCGCCGGCGCGCCGGCACGCTCTCCCGTCTCCGCCGCTGACAGCGCACCCGTCTGTTCCATCATCATCTTGCCCGTATCCCTTCACCTGTCTTCCCTGCAGGCCACGGCCGGCAGGGAAAATAATTGCTTTTCATTTAAGAGGCGATATTAGAGCATACTTTTTTATTGCTGAAAATAAATAAAAAAATCCTTGTGGAAATATTTCACAAGCTTGCCTGTGCGTGCATTGCGGGCCGGGCCGGGCCAGGTGCTACTGCGTGACGGCGTCGGCGGAGGGCGTGCCGGCGACCTTGGCGTCGTCGCCATAGCTCAAGGTCAGCACCGTATCGTCGTTCCAGCTCTGGTCATGCAGCGGCGGCACGTAGCGCAGGCGGTCGCCCGTCACGAGGATGTCCAGCGTGCGTTCGCCCGAACGGGCCTGCACGGATGCCAGCGGGCGGAAGGCGGAGAAGGGTACGTGCACCAGCGAGGAGTGGCAGGGTCCGCCCGCCAGCTTGAACAGGTTGCGCTTGACGAATGACAACTGATCCTGTTCCACGGCCCAGCGCACTTCGCACTCCAGGCGCAAGTCGCCCAGCCGGCGCACGTTCGGCGGCAGGCCCGGCGTATGGATGTCGGGCCGCCAGCCCAGGCTGTCGCGTCGCTTGTTGCTGACCAGGTCGGCATTTGCGTCGTAGGCCGTCTTGTCGCGCGCCAGCATGAAGGTGCCGTCCTGCGCCAGCGGGATGGGGATGGACAGGTTCTCCGCCGACAGGTGCAGGGTCACGCCATCGAGCTTGGCCGAGGGCGCTTTGGCAAACAGCCTGAAGCGCAGTGGCGCGCCCGGCGCCAGCTGCCCATGGTCGGCATATGCGTCCAGTCCCTTGAGCATGGTACGGTACGGACGCAAGTCGGGGTCGCGCGCGCTTTGCACGTCGACGATTTGCTGCATTTCCCCGCTTGCCGCGCCGGCTTCCGGCGCGGCCTGTTCCTGGGCTAGGGCGGGCAGCAGGCAGGCGGCCAGGGTGGCAAAGAGGGAGGAGCGGATAAAAAGCATGAGGAGCGTGCCCGGGTAGCGTTGCGGTGGATGGGATACTGCCAGGAGGCGGAATCGTGGATATTATCATTCAGGTAACTGCAAAATTATCACCAATTGTCTCGTTCGCGTCGCACGGCTGGCGCCGGCGGCGGAAAATGCGACGCTGCGGCGGCAACCACGTAAAATAGCGGATTGACTGAACGAACTGAAAGCAAGAGCATGGCGATACAATGGTACCCGGGACACATGAACGCGGCCCGCAAGAAAGCGGCCGAGACCATGGAAAACACCGACCTGGTGATTGAAGTGGTCGACGCGCGCCTGCCGGCAGCCAGCTGCAATCCCATGGTGGATGAGCTGCGCCTGTTCCGCCAGCGTCCCTGCCTGAAAATCCTCAACAAGACCGACCTGGCCGATCCGGCCGCCACGGCCGCCTGGGTCGCGTATTTCAACGCCCAGGAAGGCGTGACCGCGTATGCGATGACGACCAAGAAGCCGGGCGACGTGGCGCGCATCCCGGAGCTGGCGAAATCGCTGGCGCCGCACCGCGGCGTGCCGACGAAACCGCTGCGCATCATGATCATGGGCATTCCCAACGTGGGCAAGTCGACCCTGATGAACGCGCTGCTGAAAAAGCGCGTGGCCAAGGTGGGCGACGAGCCGGCCGTGACCAAAATGCAGCAAAAGCTGTACCTGGACAAGAACACCATTCTGGTCGACACGCCCGGCATGCTGTGGCCGAAGATCGCCATCCCCAGCGACGGCCTGATGCTGGCCGCCAGCCACGCCATCGGCTCGAACGCGCTGATCGAAGAGGAAGTGGCCGTGTTCCTGGCCGAGGAGTTGCTCAAGCGCTATCCGGACCTGCTGGCAACCCGCTACGGCACCAAGGTCGGTGAAGTCGACGCCATCGGCGTGGTCGAGGGCATCGCCGCCAAGCGCGGCTTCCGCATCAAGGGCGGCGACTACGATTTCGAGAAAGCCTCGCATACCCTGCTGCTCGACTACCGCAGCGGCATCCTCGGCCGTATCTCGCTGGAAACGCCGGAGACGCGCGCGGCCCTGCTGGCCCAGCACGCGGCCGAGATGGCGGAAAAAGCGGCCAAGGCAGCGGAGATCGCCGCCGAAAAGGCGAAGAATGCGGCGCGCGGCAAGCGCGGCACCTGATTCAAGTTATACCCTCCATGTAAAAAGCGCCGCGACATCACTGTCGCGGCGCTTTTTTTCTGCGCTGGCGGATTATCCGAATCTGAAACTGGTCACCGCCAGCGCGCCAAAGAAATCCTCCTCGTGATACACGACCTGCGCCGCTTCCTGCTCGGCGGCGCCGAGCGCCACCATCAGCGGCAGCAGATGGTCTTCCTGCGGATGGGCCTGGCGCGCGCCCGGTGCCTGGTCCCAGGCCAGCAACTGTGCCAGCCGCTGTGCTGGCGGCAAGGCCATGGTCTGGCGCAGCCAGGCGTCGAACTGGTGCGAGGCGACGGCGCCCGCCTGGCCGAACTGGCGCAGGTTGTGATAACTGAGGCCGCTGCCGACGATCAGCACGCCCTGGCGGCGCAGGCCGGCCAGCGCGCGGCCCACCTCGACGTGTGTCAGCGGGTCATAGCCGTGCTTGAGCGACAGCTGCACCAGCGGCATGTCCGCCTGCGGGTAGATGGGGAACAGGGCGCTGAAGGTGCCGTGGTCGAACCCGCGCTCGTGGTCGAGGCGGGCCGGGTGGCCGGCCGCATCGAGCAGCTGCTTGACTTGCGCCGCCAGCTCGGGCGCGCCCGGTGCCGGATATTGTATTTGATACGTGTGCGGCGGAAAGCCCGAATAGTCATAGATCATGCCCGGCCGCGGGCTGGCCGAGACGAGGAACTGCGGCCCTTCCCAGTGCGCCGTGACGACCAGCACGGCTTTCGGACGCGCGCCGATCTGGCGCGGGATGTCTTGCAACGACGCTTCGAGCGCGTCGTAGCGGCCGCCGAACTGGTCTTTCATGAACGGCCACGGGCCGCCGCCGTGCGACAGGAAGTAAGTAGGGAAAGTGTGCTCTTGCATGGCGGCTCCTGAGGGGAATGGCTGATGATGGAACGATGATAGTCATGCGCGGTCAGTTGATCAAGATCAGTATTATTGATGTATCATTTCCATTTTGTTGATGATGGGGTGGGCATGGATACCTTGCGCAGCATGCGCGTGTTTCGCGCCGTGGTGGAACTGGACAGTTTCGTGCGCGCCAGCGAGCGCCTGGCCCTGTCGCCTGCCATGGTCAGCAAGCACGTGATGCACCTGGAGCGCCACCTGGGCGCGCGCTTGCTGAACCGCAGCAGCCGCCACCTGAGCCTGACGGAAATCGGCAAGGTGTACTTCGAACAGTGCCGCGACATGCTCGACAACCTCGACGAGGTGGAGGCGACCGTGGGCCGCACGACGGTGGTGCCGCGCGGCATGCTGCGCCTGAGCGCCCCCGTCTGGTTCGCCAACGCCATCTTTACGCGCACCCTGGCGGCCTACCGCGAGCGCTTTCCGGAAGTGACGTTCGACATCGACCTCAGCGGAAGAGTCGTCAACCTGGTGGAAGAGGGCTTCGACCTGGCCCTGCGCGTGAGCCAGGCGCCATCGCCGAGCCTGATTGCGCGACCCATCGGCAGCATCGCCTTTCATCTGGTGGCGGCGCCCGCCTACCTGGCGCGCGCGGGCCAGCCGCAAGCGCCGCAGGATCTGGCGCGGCACGCCATGATCAGCTATTCATTGTTATCGAACGGCAATGAATTGGCCTTCGACGGCCCGCAGGGGGGCGAGACGGTGAAGTTCTCGCCCGTGCTGCAATGCAATAACGAAAGCCTGCTGCACGCGGCCGCGCTCGACGGCATGGGCATCGCCCTGCTGCCGTCGTGGCAAACGGATGCGGACCTGGCGGCGGGGCGGCTGGTGCGCCTCTTCGACGGTTTCAAGCTGGCGGGCGGCAGCGTGTACGCCGTCTACACGAGCCGCCGCTACCTGTCGTCGAAGGTGCGCACCTTTATCGATTTCCTCGCGGGCGAAGGGCGGCTCGGGCATTGACGCTGCCGGGATCGTCCATGGCGCCGGCCGGGCGCGCGTGCCCCGCCGGCTGTTGCGGCCCCGTGCGCCGTGCGTATAATGGGGCGCTTTTGCTGTCCCATCCGTCCTAACAGCCGCGCCGCGTCGCGATTTTGCACTCAAGCCTGCCGCCATGATGCCTGTTTCCCCTGCTCCTGCCGTTATCCTGTGCGCCTTGCTGCTGTGCGCACTGGCCCTGCCGGCGCAGGCGCAGCAGGAAGTTACCCGGCAAGTCGGCCAGGAAGCCGGGCGCGAGGCGGCGGTCGACGCCACCCATGGCGACCTGTCGGTTGACGTGGCGCAAGGAGGGCAGCACAGTGCGCGCGGCGCCCTGTCGCGCGACCAGGGCGGCCTGTCGCTCGACGCCGCCGTCGATGAGCACCGCAACGGCAATTACCGCGATGGCAGCGTGTTCCATCAGCGCGGCTTCAGCGGCGGCGCGGAATGGAAATCGAAACGGGGACGCTTCGGCTTGAGCGCCGACCAGTTGAACCAGGATACCCGCTACCCGGCGCCCGAGGCGCCGTTCCTGGCGCTGCTGGCGGCGCGGCCGGAAGACCTGTACCGCTACCAGGTGCAGCGCAGCAGTGCCTTCGTGCAGCGCTACATGGACAACGTGGAGCTGGGCGTGGAACTGTCGCTGCGCGAAAAGCGCGCCACGGCCAGGTATGCGGGCGAGTCGGGCAGCAGCGAATCGACCTACCGCAGCCGCCAGTGGCAGCTGGCGCCGCGCCTGCGCCATTACGGCAGGGCGGGCACGGTGGTCACGGACACGGAAGTGGGCATCGACCTGATGCAATGGGTGCGGCGTTCGGGACGCGACGGCGATGCGCGGCGGCGCCAGCAGTCGCGCGCGCTGCTGCTGCGCGAAGAGCTGGCGTTTGGCGGCCCGCATGCGCCGCGCGTGCTGCTGGGACTGCGCCATGAACAGTTCCAGCTCGACCCGGCGGACTTGCCGCCCGGCGGCAGCGACTGGGAAAACCAGAATGCCTGGGATGTGCAGGGCAGCTTCCTGCTGCGGCCCCAGGTGAGCGTGTACGCCAAGGCGGCCCGCAGTTACCGCATCGATGACGATGGCTATACGCGCGCCGGTTACCGTCCGCTGGCCGGGCAGCTGCGGCGCGAGATGGAAGTGGGCGCCACCCTGGGCGATGCCGCGCGCAACGCCTCGGTGCGCCTGTTCAGCGAACGCCTGAACAACCAGATCGTGTTCGACCAGAGCCTGGGCCAGCTGGGTTTTGCCAGTAACCTGGAGCCTTCGCGGCGCGACGGCATCGCCATCGAGGCCAGCGTGGCCCTGGCGCGCGACTGGCGCCTCGACGGGCAGTTGCGCCAGGTGCATGCGCGCTACGACGATTATGCCTATGACGGCCCGGATATCGCGCTGGTGCCCAAGACGCTGGCGAGCCTGCGCCTGCATTGGACGGGGCAGGGCGGCGGCAGCGCGGAGCTGGGCGTGCAATGGCTGCGCGCGCTGCGCTACGGCCAGGACTTCGCCGGCAGCTGCCTGGCGCAGGCGCCGGCCTTCGCCACCGTGGATGGCCGCTATGCGCACAAGCTGGGCGCCTGGGAGCTGGAACTGGCCGGCAGCAACCTGGCCAACCGCCGCCATTACGGCGATGCGCCGGGCTGCCTGTCGAGCATTTACCAGAACGATGCGCGCCAGCTGCGCGTGTCCGCGCGCTACCATTTCTGAGGCAGACGCGCGGCGGCGCTTAAGAGCGGCTTAATCGGGCGCAAACGGAGCGGCTAAAAGTCGCTTTTTTCCGCCAGAGCTACGATGGACGAGGCAAAAAGTGGTAATCTCGCCCCGTTCACGACCACTTTATGATGAAGGATTATTATGCGTTTTCTGCGTTTCTTGCGGCCCCTGCTCGCCGCTGTCACCCTGGTAGCAGCCACCGGCGGCGCCATGGCGGCCGATACCGGCTTTACCACGCTTCCGACGCCAGTACGCACGGACACGGGCAAGAAGGTGGAAGTGGTCGAATACTTCATGTATTCGTGCCCGCATTGCTACGCGCTCGATCCGCTGATGCACGACTGGGTCAAGAAGCAGGGCGACAAGGTCGCCTTCCGCCGCATCCACCTGGCCTTCTCCGGTCCGAAGGACCCGCAGGCGCACGCCTATGCCACCCTGGAAGCGATGGGCCAGCTGGAGCAGTTCCACGACAAGATCTTCCGCGCCATCCACGTCGAGCGCAACCGCCTGAACCGCGATGACGCCATCCTCGACCTGCTGGTCAAGAACGGCATCGACAAGGCGAAATACCTGGAGATGTTCAATTCCTTCGGCGTGCAGACCAAGCTGAAACGCAACGAACAACTGATTACCGCCAGCAAGATCGACAGCGCACCGACCATCGTCATCGACGGCCGCTTCGTGACGTCGCCGTCGCAGCTGTCGCGTCCCGGCCAGTCCGAGCCGCAGACCCAGGCCGCGACCCTGCGCGTGATGGATGAACTGGTGGCGCGCGTGCTGAAAGAGCGCGCCCCGGCGCCGGCGAAGAAGTAAGCGCAGCGCGTCATGAAACAGCTGCCCTGGACCTTGTGCGCGCTGGCTCTCGCCCTCGTGGCCTGGCTGGCGATCGCCGTCGTCAGCGTGGAAAACCAGCGCAATGCGCTGCTCACCAAGGCTTGCGCGGACCCCGCGTTCAAGGGCCAGGTCGACGCGAAGTGCCTGGCGGCCGTGCAGACGCGCGAGCACTGGTGGCAGCACCTGACTTACGCCATGACGCATGTCAGCAATTGAATGCGCCTGCCCGAAAAACCCGCCTTGCGCGGGTTTTTTTTCGTCCGCGTATGATGGGGCCACAACCATCCTGGAGGGGCAATGAAGGAAGTGATCCTGATTACGGGCAGCAGCCGCGGCATCGGCGCGGCGACGGCCCTGCTGGCGGCGCGCCAGGGGTATGCCGTGTGCGTCAACTATCTGCGCGCTGCGCCGGCGGCCGAAGCGCTGTGCGCGCGCATCGTCGCCGAGGGCGGCGAAGCCATCGCCGTGCAGGCCGACGTCAGCGTGGAAGCGGACGTGGAACGGCTGTTCGATGAAGTCGATGCGCGCCTGGGCACGCTCACGGCGCTGGTCAACAATGTGGGCGTGCTGGAGCAGAAATGCCGGCTCGTCGACATTTCCGCGCAGCGCCTCGAGCGCGTGCTGCGCACCAATGTGATCAGCTATTTTTTGTGCTGCCGGCAGGCCGTGCGGCGCATGTCCACGGCGAATGGCGGGCGGGGCGGGCGCATCGTGAATGTCTCGTCGGCGGCGGCGCGCATCGGCTCCCCGGGCGAATACATCGATTACGCGGCCTCGAAAGGCGCCGTCGATACGCTCACCCTGGGCCTGGCGAAGGAAGTGGCGGCCGAGGGCATCCGCGTCAACGGCGTGCGCCCCGGCATCATCCATACGGACATCCACGCTTCCGGCGGCGAGCCGGAACGGGTGGCGCGCCTGGCGCCCGGCGTGCCCATGCAGCGCGGCGGCCAGCCGGAAGAAATCGCCGACGCCATCCTGTACCTGCTGGGGCCGGGCGCGACCTATGTGACGGGCAGCATCCTCGACGTGGCGGGCGGGCGTTGATTGTGAGCGCATTGTCAATATTTTCAACTTGTTTTCAAGCCTGGCAAGCAATTGCTTCAAGCGCCAGGCCAATTATCAAGCGGGGCAAGCGAGTCCAGAATGGCGGTGTGCGACGTGCACGCCGATCAACTTACCTGGAATGACCATGCCTGCTTCCCCTTTTGCTCCCGCCATCCTGGCCCTGTCCCTGCTGGCCGCCTTGCCCGCCGATGCCGCCACCAAGCTGCCCATGCCGGCCCACCTGTCCGGCGCGCACGCCGATGCCGCGGTGGTGCTGGCGGCGCGCCGCTATGCCGCGTTCTGGCAGAGCGGCGACCCGGCCCTGGCGCGGCTGGCGCTGGCCGACGATTTCACCGACCGCACCCTGCCCGCCGGCCGTCCGCAGGGACTGGCCGGTCCGCTGCAGGCGTCGCAAGTGTTCCACGCGGCCGTGCCGGATTTGCAGGTGGCCATCGAGGACATGCTGGTGGCGGGCGACCGGGTCAGCCTGCGCCTGCATTTCACGGGCCGCTTCACGGGCGTCTTCCCCACGCCGCAGGGCCAATTGCGCGGACAGGGGCAAGCCATCGATTTCCATGCGTTTGATTGGTACCAGGTCGATGCGCAGGGGCGCATCAGCGACAACTGGCACCTGGAAGATAATTTGACGCTGCTGCGCCAGCTGGGCGTGCTGCCGCAGTGATGGCGGCCCTCAGGCTGGCAGCGCGGCGAAGCGGCGCACGAGGAACTCGGCCAGCAGGGCGATGCGCGGCGGCTGGAAGCGCGCGCGCCGGTACAGCAGGTTCAGCGGCGCGCTGTCGGTGAAGTACTCGTCAAGCACCGTCTGCAGGCGTCCCGCGCGCAGGTCGTCGCCGATGTCGAGCAGCGATTTGTAGGCGTAGCCATGGCCGGCCACGGCCCAGCGGCGGATGATCTCGCCGTCGTTGCTGTGCCAGCCGCCCTGCATGCGCAGGCTGTGGCGCCTGCCGTTGTCGCGGTAGCGCCATTCCTGCGGCGCGCCGTCGCCCGTGGTCAGCACCAGGGCCGGCAGGGACGCCAGGTCGTGCGGCGTGGCGGGCAGGCCCACTTTGGCCGCCAGCGCGGGCGCCACGCAGACCACGCGCCGGCTCGGGTGCAGCAGGCGCGCCACCATCTCGCTGTCGGGCAGCTCGCCGTAGCGGATGGCCAGGTCGATATCGTCCTGCAGCAGCCTGGCCGTGGCGTCCGTCAGGGTCAGCGCAAGGCGCAGCTGCGGGTGCAGCGCCGCAAAGTCATCGAGCAGCGGCAGCAGCACCTGGCGGCCGATATCGGACGGCGCGGAAATGCGCACCACGCCGCGCAGCGCATCGCTGCCCGCGTGCAGGCCGTCTTCGGCCTGGGCCAGCAGGTCCAGCGCCTGCTCGCTGTACTGGCGGTAGTGCTGGCCTTCTTCCGTCAGGCGCAGCTGGCGCGTGGTGCGCTCGAACAGGGTGGTGCGCAGCGCTGCTTCCAGGCGCGCGATGGCGGCGCTGGCGGCGGCTGGCGACAGGCCCTGCTTGCGGCCGGCTGCGGAAAAGCTGCCCAGCGCGGCGGCGTCGAGGAACAGCGCGATTTCCGCCAGGCGCCCGGCGCCGCCGGCGCGGCTCATGCCGGGTGCGCGGCGGCCGGCTTCGGCGCGGGCGCGGAATGGGGCGTGATCACCACGGTGCAGGTGGTGCCGGCCACCAGGACCTGCTCCTTCGGCTGCTCGTCGATGTGGATGCGCACGGGCACGCGCTGCGCCAGGCGCACCCAGTTGAACGTCGGGTTGACGTCGGCCAGCAGTTCGCGCCCCGTGGCGGCGTCGCGGTCGGTGATGCCGCGCGCGATGCTCTCGATGTGGCCGTGCAGGGTGCCGCCGCTCATCAGATTCATTTCCGCCCTGTCGTCCTGCGCCAGCATGCCCAGCTTGGTTTCCTCGAAGTAGCCGACGACATAATACGAGGCGCTGTCGATGACGGCCAGCTTGGCCGCGCCGACGGCGGCAAAATCGCCCTTGTGCACGTTCAGGTTCGTCACGTAGCCGCTGACGGGGGCGCGCACGGTGGTGCGCTCCAAATTCAGTTGCGCCAGCGCGCGGGCGGCCAGCGCCGCCTGCACCTGCGAGGTGGCCGACGTGGCGGCAAAGGCGGCGCTTTCGCGGCTTTCCGTCGAGATGATGCTGGCGTCCAGATTGGCGCGGCGCTGCGCTTCCTTGCCGCGGCGGCCCAGCTCCGTCCTTTGCGCCGCCAGCATGGCGTCGGCCTGGGCCAGCGCGCTGACGTAGCGTTCCTTGTCGACGACGAACAGCACGTCGCCCTTGCGCACCACCTGGTTGTCGCGCACCAGCACCTCCGTGACGGTGCCGGCCACGTCGGCGCTGATATTGATGATGTCGGCCTTGATGCGGCCGTCGCGCGTCCACGGCGATTCCATGTAGCGGTCCCAGACGGTCTTGCCTATCCACAGGGCGGCGGCCAGCAGCAGCAAGGTGATGGCATAACGGGTCAGTTTGCTTACCATGTCGGCAGCCTTTCCTTGATCAGATTGAACATTTTTTTTATTCGAAGGTTATTTGTAAAGCGATAAAGCCAGCGCGCCGAAGATGGCGACGAAGATGCACAGGCGCGCCAGCGACGGGTGCCACACCATGCGGTACACGCCCAGCCAGCCCAGCGCGCGGTCGAGCAGGGTTTGCAGGCCTATGCTGAGCAGGAACAGCGGCAGCAGGGTGGGAATCAGTATTCCGAACAGGGCGAATTCACGCGGCATGGTGGTCTCCGGCGCCAGGCGCCATATGGTCGAGCAAGGAGGTGTAGATCGAGTGCAGGTCGACCAGCGCCGTCTGCAGGCGCAAGCCCCGTTCCGGCGCCATGTCGCCCGCTGCCTGGGCGGCGCGCACCACGGCGCCCGCCTGCAGGGTCGCTTCCAGGGCCGCCTGCAGCTGCGATGCTTCGCGCGTGCGCAGCCAGGCGGCGATGCTGTCCACGCAGCGCTGCAGGGCGGTGCGCGCGGGACTGTTGCCCGAGGCGCTGGCGATCAGTTCGCGCAGCTCGATCACGGAATGGCCGATTTCCAGCAGGGTCAAGGCCTGGCGCACGACGGCGCGCGTGGCCTCGCCCGGCGCCGGGCCGGCCGCCGCGTTGAGCTGGCTGAGCAGGTCGCGCACGCGGTTGTCGAAGCGGTGCTTGACGCGGCGCACGGGCGCCGTGCACGCATGCCGCGCCTCGCGCCACAGGGCCGGGCCGATATGGTCCTTGTGGCCCATGGTGTGCTCGGGCAGCAGCACGGCAAACACGAGGGCGGCCAGCATCAGGCCGACGATCAGCGCCATGCCCGTATTGAGAAAGGCGGCGCCATCGACATGCATCAGATTCGTCGGCGCCATCTGCGTGATGAAGGTCGACACGCCCAGCCCGACGCCCAGCTTGGCGGGATTGGTCATCAGGTACAGGCCGACGGCCAGGAAGGGCGCGAAACTGAGCACCAGCATGGGGAAGCCGTCGCCGTGCACCAGCACGAAATATACGCAGACGAGCGACAGCGGCATGGCGATCAAAAAGCCCGTCAGCACTTGCCGGATCATCATGATGGGGCGCGGCGAGGACGAGGCCAGCGCGCAGAACACGGCCGCCATCAGCATCGCCGTGCTGGCATAGGGCCAGGCCAGGAAGTAGGCGCCCAGCGCCAGCAGGGCCAGGCTGATGGCCGCGCGCGCGCCGCTGGCCAGCACCAGCGCGGGCGGCGTCTTCGGCGCATACGCCTGCGGCGTGCTGATGTCCAGGGGCGTGTCGTGCGCCAGGCTGAAATACACTTCGTGAAAGCGGCTCATGTCGCGCGCGAAGCGCTCGAGCAGTTCGCAGACGGTGTCGAAATCGATCTGCTGCGCATGCACGATGGCCGCGCTGTCGATGTCCGCGCGCGCCTGTGCCAGCGCCGCCTGCAGATGCCGCTGCATGGTGTCGAGCGAGTCTTGCGATGGCGTCGTTTGCAGCGCTTCGGCGACGATGGCGTACAGCGGCGCGCACGCCTGCATGACCAGGGTCTCGCCGTCGCGCTGCAGGCGGTCGAACAGGCGGTGGAAGGTATAGAAGGTGGTCAGCGCCGTCATGAAGGTGGCGTTGAAGGCGTGCAGCTTGCGGTTTTGCGCGCGCACGTGGCTCACCTTGCTGGTGACTTCGAACAGGGCGGCCGAGCGGCCCAGTTCCAGCGCCGCCACGTCGGCGGCAAACTGCAGATGCGTCAGTTCCACCTGCGCCGGCGTGAGCTTTTGCTGCAGCACGTTCTGGCAGAAGGCGAGGAACTTGGCGTAGCGCGCCTGCACCGTGCGCATCACCTGCGTGCCCTGGTGGCGCGGCAGCAGCACGCTGGAGACTCCCGCCGAGCAGATGATGCCCAGGCCGACTTCGGCCATGCGCGTGACGGCCAGCGAAAACACCTGCGTCGGCTGCTCGATGGCGGGCAGCACGATCATGCAGGCCGTGTAGCCGGCCAGCACGTATACATATGACTGGGCGTTGCGGTGCAGCGCCGAGCCGCTCGTGCACAGGCCCGCCCACAGGGCCAGGCCGGCGAACAGCAGCACCGGCTGCTGCGGGAACAGACCGATCAGGGTCAGCGCGGCCAGGCAGCCGAGTACGGTGCCGCACAGGCGGTAAAAGCTTTTTTCCAGCACCATGCCGCTGCTGGGCAGGGCCAGGATGATGGTGGTGGTCATGGCCGTGCTGGGCGAATCGAGGCCCAGGCGGTAGGCCAGCCACAGCGCGCAGAAGGCGGCGATCAGGGTCTTGCCGACATAGATCCAGCGTTCGCCTTCCGTCGTGCGCCAGTCCTGCAGCGCCAGCGCCAGCCAGCGGGCCGCCCGGGTCAGGGGGCCATAGGGGTTTTTTGTTGCTGTGGCTGGCGTCATCGATAGGCTATCAGTTCTGGTTGTTGAGATTGTTGAGGTTGCGCAACTGGCGCATGTACAGCTTGTCGAGCACTTGCAGCTCTTCTTCCGTGAACCCGTCGTACAGGGCCGAGGTTTCCTGGTACACGTCGGGCAGCGCCGTTTCGATCAGCGCGCGGCCCTTGTCGGTGAGCGAAATCATCACGGAGCGGCGGTCGCCGGGGCGCGTGCCGCGGTGGATCAGGCCGCGCGTTTCCAGGTCGTTGCACACGCGCGTCAGGTTGGCCGGCTTTTCATGGCAGGCCATGCCCAGGGTGCAGGCGTTCGAGGTTTCATCGTCCGTGCCGTACAGCACGGCCAGCACCATATAGCTGGCATCGACCAGGTCGTGCTTCTTCAGCGCGGCATTGGTCAAGTCCTTCATGCCTTTCTGGATGTGGTACGTCATGCGCAACAGGCGCATCAGTTCCATGGGGAAGCCTGGCATGCGCGTGCGGATATTTTGCAGCCGCTTGGAGGTGGCGTCAAAAGCGGTCATGTCATTTCCTTCATGTGTAAATAAAGCGACGATTGTATCTTGTTGGGCTATGGCAATGCGAGCATTGGAGGTCTAGATGCCGCCTCCCAGTGCATTCATCAAGGAAACATACAGATCGAGCTCGCGTGCCCCATTCTGCGCCTGCTGCTGTTCTTCCGCCAGCAGCGCCACCTGCGTGTTGAGCATGTTGATGGCGTCGCTCATGCCGGCCTTGTAGGCCTTTTCCGCCAGGTCGCGCGCGCGCTGCGCCGTGGCCAGCGCCTGCACGGTCAGCTGGTGCTGCTTTTCCAGCGACTGGGCGCGGGTGACGGCGTTGGCCACGTCCGACATGGCGCTGATGACGGTGGCGTTGTACTGCTCCACGGCGCCGTCGTACACGGCCGTCTGGCTGCCCAGCTGGGCGCGCAGGCGGGCGCCCGCGAAAATCGGCAGGCTCAGCGCGGGCGAGGCGCCACGGATGTCCGAGTTGGCGTCCAGAAAATGGCTGAAGCCGAAGGCCTGGAAGCCGGCAAACGCCACCAGGTTGACGTTCGGGTAGAACTCGGCCTTGGCCACGTCGATGCGGCGCGCCGCCGCTTCCACTCTCCAGCGCTGGGCGGCGATGTCGGGACGGCGGCCGATCAGCTCGGCCGGCAGGGCCTGCGGAATGGCCAGCGGCTGGTCCAGGCGCAGCACGGGGCGCGTGAGCGCCGCGCCCGCTGCCGGGCCCTTGCCGGCCAGCGCGGCCAGCTGGTTGCGCAGCAGGGCCAGCGACTCGGCCGATTGCTCCAGCTGGCGGCGTCCGGCCGGCAAGGTGGTTTCGATCTGCGCCACGTCGACTTCGGTGCCGATGCCGGCCGCCTTGCGCTGGCGCGTGATGTCGAGGATGCGCGCGCGCTGCGCCAGGCTGCGCTCGATCACGTCCTGCAGCGTGAATTCATACGACAGCTGGATGTAGGTGCGCACCAGCGCCGTTTCCAGGGCCAGGCGGGCCATCTGCGATTCGGCCGAGGCCATCTGCACGTCGCCCAGGGCGGCGGCCAGCGCTTCGCGGTTGCGGCCCCACAGGTCCAGGTCGTACGACGCCGTGACGGTGGCCTGGTTGCGCCACGCATAGTTGCCGGCCAGCGGCGCCGGCGTGCTGCCGTGCCGCGAATACAGTTCGCGGTTGATGGAGACGTTGGCGTCGGCCTGCGGGCGCGTCTTGTCCTCGGCTGCGCCGGCCAGCGCCTCGGCCTGGCGCACGCGCGCCTGGGCGCCGCGCAGGGTGGGGCTGTCGGCCAGCGCCTGGTCCATCAGGCGGTTCAATTGGGGGTCGTGCAAGTCTTGCCACCACTGGGCGCGCGGCCATTGTATGGCGGCGCTGGCGGCCGCATCCATGGCCTGGCTCGCCTGCAGGGCGTTCGCGTCCAGCATGGCCGATTGCGGCGCGATATGGCCCATGTCGGCGCAAGCGCTCAAGGCAAGGGTCAGGCTGGCGGCAAGCAGGCGGCGGTACAGGGACATGCAGGAACTCCGGGAGCGATATGTTGGGGGTGCTGCTGGGGTATCACAGCTCGCCGCGGGGAGCTTCGGGAGTGGCCCGAGTGCTGCGCCGCAACTGAGTTGTTACTGACTGAAACCGGCTGACTGGTTTCTTATTTCACGACGTGCTTGGTCGTTTGCGCGACATCAAAGTCCGCTTCCGTTTGCGGGATCAGGCCAGCCTTGCGGGCGGCGTAGAACTCGGCCATGACTTGCTCGCGCGTCACCTGGCTGGCGGCGCTGGCAGGTGTTTTCGGGTAGTCGACTTCGCTGGTGGCGATTTCGCCGGCGTTGCGGGCACGGACGTATTCGGCCGTGACTTGCTCGCGCGTCAGTTGCTGGCCGCTGGTGGCCGGCGCGGCGCTCTGGGCGAAGGCCGACGATGCGGCGGAAAGGGCAAACAATGCTGCGATCAGTGATTTGGCTTGCATGATGAAACTCCAATATGTGCATGATGGCTGGGTGGATGGGCCGGCTCGCCACTTACCGGTCGGTTCGGCAGGACGCGGCGTCTGGCCTTGTCCTGCCGATGAAGCGGGCTTCTGGATGAGAAACATGCTTACTTGAATGAACTATATCAATGAATAGTACATTTGTGAAGTAAATTTTAAAAATAATTGTGCGCCGCCGCATTTCCCTGGAAAAACAGGGGAGCAGCCGTGCGCCGTCGTGCCGGCAAGCGGAGTACCATGGTTTTTTTGTTAACGGGAGTCAATCATGAGCGGCAGCAGCCTCGATCCGGACAATTTGCCCGTCACCCCCGACCGCGTGCTGGGCAGCGGCCACGGCAAGGGCGCGCTGGGGCCCAGCGACAGCTCCGACAGCGGCAGCGACATGCAGGGCGTGCCTGGCCAGGATACGGAAGCGCTGGAAAACGACAGCGATGCGGCCGGCACGGGAGAGCGGGCCGGCGTGGAGCCTCGGAATACGGCGCCCGACGGCGGCGATATCGATGTCGACCACGTGGAGCGCCTGGCGCCCGCGCCCGCCGAAGGCGCGGACGACGAGGCCGAGGCGCAGGCGTCGTCCGCCGCGACTGTGGCGGCGCGGCGCTGATCCTGGCCAGGGCCGGCCGCGCGAATTGCCGCCGGCCTGCCGCCATCAGCGTAAAATGCCGGCATGGCCGCATGTGCGCGGCCATGGCCAGCCGGCCGGCACAGGATAGGATGTCATAGGATGCAAACGCAGATGTCGGAAGACAAAGAAAAAGACTTGATGTCGATGTACCGCGAGACGCGGCCACGCGAGTTTTTTGGCGAGAAGAGCAATATCAATCACCTGGCCTGGAGCTTGCTGGTGGTCTTGCTGGCGCTGGCGTTCTGGCTCGTCGTGGCCCTGGCGGCGGCGGAAAACCAGCGTTATGCCTTGCAAACGAAGGCGTGCCAGGACCGCGTGTTCCCGACGGAAATCGATACGGCGTGTTTGACGCAAATCAAGTCGCGTGCGCACTGGTGGCAGCACGTGGGCCATGCGCTGGTGCACCTGGGCAGCTGACAGCGCCGCCCGGCCAGGGGCTGGCAGCGGCGGCGCCCTGTCGCTTTGATTGCTGGAGTTGATTGCTGGAGGCGCCATGCCACGCGATTGCTCAAGAGAACAACCCGAATGGCTGTTTGTGCGCCATCGTGCCTTGACGACGCGCCAGTTGCTGCGCGCCTATGGCTTGCTGTGCCTGTTATCTCTGACGATTGCCGCCGCCTTTGCGCTGCGCGGCCTCTGGACCATTCCCGTCTTTTCGTTCGCCGAACTGGGCCTGGTGGCCATCGCCTTGCTGCATTACCTGCGCCATGCGCGCGACTACGAACACATCGCCCTGCGCGATGGCGAGCTGATCATCGAACAGGTCAGCGCCGGCCACTGCCGGCGCCACCACTTTTCGCCATGGCGCACGCGCGTCGAAGTGCCGTGCTGGCCGCGCCAGTTGATACGCATCAATGATATCGGCCATGGCGGCGCGCAGGTGGACGTCGGCGTCTTCGCCACGCCCGAACGGCGCCGGCAAGTGGCGCAGGAGCTATGCGCGCTGCTGCCAACGCCCCTGTCGCCGCCAGCGCCGCCCTGAACGCCTTATCCGGCCCGCGACGGTCCTTCCCACAGGTTGATATGCCCTTCGCGCGCCTGCACGTCGATGGCGGCCAATTCTTCGGCCGTAAACGACAGTTGCTGCAATGCGGCCACGTTTTCGCGGATTTGCGCGCTGCTGCTGGCGCCGATCAGGGTCGAGGTGACGCGCGCATCGCGCAACACCCAGGCCAGCGCCATCTGCGCCAGTGTCTGGCCCCGCTGCGCGGCGATGTCATTGAGCGCGCGCACGCGCGCCAGGTTTTCCGCGCTCAGGTGCTTTTGCAGCAGCGAGCCGCCGCCGGGGCGGTTGACGCGCGCATCCTGCGGCACGCCGTCCAGGTATTTGTCGCTGAGCAAACCCTGCGCCAGTGCCGTGAACGTGATGCAGCCCATGCCTTGCTCCTGCAAGGTGTCGAGCAAGCCGTCTTCCTCGATCCAGCGGTTGAGCATGTTGTAGGACGGCTGGTGGATCAGGCATGGCACTTTCCACTCTTTCAGCAGGGCGGCCGCCTCGGCCGTCTTCTGCGGCGAATACGAGGACAGGCCCACGTACAGTGCCTTGCCCTGCTGCACGGCGGTGGCCAGCGCGCCCATGGTTTCTTCCAGCGGCGTGTCGGCGTCGTAGCGGTGCGAATAAAAGATGTCGACGTAGTCGAGGCCCAGGCGCCGCAGGCTCTGGTCCAGGCTGGCCAGCACGTATTTGCGCGAGCCGCCGCCCTGGCCATACGGTCCCGGCCACATGTCCCAGCCCGCCTTGGTGGAAATGATCAGTTCATCGCGGTACGGTAAAAAATCGTCGCGCAGCAGCTTGCCGAAATTGCTTTCCGCGCTGCCGTACGGCGGGCCGTAATTATTGGCCAGGTCGAAATGCGTGATGCCCAGGTCGAAGGCCGTGCGCAGCATGTCGCGCTGCGCGGCGAGGCTGTTGCTGTCGCCAAAGTTGTGCCACAGTCCCAGCGACAGCAGCGGCAGTTTCAGCCCGCTGCGTCCGCACGTGCGGTATTGCATCTGTTCATAGCGATTCTCGGCGGCGTGGTAGCTCATGGTGTCTCCTGGAGATGAATCGCCTATTTTCGCGCAAAATCAAGGAGTGCGTGCGCGTCGGCCCGCGTGCCGCTTGCGCCGTCGCCCGCGCGCCTTACAATGAGCGCTGGGAGTCTTGCAAGGAGCGATCATGGAAGTCGAATTGAAATTGCTGCTGGCGCCAGAAGAGGTGCCGCGCCTGCGCGCCCATCCCTTGCTGGCGCAGTATGGCGCGGGCGCGCCGCAGGTGCTGGCCATGCACGATATCTATGTCGATACGCCCGACCTGCAACTGTGCCGCCACCAGGCCGGCTTGCGCGTGCGCCAGGTGGACGGGGCCTGGGTGCAGACCTTGAAGGCGGGCGGCCAGGCCAGCGGCGGCCTGCACAGTCGCCACGAATGGGAAACGGACGTCAGCGGTCCCGCTCCCGACCTGGACGCGCTCGACGCGGCCATCGGCGGCAAGCAGCCGATCCGCGCGCTGCTGCGCCAGGACGCCATCCGCGCGGAACTGCGCGCAGTGTTTACCACGCGCATCGAGCGTACGGTGTGGCAGCTGCGCACGCCGCAGGGCGATGCGATCGAATGCGTGCTGGACCAGGGCGTGATCGACTGCGGCAGCGGTCCCGACCTGCGCAGCGTGCCGGTCAGCGAAATCGAGCTGGAATTGAAGCAAGGCCAGGCGGCCAGCCTGTTCGACGTGGCGCTGGCCCTGCTGCAGGAAGTGCCCTTGCAGCTGGGGCACATGAGCAAGGCGGAACGCGGCTACCGGCTGGTGGCGCCGCAACCGTTGACAGCGGTCAAGGCGCAGCCGCTGGCGCTGCATGCATCGATGACGGTGGAGCAGGCTTTCCTGGCCATCGCCGGCAATTGCCTGGAGCAAGTCAGCGCGAACGCGGATGGCGTGGCGGCGGGCGAGGATGTGGAAAGCGTGCACCAGATGCGCGTCGGCTTGCGCCGCCTGCGCTCGGCGCTGGCCATGTTCAAGCCCCTGCTGGCCCTGCCCGGGCACTTGCAGGACGAACTGGCCTGGCTGGGCGAGGCGCTGGGCGAGGCGCGCGACTGGGATGTGCTGGCCGGCGGCACGCTGGCGCGCATCGATGGCGCCGTGCATGACGGCGACGGCGGCGAAGGCGCGCTGGCGCTGGCGCAGCTGACGCAGGCGGCGCAGGCGCAGGCGCGCGAAAAACATGCGCAGGCGGCGCAGGCGATCGTCTCGCAACGGCATACGGCGCTGATGCTGGGCTTGCAGCGCTGGCTGCAGGCGCGGGCCTGGCGCGCTGGCTGCTCGCCGCGCCTGCTGCGCCGGCTCGATGCCGGCGTGCACCGCTTTGCGCGGCAAACCCTGCAACGCGATCAGCGCCGCCTGGTCAAGCGCGGCAAGCGTCTGCCGCATGCGACGGCGCAGCAGCGCCACCGGGTGCGCATCGCCGCCAAGAAGACACGCTATGCGACGGAGTTCTTTGCCTCGCTGTTTGGCGCCGGCCGGGTGAAGCCATATGTCGGGCGGCTGTCCGTCTTGCAGGATGAACTGGGCTGGCTGAACGATGTACAGGTGGCCGACCGGCTGCTGCAAGCCTTGCCTGACGGCCAGCCCGATTTGCAGCTGCACGCGGCGTTCATCCGCGGCTATCTGACGGCGCGCGCGCAGTCGCCGGAAGAGGCGGGCCGCATGAACAAGGCCTGGCGGCGCTTCAAGGGGGCGCGCCTGCCCGCCTGAGACAGGGCTTGTGCCTGTTGCTCCTTTGCCTGTCGGCGCGTCGCGCCCGGTGCGCCGTCCCGGGGCGCGCCTGCCGCGGCTAGGCCAGCGGGCGTTAGGCCAGCGGGCGTTGCAACTGGCGCTCAAGGATGGCCAGCGGCGACTTGGCCGGATCGGCCATGGCGGCCACCGGCAGCAGCCACGTTTGTTCCAGCGCATGCTGGCCGCGCAGGGCCGCGTGCGATACCGCGTCGGAAAACACGATCCAGCTCTGGCCCGGCAGGAATGCATGCGTGTATTGCTCGACCTGTGCCTGGTAGGCGAGATCGGCCTTCATGGCATCGTGCAACTGCAGCATGTAGTGGTCGTAGGGCGTGCGCAGGCTCTTGGTGACGTTCAGCCATTGCAGCAGGGCCGCCGTCACGGGCCTGGGCCGCGGCGCGGCGGGCAGGAAGCGCTGCGCCACCTGCTCGAACGGGGCGCCCAGCTTCCATACGCGCGGCGCATCATGGGGATGGATGTTGCTAAACACGCGCAAGATGCGCTTGCCCTGCGTGGGCGAGGCGGGGAAACTGTCGATGTGCAGGCGCGTATCGTCCTTGCGCCAGGACGTGGCGCGGCCGGCGATTTCCACGGGGCGAAAAC
Source organism: Janthinobacterium sp. GW822-FHT07H11 (assembly GCF_058798615.1). Classification (NCBI taxonomy): domain Bacteria; kingdom Pseudomonadati; phylum Pseudomonadota; class Betaproteobacteria; order Burkholderiales; family Oxalobacteraceae; genus Janthinobacterium; species Janthinobacterium sp. GW822-FHT07H11. Next base: position 1,840,335 of record NZ_CM179507.1, read on the forward strand.
TGGTGCGGCCTTGCTGCAGTTGCGGCAGGTAGGCGGGCAGCAGGCTGGCCAGCAGGCTGCGCGACTGTTGCGCGTAGCGGTGCATCAGCGCCGCCAGCAAGGCCGCGTCGCGCGCCTCGCCCTGGCCGCGCACGCCGCGCACGGGGTCCCAGCTGATGTTCTTGGCATTGCCCGTCGCCACGCCGTTGAGCAGCGGATACTCGGTTTTCTGCAGGTCGAAGCCCAGACGCGGCAGCAAGACCACCTGCCCGTCTTCCAGCGCCTGCCGTACCGTGGCTTGCCGTGCCGGGTCGCCACTGCCATCCCATTGTTTGACGGAGACTTCAATAAGCTTGCTCATGGACAAAACGCCAGGAAGGAATCGGGTTTGTCAGTATGCGCGGGAGCGGCGCGCCGGCCTTTGCGCTAGCGCATAGTCAGGTCACGGTTTGCTGTTCCGGCAAGCGCCACTCGCGCAGGCGGTCCCGCGGCGGCAAGTTCCTGCCGATCGTGCAATATCCGGCGTACTGTGGCGTGTGCGCGGCGGGCGGCGGCGCGCATGCCGTGCCCCCCAAAAAAAGAAGCCCGCGCAGGTGCGCAGGCTTCTTTTCATGCCGCCCGCGCGGCTATCGTGGCGGGCGGCTGCGTTTTACGTTGACAGGAACGGCGCTCAGGCGAAGTTCTTGGCAACGAAGTCCCAGTTGACCAGGCCCCAGAACGTTTCCACGTACTTGGCGCGCAGGTTGCGGTAGTCGATGTAGTAGGCGTGTTCCCAGACGTCGCAGGTCAGCAGCGGCTTGTCGCCGGTGGTCAAAGGGCAGCCGGCGTTCGAGGTGTTGACGATGTCGACGGAGCCGTCGGCCTTTTGCACCAGCCAGGTCCAGCCCGAACCGAAGTTGCCCACGCACGACTTGGTGAATTCTTCCTTGAACTTGTCGAACGACGACCATTTGGCGTTGATCGCGTCAGCCACGGCACCGGCAGGGGCGCCGCCGCCGGCCGGCTTCATGCCGTTCCAGTAGAAGGTGTGGTTCCACACTTGCGCCGCATTGTTGAAGATGCCGCCCGACGATTTCTTGATGATCTCTTCCAGCGACAGGTTCTCGAACTCGGTACCCTTGATCAGGTTGTTCAAGTTGGTGACATACGCCTGGTGATGCTTGGCATAGTGGTATTCCAGGGTTTCTTTCGAAATATGCGGCGCCAGAGCGTCCATTTCATACGGCAGTGGTGGCAGAGTATGTTCCATGTGATGTCCCTTTGTGGTGAGTGTTCGGAGTCTTCCGGCCCGGGGCCGGAGGGTTGAGCCATGCATGCTTGAAGCAAGCATTCTTGCTGAACGAGCCACTATTGTAAAGCGGATGCGCCATTGCTGCAGATTTGCCCACGCAGGGCGTGCCCGCAGGCTATTCCAGCGTTGCCTGCACGCTGGCGATGCCGATTTGCGCGCTGCCTTCGGCCAGGCGCACATCGACGTTCTGGCGCGCCTGCAGCTGCGCCGGCGAGCGCACGATGACGCCTTTTTCATCGCGCACAATCGCATAGCCGCGTTCCAGGGTGCGCTGCGGATTCAACAGTTCCAGCTGCGCCGCCAGGCCGGCCAGGCGCTGACGCCGCTGCGTCAGCTGCTGCGCCATGGCCGCGCCGCCGCGCCGCTGCGCTTCCGCCAGGCGGGCGCGCGGCGCCGCGACGTCGGGCCGCAAGGCTGCCCAGCGCGAACGCAGGCGTTCCAGCGCGTATTGCGATTGGTTCACGGGGGCGCGCGCCGCGTGCGTCATGGCCGTCGACAGGGCCAGCAGCTGCAGGCGCTGCTGCCGCAGCTGCGCCTTCGGGTTGAGCAGGCGCCGGCTGTGGCGGTCCAGCGTCTGCGCCGCGTCGTCGAGGCGGCGGCGCATGGCGCGGCGCAGGTCCGCCGCGTCGGCGCGCAGCGAGGCCAGCCAGTCGGCGCGCGGCGTGGCCGCCAGTTCGGCCGCCGCCGTCGGCGTGGCCGCGCGCAGGTCGGCCGCGAAGTCGGCGATGGTGAAATCGGTTTCGTGGCCCACGCCGCTGATCACCGGCATGGCGCAATCGGCGATCGCGTGCGCCACGGCTTCATCGTTGAACGACCATAAGTCCTCGATGCTGCCGCCGCCGCGGCAGACCAGCAGCACGTCGCACTCGGCCCTGGTGGATGCCGTGCGGATGGCCAGGGCGATTTTTTCCGGCGCCTGCTGGCCCTGCACGGGCGTCGGATACAGAATGATGTTGACATGCGGCGCGCGGCGCTTGAGCGCGATCAAGACGTCGCGCAGGGCGGCCGCCTGCGGGCTGGTGACGATGCCGATGCTGCGCGCGAACATGGGAATGGCGCGCTTGCGCTCCTGGTCGAACAGGCCCTGCGCTGCCAGCTTTTCCTTCAGGCGCTGGAACGCTTCGTACAAGGCGCCCACGCCGGCGCGGCGGATGGCTTCCACGTTGATCTGGTAGTCGCCGCGCGCGCCATACAGGGTGACCAGGGCGCGCACTTCGACCTTGTCGCCTTCGCGCGGCGTGAAGCCGGCGTACTGGGCGCGGCCGCGGAACATCACGGCGCGCACCTGGGCGCCATCGTCCTTCAAGGTGAAATACCAGTGGCCGGAAGCGGCACGCGTGAAGTTGGATATCTCGCCGGCGATCCAGGTCAGGGGAAACGAGCGCTCGAGCAGGCGCGCGACGGCCTGGTTCAGGGCGCTGACGCTCAGCACGGGCGGTGCGGCAAAGCCGCTGTCAGTCGGGGTGTCGGTCATCATGAAGCGGGGGAGGGGAGGAAACTGTCCACATATTATCGGCGAGGTCATGCTTATGTCATATATCGTGCAAAACAACAAGTTCTATTTCTAAGTATTTGATTTCATGCAGAATTCCTGCATGCCTGATTTGCGTGCACAGGGAAAAAATCCTTTAATATCAAGCACATCAGTGCAGCCCCGGCCACTTACGCACAAAGTTATCCACAGAAAGTGTGCGGAACTTTTTGCCTTGGACAAACGTTGCCGGATCCGCCCCCATGGCAGCCCCGTTCGGCGAGCAGGCTGTCTTGCTACATTTTTGCGCACGGAAATAAAGTGCATATGAATCAAGCGCTTAGTATGCCATGCCTGGCCTTGCGCACAATCTTATCCACAAAAAATGTGCAGAACTCGCGCACAGCACCGGATTTATCCACCGGAATGCCCATAGCATGGCTTGCCTGAATTTTACGCAGCATAAAAATAGCCATATAAATCAATGCGTTATGTTTCAGTCGTGGCCCTTGCTCACAATCTTATCCACAGAATGTGTGCAAAACTGCATAAACCGTTACGCCGTTTACCTGGCTTTTCCACCGCGCCAGCAGGGTAAGGTTCTGCCTCATTTTTAAGCAATGAGAAAAACTCCTTTAAAATCAATGCTCTTGCATGGAGTCAATCCGCTTGCTCACAATCTTATCCACATTTTATGTGCGGAACTGCCGTCGCGGTGGAAAAGTACGCTTTTGCAGCGCAATCGGGCCGATAACACGCCGCTTTCCAGTGCTTGCCACATTTTTGCGCATGGAAATAAAAACGATATAAATCAATGTACTTGGCGCATATTCGTACGCTTGCACACAATCTTGTCCACAGATTGTGTGCAGAACTTTCGGTAACATTATCTTGATTCGACTCAACGTTCTGCCACATTTTTACGCATCGATATATTTTTGTTTGAAATCAATGACTTGGAAGCATTCCGCCGCCTTGCGCACAATCTTGTCCACAGTAAATGTGCAGAACTTTTGTTTTCTTAATTATCTGACATTGACTCCTGGCGATCTGCTGCTATGCCTGTATTTTGCGCAGCAGGATAATAATCTTATAGATCAATGGCTTAGGGCTGAGTCTTCAGGCTTGCTCACAATCTTATCCACACAAAGTGTGCAAAACTGTGCTGTTCCGGCGGCGCTTGCGGGCGCGCCGTGCATAACGCTGTAGTCAGGCGCCCCTTGCCGCCGGCGCGGCAACGCGCTACATTGCGCCATTCCTGCGCCGCCGTGCAATCGCCCGTCGGCGCTCGGTACAATACAGGCTGTCCGGGCGGTAAATCGCCTCCCCTTTACCAGGAGTTTCTTTTGTTCGCTATATTCCAGGCCGCTGGCTGGCCCATCTGGCTGTTGTTGATCGCTTCCATCGTCGCCCTGGCCCTGATCATCGAGCGCCTGCTGTATTTGCGCCGCAGCAAGATACTGCCCCGCAAGCTGTTCGATGAAGTGGTGCAGGTGTATCGCAACGGCAAGATCACGCCGGATACGGTCGCCAAGCTGGAAGACAATTCGCCGCTGGGCGTGGTGCTGGCCGCCGCGCTGCGCAACGTCGACGCGCCGCGCGAGGTGATGAAGGAATCGATCGAAGAGGCGGGCAGCGGCGTGGCCCACGTGCTGGAGCGCTACCTGACGACACTGGGGACGATCGCCACCCTGGCGCCATTGATGGGCCTGTTCGGCACGGTGGTGGGCATGATCGAGATTTTCGGCTCGCAAAACGCCAGCGGCTCGAATCCCGCCCAGCTGGCGCACGGCATTTCGGTGGCCCTGTACAACACGGGTTTCGGCCTGGCCATCGCCATGCCGACCCTGGTCTTCTACCGCCATTTCCGCGCCCTGGTCGACAGCTTCGTCATCGACATGGAGCAGCAGGCGGTGAAGTTCGTCGATATCGTCCACAGTGGCCGCAAATGAATTTCCGCAAAGGCAAGGGGCGTGAAGACCCCGAAATCAACCTGATCCCGTTCATCGACGTGTTGCTGGTGATCCTGATCTTCCTCATGGTCAGCACCACCTACAGCAAGTTTACGGAACTGCAGATCACCTTGCCGACGGCCGACGCCGAGCAGGCCCGGGACAAGCCGCAGCAGATCGATGTCACCGTCGATGCCAAGGGTAATTACACGGTCAACCGCCAGCCCGTCTCGTTCCGCGACGTGGCCGGCCTGGCTGGCGCCTTGCAGGACGCGGCGAAGGCGGCCAACGGCGGCAAGGCCCCGGCGCAAACGCCCGTGGTGGTGGTCAACGCCGACCAGTTCGCCATGCACCAGATGGTCATCCACGTCATGGAAGCGGCGCGCCTGGCCGGCTATGAAAAGCTGACGTTCGCGGCGCAGGCGGGCGGCAGCAAGTAGGTCGGCTTAGCCGGAACGGCGTAAGCCGACACAAGCCGCAGCCGAGCATGTCGGATTACGCTGCGCCTGGCGGCGCGGCTAATCCGGCCTACACCATTTTAGGTCTTCCTTCATGCCCACATCCTCCCCCGCCAAGCTTGAAACCACTCTCACCCGCGCCTGGCTGACGCGCGGCCCGCTGGCGTGCGCGCTGTGGCCCGTTTCCGTGCTGTTCGGCGCCCTGAGCGCCGTGCGGCGCGTTTTGTATCGCGCCAACATCCTGAAATCGGCGCGCCTGCCCGTGCCCGTCGTCGTCGTCGGCAATATCTTTATCGGCGGCACGGGCAAGACGCCGCTGACGATCTGGCTGGTGCAAGCCTTGCGCGATGCGGGCATGCGCCCGGGCGTCATTTCGCGCGGCCATGGCAGCGCCGACCGCCTGCCGCGCGCCGTCACGGCCGCTTCCACGCCGCAGCAGGTGGGCGACGAGCCGCTGCTGATCTTCCAGCGCGGCGGCTGCCCCGTGATGGTGGGGCGCGACCGCGCGCAAGCGGGCAGGGCGCTGCTGGCGGCGCATCCGGACGTCGACGTGCTGGTGACGGACGACGGCTTGCAGCATTACGCGCTGCGGCGCGACGTGGAAATCGTGCTGTTCGACGGCCGCGGCGCCGGCAATGGCTGGCTGCTGCCGGCGGGACCGTTGCGCGAATCGCCGCGCCGCCGGCGCGACGTCACGGTGATCAATGCGGCCGCGCTGGCGCCGCGCCTGGTGGCCGCCGTGGCGCCGCATGGCGGCGTGGTGGCGCAGATGCTGCTGGCCGGCGGCGTGGCCGAACGCCTGGTCGACCGCAGCGAACGCCTGGCGCTGGGCGACCTGGCCAGCGGCGGCCAGCGCATCGTGGCGGCGGCCGGCATCGGCAATCCGCAGCGCTTTTTCAGCATGCTGCGCGATGCCGGCCTGCGTTTTGACGAGCTGCCCTTGCCCGACCATCACGATTTCCTCGACCAGCCGTTTGCCGCCCTCGATACCGATGTGATCTTGATCACCGAGAAGGATGCAGTAAAATGTGCGCAAATTGAACATCTCAAAGACGACCCGAGACTGTGGGTCGTCCCCGTCAGCGCGCGCATCGATGGCGCGCTGGCCCAACAAATTGTGGAGAAATGTCGTGGACGCTCGACTGCTTGATATCCTGGTCTGCCCTGTTTGCAAGGGTCCGCTTGAACACGATAAGAAGGCGCAGGAACTGATCTGCCGCGCCGACCGCCTCGCCTATCCTATCCGTGACGGCATCCCCATCATGTGGGCCGACGAAGCGCGCACCTTGCTCGACGCCGTGGAATAGGCGATGTCGTTCATCGTCATCATCCCGGCCCGCCTGGCCTCGACGCGCCTGCCGAACAAGCCGCTGGCCGACCTGGGCGGCAAGCCCATGGTGGTGCGCGTGGCCGAGCAGGCGCGCCTCTCGGGCGCCGCGCGCGTCATCGTCGCCACCGACCATGACAGCATCGGCGCCGCCTGCGCCGCGCATGGCGTGGAAGTGTGCATGACGCGCGCCGACCATCCGTCGGGCACGGACCGCATCGCCGAAGTGGCGCGCGCGCTCGCTTTGCCGCCGGACGCCGTCGTCGTCAACCTGCAGGGCGACGAGCCGCTGATCGATCCGGCCCTGCTGGCCGCCTGCGCGGCGCAGATCGGCGCAGCCGTGCCGATGGCCACCTGCGCCCATCCGCTGCACGAGGTGGCCGATGCCTTCAACCCGAACGTGGTCAAGGTCGTGCTGGACAAGCATGGCCGTGCCTTGTATTTCTCGCGCGCGACGATTCCGTGGCACCGCGACGGCTTCGCGCAGTCGAAAGACAGCTTGCCGGCCGGCTACGTGCCCTTGCGCCATATCGGCCTGTATGCGTACAGCAATGCGTTCTTGCAGGAGTATCCGCAATTGTCCGTGTCGCCGCTGGAAGCGATCGAGGCGCTGGAGCAGTTGCGCGTGTTGTGGCACGGCTATCCCATCGCCGTGCATGTGACCGATTCGGCCCCGGCCGCCGGCGTCGACACGCCGGAAGATCTTGCCAGGGTGCAGGCGCACTACCGCCACGCCACCTGAGAAAACGTCCATGGCTGCGTTGCCCTGAACGTTTTTCGGGCGCCGTGCGTGCGCGTGAAAAACTTTATGCGGGGCTTGCCACAAAAAACCACATTTTGAAACGCCTGCTGCGATATTTTCTGGCTTTGATCAATCAGGGCATGGCAATTCGACAGCAAACTGGCGTTCCAGTGATTTTTTGTGGTAAGTTTCGTAGGGAAAGATAGTCATTGCAACACCATCTAAAAAAAATTACACATACCACCATCCAAAATCTGCTTTTTAGGAAATTTCATGCGTCTGATACTGTTAGGAGCACCCGGTGCCGGCAAGGGCACTCAAGCTAATTTCATCAAAGAAAAATACAATATTCCACAAATCTCCACGGGCGACATGCTGCGCGCGGCGATCAAGGAGGGCACCGAACTGGGCCTGGCCGCGAAAAAAGTCATGGATGCGGGCGGCCTGGTGTCGGACGACATCATGATCGGCCTGGTCAAGAATCGCCTGCAGGAAGCCGATTGCGCGAATGGCTACCTGTTCGACGGCTTTCCGCGCACCATCGCGCAGGCCGATGCCATGAAGGACGCCGGCATCAATGTCGACTACGTGCTGGAAATCGACGTGCCCGACGAATCGATCATCGAGCGCATGGATGGCCGCCGCAGCCACCCGGGTTCGGGCCGTGTCTACCACGTCAAGTTCAATCCGCCCAAGGTCGACGGCATCGACGACATCACGGGCGAACCGCTGATCCAGCGCGACGACGACAAGGCGGAAACCGTCAAGAAACGCCTGGACGTGTACCACAACCAGACCAAGGTCCTGCTCGGCTACTACAACGACTGGGCCAAGTCCGGCCTGCCGGGCGCGCCGAAATACCGCCGCATCGCCGGCGTCGGTCCGGTCGAGCAAATCCGCGACAGCGCCTTTGCCGCCCTGGCGGACTAAGCAGCATTCAAAAGCGGACCTCGGTGTCCGCTTTTTTTTCGCCCGCTTTTCAGGCAGACTGTCAACATGGCTTGATGCTGAACGTTTTCGTGGTTGAAGTTTTTTGCAGGTCGTATTTTCCTGGCTGCGCACGCCTATCCGGCGTGGTCGGCAGCTGTCGGCAATGACGTCGGATAAAAACAGAAGGGAACGATATGGCAGCCAGTTTGTGGTTTGCGGTAGCCTGCGGCGTGGTCGCAGTCATTTACGGTTTGGTGTCGCGCAGCTGGATCCTGCGGCAAGACCCCGGCAACGCGCGCATGCAGGAAATCGCGCTGGCCATCCAGCAGGGCGCGGCCGCCTACCTGGCGCGCCAGTATCGCACCATCGCCATCGTCGGCGTGGCGCTGCTGGTCGCCATCTACATCTTGCTGGGCCTGCACACGGCGCTGGGCTTCCTGGTCGGCGCCGTGCTGTCGGGCGCCTGCGGCTTCATCGGCATGAATGTCTCGGTGCGGGCCAATGTGCGCACGGCGCAGGCGGCCACCGTGGGCATCAACCAGGCCTTGAACGTGGCCTTCAAGGGCGGCGCGATCACCGGCATGCTGGTGGTTGGCCTGGGCTTGCTGGGCGTGACCCTGTTCTACTGGCTGCTGGCGACGACGGGCGCGCCCGGCCTCACGCAGCATGACGTGATCAAGCCCCTGATCGGCCTGGCCTTCGGCGCCTCGCTCATTTCCATCTTCGCGCGCCTGGGCGGCGGCATCTTCACCAAGGGCGCCGACGTGGGCGCGGACCTGGTGGGCAAGGTCGAGGCGGGCATACCCGAGGACGATCCGCGCAACCCGGCCGTCATCGCCGACAACGTGGGCGATAACGTGGGCGACTGCGCCGGCATGGCGGCCGACCTGTTCGAAACCTATGTCGTGACCCTGATCGCCACCATGCTGCTGGGCGCACTGCTGATGGCCGAGGCCAGCAGCACGGCCATCATCTATCCGCTGCTGCTGGGCGCCGTCTCCATCCTCGCCTCCATCGTCGGCTGTTCGATGGTCAAGACGGCCCCCGGCAAGAAGATCATGTCGGCCCTGTACACGGGCCTGTGGTGGGCCGCCGGCCTGTCGCTGGTGGGCTTTGCCGTGGTGACGTGGCTGCTGTGGCCGGACGACGCCATGCGCTACAAGATGCTGGGCGCCACCGTCGTCGGCATCGTGCTCACGGGCCTGATGGTCTACATCACCGAGTACTACACGGGCACGGACTTCAAGCCCGTGCGCCATATCGCCGAAGCGTCGACGACGGGCCACGGCACGAATATCATCGCCGGCCTGGGCGTGTCGATGAAGTCCACCGCGTATCCGGTGCTGGCCGTCTGCGTCGCCATCCTCGTCTCGTACCAACTGGCCGGCCTGTACGGCATTGCCATCGCCGCCACGGCCATGCTGTCGATGGCGGGCATCATCGTCGCGCTCGACGCGTACGGCCCCATCACGGACAATGCGGGCGGCATCGCGGAAATGTCGGGCCTGCCCGACTCCGTGCGCGCCATCACCGATCCGCTCGACGCCGTCGGCAACACCACCAAGGCCGTCACCAAGGGTTACGCCATCGGCTCGGCGGGCCTGGCCGCGCTGGTGCTGTTCGCCGACTACACGCATGCGCTCGAATCGGTGGGCCAGCACATCACGTTCGACCTGTCGAACCCGATGGTCATCGTCGGCCTGTTCATCGGCGGCCTGATACCGTATCTGTTCGGCGCCATGGCGATGGAAGCCGTGGGCCGCGCGGCCGGCGCCGTGGTGGTCGAGGTGCGGCGGCAGTTCCGCGACATCAAGGGCATCATGGAAGGCACGGCGCGGCCCGAGTACGACAAGGCCGTCGACATGCTGACGGCGTCGGCCATCCGCGAAATGATCGTGCCGTCCTTGCTGCCCGTCGTCGTGCCCATCGTCGTCGGCATGCTGCTGGGGCCGGCGGCGCTGGGCGGGCTCTTGATGGGGACGATTGTGACGGGCCTGTTCGTGGCCATTTCCATGACCACGGGCGGCGGCGCCTGGGACAATGCCAAGAAATACATCGAGGATGGCCACTTCGGCGGCAAGGGTTCGGACGCGCACAAGGCGGCCGTCACGGGCGATACGGTGGGCGACCCGTACAAGGATACGGCAGGACCGGCCGTCAATCCCTTGATCAAGATCATCAATATCGTGGCCCTGCTGCTGGTGCCGCTGCTGCCGGCCACGGGCTGGCTGGCGGTCGCCGCGCCGGCGCCCGTCCACGCGCCCGTGCCGCCCATCCTGGCGCCGGCGACACCGGTGCAAAGCTTGCCCGCGCAATAAGAAGGCGCCTTTCCCGCAGCCCTGTGGCCCGCGCTGCGGGGCTGTGTGCGTTGTGTGCAGGTGAAAATTTCCTACCGTCCATATCCTCGACGTATCAAAAGTGAGCAATTGTTACGGCGCCTTTGCTTGTGCCGGCCCGCTGCCAATAATGGGTGAAGGAATGCGCTTTACAGTCTGGCAGGCAAGGCGGGAGGATGTCATGGACAGCATTCACAGGAAGGGCGGCGCGTTGCTGGCGTTGCTGATATTGACCGGCGCTGCCGGCCTGGCCCGGGCGGAACCGGGCCGGCACGGCGGTTTCCACGGCGGCCACGTCCATCACGGCCACTTGCATGGTCATGCGCACGCGGGCATCCGGGTAGGTTCGCCATGGTGGTATGGCTACGGGCCTGGCTGGTATGGCGACCCGTGGTATGGCTATCCTTATCCGTATGGACGCACGATGGTCGTGCAGCCGCCGCCCGTCGTGCCTCCCGTTTACATCGAGCAGGGCGGCGTGCCGACGGCGCAGATGTGGTATTACTGCGCGCGGCCGCAAGGCTATTATCCCTATGTGAAAAATTGCAGTACGGCATGGCGTGCCGTGCTGCCGACCAGCGTGCGCTGACGGGGAGAGCAATATGAACACGAGCGCGTTGAGGGGGCGTGCCGGCGTGCTGGCGCCCCTGCTGCTGGCCGCCTGCACGGTGCTGCCCGACGGGCCGTCGGCCATGGCCCTGCCCGGCACGGGCAAGAGTTTCGAACAGTTCCGCCGCGATGACGGCAGTTGCCGCGCCTATGTGCAAGGACGGTTGGGCGATGCATCGGTGCAGCAGGCCGGTGTCGACAGCGGCGTGCGCGGCGCGGCGGCGGACAACTCCGCGTACGGCATGCAGCGCCGTTACGATAATTCATATCAGCAATGCATGTATGCGAGCGGCCACAAGGTGCCCGTCGCCGGGCAGATGCTGAGCAGCGTCCCGGCGAATGCCGCCACGCCGCCGCCCGATACGCCGCCGCCCCGTTATTAGAACCTTGAGGTCAGGCCCACGAACATGCGCCGTCCCGGCACGTAGTAGGTGACCAGGCCGTCGTTCGCCGGTCCCTTCTTGAGCAGGTTTTCCACGCCGCCGCGCACGGTCCAGTTTGGCGTGACCTTGTACGACACGACGGCATCGACGATGGTATAGGCCTTGTTGGGCTTGCGGCGCGTGGAGGAGCGCGATTCGGCGTCCAGTTCCTTGCCCGTGTACTGGGCCGACACTTCGCCGTACAGCTGGTCATTGACTTGCCAGCCCAGCGCCGAATACAGCGACACCTTCGGTGTCGACAGCAGGTTGACGCCTGTCGTCAGGTTTTTCGCTTCCGCCATATAGGTCAGGTTGTTGCGCCAATTCACATTTTTCGTCAGCGGGACGGTCAAAGTGCCTTCCAGCCCGCTGGTGCGCGCCTTCTGGATATTCGTCATCTTGGTCCACCATTGTCCCTGGAAGAAGCCCAGTGGCGTGTAGTCGATCTTGTTCTTGAAATCCGTGCGGAAATAGGTCAGCCCGGCATCCCAGCCGTTGTGCTCATACGCCACGCCGATTTCGGCCGCCGTGCTCGTTTCCGGTTTCAAGTCCGCATTGCCGGCCATGTAGCAGCCGCCCGTGATGTAACCCATGGGACGCAGGCCGTTGCAGCCGTTGCCGCCCGACTGGGTGGCGGCACCCGGCGCGTTTTCCTTCAGGCTCGGTGCGCGGAAGCCTTGCGACACGCCGCCCTTGACGGTCCAGGCCGGTAATGGGTGGTACACCAGGTACAGGCGCGGGCTGTAGTGGTTGCCGAACTTGCTGTGGTGGTCGAGGCGCAGGCCGGCCGTGGCCGTCAAGTCCTCGCGCAGGAACAGCTGATCTTCCGCAAACAGGGCCGAGGTGGTGCCGGACAGGGTCGCGCCGCTCACGGGATTGCCCAGGTAATCGGTGGGCACGGTGCCGATGGTGTCCGTATTCGTCAGTTCCTGGTGCTTCCATTGGCCGCCCATCACCAGCATCTGTTCGATGCCGCCCCAGCCGACGCGTTTTTCCAGGCTGGCGTCGAGGGTGCTGTCCTTGGATTTCGCCACCGTGCCGATGAACTGGTTGTCGTAATCGTTGTGGTACAGGTTGACCGTGGTCTTGCCGAAGTCCCAGCGGCCTTCGTAGCCGAGGCTGGCGCTCTTGCGTATCAGCTTGCTGGCGCCCCAGGCGCCGAACAGCGGGTAGCCGTCCGCGTCGACGGTGGGCGAATCGCTCGCTTCCTGGCGGCCGTAGCTGGCGTCCAGCGACAGGTTGTGCTTGTTATTCAGCGCCCAGTTCAGCTGGCCGGTAACGGTCTGGTTGCGCTCGCCGCCAATGCCGCCCGCCTTGCCGCTGCTGCGCTCATCGGGATTTTGCTTCGATTGCGCCACGCCGATGCGCATGCCCACCGTGTCCGACAGGGGGCCGGCCAGGTTCACACCCAACTGGTGCGCCGTGCCGCGGCCGCTGTCCTGCGGCTGCGTGTAGTTGGCCGTGGCCGAGCCGTTCCACTTGCCCGGCACCTTGCGCGTGATGATGTTGATTACGCCGCCCATGGCGTCCGAGCCATACAGCGAGGACATGGGGCCGCGCACCACTTCGATGCGCTCGATCATCTCGGGCGAGATCCAGTTCAAGTCCTGGCGCCCCAGGTCGGGACGGTAGGCCGTGTCGGCCGAACTGCCCATGCGCTTGCCGTCGACCAGGATCAAGGTGTATTTGTCGGGCAGGCCGCGCAGCTTGATCTTCGACTCCTCGCCCACGGGGCTGGTGCCGCCCGTCACGCCGGGGATGCGGCGCAGCAGGGTATTCAAGTCATACACGGGCTGGCGCTCGATTTCCTCGCGCGTGATGACGCTGATGCTGGCCGGCGCATCCTTGATATCGATGGCCGTGCCGGATGCGGTGACGACCACCGTATTCATGGTGGGATCGGCAGCCACGTTGCCTTCGGCCCAGGCGCTGCCGACGGCCAGCGACAGCAGGCAGGGCAGGAGCAGGGTGGCGCAATGGCCGGCAGGGGCGGGAGTGCGGGGATGAATGAAGGCGGGACTGCGCTTGGTCATGGTGAACTTTCCGGATGTTGTTTTTTCCTGGCTGCCTTCCGGGTGGCTCGGGTATGAATGAAAAGATAAGAAACTGCGCTCCAATTCCACTAATGAGAATAAGAATCGTTCTTATTGTAATGCCATCCTGGCAAGAAGGAAAGTGCTGAAAGGAAATAAAACACCGTTGCCGCATGCGCATCAGCGATCGGCGATCGGCGACCTGCGGCACGCGCAAGCGCGAGAGGGGTGGCGTGGCTGGCATCTGGCGCGGCGCGTGCTAATAATGAAGGTGGCATACTGCATGCCGGGGGAGGCGAGATGAAGAGGATGATAAAGACCATACCGGCGCTGGCCGGTGCCATGCTGTTGTGCGCTGCTGCCCATGCCGGCGCGCAAGAGCCGGCGGCACCCGTGCCATTGCCCGAGTGCCGGCTCGATCCGCGCGACAGCGGCAAGCTGGCGGTGGAACCGTGCCGCCCGGCGCCGCCCGTGCGGCCGCGCCGTTCCGTGGCGCAGGTGATCGGCCGCATGCCGGCACCGCCTGCACCGCCCGTCGTGCCCATGGCGCCCTTGCCACCCGGCCCGGCCGTGCCCATGCCCGGCGCGCCGCAGCCCATCGGTGCCTGTGACACTGGCGGCTGCCGCGATGCGGCCGGCGCGCGCTACAACGGCGCCGGCAATGCCACGCTCGATGCCAACGGGCGCATCTGCCACCGCAACGGGGCTTTCTTGCAGTGTTTCTAGCGCTTGCATCATTGCTGTGCAAGTTTTCGCTGGACCTTCATAAAATTGGCTACAATTGTCGTCGACGTTACGTTTACGTAAACGTAACTGTGGCATCATGCGACACGCAGCCATCTGGCGCCGGCCATACGGCCAACCTATTTCAGGAGACTTCATGCAGATTCAAGACAATGTATTCATCATCACGGGCGGCGCATCGGGCCTGGGCGCGGCGACGGCGCGCATGCTGACGGCGGCCGGCGGCAAGGTCGTGCTGGCCGACGTGCAGACCGAGGCGGGCCAGGCGCTGGCCGCCGAACTGAACGGCGTGTTCGTGCAGTGCGACGTGACGTCGGAAGAAGACGGCATGGCCGTGGTCGCGGCGGCAGGCAAGCTGGGCACCTTGCGCGGCCTGGTCAACTGCGCCGGCGTGGCGCCGGCCGTGAAAACCGTGGGCAAGGACGGTCCGCATCCGCTGGCCCTGTTCCAGAAAGTCGTCAACATCAACCTGGTGGGCACCTTCAATATGTGCCGCCTGGCGGCCGACGCCATGGCCAAACAGGACGCGACGGCCGAAGGCGAGCGCGGCATCATCATCAACACGGCGTCCGTGGCGGCCTACGATGGCCAGATCGGCCAGGCCGCCTACGCCTCGTCGAAGGCGGCCGTGGTCGGACTGACCCTGCCGATGGCGCGCGACCTGTCGCGCAACGGCATCCGCGTGATGACGGTGGCCCCTGGCATTTTCGAGACGCCGATGCTGCTGGGCATGCCGGCCGAAGTGCAGGATGCGCTGGGCAAGATGGTGCCGTTCCCTTCGCGCCTGGGCAAGCCCGGCGAATACGCGCAGCTGGTGCAAGCCATCGTGGAAAACGTCATGCTCAATGGCGAAACGATACGCCTGGACGGCGCCATCCGCATGCAGCCAAAGTAAGCTTGGCATGATTTGATGTAGGATACCCCCGTATGGGGCGTACAGCCTTGCTCGGCTGTGCGCCCTTTTTTTATCGGAGAATCCATGATCACATTGAAGCCGCTGGCGCTGAGCCTGACCTTGCTGGGCGCCCTGGCCGCCAGCCCCGTATTTGCCGAAGTGCCGCAGAAGGCGCCGGAAATCGCCACCGCGTATGCGGAAAAAAGTGGCTGGACGGCGCAGAAATTCATGGTTGCCGCCGCCAATCCGCTGGCGGCCGATGCCGGCTACCAGATGCTGAAACAGGGGGGCAGCGCCATCGACGCGGCCATCGCCACGCAGCTGGTGCTGACCCTGGTCGAGCCGCAATCGTCGGGCATCGGCGGCGGCGCCTTTTTGCTGTACTCCAGCGCCAAGGGCGTGCAGGCCTTCGACGGGCGCGAAACGGCGCCCGCGGCCGCCGACGAACACCTGTTCCAGAACGCGGACGGCAGCCCCGTCTCGCGCGCCACGGGCGTGGTGGGCGGGCGTTCCGTGGGCGCGCCCGGCGTGCTGCGCATGCTGGAACTGGCGCACAAGGAGCACGGCAAGCTGGCCTGGGCGACCTTGTTCGGTCCCGCCATCCGGCTGGCGCACGGCGGCTTTCCCGTCAGCCAGCGCCTCAATGGCCTGTTAAGCTGGGACCAGGCCCTCAAGCGCGACCCTGTCGCCGCCGCGTATTTCTATGACGGCGAGGGCAAGGCCTGGCCTGTCGGCCACGTGCTGAAAAACCCGCAACTGGCGCGCACCCTGCGCGAGATCGCCCGCGGCGGCGCCGACGCTTTTTATAACGGCCGCATCGCGCGCGACATCGCCGCCAAGGTGGCGTCGCACCCGAGCAATCCGGGCAAGCTGACGGCGCAGGACATCGCCGGCTATCGCGCCAAGGTGCGCGAACCGGTGTGCAGCGATTACAAGGCCTGGACCGTGTGCGGCATGCCGCCGCCGTCGGCGGGCGGCATCGCCATCGCGCAGATGCTGGGCATGCTGGAAATCAAGGATATCCGCCCGTATGCGCCCGTCGGCGGCGTGCTCGATGCGCAGGCGATCCATTTGTTTTCGGAAGCGGGGCGCCTGGCCTACGCGGACCGCAACCGCTACGTGGCCGACACGGACTTCGTGCCGCTGCCGGGCAACGGTATCGCCTCGATGCTCGATAAAAGCTACCTGGCGCAGCGCGCCTCCTTGATCGGCGACAAATCCATGGGGCAGGCCAAGCCCGGCACGCCGCCCGGCATGCAGGTGGCGTGGGGCATCGATAACGCGCTGCAGCGCCCCTCGACCTCGCACCTGGTGGCCGTCGATGCTTTTGGCGGCGGCCTGTCGATGACCACCAGCGTGGAAGACGCATTCGGCTCGCGCCAGATGGTCGACGGCTTCCTGCTGAATAACCAGCTGACGGATTTCTCGTTCGATTCGCGCGATGCGGACGGCCCCATCGCCAACCGGGTCGAAGCGGGCAAGCGCCCGCGCAGCGCCATGTCGCCCACGCTGGTGTTCGAGAAGGGCACGCACAAGCTGGTGCTGGCCACCGGGTCGCCCGGCGGCTCGTCCATCATCAATTATGTCGCCAAGGTGCTGGTCGGCACCATGGACTGGGGCTTGAACGTGCAGCAGGCGATCAGCCTGCCGAACTTCGGCAGCCGCAATGGCCCGACGGAGCTGGAAAAGGGCCGCGCGCCCGCCGCCCAGGTCGAGGCGCTGCAGGCCATGGGCCACGAGGTGCGCGTGATCGAACAGAATTCCGGCCTGCAGGGCATCATGCGCCTGAATGCGCACGGCAAGGATTTCTGGTTTGGCGGCGCCGATCCGCGCAGGGAAGGCATGGTGCGCGGCGACTGAAATTTCCACAAAGTATCAAGACCCTGCTAATCTGCCGGCATGGGAATGCAAAATAAAACAGGCTTGATACTCACGGGAGGGGGTGCCCGTGCCGCCTACCAGGTGGGCGTGCTGCAGGCGATCTCGGCGATTTTGTGGGAAGCGGGCTGGGCACCGGCGCGCAACCCCTTCGACATCATCTGCGGCACCTCGGCCGGGGCCATCAACGCCACGGCGCTGGCTTGTCGCGCGGATAACTTCGGCGAAGGCGTGCAAAAACTGCTCGACGTATGGCAGCACATCCAGGTCGAACAAGTCTACCGCGCCGATTCGCTGGGCGTGATCCGCTCGGGCGCGCGCTGGCTGTCCTTGCTGTCGTTCGGCTGGCTGCTGCGCCAGTGGCATGCGTCGCCGCCCAATTCCCTGCTCGACAATACTCCGCTGGTCAGCCTGCTGCACCGCATGCTCGACCTGCCGCGCCTCG
This sequence comes from Janthinobacterium sp. GW822-FHT07H11, assembly GCF_058798615.1. NCBI lineage: Bacteria > Pseudomonadati > Pseudomonadota > Betaproteobacteria > Burkholderiales > Oxalobacteraceae > Janthinobacterium > Janthinobacterium sp. GW822-FHT07H11. The sequence goes on from NZ_CM179507.1 coordinate 1,857,847, forward strand.
ACGCGGCGCTGGCCGACGGCCTGCTGCATGCGCTGGCAGTGACGGCGTCGTCGTATTCGGGCAGCCGCCACATGACGTTCTACCAGACGGCCGAGGATATCGCGCCGTGGGTGCGCACGCAGCGCCTGGCCTTGCCCGACCAGATCGGCGTGGAGCATTTGCTCGCTTCGGCCGCCATTCCCTTCATCTTCCCCGCCGTGCCCCTGTATGTGGGCGGCCAGCGCGAATACTGCGGCGATGGCTCGATGCGCCAGCTGGCGCCGATTTCCCCGGCCATTCACCTGGGCGCGAACAAGGTGCTGGTGGTGGGGGCGGGGCGCATGACGGAACCGGCGCCCGGCCCGGCCGACGCGGCGCGCTACCCCAGCCTGGCGCAGATCGCCGGCCATGCGCTGTCGTCGATCTTCCTCGACGGCCTGGCCGTCGACATCGAACGCCTGAACCGCATCAACCTGACCCTGTCGATGCTGCCGCCCGAATTGCTGGGCAAGACGGCCCTGAAGCCGGTGGAGCTGCTGGTCATCGCGCCATCCGAGCGGCTCGACGCCATCGCCAGCCGGCATATCGGCAGTCTGCCCCGTCCGATACGCACCATGTTGTCGGGCATCGGCGCGGCCGAGGCCCGCGGCGCGGCGCTGGCATCGTATTTGTTGTTCGAATCGACGTATACTAACGAGCTGATCCGTCTTGGACAGCGCGATACGCAGGCCCGCAAGGATGATGTACTGGCGTTTTTTGGTTCCTGAGACGGCCTCCTCGAGCGGTTTCTGCAGTTTTCGCGGTTTTTTGACAGGACGATTGTGCTGGTATTTCGACGTGCTTGCGATGTGTTTTTGCTATTGTTTTTGCTGCTGGGGAACTGGTCCTGGGCGGCGCCTGCGCGCACGCTGCGTTTCGACCAGCTCAGCGTCGAGCATGGCCTGGCGCAGGAATCGGTGCTGGCCATCGCGCAGGACCGGCAAGGCTATATGTGGTTTGGCAGCCAGTCTGGCTTGAGCCGCTACGATGGCTACCGCGTCGTCGTCTACAAGAACATCGAGGGCGACCGCGGCAGCCTGGCCGACAACTGGGTCGGCGTGCTGCATGTCGACAGCCAGGGGCAGCTGTGGGTCGGCACCGACAATGGCCTGGACCGTTTCGACTCCGCCAGCCAGACGTTCATCCATTACCTGCCGAAGGAAAAAAGCAGGCGCGGCAACGGCAACCGGCATATCCACGCCATCCTCGACGACGGCGCGCGCGGCTTCTGGATCGCCACCTCGGACGGCCTGCAGCATTTCGATACGGCCACGGGCACCTTCCGCAGCTGGCATCATGAGGAAGGCAACCCGCACAGCCTGGGCGACAACGAGATCAAGGCGCTGGCGCTCGATGCGCAACGGCGCCTGTGGATAGGCACCGTCACGGGACTGGACATGCTGGCGCCGGGCAGCGAGCGCTTCGAGCACTTTGCCATCGACGCGCTGCCCGGCTCGAAGTACAACGTCATCCACTCGCTGCTGGTGGACCGCCAGCAAAACCTGTGGATCGGTACCATGGCCGGTGCCGAGCGCTGGCGCCTGGGTGCGGCGGGCCAGGCGCCGCAGGCGCGCCTGCGCCTCGGCGAGAAAAATGGCTTTTCCGCCATCCGCGTCTCCAGCCTGTATCAGGATATCGATGCCACGGTCTGGGTGGGCAGCAATGCCGACGGCCTGTTGCGCTGGCAGCCCGAGAGCGATACCTTTTTGCAGTACCGGCACCAGACGGGCGACCGCAACAGCGTCGCCGACAACCAGCTGGCGTCGCTGTTCCGCGACCGCGCCGGCACTTTCTGGGCCGGTTCCTGGTATAACGGCGTCAGCCGGGTGGACCTGGGCAGCGGCGGTTTTTCGCGCATGGTGCGCGCGCCGGGCGACGTGGCTGCGCTGGCCGACAAGAAAGTGCGCGCGCTGGCCGACGCGGGAGGCGGCAAGTTGTGGCTGGCCACCAGCAGCGGCCTGAAACTGTACGACACGCGCGATGGCACCTCGCAGCTGTTCGACCTGCGCGCGTCGCCCGGCATGGCGCGCGACGAGCAGGTGTCGACCTTGTATGCCGCGCCCGACGGCGTGCTGTGGGTGGGGGGGCGCACTGGCCTGCACCGCTTCGACCTGGCCACGCGGCGCTTTTCCACCACGCGCTTTGCGCTGGGCGATCCGAACAGCGATACCATCCGCAACGTCGCCGGCGACCGCAGCGGCATGCTGTGGGTGTCCTCGCGCGGCGGCTTGCACCGTTTCGATCCCGTCAGCAGGCAGTTCACCACGTTCCGGCATGATCCGGCCGATGCGGGCAGCCTGTCCGACAACATGGTGCGGCCGGTGCTGGAGGACCGCAAGGGACAGCTGTGGATCGGCACCTTTCATGGCCTGGACCTGCTCGATCGCGCCAGCGGCCATTTCCGCCATTTCCGCCACGATCCGCAAAACCCGCATAGCCTCAGCCATGACGAAGTGCATTTCCTGCATGAGGACAAGCACGGCGTGCTGTGGGTAGGCACGGCCAATGGCCTGAACCGCATGGATGTCGACGCCAGGGGCGAGATCCGCTTCCGCCGCTACCTGCGCAAGGATGGCATGGCCGACGATGCCGTCGCCAGCATACTCGGCGACGACGACGAGCAGCTCTGGCTGAGCACGAATAGCGGCATCACCCGGCTCGACATGCGCAGCGGGCTGTTTCGCAACTACGACAGCGCCGACGGCACCGTCGAAGGGTCCTACTTCGATGGCGCCGCCTTGCGCGCCGCCGACGGCACCATGTATTTTGGCGGCTTCAACGGCATGACGGCGTTTGCGCCGCCGGATATCCACGATAACCGCGTGCCGCCGCTGGTGGCCATCACGCAGCTGCAGATCTTCAACAAGCCCGTGGCCGTCGGCCGCGGCGAATTCGGGCAGGTGCTGCAGGCGGCGATCGACCATACCCGCAAGCTGAGCCTGACCAGCCGCGAGAGCGTCTTTTCGCTGGAATTCGCGGCCCTGCACTTCGCCGCACCGCAACGCAATATGTTCGCCTACCGGCTTGAGGGCTTCGACCAGGACTGGGTCATGACGGATGCGGGCCGGCGCTTCGCCACCTACACCAATCTCGATCCCGGCAACTATGTGTTTCGCGTCAAGGCGGCCAACAAGGACGGCGTGTGGAACGAGAGCGGCGCCACCCTGGCCATCACCATCCTGCCGCCGTACTGGAAGACCTGGTGGTTCCGCACGCTGGTCGCGGCCCTGCTGCTGGGAGCCATCTACGGCGCCTACCGCCAGCGCATGCGCACCTTGCGGCGCCAGCAAGGCGAGCTGGAAAAGCAGGTGACCGAGCGCACGGCCGAGGTGTACCAGAAGAACGTCGAATTGCAGAGCAAGGAAATCGAGGTGCGCGCCCAGTCCGACACGCTGGCGCTGGTCAACAGCAGCTTGAAGCAGAATGAGGAAAGCCTGCGCCAGGCCAAGCGCAAGGCCGAGGATGCGACGCGCCAGAAGTCCGAATTCCTGGCCAATATGAGCCACGAGATGCGCACCCCGCTGGCCGGCGTGATCGGCATGCTCGGTTTTGCCCTGCGCGACGAGCAGCTGCACGATGCGACGCGCGAGCAGATCCTGCGCGGCCAGGCCAATGCCCAGTCGCTGCTGGTGATCATCAACGACTTGCTGGACTTTTCCAAGATCGAGGCGGGCAAGCTGAGCATCGAGAATATCGACTTTGCCCTCGGCGCGGCGATGGAAAACGTGGTCAGCCTGTTCGAGGAGCAGGCGGCCGCGCGCAGCATCGGTTTCGCCATCGACTTCGCGCCGGACCTGCCATCCTTCGTGGTGGGTGACCCGACCCGCTTGCGCCAGGTGCTGGTCAACCTGGTCGGCAATGCCTTCAAGTTCACCCAGCACGGCGGGGTCACCGTGCGCGTGGAGCGCGCCGGCGTGGCGCCGCTGGCGGCGCGAAACGGCGGACGGCAGGTGAACATGATCCGCTTCATCGTCAGCGACAGCGGCATCGGCATCGATGCGGAAGCGATGGCGCGCCTGTTCCAGAAGTTCGAACAGGCCGATGCCAGCACTACGCGCCGCTATGGCGGCACCGGGCTGGGGCTGGCGATCTGCCGCCAGCTGGTCGACCTGATGGAGGGCCGCATCGAGGTGGCCAGCACGCCGGGGCAGGGCAGCGTCTTCACGGTGACCTTGCCGCTGGCCGACGGCGTGGCGCCGCCGCTGGTGCCGCAGGTGGCGCTGGCGCCGCACAGCCACCAGTTGCGCGTGCTCTGCGCGGAAGATTTCCCGACCAACCAGATCATCATCCGCGTCATGCTCGAGGAGCTGGGACACAAGGTCGACGTGGTGGCCAATGGCGTGCTGGCCGTGGCGGCCTGCGTGCATACGCGCTATGACCTGGTGCTGATGGATGGGCGCATGCCGGAGATGGACGGCGCCACGGCGACGCGCCTGATCCGCCTGGGCGGCTGGCCGGACCAGCCCGTGCGCGACCAGGAATTGATGATCGTGGCCCTGACGGCGAATGCCAGCGACGAAGACCGCAGCCGCTACCTGGGTGTCGGCATGGATGATTTCCTCAGCAAGCCGGTGGATGAAGTGGCGCTGCATTGCCTGTTGGCGCGCGCCATCGAGCGCCAGCTGCAGCGCGGCCTCATCCTGCCACGCATGCCATTCATCGCGCCGCGCGCCGCGCCGCGCGGCCAGGCCGAACTCGATGCGCTGTTCGGCCTGGCCCCGGCGGCCGGCGCCCTGCCGCCGCCGGCCCAGGGCGACCGCGGCGGGGAATTGCGGCGCCGTATCCGTACCGCCTTCGTGGCCGACCTCGAAGGACGCCTGCAGGAACTCGATGCGGCCATGGCGGCGCGGGACGGCGAAGGCGCCGGGCGCCTGCTGCACGGCTTGAAGGGCAGCGCCGCCTATCTTGACGAGACCGAGCTGCACATGCTGTGCACGGAAATGGAGGAGGCGGCCGATGCCGGCCTTTGGCCGCAAGTGGCCTTGCGCCTGCCGCGCCTGCACGCGCTGCTGTCGAAAATCGCCGCATCCGGCGGAAAAATGTAAAATACACAAGAACATCGAGGGGAGACAGCCCGAAACTGGGTAGAATACGGGCAGGCGCCCTGATACCGCCGGCAATGGAGAATGGAATGAAAGTACTGGTGGTTGACGATGATGTCGTCTCGCGCATGGTGTTGATGCACCTGATCGACAGCTGCGGCGTGCACGATATCGTGGAAGCCGAGGATGGCGCGGCCGCGTGGGAGCAGCTCGAGGGCGGGCTGCGCCCGGCGCTGTGCTTTTGCGACCTGCGCATGCCGCGCCTGTCGGGCATGGAGCTGCTGCAACGGATACGCGCCGACAGCGCGCTCGACGCCATGCCGCTGGTACTCGTCTCCTCGGCCACCGATCATGAAACCGTGCGCGATGCGGTGCAGGCCGGTGCCGCCGGCTATATCGTCAAGCCCTTCCAGCCGGAGCAGGTGCGCCAGCATATCGACGCCTGCTTCGACCTGCCGCCGCTGCAGGCCGAGATGCCGCAGGCGACGGCACAGCGGCTCGGCATCGATGCCGGGCGCCTGCAGGCTTACCTGACAGGTTTCCAGGGACAGGTGGGCGCCGCCGGCGAACAGGTCGATGCGTTGCTGGCACGCGGCGAACCGGCCCAGGCGCGCCAGCAGCTCGAGCGCCTGCACCTCGGATGCACGACCCTGGGACTGCATGGCGATGCGGACAACCTGGCCGCGCTGCTGTCGGCGCCCACGCTCGACGGCATGCAGCTCGAGGCGGTCCTGGCGGGCCTGGCGCGCACCGTGGCACAGCAGCTACGCCTGTTGCGCCAGCAGGACGACGCCTGATTTCCTTGTTTTCCGCTTGATGGAAAAATACTTTAGGTTTAAAGTATCTGCTTCCGGGCCTTGTCTTGCCGGAGAAAACCGTAGCGTGCGCAAGGCCATGATGGTCGGGCAGCGGCACTGCACGCAGTGACAGCGGGCATCGCCTCCCACCGATGCCGGCGCGCACCAGGTTTGCTCCGCCAGGACACCCGCAACCAGCCAGGACCACCATGAGCAGCGATCTCTCGGGTTCCACCGCCTCACCGCACGACGATTTTGCGCGCACGCACCTGCCGCCGCGCGCACTCTGGCCGCAGCTGCGTTTCGACTTGCCCGAGCTGCAGTATCCGGCGCGCCTCAATTGCGTTGCCGCGCTGCTCGACGCGGCCGTGGCCAGCGGCGGCGGCGAGCGCACCGCCATCCTTGCCGAGGGCCAGCGCTGGACGTATGCGCAACTGGCGCGGCAAGTCGACCGCATCGCCCACGTGCTGCGCGCCGACCTGCGCCTGATTCCCGGCAACCGGGTGCTGCTGCGGGGCGCGAACACGCCGATGATGGCCGCCTGCCTGCTGGCGGTGCTGAAGGCCGGCTGCATCGCCGTGCCCACCATGCCGCTGCTGCGCGCGCGCGAATTGTCCACCATCCTGGCCAAGGCCGAGGTCAACGCCGTGCTGTGCGCGCAAGGCTTGCGCGCGGAGCTCGATGCGCTGCCCGGCCTGCCGCCCATGCTGTGCTTTGGCAGCGCCGACGACGCGCTCGAGCATCGCATGCAGGCGCATGCCGCGCCGTTCGCCGCGCACGATACGGCGGCCGACGATGTCTGCCTGATCAGTTTCACCTCGGGCACGACGGGCGTCCCCAAAGGCACCATGCACATGCACCGCGACCTGCTGGCCATCTGCGACTGCTTTCCCCGTTCCATCCTGCAGGCGCGCGCCGACGACATCTTCATCGGCACGCCGCCGCTGGCGTTTACCTTCGGCCTGGGCGGCCTGTTGCTGTTCCCCCTGCGCTTTGGCGCTTGCGCCGTGCTGCTGGAAAAACTCACGCCCGAAGGCCTGCTGCGCGCCATCGCCGCCTATCGGGCGACGATCTGCTTCACGGCGCCCACGTTTTACCGGCAAATGGCGCCGCTGGCGGCCAGCCACGATGTGCGCAGCCTGCGCCTGTGCGTATCGGCCGGCGAGGCGCTGCCGCTGGCCACGCGCGACGCCTGGCAGGCGGCGACGGGACTGGCCATGACGGACGGCATCGGCGCCACCGAAATGCTGCACATCTTCATTTCCGCCACGGGCGAGGGCATCCGTCGCGGCGCCATCGGCAAGGCCATTCCCGGCTACCAGGCATGCATCGTCGACGACGCCGGCGTGCCGCAGAGCGCCGGCGTGACGGGGCGCCTGGCCGTGAAGGGGCCGACCGGCTGCCGCTACCTGGCCGACCCGCGCCAGCGCGAGTACGTGCTCGATGGCTGGAACCTGACGGGCGATACCTTCGAGATGGACGGCGACGGCTATTTCTATTACCGCTCGCGCAGCGACGACATGATCGTCTCGGCCGGCTACAACATCGCCGGCCCCGAAGTGGAAGAAGCGCTGCTGCGCCACCCGGCCGTGGCCGAATGCGGCGTGGTCGGGCGCGCCGATGCCGAGCGTGGCCAGATCGTCGAGGCGCACGTGGTGCTGAAAGATGGTTTCCAGGCCGGCGAGGCGCTGGCGGCCGAGCTGCAGGCATTCTGCCGCCAGCAGATCGCCCCGTACAAATATCCACGCGCCATCCGCTTCCTGCCGGCGCTGCCGCGCACGGAAACGGGCAAGCTGCAGCGCTTCAAACTTCGCACGGACACCCCATGAATATCGTCTGCATCGGCGGCGGCCCCGCCGGCCTGTATTTCAGCCTGCTCATGAAAAAGCAGAACCCGGAGCACCGCATCACCGTCATCGAGCGCAACCGCCCGTACGACACCTTTGGCTGGGGCGTGGTGTTTTCCGACCAGACCCTGGGCAACCTGGCCAACGCGGACGAGCCGACGGCGCGCGCCATCCTGCAGGCGTTCAACCACTGGGACGACATCGAAATCCACTTCAAGGGCCAGACAGTGCGCTCGGGCGGCCATGGCTTTTGCGGCATCGGCCGCAAGCGCCTGCTCAATATCCTGCAGGCGCGCTGCCAGGAACTCGGCGTGCAGCTGGTGTTCGAGACCGAGGTGCAGGACGACCAGGCCATCGCGCGCCAGTACGGCGCCGACCTGGTCATCGCCAGCGACGGCTTGAACAGCCGCATCCGCACGCGCTACGCGGCCAGCTACCAGCCCGAGATCGAGCAGCGCCATTGCCGCTTCGTCTGGCTGGGCACGCGCAAGAAATTCGCGGCATTCACGTTTGCCTTCCGCCAGACGGAATTTGGCTGGTTCCAGGCGCATATCTACCAATACGACGGCGAGACCTCGACCTTCATCGTCGAAACGCCCGAACACGTGTGGCGCGCGGCGGGACTGGACGCCATGAGCCAGGAAGAGGGCATCGCCTTTTGCGAAGCGCTGTTCGCCGAGGAACTCGACGGCCATGGTTTGCTGAGCAATTCGCCGCACTTGCGCGGCTCGGCGCAGTGGATCACCTTCCCCCGCATCGTCTGCCGGCAATGGGTGCATCACCAGGACGGCGTGCCCGTCGTGCTGATGGGCGACGCGGCCCATACGGCGCATTACTCGATCGGCTCGGGCACCAAGCTGGCGCTGGAAGATGCGATCGAGCTGGCGCGCTGCTTTGGCCAGCATGCCGGGGCGCCTGAGGCGCTGGCCGCCTACCAGCAGCTGCGCGCCGTCGAGGTGCTTAAAATCCAGAGCGCGGCGCGCAATTCCATGGAATGGTTTGAAAACGTCGCGCGCTACAGCGCCATGCAAGCGCCGCAGTTCGCCTATTCCATGCTCACGCGCAGCCAGCGCATTTCGCACGAAAACCTGCGCCTGCGCGATCCCGCCTACGTGGCCGATTACGAACGCTGGCTGGCGCGGCGCGCGGGCGCACAGGCCGGCGTGGCAGTGCCGGACGAGGCCATGCCGCCCATGCTGACGCCGTTCAGGCTGCGCGGCCTGCTGCTGAAGAACCGCATCGCCGTCTCGCCCATGGCGCAGTACAGCGCCGTCGATGGCGTGGCGGGCGACTACCACCTGATGCACCTGGGCGCGCGCGCCATGGGCGGCGCCGGGCTGGTGTTCGCCGAGATGACATGCGTGTCGGCAGACGCGCGCATCACGCCCGCCTGCCCTGGCATGTACAGCGAAGCGCACACCGCGGCATGGCAGCGCATCGTCGGCTTCGTGCATGCCAGCAGCGACGCGAAGATCGCGCTGCAGCTGGGCCATGCGGGCGCGAAAGGCTCGACGCGCCCCATGTGGGACGGCATCGACCTGCCCCTGAAGGACGGCAACTGGCCGCTGATTTCCGCCTCCGAGCAGCAGTACCTGGCGGGCGTGTCGCAGCTGGCGCGCGCGGCCGACGAAGACGACCTGGCGCGCGTGGAGCGGGACTTCGTGCGCGCCACGCGGGCGGCCGCGGTCGCCGGTTTCGACTGGCTGGAACTGCATTGCGCGCACGGCTATCTGCTGTCGAGTTTTATCTCGCCGCTGACCAACCGCCGCACGGACGAATATGGCGGCAGCCTGGAAAACCGCTGCCGCTATCCGCTGCGCGTGTTCCGCGCCATGCGCGCCGCCTGGCCGCAGGATAAACCGATGAGCGTGCGCATTTCGGCCCACGACTGGGTCGAAGGCGGCATCACGCCCGACGATGCGGTGCGCATCGCGCGCCTGTTCAAGCAGGCCGGCGCGGACCTGATCGATTGCTCCTCGGGACAGGTCAGCAAGCTGGAACAGCCCGTGTACGGGCGCATGTTCCAGGCGCCGTTCGCCGACCGCGTGCGCAACGAGGCGGGCATCGCCAGCATGGCCGTCGGCGCCATCTTCGAGGCCGACCACGCCAACAGCATCATCGCCGCCGGGCGCGCCGACCTGTGCGCCGTGGGCCGGCCGCACCTGGCCAACCCGGCCTGGACCCTGACGGAAACGGCGCGCATCGGCTATGCCGGCGCGGGCGTGGCCTGGCCGAAACAGTACCGGCCGGCCAGGCTGCAGCTGGAACGCAATCTGCAGCGCGAACGGCAACTGGCCGCCGCGAACACGGGCTTGAACCCGCAACAGGTGGCCGCGCGGCTGCTGGAAGGGTGATATGAGCAAGGAAGCATTGACAGGTGCGTTATCAGGAAAGCATGCGTTGGTGACGGGGGCCGGCAGCGGCATCGGCCTGGCCTGCGCGCGCGCCCTGCTCGACGCCGGCGCCAGGGTCACGCTGGCCGGACGCGACGGCGCGCGGCTGGCGCGCGCGCGCCTGCAGCTGGAGGAGGGCGGCCATGCGGGCAGGGTGGCCCTGTGCGTGCTCGACGTGAGCGTGGAAGCGTCCGTGCAGGCGGGCTTTGCGCAGGCGGGCGCGCATTTCGGCCGCATCGACATATTGATCAATAACGCGGGCCAGGCGCATGCCGCGCCCTTCGGCAAGACCGACGCCGCCATCTGGCAGCAGATGCTGGCCGTGAACCTGACGGGAGTCTTCCACTGCTGCCAGGCGGCCATGCCGGCCATGCTGGAAGCGGGCTGGGGGCGCATCGTCAACGTGGCGTCGACGGCGGGCCTGAAAGGCTATCGCTATGTCAGCGCGTATGTCGCCGCCAAGCACGGCGTGATCGGCCTGACGCGCGCGCTGGCGCTGGAAGTGGCGCCGCGCGGCGTGACCGTCAACGCCGTCTGCCCCGGTTACACGGAAACGGAGATGGTGGCGCGGGCCGTGCAGAATATCGTGCGCAAGACGGGGCGCGGCGAAGACGCGGCGCGCGCGGAACTGGCGGCTGGCAATCCGCAGCAGCGCCTGGTGCAGCCGCAGGAAGTGGCCGATGCGGTGGCCTGGCTCTGCCTGCCCGCGTCGGCCGCCATGAATGGACAATCGATCGCCGTCGCCGGCGGCGAAGTGACGTAACTGACTGAAGACTATGGACAAAGAACACGAAGGCGCCGTTGATGAACCCGTGCTGGACCTGGCCAGCCGGCTGACGCAGGACCACCACCAGTCGCTCAAGCTGTGGCTGCGCATGCTGTCATGCACGGTGAGCATTGAAAACGAGGTGCGCACGCGCTTGCGCGCCAGCTTCGGCATCACCTTGCCCCGCTTCGATCTGATGGCGCAGCTCGAGCGTTTTCCCGATGGCTTGCGCATGGGCGAACTGTCCAAGCGCATGATGGTCACCGGCGGCAATATCACGGGCATCACCGACCAGCTGGAACAGGAAAAACTGGTGCTGCGCGTGGTTGACCCGAAGGACCGGCGCTCGTACAGCGTCAAGCTGACGCCGGCCGGCCGGCGGGCGTTCTCCGAGATGGCCAAGGTGCACGAAGGCTGGATCGCCGAACTGCTGCAAGGCGTGACGCCGGACGACAAGGCCCATTTGATTACCCTGCTGTCGCACATGAAGCAGCAGCTCAATGACAGTACCGACAAGTAAAGGATAGACCATGCGCCACCTTCCCGGCCTGCCGCAAGACCTGCCCGGCAACCGCGCCAGCCTGGCCGGCTATGCGGCGCGGCATTTCCTGTTCGCGGTGAGCGACGGCGTCGCCACCTTGACCCTGCACCGCCCCGAGCGCAAGAATCCGCTCACCTTCGATTCCTACGCGGAGTTGCGCGAGCTGTTCCGCGCGCTGGCCCATGCGGACGACGTCAAGGCCGTGGTGATTACGGGCAGCGGCGGCAATTTCTGCTCGGGCGGCGACGTGCACGACATCATCGGCCCCCTGACGCAGCTCGACATGCCCGGCCTGCTGGCGTTTACGCGCATGACGGGCGACGTGGTGAAGGCCATGCGCGCCTGCCCGCAGCCCATCATCGCCGCCATCGACGGCATCTGTGCCGGCGCCGGCGCCATGCTGGCGCTGGCGTCCGATATCCGCCTCGGCACGGCGCGCAGCAAGACGGCCTTTTTGTTTACCCGCGTGGGCCTGGCCGGCTGCGACATGGGCGCCTGCGCCTTGCTGCCGCGCGTGATCGGCCAGGGCCGCGCCGCCGAGCTGCTGTACACGGGGCGCTCGCTGCCGGGGCCGGAGGCCGAGCGCTGGGGCTGGCTCAACCGCCTGGTCGAGCCGGAAGAACTGGCCGAGGCGGCGCAGCTGTTCGCAGCCGGCCTGGCCAGCGGCCCCACGTTCGCGCACGGCATGACGAAGAAAATGCTGCAGCAGGAGTGGAACATGGGCGTCGATGAAGCCATCGAGGCGGAAGCGCAGGCGCAGGCCATCTGCATGGCCACCAACGATTTTCACCGCGCCTATCACGCCTTCGTGGCGAAGGAAAAACCCCAGTTCGAGGGCGACTGACATGAACAATACACGCGATATGTCTTACCTGGAGTGGCCGTTTTTCGAAGCGCGCCACGCCGAACTTGAACGGAACCTCGATGCCTGGGCGACGCAGCACCTGGACGACGGGCACGGCGCCGATGTCGATGCGGCCTGCCGCGCGCTGGTGGCGCAGCTGGGCCAGGGAGGCTGGCTGGCGCATGCCACGGGCATCGACGGCCACGTCGACACGCGTGCCATTTGCCTGATCCGCGAAACCCTGGCGCGCCACAATGGCCTGGCCGATTTCGCCTTTGCCATGCAGGGCCTGGGCTCGGGTGCCATCGGCCTGTTCGGCAGCGCGCAAAACAAGGCGCACTACCTGCCCGACGTGGCCAGCGGCAGGCGCATCGCGGCGTTTGCCCTGTCCGAGCCGCAGGCGGGATCGGACGTGGCGGCCATGGCGTGCGCGGCGCGCCTGGACGGTGACGCGTATGTGCTCGACGGCGAAAAGACGTGGATCTCGAACGGCGGCATCGCCGACTTTTACGTGGTGTTCGCCCGCACGGGCGAGGCGCCTGGCGCGCGCGGCATCAGCGCCTTCATCGTCGACGCCGACAATCCCGGGCTGGAAATCGCCGAGCGCATCGCGGTGATCGCGCCGCATCCGCTGGCCCGGCTGCGTTTCGCCAACTGCCGCGTGCCCGTGTCGCAACGCTTGGGCGAGGCGGGGCAGGGCTTCAAGGTGGCGATGGCGACCTTGGATATTTTCCGCACGTCGGTGGCCGCCGCGGCGCTGGGCTTTGCGCGGCGCGCCTTCGACGAAGCGCTGCGCCACGCGACAAAGCGCCAGATGTTCGGCCAGACGCTGGCCGATTTTCAACTGACGCAGGCCAGGCTGGCGCAGATGGCGACCGGCATCGATGCGGCCGCGCTGCTCACCTACCGCGCCGCCTGGCAGCGCGACCAGGGACGCAAGGTGACGAAGCAAGCGGCCATGGCCAAATTGACGGCCACCGAGACGGCGCAGCAGGTGATCGATGCGGCGGTGCAGCTGTTCGGCGGCCTGGGCGTGGTCAGCGGGCATCCGGTCGAGTGCCTGTACCGCGAAATCCGCGCCTTGCGCATCTATGAAGGCGCCAGCGAGGTGCAGCAATTGATCATCGCGCGCGAGCTGCTGCGCGAGGCGGAACAGGCATGAAGCGCATGGACAACAAGGAAAGCAATATGCAAGTGTTACAACCGCCCGGCTGGGCAAGACCGCGCGGCTATGCAAACGGCGTGGCCGCCAGCGGGCGCACCGTATACGTGAGCGGCATGATAGGCTGGGATGCAGAAGGGCAGTTCCATACGGATGATTTTGCGGGACAGGTACGCCAGGCCCTGCAGAATATCGTTGCCGTGCTGGCCGAGGCGGGCGCCCTGCCCGAACATATCGTGCGCATGAACTGGTATGTGCTGGACAAGAAGGAATATGTGGCGGCATATCCACACATTGGTGTTGCTTACAGAGAAATTATCGGCAAACATTTTCCGGCCATGACGGCCGTGCAGGTGGCGGGGCTGATCGAGGACAGGGCGAGGGTGGAGATCGAGGTGACGGCGGTGCTGCCTTAATATTGTCAAATGTAACAGTGTAAATTTTCTAAAAAATGAATATTAAAAATATACTATTTGTGTTTTACTTGGCAACCGATATCATGCCTGTGTAATTGCAAAAATGATATTTATTTAAAGAAAATATTACGAAAGAGGTTACATATGTACTTGCGCACAAGTTTAATTGCGCTGTTTTCACTGGCAATGGCAAGTAATGCAGGCGCAGCCATGTCAAATGATGGTTTTGAGAAAGGAAATCTCTCCTCATTTTCAGTGGGAAGCAATTCAGAGGTTCATGTCAGGACCTCTTTTCAGGGTTTTACTGCGTCCGAAGGGCGATATTTCGCACATCTCAATAACGTTGGACTGGAAGACTTGAGCCGGTTTGGCGGGACGATAGGCTCATATATGAGCAAGACGATCACGTTGGCGCCAGGTCAGGGTTTTTCGTTCAAGTGGGCTTTTCTAACCACCGAGACGGGGCCGTCCCCCTACAACGATTTCGCCCTGTTCGTGCATGACAAGGCAATCAAGCTATCTGACGTGGCGGCGGTGGGGGCGGGTGGACGGACGGGATGGAACACCTATAACTGGCTCAATGCCGAAGCCTTTACTGGCACGGTTACCTGGTTTGTTGCCAATGAACAGGATGAGCTTTCGTCGTCCCATCTGCTTATCGATGATATCCGGATGAATGTGAGTACCGTGCCAGAACCTGATATGGTGGTGATGCTGCTTGTCGGGCTGGGTGTGTCGGGCGTCATGGCCAGGCGAAAAAGAAAGAGTGTCAGGAAAGAGTGTCGGGTAGATGGCCTGGAGCCATGCTAGGCGCAAGTAGGGCATGCATGCCAAGTAAAATGGCGCTTGGCAAGAGCCTGTGTTCCGTATGTATTTATGCTGTTCGCTTTACATATCTGGCTGTACAATAGCGGCGATTTCGCGTGTCGCCATCGTACAATGGATAGTACAAGGTCCTCCTAAGACTTAAATGCAGGTTCGATTCCTGCTGGCGACACCAGTTTTCCACGCAGCGCGCGTCGGCGGCCTGTCTCCATGCGGGCGGCAATTTACTGGTCGATGGCGATTGAAGTCCGAGTTATCGGTACAATGCGTGCTTCATTCATCCAATCGGCGGCTGTTTTGCGCACCACGCGGTGTGCAGGAGACGGCGCCCGAGCACCTCTACTCATTATGGCTGTCATTTCTCTTTCATCGGCGCAACTTGCGTTCGGTCACGTCGCGCTGCTTGATCACGCGGAATTCTCACTGGAAACTTCGGAACGGGTCGGCTTGATTGGCCGCAACGGCACGGGCAAATCGTCCTTGCTGAAGGTTATCTCGGGCAAGTTCAAGCTCGACGATGGCTTGTTGGTGATGCAACAGGGCATCAAGATCGCCTATGTGGAGCAGGAACCGCAATTCGATCCGGAGATGTCCGTGTTCGACGCCGTCGCTTCCGGCATGGGCGAGTCGCAGGCGTGGCTGAAGGAATATGACGCGCTGACGGGCCAGTTTGGCCAGGGCAATGACGACGAATTGATGGAGCGCATGCACGACATCCAGGTCAAGCTCGATGCGGCCGATGCGTGGAGCTTGCCGAACAAGGTGGAAACCGTGCTCGACCGTTTGAACCTGACGGGCGACATGCTGATGAAAACCCTGTCGGGCGGGATGCAGAAGCGCGTGGCGCTGGCGCGCGCGCTGGTCTCTGCGCCCGACGTGCTGCTGCTCGACGAACCGACCAACCATCTGGATTTCACGTCCATCCTGTGGCTGGAAGGCTTGCTGCGCGACTTCAAGGGCAGCGTACTGTTCATTACCCATGACCGCTCCTTCCTCGACAACGTTGCCACGCGCATCATCGAGCTCGACCGCGGCCGTTTACTGTCGTATCCGGGCAACTTCACCGCCTATCAGACCCGCAAGGCCGAGCAGCTGGAAATCGAAGAGGTGGAAAACGCCAAGTTCGACAAATTCCTGGCGCAGGAAGAGGTGTGGATACGCAAGGGCGTCAAGGCACGCCGCGTGCGCGACGAAGGCCGCGTGCGCCGCCTGGAAGCGCTGCGCCTGACGCGCAATGCGCGCCGCGAACAGCAGGGACAGGTCAAGCTGGACGTGTCGGCCGGCGAACGCTCGGGCAAGATCGTGGCGGACCTGGAAAATGTCTCGAAGATCTATGGCGACAAGGTCATCGTCAAGGATTTCAGCGCGACCATCTTGCGCGGCGACAAGGTTGGCCTGATCGGTGCCAACGGCGCCGGCAAGACCACCTTGCTGAAAATGATACTGGGGCAGGAGGAGTCCGACACGGGCAGCATCCGCCTGGGCACCAAGCTGCAGGTCGCGTATTTCGACCAGATGCGCACGCAGCTGAACGAAGAGGCGAACCTGATGGAAACCATCGCGCCAGGCAGCGACTGGGTCGAGATCAATGGCCAGCGCCGTCACGTGATGACCTACCTGAACGATTTCCTGTTCGCGCCCGAGCGCGCGCGGTCGCCCGTCAAGTCGCTGTCCGGCGGCGAGCGTAACCGTTTGCTGCTGGCGCGCCTGTTCGCCAAGCCGGCCAACGTGCTGGTGCTCGATGAGCCAACCAATGACTTGGACATCGATACCCTGGAATTGCTGGAAGAGTTGCTGGAAGAGTACACCGGCACCGTCTTCCTCGTCAGCCATGACCGTACCTTCCTCGACAACGTCGTCACGCAGGTGATCGTCGCCGAAGGCGAAGGCAAGTGGCGCGAATTCGTCGGCGGCTATACGGACTGGGAGCGCGTGCGCACCTTGCCGGTGGCTACCGCTCCGGCCAGCAAGCCGGCCGTCAAGGCCGAGGCTGCCGCACCTGTTGCCAAGCAGAAAAAGCTCAGCTACAAGGAGCAGCGCGAACTCGAGGAATTGCCAAAGTTGATCGCCCAACTGGAAGACGAGCAAGCCGTGCTGGCGGCCGAACTGTCGCATCCGGACTTTTACAAGAAAACGCCGGCCGAAGGCAAGCGCCTGAACGCGCGCGTGGCGGAAATCGAAAACGAGCTGCTCGAAGCGCTGGAAAAATGGGAACAGATCGAGGCGCGCAACAACGCCTGATTGGTTTCTCACCTTCCCTGTTGTAATTAAGTTAGGATTACTTGCCACGGCAACGGTTCAGCTTGATATAATTATATAATTATATTTTTTACATCGGGGGATGCATGTTTGTTATGAAAAACACGCCGCCCGGACCAGTGCGTCCGGCGCGCGGACTTGTCCCGGGCGCGCGGCAACATGTTTGACCGCGCTGCCTTGCCCCGCGTAGCGCCGTTCCTGGCCTACCTCTCCTTCATTTTTATCGCTGACATGCTGGGCCGGCTCGGCTTTGCCGCGCAGGATTTGCGCTGGCTGTACGCCGTCAAGATCGGCGTCGTGCTGGGCATGCTGTTGTACTGGCGCCGCAGTTATACGGAACTGGCCTGGACGGGACTGGGCGCGCGCGCCACTGCCGTGGCCATCGCCGCCGGACTTGTTGTTTTTTTGCTGTGGATTAATTTGAATGCGGGCTGGATGAGCATCGGCAGCGCCGACGGCTTCGATCCGCGCAACGACGGCCGCATCGAGTGGAGCCTGGTAGTGCTGCGCATCGCGGGCGCGGCGCTGGTGGTGCCCGTGATGGAAGAGCTGTTCTGGCGCTCCTTCCTGCTGCGCTGGATAGACGCCCCGGACTTTCTTAAATTCAACCCGCGCCTGGCCAGCATCAAGGCTTTCGGCATCAGCGTGGTGCTGTTCGGCTTCGAGCACAATTTATGGCTGGCCGGCATCGTTGCCGGTGCCGCCTATAGCCTGTTGTACATGCGTAGCCAGTCCTTGTGGTCGCCGATTCTTGCGCACGGCGTGACGAATGGTGTACTGGGCCTCTGGATTATTTCCGGTGGACACTGGACTTACTGGTAATATTACCAACTAACTGTTGTTCTCTCAAAAGACGATATCCCATGTTGAAATCCCCGCGAAAAAGTCAGCTTAGCTATCTGGGTCTGCCATTCGGGATGCCGCCCCTGTTTACGCTGCGCGCTGCCTGTGTGCTGGTGCTCGGCGGCATGGCCACGGCGCCTGCCATGGCAGCGCTGAGCGATACCATTTTTCCATTTTTGGCCACGTCGTATTCGTATGACGACAATTTGCTTCGCCTGGATGATACAACTCCCGGCTACAACGGCCCGCGATCCGATACGTCGCGCCAGATACAAGCCGGTGTGTTATTTAACCGGCCCATTGGTCGTCAGATTTTATCGGGCCAGGCCAAGTGGTCGCGGGTTGCGTTCCAGAATTTTGACAGGCTCGACTATAACGGCAAGGATTTCCAGGCGGATCTGGAATGGCATATCGCCAATCACTTGCAGGGCCATCTGGGTGCCACTTACAGCCAGACCCTGACGCCATTCAGTGATTTCCAGAGCACGGAGCGAAATTTGCGCGTGCGCCGCCGCGAGTATGTCGACGGCGCCTGGCGCTTTCATCCCAGCTGGCGCGTGCGTGGCGGCCTGAGCCGCGAGCGCTATGCCTACGATTTGCCTGCCATGCGCCTGTCGAATCGCGTCGAGGATGCGAGTGAGTTGGGCATCGATTATCTCGCGTCGACCGGTAGCGTGATCGGCATTCAGTTGAGGCACCTTAGCGGCGACTACCCGAATCGAGCAAACAGCGGCCAATTTGGCTTGGACGATGGTTATACCCAGGATGAGGTCAAGGCGAATATTTATTGGCGCTATAGCGAAATTACCCAGGTGCAGCTGTTGGCGGGCTGGGTACGGCGTGGCCACACCTTTTACACGGGCCGTGATTCCAGCGGCACCAATGGAAGAGTGATCGTGAATTGGGCGCCGCTGGGCAAGGTGCGCTTTACCGGCAATTTATGGCATGAATTTGGCACGGTGGAAAATGCCCTCATTTCCAGCAGCCTGAATAACGGCGCAAGTCTTGCCGCCACCTGGGATATCACTGCCAAAGTGCGCATGGATGCCCAGGTACGACGTGAAAAGCGGAATTTCTCCGCCGCCAGTGGAAGGGTATTTCCTATTGATATTGCTGACACGACGCGTACAGAATCGCTGGGTGTGACTTATCTGCCTCAGCCAAATATCCAGTTGGGATTGAATGCGTTTCGTGACAAGCGTACGGGCGCTCCCATCATCAATACGAGTACATACCGCGCCAAAGGCGTCTCTTTTAGTGCCAGTGTGCAGTTCTGAAGAGCATCATGACTGTTAATGATATACCCCTGATTTCGTTTTTCCAGCGCGTTCTTGATCCCGTGATCATCATGGGAACGCTATATTTGCTGTCAGTAGTATCGGGCACGCCATTTACTGGTTATTCGCTGGTGCTGATGATATTGGCATTTTTCATTTCCTCGTCGGTATTTCAGTATGTTGATCCGTACCGTACCTGGCGCAGTGGCCGCATGCTTGCCTATGCCCGTGATGTATTCGTCGGCTGGGCGATCACTGCGCTGATCCTGGTATTTCTTGGCTCCGCCACGGGGCTGGCATTTCATTACAGCCGCGATCTGGTCATCGCCTGGTTCCTGCTGACGCCGTTCGTGCTGCTGGTCAGCCACCTTGCGGCGCGCAGCCTCGTCGCTGATCCGGGGCGTGACAGTGAGGTGCGCTCCGTGGTGATCATCGGTGCCAACGATGCCAGTTTGAAATTTGCCGCGACCGTGGAGCGCAATCCGAATTTGTTCATGCAGGTGCGAGGATTCTTTGATGACCGTACCGATGACCGTTGGCCAGAGAAGATGCGCGAACCCATGCTGGG
Source organism: Janthinobacterium sp. GW822-FHT07H11 (assembly GCF_058798615.1). Classification (NCBI taxonomy): domain Bacteria; kingdom Pseudomonadati; phylum Pseudomonadota; class Betaproteobacteria; order Burkholderiales; family Oxalobacteraceae; genus Janthinobacterium; species Janthinobacterium sp. GW822-FHT07H11. The sequence continues at coordinate 1,877,445 of NZ_CM179507.1, forward strand.
GAAGATGGTCGATATTGCCGCGTACGTGCGCGAACACAATATCAAGATGATATTTATCAGCCAGCCCATTTCCGCTCAACCACGTATCCGCAAGATGCTCGATGAACTGCAGGATACGACGGCATCCGTGTATTTCTTGCCGGATATTTATATCTTCGACCTGATGCAAGCGCGCTTCGACAACGTCGGTGGCATGCCGGTGATCGCCATACGGGAATCGCCATTTACAGGCTTTAACAGCATGGTCAAGCGCGGCAGCGATATCGTGCTGGGCTTGTTGATCCAGATATTGCTGCTGCCGCTGATGCTGGTCATCGCGATCGCGGTCAAGGCGACCTCGAAAGGACCGATCATTTTCCGTCAGCGGCGCTACGGCCTGTATGGAGAGGAAATCATTGTCTATAAATTCCGATCCATGACCGTCAGCGAAGATGGGGCAACCGTGACTCAGGCAACCAAGAATGACCAGCGCGTCACGCGCATTGGCGGCTTCTTGCGCCGTAGCTCGCTCGATGAGTTGCCGCAGTTTATCAACGTGCTACAAGGACGCATGAGCATTGTTGGTCCGCGGCCACATGCTGTGGCACATAATGAGCAATATCGCAAGTTGATCAAAGGCTATATGTTGCGCCACAAGGTCAAGCCGGGGATCACGGGCTGGGCGCAAGTGAACGGCTTGCGTGGTGAGACCGAGACCCTGGACAAGATGGAGGCACGCATTCATTTTGATCTCGATTATTTGCGCAACTGGTCCTTGTGGCTGGATATCTGGATCATTGTCCGCACGATCAAGGTGGTGCTGGCACGTGAGAATGCACACTGATACTCTTCGTTTCGGACTATGTTTTGCGGAGTGTTGATACGCATTAAAATGACTGCAGGAATCGTGTTCTCCGCGTTGCAGTTTCGAATGGCCTGCCGGTCCGCTGGCGCCGGCTTGCGCAAGTGCCGGTGAAGTCCCCCGCGGAGCCGGCAGCGTCATGGTTAAGCTGCAAGTAGTGCGGCTTTGTCGTTTGTACTACTTCGTAGGACCCAGGAAGTTGCTGCGTATGAAGAAAGATTTTCCTTTTGGCGCGCTCTGTCGCATGTCAGCCCTGCTTCTGTCCTGCAGCTTCCTGGGCGAAATGGTTGACAGTCATCGACGCTGTGCTGCGCACCTCTGCTTTTTAAAAAGTGCTATTCTGTTAATTATTTCTGCCATAATACAGCCAGACTATTATATGATCACCTTGGAAACAGTTGTTTTATAGCCTTCTTAATGGATTTTTAAGCAAATAGTTTCCAAGATGACTTGTAAAATGTGTATCATATTTATAATATTGACAATTGCTTGACCAAGTCCCATAATTTTGACAGAAATCTATTTTTTTGAACAACAATGTTGCTTTTTGGTTCAGTGATTTTGCTGGCTGCAACGGTGTCGTCCTTAACAGATTTCCCGACCTGAATCCAAGGAGTAATCTTGAATCATTCTCATGACGCAGTGTTGATCCATCACCAACCCGTTCCCCTTCGCCGCCTCAAGTGTGCGGCCTTGGTGCTGCTGGTGGTAGCCGGCTTGTCCGCCTGCGGAGATAAAGAGAAGAAGCCAGGCCAGACACTGGCCAGTGTTAATGGCGAAGAAATTACGGTTATGCAACTGAATGAGGAGATGCAGCGTGCGAATGTGCAGGCTGCGCAGCAAGAGGCCGCCAGCAAACAACTGCTGGAATCGCTGATCGATCGCCAGTTGCTGTTGAACGAATCCGTCAAGGAAAAGGTGGATCGCGATCCGAAAGTCGTGCAAGCCATTGAGCGGGCGAAGGCATTGATCATTGCGCAAGCCTACATGCAAAAGAAAATTGGCACCGTCACCCGGCCGGAAAAGGCCGAGATCGAAGCGTATTTCACCAAGAACCCGCAATTTTTCTCGCAGCGCAAGCAGTTCGATATGCGTGAACTGATTATTGCAACAACCGATATGAATGACGGCCTGAAAGCGGCAATGGATAGTGCCAAATCGCTTGAAGAGGTCGCGGCATGGATGGATGCGAACAAGGTGAAGTATGCCCGCACCCAGTTGTCGCGCACCAGCGCCGACCTGGCACCTGAACTGAGCGGCAAGTTGTTGACGATGCCGAAAGGCCAATTGTTCATCGTCCGTGAAGGCGATCGTACCTTGCTGATTTCGCTGGCGGAGATCAAGGACAGCCCCGTCACCCTGGCTCAGGCGGCACCCCAGATCGAGCAGTTCCTGTTCAACAAAAAGAACAAGGATGCTGCCGATGCGGAACTGGCCCGCCTGCGTGCCACGGCCAAGATCGAATACATGAACAAGACCGGGCAAAAAAACTCGCCTGCCACGGCATCGGCTGTGACGAATGCCAGCACTCCGGTCGCCCCTGCTGTGCCGGTTGCACCAGCGGCAACCGACCATGATGTCAATGCCCGCGGTGTTGCTGGCCTGAAGTAATTTAATTGATGTATTTATTAGGACTGATCATGAAACGACTCGTACTTTGGATGACGGCGCTGTTGATGGCAGGGGTACTGAACGTTGCCGGTGCGGCAGATGTTCTGTTGGGCCCTGGGGATGTATTGAAAGTCTCGGTGTACGGCAGCCCTGACTTGGCCCTGGAAACGCGTGTCAGCGAGGCGGGCGATATTACGTTTCCGCTGATCGGTCCCGTGCATGTCGGTGGCCTGTCCACTTCGGTAGCCGAGAAGAAAATCGGCAGCTTGCTGGAAAGCGGCGGTTTTTTACGCAAGGCCCAGGTCAACATCATCGTGACAGTCCTGCAAAGCCAGCAAGTGTCCGTGCTGGGCCAGGTCAACCGTCCGGGGCGTTACCCGATCGAAGGCAAGCGCAGTGTCATGGACATGCTGGCGGTAGCCGGTGGCATGAGTGCCGATGGCGGCGATACGATCAGCTTGATCCGCAAACGCAACGGCAGTACCACGCGTGAAGTGGTCGACATCATCAAGATGGTGCAGAGTGGTGAGCTGTCCCAGGATTACGATGTGTCGGGAAATGACGTGATTTTCGTCGAGCGTGCTCCCCGCTTTTATATCTATGGTGAAGTGCAGCGCCCCGGTGCCTTCAGGCTTGAGCGCGACATGACGGTGCTGCAGGCCTTGTCCGTAGGCGGTGGCTTGACACAGCGCGGTACGGAGCGCGGTGTGCGGATCAAACGTCGTGACGCCAATGGCTTGTTGCAAGTACTTGATGCCAAGCACGATGACTTGCTTAAAGTTGACGACGTCGTATATGTGAAGGAAAGTCTGTTCTGATTTTTCACTGATACTTTTGTCATACGAAACCATTTTTCTTCGGTTTGAAAGCACCAAATGAATTTAGCCCAATTTTTACTTATCTTGCGAGCACGCAAGAAAATTGTCCTGCTAACCCTGCTGTTTACAGTCGCGGTTACTTTGGGCGTCAGTCTGATACTGCCCAAGTCGTATCGGGGTACCAGTTCACTGGTGCTGAACTACAAAGGTGTTGATCCCCTGACTGGCCTGACCTTGCCAGGTCAGCTACTGCCTGGATATATGGCAACGCAGATTGATATCATCAGCAGCAAGAATGTCGCTCTGCGGGTGGTCGACTCCCTCGGCTTGGCGAAGAGTCCAGCCGTCGTGGCGCAGTTCAACGAGGATACGGAAGGCAAGGGCAATATTCGCGACTGGCTGGCCGACCTGTTGCTGAAAAAGCTGGAAATCGTGCCGTCACGCGAGAGCAGTGTGGTCGACGTGAGCTTCAAGGGCGCCGATCCGCAATTCGTGGCCGCCGTGGCGAATGCGTTTGTGGACGAGTATCAAAAGATCAATATCCAGCTGAAAGTGGAGCCGATGCAAAAGGCGTCCGCTTACTTTAACGATCAGATCAAGCTGTTGCGCGACAATGTCGAGGTGACGCAAAGTCGCCTGTCGAAATACCAGCAGGAGCATGGCATTGTCAGCGTCGATAACCGCCTGGACGTCGAATCGAATCGCCTGAATGATCTGTCTGCACAATTGGTCGCGGCGCAGGGACAGTTGATGGAAGCGAGTTCGCGCCAGCGCATGGCGCAAGGTGCGAATGCGGCCAACTCGCCCGATGTCACCACCAATCCGCTGATCCAGAACCTGAAAATCGGCCTGGGCAGCGCCGAGGGCAAATTGGCCGAACTGGGGCAGCGCCTGAGCCCGAATCATCCGCAATACCAGAGCGCAAGGGCTGAAGTGGAGAAGCTGCGTAATGACTTGCGCGAGCAGATGCAGGCGACATCTTCCAGCGTTGGCAATAATGCGGAAATCCTGCAACAGCGCGAGTCGGCCGTGCGCGCGGCATTGGCCGCACAGAAATCCAAGGTGCTCGAATTGAACCGGACGCGTGATGAAATGGGCGTGCTGGCGAAGGATGTCGAGAGTGCGCAACGCGCATTCGATGTGGCATCGCAGCGCTTTTCGCAAACGCGTATCGAAGGCCAGTCCGATCAATCCGACGTCGCGGTCTTGAACCCGGCCACGCCGCCGATCGAACCTGCCTCGCCGAAAATCCTGTTGAACGTGGTGTTGTCCTTGTTCCTGGGCACCATGCTGGGCGTCGGTTTTGCCCTGGTGATGGAAATGCTTGATCGCCGAGTCCGCTCTGAAGCCGATTTGCATGATGCGATTGATGTGCCTGTGCTCGGTGTGCTTGAATGGAAGGCGCCAAAGCGCCGTCGATTTGGCATGTTCAAACGCGCAGTGCCGCGTCAGCTTGGTCTTAACTAAATCATGGACTCGACAATGAATCAACTTATCCACCCTGTCGGCACGCCGGTCCCTCCACGTGGTGCCGATTCCAGTATCGGTGGCTTGCTATTAGAGTCAGGCAAAATCACCCCGGAAGGCGCCGAACGTATCCTGCGCATGCAAAAGGAGTTGGGCATACGCTTCGGAGAGGCGGCACAACGACTGGGCTTGATCACCGAAGCGGACATCCAGCAAGTACTGGCGCGCCAGTTTGATTACCCCTATTTACAACCGGGCGAGCGACAGTATTCGGACAAACTGGTGGCGGCATATCAGCCTTTTAGTCCGCAAGTAGAGGTTCTGCGTGCAATACGCAGTCAATTGATGTTGCGATGGTTTGCACGTGGCCGCAAGTCCTTGGTTATCGTGGGAATCGACGCCGGCGATGGTGCCAGTTTATTCACGGCTAACCTGGCAGTGGTATTTTCTCAACTGGGAGAACATACCTTGCTGGTGGATGCGAACTTACGCAAGCCGACGCAGCACGAGATTTTTGATGTCAAGGGCCGCCAAGGGCTGTCTGACATGCTCGCTGGGCGTGCTGAGATCGATATTATTGAGAAGGTTGAGGCGTTTGTCTCGTTATCCGTGCTCCCAGCCGGTACCTTGCCGCCGAATCCGCAGGAGCTGTTAAGCCGTAGTTCGTTTGCCAGCTTGAATCAGCAGTTGGAAAGTGGTTACGACGTGGTGCTCTACGATGTCGCCTCGTATTCTCATGGTTCCGATGCCCTGGCTATCGCCGGCCGGGCTGGTGGTGTCTTGCTGGTCGCGCGCAAGAATAGTACTCAGTTGGAGGCAATTGGCGCGATGGCGGAGCAAATGAAAAATAATGGTGCCGAGATCGTTGGCTCAGTGCTGGTTGATTTCTGATGGCAACGCTGATAAAGCAAGATCTACCTGCATCTGGGTTGCCTATTTTTAAGCAACCATTGCTTAATTGGCTGCCCATGTTGATCGGCTTGCTTGTTTTGTACGTGCCAACGTTGTACGACCTGATGACCGGTATATGGACCAGTGAGGAACAGGCACATGGTCCGATTATCCTTGCTTTGTCGGGATGGTTGCTTTACAGGCAATGGCCTGCTGTCCGGGATACCTATGATCAATCCGGCGGCAGTGCCTTGGGCTGGCCTGTAATGGTATTGGCATTGTTTCTGTATGTTATAGGACGCTCCCAAGGTATTATTAGTTTTGAAATCAGCTCCTTCATATTGGTGCTTGCCTCTTTATTGTTATTGCGTTATGGAACAGGAGCGCTTTATCGTTTGTGGTTTCCATTTTTCTTCATGCTTTTCATGGTCCCGTTACCGAATAGCATTGTAAGTATGCTGACCATGCCGATGAAAATGGCGGTTTCATATGTCACTGAACATATACTTTTTTTCCTGGGTTATCCTATTGCTCGCAGTGGCGTAATTTTACAAATCGGGCAATATCAACTTTTGGTCGCTGATGCCTGTGCTGGTTTGCAGACCTTGCTCACGTTGGAATCGCTAGGCTTGTTCTATCTGAATGTAGTGCGGCATACCTCTGCGGTTCGCAATATTGTATTGGCATTACTGATTATTCCGATTTCCTTCACCGCAAATGTTATCCGTGTCGTGACATTAACCCTGATCACCTATTATTTCGGTGACGCTGCGGGGCAAGGATTCTTGCACGGCTTTGCTGGCATGGTGTTGTTTATCAGCGCCTTGATGCTGATATTGCTCGTTGATACAGCCCTGCAATTTTTTGTTGGGCGAAAGAACTCGGCATCAATATCGGCTACGGGAGGTGCTAAATGAAAAAAAGAGCGATAGTCAGTATTTTTGTTCTCGGGTTAATGCTAAGTGCGGCGGTCGCAGCCAAGCTATTTACGCCAACTATCTATCTTTCAAAGACTCAGGCCCAATTGGATTTGGATGTGCTGATTCCAGAGAAATTCGGCGAGTGGCGGGAAGAAAAGAATATGGCCGGCTCAGTAATTAATCCGGAAGCACAGGCCATGCTGAAGAAAATTTATACACAAACTTTATCTCGTACTTATGTAAATGAAGTTGGTGAAAGAGTGATGTTGTCTATTGCATACGGAAGTGATCAGCGAGACGGTATGCAAGTGCATTACCCTGAGGTGTGCTATCCCGCCCAGGGTTTTCAACTCGATGGCATGCGCCAGGATACGGTGAGTACCAAGTATGGAAACATACCTGTTAAACGTCTTGAAACCAGTATGGCAGGTCAACGTTATGAGCCAGTGACCTATTGGACCACAGTGGGAAGTAAGGCCGTTTCCGGGAGTATGGCAAAGAAAATGGCAGAAATTTCGTATGCCATTCACGGAGAAATTCCAGATGGACTGTTGTTCCGCGTTTCACTTATTGATCGAGATACGCAGCATAGTTTTTCTGTGCAGGACAGGTTTATTCGTGACTTGATTCAGGCAATCCCTTTTGGTACGCGACAGCGCATTGCAGGTTTATCAGGAAGTTAATTGTCTATACGGAAATAAATCCATATCATTTCTTTTCCTTCTATTAACGAGGAGTGGTTTTGAAGCGTGGGTCTTTTCTTTGCTTATTAAATAGTCTGCCATGTCAAAGAAAAAAACTTCGCAACGCGTTAAGCAGAGCATGTTGTCAACCCTCCTGGGGCGTTCATTATCGGCATTTGGTGGTCTTTTTTTACTGATTTTGCTGTCCAGAAAATTGTCGCCAAACGAGTACGGTCTATTTTTTACGATATGGGCAATGGCGGAAATTGCCATTCTCATCAGCAATTTTGGCCTCATTCATGCGGTGTATCGTTATGTGAGTGCCGATGAACACCATAATGGAAAAATACAGGCATTTGGTCCGATTTGGCAGTTGGTAGGATTGCGTTGTTTGAGTTTGTTACCAGTGAGTCTAGGGTTATTGACCTTTCCGAAAATTACCGGAATGCTCGGTGCCAAAATTCTGACTGAAGAGATGATTTATTATCTGGCGATCATAATTTTTTGCGAGGGCATATCTCGTTTCTATGAAGCTATTTTTGACTCGATGATGTGCCAAGGGCGTAGCCAATTTACACTTGTCATACGCACCGTGTTCAGATTGGGGGGGTATTGTTATTTTTTGTATGCTGGGGATTTCCATATCCAGAAAGTATTATGGGTGGAAGTCGCCGCCGGCATTAGTGGCGCCTTGCTGGGCTCATCGATGTTGCTGCATGCGTTGGTTATCGCGCGCCACAATGGCAGCGGAGATGGAGCTTTAAATATTGAGCCGCTGCCATCCAATAAGTCCATATTTATATTTGTTTTTCCTGCCTATCTTGCGCAAGTGCTGACCCTTACTTACGGGCCAGATGCGTTGAAATTGATTCTTTCCTCAGCTGCCGGTGCGGCGGCGATGGCGACTTTTGGTTTTGCATATTCGCTGGCTGGAGTGATTCAACGTTATATGCCAATTAATCTGCTTGCTGGCGTTTTTCGTCCTGTTTTCGTTGCTGCCGCGAAGAAAGATGAGACTGGGTCGATGTTGTCTACTCTTGTGGGAATGTGCGTAAAGATCAATTGGATGATGATTTTGCCAATACTGTGTTTTTTTTGTGGAGGAGGCGGTGCACTTCTTTCACTAATTTCAGGCGGTAACTATTTGGATGCTGGTTCGATTGTCATTGTTATCGTGGCAGCATTGCTGATGATGGCCATTCATCTTACATTTTCCATGTATTGCCTGGCGCAGGCTGTATCTTGGCCGGTTTTGTTGGCAACGGGTGTCAGTTCCATCTGTTTTCCTGTTGCCTTTGTGTTGGCGAAAAATTACGGCGCTATAGGTATTTCAATAGTTTTTCTTTTGAGTGAAACCTTGTGGTGCATGGTCTGCTATGGCGCCATATATTGGCATAGTAAAGGCAAGTTGAAGCTGGATTGGATTGGGTTTCTCAGAATACTAGGTATTGCTGTCGTCGCAGTAATATCCGGAGAATGCATGAAATTACTGGGCTTGGCTTGGTACGTGGCTGCCCCGCTAGAGTGCGCCCTGTTTGTTGGTATAATATTGTTTTTTATGCCATTCTCAAAGCAAGAGAAAACCTGGCTATTGTCGATATTGCCCGTTTCACGATTCATAAGGTCAAAAGCTGCACATGAAGCATAATCAAATCAGCCCCTCAGCCTCCGGCAATGTCTCCGCAATTAAAATATTTCCGAAATGTAAATCCCTGATTGAGAAGGTTGTCGAGGGTGGTTACTGTATCGGGTGCGGAGCATGTACCGTCGTAGATCGACGTATTATCATTCAGGAAAATACATATGGTGATCTGGTGGCCATCATTCCACCTGAGTCCATCGGTGATCCGCTGAAGGCTTCCGAAGTATGTCCCTTTGCCACGGCAAGGGACGAGAGCCAAATTGCCTCACAGGTCTTTCTAAATGCCAGTCAAAAAAGCCGGATTGCTGGATGGTTTGAAACACTGTATAAGGGATATTCAAACTCCTATCGTGAGTTTGGTTCCTCTGGCGGTATTGGCACACACATATTGTCGCGTTATTTATTGTCGCATAAAATTGATGGCGTGATTTGTGTCGGCCCTTCTGATGAACAGCTCGTGCAGTTTCAGGTAGTTAACGATACAGCTGAATTGCTAGCCTGCTCAACTTCATTTTACTATCCTGTCACGTTGGCATCCGCTCTGCAATTTGTGCAGGAAAATCCCGGACGATATGCATTTACCGGCGTTCCCTGTTTCCATAAGGCGCTGCGCTTGTTAAAAGAGCAGGATGTAGTGCTGCGCGAACGAATTGTGCTGCAGGTTGGACTGGTATGTGGCCAGATGAAAAGTAGTCATTATGCGGATTACATGGCCCGACGCACCGGCATGCCTGAAGGTGCCGAGTTACGACGTATTTCATTTCGCAGTAAAAAAAATACTCCCCGCGCCGATGATTATAATTTCGTCGCCAATTGGGCGCTTCCTGACGGCGGAGAAGGAAGCGGAACCCTGGCTGCCCATGCCATCGGGTTCCACTGGGGCATGAGTTATTTCAAACCCAAGGCTTGTGATTATTGTGACGATGTTTATGCGGAGTGCGCGGATATTTCAATTATGGATGCCTGGTTACCAGGTGATGTGGAAGATGCACGTGGTACCAGTATTGTCATTGCCAGATCTAAAGTGGTTAGCAATTTTCTTGATAAGGAAGTCCAGGACGGGCATGTGACTTTGAATTCCTGCACCTTGGAGCAGGTGATTCAATCCCAAGAGGGAGGGCTGCGGCATCGTCGGCAGGGTTTGCGTTTTCGCTTGTGGTTGGCGAATCTTCGCGGTGGTTGGTTTCCCCGCAAGAGGGTGGAAAAAAGATTTAGTGTGGGATTTTTTGTCGGAATAGAAATGATTTTCAGAATGCTGCTGCGTGCCACGTCACGTGGCGCCTACAAATTGCAACTGCACAGTAATGCCGGCTTGACTGTATTTAGGACCATTATGCTTGGGCCAGAGTTTGGCTATAAAGTTTTTTCAAAGATTCGACGTATTTGTGAAAGAAAAATGGGAAAGAAATCCAATCAACGTTTCTTTGAAATTGATTCCTGATTTTTCTTTTGATGATCTTGATGGTTTTCCTGAAGAAAGAATGTGATGGTTTCATTGACGTATGATTTTTTTTCGATTGATTTATTGCTGGTTATAATCAATGCTGAAATGTATGCAGGGGTAATATGAAAAGTAAAAATTTCGGCGCCATGGCAGGAAAATTTGCAATAATTGCGCTCGCAACGATATTGACTTTTTTCCTGGCTGCATTTGTCGCATTGGCCGGACCGAGTAAGTTGACCTTTTTAATGGTCGGCGCTTTGGCTGCCTTGTTTTTGTTTTTATTTGACAACCAGCGTCTTATTTTTTTGATGGGTATTCTTGTGTTTCTGGTTATCGGGCAATTGATGTATTTTGCCAGAATAAACCAGGCATTATGGCTGCCCTATGGTTTGGCCGCCTTGCTTTTTTTGCGTATCCCTTCCACTTATTTGCTTAGTCCATTTTTAAAATTGCGCTTGCCATTTCCATTGCAATTTCCGTTGGGTATTTTTTTTCTGGCTGTGTTTTTTTCAATAGCCATTAATATGCCACCATTTCTTCAAGTGGTCGTCGGCGGAAAAAATATGATTATGCTGTGGAGCGTTTTTCTATTGCTTGCCATGTTTGCAATACCCTTCAAAAAAATGGAGAAAATGCTCTCCATGCTGCTCTTGATGGTTTTTCTGCAGATTCCATTTGTTTTGTATCAATATTTTATTGTTGTTCCTACGCGTAGCACTGCCGGTGGGAAACGTGGGGTTGCTTGGGATGCAGTCGTCGGTTCAATGGGCGGGGATCCAGACTCCGGTGGTGCCAGCGGATCGATGGCATTTATTATTATCCTGGGTATGATCATGGCGATTAGTTTGTGGCGATACAAACAAATTCGCTTGCGTACGGTTTTGGCAATATGGCTGGCTGGATTCTTGTGTATCGGACTTGCTGAAGTGAAAGTGGTGGTGGTTCTTTTGCCTATTGGTATGGCGATATTGTATCGAAAGGATTTATTAAAACGTCCTTTGAAGGCTGTCTTGGGTGCCATTGTCGTTCTTTCTCTGGCAACAGGTATTCTGGCAGTTTACAGCATGATGTATTCGGCCGGATCCAAGAAGCCACACGATCTGTCGCAATTACTCGATCAGTCTTTTGGCTATAGTGTGGATACACATTTTATCAATTTTGAAACAGGTGAAATGGGGCGCAATGCCGCCTTGGTATTTTGGTGGGAACAAGGTTTTGAGCCGGATCCGTTACGTGGGTTCTTGGGATATGGTCCGGGTGCGAGCCGTAGTTCAAGTACGCTTGCCGTTGGCGAGATAGCCGCCAAATACAAATTCAGTATTGATCGATCGACGGCAGCACAACTGTTATGGGAAATCGGTCTTGCAGGATTCGTGGCATATGTTTTTATCATCGCAGGAGCGGCCTTGATCGCCATGCGTAGTGTTTCGTCATTCGCCTCCGCTACTACCAGAGCCATGTTGGAAGCCACCGCAGCCGGTTTGGCAATGATGCTCGTGATGTTGCCATATGGTCGCGATGTTTTGGAGGTGCCGGCATTGACATTTACTTTGATGTGCATGTTGGGCTATGTCGCTCAAGCGCAAACATTGCGGCAACTGAGTGGGAAAAAGAGCGGGTATTTCAGGCAGATATCCGGTGCTGAATCACCACCGCTTATTACAGATGATGACACCATAAAACTGCTGAAGATATAGTGAATTTCCTGCTGATGTTCATCATCTATGCCTGAAATCATGAGAAACACTTATATGGATAATGTATGACAAAAATTTTTTTTGCTGGACATAATAATTTCGGTAATCGAGGTTGCGAAGCATTGGTGCGTTCAGTTTCCGGATTGATTCGGCAGCGGGTCGATAGTATGCGTTTTATTACGCCATCATTGGCGCCGGAGCGCGACCTTCGCCAATGGACGACAGGACCGAAAAATGGCATTGATTTCGTACCCGCCTCCAGCGTAGCAAGCGGTTTGCGCTGGTGGAGCCGCGCCAACCGTGTGCTTCCATTTGTCGAAAAAGTTGGACGTCCTATTTTTCGCTCCGATGCCTTGCTGGAGAAGCAAATTGCCGAAGCGAATTTATTGATCATGACAGGCGGCGATACAATTTCACTTGACTATGGTCTGGTATCTCTTTACCAACATACTGCAACAGTTGATACAGCAAAAAAGCTTGGTATCCCAGCTGTGTTGTGGGGGGCTTCGGTGGGCCCGTTCAGCCGTAAACCGCATGTGGAAAAATTTATGCGTGGACATCTTGCCGATTATGCTGCTATTACCGTGCGCGAATCGGAGACTGCGCGTTACCTGAAGAAAATCGGTGTAGAGAATGTTATTCAGGTAACTGATCCGGCGTTTACGTTGCAGCCAGAAGAATTCGATGTTTCTGAGATATTGCCTGCTGCTCCGGAAGGCATTATTGGTATAAATGTGAGTCCATTGGTAAGAGGGTATCTTGCCGATAATAATGCACGCGAAAAACTAGATAGTGACGTGGCATTGTTTATCCGGGAATTGGTTGAGAAGCGTGGTTTCGGCGTTGTGCTGCTTCCGCATGTCGGGCCGCTCGATGGCGGCACCTGGGCCAGCGATTATCATTATTTGCTCAATTTGGTTGACAAGTATAAGTTGCAACATTCACGTATTCGTCTGGCTCCACCGATGTTGAATGCTGCGCAATTGAAATTTTTAATTTCCCGTTTTCGGTTTTTTATCGGCGCACGGACACATGCTACGATTGCGGCTTTTTCGACAGGCGTACCGACTATCTCCATTGCCTATAGCGTCAAAGCCAAAGGCATCAACCGGGATTTATTTGGCGATACCAATCTTGTAGTAGATACTCCCGCTGTGACGATTGACAGTTTGCGGTTGTATTTGAATAAACTCGTGACTCAGGAGAGTGATATTAAAGCATTGCTGGCCGAAAGGATTCCAGAATGGCGACGACGTGCGGCTATTCCTGTCGAATCGGTATTGCAGCTTATCGGGAGCCGCTGAGATGTCTGGAGTACCTGTCAGTATTGTCATCAAGGCATTGAACGAAGAGCGTAATATTGCACGTGCAATCGAAAGTGCATTACGTGCAGTTGAGCGTGTTGGTGGGGAAGTCATTCTTGCTGACTCGGCATCCACTGATAGAACGGTAGAGATTGCATCTGCCTATCCGATTTTAATCGTGCAATTGCTTAATGCTGAAGAGCGTTGTTGCGGTATTGGTGCGCAATTGGGGTTTCAGCATGCGAAGGGGGATTTCGTTTATATCCTGGATGGCGACATGGAAATGCATGAGGGATTTCTGGAGCAAGCATTGGCTTGTCTGGCATCCCATCCGGACGTCGCCGGGGTTGGCGGAATTATTCGCGAAAAAAATACACAAAGCTTGGAGTATCAGGCGCGAGCCGAGCGGGCTCCCGCGAACCTCCAGCCAGGTCAGGTGGATAGACTCGACATGGGGGGATTGTATCGGCGCGAGGCAATAGCCGAGATTGGATACCTGACTGATCGTAATCTGCACAGTTATGAAGAATTCGATTTGGGAATCCGCTTGCGCGCAGCCGGGTGGACCTTGCGCCGTATTCCGGTCGACGCAATCGATCATTACGGACACACCACGGAGGCAATTAAGCTGCTATGGCGACGCTGGAAGACTCGTTATATCTGGGGAATCGGTGAGGTATTGAGGGCTTCTTTTGGCAAGCCGCATATGCGTTTGCTGGTGCGTGAACTTCGAGACTTTTATCTTGGTATGGCCGTTCTCGGGTGGTGGGCTAGCCTGCTCTTGCTGTCCTTCCTCCCTGTTACCTGGAGCCTGAAGGTTGTCCTGCTGGTCCTGGATCTGCTTTTTCCTTGGCTGGTGATGTCAGTCAAAAAACGCTCATTTGTGCGCGGGGCATATGCGATTCTAACGTGGTGCGTGAGCACTGGAGGATTGATCCGTGGGGTATGCATGCGTCGCCGGGCACCGGCGGAACGGATTGAGGTCAGGTGCATAGACGTGCGGTAAACACCAGCGAAGCACTGACTTATTTATCTGGCACCGTTCCCTGCGGCAGGTCCAACCTGAGACAATATCGGTATCGCCACCGTCCGCCATCGACCATGCAAAAGAGATACTCTGACCTTGAGTACGCCGCCAAGAAGAAGCTGACGCGGCGCGACCACATCCTGGCCGAAATCGATAGCGTGACCCCGTGGGGCAAGCCGCATAAAACCGTCGAGCCGTTCTATCCGAAGGTCGAAGGGCCTTCGGCGACGCCGGCTACGAAGGTGTGGAAAAGCGGCCCGAAAATATCGGTAAATCGGTAAATTGGTGACGTGGCAGGCGGACATGAAGCGCGCTAAACGCAAGGCGCTGCCCAAAAGCAAACTGGGGGGGGCATGCCGGAAAAGCTGGCACACCACCGGAGGGCCAGCGTTCGTGCGAAAGTTGAGTATCCGCTTCATGTCGTCAAGACCCTGTCCCGTCATCGTGAAACGCGCTATCGCGGCCTGGCCAAAAACCCCGCTCAACTCTTTACGTTGATCGCTTTCGCCAATCTGCCGCTGGCAGGCAGGCGTTTTACGATCACCGAATCCTCCTGGTACGTCACGATGATAAAAAAACATGAGGCATTGCGTCGAATTGAACGAAAAACGGGCTTGAGTGGCTCGCCGGCCGGCCATTTGGCGCGCCACCTTGCTATGAAAGCAAATTGATTGGTGCTTCGCTAAGGCATGAATTGATTCAATAAAATAAATATTTTATTTTTAATTCCGTGCCTGAGTAAAATTTTCGATGATCTATTCCATGGATAATATTCGATATTTATCAATGTTGATTATTCGGGAAAAGTTGATTTTCGAAGCAGTAATTCTTATGGCAATATTATCGAGGAAGATTAATTCTAGTGTTGTACGTCATAAAAAAATAATGCAGTCTTTGCCTTGAAATGACTTGCCACTCAAGTGAAGATGCTAAAATAGATGCCAGATTAAATTGTCTTATGGCAATAAATAGATCGCTTTTCGGGCTAACTAATTTTTCTTCGTTCATCTTCTCGGTGATCCTCAATCGCCTGTTGGCGACGACCCTTTGCGACACTTCCTGACGAGAGCCTTGGTATGAAAGTTGTTGATCTGCGCGGTGCAATCTTTTTTTACATGACAATTTTATAAATTGTAGCTATTTTTCGAAACGGGGGGCGTGATGCTTAAACAATATGCAACTTGTGGGCGTGTGGCGAAATTCTTGATGTTCCTGGGCTTGTCCGGACTCGCAACGCTCAATGTGCACGCGGCTGAATGGAATACCATTCAGGATACCAGCCTGGTGATTCGAGAGGGCGGTCCACTTGATTTCAGCAAATGGCTACCGGCGGGTGTCGCCGGTGCACAGGGACGAGTGATCGTCGGTCCTCAGGGACGTTTTGCCTTCGCCAACAAGCCTGAGACTCCGGCCAAGTTAAATTGTGTTTCGTTGGCGTGGAGCCCAGCTACTGGCGGATATCCCGATAAGACGATGGCGGACCTCTTCGCCCGGCAAGTCAAAGTGCATGGCTATAATCTGGTTCGCATTCACTATGCAGAAGCCTTGCTGATGTCCAATCGGGTGGGGGACTTTGATTTCGATCCCGTTCAACTCGATCGCTTTTATTACTTTCTCTCTGCATTGAAACGTGAAGGCGTGTATTGGGTAATCGATGCCATGACTTCCGAAAATGGCGCATATGGTAACGTCATGCCTCATCGCTGGATTCAGCAATACAACCTGAAATATATGGTCCATGTGGATGATAAAGCCAAGGCGCATTGGCGTATGCTGATCGATAAGCTCTATGTACCTAAGAATCCGTACACCGGGATCAGCGTTTTGGCTGACCCTGCGTTGGCTGGCATGGTGCTGCTGAATGAGGGGGGCATGAATTTCCTTGCAGCCACGCGCGAAGGCGGTATCTGGCGAGCGGAGCTCCAGCCTCTTTTTGTCGCATTCCTGAAACGCCGTTATCCGAACGATTCGGAGTGGAGCAAGGCGTGGGGCGATGTGCGTGGAACGGAGTCGCTTGCGAGAGGGACGGTGATTTTGCCGGAAGTGCTACGCAAATATTCGCCACGGATGGCTGATTTTCAGCGTTTTCTGACAGAGCTTGAAACTGATACCGGACGGTGGATGACGAGCCACTTGCGTGAGCGGGGCTACGTTGGACCATTGACGTCGTATGATAACTGGCTTTCAACGCAGAGTAATGCCACCAGGTCTTCTTTCAACTGGATTGACATGCATGCCTACCATGACGAATCCCTGGGTTTTTCGCCGGGTACGACCATTGCACAAACCAGTTCGACCGTCACTGCCGCGCGATATGCCCGTTGGCTTGCAACATCTCGTCAGTCTGGCAAGCCGTTTTCCGTCACCGAGTATGGGCAACCATTCTGGAATCGTTTTCGTTTTGAGGCAGGTGCCATTGTTCCCGCGATGGCTGCGTTTCAGGGATGGGATTTTGCGTGTTTACATGGTGAGGGGGGCATTGATCTGACCTTCTATAGCAGCGCGAGCCGAAAATCAGCAATTCATCCATATGGTGTCGGCATTGATCCTGTCAGCCGGGCAGGTGAGACGTTGTCTGCTCTCTTGTACATGCGTGGTGACGTCAGTCCGGCAATCAATAGAATTGCCGTTAATTATCAGAATGATGCTGCATTCAAGGGAAATTATCTGGATGGCATTTCAGAGGACATTGGAATGTTGTCGTGGGTAACGGGTGTCGAGTTGCTGCATCCAGGTGAAAAGTCGACGGTGCCTATCAAGCAAACCCTTTTGCCGCTGAATACAACTGAGCTGACGTGGGGCTTGACTCGAACGGCGGCGCAGGTACCTATGACGCTGAACGATTTTGCCCTAGACACTCGTCTGAGCAGCTTACGTAAAGTAGGCGTGATCGATGCGACAAACCGGAGTAACGTGACTGCAGGCGTGTATGAAAGCGACACCAAGCAGTTGTTGATGGATATGAAAACTAACAGGTTCACCGTCATCACACCACGTACCGAGGCAGTAACGCTGGGTACTGCGGCAAGTAATGTTGCATTGAAAAATTTAAAGGTAATCGCCACTACCTCGCCAGGATTGGTATCAGCGAGCGCCTTGGATGATTTTCCCTTGGCGCAGAGCAAGAAAATATTGTTAATTTTTGCTACCGATGCCCAAAATACTGGTATGAAGTTCGCTGACAGTGAGCGGCGCGAATTAGTTTCGCTGGGTACGATCCCGGTGCAGTTGCAGCGTAGTGTGGTGAATCTGAGCTTGGCGTTGGGCCATGCTGCGGAAATGAAGCTGACCGCGCTAACATTGAATGGAGAGTTGGGAGATAGCATTCCTTTGACGCGTTCAGGAAATACCTGGACGATGAAACTGGACTCCGTGGCATCGACGAAAGGCCCGACGACCTTCTTCTTACTTGATGTAAAGTAAACTCACTTTTCCCCCTATGCAAACTGGCGTCATTTCCTGACGCCAGTTTGCCGTCATCTTGCATTTCTGCCATTGGTAGCATGCATTGTCTGTATCTACTCCCTTGACTGCACCGGTTTATAGGAATTTTCCTGATTCCTATGGGCCAGTTTTTGCTTCCGACGATATACCTTGCCGGGCAGTTGTCGTACCGATGAAGTCCGCAGCAACTTTTCTGTGCTCTCATGGCTCAAGATGCCAGAATGGGAGGCTTCGGCACCTCCGCCGAGGGGAAACGCTTGCGCGGGCTGCCAGCGAAAGGATCTTTGCACACCCAGCACATGTTTAGTTGACTAGATTATAAAAAAATAATTTATAATATGAAAATGACTACTGTAATGCTGTTAGGGCCTTCGCTGAGCGCAGTCAGCGGTGTGAGTACCCACTTAAATCAGATGTACCGATCCAGCTTGTCTCATGATTTCGATCTTGTGCATTTTCAGGTCGGTAGCGAAGGGCGTGGCGAGTCGGCGGCGGGAAAGCTGCTACGGCTCCTGATCAGTCCGTTTCAATTTGCGAGCGCGCTTGTTCGGGTGCGGCCCGACATTGTTCACGTGAACACGTCGATGGAGCAAAAGAGTTACTGGCGCGATATAGTCTATGTGCTAATTGCCAAGCTGGCTGGCAGGCGAGTCTTGTACCAAGTACACGGCGGCGCATTGCCAGAAGTGTTTTTCGGTAATCGTCCTGTGCCCACTGGTTTGTTGCGCAGGGTGTTGCGCTCGGTGGACGCGATCGTGTTGTTGGCGCAGCGGGAGTTGCACGCTTATCGGCAGTTCGACCAAGCACTGCCGCTGAAGGTGATCCCGAATGCAATCGATATGGTCGCTGATCCACAGGGCAAACAGGTGCATGCACGACCCTTGTTGCTGGTATATGTGGGGCGGCTGGCCGAAAGCAAGGGGGTGTTTGAATTGCTGGCAGCGTTGGCCTTGGTTCGTTCCGCTGGCGTGAGGGTGATCTTGAGAATAGCTGGCAGCGGACCTGCCGAGGCTGACTTGAGGGCACAGGTGGTCCAACTGGCTTTGCAGGATAGCGTCACTTTCCTGGGGCCAGTGTTTGGTCAGGAAAAAGACCAGCTATGGGAGTGCGCTGATGTGTTCGGTTTCCCCACACATCATGAGGGATTGCCATATGCTTTACTGGAAAGCATGGCCGCTCGTACGCCAGCTGTGGTATGTCCTGTAGGCGCAATTCCTGATGTGATGCAGGATGGCGTGCATGGCCTGTTTGTGGCACCGCACGATCCCCATGCACTGGCACAAGCTATCTTGCGTCTGGATAATGACCGCGAGTTGCTGAAACGCATGGGCCAAGCATGCCGCCAGCGCATCGAGAGTTATTATTCTCTTGAGCGGCTGGCGCAAGACTTCCGTGATACCTATGGCGCTTTGCGTCGCTAAGACTACTTTCAAGAGGTTGTTATTCATGTGTGGTATTGCTGGTTTCCTTCTTCCTGCATCCTTTCCCGGACAGCGTGACATCATGACGGCGATGGGCGCAGCGATTGCCCATCGGGGGCCCGACGACACCGGCATACTCGATGTTGCCAGCAGCGACGGGCGGTATCGGGTTGGCCTCGTGCACAGGCGCCTGTCGATTATCGATATCGCCACCGGCCACCAGCCGCTGGGGAACGAGGATGGCCAGGTGCAAGTCGTCTTCAATGGCGAGATCTACAATTTCCAGCCGCTGCGCGAGCAATTAATGGCGTTGGGCCATACTTTCCGTACGGCATCCGATACGGAAACCATCGTGCATGCCTATGAACAATGGGGCGAGGACTGCGTGCGGCATTTCCGCGGCATGTTTGCCTTCGCAATCTGGGATGCGCGTCACGACCGCCTGTTCATCGCGCGCGACCCGTTCGGCAAAAAACCCGTGTTCCTGTCCGAACATGAGGGCGGCTTGCTGTTCGCCTCGGAAATCAAGGCCGTGCTGGCCTTTCCTGGCGTCGTGGCCGAGGCCAACGAAGCGGCCATCTGGGACTATTTTGCCTACCGCTATGTACCAGGTCCGGCGACCCTGTTCAAGAACATACGCAAGCTCGCGCCCGGCTCCACCTTGACATGGGAAAATGGCGTGCTGCGCGAACAAGTGTATTTCACGCCAGCCGACAGCCGTGTCCGCGCAGACCTACCATTGCCTGCCGATCCCGTCGCCGCCTTCCTCGACAAGCTTGACGAATCGGTACGCATCCGCATGATTTCCGATGTGCCGTTTGGCGCCTTCCTGTCGGGTGGAATCGATTCTTCCGCCGTGGTAGCGCTGATGTCGCGCCATACGGAGATGCCCGTCAAGACGTTCTCCGTCGGCTTCAAGGAGGGCGGCTTCAGCGAACTGGCATATGCGGCCGATATCGCGCGCCAGTTCAAGACCGATCACCATGAGCTGGAAGTGTCGGTTGACCAGGTGATCGAGTTGCTGCCACAGCTCGTGCGTTTCCGCGACGCTCCCGTGGCAGAGCCTTCCGATATTCCCATCTTCCTGCTGGCGCAAGAGTCGCGCAAAACGGTCAAGATGGTCTTGACGGGGGAAGGTTCCGATGAAATCCTGGGCGGCTATCCGAAGCACGTGTATGAACGCTATGCCGGAAGCTATCAACAATTGCCTGGCTTGCTGCGGCGCGGCGTGATCGAGCCGGCCATCGGCGCCTTGCCATATCGCTTCCGCCGCGCCAAGACGGCCATCGTCAACCTGGGCCTGGAGGCGTTCGACGAACGTATGCCGCGCTGGTTTGGCATGATGTCCGATCAGGAGCGCGCGCGCCTGGTGGCCATGCCGGCGCCAGTGCGCGCGCGCGATGCCACCCTGGGCTGTGGCAGCGCCGGCAACAGCGCCTTGCGCCGTATCCTCTGCTTCGATCAGTTGAGTTGGCTTCCCGACAATCTGCTGGAACGGGGCGATCGCATGACCATGGCCGCGTCGCTGGAAGCGCGCATGCCCTTCATGGACCACGAACTGGCGGCCTTTGTCTCCAGCCTGCCCGATGATTACCGCGTGCGTGGCCGCACCACCAAATGGATATTGCGCGAGGCGATGAAGCAGTTGTTGCCGCAGGCTATACTGGAACGGCCCAAGGTGGGCTTCCGCGTGCCCGTGAATGAATGGTTTCGCGGCCCGATGAAAGATTACCTGTACGAGCACCTGACGGGCGCTGCTTCGCGCACGCGCCACTATTATCATCCGGCGGCGCTGCAGCAGGTGCTGGCCGAGCATGTGGGCGGACGGCAGAACCACGAGAAGTTGTTGTGGAGCTTGCTGACCCTGGAAATCTGGCATCGCCAGTATCTGTGAGATGCGGCCATGCTGAGTAATTTGTCCTGGAAGCTGAACCGCCTGCGTGCCATGGGGGCGCCGGAGGTGGCGCACCGCGTACGTGATGCCGTGCAGCAGCGCTTGCAGGCGCGCGGCTTTGGCCTCGCGCATGCGCCAGCGCCACCTTCGCGTCAGCGTTTTGGCGCGTCATGGCTGGGCTTGCCAGCAGACGGCTCGCCGTACCTGGCTGCCGCCGAGCGTATCCTGTCCGGCCGTTTCGACGTGTTCGCCTTGCGTGATGTCAACCTGGGTTTTCCGCCTGAATGGAACCGTGATCCGAAGACGGGCACACTGGCGCCACTCGGTTTTGGCAAGACGCTTAATTATCGCGATGAAGCGGTGGTGGGCGATATCAAATGCCTGTGGGAGCCGAACCGCCATCTGGCGCTGACGGATCTGGCGATGGCCTATCGGCTGAGTGGCGAACTGCGCTACGCGCAGGCTGTGCAGGCTTTGCTGGAATCGTGGTGGCAGCAATGCCCATATCCGCTGGGGCCCAACTGGAGCAGCGCGCTGGAATTGGCCTTGCGCCTGGTCAGCTGGTCGCATGCCTGGCATTTGTTGGGCGGACCCGACAGTCCCCTGTTCCAGGGAACCGCGGGGCAAGCCTTCCTGCAGCGCTGGCTCGACAGTATCTACCAGCATTGCCATTTTATCGCCGGGCATTTCTCGCGCCACTCGTCGGCCAACAACCATTTGTTCGGCGAATTGACGGGTTTGCATGTGGCGGCCCTGACGTGGCCTTGCTGGCCGGAAAGTGCCGCCTGGCTGGCACAGACGGAAGCGGAGCTGGAAGCGGAGGCGCTGAAACAGAATGGCCCAGACGGCGTCAATCGTGAACAGGCCATTTACTACCAGCATACGGTGGCCGACGAGATGCTGCTGTGCTTGTTGGTAGGCAGGGCTAATGGCCGGCCCCGCTCGGGTGCATTCGAGCAGCGCCTGGAAGTCATGCTGGAATTTATTGCCGCCATGATGAACGTGGCTGGCCAGTTGCCGATGATAGGCGATGCCGACGATGCGCAACTGGCAAATTGGGACAAGACCGGCAAGGCCAACCCGTACGCCTCGCTGCTGGCCAGCGGCGCGGCGCTGTTTGGGCGCGCCGACTTCAAGCGCAAGGCCGACTTCTTTGACGACAAGAGTGCCTGGTTGCTGGGCGATGCGGGGCGCCGCGCATTCGACGCCCTGCCCGATGGCGCGGCTGTGGCATTGCCGCGCTGTTTTCCTGACGGCGGGTACTACCTGATGGGCAGCGGCTTCGACACGCGTACCGAAATACGCCTGATTGCCGATGCGGGGCCGCTCGGCTATCTGGGAATCGCCGCGCATGGCCATGCCGACGCCCTGGCGCTGACCTTGTCCATTGCCGGCCAGGCGGTACTGGTCGATCCGGGTACGTATGCCTATCACACGCAAAAACAGTGGCGTGATTATTTCCGCGGTACCAGTGCGCACAATACGGTGCGCATCGATGGTGTCGATCAGTCTGAATCGGGCGGCAATTTCCTCTGGCTGCGCAAGGCCCGGGCGCGCTGCCTCGATTGGCGCGAGGATGCCGATGGCCAGTACTGGAGTGCCAGTCACGACGGTTACATGGGCTTGAAAGATCCGGTGTCGCACCGGCGCGATGTTCGCGTGTCTCACGCGGCGGTCAGTATCGTGGTGGAAGACGTGCTCGAGTGTCATGGCACGCATGAGGTTGAGTTGTTCTGGCATTTCGATCCGCAATGCCAGCTGCATCTGGAAGGGAATGGGCTGCGGGTGCTGGGCACGGCTTTCGAGATTGCCATGCAGTTGCCAGACTTGCCACTTGCTTCGGCGCAATTGGTGAGTGGCAGCGAACGGCCGCCTATGGGATGGATTGCGCATCACTTCGATAAAAAACAGGCTTCGCCCACCTTGGTCTGGCGCGGGCAGCTGCACGGAACGACCACGCTGCGCACGGTATTTCGCGTGGTATTGAATACTCCTGATCTGTAAGAAAATGAAGAGGAAAGCATGAAAATTAGCATATTTGGTTTGGGTTATGTAGGTGCCGTCTCGGCAGGTTGCCTGGCAACGGATGGGCATGAAGTGATCGGCGTCGACCCGAACAAGACCAAGGTCGACCTGATCAACCAGGGCACGACGCCCATCATCGAGAAAGACATCGGCGAGATGATCGCCGCCACCGTGAAAAGCGGCCATCTGCGCGCCACGGCGGACGTGCGCGATGCCGTTTTCGGCTCGGACATGTCGCTCATCTGCGTGGGCACGCCGTCGCAGCTCAATGGCAACCTGGACCTGAGCCACGTGCGCAAGGTGTGCCAGGAAATCGGCGCCGCCATCCGCGAAAAGGACAGCTTCCACGTCGTCGTGGCGCGTTCGACCATGCTGCCCGGCTCCATGCGCTCGCTGGTGATTCCGACCCTGGAGGCGGCGTCGGGCAAGGTGGCAGGCGTCGATTTCGGCGTGTGCAACAACCCGGAATTCCTGCGCGAGGGCACGGCCGTCTACGATTACTACAACCCGCCGAAGACGGTGATCGGTGAATCGGACGAGAAGGCGGGCGCGCTGCTGGTGCAGCTGTATGCCAAGATGGATGCGCCGCTGGTGCGCACGGACGTCGAGACGGCCGAGATGGTCAAGTACACCGACAACACCTGGCATGCCGTGAAGGTGGCGTTTGCCAACGAGATCGGCAATATCTGCAAGGCCGTCGGCATCGATGGCCACAAGGTCATGGAGATCTTCTGCCAGGACACCAAGCTGAACCTGTCGTCGTACTACATGAAGCCGGGCTTCGCTTTTGGCGGCTCGTGCCTGCCGAAGGACGTGCGCGCGCTGACCTACAAGGCGCGCAGCCTGGACTTGGACTTGCCGCTGCTTAACTCTATCCTGCCGTCGAACCAGCGGCAAGTGGAAAAGGGCGTCAAGATGATCGTCGACAAGGGCGCCCGCAAGGTGGGTATCCTGGGTTTCTCGTTCAAGGCCGGCACGGACGACCTGCGCGAGTCGCCGCTGGTCGATGTCATCGAGTATCTGCTGGGCAAGGGCTACGAGCTGAAACTGTACGACAAGAACGTCAACCTGGCCGCCTTGACGGGCGCCAACCAGGATTACATCCTGAACCACATTCCGCACATTTCCAAGCTGATGGTTACCTCGATGCAGGAAGTGCTGGACTTTGCCGACACCATCGTCATCGGCAATGGCGCGGCGGAATTCAAGACCGTACCAGACAGCCTCAAGCCGCACCAGCACATCGTCGACCTGGTGCGCATCAGCAAGGAACAAAGTGGAGAGCAATATGACGGCATCTGCTGGTAAGGCTGGCAGTGCTGGCGGCACGCCGCGGCGCGTCCTGATCCTGGTGGAAAACCTGCCTTCGCCGTTCGACCGGCGCGTGTGGCAGGAGGCGACCACCTTGCATGCGAATGGCTATGACGTGTCGATCATCTGTCCTACGGGCAAGGGTTACGAGTCGCGCTACGAAGCCATCGACGGCATCCATATCTACCGCTACCACCTGCCGCTGGAAGCGGAAGGGGCCAAGGGGTATCTGGTGGAGTATTCGCTGGCGCTGTTCCACACCTTCCGCCTGGCGTGGAAAGTGCATTTCGCGCGCGGCTTCGACGTGATTCACGCCTGCAATCCGCCCGACCTGCTGTTCCTCATCGGCGGCTTCTTCAAGCTGACGATGGGCAAGCGTTTCCTGTTCGACCACCACGACATCAACCCGGAACTCTACGAAGCCAAGTTCGGCCGGCGCGATTTCTTCTACAAGCTGATGGTGCTGTTCGAGCGCTGGTCGTTCCAGAGCGCCGACGTGTCGATCGCCACCAACGAGTCGTACAAGAAGATTGCCATCGAACGGGGCGGCATGAAGCCCGAGGATGTCTACGTGGTGCGCAGCGGACCCAAGCTGGACCGCCTGCGCGTGCTGCCGCCCGTGCCGGAACTCAAGAAAGGTCGTGCCTACCTGGTCGGCTACGTGGGCGTGATGGGCGCGCAGGAAGGCATCGACCTGCTGCTGCAGGCGGCGCAATACATCGTGCAGACCTTGAAACGCGAGGACGTGCAGTTCGGCCTGGTCGGCGGCGGCACCTCGCTCGAGCAGATGAAGCAGATGGCGCAGGACCTGGGCATCGCCGACTACGTGACCTTCACGGGACGCGTGCCGGACCAGCAATTGCTGGAAATGCTCAATACCTCCGATGTCTGCGTGAACCCGGACGTGGCCAACGACATGAACGACAAGTCGACCATGAACAAGATCATGGAATACATGGCCCTGGGCAAGCCGATCGTGCAGTTCGACCTGGTCGAGGGCAAGGTCTCGGCGCAGCAGGCATCGCTGTATGCACTGAAGAACGACCCCATTGACATGGCGCGCAAGATCGTCGAACTGCTCGATGACCCGGCCCGCCGCGAGCAGATGGGCGCCTTTGGCCGCCATCGCGTGGTCAACGAACTGGAGTGGGAGTACGAGGCGCCGAAGCTGCTGGCGGCCTATGCGCGCCTGTTTCCCGGCGTCGTCCCGGCCAGTGCCGCATCGGGCACGCCCGTGACCTTGCGCAAGGATGGCCAGTAACTTGCTGCTTGACCACCCATAACCAATCCTGACGGAGCGACGATGAAAGCAATGATTTTAGCTGCAGGCAAGGGCACGCGCGTGCGGCCGCTGACCTATGATTTGCCCAAGCCGATGATCCCCATCCTGGGCAAGCCCGTGATGGCTTACCTGGTGGAGCACCTGGCCCGTTATGGCGTGACTGAAATCATGGTCAACGTCAGTTATTTGCATGAAAAGATCGAAGAGTATTTCGGCGAAGGCCACCAGTTCGGCGTGCAGATCGGCTATTCGTTCGAAGGCTATACCAACGATGCGGGCGAGGTCGTGCCGGAACCGCTGGGGTCGGCAGGTGGCATGAAGAAGATCCAGGAATTTGGCGGTTTCTTCGATGAGACGACCATCGTGCTGTGCGGCGACGCCCTGATCGATCTGGATCTGAAATCGGCCTTGTTCGAGCATCGACGCAAGGGCGCGCTGGCCTCGGTGATCACGCTGGAAGTGCCGTGGGAAAAAGTATCGAGCTATGGCGTGGTGGTCAGCGATGCGGACGGCCGCGTCCGCGCCTTCCAGGAAAAGCCGGAGCAGGCCGATGCGCTGTCGAATTGCGTCAGCACCGGCATCTACATTTTCGAGCCGGAAGTGCTGGCGCTGATTCCCAACGACCGTCCGTTCGATATCGGTTCCGAGTTGTTCCCGCTGCTGGTGGAAAAGGGCTTGCCGTTCTATGCGCAAAAGCGCAACTACAACTGGATCGACATCGGCAGCGTCAAGGATTACTGGGAAGTGCTGCAAAGCGTGCTGATGGGGGAGGTGGCCCAGCTCGACGTGCCCGGCATCCAGATCGATGACGGCCTGTGGGTCGGCTTGAACACCAGCATCGACTGGAGTGGCGGCACGCGCATCGAAGGCCCCGTCTACATCGGCTCGGGCAGTCGCATCGAAGCGGGCTCTACCATTATCGGGCCTACCTGGATCGGCCATGGCAGCCATGTGTGCAGCGGCGCCGAAGTGGTGCGTAGCGTCTTGTTCGAATACACGCGCGTGCTGCCTGGCGTCGTGCTCGATGAGATGATCGTCTTCAAGGATTACAGCGTCGACCGGGCCGGCGAGATGCGCCACGTGTCCGACTACGACCCTGATGCCTGGGGCAATGCGCGCGACCGGCGCAACCGGCGTCGCGTCGAAGCCTCTGTTGCGCTGTATGCCAGTAAATTCAACGTCGAAGAAGAATTGAACATATGAAAATCTATCCCGTAATCCTCTCCGGTGGTTCCGGCACCCGGCTGTGGCCGCTGTCGCGCGCCGTGTTGCCCAAGCAATTGCTGCCGCTGGTCACGGACCGTACCATGCTGCAGGAGACGGCGCTGCGCGTGCAAAGCTTGCCGAACCGCCGCGCCGGCGATGGCGCCGTGGCTGCGTTCGAAGTCATGCCACCGCTGGTGGTGTGCGGCAATGATCACCGCTTCATGGTGGCGGAGCAGCTGCGCGAGATCGGCCTGGCGCCGCTGGGCATCCTGCTCGAACCGGTGGGGCGCAATACGGCGCCGGCCGTGGCGGTGGCGGCGCAATACCTGCAGGCCATCGATGCACAGGCATTGATGCTGGTCTTGCCGGCCGACCATGTCATCACCGATGTTGCGGCGTTTCACCATGCCATCACGGAGGCGGCGGTGCTGGCCGTGGACGGTGCCCTGGCCACCTTCGGCATCGTGCCGACGGGACCTGAAACCGGCTATGGCTATATCCGCAGCGGCGCGCCGGTGGCCGCCGGTGCGCCAGGCTGCCGCGTCGAGCGTTTCGTGGAAAAGCCGGATCTGGCGACGGCGCAATCGTTTGTTGCGGCTGGGAATTATTTTTGGAACAGCGGCATGTTCATGTTCCGTGCCGAACGCTACTTGAGCGAACTGGGTCAATTCCAGCCAGCCATGCTGGCCGCTTGCGAGGAGGCCGTGCGCAACGGTTACCGCGACCTCGATTTTTGTCGCCTGGAAGAAAAGGCCTTTGCCGCCTGTCCTTCCGATTCGATCGATTATGCCGTCATGGAGCATACCGCGCATGCGGTGGTGCTGCCGGCATCCATAGGCTGGAGCGATGTCGGTTCCTGGTCGGCCCTGTGGGAAGTGCAGCAGCGCGATGCCGGCGGCAATGCGGTGCGCGGCGACGTGTATCTCGATGGCGCCAGCAATTGCCTGGTGCGCGCGGAAAGCCGCATCGTGGCCGTGCTGGGCGTGCAGGACCTGATCGTGGTGGAGACGGACGACGCCGTGCTGGTGGCGCACAAGGACCAGGTGCAGCGCGTCAAGCAGGTGGTCGACCATTTGAAGCAGCAGGGGCGCAGCGAGCACGTGCAGCACCGCAAGGTATACCGCCCTTGGGGCAGCTACGAGGGTATCGACATTGGCGAGCGTTTCCAGGTCAAGCGCATCACCGTCAATCCGGGTGGCAAGTTGTCGCTGCAAATGCACCACCACCGCGCGGAACACTGGGTGGTCGTCAGCGGCACGGCCAGCGTCACCTGCGGCGACAAGGTGAGCTTGCTGACGGAAAACGAATCGACCTATATTCCGATCGGCATGACGCACCGGCTGGAAAACCCGGGCAAGCTGCCGCTGCATCTGATTGAAGTGCAGTCGGGCAGCTATCTTGGGGAGGACGACATCGTGCGGCTGGAGGATGTCTACCGGCGCGTCTGATGTGCGTCCGGGGCTGTGCGGTGCACTACTCGTCAAGCGGAGCCGGATGCATGACGTCGGCAACGCAGTCGCTCTTGACGATTTTTCCAGGATTTCCTGCAACGATGGAGTGGGGCGGGACGTTTTCGCTGACGACGGCGCCGCCCGCGATGCGGCTGCCGCGCCCGATTGTGATGCCGCCCGTGATGATCGCATGCGGACCGACCCATACTTCATCTTCCAGTATCGGGTAACCCGTGACGCGCTGTCCATCTGCGCTGATGCGGTCACGCCGCCCAAGCGTTACGCCATGAAATAACGTTACATTTCGGCCAATGATCGCGCCCTGGCTCATGACCATCCCCCAGCCATGATTCAGGGCAAAGCCGGCGCCAATTTTTGTTTGCCAGGGGAAATCCACCCCTGCCATTGATGCTGCGCACCGATGCAGCAGTTTGCATGCTGGCAGCAATAGCTTCCCGACGCCTCCAGCGCTGTGCGCCCTCTGGCATAGCCGGGCCGTCGCCAAAACGCGAAATGGTCTATTGCGTATTGTTGCCTGAAGCGTCAACAGGGTACTGCTCCGGCCATATTGCCGATAGGTATCTGCCTTCAGTTCCATCCATGCTGACATGTGAGCTCCATGTATTAAAATACATTATTAAAATTCTAATAATTATAACCTTGTCCATAGTGTTATGGTGGTAAAACAGCATTTCAAGTCTACCAAAGGTGATGCCGTAAGAATATTTTTAATTAGAAATAGTACAATAAAGAATTACTTTATGCTATTATGATGCTCGGTTTGATAAGATAAATTCATGTGGGTGCAGCGTCATCCGCAATCACATTCGGTGGGATCGCATGAAGAAAAATATTTGCTCGGTGCTCGCAACGCTGGCGTTTGCCGGTTCAGCTGTATTCTCGCAGGCGGCTTTTGCCGCGCCGGTGGACATCAGTTCGCTGCCAGGTGCCGTGAAGATGTCAGCCGGCGGTTCGCTGACGTTTAGCGACAAGTTCAAGAATAATCAGAAAAACAATTTCTTCAATGATTTGTTTTCATTTGATGTGACGCACGCAAGCGATCTGAGCGTGGTCTTGACGTCGCGCAGCAGCAGCGCCCTGAATGGCCTGAACCTGACGGGCTTTGGCTTGTACAGCAGCGTGAATAATACGCAATTGCTGGGCGGCGATCAGCTGCTGAGCGGCATTGACGACAAGTGGACCTTGTCATACGCCAATCTGGCCGCCGGCTCCTACTACCTGAAAGTCAGCGGCAATGTGGTGTCGAACACGGGTGCCGCCTTCAGCGCCAATGGCAGCCTGGTATCGGCCGTGCCTGAGCCAGGCACCTATGCCATGCTGCTTGCCGGCTTGGGCCTGCTGGGCTTCATGGCGCGCCGCCGGCAGAATGCCAGCTGAGCACGGCAAACGACGTCCGCTTGCCTTTCCATTTGCATTTTATCCCGCGGCCAGCCTGAGCTGGCCGCAGCACTCTTGGTGAAAAGTATGAAAAAATTTCTTCAATCCCTGTTCGTGGCAGCCATGTTCGCCGGCAGCAGCCTGGCGGCCTATGCCGCCCCGGTCGATATCAGCCATGCGCCGTTAGATCTGACGCAAGACTTGCTCGACTATTCGAGCGCTGAGCTGCTGGGTTCCTTCTCGCTGGCGCCTGGCCAGTTGGCTGGCGCGCAAAACAACTTTTTCAGCGATAAATATACCTTTAGCGTGACGGGTTTCAATGACTTGAGCGCACTGGCGACGTCGCTCAAGCCGAGCGCCAATTCCGGCCTGACCTTGACCGGTTTCAGTTTGCGCAATGCCGGCGGCGTTCTGTTTCAGGGCACCCTCGATCTGATTAACTACACGGCGCAAGACCAGGCGTGGAGCCTGGCATCGGGCGGTACGCCGCTGGCTGCAGGTATTTACTTCCTGCAGATCGATGGCTATGTGGCTTCGAGCGCGGGTGGCAGCTATAGCGGCAATCTGGCAGTGACGCCGGTACCTGAGCCGGAAACCTATGGCATGTTGCTGGCAGGTCTGAGCCTGGTGGGCTTCGCGGTGCGCCGCCGCAAGCTGCAAGCCTGAGCGCGCACTTGAATACAAGAAATGGGGGCTGCGGCCTCCATTTTTTTCGCCTGTCCATTACATGGCGCTATAATCAGCCGGCATAGCTGGCACTGCCATGTGGCGGCTTCGATTCCACCTCACCGGACGATACTCACCATTGCGTAACTTTCTCTGTTTTTCGCTGATGCTGGCCGCCGGACTCGCGCATGCCGATGCGCCGCCCGTGGCGCCAGGATTGCAGCCGTCGCAATTGGCCATCGTCATCAACGATGCCGAGCCGAACAGCATTGAAGTCGGCGAGTACTATCGCCATGCGCATGCCATTCCCGTGGCGAATGTGATACACGTCAATATACCCAACCGTCCCCGCAAGCTCAGTGCGGAGCAGTTTTCGCAGCTGAAGGAACGTATTGACGGTCAATTAAAGCCAGGCATCCAGGCCGTGCTGATGGTGTGGAGCGCGCCGTATGCTGTCGAATGCAACTCCATTACCGCCGCCTTTACACTGGGCTATGATGCGGGGCAGTGCGCGAAGACCTGCGGCGCTGGCAAGCCCAGTACGTATTTCAACAGCAATGTGCAGCAGCCGTTCGCGCAGATGGGCATGCGTCTGTCGATGCTGTTGCCCATCGATTTTGTGGAAGAGGCCAAGGCAGTGGTGGACCGTGGCACGGCCAGCGGTTTTTCCGTGCCTGTCGCCAGCGCCTATTACCTGACGACCAGCGAAGGGGCACGCAACAGCCGCGCCGGATTTTTTCCGCCGCCCGGCGTTGTGCATCAGCGCAAGCTGACCATCAAGAACCTGAAGGCGGACAGCCTGGAGGGGGCGCAGGATATCATGGTGTACCAGACGGGCATGGCGAAGGTTGCCAAACTCGATACCTTGCGTTTTCTGCCCGGCGCCCTGGCTGATCACCTGACTTCGTTTGGCGGGGATTTGCAGGGGGCGGCGCAGATGAGCAGCCAGCGTTGGCTGGAGGCGGGGGCCACGGCCAGTTACGGCACCGTCAGCGAACCGTGCAATTACTGGCAGAAATTTCCCAATTCAACGGTGCTTCTACGCCGTTACCTGGCGGGCATGACGGCGTTGGAAGCATATTGGGGGAGTGTGGCGTGGCCGGCGCAAGGCTTGTTCATCGGAGATCCCCTCGCGGCGCCGTATGCGGCCTTCCGGCGCTGAGATGGTGTTGATGGGGGAATGAAAAGGTGCTGGCCGGTGCGGCTGCTGTAAGCCGCACCTGTCAACGTTCGCCAGCAAGATGGGTGGTTACTGCTGCGCACTGCGCGCAAGGAAAAAATGTATTTGCCCAGCACGGTGCCGGCATTCTCAAAGTGTTTTTTTTGCGCGCTTCCGGCGTGCCGCAAAGCCCATCAGCGCGAGTCCTGCAACGATCATGGCATAGCTTGAGGGCTCCGGGACGGCAGGGATCGTCGGGACATTCGGAATGGCGCCACTGCCGCCACTATCGAGGCCGCCACCTGCGCCACCGCCACCCGCGCCACCTTCTGTGTAACCGCTATCGGAGCCTGTTTCCGGCGAGCGGCGCAACAGCGATGCATATTCCGGAGCCGCTCTGGACGCGAGCTGGCCGCCGCGATAGCCGCCGGCTTCCGGCAACAGGTTTTCATCTTCTGGCTGGGCTATGAAATCGCGCGCGCCGAAGTTCGGAGAGGCATAGGCTCGCAGTCGTCGACCGTTGCCGCCGCTGGCTACGGTGTTGCTATCATCATAGGGATTGCTCAGTTGATGATTGGAATTATCGAATTGCGGCTTGCGCAGGCTGGGCGTCGCATTATCCTTGTCGAAGCCGGGATTTTCGCTGTTGCCTGTGTTCGGACGGCTCGCATAGCCGATCTTGCCATTCACCAGGCGGCACGCGTTATACGTGCCATCCATGTCGGCGTTCTTGCCCGCCAGATTGTCGTTATTGGTTGCCTGGCACCTGCTGTCATCCTGTGCCTCATGGTTTTGTGCCTGCAGCAAGCCGCTGCACAACATCAAAGTCACGCCGAGCACCACAGTGCGAGGATGGAATGGGCTTACACGTTTTAACATGGCGTATCTCTTGGTCGAGTCTCCCGCTGCATGCGTATGCGCATACGGAAGGCGATTAGCGCCGGCGTCAGGCATGCAAATGTTGTGAGCATGAATGAACCGGCATTTCAAGAGCGAGGCGTGAATGGGGCCTGCCCTGCGATTTCTGTCTCACTGGCAATATTGATTACTTATCAGGAGAAAAACTTATTTGCATGAAATATATCACATTTCCCTTGGGCGTGCCTGCAAGAGTTGTGCTGATTACTTTTTTGTTGCTTAAAAGCTACGTACAAATCAGGGAGTGTAAAGGGGATTTACTCCGTTCGGCTTAATCAAATGTCATCAAGTCGTCATCCCGGGCCTTTAATATGCAAATAACAAGTTTGAAATAATTTTGTTAATTGCGCTGCGCCGGCCCATGCCGTTGGGGCTGGCGTTGTTTCTTTACCGACCAGGATATTCATGCACACCCCATACTTCACCCTGCGTACGCCCCTGCGCCTGACCGTCATGGCCACCTTGCTGGCCAGCCTGACCGTGCCGGCCCTGGCCGCTTCCGATATCGTCATCAGCCAGGTATATGGCGGCGGCGGCAACAATGGCGCGCTGTACCGCAACGATTTCATTGAAATCTTCAACCGCGGCAGCAGCCCCGTGAACCTGAGCAACTGGAGCGTGCAGTATGGCGCGGCCGGCAATACCAGCTGGGCCGTGACGGCCTTGCCCGCTATCGATTTGCAACCTGGCCAGTATTTGCTGGTGCAGGAAGCCAAGGGCGCGGGCGGCACGCTCGACTTGCCTGCGCCGGACGCCACGGGCGGCCTGACCATGTCGGGCACGACGGGCAAGGTGTTGTTGAGCAATAGTAAGACGGCACAGGTGGGGGCCGCGCCGACAGGCGCCGCCGTCATCGACCTGGTCGGTTTTGGCACGGCCAATGGCTTTGAAGGCAGCGTGGCGCCCGCGCCGTCGAATACCCTGTCCATCTTGCGCGCGCATGGCGGCTGCAGCGATACGGACGACAATGGCGCCGATTTTGCCGCCGGCAGCGTGACGCCGCGCAATACGGCGTCCGAGCGCCACGTCTGCGGCGGTCCCGTCGTGCAGCAGATCGTCACCGCGTGCCCCGCCAGCCTGGCGCTGGCGGCGGGCAATGGCGGCAACGCCGTGCTGCGCGCCTCCGACGCGGATGGCGTCGTCAATGCCGCCGTCCTGACCTCGCCTGCCGTGGCCGGCATCAGCCTGGCCAGCTTCAGCGCCGCCGGCGTGGCCGGCGAGAGCGCCAGCGTCAGCCTGCAGGTGGCGGCGGGCGTGCCGGTAGGCAATTATCCTGTCATCGTCCGTTTCAGCAACGACCAGCAGCAAACCGCCTCGTGCCAGGTCGATGTCGCCGTGCAGGGCCTCGCGGCCATCAGCCACACGATCCCGCAAATCCAGGGCGCCGGTGCCAGCAGCCCCTACGCCAATTCCGTGCAGACGACGCAAGGCGTGGTGACCCTGAAAGTGGGCACCGGCTTCTTTATCCAGGATGCGGCCGGCGACGGCGACCCGTCGACGTCGGACGGCATCTTTGTCTACACGGGCGCGAGCGCCACGACCGTGCAGCCGGGCGAACTGGTGCGCGTGACGGGCACGGTGTTCGAATACACGCCATCGGGCGCCAGGAATTCGTATACGGAATTGAAGGACGTCACGGCCATCCTCACGCAAAGCGCGGGCCACAGCATCGTGCCGACGAATGTGACCTTGCCGAACGAGAACCTGGCTGCCGTCGAAGGCATGCTGGTGCGTTTCACGCAGCCGTTGACCGTGTCGCAAAACGCCTACCTGGGCGCGCGCGGCGAGCTGACCTTGTCGGCGGGCCGGCGCGAAGTGCCGACCAACCGCCATCCGGCGCGCTCCGCCGAGGCGCAAGCCTTGATCGCGGCCAATGCAAACAATCTGATCGTGCTCGATGATGGCATCTTCGTCAAGCCGTCGACGATACCGTATATCGGCCAGGATGGCACCGTGCGCAGCGGCGACACGGTGTCCGACCTGACGGGCGTGGTGGACTTCGGCGCCATCGGCGGCGGCGGCGCCGCATATAAGCTGCAGCCGACGCAAGCGCCACAGTTTTCGCGCGACAACCCGCGCACGGCAGGGCCGGACCTGCCACCAGGCAACGTCAAGGTGGCCAGCGCCAACGTGCTGAATTTCTTTACGACCTTTACCAATGGCAACAACGTCTTTGGCCAGACGGGGCAGGGCTGCACCGTGGGTTCGTCGACCAGCAAGAGCAATTGCCGCGGCGCCGACAACCTGGCCGAATTCGTGCGCCAGCGCGACAAGATCGTGGCCGAGCTGAAAGCCATCGACGCGGACGTGGTGGGCTTGATGGAGATCCAGAACAATGGCGAGACGGCCGTCACCTACCTGGTCGAGCAGCTCAACGCGGCCATCGGCGGCGTCACGTACGCGGTGGTGCCGAAGCCAGCCGCCACGGGCACGGATGCCATCCGCGTGGCCATGATCTACAAGCCATCCAAGCTCGGTCTTGTCGGCGGCGCCTTGTCGGACGCCAACGCCATCAACAACCGTCCGCCGATGGCGCAGACCTTCCGCGCCGCGAATGGCGAGAAATTCTCGCTGGTCGTCAACCACCTGAAATCGAAGGGCAGCTGCCCGTCCGGCGGCGTCGATGCGGACCAGAACGATAGCCAGAGCTGCTGGAACGCCACCCGCGTGCAGCAGGCGCAGCGCCTGGTGGGCAGCTTCGTGCCGCAGGTGGCCGCCGCCGCCGGCGACGCGGACGTGCTGGTCATCGGCGACTTGAACTCGTATGGCGCGGAAGATCCGATCCAGGTCATCACGGGTGCCGGTTTCGTCAATGAACTCGAGCGTTTCGTGCGTCCGTCCGGCATGCCGTACTCGTACGTGTTCGGCGGCCAGAGCGGCTACCTCGACCATGCGCTGGCCAGCGCCTCGCTGAGCCCGCAAGTGGTCGGCGTTGCCGAATGGCATGTGAACGCGGACGAGCCGGAAGTGATCGACTACAACATCGATGCGGCCAAGCCGCAGGATCTGTATAACGCCTTGCCCTACCGCGCCTCGGACCATGACCCGGTCGTCATCAGCCTGGACTTGCAGCCCGCCTACCGCGACATCACGGCCGCCGTCTCGGTCGCCAGCTCGGGCCTGACGTACAACCGCGCGACGCAAAAGTACACGGGCACGTTTGCCTTCACCAACACGGGCAGCAGCGCCTTGAGCGGGCCGTTCCAGGTGCTGTTCGGCGGCTTGCCGGCCGGCGTGACCCTGGCCAATGCCAGCGGCAGCCATGCGGGTGCCGCGTACGTCAGCGTCAACGCGGCCAGCCTGGCGCCGGGCGCGACGGCCTCGTTTGCCGTCAGCTTCAGCAATCCGTCCAAAGTGACGATCCACTATTCCGCCAGCATCTTCGCCGGCAATTTCTAAGGACACGACCATGTTGACAACGACACTCAATCCCACCCTGCGCCGCGCCGTGCTGGCCGCCTTGCTCGCCGCGAGTTCCAGCCTGGCGCTGGCTGGCCCGCTCAGCTACCACGTGGAAATCGACACCAGCCAGTTTTCGGGTGCCGGCTTCCTCGACTTTGCCTTTATCGCCGGCAACAGCCCGGCACCGGGGGCCACCGCCACCTTGAGCCAGTTCACGGGCGCGTTTGGCGCGCTGGAATCGCAGGAAGGCAATGTCAGCGGCAGCCTGCCCGGCACCTTGACCTTCGGCAATGGCGGTGGCTACAACGACTGGTTTCATAACGTGACCCTGGGCGGCAAGTTCGGCTTCAACATCGTCTTTGGCGGCGACTTCCTGCATACGGCGGGCAACGCGGGCACGACGTTCGGCGTGGGCCTGCTCGACGCCACGGCAGCGTCCTACCTGGGCAACGTCAATGGCAACCTGGTGCAGTTCGAGCTCACGCCCGTCACCGGCGGCCTGCCTGGCGCGATCGCCGGCAGCACCTATGCCGGCATCGCATCGATCTCGGCCGTGCCGGAAGCGTCGGAGTGGATGATGCTCACGGGCGGCCTGGCGCTGATCGGCTTTGCCCTGCGCCGCCGCCAGACTCTGCCGGCAGCGTAAGCACGGGCGTTTTTCCTCAAGACACAGCGGACTTCGGTTCGCTGTGTTTTTTCTTGCGCATTTATTCGCCATAGCTATAAATCAGGAAACTAAAATGTATTGGTCAGCGGTTTACGCTTGATGCATAGTCAAAAACTTGTCGGCAAGTCTAGTCTTGCCGCCAACTTTTTTGAGGATGCCCCGATGCCAGCCCATATTCTCGTACTTGAAGATGCGCCAGCCATGCAGGCGCTGATGGCGCACAACCTGACGCTCGCGGGCCACCGCGTCAGTTGTGCCCGCGATGCGCGCAGCGCGCTGTCCCTGATGGCGCTGCAGGCGCCGGACATGCTGATGCTGGCATGGGATTTGCCGGACCTGTCCGGCATCGCGCTGCTGCGCCAGCTGCGCCTCGATGGCGTGCTGTGCGACTTGCCCATCATCATGAGCAGCACGCGCAACAGTGAACAGGACAAGGTGCAGGCGCTGGAAAGCGGCGCCGATGACTATATCTGCCAGCCGTTCGCTCCCCGCGAAATGCTGGCCCGCGTGCATGCGCTGCTGCGCCGGCGCCTGCCATCGGCGCTGCGCGGCGCGCTTGCCGCGCCGGCTTTGCGGCTCGACCCGCACACCTTGCGCGTGATGGCCGGCGGCATGCCGCTCAGCCTGGGCCGCGTGGAATTCAAGCTGCTGCACGTGCTGATGGGCCATCCGGGCCGCGTGCACAGCCGCGCGCAGCTGCTGGACCAGGTGTGGGGGCAGGGCGCCTATCTCGATGAACGCACGGTCGATGCCCATGTGGGCCGCTTGCGCCACGCCTTGCAGCCGGGCGGCTGCGGCCACCATATCGAGACGGTGCGCGGCAGCGGCTACCGCTACCAGGCGGCGGGGGCATGATCCTGCTGAACGGGCGGGAACAGGAATACCTGTTGCATGCCATCACTGCCGCGCACGGCATCGCCGCGCCCAGCGATTTCTTCCTGTGGAGCCAGGGGCCATTGCAAGCCCTGTTGCCGCACGCCATACTGGTCTGCGCGCAGCTGGGGCACGATGGCGCGGTGCTGCGCAGCGAGGCGTGGCATAGCGCCGTGCTCGATCGTGCCGCCCTGTACCGCCTCTGCGACCCGCGCCAGGGCCAGGTGGCGCATCTGGCGCGGGCCTGGCGCGCGGACGGGCAAAAGGCCGCCATCATCGGCGATGTCCTGGTACACGGCAGTGCGACGACGGGCGCGGATGGCAGTTTTTTTGCGCTGTTCTCGACGCCGCTGCCGGACCCGGCACGCCAGGCGTATGTGCTGGAATTGCTGTTGCCGTATCTGCACCTGCACTGGCTGGCGCTGCACGGCAAGGAGCGGGCGCTGCCGCCCGGCGCCTCGGTGGCGCGCACGGCCAGCGCGCGCGAGCTGGAAATCCTGCATTGGGTGCGTGAAGGAAAAAGTAACGAGGAAGTGGGACAGATCCTCGGCATCAGCGGCTGGACCGTGAAAAGCCATTTGCAGCGCATCTACAAATTACTCGGCGTGAGCAACCGCACGCAAGCCGTTTCGCGCGGCATCGCGCTGCGCCTGCTGGCCGGCTGACGCAAGCGCTATCGCTGATTCTCGGGCACCGCCGCTTTCCCGGCGCCCCCCGCATGCAACTGTTCTTCCTTGCCCGGCGTCACCTGGGTCACCAGCGGGCTGGCGCGCAGGCGCGCCGCTTCGGCGGCGGTCAGCATGGCGGCAAAGCCGTTCAGGGTGGCCGTGTAGCGGTATTGCACGGTGGCGTCCGGCACCAGCGCCAGCACGCTGCGCTGCTGTTCTTCCAGCTGGGCCGTGTAGCGCCGCGCCGCGTCGCTGTTCGTATCGAGTCCATGCACGCCGTCGGCCAGCGAGGCCAGCGGCGGGGCGCTCAATTGCACCAGATAGGACTGGCGCGCCGCGGCGGCCTGCGCCGCGACAGGCAGCGCAGGGATGGTGGCCGTGCCGGCCAGGATGGCAAGACTGAGGCGAAGTGCGGACATGCAAGCTCCTTTGGCGCGCGGCGGCGGCAAGCCGCCCATGCGCCGATTGTACGCGCAGCGCGCAGCGCGCGTCGCGCAAAAAAAACGCGCCCCGGAGGGCGCGCCATGTTTCCGGTACGAAGCCCGTGCTTACAGTTTGGCGTCCACTTTCACACTGCGCTGGCTAGGCGCGGCCAGCGGCAACGGGCTGTTGGTTTCCACCGACAGCACGGTGGTCGCGGCCACGGCATTGCTGGCATCGAGGAAGGCCACGCCGCCCAGGTAGCGTTTGCCGGTATCGAGCGCGGACCAGCTGACGCCGGCCGTGGCGCTGCCGCCCACATACACTTTGCTTGGCAGGGTGACTTTCAGGTTGCCGCCCTTGTCGGCCGTCGTCACGACGGCCGTGGACAGGCCGAAGCCGGTCGATACGCCATTCGCGATCTCGTAGCCTATCGTGCACACCTTGTAGGTGCCCGCAGCCGGGGTGACCAGGGTGACGGACTCGTTCGAGCCGGCAGTGGCCGAGGTGGCGACGGTGGTGCCGGCACCGTTGAGTACCAGCAAGTCGAGGTCATTGCCCGCGCCTTCGGTGGTGTCGCGGTCGAACGTCTCGAAGCGCGCCACCACGGTATTGACGGGAATGGCCACGCTGACGACGCGCACGCCGCTGATGCCTGCCTTGCAAGCGGCGGCCATCTGCGCCAGCGTGTCGACGCTGCCCGCCGCGGCCTGGCTCACCGACTGCTGGCTGCGCGCGACTTCCTTCAGGCCGGCCGTGGCCGCCCCTACCTTGCCGGCAAAGCCGGTGGACAGGGTCACCGAGCGCAGGCCGCTGACGCGGTCCGCCTGCAGCAGCGCCGGTGCCTGCACCGAGCGGCCCGAGCGTGCCGTGACGGGGCTGCGCACGGTATGCACGCCATCGGTCCACACGAGGGCGCCGTATTGCCATGCATTGTCCGGCGCCGTGGTGCGCGTCAGGGTCACGGTGAACGACTTGGTTTCGCCCGGTGCCAGCACCAGGGTGGAAGGCGCTACCGCCACGCTGTAGCCGCTGATCGAGGCGCTGGCCGTATAGGTGGCGCTGCTGCTGCCCACGTTGGTGACGCGGCGCGTGACAACTTGCGTGCCCAGCACGTTGGCAATGGTGATCGACGGCAAGTTCAAGTTGTAGCCGGCGATGGTGCCGCCAGCGCATTCGGCCGTCATGCCGACGCCGCACATGTACTTCTTGTAGTCGGCCAGGTTGGCGTCATACACGAGGCCAGGATCGGCCGCCTTGTTCGGCGTCACGTGGCCGGCTCCCTGGCCCCATGGCAGGATGCCGCGCGCCTCGCCCACCTGGATATCGGGCAGGGTGGTGCTGCCGGTGGTCATCAGGGCCGACTTGATGGCGGCAGGGCTCCAGTCCGGATGCTGCTGGCGCAGCAGGGCGGCCAGGCCGGCCACGTGCGGGCTGGCCATCGAGGTGCCTTGCAGGAAGATATAGGCTTGCGGGGGCACCAGCGCGCCATCCTGCACGGAATCGCGCTGGGCGCGCGACAGGGCCGGCGTGCCGCCGGCGAGAATGTCCACGCCGGGTGCGGTGACATCGGGCTTGAGCAGGTTGGCATCGAACAGGTTCGGGCCGCGCGACGAGAAGTCGGCCACCACGGGCGCGGCGGGGCCGTTGCCATTGGTGACGAAGCGCGAGATGGCGGCCGTGGCCGCGCCCGTTTGCGCCTGGGCATTGATCAGCGCGCCATCGGCGGCGCTGACGTGCACGGCCGGCAGCACGTGCGGGTCGGACACCAGGCCGATGCCCGTGTCGACCAGCACCATGCCGGCACCGCCCGCTTCCAGCACGGCCACGCCCTTGTCGGTGCGCGCCGTGGTGCCGCGCAGGCAGCTGACGACCTTGCCGGCAACCTTGGCAGGATCCAGCAAGGCCACGCCGCCGTTGTCGCCGGCGCGGTAGCACAGTGCCAGTTTTTGCGCATCGGCGCCGGGCAGGCCCGCGTCCTGGGCGCGGATCAAGGTGGTGGCCGGCAGCGGGTTGTAGTTGAGCGACGCGCCCGTGTACTTGGCGCCATTGCCGAGCGTGACGGTGGCCTGGTTGGCGCGGTTATGGGTCGACGCCGCGACAGTGGTGATCCATGGGCTGACGTGCGCCACGGTGTTCGCCGGACCGGCGTTGCCGGCGGACGCGGCGACGAAGACGCCGGCATTCGAGGCGTGCAGGAATGCCTGCTCGACCGGATCGTTGACGACGGTGCCGCCGCTGATCGAATAGTTGATGACATGCACGCCATCCTTGACGGCTTTTTCAATCGCCGCCACGCTGTCGCCGCCGTAGCAGCCGTTCTTGGCGCCCGTTGGCTGGGTCGCCAGGTTGTACGACCAGCAGACCTTGTAGACGGACAGGCGGGCGCGCGGCGCGATGCCGGAAATGGCGCCCAGCGGCGAGCCGCTCACGGTGACCGGTACGCCTGCATTGCCGCCCGCCGTGGACGAGGTGTGGGTGCCGTGGCCGCCTTCGCCATTCGGGTCGCCGATCGAATCGCGGGGCGAGGTGAATTCGCTCCAGTGCTGGATCTTGTCCGTTTCGGTCAGGCGCACCGCGTTGAAGTACTGCGCGCCCAGCAATTTGTTGTTGCAGTGGGCTTCCGTAAAGCCTTCACCGGTCTGGCAAGTGCCTTTCCAGCTGGCTGGCGCGGCGCCATAGGCCTGGGTGGCGTTCGGATCGAAGGTCGGCACGCCATTGGCGTCGACCTTGTCCGCATACGACAGGTTTTCCGGCCACACGCCGCCATCGACGATGCCGATGATGATGTCTTCGCCCGCATGCTGCTTGCCACCGAGCTGGCTCCACAGGCCGCCCGGCTGGTCCAGGCCCAGGAAGGTGGGCGTGTAGTTCGTCTGCAGCGCGCGCGGTTCGTCGGGGGCGATGCTGGCCACTTCGCCGCTTGCCTGCAGTTGGCGCACTTCGGCGTCGGTCAGCAGGGCGGAGAAACCGTTGAGCACGATCTTGTACTGGTATTGCACGGGAGCGGCGGCGACGATGGCTTGCACGCGCGCCTGCTTTTGTTCCAGGTAGTCGCCATACAGCTGCACTTCCGTGCTGGCCAGGTCGAGGCGGCCGCCAGCGGCCGGTTGGGTGGCATTCAGGCCTTGCACCGAGCCCGTGTAGGAGGCGATCGGCTTATCGGTCAGCTGGACGATGTAGGGGCGGCGCAGGTCGTCGGCATGGGCGTGGATGCTCAAGCTTGCAAGCAGGCTCAGGACGGCGAGCGAAATAGGGCGCAAAACGGGACGGAATGTCATGAAGGGTTCCTGTATCGGTAGCGGAATCAAAAAGGGCGGCAATCAGGCTTGCTTGCTGCGGCGGCGCGCAGCGAAGCCGACACCGGCCAGGCCCAGCAGCATCATGGCGTAGGTCGAGGGTTCGGGTACCGAGGCAACGATGTTGTCGAGTGCGAACTGGCCCTTGTTGGTGCTGAAGGCGCTGCAACTGCCGGCCGTGTTGCAAGTGAAACCGAAGAAGGCCAGCGAGGCAAACTGCTGGCTGCCGAATGCGCTGCTGGTATTGAAATGCTGGAACTGGAAGTTGCCGCCGACGGGGCCGCCCAGCTGGTAGGTTTCATAGGCGCTGGTGCCGTCGGCATAGAAGCCTTGCACGCGCAGCAGGCCGGCGATGGCCGGGTAGGATACGCCCTGGGCATAGCCGATGAAGCTGGCGTCGAAGCCCTGCAGGCTCACGCTGCCGCCCGTCCGCAAGGGGTCGAGGTAGACGACGCCGTCGTTCAGGGAAGCGTAGTAGTTGCTCGTATTGTTGGTGGGGCAGGCCATGCCGCACGCGGCCGGGTCGGTGCCGTCGAATACGGCGCCAACCAGGTCGCCGTAATTGGCGCCGACAGCGTTGGAGGCGCCCGTCAGCACGAACTGGCCGACCTCGAACGCGTCGCCATGTCCGACGAACTGGCTGTCGAAATTGTCAAAGTTGATGACGGCGGCCATGGCGGATGGCGTATAGCCAGCGCACACTGCCACGAGGGACGCCGCTGCCAATATCTTGGCGGAGCTTGCTGCCTTGGAATGCACAATACGAGTCATGGATCTTCCCTTGGTAGTTTTTGAGGATGCAATATGCTTTGCGTCTTGAGTGAATCTTTCACCAATAGCCGGATAAGACCAATCGGTGAAAAATTGACTTTTACTATAGCAAAATGTGCAATTCCATTGTGCAATAATATTTCAAATATAATTTGAAAGTTACAATTATTGAATGAATAAAATTCATCTTTCACTATGGCGCAACTACCAATAGTTACGTGTTTGTGGCGCGAAAATAGTTGATTTACGGCTAATGAGCGGCGTTTGCCGGCAGATACCTGTCGGCCGCGTCCTGGATGGTTTCCTGCGCAATTTGTTGTTCACAGTACAAAGAAAAGATTGTATTAACCATAACCGGCATGGTAGGCTGATAAGCATCAGGCAAGCGCGCGTCGCCTGTGGGCCGCCATCAGCGGCGCGCAGGCGCGCAATGTATTGAAGCTAGGCATTAAGGAGCGACCGGATGCACGCAGTACACAGGCAGAACTTGGCGGCGGCGCGCGGCGCGCGCGGCTTCACATTGCTCGAATTGTTGGTGGTCATCGTGATCATCGGCTTGCTGGCAGCCTATGTGGGACCGAAATACTTTGCCCAGTTGGGCAAGTCGGAAGTCACGGTGGCCAAGGCGCAGATCGAGGCGTTCGAAAAGTCGCTCGACACCTATCGCCTCGACGTGGGACGCTACCCCACCACGGAAGAGGGCCTGGCCGCGTTGCTGGTCGCGCCACCGGCCGCCGGCACGCGCTGGAACGGCCCCTACCTGAAAAAAAGCGTGCCGCTCGACCCTTGGGGCCACGCCTACCAATACCGCGCGCCCGGCAGCAAGGGCGAATATGACATCGTCTCCATGGGCAAGGATGGCCAGCCGGGCGGCAGCGGCGAAAATGCCGACATCAGCTCGCAATAACGCCAGCGCCACCTTTCCTTTTTCACGGACACGCCATCATGCAGTTTGAAGTGCGCGCGCTTTCCACGGACCAGGCGGTATCGACCCTGTTGACGTGCGTAATCGATGGCCGCGACGAAGCCGATGCGCGGCGCCAGGCCGAGGCGCGGGGCCTGTTCGTCAGCGCCATCCGGCCGCTGCGCGCCACGCCGTTCAGCGCCGCGGGGCGCCAGCGCGCAAGGGCCTTGCCCTTGCTGCTGTTCAGCCAGGAATTGCTGGCCTTGCTCAATGCGGGCCTGGGCATCGTCGAAGCGCTCGAAGCGCTGCTGGAAAAGGAAGCGGCGCCGGCCACGCGCAGCGTCCTCACGCGCCTGCTGGAAGGGCTGCGGGAAGGCAAGCGCTTTTCCGCCGTGCTGGGCGAGCAGGCCGAACTCTTTCCCCCCTTGTATATCGGCATCGTCAAGGCGGCCGAGGGCACGAGCGACCTGCCGCGCGCGCTGTCGCGCTACATCGATTACCAGCAGCGCATCGACGCGGTGCGCGCGAAGATCGTCAGCGCCGCCATCTACCCGGCCATCCTGCTGGCCGTGGGCGGCGGCGTCAGCGCCTTCCTGATCAGCTATGTGGTGCCGCGCTTCGCGGAGGTGTACCAGGGCGCCGGACGCAACCTGCCATGGATGTCGCAAGTGATGCTCAGCTGGGGCCAGTTCGTCACCGCGCATGGCTTGCCGCTGCTGGCCGGCGTGGCCGTCGTCGG
This sequence comes from Janthinobacterium sp. GW822-FHT07H11, assembly GCF_058798615.1. Classification (NCBI taxonomy): domain Bacteria; kingdom Pseudomonadati; phylum Pseudomonadota; class Betaproteobacteria; order Burkholderiales; family Oxalobacteraceae; genus Janthinobacterium; species Janthinobacterium sp. GW822-FHT07H11. The sequence goes on from NZ_CM179507.1 coordinate 1,921,708, forward strand.
CAGCGTGCTGGTCGCCGCCGTGCGGCGCGTGCTGCGCAATGGCGGCGTGGCGCGCCTGCTGGCGAAATTGCCCGGCATCGGCGAGCGCGTGCGCATCTATGAACTGTCGCGCCTGTACCTGACGCTGGGCATGCTGTCCGAGGGCGGCATCACCATCGTGCAGGCGATTGCCACGGTGCAGGCGATGGTCTCGCCGCGCATGCAGGCGTCGCTGCAGGCGGCGCGCGGCGCCGTCGAGTCGGGCCAGCCGCTGTCGTCCGCCTTCGAGCAGCACCAGCTGACGACGCCGATTTCCCTGCGCATGCTGCGCGTGGGCGAGCGCACGGGCGACATGGGGCCGATGCTGACGCAGTCGGCGGCCTTTTATGACGGCGAGATCAGCCGCTGGATCGACCGCTTCACGCGCACCTTCGAACCGTTGCTGATGGCCGGCATCGGCCTGATCGTCGGCGCCATCGTGATCCTGCTGTACATGCCCATCTTCGACCTTGCCGGCGACATTTCATGAACCAGACTTCTTCCGTACCCATGGCGCCGCCCGCTGTCGCCATTGACAGTGCGCTGATGCAGCGCGCGCGCGTCCTGTGCCGGCAATCGAAACGCAGCCTGGTCGAGGAATTGCAGCAGCTGAGCGGCATCGATGCGCGGCAGGTGGTGCAGGAATTGGCGCGCCCGTTCGGCCTGGCCGTGCTGGAGACGGCCGACATGCTGGCCTTCGCGCCCGCTTTCGACCTGCTGCCGCTGTCGCAGGCGCTGGCGCGCCACAGCGTGCTGCTGCGCGCCGGCGATGGCCAGCTGGTGGGCGTGATCGCCGACCCGTTCGACCTCGACCTGCAAACCTGGCTGGGCGCGCGCGCCGGCCGGGGCGGGCACGCGCCGCTGGCCATGCGCCTGGCGCTGCAGGCCGACATCGGCGCCTACCTGTCGAAGCAGGAAGAGTCGGCGCGCGCCGTCGACAGCCTGCTGCCCGGCGCGGCCAGCGATGCGCGGCGCGACGGCAAGACGGCCGCCATCCTCTCCTTTGCCAGTGTCTCGGAAGCGGCCAGCCCTGCGGTGAAACTGGTCAACTCGACGCTGTACGACGCGCTCAAGGCGGGCGCCTCGGACATCCACCTGGAAAGCACGGCCGGCGGCCTGGCCGTCAAGTACCGCGTCGACGGCGTGCTCGACCACGCCACCTCCGTCAACGGCATCGAAGTGGCCGAACACATCATCTCGCGCCTGAAGGTGCTGGCCGAACTCGATATCGCCGAGCGCCGCGTGCCGCAGGACGGCAGTTTCCGCGTCGAGGCGGGCGGGCGCGAAATCGACTTGCGCGTCTCCATCATGCCCAGCATCCATGGCGAGGATGCCGTCATCCGCATCCTCGACAAGCGCGCCATGATCGAGGCCTACGGCGCGCTGACGCTCGAGGCGCTGGGCTTTGATGCGCCGTCGCTGGCGGCCCTGCGCACGCTGGCGCAGGAAGCCTATGGCATGCTGCTCGTCACCGGCCCCACGGGCTCGGGCAAGACCACGACCCTGTATGCGGCGCTGACGGAAATCCACAACGGGCGCGAAAAGATCATCACCATCGAAGACCCGGTCGAATACCAGCTGCCCGGCATTTTGCAGATACCCGTGAATGAAAAGAAGGGGCTGACGTTTGCCAAGGGCCTGCGCTCGATCCTGCGCCACGACCCGGACAAGATCATGGTGGGCGAGATCCGCGACCGCGAGACGGCGGAAATCGCGGTGCAGTCGGCATTGACCGGCCACCTGGTGCTCACCACCGTGCATGCGAACAATGTGTTTGACGTGTTCGGCCGTTTTACCCACATGGGCATCGACCCGTACGCGTTCGTCTCGGCCCTGAACGGCATCTGGGCGCAGCGCCTGATCCGCACCAACTGCCCCCATTGCGCCGCCGAGTACACGCCCGACGACCAGGAACTGGCCAGCGTCGGCCTGGCGCGCGCCGACGTCTACGAATACCAGTTCAAGCAGGGCAAGGGTTGCGGCGACTGCCGCGGCACCGGCTACAAGGGGCGCCGCTCGATCGCCGAGATCCTGGTACTGAACGATGAAATCCGCGAACTGATCGTCGACAAGAAACCGATCCGCCAGATCAAGGCGGCCGCGTATGCGAACGGCACGCGCAGCCTGCGCCTGGCGGCGCTGGAACTGGTGAAGCGGGGCGCCACCACCATCACCGAAATCAAGAGGGTCACCCTGCATGCGTAGAGGCATAGGACATGGATTGCGCCTGGGCGTGGGGCCGGACGGCCTGAGTTTGTGGCGCGCCAGCCGCTGGCGCGCCCCGGCCTGGACCCTGCTGGGCGAACAGGCGTATGCGCCGCAGGAAGACCTGGGCCTGCACGGCGATTTTGCCGCGCTGGGGCAGGCGCTGGAACAGCTGCTGCCGCCGGGCGTGTATGGCGGCTGGCCGCTGTCGGTGGTGCTCGACGACGCACTGGCGCGCCTGTGGCAGGTGGACCTGCCGCAAGGCGCCGCGCGCCTGGCCGATATCGAAGCGGCCGCCGCGCTGCGCTTCCAGTCGCTGTACGGCGATCCTCCCGGCCTGTGGCAAAGCAGCCGCGCCTGGGATGCGCGCGCGCCGTTTTTTTGCGCCGCGCCGCGCGCGCTGCTGGCGCAGATCGTGCGCGTGGCCGGCGAGCGCAAGCTGGCGCTGCTGTTCATCACGCCGCAATTCGTGCGCAACTGGAACCGCTGGCAGGGCGCGCTCAAGCCGGGGGCCTGGCTTGGCCAGCTGCAGGCGCAGATGCTGACCCTGGGCGTGGTGCACGACGGCCGCCTGAGCGCCGTGCGCACGCTGGCCGTGCCGCATGGCGCGCAGCGCTACTGGCTGGAGCAGGCGCTGGCGCGCGAAGCGCTGCTGCAAGGCCTGCCGCCGCCGTCGCTGCTGCAACTGAGCGGCGCGGCGCCGGCCGATTGGCTGGCGCCGCGCGCGGCCGGTGAATTTTCCTGCGGCGTCTTCGTGCCGGCTGGCGCGCTGTCGCCGGCTGCGCTGCTGGCGCAGAGCGGGGGACCGGCATGACGCGCCTGGATATCGATTTCGCGCCGCCCAGCCTGCGGCGCAGCCTGCACCGCGTGCCCGCATCGGCCTGGCTGGCCGGCACGCTGGGACTGGCCCTGTGCGTGACGGCCGCCTGCTACGGCAACGCCGCGCTGCAGCGCCAGCACGCGCGCGAGGCACAGCTGCTGCGCGCCCAGCAGCGCGTGGCGGCCAGCATGCAGGGACCGGCGCCGGTGGCGCAAACACCGATCGCGCCGGCGCAGGCGGCGGCCGTGAACGCCGCCATCCTGCAATTGAATCTGCCGTGGCGCGACCTGCAGGATGCGCTGGCCAGCGCCACGCCGCCCGAGATCGCCTTGCTGGCGCTGGAACCTGACGCGCGCAAGCGGGTATTGAAGATCACGGCCGAGACGAAGGACAGCGACGCCATGATCGCCTATATCGCACAGCTGAAGCAGCAGGAGCTGTTCGGCACCCGCGTGCAGCTGCTGCGCCATGAAATCAACGAGCTGGATCCGAACAAGCCCCTGCGCTTCCAGGTCGAGGCCAGCTGGAGCACGCCATGAATGAATTTGACATGAATGCGCTGCGCCTGCGCGCGCACTTGCTGCTGCGCCGGGCGGGCGCGCCTGTCTGCATCGCCGCGGCGCTCTGCCTGCTGGGCGCGGCCGCCTGGGCGTGGGCATGGCAGCAGCGCGGCGTGGCGGCGCAGCTCGAAGCGCGCGCGCTGCCCATGGCGTCGGTGAGCGTGGCGGCGGTGGCGCCGCCGGCGACGGCGAACGACAACCTGGCCCTGTTCTATGCGACGCTGGGCCAGCAGCGCCATGCGGAGCAGCAGGTCAAGGTCCTGTTCGACCTGGCCGCGAAGAACGGCCTGGTGCTGGCGCAGGGTGAATACAAGGGCGGCTACGACAAGGCCAGCCGGGTCGCCACCTACCAGGTGAGCTTGCCGCTCAAGGGCAGCTACCCGGCCGTGTGGCAGTTCGCGCTGCAAGCGCTGCGCGCCGTGCCGTTCGCGTCGCTCGATGAACTGAGCTTTCGCCGCGAGCAGATCGCCGACCCCAATCTGGAAGCGCGCCTGCGCCTGACGCTGTACCTGGCCGACGGCAGCGGAGGCGCGCCATGACGCCGCGTCATCTGCTGATGCTGGCCGGCTTGCTGGGCGCGGGCGCCTTGCTGCTGTTCGGCGAACGCCAGCCCGCGTCCGAGGTGGCCGAGGCGGTGGAGCGGGCGGTGAGGCCGGCCAGCCGGCCGGCAGGCAAGCCGGCGACGGCGCAGCCGGCCATCCTGGCCCTGCTGCCGCGCGCCGAGGTGGCGGGCGAGGGCGGCGACACCTTCGGCGGCGCCGACGGCGTCTTCCAGAGCCACAGCTGGACGCCGCCACCGCCGAAGATGGCGCCGGTCGCCGCGCCCCCGCCGCCTGCGCCGGTGGCGCCGCCGCTGCCGTTTGTCTATCTGGGCAAGGCGGCCGCCGATGGCGCGTGGGAAGTGTTTTTATCGCGCGCCGACAAGACCTACATCGTGCGCGCCAATACCGTCATCGATGGCGCCTACCGCGTCGTGGCGATCGCGCCGCCTGTCATGACGCTCAACTACCTGCCGTTGAACCAGGTTCAGCAGCTCAACATTGGAGTACTCGAGTGATGCCTCGTTCCTTTTCCACGGTGCCGTTCCTGCGGCGCGCCCGGCTGGCGTCTCCGCTGCTGTTACTGCTGCTGGCCGGTTGTGCCGGACACATGGCATACCGCGACGGCCGCGAACTGATCGCGCAAAACCAGGTGCCGGCCGGCTTGCAGAAATTGCAGGAAGCGCTGCAGCAGGACCCCGGTAATGCGCAATACCGCAGCGCCTACCTGCAGGCGCGCGAACGCGCCACGGGCAGCCGCCTGCAGCAGGCCGAGCGCCAGGCGCAGGCGGGCCAGGGCGAGCTGGCGCGCGCGGGCTTTGCCAGCGTGCTGGAAATCGATGCGCAGAACGAGCGCGCACTGAGCGGCCTGCGCGCGCTCGAGCGCGAGCAGCGCCAGGGCAAGCTGCTGTTGGAGGTGCAGCAGGACATCACGGCCAAGCGCTACGATCCCGCGCGCCAGCGCCTCAATGCCATCCTCACCGAGCAGCCGGGCCACGCCAGGGCGCGCGAACTGCTGCGCGAGGTCGATGAAAGGACGGCGCCCCCGATCGTCGAATCGGGCCTGGCCAGGTCGTACAAGCAGCCGATCACGATCGAATTCCGCGATGCCCCCTTAAAGCAGGTGTTCGAGCTGATCGCGCGCCGCTCCGGACTCAATTTCGTCTTCGACAAGGACGTCAAGGCCGATGCGAAGACCTCGATCTTCCTGAAGAACAGCACGGTGGAATCGGCCGTCTACTTCCTGCTGGTGACGAACCAGCTGGAGCAGCAGGTGATGGATGCGAACACGATTTTGATCTATCCCAATGTGGCGGCGAAATTGAAGGAGTACCAGGAGGTGCTGGTGAAGACCTTCTTCCTGGCGAACGCCGACGCCAAGCAGGTGGCCAACACGCTCAAGACCATCCTCAAGACGCGCGACGTGGTGGCCGATGAAAAGCTCAACCTGGTGATCGTGCGCGACACGCCCGAGGCGATCCGCCTGGCCGAGCGCCTGATCGCGCTGCAGGACGTGCCCGAGGCGGAAGTGGTGCTGGAACTGGAAATCCTCGAGGTCAAGCGCAGCCGCCTGCTGGAACTGGGCGTGGCCTGGCCATCGAGCCTGACCCTGACGCCATTGAGCACCTCGGGCGGCGCGGGGCTGACCATCAATGACTTGAACAATTTGAACCAGCGCAGCATCGGCGTGAGCGACCTGTCGGTGACGGCGAATGCCAAGAAGACGGATGGCGACGCGAATATCCTGGCCAATCCGCGCATCCGCGTGCGCAACCGGGAAAAGGCCAAGTTCGTCATCGGCGACAAGGTCCCGGTGATCACCACCACCATTTCGCCGGGCACGGGCGGTTTCGCCTCCGAGTCGATCAGCTACCTGGACGTGGGCCTGACGGTCAACGCCGAGCCGACCATCTACCTGAATAACGAGGTGGGTATCCGCATCTCGCTCGAAGTGAGCAACCTGGGCGCGGCCACCGTCACCAAGAGCGGTTCGACCCTGTACCAGATCGGCACGCGCCAGGCCTCGACCATGCTGCAGCTGAAGGATGGCGAAAACCAGGTGCTGGCGGGCCTGATCAACAACGAAGAGCGCAGCTCGGGCAACAAGGTGCCTGGCCTGGGCGACATTCCCGTGCTGGGACGCCTGTTCGGCAGCAGCAAGGATGACAGCCAGAAGACGGAAATCGTGCTGTCGGTCACGCCGCACCTGGTGCGCACGGTGCAGCGTCCGGAGGCGAAGGAGTCGGAGTTTTCCGCCGGGACCGAGGGCAGCTTCCGCCGCCGTCCCGACATGGCCGCCAAGGCGCCCACGCAGATGCCGGGCACGGTGATCGTGCGTTCCGGCGCGCCCGCCGTCGGCATGCAGCCGGCGCCGCCGCAACCGATGATGGTGCCGGGCCAGTTGCCGCAGGCGCTGCCGCAGACCGTGCCGTCGCCCGAAGTGGCGCCGTCGCCCGAGACGCCTTCCGCCTCGCCGCTGCCGATATCTTCCGGCCAGCCCGTGCCGCTGCAGACGGCACCGTTGCCGCTGTCGTCGGGCCAGCCGGTGCCGGTGGCGCCGCCGCCCGCCAAATGACACCGGCGCGCGCGCGCGGCGGTGGCCGGCGGGGCTTCACCCTGATCGAACTGCTGGTGACCCTGGCCATCCTGGGCGTGCTGGGCACGTTGGTGCTGCCCGTCACGCAGGTGACCGTGCAGCGGCGCCAGGAACAGGAGCTGCGGCGCGCGCTGCGCGATATCCGGCAGGGCATCGACGCCTACAAGCGCGCCGGCGACGAGGGCCGCCTCGTGCGCTCGCCCGATGCCAGCGGCTACCCGAAAAGCCTGGAACTGCTGGTCGAGGGCGTGCCGGACCAGCGCAATCCCAAGCGCAGCAAGATGTATTTCCTGCGCCGCGTGCCGCGCGACCCCTTCAATCTTGACGCCGGCCTGACGGATGCGCAAACCTGGGGCCGGCGCAGCTATGCCAGCGAGGCCGAAGACCCGCGCGAAGGCGACGACGTGTACGATGTGTATTCCACCTCGAACAGGGTCGGCCTGAATAACGTGCCTTACCGAAAATGGTGAACCATGCCCGCTCCTGACCGCGCCAACCGTCCGTCCGCCGCCGCGCGCGCGCGCGGCTTTACCCTGATCGAACTGCTGGTGGTGCTGGGCATCGTGGCCTTGCTGCTGACCCTGGCCGTGCCCCGCTATTTCCCCAGCCTCGACAAGGCCAGGGAAACGGTGTTGCTGGACAATTTGCGCAATCTGCGCGCCACCATCGACCAGTTCCATGGCGATACGGGACGCTATCCGGAGTCGCTGGAGCAACTGGTGGAAAAAAGGTATCTGCGCGCCATGCCCGTCGATCCCATCACGGACAGCGATGCCAGCTGGGTCATCGTGCCGCCGCCGGACGACACGCCGGGCCAGGTCTATGACGTCAAGAGCGGCGCGCCGGGCAAGGACCGCAGCGGCACGCCGTTTGCCGACTGGTAGCGGCGATGCGCCGTCCCCTGGCCATCGCGCGCCGCCGCCAGCGCGGCTTCACTTATCTCGGCTTGATCATCCTGGTGGCCATCCTGGGCCTGGTGGGCGCGGCCGGCCTGAAAATGGGCGCGCTGTTGCAGCGCCAGGCGGCCGAGCAGGAATTGCTCGACATCGGCGCGCAGTTTTCCGATGCCCTGTATAGCTATGCCGCCGCCACACCGCCGGGCCAGCCGCAACAGCCGCCCAGCCTGGCCGCCTTGCTGCGCGACCCGCGTGCGCCCCAGGTGCGGCGCCACTTGCGCAAGCTGTTCGTCGACCCCCTCACGGGGCGTGCCGAATGGGGCTTGCTGTACCAGCCCGGCAGCAACGGCATCATCGGCGTGCATAGCCTGTCGAAGGCGGCGCCTTTGAAGGTTGGCAACTTCGAAGCGCGGTTTGCCGGTTTCGAAGGCAAGTCGCATATGTCTGAGTGGCAATTCATGATGACCGCCCAGTCCGCACCTGCGCCGACTCCGGCGCCGGCAGGCGATGCGGTGGATGCCGCTCCCGCCACCGCGCCGCCGCCGTTGTTTTCTGTTCCTATTTCCCCGACGCAAGAAACACCGTCAAACGGACCAGCCGAAGCTGTCGAGCCTCCGGCAGAGTAGCGAAATTCACGCTTTCATCTTAAAAGTGGCGCAAAAACGATAGGTGCAAAGGGAACTATTCTTGCATGGAAAGTAATCGACTCGCGCAACTATTGCACAGTAAAAATAGTTATCTGGCATGAAACTTAGATAAAATATTTATAAGTAATTTGATGCATTTATGCTACCATCCTCATCAGTACTTCCGGTACTAAAACTATTGGTGGCCTGCATATTGCAGCCATAAATTACTTTTTAAGGGATAAACTATGAAATTGAAATTTATCGCTGCAGGCATCATGGCAGCAGCATCGTTCAGCGCGTCGGCAGCAACGTATGACCTGGGCATCCTGGATCCAAGTGGCTCCGACACCTTGTCGGCCATCACGACCAAATTTGCCGCCAACACCGTGGTTGATGATTTCTGGACCTTCAAGCTGGTGACGCCATCGTCCGCATCGTTCGGCGCGCTGCAAACGTTCTCCGTGATCGACGGCGCGATCAAGAATTTCTCGGCCACGCTGCTCGGCCACGGCAACTTGAGCTACAGCGTCGGTGGCGGCACCCAGAGCCTGAGCTGGGATGGCCAACTGGCTGCTGGCAGCTACACGGTGCATGTGACGGGCCTGACCGGTCTGAAAAATGGCGCTTACCTGGGTTCCGTCTCGGCCCTGCCAGTACCAGAACCAGAAACCTACGGCATGCTGCTGGGTGGCCTGGCGCTGGTTGGCGCCGTGGCACGTCGCCGCGCCAAGAAAGTTGCCTGAGTTTTCGCCGCAACGAAAAAAACCCGCTTCGGCGGGTTTTTTTTCGTCTCGACGCGCCGGGCGAGATGCCGGCGCCATCGGCAGGGCCGGGCGCCAGGCCGCAGGCCGTGCGTCAGGACGGCGTAGCGCCGGCGGCAACGCCCCGCGCTTCCTGTCAGGCGCTGCGCTTGAAGTCGCGGAAACGGAAGCCTACCAAAAAGAGCGTGGCAAAGTAGGCCACGCCGCACAGGCTCACGAGCAGGGCCAGGGCGCCGGCCCGCAGTAGCGGATGGGCTTGCATGCCTATCCAGTCGATGCGCATGGCGCCGAAGGCGGCCACGCCGCCCATGACGATGAGGGCCGGCAGCAGGCGCAGGAAGAACTTGGTCCAGCCCGGTTTCGGCTGGTAGATGCCGCGCTTGCGCAAGCCCCAGTACAGGAAGCTGGCGTTCAGGCAGGCGCCCAGGCCGATCGACAGGGCCAGGCCGGCCACGGCGATGTAGGGCACGAACAGCATGTTCATCAGCTGCGTGGCGATCAGGACGCCGATGGCGATTTTCACGGGGGTGCGGATGTCCTGGCGCGCGTAAAACGCCGGCGCGAGGGTCTTCACCAGGATGATGCCGATCAGGCCCAGGCTGTAGGCCACCAGCGGCTGCGTCGACATGGTCACGGATTCGGCCGTAAACTTGCCGTAGTGGAAGAGCGTGGCGATCAGCGGCGTGGCCAGGGTCGCCATGCCGACGGCGGCGGGCAGGGCCAGCAGGAAGGTCAGGCGCAAGCCCCAGTCCAGCAGGGCCGAATACTCCACCTTGTCGCCGTCCACGTTCGCCTTCGACAGGCTGGGCAGCAAGATGGTGCCCAGGGCTACGCCCAGCATGGCAGTGGGAAACTCCATCAGCCGGTCCGCATACGACAGCCAGGAAATGCTGCCTTCGCTCAGGCGCGACGCGATGCTGGTATTGATCATCAGGCTGATCTGCGCCGCCGAGACGGCGAACACGGCCGGTCCCATTTTCTTCAGCACGCGGCGCACGCCGCCGTCGGACAGGCCGATGGCGGGATTGATCGACAGGCGCGGCAGCATGCCGATCTTGATCAGCGCGGGAATCTGGATGGCCACCTGCAGCAGGCCGCCTGCGAACACGGCGATGGCCATGGCGTAGATCGGCTGGTTTAAATAGGGCGCGAGGAACAGCGAGGCGGCAATGAAGGACAGGTTCAGCAGCACGGGGGTGAACGCGGGAATCTTGAATTCGCGCCAGGTATTTAAAATGCCGCCCGCCAGGGCCACGAAGGACATGCAAGTAATATAAGGGAACATCAGCCGCGTCATCCACACGGCCGCATCAAATGCGCCCGGGTCCTTGGACAGGCCCGTGGCAATCACGTAGACGAACCACGGTGCGCCGACGATGCCGATGGCCGACACCAGCAGGGTGGCCCAGACGAGGGTGGTGGCCACATGGTCGGCCAGTTGCTTGCTGGCTTCCTGGCCATGCTGGTTCTTGTACTCCGACAAGATCGGCACGAAGGCTTGCGAGAACGCACCCTCGGCAAACAGGCGGCGCAGCAGATTGGGGATGCGGAAGGCAACGATGAAGGCGTCCGTGTAGGCGCCGGCGCCAAAGGCGCGCGCGAACAGGCTTTCGCGCAATAAACCGGTTACACGGGACAGCATGGTCATGCTGGAGATGGCGGCGAGGGTTTTAAGCAAGTTCATGGGGGCAGATTATAGCCGGGCACGAGCCCTGCAAACGGTTAAAATATGGTAACAATTACCGCTGATTCGCCCATGCCAGGCCCATTTCCAGGTGTTTTTGGGGTCGCACACGGTTTTTTGATTTGCCCCCGCTTGAAAATATCGCTATAATCGAAGGCTGTACAGAATTCTGTTACGCAGACACTAATGTTTGACAGGCACTGGTTTGGCACACATGGTTCGGCAGACGCACAGAACGCACCGGTTGGCAAACACTAATGTTTGCAAACGCACTTTGACCCTGTTTTAGGAAATTCCATGGCAAATACCGCACAAGCGCGCAAACGCGCTCGTCAAGCAGTTAAGCAAAACGCACACAATTCGTCCCAACGTTCGACCTTGCGCACGGCTATCAAAGCTGCTCGCAAAGCGATCCAGGGCGGCGACAAGGCAGCTGCTGCTGCAATCTTCCAGGCATCCGTGTCGACCATCGACCGTATCGCTGACAAGAAGATCATCCACAAAAACAAGGCAGCTCGCCATAAGAGCCGTCTGGCAGCCGCTTTGAAAGCACTGTCCGCTTAATATTCGCCAGCAGGCAAGCCACCCTGGTGGCCTTGCCTGTGCCGGTACGCCGGCACTGGTTGAAAAGCAAAAACCCGCAGACTCGTTCTGGCGGGTTTTTTCGCGTGGCCGCCCGGTTTTCAGGCGGCGCGCCGTGCGCGGGGCGCGTGCCTGGCGATCAGCGCGGCGCGGGCAGGTTGCCGATGCTCATCCCGGGCTTGATATTGCGCTGCTTGAACCAGCCCAGGTGCATTTCCAGTGCGTACAGCACGGGCACGGCCCTGGTCGAGCAGTGGCTGTCCAGCGTGTGCGGCGGCATGTCCTCGATATTGACGATCCTGCCTGCGGCATCGATGAAGGCCACCGATAGCGGCAGCGGCGTGTCTTTCATCCACATGCACTGCGTGGCCGGCGTGCCGAAGACAAACAGCATGCCGCCATTGGCCGACATTTTTTCGCGGTACATCAGGCCCTGTTCGCGCTGTTCTTGCGTGGCGGCCACTTCCGCCTGGATCAGATGCATGCCGGCCGAGAGCTGCATGGTCTTGCCCGGCGCCTGCGCCACGGCGCTGCCGGCACCGGCCGCGAAGAAGAGGGACAGGCTGAAACAGGTAAGCGGTTTCTTCATGAAGTGGCGGCGTGGGCGGTGGCAAGGGAAGCGGCGATTAAGCCATGCTGGCGGGCGCGAGGTCAAGCGGTGCGCCTTGCCAACGGCAAAGCGTGGGGTCATGACAACACGAGCGGGGTGGCCCGACGGCGGCCGCCTGGGCGCCCGCTTGCGCCAGCGCGGCAGCGGCCGGCAGGCTTGATTGATCAATTCCAGCGGAGAAAGTTGTCGTGCAGGCGTTTTGCTGCCCGTCCTTATTTTCCGATGGCGTCGGCGGGCACTTCGCACCATTCGCCGGGCAGCAGCGGGTGGCTGGCCAGCGAGAAGGGGCCGATGGCGCTGCGCACGAGACGCAGGGTCGGCAGGCCGACGGCCGCCGTCATGCGCCGCACCTGGCGATTCTTACCCTCTTTCAAGGTGATCGCCAGCCAGGCGGTGGGCTTGTCGGCGCGCGCGCGGATGGGGGGATTGCGCGGCCACAGCCAGTCCGGCTCGGCGATGCGCACGGCCTGGCATGGCTTGGTGATGAAGTCGCCCAGGTCCAGCGGCGCCTGCAGGCGCGCCAGGCTGGCGGCGTCGGGCACGCCATCGACCTGCACCAGGTAGGTTTTCGCTTCCTTGCGGTCCGGGTGGCTGATCTCGTGCTGCAGCCGGCCGTCGTCGGTGAGCAGCAGCAAGCCTTCGCTGTCCGCGTCGAGCCTGCCGGCAGGATAGATGCCGGGGATGGCGACGTGGTCGGCCAGGGTGGCGCGGCCCGCTTGCGGGGAGAATTGGCACAGGACCTGGAACGGTTTGTTGAAGAGGATGAGTGGCATGCTGGTGTGGGCTAAATCGGTGTGTAGGGTTGCGGGCGGCTGCCAGCCTTGCAAAAGCGTGGCGCCTTGTAAAATACTAGTGCATAATATGAAACGCCTGTCTTATGTCTTATAGAAGACTTGGGTGCTGGCGTTGCGATAAGGTTCTTTGGCGCTGCGGCCGGCACGGCGATGCCGATGGCCTGGGTGTTCTTTCCCTGCTAAAGTGCGTTGTTGCCGCCATGTTCGGATTTGTTTTGTAAACTCTGCAACCGCAGAGCGCGTCGCCGGGCCGTGTATGCTGCCCGCGGTGCGTCCCACTTCGGAGATCACGATGTATCAACATATCACTGTACCTGCTGACGGCCAAAAAATCACCGTCAACGCCGATTTTTCGCTGAATGTACCAGATAATCCCATCGTTCCCTTCATCGAGGGCGATGGCACGGGCATCGATATCAGCCCGGTCATGATCAAGGTGATCGACGCGGCCGTGGCCAAGGCCTACGGCGGCGCGCGCAAGATCAGCTGGATGGAAATCTACGCCGGCGAAAAATCGACGAATGTGTACGGCCCCGACGTGTGGCTGCCGGAAGAAACCCTGCAAGTACTGAAAGATTACGTCGTCTCGATCAAGGGGCCTTTGACCACGCCCGTCGGCGGCGGCATCCGCTCGCTGAACGTGGCCCTGCGCCAGCAGCTCGACCTGTACGTCTGCCTGCGCCCCGTGCGCTACTTCACGGGCGTGCCGTCGCCCGTGAAAGAGCCGGAAAAGACCGACATGGTGATTTTCCGCGAAAACTCGGAAGATATCTATGCCGGCATCGAATACCAGCAAGGCTCGCCCGAAGCCAAGAAGCTGATGGATTTCCTGGTCAAGGAAATGGGCGTCACCAAGATCCGCTTCCCCGCCACCTCGGGCCTGGGCATCAAGCCGGTATCGATCGAAGGCACGCAGCGCCTGGTGCGCAAGGCGATCCAGTATGCGATCGACAATGACAAGCCGTCCGTGACGATCGTGCACAAAGGTAACATCATGAAGTACACGGAAGGCGGCTTCCGCGATTGGGCGTATGCGCTGGCGCAAAAGGAATTCGGCGCCGAGCTGATCGATGGCGGCCCCTGGTGCAAGTTCAAGAATCCGAAGACGGGCAAGGACATCATCGTCAAGGATTCCATCGCTGACGCGTTCCTGCAACAAATCCTGCTGCGCCCGGCCGAATACAGCGTCATCGCCACCTTGAACCTGAATGGCGATTACATTTCCGACGCGCTGGCGGCGCAGGTGGGCGGCATCGGCATCGCGCCGGGCGCCAACCTGTCCGATTCCGTGGCCATGTTCGAAGCGACGCACGGCACGGCGCCGAAGTACGCGGGCAAGGACTATGTGAACCCCGGTTCGCTGATCCTGTCGGCGGAAATGATGTTGCGCCACATGGGCTGGCTGGAAGCGGCCGACCTGGTCATTTCCTCGATGCAAAAATCGATCGCCTCGAAGCGCGTCACCTACGATTTCGCGCGCCTGATGGAAGGTGCGACGCAAGTGTCGTGCTCCGGCTTCGGCGACGTGATGATCGAGCATATGTAATACTGTCGCCTGCCGGTGAAGCGTCAGCGTCCCCGGCAGGCATGCCGGGGCATGGCGGGAGGACGAAAAAAAACCCCGCTTCATGGAAACGGGGTTTTTCACATCTGAGGGCCGGAGATGCTTAGGCTGCCTGGATGTTGGAAGCTTGCTTGCCTTTAGGGCCTTGCGTGACTTCGAATTGAACTTTTTGACCTTCTTTGAGGGTCTTGAAACCGTTCATGTTGATTGCGGAGAAATGAGCAAACAAATCTTCGCCGCCATCATCTGGAGTGATGAAGCCAAAACCTTTGGAATCATTGAACCACTTAACTGTACCTGTTGCCATAAAAAGAACTTTCAAAATTAAAACAAATCACACGAGCCATAAAAGCAAGAAGCTTCTTGCCCCCTCCTCGACGTCTCACTTCTTATCAAGCTGTACATTACTGCAACAGTCGATACAGCATTGTTGGCGGAATAAATAATGAAGTCAAGCGCTTTTCCATCGATATTGACAAATTCTTCACGAGGACCAAAAAAGCAACTCTTGATTTTGAAGGCAAGGTCGCCATCTGCGCAGTATTAAGAAAACGCGTAAGATTGAAAACAATTGGAAACGCGCAGATATTGCGCATGACAACCACTGTGAAAGCATTAGAATAAGCGTATGGCAACCAAGCACGACACAGAAACCCTGCTGGAGCGGCAAGTGCTGAAACCGCCGCCGCTGTACCAGGTGGCCTTGCTCAATGACGACTACACCCCGATGGAATTTGTGGTGGCCATCATTCAGGAGTATTTTAACAAGGACCGTGAAACGGCGACGCAGATCATGCTCAGTGTTCATCGCTACGGCAAAGGAGTGTGCGGCGTGTTCTCTAAAGATATAGCGTGTACCAAAGTGGAGTTCGTTTTAACGCATGCGCGCAAGGCGGGGCATCCCCTGCAGTGCGTGATGGAGGAAGTATGATTGCGCAGGAATTAGAAGTAAGTTTGCACATGGCGTTTGTCGAAGCTCGGCAGGCACGGCACGAATTCATTACGGTTGAGCATTTACTGCTGGCACTGCTGGACAATCCCTCCGCAGCTGAGGTATTGCGTGCCTGCGCGGTCAATATTGAAGACCTGCGCAAGACCCTCACCAATTTCATCGGCGATAACACGCCGACCGTGCCTGGCACGGGCGAAGTCGACACCCAGCCGACGCTTGGTTTCCAGCGCGTGATCCAGCGCGCCATCATGCATGTCCAGTCCGCCTCGAACGGCAAGAAGGAAGTCACCGGCGCCAATGTGCTCGTGGCCATCTTCGGCGAAAAGGATTCGCACGCGGTTTATTACCTGCACCAGCAGGGCGTGACGCGCCTGGACGTGGTCAACTTCATCTCGCACGGCGTGCGCAAGGACCAGTCGACGGAAAGCGCGAAAGCTTCCGAAGGCGTGGAAGAGGCGCCCGTCGATGGCCAGCCCAAGGAAAGCCCGCTCGACCAGTTCACGCAAAACCTGAACAAGGCCGCCGCCGAAGGCAAGATCGACCCGCTGATCGGCCGCGAGGACGAAGTCGACCGCGTGATCCAGATCCTGTGCCGCCGCCGCAAGAACAATCCGCTGCTGGTCGGCGAGGCGGGCGTGGGCAAGACGGCCATCGCCGAAGGCCTGGCCTACCGCATCACGCAAAGCGACGTGCCGGAAATCCTGCAGAATGCCGTCGTGTATTCGCTGGACATGGGCGCCTTGCTGGCCGGCACCAAATACCGCGGCGACTTCGAGCAGCGCCTGAAAGCCGTGCTCAAGCAACTGAAGGACAATCCGAACGGCATCCTGTTCATCGACGAGATCCACACCATCATCGGTGCGGGCTCGGCCTCGGGCGGCACGCTGGACGCGTCCAACCTGCTGAAACCGGCACTGGCGAATGGTCAGCTGAAATGCATCGGCGCGACCACGTACACGGAATTCCGCGGCGTGTTCGAGAAAGACCATGCGCTCTCGCGCCGCTTCCAGAAAGTGGACGTCAACGAACCGACCGTCGAGCAAACCGTGCAGATCTTGCGCGGCCTCAAGTCGCGCTTCGAAGAGCACCATGGCGTCAAATACTCGGCCTCGGCCCTGTCGACGGCGGCCGAACTGGCGGCGCGCTTCATCAACGACCGCCATCTGCCCGACAAGGCGATCGACGTCATCGATGAAGCGGGCGCGGCGCAGCGCATCTTGCCGAAGTCGAAGCAAAAGAAAACCATCGGCAAGGCCGAGATCGAGGACATCATCGCCAAGATCGCCCGGATTCCGCCGCAAACGGTCAACCAGGACGACCGCAGCAAGCTGCAGACCATCGACCGCGACTTGCGCAATGTTGTGTTCGGGCAAGATCCGGCCATCGACGCGCTGGCCTCGGCCATCAAGATGGCGCGTGCCGGCCTGGGCAAGACGGACAAGCCGATCGGCTCCTTCCTGTTCTCCGGTCCGACCGGCGTCGGCAAGACCGAGGTGGCGAAACAGCTGGCCTTCATCCTCGGCATCGAGCTGATCCGTTTCGACATGTCGGAATACATGGAACGCCACGCCGTCAGCCGCCTGATCGGCGCGCCGCCGGGCTACGTCGGTTTCGACCAGGGCGGTTTGCTGACGGAAGCGATCACCAAGAAGCCGCATGCGGTCTTGCTGCTCGATGAAATTGAAAAAGCCCATCCGGACATTTTCAATATCCTGCTGCAAGTGATGGATCACGGCACCTTGACGGACAACAATGGCCGCAAAGCCGATTTCCGCAACGTGATCATCATCATGACGACGAATGCGGGCGCGGAAAGCTTGCAAAAGACGTCGATCGGCTTCACCAATTCGAAGCAGGCCGGCGACGAGATGGCCGACATCAAGCGCATGTTCACGCCGGAGTTCCGCAACCGCATCGACGCGACCATCAGCTTCCGCGCGCTGGACCAGGAAATCATCCTGCGCGTGGTCGACAAGTTCCTGATGCAGCTGGAAGAGCAGTTGCACGAGAAAAAGGTCGAAGCCGTGTTTACCGAGAAGCTGCGCACCTTCCTCGGCAAGAAGGGTTTCGATCCGCTGATGGGCGCGCGGCCGATGGCGCGCTTGATCCAGGACATGATCCGCAAGGCCCTGGCCGACGAGCTGCTGTTCGGCCGCCTGGTCACGGGCGGACGGGTCACCGTCGACCTCGACGACAAGGATCAGGTCTTGCTGGAATTCCCGGAACCGCCCGACGCGGCGCCGACGGCAGCGCCGGAAACGGTGGAAGTCGAATAATCGTCCCCGTCGCTGCCGCGCGATCAAAAAACCCGCCCACGCAAGTGGCGCGGGTTTTTTTACGTCCTGGCTGTATAAGTGGAAACTGTTGCGTAAATATCCTTGTTTAAAAATAAGTATTGCTTTTGCGTAAGCTATGCAAGAATCAGGATCCCGATGTTGGCCATGCCCCGCATCGTTCCGTTTCCCTGGCTCTTGAAAGATTGCTTAATGAAAATTTCCCGCACTCTCGCCTTCCTCCTGTTGTCCGCCGGCTTGCTGGGCAACGCCGCCGCTGCCTCCGCCTCCACCGCCAGCTATTTCCGTTTTCCCGCCGTGCGCGGCGATACCGTCGTCTTCACGGCCGAAGGCGACCTGTGGAAAAGCAATCTACGCGGCGGTGCGGCGCAGCGGCTGACCACGCATCCGGGCTATGAAACGAACGCGGCGATCTCGCGCGACGGCCAGTGGCTGGCCTTTTCCGCCGCCTACGAGGGGGCGCAGGAAGCGTATGTGATGCCGCTGGCGGGCGGCTTGCCACGCCGTATTTCCTTTGACAACGGCGGCGTGCTGGTGCTGGGCTGGACGGCGCAGGGCGAAGTGCTGGTGAGCACGCAAAATACGGACGGTCCCGCCTCGCGCCGCATCGTCGCCGCCATCGATCCCGTCAAGCAGACGCGGCGCGTGTTTCCCGTGGCCGACGCCAATGACGCCGTGCTCGACGACGCTGGCAAGACGCTGTTCTTCACGCGTTTCGGCCTGGCCGTGACCAACGATAATGTGCGCAACTACCGGGGCGGCGCGCATGCCACGCTGTGGCGCTATGCACTCGATGGCAAGGCTGAGGCCGTGCCCATGCACACGGATGCCAGCGTGTTGGCGGGCAACAACAAGCGGCCCATGTGGTGGCAGGGCCGCGTCTACTACATCAGCGACGCGGGCGGCAGCGACAACCTGTGGAGCATGCTGCCCGACGGCTCCGAGCGCCGCGCCTTGACCCGCCACACGCAGTGGGACGTGCGCAATGCTTCCCTGGGCGATGGCAAGATTGTGTATCAATTGGGGGCAGACCTGCGGGTGCTGGACCTGGCCGCAGGGACGGACTCATCGCCATTGCCGATCAGCCTAGTCTCCGATTTCGACCAGCAGCGCGCGCGCCAGATCCGCTCGCCGCTCGATACCTTGAGCAATGTCCAGCTGTCGGGCAAGGATGAGCGCATCATCTTGACTGCCAGGGGCCGCGTCAGCATCGCCGGCACGGGCAGCCTGCGCCGTGTCGACATCGCGATTCCCGAAGGAGCAAGGGCGCGCGATGCCGTCTTTTCCAGCGACGAGAAATCCGTCTACGCCATCGTCGACACGAGCGGCGAGAACGAAATCTGGAAGTACGCGGCCGACGGCTCGGGCAAGGGCGAGCAGCTGACCACGCAGGGCGACAACCACCGCTGGAAGCTGTATCCGTCGCCGGACGGGCGCTGGCTGGCGCACACGGATAAAAAGGGCCGCTTCTGGCTGCTGGACCTGGCCACCAGGGGCAACCAGCTGATCGACGACGCGGGCAAGGCGGGCGTGGACAAGCACGACGAAGTGCAATGGTCGCCTGACAGCCGCAACCTGGCCATCGTGCGCGTGGCCAGCGGCGAGCAGCGCGAGCAGATCGGCCTGTACAACCTGGCCTCGAAGCAATTGCAGTTCGTTACCAGCGACCGCTACACGTCCGCGTCGCCCGTGTTTTCCCCCGACGGGCGCTGGCTGTATTTCCTGTCGGCGCGCAATTTCCAGCTGGCCAACGGGTCGCCGTGGGGCGACCGCAACATGGGCCCCGTGTTCGACAAGCGCATCGGCGTGTATGCGCTGGCGCTGCAGCCGGGCAACCGCTTTCCGTTCCAGCCCGACGATGAGCTCAGCCGTCCGGGAGTGAAACCGGCCGAGACCGATGATGAAAAGGCGGCCGAGCTGGCGGCGGAAAAGGCACTGGAAAAGGCCGGCGGCAAGGCGGGCGTGAAAAAGGCGCCGGCCAGCTTGCCGGCCATCGTCAGCCTGGGCCTGGCGGAGCGCCTGTACGAGGTGCCGCTGGCGCCGGGCAACTACGATGCGCTGGCCATGGATGACAAGCGCCTGTATTTCCTCGAGCGCGACAGCGGCGAGCGCAAGTCCAGCCTGAAGACGCTTGCCATCGGCAATACCGGCTCCAAGCCGGAACTGCTGGTTGCCAATGTGCGCGAATTCGACCTGGCGCAGGACAAGAAACACTTGTACTACCGGACAGCGGCCGAGAATGGCCCGGGCGAGATGCTGGTGATCGAGGCGGGCGCCAAGCTGCCGTCCGACCTGTCGAAGGCGAAAGTAAAAGTCGACGACTGGACGTTTGTCTCGAATCCGCGCCTGGAGTGGAAGCAGATGTTCAACGACGCCTGGCGCTTGCACCGCGATTTCCTGTACGACGCGAAGATGCGTGGCGTGGACTGGAAGGCGGCGCGCGACAAATACGCGCCGCTGGTCGAGCGGGTCACGGACCGGGCCGAGCTCAATGACGTGCTGGGCATGATGGTGGCCGAAGTCGGTGCCCTGCATTCGCAGATCCGCCCAGGCGAATTGCGCCGCACGGAGCAGGAAGGCACGCCGGCCGGTCTGGGCGCCGTGCTGGCGCGTACCGGCGAAGGCTACAAGGTCGAGCATATTTACCGCAGCGAGGCGGAACTGCCGTCGGCGCGCGCGCCGCTGGCGCGCCCCGAGGTCGACGTGCGCGAAGGCGACGTGATCACGGCCGTCAACGGCAAGGACGTATTGCAGGCGCGCGACATCAGCGACCTGCTGCTGAACCAGGCCGACAAGCAGGTCTTGTTGCAGGTCAAACGGGGCAATGGCGCGCCGCGCGCCATGATCGTCAAGCCCGTGAACATGGCGAAGCAGACGGCGCTGCGCTATGGCGACTGGGAGCTGAGCCGCGCCGAGCAGGTGGCGGCGGCCTCGCAGGGCCGCATCGGCTACCTGCACCTGCGCGCCATGGGCCCCAGCGACATCGCCTCGTTCGCGCGCGATTTTTATGCCAACATCAACCGCGAAGGCCTGATCATCGACGTGCGGCGCAATAACGGCGGCAATATCGACAGCTGGATCATCGAAAAGCTGCTGCGCAAGGCCTGGGCCTACTGGGCGCCGCCGGGCGTGCAGCCGTCGTCGAACATGCAGAACACCTTCCGCGGCCACCTGGTGGTGCTGGTCGATGAACTCACGTATTCGGATGGCGAGACGTTTGCGGCCGGCGTCAAGGCATTGAAACTGGCGCCGCTGGTGGGCAAGCGCACGGCCGGCGCCGGCGTCTGGCTCAGCGACAATACGCGCCTGGCCGATAACGGCATGGCGCGCGTGGCGGAAAACGGCCAGTTCGGCATCGACGGCCAGTGGCTGATCGAAGGCGTGGGCGTGGTGCCGGACGTCGAGGTAGACAATCCGCCGCACGCCACCTTCAATGGCGCCGACCGCCAGCTGGACGTGGCGCTCGGCATGCTGGCGAAAAAACTCAAGGAGCAGCCGCGTCCCGCCTTCCAGGCGCAGCCGATACCCGCGCTGAAGCAGGGGAACTAAAGGCCGGTGACGGCCTTGAACTGCTGCGCGCGGCGGCGCGACACCTCGACCACGCTGCCGTCGCGCAAATGCAGGTCGAGGCCGTCGGCCGCATTCGGCGCCACTTGCGCCACCTGCGCCAGGTTGACGATCTGGCGCCGGTTGGCGCGGAAGAATTGCGCAGGATCAAGCCGTTCTTCCAGCTGGCTCAATGAGCGCAGCATCAGCTGCTGCTGCGCGCCGAAATGCACGCGCGTATAATTTCCTTCCGATTCCAGCAGGCGGATATCGTCCAGCGCGACAAACCAGCAGCGCTCCCCATCCTTGATGAACACCTTGCGCGGCGCGGGCGGCGGCACGGCTTGCGCCCGCGCGCCGGCACGCGCCAGCGCCGTGGCCAGGCGCGCCGCCTGCACGGGTTTTTGCAGGTAGTCGAGGGCGCTGACCTCGAAGGCCTGCAGCGCGTACTGGTCGAAGGCCGTGCAAAAGATGACGTCGGGCGCGTCGTCGAGCGACGCCAGCAGGTCGAAGCCGGAGCCGCCCGGCATCTGCACGTCGAGCAGCAGCAGGTCGGGCTGCAGCTTGCCGATTTGCGCGACGGCGTCGGCCGCGCTGGCCGCCTCGCCCACGATGTCGACCGCACCGCGCTGCACGTGCGGCGCCAGCAGGCGGCGCAGTTCGGCGCGCGCCAGGCGCTCGTCATCGACCAGCAGTAGCTTGAGCGGCCGAGCGTTCATGCCTGTTCCGGCAGGTCGATGGTGGCAAATACCCAGCCCGCCTGCTGGCGCAATTCCAGGCTGGCGCGCTCGCCGCAGGCCAGCTGCAAGCGCTGGCGCGCATTGCGCAGGCCGACGCAGGTGGAGTTGCCCGGTGCGCGCAAGGCGCCCGTGTTGGCGACCTCGATCTGCAGCATGCCCGCACCGGCGTTGCGCCGCGCCGCGATGCGGATGTCGCCGCCATCGGCGCTCGTTTCCACGCCATACTTGACGGCGTTTTCCACCAGCGTTTGCAGGGCCATGGGCGGCACGCGCACCTGTTCCAGGCCGGGCGCGCTGATATCGATCGCAAAGTTGACGCGCAGGCGCTCCTCGAAGCGTATCTGTTCGATCGCCAGGTAGGCGCGCACGGCGTCCAGTTCGGCCGCCAGCGGCACCGTCGCGTGCTGGCCAGACTGCAGCGCATGGCGCATCAGGCCGGCCAGTTGGTCGATCATGTGCGCGGCCGCCTCGCGGTCTTCGAAGATCAGCGCGCGCACGCTATTGAGGCTGTTGAAGAAGAAATGCGGGTTCACTTGCGCCTGCAGGGCGCGCAGTTCCGCTTCCCGTCCGTGCAACTGCAGGCGCAGGGTTTCCGCTTCCAGGTGGGCGGCGCGGCGCAGCGACAGCGTGGTGAAGTAAAACACCGTCCAGGTCAGGAATACCCCGAACCAGAACAGCAGCGCGCCGGGCAGCCATGCCAGGCCGCGCAGGACATCGGGCGGATACATGGCGTGGAAGGCGGCCGTCACGCTGGCCGTCTGGATGGCGGCCAGCAGGACCAGCGACGGCAAGATGCGTTTCCAGCGCAAGCCGTTTGCCGCCCAGCCGCGCCGGCGCAGGACGCCACGCCACAGGTGCGACAGCAGCAAGCCGCCCAGCGAACCCCAGCAGGCAATCGTCACGACGATGCGCAGCTGCGAGGAACCGCCATACACGCTGTTGAACACGGTGAGTGCGCCCCAGCCAGCCAGCTGGAAGGTCCAGTACCAGTTGATCCTGGCCAGCAGCGGCGGACGTTGCACGGGCGCGTTCACTGCCTAGTCCAGGAACTGTTCGATGCGCGCATGCATCCAGTCCGGCTGGTCGTACATGATGAAATGGCGCGCCGTGTCGGCCAGCGCGATCTGCACGCCCGGCAGTTGCGCGTACTGCTGCTGGAAGGTGGCCTCGATGGCGGCGCGCGGCGCATAGTCCTTGTAGGCGATCCAGGTGCCCAGCACCAGGGTCGGCGACTGCACTTTTGCCACGTCCTGGCGCAGGTCGCTGGCCATCAGCGTGCCCATGGCGCGGATCACTGTTTCGCGGTCCGAGCGCTGGCCCCAGCCGATGATGCGTTCCACGTCGGCCGGCGCGCTGACCATGTTGGTGACGGTGCGGCGCTGGCTGGCGCTGGCGCTCGAGGCATCCTGGGCGCGCATGGCCGATTGCATCTGCTGCGACATGGCTTGCAGCTGTTCCGGCGTGATCGAGGGCAGCTGCGTCGCGCCCAGCGCGGGCAGCGAGTCGACGATCACCAGCCTGCCCGTCCGGGCCGGATGGTCGATGGCCATTTTCAGCGCCAGGAAGCCGCCCAGGCTATGCCCGA
The DNA here is from genome assembly GCF_058798615.1 of Janthinobacterium sp. GW822-FHT07H11. NCBI lineage: Bacteria > Pseudomonadati > Pseudomonadota > Betaproteobacteria > Burkholderiales > Oxalobacteraceae > Janthinobacterium > Janthinobacterium sp. GW822-FHT07H11. The sequence goes on from NZ_CM179507.1 coordinate 1,945,083, forward strand.
TGATGACGGGCTGTCCCAGCTTGTTGGCGCCGATGTAGTCGGCCAGCTGCTGCTCCGCCTGCGCCAGCAGGTCGCCTTCGATGGGCGCCACGCCGGCAAAGCCGGCCAGGGTCAGCACGTGGCATTGACGCGCGGCTTGCGGCGCGCACAGGCGCGCCACCGTGCCTTGCCAGACGTCGCCCGACGACGCCAGGCCGGGAATCAGGATCAGGGGGCGGCCCTGGCCCATTACCTCGACCGTGAACGCCTTTGGCGCCGCGGCCTGGCTGGCGCTGGCCAGCAGCGCGGTACTGAGCCAGATCAATGTTTGCAGTGTTCGTTTCATGGGGTACTCCTCCTTGACGACCATGCTAGCGGCGCGGGCGTTCGGCCGCCAGCGCCGCGGGATGAGCGGCGCCAGGGCGGGATGAGCGGTTCAGATCCATTCATCCTGGTCCTGGCAGTGCTCGGGCAGGTAGGTCAGGTATTGCACCATGCGCGGCGCCGGGCCGCGGTTGGGCGTGGCGCAGTGGGGCAGCGCCTGGTGCCAGATGATGAAATCGCCGGCCATGCCGTCGACGGGCACGGGCCGCAAGGCCTCGACGGCCCATTCGCGCGGCTGGCGGCCCGGCGGCACTTGCCGTAGCCAGTCGGCCAGGTGGCGCTGGAAGCCGGGCACGCAATGGAAGGCGCCGTGCTGCGCCGGACAGTCGCTCAGGTACAGCATGCCTTGCAGCTTGAACGGAATCGGCTGTTGCAGGCTGACGTCCCAGTGCAGGGCGCTGCCGGGAAAGCGGTGCTGCGGCGTTTCCGGCGGATTGAAGCTCACCTTGTCGACGCTGGCGTAGATGCCGGCGCCGGTGCCATATAGCTGCTGGCAGGCGTGGCGCACGTGCGCGCTGTGGCGGTTTTCCTCGAGGGCCGGATGGTCGGAAAACTGCAGCATCAGGCCCCGCTTGCCCGGATGCGGCTGATACCACGATGCCGGCTCGTCGGGCGAGGCGCCCAGGTAGTCCCAGATGGCCGTTCGGGCGGCGGCGCATTGCGCGCGCGGCACGGCGCCGCGCAGCACCAGATAGCCGTGTTCCTCGAAATGGCGCAGCTCGGCGGCGGACAGCACGTCCCGGTGCGCGCTGGCGGCGTGCGCCGGGCGTGGGCGCGTGCGCGCGGCGATCCAGTCCGTGTAGGCTTGCAGGGTCGGCCGTTGCTGATACAGGAAGTGCAGCGCGTCTTCCATCGAAATGCCGCGCGCGTATAGCGCCTGGATGTCCCGGTGGTCGCGCGCCAGCCCCTGTTTGCCCGTCGCGCCAGCGTGTCCCGTGCAGCGTTGCCATAAGTCGTGCAGGTGAGGCCAGTCGTCCATGGTGTTTTTCGTCCGGGTGAAAAAATCAGCCGGCGCGCAGGCGGCGCCACAGCGTGGTGCGGCTGATGCCCAGGTAGCTGGCGGCGGCGTCGCGGCGCCCGCCGAAGCGCGCCAGCACGTCGCTGGCGCTTTCGGGCGCGACGGGCGGCGACGGCAGGGGCGCGGCCAGGGCGGCGCTGGCCGGCACCGCCGCCTGCGCCAGTTCGGGCGCCACCGCCAGCACGAAGGCGGGCGTCAGCGCCTGCAGCGGTTCGGCCGCGAGGAACAGCGCCAGCCGTTCGGCGAGGTTGCGCAGTTCGCGCACGTTGCCGGGCCAGTCGTAGCGGCGCAGCAGCGGCGCGCAAGCCTGCACTTCCGCATGCAGGTTCGGATGCGGGCGCGCGCCCAGCGCGGCCAGCGCATTTTTCAGCGTCCATTCGGCCAGGCCGGGAATGTCGCCGGCGCGTTCGCGCAGGGCTGGCAGGTGCAGGCGCAGCACGGCCAGGCGATAAAACAGGTCGGCGCGGAAGCGGCCATCGCGGATGCGCTGTTCCAGGTCGCAATGGGTGGCGCTGATGATGCGCACGTTGATGGCGATGGGGCGCGTGCCGCCCACGCGCACCACCTCGCGCTCTTCGAGCACGCGCAGCAATCGCGTCTGCAGGGGCAGCGGCATTTCGCCGATCTCGTCGAGGAACAGGGTGCCGTGGTTGGCCGCCTCGAACAGGCCCGCGTGGCCGCCCCGGCGCGCGCCCGTGAAGGCGCCGTCTTCATGGCCGAACAGTTCCGATTCCAGCAAGGACTCGGCGATGGCGCCGCAATTGACGGCGATGAACGGGCGGTTCGCGCCCAGGCCGCGCGGACTCTCGCGGTGGATCGCCTGCGCCACCAGTTCCTTGCCGCTGCCCGTTTCGCCCTGGATCAGCACCGTCGCCGGCGAGCGCCCGAACAGCAGCACCGACTGGCGCAGCGCTTCCATCGCTGCCGATTCGCCGCGCAGGTCGTGCAGGCCATGCCTGGCGCGCAGGGTGTCGGCAACGGCCGTGCGCCGTCCCCGGCTCGATTCGAGCTGGGTCAGGCGCGCCATTTCCAGGGCATCGTCGAAGGCGCGCCGGATCGCCGTGGCCGAATACACGAAGACGGCGGCCAGTCCCGCTTCTTCGGCCAGGTCGGTAATCAGGCCGGCGCCGACGATGGCCTTCACGCCGGCCGCCTTCAGTTCATTGATCTGCGCGCGCGCGTCTTCCTCGGTGGCGTAGGTGCGCTGCGCGATGTCGAAGCCGAAAGTGGCGGCAAACTCCGCCAGTTCCGGCATCGGGTCCTGGTAGGTGATCACGCCGATGTGCGGCGAGATGCGCCGCGCGCGCGCCAGTGCCTGCATCACATCGTAGCCGCTGGCCTTGGCGATGATGACGGGCACCGCCAGCCTGCCTTTCAGGTAGGCGCCGTTCGAGCCGGCCGCGATCACGGCGTCGCAGCGCTCCGTGGCCATGCGTTCGCGGATGTGGCGCACGGCGTCGTCGAAGCCCAGGTTGATCGGTTCGATCGTCGCCAGGTCGTCGTATTCGAGCGTGATGTCGCGGAACAGGTCGAACAGGCGCGACACGGAGACGGTCCAGATGACAGGCTTGTCGCGGTGGTCGAGCGGTGGGGTGGCAGGGCGGCGCATGCTTTATTCTAAACGATTTGTTTCATTTTTTTGCAGTGAAACGGCATTGCAACAAGCGCGTTGCAACTGGTCTGTGGTGTTTGGGGTATTGCCAATAAGGAATATGAAAAAACCCATGGAAACTGGTTTATGATCTAGCAGCACCCTGATGCCTGCCAGCTTGTCGCTGCCGGGTGCATGCCGACCTGCCCTTAACCCGACCATGGTGTCCATGAAGCGCGTACCGACCAGCCCCGATTTCATCGCCGATGCATTGCAGCTGATCGCCTTGCCCGCGTGCGCCTGCGATGCCTGCGGCATGGTGGTTGCCGCCAATGGCGCGCTGGCCGGTTTGCTGGGCATGGATTTGCAGGGCCGGCTGCTGGCCGACTGCTTCAGCGAGACTTATCGCGCTTCCAGTGCCAGCATGCTGCGCGGCGCGCTGGGCGCGGCCGGGCGCGCGCGGCACTGGGAAAGCAGCCTGCAGGGACGGGATGCGGCCATCGCCGTGCAGGTATGGGCCAAGCCGCTGCAGGTGGGCGATGGCCTGCCCGGGGCGACCCTGGTGTTTGCCGATATCAGCGTGCAGCAGCGCGACCAGCAAGCCTTGCGCAAGACCCTGCTCGAGCAGCAGGCCATCCTGGAAAGCGCCGCCGTCGGCATCCTGTTTTCCAAGGCCGGCATCATCGAGGAGTGCAATATCCGTGCTGCCGAAATGCTCGGCTATGCGCGCCACCAGCTGACTGGCTTGCCCGGTGCCGTGTTGTACCGTTCGGCGCAGCAGTACGACGCGCTGGGCCTGGAAGCGGGGCCGTTGTTGTCGAAGGGCAAGTCGTTCCGCACCGAACTGGAATTGCGGCGCCAGGACGGTACGCTGTTCTGGAGCCGCCTGCACGGACGCGCCGTCGATCCCCTCAATACCAGCGACGGCACGGTATGGATCATCGAGGATATCAGCGACCACCGTCGTGACGAAGATCAATTGCGGCGCGCGATGCTGGAAATGCAGGCCGTGATGGACAATGCGCCGCTGGCGATCGGCTTCCAGCGCGACAAGGGCGTGCTGCGCTACAACCGGCGCTTTGCCGAATGCTTCGGCTTCGACGGCGACAGCGGCGTGGGCCTGCCGGTGGCGCAGCTGTATCCTTCGCGCGCGGCGTATGACAGCGTGGTGCGCCAGGCCGCGCCGCTGCTGCGGCGCGGCCAGCCGTTCCAGGGCGAGATGGAGATGCGCCGCCGCGACGGCAGCACCTTCTGGGCGCTGGCCTATGGCTATGTGATCAACCCCGAAAACCAGCCCGACCGTGCGCTGCACGATACGATCTGGATCTTCGACGACCGCAGCGCGCAAAAGGCGGCGGAGGAAGCCACGCGCCGCCTGATGCTGGAGCAGCAGGCCATTCTCGACAATGCGTCCGTGGGCATCCTGTTTTCCCGCTCGCGCCTGATCCTGCGCTGCAATCCCCGTTTTGCCGAAATGTTCGGCTATGCGCAGGAAGAAATGCGCGGCCGTCCCGCCGCCGAGCTGTTTCCGTCGGCCGCCGCGTATGCGCAGTTTGGCTTGCGCGCGACGCCGCTGCTGGGGCAAGGCCTGCCGTACGAGCAGGACGAGTCGCTGTTCCGCCGCCGCGACGGCAGCCTGTTCTGGTGCCGCATCCGCGCCAAGGCCGTCGACCATGAGCACAGCGAACAGGGCACCATCTGGATACTCGAGGATGTCACTTCCAGCCGCCAGACGCAGATGGAGGTGGCGGCCATCATGACGAACGCCTCGGTGAGCATCCTGTTTACCAAGAACCGCGTCATCACGCGCTACAACCTGGGCTTCGCCGAGATGTTCGGCTACAGCGGCGACGAGGCGCTGGGCCTGCCCGGACGCGCGCTGTATGTCTCGCAGCAGTCGTACGACTTGCTGGGCGCGGCGGCCTTTCCCTTCCTGTCGGTGGCCAAGCCCTTCCAGACGGAGGTGGAGATGATGCGCCGCGACGGCACGACCCTGTGGGCACAATTGATCGCCTATGTCGTCAATCCGGACGATCCGGCCGCCGGCACCATCTGGATCATCGAGGACCGCACGGAGGCCAAGCGCGCCGAGGAGTCCTTGCGCAATGCGCTGCTGGAAAACCAGGCCATCCTCGACAGCGCCGTGCTGGGCATCGCGGTGGTGGAGGGCGGCTACAACCTGCGCTGCAACAGCAAGATGGAAGAGCTGTTCGGCTATGCGCCCGGCGAGATCATCGGCCTGTCGGTGCAGGCCCTGTATGCGGACCTGGCGTCGTGGAAGGCGGCGCGCGACGAGACGGCGCGCGATTTCGGCGCGGGCAGGGTACACATGTCGGAATACCAGCTGGTGCGCAAGGATGGCAGCCGCTTCTGGGCGCGCCTGTCGGGCCGGCCGTTCGACCTGGCGCACGCGCATGGCCGCTCGGTATGGCTGGTCGACGACGTGACGGCGCGCCGCGAGGCTGCCGAGGCGGTGCGCCGCGCGCGCGATGAACTGGAACTGCGCGTGCTGGAGCGCACGGCCGAACTGGCCGGCGCGAACAGCCTGCTGCAGGGCGAGATCGTCGAACGGCGCCAGGCCGAGGCGCGCGTGCACCACATGGCGTACCACGACAACCTGACGGGATTGCCGAACCGCGCGCTGCTGTCGGACCGCCTGGAACGGGCCATGCTGGCGTCGCAGCGCTCCGGGCGCAAGCTGGCCGTGATGTTCATCGACCTGGACCGCTTCAAGACCATCAACGATTCGCTGGGCCACATCACGGGCGACATCCTGCTCAAGGAAGTGGCCAGCCGGCTGTGCCGCGCGGTGCGCGCCAGCGACACGGTGGCGCGCCTGGGCGGCGATGAATTCGTGGTGCTGGTGCCCGGCATCCGCGGTCCGGACGAGGCGGCGCGCGTGGCCGAAAAGATCATCGAATCGCTGATGCCGGCGTTTCCGCTGGACGGGCATGTACTGCATATCACGCCATCGATCGGCATCTGCATGTATCCCGACGACGGCGGCGACGTCGATGCGCTGATGCGCCATGCCGATGCGGCCATGTATCACGCCAAGGGCAATGGCCGCAACAACTACCAGTTCTTCACGCAGACGATGAACCAGGCGGCGGCCTTGCATTTTGACCTGGAAAGCAGCTTGCGCACGGCGCTGGCGCAGGACCAGTTCGAGCTGTATTACCAGCCCGTCATCGATATCGCCACGCGCAGCCTGCACGGCATGGAAGTGCTGCTGCGCTGGCGCCGCCCCGGCCACGGCCTGGTGCTGCCCGACCGCTTCATCCCCATCATGGAGGAAAACGGCCTGATCGTGCCGGTCGGCGAGTGGGTGATGCGGCGCGCGTGCGAGCAAAGCGTGGCCTGGCTGCGCCAGGGACTGCAGCCGGTGCCGCTGGCGGTGAACCTGTCGCCGCGCCAGTTCATGCACAAGGGGCTGGTGGAGTCGATCGGCGCCATCGTGCGCGACAGCGGCATCGAGTCGTCGTTGCTGGAATTCGAGATCACGGAAACGGCGCTGATGCAGCATGGCGAGCACACGCTGGAGATTCTGCGCCAGATCAATGGCATGGGCATGCGCCTGTCGATCGACGACTTCGGCACCGGCTATTCCAGCCTGGCCTACCTGAAGCGCTTCCCCGTGAAGAAGGTCAAGATCGACCGTGCCTTCATCAAGGACCTCGAGCATAGCGGAGAAGACCGCGCCATCGTGTCAGCCATCATCGCGCTGGCCGACAGCCTGCAGCTGTCGACCGTGGCCGAAGGCGTGGAGACGGAAGAACAGTTCGCGCTGCTGCAGGCGAACGGCTGCCGCTATGCGCAGGGCTATCTGTTTTCCGCGCCAGTTCCAGCTGCAAATGCGCAATCGCTGCTGGAGCGCCGCAAGACCGCGGGCGCCTGACGGACTCGTAGCGAGCGGCAGTGAGGCTGGGCGGCCCCAATCGCGATGCGCAGCAGCTTGTGCCGGGTGCTCAGTCGATGGTGGCCACGACGGGCGCGTGGTCGGACGGCTGTTCCCACTTGCGTGGCACGCGGTCGATCACGCAGGCGCTGCAGCGGGCGGCGAGGGCCGGCGACAGCAGGATATGGTCGATGCGCAGGCCCTTGTTGAGGCGGAAGCCCAGCTGGCGGTAGTCCCACCAGCTGAACGACTTGTCCGCCTGCTCGAACAGGCGGAAGGCGTCGCTCAGGCCGATGTCCAGTAGGCGCTGCAGGGCTGCGCGCTCCTTGTCCGAGACCAGCACCTGGCCGGCCCAGGCGACCGGGTCGTGCACGTCGCGGTCGTCGGGCGCGATGTTGTAGTCGCCGACGACGGCCAGCTGCGGATGGGCTTGCGCCTCTTCCGCCAGCCAGTCGTGCAGGGCGGCCAGCCAGCCCAGCTTGTACTCGTATTTGTCCGAGTCGACGCTCTGGCCGTTCGGCACGTAGGCGCAGACGACGCGCACGCCGGCGATGGTGGCGGCCAGGATGCGCTGCTGCGCATCGTCATAGCGCGGGTTGTTCTTCACCACATCGGTGATCGGCAGCTTGGACAGGATGGCCACGCCGTTGTAGGTCTTCTGGCCGCTGAAGACCACCTGGTAGCCGGCCGCCTCGATCTCGGCGACGGGGAACTTGTCATCCGTGAGCTTGGTCTCTTGCAGGCAGAGGATGTCGACCGGGTTGTCCGTCAGCCACTGCAGCACTTGCGGCAGGCGCACTTTGAGCGAATTGACGTTCCAGGTGGCTAGTTTCATGGGATAAATCCTTGCTTGAATAGGTGACGATAGGCGCGAATCTTACCGCATGCGCGTGGCGGGCGTCCCGTCGGGCGGATGGCAGCTTTCCCTGTGGGAAAATGAATATTAAAAAAGTATTTATTTTTAACCAATCGTGGCGCATGAATATTATGTTTTTGTGTATGATTGATCAATGCCTATGTTTGATTTGGCATAAGTAGCTGGCAAGGCAGGCTGCGTATCGCGCTTTAACGCGACAAAGGTGTAAAGTTTCTCGCTAAAACGCGATAAAAACTACTAAAATGGCACAATGTAACAACTGTGTCACACAGCCTTGCTACAGCCAGGATACCAACCAAGTAGGAATCAGTTGTAATTGCTATTCCGAATTACATGACCACTGCGCCACAGGCGGATCGTAGAATCTGTCCTTGGCGCCGCCAGTCTTGTTATATAAATTGCAGTACTATATCTATGAGACTGTTTTGCGTCATCAATAGATGGTACTATTTTGAAATGTTGCAGTTTTAATAGTGAGACTTGCGCGTAGCATTTGCAAAGGAAGAAAATGCGAACTGCATTTGAAGCGTGGGCGCAGCGTGACGGCCACATTGTGCGGCGAAGAGAAGACAAACCGGACGAGTACCTGATTTTCGAGACCCAGCGCCGCTGGGTGATCTGGCAGGCTGCTCTGACGCATGGCAAGACGGCTGCGAAGCCGCGCTTGAGCGCCGCCGAAAAGGCCGCCAAGGCCAATGCGCAGCGCGCCCTGGAGATTTCCTCCGATGAGGCGACCGTGCGCAACAAGGTACTCAATGAAGTGCTCGACGCCTTCAGCAGCGCCGATGGCGCGGCCGGCATGGAAGGCATTTTGAAAGTGATCCAGGGCCTGAAGATGAAGCAGAAGGCGCTGGCCGACGACAAGAGCGAAGACTCCACGGCTTGAGGGGACGGCAATGCGTTATCGGCACTACAAGGGCGGCATTTACGAACTGGTGTGCGAAGCCACACTCGAATCGGACCTGACGCCGATGATCGTCTACCGTGCCGCCGACGGCTCGATCTGGACCCGGCCGAAAGACGTGTTCTTTCAGCTGATCGAGGTCGAGGGCGTCATGGTCCAGCGTTTTGCTCCTATCAACTGAGAGCCGCCTGCGTGCGTGCCCGGGATATTCATTTCATGCGTAAATTGCTGGCTGCCGCCTTGCTTCCCTCGGTATTCTGTCTGGGCGCCACGGCGCATGCCGAAACCATCGGCTCCGTCGACACGGTGTTCAAACTGATCGGCCCTGACCACAAGATCGTTGTCGAAGCCTACGACGATCCCCGCGTGGCCGGCGTCAGCTGCTATCTGTCGCGCGCCAAGACGGGCGGCATCAAGGGCGCCGTCGGCCTGGCCGAAGACAAGGCCGATGCCGCCGTGGCTTGCCGCCAGGTGGGGCCGCTGCAGTTCAAGGGCAAGCTGCCGCGCCAGGAAGAGGTGTTTACCGAGCGCGCCTCGATCTTCTTCAAGCATGTGCGCGTCGTGCGCATGGTCGACAGCAAGCGCAATGCGCTGGTCTACCTCGTGTATTCCGACCGCCTGATCGAGGGCAGTCCGAAGAACAGCGTCACGGCCGTCGCCGTGCCCGGCGAGCAGCCGATTCCCGTCCGTTAGGCCTGCTTCCCATGCGTGGCTCCCGTTCCGCCGCCATCCGTGCCGCCAAGGCGCTGCTGCTGCTTGGCCTGGGCGGCTGCGCCACCATGACCGGTTCGACCGACCAGATGGTGCTGGTGCAGACCATCCAGGACAACCGCGAACTGACTGGCGCCGGCTGCATCATCAGCAATGACGTGGGCAAGTGGTTCGTCACCACGCCTGGCCGCATCACCATCCGCAAGAGCCGCGCGCCCCTGAAGGTCGACTGCAGGAAGCAAGGTTCGCCCGCCATCGCGACGGACGACAGCATCGATCCCAAGCTCAATGGCAGCGTCTGGGGCAATGTCATCCTGACCCTGGGCGTCGGCTATTTCGTCGACCGCAACACGGGCGCCGGCTTTGATTATCCGTCGACCTTGACCATTGTCATGCAAGATCCCGCGCGCCTGGCGCCGCCGCCGGCGCCGGTTTCCGCGCCGCCGCCAGCGGCGGCCGTGCCGGAAACGGTGGTGCAGCCGAAGGTGGCGCCATCGCCCTTGCCCAATCCCGTCGTCTACTGATTCAAATGCAAATAAAAAAGCCGCCAGGGTCAGTGACCATGGCGGCTGTCTTCTTGCGTGACGACGCCTGACAAAACCGTAGCGAGCGGGAGCTAGTGGTGGCCGAGAAGCGCAGCTGTACTTTATGTACAGCGAGCATCGCCGGCCGCCACTAGCCCCGCGCAGCAGGTTTGGTCTGGCGTTCTCTTATACCCGGTTGATCAGGAACGTCGTCAGCAAAGGCACGGGACGACCGGTCGCGCCCTTCGAGCCGCCCGATTTCCATGCCGTGCCGGCGATGTCCAGATGCGCCCAGGTGTATTTCCTGGTGAAGTTTTCCAGGAAGGCCGCCGCCGTCACGGAGCCGCCGCCCGGCGTGCCGATGTTGGCCAGGTCGGCGAAGTTCGATTTCAGCTGCTCGTTGTACGCCTCTTCGATCGGCATGCGCCATGCGGTGTCGCTGGTCTGCTTGCCGGCTGCCAGCAGTTCATTGGCCAACTGGTCATGCGCGGCGTCGCTGCGCGTAAACAGGCCGCTGTTGTGGTGGCCCAGCGCGACGACGCAAGCGCCCGTCAGCGTGGCGACATCGACCACGGCTGCCGGCTTGAAGCGTTCGGCATAGGTCAGCGCGTCGCACAGCACCAGGCGGCCTTCGGCGTCGGTGTTGAGCACTTCGATGGTCAGGCCGTTCATGGAGGTGACGATGTCGCCCGGCTTGGTGGCGCGGCCCGATGGCATGTTTTCGCAGGCGGCGACGATGCCGATCACGTTCAGCTTCAGGTTCATTTCGCCGATGGCGCGGAAGGTGCCCAGCACCGAGGCGGCGCCGCACATGTCGTACTTCATTTCATCCATGCCGGGGCCGGCCTTGAGCGAGATGCCGCCCGTGTCGAAGGTGATGCCCTTGCCGACCAATACCACCGGGGCATCCTTGGCCTTGCCGCCCATGTGTTTCAGGACGATGAACTTCGGCGGCTGTTCGCTGCCGTTGGTGACGGACAGGAAGCTGCCCATTTTCAGCGCTTCGAGCTGTTTGCGGTCGAGTACTTCGACTTCAAACTTGTAATCCTTGGCCAGCTGCTTGGCCGTGTTGGCCAGGTAGGTCGGATTGGCGATATTGGCAGGCAGGTCGCCCAGGTTGCGCGTCAGGTCGGAACCGTTGGCAATGGCGATGGCTTGCGCCAGCGCGCCGCGCGTGGCTGCCGTTGCGGGAGCCGACAGGACGATCTTGCGCACGCCCGCTGGCGCCGGGTCTTTCTTGCTTTTTTGCGAGTCGCAACGGTATTCGCTGTCGTGTGCAGCCTGCACCACGCAACGGATCGCCCAATTTACGTCGCGCTCTTTCACTTCCGTCAGCGGTAATGCGATAATGGCGTCCGCGGCGCCCAGCGAGCCGAAGGCCTTCAGTGCGGCTTGTACGCCGGTTGTGAAGCTTTTTTCGCTGATGGCTTCTTCGCTGCCCATGCCGACGAGCAGGACGCGCTCGGCATTGACGCCATCGATGGCGCGCAGCAGCAAGGTGCTGCCAGGCTTGCCGCTGATGTCGCCGGACTTCAGCGCAGCCGAAATCGCACCCTTGCTGTCCAGCGATTTTGCCGCTGGCGACAGTTTTTTGTTTTCGAATACCGCAACCGCGATGCATCCGCTTTTGGCCGTGCCGAGGGTGCTCTTGGTATCGAATGCTTTTATGCTAAAGTCCATTTGGTTCTCCGTTTTCATTTACTAGTAACGTGTTACTCAACTAACTGACCCGAATTATAAACTCCGAATGATCTTTCAACGCGCCCTTCGACGTGAATTGGCTAGTGCCGCCGGGGCCACCTTCACTGTTTTGTTCAGCATCCTGCTCACCTGGATGCTGATCGGTATTCTCGGCAAGGCGGCGGGCGGCAAGATCGCATCGTCCGACGTCATGTCGCTGATGGTTTTTTCCGCGCTGATGCAGCTGCCCACCATCCTCATACTCACCGGTTTCATCTCCGTGCTGATGGTGGTCACGCGCAGCTACAAGGAATCGGAAATGGTGGTGTGGTTCGCTTCCGGCCTGAGCCTGTCGCGCTGGATCTGGCCCGTACTCAGTTTTGGCCTGCCGCTGGTGCTGGCGACGGCCATCCTGAGCCTGTATGCCACGCCATGGGCGCAGAAGAAGAGCGATGAATACGTGGCGCGCTTCGAAAAGCGCGAAGACCTGCAGAAGGTCACGCCAGGCCAGTTCCGCGAATCGGCCGGCAGCAACCGCATCTTCTTCGTCGAAGGCGTCAGCGGCGAGAAAAACGTGGTGCAGAACGTGTTCGTCAACACCGTCGATGCAAAAGGCAGCGCCGTCGTCGTCGTCGCCAAGGAAGGCGTGATCAACACGGATGCCCGCGGCGAGCGCTTCCTGGTCCTCAAGAGCGGCCGCCGCTACCAGGGCACGCCGACGCAGGCCGACTTCCAGACCATGGAATTCGAACAGTACATCATGCGCATCGAGAGCAAGCAGCAGGACCTGGGCGCGGACCTGGGCGTGCGCGCCATGAGCACCATGGCGCTGATCGCCGAGCCGAATCCCTACACCATGGCTGAACTGCTGTGGCGGGTCAGCGCGCCGCTGATCGGCCTGATGCTGATCCTGCTGGCCATCCCGCTGGGCTTTGTCAATCCGCGCGCCGGCAGTTCGGCCAACCTGATCGTGGCCCTGCTGATCTTCTTCACCTACAGCAACCTGATCAAGGTGGTCGAGGCCAGCGTGAAACAGGGACGCCTGAGTTTTGGCGTCGCCTGGTGGCCGCTGCACCTGCTGGCCGCGCTGGCCGTGGTGGCGCTGTTTGCCTGGCGCCTGAATGTCAACCACCGCTACCATCCGCTGGTCCTGCTGGCGTCCTTCAAGCGCGCGCGCCGCGCCGGCAACACAAGTAAAGCGGTCACGAAATGAAGATCCTGCAGCGCTATTTCGCCGTTTCGATATTCCAGGCGGTGTTCTTCGTCCTGCTGGCCTTCCTGGCACTGCAGGCCTTCATCGACCTCACGGGCGAACTGCCCAAGGTGGGCAAGAACGGCTACAGCATCCAGTACGCGTTCCTGTACGTGCTGGTGCTGGTGCCGGGCCACGTATATGAAGTGATGCCGATCGCGGCCCTGATCGGCACCATCTACACGATGGCGCAGTTTGCCGCCAGTTCCGAATTCACCATCATGCGCGCGTCGAGCATGTCGACGGCGATGGCGGCCGGTTTCCTGTTCCGTATCGGTATCGTCTTCGTCGTCATTACCTTTATCTTTGGCGAATTGATCACGCCGCGCACGGAACCGCTGGCCGAGCGCCTCAAGCTGACCTCGCGCGGTGCTGCCGTGTCGAGCGAATTCCGCTCCGGGCTGTGGACCAAGGACATGGTCAAGAGCGAGGGCCTGACGGGCACCGTCACCGGCTCGCGCTTCTTCAATGTCGGTGAAGCGCGTCCGGATGGCCAGCTGAAAAACGTCAAGCTGTATGAATTTGACACCACGATGCGCCTGCGTACCTTGACCGTGGCCAATAGTGCCACTTATCAGGGCAATAATACCTGGCGCCTGACGGACGTCACGGAAACGTCGTTCTCGAACAGCGTCGCCACCACGCCCGGCTATGAGCCGAAGCTGGAAAACTACTATGGACAGGAAACGAGCCTGGTGCATACCGTGCGGAGCGCGAGCAAGGACATGGTATCCGAGGTGACACCCAAGATCCTGACGGTATCGGCCTCCGATCCCGAGCGCATGTCGGCCAGCGAACTGGCCGTGTACACGCGCCACCTGGCCGAGAACAAGCAGGAGACGGAACGCTTCCGCATCGCCTTCTGGAAAAAGCTGATCGATCCGCTGGCCATTTTCGTGCTGATGGCGCTGGCGCTGCCGTTCGCCTACATGCACACGCGCAGCGGCGGCATCAGCCTGAAGATCTTCATCGGCATCATGATCGGCGTCAGCTTCATGCTGGTCAACACCCTGTTCTCGCACCTGGGCCTGCTCAGCACCTGGCCGGCCTTCCTGACGGCCGTGGCGCCAAGCGCCCTGTACCTGCTGCTGGCGCTGGGTGCCCTGTGGTGGGTGGAGCGGCACTGATGGAGACGAACGTGAAACAGGCACTGATCTTGTTTGCCCATGGCGCGCGCGCCGCATCGTGGGCCGCCCCTTTCGAGCGGCTGCGCGAGCTGACCCAGGCGCGCATGCCCGCCACCCGCGTGCACCTGGCCTTCCTGGAGCTGATGACGCCGCGCCTGCCCGACCTGGTGCAGACCCTGCTGGCGGACTTGCCCGCCGGCGCCACGCTGGACGTGACCGTGGTGCCGGTTTTCCTGGGGCAGGGCGGGCATGTGCTGCGCGACTTGCCCCTGTTGCTGGACGAACTGCGCCAGCAGCATCCGCAGTTGCGCCTGAACGTGGTCGAGGCGGTGGGCGAGAGCGCCAGCGTGCTGGCCGCCATCGCCGATTACTGCGTGGCCGCGCCAGCATCCATTTCCCGGCCTTGAACGGCAGCGCCGCCGCCATCGACATCGTCTACCTGTGGGTCGACGGCGCCGATCCCGCCTGGCGCGCGCGCCGGCGGCAGGCGTATGCCGCGTGGGACGCGGCGCATCCGGGCCAACTGGCCCTGCATGGCAATGTGGCGGGACGCTACCGCGATAACGGCGAGCTGCGCTACAACCTGCGGGCGCTGGAACGCTTCTTTCCCGGGCATGGCCATGTCTACCTGCTGACGGACCGGCAGGTGCCGGCCTGGCTGCGCGCCTCGCCGCGCCTGACGGTGGTCGACCACCGCAGCCTGATGCCCGCCGCAGCCTTGCCCGTCTTTGATTCAGGTCATATCGAATCGTACCTGCACCATATTCCCGGCTTGTCCGAGCGTTTCCTGTACCTGAACGACGACGTGTTTTTTGGCGCGCCCTTCGATCCGGCGCTGTGGTTTGGCCAGGGGGAGGGGCGCTGCCTGAACGTGTTCATGGAAAGCGCACAACTGGAGGATGGCGATGGCTTGCGCGCCGACGTGGCGGCGCCCGTCAATTGCGCCGCCTTGTCCAGGCGCTGGCTGTCGATGCGCTATGCCGACTATGTGCATGAGCCGCGCCTGTATGCGCATGCGCCGCGGCCCATGCTGAAAAGCGCCTTGCTGGAACTCGAAGCGCTGGCGCCCGAGATGTTTGCGCAGGTGCGCACGACGGTGTTCCGTTCATGGCAGGTGCCGGCCCTGTTGCCGGACCTGGTGCCGCGCTGGATGGTGTACATGGGATATGCGCGCCAGCAGGTGCTCGACCCCCTGCACATCGCCAGTGGCGACGGCGCCGCGCCGCGGCAGCTGGCGCAATTGCAGGCGCGCTTTGGCCGTCTGCCTTTCTTCTGCATCAATGATACCTGCGACGAGGCCGACGATGACGACCCGCGCCTGCTGCGCGTGGCCGCCACCTTGCAGCGGCTGCTGCCGCTGCCATCTTCATTTGAAAACGCTTAAGCCGATTTCTTTTTTTGCGCCAGGCTGATGCGGGCGGCGGCCGTGCTGTCGGACAGCGAAGCGAGGAACAGCAGCAAATAGGCGCCCAGTTCCAGCACCTCTTCGCCCAGCAGCGCGTACGCGTCCGGCATGCCATGGAAGACTTTCTTGTCGAAGGGCCAGCCGGCCACCATCAGCAAGCCGCCGATGGCGGTGAGGATGGTGATGCGCATGCTGAAAATCTGCGGCGCATGGGCGAATACCTTGCGCGCCCGCGGCGCGAAGAAAATCAGCAGGCGTATCAGGATCAGCAGCTCTCCCACGCGCAGGGCTTTTTCGATCTGTGCCCAGACCGGGTCCGTGCCGAACTGGTCGATATCGAGTTCGCGCAGCAGGAAACCGAACATCAGCGCGGCCAGGCCCGCATGCATGAGGAAGCGCAGCGACTGGCGCTCATCCATTTTCCATGCCGCGACAAAATGCACGCTGCAGGCCAGGGCCAGGAACAGTGCCTGCAGCCATTCCAGCAGATGGTTTTCATCGTCGATGTCGGGAAATATCGTCCACAGGGCGATGGACGCGAGCATGCTGAACAGTACAGCGCTGGCGACGCCGACATTGCTGCGGCTGAGCGAAGTCAGTGCTTCGCGCATGGAGGTGAAATTCATGTGTGGTCGTAAGGCTAAAGTTGCGCGGCGCGGTATTGCAGCCAGCGGGCGCAGCTTTTTTCGGGGAGATCGCCGGATGGCTTCCGTCAGCCGGAAGACCGCGCGGCAAGCGCTATTATGGCGGGGTGTAGTGTGATTTTATTGCTATCACGCAACAACTTCTCGAGAAAAGATGCGTGAGCATCGTATCATGTTTTCTCTGAAGACGTCAGTTACTGACTTTAGAGTCGGTAAAATACGGTGTATTTATTCAGGCATGGCGCACCAGCATGGCGGCCGTTTCTGCGATGGCCTGGTACGCACGCGCGGCCATGGCCTCGCCCAGCATCACCAGCACGGGACCATGGGTGTCGCCCAGGCCCTGCGCCAGGGCGCCCAGCGTCAGGCGCACGATGCGCTGGTCGGGGCGGCTGCAGTTTTCAATCACCACCACGGGGGTATCGGCGCGGCGGCCCAGGGCCAGCAGGCGCTGCGCCGTGGCGATGGCTTCGCGCCCGCCCATGTATTGCACCAGGGTATCGCAGTCCGGGATGCGCGTCTGCTCCGGTTCGCCCGGCGCCGTGCTGGACGTAAAGAAGGCGACGCTGCGCGACACGCCGCGCTTGGTCAGCGGCTGCTGTGTGGCGGCCGCCGCCGCCAGGGCCGTGGTAATGCCGGGCACCACTTCCACGGCGATGCCCGCTTCTTCCAGCGCCCGCAACTCTTCGTCGGCGCGGCCGAACAGCATGGGGTCGCCCCCTTTCAGGCGCACGACGATGGCGTGCTTGCGGGCATGGTCGACCAGTTGCTTGTTAATAAAGGCTTGCGCCGTCGACAGCTGGCCGCAGCGCTTGCCGACCAGAATTTTTTGCGCCTGCGGGCACAGCTCCAGCATCTCGCTTGTCACCAGCGCGTCGTGCAGCACGACGTCGGCCTGCGCCAGCAGGCGGGCGCCGCGCAAGGTCATCAGGTCTTGCGCGCCGGGGCCGGCGCCGACCAGGTAGACCTTGCCGGGGAGAGATGGGGAGCTGTTCATGTGGCTGCCTTTCCTGGACGAAGCGGGGTTAGAGTCGGACCATGCCTGCGGCAACGGTCTGGTGGGTCACTTCATCGATCAGGATGAATGCACCGGTGGCGCGGATATCGGCATACGCGTCGGCCGCCAGCGCCTGCTGCACGTTCAGGCTGATGCGGGCAATGTCGTTGAGCTTCAAGCCTTCGGCCGGATGGCGCTGCTGCGTATTGATGTCGAGGATGGAGTCGATCGCCGTCACCTTGGCCGCCGTCTGTTTCGTGCCATGCTTGATCCAGTACTTGCGGCGCAGGTCCAGCGCGTCTTCGGACAGCCAGCACACGTCGGCCACCACCTGTTTCAGCAGGGTGGCGGGGCGCTCGCTGCTGGCCAGCAAGTCGCCGCGCGAAATATCCAGATATTCATTCAGCAGCAGGGTCACGGACTGGCCCACCACGGCCGTCGGCAGCGAGCCGTCCAGGGTGACGATATCCTTGACGGTGGCCGTCTGGCCCGACGGCTGCACCACCAGGGTGTCGCCGATGCTGACCTTGCCCGCCTCGATGCGGCCCATGTAGCCGCGGAAGTCGTTCGCTTCGTGGCCATTGTGGCGCGCCACCAGCTGCACCGGGAAGCGGAATGGCGTGTCGTGCGATTCGTCGTAGACGGACAAGGACTCCAGCAGCTCGATCAGGGTCGGGCCCGTGTACCAGCCCAGCTTGTCGCCGCGCTCGACGACGTTGTCGCCCGTCAAGGCCGACAATGGAATCGGCGTGATGTCCTTCAGGCCCAGCGACTGGGCGAATGTGCGGTAGGCGGCGACGATGCGGTTATACACCGTCTCATCGTAGTCGACCAGATCCATCTTGTTGACGGCCACGACCACGTGCTCGATCTGCAGCAAATGGGCAATCGTCGAATGGCGCTTGGTCTGGATCAACAGTTCCACGCTGCCATCGTCACCGAGTTTGACCTTCGACACGTCGATCAGGATGATGACGGCGTCGGCCGTGGACGCGCCCGTGACCATATTGCGCGTGTACTGCTCGTGGCCCGGCGTGTCGGCGATGATGAACTTGCGCTTTGGCGTGGCAAAGTAGCGGTAGGCCACGTCGATGGTGATGCCTTGCTCGCGTTCCGCTTCCAGGCCGTCCGTCAGCAAGGACAGGTCGACCGTGTCGCCCACCGTGCGCTTGTGCTTGGAGCGCGACATGGCGTCGAGCTGGTCGGCGAAGATGCCCTTGCTGTCGAACAGCAAACGGCCGATCAGGGTGCTCTTGCCGTCATCGACGGAACCGGCCGTGATAAAACGCAACATGCCGCGTTCGACGCTGTCGGTGAGAGTGGTGCTGGAGATTGCTGCGTTCATTAGAAATACCCTGCTTTCTTGCGTTTTTCCATCGAGGCTTCGGAAGTCTGGTCATCCATGCGGGTGGCGCCCCGCTCCGTGATTTGCGTGATTGCCGTCTCGGCGATGATGGCGTCCACCGTCGCCGCATCGGACGAGACGGGGCAGGTGCATGAAATGTCGCCCACCGTGCGGAAGCGCACGACTTGCGTTTCCACCGTTTCGCCGTCGCGCGGCGGCGTCAGGTCCGTCAGCGGCACCAGCAGGCCGTTGCGCGGGATCACCTGGCGCTCGTGCGCGAAGTAGATCGGCGGCAATTCCAGTTGTTCGCGGGCGATGTATTGCCACACGTCCAGCTCCGTCCAGTTCGAGATGGGGAAGACGCGCATGTTTTCACCGGGATGGACGCGCGTGTTATACAAGTCCCACAGCTCGGGACGCTGGGCCTTCGGGTCCCAGGCGCCGAACTCGTCGCGGAAGGAAAAGATGCGTTCCTTGGCGCGGGCCTTCTCTTCATCGCGGCGGGCGCCGCCGATGCAGGCGTCAAAACCGTGTTCGGCGATGGTTTCCAGCAAGGTCACGGCTTGCGCCGCGTTGCGCGAATCCGTGGCCGGGTTGCGCAGGCGCACGGTGCCGCGCTGGATCGAGTCTTCCACGGAGCCGACGATCAGGCGCTCGCCCAGCTGCGCTACTTTTTTGTCACGGAAAGTGATGACTTCCGGGAAGTTGTGACCGGTGTCGATATGCACGAGGGGAAACGGGAACTTGCCTGGGCGGAAGGCTTTTTCGGCCAAACGCAGCAGGACGACGGAATCCTTGCCGCCGGAAAACAGCAGCGCGGGGTTGGCCGATTCGGCCGCCACTTCGCGCATGATGTGGATGGCTTCCGATTCAAGGCTGTCGAGGTGACGCTGATTCAAAATATTGCTCATATGGGGTGCTTTCTTGTTCTGTGTGTCTGTTCAGGCTGCCACGGATTTGATGCGGATCAACTTACCATCGACCATGTGCAGGCCGCATTCCTTGGAATCGGGATTCTCCCACCACCAGCGTCCGGCGCGCACGTCTTCGCCCGGCTGCACGGCCCGCGTGCACGGTTCGCAGCCGATGGACGGGTAGCCCTGGTCGTGCAGCGCGTTGTAGGGCACGTCGTTGGCACGGAGATAGTCCCACACATCCTGCTCGGACCAGTCGGCCAGCGGATTGAATTTCGTCATCGCGTGCGCCGCGTCCTCTTCCTGCACGTGCAATTCCGCGCGCGTGGTGGACTGCGCGCGGCGTTGTCCGGTCACCCAGGCCTTGTTGCCGGCCAGGGCGCGGCCCAGCGGCTCGACCTTGCGGATGCGGCAGCATTCGCGGCGCATCTCGACGCTGTTGTAGAAGGCGTTGAGGCCATTCTGTTCCACGTAGGCCGCCACCGCTTCCGGCTGCGGGCGGTACAGGGTGATATCGTGGTCGTAACGGGCCTTGACCTTGTCGAGCACGGCCAGGGTTTCCTGGTGCAGCCGTCCCGTTTCCAGGGAAAAGATGCCGATGGGCAGCTTCGCCTTGAGAATCATGTCAGTCAGCACCATGTCTTCGGCTGCCAGGCTGGACGCGAACACGGCCGGCGAAAATTCCGCGGCGATGCGTGTCAGCGTTTGCTCGGTGGCGTCAATCAAAGAGGTCAGATCGCTCATGATAGGTCCTCAGATGCCGGCCGCGTTGTCGAGGTCAGGATTCTGGCCTTCGCGGTGGTGGCGGCGGAACAGCGGGGTTTTCTGGTCCCACGAGGCCTGGTAGGTTTCCGAAAAAACGGACAAACCTTTCAGGGCGTCATGGATGCTGCGGTCCGGGCGCGTCGCATACGCGTCGAAGCCGACCCTGTGCATCGAGAATAATTGGTCGCGCAGTACGTCGCCGATGGCGCGCAATTCCCCACGGAAACCCAGGCGGGCGCGCAGGTTGAACGCGATGGAATAGCCGCGGCCATCCGTGAATTTCGGGAAATCCACGCCGATGACGGGCAGCACGTCCACGTCGGCCGCCAGTTCTTCCGGCCGCTCGTCGCTGGCCAGCCACACGCCGATGTCGGGCAGGCGGGCGGCCAGGGTGTCGCGCTGGGCTTGCCACACGGGCAGCGGCACGATGACCTTGCCGGCGGGCACGACGACCGTTTCCGGCGTGTCGCTCTCATCGAGGCGCAGCAAGCCCCAGGCATTTGGCACCACGGCGGCGTTCTTGATGATTTCTTCGCGTACTTCAAACATATTCGTCTTCTCCCACCAGGTTGCCGACGGTGATCGGCGTTGCATAGACATGTTCCTTGAACGGCGCCAGGCCCAGGCGCTGGGCCGTGTCGACGAAGCGCTCGCCTTCATGGCGGTCGCGCACGTAGACGTGCAGCAGGCGGGCGATCACTTCAGGCATCTGCAGCGAGGAGAACGATGGTCCGATGATCTTGCCGATGGCGGCGTTGTTGCCTTGCGCGCCGCCGATCGACACTTGATACCATTCGCTGCCATCCTTGTCGACGCCGAGGATGCCGATGCTGCCCACGTGATGGTGGCCGCAGGCATTGATGCAGCCGGAAATATTCAGTTCGATCTCGCCGATATCGTGCTGGAAGTCGATGCTGTCGAAGCGCTCGGCGATGGCGGCCGCGATCGGCAGCGACTTGGCGTTCGCCAGCGAGCAGAAATCGCCGCCGGGGCAGCAGATCATGTCGGTCAGCAAGCCGATATTCGGCGTGGCCAGGCCGTGCGCCTTGGCTTCCTGCCACAGCTTGAACAGTTTCGACTGCTCCACGTCGGCCAGCACCAGGTTTTGCTCGTGCGTCACGCGCAGTTCGCCAAAGCTGTAGCGCTCGGCCAGGTCGGCCACGAAGTCGATCTGCTCGGCCGTCGCGTCGCCCGGCGGCACGCCGGTTTTCTTCAAGGACAGCACCACGGCCACGTAGCCGGGACGCTGGTGCGGCTTGACGTTGCGCGCCAGCCAGTTCACATAGGCCTTGTTGTCCGCGTGTTCGGCCTGGTAGTCGAGTTCCGGCAGGGCCAGGTAGGCGGGCGGATTGAAGAAGTCCGCCACGCGCTGCATTTCCTCGGCCGTCAAGGTTTCCGGACCATCCTTCAAATCGACCCACTCCGCTTCCACCTGGCGCGTGAATTCTTCCACGCCGATGGCTTTCAGCAAGATCTTGATGCGCGCCTTGTATTTGTTGTCGCGGCGGCCGTGCAGGTTGTACACGCGCATGATGGCCTGGATATACGTCAGCAAATGCTGCCATGGCAGGAAGTCGCGCACGACGCTGCCCAGGATAGGCGTGCGGCCCATGCCGCCGCCCGCCATCACCTTGAAGCCCACTTCGCCGGCTTCGTTACGCACGGCCGTCAAGCCGATGTCGTGCACGGCGATGGCGGCGCGGTCTTCCTCGGCGCCATTGATGGCGACCTTGAATTTACGCGGCAGGGCGATGAACTCGGGGTGGAAGGTGCTCCACTGGCGCAGCACTTCCGCGTACGGGCGCGGATCGATGATTTCATCGGCGGCGACACCGGCGTACGGGTCCGATGTTGTATTACGGATACAGTTGCCGGACGTCTGGATCGCGTGCATTTCCACGGAAGCCAGGTCCGTCAGGATATCGGGCGTTTGTTCCAGCTCAATCCAGTTGAACTGGATGTTCTGGCGCGTGGTGAAATGGCCATAGCCGCGGTCATACTTGCGCGCGATGTGCGCGAACATGCGCATCTGCTTGGACGACAGCAAGCCGTAGGGCACGGCGATGCGCAGCATGTAGGCGTGGCGTTGCATGTACAGGCCGTTTTGCAGGCGCAGCGGAATGAATTCCTCTTCCGTCAGTTCATTGGCGATACGGCGCGCAACCTGGTCTCGGTACTGGGCGATGCGTTCTTTGATGATGAGGTGGTCGTACTGATCGTAATGGTACATATCAATTCCTAAAAAAGCCGGGGTGCTGGAAGACTGCCTGGGATGATGTTCTTGATACTGCTCTTGTCACTTGTTCGGTAATTAATAGATTAGCTTCACTGCCACGCCGGTCAAGGTCATCGCCAGCAGTACCCGTAAAAACTTTTCCGGCACGGAGCGGGCCACCCACGAGCCGATGGTGATGCCGGGCAGGGAGCCGACCAGCAGGGAGGCGAGCAATTCCCAGTGGATGGAGCCGAGCCACCAGTGGCCCAGGGCGGCGATGGCCGTCAGGGGCACGGCGTAGGCGATGTCGGTGCCGGCCACTTCGGCCGAGCTCATGCGCGGATACAGCATCACCAGCAGGGTGGCGCCGATGGCGCCAGCGCCGATGGACGAGATCGTGACCAGGGTGCCCAGCACGGCGCCGGAAAGAATGGTGGCGGCGGCAAGCTTGTTGCCTTGCAATTGTTTTTCAGGGTGGGCATTGATCCACGCCAGCATGCGGCTCTTGAAGACGAGCGCGACAACGGTCAGCAGCACCGAACCGGCGATCGAATAGCGGATGATCTGGCCGATTTCCGGCGACAGCGTACCGAACGATTTCAACGCCAGCGTGGATACCACGGCGGCAGGCAGGGCGCCGATGCACAGGCGCTTGACGATATCCCAGCGGATGGTGCCGCGCAGGCGGTGCGTCAGGGTGCCGGCGCTCTTGGTGATCGAGGCGAACGCCAGGTCGGTGCCCACGGCCACGGAGGGCGGTACGCCAAACAGCAAGGTTAACAGCGGCGTCATCAGCGAACCGCCGCCCACGCCGGTCATTCCTACCAGTAATCCTACGGCAAATCCTGAGACTATATAAGACAAAGTCATGCTTGCACCCCCAAAGTACTCGCAATAGTAATAAACTTAGTGTTTATTCCAAACTACTAAGTACGCATTTGCTTATATGCGATATGCGTATATGCATGCATGCAAAATCATGGGTAGGGTGGAACACCGGCAAATTTCTAGGGCAAAACCAGCAATGAATCTCCATCAATTGCGCTTCGTGCGCGAAGCGGTCCGTCAGAATTACAACCTGACGGACGCCGCCAAGGCCTTGTTTACGTCGCAACCGGGCGTGTCGAAAGCCATCATCGAGCTGGAAGAAGAGCTGGGCGTGGATATCTTTACGCGCCACGGCAAGCGCATCCGTGGCCTGACGGAGCCGGGCCGCCTGGTGCTGGAATCGGTCGAACTGATCATGCAGGAAATCGACAGCATGAAGCGCATCGGCAAGGAATTCGCGGCACAGGACAGCGGCAGCTTCACCATCGCCACCACGCATACGCAGGCGCGCTACACCTTGCCCAAGGTGGTGCAGGCATTCATGTTGAAGTTCCCCAAGGTACGCCTATCTTTGTTGCAAGGCAACCCGCGCCAGATCGCCGAGATGGTGCAGCGCGACCAGGCGGACCTGGCCATCGCCACCGAATCGATCGCCGCCATCGATGGCCTGATCACCTTGCCTTGTTATCAATGGGAGCACGTGGTGGTGGTGCCGGTCGACCATCCGCTGCTCAAATCGAAGTCTGTGACCCTGGAAGAAATCGCCGCCTTCCCCCTGATTACCTATGACAGCGCGTTTGCCGGACGCAACAAGATCGACCACGCTTTCGTGTTGCGCGGCCTCAAGCCGGACATCCTGCTGGAGGCCATCGACGCCGACGTGATCAAGACTTATGTCGAGTTGGGCATGGGGATTGGTATCATAGCGGGTATGGCCTTCGATGCCGAGCGCGACAAAGGCTTGCGCGCCATCCCTGTCGGGCACCTGTTCGGCATGAATGTGTCGCGCGTGGCCGTCAAGCAGGGCGCCTATTTGCGCAGCTATATTTATACCTTTATCGAGTTGCTGACGCCGACCCTGAACCGCAAGCTCATCGAGCAGGCGATGAGCGGTGATAAAGAGCACTACGAACTATAACCATGCAGGACACGGGCGGGCGATGTGCCTGGCCCAGATTATTTAGAAGAGAAGAAACACATGATTACCGATCAGCTTGCCAAATATTACGCCACCATCGCGCAGCAGTACGAGCGCGTCTATGACAAGCCCGAGCGCCAGGAAGACCTGGAAGTGTTGCGCGACAAGGTCGCCGACGTGCTGGAAGGCCACACCGTGCTGGAACTGGCCTGCGGCACCGGCTACTGGACGGAAGTGGTCGCCGAGTCGGCCGAGTCCGTGCTGGCCACCGATATCAACGATGAAATGCTGGCGCTGGCCCAGGCCCGCGGCCTGCCCGACAACGTCACCTTCGCCAAGCTCGACGCCTTCAACCTGCCCGATGACCTGCTGGGCAAGTTCACGGCCGTGTTCGCCGGCTTCTGGTGGTCGCACGTCAAGCGCGAAGACCAGGACAAATACCTGAAGCAATTGCGCAGCAAGCTGGGCAAGGACATCCTGCTGGTGCTGATCGACAATTCCTATGTCGATGGCAGCAGCACCGTGATCGCGCGCACCGACCTGGAAGGCAATACCCACCAGTTCCGCACGACGGATGGGGGCGAGCGCTATGAAGTGCTGAAGAATTTCCCATCGGATAGTCACCTGCGCAAGAAGTTTGCCCACTCGGCCCGTGAAATCCGCATGAAGCGCCTGGAACACTACTGGCTGCTGAGCTGCCGCCTGAAATAATGGCTTGTTGCCGGTCAATAGCCGCCTTCGGGCGGTTTTTTTTCGCCTGTTGTTTTTATGTGACACGATATTGTGCTAAAAAGCAACATCTTGTCGATGTCATATTGTTGAAGTATTTCGTGGGCATGATTCGGTTCAGCAGCTAAGCAGCTCGGCAGCAACTCATCTTGTCCAACCTAATGTAGAGATTCTCAAGTGAAAAAAATTACTCTGGCAGCATTGATCATCGGCACCTTCGCGGCAGCGACGGCGCAAGCACAATCGAACGTCACCGTCTACGGCGTAGTCGACCTGGGTATTGCCAAGACCACCGGCGGTGCGCTGCTGGAACGTGAAAACCAGGCTTCGCGCATTGGCTTCAAGGGCACGGAAGATTTGGGCAACGGCCTGAAAGCCATCTTCAACCTGGAGAGCGAATTCAAGGCTGATACCGGTGCGCAAGCGACTGCCAATACCCTGTTCGACCGCCAGGCATGGGTGGGCTTGACCGGTGATTTCGGTACCGTCTACCTGGGCCGCACCAAGGACCTGATCGACGGCACCCTGGCCCGCGTCGATCCATTCAACACCTATGGCGTCATCGGCAAGATCAACGAGCCAGTCATGCGCGGCGGCCAGTCGCCGAACGGCCCGCAAGTCATTCCAAGCGCATCGGTGGTGGGCGTATCGCGCGTCAGCAATGCCGTGACCTACAACAGCCCATCGTTCAGCGGTTTCGTTGTCAGCGGCCAATACGTCGCCAGCGAAATCAAGGATGCGGATTCGGGCTTCAGCGTGGTCGCCACGTATGACCAGGGCCCAGCCAGCGCCCACGCCGGCTACCAGAAGAAAGTGCAGTCCGCTGCCAATGCAGCGGCTGAGCCAAAACTGTGGATCGTTGGCGGCGGCTACAAATTTGGCCCGGCCAAGGTCACCTTCGATTACTCGAAGGCAGATACCGATGCCGCCGTTACCGGCGAATTCAAGAGCTACCTGCTGGGCCTGGCCTATGACATCGGCGGTGGCGCCATCAAGGTCAGCTACGTGAAGCAGAAGCAAGACAGCAGCACCGTGAGCGGCAAGGAAACGGCCAAGGCCTACGGCCTGGGCTACGACTACCCGCTGTCGAAGCGCACTGCCGTGTACGTTTATGGTGGCCGCGATCAGTTCAGCGAAAAATCGATGTACCAGCTGGGCATGACGCACAAGTTCTAAGCACGGCCAGTACCGGATGTGAACGGGGCGCTCCACGGAGCGCCTTTTTTTATGGCGTGGCCGTTTCCGCCGCCGCATGCATGGGCAGCGAGATTTCGATGCGGGTGCCCCCCAGTTCGCTATCGGCACCGATATGGATGCTGCCGTTCAAGCCCCACACCCGTTCGCGCATGCCCAGCAAGCCGAGGGCCGTGGCCTTGGCCAGGTCGTCCTCGGCGATGCCCCTGCCGTCGTCCTGGATCGTGATCGCCAGCGAAGAGTCGATGCGGTGCAGGGCGATGGTGATATGGCTCGCTTCGGCATGGCGCGCGATATTCGTCAGCGCTTCCTGCACGATGCGGTAGATGGCCGTGCTGCGGGCATCGTCGAGGACCAGGTCCGCTTCGTCGGCCAGCAGCTCGAAATGCACGGCGCGGCGCGCCAGGAAATCATGGCGCAGCTTTTGCAGCGCGAAATACAGGCCGCCTTCATCGAGTGCGCGCGGACGCAGGTTGCTGGCAATGCGGCGCAGCGACGTGATGGCCGTCACCAGCAAGCTATCCATGCTCTGCAGCAGCGATTGCAGCGAGGCGGTCGTGTCCGCATGCTGGCGCACCAGGGTCAGGTCGACCCGCAAGGTGGCCAGCAATTGCCCCAGGTCGTCATGCAGTTCGCGCGCGATATGCTTGCGCTCCTCTTCGCGTATGGTTTGCAAGGCGCTTGACAGTTCGCGCAGTTGGGAAAAGGAGCGGGCCAGCTGTTCATGCACCTGTTTGCGCGTGGTGATGTCGCGCACGATGATGGTAAATACCGGCTGGCCATTTTCCAGCATGGTGGAGAGGGAGCCTTCGAGTGGAAACATGGCGCCATCGCTGCGCCGGCCAGTCAAGGTGTAGTCCGTGGCGCGGCGGCCCGT
Organism: Janthinobacterium sp. GW822-FHT07H11; assembly: GCF_058798615.1. NCBI lineage: Bacteria > Pseudomonadati > Pseudomonadota > Betaproteobacteria > Burkholderiales > Oxalobacteraceae > Janthinobacterium > Janthinobacterium sp. GW822-FHT07H11. The sequence goes on from NZ_CM179507.1 coordinate 1,972,079, forward strand.
CAGGCGCAGTTCCTGGCTGATGTCGATCAGCGGAGGTTCCCCTTCGTGGCTGCCCAGGCTGCGCAAGTCGCGCAGGATGAAATGACCGAGATGCATGCCGCGCATGGCCGCCGGCGTGCTGCCGAACAGGCTGGCGGCGGCGCCATTGGCGCGCAGTATCCGTTGCCGGTGGTCGATGCTGATGATGGCTTCGCTGGCGCTGTCGATGATGGCCTGGCCCCGCGCCTGGCGCTGTCGGCCTGCCTTCAGCGGGGGCAGCAGGCACAGCATGATGGCCGCCGCCATGCCCCATGGCAGGATGCGCAGCAGGCCGGAGTTGCCTCGGTCGGGCATGTATCTCTCCTTGCGAATGTATCGAAGAAGGCGGTCAGGGTGAAAGCGGACAGGACTTGATGCAGCCTAAGCCAGTTGGCGCGGCGCGGCTTGATCTGGAGCAGGAGAGATGGATGGTGCCGCGCCGGCGCATGCCGGGCGGCGGGCAAGGATGCTTACATTTGCTTGAACAGGTGCAGGAAGCTGCGGCTGACTTCCAGCTTGTCGGGCTTGCCTTTGATGAGCACCAGGTGGCGGCCGCGGATGTCGCGCGTCACGCCTTCGATGGCATTCACATTGACCAGGGTGGCGCGGTGGATTTGCCAGAACAGCGAAGGATCGAGCTCTTCCGCCAGGTCGCGCACGGGCTTGCGGATCAGCGCCTCATACTTGGCTGTCTGCACGCAGGTGTATTTCTCGTCGGAACGGAAAAACAGGATCTCTTCCACCGGGATCATGCGCAAGTCCTGGCCGATGCTGGCCTGTATCCATTGCAGGTAGGTGGGCTTGGCCGTGATTTTTTCCGCCAGTTGCGACAGCATGGCCGTCACGCTGCTGTTGACGTCCAGCGCCGGCTTGTTCAAATGGGTTTTCAGGCGTTCCACCGTCACCAGCAGGCGTTCATGCTCGGGCGGCTTGAGCACATAATCGACGGCGCCCCGTTCGAAGGCCTCGACGGCATGGGTATCGTAGGCCGTGACAAAGACGATATGCGTCTTGCTGCCAATCGCCTGCGCCGCTTCCATGCCCGTTTTGCCCGGCATGCGGATATCGAGGAAGGCGAAGTCCGGCTTGAGCTGTTCCACCAGTTCGATTGCTTCGTCGCCATTCTTGGCTTCGCCGATGATTTCCAGCTCGGGCCAGGCCTGGCCCAGGCGCAAGCGCAGCTGGTCGCGCATCAGTCTTTCGTCGTCGGCAATAATAGCGGTAGGCATAGGTTTCAAGTGTGAACTGGCGAAGATTGATTATTCAATGATTTAGCGTTTTTATCAACTACTCTATTTGGACAGCTGATACGGCACTTCGATCACGGCGCACACGCCGGAAGGTTGATTTGGCGTAATGGTCAGGCTGCCCTGGTCGCCATGCAGCAGTTTCAGGCGTTCGCGGATGGTGGGCAAGCCCAGGCCCGTGCCATCGCTGGGCACCACGCCAAAGCCCAGGCCGTCGTCGGTGACGGTGACGCGCAGCTTGCTGTGCGCCACTTCGGCCACGATGCGCAGGGTGCCGCCTTCCGGCTTGACTTCCAGGCCGTGCTTGATGGCATTTTCCACCATCGATTGCAGCATCATGGGTGGGAAGGCGGCGCTGCGCAGGCCGTCGGGAATCTGGAAGTCGACGGTCAGGCGCTCTTCCATGCGCATCTTGAGCAGGTTCAGATAGGCTTGCACCATGTCCGCTTCACGGCCCAGGTTGGTAATCAGGGCGTTGTCTCGCATTTGCGGCAACACGGCGCGCAAGTACTGGATCAGGCTGCGCTGCATCTTGGCGGCGCGCGGCGGATCGACCTGGATCAGGTGCTCGACGGAAGCAAGTGTATTGAACAGGAAGTGCGGTTCAACCTGCGCCTGCATCATCTGCATCTTCGCCTCGCTGAGCTGGCGCTGCATCGATTCGCGCTCGGCCGCTTCGTTGGCCGTGACGGTTTCCGCTTCGGCGCGTTTCTTGCCGCCGACCAAGGCCTTCATGGCGAACAGGGCCAATACCAGCAGCGAGACGAAGCTCTTGAACCAGGTCGATGCTTGCTGGTGGTAGCGCGACACTTTTTGCTCTGCGGCATCATCGACCGCCTCTTCTATGGCATTCGACAATTCTTCGCCGATTTGTGGCGGCAGTTCAATATGGACTTCTTCCCCCGAAGCATTGGTCGTCACCGGATAGCTGGGTTTGGCGGGAGTGGCCGGCGGTTCGGGCGGCGCCGGCGGCACGGCGTTTGCGTGCTCGTCCGCCTCGGTGGCGTCGGCCGGCTCGCTGGCGGCATCGGCCGTGCTGTTGCGCCGGTTCTTGTTGTTGCGAGGATTAAAATGGATGCCCGTATCGTCGATCAGGATATTGGTATCGCCCGTGCCTTTGCTGCTGCGCTTGTGCGATTTGATGACGACTTCCTCATTCGGGCTCGATGAGAACAGTTCATCCTGCAAAATGGAGCCGGCGATCAGGGCCAGGGCGGCAAACAGAAAAAATTTCCACCAGGACAGTTGAGTGACCCAGGTCGTGGTCGCGTCGAATGCCCGTTGCACCCAGGCGAGGATGGTTTTCAACAGTTGCGGCAGGTTGGAAATCGGGAGCATGTGGACGCTTTCAAATACAAGATACAAGAGTTAATCGACGCGGCGGACAAGTTTAACCTGTTGTTGCGCCGTGTCAGAGTCTGATGTTGCCACTGTGCCTAAAGCCATGGCGTGACGCCAGCCCCTTGCGACAGGCTGCACAAAAGGGCGCTTGAAGTGAACACTTTGCCTGCTGGGCGGAGAGGTGTGCGGATGGATGCGAAAAATAGCCCTTGCAGGGCGTACGGTTCAGGGCTATAATTCGCCCCCTCGCTGAACGACGCATGCAAATGCCGAGTAAAGCAGGGTGAAAAAAGAAGGTTGACGAATTAGCCGAAACGCTTCATACTCTTCCTTCTTCTAGCTGACAAACACAACGCTTTGTCGATAGCGCGAAAGCAGTAACCGAATACAGTTCTTTAACAATTAACAGTCGATAAGTGTGGACATTTGATGCAAGTGCAGCAGCGATCTTCGGATTGCTGTAATACTTAAAATATCAAATGTTCACAAGAAATAATGAAATAGGCGCTACGCAAGTAGTGGCCTGTCAGTTTTTTGAGTGAGCGACCCGTCAGCAATGACGGTGCCTGTAAAAGGGCAAAGTAACAGAGATTAAACTGAAGAGTTTGATCCTGGCTCAGATTGAACGCTGGCGGCATGCCTTACACATGCAAGTCGAACGGCAGCACGGAGCTTGCTCTGGTGGCGAGTGGCGAACGGGTGAGTAATATATCGGAACGTACCCTGGAGTGGGGGATAACGTAGCGAAAGTTACGCTAATACCGCATACGATCTAAGGATGAAAGTGGGGGATCGCAAGACCTCATGCTCGTGGAGCGGCCGATATCTGATTAGCTAGTTGGTAGGGTAAAAGCCTACCAAGGCATCGATCAGTAGCTGGTCTGAGAGGACGACCAGCCACACTGGAACTGAGACACGGTCCAGACTCCTACGGGAGGCAGCAGTGGGGAATTTTGGACAATGGGCGCAAGCCTGATCCAGCAATGCCGCGTGAGTGAAGAAGGCCTTCGGGTTGTAAAGCTCTTTTGTCAGGGAAGAAACGGTGAAGGCTAATATCCTTTGCTAATGACGGTACCTGAAGAATAAGCACCGGCTAACTACGTGCCAGCAGCCGCGGTAATACGTAGGGTGCAAGCGTTAATCGGAATTACTGGGCGTAAAGCGTGCGCAGGCGGTTTTGTAAGTCTGATGTGAAATCCCCGGGCTCAACCTGGGAATTGCATTGGAGACTGCAAGGCTAGAATCTGGCAGAGGGGGGTAGAATTCCACGTGTAGCAGTGAAATGCGTAGATATGTGGAGGAACACCGATGGCGAAGGCAGCCCCCTGGGTCAAGATTGACGCTCATGCACGAAAGCGTGGGGAGCAAACAGGATTAGATACCCTGGTAGTCCACGCCCTAAACGATGTCTACTAGTTGTCGGGTCTTAATTGACTTGGTAACGCAGCTAACGCGTGAAGTAGACCGCCTGGGGAGTACGGTCGCAAGATTAAAACTCAAAGGAATTGACGGGGACCCGCACAAGCGGTGGATGATGTGGATTAATTCGATGCAACGCGAAAAACCTTACCTACCCTTGACATGGCTGGAATCCCCGAGAGATTGGGGAGTGCTCGAAAGAGAACCAGTACACAGGTGCTGCATGGCTGTCGTCAGCTCGTGTCGTGAGATGTTGGGTTAAGTCCCGCAACGAGCGCAACCCTTGTCATTAGTTGCTACGAAAGGGCACTCTAATGAGACTGCCGGTGACAAACCGGAGGAAGGTGGGGATGACGTCAAGTCCTCATGGCCCTTATGGGTAGGGCTTCACACGTCATACAATGGTACATACAGAGCGCCGCCAACCCGCGAGGGGGAGCTAATCGCAGAAAGTGTATCGTAGTCCGGATTGTAGTCTGCAACTCGACTGCATGAAGTTGGAATCGCTAGTAATCGCGGATCAGCATGTCGCGGTGAATACGTTCCCGGGTCTTGTACACACCGCCCGTCACACCATGGGAGCGGGTTTTACCAGAAGTAGGTAGCTTAACCGCAAGGAGGGCGCTTACCACGGTAGGATTCGTGACTGGGGTGAAGTCGTAACAAGGTAGCCGTATCGGAAGGTGCGGCTGGATCACCTCCTTTCTAGAGTTTGCACGAAGCAGTAATGCTTCACGCCTCAAATGTTCACACTTATCGGCTGTTTAATTAAGAAGAAACAGTAGTCGTAGTAGCACCGCGTTGGGGCTGTAGCTCAGCTGGTTAGAGCACCGTGTTGATAACGCGGGGGTCGTTGGTTCGAGTCCAACCAGCCCTACCAGTCATACCCAGGGGGATTAGCTCAGCTGGGAGAGCACCTGCTTTGCAAGCAGGGGGTCGTCGGTTCGATCCCGTCATCCTCCACCACGTTTTACCGAAAGTACAAATGTAAGCCTCTGGGTTTAGATTTGATCTTTTAGCGATCAAAGCTGTTTCGTTCTTTAACAATCTGGAAGAAGTAAAGATTATTTATTGATCAAGTCTATGCGTGCAGCAATGCATGAGGCGACTTGATGGGTAATGATTGTATGTATCAACAAACAAGCAACAACGTTGTACTTTCTTATCCCTGTAGCGCTCTTTGATGACTTCGGTCTTCAGAGGCTAACGTTATAGGGACAAGCGAATAAGTGCACATGGTGGATGCCTTGGCGATTACAGGCGATGAAGGACGTAGTAGCTTGCGATAAGCTGCGGGGAGTGAGCAAACACACTTTGATCCGCAGATTTCCGAATGGGGCAACCCACCCTTTTAGGGTATTGCATACTGAATACATAGGTATGCAAGGCGAACGCGGCGAACTGAAACATCTAAGTAGCTGCAGGAAAAGAAATCAACCGAGATTCCCAAAGTAGCGGCGAGCGAAATGGGAAGAGCCTGTACGTGATAGTCGGACCGATAACAGAATCCTCTGGAAATAGGAGCCATAGCGGGTGATAGCCCCGTATGTGAAATCGGACCGGTGGTACTAAGCGTACGACAAGTAGGGCGGGACACGTGACATCCTGTCTGAATATGGGGGGACCATCCTCCAAGGCTAAATACTCGTAATCGACCGATAGTGAACCAGTACCGTGAGGGAAAGGCGAAAAGAACCCCGGAAGGGGAGTGAAATAGATCCTGAAACCGTGTGCATACAAACAGTAGGAGCGGACTTGTTCCGTGACTGCGTACCTTTTGTATAATGGGTCAGCGACTTACATTCAGTGGCAAGGTTAACCGCATAGGGAAGCCGTAGAGAAATCGAGTCCGAATAGGGCGATCAGTCGCTGGGTGTAGACCCGAAACCAAGTGATCTACTCATGGCCAGGATGAAGGTGCGGTAACACGCCCTGGAGGTCCGAACCCACTAATGTTGAAAAATTAGGGGATGAGCTGTGGGTAGGGGTGAAAGGCTAAACAAACTTGGAAATAGCTGGTTCTCTCCGAAAACTATTTAGGTAGTGCCTCAAGTATCACCATCGGGGGTAGAGCACTGTTATGGCTAGGGGGTCATTGCGACTTACCAAACCATTGCAAACTCCGAATACCGATGAGTGCGAGCTTGGGAGACAGACGTCGGGTGCTAACGTCCGGCGTCAAGAGGGAAACAACCCAGACCGCCAGCTAAGGTCCCAAAGATTGGCTAAGTGGAAAACGAAGTGGGAAGGCTAAAACAGTCAGGATGTTGGCTTAGAAGCAGCCATCATTTAAAGAAAGCGTAATAGCTCACTGATCGAGTCGTCCTGCGCGGAAGATGTAACGGGGCTAAGCCAGTCACCGAAGCTGCGGATATATAGCAATATATATGGTAGGAGAGCGTTCTGTAAGCCTGCGAAGGTGTCTTGTAAAGGATGCTGGAGGTATCAGAAGTGCGAATGCTGACATGAGTAGCGATAATGGGGGTGAAAAGCCTCCACGCCGTAAGCCCAAGGTTTCCTGTTCAACGTTCATCGGAGCAGGGTGAGTCGGCCCCTAAGGCGAGGCAGAGATGCGTAGCTGATGGGAAGCAGGTTAATATTCCTGCACCGTCGTATGATGCGATGGGGGGACGGATCGCGGAAGGTTGTCTGACTGTTGGAATAGTCAGTTTCTGTCTCATAGAAGGCGCTTAGGCAAATCCGGGCGCGGAATTCAAGGGGATGGGACGAGTGAACTTGTTCACGAAGCAATCGGAAGTGGTTCCAAGAAAAGCCTCTAAGCTTCAGTCATACGAGACCGTACCGCAAACCGACACAGGTGGGCGAGATGAGTATTCTAAGGCGCTTGAGAGAACTCGGGAGAAGGAACTCGGCAAATTGGTACCGTAACTTCGGGAAAAGGTACGCCCCGGTAGCTTGATTGGTTTACTCCATGAGGGTGAAAGGGTTGCAATAAACTGGTGGCTGCGACTGTTTAATAAAAACACAGCACTCTGCAAACACGAAAGTGGACGTATAGGGTGTGACGCCTGCCCGGTGCTGGAAGATTAAATGATGGGGTGCAAGCTCTTGATTGAAGTCCCAGTAAACGGCGGCCGTAACTATAACGGTCCTAAGGTAGCGAAATTCCTTGTCGGGTAAGTTCCGACCTGCACGAATGGCGTAACGATGGCCACACTGTCTCCTCCCGAGACTCAGCGAAGTTGAAATGTTTGTGATGATGCAATCTACCCGCGGCTAGACGGAAAGACCCCATGAACCTTTACTGTAGCTTTGCATTGGACTTTGAACCAATCTGTGTAGGATAGGTGGGAGGCTTTGAAGCGGGGACGCTAGTTCTCGTGGAGCCAACCTTGAAATACCACCCTGGTTTGTTTGAGGTTCTAACCTTGGTCCGTTATCCGGATCGGGGACAGTGCATGGTAGGCAGTTTGACTGGGGCGGTCTCCTCCTAAAGTGTAACGGAGGAGTTCGAAGGTACGCTAGATACGGTCGGACATCGTGTTGATAGTGCAATGGCATAAGCGTGCTTAACTGCGAGACTGACAAGTCGAGCAGGTACGAAAGTAGGACATAGTGATCCGGTGGTTCTGTATGGAAGGGCCATCGCTCAACGGATAAAAGGTACTCTGGGGATAACAGGCTGATTCCTCCCAAGAGTTCATATCGACGGGGGAGTTTGGCACCTCGATGTCGGCTCATCACATCCTGGGGCTGTAGCCGGTCCCAAGGGTATGGCTGTTCGCCATTTAAAGTGGTACGTGAGCTGGGTTTAAAACGTCGTGAGACAGTTTGGTCCCTATCTGCCGTGGGCGTTGGAAATTTGAAGGGGGCTGCTCCTAGTACGAGAGGACCGGAGTGGACGAACCTCTGGTGTACCGGTTGTCACGCCAGTGGCATTGCCGGGTAGCTAAGTTCGGAAGAGATAACCGCTGAAAGCATCTAAGCGGGAAACTTGCCTTGAGATGAGATTTCCCAGAGCCTTGAGCTCTTTGAAGGGTCGTTCGAGACCAGGACGTTGATAGGCTGGGTGTGGAAGTGCAGTAATGCATTAAGCTAACCAGTACTAATTGCCCGTACGGCTTGTCCCTATAACCTTAGCAGGTACAGAGGATAAGACGGTACAACGTTGCGTGTGTGTTGATACTATCATTCATTACCCTTGATCTTTGCTTCTTCCAGATTCATGGCCTTGTCGCTCCACTGAGGACAAACGCCAGTACAAGTTATGCCTGATGACCATAGCAAGTTGGTCCCACCCCTTCCCATCCCGAACAGGACCGTGAAACAACTTTGCGCCGATGATAGTGCTGCAACCAGTGTGAAAGTAGGTTATCGTCAGGCTTGTTATATGCAGTAGAAGAAAACCCCGCCGGATTCCGGTGGGGTTTTTTTTCGTCTGGGGTTTTGTCGGGCGCCGCAGGTGGTGTCGGCTTACGCTGCGCTAAGCCGACCTACGCCTGACCTACGCCGACCTACGCCGACCTGCGCTGGCCTGCGCTGAACTGCGCCGACCTGCGCGCCGATCGGGATCTGCCGGCCGGCGAGCAAGCCGGATTGAGGCGGTGTTACCATGTTGGATCGCGCAAACTGCAGCGCAGCCGACGAAAGGGTTTGATGAGTTCCGCAACGCTGACAGCCAGTCCGGAGAACACTGCCGCAAGCATCCGTGCCATCCTTGCCGGCCTGTGTGCCAGCCTGGTCGGTATCGGATTGGCCCGATTTGCCTACACACCACTGATTCCCGCGCTGATCGATGCCCACTGGTTTGCCGTCGCCGACGTCATTTACCTGGGCGCCGCCAACCTGATCGGTTATCTGGCGGGCGCCTTGCTGGGGCGCCCGCTGGCCAGGCGGGTGCATGCGCGCAGCATTTTGCGCTGCATGATGCTGCTGGCCTCGCTGGCCTTTTTTGCCTGCGCCTTCCCACTGTCGCTGTCCTGGTATTTCGTCTGGCGGTTTTTGTCGGGCCTGGCTGGCGGCTGCATCATGGTGTTGGTGGCCTCGACTGTGCTGCCGCATGTTCCTGCCAGGCGCAGGGGCCTGGCAGGCGGCGCGATTTTTCTTGGTGTCGGGCTGGGCGTGGCGGCCTCGGGAACTTTGGTGCCCGTGCTGATGCAGTTCGGCTTGCGGCTGACCTGGATAGGCATAGGCCTACTGTCGCTGCTGTTGTCCTTGCTGACCTGGTCATTCTGGCCTGCCAATGGACCGGCGGAAACGCCTGCCATTGCAGTGCGGGCTGCCGTACCAGCGGCCGGCGCTCCCAGGGGATTGAACAGCTTGTTCCTGCAATACGCCTTGATGGCTGTGGCCCTGGTACCGATGATGGTGTTCCTCGTCGACTATGTGGCGCGCGGCCTCGGCTGGGGCACGCAGACGGCAGCGCTGTTCTGGGTCGTGTATGGCCTGGGCGCGATCGCCGGCCCCATGCTGTATGGCGCGCTGGCCGACCGCATCGGCGCCGGCCTGGCCAGCCACCTGGCCTTGTGGCTGCAGGCGCTTGCGCTGGGCGTGATGCTTGTTACGCAACAGTATTTCGTTCTCATTGTCGCGGTCTTCGTGGTCGGGACTTTCCCGCCCGGCATAGTTCCTATTACCTTGGGGCGCCTGCACCAGTTGTTGCCCGGCGATGCAGCCGCACAAAGCGCGGCATGGAGCAAGGCGACTACCGCCTTTGCCTTATTCCAGGCACTGGCCGGCTATGGGTATTCCTATCTGTTTTCGCGCAGCGGCGGTAATTACCACGCCTTGTTGCTGACGGCGATAGCGGCGCTGCTGCTGGCCCTGCTTGTTGATGGCGTCGATAAGGTCCGCGGCAGCCGGCCTTGCCTTGGGCGCGGGAAATGAGAGGCGCCGTTTGTTGCGCTGCCTGCTACACTTTCGCCTTTATCGTCTTGAAAGCGTGCCTTGTCCACTACCCTTGAACAGTTGCGCGCCGGTCAGTTGGCCGGCGCGCAACGCCTGCGCCTGTCCTGCGGCTTGACGACTTTCCCAGTGGAAATTTTTGACCTGGCCGATACCCTGGAAATCCTCGATTTGTCGGGCAATGCGCTTTCTTCGCTGCCCGATGATTTGCCGCGTCTGCGCAAGCTGCGCATCCTCTTTTGCTCGGACAACCAGTTCACCACCTTGCCGCCCATGCTGGGTTCCTGCCTGTCACTGAGCATGATAGGCTTCAAGGCGAACCGGATTCATACGGTGCCGGCATCGTCCTTGCCACCGGGGCTGCGCTGGCTGACCCTGACCGACAATGCCATCGCAGCCTTGCCGGAAGAAATCGGCCGATGCGAGCAATTACAGAAACTGATGCTGGCCGGCAATCATTTAACTGATTTACCCGCATCGCTGGCCGCCTGCACGCAGCTGGAGCTGGTGCGCATCGCGGCGAATCGTTTCCTGGCGCTGCCCGATTGCCTGCTGTCGTTGCCGCGCCTGGGCTGGCTTGCCTATGCGGGCAATCCTTGCAGCGAAGCGCGCGAATCGGCTGCCCTGGCCAATGCGGCCATGCCAGCCATCGCCTGGACGGAACTGCAAATCGGCGCGCAATTGGGCGAGGGAGCCTCGGGCGTGATTTGCCGGGCGGCGCTGGACGAGGTGCAGCTTGCCGTGAAAGTGTTCAAGGGCAGCATGACCAGCGACGGCTTGCCGCGCAGCGAGATGGCCGCTTGTGTCAGCGCGGGAGCGCATGCCAGCCTGATCCCGATCCTGGGCACGCTTGACGGCCATCCGCAGGGCGCGCCGGGCCTGCTCATGCCCTTGATCGATCCGGCCTACCGCAACCTGGCGGGGCCGCCCAGCTTGGCTTCCTGCACGCGCGACGTGTATGCGCCAGATGCGTGCTTTACGCAGCGGCAGGTGCTGGCCATCGCGCACGGCATCGCCTCGGCCGTGCGGCAATTGCACGCCCATGGCATGACGCATGGCGACCTCTATGCCCACAATATCCTGCATGCGGGCGATGGCGCCTGCCTGCTGGGCGATTTTGGCGCCGCCTCCATGTTTGTGCCCGCCACCCGGCAAGCGGTCTGGCTGCAGGCGGTGGAGGCGCGCGCGTTTGGCGTCTTGCTCGACGAGTTGAGCGCGCGCTGTGTCCATCCCTTGCCCGCCTTGCTGGGCTTGCGCGACGCCTGCCTGGCCGATGAGCCGCTGCGGCGGCCCCGTTTTGAGCAGATCGAACCACTGCTGGCGGAATTGCGGCAGCCATAAAAAATGGCGCAGCCCTCGCAGGCTGCGCCATTTTTATTTCATTCTGATAACACTCAGCCTGGTATTTCTTTTTCCGGCAGGGCGATCTGGTTGTCGACGCTGAACTGGTAGTCCTTGAAGACGTGTTCAGCCGACAAGACCTGGTATTCGCCATTGTCGAGCTTATGCGTGGTGTCCTTCAGGCGGTAGGTGTAGTGGCCGCAGGTCCAGCAGTTGAAGTTGCGCATATGGGTGCACAAGCACGTCTTGTCCATCACGACGACGGTCTTTTGTTCCGGATGGGCTGCCACTTCGCGGTTGTACGAGTTGATGTAGGCGCAGTTGCCCGTCGCATCGAGCAGGTAGCCGTACGATTCGCAGCCGGGACGAATGCCGGCGCCGATGGCGGGCGTGTTCTTCAGCATGCGCATCGGATAGCCGGTGGGCGAGACGCCATTGACGATGATGTCTTCTTCCGAGGCCCGGTAGTATTCCTGCTTGACCTTGTGCGGCAAGCCGCACTCATGGGTGACGGTGAAGCGGGTGGCCACCTGCACGCCAGCGGCGCCTGCTTCCAGGAAAGACACGGCATCGCTGCCCGTGAAGATGCCGCCGGCGGCGATCAGCGGGATGTCCAGCTGCTCCGTTTTCAGGTAGGCGAGGATTTCCGCGGTAATCGTATGCAGGTCGTAGTTGGCCCAGTCCATGCCGAAGCCCAGGTGGCCACCGGCCAGCGGGCCTTCGACGATGACGAAGTCGGGCAGGCGGTCCAGCTTGGCATTCTTGCGCAGGAAAATTTGCAGGGCACGCACGGACGAGACGATGATGCCCAGCTTGGCATCGCGGAAACGCGGATGGTCGGCGATCAGGGCGAACGAACCGAAGTGCAGGCCGGCCGACAGGGTGATGCCGTCGATGCCCGCATCCAGCGCCGCGTTCAGGCGTACGCGCAAGGTTTCGCGCGGGCCATTCATGGTCAGCTTTTCCATGCAATTGACGAAGATCAAACCATCGCCTTTTTTGGCTTCCATGGTGCGGCCGATATGCAGCCGCTGCGCTTCCGCCAGGCGGCCCAGGTCGAACTGCACCACGGCCTTGTCGCTGTTATTGATGTTGAATTTGTATAGTTTCGTCTTGTCCTTGACGAAGGTGGTGTCGAAACGGCGATCCGACACGTCTTCCACCATGGCATCGGAAATATGGCCGATACCATTCAAGCGGGCCGCTTCCAGCGCCAGCTCCGACGTGGAAATATCCACACCCATTCCGCCTATCATGATGGGCACATATTCTTTTTTGCCAAATCGCAGGCGGAAATCATCAACACGTTTCATTGCTATCCTTAGACTACCGTGGTTATCACTGAGCCAGATGTACTGTCAGGCCCGCTGCCGTTCGGGCGTGCGGGCGCATGTCGCTGTGCACAGCCCCAATTCTACCCCAAGCGCTTGCGCTTACCGAGGCATTGCGCCGTTCTTGCGCCTGCCACCGTGCCGCTGCAGGGGCAGGCCGAACCGCGTTTAATCGCGGAAATTATTAAATTCCAGCGGCATGTCGGGCACGTCCTTGCGCAGCATCGCCATGGCCGCCTGCAGGTCGTCGCGCTTGGCGCCCGTGACGCGCACGGCTTCGCCCTGGATGCTCGCCTGTACTTTCATCTTGCTATCCTTGATGACGCGCACGATTTTCTTGGCGTCATCCGATTCGATGCCATTCTTGATCTTGATGACCTGCTTGACCTTGTCGCCGCCGATCTTCTTGATGTCGCCTTCGTCGAGGAAGCGCACATCGACCTTGCGTTTGGTCAATTTGTTCGTCAGCACGTCGCGCACCTGGCTGAGCTGGAATTCCGAATCCGCAAACGCGGTCAGTTCGTTTTCCTTGTGTTCGACGCGGGCGTCGCTGCCCTTGAAGTCGAAACGGGTCGTGATTTCCTTGTTGGATTGTTCGACTGCATTCTTGACTTCGATCATATCGGCTTCGGAGACTACATCAAATGACGGCATGGTCTGTTCCTTTTCTTGTTAAAGCGAGCGCGCGCTCGGCGCACTGGGCCTTGGCGGCTGATTCCGCGCCATGGGACGGCCCTGTTAAAGATGCGACATTTTAACGGACAACGGGCAAGTCGCCCTTGTCCTGAGGTGGTTTTTTGTCGCTTTCGCTCTATAATCGAGCAAAATTTCCCGATCCCATGTCTGCAGAGCTCACCATCGAACACAATTACTCCCTCCAGCACCTCAATACCTTCGGCATCACCGCCAGTGCGGCCGCGTATGTGCGCATCACCTCGCAGGCCGAATTGCAGGCAGCCCTGAACGATCCGGCCCTGTCCGCCATGCCGCGCCTGATCCTGGGCGGCGGCAGCAACATTGTCCTGACCGGCGATTTTCCCGGCGTGGTCCTGCATATGGCCACGCGCGGCATGCGCCTGGCGCAGGCCGATTTCGAGACGGTACTCGTCACGGCCGCGGCCGGCGAAAACTGGCACGATTTCGTGCAATGGACCCTGGCGCAGGGCGTGGGCGGGCTGGAAAACCTGTCCTTGATCCCGGGCACGGTGGGCGCGGCGCCTATCCAGAATATTGGCGCGTACGGCGTTGAAATCAAGGATTATCTGCATAGCGTGAGCGTCATGCACAGCGCCAGCGGCATCGTCTTCGACATGGACCGCGACGCTTGCCGTTTCGCCTACCGCGACAGTATCTTCAAGCAGGCCGACGGGCGCGAGCTGATCGTGCTGGAGGTGACGTTCGCCTTGCCGGCCCAGTGGCAGCCGAACCTGCGCTATGCGGAACTGGCGCAGGCCGTGGCCGAGCGCCATCTTGCCGAGCCGACGCCGCAACAGGTGGCCGAGACCGTGATGGCGATCCGCCGGCGAAAATTGCCGGACCCGGCCGTGATCGGCAATGCGGGCAGCTTCTTCAAGAATCCTGTGGTGTCACGGGAGCAATGTCTTGCTTTACTGGAACGTTTCCCCGCGTTGGTGCACCATGCGCAGCCCGATGGCACGGAAAAGCTGGCGGCCGGCTGGCTGATCGATCAGTGCGGCTGGAAGGGAAGGAACCTGGGGCCCGCGGGAGTGTATCCCAAGCAGGCGCTGGTCCTGGTGAATAATGGCGGCGCTCGTGGCGCGGACATTACCCGGCTGGCGGAAGCGATACAGGATGATGTAGAGGCGAAATATGGCGTGCGCCTGTCGCCCGAGCCTGTGTTTGTTTAATCAGCCGAAGTGGCAGACGTAGTCGACAGTTTCGATCGTCTCGATGTCAAAATAGCTATTGCCCGGGATTTTGAATTGCGTGCCCGGGCCATAGCTGTTCCACTCCGTCGCGTCGGCCAGGCGTACCTTGCACAGGCCGCCGACGATTTCCATGACTTCCGGCGCGCCCGTGTTGAAGCGCAGCGATGACGCGAAAATCACGCCCACGCTTTTCTTCGTGCCATCGGCAAAAATGACGTTGTGCGAGACGCATTTGCCGTCGAAGTAGATATTCGATTTCTTGACGACACTGACATTGTCCAGTTGTGTGCTCATGCTTCACTTTCCTTGGGGTTAAAAACTATTCACTGGCGTCATCGGCGCTCAGCACGCTGTTGCGCCCGCCGCGCTTGGCCGCATACAGGGCCTGGTCGGCGCGGTTGATCAATTGTTCCACCGTCGATTGTGGCGATGGCACGACGGTGGCCACGCCGATCGAGATGGTGACGATGCCGCTGCTCGCCGCCGGGTTTTCGATCTGCAAGCCTTCCAGGTGGCGCCGGCATGCTTCGGCGATCTGCAAGGCGCCCGCCAGTTCCGTTTCCGGCAAGATCAGCGCGAATTCCTCGCCGCCATAGCGGGCGGCCAGGTCGGCCGGGCGTTTCAAGTGCTCGGTCAGCACGGCCGCCACTTTTTTCAGGCACAGGTCGCCCGGCAGGTGGCCGAAATGGTCGTTATAGCTCTTGAAATAATCGATATCGCAAAACAGCAGGCTGAGCGGTGCTTTGTCGCGCTGGCTCCGCTGCCATTCGAGCTGCAGGGTTTCATCGAAGCGGCGGCGATTGGCGATGCCCGTCAAGCCATCGAGGGCGGCCAGTTTTTGCAATTCGATATTCGCGTCGGCCAGGTTTTTCTGACTTTCACGCAGGAAACGAAATGCCTGGTCGCGCTGCAGGCGGCTGATGTGGGCGCTGGAATGGTAGCGTATGCGCGCCAGCAGTTCCAGGCGGTCCGGCAGTTTCACCACGTAATCGTTGGCGCCGACGGCAAAGCTGTGCGCCTTGAGTTTCGGGTCATCCTTGGCCGACATCACGATCACCGGCACGTGCGCCAGCGCCTCGTTTTCGCGGTACAGCTTGATCAAGGCAAAACCGTCGATGCCCGGCATGACCAGGTCTTGCAGGATGACGGTGGGCCGCAGGCGCTGCGCCGTGTCCAGCGCCTGGTTGGCATCGGTAACATAGTGAAACTCGATATCCTGCTGGTCGCTCAGCATGCGCCGGATTGCCTCAGCAATGATCAGCTGGTCGTCCACCAGCAGGACGCTGACCTTGAATTCGGTCAATGCCGGTTCGTGCTGGATGTAGCTGGAGGAAAATTCTGGCATTGCATTCTTTTCAGATGTTAGGGGAGGGCTCCCACCCATTGTTGAGTTTGGCGCCCAGGCGGCTGCGCAGGCTGGCGCCTATTTTATCCAATGGCAGGATTTGCTGCGCCGCATCGAGTTCGGCTGCCGCGCGCGGCATGCCGTAGACGGCGCTGCTGGCCTGGTCTTGCGCGATGGTGGTCTTGCCTGCGCGGCGCATGGCCAGCAAGCCGTCGCCGCCATCGCGTCCCATGCCCGTAAGCAATACTCCGATGGCATCGCCGCGCCAGTGCTGTGCCACGCAGTTGAAGAAGACATCGACGGACGGGCGGTACACATAGTCGCGCGGAGCTGCATCGTAACCCAAACGATAATTTTGATCTAGCAGCAAGTGGTCATTCGTCTTGGCGATCAGCACCGTTCCAGCCACCAGTTCGTCGCCATCGGCGATCACGCGCACGGGCATGCTCAATTGGTCGTCCAGCCACTTCGCGAAGTGCGAGGCGAAGGTTTCATCGATATGCTGCACCACGACGATGGCGCAGCCGGGCGGCGGCGTCCAGCCGGACAGCACCTTGGCTACCGCTGACGGCCCGCCCGTCGAGGCGCCGATGGCCACCAGGGTCGATACCTGGCCCTCGCCCCGTTCGCCGCCATTGCCGTTCGCCAGGCGCGGTGGCGTCGCTTCCGTGCTGTGGCGTATCAGCTTGCCGATGGTCTTGATCTTGGCCAGCAGTTCGCTGTCGCCGCCCACCTGGCCCTGCAGCACGGGGGTGGCCGTGACGTCGAGCGCGCCCGCGCCCAGCGCGCGGAAGACCTGGTTGACATTGTCCTGCGGCCGGCCCGTGACCACCAGGATGGCGCACGGGCTTTGCTCCATGATCAGGCGCGTCGCCTCGACGCCATCCATCTCCGGCATGTTCAGGTCCATCAGGATCAGGTCGGGCCGGTTGGCCTCGCACATGCGCACCGCTTCGAGCCCCGTGCGGGCGATCCACAGCACCTGGTGTTCCTGCGTGCTGGCCACCACGCGGCGCAGCGCTTCGGCGGCCATGGCGACATCGTTGGCAATGGCAATTTTCATGAAGTCCGGCTCATAAGCGGGCATCTCCTATCAGGTCGGCCACCGCGTCGAGCAAGGTCTCGTCGTGGAAGCTGCCCTTGGTCAGATAATAGTCGGCGCCGGCGGACAGGCCGCGCGCGCGGTCTTCCGGGCGGTCCTTGTACGAGACGATCATCACCGGCAGCTTGTGCAGGTGCAGGTCCTTCTTGATCAGCGAAACGAGTTCGATGCCGTCCATGCGCGGCATGTCGACGTCGGTGATCACCAGGTCGTACTCGCCGCTGCGCACGACGTTCCAGCCGTCGATGCCGTCGATGGCCACGTCGACGTCGAAGCCGCGCGCCAGCAGCAGCTTGCGCTCCATTTCGCGCACCGTCAGCGAATCGTCGACCACCAGGATGCGCTTGGCGCGGCGCCGCTCGGCCTGGCCGGCCTGCGCCAGCTGGTGCAGGCCGCCTTCATGCAGCAGCTTGTCGATCGACAGCAGCAAATCGGGCACATCGAGGATCAGCACCGGTTCGCCGTCGTCGAGCAGGGCGGCGGCGGAAATGTCGCGCATCTTGCCGAAGATCGGGTCGATCGCCTGCACCGCCAGGCTTTGCTCGCCGCGGATGGCATCGACCACCAGCGCATAGCTTTGCTTGCCGCGCCCGATCACCACCACGGGCAGGTCGGTGGCGCCGGTATTCGCCTCGCCCAGCTCGAGCACCTGCGCGGCCGAGACCAGGCCCAGGTGTTCGCCCTTGAGTTCAAAGAACTGCTTGTTTTCCAAGGTATGGATGGCCGCCTGCGGCACGCGCACCACGCTTTCCACCTTGACGATGGGGATGGCGTAGGCCTCGCCCTGGATGTCGATCACCAGCGCGCGCACGATCGATTGCGTCAGCGGCAGGGTAATCAGGGCGCGAAAGCCGCGGCCCGGCTCGGACTCCAGGCGCACCGTGCCGTTTTGCTGGCGTATCGTCTCGTGCACGATGTCGAGGCCCACGCCGCGTCCGGACAACTGGTTGGCGGTGGCCTTCAGGCTGAAGGCGGGCAGGAACAAAAACTCCAGCAGTTCGCCCGGCGACAGCGCGGCGGCCATGGCGGGACTGGCCATCTTGCGCTCGATCACGGACTGGCGGATCTTTTCCAGGTCGACGCCGCGCCCGTCGTCGCTGATCTCGATGCTCAGCATGCCGGCGCGGTGGCGCGCTTCCATGCGGATGGTGCCCAGCGCCTCCTTGCCCGCCTCGATGCGCTCATACGCCCCTTCCATGCCATGGTCGATGGCGTTGCGCAGCATGTGGTTCAGCGGGCTTTCGATCTTTGCCAGGATGTCGCGGTCGACCAGCGTGTCCTCGCCGTCGATCTCCAGCTGCACTTCCTTGCCCAGGCTGCGCGCCAGGTCGCGCACCATGCGCGGAAACGCGTGGATGCCGTCGCGGAAAGGGCGCATGCGCAGCGCCAGCACTTCGTCGACCATGCCTTGCGAGACGGCCAGCAGGCGCCGTTCATAGGTTTCGATGTCGGCGATGTGCTCGAGCATGAACTGCTTCAGGGGCTGGGTCTTTTGCAGCGCCAGCAGGGACTTTTCCATCAGGCCCGCGTCGCCCGAGCGCGAAATGGCCTCGTGCAGGTGCTCGATGGCGGAAAACAGGCTGCTCTGGTTGCGCTTGAAGCGCTGCAGGGCGCCGATGAACGGATGCATCTGGTGCGCATTGATGCGCGATTCGCTGGCCAGCGACAGCAGTTTGTCGAAATTTTGCGCTGGCGCCTTGGCTGGCGCGCCGCCACGCGGCGCGGGCGCGGCGGCCGCCGATTCGGCTTCCTCGCCGGCCAGGCCGCTGGCCAGGGGAATTTGCTGTTCGGCAACTTCCGCCTGCCGTGGCGCCGCTACCGGCGCTGGCACCGGCAGCGCCGCCGCCGGCAGGGCCGGCAGCTCCGGCAGTTCGGCGATGCCGGCGATGGCGTTCAGGGTCTGCTCGATCTGTGCCGCGTTGGCGGCCAGCCAGGCTTCGGCGCCGGCGTCGTCGAGGCGCGACAGCTGCACGATCAGGTCCACGCCCGACAGCAGCACGTCGACCCGCTCCGGCGTGAGTTTCAGGCGCCCATGCTGGGCGGCGACAAAACTGTCTTCCATGCCGTGCGCCAGCTGCACCACCACCTGCAGGCCGACGATGGCGGCGGCGCCCTTGATCGAGTGCGCCGCGCGCATCATCGCCTCGACGGCCGCCGCGTCGCCCGCATGGCGCTCCATGGCCAGCAAGCCGTCGGTAAGGATCTGGGTCTGGCTGTCCGCCTCCATGCGGAACAGGTCCAGCATGGAAAAGGCACTCAGGTCGCCGTGCTGGTCCTGGCTCATCGTAATAGTCTCGCAAGTTGAAAGCCGATCAGCGCCGTATCGAGGCAGCCGATGCGCATGTCGCCCTCGGTGATCACGCCGGACAGGAAGCGCGACAGGCCCTTGTTGATGGTCGCGGCCGGCGCCTGCACGGCGCCCGAGGCGTAGCGCACGATGCCGTGCAGGTCGGCCACGGGCAGCGCGTAAGCCTGTTCTTCCCAGCGCATCAGCAGCAGGCGCGCAAACGTGTGGCGGCCGCGGGCCGCTGGCGCGCCCTGTTCGTCGATACCCAGCAGGTGGGCCAGCGACATGCATGGATACAGCTTGCCGCCGATATTGACGATGCCCGCCAGGCCCCGGCCGCTGCGGTGCGGCAGCACGTGCGGCCGGGCCTGCGGCGCCACGGAGTCGAACACGCGCGTGGGCAGCGCCAGCCATTCGCGGCCGATGCGGAACACCAGCGCCGAGCTGTCGCGCACTTCGCCGCCCGTGTCGAGCTGGCGGAAGTGGCTGGCCCAGTCGCGCTGGTAGTGTGCATCCACGGGGCGCTGCAGGTTGCGCTGGGCGGCGCCCGCATACACCTCGCAGTTGCGGCAATGCACGTTGGCCGGCAGTTTGGGACAGCTCTGGTCGCCGACCACGCCGATCCGGTTCCAGCAGTCGTCGATGGTTTCCAGAGTCTCGCTGGCGATGATGGTTGTCATGCGTGCCCCTTAGTTGGACGCCTGGCGGCGCTGGTAGATGCGCGCCGCGCGCGCCTTCAGCGTCACGGCGGCGGTATGGTTGCCATTGCGCTCGGCCAGCAGGGCCAGGTGGCACAGCGCCTCGTAATGGTCGGGCTGCAGGTAGATGCAGCGGCGCCAGTAGTCGTCGGCCAGGTCCATCTTGCCGGCCAGTTCGTTGATGATGCCCAGCATGAAATACGCTTCCGCCGTCTCGGGCGCGCGGGCCAGGTGGGCATGGCATTTTTCGCCCGCTTCGCGCAGCTGGCCGCGGTCGGCCAGCAGGCGCGCTTCGGCCAGCAAATCGGCTGGCGCGGCCGGTGCGGCCGGCGCCGGCGGCGATACGGACACGGGGCGGGCGCGCACCGGCGCTGGCGCCGCCGCGTTCGGCGTGCGCGCCGGGGCAGGGCGCGGGGGCTGCGGCACGCTGCGCAGGGCGCGTAACGGCGGCAGCGGCGCCACCTGGCTGGCGGCCGCCGGCGGCGTGCTGTCCTTCTTCAGGGCGAAGGCCTGGCGGAACTGCAGCGGCGCAAAGCCGTTCTGGCAGAACGACGGTACTTCCGCATAGCCTGCCAGCAGCATGCCGTCGTCGGCCAGCAGGGCGGACAGCTTGGCGATGGCGGCGCGCGTGGTGGGTTTGTCAAAATAAATCAGCAGGTTACGGCAGAAGATGACGTCGTAGTGGTGGCTGCAGCTGGCCGTATCGAACTGCAGCAGGTTGCCCTGCCTGAACGTGACCTGTGCGCGCAAGGCGTCGTGGATGCGGTAGGCATCGTCGGCCACGTGCGTGAAGTAGCGCTCGCGGAAGGCCACGTCCTGGGCGCGGAAGGCGTTGCGGCCGTAGATGCCGGCCTGCGCCCGCTCGATGCAGCCGGGACTGAGGTCGTAGGCGTCGATGCTGAACGCCTGTTTCGGCACGCCGCCGTCGCGCAGCGCCATGACCATCGAATACGGTTCCTCGCCGCCGGCGCAGGGAATCGACAGGATGCGCGTGGCGCGTCCCCGCGCCCAGCGTTCCTGCACCAGCGCGACGGTGGCGTAGAACGCCTGCGGGTCGCGGAACAGCCACGATTCGGGCACCACCACCAGTTCGATCAATTGCGTCATTTCCGCCGGCGTGAGGGCCTGCAGGTAGGCTGCGCTATCCGTAAAGCCCGTCTGCTCCATGCGCTGGCCGACAGCCCGTTCCGCTACCGATTTCGTGACCGACAGGCCGGTGGCGTGGCGCAGCAGTGCCTGCGCCGTCATGCCGCGCTCCCGCCCTGAAACAGCAGCGCGCGCACGTCCGGCGGCAGCAGCTGTTCCAGCGCCACCAGCTGCACGATGCCGTCGGCGTCGCTGGCCACCTGGCCCAGGAAGGGCGCCGTGGCCACGCCGCTGTCTTCAAACCTTTCCGCATCGATGTCGGCGATGCCGCGCACCTGCGAGGCCAGCAAGCCCAGCGCGTGCGTGCTCGCGCCGCCGGGCGCGCGGTAATCGACGATGACGATGCGCGTGTCGAACTGCGCGGCGGCGGGCGCCAGCCCGGCCAGGCGCGACAGGTCGATCACGGGCACGGGCACGCCGTGCAGGTCCATCAGGCCGGCCACGTAGTCTGGCGTGAGCGGCAACTGCTTCAGTTCCAGCAGCGGCAGCACGCGCACGATGGCGGCCAGGGGCAGGCCGTAGCGGTCGCGTCCGATATGAAAGACCAGTACTTTCATGGGATCAGATGGTCACGGCAAAGGTCGATACGCTCGACTGCAGGTCGCCCGCCGCATATTGCAGCTGGTGCACCGCCTCGCTGGTGGCTTTCAAGGATTCCACCGTCTGCTGGGTGGCGTCATTGAGCTGCATCATGGTGTCGGAAATCTGCGAGGCGCCGATCGCCTGCGACTGCATGCCTTGCAGCACGGCGTCGAACTGCGGCGTGAGTTTCTGCACCTGGTCCATCACGGACGAGAGCTGCTCGGCCACTTGCCGCACCTCGCCCACGCTGCGGCGAATTTCTTCCGAGAATTTATCCATGCCCATCACGCTGGCCGACACGGCCGATTGCATTTCCTTCAGCATTTGCTCGATATCCCAGGTGGACACGGAGGTCTGGTCGGCCAGGCGGCGGATTTCGGTGGCCACGACGGAGAAGCCGCGGCCCGCCTCGCCCGCCTTTTCCGCCTCGATGGCGGCGTTCAGCGACAGGATGTTGGTCTGGTCGGCTACTTTCGTGATGGTGATCAGCACGCTGTTGATATTGCTGGCCTTTTCCGACAGGGCCGCCAGCTTGGCGTTGATGGAGTCGGTGGCCGAGACCATGTGCTGCATGGTCGAATCCATGCGTTTGAGGTTGTTTTGCGCTTCGGCCGTGGCATTCGTCGTGTAATCGGCCACGGCGGTGGCGTCTTCCATGGTTTTGAGCAACTGGCTCGTATTGGCCGAGATTTCCTTGGTGGTGCTGAGAATTTCCACGCTGGTTTGCGCCTGCTCAATGCCGGTGGCTTCCTGCTGGCGCGCCGAGGCGGCGATTTCCGTGGCGGACGTCGTCACCTGGATGCCGGCCTTTTGTACATTGTTGAGCAGGCTGCGCAGGTTTTCGAACATCTTCGCCAGGCCGTTGCCCAGCTGGCCGATGGCATCGCTGCCCGTGATGGCGACCTTGCCCGTCAGGTCGCCCGAGGCCGCCTTGGATACCACTTCCAGCAGCGAATCGACCTTGGCGCGCAGGGTGTTCGTGGCGGCCAGTTCATTGGCCTGGTTGTCCTGGATGGTTTGCGCCATGCGGTTGAATTCTTCCGTTACCTTGCCCAGTTCGTCGCGCGAAATGATGGCGGCGCGCGCGCCTTGTTCTCCGGCGGCGATGCGGCCGACGGCGTCCGTCAGGTTGTTCAGCGGGCCGAGGATGGAGCGGCCCAGCAGGTAGGCGATGCCCAGCGCCAGCACCACGCACAGCAAGCCGCCCAGCGCCAGGGTCAGCAGCATGGTTTCCTGCAGCCTGGCCGTGGTGGCCGTGCGTTCGGCCAGCAAACGGCTTTCTTCGGCCGCCACTTCGTCGAGCAGCTTGTTCGCTTGCGCGACGGCGGGGTAGCCGGATGGCGGCATGGTGCGCGCCACCGCTTCCGTGGCGCCCGGGCCATTGCCCAGCGCGCGGCGCTTTTCGATCAGCGGATTGATCCAGTCCTTGACCCAGGTCGTGGTCAGCTGGTCGATCTTGCGGAAGCGTTCAGACTGCACCTTGTTGTCGACCGTCATGGCGATCGCCTTTTGCGTATGCTGGCTCAACACGCCTGTTTCATCTGTTTCCGGCGTCAGCGAGGCTTCATTGCCGGTCAGGATGTAGCCGCGCACTTCCACCTGGATTTGCAGGATGGAATTGTGGATCTTGTCGATCTCGACCAGCACGTCCATCGTATGCCGGTCCCATGCATTGGCCTCCGACAGGCGCGAAAAACTGTTGTAGGCGACACCCAGCAGTATCAGGATGATGGCCACGATCGAGCCGAAGCCCAGGTACAGTTTATTCTTGATACTCAGGTCTTTGAACATGGTGGCTCCGGAAGCGGGAAGTTTTCGACTAAGAGCGCCTAACAGAACCGTAGCGAGCGGCAGCGAGTTGCGGCTGAGAAGCGCAACTGTGCGCATGCACAGTGAGCATCGCAGGCCGCAAATCGCGACGCGCAGTAGGTTATGTTAGGTGCTCTAAATTGCACTGTAGCATTTTGCCATGCAGACAGCAAAATGGGGGCGATGTCGGGACGTGCACGGCCGTAAATCGCGGCCGAGTGCGCTCCAGACGTAAAAAAGCCGCCCCAAGGCGGCTTGTGCCGGCAAGAAGGGCGGCGTTGCCGCCCCCGTCCTGCTTACTTCTGGCCGCGCTTTTCGCGGGCGATGGCGGCGATGCGCATGCGCAAGGCGTTCAGCTTGATGAAGCCGCCGGCATCGGCCTGGTTGTAGGCGCCGCCGTCTTCGTCGAAGGTGGCGATGTTCATGTCGAACAGCGAATCGGTCTTCGAATCGCGCGAGACGACGATGACATTGCCCTTGTACAACTTGATGCGTACCCAGCCGTTCACGGTTTCCTGCGTGTGATCGATCAGGGTTTGCAGGGCCACGCGCTCGGGCGCCCACCAGTAGCCGTTGTAGATCATCGAGGCGTAGCGCGGCATCAGGTCATCTTTCAGATGGGCCACTTCGCGGTCCAGGGTGATCGATTCGATGGCGCGGTGGGCTTTCAACATGATGGTGCCGCCCGGGGTTTCATAGCAGCCGCGCGATTTCATGCCGACGTAGCGGTTTTCCACCAGGTCCAGGCGTCCCACGCCATGCTTGCCGCCAACCTTATTCAGTTCGGCCAGCACGGTGGCGGGCGACATGCGCACGCCGTTGATGGCGACGATGTCGCCTTTTTCGTATTCGATGTCCAGGTATTCCGCTTCGTCCGGCGCCTTTTCAGGGCTGACGGTCCAGCGCCACATGGTTTCTTCGGCTTCGGCGCTCGGGTTTTCCAGGTGGCGGCCTTCAAAGCTGATGTGCAGCAAGTTGGCGTCCATCGAGTACGGCGCGCCGCCGTTCTTGTGCTTCATGTCGATCTCGATGCCGGCGTCTTCCGCGTACTTCAGCAGTTTTTCACGCGACAGCAGGTCCCACTCGCGCCATGGGGCGATGATCTTCACGCCCGGTTTCAGCGCGTAGGCGCCCAGCTCGAAGCGCACCTGGTCGTTGCCCTTGCCGGTGGCGCCGTGCGAGATGGCGTCGGCGCCCGTGGCGTTGGCGATTTCGATCAGGCGCTTGGCGATCAAAGGACGGGCGATCGAGGTACCCAGCAGGTATTCGCCTTCATACACGGTGTTGGCGCGGAACATGGGGAAGACGAAATCGCGCACGAATTCTTCACGCACGTCCTCGATATGGATGTTTTCCGGCTTGATGCCGAATTTGATGGCCTTGGCGCGTGCCGGTTCCAGTTCTTCGCCCTGGCCCAGGTCGGCCGTGAAGGTGACGATTTCGCACTGGTAGTTATCTTGCAGCCATTTCAGGATGACGGAGGTGTCGAGTCCGCCGGAATAGGCCAGGACTACTTTTTTGATGTCGCTCATATTGCTTCCAGTTGTCGTTGTCGATGTATGTGGTGCGATGCTGCCGGGAGTTCTGCAGTTCCAGGCGAATTATTGGATTTTACCGAGTAACAGGTATTCGATCAGCGCTTTTTGCACGTGCAGGCGGTTTTCCGCCTCGTCCCACACGACCGATTGCGGGCCGTCGATCACTTCGGCGGCCACTTCCTCGCCACGGTGGGCGGGCAGGCAGTGCATGAACAGCGCGTCGGGCGCGGCGCGGGACATCTTCGCGCCATCGACGATCCAGCCGTCGAAGGCGGCAATGCGGGCCGCGTTTTCCGCTTCGTAGCCCATGCTGGTCCAGACGTCCGTGTTGACCAGATGCGCGCCCTCGCAGGCGTCCGATGGGTTGGCGAAGAAGGTATAGCGCTCGGTCTTGACTTGCGCCAGGTCAATATCGTAGCCCTGCGGCGTCGATACGTTGACGTGGAAGCCGAATACTTCGGCCGCCTGCAGCCACGAGTACAGCATGTTGTTGGCATCGCCGATCCAGGCCACGACCTTGCCGGCGATCGAGCCGCGGTGCTCGATATACGTGAAGATGTCGGCAAAGACCTGGCACGGATGGTGTTCATTGGTCAGGCCATTGATCACCGGCACGCGCGAATTGGCGGCGAAACGCTCGATGATGTCCTGGCCAAACGTGCGCACCATGATGATGTCGCACATGCGCGACATGACCTGGCCCGCGTCTTCCACCGGCTCGCCGCGGCCCAGCTGCGAGTCGCGCGTGTTCAGGTAGATGGCGGCGCCGCCCAGCTGGTGCATGCCGGCCTCGAACGACAAGCGCGTGCGGGTCGAGTTCTTTTCAAAGACCATGACCAGGGTGCGGTCGATCAGCGGATGGTAGATCTCGTAGTTTTTGAACTTGCGCTTGATCAGATGGGCGCGTTCGATCACATATTCGTACTCTTCCAACGTGAAATCGGAAAACTGGAGGTAGTGCTTGATCGGTTTTTTTGTAGACATAATGACCACTTGAAGATGCGCAGGCCGCCGGCGGCGTGCCTTTCCCGCCGGCTTGCATCCGCCGAAAAATTTCGTGCGGATGGCTGCCTTGCCCGGCGCGCTGCTGTGTTGATCGGCGTCGCGCAAGCCAAGCTTGTCGCGCGGTTCGATGCGGTTTGCCAAGTTGAAAATAATGCAATGGCAGGGACTTCAGCCGTTCAATTATAAGGGTTTTGCTTTTAGATTGGAAAGACCGTCCGGACGGGTACTTGTATAGGCAAGCCCGCGCGTCCTCGCGGCCTGCTAGTAGAGGGCGGCCGGGGCGGCGGTATCGAGCCGGGGCGCCACCAATGGCAGATCGAGCGTGAAGCGGGTGCCGGCGGGGCTGCTGCTCACCTGTATCGTCCCGCCCAGCAGTGCCGTGACGATGTTGTAGCTGATCGACAAACCCAGCCCGCTGCCGCCCTGGCCCAGCTTGGTGGTGAAGAAGGGGTCGAAGATGCGCGACAAATACTGTTCGGCAATGCCGCCGCCATTGTCCGCAAACACGATCTGCACGCGCGTGGCCTGGGCCGTGGCGGACAGGCGCATGCAGCCGGCGCTGGCGCTGCCGTCGCCGCCGCCGCCTTGGTCGAAGGCGTGCAGCAGGGCGTTGTTGATCAGGTTGGTGATCACCTGGCCGAACGGCCCCGGATAGCTGTCCATGGCGATGCCGAAATCGATCTCGGTCTCGATGCGGTGGCCCGAGCTGCGGATGCGGTTCATGACGGTGGCGATGATTTCATTGCTCACTTGCTGCAGATCAAACTGGCGCCGCTGCTCGGTGGTGCGGTCGACGGCGACCTGCTTGAAGCTGTTGACCAGGTCGGCCGCGCTGTGCAGGCCGCGCATCACCAGCGCCGCCGCCTTGCCCGCGTCGTCGATGTAGGCGGCCAGGTCGGAGCGGCGCAGGCCGGGACCGTTCATCAGGCGTTCCACGTCTTCCGTCTTTTGCTGCATGGTGCTGGCGATCAACAGACTGTTGCCGATCGGCGTATTGAGTTCGTGCGCGACGCCGGCCATCAGCGAGCCGAGGGCGGCCAGCTTTTCCTGCGACACCAGTTGCGCCTGGGCATCCTGCAACTGGCGGTAGGCACTGGCATTGTCGAGCGCGATGGCGCCGTACGCGCACAGCGTGCGGAAGATCAGCCGCTCGCGTTCGCCATACGCGTTCGCATGGCAAGCCTGCACCGTCATCACGCCCAGGATGCGCTCGCCCACCATCAGCGGCACGTACAGCACGCTCTGGTTGTGCTGGGTGCCGGGCACGGTATAGGCATGGCGCCGCGGCGGCACCTGGGCGATATACACTTCGCGCCGGCCCTGCAGGCAGCGCACGGAGTAGGCGCGTGGGTTGCTGAGAGGAATAGCGTTGTCGGGCAGGGGCCGGCCCGCCTCCATGCCGTGCGCGCGCCGCAGCGCCGTGCCGGCAGGATCGAGCATGTAGACGGCGAAGGTATTCACGGGCAACAGCGCATGCACGTGGCGATCGAGCACCTGGAAGACGGCGCCGGCGTCGAGATGGGTGGTGATTTCCTGGCCGATGGCCGACAGGCGTTCCAGCGTGTCGCTGGTCTGCTGCAGCACTTCGGCACGGCGCGCTTCGGAAGCGGCCAGTTCGCGGTGGTGATAGCCTTCCGAGCGCGCATGTTCGGTCTGGTGGTGGACCTGCATGGCGATGGCGCGGTTGCTTGCCTGCTGGGAATGGTTTTTTTCGCGCGCCACGCCCGCATCGAGCGCGATGTCGTAGGCGCGCGCATAGTCGCCCGCATGCGCGTATTCGCGCGCCAGCGCGTCGAGCAATTCGCCCGGCGGCGAATAGCCGTCGATGGAGCCGGCGACCAGCAGCGCCTGGTGCAGATAATGCAGTGCGGGGTTGCGTTCAAGCATGTCGGGCGGCGACGGCAATTCGTGGCGCGCGTGCAGCATGGCCAGCACGCGCAGCGCCGCCACCTGGTGCATGGCGTCGCCCTGCGTGGCGGCCAGCTGGCGCGCGCGTTCGGCCGCCTGGCGCGCCTCGTCGGGGCGGTCCAGGTAGGACAGCGCGTGGGCGCTGCCGCGCTGGGCCATGCTGCGGAAATCCGCCTGGCCCAGCGCTTCGGCGCGCTGCGCCAGCCGGCTGAAGGCGTCGAGCGCCGTGTCGTAGTCGCCCTTGTCCAGGCTCAGTTCGCCCAGGTGGAAGAGGGCGTTGGCAAAGGTGCGCGCACCGGCCACGGGCGCCAGGATGTGCAGCGCCTCGCGCAGCATCTCTTCGGCGACGGCAAGCCGGCCCAGCTTGCGCATGGTTTCGGCCGTATGCGTGAGGCAGGCGCCGATGCTGCGCGGCCAGCCCGTGGGGCGGGCCAGGTCCAGCGCGCACTGCATCCATTCGAGTGCCGATTCGTGGTCGTTCAGGCTGGCGAAGCAGTCGCCGATATTGATCGCCGCCGTGATCGCGCCACGCAACTGGCCGCTTTCCAGCGCCGCCTCGTAGCTTTGCATGTAGTGGCCGGCGGCCGTGCCCAGGTCGCGCGAGCTGTGCGCAAGCAGGCCGTGGAAATCATGGACCCAGGTCGCCAGCGGGGCGGCCAGCTGGCCGCCGGTGCCGGCGCTATGGAAGCGCGCGCCCCAGCGCGCCTGTGCCGCCGGCGCATCGCGCAGCACGGCCCAGCGCGCTGTCGCGGCATCGGCCAGGCTGGCGCGCGCCGCGTCGCCCGCGCTGCGCGCCTGCTCCGCCGCCGCCAGCAATTCGGCATCGCAGCGGGCATGGTCGCCCCGGTCGACGGCGATCGACGAGAGCAGCCAGTGGGCGTCGGCACAGCCGCCGCCGTTGCCATGCGCGCACAGGATGGCGTGCGCCTCCCGGGCGCGTTCCTCGGCGATATCGAGTTCGCCATGTAGCCAGTCGAGTTCCGCCTGGACCAGCAGCAAGCGCGCCTGCGCCTGTTCCAGCGCGGCGCAGTCCAGGCCGGCCATTGGCAGCAGCACGCGGGCTTCCTCGCCGAGCTGGCTGGCGCGCAGGCAGTCGCGTTGCCGCAGATGCCAGGATAGCAACAGCAGATGCGGTACGCGCCCGGCGCCGCGCAGCGACGGCAACTCGCTTTCCCACTGCGCTATTTCATGCTCGAGCGCGAACATTTCCATTCGACAAATCTCCCCGCAAAACAGTGGTGATGGCCTGCGGGTGCCAGGCCATATGTCACTGCATTGTAAGCTGCATTGGGGAGCAATTGTCCAGTGCGGCAGGCAGATTTCGCGCGCGCACAGGCTGGCACGGGGCGGTTGCCCCTGCCGCAGGGGAATCGCCTAGCGCGACACGAGCCGCACCGAATTCGCCCCTTCGAGCCGCATGGCCGTGCGGCTGTCGGCGGGCATGCGCAGTCCCGGCAGAAACTGGGCATCGTCGATTACCACGTGCTCGCCAGCATCACTGAAAGCGAAGGTGGCGCCGCGCCGTGTGACGAACAGGCCTGGCGCCTGGGGGAAGATTTCGACTTCCGCCTTGTCGCGCCGTTCGTTCTTGTCGCTCAGGCGGCCGTAGAAATGCTGGTTTTGTTCGCGCACCACGAGGATCTGCTGATTCGACAGCAGGTATTGCTGCTCGATTTCCAGCGCTTCCTGCGCGCTGACGCGGTGCGGCGAACTGACGCTGACGCGCACGCTGTCGGCATCTTGCGGGGCCGCTTGGGCCAGGGCGCCGGCGCAAGCGAGCGACAGCAGTGCGGCGGCGGCCAACGGGAAAAGACGGGGGGTATGCATGAGATTCACCTTGAATCGGGGTTGAGGATAGGATTTAGACCGGATGATCGCTGCCTGGTTTCCTGCAGGGACTGATGTCAAGGTAGCAAATGCCCATCGCCGTCACCAGCATGCGGCGATGAAATGCCGGTTTCGGGCGCTGAACTGCATAAAAACGGTGACGGATGGTTTTTGGGATTAAACGCGGAAAGCGGGCTCGACAACAAAATTTAATTTTTTCTGTCGAGCCGTGGATGGTATTAAATTTGCATGGCCGCGCCGCCATGCCATGGCGGACGCGACCGGCGGCGCTCAGTAGAGGGTCTGGGCCGATTCGTGCAGCAGCTGGCCATACAGGGTATGGCGCATCTTGGCGATCTTGCCTTCAGACAAGGCTTGCAGGATCGCGCACTGCGGCTCGATCAGGTGGCGGCAGTTATAGAACTTGCAGCCGCCCAGGTAGGGCTGGAATTCGCGGAAGGCGCGCTCGAGCATGCCTTCGCTCAAGTGGTACAGGCCGAATTCCTGGAAGCCCGGCGAATCGATGATGGAACTGTTGGCACCCAGTTCGTCGAGCTTGTACAGGCGCGTAAAGGTGGTCGTGTGCTTGCCCGTGTCGAGCGCGGCCGAGATTTCGCGCACGGCGATATCGGCGTCCGGCACCAGCAGGTTGATCAGCGACGACTTGCCCATGCCCGACTGGCCGATCAGGATCGACGACTGGCCCGCCAGCAGCGGTGCCAGGGTGGCCACGGCGTGCTCCGGTTCGGCGCGCGCCGACACTTCGTCGACGGGATAGCCCATCGAGGAGTACGGCAGCAGGCGTTCGCGCGCGCGCTCCAGCGAGGCCGTCACGTCCGTTTTGTTCAGGATGATGCGCGCCTCGATGCCGGCCGCATCGGCCGCCACCAGCGAGCGCGAGATCAGGTCGTCGGCAAAGCCCGGCTCCGTCGCCACGACGATGAACAGCTGCGTCAGGTTGGCGGCCAGCAGCTTGGATTTGTACTGGTCCGAGCGGTACAGCAGGGTCTTGCGTTCCTCGATGCGGTCGATGACGGCCTGGTCGTTGGAGGTGCGCGTCAGGTGCACGATGTCGCCCACGGCCACATTGGTTTTCTTGCCGCGCGTCACGCATTGCAGCTTGGCGCCGTCCACGTCGGCCAGGTAGTGGCGTCCGTGGGCGGCGATGATGACGCCCGTCAACTTGCCTTCGCTCATGGGGCCACCTGGCTGCTCTGGAAGATGAGGTCGGCCTTGGCGGCGCAGATGAAGTCGTTTTCGGACAGGCCGCCGGCGCCCTGGTTGACCGAATGCGTGTCGTAGCGCACGGCGCAGGTGTGGTAAGTGATGATGAGCTCCGGATGGTGGTCTTGCGTATGGGTCATATAGGCCAGGGCGTTCACGAACGCCAGGGTCTGGTAGTAATTCTTGAAGCCGAAATCGCGGCACAGCTTGCCCTGTCGCACGCTCCATTGCGGCAGCAGCGCGTGCAGGGTGGCGACGCCGGTGTCGCCCAGCGCGTGCTGGCGCGGCGCGCAGGACAGGTGGGCCAGCTCTTGCAGTGTGGAAGGCGTATTCATGCGACGGCTCCTTTCAGGTGGCGGATGCGCACGCTGGCCGGCGGGTGGCTGTCGTAGAAGGCCGAGTGCAGCGGGTCGGGCGTCAGGGTTGACGCATTGTCTTCATACATCTTGACGAGGGCAGAGACCAGGTCGTCCGCCTGCGTGTGGGTGGCGGCAAAGGCGTCGGCCTCGAATTCATGCTTGCGCGAGCTGAGCGAGGTCAACGGTCCCAGCAGGAAAGTGAAGACGGGCAAGGCCAGCATGAACAACAGCAGGGCCAGCGCGTCCGTCGGCTGGCCCGTCAAGGCCAGCGCCACGGGATCGATGCCCAGGCCCGCATAGAACCACGGCTGCGTCTTCAGGAAGCCCAGCAGTGCCAGAAAGCCCAGCGAGATGAGAAACATCATGGCGATGCGCTTGACGATGTGCTTGAGCTTGAAATGGCCCAGTTCATGCGCCAGCACGGCCTCGATTTCCTGCGGCGCCAGGCGCGACAGCAGGGTGTCGAAGAAGACGATGCGCTTGTTGGCGCCAAAGCCCGAGAAATACGCATTGCCGTGGGCGCTGCGCTTCGAGCCGTCCATGACGAACAAGCCTTTCGAGGCGAAACCGACGCGCTGCATCAAGCCTTCGATGCGGCTTTTCAGCGCTTCATCAGCCAGCGGCGTGAATTTGTTGAATAGCGGGGCGATGACGGTGGGAAACAGCACCATCATCAGCAACTGGAAGCCGCTCCAGACGAGCCAGGCATAGAACCACCACAGGTCGCCACTTTTCGCCATCAGGGTCAGCACGACCCAGATCAGCGGCAGGCCGATGGCCGCGCCCAGCAGCACGCCCTTGAGCATGTCGGTGAAGAACAGCTTGCGCGCCATGGTGTTGAAGCCGAAACGTTGTTCCAGCACAAACTGGCGGTAGTAATCGAAGGGCAGGTCGATCAGGCCGGAAATGGCGGCAAAGGCGGCGATCAGGCCGATCTGGTACAGCATGGGCGAACCCGCTCCCATCCATGCATTCAGGGACAGTGCCAGCCACTGCAAGCCGCCCAGCAAGGTAAAACCGACCAGCACGGCATAGTTGACCAGCAGGGTCAGCAGGCCGAACTTGGTCTTCGCCACCGTGTAGTCGGCTGCCTTCTGGTGCGCGGCCAGCGGGATCTTTTCCGCGAATTCGGCGGGCACGGCGGCGCGGTGGGCCAGCACGTGGCGGATCTGCCGCGACGCGAGCCAGAAGCGCACGGCCAGGGTCAAAACGAGGACGGATACAAACAAAATCGAAAACGCGAGTGAATACATTCTGTGCCTGTGAGAAAATGGCTGATTATTTAGTTTGATTAGGCCAAGAGAGAATTATGTCACAAGCGACCGACTTAGCTGCATCCACCCCCGCACCCGTTGTCCCCGCACGTCCCAATGAGATGAACCTGGTCTGGGTCGACATGGAAATGACGGGCCTGGAGCCCGACACCGACCGCATCATCGAGGTGGCGGTGGTGGTGACGGACATGCACTTGAACCTGCTGGCCGAAGGCCCCGTGTTCGTGATTCACCAGTCGGATGAAACCCTGAACAAGATGGATGCCTGGAACAAGGGCACGCACGGCCGTTCGGGCCTGATCGACAAGGTGAAAGCGTCGACCGTGACGGAAGCGCAGGCGGAAGCGGAACTGATCGCGTTCCTGAAGAAATACGTACCGGCAGGCAAGTCGCCCATGTGCGGCAACACCATCGGCCAGGACCGCCGCTTCATGGTGCGCGGCATGCCGAAGCTGGAAGCGTTCTTCCACTATCGCAATGTTGATGTATCGACATTGAAAGAGCTGTGCAAGCGCTGGAAGCCGGAAATCGCCACCGGTTTCAAGAAGCACCAGAAGCACACGGCGCTGGCCGATATCCTCGAGTCGATCGAGGAATTGAAGTACTACCGCGAGCATTTCATTAAGCTGTAATGGCGTTGTCGGCTTACGAGTGTTGTCGGCTTACGCGCTGCGCGCTAAGCCGACCTACGGAGCATTGCAACTGCTGGCGCGGCTTGGCGTAGGTCGGCTTAGCGCCCTGGCGCGTAAGCCGACACGGCCGCCGCCTCGAAGGCCAGGCTGTGCCAAACCCCATCCTCGTCCTGCCATTCCAGCGCAAACGCCCCCGTTTGCCGCACGTCCGCGATCCACACGGTTTCGCCAGGGCGGCGGAAATATTCCTCGCACTGGCCGAACGGCTGCTTCAGGCGGCACAGCACCAGTCCCTCGCCCGCCACGGCACACCATTGCTCATTGATATCGATCAAGGCCACGGCCGGGTCGCCATAGAACGCGCCCAGGCTGGCCTGCCGGCCGTCGGCCGCCGTCACCGTGGCTTGTTCATATTCATGCTGGACAATATATGTGGCGCTGCGCGCCAGTTCCCTGTTCGTCATGCGCTCTCCACGGTAGGCCAGACGGTTTCCTGGTCGGCGCGCGCCTCGGCGATCAGCCATTCGCAGAATGCGTGCACGAGGGGCCGCGTTTCCGCTTGGGGCGAACGCAGCAGGTAATAGCAGTGGGGGCCGCGCACGGCGTGTTCGAACACGCGCACCAGCCGGCCCGAGCGCAGGTCGTCGCCGATCAGGGGACTGGCGGCAATGGCCACGCCCTGGCCGCTGGCGGCCGCGTCCAGGCACAGATACGTGTGCGAAAAGCGCGCGCCGCTGTTGCCGCTATTGCCGCTGTAATGGACGCCGCAGCTGTGCAGCCAGCGCGTCCAGTCGATTTCGCCGGGCAGGTGCACTTCCGGCTCGTCGTGCAGCAGCGGATAGCGCAGCAGGTCGGCGGGCTGGCGCAGGCTGGCTGCGTTGGCGCGAAAGTCGGGGCTGCAGACGGCGGAAAACCATTCTTCCATCAGCAAATCCACTTTCAGGCCCGGATAGCGGCCCGGCCCCAGGCGGATGGCCACGTCCACGCCATCGCGCGCCAGGTCGACCGGATGCATGGACGCCAGCACGCGCAGCTCGATCTGCGGATGGCGGTCGCGCAGCCGGCCCAGGCGCGGCATCAGCCAGCGCGAGACGAGCGAGCTGGTGGCTGTCACCGTCACCACCTTGTCGTCGCCCTGGCGGCGCGCCTGCTCGGAGACGTCGGCCAGCTGGTTGAGTATCGGCCCCAGCGAGGCTGCATAGCGCTGGCCGGCGCTGGTGAGCACCACGCCGCGCGGCAGCCGCTGGAACAGCACGATACCGAGCCACGCCTCCAGCTGTTTCACATGGTGGCCAATGGCGCCGGCCGAGACGTGCAATTCTTCGCCCGCGCGCTGGAAGCCTTCATGGCGGGCTGCCGCCTCGAAGGCGTGCAGGGCGGCGAGCGGTGGCAAGGGACGTGACATGGCACTCTTCTGGAGAATTGAGCCTCAGTAAAATTCGGCCTATCCGTGAAGAATATTGGTTTGTTTCATTTTGCGCAAGCGAATATGATGCCGTCATTGCGTGAATCGACCCGCAATAGGATTCACGCACGCATCATCTTCCAGCCTTGCTTGGCATTAATATTTACAACGCCTGGGAAAACCGTCGCGAGCGGCAGTGATTTGTGGCTGAGAAGCGCAACCGTACTTGTACGGGGCCGCCGAGGCGGTGAGCATCGCCGGCCGCAAAGCGCGACGCGCAGCAGGTTTGCCCAGGTGTTACTGAAAGAGGTTAGTCATGTCTGATCGCCGCGCCGTTGCGCTGGTGTTGTTGTCGGCCGCCGGTTTCGGCAGTTCCGCCGTGTTTGCCAAGGCGGCCTATGCGTCCGGGGTCAACCCGTCGACCATGCTGGCCTTGCGCTTCGTCATTGCCGCCATGCTGTTGCTGCCGCTGGTCTGGCTCGGTGGCTGGCGCTTGCCGCGCGGCCGCCTGCTGGCGGGCTATATGCTGATGGGCTTGATGTACACGGCCCAGTCGCAAGGCTATTTCAATGCCTTGCTGTATGCCAGCAGCGGCCTGTGCGGCATGCTGCTGTATGTGTATCCCGTACTGGTCACCGTCCTCGCGCTGGCGCTGGGCTGGGAAAAGCTGGACCGCCGCATGCTGGTGCTGATGGCCCTGGCGATTGCCGGCATGGCCATCACCCTGGGCGGCAAGCTGCAGGGCCAGCCCATCGGCATCGCGCTGGCCTTGATGGCCGCCGGCGTCTACGCCGTGTACATCCTGTTTGGCAACAGCCTGTCCAAGAGCAAGGAAAATATCCATCCGCTGGCCGCCTGCGTGGTGATCCTGGGCACGGCCGGCATCGCCAACAGCGCCATCGCCGCGTGGCAGGGCGTGTCCTTGCCCGGCACGGCCACGGGCTGGCTGGCCGTTTGCGCCATTGCGCTGTTCTCGACAGCCATCGCGATCGCCGCCTTCTTTGCCGGCGTGGCACAGATCGGCGCAGCCAAGGCCTCCATCATTTCCACGTTCGAGCCCGTCATCACGATGGCCTTCGGCGTGACCCTGCTGAAAGAGTCGGTGAGCGGCACGCAACTGCTGGGCGGTGCCATGGTGCTGGCCGCCGTGGTCTTGCTGGCGCAGCGGCCTGCGCCCAAGCGGGAGTCCATGCCGGCCGTGCAGGCCAGCGCCTGAGCCTGTTTTTCCTGAACTGATCGGCCGTATCGATCGGTCTCCTTTGACGCCGCGACGGGTTTCCTGTCGCGGCGTTTTTTTTATGCAAGTAAATAAGACTTGATTGCGAATGATTCTCATTTATAATTGACTTCAAGATTCCCCCACCACCAGCCAGCCCATGCCAGCCAGTGTTCGCCTTGAAAGGAGACACCGTGACGAGCATGCCCCCTATTTGCCATACCGAGCTGGTCGCCAGCGAATTTGCCCGCCTGCGCCGCGAAAAGAAGGCCCGCCACCGCGACATCGCCGAGGAACTGGGCATAGCCGAAGGCGAGCTGATCGCCGCGCATGCGGGCCTGTCGCTGGCCGATGGCGCCTTGCTGGGCGCCGAGCGCCTGCAGGCCGACTGGCCCGCCATCGTCGCCGCGCTGGAACCGCTGGGCGAAGTCATGGCCCTGACGCGCAACGCCTCGTGCGTGCATGAAAAGACGGGCGTCTACCGCAAGGCCAGCCACAACAACCATGTGGGCCTGGTGCTGGGCGGCGACATCGACCTGCGCGTGTTCTACCGCCAGTGGGCGCATGGCTTTGCCGTGCGCGAGGTGAACGAAAAAGGGGGTGAGAAGGAAATGCAGCGCAGCCTGCAGTTTTTCGATGCGGCCGGCCACGCCGTGCACAAGATTTTCCTCAAGCCGCAAAGCGATATTGCCGCCTACGACGCGCTGGTGGCGCGTTTTGCCGACGCGAACCAGGCGGCCGGCATCGCCGTGACGGCGCCACCGCCGCCGCCGGCCGAATTGCCCGACGCGCAGATCGACGTGGCCGGTTTTCGCGCCGCCTGGGCCGACCTGCGCGACACGCACGATTTTTTCACCGTGCTGAAAAAATATGCGGTCTCGCGCCTGCAGGGCCTGCGCCTGGCCGAAGCGCGCTTCGTGCAGCAGATCGACACATCCTGCGTGCTTGACCTGCTCAACGATGCGGCCCTTGAAAAAGTGTCCATCATGGCCTTCGTCGGCAATGCCGGCATGATCCAGATCCATTCGGGGCCCGTGCACAAGATCGCCGTGATGGGGCCGTGGATCAATATCCTCGATACCCGCTTCAACCTGCATTTGCGCGAAGACCATGTCGCCAGCGCCTGGGTGGTGAAAAAGCCCACGGTTGACGGCCTGGTGACGTCGGTGGAACTGTTCGATGCGAAGGGCGACACCATCGTCATGTTCTTCGGCGAGCGCAAGCCGGGCGTGCATGAATTGTGCGAATGGCGCCATATCGTCGACAGGGTGGCGCAGGAGGGCGAACTATGCGCCGCATGATCGCCGCCAGCGTGGCGCGCCGCATCGCGCTGAAAAAAATGGGGGCGGGAGCGCTGGCCCTGGCCACGCCGATGCAGGTGCTGGCGGCAGTGACCGACGCGGCCAAGCCGCAGGCCAAGGCGCGGCGCATCGTCAGCGTGGGCGGCGCGCTGACGGAAATCGTCTACGCGCTCGAGGCGCAGGGCGAGCTGGTGGGCGTCGATACCACCTCGCTGTATCCGGCCGTGGCGCGGCAGCTGCCGCAGGTCGGCTATGCGCGCACCTTGTCGGCCGAGGGCGTGCTGTCGCTGGCGCCCACGCAGCTGATCGCCACCGAGGAAGCGGGGCCGCAAGCCGTGCTGCGCCAGGTGCGCGAGGCGGGCGTGCCGGTGGCGGTGCTGAGCGCGAACAACCAATTCGAAGGCTTGCTCGAACGGGTAAAACAGGTGGGCCGCATCACGGGACGTGCCGAGCCCGCCGCGCGCCTGGCGCAAAGCCTGCAGCAGCAGTGGCGCGGCGCCCTGGCCAAGGTGCAGCAGCGCCAGCATGCGCCCGTGCGCGTGCTGTTCATCCTGGCCCACGCGCCGAACCAGGTGATGGTGGGCGGGCGCGAGACGGGCGCCGACGCCATGCTCGCGTATGCGGGCGCCGTCAACGTGATGGGCGGGCAGGGTGGATTCGCCGGCTACAAGCCGCTGACGCCCGAAGCGGTGATCGCCGCGCAGCCCGACATCGTGCTCGTCACGGACCAGGGCTTGAAGGCTTCGGGCGGCGTGGACGGCATCCTCAAATTGCCTGGGTTGGCGCAGACGCCGGCCGGGCGCAAGCAGCGCATCGTCTCGCAGGAAGCCATGCTGCTGCTGGGCTTTGGCCCGCGCATGCCGCTGGCGCTGGCCGAACTCGACGCCGCCTTCGCCAAGGCCATGGCCGCATGAACGTGGCCTCCCTGATGCCCGCGACACCCTGGCGCTGGCCGCCTTGGGGCGCTGGCGGCTTGCTGGCCGCCACACTGGCTGGCGGCCTGCTCGTCGCCGTGCAGGCGGGCGCCGTGCCCGTAAGCCTGGCCGACTGGCTGGCGCCGTTTCAGTCTGGCGACGCGGCGCTGTCCGGCGGTGCCTACGTGCTGTGGCATATCCGTTTGCCGCGCGCCCTGTTCGCCATGCTGATCGGCGCCGCGCTGGCGCTGGCAGGCGGCCTGACGCAAGGGCTGTTCCGCAATCCGCTGGCCGATCCGGGGCTGCTGGGCATCAGCAGCGGCGCCGCCTGCGCGGGCGCGGCCACCATCGTCTTTGCCGCCAGCCTGCAGGTGGCGCCGGAACTGCGCGTGTGGCTGCTGCCAGCCGCCGCGTTCGCGGGCGCCATGCTCATTTGCGTGCTGCTCGACCGGGTCGCCCGCTGGGCCACGCCGGGTTCCATCGTCGGCCTGCTGCTGACGGGCGTGGCGCTGAACGCCATCACGGTGGCCGTCATGGGCCTGTGCATCTACCTGGCCAGCGACGATCAATTACGCACCCTGACCTTCTGGACCCTCGGTTCGCTGTCGGCCGGCAGCTGGCGCCAGGTGGCGGCCTTGCTGCTGGTGCTGGCCGGCGGGCTGTGGGCCACGCGTTACCTGATGCGCGCACTGAACGCGCTGGCGCTGGGCGAGTCCGCGGCCCTGCACGTGGGCGTCGACGTGGGCCGGCTGCGCACGCAGGTGATCGTGCTGGTGGCCGTGCTGACGGGCTTTGCCGTCGCCTGGTGCGGCGGCATCGGCTTCATCGGCCTGATCGCGCCGCACCTGGTGCGCACCTGGCTGGGGGCCGACCAGCGCAAGGTGCTGCCGCTGGCGATGCTGATGGGCGGCTTGCTGCTGCTGGCGGCCGACACCCTGGCGCGCACGGTGGCCATCCCCGCGGAAGTGCCCGTCGGTATTTTCACGGCGCTGCTGGGCGGGCCCTTCTTCCTGATGCTGTTGCGGCGTTTTCGCCACGCCAGCGCCTGAAAGGATGGCCATGACGCCTTTATTGGAACTCTCTTTCGCCACGACACAGCTGGGCCAGCAGTATTTCGGCCCCTTCAATGTGCGGGTAGCGCCCGGCGAACGCGTCGCCATCCTCGGCCCCAGCGGCGCAGGCAAGTCGACCTTGCTCAAACTGATGGCGCGCGAACTGCGCCCGCTGGCGGGCACGGTGGCGTTTGCCGGGCGGCCGCTGGCGCAGTGGCCGCTGGCGGAACTGGCGCTGCGCCGCGCCGTGCTGCCGCAGGCATCGCATGTCGCTTTCGGCCTGCCGTCCGACCTGGTGATCGGCCTGGGTCGGGTGGCGCGCCTGGCCGATCCGCAGCTGGAGCGGATCGTGCGCGACGCCGCCGCGCTGGCGCATGCCACGCATTTGCTGGGGCGCCGCCTGGACACCCTGTCCGGCGGCGAGCAGGCCAGGGTGCAGCTGGCGCGCATCTTTGCGCAATTGTGGGACGTCGAAGGTGGTCTGGTGCTGGTGGACGAGCCGCTGGCCGCGCTCGACCCGGGCCTGCAATTGGACCTGCTGGATGGCCTGGCGCAGTTCAGTGCCGCGCGCGGCCATGCCGTCATCGCCATCCTGCACGACATCAACCACGCCTTGCTGGGTTTCGAGCGGCTGCTGCTGGTGCGCTCGGGCCAGCTGGTCGCCGATATCGCCAGCGATGCCGGGGCGGTTCCCGCCCTGGCCGCGCTGTACGGCATCGCCCTGACGACGGCCATCAACAGCGATGGCGACGTGTGCGTCATCCCCGCCAGAAGCGCGCTACGCAGGGCTGCCTGAACCACTTACCACACGTCCGCCGCGCGCGGCCGCGCCATCCGGCCGCTGCCCAGCAGCCATACCATCAGGGCGTCGGCCTGTTCGCGCGTGGCCGCCACTTCCTGCACGATGCCGAAGGCTTGCATGGCGCCGGCCGCCAGCGCCTGCAGGCGCGCGCGCTGCTCCGCGTCCGCCTCGACCGATACCAGTCCCCGGCAAAGGGCGGCCAGCGCCACCTTGTTATGCTTGAGCCACAGGCCGCGCCGCTTGCGGTCAATGTGTGCTTCGTCGCGGCGTTCCGCTTCGAACAGCAGGACGAACGGCTCGCCGTGGCGCAGCAGCGCGTCCATGTCGTTTTCCCACAGCGGCGCATAGCCGGTGACGGCCGTTTCCGGGCGAAAGCGCACGATGGGAAAGTCGCTGACGTCGTGGATGGAGAATCGGGTGCTATCGGGTTTCATCGTGTGTTTCCTTGTTCGCTAGTGGGTGAAAAGGCTTGCCAGCCGCCGCCCAGCGCCTTGTAGACCTGGACCAGCGACAGCGAGGCGGTAGCGCGGCTGTCGACCAGCGCCGCCTCGTTGTTCATCAGGGTGTTCTGCACGTGCAGCACGTTGATCAGGTCCGTGCTGCCCTGGCGGTATTGCAGCTCGGCGTACTGCAAGGCACGCCGGCCCTGGCGTACCGCTTCATCGAGGCTGGCGTGGCGCCGTTCATTGGCCTGGTAGCCCGAGAGCGCATCTTCCACCTCGTGCCAGGCGGCCAGCACCGTCTGGCGATAGGCGATGGCCGCTTCCTGCTGCTGCGCTTCGCGCAATTGCAGGTTGGCGCGCAGGCGGCCGCCATCGAACAGGGGCACGCTGAAGCCGGGGCCGAAGGCAAAGCGTTTGGCGTCCCAGCCGATATCGGACAGCTGCATCGCCTGCAGGCCGACGCTGCCCGACAGCGTGATGCGCGGATAGAAATCGCCTTGCGCCACGCCGATATTGGCCGTGGCCGCGTGCAGCTGCGCCTCGGCGCGGCGGATGTCGGGCCGGCGTGCGGCCAGGCTGCCCGGCACGCCCAGCTGCACCTGCATGGCCACGGCCGGGATGTCCTTGCCCGCCGCCAGCTCCGCCAGCAGGGACTGTGGCGGCAGTGCCAGCAAGAGGGCGAGGGCATTGCCCAGGCGTGCTTCGCGCTGCTGCAGCGGCGGCAGGCGCGCTTCGATGGTGGCCACATGGGCCGCCGCCTCGGCCACGTCGAGCTGCGTTGCCGCGCCTTCGCGCAGGCGGATGCGCGTCAGGTCCAGCGTATGGCGCGCGATGGCCAGCAATTGTTCGGTGATGGCCAGCGTCTGCTGCGCGCCGCGCAGCTCGATGTAGTCGCGCGCCGTTTCGGCCAGCACGGCCAGCAGCACGCCGCGCCGGGTTTCCAGCGCCACCTCGACCCTGGCGTCGGCCGCTTCCACTTCGCGCCGCACGCGGCCCCACAGGTCCAGCTCCCAGGCGGCGTCGAGGTTGCTTTGCCACAAGTTGTAGGCCGATTGGCCGTTGTTGCGCGACGGATCGCTCAAGCCTTGTTCGCTGTTGCGCGCGCGGCCATAGCTGCCATTCGCGCCCAGGGACGGGCCTTGCGCGGCGCCCGCCACGCCGCGCGCGGCGCGGCTTTGTTCCAGCCGGCTGGCAGCGGCCAGCACGTCGAGGTTGGCGCCGGCGGCGCGCTGCACCAGCGACGACAGCGTGGCATCGCCAAAGCCATCCCACCAGCGCTGTTCGACGGCGGCGTCCTGCTGCGCCGTGAAGCGCGCATCGCCCGCCTGGCGCCATTGCCGTCCCAGTTCATTCGGCGGACGCTGGAAGTCGCTGCCGACGCTGGCGCAGCCGGCCAGGCCCATTGCCGTAAAGAGTATCAGTGCTTTCATCGCGCGCTCACCTGTTTGATGTCTTGAACGCGCATGCCCGTATCGATGCGCACTTCGGCCGACATGCCCACGCGCAGGCGGGCGTCGCCGTCCTGGCCCGCTTCGAGCGCGATCTTGACGGGAATGCGCTGCACCACCTTGGTGAAGTTGCCGGTGGCGTTTTCCGGGGCGATGGCGGCAAACGTGACGCCCGTGGCGGGTGCGATGCTCTGCACCGTGCCGCGCAGGGTTGCGCCAGGATAGGCATCGACCGTAATGCTGGCGCGCTGGCCGCGGCGCACGTGGGTCAGCTGGGTTTCCTGCAGGTTGGCGACGATGAAGCTGCGGTTCAAGGGCACCACGGCCATCAGGCTGGCGCCCGGGTTGACGAGGGCGCCGACGCGCACGGCGCGGCGTCCCACGATGCCGTCGACGGGCGCGCGCAGCTGCGTATGCGCCAGGTCAAGCTCGGCCCGCTGCAGGCCGGCGCGGGCGCGCAGCAGGGCCGCCTCGGCCGCGCCGTGCTGTGCCTGCAGAATGTCCGTCTGCTTGCGCGTGGCGGCCAGGGCGGCGCGGTTTTGCGCCAGGCGCGCGCGGCTGACATCGAAGCGCGATTGCGCCTGCTGCGCATTCTGCACGCTGCCTGCGCCCTGGCCGGCCAGCTGCTGGTAGCGCTCCAGCTCCTGCCTGGCCAGTTTTTCTTCCGCCTGGTTGGCGTCGACCAGGGTGCTGGCCTGGTCGATGACCGCTTGCTGGCGCTCGAGCGTGGCGCGGGTATTGAGCCGCTGCGCTTCGGCGCCGGCCACGTCGGCGCGGGCCGAGGCGAGGGCCGCCTGGTAGTCGCGGTCGTCGATGCGCACCAGCAGCTGGCCCGCCGTCACGTGCTGGTTGTCTTCCACCAGCACCTGCTGCACGATGCCGCCCACCTTGGGCGAGAGCACGGTGTAGTCGGCGCTGACGAAGGCGTCATCGGTGCTTTGTTCTTCGTTGCGGGCGAACAGCAGCTGCCAGGCGCAATAGGCGAGGGCGCAGGCCAGCAGGGCCAGGCCGAGCATGAAGGCGCGCGAGCGCAGGATGGGGATATTCATGGTGAGGCTCTTTCGTAAAGTAAAACTCAAGCCGCGCGCGGCGGATAGACGCGCGTCGGCAGGATGGGGATGATCACAATCATGGCCAGCGCGATGGCGGCCACGGTGAGGTAGAGGTCGGACGAGGTCAGGGTGACGACCTGCGCATGCATGCGCGCACCCAGGCCTGCCATGTCGACGCTGCCAGGCAGGTTGCCCAGGCGTTCGCTGAGCACCGTCGAATGGAAATGGTTGCGGCG
Organism: Janthinobacterium sp. GW822-FHT07H11; assembly: GCF_058798615.1. NCBI lineage: Bacteria > Pseudomonadati > Pseudomonadota > Betaproteobacteria > Burkholderiales > Oxalobacteraceae > Janthinobacterium > Janthinobacterium sp. GW822-FHT07H11. The sequence continues at coordinate 2,015,135 of NZ_CM179507.1, forward strand.
CGTGACCAGCGCGTCGAGCGCGCCGGTGGCGACGACGGCCGACATGCCCTTGATGGTGTTGAACCAGGCCGAGGCGAAGGGACCGTCCTGCGGCGCCAGCCCCGTGGTGGCCAGCAGCAGCAGGGGAATCACGGCCATCGGCTGCGCAAAGACCTGCAGCGCCTGCAGCAGGTAGAAATGCGTGCGTATCCAGTCCGGCGACATGCGCGCACCGAGCACGCAGGCCAGCGCCAGCAGGCCCAGGCCGGTGGCCAGCACCCAGCGGCAGTCGACGGCGCGCAGATTGCACAGGGCGGCCACCAGCGGCAGCGCGACCAGCTGCGGCAGGGCCACCATCAGCATCACGGGCGCCGTCTGCAGCGGGCGGTAGCCATGCACCTGCGCCAGGTAGGACGAGGGGATCAGGATCACGGCCAGCAGCACGAACAGCACGCCGCCCAGGGTCAGCAGGGCATGGCTGAGGTTGCGCCGCGACAGCAGCTGCAGCTTGAAAAACGGCAGCGGATGCGACCATTCATTGATGAAAAACAAGATCAGCAACAGCATGCCGCCGCCCAGCAGCACGCAGATCAGCGGCGAAGCGAACCACGCCAGGCGCTCGCCCTGCAGCAGGCCGATCACCAGCATGCTGATGGCGGGCAGGCCCAGCAGCAGGCCGCGCCAGTCGAACTGCCGGAAGCGTTCCAGGCGCAGCGGGTCTTGCGGCAAGCCCCAGGACACCATCAGCAGCGCGACGATGCTGCCCGGGATGACTTGCCAGAAGGCCCATTGCCAGCCCAGGTACTCGGTCCAGAAGGCGGCCAGCGGCGTGCCCAGGCTGGGACCGAAGGTGGCGCTCAGCGCATAGCCGCCCAGGCCATACAGCTTGATGTTCGGCGGCAGGAAGCGCAGCGCCACCGTCATCAGCATGGGCGGCAGCGCGCCGCCGGCCGCGCCCTGCACCACGCGCAGCAGCATCAGCACGGACAGATTCGGCGCAAACGGGCACAGTACGCCGGCGGCCATGCAGACCACGATGGCGGCCAGGGTGACGCGGCGCAGCGAGAAGGTGACGGAGCACCACGGCGCGAACGCCATGGCCGACACCGAGGCGGCCGCGTACAGGGCGACGAGCCAGCTGGCGTCGTCGCGCGCGATGCCCATGGCGCCGCGGATGTCGGCCAGCGCGATCTTGGTGATGTTTTCGTTCAGGCCGGACACCAGCACGGCCAGCAGCACGCCGGCCAGGCCGGTGGCCAGGCGCAGGCCGAAGGCGGGCGGAGCGGGCGGTGAAGGGGGCGGCGTCGTCGTCGGGACGGCGCCGGGTAGCAGTACAGCGGACACAGGGAACTCCGTGGATGAGAATCAGTCCACGCAGTATAGGTAGCGCTAAATATTATGAAAATTGATCATTGAGGAAGTCTGAATTGCGTCTGGCGCAATGATTCATTCGTCCGACGGCGCGCTGCCGCACAGCTCCTTGATCATGCGTCGCAGCCAGCGGTGCGCATGGTCGTGGTCGAGGCGCGGGTGCCAGGCCTGCATCACGTCGACGCTGTCGACGGGAATCGGCAGCTGGAAGGTGCGCAGTTTCAATCCCAGCCGCTCGACGATGGGCAGCAGGGGCGTGGGCATCAGCGGCAGCAGCAGGCGCGAATCGGCCACGGCGAAGATGGCGGACTGGAAGTTGGGGCTGATCAGCGACACCCGGCGCGTGTAGCCCCGCTCAGCCAGGGCGATATCGAAGGGGCCGCGCGCCAGGCCGCGCCGCGAGACGCTGATATGTTCGTATTCGGTAAAGCTGTCGAGGTTGACGGGGCCGTCGAAGATCGGGTGGTCGCTGCGGGCGATGCCGACAAAGCCGCTCTTAAACAGCTGCTGCAGCTTGATGTCGGGCGCAAAGGCGCGCCGCGCGCTGATGTACAGGTCGATGCGGCCCGCGTGCAGGGCGTCGTTTTCCGTGGCGCCATCGCCTTCGGGCACGAAGCGCAGCACCGTGTGCGGCGCATGGCTGGCCAGCATGTCGCGCAGCTTGCCGCCATACGCGCCGACAAACACGTCGTTGGCACACAGGCTGAAGGTGCGCTCCAGGGTACCCAGGTCGACTTCGCGGCCCGAGGTGAAGATGGCGTGCGCCTGTTCCACCACGCCGCGCACCTGCTCGCGCAGCTCGAGCGCGCGCGGGGTGGGCGCCAGGCCGCGCCCGGAGCGCACGAAGACGGGGTCGCCGATGGCGTCGCGGATGCGCGCCAGGGTGCGGCTCATGGCCGGCGCGCTCAAATGCATGCGCCGCGCGGCGGCCACGGCGCTGCCCTCCTCGAGCAGGATATCGAGGGCGACGAGCAGGTTCAGGTCTGGGAGTTTCATGCGCCGATTATAGCGCCGGGCCGCCGATTCAGAAATCCACCTGGGCCGAGAAACGCGCGCTGCGCGGGCTGCCCACGTTCAGCCAGCCGCCGCCCACGCCCGCGGCCGAGGCCCAGTAGCGGCGGTCGAACACATTGTCCAGGTTGGCCCGCAGCACCACGGGCCGCATGTGCCGCAGCCGCAGCGTGTAGCGCGCGCCCAGGTCGAGGATGGTCCAGGCGGGGATCTGCTGCAGGTTGCCCGAGCCGGCATACTGCGAGCCTGCATGCGTGATCCTGCCCGTCACCGTCAGGCCGGGCGCGAAAGGCGCATCCCATTCCGAGCCGAGATTGACATTCAGCCTGGAGATGCCGGGCGCCTTGTCGCCATCAAACTCGCCTTGCGGGGTGGCCGTCAGCACGGCGTCGAGCAGCATGGCGCCGGCCATCACGCGCCAGCCCTTGACGGGTTCGCCGACGATGGACGCTTCCAGTCCCCGGTTGCGCTGTTCGCCAAACAGGCCGTAGACCATGCTGGCGGTGTCGAGCTGGCCATTGGGCCGTTTGACCTGGAAGACGCTGACGGTGGTCAGGTAGTCGCCCGTATCGATCTTCACGCCCGCCTCGTACTGGCGGCTTTTATAGGGAGAGAAGATTTCGCCGGCGTTCCTGGCCATGTCAGGCGCCACCGGGCCCTTGTTCAGCGCCTGCATGCTGTTGGCATACAGCGACACGTTGGCGACGGGCTTGAAGACGATGCCCGCGCCCGGCGTCAGCGCGCTCTTGTCGTAGGCCGTTTTCACGCCGTTGCGGTAGCTGGCCACGTCGACGCGCTGGTGGCGCGCGCCGCCCATCAGCTGCAAGCGGCCGTCCAGCATGGTGATGGTGTCGGCGATGGCAAAGCTGGTCAGCGTGCCCTGCGATGTCAGCGGCAGCGCGCCCAGGCGGCTGGAAAATACCGGCTCATCGACGAACACGGGCGCATACAGATTGGAACTGAGTTCGCCGTTGTATTCGCGCGCGCTGTAGATTTTCTGCCACGTGCCGCTGGCTCCCGCATGCAGTTCATGCGTCAGGGCGCCCGTCCTGAAGACGCCGCGCAAGCCCGCTTCACCCGAGCGCGACTTGGTCAGCGAGGGGCGCGATGAAAAGTATTCGGTAAAGTCGCCCGCGCTGTTGCTGATGATGGGTTCGGGCGACAGCTTGTCCTGCTGCGCATGCTGGGCGCCCAGCGCGGCGTAGGCCGTCAGCCCGGGCAGGAGATCGTATTCGACCCTCGCCATGCCGAATTCGGTGCTTGATTTGGCGTAGTTCCAGGGTTGCGTGGTGTTGCGCGCGGGTGGCCTGGGGATGTCGAAGCCGTTCGACTCAAGGAAATACCACCAGCCGCCGCGCCGCATGTCGAGGTGGTCGTAGCCGAGATCGAGCGAAGCGCGCAGGGCGCCGCCCCGGTAGTCGAGTCCCAGGCTGGCCGTGCCCATGGTCTTGTCGCTGCCCTTCAGCGCCGTTTCGCCGTCGCGGTACACAGCGTTGGCGCGCACGCCGAACTGCTGCTTGTCGCCGAAGCGGCGGCCTACGTCCAGATGGGCGCCGAACTGCGCGCGCGAGTCGTAGCTGCCCGTCAGGCGCGTGAGCGGCTCGTCGCCGGCACGCTTGGGCACCAGGTTGATGATGGCGCCGATGCTGCCGCCGGGCGCGATGCCGGCCAGGAAGGCCGAGGTGCCTTTCAGCACTTCCACTCTTTCGATTGTTTCCATGGGGATCTTGGTGGCCGGCGCCACGCCGAACAGGCCGCCGTAGCTGATGTCCTCGGCCAGCACGTTGAAGCCGCGCACGTGGGGCTGGTCGATATAGCTGTCGCGCGGCCAGCCGCTGGCGATCGACGGATCGTTGGCCAGCACGTCGCCCAAGCTGCGCGCCTGCTGGTTGCGCAGCAGTTCCTCCGTGTAGCTGGTGGCGGCAAACGGCGTGTCCATCACGTCGCGCGTGCCCAGCACGCCCAGGCGGCTGCCGCGCGCCACCTGGCCGCCCGCATAGGCGCCGGGCAGGGCATCTTCCTGCGCGCCGCTGACGCTCACTTCGGGCATGACGGCGTCGCGCGCACCGGCGGGCACGGCCAGGGCGGCGCGCAGCGTGTAGCCGCCCGCCCCGGTGCGCAGCAGTTCCAGGCCGCTGCCGGACAATGCCAGCCGCAGCGCTTGCGCCGCATCGTAGCTGCCGCGCACGGGGGCGGCGCTGCGCTTGGCCGCGAGGGCGGCGTCCATGGTCAGCACCACGCCGGCCTGGCGCGCGATCTTGTTCAGGCTGGCGGCCAGCGCGCCGGCGGGAATGTCGTAGTCCTGCACGGCATCGTGGTTTTGCGCCAGGGCGGGCAGGGGCGCCAGCGCGGCGGCGCTGCCCGCGAGGAAGACGGTGGCAAACAGGGGATGGAACGGGAAGGGCAAGGACACGGCACGACTCCAGAAAAAGGGGAAAAGGATGGGGCTTCCTTTCCTTGCCGTGCCAGACCGCGTAAGTGAGAGGGCAAGATGACTTTTTATTTATTTTCATGGCGCAGGCGCACCGTGCTCCACCAGCGGGCCGTGGTTGACACTTCCACCGGCACGGCCGCGCTCAGGGCCAGCAGCGCGGCGTCGCTGTCAGCCAGCGGCAGGGCGCCGCTCACGCGCAGGCGCGCCGCCTCGGGCGTCACGCGCAGGTAGCCGCGGTGATAGCGGGCGATTTCGTCCACCACGGCGCCCAGCGGCTGGTTCTCCACCACCAGCATGCCGTCCTTCCAGGCGTCGGCATTGCTGTCGGCCGGGGCGGGCAGGCCGACCACGCCGTCATGCAGGCGCACGGTTTCGCCCTGGCGCACGATGCGCTCCCGGGCACACGGCACCTGCGGCTGCGGCGCGCAGCTGGCCGGACGGGCGGCGACCGCATGGCGGGTCACCGTCAGGCGCGTGCCGCCCTCGTCGAGCCGGCGCACGACGAAGCTGGTGCCCAGCGCGCGCAGGCTGCCGTCCGGCGTATGGACGATGAAGGGACGTCCGCTGTTGTTGCCGGTGTGGCTGGTGTCGATGGCGATCTCGCCGCCGCGCAGCATCACCCCGCGCTCGCGGCTGTCGAATGCCAGGTCCACGGCGCTGCCGGTATTGAGGTGCAGCACGCTCCCGTCGGGCAGCAGCACGGTCTGGCGCTCGCCCGTGCCCGTATGGTAGTCGGCCAGCAGGGCCAGCGGCTGCACGTGACGGATGCCGCCCACGCCGGCGGCCAGCATGATCGCCAGCACGACGGCCAGCGCGGCGGCAGCGGACGCGCGCGTTGGCGGCGCCAGTGTCCGTTTGCCGCGCTTGAGCAAGAGCTTGCGGGTGGCCGGGCCGGCGGCCGGCGCCAGGTGCTGGTCGATTTGTCCCAGCTGGCGCCAGGCCAGCGCATGCTCCGCCGCCTGTTCCAGCCAGGCTTGCAAGCCCTGGTGGTCTGCTGCGCTGGCCGTGCCCGAGCCGAGCAGCAACTGCCAGGTGATTGCCTGTTCCAGCACGCTGGCCGGCACGGGAGCATGGGCCTGCATGTCAGCCGGCCTCGCCAAATTGCAGGTGATAGGCCAGGCGCGCGGCATTGGCCAGGTATTGCCGCACGCGCGGCACGGAGACCTTCATCTGCGCGGCGATGTCGGCATGCGCCAGTCCGTCGAGGCGGCTCAACAGCCAGGCCTGGCGGGTTTTCGGTGTCATCGCGTCGAGGATGCGGCCCAGCGCTTCGAGCGTTTGCAGCGCCAGCATCCGTTCTTCGGGCGAGGGGTGCAAGGCCGGCGGCAAGGCAGCCAGGTCTGCCAGGTAGGCCTGCTCCAGGTCGGCGCGGCGGAAGCTGTCGATCATCAGGCCGCGCGCGATGGTGGTCAGATAGGCCCGCGGCGAGCGCAATGCCAGGGCGCCGGGGCTGCCTGGTGCCGGCGCGCCCAGCAGCCGCGCGAATGTATCGTGCGCCAGGTCGGCAGCATGAGCCTGGCTGTTCAGTTTCTTGCGCAGCCAACCCAGCAGCCAGCCATGGTGGTCGCCATACAGCGTTTGCACCAGGGTGTCGGAAGTGGGTTGGGGATGGACCAGCGGCATGGACGCCTCCAGGAGTTCGGCTGCCATGCGGCAGTAATGCAAATAAGAATTATTCTCAATTATAGGCGAAGTGGCGGGGCGGACGCAATCGAGGAAGCGGAATGAAAAACGCCGGGACGGTGCCCGGCGTTCAAGAGTAACTAGGTGCGTCTCTGCGTATTACTCGGCTGCCGGCTCGGCGCCGCAGCATTTCTTGAACTTCTTGCCGCTGCCGCAAGGGCAGTCGTCGTTGCGGCCCACTTTCGGCTCTTCGCGCTTCAGGGTCTGCACGGGAGCCTTGCGGCGCGGTACCCAGAAACGGTGGATGGCCGGCAGGTTCGCTTCCAGTTCCTGCGCCAGCTTGTGCGCCTTGACCGGGTCTTCCACCAGTTTCAGTTCTTCTTCCTTGATTTCGTCGGCGCCCAGCAGGTAGATCGGCTGCATCAGCTCGGCCACTTCGGAATCCCAGATTGCGCTCCACGAGCCGGGACGCAGTTCCATGCCGTCCCAGAAGCCCCAGCACCACGCTTCGGCATCGATCAGGGTCTGGCCTTCGTAGTCGTGCTCGACGAACAGGGCTTCGAATTCCTTGGGCGCGACTTCAAACGTCACCAGCACCTCGTTCATGAAGCGCATGATCAGGTTGACGATGCGTTCTTCTTCCTTGCTGTTCTTGAATTTCGGCGCATCTTCGGCATCTTCGCCCCACACGCGCGGCAACCACTCGGCCGGCATGATCGGTTCCGGGCCGATGGCGACGGCCGTCAGATAGCCGTGCAGCATATCCATGGTCATCGCGTCCTCGGAGCAGCGCTCCGACAACAGGAATTGGTCTAATTCGTCGAATTCTTTTTCTGATAATGGCTGTTCGAGTTGCATGGCTTGCTCTTTGATTGAATGTAAGGCGCCAGTATACGCCTTGCGGCGCTTCATCACCGAAGTGTTTGCACCGGCGCCCCGCGCGCGCCTTACAATGTCGCTTATGCACAATGAAAACCAGCCGCACGAGGACGACCGGCCCGTCCATCCCTTTTCCGCCCTGAGCCCCGATTGCGTGCTCGACGCCCTCGACAGCGTGGGCCTGCGCGGCGATGGCCGCCTGCTGGCCCTGAACAGCTATGAAAACCGCGTCTACCAGGTGGGCATCGAGGACAGCGCACCGCTGGTGGCCAAGTTTTACCGCCCCGCGCGCTGGAGCGATGCCGCCATCCTGGAAGAACACGCGTTCGTGTCCGAGCTGGTCGAGCGCGAAATCCAGGTGGTGCCGGCGCTGGCCATCAACGGCAGCACCCTGCACCAGTACCAGGGCTTCCGCTTTGCCGTCTTCCCCCGCCACGGCGGCCGCGCGCCCGAGCTGGACGACCCGGCGACGCTGGAATGGATAGGGCGCTTCATCGGCCGCATCCACGCCGTCGGCGCGCTGTCCGCCTACCAGGAACGTCCTGCCCTCGATCACCAGACGTTTGGCGTCGAGCCGCGCGAATTCTTGCTCGAAGGCAATTTCCTGCCGCCCGAACTGCTGGCCGCGTATTCCAGCGTGGCGCAGCAGGCGCTCGACGGCGTCAAGCGCTGCTATGACCGCGCCGGCGACGTGGCCGTGCTGCGCACGCATGGCGATTGCCATGGCGGCAACGTGCTGTGGACGGACGCCGGCCCGCATTTCGTCGACTTCGACGACAGCCGCATGGGCCCGGCCATCCAGGACCTGTGGATGATGCTGTCGGGCGAGCGCGGCGACCAGGTGCGCCAGATGAGCGACATCCTGGCCGGCTACGAGGATTTCTGCGATTTCGACCCGCGCCAGCTGTACCTGGTCGAAGCGCTGCGCACCCTGCGCCTGATCCATTATTCGGCCTGGCTGGCGCGCCGCTGGGACGACCCCGCCTTCCCCGTCGCCTTCCCGTGGTTTAACACGCAGCGCTACTGGCAGGACCGCATCCTGGAACTCAGGGAGCAGGTGGCGCTGATGGATGAAGCGCCGCTCTGGCCCATCTGAATGCATATTTTGCCAATAAAACCGTAGCGAGCGGCAGTGATTTGTGGCCGAGAAGCGCAACTGGGCTGAAGCCCAGTGAGCATCGCCGGCCGCAAAGCGCGCCGCGCAGCAGGTTTGATTGGTGAAATGAGGAAAAGAGCGGTAAAAGAGGCTCTTCTTGCCGCGCTGATTTGCGCATGCCTGTTCGATAATGGTGCTAATAAATTCCCATAAGCAACGGAATTCACCCGAATAAGCGAGAAATCATGCAAGCACAGCAAAATCAGCGCCAGGCCGTTTCCCTCTCCGTCGCGTATGCCGCCGACGACGAGTTCGACCAGGACAGCATCGTTTCGCTGCATGATTTCAAGGACCTGGAGAGCAAGGCGGAAGTACCAGCCCCAATTGCCGCCATTTCGCCACAGCCGCCGGCAGAACCGGAAGTGGAAAGCGACAGCAAGGCGCCCGCCGCCGGCCGCCAGCAAATGGAATTGAAAGCCATCCACGAGGCCATCGCCCGCGTGGAAGCCGAAGCGAAGGCCACCTGCGCCGCCGAAAGCCGGGCCCTGGCCGAGGCGCGCGTGCGCTCGCTGGCCGAGGACCGCGCCGCCATCGATGCGGCCGCCGCCGCCGCCGCACAGCAAAACGCGCAGGCAGCCGAAGAGGCGATTGCCGCCAACCGCGACCGCCTGGAAACCATGCGCGCCGCCGCGCAGGCCAGCGTGGCCCGCCTGGAAGCGGTGAAGCAGGAGACGGCCGAACTGCGCGCCCGCGTGGAATCGGACAATGAAATCCGCCTGGCCGCGGAACAGCGCACCCGCGCCGAACAGGAAAGCCGCCTGCGCGCCAGCGAGCAGGTGGCGGTGCAGTCGGAACTGGCCGAGCAGGCCGCCCGCGCCGCCGAGGAATTGCAGGTGCAGACGGAGCAGGCGCGCCTGCAGGCCGTCGAGCGCGTCGCCGCCGTGCAGGCGGCCAAGGAAGAAATGGTGGGCATCGCCTCGGCCGACGCCCGTGTCGCCGTGCTGGCGCGCGAACGCGAGCGCCACGCCCATGGCGCGCGCCAGACGGCGCAGATGCTGGCCGAAGCGGAAAGCGAGGCGCTGGAACTGACGGTGCAGCGCGAGCGCGCCGACCAGATCGCGCTGGAATCGGCCTTCAACCGCGCCGCCGCCGAAGTGCGCGCGCTGGAAGAAGCGCGCGCGCTGGCGCACCTGGAACAGGAACGCGAAGCCATCGCGCTGGCGCAGGCCGAATCGGAACGCCATGCGGCGCAGTCGCTGCGCTTGCGCCTGCAGACGGAAAAGGAATTGCGCGACGCGGCCATCCACCGCGAACGCCTGGAAATGGTTGCCGTGGCCAGCGCGCAGGCGCGCCGCGACGCCGACGTGCGCATCCTGGCCGCCACCGAGGCGCGCATCGAGGTGGACCGCCAGCTGCGCGCCGTGGCGCTGGCCCGTGTGGCCGCCGAACAGGATGCGGAAATCGCCGGCCACGCCAAGCTGGAAGCGGAAACGGCGGCCCTCGAGGAAACCAAGGCCCGCGAAGCGGCCGAACAGGCTGCCGCCGTGGCGGCCGCCAGCGAACTGCAAGAGCAGCAGCGCGCCGCCGGCCTGGCGCAGGAACGCGCCGAACTGGCGCGCCAGGCATCGCAACTGGCCGCCCGCCAGAACGAAGCCGAGCAGGCCGAGGTCGATGCCGGCAAGGCGACATTGGCCGCGCAGGAACAGGCGTCGCAACTGGCGCAGGAAAAAGCCCGGCAGGCAGAGCAGCTGCTGCAGGCGGAGCAGGAGCGCCTGGCCGCCGAGCAGGCCGCCATCGCCGCCCTGAAAGAGAAACTGGCAGCGGAAGCGCTGGCCTTCAACGCGGCGCAGGAACGCCTCGCGTCGGAACAGGCGCAAGCCGAACTGCTGCGCGGCCAGCATGCGGCCGAACTGGCGTTGCGGGAAGCGGCGCAAAAGGAAGCGGACGCCATTCGCATCCTGATGGAGCAGGCACTGGTCGACGGCGAGCAAAAGGCGGCTGCCGCGCAAGCCGTGCAGGCGCAGGCGCGCCTGGCCGTGGAACTGGGCCAGGTGCATGGCGAGCGCGCCCGCGTGGAAGCGGAAAAGGCGCAGGCAGCCGATGCCTTGCTGGCGTCCGAACGCGACTTCGTCGCGGCCGAACGCGAATCGCTGGCGCTGATTGCGCAAAAACTGGTGCAGCAGCGCCAGACGACGGCCGCCGAGGAGCGCGCCTCGCAAGCCATCGCCGGCCGCCTGGAAGCGGAAAAGCAGGCCACGCAGGCCGCCGAAACGCGCGCCGCCATGGAACAGCAGGCGCTCGACGCCATGCGCCAGCGCGAACAGCTGGAACTGGCGGCGCAGCAGGCCGCCGGCGAGAAGCTGGCAGCGCAGCAAGCCTTGCTGACCAGCGCCCAGGCCCATGCGGCCCTGCAGCGCAAGGCGGCCGACACCACGCGTGCCATGGCCGAAGCCAGGCAGCAATTGCTGGAACTGGACGTGCGCCGCGCGCAGGAGCAGGAGCGTGAACTGGCCGTCCTGCGCGCCAGCATGCAGCAGCCGGAAGCGTTTTCCGGTACCCTGGCCGCCGCCCGCGCCAGGGCAGGGCAGGTGAGTTCGGCCAGTCTGACGCGCGAAGTGATCGAGCGCCTGACGCAGCCTAACGAGGCTGGCGCCGTCTGGCGTTCACGCTGAGAGCCTGAAAACCCGATAACAGCCGGGGTCGGACCTTGATGGGGAAACGCAGTCCAACGGACTGCGTTCCAGTCGCGCAGCGACCGGCCCCAATTCCAGGTTTGGGTTGCGTCCGCATTTCCATCAGAACTTCCTGCCTACCCCCAGCAAAATCACATCCGCATCGCGGTGATAGTCCGTGATCACGCGGTTCCACGCCACTTGCCCCACCCAGCGGCGGTCGAAGTGGTAGCGGCCAGCCGCTGACAGCAAGCCTGTCAGGCGCGTGCTGTGGCCCTGCGTGTCGCGGGCATCCCACGCCAGGTAAGGGCCGCCGCCCATGCCGAATTCCACCTTTTCATTGAGCGAGCGGATCAGCCAGAGCTGGGCGGCCACGCCGCGCCGGTGCGCCAGCGCCGTGCTGCCTTCATCGATGGCGGTGGCGGTCCAGTCCACGTATTTTCCCGCCGCGCGCCGGTATTCCAGCGTGAACGGGCGCGAGCTTTCGGAACGCAGGCTGTTGACGATGGTGTGGCCCGTCGAGACGGTCAGCGTGTCGTCGTGTGCCCAGTTCTGCAGGTGCAGCTTGGCGCCCGGCACGCCGTCATAGCGGTAGCCGGCGCCGATCAGCAGATGCGTGGTGTTGTCCTTGCCATCGGGCTTGATGCGGTTGAGCTGCGCTTGCGCATACCAGCGGTTGTCGAACTGCCAGCGCGCCTGCAGGCTGACGATGGAGCCCCAGCCGTGGTCATTGTCGAAGTTATGGAGGCCGTCGTCGGTCCTGGCCGTATCGAAGAAAAAATAGCGTCCCGCGCCCGCGCCCAGGGTCAGGCCCTGCTCGACTTTCTTCGTGCGCAGCCAGAACTGGCCCGCCATGCCGTCGCGATGATGGTCTTCCGGATGGCCTTCATTGATGTAGGACAGGCTCACGGCATTGTAATTGCCCACTGGCTGGGTATAGCTGACGGCGGCGACGAAGGTGCGCTCCTTGGTGGAACTGACTTTCAGGGCGCCGGCCATGCCGGAGATGTCCTGCGCCTGCAGCGACAGGGGGAGCGAACTGGCCAGCAGGAGCAGGCCGCGGAGGTGGATGCGCATGGAGTTTCCGGTAGTGGTGATACACGCTAAAGGTGGGCTGGCTGGGCGTCATGCGATAGCGCAACGGTCACGCACATTTACTACATTTGTAGAATGTCTCAGTCAGAACTAATTGCTATAGTGTATAAGAAAGTGAGAATCTGTGAGGCACGTAACAAATTTCTTGCTGGAAATTCATTACTGCAATGGCGAGGGAACGACGGGAGGAGGAGGGCGCCGGCCTGGAATGGCCAGCCGGCGCGCAATTGCGGGAATACGGGAGTTACTGGCTTAATACCACCTTGTCGGCAAAGTATTCCGTTTCGCCGAAGCATTGCGTGGGCACGCCCTTGTGCTGGCTGTAGGTGACGAGGATGCGCTTGCCGGCCGCGGCCGTCAGCTGTTTCGCCACTTCCTCGTCGCGCACGCTGAACTGGAACTTTTCCGGGATGGTGCCCGGCAGCGCCGTCAGCAGCAATTCGCCTTCCCAGGTCTTGCAGATCCAGCCCCGCTTGGAAAACTTTTGCAGATAGCCCGCCCGCTCCCCCTCCGAGTACGAGAAGCTCAGGGCCATCCACGTGTAGGCGGCCAGCAGCAGGAAGCCGGCGACGAGGAAGATGGCGAAGGCGAAGGTGACTTTTTTGGTCGTAGGGGTCATGTTAGGGTAGTTTAGGTAAGAAAATGGGGATGCTTAAAAAGGTACAGGGCAAGGCAATGCAACGCCGCCATGGACTTTTTTAAGCGTTCCCTCAGTCTTTGCGGCCGGCTTTCCAGTTCAGGCCAAAGTTGTAGCGTTCGTCCATGGCCTGGTGCGCCGTGATTTTACCTTGGCCGCCGAAGTATTCCACCAATTTCGTCACCTGCAGGTTGCCGCCGTGGTTTTCCAGCATGGCGATGGCGCACATGGCGTGCTGGCTGTCGCTGTCGAGCCGCACTTCCACGGTCGGCTGGCCCGGAATCTCGATCGTCACCACGCCATCCGTGGCCGCCCAGTTCGGCACGCCTTCGTAGATGAAGGCGTAGACGAGCACGCGCTTGATCTGGTCGAAATGGGTGCCGTTGATGAAGATGTTTTCACCGCTGCTGACGCTGCCCGTGCGGTCGTCGCCTTCCAGGTGGATGTACGGTGGCCGGTCATACGCGCCCCAGCTGTTGCCCAGCGCCTGCACGGCGCTCTTGCTGCCATTGCTCATCTCGAACAGGCAGCCGATATCGAGGTCGATGCCGCCCGCGCGGCCGGCCGGCTTGTTGAACAGCTTGCCGAGGAAGCCCGTATCGAGCTTGGAGGCGGGCGCCTGGCCCTGCGATGCGTTCTGGTTCCAGTTCAGGTTGACCCGGATGCGGCCATAGCCGCCGCTGTCGCGCTTGTCGAGCGAAATCTTGTCGCCGCGCTTTTCCAGGCGGATCTTCGACAGCGAAATCTTGTTGGCCGCTGGCGGCGGCGGTGGCGGGGCCGCCGGTGCGGGCGCGGAAGCCGGCGCCGGCGAGGATTGCGCCGCCTCGCTGCCGCCGAAGTGCTTCAGCAGCGCCGCCAGGCCGCCGGCGAAACCCTGGCCCACGGCACCGAAGCGCCAGCTGCCGTCGCGGCGATACAGTTCGCCGATGATGACGGCTTTCTCGTCCTGGAAGTCCGTGCCCGTGAAGGCGAAGGTGGCGGCCTGGCCCAGCGCCATGCTGGACGCGCCCAGCGCGCGCATGCTGCCCTGTTCCGTCGCCGCCGTGAATACCAGCTTGTCGATCGAGGCGGGCAGGCGGGCAAGGTCCACCTGGAAGGTGGAACGGGGGCCGTTCAGCTCCAGCGCGACGGCGTTGTCCGGCGCGCTTTTCTGGTTGTAGAACACCATGTAGCGGTCGTCCGACAGCTTGCCGGCCGCGTCGACGCCGAAGCAGCTGACGTCCACTTCCATCGAGCCGGAAGCGATATCGAGAGTGACGGCAAACGGACCGTTCAAGCCCAGGTCAGCCAGTTTGCCTTTTTGTCCGCGTGTGAAATTGCTCATGGTCGTGCAGTCCCTTCGTCGCTGGTGAGTTGAGTTGGATTGGAAGCCGGCGCGCCGCCATCGGCGGCGTGGCGGATGCCGAACAGGCGCGCCTGTTCGATGATGCGCTGCGCCCAGCTCGAGTGGGTCGCCACCTCGCACATCGATTCCTGCATGCGGAACACGGCCGGGCTGTCCGGGTCGATGATGCGCAGGGCCAGTTCGATGTCCGACTGCGCCACCTGGTAGTGGCGTTCGATCTGCGGCACCTGGTCCGGGTGGATGGCGGTCTTGGCGATCATGCCGTGCGCCATGTCCTGCGCCACTTCGGCATCGAGCCAGCTGCCCTGCGACAGGTGCTCGAAGACGGGCGCCGTCAGCTGGAAGCCGTGCGGCTTGAAAATCGTCACCAGGCGGCCGATGACCTGCCCCAGCGGCGTCTGGTAGATGGTGCCGCTGGTGGGGCGGCGCAAGCCCAGCAGGGCTAATAAATCGTTGCCGCCGATGCGCAGCGCCAGGATGCGGCGCCGTACTTCCGGCGCGGACAAGGTGATCCTGAACTGCTTCATTTCCTCGTCGTCGAACACTTCCGCCGTTTCCAGGGTCGGCATCAAGAGGTGATGCGTGTGGCGCACCTGGTCGAAATACGCGGCAAAATTGTGGTGCGTGGACTTGGGCAGCACGAAGCCGCTCAATTTGTCGGCGCCGGGCATGGCCAGCACGCGCGCCAGCACGTCGACATTGCGCACGCGCACGAAACGCAAGGTGTCCGAATCTTCGCGCATGTTTTGCAGCGCCAGCGACAGGTTGAACAGTGCATAGCTGAGGTCGCGCTCGGCGATGGCGTCTTCGGTGCAAAAGATCACCGAACGCAAATGGCTGAATTTGTCGCCATTGGCGATGGCCAGCAAGTCCTTGTGCGTGGTCGGCACATACATGGAGGCGCCTAGCGCCGCCTTGTGTTCGCTTTGTGGGTGTATGGAGTTATCCATCGACTGCGCTCCTGATGAGGGCGACCGCCTGGTAAGGCAGCGCCGGTTCTACGGTGACGGGTATGGCCTTTTCCTGCGCCAGAAGCAGCAAATGTGCCACGTCGGGCGCATTCGTGTCGCGCACGATCAGGCGCTCCGGCACGCGGCGCAGCAGCACGCGCGTCGCTTCGCCGATGCCCGGCTTGATCAGGTTGATGTCGCTGATGCCGTATTGCTGCTGCGCGGCGGCCATGTAGGCTTGCGAGCGGGCCGCCATGGCCGGCGCATCGCTTGCCTCGGCCAGCGGGATGCCGCTGCTGGCGGCAATCGCCATGGCGTCGGCCACCAGGCCGTCGGCGAAAGCGCGCGACTGGTCGTGCTGCTCGAACTGCGCGTAGTACACGCAGCCGTGGAAGTCGCCGGGGCCGATGGCATCATTGAGCACGGAGCGGCTCACCAGGCCCGAGACGGTGGCGTTCAAGATGCTCGACGGGATCAGGTAGTCGCTGGCCGAGGCGGCGCAGGCGGCCGTGCCGGCCAGGTCGGACAGCACGAACAGGCCGCCGTCGATGGCCGTGCCATTGGCGGCGTTGAAATCGTGGACCGTCTGGCGCAGTTCGCGCGAAATCACGCCCTTGCCGGTCCAGCCGTCGACGAAGACGATGGACTCCGGCGCATGGCCCTGCGCCAGGATGTGCTTCAAGGCGTTCGCATCGATGCCGCGGTCGCGGATGATGGAGACGGAATAATGGCGGCACTCGCGCTGGAAGACCTGGCGCAGCAAATGGCCGAGGATGACGCCCACGGGCGTGCCGGCGCGCGCCAGCGACACCAAAGTGACGGGGCCAGCGCGGCGCGCCGCGATCAGGGCGGCCAGGCGCAGGCAGTCGCGCGCCATCTGCAGGCGGTTGGCGGCAAATGCGCTCTGGAACAGGGCCAGGTAGGCGGGTGAGGGCAGCGACTCCGGTGACAGCATCTCGCTGTAGTGGCGCTGGCCGGACTGGATCAGACGCTCTTTTTCGGCCAGGTCGAGGATGGGTTCGAGCGCCATCGGCGTGAGCAGAAATTCCACGTCTTCCTGGCGGTAGCTGCCGCTGAAATGCTGCGTGCTGTCGGTCATAGCGCCGCCACCGTGAGTGCCGCCAACTGGGTGCCGTTGGGGATGATGGCGTAGTCGCAGGCGGCCATGAAGCGCGCGTCCGAACGGCTGTCGCCCATGCCGAAGCTGACGATGGGGCCATGTTCGGCTTCCAGCTCCGCGCGCAGGTAGGCCACGGCGCGCGCCTTGTTCAGGCTCTTGGGCAGCACGGCCAGGTTGTTGCCGTTGCGGTGAATGAAGTAGTCGGACCCTTCGGTCGCGATCCACTGCAGCAGCACCTGCTCTTCGATGTCGGCCAGGCGCTCGCCGCGCGCTTCATGGTCCTTGACGACGATGTAGAACGGCGTGTCGTAGTCCTCGATCAGGCGCGCGCGCGAGGGCATGCCCGTCTTGGCCTGGAAATCGTCGATGATGCGCATGGCGTCCCGCAGGCCGGGCAAGGCCGTCTGCATGTCGTTCTGCATCAGCGCCAGCCAGCCCGCGTCGAGCGCGCCGCCCGGCTGCAGCACGATGCCGCCGTAATCGAGCACGCTGTAGCTGGTAAATGGCAGGTCGACGCGGCGGAACGCATCGCCATTCCTGGCCGTGGCGGGTATCAATGTCATGCCGCTTTGCGCAAACTCAAAGAAGGCGCGCTGGCGCGCCGTCGTAAACGAGCAGGCATCGCCATTTTTCAAATAGGCGGCCGGCTGCAGCCCGGTCTCGCCCGGGCATTTTTTCGGGGTCTGGAACAGTGTGTCGTCCAGGTCAACAAACAGGAATTTCTTCAATTTTGGTCTCTGACTGAAAGTGGAACAGGCGGCCATTCAACTGGCCGGCGAGTTGCATGAGGGCCGGGCTGGCCGGGGTTTCATGGCAGATGAACACGTGCCGGTACTGGCCAGGCGCCACGTTGTACAGGTAGTTGGCGATGCCTTCGCCGTAATTGTCGTCGCAGTTGACGATATGGCCGACGGAACCCCATGACAGGATGGGCGAGCGCGTGGTCGACTGCACCACCACGCTCTTGCCCAGCGCTTCGAGCTCGCGCGCCAGCAGGAAGGACGGGTGCATGAATTCGCCCGTGCCCAGCACCAGCACGGAG
Organism: Janthinobacterium sp. GW822-FHT07H11; assembly: GCF_058798615.1. Taxonomy (NCBI): domain Bacteria; kingdom Pseudomonadati; phylum Pseudomonadota; class Betaproteobacteria; order Burkholderiales; family Oxalobacteraceae; genus Janthinobacterium; species Janthinobacterium sp. GW822-FHT07H11. The sequence goes on from NZ_CM179507.1 coordinate 2,032,389, forward strand.
TCGCCGGCGCCGATTTCCTGCGCCAGCTGCACGGCCAGGCCTTGCGGCGGGCTCAGGGCACGGCTCACGCCGATGCGCCCGAACGCGGGGCTGGCGCCCCGTTCCGCATTCGCCTCGAAGCGCTGCGCGCTGGCCGCCACGGGTGCCGGCGCAGCGCCGGCCTGGAAGGCGTAGTGGCCGGACAGCGCCGCGCCTATGCTGGTAGGCAGGCCGAAACGTTCACTCAGGCCCGCGTTGGCGGCCTTGCCCATGAAATTGGTGATCACGCCCAGGTGCAGCTTTTCCAGCTGCGGATAGCGCGCGCGGCACACCTGCACCAGGTTGGCGAAGGTATTGCCGGTCGATGCCTCGTCGTCGATCAGCACCAGGCTGCGCGCCGTGGAAAACAGCGCGCTGGCCGCGTCCGACAAGTGTAAAAACTGGCGCGGCGCGTGGCTGTGCGATTCCTCGAATTCGAAGAAGGGCACCGTGCCGACGCGGTAGCGCGAGCTGTGCAAAAACAGGGCCTTGCCGTTCGGGTTGGCGCGCAGCCACGCCTCGAACACGCCCTGGCCCAGGCCGACGGCCGTTTCGGCCATGGCGATGAAGACCACGGGACCGGGCAGGCTGGGGGGAATTTGCGCGGCCAGGTCGGCGTGGATGGCTTGCATGGCGCGCGGCGTGACGGGCCAGTGCTTGCCCAGCACCTTGGACAGGAACAAAAAGCCCCGTTTGGCGTTGGCGCGCGCGGCAAAGCCGATCAGCCAGTCCAGCGGAAAGCGCGCCTCGTCCACCTTCAAGGTCAGCTCGCCCGTGGGCATCTGCTGCTTGACGATATTCATGGCAGCTCCACGGCGTAGGCGGCTTCCGCCACGCGCATGCCCTCGAGGATGGCGGGCACGGCGAGCTTGTCGAAACCCTGGTCGAAGCCGGCCAGCGCCAGGTAGGGCAGGTTGGGACCGGCTGCGCACGCCATGCCGATGCCGCCCGACATGCGCGGATTGATTTCCAACAAAGCCAGGCCATTCGCGCCCTCGCGGAACTGGATGTTGAAGACGCCGTTCAGGCGGTAGTCGCGCGCCAGCTTGTCGCAGGCGGCCAGCAGGTCGGCGCGCAGTTCGATCAGCTGCCCGCTGCCGCCCCCATGCAGCTTCTTGCGCGGCACGGCGCAAATGAGGGCGCCCTGGTCGGCGACGCAGTCGGCGCTGTATTCGTGGCCGTCCAGGTACTCCATCAGCAGCAGGGTCTTGAAGGTTGCCATCTGCGCCAGGCCCGCGCGCAGCTCTTGCGCATTGACCTGGTAGGCGGCGCCGGCCAGCAGCAGCTGGGCGCTGCTGCGCTCTTCATCGAGCACGGCAAAGCCCAGGCCATACACGGATTCCGAAGGCTTGATGCACAGCTTAGGATAGCGAGGGCGCAGCTCGGCGTAGGCGGCGTCGTATTCTGCAATGGTGGTCACGGCGCGGTAGTCGGCCGGGCGCGCCATGGGCAGGTCGAGGCCGTCGCAGAAGCGCGCCTTGTCGTGCATCAAGGCCAGGGTGTCTTCGCTGGCCACGCTGAGCACGCGCGTGCCGATGGCGGCAAAGCGCGCGCTGGCGCTGCCGACCAGGCCCGCTTCCTTGCCGGGCCAGAAAATGGTGATATTGCGGTCGCGGCAAAATTCCAGGCACCACTCGACATAATTGAGGCCCGTCAGCCCCGAGGGTTCAACTGCGTATTCATGCGCCGACAAAAAAGCGGCCGCATGCGCGTTCGTATTGCTGCACACGATGTGGTAGCGGGGCGCACCGCTAGTGGCGGCCATGTCGGCCTCGCGGATCAGGCGCATGGCCGTGCCGACCGAGGAAAATGTTTTGTTGAACCAGACTCTTTGCATGTACGGGGACCGGGTAAAGAAAGGAAAAGCCGCGCGCAGGTGCGCGCGCGGGCAGTGTAGCCAGAAAAACTTAACCTGGCCTTAGATAGAGGGGATCAGCCGGCCTTGCCGCTGGCTGTCCATTTCAGGAACGCATCGCGGTTGCGCGAGCAGATGAAGACCTTGCCCGAGCCGGAAAAGCGCAGCACGATGCCTTCGCCGCTGGTCACGCTGTTGACGATATTGCCGAGGAAGCCGCCGATGCCGCCGCCGCCGCCCGAGCCGCCGCCCGTGGTCACGGAAATCTCGTATTTCAGGCTGTTGTCCCAGCAGACCACGTGGGAATTGTCGATCACGACGTCCTTGCCCGGCTCGACGTCGAGCTGGAACATGGAGCCGAAGCCCGACACCACCACTTGTCCCGTGCCGGCCGTCTCCATGACGAAGAAGCCGCCCGACTGGGCGAACAAGGCGTTGCCGATGCTTTGCGTGCGCACCTTCATTTCCGTGCCCGCAGTGGCGGCGACAAAGGCGCCGTCGTTGAGCAGGTACTGGCGCGCGCCCACGTCGACCACTTCGATGGCGCCCGGCAGGGTGGGCGAGAGCAGGCAGTCGCCGCTGCCGCGCACCGCTTCGATATGCTGCTGGAAGAACGATTCGCCGTTGGCGAAGCGGCGCATGATGGCGCTGCCCAGGCCACCCGTCATCTTGCCCTTCAAATCGAGCGCCGTTTCCATCATCACCATCGCATCCGATTCGCAATAGATGGTTTCGCCCTGTTTCATGCTGACGTGCAAGAAAGGATCGACGTCGCCGGTGACACTAAATACTGGCATGATAAATCTCCAAAAAAAAAGCCGCCTGATCTGTGCAGGCGGCAGCAATGATATGACATTAAGATAATTCACCTCGGAAAACCGTCACGCGCACGCTCCATGCGCGGCGCAGCAGGTTTAACGAGCGTGAATTTAAGCGTTCACGCCGAACGAGCGGGCGAGGGGGCCCAGGCCGCCGTTGAAGCCCTGGCCGATGGCCTTGAACTTCCATTCGCCGTTGTAGCGGTAGATCTCGCCAAAGATCATCGCCGTTTCCGTCGAGCTGTCTTCGGACAGGTCGTAGCGGGCGATTTCTTTTTCGCCTTCCGCGTTCAGGCAGCGGATGAAGGCTTTCGAGACCATGCCGAAGTTCTGGCGGCGCGCGTCGGCGTCGTGAATCGTCACGGTGATGCTGATGCGCTCGATGTCGTTTGGTACGCGGGTCAGGTCGATTTCGATGCGTTCATCGTCGCCTTCGCCTTCGCCGGTCTGGTTGTCGCCCGTGTGGACGACGGAGCCGTCGGTGGACTTCAGGTTGTTGTAGAAGATAAAGTCAGAGTCGCCACGGACTTTGCCGTCGTTTTTCAGGAGGAAAGCGCTGCCGTCAAGGTCGAAGGTGGCACCGTCGGTCGAGCGAGGATCCCAGCCGAGGCCGATGATGATCTTCTTCAGGTTCGGTGCTTCCTTGCTCAGGTTGACGTTGCCGCCTTTTTGCAAACTGATTGCCATGTGGTGCTCCTTAAATAATTAAACTCGATCATGCCTTCATGGGATGAGCGCAAGGCGCTCGTGCCATTACTCTCTCAATTGGGGGCGGAACCCCCGATTTCAAGCTTGTGCCGCGTGCCGCTTGCGATAGCGCAAGGATGACCACAGCGAGACCAGGATGAAGGCCACGCCCGACAGGCCCGTGAACCACTCCGGAATATGATACTTGACGGACGCCAGCATGATCAGGGCCAGGATGCCGATCGCATAGTGCGCGCCGTGTTCCAGGTAGACGAATTCGTCCAGGGTACCCTTGTGCACCAGGAACACCGTCATGGAACGCACGAACATGGCGCCGATGGCCAGGCCCAGCATGATGACGACGACGTCGTTGGTGATGGCAAACGCGCCGATCACGCCGTCAAAGCTGAACGAGGCATCGAGCACTTCCAGGTACAGGAAGCCGCCGATGCTGCCGCGCGCCACCGTTTTCACCAGGTCGCCATTGCCGCTTTTCGCCGGCGCGGCGCTGTCTTCAGCATCATCCTGCAAGTCCGGCTCGCCTTCTTCCAGCAAGCCGCTGATCCAGTTCACGCCGATGTAGACGGCGATGCCGACGATGCCCGAAGCGAGCACGCTGTATTTTTCTTCCACCGGGCCCATGGCCACGCAGGCGGCCACGGCGCCCATGGTGATCAGCACGGCCAGGCTTTCCGTGCCCAGCGCGTTGACTTTTTCCTCGGCCCAGCCCAGCCAGTGCAATTCCTTCTCGTCGTCGAACAGGAAGTTCAGGAACACCAGCAGCAAAAAGGCGCCGCCGAACGCCGCCACCTGCGCGTGGTTGTCCGTCAGGTGCTTGGCATACACGTCCGGCGTGGTGGTGGCCATGGTCCATACGTCAACCAGGCCCAGCCCCGTGGCCACCGACACGATGACCAGCGGGAACAGCAAGCGCATGCCGAACACGGCCACGAGAATACCGACCGTCAAAAACAGTTTTTGCCAGAACTCATTCCAGTGACGCAAGACCGAGGCATTCACCACGGCGTTGTCGAACGAGAGCGACACTTCCATGATGCCCAGCACGCCCGTGATCCACAGCGCCTGGATCATGCCCGAGGTGCCGCCATGGCTGTAGCCCCACCAGCCGGAGACCGCCATCAGGACGAAGGTAACGAAAAAAGAAATTCTGAAATGCCGCATGGAAACCCCGTTGCAAATGTGAAAAGACGTTTGATTATCAGCGCCCTTGTACGCGCCACTAGCAGTGTTGATATACGTCAATTGTTGTATATGCCATGATTTTATATTACTTGCCGCCGCAGGCGGCGTTTTATACGGCAGCGATTCGCAGTTCTGCTGGCGCGTCCGATCTGCGATAATTGCGGCGCGCCAGCCCGGCCGCCGCAAGCGGCCGCGGCCGGCACCCTGACTACCTATACAAGAAGGAATTACCCGTGGATATCGCCTACCTCGTCACGCCCCTGATCACCTGGATACTGGTCGGGCCGATCAAATTCCTGATCAACAGCGCCCGCACGCGCCAATGGGCGTTCGGCCTGGTCGGCAATGGCGGCTTTCCCAGCAACCATAGCGCCGTCGTGTCCAGCATGGCCACCCTGATCGCCCTGCGCGAAGGCATCGGCCATCCGGCCTTCGGCGTGGCCGTGACCTTGGCGTTCATCGTCATCATCGATGCCAACAGCCTGCGCCAGCACGTGGGCAAGCAGGCCGCTGCCATCAACCGCCTGGCGGGAGAGGCGGCCAGCGCCGCGCACAAGACCTTGCGCGAGCGCATGGGCCACACGCTGGTGGAAATCGCCGGCGGCCTGTGCACGGGCGTGGCCATCGGTTTCCTGATCAATTACGTTGTCGGCCGCTAAGCGTCTTTCCTCCTGAAACGCAAAACCCCGCCCAAGGCGGGGTTTTGCGTTTCAGGGCGTAAAAACTACGTTTCATCCATAGATTAAAGCATTACAGGAAACCGCCGATTGACATGGCCGGATACGCTCATGGATACTTTGGCGCTTGTGGTTTTAATAAAAATAAATGCCTGTTGTCGCCTGCCTGCCCTATCCGGGCCGCCGGGCCGGTAGCGGCGCTATCTATCCGGAGAATTACCCATGTTGCGCAAAACCCTGTTTGTTCTGGCAATCGCTTCTGCCCTGGCCGCTTGTGGCAAAGAGTCCAAAGATCCTGGCAAAGGCGCTGGCAAGGACGGCAAGGAACAGGCGGGCGCCAGCGTCAATCTGCTGATTTCGCCGGAAGATGTGCTGACCATCCAGAGCAATGCGCTGGCATCGGGTCCCGTCATCACCGGTTCGGTGCAGCCCGAGCGCAATGCTGACCTGCGCGCCGAAGTCTCGGCCGTGGTGATCCAGGTCATGAAGGAAAATGGCGAGGCCGTCAAGCGCGGCGACGTGCTGGTGCGCCTGGACGAAACGTCCATCCGCGACAGCCTCAATTCGGCCGAAGAGGCCAGCCGCGCCGCCAGCCAGGTGCTGGAGCAGTCCGAACGCATGTTCCAGCGCATGAAGACCCTGCGCGCCTCGGGCATGACCTCGACGCAGGCGCTGGAAGACGCGGAAATCCGCCGCAACAATGCGCAGAGCGATTTGTCGGCCGCGAAGAGCCGCGCCGCGCAGGCGCGCCAGCAGCTGCAGCGCACGCTCGTGCGCGCGCCGTTCGACGGCATCGTGAGCGAGCGCAAGGTGTCGAACGGCGATACGGCGCAAATTGGCAAGGAATTGATCAAGGTCATCGATCCGACCAGCATGCGCCTGGAAGGCCTGGTGTCTGCCGACAAGATCGGCGTCGTCAAGGTGGGCCAGCCCGTGCTGTTCCGCATCAACGGCTATCCGGGCCAGGATTTCGCGGGCAAGGTGCGCCGCGTCGATCCGGCCGCCAACGCCGTCACGCGCCAGGTGGCTGTGCTGGTCGATTTCAATGACAAGGAACAGCCGCGCGTGGCCGGCCTGTATGCGGAAGGGCGCATCGAAGCGGCCACCGTCAGCGCGCTGATGATTCCCGATTCCGCCCTGGTGAAGGCGGGCGACCAGACCTACACGTGGAAGATCAAGGACAAGGCCCTGCAGAAGGCCGTCTTGCGCATCGGCGCGCGCGATGTGCGCACGGGCCAGTGGGAAGTGCAAAGCGGGCTGGCCAGTGGCGACACCGTGCTGCGCACGCCCGGCTCGACCTTCAAGGATGGCCAGAAAGTGGAGCTGACGGCGGCCAAGGCCGTGCCGGCCGCCGCCGTGGCCAGCAGCAGCACCGCCGTTGCCGGTAAAGGAAACTAAGCCATGTTCCTTTCCGATTTCAGTATCAAGCGGCCCACCGCCACCATTGTCCTGATCCTGGCGATGATGTGCGTCGGCTTGCTGGCGCTCAAGAAACTGCGCGTCAACCAGAACCCGGACGTCGAAGTGCCGTTCATCGTCGTCAGCATTCCCTACCCGGGCGCATCGCCCGATACGGTCGAGCGCGAAGTGGTGAACCGCCTGGAAAAGTCGCTGCAAAGCATTTCCGGCGTGACCGAAGTCAATAGCAGCGCCAATGAGGGCTCGGCCAGCATCTTCATTCAGTTTTCCTTCAAGACGAACCTGATCGAGGCGTCCGACGATATCCGCAACGCCATCGCTTCCGTGCGCTACAAGTTGCCGCTGGAGATGCGCGAACCGATCCTGCAGCGCATCGACCCGTCGGCCGAGCCCATCATGCAGCTGGCGCTGTCGTCGAGTGTGCAAAGCCATGCGGAAATCTCGCGCCTGGCCGAAGATGTGCTGTCGGACCGCTTCCGCGCCGTTGACGGCGTGGCGCTGGTGAACGTGGGCGGTTCGCTGAAACGCGAATTGTCCGTGCTGCTGCGCGCGGAAAAGTTGCGCGAATACAATGTTTCCGTCAGCGACGTCGTCAACGCCCTGCGCAACCAGAACACGAATGCGCCGGTGGGCAAGGTGCGCGGCACGCTGGACGAGAAAAGCATCCGCCTGGTCGGCCGCATCGAGTCGCCGGCCGATTTCGAGCAGGTGGTGATCAAGCGCCGCGGCGAAGAAATCGTGCGCCTGGCGCAAGTGGCGACGATCGAGGATGGTTTTGCCGAGATCAACACCTTGAGCGTGCGCAGCGGCAAGCCGAACGTGGGCATATCGATTACCCGCGTGCGCGACGCCTCCACCGTCAGCGTGGCCAACAAGATCCGCGACATGGTCGAGGAAATCAACAAAACCTTGCCGAAAGGCACCTTGTTGCAAGTGACGCGCGACGGCGGCGAAAACGCCCAGCATAGCCTGAACAACGTGATCGAATCGCTGGTGTTGGGCGCGGTGCTGACGATTTTCGTCGTCTACGCCTTCCTCAACTCGTGGCGCTCGACCCTGATCACGGCGCTCAGCCTGCCCACGTCCGTGATCGCCGCCTTCATTGCCGTGTGGCTGTGCGGCTTCACCCTGAACTTCATGACCTTGCTGGGCCTGTCGCTGGCCATTGGCGTACTGATCGATGATGCCATCGTGGTGCGCGAAAACATCGTGCGCCACATGCAGATGGGCAAGGACCGCCGCACGGCGGCGCTGGAAGGCACGGCCGAGATCGGCATGGCCGTGGCCGCCACCACGTTTTCGATTATCGCCGTGTTCATCCCCGTGGCCTTCATGCCCGGTATCTCGGGCGAGTGGTTCCGTCCGTTCGCCCTGACGGTGACGTGCTCGGTGCTGGTCAGCCTGGGCATCTCGTTTACGCTCGACCCGATGCTGTCGGCCTTCTGGGGCGACCCGATCGAGGAACATGCGGCGCCGAAGAAGGGCATCGGCCGCGTGCTGGAGAAATTCAATCACTGGTTCGACCACCAGGCCGACCGCTACGGCAACGTCATCGCCTGGGCCCTGCATCACCGCCGCTGGATGGCCGTGATCGCTTTCGGCAGCCTGGTGGGCGCCATCGCCCTGCATGCCACGCACGGCGGCACGAGTTTCCTGCCAGCATCCGATTCGGGCAATCTGATGATCAATGTGCGCACGCCATCGTCGAGCAGCATCGAGTATTCGCGTTTGAAACTGGAAGCGGCGGCCGTGCTGGCACGTACCTTGCCTGAAACCAAGGATACCAACAGCTCCGTCAACGCGAACGGCGGGCGCGTGTATGTCGATATCGGCAAGCGCAACACCCGCAAGCGTTCGGCCAAGGAAATCGCAGTCGAGCTGCGCGAGAAGATGTCGCGCCTGGTGGGCGCCGAATATGTGGTGCAGGATGACTTGAGCAATGGTTCGCAAAAGCCGATCCAGGTGGAATTCACGGGTCCCGATTCGCGCAAGCTGATGGAAATCACGAATGCCTATATGGACAAGATGCGCCTGATTCCCGGCGCCGTCGACGTGGGCCTGTCGGAACAGGATCCGAAGAACGAGCTGCAGATTGAACTCAACCGTGGCCTGGCCAATTCGATGGGCATTTCCGTCAACGATGCGGCGCAATCGTTGCGCGTGGCTTTTGCCGGCGTGGAAGTGGGCGACTGGGTCGATCCGACGGGCGAGACGCGCGACGTGGCCGTGCGCCTGCATCCCGATGACCGCGTGGCGTCCGAGAATATCGAACGCCTGCCGATCAGCGTGACGGGCACCTCGCAAATGGTGCCGCTCGACCAGATCGCTACCATTACCATGGGCAAGGGGCCGTCCGGCATCGAGCACAAGAATGGCAAGCGCACGATCACCGTCTCGGCCAATGCGCAGGGCCGCTCGAATGGCGAAGTGACGAGCGATGCCATGAAACTGGCCAAGTCCATCGATTTCCCGCCCGGCTACGGTCTGGCGCTGGGCGGCGCCGGACAGGACCAGCAAGAGCTGTTCACGGAAATGCTGATCGCGCTGGTGATGGGTATCGGCCTGATGTATTTGATCCTGGTCATGCAGTTTGGTTCCTTCACGGCGCCGGTGGCCGTGATGATGTCCTTGCCGTTGAGTTTGATCGGCGTGGTGGTGGCGCTGGTGATCACGAACAACACCCTCAACCTGATGAGTTTTATCGGCATCATCATGCTCATGGGCCTGGTGGCCAAGAACGCCATCCTGCTGCTCGATGCGGCGCGCAAGCGCGAAGAAGAGGGTTATGGCCGCGAAGACGCGCTGATGTATGCGGGCCGCATGCGCCTGCGCCCCATCCTGATGACGACGTTCGCCTTGATCGCCGGCATGTTCCCCGTGGCGCTGGGCCTGGGCGAGGGCGGCGAGTTCTATCGCCCGCTGGCGATCGCCATCATCGGCGGCACCATCACGTCGACGATCCTGACCTTGCTGGTGGTGCCGACCTTCTATGACAGCATCGAGATCGCCCGCGATGGTGCTGTGGCCAAGTTCCACCGCCGCGCCGGGCGCATGCCCGTGGCGTTTGCGATGATACTGACCTTGCTGGAATGCGTGCTGACCCTGCTGCTGCTGCGTTTTGTCTACCGCATGCTGAAGAAGGCCGTGCTGTTCCTGACGGGACGTCGCGCGCCGAAAGCGGCACCGGTCGGCTTGCAAAAGTAAAACCGGGTCAAGGCCGGCAGGCGCTGTGCCGTGCTGTATGCAAGGAGCCTTCCGTGGAAGGCTCTTTTTTCGCCTGTCAGGAAGGCGCGCCGGCTCAGCTGCTGCGCGGCGGCGGCGTGGTGTTGCCCGTACCCGTACCCGGCGTGGTGCTGTTGTTGGGCGGCACGCTGGGCGGTGGCGTGGTCGTGCCGTCGGGATTGGTGGTGCCCGGTGTCGCGCCTGGCGTGGCCGTGTCTGGCGCGGTCGTTCCCGTGCCCGTGGCGCCGCCTGTGCCGCTGGTGCCCGAGGTGGCGGCGGGCGGCGTGGCGGTGGTCGCTGGCGGGGAGGCCGTGGTGGTGCTGTCGTTGCGTTTGTTGCAGCCGCCCAGCAGTGCGCACACGATGGCGCTACCGAGGACGAGCTTGCTGGTACTGAGGAGTGGGGCCGTCATGATGGATCCTTTCACGGTGGATGGCTGTCGTGGAAAAGAGGACATTGCCAGGCTGTACAAGCTCTACAAGGCTGGCATCGCTTGCCCAAATTAGAGTGGGCAGGCGCCGGCAGGTTCACCGGATTTACAAAACAGCGCGGATGGTTTGCGACATGGCGACCTTGTTTGACGCGGCGCAAATGCCTGTCTGGGACGGGGCCTGGCCAGGGCAGGCGCTCCTGGCCAGCGGGGCTTGCCGGTATTACTTGCTATTGACCTTGCTCACTTCTACCTCCCAGTCCACGCCCGATTCGACATGGTGCTTGGTGGCAAAGTCGCCCTGGCTGATGGCGACGGCCACGTCGAGCAGGCTGTTCAGGTAGACCAGGGGCTTGCCCTTGGCGACGCCGCCAAACGTGTGCTCGAACGGTGCCGTGACCTTGGCTACCTGCTTGCCCTTGTGCAAGATGCGCACTTGCAGCGGGTCATGCAGTTTTACCTGTAATTCGTCGAGCAGCGATTTCGGGATATTCGTCCAGACATTGCCATATTTCACATCGAGCACGGGCACGATGCCGCGGATGGTATTGCCGTCGCGCACAGGTTTTTGATAGGCGATCTTCACCACGGATGCGCTCGGCAATGGCGGTCCCACCTGTTCATAGCGGATGGCGCCCGATGCCAGGCGCGCACCGACATACGCGTACACGTCGCGGCCGTGGAAGGTGTACGACTCGGCGGAGCCCGCCAGGCGGTTGACCTTTTCATCGATTTCGCGCAGCTCTTCCACGCCGTCGCGCTCGGCGATCAGGGTGAACAGGCCGTTGTCCGGCCCCACGAAGTAGCGGCCCCCCTTGGTCTTCAGCACCACCGACTTGCGCTGGGTACCCACGCCCGGATCGATGACGGACACAAACACCGTGCCTTGCGGCCAGTAATTGGCCGTCTGGTACAAACGGTAGGCGCCCAGCCAGATGTCGTAGTCGGGAATCTGGTGCGTCAGGTCCGAGATGGTGAGCTGGGGATCGACGCCATAGGCGACGCCATGCATGGCGGACACGGCGCCGTCGGCCGTGCCGAAGTCCGTCATCAGCACCAGCGGCGCGGCAGCCTGGGCGGGCGACAGCAGCAGGGCGCCCAGGCAGGCGCCGGCGACGAGATGGGAGATTCGTTTGATGATCATGATTTATCCTTGTCCGTGTCAGAACGTGTAGCTTAATTTAGCGTAAAAGTAGGAGCCATTGACGCCGATCGGGTTGATGAAATTGTAAGGCAGGGCGCCGCCATAGGTGGCGTTATTCGTTTCGCGCACGCGCTGCGGATAGCGGTCGAGGATATTGTTGCCGCCCACGCTCACCGTCAGTTGCTTGCTCAGTTTTAATTGGCCTTCCAGGTCCAGCGACCAGACGGCGCCGAAGCGCTGGGCGGGGATGCCGTCGATCAAGGGCGCATCGCTGTCGTAGGAAAAATCCTTCAGCTCGCCAAAGCGGGTGGCGCGCGCCTGCACGCCCCAACCGGCCGCCTGCCAGTCAGCGCCCAAGATCAATTTGCTGGTCGGTGACGCATGTTTGATGCGGAACAAACTCGTTTCCGTCAGCAGGGTCAGACTGGGATCGATGGTGCTCAATGCAGTGGAACTCTGGCGCACCTTGTCGAGACTGGTCTTGTTCAGGTTCAGCGCCGCATTCAGGTTCAGTTTGCCTGAAGTGAACGCCAGGTCGTGGTTCAGCACCAGGTCCAGGCCTTTTGTGCGCGTGTCGAGCAAATTGGCCAGGTAGGCCACGGATTGAATGTCGCTGCGGCCATTCGTGGCCAGGTAGGCCGTGACGGCATCGCTTTGCAAGTCGCTCGAGCGCGTGATGCGGTCGCGGATGCGGATCACGTAGGCGTCCACCGTCACGCTGGTAGCAGTGGCCGGTTTCCAGGCCAGGCCCAGCGACAGGTTGGTCGATTTTTCCGGTTTCAGCTGTTGCGCGCCGAAGCTGCGCGCCAGCGGGTCGCTGGCCGGCAGCAGGGCCGCCGTTTGCAGGGCCGTGCCATCGGCGTTGAAGTTCAGGGTGGCGAAGCGGAAGCCCGTCTGCACGAGGGCTGGCGCGCGGAAGCTGTTCGACAGCGAGCCGCGCACGAGGAAGCTGTCCGTCACCTTGTAGCGCGTGGACAGCTTGCCCGTGCTGGCGCTGCCGAAGTCGCTGTAGTCGGAATAGCGGGCGGCGGCGCCCACCAGCAGGCGCGGCGTGAGGTCGCTTTCCACGTCCGCATACACGGAGCGGATTTGGCGGCTGCCGTCGTAGGCGTCCGATGGACGCAAGCCTGGTCCTGCCTGCGCGCCCGGTGGCGCGTCGTTGAAGCTGCCGGCCGCATACGAGGCGGAATCGCCGGCCGAGCTGGTGTAGGTTTCGCGCATCCATTCGGCGCCCACGGCCACGCTCAAGGGGGCGGGCAGGCCGATGTCGATACTGCGCGTGGCATCGAAGTTCAAGGCGTCCTGGCGGAAGTCGAAACCGGCGAGGTTGAAACGCGTGGGACTGGCCGCGCCCAGCGAAGCGTTGACGGAGTGGCTCACGCCGTAGTCAAAGCGGTCGCTGCCGTGGCGCGCGCTGGCGTCCCAGTTCCATTCGCCCGCGCTGCCGCGCACGCCGGCCACGATGCTGAGGTCGCGCTTGTCGCCATTGGTGACGGGACGGTAGCCGTGTGGATACAGGGCCGGCACGTTCGACGGGTCGCCCGGATAGCGGAAATAGGCGCTGCCGTCCGATGTGCGCTCGTTCACGGTGGCAAACGAGTACAGGTCGAGGCCGTTGGCCAGGGTGAGCTGCGCGTTGTAGAACAGGTAGTTGTTGCGCTGGCGCGAGTCGCCGGACTTGAACAGTACCTTGCCGTCGAGCGCCTGGTCGGCCGGCGTGAAGTTGTAGGAAGTCCAGCCCGCGTCGCTGGGGCCGGCCCGTTCCGTGGGCGAGCGGCGCCGCGTTTCCGCGCCGAAGCGGAAGAATCCCGCCTCGCCCAGCGGCACGCCATAGTCGGCGTTGACGATGACGGTCTGGCCATCGGTCAGGGTGTGATCGGTGGGATCGAAATGCGTGTGGTTGGCGCCATAGCTGACGGAGGCGGCGCCGCCCGTGCGGGCTTTTTTCAGCACGATGTTGATCACGCCGGCCACGGCGTCGCTGCCGTACTGGGCGCCGGCGCCGTCGCGCAGGATTTCGATGTGGTCGATGGCGTTCGGCGGTATGGCGTTGATGTCGACCGGCACGGTGCCGGCAAAGCTGCTTTCCGTGTCGAGCACGGCGCTCGTGTGGCGGCGCTTGCCGTTGATCAGCACCAGCACCTGGTCGGGCGCCAGGCCCCGCAACTGGATGCCGCGCACGGAATCCGACGCGCCGCTCGACTCGATGCGCGGGAAGTTGATCGACGGCGACAGGTTTTGCAGGGCCGCGCCCACGTCGCCCGTCGCCAGCGCATTGCTCACTTCACGCGCGCCGAAGCGGTCGATGGGCACGCTGCTGTCGAACACCGTGCGGTTGCGCGCGCGCGAACCGACGACGGTGACCTGGTCGATGCTGGCGCTGGCCGTTTCCGCGCTGCTGCCCGTGCCGGCTTGCGCGTCCTGGGCCCAGGCGGGCGCGGTGCCCAGCATGGCGCAGGCCAGCACGATGGCGCGCAGCGGCGTGGCGGGAAGGGAAGGCGTGGCGGATGAATGGCGCGGATACAAGGCGGTGTCCTTTGGGCTCGATTAGTGTTAGTACGGAAACAGTTGCAATGAGCTTAAGGGAGGTGGCGGTGTGCGCTAACGATTCTTTCTGGATATGCTTATGCTGTTGTTTTTATGCCGCCAGATTGCGCAGCAGGGCGGGAATCTCGGCCGGGATTTCGCGCGCCAGGTAGCCGAGGATGCCGAAGCGCAGGGCCAGCTGCTCGCCCGCCAGCGCATGCAGGGCGATGCCCCAGGCACAGGCCTGCGCCAATGGCGCGCCGCGCGCGGCCAGGCCCGCGATGATGCCGGCCAGGGTGTCGCCGGAGCCGGAAATGGCCAGGCCGATGTTGCCGCCAGCGTGAGCCCCGTGCGTCCAGCTGCTGCCGTCGGGCATGGCGAGCACGGTCAGCGCGCCCTTCAGGGCGACGACGGCATGCCAGCGTCGCGCCGCGTCCGTGGCGCAGGCATGCGGGTCGGCCAGCACAGCATCTTTGGTCACGCCCATCAGCTGCGCCAGCTCGCCCGCGTGCGGCGTCAGCAGCACCGGCTGCGTAAAACGGAAGTGCGCGGGCTGGCGCACGACCTGCATGGCGCGGGCGTCGAGGATCAGGCGGCTGTCGGCAAACAGGGGCAGCAGGTGGCGCATCAGTTCGCAGCTGGCCGCCGTGTCGCACATGCCCGGCCCGACGAGGACGGCGTCGACCTTGCCCGCCAGCGGCGCCAGCTGGTGGCGCGCCTCGTGGCGAAAGCCGCCCTGGGCCGTTTCGTCGAGGCCGATGACCCGCGCCTCCGGCATGGCGATGGCCACTTGCGCCGCCACCGAGGCGCCCGTCGCCAGGGTCAGCTTGCCGGCGCCCGCGCGCAGGGCTGCCGTGGCCGCCAGCACGATGGCGCCCGGCATCTCTTCGGAGCCGGCGACGATCAGCAGGTGGCCGCGCACCTCCTTGTCGCCGTCGGGCGCGGGCATGGGCAGGGGCCAGGAGCGCAGCAGGGAAGGGGTAATGGCGGTGGCGTCCATGGTGGCCTCCGAAGGGTCAGGATTTGGGCGCGGCCGGCATGTCGGGCTGGGCCGTGACTTGCGCGCCGGCCGCTTCCAGCGGCGCGACGAAGTTGCACAGGTCGAGCTGCAGCTTGCCGTGCCTGCCCAGGGCAGGATGAAAAGCGTAGGAAGTGATGCCGCAGTTGGGCACGTCGGCCGCCTTGTCGATGGCCAGGATGGCTTGCTCGTCGCAGCGTTCCAGCAGGTAGCGCAAGCAATTGACGATGACCTGGTGGCCGACGATCAGCACCCGTTCGCCCCGGTATTCGCGCGTGATGGTGTCGAGCACGCTGCGCAGGCGCAGGATCACGTCGCACCAGCTTTCGCCGCCCGGCGGGCGAAAATAGAACTTGCCGACGTGCTGGCGCTGTTCGTACAGTTCCGGGTATTTGCTGGCGATGCCGTGCACGGTCAGACGGTCGAGGATGCCGAATTCCTTTTCGCGCAGGCGCTCGTCGGCCACCACGGCACTCAGGCTGTCCGCACCAATGCGCGCCAGCACGGCTTGCGCCGTCTGCCGTGCCCGCACGTAGGGCGAATACAGCACGACGGTCGGTTGTTGTTCAGGGGGAAGGTTGGCGAACCAGTCGCCGAGGGCTAGCGCCTGGCGCGCGCCGAGGTCGGAGAGGGGGACGTCGACGTCGCGTTCGGCGATGGCGATCAACAGTTGCTTTTCCGCTTCGGCGGCATCGCGCGCCACGTTGCCGGCACTTTGGCCGTGACGCACGATCCAGATTTGCTGCGGCCATTTCTGTTCCATCGCCTTGTGCCTTCCTCCGTATTGATTGCGATTCAATATAGACGAAAGCGGCAGGGCGCGGCGCGCCGCTGGTGTGAGTGAAAAGGCTTAGGCCGCGTGTTCCGCCTCATCCAGGTCCGGCGCGTCGTCGCTGTTGTAGACGGCCAGGTCGGTCTGTCCCATGACTCTGCTGGTGACGGTGCCGGCCGTGATCGAGCCGCTCACATTGAGGGCCGTGCGGCCCATGTCGATCAGCGGTTCGACGGAGATCAGCAAGCCGGCCAGCGCCACCGGCAAGTCCATCGCCGACAGCACGATCAGGGCGGCAAACGTGGCGCCGCCGCCCACGCCGGCCACGCCGACGGAACCGATGGTGATGATGGCCAGCAAGGGCAGCAGGAAGCTGATGGTGAACGGATCGACGCCGACGGTGGGGGCGATCATCACGGCCAGCATGGCCGGATAGATGCCGGCGCAGCCGTTCTGGCCGATGGTCGAGCCGAACGAGGCGGCGAAGTTGGCGATGCCTTCCGGCGTGCCCAGGCGCTGCGTCTGCGTCTGCACGCTCATCGGGATGGAGCCGGCGCTGGTGCGCGAGGTGAACGCGAAGGCCAGCACGGGGAAGACTTTCTTGACGAAGCGCAAGGGGTTCAGGCCCACGCCGGCGATGATGGCCAGGTGCACGAGGAACATCAATATCAGCGCGCTGTACGAGGCGACGACGAAGTTGATCAGCTTTAAGATGTCCGTGTAGCTCGACGAGGCCACCACTTCAAACATCAGCGCGAACACGCCGTACGGCGTCAGGCGCAGCACCAGGGTGACCATGCGCATGACGATGGCGTGCGCCACTTTCATGAAGTGCTCGAAGGAAGCGAAGATTTCCGGCTTCTTGGCGGCAATGCCCGTGGCCGAGATGCCGATGAAGATGGAGAACACGACGACGGCGATGGTCGACGTCTTGCGCGCGCCCGTCATGTCGAGGAAGGGATTGGTCGGCACGAAGCTGACCAGCAGTTTCGGCAGCGACAGGGCTTTCGCCGTTTCCAGCGAACCCTGCAGCTGCACGCCGCGCGCCACTTCGGCCGCGCTCGAGGTCAGACCGACAGCCGTCAGGCCGAACAGCTTGGCCATCAGGATGCCCAGCGCGGCGGCGATCGTGGTGGTAATTAACAAGGTGCCGATGGTCAGCGCGCTGATCTTGCCCAGGGAACTCGCATCCTTGAGCTTTAAAATGGCGGAGATGATGGAGACCATGATCAGCGGCATGATGATCATCTGCAGCAGTTTGACGTAGCCGCTGCCGACGATGTCGATGTATTCATTGGTGCCGGCGATGACGGGCGAGCCGGCTCCGTACAGCCACTGCACGGCCGCGCCCAGCAGCACGCCCAGGCCCAGGCCCGTGAAGACGCGCACGGTGAACGTCGCGTGGCGGCTTTGCTGGCGGAACATGAAGGCGAAGACGATCAGCGCAACGAGCAGGTTAAGGATGATGTTAATTGCCATGAAGGGGCCTTATCTTGGTTTTGTTCCGGACTGCCGCTGGCACATGGAACTTCTGCCACGGCGAACACCGGCTGCAGTCCGGTACGGAAGGGCAAGCACTGTACAGTACTATGCTGGCGTTTTGCGCAATGCCGCTGAGAATATTACGCTATAAGGTTATGTATCCTGGGAATATATGCCGCAGGCGATTGTGAAAAGGGCTGTTTCATGCCAGCATGCCACGTTTGCCTGATGACTAACAAAGGATGAAAATGAATGTATTGACGGAAGTGCAAGTGCTGGATGGGGAAGAGCGCTTGCGCCTGGCCATGATGGCGTCCGATGTGGCCGCCCTGAACGCGCTGCTGGCCGATGAATTGCTGTTTACCAACCATCTTGGCCATTTGCTGAGCAAGCATGCCGACCTGGCCGCGCACGAACAGCGCCTGCTGGCCATCACCGACTTGCGCGCGTCCGAGCGCCATGTGCGCATCAATGGCAACGTGGCCGTGGTGTCCGTGCGCATGCAGCTGACGGGCAGCTACCATGGTGCCGAGACGCACGGCGACTTCCGCTTTACGCGCGTGTGGGCGCAGGATGCGGCCGGCACGCTGCAGGTGATTGCCGCCCATTCGGGCGCGGTGGCATAAGGAGCGTATCGCAGTGCATCATCGTTCCAAAGGGCAGCTGATCGAAGCTGTCATCGCCGCCGGCCCCATCACCCTGGCCATCACGGCCGGCTACCCGGTGCTGCTGTACAGGCTGGTGGATACCTGGGCCGACGCTCCTGGCGCCAATGCCCTGGCAGGCCTGCTGCTGACGGGCGGCCTGTGGGCCTTGCTCGAATTCTGGCGCATCGCGCTGGCCACCGTGGCGCGCAAGGCGTACGCGTTCAACTGGCGCTTCTGGCTGGCCATTACCGGCTTCCTCGCCTGTGCCGTGCGCTTCCTGCCCGACATGCCGGCCGGGCTGGCGCTGCTGCTGGTGATCTTGCCGGCGCTGGCCTGGACCCATTTCATCGTGCTGCAGGCGAAACGCCCGCGCCAGGCCTGAGCTGGCGCGGCAAGATCGCTGCGCCATGGCGTCCGGCTATCTATATAATTCTCCACACGCGTGGCAAGGCTGGCATGCCTGGCGCCCCTCCCTTACTTTTGAAAGAATGTCGATGAAAGCTCTCTTAGTGTTGCTGTTCGTATCGGGTTCCGCCCTGGCAGATGATGCCGCCATGCTGCAGTGCCGGTCCATCGCCGATGTTCCCGCCCGCGTGAAATGCTACGACGCCATCCCGCTGGGCGCGCCCGCGCCTGCCGCCACCGCGGTGGCGGCCGCACTGACGCCGCAGCAGCGCGAGCAAAGCTTTGGCATGGAAAGCGTCAAGGCGCCCAAGGCCGCCGTGCAGGAAGAGTCGAATTCGATCAGCACCACCATCGCCGGCAAGTTCGATGGCTGGAGCGGCAATGAATTGATCAAGTTGAGCAATGGCCAGGTATGGCGCATCGTCGACGGCAGTTCGGCCGTACTGTCGCCGCTGGACAAGCCGAAGGTCACGATCGAGCGCAATTTCATCGGCACCTTCTTCCTGAAGATTGAAGGCACCAACAATTCGCCGAAAGTGCGCCGCGTGCAGTAAGAGCCGGTTCCGGCAGGGAGCGTCTTTTGCTGGCGGCGCAAGAAGCGCGGGCAAGGCGTGAGGCGCCCGCGTGGCGAGCCACGCGACGACGGGCACGCAGTCCCCGCTTCTGAGGCGCGCCAGCAAGGGATGCATTCCTCTGCCGGGATGGGCTTGTCGCTTTAAGGCGCGCCGCCTGCGTCCTGGGCGTCGAGCCAGTCGATGCGGCCGTGGCCTGCGTCATCCAGGCGGGCCAGCAGGGCGGCGGCCGCCGTTTCGGCCAGGCTGAAGTCGAACAGCACGCGCTCGCCATGCGCCACCTGCAGCAGGGCGGCGCCGGCGCCCTCCAGTTCGCGGCGCAGCATGCCTTCGAGCGCATACGGCACCGTGCAGCGCAGCGCGCGCTGGCGCACGATGGCCGTCTTTTCCGCCTGTAACAACGCTTGCGCCACGCTGTCCGTGTAGGCGCGCACCAGGCCGCCCGCCCCCAGTTTCACGCCACCGAAGTAGCGCACCACGGTGGCCAGCACGCCTTCCAGGTCCTGGTGGCGCAGCACCTCCAGCATGGGCCGCCCGGCGGTGCCGGACGGTTCGCCATCGTCGACGGCGGCCGACTGTCCGCCCGCCAGCAGCGCCCAGCACACATGGCAGGCGCCCGGATGCAGCGCCTTCAAGTCATTGACCACCTGCTGCGCGCTGGCGCGATCCGTCATCGGCTGCACGCAGCCGATGAAACGGCTCTTCTTGATAATGAGTTCGCTGTGGACGGGGGCGGCAATGGTAAACGGCATGGCGGGTGCGAAGGCGGGCAAAGCAGCATGATAGAGGAAATGCGCGCCGGGGACGAGTCAGCCGAGTCAGGCGGCGGACGCGGACACCAGTGCGCGCAGCGCAGGATCGCGCACTTGCAAAATCTCGAACAGTCCCAGTGCGTGCAGGGCGGGCAAGGCGTCGACAATGTCGCGCTCCGCGCTGCCTCGTTCGGCGTCGCCGCTTGTGTCGTCCAGCCATCGCCGGGCATTGGCGAGAAAAGCGCCCACCGTTCCCTTGCGCACGGTGACGCCGTTGAACTGGGCCTGGTTTTGTTGATCGGCTAATACGTCTTCTGCACGCATGGTGAACTCCGTCAAAATGGAAAGACGCCACTGTATGATGATCGGATTGTCTTGCCTGCGCTGTTTATGTCATTCGATACGTCAAATCCGCCAATTTCTCCGGCATCGCGGCCCCTGCTGCGCGCCATGCGCATTGTCCAGCCGCAGGAAAGGGTGACGGCGGCGCACCGCCATGCCAGCGGCCAGCTGTTCGGCGCCATGCGGGGCTTGCTCTCCGTTGCCGCCGACGGCGGCCAGTGGGTGGTGCCGGCCAGCCATTGCGTGTGGATGCCGCCCCATCATATGCACGCGCTGCGTTCGCACGGCCCGTTTGCGGGCTGGAGCGTGTATGTGGACGAGGCCAGTTGCCTTGGATTGCCTGCCGCGCCTTGCGTGATGCGCGTCTCGGGCTTGCTGCGCGAGGCGGTGGGCCGCGCCGGCACCTGGCGCGATGGTGCGCCCGATGCGCTGGACGCGCGGCAGGCCCGGGTGGCGGGCGTGATCCTCGACGAGATCGCCGCCGCGCCGCACGAGGCCTTCGGCTTGCCCCTGCCCACGGACCCGCGCCTGCTGCGCGTGGCCCGCGCCGTGCTCGATGACTTGGCCGATGAGCGTGGCGTGGAAGCGCTGGCCGCCCGGGCCGGCGTGTCGCCGCGCACCCTGGTCCGCCGTTTCACGATCGAGACCGGCTTTACGCCCTCGGCCTGGCGCCAGCGCGCCCGCATCCTGCGTGCCCTGGAATTGCTGGCCGCCGGCCAGCCCGTGACAAATATTGCGCTGGACCTGGGCTACGACAACGTCAGCGCCTTCATCGCCATGTTCAAGCGGGTGATGGGGGTGACGCCGGGCAGGTATGGGGAGGGGCTGGCGTAGTTGGCCGGCTGGCCAGTCCTGCAACAGCCTGACGGTATTGATTGTTGTACGAACGCCCGATGCGCCGCCTCGGGCGTTCTGTCGTGCAGGCCGTATGTGGTCGTTCCTGCTTGTCGATCCGCAACGATAGCGCCACCATCTTGCTCGCCTGCTTCAGGTTTGCCGGCCGATTGAACAAGAACTGGCCTTCCGGAATGCCATTGATCCCCTTGGCCAGCAATGCGAACGAAGTGTGCGGCATCGTCATGCCGGACCGGCCGCATCCCTGTGCCTCCGACGGGCTATCTAGCTTTCCCGGTAATATTTGGCGGCGGATTTTCGAGGCTGTAGGTGGTGAGCAGCAGCACGGTATCGATAATGCAGAGCACCAGCAGGCAGCCGAGTATCGCGAAGATGACTTTGACCGTCTTGCGCAGTGTGCCGCCGCGCGCATTGGCGGTGCTGTCGGCAATCATGACGTGGTCAGCGGCAGCTCTGCCGCTACCGGCCGTATGCCTGGCTTGCTGCCGTTGCACCGGCATGCCAGTGTAGATATCGAGTCCATTGTTGCGGCGATATGTCTCTACCTTGGTAGCGGCTGAAAATGGATGTTCATGGAGGTTGACCCCTGCCATGCTTTGTTCTCCCAGGCTGGAGCCGTAGATAGTGCTATGCGGGGTGTGGGAATTACAGGTGGAATCGTTGTCGCTCATGTCGCCATGCCTTTTATCATTGATTGCAAGGGGTGTTGGTACTCACTTCCGTGCGACAGACCAACCTTTGTCCGTCTTGACGAAGCGCATGCCGCTGACTTGTCCTTCCACTCCTTGGATATCGCACACGTAGCCGCTCGTATCGGCCTTGCTGCAACCGAGTACCTTGATCTTGGCGACGACTCCCGGGATGTCGACCTGCATGAAGGAGGGGGTCTGCAAGGTCATCTCCCTGCTCAAGGCGTCGCGTACTTCGCTTTCGCTGGGCGCGCCGCCACAGGCGGACAGCAGCGTGGCGATGATGAGCGTGGGGACAAGTTTGATTTGCATGATGGGTTCTCCTCGGTTGTGCGAGTCAGCGACTCGATGATGCGGGCCTGCACGTACTGGCGGGCCGGCTCTGGTCTGGCTCATTCTGCTTTGCGCAGCCTGACAGGGCCAGGGTTTTGACATAACCAAATCATTACCGTACGCAGCTTGTTGATACGTAAGGGTTTTTTATGCTCTCGCAGGGAGGTGCCGCAGCGTGCTGACGGTGCATGCAAGGGGGAGGGGCGGGGTGGAATGGGCGCGCAAAACAAAAAAGCCAACCGCGAACGGTTGGCTTCTCTGACGTATTTGGTAGGCCGTGCGGGATTCGAACCTGCGACCAACGGATTAAAAGTCCGCTGCTCTACCAGCTGAGCTAACGACCCAAAAACTTTGACTACTTACTGCGGTAACACTGTGCGGTACGTGCTTGCCATGGCGGCATGCAAACGGACTGCAAATTCTTGGTAGGCCGTGCGGGATTCGAACCTGCGACCAACGGATTAAAAGTCCGCTGCTCTACCAGCTGAGCTAACGACCCAAGGGCGGCTATTATGACGGCCAATGGCGGTTTTGGGAAGGGCGGGGATGGAAAAAACCTTGCGTGAGGTGCGGGTACCGTCTAATATGGGTAGGTAGTCTACCTATTTATATATGCCCATGCCCATTACCGAAGACTTTCCCATCCCCGAACGCGCGCTGGCGCTGTCCGATGACTTGCGCCTGGCGTTCAAGCGCCTGTTGCGTTCGATGCAGCGCGAAGGGGGCGAGCTGGAGGGCGGCGTATCGATGATGCAGTCCATG
This sequence comes from Janthinobacterium sp. GW822-FHT07H11, assembly GCF_058798615.1. NCBI lineage: Bacteria > Pseudomonadati > Pseudomonadota > Betaproteobacteria > Burkholderiales > Oxalobacteraceae > Janthinobacterium > Janthinobacterium sp. GW822-FHT07H11. The sequence goes on from NZ_CM179507.1 coordinate 2,055,017, forward strand.
CTGCTGGCGTTGATCCACGAGCAACCGGGCATCGGCGTGGCCGCGCTGGCGCGGCTGCAGAACGTGCGCGGGCCGACCGTCAGCGCCCAGGTCAAGTCGCTCGAAGAGGCGGGCCTCGTCGAGCGCGGCGCGCCCGATCCGCGGGACCGCCGGCGCTCGGGCCTGCACGTGTCCGCGCAAGGCCTGGTCATCCTCGAAACCTTGCGCGCGCGGCGCCGCGATGCGCTGGCGCGGCGCATCGCCCGCCTGACGCCGCAGCAGGTCGATGCGCTGGAAGCGGCCATGCAGCCGCTGCTTGAGATCGGCCAGGCATGAGCCGCCACGATCATGCCGCAGGCGCAGACAAGGACGCCGCCAAACCTGTCACCGAGCGCGAAGTGCGCGCCATCTACCTGGGCCTGATGGCCGTGCTGGGCCTCGGTGCGCTGGACCAGAGCATCGTCGCCACGGCCTTGCCGCGCATCGTCGATGACCTGGGCGGCATGGCGCACCTGTCGTGGGTGGTCACGGCCTACGTGCTGGCGTCGACGGCCACCATGCCCCTGTACGGCAAGCTGGCCGACCAGTACGGCCGCCGCCCCATGATCTTCACGGCCCTGCTGACCTTCTTGCTTGGCTCCGTGCTGTGCGGGCTGGCGCAGAACATGACGGAACTGATCATCTTCCGCGCCATCCAGGGCCTCGGCGCGGGCGGCTTCATGCCGCTGGCGCAGATCATCATCGGCGACATCGTGCCGCCCGCCGAGCGGGGCAAGCGGCAAGGTATGGTGCCCATCGTGTTTGCCGTCACCAGCGTGCTGGGCCCCGTGCTGGGCGGCGTGATCACGGATGCCCTGTCGTGGCACTGGATTTTCTATGTCAACCTGCCCGTGGGCGCGGCCGCCTTCGTCATCATCGCGCGCGCCATGCGCAAGCCCGTGCGCACGCATGCGCACAAGATCGATTACCTGGGGTCTGCGCTGCTGACGGGCGCCGTCACGGCGGCCCTGCTGGTGCTGGCGCTGGGCGGCACCGAGTGGCCGTGGGACTCTCTTGCCATCAAGGTATGCGGCGGCGTCGCTGTGCTGCTGGGTATCTGGCTGGCCTTCCACGTGGGCAGGGTGGACGAGCCCGTGCTGCCGCCCGAGCTGTTCGAAAACCGCACCTTCAATATCGCCAGCCTGGTGATGGCCATGACTTTCATGGGCCTGATGGGCGCCAGCGTCTTCTTCCCCCTGTTCTTCCAGCTGGTGATGGGCACCAGTCCGGCGCAGTCTGGCGTGATGACGGTGGCGATGATGGTGGGGCTGGTGGCGTCGTCGATGTTCAACGGCCGCGTGCTGTCGCGCTCGGGCAAGTACAAGATGGTGCAGGTGGCGGGGCTGGCCGTGGCGCTGCTGGCGTTTGCCGTGCTGGCCTGGGCCATGGCAACGTCGCGCGGCTACTGGATCATCGAGCCGGCCATCTTCCTGCTCGGCACGGGCTTAGGCTTGGTCATGCCGAACATGACGATCGCCGTGCAAAATGCCTTGCCTCTGGCGCGCCGGGGCGTGGGTACGGCCATGCTGGCCTTTTTCCGCTCGCTGGGCGGCTTGCTCGGCGTGACGGCGTCCGGCGCCATCCTCGCGCACCAGCTGCATCAACATGGCGTGGAAGCTGTGTCGGCGCTGGGCGCGCACGCGGCGGCGCAGACGGTGGAAGTCTACCGCCACGCCATCGCCAGCGTGTTTGGCGCCGGCGCCGTGCTGCTGCTGGTGGGACTGGTCTTCCTGCTGTTCCTGCCGGAATTGCCCCTGGAGGGGCATCCGGCAACGGTCAAGGACGATCAGTAGCGCTCGAGCCAGTGCGCGTACGGCGCCGGCAGGGTCCACGAGGCGCGCTCGACGCCGAGTTCCTTGGCGGCAAAGTATGCCCAGTGCGGATTGGCCAGGTGCGCCTTGCCGACCATCACCACGTCCAGCTGTTCTTCCTTGACGACGCGCTCGGCGATGGCCGGCGTGCCGAAGCCCCAGGCGGACGAGACGGGCACGCCCGCTTCGCGGCGGACTCTTTCGGCAATCGGTCCCATGAAAGCGGGGCCCCACGGAATCGATACGTCGGGAATGGTAAAGCCCATGCTGACGCTGAGCATATCCATGCCGGCATCCTTGAACTGGCGCACGAGGCCGATGGATTCGAGCAGGGTTTGCTCGTCGCGGCCGTCGAATTCCAGCACGCCGAAACGGATGGTCAGCGGCAGGTGCTCGGGCCACACTTCACGCACGGCTTTCAATGTTTCCAGCAGGAAGCGGCTACGGTTTTCCACGCTGCCGCCATAGATGTCGTCGCGCTGGTTTGAGTGGGCGGAAAAGAAGCTTTGCGCCAGGTAGCCGTGGGCGAAGTGCAGTTCCAGCCATTCGAAGCCCACTTCGCGGGCGCGAATGGCCGCGTCGACGAAGTTCTGTTTCACGCGGGCGATATCGTCGAGGTCCATGGCGCGCGGCACTTTCGGCAGGCCGCCGCCAAAGGCGATGGCGGACGGGGCGATGGTTTGCCAGCCGCGCGCGTCGCCATCAAGAATGTGGTCGTCGCCTTCCCACGGGCGGTTGGCGCTGGCCTTGCGGCCAGCGTGGGCGATCTGGATGCCGGGCACGGCGCCGGCCGCCTTGATGGCTTTCACGACGGGCACGAAGGCTTGCGCCAGATCATCGTTCCAGATGCCCGTGCAGCCGGGCGTGATGCGCCCTTCCGGTGCCACGGCCGTCGCTTCGACGATCACCAGCCCCGCGCCGCCGCGCGCCATGCCCGCGTAATGCGACAGATGCCAGTCGTTGGCCTGGCCATCGACGGCCATGTACTGGCACATGGGCGGCACGGCGATGCGGTTGCGCAGGGTGATGTCTTTAAGATTGAATGGTTGGAAGAGGGCGGACATGGTGGCCTTTGTGTGTGGATGAAAAGATTGGGAAATGCTGATTCGGTAGTTCGTAAATATTCGAAGAATGGAATTAGTATAGCGCATGCTGTATGATTCTGCTCATGCGCCCACACAAACATCCTCCCGCCAGCGAATTCGTCCTCGAGCGCGTGCTGTACGCCCTGAGCGATTCGATCCGCCTCGACATCGTGCGCCACCTGGCCAGAGTCGACGCGGCCGCCTGCGGCGACCTCGACGGCGGGCGGCCGAAATCGACCGTCTCGCACCATTTCAAGGTCTTGCGCGAAGCGGGCCTGGTCTACACGGAAAACGCGGGCACGACGCACATGAACACCCTGCGCCGCGCCGATATCGAGAGCCGTTTTCCCGGCTTGCTCGACGCCATCCTGGCGCAGCAGCCGCAGGCGCCAGCCGAGTTGCCGTAGAATATCCTCAATATTGCTGATTTTTCAGCATGTCCCGGGGACTTGAAACGAATGCCAGCTTCTGCGCGGCCTCGCTTGCGAGGTATTTCCTTGTTTTTTGCGGCTGCCGTGCTGCTGGCTGCCTGCTCGCCATACACGGCGCCGCCGGAAGGTCCTTACGCTGGCGTGCTCAAGCGTGGTGAAAGCGTCACCGCGGCCACACCGGCAGGGCCGTTTACTGCGCTGGCTATCCAGTACCGCCAGGGCGGCGGTTACCTGACGTCCACCCAGATCGACTCGATGCGGCTGTTGTACCGCGACAAGGTCCTGATCAAGAAGGCCGAAGACCTCACGCGCTGGGACGGTATCGGGCAGCCTGTCTATTTTGCCGAAGTGTTTGAAAAGTACGACAAGGTGCTCAAGCTGGCGTACGAGCGCGATGGCAGGGCCGTGGTGCAGCGGATCGCGGCGGCCGATATCGCATACCATGCCACCGAGGCCTTTCCGCATGGCTTTCCGCTGGCGCCTGGCTTGCGCTACTTTCCTGGCCAACTGCAACCGGGCTTCCTGCTGCAGGCACTGCCAGTCAGGGAAACGGTGCTGCCCGACCCGCTCGCCGGCATCTATAGCCTGCATGCCAATACCCTGGCCGCGATCTCGCCGGACGGCACTTCGTTTGCCATGGTCGACAGTGACAACGCGCCATCGGTCGTGATGGTGGTCGATGCCGATGGCGGCCGGCGCGAAGCCATCGGCCTGCCCAGGACCTATCTGGCAGACCTGCCGGATGCGCAGGTCCATCCTTACGTGCGCGTATGGGACTGGGCGCGTACCACGTTTTCCTGGTACAAGAACGGCGCCGGCAAGTGGGAGGTGCGTACGGCTGCCGCGGCCAGCACGCCGGCCAATGCGGTCGAAGAATTGTTTATCGATGAACAGTCCGGTTATCGGCAATGCTTTGCCGCCAGCAATGCCGCTTGCCTGCGCACCTGGCGTGCCGCGGACGCGGCGCAGTTGCGCAAGACATTTGGGCCGGACTACGCGCCGCCATTTGCGTGGGTGCCGCAGGCGGCCACCCAGGCGTTTGGCGCGAATGTTTCGCTGCTGTTGTTCTCCCGCCTGGGCTTCAGCGGCACCGGCACCGCTTACTCCGCCTATGTCGACGGCGCTCAGGAGGCACTTGCCGCGCAGCTGTCCATGCGCTTGCAGGGCCGCAATATCCCCTTCGTTCGCGTCGATCAGTGTCCGCCCCGCCTGGGCCATGGCGGCAAATGTGAGGCGCTGCTGGCGGAAAGGCTGGGGCGCTCCGAGTCGATCGGGCGCGAGCTGGAGCAACTGATCAATAGCATGGAAGACCAGCCTGGCGTGCTGTTCATCCTGCCATCGATGGCCGTGGTGGTGCGGGCGCGGCAGGAGGGTGGGAGCGTGATGCAAACCATGATGCGCGCCGATTTTTCGCGCAAGGACTGATAGTGCCTGACTGCCGCGCGTCACCGAAGTGCCAGGCTCGGCTATGATGTCGGCCTTTCGGTAAATCCTCAGCCTTGCGCCTGTTGCGCGAGGGGCTGGCGACACTACCTGGCACGGCAAGGATTGGGAATGACGGCAGCAGCAGTGGTATCACAGGCGGACCTGGCACATCGTCCGCAGTTTGGCTGGATCAATGGTTTGAAGGCGGGCGCGGCGCAGTTGATCGTGTTGCACCACCTGGCGTTTTACGGGCCCATGTCCGATTACGTGCAGCCGCTGTGGCCCGCGTTGCTGGACTGGCTGGGCGGCAGCGCGCGCATCGCCGTGCAAGTGTTTCTCGTCATCGGCGGCTTCCTGGCCGCCAAGTCGCTGTCGCCGGCCAGCCAGCCCGGCATTGCCACCCCGCTGCAGGCCGTCTGGCGCCGCTATGCCAAGCTGGCGCCGCCTTTCCTGGCGGCCACCCTGCTCGCCGCCGTGCTCACGCCCGTGGCCGGCATCTGGATGCTGCACGATTCCATGTCGGCCGCCGTCACCCTGGGCCAGCTGAGCGCCCATGCCTTGCTGCTGCACGGCGTGCTGGGCTATGAATCGCTGTCGGCCGGCGCCTGGTACGTGGCCATCGATTTCCAGCTGTACCTGCTGACGGTAGCGCTGCTGTGGCTGGGCGGCCGCCTGGCGGGCCGGCGGCGCGGACACTGGCTGATGCCGCTGGCCGTTACCGTGGGCATCACCTTTTCCCTGCTGTATTTCAATCTCGATCCGGACTGGGATAACTGGGCGCCGTATTTCTTCGGCAGCTATGGCCTTGGCATGCTGGCCTGGTGGGCCAGCGACCCGGCCCGCAAACCGTGCGCCATGACCGCGCTCATGGCCATGGCCGCCGTGCCCGTCCTGCTGGCCCTGGCTGTCGACTACCGCAGCCGCATCGCGCTGGCCCTGATCGTCGCCTGCGCGCTGTTCCTGTTCGGCCGCGCCCGCACCCCGTCGCAGGGCGGCGCGTGGAACATCATCAACGCCCTGGGGCGCATCTCGTACGCCGTGTTTCTCGTGCACTTTCCCGTCAGCCTGCTGGTGAATGCCTTATTTGTCACCTATGTGCCGCTCGAACCCGAGTGGCAGGCGCTGGGCATGCTGACGGCCTGGGGCGCCAGCCTGGCGGCCGGCGCGGCGTTTTACCGCTGGGTGGAGGTGCCGCTGGGGCGGGTGATGGGTGGTGTGGTGGCGCAGCTGGCGGGGAGGCCGGCGTTGGTGTCGCGTTAACGACTGGTTTTCGATATGCGGGGAGGGGGCTCAGGGATAGAGTTGCCGTGTATGCATGACGGCAAGAATTTATATTGCGCTTGCTTCAACGCGATATACGACGACATAGTTTGGGTGGGCAACCAGTTCGCGCGTTCCTGAAACTCTTCCAGGCCGGTATAACTGAGGGGGGTGGGGAAGTTGGGAGATGGCGTGGTCGATGTCGTTGTAAAGCTGCAGCGCTGCCGGCTGGCTGCGCTGCGCGATGTAAGTGAGGATCGCGGTCAAATCTTCCTGCGCTTCAGCCTTCCATGGAATCGGCAGCATGGTCATCAGGCTGGGCTGCGACGATTTTCCTCAGTTGCGCCATGACAGTGTCATGTGGGCGGGCAGGGCGGTCATCATTTAGCGACGCCAATACCTTGGCGCGAAACCAGTGGTCATAGGTTTCGGCGGCTTCCGCTGTCTCAAATGCGGACGTGGTCGAGGATAGGGGGCCGTTCATGATTTTCTGATTATACGACAGTTCAACAGGGGTGCATCGCAGGTGGCAGGGTGTTTGCTTTGCGTCAGCGATCGCATCCCGCGCAGGCGATGCTGCCCAAAACAAAAAAGCCAACCGCGAACGGTTGGCTTCTTCATAGTATTTGGTAGGCCGTGCGGGATTCGAACCTGCGACCAACGGATTAAAAGTCCGCTGCTCTACCAGCTGAGCTAACGACCCAAAAACTTTTTACAACAACTTCGGTAACACTGTGCCGTAAAAAAATGCTTGCTAGTACAACTCGCAAGCAGATCAGTACTGCGTATTCGTGGTAGGCCGTGCGGGATTCGAACCTGCGACCAACGGATTAAAAGTCCGCTGCTCTACCAGCTGAGCTAACGACCCGAAGAAGAAAGATTATAGGGGGTGCCCGGGATTCTGTCAAACCTAACGGGCAACTTTTTCCCCGTGGCTTATTTTTTGCCGGCCCGTTCCTTGGCTGTCTGCGCCGCGTTCGAGTCCGGATAGCGCGAGATCAGCGCATTGTAGGTCTTGCTGGCGTTGGCCTTGTCCTTCAGTTCCGTGTAGCAGCTGGCGATGTTGAGCATGGCGTCGGCCGCCTTCGGGCTGTCCGGGTAGTTTTTCACGACGGCTTGCTGCGCCGTGATAGCGCTCTTGCAGTCGCGCTGGGCGTAATAGGCGTTGCCCAGCCAGTATTGCGCATTGGCCGCGTAGGCCGATTCCGGATAACGCTTGACGAAGGCGTCCAGCGAGGCGGCTGCCGCCTTGTAGTCGCCCGATTTGAACAGGGCCAGGGCGGCGTCGTATGCGCCCTGTTCGGACACGCCCACGGCCGCTTCCTGGCCGTCGATGGTGACCTGGCGCGGTTCGAGCTTGCGCAGGCGCGCGTCGAGGTCGGCGTAGAAATCCTTCTGGCGCTTTTGCGCGTTCGCCAGGTCGTTGCCCAGCACTTCGATCTGGCCGCGCAGGCGGGCGATCTCCTGCATGGTCTGGTCGTGCTGGTTGAGCAGGCTCAAGGTGCTGGTCTTGTCCGCCTTGGTGTCGATGCGGCTGTTCACGTCGCGCGCCAGTGCGTCGACCTTCGAGCGCAGCTCCAGGATGGCCTTGCGCGCTTCGTCGTCGTCGAACAGGGCGGCGTTGGCATGCAGGGGCAGGTAGGCAAATGCGGCCATCAGGGCGGCGGCGACGCCGGCTTTCGAGAATGTCATCATGAGTCGGGCTTTCAAAGGTTACGCAAGCATGCAAACGGGGCGCCGGGCGGTGAATCACCGCGCTGCGCCCCATTATTATGCCTATGACTGGCCAGTTAGGTAAGCGTCAATGCTGCCGCGCTCACCCGTCAACATCAATAAACGATGTCAGCGCGGCGGTTTTCAGCCCATGCTGCTTCGTTGCTGCCTTGTGCCTTAGGCTTTTCTTTGCCCAGCGACACGGCTTCCATCTGGCCTTCCGGCACGCCCAGGGCGGCCATCGACTTGCGCACGGCTTCAGCACGTTTCTGGCCCAGGGCCAGGTTGTACTCGGCGCCGCCGCGTTCATCGGTGTTACCTTGGATCAGGATCTTGCGCGATGGGGTTTTCACCAGGTAGGCAGCGTGGTTCTGCACGACTGGGGTGTCCGCTTCGCGCACGACGTATTTGTCGAAGTCGAAGTAGATGCTGCGGTTGGCCAGCACGCCTTTTGGATCGTCCAGCGGATCGACCGATGCGGTCGTCACTGGCTGAACTTGACGGTTGTCAACTGGTGGCGGGGCGACTTTTTCAGGCGCGCGCTCGACGACTGGGGTTTCTGCCAGTTTCACTGGGGTGCTGCAAGCCGACAACAGGGCGGCGGTAGCGGCGATGAAAGCCAAACTTTTAAAGTTACTCATTTTTATTCTCCGGGTCATGGTTAAGGGTGAAACTTTACTTCATAAAAGGACCCCAGGTGGGCTCCTTGATATTGCCAGCTTGCGTAGTCAAACGCTGTTTGACGCGTCCATCCACCGATACCACTGCCAGCGACTTGCGTCGTCCGGATTCGGTCGCGTACATGATATATTTCCCGTTGGGCGAAAAGCTCGGTGATTCGTCGTTGGCGGTGTCCGACAGGCGCAATTCCTGGCCACTAGCCAGGTCGAGCGCGTAGAGCTGGAAATTGCCGTCGCGACGGGAAATATAAGCGAGTGTCTTCCCGTCGGACGAAATCCGCGGGCTGATGTTGTAGGAGCCGCCAAACGTCACGCGCTTGGCTTCGCCGCCGCTGGTCGACATGCGGTAGATTTGTGGTCCGCCGCTGCGATCGCTGGTGAAGTAAATGTTTTGGCCGTCGGCCGAGAATTGCGGTTCCGTATCGATGCCGCTGCTGTTGCTGACGCGGCGCAAGCCGCTGCCGTCCGCATTGACGGTGTAGACCTGGGTATGGCCGTCGCGCGACAGGGCCACGGCCAGGCGCGAGCCGTCCGGGCTCCAGCTGGGCGCGGAATTGCTGCCTTTTTCGTTCGACACGATGGTGCGCTGGCGCGTCACCAGGTTTTGCACGTAGACGATGGGCTTTTTCTTTTCAAACGAGACATACGCGACCTTGGTGCCGTCCGGCGACCAGGCAGGCGAAATGATGGGCTCGTTCGAGCGCAGGGCGACCTGGATGCCTTCGCCGTCGGCGTCGGCCACTTCCAGGCGGTATTCGCGGCCCGATTGCGTGACGTAGGCGATGCGCGTGGCGAATGCGCCTTTGACACCCGTCAGCTTTTCATAGATATCGTCGGCGATCTTGTGCGCCAGCAGGCGGTTGAACTGCGGCGCGGCCGCATTGTTCATGCTGGAGATCTGCGCGCCCTTGATGGTGTCGAACAGCTTGTAGCGCACGTCGAGGCGGCCATCGGCCATGCTTTGCACGCTGCCGGCCGCCAGCGCGTCGGCGCCGCGCGACTTCCACTGTTCATAGCTGACGGGCGCCGTTTCCGATACGGGCGCATCGGCGTCGACCAGCTTGAACACGCCGCTGCGCGCCAGGTCGGCCTTGATAATGCCGGACAGCGATTGCGGCGCCGCCGATTCATTGGCAAAGGTGGCGACGGCCACGGGGATCTGGTTGCTGCCGATGCCCGTAATCTCCACGCGCAGTTGCGCCTGGGCGCTTGACGCTCCCAGCAGCAGGCCCGCGCAGAGCACCACGTAGCTCATTTTTTTCATGATCATCATTTAGGCAAATCCTTCATCTCGAATATGAGTTCAATCTCGCGTTCCACGGTGCCGTCTTTTTTCTTCGGCAGTGGCGACGATTTATTAATGGCGTTTTCCACCGAGCTGTCATACGCCGGCAGGCCGCTACTTTTGATCTTTCGGACCGAAATAATTTCCCCAGTTGGCAGTTGCTCGATCTTGAACACGGCGCGCGGGTTGCCCGGCACGTCCGTGCTACCGCTGTACGCGATATTGCTCTTGATCTTGCTCGTCAGGGCAGCGACATAGCCGCTGTCCTTGCGTGGCGCCGTCGCTTTCGCGGCCGTGCCCGTCGTGCCATTGCCTGCCTGCGCCATCATGCGCTTCATGTCATCGGCACGCAATTTGTCGGCCGCCGCCTTTTCCGCCGCCGCTTTCTTGGCTTTGGCCGCCTTTTCCGCCGCGGCCTTCTTGTCGGCCAGTTCCTTCTCGGCTTTTTCTTGCGCTTTTTCTTTCTCTTTTTCGAGCTTGGCTTTCTCCAGTTTGTCGGCCTTTTCCTTCTCGAGCTTTTCAGCCTTGTCTTTTTCTTTCTGCTTCTGTTTTTCCAGTTCGCGCTTTTCTTCCTCGCGTTCCTTCTGTTCCTGCTTGCGGCGCTCTTCGGCCGCTTTCTCTTTTTCTTCTTTTAACTTCGCCTTCTTGCGCTCGAGGGCGATCTCCGCCTCGCGCAGGTCGACCTTCGGCTCCGGTGCTGCCACGGGCGGCGGCGGCGGCGGGGCGGGGCGCTCCACTTCCGGCTCGGGCGGCGGCGCCGGTGTCGGCTCCGGCTGCGTCGCCACTTCGGGCGGCGGCGCGGCCGTCTGTACTTTCAGGTCCCACACTTCCGCTTCCACGGCGACCGGTTCCGTATTTTGCCAGTGTACGCCCACCCACAGGAAAAACAGCAGGCCAAGGTGCATCGCCAGCGCCAGTCCCAGCGAGGGCCGGCGGCTGCGTTCGCGCGGCACGCTGTAGGGCACGCCGAGTACATGGTCGATTTGTTTGGTCTGCAAAGTCTAGTCTATCTAAAAACGGTCAAGTCTGGAGTCGGGACGGTGCGCTTACTTGGTGGCCAGGCCAACCCGGGTGATGCCCATCTTCTTCGCTTCGGAAATGAGCTGGATCACGTCGTCATACTTGCTTTCCTTGTCGCCCGCGATCATCACGGGATAGTCGGGATTGCTCTCGTGCAAGCCGCGCAGCTTGCGCAGCAGGGCGTCGCGGTTCGGTTCCGTCTCCGGCGCCAGCTGTTCCTTGCCGATCACGCCGATCGACAGCGAACCATTCGGTTTCAGCACGATCTGGATGTAATCGTCGGGCGGTTTGGCCGACTTTTCCGCGTTGGGCAGGTTCACCACGCTGGGATTGTTTGACGACGGCATCACCATGAAAATGATCAGCAGCACCAGCATCACGTCGATGTAGGGCACGACGTTGATCTCGGACTTGAACTTGCGGCCGCGGCCGCCCCGCATGCCGCCGCTATTGAATGAGGAACCCATGGACCTTGCTCCCTCTTAGCGCGACTGGCGCTGCAGGATGTTGGAGAATTCCTCGACGAAGCTTTCGAAGCGGATCGCCAGGCGGTCGATGTCGTGCGAAAAACGGTTGTAGGCGACGACGGCGGGAATCGCGGCGAACAGGCCGATGGCCGTGGCGATCAGCGCTTCGGCAATGCCGGGCGCGACGGCGGCCAGGGTGGCTTGCTGCACGTTGGCCAGGCCGCGGAAGGCATTCATGATGCCCCACACGGTGCCGAGCAGGCCGATGTAGGGCGAGACGGAGCCGACGGAAGCGAGGAAGGCCAGGTGCGACTCGAGCACGTCCATTTCACGCTGGAAGGCGGCGCGCATGGCGCGGCGGGCGCCGTCGAGCACGGCGCCGACGTCCAGCGCTTCGCGCGAACCGTAGGACGCCTTGCCCTTGATGAATTCGCCCATGCCGGCGTCAAAGATGCGCGCCAGCGCGCCGCTCTGGTCGCGGTTGCCGTTGGCGCTCTGGTGCAGCGCGTGCAGGTTGCCGCCGGCCCAGAAGCTGCGTTCGAATTCGATGGTCTGCTTGCGCGCCTGGCGCACGGCGAACATCTTGCGGAAGATATACGTCCAGCTGGTCAGGGAAATCAGCAGCAGCAGGGCCATGATCAGTTGCACGATCAGGTGGGCATTGGAGATGAGCGCGAGGAAAGAAAGATCTTGTGTAACGTTCATTGGCTGGCAGTCTGTTGGGTGAATTATCCGGGGGTGGCGGGGCGGCTCAGGCGGTGCGCATGCGGGCGGCAACGACATCGGGCACGGCGCGCGGGCGCATGCTTGAGTCGACGCAGCCGACCTTGACGCGGGCCGTGTTGAGCAGGCTGTCGCCGCACCAGGCTTGTTGCAGGAAAACGATGGAGGCGCGCCCCATTTTTTCTATGCTTAAGGTTAATCTTAACGTGTCATCGAGCCTGGCCGGCGCATGATAGTCGGCGCTGACGCTTTTGACAACGAACATCGCGTCGTGCTGATGCAGCAATTCCTGCTGGCCCACCTCGATGGCGCGCAGCCATTCGGTGCGCGCGCGCTCGAAGAATTTCAGGTAGTTTGCGTAGTAGACGATGCCGCCGGCGTCGGTGTCTTCATAGTAGACACGTACGTTCCAGGTAAAGACTGAAGGCATGTTTATTGCGCCAGTAGTGAGATTGAGCAACATTTTACGCGATTTTTCTTCTCGTGACTTGGGGCGCTTGCCGGAATGCCATGTAAAAGCGGCATGCAAGTTGCACCGCAGCATTGTAAAACGGGGGGCTGCAATGGCAAGCCCCGTAACATACGCTTACATGCCGCGCCAAGGTTTACGTTCAGCTTAAGCGCGCGCCAGCGCCGTACGGGCGGCGATTATAGCGGCACAGTTGCATTCCTTGCTCAATTCGGACACTTAACTTACAATTTGATTTCCATTACGTCTCACGTGACTGGCGAAAAGTCGGAGCGGCCTCCACAATGTGGTGGCCGGCTTGCCGGCGAAAGGTGGACACCCACCGGGAAACGTGAGATTTCATCAGCCGTTCGCCTGGGCAGCCCCTATGGAAATGCACGAAGAGGCTGCCTGTCCAATGTTGTTATTCAGTTAACGCCGGCTCCCCTCATTCGATCCAACCTGCCAGTACAAGAACCCTCATACTTGGAGTTTTTACATGTTTGCAAAAGATCACAACCTCGCCAACGTCGACCCTGAATTGTTCGCCGTCATTCAAAAAGAAAACGTGCGCCAGCACGATCACATCGAGCTGATCGCGTCGGAAAACTACACGTCGCCAGCCGTAATGGAAGCGCAAGGCTCGCAACTGACGAACAAGTACGCCGAGGGCTATCCGGGCAAGCGCTACTACGGCGGCTGCGAATACGTCGACGTGGCCGAGCAACTGGCCATCGACCGCGTCAAGCAGCTGTTCGGCGCCGAATGCGCGAACGTGCAGCCGAACTCGGGCTCGCAGGCGAACCAGGGCGTGTTCTTCGCCATGTTGAAACCAGGCGACCTGATCATGGGCATGTCGCTGGCCGAAGGCGGCCACCTGACCCACGGCATGCCGCTGAACATGTCCGGCAAATGGTTTGACGTCGTCTCCTACGGTTTGACGGCGGAAGAAGACATCGACTACGAGGCGATGGAACGCCTGGCCCGCGAGCGCAAGCCCAAGCTGATCATCGCCGGCGCCTCCGCGTTCTCGAAAAAGATCGACTTTGAGCGCTTCGGCAAGATCGCCAAGGAAGTGGGCGCCTACTTCATGGTCGACATGGCCCACTACGCGGGCCTGATCGCCGCCGGCCTGTACCCGAACCCGGTGCCGTTCGCCGACTTCGTCACCTCGACCACGCACAAATCGTTGCGCGGCCCGCGCGGCGGCATCATCCTGATGAAGGCCGAGCACGAAAAAGCCATCAACTCGGCCATCTTCCCCGGCATCCAGGGCGGTCCGCTGATGCACGTGATCGCCGGCAAGGCCGTCGCCTTCAAGGAAGCGCTGAGCCCTGAATTCGTCGAATACCAGAAGCAGGTGATCAAGAACGCCGACGTGCTGGCGAAGACCCTGATCAAGCGCGGCCTGCGCATCGTGTCCGGCGGCACCGAATCGCACGTCATGCTGGTCGACCTGCGCGCCAAGAACCTGACGGGCAAGGAAGCCGAAGCCATCCTCGGTTCCGCGCACATCACCTGCAACAAGAACGGCATCCCGAACGACCCGCAAAAGCCGTTCGTCACCTCGGGCATCCGCCTGGGCAGCCCGGCGATGACGACGCGCGGTTTCAAGGAAGCGCAAGCGGAAGAAGTGGGCAACCTGATCGCCGACGTGCTGGACAATCCGCATGACGCCGCCACCATCGAGCGCGTGAAAGCGGCCGTGAAAGTGCTGGCCGACGCGCACCCTGTGTACGCCTCATAATTATTTGTCCAGAATGTGTCATACGGAGTAAGATTCTGCATGACACATTCCTTCGTGCCCCAGGGCGCCCGGAGTGATTCGGGCGCCCTTTGTACAAGGGTGGCGATTTCCCGTAATTATTACTATAAAGTTGTAGCCAGCCCATGAAATGTCCATTTTGCCAGCACGGCGACACCCAGGTTCTCGATACGCGCGTATCGGAGGAAGGGGATGCCATACGGCGGCGCCGCCGCTGCGGCAAATGCGACAAGCGCTTTACCACGTATGAGCGCATTGAACTTATCATGCCGGCCGTCGTCAAAAAGAATGGCAGCCGGACGGAGTTCGCTGCGGATAAGCTGCGCGGCAGTTTGATGCTGGCCTTGCGCAAGCGTCCCGTCGCGGCCGCCTCTGTGGATACGGCCATCGCGTCCATCCAGGAAAAACTGCTGACCAGCGGCTTGCGCGAAGTCGATTCCGGCTATATCGGCGAACTCGTCATGCAGGAGCTCAAGCGCCTGGACAAGATCGCCTACATCCGCTTCGCCTCCGTGTACAAGAATTTCGAAGACCTGGCCGAGTTCCAGGATGCCATCGCCGAAGTGGGACAGGCGCGCAAGCCCTGACGTTCACCTGCTTGTTCACCTTGTTGAAAACAGGGCCGCTCCTGCGCCCCGTTTTCACCACGCCAGCGCTCGCCTGGCAAGCGGCCTGATCAATACCTAGGCCATTCTTCGCACCTTATCGCTGTGCTGTTTGCGCCAGCGCAGACCCCGTTTTTTGCGCGCGCTTATCGTGTAGTTGGGCCGCCGGTTCTTGCGACTCTGTCTGCGGAAGGGAGTAGCGCATGCGCAATGGCGGTCGCGATAAGTATCCTGCCGGTGGCAGCAGCCTCGTCGAGGTGCTGGTGTCGCTGCTGCTGTTGGCGCTGGGCCTGCTCGGTGCCAGCATTTTGCAATTGAACTCCCTGCGCGCGCGCCATGAGTCGGCGCTGTTGTCGGCGGGCGCGCAACTGGCCGCCGGCATGGCCGAGCGCATGCGCGCGAACAGCGTGCTCATGCATGGCCCCGATACGGCCAATCCCTACCTGAACGTGGCCTATGCGGCGGCGGACGACGCCGAAGCTGGCGGCGGCGCGCCCGACTGCTTCGGCGCTGCCGCCTGCGGCGCGGCCGAATTGGCGCAATTCGATATCGCCGAATGGAAGCAAGGGCTGCATGCAGCCTTGCCCGGCGCGCGCCTGCGTATCTGCCGCGATGCGCCCGCCTGGGATGCCGCCGCCCAGGGCTTGCACTGGGCGTGCAGCGGCGGCAAGGGCGCCCCCATCGTCATCAAGCTGGGCTGGCGCAGCCGACAGCCCGATGGCTCGCCCGCCGTGAATGCGGCAAACGAGTCGCTGCCCAGGCTGGCCTTCCAGCTGGGCGGAGGCGGCGCATGAACGGCATGCACGCCCGCTTGCGCCGGCATCGGGGCATGAGCCTGCTCGAATTGCTGGTGGCCCTGTCGCTCGGTGCGCTATTGATGCTGGCCGCCAGTAGCGTGCTGTTGGCGGCCAGCGGCAGCTATGGCGACCAGTCCGCCAGTGCGCGCCTGGACGACAACGGCCGCTATGCGCTCGACACCATCGCCCGCGCCGTGCGCCAGACGGCGTACGTGAACTGGGACAGCAGCGCCGCGCCCGTCGCCCATGCCGCGCACGACAGCGCGAATATCGCCGGGCTCGACGCGCACAGCCTGGGCAAGAACAGCGAGGGCATCAGTGGCGCGCTGTCCGGCGCCCTGCATGGCAGCGACGTGCTGGCCCTGCGCTATTACGGTGCCGGCAAGGAGGAGGGGGGCGACGGTTCCGTGCTCAACTGCGCGGGCTTCGGCGTGGGCGCCGCGCAAACGGAGGCGCAGCGGGGCTGGAGCATCTTCTATGTGGCCCAGGGCGCCGATGGCGAAGGCGAACTGCGCTGCAAATACCGGGGCGCCAATGGCTGGGGTGCCGATGCCATCATCCGCGGCGTCGACGCTTTCCAGGTGCTGTATGGGCTCGACACGGATACGCCGCCCGACGGCGTGGCGAACCGCTACGTCAACGCCAGCGCGCTCGACGCCTACGATGCGGCGCTGGTGCTGGTGGGTGCGGATGCGGCCGCGCGCCAGCGCGATCTGCGCCGCCGCACGCACTGGAAGCGCGTGGCCGGCGTGCGCGTGGCGCTGCTGTTGCATGGCGAAGGGGGCCAGGCGGACAAGATGGCGGAACTGGGGCCGGCGCAGTTCGACCTGTTCGGCAAGGCGTATGCCGAGGCGCATGGCGCTGGCGACACGGGCGTGCGCATCGCGCGCGCGTCCCTGCCCGCCGCGACGCGCTCCCGGCTGCGGCAACTGGTGCAGACGAGCATCATGCTGCGCAACGGGCCGGCCTAGGCGGGCGGCGCGATGGCTGGCGCGGGCGTCCGTTGTTGCGAACCTTGGTGCGCAGCTCGTGTACGTCACGGTGGCGCCACCCTCGTGTATGTGCTGTGCCTGCTGGTGATCATCTTGTTGCTGGGCATATCGGCGGCGCAGGTCGCCTTGCAGGGCGAAAAGGCGGCGCGCGGCGAGCGCGACCGGCAGATCGCGTTTCAGGCGGCGGAGGAGGCATTGGTGGATGCGCAGAACGATATCGAAGGCTTGCCCGGCGCGCCGGGGCGTAGCAGCCTCTTCGCGCCAGGCAGCGCGGCCGGGTTCGCGGATGGCTGCGGCGAAGGCGGCGCGCTGGGCCTGTGCCTGCCAGCAGCCCCGGACGTTCCGGCGCTCTGGCTAAGTACGGACCTTGATGGCGCCGAAGGGAGCAGCCGCGCCGTGCCATACGGCCAGTTTACGGGTGCCGTCATGCAGACGGGGCAGGGTTTCCTGCCCTCGCGTCGGCCCCGCTATCTGATCGAACTGCTGCCGTTCCACCCGCCCGGCGCGCAGGCGGCGGCAGTGACTGGCGGCCTGGCCACGGAAAGCTATGTGTACCGCATCACGGCCATCGGTTTTGGCGCGCAGGAAAGCACGCAAGTCGTGCTGCAAAGCTACTATCGCAAAGAGGCTGCGGGAGCGGGGCCATGAGGGCCTTGTCGTTTGCTTTGCTGTCCGCTTTGCGGTCTGCCTGGCTGCTGCTGATCGGCCTGGTTTGCCTGGCTTGCGGCACCGCTGTTGCGGCCGCACCTCCCGTGACGCTGGCGCGGGCCGACGCGGGCTTGCACGGCGCCAGAGTGCCGCCGAATCTGCTGCTCAACCTGTCCCTCACGCATGCGGCCGCTGGTGCGGCGCATGGCGGCGACTATGCGCCGCAGCGCGAGTACCTCGGTTACTTTCATGCGCGCATGTGCTACAGCTATCCGTACCGCAGCAAGGATGGCGTCATGTTGCCGGACTTGCGCGTAGCGACCGCTTACTTCTCCGTGCTGAAGCCGGCTGATGCACTGCACGGCTGCGGCGGCGATAGTTTTAGCGGCAACTTTCTGAACTGGGCCAGCGCCAGCATGCTCGATATCGTGCGCTATGCGCTCACGGGCGGCGACCGCGTCATCGACGAAGTGCGCAAGACGGTGCTGCAGCGCGCCTGGCTGCCCGATGCGGACAGCCCCATCGGCTTCTTTGCCCATCCCGTCTTTTTTCCGCGCAAGGTCTTGCAGGCAGGCGTGGCGGCGGCGACGCCGTTTGCGCTGACGCAACTGGCCATCGTTTCCTGTCGCAATCGCCTGCTGTTCGGCGACGCGAGTCTGGGCCAGCCTGCGGGCGGCAGTTGCGATGCGCCTGGCACTGCCGCCACGCATGGCGTGTTCCTCGCCCGCGTGCGCGTGTGCGACGCTGCCGAGGGGCCGCTGCGCGACGATTTGTGCCTGGCATACGGCAAGAACTACAAGCCGGTGGGCGCCGTGCAGCGCCATGGCGGCAGGGTGCGCGTGGGCGTGTTTGGCCATCTGAACGGCATGCCCGCTAGCGCCGGCCCCGTGTATGGCGGCGTGCTGCGCGCGCCGCTGGCCCACGTGGGACAGCAGCGCTGGACGGCGCCTGACTTTATGCCGCAAGACAATGCCGGCGCCGAGTGGAATCCCGCCACTGGCGTGTATGCGGCGCAAGCTGCGGTCCCTGTTGGCAGGGTGAGCGCTTACATCAATGGCCTGGGGCGCGGCAACCCCGCGTATCCGGGCGCGTACGCCAGCGCGGCGCCGCTGGCCGAATTGCTGTACGAATCGCTGCGCTACCTGCAGGGGCGGGAAGCGAGCCCAGTGGTGCCACCCGCCACGGCCCAGCCTGCCATCGACGACGGCTTGCCGGTCGTGACTCCATGGAGCGACCCGCAAACGGCCAGTTGCCAGCGCCACATCGTTGTCAGCCTCGGCGATGCGGGCATGACGGGCGACCGCTACGTGCCCGGCAATGTTCCTGTGGCTCCCGCATCAAACGGCGACCTTGCCCGCGCCGCCGATGGCTTTGCGCCGCCGCCATTTGATGCGATGGCCTGGACGCACGCGGTGGGCAGCCTGGAAAGCGGCGGCACGCAGGGCAATCCCGCACCACGGCCCGAACTGGCGGCGCTGGAGCTGCTGGCCGATGGGGCGGGCGGCGCCAGCTACCATGCGGCGGGCCTGGCCTACTGGTCGCATGTGCAGGCCCTGCGTCCTGGCGGCAAAAACGACGGCCTTGCCAAGGTCGAGCACTACGCGGGCGACTTGCGCCAGGGCGATCCGACCGGCGTGCCCGGCTCCACGCCCGCTTCTACGCCCATGTTGCTTACGGCCAAGTATGGCGGCTTTCTCGATGCGAACGGCGACGCCAACCCATTCAAGAGCGCAACGGGCAGCGCGGTCGATGAATGGAGCGTGGATGGCCGCTGGCCCGCCCATTACTTGCCCGGCAGCGACCCGGCCGCCCTGATCGCGGGACTGCGCGCGGCCTTTGCGGCCGCCGACAAGGCTAGCTTGCCGGCGACGCTCGCGGGGCCGGCCCTGATGGCGCTGGCCAGCGGCACGGATGAGGCATATTGGTTCCAGACGCAGCTGCGCCTGGCCGACGGCAGCATGAGCTTGTCGCGCGCCACGTTTGCCGTGGGGGCCGATGGCGCACTGCTTCCCGGCAAGCCATGGTGGCGCGCCGGCGGGCTGGACAAGCCCATGCCGGATGGCACGCCAGCGGCCTTGCGTCCCGTCTACACGCTCGACGCCAAGGGCGCCCTGATGCCGCTGGCCTGGACGCGGCTCGATGCAGCGCAGCGCGGCGCGTTCGATGGCGGCGACGGCCGGGGCGAGGCGATGCTGGCATATCTGCTGGGCCAGCGCGCGCACGAGGTGGGCCAGCCGGGCGGCTTCCTGCGGCGCAGGTCAGGCAGCCTGGGAGCGGCACCATACGGCAATCTGCTGTACGTGGGCGCGCCGGGGCTGGGCATGGCGGGGGCAGGCTATGGCTTGCACCGCAAGGTGCTGCTGCAGCGCCGGAAAATGTTGTACCTGGGCGCCAACGATGGCTTGCTGCACGCCTTCGATGCGCGCACGGGCAGCGAATTGTTTGCTTATCTGCCGCAGGCATTGCTGCATGCGGCGGCGGCCGCTGCGAGCACGCACTACAGCCCCGGCCCGCTGCTCGATGGCGCGGCGGCCACGGCGGAAGTGCTGGCGTCGGGACACTGGAAGACCGTGCTGGTGTCTGGCATGGGCGGCGGGGCACAAGGCGTGTTTGCGCTCGACATCACCGATCCGGCGCGCTTCGCGCAGGACGGGGCGCTGTGGGAGTTTACCGATCGCGACGACAGGCTGATGGGCAATGTGCGCGCGCCGCCGGCCTTTGCCCGCATCAACATGGGCGGCAAGCAGGGCGCGCCGGCCTACCGCGATTTTGCCATCGTCGCCAGCGGCTACAACAACCATGCCAGCGATGGCAAGGATACGACGGCGCCCGCAGCGGCCGCCGCCATCTTCCTGCTGGCGCTGGACAAGGCGCCCGGCACGGCTTGGGTTTTGGGAAATAATTACTTCCGGCTCAAGGTGCCCGTGGCCAGCGGCAGCGGTGGCAGCGATGACGGCCATGACACTGATGCAGGCGCGGATGCCATGTCCCACGCTCTGGGCCCGCCCGCCGTGGTGCCGGGCGGCGACGGTGCGCTGGCGTATATCTATGCGGGCGATTTGCAGGGCAATATCTGGCGCCTCGACCTGGCTGGCGGGCCGCCGTGGAAGGAGGGCGCGGGACGCAAGCTCGTGTTTGTCGCGCGCGATGCGCAGGGCCGGCGCCAGCCCGTGACGCAGCAGCTGAACGTGGCGTACGCGCCCTCTGGCGGCTATCTGCTGCTGTTCGGCACGGGCAAGCTGGTCGAAGCGGCCGATACCTGGCCTTCCGCCTTTTTGTCGCAGTCGTTTTATGCCGTACACGATGATGTGCGGGAAACATCGCCCACGCGCAGCCGGGCCGACCTGGAGCCGCGCAGCTTGGGCGAGGCGGTGGGCGGCGTGCGCGTCGACGGCGGCGAGCTGCGCTATACGGGCAGCGAGGCCATGCGCGGCTGGTATCTCGATTTTCTGCATGCCGCGCAGACGGGCGAACGCAGCATCCATAGTCCCGTACTGGCCGCCGGCAAGGTGCTGTTCAATACCGTCCTGCCGGGGCGTGATCCTTGCAGCAAGCCGGCCACGCGCCTGTACGTGCTCGATGTGCTGAGCGGCTTCGCCGCCGATGGCGCCGGTGTCGTGCAGGCGGGCGAGCAGACGGGGCGCTTGTTCGACGGTCTGGCGCGTGCGCCGCCGCTGGCGCTGGAATTGACCAGCACGGTGGGCGCCGCGACGGCGGCAGGGCGGGCGGAAGGGCGCAAGGAACTGGCCGTGCTGCAGCCGGGCTTGCCAGGCGCGGCCAGCGGGGCAGTGCTCAAGGTCGCCAGCGCGCCGCTGCCGGCCCGGCGTCTCAGCTGGCGCGAAGTGGCGAACTGGCGCGAATTGCATGAGGCGGCCAAGAAAAAATAGGTGTGGGCATGGCTGGCGTGTCGCAAGTGACAAGCGTGCCGGCCTGCGCATCGTATCGGCTGGCGCTTGTTGGAAAGGGGAAGTCGCATGGGGACGTTGGCAAGGCAGAACTGGTTCGCGGCAAACGGTGGCGCTCCTGCTGCCAATCCGCCGGGCTTCAGCCTGATCGAACTGCTGGCCGCGCTCGCGATCATGAGCCTGCTGCTGGCGCTGGCCGTGCCCGCTTATCACGGCCATGTCGTACGGGCCAAGCGGGTGCAGGGGCAGGCGGCCCTGCTGCGGCTGATGCAGCAGCAAGAGCGCTATTATTCGCAAAACAATCATTATCTGGCCTTTTCCTCGGCCTCGCCGGTGCCGCAGATGCAGGCGTTTCCATGGTGGTCCGGCGAAGGGGGCGCGGCCGGCAGTGCGTATGAAATCGAGGCGCTGGCCTGCCCCGGCCTGGCAATCGGGCAATGCGTGCTGTTGCGGGCCATGCCGGGCACGTCCAAGGTCGATGCGCAGTTCCAGGATGCCGATTGCGGCGTGCTGTCCTTGAGCAGCACGGGCCAGCGCGGCAGCAGCGGCCCGGCCGGCCATTGCTGGCCCTAAGCCATGAGCACGCGCAAGCACCCGCGCCGGACAGGGCATACCATGCTCGAATTGCTGGCCGTGCTGGCGATTGCCGCGCTGCTGGCGTTTGCTGCCATGCCCAGCCTGCAGCAGGTGCTGGCGCGCCAGCAGGTGCGCGCGGCGGCCACGGACCTGTTTTCGGCCATCGAATTGACGCGGGCGCAGGCAATGGCGCGGGGCCAGCGCGTGCTGCTGATGCCGGCCGGGCCCGGTGGCACGGATTGGGGCAAGGGCTGGCTGATATTTATCGACCGCAATGCCAACCTGGCGTTCGATGACGGCGACGAATTGCTGTTCCGCCAGGGACCGCCGCCGGCGGGCATTACGGCCCAATTCGCGTTTTCGTCTGCCACGATGCCGTTTTATATCGCCTACAATGGCGCAGGACGCAGTTGCAGCGCGACCAATAGCCTGGCGGCGCGCTGGGGCACCTTGTCCCTGGCTTTGGGAAAGCAGGTGCGCCATATTAAAATCAATATGCTGGGCAGGGTGCGCGTGTGCGATCCGCAGCAGCAAGCGGTCAATTGCAGCGGCGTGGCGGACAGTTCGTAACCCGACTCACCTATCACTCATTTGTCACTCATTTATCACTCACTATCAAAGAAGCCCGTGGAAATACTCAACGATATCGATGGCATGCGCCTGGCGCTGGAATGGGCGGCGCGCGGTTTGTACACGACCTCGCCCAATCCCCGCATCGGCTGCGTGATCGTCAGGGATGGCCAGGTGATCGGCGCCGGCGTGACGCAGGCGGCCGGGCAGGATCATGCCGAGGTGCAGGCGCTGGCGAATGCGGCGGCGCGCGGCAACGACGTGCGCGGCGCCACGGCCTATGTCACCCTGGAGCCGTGCAACCACCATGGCCGCACGCCACCGTGCTCCGATGCGCTCGTGCGCGCGGGGTTGGGGCGGGTCGTGGCCGCCATGACGGACCCGAATCCGCTGGTGGCGGGGCAGGGACTGGCCAAGCTGGAAGCGGCCGGCATTGCCGTCACCACGGGCGTGCTGGCCGACGAGGCATATGAAATGAATATCGGCTTCTTTTCGCGCATGCAGCGTGGCAAGCCGTGGGTACGCATGAAAACGGCGGCCAGCCTCGATGGCATGACGGCCCTGCACAATGGGCAGAGCCAGTGGATCACGGGACCGCAGGCGCGCGCCGACGGCCACGCGTGGCGCGCGCGCGCCTGCGCCATCCTGACGGGCATCGGCACGGTCAAGGCGGACGACCCGCAATTGACCGTGCGCGCCGTCGAGACGCCGCGCCAGCCGCGCCGCATCGTCGTCGACAGCCGGCTCGACATCCGCCTCGACGCGCGCATCTTGCAGGGCGGCGGCACGTGGATCGTGGCGGCCGTGGCCAACCCGGAAAAGCAAGCGCAACTGCAGGCGCTGGGTGCCGAAGTCATCTTATTGCCGAACGCGGCCGGCAAGGTCGACCTGGCCGCGCTGATGCTGGAACTGGGACGCCGGCAAATCAATGAAGTCCACGTCGAGGCCGGCTCCAAGCTGAACGGCTCGCTGATCCGCGAAGGCTGCGTCGACGAGCTGCTGGTCTACCTGGCACCCACCTTGCTGGGCGATGCGCAAGCCATGTTTGCCTTGCCCGCATTGACGGATCTCAAACAGCAGCATAGCTTGCAATTTCATCAGGTCCAGCAAGTGGGCGAAGATTTGCGTATCCTTGCAAGATTCGCCCAGCGCAATTAAAACGCCTAACAAAACCGTAGCGAGCGGAAGGAAGGCTCGGCGCCCCCGTTGGCCCGAGAAGCGCAGCTGTACGAAGTACGGGGCCGCCGAGGCAGTGAGCATCGTAGGCCGCAAATTACGACGCGCAGTAGGTTTTGACAGGCGTTTTTAATACTTTCATACTTTTATAGGGTTAGTTCATGTTTACAGGAATTGTTGCCGCCATTGGCAAGATTGAAACCGTGCAAGCACTCGAAGGCGGCCTCGACGCAGGCGTGCGCCTGACCATCCACGCGGGCGGCTTGCCGCTGGCCGACGTGGCCCTGGGCGACTCCATCGCCATCAATGGCGCCTGCATGACGGTGGTGGAAAAGTCGGACACGGGCTTTGCCGTCGATGTCTCGCGCGAAAGCCTCAATTGCACCGTGGGCCTCGATACCACGACGGAAGTGAACCTGGAAAAAGCCCTGACCCTGGCCGAGCGCCTGGGCGGCCACCTGGTCTCGGGCCATGTCGATGGCCTGGGCATCGTGCGCAAGTTCGAAGCCGTGGGCGAATCGTGGGAGCTGGTCATCGAAGCGCCGCACGAACTGGCGAAATACCTGGCCTTCAAGGGTTCCGTCGTCGTCAATGGCGTATCGCTGACCGTCAACAGGGTGGAAGACCTGGGTGCGGGGGCGATCAACGGCTGCCGCTTCTCGATCAATTTGATTCCCCACACCATCGCCATGACGACCCTGAAACACTTGACGGTCGATGCCAAGGTCAACCTGGAAATCGATTTGATCGCCCGCTATGTCGAGCGCATGTTGTCGCTGGACAAGGCTGCCGCCTGATATAAGCACACCGCAACACATGCTTCGCCTTGCCAAGCGTGTGTTGCTTTTCTTGCAGACGCGCATACTATGAAGCTTTCCGCAGTGGAGGCCAGTCATGGACCCGATTTCGCGCGCAACCGTGCCCAATACCATCCCGGCCCCATCGCGCGTGGGCGCAACGGCAACGCTGGCGCCGTTGGCGCCGGCGCTGCCCGTGCCGCCTTCCAGCGCGGCTGCAGCCCTTGCCATTCAGTCATCGACCCAGGTCGACCTCTCTCCGCTGGGCCAGTTTCTCTCCGGCGTGGCCTTGTCGCGCCGGCAACTGCTGGCCTTGCAGGGCGCCACGGACGAAGCGAGGGCGGCAAATACCCCCGTGAATGTGAATGAGGACTTGCTGGCGCTGGCGCGGCAGCTGACGGAATCGTTTGCCCAGCTGCAAACGAGCGGCATCGACGCGAGCCAGCTGGCGACGGACGGCGACGCGCCGGGCAGCCTGGCGCAGCGCTACGATTTGCTGTCGGGCGATGGCACGACGGATGCGGCGGCCGCGCTGGCGCAGGACGGCAGCCTGCTCACGCAAGCGCAACTGGCCCGCATCGGCATCGATCTGCGCAATGAAGAGGTCGATGCGACAACCTTGCAGGCCGCATATGCGGCCGACAGCCCTGCCACGCTGGATGCCTTGCAGCAGGGAACGGACGTGCTGGCACAGGTGGGCGCCGTGCTGGCCCGGCAGCAGGGCGCGCCGCTGGCCGGCGTGGTCGAAGCGGATTTGACGGGCGCAGCACTGCCAGCCAGCGCCGCGCAGGCCGCGCAGCCGCAGGCCGTCGACGAGGCGCCGCCGCAAACGGCCGCGATTGCACAACGGCAATTGGAATTGCAGCAGCAACTGGAAGCGGAAGAGCTGAACCTGGATTTGCAGGCGCAGCGGACAGACAGCCAGCGCGTGGATGCCCTGCGCATCGACAGCGAGCGCATGAATACCGAGCAACTGGCGCAGCAGGAGGACGATGCGCGGGCGGCCCAGGTACAAGTGCGCGCGGGGCAGGGGCAAGCCGATGCGGCCCTGGTGACGGCGCAAGCCCAGCTGGCGCAGCAAAATACGCAGGCGCAGCAGCTGGCCGCGCAAGCCGCGGGCATGGCCGTGCCGCCGCCGTCATCGCAAGATCCGTCCGTGGCGGCGGCCATCGCCGCGTATAACCTGAACAATGCAGCCCTGAATCCTGGCTTGATGCACCGGCCATCGCCGGCCAGCGACGCGCGCCTGCCGCTGGTGGCGCCGGTCGCTGCCGTGGAACCAATCAAGCCGGTGGATAAAATCTAGGGCAGCAGGCTGGCGTCCAGGGTAATGTTGGCTTTAAGCAGCTTCGACACGGGGCAGCCGGCCTTGGCCTTGGCCGTCAATTCCTCGAACTTCGCCTGGTCGGCGCCCGGTATCTTCGCTTTCAGGATCAAATGGACGGCCGTGATGGCAAAGCCGTCGTCCACCTTGTCGAGCGTGACTTCGGCCGTCGTCTCCATCTTTTCCGCCGTCAGGCCCGCTTCGCCGAGGATCAGCGACAGGGCCATGGTGAAGCAGCCCGCGTGGGCGGCGCCGATCAGTTCCTCGGGATTGGTGCCGGGCTTGCCTTCGAAGCGGCTGGCAAAGCCGTAGGGGTATTCCTGCAAGGCGCCGCTGCGCGTGCTGATGGCGCCCTTGCCGTCCTTGATGCCGCCTGACCAGATGGCCGATCCATGGGTTTTCATGTTGCCGCTCCTGTGTGGGGTGTCGCTGCGAGTGGAGTGTCAGCGCCGTGGCGGTGACTGGCTGATCTTATGCTCTTTGCAAGGCCGGCGGCGCGCGTCTTGCCGTCGCCGTTTGCGCTGGATCGAGGAATCGGCGCTTTGTGGGGCAGGCTGCGGCGTCCATGCCGCAAAGCTGTCTTATTTCAGGCCTGCAAGCGCCAAATCCTTTAAAATAGCAGGTTATAAGAAAATTCCCGGAAATTCGCGGAATATTCGCACGCGATGTTTCAGTTTTTAGTCTTACTAAGAGGATCAATGATGTCTATTTCCAGCACCGAAGAGATCGTCGCTGAATTGCGCGCCGGCCGCATGGTGATACTGGTCGATGAAGAAGACCGGGAAAATGAAGGCGATCTGGTGCTTGCCGCCGATTTTGTCACGCCTGAAGCCATCAATTTCATGATCACGCATGCGCGTGGCCTGGTCTGCCTGACCCTGACGGAAGAGCGTTGCGACGAGCTGAACCTGTCGATGATGACGTCGCGCAACGGCACGGCCTACGGCACCAACTTTACCGTGTCCATCGAAGCGGCCGAAGGCGTGACGACGGGCATTTCCGCCGCCGACCGCGCCAAGACCATCCAGGTGGCGGTGGCCAAGGGCACGCAGCCCAGCGATATCGTCCAGCCCGGCCATATCTTCCCGCTGAAAGCGCAAAAGGGCGGCGTGCTGATGCGCGCAGGCCATACGGAAGCCGGTTGCGACTTGACGGCCATGGCCGGCCTGACGCCCGCGTCCGTGATTTGCGAAATCATGAAGGACGACGGCACCATGGCGCGCCTGCCGGACTTATTGGTGTTTGCCGAACAGCATGGCCTGAAAATCGGCACGATTGCCGACCTGATCCATTACCGCAGCCAGACGGAGTCCCTGGTCGAGCGCGTTGCCGAGCGCACCTTGCACACGGCGCACGGCGAATTCCGTTTGATCGCCTTCCGCGACAAGCCCAGCGCGTCGGCCCACCTGGCCCTCGTGCATGGCGACCTGGCGCCGGGCCTGGAAGCGCTGGTGCGCGTGCACCAGCCCGTTTCCCTGCTGGACGTGCTGGAAAGCGAAGCGACCACGCACTCGTGGACGGTGGCCGCCTCGATGGCCGCCATCAAGCAGTCCGAGCGGGGCGTAATGGTCTTGCTGAACTGCGGCGAGACCTCGAGCGAGCTGTTTGCCCAGTTCGCCGCGCTCGATACGCCGCAAGCCAAGCCGAAAGGCCGCGCCGCCAGCATGGACTTGCGCAGCTACGGCATCGGCGCGCAAATCCTGCGCGACCTGGGCGTGAGCAAGATGCAATTGCTGGCCAGTCCGCGCAAGATGCCGTCGATGGTCGGTTTCGACCTGGAAGTCACCGGTTTTCAGTGCCATCCAGGCCAGACGCCTGACTAAATCTACTGCGCGTCGCGATTTGCGGCCTGCGATGCTCACTGTACTATTCGTACAGTTGCGCTTCTTGACCACAACTCGCTGCCGCTCGCTACGATTTTGTCAGGCGTCGATGTAAGAGTAAACGATGGCGGCATGTGCATGTCGCCCTGAACCACCAGATTAAAGAGGCATATGATGACCGTAGGAGCATACGAAACCAATTTTGCCGGCGAAGGTTTGCGCGTCGGTATCGTCCAGGCACGATTCAATGAAATCGTCGGCGGTGGCTTGCTGTCGGCATGCCTGGAAGAGTTGAGCAAGCTGGGCGTGGCCGAGGAAGATATCCTGCACGTGACCGTGCCGGGCGCCCTGGAAATCCCACTGATTCTGCAAAAAATGGCGGAAAGCGAGCAATTCGACGCCCTGATCGCACTGGGCGCCGTGATTCGCGGTGAAACCTACCACTTCGAGCTGGTATCGAACGAATCGGGCGCGGGCATCACGCGCGTCGGTCTCGATTACGGCATCCCCATCGCCAACGCAGTGTTGACGACGGAAAACGACGAGCAGGCGGAAGTGCGCATGCTGGTCAAGGGGGCCGAAGCGGCACGCGTGGCAGTGGAAATGGCTAATCTGGCGCAAGCGCTAGAAGAGTTGCAAGACACCGACGAAGACTAAGCGCGTGTGATAAGAATGCCATGGCTGCGTTGCAAGGCCTCGCCGTACTTTCGTACTGTCTTCGGCCTCGCGCCTTGCCCTGACATCCTTCTCACGCACGCTTGAATTGCGGCCGCGCTGCCTAAAAGCGCGTCGCAGTGTCTCGCCGGAATTTGTAGTGAACACGTACTTAAGAACAGGTAACAATCATGACTGAGAAAAATTTGCTCGCCAATCCCAGCAAAAACCGCACGCCGCGTCACCGCGCGCGCGAGTTTGCGCTGCAGGGCTTGTACCAGTGGCTGCTGAACAATGAAGACGCGACCACCGTCGTGAACAATATTCGCGCGGCCCACGGCTTCGACAAGGCCGATGGCGATCATTTCACGGTGCTGCTGTACGGCACCATCAAGGATTCGCTGGCGCTGCGCGACAGCATGGCACCCTTGATCGACCGCAATATCGCGGAATTGTCGCCCATCGAACACGGCATTTTGCTGATCGGCGCGTTCGAGCTGAAGAACAACATGGAAATCCCGTACCGCGTCGTCATCAACGAAGCGGTCGAGCTGGCCAAGTCGTTTGGCGGCATCGACGGCCACAAGTATGTGAACGGCGTGCTGGATAAATTGGCAGTGAAATTCCGCGAGGAAGAAGTGGGCGCCAACAAGCGCAAGTAATATAGGTACGGATCCAGCGGCGAAGGCCGCAATGGATGCAAAAAGGGCAGACTGAAAAGTCTGCCCTTTTTGCTGTCGGAGTGTTGCGCATTAACGTATCGGCGCCTCTTCCAACCGTAGCGAGCAAGCCCGATATCGGGTTGAGTAACGCAGCTGTACTGGAGTACAGCGAGTAACGCCGACCAGAGAGCGGGCTGCGCAGTAGGTTGGAAGAGCGCGCTACTACAGGCCGGCGATCTCGTTGTGCGGCAGCACTTTGATGGTGATGCCGCTTTCCGCTGCAGGCGCCTTGGCTGGCGCTGGCGTGTTCGATGCCATCACCGGCGTGCTGGTCGGCACGCGCTGGCCGGCCGACACTTGCTTCAGGCGGCGGTATTCGGCCAGCACGCGCGAGCCGTAGCCCGAGTCGGTGGCGAAGTTGGCGGCGCCCACATAGGTTTTCAAGCCCGCTTCGACGGAACCGCCACGCGTGACGTAGTCTTTCAGGATCAGCGAGCCGACGCGGATGTTGGCGACAGGATTCAAGGCAGCTTGCACGCCGCCCATTTCCTGGAAGCGCTCATGGTGCACTTTCGACATGACCTGCATCAAGCCTTGCGCGCCCACGGGGCTTTCGGCGAACGGGTTCAGGCCCGATTCGATGGCCATCACGGCCAGGATCAGCAGCGGGTCCAGCTTGATTTCACGGGCCGTCAGGTAGGCCGTCGAGACCAGCATATTGGTCGCATCGTTGGCCACGCGGTAGCGCTTGGAGAGCCAGTTGGTGACCCATTGCTGCTGCTTTTGCGTGCCCAGCAAGGCTTTTTCTTCCTTGGTCAAAGGTGTGTCGCTGGCGGCGGCCGTTTGCACGGAAGCAGGCGCTTCCATCAGTGCCGACAGGGCCGGCGCTTCAACGGCTTGCGCCTCTGCCATCGGCAGCGGGAACAGGCTGTGCGTCAGTTGCTTGCCCAGGTCGGGGCGGAACATCAGCAGGGCGATCAGTGCCAGGGCGGAAATGCCGAAGACTGTCAGTGTGTGTTGCGCCGTGGCCAACACGCCACGTGCCGAGATGGCTTGTGCGCGGGCGCGCAAGCGCGCCAACGCTGGCTGGCCAGCCACGGTTGAAGCAGGCAAGGCTGCTTCAGTGCTACGATGAGTCATAGAGTTCCCCGAAATGTCGCGTCAACAGGCAGTCCCTCCGCGGTGTCGCGGTGTTGTGGGTACTGCCAATGCCGTGCATCAGAAATATCATCGTTTCCGCCGCGTATGGATGCGTGCGAGAAACGCCGTCATTGCTTGCCTGAGCTGATCGGTCCCATGCTGGTATTGGATCAGTCGCAATACAACTTTTACCGGGGGTAAGGCAGACGCCTTTTGAAAACACTCCTTAAAATGTCATGTGGAGCCCCGACTCCGTGAATGAAAGAGAAACGCTAAAATCAAGCCTTGGGCCGGCGTGCTCTTTCAAGTTGGGCGAATTGTAGAAGCCGTTTTATATCAAGTCAATACTAACGAATCGATTCTTTATTACTTTTATGTCTTACTTTTTGTCTTGCATTGTGCCAAAAGCCAATAAAATCAATTACTTGGCATAGATCCTTCAGCAACGGCGTCCGACGTCAAAAAAAATTAAAAACACATGAAATATTCAGATTTGCGAGATTTTATTTCTCAGCTGCAACAAATGGGTGAACTTAAGTCCATTTCGACCCCTGTTTCACCGATTTTGGAGATGACGGAGGTGTGCGACCGCACCTTGCGCGCGGGTGGACCAGCCTTGCTGTTCAACCATCCGACGGGTCACACGATGCCGGTGCTGGGCAATCTGTTCGGCACGCCGCGCCGGGTGGCGCTGGGCATGGGGGCCGAGGATGTCAGCGAATTGCGCAAGATCGGCCATGTGCTGGCGCGCCTGAAGGAGCCGGAGCCGCCCAAGGATTTCAAGGATCTGCTGGGCCTGGGCTCCCTGGTGAAATCCGTGTGGGACATGTCGCCAAAGGAATTGCGCGGCGCCAAGTGCCAGGAAATCGTCTGGGAAGGCAATGACGTCGACCTGGCGCGCCTGCCGATCCAGCATTGCTGGCCCGGCGACGTCGCCCCCCTGATCACCTGGGGCCTGGTGATCACCAAGGGGCCGAACAAGAAGCGGCAAAACCTCGGCATCTACCGCCAGCAGGTATTGGGACGTAACAAGGTCATCATGCGCTGGCTGGCGCACCGGGGCGGGGCGCTGGACTTCCGCGAGCATGCCATTCAAAGCAAGGGCAAGCCGTATCCGATCGCCGTCGCGCTCGGTGCCGATCCCGCTACTATATTAGGGGCCGTCACGCCGGTGCCGGACAGCCTGTCCGAATACCAGTTCGCCGGCTTGCTGCGCGGCAGCCGCACGGAGCTGGTGAAAGCCATCGGCAGCGAGCTGCGCGTGCCCGCGTCGGCCGAGATCGTGCTCGAAGGCCATATCTACCCGGACGAAAACCATCCGAGCGGCTACGAGCACGCGCTCGAAGGGCCGTATGGCGACCACACGGGCTACTATAATGAGCAGGACAGTTTCCCCGTGTTTACCATCGACCGCATCACCATGCGCCGCGATCCGATCTACCACTCCACGTATACGGGCAAACCGCCGGACGAGCCGGCCGTGCTGGGCCTGGCCCTGAACGAAGTGTTCGTGCCGCTGCTGCAAAAGCAGTTCAGCGAAATCACGGACTTCTATCTGCCGCCCGAAGGCTGCAGCTACCGCATGGCCGTGGTGCAGATCAAGAAACAGTACGCGGGCCACGCCAAGCGCGTGATGTTCGGTGTGTGGAGCTTTTTGCGCCAGTTCATGTATACCAAGTTCATCGTCGTCGTCGACGAAGACGTCGATATCCGCGACTGGAAAGAGGTGATCTGGGCCATCACCACGCGGGTCGACCCGATCCGCGACACGACCCTGGTCGACAATACGCCCATCGACTACCTGGACTTCGCCTCGCCCGTCAGCGGCCTGGGCAGCAAGATGGGCATCGACGCGACGAATAAATGGCCGGGCGAAACGACGCGCGAGTGGGGCACGACGATTGCCATGACGCCGGAAGTGAAGGCCAGGGTCGATGGGATCTGGCAGGAGCTGGGTTTGTAGGTATTGGGTAGGTTGGGGTAGGTCGGGTTCGCGCTTGCGCGTAACCCGACGTTGCTTGCATGTTCACGATCTGCGTACTCGGAAGTGTCGGCTTACGGCCTGCGGCCTAAGCCGACCTACGCCTACGTACTCGGAAGTGTCGGCTTACGGCCTGCGGCCTAAGCCGACCTACGCCGACCTACGCCGACCTGCGCCGACCCACGCCGACCTACGCCGACCTACGCCGACCTGCGCCGACGCACACAGCATTGACACGGCAATTTCCCAATCTTGCGCAGACCGGTTATAATTGTCCCCGGCGGGCCCCTGCGCATCGTGGCATGGCTAACCTGGTCAGGTCGGGAACGAAGCAGCCACGGCTATTAACCATGAGTGCCGCAGATCAGGCTCGCCTCCTTCGGGAATGTTTTAATCAGGATCAACAATCAAGCTGCCATGGGCAGCTTTTTTGCTTTTGCGGCCCATTTTCCTGCGACGCCGCAGCATTGCCGGGCTTGCCGTGTTTTCCATATTTCCAGCTGGCCATGTTATACAATTGCTGCTTTGCCGCGTTTGCCAGGTTTGCCTGGCCCGGCCATGAGGCTTGCGCCCGCCGCGCAGGATCACCCGCAAAAATCGCATGGTAAAATCTCAGCATGTCCTATCAAGTCCTCGCCCGTAAATACCGCCCCAAGAATTTCGAGACGCTCGTCGGCCAGGAGCACGTCGTGCGCGCGCTCACGCATGCCTTGCACAGCGGCCGCTTGCATCACGCCTATCTGTTCACGGGCACGCGCGGCGTCGGCAAGACGACCCTGTCGCGCATCCTGGCCAAATCGCTCAATTGCATCGGCCCCGACGGCACGGGCGGCATCACGGCCCAGCCTTGCGGCGTGTGCGAAGCGTGCACGGCGATCGATGCGGGACGCTTTGTCGACTATATAGAGATGGATGCGGCGTCGAACCGCGGCGTCGATGAAATGGCGCAGCTGCTGGAGCAAGCCGTGTATGCGCCAAGCAATGCGCGCTTCAAGGTCTATATGATCGACGAGGTGCACATGCTGACCAACCACGCCTTCAATTCCATGCTGAAAACGCTGGAAGAGCCGCCCGAGCACGTCAAGTTCATCCTGGCCACGACGGACCCGCAAAAGATACCCGTGACCGTGCTGTCGCGCTGCCTGCAGTTCAACCTCAAGCAGATGCCGCCCGGCCATATCATCAGTCATTTGGACAATATCCTGGGGCAGGAAGGCATCGCCTTCGAACAGCCGGCCTTGCGCCTGCTGGCCCAGGGCGCCCACGGTTCCATGCGCGACGCGCTGTCCTTGACGGACCAGGCCATCGCGTATGCGGCCGGCGAAGTCACGCTCGACGCCGTGCAAGGCATGCTGGGCGCGCTCGACCAGTCGTACCTCGTGCGCCTGCTCGACGCGCTGGCGCAGCAGGACGGCGCCGATCTGCTGGCCGTGGCCGACGAGATGGCGTCGCGCAGCCTGTCGTATAACGGCGCCCTGCAGGACCTGGGCACCTTGCTGCATCGTATTGCGCTGGCGCAAACCGTACCGGCCGCCTTGCCGCAGGATTTGCCTGAATATGCCGATATCGTGCGCCTGGCCGCCGCGTTTGACGCGGAAGAAGTGCAGCTGTTTTACCAGATCGCCGTGCATGGCCGCAATGAACTGGGCCTGGCGCCCGATGAATATGCGGGCTTTAGCATGACCTTGCTGCGCATGCTGGCCTTTCGGCCCGGCCTGGGCGGCGCCGAAGGCGTGCCGGCTGCGGCACCGGCGGCTGCCCCTGGCAATCGTCCCGCCGCCGTGGCCGCCGCGCGCGCGGCAGCCGGCGCGTCCGCACCGGCCGCCCGCGCCGCCACGAACAGCGTGGCCAGCCATGCGGCCGTGACGCCGCCTGCCGTGGTGGCCGCCGCAGCGGCCAGCATGGCCCGCAGCGAAGCGCCGCCGCCACGCGCGGCTGCCCCGGCGCCAGCACCGGCACCCGCACCTGTCCCAGCCCCGGCACCAGCGGCGCCGCCCGCCGCTCCTTTTCCTGCGGCTGTCCCGGCAGCCTCGGGCGCTCCGATCAGTTCGGCCCGCGCCGCCATCAATGCGGCGCTGGAAGCGGCCCGCGCCGCCTCGAAAGGCCGTCCTGGCAGCGCGCCGTCGGCGCCATCGTCGGCGCCCAAGCCGGCTAGCCCGGCACCGGCCGCTGCCGTCGCCGCGCCAGCCCCGGCAGCATCCGTCCAGCTTGCGCCGCCGCCACCGGCCGCCGCCGCGAAAGCGCCGGCACCGTGGGACGATGCGCCCTCAGTTGCTGTGATGGAAGCGCCCGTTGCCGTTGCGGCGCCCGCTCAGCAGGCACGTCCCGCCGCCCCGCCGCCGCAGCAGCAAGCCGATGACGACTTGCCGCCCTGGGTCACCGAGTTTTCCGACGACAGCGCCTCCGTTGCCGTGTCCGCGCCCAGCAGTGGGCCAGCCGAGCAGCCGGCCGTCGTCATGCCGCAGCGTGCCGCCAAGCAAGCCGCGCCCAGCGGGCCGTATGTGATCACGCCCGTGCCGGGCCTGGACTGGGACGGCAACTGGCCCGCCGTCGCCGCCGTGCTGCCCCTGCGCGGCGTGGCCCAGCAACTGGCCGTGCAGGCCGAACTGATCGAATGCCTGCACGACGGCCACAGCACCACGTTCCGCCTGCGCGTGCCGATCGACACGTGGCGCAGCCCGGCCAACGTGGAAAAACTGGCGGCCGCGCTGAGCGAGCGCTTCGGCCGCAAGGTTAATGTCGACACGGAACTGGGCGCCGTCTGGTACACGGCCAGCGCGGAAGCGCAGGCCCACCGCGAGGCGTGCCAGCTTGCCGCGGAAGCAACCATCGCCAGCGATCCCTTTGTGCTCGAGATGAAGCGGGCATTCGACGCTTTTGTCGTGCCGGGAACGATTACCCCTGCACCGGCCGGCTCCGCCGCGCCGACCCTGCATTGATGATTAACACACTCACAAACTGAATTAACGGAGCATTCTCATGATGAAAAATCAACTGGCTGGCCTGATGAAGCAGGCGCAAGCAATGCAAGACAATATGAAAAAGGCCCAGGAACAACTGGCGCTGGTGGAAGTGGAAGGCCAGTCCGGCGCCGGCCTCGTGAAAATCGTCATGACGTGCAAGAACGACGTCAAGCGCGTGTCCATCGACCCGTCGCTGCTGGCCGACGACAAGGACATGCTGGAAGACCTGGTGGCCGCCGCCTTCAACGACGCCGTGCGCAAGGCGGAAGCGACGTCCGCGGAAAAAATGGCAGGCTTGACCGGTGGCATGAACTTGCCAGCCGGCTTCAAAATGCCATTCTGATGCAACACCGCATGCGCTCGATCTGTGGCACGGGGCAGGGTTGATCCATGTCCAAGTCGCTTGAATTCCTGACCGAGGCGCTGCGGCGCCTGCCCGGCGTCGGCCCCAAGTCGGCGCAGCGGATGGCGTTTCATTTGTTGCAGCACGATAGGGAAGGCGCGGCCATGCTGTCGCGCGCCCTGTTCCAGGCCGTCGATGCCGTGCATCACTGCGGCCTGTGCAATACCTTTACCGAACATGAAGTGTGCGAGACCTGTCTCGACGACGAGCGCGACAAGCGCTTGCTGTGCGTGGTGGAAACGCCGGCCGACCAGCTGATGATCGAGCAGACGCTCACCTACAAGGGCCTGTATTTCGTCCTCATGGGGCGACTCTCTCCGCTCGACGGCATCGGTCCGAAAGATATCCACCTCGAAAAATTATTGAGCCGCGCCAACGATGGCGTGGTGAATGAGGTGGTGCTGGCCACCAATTTCACGAATGAAGGCGAAGCGACGGCCCATTACATCAGCGAAATGCTGAAGGCGCGGGGCTTGCGCGTGAGCCGCCTGGCCCGCGGCGTGCCCGTGGGCGGCGAACTGGAATACGTCGACGCGGGCACGATTGCCCGCGCGATGCTCGACCGCAGGGCAACC
Organism: Janthinobacterium sp. GW822-FHT07H11; assembly: GCF_058798615.1. Classification (NCBI taxonomy): domain Bacteria; kingdom Pseudomonadati; phylum Pseudomonadota; class Betaproteobacteria; order Burkholderiales; family Oxalobacteraceae; genus Janthinobacterium; species Janthinobacterium sp. GW822-FHT07H11. The sequence goes on from NZ_CM179507.1 coordinate 2,090,739, forward strand.
TAAATCATGCAAGAAAAAACCTCGGCAGGGCCTTTGGCGGGCATTAAAGTGCTGGAACTGGGCACCCTGATCGCGGGGCCGTTCTGCGCCCGCATGCTGGCCGAATTCGGTGCCGACGTGATCAAGATCGAGTCGCCCGATGGCGGCGACCCCATCCGTACCTGGCGCGTGCTGAAGGATGGCACCTCGCTGTGGTGGTCGGTGCAGGCGCGCAACAAGAAAAGTATCACCCTGAACCTGAAAGCGCCGGAAGGCCGGGCGATTGCCCGCCAGCTGGCCCTGGAAGCGGACATCATCGTCGAGAATTACCGCCCCGGCGTGCTGGAAAAGTGGGACCTCGGCTACGAACAGCTCAAGCAGATCAAGCCTTCCCTGATCATGGTGCGCCTGTCCGGCTTTGGCCAGACGGGCCCGATGAAGGATTTGCCAGGCTTCGGCGCCATCGGCGAATCGATGGGCGGCTTGCGCTATGTGTCCGGCTTTGCCGACCGCCCGCCCGTGCGCGTCGGCGTGTCGATCGGCGACTCGGTGGCGGCCCTGCACGGCGTGATCGGCGCCATGATGGCGCTGCGCCACCGCGACGTGACGGGCGGCGCGGCCGGCGGGGAAGGGCAGATGGTCGACGTGGCCCTGTACGAATCCGTGTTCAACCTGATGGAGTCGCTGGTGCCCGAATACGACCAGGCGGGCGTGGTGCGCGAGCGCACGGGCGGCTCGCTGCCCGGCATCGTGCCCTCGAATACCTATACGACGGGGGACGGCGAAAACATCGTGATTGCCGGCAATGGCGACGCCATCTTCAAGCGCTTGATGCTGGCCATGGGCCGCATCGACATGGCGGGCGACCCGCAGCTGGCGCGCAACGACGGCCGGGTGGCGCGCACGCAGGAGATCGACGACGCCATCGGCGCCTGGTGCGCCACGCACACGATAGACAGCGCGCTGGCCGTCTTGAAGGCGGCAGACGTGCCGGCCGGCAAAATCTACTCCGTGCGCGACATGCTGAGCGATCCGCAATTTCTCGCCCGCGACATGTTCGAACAACATCATTTCGCCGACGGCACGCCCGTCAAATTGCCCGCCATCAGCCCGAAACTGTCCGCCACGCCGGGCAAGACGCAGTGGCTGGGGCCGACCTTGGGCCAGCACAACGACGAGGTGCTGGCGGCGCTCGGCTATGACGCGGCCGCCATCGCGCAACTGAAGGCCGATGGCGTGGTGTAGGTCGGGTAGGTCGGGTAGGTCGGATTAGCGGCGTAGCCGCGTAATCCGACACCACCACGCCACGTTACCGACACCACCACGCCACGTTACCGACACCACCACGTCATACCGACACCACCAGCCAAGCCAACAATGTTGTCGGCTTACGCGCTTCGCGCTAAGCCGACCTACGCAACTCACTGATACCTGTCATGCATCGATTTTTCCGCACCGCGCTTGCCCTGGCGTCCGCCGCCATCCTCCTCTCCGCCTGCGCCAGTTTCCCCCACGACGCGCCGATTGCCGGCCTGCGCCTGATCGGCGAGCAGCGCATCGCGCTCAAATACGCGTTCGAGGGCACCACGGTGGGCGGCTTGTCCGGCATCGACTACGATGCGGCCAGCCATAGCTGGGTGATGGAAAGCGATGACCGCTCGGAAATCAATCCGGCCCGCTTCTACCGCGCCACGCTCAGCTACGACAGCAAGGCGTTTACGGGCGTGACCTTGACCGGCGTGCATTTCTTCACGCAGCCCGACGGCAGCCGCTATCCGAACCTGGCCCACGCAAAGCTCGACGCTGGCGAGCAGGTGCCCGACATCGAAACCATCCGCGTCGATCCGCACGATGGCAGCCTGTGGTACGGCAGCGAAGGCAACCGCAAGGTGGGCTTGCATCCGTTCGTGCGCCATGCGGACCGCGACGGGCGTTATCTGGCTACCTTGCCCACGCCATCCATGTTCCGGGTGTCCGGGGACAGGACGGGCTCGCGCAACAACATGAGCTTCGAGGCACTGTCGTTCTCGGCGGATGGCAAGAGTCTGTGGCTGGGCATGGAAGCGGCGCTGTACCAGGATGGCCCGCTGGCCACGCCCGACAACGGCTCCGTGGTGCGCATCACGCGCCTGGACCGCGCCGGCACCGTGCTGGGCCAGTATGCGTATGCCATCGAGCCGGTGGCGTCGCGGCCCGCGCCGGGGCGCGAGGCGGACAATGGCGTGTCGGAAATCCTTGCCGTGAACGACCATCAGCTGCTGGTGGTGGAGCGGGCCGGCGTGGCCAATGCGGATGGTCTCTACACGAATCACGTGCGCATCTACGCGATGGAAACGGATGGCGCCACCGACATCCAGGCCATCCCGGCCCTGGCGGGCGCGACTTACGTGCCGGCGCGCAAGCGATTGCTGCTGGACCTGGAAAAGACCGGCCTGGCCCGGGTCGACAATATCGAGGGCATCAGCTGGGGGCCGCGCCTGGAAAACGGCCGCCGTAGCCTGGTGCTCATTTCCGACGACAATTTCAACCCGCAGCAAGTCACGCAAATCCTTGCCTTCGAAGTGCTCTAGCTTCGTCGCTGGCCGCCTGGCCGACCTGCCTGGCCAGCATGGCCGTGATGGTGTCGTGCGGCGACGGGTGGCCGAGGAAGTATCCTTGCGCCATGTCGCAGCCGTACTCTTCCAGCATCAGCAACTGCTCGTCCGTTTCCACGCCCTCGGCCACCACCACCATTTTCAAGCCGTGCGCCATGGCGATGATGGCGCGCGTGATGGCCGCGTTTTCCGTGTCCTGCGGCAAGCCGGCGATAAAGCTCTTGTCGATCTTCAGCGCGCGCACGTCGAAGCGCTTTAAATAATTCATCGACGAATATCCCGTGCCGAAGTCGTCGATGGACAGGTAGACGCCGATGCCGCGCAATTGCTCCAGGGTCACCATGGTGGCGCGCGCATCGTCCATCAAGGTGCCTTCCGTCAATTCCAGTTCCAGCAGCCGTGCATCGAGGCCCGTGTCGGCCAGGGCCGAGAGCACGATCTGCATCAGGTTTTCATCCTTGAATTGCTTGGCCGACAGGTTCACGGCCATGCGGATGGCGCGTCCGCCATCGCTTTGCCAGGCCTTGGCCTGGTTGCAGGCCGTGCGCAGCACCCATTCGCCGATGGGTACGATCAGCCCCGTTTCCTCGGCCAGCGGGATGAATTCCGTGGGCGAAATGATGCCGCGCTCCGGGTGGCGCCAGCGCACCAGCGCTTCCACGCCGACGATCTGCGTGCTGGGCACGTCGATCTGCGGCTGGTACAGCAGGTACAGCTCGTTGTTCTGCAGGGCTTTGCGCAGGCCCACTTCCATCTTGACGTGGCTCATGATTTCCATCGTCAGCGATGAGCTGTACAGCTTGGCGTTGTTCTTGCCGCAGTTCTTCGCGTGGTACATGGCCGTGTCCGCGTATTTGAGCAGCGAGTTGCAGTCCTCGCCATCTTCCGGATACAGCGAGATGCCGATGCTGGCCGTGACGAAGATCTCGTGCGACTCGATCATGAAGGGGCGGCGCATGGCTTCCTTGACCCGGTGCGCCACGTTGAGCGCGTCTTCCACCCGCTCCAGGTCGGGAATCAATATGGTGAATTCGTCGCCGCCCAGGCGCGCCAGGTTGCTGCCGCCGGACACGCCGTCGAGCTCGTACTCGGCGCGCAGCACCAGGTCGCTGGGGCGGATGGTTTCGCGGAGGCGTTCGGACACCACCTTGAGCAGGTGGTCGCCCACGTCGTGGCCCAGCGTGTCGTTGATGCGCTTGAAGGCGTCGAGGTCCATGAACAGCACGGCGAACTTCTTGTCGTGTTCTTTCGAGCGCAGCAGCTCGCGTTCCAGCGTTTCCAGGAAGGCCTGGCGGTTGGGGATGCCCGTCAGGCTGTCGCAATAGGCGAGGCGGCGTATCTGCTCTTCCGTGCGCTTGCGCTCGCTGATGTCGCGCACCAGGCCCAGCACTTCGTCGGCGCCCGTCGCCACCAGGCGCGCCTCGAAGTGGCGCGTGCTGTCTTCATAGGTGAGCGTGTAGTCGACCGAGCGGATATGCTGCGTGGCCAGCACCGTGTGCGCCTGGTCCAGCAGGCGCGCGGCGATTTCGGGCGGCAGCACGTCGCGGATATGGCTGCCCACGCAGTTTTCTATGGAAAAGCCGGCGCTGGCATCGTGGCCCTGTTCGTAGTCGAGATAAAAGCCCTCGCGGTTGAGGCGGAAAAAGGTGTCGGGGATGGCGGCCAGCACGGCGCGGTTGTGCGCGTCGGCGATGCGCAGGCGGGCGATGGCATCGCTGGCGCGCAGCACGTACAGCACGCGGTGGCCGAGGATGGGCCAATTGATGGGCTTGGAAATGAAATCCGTGGCGCCCACTTCATAGGCGCGCGTCACCGCTTCGAGCTCGTCGCCGCCGGTGACCATGATGATGGGCACCGTGCCGTCCACTTCCTGGCGGCGGATTTCGCGGCACACGGCAAAGCCGTCCAGCGCCGGCATGTCGACGTCGAGCATGACCAGGTCTGGGCCGCTGTGCTTGTAGCTGGCCAGCGCCTGCACGCCGTCCTCGGCCTCGATCACGTCCAGGCCCACCTGCGTGAGCATTTGCCGCATCAGCAGGCGCATCACGGGATCGTCGTCGGCCACCAGCACCAGGCCGCGTTGGGGGGAGAGGGGCGCTGTCATGTCAGTGTTCCTTCACAAGGATGGCGCTCAGCGATTCGCGCACCGCCAGGAATTCCCGTTCCATGTCCTGCAGCATGCCGGCCGCGCCTTCGGTGCTGTTGGCGCGGCCCAGTTTTTCCATGTCCTTGCACAGTTGCGCCAGCGCGTCGGCACCCACGTTGGCGCTGCCCGATTTCAGGCTGTGCGCGACCTTGCGCAGCGCTTCGGCATCCGCGCCGGCGATCGCCTCGCGCATGGCGGCCAGCTGGCGCGGCGTCTCGCTGGTAAAAGCGAGGATGACCCTTTCCAGCAGCGCATCGCCATCGGCGCGCGACAGGGCGCGGATGTTTTCCAGCGCCTGCCGGTTCAGCGGCGGGCCCGCTGGCGGGGCGGCCGATGGCGGCGTTGCCTCGGGCGGCGTCTCCCGCGGTGTTTGCGCCTGCGGCGCCTCGCTGTGGTGCACGGTGGCCGCGCGCGGCAGCGTGATCCAGCGCGCGATGGTGTGGCCCAGGTCCTGCTGCGTAAAAGGCTTGCTCAGGTAGTCGTCCATGCCGGCCGCCAGGCACGCTTCGCGGTCGCCCTGCAGCGCATTGGCCGTGATGGCGACGATGGGCAGCACGCGCGCATGGCCCCGGTGCTGTTCGTGGCGGCGGATTTCCGCCGTGGCGGCAAAGCCATCCATCACCGGCATCTGGCAATCCATGAGGATCAGGTCGAAATCCTCGGCCTGCGCCGCCCGCAGCGCTTCTTCGCCATTGCCGGCGCACACCACGTCCAGGCCCAGGCTGTCGAGCATGGCCAGCGCCACTTCCACGTTGACGGGATTGTCTTCAGCCAGCAGGACCTTGCGGCGCTGGCGCCGCGCCACCTGGCGCACCGCGTGCGGCGGATGGAGGCGCATGCCTTCGCTGGCGCGCGGCGGCGTGACGATGCAGTCGAACAGGTCGCATTCGCGGGCCGGCTTGATCAGCTGGAAGGCCACGCCCGCCTCGCGCCGCTGGACCGGGTCGGCGGCGCCCTGTTCCGTGCTCAGCAGCAACAGCTTGAGGTCGGCCAGCAGGGGATCGCTCTTGATGGTGGCGGCCAGGGCCAGGCCGCTGGTGCGCGGCAGCTCCATGTCGAGCAGGGCCACCGAATATGGCTTGCCTTCCTGCACGGCGGCGCGCAGGCGGGCCAGGCAGTCGCCGGCCGTTCCGGCGCTGTCGCTGGCGATGTGCCAGCCGGCCAGCTGGCGTTCCAGCACGGCGCGCGTGGCGGGTGTGTGGTCGACGATCAAGGCGCGTAACCCTCGCGTGGTTTTCAGGTTGAAGGACGGGTCGTCGCTGTCGACTCGCCGCTTATCGAAATTTACTTCGAACCAGAAGATGGAGCCTTGCGTTAGAGCATTGTCGACGCCGATTTTCCCGCCCATCAGTTCAACCAGCTGCTTGGAAATGGTCAGGCCCAGTCCCGTGCCGCCATGCTTGCGCGTGGTCGAGCCGTCCGCCTGCGAGAACGATTCGAAGATGCGCGTCTGCGCCTCGCTCGATACGCCGATGCCCGTATCGTGCACTTCGAAGCGCAAGCCCACGCTGGGGGCATCCTCGAAGCACACTTCCACCTTCACGGTCACCTTGCCCGTCTCCGTGAACTTGATGGCGTTGCCGAGCAGGTTGACGATGATCTGGCGCAGCCGGTTCGGATCGCCGCAAATGGCGATGGGAATATCGTTGGCGATATCGAATTCCAGGAGGATATTCTTTGCCTCGGCCTGCGGCGAAAACACGTGGTCGATGTCGTCGAGCAGTTCGCGGAAGTTGAAGCGGATGTATTCGACGCTGAGCTTGCCCGCTTCGATCTTGGAAAAGTCCAGGATGTCATTGATGATTACCAATAAATTCTGGCCCGAGCGCTGCACCATGCTCGTGTAGTGGCGCTGCTGCGGGCTCAAAGCGCTGGCCAGCAGCAGTTCCGTCATGCCCAGCACGCCATTCATCGGCGTACGGATCTCATGGCTCATGGTGGCGAGGAAGGCGCTCTTTGCCTGGCTGGCGGCCTCGGCCGCATCCTTGGCCTTCTCCAGCTGCTCCGTGCGCACGCTGACCTGGCGCTCCAGCTGGTCGCGGTAATTGGCCAGGGTGCTGTCGCGGCTGTCGATCTGCGCCAGCATGTCGTTGAAGCTGTCGATCAGCACGCCCAGTTCGTCGCTGCGCTGGTGGGCGATGCGGTGGCTGTAGGTCTGGCTGCTGGAAACGGTCTTGGCCGTATTGATCAGCTTGGTAATCGGTTCCGCGATGACGCTCTTGAAGCGCCCGGCCAGGAACACGGCCACCAGGAAGGACAGCACGGTGGCGCTGCCGATGGCGCCCAGATGGCGGCCGATGTCGCGCCACATGTGGTTCAGGTCCGCCTCGATCATGATGGCGCCGATGATGTCCTGCTGGCTGTCCGCCTGCCGGTAGACGGGGCGGTACAGGCGCATGGCCGGCGCCAGCGTGCTGCCCGTGGCCTGCGTCACGGGCTGCAGCGCCATGTCGGCCAGCAGGGCCGGGTCCATGTCTTCCGGCGCCGCCAGCCGCTCGTCATGCTGCGGCGCGCGGTACAGGGCGAACAGGCGCCCGCCGCGGTCGAACAGGGCCGCCTGGGCGATCTCGTCGCGCGCCTGCAAGGCGGCCAGCATCTGCTCCGCCTGCGCCTGTTTGCCTGCCAGCAACGGCGTCGCCCCGGCCGCGCCGAGCACGCCCGCCAGCGACAATAATTGCTTGCCCTCGTCATTCTTGTGGCTCAGCACGGACGTCATGGCAAACGCCACGAACACCAGCAGCAGCGCGCAGCCCGACGACAGCACCGAAATCATGGTCAGCTTCTGGCTGATGCTGGAGCGTTGGAAATTGAACATGAATTCGCTGCTTCCCCGGTCGCCCGTTGACTGTTATTTAATTCCTATTGGAAAAATATAGACGTGAAGACGCACCCTGATATTGATGTGGGTCTAAGGGAGGAGAGGGGAGGGGAACTTACTGAACGCAATAATGGGATCAGACCCGGCGGGGACATGTGCCCGAATAGGGCACATGTCGATCCTGCCGGGACTGACCCCAGCACTTACACTAACAACAACCACCACGTTTACCGGCCCCGCCATAGCGGGCTTCCTGGCGTTCGCGGAAGAACTCTTCGTACGTCATCATCGGCTCGCCGGGATGGGTGACTTCCCGGTGCGCCACATAGGTGTCGTACTCGGGCAAGCCGCACATGAGCCGCATGCTTTGCCCCAGATAGCGACCCGCCTTGATGATTTCGTCGATCATCATTGCACCGTGGGCATGGCCTGGAACGGCGTTTCCTTGGTGCTCGGCTGGCTGTCGGCGCGCGCCTTCAGGATGGTGCGGATGCCGAAAAACAGCACGCTGATCACGACGATGACGAAGAAGGCGGCCAGGCCGGCATCGAGGTAATCGTTGAAGATGATCTGCTGCATCTGCGCCACCGACTTGGCCGGCGCCAGCAGGGTGCCTTCATCCAATGCCGCCGAGTATTTCTTCGCATGCGCGAGGAAGCCGACGCGCGGATTGGCGTCAAAAATCTTTTGCCAGCCCGCCGTCAAGGTGCACAGCAGCAGCCAGATGGTCGGCGTGATGGTGACCCATGCATACTGGCCACGCTTCATCTTGAACAGCACGCAAGTGCCGAGGATCAGGGCAATCGCCGCCAGCATCTGGTTGGCGATGCCGAACAGCGGCCACAGGGTATTGATGCCGCCCAGCGGATCGACCACGCCCTGGTACAGGAAGTAGCCCCAAGCCGCCACGCACAGGCCCGTGGCCAGCAGGTTGGCGATGACGTTTTCCGTCTGTTTCAGCGCTGGCACGAAGCTGCCCAGCAAATCCTGCAGCATGAAGCGGCCCGCGCGCGTGCCCGCATCGACGGCCGTCAGGATGAACAGCGCCTCGAACAGGATGGCGAAGTGGTACCAGAAGGCCATCATGGCCTTGCCGCCGATGGCGCCGGACAGAATTTGCGCCATGCCGACGGCCAGGGTCGGTGCGCCGCCCGCGCGCGAGATGATGCTGTGCTCGCCCACATCCTTGGCCGTCTGCGTCAGCATCTCCGGCGTGACATAGAAGCCCCATTGCGAGATCGCCTGGGCGGCCGATTCCGCCGTGGTGCCGATCAGGGCGGCCGGGCTGTTCATGGCGAAATAGATGCCCGGTTCGATGGTCGAGGCGGCGACCAGGGCCATGATGGCCACGAACGATTCCATCAGCATGGCGCCATAGCCGATGAAGCGGGCGTGGCTTTCGTTTTCTATCATCTTCGGCGTGGTGCCCGAGGAAATCAGCGCGTGGAAGCCGGACACGGCGCCGCAGGCAATCGTAATGAACAGGAAGGGGAACAGATTGCCCGACCAGACGGGGCCGGAGCCGTCGATGAACTTGGTCATGGCCGGCATTTTCAGGTACGGTGCGACGACGATGATGCCGATGGCCAGGCCCAGGATGGTGCCGATCTTCAGGAACGTCGACAGGTAGTCGCGCGGCGCCAGCAGCAGCCACACGGGCAGGACGGAAGCGATGAAGCCGTAGCCGATCAGCATCCACGTCAGTTCCGTGCCCGTGAACGTGAACATCGGGCCGAGAACGGCATGTTCCTGCACGTACTGGCCGCCGATGATGGCCAGCATCAGCAGCACAAAGCCGATGATGGAGATTTCGCCGATGCGCCCGACGCGGATGAAGCGCGAATACACGCCCATGAACAGGGCGATGGGAATGGTCGCCATCACGGTGAAGCTGCCCCAGGGCGAACCGGTCAGCGCCTTGACGACGATCAAGGCCAGCACGGCCAGAATGATGACCATGATCATGAAGCAGCCGAGCAGAGCGATCATGCCGGGAATCTCGCCCAGTTCAGCCTTGATCAGGTCGCCCAGCGAGCGGCCGTCGCGGCGCATGGAAATGAACAGCACGATGAAATCCTGCACGGCGCCGGCGAACACCACGCCGGCGAGTATCCACAGCATGCCGGGCAAATAGCCCATCTGCGCGGCCAGCACGGGGCCGACCAGGGGGCCGGCGCCGGCAATGGCGGCGAAATGGTGGCCGAACAGCACATATTTGTTGGTCGGCACATGATCGAGGCCGTCGTTGTGCTTGAAGGCGGGCGTCATGCGGCGGGCGTCCAGGCCCAGCACTTTGTCGGCGATGAACAGGCTGTAGAAACGGTAGGCGATCAGGTAGACGCAGACGGCGGCGATGACGATCCAGATGGCGCTGATCGGCTCGCCGCGTTGCAGGGCGACGACGCCCAGGGACCCGGCGCCGGCCAGCGCAAGCGCTGCCCAGCCGAGCTGTTTGAAAATGCGGTTCATGCTTTCTCCAGAGATTGACGGATGCTGCGCCGTGCGTTTATCGTGTGCTGTTTGTCCTGATCGTCGCCAGGTTGGGGTGTGTGCGCAGCTTATGGCAAGTATTCAGGAATCGTATAATTGCCGCAAGCGCACGACTACGCAGTAACGCTCAGTATTACTACGCAGGCCGATACACCCGCCGCCACGTAAAATCACCGATTTCCACGTCCCGTCACCGCAGAGCGCGCAAGGTCATGAAACTCCGACAAAAAGTCCTCTTCCTGGCCATCACGCCGCTGATCCTGGCGATGTGCGTCATTGCCTTTGCCGTGCGGCACCAGGCCATCACCCTGGCCGAGCAGCAGCGCGCCACCATCCAGCAGGCGTATCTGGCCAGCAAGGAAGCCGAACTCAAGCATTACGTGACCCTGGCCAGCCATTCCATCGCCTCCTTATATGGATCGGGCCGCAAGGATGCCGCGACGCAAGAGGAGGCCAAGCGCATCCTTGCCTCGCTCAGCTATGGCGATGACGGCTATTTCTTCATCTACGATTTGCAGGGCAGGTCGCTGATGCACCCGCGCCAGCCCGAACTGGTGGGGCGGAACCTGTGGGAGTTGCGCGACGCGGAAGGCAGCCTCACCATCCAGCGCCTGATGCAGCGGGCCAGGAGCGGCGGCGGCTTCGAGCGTTACAACTGGATCAAGCCGTCGACCAACAAGTCCGCGCCCAAGCTCGGCTATGTGATCCTGATGCCGGAATGGGGCTGGATGATGGGCACCGGCATCTATATGGATGACGTGGACCAGGCGCTGGCCAAGGTCGATGCCCAGCAGTCGCGCAATATCCGTTCGACCATGGGCTTGATCGCCGGCATCGCCATCCTCGGTTCGCTGCTGGTGGGCGCTTCCGGCCTGGTGCTGAACCTGCGCGAACTGCGCGTGGCCGATGCCAAGCTGAAGGTGCTGGCGCAGCGCGTGGTGGAGTCGCAGGAAGAGGAGCGGGCGCGGCTGTCGCGCGACTTGCATGACGGCATCAGCCAGTGGCTGGTGTCGATCAAGCTGCAGATCGAGGCGGGCATCGCGCGCCTGGGGGGCACTGCCGAGCAGAAGGACAAGGCGCCCGCCACCTTCGAGCGTGCCGCCGAGCAATTGAACAAGGTACTGGGCGAAGTGCGGCGCATTTCGCACAACCTGCGCCCGGCCATTCTCGACGACCTGGGCCTGGCCGCCGCGCTCGACCACCTGGTGCAGGAATTTAACGACAGCAGCAGCGCGCAGGCCAGTTTCACGGCCAGCCCGCCCACGGCGGGCGAGGGCTTGCCCGACATGGTCAATACCGTGTTGTTCCGCATCGCCCAGGAAGCGCTGACGAACAGCGAGCGCCACGCCCATGCCAGCCGGGTGGAAGTGAGCTTGCACGGCCTCGATGGCCGGGCCGTGGAATTGCGCATCCTGGACAATGGCGGCGGCTTCGACATGGATGGCATCGCGCTGCACCCGCAGCGCGGCATCGGCTTGCGCAACATGACGGAACGCATGGAAGCCATCGGCGGCAGCCTGCAGATCCGCTCGTCGCCGGCCGGCACCGTGGTGCTGGCGCGCCTGGAACTTCAACCATCCCCTTGAGGATAGATAGATAGATACGATGACTGAAACGATACGGATCTTGCTGGTGGACGACCACCCCCTCGTGCGCGATGGCCTGCGCGCGCGCCTGGAAGCGGTGCCGCATTTCGACGTGGTGGCCGAGGCGGGCGGCGCCGACGAGGCGCTGGCCCAGGCGCGCGCGCATGCCGTGGACCTGGTGTTGATGGATATTAATATGCGCGGCACGAACGGTATTGAAGCGACCGCGCTGTTCAAGCAGGCGTTTCCGCAGATCGCCGTGCTGATCCTGTCCATGCACGACAAGCTTGAATACGTGTCGCAGGCGATCGCCGCGGGCGCGCGCGGCTATGTGCTGAAAGACGCACCAGGGAAAGATATCGTGTTTGCCATCGAAACCGTGATGTCGGGCGGCATTTACTATAGCGCGGCCCTGGCGCGCCAGCTGTCGCGTCCGCAAGTGCACGATTCCTTCCTCACCACGCGCGAGCAGCAGGTGCTGCAGCATATCGCGGCAGGCCAGTCGAACAAGCAGATTGCCCGCGAGCTGGACCTGAGCGTGCGCACGGTGGAAACGCACCGGCTCAACATCAAGCGCAAGCTGGGCATCGAAGGGCAGGCGGAACTGATCAAGTATGCGGTCGAGCACGCACAATTCGATGGCGGCGCGGCGTGAACGGCGGCAAATGCGTATCGGTGTATTTTTTTAAGCCCGCATGCCAGGCTGCTTTCCCGGGGAAATGTTTTTTTTGAACATTTATTGCCAATATTAAACTGTTGCGGCGGTGAGATTCGGATAGAATGATTCTTGCTGTCGAAATGGCATCCCTGTCGGGCCAGGGTTGCCAATGCTGGTCAGTTTATTTACTATGGCGCCCTACCCACACTGAGATACCGATGTCAGCGTCTGAATCAAACCTGTTTCCTTTGGTGGGATTACAAGCAGTTGCCAATGCTCATAATGAGTGGGTTGCTGTCACCTTGCACGTGCCGCAGCCATCGACAGCCACGCTGTTGGCGGTGCTGGCCGCTGCCGACGTGTATGCCTTGCTGGCGCCACTGGACTGCATCCTGCCCCTGGCCGATCCGCATGGCGTGGACGAGGCCACCCTGGCACAGCTGGCGCCGCAACGCACCATCTTCCGCCTGCCGGCCATCTTTGCCGGCGACAAGCACATCCAGAAGAAATGCCAGCAATGGCGCGACGCCGGCTACCGCATCGTGCTCGACGGACCGGACGCCAGTCCCGTCACGGCCGCGCTGGTCGAGGCGCGCGCGCTGAGCATCGACGCGGCCGGCGAGCTGCCCGGACTGCACCAGCTGTTGCCGCTGCCCGGACCCCACCTGGCCTACAACGTCGGCGACGCGCAGCAACTGGCCGCCGTGCAGGCGCTGGGCGTGAGCTGGTTTGCCGGCGACTATGCCTTGCACCAGGCGCGCCGGCTAAGCGAGCCGGAAGACGCCACCTCGCGCCGCCGCCTGCTGGCATTGCTGGGTTTGCTGGCGCGCGATGCCGATGCGCACGAGCTGGAGGTGCCGCTCAAGCAAGATCCGTCCCTCAGCTATCATTTATTAAAACTGGTCAATTCCGCCTCCTTCGGCTACACGGCGCCGATTACCAGCTTTAGCCAGGCCATCACCCTGCTGGGCCGGCGCCAGCTGCAGCGCTGGCTGCAACTGCTGCTGTATGCGCGCCAGCAGGACGACGGCAAGATCCATGCGCTGCTGCCGCTGGCGGCCGTGCGCGCGGCGCAGATGGAAGCGCTGTGCCAGCGGCGCGGCGGCGACCGCGATGCGCAGGACCTGGCCTTCATGACGGGCGTGTTTTCCCTGCTCGACATCCTGCTGGGCATGCCCATGCAGGACATCATCGCCACCCTGAACCTGGCACCCGAGGTCAATGCCGCCCTGCTGCAGCGCAGCGGCGAGCTCGGGACCCTGCTGGCGCTGGTCGAATGCGCGGCGCCCACGCCGGACATACTGGACGGCGCTGGTCTCGATGGGGAAACCTACTGGCGCAGCCTGCTGCAGGCTTACCAGTGGGCCATCCAGGTCAGCCGGAACCTCTAGCATGGCCGTGCTCCCGGTGTCGGATTACCTCAGCGATAGCGCCTCCCTGTGCGACGCCGTCGTGCGCTTGCGTGGCCCGGCGCTCGTGGCCGAGCTGGGCCGCATTGCCAGCGTCGTCATGGCCAGCCCATACTGCCAGTTCCTGCCCTTGGCCGGCGCCGACGGCGCCAGCGCGCCACCGCCGCCGTTCGCGCGCGATACGCCCGCCTTGCTGCAGGAAATCAGTTTCGACGGCCATTGTTTCGGTCATTACACGGTGGCCGGCCGCAGCCGCTACAACGACGCCGACCGCCGCCACCTGGCCAGCCTGGCTTCGCTGACGGCCGGCGTGCTGCAGGTACACTCGCTGGCGCAGCGCTCCACGCATGCCTACGCGCAAGTCGAAGCCTTGCTGGCGCAGCAGACGCAAATCCTCGACCAGTTGCACGAATCGGTGCTGACGATGGACTTGACGGGCTATATCACCAGCTGGAACAAGGGCGCGGAACGGCTGTTCGGCTATTCCTCGGTGGAAGCCGTGGGGCGCAACATCCTGTTCCTGTACGACGACGAAGACACGGGTTTCCACGACGCCTTCCTGGAGCAGGGAGGACGCCTGATGGAGGTGCGCCGCCGAAAGAAGTCAGGCGAGGTCTTCTGGGCCAGTCTGTCCCTGTCGCCGCTGCACGACATGGACGACAAGCCCATCGGACTCATCGCCTACCTGACGGACATCACGGAACGCAAGCTGGCCGAAGAGCGCCTGCACCACCTGGCGTATTACGACCCGCTGACCAGCTTGCCTAACCGCACCCTGCTGGCCAAGCTTGTCGACCAGGCCTTGAGCGTGGCGCAGCGCAGCAAGATGCTCGGTTGCGTGCTGTTCATCGACCTGAACCGCTTTAAACTGATCAACGACACCCTGGGCCGGCGCATCGGCGACGAGCTGCTGCGGCAAGTGTCGCTGCGCTTCCGCCAGGCCCTGCGCGACCAGGACCTGGTGGCGCGCCTGGGCGGCGACGAGTTCGCCGTCGGCCTGTTCGACATCGGCCAGCACTTCGAGGCCAGCATGGTGGCGCAAAAGCTGCTGGCCTCGCTGGTGGAACCGTTCCTGATCGAAGGCCACGACCTGCGCGTGGGCGCCAGCATCGGCATCAGCGTCTACCCGCAGGATGGGCAGGACGCGGAAACCCTGCTGCGCCTGGCCGACATCGCCATGTACCGCGCCAAGCAGGACAGCGGCGGCGAAGCGGAAAGCGTGGCCTTCTACAGCCAGGACATGAACCTGGGCATGCAGGCGCGCATGCGGCTGGAAACCGGCTTGCGCCAGGCGTTGTCAGAACAGCAATTGCTGCTGCACTACCAGCCAAAGTACGCGCTGGCGAGCGGGCGCATCATCGGTGCCGAGGCGCTGGTGCGCTGGCACCACCCCCGGCACGGCATGATCCCGCCCGCCGAATTCATTCCTTTGGCCGAATCGACGGGCCTGGTGGTGCAAGTGGGCGAATGGGTGCTGGAAGCGGCCTGTGCCCAGGCGCAGGCATGGAAACTGGCCGGCCTGCCGCCGATCCGCCTGGCCGTCAACGTCTCCGCGCGCGAATTCACCTCGGCCCTGCCGACCCGGGTGGCCGCCACCTTGGCCCGCTACGGCCTGGAAGCGGCCTGGCTGGAGCTGGAAATCACGGAAAGCACCCTGATGCACAACATCGAGCGCGTGATCGGCATCATGGACCGCATCACGGCGCTCGGCGTGGCCCTGTCGCTGGACGACTTCGGCACAGGTTACTCAAGCTTGTCCTACCTCAAGCGCTTCCCCATCGATACCCTGAAAATCGACAGGTCTTTTACCACCGGCATCCCGACCGACGCCAGCGACTGCGCCATCGCCAGCACCATCATCAGCATCGCCCAGCAGCTGCACCACAAAGTCATCGCGGAAGGCGTGGAAACGGCGGAGCAGCTGGCTTTCCTGAAGAGTTCGGGCTGCGACGAGGTCCAAGGCTACCTGTTCTCGCGGCCGCTGCCGGCGGCGGAGTTCGAGAAGGTATTGCGGGAGAACTGGGGCGCCTAGCTCCCGCGTGCCGGCTCTTTGCTGCCAGGGCCAAGAGCCGCGACGGTTAGCCATTGGTAAGCCACCGACCTTTATGTATAATGCTGCCATCTGGAAGCGTGGCCGAGTGGTTGAAGGCACTAGTCTTGAAAACTAGCGACGGGTTACACTGTTCGTGAGTTCGAATCTCACCGCTTCCGCCAGGAAATAAAGAAACCGCCTTCGGGCGGTTTTTTATTGCCTGGCGGAAGCGTGCAGGGCGCCTGCGCGCCCTGCGTGTGAGATTCGAAGGGCTGGGCCTGCCGGCCCAGCCCGCCCCGAATCCTCCAACCGCTGCGCGGCAGCCCCGCGCGCCGTGGGCGCGCGTTCGTGGTTCCAATTAGGTTTTCGACTGAGCAAGCTGTCACAGGACCCCACGCATCAGTCCGTGCTTGAATGTCAGACCTACCCCTCGCGTCCTGTTCCTCCGCAAGTACCACAAGAACGGCTCGCACGCCGGTTTCGTCTTCTACATGGCGGAAGCCGCCGCTAACACCCAGGACATGGACAACCTGCGCCAAGCCACGCGCGACAGCAAGGGGCCGGGAAACTTCCGCAACTTGTTCATGTACGCGCCGAACGGCAAGAAGGACGGCATCCAGATTCTGCCCGTGTCGGACGTGGCCGCCAAGGACGAGTTTTTCAACATCAAGAGCGTCACGCGCGACGACCAGCTGGCCGCGCACCGCGTGCCACCCCAGCTCATGGGCATCCTGCCGAACAATGCCGGCGGCTTCGGCGCCGTCGAGCCTGCCGCGCGCGTCTTCGCGCGTAACGAGCTGGTGCCGCTGCAGGCGCAGTTCATGGCCATCAACGAATGGGCCGGCGTGGAGGTGGTGCGCTTCGCCCCGTATGACCTGGCCACAGGCGGGGAGGGCGCGGCATGAGCGACCACATCGACAACACCGACAAGATCATCTTCGCCGAGGTGGCGCGCGGCCTGGCCGCCGTGCGCGGCCGGCCCGCCCTGGTGGCCCATGGCTGTTGTCACTACTGCGACGAGGCGCTGGCGCCTGCGCTGCTGTTCTGCGGCGTGGACTGCCGCGACGACTACGACAATGAACAGGCGGCAATGATCCGCGCCGGCCGCCCAGGATGAGCGCCACGCCGCGATAGCCGGCAGGGCAGGGCCGCGACAGCCCAGCTGCGCCAGAGCGCCCCAGCCACCGCACAAGCCGCCCACGAGGCGGCTTTTTCACGTCCCGACGAATGACGTTGCTCTGGAAGTAAGAAAAAAGCCCATTTCGGCTCGGCGCGCGCAGTTGTCCCCCCTCCACACCTGCCCGCTATATAGGGGTCTTTTGACTCAAATTTGCGCCAAGGCCGAAGACGCATGAGGACTGGCGCGGCGGGGCGAAAAGGGGGCGTGCGATTTGACGCATTTTGACGCACTTTATTCACCTATGGAACCTAAATATCATCCTGCGGCAGAAGCGCCATTGATACATCACACCTGAATGATATCAATTCGGTTTTGAGGTTCGTATACCGTTGTTGACCAGTGAGCTACAATCGCAGCCAAGTCGTTAATCATGTCGCACTACCAAGGAGCTTGGCTCGCTCATTTTTGTTGTGAAAGTGCATCATTGTCGGAGGATCACCTTGAGTAAAAAATTACAAAAAAACAAATCTGGGACAGAGGAAGGAGTTCTTGGGGAGGCGCAAATTCGTGAGCTGAAACAGCACGTTGACTATCAAACAAAAGAATTTACCACTGAAATCATAGTGCAGAAGTATCTTGAGGGCGAAGCCGATGATGAAAATGAAATTTTCATCCCAACATATCAACGCGATTTTGTTTGGAGTGAGGCCCGGCAGAGTAAATTCATAGAGTCGGTTATATTGGAGCTTCCAATTCCGTATATTTTTATTGCGACGTTACCAAAAGAAATATCTGATGATGATGGGCGGGCAGAAATTGTGGATGGATCGCAGCGTATTCGAACTTTAGCAGTCTTTTTGAGTGATAAATTAAAGCTGAGTGGCTTGGAAAAGCTGAATAAATTGAACGGATTTTATTTTTCTGACTTGGAAATTTCTCGGCAACGGAAGATAAAAAGGCAAAGTATCAGAGTTATTGAGTTGTCTGATAAAGCGGATGAACAAATTCGGCGAGATATTTTTGAACGTATCAATACCGGTAGTGATGAGCTCAAGGATATGGAGAAGAGAAAGGGCATATATACCGGCCCCTTCTACGATTTCATATGTGAATGCGCAGAGATGCCGGAATTTCAAAAAGTTTGCCCAATTTCGAGAGCTAAACAGAGGCGTGAAGAGGCTCAGGAATTAGTGTTGCGATACTTTGCTTACTGTGATACGTATAAAAAATTCAAACATGATGTTAGAAAATTTCTTGACGCATATTTGAAAGAATATCAGCACGATTTTCCGAAAGAACGGATGTCGCGAGAATTCAAGAATATGATTAAATTTGCTGAAAATAATCTTCCATACGGGTTTAGAAAGAATGCAACTTCAACGACTGTTGCTCGGGTTCGCTTCGAGGCGCTCGCTTGTGGAATTACACTAGCTCTGAGAGATAAGCCGCGTCTCAAGCCAACACCTGGGAGTATGGAGTGGATTGATTCACCAGAATTTAGTTCACATGTGGCGTCCGATGCCAGCAATTCCCTGCCACGTTTGCGGGGAAGACTCGAATTCGTACGCGATAGGTTATTGGGACGTTAAATGTTAAATGCACAGGCTGAATTCGAACGTCGAGAAATTGAAATAGAGGAATACATTTCGCATCTTGAAACTTTGGAAGTTCAAACTGGATTTTCAGTTTCGCTTATCAATACGATGAAGTCATCAGCGCTACTGATGATGTATAACATTGTCGAATCAACGATGACTAATTTAATGCAGGATATATTCGATCATCTTCGCGATGAAAATATACCATTTGAATCATTGAATGATAAAATGAAGATACTTGTATTGAGTTATAGTAAGCAAGCTGCTCCTGGAAAGCTTGTGGAAAAAATGACTCAGAACGCATGGAGTATTGTTGTTGCTTGCTTTAATCGTACAGAACTTTTCTCTGGTAATATTGATTGCAAAAAAATAAGAGAAACTATGAAGGAAATCGGTGTCGCAGCGAAATCGACATATAGAGAAGATGTTTTGTTAAAAATAAAGGGGGAGCGTAATGATCTTGCTCATGGTCATAAATCATTTTCTGATTGTGGTCGCGAATACGCTGCCACGCAGTTGCGAGAGTTCCACAAGAAAGTGATGGCAGTGCTTCGCAATGTGATAACAGATTTTGAAAAATTCTTGAGTTTGAAGGCATATGCGTGACTAGTAAGAAGAAAGAAATAGTGAATTTTTTTGATAATTCATGCTCGGCTAAAGGCTTGCCGATGCAAGATGGGCTATTAGCTGCGAACTATTGGATTAAAGAAACAAAAAAGAAGAGGTGGCCTTCGAATGTGGTAGGACGCCAAGAGCTGCGTTTAGTTGATTTTTTTTCGGGTTGCGGAGGATTAAGTCTTGGTGCGCATATTGCATGTGGACAATTAAAACGTAATTTAAAGATCGTTTTGGCTGCGGATATGTGGGACGACGCTTTGGAAGTGTACAGATCAAATTTCAATAGCATCCTTGAGGCATCAACAAACGTAGACTTGTCTTTGATGGTTGATGGTCAAGGATCGTCTAAATTGTCGAAGAGAGGCAAGGTATTATCTAGATCAATGGGAGAGGTGGATGTTATCGTCGCCGGGCCACCATGCCAAGGTCATTCTGATTTAAATAATTTTAGCCGTAGAGATGATCCGAGAAATTCTCTTTATACGATTCCGGTTGCATTTGCCATAGCTAACAAAGCAAAAATCCTTTTGCTTGAGAATGTTCCTGCCGTTGTTCATTCGGCAGGGGGCGTTGTAGATGACGCCTTGAAGGATTTGCAGAAAAATGGTTATTCCGTCATGCAATTCATTGCGGACGCACAGGATTTTGGTTTGCCGCAAACACGAAAGCGACATGTTTTAATTGCTTCGCGCTTACATCCGGTCGAGGAGTTAACTGCTTTGGTTCGTTGCGTGGAAAAACGGATTCGTGATGTGAAGTTGTGGGATTTTATTAATGATATAGAAAATGAAGTAGAGGATAGTGAACGGCTAATTACAAAACGCTCTAAAATATCAAAAGAGAATGTAGATAGAATTTCATTCCTATTCCAGTCTGACACCTTTGATTTACCAAATAACCTGCGCCCTCCGTGTCATCGGGATAAGGCTCATTCTTATATATCTATGTATGGCCGCCTTCATGCTGATCGTCCGGCTCAAACCATTACCAGTGGTTTTGGCTCCATGGGGCAAGGGCGATTTGTACACCCTACGCAGCCTCGGATGATAACAGCGCATGAAGCTGCTCGTATTCAGGGGTTTCCTGATTATTTTAAGTTTAGGCCAGTACAGAAGATTACAGCTCTTCGCGAGATGATCGGCAATGCTGTTCCTCCCCCGTTTGCCGCCGTGTTGCTTAAGTTGTTGCTTCAGTAGCATGTTGCCTCTGTTCGCTGTTGCGATTCATTTAGACTGAAACTTGGGTACGTTCTGTTTTTGCTTTAGGTGTAAACTAGGTCGGTATTTTTAGCGATAGCGGAATATGAGTGCACCGCTATCTTAGGGAGGAGTCAATAGTACCCTCTATTAGTTCAATAACGGTGCACGTCTGTTGATAGTTACCGTTTTCCTAAATAGCACGCTACACAAACGCAAAATGCACCGCATGGATGGCTGTTTGTGCGGCTGCTATTATGTCACCTTTGAGGAGCGGAAACGGGCCGCAATCCCGTATGGTTTTTGAGTTCCTTGTCTAGCTTCCCAAGCTTGCGCTCGCGTCCCGTGCTCGAAGGACGCAGGCAACAGCGTATCGCCGGAAAAGTCAAAGATCGAAAAATTCTGTTTCTTTTCAATCGACGGTACAATCGTAGGTAGGCTGCTACGAGGTGGTCATGTAAGGCGCATGAATAGTAGGTATGTGCATCTCACCGCTTCCGCCAGGAAATAAAAAAACCGCCTTCGGGCGGTTTTTTATTGCCTGGCGGAAGCGTGCAGGGCGCCTGCGCGCCCTGCGTGTGAGATTCGAAGGGCTGGGCCTGCCGGCCCAGCCCGCCCCGAATCCTCCAGTGAGGCTGCAACGGAGCCGCCTGTCACAGCACCCGGCATCTCAGCCCATGTCTGAATGGCAGGCCTTGGCCCTTGCCTTGGTTTGGTGCAACAGCAATAAGCGGGCAATTTTCGATCGGCGCCAACCTATCGGCGCCAACCCATGGAGGAGGCGGCTCCGGACGAGTCGATCAATTTTTTGTGATGTTGAGGCCGAACTGAGCTGGGCATCGGGCATCACCTAGCCAGCAAGTCAAAATATTGTCATAATGTTTCTTTTCGTCAACTACTATCCTGCCATGACAAGCGATCAGATATTGAAGCATTCAGCATTTGCGTATTTGAACCAGTGGCACCGAAGTGACGGAGAACTCTTGGCGAAAATTATCGGCGCAGATGTCGACTCCCGTGGTGTCGCCTTCGCATCGCTCGCGGTGAAATATAGCGTCATCCGCACCTTCCCGATCAAGGCGATTCGGGAAAAATTTGGAGAGGCGGAAGTTGCCGAACGCTGGAAGCACGTCGCTACTGCTGTGCGCCGGGTCAAGATCGACAGCGCAACCTCGCCGGCCGATAAAGTGAATAGACTCGCGAAGAAGCTCTGGTCAATATTTTCAGATATTCAAAACCCGCGGCCACCGCAAAACCTCATTTCGGCCGCATCCAAGTTTCTGTGGTTTGACGGGAATCCCTCGATCAGAATTTACGACACGCGTGCGGTCATTGCCCTGAATCGGCTTCAGGAAGAACGGAAAAAGGCGAGTGGGATAAGTTTTAATAAAATCAATGGTAATTATGGAAATTACGTTGAAGCCTGGGAAGAGGAGTCGACTGCGCACGATGCCTTGGTCAAGGCCGCCATTCGTGGAGTTGGACAGTGCCTGGATTACTCGGCCATACCCGACGGTGAGGCACGCAGGCTGGCACTGAGGGCGAGCAAGACAGAGTGGTTCCGTGATCGGGTTTTTGACCGATTCCTGTGGACGATAGGGGAAGATTCCGCGAAGGCGGCTTCATCCGCCGAAAAGCTGGAGATCTTGAAAAAAGTATTATCCGATCTGGAACAACGCTAATCCTTTCGCGCAAGGCGGTTGCGCTCATCTCGCAACGCCAGGCAGATCAGGATATTCGGGAAAAGTGCCGCTACTGTCCGCCCGAATCTTCCTGGCGCTGGTGTATTCGCGCCTGGCTTAGCGGTAAATAGTCAGGTATTTTGCGGGAATGTCGAGCGGCCCGAGCATGCCCGCCAGGGCCAGGTTAATCAGTAGGGCGAGCACCAGGCCAACTCCCGCCGGAACGCCCATGGCGAGCCTGCGCAGCAGGGGCGAGCGCGTCCGGACTTGCCAGTAGGCGGCACAGCCCAGGTGCGCGAACAGGGCGAATACTGCGAGGAAGTAATATGGCGCAAAGAACAGTTCATATGGCATCCGCACAAAACCGGCCGCGGCATAGTAAAAATTGGTGTCGAGCTTGAGCACTGCGCGACCGAACAGGACCGCAGCCACATGAAACAGCAGGAACAGGGCCAGGTAGATTCCTGAGCTGGCTTGCAGCCACGCTACGAACCCGGAACGTTTTTTCCAGCCCCGCAGCACCATCCATATTCCGCTGCCACATTGAAACAGCACGCACGCCAACAGCACCGGCTCGACCACGGCATGTCGATACAGGGGCCGGATCGCCTGCATGAAGGCAATGTGCGCGTGGGCGCCGGCAAGGGCCGCCAGGTGATTGCCAAGATGCAGCAATATAAAGGCGGCCAGGACACAGGCCGACAGGCGGTGAAATCTACGAATTGACATAGGCATTCATGGGTGAGTTCGATTTTCCCTGGGTTGCGCTGGCGCCATGCTGAAAGCCATCGCTTGTTCAGGTGCGGCACCAGTCGCTGGCCGAAGCTGTGCCAGGAATATCGGGCCATCGTGCCCGCTCCAATTTTCCATGGCCTGGCGGATAGTGCGCGGCTTGAGCTGCGGCGCATTGCCGGGAAACGGCAGGGCGGGCTTGGCAAGTCGGCGTTCCCGCGCGCGACGGGTGGCAGCGGTGTTCATGAAACTCCCTCGGTGGGCAGGTGATGAAGGCAGTATCGCTTGCTACCTGATGCAGGTCTTGAACGTTTACGACACGCTACAATGCTTTCATGATGCCAACTGATTCCATCTGCCCCGTGCGTGGCGCAAGCCTTTCTCTGCCCACGATTGCCCCCACAAGACGCCCATGACCTTCACCCTCCACCCGTTTTCCGCTATCCTGCCCGCGGATTGGCTTCTTTTGCTGACCCACCCGGACGTCATTCGCCACATGCCGCTCGCCACCGAAAGCTGGACCGAGCACGCTGTGATGGCGTGGGCGAAAGACAAGGACGCGCAGTGGCAGGCCCATGGCTATGGGCCGTGGGCGATCCGGATCGATGGCGTTTTTGCCGGCTGGGGCGGTTTCCAGAAGGAGGGAGGCGAAGCGGATCTCGCACTGGTATTGCTCCCTGCATTCTGGGGATGTGGACCTGCGCTGGTGCGCGCTTGCATGCGCCGCCGGCTGGCGCTGGGCATAGGTGCTGTCAGCATCCTGCTGCCGCCCAGCCGTACACGCGTCCGGGGGCTTGCAAGGCTCGGCTTCGCCTTTGACTGCGAGGTGGAGCATGAAGGGCGACGTTTCCTGAAGTTCCTGTCAGTTGAGTGAACTTCATCTATGGAATGAAGTGTGGATGAGATGGAAACATCTCCTCGTTCCCAGCCACGGTCCCATTGACCACGTACCTTTGAACCCATGAAAAACATCACCGTAGAATATCGTCACAATTTCCCCCTCGATCCGCTTGAGGTCGTCCGTGTCTTCGATCAGTCCGGAATCAAGCGGCCGACCGACAATCTGCCGAGAATCGCGCGCATGTTTGCCGCGCCTTGCCTCTTGCTGTCGGCATGGGTAGACAACGAGCTGGTGGGATTGGCGAGATCGCTGACCGACCATGCGTATTGCTGCTATCTGTCGGATCTGGCCGTCGACAGGCAATACCAGGGCCTGGGTATCGGCAAGCAGCTGGTCCAGCGCACGCAAGCCATCATCGGCGACGAAGTGTCCTTGATCCTATTGTCCGCCCCGGACGCCATGTCCTACTATCCGACGCTCGGTTTTGAGCCGGCAGGCAATGCCTACGTGATCCGGCGCACACATTGAGCGCGCGCTTCCAGGAACTCCTGCCCTGATGAAAACCGTCTACACTCTCGCCGACGCCCTGGCAAAAGACCCTGGCCGCGTCGCCAAGACCCAGGCCCTCACCCTCGACAGTTCCAGGCCCCGCATGGGATTGAAAGGCAGCCATGGCCTGTTCGCCTCCGTAGCGTGGTGGCAAAACATCGCGGCCAGGCGCCTCCAGACGCAAACCTTGACGGGTTGCATCGAGCGCACGTATTTCGCGGGCCAGGACAGCCGGCGTGGCGATCAAGTCAACAGCTTTACTTTGCGCCTGGCCGATGGCTCGACAGTCGATGAAAGCATCTACACGCACCACAAGCACGATATCAAGCTGTTCGTGCCTGGCGCCACGGTGACGATGACTTATGCGCTGGACGAACTCAAGGCGCGGGCGGCGGACGGAGGTGTCGACTACGCGCGGATCGTGCTGGAAGTGTCCGTTTCTGCGTCATAAGGCACTGATATCCACTTGATGCCGCTGCCACAAGCCTCCTGTTCCCTGTCAACACCATCCTTCCAGGTTTGCATGAATTTACGGTCGCTGCAACATATGGGGTAAAGAAATACAACGGACCTGGAAACGACCGGCCACACTGGTCCAATAACGGTTATGAAAGGAAAATCATGCGAAATTTTTTTCTGATAGTAGCTATTTACTTTGTTCCTCCTTTTGCCTTTTCAGCCCAGCCACTGCCTCAGGATGTCAGCAGGTTTATCCATAATGCAGAAGCATGTGAGCACTTGGCGGGAGAATTTGATGGGGCGCTACCTAAGCGGCAGCAGGATGCTCTCCTCAAGGACATACATCGATACTGCACGGTGGCGCAAAATCAGCTGAGAATTCTTGAGGTGAAATATCAAGACAATGCCACAATCATGAAGGTCATCCAGAGTCATGCCAACGATGCGGTGACCAGTTATGAGAGGGACTGACGTACGCTGGTCTTGCTGGTGAACGTAGAGCGCAAGCTGCCGCCACAGCAATCTTCGCAAGCTTGACCTAGGCAAATTCCCCACAGAAATTCGTTTGACCGCCTCGCGCGCCAGGTCTACAGTCGTCGAAGAGACCTCAACCGACCCCATCGCCCCCCATGGCCAAGCCCTTTCCCTTGAATCCCAAGAATCCTGAACGCATCTGCTGGGGCTGCGACAAATACTGTCCGCCGGACGCCATGCGCTGCGGCAATGGTTCCGAACGCACGCAGCATCCCATCGAGCTGTTTGGCGAAGGCTGGAATGACTGGGGGCTGGCGGCGGCCGATCAAGCCGAGGCGGAGAAAAAACCGTAGCGGTGACAGCGCCGCGATCCGCTACAATTTCCCATCGCACTCGCGCTAAGGAAATGCCCATGCAAGAAATCCTGTCCCGCTGGCTGGCAAGCAGCGCCGGCGATTATCAGCTCACTGAACACCCGGCCGTCCACACCATCGCCGAAGCACTGATCCACGTGCCGCCCATGCCCGGCCTGATGGTGAAGAATCTGTTCGTGCGCGACGAGAAGGGCCGGCGGCATGTGCTCGTTATCGTGCCTTGCGACAAGCGCGTCGACCTGACGGCGCTGGGACGGTTGTTGCCGGCCAGTAAGCTGAGCATGGCCTCGCCCGAGCGCCTGCTGCGGCACCTGGGCATTACGCCCGGCGCCGTCAGCCTGTTCGCGCTGATCCACGACGGCGCGCAGGCGGTGGAGCTGGTGCTGGACCAGGCCGTGTGGGATGCTGAGCAAGTACAAGCCCATCCGCTGCGCAACACGGCCACGGTGGCGCTGTCGCATGCGACGCTGGTCCGTTTCCTCGCGCACACGGGGCATGTGCCCCGCATCGTGACGGTGCCGGCGGCGAGCTAGCAGCGTCGTTTCAATGCCCGGCCACGGGCGCGCCGCCGCTGCGCCGTCCCGGCTGGAAGCCATGTTTGCGGGCCGACCAGGCGAGCACGAACGCCAGCAGGAGCAACGCCACCATGGCCCAGGGGAAAGCGCCCGCGCCCCAGGTTTCCAGCAGGGTGCCGCCCACCACGCCCGCGGCCGCAATCGCGCCATTCCACGCCACCACGTTCATCGACAAGGCCACGTCGGCGCCGCTGCCGGCCGTGTCGGCCAGCGCCGTTTGCAACAGCGTTGCCGCGCCGCCAAAGCTCAGGCCCCAGACCGCCATGCCGACATAGATGACAGTCGGAAACTGCGACGCCATGCCCAGCACCAGGGCCGTGGCGGCGAAGGTTGCCAGGCTGGCCAGCACGGTGGCGCGCAAGTGGCGCTCGACCAATTTCCCCGTGATCCAGATGCCGGCCATGGCCGCCGCGCCGAAGACGAGCAGCACCAGGTCGATGCGTCCCATCAATCCGGCCGGCGCCACGAACGGGGCGATATAGGTATAGAGGATGTTGTGCGCCAGCATCCAGGCGATGACGACGGCCAGCACGGGGCGCACGCCCGGCGTGGTGAAGACGCGGCGCAGGGGCAGGCGCTCATGCGCACGCTGGCCCGGGTAGTCCGGCACCTTGGCCAATACCCACCCGATCAGGACCAATGTCAGCGCGGAAATGATCCAGAAGGCGGCGCGCCAGCCGACCAGCGAACCGAGCAGGGTGCCCAGCGGCACGCCCAGCGACAGGGCGACGGGCGCGCCCACCATGGCCAGCGCCAGGGCGCGGCCTTGCTGCTGGGGCGCCACCATGCGCCGCGCATAGCCGGCCAGCAAGCTCCACGCCAGCCCGGCCGCCATGCCGGCAAAGAAGCGGGCCGCCAGGGTCAGCCAGTAGTGCGAGGACAGCGCCGTGACGGTATTGAACACGAGAAAGCCGATGATGGTCAGCAGCAGCACGTTGCGGCGGCGCCAGCCGCGCGTGGCGATGGTCAGCGGAATGGCTGCCAGCAGGGAGCCCAGCGCGTAGGCCGTGACCATTTGCCCGGCCAGCGCGGCGCTGATGCCGAGTCCCGCGCTGATCTGCGGCAGCAGGCCGGCGGGCAAGGTTTCCGTGACGATGCAGATAAAACCCGTCATGGCCAGGGCCAGCAGGCCGGCGACGGGGAGGCGGTCGGCCAGCGCGGGGCTGGCTCCGGTGGTGAGCGTGGCGTGATGCAAAGTGGCTATCCTTGGAAATGTGACGGGGCGGCCAGGCGCGGGAGTGCCCCCGGCCGTCGTGGCGGAACATATGTATCGATCGGTATAAATATAGGCGATGGCATGCCGCGTTGTCAACGACTTCTGTATCGAGTAGTATGTAAGTGGCGTAGGAGCTGATGAGAAGGAGCGATGGATGGCGCAAATGGGACGGCCGCGCACGTTCGACCGGCAGGCAGCCGTCGAGCAGGCCATGTTTTTATTCTGGCAACAGGGATATGAATCGACGTCCTTGAGCCAGCTCAAGGCGAGCCTGGGCGGCGGCATTTCCGCGCCCAGCTTTTATGCGGCGTTCGGCTCGAAGGAGGCGCTGTTCCGCGAGGCGGCGCAATGCTATCTGGACACCTTTGCGCGCGTGACGGAGTGCCTGTGGGACGATGGCCTGGCGCCGCGCGCGGCCATCGAACTGGCCTTGCGCCAGTCGGCCCGCATGCAGTCCGAACCTGGCCACCCGCCCGGCTGCATGGTGGCGCTCGGCTGCATGAGCGCGCCGACGGCCGAACATGCGGCCGTGGCGGCCCCGCTGACGGCTTCGCGTGCGCGCACGCGTGCCGGTTTCGTGCAGTGCGTGGAGCGGGGCAGGGCCGGCGGTGAGTTGCCGGCGGGTACGGATGCGGCGGCGCTGGCGGCCGTCTTCGACAGTTTTTTATCGGGCGTGGCGATCCAGGCCCGCGACGGCGTGGGCTACGCCGTGTTTGACGCCGCCATTACGCAGATCCTGCGCGTGTGGGATGCCAATCGCGTGCCGGGCTAGGCGCTAGGCCGTCCAGCGAAACTCGAGCACGTCGTCGCCATACTTGTCCGTCTCGCCCGTCGCCGTCCAGCCCAGGTAGCGGTAGAAGCCGTAGGAGCGCGAGGCGGGGTCGCTGGAGCAGCCGAGGAACAGCCGCTGGTGGCCCCGGGCGCGCAGGTCGGCCATCACCCGTTGCAGCAAGGTCTTGCCGATGCCCAGGCCTTCAAATTCCGGCAGCAGCGCCAGGACGATGATTTCGCCCGTGTCGCGCTCGCCAAAGCAGTAGCCGGCCAGCTGGCCGTCGTGATGGCAGACCTGGCCGGGCAGGCTGCCCGAGCGCATCATGTCGGCCCAGGTGTCGGCCGTGATGCCCACTTCCGCCAGGCGTTCCTGGGAAACGGCGTTTTGCCGCGTCTTGCCGCGCAAGGCGATGAAGGCCGGGGTGTCGTCCGCCTTGGCGGCATGGAAAGTAATCGATGCGGGATGTGTCGTCATGTGTGCGTGAATTGTTGTGAATTGTTCGATGGTAGTGAAGGATTTACTCCCACGGTTTGCGCATGATGTGCGCGTGGCGCTGCCAGTCAACTACTTTTGTATTTTTAATGGCTTGCTGGCCGGGATTGGCGCTATCGATCTTTTCATCCTTGACGATGACCAGGTCGTTTTTATCATTGAGGCGGTATTCCCTGTAGCGCTCGCAATCCTGTGCGCGCCGCGCGGTGGTGATTAATGTGTCAGCCCGCCACGCATAGCTGTCTTCATAAAAACATTGCGCCGCGCAGCCGCAATTGGCGATGCCGCCTTCGATTTTTTGATCGCTTATGCTGATATCCAGATTCGGAATGGCAGACATGGGTTTGTTGAAACTGTATTGTTTTGCTTGCGCATCCCACAGCCACACATCGGAACAGCGGATGCGCCCCTGGCTATCCGTATAGCCGGTGACCCACAGGTCGGCATGGCCGTCGAAATTCATATCGGCCAGCAGCGCGTGCAAATTGCCCGTACCACTGCTGCTGCAACTGCCAGCCATCCACCGCTTGCCGGTTTTTATCTGGTACGTCTGTTTTTCATCGTGATTGACATAGCGGATATCGGCCGCTTGCCGCACTTTTCCTGTCGCGGCTTTGTCCAGGTGCAAGGTGCCGCCATAAGCCGACGTGGCAATCAGGGATAAAAGCAGAACAATCAATTTCATGGCGTTATTCTTCGGGCACAATGCCCCGATTGCATCAGGTGGAGAATGATCATAACGCAGGATTTGGGCAATGCGCCACACCGTTCCTATCGTGCATTCTGTGTGGAACAGTGCTGTGTACAATGCCCAAAAATCCCCGATAAGGAATTCTGATGACATCCTCTCCCGAATCTTTGAATGAAGCGGGCATTCTCGCTTATAACGACGGCAATCATGCCGAGGCCTTTAAACAATTCGACGCCGCGGCGCGCACCGGCGATCCGGCCGGCCAGCATTTATTGGCCAGCCTGTATTACCAGGGCCATGGCGTGACGCAAGACTTGCCGAAAGCGGTGGAACTGTTCACGGCGGCAGCGCAAGCGGGCTTTCCGCCGTCGCTGGCCAACCTGGCCCTGATGTATGCGAGCGGCGATGGCGTGGCGCAAGACATGCGGCAGTCGCTGGCCTACGGGCGCCAGGCGGCCGAGGCGGGCGATGGCCAGTCGCAATTCAATCTGGCGCAGGCTTACCGCAAGGGTATTGATGTACCGCAAGACTATGCCGAGGCGGCGTTCTGGTACAAGCAGGCGGCCGAGGCCGGTTCCCTGTCCGCGCAGAATGAATACGGCTTGCTGTACGCGCAAGGGCAGGGCGTGGAGCTCGATTACGTGCAGGCGTATGCGTGGATCGCCATGCCGGCCGAGGCGGGCAGCGCGCAATCGGTCAAGAACCGCGACCAGCTGCTGGAAATCCTCACGCCGTCACAGCAGCAGGCGGCGCGCGCGCTGGCCGCCGAGTATGCGGAGCAATACGGCGTCAATCCCCACTAGACTTCCCCGGCAGCTTGGTCAGCACGCCGGCCGCATCGAGTTCATAGCTGTCGAAATCGCGCGCCAGGAACAGTTCACCTGAGTAATGCAGCCGCGCTTCCGCTTCCAGCTCGGCCATGCCGTCCGCATTGTGGTAGCGGGCGCTGAAGTGGGTGAGGATCAGGTTCGGCAAGCGCACGGCTTGCGCGAACTGCGCCACGCGCTGCACGGAACTGTGCGTGGGGCCGGGGCCCACCTTTTGCAGCATCGCTTCCGTGTAGGTGGCTTCATGCACGAGCAGTTGCGCGCCGGCACAGGCGTCCGTCAGCAGCCCCGGCGTGTCGTTGTCGCCGCCGATGACCACGGTGGCGCGCTGCGTTTCCGTCTGGCGGAAAGCGGCGGCGCGCAAGACCGTGCCATCGTCGAGCAGCGCATCCTGGCCCGCCTGCAACAGTCCCCAGGTGGGGCCGGGCGGCACGCCCGCTGCCTGCAGGGCCGCCTTGTCCAGCTTCCACCTGCTCGTTTCCAGCGCAAAACGATAGGCGACGCTTGGGGCGCGGTGCGACAGCGCGTGGCGCGAAATGGTCAAGCCCGCTTCTTCATGAACGACTGGCGCGCTGTCCACGTCGATGTGGATCAACGGGTACGTCAAAAACAGTTCCGTGTGCAGCAGGGTCGCGTCGATCCATGCCTTGATGGGGGCCGGGGCGATCAGCAGCAAGGGCTTCTTGCGCCCCGTCATGGAGGCGCTGGCCAGCAGGCCCGGCAGCCCGTAGCTGTGGTCGCCATGCACGTGGGTGATGCAGATGCCCACCAGGTCGTGCACGGACAAGGGCAGGCGCTGCAGCCGGTGCTGCGTGGCTTCGCCGCAATCGATCATCCACCAGTCGCGGTTGTGCGTGGTGTGCAGGGCCAGCGACGTGACGTTGCGGTGGCGCGTGGGCACGCCGGAAGACGTGCCGAGAAAAGTCAGTTTGAACATGCCCGCATTATGCGGCAAGCCTTGCCCGCTTGCCAACGCCGCTGGCCTCAGCTTGCCAGTGAAGCGCTCAATTTGTCCTTGTAGATGCGCCCGTTCTTCATGATCAGCAGCAATTTTTCTTCAGGCTGGGCGAGGAAATCGAGGTTCTTCGTGGGATCGCCATCGGCCACCAACAAGTCGGCCAGCGCGCCCACGGCCAGCTTGCCCAGGGCGCCCGGGTAGGGCGCGCGCTGGCCGGACAGGGCCAGCAATTGTCCATTCTGTCCCGTCGCCTGCGCCAGCAGGGTCAATGGATCGTAAAAGCGCGTCAGCTTGGCCAGCTGGCGGCCCTGGGTCGGCGTGTTTTTCGCGTTGAACAGGATGTCCGTGCCCCAGCCCGTCTTGATGCCGTACTTTTGCGCCAGCGCATACGCTTGTATCGTACCTTCCGAGACGATGGCCTGGCTGGCCTTGCGCGCCGCGTCGGGATACACATTCGCGTCCGCGTCTTGCAGGAACGGTTGCAGGCTCCACCACGTGCCCGTGTCGCGCATCATGCGCGCGGATTCGTCGTCGGCCAGCTGGCCGTGCTCGATGCTGCGCACGCCCGCGCGGATGGCCCGCTGTATGCCTTTCGGCGTGTAGACGTGGGTCATCACATAGGTGCCCCAGTCGGTGGCCGCTTCCACGCCGGCGCGCAGTTCGCGTTCCGAATACTGCGTGCTGTCGAGCGGGTCGTACATCGACGCGACGCCGCCGCCGGCCATCATCTTGATCTGCGTCGCGCCCAGCATCAGCTGCTCGCGCACGCGGCGCAGCACTTCCGCCTCGCCGTCGGCGATCATGGCCATGCCCGCCGTTTCCGCCATGCCCAGCGGCGCGTTGGCCGCGCGCGGGATATCGGAACGCATGCGGAAGTCGCCGTGGCCCGAGGTTTGCGAAATCATGGCACCGGACGGGAAGATGCGGGGGCCGTCGACGATGCCTTCATCGATGGCGCGTTGTAAGGCAAACGCGGGGCCGCCAGGATCGCGCACGGACGTGAACCCCCGCAGCAGAGTGCGCCGCGCTTCCTGCGCCGCCACCAGGTATAAATAGCCGACGTCGGACGTCATGGCCGTCACCTGGCTGATGGCGGCCAGCATGGTATGCCAGTGGGCGTCGATCAGGCCAGGCATGACCAGCTTGCCCTGGCAATCGATCACGTGCGCGCCCTCGATTTTCTCGCCGGCCGGCGGCAGGGCGGTAATGCTTGTCCCCGTCACCAGCACATTGACGCCGGCACGCGGTGCCTTGCCCGTGCCATCGAACAGGCGCAGATTGGTCAGCAGCAGGGGACGCTGCGGCGCTCGCGGCTGCTGGGCAACAGCGTTGCCGCTGGACAGGCCGAGGCCGATGAAGGGCGCCAGCATGGCGGCCGTGCCGCCGAGAAATTGCCGGCGCCGCATGTCCGCTATCACCCGCTGGTGCAGGATGGTGAAGACGGTGCCGCCGCAGTCGCAGGCGCGCGGCTTCAAGCCGCCCGTCTGCCACGTGTCCGCCAGATGCTGCTCGTGTGCCAGGGCCATCGCGCCATCCTTTCATCGCTGCCGCGCCAGGAGCGTGGCAGCAGGTAAAGTTGATAATTAGTAACCATTGCCATTGAATGCCCGCAGCGGCGGCAAGTCAAGCGTGCACTTGCTTTACGGAAAAAAAAGGTGCATCGGCTGTTCACGGTGCATGCTGGCCGTTATTTTCCCCTTCGCCGGCCGTATAGTCGACAAAGCCGTCGCGGCGGCAAAAGCTGGCCAGCTGCATGCCGGCCTGGCGCGCGATGCGGATGGCCAGCGAGGTGGGTGCGGAGATGGTGGCGACGAGCCCGATGTGCATGCGCGCCGACTTGCGCACCAGTTCATAGCTGGCGCGGCTGGACAGGAAGACGAAGCCGTCGTGCATGGCGATGCGGTGCAGCGCCAGGTAGCCGATCAGTTTATCGAGGCCGTTATGCCGGCCCACGTCCTCGAACACTTTGACCACCGCGCCCTCGGCCGTGCACCAGGCGGCCGCATGCACGCCGCCCGTCTTCTGCATCAGCTCCTGGTAGGGCAGCAGTTCGCGCGCGGCGCGCCCGAGGATGGCGCTGCTGGCGACCAGCGGCGGCAGGGGCCGTGTGATTTTTTCCGGCACCAGGTCCAGCAGGGCCAGGCTTTCGATGCCGCACACGCCGCAGCCCGTGCGCCCCGTCAGCGCGCGGCGGCGGGCCTTGAGCTTGATCAAATCGGGCTGGGCGATGGTCAGCCGCACTTCCGCGCTATCCGCGCCGCAGCACACATCGAGGTCGTAGATGTCGCGCACGCTGCCGACGATGCCCTCCGTCAAGGTAAAGCCGACGGCGAATTCCTCGAGGTCGCGCGGCGTGGCCATCATCACGGCGTGCGCGATGCCGTTGTAGACGAGGGCCACCGGATACTCCTCGGCCACCATGTCGCGGCCCGCCGTGGCCACGCCGGCCTGGTGGCGCACCATGGGCACTTCCAGGTAACCGTCGCGTTCGATGGTGGTGATGTCGATGTCGCATTCCATGATTTTTTCCTCCGGTTAATCGATCTGATAGCGGGGGCAGGGCCGTATCGAGGGCGGCAGCGGGTCGCCGTTCAATTCCAGCAGCGAGCGTTCCGTTTCCCGCGTCATGGCGTTCAGGGCCAGGCAGTTGGGCGCCAGGCCGAACGGTTCGGCGATCTGCTGCGCGATGGCTTCCAGCGCGAACAGGGTGTAGGCGACGAAGACGGAAATGAGCGGCGTGGCCACGCCGATGGCGTCCACCAGGCCCAGCGGCAGTAAAAAACAATACATGTAGACGGTGCGGTGTACGAGCACGCCATACGGATACGGTATCGGCGTGTTCTTGATGCGCTCGCAGCCGGCCACCGTGGCGGCCAGGTCGTTGAGCTGGGTGTCGAGCATCCACAGCAGCTGCGTCTGGCCCGGCTGGCGCTGCACGGCCTCGTGCAGCATGGCGCGCACCGTGTGCAGCACGGCGACGGGCTTGAAGTTGACGCCCTGCAAGCGCTGCACGTCGTCGGCCGGCAGGTAGCGCGCCAGGTCTTCTTGCGGGGCCGTCTGGCGCAGCTGGTGCTTGAGCGCATACACGAAGGCGATCAGGCGGCGCAGCAGCAACTGGTGGTCCAGGCCGCTCGTCTGCTGCGGCAGATACGTGAGCGCCTGCGAAGCGAGGGCCCGCGCGGCGATTAGCAATTGCCCCCAGATATGCCGCGCCTCGACGAAGCGCGCATAGCTGGCGTTGTTGCGAAAGCCGAGGAAGATCGCCAGGCTGATGCCGACCATGGGAAACGGCGCCGTATCGAGCGGAATCTTGACGCCGAAGATGCGGCCGTCCGTCAGCAAGGCCAGCGAACTGACGACCAGCATCAGCAGCAGTTGCGGGATGATGGCTTGCAGCACCGAGCCGTTCCAGACGAACAGCATGCGGAACCAGTTGGTGGTAGGCCGAATGATCATGATCTGATGCCGATCAATGCTTGCGGGGCACGACTTTGCCCTCGAAAACGTAGTATTGGAACAGGTTGTAGCCGATCATGATCGGTAGCATGGAACCCATGCCGATCAGCATGAAGATCAGGGTCGGCTCGTCCGATGCGGCCGCCGCGATGCTCAGCTTGCCCGGGACGAGATCGGGGAAGAAGCTGATGGCCAGACCCGCGAACGACGCCAGGAACAGCACGATGGCGCCGCGGAAGGGGCCACGCACGCCGTTCACGTGCACGGCCCACAGGATGTAAATAAACGCGCTGGCGGCGACGGCGGCCAGGGCCAGCAGCACGCCGAACACGCCCGGCTGCGCCCAGCGGTCGTGGCCGATGGCGCTGAAGACCATGGTGCCGGCAGACAGCACGATGGCGGCCGCGACCGTTGCCAGCACGCTGGTGGTCGCGTAGCGGCGCGCGGCCGCTTCCAGCTGGCCGCCCGTCTTCTTGATCAGGTAGGTGCTGCCCAGCAGGCAGTACCCGGCCACCACGCCCAGCGCCGTGCAGGCCGTGAAGATGCCGCTCAGCCAACCCGGCTGCAAGCCCGTGATGACCTCGCCCAGCACCACGCCCTGCGCCACGGCGGCCAGCAGGCTGCCCACGCCGAAGACCACGTCCCACAGGCGCTTGTTGCCGGCCGCATGGCGGAACTCGATCGAGGCGCCGCGCATGATCAGGCTGGCGATCAGCAGCATGATGGGGATGTACAGCCCTTCCAGCAGGGTGGCGTAGGCGCTGGGAAAGGCGCCGAACAGGGCGCCGCCCACCACCACCAGCCAGGTTTCATTGGCGTCCCACACGTGGGCGATAGATTGAAAGATCAGATTGCGTTCCTGCTCGCGGCCGGTGAACAGGCTGAGGATGCCCACGCCCAGGTCGAAGCCGTCCGTGACCACGTAAAACACCAGCATCAGGCCGATCAAGCCGAACCAGGCATTGCCCAGCATGGCATGCGAATTGATATCCATTACAAACTCCTAGTCAGATAGCGGCGCATTTCAGTACCCCGCGGCATGGGCGGCGTCCGGCAGCGGCAGCGCCACATCGGGGCCTTGCTGCAGCCATTTCTTGGCAAATACAAAGAAGGTGACGAACAGCACGATGTAAAACACGAAGAACATCAGCATGCTGCCGGCCACGGCATGGGCCGCCACGTCGGAAACGGTGTCGCGCGTGCGCAGCAAGCCGTACACGACCCACGGCTGGCGTCCCACTTCGCGCACGATCCAGCCGCACTCGACGGCGATGTAGGGCAGCGGTATCGTCAGCACCCAGGCCAGCAGCAGCTTGCGCTGGCGCAAAAACGCATCCACCCGTGCGCCCGCCTTGCGCCAGGCCACGAAGGTCCAGAACGCCAGCAGCACGAACC
The DNA here is from genome assembly GCF_058798615.1 of Janthinobacterium sp. GW822-FHT07H11. Taxonomy (NCBI): domain Bacteria; kingdom Pseudomonadati; phylum Pseudomonadota; class Betaproteobacteria; order Burkholderiales; family Oxalobacteraceae; genus Janthinobacterium; species Janthinobacterium sp. GW822-FHT07H11. Next base: position 2,126,476 of record NZ_CM179507.1, read on the forward strand.
ACATGCCGATGCCGGCCATGGCGCGAAACGCGTAGTACAGCAGCGGCAGCATGGGCGGCTGGTCTGCGCGGGCGATGTCGGCCAGGCCCGTGATCTTGCCCGTGGCGCTATGCGTGGCGATCACGCTGAGCATGCCGGGCACTTCGACGGACCAGTCATTCTTTTGCTCTGCCTGGTTGGGCCAGGCCAGCAGGGACCAGGCCGCCCCCTCGCCATCGCGATTCGTGTGCCAATGGCCTTCGATGGCCGCGCCCTTGGCGGGCTGGGTCTTGAAGACGTCGACGCCGCTCGAATCGCCGAGCCACACTTGCAACGGAGCAATCACCAGCAGCAGCATCAGCGCCAGCTTGAACGAGCGGGCGAAGAAGGCCGGTTCGCGGCGCTTGAACATATACCAGGCGGAAATGCCGGCGATGACGATCAAGCCCGTTTCCACGGCGGCCACCCACATATGGCCCACGGCCCAGGCCATGTCGGGATTGAAGATGGCGGCCACGTAATCGGTGACGATGATCTTGCCGTCAAGCACGCGCACGCCGGCCGGCGTCTGCATCCAGGAATTGGCGACCATGATCCAGAACGAGGAAATGCTCGACCCCAGCGCCACCATGCCGGTGGCAAACAGGTGCACGCCCTTCGGTACGCGGCCCCAGCCGAACATCATGACGCCGATGAAGCCCGCTTCCAGCATGAAGGCCATGGCGCCCTCGAAACCGAGGATGTTGCCGATGAACTGGCCCGAATGGTGCGAGAACGGTGCCCAGTTGGTGCCGAACTGGAATTCCAGGGGAATCCCGCTGACGACACCGACGGCGAAGTTGAGCACCAGCAACTTGCTCCAGAAGCGCGCGTGGCGGTAGTAGACGGGGTCGCTGGTGCGCAGCCACAGCGCCTCGACGACGAACAAAAACAGCGACAGGCTGATCGTCAATATGGGCCACAGGATGTGGAAGATGGCCGTCATCGCAAATTGCGCGCGCGACAGGTCCAGGGTATCGAAACCGAACATGGCGTTCTCCTGATCAACTGAGGGCGGCCGAAGGCGCCAGCAGCACGGGGATGGATTTGAAGGTCGGCGTGCGCGAACCGTGGCCCACGCTGCCCAGCGGCACCAGCGGATTGGTTTCCGGGTAATAGGCGCCGATGCAGCCGCGCGGGATGTCGTACTCGACCAGCAGGAAGCGGTCGGCGCGGCGTGCTATGCCGTCATGCCACACGCCGATCAGGTCAACCCAGTCGCCGGCCGCAAAGCCCAGCATGGCCAGGTCGTCCTTGTTGATGAAAACGACGCGGCGCTGGCCGAAGACGCCACGGTAGCGGTCGTCCATGGCGTAGATCGTCGTGTTGTACTGGTCGTGCGAACGCGTGGTCATCAGCACCATCAGGCGCTCGCCATATTGCTGGCGCGCGCGGTGGATCGGCGTGTCGAGCTCGACGGCGTTGACGAGGAATTGCGCCTTGCCGCTCGGCGTCTTCCACACTCTTTCGCGCGAGGCAATTTCCAGGTGGAAACCGCCCGGTTTGGCCACGCGCAAGTTGTAGTCGAAAAAGTCGTCAAAAACTTGCTCGATGGAATCGCGCAGCAGCGCATAGTTGCCGGCATAGCGCAGCCAGTCGATCTTTTCGCTGCCCACGGTCGCTTGCGCCATGCCGGCCACGATGGCGATTTCCGAGCGCAGATTGGGCGAGGCGGGCTGGTTCATGCCGAACGAGATGTGCACCATGCTCATCGAGTCTTCCACCGTCACGCCTTGCGCCACGCCTTGCTGCACGTCGATTTCCGTGCGGCCCAAGGTGGGCAAAATCAGCGCATCCTTGCCGTGCACGAGATGGCTGCGGTTGAGCTTGGTGGCGATGTGGACCGTCAGGTCGCACGACCGCAGCGCGTCCCAAGTGCGCGGCGTGTCCGGCGTGGCCATCGAGAAATTGCCACCGAGGGCGACAAACACTTTGACCTTCTTTTCCAGCATGGCCTCGATCGTGCCCACGGCGTCGTAGCCGTGGTGGCGCGGCGGTTCAAAACCGAACACCAGGCCCAGGCGGTCGAGGAATTCCTTGCTCGGCTGTTCCTCGATGCCCATGGTGCGATCGCCCTGCACGTTCGAGTGGCCGCGCACGGGGCACAGGCCCGCGCCGCGCTTGCCGATGTTGCCGCGCATCATCATCAAGTTCGACAGGATTTGCACGGTGGCCAGCGAATTCTTGTGCTGCGTCACGCCCATGCCCCAGGTGGCGATGACGGCCTTGCCCTTCACATAGATCTGCGTCAACTCTTCGATCTTGTCGCGCGCCACGCCCGATTCGGCCAGCAGCAAGTCCCAGCTTTCGGCGCGCAGGTCGGCCGCGAAGGTGTCGAAGCCGCTCGTGTGCTCGGCGATGAAGGTGCAGTCGAGCACGCGCTCCTGGCCGTGGGCGATGGCCTCGTCATCGAGCTCGACGACGCGCTTGGCCATGGCCTTGATCAGCGCAAAGTCGCCGCCCAGTGTCGGGCAGATGAACAGCGAGCAAATGTTCGTGCTGCCGCCCGTCAGCATTTCCAGCGGATGCTGGGGGCTGGTGAAGCGCTCCAGGCCCCGTTCGTGCAGCGGGTTGATGGAGACGATGGTGGCGCCGCGGCGCGACGCTTCGCGCAATTCGCCGAGCATGCGCGGGTGGTTGGTGGCCGGGTTCTGGCCGAACAGCAGCAGGGTATCCGCATGCTCGAAGTCGTCGAGCAGCACCGTGCCCTTGCCGATGCCGACCGTTTCCGGCAAGCCGCGGCTCGTCGCTTCGTGGCACAGGTTGGAGCAGTCGGGGAAGTTATTCGTGCCGTAGGCGCGCACGAACAGCTGATACAAAAAGGCCGCTTCGTTGCTGGCGCGGCCCGACGTGTAGAAGGCGGCCTGGTTCGGGTCGTCCAGCGCGTGCAAATGGTGCGCCACCAGGGCGTACGCATCGTCCCAGGCTATCGCCTGGTATTTGTCGCTGGCCGCGTCGTACACCATGGGGTCCGTCAAGCGGCCATGTTGTTCCAGATCATAGTCCGACTGTTCCATCAATTCCGTGACCGTGTGTTCCTGGAAAAACTCAGGGCGCACGCGCTTGCTCGTCGATTCGGCGGCCACGGCCTTGACGCCGTTTTCGCAGAATTCAAACGTCGACGCGTGTTCGCGGTCGGGCCAGGCGCAGCCGGGGCAGTCGAAGCCGTCGGGCTGGTTTTGCTCGAACAGCGAGCGGTAATTGCCCGCGCTGACTTTTTCCTTGAACAGGTTGATGGCCACGTATTTGAGGGCACCCCAGCCGGCCGCGGCATGGGTGTAGGGCGCGATGCGCGCGTCGGACTTTGGCTTGCTCATGATGACTCTCCTGAAGATATGCGATGGGACAGTCACATGGTAGGGGCGGCGGACCGCCCCGTAGGCGCACAGTTCCGGACAAAAAAACAGAGTACAGATGGCAAGACGACGATGCCGGTCGCGCCGGCGCCGGCCGTGATTTATGATGTGAACAAGGAGAAAAACATGCACGAGGAAGAAGGAATCGACGCGGCACTGATAGCGCTGCTGGCGCTGCTGTGGCAGGCGCGGCAGGAGGCGCCCGAGAAGCCGTGGTCGCTGGCCAAGCTGGCCAAGCGGGCAGGGGTACAGATGAGTACTTTGCTGCGCCAGCTCAATGCGCTGTCCAGCGCGGGCCTGGTGGTGGTCGCCACGGCGGAGAGCGGCGGCGGCAGCGCATTCTTGAGCGCGGCGGGCGCGCAACTGTGCGCCAGCGTGTTCGCGCCGCCGCCAGCAGAGTAAAGCCGCATCTGTACTCTATCGCCCGGCGCCGGACTGTACCTCCTTGTACCCCTTCATTCGTCCTATGCTACGTCCTGACGAATGCACATCAAGGGGGAAGCACAATGAACACCATCCTGTATCGGCAGCCAGCACTCCGGCAGCCAGACCATATTGAACCGTGCGTGGACATGCTGGGCCGCCCCCTGACGGACTTGCGCATTTCCGTCATCGACCAGTGCAACTTCCGCTGCACCTATTGCATGCCGGCCGAGCTGTACCCCGGCGATTACCCGTTCCTGCCATCGAGCGAGCGCCTGTCCTTCGAGCAGATCGAAACGATGGCGCGCGCCTTCGTGCGCCTGGGCGTCGATAAAATCCGCATCACGGGCGGCGAGCCGCTGCTGCGCAAGAACCTGGAACGGCTGATCGAGCGCCTGGCGCGGCTCACCACGCCGGACGGGCGCGCCGTGCGCATCGCGCTGACGACGAATGGCAGCTTGCTGGCGGCCAAGGCGCGTTCGCTGAAGGAGGCGGGCCTGGAGCGGGTCACCGTCAGCCTCGACAGTCTGGACAAGGGCATCTTCCAGCGCATGAATGGCGTCGATTTTCCCGTCGAGAAAGTGCTGCACGGGATTGAGGTGGCGCAAGCCGTCGGCTTGCATCCCGTGAAGGTCAACATGGTCGTGCAGAAAGGCGTCAACGACAGCCAGATCGTGCCGCTGGCGCGCCATTTCCGCCACACGGGCGTGGTGCTGCGCCTGATCGAATTCATGGATGTGGGCGGCATCGGCGCCTGGTCGCGCACGCACGTCGTCACGTCGGACGCGGCGCGGGCGCTGATCGCGGCAGAATTTCCCCTCGTATCGCTGGGCGAAGGCAAGCCGATCTCGCACGAGACGGCCAGCCGCTACCGTTATCTCGATGGCGGCGGTGAAGTGGGTTTCATTTCCAGCGTGTCGCAGCCGTTCTGCGGCGACTGCAGCAGGGTGCGCGTGTCGTCCGATGGCAAGCTGTTTACCTGTTTGTTCGCCCACGACGGCCTCGACCTGCGGCCCCAGCTTGATCCTGCGCAAGGCCCGCAAGGGCTGGAAACCGTGCTGCGCCGGCACTGGCAGCGCCGTGGCGACCGCTACTCGGAAGTGCGCGGCGCCCTGGCCCAGGCCGGCGGCCCCCAGCGCAAGCAATATCCCACCGTGCGCATGTCGCTGGTCGGCGGGTGAGTGGTCTACAGGAATTCGGTGATCAGTTTGCCCAGCAGGATGATCGCCTGTTCCACGTCCGCGCTCCACGGATAGCTGTAGTTGAGGCGGATGCAATGCTTGTAGGCCTGGCTGACGGAAAACATGCGCCCCGGCCCCACCGTGATCTTGCATTCCAGCGCGCGCCGGTACAGCTGCATCGAGTCCACGTTGCCGGGCAGTTCCACCCACAGCACGTAGCCGCCTTGTGGTTGCGAGACTTTGGTGCCGGCAGGAAAGAAACGCTGGACGGTGGCGGCCATGATGCGCGCCTGCTGGGCATAGGCCTTGCGGATGCGGCGCAGATGCTGTTCGTAGCCGTCGTTCTGCAGGTATTCGGCGATGGCCAGCTGCGGGAACGACGAGGTGGTCAGCGTGTTGAGGAATTTGAGTTCCTCCACCTTGCCCCGGTAGCGTCCGGCCAGGGCCCAGCCCACGCGCTGGGCGGCGCTGAGGCTCTTGGAAAACGAGGAACAGTGCAGCACCAGGCCCTTGCGGTCGTAGGACTTGAGCGAGGACGGGTGGGCGTCGCCGTAATACAGCTCGTTGTAGACGCCGTTTTCGATGGCGGGCACGTCGTGCTGCTCCAGCAGCTGGACCAGGGCCCGCTTGCGCTGGTCCGACATCTGGAAGCCCAGCGGATTCTGGAAGTTCGGCATCACCATGACGGCGGCGATCGCTTGCCGGGCCATGATGTCGGCCAGCGCCTCGATGCTGATGCCGTCATACGGATCGGTGGACACTTCCACCACCTTCATGCCCAGCCGTTCGACGGCCAGCAGCATGGCATAGAAGGTGGGCGATTCGACGGCGATGGTGTCGCCCGGCCTGGCCACGGCTTGCAGGCACAGGTTGATGGCTTCCGTGGCGCCCACGGTGACGATGATTTCACCGGCATCGACGGCCAGGCCGTTTTCCAGGTAGCGGCGGGCGATTTCGCGTATCAGTTGCGGATTGCCCGGCGGCAGGTCGTCCGTCATGCTCCAGTCGCGGTTGCGGCGCGCCACGGCACTCGCATACTGGTTGATGCGTTCCCAGGGAAACAGCGCGGGATCGGGGTAGGGCGAGCCCAGCGGGATGGCGTCGTGCAGGCCGATCGAGCGCAGGGTCGACAGTACCAGCCGGCTGACGTGCACTTCGGCCGGCACGGTGCTCGGCTGGGATGCCTGCATGCACAGGTCGGCCGGCTGCGCATCGCCGGCGCGGGGCCGCACGAAGTAGCCGGACTGGGGCCGGCTTTCGATCACCCCCATGCCTTCCAGCTTGACGTAGGCGCGCAGCACCGTGGTGATGCTCAGCTTGTGCTGCTGGCTGGTCTGGCGTACGGAGGGAATGCGTTCGCCGGGCAAGAGCACGCCCTGGGCGACCAGTTGCTCGATGTCGCCGACGAGCTTTTCATACAATTTCATGCCTTGGTATCCATTCTTGATTCTTGCTCTACGTCATTGCATTATCGTCCAATTCATGACGACCTATAGTTACAAATATCGAATATTGCCTAAATGAAACTGCCATCCGGCACTTCTGGTTTAAGATTCACCTGGAAAACGAAAAAGGAACATCTGCCATGGCAATTCCACAAAGCATGCTGTCTGTCGTCGCGCGCGACGAAGTGCATTTGCAGTTCAAGGTGAAGGCCGGCGTTGAACCGGAGCAGCTGTTCAGGGTGCTGGGCAAACTGTGGGAATCCGGGGTCACGGGCATCCTGGACCCCACCTTGAACCGCCACCATCAGTTGACGGGCGGCACGGCCAATGTGGTGCTGGGATTCAAGCCCGAGCTGTGGCGCGCCGCCTGCCCGGGCGGCGTGCCGGACAACATGGCATCGTTCGCGCAGGATCTCGTGGGCGCCAACGGCAAGACGGCGCCGGCCACCCAGCACGATTTATGGGTCTGGATCACGCAGTCGAACGCGGCCACCCTGTACGACAGCATGCGCACGACGCTCACCTTGCTGAGCCCGTTTGCCGAGCTGGCCAGCGAGCAGGTGTGTTTTCCGTATCACAACAATGTGACCTTCGACGGCTTTGCCGATGGCGTCGCCAATCCGCATCCGTTCCGCGCCAACGGCGTGGCCATCATCCCGGACGGCGAGGCGGGCGCGGGCGGCTCCACCGTGCTGCTGCAGAAATGGCGCATGGACGTGGAGCGCCTGCGCGCCTTGCCCGTGCACGCGGCCGAGCAGGTGTGGGGCCGCACTAAGGCCGGCAGCCATGAATTGTCGCCGCTGCCCGTCGATTCCCACGTGGGCCGCAACCAGTTTATCCGCGACGGCGAGGAAGTCGATATCGTGCGCCGCAATGCCAATTACGCCAATGCGGCGGAGGCGGGCATCATGTTTGTCGGTTTTTGCCGCGACATCACGGTGACCATGGGCATGCTGCGGCAAATGTATGGCGTGGGCGACGACGGCGTCGCCAGGACGGACAGGCTGCTGGATTTTTCCACGGCGCTGTCGTCGGCGATCTATTTCGTGCCCAGCATCGATGCCTTGCTGAAAATAGGTATTTCGCCTGCGGACCCTGGCTAGGCCCGCTTGCCCGTACAATTGTCGCTTATTTACTTTCTTTCCAGGAGTTCCCCATGCGTATCCCTACCAAACCACTGTTTTCCGCCCTGATCCTCGGCAGCGCCGTGCTGTGCGCCTCCGCGTCGGCCGTCGGCCTGGGTTTTCTGGCCGACACGCCGATGGCCTACCTGAACAAGAACGACAAGCCCGTCTTCGTGAAAGCCGTCACCGACGTGCTCAATGACAAGAAGGATGGCGAAACCGTGCAATGGAGCAATGAAGGCTTGCGCAATTCCGTGCGCATCGCCGCCGAGATCACGGCCAGCGACACGCAAAAGAGCGATGCCCAGGTCTGCCGCAAGGTGCAGGTGGCGCTGGCCGCCAAGGGCCAGGAGCAGACGCTCAAGCTGAAGGTGTGCAAGGCGGGCGCCGAGGCGTGGAAAGTGGCGAAGTCCTGATTCTCGGCCGGCTTGCCATGCCGGCAAGGCCGTTGCCATGCGCGCACGGCCTTGCCGCTGATTTCCTCCGCGCAAGCGACGACTTTCCCGTCGGGATGGCACACAAGAGTTAGAATCACGCTTTCCTCTCTCTTTTTCCCATCTACATGCAGCAAAGTCGCCTCCTGTTCTTCCGCCTGGCCGGCCAGTTCCGCCGCTATGGCGCCATCGTTGCCGGCACCTTGCTGGCCGTGGGCGTCGCGTCCGCTACCGATGTGTTGTTAATCCGCCAGTTGCAAAACGTGGTGGATGCCATGCGTACCACGGCCAGCGAGCAGGTCGTGTCCGCATCGGGCGTGATGGGCATGCTGCAGGGCTGGGTCGACCGCTTCCTGCCCGCGCATGCGGGGCAGGTGGACTTGTGGGTGATTCCCGCCACCATCCTGGGCCTGGCCGTGCTGCGCATGGTGTCGAGCTTTGCCGGCGACTACGGTTCCGTGTGGCTGTCGAGCCGCGTGCAGGCCGACTTGCGCGAGCAGATGTTCGCCACCATCATGCGCCTGCCCAGCCGCTTCTTCGACACCACCACCACCAGCCTGACGCAGTCGCGGGTGGCGTTCGACGCCAGCCAGGTGTCGCAGGCGGGCTTGAACGTGCTCAACGTGATGGTGCGCGATTCCGTCGCCACCATCGGCTACCTAGTGCTGCTGTTCAGCATAGACGTCAAACTGGCCCTGTTCTGCATGGCCTCGATGCCCATCGTGGCCATCGTCGTGACCCTGGCGGGACGGCGCATGCGCCACCTGAGCAAGAGCGCGCAGCAAGCCGTGGGCGAACTGACCTCGGTACTCGACGAAAGCATCGCCGGGCAGCGCGTGGTGAAGATTTTCGGCGGCCAGGACTATGAACAGGCGCGCTTCGTCAACGTGGTCAAGCGCAACCGCCAGCTGGCCGTCAAGCATGCGGCCACCTCGGCCATGAATTCCGCCTTCATCATGATGCTCGTCGGCATTACCCTGTCGTCCGTGATTTACTTCGCGCTGCTGCGCGCGCAAAGCGGCGCCATCACGCCGGGCGCCTTCGTTGCCTTCATGGGCGCCTTGATGGCCATGCAGTCGCCGATCAAGAATTTGACCAAGATCAACGAGCCGCTGCAGCGCGGCCTGGCGGCGGCCGAATCCGTCTTCGGCCTGATCGACACGCCGCTGGAAACGGATGCGGGAACGGCCGCGCCAGCCACGGTGCAGGGCAATCTGTCGCTGCAACAGGTGCATTTCCGCTACAACAGCGACGATCCCGATGCGCCCACGGCCTTGAGCGATATCACGCTCGACATCCGCGCCGGCGAGACGGTGGCGCTGGTGGGCGGCTCCGGCGGCGGCAAGACGACCTTGCTGGGCCTGCTGCCGCGCTTCTATGACGTCAGCGGCGGCCGGATTTTGCTCGACGGCGTCGATGTGCGCGATTACGCCTTGCTGGCCCTGCGGCGCCAGTTCGCCCTCGTCAGCCAGGATGTGATTTTGTTCAACGACACGATGGCGGCGAATATCGCGTATGGCGACCCGGCCCCGGACCAGGACAGAATCGAAGCGTCGGCGCGCGCCGCCTACGCCCACGATTTCATCATGCAGCTGCCGCAAGGCTACGCGACCCAGGCGGGGCAGAACGGTTCGCGCCTGTCGGGCGGGCAACGCCAGCGCCTGGCCATCGCCCGCGCCCTGTACAAGGATGCGCCGATTCTGCTGCTCGACGAAGCGACCAGCGCGCTGGATACGGAATCGGAGCGCTCCGTGCAGGCGGCGCTGGAAGTGCTGATGCGTAACCGCACCACCATCGTCATCGCCCACAGATTGTCCACCATCGAAAGCGCCGACCGCATCGTCGTCATGCAGGGCGGCCGCCTGGTCGAGTCGGGCAGCCATGCCGCCTTGCTGCGGCAGGGCGGCGCGTATGCCCGGCTGCATGCGAGCCAGTTGTCGCCAGTCAAGGACGGCATGGGCTGATGGGGGGCGCCAGCGCATGTCCCCGGACCGGGGCCGGACCAGCAGGTCCGGTCCCGGTTTTTTATTGTGGGGGCGGCAATCGTGCCCATGGCGAACGGCGCTTGCCTTTATGATAGTGGCCGCAAAGAAATATGAACAATGGAGCAACATGAGGATGCAACAGACGATGCGCTGGCCGCTGGCCGCCCTGCTGGGCATGGCCCTGGCCTTGCCGCTGGCGGCGCAGGAACAGCCGGCGGCGCCAACGCCAACGCCAACGCCAACCTTGCAGGAGGAAGAGCACACCATGTATCTGGATGAAAATTTCATGCCCAGCAATCAGCGCCGCGCCGCCTATGCGCTGCGCACGCCGCCCGTGCGCGACGAGGCGCTGGGCGCCTGGCATGTGCGGCTCGAATTTCCCGACACGCCGGGCGTGCTGGCCTTTGAAACCTATGCCACGGACCTGGACCTGAGCCAGATCAAGTTTGTGCGTTTTCGCAAGTATTACTACGAAAATGGCCAGCTGCTGCGCGAAACCTATTTCAATGCCCAGGGCGAGGAGCTGCTGGGCGGCAGCGTGTACTTCGAGAATGGCCAGGTCAAGCAAAGAGTGACGGCGCTGCCGAACGGACGCGACAGCATCTCGGAAACCTATCACGAGAACGGCCAGCTGATGAGCCGCACCGTGTACCACGGCGACGAGATGGCCGATGGCGAGCAAGTGTCGTATGGCGCGAATGGCGCCGTCAGCAACCGCTCGTATCGGCGCAATGGCCAGATGGATGGCCTGGAGGAATCGTTTTATCCGGACGGCAAGCTGTTCCGAAGGGGACGGCACGTCGCTGGCCAGCGCGAGGGCGAGTTCGTCATGTATGCCGAGGACGGCAAGGTGCTGGCCAGGACCGTCTGGGTGCATGGCCAGCCCGACGGCTGGTCGTTTGAAAGCCATGGCAATGGCGTCGTGTCGAACAAGACGCTGTACCAGAAAGGTGCCGTGCTCAGCTTGCAAACGTGGGGTCCGAATGGCCGGCCCAATTTTGCGTGGCAGAAAGACGCGCAGGGACGCGACCATGGCGACACGAGCGACTGGCATGCCAACGGCGTGCGCGCCAGCGTGACGCCGTTTGTCGAAGGCCAGCGCCACGGCTTGCTGCAGACCTGGTACGGCGACGGCAGCCTGCGGCAGATCGTGCCGTATGAACACGGCAAGAAGCACGGCATCGAGCGCCAGTGGGACCAGGCCGGCAAGCTGGTGCTGGAACAGGCGTGGCAGGCTGGAGAGCCAGTGCCCATGCGCTAGGAGCCGCCCGCCTTTGCAGGTATCATGCAGGGATTCCGGTCCGCCAGCAGGCGCGATGCCGGATCTGATAACTGGAGGCAATGGTGGTGGAACGGGAGGCATCGGCGGTGGCCAAGGCGCAAAGTCAGGCCCTGCAAAGCATGCGCGTGGTGATGCGCGCGGCGCAGCGGCACTCGGCGCAGATCGAGAAACAGTGCGGCGTGTCGGGCGCCCAATTATGGGTGATGCAGGAATTGCTCGAACGGCCCGGTTTGCGCATGGGCGAACTGGCCGCCAGGATGTCCATCCACCAGACGACGGCCAGCAACCTGGTCGATGCGCTGGTGAAAAAAACCTATGTGCGCAAGGCGCGCGACCAGCCCGATCAGCGCGTCGTCACGCTTACCCTGACGGCAGAGGGCCAGGCCGTGATCGGGGCCGCGCCGCAACCGGCGCGGGGCTTGCTGCCCAGCGCGCTGGCCCAGCTGGACGCGGACAGCCTGGCGCAGCTGAACCAGGGCTTGAGCGCCTTGCTGGCCGTCGTCACCCTCGACGACAGGCAGGCGGGCATGCAGCCGTTTCCGTTCACCATGTAATCATGGGGCAAGCGTGTGGCTTGAGCGCCGCGCTTGCCCTTATCATCGGCGCTGTCCCGCCGTTGATGAAAGCATGCATTGAAGACAGTCATTTCCATTTTGCTGGCTACCGTCCTGGCCGGTTCATCCCTTTCCATGGCCGCCCCGGCCCGGCCGTCCGAAGCGCCGCAAGCCGCCGCTGGCGAGTCGCCCGCCTCGCGCTATTTCGACGCGGACTACCAGCCGGCGGAGCGCGCGGCGGCCATGTACGAGCAGCGCGCGCCGCTGCGCCACGATGCGGCCCGCCAGGCCTGGCATTGGCAGCTGCACTTTGCGCAGCCGCCAGGCAAGCTGCACATGGATGCCTGGCTGCGCGGCCCGGACCCGGAGTCGCCCAGCTACGCCTACCAGCGCAGCGTGTATTTCGCCGATGGCCAGCCGGCCCTGCTGGAAGAGCGCAACGGCGAGGGCGATTTCGACGGCGTGAGCGTCGCCTGGTATGCGGACGGCACGGTAAAAAGCCGCAAGGCTTACCGCGACGGCGAATTCGAGGGTTTGCACAGCCACTACCATGCGAATGGCCAGCTGAGTCATGAACTGTCGTACCACGCGGGCCAGCCCGCCGATGGCGAATACCTGAGCTTTGACGAGCATGGCCAGATCAGCAACCACGCGCATTTTGCCGATGGCGTGCTGGCGGGCCAGGCGGAAGCGTTTCATCCGAATGGCCGGCTGGCCGAGCGCGGACCGTATCTGGACGGCCAGCGCAACGGCCTGCACCAGGCCTGGTGGCCGGACGGCCGTGAAAAGTCGCGCCTCAATTACCTGCATGGCAAGCCGCAGGGCTGGTCGCTGCTGTATTTCGCGAATGGCCAGCTGGACCAGAAAACCCTGTTCGAGGAGGGCGTCATGCTGAGCACGCAAAGCTGGCGCGACGATGGCACGCCGCTGCATGCCGCGGAGTATGTCGACGGGCGCAAGCACGGCCTGGAGCGCCGCTGGGCCGAGGACGGCACGCGCACCGTCTGCGCATGGCAGGACGGCCGCCTGCTGCGCCCCTGCAGCCATTTCTAGTTCGGCGGCGCCGGCAGCCGCTGCAGCTGCAGCTGGGCCAGCGCCCCGTACAGCGGTTCGCTGAGCACGCGCGACACGGTGCTGGCCACCACGGCGCAGGCCATCAGGCTGAGCACCATGCCGTGGCCGTCGACCATTTCCATGACAATAATGAACGCCGTCAGCGGCGCCTGCGTGGCGGCGGCCAGGAAGCCGACCATGCCCAGCGCGATCAGGGCGGGCGCGTGCGGGTAGTGCAGCAGTTGCGCAATGTCATGTCCGATGCCGGCGCCGATGGCCAAGGATGGGGCGAAGATGCCGGCCGGCACGCCCGACCACACGGTCAGCCACGTCGCCACATATTTGAAGGCCACAAAGGCCGGTGCCGCGTCGCTGGAGCCTTCGAGCATGGCGCGCGTGGCCACGGTGCCGCTGCCGAACGTGGCGCCGTGGCTGGCGATGCCGATGGCCGCCACCAGCAAACCGCAGACGGCGGCAAACAGCACGGGCCGGCCGGTTCTCCACGCGGACAGTCTGCCCAGCGGATTGCCCCGGGCGCAGGCCAATAGCAGGCGGGCAAACAGGCCGCCGGCCACGCCCGCCACCAACGTGACCAGTAAACCTGGCAGGGCCAGCGCCAGGCCGATGGGACCGGGGTGGATGATGCCGAAGTGGGTGGCGTTGCCGTGGATCGAGACGGCCATCATGCCGGCCAGCACGATGCCGGCGACGATGAGGCCGCTGTTGCGCTGCTCGGGCGAGCGCGACAGTTCTTCGATGGCAAACATGACGCCGGCCAGCGGCGTGTTGAAGGCGGCCGCGATGCCGGCCGCGCCGCCGGCCACCAGCAGCGAATGGGCGCTCACCTGCGCATGGCGCGGCAGCCAGCGTCGCGCGGCCAGCATCACGCCGGCGGCGATCTGCACGGACGGCCCTTCGCGCCCCAGCGACAATCCCCCCAGCAAGCCGCCCGCCGTCAGGACTATCTTCGCGGCGCTGAGTTTTAATGAAACAAACAGCGAGCGCTGCTCGGGCGCCACGGCCGGGTCCAGCGCGGCCATCACCTGGGGAATGCCGGAACCGGCCGCGCCCATGGCATAGCGGCGCGTCAGCCAGACGAGCAGGGCGGCGCAAGCGGGCGTCCACAGCAGGGCGAACCACCAGGCCTTGCCGTTAAAAAAGAGAAAACAGTCGAGCGCTGTTTCCGCCAGCCACGTAAAGCCGACGACGACGAGGCCCGCGACGGCAGCCATGCCGACGACGACGGCGCGCGACCACCACAGGCGCGGGTTGGCAAATTCATGCTTGAAGGCAGAGGGGATGTCGTGCAAGTGCTTCATTGCGGCAAGTCCAGGAAGGGGCGCGCAAGGCGTCGGGGAGGAGTGCCATTATATAGATGTATTTGTTCAAATGTATTTGCGGGGTTTTAATGGTGGGACGTCAGTTGTGTAACTGCTACACGAACAGCTCGTGGCGCGCGCTCTGGCTGATGGCGACGGTGGCCGGGTGGCTCAAACGGCGCTCCGTGGTGATCGCATACACTTGCTCGACGAGGCTGTCGACTCGGCCCAGCGCCACCACGCCATGCTGTTCGCACACCTGGGGCGCGATCACGGTGGGGGCGAAGAACAGGCCGGCGCCGGACTGGCCAAACGCCTGCATCATGGCGCTGTCGTCGAATTCGCCCACGATGCGCGGGTGCAGATTGTGCTCGCCCAGCCACTGCAGCAGGCGGCCGTAGATGGCGAAGTCCTCGCCCGGCAGCAGCAGCGGGGCGCCATCGAGGCAGCGGGGAAAGCCGCCTTCCAGCGTGGCGGCCAGCGCCGGCGTGCCGAACAGGGTCATGCCGCTTTCGCCCAGCAAATGGTTGTAGCCGCGCACGCTCAAGTGGGACGGCATGGGGCGGTCGGCGATGATCAGGTCCAGCCGGTGCACGGCCAGGTCCGCCAGCAGGCTGGCCAGCCGGCCTTCGCGGCAGATCATGCGCAGCGGTTCGGCCAGGCCCAGCGCCGGTTCGACCAGGCGGCAGGCGATCAGTTTCGATACGGAATCGGCGCAGCCCACGCGAAACGTCGTCGTCGCCGTGCGCGACTGGTCGCGCACGATTTCCAGCAATTCGTCGCCGGTGCTGAAGATCTCTTCCGCATGGCTGAGGATGCGCCTGCCCGTCTCCGTCAATTCCAGCTTGCGCCCGCTGCGACGGAACAGTTCCACGCCCAGGGTCTCGGCAAAGTCGCTGAGCTGGCCGGAAATCGATTGCGGCGTCAGGTGCAGCTGCTCGGCCGCGCGGGCGATGCTGCCCGTCTTGGCCACCATCCAGAAATAGCGCAAGTGCTTGAAGTTGAGCGTGGACATCGTCGATCCTTGGTTAATATATCGAGTTTTTCGATGTATTTATTCATTATATTCGATTTGTTCGATGTTTCAATTGCGCCTATGATGACTGCTCATTCATGCAAGGAGAGACACCATGTGCTGGCGTAGAGATAGAAGCAGTAGCGGAGGCCGCCGATGAACGGCCTGGAGAGCATTGCAACGGCGCCCATGTGGGCCGGCTTCATCGCCTTTGTCCTGCTGATGCTGGCGCTCGATTTGTTCGTCTTTGGCGGCAACAAGGCGCACAAGGTCAGCGTCAAGGAAGCGGCGACGTGGTCGCTCGTGTGGGTCAGCCTGGCCCTGCTGTTCAACGGCGGCCTGTGGTGGTACCTGAACGGCACGGCCGGCCCCGAGATCGCCAACCAGAAGGCGCTGGAGTTTTTCTCCGGCTACCTGATCGAGAAAGCGCTGTCGGTCGATAACGTGTTCGTGTTCCTGCTGATCTTTGGCGCCTTCCAGGTGCCGCCGCAGTACCAGCGCCGGGTCCTGGTCTACGGCGTGCTGGGCGCGATCGTCATGCGCGCCGTGATGATCATGGCCGGCGCCTGGGTGGTGAGCGAGTTCAGCTGGGTGCTGTACCTGTTCGGCGCCTTCCTGCTGGTCACGGGTTTCCGCATGCTGGTGGCGGCCGACGCCGAGCCGGACGTGGCGAACAACCCGGTGCTGCGCTTTGCCCGCCGCCACCTGCGGGTGGCCGACGGCGACCACGGCGAACGCTTTACGGTCGTCAAGGGCGGTTTGCGCTATGTCACGCCGCTGTTCCTCGTGCTGATCCTGATCGAGGTGACGGACCTGGTCTTCGCGGTCGACTCGATCCCGGCGATTTTCGCCATCACGACGGACCCGTTCATCGTCTTCACCTCGAACCTGTTCGCCATCATGGGCTTGCGGGCACTGTATTTCCTGCTGGTGGACGTGGCTGACCGCTTCCATCTGCTCAAGTATGGCCTGGCGATGGTGCTGGTGTTCATCGGCGCCAAGATGCTGGTCATGCCGTGGTTCCACGTGCCGGTCGAAGCGTCGCTGCTGGTGGTGTTCGTGCTGATCGCGGCAAGCTGCCTGGCCAGCGTGTTTGCCACCCGCGGCAAAAAGTAAGCTGTACCGCGCGCCCCGCCACGGCGGGGGCGCATTTCTCAATCAATAATGGAAAGAACAATCATGCGTACCTATGAAATGAACAGCCCCCAGGCAGCGGGCCGCATCCTGGCCCTGATGATGATCGTCGATGGCAACCTGGACAGCGCCGAACTGCAGGCCTTGCACGGCAGTAAGATCCTCGAACATATCGATTTGGCGCCCGCCGCCTTTCAACAGTTGCTGCAAGACTTGTGCGACGACATGCTGACCTCGACCGTGCATGGCGCCGTGCAGCTGGCCCATGGCGTGATCGACAGCCTGCTCGATGAAATCGATGAGCCGGACCTGCGCCGCAAGCTGCTGCAAGCCATGTGGAAGATCGCCGACGCCGACGACTGGCTGGCCGATGGCGAAGCCGTCTTGCTGGCCCGCGCCAGCGCGGCATGGTCGGCGGAAACCAACTTCCGCGCGCATGCCGCTTGAGGCGAATCAAGCTGTTTTATGCCCCATGGCGATGACGGCGGCGCCGGCCAGGGCCAGGCCCACGCCGGCGATGTCGCTCCAGGCGGGCGTGACGCCGTCCACCAGCCACAGCCAGCCCAGCGCCGTGGCGATATAGATGGCGCCATACGTGGCGTAGACGCGGCCGCTGGCGGCTGGATGCAGGGTCAGCAGCCAGACGAAGATCAAGAGGCTGAGGACGGCCGGCAACAGCAGCCAGGCGCTGCCCTTGTTGCTCAGCCACAGCATGGGCAGGTAGCAGCCCAGCAGTTCGGCCACGGCCGTGACGGCAAACAGCCCGAAGCTGCGGGCCAGGCTGGTCCATTCGATGGCGTCGTTCATGGCATTCCTGTTCGTGATCAAGCCGCCATTGTAGCCGCCGGGCGGCGCCGTCCCTGCTATGATCGGGTTCGGATACCGGAGGAGACACCATGACGACGCCCCCAGCGCCGCGCGCCTTGCTGCAAGCCATGTTCGACGCCGCCATCGCAGCGGCCCAGCCATCGCACTGCATACCGCCCCATCTGCCGCCCGCGCCCCAGGGACGCTTGATCGTCATCGGCGCCGGCAAGGCCTCGGCCGCCATGGCGCAAGCCGTGGAGCGGCACTGGCCGGGACCGCTGTCCGGGCTCGTCGTCACGCGCTACGGCTATGCCGTGCCCTGCGAGCGCATCGAAATCGTCGAAGCGTCGCACCCGGTGCCGGATGCGGCCGGCATGGCGGCGGCGCGCCGCATGCTCGACCTGGTCGCCAACTTGCAGGCGGACGACACGGTGCTGTGCCTGATCTCGGGCGGCGGCTCCTCGCTGCTGGCCCTGCCGCTGGACGGCATCAGCCTGGAAGACAAGCAAGCCTTGAACCGGGCGCTGCTGGCGTCGGGCGCCACCATCGGCGAAATGAATTGCGTGCGCCGCCATTTGTCCGCCATCAAGGGCGGGCGGCTGGCGGCCGCCTGCCATCCGGCCCAGGTGCTGACCCTGGCGATTTCCGACGTGCCTGGCGACAAGCTCGGCGATATCGCCTCCGGCCCCACGGTGGCCGACGCGACGACGTGCGAGGACGCGCTGGCCATCGTGCGCCGCCATGGCATGGACTTGCCGGACAGCATAAGAGCAATGCTGGAAAGCGGGCGCGGCGAATCCGTCAAGCCCGGCGACCCGCGCCTGGCGCGCACGCGCACGACCCTGGTCGCCACGCCGCAGATGGCGCTCGAAGCGGCGGCCGCCGTGGCGCGCGCGGCCGGCGTCACGCCGTATATCCTGGGCGACAGCCTGGAAGGCGAGGCGCGCGACGTGGGCAAGGTCATGGCCGGCATCGCGCTGCAAGCGGCGGTGCGGGGACAGCCGTTTCCCGCCCCCTGCGTGCTGCTGTCGGGCGGCGAAACGACGGTCACCGTGCGCGGCACCGGCCGCGGCGGGCGCAATGTGGAATTTTTGCTGGCGCTGGGCATCGCGCTGGAAGGACAAGCGGGCATCCACGCGCTGGCCGGCGACACGGATGGCGTCGACGGCCAGGAAGAGATCGCCGGCGCGTATCTGGCGCCCGACACCCTGCAGCGTGCCTGGGCGCTGGGCATGAAGCCCCGCGACAGCCTCGATAACAACGATGGCCACGGCTTCTTCCAGGCGCTGGGAGATTCCGTGGTGACTGGCCCGACCTTGACGAATGTCAATGATTTCCGGGCCATCCTGATTACCTGAGTTTAGAACCCTTCAAGGACGATCTTGCCTTTGGCCATGTTGCTCTCCAGCAGGGCATGCGCGCGCTTCAAATTCGCCGCATTGATCGTGCCGAAGCGCTCGGCCACGGTGGTCCTGATGACGGCCGCGTCCACCAGCCGCGCCAGTTCCTCGAGCAAAACATGCTGCTGGACCATGTCGTCCGTCTGGAACAGCGAACGGGTAAACATCAGTTCCCAGTGCAAGGACACGCTCTTGCCCTTGAACTTGCGCACGTCGATGTGCTCGGGATCGTCGATCAGGGCAAATTTTCCCTGCGGCGCGATCAGTTCGACGATTTGCTCGAAATGCTGGTCGGTCTGGTTCAGGCTGATCACATAATCGACGGGCGGCAAGCCCAGGCGCGTGATTTCCCCCGCCAGCGGCAGGCTGTGGTCGATCACGTGGTGCGCGCCCAGTTGCTTGACCCAGTCGGCCGTTTCCGCGCGCGACGCCGTGCCGATGATGGTGACGCCTGTCAACTGCCGCGCCAGCTGCACCAGTACGGAACCGACGCCGCCGGCCGCGCCGATCACGAGCAGCGACTTGCCCGTCAGGCTCTTGTCGCGGCTGAGCTGCAGGCGGTCGAACAGCAATTCCCAGGCTGTAATGGCCGTGAGCGGCAGGGCGGCGGCCGGAGCAAAGTCCAGGCTGGCCGGCATGTGGCCGACGATGCGCTCGTCGACCAGTTGAAATTCGCTGTTGCTGCCGGGGCGGTTGATGGCGCCCGCGTACCAAACCTTGTCTCCCACCTGGAACAGGGTGACGTCGGGGCCGACGGCGGTGACGACGCCGGCCGCATCCCAGCCCAGCACTTCGGGCTGGCCGTCTTTCGGCGCGCGGTTCTTGCGCACCTTGGCGTCGACGGGATTGACGGAGATGGCCTTGACGGCGACGAGCAGGTCGCGCCCCGTGGCGACGGGCACGGGCAGCTCGATGTCGAGCAGGGCGTCGGCATCGGTGATGGGCAGGCTGTGGCGGTAGGCGATGGCTTTCATGTTCTTCCTTTGCTAAAACAGTGATGGAGTCGGGTGGGGCGGATGAGGTCCGAAGGACCGTCATCCGACAACATTGTGGGCGTGGCCATATGGGTTTGACGTATCATGGCCATTTTCTCGCCAGCGAAAAAGAGGGCGCGTACCGAAACACTTTCAAGGGAATGCTGAAAATTGCTGCGACTCGATGACTTGCAGGTATTTGTGCGCACGGCCGACCGGGGCAGCTTGTCGGCGGCCGCGCGCGAGCTCGGCATTTCGCCCGCGCTGGCCAGCGCCGCCGTCAAGCGCCTGGAAGGGGAACTGGGCCTGCGCCTGCTGGCCCGCACGACCCGTTCGCTGAGCCTGACGCCGGAAGGCACGCAATACCTGGAGCACGCGCGCGAAGCCTTGCGCCTGTTGCGCGCGGGCCATGATGCTCTGCTGGCGGGCAAGGACAGTTTCGGCGGAACCTTGAAAATTGCCATGCCATCCGACCTGGGCCGCAACCTGCTGCTGGGCTGGCTGGACGAGTTCCAGTCGCGCCACCCGAAGCTGCACTACCAGCTCAGCGCCAGCGACCGGGTGGCCGACATGGTGCGCCAGCAAGTCGACGTGGCCATCCGCTATGGCCAGCAAGACGATTCGAGCATGGTCGCCATGCCGATCGCGCCCGCCAACGACAGAGTGCTGGTGGCGTCGCCCGCCTACCTGCGCGAGCATGGACCGTTGCTGGCGTTGCAAGACTTGTCGCAGCACAATTGCCTGCGCTTTGCGCTGGAAGACGGCTTGCACGACCGCTGGACTTTTTACCGCCTGCCGCAGCGCGAGCAAGTCGCGGTGCAAGTGAGCGGCAACCGCAGTGCGGACGACGCCGACCTGGTGCGCCGCTGGGCCGTGGCCGGGCTGGGCATCGCCTATAAATCGCGGCTCGACGTGGCGGGCGACGTGGCGGCCGGCCGCCTGCACGTGCTGCTGCCCGAGGTGGCGGGCGAGGCCACGCCCTTGCACCTGGTGTGCATGCACCGCACACAGCTGACCCCGTTGGTGCTGCAGTTACGCGATTTCCTGCGCGACAAGTGTGCGGATTTATTGAAATAGCATGATTGAGTGCGGATTATGCCTGCGCGAGGTGTACGCCATTGATCTCGATATCAGCGGTTTTTGAAAATCACATCGCTCATGTATTGATTCAAATCGCGAAAATCCTTTACCCGCCAGGCGTAGGGCGCGATCTTGACGCCATTCTCTTTCAAGGTCTTTGGAATCAAATCGCCATTCGGCCGCAATATGACCGAGGATACGATCACGCCCGGATAATCCTTCAGGCGTTTTTTGAAAGCGGCCGTGGTGAGATCAGGCGTGGGAGGCGTGCTTTTATTCGCCAACGGCCCTGTGCCCCTGATCTCTGCGCCATGGCATACGGCACATCGCTGTACATACAGGTTTTTTCCATTCAGATTCTCCGCGAAGGCTGACGGCGTTTGAATGAGCGATAACATTCCTGCTGCAGCGATCAATAATATTTTCATTTCTTTTTAATGTGGACGTGTTGTATGGATAATGTCTGGTTCAAGAGAAAATACGCAGCTGCCATTGCAATACGCATTTCTCTCGATAACATTTTATCTGAGATTATGCATTGCTCATGTGCCCGTACCCGCGAGAACCTGGCTAATGAGCAAGCCCGCCTGATTACAACTCGTTGCAAATGGCAATCACGCGCAGGTCCACCTGGGCGTACCCTCAGGCATTCTGCATGAAATCGCCTGAAGGAGCGCCATGACCCCGAACCGCCTGTTGCCGACGACTTTGCTGTCCCTGCTGTTGCTGGCCGGCTGCGCCGCGACGCAACCTGCCGTCCAGGCCGGGCATCGCGCGCCGGCCAGTCCCGCGCAGACCAGTCCGGCACAAGATGTCGCCATGCTTGCGCGCGTCAGCTGGGGCGTGAACGCAGGCAGCATGCGCCAGGTGCAGGCGCAAGGCTGGAACGCTTACCTGCAGGCACAGTTACATCCAGGCAAAGCCAGCCTGCCGCCCGCCGTGCAGGCGCAGATCGACGCCATGACCATCAGCCAGGTGCCGCTCGATCAGCTCGTCATGTCCGTGGAGCAAAAGCGCAAGGCATCGGCCGGCGTCATGGACGAGATGGCGAAGCAGCAGGCGCAAAAGGAGTACCAGCAGGAACTGAACCGCCTGGCGCGCGAGGCGGCCACGCGCTCCTTGCTGCTGGACGTGTATTCGACTAACCAGCTGCAGCAGCAGCTGAGCTGGTTTTGGCTCAACCATTTCAGCGTGCACCAGGGCAAGCACAACTTGCGCGCCATGGTCGGCGATTACGAGGCGAACGCCATCGCGCCGCATGCTTTGGGGAAATTTCGCGACTTGCTGGGCGCCACCGTCCACCATCCGGCCATGCTGCGCTACCTCGACAATGAAGCCAATGCCGTCAAGCGCATCAATGAAAACTATGCGCGCGAGTTGATGGAACTGCACACCCTGGGCGTCAACGGCGGCTACAGCCAGATGGACGTGCAGGAACTGGCGCGCATCCTGACCGGGGTGGGGGTGAACCTGGGGCCGGAGACGCCGAAGGTGAAACCGGCCTTGCAATCGCAATACGTGCGCCGCGGCTTGTTCGAATTCAATCCGAACCGCCACGATTACGGCGATAAACAATTCCTCGGGCAAACGGTGAAGGGCAGGGGCCTGGCCGAGCTCGATGAAGCGCTGGACCGTTTGAGCCGCAGTCCCGCCACCGCGCACTTTATCAGTGGCAAGCTGGCCCAGTATTTCGTGGGAGATAACCCTCCCGAAGCGCTGGTGGCGCGCATGGCCGCCACCTTCCGGCACAGCGACGGCATGATCGCCGACGTGCTGCAGACCATGTTTGCCAGTCCCGAGTTCAGGCAATCGCTAGGCAAGAAATTCAAGGACCCCATGCATTACGTGGTGTCGGCCGTGCGCCTCAGCTACGACGACAAACCCATCCTCAACGCCGGTCCCATGCTGAGCTGGCTCGCGCGCATGGGCCAGCCCCTGTACGGGCGCCAGACGCCGGACGGCTATCCGCTGACGGACGCTGCCTGGGCCAGCCCCGGCCAGATGACGACGCGTTTCGACATCGCCCGCACCATCGGCTCGGGCAGCGCCGGCCTGTTCAGGACGGAGGGCCCGCAGCCGCAGGAAAAAGCGGCGTTTCCCCAGCTGGCCAGCGCCCTGTATTACCAGTCGCTGCAAGCGACCTTGAGCCCCGCCACGCGCCAGGCGCTGGAGCAGGCCGCCTCGCCGCAGGAATGGAACACTTTTCTCCTGTCTTCGCCAGAAATGATGCACCGCTAAAACGCCTGCCAAAACCTGCTGCGCGTCGCGACTTGCGGCCTGCGATGCTCACTGTGCATTCGCACAGTTCCGCGTCTCGGCCACAGTTCACTGCCGCTCGCTACGGTTTTGTTCACGCGTTAAATACTGAAAGGAGTTGCCATGCACCGTCGTGACTTGTTGAAAGCCCTGGCCGCCGCGCCCCTGTTGTCGTACGCGGGCAGCTTGCTGGCCGCGCCCGCCACGGAGGCGAAGCTGCTGTTCGTCTTCCTGCGCGGCGGCTATGACGCCAGCAACCTGCTGGTGCCGCTCGGCAGCGATTTTTATTACGCATCGCGGCCGAATATCGCCATCGCGCAGCCCGGGGCGGACAATGGCGCGCTGGCCCTGAATAGCGATTGGGCCCTGCATCCGGCCTTGCGCGAGAGCATCTATCCCATGTTTAACGGCGGCGAGGCGGCCTTCATCCCGTTTGCGGGCACGACCGATTTGACGCGCAGCCATTTCGAGACGCAGGACAGCATCGAACTGGGGCAGGAAATCGGCGGCCGGCGCGATTTCCGCTCGGGTTTCCTGAACCGGCTGGCGCAAAGCCTCAATAGCAGCAAGCACGCCATTTCCTTCACGGACCAGCTGCCGCTGATCTTCCAGGGCGGCGTGCAGGTGCCGAACGTGGGGCTGCGCTCCGTGGGCAAGTCCGGCATCGATGCGCGTCAAAGCCAGCTCATCGCTGCCATGTACAAGGGCACGCCCTTGCAGCAACCGGTCAGCGCGGGCTTTGTCGTGCGCGCGGACGTGAGCCGGGAATTGACGGGCGAGATGCTGGCGGCCAACCGCAACGCCATCAGTACCAAGGGTTTTGCACTGGAAGCGCAGCGCATCGCCCGCTTGATGCAGGACAAATACAACCTCGGCTTCGTCGACGTGGGCGGCTGGGATACGCACGTGGGGCAGGGCGGCGCCAGCGGCTATCTGGCGGGGCGCTTCGATGAGCTGGGGCGGGGCCTGGCCGCGTTTTCGCAGGAAATGGGCAGCGAATGGCGCCATACCGTGGTCGTGGTGGTCAGCGAATTTGGCCGCACCTTCCGCGAAAACGGCAACCGCGGCACGGACCACGGCCACGGCAGCGTGTTCTGGGTGCTCGGTGGCGGGATCAAGGGCAAGCAGGTGGCCGGCGAGCAGGTGGCGATTTCGCAGGCGAACCTGTTCCAGAACCGCGACATGCCCGTGCTCAACGAGTACCGCGCCGTGCTGGGCGGCTTGCTGCGCCGCACCTTCGGCTTGACCCCGGCGCAACTCGAGCACGTGTTTGCCGGCGTCAAGCCGGTGGAGCTGGGCCTCGTATAAATCGGCATGCCGCCGTGTTACGCTACGCCTGCGCAACTGGCGCCTAGCTAAGCCCCATCACCGCTTCCAGCGGGGGGCATGAATGGAGTGGCATGAGCGATACCCAGCGCGACATCGTCAGCGCAGGCTTTTCCCTGGCCCTGATCGCCGTGACGGCCTTCGTCATGCAGCGTTTCTTTTTGCCGCTCGTGTGGGCCGGCATCCTGTGCGTGGCCACCTGGCCCCTGTACCTGCGCGTGCGCGCGGTGCTGGGCCAACGCACCCTCATCGCGGCGGCCGTGCTGACGCTGGCGTTCGCCTGCCTCTTCATCATCCCCGTGCTGTTCGGCGTGGCGCAGGCGGCGCGCGAAGTGCCCGTGCTGGCCAATTTCGTCGTCCATGCGAATACGGACGGCTTGCCCGCGCCGGACTGGGTGGCGCACATTCCGCTGGCCGGCAGCGCCATCGGCGACTGGTGGCAAGCCACCTTGAGCCAGCCCCATGGCCTGAGCCACTTTTTTGCGGGCAGCGCCGTGGGCGGCTTTCACTCCGCGCGCGACATGCTGAAAGTCCTCGGCGCGGACGTGTTCCACCGCCTGGTCGACTTCGGCCTGGCCTTCTTGTGCCTGTTTTTCTTCTACAAGGATGGCGAAGCGCTGACGCGCCAGATCACGGCCGTCGGCAGCCATTTCCTGCGTCCTGAACGCTGGGGCCGCTATGCGCAAAAGATTCCCACGGCCATACGCGCTACCGTCAACGGCCTGGTGCTCGTGGGCCTGGCCGAAGGCGTGCTGATCGGCATCGCCTATGCGATTGCCGGCTTGCCGTCGCCGGCCCTGTGGGCGTTCGCCACCGGTGTGTTGGCCATCATCCCGTTCGGCGCGCCGCTCGCTTACCTGTGCGCGGCCGCCGTATTGGTGTTCCAGGGCAATGTGGGCGCCGGCATCGGCGTGGCCGCCTGGGGTACCGTGGTGCTGTTCGTGGCCGACCACTTCGTGCGGCCTGGCATGATCGGCAACGCCACCCGCTTGCCCTTCCTGGCCGTGCTGTTCGGTATTCTGGGCGGCGTGGAAACCCTGGGCCTCGTGGGCCTGTTCATCGGCCCCGTCGTGATGGTGTTGTTCGTGACCTTGTGGTACGAGGCGCATGTGTTTGACAAGCTGCCGCCTGCCAACGCGCTTGCCGGCGCCGCCGCCGAAACACCTGCCAGCCCGGCCGCACCGGAGCGCATGCAGTAATGAGGGGTCGGCCAGCGTTGCCGCTGGCCGGTACTGACGCGCTCCCGGCGTGGCCGGGCGGAGCTGACTTTACAACACGGTGCGAGCACCTTGTTTTAAAGTCATTCTTAATGCGCCTTGGATAAAATGAGGAGCCAACGGCGCATCAGCAGCACTTCAACATAACCCGGCTCGATGCCCGTACCGCACTCGATCAGGGGATTGACGGTGTAGTAGCGCTTGCGGAAGTCGCGGCAGACGAGGATTTCGCGCTTGCCCATGCGGACGAGGAAAGAGCTTGGGGCGTATTCCAGGCCGAACCGTGAGCCAAAACCGCTATTCAATGTTGCCATGACAATTCCTTTGAGGGAGATGTGTTGAACGAGTCATCAGAATAGCATAACTACTGTATGAAAACACAGCTACTGTATGAATAAACAGTATTTTTTTTACTGGTGTGGTTTTTTTGATCAGCACCAGGAATATGAAAGAGAGATCAGTTTGCAAGAGAATAATGACATGGGCATGACCACGGGCTGGACCCTGAAACTGCGCCGCTTCGTCGAGGCGCGCCTGTCGCCCGAAGGCGAGCTGGGCCTGCATATGACGGTGGGCGTGGCCCTGATGCTGGTGGCCATCGTGGTCTTCCACGAGATCGCCGAAGCCGTGATGGGCATGGCCCGGATCACCGTCATCGACCTGCAGGTGGCGCAATGGTTCAACCAGCACGCCGTGCCATGGGTCACCAGCTGCCTGCTGGTCGTCACGCATCTGCATGGCGTGATCGGCGCCATCACCCTGGCCAGTCTGCTGGGCTGGTACTG
This sequence comes from Janthinobacterium sp. GW822-FHT07H11, assembly GCF_058798615.1. Classification (NCBI taxonomy): domain Bacteria; kingdom Pseudomonadati; phylum Pseudomonadota; class Betaproteobacteria; order Burkholderiales; family Oxalobacteraceae; genus Janthinobacterium; species Janthinobacterium sp. GW822-FHT07H11. Next base: position 2,152,644 of record NZ_CM179507.1, read on the forward strand.
GTACCGCAAGGGCGCCACCTACTGGCTGTTCACGCTGGCCATTACCATGCCGGGCGTCATGATTCTGAATCTGCTGCTAAAGTATATCTTTGTGCGCGCACGGCCCAGCTTTGACGAACCCATCCTGCAGACGGCCTTGAGCACGTACAGTTTTCCCAGTGGCCATACGGCCACCTCGACGGCCCTGTACGGCTTGCTGGCCGCCTACCTGATTTGCCAGGCGCCGGCGGGTGCGTGGGGCAGGCGCATCGCCATCGCGCTGGTCGCATTCCTGATGGCGGCGCTCGTGGGCTTCAGCCGCATCTACCTGGGCGCGCATTACCTGAGCGACGTGCTGGCGGCCATGGCGGAAAGCTATGGCTGGCTGGCCATCTGCATCGCCGGCGTGTCGACCCTGCGCCGCCGCCGGCATATCCGGCAAACCAAGTAAGGGGAACGATCCTGAGTAAAATCGCCGTCATCATCAACGCGGGCGCCGGCTGCGGCTACGCGCCCGACTGGGCGCAGCAGCTCGAAGCGCAATTCCTGGCCGTCGGCCTCGATGCCGCCATCACCCTGGCGCAAAGCGGGGCCGAGATGATCGCCACGGCCGAGCAAGCCTTGCGCGATGGGGCGCCCATCGTCGTGGCCGGGGGCGGCGACGGCACCATCAACGCCGTCGCCTCCGTCGTCGTCGGCAGCGGCACGGCGTTTGGCGTCTTGCCGCTGGGTACCTTGAACCATTTCGCCAAGGATCTGAATATTCCTTTGACGCTCGAGGCGGCGATCGCCAACGTGGCGCGGGGCGTGCGCGTGAAGGTCGACGTGGGCGAAGTCAACGGCCGCATCTTCCTGAACAATTCCAGCCTGGGCCTGTATCCCGACATCGTGCGCGACCGCGAAAAGCAGCAGCGCCGCCTGGGACGGGGCAAGTGGCTGGCCTTCAGCTGGGCCCTGGTGGCGGCCTTGCGCCGCTACCCCTTTCTCAGCGTGCAATTGAAACTCAAGGACGCCGTGCATGCGCGGCGCACGCCGTTTGTCTTCATCGGCAATAATGAGTACCAGATGGAAGGCTTGAATATCGGCGAGCGCGAACGGCTCGATTGCGGCCAGCTGAGCCTGTACGTGGCGCAGCGTCCGGGCCGCCTGGGGCTCGTGCGCCTGGCCCTGCATGCGCTGTTCGGCAAGTTGTCGCAGGCCAAGGATTTCGATGTGCTGACGGCCACCGACCTGGAGATCGCCACGCGACACCGCCGCCTGCGCGTGGCCACCGATGGCGAAGTGACCATCATGAATACGCCGCTGCGCTACCGCATCCGTCCCGCCGCGCTGGACGTGATCGTGCCCGTTCCCGCGGCCAGCTAGGAGAACGCCATGCGCACCCTCGTGCATTTGTCCGATTTGCATTTCGGCAAGGTCGATGCGGCCCTGCTGGCGCCCCTGCGCGCGCTGGTCGAACGCCTGGAACCGGACGTGGTGGTGGTCTCCGGCGACCTCACGCAGCGGGCCCGCAGCGTGCAATTCCAGCAGGCGCGGCAATTCCTCGACAGCTTGCCGGGGCCGCAGATCGTGGTGCCGGGCAACCATGACGTGCCCCTGTACAACGTCTTTTCCCGTTTTTTGACGCCGCTGGTGAAGTACCGGCGCCACGTGACGGACGATTTGTCGCCCGAATACGTGGACGAGGAAATCGCCGTGCTGGGCATCAATACGGCCCGCTCGCTGACGTTCAAGGATGGCCGCATCAGCCATGAGCAGATCGATTTCCTGCGTGAACGCCTGGGCCGCTTGCCGCCCGGTTTGACGCGCATCATCGTCACCCATCATCCATTTGACTTGCCCGAGCACTTCGACAAGGATGACCTGGTGGACCGTGCGCCGCTGGCGCTGCAAATGTTTTCCGAATGCGGCGTGGACTTATTGCTGGCGGGCCATCTGCATGCCAGCGTGGCGGGCAACACGGCCGAGCGCTACAAGATCGACGGCTACGCCGCCCTGATGGTGCAGGCGGGCACGGCCACGTCCACGCGGGGCCGGGGCGAGTCGAATTCCTTCAATGTGCTGCGCGTGGAAAACAGCTGCATCCGGGTCGAGCGCTACAGTTGGAGTGACGAGAGTGCCGAGTTTGAAAAGGTCAGCACGGAAGCGTTCGAACGCCAGGGCGGCGTGTGGGCCAGTTTGCGGCCTTTATGATGCCGGTCCAGGTGGAAAAGCGAATTGCGAGGTATTTTTGGCCTTGCTCGGCGATTGCAGAACAGGGCGGAAGGTTATAATCGTCATAACATATTGAATTGGAGAAATATATGTTGAACGAAGTAAAAACCATCGCCATTGCCCCCGCCTATGCGCGGGCGGGCGATGCCGCCCCCCGTCCTGACAACAGCAGGAAGTCCTTTGCCGAGGTCTACGCCTCGGTGACGGAGTCGGCGACAACGGCTGCGGCCAGCAAACACGGCGTGCCTGCCCAAGCGGACATTGCTGGCAATTACCGCAACAAGCTGCTCGATAGCGCGAGGGCAGATCCGGCGGAAGCGGAGAAACTGCTCGCTTTCAATACCGCCCCGAACAGCGGCACCTTTCCCTTGATCGATATTTCGGCTTGGCCCACGGTGCGCTATTCCGTTTCTGGCGAACTGCAGACACCGGAGTCCGAAGCCTATTTCGCTGGCGTTGCCGCATCAGCATCGAAGGCGCGCGTGGACCTGCTACAGCAGGAACGTGCAAAAGGGACACCACCGGCAGAGATACTGGACAAGGTGCTGGCCTTGAATAGTGCATTGCCTCCGCGATACAAAGCCATGGCGAATATTACGTATTGAGCGTAGGGTTGGCGGCCGTTACAGCCAGTAGTTCATGAAGCGTGCCGCCCACTCCTTCATGCGGTCCGAGATGGGCCGCGTTTCCCATTTCGCCTTGGTGATTTCTTCCGAATCGCGCAAGTCTTCCTGGAAGGCGTTTTCCATTTCGCGGCCGAAGCTGTCGCCCAGCACGATCACGTTCAGTTCACTGTTGTGCAGGAAGCTGCGCATGTCGATATTCGTCGAACCTACCGTTGACCAGGCGCCGTCGATGACGGCCGTCTTGGCATGCAGCACGGCCAGTTTCAAGTGAAAGATGCGGATGCCGCCGGCCAGCAATTGGTCGTACAGCGCGTGCCCCGCATGGAACACCAGGCCGCTGTCGGACACGCCGGGCAGCACCACGGTGACGTCCACGCCCCGTTTCGCGGCCGCCACCAGCGCGTCGACCGTCTGCTGGTCGGGCACGAAATAGGCGGAGGTGATGTGGATGGATTTTTTTGCTTCCTGGATGGCGAGGATATACGCCTTGTAGATTTCAAAGCCGCCGTCCGGTTCGCTGGCCACCACGCGCACCAGCTTGTCGCCCACTTCGGAAAGCACGGGGAAATAATTGGCGTCGGGTAAGTCGGCCTGGTCTTGCTGGGCCCAGGTGCGGATGAACAGCCACTGGAAGGCGGCCACGGCCGGGCCTTCCACTTTCACGTGGGTATCGCGCCAGCCCACGTCCTTCTTGTCGGTGGGCTTGTTCTTCGAGCGGAACAGCGAGCTCTTGGCATAGGTGTCGCTGATGTTGATGCCGCCCGTAAACGCCGTCTTGCCATCGACGATCAGCACCTTGCGGTGGTCGCGGTTGTTGATCTTCCACTCGTCGCCCTTCAGCTTGGCCGGGTTGACGGGGTTGAAGGCCACCAGGTGCACGCCGGCCGCGCGCATGCGCTCGAAAAACGCCTGCGGCACGCCGAGGGTACCCACGCTGTCGTAGATGACGTTGACCGTCACGCCCGATTGCTGCTTTTCGATCAGCATGTCGGCAAACTTCAGGCCCAGCGGGTCCTGGTCGAAGATATAGGTTTCCAGGTTGATGCTGGTCTTCGCCTCGCTGATGGCCTGGAACATGGCGGCCATGGTTTGCGGGCCGTCAAACAGCAGGGTCACCTTGTTGCCCTTGATCAAAGGCACGCCCGTGGCCGCCTCTTCCAGCGCGGCCTGGGTCTTCAAGTCCATGCCGGACCTGGCCCAGCGCTTGTTGAGCAGGGCGGCGCGGCTGTTGACGTTCAGCACGGCGCCCTTGCCGGTGATGACTTTGGGCGTGGCCACCGGTTCCAGGGAGGTGTTGAGATTCTTAACGTTTGGCAACGCGGCGCATGCAGCCAGGGTCCAGCACAGCAGGAGGGCGGAGAGGTACGGTTGCATGCGCCTGGCGGTCATTTGTGGCCTTTGGTGGGTGACAGGTTTGCCGTGTCGTCGGCCAGTGCCAGCGGCGGCGGGTTTTTCGAACCGAAGAAGAACACGATGGGCGAGCGCAGGAAACGCTTGCCGAGTATCTTCAGCAACTGCATGCCGTGCTTGAAGCGCACCTGGCGCGAACGCAGGGCCACCCACAGGGCCAGGCCGAAGCTGACCAGCAGGTTGGCCGTGCCGATGGCGAAGATGCCCGACAGCGACTTGACGGCCAGCTGCCAGCTCATATTGTGATCGAGTCCCACCAGGGCTGTCGCAAAGTTGGCGGCCGAGAAGGTGATGTGGCGTATATCGATGGGCAAGCCGATCAAAAAGCCCAGGGTGCCGATGGAGCCGAGCAGGATGCCGAAATAGAAATTACCCATCAGCCCGCCCAGGTTGTTTTCCAGGTACAGGCCCAGCCGCTGCAGCCGCTCCTGGCCGATGACGCGGCCCAGGCCGCGCAATTGCGCGATGCGCTGCGCCCAGCGCGTGTATAGCGCCTGGTTGTCGTAGTAGCCGGAAATCAGGCCGGCCACGAACAGGCACACGCCGGCGATCATGGCATAGAAGATGGCGGGGCTGCCGATGGGGTCTATGTCGTGCAGCAGATGCATGGCTTTTTCCGGCGTCACCAGGTTGTGTCCCGTGATCGCCTTGTAGCCGAGCGCGATCAGCCAGGCCGTGGGGATGGCCGTGGCCAGGTTGCCCAATACGGCCATGTTTTGCGTGCGGAAGACCTTGTTGATCAATTCCGCCATGCTGTCGAGGTCGATATTCCGGCCATCCTTGCTGTGCAGGCCGGCGGCGATGCGCGAGGCCGTCATGGCCGGCTGCTTGGTGGCCACCGTGAAGTGCAGCAAGTGGATGAACATGAAGCCGATCGAGTAATTCATGCTGAACATGAAGGCTTCGACCAGCGGCGCCGAACGCAGATACGACATCAATATCTTGAACAGGGCCATGAAGCCGATGATCACGCCGGCGCCTGCCGATGACAGGAACATGGCGCCCATCTCGCGCCGGTTTTCCGCGATGTAATGCTCGCCCGTGCGGCTGGCGTTTTCCGTCACATTGCGCGCCAGCAAGTTGATATTGTCGGAAAACAGGTCGCTGACCTTGTACTTGTGGTTGTGCGCGCGTATCAGTTCCAGCGCCAGCGCGACGGCGCCCGCGCGGCGGCGGCTGACGGGCTGCGGGTGCAGCACGTCCTGCGTGGCGTCCACCGTGATGGCGGCGATGTCCACGTTGCTCGATGCGGGCAACTCGCCGCTCGTGTCGACGAGGAACAGCAGCTTGCGCAGGCGGTCGATGCTTTGCGCCAGCGCCACCAGCAGATAGGTGAGGGGAATGCTGGTGCCCTGGTACAGGGCCTTCTTGCGGATCTTGGCGATGACGGCATCGCACTGGTCCAGCATCACCAGCAAGTGGCGCGCATCCTCGATGTGCTCGATGTCGCCTTGCAACAGCTTCGTGTAGGCATCCAGGTAGGCATTGACTTCCGTGTTCTGCACCATGAACGGCGACTGGAACACTTCGATTTCGCTGTGGAAGCGCGTCAGTTCCGGCTCCAGGCCCATGGCGCAGACGCGGTAGGACAGGGTGCGGATGGCGTCGAGCAGGCCCGGCAGCATGATATTGCCGTCGCCGACGGCCAGTTCGATGTCGTCGCCGGTGAGCACGTCGAACAGTTCCAGCCAGTCCGTGGCCGGCACGTTGCTGATCCACAGGTAGTCGGTCTTCAGGTACAGCACCTGGTCGAGCGCGTCGTTCAGGTATTCGTCGCCGAGGGCGGGCGGCAGCATGCGGTAGGCGATGCGGCGTTTCAATTCCGTGAAAAAGCCGCTGTTCGACAGTACGCCGATGTCGGTGTACAGGCTGGCGTGGCGGCGCGCGGCCAGCACGCGCAGCACGTATTCGTGCAGGGCGCGCGCTTGCGCGGGGTTACCTTTGAGTAGCTGGCGCAGGGTGCGCACGTTGGCGATCGCGGTAGCGCTGTCGTGGGGGCGCTTGGGACGCAGTGAGTTAAATAATTCCACCAGTAAGTCGATATTGCTGGTGTAGGGATCAATGCGTTCGAGGATAGCTAGCATGCAGAAAAACGGGCGAGCCGCTGTCGGTAAAACCAATAGTGTACCGCCTGCATCAAATCGCGCAACGTTCGCCACCGAACATTGCCTTTCAGCAGGGCCTGCTTCCGCTCCCATTTTGCGGCAAAAAGCTTGAATCTGCTCATTATTTGCGTGTTGTCAGCTTGCGACGCCGCTGCCGGGGCTAAGCTGAAGTTTCTGTTGTACACCGCACAGATTGCTTGCCAAAAAGCGAGGATAAGGTAACACTAAGGTCAGACACACAGCGCATGTCCTGATCAATAACCCGGCAGTTTCTTTTCACGTTACCGAGATATTTATCATGAAGACCTCGTATTTTGCGCTTGCTGTGATAGGGATGGGGCCGTTTGTGCTTTGCGCGCAAGCCCAGGCTGCCGACAGCGCCGGCGCCGCGCCATCCGCCGTTTCCGTGTACGGCGTGCTCGACGCGGGCATCGTTGCCGAGCGCGGCTGTGCCGCCAGTTGCGCGGGCAGCAAGCTGTCGGGCGGCGTCGCCTCGGGTTCGCGCCTGGGCGTGCAGGGCCGCGAAGCGCTGGGTGACGACGTGTCCGCCGTGTTCAGCCTGGAAGCGGGCATCCAGAACGACACGGGCCAGTCCGAAGAAGGCCGCCTGTTCGGCCGCCAGGCCTATGTGGGCCTCGACAGCCGCCTGGGCGCGCTGACCCTGGGCCGCCAGTACAACCTGCAATACCTGACGCTCACCGACGTGGCTGACCCGTTCAAGGGCGGCATGGCTGGCAGCGCCAGCAACCTGGCCGGCTACGGCGTGAAGCGCTATGACAATACCGTCAAGTACGCGACGCCCGCCTTGCGCGGCATGACCGCCAGCGCCATCTACAGTTTTGGCGAGTCGCCGTACAGCAGCGCCAACAACCGCGCCTATGGCGCCACGCTCGGCTATTCGGCCGGCGCCGTGAATGTCAGCGTGTCGCACCAGCGCAAGAATAATGTCATCCTGGCCAGCGGCACCTTGCCCGCCATCGACATGTCGGCGCGCAATACGCTGGTGGCCGCGAATGTCGACCTGAAAGTGGCCACGGCCTTTGCCGCCGTGGGCGTCAACAAGGGCTACGGCAGTTCGCCGTGGGACCCGGGCAACGCCTACAGCTCGCTGGCCCTGTCGATGTCTTCGTCGGACAGCCGCGACGTCTTGCTGGGCGTGTCCGTGCCGGTGCGCGGCTTCAAGCTGCTCGCTTCCTGGGTGCACAAGGATGACCGCGACCTGGCCAACCGCGACGCCACCCAGGTGGCCGTGGGCGTCACGTATTCGCTGTCAAGGCGCAGCGACTTCTATGCCTCGTACGCGAAGATCCACAACAAAAACGGCGCCCGCTATACGGTGGGCAATGCCAGCGACAGCGGACGCGGCGACGCCGCCTTGAATCTGGGTTTCCGTCACGGCTTTTGAGGCGCCGCCGGGGCGGGGCAGCTGGCGTCCAGCCACTTGCCGCTGCTCGTCACCTTCACCTGTTCCGGCGCGCCGCGCGCGTTGGTGGTCACCGCCAGTTGCATGCTGAATGCCTGGTCGCCCGTGAACATGACCTTGCCTTCGCCGTGCGATTTCGGGTTCGCGCAGGTGAACGATACCTGCATGCCGCCCGCGATATCGCTGTTGTTCGACCTGCAATCGCCGGGCTGGCCCGTGGGAATCTGCTTGCGCGCCGCCATGTCCGGCGTCACGCAGGCCGTCATGCGCACGGCGCCGTCGGCGCCCACGCTGGGCATGGCCATGCCACGGCTGGCCGCCATGCTTTCCAGTTGCTTGCGCTGATCGGGGGGAAGGTTGCCCAGCTGCTGCAACACCATGGACATGGCGTTGTCGGTGGCGGCATCGGGCGAGCTCATCTTGCTGTCGACTTGCCACAGGCCCGGCTTGATGGTGGCGGCCTGCGAGGCGGCCAGGACATTGGCGTGGCTGCCTAAGGCGGCGCAAGCCAGCAGGGTCAGGCGTAGCAGCGAGTGTTTCATGTTGGCGTCTCCAGAAAAGGCAGGCCCCAGCATACGGCATGGCAAGCGGCGCACGCCTGCCATTGTGTTACAAACTGTGATCGGGCTCGATGCGGCGCACGTCCACGCAGGCGATGCGGCGCTCGTCGGCCTCGACGATTTCATAGCGCAGATCATCGAGTTCCAGCACTTCGCCCACGGCCGGCATGTTTTCGAAGTGCGCCAGCAGGAAGCCGGCCAGCGAGTTGTATTCGCCATCGTCGCTGACCAGCGATTCCGTTTCCAGCACCTGCTCCAGGTAGTGCAGGTCCGTGGCGCCGTCGATGCGCCAGTGGCCGGGGCCCAGCACTTCCACGTCCGGCTGCTCGTCTTCGTCGGGGAATTCGCCGGCAATGGCTTCGAGGATGTCGATCGGCGTGAGCACGCCCTGCACGGTGCCGAATTCGTCCACCACCAGCACCAGCTGGCCGCGCGAGCGCTTCAGGGTCTCCATGGCTTTGAGCACGCCGGCCGCCTCCGGCACGACGATGGCTTCGCGCATGTTGGACGGGGCGATCTTGCCGTGCGAGACCAGGTCCTCGATCAGGTCCTTGCTGCGCGCGATGCCGACCACGTTGTCGAGGTCATCGTTGCAGACGGGAATCATGCTGTGCGGCGTATCGCGCAGCAGCTTGAGCATCTTCTCGCTGCTGTCGTTCAGGTTGACCCACGAGACGTCGCCGCGCGGCGTCATCACGGAGCGGATCGAGCGCTCGGCCAGGGTCAGCACGCCGCTGACCATGTTGCGCTCTTCCACGCCAAAGGCGGAGGCGTCGAGCGCCTGCTTGACTTCGTGCTCCTCGATGGCTTCGCGGCCCTTGCGCCCGCCCAGCAGGCTCAGTACGGCTTGCGCCGTGCGGTCGCGCAGCGGGGTGGTCGATTGCAGCTTGAGGAAGTTGCGGCGCGCCAGCTGGTTGAAGAACTCGATGATCACGGAGAAGCCGATGGCCGCGTACAGATAGCCTTTCGGGATGTGGAAGCCCAGGCCTTCGGCGATCAAGGACAGGCCTATCATCAGCAGGAAGCTCAGGCACAGCACGACGACGGTGGGGTGGGCGTTGACGAAGCGCGTCAACGCTTTCGAGGCCAGCATCATGACGCCGATGGAAATGATGACGGCAGCCATCATCACGTACAGGTTTTCCACCATGCCGACGGCCGTGATGACGGCGTCGAGCGAAAAGACGGCGTCGAGCACGACGATCTGCGCCACCACGAGGCCGAAGCCGGCATACACTTTGGAGCCCGTCTCGGCGTGCGTGACGCCTTCGAGGCGCTCGTGCAGCTCGGTGGTGGCCTTGAACAGCAGGAACAGGCCGCCCACCAGCAGGATCAGGTCGCGTCCCGAAAAGGTGAGTTGCCAAACGGAAAATAGCGGCGTGGTCAGGGTGACCAGCCAGGAAATCAGCGTCAGCAAGCCCAGGCGCATGACCAGCGCCAGGGTCAGGCCCAGCACCCTGGCCTTGTCGCGCTGGTGCGGCGGCAATTTCTCGGCCAGGATGGCGATGAAGATCAGGTTGTCGATACCCAGTACGATTTCCAGTACGACCAGCGTCAGCAGGCCGACCCAGATTGTCGGGTCAAATAACCATTCCATGTGTGTAACCTTGTAAAGTCAATCAATGTAAAGCGTGCCTGGCGTGCGTCCCAGGCGTGGATTCGATGCGTGCTGCGGCGCGGCTTCAGTGGCGGACGCGCGGCGGGCGGGTAGCCGGCCGCACGTCCGCTTCGGCAAGTGCGCCCGGTCCCGCTTGCCAAATGATGGCGTGGAACGGCACGGCCTGGCGCGTTGTCGGATAGAGCGAAATGGGGTCGTTGTCGCATTCTTCCGCGTCGCAGCTGTCGCCGGCGACGCCGGCGTGCGCGCCGGTGTCATCGCAGGATGCGGCGGGCATGGCGGTAGTGCCGGCCGCGACTGCATGCTGGAATGGGAAAGGGCTGGCGTAAGCCATGCTGGCGAACGCCTGGGGCAGGGCGATGAAAACGAAAAGGCAGAGCAGGACGAGAGCTCGTCTCATATACAGGCGGATAGTTCTGGAACGGTCAAGTATAGCACGCCAGTATCGCGGCCCGATGGCAGGGGCTTGCGTAAGTGATAAGTATGCCGTAAATTGTTAAATAGTAATAATTTCATGGGGCGGCGAAGACGCAGCGCTGGCTCCCTGAGCATTCTTACGCTCGTACCAAATGCGCTCGCGCTTTTTCATAACGTAGTGTTACCAGGAATTTGCCTTGAAACCAATTACCGCCCTCCTGCTTGCCGCCGGCATCCTGTCGCCGTCGCTGGCGTTTGCCGCCACCCCTGTCGATGCCGCGAAGACACAGAAAGCCGGCGCCATGTCCGCCAGCCGCGCCGCCGTCAAGGTCACCTCCGTCGAAGGCATCACCGAATACCGGCTGGCCAACGGCTTGCGCGTGCTGCTGTTCCCCGATGCCAGCAAGCCCACGCTGACGACGAATATCGTCTACCTGGTCGGCTCGCGCCATGAAAACTATGGCGAAACGGGCATGGCCCACTTGCTCGAGCACCTGCTGTTCAAGCCCAGCGCCAACTTCGGCATCAAGAAGGGCAGCAAGACCCCGGTCGAGATCCTGAATTCGACGGGCGCCGATTTCAACGGCACCACCTGGTACGACCGCACCAATTACTACGCCACCTTCCCGGCCAACGACGACAACCTGCGCCAGATGCTGGCCATGGAAGCGGACCGCATGGTCAACGCGGCCATCGACCAGAACGACCTGTGGAACCCGAAGACGCAGAAGGGTGAAATGACGGTCGTGCGCAACGAGTTCGAGATGGGCGAGAGCGATCCGATCGGCGTGACCAGCGAACGCATCCAGGCCGTCGCCTATGACTGGCACAACTATGGCAAGTCGACCATCGGCGCCCGTTCCGACATCGAACAAGTCAACATTCCGCGCCTGCGCGCGTTTTATCATAAATATTATCAGCCCGATAATGCCGTGCTGATGGTGGCGGGCCGCTTCGATGAAGCGAAGGTCTTGAAGCAGATCAATGAGTTGTTTGGCAAGATCCCGAAACCGACGCGCGTGATCGAACCGACGTATACGGCCGAACCCGTGCAGGACGGCGAACGGGCCGTGACGGTGCGCCGCAGCGGCGGCACGCAATTCGTCGGCGCCGGCTACCACGTGGCGCCGTCCGGCAACCCGGACGCCGTCGCCATCGAGGTGCTCGGCCACGTGCTGACCGATGCGCCCGCCGGCCGCCTGCACAAGGCGCTGGTGGAAACCAAGCTGGCCAGCAAGATCGAATACAACTCCGTGAGCAACCTGGAACCGGGCTACAACCTGTTTGGCGCGCTCGTGCCCGTCGATGGCAACCTGGATGCGGCGCAAGCGGCCATGCTGAAAGTGCTGGAAGAGCTGAAATCGCAGCCGATCACGGATGCGGAAGTGGCGCGCGTGAAACAGCAGCTGAACAAGCAGGTCGAGCTGATCACCTCGAACACGGCGCGCATGACGATCGCCCTGACGGAGTCGCTGGCGGCCGGCGACTGGCGTCTGTTCTTCCTGCAGCGCGACCAGCTCGACAAGCTGACGACGGCGCAGGTGCAGGCGGCGGCCGAGAAATACCTGAAGAGCTCGAACCGCACCCTGGGCCGTTTCATCCCCACCGATGCGCCGGACCGCACCGTCGTGCCGGCCTACGCCGACGTGGCGCCGCAGCTGGCCGGCTACACGGGCCGTGCCGTCGTGGCGCAGGGCGAGGCGTTCGACCCCAGTCCCGACAATATCGAGGCGCGCACCACGCGCTTCACCTTGCCGAACGGCTTGAAGGGTGCCTTGCTGCCGAAAAAAACCAAGGGCAGCAACGTCAGCGTCGTATTGAAACTGCAGCTCGGCAGCGAAGAGAGCTTGCGCGGCAAGGCAGCCGTGGGCAGCTACACGGCCAATCTGTTGTCGCGTGGCACGGATAAATTGTCGCGCCAGGAAGTGAAGGACAAGTTTGACCAGCTGGGCATGCAAGTGGCCATCTCCGGTGGCGCCGAGGGCGTCACCGCCATGCTGACGGGCAAGCGCGAGAACTTGCCGGCCGCCATGGACCTGCTGGCGCAAGTGCTGCAAAAACCGGCCTTGAACGAGACGGAATTCCTGGAATTGCAGCGCGAGCGCGTCGGCCGCGCGGAGCAGGAATTGCCTGAACCGCAGCCGCTGGCCGTGAACGCCTTCCGCCGCCTGCTTGACGCCACGCCGGAAGGCCATGTGCGCCACGTGGTCACCTTGCCGGCGGAACTGGCGCAATGGAAAGCCATCCAGGTGGCCGATGTGAAAGCCTTCCATGGCGCCTACTATGGCGCGTCGAACGCCACCTTTGCCGCCGTGGGCGACTTCGACCCGGCCGCGCTGAAGGCGCAAGTGGCCAGCCTGTACGGCAGCTGGAAGGCGCAGCAGCCGTATGTGCGCATTCCCGACGCCGTCAAGCCCGTCAGCGGCGAGAAAGTCACGCTGGAAACGCCGGACAAGGCGAATAGCGTGCTGTTCGCCATCGAGCCGATCGCCCTCAAGGATGACGCCGCCGGCTATCCCGCCTTGCTGATCGCCAATCACATGCTCGGTGGCGGCGCCTTGCGCAGCCGTCTGGCCGACCGCATCCGCCAGAAGGAAGGCTTGTCGTACGGCGTCGGTTCGCAAGTGACGATCCCGGCGCGCGAGCCGGCCGGCTTCTGGATGGCGTATGCCATCAGCGCGCCGCAAAACACGGTCAAGGTGGAAGCGGCCCTGCGCGAGGAAATCGCCAAGGTGCTGGCCGATGGCTTTACGCAGGAGGAGCTGGCCGAGGCGAAGAAGGGCTGGCTGCAATCGGAAGAGGTGGGCCGCACGCAGGACAGCGGCCTGGCGCGCGGTCTGGCCGAGTACCTGACGCATGACCGTACCATGGCTTACGACAAGGACCTGGAAGCCAAGGTGGCCGCATTGACGCTGGCGCAAGTGAACCAGAGCCTGCGCGAGTACCTGAAGCCGGCGGCCGTGTCCATCGTGGTGGCGGGCGATTTTGCCAAGGTGGCGAAAGAGGGCGAAAGCGGCGCCAAGGCGACGTCGAAATAAGCTGTTTTAACTAAAGAAGCCCACTGGCAAGTTACCTTGCCAGTGGGCTTTTTGCTGTTGTCGTTGACGTGATAGTCACGACAACGAACCAAACCGGAGCGAGCGGAACGGAGAGGTGGCCGAAAAGCGCCGCCGTATGGAGGCCCCTAGCCGGTGAGCATCGCAGGCCGCCTATGCCGACGCGCAGCAGGTTTGGTTCGGTATTATCCGCGTGGCGCCATTTCGGCGACGTAGATTTCCACGCGGCGATTGCGGGCGCGGCCTTCGGCGTCGGCGTTCGAGGCAACCGGTTCGCGCGAGCCGCGGCCTTCGGTGACGATGCGCGTTGGCGATACGCCGCGCATGGCCAGGTAGTCGCGCGTATGGGCGGCGCGCTCGACCGACAATGGCTGGTTGATCGAATCGCTGCCCGTGCTGTCCGTGTGGCCGATGATGCTGACCGTGGTGTTCGGGTTTTCATTCAGGGTCGACGCAAAGCGGTCGAGGATGGGGCGGAAATTGCCCTTGATGTCGGCGCGGTTGGTATCGAACGAGATATCGCTGGGGATTTCCATCTTCAGGCGGTTATCGGCCGTCTGCGTCACTTGCACGCCCGTGCCCTGCGTGGCTTGCTCCATCGCGCGCTTCTGGTTTTCCATGCGGTTGGACCAGATATTGCCGACTACGGCGCCAGCTGCCGCACCGATCAGGGCGCCGCCCGCGGTGCGGCCACCGCTGCCGCCGCCGGTGGTGCCGCCGATCAGCGCGCCCAGGCCCGCGCCGATGCCGGCGCCCGTGGCCGTGCCGCGCTGGGTGGCGGACATGTCGGCACAGCCCGAGGCGGCCAATGCGAGGACCAGCATGCCGACCAGGGTTTTGGCGGTGGCGCCATTTTTGACTGTTTTCATGGATTTTCTCCTTGTTTTGTTATTGGGACATACCCAGGAACTACCCGTACACGTTACTGCAAAAATGCGCGTCTTGCCAGTGCAAGCGGCACGCAAAAGAACGGCGCCCGTTTGCACGCGCGCCGCCGGTATCCGTTTTCGCTAAGCGTCTATAGCCCGCGCCCGCTGATCAGGCGCAGCAGGACCATGATCACCGCCACGACCAGCAGGATATGGATGAAGCCGCCGATGGTATAGGAAGTTACCAGGCCCAGCAGCCAGAGAATGATGAGTACTACTGCGATTGTATAGAGCATGATATGTCCTCCGAGAGTAGTGTGTGGATGACGGCCCTTGCGCGTCGCCGGCTTGCAAGCCGCTAGCAGCAGGCGCTGTCATCGTTGGTTTGCCATTCCCGTTGCCCGCTTGTTGTGCAACGTTGATGCCATGACTTATTGTCTACTTTGTTTCTGAAATTATCTGTACGCTGCCGTACACAAGCTCTATTTAGAGCGTATTCCGGCAGGACATGTCGTTATTTGCTGGCGCGGTTCGTGGCCGGATTCTTCGCTGGCGCATGCTGCACGGCCATGCCAGGTATCCAGGCCAGCATGCCGGCCATGCCGACGGCGCCCGCCATGCAGCTGAGCATGCCGCCCGTGAGCAGCAGCATCACGCCGAAGACGGGCGCGCTGTCTGCCGCCGGCGCCAGGTCCAGCGCGCAAAAGCCCAGCGCCGTGGCCAGCATGCCGCCGCCGATAAAGCTGAACCAGATCTTGTTGCTGTTTATCTTGTCCGTATTCATTGCATCTCCTGTCCGGGATATTCGTTGAACTTTCCTGAGTGCATCATCTCCCGTCAGTGGCTAGCTCATCTGTACGCCAGCGAACATGATCAAAAAGAAAACGCCCGGACGGGCCGGGCGTGTATTCAATTTACAACTAATGGCTGACCGCCACGCGCATCAGCCGATGGCGCGCAAGCCGCCATTGACCACGCGTACGCGGTCGCCCTGGCGCCAGTTCGGCGCGGCGCTCTGGTGCACGGTGCGCGTCTTGCCATTGTCCAGGCGCACGACGATGTTGTAGCTGCGCGTGGCGCGCACGCTGCCTTCGATCTGGTTGCCCGCGACGGCGCCGCCGATGGCGCCCAGCACGGTGGCCACCTGCTTGCCATGGCCGCCGCCGACCTGGTTACCCAGCAAGCCGCCCACGACGGCACCGCCGGCCGCGCCCACGCCGCTGCCTTCGGCGCGCGTATTGACTTCATGGATGGCTTCAACCACGCCGCAGTTGCTGCAAACCTGCGGCGCCGGTGCCGGCGCGGCGGCCGCGTATTGCGGCTGCGGCTGGCGCACTGGCGCGGATTGCTGTTGTTGTGGCTGCTGCTGCTGCTGCTGCTGCTGCTGCTGCTGCTGCGACGGCATCGCGGCCAGCGGCTGCACGCCGGGCGGCGGCGCGATGGCTTGCAGGCTGGCCAGTTGCTCGGCCGAGGCGCTGCCATTCAGTGGCTGGCTGTCGCCCGCCGATGATGGCAGCCAGCCCATCAGGGCGGCCGTGCCCACGCCGCAGAACAGCAGCACGGCGACGGCGGCGGCAAGCACCAGCGGGTGCAGGGATTTGGTGGTGGTAGTCATGGAATGCTCCTTAATTATTGGTAATGAAACTGCGTATGCCATCGGGGATGGCCTTGCCCGCTGCGGACAAGGCGGAATGCCTGCTTTTTTCCCGTCAGGGCCAGTGTGCGGTGCCGCGTCCGGCGCTTCCGTGCGTCACCGTACATACAGGACCAGGGCTGCACCGTAGCCTAGGTAAAAATTATGTCGAGTTGTAACGACACCAAGGAAAAGGCAATGCCAGCTATGACCGCTACCATGAACCTGTCCCGCGATGCAGGCCGTCCGGGCTTGGCCGCGCCCAATGCGGGCAACCGCTTGCTGGCCAGCCTGCCCGAGTCCGACCTCAAGCATCTGGCGGCGCTGTTCGACACCGTCACGGTGGAGGTGGGCGAGGTGCTGTACGAGCCCGGCCAGCCTATCGGCCACATTTATTTTCCCGGCGATTGCCTGATCTCGCTGCTGGCCGTCGCGGAAGGACGCATGACCCTGGAAGTGGGTTCCGTCGGCCGCGAAGGCGTGCTGGGCGCATCCGTTGCGCTCGGCCACGAACTGGCGCAGGTGCGGGCCGTGGTGCAGCGTTCCGGCACGGCCAGCCGCATCGCGCGCGCGGCGTTCTGCGCCGAATTCGCCCAGCTCGATTCCCTGCAGCGCCTGCTGTACCGCTACACGGACACCTTGCTGGCGCAGGCGATCCAGATCGCCGTGTGCAGCCGCTTCCACGTGCTCGAAGCCCGGCTGGCCCGTTCGCTGCTGATCACGCGTGACCGCTTGCAGTCGGAAAAATTTCACCTGACCCACGAATTCCTCGCCCATACCCTCGGCGTGCGGCGCGTCGGCGTGACCAAGGCGGCCAGCGCGCTGCAGCAGCAGAAACTGATCATCTATAGCCGTGGCAATATCGAGATTCTCGATTCGGCCGGCCTGGAAGCCGTCTCCTGCCGCTGCTATGAGCTGGTGAAGGACGCGGGCACGATGGGCATGGCCAACGTCTTCGTCTGACGGTGCGGGACGCAAAAAAGCGGGGCGGGCGCATTCAGCACCCGCCCCGCTTTGGCATGGCCGATTACTTCGGCTTGACCTGGTTGCCGATCACGCCGCCGACGGCCGCGCCGCCGACTGCGCCAACGGCGCTGCCGCCCGTCAGCACGGAGCCGGCGACGGCGCCCACGCCGGCGCCGATGGCCGTGTTCTTGTCCTGGTTGGACATGTTGGCGCAAGCGGTCAGGCTCAGCATCAGGGCGACGACGGAAGTGGTGGCGGCGAGTTTTTTAATGGTTTGCATGGTATATCTCCTTTGAATTCGGACCCCGCGGCGCCGGCATGGTAGGGCCGGTCATTACACCGCGTATGAAGTGTTTCAGGCACGGTCACAGGATAGGATTGCGGCAAGGCAGGGTCTGTTCGGCAACGCACATAGGGGTGTAACAATTGTAAATGTGCCAGCGCGCCTTGCCATGCGTCGCGCTCAGGGCTTGACGACGCGCCGATGCTTGCCCGGCGGCGGCGCCACGGGCTTGACCCTGGCCTTGGCCAGCAAGGCCGCGCACTCGCTGTTTTCGCCTGGACCGGTATTGACCAGCGGCAGCAGGGCGGCGACGGGCGCCACCACGGCCAGCGCCAGCGCGCCGCCCGCGCGCAGGGCCAGCACCCCCTTGTCGACGCTCACGTCGGGCTTGCCGAAGGTGCCGTGCACGTACAGGGGCGAGCGCAGCGAGAAGATACGCAAGCCCTTGCTGTCCGGCTGCAGGGTCAGGTCCAGCCGTTCGTTCGCCAGGTTCACCGTGCCATCGATGTTGAGCACGGCGTCGTCCGTGTCGACGATGAACTGGCGCGTCTGCATCAAGCCCTTGGTGACGACGAAATCGGCGGCCATGCAATTGAGCTTGACCTGCTTGTCGCCGGCCAGCTTGGTGAGCACGATGCTGCCGATATTCAAGCCCATCTCTTCCAGCAACAGCTTGCTGATGCTGCCCCGGTTGATCAGCGCGCGCACTTCGCCGTTCGAGCTGCCCAGCAGGGTGGCGACGGAATTGCCCGTGGCCGACAGCGAGGCATCGCCATTGATCTCGCCCACGCTGGCCTGCAAGGCATCGAGCGTGGGAAACAGCTGCTTGATGCGCAGATGGCGGGCGCTGGCCTTGAGTTCGGCGGCGATGCCGTTGGCGATGACCTTGCCGCTGCCGTCGAGCTTGATCTGCGAGGTCAGCGTGCCGCCCGCCACGTTGAAGTTGAGCGGCGTCAAGGACAGCACGCCATCGGTCAGCACCACATGCGTATCGAGCTTGCTGATCGGCAGGTCGGCGTCGCGCGTGATCCTGTCGGCCGTGTAGCGCACGTCCGCGTCCAGGCTGGTCCAGCGTTCCGTCTTGAAGGTTTCCACCGGCAATACGCGTCCGGCCGGCTGCGTCGACGGCACGCCCCGTTCCGCCTTGCTGGCGCTGGAATCGGCGCCCACCAGCGGACCCAGGTCGGAAAATTGCAGCAGGCGCGAGTGCACCTCGCCCGTCAGGCGCTTGCGCGGCTTGCTGGCGGAGAAGGCCAGCTTGCCGCCGATGTCGCTGGAACCCACCTTGCCGCTGAACTGGTCGTACACCCATTCGCCGCCGCCCGGCGCCAGCGTGCCCGTCAAATGGCCTTCCGTGCTGAAGCGCGGCGTTTCCGGCAGCAAGACCCCCGTCAGCGGATACAGGCGGGCCATGCTGGGACCGGAAACCTTCAGGCGCACGTCGAGCGCGGCCAGGTCCGTGGGGCGCGTCAGGGTGCCGTCGATGGCGACGGTCGTGCCGCCCACGCGCACGTCGGCCTGCACGGGGAAGGGCGTGCCCTGCCGCTGCAGCGACAGCACGCCGCCGGCCTTGCCGCCGCCCACGATGGCCTGGCCATGGTAGTTGCCCGTCAGCTTCCATGCGATGCCATAGCGCGCGTCGCCCGCGATGGTATCGACGTCGGCGCGCATCTCGGCTTGCGTGAGCGCATCCGTCAGATAGACCGTGCCCTTGCTGAAGACCACGCTTTGCAATTCGAGCTTCCACGGCGACGCCTGCGCCTGCCGCTCGAAGGTCCAGTTGTTCTTGCCGTCCTTGCCGCGCAGCAGGTGCACCTGTGGCGTGTCGAAACGCAATTCCGGAATGCTGATCTTTTGCTCCAGCAGGGCCAGCGGATTGAGCGAAAACGCCAGCTGGCCGACGCTGGCCAGTTGCGCGCCATCGGCGCCCATGGCGTCGGGATTGCCCAGGCGCACATCCCTGGCCTGCAGGTGCGGCCACGGCAGGTAGTCGCGCCAGCCGCGCGGGCCGGCCGGCTGCTGCCACGTCAGCGACAGCTCGCCTTCGATGGCGAATGGCCGCCCCAGCGCTTCGCTGGTGCGCGCATTGAGCCAGGGCTTGGCGCGGTTCCAGTCCGTATTGAGGAGCACGAGGACGGCCGCGACGGGCAGGGCGACGAGGACGGCGGTGCTGGCGAGGGCGATTTTCTGGCGGCGTGACAGTTGCATGGGGGACGATTCTTTCTGGACAAGTATTCACGATGCTACAGGAATCGCTCCAAAGCCGGGCTCGTTTCTCGCTTTTGCAGCCCGGCACGTGCGCTGGCGCACGTTGCCGATGCAAGTATTGTCGATTTCTTACTCTATGTGCGGCACCGAACGGATATGCGGGGAGCCGAAGCCTATAACGTCATACATCAAACGCAGTTCCTGATTCGTTCCACGTGTCACACATCACTCACATTCTCCAGGAGAACAAAAATGACAAACCGAGATTTCATCAACACCCCCATGACCGCACTGGCCGCCTGCCTCACCGCCGTCGTCTTGATGACGGGCTGCTCGAGCCTGAAAACGCCGGCCACGGCCGATGTCGCCGTGTCGCGCGCCGCCGTCGATAACGCCGCCAGCGCCGGCGCCGCCGACCTGGCACCCGATGAAATGCGTTCGGCACGCGAAAAGATGCGCATGGCCAACCAGGCCTTGAAAGACCGCGACTACAAGCTGGCGCGCGACCTGGCCGACCAGGCGCAAGCCGATGCGAAGCTGGCGCAAAGCAAGGCCAACTCGGCCAAGGCCACCAGCGCCGCCGATGAAATCAACGAGAACATCCGCGTCATGCGCGAAGAACTCGACCGTGCCAACCAGCAAGCGCCAAAACAATAAGCAACAACAATAACTAATAACAGGATTCCATCATGAAAAAAGCTACCTACACCACCATTCCCGGCCTGCTGGCCATGGCCGCCCTCGTTGCCGCCTGCAGCTCCGCACCGACCACCACCAGCCTGCTCGACCAGACCCGCGGCGACTACATGGCCGCCCAGTCGAACCCGATGGTATCGACCTATGCGCCACGCGAATTCCGCGAAGCGAGCGCCGCGCTGGAAGCGGCCAATGCCGCCGCCACGCGCCAGGAAGATAGCGAAAAAGTCGACAAGCTGGCCTACCTGGCCAAGCAAAAGATAGCCACGGCGCAAGAAGTCGCCAAGCAGAAAGCGGCGGAAGCCGATATCGCCAACGCCGGCAAGCAGCGCGACCAGTTGCGCCTCGATGCGCGCACGCAGCAGGCTGACCAGGCCACGGCCCGCGCCCAGGCTGCGCAAGCGGATGCGGAAGCGGCCAAGGCCCAGGCGCAATCGGCTGAAGCATCGGCGCGTGACGCCACGGCCCGCGCCGCCGCGCTGGAAGTGCAGCTGGCCGACCTGGCCGCCAAGAAAACCGAGCGCGGCATGGTCATTACCCTGGGCGACGTGTTGTTTGGCACGGACAAGGCCAACCTGACGGCCGATGGCGCGAATACGGCGCGCAAGCTGGCCGAGGTGCTGAAAAACAACCCGCAGCGCACCGTGCTGATCGAAGGCTTTACGGATAGCACGGGCGGCTCCGCGCACAACCTGGAACTGTCGCAGCGCCGCGCCGAATCCGTGCGCAATGCGCTGCTCGAGCAAGGCATCAGCCGCGACCGCATCGCCACCAAAGGCTACGGCGCCGCCTATCCGGCCGCCGGCAACGATACGGCGGCAAACCGCCAGCTGAATCGCCGTGTGGAAATCGTCTTGTCCGAAGATAACACGGCCATTCCCGCCCGCCGTTAAAACACCAGGCCAAACCTGCTGCGCGTCGCCACTTGCGGCCTCCGATGCTCACTGTGCTATAGCACAGCTTCGCTTCTCGGCCACCATTGACTGCCGCTCGCGACGGTTTTGCCTAGTGTTTGATTGGTTAGCAGGCAGCACCGGCCGCTACTTGGCCGGTGGATACCCATGTACCACTTGAAAGGAAGCATCATGACACCAACATCTGTTGAGATTCCAGCTGGCATCGATACGGCCGCCATCCGCGCCGCCGCCAAAAACCTCGATGACGGCGCCGTGACGGCTGGCTACCAGGGCGACCGCCAGGAGCTGATCACCCTGTTGAATGGGGCGCTGGCCACCGAACTGGTGTGTATTGCGCGCTATAAACGCCATTACTACACGGTGAGCGGGCGCGACAATGGCACCATCAAGGCCGAGTTCCTCGAGCATGCGCAGCAGGAACAGGAGCATGCGGACTGGCTGGCCGAACGCATCGTGCAATTGAATGGCAAGCCAGATTTTAATCCTGCAACATTGCTTGCGCGTAGCCATGCCGAGTATGATGACTCCGAGGACGTGCAGAGCATGGTGCGTGCCAATCTGATCGCGGAACGGGTAGCGATCGAGTCGTATCGCCAGATGATCGTGAAAATCGGCGACAAAGACCCCACCACACGCCATTTGTTGATCAAGATCATGGCTGTCGAGGAAGAGCACGCCGATGATATGCGCGATCTAATGGAATAGTGTTTTTGAGTAAAGTAGGTATAGTAACTACATTCATCCACAGCTAAGGAGCTAAACCATGTTGGAAAACAATATCACCACCGTCAATAACGATGTCAAAACCCTGGTCAAGGATGCGCAAGCCCTGTTCAGCGCCGCTGCCGCCCTGACCGGCGAAAAAGCCGACGAAGTGCGCGTCAAGGGCATGAAAACCCTGGACGCCGCGCTGGCCAAGGCGCACGAAGCGCAGGCATCGGCCATCGTCGCCACCAAGCAGCTCGCCTCGCAGGCGGACGGTTATGTCAAGGAAAACCCATGGCGCACCGTGGCCGTCGCCGCTGGCGTCGGCGTGCTGGTCGGCTTCATCCTGGGCCGCAAGTAATCCACTGTCAGGAGCGATATGGACAAGTCTGCTTCGTCTCACCAGGGGCCGGGATTGATCGGCTCGGTCGCCGGCCTGGCCAAGAACGCCGTCGGACTGATGTTGTCGCGGCTGGAACTGGCCACCATCGAACTGTCGGAAGTGCGCAATCACATGCTGCAGCTGGTGGTCATTTTCGCCCTGGCGACGGTGGCGGGCTTGTTTGCCATCGCTTACGGCAGCGTGCTGATCGTTTTCCTGGCCTGGGATAGCCTGGGCTGGAAGATCCTGGCGATCATGACGGTCGTGTTCGTACTGCTGGCCATTGCGCTGGTCCTGTATGCGCGCGCCATGCTGCGTCAAGGAAAGCTGTCCATGCCCGCCACCATGGCGGAATTGAAGGCCGACCGCGACATGCTGATGTAAGCGGCCTCACGAGGAGAATTCATGTCGGAAAACGACAAACTGGCGGCGCAAGCCGCCCGCAAGCGCCTGTTGATCGCCCAGGGCGAAATGTACCGCGTGGGCATCGTGCATGCGCGCGCCAACGTGGGCTATGCCTTGCGTCCCGAATCGCTGCTGCAGGGCGTGGTCGAGACGGCGGTCGGCTTTGCCGGCCATCGCGTCGAGTCCCTGCTGGCGCCGGGCGGCATGCGTTTGCAAGGTGCCATGCCCTACGTGCTGACGGCGTTATCGTTTATCGGTCGCAAGAAGCTGGTCAAGCCGGCCCTGGTCCTCGTGGCCGTGGCCGCCGTTGCCGCCAGCTGGCTGCGCCGCAAGCGCTGAGCGCCAGCCGCACAGGAACGCCGTCATTGACGGCGTTTTTTTTGCCCGTACCCAAGCTCCGGCACGGGCAGGCGCAATCCCTTACAATGATACCCGCCGCATTCCGCGCGGCGGACAGAGGGCCCTCTTGATGATGCATGCGAAGACACCGGTCAATCAGTTAAATCCCTCGCGCCTGCGCATCGTGCTGGTGCTGCAGGGCGGCGGCGCGCTGGGCGCCTACCAGGCCGGCGTGTACCATGCGCTGCACGAACACGGACTGGCGCCCGACTGGGTGGTGGGCACCTCGATCGGCGCCATCAACGCCGCCATCCTGGCCGGCAACAAGCACGAAGACCGGCTCGTGCGCCTGAAACAGTTCTGGCAGCGCGTGGCGCACCGCGACAGCATCGACATGAACCTGGTGTCCGACCAGCAGCGCCGCTCCAACATCTGGCTCGCCACCCTGGATACGCTGTTGCGCGGCGTGCCCGGCTTCTTCAAGCCCCGTTCGTTCAGCCTGTTTCCCGCAGGAATTGCCGTCAAGCCGGAAGAGGCCAGTTTCTATGACACCAGCGAGCTGGCCAGCACCCTCGAGGAACTGGTCGATTTCGACTACCTGAACCAGCCTGGCGGCATGCGCCTGACGGTCAATGCCCTGCGCGTCAAATGCGGCAGCCTGACCAGTTTCGATAGCCAGCAGCAGCCGCTGACGGCCGACCATATCCGCGCCAGCGGCGCCTTGCCGCCCGGCTTTGCCGGCGTGCGCGTCGATGGCGACCTGTACTGGGATGGCGGCCTGTATTCGAATACGCCGCTGGAAACCGTGCTCGACGATACGCCCCACGTCGATACCCTGGTCTTCATGGTCGACTTGTGGAGTTCGGAAGGGCCGGAGCCGACCACGCTCGATGAAGTGCAGACGCGGCAAAAAGACGTCACCTTCGCTTCGCGCTCGAAGCGCCATATCGAAGACTACGTCAATACGCATACCTTGCAGCACAAATTGCGCGAGCTGTATGCCAAGCTGCCCGACGACGCGCATAATCGGCAGCAGACGGAAGAGCTGGTGGCGCTGGGCTGCGACAGCACCATGCACATCGTGCGCTTGCCGTACGCGGGCCGCGACTGGCATATGGCGGCCAAGGACATCAATTTTTCCAGGGGCTCGATCGAATGGCGCTGGGAACAGGGCTACCAGGATGCCTTGCGCGCCATCAAGGCGGCCGGCTGGCTCGCCTTTGTCACGGAAGACACGCCGCTGGTGGTGCATGAGCTGCCACCGTACGAACGCGACGCCGCGTAGTGATGTCGTAACAGCACTACCCGGCGCTGCTTGTCACTGCGGATGGGCTGCTTCGCGCAATTTTTCCGCGTTCGCCATGTCTTGCCGGTACGTGTCTTGCGCATCCTTCAGGCAGCTGGCGCGCGTGGCCGATGGCTCCAGGCGGCAAGCCTTCTTTGCCTCGGCCAGCGCGGCCGTGATTTCCTTGCGCAGGGTGCGCAGCTGCGCCTGCGGCGTGCTGTCGTCCTGGTACCAGCGTTGCGGGTCGCCCGGCTGGGGCGTGGCGGTTTGTGCGTGGGCCAGCGGCGCGAGGCAGCAGGCGAGCAGGGCGGCGATGGCCGGGAATGCGATGCGGGTAGTCATGATATTTCCTCCTTGAAATAAAAAAGGCGCCGTAGCGCCTTTTTTTACAACCTGCCTGTGAGTAACAGCAGGATCAGTATCACCACGATCAGGCCTGCCACTCCGCTGGGGCCGTAGCCCCAGCTACGGCTGTGCGGCCAGGTGGGCAGGACGCCGACCAGGGCCAGGATCAAAATAACCAGAATGATGGTGCCCATGGTATCTCCTTGTTGTACTACATGTCGTACTGAATGCTGGCGCGCGTGCCCGTCATTGCGGGACCGCGGCGCCAGTGGAATTAATAGCGGTAGACGCGGCCGTCGACGACGCGCACGCGGTTGCCGGGACGCAAGTCATACGCGCTATCCTGGACCACCGTGCGGTATTCGCCATTGTCCAGGCGTACGCTGATCTGGTAATTCTGCGCCTGCTGCTTGCGTCCTTCGACCTGGTTGCCCACGACGCCGCCGGCAACGGCGCCAGCCACGGTGGCGGCCGTGCGGCCGCTGCCCGAACCGATGGTGTTGCCCAGCAGGGCACCGGCGATGCCGCCGACCACGGCGCCGGCGCCGCTGGTCTGTCCGCTGCCCTGCACCAGCTGGATGGAATCGATGGTGCCGTAAGTTGCGGACTCAGGCTGGTTGGCCGGGTAGTACTGCTGTGATTGGGTAGGGCCGGTGGCGCAACCGCTCAGAATGGCGATGGCGGCAAGCATCAGTGCAGCCAAGGTGGCGTTGGTTTTCATTTTATTCTCCTGACGTGGTGAGGGTGTAAGGCCATCTTAGACATCGGTGCAATCCCGGTCTGTACGCTGCCGCACGTACTTATTGGCGGCTACGCCAGCCTGTTTGCCATCGCGATTTGTGCGCAAATGTTGTTTTATCTCCCGCCCCGCTGCGTGCTTTCAAAATAAATTGCTTGTGTACGGCAGCGTACAGAAGGGATGGAACTATCCACGTAAAACGGTAGTCATGCCAAGCAGACATGCTTATGACCACCAGGGAGTACCAGATGAATAAAAATATGCACAAGAACAAAATGTTTGCCGCCATCGTCGTCAGCTTCGCCTGCGCCGCATGGGGTGGACTGGCCGTCGCCGCCACCCCCGAAGCCAAGCTTGCTTACAAGACCGCCAATGAACAGGCGGCCCTCAATTACAAGGCGGCGCATGCGCAGTGCGAAAAAATCACGGGCAATCCCAAGGATGTCTGCATCGCCGAAGCCAAGGCCGTGCGTGCCTACGATGAAGCGGTAGCCCAGGCGCAATACACGAATACCCTGCGTGCCTATACCAAGGCGCGCATCAAGATCGCCGATGCCAACTACGACGTCGACCTGGCCCGTTGCGATGCGCTGACGGGCAACGACAAGGATGTCTGCGTCAAGCTGGCCAAGTCCACCAAGGTGGCGGCCCTGGCCGATGCCAAGGCGGACAAGAAAGTCATTGAAGCGCGCAGCGATGCGCGTGAAGCAAAAAGAAAAGCCGAGTACAAGGTCGCAGCAGAAAAATGCGATGCATTAGCCGGCGCAGCCAAGGATGACTGTATCAAGGCTGCAAAAACCCAGTTTGGCTATTGATCGCCTGTCGGCGTGATGTAGGCACACTGGTATAAGAAGCTCACTGTGAGCACGTTGATTGACCACTCCTAAGGAAAAAACCATGAAATTCACTAAATCTATCGCTACCGGCCTCTTCGTCGCTTCCCTGTTCGCCGTTGCAGGCTGCGCTTCGACCCCGACCAAAGAAGGCACGGGCGAATACATCGACGACGCTGCCATCACCACCAAAGTCAAGGCCAGCATCTTCAATGAGCCGACCCTGAAATCGACGGAAATCAACGTTGAAACCTTCAAGGGCGTGGTTCAGCTGAGCGGCTTCGTGGCCCAGCCATCGGATGCTGCCAAGGCGGGCGAAGTCGCCCGTGGCGTCAAGGGTGTGAAGTCGGTGAAAAACGATATCCGCGTCAAGTAATGGCATGACCTGCCGCGGCGGCCGGCCCCACGGCCGGCGCTGCGGCCCTCCACCGACCGTCGCGGGAATCGCATGCATATCCAGCCTACAGATACCCCGCCCGAGCCGGTGGCGGCGGCTTCCACCGAGCCTGCCGGGCCACCTCCCGGCGCGCCCGTGGAACAAACCGATTCATCCTTGCGCCTGCCGCTGCATGTCAATGCGCGTGGCGTAGCGCTGGGCATCATTGCCACTGTCAGCTTCGTGTATGCCTTGCAGTGGGCACAGAAATTCCTCATTCCCGTCCTCTTTGGCATCTTCATTGCCTATACCCTCAATCCCGTCGTCGCCTGGCTCGAGAAACTGCGCCTGCCGCGCGCCATCGCCGCCAGCGTGGTCACGGCCCTGATCCTGTTCGGCTCCGTCGCCATGATCGAGCGCGTGCATGGCGAGTTCGAATCCATCGTCGAGGAGCTGCCGGCGGCCACGCACAAGCTGGCGCGCCTGATCGCCGAAAACACGGGCGGCAAGAACAGCACTTTCCAGAAAATGCAGGCGGTGGCCAATGAGATCGAACAGGTCGCCGCCGGTGCCGAAGCGCGCCGCAACAACCGCCGCGCCGGCACGGCGCCCGACACGCCCAATTTCAAGGTCATGGACTGGGTATGGGCCGGCTCGCTGGGCCTGATGGGTTTCATCAGCCAGGCCACCATGGTCATCTTCCTCGTGTTTTTCCTGCTGCTGTCGGGCGACACCTTCAAGCGCAAGCTCGTCAAGCTGACAGGGCCGTCGCTGAGCCGCAAGAAGGTCACCGTGCATATCCTGGAAGATATCAATACCTCGATCCAGAACTATATGTTCATGCTGCTCGTCACGAACGGCCTGCTGGCGCTGCTGATGTGGATCGCCCTGCGCGTGATCGGCCTGGAAAACGCGGGCGCCTGGGCCATCGTGGCGGGATTGCTGCACATCATGCCGTATTTCGGCCCTCTGCTCATCACCATCGCCACCGGCCTGGTGGCCTTTTTGCAGTTCGAATCGCTGGAAATGGTCTTGCTGGTGACGGGCACGTCGATGGCCATCGCCACCCTGGTCGGCACCTTTGTCACCACCTGGATGACGGGGCGCATCGCCCGCATGAATCCCACGGCGGTGTTCATCAGCCTGCTGTTCTGGGGCTGGCTGTGGGGTGTCTGGGGCTTGCTGCTGGGCGTGCCCATCATCGTCATCGTGAAGGTGGTGGCCGAGCGCGTGCAGGGCATGGAAGTGGTGGCCGAGCTGCTGGGCGAATAGCTTGCGGCAACGCAAACGGCGCCCGCGGGCGCCGTTGCTGCATCTGTAGCACAGCCTTACGACTGGTGGCGTTTCAGTATCTTGACCTGCACGTCGCCGTCGTCCGTCTTCGGCATATCCTTCATGCTGCCCAGCTGCAAGGCGAACTGGCGCGTGAATTCCGCGCCCAGGAAGAAGATTTGCGCCGAGTAATATACCCACAGCAGCAGGGCGACCAGCGAACCGGCCGCGCCATAGCTGCTGGCCACGCCGCTATTGCCGATATACACGCCAATCGCATATTTCCCCAACGAAAACATGAAGGCCGTGCCCAAGGCGCCGATCAGCACGTCGCGCCAGGACAGGCGCACGCGCGGCAGCATTTTATAGATGACGGCGAACAGGCTGGCGATGACGGCAAAGCCGATCAGGTTGGACAGGACGGTAAACAGCACGGCCGTGTCCTTCCACACGCCTTCCCAGAAATTGGCGAGGATGGCCATGGCGGCGTTGACCACCAGCGACACCATCAGCAGGAAGGCCAGCACCAGCACCAGGCCGAAGGACAGCAGGCGCGTGCGCAGCATGTCCCAGGCGCCTGCTTCCTTCAGCGGCGGCACTTGCCAGATTTCATCGAGACTGGCCTTCAGTTCCGCAAAGACGCTGGTGGCGCCAAACAGCAGCAGGGCGCTGGCGATGAGGGTGGCGATGCGGCCCTGTTCGTGGTTCTTTGCGCCGGCCAGCACCAGCTGGATGGCTTCGGCGCCCTGCGTGCCCAGCAAACCCTGCAGTTGCCCCATCAGCTCGCCGCGCGCGGCGGCCGGGCCATAGAAAAAGCCGGCGATGGCGATCACCAGCACGAGGATGGGGGCGATGGAAAACAGGGTGTAATAGGCGAGGGCGGCGCCCTTGCTCGAGGCGCGGTGTTCCAGCCATTCGGTGACGGAGCAGACGATGACACTGCGCATCTGCTTGCCGAACGGCGCCAGGCCGGCCAGTCTGGGATAGCGGGTAGAGAAATTCATAGCGGCTTTCAATGAAAAAAAGGGGCCGCGGCCCCTTTTTTAACTAGTGGCGTACCACTGGCATTGCTTACTGTACGCGGCGTTCGATGGTGATCTGTTCCACTTCAACGCGGCGGTTCGGTTCCAGGCACTTGATCAGGTCGGCACGCTTCTTGTTATCGCAGGTGACGACAGGATTGGTGGAACCCTTGCCTTCGGCCGTCAGGCGGTTCGCGGCCACACCGTGGGCGACCAGGTATTCCTTGACGGCGTCAGCGCGCTGCTGCGACAGTTTCAGGTTGTACTTGGGCGCACCGATGCGGTCGGCATAACCACTGATGACGACGTTGTTGACGTCCGGTGCCGCGTTCAGCACGCGGGCGATTTCGTCGAGCTTGGTCTGTGTCGGGCCCAGCTTGGCGCTGTCGAATGCGAACAGTTCCGTCGCCGACATCGTTACTTTTTCAAAGCGGGCTGGCGGCGGTGGCGGTGGTGGTGGCGGCACGACGACGACGACTTCTTCACGCACGGGCGGCGGCGGTGGCGGTGCCGGCGGCGTAGGCGGTTTGTCGAACGCGTAGTTCAGGCCCACGGTCACGTAGTAGTTGTTCGATTTGCTGTTCGGGAAAGTGTTGCCACGCAAGAAGCCATGCACGTTGCGGATATCGACCTGGGTCGACCATTGATCGCTGAGTTTGCTTTGGAAACCCAGGCCCACGCTGGCATAAGGCGAGCTCTTGCTGCGGTCGCCCAGCACACCCGAGTCCTTGTCGCGCTGCATGCCGGCACCTACCAGCAGGAAGGGGCTGAACGACGGGCTGCGATTGAACATGTACAAGCCATCGACGCCCAGCGTGTTTTGCTGATAGCGCCGGCCGTTGTCTTTCGAGCGCGCATAGGTGGTACCCAACTGGATATCCCAATCTTGCGAAACTGGCTTACCGAAACGTAAGCCAGCACCATAGCCGGTCTTGTCGGTGGCGAAATCCGAATCGGGCTTCATGGCGTTGATGCTAGGTTGAATATACCAGGAGGGATTGATTTCCTGGGCCTGTGCGCCGAAGGCGGAGCACAGGGCGGCGGCGGCAACGGCGATTTTTTTTAGATTATTCACAAGTAACTCCCAACGTTGATAAGAGATTTTCTCTACAGCATCAAAGCGACATCTTGCTACACAGGCTATTGCCCAAGATGGAGAACAATTCCAGCTGCGGCCACGTACTATTGTGTAATTTGCACTGCTGTTGGACTAGAGAATACGTTTCCAGGTTCAGGCAGTCGGTGCGCTGGCGCACAAAGCATTGTTGTACATCAAGGGTGTTGCGGATTCACGACAAATACCACGATGTTGAAAGAAACTAATCCGCTACAGTGAAGGAAGTTTGCATAAAAAACAAATCTCCCCTGGCTTCTACAGAGGCAATCGTACGTCTTGTTACCAGCTTGCCACTGTATATTAGCAACACTGATGAGCTTGATAATTAATATTACATTGATGTCGCATTGTTGCTGCATTCCGGCTGCGCACCGTTGCTCATTATTTTTCCTTTGGGTAACTTTTCAGCGCCGCCGCCAGCTTCGCCACTTTTCCTGAAGGAGTCACCCGTGCCCCAGCCTATCCCTACTTTCCCGCTGACTCCGCTTGGCGCCCTTGCGCTGCTGTTAGCGCTGGGGACGGCGTTGCCGGCCTGGGCCGACAGCGGCGTGGCCCTGTTTTCGCCGAGCGGCACGGTCAAGGCCGTGCGCCAGGTACGCGCCCAGTTCGCCACGCCGATGGTGCCGTTCGGCGACATGGGCTTGCCCGCGCCGTTCGCCATCGATTGCGGCAAGGCCGAGCCTGGCGTCGTGGCGGGCGCGGGGCGCTGGGCCGACGAGCGCAACTGGAACTACGATTTCGAGCGCGACCTGCCGGCCGGCGTGGCCTGCAGTTTTAGCTTGAAGGCGGGGCTGAAGGACCTGGCGGGCCAGCCCTTGCAGGGAAGTACGTCCTACCGCTTTTCCACGGGCGGACCGGCCATCGTCGAGGCCGTCCCCTATGACGGCCAGCCCTACATCGATGAAAACCAGATCTTCGTGCTGGGCCTGGACGCTGTGCCGAACGAGGCCAGCGTGGCCGCGCATGCGTATTGCCGCGCCGATGGCATCAATGAAAAGATTCCCGTGCGGCGGCTTGTGGGCAAGGAACTGGAGCAGGTATTGACCCTGCGCAAGAGCTTTCTCGACCGCTACCTGACTGTCTACTTCAAGAAGCGCGGCACGCTCTGGAAAGCGGGCATGCCCGTCGCCAGCAAGGGCGCGCCGCCGTTGCCCGTGACCGTACTGCAATGCAAGCGCAGCTTCCCCGCCAACGCCAAGGTGTCGCTGGTGTGGGGCGAGGGCATCGCCAGCGCCAGCGGCATCGCCACGGACAAGGCGCAAACCCTGCAGTTCAAGACGCGGCCCGATTTCACGGCCAAGTTCAGCTGCGAGCGCAGCAATCCGAAGGAGCAGTGCATTCCCTTCCTGCCCATGCGCGTGCAGTTTTCCGCGCCCGTGAGCGCGGCGCAGGTACGCGCCATGACCCTGAAGGGCGGCGGCAAGACGTATGCGCCGACGATCTCGAAGGAAGAGGAAAAGGCGGAATTCCTGCAGTACGTGACCTTCAACGGACCGTTTCCCGTGCAGGCCAGCTTCGTGCTGAGCCTGCCGCCGGGCCTGAAGGATGACGCGGGCCGCGCCCTGCTCAACCATGCGCGCTTTCCCATGACGGTGCGCACGGGCGAACAGCCGCCGCTGCTGAAGTTTCCGGCCCCGTTCGGCATCATCGAAGCGAAGGGCGACGGCTTGCTGCCCGTGACGGTGCGCAATATCGAGCCCGTGCTGTCGGGCAAGGAAGTCGCGCAGCTATCCGCTGCCGCCACGGGCGCCACCCTGCGCGTGCCCGACAAGGACGACAAGTTCATCATCGAGTGGATGCAGCGCCTGGCCGGCAATGGCGACGGAGGCGAGTACTGGCAGCCGTACGCGCAATATGCGGGCAACATGAGCAAATCCGTGCTGGCCGATGCCGCCGGCACGCGCCCCATCAGCCTGCCCCGTCCCGATGGCAAGAAAACCTTTGAAGTGATCGGCATCCCTTTGCTGAAACCGGGCTTCTATGTGGTCGAGCTGGCCAGCCCTATCCTCGGCAAGGCGTTGCTGGGCAAACCGACGACCGCGTATATCCGCACGGCCGCGCTGGTGACGAACCTGGCGGCCCATTTCAAGCATGGCGCGCAATCGTCGCTCGTGTGGGTGACGTCGCTCGACAAGGGCGCGCCCGTTGCGAATGCGCAAGTTGCCGTGCGCGACTGCGTCGGCAAGCTGCTGTGGCAGGGTGCCACGGGCGCGGACGGCGTGGCGCACATGCCCGGCGAGCTGGCCGCTTCCAGCTGCAAGAACAATGGCGGCTACTTTATCAGTGCGCGCAGCGGCGGCGACATGACGTTTACCTTGTCGGACTGGGTGGGCGGCATCGAAGCCTGGCGTTTCAACTTGCCGACGGACGACACGCGCGCCGACAACACCCTGCTGGCGACCGTATTCGACCGCACCCTGCTGCGCGCCGGCGAAACCGTGCACATGAAGCATTTCATCCGCAAACACACGGAGCAGGGCATGGGCCTGGTCGACAAGAATAACGGCCCGGGCAGCGCCACCTCCGTCGTCATCACCCACCAGGGCAGCGACCAGAACTATCAATTACCGCTGCGCTGGTCCGCCAGCGGCACGGCGGAAAGCGACTGGGCCATTCCCGCCGACGCCAAGCAGGGCGAATACAGCGTCACCATGGCGGGGCGCCCGTCCGGCAGTTTCCGCGTGGAAGCGTTCCGCGTGCCGACCATGAAAGCCGTGCTGCAGGGACCAAAGGCGCCCGCCGTGCAGGCCAAGCAGCTGGCCCTCGATGCGCAAATCACGTATCTGGCCGGCGGCGCCGCCACGAATGCGCCCGTCAAGCTGCGCACGCTGCTGCAAGACAAGAGCGTGACGTTCGCCGATTATCC
This sequence comes from Janthinobacterium sp. GW822-FHT07H11, assembly GCF_058798615.1. Taxonomy (NCBI): domain Bacteria; kingdom Pseudomonadati; phylum Pseudomonadota; class Betaproteobacteria; order Burkholderiales; family Oxalobacteraceae; genus Janthinobacterium; species Janthinobacterium sp. GW822-FHT07H11. The sequence continues at coordinate 2,185,310 of NZ_CM179507.1, forward strand.
CGACTATAGCTTCAGCAATGGCGACGTGAAGGAAGGTCTGGTGAAGCAGGGCACGGGCTACGACGACGATGAAGGCGAGTGGCAGGACGAAGGCAACGGCGGCGCAGCCGGCCCCGGCGCCACGGCCGCGCGCACGCAAAGCTTGACCCTGGACAAGGCCGGTGGGGCGCGCATCGTCATCGACCAGCTGCCGCAGCTGTCCACGCCGCGCGACCTGGTGGCGGAAATGGCCTTCCAGGATGCGAATGGCGAGACAGCCTCGGTTGCCACGCGCGTGCCGCTGTGGCCGTCAAACTACGTGATCGGCATCAAGCCCGACGCCTGGGCCTTGAGCAAGGATGCCTTCAAGTTCACGGTGGCCGTGCTCGGTACCAATGGCAAGCCTGTGGCGAACGCCGCCGTCGCCGTCGACTTCTTCCAGCGCAACAGTTACTCGCACCGCCGGCGCCTGATCGGCGGCTTCTATGCGTATGAAAACAGCAGCGAAGTCGTCAAGCTGGGGCCTGCCTGCAATGGCAAGACGGATAATAAAGGCCTGTTGATCTGCGACGTGAAGGCGCCCGCCAGCGGCAATCTGATTTTGCGCGCCCGCACGCAGGATGCGTCCGGCAACGCGGCCGTGGCGAACCGCGAAACCTGGGTGGCCGGCAGCGGTGACTGGTGGTTCAACGCCAGCGACAATGACCGCATCGATGTCTTGCCGGAAAAGAAACGCTATGAACCGGGCCAGGAAGCGAGCTTGCAGGTGCGCATGCCGTTCCGCTCGGGCACGGCGCTGATCACGGTCGAGCGCGAAGGCATCCTCGACACCTATGTGCGCCAGCTCAATGGCCGGGAACCCGTGGTGACCATCCCGGTCAAAGCTAATTACGCGCCGAATGTGTACGTGTCCGTGTTTGTCGTGCGCGGGCGCGTCGATGGCGTGCAGCCGACGGCCCTGGTCGACCTGGGCAAGCCGGCCTACAAGATGGGCATCGCGCCGCTGAACGTGGGGTGGCAGGCGCATGAGCTGAACGTCATGGTCGTGTCCGACAAGGAAGTCTATAAAACGCGCGACAAGGCGGAAGTATCCGTGCGCGTGCGCCGCGCCGACGGCAAACCGCTGCCGGCCGGCGCCGAAGTGGCGCTGGCGGCCGTCGATACGGGCTTGCTGGAACTGATGCCCAACGATAGCTGGAAGTTGCTCGACACCATGATGGCACAGCGCAGCCTGCAGGTGGAAACGGCGACGGCGCAGATGCAGGTGATTGGCAAGCGCCACTTCGGCCGCAAGGCCTTCCCGGCCGGCGGGGGCGGCGGCAAGGGCGCCAGCCGCGAGCTGTTCGACACTTTGCTGTTCTGGAAAGGCACCGTCAAGCTCGACGCCAAGGGCGAAGCGACGGTGCAAGTGCCGCTCAACGACTCCTTGACGGGATTCCGCATCGTTGCCATCGCCAGTGCCGGCAAGCAATTGTTTGGCACGGGCAGCACGGATATCCGCAGCTCGCAAGACCTGATCTTGATGTCGGGCTTGCCGACGCTCGTGCGCGAAGGCGACCAGTTGCGCGCGGGCTTTACTGTGCGCAACACCTCGGCAGCGCCCCTGAGCGTGGAACTGAACGCCAGCGCGGCCGGCAAGGCCTTGCCGCGCCAGAGCTTAACCCTGGCGGCCGGCGAAGCGCGCGAAACGGGCTGGGATTACCAGGTGCCGCTCGGCGCGCAAACGGTCGTGTGGGAGATCAGCGCCAAGGCGGGCAACGGGCTTGGCAACACCTCCGATAAACTCAAAATCACGCAAAAAGTGGGCCAGGCGACGCCCGTGCGCACGTATCAAGCCACCTTGCTGCAGATCGAGAAACCCGTCAATATGTCCGTGCAGATGCCGGCCGGCGCCTTGCCGGGCCGGGGCGGCATCCAGACCAGCTTTGTCGCCAGGCTCGGTGGCGAGCTGCCCGGCGTGCGCGAGTACATGGCCGCCTACCCGTACACCTGCTTCGAGCAAAACACGTCGAAGGCCATCGCCCTGCAAGACCAGGAGGCGTGGAACCGGCTGGCCGCCAGCCTGCCCGCCTACCTGGACAGCGACGGCTTGCTGAAATATTTCCCCATCATGGAGCAGGGCAGCGACAGCCTGACGGCCTACGTCCTGTCGGCCACCAGGGAAGCGGGTTACGCGATTCCGGAACAGACGAAGAACCGCATGGAAGCAGCGTTGACGGCCTTTGTGCAGGGCAAGATCGTGCGCCGTTCCGCGCTGGCCACCACCGACCTGGCCGTGCGTAAACTTGCGGCGCTGGAAGCGCTGTCGCGTTCGAATAAAGTGCCGCCCGATGCGCTGGAGAGCATCAGCATCAGCCCGAATTTGTGGCCGACGTCCGCCGTCATCGACTGGAGCTTGTTGCTGCAACGCACGCCTGGCCTGGCGCGCCGCGATGCGCTGCTGGCCGAGGCGCAGCAGATTTTGCGTTCGCGCCTGAATTTCCAGGGTACGACCATGGGCTTTTCCACCGAGCGCAAGGATAACTGGTGGTGGCTGATGGTCTCCGGCGACGTCAACGCCAACCGTTTATTATTGGCCGTGATGGACGACCCGGCATGGAAGGACGATATCGGCCGCCTGGTGCGCGGCAGCATGGGCCGCCAGAAGAAGGGCCGCTGGGATACGACGGTGGCCAACGCCTGGGGCACCCTGGCGATCGCCAAATTCTCGGCCAAATTCGAATCCACGCCAGTGACGGGCGCCAGTGCCGTCAAGCTGGGCAGCGATACGCAGGCGCTCGTGTGGAATGGCGCGGCGAAAGTGGGACCCGTGCTGCAGGCGTGGCCGAAAGGCATGGACACCCTGGGCCTGGCGCACAGCGGCACGGGCAAACCCTGGGCCACCGTGCAAAGCCTGGCGGCCATCCCGCTCAAGGCGCCCGTCTCCAGCGGCTACACGATCAAGAAAACCATCACGCCGGTGGAACAGAAGACGGCGGGCGCCTGGTCGCGCGGCGACGTCTACCGCGTGCGCCTGGACTTGTCGGCGCAGGCGGACATGAGCTGGGTGGTGGTCGATGATCCGATTCCCGCCAGCGCCAGCGTGCTGGGCAATGGCCTGGGCCGCGATTCGCAGTTGCTGACGGCCGGAGAAAAATCCACGGGCTGGGTCTGGCCCACGTTCGAGGAACGGGCCTTCGACGCTTTCCGTGCCTACTACGCCTTCGTGCCGAAGGGTAACTGGAGCGTGGAATACACGGTGCGCCTGAACAATGCGGGCGACTTCAGCCTGCCGGCCACGCGCATCGAAGCCATGTATTCGCCCGAGATGTTTGGCGAGTCGCCGAATGCGAATGTCAAGGTGAACCAGTGAAACGGTTGATCTTGATCATGGGCGGCCTGCTGGCCGGCCCGGTTTTCGCCGAGGCGGTCCTGACACCGGCCCAGGTGCAAGCCGCTTACCGCAGTTCCGAAGCGCAATTGCTGGACCGCGGCGGCGCACCGCTGCAATCGTTACGCGTGGACATGAAGGTGCGGCGCTTGCCATGGGTGCCGCTGGCCGATATTTCACCGGCCGTGCAGCAGGCCGTGCTGCTGGCGGAAGACCAGCGCTTCATGCGCCATGGCGGCGTGGACGTGTCCGCGCTGGCCACGGCCGCCTGGGACAATCTGTTTTCCAAGAAAGCCCGGGGCGCTTCGACCATCACCATGCAGCTGGCGGGCCAGCTCGACGCGGACTTGCAGGCGTCCTCGGGCGGACGCAGCCTGCGCCAGAAATGGGACCAGATGCGCGCCGCCCAGGCGATCGAGGACAGCTGGAGCAAGGCGCAGATTTTTGAGGCCTATCTGAACCTCGTGTCGTTCCGTGGCGAGCTGCAAGGCATCGCGTCCGCCTCGTACAGCCTGTTCGGCAAGGCGCCGTCCGGCCTGAACCAGACCGACGCCATCATCCTGGCCAGCCTGGTGCGGGCGCCGAACGCGCCGCCGGCCACCGTCACGCGCCGCGCCTGCGCGCTGGCCAAGGAGTGGCGCATGGACAGCAGCTGCCAGCTGATCGGCCAGAGGGTGCAGACGGCCCTGCAGCGCAATGCGGTCTACGCGGAGCTGGCGCCCGCGCCGCAGGTGGCGCAGCAGTTATTGAAGCAGGCGGGCGCGCAAGTCGCCAGCACGCTCGATGGTCCCTTGCAGCGCTTCGCGCAGGAAAACCTGCGCCAGCAGCTGGGATCTTTGCGCGAACGCAATGTCAACGACGGCGCCATCATCGTGTTGGATAACCGCAGCGGAGAGATCCTCGCCTATGTCGGCAATGCGGGTGGCAGCCACGTCGATGGCGTGACGGCCTTGCGCCAGGCCGGTTCCACCTTAAAACCATTCCTGTATGAACTGGCCATCGAGCGCCGGCTGATGACGGCGGCCTCGGTCATGGACGATACACCGCTCGACGTCGCCACGGCGTCCGGCATGTACGCGCCGCAAAACTATGACCGCAATTTCAAGGGTTACGTCAGCGCCCGCACCAGCCTGGCCAGTTCCCTGAACATTCCGGCCGTGCGCACGGTGCTGCTGACGGGGCAGGACGGTTTTTATAACCGCCTGAAGGACGTTGGCTTGTCCAGCCTGACGGAGCCGGCCGAATACTACGGCCCCTCGCTGGCGCTCGGTTCGTCGGAAGTGACCCTGCTGGAACTGGCCAACGCCTACCGCGCGCTGGCCAATGACGGGCTGTACAGCACGGCCAGCCTGCAGCCGGGGCAGGCGGGCAAGGACAAACGCCGCGTGATGGAGCCGGGCGCCGCCTTCATCGTGAGCGATATCCTGGCGGACCGCGCCGCGCGCAGCATGACCTTTGGTTTGCGCAACGAGCTGGGGACGAATTTCTGGAGCGCCGTCAAGACGGGCACGAGCAAGGACATGCGCGACAACTGGTGCATGGGCTACTCGGCGCGCTACACGGTGGGCGTCTGGGTGGGCAATTTCGACGGCAAGCCCATGTGGGACGTGTCGGGCGTAACGGGCGCCGCGCCCGTGTGGCGCGACGTGATGGATTATCTGCACAAGAACGTGCCCAGCCACGCGCCGAAAGCCCCGCCCGGCGTGCAGCAGCAGATGGTGGCCTACCAGCCCGCGCTGGAAGCGCCGCGCCGCGAATGGTTTATTGCCGGGACGGAAAGCCCCGTCATCGCCGTGCTGGGCGACACCGTGAAGCCCCCCGCCATCGTGTATCCGGCCGAGGACAGCATCCTCGCCATCGACCCCGACATCCCGCCCGCCCTGCAGCGCGTGTTCTTCCAGGCGCAGGGCAGCCACGGCTTGCGCTGGGTGCTCGACGGCAAGGATATGGGCGCCGCCCTTGACAGCATCAGCTGGCGCCCCGTGCCCGGCAAGCACGCGCTGGCTCTCGTCGATGATGCCGGCAAGACGGTAGCCAGGGTGGCGTTCCAGGTGCGGGGGAATGCGCTGGCGTCGTTGCACTAAGCGTCCCTACGGCGATGGCGCATCGTCAATCCGCCGCAGGGCCTAGCGTCAACAGCAGGAGCATGGCGATCAGGCACGCCAAACCGGCGCACAACATGGCCAGGTGAAAGCCACTTTCCATGGCTGCCGTGTACAACGGCACAAATCCGGCCTGGATTCCGTGCATGAGATGCTGGGTCACGGCCCGGCGCGCCACCCCGGCGGCATCGGCAATACCTTGATGGGCGGCGCTGTCGGCCAGTACCTGCATTGCCCGGTTGCTCAACAGGGTACCCAGCAAAGCGATGCCAACGCTCATCCCCGTCTGGCGCAAGGCATTCATCGTCGCCGAAGCCATGCCCGAGCGCTCTGCCGGCGCCGTGCTCATGACGAGCAGGCCAGTGGCGGGTACGGCAAGTCCGGCGCCCAGTCCCAGCAAGCCAAACAGCGAACCGACGATCCAGTACGGCGTCGCCGCGTTGAAGACGACCATGGCCGACATGGTAATCGCCGTCATGCCGTAGCCGGCTATCATCAGCCAGCGCACGGGGATGGTTGAACTGAGCCGTCCGAACAGCATGGAAATACATCCTGTCATGACGAACTGGGGCATCATGCGCCACCCGGTTTCGACCGGCGACCAGCCCTGGATTTGTTGTAAAAAAATGGAAAAAAAGAACAGGCTGCTGTAATACGAAAAGCCCAGAATGAACGACGCAAGGTTGGCGATCGCGAACGAGCGCTGTCGGAACAGCGCCAGCGGCAGCAGGGGGCGCGCCGTGCGCGTTTCCACCAGCGCGAACAGGAGCAAGCAGATCAGTGCCAGCAGCAGGGCCGCTATCGGGGCCGCGCCGGCAAACCCATGTTCACCAGCTTCGATCAGGCCATACGTCAGGGCGCCCAGGCTGATCACGCTCAGGACCTGGCCGAGCGGGTCCAGCGCCGCGTGATCGGGATGCTTGCGCTCAGGAATGCCCCACAGGCCCAGTGCCAGCGCGACAAGGCCGAGCGGCAGGTTGATCAGGAAAATAGTCTGCCAGCCGGCACTGTGCAGCAGCAAGCCACCGAGCAGCGGACCGAGGATCAGCGCCAGCGCCGTGAATGCCGACCAGCCGCCGATGGCATGCGCGCGTTCTTGCGGATCCGGAAATGCATGCGTCAGGATGGGCATGGCGCCGGGGATCAGCAAGGCACCGGCCACGCCCTGGACCGCCCGGCCGGCGAGCAGGGGGCCGAGAGCGCTGGCCATGCCGCAGATTGCCGAGCCGATGGTGAACAGGATGACGCCGCAGAGCCAGGCCAGCTTGTGGCCATAGCGATCGCCTAGCGGGCCGGCCGACAGCATGAACGCCGACAGGCAGATGGCATAGGCATTGACGACCCATTGTAGTCCTGCGATATCGGTTTGCAGCGCGGTTTGCAGCGTCGGCAGCGCAACGTTGACGATACTGATGTCCAGCGTGGCGAGGAACGTGCCGAGATAGGCGGCGGCCAATGCTGCACGGCGGCGGGAGCGCGACATATTGATTCCTTTGCTAGTAGCAGGGTGAGCGTTGTTCATGATTTATGCCGCATGCAGAATATTCGAAGACTGCGGCGGCGCCTTCCAGTAAACTGTCCGGCTTAGCCTAATTTGCGAAAAGACATGATGAAAGTGAAATCCCCTGCACCCGCCATGCCGTCCACGCCCGCGCCGCGTCCGCGCACCAAGCCGGCGGAAGTCCGGCTCGATGAGTTGATGGCGGCGGCTGAAAGACTGTTCCTCGCGCAAGGTGTGGAAGCGACCACGATCAATGAAATCGTCGAGGAGGCGCAGGTTGCCAAGGGCACTTTCTATCACTACTTCACCTCCAAGAACGACATGCTCGAAGCGCTTGGCAAGCGCTACACCGAGCAATTTTTGGCGTCTGTCGAAGCGGCGGTCGACGCCTGCGCCGTCGGCGACTGGGCCGGGCGGCTGCGGGTCTGGATTCATGCCAATGTCGACACCTACGTCAAGACCTACCGCATGCATGACATCGTGTATACGAACCACCATCATCAGAACCGCTCCAACCAGGCCAGGAATGCCATTCTTGAGCAATTGCTGGCGATCATAGAAGGCGGCCGGGCCGCCGGTGTGTGGGCGACTGAGCAGCCAAGAGTGGTTGCATTGCTGATCTATTCCGGCGTGCATGGCGCCACCGATGACGTCATTGCAGCGCAAACCGACGATTGCGCGCCGTTCGCCCGCAGCCTGTCGGATGCCTGCCTGCGCATGCTGACGGTGAATTGAAAAAGCCGGGCATGACATCGGTGGCTCTCAGCGCTGATGGCAGCGATGCCGTGCTGCCGCCAGGCCGAGATTTTCCCGGAAGGTCGCCCCCGTGTATTCTTGCCGGAGCAGGCCGCGAGCCTGCAAGCGGGGTACCACTTGCTCGACGAACTCGGTGACGCCGCCTGGCAAGTGCGAGAACATGACGTTGAAGCCATCTGCCGCGCCGGAGCTGAACCACAGTTCCATCTGCTCCGCCACCATGCTTGCGGTCCCGACCATTTCCAGTCCCTGGTAGCCGCAGATGCGCTTTGCCAGGGCGGCAATGCTCAGGTGCTCGCGCCGGGCCAGTTGTAGCACGCGGTCGCGTCCGCTCTTGCTGGCATTGCTGTCTGGAATATGCGGTAACTGGCCGGCCGGATCGTAGCCGGAGATATCGTGTCCCAAGGCAATGGACAGGGTGGCCAGGCTGCTTGGCTCATCGACCAGCCGGTCCAGCGCGGCCCGCTTTTCCTGTGCCTGCGCCAGGCTGTCGCCGAGAACCACAAACACGGCGGGAATGATCTTGATGGGCTGCGTGCGGCTTGCCGCCGTGGCACGCGATTGCATGTCGGCATGGAATTGCCGGGCCGAGATCAGGTCGGTCTGGTAGGTGAAGACCAGTTCTGCGGTCTCGGCGGCAATCTGGCGCCCGGCCTCGGAGGCGCCGGCCTGGACGATCACGGGCCGGCCTTGAGGCGGGCGGGCAATGTTCAGCGGGCCCTTGACGGCGAAATGCGCGCCACGGTGATGCAGCACGTGCATCTTGCCGGCATCGAAGTACCTGCCATTTTCCACGTCATGTGTGAATGCATCTTGATCCCAGCTGTTCCACAGGCCATTCATCACATCGGTGAATTCGCGCGCCCGCCGGTATCGGTCGCCATGCTCCATGTGGTGCTCCTTGCCGAAATTGGCGGCTTCGTTCGGATTGCTGGAAGTCACCAGATTCCAGCCGGCGCGGCCAGCGCTGATGAGGTCTAGCGATGCCAGGCGACGCGCCAGCATGTACGGTTCGTTGTAGGTCGTGCTGGCGGTGCCGATCAAGCCGAGGTGTTCGGTCACGGCGGCCAGGGCCGGCAGCAGTGTGAGCGGATCGAGCGTCACCGCGCTGTGGCCACGCGCCAGCACCTCCAGTGGCGCTGCCCGCATGGCCAGAGAATCGGGCAGGAACAGTCCGTCGAACTTACCGTACTCAAGCATGCGGGCAAACCATTTCATGTGCGCAAAGCTGGACTGGAAACCGGGTTCCGCGCCGGGGTAGCGCCAGGCACCGGCGTGGATGCTGGGCATGCCCAGCAGGATGAGCTGTCGGTTTGGCTGATTCATGGTGTGGTGATGCTCCTGTTGGTGATTTGTCGGGTGGACCGGTCGACGACCAGCAATGGAAGTCCTTGCGTGCAACGTTCCAGGCGCGCCTGCACGCCATACACGCGCTGCAGCAAGGCGGGCGTCAGGACGTCGGCCGGCGCGCCGCTGGCATTGACCTGGCCCTGGTGAATGACGACAACGTGGTCGGCAAAGCGCAAGGCATGATTGAGGTCGTGGATGGCCATGACGATGCACATGCCGCGTTCCTGCGCCAGACGCCGCAGCAGCTCGAGTACTTCATATTGATGTTGCAGGTCCAGCGCACTGGTGGGTTCATCGAGGAGCAGCACGCGCGGCGCGCGGATCAGGGCCTGGGCAATCGAGACCAGCTGGCGTTGCCCGCCGCTGAGCGCGGCCAGTTCGCGCCCGGCGAGCGCATCGATCTCCAGCGTGCGCAGCAGCCGGGTGACCGCATCGAGCTCATCGCTGCCGACAGACCAGCCGCTGGCCTGTTTGCTGGCCAGCAGCACCGCTTCGAATACGCGCAGCGTTGAGCCCATGGAAATGTCTTGCGGCACATACGCCGGTAAATTCGGATGGTGCGCGGGCCAGCTTTCCAGCGCTGCGCCCATGACCTCGATGTGGCCGGCGCCGCGCAGTTCGCCCGCGATCCTGCGCAGCAAGGTGGACTTTCCTGCCGCGTTGGAGCCCAGCAATGCGGTGACGCTGCCGGCGGGAAGCGGGCCGAAGCTCACGTCTGTCAGTACCGTGCGGTGGCTGAAGCTGACGGACACGCGCGATACTTCAAGCAGGTGCTTCATCGTGCCCTCGTGCGCAGAATCAGCGCGAAAAACAGCGGCACGCCGACCAGGGACGTGACGATGCCGATGGGGAGCGTCTGTCCTGCCACCAGGGTTTTGCTCAATACCGACGCGGCCGACAGCATCAGCGCGCCGCACAGCGCCGAGGTGGGCAGCAGAAAGCGCTGGTCTTCGCCCACCAGCATGCGCGCGATATGCGGGCCGACCAGGCCGACGAAACCGATGGTGCCGACAAAGGACACGCAGACGGAAGCGAGCAGGCTGCCCAGTAAAATGCCTTGCAGCCGCAGCCGGGCGACCGGGATGCCGAGGCTGGCGGCCCGGGCTTCGCCCAGCCGCAAGGCGGTCAGCGCCCAGGCCTGACGGGCAAAGGCGAGCGATACGACGGCCAGGACGCCGCTCATGATGCCAAGCTTGGGCCAGCTGGCGCGCGACAGGCTGCCCATGGTCCAGAACACGACGGCAGAAAGTGCTTGATCCGGGGCAACATACTGCAGTGCCTCCAGCAGTGCCGTGAACGTGAAGACCAGGGTGGTGCCCAGCAACACGATCATTTCGGTGCTGATGCCGCGCTTCTGGCTCAGGCGATGGATGAACAAGGCCGCCGCCATGGAGACGAGGAAAGCGTTTGCGGGAACGGCGAAGGCCACCGCCGATGCCGGCAGCACGCTCACGCCCAGGATCAGTCCCAGCGCCGCGCCGAAGCTGGCCGCTGCCGACAGCCCCAGCGTGAACGGGCTGGCGAGGGGATTATTCAATACCGTCTGCATCTCCAAACCTGCCACCGCGAGGCTGGCGCCAACCACCAGTGCCGACAAGGCCACGGGCAAGCGGATGTCCCACAGAATGACTGTAACGGATAGCGGAGCATCCGCATGCCAGAATGCGGACAGTATTGTCAGCGGGCTGTAATGGGCCTGGCCGGAGCACAGGTCGATGACGAAGCAGGCGATGGTCAGGATGCCGATCGCGCCCAGCAGGATCAGGCGCCGCTGCGTCAGTTGGCTGTAGAGTTGCCGGCCGTGGACCAGCGCGCTGGACGAAGTGCAGGGAATGGGCGTGCTCATGTCGATGCTCCATCAAGGCTGAGCCAGTAGCCGGGTTGATACGGAACAGGCAGAAAACGCGCATGCAGTTCACGAAAGGTCGCATCCGGATCCAGCGCGGTAAACAGTTCCGGGTGTAGCCACTTAGCGATCCGCTGCAGCGCGATGAAGTAGTAGGGGTTGTCGTAGAACGGATGCCAGATCGCATGGACCTGCCGCGCCTTGACTGCGCTCAAGGCACGGTACGCCGGGCGGTGCATCAGCCGCCGCAGGCGAGCCTGGCCCTGCACCGGATCGGCGCCGGGACCGAGATTGACCCAGTCGCCGGCAGGCGAGTACAAGGACCAGTTGGCGCCGGTGACGAGGACGACGTCAGGGGCGGACGCAATCACCTGTTCCGGATGTAAGGTGCCAAATGCGCCATGCAGAAAGCGCGTGCCGAGGTTGATACCGCCGGCGACTGCAACAAGCTCGCCGAAGTTGCCGTTGCCATACGTCAGGCAACAATCGTCATACAGTCCGGCGGCGCGTTCGACCATCACGCTGGGCCTGGCACGGATGCCGCGTAGCGGCGAGGTCACCCGTTCTATCTGCTGGCGGCGAAAGCGCAGGAACGCTGCCGCCCGCTGCGGTTGTCCAAGTAGTTGTCCCATCACCTCGATACTGGCGGCGGTGTTGTCGAACATGCGGGTGCGAAAATCGACGAAGACCACGGGAATGCCGACCTGCGCCAGTCGCGCCATCAGACCGGAGGATACGGCCGCCGTGCGCGAACTCAGGTTGAGCACGACCACGTCCGGTTCCATCGAGATCGCCAGTTCGCTGCCGATGGAATCGAGCGTCGTGCTGGGAAAAGAGGGGATGTGCGCGATTCCGGGGAAGCGCCGTAAATAGGCTTGATAGCCATCGAGGTCGGCCGCGCGGAAGTTGTTTCCCCAGCCCACTACATTGGCAAACGGCTGTTCCGGTTGCAGCAGCGCCACCACATACGCCAGTGGGCCGTCGCCGAGCAGGATGCGTGTGACCGGCTGGCCGATGCGCACCGTGCGCGCGGCAATATCCTGAAGCAGCAACGGTGGCCGCCGCGCCGCGTGCAAGCCCGGGACGGCGAGCAGCAAAGCGCCGGCCAGTCCGCAGCGCAGCAGGGATCGCCGCGCAAGCGCGTCGTCGGGCATGGCGCTCACCATCGATAGCCCAGCGTGGCGACCGCGGTGCGATCCTGGCCTATGAAGCAATACAGCCTGGACGTGCAGCTTGCTACATAGCGCTTGTCGGTGAGGTTGCTGACATTGAGGGAGAACGTCGCGCCGCGCAATTGGGCAGAAAGGACGCCAAGGTCGTAGTGTAGTGCCAGGTCGGTCAATGTCACGCCGGGAACCTTGAACGTATTGCTCGGGTCGCCCCAGGTGTCGCCCAGGTAGCGCACCCCGATGCCAGCGCGCAGGCCACGCAAGGGGCCGCTGCCGATCAGGTAGTCCAGCCACGCCGAGGCGCTGTGCTTTGGTGTCTGTACCAGGCTCTTGCCCTGGTAGCGCGCGTCCTTGATCAGCGCGTTATCGAGATAGGTATGGCTTGCGATCAAATTGAGATTGCGGAGGATTTCGGCGGTCGCCTGAAAATCGGCACCGCGCGTACGCACTTCGCCAGCCTGGTTGTTAAAGCCGAGATGATCTGCATCGCTGGTCTTGACGTTGGTCTGATTGAGCTGGAAGAGCGCCGCGCTGACCTGCGTGCTGGAATTGGCGGGGTGATACTTGATGCCGATTTCAGATTGCTTGGTTTCCACCGGCACAAAGGCCGTTCCCTTGTAGTCACTGCCGAGCAGGGGATCGAATGAGGTGGCATGGCTGATGTAGGGCGCAATGCCCTCGGCGAACTGGTAACTGAGTCCCGCCCGGCTGCTCCATTTCCGGTCATCCTGCCTGGTGTACTTAATGGCCGGCGCATAGCTTTGCGTCTGGTCGTCGGTCTGGGAGCGATCATGCCGGGCACTCAAGGTAAGGCGCCAGTGCCCGTATGCCATTTGATCCTGCGCATACATGCCGATACGCTCGAATTGCTGGATCACATGGTACGGCGACCGGGTGTGGCTGGCGGTGAAGTCCGGATGGATAGCCGGCCGGTAGCTGGCACCGTAAGGATCAAACAGCACGGGACCGTCACTGTAATAGGCATTGCGCACCGTCCCCCTGGCGTAATCGATTCCCAGCAAGACCGTGTGACGGGCCGCGCCCAGAACGATATCTCCGCTCACGTGATTGTCCATCGAGAGCGTATTCGAGCTTCCTGGAGCCTGTTCGTAAGTGCCCTTGAGCAGCATCTTGTCGGCGACATCCACATATCCATATACGGCGCTGCGCTGCAGTGGGGCGTTGATATACATGTAGCGCAAGTTGCTGGTGAAACGCCAGTCATTGCCGAACTTGTGCTCGAACAGCGAGCTGGCCGAATCCTGGCTGCGCGAACTGTCAGCGAAATGGATATCGGTGTAATTCCTGGCGCGATTGACTTGCGGATATGGACTGTTCCCGAGTCCCAGGGCGGCTGCCGGCAAGCTATTGTAATTGCCGATATCCGGCTCGCGTACATGCGTCGCCATGACCGTCCACGATGTCTGGCTGTCGGGACGCCAGGTCAGGGACGGCGCCAGATACAGGCGCCGGTGGCGCACGTCTTCGATCTGCGCGTTGGTGTCCAGCCCGGTAGCGGTGAGACGGTAGGACAGGGTTTTCTCGTCGTTGAGGGGCCCGGTGGTGTCGATGCCGAGCTGTTTGCGTCCGAAATTGCCAACCTGCACGCTCACCTCGTGCGAGGCAACGTCCTGCGGCTTGCGGCTGACCTGATTGACGATGCCGCCGCCCGTTCCTTGTCCATATACCGAAGAGGATGGTCCGCGCAAGACTTCCACCCGTTCCAGGGTGTAGGGATCGATCTGCGGCGTCCAGCTTCCGGTATTGCTGATGATGCGCAAGCCATCGAGATAGTAATCGGCATCGATACCGCGAATCTTGGTCAGATCCAGATGGCTGCCGAATCCACCGTATTTTTCACCGGTGGCACCCGAGGTGTAGCGCAATGCCTGGCTGGTACTCAGTGGTTGCTGCACCTCCATCTGCTGGCGGCCCACCACCGACACCGATTGCGGTATCTCGAGTATGGCGGTTTGCGTCTTGCTACCCATTCTTGATTTTTCGGCAGCATAGCCGCGCGTCACGCCATTTTCGTCAGGCGCTGGATTGTCTGCGGTCACGGTGACAACCGGAAGTGTCGGGATTGTCGACGAGAGATCCGCGCTCTGGATGTCTGCTCCGGCATGGCCGGTGACGCCTGCGGCATGGGCTGCACCGTAGCCTATGCACATCAAGGCCGCAGTGATCGTGGTGTAGCGGCGAGCGGGGAAGTGCGGGCGGCACTGGCTTTGCTGTGCGCCGGAAGGGGGGCGTGGGTCGCGATCCATGGTCAATTTCAGTGTGGAGTGAAGTGGAGGAAAATGGATTATATTGTTCGACCGACCGTCGGTCAATGGTAAATGATAGTCATTTCCATTTGCGATGATGGCATTGTCCGCTGGTGTGGATAGTTATTTATTGCGCTAATTGCACGGTAATCGCGCTGGCCGCAGATGTCTTAGGGAGGAGTAGTGCGTTGTGGCTTGGTGAAATATGCAATCTACAGCAGCGGATGGTGGTCACCGCCCGAGGTGAGGCGGCGCCGGGGGCGGATGTATTGATTTGTCGGGCAGGCTTCAGATCAATTCGCCGGATCGATGGCTGGCGTGGCGCAGTGCTGGAGTCGTCGGATACGTCATCGCCGCTCCTTGCTGACCTGACAAGACAGCGTAGAAGGGCGGGGTGGTGAATTAATTGCGCTTACGTAAAGTTTGCTGGAAAGCATGCGGTGCTGCGCCAGGAGACTGATGTGTTTGCTCCTGGCGCACTGTGCCAGCAACGCATTACGGTGCACTGATGATTTTCGTCAATGCGATTCGGTAGGCCGGCTGCACGTCGCCATCCTGGTCCAGCTTGTCCGTCATGATCACGCCGAAACCTTGTGCGTACCACACGTATTCGCCGCTCTTGCCCTTGCTTTTGCCGCCCACGTCGCGCAGTTCGAACTTGCAGGCGTCGGGGAAGCGGCGCCCGCCCAGTTCCAGGCGTTCCCAGCCCAGGAAGGTGATCGAGAAATCGCGTTTGTCCGTGCGCGTGGAGGTGGTGATCTTGTCGGACAAGCCCGCCAGCGGGTAGTGGGTGCTTGTTTGCGTGTCCGTGAATTGCACGCGCACTTCCTGGCCGGGGCGCATCCTGGCGGGAATGGCGGACTGCGGCGTGTAGACGTTCTTGCTGCGCACGCTGCCGTCTTCGTTGTAATGGACCGTGCCCGTCAGGAAGACCTGGCCGTCGCGGATGTCCTGGTAGGACGTGGCCAGCAGCACGCCGCCGTCGAGGATCAGCTGGATGCCCTTGAGTTTCTTGCCTTCGAAGACTTCCTCGACGTTGACTTGCGCGTCGCCATTGTTCTTGCTGAACTTGACGCCCGGCGTCAGTTCCATGCACTCGCCCACCGTGGGCGCCGCCTGTACGCTCGCGGCCGCCAATACGCCTGCCGCCACCAACACTTGCCATGCTGCTTTCATTGTCATCCCGGCCATCTTGTAAAGCCGCGATGATAGCGTGCCTAGGAGCAATGTGGCGCAGCGCTGATCTTATTTCGCAGGGGCGATGGGGATGCTGGGCACAGCGGGGGTGGACGCTGGCGGCGCCGTTGGCTTGCCACGCCGCGTGCGCTTGTCCGTGCGCGCCTTGGCGGGCTTGGCGTCGTGGATCAGCCTGCCCTTGTTGTCGAGCTTGTCGGATTGGTCCGATTGCTGTCCCGGATCATTGGCATTGTTGGTGTGGTTGCCCGTCTGGTTCACGTTTGTCGTCGACTGGGCTTGCACCCAGGCGCCGCCAACGGTCATCAGGGTGGCGGCCAGCAAGAGAGCGGCGGTTTTCATGGCAGTGTCCTGTGCAGAAATGAATAAGAGCTTGCATTCTCACACAGGAGCTTGCCCGCACGGGTAGGACGCCGCCGCATGGCTGTGTCGGCTAGTTGCTAGTGCTTATCGGAATTGCTCCGTCGAGATATCGAAGCGCTTGAGCTTGTCGTACAGGGTTTTCTTCGGGATATTCAGCGCGGCGGCCGCGTCGATGACGTTGCCGTTGTGGCGGCGCAAGGCTTCCTCGATGATGGAAATCTCGAAGGTGTCCACCTGCTCGGCCAGCGACGCTTCGCGGCAGCCTGCCGGGCTCAGGGTGTCGTCGAGCAGGCCCAGCACGAAGCGGTCGGCCACATTGTGCAGCTCGCGCACATTGCCGGCCCAGCGCTGCGCCATTAATGACGCCAGCAGCTCGCCGCTGACGAGGGCGGCCGGCTGGCCATAGCGCAGCGCCGCCTGCAGCACGAAGAATTCGAACAGCAGCGGGATATCCTCGCGCCGGTTGCGCAGCGCGGGGAGCGTGAGGCTGGCCACGTTCAGGCGGTAATACAGGTCGGGCCGGAACTTGCCCTGTTCCGCCAGCACATTGAGGTCTTCCTTGGCGGCGGCGATCACGCGGAAATTGACGGAAATGAGTTTGTTTGAACCGAGCCGTTCCACCTGGCGCTCCTGCAGCACGCGCAGCAGTTTCACCTGCAGGGCCAGCGGCATGCTTTCGATTTCATCGAGGAACAGGGTGCCGCCGTTCGCGTACTCGATCTTGCCGATGCGCTGGCGCTGCGCGCCCGTGAATGCGCCTTCCTCGTGGCCGAACAGCTCCGATTCAAAGATCGATTCGGGCAGGGCGCCGCAGTTGATCGCCACGAAAGGGTGGTCGCGCCGCTCGCTGAAGTCGTGCAGGCAGCGCGCGACGAGTTCCTTGCCGGTCCCCGTTTCGCCGAGGATGATGATGTCGGCCGACTTCGGCGCCAGGTTCAGCACCAGCTGGCGCACCTTGGCCATGGCCGCGCTGCGGCCCACGATGCGCGCCTCGATGCCGACCCGCTGTTCGAGCTGGCGGCGCAAGTTCATGTTTTCCAGCACCAGGTGGCGTTTGTCCAGGGCGCGGCGGCACACTTCCACCAGCAGGTCGGCGGAAAACGGTTTTTCGATGAAGTCGTAGGCGCCCCGGCGCATGGCGCCCACGGCCATCGACACGTCGCCATGGCCGGTGACGAGGATGACGGGCAGGCTGGCATCCTGCGCCACGGCGATATCGAGCAGTTTCAAGCCATCCATGCCGGGCAGTTTGATGTCGCTCAATAAAATGCCCGCAAATTCGGGCACCAGATAGGGCAGCGCTTCCTCGGCCGTGGCCACGGCCGTTACTTGCAGGCCCGCCAGTTCCAGCGATTGCCGGGCGCCCTTGCGCACGACGGCATCGTCTTCCACCAGCAGCACTTGCATGCCTTCAAAATTATTCTCGTGCATACCCTATTCCTTCGTCTCTCTCTTATTCTCCCCCGGGTCGCAGCTCAGGGTGATGGTAAATTGCGCGCCGCCCCCTTCCTGCGCGCTGCGGTTGCGCACGGCCAGGGCGCTGCCGGCCGCGCGCAGTATGCCTGCGCTGATCGACAATCCCAAGCCCAGCCCGTGTTCCTTGGTGGTATAGAAGGGGTCGAAGATCTTGTCGAGCGAGGCCAGCGGGATGCCGGGGCCATTATCGGTGATATGCAGCACGGCAAGGCCGCCTTCGCGGCGCGCCTGGAACCAGATCTGCACGGGCTCGCTTTCCGGCACGGCATCCATGGCATTTGTGATCAGGTTGGTAAATACCTGCTCCAGGCCGATGGCGTTGCACAGCACGATGATGTCGTCCTCGAGCCAGCTTTCATGCAGGGTCAAACGCTGCGAGCCCTTGCGCGTGCGGATTTGCAGCATGGTTTGCGCGAATGCCTGGCGCACGCTGACGGGCTTGCGCGCATCGTCGCTGCGCCGCGCAAAGCCTTTCAATTGCGACGTGACGTAGCCGAGGCGCTTGACGAGGTCGGAAATGGTCGACAGATTGTCGAGCGCATCGTCGATGCGTCCGCGTGCCAGAAACACCTTGGCATTGTCGGAAAACGTTTGCAGGGCCGCCAGCGGCTGGTTCAACTCGTGCGTGACGCCGGCCGCCATCTGGCCGATGGCCGCCAGCTTGCCGCTTTGCACCAGTTCCGCCTGGGCGTAGCGCAAGGTTTGCTCGGCCCGCTCGCGCTCGGCCACTTCGGCCTGCAGGCGGCCGTTCGCGTGGACCAGGTCGGCCGTGCGCTGTTCGACCTTGATTTCCAGCTGTTCATAGGCACGGGCCAGCGTCTGCTGTGCATTGAGCTTGTCGGCGATGCGGCGCCGGCGCTGGCGCGCATACAGCAGGGCCAGCAGCAGCAGGGCCCAGCCCAGCGCCGTGGCGATGGCCGCGTTGCGCGCCGCCTCTTCCACCTGGTCGAGTTCGGCCAGCACCGTGATCTGCCATTGCAGGGGACCCAAGGCGCGGTTCACGGCCAGATAGCTGACCTTGTCGGCACTGCCGGACAGGGCGGGCGTATCGCCCGTCTGCGGACGCTCCAGCGTCATCACGCTGGCGCCGTCGGCGAACTGGCGCCGCACCTTGTGCGGCAGGATGGGAAGATTTTCCTGCAGGAACTGGCGCTGTGCGCTGATATCGTTCTTCGCTGCCGGCGACAGGGGCGCCAGGGTCTTGAACTTGAAGGCTTGTGTGGTGGCCAGGATGATCACGCCATTCGCATCCTTGACCCAGATCTGTTCGCCCGCACCGGGCGTGCGCCACGATTGCTCGATCCAGTCCAGGTTGACCTTGGCGGCGACGATGCCGAGAATGCGCCCGTCGCGCTGCACGGGCTGCGAAATGAAATAGCCGGCCTCGAAGGTGGAGGCACCGATGCCGTAGAAGCGGCCGATGCCGCCCGCGATCGCATCCTTGAAGTAGGGCCGGAAGCCGTAGTTGACGCCCACGTACGAGCTGCGGTCTTGCCAGTTGCTCGACGCCAGGGTGGTGCCCTTGTCGTCGAGCACGTAGACGGCAAACGCGCCCGCGCGGCGGTTCATGTCGACCAGGTAGGCATTGATCTGCGTCACCTTGTCGGCGCTGGGCTGCTCCAGCAATTGCGCCACGGCATCGCTCTGCGCCACGGCCAGGGGCAGGAATTCGTATTTGTTGAGGGCGCCGCCGATGGACGCCGCATACAGTTCCGCGCGCGAATCGAGGGTGCGGTGCAATTCATCTAGCTGGCGCTGCTTGACCCAGGCATACGAGGCCCACGTCAGCACGACCAGCGAGCCCACGGCCAGCAGGGGGGCAAGCAGCTGTCTCAGGGGCCATTTGCCGAATGCCATGGTGCTCCGTCTATTTGGTTAAGCTTGCGTGTGCCGCAAAGAAGGAATGGTAGTGTACGGCGGGATTCACCCGCATGGGCGAATCCTGATTTTGCACCGACATGCAAACGTGCGGTGCCTGACAAAACCGTAGCGAGCGGAAGGGAGAGGTGGCCGAGACGCGCAACCGTACTCTGGTACGGTGAGCATCGCAGGCCGCCTATACCGACGCGCAGTAGGTTTGGTCAGACACCACTAATCTGCCGTGCTGGCCATGGTCTCGGCATTGTGATGACGCTGCTGCTCCTCCATCACCATCTCGCCCAGCATGCGTTTCAGGCGGTTGAACTCGGGGTCGCTCGGGTCGCGCGGGCGGGGCAGGTCGATGGCCACGTCGCGCTTGATGGTGCCGGGACGGTAGGTCATGACGATGGTGCGGTCGGCCAGGTAGATCGATTCCTCAATCGAGTGCGTCACAAACACGATGGTGGTGCCGAAGACTTTCCAGATTTTCAGCAATTCATCTTGCAGGTTGCGCCGCGTCAAGGCGTCCAGCGCGCCGAACGGTTCATCCATCAGCATGATCGGCGAATCGAGGGCCAGCACGCGGGCAATCGCCACGCGCTGGCGCATGCCGCCGGACAAGTCTTTCGGGTAGCGGGTACGAAATTCCGTCAAGCCCAGCATGCTCAGCAGCATGTCGACCCGCTCCTTGATCTCGGCTGGCGTCTTGCCGGCGATTTCCAGGCCGAAGGCGATATTGCTTTCAATCGTCATCCAGGGGAACAGCGCGTATTCCTGGAACACCATGCCGCGGTCGGGGCCGGGCTCGGTGATCAGCTTGCCGCCGGCCAGGATCTGGCCCGACGTCGGCTGCGAAAAGCCGGCGATGGCGTTGAGCAGGGTCGACTTGCCGCAGCCGGACGGCCCCAGCAGGCAGATGAACTCGCCGCTGGCGATTTCCAGGTTGATATCCTTCAGGGCGATGACGTCGGCGCCGCCCGTGGTGAAGATTTTATTGACTGCATTGATATTGATCGTGGTCATGGCCGTTCCTCTCAGTGTTCCAGGCCGCGATGCCACTGCAGCAAATGATTATTCAGGGCATTCATGGCCATGTCGATGGCCAGGCCGAACAGGCCGATGGTGAACATGCCGGCGATAATTTTATCTGACCAGAAATATTCGCGCGCTTCCAGGATGCGGAAACCGAGGCCGCTGTTGACGGCGATCATTTCCGCCACGATTACGACGATGAAGGCCGTGCCCATGCCGATGCGCGCGCCGGCCAGGATGTAGGGCGTGGCCGCCGGCAGGATGACGCGGCGGAACATGGTCATCTGGCTGGCGCCCAGGTTGCGCGCGGCGCGAATATAAATGCCGTCGACCTGGCGCACGCCGGCGATGGTATTCATCAGCA
Source organism: Janthinobacterium sp. GW822-FHT07H11 (assembly GCF_058798615.1). Lineage (NCBI taxonomy): Bacteria > Pseudomonadati > Pseudomonadota > Betaproteobacteria > Burkholderiales > Oxalobacteraceae > Janthinobacterium > Janthinobacterium sp. GW822-FHT07H11. The sequence goes on from NZ_CM179507.1 coordinate 2,205,939, forward strand.
CGGGGAAGAAGGAACCGATGCTGATCAGGAAGAAGGCGGGCGGATTGCCCAGGCCGAACCACAAAATCGCCAGCGGAATGTAGGCGATCGGCGGAATCGGGCGCAGCACCTGCACCAGCGGGTCGAACAGTTTGTAGATGGTCTTGTTGGTGCCCATCAGCAAGCCCAGCGGCAAGGCCAGGCCGGCGCCGATGGCGAAGCCGCCCAGCACGCGCGACAGGCTGGCCCAGGCGTCGTGCGGCAGTTCGCCGGAGAACATCCACACCAGGTAGTTGCCCGCTTCGGGCGTGTAGGCTTGCATCGGGATCAGGTATTCATACCATTTGACCAGCACGGCCACGGGCGAAGGCAGGATTTGCGGGTTGATCCAGCCAAACGTCGACATGGCTTGCCACAGCAGCAGCACGGCCACGGGCACGGCGGCGCCGTGCGCGAAGCGTTTCATCATTTGCATATTCATCGTGAGACTTTCAGATTGGCGGGGTCGTGGTTAGCGTGGGACATAGGACTTCTTGGCTTTTTCCAGCAGGTCCAGCTTGACCCAATCCTTGGCGGCAGGTGCCTTGGCCATGCGGCCCACGCCGAATTTCACCATGTAGTCGGTGGTCAGCTGCACGTGGCTTTGCGTGATGTCTTCCGTGAAGATGGCGTTGTCGATGGCGTCGCGGTAATCCTCGCTCGTGATCTGGTTCTTGAACATCGATTCGCGCACGTATTTTTCCGCCAGTTTCGGGTCGGCCAGGAAGGCGCGGGTGGCGGCGACGAAGCAATCCATGAAGCGCTGCGCCACGGCCGGCTTTTCCTTGTACATCTTTTCCGTCATCACGAGGGCGCGCACGGGCTCGCCCAGCGGCGTGTCGTAGGGCTTGATGACGGCCGCGCCGTATTTCTTGTGGATGGCCTGGGTCGAGTACGGTTCGGACTGGCTCATGACGTCGATATCGCGGGTCAAGAGCGCCTGGTTCAGGTCGGGGTAGCCCATGTACAGGATCTGCACGTCCTTGCCCGGCTTGTCGGACCAGGTCAGCTTGGCCTTGGTGAGCTCGGCAAACAGCAGGATTTCCTGCGGGCCGCCGCGCGTGACGCCGACTTTCTTGCCTTTCAGGTCGGCGATGCCCTTGATGTTCAGGTCGGGCCGGGCGACGATCTGCACGCCGCCCTTGGCAAAGCCGCCCACCAGGTACACGGGCAGGCCGGTGGCGCGGCCCGTGATGGCCGCTTCCAGCGCACTGGCGGACACGTCGATTTCGCCGGCGATCATGGCCGGCACGATGTCGAGGCCCTTGGCGAAGATGCGTTCCTCGATCTTGAGGTCGTATTTGGGCGCGATCTCTTTCATGTAGGCGACGGCGCCGTAATGGGCGAATTTCAGGTTGCCCAGGCGGACCAGGTCGGCGGCGTGCGCCGACAGGGGGAACTGGGCCGCCAGCGCGACGGCCATGGCCAGTGCTTTGGTATTCAGGAAGGACGCGATACGGAAGGGGTGTGCCATGCTGTTGTCTCCAAAAAAGGTAGATGGTTTTATTTGGGCATTGCTGCTGCTCTGTCGGCGGCTATGAAAATATAAAAGCATCTTCCGTGCCAGTGGATCGCATTTTGACACTTATTGCAAGTGATTGTTTATAAAGGTTTAATTTGCATACATTAAAAGCTGGAAATATCCGGATTCCGCTTTTCCGCACGCCAGGCGGGAAATGCGTGCGGATTGCCGGATTCGCGGCGGAGGCGAAACCAGGGGCGGGCTGGCCGCGAGCTTGTGCAAAATCAAGGCGGCGGGGCTGAACCTAAATGCGCGTGGCAGACTCCAACCGTAAAAAAACGCGTTGCAGAAAAGGCTGGCAACGCGTAACTCCCCCGTGGAGTCGGGGTAGCGCTGGCACGGGTGGCAGCGCGTGTGCTTGAACTTACTTCGGTGCCGTGGCGGGCGGCAGCGCGGGGGGCGTGGCCGGGTCGGTCAATGGCGTGGGCGGCGGTACGCTGCCCGGCCCCAGCTCGGGCGTGGCCGGCGCGGCCGGGGCAGGCATCACTTGCGGTGCGGAAGATGGCGGCACGGTTTCGGGCAGCGGCGCTTCGGCAGGTTTTTTACACGCGGAAAGGCTGATCAGGGCGGCGGCAGCCAGCAGACAAGGCATTTTCATGATGGTTCCTTTGCAAATGGCGACAAACGGATACAAGCAAGGGGAGACAGGCGGCATGCTGAATCAAAAAAGCGGCATGCCTGATCAAAAGTTAATAAACGCTCAGCAAACGGTCAACAGGCTGGTGAGCAGGGCAAGATTGCATGGAGCAAGGCACGGCATCTGCGCATGCGGGTCTTGCGGGTCCGTCAGCTTGAATTTATTGCAAGACAGGCCGCGCTTCTGTTCGCCATTTCACCTTGAGCGAAGAATTGATCGGCGACTGATGGAATAGTGTCACATGGAAATATTTTCACTTTTCTTGCTTCTAATGTTCGTTAACGCACAGACCAACGCCGCGCAGGCAGGCATTCTGTGGTCAGACGCTCAGGATTTGCAGTTCTCTGGCATAAAAATTGCCAAGAATTTAACAATCCGGGCTACCGGCAATCGTTTAAAAGGAGTATTCAAATGCATGCAATGACTCAGTCTCACGTGAAGAGCGAATTAAAGGCAGCGCACCAGGAACTTCGTAGCCCAGAAAAAGGCTCGCAAATGGTCGAACGTGCAGCACCCATCCCCCCGGAACGCATGAATCCTATTTCCATGGCACCGATCGAGCGCGTGCGTTCGACGTCGGCCACCCTGCGCCGCATCGAAAACATGCAAAAACTGATCGGTGAATTGTCGCTGCACGAGATGCTGGCCGATGAAATCGCCTGGTTCCTCAAGTTTTCGCCATCGGGCGCCCGCAAATACATCCGCGACCTGCGCGAAGCGGGCGTGATCGAACTGGCCCGCTACATCGAAGGCACCGCCACCTACCTGGGCAAGGCAGTGTACCAGCTGACGCCAGACCCCGAGCGCGTGCGTGCCTTCCTGGCCGCCATCGTCCAGCCGAAACGCGAAGGCGCGCCACCGCGCAAGGATCGTCCAGGCCTGCGCGAGCAAAGCATGGCAGGCAGCGGCCGTCACTTCCACATCCTGGCCGATGACACGCATTATGCGATCCGCGTCAACCGCGGTCCCGTGACGCGCGATCCGCTGGTGGCTGCATTGTTTGGCGCGCCACAACAGAAATCGGCTGAGTAATCGCCCTCCCGCCTGGCCGCCTGGCGGCTGGCGGGCGTCGCTGGTGGTTCGTCGTATCAGACGCATGTCGAAAGCCGGGTCACGACCCGGCTTTTGGCGTTGCGCGCGGCTCGTTGATCTGGTCTGATTGAAAAGACTGCAAGCATCCCCATGTGGGCTGGACTGCCGCCCGCAACGCGCGGGTTCACTTGAAGGAGTTCGTCCTTGCCTGCCTACGCCGCCCGCTTGTTTTCCTGCCCCCGTGCCCTGAAACGGGCCGCCGCATGAACCCGCTGCTGTGGATCGCCCTCGTCACGGCCGCCATCGCCTTGTCGCTGTGGCTGCCCCGCTGGCGCTTGAAGCGGGCGCTGGCCAAGCCCTTGCCGGCCGCAGGCCTGGCCGTGCTGGAAAAAAATATCCCCGTGTATCCGCGCATGCCGGCGGCGCTGCAGGAACAATTGCGCCGTCTGGTCGTGCAGTTCCTGTTCCAGAAGAAATTCGTCGGTTGCGGCGGCCTGGAGATCACGGACGAGATGCGCTACACCATCGCCGGCCAAGCCTGCTTGCTGCTGCTCAACCGCCAGACCCAGGTGTATCCCGAGCTCGACACCATCCTCGTGTATCCCACGGAATTCATCGTCACGCGCAATGAAGTGGGGCCGGGCGGCGTGGTCACGCCATCGGCCAACGGTTTATTGGGCGAATCCTGGGGCGATGGCCGCGTCGTGCTGGCCTGGGACCACGTGCAGCGCGGCGCGGCCGACTGGACCGATGGCCACAATGTGGTGCTGCATGAATTCGCCCACCAACTCGACAGCGAGTCGGGCGCCGCGAATGGCGCGCCGTACCTGCCCAGCGTGTCGAGCTACCGCAGCTGGGCCACCGTGCTGTCGCGCGACTTCGACAACCTGCGCCATGACGCCATGGTCCAGCAGCAAAGCGTGATGGACCATTACGGCGCCACCAATCCCGCCGAGTTCTTTGCCGTGGCCACGGAAACCTTCTTTGAAAAGCCGTACCAGATGGCCGAGCACCACGAAGAGCTGTATGCGCAATTCTTGCAGTACTACAAGGTCGACCCGCGCGACTGGATGGCGCCGCCCGTGGAACCCGAGCACATGGCCTCGCCGTTTCCCAGCTACGCGCCGCACTGGTAGGTGGCGGTGCCTTACATGATTTACTCATAAGCAAGGGTGAAAAGATTCCTTTTTGGAAATATGGGCGCTGCGGTCTAATGGCGGCATTATTCATGCCACCAGAGGAATTTCATGCAGACCCGTCTTTACTTTGCCGCGCTACTTCTTTCCACCGTCGCCTACACGCAGGTGGCGCAAGCGGACCAGCTGGCCGGCATCAGGGCGAAGGGCGAACTGGTCTGCGGCACCCTTGGCACGGACGAGCCGAACAGCTTCATCGACGCCAAGTCGCGCCAGCTGGTCGGCTATGAAGTGGACCTGTGCCGCGCCATCGCCCAGGGCCTGGGCGTCAAACCGGTGATCCGGCAACTGGCCGTGGCGGCCCGCATTCCCGAACTGCAGCAGGGCCGCATCGATATCCTCACGGCGTCCCTGACGCACAACAAGGAACGCGAAGCGCTCGTCGATTTCTCGCTGTCCACGTTTTATACGGGCCAGCGCGTGCTGGTGAAAAAAAGCAGCAACATCACCACGGTCGCGGGACTGGCCGGCAAGAAAGTGCTGACCGTCAAGGGCGGCACGCAGGAACCGAATATCCGCAAGGCCGTGCCCGGCGTGGAGGTGGTGACGTTCGAGACGGCGGGCCAGGCTTACCTGGGTTTGCAACAGGGCAAGGGCGTCGGCTATGTCGACGATGAAGTGTCCTTGCTGAACAACTACGCCAAGCTGGGCGCCGTGCAAAAGGATTACCTTGTGCTGCCGCAAAACATCAGCAAGGAAGTGTTTGCCTTCGGCATCCGCAAGGGCGAGACGGGCCTGAAAACGGCCGTCGACAATGTGCTGCGCGGGTTGGAAAAATCGGGCGAGGCGGAAAAGCTGTTCTTCAAATGGTATGGCCCCACGAGCAATGTGAAATTTCAAAAACGGAACTTCAAGATTGAATCGGACAAGATTGACGCCTGAACCTTGCCTGACGCTTGCGCATGTTTGATCTGAACTTTTTGCTGTCCGGCGACTACCGCGACTGGCTCATCTCCGGCTTGCTGCTGTCCCTGCAACTGATGGGCATCACCTTGCTGCTGGCCCTGCCGCTGGCCTGCGGCGTGGCCATGCTGCGCCTGGCGCCGTCGCGCCTGCTCAACGGCCTGGGCGCCGCGTATGTCGAGCTGATTCGCAACGTGCCCCTGCTGGCGCACTTCCTGTTCTGGTATTTCGGCGCGCCCGAACTGCTGCCCCAGGCATGGAAGGAGCGCTTGTACGCCGGCAATATCGAAGCCGTCAGCGCCGTCACGGCCCTGACCCTGTACACGGCCGCCTACATGGCCGAAGACATCCGCAGCGGCATCCGCGCCATCCCGTCCCAGCAATTCGAGGCGGGTCGGGCGCTGGGCTTCAGTTTCCTTGCCACCATGCGCCTGTGCATCGTGCCGCAGGCGCTGCGGCTGGCCGCGCCGCCGCTGCTGTCGCAAACCCTGACCCTGTGGCAAAACACCAGCATCGCCACCGTCATCGGCGTGGCCGAGCTGATGTACCAGACGCAGCGCGTGGAAGCGGCCTCGTTCCGCAGCGTGGAGGCTTTCGTCTTCGCCAGCGCGGCCTACCTGGCGGTTTCCCTCGCCATTGCCGGCCTGGCGGCCTTGCTGCAAAGAAGGAGCGCCTGATGCTGGAACTGCTGCACGATTACTGGCTGTATTTTCTGGTGGGACGCTATCCCGCAGGGCCGCTGGGCGGGCTGGCGTTGACGGTCGTGCTGGCCAGCCTGGCACTGTTGCTCAGCCTGCCCGTGGGCTTGCTGCTGGGCCTGGCCCGCATCAGCCCGTGGCGCGCCCTGCGCTGGCCCGTGACCGCGCTGATCCACGTGGTGCGCGGCATTCCCTTGTTGCTCGTCATCTTCTGGGCGTATTTCTTCCTGCCCAGCATCACCGGGCATGAAAGCGGGCAGTTCGGCACCATGCTGGCGGCCCTCGTCATCTTCGACGGCATTTATCTGGCCGAGATCGTGCGCGCCGGCGTGCAAGCCGTGCCACGGGGGCAGGTGGAGGCGGCCCGTTCGCTGGGCCTGACTTACCTGGACAGCCTGCGCACGGTGGTGCTGCCGCAGGCGCTGCGCCACATGTTGCCCTCGCTGGTGAACCAGTTCGTCTCGACCATCAAGGAAACCTCGCTCGGCCATATCATCGGCCTGGCGGAAGTGTCGTTCATCGCCTCGCAAGTGAACGGCCTGGTGCTGACGAAACCGCTGCAAGTGTATTTCCTGCTGGGCATGAGTTATTTTGTTTTATGTTTCAGCCTGTCGCGCGCCGCCTTCTGGCTCGAGCGGCGCCAGGCGCGTTTCCTGAAAGCGGCTGCATGATTACCTTTGATAACGTCAACAAATACTATGGCGCGTATCACGCCTTGCGCGAGATCAATGAACACGTGGCCAAGGGCGAAGTGCTGGTCGTGTGCGGCCCGTCCGGCTCCGGCAAGTCGACCCTGATCCGCACCGTCAACCGCCTGGAAGCGATCGCTTCGGGCCGCATCACGGTGGCCGGCCAGGACATTCACGGGCCGGGACTGGACGTGAATGCCTTGCGCTCGCATATCGGCTTCGTCTTCCAGCAGTTCAACCTGTTTCCCCATCTGTCCGCGCTGGACAATTGCGCGCTGGCGCCGCGGCGCTTGCACGGCCTGAGCCGCAAGGAGGCCGAGGCGCGCGCGCTGGCCCTGCTCGAGCGCGTGGGCCTGGCGCACAAGGCCCATGCGATGCCGGCGGACCTGTCCGGCGGCCAGCAGCAGCGGGTGGCCATCGCGCGCGCGCTGGCCATGCAGCCGCCGCTGATGCTGTTCGATGAACCGACGAGCGCGCTGGACCCGGAAATGGTGGGCGAAGTGCTGCAGGTAATGCGCGACCTGGCACGCGACGGCATGACCATGGTGTGCGTCACCCACGAGATGGGTTTTGCGCGCGATGTGGCGGACCGGGTCTGGTTCATGGACCACGGGCAAGTGCTGGAGCGGGCCACGCCCGACGAGTTTTTTGCGCGTCCCCAGCATGCGCGTGCACAACAATTCCTGTCAGATATTCGCAGCCCGTTTGCCGTGGCGGCTTGATTTTTTCGCCTGCGTGCGTAAGCGAACAGTCGGGCCAGGGAGGGGCGCGCACGCTAGACCCATGGCGCGCGGGCGCCGGCAGCCCCATCCGAAGGAGGAGATCATGTCACGCATTATTGCAGGTCATTTTCAGTTGCAGGAACAGATAGATGCCGCGCGCGCGGCCTTGAACCATGCGGGCTTTCCCGACAGCCGCATCAGTGCCTTCTTTGTCAACCAGCCGGGCCAGCATGACTTGCATGCGCTGGGCGGCGACCGCGAGGTCTCGCCGGGCGCGCAGGAAACGCCGCAAGGCGTGGTTGAAGGCGTCGCCGTGGGCGCGGCGGTGGGGGCGGGCATCGGCGCCGCCACCACCCTGGCGACGGGGCCGCTGGGGCCGGTGGTGGGCGCGCTGGTGGGCGCCCACGTGGGCTCGCTGTACAGCTTCAACAAGATGAAGGAGGCGGGCGAGGGTGAGGCGGGCAAAGGCGGCAACGGTGAAAACCGGCGCCAGCCCCGTCATCCTGGCATGCTGATCGCCGTGGCGCTGGGCGGCCTGGACGACCGCCAGCGCGCGCTCGATGCCCTGCACCGGCTGGGCGCGGAGCATATCGAGGAAGCCGAAGGCACGATCGCGAACGGCGATTGGCACGACTTCGATCCGCTCAGCATTCCCGTGCTGGTGGCGTAGGCTGCGTTGTTGTTGTAGTGAAAGCTTCAGCGCCATGCGGCACGAAATTCGGTATGATCCCTGTTACTATTAATAAAAATACCGACAGGGATAGTTCCCGTGCGCCCGCTGCAGCAAGGACCATCGTGACTGCCCATCAGCTTGCCTCGCATGCTAACGAGTATGGATAGGAGGGCGCGTCATGACACAGGCATGGTTCATTCTCACGCGGGCCGATGGGCGCGACATCTGCGCGCCCTCGCCGACCCAGCTGGCCGATGCGCTGGCCGAAGTATACCGCGCGCCGGGCACGCTGCCCGACGGCAGCCCGGCCGCTGTGTTGTTGCGTTTTGGTTACGACGATGGCTTGATGTACCAGGTGGAAGTCGCTAGCGGAGGCGAAGTCACTTTCGAGGAGTGGTCGGACCGCGATTGCGAGATCGCCCTGGCCAGCCCGCGCCGCATGTCGGCCCTGCCGCAGGATGCCGCCATGCAATTGTGGCAGTGGCTGGCGCAGCGCCAGGTGGCGAAGATCCGCAGCCAGCCGTGGCAGTCGGGTGGCTAAGCGGCTCCCCTTTCGCGCCGGCTAGTGCGCCATCAGCACGGGGATGGTCATGCTTTGCAAGATGGTGCGCGTGACGCCGCCCAATATGGTTTCGCGCAGGCGCGAATGGCCATACGCGCCCATCACCAGCAGGTCGGCCGACAGGTCGGCCGCCTGCGACAGCAGGGCTTCGCCGATATCGCCGCGGCGCACGCCGCCGCCGTCGAGCAAATGCAGCCGCGCTTCCACGCCGTGGCGCGCCAGGTAGTGCAGCAGCTCCGCGCCCGGCTGTTCGCCGTGCTCGGCCGCATGCGCCTGGGCGTCGAAGATGGCCACGTGGACTTGCCCGGCGCGCTGCAGCAGGGGCAGGGCGGCGCTGACGGCGCGGCTCGCTTCCTTGCTGGCATTCCATGAAATGAGCACATGGCGGGCGCTGGCCGGCGGCGCCAGCATGGGCAGCGGCGGCGCATAGGGCACGATCAGCACGGGCCGGCCCGAATGCAGCAGCACGTAGGCGGGGAAATCGCGCATCACGGACGGCGATTTATCGCTGGCATTGTATTGGCTGATGACCACCAGGTCCGCATAGCGGGCCAGCAGGCTGATGCCGCCGGCCGCTTCGTCGTCGACCACGCGCTGCTCGAACGAGGCGACGCCGGCCGCGCGCACCTGCGGTTCGAAGCCGTCGAGGGCACGCGTGGCCCGCTCGCGCAGGAAGTTCAAATGCAAGCTCAGGTTCGGGTCCGCGTCGAGGTCGGGCTGGTTCTGGTACAGCAGGCGCGACACGCCCGTCAGCGCCACGCCGGCCAGATGGCCGCCACAGGCTTGCGCGATGCTGGCGGCCGCTTCTATGCGGGCGCCGCGCCCGCCGCTGTCGTCAATGTGGAGCAATACGGTTTTATACGTCATGGCCTGGCCTCTCGCTGTGCAGTAAGGGCCATTCTGGCACAGACCGGGGCACCGGCCGCGCACGACTGCGGCCGGCGCCTGGCGCCTCAGTTCATGCCGATGATGATGATGTCGGCGTCGCAGTTGCGGTAATGAATCACGATGATGATGATGCGCCGCAATTGCGCCGCCTTTTGCGCCACCTCCAGCATGGCGCGGCTGGCGCGGTTCTTCATGCTTACCTGCACTTGCGAGGCGTCGCTGACGGGGATGCCCATGGCTTTCAGCGCCGCCTTGGGGTTGGCCATCAGGGCCAGCGCATGCTGTGGATCGAGTTCGGCCTGATGCAGCGATTCCACGTCGCTCATGCCGGGATTGATGTCGTTGAACAAATCCCGCAATGCTTCTGTGTCGTCCTGGATGTCCATCGCGTTCTCCTTTGGATTGTCATCAAGCAAGGTTTCCGGCCTCGCCCGCCGAGGTGCCATCACCTCATCGCCAAGTATGATTTTGATAATTTTTCGCATATGGACCTGGCGCAGACGAACGCGTCCATAGGCAGGCTGAGCCTTTGATCTGGCGCAATGCCGTCTGCAAAAGTGCCACCTACACTTGATCCCACGCAGAACAACCATAACAAGCGGGGAGAGACAGCAATGACTGAACAAAAAGTAGCACTGGTGACGGGCGGCATGGGTGGCCTGGGCACGGCCTTGTGCCGCCGCCTGCACGATGCGGGCTTTGCCGTCGTGGCCGCCCACACGCCGGGCAACCCGCGCGTGGCGCAGTGGCTGGCCGGGCAGCGCGAACAGCACTACCATTTCCAGGCGCTGGCCGTCGACGTGGCCGATTTCGCGGCCTGCAGCGAGGCCGTCGGCCAGGTGCTGGCGCAGTCCGGCCGCATCGACGTGCTGGTCAACAACGCCGGCATCACGCGCGACCAGAGCATGCGCAAGATGCAATTGCCGCACTGGTCCGAGGTCATGCGCACCAATCTCGACAGCCTGTTCAACATGAGCAAGCAGGTGCTGGAGCCGATGCTGGCCAACCGCTGGGGCCGCATCATCAACATTTCTTCCGTGAATGGCCAGAAGGGGGCGTTTGGCCAATGCAACTACGCGGCCGCCAAGGCGGGCGTGCATGGCTTCAGCAAGGCGCTGGCGCTGGAAGTGGCGCGCCACGGCATCACGGTCAATACGGTCTCGCCCGGCTATTTGCGCACGCAGATGGTCACGGCCGTGCCCGCCGACATCCTGGAAACGAAGATCCTGCCGCAGATCCCGCTGGGCCGCCTGGGCGAGCCGGACGAGGTGGCGGCGCTGGTGGCCTACCTGGCGTCGGACGAGGCGGCATTCGTGACGGGTGCGAACATCGCCATCAACGGCGGGCAGCACATGAGTTAGGCATGGACGCGCGTCATCGCGCACAAGGCAATGGCAGTGGAGGAGACGCCGGCCGCCCAGCACGCACGCAGAGGCTGGCGGGTGGACGGACAAGCAGGGCGCAAGTCGTTGTACGGTAACACGGGTGGCTGGCAAGGGGCAGGGCAGCGATGCCTTGCCTCTTGTTCTTAGCCGAGCCGGTCTGGGCCGGTCCTGCCCGCCAGCGGCATGGCGTTTAGCGCTGCGCCTTTTCCAGGCGCGTCTGGCAATCGATGCACAGCCGCGCTTCCGGGCGGGCATTCAGGCGCGACAGGCCGATGGCTTCGCCGCAGTTGTCGCACAGCCCATAGCTGCCATCGGCAAACTTGGCCAGCGCATGCTTGATGATGGCCAGCTGCGCCAGATTGTGCTCGGCCGCTTCGCTGAGCAGCGCATTGAGCGTGCGCACGCTGGCGTTGTCGGCCGGCGACGCTTCGATTTCATTGAGCAGCGAGGCACGGGCAGCGGTCTCGGCCATTTCACTGTCGATTTGTTCTTGCAAGGCATGCTTGCGTTGCTCTAGCACGCCCTGCAAGCGCTGTAGCTGGTCTTGCGGCAATCCATTCATGGCCTGCTCACCGGGTTGGAGTCTCTTCCATCATGGTAGTCCAAGATGGCCCGCTTTGCTTGCGCCACTACCCGCGCCGCGTTTGAGGCGGCGCAGGGGGGAGGTTGCCGTTCTATGCTGGTTCTTTCAGGCAGTTGACCATCCACGACACGCCGAACTGGTCTTTCAGCATCCCGAAGCGTTTGGCCCAGAACGTTTCCTCGAGCGGCATCTGGATCGTGCCGTCACGGCCCAGCGCGGAGAAGGCCCGCTCCGCTTCTTCCGGTGTATCGATGGTCAGGCAGATCGAGCAGCCGCTCATGGCCTTGGCGCCGTCCTCGGAACAGCCGCCATCCGTCCCCATCAGCATGGTGTTGCCCAATTGCACGGAGCCGTGCATGATCTTGTCATACCAGTCTTCCTTGACCTGGTCCTGCGCCGGCGAGCCCCGGTACGGCATCAGGCACAGATTGTCGCCACCCAGATGCTGGCGGTAGTATTCCAGCGCTTGCGCGCAATTTCCATCGAATTGCAAATACGGTTCGATACGCATGTTGGTCTCCTCTGGTCGTCCCCCGGGCGTGATTGCCAGGCGGGGACGTCCCAGTATAGGCGCTGGCCGGCCGATTGCAATCAGTCCGGCGTCATCTCTTGCAGCCGCTCACGCACCTTGCCCAGCGTGCTGAGGATGCGTTCCGGGTTGCCGGCGATGACGGCGCTGCCCAGGTGCAACAAGCTGGTGGACAGTTCTATCCAGTGCCGCACATTGTCATTGCGCGCGATGCTCAGGCGCACCGTGTCGAGCAGGCCGCTGAGCTGGCGCTGCGCCGTCTCCAGCCCCGCCACCGTGTGGCCGGCCGCATCCGCATACAGCAGGTTGGCTTGCTGGCGCAAGGCCACTTCCAGCGCAAACACGGCCTGGGTCTGCGTCAGGGTGATGCCATTTTCGCCCTGGCTGGCGCGCCGGCGGATGGCGCGCATGACGGCCTCGTGCAAGGTGGCGGCCGCCTGCGACAGGCTGTCGGCCAGTTGCTCGACCCGCATGGCGCTGCTCAGGGCCGCTTCGCGGCGTTCGGTGATGACGCTGTCGTCCATGTTGCCTCCGTGACTATGCCGGCCAGGCGCGCATGTTCGCGCGCCAGGGCGGCGAGATGCCGGCGTGCCAGCGTGTGGTGCAGGCCGGCCAGCCGGTATTCCTCGCTTTTGCTTTGTTGCATGCTTTTCGCCAGCACGGACAGCAGGCGCTGCTGCGGCGTATCCGCATACGCGATTTCCGTTTCCAGCAGGCCGAGCACGATATCGCGTTCGTTGTCGCTGCCCTTGTCGTACAGGCGCAGCAGGTCATCGAGCGCGGCCAGCAGCGCTTGCAGCGGCGCATCGCCAGCGTGCAGCGCCTGCGCCACGCTGGCCTGCTGGGCCGACGTTCCCGCCAGCCGGGACAGCTGTTGCAGCAGCATGGCGTAGGCGGTCACCTGGCGGTCGTCGATGCCGCTGCCGGGCCAGGCGCGGATGGCGCTGGCGGCGCTGCCCAGCTCGCTTTGCACATCGTAGGCGTCCGCGCCCGCCAGCCTGCCCAGCGCCTGCAGATACAGCCGCACCGCTTGCAGCAGGTGCGCGACATCGGCCTGCATGGCGCGGCGCTGCGCATCGAGCTGGCGTTCGCGTGCATCCTGCGCCGGCGACAGGTAGGGGCGAAGGCGCTGGTAGCTGTCCAGCTGGCGCTGCGACAGTTCGCCGAACGCCTGCAAGCCCTTGCCGTCGGCGGCCAGGGCGCGCACTGGCGCCAGATCCGCGCGCGGACCGGCGCAGCCGGACAGGGCGACGAGCAAACTCAGCAAAAGGAAGCGGCTATGCCAGGCGGACAGGGAAGACATGGCACCTCTCGATACGATTGAAAATACTGTATGGAAAGGTATTGTTGTGCCGGCTTGCGCCGTCCGCCTTGTGCGGACGCAAGGTAGCGGTCGTTAGAGACTATCCCGGCAGGAAATGTCTTCAACCGCCGGGAGGGTCTCTTGGCCGGCGCGATGCTCAGGCCGGAGCGGACGTCAGTTGCTCGCGCCAGCCCAGTCCGGCGACGGTATCGCTGGCGGGCCGGTATTCGCAGCCCACCCAGCCCGCGTAGCCGACCTGGTCCAGCAGCTTGAACAGATGACGGTAGTTGATCTCGCCCGTGCCCGGCTCGTGGCGGCCCGGTGTGTCGGCGATCTGGATGTGGCGGATCAGGGGCAGCAGGGCGCGGATGGTGTTGCTCAGCTCGCCCTCCATGCGTTGCATGTGATAAATGTCATACTGCAGGAAGATATTGCTGCGCTGGCAGTCGGCGATGATGTCGGCCGCCTGCTGGCTATGGTTCAGAAAGTAACCTGGCATGTCGTAGCGGTTGATCGGCTCGATCAGCACATTGATGCCATGCGGACGGCAGGCGTCGGCCGCATATTGCAGCTTGCCGATCAGGCTTTGCCGCGCCCGCTCCAGGCTCATGCCGGGCGGCACGATGCCGGACATGCAGTGCAGCTGTTTCGCCCCCAGCGCCAGCGCGTAGTTGAGCGCCAGTTGCACATTGGTGTGGAATTCCTCGCCGCGGCGCGGATCGCAGGCGATGCCCCGTTCGCCGTGCTCCCAGTCGCCGGGCGGGAAATTGAAGACGGCCAGTTGCAGATGGTGGCGTTCCAGCCGCATGGCGATCTGGCGCGCCTCGACGGCATAGGGAAACAGAAATTCGACGGCATCGAAGCCCGCCTCCCTGGCGGCCGCAAAGCGGTCGAGGAAGGGCAGTTCGGTAAACATCATGCTGAGGTTGGCAGCGAAGTTCGGCATGGCGGCACGCAGGTAAGGAGGATGGACACTATCCTAGCCCAAATCGGCAATCAGTGGCGTGCATGAAAAAACCGTTCCAGAAACAAGTCCTGGAACGGTTTTTGTCGTCTTTTTGAGAAAGACAAACGGGGTCTGAAAGCGTCGCGAGCGGGAGTGATATTGCGTCGCGTCGCGCAGCCGTACTGGAGTACGGCGAGCAACGCAAACGCAATAGCGCCCCGCGCAGTAGCTTTCAGGCCGCGTTTTAGCGGCCGCGGCCGCCGGAGCGGTGGTTGGCCGCCGAACGCGGCGCATTGCCGGAACGGTTGCCGCCGCCACCGCCGCCGCCCGACGGGCCGGCGCTGCGTGGCTTGGCGCCGCCGCCACCGGTTTTCACGCGCACCACGGCGCCGGCTGGCGCGCGGCTGTTGTTGCGGTGGCCGCCGGTGCCGCTGCGCAATTGCACAGGCTGGGCGCGGGCGTTCAGGTCCGGTTCGAAGCCTGGGATGACTTCGCGCGGCAGGCTTTGCTTGATCAGCTTTTCGATGTCTTTCAACATTTCGTGCTCATCCACGCAGACCAGCGACACGGCCTCGCCCTTGGCGCCGGCACGGCCCGTGCGGCCGATACGGTGCACATAGTCTTCCGGAATGTTCGGCAAGTCGTAGTTGACGACGTGCGGCAACTGGTCGATGTCGATGCCGCGCGCGGCGATATCGGTGGCGACCAGCACTTGCAGGGTGCCATCTTTAAATTCCGACAGGGCGCGCGTGCGCGCCGACTGGCTCTTGTTGCCGTGGATGGCCAGGGCGCCGATGCCGTCCGCGCCCAGCTGCTCGACCAGTTTATTCGCGCCATGCTTGGTGCGCGTAAAGACCAGCACTTGCGTCCAGTTGTTCGACTTGATCAGGTAGGACAGCATCGGGTGCTTCTTGTCGCGGTCGACCGGATGGATCTTTTGCTTGATCACTTCGACGGTCGAATTGCGGCGCGCCACTTCGATCATGGCCGGCTTGTTCAGCAAGCCGTCGGCCAGGGCCTTGATCTCTTCCGAGAACGTGGCCGAGAACAGCAGGTTCTGGCGTTTCGGCGGCAGCACGGCCAGCACTTTCTTGATGTCGCGGATGAAACCCATGTCGAGCATGCGGTCGGCTTCGTCGAGGATCAGGATTTCCACTTTCGACAGGTCGACGGTGCCCTGGCCCATGTGGTCGAGCAAACGGCCCGGCGTGGCGACGAGAATGTCGACGCCATGCTTGAGCTGCTTGATTTGCGGGTTGATGCCGACGCCGCCGAAGATCACGGTGGAGTTCAGCTTGGTGTACTTGCTGTAGGCGCGCACGCTTTCCTCGACCTGCGCGGCGAGTTCGCGCGTCGGGGCCAGGATCAGGGCGCGGATGGGGCGCGTCGAAGTGTTGCTGGTGATCGATGCGCCATTCGCGTCGGTCGACAGGCGGTGCAGCACGGGCAGGGTGAAGCCGGCCGTCTTGCCGGTGCCGGTTTGTGCACCGGCCAGCAAATCGCCGCCAGCGAGCACGGCGGGAATCGCCTGCGACTGGATCGGGGTCGGCACGGTGTAGCCGTGTTCGGTAACGGCACGTACGATAGCGTCGGACAATCCGAGGGAGGAAAAGGACATGGTAACTTTATTGTGAGATCGGCCTGTCGCCATCGTGGGGCGCCAGTCGCAGGCAATCAGATTAGGGGTCGAAAGACAGCGGCAAGGGGACTGGTCATATGTGCCGCACACGCGAAGTATAACAGCATGGCAAAAAACCGCCGAGTTTGTTTAAAGTATGCAATGCCACAGGTAAAAGAAATACATGCTGAGGGCGCGCCTTTTCATGTCGATATTCATTATGATTGCCTGTAGCACTCCATGCGCGGGACTCACCGTGGCGCCGGGGTGTTCACTCCCGGAGGAATCCCATGCGTATTGCCGATCTTCGCATCGCCACCCGCCTGTATGGCGGTTTTGCCATCATCGTCCTGCTGCTGGCCGCCCTGCTCACCGTCGCCACGCTGAATGTCTCGCGGCTGGCCGACGCCAATGCCATCAATACCCACACCTACCAGGTACTCGCTGAAAACAGCGCCATCCTGGAAAGCCTGATCAACATGGAAACAGGCCAGCGCGGCTATGTGATCACGGGCGCCGAGGCTTCGCTGGAGCCGTACAAGGCGGGACAGGCCGCGTTTGGCACGCACCTGGCCAGGGCGCGCGCCTTGACCAGCGACAACCCCGCCCAGCAGGAGCGCCTGGCGAAGCTCGATGCCGCCAAGCAAGCCTGGCAGGCCGGCGCGCTCGATCCCGTGATCGCCTTGCGGCGCGCCGTGGCGCAGGGCACGGCGGCCATCGAACCCGTGCTGGCGCTGGAGAAGGAGGGCCGGGGCAAGCAGGGCATGGATGCCATGCGGACTTTGCTGGGCGAGATCGGCCAGGCGGAAACGGTGCTGCTGGCGCAGCGCTCGGAAGCGGCGGCGGCCCTGCAGGCGCGCACGCACTGGACCTTGCTGGGCGGCGGCGCGGCGGCGCTGCTCCTGGCCGCCGGCATCGCCTGGTGGCTGGCGCGTAACATCAGCGTGCCGCTGCGTTCGGCCATCGACGTGGCCAGGCAGGTGGCGCAGGGCGACCTGACGGTGCGGGTGGTGGTGCGCTCGAAGGACGAGACGGGCGAACTGATGCAGGCATTGCAGGACATGACGGCCAGCCTGCTGCGCATCGTCACCGAAGTGCGCGGCGGCACGCAGGCCATCGCCACGGCGTCGCGCCAGATTGCCTCGGGCAATATCGACCTGTCCGCGCGCACGGAGCAGCAGGCCAGTTCGCTGGAAGAGACGGCGTCGTCCATGGAGGAACTGACCAGCACGGTACAGAGCAACGCACAGAATGCCAGCGAGGCCAATGGCCTGGCGGCGTCGGCCTCCGCCGTGGCAGGCAAGGGCGGCGCGGTGGTGGCGCAGGTGGTCGACACCATGGGGGCGATCAACGACTCGTCGCGCAAGATCGTCGACATCATCGGCGTGATCGACGGCATCGCCTTCCAGACCAATATCCTGGCCCTGAACGCGGCCGTGGAAGCGGCCCGGGCGGGCGAGCAGGGACGCGGCTTTGCCGTCGTAGCCACCGAGGTGCGCAATCTGGCCCAAAGATCCGCTGGCGCGGCGAAGGAAATCAAGGCCCTGATCAACGACTCGGTGGCCCAGGTGGAGAGCGGCGCGCGCCTGGTCGACGAAGCGGGCCACACCATGCGCGAGATCGTCGACAGCGTGCACAGGGTCAGCAGCATCGTCGGGCAGATTTCCTCCGCCAGCGACGAGCAGCGGGCCGGCATCGAGCAAGTCAACCAGGCCATCACCGAAATGGACCAGGTGACGCAGCAAAACGCCGCGCTGGTGGAAGAGGCCGCCGCGGCGGCGGAATCCATGCAGGATCAGGCCTCCCGGCTGGCCGATGCGGTGAGCGTGTTCAAGACCGCGCAGGTGGACGCCGCGCCGCCGGCGCCACGCCGCAAGCCAGCCGTTCCGGCCGCGCGCCCGTCCGCCAGCCCGGCGCGCCCCGCGGCCAGGGCCTTGCCGGCCGGCAAGGCGCCATCGCGTCCGCCGCCAGCGGGCGATGGCAAGCGCCAGGCCCGGAATGACGAATGGGAAGAGTTCTGAAATGCTCATGCGACACGTGTCGCAGATTTTGCTTGTGTTGTCTGTGACAAGTGTCGCATAATTGTCTCATTCGTCACACAAGGAGATTTCCATGAGCACGCCATCCGTTACCGAGCTGTCGCTATTGAAAGCGTTGTGGAAGGAGCAGCCGCTGTCCGCCCGCGAACTGCATGCGAGGGTGGAAGAGGAGCTGGGCTGGTCGTTTTCGTCCACGCGCAAGACGGTCGAGCGCATGCTGGACAAGGGCATGTTGCTACAGCGCAGCGTGCACGGCGTCCTCGTGTATGCGGCGAACGTGGACAAGGTGGCCACGCTGGCCGCGTTTGCCCACGACTTTGGCCGGCGCGTGATGGAAATCGACAGTCCCTTGCCGGTCAGTATGTTTACAGGCAGCAAGCTCGTCGACCGGCAAGAACTGGCCGAACTGGAACAGATGCTGCAAGACTGGCCCACCGACGCCAGGGAGTAAGCGATGACCCTGTTCGCCCTGAAACTGTTGCAGGCGACGCTAGCCTGCCTGCTGGCCGGTTTGTTGCTGCAAGGCCTGCTGTACCTGGCGCAACGGCGCTGGCCCGCGCTGGCTGCCCGGCGCAGCTTGTGGCTGGGAGCGCAGCTGATGCTGGCGGCCCTCTTCATGCTGTCCCTCCTGCCCGGCAGCGCACAAGTGAGCGTCGTGCCGGAAGTGAGCCTGTCCGCTGCCGGAACCGGACCCGGCTTGCCGGCCGGGGCGGCACTGCCGGCCGTGGCGCTGGCGCAATCGCCGCAGGCGCCGGGCGACGGGTCAGCCGGCACGGCCTGGCTGGCCACCCTGGCGCTCGCGTGGCTGTGCGCGTATCCGCCGGGCGTGGTTTTCCTCGTCTGGCGCGGCTGGCGCGGCCGCGCCCTGGTGCGCGGCCTGCTGAAGGCGGCGCGCCCGCTCGACGTGGCGGCGCTGCAGGCGCGCGGGGCCGTCAATGGCGCCCAGCTGCGCCAGGTACGGCGCATGGCCGTGCTGGAGATCGACGCCCCCATTTCGCCGATGCTGGAAGGCATATGGCGGCCCCGGCTGCTGTTGCCGGCGCACCTGGCGCAATTCACGGCGGAGCAGCAGCACCTGGTGATCGAACATGAATTGACGCATGCGCGCCGCCGCGACCCCTTCATCCGGTCGCTCGCGCATGGCGTGCAGGCGCTGTTGTGGTTCAATCCTGCCGCACGCTGGCTGGGAGGCAAGCTGGGCTGGGCGCAAGAGCTGGGCTGCGACCGGCAAGTGCTGAGCGGCCGCCCGCAGCGCCAGCGCCAGCAATATGCGGCGGCGCTGCTGCGGCAGTTGAGCCTGCAGGCGCACTTCTCCGGCGGCCTGGCCTTTGGCGGCAGGCGCAGCGGCATGGCCGACCGCATCGCCCGCATGCGCGATACCCAGGCCGCTGGCGCGCCGTGGCTGGCCACGGCGGCCATCGCCTTGGTGCTGTGCTCGCTCGGCGCCGCCAGCCTGGCCTTGCAGCCGGCACTGGCCTGGAGCGTGCCCGGCGCCGCCGACGCCTCCGGGCCTGAGGCGCCGGCGCCTGCCAGGCCGGCCGCGGCCGCCTGGCGCAATCCTCTCGCCAGCATGCGCGTCACGGGTTTCTTTGGCGTGGTCCGCCCCATCACGCAGACGGGCTTGCGCGGGCTGGACCTGGCGGCGCGGCGCGGCACGCCCGTGCAGGCGGTGGCCGATGGCATCGCCACGGTGACGCAGGACGACTGGCTGGGCAAGGCCGTGCGCATCGCCCATGGCGGCGGACTGGAGTCGGTGTACGCCCACCTCGACAGCGTGGCGCTGGACGATGGCGCCATCGTCGCCGCCGGCCAGCTCATCGGCGCGGTGGGCGACACGGGCCGCGCGACGGGGCCGCACCTGCACTTCCAGGTGCGCCAGGATGGACGGCTGCAAGATCCGCAAACCCGGCTGGCCGGCCTGGACGCCAACGCCTCCGCGCGCGCCTTGCGCATGCGCAAGGAACAGTTTGGCCGCTAGCATATTGCGAAGCGGCAAGTAGGGCGGGTGCGCCGCGCGCCACCCGCCACCTCTGCCACACCTTTCCGGGAATTTTCATGCGATTGAGTTTATTGCTGTGCAGCCTGGCGCTGCCGTTGACGGCGCACGTCCGTGCGGATGACGCCGCGCCTGCCACCCTCGTTCCCACCGTCACCGTCAACGGGGGCGCGCTGGAGCAGCGGCGCAACGACACGGTGTCGGCCATCGTCGTCGGCCGCGATGAATTGCTGCGCCAGGGCGACCGCGCCTTGTCCGATGCCATCAAGCGCCTGCCCGGCATTTCCATCGGCGCGGGGCCCGGCGGGCAAGGCGCGCAGATCCGGATGCGCGGGCTGGGCCAGGGGTACACCCTCGTCATGCTGAACGGCCAGCCCGTGCCGCCCGGCTTTGCGCTCGATTCGCTGGACCCGGAACTGGTCGAGCGGGTGGAGATCATGCGCGCGGCCACGGCCGAATTTTCCGCGCAGGCCATCGCCGGCTCCGTCAACATCGTGCTGAAGAAAACCTCGGCGCGGCCCGAGCGCACGTTCAAGCTGGACGCGTCCGCCAGCCACGGCGCGCCGGGCGGCGGCGCCACGGTGCAGCTGTCGGACAAGCGGGGCACCCTGGCGTATGCGCTGGCGGGCACCCTGAGCCGCACGGCGCGGCGGGTGGACATCGATGAATGGGAGCGCGGCGCCGATGCCGCAGGCATGCCCACGGCCGTGCGCCATACGCCGCTGAACGAGCGCGTGACGGTCGACGCGCTGGAACTGGCGCCCCGGCTGCAGTGGGCGCTGGCCGGCGAGGGCAGCCTGGCGTGGCAAGGCCTGCTCAGTGTCAAGCGCCTGGCCAGCCGCCGCCATGCCGTGGAAACGGCTTATCTGGGCGGCGCCAGCAGCTATCCGGACAACCGCAGTGCCTTCGACCAGGACAGCACCAGCTTGCGCAGCGATCTGCACTGGCTGCGCAAGCTGGAACAGGGCGCCAGCGTCGAGGCCAGGCTGGGCGTGAGCTACAACCGCCGCGCCAATGACTATCTGTTCCAGGGCACGGGCGCCGCTCCCGCGCCAGGCACGACACGCGTGGTCGATTCGGGCGTCGATGACCTGGGCTTCCATTTCAGCGGCAGCTATCGCCGGCCGCTGGGCGAACGGCATACGCTGGCGGCAGGCTGGGATGCGGGCCGCCAGCGGCGCGCGGACTTTCGCCGCGAGCGCCAGTTCGACGCAGGCGCGCCGCAGGTGCTGACCGATGCAGACTATGCGGCCACGCTGCGGCGCCTGGCGCTGTTCGCGCAGGACGAATGGCAGCTGTCGGCGCGCTGGTCGCTGTACCTGGGCTTGCGCTGGGAGGTCTTGCACACGGCCAGCGCCCCGGCCGACGTACGCTCGCAAGTGTGGAGTCCCCTGCTGCAAAGCCTGTGGAAGCGGGGTGCCAGCGACCAGGTGCGCCTGGCCCTTACGCGCACCTACAAGGCACCGCAGATGTTCGAGCTGATTCCGCGCCCCTACACTATAGACAATGGCAATAGCCCGACCAACCCCGACACCCGCGGCAATCCGGCGCTGCGCCCGGAGCTGGCGTGGGGACTCGATGCCGCCTATGAATACTACCTGGGCGGGGGCGCCATGCTGGGCGCCAGCGCCTCGCTGCGGCGCATCGGCGACGTGATGATGGAGCGCCTGTATCAGGACCAGGGGCGCTGGGTGGCCACGCCCTTCAACCATGGCGCGGCGCTGGCGCGCGGCATCGAACTGGAAGCGAAGCTGCCGCTGGCGGCGATGCTGGCCGGCGCCCCCGCGCTGGAGGTGCGGGCAAATGTGGCGCGCAACTGGTCGCGCGTGGCTGCCGTGGCCGGTCCCGACAACCGGCTGGACAGCCAGCTGCCGTGGAGCGCCAACCTGGGCATGGATTACCGGCTGGCCAGCCTGCCCCTGAGCCTGGGAGGCAATCTCCATTACCAGGCTGGCGGACGCTCGCGCGAATCGGCCCAGCTGCTGGCGTACCAGGGCGCCAGGCGCGAACTCGACATGCATGCCGTATGGGCGTTCGGCGGCCGGCTGCGCCTGCGCCTGTCGGGCGCCAACCTGCTGGGCCAGGCCATCCGCACGCGCAGCCTGTATGCCGATGGCGCCGGCAGCCTGCTGCGCACGGTCGATACGGGCAGCTACCGCACCCTGCGCATCACGCTCGAAGGTCCCTTGTAGGCTTTATTTGCAATGCCTGGCAATACCGTCGCGGACGGAAGGAGGGCTGGGCGCCCCCGTTGGCCCGGGAAGCGCAACTGTATCAAGTGCGCTGCCGCCGGGGCGGTGCGCATCGCGGGGCGCAAACGACGACGCGCGGCAGGGTTGACCGGTGTTCCTAGTCGTCGATCTCCCCGACGGCGTAGTCCACGCCCTGCGCGTCGAGATAGGCGCGCAGGGCGGCCAGGCCGTGCCACGGGTCCGGGCGCAGGTGCTGGCATACATACAGGCCGCTGTCCGTCAGTCGGATGTCGCTCTCGGGCATGGCGCGATCGGGCGCGGTGCCGGGGGCGCGCGGCGTCTGTGGCAGCGCCTCGAGCAGCCGGGCGATGTGCTGGCGCTGGCCTGGCGCCAGGCTGGCCGTGATCCTGAATTCAAATCCCATGTTTTTCCTTGATCCGTATAGCGCAGCTGCGCCTGTTTTATATCATCGAAAAAATTGCATATAGCTTGGCATTCTTTCCGTTTTTCTTTTCAAAGCGGCTCCGCCATACTGCACAGCACTGGCCCGGCACGCAGAAGCTGTCGCAAGGGCAGGAGCAGAACCGCCGTACCGGAACACTTATTTTCATATTCAATTATTTTCACTAAGGAAAACATCATGCCTATCGCTACCGCCCAAGCCGCTCCAAAACTGCTGACCCCGAACGATCATACCCTGATCATGATCGACCACCAGTCGCAGATGGCGTTCGCCACGCGCTCGATCGACCTGGCCCTGCTGCGCAACAACGCGGCGCTGGTGGCCAAGGCGGCGGCGCAATTCAAGGTGCCGACGATTCTGACGACGGTGGCGGCCAAATCGTTCTCCGGCCCCATCTTCGACGAAATCCAGTCCGTCTTCCCCGAGCAGGCGCCGATCGACCGCACGAGCATGAACACCTGGGAAGACGCGCGCATCGCCGACCAGGTGAATGCCTACGGCAAGGGCAAGATCGTGCTGGCCGGCCTGTGGACCTCCGTCTGCATCGTCGGGCCAGCCCTGTCGGCGCTGGCGCAGGGCTTTGACGTGTACGTGATCGCCGACGCCAGCGGCGACGTCTCGGACGAAGCCCATGCGATGGCCATGCAGCGCATGCTGCAGGCGGGCGCGCAGCCGATGACGTCCGTGCAATACTTGCTGGAGCTGCAGCGCGACTGGGCCCGCGGCGAGACCTACAACGAGACGGTGGCGACGGCCGTGGCGCACGGCGGCGGCTATGGCCTGGGCTTGATCTACGCCAAATCCATGTTCAACGCCAGCGAAGGCCATTGATTTTTCACTGACTCCGGCTCCGCCGCCCGTCGGCGGGGCCGTGTTTTCATTTGATTCCGGAGTTCTCATGCACGCACACACGATCTTGCTCAATGGCCGTTTCCACACGGTCGACCGGACGCAGCCGCTGGCGTCCGCCGTCGCCATCGCCGATGGCAAATTCCTCGCCGTCGGCGACGTCGAAGACGTGATGCGCCATCGCGGTCCCGCCACGCGGCTGATCGACCTGGCTGGCCGCACGGTGATTCCCGGCCTGAACGACTCGCACCTGCACCTGATACGGGGCGGCTTGAACTACAACCTGGAACTGCGCTGGGAAGGCGTGCCCTCGCTGGCCGACGCCTTGCGCATGCTCAAGGAACAAGCCTTGCGCACGCCGAACCCGCAATGGGTGCGCGTCGTCGGCGGCTGGACCGAGTTCCAGTTCGCGGAAAAGCGCATGCCGACGCTTGATGAAATCAACGCGGCCGCGCCCGACACGCCCGTCTTCATCCTGCACCTGTACGACCGTGCCTTGTTGAACCGCGCCGCGCTGCGCGCCGTCGGCTACGACAAGCACACGCCGAACCCGCCCGGCGGCGAAATCGTGCGCGACGCGGCCGGCAACCCGACCGGCTTGCTGATCGCCCGGCCGAACGCCATGATTTTATATGCGACCCTGGCGAAAGGGCCGAAGCTGCCGCTGGAGCTGCAAGTGAACTCCACGCGCCAGTTCATGCGCGAATTGAACCGCCTGGGCGTCACCAGCGCCATCGACGCGGGCGGCGGCTTCCAGAATTATCCCGAGGATTACGCCGTCGTCGACGAGTTGGCGCAACAGGAGCAGTTGACGATACGTATCGCCTACAATCTGTTCACGCAAAACAAGGGCGCGGAATTGCAGGATTTCCAGAAGTGGACGGGCATGATCAAGCCCGGCGACGGTACGGATTACTATCGCCACAACGGCGCCGGCGAAATGCTGGTGTTTTCGGCCGCCGACTTCGAGGATTTCCTCGAGCCGCGCCCCGAGCTGGCGGCCGGCATGGAAGACGAGCTGGAAAAGGTCGTGCGCCACCTGGTCGAGCAGCGCTGGCCGTTCCGCCTGCACGCCACCTATGACGAATCGATCAGCCGCATGCTCGACGTGTTTGAAAAGGTCAACCGCGACACGCCGTTCGGCGGCTTGCACTGGCTGTTCGACCACGCGGAAACCATCAGCCCGCGCAATATCGACCGCGTGAAGGCGCTGGGCGGCGGCCTGGCCATCCAGCACCGCATGGCCTTCCAGGGCGAGTATTTCGTCGAGCGCTACGGCTTTGATGCGGCCAAGGCCACGCCGCCCGTGCAGCGCATGCTCGACGCGGGCGTGCCCGTGGGCGGCGGCACGGACGCGACCAGGGTCGCCAGCTACAACCCGTGGACGGCGCTGTACTGGCTCGTTTCCGGGCGCACCGTGGGCGGCCTGGCCCTGACGGATGCGGCGGGCAGGTTGTCGCGCGACACGGCGCTGGAACTGTGGACGGCGGGCAGCGCCTGGTTCTCGAGCGAGCAAGGCAAGAAGGGGCGCATCCGCGAGGGCATGCTGGCTGATCTGAGCGTGCTGTCGGCCGATTACTTTACGGTGCCGGAAGAGGCGATCAAGTCCATCGAATCCGTGCTGACCATGGTGGGCGGCAAGGTCGTCTATGGCCAGGGGGAATTCACGGCGCTGGCGCCGCCGCCGATTCCCGTGCTGCCCGAGTGGTCGCCCGTGCGCGCGGTGCCCGGTCATTACCGCCCGGTGGCCGGGCCGGCGCAAGCGATGCTGCCGCACCAGTGCGCGGGTGCCTGCGGCGTGCATGCGCATGCCCACGACCGGGCGCGCAAGTCGGCCGTGCCGGTGTCCGATTTTTCCGGTTTCTGGGGCGCGCTCGGTTGCAGCTGCTTCGCTTTCTGACAGAGGAGAGGGCCATGCGCTGCAAGAAAGTCATCCTCGGCCTGCTGCTGGCCTTTGCCGTGGGCTTCGTCTGCCAGCTGGCGCGCATTCCCGTGCCGGCGCCGCCCGTGCCGGGCGCCGCGCTGCTGGTGTTCCTGACCAGCTGCGGCTACTGGCTCACGGGGCTGTACCTTGAGCGCCGCGCGCGGCGGCACGGGGAGGCGCCATGAACGTCATGCTGGCGGGCGCCGTGCTGGGCATGCTGGTGGGGGCGGCATGCCGCTGGTTCGACCTGCCGTCGCCCACGCCGCCCACACCCACGGGCGCGGCGATGGTGGTGGCCATGACCCTGGGTTTCGTGGTGGCGGGACAGATCTGTCCCTGAATGCAAAAAAACCGGCCAGGGCCGGTTTTTTCGTGGGTGCCGCTCGCGCTGCACGTAGGTCGGCTTAGCGTAGCGTAATCCGACTAGCCTGCGCTATCAGGCGAAAGGCGTCAGCAGCGTGATCATCTGGCCAAAGATCTTCGGGCTGGCGGCGATGACGTCGCCCTTGTACAGGTACTCCGATTCGCCGGAAAATTCACCGACGATGCCGCCCGATTCCGTGATCATCAGGGCGCCGGCGGCGATATCCCAGGGCTTCAGGCCTTTTTCGTAGAAGCCGTCCAGGCGGCCGCAAGCGACGTAAGCGAGGTCCAGCGCGGCCGAGCCGGCGCGGCGCACGCCCTGGCTGCGTTCACCCATGATCGCGTACATCTTCAGGTATTCGTCCAGCGCGCGGGCGCTGCCGGCCACGTAGCCCGTGCCCAGCAGGGCGTTCGCGATGCGATCGAGCTTGGTGACGCGGATGCGTTTTTCGTTCAGGTAGGCGCCGGCGCCCTTGGTGGCCGTAAACAGGTCGTTGCGCACCGGGTCGTAGATGACGGCTTGCGTGACGACGCCGCGATGCGCGAGCGCGATCGAGATGCAGTATTGCGGGAAGCCGTGGATAAAGTTGGTGGTGCCGTCCAGCGGATCGATGATCCACTGATATTCATTCTCGTCGTGCGTGTTGGCGGAAGCGCCCGATTCCTCGGCCAGGAACGCGTGGTCCGGGTAGGCCTTGGACAGCACCTCGATGATGGCTTGTTCGGCCGCCTGGTCGACGTCGGTGACGAAATCGTTATGTTGTTTTTCCGTGACGACGACGCGGTCGAGGTCGAAAGAGGCGCGATTGATGACGGCGGCGCCGCGGCGGGCGGCTTTGATCGCCGTATTGAGCATTGGGTGCATGTGAGCTTCCGTTAAAAGCACGCGACCGCCCAGC
Organism: Janthinobacterium sp. GW822-FHT07H11; assembly: GCF_058798615.1. Classification (NCBI taxonomy): domain Bacteria; kingdom Pseudomonadati; phylum Pseudomonadota; class Betaproteobacteria; order Burkholderiales; family Oxalobacteraceae; genus Janthinobacterium; species Janthinobacterium sp. GW822-FHT07H11. The sequence continues at coordinate 2,232,568 of NZ_CM179507.1, forward strand.
GTCGCCTTTCGGCGCCGGTACGATGGAGTGCAAGAATGAATTAAAGAGCGGAGCGGTGCCGAAGTGGTTAAAATCCCGGCCTGGAGTCAGCGTTTTGTGGCTCCGTCTTCCGAAATTTCCTGTATCGATACCGCGCAATAGCGCTATTTTAAATGAATCTGCCCGAAATCAACACGTCTCTTTTCACACGCCTGCGATTTATTCTTGTCGAAACTAGTCGTCCTGGCAACATTGGCGGCGTCGCGCGCGCCATGAAAACGATGGGTTTTTCCGATCTGGTGCTGGTCAACCCCCGCTTTCCCGATGCCTTGACGGATGCGGAAGCGGTGGCCTTCGCCAGCGGCGCGCAGGATATTTTGTCCGGCGCGCGCATCGTCGGCTCCATCGCCGAGGCGCTCGAAGGCTGCAATTACGCGGCGGCCGTGTCGGCTAGATTGCGCGAATTCTCGCCGCCCGTCACGGCGCCGCGCGCCATCGCTGCCCAGCTGGCCGCCGGCACGGACTTGCACGCGGCCGTCATCTTCGGCAACGAGCGCTTCGGCCTGCCCAACGAGATCGTCGAGCAGTGCAATGTGCTGATCAACATCCCCGCCAATCCCGCGTACTCCTCGCTGAACCTGTCGCAGGCGGCGCAGGTCGTCGCCTATGAATGCCGCGTGGCGGCCCTCGGCGATGGGCAGCTCGCCAGTCCCGTCGGCTTCCATGGCGACGCGGCCAGCCTGGCGCAGGTCGACGGCATGTATGCGCACCTGGAACAGGCCCTGGTCGCCATCGATTTCCTCGACGCCGACAACCCGAAAAAGCTGATGCCGCGCTTGAAACGCCTGTTTTCGCGCACGGGGCTGGAAACGGAAGAAGTCAACATCCTGCGCGGCATCGCGCGGCACATCCTGGCGATGGCGAAAAAAGGCCCATGATAGAGACCCGGCTGCTGCGCCAGTTCATCGCCGTCGCCGAGGAGCTCAATTTCCGGCGCGCGGCCGAACGGCTGCACATGGCGCAGCCGCCGCTGTCGCAGGCGATTTTGCGGCTGGAAGAAGCGCTCGGCTATCCCGTCTTCGAGCGCACCAACCGCAAGGTCAGCCTGACGCCGGCCGGCAGCGCTTTCCTGGCCACGGCGCGCCAGGTGCTGGCCAGCCTGGAAGAGGGCGTGGCCGCCACGCGCCGCGTGGCGCAGGGCATCGAAGGCCATCTGCGCCTCAGCTTTATTCACATCACGCCGTATGCCCACGTATTGAATGCCTTGCGCGCCTTTCGCGCCGCCTCGCCGGCCGTGCAATTCACCTTGCGCGAAGCGTCGACGCAGGAACAGGTGGAATGGCTGGAAACGGGGCAGGTCGATATCGCCCTGCTGCGCACGCCGGGCCGCAGCACGCCGGGCTTGCGCTTCGAGCGCCTGTCGGGCGAGGACATCGTCGTTGCGCTGCCATTGGCGCACCGCTGTGCGGGCCAGGCGCGCGTGGACCTGGCGGACCTGGCCCTGGAAGATTTCGTCGCCTCGCCGCGCGACCTGGGCCAGGGTTTCCACGACCAGCTGGCCAGCCTGTGCCTGCATGCGGGCTTCGTGCCCCGCGTGGTGCAGCAGGCGCGCCGCCTGCAGACGGTGCTGGGCCTGGTGGCGGCCGGCTTCGGCGTGGCCCTGCTGCCGGCCAGCCTGGCCGCATCCCTGCCGTCCGGCGTCGCCATGCTGCCGCTGCACGGCGCTGCGCCCGCGCCGCTGCGCCAGCTCGACCTGTACATGGCGTGGGACCCGCGGCGCACGTCGCCCGTGCGCGAGCGGCTGCTGGCGCAGCTGCGGCGGTCCGCTGCCGAATGAGACCTTAAAAGTCTCGTTTCAAGATAAATAAGATATTTTACAGATGATGGCCCAGGGGCCAGCATGGCGCTTTGCCTTTACCGGAGCCGCCATGTTCCCAGCTTCTGCCTCTGCACGCGCCGCAGCTTCCCTGCCGCCCGCCATTTATCTGCTTTCCCTGTGCAGCTTCGCCTTTGGCTTGTCTGAATTCATCGCCGCCGGCCTGTTGACCTCCATGGCGCGCGACCTGCACGCCAGCGTGGCGGCGGCCGGCGGCGCCATCGCCGCGTATGCGCTGGGGGCGGCCATCGGCGCGCCCATCCTGACGGCCCTGCTGGCGCGCCAGTCCCCGCGCCGGGTGCTGGTGGCCACCATGCTCGTGCTGGCGGCCGGCAGCGTGGCCATGGCGGCGGCGCCGGCACTGGGCGCGCTGCTGGGCGTGCGCTTGGTCGTCGGTCTCGCGCATGGCGTGTTCATGGCCGTCGCCTCGCATGCGGCCACCAGCCTGGTCGACCCGTCCCGCGCGGGGCGGGCGCTGTCCATCGTCTGGCTGGGCCTGACCCTGGCGCTGGCCGGCGGCGTGCCGCTGGGAACGTGGCTGGGCGCCGTCTCGTCGTGGCGCTGGGTGTTTGCCGCCATCGGCGTGCTGGCCCTGGGCGGCGGCGCCGGTTTGCTGCTCGCCATGCCGGCCGCGCGCCAGCCGCTTGCCGCCGTATCGGCGCTGGCCAGCCTGCGCGCCATCCTGCTGCCGCCCCTGCTGCTGGCGGCCGGCGTGGCGGCGCTGGTCAGCGTGGCCACCTTCAGTTTTTTCACGTATATCTCTCCCTTCCTGCTGCAGCTGGGCGGACTCGATGCGCTCTGGCTGGGCGCCGCCATGCTGTGCTTTGGCGTATGCGCCATCGGCGGCAACCTGCTGGGCGGCTGGTGCGCGGACCGCCCCCACGCCCTGCGCTCGACCATGCTGGCCCTGGCCGCGCTGGCGCTCAACCTGCTGGGGTTTTATATATTGCGCACCCAGCCTTTCGCGCTGCTGGCCCTGTGCGGCACCCTGGGCTTGCTGTTCTTTGCCCTCGTCACCCTGTCCACCATGCGCCTCTTGCGCCTGGCGCAACGGCATTGCCCGGGCAGCGACGCGGTGGCGGCGGGCCTGAATATCGCCGCCTTCAATGCCGGCACGGCGGCCGGCGGCGCGCTGGGCGGCATGCTGATCGTCGCGTTTGGCTTGCCAGGCATCGCCATCGGCGGCGCGCTGGCGGCGCTGCTGGCCATGCTGCTGCTGTGGTGCCAGTCGCGCAAACTAGACGGCACGCTCTAGTTTTTGCGTTCAAACGCCCACTGCCTTTGGCGTACACTGGCCTGCAAAAGGTGGTGCAAAACAAGGGGACATGGGAATGCGACGCAGATCGTTTCTGAAACTGGGCGTGTTCGGCGCCGGTGCGCTGGCGGCCGGCGGCGCCGCCTACCGCGCCGTGCGCGGACCGGCGCCGCCAGGCCGTTTCGTGCTCGACGGCGAGGCGCGCGCGGCGCTGGCGGCCATCGTGCCGGCCATGCTGGGCGGCGCGCTGCCGCAGGAGCCCGGTGTACGGACCGCGGCGCTCGACGGCGCCATCGCCGGCGTGGACACGGCCATCCGTGGCTTGCCGCTGGCGGCGCAGCAGGAGGTGCAGGATATGTTCGGCTTGCTGGCGCTGGCGCCCGCGCGGCGCTTCGTCGCCGGCGTAAACGATGGCTGGCCCGGGGCCGACCCGGCCCAGGTGGCCGCCTTTTTGCAGTCGTGGCGCACGCACCGCCTGGCCACCCTGCAGACGGCCTACCTGGCCCTGCACGACCTGATCCTCGGCGCCTGGTATGCCGATGCCGCCCACTGGGCCGCCATCGGCTATCCGGGGCCGCTGCCCGAACTGAGCGCATAAGGCCGGCATGAGCACCTCTCCCATTCCCGACCCCGTCGCCATCGGCGTGGCCAGCGGCTGGAACGTCATCGACGCCAGCACCCTGGCCGCCGACCGCAGCTTCGAGGCCGATGTCGTCGTCATCGGCAGCGGCGCCGGCGGCGGCGTGACGGCGGAAATCCTCGCGCTGGCCGGTTTGACCGTCTTGATCGTCGAGGAGGGCGGCTTGAAGTCCTCGCGGGACTTCAAGATGCGCGAAGCGCAGGCCTATCCCGCCCTGTACCAGGAATCGGCCGCGCGCAAGACGCGCGACAAGGCCATCAATATTTTGCAGGGCCGCACCGTGGGCGGTTCGACCACCGTCAACTGGACCTCGAGCTTTCGCACGCCGCCCGGCACCCTCGACTACTGGCGCGGGCATTTCGGTTTGACTGCCTATTCGGTGGACGCCATGGCGCCGTGGTTCGCCATGATGGAAAAACGCCTGCACGTGAGCGACTGGGCCGCGCCGCCCAACGAAAACAACGATTTATTGCGCCGTGGCGCCGCGGCGCTGGGCATCCCCACGGCCGCCATCCGGCGCAATGTGAACGGTTGCTGGAACCTCGGCTATTGCGGCATGGGCTGTCCGACCAACGCCAAGCAATCGATGCTGGTGACGACGATACCTTCCGCGCTGGCGCTGGGGGCGGGCCTGCTCGTGCATGCGCGCGCCGAGCGCTTCAGCTTCAAGGGCGAGCGCGTCGACAGCCTGCAGGTGACGGCGCTGGACGCGGCCGGGCAAGCGCCCACGGGCGTGCGCCTGACGCTGCGCGCGAAACACTTCGTGCTGGCCGGCGGCGCCATCAACTCGCCGGCCCTGCTGCTGCGCTCGCAGGCGCCCGACCCGCACGGCTTGCTGGGCCGGCGCACCTTTTTGCATCCGACGGTGATTTCGGCGGGGCTGTTCCCGCAGCGCGTGGACGCCTATGCGGGCGCGCCGCAGACGATTTATTCCGACCATTTCCTGCATGCGGCCCCCATCGATGGTCCCATCGGCTACAAGCTCGAGGCGCCGCCCCTGCACCCGCTGCTGATGGCCACCACCATGGGCGGCTTCGGCGACGAGCACGCGCGCACCATGCGCGACTTCCCCCATGCGCACGCCTTGCTGGCGCTGCTGCGCGACGGCTTTCACCACGACTCGGCGGGCGGCAGCGTGTCCATCGACAGCTTCGGCGCGCCCGTGCTCGACTATCCGCTCACGCCCTTTATCTGGGATGGCGCGCGGCGCGCGCTGCTGTCGATGGCGGAAATCCAGTTCGCCGCCGGCGCGCAGAGCGTGTATCCCGTGCACGAGCTGGCCCGCCACTACACCAGCTGGGCGCAGGCGAAACAGGCCATCGGCGAGCTGCCGATGAAGGCGCTGCTGGCCAGGGTGGTGTCGGCCCACGTGATGGGCGGCTGCGCCATGTCGGACGATGCGCGCCTGGGCGTGACGGGGGCCGATGGCCGCTATCACGGCGTGCGTAACCTGTCCGTGCATGACGGCTCGCTGTTTCCCACTTCGCTGGGCGCCAATCCGCAGCTGAGCATCTACGCGCTGGCGGCGCGCCTGGCCAGCGGCCTGGCGCGGCAGCTGACGGGCCGGCCGGCGCCCGTGCCCATGCCGGCGTCCGCCGCATGATCGCGCGCATCCTCCGGTGGCTGATGCTGCTGCAGGTGCTGGCCGTGCTGGGGCTGGCGTACCTGGCCATGCACGCGTGGGGCGTCGGCCCGCCCGCCGCGGCCCTGCTGCTGGCGGCGACCATGCTGCTGGCCGTGCGCGCGCTCGTCGTGGCGCGCAATTTCTGGCAGAGCCGGCGCCTGGGCAGTGCCGTGCCGGCGCCATACCAGTTGGGCGTGCGGGGCGCCGCGCGCCTGTTCCTGGGCGAATTGCGCGCCACCTTGCGGGCCTCGTCCTGGGACATGCTGCGTCCGCGCCTGGCGCCGCTGGCCGCCACCGCGCCGCGCAAGGGCTTGCCGGTGCTGCTGATCCACGGCTATGTGTGCAACCGCGGCTACTGGGCGCCGCTGAGCCGGCAGCTGGCGCGGGCCGGCATCGCGCACGACGGCGTCGACCTGGAACCGATAGGCGCCGACATCGAGGATGTCGTGCCGCAGGTCGAGCAGGCCGTCGCCGAGCTGTGCGCCCGCACGGGCAGCAAGCGCGTCATCATCGTCGCGCACAGCATGGGCGGCCTGGTGGCGCGCGCCTGGCTGCGCCGCCATGGCGCGCAGCGCGTCGCGCGCATCATCACCCTCGGCACGCCGCACCACGGCACGGCGCTAGCCAACCTGGCGGCGGGGACGAATGCGCGGCAGATGAGCCGCATCGACGCTGCGCCCAGCGGCTGGCTGGCCCAGCTGGCCGCCAGCGAGACGCCGGAAACGCGCGCCCTGATCACCTCGATCTATTCGCACCACGACAATATCGTCGCGCCGCAGGCATCGGCACAGCTGCCCGGCGCGCGCAATATCGCCCTCGGCGGCATCGGCCACGTGGCCCTGGCCAGCGATGCGCGCGTGCTCGCTTCGCTGCTGGCGGAAATGACTATCATGGCCGAAGCCGCGGTCGTTTCTTCCGCGCCACATGCAGCTTGAGCACTGTTGTGTTTTGTCAGCATGGCAAGACTGTCTCTTTTGACTCTGCTGTTGCCTGTATTTAACAACTCAGGGGCCAGAAATTCCTGTTTTCCATTCGCCGCCTGTATTAAGCTAGGGGCAGGCAGCGGCTGCATGCGCGCGCTGCGCGGGCGAAATTCATGCGCGGTTTGGCGTCAATATGTTGTAGGATTGTCATGGCTGGTGCCGGCGGCGTACAGGCCTGGCGTGGCGGCGAAGCAGAACGCACACACGGCGATAGTCGTATGGCATCATGGGTTCATTATGTTTTTTTGGTGGGAGTGCTAATTGTCCGCACGTATCCTGATTATTGAAGATAACGCCACCAATATGGAATTGATGGTGTATCTGCTGCGTGCCTTCGGGTATACGCCGCTGGCCGCCTACGATGGCGAAGAGGGCGTGCGCATGGCGCGCAGCGAGGTGCCCGACCTGATCATCTGCGACGTGCACCTGCCCAAGCTCGATGGCTATGGCGTGGTGGCGGAGCTGAAAAAAGATCCCGTGCTGTGCAAGATCCCGGCCCTGGCCGTGACTGCGCTGGCCATGGTGGGCGACCGCGAACGCTTGCTCGAGGCGGGATTCAATGGCTATATCGGCAAGCCGATCGAGCCGGACCTGTTCGTGGCGGAACTCGAATCTTTTTTACCCGGGGCGCCGTCGACGCCCGTTAAAAACGACATAGCCACCATCCTGATCGTCGACGATCATGTGCTGAACCGCGAATTCCTCACCGCGCTGCTCGGTTACGGCGGCCATCGCCTGCTGGAAGCGGCGAACGGCGCCGAAGGCCTGGAAATCATGCGCACCGAACGGCCTGACCTGATCGTCTCCGATATCCTGATGCCGAACATGGACGGCTACGAATTCGTCACGCGCGTGCATGAAAACCCCGCGCTGGCCGACGTGCCCATCATCTTTTATACCGCCACCTACCGCGAGCAGGAAGCGATCCTGCTGGCGCAGGCCTGCGGCGTGCGCTGGGTGCTGCCCAAGCCGTCCGACCCCGACGTCATCGTGCGCACGGTGAACGAGGCGCTGGGACTGATGCCGCCCTCGGCCCAGATGCCGGGCCGGCTCGATGGCGCGCGCGGGCCGACGGACGGCAAGCTGGCCGGCATCGATCATCAGGTCAGCGGCTACCTGGACGAGCTTGAATCATCGAGCCAGAAGATCTCGCAACTGGCCGTGCAGGGCGATGGCCAGACTGCCGTGCCGGAAAACCTGGCGATCATGACGGAGCGCCTGTCGCGGTCCCTGTCCAGCCTGCAGGCGGTGAGCCTGCGCCTGACGGCCCTGATCGAACTGGGCATCGAGCTGGGCGCCGAGCGCGACCCGCGCGCGCTGATCGAAGCGGGCTGCAAGGTGGCGCAAAACATCTGCGTGTCCAAATACGCGTGCATCGGCGTGCTGGAAGAGGGCGCCGACAAACTCAGTTACTTTTCGTCCTGCGGTTCCGAGAAAAACCTGGAACAGATCGCCAGCTCGCCGCGCATGGGCATCCTGAACCGCCTGCTGGAGCAGCGCCAGCCGTATCGCGTCAACGGCCTGGCGGGCGATCCTGGCGCGCTGGGCTTGCCCGGCAACCATCCGCCCGTGCATTCCTTCCTGGGCGTGGCCATCGCGTCGCGCGAACGCAGCCACGGCTGGCTGTACCTGGTCGACAAGCTGGGCGCGAACGAGTTTTCCGAAGTCGACGAGCGCGTGGCCGCCACGGTGGCGGCGCAAATTGCCGTCGCCTACGACAATTTGCTGCTGTACGACGAGATCAAGCGCCACCACGAACAGCTGACCCTGGACATGGCGGCGCGCATCCGCCTCGATGAAGACTTGCGCCGCTTCCGCCTGGCGATGGACGCCACGGCCGACGCCATCTTCCTGATCGACCGCGCCGGCATGTGCTTCGTCGACGTCAACCAGACGGCATGCCGTATGCTGGGCTTCGAGCGCGAGGATTTCCTCAAGGTGGGGCCGGGCCGCTCGCACGAGGGCGAGGTGCAGCTGGAGGAGCTGTACAACAAGCTGCTGGCCGGCGACCAGGGCGGCCCGATGGCCGAATTGCAGCTGCAGCGCAGGGATGGCTCGCCGCTGGCCGTGGAAGTGCAGCGGCGCACCCTGCGCTCGGGCCAGAGCTGGATACTGGTGGCCGTGGCGCGCGACATCACCGAGCGCAAGGACGCCGAGCAGCGCCTGATGAAGCTCGCGCATTTCGACACCCTGACCGGCTTGCCGAACCGCAGCCAGTTCTATGCCTCGCTCACGCATTCGCTGGCCCAGGCTGCCGAGCACCAGTGGGCCGTGGCCGTGCTGTTCCTCGACGTGGACCGCTTCAAGAATATCAACGATACCCTCGGCCACACCATCGGCGACGAGCTGCTGCGCCAGTTCTCCAGCCGCCTGGTCGACTGCCTGCGCGTGCGCGATACCATCGGCCGCTTTGGCGGCGATGAATTCGCCGCCGTCCTGATCCTGCCCGATGGCGCCCAGCATTCCGTGGGCGTGGTCGACAAGATCCGCGAAGCGATGCGCAAGCCCTTCGACCTGCAGGGCCACGAAGTGACGGTCACCGTCAGCATCGGCATTTCCGTGTTCCCGGACGACGGCAGCGATGCCGATATCCTGATCCAGTACGCCGACACGGCCATGTACCGTGCCAAGGAAGCGGGCCGCGATGCCTTCCGTTTCTTCACGGCGGAAATGAATGCGCAGTCGATGGCCCGGCTGGACATGGAAAACGCCCTGCGGCGCGCCATCGACAACGAAGAATTCGTGCTGTTCTTCCAGCCCAAGGTCAACATCGTGTCGGGCCGCATCAGCGGCGCCGAAGCGCTGATACGCTGGCGCCGCCCGGGGCATGGCATGGTCTCGCCGGCGCTGTTCATCCCCCTGCTCGAAGAGACGGGCCTGATCGTGCGGGTCGGTAACTGGGTGCTCGACGAGGCATGCAAGAAGATCAGCGAGTGGGGCGCCAGCAGCATCGGTCCCGTGCACCTGTCGGTGAACGTGTCGGGCATCCAGTTCTTCGTCGGCGGACTGGAAGAAGAGGTGCTCAAGGCCATCCGCAAATACGATATCGCGCCGGACCTGCTGGAGCTGGAGTTGACGGAAAGCTCGCTGATGTCGAATGCCGAGGAAACCATCACGGTGCTGCGCAACCTGAAGGCGCTGGGCATCCAGATTTCCATCGACGATTTCGGCACCGGCTATTCCAGCCTGGCCTACCTGAAGCGCTTCCCCATCGACAAGCTGAAGATCGACATCGCCTTCGTGCGCGAAGTGACCAGCAATCCGGACGACGCGGCCATCGTGCTGGCCATCATCAGCATGGCGCACAGCATGAAGCTGCAGGTGATCGCCGAAGGCGTGGAAAGCGATGCGCAGCTGGCCTACCTGCGCCGTCACGGCTGCGATGAAATGCAGGGCTATTATTTCAGCCGTCCCGTGCCGCAGGAGGAATTCGAGCAGATGCTCATGGGAGGCAAGCTGCTGCAGGCGCCGCAGGATGCGGGCAGCGACGAGCAGCAAACCCTGCTGATCGTCGACGACGATGTCTTCATGCTCGACGTGCTCAGCGACTTCCTGGCGCAGGATGGCTACCGCATCCTGACGGCGCAGACGGCGGCCGAGGGCTTCGACCTGCTGGCGCGCCACAAGGTCCAGGTCATCCTGTGCGACCAGTGCATGCCGCTCATGAGCGGCACGGAATTCATGGAGCGCGTCAAGCATCTGTGCCCCGATACCTTCCGCATCATGCTGTCGGCCTTTGCCGACCTCACGCCCATCATGGCGGCCATCAACCGGGGCGCCGTCGACCGCTTCTACACCAAGCCGTGGAAGGGGGCCGTCCTGCGCGAAAATATCCGCGAGGGCTTCCGCCTGCATGGATTGCTGCACGGCACGGTCAAGGCGGCGGCCTGAGCGCGCGCAGCGTGCCGTGTGTGCGCTGCCGCACGCTGCCGCCTGTTTAGAAGCGCATCTCTATCGAATTAGACGCCTGTCTCTAGTTTTGCTCACTAGAATAAAATCATCCATGAACTGGCATGGCCTTGCATATGACGGGAGCTGACGATGGTGAAGAAATTGAAGGAACTGGCGGAAGACAAGGAGTTGGCCAGCGCGGTGCGCAGTTCGGCGCAGCAGATCTGGCAGGCCGGCCTGGGCGCTTTCGCCAAAGCACAGGAAGAGGGCGGCCGCGTGTTTTCCAGGCTGGTCAAGGAAGGCACGGAATTTCAAAAGCGCGCCGAAGACAAGGTGTCCGACGTGAGCGAGGGCGTGGGCAAGCTGGCCGATGGCGTCGGCAAGCAGGCCAGCGGCTCCTGGGACAAGCTCGAGCAGGTGTTTGAAGAGCGCGTGGCGCGCGCGCTGGCCACCATCGGCGTGCCCACGCATCTGGAGATCGCCTCGCTGCACGAGAGAATCGATGCCTTGAGCGCGCAGGTGGCGGCACTGTCGGGCAAGGCCACGGCCAAGCCTGTCGCGAAGGCAGCGGCCAAGCCCGCCGCCAAGCCCGTGGCCAAACGGGCCGTCAAGGCCGTCAAGGCCGCCGAGGCAGCGCCCGCCAAGCCGGCGGCAAAGAAAAAAGCGCCTCCCAAGGCCGCTGTCGCCAAGCGCGCCTAGCCAGCCGCCTGGCCTGGTACGCCATCAAGGCAAGCCTGCCCGCGCAGGCTTTTTTTTCGCCCCCGCCTTTTCGCCGGCGCCCACGGGCGTCGGTGTTTCGCCAGGGCTATTTTAGGTGGTATGCTTGAGGCAGAACACAGAGAGATTGCCCGCCATGCTACAAAAAGCACCACGCCGTACCCGCGAACGCATCCTGGAGTTGTCGCTACGCCTGTTCAATGAATTTGGTGAACCGAATATCACGACCACCGTGATTGCAGAAGAGATGAATATCTCACCGGGAAACCTGTACTACCACTTCCGCAACAAGGACGATATCGTCAATTCGATCTTCGTCCAGTTCGAGGCCGAGATCGAACGCATCCTGACCGTGCCTGACGGCCGCCGCTCGAATATCGAGGACGTGTGGCTGTACCTGCACCTGATGTTCGAACTGATCTGGCGCTACCGTTTCTTTTACCGCGACCTCAACGATTTGCTGTCGCGCAACCGCAAGCTGGAGCTGCACTTCAAGCTGATCCTGGCGCACAAGATCAAGGTGGCCACGCAGCTGTGCGAAGACTTGCGCAGCGAGCAGTCGCTGGAGGCGTCGGACATGGAAATCGGCGCGATGGCCACCAACATGGTGGTCGTTGCCACCTACTGGCTGTCGTACGAGTACGTGCGCAACCCGCGCAAGTACAGCGAGCAGCAATCGATGTCCGATGCGCTGGCGCGCGGCTGCTACCAGGTGCTGTCGCTGATCGGGCCGTATCTGCGCAATGAAACGCATCTGTTGTTCCGCAAATTGTCGGAAGAGTATGTGACCAAACTAAACAGCGACTGAGGGCCGTGCACGGCGCGCGGGCGCGGCCGTGGACGGTGTGCAGGACGTTCGATAACAGGAGACTCGGCATGGCTTGGAAACAATTTCCCTATCCTGAACTGGCATACGTGCATACGCCGCAAAGCCTGGAGGCGGCCTGGCCCCGCCTGCATGCGGGCGATGTCGAACCGTTTCCCAAGTCCGCTGCGCTGGTGCAGGCCTGGCTGGCCTACCATGCGGGCGACTTCGAGCGCGCGGCGAAACTGGGCCTGGCCGTCGGCGTGCCCGGCTATGCGGTGGCGCACAAGGCCACCTGCATCCATGCCACGCACCTGGAAGTGAGCGAGAGCCAGAAACTGGCCATGTACGAGGAAGTGGCCGAGCGCTGCGAGCGCCAGCAGAATGAGCAGCCGGACAATCCCGCCGGGTATTATTGGCATGCTTACAGCCTGGGCCGTTTTGCGCTGGGCATTTCCGTCGTCAAGGCCCTGGCGCAAGGCATGGGCGCGCGCGTGCGTAACAGCCTGGACCGCACCATGACCCTGGCGCCCATGCATGCCGAAGCGCATATCGCCTTCGGTATTTATCATACGGAAATTATCGACAAGGTCGGCGCCATGATCGGCAGCCTGACCTACGGCGCCAACAAGGACGATGGCTACCAGCACTTCAAGACGGCGCTGGCGCTGACGCCGTATTCGGCGCTGGCCCACAGCGAGTATGCGCGCGCCTTGAATATGCTTGATGGGAAGAAAAAACTGGCGGAAGCGATCGCCTTGTATGAACAGGCCGCCGATTGCGTGGCGGCCGATGCCAAGGAGCGTCTCGAGGTCGAGGCAGCAATTGATGAATTGAAAGAGTAAAGGGATGCTGTGATTAAAGCTTTATGTGTGTACTGTGGCGCCAATGCCGGCGTCAGCCCCCGCTATGCGACAGCGGCGCGGGAACTGGCGCGCGTGCTGGTGGCGGAAAATATCTCGCTCGTGTATGGCGGCGGCAATGTGGGCCTGATGGGCGTGATCGCCGACGAAGTGCTGCGCCTGGGCGGCGAGGTGACGGGCGTGATCCCGACCCAGCTGGTCGAGCGCGAAGTGGGCCACACGGGCTTGACGCGCCAGTTCATCGTGAAGGACATGCATGAGCGCAAGGCGATGATGGCCAGCCTGTCCGATGCCTTCATCGCCATGCCCGGCGGCTATGGCACGCTGGAAGAACTGTTCGAAATGCTGACCTGGGCCCAGCTGGGCATCCACGCCAAGCCGATCGGCTTGCTCAATGTCGACCATTTTTATGACGGTTTGATCTCCTTCGTACAGAACGGCAAGGAACAGGGCTTCGTACGCCCGCAACACGCGGCTTTCCTGAATGCCGATGCCGACCCTGCCGCGCTGGTGCAGCGCCTGAAGGACTGCGCGCCGTAGTTATTCCTGAAGAAACGTCATGTCCAGCCATGGTCCGCAAGGGCCATGGCTTTTTTATTTCCATGCGGGAAAATTTATCGAGGCTGGCATCCTCATCAATAAATTTGCGGCATAAAGTTTCTATTGAGGCATGTTTTTTTGAAAATGAAGATGCTTTTTATTCATGCCTGTGGTCTACTGCTAGTGTTCAAAAGCTAGGAATTTCGGAAGCCCGAGTCGGCATGGCCCACTCCAGAAAATGGCACCGATCTGCTTCAAGTCGCCTCAATCACGCTACTTCATCATCTCGAAAGGATGCTATTTTGAAACCTATGACCCTCTTGCGCACGGCCGCCGTTGCAGCCGTCCTCGCCGCTGGCGGCGCCCACGCCCAAACCACCACGATCGGCTTCGATGAGCTGGAACAGCCTGGCTACTTCGGTTCCGTATTTTCCACTTACTCCGAAAGCGGCTACGACTTCAACAGCAGCTTCCTGGGTCTGTTGGGCTCGGCACATCAGAGCAGCTTGGCCTATGCGGGTTCGGCCGGCCTGGGTGCCAGCCTGTTGTCGACCACGACACTGAGCCGCACCGACGGCGCCGCCTTTTCGCTCAATACCATCAGCCTGGCCAATTTCGTGAGCCTGCTGCCGGGTGCCTTTGACGTCACCTTTGTCGGCCACCAGGTGGGCGGCGGCACGGTTACCCAGACCTTTACCGTGGGCGGCAGCCATTCGTTCAGCAACTACAGTTTCACGGGCTTCAGCAACCTGCTGTCGGCATCGTGGAAGGAAGGCGCGCTGCATACCTTCCAGGTGGACAATATCGCTGCCAGCGTGAGCGCCGTGCCGGAACCGGCGACCTACGGCATGCTGCTGGGTGGCCTGGGCCTGCTGGCTTTCATGCGCCGCCGCAAGAACGCAGCCTGAGCAGGACCAGCGCGCCGGCCGGCCCGGCGCGCATGGTAAAAATCCGCCCGCCTGTGCGACCGGGCGGATTTTTTTAGGCTATGTCCCGGGCCGCTGCGGGAATTCTCCCAACGTTGCCTTCAATAATGTTTCTGCAGAGCGGATGCGCCCGGCGTCGAGTATCCGGCACCGTCCGTGGACAGTGCAATCGCTGCCGGGCTGGCGGCATGGACGGCGCCTGTTGCTTTGCGATGCGGACTCAGACAGCAGGGACGGATGGACATTCCTGGCATTGCCCTGCTGGATGGGGCGCGCCATTTTTTACGACCACAGGCGCTGGCCCGACAGGTCCAGCTGGGTAAGGTACAGGCGCACGTCGAACTCGTATTGATGGTATTGCGGTTCCATATAGGTGCATAGTTTGTAGAAGGCCTTGTCGTGCTGCTTTTCCTTCACGTGCGCCAGTTCGTGCACGGCGATCATGCGCAGGAATTCCAGCGGCACTTCCTTGAACATGGTGGCCACGCGAATCTCGTGCTTGGCCTTCAGCTTGCCCCCTTGTACGCGGGAAATGGAGGTGTGCAAGCCCAGCGCGTGCTGGATCACGTGGATCTTGCTGTCGAACGCCACCTTGTTGATGGGTTCGGCGTTGCGCAGGAATTCATTCTTCAGCTCCTGCACGTACTGGTACAGCGCCTTGTCGTTGCGCACGTCATGCGCCTGCGGATAGCGTTGGCGCAGCACCGCCGCCAGCTTGTCCTGGGCGATCAGTTGCTGTACTTGCGCCTGGGTTTGCTCGGAATACGCGCTCAGGTATTTCAGGGATGGCTGCATGCGGGAAGGGCGGGGAATCGGTGGAGGCGAGAATGTAACATACTGCCGCACATGGCGCAGCAGGGGCCAGGAGCAGCCCCGCAGGAGCAGTCCATCAGGAGCAGTCCATCAGGAGCAGCCCCGCAGGACCAGCCCCGCAGGACCAGCCGCTCAGACCCGCCCCTCATCGCCTGGCCACGCCGGCTGCGTCGTGTCCCCTGTCCGTCATCCTCCTGCGCAGGGCGAGCATGGCGCTGATGCTGTCGTCATCCCGCGCCAACGCCACTGCCAGCGGGCATGCTCCGCCGTCCCGCTTGCCATGCCGCGCTGCAAGTGCCCGAGTTGGCGCCGCTTCTGCCCGTTTCCAGGCAGAAACGGCGCCCGGCTTCAGCCCTTGCTGTCGTCGTCTTCGTCCTTGCCGCCGCCTTGCCTGCCGGTCGTCCTGGACTGCTGCTCCGACGCGCTGCCGCGTGCCGCCGTGCTGCGGGCGTCATTGGCGCGCTGCGCCGATTGCCGGCTTTCCCCGCCTTTCCGGCCGATTTCGGCCATGTGCTCACGGTTGCGGCTGACGGCCTCGCCCCCTTTTTGCCCGGCCCGGCGCGCCTCTTCGGAGTCGAATTCGTGGGCCGTGCCTTTCTGGTGCGCGGCCTGGCCGCCCTTGCTGGCGATTTCGCGCTGCTGCGCTTCGTTCATGGCGGCAAAGCCCCGCTTGCCCGTGCCTTTCTGGCTGCCTTGACCTTCCATTTTCTGGCTGCTGCCGGCGCCTTTGCCTTGTTCATTGCCTTGATTCGTTGCCATGGTGTTCTCCTTGCTGTCGATAGCGTTGTGTCGGGGGACGGGCTGTCAATGCGCCTGGTCGGATGGGCGGCTGGCGTCGCTGCCGCGGCCCGCGCCGTCGCTGCGCGCGCCCGCATGCATTTTTTCGATCAGTTCGCGCTGGCGCTGCGTGGCTTTTTCCGTTTCTTCGGCCGTCTTGCGCACGACCTCGTCGGCGAAGGCCGCGGCCGTGCGGCTCGCTTCGGGAATGTGCGTTTCCGCCGTGCGGTTCATCTCGACATTGGCGTTGGCGACGAGATGCGATAACTGCTGCTGGTACTGGCGCAGCTTGTCAGCGCCCGGCTGCATCTGGGCGGCGGCCAGCGACAGGAGCTCGCCCGTGTCGCGCGCCGTCAGCAGTTGATTGTTGGCATTGGAAATTTCCTGGAGCATGTCTTGCGCCAGTCGCATGTTGAGTTCGCTGACTTTTTGCGCCGTGTCGAACATCTTGCGCGACAGCTCGGTAATGAAGTTGAGCTGCGCTTCCAGGTGGGACTTCAGGGCGGGGCTGATGCTATTTGTGAACATGTTCTACCTCAGTAATGATCTGGTCCGAGAAACACCCGGTGCACCGGATGCGACGTATGAAACAAGCAAAGGGATAGACGCCGAACGGTGCGGCAGGTTCCGTGCAAGTGATGGGTTTATGTGCAGAATGGCCCTGGGCCGCTTGAAAAATATGTGCACTTTGCGCCAGATCAAATGAACGCTGAATACGGCGCTGGCCCTTGTCCGCCATGGGCGGTGATGGAAAATGCGGGTTTACCGGCCCAGCCGTGCGACAATAGCCGGCTCGCGGCGGCGCGGCCGATGGCCGGCGCGCGTGGCCGGGCCGAGACCGCCCTTAATCATCCGCTTATTTACTGCCATATTTCGCGACCATGACGCATCCCGAATACATCCTGACCCTGTCCTGCCTGGACCAGCGCGGCATCGTGCACCGCGTGTCCGGCTTTCTTGCCGAACGCGGCTGCAATATTATCGATTCGGCCCAGTTCGGCGACCAGGAATCCCAGCTGTTCTTCATGCGCGTGCACTTCGCGCTGGAAGACGGCGCCGTCAGCGACGCCCAGCTGCGCGCCGACTTCGCCGCCCTGTCGCAAGCCATGCAATTGAACGGCCCCTTCCACGGCCAGCTGCACGATGCGCGCGTCAAGCCGCGCGTCATGCTGATGGTGTCGAAAATCGGCCACTGCCTGAATGACTTGCTGTTCCGCTACAAGAGCGGCCTGCTGGACGTGGAAATTCCCGCCATCGTGTCGAACCACATGGAGTTCTACCAGCTGGCGGCCAGCTACAACATTCCCTTCCACCACCTGCCGCTGGCCACCGGGGCGCCTGAATCGGCCAAGCTGGCGCAGGAAGCGAAGATCATCGAGCTGATGGAGTCGCACAGGATCGACCTGGTGGTGCTGGCGCGCTACATGCAGATCCTGTCGCCGGGCCTGTGCCAGGCGCTCGATGGCAAGGCGATCAATATCCACCATTCCTTCCTGCCCAGCTTCAAGGGCGCCAAGCCGTATGCGCAGGCGCACCACCGCGGCGTCAAGCTGATCGGCGCGACGGCCCATTTCGTCACGGGCGACCTGGACGAAGGCCCGATCATCGAGCAGGATGTCGAGCGCGTCGACCATGCGATGGACGCCGACACCCTGACGGCCATCGGCCGCGACGTCGAATGCGTGGTGCTGGCGCGTGCCGTGAAATGGTTCGTCGAACACCGCATCCTGAAAAATGGCGACAAGACCGTGGTCTTCCGCTGATCCAGAATTTATCTACCGATTACCGAGACAGAAATACGATGGCCCTCAAAGCAACAATTTTCAAAGCCGATCTGCAGATCGCTGACATGGACCGCAATTACTACCAGGATCACGCGCTGACCCTGGCGCGCCACCCGTCCGAAACGGACGAGCGCATGATGGTGCGCCTGCTGGCGTTCGCCATCCACGCCAACGAGGCGCTGACCTTCACCAAGGGCCTGTTCGACACGGAAGAGCCGGACCTGTGGCAAAAGGACTTGACGGGTGCCATCGAGCTGTGGATCGAAGTGGGCCAGCCCGACGAAAAACGCATCCTGAAGGCCTGCGGCCGTTCGGAGCAGGTGATCGTCTACAGCTATGGCGCGACCAGCCACATCTGGTGGAAGCAGATCGCCAACAAGCTGGAACGGGCGAAGAACTTGACCGTCATCAACCTGCCGTCGGACGCGGCGCAAGAGATGATCAAGCTGGCGCAGCGCACCATGCAGCTGCAATGCACGATCCAGGATGGCCAGATCTGGCTGACCGACAGCGTCAACACGGTGCTGATCGACCGCGAACCGGTGAAGCCGGCACGCTGATCTTGACTGTCTGAAATGCAAAAAGCCCGGAGCGATCCGGGCTTTTTGCGTTGCGGCGCCGTTTTCAGGCGGCCGCGTCTTCGTCGTTGCTGACGATGACCAGCAGCTGTGCCTGCTGCGCGCCGATGCTGCGCGTGCGGTGCGGAATCAGGGCGTTGAAATACACGGAGTCGCCCGTGTGCAGCTGCACCGTTTCCTGGGGGAACTCGATTTCCACCGTGCCCTGGTGCACGAACAGGAATTCCTCGCCCGCATGTTCCTTGAAGGCGGAGGCGACGAAATCGGGCGCCGGATACACCATGAAGGGCAGCATTTTCTTCGGCGCCACGCCGGCCGCGATGCTGGCGAAATGCGGCAGCGGCGGCATCGTCCCCGCGCTGCCCGGATCGCCCGCGCGCGTGATGGTCACGGCCGCCTGCCGGTGGCTGTCGCTGAACAGCTGCTCCACGTCCACCCGCATGGCGCGCGACAGTTTCAGCGCCACGGCGATCGAGGGCACGCTCAGGCCCCGCTCCACCTTGGACAGGTAACTCTTCGTCAAGCCGCTCTTGTCCGCCAGCTGTTCCAGGGTCCAGCCCATCTGTTTTCTCAGCAGTTTCAGGCGCATAGCCATGGTTGCATCGTTCGATTTAAAAAAACTATTGTACCTCATGACACAAAGTGTCCTAAAATACACTCAGTTTCCTTGGATTGGGTTGCGCGGCCACGGCCGTGCATGCCGGGAAGCGTGGCAAGCATGAGTGAAGGAAAGACGATGCAGCAAAATACTCCCTATGAAGCAGCAGCGCCGGGCGCCAGCCTGGCCTTGTCGAAGGACGAACTGGTGGCCATCGCCGAGCGGCGCCTGGCCAGCGTCACGCAGGACAGCCCCTGGACGGCGCGGCAAACGCTGGCCCTGTCCTGCCGCATCCTGTTCGACGGCGGCCACGATGCGGGCCTGGCCGGGCAGATCAGCTGCCGCGGCGCGCAGGACGACACGTTTTACACGCAGCGCCTGGGCCTGGGTTTCGATGAAATCACGGCCGGCAACCTGCTCGAGGTCGACCAGGACCTGCGCGTGGTGCAGGGCGAGGGCATCCCCAACCCGGCCAACCGTTTCCACAGCTGGATCTACCGCCAGCGTCCCGACGTGGCGTGCATCATCCATACGCATCCCACGCACGTGGCCGCGCTGTCGATGCTGGAGCAGCCGCTGGTGGTGGCGCAGATGGATACCTGCCCCCTGTTCGACGATTGCGCCTTCCTGCCGTCCTGGCCTGGCGTGCCGGTGGGCAATGAAGAGGGCGAGATCATCGCCGCCGCGCTGGGCGACAAGCGCGCCATCCTGCTGGCCCACCATGGCCAGCTGGTGGTGGGACGCACGGTGGAAGAGGCGTGCATGCTGGCGCTGCTGATCGAGCGGGCCGCCCGTTTGCAACTGCTGGCCATGGCGGCGGGCAAGATCCAGCCGCTGCCGCCGGCCCTGGCGCGCGAGGCGCACGACTGGATTTCCACGCCGCGCCGCGACACGGTGACCTTCGCCTATTACGCGCGGCGCGCCCTGCGCCAGCACGCCGACTGCCTGGCCTGAACCGCACACACTCACTAAATAAAGGAAACTACATCATGCAGACTCCATTTCACGGCATCATTGCCTATCCGGTCACCCCGTTCACGCCGGACGGCCGGGACGTCGACCTGCCGCGCCTGCAACAGCTGATCGACCGCCTGATCGCCGACGGCGTGCACTGCATCGCCCCGCTGGGCAGCACGGGCGAAAGCGCCTATCTGCAGGACGCGGAATGGGACGCCGTCGCCGCCGCCTCGCTGGCCGCCGTGGCCAGGCGCGTGCCCACCGTGGTGGGCATTTCCGACCTGACCACGGCCGGCGCCGTGCGCCGCGCCCGCCATGCGGAAAAGCAGGGCGCCGACGCGGTGATGGTCTTGCCGGTGTCGTACTGGAAATTGAGCGAGGCAGAAATCGTGCGCCACATGGCGCGCATCGGCGATGCCGTGGGCATTCCGATCATGCTCTACAACAACCCCGCTACCAGCGGCATCGACATGTCGCCCGAGCTGATCGTGCGCATCTGGCGCGAGGTGCCGAATGTGACGATGGTCAAGGAAAGCACGGGCGACATCCAGCGCATGCACCGGCTGGCGCAACTGGGCGAAGGCCAGCTGCCGTTCTATAACGGCAGCAACACCCTGGCCTTCGCCGCGCTGGCGGCCGGCGCCCGTGGCTGGTGCACGGCCGCGCCCAACCTGCATGCGGGCTTGCCGCTGGCCCTGTATGCGGCCGTGCAGGCGGGCGACCTGGTGCAGGCGCGCGAACTGTTCTTCCGGCAATTGCCGCTGCTGCAGTGCCTGATGAAGGGGGGCTTGCCGCCCACCGTCAAGGCGGGCCTGGCGCTGCTGGGCTTCGAGGCGGGCACGCCGCGTGCGCCGCTGCAGCCGCTGGGCGAGGCGGCCACGCGGGAGCTGGCCGCCGTGCTGGCCGGCTTGCGCGCTTAATCCGGCGCGGCGCCCAGGCGGCGGATGCTGCTCGAGCGCTGCATGCTGCGGCTGATGCGCGGGTCGCCGTAGTAGCTCACTTCGCCCGAGCCGCCTATGCTGATGGTCAAGTCATCCTTGGCCCACACCTGCGCTTCGCCGGAGCCGCCTATGCTCACCTGCACGTCGCGCGCGGCCAGGCGGCCCGCCTGGATATTGCCCGAGCCGCCGATCGAGGCCGTCAGCTGCTCCGTCTTGCCGCTGGCCTTGAAGTTGCCGCTGCCGCCGATGGCCACCGATACCGTGCGGCTGTCGAGTTCGCGGGCATGGATCGAGCCGGAGCCGCCCACGTCGAAGCGCAGCTTGTCGCCGCGCAAGCCGGAGGCGGCGATGCTGCCCGAGCCGCCCACGCTGATGCGCTCCACCTGGCGTGCCTCGATCACGATGGTCAGCTTGGTCTGGCGGAAATTCGCATTGCGCTTGGCCGGGCGGATGCGCAGGGTGCCGTTTTCCACGGCCGTGTCGATCAGGGGCAGGATATTGTCATCGGCTTCGATGGTGATGCTGTCCGTGTTGCCGATGCGCAGTTCGACATTGCCCGGCACGTTCAGCGCCACGCCATGGAAGCTGCCCACCTCGCGCGTCTGCTTTTGCAGCTTGCCGCTGCCCTGGATGCTGTTGCCCGAGATCCATTCCAGTGGCGAGGCCAGCGCCGGCGCGGCGGGCGCGGCCAGCGCGCAGGCGCCGGCGGCTAGCAGCAGGGCGCGCGCGGCACCGGCCATGCGGGTGGGGAAAAGCGAGTGAACCATGATGACTCCCTGTTTGAATTGTCTGCGGCCATGGTAGGCGAGCGCCTGCCGGCTGCCTATGCCGTTGCGACAGACTGCAACGCTGGCGGCACAGAATGCGGGAGGATGCGACAGGATGGCATGAGGTATCATGCCGGTATTGGACATATCGAACGACCGGCGCGTGCCGGTCCCACTACTGGAATTACATGCTGATCATCACCATCAAACAGGGCAAGGAAAAAAGCTTGCTGGGCCAATCGTGGATTTACGCGTCCGCGATCGAAAAGGTCGAAGGCAAGCCGCAGGAAAAAATGAAGCCGGGCTCGACGGCCATCGTGCAAAGCTCGTCCAAGCAGTTCATCGCCCGCGCCGCCTACAATTCGAAGTCGCAGATCCGCGCGCGCATCTGGAGCTTCAAGGAAGACGAACCGGTCGACCACGCTTTGATCAAGCGCAGGGTCAAGGCCGCCATCGAGAAAAAACTGCCGGCCATCAAGAAGGCGGGCGAAAACCAGCTGTTGACGCTGATCAAGGGCGAGGACGAGGGCTTGCCCGGCCTGGTGGTGCAGCTGTTTGGCGGCGCGCAAGGCTATCTGATCTGCGAATTCAACGCCGGCGGCGTCGATGCGTGGAAAGTGGCCATCGTGCAATCGCTGATGGCGTCCACCGGCTGCGCCAATGTGTACGAGCGCTGCGACGACCTGATGCGCAAGGGCGAAGGCTTGCCCCTGATCGACGGCGCCCTGGCCGGCGAGGAGCCGCCCGATGAAGTCATGCTGACGGACAACGGCGTGCGCTATGCGCTGGACCTCAAGACGGGACACAAGAGCAAGTTCCGCTGAGAACGGCTGTTTGACGTGAAAAAAACCGGCGCGAGCCGGTTTTTTTACTTCATATGCGTGCCTGCAAACCGTTCAGGGCAAGGAAATGCCACGCCGCCATGGACGTTTTTCAGGCGCGCTACTCCAGCGGCACGCTGCGGTACTTGTTTACCTCCAGCGCCGACACCGCCGGCGCATCATTACCCCACGAGGCGCGCAGATACGTCACCACGGCCGCCACTTCGGCGTCGTCCATGACGGGGCCGAACGGCGGCATGCCATACGGGCGCGGATTGCCTGTTGTCCCGGGCGCGAAGCCGCCGTTGAGCACGAGGCGGATGGCGTTCACGGCCGAGTCCGTCGTCAGCGCGCGGTTGCCGGCCAGCGGCGGGTAGCCGGGCGGCACGCCCTTGCCGTCGGCCTGGTGGCAGCTGGCGCAGTGCGCCTCATACAGTTTCGCGCCCAGCGCCAACTGCGCCTGCGCCGCCGGCGACGCGTCGCGCGGCGCCGCTTTTTCGCGCGGCGCGGCGCCGGGCAAGGTCTTCAGGTAGACGGCCATGGCGTGCACGTCGCTGGTCTCCAGGTGTTGCAGGCTTTGCCGTACCACCTCGGCCATGGGGCCGAACACGGTGGCGCGCGGCGAGACGCCCGTTTGCAGCAGTGCCACGATGTGCGCCGTGTCCCAGTCGCCCAGGCCTGCTTCCGCATCCGAGGTCAGCGATGGCGCATACCAGCCCAGTACGGGGATCAGGCCGCCAGACAGGCCGTCGTTGCTGCCGCCCAGCGTGGTGCGGCTGCTATGGCAGGCGCTGCAGTGGCCCAGGCCCTGCACCAGGTAGGCGCCGCGGTTCCATTCCATGCTTTTTTCCGTGAGCGGCTGGTACACGCCGGGTTTGAAGTACAGCGCGCGCCAGGCCGCCAGGGCGATCTGCTGGTTGTAGGGGAAGCGCAGTTCGTGCGGCGCATTCGCCTGCCGGTGCGCGGGCACGCTCTGGAAATAAGCGTACAGGGCGTCGCTGTCCTCGCGCCGCACCCTGGTGTAGCTGGTGTAGGGGAAGGCCGGGTACAGCATGCGGCCATCCCGGGACTTGCCGTTGTGGATGGCGCGCCAGAAATCGTCGGCCGTCCAGCTGCCGATGCCCGTTTCCCTGTCGGACGTGATATTCGGCGAGAGCACCTTGCCGAACGGCGTGTGCAATGCGCGCCCGCCCGCGTAGGCCACGCCGCCGCGCGTCGTGTGGCACGCCATGCAGTCGCCGGCCTTGGCCAGGTAGGCGCCGCGCGCGACCAGCTGTTCCTGGCTCAGGGCGCTGGCGGCGGCGGGCGGGCCGGCATCGTCGCCCGGGTACAGCACGAATCTGGCAGCGGCCACGCCGAGGGCCGCGATGGCGGCCGCGATCATCCATTTTTTCATGGCGCCGCCTTCCCGGTCGAGCCCGGCACGCCGCCGCAATGCAGCGGCAAGGGCAGGGCGATGCCGGCGGCGGGGCGCGCCTCGGGGCTGGCCACTTGCGTGCCCAGCCAGGCCGAGACGGCGCCCACGTCGGCGTCGGACAGGCGCGCGGCGATCTGCGTCATGCAGTCGGGCGCCTGGGCGCGGCGGATGCCGTTCTTCCAGGCGCCGAACTGGGCATTGATATAGTCGCGTGGCAAGCCCAGCAGGCCAGGGATGGCGGGTGCCACGCCGGCCAGCTGTTCGCCATGGCAGGCGATGCAGGCGGGAATTTTCTTGGACGTATCGCCTTGCAGGACCAGCTGCCGTCCCCGCGCCAGGGCGGCCGCGCCGGCGCCGCTGGCCTGGGCCGGCGGCGGGGCGGGGTGTTGCTGTGCGAAATAATCGGCGATTTCACGCAGGTAGGCGTCCGGCAAGTGCTCGACCATGTAGTTCATCATCGGATACTGGCGCCGCCCTTCGCGGAAGTTCAGCAACTGGTTGTACAGGTAGCCGGCCGGCTTGCCGGCGATGCGGGGGAAGAAGGCGTCGTGGCGCTCCTTTTGCGCATGGCAGGCGGTGCAGGCCTTGATGCGCTGTTCCAGGCTGTCGTGGCTGGCCAGCGCGGCGGCAGGCCGGGCAGCTGGCGCGGCCCATGCCAGGCCGGGCAGCGCGACAGCCAGTGCCAGCAGGGAGAGGGAATGCGTTAGGATGGAGCGTTGCATGGGAAAATAACCTGTCTCGTCGGTCGATGTCGCGTGCCGGTGTTGCTGCCCGGATGTTGTTGCCCTAGCATATACCGGGCGCTGTCATTGTGACAGGATCAGTTTTGCAAAAAAACTACGGATCAGTTTAAAGTGGAGCAGGTTTGAAGCGATATGAGGAGCTGGCGGAAGAAATGGCCGCCATGATAGCCGCGCAGCTGCTGCTGCCCGGCGAGAAACTGCCGTCCGTGCGCCAGCAGCATGCGCGGCGCGGCGTGAGCCCGTCGACCGTGTTCCAGGCGTACTACCTGCTCGAGGCGCGCGGCATGATCGTCTCGCGCCCCCGCTCCGGGTATTACGTGGCGCCGCAGCGGGCCGCGCTGGCGCCCGAGCCGGACAGTTCCCGCCCGCTGGACGCCAGCACCACCGTCGATGTCAGCGACCTCGTGTTCGAGGTGCTGGGCGCCGTGGGCGCGCGCGACATCGTGCCTTTCGGCTCGGCCTTTCCCAGCCCGCACCTGTTTCCGATGGAAAAGCTGGCGCGGGCCGTGTCGGCCAGCATGCGCCGCCTCGACCCGTGGAGCACGGTGACGGACCTGTCGCTGGGCAATGCCGAGCTGCGCCGGCAGATCGCGCTGCGCTACCAGCTCGACGGCGTGCAAGTGTCCAGCGACGATATCGTCATCACGAATGGCGCGCTGGAAGCGCTGAACCTGTGCCTGCAAGCCGTCACGCGGCCCGGCGACACGGTGCTGATCGAGTCGCCCAGCTTCTATGCCTGCCTGCAGGCGCTGGAGCGGCTGGAACTCAAGGCGGTGGAAATTGCCACCAGCCCGCGCGACGGCGTGGACCTGGCCGCGCTGGCCGAACTGCTGGAGCGGCACCAGCCGAAGGCGTGCTGGCTGATGACGAGTTTCCAGAATCCGCTGGGCAGCCTGATGTCGGCGGAAAAGAAACGCGCCCTGGTCGCCTTGCTGGCGTGCCATGACGTGCCCCTGATCGAGGATGATGTGTACGGCGAGCTGTACTTTGGCAAGCAGCGCCCCGGCTTGGCGAAAAGCCATGACGGCGCCGGTCTCGTCATGCATTGCAGCTCGTTCTCGAAGACCCTGGCGCCCGGTTTCCGCCTGGGCTGGGCCGTGGCGGGCCGGCATGCGCGCAAGGTCGAGCGGCTCAAGCTGACCACCAGCCTGTCGGCGCCCATCCCGCTGCAGATGGCGCTGGCCGACTATCTCGCGCACGGCGGCTACGACCGCCATTTGCGCCAGCTGCGGCTGACCCTGGCCGCGCAGCAAAACACCATGCTGCAGGCGATCGCCGTGCATTTTCCGCCGGGCACGCGCGTCACGCGGCCGCAGGGCGGCTATTTCGTCTGGGTGGAAATGCCGGCCGGCATCGATGCGCTGGACCTGCACCGCAGCGCGCTGGCGGCGGGCATCAGCATCGCGCCCGGCCCCATCTTTTCGGCCACGCGCGCGTTCCGCAACTGCATCCGCCTCAACTACGGCCACCCGTGGGGCATGCAGCTGGAAGCGGCGATTGCCACCCTGGGGCGGCTGGCGGCGCAGCAGCTGGCGCCGTAGGGGAAGTCAGCCGGGACGGCCGGGCAGGGCCAGGAAGGCGGTAAAGTCCGGCGCCACGGCGCGCGTGGCGCCCGTCTCGTGCGACCACAGCACGACCACGGGCTCGCCCGATGGTCCCGCCTGGGCATAGTCGAAGCAATAGTAGTCGCCCGTGCCGAACTGCGCGAAAGGCAGCAGGTTGCTGCAATCGATGCCGCTGCCGGCGAAGTTGTCCAGCCACGCCTGCCAGCCTTCGCGGTAGTGGCGGTCTATCGACTCCCAGGTCTTGCGCGGCTTGTCCGCGTCGTAGACGGGAAACAGGGTCAGCGCGCCCAGTGCGCGGCCGTTGTTGACCAATAACCATTGCACGTAGGAAGCGGGCAGCGCTCGCCCCAGCGCCTGTTCGGCGGCGGCGATCGCGTCGGGCGTCGTGCCGATGGACTTGCTCTTGCTCTTGCTCTTGCTCATGCTGCGGGACGGCTCAGGCGGGTGCGGGTGGCGTGGCCGCCGGCATGCTGGCCCGTGGGGCTTTTTGCGGCGCCACCTTGCCGCCGTCGGCGATCCAGCGGCGGTATACGCGCAAGGCGACTTGCGCATCGTCGGCCGCATACAGGATCTGCTTTTCCGTCAGGCGCGAACTGGCCCAGTTGGTGGTGGAGATTTTTTTCGACTTCTGCAGGTGCAGGCCGAAGAACTTGGCCACGGCCGTCTTGGCGCCCAGGTCGTTGCGCTGGCCGCCGCGCAGGGCGACGGACAGGTCCAGCACTTGTGCCGGAACAATGCCCAGCTTGTTGCGCAGGCGCTTGACGTCGTCGGACAGGCCAAAGCCCACTTTCAGCGTGGTGGTCGATTCGAGGATGGCTTTGAGTTCGGCCAGGGCCGGCGCGGGCGCGCTCCCCACCTGGAACAGATAGGCGATGTCGTCGGTGGCCAGCTGGATCAAATGCGGCCCGGTGGAGGACTCGCCCTTGACGAAGGTGGGTTTCGATTCGGTGTCAAACCCGATCGCATCCATCGCCAGCAGGGCGGCCATGGCCGCTTTTGCATCGTCACTGGTGCGTACCAGCCTGACGTGCTCGAGTGCAATGCCTTGATACGGGGGCAGTGGCGGTGCGGCAGCTGTGTCCATGAAACCGGATCAGCCTTTGCGCGAGAATTTCGCGGTCAGCTGATTCAGTTTTTCCAGGCGCAGGCGGTTCGCTTCTTCGGCGGCGGCCGCGTCGCGCTCGGCCTTCTTGCGCTCGGCTTCCTTCTTGAAGCGCTGCTGCAGCACTTGCGTGGCGTGGTCGCGGTGGGTTTGCGTCACTTCCGCGCCGGCGGTGCCGTCGAGGTCGTAACGGACCTTGGCTTTTTCCATCACGCGCAGGTAGCGCAAGGAACCCGTGTGGATGCCCAGCGCCGTGCGCATCAGCTTGCGGTCCAGGTCCGGCAGGCGCGCCAGGATCTGCTTGTCGATACCGATGGACAAGGGCAGGCAATCGCGGAAAGGCGGGAATTGCTCCTGGAACTGCTTCAGCAGGGCGCGCGCGGTCAGGCCGGCGGGCGCCGGGGTGGCTGCGGCGACCGGTGCCGCCGCTGGGGCTGCATCGGCTGGCGTGTCAGGAGTGGTGGCTTGCTGGTCTGGCGTGGAGCTGGTCATCGACATCATTGGTTGGGCTATAAAAGGGGAGCATAGCACGCGGCACAGGCAAGTGCATTGTCTTTTTTGGCAACTTGAGCTGCGATAAGCGGGCCCGTACTGCAGCAGACACAGCGCGAAATGCGGGAAATGTGTATAATGTCGGCTTGCGCTGATCACTGGACCACCTGTTTCACGGTCTGGCTCAGGTGTGCAGGGGATAGGAGCAATGCCGCTCAGGGCCGCTATTATTGATATTTTTGATATCGGATATTCCGCTTATCAATTATCCAGATAACTGGCCTTCGTGCATAATCTTGCTCTCCGCTGTGTCTTCACTGAACAACAATAGATTCAAGCCCGTTCTGGTACGGGCTTTTTTTCATTCCGCAATGTACATCGCCTATTTATCTGACCCGGCTTCGGCCCCGCCGCTCCTATCGACGGATGCGCGGGCTTTGAGCGTCCCGATAGACAGGCGCCGCTGCCCTTGACGGCAGCCGCAACAACACGCTCCATCGAGTCCGGTTTCGCAGGCTTAGGTGGAATCATTCACTTCGCGCCGACACCATCTGGTCTCGCATTAAGAGATATCTCATGAAGAATACGCCAAAAACTTTAACGTTGTCCGCCAAGGCTCCCCGTCCTGCTTCCGCGCAACTTGCCGTACCGAAAACGACTTTATCTTACTTTATCGATAATGCGCAAGCGAATCCGGAAGCCACCGTCACGACGGCGCCGACCGTCGTCACCGTGGTGAAGAAGAGCCGTTCGCGCCTGGCCGCCGTGCCGCCGGCCGAGCCGGTGGCTGAAGCGCCAGCGGCGGCTGTCGACGCCGTTGCCGAAGTGACCGACGTGGCCGACGCCGCGCCGGTCAAGACGCCGAGCGTGAAGATCGCCCCTGGCGTCAAGGCCCCGGCCGCGCCGCGCAAGGTCAGCGAAAGCGCCGCCACGAATAAAGTGGTGACGGCCGCCCGCTCGAAAGTCGTGCGCGCCAAGCCTGAAGCGGCACCCGTGACCATCATCACCGGCGCGCAAGTGGTCAGCAAGACCACGGACGCCGATGCCCTGGCCGCCATCGATACCTCGAATTACTTCTTGCCGACCGTCAAGGTGCCCGGCCGCCGCGGCCGTAAACCAAGCGAATTCACGCCGGAAAACGATGAAGTGGCGGCACTGAACGCCGTCGAGCGGGCCGAACTGAAGGCCGTGTCGAAAGCGCGCGACCGCAAGGCCAAGGGCGGCCTGGCCGATGCCTTGGGCGATCCGGAAGCGTCGGCGGCGGACCTGGAACGCCGCCGCAAGCAGATCACGGGCCTGATCAACATGGGCAAGGAACGCGGTTTCCTCACCTATGCCGAGATCAATGACCAATTGCCGGAAAACATCATCGATCCGGAAGCGATCGAAGGCATCATCGCCACCTTCAACGACATGGGCATCGCCGTCTACGAGCGCGCCCCTGACGCGGAAAGCCTGCTGTTGACCGACAATGTCGCCACCGTCACCAGCGACGACGAAGTGGAAGCGGCTGCCGCCACCGCGCTGTCGACCGTCGACTCCGACTTTGGCCGCACCACCGACCCCGTGCGCATGTACATGCGTGAAATGGGCGCCGTGGCGCTGCTGACGCGCGAAGGCGAGATCGAGATCGCCAAGCGCATCGAAGGCGGCCTGAAGGACATGATCCAGGCCATTTCCTCCTGCCCCACCACCATCGGCGAAATCGTTGCGCTGTCGCAAAAAATCGCGCGCGATGAAATCAAGGTCGATGAAGTGGTCGACGGCTTTGTCGACTTGAACGAAAGCAATGCCCCGGCCCCGGCCGTCGCAGCCGTGCCCGCCAGCGCAGGCGACGACGAGGAAGAGGAAGAGGAAGCGGAAGAAGAAGACGGCGACGCCAATGGCGGCGCGGCCGGCTTCTCCAGCGAGCAGCTGGCCCAGCTGAAAAAGAATGCGTTGGAGAAATTCAACGTCATTTCCACGCAGTACGACAAGATGCGCAAGGCGCCCGAGGGTTACAACTCGAAAGCCTATATCAAGGCGCAGGAAGCCATTTCGCAGGAATTGCTGGGCATCCGCTTCACGGCCAAGGTCGTGGAAAAGCTGTGCGACACCTTGCGCGGCCAGATGGAAGAAGTGCGCCACATCGAGCGCGCCGTGCTGGAACTGTGCGTGAACAAATGCGGCATGCCGCGCGCCCACTTCATCAAGGTGTTCCCGGGCAATGAATGCGACCTGGAATGGGTCGACCGCGAAGTCGATTGCAAGTATCCGTACAGCGCCATCCTCAGCCGCAACGTGCCTGCCGTCAAGGAACTGCAAAAGAAGATGATCGACCTGCAAGCGCGCGTGGCCCTGCCATTGGCGGACTTGCGCAAGATCAACAAGCAGATGGCTGCCGGCGAAAAGCGTGCGCGTCACGCGAAACGCGAAATGACGGTGGCCAACTTGCGTCTGGTCATCTCGATCGCCAAGAAATACATCAACCGCGGCCTGCAATTCCTCGACCTGATCCAGGAAGGCAACATCGGCCTGCTGAAGGCGGTCGATAAATTCGAATACCGTCGCGGCTACAAGTTCTCGACCTACGCCACCTGGTGGATCCGCCAGGCCATCACGCGTTCGATCGCCGACATGGCCCGCACCATCCGCGTGCCGGTGCACATGATCGAGACGATCAACAAGATGAACCGCATCTCGCGCCAGATCATGCAGGAAACGGGCAGCGAGCCGGACCTGGCGACCCTGGCTGTCAAGATGGAAATGCCGGAAAACAAGGTGCGCGAGATCATGAAGATCGCCAAAGAGCCGATTTCCATGGAAACGCCGATGGGCGAAGATGGCGATTCGCAACTGGGCGACTTCATCGAAGACAACACGACGCTGGCGCCGCTGGACGCCGCGCTGCACGCCTCGATGCGCAACGTGATCAAGGAAGTGCTCGATTCCCTGACGCCGCGCGAAGCGAAGGTGCTGCGCATGCGTTACGGCGTGGAAATGTCGAACGACCACACGCTGGAAGAAGTGGGCAAGCAGTTCGACGTGACGCGCGAGCGCATCCGCCAGATCGAAGCGAAAGCCATGAGCAAGCTGCGCCAGCCTTCGCGTTCGGACAAGCTGAAAACGTTCCTGACACAGAACTAAGCGGTCAGCAGGCAATAAAAAAGAGGCGCAAGCCTCTTTTTTTTCGCCTGTACGGTCGTGGATTACATGAAACGCGTGCGCGCCCCCAGCAGGCCCATGCGGTAGTTGCGCTGCAATTTGTACAGCAGCACGCCGCTGGCGCCGGTGAGGAAGGTGATGACCAGCCAGTCCAGCGGATTGCTGCGCGGCGGCGCCGGCGACGCTTGCGACGGCACGGCGAAGGCCTGGAATTTGTGTCCCGTGTAGACGGCGCCCACGACCAGGCCGGCATCCGTGATCTTGTTGGTCAGGTACAGGCCGTCGTCGCGGCGGCGCACCGTCATCACGCCGTCTTTGTAGACAAAGGTCATCGGCTCGAAGCCCTTGATGCTGACGCTGCCGACGACGTGGCCGGCCGCGTTGACGGCCGTGGCGTAGCTGTCGCCCTGGCCTATCATGGCGCCCAGGTCGAGCATGCGCTTGCCGTCCCAGGCAAAGGCGTGCCAGCGGCGCTTCTCCGTTTCCGCAGCGCCCACGACCAGGCCCGCGTCGTTGATGGCGGTGGCCGAGCTGATGCGTCCGCCTGGCAGGGTACCGATTTCCTGCATGCCCGTGCCGGGACGGTAGACGAAGGCGCGGCGGTAGCCATCTTCGCGCTGGGCCGTGCCCACCACCACGCCATGGCTGTTCATGCCGCTGGCATAGCTGCTGGCGCCGCCCAGGGTGCCCAGGTCTTGCAGGCTGTGGTCAGCTTGCGTGACAAAGGCGTGGAAATCGCCGCCGCTGGTGTCGGCATAGCCGGCCACCTGGCCGCCGCGCGTGATGGCCGTGGCGTAGCTGCTGTTGCCGCCCAAGGTGCCCAGGTCGCGCATGCCGCCCGCCGCGTCGTAGCGGAAGGCGTGCCAGGCGCCGCCGGCCGTCTGCGCCGAACCCACCACCACGCCATGCATATTGATGGCCTTGGTGAAACCTTCATGGCCGCCCAGGGTGCCCAGCTCGCGTATGCGGCCGTGCTGGTAGGTCACGGCGCGGCGCCGTCCCTCTTCCTCGAGGATGATGCCGGCCACCAGCCCGGCCGGATTCAGGTCCGAGGCGATGCTGCCATGGCCATCCTTTTCGCCAAAGCCGTGTTCGGCATGGATGGCGGCGCTGGCGGAGGGGATGGCGGCCAGCAGGAGCAGGCCGAGCAGTGGGGCGGAGACGCGGCAAGACCGTGGCGGCATGGTAGTTTCCTAAAAGAAAAATTTACTATACTTTTTTATGCCGCAAATGCATACCTAATTTACTACTGTTTTTAGTAATATTTGTATTTCATCATGATCGCTCCGTAACGCTTTCCCTGGCCTGCGGCAAACGGATGGCCAGTTCCGTGCCCTGGCCCGCCTGGCTGTCGATGCACAGCTCGCCGCCCATGGCATGGACGCGTTCGCGGATGCTTTTGAGGCCGAAGGCGGCGCGCTTGCCATGGTCGCCCGGCTGCATGCCGATGCCATTGTCGCTGATGCGCATGACGATTTCGCCGTTGTCCTGGGCCAGCACCACGTGCACTTCGCTGGCCTGGGCATGGCGCACGATGTTCGACAGCGATTCCTGCAGCACGCGGAAGACGGCCGACGTCTGGCGCTGGTCCAGGCCCAGCTGGGGTGCGTCGCTGTCGATGCGCAGCCGGTAGCGGATGGCGCCGCGCCCTTCCATCTGCCGTATCAGCCATTCGGCCGCCGGTCCCAGGCCCAGTTCCAGCGTGCTCGGGTGCAAGTCGTTGATGATGGCGCGCACCGAGCGGATGGTGGTGTCGATGGTGTCGAGCGCGCGCTGGGCGTGGCGGTGCAGGCGCGGATGCGAGGCGGCCGTGCGCGCGTGCAGCAGCGAGGCATCGATGCGCAGCACCATCAGGTTCTGCCCCAGGTCGTCGTGGACGTCGAGCGCGATGCGCCGGCGTTCTTCTTCCTTGATGGTCTGCTGGTGCTCGGACAGTTCGCGCAACTGGGCCAGCGAGCAGCGCAATTTTTCCTCGTTGTCCTTGCTGTCGGTAATGTCGATGCCCATGGCAATGATCATGTGCGGCTGGCCCTCGGCATCGAACACGGGTTTCTTGTGCGTTTGCACCAGGCGATTTTCTTGCAGCTGGGCATTCCAGATCAATTCCTCGCGGATGACGACGCGGCGCTGCGCAAACGCTTCGCGGTCGGCCTCGTGGAAGCCGGCGTTCTGCTCGATGGGGAAGTGCAGCAAGTCGCGGCCCTCGGCCACGTCCTCGAAGCGCACGCCCCATTGCTGTTCGCACGCTTTGTTCATCAGCAATACACGTGAATCGGCGTCCTTCAGGAATAGCGATAGCGGCATCATCGAGATGATATCGTGCAGCCGCTCTTCGCTGCGTGCCAGCGCCGCTTCCGTTTGCGCGCGCATAGCGATCTCGGCGGACAGGTGGTTGTTGGCATCCTGTAACTGCGCCGTGCGCAGGGCAACGCGGTTTTCCAGTTCCGCATGGGCCAGCGCCAGTGCCTGCTCGGAGCGCTTGTGCTCGGTGATGTCGCTGGCCAGCACCAGCGCGCCCGCCAGCACGCCATGCTGGTCGTACAGCCGGCGCCCGCTGATCATGGCCCAGGCATCCGTACCGTCGCCGCGCCGGTAGTGCAGTTCTCCCATGCAGCTCTGCCCCTCCGCGCGGCGTAGCGGGCACAGGCGTTGCAAGGTGGCTTCATCGTGGAATTCGGCCATGCTGTGGCCCAGCAGTTGCTGCGCGGGCAGGCCCAGCATGTCGCACAGGCGCTGGTTGATATGCAGGATGCGGCCCTGGGCGTCGGTTTGCCACATGCCGTCCTGTGCCGTTTCGGCCAGGTCGCGGTAGCGCATCATGCTCGCGTCGAGTTGCGCGCGCGTGCTGGCCAGGTGGGCGCGCAGCGTGCGCAGCAGCCATATGGCCGTGCCGGCCGCACTCAGGAGCAGGGCGCCCAGCCACACGTGCTCCCAGAAGTCGAGTGTTTGCCAGGCGGCGCCGGCGAGCCAGCCCAGCATGGTCAGGATCAGCGCGGCGCAAGCGGCACTCAAGGTTTCAATCGACCATTTGCTCATGCACATCCCTGGCGTCTCGGTTGGCCGCAGCGGCGCGCGTGGCGGCGCAGCGGCGTAATGGCTAGTCGCTAGTGTAATGCCTAATATTGCCTTATTGAGAATATTTTTGTGACAGGAACCCAGAGGCGAGGGCCGGCGCGTGCGGCGCCGGCCCCCTGTGTGCCGATGGCAATGTGGCGCGTCAGCCCGTGTTGCGCAGGCCGGCCGCCACGCCGTTGATCGACAGCTGGATGCCGCGGTGCACGCGCTCGTCGATCTTGCTTTCCGCCGACAGCGCGCGGTTGCGTTTGATCAACTCCACCTGCAAGTGGTTGAGCGGATCGAGGTAGGCGAAGCGGTTCTGGATCGAGCGGGCCAGCAGCGGATTGCCCGCCAGGCGTTCCGTGTTGCCGGTGATCAGTTCCAGGCAGCGCAGGGTGTTGCCATGCTCGTCCGTGATGCGCTTGTAGATGCGTTCGCGCAAGTCCTGGTCCGCCACCAGTTCCGCATAGCGCGAGGCGATGGCCAGGTCCGTCTTGGCCAGCACCATGTCCATGTTCGACAGCAGGGTGGCGAAGAACGGCCATTCGGCGTACATGGCGCGCAGGGTGGCGATTTTTTCATCTTTCGACGCGCCCTCTGCCGCGTTGATCCAGGCCTCGATGGCGCTGCCGAAGCCGAACCAGCCCGGCAGCAGCAAGCGGCACTGGCCCCAGGAAAAGCCCCAGGGAATGGCGCGCAAGTCTTCGATGCGCTGGTTGGCCTTGCGCGAGGCGGGGCGCGAACCGAGGTTCAGCTCGGCGATTTCCGCGATCGGCGTAGCCGAGAAGAAATACTCCGTAAAGCCCGGCGTTTCATACACGAGGTGGCGGTAGGAGCGGTAGGCCAGGTCCGACAGCTGCGCCATCACGGCTTCGAAGCGCGCCAGCTGGCTGTTGCGGGCCGGGTTCGCTTCCTGCGGCGCCAGGCTCGCTTCCAGGGTGGCGGCCACCAGCAATTCCAGGTTGCGCCGGCCGATTTCCGCGTTGGAAAACTTCGAGGCGATGATTTCGCCCTGTTCCGTCAGGCGGATCTGGCCGTTGACGGTGCCCGGCGGCTGGGCCAGGATGGCTTCGTAGCTGGGGCCGCCGCCACGGCCTACCGTGCCGCCGCGGCCGTGGAACAGGCGCAGCTTGACGCCGGCCTTCTGGAAGTCACTGACCAGCGCCAGTTCCGCCTTGTACAGTTCCCAGTTCGAGGTGAGAAAACCGCCATCCTTGTTCGAATCGGAATAGCCGAGCATGACTTCCTGCAACTGTCCCTGCTTGGCGATCAATTGCTTGACCAAAGGCAAAGCCATCACCTGGCTCATGATGCCGGCCGCGCGCTGCAGGTCGGGGATCGTTTCGAACAGGGGAATGACCATCAGCTCGCAGCTGCTGTCGCCGGCTTGCCAGTCGGTGCGCAGCAAGCCCGTTTCTTTTTGCAGCAGCAACACTTCCAGCAGGTCGGACACGGTTTCCGTGTGCGAGATGATGTAATTGCGGATCGCGCGCGCGCCGTAGCGCTGGCGGATGTCGCGCGCCGCGCGCAGGATCGCCAGTTCCGAATCCGTTTCCGTGGCGTAGCTGATGTAGGGCGAGTACAGCAGGCGCGGCTGGGCCAGCTCGCTCAGCAGCAGTGCCTGCTTGTCTGCCTCGGCCAGGGCCGCGTAATCGGCCGCCACGCCGCTCTTGGCGAACAGGTCGGCCAGCACGCGCTCGTGCACATCGGACGTCTGGCGCATGTCGAGCGACGCCAGGTGGAAGCCGAAGATGTCGGCCGCGCGCGCCAGGGTGGCCAGGCGCGGACGCACGAGGGCCGCGCCGTGGTGCGCTTCGAGCGAGGCGACGATGGTGCGCAGGTCGGCGACGAAGGCGGCCGCGTCGGCATAGGCGGCCGCCGCGCCCACTTCCTTGCGCAGGATGTTGGTGGCGCCCAGGGCGCGGGCCGTGGCGGCCAGGCGCGCATAGATGCCGATCAGGGCGCGGCGGTACGGTTCGTCGCTGCGGTGCGGCGAGGCGTCCGGCGACTGGTCGGCCAGCGCCTGCAGTTCGGCGCTCACGCCCACCATCAGGGTCGAGACGGACAATTCGGCGCCCAGCGCATGCACTTCATCGAGGTAGAAGTCGAGGATGGTGGTGGCGTGGCGCGCCAGCGCGTGCTGCATGGTGCCGGCGTTGACGTTCGGGTTGCCGTCGCGGTCGCCGCCGATCCAGCTGCCCATCTGCACATAGGCGGCATTGATCGGCTCGATGGTGCCGTCGCCGTTCGGGTACTCGGCGGCGATATCGTCCTCGATATCGTCGTACAGGCCCGGCAGTTCGCGCAGGAAGGTGATGCGGTAATAGGACAGCGCGTTTTCGATCTCGTCGGCCACCGTCAGCTTCGAATAGCGCAGCATGCGCGTCTGCCACAGCGTGGAGACGCGCGAGCGCAGCAGCTGCATGTTGGCCAGGCGTTCCTTGGGCGTGAGCGGCAGGTCGCGCTCGGCCAGCAGGCGGGCGATGTCGTGCTCGGCGTCGAGGATGCTCTTGCGCTGCACTTCCGTCGGGTGGGCCGTCAGCACGGGCGCGATCAGCGCGTCCTGGAAGAAGGTGTCGACGGTGGCGCGCGGCACGCCGGCCATGCGCAGCTTTTTCAGCGCGAAGCTGACGCTGCCCTTTTGCGCCGGCGAGCCGGCCAGCAAATGGGCGCGGCGGCGGCGGATGTGGTGTTGATCTTCCGCAATGTTGGCCAGGTGCGAAAAATAGGAAAAGGCGCGCACGACGGAAATCGTCTGTTCGCGGCTCAGTTCCTTCAGCATGGCGTCGAGTTCCAGCGCGGCGTCCGCATCGGCTTCGCGGCGGAAGCGCACGGACGTCTGGCGTATGGTTTCCACCACATGGAACACGGCGTCGCCTTCCTGTTCGCGCAGCACGTCGCCCAGCAGGCGGCCCAGCAGGCGGATATCTTCTTTCAGCGGCGCGTCCTTGTCGGGGCTGGCCGGGGAGGCTGTTTCTGGTGCTACTGCGTCATTGAGCATAATAAAGAACCAAAGTAGGTGTAAAAGCAAAGGAAAGAGGAACGCACCGGGCTTTTAGCCGCAGAGGGGAGGGGGCGCATGATAAAATTTGTGGTCTTCAACATGGACGCTAGCCTGACTTGGCCGTATAGGCAAAGGGATAACGATTATAGCGACGATGGGCGTCATTTCGATACATATTGATATCGCGTCGGCGAAATGGCAACGATAACGGTTAATGATAACGACTACGATAGCGAAAGAGCCTTGTTTTGAAAGCATCCGAATTGACCCAGAATATTCCTTCCCGGCTGGTGATCGCCACGCGCGAGAGCCGTCTTGCCATGTGGCAAGCTGAACACGTGCGCGCGCGCCTGGCGGCCCTGTATCCGCAGTGTAGCGTTGAACTTCTCGGCATGACCACACGCGGCGACCAGATTCTCGACCGCGCCCTGTCCAAGGTAGGCGGCAAGGGCCTGTTCGTCAAGGAGCTGGAAGTGGCGATGGACGAAGGCCGCGCCGACCTGGCCGTGCATTCGCTCAAGGACGTGCCGATGGAGTTGCCGGAAGGCTTCGCGCTGGCCGCCATCCTCGAGCGCGAAGACCCGCGCGACGCGTTTGTCTCCAACGATTACGCCAGCCTGGCCGAACTGCCGCACGGCGCCGTCGTCGGCACCAGCAGCCTGCGCCGCCAGTCGCTGATCGCCGCGCGCTATCCGCACCTGACGATACTGCCCCTGCGCGGCAATCTCGACACGCGCCTGGGCAAGCTCGACCGTGGTGATTATGCGGCCATCATCCTGGCCGCCGCCGGCTTGAAGCGCCTGGGCCTGGCGTCGCGCATCCGCGCCGTGCTGGCGCCCGAAGACAGCCTGCCGGCCGCCGGCCAGGGCGCGATGGCCATCGAGATCCGCGCCGGGCGCGCCGACGGCGTCGACCTGGCGGCCGTGCTGGCGCCGTTGAACCACACGGCCACGGCACAGGCCGTCACAGCCGAGCGCAAGGTATCGAAGATCTTCGGCGGCAGCTGCCAGATTCCGCTGGCCGCGTTTGCCACCGTCGAGGGCGACAGCATGCGTTTGCGCGCCATGGTCGCCACGCCGGACGGCGCGCGCATGGCCAGCGCCGAGGTCAGTGGCCCGGCCGGCGCGCCGGAACTGCTGGGTGAACAGGTGGCCGAGCTGCTGCGCGCGCAGGACGCGGCCGGCATCCTCGCCTCGTGTGCCGTTACGCCCGACAATCACGAAGGCCTGGCGCCGCATGCCTGACAGCGTGGTGATCACGCGGCCCGCGGCGCAGGCGGGACCGCTGGCCGCCCGGATCGCGGCCCTGGGCTGGCCGGTGACCCTGCTGCCGCTGCTGGAAATCCATGCGCTCGACGGCGAGGAGGAATGCGCGCGGCTGCACGCCGTGCTGCACCGCCTGGCTGATTACGACCTGGTGGTATTCGTCTCGCCCAACGCCATCGACTGCGTCTTTGCGCATCTGCCTGCGTGGCCGCCCGGCGTGCCGCTGGCCGTGGTGGGCGAGGGCAGCAAGATGGCCCTGGCCGCGCACGGCGTCACCGATGCCAACGCCAGCATCACCAGTCCGCGCGACGCGGCGCGCAGCGATTCCGAGCATTTATTGCTGGCGCTGGACTTGCCGGCCCTGCGCGGGCGGCGCGTGCTGATCGTGCGCGGCGACGGCGGGCGCGACTTCCTGGCCGACGGCTTGCGCGCGGCCGGTGCCGAAGTCAGCTTCGTGACAGCCTATCGCCGCAAGGTACCGACGCTGACGCCGGTCTTGCGGGCGACCCTGGAAAACTTGTTGCAGCATAATAACGACTGGATCATCACCAGCTCGGAAGCGCTGCGCGGCTTGCTTGCCTTGCTGGACGAAATGGGGGACAGAGCAGCTGTTGTTGCAAAAATGCAACAGCAGCATCTGATCGTGCCGCACGCCCGCATTGCACAAACGGCGGCCGGCCTGGGCTTTGCCCGTGTCACCTTGACAGGATCAGGCGACGCAGGAGTGCTCGCCGCGTTACAATCACGACCATGAACGAAATGCCTACACTCTCCGAACCGAATGCAACGCCTGGCAGCGCCGTGAAGACGGCGCCGCAGGCGCCTGAGCAACCCCCTGGCCGCGCGCCCGGCCTGATCGAGCAGCTGCAAAAGCCGATGAGCATTGCCGTCATCGTGCTGGCCGTGCTGCTGGCCGCGCAAAGCTGGTCGACCAGCAACAAGATCCGCAATCTGCGCGAAGAAGTGGCCAAGCGCCTGCAAAAAGGCGACGTCAGCAACGCCGAAACAGGCGTGCTGGCGCGTAACGTGCAAGAAGGCACGAAAGAGCTGCAAATCAAGGTGGGAGCGCTGGAAAACCGCCAGAGCGAAACCCAGAGCCAGCAGCTTGCGCTGGAGCAACTGTACAACGACTTGTCGAAGAACCGCGACGAGTGGGCGCTGACCGAGATCGAGCAAGTGCTGTCGACGGCCAGCCAGCAGCTGCAACTGGCCGGCAACGTGCCCGGCGCGCTGATCGCCCTGCAAAACGCGGACCGCAGCCTGTCGCGCTCGGACAAGCCGCAGTTCATCACCATCCGCCGCGCCATCGGCCGCGACATGGAAAAACTCAAGGCCCTGCCCAGCGTCGATTCGACGGGCGTGGCCCTGCGCCTGGACGCCGTGATCGCCCAGATCGACGCCTTGCCGATGCTGTCCGACGAAACGCCGGCCCTGCCTGCCGCCCCGCAAAAGCCGGGCAAGGCCAAGCCCGTGCGCGACGCCGCCGGCAAGCTGGTGGGACCGCCGGCGCCGGAACCGCTGCTGCAGACAGTGCGCGACGGCTGGAATACGTGGAGCGGCGACATGTGGGACGACGTGCGCCAGTTGATCCGCATCCGCCGGGTCGATACGCCGGAAGCGCTGATGCTGTCGCCGACGCAGTCGTATTTCTTGCGCGAAAACGTCAAGCTGCGCTTGCTGAATGCGCGCATGGCCTTGTTGTCGCGCAATGAAACCGCCTTCCGCAACGACTTGATCGCCGCCCAGGATGCGCTGGCCAAGTATTTCGATACGCGCGCCAAGA
Organism: Janthinobacterium sp. GW822-FHT07H11; assembly: GCF_058798615.1. Taxonomy (NCBI): domain Bacteria; kingdom Pseudomonadati; phylum Pseudomonadota; class Betaproteobacteria; order Burkholderiales; family Oxalobacteraceae; genus Janthinobacterium; species Janthinobacterium sp. GW822-FHT07H11. The sequence continues at coordinate 2,272,275 of NZ_CM179507.1, forward strand.
ACACGCAAACGGCGCAAGCCCTGCTGCGCCAGGTACAGGCAAGCAATCTGGCCATCGAAATGCCGACCTTGTCCGACAGCCTGACGGCTGTGCGCAACTACAAAGCGAAGTCCTGAGCCCATGCGTCTATTCCTCTGGTTACTCGCCCTGATGGCCGCGGCGATCGGTATCGCCGTGACGGCCCGTTTCAATCCCGGCAACGTGGTGCTGTTCTATCCGCCATACCGCGTCGACCTGTCGCTGAACTTCTTCCTGCTGCTGCAGGTGACCCTGTTCGTGCTGCTGTACCTGCTGGTGCGCGCCGTGCGCGCCACCGTGCGCATGCCGTCGCAAGTGGCCGCCTACCGCCAGCGCAAGCGTGAGCGCGACGGCAACAAGGGCTTGCGCGAAGCCTTGAAGGCCCTGTTCGAAGGCCGTTTCGGCCATGCGGAAAAAGCCGCGCTGCGCGCCGCCGAGTTGGACGAGAACGCCGGCCTGGCCGCGCTGATCGGCGCGCGCGCCGCCCACCGCATGCGCCAGTCCGAGCGCCGCGACAGCTGGCTGGCCAGAGTCGAAGGCGATGCCAGCCTGAAGACGGCCCGCTTGATGACGGTGACGGAACTGCTGGTCGACGACCACCAGCCGGAAGCGGCGCTGGCCGCCGTGCGCGAACTCAACGCCAGCGGCACGCGCCACATCCATGCGCTGCAATGGTCGCTGAAGGCCGAGCAGCAGGCGAAGAACTGGCCGGAAGTGCTGCGCCTCGTGCGTTCGCTCGACAAGCACCGCGCCCTGCATCCGGCCCTGTCCTCGCGCCTGCGCGAGCTGGCCTACGAGCATCTGCTGTCCGATCCTTCGCACGATGCGGAATCGTTGCTGCGCGTCTGGTCCAGCGTGCCGAGCAGCGACAGGGTCAAGCCATATATCGCCTGCCGCGCCGCCACGGCCCTGAATGCGCGCGGCCTGCACGATGAAGCGCGCCTCGTGTGCGAAGAATCGCTGGCCGCCGACTGGGACGAGCGCGTCGTGCGCGCCTACCGCGAAGCGGCGGCGCCGGCCGGCACGCCGGCCCTGCTGCTGCAGATCGAGCATTGCGAACAGTGGCTGAAGCAGCGTCCGCTGGACGCGGAACTGGCCCTGACCCTCGGTTCGCTGTGCCTCAAGCAAAAACTCTGGGGCAAGGCGCAGCGCCACCTGGAGCAGGCGCTGTCGGACGCGAACGATCCGCAGATGGTGCGCGACGCCCACCTGAAGCTGGCGCAGATGCACGATGCCTTGCAGCAAACGGAGCAGGCTGCCGCGCATTACCGGCAGTGCGCTTTAGCAACAATTCTGTAAGATAGCTGTCAGATAAGATAAAGAGCTGACAAAGAGCCCGTTTTCCATAAGAAAGCGGGCTCTTTTTTATGTGCTGCGGCGCACAAGCCCGGCCGAGTTCTCTATAATTACGTCGTTAAAACACAATCCGCATAATGAGGAAAATCCATGAGTTTGAATAACGTCTCTTCCGGCCGCGACCTGCCGAACGATTTCAACGTCGTCATCGAAATCCCGATGAACGCCGATCCGATCAAGTACGAAGTCGACAAGGAAAGCGGCGCGATCTTCGTCGATCGCTTCATGGGTACCGCCATGCACTACCCGTGCAACTACGGCTATGTGCCGAACACCCTGTCGCCCGATGGCGACCCGGTCGACGTCCTGGTCATCACCCCGTTCCCGCTGATCCCGGGCGTGGTCGTGCGCTGCCGTCCTATCGGCGTGCTGAAAATGACGGACGAGTCGGGCGAAGACGCGAAAGTGCTGGCCGTGCCAGTCGACAAGGTCCTGTCGATCTACAGCCACTGGCAAAAGCCGGAAGACCTGAACGAACTGCGTTTGCGCCAGATCCAGCATTTCTTCGAGCATTACAAAGATCTGGAAAAAGGCAAATGGGTCAAGATCGACGGCTGGTATGGTCCTGACGTGGCCAAGGAAGAAATCCTCGGCGGCGTCGCCGCCTACAAGGCCGATGCTGAAAAAGCCGCTTCCTGATTAGCCGCCGCGCGTGGCAAGGCGCGGCTGCCGCCGCTTTCCTGCCGTGTGCGAGTAAAAAACGCCTCCTGCTATCATGGCAGGAGGCGTTTTTTTTGCCATAAATATCATGCTTTACGGAGGATGAAGTCGCTTCATTGCGCCAATTCATTATTCATAAATCAATTTCTTCAATGATGACAGGGAGGTGATATGCATACCGGGCATGTATTCATGCGTTCGTGGTGGGTGCTGGCCTTGCGCGGGCTGGCGGCCATCGTCTTTGGCGCGATCACCCTGGCGTGGCCGGGTGTCACCGTCCTGTCGCTGCTGCTGGTGTTTGCCGCCTACGCGCTGCTGGGCGGCGGGGCGTCGGTGATCGGCGCGTTCAGCAACCGCAAGCATGGCGGCGACTGGTGGGCCTTGTTGTTGCTGGGTATATGTGGCCTGGCCGTGGGCATATTGACTATCATCAACCCGCTGCTGACGACGTTTGCCTTGATCGTCATGATCGGCGTCAATGCCCTTGTTTCCGGCGTGTGCGACATCGTGCTGGCGATCCGCCTGCGCAAGGCCATCGAGGGCGAATGGCTGCTGGTGCTCAACGCCGTCATCTCCATCGCCTTCGGCCTCCTGATCCTGCTGTTTCCCGCTGCCGGCACCTTCGCCCTCGTGTGGATGATAGGCGTGTATGCCTTGCTCACGGGTATCTTGCTGCTGACCCTGGCATGGCGCGCCTACAAGCTGCAGAAGGATGGCGCCTACGGTTCCGGTGCGGGCCGCTCGGCCGCCTGATCGCCATTGCACGCGCGATGAGCAATGCTCCCCGCCGGCCGGGGGCATTGTTTACGCGCGAAACGGGCTGTGCTCGTTCAATTCATCGAGATAGGCATCGATGCCGCCCCGTTCGCGCTCGAGGAAGCGCTGCACGGCGTCGGCAAAGGCCGGGTGCGCCAGCCAGTGGGCGGACCAGGTCTTTTGCGGCAGGAAGCCGCGCGCCATCTTGTGCTCGCCCTGGGCGCCCCCTTCGAAGGTGGCGATGCCGTTGGCGATGCAAAATTCCAGCGGCTGGTAGTAGGCCGTCTCGAAGTGCAGGCAGGGCACGTGTTCGAGCGCGCCCCAGTAGCGGCCATACAGAGTGTCGGCCGTGTGGATCACCAGCGAGGCGGCGATGGCGCGGCCTTCGCGCTCGGCGATCAGCAATAGAATGTTTTGCGGCATGGTCGCGCCGATGCGCCGGAAGAAATCCAGCGACAGATAGGGCGAGGAGCGGTGCTCGGCATAGGTATTGCTGTAGCAGCGGTGAAACAGCTTCCAGTCCGCGTCCGTGGCGTCGATGCCGCGCACCTGGCGCATGGTCACGCCCGCTTCCCGCACCTTGCGCCGCTCGGCGCGGATATTCTTGCGCTTCTTGTGTTCCAGGGTGGCAAGAAACTGCTCGAAATCCGTATAGCCGGGATTGAGCCAGTGAAACTGCACGCCGCTGCGCAGCAGGTAGCCCGCTTGCTCCAGCTGGCGCGCCTCGCTTTCCGGCGGGAACAGGAGGTGGCAGGACGACACTGCGCTGGCCTGCTGCTGGGCCTGTAAAAAGGCCAGCAGGGCGGCGCGCGCTTCGCCGTCGCGGGCCAGCAAACGCGTGCCGCTCACGGGCGTAAAGGGAATAGCGGACAACAGTTTCGGGTAATATTCGAGGCCATGCTGCTGATAGGCATCGGCCCAGGCCCAGTCGAACACGTACTCGCCATACGAATGCATTTTCAGGTACAGGGGCAGGGCGGCGGCCAGCGTGTCTCCTTGCCACAGCACCAGGTAATTCGGCTGCCAGCCCGTGTCCGCGCTGGCGCAGCCGGACTCGTGCAGCGCATGCAAAAAGGCATACGAGAGGAAGGGAGTGGCATCCGCCTGGCGCGCCAGCAGTTCAGACCAGGCCGCTTCGCCAATTTCAGCCAGGGTAGTGACGATAGCCGTGCGATAATTCATTGTTCTAGTGTGCATTCATCACTCTCGGGGCGCCACACAGCGGCCTGCGCGCTCCCGTCTTGTTCTTGTTTAATAAAATTAATAAAACGAAATTTCCATCATCATGACAGTCAAAGTCGCAATTGCTCAAATGAATAGTACGGTCGGTGATCTGAGCGGCAACCGTGCCAAGATCGTCGACCTTTCCCGCCGCGCCTTTGACGCGGGCGCCGATATCGTGCTCACGCCGGAACTGTCGCTGGTCGGCTACCCGCCCGAGGACTTATTGCTGCGCAATGCATTCTACGCAAAAACGCAGGAAGCGTTTGCCGGGCTGGCCCGCGACCTGGCCCAGTTCAAGGATATGCACGTGGTGGTGGGCCTGCCGCTGCAGGACGAGAAGGGCGTGCGTTACAACGCCGCCTCCGTACTGCTCAATGGCGAGGTGCTGGGCACCTACCGCAAGCACGACTTGCCGAACACCACCGTGTTCGATGAAAAGCGTTATTTCACCTCGTCGGACCAGGCTTTCGTGTTTGGCGTGAAGGGCGTGCGCTTCGGCATCAATATCTGCGAAGACACGTGGTTCGAGCATGCACCGATGCGCGCCCGCGCGGCCGGCGCGCAAGTGCTGCTGGTGCCGAACGGCTCGCCCTACCACATGAACAAGCAGCATTTGCGCTACGAAACCATGCGCAAGAACGTCAGCGCGCAAGGCATGGCCCTCGTGTACGCCAACCTGGTCGGCGGCCAGGATGAGCTGATCTTCGACGGCGACTCGTTTGTCATGGATGCGGCCGGCACCATTTGCGCCCAGTTGCGCCATTTCGAGGAAGACTTGCAGCTGGTCGAATTCGACGGCGCCACGCCCGTGCCGCAGCCGCTGGCCGCGCCGCTGACCACCGAGGCGCAGGTGTACCAGGCGCTGGTGCTGGGCGTGCGCGACTACATAGTCAAGAACGGCTTCCCGGGCGTGCTGATCGGCATGTCGGGCGGCGTCGATTCCGCGCTGACCCTGGCCATCGCCGTCGATGCGCTGGGCGCCGACAAGGTGCGCGCCGTGATGATGCCGTCGCAATTTACGGCCGATATCTCGTGGATCGATTCGCGCGACATGGTAAAGCGCCTCGATGTGCGCTACGATGAAATTCCGATCAAGCAAACCTTCGACGCCTTCCGCGCCACCCTGGCGGACGAGTTCGCGGGGCTGGCGGAGGACGCGACGGAAGAGAACATCCAGGCGCGCATCCGCGGCACCCTGCTGATGGCCCTGTCGAACAAGCATGGCAGTATCGTCTTGACAACGGGTAACAAGAGCGAGATGGCCGTCGGTTATTGCACCCTGTACGGCGACATGGCGGGCGGCTTTGCCGTGATCAAGGATATCGCCAAGACGCTGGTGTACCGCCTGTGCGCGTACCGCAACGGCATCTCCAGCGTGATTCCCGAGCGCATCCTGACGCGGGGACCGTCGGCCGAGCTGCGCGCCGACCAGCTGGACCAGGATTCGCTGCCGCCGTATGACGTACTCGACGGCATCATGCAGCTGTACATGGAAGAAAACCGGCCGATCGCCGAGATTATCGAGGCTGGCTACCCGCCGGCCGACGTGGCCCGGGTCACGCGTTTGATCAAGATCAATGAATACAAGCGGCGCCAGTCGCCGGTCGGCATCCGCGTCACGCACCGTGGCTTCGGCCGCGACTGGCGCTACCCGATTACCTCGAAATTCTACGAATAAGCAGCCATCTGTCCACAATCCAACAATTTTAAGGAGTAGCCATGAAACAGATTACCGCCATCATCAAACCATTCAAGCTCGACGAAGTACGCGAGGCCCTGGCCGATGTGAATGTGACGGGCTTGACCGTGACAGAAGTGAAGGGCTTTGGCCGCCAGAAGGGCCATACCGAGCTGTACCGTGGCGCCGAGTACGTGGTCGACTTCTTGCCGAAAGTCAAAGTCGAAGTGGTGGTGGACGACAGCGTGTCGGAACTGGTGGTCGACGCCATCATCAAGGCGGCCCGCACGGGCAAGATCGGCGACGGCAAGATCTTCGTGCGCGACGTGGAGCAGGTCATCCGCATCCGCACGGGTGAAACCGGCCCGGACGCGGTGTAAGTCCAAGCCAACGATGTTGTCGGATTACGGCTCTTCGAGCCTGATCCGACCTACTGCCTGATGCACGTCGATACGCGTAGGTCGGCTTAGCGCGCCAGCGCGTAAGCCGACGCTGCTGAGCCACCCAAGCTGCCGGATTGCGCTTCAGCGCCCCAGCCGCATGTCGAATTTCCAGCAGATCAGGCGCATGATGGTGATGCCGCTGGCGCTGGTCCACAGCGCAAAGTCGTGTTCCGCGCCGAAATGTTTTTGCAGCAGGTAGGCCCAGCAGCCGATGAACGCGCAGATCGCATACGGTTTGCCGTCGCGAAACACCATCGGCACTTCGTTACAGACGATGTCGCGCATCACGCCGCCGAAAATCCCCGTAATCACTCCCATCATCGAGGCAATGAAAATCGGCATGCCGGCGCGCATGGCTTCGGCCACGCCCGCGATGGCGAACATGCCCAGGCCGATGGCGTCGGCGATGACGATCAGGCGTTCCGAGACGATCTGGCGCAGATGCTGGATCAGGGGCGCGGCCGTCAGGGCCAGCACGAAGATGAGAATCGCGTATTCCTGGTGCGAGACCCAGAACAAAGGCCGCTTGTCGAGCAGGATGTCGCGCAGGGTGCCGCCGCCGAATGCCGTGATGAAGGCCACGACGAATACGCCGACGAGGTCCATGCGCTTGCGGCGCGCTTCGATGAAACCGGAAAACGCGCCCACCAGGATGGCGATGATCTCGATGATCTTGATCAGCGAGCCAGGCGGCAATTGGGGTGGCATCATGGGGGGAGCGCGTGCACGAGACGCTAAGCAGGAAATAATTGTCACAGGTTAACATGACACGGCCCCGAATGGTGACAAACGGGGCCGTGCGCAGGGTGTAACTTGTTACTGAATTGTAATTTCTTGCTATCTATCCTAGCGGATGGGCTGCAGGGCCGCCGAGAGCAGCACGACGAGGGCGCCATCGCCCCCTTCCGAGCGGCGCGCCTGGCAAAAGGCGATGACTTCATCCTTTTGCACGAGCCAGCTGTGCACCATCGATTTCAAGACCGGTTCCTGGCCTTTCGAGCCGAAACCCTTGCCGTGGATCACGCGCACGCAGCGCAGCTTGCGCCGCGCCGCCTGGTTCAAAAAGGCGCCGATGCCATCGCGCGCCTCGTCGCGGCGCAAGCCGTGCAAGTCCAGCTCATCCTGGATGGGCCAATGGCCCTTGCGCATCTTCTTGACCACGTCCGGCCCCACGCCGGGGCGGGCGTAGTTCAGGGCCGGATCGTTTTCCAGATAATGGTCGACCTCGAACAAGTCCGACAGCGATTCGCGCAGCACGGCCGCGTCGTCCTCTGCCGGAGACAACTTGCGCGCCGGCGGCGGGGCGCCTGCCGCACCCGTCTTGGGCAGGCTGGGCACGTAGCGGTCCGACTCGGGCAGGCGCTTGACGCCGCCGATGCTGGCCTTGAACAGATTGCTTTCCACGGCCTGGACCTTGGCCTGTTGCGCGCGCGCCGCTTGCTCGGCTGCGCGCGCATCGGCTTGTTCCTTGAGCTGCTTGCTGACCGCTTTCAGGTCGGCAAAGTCTTTCATCGACGCCATGCGACGCTTACTCCTGGCCTTCCAGGTAGCGCTGGGCGTCCAGTGCTGCCATGCAACCCGTGCCGGCGCTGGTGATGGCCTGGCGGTAGATATGGTCTTGCACGTCGCCGGCGGCAAACACGCCCGGCGCGCTGGTGGCCGTGGCCATGCCTTCCAGGCCAGTCTTGGTCTTGATGTAGCCGTTGTGCATGTCCAGCTGGCCTTCGAAGATGCCCGTGTTCGGCTTGTGGCCGATGGCGATGAAGACGCCATGCACGGACAGCGCTTCGACCTTGCCGTCGATGGTCGACTTGATGTTCAGGCCCGTCACGCCGCCTTCGTTGCCCGTCACTTCGTCCAGGGTGTGGTTATATTTCAACACGATCTTGCCTTCGGCAACCTTGGCGTTCAGGCGGTCGATCAAAATCGCTTCGGCGCGGAACTTGTCGCGGCGGTGGATCAGCGTGACCTTATTGGCGATGTTCGACAGGTACAGCGCTTCCTCGACGGCCGTATTGCCGCCGCCGACGACGGCCACTTCCTGGTTGCGGTAGAAGAAACCATCGCAGGTGGCGCAGGCGGACACGCCCTTGCCCATGAACTCCGCTTCGGATGGCAGGCCCAGGTATTGCGCGGACGCGCCCGTGGCGATGATCAAGGTGTCGCACGTGTATTCGTGGCTGTCGCCCTTCAGGCGGATCGGCTTTTCGTTGAGGAAAGTGGTGTGGATGTGGTCAAACACGATTTCCGTATTGAAACGCTCGGCATGTTGCAGCAAGCGCTGCATCAGGTCCGGGCCTTGCACGCCCATCGGGTCGCCGGGCCAGTTTTCCACGTCCGTGGTGGTCATCAACTGGCCGCCTTGTTCCACGCCGGTGACCAGCATCGGGTTCAGGTTGGCGCGGGCGGCGTAGACGGCGGCGCTGTAGCCGGCTGGGCCGGAGCCGAGGATCAAAACGCGGGCGTGTTTGGTAGTGGTCATGGGAGGCTTCTCTATGAGTGGGGTCTATCCGAATTGGGGGCATACGCGCGAAGAACAAGGCTGTATTGCGCTTGCGCAAGCAATCCTCGATTATAGACCAAGCCGCCTGTAGCGACGAATCGTGGGGCCGTCCGGGGCATATATGGCTTAGAATACTTCCTTATTATGGGAAATTCCCTTTCAGAAACATTTATCACCTAGCAGCGCTTCCCAGAATGACTAAACCAGCCCAGGCCAATCAAAATAGCTATACCCGAAAACCGGTCGAACGCCGGCCCTTGCCGAACCGGCTGGTACGGCTGCTGTCCGAGGCGCGCTGGTTCGCGCTGGCCGCGTTTGCCCTGTATTTCGTGCTGATACTGGCCAGCTTCAACAAGCTCGACCCGGGCTGGTCGCACGCCACCAATGTCGACAAGGTGGCCAACCTGGGCGGCAAGCTCGGTGCGACTTTCTCCGATCTGCTGCTGTACATCTTCGGCTTTTCCGCCTGGTGGTGGTGCGTCTGGCTGCTGCGCACCGTGTGGAATGGCTATCGCCGGCTGAGTAAGCGCTTCCTGCTGGAAGAAGAGGACGTGGAGCGCGAGCACCATGTCGAGATGCTGATCCGCATCGTCGGTTTCTCCGTCATGCTGATCGGCAGCATGGGCCTCGAATACCTGCGCATGGCCAAGAGCCTGCACGTACAGCTGCCGCGCGATCCCGGTGGCGTGCTGGGCCAGCTGGTGGGGCATTCGGCCCACGTGGCCTTTGGTTTTACCGGCGCTACTTTATTACTGTTGCTGCTGTTTGGCCTCGGTTTCAGCCTGTTCTTCCACGTTTCTTGGCTGCAAGTGGCGGAACGCATCGGCGGCGCCATCGAGGACGCCTTCAACTGGTTCGTGCTGCGCTACCAGGACCGCGAAGACCGCCGCCAGGGCGAAGTGGCTGCCGTGCGCCGCGACGAAGTGGTGGTCATCGAACGGGCCAAGCACGTGGAAAAGCACGTGGCCGCGCCGCCCGTCAAGATCGAGCCGCAAGTGGTCACCGTGGTGAAATCCGAGCGCGTGGAAAAAGAGCGCCAGGCGCATCTGTTCGAGAACTTGGGCGATGGCAAGCTGCCGCCGCTGTCCCTGCTCGACGAGGCGCCGCCCGTGGTGGAAACGGTGTCCGTGGAAACCCTGGAATTCACGAGCCGCCTGATCGAAAAGAAATTGTCGGACTTTGGCGTGGATGCCAAGGTAGTGGCCGCTTACCCCGGCCCTGTGGTGACGCGCTATGAAATCGAGCCGGCCACGGGCGTCAAGGGCAGCCAGATCGTGGGCCTGGCGCGCGACCTGGCCCGTTCGCTGTCCCTGACGTCGATCCGTGTCGTGGAAACCATTCCTGGCAAGAATTACATGGCGCTGGAATTGCCGAACAGCAAGCGCCAGATCGTGCGCCTGACGGAAATCCTCGGCTCCAAGGTCTACAACGATGGCGTGTCCAGCCTGACGATTGCGCTGGGCAAGGATATCGCCGGCAAGCCCGTCGTGGCGGATCTGGCCAAGATGCCCCACTTGCTGGTGGCCGGCACCACCGGTTCCGGCAAGTCCGTTGGCATCAATGCGACGATTCTGTCGCTGCTGTACAAATCCGACCCGCTCGATGTGCGCCTGATTTTGATCGATCCGAAGATGCTGGAAATGTCCGTCTACGAAGGCATTCCGCACTTGCTGGCGCCCGTCGTGACCGACATGCGCCAGGCCGGCCACGCGCTGAACTGGGCCGTGAACGAGATGGAACGCCGCTACAAGCTGATGAGCAAGATGGGCGTGCGCAACCTGGCCGGCTACAACGCGAAGATTGCTGACGCGAAAAAGCGCGAAGAACACATCCCGAACCCGTTCAGCCTGACGCCGGACTCGCCCGAGCCGCTCGATAAGCTGCCGACCATCGTCATCATCATCGACGAACTGGCCGATTTGATGATGGTGGTGGGCAAAAAAGTCGAGGAATTGATCGCGCGCATCGCACAAAAGGCCCGCGCCGCCGGTCTGCACTTGATTCTGGCCACGCAGCGCCCATCTGTAGACGTGATCACGGGGCTGATCAAGGCGAATATCCCGACGCGTATCGCCTTCCAGGTCTCGTCGAAGATTGACTCGCGCACCATTCTGGACCAGATGGGCGCGGAAACCCTGCTGGGCATGGGCGACATGCTGTACATGCCGCCCGGCACCGGTTTGCCGATGCGCGTGCACGGCGCGTTTGTGTCGGATGAAGAAGTCCACCGCGTTGTCAGCCATTTGAAGCTGCAGGGCGAACCGAATTACATCGAGGGCATCCTCGAAGGCGGCACCCTGGAAGGCGATGGCGCCGAAGGCGGCGCGCCGGGCGAGGGCGGCGGCGAGGCCGATGCCCTGTACGACCAGGCGGTGGCGGTGGTGCTGAAAAACCGCCGCGCCTCGATTTCGCTGGTGCAGCGTCATTTGCGCATCGGCTACAACCGCGCGGCCCGTCTGCTCGAGCAGATGGAGCAGAGCGGGGTGGTATCAACCATGCAATCCAATGGCAACCGGGACATCCTGGTGCCGGCGGCGAGTAGTGAACAAGGGTAACGGAATGAAGAATACGACTTTCGCAGCAAAAATGATCATCGGCGCGGCCAGCGTTGCCTGCAGCCTGCTGTTCGCGGCCAGCGCCTCGGCCAGCGCCCTCGAGCAATTCAAGAGCTTTGCCGCCGGCACCAAGTCGGCCAAGGGCGAATTCGTGCAGCGCCAGGTCAAGAAGGCGGACGCCAGCGGCAAGGCGAAAGTTTCCACGCCAGCTAGCGGCACCTTCGAGTTTGCCCGCCCGGGCAAGTTCATCTGGACGTATCTGAAGCCGTACGAGCAGTTGCTGCAGGCGGACGGCGACAAGTTGTATATCTACGACAAGGACTTGAGCCAGGTGACGGTCAAGAAACTGGGCGACGCGCTCGGTTCCTCGCCGGCCGCCATCTTGTTCGGCAGCAACGACCTGGAAAAGAACTTCACCCTGGCCGAAGCAGGCACGCGCGACGGCCTGGAATGGCTGAAAGCCACGCCGAAGGCGAAGGACACGACGTTTGACGAAATCACCATCGGCCTGCGCAACGGCGTGCCCGAAGCGATGGAATTGCGCGACTCGTTCGGCCAGACGTCGGTGTTGGCGTTCAAGAACTTCCAGAAAAATCCGGCCTTGTCCGCGAACCATTTCAAATTCGTGATGCCAAAAGGCGCGGACGTCATTAATAACTGATTGTTGACGTCTTGCTGTTGACCGGCCTCGCAGCGATGCGGGGCTTTTGCATTCTTACCCGGTACCATACTATGGCGGATCTCTTTTCCACCGCACCGCGCCAGCCGCTGGCCGAAGCCTTGCGGCCTGCTACCCTCAACGAAGTCATCGGCCAGACGCATCTGCTGGGCGTGGGCAAGCCGTTGCGCCTGGCCTTCGAGGCAGGCAAGGCCCATTCGATGATTTTATGGGGGCCGCCCGGCGTGGGCAAGACGACGCTGGCGCGGCTGATGGCAAACGCGTTTGACAGCGAATTCATCGCCCTGTCAGCCGTGTTCGCGGGCGTAAAAGATATCCGCGCTGCCATGGACCAGGCCCGCCACAGCCTGGACCAGTTCGGCAAGCACACTTTATTGTTCGTCGACGAGATCCACAGGTTTAATAAATCGCAACAGGATGCCTTGCTGCCCTTCGTCGAGTCGGGCCTGGTGACGTTCATTGGCGCCACCACCGAAAATCCCAGCTTCGAAGTGAACTCGGCGCTGCTGTCGCGCGCGCAAGTGTATGTGTTGAAATCGCTCAACGAAGACGAGATGAAGCTGCTGCTGGCCAAGGCGCAAAGCACGGCGCTCACGCACCTGAGCTTCGACGAGGCGGCGGCCGATACCCTGATCGGCTACGCGGACGGCGATGCGCGCCGCTTTTTGAATTTGCTGGAACAGGCCGAGACGGCCGCCAGCTCGACGGGCACGACGACCATCGACGCGGCCTTCGTCGACAATGCGCTGACCCTCAATTCGCGCCGCTTCGACAAGGGCGGCGACAATTTCTATGACCAGATTTCTGCCCTGCACAAATCCGTGCGCGGTTCGAACCCGGACGCGGCCCTGTACTGGTTTTGCCGCATGATCGACGGCGGCGCCGACCCGCGCTACCTGTCGCGGCGCATCGTGCGCATGGCCTGGGAAGACATCGGCCTGGCCGACCCCCGCGCCTTGACCATGGTCAATGACGCGGCGGAAACGTATGAACGCCTCGGTTCGCCCGAAGGCGAGCTGGCGCTGGGCCAGGCCGTGATCTACCTGGCGATTGCCGCGAAAAGCAATGCCGGCTACAACGCGTTCAATACGGCCATGGCCTTCGTCAAGAAAGACAAGTCGAAGGAAGTGCCCGTGCACTTGCGCAATGCGCCGACCAAGCTGATGAAGGAACTCGGCTACGGCCACGCCTACCGTTATGCGCATGACGAGCCTGATGCGTATGCGGCCGGGGAAACCTATTTCCCGGACGGCATGGCCGAACCGGGCTGGTACCAGCCCGTGCCGCGCGGCCTGGAAAGTAAAATAGCCGACAAGCTGGCGTGGCTGCGCGAGCTGGACCGGAAAGCAGGAAAACCGGCCGGCAAGGGCTGAGGCTACAGTCCCAGCAATGTAAAACCGTCATCCTGCGGCGCGTAGCCGACCAGCCGGCGCGTCGAATCAATCGACAGCCGTTTATAGCGGTTGTCCGACACGCCATGCACGACGTGGTAGCCGGGCGGCACGTCCGCAGCGATGCAGCAGGCCAGCAATTGCACCACGTCGCGCTCGCTGATGAAGGCGGCGATGTCGCGCGCGCTGTGCTGTTGACCTGGCGCAAAGTCGGCCACATTGGCGATGCGCACGGCGATGGCCGTCATGCCGTGCTGGTGCGCGAAGGCCGATGCCACGCCTTCGCCGAAGGCCTTGCTGGCGCCATACATGTTCGCCGGACGCGCCGGCATGTGCTCATGCACTTGCACGTCCAACGGATAGCCCTCGATGGCTTGCGCGCTGCTGGCAAACACCACTCTGCCCACTCCCTGCGCCTGTGCCGCGCGGAAGATGTTGTGCGTGCCGACGATGTTCGGCTGCAGCAATTGCGCATCGAAATCGGCGCTGGCGTGCGGCACGCCGGCCAGGTGCAGCACCACGTCGGTATCCATGCAGGCGGCCAGGCAGGCGGCGTAATCGCTGACGTCGAGCTGCATGGAGGGGCAGGGCGCCGATACCAGCCCATCCGTATGCAGGTCGGCCAGGCGCAGGGAGAATTCCCCGTGCCGGCGCTTCCAGAAAGCGGTACCGATGACGCCGGCGGCGCCCGTGACGAGGACGCGCAGTGGTTCTTGATGCAGTGATTCTTTAGTCATGTATTCCTAGTATTGAGTGTGTGAGGCAATGCCAGGCTCAGCCAGCGCAGCAGGGCGGGGCGCGGTGCGGCTGTTGCGTGCACGCGGATGCGTCCGCTGCCCACGGCTTCGACCAGCACCAGGCCGTCATTCGGGATCGTGTAGCGTTCGCCGCTGCGCAGCACGCAATCCTCGAACTGGGCGTAGGCCGTGATCCAGGCCGTGCCGGACAGGCATTCGATGACCCTGGCGTGCGCTTTTTCCAGGCGCAAGGGCCGTTCGCTGCGTAATTCGTGGTCGGTTTGCATGGCATCGCTCCTGTTGTGCTGACAGGAACAGCTTAGGCGCTGGGCTTGAACCATGACAGATGCAGGAAAACGAAATTGTCATGCATACAGTGCCCTTTGCCGTACACTGTGCTTGTCAAAAAAACGGGCAACTGTATCTGTGCGTGCCGCGCGCGCCAGCCGCATACTGAAGGGATGAACATGAGCGCGCACTTGAATCTGTACGAGCACCTGGCCAACGAGCTGGGCGCCCTGATCGACGCGCGCGTGTTTGCGCCCGGCGACCGGCTGCCGTCGATCCGCCACCTGGCGCAGCAAAAGCGCATCTCCGTCAGCACCGTGATGCAAGCCTTGCGCCTGATGGAAGACCGGGGGCAGGTCGATGCGCGGCCCCAGTCCGGCTATTTCGTGCGCCACCGCGCGCCGCGCCGGCCGTGCAGCTTTGACGCTCAGCATTTGAAGGAGCCGGCCTTTGTCGGCATCAACAACCTGTTGATGCGCGTGCTGAAGGAAAACGAAACGCCCGATATCGTGCAGCTGGGCACGGCTTGGCCGCCCGACGAGATACTGCCGATCAAGCGCATGCAGCGCACCATCAGCGCCGTGGCACGGCGCGAACCCATCTTATTGAGCAAGGTCAGCTGCTACGACGTCAGCGAAGGCAATTTCCTGCGCCAGGTGGCGCGCCGGGCGCTGGACTGGGGCAAGCTCGACCCGCACGAGATCGTCGTGACGAATTCCTGCACGGAAGCGATCAGCCTGTGCCTGCGCGCCGTGGCCAGGCCGGGCGACACCATCGCCATCGAGTCGGCCACGTATTTCGTGCTGTTGCAGATGATAGAAAGCCTGGGCATGAAGGCGCTGGAAATCCCCACGGACCCGAAGACGGGGCCGTCGCTCGACGCGCTCGAGCTGGCCATGCGCGCCGGCCTCGTGCAAGCCTGCCTGTTCGTGCCGAACGCCAACAACCCGCTCGGCTGCGTCATGCCGGAAGCCAACAAGAAGCGGCTGGCGGGGCTGCTGTCGGAATTCAATATTCCGCTGGTGGAAGACGATGTGTATGGCGACCTGTGCTTTGCGCCGCAGCGCCCGTGGCCCGTGAAGGCCTACGATACGAGCGGCAACGTTTTATTGTGTTCCTCGTTTTCCAAGGCCATCACGCCCGCCGCGCGCGTCGGTTACGTGCTGGCCGGGCGTTTCGCGCAGGAAGTGGCCTTGCTGAAAACCGTGTCGAGCGGCGCCACCAGCCATTTCTTCCAGGCCGTGCTGGCCGACTTTTTGGAAGGCAGCAGCTACGACCAGCAACTGCGCAAGATGCGGCGCACGCTGGTGCAGCGCATCGCGCGCATGTCCGACGCCGTGGCGGCCAGCTTTCCGGCGGACTGCATGCTGTCCGAGCCGCAGGGCGGTTTCGTGCTGTGGGTGCAGATGCCGCCGCAGGTCGATGCGCTGGCCCTGCACGGCCAGGCCATCGGCGATGGCGTGGCCTACATGCCGGGGCGGCTGTTCTCGGCCTCTGGCAAGTTCGGCAATTATCTGCGCCTCAATTGCGGCAATGCCTGGACGCCGCGCATCGAGCAGGCCATCGGCCGCCTGGGCCGCCTGGTGCATGAGGCCTTGTAACTATTCTTTGCGTTTCAGCCCCCCATTTTCACCGTTCGCTCCCTGTTTTTCGCCGCCGGTCGCAAGCCGGTGGCCTTGTTTGCCGCCGTTGGCTAAAGTAGCACCATACCAGCAGCAGTCAAGCAAACAAACCAACCAGGAGTTACATCATGCACGCACTGAAAAACATGGAAATCACCTTTGTCGCCGCCGCCATCATCGCCATCGGCGCCAGCTTCGCCAGCGCCGGCGCGAACACGGTGGAAGTGAGCGCCAGCAGCACGGTAATCGCCCAGGCCGCCGACAGCGCGATGCCCGTCGTTACCGTCAGCGCCCGCCGCCTGACGGCCGCCGAAAAAGCCGCCTTTATCTAAGCTGTAGCCGTAAAGCGGGCGCGAGTGCCCGGCCATGCCGCCATGACGATGGCAGAGCGTGTGCAAAACTCGGAAAGAACTGAACGGGTCTTGGTACAATGAGTGCTTTCGATACATCGGCACCGCCATCCACCCATGATAGATATCCAACTTCTCCGTAAAGACATCGCCACCGTCGCAGAACGCCTGGCGACGCGCAACTTCCCGCTCGACGTGGCCGGTTTTACCGCCCTCGAAGCCGAACGCAAGGCGATCCAGACGCGCACCGAGGAACTGCAGGGCAAGCGCAACGCGCTGTCCAAGCAAATCGGCATGTTGAAAGGCAAGGGGGAGGACACCTCGGCCGTGATGGCGCAAGTAGCCGGCCTGGGCGATGAGCTGAAAGCCGATGAGGCGGCCCTGACCCTGGTGCAGGCCAAGCTGAGCGAATTCATCATGGCCGTGCCGAATTTGCCGCATGAATCGACGCCAGTGGGCGAAAACGAAGCGGGCAACGTGGAAGTGCGCAAGGTCGGCACGCCGCGCACGTTTGACTTTGAAGTCAAGGATCACGTCGACGTGGGCGCCCCGCTGGGCCTGGACTTCGAAGTGGCCACCAAGCTGACCGGTTCGCGCTTCTCCGTCATGAAGGGCGGCATCGCCCGTCTGCACCGCGCGCTGGCGCAGTTCATGCTCAACACGCACGTGGACGAGCACGGCTACACGGAATGCTATACCCCGTACATGGTCAACGCCGATTCCCTGCGCGGCACGGGCCAGCTGCCGAAGTTTGAAGCCGACCTGTTCTCGGTGAAAAAAGGCGGCGTGGAAGGCGAGGGCGAGACCTTCTACCTGATCCCGACCTCGGAAGTGTCGCTGACCAATATCGCGCGCGATGAAATCCTGGCGCTCGACCAATTGCCCCTGAAAATGACGGCCCACACGCCATGTTTCCGTTCGGAAGCGGGCAGCTATGGCCGCGACACGCGCGGCATGATCCGCCAGCACCAGTTCGACAAGGTGGAAATGGTGCAAGTAGTGCACCCGGACACCTCGTACCAGGTGCTCGATGAAATGGTCGGTCACGCGGAAACGATCTTGCAACGCCTGGGCCTGCCATACCGCGTGATGTCGCTGTGCACGGGCGACATGGGCTTTACGGCCAGCAAGACCTTCGACCTGGAAGTGTGGCTGCCGGCGCAGAACACCTACCGCGAAATCTCGTCCCTGTCGAACACGGAAGCCTTCCAGGCCCGCCGCATGCAGGCGCGTTTCCGCAACGCCGCCGGCAAGCCGGAACTGGCGCACACCCTGAACGGCTCCGGCCTGGCAGTGGGCCGCACCCTGGTCGCCGTGCTGGAAAACTACCAGCAAGCCGACGGCAGCGTCGAAATCCCGCCAGTGCTGCGCCCGTACATGGGCGGCCTGACGCATCTGAAGGCTTGAAAGCTTAGGGCAGCCGGGTGAAGGGAAGGCTTAAAATAGTCCTTCCATTTTTTCAAGCGGCTGCTATAATCTTGCCTTCTCGCAGCAATGCGGGAAAAGACCGCAGCAAATGGAGAGGTGGCAGAGTGGTCGAATGTACTTGACTCGAAATCAAGCGTACGTTAAATCGTACCGTGGGTTCGAATCCCACCCTCTCCGCCAGAACAAATAGAGAAAGCTCCCGCAAGGGAGCTTTTTTTATTTGTGGCGGCGAAGAGGAGTACGCCCCCTGCGGGGCGTACGCGTGGGATTCGAAGCCCCGCGCATATTTGCGCGGGGCTCTCCGAATCGCCCAATTGGTTTTTACACGTGCGCCAAGGCGGCAGCTTCGAAGACGAGCGCGTACTCGCGCGAGACTCCCCGAATCGCCCAATTGTTTTTTCGGGTTGGCGGCCAGCATTGAGTTGCAAATCACCAATAAACCCCTACCCAACCCAACAACACCCATGCTAAAATAGCGCCTCGTTCAAACAGGCATGCCAGTTTGAATGAATAGACCGCAGTAAACGGAGAGGTGGCAGAGTGGTCGAATGTACTTGACTCGAAATCAAGCGTACGTTAAATCGTACCGTGGGTTCGAATCCCACCCTCTCCGCCAGAATACATGAGAGAAGCTCCCCGAAAGGGAGCTTTTTTTATACCCGCAACGCCAAAAAACCACCAACGCATCAATGCCGGTAGAAAAAACCGCCCAAAGCGCGCAGCGCAAGGCGATTTTTCCTCCATTCAGGCCTTGAAAGCCAGCGCCCCCCACGAACCCAAGCTAGTGCACCAGCCGCGCCACCGCAAACGCCACACTCGACAGCGCAATCATCGTTCCCACGCACGACAGAATGATAGCCGACTTCGCCTCAGCCACATCGGACCTGGTCGCATAATTGGAGCGCACCACCGCCACGTCCACTTTCAAGTTACTGACATCCGTCTTTAGAACAGCAACATCCGCTTTTACGTCAGCCATATCTTTTGCCAATGTGGTGACTTGCTCGTCCATGACCAAATCCTCCATGCTTTTCATTTCATGCTCCTCGCTTTTTTCACCGCTGTCAAACAGTGTCCCGAGAGTATCGCCCATAGCCTTGCTATTCCTCGCCAAGTGTTGTGCCAGCGCTGTTGCGCGCTGCAGGTCGGCCATTCTCCCGCCAGCTTTGGTCCGAAGTTTGACGCTACTCCTCACCCTGGATTCCACCTTGACCCTGCTCAGCCTATGGTAATCTACCCCCTCCCATCCCGACCCCACCCATACAAGCAATGAGCCGATTCTGGAGCAACATCGTCAGCGAGCTGACCCCCTACGTCCCCGGCGAGCAGCCGAAACTGCCCAACCTGGTCAAACTCAACACCAACGAAAACCCCTACGGTCCGTCGCCGCAGGTGCTGGCCGCGCTGCACGCAGCCAGCAACGACAGCCTGCGCCTGTATCCCGATCCCACGGCCAGCGAACTGAAGCAAACCCTGGCCGCCTACCATGGCTTGAGCAGCGCACAAGTGTTCGTCGGCAACGGTTCCGACGAAGTGCTGGCGCTGGTCTTCATGGCCTTGCTCAAGCACGATGCGCCGCTGCTGTTCCCCGACATCAGCTACAGCTTCTATCCCGTGTATTGCAAGCTGTATGGCATCGATTACCGCACGGTCGCGCTCGACGAGGCCATGCGCATCCGCCCGCAAGACTACCAGGGGCCGTGCGGCGCCATCATCTTCCCCAATCCCAACGCGCCCACGGGCGTGGACTTGCCGCTGGCCGGCGTGGAAACCTTGCTGCGCGGCCATCCCGACGCCGTCGTGGTGGTCGATGAAGCGTACGTGGATTTCGGCGGCGAGAGCGCCGTGGCCCTGGTCGAGCGGTATCCGAACCTGCTGGTGGTGCAGACGTTCTCGAAATCGCGCTCGCTGGCCGGCTTGCGCGTCGGTTGCGCCTTCGGGCATGCAGACCTGATCGAGGCGCTGGAACGGGTGAAGAACAGTTTCAACTCGTATCCGCTGGACCGCCTGGCCCTGGCCGGCGCCGTCGCCTCGCTGCATGACGAAGCGTATTTCCAGCAGACGCGCCAGGCCGTCATCGCCAGCCGCGAACAGCTGGCGGCGGACCTGGCGGCGCTGGGCTTCGAGGTGCTGCCGTCGGTGGCCAACTTTGTCTTCGCCCGCCACCCGCAGCATGACGCGGCGCAACTGGCGGCCGGCTTGCGCGCCAGATCGGTGATCGTGCGCCATTTCAATGCCCCGCGCATCAGCCAGTATTTGCGTATCAGCATCGGTAATCCGGCGGAATGTGCGGCCCTGATGGCGGCGTTGCGCGAAGTGCTTTGATCTTGCGTAAGGTAATGCAACAATAATCGGATTCACACATCGACAGGACGGACAATATGGCAAAAGTGGCATTCATCGGTTTGGGCGTCATGGGTTTCCCCATGGCAGGCCACCTGGCGGCGGGCGGGCACGACGTCACCGTGTACAACCGCAACCCGGCCCGCGCGGCCGCCTGGCTGGAGCAGCACAAGGGCAGCAGCGCCGCCACGCCGGCCGCCGCCGCTGCGGGTGCCGAATTCGTCTTCACCTGCATCGGCAACGATAACGATCTGTATCAAGTGATCCTGGAAGAGGGCGGCTTGCTGTCCGCCATGGCGCCGGGCAGCATCCTGATCGACCATACGACGGCGTCCGCCGAAGCGGCGCGCACCATCCACGCGGCGGCGCAAGAGCAGGGCGTATTCTTCCTCGACGCGCCCGTGTCCGGCGGCCAGGCGGGCGCGGAAAACGGCAAGCTGACCGTGATGGCGGGCGGCGATGCAGAGGCGTATGCGCGGGCCGAGCCCGTCATCGCCCTGTTCGCGCGCGCCGTCACCTACATGGGAGAATCCGGTTCGGGCCAGCTGACGAAGATGGTCAACCAGATCTGCATCGCCGGTCTCGTGCAAGCCTTGAGCGAGGGCATTGCCTTTGCGGAAAATGCGGGCCTCGATGCGGCGCTGGTCGTCGACGTGATTTCGAAGGGCGCGGCGCAGTCGTGGCAGCTGGAAAACCGGGGCAAGACCATGATCGAGCGCAAGTTCGATTTCGGTTTCGCCGTCGACCTGATGCGCAAGGACCTGGGCATCTGCCTGGCCGAAGCCAAGCGCAACGGCAGCGACTTGCCCGTGACAACCTTGACGGACCAGTTCTATGGCGAAGTGCAGCAGGCGGGCGGCAACCGTTACGACACCTCCAGCCTGATCACCCGCTTGAACAAAAAGTAACCGTTTAACTCATCAGCAAATAGCGGCGCGTCCCTGCCCAGGGCCGCGCCGCTCGTCGTTTACGGGCGTGAGAAATAAAAAACGTCAGTTTCCGGAACATCTGGTTTCGATTTTCATGGAAAAGCATGGACTTCGCTAACTCATCGTGTATTATTAAAAAACGAGATGAAATGTCCCAATTTTTAAAACATTATGAGCGGACCAGCATGAAAACTAACTCCTCAGCGATAACACGCGTTGTCGACAAGAACATCCCCTATTTGTCTTCCGCCGTCGCCATCTGGCGGCCCCGCACCGTGCTGCGCAGCTGGCCCGGCGTGGCCATCGCGCTGGTGATCGCCCTGTCGGCCACCTTTATTTCCAGCAATTACGGCGGCCCCCAGCTGCTGTATGCGCTGTTCTTCGGCCTGGCCTTCCACTTCCTCGCGTCCGACCCCACCTGCAAGCCCGGCATCGAGTTTTGCAGCAAGGTGCTGCTGCGCACGGGCGTGGCCCTGCTGGGCGCGCGCATCACCTTCAACCAGATCGCCTCGGTCGGCGTGACGCCCTTATTGATCGTCGTGGGCGGCCTGATCGCCACGCTGGGCTTCGGCTACCTGCTGGCCAAATGGCTGAAACGTCCGATCACGGAAGGTATTCTGTCGGGCGGCTCGGTGGCCATCTGCGGCGCCTCGGCCGCGCTGGCCATTTCGGCCGTGCTGCCGCAAACCAAGGAAAACGAAAAGTTCACCCTGCTGACGGTGGTGGGCGTGACCTCGCTGTCGACCCTGGCCATGATCGTCTACCCGCTGCTGGTCAAGCTGCTGGGCTTTGACCCGACGGAAGCGGGCGTGTTCATCGGCGGCACCATCCATGACGTGGCGCAAGTGGTGGGCGCGGGCTATCTGGTCAGCAACCATACGGGTGACGTGGCCACCTTCGTGAAACTGACGCGCGTCGCCTGCCTCGTGCCCGTCGTGCTGGGCCTGTCGATCATGTTCAAGCGCAAGGACGGCAAGAGCGAAGTCGATGCGCCGCCGCTCGTGCCCTTCTTCCTGATCGGCTTTGTCTGGCTCGTCATTACCAACAGCCTGGGCCTGATTCCGCAGGAAGTGAATGGCTGGATCAACAATGCCTCGCGTGCCTGTCTCGTCATCGCCATTGCCGCCTTGGGCGTGAAAACCTCGTTCCAGTCGCTGGCCTCGCTGGGCTGGCGTCCCGTGATCATGCTGGTGATGGAAACGGTGTGGATCGCCGCCTTTGTCGCCATCGCCGTGCTGTTGACGCGCTGAGCGCTGGCCATTCGCCATGAAGATCCTTGTCCTCGGCGCCGGCGTGGTCGGCACGGCATCGGCCTGGTATTTGCGCCAGGCGGGCCACGACGTGCGCGTGCTCGAGCGCCAGGCGGGCGCCGCGCAGGAAACCAGTTTCGGCAACGGCGGGCAGATTTCCGTCTCGCATGCGGAACCGTGGGCCAATCCCGCCACCCTGCGCAAGGTCGTGAGCTGGCTGGGCAAGGACGACGCGCCGCTGCTGTTCCGTCCCCGCCTGGACCCGCTGCAATGGCAGTGGGCCTTGCATTACCTGCGCGAATGCCTGCCGACGCGGGTGGCGCGCAATATGCGCCAGATCGTCGCCCTGGCCGAGTACAGCCGCCAGAGCCTGCAAGCCTTGCGCCGCGAGACGGGCATCGCCTACGATCACCTCGAGCGCGGTATTTTGCATTTCTATACGGACGAGCAGGAGTTTGATAAATCGCAAGCGGGCGCCGCGCTCCTGCGTGAACTGGGCTGCCCGCGCAACACCGTCAGCGCCGACGAAGTGATACGGCTGGAACCGGCCCTGGCCCATGCTCGCCGGCACATCGTCGGCGGCGATTTTACGGCCAGCGACGAGTCGGGTGACGTGCATCTGTTTACCACGGCCCTGGCCGCGCGCGCCGCCAGGGCCGGCGTGGATTTTTGCTTTGGCACGACCGTGACGCGCTTGCTGGAAGATGGTGCACATGGCGCACGCATCACGGGCGTGGAATGCATCGATGCGCAGGGGCGCCACCGCCTCGAGCACGCGGATGCCGTGGTGGTGGCCATGGGCAGCTTTTCCGCGCCGCTGCTGCAGCCGCTGGGCATCCGCTTGATGCTGTATCCGGGCAAGGGGTATTCCGCCACCTATCCGATTCTCGATTCCGCCAGTGCGCCCAGCGTGTCGCTGACGGACGACGGCCACAAGCTGGTGTTTTCGCGCCTGGGCGAGCGTCTGCGCGTGGCGGGCACGTGCGAACTGAACGGTTATACGCGGGAACTCAACCCCGTGCGCTGCGCCGCCATCACGCGCCGCGTGCAGGCCTTGTTTCCCCATGCCTGCGATTACAGCGACCCCGTCTACTGGGCCGGCTTGCGTCCGCTCACGCCCTCGAATGTGCCGTATATTGGTGCCACGCGCTACCGCCAGCTCTTCCTTAACACGGGCCACGGCACCCTGGGCTGGACCATGGGCTGCGGCGCGGGCAGGGCGATCGCCGACCTGGTGTCGGGACGGCGGCCCGATGTCGATTTTGCGTTTTGCGGCGAAGCCCCCCGGCACGAGGCCGCTTTGGTTCAACTTAGGAGAGCACCACGATGAGAGATGACGCCATCCCCAGCCAACCACCCGGCGGCCTGACCCTGGCCGGCACCACCTACCGGTCGCGCCTGCTGGTGGGCACCGGCAAATACAAGGATTTCGAGGAAACGCGCCTCGCCATCGAGGAGAGCGGCGCCGAGATCGTCACTGTGACCATCCGCAGGGTCAACATTGGCCAGGAGAAGGGCGAGCCGAACCTGCTCGACTTCATTCCGCCGTCGAAGTACACGATCCTGCCCAACACGGGGGGCTGCTACAACGCGCGCGACGCCGTCTATACCCTGCAACTGGCGCGCGAGCTGCTGGGTGGCCACCAGCTATGCAAGCTGGAAGTGCTCGGCGATGAAAAGACCCTGTTCCCGAACATGCCGGAAACGCTGAAGGCGGCGGAACAGCTGGTGCGCGACGGCTTCCAGGTGATGGTGTATTGCAGTGACGACCCCATCCAGGCGCGCATGCTGGAAGACCTCGGCTGCATCGCCGTCATGCCGCTGGCGTCATTGATCGGCTCGGGCATGGGCATACTCAATCCATGGAATCTGTCGCTGATCATCGAGCAAGCCCGCGTGCCCGTGCTGGTCGACGCCGGCGTGGGCACGGCATCGGACGCGGCCATCGCCATGGAACTCGGCTGCGACGGCATCTTGATGAATACCGCCATCGCGGCGGCGCGCGAGCCGATCCGCATGGCGCGCGCCATGAAACTGGCAGTGCAGGGCGGACGCGAGGCCTATCTGGCCGGGCGCATGCCCCGGAGAGCAGGCGTCATGAGCGCTTCGCCCTCGTCGCCGATGGCCGGGCTGATCGCCTGAGCGGCCGCATTGACCCGCAGTTCGCAGCACCGTTGTTGATTCTTGTTTGAAGTACCCATAAAAACCACAATACCTGGAGATGACATGAAACACACACTCGTAGCGGCAGCAATTTTCGCCACATTCTTCGCCGGCGGCGCCAGCGCCCAGTCGTCCGTCACCGTGTACGGCTTGCTCGACGCGGGCCTGACGTCCGAGCACGGCGGCGCGGACGGTTCCGTCACCAAGCTGGCCACCGGCGTGCAGTCGGGCAGCCGCATCGGCTTCAAGGGCACGGAAGACCTGGGCAATAACTTGAAAGCCAATTTCCTGCTGGAAAATGGCCTCGACCTCGATACCGGTGCGTACCGCCAGGGTGCGCTGTTCGGGCGCAAGGCCTACGTGGGGCTGTCCGGCGACTTCGGCACCGTGAACCTGGGCTTGCAGCACAACCCGCTGTTTACGGCGCTGGACAATATCGACCCCTTCGAGACGGGCCTGACGGGCGCTTCGCTCAACCTGATGAGCGTGGCCAGCCTGCGCACGAAAAACGCCATCATGTACGAGACGCCGAAGGTGAAGGGCTTGTCGGCCGCTGTCATGGTTGGCCTGGGCGAGAAGCCGGACAGCGCCAGCCTGGGCCGCACCATCGACTTTTCCATCGACTACGCCAACGGCCCGCTGGTGCTGACCCTGGCCCACGACAAGCGCAAGGACAGCGAGTTGAACACGGCGAAAGTCACCTTGCTCGGCGGCACCTACGACTTCGGCCCCGCCAAGCTGCACGCCGCGTATGAAACGGACAAGGATGATATCGGCACGGATTTCCGCGACTACATGCTGGGCGTATCGGCCCCCGTGGGCGCGGCGGGCAGTGTGATGGCCTCCTACATCCGCAAGGATGACCGCACGAATGCGCGCCGCGGCGGGCGCCAGCTGGCCATCGGCTACACGTACGCCTTGTCCAAGCGCACCAATCTGTACACCTCGTACGGGCGCATCAACAACGATGGCGCGGGCAGCAACTTCGTCGGTGATGCATCGAGCGGCGGCAGCGTGCCCTTGCCTGGCCATAACTCGAGCGCCTTCACGGCGGGCATGCGCCTGAAGTTCTAAGGCGTAGCGCAGCAGGTATCGATGGCGGCTTGTCTGTTGCGGATAAGCCGCCATTGTTGTTTCAGGGGCGGTGTACATGCACGGATTCCGGATTCAGGAATGAAACAGTCCGATTTTTCATGAATTTTGATTGACAGCACAATTCGCAACCGTTAAATTGAGCATGTATTTCAAATATCGGAACAAAATATACCGATTTTTCATAAAACCGTAAGGAGACTGAGCCATGACCGATTTGTCCGACCAAAAAGCCGCCGCCGCTGCCGCTACCGCAGCAACCCCGGTAGGCCCGCAAAAGATGACGCCGTCCGAAGCGTTCGTGGAAACCCTGGCCGCCAATGGCGTGACCGACATGTTCGGCATCATGGGCTCGGCCTTCATGGACCCGATGGATATCTTTGCCCCGGCCGGCATCCGCCTGATTCCCGTCGTGCACGAGCAGGGCGCCGGCCACATGGCCGACGGCTATGCCCGCGTCTCGGGCCGTCACGGCGTCGTCATCGGCCAGAACGGCCCCGGCATCAGCAATTGCGTCACGGCGATTGCCGCCGCCTACTGGGCGCACACCCCGGTCGTCATCATCACGCCGGAGACGGGCACCATGAGCATGGGCCTGGGCGGCTTCCAGGAAGCGAACCAGTTGCCGATGTTCGAGGAATTCACGAAATACCAGGGTCACGTGACCAATCCGGCCCGCATGGCGGAATTTACGGGCCGCTGCTTCGACCGCGCCATGTCGGAAATGGGGCCTACGCAGCTGAACATTCCGCGCGATTACTTCTATGGCGAAATCAAGGCCGAAATCCCGAAACCGAGCCGCCTGGACCGCGGTGCCGGCGGCGAGCAAAGCCTCGACGATGCGGCCGAGCTCTTGGCCAAGGCCAAGTTCCCCGTGATCATCTCGGGCGGCGGCGTCGTCATGGGCGAAGCGATCGAGGAATGCAAGGCCCTGGCCGAGCGCCTCGGCGCGCCCGTCGTCAACAGCTATCTGCACAACGACTCGTTTCCCGCCAGCCACCCGCTGTGGTGCGGTCCGCTCGGCTATCAAGGCTCGAAGGCGGCCATGAAACTGATCGCCCAGGCCGACGTCGTCGTGGCCCTGGGTTCGCGTTTGGGACCGTTCGGCACCCTGCCGCAGCACGGCATGGATTACTGGCCGAAAAATGCCAAGATCATCCAGATCGACGCGGACAACAAGATGCTCGGTTTGGTGAAAAAGATTTCGGTCGGCATCTGCGGCGACGCCAAGGCGGCCGCCAAGGCGATTCTGGCCCGCCTGGACGGCAAGACGCTGGACTGCGACGCCACGCGCGGCGCGCGCAAGGCCACCATCGAGGCGGAAAAAGCCGCGTGGGAAGACGAACTGGACAACTGGACGCACGAGAAGGATGCGTACAGCCTGGACATGATCGAAGAGCAAAAGAAGGAGCCGGGCAATTATCTGCACCCGCGCCAGGTCTTGCGCGAGCTGGAAAAAGCCATGCCGGAAGATGTGATGGTGTCGACCGACATCGGCAACATCAACTCGGTGGCCAATAGTTACTTGCGCTTTGAAAAGCCGCGCAGTTTCTTTGCGGCTATGAGCTTTGGCAACTGCGGCTATGCGTTTCCGACGATTATCGGTGCGAAAGTGGCTGCACCGCACCGTCCGGCCGTGTCGTATGCGGGCGACGGCGCCTGGGGCATGAGCTTGATGGAAACGATGACTTGCGTGCGCCACAACATTCCCGTGACGGCCGTGGTGTTCCACAACCGCCAGTGGGGCGCGGAAAAGAAAAACCAGGTCGATTTCTACAACCGCCGTTTTGTTGCCGGCGAGCTCGACAACCAGAGCTTCGCGGAAATTGCGCGGGCCATGGGCGCCGAAGGCATCACGGTCGACAAGCTGGAAGACGTGGGTCCGGCCTTGAAAAAGGCAATCGACATGCAGATGAATGAAGGCAAGACCACCATCATCGAAATCATGTGCACGCGCGAGCTGGGCGACCCGTTCCGCCGCGATGCGCTGAGTAAACCAATCCGTCATCTGGACAAGTACAAAGACTACGTCTGATTTGCTGCTGGAGTGTTGGATTACGCCTTTCAGGCTAATCCAACCTACCCAACCTACGCGTGGTGCTGGCGTAGGTCGGATTAGCCGGGCAAAGCCTGGCGTAATCCGACACCACCCGGGCAGTAACCAGGCCCGGCTTCATCCGACACCACCCTGACCGATCCTTGTATGACCCCGGCTTGCCGGGTTTTATGTGCCGGAATCATCTGCATGCTTCCATGGTTCCGGCACTTTTTTTACCGAATTGGAGTCCCCATGAAAGCCCTGCACCGCATCATCGAACAAGCCCGTGCCGTGCCGAAACATATCGTGTTGTGCGAGGGCGGCGATGCGCGCGTGCTGCAGGCGGCGGCGCGGGCGGCACGCGAAGGCCTGGCGCACATCACCCTCGTCGGCCAGCCGGCCGCCATCCTGGCCCTGGCGCGCGAACATGCGCTGGACCTCGATGCCGTGCGCCTGGTCGACCCTGCCACGTCCAGCGAATCGGAACACTATGCCCAGCAATTGTTTGTGCTGCGTCAAGCCAAGGGCATGACGGTGGAGCAGGCGCGCATCGCCGTGCAAGACCCGCTGTGCTACGCCAACCTGATGGTGCGCCTGGGCGACGCGGACGGCTGCGTGGCGGGCGCCGTGCACACGACGGCCGACGTGGTGCGCAGCGCCATCCAGATCATCGGCGTCGACCCGGCCTTCAAGCTGGTGTCGAGCTTTTTCCTGATGATGCTGTGCGAACCGTTCCACAGCCTGAAGGGCGGATTCATCTTTTCCGACTGCGCCCTGGTCGTCGATCCGAAGGCCGAGGAATTGGCCGACATCGCCATGGCCGCCGCCGACAGCGCGCAAGCCTTGCTGATGGAAGAGCCCAGGGTCGCCATGCTGTCGTTTTCCACCAGCGGCAGCGCCCACCACGCGGCCGTCGACAAGGTGCATGCGGCCACGGACCGGGTCAAGGCCCAGCGGCCCAAGCTGGCCATCGATGGCGACGTGCAGCTCGATGCGGCCATCGTGGCCGAGATTTCGCAGAGAAAAGTCAAGGATTCCGTCGTCAACGGCCGCGCGAATGTGCTGGTATTTCCGAACCTGGACGCGGGCAATATCGGCTACAAGCTGGCCGAGCGCATGGGCGGCGCCGTCGCCATCGGTCCCTTGCTGCAAGGCTTGAACAAGCCGGCCAACGACTTGTCGCGCGGCTGCAGCGCGATTGACGTGTACAACGTGATTGCCGTGACGGCCGTGCAGGCCCAGGGTGGGCGCTGAGTTGTTCAGTCTGCCCGTGCTGGCGCTGCTGGGCGTGGTGGCGGCCGGCACGTATTTCCAGACCGTCACGGGCTTTGGCCTGGGCATGATCGTCATGGGCGTGGCCAGCGGCCTGGGCCTGGCGCCCGTGCCCGCGCTGGCGGCCCTGGTCAGCTTGCTGTCGCTGGCCAATTGCCTCGTGGCCTTGCCGGGCGCCTTGCACCACCTGGACTGGCGCGCCATCCGCGCCGCCAGCATCGGCTTGCTGCCGGCCATGGCGGCCGGCGTGTTGCTGTTGGGATATCTGGACCAGGCGTATGCGCCTTTGCTGAAGCTGTTGCTGGGCGCGGCCATCGTGTATGGCGGCATCAGCATCCTGCTGCAGGCGCCGCCGGGACCGGGCGCGGCCGACAAGCGCAGCTTTTTCATCAGCGGCGTGTGCGGCGGCCTGTTTTCGGGCCTGTTTTCGCTGGCCGGCCCGCCGCTCGTGTACCAGTTTTACCGCCAGGAAATGAGTTTGACTACCATACGCTACAGCCTGATCTTTTTGTTCGCCATCAGCGCGGGCGGACGTTCGCTGATGGCGGGCAGCCAGGGCCAGCTGGACGCGAACGTGTTATTTTTGTGCGCGCTGGCCTTGCCCGTGGGCGTGCTGGCCACCGTGGCCGGCAAGCGCTACCCGCCGCCGATCGCCCAGCGCGGCATGCGCCGCATCGCGTTTGCCGTGCTGACCCTGATCGGCCTGTCGCTGATGGCGGCGGCCGTGCCGCGCTTGCTGGCCTAGTGGGGCAGGCTCAGGGACGTACGGCGGCGCTGGCGAAAAAGCGGTAGCCGACGTTGCGCGCCGTATTGATCGGCAGCGACAGCCCGGTGGCCTGCTCGGTCTTGCGGCGCAAGCGGCGGATCTGCGTGTCGAGGCGGCGCTGGTCGTAGTCGAGGAAGTCCTCGCCCAGCGACTGGACGATCTGCTGGCGGCTGACGATGCGTTCCGGTTCCGCCATCAGCACCTGCAGCACGATGGCATCCTGCTGCGACAGCGCGATGGCGCTGCAACCGGGCGGCAACAGACGGCGCGGTCCCAGTTCGAGTATCCAGCTTGGCGCGCTGGCCGGTTCGCCCAGGCGGCGGCGCAAGCTGTTCAAGGTCGCCGCCAGTTCATCGAGATCGGTATGTTTCGGCAGATAGTAGTCGGCGCCGCCAGTGAGCCCGCTGACCTTGTCCTGCTTGGCGCTGCGCGCGGTAAAGACGACAATGCCGAGCTGCGGGTCCTGGACGCGCAGCGCGCGCACCAGTTCCATGCCATCGCCATCGGGCAGGCCCAGGTCGATGATGGCAATGCGGTGTCGCGCAGGCGCGTAACAGGCATGAAAGCCGGCCAGGTCGGCGACGGCGCTGACGCGATAGCCGCAGTCGCCGAGAAATTCAGTCAGTTCTTGCCGCAGGACGGCTTCATCTTCAAGCAGGATAAGGTTCAGCATGGCGCAAGGATAACCGATCACCCAGATGGCGTGTAGGCGGCTTGTCGATGCCTTGATCTGCCTGTGATAAGCTGCGCCGCCATGACTATCCTGCTTGCCATTTTTTTCTTCTTTTCCAGTATCTGCCCGTTGTCCGCATGGGCCGTGCCGGCCCCGGCGCCGCTGGTGCTGCCGGAAAGCGCGCAAGCGGTGTCCGCCAGCGGTCACATGCTGATGTTGCGCGACCCGGGCGGTACGCTGGGTCCGGGCGCGGTGCTGGCCGCACCCGGCTGGCGTGCGCTGCCGGGCGCCGTCAGTGCCGGCTACACGGACGATGCCGTATGGCTGCGGCTGGACCTGGCGCGCGCCGCGCATGCGCCCGACGAGTGGGTGTTGCGTTTCAGTAACGCCGTGCTCGACGACGTGCGCCTGTACCGGCAGGATGTTGCGGGGCACTGGACCCTGCAGGCGGCCGGGGCGGACGTGGCACGCGGTGCCTGGCCTGTCGATGCGCGCCAGGTGGTGTTTCCATTTCGCCTGCAGGACGGCGCGACCGAACGCTGGCTGGTGCGCTTGCACAGCAAGAAAGCCATGTCGACCGAGCTGACCCTGTGGCCGCGCGCGGCGTTCGATGCATCCTCGCGCCGCGAGTACCTGTATTACGGCTTGCAGTTCGGCAGCTACCTGCTGCTGATCCTGTTTCACGTGTTCTTCTGGCGCATGACGCGCGAAGCCCACAGCGGCTGGTACTTGCTGTATGTGCTGACGAATGCGACTACCGAGGCCTTGACGATCGCCATCCCGCAGCAAATCTTCAGCATGCCGAACTGGCTGTCCGACCCGATGCTGGGCGTGTCGATGGCCATGTCCATCGCCATCGGCGCCCGCTTTTCCACCTTGCAGCTGGAGTTGCCAGCCTTGTTGCCCCGCTTCAGCCGTGGCGTTGTCGGCGTCACCGCCGCCGCCGCGTTGACGGGGGCGGTGCTGGTATTGCGCGGCAATTACGCGGCCGGCGTGCTCGTGGTGCAGGGGGCGGCCTTGCCGCTGATCGTGCTGTTCATCGTGCTGGCCGCCTGGCTGGCATGGCGCGGCCACCGCCCGGCGCGCGCCTTCCTGTTGATCTTCGGCATCTTTTACGCGGGCGTACTGGTCAGCTTCCTGCGCAACATGGCCGTGCTGCCGCCGAATTTCTGGACCAACCATGCGGCCACCCTGGGCGCCTTTGTCCACATGATGCTGATGAGCTTGCGGCTCAACCGGCGCTATGCGGAATTGCGCCGCGCCAAGGACCTGGCGCAGGCCGAAGCCGTGCGGGCCGTGCGCGCGCTCAATGAAAGGCTGGAAGGGCTGGTGGCGCTGCGCACGGAAGCGCTGCAACAGGAAATCGGCCGGCGCGCGGCGCTGGAAACGGACCTGCGCGCGGCGCTGGCGGTGGAAACGCGCACGCGCGAAGAGCAGCAGGATTTCGTCGCCATGGTGTCGCATGAATTCCATACGCCGCTGGCCATCATCAATACGACGGCCCAGCAGATTGCCCGCAATCCCGGCGCCGCCTGGGACAAGACCCTGCAGCGCTGCCAGAACCTGCGCGAAGCGAGCGGCCGCATGACGGCGCTTGTGGATGAGTACCTGAGCGCCGACCGCATGGAAACGAGCGCCGCCACCTTCCGTCCCCAGTCTTGCGACCCGCGCTGGCTGCTCGAGGCGGTGCTGGCCGAATGGCCGGAGGGCAGGGTGGAAGCGAGCTGGCCCGTCTTGCCGGCGCGCCTGCAGTGCGACCCGGGTCTGCTGCGGGTGGCCTTGCGCAACCTGCTCAGCAATGCGGACCGGCATGCGCCGCAGGTGCTGGCCATACGCGTGCATGCCGCGCCGGATGGCGACGGCGGCCTGTGTATCACCGTCAGCAACCCCGGCGATCCCTTGCCCGCCGATGAGATTCCGCGCCTGTTCCAGAAGTATTTCCGTGGCCGCATCGCCCAGCACAAGCCCGGCGCGGGACTGGGCCTGTATCTGGTGCAGCGCATCGCGGCACTGCATGGCGGCAAGGTCACGCTCGACAGTGCCGGTGGGGATGGTGTTGTCAGTTTTTCATTGCACATACCTGCCTAGGACGTCCGATATTCCAGACTGAATCAGTCGGGAATTGCTCAGGTTTGCTCACTTATAAATCCTGAATCTTTGTTACATTTTCCCAAAGGAAATTTTTGTAGCTTTTTGCCACATATGTGTAGCGAAAGGAAACAGAGACGGGAGCGCCGCCATCGCCGTGCGCCAGCGGTATCGGCTGGGGCCGATGCGCTCCCTGGATAACATTGACAAGGATAGAGAGCATGCATCGCCACGGATCACTGAATCACATTTACCGGCTCGTCTGGAGCCATGTCCTGAACGCCTGGGTCGCCGTTGCCGAGACGTCGCGCGGGCGCGGCAAGGGCGGGCGCCGCAAGCTGGCCGCCGCTGCCGCCGCCATGGCGGCGCTGGCGCTGGGCGGACCTGCCTGCGCCGGACCCACGGGCGGGCAGGTGGTGGCCGGCACGGCGACCATCACGCAGTCGGGCGCCACGACGACGGTCCGGCAGGCGAGCGAGCAGGCGTCGCTGAACTGGGCCAGCTTCAATGTGGGCAGCAAGGAAAGCGTCAATTTCGTCCAGCCGTCGTCGCAGGCGCTGGCGGTCAACCGCATTCTCGACAGCAATGGCTCGCAGATACTCGGGCGTATCAATGCCAACGGCCAGGTGTATCTGATTAACCCGAACGGCATCCTGTTCGGCCGCACGGCCCAGGTCAATGTGGGCGGCCTCGTCGCCTCGACCCTGGATGTCGATAATGCCAGCCTGGGCGGCAACAAGCATGTCTTCAACGGCAAGGGCGCAGGCAGCATCGTCAATGAAGGCAGCATCCGCGCGGCCGACGGCGGTTACGTGGCCCTGGTTTCCGCCCGCATCAGCAACAGCGGCAGCATCGCGGCGCGCGCGGGCAGCGTGCTGATGGGCGCCGGCAGCCAGGTCGTGCTGGACCTGGGCGGCCCCGTCAAGCTGCAGGTGACGCAGGGCGCGCTCGATACCCTGATCGAGAATGGCGGCGCCATCCGTGCCGACGGCGGCCAGGTCTACCTGACGGCCAAGGCGGCCGGCCAGCTGGCTTCCAGCGTCATCAACAATACGGGCGTGATCGAGGCGCATACGCTGGGCACGGGTGAAAAAGGCCAGATCGTGCTGCTCGGCGACATGCAGCGGGGCAGTGTCCATGTGGCCGGCGTGCTCGACGCCAGCGCGCCGCAGGGCGGCGACGGCGGTTTCATCGAAACGAGCGCCAACCATGTCGCTATTGACGCCGCGCAAGTCACCACGGCCGCGCCGCGCGGCAAGACCGGCACCTGGCTGATCGATCCGAACGACTTCACGGTGGCGGCCAGCGGCGGCAACATGACGGGGGCGGCCGTGTCCAGCGCCCTGGCCAGCAACAATTTCGCCATCATGACGACTAGCATGGGGACGACGGGCGGCAATGGCGACATCCACGTGAACGACGCCATCAGCTGGTCGGCCAACAAGCTGACCTTGACTGCCGAGCGCAATATCAACATCAATGCCAACCTGAACGCGACGGGCTCGGCCTCGCTGGCTTACCGGTACGGGCAGGCTACGGCCGATGGCGCGGGCAGCGGCTACAATGTGGCGGCCGGCGTGGCCGTCAACATTCCTGCCGCCAGTGCCTTTACCTGGCAAAAGGGCAGTGCTGGCGCAGTGAAGAACCTGGTGCTGGATAACGGCAAGGTACGCTTTGGCTCTGGCCAGGAAGACTCCTTCACCAGCGACGGCCTGCTCAAGACGCCATTTTATTTCGACAACACTACCCCCGGCCGCAACGGCTGGTTCCAGCTGACCCGTGGCCGGCCCTTCGACTTTGCCGTGGCCGCTGGCGGCAATGGCGGCAGCGCCTGGAATAACACTGGACAGGTCCTGACCACCGACCGCTTTAACGGTGGCTTCCCTGGCATGGACGACAATTTCCCCGGCATGCCTACGAGCGGCAGTTATTCCTCGGCGCTGAGCAACCGTACGCTGAACATCGCCGGCTACCGGGAAGGCCTGGGGACGGTCGTGACGACGGGGACGCTCAATTTCAGCAGCTTGAATCAGTCGGCCAGCATCGCGCACACCTATGTCTTGAAGGCAGGTGATGCCTTCGTCAACATGGATAGCCGGCTGACCAATTTGAGCAACGCGCCGCTGACGAATGTCCGCATGTGGCTGGGCACGGGCGATGATTTTATCGGCACTTCGGATCGCAATTTCAAGATCAAGGGCAACATCGTTTCGGGTGCGTTTGCCCAGTTGACCGATAGCAATACCGCGTCGAATGCCATCATGGTGACGGAAACCAATAGCACTACCAGCGGCTCGGCCGTGCTGTTCTATTCCACGACGGCTGGCGTGGATACCGTGCACAGCAATTGCTGCTTCTTTTCCAATGCCGTCAACCAGAACCCGCGCGGCGCATCCGTCGCTTCCGGCCAGACGGACGGCAGCTACGCCATGTTCCTGCGCGCAGCCGACCTGGCGCCGGGCCAGTCCGGCGGTCTGTCCGTCTACTATGCGGCGGCGCCCGTCGCGCAATTGAAGGACGCCATCGTTTCCGTCGACAATGCCGCCGGCAACGCCTCCAAGCCCGTGTATGTCCGCTTGACGCCAGGCAGCAGCATGTATGGCGACTTGCCCGTCTTTAACTATGCGCTGTACGATGCGCTGAGCGGCGGCACGCTGATTAGCGATGCCGGCGCGAGCGGCACGGTTTCCTGGCTGGGCGCGCCGACGGCGACGTCTTCGGCTGGCGTCTACACGATCAGCTACAACACTGGCCTGGTGCTGGGCAAGACGGGCTATACCCTGACGCCGGGCGGCCCTGTTTACTGGACGGTGACGCCGCGCCCGCTGAACGTGGCCGTGACGAAAACCTACGATGGCAGCAGCACCTTCAATTCGGGCTTCGTCCTGTCTGGCTTGGTCAATGGCGACAGCGCGCCTACGGTCGCCGGTTCGGCCACTGTCGGCAGCCGAAATGCCGGCCGCTACAGCAGTTTCGATTCCAGCACCTTGAGCCTGTCCAGCAGCAATTATGTGCTGAACGCCAGCGGCGTCAGCGCCAGCATCGACCCGCGTCCCATCATGGTGGCCGCCGATGCGAAGAGCAAGGTGTATGGCAACGTCGATCCTGGCCTGACGTATCAAGTGACCCAGGGCAACCTGGTGGCGGGCGACAGCCTGAACGGCGTGCTGCGCCGCGCGGCAGGTGAAAATGTCGGCAGCTATACGATCGACGCGTCGGCACTGGCCAACGGCAATTATGTTGTCACGGCGCAAAACGGCAGCCTGAGCATTGATGCGCGCCCGATCACGGTGACGGCGGACGCGAAGAGCAAGGTCTACGGCAACGTCGATCCTGGCCTCACGTATCAGGTGACAAAAGGTGCGCTGGTGGAGGGCGATAGCCTGAACGGCGTGCTGCGCCGCGTGGCCGGCGAGAACGTCGGCAGCTACACGATCGACGCGTCGGCACTGGCCAACGGCAATTACATTGTCACGGCGCAAAACGGCAGCCTGAGCATCGCTGCGCGTCCGATCACGGTGACGGCGGATGCGAAGAGCAAGGTGTATGGCAATGTCGATCCGGGCCTCACGTATCAAGTGACCCAGGGCAACCTGGTGGCGGGCGACAGCCTGTCCGGCGTGCTGCGCCGCACGGCCGGTGAGAATGTCGGCAGCTACACGATCGATGCTTCCGCGCTGGCCAACGGCAATTACATTGTGACCGCGCAAAACGGCGCCCTGAGCATCGCTGCGCGCCCGATCACGGTGACGGCTGATGCGAAAAGCAAGGTGTATGGCAACGTCGATCCGGGCCTGACGTATCAGGTGACAAAAGGGGCGCTGGTGGAGGGCGACAGCCTGAACGGCGTGCTGCGCCGCGCGGCCGGCGAGAATGTCGGCAGCTATACGATCGACGCGTCGGCCCTGGCCAACGGCAATTATGTTGTCACGGCGCAAAACGGCGCCTTGAGCATCGCTGCGCGTCCGATCACGGTGACGGCGGACGCGAAGAGCAAGGTGTATGGCAACGTCGATCCTGGCCTCACGTATCAAGTGACCCAGGGTAACCTCGTCGCGGGCGACAGCCTGGGCGGCGTGCTGCGCCGCGCGGCCGGTGAAAACGTCGGCAGCTACACGATTGACGCGTCGGCGCTGGCCAACGGCAATTATGTTGTCACGGCACAAAACGGCAGCCTGAGCATTGATGCGCGCCCGATCACGGTGACGGCCGATGCGAAGAGCAAGGTGTATGGCAATGTCGATCCGGGCCTCACGTATCAAGTGACCCAGGGCAACCTGGTGGCGGGCGACAGCCTGGGCGGCGTGCTGCGCCGCACGGCAGGTGAAAATGTCGGCAGCTACACGATTGACGCGTCGGCCCTGGCCAACGGCAATTATGTTGTCACGGCGCAAAACGGCGCCTTGACGATCGATGCGCGCCCGATCACGGTGACGGCGGATGCGAAGAGCAAGGTGTATGGCAATGTCGATCCGGGCCTCACGTATCAAGTGACCCAGGGTAACCTCGTCGCGGGCGATAGCCTGAACGGCGTGCTGCGCCGCGCGGCCGGTGAAAATGTCGGCAGCTATACGATCGACGCGTCGGCCCTGGCCAATGGCAATTATGTTGTCACGGCGCAAAACGGCGCTTTGACGATCGATGCGCGTCCGATCACGGTGACGGCTGATGCGAAGAGCAAGGTGTATGGCAATGTCGATCCGGGCTTCACGTATCAGGTGACAAAAGGTGCGCTGGTGGAGGGCGACAGCCTGAACGGCGTGCTGCGCCGCGCGGCAGGTGAAAACGTCGGCAGCTACACGATCGACGCGTCGGCGCTGGCCAATGGCAATTATGTTGTCACGGCGCAAAACGGCAGCCTGAGCATTGCTGCGCGTCCGATCACGGTGACGGCGGACGCGAAGAGCAAGGTGTATGGCAATGTCGATCCTGGCCTGACGTATCAAGTGACCCAGGGCAACCTCGTCGCGGGCGATAGCCTGTCCGGCGTGCTGCGCCGCGCGGCTGGCGAAAACGTCGGCAGCTATACGATCGACGCGTCGGCACTGGCCAACGGCAATTATGTTGTCACGGCGCAAAACGGCGCCCTGAGCATCGCTGCGCGTCCGATCACGGTGACGGCCGATGCGAAAAGCAAGGTGTATGGCAACGTCGATCCTGGCCTCACGTATCAAGTGAGCCAGGGCAACCTCGTCGCGGGCGACAGCCTGAGCGGCGTGCTGCGCCGCGCGGCCGGTGAAAACGTCGGCAGCTACACGATCGATGCGTCGGCCTTGGCCAATGGCAATTATGTTGTGACTGCGCAAAACGGCAGCCTGAGCATTGATGCGCGCCCGATCACGGTGACGGCCGATGCGAAGAGCAAGGTGTATGGCAATGTCGATCCTGGCCTGACGTATCAGGTCACGCAAGGCAATCTGGTGGCAGGCGACAGCCTGTCCGGCGTGCTGCGCCGCGCGGCCGGTGAAAACGTCGGCAGCTACACGATTGACGCGTCGGCCCTGGCCAACGGCAATTATGTTGTCACGGCGCAAAACGGCGCCCTGAGCATCGCGGCGCGTCCGATCACGGTGACGGCCGACGCGAAGAGCAAGGTGTATGGCAATGTCGATCCTGGCCTCACGTATCAGGTCACGCAAGGCAATCTGGTGGAAGGCGATAGCCTGGGCGGCGTGCTGCGCCGCACGGCCGGTGAGAACGTCGGCAGCTACACGATCGACGCGTCGGCACTGGCCAACGGCAATTACATTGTCACGGCGCAAAACGGCGCCCTGAGCATCGCTGCGCGCCCGATCACGGTGACGGCCGATGCGAAGAGCAAGGTGTATGGCAACGTCGATCCGGGCCTCACGTATCAAGTGACCCAGGGTAACCTCGTCGCGGGCGACAGCCTGGGCGGCGTGCTGCGCCGCGCGGCTGGCGAAAACGTCGGCAGCTATACGATCGACGCGTCGGCACTGGCCAACGGCAATTACATTGTGACCGCGCAAAACGGCGCCCTGAGCATCGCTGCGCGCCCGATCACGGTGACGGCGGATGCGAAGAGCAAGGTGTATGGCAATGTCGATCCGGGCCTGACGTATCAGGTGACAAAAGGTGCGCTGGTGGAAGGCGATAGCCTGTCCGGCGTGCTGCGCCGCGCGGCCGGTGAGAATGTCGGCAGCTACACGATCGACGCTTCCGCACTGGCCAACGGCAACTACATTGTCACGGCGCAAAACGGCAGCCTGAGCATCGCTGCGCGCCCGATCACGGTGACGGCGGACGCGAAGAGCAAGGTCTACGGCAACGTCGATCCGGGCCTCACGTATCAAGTGACCCAGGGCAACCTCGTCGCGGGCGACAGCTTGTCCGGCGTGCTGCGCCGCGCGGCCGGTGAAAACGTCGGCAGCTATACGATCGACGCGTCGGCACTGGCCAACGGCAATTACATTGTCACGGCGCAAAACGGCGCCCTGAGCATCGCTGCGCGCCCGATCACGGTGACGGCGGACGCGAAAAGCAAGGTGTATGGCAATGTCGATCCTGGCCTCACGTATCAAGTGACCCAGGGCAACCTGGTGGCGGGCGATAGCCTGGGCGGCGTGCTGCGCCGCGCGGCCGGTGAAAACGTCGGCAGCTACACGATCGACGCGTCGGCACTGGCCAACGGCAATTACATTGTCACGGCGCAAAACGGCAGCCTGAGCATCGATGCGCGCCCGATCACGGTGACGGCGGACGCGAAGAGCAAGGTCTACGGCAACGTCGATCCGGGCCTCACGTATCAAGTGACCCAGGGCAACCTTGTCGCGGGCGATAGCCTGTCCGGCGTGCTGCGCCGCGCGGCCGGTGAGAATGTCGGCAGCTACACGATCGACGCGTCGGCCCTGGCCAACGGCAACTATGTTGTCACGGCGCAAAACGGCAGCCTGAGCATCGATGCCGATCCCGGATTGGAAAATGCGATACGCCTGGCGCGGCGCCAGGTCACCACGGGCACCAATGATGTGGCGGCGGGCACGGCGGCAAACGCCGGCGCACTGGCCGTGCCGGGTGTCGCGGCGTATGACGCTCCCGGCAACGCTGGCGTACCCAATGGCGGCGGCAGCCTGATCGGTGGACTGGTCCTGGTGCCGGTGGCTGACGCGGCGCACGCCGCGCCAGCACCGGGAGCCGGCACGCCTGGCTTTACGCGCATCTTTGTCGTCAACGGCGGCATTAATGTGCTTGCTGCTGCCCCGGTAGCCGGAGGCGTGGCGCAATGATGGTATTGATTCAAACTAGAAAAACACTTATGAAAAAACAACAACCTCCACAGCGCACGGCTGCGGCCATGGCACTGGGATTTGCTTTATTGCATGTGGCACCGCTTGCGCAGGCACAAGTTCCTCCTGACGCTGGCCAGACCCTGCAGCAGCTCCAGCCGCCCGTCGCGGCGCCGCGTGAAAGCCAGCCCTTGAAAATCCAGGTGCCGCACGATGCGCTTGCCGTGGCGCCTGGCGGTCCAAGCGTGGTATTGCGTTCGATCAAGGTCGCCGGCAATTCCATCTTCGGCGAGGAAACGCTGCGCGCGGCGCTGGGCGACGTCACGGGCCAGACGTTCGACCTGGCAGGCTTGCGCGGCCTGGCCGAGCGCCTCACGGATTTTTACCAGGCCAGCGGCTACCCGTTTGCCCGTGCCATCCTGCCGCCGCAAGACCTTGACCAGGGGGCTTTGCGCATCGACATCATCGAGGGACGTTATGGCGTGGTGCAGGCCGAGGGCGACGATGGCGCGCTGGCGCGGCGGGCGACGGCCTTCCTCGATGGCTTGCGTCCGGGCAGCGTGATCGCCAGCGGTTCGCTGGAGCGGGCCGCCCTGCTGCTCGATGATTTACCGGGCATCGAGTCCACCGCCACCGTGCGTCCCGGCGCGCAGGCGGGAACGGGCGACCTGATCGTCCAGGTCGCGCGCGGGCAGCGCGTGCGCGGCGATATCGGCCTGGACAATGCCGGCAGCCGCTACACGGGCAAAAACCGCGTGCGCGCGAATGTCGACATCAACAGTCCTTTCTTGCTGGGCGACCAGATCACCGTGCGGGCACTGCTCAGCGAGGAAGAGTTGTGGCTGGGTTCGCTTGGCTACAGCCTGCCCCTGGGTGCGTCCGGCTTGCGCGGCAATGTCGGCTACTCGCATACCAGCTATGTGCTGGCGAAGGAGTTTGCCAGCCTGCATGCCAACGGGACGGCCAAGGTGGCCAGCGCCGGGCTCAGCTATCCCATCCTGCGCTCGCAGCGGGCCAACCTGACCCTGGTCGCCACCTATCAGTCCAAGGACTTGCAGGATAACCGCGACAGCACGCAGACCTATGAAAGCAAGTCCAGCCGGACCATGCCGCTGGCCCTGCAATTCGATTACCGCGATGGCTACGACGGCATGACCTACGGCAGCGTGAGCTGGACGCCGGGCAGGCTGAAGCTCGATGCGGCCTTGACGGCCGTCGATTACTACGCGACCAAGGGCAGCTTCCATAAGGTCAACCTCGACGTGGTGCGCCTGCAATCCCTGCCCGCCGGCTTGAGCCTGATGGCCCGCCTGAGCTGGCAGCAGGCAGACAAGAACCTGGACTCGTCCGAGAAACTGAGCCTGGGCGGCGCCAGCGGCGTGCGCGCCTATCCATCGGGCGAAGCGACGGGCGACGAAGGCGGCCTGGCGCAGCTGGAACTGCGCTATGGCGCCGGTGCCTACACCCCCTATGCGTTCATGGATGCGGGGCGCATCACGGTCAACGCCAAGCCGGCCCCGGCCAGCAATAACCGGCGCAGCCTGCGCGGCAGCGGCCTGGGCTTGCGCTACCAGCGGCAGGCCTGGAGTGCGGACCTGGCCCTGGCCTGGCGCACCACAGGTGGCCGTCCGTTGTCGGAAACGAACAGCGACCCCACGCCGCGCGTCTGGCTCAACCTCGAGTACCGCTTCTAAGCGGGACGCTGCAAGGCGCACGATAGAAACGAGCGCCTTGCAAAACAATCACACTTGCCTTATATTCGCGGTTCTTTCTCGAACCTCTTCCTTATTGGAGCCAAAAGTGCCTCGCTTCTTCGCCATCACCTGCTAACGCTGACGAAATGCTCTCTGCAGCATCGTTCGGCGCGTTGACGCCCCCGATTGCTGCGGCACTGTTTTTGCTCCCTCCGCACACGTATCCAGGACCACTGTCCTGATCGTCCACGCCCGAACACGTCGTCAGCACCCCTGACCCTGTATGGACACGCCCCGGTGAACGCGGCGTGGGACGCTATGTTTTTACAATCTTTACCTTTATTCAAATACCCGCGCACGCCGCACCTGGAAGGCTCGCGCCTGCAGGACGGCGACGACGGCTCGGACCAGATGCCCCTGAAAAAGCTGGCCGGCCAGTACGTCGTCATCGAGGAAAAAATCGATGGCGCCAACTCCGCCGTGTCGTTCAGCGATGCGGGCGAGGTGCTGCTGCAGTCGCGCGGCCATTACCTGGCGGGCGGCGGCAGCGAACGCCAGTTCAACCTGTTGAAACCGTGGGCGCACGCGCATGAACACGCCTTGCTGGCCTTGCTGGAAGACCAGTTTGTGCTGTTTGGCGAATGGTCCTACAGCAAGCATTCCGTGTTTTATGACCGGTTGCCCCATTATTTCAACGAGTTCGACGTGTATTGCCGGCGCAGCCAGATGTTTCTGTCCACAGCGCGCCGCCACGCCATGCTGGCCGGTTCGCCCGTCCTGTCGGTGCCCGTGCTGTATGCGGGCCTGATGCCCGCCTCGCCGAAGCAGCTGTGGCAGCTGTTGCGTCATTCGCTGGCCAAGTCCCGGCTGTGGCGCGACGCCTTTGAAAACGTGGTGGCGCGCGAACGCCTGCCGCTGGACCTGTGCTGGAAGCAGACGGACAAGTCCGACCACGCGGAAGGCCTGTACCTGAAAGTGGAAGACGACGAGCAGGTGCTGGCCCGCTACAAGCTGGTGCGCCATGACTTTACGCAAACCATCCTCGACAGCGGCTCGCACCACAGCGCGCGGCCATTGATCCCGAACCAGCTGGCCGACGGCGTCGACCTGTACGCGCCGCAGCCCCTCGTCACGTGGGAGAGCCTGGGTTTACACACCTGCAGCTCGCTCGACGAACTGGCAGCTTACTCAAGGAGTACAAAATGATGAACTGGAAAACCCTGCAGCAACTGGTGCCGCCAGCGGGCCAGTCGCCCGATTTCAACGCCTGCCTGGCCGCTTTCCCGCAGCTGGAACTGGCCAAGACGACGCCGCAAAACCCCGTGTATCACGCGGAAGGCGACGTGTGGACGCATACCATGATGGTGGTCGAATCCCTGCTGGGCATGCCTGGATATCAGCAAGCCACGCGCGCGGAGCAGGAAATCGTGTTCCTGGCCGCCTTGCTGCACGACGTGGCCAAGTGCAGCACCACGGTGATCGACCCGGTGACGGGCGCCATCGGCCAGCCCGGCCACTCGCGCAAGGGCGCGCTCGATGCGCGCATCGCCCTGTGGGATTGCGATGTGCCATTTGCCGTGCGCGAAGAAATCTGCCGTTTGATTAACGTGCATCAAGTGCCGTTCTTTGCGCTGGAACAATCGCGGCGCGGCGTCACGCCCGAGTTCACCGTGCGCGAACTGTCGTGGCAGGTCGATATCCGCCTGCTGGCCATGCTGGCCGAGGCCGATATCCGCGGCCGCATCTGTCCCGATCCGCAGCGCATTCTCGACGCGATCGAGCTGTTCCGGGAACTGGCGCGCGAGGAGGGCTGCTATGGCCAGCGCAGGGTTTTTGTCGACGAGCACACGCGCGTCAAATACTTTCGCGGCGCCGAGGCGCATCCCGACTATGCCCTGTTCCAGGAGCCGGGTTCGCACGTGATCGTCATGTCGGGCCTGCCCGCGTCGGGCAAGAATACCTGGGTGGACAAGCACCATCCGCGCCTGCCCGTCGTGTCGTTTGACGATGCGCGGACAGCCTTGGGCTTGAAGCACGGCAAGAACGAGGGGCAGGTGGGCGACTATGCGGAAGAGCGCGCGCGCGAACTGTTGCGCCGTGGCGAGCCGTTCGTGTGGAACGCCACGCACTTGTCGCGGCTGATGCGCGAAAAGACGCTGAACCTGCTGTATAAATACCATGCGCAGGTGGAGCTCGTGTACCTGGAGCAGACGCGTAAGGAATTACTCAGGCGCAACGGCCAGCGCGACACCTCGCTCAGCAACAAGAAGCTGCAATCGATGCTGTGGAACTGGGAAATCCCGTTGCCGACGGAAGCCCATGCCGTGCGTTATTGCGTCGATTGAGGCATGCGCTTTTTCACGCATGCATCAGCAATCAAAATAATAACGTTTATTTTTAAAATTGCAACAAATTGAGTATATTGCGACTCTTTCGTTTATTACAATGAATTGCCTGGTTGGCTGAATCGCCGGGCTGTGGCGCGAGGGCAATACCCTCGCGTTTCCTCCGTGAATCACTGCGTGATCCACTCGTCCTCATTGAATGAAACAGGAGTCATCGATGCACAAATCTCTCATCGCACTGGCCGCCGCCGCCGTGCTTGGCCTCGGCGCCGTGCCTTCCGCCCAGGCTGCCACCCAGACCATCAGCTTCAGCGCCGACCGCGCCCTGGGCGCCACCAACTGGTCAGACACCCTGGGCCTGGGCAAGTTCGACAGCAACCTGGGCACCCTGACGTCGATCAAGTTCCATCTGGAAGGCGCCGTACAGGGCAGCGGCAAGACGGAAAGCCTGGACGCCAGCGCATCCGACGTGACCCTGAGCCTGGCCTCGCTGCTGACCTTGTACCGTCCCGACAATTCCACCTTGCTGGTGGCCAACCCCTTGTTTACGCAGACGTTTGCCCTGAGCGCCTTCGACGGCAGCATCGATTTTGCCGGCACCTCGGGCGCCAGCACGGGCTTGCGTTCGAGCACTGGCTCGAATGGCTACACGAGCGCCAGCGCCAGCGACTTCGCCCTGTTTTCCTCGGCGGGCGGCGGCCTGATTTACCTGGGCTTGAACGCCATCGGTTCCTCGGCGGGCAGTGGCGCGGGCAACTTGCTGACGCAGTTTCAGACGGCCGCTTCCGGCCGCGTTCAAGTGACATATGAATACATCA
This sequence comes from Janthinobacterium sp. GW822-FHT07H11, assembly GCF_058798615.1. Lineage (NCBI taxonomy): Bacteria > Pseudomonadati > Pseudomonadota > Betaproteobacteria > Burkholderiales > Oxalobacteraceae > Janthinobacterium > Janthinobacterium sp. GW822-FHT07H11. The sequence goes on from NZ_CM179507.1 coordinate 2,316,681, forward strand.
GTGCCGTGCCGGAACCGGAAACCTATGTGATGTTGCTGACGGGCCTGGCGCTGGCCGGCGTGATGGCGCGCCGCCGCAAGCCCCGCGCCTAATCAGCGCCGGCCGCGCCCGGCGATCAGCTGGGCGATCTCGCTGCACAGTTCATTGTTCAGCGAGGCGGGCAGGGTGGTGGCCAGGCTGCGGCTGTAGTAGGCGCCCAGATCCAGGCCCAGTCCCAGCCCGCAGATTTCCACGGCACCCTGCGCTTCGCGGCGTGCCACCACCTGTTTCAGATGTTGCGCCAAATAAAACTCGTCGTTGGCCAGATTCGTGGCCGTATCCATTGGGCAACCGTCTGACACGACGAGCAGGATGCGCCGCCGCTCGGGCCGCGCCAGCATGCGCGTGCAGGCCCAGTCCACGGCTTCGCCATCGACGCCTTCGCGGTACAGGTCCGCCTTCAGCAGGGCCGCGATGTCGGGGCGCGCGCGGCGCCAGGGGGTATCGCCTTCCTTGAAGACCATGTGCAGCCGTTCGTTCAGGCGCCCCGGGTGGGCCGGCGAGCGGGCGCGCATCCAGTCGCGTTTGACTCTTCCCCCGTTCCAGGCGCCCGTCGTAAAGCCCAGCAATTCCGTCGTGATGCCCGCCTGGTCCAGCGCGCGCAGCAGAATATCCAGCAGCACGGCCACCGATTCCGCATGCGTCTTCATGGAGCCGGAGCAATCGACAAGAAAGGTGACGAGGCAATCGGCCTGGGGCAGGAATTGTTCCTTGCGAAACAGCCTGCGCTCGGAGGGCGAGCTGATCAGCTGCGCCAGGCGGCGGCCATCGATATAACCCTCTTCCTCGCCGAAGGACCAGCCGTCTCGCTGCGGCATGGCCAGCAATTGCGTGAAACGCCGCGCCAGGCGGGCCGTGTTGATGCCCAGGCTGGCGATGTGCGCATCCATGCGTGCGCGGTAGTCGAGCAGCAGGGCGCGGCGCACGAGCTCGCCCGCTGGTTCCTCGCGGTCGTAGCTTGTGGAGTACGCCTTGTAGCCGCCAGCGCCATCGCTGAAGGCGCGGCTCTCGCCCAGCGGGGCGGCATCGGGCAGGTGGTCGTTGTCGCTGTCGAAATCGAGCAGCAGCTTGAAGGCCGCCTGCGCCTTGGCGTCGCCGGCCTCGTCCTGGCTGCCGTCGCGCGCCGCTTGCGCCTCTTGCAGCATGGCGTCGACGGCATGGGCGATGGCCAGCGCGTGGCGCGCAAAGGCGGCCTGGTCGGCGCGGTGGCGGCGCAGTCCGGCCAGGTCGCCGCTCAGTTGCGACGACACGGACCAGCGTGTGGCTTCAATAAAATCTTCCGTCTTTTCCAGCACGGGCCGGGCCGTCAGGCGCGACCAGCACATCTGGAACACGGTATACAAAAGCAGGCCCGACGCGCCTTCGGCCAGGCCGGAATCGTAGAATGCATGCGACCATGCCGTGAAACGGTGGCGCAGGTTGGCGATCACGCCCGCATGTTGATCTGGCGCAAGCGTTTCCACCCTGAGCTGTTCCAGCAGCTCGAAGACGAGGCGCGCCACGGGGTCAAGCGGACACAGCGACTTGTGCAGAGCAGCGTCCGTGTGCAGCAGCCGCAGGGCCACGCTGTCGGCCGCGCCGCGCAGCGACGGCAAATCCTGCAGCGCCGCATCGGGCTGCAGATGGGCCGCGTGGATGGGCAGCGGGCGGTGGCCGTCGTGCAGGCGCCGGCCCCGGTAGCGTATCGCGGGCGAAGCGCTGAGGGCGCGGATGGCGCCCGCGCACAGCTCATCCGTTTCCTGCTGTGCACGCGTGTAGGCGGCAGGAACGATGGCTTCGGCGCTCATGCCTGGCTCGCCAGCAATTCCTCATTGAAACAGCGCTGGTAATACTCGGCCACCATGGGCCGTTCGGCCTCGTCGCATTTGTTGAGGAAGGACAGGCGGAAGGCCAGGGCCGGGTCGCGGAAGATCTGGCAATTCTCGGCCCAGGTAATCACCGTGCGCGGCGACATCAGGCACGCCAGGTCGCCCGCCGCATAGCCGTGGCGCGTGAGGCTGGCCACGGCCACCATGCGGCCAGCCAGCTGGCGGCCCGCCGCGTCGTTCATGGCCGGAACGCGCGCCAGCACGATCTCCGTTTCTTCGTCCTGCGGCAGATAGTTCAGGGTAGCAACGATATTCCAGCGGTCGATCTGCGCGTGATTGAGCACTTGCGTGCCGTGGTACATGCCGTTCAGGTTGCCCAGGCCTACCGTATTCGAGGTGGCGAACAAACGGAAGTGGGGGTGGGGCGTGATGACCCGGTTCTGGTCGAGCAGGGTGAACTTGCCGTCGCGTTCCAGAATGCGCTGGATGACGAACATCACGTCGGGGCGGCCCGCGTCGTACTCGTCGAAGATCAGGGCCACGGGCCGTTGCAAGGACCAGGGCACGATGCCTTCCTGGAATTCGGTGACTTGCTGCTGTTCGCGCAGCACGATGGCATCCTTGCCGACCAGGTCCAGGCGGCTGATGTGGCCATCGAGGTTGACGCGCACGCAGGGCCAGTTCAGACGCGCCGCCACCTGCTCGATGTGCGTGGACTTGCCCGTGCCATGCAAGCCTTGCACCATCACGCGGCGGTTGTGCGTGAAGCCGGCCAAAATCGCCAGGGTCACGTCCTGGTTGAAGCGGTAGGCGGGATCGATGTCGGGCACGTGCGGATCGCGCTCGGTGAAGACGGGCACGAGCAGGTCGCTGTCGATATGGAACAGGCTGCGCACGGACTGCATGGTTTGCGCTGCGGCGGCGGGGGGATGTTGGCGTGAATCTGGCACCTTGTTCTCCTGGTCAAGCCGCAGCATGGGTGCCGCAGCGGTTATGAATTACCTGTCTGCAATGCGTCGTCGTCCCCGCCCGTCGTCGGCATGGTTTCCGATTCGATGGCGGCCAGGGCTTGCGCGGCGCGTTGCAATGCTGGCAAGAAATGTAAAGCCTTGTCGTGCGTCAAACGGATGATGGGCGCCTGGATCGCCACGGCCAGGTTCGAGCGGCCGTTCGGGTTTGGCACCAGCACGGCCACGCAGAGCAGGCCGGGCAGGAATTCCTCGTCGTCCAGCGCGTAGCCGTTGCGGCGCACCAGTTCCAGTTCGCGCTCGAGCTTGGCGGGGTCCGTTTCCGTCTTGTCCGTAAAGCGCGTCAATTCCATGTGGCCCAGCAGGCGGCGCCGTTGCACGGGCGTCATCTGCGCCAGGAACAGCTTGCCGCTCGACGAGCAGTGGGCCGGCACGCGCGAACCCGGATGCAGGTAGAAGCGCAGCGGCGCTGCCGTTTCCACCCGGTCCAGGTACACCACTTCGCTGCCGCTGAAGGCCGTCAGGTTGCAGCTTTCGCCCACTTCCTCGACCAGCTGGCGCAAGACCATGCGACGGGCGCCATGGAAGGTGTTGTTAATCAAGAGGTTAGACGCGAGGCGGCGCAGGCGCACGCCCGTGCTGTAGTGGCGGCCGTCGCTTTCGCGCTGCAGCACGCCCACGCTTTCCAGCTGTTGCAGCATGCGGTGCAAGGTGGGCTTGGGCAAGCCCGTTTCTTCCACCAGCGCTTGCAGCGACAGCAGCTGGTCTTTTTCGGCAATCACTTCCAGCAAGGCAAACAAACGCATCGTGGGCGTGTCGCCTTCCAGTTTTTCCGGCTCAAGTTTTGGGGATGAAATCATGTCCATGGTGGCCTCGGTTGGGTATCTGAGTGTTACATCAGCTTATTTCATTTTCGAACTCAAATTGTACCGTTTCCTCGAAATTCTGTTTGACTTTTGATTCCCGAACGCTTAAATTGAATTGTATATCAAATTTCGGAACAAAATATACCGTTTTTTGATAAATATATTCATCAATACAGTGCAGTTCATTACCACAGACCAGGAGACACCCATGAATGACATGACCGAGCAAAAAGCCGCCGCCGCAGCGGCCATCCCCACCGGGCCGCAAAAGATGACGCCGTCCGAAGCGTTCGTGGAAACCCTGGCCGCCAATGGCGTGACCGACATGTTCGGCATCATGGGCTCGGCCTTCATGGACCCGATGGATATCTTCGCCCCGGCCGGCATCCGCCTGATTCCCGTCGTGCACGAGCAGGGCGCCGGCCACATGGCCGACGGCTATGCCCGCGTCTCGGGCCGTCACGGCGTCGTCATCGGCCAGAACGGCCCCGGCATCAGCAATTGCGTCACGGCGATTGCCGCCGCCTACTGGGCGCACACCCCGGTCGTCATCATCACGCCGGAGACGGGCACCATGAGCATGGGTCTGGGCGGCTTCCAGGAAGCGAACCAGTTGCCGATGTTCGAGGAATTCACGAAATACCAGGGTCATGTGACCAATCCGGCCCGCATGGCGGAATTTACGGGCCGCTGCTTCGACCGCGCCATGTCGGAAATGGGGCCGACGCAGCTGAATATTCCGCGCGATTACTTCTATGGCGAAATCAAGGCCGAGATCCCGAAACCGAGCCGCCTGGACCGCGGTGCCGGCGGCGAGCAAAGCCTCGACGATGCGGCCGAGCTCTTGGCTAAGGCCAAGTTCCCCGTGATCATCTCGGGCGGCGGCGTCGTCATGGGCGAAGCGATCGAGGAATGCAAGGCCCTGGCCGAGCGCCTCGGCGCGCCCGTCGTCAACAGCTATCTGCACAACGACTCGTTTCCCGCCAGCCACCCGCTGTGGTGCGGTCCGCTTGGCTATCAAGGCTCGAAGGCGGCCATGAAACTGATCGCCCAGGCCGACGTCGTCGTGGCCCTGGGTTCGCGTTTGGGACCGTTCGGCACCTTGCCGCAGCACGGCATGGATTACTGGCCGAAAAATGCCAAGATCATCCAGATCGACGCCGACAACAAGATGCTCGGTTTGGTGAAAAAGATTTCGGTCGGCATCTGCGGCGACGCCAAGGCGGCCGCCAAGGCGATTCTTGCCCGCCTGGACGGCAAGACGCTCGACTGCGACGCCACGCGCGGCGCGCGCAAGGCCACCATCGAGGCGGAAAAAGCCGCGTGGGAAGACGAACTGGACAACTGGACGCACGAGAAGGATGCGTACAGCCTGGACATGATCGAAGAGCAAAAGAAGGAGCCGGGCAATTATCTGCACCCGCGCCAGGTCTTGCGCGAGCTGGAAAAAGCCATGCCGGAAGATGTGATGGTGTCGACCGACATCGGCAACATCAACTCGGTGGCCAATAGTTACTTGCGCTTTGAAAAGCCGCGCAGTTTCTTTGCGGCTATGAGCTTTGGCAACTGCGGCTATGCGTTTCCGACGATTATCGGCGCGAAAGTGGCGGCGCCGCACCGTCCGGCCGTGTCGTATGCGGGCGACGGCGCCTGGGGCATGAGCCTGATGGAAACGATGACTTGCGTGCGCCACAACATTCCCGTGACGGCCGTGGTGTTCCACAACCGCCAGTGGGGCGCGGAAAAGAAAAACCAGGTGGATTTCTACAACCGCCGTTTTGTTGCCGGTGAACTCGACAACCAGAGCTTCGCGGAAATTGCGCGCGCCATGGGCGCCGAAGGCATCACGGTCGACAAGCTGGAAGACGTGGGTCCGGCCTTGAAGAAGGCGATCGACATGCAGATGAATGAAGGCAAGACGACCATCATCGAAATCATGTGCACGCGCGAGCTGGGCGACCCGTTCCGCCGCGATGCGCTGAGTAAACCAATCCGTCACCTGGACAAGTACAAAGACTACGTCTGATTTGCTGCTGGAGTGTTGGATTACGCCTTTCAGGCTAATCCAACCTACCCAACCTGCCCAACCTACGCGTGGTGCTGGCGTAGGTCGGATTAGCCGGGCAAAAGCCCGGCGTAATCCGACAAAGCGTTGTGACCAAATTCTCACAGATTGTCACGAAAACATCATAATTTCATTAAAGAATACAAGGCGTCCCGTTTTTTGGATTATTTGATTTGACAAGGCCATGCTTAAGGCTTAAATTCAATAAAAGACAAAAAACGGAACGTAGCGTATCAAAAACGATTTACGGAGACCAACATGAACCACCCTGTACCGCACACCGACGCCGTCACTACCGACTTCCTGCAAGCGTTCGGCGATGCCTGGAACCGCCACGATATCGAGGCCCTGATGGCCGCCATGGCCGACGACTGCGAATTCCACGCCGTGGCCGGCCCCGACCTGCTGGGCAAGAGTTTTGTCGGCCGCGACGCCGTGCGCGCCGGCTTCGAGCTGGCCTGGCAAACCTTCCCCGACGCCGCCTGGCTCAATCCGGAACACTTCGTCAGCGGCCAGCGCGGCGTGACGGAATCGACCTTTGCCGGCACCAAGGCGGACGGCACGCGCATCGAGGCGCGCATGGTCGACATCTTCACTTTCCGCGACGGCAAGATCGCCGTGAAGAATGCCTTCCGCAAGGATCGCCCACCGGTTGCCACGGCTGCCAAAGCCTGAGCCAGTACGTTCACCAGGAATGATCATGAACAAACCTGTCGACACTCCATCTGACGTACTGGGCAGCCACAGCACTGCCGCCCGCACGCCCTACGATCCCGCCTTCGATCCGCTGGTGGCGCAGCGGCCCGGCCACGGCAATGCCTACGCGCCCACCTACTGGATCGGCACGGCCGGCGAACCGCCCGCCGACGACGGCCCCATCACGCATGACATCGACGTCGACGTGGCCATCATCGGCTCGGGTTTTACCGGTCTCTCCTGCGCCATCTTCCTGGCCCAGGAACACGGCATCAAGGCCACCGTGCTGGAAGCGAACCGGGTCAGCTGGGGCTGCAGCACGCGCAACGGCGGCCAGGCGCAATGCACGACGGGCCGCCTGAAGCGCTCGCAGTGGATCGCGCGCTACGGCATGGACACGGCCCTCAAATTGCACGCGGAAGTGTGCGACGCGATGCAGACATTCAAGAAGATCACGGCCGACATCGATTGCGACCCGCAGCCGGGCGGCCACCTGTACATCGCCCACAAGGCGAAAGCCATGCCCGCGCTGGAAAAAGAAGCCAAGGTCATGCGCGAGATCTTCAAGTACGACGCCCGCATCCTCGACGCCGACACCGTCAAGCGCGAATTCGTCGACGACAAGGAAGCGGCCGGCGCGCTGCACGAGCCGGAAGGCATCGGCATCCACGCGGGCAAGCTGGCCTTCGGCTACCTGCGCAAGGCGCGCGCGCTGGGCGCCAGGGTGCACCCGTCCAGCCCCGTGATGGGCTGGGAAACGCGCAACGGCGTGCATTACCTGCAAACGCCGGGCGGCGTGGTGCGTGCCCGTTCCGTGGCCGTGGCCACGGGCGGCTACACCTCGCCCCATCTGCATCCGCAAGTGAAAAACCGGCTGCTGCCGATTTTGTCGAATTCGCTCGTCACGCGCCCGTTGACCCCGGCGGAAATCGCGGCGTGCAACTTCCGCACCCACCAGGTGATCACGGATACGCGCATCTTGCGCCACTACTACCGCTTGATGCCGGACAACCGCGTGCAGATCGGCAGCCGCAGCGCCATCACGGGCGCCGATGCGCCGGACGACAAGTACAAACAGTTTTTGATCAACGATCTGCACCGCAAGTTCCCCGCGCTGACCGGTATTCCCATCGATTATTCGTGGTGGGGCTGGGTCGACGTCAGCCACGACATGATGCCGCGCATCGTGCAACCCGATCCGAAGCAATCGATCTTCTATTCGCTCGGCTACGGCGGCAACGGCGTCATGTATTCGGCGCAGGCGGGCCGGCGCATGGCCGAACGCATCGCGGGCAAGGCCAGCGACACGGGCTTGCCGATCTTCAATTCGAAATTGCCGTACCCGAACATGATGGAACTGGTCGAGTCGCAAGCGTTCGCCCCGTTCCGCCGCCTGGGCCAGCGCTTCCTGTACCGCTGGTATCACTTGAAGGATGAAGTGTTTTAAATAGTAATCGCAGTAGCCGTACTAAGCCGCCGCATGGTTGACAAAGAGCAAACAGCGGCGCCTCCCGCAAGGGATGAGATTGCCCGAACGTTCACACATAACAATAAATCTTGGAGTGAGACATGAACACCAATACGAGCAAAAACACGGTTTTTTCAACGCTGCGCCGCGCCGTCCTCGGCACCCTGGTGCTGGGCGTGGCGGTCGCATCGAGCGGCACGGCCTTCGCGCAAAGCAAGGAAGTAACGATTGCCTACCAGGAAATCAACGGCCCCTTCCTGGTGGCCATCGCCAGCGGCGAAGTGGAAAAGACCACCGGCTATAAGATCAACTGGCGCAAGTTCGACTCGGGCGCCAAGGTGGCCACCGGCATGGCGTCCGGCGACGTGCAGATCGGCGTCATCGGTTCCAGCCCATTGACGGCGGCCGTCAGCCGCGGCGTCGACCTGCAGCTGTTCTGGATCATCGACGACATCAACGAAGCCGAAGCGATGGTGGCCCGCAATGGCGCCGGCATCAGCAAGCCCACGGACTTGCGCGGCAAGAAGATCGCCGTGCCATTTGTTTCCACCACGCACTTCCACACCATGTTCGCGCTGGAAACGTGGGGCATCAAGCCCACGGAAGTGAAGCTGCTCAATATGCAGCCGAACCAGATCGCCGCCGCCTGGGAGCGGGGCGACATCGATGCCGCCTTCGTCTGGGACCCGGCCTTGAGCAAACTCAAGCAAAACGGCAAGGTGCTGGTGACCTCCGGCGAACTGAGCAAGAAGGGCAAGGCCACGTTTGACGGCATGGCCGTCGAGCGCGCCTGGGGCGAAGCGAATGCCGATTTCATGGCCAAGTTCGTCAAGGTGATGGCCGCTGCCGACGCTGATTACCGCGCCAATCCGAAGGCGTGGACCATCGATTCCCCTCAAGTGAAAGCCAACGTCAAGCATTCGGGCGCGGCTGCCAAGGACGTGGCCGCTTCCGTGGCCCTGTACGCCTACCCGTCGCTGCAGGAACAGGCGTCGCCGGCCTGGCTCGGTGGCGGCGCGAAGGGCGGCGTGGCGCAAGCCTTGCTGGCCACGGCGCAATTTTTGAAGGGCGAAGGCAAGATCGACACCCTGGCTCCCGATTACGCCAAATATGTGACACCCAAATATGCACAGGCCGCCGGCCTGCTGAAGTAAACGTTGTGCGATGGCGCGCCTGCGGGCGCGCTGACTGAACAGAGTGCGTTGAACAGAACTGTGGGGACACGATGGAAAATCTGTACGTCAAGGATGTCAGCGTGATTTATCCGGGCAAGACGGCCGGTGAACGCGTACATGCCTTAAATAATATCAATCTCACCATCAACAGCGGCGACTTCGTCGTCGCGCTCGGTGCTTCCGGTTGTGGCAAGACAACCTTGCTGAGCCTGATGGCGGGCTTTATCGCCCCGTCCAAGGGTGAAATCATGCTCGGGGACAATAAAGTGGAAGGGCCGGGCGCCGACCGTGGCGTGGTGTTCCAGAAACATGCCTTGCTGCCGTGGCTGAACGTGATGGAAAACGTGGAATTCGGCCTCAAGCTGCAAGGCGTGCCGAAAGCCGTGCGGCGCGAACAGGCGGCGAAAAACCTGGCGCTGGTCGGCTTGAAGGACTTTCACGACAATATGATCTACCAATTGTCGGGCGGCATGCAGCAAAGGGTCGGCATCGCCCGCGCCCTGACCAGCAATCCCGCCATGCTGCTGATGGATGAACCGATGGCGGCGCTCGATGCGCTGACGCGTGAAACCATCCAGGAATTGCTGCTCGATATATGGGCCAAGTCCAGCACCATGTTCTTCTTCATCACCCACAGCGTCGACGAGGCGCTGTTCCTGGCGAACCGGCTGATCGTCATGTCGCCCCGCCCGGGCCGCATCACGCATACGTATGAACTCGATTTCAACAAGCGCTTCCTCGAATGCCGCGATGCGCGCGCCGTGAAATCGAGCCCGGACTTCATCAAGATGCGCGAAACAGTGCTCAACATCATTTATGGCGACGAGCGCGCCGTCAATAAAGAGCTGGAGGTGTCCCATGCATAGCCCATCCGTCGTGGGATTTCCTCCCGCCACCGCCAAGCGCGCCGGCTTTTTTGGCCGCCTGTTCGCTCCCCGCTGCGCCATGCCCGGCGAAGCGTTCGGTGCGCCGGGGCAGGGCAATTCCAGCCGCATCGCCACCGTCACCGTCATCGCCGTGCTCTTGCTGTGGTTTGGCGTGACGGCCAGCGGCATGGTGAAGCCGCTGTTTTTACCTTCGCCGCAAGCCGTGTATGAGAAATTCATCATGGCGGCCACCACCGGTTTCGGCGGCGCCACCCTGTGGGAACACACTGTCGCCAGCCTGGTGCGCGTGTTCGGCGCATTTGGCCTGGCTTGCCTGTTCGCCATCCCCGTCGGCGTGATGATGGGCGTGAACCGCGTGGCGCGCGGCATCTTCGATCCCTTGATCGAGTTCTACCGTCCGCTGCCGCCGCTCGCTTACTTGCCACTGGTTATCATCTGGTTCGGCATCGGCGAGTTTTCGAAGGTCTACCTGATCTTCCTGGCCATCTTTGCGCCGATGGCCATCGCGGCCCGCGCCGGCGTCAGCTCTGTTTCATTGGAGCAAATCCACGCGGCCTACTCGATGGGTGCCACCCGCTTCCAGGTGATCGTGCACGTGATCCTGCGCGCCGCGATCCCGGAAATCCTCACCGGCATGCGCATCGGCATCGGCGTGGGCTGGACCACCCTGGTGGCGGGCGAGATGGTGGCGGCCACGCGCGGCCTCGGCTACATGGTGCTGAGCGCCTCCGAGTTCCTCGCCAGCGACGTCGTGATCATGGGCATCATCGTGATCGGCTTCTTTGCTTTCCTGTTTGATTTGATGATGCGCTACCTCGAACGTACCCTCGTGCCATGGAAGGGCAAGGTGTAAGACGTTCCCGGGGAGTGGCGCGCACGCCACAAGTGTTGCGCGCCACTCCCCATCTTTTTAACCATTGCCGCGCCGATGTCGAGGCCGGCTCAACGTAACGCCCGGCAACGCCCCTTACTTTTCTCCCAGCGTGTTTTGCTCTCAGGCAACCGCGCCGGGCCGCTGCATTTCCAGATTGACTTATGGCATGCAGCCAACCAGACTGATTTGATGATGTATCGATGCTGCTTGACGGTGTTGCCCAAATAAAACAAAGCCGCGCGGCAGTAACCAGCCGCAGCAGGCCAGGGCGCACCGAGCTTCAGATATTACTAGGAGACAAACATGATTAGCGACAACCACAACAATACCGGCTTGCAGCACTCGCTGAAGCAACGCCACATGAGCATGATCGCCATCGGCGGCGTGATCGGCGCCGGCCTTTTCGTTGGCAGCGGCGTCATCGCCAAGGCCGCCGGCCCGGCCGCCATCCTTTCCTTTTTGCTCACGGGCGGCCTGGTCGTCCTGATCATGCGCATGCTGGGCGAGCTGGCCTCGTCCCTGCCCGTGGTCGGCTCCTTTTACGAATATGCGCGCCTGGCCTTCGACGACAAGCCGAAAGTGTCGAAATTCCTCGGCTTCATGAGCGGCTGGATGTACTGGTATTTCTGGGTCGTCGTAGTGGCGCTGGAAGCGATCGCCGGCGCCAAGCTGGTCAACTTCTGGCTGCCCGACGTGCCGTCCTGGTCCATCAGCCTGGTGCTGCTCGTGTCCATGACCTTGCTCAATCTGTTCTCGGTGAAAGCCTTCGGCGAATTCGAATTCTGGTTTGCCTCGATCAAGGTGGTCGCCATCGTCGTCTTCCTGTTCGTCGGCGCCCTGTTCATCACGGGCAGCTTGCCGAACAGCATACCCACGTTGGGCTTCTTGACCAGCCATGGCGGCTTCATGCCGCACGGCTGGGGACCGGTGCTGAGCGGCGCCGTGGCCGCCACGGCGTTTTATTCGGGGGCCGAGATCGTCACCATCGCCGCCGCCGAAACAGCCGACCCGGCCAAGGCCATCGCCCGCGCCACCAATTCCGTCATCACGCGCGTGCTGATGTTCTATGTCGGCTCGATGTTCGTCGTCGTCTGCATCGTGCCCTGGGATTCGCCGGACATCGCCACGCCCTTCGTCAGCGCGCTGAAGGTCATGAATATACCGTACGCGGCGCATATCATGAATGCCATCATCCTGACGGCCGTGCTGTCGGCCCTGAACTCCAGCCTGTATGCATCCTCGCGCATGATCTTCGCGCTGACGCGCCGCGGCGATGCGCCCACGGGCCTGGTCAAGCTGAGCAAGAACGGCGTACCGATTCGCGCCATCCTGTTCAGCACCCTGTTTGCCTATTTCGCCATCGCCGTGTCGTATGTGTCGGCCGACCTGGTGTTCCCCTTCATCGTCAATTCCTACGGCATCCTGATCCTGTTCGTGTATCTGCTCATTGCGATATCTCAATTGCGCCTGCGCCGCCGCCTGGAGCGCGAATGTCCGGAACGCATCAAGGTGCGCATGTGGCTGTTCCCCTATCTGACGTATTTCACCATCATCGCCATGCTGGTGATCCTCGGTGCCATGAGCGTGTCGTCCGATACGGAGCAGCGCGTGTCGTTCTGGTTCGGCCTGCTGAGCGTGGCCATCATGAGCGTCATGTACTACATCAAGAAGCTGGTCAACGACGACCGCAGCGGCGGCGCCGAACCGAAACCGGAGCTCAACCATGTCTGATACGACTTTGTTGCCTGCAGGACGGCGCCGCTTCCTGCGCACGACGGCCGCCCTGGGCGCCGCCGCCGTGGCGGGGCCTGGGTCAGCCTTGGCTGCCTCCGCTTCCCTTACTTTGCCGTTTGAAAACGGCGAGCGCGAACTGGTGGCTTTCCCGCAAAAGCGCCCGCTGATTTTGCTGACCAGCCGTCCGCCCCAGCTGGAAACGCCGTTCAGCGTGTTTGACGAGGGCGCGATTACCCCCAACGACGCGTTTTTCGTGCGCTATCACTGGAGTGGCTTGCCGACCAGCATAGACGGTGACAGCTACCGGCTGCGCGTCCAGGGCCTCGTCAAGACGCCGTTGCAGCTGTCGCTGGCCGAACTGAAACAGCTGGCCGACCCCGTCGACGTGGTGGCCGTGACGCAATGCTCGGGCAACAGCCGCGGCTTCTTCAGCCCGCGCGCCAACGGCGGGCAGCTGGGCAATGGCGCCATGGGCAATGCCCGCTGGACCGGCATCCCCCTGAAAACCGTGCTGGAAAAGGCTGGAATACAGCCCAGTGCCGTGCAGGTGGCCTTCAACGGCCTGGAAACGCCGCCCGTGGGCGATGGTCCCGACTTCCAGAAAGCCTTGTCCGTCGAGCACATCATGGCCGGCGACGTGCTGCTGGCCTGGGCCATGAATGGCGAGGACATTCCTTTCCTCAACGGCTATCCGCTGCGCCTGATCGTGCCCGGATTTTATGGCACTTACTGGGTCAAGCACCTGAGCGACATCACCGTGCTCGACAAACCGTTTGACGGCTTCTGGATGAGCACGGGCTACCGCATCCCCGACAACGGTTCCGGCTTCATCGAGCCGGGTACACCGGTGGGCAGGACGACGCCGATCAGCCGCCTGAACGTGCGCTCCTTCATTACCAGCGTGCAAGATGGCGCGCAAGTGAAGGCGGGGCGCGACCTGGCCTTGCGCGGCATCGCCTTCGATGGCGGGCAGGGCATCAGCGAGGTGACGGTGTCGGTGGACGGCGGCCAGACGTGGCAGGAAGCAAAGCTGGGCAAGGATCTGGGACGTTTCTCGTTCCGCGCGTGGACGATGGTCATGAAGGCGCCGCGCAAGGGCAAGCATGTGCTGATGGTGCGCGCCGTCAACCGCATCGGCCAGAGCCAGCCGATGAAAGCCCTGTGGAATCCCATGGGTTATATGCGCAATGTGGTGGAAACCACGCGCATTCAGGCAGTCTGAGGAGAACCATATGAAGATATTACTTGCCGCGCTGGCACTGTCGGCGGCGGGCGGCGCGTGCGCGCTGGACATCCACTTGCCGCCGGAAACGGCAAGCTATGCACCCAGCGAATTGCCCGGCTACCAACTGGTGCAGCGCAACTGCATGACTTGCCACGCGGCCCAGTATGCGTCGAGCCAGCCGCCCGCCTCGCCGCGCGCCTACTGGGAAGCGACCGTCAAGAAGATGAAAAAGCCGTTCGGCGCGCAGTTTGACGACGCGGACATGCCGGCCATGGTCGATTACCTAGTGAAAACCTATGGCGCGGAGCGGGGCGCCGCCGCGCCTGCCGCCGCAGTGAAGAGCATCGCAGCCGCTGTCCCTGCCGCCGGCGGCAAGGATGTCAAAGCCTTGCTGGCGGCAAATGGCTGCATGGCATGCCACGCCCTCGACCAGAAAGTGGTCGGCCCCGGCTTTGCGGAAGTGGCGGCCAAATACAAGGGCAGGGACGGTGTCGCCGCCGTGGCGGCCAACATCCGCAACGGCGGTTCCGGCAAATGGGGACCCGTACCCATGCCGCCATTCAGCCAGCTGAGTGTAGCCGATGCGGCCGCCTTGGCCAGCTACGTACTGTCCAGGTAAGCCTGGCGTCCTCCCCGCACAAGCCCGGTAAGTCAGCTCCCTCAGCCTGACATGCCGGGCGCCTGTCGCGTCCCCTCTGCATCCCAGAATTGATCACTATTACTCACAATATTGTTACATCCTGTACGGATTGACTTTTTTTGCCATTAAAAAACAAATCAATTTTCTGAAAAAATAACATTGTTATTAAGTTGGTAATGGTAAATTATTGCTGTTTTTCACTATCTTATCTTTGTACCAATTGAATGGGGAGCGCCATTCGATCTCTGATTTGTGGTAATAAGACAACAATTTTCTGAACTATACAGTGCATTTCCATGCCGTTTTGATGGAGATGGGGATCGCTCTTCGCTGCGGTGCAGCAAAACGTTGAAGTTGTTCTATAGACAGGATTTTTATCGTGGGCTGGCGCGTAAAATGGATCGATATTGCAGTAAGGGATTTATTTTTTTAGTTGCCATTCTATTTAACATTGATGTCAAATAATTACTTCCTTGCTAGCTGTTAGCTGCTCATGACTACAGATGGAAGCGGTGTGCCTGTTGCAGGCGCGCGGCAAGAAAGGATGACCTTGAACACCAAATTACTTCCCCTGACCCTGCTGCTGGCCATCCAGTCGACGTATGCCGTCGATCCCCCCGGCGCGGGCAGCCAGCTGCAGCAGATTCCCGTGGCGCCGCAGTTGCCGAAGGCGCCGCCGGCCATCCGCGTGCAGCAGGGCAGTGTGCCGGCGACCACGGTGGGCGACACCACGCGCATCACCGTGCGGCGCCTGCGCATCAGCGCGCCGCCCGTGTTTGCCGAAAGCGAACTGCTCGCCGCCACGGGTTTCGTGCCCGGCAGCGAACTGACCCTGGGCGAACTGCGCGCCATGGCCTCCCGCATTGCCAGCTATTACCAGAACCGTGGTTATTTCCTTGCGCAGGCGTATTTGCCGGCGCAGGATATCGAGGATGGCGTCGTCGCCATCGACGTGTTGCCGGGCCGCTATGGCCAGGTGCAGCTGCGCAACCAGAGCAATCTGTCCGACGGCCTGGCCGGCACCATATTGGCCGGTCTCGACGGACAAGTGATCGCCACGCCGCCGCTGGAGCGGCGCTTGCTGCTGCTGTCGGATTTGCCGGGCGTGCAGGTCAGTTCGACCCTGGCGCCGGGGGCGTCCCTGGGCGCGTCCGACCTCATCGTCGAGGTGCAGCCGGGATCGCGCTTCAACGGCAGCATCGACGTCGATAACCAGGGCAACCGCTACACGGGCCGCAACCGCATCGGCGCCACCCTGAACATCAACGAACTGGCCGGCATCGGCGACGTGGCCAGCGTGCGCGCGTTTACCTCGGCCGACGGCCTGAACTATGCGCGCCTGGCCTACCAGGGACAGGCGGGGCTGCTGCGCCTGGGCGGCGCCTACACCTATATGGATTACAAGCTGGGCAAGGAATTTGCCGTGCTCGACGCCAAGGGCACGGCGAAGATCGCCAGCGCCTACGGCAGCTATCCGCTGATCCGCTCGCGCAGCAGCAACCTGTATGCGCAGGTCAGCTACGACGACAAGAAATTCCAGGACAGGACGGAATCGACGGGCACCGTCAACGACAAGACGGCCAAGGTGTGGATGCTGAACCTGAACGGCGACAGCCGCGATGGCTGGGGCGGTGGCGGCGTGAGCACCTATTCCATCACTTACACCACCGGCAAGATCGACATCGAGACGCCACTCGCCTTGCTGATCGACCGGCTGACGGTGAAGAGCAACGGCCACTTCAACAAGCTTGCCTTCAACGCGGCGCGCGTGCAAAGCCTGGGCGGCGAGACCAGCCTGTACGGGGTGCTCAGCGGCCAGGCGGCGTCGAAAAATCTCGATGTGTCGGAAAAGATGGGCCTCGGTGGCGTGGGCGGCGTGCGCGCGTATCCGGGCGGCGAGGCGTATGGCGACCAGGGCTATGTGCTGAACCTGGAACTGCGCCAGAACGTGACGGCGTTCACGGCCTTGCCCGGCCAGCTGCAGGTGCTGGCGTTTGCCGACACGGGCACGGTCAAGCTGAACCGCGATGCCTGGAGCGCGGGCGAAAACCGCCGCACGCTGAGCGGCGCGGGCGTGGGCGTCACGTGGACGGGCGCCAATGCGCTGGTGCTGAAAGCGTATTACGCGCACAAGCTGGGCAATGCCAAGGCGACTTCCGCGCCGGACGCGGCTGGCCGTTTCTGGCTGCAAGCCGTCAAGTATTTCTAAATTAATGCAAGTTAATTAATAAGTTAAAAAATCAGGACACCGCCATGAACCGCATCTACCGCTCCATCTGGAACCAGGCCACCGGCGCCTATGCCGCCGTTTCCGAAAACGTCAAATCCGCCGGCAAGCGCTCGCTGCCGGGATGCAGCGGGGGCGGGGCGCACTTTGCCCTGACCAGCATGGCGGCGGCGCTGATGCTCGGCTATGGCTCGCTGGCCCTGGCGGGGCCGGCGGGCGGCACGGTGGTGGCGGGGCAGGCGAGCATCCACGGCGCGCCCGGTGCCACGGTGATCCAGCAGAGCAGCCAGAATGCGGTGATCAACTGGGCCAGTTTCAATATCGGCAAGGGCGAGTCGGTGCAGTTCCAGCAGCCCAACAGCAATGCGGTGGCCCTGAACCGGGTGCTGGGCGGCGACGGCACTACCATCCTGGGCAACTTGTCGGCCAACGGCAAGGTGTTCATCGTCAACCCGAACGGCGTGCTGTTCGGCAAGGGCGCATCGGTGAACACGGCGGGCCTGGTGGCCTCGACCCTGGATATTTCGAATAACGATTTCATGTCGGGCAAGTACCAGTTTTCCGGCAGTGGCACGGGTAAAGTCCTGAACCAGGGCAGCATCAGCGCGCCGGGCGGCTATGTGGCCTTGCTGGGAGCCAACGTCTCGAACGAAGGCACGATCCAGGCGCGCCTCGGTTCGGTGGCGCTGGCGGCGGGCAAGGCGATCACGCTGGACGTGGCCGGTGATGGCTTGCTCAACGTGGCGGTGGACCGGGGCGCCGTGGGCGCGCTGGTGAATAACGGCGGCTTGATCCAGGCCGATGGCGGCACGGTGGTCTTGAGCGCGCAGGCGGCGGGCGACCTGCTGAAAACCGTGGTCAACAATACGGGCGTGATCGAGGCGCATACGATCGCCACGCGCGGCGGCACGATCAAGCTGCTGGGCGACATGCAAAGCGGCACGGTGAACGCGGCCGGCACCCTGGACGCCAGCGCGCCGGCGGGCGCGGTTGGCAGCCGTGGCGGCTTCATCGACACGTCGGCGGCGCACGTGAAGATCGCCGATGGCCTGAAGGTGACGACGGCCGCGCCACAGGGCCTGTCGGGCACCTGGCTGATCGACCCGAGCGACTTCAATATCGCCGTCTCCGGCGGCGACATGACAGGCGCCTTCCTCAGCAATTCCTTAAAATCGGGCAATGTGCAGATCCAGAGTGTGTCGGGCGGCAGCGGCACGCAGGGCAATATCAACGTCAACGACAACGTCAACTGGTCGGCCAACAAGCTGACCCTGACGGCGCACAACAACATCAACATCAACCGTGCCATGCGTGGCGCGGGCACGGCCAGCCTGGCGCTCGAGTATGGCCAGGGCGCGGTGGTGGCCGGCAATCTGTCCACGTATAACGTCAAGGCGGAAGTGGATCTGCCATCGGGCAATAATTTCAGCACCAAGCTGGGCAGCAATGATGGCGTGGTCGTGTATCAGGTCATCAACAGCCTGGGCGCCGTCAACAGCAGCAGCGGCAGCGACGTGCAGGGTATGCAGGGCAATTTGTCCGGCAGGTATGTGTTGGGCAGCAATATCGACGCGCGCGCCACGGGCAGCTGGGAGAGTGGCAGGGGATTTATGCCTATCGGCAATGATACGACGCCATTCACGGGCACGCTCGATGGCCTGGGCCATGAAATCATCGGGTTGACGATCAACCGTTCGCAAATGAGCATCGGTATGTTCGGTAATATTGGACTCACCGGTATCGTACACAACTTAAGTTTGAGCAATGTCAACATTGCGGGCTCGCAAGCCGCATATGGCTACTTGACCATGGGCATTGGTGCGCTGGCGGGTCGAAATAATGGCATGATCGACAATGTATCCAGCAGCGGTGTCCTCGGCGGCTTCAGCAATAGCAATCTGGGCGGCCTGGTCGGCATTAACGCTGGCGTCATCAGCGACAGCCGCGCGGCAGGTAATGCTGTCAACAACGGTTTATATGGAAATGGAGGCGGCCTGGTGGGCACAAATGCCACAACAGGCTTGATCAAGAGCAGTTCCAGCGCCGTGGCCGTTACATCGGGCCGCTATGCCGGCGGCCTGGTGGGCAACAATATGGGTAATATCAGCAACAGCCATGCCAGCGGCATCATTGCGGCTGGCTATAACAACGGCACTGGTGGCGGCTTGGTTGGCATTAGCTATGGATCGGTGAGCAATAGCTACGCCACCGGGAATGTGTCGGGCATGATGGCGGGCGGCTTGGTCGGTTCGCAGCTGAGCGGTACGGTTGATAACAGCTATGCCACCGGCAATGTGTTCAATAGCGGTTTCACTAGCGGTGGCTTGGTCGGCTCGTCATATGGTTCGATCAGCAACAGCTACGCGAGCGGTAATGTGACTGGTAGCGGTAGCCGGGGCGGCCTGGTGGGTGGGTTCGGTGGCGGCACGATCAGCAATGTCTATTACTCGAACAAGCTTAGTGCCGGCGGCACAGTTGGCCTGATCGTGGGCAATCTCTCGGGCGGTAACTTGGCGAACGCCTACTATGATAAGACACTTAACCCCGCGCTCGGCGCCATCGGCAATAAGTTCGCGGGAGTGACTTCGAACGTGCAGGGCTTGACCAGTGCACAGATGCTGCAGGGTAGTAATTTTGCGGGTTTCACGTTTACCACCACGGCTGGAGCAACCGGTAACAACTGGGTCATTGTCAGTGGTGACGGATCGCTCAATGGTACCGTCCCCGGCACCCGCCCCATGCTGGCCTCGGAGTGGTCGAATACCATCAATTCCACGCACCAGTTGCAATTGATGGCGATGAACAAGACGGCCAGCTATACGCTGGGCAGCAATTTCAGCGCTGCCGGGACCGCCAGCACGGCCAGCGATGTGTGGGGTAGCACGGGCTTCATTCCGGTTGGAACCAGCGCTGAGGCTTTTACCGGCAAGTTCGATGGCACCGGGCATATTGTTAGCAACCTGAATATCTACAAGTCGGGCGTGGCGGATGTGGGCTTGTTCGGTGTCGTCGGCAGCGGGGGTGTGATCGCGAATGTAGGCTTGTCTGGCGGCACGATCGTCGGCGGTGGCAATGTGGGTGCCCTGGTGGGTACGAACGGCGGCAGCGTCAGCGGCAGCTTTGCCACCAGCACCGTCACGGGCGCCAACAATGTCGGCGGCCTGGTGGGCATCAACACTGGCACGGGCAACATCAAGGATAGCTATGCCAGTGGCGCGGTGACTGGCAGCAGCGGGGTGGGCGGCTTGCTGGGAAGCAACAGCGGCACGGTCGCCACCAGCTATGCGAATGGCAGCGTGAGCGGCGTCGGCGGTGGCCTGGTCGGCGCGGGCGCGGGCAGCGTCACGGGCAGTTACTGGGATACCACGGCCAGCGGGAAAGCGTCCGGCGCCAGCGCCGGCGGCACGGGCATGACCACGAGCGAGCTCAAGATGTTGTCGAATTACACGGGCGCGGGCTGGGACCTGGGCCAGATGTGGGTCGCCTACGATGGCCGGAGCGCGCCTTTCCTGCGCTCGTTCATGAAGGAGATCGTCGTCAGGGTTTCTTACAATACCCAGGTTTACGATGGCGTCGCCTATGCCGGCAGCAGCAATAGCGTCGCTTATTCCAACGTCTACAACGACACGGTGCTGCTGGGCACGCCCGTGTATACGGGCAACACCACCGGCGCCGTGAATGCAGGGACGTATGTGGTGACGGCCAGCGGCCTGTATTCCACGAATGGCCAGTCCGGTTATGCGGTCAGCTATATCGATGGCGGACTGGTGATCACGCCCAGGTCCGTCACCCTGAGTGGTGCGGTAGTGGCCGGCAAAGTGTATGACGGCACCACTGTGGCCACCATCAGCGGCACCGTGAGCGGCGTGCTGGCAGGCGACTTGGCCAATGTAAGCTCGACGGTGAGCGGCAGGTTCGCCAGCAAGAACGCCGGCAACGGCATCGCCGTGACGACCAACGCCACGCTCGGTGGCAGCGCTGGCGGCAATTATGTACTGGTGCCTGTGAATGGTTTGAGGGGCAATATCAGCAAGGCGACGATCAGCGGCGTAAGTGGTATTGTTGCCGGTAATAAAGTGTATGACGGCAGCGTTGCCGCCAGCCTGAACACGGCCGGGGCGTCCTTTGCCGGCATGATGGACGGAGACACGCTGACGGTGTCGGGCGCCAGCGGCAGCTTTGCGGACAAGAACGCCGCTAGCGGCAAGACGGTCAGCATCAGCGGCATCGCACTCGGCGGCACGGACGCCAGCAACTATAACTTGAGCAATACATCGGCCAGCAGCACCGCCAATATCAGCAAGGCAAGCATCTCCGGCGTGGGCGGTATTGTGGCTGGCAACAAGGTCTACGACGGCTCGCTTGCCGCGAGCCTGAGCACGGCTGGGGCGTCGTTTGCCGGCATGGTGGGTGGCGACACGCTGACGGTGTCTGGTGCCAGCGGCAACTTCCGCGACAAGAGCGCCGGCACCGGCAAGACCGTCGACGTGAGCGGCATAACGTTGGGTGGCACCGATGCGGGCAATTACACGCTGGCCAACGACACCGCCAGCAGCAACGCCAATATCAGCAAGGCGAGCATCAGCAGCGTGACGGACGTGGGCGTGAACAGCAAGACCTACGATGGCTCCAGCACGGCCACGCTCAACGGCGCGGGGACCATCAACGGTATGGTGAACGGCGACAGCCTGACGTTCAGCGCGGCCACGGCCGTGTTCAACGACAAGAATGCGGGCAGCAAGACGGTCAGCGTCGATGGCATCGTGCTGGGCGGCGCCGATGCGGGCAACTACACGCTGGGCAACGCCACGGCCAGCGGCAGCGGCACGATCACGGCCAAGACCCTGACCCTGTCGAGCATCGCCGACAAGGTATATGACGGCAGCAGCAAGGCCAGCTTCAGCCAGGGCGTGCTGAACGGCCTGGTGGGCAGCGAAGTCCTCGACATCAGCGGCAGCGGCAGCTATGCGGACAAGAACGCGGGCGTCGGCAAGGCCTTCACGGTGAATGCGGCGACCCTGGCCGACGCGGGCAGCGGCGCGAGCGCCGGCATGGCCAGCAACTATGTGCTGGCCACGCCAAGCGGCGTGACGGGCACGGTCAGCAAGGCGAGCATCAATGGCGTGACGGGCATCGTGGCCAATAACAAGGTCTACGACGGCAATGCGCTTGCCAGCCTGAATACGGGCAGCGCCTCGTTCGCCGGCATGGTCGGTGGCGACAACCTGGCGGTGACAGGCGCCAGCGGCAGCTTTGCGGACAAGAACGCGGCCAGCGGCAAGACGGTCAGTGTCACCGGCATCGCGCTGGGCGGCGCCGATGCCGGTAACTATACGCTGGCCAGCAATACGGCCAGCACGACGGCCGATATTGCCAAGGCCAGCATCAGCGCCGTAGGCGGGATTATGGCCAACAGCAAGGTCTACGACGGCAATGCGCTTGCCAGCCTGAATACGGGCAGCGCCTCGTTCGCCGGCATGGTGGGCGGCGACAACTTGGTGGTAACAGGTGCCAGCGGCAGCTTTGCGGACAAGAACGCGGCCAACGGCAAGACGGTCAGCGTGACGGGTATCGCGCTGGGCGGCACGGATGCGGGTAACTATGTGCTGGCCAGCAATACGGCCAGCACCACAGCCGATATCACCAAGGCCAGCATCAGCGCCGTAGGCGGGATTACTGCAAACAGCAAGGTCTACGACGGCAATGCGACCGCCAGCCTGAACACGGGTAGTGCCTCGTTCGCCGGCATGGTCGGCGGCGACAACCTGGTGGTGACAGGCGCCAGCGGCAGCTTTGCGGACAAGAATGCGGCCAGCGGCAAGATGGTCAGTGTCACCGGTATTGCGCTGGGCGGCACGGATGCGGGCAACTACACATTGCTCGATAGCACGGCCAGCACGATGGCCGATATCGCCAAGGCCAGCATTAGCGCGGTGGCCGGTATCACGGCTGGTAACAAGGTCTACGACGGCAATACAGGCGCCAGCCTGAATACGGGCAGTGCCGCCTTCACCGGCATGGTGGGCGGCGACAACTTGGTGGTAACAGGTGCCAGCGGCAGCTTTGCGGACAAGAACGCGGCCAGCGGCAAGACGGTCAGCGTGACGGGCATCGCGCTGGGCGGCACGGATGCCGGCAACTACACGCTGGCCAGCACGACGGCCAGCACCACAGCCGATATCGCCAAGGCCAGCATCAGCGCGGTGGCCGGTATCACGGCTGGCAACAAGGTCTACGACGGCAATGCGCTTGCCAGTCTGAATACGGGCAGCGCTGTCTTCACCGGCATGGTCGGTGGCGACAGCCTGACGGTAGCCACCGCGACGGGCAGTTTTACTGACAAGAACGCTGCCAACGGCAAGACGGTCAATGTCTCCGGCATCGCGCTGGGCGGCACCGATGCGGGCAACTACACCTTGATCAATAGCACGGCCAGCACGACGGCCGATATCGCCAAGGCCAGCATCAGCGCGGTGGCCGGTATCACGGCTGGCAACAAGGTCTACGACGGCAATGCGCTTGCCAGTCTGAATACGAGCAGCGCCTCGTTCGCGGGCATGGTCGGTGGCGACAACCTGACGGTGACAGGTGCCAGCGGCAGCTTTGCGGACAAGAACGCGGCCAGCGGCAAGACGGTCAGTGTGACCGGTATCGCGCTGGGCGGCACGGATGCGGGAAACTACACCTTGATCAATAGCACGGCCAGCACGACGGCCGATATCGCCAAGGCCAGCATCAGCGCCATAGGCGGGATTACGGCCAACAGCAAGGTCTACGACGGCAATGCGACCGCCAGCCTGAATACGGGCGGTGCTGCCTTCACCGGCATGGTCGGTGGTGATAACTTGGTGGTGACAAGTGCCAGCGGCGGCTTTGTGGACAAGAACGCAGCCAGCGGCAAGACGGTCAGCGTGACCGGCATCGCGCTGGGCGGCGCCGATGCGGGTAACTACACCTTGCTCAATAGCACGGCCAGCACGACGGCCGATATCGCCAAGGCCAGCATCGCCAATGTGGCTGGCATTACGGCTGGCAACAAGGTCTACGACGGCAATGCGACCGCCAGCCTGAATACGGGCAGCACCTCGTTCGCGGGCATGGTCGGCGGCGACAACCTGACGGTATCGAACGCAACAGGCAGCTTCGGCGACAAGAACGCGGCCAGCGGCAAGACGGTCAGTGTCACCGGCATCGTCCTGGGCGGCACGGATGCGGGCAACTACACGCTGGCCAGCAATACGGCCAGCACGACGGCCGATATCGCCAAGGCCAGCATTAGCGCGGTGGCCGGTATCACGGCTGGTAACAAGGTCTACGACGGCAATACAGGCGCCAGCCTGAATACGGGCAGTGCCGCCTTTACCGGCATGGTGGGCGGCGACAACTTGGTGGTAACAGGTGCCAGCGGCAGTTTTACGGACAAGAACGCGGCCAGCGGCAAGACGGTCAGTGTCACCGGCATCGTCCTGGGCGGCACGGATGCCGGTAACTATGTGCTGGCCAGCAATACGGCCAGCACGACGGCCGATATCGCCAAGGCCAGCATCAGCGCCGTAGGCGGGATTACGGCCAACAATAAGGTCTACGACGGCAATGCGCTTGCCAGCCTGAACACGGGTGGTGCTTCGTTCACCAGCATGATCGGCGGCGACAGTCTGACGGTAGCCACCGCGACGGGCAGTTTTGCGGACAAGAACGCGGCCAATGGCAAGACAGTCAGCGTGACGGGCATCGCGCTGGGCGGCACGGATGCCGGTAACTATACGCTGGCCAGCAATACGGCCAGCACCACGGCCGATATCGCCAAGGCCAGCATCGCCAATGTGGCTGGCATTACGGCCAATAACAAGGTCTACGACGGCAACGCGCTTGCCAGCCTGAACACGGGCGGTGCTTCGTTTACCGGCATGGTCGGTGGCGACAACCTGACGGTAGCCACCGCGACGGGCAGCTTTGCGGACAAGAATGCAGCCAGCGGCAAGACGGTCAGCGTGACGGGCATCGCGCTGGGCGGCACGGATGCGGGTAACTATGTGCTGGCCAGCAATACGGCCAGTACCACGGCCGATATTGCCAAGGCCAGCATCAGCGGAGTGGCCGGTATCACGGCTGGCAACAAGGTCTACGACGGCAATACAGGCGCCAGCCTGAATACGGGCAGTGCTGCCTTCACCGGCATGGTCGGCGGCGACAGCCTGACGGTAGCCACCGCGACGGGCAGTTTTGCGGACAAGAACGCGGCCAGCGGCAAGACGGTCAGCGTGACCGGCATCGCGCTGGGCGGCACGGATGCGGGCAACTATACCTTGATCAATAGCACGGCCAGCACGACGGCCGATATCGCCAAGGCCAGCATCGCCCATGTGGCTGGCATCGTGGCCAATAACAAGGTCTACGACGGCAACGCGCTTGCCAGCCTGAACACGGGCAGCGCCGCCTTCGCCGGCATGGTCGGCGGCGATAACCTGACGGTATCGAACGCAACAGGCAGCTTCGGCGACAAGAACGCGGCCAGCGGCAAGACGGTCAGTGTGAGCGGCATCGCGCTGGGCGGCGCCGATGCCGGTAACTATACGCTGGCCAGCAATACGGCCAGCACGACGGCCGATATCGCCAAGGCCAGCGTCAGCGCGGTGGCCGGTATCACGGCTGGCAACAAGGTATACGACGGCAACGCGCTTGCCAGCCTGAACACGGGCAGCGCCTCGTTCACCGGCATGGTCGGTGGCGATAACCTGGCGGTAGCCACCGCGACGGGCAGCTTTGCGGACAAGAACGCTGCCAACGGCAAGACGGTCAGCGTGACGGGTATCGCGCTGGGCGGCACGGATGCGGGCAACTACACCTTGATCAATAGCACGGCCAGCACCACGGCTGATATCGCCAAGGCCAGCATCGCCAATGTGGCTGGCATTACGGCCAATAACAAGGTCTACGACGGCAACGCGCTTGCCAGCCTGAACACGGGCAGCGCCGCCTTCACCGGCATGGTCGGCGGCGACAACCTGACGGTATCGAACGCAACAGGCAGTTTCGGCGACAAGAACGCGGCCAGCGGCAAGACGGTCAGTGTGAGCGGTATCGCGCTGGGCGGCACGGATGCGGGTAACTATGTGCTGGCCAGCAATACGGTCAGCACGACGGCCGATATCTCCAAGGCCAGCATCACCAATGTGGCCGGTATCACGGCTGGCAACAAGGTCTACGACGGCAATACAGGCGCCAGCCTGAATACGGGCAGCGCCTCGTTCGCGGGCATGGTCGGCGGCGACAACTTGGTGGTAACAGGTGCCAGCGGCAGCTTTGCGGACAAGAACGCGGCCAGCGGCAAGACGGTCAGCGTGACCGGTATCGCGTTGGGCGGCACCGATGCGGGCAACTATACCTTGCTTAATAGCACGGCCAGCACGACGGCCGATATTGCCAAGGCCAGCATCAGTGCCGTAGGCGGGATTACTGCCAACAGCAAGGTCTATGACGGCAACGCGCTTGCCAGCCTGAATACGGGCAGTGCTGCCTTCACCGGCATGGTCGGCGGCGACAGCCTGACGGTAGCCACCGCGACGGGCAGCTTTGCGGACAAGAATGCGGCCAGCGGCAAGACGGTCAGTGTGACGGGTATCGCGCTGGGCGGCACGGATGCGGGCAACTATACCTTGCTCAATAGCACGGCCAGCACCACGGCCGATATCGCCAAGGCCAGCATCAGCGCCGTAGGCGGGATTACGGCCAACAACAAGGTCTACGACGGCAATGCGCTTGCCAGCCTGAATACGGGCAGCGCCGCCTTCACCGGCATGGTCGGTGGCGACAACCTGACGGTATCGAACGCAACAGGCAGCTTCGGCGACAAGAACGCGGCCAGCGGCAAGACAGTCAGTGTGACGGGTATCGCGCTGGGCGGCACGGATGCGGGCAACTACACCTTGCTCAATAGCACGGCCAGCACGACGGCCGATATCGCCAAGGCCAGCATCAGCGCCGTAGGCGGGATTACGGCCAACAGCAAGGTCTACGACGGCAATACAGGCGCCAGCCTGAATACGGGCAGTGCCGCCTTCACCGGCATGGTCGGCGGCGACAGCCTGACGGTAGCCACCGCGACGGGCAGCTTTGCGGACAAGAACGCGGCCAGCGGTAAGACGGTCAATGTTTCCGGCATCGCGCTGGGCGGCACGGATGCGGGCAACTACACGCTGGCCAGCACGACGGCCAGCACGACGGCTGATATCGCCAAGGCCAGCATCAGCGCCGTAGGCGGGATTACTGCCAACAGCAAGGTCTACGATGGCAACGCGCTTGCCAGCCTGAACACGGGCGGCGCTTCATTCACCGGCATGGTCGGTGGTGACAACCTGACGGTATCGAACGCAACAGGCAGCTTCGGCGACAAGAACGCGGCCAGCGGTAAGACGGTCAATGTCTCCGGCATCGCGCTGGGCGGCACGGATGCGGGCAACTACACCTTGGTCAATAGCACGGCCAGCACCACGGCCGATATCGCCAAGGCCAGTATCAGCGCCGTAGGCGGGATTACTGCCAACAACAAGGTCTACGACGGCAATGCGCTTGCCAGCCTGAATACGGGTAGCGCTGCCTTCACCGGCATGGTCGGTGGCGACAACCTGGCGGTAGCCACCGCGACGGGCAGCTTTGCGGACAAGAATGCGGCCAGCGGCAAGACGGTCAGTGTCACCGGCATCGCGTTGGGCGGTGCCGATGCGGGTAACTATGTGCTGGCCAGCAATACGGCCAGCACGACGGCCGATATCGCCAAGGCCAGTATCAGCGCCGTAGGCGGGATTACGGCCAACAGCAAGGTCTACGACGGCAATGCGCTTGCCAGCCTGAACATGGGCGGCGCTGCCTTCACCGGCATGGTCGGCGGCGACAACTTGGTGGTGACAAGTGCCAGCGGCAGCTTCGGCGACAAGAACGCGGCCAGCGGCAAGACGGTCAGCGTGACCGGCATCGCGCTGGGCGGCACGGATGCGGGCAACTACACCTTGCTCAATAGCACGGCCAGCACGACGGCCGATATCGCCAAGGCCAGTATCAGCGCCATAGGCGGGATTACGGCCAACAGCAAGGTCTACGACGGCAATGCGCTTGCCAGTCTGAATACGGGCAGCGCTGTCTTCACCGGCATGGTCGGTGGCGACAGCTTGGCAGTAGCCACCGCGACGGGCAGCTTCGGCGACAAGAACGCGGCCAGCGGCAAGACGGTCAGCGTGACGGGCATCGCGCTGGGCGGTGCCGATGCGGGCAATTACAATCTGGCCACTAACACATCCAGTACGACGGCCAGCATCACGCCAAAAGCCTTGACGGTGGCGGGCCAGCTCGCTGGCAACAAGATCTATGACGGCAATGCTGTTGCCAGCCTGTCCGGCGGCGTGCTGAGTGGGCTGGTGGACGGCGAAAGCCTGGCCATCGCCGGCCAGACGGCCAGTTTCAGCGACAAAAATGTTGCCAATGGCAAGTTGGTCACAGTGACGGGCACGACCTTGCTCGATACGGCGAGCGGCCTGGCCAGCAACTACACGGTTGGCAATCCGACCGGCTTGACAGCCAGCATCACGCCAGCATCGTTATTGGTCAGCGTCAGTGCCGCTGCCAAGGTCTACGATGGTTTGACAGATGCAACCGTCACCTTTGCCGATAACCGGATTGCTGGCGACGTATTGGCCATCAACCGTGGCAGCGCTCACTTCAGCGACAAGAATGTTGCCAATGGTAAGACCGTCACGGTGGGCGGCATAGGCATTTCCGGCACGGATGCCGCGAACTACATTGTCAATACGACAGCTGTGACCACGGCCAGCATTACACCGGCCACGCTGCTGGTCAGTGCGACGGACGGTAGCAAAGTGTACGACGCAACGAACGGCGCCACGGTGAACCTGCACGACAACCGCGTCGCTGGCGATCAGTTCAGTATTGTCACGAATGGCGCGACATTTGCCGATAAGAATGTGGGGCAGGGCAAGACGGTAACCGTGGATGGCATCCGCCTTGCCGGGGCCGATGCCGGCAACTACGTGTTCAATCGTACGGCTGCCAGCAGCGCCGATATCACCCCGGCGAAACTGACGATCAAGGCGAACAACGCCGAGAAAAATCAGGGCAGCCCGAATCCTGAGTTTGGCGCCACCTATAGTGGTTTGCTGGGCAGTGACACGCTGGCTTCCGAGTTGACTGGCAGCCTGCTGTTTAATACGGCGGCGACAACGGGATCGGTGGCGGCCAATTACCTGATTACGCCATCTGGTCAGGCCTCGGGGAATTACGCAATCACCTATGTCGACGGTATATTGAAGGTGAATCCAATGGCAGCCTTGCAAAGTGCCGTGACGGCCACCCTGGGTTCCTTGGCGATAGCGCCGTCCCTGGGCAATATGGTACAGGCCGATCAGCTCATGGGCGGTGACACGCCTGCCGCTCCCGCCAGTGTTGCCCGCGACGAGGGTGCCGGCAAGAGTGGCGCCGCGCCGGCCCTTGTGCAAATCAGTGGCAGTACGGTGACCAACGTCTTGCCTGGCCTGCGGCTCAGTGTCATCAACCAGGGACTCTTGCTGCCCCCTGAGCTTGGTGTTAACACCGACCTGGCCAAGTAATCGCAAGCGCGGACGGCAAGGCGTGATGAACGTCTTGTCGCCCTTGCCGGCCGCGGCTCTAGTGATTCTAAAAAATAATATTTAGTTATTTGAATTATTTATTTGTAATTCTATTTGGCAAGATTGTGACATGTTAGGCTGGCAGGGAAATTTGTGCTGTTGGAAAACGTTTAATGTATATAAAAAATAACATTGTTTTGAGTTGTATTGATATTAATAGAAGCCGTTTTTTTACCTTTTGAATGCCTGGAAAATTGCGCATTGATAGTAAAGAAGTGCGGTTATTGTTGTATGTGGCCAACGTTACTATCGCATCAGGAGCGCATTCCTGCTGACTCTCCCCCCTCTTTTCGGCCTGGCAATCGGACATTGCATCAATGATGCACCAAAGGTGGGCAGCCACGTATTTCTACTAGAGCTGACACGCTAAAATAGATCAATGTTACTGATGAGAATTTATTTTCCCGTTAGCTATAGCTTTTAACATTGATGCAAAAATGGCTATTTCTGCCGCCTCTTACATTTTTCGTTAATACCGTCCGCATCGCTATGCTTGCAGCAGGCGCAATGCTAGAAAGGATGACTTTGAACGCCAAATTCCTTCCCCTGACCCTGCTGCTGGCCATCCAGTCGACGTATGCCGTCGATCCCCCCGGCGCGGGCAGCCAGCTGCAGCAGATTCCCGTGGCGCCGCAGTTGCCGAAGGCGCCGCCGGCCATCCGCGTGCAGCAGGGCAGTGTGCCGGCGACCACGGTGGGCGACACCACGCGCATCACCGTGCAGCGCCTGCACATCAGCGCGCCGCCCGTGTTTGCCGAAAGCGAACTGCTCGCCGCCACGGGTTTCGTGCCCGGCAGCGAACTGACCCTGGGCGAACTGCGCGCCATGGCCTCCCGTATTGCCAGCTATTACCAGAACCGTGGTTATTTCCTTGCGCAGGCGTATCTGCCGGCGCAGGATATCGAGGATGGCGTCGTCGCCATCGACGTGTTGCCGGGCCGCTATGGCCAGGTGCAGCTGCGCAACCAGAGCAATCTGTCCGACGGCCTGGCCGGCACCATATTGGCCGGTCTCGACGGACAAGTGATCGCCACGCCGCCGCTGGAGCGGCGCTTGTTGCTGCTGTCGGATTTGCCGGGCGTGCAGGTCAGTTCGACCCTGGCGCCGGGGGCCTCGCTGGGCGCGTCCGACCTCATCGTCGAGGTGCAGCCGGGATCGCGTTTCAACGGCAGCATCGACGTCGATAACCAGGGCAACCGCTACACGGGCCGCAACCGCATCGGCGCCACCCTGAACATCAACGAACTGGCCGGCATCGGCGACGTGGCCAGCGTGCGCGCGTTTACCTCGGCCGACGGCCTGAACTATGCTCGCCTGGCCTACCAGGGACAGGCGGGGCTGCTGCGCCTGGGCGGCGCCTACACCTATATGGATTACAAGCTGGACAAGGAATTTGCCGTGCTCGACGCCAAGGGCACGGCGAAGATCGCCAGCGCCTACGGCAGCTATCCGCTGATCCGCTCGCGCAGCAGCAACCTGTATGCGCAGGTCAGCTACGACGACAAGACCTTCCAGGACAAGACGGAATCGACGGGCACCGTCAACGACAAGACGGCCAAGGTGTGGATGCTGAACCTGAACGGCGACAGCCGCGATGGCTGGGGCGGTGGCGGCGTGAGCACCTATTCCATCACTTACACCACCGGCAAGATCGACATCGAGACGCCGCTCGCCTTGCTGATCGACCGGCTGACGGTGAAGAGCAACGGCCACTTCAACAAGCTTGCCTTCAACGTGGCGCGCGTGCAAAGCCTGGGCGGCGAGACCAGCCTGTACGGGGTGCTCAGCGGCCAGGCGGCGTCGAAAAACCTCGATGTGTCGGAAAAGATGGGCCTCGGTGGCGTGGGCGGCGTGCGTGCGTATCCGGGCGGCGAGGCGTATGGCGACCAGGGCTATGTGCTGAACCTGGAACTGCGCCAGAACGTGACGGCGTTCACGGCCTTGCCCGGCCAGCTGCAGGTGCTGGCGTTTGCCGACACGGGCACGGTCAAGCTGAACCGCGATGCCTGGAGCGCGGGCGAAAACCGCCGCACGCTGAGCGGCGCGGGCGTGGGCGTCACGTGGACGGGCGCCAATGCGCTGGTGCTGAAAGCGTATTACGCGCACAAGCTGGGCAATGCCAAGGCGACTTCCGCGCCGGACGCGGCTGGCCGTTTCTGGCTGCAAGCCGTCAAGTATTTCTAAATTAATGCAAGTTAATTAATAAGTTAAAAAATCAGGACACCGCCATGAACCGCATCTACCGCTCCATCTGGAACCAGGCCACCGGCGCCTATGCCGCCGTTTCCGAAAACGTCAAATCCGCCGGCAAGCGCTCGCTGCCGGGATGCAGCGGGGGCGGGGCGCACTTTGCCCTGACCAGCATGGCGGCGGCGCTGATGCTCGGCTATGGCTCGCTGGCCCTGGCGGGGCCGGCGGGCGGCACGGTGGTGGCGGGGCAGGCGAGCATCCACGGCGCGCCCGGTGCCACGGTGATCCAGCAGAGCAGCCAGAATGCGGTGATCAACTGGGCCAGTTTCAATATCGGCAAGGGCGAGTCGGTGCAGTTCCAGCAGCCCAACAGCAATGCGGTGGCCCTGAACCGGGTGCTGGGCGGCGACGGCACTACCATCCTGGGCAACTTGTCGGCCAACGGCAAGGTGTTCATCGTCAACCCGAACGGCGTGCTGTTCGGCAAGGGCGCATCGGTGAACACGGCGGGCCTGGTGGCCTCGACCCTGGATATTTCGAATAACGATTTCATGTCGGGCAAGTACCAGTTTTCCGGCAGTGGCACGGGTAAAGTCCTGAACCAGGGCAGCATCAGCGCGCCGGGCGGCTATGTGGCCTTGCTGGGAGCCAACGTCTCGAACGAAGGCACGATCCAGGCGCGCCTCGGTTCGGTGGCGCTGGCGGCGGGCAAGGCGATCACGCTGGACGTGGCCGGCGATGGCTTGCTCAACGTGGCGGTGGACCGGGGCGCCGTGGGCGCGCTGGTGAATAACGGCGGCTTGATCCAGGCCGATGGCGGCACGGTGGTCTTGAGCGCGCAGGCGGCGGGCGACCTGCTGAAAACCGTGGTCAACAACACGGGCGTGATCGAGGCGCATACGATCGCCACGCGCGGCGGCACGATCAAGCTGCTGGGCGACATGCAAAGCGGCACGGTGAACGCGGCCGGCACCCTGGACGCCAGCGCGCCGGCGGGTGCGGTTGGCAGCCGTGGCGGCTTCATCGACACGTCGGCGGCGCACGTGAAGATCGCCGATGGCCTGAAGGTGACGACGGCCGCGCCACAGGGCCTGTCAGGCACCTGGCTGATCGACCCGAGCGACTTCAATATCGCCGTCTCCGGCGGCGACATGACAGGCGCCTTCCTCAGCAATTCCTTAAAATCGGGCAATGTGCAGATCCAGAGTGTGTCGGGCGGCAGCGGCACGCAGGGCAATATCAATGTCAACGACAACGTCAACTGGTCGGCCAACAAGCTGACCCTGACGGCGCAAAACAACATCAACATCAACCGTGCCATGCGTGGCGCGGGCACGGCCAGCCTGGCGCTCGAATATGGCCAGAGCGGGGTCGCCGCCGGCAATCTGTCCACGTATAACGTCAAGGCGGAAGTGGATCTGCCATCGGGCAATAATTTCAGCACCAAGCTGGGCAGCAATGGCGGCGTGGTCGTGTATCAGGTCATCAACAGCCTGGGCGCCTTCAACAGCAGCAGCGGCAGCGACGTGCAGGGCATGCAGGGTAATTTGTCCGGCAAATATGTGCTGGGCAGCAATATCGACGCGCGCGCCACGGGCAGCTGGGATAGCGGCAAGGGATTTATGCCTATCGGCAATGATACGACGCCATTCACGGGCACGCTCGATGGCCTGGGCCATGAAATCATCGGGTTGACGATCAACCGTCCGGAAATGGCCATCGGTATGTTCGGCAATATCGGCACGGGCGGGGCGGTGCGCAACATGGGCTTGGGCAACGTCAGCGTTGCGGGCTCGGTAGCTGCCTATGCCAGTAGTAGCTACGCCGGCATCGGTGCGCTGGCCGCCGTTAATAATGGCAAGATCGATAACGTGTATAGCAGCGGTGCCGTCAGTGGCTCCGGCTATGTCAATCTGGGCGGCCTGGTCGGCATTAATACGGGAACGATCAGCAACAGCCGCGTCTCTGGCACGGTGGTCTCGGCTGGTAATCCCGGGCCCGGCGGCTATGGCGCGGCAGGTGGTTTTGTGGGCCTCAACGACGTAGGCGGCTTGATCAAGAACAGTTCCAGTTCCGCCACCACCAGCTCCCTGCGCTACGTTGCGGCCGGGCTGGTTGCCACCAACTCCGGTGCGATCAGCGATAGCTTTGCAACGGGCAACGTTAATGCGGGAGGCAACTATGGCGGTGGCCTGGTCAGTTTCAATAATGGCAGTATCAGCAACAGCTATGCGACTGGCGCGACGAACGGCACGGGCAGTGCTGGTGGCCTGGTGGGTATCAATAACGATAGCAGCGCCACGATCAGCAACAGTTATGCGACCGGCAAGGTGACTTCGAACGGCGGCTATGTTGGCGGCCTGGTGGGCTTGTTGCGCGGAACCTTGAGCAATAGCTATGTGACAGGCGATGTGCAGACCACCGGGCTGGCAGGCGGCGTCGTCGGCTACAACGTGAGCGGCACCATCACGAATGTGTACACCACGGGCAAGGTGACGGGCGGCGGCGCCAGCGTGGGCGCCATCGTGGGCGAGCATAACAACGGTAGCGTCAACCGCGCCTATTTTGACAGCACGATTAATTCCGGCCTGAACGGCATCGGCCAAAGCTTCAACGGCGCCACCTCGAATGCGCAAGGGCTGAGCACGGCGCAGATGCTGGTATCGAGTAATTATGTGGGTTTCAATTTCACGAGCACGGGTGGTGCCAGCGGCAACAACTGGGTGGCGGTCAGCGCCGACGGCACCCTCAACGGCGGCACCGGCACGCGTCCGATGCTGGCTTCCGAATGGTCGGCGATCATCAATTCGGCGCACCAGTTGCAGCTGATGGCGATGAACAAGACGGCCAGCTATACGCTGGGCAGCAGCTTCAGCGCCGGCACGACGGCGGCCAACGGCAAGGATATCTGGGGCACGACGGGCTTCATTCCGGTCGGCACGGCAGGTTCGCCCTTTACGGGCAGTCTTGATGGCGCCGGTCATATCATTTCCAGCCTGAACATCGCCAAGAACGGCGTGAGCAACGTGGGTCTGTTCGGTGCCATCGGCAGTGCGGGCAGTGTGGCGAACGTGGGCCTGTCCGGCGGCAGCGTGGCCGGAGGCACGAATGTGGGCGCCCTGGCCGGCAGCAATGCGGGCACGATCAGCGGCAGCTTTGTCACCAGCGACGTGAACAGCACGTCCACCGGCGGCGGCCTGGTGGGCAGCAATACGGGCACGGTCACGGACAGCTATGCCAGCGGCGCAGTGAATGGCACGGCCACCGTTGGCGGCCTGGTCGGCAGCAATAGCGGCAGTATCGCCAACAGCTATGCCAACGGCAGCGTGAGCGGCGTCAGCAATGTGGGCGGACTGGTTGGAAGTAGCGCGGGCGGTGTTACCGGCAGCTATTGGGATATGCTCAGCAGCAGCCAGGCCGCGAGCATGGGCGGCACGGGACTGACGACGGCGCAGTTGAAGAACCTGTCCAATTACACGGGTGCGGGCTGGGAACTGGCGCAGATGTGGGTGGTCTACAATGGCCAGAGCGCGCCTTTCCTGCGCTCGTTCATGAAAACGGTCGCCGTGCGTGTTTCCCAGGATAGCAAGGTATATGACGGTTTGGCCTATGCGGGCGGCAACAGCAGCGTCACGTATTCGAATGCGGTGGCCGGAGAAAGTCTGCTGGGCACGACCGTGTATGGTGGCAATGCCGCTGGCGCCGTCAATGCGGGCAGCTATGGCGTATCGGCCAGCGGCCTGTATTCCACGGGCGGCCAGTCCGGATATGCGATCAGCTATATCGATGGCGGACTGGTGATCACGCCCAAACAGATCAGCCTGACCGGCGCCAGCGCCGGCAGCAAGGTGTATGACGGTACCACCAGCGCGACCATCAGCGGTGGCGCGCTGGCCGGCCTGGTGGCTGGCGATGTGGGGAATGTGACGTTCAGCAGCACAGGCACGTATATCAGCAAAAATGTCGGCAGCGGCATTGCGGTGAACGCCAGTGCCACACTTGGCGGCAGCGCCGCCGGCAATTACACCCTGGCGTCCTTGGCTGGCATCACGGGCGATATCACGCCAGCGAGCATTACCAGCATCAACGGCATCCTGGCAGGCAACAAGGTGTATGACGGCTTGGCTGATGCCACGCTCAATACGGGCGCGGCGGTCTTGAGCGGCAAGTTCAATGGCGATGTGCTGACGGTGAGTGGTACAGGCACGTTTGACAGCAAGAACGCGGGCACTGGCAAAACGGTGAATCTCAGCGGCCTGGTGCTGGGCGGCGCCGATGCGGGCAACTATGTCCTGTCCAACACGACGACGAACAGCGTGACGGCCGATATCACGGCCAAGACCCTGACCCTGTCGAGCATTGCCGACAAGGTGTATGACGGCAGCAGCAAGGCCAGCTTCAGCCAGGGCGTGCTGAACGGCCTGGTGGGCAGCGAAGTCCTCGACATCAGCGGCAGCGGCAGCTATGCGGACAAGAACGCGGGCATCGGCAAGGCCTTCACGGTGAATGCGGCGACCCTGGCCGATGCGGGCAGCGGCGCGAGCGCCGGCATGGCCAGCAACTATGTGCTGGCCACGCCAAGCGGCGTGACGGGCACGGTCAGCAAGGCAAGCATCAATGGCGTGACGGGCATCGTGGCGCAGACCCGCGCCTATGACGGCACGGCCGATGCCACGCTGGACACGGGCAGCGCCGCGTACACGGGCATGGTGAACGGCGACAGCCTGACGTTCAGCGCGGCCACGGCCGTGTTCAACGACAAGAATGCAGGCAGCAAGACGGTCAGTGTCAATGGCATCGTGCTGGGCGGCGCCGATGCGGGCAACTACACGCTGGGCAATGCCACGGCCAGCGGCAGCGGCACGATCACGGCCAAGACCCTGACCCTGTCGAGCATCGCCGACAAGGTGTATGACGGCAGCAGCAAGGCCAGCTTCAGCCAGGGCGTGCTCAATGGCCTGGTGGGCAGCGAAGTCCTCGACATCAGCGGCAGCGGCAGCTATGCGGACAAGAACGCGGGCATCGGCAAGGCCTTCACGGTGAATGCGGCGACCCTGGCCGATGCGGGCAGCGGCGCGAGCGCCGGCATGGCCAGCAACTATGTGCTGGCCACGCCAAGCGGCGTGACGGGCACGGTCAGCAAGGCAAGCATCAACGGCGTGACGGGCATCGTGGCGCAGACCCGCGCCTATGACGGCACGGCCGATGCCACGCTGGACACGGGCAGCGCCGCGTACACGGGCATGGTGAACGGCGACAGCCTGACGTTCAGCGCGGCCACGGCCGTGTTCAACGACAAGAATGCAGGCAGCAAGACGGTCAGTGTCAATGGCATCGTGCTGGGCGGCGCCGATGCGGGCAACTACACGCTGGGCAATGCCACGGCCAGCGGCAGCGGCACGATCACGGCCAAGACCCTGACCCTGTCGAGCATCGCCGACAAGGTGTATGACGGCAGCAGCAAGGCCAGCTTCAGCCAGGGCGTGCTCAATGGCCTGGTGGGCAGCGAAGTCCTCGACATCAGCGGCAGCGGCAGCTATGCGGACAAGAACGCGGGCATCGGCAAGGCCTTCACGGTGAATGCGGCGACCCTGGCCGATGCGGGCAGCGGCGCGAGCGCCGGCATGGCCAGCAACTATGTGCTGGCCACGCCAAGCGGCGTGACGGGCACGGTCAGCAAGGCAAGCATCAACGGCGTGACGGGCATCGTGGCGCAGACCCGCGCCTATGACGGCACGGCCGATGCCACGCTGGACACGGGCAGCGCCGCGTACACGGGCATGGTGAACGGCGACAGCCTGACGTTCAGCGCGGCCACGGCCGTGTTCAACGACAAGAATGCAGGCAGCAAGACGGTCAGTGTCAATGGCATCGTGCTGGGCGGCGCCGATGCGGGCAACTACACGCTGGGCAATGCCACGGCCAGCGGCAGCGGCACGATCACGGCCAAGACCCTGACCCTGTCGAGCATCGCCGACAAGGTGTATGACGGCAGCAGCAAGGCCAGCTTCAGCCAGGGCGTGCTCAATGGCCTGGTGGGCAGCGAAGTCCTCGACATCAGCGGCAGCGGCAGCTATGCGGACAAGAACGCGGGCATCGGCAAGGCCTTCACGGTGAATGCGGCGACCCTGGCCGATGCGGGCAGCGGCGCGAGCGCCGGCATGGCCAGCAACTATGTGCTGGCCACGCCAAGCGGCGTGACGGGCACGGTCAGCAAGGCAAGCATCAACGGCGTGACGGGCATCGTGGCGCAGACCCGCGCCTATGACGGCACGGCCGATGCCACGCTGGACACGGGCAGCGCCGCGTACACGGGCATGGTGAACGGCGACAGCCTGACGTTCAGCGCGGCCACGGCCGTGTTCAACGACAAGAATGCAGGCAGCAAGACGGTCAGTGTCAATGGCATCGTGCTGGGCGGCGCCGATGCGGGCAACTACACGCTGGGCAATGCCACGGCCAGCGGCAGCGGCACGATCACGGCCAAGACCCTGACCCTGTCGAGCATCGCCGACAAGGTGTATGACGGCAGCAGCAAGGCCAGCTTCAGCCAGGGCGTGCTCAATGGCCTGGTGGGCAGCGAAGTCCTCGACATCAGCGGCAGCGGCAGCTATGCGGACAAGAACGCGGGCATCGGCAAGGCCTTCACGGTGAATGCGGCGACCCTGGCCGATGCGGGCAGCGGCGCGAGCGCCGGCATGGCCAGCAACTATGTGCTGGCCACGCCAAGCGGCGTGACGGGCACGGTCAGCAAGGCAAGCATCAACGGCGTGACGGGCATCGTGGCGCAGACCCGCGCCTATGACGGCACGGCCGATGCCACGCTGGACACGGGCAGCGCCGCGTACACGGGCATGGTGAACGGCGACAGCCTGACGTTCAGCGCGGCCACGGCCGTGTTCAACGACAAGAATGCAGGCAGCAAGACGGTCAGTGTCAATGGCATCGTGCTGGGCGGCGCCGATGCGGGCAACTACACGCTGGGCAATGCCACGGCCAGCGGCAGCGGCACGATCACGGCCAAGACCCTGACCCTGTCGAGCATCGCCGACAAGGTGTATGACGGCAGCAGCAAGGCCAGCTTCAGCCAGGGCGTGCTGAACGGCCTGGTGGGCAGCGAAGTCCTCGACATCAGCGGCAGCGGCAGCTATGCGGACAAGAATGCAGGTATCGGCAAGGCCTTCACGGTGAATGCGGCGACTCTGGCCGACGCGGGCAGCGGCGCGAGCGCCGGCATGGCCAGCAACTATGTGCTGGCCATGCCAAGCGGCGTGACGGGCACGGTCAGCAAGGCAAGCATCAACGGCGTGACGGGCATCGTGGCCAATAACAAGGTCTACGACGGCAATGCGCTTGCCAGCCTGAATACGGGCAGCGCCGCCTTCACCGGCATGGTCGGTGGCGAC
This sequence comes from Janthinobacterium sp. GW822-FHT07H11, assembly GCF_058798615.1. Classification (NCBI taxonomy): domain Bacteria; kingdom Pseudomonadati; phylum Pseudomonadota; class Betaproteobacteria; order Burkholderiales; family Oxalobacteraceae; genus Janthinobacterium; species Janthinobacterium sp. GW822-FHT07H11. Next base: position 2,355,626 of record NZ_CM179507.1, read on the forward strand.
AACTTGGTGGTGACAGGCGCCAGCGGCAGCTTTGCGGACAAGAACGCGGCCAGCGGCAAGACGGTCAGCGTGACGGGTATCGCGCTGGGCGGCACGGATGCGGGCAACTACACCTTGCTCAATAGCACGGCCAGCACCACGGCTGATATCGCCAAGGCCAGCATCGCGAATGTGGCTGGCATTACGGCCAATAACAAGGACTACGACGGCAATGCGCTTGCCAGCCTGAATACGGGCAGCGCCTCGTTTACCGGCATGGTCGGTGGCGACAACCTGACGGTAGCCACCGCGACGGGCAGCTTTGCGGACAAGAATGCGGCCAGCGGCAAGACGGTCAGCGTGACCGGCATCGCGCTGGGCGGCACGGATGCGGGTAACTATGTGCTGGCCAGCAATACGGCCAGCACGACGGCCGATATCGCCAAGGCCAGCATCAGCGCGGTGGCCGGTATCACGGCTGGCAACAAGGTCTACGACGGCAATACGCTTGCCAGCCTGAATACGGGTAGCGCCTCGTTCACCGGCATGGTCGGCGGCGACAACCTGGCGGTAGCCACCGCGACGGGCAGCTTTGCGAACAAGAACGCTGCCAACGGCAAGACGGTCAGCGTGACGGGTATCGCGCTGGGCGGCACGGATGCGGGCAACTATACCTTGCTCAATAGCACGGCCAGCACCACGGCTGATATCGCCAAGGCCAGCATCGCCAATGTGGCTGGCATTACGGCCAATAACAAGGTCTACGACGGCAACGCGCTTGCCAGCCTGAACACGGGCAGCGCCGCCTTCACCGGCATGATCGGCGGCGACAACCTGACGGTATCGAACGCTACGGGCAGCTTCGGCGACAAGAACGCGGCCAGCGGCAAGACGGTCAGTGTCACCGGCATCGTGCTGGGCGGCACGGATGCAGGTAACTATGTGCTGGCCAGCAATACGGCCAGTACCACGGCCGATATTGCCAAGGCCAGCATCAGTGCCGTAGGCGGGATTACTGCCAACAGCAAGGTCTACGACGGCAATGCGCTTGCCAGCCTGAATACGGGCAGCGCTGCCTTCACCGGCATGGTCGGCGGCGACAGTCTGACGGTAGCCACCGCGACGGGCAGTTTTGCGGACAAGAATGCGGCCAGCGGCAAGACAGTCAGTGTGACGGGTATCGCGCTGGGCGGCACGGATGCGGGCAACTACACCTTGCTCAATAGCACGGCCAGCACGACGGCCGATATCGCCAAGGCCAGCATCAGCGCCGTAGGCGGGATTACGGCCAACAGCAAGGTCTACGACGGCAATACAGGCGCCAGCCTGAATACGGGCAGTGCCGCCTTCACCGGCATGGTCGGCGGCGACAGCCTGACGGTAGCCACCGCGACGGGCAGCTTTGCGGACAAGAACGCGGCCAGCGGTAAGACGGTCAATGTTTCCGGCATCGCGCTGGGCGGCACGGATGCGGGCAACTACACGCTGGCCAGCACGACGGCCAGCACCACAGCCGATATCGCCAAGGCCAGCATCAGCGCCGTAGGCGGGATTACTGCCAACAGCAAGGTCTACGATGGCAACGCGCTTGCCAGCCTGAACACGGGCGGCGCTTCATTCACCGGCATGGTCGGTGGTGACAACCTGACGGTATCGAACGCAACAGGCAGCTTCGGCGACAAGAACGCGGCCAACGGCAAGACGGTCAGCGTGACGGGTATCGCGCTGGGCGGCACGGATGCGGGCAACTACACCTTGATCAATAGCACGGCCAGCACGACGGCCGATATCGCCAAGGCCAGCATCAGCGCGGTGGCCGGTATCACGGCTGGTAACAAGGTCTACGACGGCAACGCGCTTGCCAGCCTGAGCACGGGCAGCGCTTCGTTTACCGGCATGGTCGGCGGCGACAACCTGACGGTATCGAACGCAACAGGCAGCTTCGGCGACAAGAATGCAGCCAGCGGCAAGACGGTCAGCGTGACGGGCATCGCGCTGGGCGGCACCGATGCGGGCAACTACACCTTGGTCAATAGCACGGCCAGCACCACGGCCGATATCGCCAAGGCTAGCATCGCCAATGTGGCTGGCATTACGGCCAATAACAAGGTCTACGACGGCAACACGCTTGCCAGCCTGAACACGGGCAGCGCCGCCTTCACCGGCATGGTCGGCGGCGACAACCTGACGGTATCGAACGCTACGGGCAGCTTCGGCGACAAGAACGCGGCCAGCGGCAAGACGGTCAGTGTCACCGGCATCGCGCTGGGCGGCGCCGATGCCGGTAACTATACGCTGGCCAGCAATACGGCCAGCACGACGGCCGATATCGCCAAGGCCAGCATCGCCAATGTGGCTGGCATTACGGCCAATAACAAGGTCTACGACGGCAACGCGCTTGCCAGCCTGAACACGGGCAGCGCCGCCTTCACCGGCATGGTCGGCGGCGACAACCTGACGGTATCGAACGCAACAGGCAGCTTCGGCGACAAGAACGCGGCCAGCGGCAAGACGGTCAATGTGTCCGGCATCGCGCTGGGCGGCACGGATGCCGGTAACTATCTGCTGGCCAGCAATACGGCCAGCACGACGGCCGATATCGCCAAGGCCAGCATCAGCGCCGTAGGGGGGATTACGGCCAACAACAAGGTCTACGACGGCAATACAGGCGCCACCCTGAACACGGGTAGTGCCGCCTTCACCGGCATGGTCGGTGGCGACAACTTGGTGGTAACAGGTGCCAGCGGCAGCTTTGCGGACAAGAACGCGGCCAGCGGCAAGACGGTCAGCGTGACCGGTATCGCGTTGGGCGGCACGGATGCGGGCAACTATACCTTGCTCAATAGCACGGCCAGCACGACGGCCGATATCGCCAAGGCCAGCATCAGCGCCGTAGGCGGGATTACGGCCAACAACAAGGTCTACGACGGCAATACAGGCGCCACCCTGAACACGGGTAGTGCCGCCTTCACCGGCATGGTCGGTGGCGACAGCCTGACGGTATCGAATGCAACAGGCAGCTTCGGCGACAAGAATGCAGCCAGCGGCAAGACGGTCAGTGTCACCGGCATCGCGCTGGGCGGCACGGATGCGGGCAACTATACCTTGCTCAATAGCACGGCCAGCACCACGGCCGATATCGCCAAGGCCAGCATCAGCGCCGTAGGCGGGATTACGGCCAACAACAAGGTCTACGACGGCAATGCGCTTGCCAGCCTGAACACGGGTAGTGCTTCATTCACCGGCATGGTCGGCGGCGACAACCTGACGGTATCGAATGCAACAGGCAGCTTCGGCGACAAGAACGCGGCCAGCGGCAAGACGGTCAGTGTGACCGGTATCGCGCTGGGCGGCACGGATGCGGGCAACTACACCTTGGTCAATAGCACGGCCAGCACGACGGCCGATATCGCCAAGGCCAGCATCAGCGCCGTAGGCGGGATTACTGCCAACAACAAGGTCTACGACGGCAACGCGCTTGCCAGCCTGAACACGGGCAGCGCCGCCTTCACCGGCATGGTCGGCGGCGACAGCCTGACGGTAGCCACCGCGACGGGCAGCTTTGCGGACAAGAACGCGGCCAGCGGCAAGACGGTCAGCGTGACCGGTATCGCGCTGGGCGGCGCCGATGCGGGCAACTACACCTTGGTCAATAGCACGGCCAGCACGACGGCCGATATCGCCAAGGCCACCATCGCCAATGTGTCCGGTATCACGGCTGGCAACAAGGTGTATGACACCAGCACGGCCGCCAGCCTGAACACGGGTAGTGCGGCGTTCACCGGCATGGTGGGTGGCGACAAGCTGACGGTAGCCACCGCGACGGGCAGTTTTGCTGACAAGAATGCGGCCAGTGGCAAGACGGTGAGCGTGACAGGCATCTCGCTCGGTGGCAGCGATGCGGGCAATTACACGCTGGCCAACACGACGGCCAGCACCACGGCCACCATTTCGCGGGCGGACTTGACGGTGAAGGTCGACAATACGGAGAAAGACCAGGGGCGCACCAATCCGCTCTTCACGGCCAGTTACACGGGCTTGCTGGGCGCCGATACCCTGGCGGGTGAACTGGGCGGCAGCCTGGCGTTCGATACGACGGCATCGACCGGTTCCGTCGCAGGCATGTACCTGGTATCGGCATCGGGCCAGAGTTCTGGTAACTACACCTTGAAGTATATCGATGGCGTGTTGAAGGTCAATCCGACGGAAGCGCTGCAAAGTGCAATTTCAAGCGTGATCGGCACGGTCAACGTGGCGCCATCGCAAGGCAATATGGTCCAGGCCGACATGGTCGCCAGCGGCGAAACCGCGCCAGGCAAACCTGTCGCCACGCTGGCGCCAAAGGCCTCGCCAGAGCAGGCCGATGGCACGGCCGCGCCGGTAGTGCAGCTTGCCGGCAATGTCGTCACCAACGCCTTGCCGGGGCTGCGCCTGAGTGTCGTGGACAGAGGCTTGCGCCTGCCGACCGAGACGGGGGGCAATACCAGCCAGGAAAGCCAGTAAGCACAGGCCTGGCGCGCGGGTGACCGCTGGCCAGAAATGCCGCTTCGTCGCTCGAAGCGGCATTTTTTATATGTGGCATGACGGTGCGATACTCTTATAATTGGCGCATGCTCATCATTTATCTTCAGGAAAGCTACGCTACATGACATCCAATTTTATCGGCGTGGCCGGCTTGCCCCGGGCCGGTTCAACCTTGCTGTGCCAGCTGCTGGCACAGCATCCGGACCTGTATTGCGAAGGCAATAGCTCTCCCTTGTGCAACGCCTTGCTGGGCATGCGGCGCATGGTCAGCGACGACGCTTTTTTCCTGTCGCAGCTCGACAGCACTTTCGACGCCAGTTACGGCCATCTGAAAACGGCCATGCAGGGCTTCCTGCGCGGCTGGTACCAGGATTGCGGCAAGCAGGGCGTGGTCGACAAGAACCGGGCCTGGCTGCATTGCGTGGAAATGCTGCTGCAGCTGGCGCCGGAAGCGAAGATCATCGTGTGCGTGCGCGAACTGGGACAGGTCTACGGCTCCATCGAAGCCCAGCACCAGCGCACCATCCTTGTCGATTTTATCGATCACCTGGCCGATTTTGACCGCATGGGGCGCGCGGACATGCTGTTTGCCAAGGATCGCACCATAGGTGCCCCCTTGAGTTCCCTGCACGCCGTGCTGGACCTGCCCGTCGAGGTGCAGCAAAAGCTGTATTTCGTGCGTTTCGAAGACTTGATGGCGCGGCCGGTGGAATGCATGTCGCACCTGTATGCGTGGCTGGGCCTGGCGCCATGGCAGATTGATCCGCATAATCTGGCCGTGGGGATACAGGAAAGCGACAGCCATTACCGCATGAAATACACGCACCGCCAGCAGGCGACGATCAGCGTGCCGAAGCTGCATGCGATTCCGCCGCGTATCCAGGCGCAAATCGAAGATACCTATGGCTGGTTTTACGATCTGTATTATCCGGCAAAGCCAGCGTCCGCGCCGTAATGCGCATGTGTCGGGTGCGGCAGTGCTAATACCACTTGCCGCGCCGGTCTGGTGCGGTATTGCCGCCCGTCGCCGGGCAAGCCCCTTTTTCAAGCTCCCTTCCTTCTTTGCCGCTTTGCCTTCAATACAGTGCGCGCTCTTACTGGTATTGTAAAAAACACCGTTTCATAAAACCACTTGACTACCAATTTTCGGCGTCGCATTCTCTGTGCAGAAAGCCGATGCTTCGCTGTGCTTTCTTTACGTACAACATAAAAAGCTACTTCGATAGTTTTCGTATAACGTTCAGGAGACAATGTGAAGACACGGCAATCAAGCCGGCTGGCTACGCCATTCATGGCCGGCCTGCTGGGCAGCGCGCTGCTCGCTTGCGGCGGCAACACCACCACCGAAGCCCCATCGACCCTGCTGGCCGCCACTGCCGCCGGCGACAGTTGCCTGGCCTGGAGCGCCAGCGCCGTCTACACTGCGGGCCAGTGCACTGTCTACGACGGCAAGGTGTACCGCGCCAAATGGTGGGTGCAGGGCACGGCGCCAAACAACGACCAGTGGGGGCCGTGGAGCCTGGATACCACCACCCCGACGCCTACCCCGACGCCCACCCCGACACCGACGCCGACACCGACTCCCACACCGACCCCGACGCCAGGCGGCGTGCCCACCAGGGCCCAGGCCGAGGCCAACGAGGCGGCACTGACAAACAATGATTTCTTCCGCAAGGTCAAGGCATCGATCCGCACCCTGGGCAATGCCGCCGTCGAAGCCGTGCAGCCTGGCCTGGCCAGCAATCCCCTGAACGTCAAGCGCGTCGAGCGCCTGCTGCCAGCGGCGAAGTGGGATTACTATTTTGCCGCGCGCGACGCCAGCTACACCTACCAGCGCTTCCTGCAGGCCGTGGCGAAATTTCCCGCCGTGTGCGACGACTACAGCGACGGGCGCAACGCGGACGCCATCTGCCGCCACAGCCTGGCCACCATGTTCGCCCACTTTGGCCAGGAAACGGGCGACCATAACGCCAGCAGCCCGCTGCCGCAATGGCGCCAGGGCTTGAAGTATTTGCGCGAGCTGGGCTGCGACGAAACGGGCGCCGGCTGCGGCTACAACGTCGAATGCGCGGACCCCGTCTTCAACAAGGTGTGGACGTGCGGCACGAATGCCGACGGCAGCTTCAAGAAGTATTTTGGGCGCGGCGCCAAGCAGCTGTCCTACAACTATAACTATGGGCCGTTTTCGCAAGCCATGCATGACGGCGATCAATCCGTGCTGCTGAAGAACCCGGACCTCGTCGCCTCGACCTGGCTGAACCTGGCGTCGGCCACGTTCTTCTTTGTCTATCCGCAACCACCGAAACCGTCGATGCTGCACGTGCTCGACGGCACCTGGGTGCCGAACGCGGCCGATACGGCAGCAGGGGCAGGCAATAATTTTGCCACCACCATCATGATCATCAACGCCGAATGCGGGCAGGGGACGGAAAAGCAGGCCGCGCAAAACCGCATCGATTACTACAAGCAATTTGCCGCCGACATGGGCTGGGATTACTCCGGCGAACAATTGTCCTGCGCCAACATGCAACGCTTCACCCCGGCCAGTTCCGCTGCCTACAACATCTACTGGGAAAAGAACTGGAGCGCCGGTGGCGAGAACCAATGCCAGCTGGTCAGCTATCAAACCCCGTACAGCGCCTTGCTGGCCGGGAATTACGTGAAATGCGTGGAAGCCAACTGGAATGTGAAGTTGCAGTAGCAGCAAATGCAGGAAAGCCGGCCAGGGATCACAGTTGACAAGAGCCCCATGAGGGGCCTGCAACAAGCTCACAATGTACAACCCGTACAACCATAACGGAGACAGACACCACATGAAATCGAATGCATTATTGATGGCTTTGCTCAGCGGCGTGCTCGCCGCTTGCGGCGGTGGCCAGGAAGGCACGACGGCCACCCCGAATACCTTGCTCGCCGCCGTCGAGGCGTGCGCCGTCTGGGACGCCGCCACCGTCTACACGGGCGGCCAATGCGTGACTTACCAGGGCGTCAGCTATAAGGCCAAGTGGTGGACGCAAGGCAATGTCCCCAGCGCGGCTGACCAGTGGGGCCCATGGGCCGTGACGGATACGCCGACACCAACCCCGACACCGACGCCAACGCCAACGCCAACGCCGACACCAACACCAACGCCAACGCCAACGCCGACGCCAACGCCAACCCCGACACCGACGCCGACGCCGACACCCACGCCCACGCCCACGCCCACCCCCACGGCTTGCCGTCCGGACGGCCTGATATCGGCCGTGCCGAATGTGCCGTATTGCAAGGTCTACGATGCAAACGGCCGCGAAGTGCTCGGGAATGGCTTGAACCGGCGCATCGTCGGCTATTTCGCCAGCTGGCGCACGGGCGTCGATGGCAGCCCGACTTACCTGGTGAATAACCTGCCGTGGGACAAGATCACCCACTTGAACTATGCGTTCGCCTCCGTCGATCCGGCCACGTCGAAGATCGCCATCGGCAGCGGCGCGGCCAATCCCGACACGGGCCTCACCTGGCCGAACGTGCCGGCCGCGGCCATGGATCCGTCGCTGCCGTACAAGGGCCATTTCAACTTGCTGGCGCAATACAAGAAGAAGTATCCGGGCGTGAAACTGATGATCTCCGTGGGCGGCTGGGCCGGCAGCGGCGGTTTTTACACGGCCACGACAAATGCGGACGGCAGCGTCAACACGGCCGGCATCAACACCCTGGCCGATTCCATGGTGGCCTTCGTGCGCCAGTACAACTTCTTCGATGGCGTCGATGTCGATTACGAACACCCGACCACCAACAACGAGGCGGGCAATCCGAACGACTTCGCCGTCTCGAAACCGCGGCTGGCCGGCCTGATGACGAGCTATAACGTGCTGCTGAAAGTGCTGCGCCAGAAGCTCGACGAAGCGGCCGTGCAGGACAATAAATACTATCTGCTGACCATCGCCGGCTCCGCCTCGGGCTGGGTCTTGCGCGGCGAGGAAAACATGTCGGGATTGAAATATCTCGATTACGCCAGCCTGATGACGTATGACTTGCACGGCGCGTGGAACCAGTATGTGGGACCGAACGCGGCGCTGTTTGACGACGGCAACGATGGCGAGTTGCGTGCCGGCAATGCGTACCAGTACCAGAACATCGGCTACCTGAACACGGACTGGGCGTACCGCTACTACCGGGGCGCCATGCAGGCGGGCCGCATCAATATCGGCGTGCCGTTCTACACGCGGGGCTGGAAGGATGTGACAGGCGGCACCAACGGCCTGTGGGGTACGACGGCGCTGACCAATTCCACGGTCACGTGCGCGGGCGTAAAAACCTGCGGCATGGGCGCCACCGGCATCGACAACGTGTGGTACGACCTCGATACACAAGGCAAGCCCACGCCAGGCGGCGGCAACCCCATCTGGCATGCATTGAACTTGCAAAACGGCATAGTGCCGAGCTACCTGGACGCCTATAAAGTCACGGACAAGACGCTGGTGGGCACGTATGTGCCGTACTACAGCAGCACCATGGTGGCGCCGTGGCTTTGGAATGCGACCAAGAAAGTCTTCATTTCCACGGAAACCACGCAGTCGATCGCGGCCAAGGCCCAGTACATCGTCAACAACAATATCGGCGGCGTGATGATCTGGGAAATGGCGGGCGACTATGCCTGGGATGCCACGCGCAACGGCGGCAAGGGCGAGTATTTCATGGGCACCACCCTGACGGACGTGCTGTACCAGGCTTTCCGCACGGCTGGCGCGTATGGCAACAAGCGCGCCGAAATCGCCATGCCGGGCACGGCGGCCAACGTCAGCATCACCCTGGGTGGCTGGAAGCTGGGCGACAACAACTTCCCCATCAATCCGGTGATGACGGTGAAGAACAATACGGCCTCGACCCTGCCGGGCGGCACCGTGGTGGAGTTCGACTATCCCGTGTCGGCACCATCGGACATGAGCGACCAGTCCGGCTTCGGCTTGACGGTGATCAATGCCGGCTACACGGGACCGAACAATATCGGCGGCTTCACGAAGAACTACAACCGGGCCCGCTTTGCGATTCCCGCCTGGCAATCGCTGGCGCCGGGCGGCTCCGTGGCGCTGACCCTGAACTACCGCCTGCCGATCTCGGGACCGGCCAACTACACGGTCACCGTGGGCGGCACCAAGTACGCCTTGACGCAGGAGTATCCGGAACTGCCGGTGGCCTTGCCGTAAGTTGTTGATGCCGTAAAGTAAAAGGGCGGAACCGAGGTTCCGCCCTTTTCAGTTTCTACCGCAGCCAGGTATTAGAACCAGGTTTCCACCTGGAAACCATACGAGGTGCCGCTGGTATTGTTGTTGTAGATCGGGCCGCCGTTGTTGGCCGCATTGACCGAGGCGGTGGCCGCATCGTTCCATTTGCCGTAGGTTACGAAAGCGCGCAGCTCGGGACGCGACCACAGGCCAGGACCGGCCGAGATCGTCGGGGCGATGGTCAGCTTGGTCAGGCGCTTGGCCGGCAGGCCGCCCGCTTGCGTCACGCGGTCCGTGCCCAGTTCGCCCACCAGCTTGAAGTTGTTGGTGAACGCGTACACGGGGCGCACGCCGACCGAGGTCCAGGTCGAGGAACCGGTGGCGTTCGACTCGTCTTTTTGCCACAGGGCGACAAATTCCATGCCGAAGTTGGCCATCGGCTGGATCGCCATGTCATTGAAGATGCGCGTGCGTTTCACGTCCGAACCGAAATTGGTGTCGCCCGAAGCGCCGAACTGCGCGCCCTTGCCGGTGCCAGGGCCGACGCCGTACTGCACGCCGAAGGTATTGCCGCCGCCGAAGACTTTCGCTTGACGGTGGAAGGCCGACAATTGCCAGCCATTGTGCTTCTGGCCAAATGCGTCGTTGTCCTTGCCTTCGCCGATGATGTAGGTCGCGGCCAGGTCCAGGGTGCCGTTTTCATTGACGGGAATTTCGCCGTAGATGAAGTTCTGGCGCACGGCCGACTTGGTGCTGACGACGCCGGTCTTCGACACGGTGTTGATGTCGTTGTCCTTGAAGAAGGCGTACGAGAATTTACCGGGACCGGCAGGAATGCGGTCCAGGCCGGCGCCCGTGCCGTTCATGTTGATGTACTGCAAGTCCAGCATGTGGATGTCAGGACGGTAGTAGAAGCGCTTGCCGATCCAGGCCGTGCCGCCGTTCAGGAAATCGAGTCCCTGCGCTTCGACATAGGCCTTGACGATGCCCAGCTTGTTGTCGCCGAAATCGGAGTTGGGCGCGTAGGCGTTGACCCAGATGGTGGCCAGGTAGTTCACGCCGCCGGACTGGGCGACGGACTTGGTGTAGCCGAATTCCGTGTAGGCGTCGCACTCATTGCCCAGACGGTATTTCATGGTATTGCCGCCCAGGCCGAAGCAGCCTTGCGAGCCGCCGTCGCCCGAGGTATTGCTGCCGGCGCCGGCGCGCAGGTAGCCGTGGAAGCCTTCGGCATCGCTTGGGTACATGGGGTCGGCCATGGCGGAAGCGCTGGCGAGAGCCAGGAGCAGGGCAGGTAAGGTTTTCAATGCAGTGCGATTCATGCGGTCTCCAGGAAGATGTCTGTTGAAACGGGGTGCCCGAGGGAAGCCCGCGTACGGTCTAATGCCGAAAACCAAGTCTAGCAGCGCTTTTTTAACCACCCTGATACAAATCGAACAAGTAGCGATACTTTCTTTCAAAGTGTTGTTTTTACTCAATGTCGATACTTTCGCCCACAGCATGGCTGCAAAAGAGTATTGAATTGCGGTTTTGGAGTATCAGAAAGTATCAAAGCCCGGTGATACATTGTGGTCGTGGTGCCAAGCATGCAGGCATTGCCAACGACAAAAAACACTGGAGACCCACAATGAAACGTACCGCCATTGCCGCGCTGTGCGCCGGCGCCCTCAGCCTCAGCGCCTCCGCCCTGGCCGCAACCGATCTCGTCATCGCCACCGTCAACAACGGCCACATGATCGAAATGCAAAAGCTCAGCAAGTTCTTCGAGCAAGCCAATCCTGACATCAAGCTCAAATGGGTGACCCTGGAAGAGGGCGTCTTGCGCCAGCGCATGACCACCGATATCGCCACCAAGGGCGGCCAGTTCGACGTGATGACCATCGGCCTGTATGAAACGCCCATCTGGGGCAAGAAAAACTGGTTGATCCCCATCAAGCCGGACGCCAAGTACGATATCGACGATCTGCTGCCGGCCATCCGCGAAGGCCTCTCCGGCGACGGCAAGCTGTACGCGTCGCCTTTCTATGGCGAAAGCTCGATGATCATGTACCGCAGCGACCTGGTGAAAAAAGCCGGCGTGACGCTCGAGGACCGCCCCAGCTGGAACCAGCTGCGCGACGTGGCGGCCAAGCTGCACGATCCGGCCAACGGCGTGTACGGCATCTGCCTGCGCGGCAAGCCGGGCTGGGGCGACAACATGGCCCTGATCACCACCATGGCCAATTCCTACGGCGGCCAGTTGTTCGACATGCAATGGAAACCGCAATTTACCAGCAAGCCGTGGAAGGACGCGGTCACCATGTATGTCGAGCTGATGAAGAAATACGGCCCGCCGGGCGCGGCCGCCAACAGCTTCAATGAAAACCTGGCGCTGTTCAACCAGGGCAAGTGCGGCATCTGGATCGACGCGACCATCGCCGCCTCCTTCATCACGGACCCCAAGCAAAGCAAGGTGGCCGACAAGGTGGCGTTTGCCCAGTCGCCCGTCGGCGTGACGGAGCGGGGCGCCAATTGGCTGTGGATCTGGTCGCTGGCGATTCCAGCAAGCTCGAAACACCCGAACGAGGCGCAGCGCTTCATCAACTGGGCCACCTCGCCCGATTACGTGAAACTGGTGGCCAAGGAAACGAGCTGGGCCAACGTGCCGACGGGCACGCGCAAGTCGACGTATGCGAGTCCCGAGTTCCAGAAAGTGGCGAAATTCGCCGCCGCCGAAGGCAAGGCCCTGGCCACCACGCGCAATGTGCAAAGTACCTTGCCGCCATCGCCTTACGTGGGCGTGCAATTCGCCTCGATTCCCGAATTCCAGGTGATCGGCGTGGCGGCCGGCCAGCAGATGGCGGCAGCGCTGCTGGGCAAGGTGACGGTGGAGCAGGCGCTGGAGTTGTCGCAGCAGACGGCGGAACGCGAAATGCGCAAGGGTGGGTACTACAAGTAAGACCTTTCTTGCCGTCTGGTTTATCAACAGGCGAAGAGATTGGTGGCTTAAAACTGGGGTCTGACCCGACGGGTCTGACCCCGGATTTCTGTTGATGATCATTCCCTCACGTCCCAAGAGTATCCTATGAAACGCTTTATCCCCCGGACTTTGCTGACGCCGGCCGTGCTTGCCGTCTCCGTCATTTCCGTGATTCCGTTGCTGATCACGCTGTATTACGCGTTCGTGCGCTATTCCATGCTCGATCCGAGCGGCCATCCTTTCCATGGTCTGGCCAATTTCCACTTTTTCTTTAGCGATGCCTCGTTCCTGCCGGCCTTGCAAAACACGTTTACCCTGCTGTTTTCCGTCATGCTGATCACGGTGGTGCTGGGCACCGCGCTGGGGCTGCTGATCAACGAAGCGTTTCCGGGGCGCGCCATCGTGCGCGTGCTGCTCATTTCGCCGTTTCTCGTCATGCCTGCCGTGAATGCCCTGATGTGGAAGAACATGCTGCTCAACCCGATCTACGGCCTGTTCGCGCAAATCAGCCTCTTCTTTGGCGCCACGCCCGTCGACTGGCTGTCGGCCCACCCCCTGTTTTCCATCATCATGATGGTCTCCTGGCAATGGCTGCCGTTTGCCTGCCTGATCTTCATGACGGCCCTGCAATCGATGGACCGCGAGCAACTGGAAGCGGCGCGCATGGATGGCGCCACCTACCTGCAGCAGTTGCGTTACCTCTACATTCCCCACCTGGGCCGCGCCGTCTCGGTGGTGCTGATGATCGAGATGATCTTCCTGCTGTCGATCTTCGCGGAAATCTTTACCACCACGGGCGGCGGTCCCGGCTTCGACACGACCACGATTACCTTCATGATCTATCAGCAGGCGCTGCTGTCGTATGACGTGGGAGCGGCCTCGGCCGGTGCCCTGTTCGCCGTGCTCATCGCCAACATCGCCGCCTTCTTCCTGATGCGCGTCATCGGCAAGAACTTGTCGAAATAAGGAGACCTTGATGCATAGCAAACTTCATTTATATGGCCGCACGGCCGCCGCCTGGCTGTGCGCGCTGCTGCTGTTCTTTCCCATCTTCTGGCTGGGCCTGATGGCCTTCAAGACGGAAGGGCAAGCCATTTCCACGCCGCCGCTGCTGTTCTTCACGCCGACCCTGGACAGCTTCCGCGAAGTGCTGGCGCGCGACAATTACTTCGGCTACGCGTGGAACTCGCTGTTTACCAGCGTGGTGTCCACCGCCATCGGCCTCTTGATCGCCATCCCGGCCGCGTATTCGATGGCCTTCTTTCCCACGGGCGGCACCATTGGCTTGCTGAAGTTCATGCTCAGCTCGCGCTACATGCCCGGCGTGGGCGCTTTGATGCCGATTTATATCTGCTACCAGTACTTCGGCCTGCTCGACACGCGCATCGGCTTGACCATCATGTTCATGCTGATGAACCTGCCCATCATGATCTGGCTGCTGTACACGAGCATGAAGGAGTTGCCGCGCGAAATCCTCGAGGCGTCGCGCATGGACGGCGCCACCGTGTGGGACGAATTCCGCCACGTCGTGCTGCCCCTGTCCGTGGGCGGCATCGCTTCCACGGCGCTGGTCTGCATGGTCTGGTCGTGGAATGAATCGTTCTGGTCGCTGAACCTGGGCGCCTCCAACGCGGGCACCCTGGCCTGGCTCATCGCCTCATATTCGAGCCCGGAAGGCCTGTTCTGGGCCAAATTGTCGGCCGCTTCGCTGATGGCGATTGCGCCCATCATGGCGCTGGGCTGGTTCTGCCAGAAACAACTCGTGCAAGGCATGACCTTCGGCGCAGTCAAATAATTAAAGAATTGAGAAAAATCATGGCTTACCTTCAACTGAGCAATATCGAGAAATTCTTTGGCGAGCACCGCGCCATCAAGGGCATCGACCTGGAGATCCAACAGGGCGAGTTCGTCGTCTTCGTGGGGCCGTCGGGTTGCGGAAAATCAACCCTGCTGCGCCTGATCGCGGGCCTGGAACCGATCGACGGCGGCAAGCTGTCGCTCGACGGGCGCGACATCACGGCGCTGCCATCGTCCAAGCGCGACCTGGCGATGGTATTCCAGTCGTATGCGCTGTACCCGCACATGACGGTGTTCCAGAACATGTCGTTCGCCTTGAAACTGGCCGGCGTCGATCCGGCCATCATCCGCGAGAAGGTCGACAAGGCGGCCGCCATCCTCGACCTTGGGCGTTACCTGGAGCGCACGCCGAAGGAATTGTCGGGTGGCCAGCGCCAGCGGGTGGCCATCGGCCGCGCCATCGTGCGCGACCCGAAAGTATTTTTGTTCGATGAACCGCTGTCCAACCTGGACGCGGCCCTGCGCGTGCAGACGCGCATCGAAATCGCCAAGCTGCACCGCGAGCTGGGCGCCACCACCATCTACGTCACGCATGACCAGGTCGAGGCGATGACCCTGGCCGATCGCGTGGTGGTGCTGCGCGACGGGCAGATCGAGCAGCATGGCTCGCCCCTGGAACTGTACGACCGCCCGGCCAACCGTTTTGTGGCGCAATTCATCGGCACGCCCAGCATGAACGTGGTGCCGGCCGACGCGGCGCCGCAGCTGCTGGCGCAGGCGGGCAGCGCGGCGCAGGCGGACGGCTTTGTCGGCATCCGCCCCGAGCACGTGCACCTGGGCGCGGCGCAGCCGGGCAGCGTGCCCGTCACCGTCGACCTGGTGGAGTCCCTGGGCGTGGAAACCCTGACCTATGTGCGCTTGCCGAACAATGTGCAGCTGGTCTCGCGCGGCGCCGAACGCAGCAGCCTGCAGCCGGGCCAGCAGACGCATTTGAGGTTCGAACCGGGCTTCGTCCATTATTTCGACCGCGCCGGCAAGACCTACGCGGCGGCGAAAGGAGCGCTGTGATGACGGCTATCGCATTGAAGCAGGCGAACCTGGCGCGGTTGCCCGCCAACGTGGCCGTGCCCGCGTATGCGCGCGAGGCGCTCGTGCCCGGCATCGTGCATATCGGCGTGGGCGGTTTTTTTCGCGCCCACCAGGCCGTCTACCTCGATGACTTATCGGCCCTGCCCGGGCAGGCACAATGGAGCTACTGCGGCGTGGGCCTGCTCGCGCATGATGCGGCCATGCGCGACGCCATGCGGGCGCAGGATGGCTTGTACACGGTGGTCGAGCGCAGCGCGGCCGGCGACTCGGCGCGCATCATCGGCTGCATCGGCGAGTATCTGTATGCGCCCGACGAGCCGCAGGCCGTGCTGGAAAAGCTGGCCGACCCCGGCACGCGCATCGTCGCGCTGACCATCACGGAGGGCGGCTACTACGTCAACCAGGGCACGGGCGAGTTTGATGCGGATCATGCCGACATCAGGTACGAACTGGCGCATCCCGGGGCGCCGCGCTGCTCCTTCGGCTACCTGGTCGCCGCGCTGGCCCTGCGCCGCCAGCGCGGCTTGCCGCCGTTTGTCATCATGTCCTGCGATAACCTGCAAAACAATGGCGACGTCACGCGCAAGATGCTGCTGGCCTTTGTCGCCCTGCGCGACCTGGCGCTGGCGCGCTGGCTGGCCACGCATGGCAGCTTCCCCAACAGCATGGTCGACCGCATCACGCCGGCCACCACGGACGAACACCGGGCGCTCGTGCGTGACAGCTTCGGCATCATCGATGCCTGGCCCGTCGTGTGCGAGCCGTTCCGCCAATGGGTCATCGAAGACGAATTCCCGCAGGGCCGTCCGGCCTGGGAGCTGGTGGGCGCGCAGATGACGCACGACGTGCTGCCGTATGAAAAGATGAAGCTGCGTTTGCTCAATGCCAGCCACCAGGCCCTGTGCTACATTGGCATGCAGCTTGGCTACACATATGCGCACGAAGCGATGGAGGATGCGGGCATCCGCGCGCTCGTGCGGCGCATGATGGATGACGAGGTCACGCCCCTGCTGGGCGCAGTGGAAGGCATGGACCTGGCCAGCTACAAGGACACCCTGATCGAGCGCTTCTCGAATCCGGCCGTGCGCGACCAGCTGGCGCGCATCGGCACGGAAGGCTCGGCGCGCATCCCGAAATTCGTGCTGCCATCCGTGCGCGAGGCGCTGGCGCGGGGCGGCGCCATCAAGCTGCTGGCTTTCACGGTGGCGTGCTGGTTCCGCTACCTGGAAGGCCACGACGAGCAGGGGCGCGAGATGCCCTTGAACGACCCGTACGCGGCGCGCCTGCGCGCACTGGCGCTGCAGGGCGGGGCGGATGCCGCGCCGCTGCTGTCCCTGCGCGAGCTGTTCGGCGACCTCTGCGACACACCCGCGTTCACGCAGGCCGTATCGCAGTCGCTGGCCAGCCTGTATGGGCTGGGCGCGCTCGGCGCGCTGGAACGGATCGTCGCCTGACGGGGAGGGCGCACCATGCCACGCAAGGCCGGATATCCGCAGGTGGAGCAGGAACTGGAGCAGCAGCGCGACGCCACGCCCGGCTTCGAGCCGAAAGGCAGTTTCGGCTTCATCCGCTACCTCGAGCACGGTTTTCCGAATGCGCTGGTGCGCTGGCACTATCACGACGAGTACGAGCTGCACCTGATCGTCGAGACGAGCGGCAAGGTTTTTGTCGGCGACTATATCGGCCAGTTCGCGCCCGGCCACCTGGTGTTGACGGGACCGCGCGTGCCGCACAACTGGGTCTCGCTGGACACGCCGCCCGAGGGCGTGGCGCTGCGCGACATGGTGATCCAGTTCTCGCATGCGCCGCTGGCCTCGATGGCCGCCGCCATCCCCGAACTGAAGGGGATTTTCCCCTTGCTGCAGCGGGCCCTGCACGGCGTGGAATTCTTTGGCGTCAGCGAGCAGGCGCTGCGTCGCTTCCGGCGCATCCGCGACACCAGCGGCCTGCCGCGCTTCATCGAATTCCTAACCCTGCTGGGGGAACTGGCGCAGACCAGCAATTTCCAGCTGCTGTCGACGGTGCCCATGCAGTCGAGCGACGACGACGCGGCGCTGGCGCGCATCAGTTCCGCCATCAACTTCATCGTGCACAACTACAGCAGCCAGTTTTCGCTCCGGCAGCTGGCCGAGCAGGTGGACATGCCCGAGCGGACCTTTTCGCGCTTCTTCCGCCACGCCACGGGCAACAGCTTCACGGACTTCGTCAACCGCCTGCGCATCAACAAGGCGTGCCAGCTGCTGATGGAGACGGAGCGCTACGTGAACAATATCTGCTACGAGGCGGGCTTCAACAACGTGGCCAACTTCAACCGGCGCTTCCTGGAGCTGAAGGGCATGACGCCGAAGGAATTCCGCCTGCAGGCGCTGGGGCGCTTTGGCGAATGATTTCATTAAGGCGCGCCATTTTGAGGTACATTGAATGAATTGGCAGCAGACAGCATAGACGATCATGGAATACACATGGCAGAAGGACGGTCAGCGCGACATCGAGCGCAAGCCGCCCGAACTGGAGCGCGAAAGCTACGACGGCATCATCAACTACCTGGAACATGGCTATCCCAGCACGCGCGTGCGCTGGCACTGCCACGAGGAATACGAGCTGCACCTGATCGTCGCCACCAGCGGGCGGCTGTTCGTCGGCGACTATATCGGTGAATTTTCGCCCGGCCACCTGGTGCTGACGGGACCGCGCCTGCCGCATAACTGGATTTCCAATGGCGTGGCCCTCGAAGGCGTGCCGCTGCGCGACATGATCGTGCAGTTCGCCCACGCGCCGCTGGCCGCCGCCGCGCGCGTGATTCCCGAACTGCGCGAACTGCTGCCGCTGCTCGATCGTTCCAGCTATGGCGTGGAATTCTTCGACATGGGAGCGGCTGCGGAACTGCACCTGGCACGCATCCGCGCCACGCACGGCGCCGAGCGCTTCGCCGAATTCGTGCAGCTGATGAGCAAATTGGCGCGCACGGCCAATTACCGCCTGCTGTCGAGCGCCTCGCTGCGTTCCTACGACGATGACGCCACCCTGGCCAAGGTCAATTCGGTCCTCAACTACATCACGGACAACTACCGCGAGCCGATTTCGGCGGAAATGCTGGCCGAGCAGGTAGGCATGTCGCTGAGTAAATTCTCGCGCTTCTTCCGCAAGGCCACGGGCAACAGCTTCACGGATTTCCTCAGCCGGCTGCGCATCAACAAGGCTTGCCAGCTGCTGATGGACACCGATCACTATGTTTCCAACGTCTGCTACGACGTGGGTTTCCAGAACGTGGCCAATTTCAACCGCCGCTTCCTGCAGGTGAAGGGCGTCACGCCCAAGGAGTTCCGGCGCCAGGCCGATGGCCGCTTCGGCGGCATCGGCGGGCCTGTTGCGGATACGCCACTGGCGTGACGGCTGTCATGGGCTTGTCACTTTGCCCAGTTACTCTCCACGGCTTCCATCCCACTCTAGCCGAGGAATGCATGAACACTGCTGTAACGTCGATCCCGAAACTGACCCTGCTGGCCATCGCCGCCGGCCTGTGCCTGGCCGCCTGTGGCGGCAGCGATAATCCGCCGGCGGAGCCTTCCAAGCCCGTGGCGCAGACGGGCGTGTTCCTCGACGGCGCAGTGGAAGGACTCGATTACGTGGCCGGCAGCGCGGCCAAGGCCAGCACCAACGCCAAGGGCGAATTCATTTGCAATCCGGGCGAGACGGTGGCCTTCAGCGTGGGCGGCCTGGCGCTCGGTTCCGCGCCGTGCGGCGCCATCGTCACGCCGCTGGCGCTGGCGGCCAGCACCAACGTGGCCGACGACAAGGTTGTCAACCGCCTGCTGGCGCTGCAACTGCTCGACGATGACAGCGATCCGTCGAACGGCATCAAGCTGGCGGCCGAGGTGAAGGCTGCGCTGGCCGGCAAGACCCTGGACTTTAGCGCCGCCCCGGCCGTCTTCAACGCGGCGCTGGCCGCGCATCTGGCATCGGTCGGCGGCAAATTCGCCGGCCGCACGGTCGATGCCGAACGCCGCGCCCTGGTGCGCGAGCATTTCGAAGACACCCTGGCCTCGAAAGCGGGCGCGCCCGTCAACGAAGTGCTGACACAGGCCAATCCGGTGGGCGAAGTGAAAGTGACCGTGACGCGCTACCAGATCCAGGCGGACAGCAAGTTCTACGTGCCGTACGAAGGCGCCAACGCCAGGATCAAGGGCGAATTCCCGAACGGCTTCCTGCCATCGTACGGCTCGGGCCTGGCCTACAAGGGCAAGAACGCGGCCGGCGACCTGGAATTCTATGGCCTGACGGACCGCGGCCCGAACGGCGACGGCCCGCTGGTGCCTGACCCGTCGGGCAAGGGCACGATCGGCAGCAAGATCTTCCCGTCGCCCAGCTTTACCCCGTCGTTCGGCGTGATCACGGTAGGCAAGAACGGCGCCGTGCTGGCATCGAGCACGCCGATCAAGGTGTCGGCCACCGTCAACAGCTCGGGCTTGCCCGTGCCCGTGGGCGCGGTCGGCAATTCGGCCGAGATTCCCGTCATGGATGCGATGAAGTTCGACGCGACGGGCAAGGCCGTCTTCAATGCGGGTGGCCTCGATTCGGAAGCCATCGTCGTCGATGCCAAGCGCAATGCGCTGTGGGTCTCCGACGAATACGGTCCCTTCATCGTCAAGATCGATGCCGCCACGGGCATCATCCAGGCGAAATACGAGCCGGGCAAGGGCTTGCCGGCGCTGTTCGCCAAGCGTCGCGCGAACCGCGGCATGGAAGGCATGACCTTAGATACGAGCAACGACAAGCTGTATGCCTTCCTGCAAAGCCCCCTGTCCGACGGCAGCGCGCCGTACACGGTGACGAAGAAGAATGAGCAGGTCGAGCGCTTTGCCCGCTTCACGCGCTGGATCGAATTTGATCCGACGACGGGCAGCAGCGGCAAGATGTACGCGTATCCGCTCAATGCCGCCGACTACCAGGATGGCCGCACGGGCAACGCCAAGCTGGGCGACATGGTGGCGCTGGGCGGCGGCAAGTTCCTCGTCATCGAGCAGGGCGCCGCGCCGTCGGGCAAGGTATTCAATAAACTGATGCTGGTCGAACTGAAGGGCGCCACGGACATTGCGGCCGCCGGCTTCAACGCGACGACCTCCGACCTCGAAAAGAGCAGCATGGGCGGCGCCCCCGTCAATGGCGCCGACTGGGCCGCCGTCACGCCGCTGAAGAAAACCGTGCTGCTGGACTTGAACGCCATCGGCTGGGCGGCGGAAAAGGCCGAAGGCCTGACCCTGGTCGACGACTCCACCATTGCGCTGGCCAACGACAATGACTTCGGCCTGAAAACCAAGATCTTTGACGCGAATGGCGTGGAAGTCGATGGCGCCGACGTGACCAAGTGCACGGTCGATGCCAACGGCGCCATCGTCACCAGCAGCGCTGCCGGCTGCAACGCGGCCAACACCATCCGCGTGGCGCGCGGCGACGACCGCGAGCGTCCTAGCCGGCTGTGGATCGTGAAGTTCGCCAAGGCGCTCAATACGTATTGATGTGATGCGCAGTGTCGGATTACGCGGCGCGCGCGCCGCTAATCCGACCTACAAAACAAAAAGCCGCGCGGTGCAGAGATGCACCGCGCGGCTTTTTTTTGATATGAGGAGCGAACGTAGGTCGGATCAGGCCGAAGGCCGTAATCCGACTTTCACCCCATTGCTTCATGGCTTACTTCTTGGTATAGGTATTCAACCAATCGAGCACCGTGTGATGCCACAGCAGTGAATTGGCCGGCTTCAGCACCCAGTGGTTTTCGTCCGGGAAGACCAGCAGCTTGCTCGGGATGCCCTGGCGCTGCAGCGCCGTGTAGGTGCCCAGGCCCTGCGCGGTAGGGATGCGGAAGTCCAGGTCGCCCTGCACCACCAGCATCGGCGTCTTCCAGTTCTTCACGAAGTTGACGGGATTGAACTGCTCGTGCTTGGCCGGCGCGTCGTAATAGGTGCCGCCGTTTTCCCACTCGGTGAACCACAGTTCTTCCGTCGCGTAGGCCATGCCGCGGTTGTCGAACACGCCGTCGTGGTTGACCAGGCACTTGAAGCCGTCCGGCCAATTACCGGCGATCCAGTTCATCATGTAGCCGCCGTAGGACGCGCCCAGCGCGCAGCTGCGCTCGCGGTCCAGCCATGGGAACTTCTTGGTGGCCGCTTCCAGGCCCTTCTGCAGGTCGAGCAGCGGCTTGCCGCCCCAGTCGCCGCTGATGGAATCCGTGAACTTCTGGCCATAGCCGGTGGAGCCGTGGAAGTCGATGAAGACGGTGGCGTAGCCGGCGCCCGCATACACTTGCGGGTTCCAGCGGTAGCTCCAGCTGTTGCCGAAGCTGCCCTGCGGGCCGCCGTGCACGAGGAAGGCGATCGGATATTTTTCGCCGGCCTTGGCGTTCCACGGTTTCATGACGTGGCCGTAGACGGTTTCGCCATTCGCGCCCGCGAACGAGAACTGTTCATATTCGCCGAAGCGCACGTCGGCCAGTGCTTGCGCATTCTGCTTCGTCAGCTGCTGCATCGGTGCGTTTTCCGACTTGGCGTCGAGCTTGCGCGTGTACAGCTGCGCGCCCGAGGCCAGGTTGGCTTGCGCCAGGACGATGGTATTGCCGCGCACGTCGAAGTCGCCCACGGCGCCCTTGCCCGTCAGCGCGGCGACCTTGCCGCTGGCCGCGTCGATGTGGAACAAGCGGTGCTGGCCCACGTCGTCGGCCGTCACGAGGAAGGCCTTGCCGTCCGGCGTCCAGCGGAAATCGGCCACGGAACGGTCCCAGTCGTCGGTCAGGGTGCGCTTCTTGCCCGTGGCGACATCCATCAGCACCAAATGAAAACGGTCCGCCTCGAAGCCCGGCCTGGTCATGGCGACATAGGCCAGGGTGCGGCCATCGGGCGAATACGTGGCTTTCGCGTCCCAGGCGGGATTATCGCTGGTCAGGTTGCGCGGCGCCTGGCCGCCGGCGGCCGGTATCGTATAGACGTCGAAGTTGGTCGACCACGCTTCCGTGCGGCCGGCCACGCGCACGGAGAAGGCCACCGTCTTGCCGTCCGGGCTGAAGTGGTATTCGCCGTTGTCGCCGAACGGCTTCGAGGGCGCGTCGCCATCGAGGGTGCCGCTCAGGCTCACGGGGGCGGCGCTGACCTTGCCGGTCGCATCGATGGGCGCCGAGTACAGCGCGTTGCGGCGGCCATCGGCCCAGGTATCCCAGTGACGCACGAACATCTGGTCGTAGACCATGCCGCTCGCCTTGTTTTTCGCTTTTTCATCGAGGCGTTTCCTGGTGCAGGCGATATCGGCGCAATCGAGGAAGACGCCCATGCTGAAGGCCAGGCGGTCACCCTGCGGCGACAAGCGGTAGGTGTCGACGTCGAGCGCCAGGTCGGTGACCCTGGCCGCTTCGCCGCCAGTCAGGGGCAGCTGCCACACTTGCGAGGAGCCGGAGCGGCCCGAGAGGAAATAGATGGCGTCGCCGTTCGGCGACCATTGCGGGTCGCTGGCGCTGGCGTCGCCGCGCGTGAGCTGGCGCGGCGCCGCGTTCGGCGCGCGCAGGTCGATCATCCACAGCTGGGTATTGCCGCGGTTCTTGTCCAGGTTGGTCGTGCGCACCGTGTAGACGACGCGCGTGGCGTCCGGCGACAGCACGGGGCTGCCGACTCTTTCCATGGCAACCATGTCTTCCACGGTGAAACCGCGCGGCGCGGCCCATGCTGGCACGGCGGTGGTGGCCATGGCGGCACTGAATGCTCCCAAGAGCAGCAGACGTAAACTCATTCAAACTCCCGTTTTATATTACGACGTTATCGATATGGTCTTGATGTGGCCGGCTGTACCGCCGGCAGCCCGACATCATAGCAATAAAGACGCGCTGCCAGCGGGTGTTGACCACCGGTTAGCCGGCTGGAGTGGCCAGTTGGTCGAGCGCCACGTGGCCCAGGAAACCGCCGCGACTGGCGGCCGGCAAGCCCGCTTCGATGGCGTGGGCAAAGCGGATGCCGGGGTCCTGTTCCAGCGCCGCCAGCACGCGCGCCACGCGCGGATAGTCGGCCAGGCGGGCCAGTTGCAGCGGTTCGGCCCAGCGCGCCGTGGCGGCCAGGTAGGCGTCGGCGATGCTCGGCGCGGCATCGGAAGCGAGCCAGGCGCGGCCTTCGAGCAGGCGATCGAGGTGCGCCAGGCCCTTGTTGACCTTGTCGATGGCCATTTCGCGCCAGACGGCGGCGCGCGCGTCATCCGGCGCCGCGCGCGCCGCCTGGAAGGCGGGCATGAAGGCGGCGTGGAAGCTCGTGTGCAGGAAAGACAGCATGCTGTTCAGGCGGTCGTAGGCGGGCGTGCCCTGCATGAAGCCCAGGCTGCTGTCCGGCGCGCGGGCGGCGATATGCAGCAGGATCGCCATGCTTTCCAGCAGCGGCGCGCCCGTGTGCGTGAGCAGGGCCGGCGTCTGGCTCAGGGGATTGATGGCGAGAAAGGCCGGATGCTGCTTGCTGGCCGGCTCGCGCGCTTCGACGCGGGCCAGGCGATACGGCAGGCCGCTCCATTCGAGGGCGGCGATGGCGGCAAACGAGCAGCCGAACGGCACGCTGTAGATCAGGGTAGTTTCCATGCTGGAACTCCAGAGAGAGGCGGGAAGGGCAGTCTAGCGGCAATGGTTACTATTTGGAAGAAGCCAGAATAATGTGGTATAGGTACATTTTTTATACCGAATGGGAAGCGAATCATGAAAGACAATGCCTCCGGCTGCGCCGTGGAAGAAGCGATGCGGCTGCTGGGCGGGCGCTGGAGAATGGTGCTGCTCAGCTATCTGATGGCGGGGCCGAAGCGCTTCAGTGAAATCCGCCGCGCCGTGCCGGCTATCTCGCAGCGCATGCTGACCCTGGACTTGCGCGCGCTGGAACAGGCGGGCTTGCTCACGCGCACGGTCTACGCGGAAGTGCCCGTCAAGGTCGAGTACCAACTGACCGACGAGGGCCTGCGCCTGCGCGAACTGGTGGAAATGCTGCGTGCCATCGGCCTGCGCCTGCGCGGGCAGCGCGATGACGGCGGCGCCTTTCTCGATGCGCCGGGGTGACACCGTTGCGGCCCTGCGGAAATGGCAAGTTGCATGGGAAATGCTAGACTGCGTTTCCCTTTTTATATGAGTGAATCACCATGCGTTTGACCACCCTTGCCCTGACCGCCGCCGCCGCGTTTTCCTGCGCCACGCTGGCCCATGCCGCCACCATGCCGACGCTGGAGCAGATTCACGCCGCCGTGCAGGCGGCCGTGGCCAAGACGCCGTCGTCCCTGCCGATTCCCGTGCGCGTGACCAGCCTGCTGGGCTGCCAGGATGTACCGGAAGCGCAAGGCGAGGTCGTTTGCCTGGCGAACATGAGCATCGGCATGCGCGACGGTTATACGGTGCTGCCGCTGCGCAATGAGGACGGCACCTGGGTCGGCGTCGAGCGCAAGCACGCCAAGTTCGCGGGACCGTCGCCATCCGAGGCGCAAGCCATGCTCCGCGCCTGGGCCAAGGAGGAAGTGGCGCGCAATCCGGAAGCGGCCAAGGATGCGCAGATGCAGGAAGCGCAGACGACCATGCAGGTCAAGGCCCTCAATGATTGCGAAGTCAAGCGCAAGACGGGTTACCTGGTGTGCGACACCGTGCTGAGCGTGCCGAGTCGCCCGGAAGACATCAAGACGGAGTTTACGTTCGCGCTGGAGCGCGCGGGCTGGCGCTACGTGCCGCGCTAGACTCCGGCCGCGCCGCCGCGCCAGCCCATCCTCGGGCTGCCTGCATTGCTGCGCCGTGGCGGCGGCCGTGCTGGCAAACATCGGCTGCCTGCCAGCACGGCATTGCCGTACCGCCAAATCCAGTCGATATCGCTGGTCAGGCCAGCAGGCGGGCGCCAACGGGCCTGGCGTCGACCATCCTTCAGCATCAATTCACTGAAATAATGAAATTAACGAAATATTGCCATTTTCATGGTGATTGTGATTATTCGTGATAATTCACGTTTATGTTGCTAAATCACATCAAAAAATGATTTATTTGTTTAATTTAATTATTTTATGGTAATATGTTTCCATTGCGCAATTAAATCTTGTTGCCTAAACCGCAGGGGAACTTTTATGCTGAAAAAAATCGCCAGCGCCGAATTGACGTTAGGAATGTATGTGGAGCGGCTGGGACGATCCTGGCTCGATACGCCATTCTGGAAGCGTTCTTTCCTGCTGGAGTCACCGGCCGATCTCGACCGCATCCGTGCGGCCGGGCTGCGCGAAATATGGATCGATACGGCGCGTGGCTTGCCGCCGGTGCCGGCGCCAGCGGCCGAGACGGTGAGCGCGCCGGCCGGTGCCGGGCCGGATGCGCCCGGCACGCCGTCCGTTCCGGGTGCCGCCGAGGCCCCGCCTGCCGCCTGCGTGCCGCTGACGCGCGACGAGGAACTGGCGCATGCCAGGCGTTTGATCGAGCATTCGCGCCAGGCCGTGCAATCGATGTTCGACGAGGCGCGCATGGGCAAGGCCCTGCCCGTGGGCCAGGCCTACGCGCTGGTCGACGACATCGCCGCCTCGGTACTGCGCGGCGGCAGCGCGCTGATCGGCCTGGCGCGGCTGAAAACGGCAGACAACTATACCTATATGCATTCGGTGGCCGTGTGCGCGCTGATGATCGCGCTGGCCGGGGAAGTGGGACTGGCGCCGGAGCAGGTGCGCGCCGCCGGCCTGGCCGGCTTGCTGCACGACATAGGCAAGATGTCCGTGCCCTCGGCCATCCTCAACAAGCCGGGCAGCCTCAGCGAGGCTGAATTCAGTTCCGTGCGCGCCCACCCCGCGGCGGGCCACCGCATGCTGCAGGAGGCGGCCGACATCGATCCGGTGGCGCTCGACGTGTGCCTGCATCACCATGAAAAGCTCGACGGCAGCGGCTATCCCGAAGGCTTGCGCGGCGAAGAAATCAGCCTGTTTGCGCGCATGGGCGCCATTTGCGACGTGTACGACGCGATCACCTCGACGCGCGCATACAAGCAGGGGTGGTGCCCGGCCGAATCGCTGCGCCGCATGGCCGCCTGGCGCGGCAGCCACCTGGACGCGCAATTGTTTGCCGCCTTTGTCAAATGCCTGGGCATCTATCCGCAGGGCACCCTGGTGCGCCTGCAGTCGGAACGCCTGGCCGTGGTGGTGGGGCAGGCGGTGGGGAAATCGCTGACCCTGCCCACCGTGCGCGTCTTTTTCTCGATACGCGCCGGCACCTGCATCGCGCCGACGCTGCTGGACCTGGCCGCGCCCGGGTGCCTGGAACGCATCGTCTCCACCGAAAGCGCGGCCCAGTGGCGCCTGCAGGATATCGAACGCTACTGGGCTGGCGAGGCGGCCGTGGCGTAGCGGCGACTGGCCGGAATAAATTACATTTTATTAATAACAAGATATTAAAATAAAAGCGCCAGTGCAGCGTGCGCATTTGCCCGGCAACAGGCTGTTGTCCGCTTACCCGTCACTGTACGGGCCAACTCTGAGGATGTGACCATGCGACTCAATCTTCCCGTCAGCGATACCGAGATCACCCTGAGCGATACCGAAACCATCGTATCGACTACCGATTTGCAAGGCAATATCACGTATGCCAACCCGTATTTCATCGCCGTCAGCGGGTACAGCGCGGAAGAGTTGATCGGTGCGCCGCAGAATATCCTGCGCCACCCGGACATGCCGGTCGAGGCGTTCGCCGACTTCTGGGCCACCATCCGTTCGGGACGCTCGTGGAGCGGCATGGTCAAGAACCGCTGCAAGAGCGGCGATTTTTACTGGGTGCTGGCGAACGTGACGCCGGTCGTCGAGGATGGCGTGGCCGTCGGCTATATGTCCGTGCGTACCAAGCCGACGCGGCAGCAGGTGGCGCAGGCCACGGCCCTGTACGCGCGCATCAAGGCGGGCCAGGCCGCGGGCATCGCCCTCAGCCAGGGCGCCGCCGTGCGCACGGGCTGGCTGGCCAGGCTGCTCAGCGTGCGCGACATGGCCATCGGCCGGCGCATCGCCTGGAACCTGGGCGCGCTGGTGCTGCTGTTGCTGCTGCAGCTGGGGTGGGATGCGGGACTGCTGCCGGCCGCGGCCCACGGCTGGCTGACGGGCCTGTCCGTGCTGGCCCTGTGCCTGACCTTGTATTTCTGGCATGCCTTGCACAAGGTCGTGCTGCAGCCGCTGCAGCGGGCGCGCCAGGCTTGCGACGTGATGGCGGGCGGCGACTTGACGGGCGAACTCGACACCACGCGGCGCGACGAGATGGGACAGTTGCTGCGCTCGCTGCGACAGCTGCGCGTGAACCTGCACTCCATCGTCGGCGACGTGCGCGGTAACTTTTTGCGCATCAGCATGGCCAGCCAGGAAATTGCCGCCGGCAATATGGACCTGTCGGGCCGCACGGAAGCGCAGGCCTCGGCCCTGGAGCAGACGGCGTCGAGCATGGAGCAGCTGGCCGCCACGGTGCAGCAAAATAGCGGCAATGCCGTGCAAGCGAGCGACATGGCGGGCAAGGTGCACGGCCTGGCCGGGCGCGGCGGCGAGATCGTCGGCCAGATGGTGACGATGATGGCGGATATTAACGCTTCATCGAAGAAGATCGGCGACATTACGGGCATTATCGAGGGCATCGCCTTCCAGACGAATATCCTGGCCCTGAACGCGGCAGTGGAAGCGGCGCGCGCGGGCGACCAGGGACGCGGCTTTGCCGTGGTGGCGGGCGAAGTGCGCACCCTGGCCCACCGCAGCGCGGCGGCCGCCACGGAAATCAAGCAATTGATCACGGCCTCGCTCGAGCAGGTGCAGGCGGGCGCGAAACTGGCCGAGCAGGCGGGTGCCAGCAGCGCCGAAATGCTGGGCGCGGTGCAGGGCGTGCACGGCATCATGGAAGAAATCGCCTCGGCCTCGCGCGAGCAAAGCCACGGCATCGGCCAGGTCAACATGGCCGTCACGCAGATGGATGAAGTGACGCAGCAGAACGCGGCATTGGTGGAAGAGTCGGCGGCAGCTTCCGCGTCGCTGCAAGACCAGGCCTTGCAGCTGGAACAGGCGATGGCGCTGTTCAAGCTGGAACGCCGGCGCGGCGGCATGGCCGCGCCCTTGCGCGCCCCCGCGCGCAGCGCTACAGCAGGCGCTCTGACAGCGCCTTGAAGGGCACCTGGGGCACGAGAAAGGCGAACGGGCCGGACAGGGGCGGCAACTGCGCCAGCAAGCCGCAGTCGGCGCGCCCGGCCGTCAATGCCTGCACTTGATCCAGATCAACGGGCAAGTCGATTTCGCCGAAGACCAGCTTGCCGTTGCGCGGCACGGACGCGATGGCTGCATCCTGGCAGGCGAGAAAGGCGACGGCGTCGCGCCAGCTGCCGAACAGCGGTTGCCAGTCGCCATCGAGGGCCTTGCCGCCGCCGATGTCGGCCTGCACGTCCAGCGGTGGAGCGCTGCCGGCGCCGCTGGCGATGGCGCAGCGGGCTTGCGTGGCCGTGACGTCCAGCGTCATGCCGGCGGCCAGGTGCGTCGGCAATATATCGCTGAACAGGCGCGTGCCCAGCGCATGCGGCAGGCTGTCCATGATATTTTTCAGAAAATACACGCAGGGCACGTCAGGCGCACCCGCTGGCGTGTGGTCCAGGTACAGCCGCCAGTTGCTTTGCAGCGGAGACGGCAGCAGGCGGCGCAGCGGACCGAGCAGGGCGGGGCCGAAATGCCCGTGGCGGTAGGTCAGCACGGTGAACGGCGTCTTGCCGTCGCGCTGCCACAGGGTCACGCCTGGCGGCAATAATTTCTGCGCGGCGGCGGCGTCGACCAGCCAGCTCACGTACACGACGTCGCGCACGTCGCTGTGCAGTGTCAGGAAGGGCAGGCGCGCCATGACAGCCTGGCGCGCGCTGGCGAAATGCGTGCAATTGGCCAGCGCGGCAAACAGGCGCCCCGGCCGGCCCGCGCGCGGGTGGCGGTAAGTGTTGTCTTGCAAGGGAAAAACTTTCGGGTGGGATGCGGAAAGGTTGATACGCTGATGTCGCAACGTCCGCCCACATCATCGCCGGCCGCACAGGGCGCCGCGCAGCCGATGTGGGCGGGCGTCACTCTTACTGCATGTGCCAGCCGTGGCTGACGACGATGGACTGGCCGCTCAGTGCCGTCGACGGGAAGGCGGCCAGGAACACGGCCGTTTGCGCCACGTCCTGCGTGGTGGTGAATTCGCCGTCGATGGTGTCCTTCAGCATGACTTTCTTGATCACGTCTTCCTCGCTGATGTTCAGCTGGGCCGCCTGTTCGGGGATCTGCTTGTCGACCAGCGGCGTGCGCACGAAGCCGGGGCAGATGACGTTGGCGCGGATATGGTCCTTCGCACCTTCCTTGGCCACCACCTTGGCCAGGCCCAGCAGGCCGTGCTTGGCGGCCACGTAGGCGCTCTTGAACGGCGAGCCTTCGTGCGAGTGCACGGAACCCATGTAGATGATGGCGCCGCCGCGGCCGGCCTTGATCATTTCGCGCATGCAGGCGCGCGTGGTGAGGAAGGCGCCGTCCATATGGATGGCCAGCATCTTCTTCCATTGCTCGAACGGATAGTCGACGACGGGGCTGATGATCTGGATGCCGGCGTTGCTGATCAGAATGTCAATGCCGCCGAAGTGGGCGGCGGCGTCCGCCACGCCCTTGTCGACCTGTTCTTCGCTGGACACATCCATGGCGACGGCAAACGCCTGGCCGCCCGATTGCTTGATTTCCTCGGCTGTCTTGCTGGCCGCGTCCAGTGCCAGGTCGGCGATGACGACCTTGGCGCCCTGTTTCGCGTATTCGATGGCCATTTCCTTGCCGATACCACTGGCGGCGCCGGTAATCAGTGCGACTTTGTCTTTGAGTTGCATATTAATCCTTTGCATTGCGGGTTGGAGTGATCGTGGGAGTCGTGACTGTGCCAGTATAGCCAGAAAACCGCGCAGGCATGGCTTGCGCACGCACAGGAATTGCCGTTACAGGGGCGCGTGCGGCTCCTGCAATTGCTGCAGGCGCCAGGCGCCCGGATTGGTGCCGGCCCAGGTGCGGAACGCATGGTTGAACGCGCTTTGTTCCTGGTAGCCGAGCAGGAAGGCGACGTCGACCAGCGACAGGCTGGGCTGGCGCAGGTAGTCGCGCGCCAGGCCGTAGCGCGCCTGGTCCAGCACGGCCTGGAAGCTGGTGCCCGCCTCGGCCAGCTTGCGCTGCAAGGTGCGCGGCGTGAACGCCAGCTCCGTGGCGACGTGGGCCAGGCGCGCCGCGCCCTGGCGCAAGCCCGCCACGATGGCCGCGTGCACCAGCGCTTCGATGCCGCTTCCCGCGGCCGCCTCGGCATGGCGCCGCGCCAGCAGTTGTTCCGCATGCTGGCACAGCACCGGGTACAGGCTGACATCGGCGTTCGGCACGGGCCAGTCCAGCAGCTGCGCGTCGAACGTGGCCGTATTGGCGCCGGCGCCAAAGGCGGGCAGGCTGCCCAGCACGCGCACATATTCGTCGCGGTGCGACGCGTGCCGCAGCAGCGGCCCGCCGCCATCGTGGGCAAACGCCAGCCCGGCGGGCGGCAGCGGCATGCCGGCCAGCCAGTCGCCGCAGACGCGAATGCCGGCGAAGACGCTGTCGACCAGGTGGCGGCTGGCGTCCGGAAAATGGCTGCTCCAATGGTAGTGGGCGACGGCGCCGTCGCGCCGCAGGGTCGAGCGCCCCAGATCGTGCGCCAGCCGTTCGTAGCGGGCCGTCTGTTCCAGCGCCTGGCCGACATTCTTGCAGCTGAGCAGTATCAAACCGTAGGCGCTGTACGTACCCATGCGCGCGCGCTGGCCCACGTGCAGCCCGAAGTGCGCGTCGCCCGCCAGTGCCGCGCCGGCGTCGAGCAGGCGCACGTAGGCGCGCGCGCTGACGCCGGCCGGCTGTCCGTCCAGGCTGTGCGGCGGCAGGCCGGCCGCCTGCGCCAGCTCGGTGGCGGCGATGGCGTGCGCGGCGGCCGCTTCCAGCAACGGTTGCAGATACGCGCCGGCAACCCTGCCTTCAGTGTGATGGCTGTCTGTGCTTGGCATGATGGAACAATGCGATTGTCATGAAAAACCAATACCCGTTGGTGGCGATGGCATATTCTGCCCCTGGTGCAGTATAACGATAGCAAGCCGGGCAGACATGCAAAAAAGGAGATGCGATGCAACGCTGGAATGGCTGGGGAGACGATGGCATCGCCCATGTGCTGGGCGAGGAGGCGCTGGCATTCCTGCGCGAACGGCTGGGGCCGGGCAGCGGCATCGCCGACGCCACGTTCGAAGCGGCCTGCGCCGCCGTTCCCGTCACGCGCCTGGCGCCCCATCCGCTGATCGACACGACGCCTGCCACGCGCGTGCGCAATGCGCTGGGGCAAAGCCTGCCCGACTGGCTCAAGCTGCGCCATGGCCGCATCGGCGCCGTTCCCGATGGCGTGGCCTTTCCCGACAGCGCGCAACAGGTGCGCCAGTTGCTCGACTATGCGCGCCGGGCCTGCGCGGCCGTGATCCCGCATGGCGGCGGCACCAGCGTGGCCGGGCATCTGACGGTGGCGGCCGGGCCGCGGCCCGTGCTGTCGATCAATCTCACGCGCCTGTGCGCGCTGGGTCACCTGGACCGCGAGGCCCAGCTGGCCACGTTTGGCGCGGGCGTGTACGGCCCCGACCTGGAAGCGCAGCTGCGCGCACACGGCTATACGCTGGGCCACTACCCGCAATCGTTCGAATATTCGACCCTGGGTGGCTGGATCGCCACGCGCTCGTCGGGCCAGCAATCGCTGCGCTATGGCCGCATCGAGCAGCTGTTCGCGGGCGGCGTGGTGGAAACGCCGTGCGGTACCCTGACCATCCCCACCTTTCCCGCTTCGGCGGCCGGCATCGACCTGCGCGAAATGGTGCTGGGGTCCGAGGGACGGCTGGGCATCGTGACGCAGGCGACCGTGCGCATTTCCGCGCTGCCGCCGCATGAAGCGTTCCACGCCGTGTTCTTCGCCGGCTGGGCGCAGGCGCAGGCGGCCGTGCGCGCGCTGGCGCAGGCCCGCTCGGACATTCCGCTGTCCCTGCTGCGCCTGTCGAACGGGCTGGAAACGCAAACCATGCTGACCCTGGCCGGACACAGGAAACTGGTGGGCTTGCTGGAGCGCTACCTGGCGCTGCGCGGCTGCGGCGACGGCAAATGCATGCTGATGGTCGGCGTCAGCGGAGAAGAAAAGCCGGCGCGCGCGGCCCTGCGCGCCGCGCTGGCGCTGGCGCGGCGGCACAAGGGCGTGCACGTGGGGCGCCACATGGGCGACAAGTGGAAGCAGGGGCGCTTTCGCAACGTCTACCTGCGCAACGGCGCCTGGGAACACGGCTATGTGATCGACACGGTGGAGACAGCCGTTGACTGGCCGCGCGTGACGCCCATGATGGCGGCGCTGGAGCAGGCGGGCGCCGGCGCGCTGGCCGCGCACGGCGAGCGAGTCCACGCCTACACGCACCTGTCGCACCTGTACCCGCAGGGCGCCAGCGTCTACACCACGTATGTGTACCGGCTGGCGCCAACCTATGAGGAAAACATGGCGCGCTGGCGCTCGCTGAAGGAGGCGGCCGGCGCGGCCATCGTCGCCAACGGCGGCACCATCAGCCATCAGCACGGCGTGGGCACCGACCACGCGCCGTGGCTGACGGCTGAAAAGGGAGAATTGGGCATCGCGGCCATGCGCGCGCTGTTCCGACAGGTCGACCCGCAAGGCATGATGAACCCAGGCAAACTGCTGCCCGAGGTTGGGGAGCCATCGTGAACAGGGCGGACTTGCCTGGCGTCCTGGCGCGCGACTGGGATGTGCTGGTCGTCGGCGGCGGCATCACGGGCGCCGGCATCCTGCTCGAAGCATCGCGGCGCGGCCTGCACGCACTGCTGGTGGAGCAGCGCGATTTTGCCTGGGGCACGTCGAGCCGCTCATCGAAACTCGTGCATGGCGGCTTGCGCTACCTTAAGCAGGGCCGCTTCGGCCTGACGCGCGAGGCGGTGCACGAGCGGCAAGCCCTGTTGACCGATGCGGCGGGGCTGGTCGAGCCGCAGGGCTTTGCCTTCGGCGACTATGCCGGCCGCAAGCCGGGACGGCGCCAGTTCATGCTGGGCCTGGCCATCTACGACGCCATGGCGGGCCAGCGCGCGCGCCGCTATCTGGACGCCGCGGACTTCGCCATGCTGGCGCCGCATGTGGGGCGCGACGGCCTGCGCGGCGGCATGCTGTACCAGGACGCCAAGACGGACGATGCGCGCCTGGTGCTGCGCGTGCTGCAGGAGGCGCGGCGCCATGGCGGCGCGGCCGTCAATTACCTGGGCGTGGCATCGCTGCTGCGCGAAAATGGCCAGGTCGCCGGCGCCACCTTGAACGATGCGCTCGATGG
Source organism: Janthinobacterium sp. GW822-FHT07H11 (assembly GCF_058798615.1). NCBI lineage: Bacteria > Pseudomonadati > Pseudomonadota > Betaproteobacteria > Burkholderiales > Oxalobacteraceae > Janthinobacterium > Janthinobacterium sp. GW822-FHT07H11. The sequence continues at coordinate 2,389,564 of NZ_CM179507.1, forward strand.
CACGACATTCACCGTGCGCGCGCGCCTGGTCATCAGCGCCACCGGCGCCTGGGCCGACGGCTTGCGTGGCCAGGTGGGAGCAAAACCGAAACTGCGTCCCCTGCGCGGCAGCCACCTGCTGCTGCCCGCCTGGCGCCTGCCGCTGGCGCAGGCCGTCAGCCTGATGCACCCGCACGATGGCCGCCCCGTGTTTGCCTATCCGTGGGAAGGCGTGACGCTGGTGGGCACCACCGATGTCGACCACGGCGGCGGACTCGATGCCGAGGCGGCGATGACGCGCGGCGAACTCGATTACCTGCTGGCCGCGCTGCGCTGGCAGTTCCCCGGCCTGGCGCTGGGCGAACACGACGTGATCGCCACGTTTGCCGGCGTGCGCCCCGTGATCGGCAGCGGCCAGCTTGACCCGTCGAAGGAAGCGCGCGAACATGCGCTGTGGCTGGAGCACGGCTTGCTGACGGTGGCCGGCGGCAAGCTGACGACCTTCCGCGTGATCGCGCTCGACGCGCTGCGCCTGGCCGCGCCGCTGCTGCCAGGCTGGCAGGCGGACTTGCGCCCGCTGCCGATTTTCGCGCCGGTGCCGCCCCTGGCCGGCTGCGCGCTGGCGCTCGACGGGGAACAGCGCGCGCGACTGCAGGGGCGCCATGGCATGGCCGCGCAAGCGCTGTGCGATGCCGCCCGCGACGGCGAGCTGGCGCCGATTCCCGGCACGCAGACCCTGTGGGCGCAGCTGCGCTGGGGCGCGCGCGCGGAAGACGTGCAGCACCTGGAAGACCTGCTGCTGCGGCGCACGCGCCTCGGTTTGCAGCTGGCCGGCGGCGCGCTTGCTATCATGCCGCGCTTGCGCGCCATCTGCCAGGACGAGCTGGCGTGGGACGATGCGCGCTGGGAGCGGGAGCAGCAGCGCTACCTGGCCCTGTGGCGCAGCCATTACAGCGTGCCGCAGGGCGAGTGACGCAACGATAAAAACGATAAAAGAGGAGAGCATCATCGACACCATCGTGTTTGGCGAAGTGCTGGAACTGGGCGGCGCCCGCATTACCTATGACAGCCTGTCGCAGCTTGACCTGGCGCAGCCCGTGGCGGCCCTTGCCGACGACCTGGGGGAAGACCTGCTGCAGATCGTTTGCCCGAATGGCGACATCGTCGACGTGGGCTGGTATCCGGCCTGGAGCGAACAGGGCCGGCTGCGCGTGGTGACGGTGCGCGGCCAGGACTGGGAGGCGCCCGTGTTCAGCGCGCTGCCGGAAAAGGAGCCGCAGGCGCTGCTGCTGGCGCTGCGCGCCGCGCTGGCCCGCGCGGGATAAGCCATGCGCAGCCCGTCCGGCCATGGCCCGTATATCCTCTCCATCGACAATGGCACGCAAAGCGTGCGCGCGCTGCTGTTCGACTTGCAGGGCAACCTGGCGGCCAAGGCGCAGGTGTTCCTGGAACCGTATTTTTCCGACCATCCCGGCTGGGCCGAGCACGACGCCGACGGCTACTGGCAGGCCGTGTGCGAGGCTTGCCAGCAGCTGTGGCGCGGCACGCCGATAGACAAAGCCAGCGTGAAGGGCGTGGCGGTGACCACGCAGCGCGGCACGGTGGTCAACGTGGACAAGGATGGCCGGCCCTTGCGGCCCGCCATCACCTGGCTGGACCAGCGCAGCACGCGCCAGATTCCGCCGCTGGCGCCCTGGTGGCGCGCCGCCTTCCGCGCCGCGCGCGTCGATGGCACGATCACGTATTTCCGGCGCGAGGCGGAGATCAACTGGATTGCCGCGCACCAGCCCGATATCTGGCGCGGCACGCACAAATTCCTGCTGCTGTCGGGCTTTCTGAACCACCGCCTGTGCGGAAAATATATCGATTCGACCGGCTCGCAGGTGGCGTATATTCCGTTCGACTACAAGCGCCACGCCTGGGCCGGGCGCTTCGACTGGAAGTGGCAGGCCCTTGCGGTGAAGCCTTCCATGCTGCCCGAGCTGGTGGCGCCGGGCACCGTGATGGGCGCCATCACGGCTGCCGCCGCGCAGGCGACCGGCATTCCCGAGGGCACGCCGCTGCTGGCCGCCGCCGCCGACAAGGCCTGCGAAGTGCTGGGCGCCGGCTGCGTCGAGCCGCACGTGGCGTGCCTGAGCTACGGCACCACCGCCACCATCAACACGACCAACCGCAAGTACGTGGAAGTGACGCGTTTTATCCCTCCGTACCCGGCCGCCATGCCGGGCGCCTACAGCACGGAAGTGCAGATCTTCCGCGGCTACTGGATGGTCAACTGGTTCAAGGAGCAGTTCGGCGACCGCGAACGGGCGGCGGCGGCCGAGGATGGCACGGGCTTGTCCGCCGAGGCGCTGTTCGACCGCCTGGTCGAGGCCGTGCCGCCCGGTTCCATGGGCCTGATGCTGCAGCCGTACTGGAGCCCGGGCATCAAGGTGCCGGGGCCGGAAGCGAAGGGCGCCATGATCGGCTTTGGCGACGTGCATACGCGCGCGCACATGTACCGCGCCATCCTCGAGGGCCTCGCGTATGCGCTGCGCGAAGGCAAGGAGCGCATCGAGCGGCGCAGCGGCATCGCCATCACGCAGCTGCGCATCGCCGGCGGCGGCTCGCAAAGCGATGCGGCCATGCAGCTGACGGCCGACATTTTCGGCCTGCCCGCCGCGCGCGCCCACGTGTATGAAAGTTCGGGCCTGGGCGCGGCCATCGCCGCCGCCGTGGGACTGGGCCTGCATGCGGATTTTCCCGCCGCCGTGCAAGCGATGACGCGCGCGGGCAGGGTATTCCAGCCGCATCCCGGGCACAGCAGGATCTATGAGCAACTGTACCGGCGCGTGTACCAGAAAATGTATGCGCGGCTGCAGCCGCTGTACCGCGAGATCGCCGACATCACCGGCTATCCACAGTAGCTGGATGATGAATGATATTGCGAATCATTCTCATCTGATATATGATGTGGTTCGCATTTCACTGAGGCAACATCCACGGTGATGTGCCTTGCGCCGCGGCCATGTGCCGGGGCGCGTCCGCGCGGGCAGGGTGCCGCAACGCTTCCTTCAATGCCGCCGCTTGATCGTGCCCAGCCTGTTCCCTCTGCCCTGCGTTTTCCCATTCCGGAAGTTTGATGAACCAGGCAAGGAAAGCAATGAAGTCCAGTAGCAGGAAAGCAATGTATGCAAGAGTGCGCGCAGGCGCCATGACCCCGCTGGCCGCCGCGCTGGCGCTGGCCTTGGGCGGCACGCCGGGCCAGGCATGGGCGGACGATGCCGCCAAGCCGGAAAACGCCACGCAGATGCCCGCCATCAGCGTGTTTGGCGACGCCATCAGCGCCGGCACGGCCGGCCGCTCGTATATCAATAGCGCCGATATCGAACGCCAGCAGGCCGACAATGTCGCGTCCTTGCTCGACACCCTGCCTGGCGTGGACCTGGCCGGCACGGCCCGTCCCAGCGGCCAGAGCCTCAACATCTGGGGCTTTAACAAGGTGCAGGACGTGAAGGTCATCCTCGACGGCGTGCCCAAGGGCTTCGAGAAATACCGCCAGGGTTCCATCTTCATCGAGCCGGAACTGATCAAGCAGATCGAAGTGAACAAGGGCGCGCATACCAGCCTGTACGGCAATGGCGGCTTCGGCGGCGTCATCACGGTCGAGACCAAGGATGCGCAAGACTTGCTGGAAGGCGGCGAGAGCGTGGGCGCCATGCTCAAGTACTCGCGCCACTCGAACAATGCGGAAAACGACGCCACCGTGGCCGTCTACGGCCGCACGCAAGACGGCCGCTTCGACGCCATGGCCTTCACCACGCAGCGCAAGTCCGACGATTTGCGCAAGCCCGACGGCAAGCCCTTCCGCTTTTCCGCCATCGACGCGCCCTCGAGCCTGGCCAAGCTGAATATCCGCCTGACGCCGGAGCAGCTCCTGACCCTGACGGCGATGAAGAGCGGCAGCTCGGGCTGGGGGCCGTTCGCCGCCATGGGCGAGGACGTGCCCACGCCGACCGAGGCGGAAATCAAAAAATACGGGCTGGATGAAGCGTGGCAGCGCAAGGCCGTCTACCGCGACCAGAATGACGACACCTATTCCGTGAAATGGCAGTATGCGCCGCAACATAATCCATGGGTCAAACTGACGGCCAGCGCCGGCTATTCGCACACGGACCAGCATGACGCGCGGCTGCCGTCCGCCTCGCAGGGTTCCTACCTGGGATCGCTGGGCAACGAGAGCTGGGCCTCGTACGTGGACCGCATCGCGGAGGTGCGCAACGAGAGCGCGTTTGCGACGGGCGCCGTGTCGCACGTGCTGCAAACGGGCCTGCAATGGCACAAGAACGTGCGCGACACCCTGATGTACTACCCGTTGTCGACGGCATTGAAGGACCCCAGCTACAACTACGGCTACTTCCAGCCCTACTACATGCCGGCCGGGCGCCAGGAAACCACGGGCCTGTACCTGCAGGATGCGATGACGTATGGCGACCTGACCCTGACGGCGGCGCTGCGCCACGATCGCGTCGTTTCCGAGGGCGTGCCGAACAAGGCCTCGCGCTACAACAGCCCGCTGCCGGCCGCCGGCCACGACTTCAGCGAAAAGACGCACGCGGACTGGTCGCCCCGCCTGGGGCTGTTCTGGAAGGCGTCCAGCACGCTGGCCTTGTTCGGCGACTTGAGCCGCACCTGGCGCGCGCCCACCATCGACGAGATGTATTCGAATGAATACTATGTGTCGCCGCGCCTCGGTTCATCGACGCCTGGCACCAGCCGCAACCTGGCTGTCGAGCGCGTGACGGCCGTGCGCGCGGGTGTCATGCTGCACCGCCAGAACCTGTTCATGGCGCGCGACGACGCGCAGCTGCGCCTGACGGTCTACCGCAACCGTGTCAGCGACAATATCGGCCCGCGCCTGGGCGTGCTGGTCGAAGGCTACGAGCCGGGATCGGGCAAGGTGCCGCCGGCGCTGTCCGACTACCGCAACCTGGCCGGTTTCCAGACGCAGGGGGTGGAAGTGGAGTCCTATTACAACACGCCGCGCCTGTTTGCCAGCGCTTCGCTGTCGAAGCAGCGCGGCACCCGCACGGGGTCGCAGCGCGACCCGTGGGGCGCGGACGAACCCGTGTCGACCATCGCGCCGGACAAGCTGATGGCGGGCCTGGGCTGGCGCTTCCCCGACCTGGGTGCCAGCGTCGGCTGGCAGGGCCGCTTCGTGGCGAAGCAGGAGCGCGTGCTGCCCGTGGGCAGCGTGTACCGGCTGCCGCCGTCGAAGGGCTATGCGCTGCACGCGCTGTTCGCGTCATGGAATGGCAGGCAGGGTGTGTGGCGCGGCACGGAAGTGCGCCTGACGGTCGACAATATCTTCAACCGCAACTACATGCCCTACCTGAGCGAGGCGGTCACCGGCGTGGGACGCAACGCGAAGCTGAGCGTGTCCAGAAAATTCTGACCACTGCGGAAAACGGCGGGCCGGAGATGCTTGGCCCGGAGTGCCTTGGCGTCGGGCGTGGGCCTACGCTATGTTCGCTGGGTGTTGCGCTGAATTTCAAACCTTAACGTAACACCAATGCCTTGACTGTTTCCCAGGCCGTGCTGCCCGAGTGGGTGGCGCGCACTTGGTTGCGTCCCCCTTCCTTGGCCACGTACAGCGCGCGGTCGGCGGCGACAAACAGCGCCGCACGGTCGTCCAGCTGGTGCGGGTGGATGGTCGCCACGCCGATGCTGACGGTGATCCACGGCGAGGTGCCCGAGCGCGGATGCGGCAGCTGCAATTGCTCGATGTGGGCACGGATCGCCTCGGCCAGGGACAGCGCGCTGTCGGCATCCGTGTCGGCGAACAGCAAGACGAATTCCTCGCCGCCGTAGCGGGCCGCCAGGTCGCCCGAGCGGCAGGCATGCGAGGCGATGGCTTGCGCCACTTGCTGCAGGCAGGTGTCGCCGGCCGGATGGCCCAGGCTGTCGTTGTACAGCTTGAAATGGTCGACATCGAGCACTACCAGCGACAGCGCGCTGCCGCCGCGCACGGCGCGCTGCCACTCCTTCTCCAGGAAGCTGTCGAAATGGCGGCGGTTGGCGATCTTGGTCAGCGGGTCCAGGTAGGCGGCCCGCTGCAGCGCGTCTTCCGACTGCTTGTGGTGCGTGATGTCGTGCAGCAGGCCGATGTACAGGGGCTGGCGCAGGTACATGGGTGTCAGGGTCAGGTCCATGCTCAGCGCCTCGCCATTGCGGTGGCGGATCGCCACTTCGCGCGTGCCGTGGTTGTGCGCCGTTTCCGGCTTGGCCGCGTACATGGCAAAGTAGTCGAGGTATTCCTGCGTCACCAGGGGGCTGAGCAGTTCGCCGATGGAGCGCCCGGCCAGTTCGTTCTCGCGGTAGCCCAGGTACTGGTCGCAGGCGGGATTGGTGTACTGGATGCGTCCATCGGCCTCGATGATCAGCAAGCCTTCGGCCATGTTGTTGACGATGGTGCGCAGGCGCTCGGCCTGTTCCTGCTGGGTTTCATTGTTGCTGCGGATTTGCAGCTGGGCACGTACCCTGGCGCACACTTCTGCCATGCGCAAGGGCTTGCTGATGTAGTCGACGGCACCCACGTCGAAGCCGGCCACCACGTCGTCCGTGTCCGTCTTGGCGCTCATGAAGATGACGGGAATGCTGTGCGTCAGCGGGTTGTGCTTGAGCTTGCGGCAGGTTTCGATGCCATCCATGTCGGGCATCAGCACGTCGAGCAGGATCAGGTCCGGATGCGCGCGCTGGGCGATCGCCAGCGCCCGCTCGCCGGACGTGGCGACATAGGTTTGATAACCCTGTTCGCTCATGAGCTTGCGCAGCAGCTCAAGGTTGGCCGGCGCATCATCAACAATCAATATGGCGGCTTCACGCCGCTGGGAAAACCCCACACTGCCTGGACTCATTGCTACCGGCCTTTTCGGATGTGCTGCGCTGGGAGCCTGTCTCGGCAACCGAATACGCCTCTTGCTGGCGCCCTCGCAAGCGGGAACTGCGTCGAGCGTCGTCGCGTGGCTTGCCACGCGTGCTACTCACGCCCCGTCCGCGCTCGTGATGCGCTGCCTGCAGAAGACACTCCCTGCCGAGATAAGCTCCAGGCCAGCGTTTTGTTGCACTTTCGGTGATGCCGAAGCCCGACAGGCCGTGGCCGCCGCGCATGGGCGGTCGGGCTGGTGGCGCCGGGAGTGTTGCCCTGGCCGCAGACTGCGGACCATCAGCGCATGTACACGTGCAGTCAAAGGCTGACCCGATTCAAAACTCACGCTTTGGGCGAATCATACCGCTTTGCCAATTTGTTGGGTGAAAAATTGATGGTCTGCGAGGGGGTAAAATGTTGTATTTATGGTATTTTTAAAAATAAATACACGTAGTTGTTACCGTAAAGACTGTTTTTGGAGGGGGCGTGCCTGACGGCAGTGCGCCCCGCGGCAGGCGGGGCGCATGAGGGGAGCTTACACCTTGGCGGCGATCAGCTTGCCGAGGATGGCGATGCCCTCGCGGATGCGTTCCGGCGGCACCGTCACGAAGGACAGGCGCAAGGTGTGCGTGTCCGGCGTGTTCGCATAGAACGGCGCGCCCGGCACGAAGGCGACCTTGTTGGCGATCGCCTCATCGAGCAGTTTCATCGCATCGATGTGCTTGGGCAGCGTGACCCAGATGAACATGCCGCCTTCCGGCTTCGTCCAGGTGACGCCGGCCGGGAAGTGCTCTTCCAGGGCCGACAGCATGGCCTGGCACTGGTTGCCGTACAGGCTGCGGATGCTGGGGATGTGCCGCTCCAGGAAGCCGTCCTTGATCACTTCGTGCACGACCATCTGCGTCAGCTGCGAGGTGTGCAGGTCGGCCGCCTGCTTGGCCAGTTCCAGGCGGCGCACCAGCGGCATCGGCGCCACCACGTAGCCGAGGCGGATGCCGGGTGTGAGCACTTTCGAGAACGAGCCCATGTAGATGACGCCGTCCGGATTCATGTTGATCATCTTCGGATACGGCTCGCCGCTGTAGCTGAGGGCGCCGTACGGGTCATCCTCGATCAGCGGCAGGCCGTGGCGGGCGCAGGTTTCCACCAGTTCCACGCGGCGCGCCACGGACAGGCTGCGCCCGGTCGGGTTCTGGAAGTTCGGCAGCGCGTACAACAGGCGCGCGCCGTCGGCGACCGGGTCGATCGACGACGGCACCAGGCCCTCGTCATCGGTATCGACGGACACGAATGCGGGGCGGTAGACGGAGAACGCCTGCAGGGCGCCCAGGTAGCTGGGCGTTTCCACCAGCACGCGGCTGCCTTCGTCGATCAGCACCTTGCCCAGCAAGTCCAGCGCCTGCTGCGAGCCGGACGTCATCAGGACCTGTTCCGGCAGGATGACGCTGCCATTGCTGGAGAGCGAGTCGGCGATCCACTGGCGCAGCGGCAGGTAGCCGTCGGTGGGGCCGTACTGCAGGGCGACCTTGCCATTGTTCGACAGGACCTTGTCGAAGGCCGTCTTCATTTCCTCGACGGGGAAGGTGGCGGGCGACGGCAGGCCGCCGGCAAACGAAATGATTTCAGGGCGCTGCGTGATCTTCAGGATTTCGCGGATGAACGAGCTTTGCAGCTGTTCCGCGCGTTCGGCAAAGCGCCATTGGATCGGATTCGGATTTTCAATTTTCATACGAGTCTCACAGAAGATGCCGAGCTGCGCCGGCTGGTTTTTATGGTCCGCTTGTGGCGGTTCCTGAAAAAGCGGCACCGGATAGGCACCGCCCGAAATCGCTTAATGGACGGGAAACGACTTGTCCGCATTTTGTATGGCAAGCCTGGCCTGCCCGGCAAAGTGCTGCGGTATTGTACGACTTACCAGCGGCTGTGCCCACTTCGTGTGCGCGGCAACGTTGCAAACGGGCGTCACTTGAGCTTGCGTCCGATGGCGACGACGGCGATCACGGCGCCGGCAAACAGCAGGCTGGAGCGGGTCAAGGGCTCGTTCAGCAGCACGGCGGCGCCCAGCAGGGTGAGGAAGGGCTGCAGCAGCTGCGTCTGTCCCACGCGGGCCACGCCGCCCAGCGCCATGCCCCGGTACCAGAAGAAGAAGCCGATAAACATGGAAAAGACGGAGATGTAGGCGAACGCCAGCCACGCGGCCGGGCCGGCCTGGGCCATCAGTGCGCGCTGCGGCCATGCGTTCCATAGCACGACGGGGAGCACGAACGGCGCCGCCAGCACCAGCGCCCAGCTGATCACGTGCTGGCCGGGCATGCTTTGCGACAAACGTCCGCCTTCCGCGTAACCGAGCGCGCCCAGCAGCACGGCGGCGAACATCAGCACGTCGGCCAGGTGAAAGCTGCCGCCGCCCTGGCGCAGGGCGAACAGCACCACCAGCGCCGTGCCGGCCAGCGCCATCAGCCAGAAACCCACGGAGGGGCGCTCCTTGCCGCGCAGGACGGCAAACACGGCCGTCGCCAGCGGCAGGATGCCGACCAGCACGGCGCCGTGCGAGGCGGGCAGGCTGCGCATGGCGATCGAGGTCAGCCAGGGAAAACCCACCACGCAGCCCAGCGCCACCAGCGCCAGCGGCAGCCATTGTTCGCGCCGCGGCAGCGGCGCGCGCTGCAGCCACAGCCACAGTCCCGCCAGGCCGGCGGCCACCAGCGCGCGGCCCAGGGCGACAAACGTGGGGTCGAGTTCGGCCACCGCCAGGCGCGTAAAAGGCAGGGTCAGGCTGAACAGGACGACGGCGATCAGGCCCAGCAGCAAGCCCTTGCGGTCGTCGCCGAGGCGGGGCGGGTGGGCGGTGGAGGAGGCGGTACTCGAAGGTGAAGACATGGGTTTCCTGGTGCATAGGGTAAGGGAAGGCATGGATTTGTGTGTTCCATGCTGTTATCCTAGGCGCGAATAGCAGTACAGTACAAATACACTTCATCGCATAATTTCACATACTGTAATGGTCATATGAGTCATACACCCGCAGCGCCACCGCTGCCCTTGCTGTCGCGCGCCTCGGGCGAAACCCTGATCGACCAGATCGTCCGCTCGGTGGCGGCGCGCATCGACGACAAGCTGCTGCGCGGCGGTGCGCGCATGCCGTCGATCCGCCAGTTCGCGGCCAGCCTGCAGGTGTCGTGCGCCACGGTGGTGGCCAGCTACGACAAGCTGGTGGCGCGCGACTATCTGGAATCGCGGCGCGGCGCCGGCTTTTTCGTGCGTGAACGCTCGCCGCTGAATACGGCCATGCCGTTGGCGCCTGGCGCAACGGAGCAGGCGGGCGCGCAAAAGTTCGACGTCGTCTGGCTGATCCGCAATATGTTCCGCCAGACGCCGCCCCATCCGGCGCCCGGTTCCGGCATGCTGCCGCCCGAATGGCTCGATGGCGAACTGGTGGCGCGCGCCTTGCGCGACGTCAGCCGCCAGCCAAGCGCGCACATGCTCAGCTATGGCGCGCCGCAGGGCTTCTTGCCTTTGCGGCAACAGTTGCAGATGAAACTGGCCGGCCTGGAAATCGCCTGCCCGCCCGAGCAGATTGTCACCACGGTGGGCGTGATGCAGGCGCTGGATCTGGTGGCGCGCGAATTCACGCGTCCCGGCGACACCATCCTGGTCGACGACCCCGCCTATTGGCTGATGTTTGGCGCCTTCGCCGCCATGGGCATGAAGGTGGTCGGCGTGCCCCGCCTGGGCGACGGTCCCGACATCGCCGTGCTGGCCGAGATGGCCGCGCTGCACCGGCCCAAGCTGTACGTGATCAATTCGGTGCTGCACAACCCCGGTTCCGGCTCGCTGTCGGCGGCCAAGGCTTTCCAGGTGCTGCGCCTGGCCGAGCAGCACGATTTCCTGGTGGTCGAGGACGATATCTATTGCGACATGCATCCGGGCGGCAGCGTGCAGGCGGCCACGCGCCTGGCCGCGCTGGACCAGCTGCGCCGCGTGATTTACCTGGGCGGCTTTTCCAAGAGCCTGTCGGCCAATCTGCGCGTGGGCTTCATCGCCACGTCGCCCGAATGGGCGCAGCGCCTGGCCGACCGCAAGATGCTGGCCACGCTGACCACCAGCGACATCGGCGAGCGGGTCGTGTACAAGATCCTCTCGCAGGGCCTGTACCGCAAGCATGCGGAGCGCCTGCGCGCCCGGCTCGACAAGGTGCGCGAGGGCACGTACCGCCGCGCCGAGCAGGCCGGCCTGCGCTTCGATCCCGCGCCGGCCGGCATGTTCATCTGGGCCGATGCGGGCTGCGACACGAATGTGCTGGCCGAGAAGGCGCTGGCCGAAGGCCTGGTGCTGGGACCGGGCAGCCTGTTTTCGCCGCGCCAGCTGCCGTCGACCCGCATGCGCCTGAACCTGGCCACGGTGCAGGACGAGCGGGTCTGGGACTTTTTCGGCCGCGCGCTGGGATAAGGCGCGGCCTGAAACGGGAGCCCTTGAAATCGCTTATATAATCCCCAACTTCATCAAATCCGTCCCATCCACAAGACTATGAGGTAAAAATGGCTGTCTCCGAAAAGCAAACCCTGGGTTTTCAGACCGAAGTGAAGCAGATGCTGCACCTGATGATCCATTCCCTGTACTCGAACAAGGAAATCTTCCTGCGCGAACTGATTTCGAACGCGTCCGACGCGGCCGACAAATTGCGCTTCGAAGCGATCGATAACGATGCCCTGTACGGCAACGATCACGAATTGAAGATCAAGGTCAGCTTCGACAAGGATGCGCGCACCATCACCATTTCCGACAACGGCATCGGCATGACCCGCGACGAGGCGATCTCGCACCTGGGCACCATCGCCAAGTCGGGCACCAAGGAATTCTTCGGCAAGCTGTCGGGCGACCAGCAGCAGGACGCGGCCCTGATCGGCCAGTTCGGCGTGGGCTTCTATTCGGGCTTCATCGTCGCCGACAAGATCACGGTCGAAACGCGCCGCGCCGGCGTGGACGCTCTTGACGGCGTGCGCTGGGAGTCGGCCGGCGAAGGCGATTACAGCATCGAATCGATCGACAAGCCGTCGCGCGGCACGGACATCATCCTGCACCTGCGCGAAGGCGAGGACGAATTGCTGTCAAGCTGGAAGATCAAGTCCATCATCCGCAAATACTCGGACCATATCTCGCTGCCCATCGTGATGCGGAAGGAAGAGTGGGACGAAGAGAAAAAAGAAACCGTCCTGAAAGACGAATTCGAAACCGTCAACCAGGCCAGCGCCCTGTGGGCCCGCAACAAGGCCGACATCACGCCGGAACAGTACGACGAATTCTACAAACACGTGTCGCACGACTTCCAGTCGCCGCTCACGCACACGCACAACCGCGTGGAAGGCCGCAGCGAATACACGCAGCTGCTGTACATCCCGGCCAAGGCGCCGTTCGACATGTGGGACCGCAACAAGCGCGGCGGCATCAAGCTGTACGTCAAGCGCGTCTTCATCATGGACGATGCCGAGCAGCTGATGCCGACCTATCTGCGCTTCGTGCGCGGGATCATCGATTCGGCCGATTTGCCGCTGAACGTGTCGCGCGAAATCCTGCAGGAATCGCGCGACGTGAAAGTCATCCGCGAAGGCTCGACCAAGCGCGTGCTGGGCATGCTGGAAGAGCTGGCGAACGCGGACGAGCAAGACAAGAAAGACAAGTACGCCGTCTTCTGGAAGGAATTCGGCCAGGTGCTGAAAGAGGGCATCGGCGAGGACGCGGCCAACAAGGAACGCCTGGCCAAGCTGCTGCGCTTTGCCTCGACGGCCAACGACAGCGACGAGCAGATCACCTCGTTCGCCGACTACGTGGCGCGCATGAAGGAAGGCCAGGACAAGATCTATTACGTCACGGCCGACAACTACGCCGCCGCCAAGAACAGCCCGCACCTGGAAATCTTCCGCAAGAAAGGTGTCGAAGTGCTGCTGCTGACGGACCGCGTCGATGAATGGATGTTGTCTTTCCTGCAGGATTTCGAAGGCAAGGAACTGGTCTCCGTCGCCAAGGGCGGCCTGGACCTGGGTGCGCTGGAAGACGAAGCGGAAAAGAAAGAGCACGCAGAAACGGAAACCTCGTACGCCGACCTGGTGGGCAAGATGAAGGCGGCGCTGGCCGACAAGGCCAAGGACGTGCGCGTAACGTTCCGCCTGACCGATTCGCCAGCCTGCCTGGTGGCCGATGAAAACGAATTGTCGGGCAACCTGCTGCGCATGCTCAAAGCTGCTGGACAGAGCGCGCCGGAATCGAAGCCGATCCTGGAAATCAACCCGAACCACCCGCTGGTGACGCGTCTGAAATACGAGGACGCGGAAGGCGGCAAGTTCGGCGACTGGGCCAACATCCTGTTCGACCAGGCCATGCTGGCCGAAGGCGGCTCGCTGGCCGACCCGGCCAGTTTCGTCAAACGCCTGAACGAGTTGCTGCTCAATACGGCGAAGTAATCGCTGCAATGTAGGGAGGTCGGATTTGCGGGGCCGCCGAGGCCAAGCGTAATCCGACAGCCGCAGCGGCGACTGATGCAATGAAGCCGGCCCTTTCTTCGTGAAAGGGCCGGCTTTTTTTATGCTACAGTGCGCGATTACTTTATTTTATGGAAATAGTAATGGCGCATTGCCCGGCATGTGACAGTTCCAACATTCAACGCCTCTCCATGGTGCATGCTTCCGGCATTTCCGGCACCTCTACCCATATCTCGGGCAGGATCGATGGTGATTTCATCCACGGTCATGCGCATACGCGCAGCCAGACCTTGTTGTCGCGCCAGGCCGCCGGGCCGACGATGCAGACCCACCAGAAGGTGGGGCTGATCGTGCTGGGCGTGATCATGTTTATCATCGCCGCCGTCGTCTTTTACCAGGCCGGCGCAAATGGCCTGTTCTGGATCTTCGTGGCAGGGGGTGTCGTCTCCGTCGCCTTGTCGCAAACGTCCTTCGTCGCCAATTGGGACAAGGAGGCCGCCGCCTTGCAAGACAAGTATGCGCGTACCTTCATGTGCCATGCCTGCGGCCACCGCTTCATTCCTGTACTCAAGCAACCGTGAAAATTCGCCTGATGGCGGGCCTGGGCGCGCATGCGCTGGGCTGCCTGCTGTTTATCGCATTGAGCTGGCTGGGGTTTTATTTGTACACGCAGCTGTTCGGCAGCCTTGGCTCGCGCGGCGTGGCAGGCGGCCTTGCCCTGCTGCTGGTGTTTTATGTGTATGCGGGCACGAATCTGCTGCTGGCGCTGCTGCCGCCCGGCAGGTGGAAGCCTGCGCTGTGCGCCTTGCTGGGCGCGGCCGTGCTCGCGTATTTGTTGCCCCAGCATCCGCTGCGGGCCATCTACTTCAGCGTGCTGGCGGGCGGCTTGAGCTGGCTGGCCGTGCTGGCCGGCGCGCGTTTAAGCGGATACCTGCGCGGCTGACAGGCCATCAAGAAAAGCGGCGACGGCGCTGGCGGCCGCTTCCGGCGCCGCCTGCAGCAGCATGTGTGGCGCGGCGATGTCGACCAGTTGCGCGCCCGGTGCCAGCCGCAGTATCTGCAGCGCGTTCGCCGGCGGCACCAGGCGATCGTGGCGGGCGCGCAGATACAGCACGGGCAGGCTGCCGCGCGCGAAGCTGCGCGAGGCCTCCTTTTCCGGTATTTCCAGCACGGCGCACAGGCGCTGGCGCAGCACGCTGGGCGGCACTTGCGCCAGCGCCGCTGCCAGTTCCGCCTGCAGTTGCGGCGTGGAGCAGGGCGCCAGCAGCGCCTGGCGCAGGGCGAAGCCGGGCATGGCGCCAAAGGGCACCAGGCCAAGCAGGTGGCGCAGCGGCGCCAGCATTTGGCGCGGATTGCACACAAACGAACAGCACAGGACCAGGGCGCGCATGCCGGGTGGCGGATCGGCGCGCAAAGCTGCCCCCAGCGGTCCCGAAAACGATTCGGCCAGCACGACGAAAGGGCGGTCCCGCGGCAAGCGCGCGCGCACGAAAGCCTGCAGCGCCGCGTAATCGAGCGGTGCGGCCGGGTAGGCGATGGCCTGGGTGTCGATGGCGTTTTGCGCGCGCAAGGCGGCCTCAAAACGGTGGAATAGCCGTGCCGTGCCATCCATGCCGGGCAGGAGGACAAGGGCGGGAAGGGCCGGGGAAGGTATCGTCATCGCCGCCATCATAACAGCGGCAGCGGCGCAAGCGCCGTCCGCCAGCCGCACGGCGCGGGCCCGGGCGCCATGCTAGAATCGCCGACGCGCCGCGCCTTACGCGTGGCCGGAATAACGGCCGTATCCCCGGGCAGACAGAAACATGCATATCAAACTATCAAACTACCGTTCCCTGGGCGGCGCCTTGCTGGCCGCCGCCAGCATTCTTTCCCCGCCCGCCTGGGCCACGGCGGCGCCGGCGCCAGCGGGGAAAAGCCTGTCGTCGCTCTTGGCCGGCGGTCCCTTGCCGCGCCTGAGCGACGATGCGCAGGTGCGCGCCGCGCTGTTCGATTTCTTCGGCTATGCGCGCGGCAGCTACACGGAGGATGATGAACTGCTGCTGGAGCAGGCGCTCGAAGCGATCAGCGAAAAGCGCGATGCCACCCGCAGCGTGCTGCCCGATGGCCGCCAGCTGCTGGCGTCGATGAATGACCGCAAGCAGGGCCGCGAGCGGGGCGCCATGCTGCTCGACAGGCGCGGCGCCATCGTCGCCTTTGGCCTCGTCAACGGCCATTGCCGCCTGGAGGGACGGCCGCTGGCCAAGGTATGCAATGCCGATCCGAATGCCGTGCTGACGGTGTTCCACCGCAAGGGCATGCTGACCGGCGAGGCGGCACCCCTGCTGGCCTGGGCCCGACAGCTGCCGCCCATGCTGGCGCTGATCGCGGCCGACAAGGAGGCGGGCGCCGATGGGCAGAAGATCGCCAGCGTCGAATATGTGCTGGCGCAGCCGGCGCTGCCGGGCTGGAATCGCGCCCAGCTGCCGCCCGCCTATCCACCGGCGCTGTTGCCGCTGCTGCTCGATAAATCCACGGTGCTGACGTCGGCCGGCGCGGGCGTGTTTGCCTATCCGCTCACGCTCCGGGGCAAGAGGCAGAACAATGTGCTGGACCAGGCCGAAGGCCGCCCGCCGCGCGACCTGGAAGTGGCGCTGCGCAGCTATGCCAGCTTTGACGCCGTGGTCGAGCGCTACCGCCAGCTGGCCAAGGGCGCCCGCTTGCAGCGCAACGAGCGCACCGCCTACCTCGATGGCGACATGGGGCAGGGCAGCTACCGCGTGTACATCCGCAATACGGGCGCCGACGGCGTGATGATCGACGTGGCGCTGTGGCAGCGCAGGCTGGCGGCGGGCCGCTGACCTCAGCAACCGCAGTCAATCAAAGCGCGCCTTGGCGTAGCCCAGTGCTGCCAGTTGCGCCTCGATCTCTTCATCGCGCTTTCTTTTCCCGGTCGCCAGGGTCAGGTGTTTTAGGGCCGCCGGCAAGCCGCCGGCCAGCAGCGCGTCGATGTCGAGCTGGGTCAGGTACACGGCCAGGTTGTTCAGTGCGGGCAGGGGAGCGATGCCCGCCAGGCGTTCCAGCGTCTTGCAGTTGCGCAGGACCAGCCATGCCAGCGCGGTATTTTCACCCAGCCGCAGCTCCGCAAGCTTGATCTGGTCTTCCACCGACAGGCGCCGCAGCCGGGGAAAGCGGCCAAGGTCGCCCAGATCTTCCAGCCCCCGCACGCGCACCACTTCGAGTTCTTCCAGCAGCGGTGCCGTGACGTGGGCGATCGAAGTACGTCCGCCCAGGATGAAGCGCAGCCGCGTCAGCGCCGGCATGGCGCTGATGAAATCGACGGCGTCCTTGCTCTTGATTTGCGACAGCGACAGCTTGGTCAGCGCCGGCAGGGCCGTGATGGCGGCGATGTTTTTCACGTGGCCCGTGGTATGCAGCTGCGCCAGTCGCGGCCAGTGCCGCAGCGGCGCCAGGTCGATGTTGGCCTTGCGCGTCTCGCCCAGGCTCAGATACTGCAGCGTGCGCAGGTTCTCCAGCGCCAGGATGTCGTGTTCCTGCATCTCGTAGGCGCCCAGCTGCAAGCGCTGCAGGTGCCGCAGCTCGCCCAGGTGCCGTAGATTGACAGCACTCGTATGGCAGTCGAGCGACAGGTTGGCCGCATGCGGCAGGGCGCGCAGGATGGCCGCGTCGAACGGCGTGAAGTGATAGCCGAAGAAGCGGATTTCCAGCGCCGCGCCGCAGGTGGCCGCCAGCGCGTCGAGGTCCGCCAGCAGCGGTTCCGGCGCAAAGTGTTCGCCAAACTGCACGATCACCTTGCCGTCGGCGGCGATGGCGGCGCGCAGGGCGGCCGCGTCGATGCTGGACGGATTGTGGATGCGCTGCGGCTGTCTTGCTTGCGTCATGGTCACAGTCCTATCGGGTAGTCGACTTTCCTGGGGGGAGGGCAGCCTTCCGGCCCCGGGAACGTCTGCTTGCCCGTGTCATCGTAGCGCTTGCCGCATTCGACGAGCACGCGCTTGCGGAAGGTATAGATGCTGGCTACCTTGCCGTTCGGGTGGTAGCAGATATTGTCGCCGTCGCGGTCGGCCGAAGCGTAGCTTATCATGGTTTCGCCATTCACCGTGCGCGTGCTGTGGCCGCGGCGCGGCTCCGTGCATTTGAGCTGGCCGCTTGCATAATAGGCGTTGAAGACGGAAGTGTCGGCCGCGCGGTCGACCAGCAGTTCGTCCTTGCGCTTGCCGTCCGGGTAGTTCGAATAGCCTTCCTGGCGCTGGCCGTACTGGAAGGCATAATAGTACTGCGGCTTGCCGTCCGGGTAGTACATGTGGTGGTACTCGCATACGTCGTCGCGCGTGCTGCCGTCCTCCTTGAAGGTGCAGCGGTGGATGTCGTTCATCAGCTGGCCGTCCTCGTAGTATTCGCGCAGGTGCGTGAGCAGGCGGCCCTGGTCGACGATGGCCAGGCGTTCCGGCTTGCCGTTCGGGTAGTAGCGCGCATCGAGGCCCTGCTTCTTGCCCTTGTCCCATAGCGTATCGAGGCGCAGGACCTTGCCGCTGTCGTCGAACGCCTGTTCGCGCCCATCGAGCTGGCCATTGCGGTAGGTGGCCGTGTAGACCGGGTATTCCTTGCCGGCCGGGCCCAGGTAGCGCGTGCGGCTGCCATCGAGCACGCCGGCCTGGTAGTGGTCGCGCTGGCGCAGCGCGCCTTGCGCATCCGTGTCGAGGGCCTCCCCCTGTTTTTTGCCTTTCACGAAGGTGACGCTTTGCGTGACCTTGTCCTTGAGCTTGAGCTTCCACGGGCCGTCGCGCAAGCCGTCGATAAAGCTGCCGTCGCCGTCTTCCGTGATCCACGCGCCGTGGCGCGCCCCATTGACGTAGTTGCCGCGCGTGCGCACTTTGCCGCCCATGCGGCGTTCGTGCGGGCCGTTCAGCTGGCCGTCCGCGTAGGTGTCGAAACCCGTCACCTCCTCTTCATCGGCATAGTTGACGACCGTCCAGCGGCCTTCGCGCTTGCCGGTGCGGTACATGCCGCTCTCGCTTTGCCGCGGATAGTCGAATTGCCAGGTCCCTTCGCGCAGGCCGTTGACGAAATGGCCTTTTTCGCGGCCTTCATGCATGCCTTCGCGTACCCACAGTCCCTGGCGCTTGCCTTTCACGTACTGGCCCCGTTCGACGACTGAACCGTCGTCCCAGGCCAGGCTGTAGATGACGGACGGGCCGTCTTCGCTACCCGTGAACTGTTTCGGCGCCGTTTCCCACGTCACTTGCCACAGGCGGTAATTGGGCAGGATGCCCGCGCCCGCATCGCTGTACAGCGTGTAGCTGGCGGTGAGAAAACGCTCGCCCTTCTTCTGGAAGGTCTTCTTGTAGGTGATGGCATCCTTGCCGCCTGCCGCCACGGGCTTGCCGTCATCGCTGTAGTAGCCGACGATGGTGCCTTGCGTATGGTCGATGGCGTCGACATCCGCATTGCCGCTCTTGCCGCGCGCGACGCTGTAGTCCATCGGCGCCAGCTTGGCCAGCGCGGCCTTGACCTGGCCCGCATTGGGAGCGGCGCTTTGCGCCACGATGCGGTTCAGGGCCGGCTGCAAGCCGTCCAGGCGCCGGTATTGGCCGGAGCTGCGGTGGTAGCGGTAGGCGCGCAGGCCGTTCTTGTCGCCCTGGCGGAACAGCACCAGCATGGTTTGCACGCTGGTGTCCGATTCCTTGTCCAGCGAGGCGTAGAAGACGGAGCGGATGACGGCGTTGCCGAACTGGTCGAGCAGGAAGGTTTTCGAAGCGCTGTTCGTGCACTCGCAGTAATAGCCGTTGACGCCGTCTTTTTCCTTGAGGAAGGCGATGTCCGCGCCGCTGTCCTGCGAGGCGCTGATGGCGGGATGGGCGAGGCTCTTGCCTTCGTAGAAGGGCGCGCCGTGGGCCAGCGCGGAACAGAGGAGCAAGGGCAGCAGAACTGGCAAGAACGGACGTTTCATCGTAAGGCTGGCGCCGGGGCGCCGCAATGGAAAGGCCACGATTCTGCCTGCGTTCTTACTTGTGGGCAAATACAAGTCTATCGTGCGCGCCTGCGTTCAGGGCTGGTGCGCGGCGCAGAAGTCCAGCAGCAGCTGTTCGCCGTCCGGCCAGGGGCCGTAACCGGCATCGCCATTGATATGGCCCGCGTCGCCGATCATGGTGAAATCGCTGCCCCAGGCGGCGGCAAACGCGCGCGCCCGCGCGAAGCTGACGTAGGGGTCATCGCCGCTGGCGACCACCAGGCTGGGAAACGGCAAGGCTTGCAGCGGCATCGGCGCAAAGCCCGTCGTGCCGGACGGGTAGGAGGGCGCGTCCACGTCGCTGGGGGCAACGAGGAAGGCGCCGGCGATCTTGTGCGGCGAGCCGCTGGCAGCCCAATGGGCCACCAGCGCGCAGGCCAGGCTGTGCGCGGCCAGCACAGGCGGGCGCTCGCAGGCGGCGATGGCGCGGTCGAGTTCCATCACCCATTCGTCCTTGTCCGGCGTCTGCCATTCGCGGTGCGGCACGCGCGACCATTGCGGGTGGCGCGCTTCCCAATGGGTTTGCCAGTGCTGCGGCCCGGAATTCCACAGGCCGGCCAGGGTCAGGACGAGAGGCGACATCATTTCTCCTTTTGAAATTGAAATCAGAGCTCCGTGCGCAGGGCGAATAGTTCAGGGAACAATACCACGTCGAGCATCTTGCGCAAATAGCTCACGCCCGCCGTGCCGCCCGTGCCCGTCTTGAAGCCGATGATGCGCTCGACCGTCGTCACATGGCGGAAGCGCCAGAAGCGGAAGGCCGTTTCCAGGTCGACCAGTTTTTCGGCCAGCTCGTACAGGGCCCAGTGTTTCGACGGGTCGCGGTAGACTTCCAGCCACGCCGCCTTGACCGAGGCGTCGGCAGCGGTCGGCAGGGTCCAGTCGGCGTTCAGGCGCTCGGGCGCGATGGGCAAGCCGCTGCGCGCCAGCAGCTTGATCGACTCATCGTAGACGGATGGCGTGCGCAGGGCGGCGTCGAGCGTCTTGTAGGTATCGGGGGCCGTCGTATGCACGTTGAGCAGGGCGGCGTTCTTGTTCCCCAAAATGAATTCGATCTCGCGGTACTGGAAGGACTGGAAGCCGGACGAGGCGCCCAGGTAGGGCCGGATGGCCGTGTATTCGGGCGGCGTCATGGTGGCCAGCACGTCCCAGGCATGCACCAGCTGGTCCATGATGCGCGCCACGCGCGCCAGCATCTTGAACGCGGGCGCCAGGTCGCCGCTTTGCAGGTTGGCGCGCACGGCGTGCATTTCGTGCAGCATCAGCTTCATCCACAATTCGCTGGTCTGGTGTTGCACGATGAACAACATTTCGTTGTGGTTGGGCGACAGCGGATGCTGGGCCGTGAGGATGCGGTCCAGCGCCAGGTAGTTACCGTAGCTCATAGATTCGCTGAAATCCATCTGCGCGCCATGCCACTGCGCCTCCTGGGCGCCCGCATGCATGGGGCAGCCGCTGGTGTTTTCCTTGTTCATATTCTTGTCGTCGCTCATGGGATGGTTCAGGTGACGGCATCGCGCTTGGCGGCGATGTCGTAGGCTAGGGTGTCGAGGATGTCGCGCAAGATTTCCACGGCATCCCAGACGTCGGCAAAGCTCGTGTACAGGGGCGTAAAGCCGAAGCGCATGATGGCCGGTTCGCGGTAGTCGCCGATCACGCCGCGCGCGATCAGCGCCTGCATCACGGCATAGCCGTGCGGGTGCGTGAAGCTGACCTGGCTGCCGCGCCGCGCATGCTCGCGCGGCGTGACGAGGCCCAGCGGATGGCTGGCGCAGCGCTGCTCCACCAGTGCGATGAACAGATCCGTCAGGGCCAGCGACTTGCGGCGGATGGCTTCCATGCTCGTCTGCGCAAAGATATCGAGGCCGCATTCGACGAGGGCCAGCGAAACGATGGGTTGCGTGCCGCACAGGGCGCGGGCGATGCCGTCGGCCGGCGTGTAGCCCGGGTCCATGGCGAAGGGCGCGGCGTGGCCCCACCAGCCGGACAGGGGCTGGCGGAAGCGCGCCTGGTGCTTTGCCGGCACCCAGATGAAGGCGGGCGAGCCGGGGCCGCCGTTCAGGTATTTATAGGTGCAGCCGACGGCCAGGTCGGCGCCATCGCCATTCAGGTCCAGCGGCACGGCGCCGGCCGAATGGGCCAGGTCCCACAGCGCCAGCGCGCCTTGGGCGTGGCAGTGGCGGCTGACGGCGGCCATGTCGTGCTGGTAGCCGCTGCGGTAGTTCACGTGCGTGAGCATGGCGACGGCGCAATCGGCGGCGATGGCCTGCGTCAGCTCCTGCGGGCTGTCGACCAGGCGCAACTGGTAGCCCTGGTCGAGCCAGGCGGACAGGCCTTGGGCCATGTACAGGTCGGTTGGGAAGTTGCTGCGTTCGCTGACGATGATGCGCCGCGCGGCGCGCGCAGGATCGCTGGCCTGCATCTGCAGCGCGGCGGCCAGGGCCTTGAACAGGTTGACGGAAGTTGTGTCGGTGATGACGACTTCGCCCGTGTGGGCGCCGATCAGCGGCGCCAGGCGGTCGCCCAGACGCTTGGGCAGGTCGAACCAGCCGGCCGTGTTCCAGCTGCGGATCAGGTCCGTGCCCCATTCTGCCGCGATGACGTGCTGGGCGCGGGCCAGGGCCGCTGTCGGCCGCGCCCCTAGCGAGTTGCCGTCGAGGTAAATCACGCCCTGGGGCAGGTCGAACTGGCGGCGCAGCGGCGCCAGCGGATCGTCAAGGTCGCGCGCAGTGCAGTCATTGCGAGAAATCATGGTGGCTTTCATGTTGATATGGGACTCGGCAAATGCAATATGTTTTAGGTCTAAAATATTTTGCGGATGGCGAAGTGTAGCAAATTGCGCGGCAAAAGCGTCATGCCCGGCCGACGGCCGGGTACGGAAAAATACGGGTTTGCGGGGCGTAGGCAAAAAAAATCAGGATTTTTCAAAATATTTTCAAAAAACCCTAAAGTTCCCCGACAGGCCGCCGTAAATGAATACAGGAACGGCGGAAAACCGTCACTGGCAAGAAAAGCAGGTTTTTTAAAAGATTTTTCAAAAAAACCCTCAAGTTCCCGCCAAAGCAGCCGTTACTGAGTATAGATGTGCTTGATTCAGGTCAAGTTGTTGTAAAAAAGTGATATTAAATGCAGTTGAAAAGTCAGGAAATCCTGGCTCTTTGCATCAGCCCATATCCACGCGTTTACAGGCGTGCGACCATGATCGAGCAGTGTTTGTCAGACAAACACCTACGATCCCATCTCCTATTGCCCGACCAAAAATACAGCGCTACGCCTCTGTTGCGTTTGATGTTGCTCCTGCAGAATGTATCTCACTGGCAACACACACTGCCAGCTGAATTCAACGGATTGAGGAGATGGAAATGACTGCTAACGATATGATGGCTGAGATTCGCGACGCTAACCTGAGCTACCTGATGCTGGCCCAGCAGATGATTCGTGCGGACAAGGTAACGGCCATCTTCCGTTTGGGCATTGCCGCCGAAATCGCCGAGCTGATCGAAGGCATGAGCAATGCGCAGATCCTCAAGCTCGCTGGCGGCAACATGATGCTGGCCCGCTTCCGCTTCGATGACAGCGCCATCCTGGGCATGTTGACCAACTACAACAAAGACCGCTCGCTGGCCCAGTCCCACGCCGCCATCCTGATGGCCGGCCAGGGCGTCGAAGAAATCGCTTGAGCTGAGCCTCCAGCCTTGCATTTTGCCGGCAACCTTATCAATCAGTCCGTAGCGGAGCACGCAGCATGGCCAAGAAAAGTGTCGTATCGGAAGCGCAGGAAATCCAGCTGGCCATCGAGTTGATCCAGTTGGGCGCCCGCCTGCAATTGCTGGAGACGGAAGTGTCGCTGTCGCGCGAGCGCCTGTTGAACTTGTACAAGGAATTGAAGGGCGTATCGCCACCGAAAGGCATGCTGCCGTTTTCCACGGACTGGTTCCTGACCTGGCAACCGAACATCCATTCTTCGCTGTTCATCAATATCCATAAGTTCCTCGTCGAGCACGCCGGTGCGACCGGTATCGAGGCGGTGATGAAGGCCTATCAGCTGTACCTGGAACAAATGCCGCCCGAAGCGGGCGAAGAGCCGCTGCTGTCGCTGACGCGGGCCTGGACCCTGGTGCGCTTTTTCAGCAGCAAGATGCTGGCCATGGCGCCATGCGGCAAGTGCGGCGGCAAGTTTGTCGTCAATTGCCTGGATTTGAATGCCGATTATGTGTGCGGCCTGTGCCATATGCCTTCGCGCGCCGGCAAGACCAAGAAAGCGCGCGACGAGGCCGCTGCCAGCGCACCCGCCCGCCAGCCCGCCTGAAACGTCCCCTGTGCTGCCGTCAACCGGAGCCGGTCGCCAGATCGCGCTCCGGTTTTTTCATGGCGCTTTCGCTTACACTGGTGTTTTCCTTCCGTCACTGTCCCATGCTGCAACAAATCCTGCGCGCGCCCGCGCTCAAGGCGCTCCTGCTCCAGGCGCTGGCCTTTGCCCTGCTGCTCTTGCTCGTCTATGGCCTGGCACGGGGCGGGGTGGCACTGTCGCTGCCGGCCGTCGCCGGCCTGCAGGGCCTGCTGGCCGCGGCGCTCACGTGGCGCGCGGGCCTGGCGCGCTGGTGGTGCGCCATCGGCTTGCTGTTCGCGCCGGCCCTGCTGGGCGCCAGCCGCCTGGACTTGCCGCCCGCGCTCTTTCTGGCTGCCTTTGTTTTCCTGTTGAGCCTGTACTGGACCACCTTCCGCACGCAAGTGCCGTTCTATCCATCGGGGCCCAGGGTATGGCAGGCCGTGGCGCAGCTGATCGCCGGACGGCCCGGCGTGCGCCTGGTCGATATCGGCAGCGGCCTGGGCGGCCTGGTGCTGGACCTGGCGCGGCGACGCCCCGATGGGCAATTCTGCGGCATCGAACTGGCGCCGCTGCCGTGGCTGCTCAGCCGCCTGCGTGCGTGGCTGGCGGGCAGCCGCGCGCAATTCCTGCGGGGCGACTATGCGGCGCTCGATTTTGGCAAGCATGATGTGGTGTTCGCCTATCTGTCGCCGGCCGCGATGGCGGCCCTGTGGATCAAGGCGGAAGCGGAAATGTTGCCTGGAAGTATGCTTCTTAGTTACGAATTCAAGATTGCCGCGCGGGAGCCCGATAAGGCCATTGCCGCCACAGAGAATGGTCCCTTGCTCTACATATGGTGCTTTTAGGCAATTGTCTGCGTTATTTGCTTGCTCGGAGGACAATCTCACGTTATTGTAGTTCCACACGGCATTTTGTCGGGATTGCGTTGAAATGCGGGTCGTTTCAATCTACCTTCAGTTACTTTTTTTGCCGCTGTTCCCCGCCGCGGCGCAGCCGCCGGCCGCAGGGAGCTGGTTTGAGCATGCCGGGCGCAAAAGCCCGGCCATTATTGGGAGTCAGGGCACTTGTTAGTCATAATCGGATACATCATCGTCTGCGCCTCGGTCTTTGGCGGTTTCGCGATGGCGGGCGGCCATCTGGCGGCGCTGTTCCAGCCGCTGGAACTGCTGATGATCGGCGGCGCGGCCCTGGGCGCCTTCCTTGTTGGTAACAATAACAAGGCGATCAAGGCCACGATCGCTGCCTTGCCCAGCCTGTTCAAGGGATCGCGCTACACCAAAGACCTGTACATGGAGCTGATGTCGCTGCTGTTTGAAGTGCTGAGCAAGGTGCGCAAGGAAGGCCTGATGTCGATCGAGGGCGATATCGACAAGCCGGAAGAGAGTCCGCTGTTTTCCAAGTATCCGGCCGTGCTGGCCGACCATCATATCGTCGAATTCATGACCGATTACCTGCGCCTGATGGTGTCGGGCAATATGGATGCCTTCCAGATCGAAAACCTGATGGATAACGAGATCGAGACGCACCATCACGAAGGCGCCGTGCCGGCCCACGTGATCGCCAAGGTGGGCGACGGCTTGCCGGCCTTCGGTATCGTCGCCGCCGTGATGGGCGTGGTGCATACGATGGAATCGGTGGGCATACCGCCGGCCGAGCTGGGCATGCTGATCGCACACGCGCTGGTCGGCACTTTCCTCGGCATTTTGCTCGCCTATGGCTTCGTCGGGCCGCTGGCCAGCCTGCTGGAGCAGAAGCTGGAAGAGTCGAGCAAGATGTTCCAGTGCGTGAAAGTGACGCTGCTGGCCAGCTTGAATGGCTATGCACCGGCGCTGGCCGTGGAGTTCGGCCGCAAGGTGCTGTTTTCGACGGAGCGCCCGACATTCAACGAGCTGGAAGACCACATCAAGAAATCGAAAACGAAGTAAGCAGTGAAAGCACGCCTGGATATCATGAGTCAACTGCAGTACAGGGAAGGGGAACGCCATGGCCGATGAAGGCATGCGCCCGATTATCGTCAAGCGCATCAAGAAAACGGCCGGCGGCCATCATGGCGGGGCGTGGAAGATCGCCTATGCCGACTTCGTCACGGCCATGATGGCATTCTTTCTGCTGATGTGGCTGCTGGGATCGACCTCGAAGGGCGACCTGAACGGCATTTCCGAATTCTTCAAGACGCCGTTGAAGGTGGCGATGGCGGGCGGCTCCGGCAGCGGCGAGAGCAACTCCGTGATCCAGGGCGGCGGCCAGGACTTGTCGCGCCAGGATGGCGAGGTGCGCAAGGCGCAGGAAACCCAGCAGCGCAAATCGTTCGACCTCAATTCGGCCAAGGCCGCGCTCGAACGGGAAGAGGGGCGCCGTCTGCAGGCGCTGAAGGCGCGCATCGAAGCGACCATCGACGCCAATCCCCTGCTGAAAAAATACAAGAACCAGTTGCTGCTCGATATCACGAGCGAGGGCTTGCGCATCCAGATCGTCGATGAGCAGAACCGCCCCATGTTTGCGCTGGCCAATGCCAATCTGCAACCTTATACCAAGGAAATCCTGCACGCCATCGGCTTCGTGCTCAATGAAGTGCCGAACCGCATCGGCCTGTCCGGGCACACGGATTCGACCCCGTACATGAGCGATGCCGGCTACAGCAACTGGGAACTGTCGGCCGACCGCGCGAATGCGTCGCGGCGCGAACTGATTATTGGCGGCATGAATGAAGACAAGGTACTGCGCGTGGTGGGACTCGGTTCGGCCGCCCACCTGGACAAGCAGGACCCGTTCAATCCGATCAACCGGCGCATCAGCATCATCGTCATGAACAAGCGCACGGAAGAAAATGTCCTGCGCGATGGTTCGGCCATCGAGTTGCCCGTGACCGATGCCGCGGCCGCCGCTGTCACCTCGGGGTTGGCGGCCGGTTCGCCGCCCGTGGCGGCCCCGGTTCCGGCAGCGGCAAAGAAATGACGCGCATGGCCCGTCAGCGCGTGGTGTATTGAAACAATGAGACCTTTATGACAAGAAAGAAAATACTTGGCTCGCATGTAAAGCGCCTGTTGTCCGGCGTGTCGGACCATGGCCGCAAGCACTTGACGGAGGTGGAAACCGACCTGGTGCAGACTGGCATCTTGCTGGAAGAGGCGATCGAGAAGCTGTCCTTCAATTTCATGGCCATCCATGCGGCAGTTGCGGCACAGCAAGACACGATAGCCCTGCTGCTGGAAGGCGGCATGCCGGCCGACGAGCAGCGCGAAAAACTGCTGGCGCTGCAGGACGAGGTGGGTGGCTATGTGAATGCGGCCATCACCAGCATGCAGTTCCAGGACATGACCAGCCAGCTGATCGAGCGCACCCTGAAGCGGGTGACAGGCTTGCGCGAGTTTCTTGGCACGCTAGGGTCGCATGGCGCCGAGATGTTGCCAGAGAGTGACAACGAAGAAATTGTCGCCTTGCTGGGACGGGTCAGCATGGCGCTGGCGATTCAAAGCCTGGAACTGCGCAGCGTGCTGCGCAAGGCTGTCAGTCAACAGCATTTGGAAAGCGGCGACATCGAGCTGTTCTAGCATGGAAATGCGGAACGCTTGCGGTTGCATGGATCAATCAAATACTTGGGCAAGATGCCCGGAATAAAGTGGGAGCAAAGATGGCCAAAACGATACTTGCAGTGGACGATTCCAGCTCATTGCGCCAGATGGTGGCGTTCAGTCTGAAAGCCGCCGGTTACCAGGTGGTGGAGGCTGTTGACGGCCAGGACGGACTGGAAAAAGCCAAGCTGCAAACCGTGGACCTGGTGCTGACGGACCAGAACATGCCGCGCATGGACGGCCTGGAGCTGATCAAGCTGCTGCGCGAATTGCCAGCCTACCAAAAGGTGCCTATCCTGATGCTGACGACGGAGTCGTCGGATGAAATGAAGTCGAAGGGACGTGCCGCCGGCGCCAATGGCTGGCTGGTCAAGCCGTTCGATCCGCAACGTCTGATCGAAGTGGTCAAGAAGGTGATCGGCTGATGCCAGCCGCGCAGCGCAACGATGCAATTGACGGAGTCACCCTATGACCATCGATATTAGCCAGTTTTTCCAGGTCTTTTTCGATGAGGCCGAGGAACTGCTGGCTGAAAAGGAACGGCTGCTGCTGGCCGTCGATATTGCGGCGCCTGACGCCGAAGACCTGAATGCGATTTTCCGTACCGCCCACTCGATCAAGGGCGGGGCGTCGACGTTTGGCCTCTCCGACATGAGCGAGGTGACGCATATCCTCGAGTCACTGCTCGACCGCATCCGCCAGGGCCAGATGGCGCTGACGGCGGAACATGTGGATGCGTTTTTGGCAGCCAAGGATATCCTCAAGATGCAGCTCGACGGCCATCGCCTGGGCAGCGCCGTCGACCAGGATGCCGTGGCCAATGTACGCATGATGCTGCAGTCGTTCTCGCAGGACGTGCCGGTGGCCGCGCTCACGCCCGTCGCGCCGGCCTTCCACACGGCGGAAAAGGAAGTGGTCAGCCATGCCGGCGGCCAGCGCTTCCGCCTGGAGTTGCCGAAGATGGAGTCGCGCGAAGTCGATGCGCTGGCGGCCGAACTGGGCCTGCTGGGCGACGTGGCGGTGTCGACGCTGCCCGATGCGCGCAAGGTGCTGGAAGTGACGACGCATGAAAGCCTGGACGATATCCTGGCCATCTGCTCGTTCGTGCTGAACCCGGACGACATGGTCATCACCCAGGCGCCGCCCCTGGCGCCCGGCGAGGCCGATGCGGCCCGGGCGGCGCAGGAAAAGGCGCAGGGCTACGGTTTCTTCGATCCGCTGCCAGGCGCGCCTGCAGCGCAGGGCGCGGCGGACCCCGGTTATGGCTTCTTCCAGCCGCTCGAGGATATCCGCGCCGCCGCCGGCGTGCAGAGCGAAGCCGAACAGGGCTATGGTTTCTTCCAGCCGCTGGAACAGATCCGCGCCGACGCGGCCAAGGCTGGCGCCTCCACCGGCGCGGCTGCCGTGCAAGCCGTGGTGAACGCGGTGGCGGAAGTGGAGCAGGAAAAGAAACCGGCCAAAGGCGACAAGGCGGGTGCCGAATCGTCGTCGATTCGCGTCTCGATTGAAAAAGTCGACCAGTTGATCAATCTGGTGGGAGAACTGGTGATCACGCAGGCGATGATCGAGCAGCGCGCCAGCGCGCTCGATCCGATGGTGCATGAAAAGCTGCTCGACAGCGTCAGCCACCTGACGCGCAACACGCGCGACTTGCAGGAAGCGGTGATGTCGATCCGCATGATGCCGATGGATTTCGTTTTTTCCCGCTTTCCGCGCATGGTGCGCGACCTGGCGACCAAGTTGGGCAAGAAGGTCGACTTCATCACGAATGGCGCCGCGACGGAACTCGACAAGGGCCTCATCGAGCGCATCGTCGATCCGCTCACGCACCTGGTGCGCAACAGCATCGACCATGGCGTGGAAATGCCGGCAGCCCGCGTGGCCGCCGGCAAGACCGAGGCGGGGCGGCTGTTCCTGTCGGCCAGCCACCAGGGCGGCAATATCATCATTGAAGTCTCCGATGACGGCGCGGGCCTGAACCGCGAACGCATCCTGGCCAAGGCGCAGCAGCAGGGCCTGGACGTGTCCGAGACGATGAGCGACGCCGACGTGTGGCAGCTGATTTTCGCGCCCGGCTTTTCCACCGCCGAGGCGGTCACCGACGTGTCGGGCCGCGGTGTGGGCATGGATGTCGTCAAGCGCAATATCAGCGCCATGGGCGGCGTGGTCGATATCCGTTCGGCCAAGGGCTTCGGCACGACGATTTCCATCTCGCTGCCGCTGACCCTGGCCATCCTGGATGGCATGTCGATCCGCGTCGGCGACGAAGTGTATATTTTACCGCTGGGCTTTGTCATCGAATCGCTGCAGCCGGCCGTTGAGGATGTCAAGGACATCGCTGGCCGCGGCCAGGTGGTGAAGGTGCGCGGCGAATACCTGCCGCTCATTCCGTTGTACCAGATGTTCGATATCGCGCCGCGCTTCACCAGCCCATCCGAAGGTATCTGCGTTATCCTCGAGACGGAAGGCCGCAAGGCGGCGCTGTTTGTCGATGACCTGGTGGGGCAGCAGCAGGTTGTGGTGAAGAATCTCGAATCGAATTACCGCAAGGTGGTGGGCATTTCCGGCGCCACCATCCTGGGCGATGGCGGCGTGTCGCTGATTCTCGATGTCGCCGCCCTGATCCGTTCTTCTCGTCAGCTGGCTGACGAGTCCCTTTTCGCAACACAGATAGATAAATAACAGATAGGAAATCCATCATGTCAGATACTCAACAAACATCCGGAAGCAAACCGGGCGACGGCAAGGACATCGCCGGCCGTGAATTCCTGGCCTTTACCCTGGGCTCCGAAGAGTACGGCATCGATATCCTGAAAGTCCAGGAAATCCGCGGCTATGAAGCGGTGACCCGCATCGCCAACGCGCCTGAATTCATCAAGGGCGTGATCAACCTGCGCGGCATCATCATTCCCGTGGTCGACATGCGCATCAAGTTCAACCTGGGCACGCCCGTGTACGACCAGTTCACGGTGGTGATCATCCTGAACATCGGCGGCCGTATCGTCGGCATGGTGGTCGACAGCGTGTCCGACGTCACCACCCTGACGCCGGAGCAGGTCAAGCCGGCGCCGGAAATGGGCACGGCCTTCTCGACCGACTACATGATCGGCCTGGGCACCATCGACGAGCGCATGCTGATCCTGGTCGACATCGACAAGCTGATGTCGAGCAGCGAGATGGGCCTGATCGACAAGCTGGCGGCGTAAGGCCGGCGGGCGGCGCCCGGGGCGCCGCCGTTTTACCACGCAAAGAATCACTACAGATATGCATGTACCGGCGCGGGCAGTATTGGGAGGCGCGCCGGCAGGCTGCAAGGTCCGACAGAGACCCGGCCATAACACGGCGCCGTCCGGTTGAACGGGCGCCGTTCACATAAATATTGGAGACTGTAATGAGTTTGCGCGATTTCAAGATAGGTACGCGGCTGGGCATGGGGTTTGGCAGCATCCTCGTCATCCTGGCGGTGGTGGTGCTGTCGGCCAATGCCCTCAACTACCGCAACAAGGCCGAACTGCTGGAAGGGCTGGCGCTGGCCGGCGAGAAGAATACGCAGGCGTCGCAGATGAAAAGTGCAATGCTGGAAACGGGTATCGCCATGCGCAATATCGGTTTGCAGGGCGACGTGGGCCTGATGCAGGCCGAAGAGAGCAAGGTACGCCAGCACCGCAAATTGTATGACGGCGCGCGCGACAAGCTGGCCGGCCTGGGGCTGTCCGATGGCGAGAAGGCGCTGCTGGCCGATATCTCCAAGGTCGACGGCGAAGTCGATGCCGCCTTCAAGGAGGCGATGGGGCAGGTGCTGGCGTTTAACAGCGAAGGCGCGGCCAAGGTGATCGCTACCCGCATCGATCCGCTGAACCGCAAGACCCTGGCCGACATCAACAAGCTGCTCGACCTGCAGCATGTGGCGCAGCAAAGCTTCATGGACGGTTCGCTGGCGGCCGATGCGCGGCTGATGCTGGTGCTGTTCGTCCTCGGCGGCGCGGCGGTGGCGATCGGCGCCTGGTGCGCGATCTTCATCACGCGCTCGATCACGGTGCCGCTGTCGGGCGCCCTGGCGGTGGCGCAGAAGGTGGCGGCAGGCGAACTGACGTCGCATGTGGCCGTCGAAGGCAAGGATGAAACAAGCGCGCTGCAGCAGGCGCTGAAGGACATGAACGACAGCCTGGCGAAGACCGTCAGCGACGTGCGCAATGGCACGCAGACCATCACCGTGGCCTCGCGCGAGATCGCCAGCGGCAATGCCGACCTGTCGGCGCGCACGGAAACGCAGGCCAGCTCGCTCGAAGAAACGGCATCGTCGATGGAAGAACTGACATCGACAGTGAAGCAGAATGCGGACAATGCGCGCCAGGCCAACCAGCTGGCCGTGTCGGCGTCGTCGGTGGCGGAGCAGGGCGGCAACGTGGTGGCGCAAGTGGTCGACACCATGGGCTCGATCAAGGACAGCTCGCGCAAGATCGTCGATATCATCGGCGTCATCGATGGCATCGCGTTCCAGACGAATATCCTGGCCCTGAATGCGGCGGTGGAAGCGGCGCGCGCGGGCGAGCAGGGCCGCGGCTTCGCGGTGGTGGCGTCGGAGGTGCGCAACCTGGCCCAAAGATCCGCTGGCGCGGCGAAAGAGATCAAGGGCCTGATCGGCGACTCGGTGGAAAAGGTCGATGCGGGCAGCCGCCTGGTGGACGAGGCGGGGCAGACCATGGGCCTGATCGTCACGTCGATCCGGCAGGTGGCCGACATCATGGGCGAGATTACGGCTGCGACACAGGAGCAAAGCCATGGCATCGAGGAAGTCAACCAGGCCATCGCGCAGATGGACCAGATGACGCAGCAGAATGCGGCGCTGGTGGAGGAGGCGGCAGCGGCCGCCGAGAGCATGCAGGAGCAGGCGCAAAAGCTGGCCGATGCGGTCAGCATCTTCAAGCTGGGCGGGGAACACATGGCGCCTGAGGTCCGCGTGGCGGCGGTGCCGGTGCGGGCCGCCGCTCCTGCGGCAAAGGCGCCGGTGGCGCGCGTGGGCGTGGCGAAGGCCGCGCGCATGGCGGCGCCGTCGCCCGCGAAAAAGCTGGTGGCAACCAGCGGCGACGATTGGGAAGAGTTCTGACGCCAACCCGGTCCCGCTAGTTATACTTGCAAAGGCATTGGTCAGAGTAGTCATGGAGAGGTAAAAACAAAATGCCGCAAACTAAAACGGATTCGGTCAAGGAATTTGACTTCACTGGCAAGGACTTCGAACGGGTCCGTGCCATGATTTACAAGCGGGCCGGCATCGCGCTGGCCGACAGCAAGCAGGAAATGGTCTACAGCCGCCTGGCGCGGCGCCTGCGGGCGACCGGCATTTCTTCGTTCGTGCGCTACCTGGACGACCTGGAGGCAGGGCGCATGGGTGACGAGTGGGAAGCGTTCACGAACGCGCTGACGACGAACCTGACGTCGTTTTTCCGCGAGGCCCATCATTTTCCGCTGCTGGCCGAGCATGTGAAAAAACTGAGCGGGCCGATCACCATCTGGTGTTCGGCCAGTTCCACCGGCGAGGAGCCGTATTCGATCGCCATGACGGTGTGCGAAGCGTTCAATACGCTCACGCCGCCGGTGACCATCATCGCCACCGATATCGACACGAATGTGCTGGCCACGGCCGCCAATGGCGTCTATAACCTGGACCGGCTCGACAAGATGCCGGCCGACCGGGCGCGGCGTTTCTTCTTGCGCGGCAAGGGGGATCGCGAGGGACAGGTCCGGGTGCGTCCGGAACTGCGCCAGATGATCACCTTCAAGCCGCTCAACCTGCTGGCCGACGGCTGGCCCCTGACGGGGCAGTTCGACGTCATTTTCTGTCGTAACGTGATGATTTATTTTGACAAGGCGACGCAGCGCAAAATACTGTCCCGCTTTGTGCCGTTGATGAAGCCGGATGCCCTGCTGTTTGCCGGCCATTCGGAGAATTTTCTGTACGTGTCGGAGTCATTGAAGCTGCGCGGCAAGACAGTTTATGAGCTCGATCAGCCGCGGGGCAGCGCACCCAAAGCATCGTCGCATCGTACATGAGAGTGAAATATGAGCCTGGAACCCAAAGAGCAGTTTGCCACTAACGTCTATTTCGACCGGACGTTCAATTGTGACGCCGCCAAGATTTTGCCCGGTGAATACTACTTCACCAACAAGGATATGCTGATCGTCACCGTGCTTGGCTCCTGCGTCTCGGCCTGCATCCGCGACCGCGTCACGGGCCTGGGCGGCATGAACCATTTCATGCTGCCCGACGGCGGCAGCGATACCAACAGCCCGATCTCGGCATCGATGCGCTATGGTACCTATGCCATGGAGATATTGATCAATGACTTGCTGAAGGCCGGTGCGCGGCGCGAGAACATGGAAGCGAAAGTATTCGGCGGCGGCGCCGTGCTGCGCGGCTTCACGGCGATCAACGTGGGCGAGCGCAATGCGGCTTTCGTCATCAATTACCTGAAGGCGGAAAAGATGCGCGTCGTGGCGGAAGACCTGAACGACATCCATCCGCGCAAGGTGTACTTCTTCCCGCGCAGCGGCAAGGTGCTGGTGAAGAAGCTGATGCAGACGCATAACGATACGCTGGTACGCCGCGAACTCGATTACGCAAGCCGCCTCAAGGTCGCGCCGGTGGGCGGCGAGATCGAGTTGTTTTAAACGCCAGGCAAAAACCTGCTGCGCGCTGCACTTTGCGGCCTGCGATGCCCGCCGTGCCTTGTCACGGCTGCGCTCCCGGCCACGAATCACTGCCGCCCGCGACGGTTTTGCCAGGTGTTCTTACTGATACAGAATAAGGGCCGCAAGGCCTGGAAGGGAATGAAATGAAGATCAAGGTTTTGATCGTGGATGATTCGGCACTGATCCGCAGCGTGATGACGGAAATCGTCAACAGCCAGCCCGACATGGAAGTGGTCGGCGCGGCGCCCGATCCGCTGGTGGCGCGCGAGATGATCAAGCAGACCAATCCCGATGTGCTGACCCTGGACGTCGAGATGCCGAAGATGGATGGCCTCGATTTCCTCGAAAAGCTGATGCGCCTGCGCCCGATGCCGGTGCTGATGGTATCGTCCCTGACCGAGCGCGGTTCGGAAATCACCATGCGCGCGCTGGAACTGGGCGCCGTCGATTTCGTCACCAAGCCGAAGATTTCGATCCAGAGCGGCATGCGCGAATACACGGACATGATCGCCGACAAGATCCGCGCCGCCTCCAAGGCGCGCATCCGCGCGCGCACGCTGCCTGCTGCCGGCGACAAGACGGCGGCGCCGCTGCCGGCCCTGCGCAGTCCCCTGACGTCGAGCGAAAAGCTGATCATCGTGGGCGCCTCCACGGGCGGCACGGAAGCGATCCGCGAATTCCTCATGCAGATGCCATCCGATTGTCCCGGCATCCTCATCACCCAGCACATGCCCGAAGGGTTTACGCGCTCGTTCGCGCGGCGCCTCGATTCCTTGTGCAAGATCTCGGTGCAGGAAGCGGCCGGCGGCGAACGCGTCTTGCCGGGCCACGCCTATATCGCGCCGGGCCACTCGCACCTGACCTTGACCCGCAGCGGCGCGAACTACATGACCAAGATCGACCAGGGCGAGCCGGTCAACCGCCACCGTCCTTCCGTCGACGTGCTGTTCCGTTCGGCCGCGCAATCGGCCGGCAAGAACGCCGTTGGTGTTATCCTGACAGGCATGGGCAAGGATGGCGCGCAAGGGATGCTGGAGATGAAGGCGGCGGGAGCGTATAATTTTGCGCAGGACGAGGCCAGTTGCGTGGTGTTCGGCATGCCGCGCGAAGCCATCGCCATCGGTGCCACGCATGAGGTTGGCGCCCTGACGGCGCTGCCTGGCATGGTGCTCGGATACCTGGCCGCGCACGGCATGCGTGCTTTGCGCGTGTAAGCCACGTTTTCATATGATGTAAGGCAAGTTTGTTCGCCTAAAAGCAACGAAAATGCTATCCTACAACTTGCTGCCGTAGTGTCGACCATAATGTCGGCATTCATGTCGATATTATTAACAAACCGCTACAGAAACAACGGAGTTATTCATGGCTGATCCAAAGATGAAATTTTTAGTCGTTGACGATTTTTCGACGATGCGCCGCATCGTCCGGAATCTGTTGAAGGAACTGGGTTATGCCAACGTCGACGAGGCGGAAGACGGCGTCATGGGCCTGGCCAAGCTGCGCGCGGAATCCTATGATTTCGTCGTCTCGGACTGGAACATGCCGAACATGGACGGCCTGACGATGCTGCAGCATATCCGCGCCGATCCGGCACTGGCCAAGCTGCCCGTGCTGATGGTCACGGCCGAAGCGAAGAAGGAAAACATCATCGCTGCCGCGCAAGCGGGCGCCAGCGGTTACGTCGTCAAGCCGTTCACGGCCGCGACCCTCGATGAAAAGCTGAACAAGATTTTCGAGAAGCTGGAAAAAGCCGGCGCCTGAGCGGTTTTCCCCGGCTGGCCGGCCGCCTCGTTTTCGAGGCGGCGCAGCCATGTAAAAAACGTTGCCAGTTCGCACTGGCAGCGTTTTTTTTTGCCAGGTCACCGTCAGGGGCGGGAATGCTCCCAGCGTTGCCTTCAATAATGTTTCTGCAGAGTGGATGCGCCCGGCATCGCGTCTCCGGCGCCACCCCGGGTGATTCGGCACGTGGCGCGTGGCCACGCCGTGGAAGAGGCGGCCAGCCGCGCAAGCGGCTCAGATATGCAGCGGGCCAGTTGAATATGCCTGGCATTTCCCTGCTTGCCGGGGACCGCGCTTTTTTGCCCCCGGCCTGGCTTCAGCCGGGCGGCAGGCCGCCCATGCGCATGCATGAGCACCCGCCCTGGCGCCTGAGCACCGGGCGGCGTGCAACCGGCCGCTCCGGTGCTATACCAGGCCGCCGTTGGCGCGCAGGGTCTGGCCATTGATCCAGCGGCCATCGGGGCCGGCCAGGAAGGCGACGGCGGCGGCGATGTCTTCCGGCGTGCCCAGGCGCGCCAGCGGCGCCATCTGGCTCATGCGTTCTATCGTTGCTTCCGTCTTGCCGTTCAAGAACAGGGCCGTGGCCGTGGGGCCGGGAGCGATGGCATTGACGGTGATGTTCTTGCCGCGCAATTCCTTGGCGAAGATATTCGTCATCGTCTCGATGGCCGCCTTGGTGGCGCCGTAGACGCTGTAGCCGGGCAGGGCCAGGCCAATCACGCTGCTCGAGAAATTGACGATGGCGCCGCCGTGGCGCAGGCGGCTGGCCGCCTGGCGCATGGTGTGGAAGCTGCCCTTGACGTTGACGGCGAACAGCTTGTCGAACGTGGCGTCGTCCGTCTCGGCCAGCAAGGGCAGCACGGGCGGCATGATGCCGGCATTATTGACCAGTACGTCGACGCCGCCAAAAGCCGCTTGCGCCGCATCGAACAGGGCCAGCACCTCGCTGGCATCGGCCACGTCGGCCTTGACGGCGATGGCGCTGCCGCCGCCGGCAAGAATGGCCGCCACCAGATCGTCCGCTGCCTCCTTGCCGCTGGCGTAGTTGACGACGACGCGCATGCCGTCGCGCGCCAGGCGGCCGGCGATGGCCGCGCCGATGCCGCGCGCGGCCCCCGTGACGATGGCAACCCTGGCCGGTATGGCTGCTGTGTTCATGCTTGTTCTCCTGTGCTGGTGGGAGGCCCGCATGCTGTTGCTGCGTGCCAGTACAGTCATTGTGGTCTTTATTGGCGCATGGATAAAGATGGGTTTGATGGCATCAGTGTGCAAATTTCATGAACAATCATGATGGGCCTGCCTGGCGCACAACGGACACGGCCCCGCCGGAGCATGTAATTTCTCAAATGAATTAAATATTTCCCAAAGTTAACTTTACACTTGAAATCAATTGGCCCATGATCGCTGCACTGTTTCCACCTCTGTCCCCGACCCCGACAAGAAGGAGCGCACCATGCGCCGACTATCCCTATTATTTTTCGTCCTCGGCACGGCCGTGCTGGCGGCTTGCGGCGTGAGCGTCGAGCAGGCCGGCGAGCGGCCCGGCGGCCAGGCTGCCGTATTGCCGGCGGAACCGGAGGCCCGGCCGTCCGGTGCGCCTGACGCGGACCTGCACCTGGCCGTCGATGACAGGCATGCGTATCTGTACCGGGTCGGCGGCAGCGATTATGTCAGTCTCGGCGCGCGCGCGCCGCACGGCGCCCGCCTGCCATTGAAAGCGGCGCGCGGGCAGGCGAAGGCCATCCGCCTGCTGGCGGCCGATCCGGCCCAGGCGCGCGCCATCCTGCGCAGCCTGAAGCTGCCGGCAAGCCAGCGCAAGTTATGGATGGGGGAGGAAATCGTGCTCGATGCGGCCAGCTATGAAAGGCTGCGGGTCTTGAGTGGCAAGGGGCAGCCCCTGTTGATGGCGCAGATGGAATTGCAGGCGGTGCGCCTGGAAAAATAAGGTGGAAAGGGCGACGGGGAGCGGGTGGCCACGTCGCGCCCGATGCCGTTCAGATTTCCAGGTTGTCGATCAAGCGCGTCTGGCCCAGCTTGGCGGCGGCCAGCACCACCAGCGGTTCGCCGGCGGCCAGTTCGGCGGCGCTCGGCGCCTGCAGGTTGGCGCGCTTGCGCACGGCAATGTAGTCCGATTTCCAGCCACGGCCGTCCAGCACCCGCATGGCGGCCTGTTCCAGTTCGCCCACGGCCAGGTTGCCCTTGCGCACTTCCTCGGCCACGAAATTGAGGCCCTTGAACAGTTCCGGCGCTTCCGCGCGTTCGCTTTCCGACAGGTACATATTGCGCGACGACAAGGCCAGGCCATCATCGGCCCGATACGTTTCGGCGGCGATGATTTCCGTCGGCAGCGCGAACTGGCGCGCCATGTTGCGGATGATCATCAATTGCTGGTAATCCTTCTTGCCGAACACGGCCACACGTGGCCCTACGCAGGAAAACAGCTTGGTGACGACCGTACACACGCCTTCGAAGAAGCCGGGGCGGAATTCGCCTTCCAGCGTGTTGCCCAGGTCATCGGGCGGGCGCACGCGGTATTCCTGCGGTTCCGGGTACAGTTCCTTTTCCGTCGGGGCGAACAGCACGTACACGCCTTCCTTTTCCAGCTTGGCGATGTCGGCTTCCATGGTGCGCGGATATTTTTCAAAATCTTCGTTCGGGCCGAATTGCAGGCGGTTCACGAAGATCGAGGCGACGACGGGGTCGCCATGCTTGCGCGCCAGGCGCATCAGCGACAGATGGCCTTCGTGCAGATTGCCCATGGTGGGGACGAACGCCGTGCGCAGCTGTCCGCTGAGCTGGTCGCGCAATTCTTCGATGTCGGAAATAATTTTCATTGATTGCTTTCGCTAAAACCCCGTTGTACGGTGGTCAGTGACAAAGGGAAGGGGTCAGGCGGGCGAATAGGCCAGCCGGACGTAAATGGGCGCAAACGGTTCGGCCTGCGTGATTTCGATCAGGGTTTCCTTGGCCAGTTCCAGCAGGGCCACGAAATTGACCACCACCACTGGCACGCCGCCGGCAATGTCGAACAGGTCGCCAAATTCCACGAAGCGCGACGATTGCAAATGCCGCAAGATGCTCGACATGTGCTCGCGCACGGACAGTTCCTGGCGGCTGATGCGGTGATGCTGGGTCAGCTTGGCGCGTTTCAGCACGTCGAGCCACGCCTGCTGCAGGTCCACTGGCTCCACCTCGGGCCAGGTGGGCGTCAGGCTTTGCTCGATGAAGATCTGCGTGCGCACGAAGTCGCGCTCGAACTGGGGAATGGCGTTCAGGTCGTAGGCGGCCAGCTTGATCTGCTCGTACTCGAGCAGGCGGCGCACCAGTTCGGCCCGCGGGTCGCCGCCATCTTCCTCGACTTCGCTTTTGCGTGAAGGCAAGAGCATGCGCGACTTGATCTCGATCAACATCGCCGCCATCAGCAGGTACTCGGCGGCCAGTTCCAGGTTGCGCACGCGGATCTGGTCGACATATTTCAGGTATTGCAGGGTCACCTGCGCCATCGGGATGTCGAGAATGTTGAAGTTTTGCTTGCGGATCAGGTAGAGCAGCAAGTCGAGCGGGCCTTCGAAGGCTTCGAGGAAGATTTCCAGCGCGTCCGGCGGAATGTACAGATCCGTCGGCATGCGCAGCATCGGCTCGCCATACAGGCGGGCGATGCCCAGCGGATCGGCGGCGGGCGCCGCGTCCGTCACTGCCGTGGCGGATGTTGCAGGGTCGCCGCCGCCGTCGCCGCTAGCGACAGGTTCGGGCGACTCGATGACTGCGCCGGCACCGGAAGCGTCGGCTTCCGGCGTGACTGCAGACTCTTCAGGCAACATCGTGCCGCTTCCAGATCTTAGTTCTTGTTCTGGTAAACGTAAGCCTGCTGCTTGACGGCCGACGCCAGCTGGCGCTCCTGCTCATCCAGGCTGACGGGCGGCTTGTCCCATAGCAGGGCGCGGCCCGCTTGCTGGCCTTGTTCCATGGCGGGGTTCTTGGCCTTCAGTTCGGCGATGAACAGGGTGTGGTCGGATACGTAGTTGTTGTGTTTTGCAGGCAGTTTCATATTCTCTTCTGAGTGTCTGATAAGTAAGGTCAGCAGGCCACATTTTACCGCGCCAGGGGGCGTGGCGGGACATTCTGGCGGCGAGCCACGGGGAAAATGCTAAAAATCAATAACGCAGCAAGCGCCGCATCACCATGGGAGCCGGTTCGGCGGGATTGGCATGCGAATATTCCAGCTCCTCGGCCAGTTCGAACTCGAAGGCCGCATAAAAGTCGATCAGCTTGCGCTGGTCGCGCCGCACGGCCAGGCGCAACTCTTCGGCCTGGCACGACAAGCCATGGTGGATCACGGCTTCGAGCAAGTGTTGCGAGACGTGGCTGCCGCGGAAGGCCGGCAGCACGCCCATGCGCGAAATCTTCCAGATGGCCGGATCGCTGTCGAGCGGCATCCAGCGCAGCGAACCGGCCGGTACCTCGTCGACCAGCAGCAGGAAACCGCCGCCGCTGCGCAGCTGGCGCTCCACCTGCTGCGCCGTTTCGTGGTGCCCGCTCGATGAGGCGGCCACCTTGCCGGCCCATGCCGCGCGGGTCAGGTCAGCCATCAGCTGTGCATCGGCGATGCCTGCTTCACGCACCACGATATTCATCATCGGCCCTTAGCGGATGCGCATGCCAGGTTCCGCGCCTGGCCACGGGTTCAGGATGTAGATGCCCGGATTGGCCTTCTCGTCGGCGGCGGAGGCGGCCATGACCATGCCTTCGGAAATGCCGAACTTCATCTTGCGTGGCGCCAGGTTGGCCACCAGCACCGTCAGCTTGCCGACCAGTTCTTCCGGCTGGTACGCCGAACGGATGCCCGAGAACACATTGCGCAAGCGGCCTTCGCCCGCATCGAGGGTCAGGCGCAGCAGCTTGTCGGAGCCGTCGACCAGTTCGCAATTGACGATCTTGGCGATGCGCAAGTCGACCTTGAGGAAATCGTCGATCTTGATCTCGGGCGCCAGTTCCTCGATGGCGGCAGCAGCAGCGGCAGGCGCTGCGGCGTCGTTGGCGGCGTCGCCGGCCGGTGCCGCGATGGCGGTGGCCGCTTGCGGCGCGTCAAACAGCGCTTCGATCATCTTCGCATCCATGCGCGTCATCAAGTGGCTGTAGGCGCCGATGGTGCGGCCCAGCATGCTGTTCGAGACGGCGTCGCCGAACACTTGCGTATCCGCCCAAGTGAACTCGGCGTCGTTGAGGAACGATGCCACGTTCTTGGCCACGCCCGGCAGCACCGGCGACAGCAAAATCGTCAGCTGGCGGAACAGGATCAGGGCCGTGGTGCACACGTCGTGCAGCTCAGCGGTTTTTTCCGCATCCTTGGCGAGGATCCACGGTTTGTTTTCATCGACATACTGGTTGGTGATATCGGCGATTTCCATGATTTCGCGCAAGGCCTTGCCGAATTCGCGGTTCTCGAAGTGCGCGGCGATGCTGGCCTGGCGCTCGACGATGACGCCGTTGACGTCCGCCGTCAGCGCGCGGTTGATCCAGCTTTGCGCGCCTTCCGACAGCGTCGAGGCCAGCTTGCCGTCGAAACGCTTGGCGATGAAGCCGGCGCAGCGGCTGGCGATGTTCACGTACTTGCCGATCAGGTCGCTGTTCACGCGGGCGACGAAATCTTCGCCGTTGAAGTCCAGGTCTTCCACTTTCGAGTTCAGCTTGAAGGCGATGTAATAGCGCAGCCATTCCGGATTCATGCCCAGGTCCAGGTAGCGCAGCGGCGAAATACCGGTGCCGCGCGACTTCGACATCTTTTCATTATTGACCGTCAGGAAGCCATGCACATTGACTTTCAGTTTGTCGATCACCGGGTGATCGGCGAACTTCAGCATGGCGGGCCAGAACAGCAAATGGAAGGAGACGATGTCCTTGCCGATGAAGTGGATCTGTTCCGTCGTCGGGTCATTCAGGAAGGCGTCGAAATCGATGCCTTTCTTGTCGCAATAGTTTTTCAGGCTGGCCAGGTAGCCGACCGGCGCGTCCATCCACACATAGAAGAACTTGCCCGGCGCATCGGGAATCGGGATGCCAAAGTAGGGCGCGTCGCGCGAGATATCCCAGTCGGCCAGCTTTTCACCCGCTTCGCCCAGCCATTCGCTGACCTTGTTGACCATTTCCGGCTGCAAGCGGCCTGGCGTATTCAGCCAGCTTTTCAGGAATTCGAAGCAGCGCGGGTCGGACAGCTTGAAGAAATACTGTTCCGACGGCTTCATCACGGGCGTCGCGTTGGTAAACACGGAGAACGGATTGACCAGGTCGGTCGGCTGGTAGGCGGCGCCGCACACTTCGCAATTGTCGCCGTACTGGTTCTTGGCGCCGCATTTCGGGCATTCGCCCTTGATGTTGCGGTCGGCCAGGAACATGCCCTTGACCGGGTCGAAGAAGCGGTCGACGGTTTTCGTGACGATCAGGCCCGTATCGCGCAGCTTGCGGTAGATCGATTGCGACAGATCAACGTTTTCCGGCGAATCGGTCGAATACCAGTTGTCAAAAGCGATATGGAAGCCATCGAGGTACTGGGCGCGGCCGGCGGCGATGTTGGCGACGAATTGCTGCGGCGTGATGCCTTCCTTTTCGGCGGCGATCATGATGGGCGTGCCATGCGTATCGTCGGCGCCCACAAAGTGCACTTCACGGCCGGCCGCGCCATCGCGTTGCATTCGCTGGAACCGGACCCAGATATCAGCCTGGATGTATTCCATGATGTGGCCAATGTGAAAAGCGGCGTTTGCGTAAGGCAGGGCAGTGGTGACGAACAGCTTGCGAGTCATGATTGATGCACTTTTGGGATGGATAATAGGACATTTTAACAGCGGAAAGGCAATATGAGCAGATGCAGCGCCGGCAAGTGATGCTTTTGCCGCCATCGCACCATGCAAATTTGCGCTAGACTGCGCGTATTGCACATATGTAGTACACACGGAGATTTACATGAGCATCACAGTAGAAGACGTCAAGGCCGCGCTGGCCCAGGTTATTGATCCAAATACACATAAAGATTTCGTTTCCAGTAAAACCGTCAAGAATCTGAAGGTCGATGGCAATGATATTTCGCTCGACATCGAGCTGGGCTACCCCGCCAAGAGCCAGATCGACCTGATCCGCAAATCCGTGCTGGCCGCCCTGCGCGTGCTGCCGGGCGTGGGCAACGTCAGCGTGGGCGTGTCGTCGAAAATCATTTCGCACACGGTGCAGCGCGGCTTGAAGCCGATGAGCAACGTGAAAAACATCATTGCCGTCGCTTCCGGCAAGGGCGGCGTGGGCAAATCGACCACGGCCGTCAACCTGGCCCTGGCCCTGGCGGCCGAAGGCGCCACCGTGGGCATGCTGGACGCCGATATCTATGGCCCGTCGCAGCCGATGATGCTGGGCATCAGCGGCCAGCCGAAGACGCTCGACGGCAAGAGCATGGAGCCGATGGAAAACCACGGCCTGCAAGTGTCGTCGATCGGCTTCATGATCGATCCGGACGAGCCGATGGTGTGGCGCGGCCCCATGGTCACGCAAGCCTTGCAGCAGCTGCTGGACCAGACCAACTGGCGCGACCTCGATTATCTGATCGTCGACATGCCGCCAGGCACGGGCGACATTCAGCTGACCCTGTCGCAGAAAGTGCCCGTCACGGGCGCCGTGATCGTCACGACGCCGCAGGACATCGCGCTGCTGGATGCGCGCAAGGGTCTCAAAATGTTCGAGAAGGTCGGCATTCCGATCCTCGGCGTGGTGGAAAACATGAGCACGCATATCTGCTCGAACTGCGGCCATGCGGAAGAAATCTTCGGTGCCGGCGGCGGCGCGAAGATGTGC
Organism: Janthinobacterium sp. GW822-FHT07H11; assembly: GCF_058798615.1. Classification (NCBI taxonomy): domain Bacteria; kingdom Pseudomonadati; phylum Pseudomonadota; class Betaproteobacteria; order Burkholderiales; family Oxalobacteraceae; genus Janthinobacterium; species Janthinobacterium sp. GW822-FHT07H11. The sequence goes on from NZ_CM179507.1 coordinate 2,433,137, forward strand.
GCTGACTTTGGCGTGGAATTCCTCGGCGCCTTGCCGCTGACCATGGCCATCCGCCAGCAGACGGATTCGGGCACGCCGACCGTCGTGGCCGAGCCGGAAGGCCCCGTCGCCGTGATCTACAAGCAGATCGCCCGCACCATCGCCATCAAGGTGGCGGAAAAGGCGAAGGATATGACAAGTAAATTCCCGTCGATCGTCATCAAGAACGACTAGTGGCTGGGTGGCCTTGCAAACCTACTGCGCAGCTCACTTTCGGGTCGGCGTTACTCACCGTACTAAAGTACGGTTGCGTTACTCAACCCGACATTGAGCTTGCTCGCTACGGTTTTCAAGGCCACCATGGCACCATTGGATTTATCCATTGGCTTAACTCTTCCCTGGCGCCACGACCGCCAGGAATATGGTTTCATGCAGTCCGTATTGTTATTAAACAAAAGGAGACATCATGCAATTGAGCACCGTATTCCTGCGCCAGGCCGCAGTCCTGCTTGCCGGCAGCCTGCTGGCCGCCAGCGCCTTTGCCCAATCCGTGTCGTTCGTCGAGCCAGTCGATGGCGCGACGGTGACCAGCCCGTTCAAAGTGAAATTTGCCGTCAGCGGCATGGACGTCAAGCCGGCCGGCGACATGACGGCCAAGACGGGCCACCATCATCTGCTCATCAATACGGGGCCGATGAAGGCGGGCGAAATGATACCCATGGATGACAAGCATTTGCATTTTGGCAAAGGACAGACGGAAACGGACGTCACCTTGCCGCCGGGCCAGTACACGCTCACCATGCAGTTCGCCAACGGCGCGCACCAGTCGTATGGGCCGGAGTTGAGCAAAAGCATCAAGGTGACGGTCAAGTAAGTCCGATATATTGTCTGTTGCGACAAAGGCCGGGTTCCAGCGATGGAGTCCGGCCTTTTCTTGTTATTGCTTTCTGTCATCATTGCGTCATATAGTCGACGTATGCTGCCCGGTGGCCTAACTTTTGATGAGCGGATATGACGAAACATTTCTTCCTTTCCCGGCAACTGGCGCAGGCGCTGCTGCTGGTCGCTGGCGTGGCGGCCTGCCAGGCGCAGGCGGCCAAGATTGCACCGGCCACTGCGGCGCAGCCGAAGCTGGTGGTGGTGCTGGTGGTGGACGGCTTGCCGCAAGAGCAGGTGACGCGCTACCGCGAGCAGTTCGGCCAGGGCGGCTTCCGCCGCCTGCTGGAGCAGGGCGCGTGGTTCAGCGATGCGCACCAGGCGCATGGCATCACGGTGACGGCCATCGGCCACTCGGCCGTGCTGTCGGGTGCCTACCCGTATCAGCATGGCGTGATCGGCAATAACTGGATCGATCCCGTCACGAAAAAATCCGTGTACTGCACCGAAGACGGCAATTTCCACTACATCGGCGAAGAAACGAAACCCGATGACGGCACCTCGCCCGTGAAGCTGCGCGTGAGCACCCTGGGCGACGAATTGCGCTATGCCACGGGCGACCAGGCCAAGGTCGTCACCGTGTCGGGCAAGGACCGGGGCGCCATCCTGCTGGCCGGGAAAACGGGCACGGCCTATATGTACATGGAAAAGACGGGCAACTTCGCCAGCAGCACCTACTATATGCAGCAGCACCCGCAATGGGTGCAGCGCTACCAGGCCAGCAAGCCGCAGGACCGCTACTATGGCAAGAGCTGGACGCCGCTGCTGGCCGATGCGGCCTATGCGCGCGACGCCCGCGACGATCTGGTGGCGGCCAAGCCGGGCACGCGCAACAGCTTCCCATTCGCCTATTACAGCGACAGCGGCAAGCTCGATGGCGAATACTACAGCCGCTTGAAGTCCGGTCCCTTCCTCGACGAGCTGACGCTGGAATTCGCGCGCGCCGCCATCGATGGCGAAAACCTGGGCCGCAACCCGGCCGGCGTGCCCGACATCCTGGGCGTGAGCCTGTCCGCGCACGACTATGTGAACCACGCCTACGGCCCCGAAAGCAGGATGTCGCACGACCACCTGCAGCGCCTGGACCGCATGCTGGCCGGTTTCTTTCTTGATCTCGATAAAAAAGTCGGCATGGATAACGTGCTGGTGGTGCTGACGGCCGACCATGGTTTTGCCAACGTGCCGGAATTTACGGAAGCGCGCGGCGGTTTCTCGGCCAAGCGCATCGACGGCGCCAAGCTGGTCGATGCCTTGAACCAGCACCTGGCGACAAGCCTGGGCATCGAAAAGCTGGTGACGACGTCGTCGCTGCCGAATATCTACCTCGATTACGCGCTGGCGGAAAAGAGCGGCGTCCAGCGCGCCGACCTGGAAGACGCGGCAGCCCGCTTCCTGCTGCAGCAGGACGGCCTGGCGCAAGTCTACACGCGCACGCAGATGGAAACAGGTGCCGTCGCCACGCGCATGGATACCCTGATGCGCCGCGCCTGGAACCGCCAGCTGTCGGGCGACCTGATGGTCGTCACGAAGCCGGCCTGGTACTTCGGCAAGGGCAGCGGCGGCACCTCGCACGGCACGCCGTACACGTATGACACCAACGTGCCGCTGATGGTGCTTGGCCCCCGCTGGATCAAGCCGGGCGCCTACGGCCAGTACGCGGAAGTGGTCGATATCGCCCCTACGCTGGCGCATCTGCTGCGCATACGTCAGCCGTCGGCGTCGGAGGGGCGGGTGTTGACGGAAGCGGTGCGGTAAGGGCGGTGCTGCGCGCTTGTCGGCTTACGCGCTTGGCGCTAACCCGACCTACGATGACCTTGTAGGTCGGATGACGCGGGGCGCAGCCACGCGTCATCCGACAACATCGTCGGCAAAACCGCTTACAGCAGCCAGTCGATCGGCAGCACCGACAGAATCGCCACCCCCATGCGCTTCCACACGCTGGTGCCCGGCTCCGTGTCGTAGCGCGTGGTGGTGCCGCTGGCGTCGCGGGCGATCCAGTACAGCGCGCCGTCGTCGCCAAGCAGGACTTGGTAGGCGCGTTGCGGAATCGTCGTGCGCATGGCCAGGCCCAGCTGGCGGGCCAGCACGGGGCTGTCGATGACGAGGCCCATTTCCGTATTCAATTCGATCGAGCGCGGGTCGAAGTTGAACGAGCCGACGAAGATGCGCCGGTCGTCGACGGCAAAGGTCTTCGCATGCAGGCTCGATGCCGAGCTGCCGAAGCGGCCCGGCTGCTCGCGCGCGTCGCCGGCCTCCCACGAGCGGCGCGATTCATACAGCAACACGCCCGCTTCCAGCAGCGGTTTTCGCCACTTCGCATAACCCGCATGCACGGCCGCCACGTCGGTCGCTTCCAGCGCATTCGTCAGGATGCGCACGCCCACGCCCTTGTGCGCGAGGTCGGCAAAGGCCTGCGTGCCGCTCTTGCCGGGCACGAAATACGGCGACACCAGGTCCACCTCCTTTTCCGGCACGCCCAGCAGGTTTTGCAGGTTCTCCGCCACGCCCGAACCGGGTTTTGCCTTGTCCAGCACCTTGGCCGGGTCGTCGCTGACCATGCGCGTCTTTGCCCATTCGAAGGGCAGGGTGCGTTCCATCATCTGTCTGACGAAGGGCGAAGTGCGCAGCGCCTGCACGTATGCCTCGGCCGCCTTGCTGTCGTCGATGCGGTCCGCTTCGGCCGCGATGGTGCTCGCGTCGCCTTGCGCGGGAGCCTTGATCAGCAGGGCAGCCGGGTAGGCCGAGGCGCTGTTCCAGTAGCGGTCGAAATCCTGCGAGACCTCGTCGACGACGGGGCCGATGGCCAGCACGTCCAGGTCGGCGAACAGCACGTCGCCGGCCGCGCCGAAGTATTCGTCGCCCACGTTGCGCCCGCCGACGATGGTGGCCTGGTTGTCGGCCGTGAACGATTTATTGTGCATGCGCCGGTTCAGGCGCGAGAAATCGGCGAGAAAGGCCAGCGCGCGCGGCGAACGGGGCATGAAGGGATTGAACAGGCGGATTTCCAGGTTGGCCTGCTTGCCCAGCAGGGCCAGGGTCTGGTCCAGGCCCGAAGTGTTGTTATCGTCGAGCAGCAGGCGCACGCGCACGCCCCGCTCGGCCGCCTGGCGCAGGGCGTCGAACAGCAGGGTGCCGGTGATGTCCTTGTGCCAGATGTAGTACTGCACGTCCAGGCTGCGTTGGGCCGCGGCGGCCAGCAGGGCGCGCGCGGCAAACGCATCGCGGCCGTCGGCCAGCGGATAGATGCCCGAGACGCCGGGATGCTGTGCCGCCATCGTGACGACGGCTACGCCCAGCTGCGTGCCGGCTGTGTCGGTAATCGCCAGGCTGGGCGTGCGGCCTTCCAGCGAGGGCAGGGAAGCGCAGCCGGCAAGGACGGCGGATAGCAGCAGGGGCAGCAGCAGCCGGGTGGCGCTGCGGAAGGGAAGTGCTTGGACGGGCATGGCGGGCTTTCATCGGGTTGCCCCGATGTTAGCAGATGCGCATGCCCGCACGGGGCGCGGTGTTAGAGCTGTTCCAGCGCGATCAGTTCTGCCACCGTCTGGCGGCGGCGGATCAGCCGCGACGGGTGTTGCTCATCCACGCCATCGACCAGGTATTCGGCCGCATGCGGGCGGCTGTTGTAGTTCGACGACATCGACGCGCCATACGCGCCGGCGCCTTCGAAGACCACGTAGTCGCCCACCTGCGCTGCCGGCAACAGGCGCGTTTCCACCACGCCGCCATCGCGCTGGGTAAACACGTCGCCCGATTCGCACAGGGGGCCGCCGACGACGGTGGCGCATGCCGGGCTGGCGTCCAGCGCGCGGCCGTCATGCGCGATGACCGACATTGCATGGTAGCTGCCGTACATGGCGGGGCGCATCAGTTCATTGAAGCCCGTATCGAGCAAGGTGAAGTGGTTGCCGCCCATTTGCTTGGTGGCGCGCACTTCGGCCACCAGCAGGCCCGCGTCGGCCACGAGGAAGCGGCCCGGTTCGATTTCCAGGTGCACGCGATGGCCCAGGTGCGCCTCGATCTGCTTGCGCGCCGCATCCCACAGCTGGAAGTAGTGGTCCGTGTCGACCGGTTGCTCGCCTTCGCGGTAGGGCACGGACAGGCCGCCGCCCGTGGAAATGGCTTCGATGTCGTGGCCCATGTTCTTGACCAGGTCGACCATGGTGCCGCAGACGGTTTCCAGGTGGCTGTAGTCGACGCCCGAGCCGATATGCATGTGCAGACCCACCAGGTGCAGGCCGTGCGCGCGGATGACGGCCAGCGCCTCGGGCAGCTCTTCGTGCCAGATGCCGTGCTTGCTGTTTTCGCCGCCCGTATTGGTCTTGTTGCTGTGGCCATGGCCATAGCCGGGATTGATGCGCAGCCAGACGCGGTGGCCGGGCGACACGGGGCCCAGCTGGCGCAGCATGTCGACGGAGCCGCAATTGACTTCGATCTTGGCCGCCGCCACGCGCGCCAGGGTGGCGCGGTCGAACAGGTCGCAGGTAAACACCACGCCGGCGGCGCCGTTCGTTTGCGCCGGCGCAAAGCCTGCCTGCAGCGCGCGCTCGATCTCGCCCAGCGAGACGGCGTCCACGTGCACGCCCGCCTCGCGCATCAGGGTCAATAAATGGATGTTCGAATTGGCCTTTTGCGCGAAACGCACGGTGTCGAACTGCGCCAGCTGCGCGATGCGCGCGCGGATGGTGGCCGCGTCATACACCCACAGGGGCGTGCCGTGTTCCTGGGCGAGTTGGGCGAGGGTGGCGTCTGGCACTGGTTTCATGGCGGTGGTCTTTATTATGTGATGGGTGGTGTCGGATTGCGCGGGCTTTGCCCGCTAATCCGACCTGCGATGCTGGTCATGATGGGGGTTTTCTGTGTAAACATAAAATATCCATTTAAGTCTACCTTATTCATTTATGATATGGGTATGACTATCTCCTTGCGCCATATCGAGGTTTTTCGGGCCATCATGACGACGGGCAGCGTGACGGCCGCCGCCGCCATGCTGCACACCTCGCAGCCCACGGTCAGCCGCGAGCTGGCGCGCCTCGAGCACTTGACGGGCTTGACCCTGTTCGAGCGCGAACGGGGACGGCTGCGCCCCACGGCGCAGGCGCTGCAGCTGTTCGAGGAAGTGCAGCGCGCGTATTTCGGCCTGGAGCGCATCGTCAGCACGGCGGCGGCCCTGCGCCAGTTCGACCAGGGGCAGCTGTCGATCGCCTGCCTGCCCGTGTTTTCCCAGTCGCTGCTGCCGCAGGCGTGCAAGCGCTTCATCGCCGATTTTCCCAAGGTGAGCATCAGCATCACGCCGCAGGAGTCGCCGCTGCTCGAGGAATGGCTGTCGGCCCAGCGCCACGATATCGGCCTGACGGAAGTGGGCAATGCGCCGCCTGGCACGGCGCTGGCCACCCTGATGTCCGTCGATGAAGTGTGCGTGCTGCCCGATGGCCATCCATTGGCAGCCAAGATGACCTTGGCGCCGGCTGACTTTGCGGGCCAGTCTTTCATCAGCCTGGCCGCCGTCGACCCCTATCGCCAGCAGATCGACGCCATCTTCGCGCAGGCGGGCGTGGAGCGGCGCATGGCGCTCGACACGCACAGCGCCGCTTCCGTGTGCGCCATGGTGCGCGAAGGCGTGGGGCTGGCCATCGTCAATCCGCTCACGGCACTCGATTATGCGGGGCAGGGCTTGCAGATCCGCCGCTTTGCCGTTTCCCTGCCGTTCACGGTAAGTCTCGTGAAACCCTTGCACCGGCCCCTGTCGCAACTGGTCGCCCTGTTCGAGCAGGCGCTGCAGGCGCAGGCGGGCGAGGTGAAAAGGCGCTTGCTGCAGCTGTGACGGCGCTTGTGGAGCGGCGGCGGTCAACAGAGTAAAATGGCGTTTTACTTATTCAGGCCTGATTACTTCGATGACCACAACCGCTACTCCCGTCCGCACCCGTTTCGCTCCCAGCCCCACCGGCTATCTCCACCTGGGCGGCGCCCGCACCGCCTTGTACAGCTGGGCCTTTGCCCGTCACTTCGGCGGCACCTTCGTGCTGCGCATCGAAGACACGGACGTGGAGCGTTCGACGCCGGAAGCCGTGCAGGCCATCATCGAAGGCATGCAGTGGCTGGGCCTGGACCACGACGAAGGTCCGTTCTACCAGATGGCCCGCATGGACCGCTACCGCGAAGTAGTGGCGCAGATGCTGGCCGAAGGCACGGCGTATCACTGCTATTCGTCGCCGGAAGAAGTCGAGGCGATGCGCGAGCGCATGCGCGCCGCCGGCGAAAAGCCCCGCTATGACGGCACCTGGCGTCCGGAGCCGGGCAAGACCCTGCCTGCCGTGCCAGCGGACCGCAAGCCCGTCGTGCGCTTCAAGAATCCGCTCGACGGCGACGTGAGCTGGGATGACGTGGTCAAGGGCACGATCACGATTTCCAACCGCGAGCTGGACGACCTGGTGATCGCCCGCCCTGACGGCACGCCCACGTATAACTTCTGCGTGGCCGTCGATGACTGGGACATGGGCATCACCCACGTGCTGCGCGGCGATGACCACGTCAACAATACGCCGCGCCAGATCAACATCCTGCGCGCCATCGGTGCGCCGCTGCCGCTGTACGGCCACCTGCCGATGATTTTGGGTTCGGACGGCCAGAAGATGTCGAAGCGCCGCGATGCCGTCAGCGTGATGGACTACCCGGCGCAGGGTTTCCTGCCCGAGTCGATGCTGAACTACCTGGCGCGCCTGGGCTGGAGCCACGGCGATGATGAAGTATTCTCGGTGGAGCAGTTCTGCGAGTGGTTCAACCTCGATCACCTGACCAAGTCGGCCGCGCAGTTCGACCTGGAAAAGCTCAAGTGGCTCAATAACCAGTACATCAAGCAGGCAGACAATACCCGCCTGGCCGACCTGGCGCGCCCGCAGATGGTCGCCGCCGGTGCCGTCTTCGAGGGGGCGCCTGATCTGGCGCAAGTGCTGGGCATGATGAAAGAGCGCGCCAATACCGTCAATGAACTGGCTGCCGCCTCGATGCTGTTCTTCCGCGAGCCGCAGCCGGAAGCGGAGCTGGCAACGCAGCACATCACGGACGCGATCAAGCCCGTGCTGGCGCAGTTTGCCGAGCGCATCGCCACGGTGGAGTGGAGCAAGGAAGCCGTGGCCGCCATGATCAAGGAAGTGCTGGCCGCCAACACCATCAAGATGCCGCTGCTGGCCATGCCCTTGCGCCTGATTCTGACGGGTCAGCTGCAGACGCCGGCCATCGACCAGGTGGTGGTGATGTTCGGCCGCGACACCGTGCTGGCGCGCCTGGCAAAGTGGCTGTAATCGCCGCGCCGAATTGATCGTGTAAACGCAGTGCGGAAACCGCCCCTATGAAAAGTTGCTCATAGACGAAAAAGGGTATTTGCAGAGTGAAACTTCTTTGCTATACTCTTGTTTCTGCACCAACGGGGGTATAGCTCAGCTGGGAGAGCGCTTGCATGGCATGCAAGAGGTCAGCGGTTCGATCCCGCTTACCTCCACCAGCAGCAAAATCGCAGTCAGGTTTTGTTAGTCGTTGAAGTGGTGCAGTAGTTGTTAGGAAGTTCCGCGGTCCCCATCGTCTAGAGGCCTAGGACATCACCCTTTCACGGTGAGTACAGGGGTTCGAATCCCCTTGGGGACGCCAGGTAGTTGTGGTATAGTAGTGGCAGTTGTTTGTACTGATTGTTGTAAGTTCAGGCCCGTTAAAAGCGGAATCTGGATGGAAAGCAAGTAGTGGAACAAAGTCGCCAAGTGCGGCTTTTATTATTTCTGCGCCCGGGGGGTATAGCTCAGCTGGGAGAGCGCTTGCATGGCATGCAAGAGGTCAGCGGTTCGATCCCGCTTACCTCCACCAACAGCGCAGAAGTAAGGTGGTAACTGTAGTACCAAGGTCCCCATCGTCTAGAGGCCTAGGACATCACCCTTTCACGGTGAGTACAGGGGTTCGAATCCCCTTGGGGACGCCAGTTCATTCTGGTGTTGTAGTCGTAAAGAAGTAGCAGTGTTTCTGCGCCCGGGGGGTATAGCTCAGCTGGGAGAGCGCTTGCATGGCATGCAAGAGGTCAGCGGTTCGATCCCGCTTACCTCCACCAATAGCGCAGAAATCACGTGATAATCAAAGTCGCCTCGAGCGGCTTTTTTTATTTCCGCGACACTTCCCGCCATACCCCTCGGGGGAATATGGCTAAGCTGTTAGCGCGCTTGCATGGCATGCAAGAGGTCAGGGTTGGCTCCCGCTTACCTCCACCAACAGCGCAGAAACGGGTAGGTAAAGCAGTAAATAAATCAAAGTCGCCTCGAGCGGCTTTTTTTATTTCCGTGACACTTCCCGCCATACCCCTCGGGGGAATATGGCTAAGTGGCGTAGGTCGGATTAGCGTAGCGTAATCCGACAGCACCATCTTCTGAAGCCAACATCCGTATCCATGCCGCCTCCACCAACAGCGCATAAATCACATGATAATCAAAGTCGCCTAGGGCGGCTTTTTTTATTTCCGTGGCCCTTATCGCCATACCCGACAGGGGAGTGTGGCGTAGGTCGGATTGGCGTAGCGTAATCCGACGGCACCATCTTCTGAAGCCAACATCCGTATCCATGCCGCCTCCACCAACAGCGCATAAATCACATGATAATCAAAGTCGCCTCGAGCGGCTTTTTTTATTTCCGGGCCAATTTCGCCATACCCTTCGGCGAGCGTGGCCAAGCTGTTAGCGCGCTGGCATGGCATGCAAGACGTCGCGCTTGGCTCCCGCTGATGCCCATGCATGGGTTGCTGGACGTCGAGGTGGCCAGCGGGCGGCGCATGGCCGGCAGTTATCAGCGTTCCCTTATGCTGCCCAGCGGTCGCGATAGATCGGCAGTGAAGTCGACATATTGGGTGGAAAGCCCGCGTAGCTGGTCGAGCAGTGGACGGTTGTCTCCGCGCCGCCACTGAAAAGAATAGATTACCGGCGCTGGCATTTCGGCGGCGGCGAGCGGGAGCAGCAGCCCCTGGTCAACCAGCTTTTGACTCCAGCCAGTGGGCAGTATGCCGATCCCGACAGAGGCAATCAGCATGCCGGCAATGGCCCCCCAATTATTGCAGCTTATACGCTCAACGGCAGCGATGCCGTGAGCCAGTAGCCAGTCATCAATCAGTCGCGTGGTGCCAGCTGATGGCGGCAAGGCAACGATGGGCTGTCCAGCGTCAAGTAAATCGGCGGCGCCACGTAAGCCAGGCGGGCTGTCAGATACGGCCAGGGTTGGCGCGGCAAGCCAGATGAATTGTGCTTGGCTGACTGGTTGCGACAGGATGCCGTGGTGCGATGAGCGTCCGGCAATGATCGCAAAATCGAGCTCGCCCTTGGTGACACGGCTTTCCAGAACTGAGCCCACGTCGACATAGGGTTCGAGCGTCAATTTGGGATGCAGTGCCCGGACTTGCGCAATGAACTGCGGTAGCCAGGTCAGCGCGCTGAGTTCGCCAACACCAAAGGTGCAACGGCCAACTAGCCCGGCAGAGGGGGCGAAGGCGGTACGTATTGCGGCGGCGTCATCGAGCAGCGCCAGCGCGCGTGGCAGCAATGCCTGGCCAGCATCGCTGAGTACGGCGCGGTGGCCACTCCGGTCGAACAGATTGATGCCAAGCGCTTCCTCCAGTTCTGAAATGCGCTTGGAGAGAGACGATACGGACAAATGCAGGCGTTCGGCGGCAATCGCAAAGTTGGCGCAGGTGGCGGCCCAGTAGAACGCTTCGAGTTGCTTTAAAGTCATGGATATCACTTGTTCTCTTTTTTCGAAATTAATTGTACATAATTTTTCGCTTTTATCTAAATTGTGCTTGATCAAAAATGCTTGACAGGGCAAATCGCGTCGGTGCCAGGCGTTGGGCGGGCGGCATGTGCAGGCCATCGCCCTACGCCAAAGTGATGCATGTAGCAGTGAAATGACGAGTTTGCTATTTTTTTGAGAGGCGCAATGAACAAGAAGCGTTATGCAGTGATCGGCGGGGGGATAAATGGCCTCGCAGTCGCACGTCAGTTATTGTTGGATTTTCCCGACGCCACGGTGGTGCTGTTCGAAAAGGAGGCGAGTGTCGCCAGTCATCAATCCAGCCACAATTCGGGTGTGGTCCATGCCGGTCTGTACTATGAGCCGGGGGGACTCAAGGCACGACTTTGCAGGCGCGGGGGCGAATTGATTGGCAACTATTGCCGCGACAATGCGATCCCCTACGACGAGTGCGGCAAAGTTGTCGTCGCGCTACAAGAGGAAGAGTTGCCTCGCCTGGAGGCGATTTATCGGAAAGCGCAGGCCAACGGTGTGCCTGGCGTGCGGCTGATCGGCTCAAATGAGCTGCGCGAAATCGAGCCCAACTGCATCGGCCTGGGCGCCTTGCATTCACCGAAAACGGCGATTGTCAGTTACGGTCAAATTGCGGCCCGAATCGCCGATGAAATCAGGGAACGTGGCGGGCGCATTTGTCTGAATTCGCCGGTTGAGCGCCTGCTTGAGCAAGGCGGCGAAGTACGGGTCGAACTTGCAGACGGAGCGGTCTTCGATACGGTATTCGATCAGGCAATTGCCTGCGCGGGTTTGCAGTCCGATCGCCTGGCAGAGCGTTCGGGCGATCAGGACACGCCACGCATCGTACCGTTCTTCGGCCAGTATTACGTGATCGACGAGGCTTTCAAGTCGCATGTCAAAGGCTTGATCTACCCGGTGCCGGACCCGCGCTTTCCTTTCCTCGGGGTGCATTTCACAAAGCGTATCGACGGACAGATGACGATCGGCCCGAATGCTTTCATATCCTTCGGTCGCGAGAACTATGACGGCCGCAGCATGAACCTGGCCGACATCTTCAATTTTGCCAGCTACCCCGGCTTTTGGAAGTTTGCTGCCCGTAACCTGCCGGCGACGTTTCGGGAACTGAAGACTGTGGTCAGCGAGGCGAGCTTTGTCCGCGAGGCGGCGCGCTATGTGCCGACGCTTGCCTCGGTCGGTATTGTCCCGGCGGTTCGTGGGATCCGTGCCCAGGCAATGGAGGCCAATGGTGCGCTGGTTGACGATTTCGTGATTCGCCAACACGGCAACATTACCCACATCCGCAATGCACCGTCACCAGGGGCGACATCGTCGCTAGCCATTGCTGAATACATTGTGCGTGAAGTGATGCGGCGCTGAGTTTGCGTGGCGGACAACGTACGGTTGTCTGTCGCTCCCCACCCAGCCCCAACTCGAACGCGCTAGGCGAAAAATAAAAAAATTAATTCATGAAGGAGACATTTTGAACATTCAAAAAACGGAACAGGAAACCCCGGCACAGACAAAAAGTCGTTTGCGCAAAGTGGCGGCAGCGACCATCGTCGGCTCAATGTTGGAGTGGTATGACTTTTATCTTTACGCGACGATGGCGTCGATTGTCTTCAGCAAGGTCTTCTTCGATACCTCGGACCCGGCGAATGCATCGCTGCAAGCCTTTGCCACCTTCGCCATCGGCTTTGTGGCGCGACCGATCGGGGGGCTGTTCTTCGGCTACTTCGGCGACCGCTACGGGCGCAAGAAAATGTTGTTCGTTACTTTCTGTATGATGGGTTTGTGCACGACCGCCATTGGCCTGGTCCCTTCCTATGCCAGCATCGGCGTTTGGGCGCCCCTGTGCCTGGTGCTGATCCGTATTGTGCAGGGCCTGGGCGCCGGTGCCGAACTGGCGGGGGCGGCGGTAACTTCCTACGAGCATGCGGCCGACAACAAGAAGGGACGACAAGGTGCGTGGCCTGCATTGGGGCTGAACCTTGGCCTGTTGCTATCGTCGCTGACCGTTTATCTGCTGACCGTCAATGGCGACAAGTTTTTGCTTGCTGGCGGTTGGCGCATTCCCTTCATCCTCAGTTTCGTGCTGGTACTGGTCGGGCTCTGGGTGCGTGGGAGTCTGCCGGAAACGCCAGAGTATCACCACTTCGAGGAAAGCCATCGCCAGAAGAGGCCGTTCCGCGAATTGTGGAAAACCAATCTTAAGGGCCTGGGCGTCGTCTTCTTTGTCGCCATCGGTTACAACGCACTGAGCTATGTCTTCAAGACCTTCTCGCTGGCCTACCTGACCCAGTTCAAAGGCATTTCGGCCAGCGTGACATCGCTATCGGTGACACTGGCCAGTCTGGTCGCAATCTTTACCGTCCCGCTCTTCGGCTATCTGTGTGACAAGTTCAGCAGCAAGAAGCTGCTGATCGTCGGCGGCCTGCTGTCAGCATTGTTTGCGTACCCGTTCATGCAGTTGCTGGGCAGCGGCGAGAACCGGCTGATTTACCTGGCGCTGATCGTCGGCACCGGGGTGCTGGCGCCGATGATGTTCGCCCCACAGGGCTCTTTCCTCAGTCGCCAGTTTGCCGTGCAAAACCGCTCGACGGGGGTCGGTTCGGGGCGTGAAATCGGCACTGCCATTGCCGGCGGTATTGCCCCGTTGTGGGCGTTATCAATGGTTGCCCAGTCTGCGACTCGTGACACGAGCGCAGTGGCCTTGATGCTCACGTGCTCCGGAGTGATCGTCGCATTGGCAGCATACTTCGACCAAGGTTATCGCTTCAGCCATTACAAGAACTGATGCTCAAGGCGGCGGGCCAAGCATGCTCAGCTCCTCCCGCCGCCCAAGCCTTGTATGACGCGGGTTTGGGCCAGTACAAACGAAGGGGGCAAGAGGCTTTTCCTTTTGCTGGTCTGGCTGCTGTTGCTGAGGACCTGTACCTCGCCCGCGCCGCCGATCGATTGCACATTGAGCAATCGCCGCCGGGAACGGTTTCCTCCATGGAAAATAAGATGCGCCTGCGGTTGATTTTGTGAATGGCTCCGTGCTATACTTCGCGCACGCTTTTTTGAGGGGCTAAGCAAAGCCTTCAACGAAGAGTCCGCTGAGAGTAAAGCCAGCACAGGTCCCCATCGTCTAGAGGCCTAGGACATCACCCTTTCACGGTGAGTACAGGGGTTCGAATCCCCTTGGGGACGCCAGGATTGAGTTGTAAAGCAAGAGTGCAGTGCTGAACGGGCCTGACAAGTCAGGCTTTTTTTGTTTCTGCGATTGCTGCAGTACCGGGTCAGGATGCAAAGTAGTGCATTCAGGACAGATTTCTGTCCCCATCGTCTAGAGGCCTAGGACATCACCCTTTCACGGTGAGTACAGGGGTTCGAATCCCCTTGGGGACGCCAGATTCGCCAGCAGTAAGCAAGTAACAGGTCGGGATGCAAAGCAGCGCATTCAGGACAGATTTTCTGTCCCCATCGTCTAGAGGCCTAGGACATCACCCTTTCACGGTGAGTACAGGGGTTCGAATCCCCTTGGGGACGCCAGACCGGCTGAATCAGCCAACAAAAAAGCCGCCTGGTAACAGTGCGGCTTTTTTGTTTTTCGCCGTCATCTCAACGTTGTTTCATTTTTCTTCGTCATCCATGTCCCTAGCTGCTGATCGTCCGCCATCGTTGGCTATCTTCTGTAAAGTCGTTGATAACTACGGCGATATCGGCATTTGCTGGCGTTTGGCGCGGCAGTTGCAGGGCGAGCACGGCGTGGCCGTTACCCTGTGGGTCGATGATTTACTTAGTTTCCAGCGCATTTGCCCCGGAATCGACGTGACGGCGGCCGCGCAGCAGGCATCGGGCGTCACGGTGCGCCACTGGCGCGACCAGGACGGCGAGTTCGCGCCCGCCGATATCGCCGACATCGTCATCGAATTCTTTGCCTGCGACATTCCGCCCGGCTATATCGCCGCCATGGCGCGCTGTGCGCCGCAGCCCGTGTGGCTGAACCTGGAGGGCTTGACGGCCGAGGAGTGGGTCGAAGGCTGCCATACCTTGCCGTCGCCGCGCCACGGCATGACCAAGCATTTTTTCTTTCCCGGTTTTACGCATAAGACGGGCGGCTTGCTGCGCGAGGCGGCGCTGGAAGAAAAACGCCTGCTTTTCCAGGCCGATGCGGCTGCCATGGCGGCATTCCTCGGGCAATTCGGCGTGACGGCGGCGGAAATGCGTGCCTTGAAAGTGTCGCTGTTCTGCTATCCGTCCGCGCCCGTGGCCGACCTGTTCGCCGCCTGGCAGGCGGGTGAGCAAGCTGTGGTGTGCCTGGTGCCGGAAGGCGTCGCGTTCGACGCTGTTCAGGCATTTATCGGCGACGATGCGGCCAATGCCGGCGCGGCGCGCACGCGCGGCGCGCTCACCGTGCGCGTGCTGCCTTTCGTGCCGCAGGACGATTATGACCGCCTGCTGTGGGCTTGCGACGTCAATTGCGTGCGCGGCGAGGATTCCTTCGTGCGCGCCCAGTGGGCGGGCAAGCCTTTCCTCTGGCATATCTATGTGCAGGATGAAAACCTGCATCACGTCAAATTGCGCGCCTTCCTGCAGCGCTACGCGGTGGACGCGGAAGGGGCGATGAGCAGTCTGGCGCAGGCGGCCCTGGCCTGGAATGGCGCCAGTGCGCAGGCCCTGGCCTGGCCAGTGCTGTGGTCCGCATGGCAGGCCGATATGCCGCGCATCGGCGCGCGCGCGCACGACTGGCAGCGGCAGATGCAGGAAAATGGCGATCTGGCAAGTAACTTGCTGGCGTTCGCCGCTGCGACGAGATAGGCGCTTGCCAAAAATTAAGGTAAAATGCCCGGTTATTTCTAACGTATTTTTAACCGATCAAACGCAAGTTTGTGGCGCTGTTGGCGCCCAGGCGGCAGATGGTCTTCATGCAACCCACTTTTTACGTACATTCCTATGAAACCCGCAAAAGAAATTCGTGTTGGCAATATCATCATGGTCGACAGCAAGCCAATGATCGTGTTGCGTTCTGATGTCAACGGTTCGAGCCGCACGGGCTTCACCTACAAATGGAAGATGAAAAATCTTCTGACGAACACCCCGATGGAAAACGTGTTCCGCGGCGACGACAAGTTCGACGTGGTTGTTCTGGATAAAAAGCCAGTGACGTATTCGTACTTCGCCGATCCGCTGTTCGTCTTCATGGACACCGAGTACAACCAGTACGAAATCGAAGAAGAAAACCTGGGCGATGCACTGCATTACCTGAAGGACGGCATGGAATGCGAAGCCATTTTCTACGACGGCAAGGCTATCTCCGTTGAACTGCCGACGACCATCGCCCGCCAGGTGGTGTACTCGGAGCCTGCGGTCAAGGGCAATACCTCGGGCAACGTCCTGAAGGAAGCCAAGATCGAAAACGCCATCGACGCGCACCGCCACACCGTGCAAGTGCCACTGTTCGTGGCACAGGACGATGTCATCGAAATCGACACCCGCACCAACGAATACAAGCGTGTCGTGCGCAACTAAGAGGGCCTCGGACTGCGTTGCATGCAGGGTCCGGCATATGCCGGCCTGGCTTGTTCCCGCAATTGACTCTCAAGAAACGCTGCCTATGGGCAGCGTTTTTTTTGCTTAAAAAATAATTCCTTTTAACAACTAATTCTGTGCAAGGGCTGCTATGCTATGGGCTGGATACTGTTGCGGTAGAAACATTGATGTTCCCCGGAGATAGCATGCAGCGCAGTCACATGGCAGGCAATATGCGGTCCCGCAGCGCAGCGCCCAGCGTGGCGGCCGTGCCCATGCGCGCGGCCCGTCCCGTGCTCGCCCGTCCCACCGTGCCGGCCAGTCCCATGGCGCACCTGCTCGATGCGGGCGTCTTGCCGCAGCAGCAGATGATGCAGGCCGGAAAACTCAGTTCGCATGCGCTGACCTCGCAGTACCTGGTGCGCATCCGTTCCCTGTGCAGCATGGGCGCGCGCGCCTATCCCGGCATCGAGATCAACCCGGACGCCTTGAAGATTGCGCTGGAGATGGACCGCGAGCGCCAGGTGCGCAAGGTGCGCGGCCCCCTGCATGGCATTCCCGTCGTCTTGCGCGACAATATCGCCACCGGCGATCGCATGAAGACGCGCAGCCAGGCGCCCCTGGCGACGAATGCCAGCTGCGATTCGTTTATCGCGGCCCGCTTGCGCGCGGCCGGCGCCGTCATCATCGGCAAGAGCAATTTGCGCCAGTGGGCCAGCGTCAGCGTGCCGCACGCCAGCGCGAGCTGGGCCGACCTGACCATCCTGGCCGTGGGCAGCGAAGTCGACGGTTCCATCGTCGCGCCGGCCGCCACGTGCGGCCTGGTCGGCATCGAGCCGACCGGCAGAGGCATGGGCGAACGGCTCCTGGCCGGACCGATGGCGCCCAGCGTGCGCGAGGCTGCCTGGTTGCTGTCCGCCATGTTGGGCGATGCCGGCGCGCCACTGCCATTGCTGGACCGCGCCGGCCTGCACGGGCGCCGCATCGGCGTCGCGCGCAGCCTGTTTGGGCAGTGCGCCGATACCGACACCCTGATGGAGCACGCCTTGCAGGCGTTGCGGCAGCAGGGGGCCGAGCTGGTCGAACTTGCCCCGCAGGCCGGCCGGACGGCCGTCGAACACGTGCTGCGCGCGCATGCGCTCGACGCGCTGGTCGGCCCCACTTGCCATGCCGCCGCGTTTTCCGACAGCGTTCAGCCGCATATCACGGTGCCGGCCGGTAGCGTGCGTGGCTCGCCCGCGGGCCTGTCCTTCATCGGCGCCGCGCATGGCGAGGCGCAACTGATCGCCATGGCGTATGCCTATGAACAGGCCACGCTGCACCGGCGCACCCCGGCGCTGCCGTCGAGTATCACCGGGGCATTGCGCTGACCATGCGTGTCTCCTTTTACCAGTCCTCTTCCGATATCCTATGCTCGCAACCTTGCTGCTGAGTGCGGCCGCCGCCGCATCCCCGTCCTTCGATGCCACGCAACTGTCCGGCAGCTGGTCCGACAGCTTCAATACCAACAGCGTTTGCGAAGAGGCGCGCCACTTTACGCGCATGCAACTGTCTGACGACCATCAGCGCCTGGCGATCTTCAACGACCGTACCTGGAAGAGCACGCTGGGCGAAACCAACCGCTTTGCCGCCACCGTGGTGGCGGAAACGGAGCGCAGCCTGACGTTGCGCTATGACAATGAAACCCGCCTCAATGCCGCTGGCAAGCTGGTGGAATGGCAGTTGATCATCGTGGCGCCCGGCGTGTACCGCTGGCGCGAAACGGGCTGGCCGGAAGGCAAGGTCAATGCCCTGGTGGGCATACGCTGTTCTCCTTGATGCAGCGCGCGAAACGGGCATGCCATTCTGCTATGCTGTGCGCTTCATCTTGCTGATATAGAGAGGAGTTTGCATGCCCGTACGTTTGCTGCCATCGCTGCTGCTAAGTTGCCTTGTGGCGCTGGCCGCCATGCCGGCCCAGGCCCGCACGCCCAGACTGTCGCTGATCGAACAGGCGCAAAGTTGTGGCGGCGGCACCGATTGTCCCTATTTCCCCGAAGTCTACAAAGAGGACCATGCATTTCGCGGCGCCTTCAACGTGGCCATCAAAAAAGCCGGGCTGAAGCGGCAGCGCTGGGTGCCGAATGGCGTCACGACCCCGCTCAAGCCCATCGAGATCGATGGCGCCGCGCGCCTGCTGACCAGCGTCTGCGAACCGCATAATTGCGGCCACCACTACACGCTGCTATACGATCCGTCCGACCGCAGCATGGTCGGCATGTATGTCGGCAGCGATGGCAAGGGCGGCGTGCGCACCGTGTATCTTGGCGCGCCCAGCATTGCGGAAGTCGATGTGCTGAACAAGAACTGAGGAACGCGCCCATGCGGATCTCGAGCGAGCGGGGCGAACTGGACGTGGCGATGATCCACCGCTACCTGTCCGAACAGTCGTACTGGAAGCGCGGCGTGTCCCTGGAAACCGTGCACCGCGGCATCGAGCATGCCCTGTGTTTTGGCGGTTATATCGATGGCCAGCAAGTGGCGTTCGCCAGGGTCGTAACCGATTACACGGACTTTGCCTATCTGCGCGATGTCTTCGTGCTGCCCGCGTTCCAGGGACAAGGCTATGGCAGGCAACTGGTGGCCGCCGTGCTGGACGATGCCCGTCTGCAAGATGTGGGCTGGATGCTGGCGACCGAGGATGCGCATGGCCTGTACGCGGCTTTTGGCTTTGCGCCGCTGGAGGCGCCGCAAACATATATGCGGCGTCCGGCGCCTGAAAAATTATCAAAATAACCTTTAATCGTCAAGATAACTATTATAATTATTATATATAATAATATTGCATTGATAATGACGTTATGTCATCATTCGCGCTCTGCGGTTTTTTGCAGGGCGGTCCCTGCCTTCATTTCGGCGTTCTAGCCGAAAAGGTGGCGGAGCTGCAGTGCTGTTGGTCATCCCTGGCACGTTTTCTCGTCACTTTGAAGGAATACATCATGAAACAATATGGAGCCGAATTTCTCGGTACGTTCTGGCTGGTGCTGGGCGGCTGCGGCAGTGCGGTACTTGCCGCCGCCTTCCCCGGCCTCGGCATCGGTTTTGCCGGCGTGGCGCTGGCGTTTGGCTTGACGGTGCTGACGATGGCCTATGCCATCGGCCACATCTCGGGCTGCCACTTGAATCCTGCCGTGTCGATCGGCCTGTGGGCGGGCGGCCGCTTTCCCGCCAATCAATTGTTGCCATATATCATAGCCCAGGTGCTCGGCGCCATCGTCGCCGGCGGCGTGCTGTATCTGATCGCCAGCGGCCAGGCCGGCTTTGACGTCAGCAAGGGCTTTGCCTCGAACGGCTATGGCGCGCATTCGCCGGGCGGCTATTCGATGCTGTCGGCGCTGCTCATCGAGATCGTGCTGACCATGTTTTTCCTGATCGTCATCCTGGGCGCCACCGACAAGCGCGCGCCGGCCGGCTTTGCTCCGCTGCCGATCGGCCTGGCCCTGACCCTGATCCACCTGATCAGCATTCCAGTGACGAACACGTCCGTCAACCCGGCCCGCAGCACGGGCGTGGCCCTGTACGTGGGCGACTGGGCCACCAGCCAGCTGTGGCTGTTCTGGCTGGCACCGATCATCGGTGCCTTGCTGGGGGCGCTGGCCTACCGCCTGATCGCGGGCGAGAAGCAATAAGCCGATAATGCCGACGGCGTGGCTTGTCGGCTTACGCGCGGCTGCGCCGCGCTAAGCCGACCTACGAGGCTGGCATAGCGGCTGCCGGTGAGAAATCAAGTTGTAGGTCGGCTTAGCCCGCAGGGCGTAAGCCGACAATGCCGGCGGCGCTTGCCGCCTAGGCGGCGCGCCATTCGCCCAGGTAATGTTGCGGCGTGCGTCCCAGGATGCGGCGGAACATGGCGCTGAAGGCGCTGGGGCTGGCGTAGCCCAGTGCATGGGCGATGGCGGCCACGCCTTCGCCCCGGTTCAGGCGGCAGAAGGCCTCGGCCAGGTGCACTTGCTGCAACCATTGCCGGTAGTGCAAGCCCGTTTCCTTGGGGAACAGGCGGATCAGGGTGCGCGCGCTGGCGCCCGCGTCGTGGGCCCAGTCCTCGATGCTGCGCCGGTTGCCGGGCGCATTCATGATGGCCGAGCAGACGGCTACCAGCCTCCGGTCGCGTGGCCAGGGAATGGCGATCGGTACCGTTTCCGCCTTGTCCAGTTCCGACAGGATCAGGTGCGCCAGCCAGTCGCCGCGGCCGGCCAGTGCATATTCGACGGGCTCGTCGAGCAGCGCCAGGATCAGTTCGCGCAGCAGCCGGCTCACTTCCAGCACCTTGCAATCGGGACCGAAGGCGGCGGCTACTTGCGCATCGATATACACGGTGCGCATGCTCAGTTCGCTCAGGATATACACTTCATGCACGACGCCCACGGGAAGCAGCAGGGCGCGGCGCGGCGGCAGCATCCATACGCCGTGTTCCGTGCTTACGCGCATCACGCCTTCTGTGGCGTACAGCAACTGCGCCCGCACATGGCTGTGCTGCGGCGTATAGTCTCCCGCCGCATATTGCTTGGACATCGCCGTCACGGGGCGCGGCACGTGCTGGTAATCGCGCGAATTGGTGCTGCGGCTGAAAGGCATGCTGTCCGGATCGCCCACGGCAGGATTGTTTGTGTACATGAAGATGGCTCGCTGGCTGGTCGCCGGCTTTTGTCACTTGGCCGACGATTATTGGAAGTTAGCAATTCAGCGACCATACTATACTGTTTTCTTTGCCGGGCCGGCTCACGGGTCCGATCACTGCGGACATCCATGCATACGACCACGACATCTCCTGCCGCCATGCCGGCGGCTTCCCCGCTTCAACGCACCCAACAACAATCAGGCCTGGCCATGCACATCCTGGGCGCCGTCGCCTTCGTGCATTTGCTCAATGACTTGATCCAGGCATTATTGCCGTCGATTTATCCGATGCTGAAAGCCGAGTTTTCACTCAGTTTTACCCAGGTCGGCCTCATTACCCTGACGTTCCAGTGCACGGCCTCGCTGCTGCAGCCGTGGATCGGCCTGTACACGGACCGCCGTCCGCTGCCATTCCTGCTGCCGGTCGGCATGTGCTTTACCCTGGCCGGCGTGCTGATGCTGGCCGTCGTCTCGACCTTCCCGACCCTGCTGCTCGCCGCTGGCCTGATCGGCGTCGGTTCCTCGACCTTCCACCCGGAAGCGTCGCGCGTGGCGCGCATGGCCTCGGGCGGGCGCTACGGCTTTGCCCAGTCCCTGTTCCAGGTGGGCGGCAATGTGGGCTCTGCGCTGGGGCCGCTGCTGGCGGCGGCCGTCATCGTGAATCGCGGCCACGGCAATATCGCCTGGTTCAGCCTGCTGGCGGTGCTGGCCATCGGCGTGCTGTACAAGGTCAGCCGGTGGTATAGCGGCCACCTGGCCAGCTTCAAGCCGAAGGCGGGCGGCCATGGCCCGAACTTGTCGCGCAACAAGGTGATGGGTGCGCTGGGCGTGCTGGCCCTGCTGGTATTTTCGAAGTACATCTACATGGCCAGCCTGTCGAGCTATTACACCTTTTACCTGATCGACAAATTCCACCTGTCGCTCGGCGATGCCCAGCTGTACCTGTTCCTGTTCCTCGCCGCCGTGGCGGCCGGCACCTTCATGGGCGGGCCCATCGGCGACCGCATCGGCCGCAAGCGCGTGATCTGGATTTCCATCCTGGGCGCCGCGCCGTTTACCCTGCTGTTGCCGTATGTGGACCTGTTCTGGACGGCCGTCTTGACGGTGATCATCGGCTTCGTGATTTCTTCCGCTTTTTCCGCCATCGTTGTCTTTGCGCAAGAGCTGGTGCCGGGCAAGGTGGGCATGATCGCGGGGATTTTCTTTGGCCTGATGTTCGGCGTCTCCGGCATCGCCGCCGCCGCCATGGGCCACCTGGCCGACGTGGCGGGCATCGCCTACGTCTACAAGATCTGCTCTTACCTGCCGCTGCTGGGCATATTGACGGTGCTGTTGCCGCATATCGAGCAGGCGAAGAAATAAGGGATGGAGCAGGCCATGAAACGCTGGTCACTGGTCGTTCTATGCTGGGCGCAGCTGGCGCAGGCGCAGCCACCTGCCTGCCCCGGCTTCCCCGATACCTCGGGCGACCGCTTGCTGTCCCGCTTGCGCGCCTTGCCGCCCGTGGGTATTGACGAGGAGCACGACCGCTGCGCGCCGGCGACCGTCACGAGCCTCGTGCATGGCGCCGGCGACCTGTGCCTGTTCAATGGCGAAGTGCTGGCGGCCATGGCGGCCGTCACGGCGCTGGCCAGCGACGCCAGCGTGGTCGAATACAATTATCTGCTGCCGTATGCGCCGGCCTCGCACGCGCGCCTGCTGGCCATCCTTGACGAAAAGTATGCGCGCGTGCCGCCGCAACAGGCGCCCGCGCATCTGCGCGTGCCCGTCAGGGGGCAGGAAACGACGGCCTTCTTCGATGGCGGCGCGTGGCTGGTCGCGCTGGGCAAGCCGACGCAGGGCGACCCGGCCGGCTGGTACTCCAACATCATCTTCGAGAGCCGCGCCCATCCCGCGCTGGGACTGCGCAAGCACTGCCAGCCTTGACGGCCGCCGCGGCATATGGGATATTTGCGCCATGATGACCTTCGCCTTCTCCGCCCAGCATGCCGCCAGCGCCACCGCGCTGTGTCCGCGCGCATGGCCACGCGAGAGGGCTGCCGCGCGCAGCTAGTCAGAACCAGCCGGTTCTATCCTCATTCCGATGGCCACAGCGTTGAAAAACCTGTGGCCATTTTCTTTTTCCGCACCGCCAGGAGAAACCAGAACAGCATGTCACTGCATCTATACGACACCTACAGCCGCAGCCTGCGGCCCTTTGAAGCCATCGAAGAAGGCAAGGCCGGCCTGTATGCCTGCGGCCCCACCGTGTATGACTACGCGCACCTGGGCAACCTGCGCACCTATCTGTTCGTCGACGGCCTGCGCCGCACGCTGGAGTTCAACGGCTGGCAGGTGCGTCACGTGATGAACATTACCGACGTGGGCCACCTGACGTCGGACGCCGACAGCGGCGACGACAAGATCGAGGCGAGGAGCGCCCGCAGCGGCAAGTCCGCCTGGGACCTGGCCGCCGAATTCACGCGCGCGTTCGAGGATGATTTGTGCCAGCTCAATATCCTGTCCCCCACCGTCTGCTGCCGCGCCACGGACCACATCGCGGAACAGATCGCGTTCATCTCCGACCTGGAAGCGAAGGGCTACACCTACCGCACGCAGGACGGCATCTATTTCGACACCACGCGCCAGGACAGTTACGGCAAGCTGGCGCGCCTGAAGCGCGACGGCCTGCAGGCGGGGAAAAGGGTGGAACTGGGCGAGAAACGCGACATCTGCGACTTCGCGCTGTGGAAGTTCAGCGGCGTGCCGGGACAGCGGCAGATGGAGTGGGACAGCCCGTGGGGCCTGGGCTTCCCGGGCTGGCATATCGAATGCTCGGCCATGGCGGAAAAGCACCTGGGCAGCTATTTCGACATCCATTGCGGTGGCGAAGACCATGTGGCTGTCCACCACAGCAACGAGATTGCGCAGACGGAGGCGCGGCACGGCACGCGGCTGGCGAATTTCTGGCTGCACGGCGCTTTCCTGAAAACGCAGGACGCGAAGATGTCGAAATCGTCGGGCGACTTCCTGCGCCTGCAAAGCCTGCTGGACCAGGGCATCGATCCGCTGGCCTACCGCTACCTGTGCCTGGGCGCCCATTACCGCAGCAGCCTCAATTTCTCGGACGGGGCCTTGCGCGCCGCCGCCAGCGGCCTGGCGCGCCTGCGCTCCGGTGTGCATGGCCTTGGCGAGGCGCGAGGCGATGCCGATCCGTTATGGCTGTCGCGCTTTGCGGCGCAGCTGAACGATGACCTGAATTTCCCGCGCGCGCTGGCCGTGGCCTGGGAAATGCTGAAAAGCGATTTGCCGGCGGCCGTGAAGAGGGCGACTATGGCGCGCTTCGACGCGGCGCTGGGCCTGGACCTGATGCGCTGGCAGCCGGCCGCGCTGGCGGTGCCCGCTCAGGTGAGCGCGTGGATGGCGCAGCGCGAGACGGCGCGCGAGGAGCGGCGCTGGCACGACGCCGACACGCTGCGCGCGCTGGTGCGCGAGGCCGGCTACGACATCGACGACACGCCGCAGGGACCGCTGGCGCGGGCGAGGGCGTCATGACGGCGTATGCCGAAGAGCAGGGCTTTCCCGCCGCATTGCGGCCTGCCGTGCGCGCCATCGCGTCGCAGGTGGCGCAGGGCAGGCCGGAGCGGCTGCCGGCCGGCTACCGCGTCGTACAGGCGGGCGAGGCCTTGCTGTTGCCCGTGCGCGTGTATTACCCGTCGGCCGCGCTGCTGGCCGGCGCCGCGCAAGAGGGGGATGCGGGACTCATCGCGCTGTGCCTGGGCACGCGCCACCATGACGGCCATGTGCGCGAGCGCTGCGTTCAGGGCGTGCTGGAGAGGGGCGCGCCATGGGCCATGCCCTTCGTGCTGCAGGCGCTGGGCGACTATGTGCTGCCAGTGGTGTTGCGCGTCGAGGCGGCCCGCGCAGCGGGGGCGCGCGGATGGGATGAAGGCGTGGCGCTGCGGCTGGCCGGTGAAAACCCGGCCTGGTTCGCCACGCTGGAGCAGCGCGCCATCAGCTACTGGAATGAATATCACCGGGCGCGCTACCGGCAGCGGCAGGCATATCCGGCCTGCCGCGTGATAGCGGCGCTGCGCGGCGAGGTGGCGCTTACGCCTCGATGAAGCGCATCTTGAAGCTGCGGCCCTTGATGTTGCCGAAGTCGCGGCCCAGGGAGTTACCGGCGTTGAGGCGCTTGAAGGCCGCTTCGGCCACCTTGCGGTCCAGCGCCACGTAGGTCATGAACTCGAACACATTGATCTTGCCCACTTGTTCCTTCGTCAGGCCGGCGTCGCCCGTCAATGCGCCCAGCAAGTCGCCCGGGCGCAGCTTGTCCTTCTTGCCGCCCATGATGCACAGGGTAACCATCGGCGCCGGCAGCGCCTCGATCCCGTCATCTTCCGCCAATTCCTTCAGTTCGTGCCATTCGGCGGCGCTGTTCTGGTACTGCTCGATCAGCTTGACCCATTTTTTCTCGTTCGGCGCGCACAGCGACAGGGCCAGGCCCTTCTTGCTGCCCCGGCCCGTGCGGCCGATGCGGTGGATGTGCACTTCCGTGTCTTTCGAGACGTCGACGTTGATCACGGCGCCCAGGTCGGAGATATCGAGGCCGCGCGCGGCGACGTCGGTGGCCACCAGCACGGAGCAGCTGCGGTTGGCGAACAGCACGAGGATTTCATCGCGCTCGCGCTGTTCCAGTTCGCCGTACAGGGCCAGCGCGGAAAAGCCTTGCTGGCGCAGTTCCTCGGCCAGTTCGCGGCAATGCACCTTGGTGTTGCAGAAGGCGAGCGTGGATTCCGGCTTGAAGTGCTTCAACAGCTTGCCGACGGCGCTGTTGCGCTCGTCGAAGCCGATTTCATAGAAGCGCTGTTCGATCTTGTCATTGTCGTGCTGCGCCTCGACCGTCACTTCCAGCGGATTGACGAGGAACGACGCCGTGGCGCGGCGGATGTCTTCCGGGTACGTGGCCGAGAACAGCAAGGTCTGGCGGCGCGCCGGGCAGGCGCTGACGATGCCGGCGATTTCCTCGTAAAAGCCCATGTCCGTCATGCGGTCCGCTTCATCGAGCACCAGGGTCTGCACGTGGTTCAGGTTGATGGTGCCGCGGCCCAGGTGGTCGCGCAAACGGCCCGGCGTGCCGACGACGATGTGGGCGCCGTGCTCCAGCGAGGCGATTTGCGGGCGCATCGGCGCGCCGCCCGTCAGGGTCAGGATCTTGATGTTGCCGGCCGCGCGGGCCAGGCGGCGCAATTCATTGGCCACCTGGTCGGCCAGTTCGCGCGTGGGGCACAGCACCAGGCCCTGCACCGCGAACCAGGCCGGATTGAGCTTGTGCAGGATGCCGATGCCGAAGGCGGCCGTCTTGCCGCTGCCCGTTTTCGCTTGCGCGATCAGGTCGCGGCCATCGAGCACCGCCGGCAGGCTTTGCGCCTGGATGGTGGTCATCTCGTGGTAACCGAGCGAATCCAGGTTGGCCAAAAAGGCGGGCGTCAGCGGCAGGCTGGAAAAAGAAGTGGTGGCGGATGTGGTGTTCATAGGGGCGTAGCCGGTAAAAAGCGGGTGGATGGGCACAGTCTACAGGCGTTCTACGCCCTTGTGCGGATGGTGGTGTGGCAGCCGGCGGCAAACGGCCGCCGGCGTTGTTACTTGGTCTGGTACTAATTATCGGGCGCCCAGATGGGCAACCCGGTCAGGTCGAGGCCGGCGTCGCGCGTCCACACGGGCAAGCCCGTGGCATCGGTCGGCTCCAGCAATTCAAGCTGCACCTGTTTCAAGGCCACCTTGCGCACGCGCGTGCGGCGCTGCGGTTCCGGCGCCGGCTCTGGCGCCTCTGGCGCTGGCGGCGGGCCGAAACCGGGCAAGTCGATGGTGGCGTTGTCTTTTTTATCTCTCATTTGCTAACCTCTGTCCCTGGCCTGTGAAAGCCAAGGGGCGGGCAAGGTGCTGCCCGCCTATGTCAATACGCTTTAACTTCATCCACAAAACAAAAGCCCGGCTACTGGAGTCGGGCTCATGGTTGGGATAACCTTCAGGAAAACTTGTCCTGCGGATTTAAGTGCGGCACGCAGTGTATCACAGGCGTGCCGCACCGTGGGTGGCTTATAACGCCTGACAAAACCGTAGCGAGCGGCAGTGAGTTGTGGCTGAGAAGCGCAACTGTGCTTTAGCACAGTGAGCATCGCAGGCCGCAAATCGCGACGCGCAGCAGGTTTTGGATGGCGTTTAGCGGAAGCTGAGGGCGCCCGTCAAGTCGCCCGGCGGCAGCGCACCGCGTGATGCAAACGCATCGTTGCGCACTTTCAGGCCTTCGAGCAGGGGCAGGTCGTGCAGGCGCGTGATCAGGCGCAGGATCGACGTCGTGTCGTAGAAACTGTGGTCGACGGCGCCTTTTTTCGCGTACGGCGAGACAACGATGGCGGGAATGCGGGTGCCCGGCCCCCAGCGGTCGCCCTTTGGCGGCGCCACGTGGTCCCACCAGCCGCCGTTTTCGTCAAACGTGATCACCACGATCATGTCCTTCCACTGCGGCGATTCCTTCAGATGCTGGATGATGTTGGCCACGTGCTGGTCGCCCGACTCGATATCCGAATAGCCGGCGTGCAGGTTCAGGTTGCCCTGCGGCTTGTAGAAGGTCACGGCCGGCAGCTTGCCTGCCACGGCGGCGGCGAGGAATTTGTTCGAGATCGGGCTGTCACCCGTGCCGCCGTCGCGCAGGTGCTCGGCGCGCGCGGCCGTGCCGGGGGCGAACTGCTTGAAGTAGTTCAGCGGCTGGTGGTGGAACTGGAAGTTCGGCTTGCTGCCGCCGCCCTTGTGGTCGAGCGCCGCTTGCCAGCCGCCGCCATACCACGCCCAGCTGACGCCCTTGCGCGACAGCAGGTCGCCGATGGTGTCGTAGGTTTGCGGCGGCAGGGTGTTCGCGTCGGCCGGGTCGGCGTGCAGCGGGTCGCCGTCGTAGGCGGGGCGGATGTAGCTCGGTTGATACGGCGGCGCCATGGTGTTGACGGCGTAGCCGTCCGGCGTGATGGCGCCGTCGTTCACGTATTTCGGCTTGCCGTCCAGCGCCGAGGCGGGGCAGTCGGGCGAGATGGCCAGGCGCACGCCTTGCGGCCCGTCGGACAGCACGGCGATCTTTTTCTTCGCCGCCGTCTCGGCAGCGTTGAAGTATTCGTTGGCGCGGCCCGTGACGAGGAACTGGTGGTTCATGTAGGAGCCGCCGAAGGCCGCCATGAAGAAGTTGTCGCACAAGGTGTACTGCTCGGCGATCTGCCACAGGTTCAGGTTTTTCGACGTTTCGCCGTAGTGGCCCATCACCAGGCCGCCGCTGTCGGCCCACGCGGCGAAGCCATCGTTCTTGCCGCCGTTGATCTGCATCTGGTTGTTATAGAAGCGGTGCACGAGGTCGCGCGTGATGATGCTCTCTGGCAGGGGCTTGCCGGCCGCGTCGCTCAATTTGTAGGGCGCGTTGGGCAGGCCGGCAATCTGCTCTTCCTTGATCAGGTAATCGATGCCGCCGATATTCTGCTGGTTCGGCACCAGGCCGCCCCAGATCTTCGGCAGGGTGGCCAGCGGCTTGCCGTCGCGGTCCATCTGCTGCGCCTGTTCCGCCGTAACGGCGGACAGGGGCGCGCTGGTGCCGGGGAAGTTGGCGAACAGGTTGTTGAAGCTGCGGTTTTCCAGGTAGATCACGACCACGTTCTTGACGTGCGCCTTGAGTTTCGCGTCGAGCGAACCCTTGGCGATGGTCTTTTTGGCGGGTGCGGCGTCGGCCAGCGCCGGCAGGCTGGCGGCCAGGCCGACTGCGGAAGCAGCCTGGAAAATGCGCCGGCGCGAGGGATTGGCGGGTTGGTCGGCCGGATCGGCTGGCAGGGCGGGGGCGAGGTCCTTCACACATTCTCCTTGGTGTTTCTGTGGGCACGGGCGCTGGCGGCAATGGCCTGCAACGCCCGTGAAGCGGGAAAATTGTATCACCGGCCCTGCGGCAATGTGAAATATTCAGCCTTGCCCTGGTCCTGGCGCTAGAACTGGTAGCGCACGCTCAGCGCCACCTTGCGCGCCGGGCCATGCATGCCCGAGTACCACCAGTCCGACACCGAAGCCGTGTACTGCTTGTCGAACAGGTTGGCCACGTTGACGGTGGCCGACAGCTTGTCGTTGACATCGTAGCGGGCCATCAGGCTGGCCACCGAGTACGCCTTCTGTTCCCAGTGCAGGGTACTGTTGATCTGCCACGCGTCGATGTCGGAATACACGCGGCTTTGCCAGTTCACGCCGCCGCCCACCGTCAGGCGATTGAGCTCGCCGGGCAGCCGGTAGGTGGTCCACAGTTTCACCAGGTGGCGCGGGAAGGTGGTCTGGATCGCCTTGCCATCCGCATTTTCCGTCTGGCTGTACGACCACGACGCCGACACATTCCAGTTTGGCGTCAGGGCGCCCGTCGCTTCCAGGTCGATGCCTTTGGTATCTGCGCCCTTGATGGTGCGGAACGCCGGATCGTTGGAGCCGGGCAGGGTGTAGCCCGGATCCGTTTCAGCCAGGTTTTTCTGGCGGATCAGGTATAGCGCGGCGGCCGTGTTCAGGCGGCCATCGAGCCAGCCGCTCTTGATGCCCGCTTCATAGGTCTTGCCTTCGCGCGGCGCCAGCAGCTTGCCATAGCGGTCTTGCGAGGCTTGCGGCTGGTAGATGGTGGAGTAGCTGGCATAGGCGCTGTGCGTGGCGTCGATGTCGAACACCAGGCCGCCGTACGGCGTGAAGACGCGGCTGTCCGAGGCTGGCGACGCGCTGTAGAACGGCACGGTAGGCGCGTCGGAAATGTAATTCTCGCTGTAGCGCAGCACCTTGGCGCCGGCGATCAGCTTCAGGCGCTCGGAAAGATTGAGGCGCGTGGCGGCATATGCGCTGGCCTGGCGGCGCGTGCTGTCGTAGGTGACGAAGGTATCGCCAAACACGGGCGTTGCCGTGCGATTCCAGCGGTACAGGTTGACGGGCTGGCCCTGGATGTTCTTGTCGAAGCGGCCATCCGTCGTGCTTTGAAATTCGTTGTAGTCCATGCCCAGCACCAGCTCGTGCTGGCGGCCGAAGGCGCTGAACGGTCCGCGCACATTGACGTCCACGCTGTTGACCCTGAGCTGGTAATCGCGGTAGTCGGCGCTCATGCGCAGGCCATCGCCTGTGGCCTGGTCGGGAAAGCCGCCACTCACGTTCAGGAACACGGAGCGCTCCTCCTGCGACGATTGCACGCGGTTGGCCGAGATTTTCAGCTTCCAGTCGTTCGCCAGCGCGTGCTCCAGGGTGGCGAAGAGGTCCGTCGAATTGCTGCCGAAACGGTTCGACCTGGCGGCCGGGCTGAAGGAGCGGGGCAGGTCCGTCATGGCGCCATTGCTGTAGAACAGGGGGAAGCCCAGGTAGGACAGGGAGCCGTCCGAGCGCTTGCGCTGGTGCGTGACGCCGGCCGTCAGCTTCGTGTCGCGGGACAGGTCCGCCTCGACCACGCCATACACGACTTTCTTGTCGTGGCTGTAGCCGTCGATGATGCTGTCGGCGTCTTCATAGACCGTCACCAGGCGGCCGCGCAGGGTGCCTGCCTGGTTCAGCGGGCCGCCGATGTCGGCCAGGACGCGGCGCTCATCGTGGGAGGCCAGCTCGCCTTCGACAGAGGCCTGGAACTGCGCCGTCGGCTTCTTGCGCACCATGTTGATGGCGCCCGAGGCGTCGCCCGCGCCCGTCATCAGGCCCGAGGCGCCGCGCAGCACTTCGATGCGGTCGTACAGCGCCATGTCGGCCAGGCTTTGCGACGGTATCGCATTGAGGCCCAGGTTTTCCGAATGGGTGCTGACGCCATCGAGCTGGTAGTTGGTGATGGCATAGCCGCGCGAGGTAAAGCCGGAGCGTTCGCTGCCCAGCGAGAACAGGGTGATGCCCGGCGTTTGCGCCATCACTTGCGCGATGGTGTTCAAGCCCTGGTCATGCATGCGTTGCTGCGTGATGACGCTGACCGACTGCGGCGTTTCCTTCACGGACAGGCCCAGCGGCGTGGCCGTGGAAACGGGCAGGGTGGAGACATACGCGCCCGAGCCTTCGGTGGCATCCTGCTGCGCCTTGACCGACACTTCCGGCATCATCGACAGCGTCTCGCCGCCCGCTGCGGCGTCGGCCGCGCGCAAGGCATAGCTGCCGTTGGCGCTGCGCTCGGCCTTCAGTCCCGTGCCGCGCAGCACGCCGCTCAGCGCCGCCTGCACGTCGTGGTGGCCCGCGAGTCCCGCCGTCGTCTTGCCGCGCGTTTGCTCCGGCGTAAAGCTGAGGATGACCCTGGACTGGCTGGCGACCTGGCGCAGCGCCGCCGCCAGGTCGCCGGCCGGCACCTGGAAATCGAGGCTGGCCGCTGGCGCTGCCGCGCTGTCCTGTGCCATGGCGGGAGCCGGCACGTTCAGCAGCAGGGCCGCGCCGAGGAAGACGAGTTCAATGGCGTAGGCCATGCGCTTGATGCGCGGACGGGAAGACATAACTGGAGACATGGTTACCTTGTGGTGTAGTCGTCAAAAAGAACGTTGCCTACACAGGTCACGCGAGCATCGAAAACGGGTAAGGTTTTTTGCGGCGGACGTCAAATGCCCGGTCGGCGCTTCTGGCGCGCCTCCACCTGCACCCAGTAGCGCGTGCGCAGGCGGATGTCGACGGGCAGGGATTCGGGCAGCGACAGCAGGACGGCTTGCGCATCGTCGAGCGGGAAGACGCCGGAGATGCGCAGCCCGGCCACCGCGTCGTCGCAGCCCAGCCAGCCATGGCGGTAGCGGCTCAATTCATGCAGGAAGTCGCGTAGCAGCATGGCGTCGGCCAGCAGCAAGCCCTGGCGCCAGGCCCAGATATCGGGCGAGACGGCGTGCGCGGGTACGATGCTCTGCGCGGTCATGCCGCCGCCCTGGCCCGCCTGGAGCACCAGATTGGCATCCCCATGGCGCGGCATCAGCCGCACGGCGCCTTCCTCGACGGCGACCAGGGTGCTGTCCTCGGCCTGGCGCACCGAGTAGCGCGTGCCCAGCGCCTGCGCGTGGCCATGCGCCGTTTCGACGAGGAAGGGGCGGTAGGGCATGCCCGTTTCGCGCGCGGTGGCGATGAAGACTTCGCCCCGCACCAGTTGCAGCATCCGCTGCTTGTCCGTAAAGCGGATGTTCACGGCGCTGCCGCTGTTCAAATGCAGGCGGGTACCGTCGGCCAGGGCCAGTTCGCGGCGTTCGCCCACGCCGGTGGACAGGTCGGCCAGCGCGGCGCGGGCCATCTCGGGCGCATATTCCGAGCGCGTGCCGAACCAGCCCGTGAGGCCGATGGCCGATACCCACGCCAGCAGCCGCAGGCTGCCGCGCCGCGAGATGGAACGTGAGATGGGACTTTGCAGCAGCGCCTGGCGGCTGGCTGGCCCATCGAGTTCGCGCAAGCCGCCGCTGACGCTTTCGATGTGCTTCCACGCCCGCTCATGGTCGGGGTGCGCCTGGCGCCACTGCTGCCAGGCCGTTTTTTCCACGGGGGTGGCGTCGCCGCTCATCAGGGTGGTCAGCCATTCGGCCGCCTGCATGGCGATGGCCAGATCGATGGGCTGGCCCTGTGCGTAGACGGTGGCGGCGCGCATCTCAGGGCGCGGCAAAATCGGGCACGGCGAAAAAGCACAGCAGATTGGCCTTGCTCAGGTATTTTTTGACGGAATGCGTGGTGGTGCCCAGTTCGGCGGCGATCTCGGCGTAAGTCATGCCGTCCAGGTGGGCCAGCAGGAAGGCGGCCCTGGCCTTGGTGGACAGCTGGTCCAGCGCGCGGTCGATCAGCTGCAGCGATTCGAGCAGGAGGGACATCGCTTCCGGCGACGGCGTGCTCGCTTGCGGCTGGTGCAGCAGGGCGTCGAGGTAGGCGCGTTCGAGCGCTTCGCGCCGGCAGTGATTGGCCAGCAGGCGCTTGGCGATGGTGGCCAGGAAAGGGCGTGGCTGCGCGATCCCGGCACTGTTGCGGGCAAGGAAAATCTTGATGAAGGTATCCTGCGCCAGGTCGCCGGCCAGCCCCGCATCGTGCAGGCGCCGCTTCAGCCAGTGCAGCAGCCAGGAATGGTGCTCGGCATACAGGGCCTGGAAATCGGACGACGGGGAAGGGGCGGACAGCATGCGGACAGTCGGTCTTAATCTAAATGAGAATTGTTCTCATAATAGCGCAGTGGCGCGCGCCAGGCAACCGGGGAAAAGGCGGCGTTGTTGAAATGCGACTGCGCGTCCGGGCCGCCTGCGGCAAGGCATTTGCGCTTGCGCACGGCAGATGTGAAAGTTTCCTTGGCGCAAGCTTTCATGTGAGAAAATGCGGGCTGTCGATGTGGCGCGGAGCGAAAAATGATGTGGATGGTTGGCGGTGCCCTGGTTCTCCTGGTCGCCAGATTTGTATGGTTGGCCTACTTCCATCGGGTGCAGGCGATGTCGCGCCAGGCGGAATTGATGAACTGGCTCGACATCGGCCGCGTGTCGAATGCCGATGGCGGCAAGGATATTTTGCTGGCGAGAAATGAGCGCGGCGCCCGGATAGACTGGCGCACGGGCGAGGTCTGGCTGATGAATCCCAAGGTGGCCGAGCCGTTTGCCGATTTTCTGGCCGTCGAGCGCTGGCTGACTTTGCGCGACCTGCCGATGGCGGACAAGCCGGCGCCAGCCGCTCCCGCGCCAGCGCAGCCCGAGACCGAGGCGGTGCCTGAACCCGGGCCCGTGCGCGACACCCTGCCAGCCTTCGAGCAAAAGGTCGATGCCTGCCTGGCCAAGGCCGAGGGTGGGCAGGAATTGCTGGAAACGAAGCAGGCTTTCGAGGCGGGCAGCGCGCCTTACCTCGAGGCGTCGACGGAGCTGAGCAAGACGGCGCTGGAACTGGAAGTGTCGCCGGCCATGGTGGCCACGTTTCATATCAGCGCGTTTGCCGCCCTGGCTGAAACGGCGGGCGCCGACAAGCTGGAAAGGGTGGCGGCCAGCCTGCATGCGGCGGCCAGGCAGATCAGGGCCAGCGTCACGGCGTGAGCGCAGGCGAAACCAGGGCTGGAATGAAAAAACCGCCGAGTCCCTTGCGGGAATCGGCGGTTTTCATGTATTGGTTGCGGGGACAGGATTTGAACCTGTGACCTTCGGGTTATGAGCCCGACGAGCTGCCAGACTGCTCCACCCCGCAGGCGAATTATATACCAGTTTGCTGCAATGCGAAAGAGCGGATGGAAGCGGAGGGTTTTTGGGTGCGCGCGGGGGCATCGGGATATGGCGCCGCCATGGAAAAAGCCGCTGACTCCTTTGCAAGAATCAGCGGCTTTCATATATTGGTTGCGGGGACAGGATTTGAACCTGTGACCTTCGGGTTATGAGCCCGACGAGCTGCCAGACTGCTCCACCCCGCAGGCGAATTATAGCGGGGTTTGCTGCAATGCGCAATGGCTGACTCGATTACGCCGCCGCGAGGCGCCACAGCGAGGTGATTTCCTGCGAGCGGGCCGCGTGCAGGCTGTCCGTGGCGTCCTGCGCGCGCGGGTGCGTGGGCTTCACGTCCAGGCGGTCGACGACCTTCAAGCCCGCCTGCTGTATCCATTCGAGCAATTGCGCGCGCGGGCGCAGGCCCAGGTGCTCGGCCAGGTCCGACAGAATCAGCCAGCCTTCGCCGTTTGCCTCCAGGTGTTCCGCCAGGCCGGCGAGGAAGCCGCGCAGCATGCGGCTGTCCGGATCGTAGACGGCATATTCGATGGGCGAGCTGGGGCGCGCGGGCAGCCATGGCGGATTGCACACGACCAGCGGGGCGCGGCCGGCGGGGAACAGGTCGGCCTGCACCACCTCGACCTTGTCGATCAAGTCGAGGCGGGCCAGGTTTTCGCGCGCGCAGGACAGGGCGCGCGGGTCCTGGTCGGTGGCGACGATGCGCTCGATGCCGCGCTGCGCCAGCACGGCGGCCAGCACGCCCGTGCCGGTGCCGATGTCGAAGGCCAGCTTGGCGCGGGCGGGCAGGGGCGCTTCCGCCACCAGGCCCACGTACTCGCCGCGGATGGGCGCGAACACGCCGTAGTGCGGATGGATGCGCTGGCCCAGGGCCGGCAGTTCCACGCCCGTGCGGCGCCATTCATGCGCGCCGATCAGGCCCAGCAGTTCGCGCAGCGAGGCGACGAACGCTTCTTCGCCACGGCCATATGCTTCATTGCAGGCCAGTTTCACGTCCGGCGCGCGGCGCAGCGGGATCGTGTAGTCGGCATCGAAAGGCAGCAGCAGCATGGCCAGGGTGCGGGCGCGCTGCGACTGCGCCTGGCGGTGCAAATGGAAGGCTTGCGTGGCCGATGGTTCGGGTTTCGCCAATTTGGCGGCCTTGGCCTTTTTGCCTGGTTTGTCGGTCTTGTGGTCGGCGCGTCGCGCCAGCGCCTGCAGCAGCTGGCGCGCGTTCTGGAAGTCGCCGCGCCACAGCATGGCCGTGCCTTCGCAGGCCAGGCGGTAGGCCTGGTCTGCCGTCGTGCGGTCGTCGGCGATGACGACGCGCTTGGGCGGCGGCATGCCGCTTTCCGAGCGCCAGCGGGCCGAATGCTCGGCGCCGTTTTCGTTCCAGTGGATCTGCGGATGGGCGGTATGTGAAGAAGTGTCGGACATGGGTTTCAATCGAAAGAAGGTGGGCGCGCGGCATGATCGCCTGCGCAGGCCGTCTTCTATTATACGTGTCTGTCCGGCAGCGTATCAGGCACTCTGGCCCGTCGTCGCGGGCGGCGCATCGGCGGCGCCATACGCCTGCGCCAGCGCGCGGGCGCGCGCCTGCGCTTCCTGGTCCGCTTGCGTGCCCGTTTGCTTGTCGGCCTGGGCCGTCCTGGGGGGCTGGACCAGCTTGAGCAGGCGCAAGGTCAGCTGGCCCGCCTGATTGCCGTCATTGCTGCTGGCGCTGGCGCCATCGCTGCTGTAAATGCTGCTGCGCAGCTGCTGGCCCAGCAGCTTGAACAGGTCGTTCAAGCCGCCCGCGAAATCGATGGCGGGCATCTGCCTGGCCGGCATGGCAGCGGCGTCGCCGCCATCGGCGGGCGGCGTGTCGGCCGGCGTTTGCTGCATGGCGCCGGCGCTGATGTTCGATTGATACCGCACCTCGACTTCGAAGTCGAAGCTCTGGCCGTCGGCCGTGGTGATCTTGCCCTTGCCGGTGAAGTGGGCGTTTTCATCGAGGCTGAAGGCGGCGGCATGGCTGCTGCCGCCGGCGCCCGAGACGCTGGCCGCAGCGCCGCTGAAACTGGCGCCGGCCTGCAGGTCGACGCTGTCGAAGGCGATGCTGGCGCCGTCGCCGAACATCTTGCGCGCCATGGTGGAGAGAAAATCCTGCGCCGCGTCCAGCGTGGCGTTGCCCAGCGCATCCGTGCGTTGGTCGAGTCCCCGGGCCGACAAATCCAGGCCATTTCTTGACAGGGCGACCACGTCTTGCGCGCTGCGCTGCATCAGCGGCGACGCTGCCAGGCCGGCGGCATTGCCGCCTGTCCTGGGCGATGGCTGGCCCGCCAGGGTGTTGCTGGCGTGTTGGCGTGAGCCGGGGACGAGGGCGGGAAGCTGTGGCATGGTCGGTTCCAAAAGGGCGGCGTGCCTAATTAACGGCAGCCGCGCCGCGGACTTTAACCATTAGTGGTGGTGCGACCAGCTACCGTCGGCCGATTCCAGGTAGGACTTGACGGCATCGGCCTGTCCCGTGGCGTGACGCTTCAGTTCGCCGCACGCGCAAATGCCCTGATACGGCTGGATATGCGAGCAGGCGGAGACTTTCTGCAGGTAGACCTGCATGGATTTGTGACATTTGACGCATTTGAAGGTGAGGCTGCGGGCGGCTTTCATGGGCTTCCTTGAACTGTTGCGGGGCGTAGACGGTCGTTACGCGAAGGCCGCGATTCTAACCTACTCCGCGCCGGCTTACATACTGTTGCAACTGCGCCACGCACAAGTCAACTGAATCCGCGCCGTCACGTTGAACGTATATAGGAGGTCGTCTGGCCGCCATTGAAGAGGTAGCATCATGGAACAGCGTGACAAGGAACAGCCCAAGCAACCAGGCAAGGAATTGGTCAGGAAATGGTTGCAAGCGGAACTGGCGCAGCGCCGTCCGCCGCCCGACCCCGAGCAGATCCGCCGCGAACTGGGCTGGGACCTGCTCCGGCTGGGCCGCGAGCCTGTGCCGCGATAGGCCTGGCCGGCGCTCGCTAGCGCACCGTCACCACGCTCTTGCCGCCGGCCCCGGGCTGCACGAGGATGCGGGTGGCGATGCGCTCCGTCATTTCCTGCACGTGCGAGATGACGCCCACCTTGCGACCCATTGCCTGCAAGCCGTCGAGCGCATCCATGGCCACGCGCAGCGTTTCCGTATCCAGGCTGCCGAAGCCCTCGTCGATGAACAGCGATTCCACGCGCACGCGGTTCGAGGATAGCGACGCCAGGCCCAGCGCCAGGGCCAGCGAGACGAGGAACGATTCGCCGCCCGACAGCGAGTGCACGGAGCGCAGTTCGCCGCCCATGTCCTGGTCGCGCACCATCAGGCCCAGCGAGGGCTTGTCCGGATTGTCGATGCGTTCGAGCTGGTAGCGGCGCGCCAGGTGGTGCAGATGCGCATTCGCATAGCCGAGCAGCACTTCCAGCGTGAATTGCTGCGCGTAGTTGCGGAACTTCTTGCCGTCGGCCGAGCCGATCAATTCATCCAGGCTGGCCCAGCGCCGCTCGATCACCGCTTGCGCCTCGATCTGCGCCAGCATGGCTTGCGCGCTGTGGCGCCGCGCGTCGTCCTGCGCGATGGCCAGGCGCAGCCGGGTCGCTTCCTGGTTGGCCGCCTGGCGTTCCAGCAGCAGCGCGTCGAGCGCCGCCTGCAGCGCGGCCACGTCCGTTTCCAGTCCGTCTGGCGGCTGTGCCAGGTGCGCCGCCAGCTGTTGCTGGCGCTCGGCCAGCACGGACGCGGCTGCCGTGTGGCGGTCGGCGATCACTTGCAGGGCGGCCCGCTCGGCGCGCATGGCTTCCGGCGCGATGGCCAGTTGCGCGCGCAAGCTGTCCAGGTCAGCGGGCGCATGGGCCGGGTGAGCCAGCTGGAACTGGCGCAGCCAGGCGTGCAAGGCGGCGCTGGCGTTGTGTTCCTGTTCGCGCAAGGCGGCCAGGCGCTGCGACAGCTGCGCGCACGCTTCTTCCAGACGCGTGCGCTGCTGGCTGGCGGACTGCGCCGCCGTTTGCTGCTGCGCCAGCAGCTCCCTGGCTGCCGCGATGGCGCCTGCCAGCGCGCGCTCGACCTCGGCCACGCTCTGGCCCTGCCATAGCGCGTGGCGTTCCGCCTGCATTGCCGTGCGCTGCTTGTCGGCGGCGGCAAAGACGGCGTGGGCCTCTTGTGCCGCTTGCTGCGCCTTGGCGGCGGCCAGCTGCGCCGCGTCCAGTTGGGCGGCCAGGGTCGTCAGCGCATGGCCGCGGTTGTCGTGGTCCGCCTGCTGTTTCAGCCATTGCCGGCTTTCCGTTTCACGCGCCGCGCGGAAGGCGGCAGGGCCGGCGCGCCAGTTGTCTTTCCAGTCCTCGGCGCCATCGGCGTCGGCAAACGCGCCGTCGAGCCGTGCCAGCAGGCCATCGAGCGCGGTGCGCGCCGTCTCGCCCTTGTCGGCGTTGCCCGCTTGCTGCGCCTGCAGCTGCGCCAGCCGCGCCTGCGCATCGGCGACGGCGCTTGTGCAGCGCGCGTGCTCGGTGGACGCCAGTTCATGCGCCGCCTGCGCCTGCTCGCGCCGCGCGCCGGCCTGGCGCAGCGCCGTTTCCTGCTGCGCCAGCGCCTGCAAGCCTGCCGCATTGGCCGCCAGCTGCCGCGTGAACCAGTCCGCGCGCTCATTTGCCAGCGGCAGTTCCAATGTGTCCGCATGCGGCTGCCACTGCGCGTTCAGGCTGTCGATGGCGGGCGGCAGGGCCGCCAGTTCGGCATCCGTTTGCGCCTGCTCGCGCGCCGTCGCGGCCAGCGCCGCCTTGTGCGCGGCCAGCCGCTCCAGATTGCCGCGCGCCTGCGTGCGGCAGGCCAGCACCTCGTCCTGCA
This sequence comes from Janthinobacterium sp. GW822-FHT07H11, assembly GCF_058798615.1. Lineage (NCBI taxonomy): Bacteria > Pseudomonadati > Pseudomonadota > Betaproteobacteria > Burkholderiales > Oxalobacteraceae > Janthinobacterium > Janthinobacterium sp. GW822-FHT07H11. The sequence goes on from NZ_CM179507.1 coordinate 2,472,023, forward strand.
AGCTGGCCAGCATCGCCTGCAAGGCGTGATCGGCGTGGCTGTATGGGTGTTCCAGCGCGCCGCAGACGGGGCAGGGCTGCTCGTCGTGCAAGGTGGCCCGCAGCTGCTCGACGCTGGCCGCGCATGCCGCCTCCGCCCCTTTCAGGGATTTTTCCGCCTGCGCCAGGCGCGCTTCCAGCGGTGCCGTTTGCGCCGCTTCCGCCGCCCATGCCGTGTTTTCCGTGTGCGCGGCCTGCGCCAGCTGGGCCGCCCTGGCTTGCCAGTGCGCCAGCGCCTGCTGCTGGCGCGCCAGCTCGCTCCAGGTCTTTTCCGCGCTGCTCAAGATGCGCGCGTGCGACTCCAGCTGGCCGCGCTGTTCCTGCAGCCCCTGGCCATCGATGGCTTGCACGGCCGCCTGCGCCTCGCGCCGCTGCGCCTCGCGCATCGCCAGCACGGCGGCGGCGCTGGCCAGTGCCGCTTGCGCCGCCTGCGTGGCGTCAACGGCCTGGCGCAGCTGCTGTCTTGACTCGGCCATGCTGGCGTCGGCCGCATCGGCTTGCGCGGCCGCTTGCCCGGCCTCGGCAAACAATTGGTCCCACAACTGCCACGATTGCGCCAGCGCCTGCCATTGCTGGTGCGACGCCAGCCACTGGCGGCCCGCTTCCTGTTCCGCTTGCGCGGCGTGCAGGCGCTGTTGCTGAGCGTGCAGCGCGGCGCGCGCCGCCTCGTTGGCCTGGTCGGCGGCCAGGGCGCCAGCTTGCGCCTGGCGGTGCGCGGACACCTGTGACGCAATGCCGGCGTCGAGCGCCTTGGCTTGATCGAGCCGGGGCGCCGCATCGTGCTGCGCCGCTTCCCTGGCCAGCAAGGCCGCTGCCGCTTGCTGCGCGCTGGCCGCCAGTTGCGTCTCGCTGGCCACGGCTTGCGTCGCCTGCGCGCGCGATGTTTCCAGCGCGGCGCCGGTGCCGGCGATATCGCTGGCCAGGCGCGCCGCCTCGTCGCAAAGGGGGCGCGCCGGCTGCAGCAATTCCCATTGCGCCAGCGCCGCGTGGCGTTCCTGTGCAGCGGCCTGCTCGGCATCGGCGCTGACCAGCGCCTCCTGCGCGGCCGCCGCCTGGGTTTGCAGCTTGTGCGTCTCCTGGTGCCAGCGCTGCTGCAGTTCCAGCACCGCCTTGCGCAGGTCGATGTGCTGCAGGCTGGTCTCGGCCGCGCCGCACAGCGCTTCGGTCCCGGCCCGCTCTTCCGGCGACAATGGCCGCTGGTCGGCCAGTTTTTCGCCCAGGCGTTCGAGCACCTGCTTTTCCTTTTTCGCCCGTTCGAAGGCGCGCATGGAAATGTCGGTATAGATGCTGCTGCCCGTCAGGGTTTCCAGCAATTCGCCCCGTTCATTGTCTTCCGTCTTGAGAAAGGTGGAAAACTCGTTCTGCGCCAGCAGCACGGCGCGCGTAAACTGGTCGAAGGACAGGCCGATGCGCTTCTCGATTTCTTCCTTGACTTCCGTCTTGGTGCCGCCGATGGGCTGTAGCGCCGGCAGCTGGTGCAAGCTCATGGCGGTCGCCTGCAGCGCGCCCTCGGCCCTGGTGCGCGAGCGGCGCACGCTCCAGCGCGCGCGATAGCTGGCGCCGTCGTTGCCGACGAAATCGACTTGCGCATAGCCGTCCGGCGTGCCGCGGCGCAGCAGGGTGCGCGTATCCTGGGCGCTGACGGTTTCCTTGCCCACGTCGGGCAGGGCGCTGCCCCGGCCCAGCACTTTCAGCAGGCGCGGCGTGGCGTCGTACAGGGCCAGGCACAGGGCGTCGAGCAGGGTGCTCTTGCCCGCGCCCGTGGGGCCGCTGATGGCGAACAGGCCGGAAGACGCCAGCGGTTCCCGCTGGAAGTCGACTTCAAATTCGCCGGCCAGCGAGGCCAGGTTCTTGCCGCAGATTTTCAGTATTTTCATGGTTCTTCAGGTGCTCTCAAGCGCCGGGCAGCAGCAGTTCGGCCAGGGCCGAGAGGAGTTCGGGCGGCGCTTCCTTCGCGTATTTTTGCTGGTACAGGCGGCGGAAGATGTCGTCGGGCTGCAGCTGGCCCAATTGGTCGAGCGTCATGTTCTCGGGCGCGCTGCTGCGCGCGGCGCTCGACGTCTCGATCTTCGCCAGGCGCACGCTCTTGCCGTCCAGCGCCGTTTCGATGCGCGTGCGCAGGCCCGGTTCAGGCGCATCGAGGCGCACGCGCACTTCCAGGAACGGCTGCGCTTCGGCTGGCGCATCCGGCACGTCGAGCGCGGCCAGCTGCGCCAGCACTTCGTTGATGGGCGCCGGCGCGGCCGGTACGCGCAAGAGGGGCACGGCGCGCGGCACGGCGATGGCGCGTACTTCGCGTAATTGCTCGCCGTCGATATCGAGGCACAGCACCTGGTGGCGGTAGTTCACTTCGGCGAAGGACAGGGGGATCGGGCTGCCGCAGTAGCGGATGTGTTCCTGTCCGCCCACGGCCTGCGCCTTGTGCAGGTGGCCCAGTGCCGCATACGCGATGGACGTATCGAAGATCCCCGATGGCAGCATCTCGGTGCCGCCGATGACGATGCGGCGCTCGGAGTCGTTCGACATTTCGCCGCCCACCATGTGGCAGTGGCCCATGGCAAGGATGGCTTGTCCGGGCCGGCGGCGCGCCAGCGCCAGGTCGGCAAGCTGGCGGTACAGCAGGGCGATGCCGCCCAGGTAGGCATCCTGGGTGTCGCCGGCCGGCAGTTTCGGCACGTCGCCGGGACGCAGGAAGGGCACGGCCAGGCACCACGCCTGCACCTGGCCATCGGCGCCCGTCAAGGGCAGCAGCAGGCGTTCGAGGTCGATCTGGCCATCGTCGCCGCGCAGCAGGTGGCCGATCACGTGCGTGCCGTGCGCGGCCAGCAGGGGGGCGGGCGCTTCCAGCCGTCCCGCCGAATCGTGGTTGCCGGCGACGACGACGAGCTGCAGCGCGGGCAGGCGCGCGCGCGCCTGCTGCAGGAACACGTATAACTGTTTTTGCGAGGCGGCCGACGGGTTGGCGTTGTCGAACACGTCGCCCGCCACCAGCAGCACGTCGACCCGCTCGGCCACGAGGGTGTCGAGCAGCCAGTCGAGGAAGCGCTGGTGTTCGTAGCCGCGCTCGTAATTGTGCAGGGTCTGGCCCAGATGCCAGTCGGAGGTGTGCAGCAGGCGCATGGTGGGTGGCGAGCGGTAAGAGGGAGACAGGCGCCAATATAGCAGGAATGGCGCCAGGCGCCAGCGGCCATGTCAAGTCGTCAGCACGCCAGCGCGATACGTATTGCGCCCATCCTGCTTGGCCTGGTACAGCAGCACGTCGGCCTGCTGCAGCAGCATGGCGGGGCTGATGTCTTCGTCGCGGTAGAAGGCCAGGCCGATGCTGGCCGAGATCTGCACGCGGATGCCATCGAGGTCGAAAGGCTGGCGCATGGCGGTGACGATTTTCCCCGCCAGCATGGCCGCGTCGTCGGGCTTGCCGATGTGTTCCATGATGATGGTGAATTCGTCGCCGCCCAGGCGGGCGATGATGTCGGTGGCGCGCATGGTCTGCGTCAGGCGCTGGGCGAACGCGCGCAGCAGGGCGTCGCCCGTGCCGTGGCCGTGCGTGTCGTTGACGGGCTTGAAGCGGTCGATATCCATGTACATGACGGCCATCAGGCGGTGCTGCTGGCGGCTGGCGTGCATGGCGTCGCTGAGTTTTTGTTGGAAGCCGGCGCGGTTCGACAAGCCTGTCAGCGCGTCGACCTGGGCCAGTTGCAGCAGGCGCTGCTTTTCGCGTTTTTGCACGGTGATATCCTGGCGCATCACGTGAAAGCCCACCACCTGCAGATGGTCTTCGCCGATCTGCGGGATATAGATCACTTCCATGCAGCGCTCGATGCCTTCCTTCAGGTCCTCTTCCTCGAAGCTCAGCGTTTCGCCGCCCAGCACGCGCTCGATGTAGGGCGCCACGGTGCGGTAGCGTGCCTCGCCCACGGTTTCCAGCACGCTCTTGCCCAGTACCTGCTGGCCGGTGAGGCCGAATTCGCGTTCGTAGGCGATGTTCAGGAAGCGGAAAAGCTGGTCGGCGTCGATGTAGGCGATCATGGCCGGCAGGGTGTCGGCGATGGTGCGCAGCCGCGCCTCGCTTTCCAGCAGCGCCACTTCCGATTCGCGCAGGGTGGTGATGTCGTCCAGGCTGCCGACATAGCCTTCGATGCTGCCGTCGATGAGGATGGGGGCGATCTTCACCGACAGCCATACGAGCCTGCCGTCGCGGTGCAGGCAGCGCAGGGTGGACTGGAAGGCGGCGTGGCTGCGCGTGAGCTGTTCCAGCGCCACGTGCATCAGCGGATAGTCGTCCGGATGCAGGGCGCTGGTCCAGCCGGCGCCCAGCGCGGCGGCGCGCGGCAGGCCCGTGATGGCTTCGAAGGTGCGGTTGACATAGGTGCAGCGGCGCTGGCGGTCCAGGCGCACCAGCCCCAGCGGCGAGGCGTCGTTGACGGCGGCCAGTTCGGCCTGTTTCTGGCGCAGCTCCAGTTCCTGCTGGCGGCGCTGCGAGATATCCTCGGCGATGCACAGGATATGTTCGACCTGCTGGCGCTCGTCGAAGACGGGCACGGAGACGGCACGCAGGTAGCGCAGGCTGCCGTCAGGCAGGCGCAGCGGCTTTTCCGTATGGTCGATGACGCCGCGCTCGGCCAGGATGGCGCGGTCGTCCTCGGCGTCGTGCAGGCCGAGATCGGGAGGGAAGGCGTCGCAGTCGATCCTGCCGATGACGTCGGCGGCCGGATAGCCGGTGATATCCTCGGCGGCCCTGTTCCACACCTCCATCCGGCCGAAGTTCTCGGGGCGCGCGCTTTTCACGTACACCAGCACGGGCAGGTGGTCGATCAGCGATTGCAGGAAGCTGCGGTTATCCTGCAGCGCCAGCTCGTCGTGCTTGCGCGCGCTGATGTCGCGCGAGGTGACGGCCACGCCATCGGCGATGGGCACCACCTGGTGGCGCAGCCAGCGCGTGCCGCCCGAGGCCAGCTGCAGTTCGAACTCGTCTTCCAGCGGCTGGCCCGTTTCCATCACCAGCAGGAAGCGCTTGAAAAAGCGCTCGCCGCGCAGCAGCGGCACCAGCGGCAGTACGCGCTGGCCCAGCAGTTCCGCGCGGGGCTTGCCCAGCATGTCGGCGGCGCGCTCGTTGACGTCGGCAAAAATGAAGTCTTCCACCGGCTTGCCGTGGGCCGGGCGCCAGGCCTTCAGCAGCAGCACGGAGTCGAGGCTGCCCTGGTGCGCCGCGCGCAGCAGCGCCTGCGCTTCCTGCGCCTGGCGCATGCTGCGGCGCAGGCGGGCGCTTTGCCGCGTCAGCAGCGAGGTAAAGCCGACGATCAGCAGGCTGGCGGCTATCAGCGCGCCGAAATACACGTGCCGGCGGTGCTCGAAGCGGGCCAGCGCGGCGGCGCGGCTCACGCCCACCACGGCCAGCAGCGGGTAGCGCGGCAGTTCGCGGTAGCTGTAGATGCGCTCGGTGGCGTCGGGTGGCGGCTCGATCACCATTTCCTCGGGCGCGTGGCGCGGCGGCCCGGGCATGCGGAAGTCGATGCGGTCGCTGGCGATCAATTGCTCGCCGATGCGCCCCACCGTCAGGCCGCTGTCGCGCGCCACCAGCATCAGCGCGCCCTGGTCGTCGAGGTCGAGGCGGTCGTAGTCGTCGACGAAATAGGCGGGATCGATGAGGATGACGATGGCGCCGGCGAAGCGTCCCTGGGCATCGTTCAGGCGGCGCGCCGAGCGTATCATCCAGTGCTTGCTGTCGGCATCGGGCGTGGGCGTGTCGACCAGCGCGCTGTCGGCCGGGTTGGCCGCCAGCGCCTGGAAAAACGGCTGTTGCGCCAGATTGTCGGGAAGATAGGCGTTGGCGCTGTCGATGACCTGGCCCCGCGCGTCGACCAGGGCGATCGGCAATGCCAGCTTGGACGGCAGCACGCTGTCGAGCAGGCCCAGGCGACGCGTGAATTCGTTCAGGCGCAGCGCGCCGGCCGATTCCTCGTATTTGAGCTTGAACAGCTGCGTGGCGTGGTCCGTCTGGCGCAGGATGTAGCTGGTATGGTCGGCCAGCGTGCGCGCCAGCGACTGGCTGCCGGCCACGGCGTCGCGCACGGCGTTGGCGCGCTCCTGGCCTACCTGATAGAGGACGGCGCCCCACAATACGAGCAGCAGCGGGAGCGCGAACAGGGGTACCAGGCTGATGCGGTACAGGCGGCTGGCAAGGCGTTGCAGGGGTCTCGTAATCGATATCAATTGGGCGCTTGCAGGCAAGAGTCATTGAAAGGGGCGGTGTTGCGCGCATGATAGCCGAAATCGCGATTTTCTTGCGCTAGATCAATTTTTCCATCATCCCCACCGTCTGTCGCTGGTCTTATTTTGCGTTAAATCAAGCACCTGTGGCGCCGTATACGCTAAAAAAACCAGGCGGACGGCGACATCGGCCTGGCACGTGGCAGAAAAAGTACAAATCGGGCGCCATCCTCTTTAAAATGGGTGCTTCTTCCTCCCATATCGAAAGTTGTCATGCAGAGTAAAAAGCCCGACGCGGCACGGCTGGACAAGATCGTGGCCGACGCGCGCCGCGCCGCCGACCAGCGCGAGAGCGGCTACCGCGAGCGTTCGCTGAAGATGTACCCGTGGGTGTGCGGCCGCTGCATGCGCGAATTCACGCGTGCCAACGTGCAGCAGCTGACCGTGCACCACCGCGACCATAACCATGACAACAATCCGCCCGATGGCAGCAACTGGGAATTGCTGTGCCTGTATTGCCACGACAATGAACACTCGCGCTACCTGGAGGCGGACCGTGGCGCCGGCCTGCTGTCGGCCGAGGTGGCGCCCGCCACGCACAACCCGTTTGCCGCGCTGGCGGGCCTGATCAAGAAGAAGGACTGAGCGGGCCGCGCCGCTTTACCATGCGCATCCTGCTGACCGAAGACGACCCGCAACTGGGGCGCGCCACGCAGATCGGCCTGGAACAGGGCGGTTACGCCGTCGACTGGGTCATGAGCGCCGAGCATGCGCACACGGCCGTGCGCCTGCACGACTATGGCTGCATCCTGCTCGACCTGGGCTTGCCGGGGCAGGACGGCATGCAGGCGCTGGGCGTACTGCGCGACAATGGCTACGGCGGCGCCGTGCTGGTCGTCACGGCGCGCGACCAGGTGGGCGAGCGCATCGCCGGCCTGGACGCGGGCGCCGACGACTTTATCGTCAAGCCGTTCGACCTCGACGAGCTGGCCGCGCGCATCCGCAGCGCCTGCCGCCGCGCCGCCGGCCGCCTGCGCGAGCACCTTGCACATGGCGACCTGGTGCTCGATATCGCCGACCGGCAGGTGACGCAAGGGGGCGTGCCCGTGACCCTGACCGTCAAGGAATTCCGCATCCTGCAATTGCTGCTGGAACACGGCGGCCGGGTGCTGAGCCGCGAACAGCTGGAGAAAAACCTGTACAGCTGGGGCGGCGAAGTGGAAAGCAATGCCGTGCAAGTGCACATCCACCACCTGCGCAAGAAGCTGGGGCGGGATTTGATACGCACCGTGCATGCGATCGGCTACTGCATTGATAAAGCGCAAACGGCTTGACGAAAAAACGGGCCGCCCTGGGGCAGCCCGTTCGATGTTGACGCCGATGACGCCTTACCTCATCAGAAATCGACGGTGGCCGACAGCCACAGACGGCGTCCGTCCAGGCTGTTGACGTAGCGGTTGGCGTAGTCCAGGGCCGGTGCGCGGTACGCCTGGTAGTCGATGAAATCCTTGTTGAGCAGGTTGTACACGGCCGCGTTCAGGGTCACGCGCTTGTTCAACTGATAACTGCTGCCCAGGTGCAGCATGGTGTAGCCCTTGTAGTCGCCCAGTGCGGCCTTGGCGGCGCGCGTGGAAGCCGAGGTGCCCGGATCGCGGAAACGCTCGCTGCGGTACTCGGCGCGCAGCCAGCCGTTCCAATCGCGCGAGATATCCCAGCTCAGACGCGCGTTGACGGCGTGCTTGGGCGTGTCGCTCAGCGGTTTGCCCGCGTTGCTGCCGCTCTTCTGTTCGCTCTCCGTGTAGGTGTAGTTGGCGCTGGCCGACAAGGTCTTGCCCAGCGGGAAGCGCGTGTTCAGCTCGACGCCGCGCGTGACGGCCTCATCCACGTTGACGGACTGGCCAAACGCATCGACGTTGGGCCAGTTGCCGAAGCTGACGCAGCCGGGACGGTTGGGCGAAGGACGGTAGCTGCAGTTGACGAGGCCCGTGCCCGTCGTGATCTTGTCCTTGAAGGTATTGTTGAACACGGTGCCGCTGGCGGTCCAGCCGGCCAGGTTGTCGAAGTAGGCGCCGATTTCCGCCGTCGTGCTCGTTTCCGGCTTCAGGTCCGGGCTGCCGACGAGGGGAATCGTGCCCTGGCCGCCGAAACCGTTGATGCCTGGCGACAATTGTTCCACGCGCGGCGTCTTGTAGCCCTTGCTGACGCCGCCCTTGACGGTCCAGCTAGTCGTCGCGTTCCACACGGCATAGGCGCGGGGGCTGGTCTGGCCGCCAAAGATGCTGTGGTCGTCATAGCGGGCGCCGAAGGTCAGCGCGAGATGCTCCAGCACCTGCCATTCGTCTTCCACGAACAGGGCTTTTTGCGTGAAGTCGAATGTCTTCGGCGCCACGCCATCCGTCATTTCCGCTTTCCACCATTGCGCGCCGACGGTGGCCATGTGTTTGCCCAGAGGCATGACCAATTTGGTGTCGAAGACCTGGCTTTCCACTTCCAGCGTGCGCGCGGTGCCGGCCACGGCCCCTGGCGTGCCTGGGGGAATCGTGCGGCCCAGGGTTTCCGTCTTGTTCACCATATAGCTGCTGTCCAGGGTGCCGAAGCCGAAGCGGCCCGTGTGCGACAGGGTCCACTGGTCGCGCTTGTATTTCTGCTCGGGACCGTAGCCGCCCTGCACGGTCTTGGTGCCGAGCTGGCCGCTCGAATTGTCGTAGGTCTGGCGGCCCGCGTCGGCGTCGAGGATGACGGTGTGGTAGCGGTTCGGCGTCAAGGCCAGGCGCGCGCCAACGTTGGTGATGTCCGCACGCACGGGGTTGGCGCCCATTCTGGCGGCGACTTCCGCGCCGGCCGCGTCGTTGTAGCGGATATGGGCCGCGTCGCGGCGCTGCTTGCTGCCGCGCAAGGACAGGCCCAGCAGGTCGGTGGCGATGGGGCCGCTCAGGTAGAAGCGGCCGCTTTTCACGTCGCCGAAAGCGGATTCTTCCTGCGCGGTGTAGTCGGCCGAGACGGAACCCATCCACTGCTGACCCACCTTGCGCGTGATGATGTTGATCACGCCGCCCATGGCGTCCGAGCCGTACAGGGTCGACATGGGGCCGCGGATGATTTCGATGCGCTCGATGGCGGCCAGCGGCGGCATGAAGCTCGTCTGCGTGCCGCCGAAGCCGTTCGGCGTGACGTTGCCGGCCGCATTCTGGCGCCGTCCGTCGATCAGCACCAAGGTGTAGTCGCTGGGCATGCCGCGGATGCTGATATTCATGCCGCCCGTCTTGTCGCCCGCCGCGCCCACGTCGATGCCTTCCACGCTCTCCAGCGCCTGGGTCAGGTTGCCGAAGCGCTCCTTCGACAGTTCCTGGCGCGTCAGCACCGTGATCGAGGCGGGCGCCTGTTTGATATCCTGCTCGAAACCGGAGGCGGAGACCACCACTTCCGGCATGCTGGCCGGCGTGCCCGTCTGGGCGTGAGCCGGCAGGCAGGACAGGGCGGCCACGGCCAGGGCCAGGGTGGTGGGACGCGGCAGGCGCGCGCGGCGGGTGCGGTTGGACATGCAAACTCCTGAGGGAATGAATTATTGGTCTGTCTTGTTTGGGGAATGGGAATCATTGAAGCAATAAGAATCATTTACAATTGCGGCCATGGCTTCCCAAAAAATATTTTGCTCCGGATCATGCGCAGAAGTTCTTAAGAGATTCTTAACTGCCGGCGGCGGCGTGCAAGCCTGGTCGCTGCGGCGCACCCTGCTGGCCGTGCTGCTGGGCCTGACCCTGGCCCTGTGGGTGGGCAGCGCCGCCATCGTGTATGTGGAGGCGCGGCGCGAGAGCCAGGAACTGTTCGACCAGTCGCTGACGGAAACGGGGCATCTGCTGCTGTCGCTGGCTGAAAGCGATGTGCGCGAACGGGGCCTGGCGCGACCGATCGACCTGCCCATGCGGGGCCAGCCGAATCCCCATCACTATTTGCTGTTCAAGGTGCGCGATGCCAGGCAACGCGTGTTGTACCGCAATGATGCCGCCTCCGACATCGCGCTGTCGCGCACGGTGCCGGACGGCCTGTCCTGGACCAGCATAGGCGGACAGCGCTGGCGTCTGTTTTCCGTCTGGAGCCAGGACCGCCAGCTGCAACTGCTGGTGGCCGAACCGACCAGCCACCGCGACGATATCAGCCGCGGCTTCTTTTATCGCATTGCGCTGTTCGGCCTGCTGCTGGTGGCGCTGGCCACCCTCGCCATCTGGTGGAGTATCCACCGCGTGTTCCGCGTGCTGCAGGCCTCCGCCGAGGAAGTCTCGGCGCGCACCCCCGATGACCTGGCCGACGTGCAGGTGCGCGGTGCGCCGGACGAACTGCATCCGCTGCTGCTGGAAATTAACCGCCTGTTCGGCCGGGTGCGGCACAGCCGCGACAATGAACAGCGCTTCACGGCCGATGCGGCGCATGAGCTGCGCACGCCGCTGGCCGCCATCAAGACCAATCTGCAGGTGCTGCAACGGGCCCGCAGCGCGGCCGAGCGCGACGAATTCATCGCCGGGCTCGCTGCCAGCGTGGAGCGCGCCACGCGCCTGGTCAACCAGCTGCTGGCGCTGGCGCGGCTCGATCCGCAGGCGCAGACGGCCGCGCCGCTGGCGGCGGGGGACCTGGCCGTCCTGCTGGCAGACCAGGCGAGCCAATGGCAGGGCGGCGAGCGGCAACCGGGGCTGGCATGGGCTATCGCGCCGGCGCCGTGCGCGCTGCATGCGGACAGCCTGCATATGCTGCTGCGCAACCTGGTCGAGAATGCGCTGCGTTACACGCCTGCGGACGGACGCGTCGTGGTCAGCTGCGGCCGGCAAGACGGCTGCGCCTTCCTGTGCGTGGCCGACAACGGGCCGGGCATCCCGGCCGACATGCACGAACGCGTGTTCGAACGCTTTTTCCGCCTGGGCGGCGCGCAGGTGCCCGGCAGCGGACTGGGACTGTCCATCGTGCGCCGCATCGCCGGGCGCCATGGCGCGCGGGTGTGCCTGGGCGCGGGACTGGAGGGCAGGGGGCTGGCCGTCACCGTCCTGTTTCCATGGGATGGGCACAGTCAGGGGAAGTGAGCCGATAGCGATAAAACACCCAAGCGACATGCAGAATGCGGTATCTTTGCCATATGCACAGCAAAGACATGCGACACCTTCCCGCCGACGGCCCCGCTTCCGCGCCCGCGCCAGAGCTCATGCTGCCGTTGGCCGGCGCGCGCGCCCTGCACCTGGCCGCGCAAGGACTATTGCAGGCGCGGCGTAAAAAAGCCGTGAAGGCCGACGTGCTGGCCGCCATCCGCCAGATGGGCGTGCTGCAGATCGATACCATCCACGTGGTGGCGCGCAGTCCCTACCTGGTGCTGTGGAGCCGCCTCGGCGACTATCCGCAGCCGTGGCTCGAGCAATTGCTGGCCGAGGGCGCGCTGTTCGAATACTGGGCGCATGAAGCGTGTTTCGTGCCCATCGAAGACTATGGCCTGTACCGCCACCGCATGCTGGACCCGGCCGCCATGGGCTGGAAATACTCGGTCAAATGGATGGCCGAGCAGGGCGAAGCCGTCGCGTCGGTGCTCGACCACATCCGCGCCAACGGCGCCGCGCGCTCGGCGGACTTCGAGCGCACGGATGGCCAGGCGGGCGGCTGGTGGAGCTGGAAGCCGGAAAAACGCTCGCTGGAAGTGCTGTTTACGTCGGGCGTGCTGATGATCGCCAAGCGCCATCAGTTCCAGCGCTATTACGACCTGGCCGAGCGCGTGCTGCCGGGCTGGCACGATGGCTTGCTGCCGCCGGAACAGCAGGTGCGCCGCCGCCTGCTGCTGGCCAGCGTGAAGGCGCTGGGCCTGGCGCGGGCGGGCTGGATCAGCGACTACTTCCGCACCAAACAGTCGCGCGCCAGCCTGGCCCACGACCTGCAGGCGCTGGTGGACGAGGGCGCGCTGCTGCGTTGTTCGGTGGCCGGCTGGGTTGACGCCGTGTACGTGCATGCGGACCACGCGGAACTGGCGCGCGCGGCCGCTTGCGGCAAGCTGGCGCCCACCCTGACGACGATCTTGTCGCCGTTCGATCCCGTCGTATGGGACCGGCGCCGCGCCCTGGAACTGTTCGATTTCGACTATCGGCTCGAATGCTATACGCCGGCCGAGAAGCGCCGGTATGGTTATTTCACCCTGCCTATCCTGCGCCGTGGCGCGCTGGTGGGACGCCTGGACGCCAAGGCGCACCGCGCGCAAGGCTGTTTTGAAATCAAGTCGCTGGCGCTGGAAGCGGGCGTGCGCGCCAGCCCCCGCCTGGTGCGCGACGTGGCCGGCGCCGTGCGGCGCCTGGCCGGCTGGCATGCCTGTCCGCAGGTCGTCGTCACGCAGCCGACGGCGTTCGGCCAGCAGCTGGCCGCCGCGCTGGCCGACGTGTCGGCATCGGCAGGGGGGCTGGCAGCATGACGCCGCTGCCGCCCGCCCCATCCAGGCTGCTCGACGTCGATGGCAGCCCCCGCTTTGGCCGCTATGCGGGACTGGCCGGCGCATTCGACTGGCCCGCGCTGGCGCCGCCCCATGCGCGCGGTTCCGTGTGGCGCCTGTTCCATCACAAGCGCTGGCATTACGTGGCCCTGTCCACGCCCGCCGTGTTCTGCGGCGTGGCCATCGTCGACCTGGGCTGGACCAGCACCGCGTTCGCGTATGCGTTCGACCGCCACAAGGGCAAGATCGTGGCCTCGTTTGCGCAGGATGGCGTGCCCGGCCTGTGCGCCTCGCTGGCGCCGCATGCGGGAGCCGGCAGCCGTTTCCGCTTCTTTTCACAGCATATCGCCATCGAAGCCGTGGCAGGCCACCGCCACCGCCTGCTGCTCGACTGCGGCCATTTCGGCATCGACGCCGAATTCGGCCCGCCCGTGGCACCCACCTTGCTCGCCTTCGGCCCCGTGGGCGAGGGCGGGTCCGTGCACGCCACGCAAAAATCGGGCGGCTTGCCGCTGTGGGGCAGCGTGCGCTGCGGCGCCATCGGCTACAGCCTCGACGACGGCGTGGCCAGCTTCGATTATTCGAACGGCTTGCTGGCGCGCGAAACGGAATGGCGCTGGGCCTCGGCGCACAGCCTGGACCTCGGTTTCAACCTGCAGGCCGGCTATTTCGGCGCGCATGAGAACGCGCTGTGGCTCGATGGCCAGCTGTATCCGCTGGGCCGCGCGCATTTCGACTTCAACCCCGACAACCCGCTGGCGCCGTGGCATGTGTGGACGGACGACGATTTGCTCGACCTGCACTTCAAGCCGGAAGGGGCGCGGCGCGAGGACAAGAACCTGTGGATCGCCGCCAGCCGCTACATCCAGCCCATCGGCACGTTCAGCGGCTGGGTGCGCGCCAGTGCCGATAGCCCCAAGCGCATCGTGGCGCAGCTGGCGGGCGTGACGGAGAGCCACCGCTCGCGCTGGTGAGCGTGCGGGCCTGGCGCGTTTTTTTTGCGAAACGCGACACGCGGTCAAGTTTTTTTGCCTGCGCATCCGATACACTGGCGCGTGCCAGCGCAGCCGCGATGGGTCCAGATTCACCCTGCCAGTCCATGAGGCCAGAACATGAGTATCCGTAATCTCGACAAGCTGTTCAAGCCGGCCTCGGTGGCCCTGATCGGCGCCACCGCGCGCGAACGCAAGCTGGGCGCCATCGCCCTGTACAACCTGCTGGGCGGCGGATATCAAGGCGAGATCTGGCCCGTCAATCCCAAGTACGACGAGCTGATGGGCCTGAAATGCTACCGCAAGCTGGCGCACCTGCCCAAGGCGCCGGACCTGGCCATCATCTGCACGCCGCCCGCCACCATCACGGCGCTGATCCGCGAACTGGGCGCGCTGGGCACGCGCGCGGCCATCGTCATGACGTCGGGCCTGGACCCCGTGCGCGAGGCGTCGCTGCGCCTGGCCATGCTGAAGGCGGCGAAACCGCATCTGCTGCGCATCCTCGGCCCCAACAGCATGGGGCTGCTGGTGCCGAAACTGGGGCTGAACGCCAGCTTCGCCCACCTGGGCGCGACCAGCGGCAAGATCGCCTTCGTGTCGCAATCGGGCGCACTGGTGTCGGGCGTGCTCGACTGGGCCAATGCGCATGGCGTGGGCTTTTCCAAGTTCATTTCGCTCGGTGGCAGCTATGACATCGATTTCGGCGACCTGCTCGACTATCTGGCCGGCGACATCGACACGGCCGCCATCCTGCTGTACATGGAAGACATCCAGGCGGCGCGCAAATTCATGTCGGCGGCGCGGGCGGCCGCGCGCAGCAAGCCCGTCATCGTCCTGAAGGCGGGACGCGAGGCCGAAGGCGCGGCCATGGCGGCCTGGCACACGGGCGCGCTGGCCGGCTCGGACGCCGTGTACGACGCGGCCATCCGCCGCGCCGGCATGCTGCGCGTGTATTCGGCCGAGGAACTGTTCGACGCGGTGGAAACGCTCACGCATATCCGCTCGCAGCGCGGCGAGCGCCTGGCGATCTTGTGCAACGGCGGCGGCCTGGGCGTGATGGCCACCGACGCCCTGGTGGGCAGCGGCGGCAAGCTGGCCGAGCTGTCGCCCGATACCGTGATCGCGCTGGAAAAGGCGCTGCCGCGCGGCTGGTCGCACGACAACCCGGTGGGCTTGCCCGGCGACGCGGCCGTGCAGCGCTACGCCGACGCCATCAAGCCGCTGCTCGACGAGCCGCAGGCGGATGCCTTGCTGCTGCTGCACGCGCCCACGGCCATGGTGTCGTCGATCGAGATCGCCGAAGCCGTCACGCCGCTGATCAAGGCCACCTCGCGCACGGTGCTGTCATGCTTGCTGGGCGGCACCACGGTGGCGCCGGCGCGCCAGGTTTTTAATCGCGCCGGCATTCCCACCTACGACACGCCGGAAAAGGCCGTGCATGGCTTCATGCAGATCGTGCAGTACCGGCGCAACCAGGAAACCCTGATGCAGGTGCCGGCACAGCCGCCCATCTCGGCCGCGCCGCGCCGCGCCAGGGTGCGCGAAATTGTCGCCGCCGCGCTGGCGGCCGGCCAGACGGTGCTCGGCGAATGCCGCTCGAAAGAGATCCTGGCCGCCTACGGCATTCCCGTGGCCACCACGCGCATGGCGGCCGACGTGGAAGCGGCGCTGGCCGTGGCGGCGGACATCGGCTACCCGGTGGCGCTGAAGATCCACTCGCCCGACATCGCGCACAAGTCCGACGTGGGCGGCGTGGCGCTGGACCTCGATACGCCCGACATCCTGCGCACGGCCGCCGCGGCCATGCTCAAGCGCGTGCGCCGCATGCGGCCCGACGCGCTGATCGACGGTTTTACCGTGCAGCAGATGGCGCGCCGCCCGCAGTCGCATGAACTGATCGTCGGCGTCACCACCGACGCCGCCTTCGGCCCCGTGATCCTGGTGGGGCAGGGCGGCATCGCCGTCGAAGTGACGGCCGACCACGCGATCGGCCTGCCCCCGCTGAACATGGCGCTGGCGCGCGACATGCTGGCGCGCACGCGCGTGTCGAAACTGCTGGCCGGCTACCGCAACCAGCCGCCCGCCGACATCGACGCCATCTGCTACACCCTGATCCAGGTGGCCGAACTGGTGGCCGACATCGGCGAGCTGGCCGAACTCGACATCAATCCGCTGGTGGCCGACGCCGACGGCGTGATCGCCCTCGACGCGCGCATCCGCCTGCAGCCGGGGCAGAAGAGCGACCGCCTGGCCATCCGCCCGTATCCGCAGGAGCTGGAAGAGCGGGTGACGTGGATGGGCCGGGATATCCTGCTGCGCCCCATCCGCCCCGAAGACGCGCCGCAGCACATGGACCTGTTCCACGCGCTGGACCCGGACGACGTGCGCCTGCGCTTCTTCACCTCGATGCGCGAACTGCCCGTGTCGCAGCTGGCGCGCCTGACGCAGATCGATTACGACCGCGCCATGGCCTTCATCGCCACGCACGCCGGTCCGGACGGCCAGCCGGAAACCCTGGGCGTGGTGCGCGCCGTGGCCGATCCCGACAACATCCACGCCGACTTCGCCATCGCCGTGCGCTCGGCCCTGAAGGGCAAGGGCCTGGGCCACATCCTGTTCGAGAAGCTGGTCGACTACTTCCGCAGCCGCGGCACGGAAGCGCTGGTGGGCGAGGCGATGGCGCGCAACAAGGGCATGCAGCGGCTGGTGAAAAGCTTTGGCGGCGAAGTCACGCCATCGGAGGAGCCGGGCGTGGTCGACCTGCATATCGGCTTGCGGCCGCCGCGCTGAAAAATGCGCGCAGCGCGCCGAGGGTTTGTGCAGGATCAAACCCGCCCCTGTCGGTAGTCTTTACACTTTCACTTCCAGGATAATCGATCCAGCGCGCTTTGGGAGTGAGTGAATGCTTACGGCAACATATATATTGGTATCCCTGTCGGTGGAGCAGGCCAGCATACGCATGAGTTTGCTGTCTTTTCAGAAATACATGCATGCCCAGCTGCGCCAGCAGAACCAGTTGACCCTGTCTCAGATGCAATATGCGGGCGACTGGCTGCACCGGCTGTACCAGAGCGGCTATTGGCGCAAGGTGGAAATGTACCTGATTCCCGCCATCCGCCAGGCCACGCCGCATGCCGACGGCTTGCTCGACGAGCTCAATGGCTTGAACCATGCCGCACTGGAAAACATCAATGCGGTGCAGCGGCGCGCGGGCGCCGCCCTCGACACGTCGGAACAGCAGGTCGAGCAGCTGTGCGCGGCCATCGACGCCTTTTGCGCGACCTTGCTGGAACGCCTGGAAAAAGAAGAGCGCGAATTGTTTGCGCTGGCGCGCAAGGTGATCGTGGGCGAAGCCTGGTTTGCCATCGCCTACCAGTTCCTCGCGCACGATGCGCGGGCGCGCGAGACGCGCCGCGACAAGGCGCAGGTGCTGCCCTTCGTCTTGCCGGCGCCGGCCGTGGCGGCGCCCGATGGCGGCGCGCCCATGCAGCAGCCGCCGCTGCGCGCGCAGGCCTGAGCCGCTAGCGAGTGCCCACCTCGCCAGTTGCCTGCCTGCGGCACGGCTGGCAAGGCGCCGCAGCGTGCCGTTCATAGGGAAAATGTTTCATTTGTCCATTTGATAACTTGTTCAGTCCTGTCCGATGCAATACCCCGGGCTTTGTTATGATGGTGGTTTTGATCCACGCGAAACCCGTCATGTTCGAATTTCTTTTCAAACGTTCTGCCAGCAAGACTGCCGCTCCCGATCCTGTCGTGGCAGAACAGGCCGCCGCCTCGGCGCAGAGCGCATCGCGCCGCGCCGAGCAGGTTGCGCGTGCCCATGCCGTGGCGGGCGACGAAGCCGCCGCCGCCGAATTCATCGTTGCCAGCGAATTTGCCGATGCCCGCCTGATCGCGGCCGAACACGTGCATGCCTTGCCGCTGCTGGAAAAAGTCCACCAGGCCATGCGCAACACGGACCGCCGCGTCGCCAAGCTGATGCAGGGCCGCATCGACCTGATCCGCCACCAGGCGGCGGAAACCCAGCGCGCCCAGGCCAGCATCGATACGGCCCAGCGCCTGTTGAACGATGACAAGCTCAGTCCGAACCAGGTGGCCGAGCTGGACCGCCAATGGCAAGTCATCAAGGCCACGCCCGAACTGGCGACCGCCTTTGCCGCCGCGCGCGCCGCGCTGGCGTCGCGCCTGGCGGCGCAAGTGGTGTTGCAGCGCGCCGTGATCGACGCCGTGGCCGCCGCGCGCGCGCTGGCCAGCAATGGCCAGTCCGCCGACGAGCTGGCCCAGTCGCTGGCCCGCCTGGATGCGGAACACGCGCAGCATGCGCAATCGCCCGAGCGCGGCTCGCTGCCGAAACACCTGGAACTTGACTTCGCGCAGGCGCGCGAACAGGCGCAGTCGGCCTTGCAGGCGCTGCAGCAGCACCAGGCCGTGTTCGACGCGCGCCAGCTTGCTCTGGCCGACTGGCAGGCGCAGGACGCCGCCACCCTGGATGCCGAGGCCTTGAAACGCGCGTGGCAAGCCCTGCCGCGCCTGCCCGAGTCGCCGCTGTCGGACAGCCTGCAGCAGCAATTTGCGGCCGTGCTGGCCAGCGCGCCGGCGCCCGTGCCGGCGCCAGCGCCAGCCGCTGCCGCGCCTGGCGTGGTGGAGTCCGCGCCGCGCAAGCCGCGCCAGGAACACGCGCCCGTCTCGCAAGAAGCGACGGAGCAGTTCTTCAAGACCCTGGACGCCATGGAAGCGGCCTTGCAGGACGGCTTATTGCATGTCGCTTCCGAGCATGACAAAACCTTGCGCGATAGCAAACACGGCCGTTTGACGCCGGCGCAAGCGGACCGCCTGGCCCATGTGCGTGCGCAATTCAAGCAATTGGCCGACTGGGCGCGCTGGGGCGGCAACGTCTCGCGCGAAGAACTGGTCAAGGCGGGCGAGGAATTGCCGGCGCAGCAATTGCCGATGGCCGAGCTGGCCAAGAAAGTGGGCAGCCTGCGCGAGCGCTGGAAGTCGCTCGACACCCTGTCCGGCCCGGCGCCGAAATCCCTGTGGGAGCGTTTCGACGCCGCCTGCAGCGTGGCCTACGCGCCCGCGGCCCAGCATTTCAAGCAACTGGCCGAGGAACGCCATGGCAATGCCGCCAAGGCCCAGGAATTGATCGCGGAAACGGTGGCCCTGGCGGCCGAAGAGAGCACGGACTGGAAGCACGTGGCGTCGAGCTCGCAGCGCCTGCGCCAGGCGTGGACGCGCCTGGGCACCATCGACCGCAAGGAAAAGAAACGCCTGGATACGGAATTCGGCGCCGCCCTGGACGCCTTGTCGAAGCCGCTGGAAACGCAGCGCCAGATCGAAACGGCGCGCCGCGAACAATTGATTGTCGAAGTGGGCTTGCTCAAGCCATCGGAGCGCAACACGGTCGACATGCTCAAAGCCTTGCAGGACAAATGGCAGGAACTGGCGAAAGCCCTGCCGCTCGAGCGCCGCGCCGAACAGGCGCTGTGGCAGCGTTTCCGCGCCGCCTGCGACGATATCTTCGCCAGGCGCAAGGAAACGGCCCACGCGGCCGACCATGAGCGGCGCGAACACCTGCATGCGCGCGAAGCGCTGTGTGCCGCGCTGGAAACGGCTGTCGTGCCCGAGGGCGACGACAAGGCCCGCAGCGCCTTCATCAATCACTTGCTGCGCGACACGCGCGCCGCCTGGAACGCCACGGGTCCCGTGCCGCGCGCCAGCGAAGCGAAGATCGAGCAGCGCTACCAGGCCGCGGTGGCTGGCGTGCAAGCGCAGGCGGACGCCATCGCCGAGCGCGCCGGCGCGGCCCAGGCCAACGCCTTGCGCGACAAGCTGCGTCTGACGCAGGCCTTGGAAACTGCCCTGGTCGAAGGCGATGCCGGCGCCGATGCGGCCACTTGGGTGCAGCGCTGGAGTGCCTTGCCGCCGCTCGACGCCCAGTACGAACGCAGCCTGCAGCAGCGCTTTGCCGCCGCCCAGGCCGCGCTGGGCGACGGTGGCGCCGCCTACGTGCAGCATTTGCAGGCCAACCAGGAGCGCCTGCGCGATGAAGTCTTGCGCCTGGAAATCGTCGCCGGCGTCGACAGCGGCGCCGAATTTGCCCGCGACCGCCTGAAAATGCAGGTGGAAGTGCTGCAATCGTCGCTCAAATCGGGCCAGAAGCCGCTCACGCAAGTGTCGCAGCTGATGCAGCTGTGCGCGATTGCCGCCGTGACCGACGCGCGCACGGCCAGCCGCATCGAAACCCTGCTGCGCCGCATCGGAGGTGTCGCCAAATGAGTACATCCGTCCGCATCCAGCAAGCCGATTTTGACCTTGGTCAAGAAATTGCACAATTGCGTGCAGGCAACCCCAAGGTGGGCGCCGTCGTCGGCTTCGTCGGCACGGTGCGCGACATGAACGAGGGGCTGGACGTGGCCGCCATGGAACTCGAGCACTATCCGGGCATGACGGAAAAGTCCATCGCAGCCATCATCGAGCAGGCGCGCGGCCGCTGGCCGCTGTCGGGCGCGCTGGTGATCCACCGCGTGGGACCCTTGCTGCCGCAGGAGCAGATCGTGCTGGTGGCCGTCGCGTCCGCCCACCGGGGCGAGGCCTTCGCCGCCTGCGAATTCATCATCGATTACCTGAAGACGGAAGCGCCGTTCTGGAAGAAGGAAGACACGCCCGAAGGGGCGCGCTGGGTCGATGCGCGCGACAGCGACGAGACGGCCCTGGATAAGTGGGCCGCAAAAGCAAGCGCCATTTGAAGCGAACGCGCCCCGCACCGTAGCATTTGCCAAAATGCATCAGTTTTCTGCTTTGTGTATGCTTGAAAAGTACTGCCTAACCCCAATTTGGTTAACAACTAATTAACCGGGAGCGCTTTTCATGCGACAAGACAAACTCACTACCAAGTTACAGGAAGCCCTGGCCGACGCCCAAAGTCTGGCCGTGGGCAACGACAACCCCTATATCGAACCAGTCCACCTGCTGACGGCCCTGTTGAACCAGGACGACGGCGGCGCCCGTTCGCTGTTGCAGCGGGCCGGCGTCAACGTGGGCGGCCTGTCCAAGGCCCTGGGCGCGTCGATCGAACGCTTGCCGAAGGTCTCGGGCACGGGCGGCGACGTGCAGGTGAGCCGCGAATTCGTGGCCTTGCTGAACCTGGCCGACAAGGAATCGCAAAAGGCGGGCGACCAGTTCGTGTCCAGCGAAATGGTCTTGCTGGCCATGACGGACGACAAGTCCGACTGCGGCAAGCTGGCGCGCGAAAACGGCCTGACCCGCAAGGCCCTGGAAGCGGCCATCGACGCCGTGCGCGGCGGCAATAAAGTCGATTCGCAAGAGGCCGAAGGCCAGCGCGAAGCCCTGAAAAAATACACCTTGGACCTGACGGAGCGGGCGCGCAAGGGCAAGCTCGACCCTGTCATCGGCCGCGATGATGAAATCCGCCGCACCATCCAGATCCTGCAGCGCCGCAGCAAGAACAATCCCGTGCTGATCGGCGAACCGGGCGTGGGCAAGACGGCCATCGTCGAAGGCCTGGCGCAGCGCATCGTCAACGGCGAAGTGCCCGAATCGCTGAAGGGCAAGCGCGTGCTGGCGCTGGACATGGCCGCCCTGGTTGCCGGTGCCAAGTTCCGCGGCGAGTTCGAAGAGCGCCTGAAGTCCGTGCTCAAGGAACTGGCCATGGATGAAGGGCAAACCATCGTCTTCATCGACGAGATGCACACCATGGTGGGCGCGGGCAAGGCCGACGGCGCCATGGATGCCGGCAATATGCTCAAACCGGCACTGGCGCGCGGCGAGCTGCATTGCGTGGGCGCAACGACCCTCGACGAGTACCGCAAGTACATCGAGAAGGATGCGGCGCTGGAACGCCGCTTCCAGAAAGTGCTCGTCGACGAGCCGACCGTGGAGGCGACGATCGCCATCCTGCGCGGCTTGCAGGATAAATACGCGCTGCACCACAAGGTGGAGATCACGGACGCGGCCATCATTGCCGCGGCGGAATTGTCGCACCGCTACATCACGGACCGTTTCCTGCCCGACAAGGCGATCGACCTGATCGATGAAGCGGCGGCGAAGATCAAGATCGAGATCGACTCGAAGCCGGAAGTGATGGACAAGCTGGAACGTCGCTTGATCCAGCTGAAGATCGAGCGCGAAGCCGTCAAGAAGGAAAAGGACGAAGCGTCGTTGCGCCGCCTGGGCCTGATCGAGGAAGAGATCCTCAAGCTGCAGCGCGAATACAATGACTTCGAAGAAATCCTGAAGGCGGAAAAAGCCGTGGTACAAGGCAGCACGCACATCAAGGAAGAGATCGAGAACGTCAAGCTGCAGATGGAGCAGGCCACGCGCGAGAGCAACTGGCAGAAAGTGTCGGAATTGCAATACGGCAAGCTGCCGCAGCTGGAAGCCCAGCTCAAGCAGGCTGACAGCGGCATCCCGAAATTCGACCCTGACCAGCCGAAGCTGCTGCGCACGGAAGTGGGCGCCGAGGAAATCGCCGAAGTGGTGTCGCGCGCGACGGGCATCCCCGTGTCGCGCATGATGCAGGGCGAGCGCGACAAGCTGCTGCATATCGAAGAGAAGCTGCATGAGCGCGTCGTGGGCCAGGATGAGGCGATCACGGCCGTGGCGGACGCCATCCGCCGCTCGCGCGCCGGCCTCTCCGACCCGAACCGTCCTTATGGTTCCTTCATGTTCCTGGGACCGACGGGTGTCGGCAAGACCGAGCTGAGCAAGGCGCTGGCGACCTTCCTGTTCGATACGGAAGAATCGATGATCCGCATCGACATGAGCGAGTTCATGGAGAAGCATTCCGTGGCCCGTCTGATCGGCGCGCCGCCCGGCTATGTCGGCTACGACGAGGGCGGCTACCTGACGGAAGCCGTGCGCCGCAAGCCGTACAGCGTGATTTTGCTCGACGAAGTGGAAAAGGCGCATGCCGACGTCTTCAACGTGCTGCTGCAGGTGCTCGACGACGGACGCATGACGGACGGCCAGGGCCGCACGGTGGACTTCAAGAATACCGTCATCATCATGACCTCGAACCTGGGTTCGCACAAGATCCAGGCCATGGAAAGCGATGATCCCGGTGTCGTGAAGCTGGCCGTGATGGCCGAGGTACGCGCGCACTTCCGTCCCGAGTTCGTCAACCGCATCGACGAAATCGTCGTGTTCCACGGCCTCGACGAGAAAAACATCGGCGCGATCGCGAAGATCCAGCTGAAGATTCTCGAAGAACGCCTGGCGCGCATGGACATGCAGCTGAGCCTGACGGACGCCGCGCTGCAGCAAATCGCCGAAGCGGGCTACGACCCGGTGTATGGCGCCCGTCCATTGAAGCGGGCGATCCAGCAGCAGATCGAAAATCCGCTGTCGAAGCTGATCCTCGAAGGCCGCTTCGGCCCGAAAGACGAGATCCGCATCGACGCCCAGAACGGCAGCCTGGTGTTTACGGGGGCGCAGGTGGGGCTGGACAAGGTGTAATGCTGGCAGGTCAGTCCCTGCGGGATTGGAAGCTATTCCATTGAGGCAGCTTCCCCCGTCGGGTCTGACCCCAGTTTCACGGCATTTGCAGTGAGCAAGATTTGCGACGTCTAACAAAACCGTAGCGAGCGGCAGTGATTTGTGGCCGAGAAGCGCAACCATACTCTAGTACGGTGAGCATCGCCGGCCGCAAAGCGCGACGCTTAGCAGGTTTCGTTAGACGTCCTCAGGCAGGGCGCGATCAGGGTAGACCTGATCGCGCCCTTCTTGCTATCATCGTCACTATTTTCTGACTAATTTTCGGAGGCGGTACGATGGCACACACATGGCAAGCAGGACGGCGCATTGGACTGGGACTGACCTTGGCGGCGGCTATGCTGGCATGGTCTGCCCAAGCTCAGGCCCAGGAAGAGAAGGTCTTGAACATCTACAACTGGTCGGACTATATCGGCGACGATACGATCAAGAATTTCGAGAAGGAAACGGGCATCAAGGTGCGCTACGACGTTTTCGACAACAACGAAATCCTCAATGCGAAACTGGTGGCGGGCAAGTCCGGCTACGATATCGTCGTGCCGACGGCCCAGTGGGCGCGCCTGCAGATCGACGCCGGCCTGTTGCGCAAGCTCGACAAGAGCAAGCTGACCAACCTGGGCAACCTCGACCCGAGCCTGCAGGCGAAGCTGTCGAAGATCGATCCGAACAATGATTACCTGGTCGACTGGCTGTGGGGCTACACGACGGTCGGCATCAACGTCAACAAGGTCAAGGCGGCGCTGGGCGGCATGGCCATGCCCGACAACGCCTGGGATTTGATCTTCGACCCGAAATACGCGGCCAAGCTGAAATCGTGCGGCGTGTCCTTCCTCGACTCGCCGTCCGAAGTGCTGCCGGCCGCCCTGCAATACCTGGGCAAGCCTGCGTACTCGAAAACGGCCGGCGACTACCAGGAAGCGGGCAAGGTGCTGCAGGCGATCCGTCCCTATGTGACCCTGTTCAGCTCGTCCGGCTACATCAACGACATGGCCAACGGTTCCGTCTGCGTCGCGCTGGGCTGGTCGGGCGACATCAATATCGCGCGCCAGCGCGCCATCGATGCGAAGAACGGCAATGTGATCCAGGTGCTGGTGCCGAAGACGGCCGCCCTGATGTTCGACACCATGGCCATTCCGGCCGACGCGCCCCATCCGAACAATGCGCACCTGTTCATCAACTACATCTTGCGTCCGCAAGTGCATGCCAGCCTGAGCAACAAGGTGTTCTACGCGAACCCGAACCCGGCCAGCATCAAGTTCGTGCGCAAGGATATCGGCGAGAACAAGGCCATCTTCCTGTCGGACGCCGACAAGCAGCGCATGGCCGCGCCGGAAGCGACCACGGCCGATATCCGCCGCTTGATGACGCGCATCTATACGAAGTTCAAGACGGGAGTGTAATACGGGAGCGTAAAAACAAGGATGGCGCGAGGGACGGGGATATGCCGTCGCTGGCGCCATGCGATAGTGCCGAGGTGAGCGCTACTCGTGATAGCGGTCCATCAGCTTATGGTGGCTGCCGCGCATTTCTTCGATCAGTTCAAAGGCGACAAAGCCGATGATGGCGGCGAAGATGGCGATGAAGAGAAAAACGAGGAAGGTGATTAACATGGTCTTTCAGCCGCCGTTGGACGGCCGTCCGCTGGGTTGCTCAATGTGCCGGAGCAGCGCCCCAGCACGTAGTTGATGCAATTAAACTCTAGCAGATCGGCAGCGCTTTACAAGGCTGCCGAGTTGTAATTCCTGCCAGTATTTGTCCCAGCGCATTATTCGTGCATGTCCATGTGGGGTCAGTCACTGCGTGATCGGAATGCGTCCCATGGTGACGCATTCTTCCGGCGGGTCTGCCCCCATGGCGACTTCACCACCCTTATTTCACCGCCCTTACTTCACCACCAGGTCATGCGCCATCACGGCTTTCAAATAGACGCTGACGGGGTCGCTCGGCTCGCGCTGCGAGAACCACCACGCGCTGGCCTTGCGCATTTCCCATTCCTGCTCTTCGCCCGTCAGCAGCAGGGCGGCCGCCTGGCCCAGGGTGGGCTGGTGGCCGACGATGAGCACGGTTTCCTTGCCACTGGGCCAGTTGGCCGCCTTCAGGATGTCTTCCGCCTCGGCGCCGGGCGCCAGTTCCGGCATCAGCTTGAACTTGCGGCCCAGGGCCTCGGCCGTCTGCAGGGTGCGCAGGGCGGGGCTGACGAGGATGCGGCAATTTTCCGGCAATTGCGATGCCAGCCATTCGCCCATGCGGCGCGCCTGTTTCTGTCCCTTGACTGTCAGCGCGCGTTCGAGGTCGGGCACGCCCGGCTCGGCTTCTGCGTGTCGCCACAAGATGAGATCCATGCTGTACTCCTCTGTGTAGAAAGTCGCTCTCTGTCTATTCGCCGACCTCCGCGCCCGGCGTCCCCAGTGACTGCATCAAATACTGCTGGGCACTGAACGGCGCCTGCTTGCCGCGCGGCTTGCGGCGCGCATACTGGCCCGTCGGCTCCAGTTCCCATGCATTCGTATTATCCTTCAAATACGGGTTCAGGCCCTCGGCGATGACGCGCCGCTTCAGCGCCCGGTCAAGTATCGGGAAGGCCACTTCCACGCGGCGGAACAGGTTGCGGCTCATCCAGTCGGCACTGGCCAGGTAAACGTCGTGCGCCAGGTCGTTGCGGAAGTAATAGATGCGGCTGTGCTCAAGGAAACGCCCGATCACCGAGCGCACCTTGATGTTTTCCGACAGGCCGGGCACGCCCGGCTTGAGCGTGCAGGCGCCGCGCACGATCAGGTCGATCTTCACGCCATCGGTCGAGGCCGCATACAGGGCGCGGATCACCGATTCGTCGACCAGCGCGTTGACTTTCACGATGATGCGCCCGCGCCGGCCCGCGCGGGCGATCTTCGCCTCGTTGCGGATGGCCTTGATGATCTCGCTTTGCAGGCCGAACGGCGCCAGCCACAGGTGGTTCAGGTTGTGCGGCTTGGTCAGGCTGGTGAGATGAATGAACACTTCGTTCACTTCCACGGCCAGGTCCTGGTTCGCCGTCAGCAAGCCGAAGTCCGTGTACAGCTTGGTGGTCGTGGGGTGGTAGTTGCCGGTGCCCAAGTGGGCGTAGAAGCGCAGCGCGCCTTCTTCGCGGCGGATGACGAGCGCCACCTTGGCGTGGGTCTTCAGTCCCACGACGCCGTAGACCACTTGCGCGCCCGCCTGTTCCAGCTTGTCGGCCCAGTTGATGTTGGCTTCCTCGTCGAAACGCGCCATCAATTCCACGATGACGGTCACTTCCTTGCCCATCTTCGCGGCCGTGATCAGCGACTCCATCAGGTCCGAGTTCATGCCCGTACGGTAGATGGTCTGCTTGATGGCGACGACGGACGGGTCGTAGGCGGCGCTGCGGATGAAGTCGATCACCGTCTGGAACGACTGGTAGGGATGGTGCAGCAGGATATCGTGCTTGTTCAGGGCGGCAAAGATGTCGTTGCCGATGGCCTTGTGCGCCAGGCCCGGGAAGAAGGGCGGGAAGCGCAGCTCGGGCTGCTTGACGTGGTCGATCATTTCCGACAGCCGCACCAGGTTGACGGGGCCATTGACGCGGTAGAGGCGGCTTTGATCCAGATTAAACTGGTCGAGCAGGAATTGTGACAATTCGGGCGGGCAATTGCGTGCCACTTCCAGGCGCACCGAGGTGCCGAACTGGCGCCCGACGAGCTCGCCTTTTAACGCCTGGCGCAGATTCTTGACTTCATCCTCATCGACCCACAGGTCGCTGTCGCGCGTGACGCGGAACTGCGAATAGGCAATCACTTCGCGCCCGGCGAACAGATCCGAAATGTGCGCATGGATGACGGAAGATAAGAGGCAGAAGGACACGCCATCGCCGGAAATGTCGTCCGGCAGCTTGATGACGCGCGGCAAGACACGGGGCGCCTTGACGATGGCGATCGCCGTGCCGCGCCCGAACGCATCCTTGCCGCTCAGCGAGACGATGAAATTGAGGCTCTTGTTAACCACTTGCGGGAACGGATGGGCCGGGTCCAGGCCGATGGGCGTGAGCAGGGGGCGCACTTCGCGGTCAAAGTATTGCTTGACCCACGCGCGCTGTGCATCGTTGCGGTCGCTGTCGCGCAGCAGGTGCACGCCGGCCGCGCGCAGGGCCGGCAGCACTTCGCTATTTAATATCTCGTACTGGCGCTCGACCAGGGCGTGGCATTCCTTGCCGATGCGCTCCAGGTTGGCCATCAGGGCCGGGTGTCCGGCCAGCGAGCCGCCGATGCTGCCGGCGGCCAGCAGGCTGGCCACGCGCACCTCGAAGAACTCGTCCATATTGCTGCTGACGATGCACAGGTAACGCAGGCGCTCGAGCAGGGGAATGCCTGGGTCTTCCGCTTGCGCCATCACGCGCCGGTTGAAAGTCAGTTGCGACAGCTCGCGGTCAAGCAGGATGCCCGATTTGGTCACTTCCGTGTGCAGTTCAGGTTTCATATTCTTTTGTCTTTGCAGATAGTTAATTCTAGCCGTATTTTGCCTTGTATGACGCGCTATGAGTGTAATCATGAAATATGACGTAAGCGTGACATAAGCTGTCATATAACACTGTTGCAGATGTCATTTTTCATGTCGCAAATGCCGGTTTCCCGGGCGTAGGCAAATATTTCAAGAAATCGCCGGCATGTCATGGAGCTGTCATATTCGCTTGCTAGACTGCGCAGCATTCAACCGGGACTTTGAGCCCTAACAACCCTGAGGACTTGATATGCAAATGAAGCAAATGTTCAAATTTATCGTCGTGGGTGCTTCGGCAGCGATGGCATTTTCTTCCGCTTCCGTCATGGCGGCAGATATGACAGGTGCTGGTGCAACCTTCCCGTACCCGATCTACGCGAAATGGGCTGAAACCTACAAAGCCAACACGGGCAACGGCCTGAACTACCAGTCCGTCGGCTCCGGCGCCGGCATCAAGCAAATCAAGGCTAAAACTGTCGAGTTCGGCGCTTCGGACATGCCATTGAAGGCGGAAGAACTGGAAGAAGCGGGCCTGATGCAGTTCCCGGCCATCATGGGCGGCGTGGTCACCATCGTCAACCTGGACGGCGTAACCCCGGGCCAGCTGAAAATGACGGGTAAAGTCGTCGGCGACATCTACCTGGGCAAGATCACCAAATGGAGCGCGCCGGAAATCGCCGCACTGAACAGCGGCGTCAAGCTGCCGGACACGGAAATCACCGTGGTGCACCGCGCCGACGGTTCGGGCACGTCTTTCCTGTTCACCGACTTCCTGTCGAAAACCAACCCGGAATTCAAATCGAAAATCGGCGCCGGCTCGGCTGTGAAATGGGCCGTGGGCGTGGGCGGCAAGGGTAACGAAGGCGTCGCCGCCAACGTACAGCGTATCAAGGGTTCGATCGGCTACGTCGAGTGGGCTTACGCCAAGAAAAACAAGATGTCGCACACCCAGCTGCAAAACAAGGACGGCAACTTCCTGCAGCCTGACGACGAAAACTTCAAGGCCGCAGCCGCTTCGGCACCTTGGACGCAAACCCCTGGCTTCGGCGTGGTCCTGACCGACCAGGCTGGCAAGAACAGCTGGCCTATCACCGGCGTGTCGTTCATCCTGATGCACAAAGTCCAGGCTGACGCAGCCAAGGCCAAGGAAGTCCTGAAATTCTTCGACTGGGCCTACAAGAACGGCGGTGCTGCTGCCGTTGAGCTGGACTACGTGCCGATGCCGGCATCGGTCGTGAAGCTGGTGCAGGAATCGTGGAAAGCCAACCTGAAAGACGCATCGGGCAAGGCGATCTATTAATTCGATAACTTGAGCATGTAAGTACCCATCCTTGTCCCCGCCAGCAGCACGGCGGGGCAGGGAGTTAGCCAGGACCGCCCGCAAGCCCTTGCAGACGGCCCTGGCTAAAAAAGCAACAATAAAACAAGAGTTAAAAACAGCAAGATCGGCAGTACCACCCACATCTGGCACAATATGAGCGCACAATCTACTTCTTCCACGATCCCCATGCCAGGCGGCACCATGACCGATTCCATCAGTCACGCGGCTATGCTCTCCACCATGCGCAAGCAGCGCATCCAGGATTTCCTGTTCCACAAGGTGACGATGCTGTTCGCCATGTCGGTGCTGGTGGTGCTGGTCGGCATCATCATCTCGCTGATCATGGAGTCGATCCCGGCCTTCCGTACCTTCGGCCTGCATTTCATCGTCTCGGCCGAGTGGGACCCCGTCAATGACCAGTACGGCGCCCTGATCCCCATCATCGGCACCCTGGTGACGTCGATCATCGCGCTGCTGATCGCCTTTCCCGTCAGCTTCGGCATCGCGCTGTTCCTCACGGAAATCTGCCCGGCCTGGCTGCGCCGCCCCCTGGGCACGGCCGTCGAGCTGCTGGCCGGCGTGCCATCGATCATCTACGGCATCTGGGGCCTGTTCGTGTTTGCGCCCCTGTTTGCCGACCACGTCCAGCCTGTGCTGAAAGCCACGCTGGGCAACGTGCCCTTCATCGGCCCCCTGTTCAGCGGTCCCATGATGGGCATCGGCCTGCTGACGGCCGGCCTGGTACTGGCCATCATGATCATCCCCTTCATCGCCTCGGTGATGCGCGATGTGTTCGAGATCGTCCCCGCCGTGCTGAAGGAATCCGCATACGGCCTGGGCTGCACTCGCTGGGAAGTGGTGCGCAAGATCGTCTTGCCTTACACCAAGACCGGCGTCGTCGGCGGCGTCATGCTGGGCCTGGGCCGCGCGCTGGGCGAGACCATGGCCGTGACCTTCGTCATCGGCAACGCGAATAAACTGTCCTGGTCGCTGTTTGCCGCCGGTAACAGCATCACCTCCTTGCTGGCCAACGAATTCGGCGAAGCGCAATCGGCGCTGCACGTATCGTCGCTGTTCTCGCTGGCGCTGATCCTGTTTGTCATCACCTTTATCGTCTTATCCGCCGCCAAGCTGATGCTGGCTGGCATGTCCCGCAAGGAAGGCACGAAATGAGCGAAGTTAGCACCCTGAACGTCCCGGCCAAGCCGGCCATGAACCCGGTCTACCGCAAGCGCCTGCTGATGCACCGCGTCGGCATCGCCCTGTCGGTGGCCGCCATGGCCCTGGGCCTGGCCGTGCTCGTGTGGATTTTGTTCACGCTGGTGATCAAGGGCTTCGGCGCCCTGTCCATCGACCTGTTCACGCAAACGACGCCGGCCCCGGGCAGCGAAGGCGGCGGCCTGATCAATGCCATCGTCGGCAGCGCCATGATGGTGGGCCTGGCGACCCTGGTCAGCACGCCGATCGGCATCTTTGCCGGCATCTACCTGGCCGAGTACGGCGAGGAAAACAGGCTGGCGCAAGTGACGCGCTTCGTGACGGATATCATGCTGTCGGCGCCGTCGATCGTCATCGGCCTGTTCGTGTATGCGCTGTACGTGGCCCACGTCAAGCATTTTTCCGGTTACGCCGGCGCCATCGCGCTGTCGCTGATCGCCGTGCCGGTGGTGGTGCGCACGACGGACAATATGCTGCGCCTGGTGCCGAACAGCCTGCTGGAAGCCGCATTCGCCCTCGGCGCGCCGCGCTGGAAAGTGGCGACCCTGGTGCGCTTGCGCGCCGTCAAGGCCGGCGTCATCACGGGCGTATTGCTGGCCCTGGCCCGCATCGCCGGCGAAACGGCACCGCTGCTGTTCACGGCCCTGAATAACCAGTTCCAGAGCTTTAACATGAACGCGCCGCTGGCCAACTTGCCATCCGTCATCGCCTCGTTCGCCATGAGCCCGTACGACAACTGGCGCTCGCTGGCCTGGGGCGGTGCACTGCTGATCACCTTCAGCGTGCTGGCCTTGAATATCCTGTCGCGCACCGTGTTCAGCCAAAAAGTCCCTAATTAAACAGATACCGAGCGAAGCGAACCCCTATGAATACGCAAATGAATCCTGCCCAAGACCTGGCACCAAAGAAAAAAACCATCGAGATTTCTGGCCTGAACTTTTTTTACGGCAAAACGCAGAGCTTGCATAATGTCAACCTCGACATCCACGAGAAGAAGGTCACCGCCTTCATCGGCCCGTCCGGTTGCGGTAAATCAACCTTGTTGCGCACCCTGAACCGCATGTACGACCTGTATCCGGGCCAGCGCGCGGAAGGCGCCATCATGTACCGCGGCCGCAACGTGCTCGACGCGGACCAGGACGTCAACATGCTGCGCGCCAAGGTCGGCATGGTGTTCCAGAAGCCGACGCCATTCCCCATGTCCGTCTACGACAATATCGCGTTTGGCGTGCGCCTGTATGAAGACCTGTCGAAAGGCGAGATGGACGAGCGCGTGGAATGGGCGCTGAAGAAGGCGGCGCTGTGGGGCGAAGTCAAGGATAAGCTGAGCAAGAGCGGCCTGTCGCTGTCGGGCGGCCAGCAGCAGCGTTTGTGCATCGCGCGCGGTGTGGCCGTGAAGCCGGACGTGCTGCTGCTCGACGAGCCGACCTCGGCGCTGGATCCGATCTCGACCTCGAAGGTGGAAGAGCTGATCAGCGAACTGAAACAGGATTACACGATCGCCATCGTGACGCACAATATGCAGCAGGCGGCGCGCTGCTCCGACTACACGGCGTATATGTATCTGGGCGAACTGGTGGAATTCGGCGAAACGGACCAGATTTTCATGAATCCGGCCCGCAAGGAAACGCAGGATTACATCACGGGCCGCTTCGGCTGATCCGCCCGGCATAACGATATACAAGACTACTGAATACGGAGAGACAGCATGATAGGCGAACATTCATCCAAGCAATACGACAACGAACTCGAGGCGATCCGCTCGAAAGTGCTGTTGATGGGCGGCATCGTTGAAACCCAGTTCCTGGACGCGATGACGTGCTTTCGCATCGGTAACGCCGAGCGCGCCGACCGCGTGATGCGCGAAGACGACGTCGTCAACCAGCTGGAAGTGTCGCTGGACGATGCCTGCAGCCATTTGATCGTGCGCCGCCAGCCGGCCGCCAATGACTTGCGCACCATCATGGCCACCATCAAGGTGATTACCGACCTCGAGCGCGTGGGCGACGAGGCGACCAAAATCGCCCGCGTGGCGAAGAACCTGCACAAGCGCGGCAACGCCGTCGTCAACCATTACGAGATGGTGCGCGGCATCGCCAACACGGCCACCGACATGCTGCACGATGCGCTGGACGCCTTCGCCCGCAACGATGGCAAGCAGGCCTTACAATTAATTGCACAAGATGCCATCATCGACCATGAGTTTCGGTCTATCATGCGCAACTTGATTACCTTTATGATGGAAGACCCGCGCACGATTTCGGCCGCGCTCGATACCCTGTGGGTGGCCAAGGCCATCGAACGGATCGGCGACCATGCGAAAAACATCGCCGAATACGTGATTTACGTGGTTGAAGGCAAGGACATCCGCCACACCAAGGTGGCGGCTCCCGCCATTTCCGAGGAGCTCCCTGAGTAAGCTTTATGGCATCTGATAAAACCACGGTATTGATTGTTGAAGATGAGCCGGCCATCGTTGAACTGGTGACCTATTCGCTGCGCGAATCCGGCTGGAATTGCTGTTCCGTACAAAACGTTGCCGATGCCTGGGAATTCATCCAGCACCGCACGCCGCACCTGATCCTGCTGGACTGGATGCTGCCGGACCAGACGGGTTTGCGCCTGCTGTCGCGCATCCGCGCCGACCGCAATTTCGCCGCCATCCCCGTCATCATGCTCACCGCCAAGAGCATGGAAGAAGACAAGCTGGCCGGCCTGAACAGCGGCGCCGACGATTACGTCACCAAGCCGTTCTCGCCGCGCGAGCTGCTGGCGCGCGCCAAGGCCTTGTTGCGACGCAAGAGTCCGGAACACGCGCAGGCGCCCATGCGCGCCGGCAACGTGGCCCTGGACCCCGTCAGCTGCACCGTCATGATGGATGAACAGAAGATCGATATCGGCCATGCCGAATACAAGCTGCTGAAATTCCTGCTGGCGCACCCGGAGCGCGTGTTTTCGCGCAGCCAGCTGCTCGACAAGGTGTGGGGCGACCATGTGGTGATCGAGGAACGCACGGTCGATGTCCACGTATTGCGCTTGCGCAAAGCCTTGAAAGAGGCGGAAAGCCTGATCAAGACGGTGCGCAGCGTCGGCTACATGTTGTCTGAAAAGTAAAGCTAGCATCTATGAATCCGAAATTGCTGTTCTGGGTACCGGCCGCCCTGCGCATGGTGCTGGCGCTGCTGGGCGTGGCCATCGTCTGGTATCTGTTTGGCGCCACGTATGCGCTGGGCATCGCTTTCGTGCTGATGGCCATGATGGTGTTCGTGCAGCTGTCGTACCTGTTCCAGCTGAGTAACTGGCTGGACAATCCGCAAAGCGCCAAGCTGCCCGACGGCTGGGGCGCCTGGACCAGCATCTTCGCGCGCCTGTACCGCATGCGCCGCGACGACGAGAAAAACCAGGCCGAGCTGACGGAATGGCTGGCGCGCTTCCGCCAGGCCATGCATTTGCTGCCCGATGGCGTCGTCATCATGGATGACGTGCTGTTCCTCGAATGGTGCAACCCGGCCGCCGAGAAACACCTGGGCCTCACGCACGAGCGCGACAAGGGCATGCGCGTGACTAACCTGATCCGCAGCCCCGAGTTCATGGATTACATCATCCTGGGCCGCTACGACCAGCCGCTGACGATCACCTTCCGCAATCGCAAGCTGATCGTGCAGATCATCCCGTTCGAGAACCGCCGCCAGATCCTCGTCACGCACGACGTGACGGAGACGGAACGCATCGAAATGATGCGCCGCGACTTCATCGCCAACGCCTCGCACGAACTGCGCACGCCGCTGACGGTCATCGTGGGCTTCCTGGAAATCGCTTCCGCCGAGCTGGACCTGGACGCCGCCACGCGCGCCGCCCACCTCAAGCTGATGACGGAGCAGGGCCACCGCATGCAGCACCTGATCGAGGACATGCTGACCCTGTCGCGCCTGGAGTCGGTCGACTATCCGCTGCGCCCCGAACCGGTGGACATCAAGAAGCTGATGCAGCAGGTCTTGCGCGACGCCAAGGGCTTATCGGCGGGCAAGCATGACATCAAGATGGAATGCCAGGGTCCCGACGTGCTGGGCAGCTACGACGAACTGTATAGCGCCTTCGGCAATCTGGCGTCGAATGCCGTGCGCTACACGCCGGCCGGCGGCACCATCACCCTGCGCTGGCAGGATGGCCCGGCCGGGCCGCAATTCATCGCGCAGGATACGGGCATCGGCATCAGCCAGGAACATATCTCGCGCCTGACCGAGCGTTTCTACCGCGTCGACAAGAGCCGCTCGCGCGAAACCCAGGGCACGGGCCTGGGCCTGGCCATCGTCAAGCACGTGCTGCTGCGCCACGGCGGTACCCTGGCCATCCAGTCCGTGGCCGACAAGGGCAGCAGCTTCATCGTCAGCATGCCGAAGTCCGTCGTCACGCCGCTGCAGGGCGAATTGCTGATCAAATAAGTTTTGTGCCGGCGGCAGGGCGCCTGAAAGGCTCCCGTCCCGCCGCATTTCATCCGTATCGCCGCCCATGTTCCCGCGCGACTAGTGTAATGTTGGCAAAAGTCGTTACAATCGGGCCATGACTTTAATCAACGCTTCCTTTCGCCATGCAGGTGCGCAGCAGCTGGCCCAGTCGCTGCAGGCCGCGCGCCAGGCCACCCTGTCCCTGTTCGACTGTTACCTGCTCGTCGGGCTGGACGTGGTGGACGGCATGCCGCACCATCCGCAGCTCAATCCCCCGCTGTGGCAACTCGGCCATATCGCCTGGTTTGCCGAATGGTTCATCCTGCGCGAAGCCGCTTCCAGCCATCCGGCCGATGCCATCTACAATTCGCTGCTGACGCGCGGCGACGACTTGTTCGACGCCAATATGCTGGCCCAGCACGCCCGCTGGACGCTGGACTTGCCCAGCCCTGGCGCCATGAAGACGTATTGCCATGAGGTGCTGGACCGCGTGCTCGACAAGCTTTCGCGCGAGGCCAGCGTCGACAGCGCGCTGGCGCCTTACCGGCTGGCGCTGGCGCATGAAGACCTGTGCGGCGAACAATTGCTGGCCGGCTTGCAATGGCTGGGCCTGGCGCCACCGGACAGCCGGGCAAGCGGCCGGGCCCTGCCCACGGGGGCGGGCCAGATAAGCTTTCCTGGCGGTACCATCGAACTGGGCTCGCGGCGCGATGGTGGCTTTGCCTTCGACAATGAATGTCCGCCGTACGCCTGTTACGTGCCGCCGTTCGCCATCGATTCCGTGCCCGTGTCGAACGCCCAGTTTGCGGAATTCGTTGCCGACGGCGGCTACCAGAACCGCCAGTACTGGAGTGCTGCCGGCAGCGCCTGGCTGATGCAGCAGGAACGTTCGTCGCCGCTGTACTGGCGGCGCGACGGCATGCGCTGGCGCACGGTCAGGTTTGGCAAGCCGATGACCTTGCCGGCGCAGGAAGCCGTGCGCCACATCAACCTGTATGAGGCGCAGGCCTATTGCGCCTGGGTGGGCCGCCGCCTGGCGACGGAGGCGGAATGGGAGTATGCTGCGCTGTCCGGCCATCCGCTGTTCCAGTGGGGCCAGGTGTGGGAATGGACGGCGACGCCATTCGAGCCGTATCCGG
Organism: Janthinobacterium sp. GW822-FHT07H11; assembly: GCF_058798615.1. Lineage (NCBI taxonomy): Bacteria > Pseudomonadati > Pseudomonadota > Betaproteobacteria > Burkholderiales > Oxalobacteraceae > Janthinobacterium > Janthinobacterium sp. GW822-FHT07H11. The sequence continues at coordinate 2,507,838 of NZ_CM179507.1, forward strand.
GCTTCGTGCCCGATGCCTGGCGCGAGTATTCGGCGCCGTACTTCCTGCAGCATCAAGTGCTGCGCGGCGCTTCGTTCGCCACGCCGCCGCGCCTGGTTTCGCCGCGCATGCGCGCCTTCCAGGCCCCGGCGCACGGCGCGGGCTTCACGGGCTTGCGCACCTGCGCCTGGTAGGACCGCAACCATTTCAGGATTTCTTTTGAGTATAGATAACGCCCCGCAATTCATTCCCAAGCGCATCACGCCCACGGCCGAGCAAGTCGCCATCCAGACGGCGCAAAAGAAAGTCGTGCTGATCGATGCGAATGCGGGCGCGGCCAAGACGACCACCCTGGCCCTGCGCCTGGCCGAAGCCTTGCACCGGGGCCGCGCGCCCGAGCGCATGCTGGCCCTGGTGTTTACGGAAGCGGCGCGCGTGGCCCTGCGCCAGCGCCTGCTGGAGGTGGGCGTGCCGCTCGGCGTCGTCAAGCGGCTGACCGTCGACACCTTCGACGCCTTTGCCGCCAAGGTGCTGTTGCAGCTGGAAAACATGCAAGTGGCGTTCATGCGCAGCGATGAAGAGCTGCGCCCCGTGGCCTGGGAAGCGCTGGAAGTGGTTTCCGAGAAATACGCTCACCGTTACCCGCTGGAAATCAACACGACCAACGGGGCCATCGCCGAATTCTTGAAGTTGCAATTGCGCACCAAGGCGCGCCTGGACTTTCAAAATCCCGACTTCGAGAGCAATTCCCTCGATGACAACTTGGAGCTGCTGGGCATGTCGCGCACGCATTATCTGTGGCTGCGCGAATACGAAGGCTTGCGCGGCGCCGACACGGGCGACATCCAGTTCCGCGCCCCGTTCGACGCCACCTACGACCTGGTGCGCATGCTCGACGGCGACGAGCCGCTGCGCCAGCAGTTGCCGGCCTTCCAGATCATCGTGGCCGATGAATTGCACGACTTGAACGAAGCGTCGTTCCGCCTGCTGACCATGTTGATACGCCGTGGCAACGCGTTTTTTTGCGGCGCCGGTGACAAGGATCAAGTCATTTACACCTGGTCGGGCGCCGACCACCGCTTTTTGCGCCAGCGTTTCGAGCAGGAATTTCCCGCCCTGCAGCGCCTGCCGCTGACGGCGTCCTACCGCTACGGCCCGCAGCTGGCGCAGGCCGTGGGCGTGCTGAAGAACAAGGCCAGCGTGTCGGCCCTGTCGCGCGCCACCCACATCGAGCTGTTCGAATATGACCATGCGCAGCCGCAGGCCTGCAGCGCCCAGCTGATCGCCGCGCTCGAACACGCGCATGCGGGCACCACGGCCATCTTGCTGCGCGACCGCGACCAGGCCATCCGCGTGGAAACGGCGCTGTTCCAGAGCGGCATCGCGTATGGCCTGGTGGACATGAACAGCTATCTGCTGAGCCAAGAAGTGCTGATGCTGCGCGGCATGGTCGCCATCGCCCGCAAGGATTTACATGCGATCAAGAGCGGCCCGCGCCGCGGCGAGATACTCGAAGCCCTGGTGGCCTTCGCGGAAATCCCGTTTACGCGCACGGAGTTGCAGCAAGCCAAGGCCGACGTGGCCAACTATCCCGACTTGCTGGAAGGCTTCTTGACGAACCAGCTGGCCAAGTCGCACAACCAGGACAAGGCGGCGCTGACCCTGGCCGCCGTCGACTACCTGCGCGCGCTGCCGCCCGATGCCCTGGCGGGTGACGCGCTGCAGCACATCTTTGGCCGGATGCAGCTGGAACAGACGGCGCGCCGCATCTATGTCGATCCGGCCCAGGCGCGGGTGGTGGCCCGTTCCCTGCACGGCTTCATTGCCGTGTGCCGCGAGGCGGGCGTGGCGCTGGGCGGCTTTGCCGGCTGGCTGGGCGAGATGGAAGAGGCCGTTACCGTGACCAGCGGCAAGGCCAAGCTGGTGATCGCCTGCATCGACCAGATCAAGGGTCTCGAATACCACCACGTGATCTTGCCCTACTTGGCTGTCGATGAATTTCCGCGCAGCAAGACCGACCCGCTGGAAGAGGAAAACCGTTTCTATGTGGCCGCCACGCGGGCGCGCGACAGGCTGACCTTGCTGACGCCGCAAGACCCCGCCTACCAGAGCCGCTACATTGCCGCCCTGCAGCTGAAAAGCAATATTGTTGCGCCCAAGTCATAAATCTTTTGCCATGCGGCTGCTTTTTGTGAAAGACGAAAGCGGGCATACTGGGCTGGTGTGATTGACAGCAATCTAACCAGACAGGAGCAACTATGAAAGTGTTTTTAACGGGCGCAGCAGGTTTCATCGGCAGTTCCATCGCGGCGGGCCTCGTGCGCGCCGGCCATCAGGTCACGGGCCTCGTGCGCAAGCCGGAGCAGGTGGCCGAGCTGGCCACCATCGGCGTGCAAGGCATCGTCGGCACGCTCAATGACCGCGAACTGCTCATCGAGCAGGCGAGGGCGGCCGACGCCGTCATCAATGCGGCCAGCAGCGACCACCGGGGCGCCGTGGAAGCCATGCTCGACGCGCTGGCCGGCACGAACAAGCCGTTCTTGCACACCAGCGGCTCGTCCATCGTGGGCGACGCCTCGGGCGGCGAGGGCACGGAACGGATCTATGAGGAAGACAAGCTGCCGGCGCCGACGGCCGACAAGGCGGCCCGCGTCGCCATCGACGAGCTGGTGCTGGCCAGCGCCGACAAGGGCGTGCGCGCCAGCGTGCTGTGCAATACCCTGATCTACGGTCACGGCGCCTTGCCGCGCGACAGCGTGCAATTGCCCCGCTTATTGAAACAGGCGCGCAAGAGCGGCATCGTGCGCCACGTGGGGCCGGGCCGCAATATCTGGTCGAACGTGCACATCGGCGACGTCGTCAGCCTGTACCTGCTGGCGCTGGACAAGTCGCCCGCCGGCACGTTTTACTTTGTCGAATCGGGCGAGGCGGCCTTCCGCGACATGACGGCGGCCATCGCCGGGGCGCTGGACCTGGGTCCGGCCCAGGACTGGCCGTTGCCGGAAGCGATTGCCGAATGGGGCTACGAGATGGCGTCGTATGGCCTCGGTTCGAACAGCCGCGTGCGCGGCGAGCGGGCGCGCACGTTGCTGGGCTGGCAGCCGCAAGGGCCTTCCGTGCTGGCCTGGATCGAGCACGATATGCTCAACCCGCCGCACGCCATCGCCGTTTGATGCAGCTCAGCAAAACCGCATCTGTGTGCGCTAGCGAACGGTGCTATTGGGCGATCGGGAGTATGATGTCCTTGCTTGGTTGAGACGCACTGCCGTGAAGTTGGCGGCATGTTCGATCTTCCAGCAGGTCAGCCGGTCGCCTCAAGGATCGGCACCAGATTCTCCCGCATGGCATCCGGGCCGGCAGCACGCCCGATACCCTGCGCAGCAGCAGTTCTCCGGCGTTAAATCTTGTATTAACCCCTTGCGGGCCGGCGTTTGCCGGCCTTTTTTTTCGCCACCGCCTGCGTGCCCGCCATTGACCGTTCCCCAGCCGCCATTCGCCGAACAGGCGTTTCCCCGCGCGGCGATTGCGCGTATCTTTACGATCAACCAACACCAAGAGGGGCTCTCGTGAAACCTGAACATGCGTATTGCCGCCGCACCCAGCTCCTGTGGGGGCTGTTGCTCATCGCCCTGGGCGGCGTCATCCTGCTGGACCGGCTCGATGTGATCATACTGCGCGATTATTATTCCTTATGGCATTACTGGCCGCTGCTGCTGCTCGTCTTCGGCTTGAACAAATTGCTGGCACCGGTGTCGGCCAGGCAAATATTAAGTGGCTTGTGGCTGATTTTCTTCGCCGCCTGGTGGTATGTTTCGTATGAGGAACTTTGGGGCTTGAGTTTCTATTCCAGCTGGCCCGCCCTGTTGATCGCCTGGGGCGTGGGGCTGGTGCTGGAACCGCTGTTGAACAAGCATTTTATTGCTTACCGGGAGTCCGAGCATGAAAAATAAACCGCAGCTGCATTCGCCCTCGCAGATCGTGCTGGGCGTGATCGTCATCGGCCTGGGGCTGCTGTTCCTGCTCGACAACCTCGGCTTCATCAATGTGCGCTACACCTTCCGTTTCTGGCCCACGGCCCTGATCGTCTTCGGCTTGCTGAAGCTGTCGCAAAGCCGCAGCGCCAACGGTTACCTGCTGGGCGGCATGCTGGTGCTGCTGGGCGTGGCCTGGAGCCTCAAGCACATGGGCATCTTCTACATGAACTGGGACATGCTGTGGCCCTTGTTGATCATTGCCGTGGGCGTGGCGGTGGTGTCGAAGTCCTTGCCCGGCGCGCAGCAGCGCCAGCGGCGCCGGCGCTTTGCGGCGCGTGGCCCGCAGGCCGCGCCGCCGGACCAGTCCCGCCAGGCCGGGCATGGCCCCGTTTCGCTGGACAAGGGCGGCGAGGCGGCCGGGCCCGATGCCGCGGGCGCGGGCGCGGCCGACGACGACAGCATCATCGAGGTGACGGCCATCCTCGGCGGCTACGTACGGCGCGTGTCGTCCAAGCTTTTCAAGGGGGGCGACATCAATGTCATCATGGCCGGCTGCGAGATCGACTTGCGCCAGGCCTCGATCGAAGGCGAGGCCGTGCTGAACGTGTTTGCCATGTGCGGCGGCATCACCATCAAGATTCCGCCCGACTGGAGCGTGATCCTGCAGGGCACGCCCATCCTGGGCGGTTTCGAGGAAAAGACCATCGTGCCGCCGAACCAGGACAAGCGCCTGTACGTGACGGGCTACGCCATCATGGGCGGCCTGGAAATCCGCAACTAGGCGCGCATGCCGGGGGCCTTGTCGAGGCGGCGCGGCGCCGTCGTGTTATTGCTGGTCTGCCTCGCGCTGGGCCTGGCCCTGGCTTTTGTTTTGGCCAGGGTGGCCCATGCGCCCTGGCTCAATGCCATCCTGCTGGTGGTGCCCGCCACCCTGGTGTATGCGATCGGCACGGGCTTTTCCGCCTTTTACCTGTGCCGCGCCTATCCCTTGCACGCCCGCCATCCGCTGGCGATTGCCGGTGTGATGGCCGTGGCGGCCCTGTTCGCGGGCTTGCTGTGGGCCACCTTGCTGCAGTTTCTCAACAGCGTCAGCCTGCTGCCCGACGTGCACTGGCTGGGCGTGCACCTGGGGCCATCGCTGCTGGCCCTGTTCTTCGGCCTGGGCGTGCTGCTGTATTGCCTGGCCGCCGCCGTGCATTACCTGTTGCTGGAATTCGTGCGCGCCAGGATGGCCGAGCAGCGGGGCCTGGAAGCGCAGCTGATGGCGCAGGAAGCGCAGCTGCGCATGCTGCGCACGCAGATCGATCCACATTTCCTGTTCAACAGCCTGAACTCCATCAGCGCCCTGACGTCCATCAATGCGGCCGGTGCGCGCCAGATGACGGTGCAGCTGGCCAGCTTCTTTCGCCAGAGCCTCAGCATGGAGGCGCACAAGAACATCACGCTGCGCCAGGAACTGGCCCTGATCCGCCACTTCCTGGCTATCGAGCAGGTGCGTTTCGGCGAGCGCCTGCAGGTCGAGGAAACCGTCGCGGACGACGCGCTCGACTGCCTGCTGCCACCCATGCTGATACAGCCGCTGGTGGAAAATGCCGTCAAGCACGGCATTTGCGGCTTGACCCAGGGCGGCCTGATCGCCATCGAGGCCCGGCGCGTGGGCAGCCTGCTGCAGATCGCCGTGCGCAATCCCGTTGACGCGGATCAAGGACTGGCCCGTGGCCAGGGGCTGGGCCTGGAAAATGTGCGCCAGCGCCTGGCCAGCGCCCATGGCCACGAGGCCAGCGTGCACTGGGCCAGGCGCGGCGCGCGCTTCGAGGTGATGATTTCCATGCCGGCGCAGACCGGTCACGTGGAGGAATGAGTATGCAGGCAAGAATGCGGGTCGCCATCGTCGACGATGAAGCGCTGGCGCGCAGCGTGCTGCGCGAATACCTGGCGCGCCATGACGATATCGACATCGTGGCCGAATGCGCGAACGGCTTCGACGCCGTCAAGGCCATCGCGGAACTGGAACCGGAACTGGTGTTCCTCGACATCCAGATGCCGCGCCTGGACGGTTTTGAAGTGGCCGAGCTGATCGGCGCGAAGACAAGGTTGATCTTTGTCACGGCCTACGACCAGTACGCCTTGAAGGCGTTCGAATGCCATGCGCTCGATTATCTGCTGAAACCGTTCAGCGAACAGCGCTTCGAGCAGGCGCTGGCCCATGCGCGCGCCAACCGCAGCGCGCCCGCGCAGTTGACTGCTGTGCAAACGCTGGCGCGCGAGGCGGCCACGCGCGCCGCGCCCCTGGACCGCGTGCTGATACGCGACGGCGCCAAGGTCCACGTGATCGCCTGCGCGCGCATCGACTATGTCGAGGCGCAGGACGATTACATCAGCATCCGTTCCGAGGGCAAGTCCTACCTGAAAAGCCAGACCTTGGCGGAACTGGAAAGCCAGCTCGACCCCGCCAAGTTCCTGCGCGTGCACCGCTCGTATCTGCTCAATATCGACGGCATCCGCCGCATCGAGGCGGCGACGAAAGACAGCCACGTGGCCATCTTGCGCGATGACACGAGGATACCCGTGAGCAAGGCGGGCTACCAGAAGCTGAAGTTACTGGTTGGCTAGCTGCACATCCCACCACGTGGGCAGGAGCTGGCGGATTTCCGGGCGCGAAAAACGGTCGTCGATCAGATAGACGACGCCCTTGTCCGACTGGGTACGGATGACCCTGCCCGCCGCCTGCACCACCTTTTGCATGCCCGGATATAAATACGTGTAGTCGTAGCCGGAACCGAAGAGTTCGCCCATGCGCTGGCGGATCTGCTCGTTGACGGGATTGATCTGCGGCAAACCGAGGGTGGCGATGAAGGCGCCGATCAGGCGGGCACCGGGCAAGTCGATGCCTTCGCCAAAGGCGCCACCGAGCACGGCAAAGCCGATGCCGCGCGTGTCCAGGCCGAAACGGCCCAAAAATTGCGCGCGCGCCGCGTCGTCCATACGGCGCGGCTGCTGCCAGAGGGGCACGTCCGGATAGTGCTGGGCGAACAGATGGGCCGTCTTTTCCATGTAATCGAAGCTGCTGAAGAAGGCCAGGTAGTTGCCCGGCGTTTCCGCGTATTGCTTCGCCATCAGTTGCGCGATGGGCAGCAGCGAAGCGGCGCGGTGCTGGTAGCGCGTGGAAATGCCGTCGGCCACGCGCACCGACAGTTGTTCCGCCTGGAATGGCGATTCCACGTCGACCCAGGCCGTGTCGGCCGGCATGCCCAGCGTGTCGCTGTAGTAATTCCACGGACTCAGGGTGGCGGAAAACAGGGCCGTGCTGTGGCTGGCCGCGAAGCGTTCCTTGAGAAACGGCGCCGGCACGATGTTGCGGATGCAGACGGTGGAGCCCGTGTCCGTTTTGCTGACGTCGAACAGCGAATGCGCGCCAAAGCTTTCCGCCAGGCGGTTGATCAGCAGCACGTCGAAATAAAAGCGCTGCAAGTCTTCGTCCAGCGCGGCGGCGTGCTCGGCCATGTAGTCGCCGATGGCCGTCGCCACGCCTTGCAGGGCGCCAAAGAACTTGTCGGGCAAGGCCGCATGCACGTGGTAGTCGCCAACCTGCTCTTTTAGTAATGCTGTCCACTGGCGCGACAGGCGGTCCAGCGGTTTCTTCAACGCTTCGGGGGCGAACTTGCGCAGCATTTTCAGGTCGATCTGCGCCAGCTCGGCCGAATACATGCTGCGCGCGCGCGACACCATATTGTGCGCTTCGTCGACCAGCACGTTGACTTTCCAGTCGTGGGCCAGGGTCATGCCGTACAGCATGGCGCTGAGGTCGAAATAATAATTGTAGTCGCCGATGACGACGTCGCTCCAGCGCGCCAGTTCCATGCCCAGGTAATATGGGCAAATACCCTGCTGCAAGGCGATGGCACGCACGGCTTCCTTGTCCAATATCAAGCCGCTGGCCAGCGCCACTGCGCGCGCCAGCGGCAAACGGTCGTAGAATCCCTTGGCCAGCGGACACGATTCGCCATGGCAGGCTTTGTCGGGATGCTCGCAGGCGCTGCTCTTGGCGCTCAGTTCGAGCACGCGCAGCGGCAGCAGCGGCGCGCTGTTTTTCAGGATGGCGCAGGCGTCGAGCGCCATCTGCCGGCCCGGCACCTTGGCGGCCAGGAAAAACAGTTTGTCGAGGCCATGCGCGGCCGTGGCTTTCAACATGGGAAACAGGCTGCCCACCGTCTTGCCGATGCCGGTCGGCGCCTGCGCCAGCAAGCCGCAGCCGCGGCTGCTGGCCTTGTACATGGCCTCGGCCAGCTGGCGCTGGCCCGGGCGGAAGTTGGCATGGGGAAAGGCCATGGCCGTGAGCTGCGCGTCGCGGCTGGCGCGGTGCGCCATTTCCTGTTCGGCCCAGTCGAGGAACAGGGCGCAATGCTGCTCGAAGAACAGACGCAGCGCCTCGGCCGTGCATTCCTCGTGCATCAGCGTTTCCTTCTGGCTCACGATGTCGAAATACACGAGCGCCACGCGCAGCATGGGCAAGTTCAGTTGCTGGCACAGCAAATGGCCGTAGATGCGCGCCTGCGCCCAGTGCAGCTGGCGGTGGTTGGCGGGCATGGCGTCCAGGTCGCCCCGGTAGGTCTTGATTTCTTCCAGCTGGCGGCGTGCCGGGTCGTAGCCGTCGGCGCGCCCGCGCACATGCAGGGAGCCGAAGTCGCCGCACAGGCTGATTTCGCGCTGGTAATCGTCGTCGCGCCGGCCCGTGACAGTGGCGTGGCCGGCCATGCCTTCCTGCGCCGTGGGCGAGGGGGTAAAACGCAAGTCCAGGTCGCCCACCTTGGCGGTGAACTCGCACAGGGCGCGCACGGCGATCGTGTATTTCATGCGCCCTCCCATTGCAGGTAGCACACGCTGACGGGCATGGTGTGCTGGGCGCAATAGGCGATCCAGCGCAGCTGGTTGTCTTGCAGGCGGTCGCCCGGACCCTTGACTTCGATCATGCGGTAGCGCCGTTCCGCCGGCCAGAACTGGATCAGATCAGGCAAGCCGCTGCGGTTGCTTTTGATATCGAGCAAGATGCGTTCGAATGCGCGTCGCAGGTGGGCGGCCGGCATGCAGGCCAGCGCCAGGTCCAGCAAGCCGTCGCCCAGCACATCCCAGCTGACAAACGGCGAGACGATGCCGTGCTTGGCGGCCAGCGTGGCGCGGATGGCGGCGTGGTAGCTGCCGTCGTCCAGCCGCGCCAGACAGGCGGCGAAGTCCTTGCTGCGGCGCAAATGAAAATCCGCGCTGTGCAGGTCAGCCGGGCCACGGTGGAACGGGTGGAAGAAGGCGCCCGGTATGGCCTTGAAGATGGCGGGCCAGCACAGCAGGCCAAACAGCGAGTTGATCAGGGTGTTTTCCACGTAGTACACGGGCGCGTCGTCCTGCATCAGATGCTGCTGCACCACGCCTTCCACGTAGCATGCTTCGCCGGGATATGGCAGCCGCAGGTCGATGCGCTCGACGCTGGCGGGGGCGCTGGGCGCCTGTTTTGCATGGCCCAGCTTGCGCCGCAAGCGCGGGGCCATGCGCAGCAGCAATTGCTGTTCCGCCTCGCTTTCCGGCGCGGCCAGGGCGAGCGTCAGCCGGTCGTAGGCCGCCTGCGGCTGCTCGTCTTTCTCCAGCACGCGGATGGCGCGGCCCCGGGCGCCCGGATAGCGGCAATCGGCATAGGCGCGGTAGGCGGCCGGCCAGTCCTGGCATTTTTCCAGGTGCTGGGCGATCTGGAAGCGCAGCTTGTCGCGCCGGCCAGCCAGCCAGGTATTGTCCTGGGACAAGGGGAGCGCGGCCAGTTCCTGCAGCACCTCGTCGGCCGGCGCGCTGTCGTTGTAGCGTTCGCGGCACTGGTGCAGCACTGCATAGTGCTCGACATCCTGGCGCGTGCGAAAACCGCGCGAGGCGGGCGAGAATTCCACTTTTTCATACTGGTACACACCGAGGTCGGACAGCACGAATTCCGACCAGTCCTGGTGATAGTTGCCAAAATAAATCAGGCGCAATCGGTCGCACAGGGCCTGGTTGGCGATGCGGTACAGCACGTCGCCGGAGGCAGGGTGCCAGGCGGAGAACGGTCTGTTTTCCGTATGCTGCTCGCGCAAGGCATGCAATTGCTCGGCCTTGCGCGCCGCCTTCAGGGGGGCGGCGAGGTCGAATGCCTGGGCGATTTCCGCTTTCAGCAGTTGCTCGAACAGCTCGTCGAGCGCAATGACGGGATCGGCTTCCACCCATGCCAGGGCCAGCAAGGGCAGGGCGGCCGCGCGCGTGTCGCCGATTTCCGGATAATTGAGCTTGCTGGCGCGAAACAGACAGCCCTTGCGCATGACGAGGCGCACGAACAGCGCGCGCGAGGCCTGCGGCAGGGCGCCGAAGTCGGCGATGAAGCGCGTTTCCTCAAGACTCAGCAGATCGGCGTAACGCGCGGCTATCCAGCTCAGCACGTCCTGGAAATTATCCAGATAGTACAGGGGATTTTCCAGGACTCTCAGCATGGGAATATCAATAGGGCAAATTGCAAGGTGATGGCTTTTACTGTGTTTATATACAGTTTAAACCTTCCGCCGCCGCTTGCCCAGCGGTTTTATCTTCCGCCAGCCGTGCTGTAGGCAAAACAGCTGTCGAACTTTTCGTAAGGAATGCATTCCGCGCGCAGCCTGGCCAGTTCCATATCGGTCAGCAAGCCCCGGTGCGCTTGCTTGCGTCCTTTCGGCAGCACCACCTCGTAATCGACGATATCCCTGGCCAGCAGCGTGTGCAGTATCTGCGCCTGTTCCGGCGGCAGGTAGCGCGCATGGGTGAGCAGGGTTTTTTCCAGCTGTTCCCTGAATTCCTCGTCGCTGACCTCGTTGTAGGTATCCTGGTCGGCCATGCTATTCAATAACATGTGAAACAGGAAGTCCTGCAGGTTCTTCGCCAGGTACTGGGCTGCATCCTGGTCGTGCCACAGCAGCACGACGGGCATCTCGCCGTTCTGTTCGCCTGACGCGAAAAAGCAGTAGTGGTCGCCCGCGCCCGTTTGCGCGAACGGGATGAAGCGGAGGGCGGGATCGACCTGCCGGTAATCGTCCGCATCGTGCAGCGCCGCCAGTTCGTCGGCAACGGCCTTGATATTGAGCAATTCGAAATCATCGGCATGCAGCAGCAGGGTGGGTTGATCCTTCAATGTGGGATAGACCAGCTTGTACCAGTCGGTACCGTATTCGCCCACGTCCAGCATGCCGTCGCGCTCCAGCTGCCGGTACAGCGCGGGATAGGCGAAACCGTGTTGCCGTTCAATTTCTGACAGTGTCATGTGTGTCCTGTTCAACGTGATTCATGCGGGCATGATAGCCGAGGCGATGGCGCGTCCGGCAGCAATGATGGCGGTAATTAATAAACATTTCAGTTTACTTATCTGGCATGAGCACGTAGTCTTGCCAGACACTATCGATCGAGTTCGCATGAAAAACATCATCCTGATTTCCGCCGCCTGCCTGCTGGCGCTGCTGTCGACCATCGGCGCCTCGCTGCCTTACCCGATTTTGCCGCCCCTGTTCGCGGCCGAGGCGCCGAACGCCTTCAACAATTTCCTCGGCTTGCCGTCAAAATTGCTGTTCGGCCTGGCGCTGACCATCAACCCGCTGGGCTTGCTGATCGGCTCGGCCCTGCTGGGGCCCTTGTCCGACCGCTACGGCCGCCGCCCCTTGCTGATGCGCACGGCCGTGGGCGCCGCCATCGGCCACGCCATCACGGCCTGGGCGCTGGTGATCCAGTCGTATCCGCTGTTCATCGTCGCCCGTTTCATCACCGGTTTGCTGGAAGGAAATGGCGCCGTGGCGCGCGCCATGCTGGCCGACCAGCTGACGGGGCCGCTGCGCCTGCGCGCCATGTCCTGGCTGAACGGGGCGTTTTACCTGGGCTGGCTGGTGGGACCTATCCTGGCGGGCGCGACCCTGGGCTGGGGCGTGACGGTGCCGTTCTGGATTGCCGCCGCCGCCCTGATGCTCGTCGCCGTGCTGGTGGCCGTCGGCTTGCCGCGCGAAACGCCTTCGCTCTTGACGACGTCGTGGTGGCAGGTGGCGCGCGACCGCCATTCGCTGAACCTGCTGCGCCACGAGGAGCTGCGCACCCTGTTCATCGTGCAGCTGGCGCTGACCTGCGGCGTGGCCAGCTTCTATGAGTTCTATCCGCTGTGGCTGGTCGAGACGGCCAACTACGATGCGCAAGCGATCGCCTGGGTGAACGTGGGGCTGTGCGGCACGATGACGGTCACATCCCTGCTGGCGGGCGGTCCCAGCCGCCATGCGCCGCTGCTGCGCGCCAGCTGGTATGCCTGCGGCGTGGCCTTGGCCGTCGGGATTTTGGCGCTGGGTAATATCTGGGTGGGCATCGCCGCCATTGTGCTGTTCGGCATCCCGAACGCGCTGTACAACACGGTGATACAGGGCTGGTGCGCCGAGCGCTTCAGCGCGCACGGCCAGGGTGCCGTGATGGGCTTGCTGGCCACCACCTTTTGCATCGCCAACATTGTCGTGGCCTTGAGCGGCTCCGTGCTGACCCTGATCGATACGCGGCTGATCCTGATAGCGGGCGCCATGTCGGCCGCCTGGGCCGCCTGGCGCATGGCGGCCTGGCGCCGCCAGCTGGCCGGCGCCGTTGATGCGAAGGCCGTCGCATGAGCGCGGGCACGTCCGGGCAGACGCTGTTCCTGCTGAAGATGCGGGGGCCGCAGACGGCGCAGCAACTGGCCGCCTTGCTCGATATCACCTCCATGGGCGCGCGGCGCCAGCTCGAGGCGGCGCACGACAAGGGCCTGGTGGCCTTCGAGGACGTGGCCGACAAGGTGGGACGCCCGTCGCGGCGCTGGGCGCTGACGCGGGAGGGACATGCGCGCTTTCCCGACCGCCATGCCGACCTGACCCTGGAATTGATCGCGCAAGTGAGCACCCTGTTCGGCGAGGAGGGACTGCATCAACTGATCGGCGCGCGCGAGCGCGGCAGCGAGGCGGCCTATGGCAAGCTGGTCGATCCCCGGCTTGCGCTGGCGCAAAGAGTGGACAGCCTGGCGCGGGCGCGCGATGGCGAGGGCTACATGGCCCATGCGGAGCCGCAGGACGATGGCAGTGTCTTGCTGGTGGAAAACCATTGCCCGATCTGTGCGGCCGCCACGGCCTGCCAGAATTTCTGCCGCTCGGAGCTGGCCATCTTTCAGCGGGTATTGGGGGACGATTGCACGGTGGCGCGCAGCGAGCATCTGCTGGAGGGGGGAAGGCGCTGCGTGTACCGGATCGTGCCGGTGGATGCGTCGTCGGCCGGGCTGTAGGCCGGCTTAGCGCTGCGCGCGTAACCCGACATCACCATTGGCGCCAACAATGCATCCGATTAGCGCGGCGTTGCCGCGCTAATCGGACCTGCATCTTATTTCTTGGCCGCTTTCGGCTTGGCCGCAGGTGCCGCCTTTTCAGCCGCAGCCTGTGCGCCGGCCGTGGCTTTTTCCGTGGCCTGCGCTACTTGCGCGCTGGCCTTGGCGATCTGCTCTTCCACGGTCTTTACCGCCTGCTGCGTGGCCTTGGTCACTTGTTCGTAGCCGAGGAAGGCGTTGTCGATGGCGGCCTTGACGATGGCCACGGCGTTTTCCGAGCCCGGCGGCACGTTTTTCGTGACGTCGTAGATCAGCGCGCTTAAATTGCTTTTCGCCTCGGCCACGTGGGCTTCGGCGGCCGTCGTGAAATCCGTGTGGATTTCCTTGATGATGTCGTCGAGCTGCTGCTTGTAGGCCTTGGCGCCGGCCACGCCCGGTTGCAGCTGGGCGGCGGCGGCGGCCATGGCGGCCTTCGGATCCTTGGCCTGGCTGATTTCCTTGCTGGCGGCAATGCCATCCTCGATGCCGGACTTGGCGGTGGCCATGTTCAGCGCCAGCACTTGCTCCACGCCTTGCACGGCCTTGGTGGTGAGGGTGTTGAAGGTCATCAGCTGGAATTCGAACAGGGCCTTGGTGGCCGATGCGAATTGTTCGGGATTGGTAAACATGTGGTCTCCTCGGTTTGAATAGATACGTTCTTATCGTTCCATACTCTTTCGACGCCGCATTGCCATCGCTTGCAGTCAAGCCGGTTGCCCCGTGTTGTTATGACCCCATTATTTAGCAAGCGCCGGTTTTTCGCAACGGCTATCTTTGTACGGGCCCGAGGCCAGTTCCCAGCCAAATCCCAGCGTCGATTGCGCGCATGACAGGGTGCCGTCGACCTTGCTGCGCCACAGGTACCAGGGGGCGGGGCCGGCCGCTGCGGCGGCGCAGGCGGCCAGCAGGCCGGCGGCGATCAGGTGTTTCATGGTGATGTGATCCGAAAAGTAAGGCCAGTGCGCATTGTAGCGCCATGCCCGTCAGGGGGCGTCCGGCGTCGTCGAGCGGGGCGCCACGGCAGGCAGCTGCACGGTGAACGTGGTGCCCTGCGGGCTGCTGGTGGCGTCGATATGCCCGCCCAGCACGCCCGTGACGATGTTGTGCGCCACGTGCAGTCCCAGGCCCGAGCCGCCCGAACCGAGCTTGGTGGTGAAGAAGGGGTCGTAGATATGCGTGAGGTCGTCGGCGGAGATGCCCACGCCCGTGTCGGCCACGGACACGGTGATGCCCTGGCCGTCGTCGCTGGCGCGCGCGGCGACGGTGATGCTGCCGCCGCTGCGCCCGTCGAAGGCATGGCGCAGGCAGTTTTCCACCAGGTTGCCGAGCACCTGGCCCAGCGGGCCGGGGTAGCTGTCCATGGCCAGGCCGTCCGGCACGTCCTGCGTCAGGCTGACGCCGGCGGCCTTCAATGGCGTCGACATCGGCAGCATCAGTTCGCCCACGAACTGGCGCAGCAGGAAGCTGCGGCGCTGCGAGCTGGCGCGGTCGACGGCGATCTGCTTGAAGCTCGATACCAGGTCGGCGGCCCGCTGCAGATTGCGCAGCATGATGGCGTCCGCCTCGCCCGCCTGGCTCAGGTAGCTTTCCAGTTCCGAGCGGCGCAGGCCGTCGAGGAAGCTGGCCTGGATCTCGCGCGTGCGCTCGGCCATGGTGGTGGCCACCACCAGGCCGTTGCCGATCGGCGTATTGAGTTCGTGCGCGATGCCGGCCACCAGCGCGCCGAGCGCGGCCAGCTTGTCGCGCCGCACCAGTTCTTCCTGCGTGATGGACAGGTTTTCCAGCGCGGCGGCCAGTTCGCGGTTGGCTTGTTCCGATTGCTCCTTGGCCAGGGTCAGGGCCGCCGTGCGCTCGGCCACCAGTTCTTCCAGGTGGGCGCGGTGGCGCTGCAACTCGCGCTCGTGGCGCATGCGGCCGATGGCGATGCCGGCCAGGTCGGTGGCCGAGTCGATCAGGGCCAGGTCTTGCGCATCGGGGCTGCGCACGTCGCGGTAATACATGGCAAACGAGCCGAGCACGGTGCCGTCCTGGCCGAAGATGGGGCGCGACCAGCAGGCGCGCAGGCCGAACGGCGCGGCCAGTTCGCGGTAGGGTGCCCACAGCGGGTCGTGCATGATGTCGCTGACGATCACCTGCTCGCGGCGGAACATGGCGGTGCCGCAGGAACCCACGCCGGGGCCGATCTCCACGCCTTCGAGCAGGGCCATGTAGTCGGGCGGCAGGCTGGGGCCGGCCGCGCTGTGCATGTGGCGCCCGTCGTCGTCGAGCAGCATGATGGAACAATACACGCCGCGCGACTGGCCCTCGATCAGCAGCAGCAGCTGGTTCAGCGTGGGGATCAGCGGCGCGCCCTTGGCCACCATTTCCAGCAAGGTGCGCTGGCCCGAACGCATGGCTTCGGCGAGGTTGCGTTCAGTCAAGTCGATGATGCGCGCATGCACGAGCTGGCGGCCCGGCACGGACAGGCGCATCAAACGGATTTCGCATTCGATGGGGTGGCCGTCGCGGTGGCAGCAGGTGGCGCGGAAGACGACGATCTTGCCCTGCAAGGTATCGCGTATCTTTTCTTCCAGCAACTGGGGCGAAGACAGGCCATCGTCCTGTTTCCTGGGAAACAGCGGTTCCATGCCGCCCTGCAGCAATTGGGGCAGGGGCAGGCCGAACAGCTCTTCGGCCAGGTGGTTGGCGTCGATCAGCAGGCTGTTGTCGATGTCGAACAGCAGCACGGCGTCGGGCGAGCCGGCCAGGATCGAGTGGTAATTGACTTCCAGCGTCTGCGGATGCAGCGGGCGCGGCGGCGCGGCCGGATGGGACGCCGGGGCCTCCGCCTTGTGCAGCGCCAGTTCCATGAGGATTTTTTCCGCCACGTCGCGCGCATTGAACGGCATCTTGATGTAGTCGGAGGCGCCGGCGCCCACACTGCGGCCTTGTTCCTCGGCGCTGGGGGTGGACGACATCAGCAGCAGGGGCACGCCGTGGCGCCCGCCCGCATTGCGCAGGCGCATGCAGGTGGCGCCGATGTTCGTGCCGGCCAGGGCCGTGTCGAGCAGGATCAGGTCCGTGCCGCCGGCCGCCAGTTCCACGCCTTCATCGATATCGCCGGCCAGGCCCGTGCCTAGGTTATGCCGGTCCAGCACATACAGCAGTTCGCGCACATCGTTCGGCGAACTGCTGACCAGCAGCACCTTGGCCCGGTCGGCGATGGAGGATATCAACTGATTCATGGTGTCGCGTCCCTTGCGCGTATCGTGAAGCTAGTATTACATCAAGGCAAGAAGGAGTAAACGATAATTGCTGATTACTAAAAGCAATCTGCTCACGCCGCGTCTTGCACGGCCGGTGCCGCCGGCAGGGCCGCGCGCGCCTGTTCGATGCGCGGATAATTATCCTCTATCCAGTCGACCAGCACGGCCAGCCGTTCGGCCGCTTCGCGCCCCAGCGGCGTGAGGCTGTATTCCACCTTCGGCGGAATCACCAGGTAGGCCTGGCGCAGCACGAAGCCGTCGCCGGCCAGCGCTTCTAGGGTTTGCGCCAGCATCTTTTCGCTGACGCCGCCCACTTCGCGGCGCAGTTCGCTGAAGCGCCGCGTGCCGCTCAGCAGCAGCACCAGCACCAGCACGGCCCAGCGGCTGGTGAGATGGCTGAGCACGGCGCGCGATGGGCAGGTGGCCGCCAGCAGGTGCGCGCCCTGCTGTTGCCGGGCGAGGGCGGCGCGCAGGCTGGCGCCGGGAGTGTCTGTGGGCATGATGGTTGGCCTGGAAAAGTTCAATTCATACTTACCAAAAGGTACGTACTTACAATAAGTAAGTAATAGGCCTATTATAGGGATTTAGCCGTCAACCCCCAAGGAGAAATCATGATCGTCATTACCGGTGCCACAGGCAAGCTGGGCCAGCACGTCATCGCCAGCCTGCTGAAATCCGTCCCCGCGTCGAGCATCATCGCCGCCGTGCGCAACCCGGCCAAGGCGCAAGACCTGGCCGCCAAGGGCGTGCAAGTGCGCCAGGCCGACTACAACGACGGCGCCAGCCTCGACGCGGCCTTCAAGGGCGCCACGAAGATCCTGCTGATTTCGTCGAGCGAAGTGGGCCAGCGCGCGCAGCAGCACCAGAATGTCGTCGATGCGGCCAAGCGCGCCGGCGTTTCCCTGCTGGCCTATACCAGCGTGCTGCGCGCCGACACCTCGCCGCTGGGCCTGGCCGCCGAACACGTGATCACGGAAGCGGCGATTCGCGCTTCCGGCTTGCCATACTCGTTCCTGCGCAACGGCTGGTACCTGGAAAACCATACGGAACACCTGGCGCCCGTGCTCGATCATGGCGTGGTGCTGGGCGCGGCGCAAGACGGGCGTTTCTCGTCGGCCGCGCGTCTTGACTATGCCGCCGCCGCCGCCGCCGTGCTGGTCGCGGACCAGCCGCAAGCCATCTATGAACTCGCTGGCGACCACGGCTTTACCCTGGCCGAGTACGCGGCCGAAGTGGCGCGCCAGTCGGGCAAGGCGATCGTCTACAAGGATATGCCGCAGGCGGACTTCAAGGCGGCGCTGGTGAGCGTGGGCGTGCCGGAAGGCTTTGCCGACTTGCTGGCCGATTCCGATGCGGGCGCGGCCAAGGGTGGCCTGGAAGACAACGACAGGCAATTGAGCGCGCTGATAGGCCGTCCGACGACGAGCCTGCTTGAGGCCGTCAAGGCGGCGCTGGGCAAATAAGGGGAGGGTGCCGCAGCTTGGGTAGAGCGCGCGGCATTCTGGAATGAAAAAAGCCGCAAACTCGTGAAAGTTTGCGGCTTTTTTGCGAATTTTGGTAATGGTGCCCACGAAGGGACTCGAACCCCTACACCCGAAGGCACATGGACCTGAACCATGCGCGTCTACCAATTCCGCCACGTGGGCACTGATGCTGCTACTGCTCTATCTCACTACTGTACTGCTTTATTGCGGACTACAACGAAAACGACTCGTTGCTGGTGGTGCCCACGAAGGGACTCGAACCCCTACACCCGAAGGCACATGGACCTGAACCATGCGCGTCTACCAATTCCGCCACGTGGGCATTGTGCTGCGTTTGCTGCTTGTTGCTGTCTGCTGCATGTTCTGCAGCGACGGACAAAATAATAAGGGTTGGCGCGCATTCGGTCAATGAACATTTTGCTCTTTTCTTCAAGAAACACCCTTTTCGGCTGAAAAAAGGTGTTTCACTATGAGAAATGGCTTGAGGCTGCCTGTTTTTTCAGCGTATTCAGCGTCGTTGCTGCAGTGCCAGCAGCATCAGTGCCAGGCACAGCAGGGAGAGGGTGCCCGGCGCGGGGATGGCTGCCAGGTCGACGTCCCAGCCGATGGCGTCGAGCGCGATCAGGTCGTTGGCGCGCAGGCGCAGCCGCTCGCCGTACGCCACCGTCGGGTCCATGATGCCCAGGCCGCGCTGGTCGCGCCAGTGGCTGGCCTGGTCGCCGTCGCCGTGGAAGCTGCCATTGGCAAACAGCGGCCCGCGCGTGACGCCGCCGTCGAGCGAGAAATACTTGTCGCGGTTGTCGGCCGTCCAGTCGATCACGCCGGCCGCGGCGCTCTCGGCCGAGTAGCGGAACAGGTCCAGTCCCGACACGTAGGTAAATTCCGTGTCGTCGTAGGGTCCGCCCAGCGGCGGCGAGTTGAAGTCGAGGATGTCCACGCCGCTGAGAAAGCCCAGCGCATGGCCGATTTCATGCATGGCCACGCCGATGAAGTCGATGCTGTTGGCGCCGATGCCATTGCCGGGATCGAAATCGAAATTGAAATCGCTGTTGAACTGGATGAAGCCGTCGCAATTGCCGATGCAGCCGGGCAGCGACTGCGGTGGCGGCACCAGGCCGATGGCCTTGGCCTCGGCATTGCTCAGATAGAGGACGCTGTTATTGTCGTCGCCATTGTTGTCGACATAGGGCAGGGCGCTGCCGGGGCCGTTGGGATTGTTGGCCGTGCGGTTGAGCAGCATGCCGAAACTGTTGCCTGCTGGTAAATGCGCGAGCGCCCGCTGGTCGATGGCGGAGGTGGCGTCGGCGGCGAGGGCGCCGCGAAAGTCGCGGTAGGCATAGAACGACTCCGACGAGCCCGTTTGTCCGAGGATGTTGCCGCCCAGCGAATTGAAGCCCACCGTCAAGTCCAGCGTGACGTTGTCCTTCAACACGCGCGACCAGCGCGCGGCCGCCGCCTGGAATCCCTGCTGCGCCTGCAACGAGGTACCAGGCACATAGTGCAGATTGAACAGGGGCGAGGCGATGGTGCTGGCAGGCAGGATCAAGGCGAGGACGGTGACGAGGCGTTTCATGGCGGCGCTCCAGGAGTGGCGATGCCATCCTGCAGGCAAGAAGCGTGCTCAGCTTTAAAATCAGGGACTTGGCGCTGGTGCGGCCTGCAACTGTCAAGAATGCCGACAGCATCGCTTGGCGCCGGAAATGAAAAAAGCCGCAAACTCGTGAAAGTTTGCGGCCTTTTTGCGAATTAGGTAATGGTGCCCACGAAGGGACTCGAACCCCTACACCCGAAGGCACATGGACCTGAACCATGCGCGTCTACCAATTCCGCCACGTGGGCACTGATGCTGCTTGCTGCTTGTCGCTGCGTGTTCTGCAGCGAGGACAAAATCATAAGGGCTGGCGCGCATTCGGTCAATCAACATTTTGCACTTTTCTTCAAGAAATACCCTTTTCACCTGAAAACAGGCACTTCCCTATGAAAGGGAGGATGGATCTGCCTGTTTTTTCGGCAAAAACAGGCGTTTGGCGTTTATTGCGGCAGGGTGATGGTTTGCGTGCCTATCTGCAGCAGGCGTCCGCCAGGCACCGGCTGCAAGGTGGTTGGCACCGATTTGCAGCCGATGTCGAGCACGATCAGGAACTCTGCCGCCATGGCGGGAGCCGTCTTGATGTAAGCGGCATGCTGCTGGCTGGCTTCGAGGGGCGGATTGGGGGCGCTATAGCCGGACAATTGCTCCTCGTCCGGCCGCAGGGATTGCAGGCAAAGCGAAGCCGTGCCATTTTCGATGCTGGCCCGGCCATTCGGGTAAAGGTACAAGGTAGTGAGCGCATGGATGTTCCATTCGAAAGTGCGGGCTGTTGCGGAATTCAGCTTGTCGAGTACTACCACCACGTCGTTCTGGCGCGAATACCATACCTGGCGCCTGGCCAGGCTCAGGTCGTTGCTGTAGGCGGCGCTGGCATCGCCTTCCACGTAATCGAGGTCGGTGCCGTGCGTGAAGGCCGTGATCTTGCCGTTCTTGTAGCGCGTCTCGTAATGGCCGTCGACAAGTTGGCCTTTTCCGCCATCAAATGTGATGGCGTTATGCGCGCGCGACTGGCGGTACCAGCTTTTCGAGAGCGGCGATGCATAGTAGTCCTGGTACCCGGCTTCGATCAGCAGTGGCTTGTTGCCGCTGTTGATGACCAGGCTGTTTTGATCGCCGTGGCTGTGATTGAAGGCTCCAAACGGACTCGATTTGAAGTAGACGGACGTGCGGGCAGCATTGCTGATGTCGCTATGCATGGCCGCCCAGCCAATGCTGGGAAAGAGCATGGCGTTGGGCGGTGCTGCGGGGGCGACCGTATCGGCGGGAAGCGGGTAGGGCGCCTGCAGCAGGGTGATGGGATTTTCCTGCGCGCCTGGCTGGCTGCTGTACCAGGCGGCCGCTGGCGTGGCTTGCCGCGCTACATAGGCCTTCAGGAGCGCCGGGTCCGGTTTGCTTTCATGGACATCGCCGAAGACATGGCGGGGCGCGTTCGGTGGAATGAACTGCATGAAATAATGGGAGAATCCCGCCGCCCAGGGTTTGTTGAACAGGTTGACGCCAGTGGCTTCGGCCAGCGGCTGCCATAATTGCATTTGCATGTCGGTGGTGTACTGGCCATACGCCGAGCCGTTGGCAAAGCCGCCTTCCGGGCCACTCCAGACGTGGACGATATGCATGTACGAGCGCACGGCGAAGTTGAACCAGGCTTGCGCTTCCGGTCTGGCATCGAGCAGCAGGGTTGAGGTGGCGGCAAGGTAACCGAGCGCCTCGACGCCGTGCGAGTCCATGGGGGACTGGTCCAGACGTCCGCCGGCGATGGACAGGTCTGCATAAATCGGTGTCAGCCGCTGCGCGGCGACCGACAGCCAGTGCGCGCGGCGAGGTGCGTCCAGATCCAGCCACAGAAAATCGGCGCCCTTCGCAAGTACCAGGGCAATCATGCGCGCGACCTGATCCTGCGCCTTATAGCTGGTGGGGCCCTCCGGATTCAGCGCGGCCAACTGGTCGCCGCGCAGTATGGCTTCGTCCAGATATCTGCGTTCCTGTGTCAGGCGAAACAGGAGGGCGGCCGCTTCCATCTGCCGGATCACGGCGCCGGCGGCATCGGCAATGCGGTTGTACTGGCCGCTATCGTTGGGCTGGGTCCACAGGCCATCGTGGACGCTGGCCACGGCGGTGGTATTCAGATTGACCTCACTCACGAGGCGGTTCAGGAAGGGGCGCCGTTTGCTGTTCATGGCGGCATCCCAGGCGCTTGCTTGCGCAAAGGAGGTTGGCAACTGGCGCGGGCGCGGGTGGGCTCGCACGGTGGCCGCCAGCTCGGACGATTCGGGAACGACAAAAGTGCGTGAATTGCTGTCGATGGTAAATGGCCGCTTATTGGACCAGTCGGGGGACGTCGAGAGAGGGCTCACGCGCCATTCATAATTGCCTGGCGGCAGTGCGCTTGACGGCAGCAGGAAGTTGCGCGAAACGGTGTGGGTGCTTGCCGTGCCCCCGGCCGGCACAATCTCCACGACATATTGCGCGGGATAGCTGGCATGGCGCGGCCAGGCAAAGGAAGGGGGATTTTGCACCTGCAAAGTCACCTGTTCGGGCGCCGGTTTGACGATTTCAGGGCTGCTGGAACGGGTGGTCACCCAGTCCGCCGCCTGGCTGGTGCCAGCGCCAAGGCTCAATGCAATGAGGCTGCTGAAAAAAATCCGCGTGTGTTTGCCAGGCCTGCACGTCATGACGTCTCTCCGTAATACGGTTGCCAGCCACGCGCGATGCGCGGCATGGGGAGATGTCAATATACTATTAAATAGAGTGCAAATGTTCTTTTTTGATAATTTTCTTGGGCGGTCGATGTGCTGCCCCGGAAATGAAAAAAGCCGCAAACTCGTGAAAGTTTGCGGCTTTTTTGCGAATTAGGTAATGGTGCCCACGAAGGGACTCGAACCCCTACACCCGAAGGCACATGGACCTGAACCATGCGCGTCTACCAATTCCGCCACGTGGGCACTGATGCTGCTTGTTGCTTTACTGCTCGAGTACTTGTTACAAAATAACTTCGCAACAATTCTGCTATTATAGCGGCTTGAAGAGTTTTGCGCCAGATGAGCTTTCGCTCCATACTGCACATCAACCCTGTACCGCTTTCCTGCAACTGCATTCCCGTGAAGGTTTGTCGCTGCAAGAGACAAGGATTATAGAGCAATATTTGCCGAAGTCAAATGCATTGCGCAGCTTTTCTCCTTTTTTTCATCGGCGGGCGTCTTGTACTGTTTCCGACACGCTGTCCGTTAGGCAAACCAAGGCGTCCTCCGGTACACTACCGCACATCACCGTGTCAATATTGACGGTGATGTCATCGGTCTTTGTCTTCCGTTTGATCACTGTCAATAACAACTATAGAAATACTTTTGAGCCAAAATACCCACACCATCCCCAGCCGGGAGGACATTCTCGGCATATTCCGCAGCGTCAACGCGCCTCTCGATCCGCAGTCTCTCGGGAAAACGCTGCAAGTGCATGCCGATTCCATGGATGTCCTGGTCCGTCGCCTGAAGGCGATGGAACGCGACGGCCAGCTCAAGTCTGATGCCGGCGGTGTTTTCAGCCTGGCCGACCAGAGCGCGCTTGTCGCCGGCCGCGTCATGAGCCACCGCGACGGCTTCGGCTTCGTCATTCCCGATGACGCCAGCGCCGACTTGTTCCTGCCCGAGAAAGAAATGCAGAAAGTACTGCATGGCGACAAGGTCATGGCCCGCATCGTCGGCACGGACCGCCGCGGCCGCCCGGAAGGCACGATCGTCGAAGTCACCTACCGCGCCAATACCCACGTCATCGGCCGTTTGATCCAGGAAAACGGCACCTGGGTCGTGGCGCCGGAAGACCAGCGCATCGGCCAGGACATCCTCGTTACCGGTTCGGTCGGCAAGGCAAAAGCCGGCCAGATCGTCAGCGTCGAGCTGACCGAGCAGCCGATGCGCTTCAAGCAGCCAGTCGGCAAGATCGTCGAAGTGCTCGGCGCCCTGGACGATCCCGGCATGGAAATCGAGATTGCCGTACGCAAATTCAACGTGCCGCACATCTTTTCCGCCGCCGCCCTGAAACAGGCGGAAAAACTGCCGTTCGAAGTGCGCGCCGCCGACCTGAAAGAGCGTGTCGACCTGCGCGACGTGCCATTGGTGACCATCGATGGCGAGGACGCGCGCGATTTCGACGATGCCGTGTATTGCGAACCCGTCAAGGTTGGCCGCGCCAACTGCTTCCGCCTGATCGTGGCGATTGCCGACGTCAGCCATTACGTGAAGCCGAACGACGCGCTCGATATCGACGCGCTCGAACGCAGCACCTCGGTCTACTTCCCGCGCCGCGTGATCCCGATGCTGCCGGAAAAGCTGTCGAACGGCCTGTGCTCGCTGAACCCGGCCGTCGACCGTTTGACCCTCGTCTGCGACGCCGTCGTCAGCGACAAGGGCGAACTCAAGGCCTACCAGTTCTACCCGGCCGTGATCCACTCGGCCGCGCGCCTCACGTATGACGAAGTCGCTGCCGTGCTGGGCAACACCAAGGGACCCGAAGCGGCACGCCGCGCGGACATCCTGCCGCACTTGCAGAACCTGGAAGCCGTCTACCGCGCCTTGCTGAAAGCGCGCACGGAGCGGGGCGCCATCGACTTCGAGACGACGGAAACGTATATCGTCTGCAATAGCGCCGGCAAGATCGAAAAGATCATTCCCCGCACGCGCAACGAAGCGCACAAGATCATCGAAGAGTGCATGCTGGCGGCCAACGTCTGCGCGGCCGATTTGTTGCTGCGCAACAAGCATCCAGGCACCTACCGCATCCACGCCAGCCCGACCAAGGAAAAGCTCACGCAAGTGCGCACCTTCCTCAAGCAGGTGGGCCTGAACCTGACGGGCGGCGACACGCCATCGGCCTCCGATTACCAGACCCTGATGCAGCAGATCAAGGCGCGTCCCGACGCGGCGCTGCTGCAGACGATGCTGCTGCGCTCGATGCAGCAAGCCGTCTACAGCCCGGACAATATCGGCCACTTCGGCCTGGCGTACGAGGCGTATGCCCACTTCACCAGCCCGATCCGCCGCTATCCCGACCTGCTGACGCACCGCGCCATCAAGGCCATCTTGCAAGGCAAGAAATACGAGCCGAAGCTGTCCGATAAGGTCGTGCTGAACACGAATGTGTCGAACGCGACGCGCAAGCAGCAGGCCAAGGACAAGGCCGACGGCAAGCCGAAGAAGACGGACTTGACCATCTGGGACGCGCTGGGCGTGCATTGCTCGGCCAACGAGCGCCGCGCCGACGAAGCGTCGCGCGACGTGGAAGCCTGGCTCAAGTGCTATTTCATGCAAGACAAATTGGGCGAAGAATTCACCGGCACGATCACCGGCGTGACCACCTTCGGCGTCTTCGTACAATTGGACACCCTGTTTGTCGAAGGCCTGGTGCACGTCACCGAGCTCGGCACCGACTACTTCCAGTACGACGACGCGCGCCATGAATTGCGTGGCGAACGCACGGGCAAGCGTTATCAATTGACGGACCGCCTGACGGTGCAAGTGGCAAGAGTCGACCTGGAAACGCGCAAGATCGACCTGCGCCTGGTCACCGATGCGGAACTGGCGGGCGAAGAAGCGCCGGCCAAGCAGTCTGGCGGCAAGCGCAAGGGCGAAAAGAAATCGATGGTCAAGCCCGGTCCTGCGACCGAGCAGCGCCATGAGATCAAGGCCGGCGGCAACAACGGAGGCAAACCCGGCAATGGTTCCGGCGGCCGTGCCAATGGCACCAAGCCTGCCGCCAAGGCGCAAGCCAAGGCAGCGCCGAAGGCGGCAGCCCCCAAGGCAGCCGAGCCGAAGCGCAGCAAAAAACCAGCCGCGGCACCTGCCGCGGCGGCACCACGAGCAGCAAAAACTGTATCTGCATCAAAAACAAGCAAGAAGAAACGATAAATAATGAAGAATAAAATGATTTTCGGCTTCCACGCCGTCACCTCGCGTCTGCGTCATGAAGCGTCGTCCGTGGAAGAAATTTTCGTCGATGCCAGCCGCGTCGACGGCCGCATGAAGGACATGATCGCCGCCGCCAAGTCGGCCGGCGTGCGCGTCATGCCGGTCGACTCGTCGCGTCTCGATAAAATCGTCGGCACGCGCCGCCACCAGGGCGTGATCGCGTTTGCCTCGCAACTGTCGCTGGCGCGCAACCTCGACGAATTGCTGGACGCCGTGGACGGCCCGCCGCTGCTGCTCATTCTCGACGGCATCACCGATCCGCACAACCTGGGCGCCTGCCTGCGCGTGGCCGACGGTGTCGGCGCCCACGCGGTGATCGTGCCGAAGGACCGCGCCGTGGGCCTCAACGCCACGGCCGCGAAAGTGGCCAGCGGCGCCGCCGAAACCGTGCCGTACATCACCGTGACGAACCTGGCGCGCACCATGCGCGAACTCAAGGAACGCGGCATCTGGCTGATCGGCACCTCGGACGACGGCGAAAAAGGCCTGTACGAAGCCGATTTCACGGGTCCGACGGCCCTCGTCATGGGGTCCGAAGGCGAAGGCATGCGCCGCCTGACGCGCGATACCTGCGACATCCTCGTCAATATCCCGATGTTCGGCTCCGTCGAGAGCCTGAACGTGTCGGTCGCTTCCGGCGTCTGTCTCTACGAAGCGCGCCGCCAGCGCATCGCGAAAGAAGGCTAAAAAACGTCCAGGGCGGCGTTGCCTTGCCCTGAACGTTTTGTAGCGCTTCTTTGATCCGCCGCCGCCCTTGAGGCGGCGGTTGTTTATCTGCCTCTCCGGCAGCACGCCGCCGAATACGCTACCATTTGCGTTCCACCTTATCCATTTTCATTATGTTCCACCACCTGCGCGAAGACATCAACAGCATCATCGAACGTGACCCCGCCGCCCGCAATGGCTGGGAGGTGCTGACCTGTTATCCGGGCCTGCACGCCATCGTCATGCACGGCTGGGCGCACTGGTGCTGGACGCGGCACATGAAGTGGGTGGGGCGCTTCATTTCCTACCTTGCCCGCATCATCACGGGCATCGAGATCCACCCGGGCGCCACCATCGGCCGCCGCGTCTTCATCGACCACGGTTTCGGCGTGGTGATCGGCGAGACGGCCGTCGTCGGCGACGATTGCACCATCTACCAGGGCGTCACTCTGGGCGGCACCTCGCTGCACAGCGGCGCCAAGCGTCATCCGACCCTGGAGCGCGGCGTCATCGTCGGCGCCGGCGCGCAGGTGCTGGGCAGTTTTACCGTGGGCGAGTACGCCAAGGTGGGGTCGAACGCGGTGCTGTTGAAACCGGTGCCGTCCGGCGCCACGGCCGTGGGCAACCCGGCGCACATCGTGCAAAAGGATGTCAACGCGCTGCGCGAAGGCAGCACGGCGCACCTGTTCGCCGCGTATGGGGTCACGCCCAACGGCGACGATCCGCTGTCGAAGGCCTTGCAGGGCCTGATCACGCACGCCGTGGCGCAGGAACAGCGCATCGAGACCATCCTCGCCACCCTGAAGGCGGCCGGTATTTGCTGCCAGGCCGTGCCCGAATGTGATAAATTTGATTCCGAGCAAATGAACAAGCTGGTCGATTAAGGATACAGGCATGACGACAGACGTAAACGCAGCAGAAATGAATACCGACAATCCGAATCTGCTCGACCCCTTCGAGATCCGCGTGCTGGCCGTGCTGGCCGAAAAGGAAGCGCTGACGCCGGACAGCTATCCGCTGTCGCTCAACGCGCTGACCAATGGCTGCAATCAATTGTCCAGCCGCGACCCCGTCATGGCCCTGTCCGAGGAAACCGTCTACGACGTGCTGCAGCGCTTGATGCAGCGCAAGTTCGTCAACGGCATCACGCAGGCCGGCGCCCGGGTCGCCAAGTACGAGCACCGCATGCGCATCAAGTGGTCGCTCGAGCAGGACAAGCTGGCCATCCTGACGATCCTGATGCTGCGCGGCCTGCAGACGGCCGGCGAGATCCGCAGCCGCAGCGGCCGCGTGCATGAATTCAAGTCGGTGGCGGAAGTGGAGTCGGGCCTGCAGTTCCTGATCGACAAGTATCCGCCGCTGGTGGCCAAGCTGGCCGTGGCCCCCGGCGCGAAAGAGCCGCGCTATGGCCACTTGCTGGGCGGCGCGGAAGCGCTGGCGCAGAGCGAGACGGCGGCCGGCTATGCGGGCGCCGTCAGCGCGCCGCAGCAGGGCAGCCGCGTGGCCCAGCTGGAACAGGAAGTGCTGCAATTGCGCAGCGACTTCGATGGCCTGGCGGCGCAGTTCGAGGCGTTCCGCAAACAGTTCGAGTGATCCCGCCTCCGCCGCTCCCTGTCGGTCCGGCCGCGTTTCCGGTATCATTCGGCATGAACAAGATTTCTTTCCAACCGTTTGTTATTGGGGTCGCCGGCGGCAGCGGCAGCGGCAAGTCCACCGTATCGCAGCAGGTGCTGGCGTCCTTTGGCGCCGACATGGTTTCGGTCGTGATGCAGGACGACTACTACCGCGACCAGACCCATCTCTCCCCTGAAGTGCGCCGCGAGCAGAATTACGACCATCCGCAGGCCTTCGAGTGGCCTCTGCTGGTGCAGCACATCCAGGCCTTGCGCAATGGCGAAGCGATCGAGATGCCGGAGTACGACTTCACGCTGCACAATCGCTCCAGCAGGACCATTGCGGTCAAGCCGGCCCCCGTGATCGTGATCGAGGGCCTGTTTGCCTTGTATGACGCGGACTTGCGCGACATGATGTCGCTGAAGATCTTTGTCGACACCGCCTCCGACGTGCGCTTCATCCGCCGCATGCAACGCGATATCACCGAACGTGGCCGTTCCGTGGAAAGCGTCATCGAGCAGTATCTGGAAACAGTGCGCCCGATGCACAAGCAATTCATCGAGCCGACCAAGCGCAATGCCGATGTCATCTTGCCGCATGGCGCCAATGGTCCCGCGGTCGACATGATTACCGCCAAGGTGGCGAGCGTCATCGGCCAATTGAAACGGGCCTGATTCCAGCCTGCGCCTGCCGCGCGCATGCGCAGGCCGGATCCCGCTTGCCAGACCGTTTGCACCTGGCCCGTGCGCCGCATCCCTCTCGGCCGTCAACGCAATATTTCCAATGGGCAAGTCCGCATCCTGGTGGCGCGCATGAAAAACGCCCCGGCAAGGCGGGGCGTGGGAGCGGGGAGGAAGCTCAGCCTTCTTCACGCCAGCCGCGCAGGCGGATGGCGGCGTAGATCATGGCGGCGCCGGCCGCCGCTCCCAGCCAGGCGGCCGGCATGGCCAGGCTGGACCAGGAGTTGGCGAAGATGTCGATGCGCGCCATGTGCGAGCCGGCTTCCATGCTGTTCATGTGCGGCAACAGTCCCGGCTCGAAGAGGTACCAGCTGCCTGGAATGGTGCCCAGCAGGGCGCGCGAGATCACGTTCATTTGTATCCAGCCGATGTCCGCTTCGGTCATGCTCAGCTTGCCGACCCAGACGGTCAGGATCAGCAGCAGCAGTGGCACGCCTAACGCCCAGAACAGGACCTTCGAGCGTGTCCAGCTCGACACCATCAGCAACCAGCCCACGGTGGGCAAGGCCCACAGGCAATATACGGGGATCAGGCCGAACAGGCGCAGCGGTCCCAGGTACAAGCCCGGCGCGGCCAGCAGTTCCGTAAAGACGTAGATGCCGTTGAACGCCAGCACGCCGCTCAGTATCAGGATCAGCGCCAGCGAGGTAAGGCAGGCTGCGGCGACCACGATCAGTGGCGTGACGACGATGGCGATGGCCAGCTTCGACAGCACCGTCTGCGCGTCGGAGACGGGCAGCGACTTCCAGAACAGCAGGCTGCGGTCGCGGCGGTCGTCATACAGGGCGCTCAGGCAATAGAAAAATACCAGGAAGCCCAGGGTCAGGAACAGCGGCGCGGCCACATAGGTATAGTTGTTGGCGACGGTGTCGATGATTTCCGCCCGGCGCGGGCTCAGGGTCCGGGTGTTGAAGACGGCGCTCCAGGACATTTCTTCGCCGTTGATGATCAGCGCCGTGCGCATCTTGAGTTTGGCGACGGCGCCTGCCGTCATCAGGGCGGCCAGCACCGTCATGACGATGCCGATGATGGCGGGCGTCCACAGCAGCATGGCCTTGTGTTCCCATAATTCGCGCCGGATCAGCCATTTCATCTTGTTCACAGGAGTAATGCTCATTGGTACGATCCTTTCATGGTCGCGACAAACAGGTCCGCCAGGCTCGGCGTGCGCAATTCCCCCAGGGTGGCCAGCTGGCTGCGGGCGACGCCATCGAACAGCATCACGGACTTGCCGAATACGCTGCGTTCGCTGATCGGCTGCAGCGCGCGCGCCGGATTCACGTGCTGCGGTCCCACCATCACTTCGATGTAGCGTTCGCCCACCTCTTCCATCGACGAGGCGAGCACGATCTTGCCGTCGCGAATGAACATCAGGTCGCTGAGGATGTGCTCGACTTCTTCGATCTGGTGCGTGGTGATGATGATGGTCTTGTTCTCGTCGAAATAATCTTCCAGCAGGTTCTGGTAAAACTGCTTGCGGTACAGGATGTCGAGGCCCAGGGTGGGCTCATCGAGCACCAGCAGCCTGGCGTCGATGGCCATCACCAGCGCCAGGTGCAGTTGCACGACCATGCCTTTCGACATGCTCTTGACCCGCATCTTCGGCGCCAGCTTGGTGTGCGCCAGGTAGCGCTCGGCCTTGCTGCGGTCGAAGCGCGGATGCACGCCGGCGACAAAATCGATCGCGTCGCGCACGCGCAGCCAGCCGGGCAGGATGGCCACGTCGGCGATGAAGCACACATCCTCCATCAGCGCGTCGCGCTGCAGGCGCGGGTCGCGTCCCAGCACGGACAGTTCGCCCTCGAAGCCCGTCAGGCCCAGGATGGCTTTCAGGGTGGTGGTCTTGCCCGAGCCATTCGGTCCGATCAGCCCGACGATGCGCCCCGGCGCGATATCGAAGCTGATGCCGTTGAGGGCCGCCTGCTTGCCATAGTGCTTGCGCAAGCCGCGCGCGCTGACGACGCTATCGTTGTTCAATTCAGTCATGCGTCTTCTCCTTCCAGGCCATCCTGCCGGCTGGCCAGCAGCAATTGTTCCAGGTCCAGTCCCAGGCGCGTGATGCGCTCCAGCATGGCTGGCCACTCTTCGCGCATGAAGCGCTCGCGTTCGCTTGCCAGCAGTTTGTCGCGGGCGCCTTCCAAGACGTACATACCGAGTCCCCTTCGTTTTTCCACCAGCGTTTCGTCGACCAGTTCCTGGTAGGCGCGCGATACGGTAATGGGATTCAATTGATAGTCGGCGGCCACCTGGCGCACCGACGGCAGGGCGTCGCCGGACTGCAGCACGCCGTCGAGCATCATGCCCACCACCTTGGCCTTGAGCTGGCGGTAGATGGGGCTGTTGTCGTTCCATTCGGCGCTCATGGGATGCGCTCCGGCAGTGGCGAGACGGCGCGGCGGAAGATGGGTGCTGTATGCATCGGGGCTCCGTGACATGGTTAATTGGTGTTGTAGTTAACTATAACACTAAGACTCAAAAAATCAACAGCTATTTTCAGGCCAGCCGCGACTGCAAGTCCAGCGCGTTGAACAGGGCGGCGCCGGCAGCCGTGTTGTCGAAGATGCACCAGCTGCCTGAGTGCGCCGGTGCCGCCAGTTCGCCAGCCAGGTCCGCCAGGCAATCGGGCGGATAGTCCGAATAGTAGATTCTCGGGCTGCCGTGCAGGCGCAGGTAGGCCAGTTCCGTGGTCGGCACATGCGGGCCCGGCTGGCCGGCGGGCGGATCGGCGCGCACGCGGGTGATGCGCAGCATCGTTAACAGCTCGGTCGCGTCCGCCTCGAACCAGCTGGCATGGCGCGCTTCGCAAGCGAGCATGCCATCGAAGCGCTGGCGCAGCGCATGAAAGAATGCGGCCGCCACGTGCGCATCGAAACGCAGGCTGGGCGGCAGCTGCACCAGCACGCAGCCCAGCTTATTCCCCAGTTGCATGACTTCTCCCGCAAAGCGCTCGAGTTCGGCTTCGCCATCGCGCAAACGCCGCTCGTGCGTGATGCTGCGCGGCAATTTCACGCTGAAGCGGAAGTGCTCGGGAACGCTGGCGGCCCAGCGCGCATACGTGGCGGGTTGGTGCGGGCGGTAGAAGGAGCTGTTGATTTCCACGCAGTCCAGCACCTGGGCATAGCGCTGCAGGTGGCTGCCCTCGAGGGGGAAGTGGCTGGCGGCGGCGCTGGAAAGGCTCCAGCCGGCCGTGCCGATGTAGACAGTATGCATGGCGCCATTACAGCAAAGCCCGGCTGGCGTGGCTGTCGGACAAGTTCCCGTGGCGCTGTCGGCGCAGCGCTAGTCGATGATCTCGCCGTTCAGGTCATGGCGCGTGATGTTGCCGCGCGCATCGATGGCGATCCAGCCGCCGCGTTGCGGTTCCACATCACATTCCCAGTCCGGCAAGACATAGCGCAAGGTTTCGTCGACTTTATGCAGGGCAGGGCGGTGCGTATGGCCGTGGATCATCACGGTGCTCGCGTGTTCGGCAAACACCTGTGCCACGGCGTCGGGCGTGACATCCATGATATCCATGGATTTTTCGCCATTGTGCTCGCGGCTGCTCTTGCGCAAGCCGTCGATGATGGCCTTGCGCTGCGCCAGCGGCATTGACAGGAACTGCTGTTGCCAGGCGGGCTGGCGCACCATGGCGCGAAATTCCATGTAGTTGACGTCTTTCGTGCATTCGGCGTCGCCGTGCAGCAGGACGATGCGCCGGCCGGCAATCGTGGCCACGTGCGGTTCGCTGAGCAGGGTGGCGCCGGCGGCGGCGGCAAAGCCGGAGCCGACAAGAAAGTCGCGGTTGCCGGCGATCCAGTAGACACGCACGCCAGCATCGCTGACGGCGCGGATGGCGGCCGTCATGCGCGCATTGAACGGGTCTTCCAGGTCATCGTCGCCGGCCCAGTATTCGAACAGGTCGCCCAACAGATACAGGGCCTGCGCATATTGCGCATGATGTTGTAAAAAAGAAAGAAAGGCGGCGCTGGTGCGCGGATGCGAGCTCTGCAGATGCAGGTCGGAAATGAAGAGTGCGGCAGGCATTGTCATCGTTCAACGCTCCCAAAAAGTGACGTGCATGGAGAGGCGAAAAACGCTGCAATGCCTGTTATTCATGATGCCAAAGCCTGATTACGCGGCTTCGACTTTCTCGATGACAACGTCCGTTACCGGCACGTCGGCGAACATGCCGGCGCGCGAGGTTTTCACGGCGCGGATGGCGTCGACGACTTCCTTGCCTTCGGTGACTTTACCGAACACGGCGTAGCCCCAGCCGTCCTGGCCCGGGTAGTCGAGGAAGCTGTTGTTCTTGATGTTGATGAAGAACTGGGCCGATGCCGAGTGCGGATCCGACGTGCGGGCCATGGCCAGCGTGTAGGTATCGTTTTTCAGGCCGTTCTTGGCTTCGTTTTCCACGGTGGCATCAGCAGGCTTTTGTTTCATGCCTGGCTCGAAACCGCCGCCCTGGATCATGAAGCCGTCGATGACGCGGTGGAAAATCGTGTTGTTATAGTGGCCGGCGTTCATGTAGGCGAGGAAGTTGGCAACCGTTTTCGGCGCTTTGTCGGCGTCCAGCTCAGCGGTGATCTTGCCCAGATTGGTGGTGATGATGACGGAGGTCATGATGATCCTTAATAAATTGGATGAATAATTGATTCAGCGGCGCCAGGCAGGCCGGCGCCGCAAAAACGCTATTTTACAGTTTTGCGGGCGCTGTCTTGAGTAAAGTCGCCGATTCGATCACCACGGGCGTGACGGGCACGTTCTGGTGCGGTCCCTTGTCCGCCACGGGCACGGCCTTGATCTTGTCGACCACGTCCATGCCGCTGACGACTTTGCCGAACACCGTATAGCCGAAGCCGTCGCGGCCAGGGTAGTCGAGCGCGCCGTTATTGCCGACATTGATGAAAAACTGCGAGGTGGCCGAATGCGGGTCGCCCGAGCGCGCCATGGCGATGCTGTAGGTGACGTTCTGCAAGCCGTTTTGCGCTTCATTCTGGATCGGCGCCTTGGTGGCTTTCTGTTTCATGTTCTTGTCGAAGCCGCCGCCCTGTATCATGAAGCCATCGATGACGCGGTGAAACACGGTGCCCTTGTAGTAACCGCTCTTAACGTACTGCAAGAAATTGGCCACGCTTTTCGGGGCTTTTTCCTGGTCCAGTTCCAGCACGATCTCGCCCAAGCTGGTCTTCAGGGCCACGTGCGGCGTGGGGTCGATGGCAGGCGCCGGAGCGGCCGCCACGACCGCGCTGCCCAGGGTCAGGCCGGCAAACAGGGTGCAAAAGCGGGCCAGGAAAGACAGGCGTTTCGATTTGATTTCTTGCATGAAGGCGTCCTTGATCGTTATTTTTCTCTAAACTTGCTTTAATTGTAAAGAACTGAAAATTCGGTTGAACATCGTAAAAACCTGATCCATATCGGGCCAGTATGGTTTTTATCAATGTTATACTTGACCGCTAAGGCCCCAATTCTAACAAACAAGAACAACAATATAGCGGCTCGACCAGTTTTCGGCGCACACGGCAGTTCGGTGGCGCGGCACCCCCGGTGTCCGCGCCTGTCTGTCGTTTTGCCAGCCTGGCGGCCGCTCCACTTGCAAAGTACGATGAGCAATCTAAAGATTTACAACACCCTGGCTCGCGAGAAGCAGGTATTCGTCCCGCTGGAAGCGGGCAAGGTACGCATGTACGTGTGCGGCATGACCATCTACGATTATTGCCATATCGGCCATGCGCGCATGATGATGGCCTTCGACGTCATCTACCGCTGGCTGAAGGCGTCCGGTTTCGACGTCACCTATGTGCGCAACATTACGGACATCGACGACAAGATCATCCGCCGCGCCGTGGAAAACGGCGAGACGATTTCCCAGCTGACAACGCGTTTCACCCAGTACATGGATGAAGACACGGCCGCGCTGGGCATCCTGACGCCCGACCATACGCCGCGCGCCACCGAATACGTGCCGCAGATGCTGCGCCTGATCGAGCAGCTGGAAGCGAAGGACCTGGCTTACCAGGGCGCGGATGGCGACGTGAACTATGCCGTGCGCAATTTCCCCCACTACGGCAAGCTGTCGGGCAAGTCGCTCGACGACCTGCGCGCGGGCGAGCGCGTCGACGTGAACACGGGCAAGCGCGATCCGCTCGACTTCGTGCTGTGGAAGTCGTCGAAGGAATCCGAGCCGGACGAAGTCAAATGGGACTCGAAATGGGGCAAAGGCCGCCCGGGCTGGCATATCGAGTGCTCGGCCATGTCCTGCGCCTTGCTCGGCGAACAGTTCGACATCCATGGCGGCGGCGCGGACTTGCAATTTCCGCACCACGAAAACGAGATCGCCCAATCCGAAGGCGCGTTCGGCCATACCAGCGTCAATTACTGGATACATAATGGTTTCGTGCGCCTGGACAATGAAAAGATGTCCAAGTCGCTCGGTAACTTCTTTACCATCCGCGAAGTGCTGCAAAAGTTCGATGCCGAAGTGATCCGCTTCTTCATCCTGCGCGCGCACTACCGCAGCCCCCTGAACTACTCGGATGTGCACTTGGACGACGCGCGTTTGTCGCTGACGCGCCTGTACACGGCGCTGGCCGACGTGGCGCTGGAAGCGGGCGCCATCGACTGGAGCGAAGCCCATGCCGTGCGCGTGCGCGACGCCATGGACGACGATTTCAACACGCCGCTGGCCGTGGCGGCCCTGTTCGACCTGGCGACGGAAGTCAACAAGAGCAAGTCGCCGGCCCTGGCGCGCCAATTGAAGGGCCTGGCGGGCGTGTTCGGCTTGCTGGAACGCACGCCGCAGCAATTCCTGCAAGCGACCGTCGGCGCCGCCGCCGCTGGGCAGGACGAGGCTGCCGGCATCGAGACGGCCATCGCGGCGCGCAGCGCGGCGAAGAAGGCGCGCGACTTTGCCCAGTCCGACAAGATCCGCGCCGAATTGCTGGCCGCTGGCATCGTTCTCGAAGACAAGCCTGACGGCTCGACCAACTGGCGCCGCGCATGATGGCGACGTCCAGGGAAAACGGGGAAGCACCCAAAGTGGCGGACTTGGCGCAAGTGATCCAGGTGCCGCACTACTGGGAAGAGGCGAAGATCGAGCTGATGAAGCGCGACCGCATCATGAAAAAGCTCATCCCGCAATTTGGCGACCTGCACCTGGTCGGCCACAGCGACCCGTTTACCACCCTGGCCCGTTCGCTGGTAGGCCAGCAGATCACGCCCAAGGCGGCTGATGCCGCCTGGAAAAAGCTCTTGCTGGCCTGCCCGAAATGCACGCCTACGCAAGTGCTGAAGGCGGGCGCCGAGCAGTTGTCCGCCTGCGGTTTGTCCAAGCGCAAGACCGAATACATCCTCGACCTGGCCGACCATTTCAAGGCCAAGCGCGTGCACGCCAGCCAGTGGGACCAGATGGATGACGAAGCCGTCATCGCCGAACTGGTGCAGATCCGCGGCATCGGCCGCTGGACAGCGGAGATGTTTTTGATATTTAATCTGTTACGGCCGAATGTGCTGCCGCTCGACGACCCCGGTTTGATCCAGGGCATCAGCGTCAATTATTTCTCCGGCGAACCCGTTTCCCGCAGCGATGCGCGCGAAGTTTCCGCCAATTGGGAACCGTGGCGCACCGTGGCAACCTGGTATTTGTGGCGCAGTCTCGACCCCGCAGCCGCCCCTGCCGCATCCGATGCAGCCCCCGGCGCACCAGCCGGTACGGTAAAATAAACATAGATAGCGCCGCGCGCCCTGGCGCCGTGGCCGGTAAAACCTGGAGGTACAATGACTAAAACGACTTTCCTCAATTTTGAACAGCCGATCGCGGAACTCGATTCCAAGATCGAAGAGTTGCGTTTCGTGCAAGATGATTCGGCCGTCGACATCTCGGAAGAGATCGACCGCCTGGCCAAGAAGAGCCAGCAGCTGACCAAGGATATCTACGCCAAGCTGACGCCTTGGCAAGTGGCGCAGATCGCGCGCCACCCGCAACGCCCCTACACCAT
Source organism: Janthinobacterium sp. GW822-FHT07H11 (assembly GCF_058798615.1). Lineage (NCBI taxonomy): Bacteria > Pseudomonadati > Pseudomonadota > Betaproteobacteria > Burkholderiales > Oxalobacteraceae > Janthinobacterium > Janthinobacterium sp. GW822-FHT07H11. Next base: position 2,544,497 of record NZ_CM179507.1, read on the forward strand.
GGATTACGTGAATGAAATCTTTACCGATTTCCACGAATTGCATGGCGACCGCAGCTACGCGGACGATCTGTCCGTCGTCGGCGGCCTGGCCCGCTTCAACGGCCAGCCGTGCATGGTCATCGGCCACCAGAAGGGCCGCGACACGAAAGAGCGCGCCATGCGCAATTTCGGCATGCCGAAGCCGGAAGGCTACCGCAAGGCCATGCGCCTGATGAAAGTGGCGGAAAAGTTCAACTTGCCCATCTTCACCTTCGTCGACACGCCGGGCGCCTTCCCCGGCATCGATGCGGAAGAGCGCGGCCAGTCGGAAGCCATCGGCCACAACCTGTACGTGATGGCCGAGCTGAAAGTGCCGCTGATCGCCACCATCATCGGTGAAGGCGGTTCCGGCGGCGCGCTGGCCATTGCCGTGGGCGACGCCGTGCTGATGCTGCAATACTCGACCTATGCCGTGATCTCGCCGGAAGGCTGCGCCTCGATCCTGTGGAAGAGCGCCGAGCGCGCCGCCGACGCGGCCGAAGCGCTGGGCCTGACCGCCCACCGCCTGAAAGCCATGGGCCTGATCGACAAGATCATCAACGAACCGCTGGGCGGCGCCCACCGCGATCCGAAGCAGATGGCGACCTTGCTGAAACGCGCACTGGCCGACACCCTGCGCCAGTTCCACGGCATGAAAACCAAGGACCTGCTGGCCGCGCGCCATGAAAAACTGCTGAGCTACGGCAAGTTCAAGGAAACCACGCCGAGCGAGTAAGCCAGCGCAGGTCGACGTGGGTCGACGTGGGTCGGCGTAGGTCGGCTTAGCGCAGCGTAAGCCGACAAGACGTAAGTCGACAAGACGTAAGCCGACAAGACGTAAGCCGACAAGACGTAAGCCGACAAGACGTAAGCCGACAAGACGTAAGTCGACAAGACAGTAAAACACCAGGGACAGTCCGCTAAACGACACCATCCGTTTAGCCGCCTGTCCCTCTTTGCATTCCCGGAGTCCTGATTGAAAAAACAACAAACCGCCACCGTCGCCGATATCTTCGCCCGCGCCCTGGACGCCTGTGCGCCGCCAGCCGGCAGCACCGTCGGCATCGCCCTGAGCGGCGGCCTCGATTCCGCGGCCCTGCTGCACCTGGCGCATGCCTGGGCGCAAGAGCACGGCGTGGCCTTGCACGCGTTTCACGTGCACCATGGCCTGAGCCCGAACGCCGATGCCTGGCTGCTCCACTGCGCGCAATTGTGCGCCGGCTTGGGCATCGCCTTCGAGGCGCGCCGTGTCACCCTGGAAAAGAATGCGAAGACGGGCACGGAAGAAGCGGCCCGCAAGCGCCGTTACGCGGCCCTGGGCGAGCTGTGCGCCGCGCACGGCGTGCGCCTGCTGCTGACAGCCCACCATCAGGATGACCAGGCCGAGACGGTGCTGCTGCAACTGCTGCGCGGCTCCGGCACGGCGGGCTTGTCGGGCATGGATGGCGCCAACAGCGCCCCTGAGCTGCTGGGCAACCCGGACCTGGTGATGGCGCGCCCGCTGCTGCCCGTGGCGCGCAGGCAACTCGAAGCGTATGTGGCGCAACATGCGATCGCGCACATCCACGATGAATCGAACGACGATCCCCGCTTTGCCCGCAATGCCCTGCGGCATCAGGTGATGCCCGTACTGGCGCAGGCCTTTCCCGGCTTCCAGGAACGCTTCGCCCGCAGCGCCCAGCATGCGCAATCGGCGCAGCGCCTGCTCACGGAGCTGGCGACGCAGGATCTGGCAGCGTGCCTCGATGGCGACTGCATCGAACTGGCGAAATTGCGGGAATTAAGCGCGGACCGCTGCTACAACCTGCTGCGCCACTGGTTCGGCACGCGCGGCTTGCGCATGCCGTCGACGGCGTGGCTGGTGGAAATGCTGGCGCAATTGCTGGAAGCGCGGCCCGATGCGCAACTGCTGGTCACGCATCCCGAATGCCACGTGCGGCGCCACCGCGACCGGCTGTACCTGACGCCGAAGCTGAATGACCTGGCCGGCATGCGCGAGCGTGACGATGCGGGCATTCCCGGCCTGGAAAAAGCCGGCCAGCAATTTACGTGGCAGGGCGAGGCCAGCCTGGCCTTTCCCGCGTATGGCGGCGTGCTGCATTTCGATGCGGTGGAAGCGGGCGGCCAGGGTATCGATATTGCCTGGCTGCAAGCACAGACCCTGACCATCGATTTCCGCCAGGGCGGCGAGCGCCTGAAGCTGGCCTTGAACCGTCCCACCAAGAGCTTGAAATACCATTATCAGGCGTTTGACGTGCCCGCTTGGGAGCGTGAACGCCTGCCCCTTGTCTGTGCGGCGCAACAATTGCTGTATGCGGCCGGTATCGGTCTCGACTGCCATTGTCTGAGTCTGCTGGAGCGTCCCCGCGTGGCCTTGCGCTGGCAGTCCTGCTGAGCGCAGGGGCGGCCGCCACGGCCACTCTCGGGGTGGCCGGCAAGTGGCTGTCCATGCGCCCCCGACTGCATGGATTGGTTATTTCCATATGTGTAATTGGTATGAGCTAATGCGCTTTTTAGCTTGTTATTTTGCATTGCGGCATGTAGAGTAAAGCCCTCCTTTTTTATTCTTCTTGAGCGGAAACTTCACTCTTATGGCTTTAATCGTCCACAAATATGGCGGTACGTCGATGGGCTCGACTGACCGTATCAAGAATGTCGCCAAGCGCGTTGCCAAGTGGCACGACGCTGGGCATCAAATCGTGGTGGTGCCATCCGCCATGTCGGGCGAAACCAACCGCCTGATTGGACTGGCCAAGGAAATCATGGATCAACCCGATCCCCGTGAACTTGACATGATCGCCTCGACAGGCGAACAGGTGTCCGTCGGCCTATTGTCGATGGCACTGCTGGCGATCGGCAAACAAGCCGTATCCTATGCTGGCTGGCAAGTCGCGATCAAGACCGATTCCGCCTTTACCAAGGCACGCATCCAGTCGATCGATGACGAAAAGGTCAAGCGCGACCTCGATGCGGGCAAGATTGTCATCATTACCGGTTTCCAGGGCGTCGACGAACACGACAATATCGCGACGCTGGGCCGCGGCGGTTCCGACACCTCGGCCGTGGCGATCGCCGCGGCCATGAAGGCGGCCGAGTGCCTGATCTTCACGGACGTCGACGGCGTCTACACGACCGACCCGCGCGTGGTCTCCGAGGCGCGCCGCCTGAAGACCATCACCTTTGAAGAAATGCTGGAACTGGCTTCGCTGGGCTCCAAGGTGCTGCAAACGCGTTCGGTGGAATTTGCCGGCAACTACCGCGTTCCCACGCGCGTGCTGTCGTCGCTGACCGACCCGATGTTGCCGCTGGAAATAGAAGCCAATTCAGGCACCCTGATTTCGTTTGAGGAAGATACAAACATGGAACAAGCAGTCATCTCCGGCATCGCCTTCAACCGCGATGAAGCCAAAATCACCGTGCTCGGCGTGCCCGACCGTCCAGGCGTGGCCTACCACATCCTGGGACCGGTGGCGGACGCGAATATCGAAGTCGACATGATCATACAGAATCAGTCGGTCGACGGTAAAACGGACTTCACCTTCACCGTCTCGCGCGGCGAATACACGCGCGCGCTGGCCGTGCTGGAAGCGAACCGCGAATCGCTGGGCGCGGCCAGCATCACGGGCGACGCGAAAGTGTCGAAGCTGTCCGTCGTCGGCGTGGGCATGCGCAGCCACGTGGGCGTCGCATCGCAGATGTTCCGCACCTTGTCGGAAGAGGGCATCAACATCATGATGATCTCCACTTCCGAGATCAAGATTTCCGTCCTGATCGATGAAAAGTACATGGAACTGGCCGTGCGCGCGCTGCATAAAGCGTTCGAGCTGGAAAAAGCTTAAATATCTAAAAATATTGCCCCACGCCCTTGACCAAAGGGGGGGCAATCGATATTATGACGTTCGTCGCTGCAGCGCAGTTAGCTACAGAGACATAGTTGAGTAATCAGCTAGGAGACGTGGCCGAGTGGCCGAAGGCACATCCCTGCTAAGGATGCATACGGCTTATACCTGTATCGTGGGTTCGAATCCCACCGTCTCCGCCAGAATCAAATAAAAAAGCCTCCCCTGCGGGAGGCTTTTTTATTTGTCTGGACGGAACGGTGGGATTCGAAGACGGAGCGCCCTGAAGGGCGCGCAGGCTCTCCGAATCGCCCATCTGCCGCGCTGCGCGCGACCCCGTTGGCCGCGCAGCGGCCAATGCCGTCCCCTCATCTCAGGCAGTAGCGGCCAGTAGAGGCCAGCGCATGCGCCGGCCTCTGCGGGCGCCTGCGCCAACCGTTGCTCAGCAAGAGATTCTTTTTCACGCCCATGCCTCCCAACGTCCTTAAAAAATTGCATAATCCACAAATGCCGCACAGAAATTTCATTCTGGCCAGTGCGGCATATGCCAGCGACAGTGAGGCATGGTCCGGATTACCGAGGGGATACGCAAATGCAGCTACTTCGCCAAGTAAAACTGTCGCGCCGGCTGGCCTTGTTGGTCGCCATCTTTTCGCTGGGCTTGATCGTGTATGGCGGCTGGTCGCTGCGCGTGCTGCACGAATTGAAGGTCAACGGTCCCGTGTACCAGCGCATCGTGCAGGGCAAGGACCTGGTGGCCGACGTGCTGCCGCCGCCGGAATACATACTCGAATCCTACTTGGTCGCCTTCCAGCTGATGGCGTCCGACGACAGGGGCGCGCAAGACAAGCTGGTCGAACGCCTGAAGGCCTTGAAGGCCGACTACGATACGCGCCACCAGTTCTGGCGCACCCAGGGTCTCGACCGCGATATCGCCGATGCCTTGCTGGCGCAGGCGCATGCTCCTGCCGTGGCATTCTATGACACGGCATTCGCGCGTTTCATTCCGGCGCTGCAGGCGCAGGACAAGGCGGGCGTGGCCACTGCCATGGCGGCCATGGCGGCCAGCTACGACAGCCATCTGGCGGCCATCAACCGCGTCGTCGACATGACCAGCAAGCGTTCGGCCGCGTTCGAGACCGAGTCGGCCGACAGTGCGCGCTCGGCGACCGTGCTGCTGGCGGGTTTGCTGCTGGCATCGCTGGGCGTCAGCATCGCGGGCGCTGTGCTGATCACCCGCAGCATTACCGGTCCCTTGCAGGAGGCGCTCAAGGCCGCGCAGATGGTGGCGGCCGGCGACTTGACCAATCGCGTGGACAACCGTTTTTCCGACGAACCCGGTCAATTGCTGCAGGCGCTCGAAGCGATGAATGGCAGCCTGTCGCGCACCGTGGGGCAGGTGCGGATCAGCACGGAAAGCATTACCGTTGCTTCGCGCGAAATCGCCGCCGGCAATTTCGACCTGTCGTCGCGCACGGAAGCGCAAGCCAGTTCGCTGGAGGAAACGGCATCCGCGATGAAAGAGCTGACCAGCACGGTAAAGCAGAATGCCGACAATGCACGGCAGGCCAATCAGCTGGTGGTGTCGGCGTCGGAATTTGCCGTGCAAGGCGGACAGGTGGTCGAGCGCGTGGTCGATACCATGGGCGCCATCAATGCCAGCTCGCGCAAGATCGTCGATATTGTCGATGTGATCGACGGCATCGCCTTCCAGACGAATATCCTGGCCCTGAATGCGGCAGTCGAGGCGGCCAGGGCGGGCGAGCAGGGACGCGGTTTCGCCGTGGTGGCCAGCGAAGTGCGCAGCCTGGCGCAACGCTCCGCCGGTGCCGCGCGTGAAATCAAGGCCATGATCGGCGATTCGGTCGGGCGCGTCGATGCGGGCAGCAAGCTGGTGGACGAGGCGGGCGCCACGATGGAGAAGATCGTGACATCCGTCAAGCAGGTGGTCGACTTGATGAGCGAAATCGCCGCCGCCAGCCAGGAGCAGAGCCTGGGCATCGAGCAGGTCAACCAGGCCATCACGCAGATGGATGAGGTCACGCAGCAGAACGCCGCCCTGGTCGAAGAGGCGGCCGCTGCTGCCGGCAGCCTGGAAGAGCAGGCGGCCAGCCTGGTGCGGGAAGTGGGGGTGTTCAAGCTCGATGCCCATGCGCTTGCCTTGCCGGCGCGCGCCTGACGCCGTTTGCCGCCGCCTTGCCTGACGTGCGCAGCGGGCGACGCTGCCGCATGCGGTACAGTGGCGTGCCGGTCGATGCCACCGTGGCCTTGCCTGCGCGCCAATTCACTGCTATGGAAACAATATGAATACAACACATCGTGCAGTCGCCGCGGCCCTGTGCGCCAGCCTGTCGCCCGCCATGGCGGCGTCCAGCCCGGCCGCGCCGCCGTTCCTTGATGTGCTCGCCTATCAGTACGCCAATTGTGTCCAGCCTGCCTATCACCAGGCCGACCTGCTGGTACAGGATGGGGCGGGGCGCTACCAGATCGACGTCAAGGGGGCGGCCTACACGGTCGAACTGCAGGAACGCATGGGCTTTTCGCTGCAGGCGGGCATAGGCGGTCCCGTGGCGGCCGTCGTCAAGCTGGACCGGCCGCCACAGGGACAGTTCGCTGAGCAGGCGCGCTGGCGCGAGCGCTGGCTGGGCGACGTGGCCGAGCGCAGCGGCGTGGCGCTGGACGAGCGGGCGCTTGCGAACGGCGCGCGCCTGCTGACTGTCAACAAGGGCGAGATCAAGGGTAACTATGTGGGGCAGTCCCTGCTGTTCGATCCGGCACGGCAGTTGTTCATCGATATCGCGTGGCCGAACACGCTGGATATCTATCGCGGCCCCGATGCCCTGCGGCAGGTGCGGCAAGTGCAGGACGATGTCTGGCAACGCATGCTGTCCTGCCCGCCGGCCGCGTGAAGCCGGTCGCCTTCGCATATCCCTGCTGCGTGCACGTGCATACACAAATAATAATGATTCTCATTTATAATTCGGAGCTATGGGGGTGCAATGGGCTGGCGCCATGGCGCCACGGGTGGCGAAGGAGGGCATGATGGGCAGTGTGTATGGCAACGAGGACGCGATCGCGCATGAGCATCGTGTGCTGATGGGCGAATATGGCCGCGCGCAGGTGCGCTGCAGTGCGCAGCTGGCGGCGCAGGCGGCCCGCATCGCGCAGCTGGAGTCGGCATTGATGCGCGCGCGGGCGCAGGTCGTGATCCGCGATACGCGGCTGGCGCTGGCGCGCGAGGACCTGGCGGCACTGGCGGCCAGCGTGCCGGGCTTGCCGACGCGGGCGAGGCTGGCCCGCAAGGTCGAGTGGCTCAGCGAAAGAGTGCAGGACTTGATGCGCGAATTGTTGCGCCTGCAGTGGCTGCCGGCGCCTTCCGCCGTGCCTTTGCCTGCCTTGCAGGCCGACGTGCGCGAAAAAGCCGTGCTGTATGTGGGCAGCTATTTGACCCGGGATGCGGGCCAGGCTGCGGACGGCGCGCATATGGCGCAGCAGGCCGTCGAGCAGGCCGGCGGGCGCTTCCTCCACCATGCGGGTGGCGATGGCGGGGCCGACGACGCGGCGGCGCTGGAAGCGGACCTGGTGGCGGCCGACCTGGTGATTTGCCAGACGGGTTGCGTCAGCCACGATGCCTACTGGCGCGTGCACGACCATTGCAAGCGCACGGGCAAGCAGTGCGTGCTGGTGGACCAGCCGCAAGCCATGCATTTCGTGCGCAAGGAGGCGCTGGCCGATTTTTGATGCCGGATTAACGCACGCTTAATCCGCATGGGCCACAATGGCCGTCCATTCGATGTCATAGCGAGCGCCCATGCTGTCCCTGCAAATCGGCCCCCTGGCCCTGCCCACGGGCCTGGTCCTGTTGTTCGTTTCCCTGTGCGTCGCCTACGGCACGGCGTGGTGGCTGCGGAAGTACCGCCAGTTGCCGGACGCCGGGCCCCTCGTTTCCGACCTGCTGATTGCCGGCCTGCTGGCGGCGCGGCTGGCGTTCGTGCTGCGCTGGCACGAACAGTATCTGGCCGCTCCCTGGTCCATCATCAATATTCGCGACGGCGGCTTCATGGCGTCGGCCGGCATCGCCGCCGCGCTGGCCATGGCCGCGTGGCGCTGCCGGCGTCCCGCCATGGCGGCCCTGCGCCGGCCGCTGGCTGTCAGCGTGGCCTGCGGCGTGCTGGCCTGGGGCGTGTTGAGCGTAGGCATTGGGCTGGCGTACGACAAGCCGGCGGCCTTGCCGGCCGTGGCGCTGCGGACGCTGGACGGCACGTCCACCAGCCTGGCGGCGCTGGCCGGCGGCAAGCCCATGGTGGTCAACCTGTGGGCCAGCTGGTGCCCGCCATGCCGGCGCGAGATGCCCGTGCTGGCCGCCGCGCAGCAGGCACGCGCCGATATCGTGTTTGTGTATGCCAACCAGCGCGAGGATGCGGCGGCCGCCAACGCTTTCCTGGGCAGGAGCGGCGTGGCCTTGCGCAATGTGGTGCTCGACGGCGAGGCGGCGCTGGGCAAGGCGGCCGGCTCCTCGGCCCTGCCCACCACCCTGTTCTATGATGCGCGGGGGCGCCTGGTCGATACGCACCTGGGCGAATTGTCCGACGCCTCGCTGGCCAGCAAGCTGCAGAAGATCGCGCCGCCCTGACGCACATGCCCTGATCAGGCAGCCGCCATCGTTCGCGATGCGCGGCATTTTTTACGCCTGGCCGCCGGCCGGCTCTTTTCTGATAGTATACCCCCCTATAGTATTTATCGGAGTGAATCATGGGCCACACGGCGCACAACAAGACCAGGCTGCTCAATCGCGTCAAACGCATCCGCGGCCAGGTGGAAGGTTTGGAGCGGGGGCTGGAAGAGGGCCGCGACTGCGGCGAGGTGCTGCAACTGATCGCCGCCGTGCGCGGCGCCGTGAATGGCCTGATGGCCGAGGTCATCGAGGAGCACTTGCGCGAGCATGTCGCCAGTCCCGATATCTCCGGCGAGGAGCGGGCCAGGGGCGCCGACGACATCGCGGGCATCCTGCGCACCTACCTCAAATAAGGAGAACGCCATGAAAACGCACTCCCTCAGCGAAGACCTCTCCGCCTGGCAGCACGAACACGTGTTTGGCGCCGCCAGCGACAAGGCGGAACACCGCGCGCGCATCGTCATGTGGATCACCCTGGCCACCATGGTGCTGGAAATCGTCGCCGGCTGGTGGTACAACTCCATGGCCTTGCTGGCCGATGGCTGGCATATGAGCTCGCACGCGCTGGCCATCGGCCTGGCCGCGTTTGCGTATGCGGCCGCGCGCCGCTACGCGCGCGACCCCCGCTTCGCCTTCGGCACGTGGAAAATCGAGGTGCTGGCCGGCTATACCAGCGCCATCCTGCTGCTGGGCGTGGCCGTGCTGATGGTGGCGGCCTCCGTCGAGCGCCTGTTCTCGCCGCAGCCCATCCACTATCCGCAGGCGATGGCGGTGGCGGCTTTTGGCCTGGCAGTCAACCTGGTGTGCGCGCTGGTCCTCGGCGGGCACCACGACCACGATCACGATCACCATCATGGCCATGGGCATGACCATCACGATCATCATGGCCATGGCGAAGACCTGAACATGAAGGCCGCGTATATCCACGTGCTGGCCGACGCCGCCACCTCCGTGCTGGCCATCGTGGCGCTGGCCGGCGCGTGGGCTTACGGCTGGCAGTGGCTCGATCCCGTGATGGGCGTTGCTGGCGCCGTGCTGGTGGCGCTGTGGGCAAAAAAGCTGATGCTGGACACGGGCAAGGTCTTGCTGGACCGGGAAATGGACCACCCGGTGGTGGCGGAAATCCGCGAAGCCGTGGAGGTGGAAAACGCCGGCGACACGCCGCGCATCGTCGACCTGCACGTGTGGCGAGTCGGCAAGCAGCTGTATTCGTGCGCCTTGTCCGTCGTCAGCCGCGACGCCGGCCTGACGGCGGCACAGCTGCGCGCGCGCATCGGCATACACGAGGAAATTGTCCACAGCACCATCGAGATTATTCGCCGGCCTTGACAATGATGGCGAAAAAAGCCCGCTGATACGGGGCGTAGGCAGTATACTGTCGGCTTTTACAGCACGCGCTGTTCACCAGACAGAGAAGAAAATGAGCACATTACCACCATGCCCGCAATGCAAGTCCGAATTCACGTACGAAGATGGCAGCCAGTTGATCTGCCCTGAATGCGCGCATGAATGGTCGGCCACGGCTGCAGAAGCGGTGGAAGAGGGCGCCAAGGTGTACCGCGATTCGGCCGGCAATATCCTGCAGGACGGCGACACGGTCAGCGTCATCAAGGACTTGAAATTGAAGGGCGGCGGCGGTGTCGTCAAGATGGGCACCAAGGTCAAGAACATCCGCCTGGTCGACAGCGACCACGATATCGACTGCAAGATCGACGGCTTCGGTTCCATGAGCCTCAAAACCGAGTTCGTCAAGAAGGTGTAAGGCTTTTACCTGTAACACGGCGCGCCGGCTTCCTTCCTGCGCGCCGTTTTTTTATTCGGAATCCATGCAAATCGATCATCTGCGCCAGCGCCTGCGCGCCCTGGGCGCCAAGCCCCTGCACGAACAGCGCGTGCTGCGCGACTGGATACAGGCGCAGCCGCACGACCAGGGACGGCGCCGCGCCGCAGACTTTTTGCCGCTGCCCGTGCGCGAGGCCTTGCCGGCGCTCGACCTCGAATTGCAGGGCATGCTGAAACTGCTCAGCACCCATCCGGGCGCCGACGGTTCCGCGCGCCTGCTGGTGGGGCTGCACGATGGTCAGACGGTGGAAAGCGTGCTGCTGCCGCGCGACGGCCTGTGCGTGTCGAGCCAGGTTGGTTGCGCCGTCGGCTGCCAGTTCTGCATGACGGGCCGCGACGGCTTGATCCGGCAAGTCACCAGCGGCGAGATCGTGGCGCAGGTGGTGCTGGCGCGCACCCTGCGGCCCGTGAAAAAAGTCGTCTTCATGGGCATGGGCGAACCGGCGCATAACTTGAACAATGTGATGGAAGCGATCGAACTGCTGGGCACCGAGGGCAATATCGGCCACAAGAACCTCGTGTTTTCCACCGTGGGCGACCCGCGCGCCTTCGAGCGCCTGCCGCGGGGGCGGGTCAAGCCGGCGCTGGCGCTGTCGCTGCACACCACCAAGCCCGAGCTGCGCGAACAGCTGCTGCCGCGCGCGCCCAAATTATCCCCGCGTGAACTGGTGGATTTCGGCGAGTCGTATGCGCGCCTGACCGGCTACCCGGTGCAGTATCAATGGACCTTGCTGGAAGGCGTCAACGATGGCGACGACGAGATGGATGGCATCGTCGCGCTATTGCAGGGCAAGTACGCCGTGCTCAACATGATCCCGTATAACACGATCGACGACTTGCCGTTCCGGCGCCCCAGCTGGGACAAGGCGCGCGCCATTGCCGCCGCCCTGCACGCGCGCGGCGTACTGACCAAGCTGCGCGATTCGGCCGGGCAGGACGTGGAGGGCGGCTGCGGGCAGTTGCGGGCGCGCGAAGCCAAGGGCAAGGTCATTCCCATCCGTACCAGCGTGACGGCGTAGGTCGGATTAGCGAAGCGTAATCCGACATTCGCCCATACGTCAACAATGGTGTCGGATTACGCGGTGCCCGCTAATCCGACCTACTCGGTTCACACCCCACCGAGCAAATCGTTTTCATTCAGGATCGCAAACGCGATCTCGGGATGCGCCGCCAGGCAGCGCCGCACGGCGGCCGGGATGGCGGCGCGCGTCTTGCGGCACAGGCCGGGCCGTTCCAGCAGGCGGATCTGGAAGCCGCGCACGGTGCGCACTTCGCCGCTGCCCGGCGCGATCTGCAGTTCCACGTCGAGGTTGGCCTTCAAGCGCCGCTGCAGCTGCTTCAGCTGCGCATACGTGGCGATGCCGTCGATATGCGCGAGCAGGCGCTTTTCCTCCGTCAGGTTCAGGCGCAGGATGGCGAGGTCCGCCAGCGGATCGTGCAGCAGGCAGTCGCGTTCGCAGTCGCACAGCTGCGGCGGGCACTCCTTGCGGACTTCAAAGTCGACGATGCGCATGCGCGGTTTCCAGGGCCAGGAAAGGATGCAGCAAGTATCGTCCGCCGCCTGGCGCGTGTCAATCGGCGCGCCGCCGGTCAGCGCGGGCTGACGATCAGGCGCCAGCGGATTGCGCCCTGCTCGCTGCTGTGCTGATGGTGGTTTTGCGGCGGCATGACGTGGCCTTCCGTCGACACGATCTCGTGCGCGCAGCCGTCGCAGCGGTAGATGCCCGAATACGGCACGGCTTCGCCGGGCGAGGTCAGTTCATCGAAACGCGGGTGCATGGAGCGGGCCACGTAGCTGGGGTTCTTGTAGTCGGCCATGGGTTCCTCGGAAAGTGGGCAGGTCCCCATTCTGGCACACAATCGCGTGCGGGCTTGACCGCGTGTCTTGGCGTGCGCGCCGCCCTGTGTTGTAATGTTGATCATCCCGATTGAGTACGCAAGGCCATGAGAACCCGTATCAAGATTTGCTGCATCGCTTCCATCGACGAAGCGCAATTGGCCATTGCCGCCGGCGCCGACGCGCTGGGCCTGGTGGCGGCCATGCCGTCCGGCCCCGGCCCGATTCCCGACGCGCACATCGCGCAGATTACCGACTGGGTGCCGCCGCCCGTGGCCACGTTCCTGCTGACGTCCGAGACGACGGCGCAGGCCATCGCCGAACACGTGCGCGCCACGCAGCCGTCCACCGTGCAGATCGTCGGCCATATCGACCCGCGTGAGGCGCAGGAACTGGCGCGCCTGCTGCCGCACGTGCGGCGCGTGCAGGTGATCCACGTGGAAGGCCCCGAGGCGTTGGCGCTGATCCCCGCCTACGCGCCCCATGTGCACGCCTTCTTGCTCGATTCGGGCCGCCCGGGCGCCTTGGTTCCGGAACTGGGCGGTACGGGCCGCACGCACGACTGGTCCGTCAGCGCGCGCTTCGTGCGCGCCAGCCCCCGTCCCGTCTTCCTGGCCGGTGGCCTCGATGCGAACAACGTGATGGAGGCGCTGCGCCAGGTGCGCCCCTACGGCATCGACCTGTGCTCGCGCGTGCGCACGGACGGCAAGCTCGATGTCATGAAGCTGGCCTTGCTGATGGCGGCCGTGCGCGACGTGGATGCGGCGCTGTACGCCGAAGGTTAATCCGTTATTGTCAATGTGTTCATCTCGCGCACGAACGCTTCCGTAAACGCGGCCACCATGCCGCCCGCCGCGCGCGGCGAGATCAGGCCGACGACGGAATGCGATTCCTCGTCCGGCAGGGCGACAAACCGCACGCCGGGCGGCGCCGCCAGGCGCATGCTGGCGGGGACGATGGCGATGCCCATATTGGCCTCGATCAGGTTCAGCTGCGAGGTCTTGCGCGACAGGGCGCGCGCCGCCTTCGGAAAGAAGCCCTGCGCCAGGCACAGGCCCGCCACCAGGTAACTGAGGCCACCGCGATCCTTGTGCGGGATCGAGACGAACGCTTCGTCGCGCAGGGCGGCAATCGTCGTGCGCTCCAGCGCGGCCAGCGGCGAGGCGGCCGACACGGCCACCACCAGCTTTTCCGCAAACAGTTCGCGCACGACGATATTGGCGTGCTTGCGCAAGGTGGGCAGGCGCACCAGGCCCAGGTCGGCGCGGCCTTCCTCGATGTCAAACGCCTGGTTTTCCGACGAACCCTTCGATACGTCCAGCGTAACACCGGGAAACTGCGCCAGCAGCCGGTTCAGCACGGCGCCGATGGCGGGCGTGAGGGTGACGGAGCTTGAATGCAGCAGGCGGATGATGCCTTGTGCGCCTTGTCCCACGTGGCGCGTCTGGCGCACGGTTTCATCGATGTCTTCCAGGATGCGTTTGGCCCGATCATAAAAGACCTGTCCGGCCGGCGTGAGTTCGATATGGCGCGCGTCGCGCGTGAGCAGCAGGGCCTGCACCTCGCCCTCGAGCTCCTTGATCTGCCGGCTCAGCGCCGATTGCGCGATGTACAGCTTTTCCGCCGCGCGCGAATAGCTGCCCGCATCGACGACTTCGACAAAATAGCGGAACTGTCTGATGGAAATCAATCGTATGCCTTTTCGAGATTGGTGACTGCCTGATTTGATATTAGCCTGGACTCCGCATGCACGCTACAGTGCATTGGTCTGCTGTCACTGCAAAGGAAAGACCATGCTGGAATTGCTCGGGGTGCTGGGAGTACTTGTCAGTATTATCGTAAAACTGATTTTCGTCCAGATCGGCGGCGCGGCCGAGGGCAAGGAGGACTAATATGCCAGCGTCGCCACATACGGTGCCTGCAACGCCAGCGTTTTCAGGCGGCAGGCCGGTGCGGCCCCATTCCACTCCGCCAGCGGCAGCCCCGCGCACTTGAGCGCCGCCTCGCGCGTCGTCCACGCCTGCGCCAGGGCCAAGGGGCGCTGCGCATAGGGCAAGGCGGCCAGTTCTGCGGCTGCCTGCGGCCCCAGGTAGTCGCGCGCCAGATCGAACCAGTCGGCAATGTCCTGCACGCGCATCACGTCGATGCCGACAGCGCCATGCAGATGGACGGCGGCCAGCGACATGCCTTCGTCATGCGTGAATGACAAACTTGCCGCGCGGCCGGCCAGCAGCAAGCGGGGAGGGGTGCCCGGCGTCGATTCCACCGAAATCGATTCGATATCCATCTTCAGCCACTGCGCCGCCGCTGCCCGCACGGCGGCGCGGATGCGCAAGCGGGCCTCCAAGCGCGGCAGCACGGCGGCAATGCCGATCACCAGCACGCCGTCGCCCGCCCACAGCACGGTGGCATCCATCAGCTGCGATCAGCTACGCAAAGGCGCGGCCGGGCAGCCGGCCCAGTTGCTGCCGGCGGGGATGTGCTCGCCCTTCATCACCAGGGTCAGCGGTCCCAGGCGCGCATTGTCGCCCACCCTGGCGCTGTACAGCACGGAGCTGCGCGGCCCCATGTAGACGCGCTGGCCGATCTCCACGTGGTCGATCTTCATCACGCGGTCTTCGAACAGATGCGTCTGCGGGCAGGTGAGGGCGTTCAATTCGCTGTAGTCGCCGATGTGCACGCAGTCGAATTCCGTGATGTCCGTCGTGTCCATGTAGACGCCGCGGCCGATCTTGCAGCCGAACAGGCGGAAAGCCAGCGGCAGCCACGGCGTGCCGCGCAGGTAGCGCATGAAGTTGGGCACGGCGATGCCTTCATACAGGTTCGTCACGCCTTCCGAAATCCACACGAATGGCGTCCACATGGGCGCCGCGTGCTTGCGGTAGCGTCCCAGCAGCAGCCACTTGAACAGCACCACCACCAAAAAATTGCCGATGCCGTAGGCGATGCCGGCAATGGCCAGGTCGCCCACCACTTCGCCCCAGCGCCCGGCGCCCGCGATCGGCATCACGTCCAGCACCAGCGTATAGCCGACGGCGATCACCACCGCGTGCGGCGCGACGATGCGGAAGGCTTCGATCAGGCTGCGGCCCAGGCGGCGCAGCATGGATGGCTTGAAGGTCAGGTGCTCGGCAAAGCCGCTGACCTGTTCGCGCGCGGGCAGGTGCATGGGCGGGGAGCCCAGCCAGGTGTCGCCGCTGTGCATCTGCTCATTGCGCGGCGCGTGCGTGTGCACGCCGATCAGCACGTGCTCGGGCAGCACGGTGCCGTCCGGGATATAGCTGCCGTTGCCGACAAAGCTGCGGTGCGAGATGATAGTGGGGCGCATGGTCATCCAGCCGCCGTCGATCTGCTCGTCGCCCAGCATGACGGCGTCGGCGATGAAGGTGTCGTCGCCCAGGGTCAGCATGTCGGGCACCACGCCCAGCGCCGTGGAAATCTCGGCGCCCTTGCCCACCTTGGCGCCCAGCAGACGGTACCAGTATGGCGCGTAGACGGTGGCGTAGATGCCGTGCAGGACGTTCAGGCTCGATTCCTGGATATGGCTGACCAGCCACTTGGCGCAATAGATATTGCTGTGCACGGGCGAGCTGCCCGGTTTCAGGCGGGGCAGCGCGCCCCAGCGGATGGCGGCCGACAGCAGGGCGGTCAGCACGATCAGCACGGCGCTGGCGGGGAAGGCCAGCAGGAAGTAACGGGCCAGCTGTGTCGTCACGTCGCGCCCCTGCAGCCACGGCATCATTTCGCGCTCGTCGAACCAGTCGATCAGCACGAAGCTGGGGAAGACGGGCATGAAGAACAGCACGGCGATCAGGACCATGCCAAAGCAGAAGAACAGGGTTTCGCCCGTCAGGCGCAGGCGCGAGACGGCGGGGCGCGGCGGCTGGCTGGAAGGATCAAACGCTTTGACATCGCGCGCGGGCGAGCCAGTCCAGACCCTGCCGGCGGGCACCGAAGCGCCATCGGCCAGCGCCGATTGTCCCTCCAGGTGGCCGAAGGCGCCTACTTTGGTATTGCCTTCCAAAATCGCGTAAGAGCTGATGCAGGCATCGTCGCCGATGCTGATCTGGCCCAGCAGCAGACGGCCCCGTTCCACGCGGGCGTTTTCAAAGTTGACGGCATTGCCCACGCTGACGTTGTCGCCGATGGACAGCAGGTCTGGCGCGCGCAGGGTCATCGAGCCGATGACCACTTCCTTGCCCACTTTCGCGCCCAGCGCGCGCAGCCACCAGCTGTTCAGGGACGAGCCGCTGAGCAGATACGCGGGCGCCGATTCGACCAGGCGGTCGGCCAGCCACCAGCGGTAGTATGTCAGCCCCCAGAGCGGATAGCTGCCCGGCTTCAGGCGCCCGGCGATCAGCCACTTGCCGGCAATCGCAATGGCAAATTCGGCCAGGGTGGCGAGCAAGAACACGCCGATCGAGGCGGCGATGGCGCGCGGTACGGTGTCGCCCGTGTCGCCCGTGAAGAAGTGGTAGGTGAAGAAGGGCGCCATCCACTGCGCCATGCGCAGGGTGACGAGGCCCGGCACGGCCGCCGCCTGGGCCGCGCCGCAGATCCAGCGCTTCAGGGCGGACGGCGGCGTCCATGGCGCTTCCGGCGTGGCCAGCGCGGGCGCTTCACCCAGCACGGCGGCGATCTTGCCGATCTGCCGGTTCTGGTAGATGTCGCGCACCGTCATGTGGGCGTAGGCCGGATCGGCGCGCAGGGCGGATGCCAGGCGGGCGGCCAGGAAGGAGTGGCCACCGAGGTCGCTGAAGAAATCCAGCTGGCGCAGGATGGCCTGGCCCGGGAACAGCTTGGCCAGCGCCGCGAACAGCGCCGCTTCGGCCGGCGTTTCCGGCACGTCCGATACACCCGCCTCGCCGGCCGGCGGCGTCGAGAGCGGCATGGCTTTCAAGGCCTTCCTGTCGATCTTGCCCGAGGTGAGGCGCGGCATCAGCGGCAGCAATTCAAAACGGCCCGGCACCATATATGGCGGCAAGTGCAGGTTCAGGGCTGCGCGCAGGGTTTTTGCCGCCAGCGCCTCGTCGGACGCCTCGTCGCTGCCGACGATATACGCGACCAGCTGGTCGATGCCGTCATCCTTGCGCAGCAGGACGGCCACCGTGCCCACGCCCGGCTGCTGCGCCAGCACGGCTTCGATTTCGCCCAGCTCCACGCGGAAGCCGCGTATCTTGACCTGGTCGTCGGCGCGGCCCAGGCACAGCACCTGGCCGCCCGCATCGATGCGGGCCAGGTCGCCCGTGCGGTACAGGCGCGCGTCATCGTCGCTGGTCGCCCAAGGGTTGGGCAGGAATTTTTCCACCGTCAGGTCGGGCCGGCCCAGGTAGCCTTCGGCCAGGCCGGGGCCGATGATGCACAATTCTCCCGTTTCGCCGCGCGCCAGCAATGTCAAGGGACGGTTCTCGCCCGGCTCGGCCACCTGCAGCACCAGCAAACCATAGTTGGGCAGCGGCGTGCCGATGGTGACGGGCACGCCGGGCTGCAGGCGCGCCAGGCTGCACGAGACGGTCGCTTCCGTCGGGCCATAGGTGTTGAACATGGCGCGGCCCGGGCGCGACCAGCGCTCGACGAGGGATTCGGGGCACATCTCGCCACCCAGGTTGATCAAACGCAAACTGGGCACTTCTTCCGCGAACAGGGCCAGCAGGGTCGGCACGGCGTGGAGAACGGTGACCTTGTTGTCGGCCAGCGCGCGCGGCAAGGCTTCCGGATCGCCCGAGATCTCCTTCGGTCCCAGCCACAGGGTGGCGCCCACCAGGTAGGCGATCCAGATTTCCTCGAACGACATGTCGAAGGCGACGGAAAAGCCCTGGTAGACGGTGTCGTCTTGCGTCACTTCCAGCACGGCGTTTTCGCTGCGCAGGAAGTGGCAGATGCTGCGCTGATTGATCAATATGCCTTTTGGCTTGCCCGTCGAGCCGGACGTGTAGATGACGTACGCCGGGTGTTCTGGCAGCACGGCGCCGCGCGCGGGCAGCAGTTCGCCCGGCGCGGCGGGTGCCAGCAGGCTTTCCGCCGTCCACACGGGACGCTGGACGCCAGCCTGCTCCAGGCGCGGCGCGAACTGCGCGCAGCTGACGACGCCAGCGCCATTGGCGTCATCGAGGCACACTTGCAGGCGTTCGACGGGCGTGTCTTCATCGACGGGCAGCCAGGCGGCGCCCGCCTTGGCGATGGCCGCCTGCATCAGCAGCAGAGGGGCGCCGCGCGGCAGCCACAGTCCGACGATGTCGCCGGGCTTGACGCCGGCCGCCACCAGGCGCGACGCGGCCAGGCCAGCCTGCGCATCGAGTTCGGCATAGCTGATGCGGCGCGCGCCGTCGATCAGGGCGATGTGCTGCGGGCAGCGGCGCGCCGTCGCTTCGAGCAGGTCGGCCAGCACTTCCTCGCGCAGCAGATCCGGTCGCGGCGGGCCGTACAGGATGTCGGCGTGGGTGGAAGGGATGCCTGGACTGGCTGCGGTGAAATCGTTCATGGATGACGCTTATCTGTAATGCTGTGTGAGGAATCTGACGGGCTGCGCATGGTGCGCGGCACAGTTGATACCTTACAGCACGCCAGACATTTCAGCGTTGCAGAACGGGGAATTTTGTGGGACTTTCAATAATTATGTGGCTGCAGGATCAACTGCCATGATTACGGAATGTAAAACGGGGAAACATGGCGCCGATTTGCGCCAAAGTAGCCGCCGCCGGATAGCCGTGCAGGGGGCGGCCGGACAGCGCCGCGTCCGCGCAGCCTTCGGCGCGGAACTGCTGCAACACGTAGTTGTCGACGCCTTTGGCGGCCAGGGTGGCGGCCAGGGCCAGCAGCTGTTCGTCTGGCAGCAGGTCAGGATGGGTCGTGGTGCGGCATTCGTAGGCGACGCCGCTGGCCAGGATGGCGTCCAGGCAGGCGCGCGCCGGGTCGCCGCTGCCGGCCACGCGGGTCACATGACGATAGTCGGCAAACGGCGCCTTGATGTCGAAGCCGACCCAGTCGACGAGGGGCAGCACTTCCTGCAGGCGCTGCGGATAGATGCAGGCCGTATGCAGGCCGATGCCGAAACCCAGCGCCCGGACGTCCTGCATGGCGCGCGCCAGCGCCGGGTCCATGCACGCTTCGCCGCCGCTGAAGACGACGGCGTCGACCAGGCCCGCGCGGCGCCGCAGCCAGGTCAGGACGTCCTGCCACGGCATGGCGCCCTCCTGCGTGCGCGGCTGCAGGTGCGGATTGTGGCAATAGCCGCAGCGCCAGGGGCAGCCCTGCACGAAGACCACGGCCGCCAGCTTGCCGGGATAGTCGGTGGCGGAAAAGGGCGTCAGGCCGCCCACTTTCAACTCAGCCATGGCAGGCGGGCTGGCCTACCCGGGCGCTCGCTTGCGTAAAATACTGGCGCTCGTGGAATTCGCCCTGCTTGCCGATGTTGAACGAGGCGACGGGGCGGTGGTAGCCCATCACGCGCGTCCAGATTTCGCAGCGCTGGCGTTCGCTGTCGAGCAGGGTGATGGCGGGGGTGAAGTCGGGACGTGCGTTCATGGCGTTTCCTCAAGTGATGGAGCAATGTGGGCCTGCTTGCGGGCGATCAGCTCCGCGTCGCAGGTGGGACAGAATTCATGTTTGCCGGCCAGGTAGCCGTGGCGCGGGCAGATGGAAAACGTGGGCGTGACGGTGATGTAGGGCAGGGAAAAGCGGCTCAGGGCGCGTTTCACCAGTTCGCGGCAGGCGTTGGCGTCCGACAGCGCTTCCGTCATGTACAGGTGCAGCACCGTGCCGCCCGTGTACTTGCGCTGCAGCGCATCCTGCAATTCCAGTGCCTCGAACGGATCGTCCGTGTGGCCCACGGGCAGCTGCGACGAGTTCGTGTAATACGGGTTGTCCGGCGTGCCGGCCTGCAGGATGGACGGATAGCGCTTGCGGTCTTCGCGGGCGAAGCGGTACGTCGTGCCTTCGGCCGGCGTCGCTTCCAGGTTGTACATATGGCCCGTCTCTTCCTGGAATTGCACCATGCGCTCGCGCACGTGGTCGAGCAGGCGCACGGCCAGCGCATGGCCTTCGGGCGTCGTGATGTCGTAAGCGTCGCCGCTGAAATTGCGGATCATCTCGTTGATGCCGTTCACGCCCAGGGTGGAAAAGTGATTGCGCAGGGTGCCCAGGTAGCGCTTCGTGTACGGGAACAGGCCTTGCTGCATCAGTTCCTCGATGGTGCGGCGCTTGATTTCCAGGCTGACCTTGCCCAGTTCCAGCAGGCGGTCCAGGTCCGCCATCAAGGCTGGCTCGTCGCCGCGCCACAGGTGGCCCAGGCGCGCGCAGTTGATGGTCACCACGCCCAGGGAACCCGTCTGCTCGGCGGAACCGAACAGGCCATTGCCCCTTTTCAGCAGTTCGCGCAAATCCAGCTGCAAGCGGCAGCACATGGAGCGTATCATGTTCGGCTTGAGTTCCGAATTGATGAAATTCTGGAAGTAGGGCAGGCCGTAGCGCGCCGTCATTTCGAACAGGCGTTCCGCGTTTTCGCTATGCCAGTCGAAATCCCCGGTGATGTTATAGGTGGGGATGGGGAAGGTAAAGACGCGGCCCTTGGCGTCGCCCGCCATCATGATTTCGATGTAGGCGCGGTTGATCATGTCCATCTCCGCCTGCAGCTCGCCATAGCTGAAGTCCATCTCCTGGCCGGCGATGACGGGAATCTGCCCGCGCAGGTCGTCCGGGCAGACCCAGTCGAAGGTGAGGTTGGTAAACGGCGTCTGCGTGCCCCAGCGCGATGGCACGTTGAGGTTGAAGATCAGCTCCTGCATGTACTGGCGCACGTCTTCGTAGCGCAGGCCGTCCTTGCGGATGTAGGGCGCCATGTAGGTGTCGAAGGAACTGAAGGCCTGCGCGCCGGCCCACTCGTTCTGCAGGGTGCCGAGGAAATTGACGATCTGGCCGATGGCGCTCGACATGTGCTTGGGCGGACCTGATTCGATCTTGCCCGGCACGCCGTTCAAGCCTTCATGCAGCAGGGTGCGCAGCGACCAGCCGGCGCAGTAGCCGGCCAGCATGTCGAGGTCGTGGATGTGCAGCGCCGCTTCGCGGTGCGCCGCGCCCACCTCCGGCGGATACACCTGGTCCAGCCAGTAGTTGGCGATGACCTTGCCCGACACGTTGAGTATCAGGCCGCCCAGCGAATATCCCTGGTTGGCGTTGGCGTTGACGCGCCAGTCGCGCCGCTCCAGGTATTCATTGATGGACGCGGCGACATCGACCTGGCCGCGTGTGGGGGAAACTGCATTCGTCGTCATGAAACCTCCAATAAACACAACATGCGGTGTTTTTATGAAGGTTATCCACTAAATGTAGTGCAGTCAAAGGTGGCGTGCAAGCGATTCGCGTATCCTTGATCCAGGTGAAAAAACCACCTCAGCCGCTTTTGTTCCAGCGCGTTTCGCGCAGGATCAGCCAGCTCGCGCAAAAGAACGCGGCGCCGCAGGCGGCGATGCTGGCGACGGAGGCGGGCAGCACGTGGGTCCAGATTTCCAGTGGCGTATAGGTGCTCCAGCTGGCCACGCGCGCGTCGAAGGTGACGTAGTTCGCCAGCAGCCAGTAGACGGCCAGCAGGCCCGTGCAGATGGCGGCCTGGCGCAGCAGGGGCATGTGGCGGCGCGCGAACACGGCCAGCAGGAACAGCAGCAGCACGCCCGGATACGCGCCCAGCACTTCCGGCGACAGCAAGGAGACGGTCCCCGCGTCATGGCCGTCGGCCGGTCCGGCCCACTGCACCTGCAGCGCGGTGAGGAACAGGGTGAGCAGGAAAATCAGCAGCGGTTTGCGGGTCATGGCGGGCAATCGAAGAGGGAGAAAAGGGGGGCATTCTACAGCCAGGTCAAGCAAGTTGAACGCGCGCCAGCCATGCAAGCATTCCTTCACCTGCATCAAGGACTGGGTGGCATGGGCGGGGCTATAGTCTCGACCCTGAGCCGCCACAGGATTGTGAACATCATGAAGCTAGAAGCAAGCATCGCCACCCATGCGGCCGGACCGCTGGAGCTGGTCTGTCCCGCCGGCAGCCTGCCGGCCCTGAAGGCCGCCGTCGACAATGGCGCCGACACCGTGTACCTGGGTTTTCGCGACGCCACCAATGCGCGCAATTTCGCCGGCCTCAATTTCGACGAGAAGGCCATCGCCGAGGGCGTGCGCTATGCCCATCAATATGGACGCAAGGTGCTGCTGGCGCTGAATACCTATCCGCAGCCGCATAACTGGGCCGTGTGGCGCAGCGCCATCGACCGCGCCGCGCAAGCCGGCATCGACGCCATGATCGTCGCCGATCCGGGCCTGATGGCCTACGCGGCCCAGCACCAGCCGCAGCTGCGCCTGCACCTGTCCGTGCAGGGCTCGGCCACCAATTATGAAGCCATCAATTTCTATCGCGAGCACTTCGGCATCGCCCGCGCCGTGCTGCCGCGCGTGCTGTCGATGGCGCAGGTCGAGCAATTGATCAGCAAGACCGACGTCGAGATCGAGGTCTTCGGCTTTGGCAGCCTGTGCGTGATGGTCGAAGGGCGCTGCGCGCTGTCCTCGTATGCGACGGGCGAGGCGCCGAACACGCACGGCGTGTGCTCGCCGGCCAAGTCCGTGCGCTGGCTCGAGACGCCGAACGGCCTCGAGTCGCGCCTGAACGGCGTGCTGATCGACCGCTATGCGCCCGGCGAAAACGCCAGTTACCCGACCCTGTGCAAGGGACGCTTCGAGGTCAACGACGAGGAGTACTACGCCATCGAGGAGCCGGCCAGCCTGAACACGCTGGCGCTGCTGCCGCAACTGATCGCCATGGGCGTGCGCGCCGTCAAAATCGAAGGCCGCCAGCGCAGCCCTGCCTACGTGGCGCAGGTGACGCGCGTGTGGCGCGAAGCGATCGACGCCTGCCGCGAAGGCAATGCGCGCTACGCCGTCAAGCCGGGCTGGATGGCGGCCATGGACAAGCTGGCCGAAGGCCAGCAGCACACCTTGGGCGCGTATCACCGCTCCTGGAAATAGCAAGACCTACTGCGCGTCCCGGGGCGCGGCCTGCGATGCTCACCGCCTCGGCGGCCCCGTGCCGGAGCACGGCTGCGCTTCCCGGCCCCGCCGCGAGCCGCTCGCTACGCTTTTGTCACTTAAAAAATACTGGAAAAGGCATGCTAAAACTATCGTTGGGTCCCTTGCTGTACTACTGGCCGCGCGCCACCGTCTTCGAGTTTTATCAGCAGATTGCCGCCACCGCCGTCGATATCGTCTACCTGGGCGAAACCGTGTGCTCGCGCCGGCATGAGCTGCGCCTGGCCGACTGGCTCGATATCGCCGACATGCTGGCCGCCGCCGGCAAGGAGGTGGTGCTGTCGACGCAGGCGCTGATCGAGGCGGGCGCCGAACTGGCTACCCTGCGCCGCATCACGGGCAATGGCCGCTATGTCGTCGAGGCCAATGACATGGGCGCCGTGCACTGCATGGAAAAGGGCGCGCCCTTCGTCGCCGGCCCCCATTTGAACGTGTTCAATGGCCCCAGCCTGCAATTGCTGGCGCGCCTCGGTGCGCGGCGCTGGGTGATGCCGCTGGAAATGGGCCAGGCGGCACTGGCTGAAATGCAGCGCCAGCTGCCCGAGGGCATGGAGACGGAAGTGTTCGCCTATGGCCGCATGCCGCTGGCGTTTTCCGCGCGCTGTTTCACGGCGCGCAACCGCAACCTGCCGAAGGACGATTGCGGCTACAGCTGCCTGGAAGAGCCGGACGGCCTGCTGATGCGCACGCGTGACGACGTGCCCTTCCTGGTGCTGAACGGCACGCAGACGCAATCGGCGCTGGTCTACAACCTCGTGCGCGAACTCGACGTCATGCGGGACATGGGCGTGTCCGTTGCGCGCATCAGTCCGCAAGCGATGCATACGGACCAGGTGATCGCCATCTTCGACCGCGCCCGGCGCGGCCAGGTCAGCGGCGTGGGCGCCCAGGCGCAACTGGCCGCCTGCCAGCCCGCCGGTGCCTGCGATGGCTACTGGCATGGCCAGCCCGGCATGGAACTGGGCGCCGCCCATTGAATGAATTGAAAGGAAATACCATGCAAGATCAACTGGACCGGTTGCCGGTCCCTGTGCCCGCTCCTGCAGGCGCGCGTCCGACCCGGCCGCCGATGGCCTACCGGCTGCCCGAACCGCTGGCCGACCTGCTGTCCAAGCTGCCGCCGTATCCCGCGTCGTGGCTGTTCGTGCAGGGCCTGAACCGCCTGCTGGCGCCGCAGCTGCCCGACGACGTGCGGCGCAGCCTGGAAGGGCGCAGCCTGCGCCTGCGCCTGGTCGATGCGGGGATCGCCTTCGATTTCGAGTGGCAGGGCACGGTCTTCGTGGCCGAGCGCTATGTCGACGTGCCCGACCTGTGCATCGCCGCCAGCGTGCATGACCTGATGCTGCTGGCGCGGCGCCAGGAGGACCCGGACACCCTGTTCTTCAGCCGCCGCCTGAGCCTGGAAGGCGATACGGAGCTGGGCCTGCTGTTCAAGAACACGCTCGATGCCATCGAGCTGCCGC
This sequence comes from Janthinobacterium sp. GW822-FHT07H11, assembly GCF_058798615.1. Taxonomy (NCBI): domain Bacteria; kingdom Pseudomonadati; phylum Pseudomonadota; class Betaproteobacteria; order Burkholderiales; family Oxalobacteraceae; genus Janthinobacterium; species Janthinobacterium sp. GW822-FHT07H11. The sequence goes on from NZ_CM179507.1 coordinate 2,569,235, forward strand.
CGTTCGACCTGCAGGCGCTGGGACCACGGCGCGTGCTGGCCCATTTGCGCGACCGGGGAGCGCGGGGAGGGTGAGCGGAGGCTGGCAATGGCCGGGACAGGCCTGCGATAATACGGCTTTTGCCCGCCAGTCCGGGCGCCCCTGGAATCGTATGGCACTCAATATCATCGGCCTGTCAGCCGGCCACGACTCGGCTTGCTGCCTGCTGCGCGACGGCGTGCTGGTGGCGGCCGTGCAGGAAGAGCGTTTTACGCGCATCAAGAACGATGGCGCCTTGCCGCTGCAGGCTTTCGAATTTTGCCTGCGGCAGGCGGGGCTGGCGCGCGCCGATATCGGCGCCATCGCCTATTTTGAAGAGCCGCAGGCGCGCGCCGCGCGCTTGCGCGGCATGGCTGAACGGCCCGGCATCGCGCCTGCACGGCGCGCACAATGGCTGGCGCAGGCGCAGGCGGTGCCAGACGCCGCCGGCCTGCAAGCGGCGCTCGGCTGCGGCGCCCCCGTGCACTTCATCGCCATGCCTGCGGCGCATGCCGCCGGCGCATACTACTTTTCCGGCTATGACGATGCGGCCATCCTCACCGTCGACGGCCCGGGCGGCATGTGCGCAGGCAGCATGGCGCACGGCGCGGCGGGCCATATCACGCCACTGGCCGATGACCCCAGCCCGCACACGCCGGCGCTGCTGTACAGCGCCGTGACTGCCTATCTGGGTTTCGAGGTCAATGAAGGCGAATACAAGGTCATGGGCCTGGCGCCCTATGGCCAAGCGCATCATCTGGAGCGGCTGCGCCATTTGCTGGCGACGTCCGCCGATGGCGCCATGCGCCTGGAGCTGGCGTATTTCGACCTGGACGGCGGCCAGCTGTTTTCTCCCGCGCTGGAGGCCTTGCTGGGACGCCCGGCGCGCCAGCCCGGCGGCGCGCTGGATGCCTTCCACGCGGACGTGGCGCGCAGCCTGCAGCTGCTGTTCGAAGAAATCATGCTGGACAAGGCGCGCCAGCTGCATGCGCTGGCGCCTTCGGCCAACTTGTGCCTGGCCGGCAGCGCGGCCCTGAATTGCGTGGCGAATGCCCGCGTGCTGCGCGATGGCCCGTTCGAGCGCCTGTTCGTGCAGCCGGCGGCCGGTGGTGCAGGCGCCGCGCTGGGCGCGGCAGCGACGCTGGCGCGGCGTATGCCAGGCCAGGCGTCGTCGCGCGAGCGCCTGCGGCATCTGTCGTGGGGGCCGGAATACAGCCAGCCTGAGATCGATGCGGTATTGGCGCACGCCGGGCTGGCGGGCCAGCGCTTTGCCGGCGACGATGTCGCGCTGGGGCAGGCCGTGGCCGCCCGGCTGGCGCAGGGCAGGGTGGTGGCCTGGTTCCAGGGGCGCGTGGAGTTTGGTGCGCGGGCGCTGGGCAACCGTTCCATCCTGGCTGATCCGCGCGATGGGGCCATGCGCGCGCGCATCAACGCTCTGGTCAAGCTGCGCGAAGGTTTCCGGCCATTCGCGCCCATGGTACTGGCGGAAAAAATGCGCGACCATCTGGCGCTCGATCACCTGGCGCCCTTCATGACGGAGACCTGCCAGGTGAAGTCACCATTGGCGCTGCCGGCTGTCACGCACGTCGACGGTACGGCCAGGGTGCAGACGGTGGATGCGCACGCGCCGGCGCGCCTGCTGGCGCTGCTGCGCGCGTTTGATGCGCTTACGGCCTGTCCCGTGCTGCTCAATACCTCGTTCAACGTGAAGGGGGAACCGGTGGTGTGCACGCCCGGCGATGCGGTGCGCTGCTACCTGGCGGTGGATATCGATTGCCTGGTAATCGGCGACGTGCTGCTGGAGAAGGCGGCGTTTTCCTGGTGATGGCAGTGGCCGCAGGCGCCGCTGCATGGCGACAGCTGTTCTTCGTCCGTCGCTTCGCCCATGAAGCCGGCGTCGTTGACGGCCGCCAGCAGGCATTCCTGGCTGGCCAGCCGTTCATCGAATTGCACCGTGGCCCCATGGCGGGCCAGCGAGACGCAGACCGTGGCCACGCCGGCCACGGCTTCCAGCGCGTCCGTCAGCCTGTCGGCGCAGCCTTCATGATCCATTCCAATGATATTCAAGCGTGCTGTCTGCATGGGTTCCTCTTGTTTTTCAAATAAAAAAACAGCGTAGGCGAGCGGCGGGAGTGGCGTCCAGAGGGGCACGCGAGAATTTATTTGTATTTGCGTATTTATTGATCTGGATTAATTCTCCTGCGTCACGGCGGCGGCAAACAAGTGTTGTTTTATACACAGTTTCCCTATTCCAGTCGACAAGTGGCGTGCCGCATGATACTGTCTTTCTGATAAGAATGACGAAAAGGAGGGCTCCCATGCAGCGCCGCCCCCTGCTGATGCTCGCTTGTCTGTGGCCGCTGGAACGCGCTCTTGCCGCGCCCGCCGCGCAAGCGCAATTGCGGTCATTGCTGTATCCGCGCCACCAGGCGCAGGAAGACCCGCAACAGGCTTATGTCACGGCCTTGCTGCAACTGGCGCTGGCGCGCTCGGGCAAGACCTATGCCTTGCGCCGTTCGCCGTTAGCGATGGTGCAGACGCGCGCCATGCATGAAATCGCCACGGGGACGGGCAAGGTCGACATCGTCTGGGCCATGAGCAGCAGTGCGCGCGAGGAACAGCTGCTGCCCATCCGCATTCCCATCGACCGTGGCCTGATCGGCTGGCGGGTCGCGCTGATCGGCGCGCGCCAGCCGCAGTTGCTGCGCCGGGTGCGCAGCGTGGCCGGCCTGGCCCGCCTGACGGCAGGGCAGATGCGCGACTGGCCCGATACGCTGATCTTGCAAGGCAACGGCCTGCGCATCGATACCTCGAGCACGTATGAAGGCCTGTTCCAGCAACTGGCCGTGGGCCGCATCGATTACTTTCCCCGTTCCGTGATCGAGGTGCAAAGCGAACTGGCCAGCCATGCGCAGCTGCCGCTGGCGCTCGATACCCACCTCGTCATCCGCTATCCGGCGGCCATGTACTTTTTTGTCGGCAAGCACCGGCCGGAACTGGCCCGCGACATCGAGGCGGGGCTGGAAAAAGCGCTTGCCGACGGCAGTTTCGAGCAGTTGTTCCAGCGCCATTTCGGCCGTCTCGCGGACGAGCTGAAACTGCGCCAGCGCCATGTGCTGGAACTGGCCAATCCCGATTTGCCGGAACAAACGCCGCTGGCGCGCAAGGCGCTGTGGTATGGCTCAAAATATTACTAATAGTATTCTTGATCGGTGTCAAATAGCCGCTTCAATCGTGCGCTGCACGTTTGATAAAACGCAAGGCGAGTTCAACAGAACACCTGTTGACACTTATAGAATTTTCACCGAACATGATTCCACGTTACAACATTTTTCCCCGGCGTAGCCCCTGGTGCCGCCGCCGCGGGACCCCTGCGCGCGTTTGCCGGCAAGCTGTCGCCAGCCTGTGGTGCGTCCTGATTTTCAGTAACCATCCGTTATCTTTTCGAAGGGTAGTCCATGCTCGATTCGATCGCGTCGGTATTGCACCAGGTTCCGGAATTGGCCTTGTTCCTGGCACTGGCGCTGGGTTACGCGGTGGGACAGATACGCTTCGGTCCCATCCAGCTGGGCGGCGTGTGCGGCACCCTGATCGCCGCGCTGCTGATCGGGCAAGTGGGCATCACCCTGGACGCCAGCGTCAAGAACGTTTTCTTCATGCTGTTCATCTTTGCCCTCGGCTACGCGGGTGGCCCGCAGTTCTTTGCCAACCTGAACGCCAAGGGCTTGCGCCTGGGCATACTTTGCCTGATCGAAGTGGTGGTGGTGCTGGCGCTGGTGCTGCTGGCCACGCGTTTTCTCGGTTTGGACCAGGGCACGGCGGCCGGCATGATGGCGGGCGCGGCGACGGAATCGGCCGTCGTCGGCACGGCCACGGATGCGATCTCGAAGCTGGCCTTGCCGGCGGCCCGCATCGCCGAGCTGCAGTCCAACGTGGTCACCGCGTATTCCATCACGTATATCTTCGGCCTGATCGCCATCGTCATCGTCACCAGCCAGGTTTTTCCGCTGTTGTTGCGCGTCAACCTGCGCGAGGAAGCGGACAAATTATGGGAAAAAATGGGCGGCGCGCAGGCGGGTGCCGACGACTTGCAGGCCACGCCGGAAATGGTGGGCCGCGCCTACCGCATCAGCCGGGGCGCGGGACGCCGCCTCGATGCCTTGCAGCATATTTTCGCTGGCCGCGCCAGCATCACGCGCGTGCGCCGGCACGGCAAGGTGCTGGACCTGGCACCGGCACTGCGCCTGCGCAATAACGACGAAGTGCTGGTGATCGGCCACCGTCCCGCGCTGGTGGCGGCTGAAGCCATCCTGGGCGAGGAATTTGCCGACACGACGGGCTTGAACATGGCTGTCTCCGCCGTCGAAGTGGTGCTGCAGCAAGCCGCGCTGGTCGGCCAGCCCTTGCGCCAACTGGCCTTGCCTTCCGGCGTGCACGTGGCGGCCGTCCTCCGTGGCGAGCACAGCATGCCGCCCTTGCCCGACCTGGCCCTGCAGCGCGACGACGTGCTGCGCCTGTACGGCACGACGGAGGGGCGCGAACTGAACACGGCCTTGGCCGCCATCGGCAAGCGCGTGCCCACGGGCGACCGCAGCAATATCGTCTACGCCAGCATCGGCATCGTGCTCGGCGTGTACCTCGGCGGCTTTACCGCCAGGCTGGGCGGCATCCCGTTTTCGCTGGGCACGGGCGGCGGCGCCTTGCTGACGGGCCTGGTATTCGGCTGGTACCAGGCGCGAAAACCCGGCATGCCGGGCATCCATCCCGGCGCGCTCGACATGATGAAGGATATCGGCCTGGCCACCTTCATCGCCTGCGTGGGCCTGGCGTCGGGACCGCAGGCGATCGCGCTGGTGCGCCAGTACGGCCTGTCGCTGCCCTTGATGGGCGTCTTGATCGCCGTCATCCCCGCCTCACTGTCGTTGCTGGTGGGCCACTTTTTCCTCAAGCTGGAAGCGCCCGTGCTGCTGGGCGCCATCGCCGGCCAGCAGTGCAGCACGCCGGCCCTGTCGGCCGTGCAGAACGCGGCCGGCAATTCCACGCCCTTGCTGGGCTACACGATTACGTATGCGATCTCGAACGTGGTGCTGCCCTTGCTGGGGCCGCTCATCGTGGCCCTGGCCGGCTCGGTGCACGCATAAGCGGCCCGCAAGGGCGCAAGCAGTCAAGAATTCCTTCAACACGAAAGGCGGTCAGCATGGAATGGTTGCACGAGTTATTCAAGAAGTCGCCTGAAATTGCCTTGTTTCTCTCCCTGGCAGTGGGTTACTACATCGGCAAGATCAAGTTCGGCTCCTTCCAGCTGGGCGGGGTCGCCGGTTCACTCCTGGTGGCGGTGCTCGTCAGCCAGGTGGGCGTGGCCATCGATCCTGGCGTGAAATCGGTGCTGTTCGCGCTGTTCATTTACGCGGTCGGCTATGAAAGCGGGCCGCAGTTCTTCAATTCGCTGGGGCGCCAGTCCGTGCGCGAAATCATCCTGGCCGTCGTGCTGGCCGTGACGGCGCTGCTGACGGTGGTCATCATGGCCAAGGTATTCGGCCTGGACAAGGGCCTGGCGGCCGGCGTGGCGGCGGGCGGCTTGACGCAGTCGGCCATCATCGGCACGGCCGGCGACGCGATCACCAAGCTGGGCCTGGCGGCCGACGAAGTGGCGCGCCTGCAGGGCAACGTGGCCGTCGGCTATGCCGTGACGTATGTGTTCGGCTCGTTCGGCGCCATCATCGTCTGCGTCAATATCTTGCCTAAGCTCATGGGGCGCACCATCCGCGAAGATGCGATCAAGGCGGAAACGGCGCTGCAGGCGGGCGTGCAGGTGCTGGGACCTGGGCAGACGCCGGCCGCGCCCGACCTGATCGGCCGCATCTACGACGTGGGTCCCGGTGCCGGACGTTCCGTGGCGGAAATCGAAAGCGCCCATCCGAGCACGGCGATTACCATCGAGCGCGTGAAACGCAATGGCCAGATCATCGACGTCAGTCCGGACCTGGTGCTGGCGGCCGACGATATCGTGCTGCTGGTGGGCCGCCGCGAAGCCATGCTCAGCGTGTCTTCCCAGCTGGGCAAGGAATTGCTGGCCGTCGAAGGCATGGAATTGGTGATGCAGCGCCGCGACATGGTGCTGACCAACAAGGCTTACCACAACAAGACGGTGGGCGAAATCCGCAGCGCGACGGCGCCAGGCGTGCGTCACGGCATCTTTGTCGTGCAGCTGAGCCGCATGGGCAAGATCCTGCCCATGCAAGCGGAAACCGTCGTGCAGACGGGCGACGTGGTAACCATCTATGGCGCCGAGCAGGACGTCAAGCGCGTGGCGGCCGAAGTGGGCTATATGATCGTGCCGAGCGCCAAGACGGATTTCGTCTACATGGGCGCCGGCCTCGTCGTCGGCCTGCTGGTCGGCTTGCTGGTGGCGCGCATCGGCTCGATTCCGCTGACCCTGGGCAGCGGCGGCGGCGTGCTGCTGTCGGGCCTCGTATTCGGCTGGTTCCGCGCCAAGCGCCAGACGTTTGGCTACATGCCCAGCGGCGCCGTGCAAATCCTGAAAGACCTGGGCCTGGCCGGCTTCGTCGCCGTCGTCGGCCTCACGTCCGGCCTGCAAGCCGTGCAAACCGTGCGCGAACACGGCCTGACCCTGTTCGGCGTGGGTGTCGTCGTGACCATCCTGCCGATGATTTTGACCATGCTGATCGGACGCTACATCTTGCGCTATGACAACGTCGCCGTCTTTGCCGGTGCCTTGTCCGGCTCGCGCAGCGCCAATCCCGCGTTCGGCGAAGTGCTGAATGCGGCGCAAAACTCGATTCCCACCGTACCGTTTGCCATCACCTATGCCTTGGCCAACGTGTTCCTGACCTTGCTGGGGCCGCTGATTGTGGCCTTCGTCTGAGTCTGCACGTATGTACAAGCACCTTTGCAAGAACCCTCGAAATGATCAGTCTGATAAGGAGTAGCAAAAATGGATTTCAGTAACCCAAGCAAACTCGCCCTGTTGAGCCCCTTCGAATTGAAGGATGCGCTGATCCAGACGGCCAAGCAAAGCAACCGCCTGATGCTGAATGCGGGCCGCGGCAACCCGAATTTCCTGGCGACCACGCCACGCCACGGCTTCTTCCAGTTCGGCCAGTTCGCCATGACGGAAGCGGAACGTTCCTACGTGTACATGGACGACGTGGGCGGCTTTCCCACGCGCGAGGGCATCGAGGCGCGCTTTGAAATCTTCGTGCGCAAACACGAAGGCAACCCGGGCGCGCATTTCATCGAGGCGGCCGTGTCGTATGTGCGCGACCAGCTGGGCCTGAGCGCGGGCGACTTCATCTATGAAATGTGCGAAGCCATCCTCGGCTGCAACTATCCCGTGCCGGACCGCATGCTGCGCCTGTCCGAGAAAATCGTCGGCCAGTATATTCACCGTGAAATGATCGGCGACCATCCGTTCGTCGGCAATTTCGACATGTACGCGGTCGAAGGCGGCACGGCGGCCATGACCTATCTGTTCGCCAGCTTGAAATCGAACCACATCATCCAGGAAGGCGACACGATTGCCCTGGGCATGCCGATCTTCACGCCCTACATCGAGATTCCTCAGCTGAACGATTACAAGCTGAACACCGTCCACATCGATGCGCCGCAATCGAACAATTGGCAATTCACCAAGAAGGAGCTGGACAAGCTGCTGGACCCGAAAGTCAAAGCTTTCTTCCTCGTCAACCCCAGCAACCCGCCATCCGTCAAGATCGATGACGAGACCCTGGACTACATCGCCAAGATCATCAAGAAGCGCCCGGACCTGATTATTTTGACCGATGACGTGTATGGCACCTTCGCCGACAATTTTGTTTCGCTGTTCGCCATCTGCCCGTTCAACACCATCCTCGTGTATTCGTTCTCGAAATACTTCGGCGCGACGGGCTGGCGCATGGGCGTGGTGGCCACGCATGAGAACAATGTGCTCGATGACAAGATCGCCAAGTTGCCGGAAACCATCAAGAAGCAGCTCGATGCGCGTTATCACTCGATCACGACGGAGCCGCGCCAGCTGAAATTCATCGACCGCCTGGTGGCCGACAGCCGCACGGTGGCGCTGAACCACACGGCCGGCCTGTCCACGCCCGTGCAGGCGCAGATGACCTTGTTCTCCTTGTTCTCGCTGATGGATGAAGAGCAAAAGTACAAGCAGTCGATGAAGCGCATTGTGCTGCGCCGCAAGGAAGCGCTGTACCGCGAACTGGGCTTGCCGATGGTGCACGACGCCAATTCCGTGCGCTACTACCATTTGCTGGACATGGAATCGCTGGCCGCGCAGATGCATGGCGAGGAATTCTCGCAGTGGCTGCTGAAAAAACTCAAACCCAATGAAGCGCTGTTCCGCCTGGCCGAGGAAACGGGCGTCATCCTGCTGCCGGGCCGCGGCTTCGGCACCACGCATCCGTCGGGCCGCGTCTCGCTGGCCAACCTGAACGAATACGACTACGCCAATATCGGCCGCGCCATCCGCAGCATGGCGTCCGAGTTCTTTGCCGTGTTCGAAAAGGAAAAGGAGAAGGGCGGCAAGAAGGCCAAGAAGTAAGCCGCTAGAAGCTTAGGTTGACAAAAACGGGCGCCCCACATGAGGCGCCCGTTTTTGTCTGCCAGTCTGCGTAACCAACAGTGCAGGCTGGAATGGACATCCGTGGATATAATTGCTATTGTGAAAGTATAAACATGGCAACCCCGTGCTTTCCCCTCATTCATTGACTGGACGCTACATGGGCAGATTGCAAGGACATTTATTATTCGCTGGCGCGCTGGCCGCATTGCTGCCGGCGCTGCCGGCCCTGGCGCAGTTGCCGGCCGGTGCGCCTTTGAGTTTCAGCGAGGCGCTGCAGCAGGCGGCGGCGGCTTCGGGCGCCGTGCAGGGCGCCGCCCTCGACGTGCGCGCGAAAACCCTCAAGGCCGAGGCGCTGTCGAATATCGACGGCCCTTCCGTGGACTTGACGGCGTTTCGCGGCCGTTTGTCGACGGACTTGAACATCGATACGAGCGGCCTGTCCGGCGTGGTGGGCGGCATCGAATCGGTGCTGCCGCCGATTCCCGGCTTGCCCAAGCCACAGATTCCCAATTCCCTGAGCCGCGAAGTGGTGACGGACCTGACCTCGTTCGGCTTGCTGGGCATGTGGCCCATCTACACGGGCGGGCGCCTGGACGCCGTCAAGGGCCTCGCTTCGAGCCTGACCCTGGCCGCGCAGGCCGAGCGCACGGAAGCGGAAGAACAGCTGGCCACCCTGGTGGCGCAGCGCTATTTCCAGTTGCTACTGGCCAAGCGCGTGGTGGCCGTGCGGGCCGAAGTGACGGCCGGCGTGACGCAGCACCAGCGCGACGCGGCCAGGCTGGAAAAGGGCGGCCTGATTTCGCGCGCGGAACGCCTGCGCGCCGACGTAGCCCTCGACAGCGCCCGCAGCGACGAGGCGCAGGCGCGCAGCGACGAGGAAATCGCGCAAGTGGCGCTCGACCGTTTGCTCGCCGTCAATACGCAAGTGCGGCCCAGCACGCCCCTGTTCGTCAACAGCTTGCCGGTTGGCACCTTGCAATCGTTCATCAGCACGGGCATGCGCGAAAATGCGAACTGGAAAAAGATCGACAGCAAGCGCGTGCAGGCCGAGCAGGCGTTGAAGCTGCACGGCAAGGAATACGCGCCCACCGTGTTTGCCATCGGTAATTACAACCTGAATCGCGGCAACGAAAAACTCGTGCGCTCGAACTGGGCCATCGGCCTCGTCGTGGCCGTGCCGCTCGTGCACCGCATCAACACGGGCAAGATGATCGCGGCCGCCAAGCTCGACCAGGAGAGGGTGGAGGTGGTGGCGCGCCAGGCCGAGCGCGATATTCCCACCCTGATCGAAAAGAACTGGCGCGCGCTGGAAAATGCGCGCATCCAGTACCTGTCCACGGCCTCGTCGGTGGAGCTGGCGCGCGAGAATATCCGCTTGCAAACGGTTGCCTTCCAGCAAGGTCAAGTGACGTCGCTGGAAGTGGTCGACGCGCGCCTGAACCTGGCCAAGGTCGAGACCCAGCGCGCGCAGACGGCCTATAACTATGTGATGGGGCTGGCGCAATTGCTGGAAGCGACGGGCGAGACGCAGCGCCTGGGCAGCCTGGCCGCCGCGGCCGATATCCAATTACCTGTGGACAAATAATAATGAGCACTTCCAAAAAACCCTTGGCCATAGTCGCCGCCATCCTCGTCCTGGGCTTCGTCGGCTGGGGCTTGTACCAGGCATTCCAGCCGCAGCGCCTGCCCTTGCAGGGGCAGATGGATGCGCAGGAAGTCAATGTCTCGTCGAAAGTGCCGGGCAGGGTGGGCCAGTTGTACGTCAAGCTGGGCCAGACGGTGCCGAAAGGCGAGCTGCTGTTCCAGCTGACGAGTCCGGAAGTGGATGCCAAGGTCGCGCAAGCGACGGCCGCCACGCAGGCAGCCGATGCCGTCGCGCAAAAGGCGCAGGCGGGTGCGCGTCCCGAGGAAATTGCTGCGGCGAAAGCCAACTGGGAGCGGGCGCAAACGGGCGCCACCATCGCCAAGACCACGTACACCCGCGTCAACAATATGTACGAGCAAGGCGTGATCGCCCAGCAGAAACGCGACGAGGCGCAAGCGCAATGGCGCGCCGCCGACCAGCTGGCGCAAGCGGCCCGCGCGCAATATGACATGGCGCAAAAGGGCGCCCGTCCGGAAGACAAGACGGCCGCCGCCGCCCAGGCGCGCCAGGTGGGCGCCGTGCTGACGGAAGCGCAGATCGCCCTGGCGGAAACGAAGATCGCCGCGCCGGTGGCGGGCCAGGTCAGCAAGATCCAGATACAGCCGGGCGAGCTGGCGCCGCAAGGTTTCCCCGTGATCACCCTGGTGAACCTCGATGACGCCTGGGCCGTGCTGCAGGTGCGCGAAGATGAGATGGCGGCGTTTGCCATGGGCAGCACGCATACGGCCAATGTGCCCGCGCTGAAACAGCAGCTGAGTTTCAAGGTCAGTTCCGTGGCCGTGCTGCCCGATTTCGCCACGTGGCGCGCGGCGCGTCCGGGCGGCACGGACTTGCGCACGTTTGAAATCCGCTTGCGCCCCGCCATCAAGGTCGAGGGCTTGCGTCCGGGCATGTCGGTCGTGTTTCCACCGCTCTGATACGCGATGAATGAAGCGGATAAGGGGCCGGTTTCTGCGCTGGCACGCGAGTGGGCGCGGCTGCGCGGCGATTTCTGGGACTTCGGCATGCTCAGCTGGATTCCCGTCGTGCTGTGCGGCATGCTGTGGCTGGTGTTTTCCGCCGGCATCGCGCGCGACTTGCCCATCGTCGTCATCGATAACGACAACTCCACCTTGTCGCGCCAGCTCACGCGCTGGCTCGACGCCTCGCCCGGCATCGAAGTGGCGGCGAAGGTGGCGTCCAGCGACGAAGCCCTGCACCGGCTGCGCGAACGCACGGCGTACGGCTACCTGCTGATCCCGAACGATTTTGAACAGAAACTGCTGGGCGGCCGGCAAGCCACCGTGCAATGGCTGTACAACGCGCAGTTTTCCTCGCACGCGGGCGCCTTGCTGCGCGACGTGCGCACGGTCAGCACGACCTTGTCGGCCGGCATAGAAATGACGGCGAGGATGAAAAAGGGCATGTCGGGCGTGCAGGCGGCGGCCCAGTTCGAACCGATACGCACGACACTGAACAGTTTATATAACGAAAACATCAGCTATGAAGCGTTTCTGACCCTGGCCCTGATGCCGGCCATGCTGCAGATTTTCATCGTCGTCGCCGTCGTCACGTCCATCGGACGCGAGTTGCGCGACGGCACGGTGCCGCAATGGCTGGCCTCGGCCCATGGCAGCTGGCTGCGCGCCGTCGGCGCCAAGCTGCTGTTCCCCCTCGTCGCCTACTGCGCGCTGGCGCTGCTGTACTTGCTGTTCTTCAGCCTGGCGCGAGGCTGGGCCGTGGCGGGCAGCTTGCCGGCCTTGTTGCTGAGCATGCTGCTGCTGGTGCTCGCGTATTGCGGCCTGGCCACCTTGCTGATCGCCGCCACCCTGTCATTGCGTTTGGCCCTGTCGGGCGCGGCATTTATTACCGCACCGGCCTTTGCGTTCGCGGGCCAGGCCTTTCCCCTGATGGCCATGCCGGCGCCAGCGCGCGCCTGGGCGGAAGCCTTGCCGCTCACGCACTACCTGCAGCTGCAAACGAAGTACTGGCTGGCCGGCGCACCGTGGCGCTATGGCGTACAGGAAATGCTGATCTTGGCCGGCTTTGCCATCGGCTGCGGCGCCGTGGGCGTATTCCTGCTGGCGCGCCGCGCGCATGCGCCGGCGGCCTGGGGGCGCGCATGATGTGGCAATCCTTCCTCGCCACGTGGCGCGCCATGCTGACGGACAAGGGCGCGCTGACCTTGCTGTTTATCGGCGGCATCATCTATTCCTTCTTTTATCCTTTGCCATACTCGACGGAAATCGTCCAGCGCGTGCCCGTGGCCGTCGTCGACCAGGACCGCAGCGCCATGTCGCGCCAGCTGACGCGCTTTGCCATGGGCCATCCGTCGCTGGACGTGATCGCTGTCACGCCGGACTTGCCCGTCGCGCAGGATTTATTGTGGCGCGACCAGGTCATGGGCGTGCTGATCCTTCCCGAAGGCTTGCAGACGGACGTGCTGGCCGGCCGCGCCGCCCATGCCCAGGTGGCGGGCAATGGCTTGTATTTGATGCTCAACAAGGTGGCCTTGAACGGCCTGGCCGAAGTGGTGGGCACGGTGTCGGCCGGCATCGAGTTGAAACGCCTGGGTGCGGGCACGCCGTCCACCATCCAGGCCAACCAGCAGCGCTCGCCCATCGCGTTTGACGCGGTGCCCTTGTTTAATGTCAAGGAAGGCTATGGCGCCTATGTCGTGCCCGGCGTGGCGACCTTGATCGTGCAGCAGACCTTGCTGATCGGCATGACCATGCTGTTCGGCACCTGGTATCAGCGCAAGACCTTCCCCGTGGCAGGCCGGCGCACGGCGGGCGGCTATGCGGGCATGCTGCTGGCGTTTGCCTGCGTGGCCTTCCTCAATTGCTGCTATTTCTTCGGCTTCGTCTTCTGGTTCCAGGATTACCCGCGTGGCGGCAACTTCGGCGGCATGCTCTTGCTGCTGGTGCTGTTCTCGCTGGCGGAAGCGGCCTTCGGCATGCTGCTGGGCATGCTGTTCCGCACGCGCGAGCGGGGCACGCAGCTGATGATCGCCACCTCGATGCCCGTGCTGTTCCTCGCGGGCCTGACCTGGCCCGTGTCGTCCATGCCAGTCGTGCTGCAATGGCTGCGCTGGCTGCTGCCGTCCACGGCCGGCATCCAGGGCTTTGTTGCGCTTAATCAAATGGGCGCGTCGCTGTATGAAATCCGCCATGAAGTGGCGGGCCTGCTGGCCTTGCTGCTGGCCTGCGTGGCGCTGGGCTGGTGGCGCTGGCGCGCCGAGGCGCCAGTGTCCATCATTAAACAAGAATGAGCACGAAACCAGGGAAAGCGCTGGAGCCCCCACTGGCCGCATCGCTAGCGACGGGATCCATCATGCCTCTTGTTCTGCAATGCTGCCAGCAGCAGCTGGCAAAAACCGGCGCGCACGGGGTCGGGCAGGTTGTCATTGGCCCGCAGCAGGCTGGCGACACGGGGTAGCGGCGCCAGCCGTTCCAGTGCCGCATGCCGGTGCACGCCCTGGCCCAGCTTGCGTTCATTGACCACCGCCATGCCCAGCCCGGCGGCAATCGCGGTCAGCACACCCGCCATCGACGGGCATTCCAGGCCCACGCTCCAGGCCATGCCGGCCTGACCCAGCTTTTCCTCGGCCAGCCGGCGGTAAAAGCAGTGCGGCCCGTAGGTGATCAGCTTGACGGTCTCGCCCGGCAAAGTCTGCTCTGCCGTGGCGGCGCACCAATGCAGCGTTTCCGTCCATAACAGTGTGTCGGCCGGCGCCGCCATGCCGGCAAAATCCTGATGCAAAATCACATCGAACACGCCGTCGGCAAAGCGTTCGCGCAATACCTGGCTTTGCTCCACCACCAGTTGCACGTCCACCTTGGGGTGGTGATGCGAGAACTGCGACAGCACCGCGCACACGTCCGTCAATGAAATCTGCTCCGTCACGCCGATGCGCAGCCGGCCATGCATCGCCGATGGCGAAAAATGGGCGACGGCATCATCGTGGGCATCGAGTATGTTGACGGCGTGCCGCAGCAGCACGGCTCCCTGGTCGGTCGTGCCAAACAGCCCGCCGCTGCGCGCCAGCAGCGGGCAATCGAGCTGCTGCTCCAGTCGCTTGATTTTCCAGCTGACGGCCGACTGGCTCAGATGGAGCATGCTGGCGGCCTGGCTCATGCTGCCGGTTTGTACCACTGCCCTGAACACACGCAGGGCATCGACGGATAGGCGCAAATTCATGAGTTATGACAAAAGTTGCATTGAAGAGCAAAAGAATGTCACTGGCGTCATGTCCAGTCAAGCCTTAGCCTGCAGGTTCTGCAAACAAAAGGACATCTGATGACGAGTCAAGAACTGCTGTTGAATGGCCACGCCCTGATCCACGGCCACCGTATCGCCACCGGTATCCATGGCGCAGGCACGCCGCTGGTGCTGGTGCATGGCACGCCGGCGCACAGCATTATCTGGCGCGAACTGGTACCGCTGTTCGTCGATGCCGGTTTCCAGGTGCACCTGTATGACTTGCTGGGCTTTGGACGGTCGGAGCGGCCCGTCGAGGCCGATACCTCGGTAGCGGCGCAGGTGACCTTGCTGGCAGCCTTGCTCGACCACTGGCAACTGCCGACCACCCATTTGTTCGGCCACGATATCGGCGGCGCCATTGCGCTGCGCCTGGCGTTCGACCACGCGTCGCGCCTGCGCAGCTTGAGCATCGCCGACGCGCCCAGCTACGATTCGTGGCCGTCGCCCACCTGGAAGCATCTGCGCGATGATTTCGCCCGGCGTGCCTTGACGCCGGCCAGCGAGCATCGCGGCACGATGGCGCGCCAGCTGGGCATGGCCGTTTTTCACAAGGACAGGATGCAGGGCGAGCTCCTGCGCTGCTACCTGGAGCCGCTGTGCGGCGTGCTGGGCCAGCCCTCGTTCTACCAGCACCAGGTGGCGCACTATAACGCCTGCTATACGATGGACTTTACCGAAAGACTGCCGCAGTTGACAGTGCCGGTACAGATATTATGGGGCCAGCAGGACGAGTGGCAGCCGGTGGCTTACGGCCATCGCCTGCAGCGCGATATTCCCGGCGCCACCTTGCACCTGTTTGACGAGGCCGGGCACTTCCTGATGGAAGACGCGCCATTGCCCGTCGCGGCGCAAGTCATCGCGTTTCTTCATCAGCTGGAGAGGAGAAGACCATGATATTGATCGGAATGCTCGATTCGCCCTACGTCAGGCGCGTTGCCATCGGTATGAAAGTGCTGGGCCTGGAGCACGAACACCGGCCCCTGTCGGTGTTTTCCGATGTCAACCAGGTACGGAGCATCAACCCGGCCGTCAAAGTGCCGACCTTGGTCACGGACGATGGCCAGGTGCTGATGGATTCGACCTTGATCCTGGCGTATCTGGAGGAACTGGCCGCGCATGCTCCCCGCATCAGGCCGGAGCCGGGTCCGGCACGCCTGCGCGCGCTGTGCCAAACCAGCTATGCTTTGGCAGCCTGTGACAAAGCCGTGCAGATCGTCTATGAACGGCGCTTGCGCCCGCAGGAAAAGCAGCACCAGCCCTGGCTGGACCGCGTCCAGCTGCAGTTGCATGGGGCTTGGGCGCAGCTGGAAGCGTCATTGCGCGAAGAGGCGCCAGACTGCTTGAGTATTGCCGGCATCACCATTGCGGTGGCCTGGAGTTTTGCTCAGCAGATGGTGCCTGACGTGATGGCGGCCAGCGATTATCCGGCCGTGGCCGCGTTGACGGCGCTGGCCGAGCAGCAGCCGGTATTTTTGGCCACGCCGATGGCGGGCTGAGCTGCTTTTCATCCGAACCGGCGCTTGCAGGTGGCTTGTGCAATAATTTCATTTCCTTAATGGAAGAGTATTGCCATGCCGTCTTTTAACCTGTTCCAGCGCCTGTCCCAGGCCCCCACCAAGCCCAAGTCCGCGCCCGCCGCGCGGCAGTTCGACGTGGCGGACCTGTACCAGGGCCCCATCGCGCTGGGAGCGGAAGGCGAGGCGCAAGCGCGGCCTTTCGATGAAAAGCTGCGCCAGGCGTATTTCTGGATCGTCAACCACGCCATCATCAGCCCCCACTACGACATCGAGTACAACGACGGCCCGTCGCAGACCTACTCCGTGGGCGACAGCCGCCGCACATTGAATTTGCCGTCGGCGCAAAGCTATTCGAGCTTCATTTTGCTGCCGCTGCTGACGTTTGCCACGCGCCGCAAATGCCTGTTCGTCGGCGGGCCGGGGCGGGGCAAGACGGCCAGCGCACTGCTGATGGGCGTGCTGGCCGGCTCCACCGTCAAGGAGGTGAAACGCGCGATGCAGCATGGCCACCCGCAGATGACGGTGGCCGATTTGCTGGGCAATCCGCTGCCGGCGGACCTGGTCAACGCGCAAAGCATGGACGATATCCGCATCGCCTGGCGCGCCTGGCTGGGCATGCGCGTGAAGATCGTCGATGAATACAACCGCATCCCCACGCGCACGCAAAGCGCGCTGCTCACCGTCATGGGCGACAATTACGCGGAAGTGCTGAGCCATATCTATGAATGCCCGGAAGCGGCCTGGTATCTGACGGCCAACGACGACCAGGGCGGCGGCACCTACCAGGTGATCGAGGCGCTGCGCGACCGGGTCGACGTGACGGTGCAGGCGCTGGCCTTCAATCCGCGCTTTTTGAATGAGCTGCTGCTGCGCGTGGAAGAAAACGTGCGTCCCGAAGAGCTGGTGCCGCCCGAGATCATCTTCACGGAAGGGGAAGTGGACCAGATCGGCGAGGCCATCCGCCAGGTGGGCATACCCGACGCCGTGCGCCGCCGCCTGGAATTCTTTGCCAGCCAGTTCGAACTGTTCGAGACGGCGGGCGGCCAGTTCGAATACATGACCAAGGATACGGCCCGCCTGGCGGGCGCCGACCGTGGTGCCGCGCAGGCGGCCGACAATGGGCGCGACCGCCTGAAGGATCTCGGTTGCCAGACCCTGAACGGCATCTCCGTGCGCACCCTGATGGCGCTCATGATCTACGCCAAGGCCATGGCATATTTTCGCGGCAATGGCGAGGTGGCGCTGGAAGACTTGCGCCAGGTGCTGCCCTTCGTCCTGCATAACAAGCTGCAGCCGGACCCGGACGCGCCATTTTTCGCGCTGCCGGAAAACGCCGCCTACCGCAGCGACAGGCTGGGCTGGCTGCGCCGCCTGTTCGACCTGTCCAACGATGAATTCAACCGCCTGGACCTGGACCGCGACGATCCCGTAGGCGTGCTGTCGGCCGAATTCGACCGGGGCCTCGACGGCGTCAGCGAGCGCGAGACCCTGGCGCGGCTGAACCGCATCGAAAAGCTGATCGGCGAACGCACGAAGGGGAGAAAACTGTACGGTCCCCTGTACGACGATTTGCTGAAGCTCAAATACCTGCATCAGCGCTATACGAATTACCGCAGCTGGCTGCGTTCGCAATGAGCATGCTGCACTGCCAAGGCTTCCTGCAAGCGCTGGCCATGCTCAATGGCGAGGCGAGCGACTTGTGTGCGAGCTACGAGTTGCTGCGCCTGCCCGATGCGCCCGATCTCGCCACGGCGCTGGGCTTGCGCGTGGAAGATCATGCCTTGCACGTCATCGAGCCCGCGCGCGACTTGCCGGCCCCCTTGTGGCATATCAAGGCCGCGCCGTGCGCGCGCGCGCAGCTGGAGCAAGTGTGCCAGCGCTGGTTTTTCTCGTCACAGCATATGCAGGCGGCGCCGCCGGGACGCTTCCGCGCCCAGTTGGTGGCCGCTTTCCTCGCATCGCTCGATGCAGCGCTGGGCGGTTTTTCGCCGTACGCCGTGACGATGACGCCGCCCGCCGGTTTCTGGTACGCGATCCACTGGGACGAGATCGCGTTCGAGCGCGCTGGCGAGCGTTATCTGCTGCACTTTTCGCACAGCGACTGACGGGCCGCGATGATCTCTCCTGCCTTTGCTTCGCTACTTGCCAGTGGCCGCGCCCAGTTCAATGCGCGTGCGGCGGAAGCACGCCGGCGCTTTCCCGCGCTCGACATGGCCGCCTTTGGCGCCTTCTTGCGCGACGGCGTCGATCCGCTGGTGGTGGCCGTGGCAGCCGCCGCGCCCGAGCGCGTGGGCGGCGCGACCCTGGCCGCCTATGACATGGCCCTGGAACTGGTGGGCCATGGCCTGGCGGGGCCGGCGGCGAAAAACCCGTTCCTGAACACCGTCTGGCGCGAGCTGGCGCCGCAGTTTGCGCTGCTGCTGGCCAGCGCCCCGGTCGACGCGTTGGGCATGCTCAGCAACGCGGCCATCCACATCGCCTGCGTGGCGGGCGCGCGGCCCGCGCAGTGGCAGCGCGAGCTGGCCGCCCTGGCGCCGCAGATCGCCACGCTGGCGCAGCTGCGCGCCGTGGGCCAGGTGCTGGCCTGGCGCGCGGGCGTTGCGCATTTCCGCCAGGGCGCGCTGGCCGCCGCCGATACCTTGCCGCCCGCCTTGGCGCTGGCCGCCTTTGGCGAACCGGGTGCGTCATGGCCGCAGGTGCATGCGCAGCTAATGGCGAATCCGTGGCGCGGCAATGCGGAGGGCCGCGAGTTCGGCAGCTTCAGCGGCCTCGGTGGCGACTTCGCCACGCCGCCGCTGGTGCGCGCCACGGACGACGGTTTCATCGTGCGCAGCGCCGAACGCCATTACCTGCTGGTGGCCGACGCCTGTGGCGCCGTGCTGCACAGCGCCACGGCGCAGGAGTTTGATCATGCGCAAACGGGCGCGCCGGCGTCCGTGCGCCTCGACGGGGCGACCCTGCAGATCGGCGCGCGCCGCATCGAACTCGATGTGCCGGCCGGCGACATCGCCATCGCCGCCAATGCGCATACGCTGGCCGTCACGTCGCCATGGACGCACGCGATCCGCCTGCTGCCGCTCGCATGAAGAACGATGCCGACACCGCGCTGATCGAGGCCTGGCGCGCCGCCTGGCCCGCGGCCCTGGCCGTATGGAGCAAATTTACGCGCTTGCGCGACCCGAGCCTGTGCGCCAGCCGCGTCGAGGCCAGCAAGCAGGGCCTGTCCGGCAGCTTCGCCATGATCCGCTTGCTGGACCAGAGCGTGGTGGTGGACTTGCCGCTGGTGACGGAGCTGGGGCTGGACGACTATGCGCTGGAAATCCTCGCCCATGAAATCGGCCACCACATCCTCGCGCCGGGCAGCGCCGGCGACCAGTTTCGCCTGCTGGCGCGCATGCGCCGCGCCTTGCCCACCCTGGAGCAGCACGCGCCCATGGTGGCCAATCTCTACACGGACCTGTTCATCAACGACCGCCTGCAGCGCCAGGCGAATCTGCGCATGGCCGACATCTACCGCAAGCTGCAGCAGGGGCGCACGGTGGAAGCGCGGGCCAAGGGCAGCGGCGGCGTCTGGACCTTGTACATGCGCATCTATGAAAACCTGTGGCAGCTGGAAAAGGGTGAACTTGGCGGAGCAGGGGCTGAGAACGAGGCCGACGAGCGCCTGGACACGGATGCCTGGCTGGGCGCGCGCCTGATACGCGTGTATGCGAACGACTGGATGCTGGCGGCGGGCCGCTTCGCCACCTTGCTGCTGCCCTATCTGGTCGACGATACGGATGCCTTGAGCCCGAGCCGCTATCTGCAGGACACGCGCGACGCGGCCAGGGGCTGCCAGACCTATGGCGCGCAGCAGATCGAGGATGACGAGGAGGGCGGCGCCATCCACCCGGTGCACGACAGGCGCATTTCCGGCCTCGATGGCGAGGAGCCGCCCGGCGAGGCGCCGGCCCGGCCCGGCGGCGGACAGCTGCGCGAACCGTTCGAGCTGGGCGACATTCTGAAGGCCTCGGGCATCGACCTGAGCGACCATGAAATCGCCATCCGCTACTACCGCGAGCGGGCCTTGCCGCACCTGGTGGCGTTTCCCAGCCGCCCCGCGCCCGAATCGCAGGAACCGCAGATGGAAGGGCTGGAAGCGTGGGAAATCGGCGATCCGCTCGAGGAAATAGACTGGCTGCAGTCCGTGATGCAGTCGCCGCGCCCCGTGCCGGGCGTGACGACCGTGCGCAGGGTCTATGGCCGCGAACCGGCGCGCGCCATCGATGCCGTGCCCGTCGACCTGGACATGTACGTGGACAGTTCCGGCTCCATGCCGAACCCGCAGGCGCACACCTCGTTCCTGACCCTGGCCGGCGCCGTCATTGCCTTGTCCGCCTTGCGCGCCGGCGCGAAAGTGCAGGTGACCCTGTGGAGCGGCAAGAACGAGGTGATGCAGACGCCCGGTTTCGTGCGCGATGAAGACATGATACTGGGCGTGCTGACGGAATTTTTTGGCGGCGGCACGTGCTTTCCCATCCACCGCCTGCGCCAGACCTACGCGGGCAAGCGCGAACGGCCCGCGCACATCCTGATGATTTCCGACGACGGCATCACCACCATGTTCGACAAGGATGAACTGGGCAACAGCGGCTGGGATATCTCGGCGAAAGCGCTGGCCCGGGGCGGCGCGGGCGGCACCATGGCCCTGAACCTGGCGCGCGACTGGGATGGCGCGGCGGCCAGCAAGTGGCTGCAGCCAACCTATGACGATTTAAAGCGCGCGCGCCGCGAGCAGGGCTGGGATATCCACGCCGTCGAGCGCTACGAGGACTTGCTGGAATTTGCGCGCGCGTTCAGCCGGCGCCACTATATACAACCATGATATGCAGAATCCCGGACCCCACCTCGAAACCCTGACCCACCGCCTGGCCGACACGCCCGCCGAATTCCTCGCCGAACCGCGCATCGCCGGCGTCGCCAACGCGCAGGCGGTGGCGGTTGCCGCGCTGGTCAACGACATTATGCTGCTGCATGGCGCGCGCGCGCCTGCCGCGTCACTGCAGGGTTTTGTCGGCGCCCAGGTCAAGGCGGACCGCAACCGGCTGGCGCTGGCCATGATCGTCTGCTGGCTGCTGGCCGACGAGTGGTTCGTCGGCCGGCAGTTGCCGCAGCATGATCTGCTGCAGGTTCTGGGCGAGGCGGCGCGCGAACTGGCCGCCAGTACGCCGGCCCACCAGTTCACGCAAGACCCGGAACGGCGCGAGGAACTGGCGCGCATCGTGCTGGCGCGCCTGGGTTTTCGGCCGCGCGATGAAAGCGTGGCGCAGGCCACGGACAGATTGTCCGCCATCAGCGGCACTGAGCGCCGCCGCCTGCTCGAGGCGAGCCGCCTGGCCGAGCAGCGCGCGCGCGAGATCCGCGAGGCGCTGGCGAAGAAGGCGGCCGAGGAGTCGGCCGACAAGTGGTCGCGCGAATGACGCTCGCTGGCAAACCTGATGTCAATCTGCCGGGCGGCGCCTGGGAATCGGACCGCGACTACTGTCCCACCCTGACGCCGGCGGGCGCGCGCATGCTGGACAAGCTGCGCAGCCATCCCGCAGCCCCCCGTTACCGCAACCGCAGCGGCAACAAGCTGCAGGCGGCGGAAGTGGCCGCCTTGCATGCCTATGAGCGCGAGGTCATCGACGCGGCGATCAGCTGGAGCGCCGCCGCACCGCCCTCCTGGCTGCCGGCTTTTCTCAGGGAGGTTTACGCTGGCGTGCCGTATTACCGCGCCTGCGGCTCACCCCCCGCGCGCCTTGCGGACGTGGCGCCCGTCAGCCGCGCCGAGCTGGCGCACGATATCGCCGCCTTCGTGCCCGACGAGGCGGACCTGGCGCGCATGATCAACTTCCAGACGACGGGCACCACGGGCCACCCGCTGCTGATCGCCTCGCACCCGCTGGTGGCGGGGCGCTACCTGGCTTTCCACAAGCGCGCGCTGCGCCGCTTCGGCGTGACCCTGCGCCATGGCGCGGGCCAGGTGGGCGTGATGCTGCTGGGGCACCAGCGCCGCTGCTTCACCTATGTCTCCGTCACGCCCACGATGGGTGAATCGGGCCTGGCGAAGATCAATCTGCACCCGGACGACTGGCGCCAAGCTGAAGACCGCGCGCGCTACCTCGATGCCATGGCGCCCGAGCTGATCGCGGGCGACCCCATCTCGTTTGCCGAGCTGCTGACCTTGCCCATGACGCACCGTCCCGCCGCGCTGCTGTCCGTCTCCATGATGCTGTTGCCCGGCATGCGCGCACGGCTGGAAGCGGCTTTTGCTTGCCCCGTGCTCGACATCTATTCGCTCAATGAAGTGGGTCCCGTGGCCGTCTACGACGAGCGGGCGGGCGGCCACGTGCTGCTGCAGCACCGCTTGTACGTGGAAATCCTCGACGCGGACGGCCGGCCCGTGGCCGATGGGGCGCGCGGCGAAATCACCGTGACGGGCGGTTTCAATTTTTGCCTGCCCCTCGTGCGCTATCGCACGGGCGACTACGCCTCCCTGGCGCATGGCCCCGACGGCCCCGTGCTGGTGGGCCTGGCGGGCCGCAGTCCCCTGCGCTACAGGACGGTCAAGGGCGCATGGATCAATAATATCGACATCACGCACGCCTTGAAGCCGCTGGCCATCGCCCTGTTCGGCGTGCACCAGCATGGCGATGGCAGCGTCGTGCTGCGCCTGGCGCCGGGCGCCATGCCGCAGGCTGACGAGGCGCGCACCTTGTTGGCGCCTTTTTTCGGCGCCGTCACGGTCGAGACCTTGCTGGCGGAAGACAAGATCATTCAATACACGTCGGATTTGCAGGAAGCAGTGGCATGAACCTTTATAAACGCGGCCTCGTGGTGGGCAAATTTTGCCCGCTGCACCAGGGCCACGAACTGTTGATCAAGCGTGCGCAAGACGCTTGCGAAGAACTGCTGCTGGTCAGCTACACCAGGCCCGAATTTCCCGGCTATGAGCCGGCGCGCCGGGAACGGTGGTTGCGCGCGCAATTCCCGCAGGCGCATATCGTCGTGCTCGACGATGCGCGTCTGGCGGCCCTGTGCGCGGCGCGCGGCGTGCAGGCGCGCGCGCTGCCGCACAACGACGACGAGGGCGACGAGCATCGTCATTTCATGGGCTGGCTGTGCTGGACGGTGCTGGACTTGCCCGTCGATGCCGTGTTCAGCAGCGAAGACTATGGCCCCGGCTTCGCGCAGGTGCTGGAACGGCATTATGCGCTGGGCGCGGTGGCGCACGTCAGCGTGGACCAGGCGAGAACCCTGGTACCCGTGTCCGGCACCCTCGTGCGGCAAGACCCGCAGGCGCACGGCGCCTTCCTGTCGCCCGTCGTGCGCGCCGATTTCGTCACGCGCGTGTGCGTGCTCGGTGGCGAGTCGAGCGGCAAGACGACCCTGGCGCAAGCGCTGGCGGCGCATTTCGATACCGGCTGGGTGGCCGAATATGGCCGGGAACTGTGGGAAAGCCAGGATGGCATCTTGCACTACGACGATCTGCTGAAAATCGGCAGGGAGCAGCTCAGGCGTGAAGCTGCCGCTGCTGCACAGGCGCAGCGCTGGCTGTTTTGCGATACCTCGCCCCTGACCACCTATTTTTACTGTGTCGAGATGTTCGGCAGGGCCGAGCAGGAACTGGCGCAGCTGGCCGAACACTGCTACGACCTGGTGCTGCTGTGCGCGCCCGATTTTCCCTTCATCCAGGACGGCACGCGCCGCGACGGCGATTTCCGCGCGCGCCAGCATGCGTGGTACCGGGACGAGCTGGCGCGGCGGGAGATTGCGTACGTCGATGTGTCAGGCACGGTGGCCGACAGGGTCAGGCAGGTGGCGCAAGTGTTGCCCTGACCGCCGCCAGGATCTCATCCGAAAACGCTTCGTCATCGACGGCGCGCGCCAGCGCCACGGCACCCACCATGGCCGACAGCATGACGATGGCTTGCTGTCGGGGGTTGCGTTTCTTCTGCCACGGAAAATGCGTCGCCAGCTTGCCGATGATGGATTTCAGGTGGAAGGTGAAGGCGGGGCGCACGGCAGGCTGCTTGCGCGCGTCGCCTGCCAGCGCCGCCAGCAGGCAGCCATGGCCCGGCGCATCGCGGTGGGCCGCGCTCACATAATCGCGTACATATTGGCGCATGCTTTCCGGGCTGATGGTTGCCGCATCGAGCGCCACGCGCGAGTGCTCCGAGCCGTGCCGGGTGCTTTCGGCCATCAGCGCTTCCTTCGAGGCGAAATGATTGTAGAAGGGACCATGCGTCAGCCCTGTCGCCTTCATGATCTGTCCCACGCTGACGCCGTCAAAGCCCTGTTCGCGGAACAGCCGCGCCGCTTCCGTGAGGATGCGCTGGTGCTTTTCGGCGGTTTCTTCGGCGGGATAACGCATGGCAGGCTCCTGATCGCGGTTCAAAAATAATGGTTGACATCATACATGATGTTCGTCATGCTTCAACTTATCAAACATGACGACCGTCATATTTAACGCATACAAACATGATGACTATCATGCTTGATGACGCAATCCACCCCCTATCTTGAAGAAGGAATGATCATGAATGCAGTTACCACCCAAGGCACGGCCCTCGTCACCGGCGCCTCTTCCGGTCTTGGCGCCGTGTATGCGGACCGCCTGGCCGCGCGCGGTTTTGATTTGATCCTGGTGGCGCGCCGGGTCGAGCGCCTGGGCGTGCTGGCCAAGTCGCTGGCGGACAAGTATGGCGTGGCCGTGCGCGCCATGGCGGCCGACTTGTCCGCGCCGGCCGACCTGCAGCGTGTGGCCGATGAACTGGCCAGCAATCCGGCCATCACCATGCTGGTGAATAATGCGGGCGCCTCGACCCTGGCGCCCGTCGTCGATACGGCCAGGGCGGGCATCGCCACCATGGACAAGGTCAATGTGACGGCGTTGGCCGAGCTGACCTACGCCGTGCTACCGCAATTCAAGCAGCGCAACGGGGGCACCATCATCAACATCGGTTCCGTGCTGTCCTTCCACATCCTGCCGGTGAGCACGATCTATAGCGCCACCAAGGGCTATGTGATGAATTTCACGCGGGGCTTGCAGCAGGAGCTGGCTGGCACGGGCATCGTGGTGCAGCTGGTGCTGCCTGCGTCGACGGCGACGGAAATCTGGGAGTTGAGCGGCGTGCCGCTGTCGCAGCTGGACCAGGCCACCATCATGCGCGCTGAAGACTGCGTCGATGCGGCGCTGGCGGGCCTGGACCAGGGCGAGCTGGTGACTTTGCCCTCCGTCGAAGACCAGGCCTTGTGGGAGCAGTTTGACGCGGCGCGCCTGGCCTTGTTCGCGGGCGCGATGCGCGGCAAGCCGGCATCGCGCTATGGTATCGCGGGCTGATATACGCGAAAGAGGAGGCTACAGCGGCCGCACGGGGATGCATATCTCGCAAGAGAATTCGCCGGTGGCCGGGTCCATCGCCGTGGCGGCGGCAAATCGCTCGAAGCAGGGGCGCTCGTCCCACTGCAGGCCGCTGGAAGGCAGCCATTCGCGCGCCATGCGCGTCCACGCGTCGGGGATGGCGCTGGACGGTCCCTTGAACCGCGCCACCGCATAGCGCCCGCCCGGCAGGGTGGCGAGGCTGGCCCTTCCCGCTGACTGGAAGCCGTCGGGCACGGCGACGCAGGCGTCGTAGCGGCATTTTTCCGGCGGCGTGATGCTGGGGTCGTCAAGGCCGATGCCGTAGCAGGTGGCGTCGCCCAGGCCGTGGGACTGCATCCACGGTGATACGGTGTCGCGCCAGAAGGCGCTGATGGCGGGGCCGTAAGGGCCGATATGGCGCTGGCACGCGACGGTGGCGGGCGGCAGGTCGAGGATGGTGACTTGCATGGGACTCTCTCTATCAAGTGGATTGGAGTGCCCATGGTGCGGGAAGTTCGGCCCGTTTTCCTGATCGGCATTGCGCATGGCCTGATCCGGATTGCTCTCTTGCCGGCGCAGGCGCATGGCCGCGAGCATGGCGGCGTTCTTCGCGGCAATGCCGGCGCGCCAGGCTGTCGGCGTGCAGCCGAACTTGAGCTTGAAGGCGCGCGCAAACGCTTCGCCGGAACCGAAGCCCGTCGCCAGGGCGATGTCCAGTATCGCTTCGCCGGGGCGGCAGGCCAGCCGCAAGGCGGCCGATTCCAGGCGCCGGCGGCGCGCATAGTCGCCCAGGGTTTCGCCCATCCAGGCGGCGAATACGCGGTGAAAGTGGAAACGCGAAAAATGCGCGACGTCGGCCAGCTGCGCCAGGTCCAGCGGCGTGTCCAGGTGGCGGTCGATATGGTCGAGCACGGCGTTCATGCGGCGCGCATATTCGGCGCGGAACAGGCCGCGGAACTGGCCAGATGCCGGCTGCTCCGGCGAAGGGGAAGGGGAGTTCATGCCGCCGATTATGGCATGAACTCCCCAGGGGGAACGCGTGAAAACAGGCCTTACGCCGCGTTCAAGGCCTGTTCCAGGTCTTCGCGCAAGTCGTCGATATGTTCGATGCCCACGGACAGGCGCAGCATGTCTTCGGACACGCCCGCCTTGGCCAGTTCCTCGGGATTGAGCTGGCGGTGCGTGGTGGAGGCCGGATGCGTGGCCAGCGACTTGGCGTCGCCGATGTTGACCAGGCGCGTGAACAGCTGCAGGGCGTCGAGCACGCGGGCACCGGCCGCGCGCGGGTCTTCGCTTGCCGCCAGCTTCAGGCCGAAGGACAAGATGCCCGAGGCGCGGCCGTTCATGTATTTTTTCACCAGCGCGTGGTCCGGGTGGTCTTCCAGGCCAGCGTAATTGACCCACGCGACTTTCGGATGGTTTTTCAGGTGTTTGGCCAGGGCCAGCGTATTGTCGCAGATGCGATCCATGCGCAGGGCCAGGGTTTCGATGCCCTGGATCAGCTGGAAGGCGGAGAGGGGCGAAATCGCCGCGCCCATGTTGCGCAGCGGGACGACGCGCGCGCGGCCGATGAAGGCGGCGGGGCCGAAGGCTTCCGTGTAGACGACGCCGTGGTAGGACACGTCCGGCTCGTTCAGGCGCTTGAAGCGCTGCTTGTGCTCGGCCCAGGGGAATTTGCCGCTGTCGACGATGGCGCCGCCCACGGTGGTGCCGTGGCCGCCCAGGTATTTGGTCAGCGAATGGACGACGATGTCGGCGCCATGCTCGATGGGGCGGAACAGGTAGGGGCTCGGTACCGTGTTATCGACGATCAGCGGAATGCCGTGCGCATGGGCGATTTCGGCCAGCTTGGCCACGTCCGTCACGTTGCCCAGCGGGTTGCCGATCGATTCGCAGAAGATGGCCTTGGTGCGCGCGTCGATCAGCGCGGCGAAGGTTTCGGGCTGGCGCGCGTCGGCGAAGCGCACTTCGATGCCGATCTGCGGCAGGGTGTGGGCAAACAGGTTGTAGGTGCCGCCATACAGCTGGCTGGCGGAGATGAAATTGTCGCCCGCTTCGGCGATCGTCTGGATCGCGTAGGTGATGGCCGCCATGCCCGACGCCACGGCCAGCGCGGCCACGCCGCCTTCCAGCGCCGCGACGCGCTTTTCCAGCACGTCCTGCGTGGGGTTCATGATGCGCGTGTAGATATTGCCGGCCACTTTCAGGTCGAACAGGTCGGCGCCATGCTGGGCATTGTCGAAGGCGTAGGCCACCGTCTGGTAGATGGGGACGGCGGCGGCCTTGGTGGTCGGGTCGGGGGTGTAGC
Organism: Janthinobacterium sp. GW822-FHT07H11; assembly: GCF_058798615.1. Classification (NCBI taxonomy): domain Bacteria; kingdom Pseudomonadati; phylum Pseudomonadota; class Betaproteobacteria; order Burkholderiales; family Oxalobacteraceae; genus Janthinobacterium; species Janthinobacterium sp. GW822-FHT07H11. Next base: position 2,596,937 of record NZ_CM179507.1, read on the forward strand.
CGGCATGCACGGCCAGGGTTTCGATTCTCATGTAGTCTCCGGTTGCTATGGTATGCGGTGGTGAAATCCGCAGCCATTGTGCCATGAGTCACTTGGCTGACTGGCATGCTTGATAGAATTTTAAGTCATAAGCTAGTGCTGTCTTGATATAAGTCATGCAGCTCCGCCTGGCCGATGAAGCGTTCGTGCGTGCCATGCTGGGCGCAGGCAAACGCGCCGCCGATGGCGCCGCGGCGCATGGCCTCGTCGAGCGGCAATCCTGCCAGCCAGGCGTGCAAAAAGGCCGCCACGAAGGAGTCGCCGGCGCCATTCGTGTCCACCACGGGCAGCGTCAATCCCGCCGTCGGAGTGTGGCGCACTGGGCCGCTGCCCCGTTCCAGCAGGTAGGCGCCGTGCGCGCCGGCCATGGCGATGACGGCCTGCGCGCGGCCTTCCGAAAGAATTGCGCGCATGACGTCGTCCCGACGCGCGCCCAGCGCCGCCGTGCTGAGAAACACCAGGTCGGCGCGCAGGGCAAAGACCTTGTGATGCGGGTTGACGCCATCCCAGTCGTGCAAATCGGTCGATACCGTCGTGCCGCACGCTTGCGCATCGTCAAACAGCGCCGCCACCCAGCCCATGATGGAAAAGTGCGCGTGGCGCGCCGGCCCCAGGTAGGGTAAATAAAAGGCGGCCGGCATGCGCAGGTCTTCCGGGTGGCGGCCGTCGTACAGCGACAGCCGGCGTCCTTGCGGGTCGACCAGGTTGACGCTGCGCCGCGTGCCCGAGGGTTCGACGATGTGTGAAAAATCGAGCTTGGTCTCTTTATAGCGCTGCAGGATGGCCGCGCCTTGTGCATCGTCGCCGATGAAGTCGATGAACTTGCAGCGCAGGCCCAGCGCGTGGCAAGCGAGCGCCACGCCATTGCCCGTGTGCGCCACATAGTCACGGATGGGTGGCACGTGCAGCGAATCGGCGACGGGCAGTTGCAGGTCGGGGACGCGCACGATGGTGTCGATGCCGGCGCCGCCGACCACCAGGATGTCATAGGTACTCATGGTGCAGCCTTTTCTAACAGGACGGTGCCGGCCGCGTTCACGGCGACGGCACCATCTTTGACGGTGTAGGTGTGATGCGTGTAGGCGTCGCGCAGCAGGGCGCCATCGGCAAAGACACCGTGGACTTTCAGCGGGATGGCGCCCTGCGCCTCGGGCACGGCGATGACGGCGTCGCCATCCATCACGCGGGCGAACGCATACGGTTTGTCCTGGATCAAGCGATGCTCGCCGCGCGCCAGCGCCGGGTGGCGCAGGCGGAACTGGCCCAGCTTGCGCGCATGCGCCAGCGTCGCCGCATCAAGCGAGTCCCAGTTCATGCCGGAGCGCGTGGCCTGCTGTTCGTCGCCGACGGGTGCCACGCCAGGCTGGCGCGCGCTTTCATCGCCATAGAACAGCTGCACGCCGCCCGGCGCCAGCAGCAGGGCGCTCAAGCCGTGCTTCAATTGCTCGCGCGGGAACAGGCTGGTGTCGTGCGAGGAGATATACGACAGGATGTCGTAGCGTGGCGCATTGCCAATGCGCTTGCCCAGCAGCGTCGCGTACTGGCGGTACACGCCGTCGATGCTTGTCCAGTCGCCGCCCGCGCGGCCTTGAAAGTCGAAATTGATCATCGAATCGAAGCCGGCATCAAACCAGCTGCTGCGCTCGGGGCCATGGCCCCACGCTTCGCCCGTTATCCAGAATGGCGCATCGTCGATCTTCTGTTCGGGATGGCGCGTCTTCCAGTCCTTCAGGGCATCGGTGGCGGCCGCGCGCAAGGCCAGCCAGCTGGCCGGTTCCACGTGCTTAACGGTGTCGGCCCTGAAACCGTCGACGCCGAATTCGCGCACCCAGTCGGCCAGCCAGTGCACCAGGTAGCCGCGCACGGTGGTGCCGGGCAGGACCACGGCGCGTGTATCCATCTTGCGCTGCAAAATCGGCGGCAAGCCCACGGCCTTGGCGCTTTCCGTGCGGAAGTCGGGCAGGTATGCCAGCTGCATCGTGTAGTCGTCCTTGCCGCCGTCGGGATAGCCGGGCAAGCCCGCGCGCACCCAGTCCGGGCCCCACCACTGCTTGAACTCGAAGTTGTTGTAGTCGATGAAGCTGTGATAGTCGCGCAGGGTGGCTTTCTCATGGCCGGGCCACAGCACGGGCACCTTGTAGTCGGCCAGGGTGCGCAAGTCCGCATAGCCGGGGTGGTTCAGCACCACGTCGAACAGCACGCGGATGCCTTGCGCGTGGGCGGTGTTGATCATCTCGCGCAGTTCCTCGCGCGTGCCCATGTTGGCGTCCATGGTGGTGTAGTCGAGCGCCCAGTAGCCGTGATAGGCGTAATGCCGGAACTGCTGCTTGCCGCCCACCACCCAGCCGTGTATCTGTTCATACGGCGCCGTGATCCACAGGGCGTTGACGCCCAGTTCCTTGAAATAGCCGGCTTTGAGCTGCTGCGTGAGGCCGGCGAGGTCGCCGCCGTGAAAGCTGCCGACGTCGCCGCCTTGCGGGTCGGCGGCGCGGCCATAGGAATTGTCGTTGCCGGGATTGCCGTTGGCGAAACGGTCCGTGACGGCAAAGTAGACGATGGGGTTGTCAGCGAAGCTCCCTGCCTGCGCCGCAGCGCTGAGCAAGAGGGCGGCCAGCGTAGTCAGGGCGCGGCACATGGTCAGCCCTTCACGCCGCCAGCCGTCAGGCCGGAGATCATCCACTTCTGCGCCAGCAGGAACACGGCCGTGATGGGCAGGCCGGACAGGATGGCCGCCGCGGCGAAGTCGCCCCACAGGTATTTTTGCTCGTACAGGAACAGTTTCGAGCCGACGGCCAGGGTCAGGTTGTTCTGCTCATGCAGCAGCACGGAAGCGATCGGGTATTCGATGATGGCGCCGATGAACGACAGCAGGAACACCACCATCAAAATGGGCACCGTCATCGGCAGCAGCACGTAGACAAACGCCTGCCACTGCGTGGCGCCGTCGACCTTGGCCGCTTCCTCGATCTCGATGGGAATGGTTTGATAGTAGCCCTTGATGGTCCAGATGTGCATGGCGATGCCGCCCGTGTAGGCCAGCACCAGGCTGCCGTGGTGGTCGATGCCCAGCCAGGGCACATAGCTGCCCAGCAGGTCGAAGATGGCGTAGATGGCCACCAGGGCCAGCACGGCGGGGAACATCTGCAGCAGCATCAGCGCGGACAGGGTCTGCGACTTGAAGCGGAACTGCATGCGCGCAAACGCATACGCGCAGGTGGTCGACAGCAGCACGGTCACGGTGGCGCTCATGGTGGCCACCTTGATGGAATTCCACAGCCACAGCAGCACGGGGAAGTCCGGCTCGACGAGGGCGCCGTTGGCGGCCTGGTAGGACATGCCCAGCGCTAATCGCCAGTGCTCGAAGCTGATTTCGGGCGGTATCAGACTGCCCGAGGCAAAATTGCCTGGGCGCAATGAAATCGACAGGATCATCAGGAAGGGAAACATCACCAGCGCGATCAGCGCGATCACGGCGACGTGGGCCGCCAGGATGCGCCAGCGGTTGGAACGGTCGACAACGATAGCCATGGTCTGTCCTTTATGCTTTGTTCATGCGCGTCAGGCGCATGTTGACCAGCGAAATCGCGGCCACGAGGAAGAAGATCAGGGTCGAGATGGCGGCGGCCAGGCCGAAGTTCTGGCCAGAATCCTCGAACGCGATGCGGTAGGTGTAGGACACGAGCAAGTCCGTGGTGCCGGCCGGTAAGGTTGTGTCGAGGAAATCGGGGCGCCCGCCCGTCAGCAAACTGATCAGCACGAAGTTATTGAAATTGAAACCCAGGCTGGCCACCATCAGCGGCGTCAGCGGCTTGATGATCAACGGTAACGTTATCTTGAAGAAATTCGTCAGCGGTCCCGCGCCGGCCAGGGCCGACGCTTCGTACAGGTCCGACGGGATCGCCTTGATCAAGCCCATGCACACGACCATCATGTAGGGGTAGCCGAGCCAGGTGTTGACGATCAGGATCATGGCCTTGGCCAGGGTGGTGTCCGAGAACCAGGCGGGCTTGATGCCGAACAAGGCGTCGAGCACGAGGTTGATTTCGCCAAAGTTGTTGTTGAACAGCCCCTTGAAGACCAGGATGGAAATGAAGCCCGGCACGGCGTAGGGCAGGAACAGCAGGGTGCGGTACAGGCCGCGGAAGCGCAGCGCATCCCAGTTCAGCAGCACGGCCAGCACCATGCCCAGGCCCGTCGTGGTGGCCACGCTGATCAGGGCGAAAACGATGGTCCACACAAAAATACGCAGGAAGGGGCCGCGGAACGCTTCATCGGAGAAAATCTTGACGAAGTTGGCAAAGCCCACGTTGACCTTGAAGCCCGGTTCCAGCTTGGTGCCATCCGGCATTTCATAAAAACCCGTCTTGAAGTTCGGTGTCACGAGTTCGCCCGTGGCGATCTTTTTCAGTGTCTTGTCGGGAAGTTGCTTGTAGACATGTGCGACGGGGCCGAATTCGCGCAAGCCCACCATGCGCAACTCGATCCTGTTCGGCAGCACGAGGGTCAGCAGCTTCAAGTCCTTTTGCAAGGCGATGATGTCCTTGATGGGCAGGGCGGGGGCCAGCACGGGCGCCTGCACGGGGTCCGGCGGCGCCACCTCCACTGTCAGGGGCACGGCGCGCTTCAGGGCCAGCGGCGCGGTCAGCAGGATTTCACCCGTGTCCGGGCTTTCCAGGCGCAAGCGGTATTCCTTGTTGTCCGGGTGTACGGTCATCGCATAGCCGGCGCTTTCCACGCGCTGCGTCTCGTCGAGCAGGTATTGCGTGGCCCTGTCGTAGGTGAGCAGGTTGCGCGAACTGAAATTGGTGAAGCCGATCGACACCGTGTACACGAGCGGCAGCAGCACGAAGACGATCACCGCCGTAATGCCGGGAAACAGGTAGCGGTAGGCATAGGCGCGCGGCGACGTGAAGACAAACGTCGTCAGGGTCAGCAAGCCGAGGAAGACGGCGGCCAGCATGGTCTGGCCGGAAATGTACAGCATGAAGAGCAGATACAGACCCAGCGCCATGCTGATGGTCAATACCGTAGGGCCGATAAACTTGCGCACGATGGGATACCTGTGAAGATGGATGCTGGATGTCAAGCGTGGTGGCATAGGTCGGATTAGCGGCTACGCCGCGTAATCCGACATCAGCCGCCAACAATGTTGTCGGATTACGGCCCTTCGGGCCTAATCCGACCTACCTAAAGCTAATTAATTGGCCGTCGTAATCCGCTTCGCCGCCGCATCGAGACCTTCCTTGGTGCTCTGGCGGCCTTGCGTGATGTTTTCCAGCGCCGATTGCATCGATGACCAGAAACGGCCCATTTCCGGGTTGTTCGGCATCGGGCGGCCCGCTTGCGCGCTTTCCATCGTCGCCTGGATGTTCGGGTTCGATTTCAGCTCGGCAAACAGCACCTTGTTCGCTGGCGTGCCCAGTGGAACGTCGGCATTGATGGTTTTCAAGCCATTGATCTGCAACATCTGGTTTTCCAGGAATTCCGTCGCCAGGTCCTTGTTCGGACTGGCTTTCGAAATCATCGCGCCCAGCACGCCCACGAATGGGGTGGCCGTCTTGCCGGCCACGGTAGGAATCGTTGCCACGCCGAAGTTGATCTTCGACTTGCGCGCGTTGTCCCACGACCATGGGCCGTTGATCATCATGGCGATCTTGCCCTGGTTGAAACCGGCTTCCATTTCCGCGTAGCCGGCGCCCTTGGCCATGGCGCCGCTGTTGATCAAGGTCATGACGGCATTCACGCCAGCCACGGCACCGGCATTGTTCACGCCGGTTTTCGTCGCATCGTAGCGGCCGTCGCTCTTGACTTCAAACGGGTAGCCGCCGCCCGCGCCCAGCAGGGGCCAGGTGAAATAGGTATTCGTATAGTCCCACAGGATGGCTTTCTTGCCTTGCGCCGACAGTTTCTTGTCCAGCGCGGCGATTTCCTCGAAGGTCTTGGGCGGATTCGGCACCAGGTCCTTGTTGTAGACGAGGGCGACGGCTTCGATGGACATCGGATAGCCCCAGGTCTTGCCGCCGACAGTAAAGGCATTCCACGCCAGCGGCAGGATGGCGGCGCGCGCTTCCTTGCTTGGCGTCAATGGTTGCAGCAAGCCCGCGTCGATCCAGCCGCCGATGCGGTCATGCGGCCAGATCCAGATGTCCGGACCCTTGCCGGCGGCGGCGGCCTGCTGGAATTTGTTTGGCGCATCTTCCGGGTGTTCGACGACGACCTTGACGCCCGTCTTCTTGGTGAATTCCTCGCCGACCTTGGCCAGGCCCTTGTAGCCTTTGTCGCCATTGATCCAGATCAAGAGGGTGCCCGCTTCGGCCGCGTTGGCCATGCTGGCGGCGGCCAGGTTGCCGATGCCGGCCAGGGCGGCGGCGATCAGGGTGGTTTTGATGAAGCTGCGTTTTGGATTCATGAAGGACATGTCGATCTCCAGTTGTATTTTTATAAGTCGGGTGTCAAGGCTGAAACAGTGCAACCAGGCCAGGCGTCGCCCATAGCGCCCGGCCCGTAAAATTCAAGGCATCAGGTGCGGGCCTGCCCGTGTTCGTCGAACACGTGGACACGGGCGGCGGCCACTTGCAGGGCCACCTGCTGGCCGATGGCCCAGTCTGTTTCCGCATCGGCGCGCACCACCAGCGCCTCGTCGCCGCCCGGCACTTGCACATACAGATAGCTGATGTCGCCCAGTTTTTCCACCGCTTGCACGGTGGCCGTGATGGCGGACGCGGCGCCGGGCGCGCATGCCTGCACGTGTTCCGGGCGCGCGCCGATGGTGACGGGGGTGCCGCTGGCCAAGGGCTGCGTCAATGCCGCCTGCAGCATGCCGCCGGCCGCCGTGGCGATCACGGCCACGCCATCCGCATGGCTGTGGATCTTGCCCTTGAGGAAATTCATGCGGGGCGAGCCGAGGAAGCCGGCCACGAACAGGTTGGCCGGGTGGTGGTACAGCTCGAGCGGTGCGCCCACCTGCTCGATGCGGCCCGCGTTGAGCACGACGATGCGGTCGGCCAGCGTCATCGCCTCGACCTGGTCATGCGTGACGTAGATCATGGTCGAGCGCAATTCGCGGTGCAGATTTGCCAGTTCGATGCGCATCTGCACGCGCAGCGAGGCGTCCAGATTCGACAGCGGCTCGTCGAACAGGAAAACGTCGGGCTTGCGCACGATGGCGCGGCCGATGGCCACGCGCTGGCGCTGGCCGCCCGACAAGTCTTTTGGTTTGCGTTCGAGCAAAGGTTCGATGCGCAGGATTTGCGCGGCGCGCTGCACCGCGTCGGCGATCTGCACCTTGTTCATGCCGGCTAACTTGAGGCCAAAGGCCATGTTTTGCGCCACGCTCATGTGCGGGTACAGGGCGTAGCTCTGGAACACCATGGCGATGCCGCGCTTGGCGGGCGGCACGTCGTTCATGCGCGTCTTGCCAATATACAAGTCGCCGCCGCTGATTTCTTCCAGGCCGCAGATACTGCGCAGCAAGGTGGACTTGCCGCAGCCGGACGGCCCCACGAAGACCATGAATTCGCCATCGGCGATCTCCAGGTCGATGCCGTGCAGGGTTTGCACGTCGCCATACGCCTTCTTCAGGCCTGTTAACTTCAGTCCAGCCATGTCGTCCTCACTGTGTCTATCCGGCCCCGCTGATGCGCGGGGCTCGTTATTGTAATTGGCGGCATGGCCGCCCCAGCCTGCGATTTACACCAGGGTGCCGAACCAGCCGCCATGCGGAGGCAAGCTGATCTGCTGGCCATCCTTGCTGCCCGGCAAGCCGTGACCGGCCAGCTCGGCCGCTGCGGCGGCAGCCGGCAAGTCGAACGTGACGGCTTGCGTGCCCAGGTTGAAGGCGGCCAGCACGGATGGCTGTCCCGGCAAGTCGCGGCGCAAGGCCAGCACGGGTTCCGCCGTATCGAAGAACGTGATCTCGCCTTGCAGCAATTGCGGCAGGGTGCGGCGCCAGGCGAGGATATTCTGCGCAAAGCGCAGCGGCGAGCCGGCATCGCGTTCTTCCACATCGACGGCCCGCTCCAGATGCTCGGGCGGCACGGGCAGCCAGGGTTTGGCCGAACTGAAGCCGCCATGCGGCGCATCGGCCACCCACGGCATCGGCGTGCGGCAGCCGTCGCGGCCCTTGAACTGGGGCCAGAACGGGATGCCGTACGGGTCTTGCAGCGCCTCGAAGGGAATGTCCGCCTCCGTCAGGGCCAGCTCGTCGCCCTGGTACAGGCAGGGCGTGCCTTTCAGCGCCACTTGCACGGCCAGCACCACCTTGGCCAGCGACGGCGACGGATTCTGGCCGCCCCAGCGCGTCATGACGCGCACGCTGTCGTGGTTGCCGACGGACCAGGAAGCCCAGCCGTCGGTCACTTGCGCTTCGAATTCTTCCACCTGCGTGCGGATGTGGGCGGCGGAAAACTCCGCCGTCAGCAGATTGAAACTGTAAGCCATGTGCAGCTTGTCGGCACCCGTGTAGGCGGCCATGGTGGCCAGCGCATTGTCGTCGCCCACTTCGCCGATGGAAATGGCCTGGTATTCATCGAGTACGGCGCGCACGCGCTGCAGGTAGGCGATGTTTTCCGGCTGCGTCTTGTCGTACACGTGCGCCTGCATGCCGTAGGGGTTGATGGCCGACACGCTGCTGGCGTCGCGCTGCGCGGCGGGAGGATTGTCGCGCAGCAACTGGTCGTGGTAGGGAAAGTTGCAGGAATCGAAGCGGAAACCGTCGACGCCGCGCTCGAGCCAGAAGCGCAGGTTGTCCAGCTGGGCCTGCTGCACGGCCGGGTTGTGGAAGTTCAGGTCGGGCTGGCTGGCGAGGAAATCGTGCAGATAGTACTGGCCGCGGCGCGGCTCCCATTGCCAGGCCGAGCCGCCGAAGACGGACAGCCAGTTGTTCGGCGCCGTGCCGTCGGGCTTCTGGTCGGCCCACACATACCAGTCGGCCTTGGCATTGTCGCGGCTGGAGCGGCTTTCCACGAACCACGGGTGGACGTCGGACGAGTGCGACAGGACCTGGTCGATCATCACTTTCAGGCCCAGTTCATGGGCGCGCGCCACCAGGCGGTCGAAATCGGCCAAGGTGCCGAACATGGGATCGACGTCGCAGAAGTCGGCCACGTCGTAGCCGAAGTCTTTCATCGGCGACGTGAAGAAGGGCGAGATCCACACGATGTCGGCGCCCAGGGCGGCAATGTAATCGAGCTTCGAGGTAATGCCGGGCAAGTCGCCGATGCCGTCGCCATTGCTGTCGAGGAAGCTGCGTGGATAGACCTGGTAGATGACGGCGCTGCGCCACCAGTCGGCGGGCAGGTGGGCGAGATTGTTCTGGATGGTCGGCATGAATGATTTCTTAAAAGTTGTCCGTAGCCGTGGCTATCGGGGCGGCGCTGCTGGTTGGTAGGCGAACGTCTTATTTTAAAATTCAAAGCGCTTTGGGTATGAAATGAGTATAGTTCAAAGCGCTTTGAAAAGTAAAGCGATACACGCGCCAGACATACGATTTTTTTATGAGGGTGATTCAGGACAACAAGGTGGGAGAGCCGGGGTCAGACCCGCCGGGGGAATGCGTCCCGGTGGGATGCATTCCAATGCAGTGACCGACCCCTGTAGTTTGCTCCAGGGGGAAATCAGGCGTGGATTACTGGCCCGGCCGACTCGCCCGGCAGCAGTTCGCACGGCCACAGTTCCTGCAGCTCGGTGGCGGGCGTGCCGTCCATCAGGGCCAGCAGCATCTGGATCATCTTCGCGCCGGCGCCGCGCGGGTCGGGCTGGACGACGGTGGTGACGTTGTGGCCGGCCAGGGAATCTTCCATCACGCCCCAGACGATCAGCGACATCTCGCGCCCGATGGCGATGCCCGCGTCGAGCAGGGCGCGTACGGCGCCCACGCCCGACATGTGGTTGTCGACGATGACGGCCGTGGGGCGGGGCGAGCGGGCCAGCAGGCGCTGCATGGCCTGGTAGCCGGCGCGGCGGTCGTGCGCGTTGTCGACCAGGTTGTCCGGATCGACGGCCAGGCCGCCCGCCTGCATGGCGTGCTGGAAACTGTCGACGCGCTGGCGCACGAAGTTCAGGTCGGGCGTGGCGCTGATCAGGCCGATGCGCTGGTGGCCCAGCTGCGCCAGGCGCTCGACGGCCAGGCGCATGCCCGCCTCGTTGTCGTAGTCGAACCAGGCGTGCGGCTGGTTCAGCTGGGTGCGGCCATGGGCGACAAAGGGCATGCCCTGCTGCGCCAGGTAGGCGATGCGCTCGTCGAACGGTTTTGTCCGTCCGACGACCAGCCCGTCGATACGGCGGCCCTTGACCATGCGTTCATAGGTGGAAAACTCCTTGCTGGCCGAGGCGGGCGCGATGATCATGTCCATCTGCTGCGCTTCCAGCGCTTCCGACATGCCGCCCACGATCTCGATGAACATGGGGTCGGCCAGGTCGTTCGGCATCAGCGGGTAGATGATGCCGACGATGTTGGTGCGCCCCACGGCGAGGCTGCGCGCCATGGGATTGGGCCGGTAGCCGGCCGCCTGCGCGGCGGCCAGCACCCGTTCGCGCGTGCGTTCGCTCACTTCCGGATAGCCATTCAAGGCGCGGCTGACGGTGGTTTCGGATATTCCTAGCGTTTTGGCGAGATTTTTGAGGTTCATGGATGCTGCAGTCGGGGTCTATCCTGGGTGGGTCTTGCCGCTGCCTGCGTCCTGCCGGTGGGCGGGAGCGCTGCAGTGCAATGCGATTGGGGGTAGTTTATCTGATAAATGCCGGAATGATCAGGGGTATGCGCAGCGGCGGCGGCACCCAAAAAAATACGCGGGCAAACCCAGGGGCGCCCGCGCTAAAAGAGGATACTGCTGAATCACTACATTGAAGCTGCCGGCCATCGCGTGCAGCGGCGAAATGGTGGGTCCGGATATTACTTGCCCCTGAATAAGCGGGCGGTGTTGCTGCCACCGGCAAGCGTCCGGGGACGCTTGCCAAAGTCCTAGAGTCCCGCGCTTACCACCAGGATTCGACCTGGAAACCCATGGAGCTGCCGTTGGTCTTGCCACCGAACACGCCCGTCGACGACAGTGCCGATTCCGCCGCGGCGGCCGACTGGGCTGCCTTGTTCCATTTGGCGTAGGTGTAGAAGGCGCGCAGCACGGGACGCGACCAGAAGCTGTTGCCGGCCGACAATTGCGGCGCAAACGTCAGCTTGGTCAGGTTGCGGCTCTCGCCGCCTTCCGGCTTGACGATGTCGTGACCGAGTTCCACGGCCAGGCTGTAGTTGTCCGTGAAGTGGTAGACGGGACGCGCGCCGATCGACGTCCACTTGCTGCTCACGCCGGCCGTTTGCTTGTCTTCGTAGACGAAGGTGCCCATGCCCGACCAGGAACCCTTGGGCTGGATCATGATCTGTTCCGTCAGGCGCGTGACCTTGTCATCCTTGTCGGCGCCCAGGCTGAAGCCGCCCGTATTGGCGGCGCTACCCTTGCCGAACTGCAATGCCACCTTGTTGAAGCCGCCCAGCAGATTGCCTTGCGTATGCATGATGGTCAGCAAGTGGCCGCTGGCGATGGGGGCCGCGCCTTGCGCATTGCGTTTCTGGTTGAATTGCAGGCCCAGGGTCAGTTCGCCGTCCGGGTTGACCTTGATGCCGGAAAAGCGCAGGTCGTGGGACAAGCCCATGCGCTTGCTGTCGCCGTCGTCGGCCGTGCGCACGATGGCGTAGGCCAGCTTGGCCGCACCCAGGTCGATGTTTTCCAGGCCGGCGCCGGGGCCGCTATTATTCCAGAAGTAGTAATCGGTGATGTGCACGTCCTGGCGGTCGTAATAGCGTTTGCCGACCCAGGCGCGCGCTTCGGCGAAGGCGCCCGTGCCGATCTTGTCGGCCACGACGTTCATTTCGCGCCACGACGGGTCCGACTGCTCCCAATCCTGGTTCTGGTTGACGGAAAATGCCACCAGGGTATTGATGCGGAAAGTGGTGCCGTTGGCGGCCTTGAACGCTTCGCCGCCGAATTTCAGCTCGCCGTAGGTTTCGCACTCATTGCCCAGACGATACTTGGACGAGGCGCCGGCCAGGCCGAAACAGGCTTCCTTGCCACCTTCGCTGCTGGTGCCGAAGCCCGAGCGGATGTAGCCGCCGAAATCGATAGGCAGGGCGGCCTGGGCGGCCGAAGCGCTCAAGGCCATGACGACTGCCGCTGGCAACGCCTTCAGGAAAAATGTGTTCATTGTGTCTCCAGTGTTTTTATAGGTGTGGGATGGCCGCGTCTGACTTCGCGTAGCCAAAGCGCTTTAATTCCGTTTCAAAGCGCTTTGAGTATAGTTCAAAGCGCTTTGATCAGTAAACTGGTTTTATTCCTGAAAACTTTTGAGGTGTTGCGGAGAAACATCAGGGAGGAGGGCGGCGCGTGGGCGCCGCCGGGTACGGCAGGAGGGACTGCGATGGTCGTGAATTATTGCGGTGCCTTGCAGGCGGGCAGGGTGGCCGAGTCCGCTGCAACTGGGGCCGGATGCCGCAAAAAGGCCAGAATCAGCAGGGCCGAGGCCGTCGTGATGCTCGCCAGCACATACAGCAAGTGGCGGAAGGCCGTGCCATACGTCTGCGCCAGTTCGGCGGCACCCGCCTGCGGCAGCAGGGCGGCTGCATGGCGCAGTTCGCCCAGCGCCAGGAAGGGGCCCGCGTGCGCCGCCTGTTGCGCGCCGACGCCGGCAAGGCCGGCGCCGCCCAGCGCCGCCACGGTGAGCGTGCCCAGCAGCGCGCTGACGATGGCCAGCGCCAGGCCTTCGCCCGCCACCCTCGTCGTGTTGAAGATGCCGGCCGCCATGCCGGCCCGCTCGACGGGCACGACACTGACGGCCAGGCCATCCATCAAGCCCCAGGGCAGGCTGATGCCGCAGCCGATCAGCAGCAGCGGCCCGATCAGGGTTGCGGGCGACTGGCCCGGCGCGCACGTCGACAGCCACAGCAAGCCACCCGCCGCCAGCAGCAGGCCGCTGGCGCACAGGTGCGCGGCAGCGATGCGCTGCGCCGCCAGGCCGGCCAGGATGGGCAGCACCAGCATGGGCGCCGACAGGGCGATCATCATGCGCCCCGCCTCCAGCGCGCTGTAGCCTTCGATGCCGATGAAGCGGGCCGGCAGCAGCACCAGCAGCACGACGAAGGAAAACGCGGGCGCGGCCGCCAGCAATTGCACGCCGGCAAAGGCGGGCAGGCGGAACAGGGTCAAGTCCAGCATGGGCCGCGCGGCGCGCCGCTCCACGCCGATGAACGCGGCCAGCAGCAAGGCCGCGCCACCGAACAGCCCCAGGCTGGCGGCGCTGCCCCAGCCTTTGTGCGGCGCCTGCAGCAAGCCATACGTAAACACAGAGAGTGCGCCGGTAAACGTCAGGGCGCCGGGCCAATCGACGCCCTGTGCCTGCGGGTCGCGCGTTTCGCGCATGGCGTGCGCGGCGCCCAGCAGGGCGGCCAGGCCGGCGGCGGCCGTGGCGATGAAGATGGCGCGCCAGCCCGTGTGGGCAATCAGCAGTCCTGCGAGGAAGGGGCCGAAGGCCAGGCCCACGCCGAAGGCCGTGCCGATCAGGCTGAAGGCGCGCGCGCGGGCCGGGCCGTCGAATTCCTGCGCCAGGGCCGCCAGTCCGCTCGACAGGGCCATGGCGCAGCCCAGGCCCTGGACGGCGCGCAGCACGGCGAGCAGGGCGATATCGGGCACGGCCGCCAGCGCCAGCGCGGCGGCGGCAAACACGGCCATGCCCAGCAAGAACACGCGCTTGCGGCCATAGCGGTCGGCCAGCGCGCCGGCCACCATCAGGCAGCCGCCAAAGCTGAGCATGAAGGCATTCGTGATCCAGGCCAAGGCCAGCGGGCTGCCGTGCAGTTCGGCGGCGATGGCGGGAATGGCGATGGCCGGTCCTGTAAAGCTGAGCGGCATGCATAGCGCGCCGAGGCAGACCGCGGCCAGCACCAGGATGCGGCGTGCCTTGTCGGAATAAAATGGTTGCATAGAGGTCGATTCCAGAGGGAGGGAATTTGATGATAATATGGACGTAATCTATGAAAAAGTGGCTGAAAATCCAGTCATAGCGGACAAAATATCCTTAATGGCTTAGATATGGATAATCTGAACGGCATTGCCGCCTTCGTGCGCGCGGCCGAAACGCGCAGCTACGTGGCGGCCGGGCGGCTGCTCGGCGTGTCGGCCTCGGCCGTGGGCAAGAGCGTGGCGCGGCTGGAAGAAAAGCTGGGCGTGCGCCTGCTCAACCGCAGTACGCGGCGCATCAGCCTGAGCAACGAGGGCGCGCTGTTCTACGAGCGCTGCCAGCGCATCCTGGCCGACCTGGGTGATGCCGAGGCGGAATTGTCGCACCTGGCCGAGGCGCCGCGCGGCAAGCTGCGCGTCAGCCTGCCCGTGATCGGCTACCGCATCATCCTGCCCCTGCTGGCGGACTTTACGCGCAAGTACCCGGAAATCGAGCTCGACCTCGATTTCAACGACCGCCTGGTCGACGTCGTGGCCGAAGGCATCGACGTGGCCGTGCGCAGCGGCACGCTCACCGATTCGCGGCTGATGGCGCGCGAACTGGGGCCGTTCGCGTTTGCCATCGTCGGTTCCCCCGCGTACTTCGCCCGCGACGGCGTGCCGGCCACGCCGCGCGCGCTGGAAGGGCACGCCTGCGTGCGCTATAAATTTCCCACCACGGGCAAGCTGCAGGAATGGGCCTTGCGGCGGGCAGAGGGCGACAGTGGCGGCGACTTGCGCCTGCCGACAGCCTTGACCTGCAACAATATCGAAGCGCTGATCGGCGCCGCCGCGCAGGGCGTGGGCCTGGCCTATTTACCCGACTTTATCGTGCGCGACGCGATCGCGCGTGGTGAACTGCAAGCCGCGCTGGGCGAGTATCTGGCGTACTCGAGCAAGTTCTGGGTGCTGTGGCCGTCGAGCCGCCATCTGTCACCGAAAATCCGCGTGTTTGTCGACCATCTGTGTACCCACCTGCATTTTTCAACCCCACCTCGCGCCACCTGAGCGGCCTGGCAGCCGCCATGGCGGCTGGTTGAGGAATATTCCTACCCCAAAGAGATTTTTCCTAACGACGCAACATATTTATTTGCTGCGATGCGTCACGCCACGCCGCGCGCCGTCAACTTATACCCTTTCTGAATACCTATCATGCGTTAATTAAATTGCCATAAGGAATTTATTTATGTTAATTTAATATCTGTTTCCGCAACATTGCATCAACTTCATGGTTATGGAGATAAGTGCAAGATGAGGCGCAGTAAGCGTGTAGTAACCAACAATTGGGGCGTGAGCCCGTTCCGTTCAGGGAGTGTGCATGAAGACAGTAAGCACGATGGCGCCACAGCCGGCGCCAGCCGCGACACCGGCCCGCAAGACGGGCCTGCTGCTTGGTGGCGGTGCACCAAATTCGACCCTGATCGCAGGCGCGCTGGCGGCGTTTCTCGATGAAGGCATCGAATTCGACGTCATCTCGGCCTCCGGCGCCGGGGTGCTGATGGGTTTGCTTTACACGACGCCGCACGAGGCCACGCCGCGCCAGGCGCTGCAAAGCTGGGCCGACACGGGCGTGGCCGACAGCATCTACAAGATGATTCCGATCAACTACAAGGTGTTCCAGAAGCCGGGCATGCACGCGAGCACCTTCCGCGACGCCTTCCAGCCGCCGGCCAACAATCCTTTTTTTCAGGCCTTCCAGCAAACGTTTGCGGACGTGCCCGCGGCCTGGTCGGACTGGGGGAAATTGATGCTGTCGTCGCTGTCGCCATCGGACCTGTCGGCGAAAAGCCTGGGCCTGTGCGCGCACTTGCCCTTCCTGGAAAAAGCCGTGGATTTCTCGGGCGTGGCGCGCATGCGTCCCGATTTCTACATCAATGCCTACAACCTCAGCGAGCACCGCATGCACATCTGGGGCAAGCACGAGATTGCACCGATCCACGTGCGCGCGGCGCTGTCGTTTCCCTTCCTGTATGCGCCCACCACCATCGATGGCGACGACTACATCGAAGGCGCGGCGCTCGATACGCTCAATTTCGAGCCATTCATCGAAGGCAAGGGCGAGCACCATGACGCCGATACCCTGGTCATCCTCGACATCCTCGGTGACGAGCGCTTGCTGCGCAAGCCGCGCAACCTGTACGACGCCTGGGTGCGCTCCATCATCACGCCGCTGGTGAAGATTTCCAAGAGCGAGCTGCGCCTGTTCGAGCTCGAGCACAACACGGACAGAAGCACGGGCCAGCCCAAGCGGCGCCTGCTGAAACTCGACTTGATGGGCGGCATCCCGGAGCAGCACTGGCCCGACACCCTGGACTGGTCCAGCTCGAACATGCAGCTGCTGTTCGACGTGGGCCACAAGGCGGGCCTGGCGTTTTGCCGCGAACATGGCGACTTGCTGCGCCGCGCGCCTGGCGCCGCCGCACTGGCGGCCTGAAGAGCGCCGCCCATCCTCCGCATTCCGGCCACCCGTCGGCAGCTTTTCGTTGTACCTGGCCTCGCCAGGCCACCTTTTTTACTGTGAAACACCATGAATATCACCAAGCAATTAATCCTTACCCTCACCATTGCCTTGCTGGCCCTGCTATTGCTGGGTGCCGGCGGCGCCATCCAGCTGCAGCGTGCCCAGGAGCGCTTTGACACCGTGCAAAACCGCATCATCCCCAGCATCCAGGGCTTGAATGCGGCCAAGGGTTTCCTGGCCGATTCGCGCCTGGCCGGCTACCGCCTGTCCGTGTTCTCCAACCTGGCCGACAAGACGGCGCTGGACAAGGCCGTGGCCGACGCCAACACGAATTTCGACAAGGTCATCGCCACCTACCGCGCCGAGCGCCTGTACGACGCGACGGACAGCAAGATGCTTGACGCCGACCAGGCCGCCATGGAAGCGTACCGCCGCGCGCTCGTACCGTTCTTTGCCGCCGCCTACGCGGGCGACATGGAAGGCGTGCGCGCCACCTTGCTGGCCGGCACGCCGCTGGCCATCACGGCCGCCGCCGCGAAAAAGAGCATGGATGACCATATCGCCTACAACAACAAGCTGGTCGACGATGTGAAGGCCGAGAGCCTGGCCGCCTACGACACGGCCTTCAACACCATGCTGGCCGTGCTGGGCGTGGCCGTGCTGCTGACGGGCGCGCTGGCATGGCATATCTACCGCACCATCAGCGGCGGCCTGGGCAATATCGAGCACACCTTGGAGAGGGTCAGCGCCTCGCTGGACCTGTCCGCCGCCATGCCCGTCGAGCGCATGGATGAAGTGGGCCGCACGGCCACCGCCTTCAATAAATTCCTCGAGCGCATCGTCGGCGTGATCGCCACCGTGCGCGCCTCGGCCGATACGGTCAGCGTGGCGGCCGCGCAGATTTCCGCCGGTAACGCGGACCTGTCCGTGCGCACGGAGCAGCAGGCGTCTTCCCTGGAAGAAACTGCCTCCAGCCTGGAAGAACTGACTTCGGCCGTGCGCCAGAACACGGACAATGCGCGCCAGGCGAATGCGCTGGCCGTGTCCGCCTCGGACGTGGCGCGCAAGGGCGGCGCCGTGGTGGCGCAAGTGGTGGGCACGATGGGTTCCATCAATGAATCGGCGAAGAAGATCGCCGACATTATCGGCGTGATCGACGGCATTGCCTTCCAAACCAACATTTTGGCGCTGAATGCGGCCGTCGAGGCGGCGCGCGCGGGCGAGCAGGGCCGTGGCTTCGCCGTGGTGGCCACCGAGGTGCGCAACCTGGCGCAGCGCTCGGCGGCTGCCGCCAAGGAAATCAAGGGCTTGATCGAGGATTCCGTGGATAAAGTCAACACGGGCAGCGTGCTGGTCGACCAGGCGGGCGCGACGATGGAAGAAATCGTCGCCAGCATCTTGCGCGTGACGGACATCATGGGCGACATCGCCAACGCCAGCCACGAGCAAAGCGCCGGCATCGAGCAGGTGAACCAGGCCATTTCGCAAATGGACCAGGTCACCCAGCAAAACGCGGCCCTGGTGGAAGAGGCGGCGGCTGCCGCATCCTCGCTGCAGGACCGCGCCGTGGAACTGGTCGACGTGGTGGCCGTGTTCCGCCTGCGCGGCGATGTCCAGGCAAAACCGTTGACAGCGGCGGGCGGCTTGCCGGCCCCGGTTTCAAGCGCCGCCAGCCGGCGCCTGGCGCTGCCGGACCGCAGCGCGCGCGCTTGATCGTTATGACTGCCCCGGTACGCCGGGGTTTTTCTTGGGTGATGGTGCCGTTCCATGGGGGGCGTTGAGTTCTGCGCTGGTGGCAAGTGTCGGTAAGGTTGGTCGGGCTGGCAGCAGGCATGCAGGAAGGGCCGTCCGGTTCCGCTGCAGTCCAGTGTCAGCCTGACTTTCGGGCACGCGATTCCGCTCTCGCCCCGTGGCAGGCAGTGAGCCCTATCGTCAAAAGTCGGCAAATTTTGCCCACATCATGCCCAAATACCCAAGCACAGCGCCAATAAGGCTTGCGAGCGCAACGGCTTCAAGCGGCCAGCGCCACAAAGCGGACAATATTAACGAGGCTATGACCCCGAATGACATCCGACCGATTGCACTGGACTTGATCTTCAAGTCGGAATCCGGATCGAAGGCATATATTCCCCCGAGTAAGAATCCGAGACAGCAGAAGGAAGCTGCCCAAAGCTGCGCTTGCCGCCACGATATGTCCGTCCACGGTGCCGCATAGGACAGCGCTGCGCCAGCGCTTGTCACCGCAAAAAAGACTGCCAGGATAATTGCTTTACGCAATGTTGTCATGATCGGACTGTGCGAAAAACTGGTTTGAGGGGCTGGTCAACATATAGCGTTGAAGAGTTGACCGCCAACTGCCGATGAGCATAAGGAATGACCAAGCGAGAAAAGTCACGTCTGGAACTTGCACTCCTCGTCACGGAAAACCATCCATGCGCGTTGCAGTCCTCGTGGCTTGCTAAGCGCGTACATCAATGCCTTGTAGACGACATTTAGCGCGTGTCGGATTCTTTTAGCTCTCGACTCATGCAGAAGGTATTTTCAAGATTATTACTTTCTTCGCAATGCTCCTGCTTGATCGATGTCATATCGCTTTGTTGTTCGGATGCATTGGTCAAGGACGACAGCGAAAGGCACAAGAAAACAACGCCCAACATGGACAAGCGGCTTGAAACGGCATTTCCCACGAGCACTCGCTCCTTCTCATAATTGGTCGTATTGAGGTCCGATTCCGGCCGGTTGCCGTCATCGGCAGCTTCCGCCCCAAAGTGGAAGTTCGGCTTGTGAGCACTGGCGCGGAGGCTTATGACTCGACATCGCATATACGGTCGCGCCCCCCGGACTTGGCCTGATAAAGACGGCGGTCTATTCTATCGAGAAAAACATGGGGGTCAAGCAGGGCGCCGGGCAAGATAGTGCCGACGCCCATGCTGACAGTGACTAAGCGACCAACGCCGGAGCGTGCATGCTCGATTTCCTTGCGCGCCAGCAGCTTGCGACAGCGCTCGGCCACGTTGCGGGCTGCTCCCTCGTCCGTGGCTGGCAGCAGCAGCACAAACTCCTCGCCGCCCAGGCGGGCGCATAGGTCGCGCGAACGTGAAGCGCCCTCATCCATTGCCTGGGCTACACGACGCAAACAGTCATCACCTTGCATGTGGCCATAATGATCGTTGTACTGTTTGAAATAATCTATGTCGATCACGATCAGCGACAGCGGTTCGCCAGTGGCGCGCGCCTTGGCCCATTCGACCGCGTACAAAGTGTCGAACATGCGGCGGTTTGCAACGCCGGTCAGGCTGTCGCGGTAAGTGAGCACTTCCAGCTCGCGCTGCAACTGGAGGATTTTGTCCTCGGCCTGCTTACGCTCGGTAATGTCGAACATGAAGCCTACCAGCGATTCGACGCTGCCGTCCGGGCGACGCACCACGTGCACGACGTCTCGGATCCAAAGCTGTTCTCCGTCGGCCGTTAGCGCCCGATAGTCGGCTTCGTGATCGAGGCCCATCTGCGACTGTGCAACACAAAAATCGACCGTCTTCTTGCGATCCTCTTCATGGATGCGTGCGGCCCAGTCGTTTACGGACAGCCAACTTGACTGTTTCCAACCGAGCAACTCCTCAATTTGAGGGCCAATGTAAGTGAAGCACATGGTGGCCCAGTCGATTCGCCATGGAATTGCGCGGGTCGACTCCAGCAATGTTCGATAGACACCTGAATCGTCGCAGGCGGCGATGGAAGAATCGAGAGTAGGGGTAGTCATCATGAATGAATGTGAGAAGGAAGGTATTGTGTACTGCATGTCCTGTATGGCCGGTTGCCGTCGTTGGCAGGCCCGCGCCATGACAGGCTTTACTGACTGTTTGCAACAGTCATCCAGCCACAGCTTATGAGCAGCTCAACAGTGTCTAGTGAATTCGTGGTCATTTACACACCCAGCAGCATCGTCACTGTCGACAATACCAGCAACTGAAGCAAAGCGGGAAACAAAGCTCGTGGTATCGGCTGCATGAACTTCCATTGCAAGCTCTTCGTCGCGGAGGCCAACGCAGATTTATTGCTCCCTACGCAAGAAAACGATGCGCTCGCTCAAGGCCTATGCCGAGCAGCGCCACGCGCCTTGCCAGAATGGCAAGGCGGGCGGGGCCAGGATGGCCGCCGTCTGACAGATAGTTTCCCCTAGTCAATTCCTTGCAAGGCACCGCGTCAAATTAACGTGCCCTTCCTGTCATGATGGAATACAATTCTTGCGTGGCAGCCAGCTTGCCTGGCAAGGCCGGGCACGGCGTCACGTTTTGACCTCGGAAAGATGTTTGCTTATGACGCTGCAGTTCCCCCTGCCGAATGTATCCCCTGCGCCGCGCGCGTCCTTCATTCTGTCCAAGCCATTCGGCTCCGTGTTTGCCCTGCCCCTGTTCTGCCTGATACCTGCGGCGTCCGCCCTGGCGGCCGCGCCTGCCAGCAGCAGCGTCATGCTGGAAGAGCTGACCAGCACCGAATTGCGCAGCCGTATCGAGCACGGCGCCACCACCGTGCTGGTGCCCATCGGCGGCGTCGAGCAGAGCGGGCCGTTTATCGCGCTGGGCAAGCACAATGTGCGTGCCGGGCTGCTGGCGCGCCAGATTGCGCAAAAGCTGGGCAATACCATCGTTGCGCCCGTTGTGTCCTACGTGCCGGAAGGCGCGATTTCGCCGCCGGCCGGCCACATGCGCTTCGCCGGCACGATTTCGATACCGCCGGCCGCCTTCGAAGCCGTGCTGGAAGGGGCGGCCGCCAGCCTGCGCCAGCATGGTTTCCGTGACATCATCTTCCTCGGCGATCACGGCGGCTACCAGAAGAACGAGCAGAATGTGGCGAACAAGCTCAATCGGGCCTGGGGCAAAGCTTCCACCGCCAAAGATGCGCGTGCGTATGCCTTGCTCGATTACTATGACATCACACAATCGCAATTTATTGCCGAGCTGCAGAAACGTGGCTACGGCAGCGCCGAGATCGGCCTGCATGCGGGCTTGGCGGACGCGGCGCTGATGCTGGCAGCGGACCCGTCGCTGGTGCGCAGCGAGGCCATGGCGCACGGACCCAAGCCCGGCGTGGCCGATGGCGTGCGCGGCGACGCCACGCGTGCCACGGCTGAACTGGGGCAGATCGGCATCAGGCTGCAGGTCGATACCTCGGTGGCGGCCATCAAGAGATTGCTGCAACGGAATCAATAATCTACCGCCGGGAGTGTGTAACTTCTGGCATTTGCAATGAAAAGACGCGAAAACACATGAAAACATCTCAGCGACGCACCATCGTCACCTTGTCCGCCCTGGCTGCCGCATTGGCCGGCCTGGGTGTGGCCAGCCAGGTCACCGGCGCCAGCACACCGGCTTCTGCCGCCGTAGCGCCGGCCGCCGCCTATTCGCCACTGCCCGGCATGCCGCCCCTGGTGGACCCGAAAAACGTGTACGGCAGCATCGGCAGCAGCAATATGAGTCCCGTCGTCAAGGATCACCTGCGCCGCGTCTACGTGCCCAATTTGCGCTCGAACGACGTCTACGTGATCGACCAGGACAGCCTGAAAGTGGTCGACAAGTTCAAGGTCGGCAGCGGCCCGCAGCACGTCGTGCCGTCGTGGGACTTGCGCACCCTGTGGGTGGCGAACAATGCCGAACGCACGGACAAGGGCAGCTTGACGCCGGTCGCCCCCTTGACGGGCAAGCCGGGCAAGGAAGTGCCCGTCGATGATCCCTACAATATGTATTTCACGCCGGACGGCAAGTCGGCCATCGTCGTAGCCGAAGCGCGCCACCGCCTCGATTTCCGCGATCCGAAGACCATGGCCGTGCAGTATTCGATCGACACGCCCCAGTGCGGCGGCATCAACCATGCGGATTTCTCGAATGACGGCCGCTACGCCATGTTCACCTGCGAGTTCGACGGCACCATCGCCAAGATCGACCTGGTGGGCCGCAAGGTCGACGGCTACCTGAAATTGCAGATGCCGGCCAAGCGCTTTGCCGAGTCCGGTCCCGTGGGCGGCCCGGCGAATGAAATCTGCAGCGTCAAGAAGGGCATGCCGCAAGACATACGCATCTCGCCGGACGGCAAGAAATTCTTTATCGCCGACATGGACGCCGACGGCGTGCACATCGTCGATGGCGCCACCCTGAAGGAAATCGGCTTCATCCAGACGGGCGTGGGCGCGCACGGCCTGTACCCGAGCCGCGACGGCAAGAAACTGTACGTGGCCAACCGCGGCACGCACCGCATCCACGGCAAGCGCAACGGCAAGGGCAGCGTCAGCGTGATCGATTTCGCCACGGAAAAAGTGGTGGCGAACTGGCCGATTCCCGGTGGCGGCAGCCCCGACATGGGCAATGTGAGCGCCGACGGCAAGTATCTGTGGCTGTCCGGCCGTTTCGACGACGTGGTCTACCGCATCGATACGAACAGTGGCGACGTGTCGAAGGTGAAAGTCGGCCAGGAACCGCACGGCCTGACCGTGTGGCCGCAGCCGGGCCGCTATTCGCTCGGTCACACGGGCAACCTGCGCTAGGCGGGGGAGGCGCATGGAAATCGATTCGTTGGAGCAACTGCGCGCGCATTATCCGCCCGCGCAGGGGCGCTCGCTGAGCAAGCAGCTCGACCGTCTCGACCCGCATTGCATCGCCTTCATCGGGCTGTCGCCGTTCGCCGTGCTGGCCACGGGCGGGGCTGGCGGCCAGCTCGACGCCTCGCCGCGCGGCGGCGCGCCCGGTTTCGTGCACGTGCTCGATGCCCATACCTTGCTGCTGCCCGATGCCAAGGGCAATAACCGCCTCGACAGTTTCAGCAATGTTGCCGAGACGGGCAGGGCGGGACTGCTGTTCATGATCCCCGGCGTCGATGAAACCTTGCGCGTGAATGGCGAGGCCAGTCTCAGCGACGATGCGGCGCTGCTGGCGCACTTTGCCGCCGAGCGCAACCCGCCGCGCCTGGTCCTGCGCCTGCGCGTGGCCGAGGCTTACTTGCACTGCGCCAAGGCCCTGATGCGCGCGCGCCTGTGGGACAGCACGGCCAGGGTCGAACGCTCCGTCTTGCCGAGCATGGGGCGGATGATCCAGGACCAGACGGGTAGTACTGGTCCGCTGGAAACCCAGGAGCAGATGCTCGCCCGCTACGCGCAGGATCTGTAGCCTTGCTTGCTTAAAAGGCAATGTTGGCGCATACTGCGCTTCCTGTCCCACTACCTGCATGGAGCGACCTCATGATTCTTGATCACATTGGTTTGAACGTCAGCGATGCACAGGCCAGCAAGGCCTTCTTTTCGGCCGCCCTGGCGCCCCTGGGCGTGTCGGTGGTGATGGAAGCGCAGGGCTGGGTGGGCATGGGCAAGGATGGCAAGCCCGATTTCTGGTTTGGCGTGGGCGCCGCGCCGCATGCGGGCATGCATCTCGCCTTTGCGGCAGGCAACCGTGCCCAGGTTGACGCGTTCTACCAGGCCGCGCTTGCAGCGGGCGGCAAGGACAACGGCGCCCCCGGCATCCGTGCCATCTATCATCCGAATTACTACGGCGCCTTCGTGCTGGGACCGGACGGCCATAATGTCGAAGCCGTCTGCCATGCCCCCGAGGACTGACATCGGTCCCGCTCTGAAAAATACCGCATGAAGCCCGGCGCCACCCTGTATGCCAACGCTGCCGGCCGCTACGCCTACGTGAGCGGGGGCTTTTCCTGGCCCGCGTTCTTCCTCGGCCCCTTGTGGGCCGTCGCCAAGCGTCGCTGGTGGCTGCTGCTGCCCATGCTGGCCGTGGAGCTGTGCCTGTGGTGCGGCAGCCAGTTCGCCACGGACTTGCGCACGGGGCCGCTGATGCTGCTGATGATGTGCGCCGAACTCAGCTATCTGCTGGCGCGTGGCTGGTATGGCAACCGCTGGCTGGAAGCTTCCCTGCGCAACCATGGCTATCGGCCCGTCGTGCCGGGCGCCGGCGCGCGCTTCTGACTCTTCCTGCCTGCTTTTTCTGCGCAGGATGCTGACCTTCGGCAACGATCGTGCGCCCGGCACAAACTTTCTGCGCTCCCTGTCGCACCTTTGATCCAGATCATCCCTTGAAAGCGGTGCTCACGTAGCCTTGGGACTCGCGTTGCAAAGCATCTCTCCACCAAATCGGATATGTTTTTTCGCGTAGCGCGCGGCAGGGCCTGCACGGTTGACGGCATGTGTTTTGACTGTCCAGCGCCTGTGTCGCACAGGTAGACCAATCCACCCCGAACTTTCATGAGGAATTTCACATGTATCCATACTCACGCAATGTCACACCCGCTGCCAAAAACCACCTGGAAGCGCAATTGTCGTTCTTTAACGGTATTTCGAAATCGCTGTTTCGCTCGGTTCAACAATTCAGCGACCTGAACATGCAACTGGCCCAGGGCTTGCTGGAAGAAGGTACCATCGCCAGCCAGAACCTGATCACGGTCGATCGCGTGGAAGACGTGTTCCAGGTGGCCGCCGCCTCGGGTCAGCCGGCAGCCGAACAGCTGCGCGTGTATCAGCAGCAAGTCTCGCGTCTGGCCGCCGACACGCAAGTGGAACTGGCCAATGTCGCGGAACAGCATGTGTCTGAAACGAGCCGCACGGCCAAGGCCCTGGCCGAAGAAGTGGCCCGCACGGCATCGGAAGAAACCGAGAAAAACATGCGCAAGCAGCAAGACGCGATGCAGCGCATTGCCGAGCCCTTCCAGGCCTTCCATAATGGCGCCGGCCGCGAGCAGCGCCGTGAAGGTCAAAGCATGCAAAGCGCCAGCCATCAAGGCAGCCAGCAATCGGCTGCCAGCGAAGGTTCCGCCAGCGGCAGTACGGCGCAGGCGAGCGGGACGCAAAGCAAAAGCGGCAGCGCCAGCCGCAAGGAGTAAGCGGGCCGCAGCCTGGGCGTAAGCGCCTGGGCCGGAGGCCGAGCTCCGGCCCAGGCGATTCGCCTTGCGCCTGTCGCCAGCGGCGGCCCTGTGCCGCCGCCATCGCACAAAACGCCCATTCCTTGCCGGATGGGCGTTTTGCCGTTTGATCGGAGCCGGTTTACGGCGCTGCTGGTGGGCGGCGCAGATGGGGGGCGCCGGCCGGTGCGCCTGGAGCTCCCGCTTGCGCGTCGACGAAGGTGCTTACCTCGTCCAGCGTGGGCGCCAGCATGCGCAGCGGCCCTGCCAGCGAGGCCACCAGGGTGGCATGGCTGACCTTGTCGAAATACCGTTCCGTCACGGGACGGTGCAGCGCGCGCAGGGCGCGCGCCAGGCCGCCCGTGTTGCGTTGCGGGTTGACCAGCTTGTCCTTGCCCGCTGCCGGTGCGATCAGCAGCGCGGGCGGGGCGTCGGCCGTCACGTGATGGATGGGCTGTGATGCCGTCGGCGTGTCGGGATAGTAAAAGACCGGGCGGGCCGCGGGGTTTTGGACGGGCAGGAAGTCGTACGGCCCGGCCAGGCCTATCCAGCCGCGCAAGTCTTGCGGGCGCATGCCGTGGCGCGCCAGCAGGCTGGCGTCGAGCGCCACCATGGCCGCGTTGTAGGCGCCGGCGCTATGGCCCATCACGAACAGCCGCGTCGGGTCGCCGCCATAACGGCGCGCTTCCATGGCGGCCCAGGCCACGGCACGGGCCGCATCCTGCAGGATGGCGGGATAATGCGCCTGCGGATACAGGCGGTAGTCGGCGATCACGGCCATGTAGCCGCGCGCGGCCAGCGCATGGCCGACAAACGCATAGTCGGCGCGCTCGCCCGACGTCCAGTTGCCGCCATAAAAGAACACCACCACGGGCACCGGTCCCGCAGCGTCCCTGGGCGCATACACGTCGAGCCGTTGCCGCTCCAGCGGCCCATATGCCAGGTTGGGCGTGACCCGCGAAGCGCCGCCGGAAGACAGGGCGTTGATGGCGCTCAAGGGAGAGCGTGCGATCAGGCCCGCCGCCAGGGGCAGGGCCGCCAGCAGGCCGAACACGGTGGTGCGCAGCGTCGTCATGCGTGCCCCTTGTTAGTCGCGATGTTCCCAGTGTAGGCCAGGTGCGCGGAAAGAGGCACGCAGTCGTTGCAAGCTGGCATAGAAAATTGGCTGGTACGCAACATCAGCCCTGCAGCAGCCACTTGCGTGCCGTGGCGATCACGGCGTCCGACAGGGTGCGCGTGAGGGCCGTCTGGATATCCCAGGCATGCCAGATCAGGGGCACGTCCAGGGCCTGGCCTGCCGCCACGTCCACCAGCCGGCCCGCCGCCAGCGCCGTTTCGGCCTGCAGCAGGGGCACCATGCCATACGCATAGCCGGCTTCGATGAAGCGCACGAAGTCGCGCGCCGAGCCGAGCACGTGATGCGGATAGCGGCCCGTGTAGCCGAGCCGGTGCTGCAGGTAGCGCTCGTGCAGCGCATCCTTGCTGCCAAACGTGATGGCGGGCGCCTGGCTGACGGCCTCGACCGTAAATCCGTCCGGAAACCATTGCCGCGCGAACGCGGGCGAGGCTACGCACAGGTAGCGCATGCCGCCCAGCGGCGTGGCCGTGGTGCCGGCCACCAGGTCGGTGGCGCTGGTGACGCAGGCAAACACGCGGCCTTCGCGCAGCTGGCTCAAGGTGTGGTCCTGGTCGTCGAGGCGGATGTCGAGCAGGCAGGAGGGGGGCGTGAGCAGCGGTCCCAGCGCTTCCGGTATCCAGGTGGCGGCGCTGTCGGCATTGACGGCGATGGCCAGCGCCGGCAGTTGCGTGGTCGGTCCCGGCTGGGCGTCGAGCGCCGCCTCGAGCAGCTTGACTTGCCGGTAATGGGCGATCAGCCGCTGTCCCGCTTCCGTGGGCAGGGGCGGGTGGCTGCGGACGATCAACAAGGTGCCTTCCAGGTTTTCCAGGGTGCGGATGCGCTGCGACACGGCCGGCTGGCTGATCGCCAGCGCATGGGCCGCCTTTTCAAAGCTGCCCAGGCCGATCACGGCGTCGAGGGCGGCCAGTCCACGGTAATCGACGACGCGCATAAGTTTCTCTTATATATGTTTAGAATCATTCATTATACTTATATTTACTTTTTCTTTACACTGTTGAAATAGGGTAACAACTCCACTCTCCCGCGCGGTCCTGCTGGTACCGCTACACCCTCCACCTACCTTTGATGCCTCTGCCGTTGCCGGCGGAGCGTGGGCGGCCGTGCGCGTGATGGAAAGCAATGGAAAGGAATCGATATGGACAGCGCAATTTTCTTGAAAGGCATGGGGCTCGGGGCGAGCCTGATCGTGGCCATCGGCACGCAAAACGCATTCTTGCTCAAGCAGGGCTTGAAACGCCATTACGTGCTCACCTGCATCCTCGTCTGTTTGCTGTGCGATGCCATCCTCATTTCCGCCGGCGTGGCCGGCATGGGGACGTTTATCGCCGACAATCCGAACTTCTTGCTGTGGGCCAAGGCCGGCGGCGCCACCTTCCTGATCGCGTATGGCTTGCGCGCCGCCAAATCGGCATGGCGTCCGACGGCCATGACGGTATCGGCCGCCAAGGCGCCCGAAGGCTACTGGGCCGTGATCGGCGCGGCGCTGGCGTTCAGCCTGCTGAACCCGCACGCCTTCCTCGACACGGTGATACTGCTCGGTTCCATCGGCGGCCAGCATGAAGGCAGCGGCCGCTTCTACTTCGCCGGCGGCGCCATCGTGGCCTCGGCCCTGTGGTTCTTCCTGCTGGGCTTTGGCGCCCGCTACCTGGCGCCCGTGTTTGCCAAGCCCATGGCCTGGCGCGTGCTCGACGGCATCATTGCCCTCGTGATGTGGGCGATCGCCGCCTCGCTGTTCCTGTAAGCGGGAAGCTGGCCGGGATTTCTGCTAAGGTTGCATTATTCTTAGCAAGCATCCCGGCCCTTTCATGACTACAAGCTCGACCACGCCAGACTCCGTGCACATCGTTTGCCCCCATTGCGACGCCGTCAACCGCCTGCCGCCCGCGCGCCTGCGCGAGCAGCCCACGTGTGGCAAGTGCCAGAAAGACCTGTTTACGGGCCAGCCCGTGGACCTGGCCAGCGCCCGTTTCCTCAAGCATATCGACCGCACGGACATTCCCGTCCTCGTCGATTTCTGGGCCCCGTGGTGCGGTCCGTGCCGCAGCATGGCGCCATTCTATGCACAGGCCGCCAAGACGCTGGAACCGGCCTTCCGCGTCGTGAAGGTCAATACGGAAGCGTCGCAAGACCTGGGCGCCCGCTTCAATATCCGCAGCATTCCCACCCTGGCGCTGTTCCACAAGGGCCTGGAAGTGGCGCGCCAGCCGGGCGCCATCGATGCCAACGCCATCATCGCCTGGGCCAGGGACAAGGCGCGGCCGTGAGCGCCGCCGGCGCCTCTCCCGCTTGCCTGCCATGCCGGAATTGACTTCCCTGCTGGCCTACCTGCTGGCGATCACGCCCGCCTTCCTCGTCTGCGGCGCCTTGCTGCTGGCCGTGCCGCGCGACGTGCCGCTGCTGCGCGTGCTCGTGCACATCCTGTTCTTCGTGCTGGCGCGCGACGCGATGACGGCGCACGGCTATTGGCACGTGGCGGCGGGCGGCTTGCGCTTCACGGCGCCGCCGCCGGTGCTGCTGGCGCTGGGCGCCCTGTCGCTGGCAATGGTGGCCGGCATTTGCTGGCTGGAAAAGAGTGCGCGTGCCCACCTGCGCTGGACGGGCGGGCAGCCGGCCCGGTCCGCGCTGCTGGGCGTGGCCGGCGCCGCGCTGATTGTCTTGCTGGCAAGTATGCTCAAGGGGCTGGCCGGCTTGCCGTCGCTGCCGCCCGTCGCGCCTTCGCTGTGGCCGCTGCTGCTGCTGTTTGCGCTGGCCGCCAACTGCTATGAAGAATTGCTGTTTCGCGGCTTGCTGCAGCAGCAATTGCAAGCGTGGCTGCCCGCCTGGCGCGCGGCGCTGGTGTCGGGCCTGCTGTTCGGCCTGTGCCACGCCTTCCTGGCCACCACCGTCACGCGCGTGGGCGCGCCCATCCTCGTGTTTACCGTGATCGAAGGCGTGGTGGCGGGCCTGGTATATTGCCGTGCCGGCTTGCTGGGCGCCGCGCTCGCGCATGGCCTGGCCATTTTTGCGCTGGCGGCCGGCTGGGTGTGATGCCCGTGTTCCTTTTTATTGAGTGTGAAGCGAGAAAATAATGCCTGTGAGTTCCTACCTGAATACCCGTCCCGTCGTGGGCGAGCGCGTGTACCTGCATGACACGGCGCAAGTGATTGGCGATGTGCGGATCGGCGACGACTGCTCGATCTGGTGCAACAGCGTGCTGCGGGGCGACGTCAACCGCATCGTCATCGGCGAGGGCAGCAATATCCAGGACTTTTCCATGGGCCATGTGTCGCACAAGAATGCGGCCAAGCCCGACGGCTCGCCCTTGACCATCGGCAAGTATGTGACCATCGGCCATTCCGTGATCTTGCACGGCTGCACTATCGGCGATGAATGCCTGATCGGCATGGGCAGCATCGTCATGGACGATGTCGTGGTGGAAAAGCATGTGATGCTGGGCGCGGGCAGCCTGGTGTCGCCGGGCAAGGTACTGCAAAGCGGCCACCTGTACGTGGGGCGGCCCGCCGCCAAGGTGCGCGCCTTGACGCAGGACGAGATCGCCTACCTGCGCTATTCGGCCGAGCACTATGTGCGCGTGAAGAATAACTACCTGGCGGGCCGGGACGACGCCTGAGCCGGCGCGACATCGAGGCGGCGCAGTGCCGTCCGCGGCGCCAGGTCGGCCGGCAGGCGCAATTTCGACACCAGGCCCATGCGCCGCAACAGCAGCAGCGCCCACCAGCCCGGGTCCCATTCGCCCGGCAGCAGTCCCAGCCGGGCCGAGCCCGGATAGGCATGGTGGTTGTTGTGCCAGCATTCGCCCATCGTCAAGAGCGAGGCGAGGCGGATGTTCCGGCCTTGCACGGCCGCGCCATCGACGTGGAAGCGCATCTGGCCATGGTTATGGGCGAAGTAGCCGATCAGCCAATGGCCGAGCACGCCAGCGCTGACGCGCGCGCACACGCCCCAGCATACAAAGCCCCAGCCGCCCCACGCCAGGAACAGCATGGCCCATGGCGCTTGCTGCAGCATCCACGTCGCCTGCAGGAAACGATACAGGCGGTCGCCCGCGATGCGCTGCTCGATGGCGATGTGCGGCGGATGGTCGAGCAGCAGGCGGCAATGTAATTGCCACCAGGCATCGCGCCAGAAACCGCCGCCATGCCGCAGATAGGGGTGGCAAGCGGGCATCCGCTGGGCATAGTCGCGCAATTCATGCTGGCGCAGCAGGCCCAGCGGACCGCCGAGGCCGACCAGCACGCCCAGGTAGACGAACAGGTATTCCAGCCACCGGGGGCAATCGTAGCTGTCGTGTATCAGCTTGCGGTGGCTGCCCAGCGAGTGGCCGAACAGCAGTACCGTTGCCGTGCTGACCATGAACAGCAGCAGGGCCGTCCAGCTGAAAGCGAGCGCGCCGCCGATCACGGCGCCGGCCAGCATGGCCGCCAGCCACAGCGATTGCAATGGCGCATGCCGCACCGAGCCATGGACGACGGCGTCGGCGCGCGCCGCACTGGCGCGGTGGCCGGACGGGCCGGCTGGCGCCGTCATGGCCCCGTTGTTTCCGCGTGCGCCGCCAGTTGCGCCGACTCGCGTTTCAGCGCGCGGCCCACGGGGCAGATTTCAAAGGCGAAATTATTGAGCGTATTGACCAGATTGTCCGGATGCAGGCGGTACAGCACGAACTGGCCCTTGCGCTCGCTGCTGACGAGGCCCGCGTTTTCCAGCACGGCCAGGTGGCGCGAAATGGCCGGCGCGCTCATGGAGAAGCGTGCCGCCAGCTCGGACGTCGTCAGCTGCGCCTGCGACAGGTAGGCGAGAATCTGGCGCCGCGGCGTGGAGGCGAGCGCCTCGAAGATCTTGTCTGCTTGCATGCCTGCTCCTCATAAACTATTAACTAATTCGTTAATAGTTTAAAGGATGGGCGGGACAAGTCAAGCGCGTTCGCGGGCGGGCATGGGAGGCAGATGGCCGGCGCACAGGGCCGGCCCGCAGGAATCAGGCCTGGGGGGCGGCTGAAGGTTGCGTATATTTGTCGAAGTTGGCGATGTAGTCGTTGAAATTATCCGTCAGCATGCGCTTGTATTGCTCGGTGAAAAAGGCGACGGCGTCGTCCTTTTCCTGCTGCATCTTGGTGACGTCGTTGGTCTTGCTGGCAACGAGGAAGGCATTGAAACGGGCGGCCGCGTACAGCAGCGAGGTGGCCACTTCATTGCCGCGGCTGTGCTCGCATTGCTGGTTGGCGACGGCGATGATCTGGTCGGCCCGTTCCCAGAATTCGGGACCTGGTGCTGCTTTTTCTGCTGGTGTGCTCATACGGCTCCTCATGAAAGTGCGTGCCAGTCTACACAGCGTGCCGCGGGCTGTCCAGTCACGCCGCTTGCCGGATCTGCCGCACCAGCGTGGACAGGGGCAGGCGCAGGTCGAGCACGATACCGGCCTCGTCCGCTTGCAGCGGCTGCAAGGTGCGCAGCTGGCTGTCGAGCAGGCTGGCCGGCATGAAGTGCCCCGACGTTTGCTGCCGGCCCTGCACGCGGCTGGCCAGCACGTCGCGCGGACCGTCGAGGTGGGCGAAGCGCAGCGCCGGGTCGCCCGTGCGCAGCAGGTCGCGGTAGGCGCGTTTCAGGGCCGAGCAGGAAACCACCAGCCCGCTTCCCTGTGCGCGGGCGGCGGCGATGCGCTCGCGCAAGGCGGCCAGCCAGCCGGCGCGGTCGGCGTCGTCGAGCGGCACGCCGGCGGCCATCCTGGCCACGTTATGCGGCGGATGCAGATCGTCGCCTTCCACATAGGGGACGCCCAGCTCGCTGGCCAGCAAGCTGCCGACGGCGCTCTTGCCGCAGCCGGACACGCCCATCACGACCCAGCGCACGGCGGCTGCGCCGCTGGCCGGGACGCTGCTCATGGCGCCGAGACGATGACGGTGACGCGGCGGTTTTCCGCCTGGCCCGCCTTGGTGGCGTTCGAGGCCACCGGCTTGCTCATGCCCAGGCCGCGCACGACGATATTGCCACGTGGAATACCTGCCACGCCCATCGCATCGGCCACCACGTTGGCGCGCGCCAGCGACAGCTTGTTGTTCAGCGCCTCGGCGCCTTCATTGTCCGTGTGGCCTTCCACGCGCATGTGCGTGATGCCCACCTTCAGCAGGGCCGCGCTGATCTTCTGGATGGCGCTGCGGCTGGGCGCCGTCAGGCTGGAGGCGCCGAAATCGAACAGCAGCTTGTCGGTAAAGCTCAGTTCCCAGCCGTCTTCCGTCTGCACGAAACCCTGTTCCGTCAGGGTGGCGATCTGCTGGGCGTTGAACGGCGATTTCTTTTCGGGCGTGCTTTGGCAGGCGGCCAGCAGGCCCAGCATGAGCAGGCCGAGAAAACCGAGGCGTAGTTGCTTGTAGAGAAATTGCATGGTGATGCTCCTTGCGGTCAGGGGTGAGTGTAGGTAGGGGAGCGGCCGGCCACCTGGCGCGTGCCGCGCTGCGCCTGCTTGGCGCGGTACATCGCTTGGTCGGCCGCGCCCACCAGCGACATGGCATCGATGGCGTGATCGGGGAAGACGGCCACGCCGATGGTCAGCGAGGTGACGATACTGTTGCCTGTCGGCAGTTCAATGGCTTGGCCCATGGCGGCGATGATGTTGTCGGCGATATGCATGGCGTCGGCACTGCTGCGCAGCGGCTTGAGCAGGATGGCGAATTCGTCGCCGCCCAGGCGCGCCACCAGGTCGCCTTCGCGCAATTGCTGCTTGATGCGCGCGGCAATGGTGACCAGCACGCGGTCGCCCGAGGCGTGGCCAAAGGTGTCGTTGATGTACTTGAAACGGTCGCTGTCGAGGAACAGCACGGCCACCTTGCCATTGCCGACGCGCGCCTCGATGATGGCGCGCTCCAGTTCCGTTTCCATGAAGGCGCGGTTGGACAGGCCCGTCAGGCTGTCGTGGTTGGCGCGGTGCGACAGCGAGGCGTTTTCCATCTGCAGGTGGCTTTGCCATGCCTCCAGTTCGTCGAGCAGCGCGTTGAAGTCGTCGTTGATCTGGTTCAGTTCGGCGATATTGGCGCCCGGCACGCGCAATTCGAACGAGCGGTCGCGCCGCACGCGGTGCGCCGTTTCGGCCAGGTGGCGCAGCGGCGAAGTGATTTCCGTTTCCATGCGGCGCGACAAACGCACGGCTACCACCAGGCTCAGCGCCAGGCAGCCCAGCAGGCAGGAGAGGCCGCTGAGCAGGAAGGGCAGCAGGCTGCGGCTGTGCGGCACCAGTTCGATGCTGCCGATGACCTGGTCGTCGTGCGTGATGGGAAAGGCCAGCGAATCGGGCAGCATCCAGCCCGTCAGCGCGCGCTCGATCACATAGCGCGTGCCGTGCTCGCCCCGTTCCCAGCGGGCCAGCGTCTTGCCATTGCTGTCCGTGACGTGGGCCTGGTCGATGTCCTCATTGACGCCGATCAAGGCCAGCGCTTCCTTGGCGGCCATCGGGTCGCCGAAGACCACGGCCGCTTCCACCGTGTAGCTCATGGAGCGCGCCACCAGGCGCAGGTTCTGGTCCGAATACACGCGCAGGGCCAGCAGCGCGATGGCCGTCAGGGTCAGGCCGGCCGTGAGGACGGCGATCAGCGACACGCTCAGGTGGGCGCGCCGCAGCACGCTGTCGAGCGTGGGCCGGGGTTTCTTGGCAAGCTTGGCGCTCATGGCGTGGGTCCCTTGCGACGTGCAATTTGCAAGGCATTCGGATGCACGCGCAGGCCGCTGCGGGCGATGGCGTCGAGATTGACGTCAAAGCCGATCTGCGCCTCGGCCAGGCGCAGGCAGAACATGGTGCCCACGGCGCAGGCCGTGCCAGGCTCGGTGACGGACAGGATGGGTTTGCCGATGATCTGCGCCAGCAGGTGCTCGCGTTCGCTGTCGGGCAGGCTGCCGAAGTAGACCACGTCGCATTCGCTGGCGGCCACGCTGGCCGGCTGGGCCTTGACGCGGATGCGCTGGCCCGTGCTGGAGGCGGGGGTATCGACGATGGCCGTCCCATGGCGTGCCGTGCCCACCATGCAGACGCGCACTTCGGGGCGTGCCACGGGCCAGCGCACATAGCTGATGATGCCGAACAGTACCTGGGCCACGTCGGCCGGACGCCGCGCATCCGGCATGGCAAGCCCTTGCGCCTGCGCCACGCCCGTGGCAAGCAGGGCGCAGGCCAACAGCGAGGCCAGCAGCAAGGCGACCAGCGGCGTGGGCGGCGCGGCGCGCTGCCAGTGACAGAGGGGAGAGGGCACGGCTTCGGATGTCTTTATTCAGGTCGGGCATGGCTACTCATCAACGCTGACTGTACGGAACTGCGCGCTGAAAGTAAATCTCTAATGCGATATAAATTGCATTATAAACATTAATTCACAAGCTTGCATTCTTTACCATGAGAATTGCTGTCCAACATTGTCCAAGGCGCTGCCACTGTCGTTATTCTTCCAATGTCGCTTCCAGCAAGTCGATTTCGCGCAACAGGCGCAAGTGGATGGTGTCGTCCAGTTCGCCGGAGATGCGGCGGCGGAACAGTTCGTCGCGTTCCGCGTTCAGCGCTTCCAGGCGCAAGGCCCGCTCGGCCCTGGCCAGCTCCTGCATGCGGGCCGCCTCGTCGTTGCTGCTTTCGCCGTAGGCCAGCCGGCGCCGGTAAGCCTCGATCAGCCGGTTGGCGGCCTCGGTGACCACTTGCTGCTTGCTGTCCTTGTCGATGCCTTCGCAGACTTTTTCCAG
The DNA here is from genome assembly GCF_058798615.1 of Janthinobacterium sp. GW822-FHT07H11. Taxonomy (NCBI): domain Bacteria; kingdom Pseudomonadati; phylum Pseudomonadota; class Betaproteobacteria; order Burkholderiales; family Oxalobacteraceae; genus Janthinobacterium; species Janthinobacterium sp. GW822-FHT07H11. The sequence goes on from NZ_CM179507.1 coordinate 2,632,157, forward strand.
CCGCGCGATGGCCGCTTCGGCCGCGGCGGCCCGTGCATTGCGCTCCTCCGTCGAACGGCGCGCGGGCGGGGCGAAGACCAGGCCCTTGGTCAGCAGGGGCAGGGTGACGCTGGCCACGATCAGCGACAGCAGGATCACGCCCATGGCCAGGAAGATGACCAGGTCGCGCGCGGGGAAGCGCGTGCCGTCAGGCAAGAACAGGGGCAGGGTCAGGATGCCGGCCAGCGTCAGCGCGCCGCGCACGCCGGCAAACGAAGCGACCAGCAGCAGGCGCAGGCTGGGGCGCGCCAGCAGCGCCGCCTCCTTCGATTCGCCGGTCACCTTCTTGTGGTGCTTGAACAAGGTCAGCTTCATCGAGATGAAGACCCAGACGAAGCGCATGAAGGTCAGGCCCACCGTGATGGCCACCACGAACAGGGGCAGCTTCCAGGCGCTGCCGGCGCCCACTTCGGCCGACGCGGCCGGCAGGCCGGCGACGGTGGCGGGCAGCTGCGCGCCCAGCATGACGAAGATGACGCCGTTCAAGACCAGTTGCACGGTATCCCACACGGCCTTGCGCTGCGTGCGCGTGGCGGCCAGCGGACGGCCGATCAGGTCGGCGTAATGCATGGACACGCCCGCCGTGGCGGCGGCCAGGATGCCCGAGCCGTGGATTTGCTCGGCGCCCAGGTAGGCGGCAAACGGGATCAGGATGCTGATCAGGATTTGCAGGCCCGGCTCTTCGCCGACCTTGCTCACCAGCCATTTATTCGCCAGGCCCACGCCCCACGAGATGCCCAGGCCGATGACGATGCCGCCGCCCGCTTCCTGCAGGAAGCTCAGCGAGGCGGCGCCGATGGAAAAGCCGCCCGTCATCATGGCGCCGACGGCAAACGTGAAGCAGACCAGGCCGGAAGCGTCGTTCAGCAGGGATTCGCCTTCGAGGATGTGCATCAGGCGCGGCGGGATCGGGTTGCCGGCCGCAATCGCCGAGACGGCCACGGGGTCCGTCGGCGAGAGGATGGCGCCCAGCGCGAAGGCCACGGCCAGCGGCACGCTGGGGATCAGCCAGTCGATGAAGAAGCCCATGCCCATGACGGTAAACAGCACCAGGCCGATGGCCAGCATCAGGATCGAGCGCGCATCGGAAAAGAAGGCGCCCTTGGGGATGCGCCAGCCATCGAGAAACAGCAGCGGCGGGATGAAGAGCAGGAAGAAGATGTCGGGATCGAGCGGCACTTGCACGCCAAACAGGGCCAAACCCGTGCCGCCGGCGATCTGGATCAGGGGCAGCGGCAGCCTGACCCAGCGCGAGCGGGCGATGAAGCCGCACAGGACGACGGTCAAGACGAGGATGAGGATGATGGTGACGGTATGCATGAAGGGAGCGGCGGCGTGCTGAAACGCTGATTATAAGGCGCAGCCTGCCTGCGGGACCGCCTGCGTGTCATTGCGTACATACAACAAGTCACAATCGCGGTAAGATTGTCGCTGTGGCCCGGTTGCCGCCGCCGTTGGCCAGCGGCCCATGCGCCTTGCTTTCACCCCGGCCTTTACTTTTCACTGGTTCCTGTTTTGCTCAAGAAAATCTTCACCGGCCTGCTGCTGTCGCTGGCATTGCTCATCGTGGCGGCGCTGGCCGCGTATCTGTATTATTGGCGCCCCGCGCTGGCGCCCGCCAATCCGCCCGCCGCCACGGCGTTTTCCCCGCAAGTGGTGGAGCAGGGCCGCATCCTGGCCGGCATGGGCAATTGCGCCGCCTGCCATACGGCCAGGGGCGGCGCCGATTACGCGGGCGGCCACGGGCTGGCCACGCCGTTCGGCACGATTCATGCCACGAATATCACGCCCGACACGCAGACGGGTATCGGCCGCTGGTCGCTGGCCGCCTTCCGGCGCGCCATGCGCGAAGGCGTGGGGCGCGACGGCGCGCATTTGTTTCCCGTGTTTCCGTACACCCATTTCAACGGCGTCTCCGATGCGGATTTGACGGCCCTGTACGCCTACTTCATGACGCGTCCGCCCGTGTACGCGGTGGCGCCCGTCAATAGCCTGCCTTTCCCTCTGAGCTGGCGACCCTTGCAGGCGGGCTGGAAGCTGCTGTACTTCAAGCCAGCCAGCTACCGGCCTGATCCCGCGCAAAGTGCGCACTGGAACCGGGGCCGCTACCTGGCCGAAGGGCTGGCCCATTGCGCCGCCTGCCACACGCCGCGCAATGCGCTGGGCGCCGAGCTTGCCGGTTCCGCGTATCTGGGCGCGTCCATCGACGGCTGGTATGCGCCGGCCTTGAGCAGCGCCAACACGGCACCGTTGCCGTGGACGCAGGCCGAGCTGTATGCCTTCCTGCGCACAGGGGCGACGGCCCTGCACGGCGTGGCGGCCGGGCCCATGTCGGCCGTCGTGCACGAGGGCATGGGTGCCTCGCCCGATAGCGATATCGGCGCGCTGGCCACGTATTTTGCCGGCGTGGCGGGCGCTGACGGGCGCAAGGTGGATGCGCAGGCCGTGATCAAGGCTGGCATCGAACGCTCGCAGCGCGTCAGCCTGGTCGACAACGACCGTGGCGCCAGCCTGTACGTGGCCGCCTGCGCGGCGTGCCATTCGAACAGCGATGGCCGGCCCGTGGCCGTGCGCCCCGAGCTGAGCCTGAACAGCGCCGTCAGCGCGCCCGATCCCGTCAACCTGATCCAGGTGGTTTTGCACGGCATCGGCAAGGACGCGGCCATGTCCGGCGTGCTGATGCCGGGCTTTGCCGCCTCGCTGACGGACAACGACGTGGCCCAGCTGGCTGCCTATCTGCGCCGCAGCCGCAGCCACCAGCCGGCCTGGAGCAACCTGGAAGCGGCCGTGGCGCGTACGCGTGCCGGCAAGTAAATATGAAAGTATGAAAGTTTCTTATGTATGACACTTATCTATAACACTTATGTATAACATGACCGTGAATGGCCAGCCCTTAGTCACCGAGGCCGATGCCGGGACGCCGCTGCTGTGGGTGCTGCGCGACGAAGTCAACTTAAAAGGCACGAAGTTTGGCTGCGGCATCGGCATGTGCGGCGCCTGCACCGTGCACGTGGATGGGCGCGCCATGCGTTCGTGCATCACGCCCATTTCCGCCGTGGCCGGCTGCGCCATCACCACCATCGAAGGCCTGTCGCCCGATGGCACGCACCCGTTGCAGCGGGCGTGGCTGGCCACGCAGGCACCGCAGTGCGGTTATTGCCAGTCGGGCCAGATCATGCAGGCTGCTACCTTGCTGAAAGACTATCCGCAGCCGACGGATGCGAATATCGATGCCGTCATGAGCGGCAACCTGTGCCGCTGCATGGCGTATGTGCGGATCCGCAAGGCCATCAAGCTGGCGGCCGGCATGGGGGAGACGCCCGGTGTTTAAGTTGCCTAAAGATAATTCTTCCGCCCGTCCCCCGTTGCCGGGCCGGCGCGGTTTCCTCATCGCCGCCGCCGGCACGGGGTTTACGCTGGCCTTCCTGCGCGCCGACAGCTCCTTGGCCGCCGGCAAGCCGGCGCCCATGCCGCCGACAAAACCCGCGGTGCCCGTGTTCGACCCGAGCATCTGGTTCCAGATCGACCGCGACGGCATGATCACCGTCAATATCGCCAAGGCGGAAATGGGCCAGCATATCGGCACGGCCCTGGCGCGCATCGTGGCCGATGAACTGGAAGCGGACTGGAGCAAGGTGCGCCTGCATTACGTCGATACGGACCCGAAATGGGGGCTGATGGTGACGGGCGGCAGCTGGTCCGTCTGGCAGAATGTCGATCCGCTCAGCCGCGCCGGCGCGGCCGGCCGCCTCGCGCTGGTCGAGGAGGGCGCGCGCCTGCTGCGCGTGCCCGTGTCCGCCTGCCACGCCCGGCTCGGTGTCGTGCATGGCCGGGGACGTTCGATCAGCTATGGCGATATCGTGCGCCGAGGCAAGCTGGCCCGCCGCTATACGCCCGAGCAGCTGCAGGCCATCGTGCTGAAGACGCCGCAGCAGCGCAGGCTGATCGGCCAGCAGGTGCAGGCGCTCGATATCCCCGCGAAAATCAATGGCGCGGCCGTGTACGGCATCGATGCGCAGGTCGAAGGCATGCTGTTTGCGCGTCCGAAGATCCCGCCCACGCGCTATGGCGCGAAGGTGGTGTCCATCGATGATTCGGCGGCCAAGGCGGTACAGGGCTACCTGCATAGCGTGGCGCTGCAGGACCCGAGCGGCACGGTGCCCGGCTGGGTCATGGTTTATGCGCAAACGTATGCGGCCGCCAGCCGCGCGGCCGAGCTGGTGCGGGTGAAATGGCGGGCCGGCGCGGCCGCCCACGTGTCGGAGCAGGATATCGTCAATTATGCGGGCAAGCAGCTGGCCGATGCCACGCTGGGCGCCCGCGTGGTCGATGACGATGGCGTCGAACAAGCGTTCAAGGATGCCAGCCTGCAGCTGGAGCGCCATTACACGACCGGCACGGTACTGCATTTCCAGCTCGAGCCCGTCAATGCGCTGGCGCAGGAAATCGACGGCGTCTGGCACATTCATGCCGGCAACCAGTGGCAGTCGCTGATCCTGCCCGTGCTGGCGCAGGCGCTCAAGGTGGCGCAGGACAAGGTGGTGCTGCATACCTATCTGCTCGGCGGCGGTTTCGGGCGGCGCCTGAATGGCGACTATTGCGTGCCGGCCGCGCTGGCGGCGCAGGCCGTGGGGCGTCCCGTCAAGATGATCTGCACGCGCGCCGACGATGCGCGCTTCGATTCGCCCCGCTCGCCGTCCGTGCAGCACCTGCGCATGGCCTTCGACGATGCCGGCAAGGTGTCGGCCATGGTGCATGAGGCGAGCGCGGGCTGGCCCACGCAGGCCATGATTCCCGCCTTGCTGGCCAAGGATAAGCAAGGCCATCCGTATGACCCCTTCGCCATCGCCGGCGCCGATCACTGGTATGCGGTGGGCGCGCAGCGCGTGCGGGCCGTGTCGAACGACCTGGCCAACAGCAGTTTCCGGCCCGGCTGGCTGCGTTCCGTGGGGCCGGGCTGGACCAACTGGGCCGTGGAAAGCTTCATGGACGAGGCGGCGCAGGCGGCCAAGGTCGATCCGCTGGCGTTCCGGCTGTCGCTGCTGCAGGCCACGGGCCGCAACGCGGGCAGCGCGCCGAACGCCGTCGGCGGTGCCGCGCGCCTGGCCCACGTGCTGCGGCGGGCGGCGGACAAGGCGGGCTGGGGCACGGCCATGCCGCCCGACACGGGCCTGGGCATTGCCGCCACGTTCGGCCAGGAGCGCGACATGCCGACCTGGACGGCGTGCGTGGCGCGCGTGAAAGTGGACCGCAGCACCTGCATGGTGAAGGTGGAAAAGCTGACGATGGTGATCGACGCCGGCACCATCGTCGATCCCGATGGCGCGCTGGCGCAGGCGGAAGGCGGCGCCCTGTGGGGCGTGAGCATGGCCATCCATGAGGGCACGGCCTTCCTGAATGGCCAGGTGAAGGATACCAACCTGAATACCTACACGCCGCTGCGCATGGCCGACGTGCCGCAGCTGGACATCGAATTCGTGGCCAGCACGCAGGCGGCCACGGGCATGGGCGAGCCGCCCACCACCGTGGTGGCGCCCGCCATCGGCAACGCCATCTTTGCCGCCGTGGCGGCGCGCGTGCGGCATTTGCCGATCCGCCCCGAAGCCGTGCTCAAGGCGCTGGACAAGCACGGCGCCGTGTAGCGTCCATGTCGGCAGCAAGGCCGGGCGCCACGGGCGCGCGTCCGGCGCTGTTGCACGGCGCTCCCTGCGCCGCGAACGCCTGCACGCAAATGGGCGCAGGCTGGTACACTGCAGGTATCTCTCAAGGGCCGCCGCCGGGTGCCGTTTTGATAGCTCCGGTCCGGCCGAACCAGCTCGATTGTGGAGGCAGACATGCAAGAACAACTTGTCAGCATCACGGCGGACGAACTTCAAATGGACGGCGTGCTGGAATTGCCCGAGCGGCCAGTGGGCATCGTCCTGTTCGCGCATGGCGCCAGCGCCGATAGCGACTATCTGGGCGCTTCCAGCCATGCCACTTCCCAGGATTTTTTGCGAGCGGGCATGGCGACCCTGCGTTTCGACCAGGGCGGCATCGCGCCGGCCGGCGGCAGCAATGGCCATGCGTATTTCGTGCGCAGCGACATCGTGCTGCTGGCGCGGCAGCTGGAGAAGGCGCTGGGCTGGCTGCAGGTGGATCCCAGCACGCGGCGCCTGCCCTGCGGCCTGTACGGGTATGGCACCAGCGCGGCCGTGGTGATGCAACTGGCGGCCTGGCGCGGCAATGACATCGCCGCGCTGGCCGTCTGCGATGGCCAGGTGGAAATGGCGGGCAAGGCGGCGCTGGAAAATGTCCGCGTGCCCTCCTTGCTCATCGTGGGCGGACGCGACCCCGACGTGGCCGGATTGAACCGCATGGCCTTTGCCACCTTGCGCTGCGACAAGCAGCTTGAGCAGATTGCCGCGCCCGGCGGTCCCGATACCCGCCACCAGGCGGCGCTGCTGGCCACGGACTGGTACACGCGCCATTTCAACGGGCATACCAGCACGGCGCAGTAGTGCAATCAGGCAAATGCGTCAGGCAAATGCGTCAGGCAAATGCGTCAGGCAAGGGCGCGCAGGTTTTGCGCATGGAAGCGCACGTGCTCTTCCATGAAGGTGGCGATGAAGTAATAGCCGTGGTCGTAGCCGGCATGGCGGCGCAGCCGCAAGGGCTGGGCCGCGTCGCGGCATGCCGCTTCGAATACCTCCGGATACAACTGCTCGGGCAGGAACTGGTCGGCCAGGCCCTGGTCGATCAAGATGCCATTAGGAAATAGTGCCGGCTGGCCCTGCAGGCCGCGCATCAGCGCGCTGGCATCGTACTGCTGCCAGTTGGCTTCGTTGCTGCCCAGGTAGCCCGTCAACGCTTTCTTGCCCCACGGACACAGGCTCGGCGCGGCAATGGGCGCGAACGCGGACACGGAGCGGAACAGTTGCGGGTTGCGCAAGGCCAGCACCAGCGCGCCGTGGCCACCCATGGAGTGGCCAAAAATGCCCGTGCGTTGCGCATCGATACCGAGTTCGCGCTCCAGCAGCGCGCGCAATTCCAGGATGTAGCTGTACATGCGGTAGCGCGCCGCCCATGGCGCTTGCGTGGCATCGACGTAGAAGCCGGCGCCGGCGCCGAAATCCCAGGCATCGGTCTCGCCCGCAAGGCCGGCGCCACGGGGGCTGGTATCGGGCGCGATCAGGATCAGGCCTTCCTCGGCCGCCACGCGCTGCGCGCCGCCCTTGATCATGAACGTTTCTTCAGTGCAAGTGAGACCTGCCAGGTAAAACAGGGCGGGCCGCTTGCCGTGGGCCATGGCGCCTGGCGCCAGGTCCGGAATGAAGGCCGAGAAACGCATGGGCAAGCCGATGGCTTGCGCGTCGTGGCGATAAAAACGTTGTACGCCGCCAAAACAGGCGTGTTCACTCAACAGTTCCAGCATGAATTCTCCTCGTTAATGCCACAGTATAGCGAGAGCGGCGCAGCGCCGAGGCGGCATCAGCCCAGCATGGCCGCTATTGCAGGCAAGATGTCCTGTGCCGCCGCTTCGGTCTTGAACGCCAGCAGATGGTCGGCGCGCGTCTTGCCCAGGTTGATGGCGGCCACGGGCTTGCCCGTCTCGGCCGCCATGCGGCACAGGCGAAAGCTCGAATACACCATCACGGACGAGCCCACCACCAGCAGGGCGCCGGCCTCCCTCATCTTGCGCTCGGCCTCGGCCGCGCGGGCGGCGGGCACGCCATCGCCGAAAAACACCACGTCCGGCTGCAAGGTGCCGCCGCAGCGGGGGCAGACGGGCAGGTGGAAGGTGGCCAGATGCGACGGCTCGAGCAGGGCGTCGCCGTCGGGCGCCGGGGTGGCCGTGGCGCCCAGCATCTGGGGATTGTCGCGTTCGAGCTGATCCTGGATCAGGCGGCGCGCGTGGCTGGCGCGGCAATCGAGGCACACGACGCCGTGTATGCTGCCGTGCAACTCCGTGACGGCCGCGCTGCCCGCCCGCTGGTGCAGGCCATCCACGTTTTGCGTGATCAGGCCGCCTATGCGGCCCCGCTGCGCCAGCTGGGCGATGGCCAGGTGGCCAGGGTTGGGTGCGGCCTGCGCCAGGGTGGGCCAGCCCACCATGCTGCGCGCCCAGTAGCGGCGGCGCACGGCTTCCTGGCGGCGAAAATCCGGTCCTTGCACAGGAGCATTGCCACGCCGCACGCCGTCCACGTCGCGGTAAGCGGGAATGCCGGACGCCGTGCTGATGCCGGCGCCGGTCAGCAGCAGCACGTCGGGATGGCGCTGCAGGAACTGCGCCAATTGCCCGGCGACGCTATCGTCGCTGGCGGGCTGCTGGCTGGCGGAGGGAAAGTTTTGCATGATGCGCCATGCTAACCGAAAAGCACGGCGCCGTTGCGAGGCCGGGTGCTTATTCCAGCTTCATGCCAAAGCGTTGCAGTCGCGGCTGCCAATGGTCCTGGATGTTGGCCGAGACGAGGATGCGCTCGGCCTTGCCGATCAGTAAATTCCGCGGCACGAAGCCGAAGTAGCGCGAATCGGCGCTGTTGTCGCGGTTATCGCCCAGCATGAGGAAATGGTCGGGCGGCACCGTCACGGGAGCGAAGCTGCGCGCCGCCCCTGCGATTTGCGGCAAGACCTGGATGCGGTGCTGTTCCGTCGCGTTGCGTTCGCGGACGCGCTGCGCCGTCAGCTGGCCCACGTGGGCGATGGTTTCGGGCGCCGTGTCGAGCGCCGTGTACTGGGCGGGCTGGCCATTGATGACCAGCTGTTCATTGCGCATTTCCACCGTGTCGCCGGGCAGGGCGATGATGCGCTTGATCAATCGCGTGCCGTCTTTCGGCGAGGAAAAGGTGACGATGTCGCCCCGTTGCGGTTCACCCAGGCGTTGCAGCACGATGTCGGTCAGCGGTACCTTCAGCTGGAAGGCCAGGCGGTTGACGAAGACCACGTCGCCTTCGAGCAGGTTGGGGCGCATGGAGGCCGACGGTATCGGGTTCCAGTCGGCCACGGCCGTGCGGAACACGCCGAACAGCAGCAAGAACATCAAAAAGCCCTTATTCGTTCGCATCCATGTTTTCATCGTCTGTCTCTCGCTGCGGGCCTGCGCCCGTGGTGGTGGGAAAAACGCCAACGCGGTGCCGGCGCCATGCGATAGACGATGCAGGAGCAGACTGAAGCCAGTCTTAAATGGCCGGTATCGGCCGGCGCCGGCGCGCGGAGGTGTTGCGCGCACGCGTCGGCTGCCGCCTCATGGTCGCCGGCAGTGCGCCTGCCCGTTTCCGCTGCCATGCGGCAGGATTTCGTCCCACAGCTCGCCCAGCGCCACCAGCAGGCCGCCCGCCACGAGGGGGATGGCCACCAGCCACGGCGTGCTGTCGAGCCAGGGACCCAGCAGCAGCGCGCAGGCGATGGCGATGGCCAGGGAGCTCCACCAGAAGCGCCTGGGATGCCTGAGCCGGAACAGGTAATGAAGGTCTGTCATATGTCCTCCTTGGTCAGCATGCGGTACAGCCTGGCGGCAAGGATGCTGCTGGCGGCAATGACGACGCAGCCGTCAAGGAAGAACAGCACCATGCCGATCAGGTGCATGCCTTGCGCCAGGTAAGCGGGCAACTGCCGCGCCTCCACCCATTGCGTCATCCAGGCCAGCACGATGGCGGCGCCAAAGATGACGATGGCCAGCGCAAGCATCAGCAGCACGTGTTCGAACAGGCGCAGGCGCAGTTTCATATGGACCAGGCAACGCTCAAAGGGATTCCCGAGCCTTGACGTTATCAGTCCGATATCGCTGCACTTTGCGCTGGCATAAACTCGCGGTGGAAATGGGCAAAGTGGCGTTTATGCCAGGCAAGAAGGTTATTTGAACGCCTTGATCACGGCATCGAGCTTGACCTTGAGCGATTTGTCATGCGCGTGGATGGCCGGCACTTCGCGCTGCACCTCGAGCAACTGGTAGACGGCCGTCTGCGCCGCGCGCACCGAGTACTCCACCGTGAAGACCACGTCGTCGGCGATTTCCACGAACTGGCTGACGAAGGCCAGGTTGCTGGAGTTGGCTGGCACGGGCAGCGGACGGTCGCTCTTCGCGCGGGGCATGAACATGCTGGTGATGTAGGGCATGCGGCAGGGAATGCAGTTGGCCGTGGCCATGACGTCGAGGTCGAAGTTCAAATGGCCGCACAGTTCGCGCAGGATCTCTTCGCCGCTGCAGTCGGACATGGGCTTGGCGACAAAATTGCCGATGCGGTCGGGGTGCAGTGCATAGCCCCAGAACACCTGCACGCCGTCGGGCTGGCCGGCGAAATGGGGCTGGTGCGCCAGCACCACGGACATGAACCAGTTGCTGTCCTTGAAAGTGACGAGGCCGCCCGTGCCGGCGCGGTTGCCCGTGAATTGTTCCATGCGGTCGAAAAAGGCGCTGTCCTTCAGGGTGACCGTGTACGAAGCCCAGTACGATTCCGGGATGCTGCTGTTGAAGGCGGCGGGGCGGCCCAGTTCCGGGCGTCCCTCGGCCAGCTTTTCCCACAGGCGCCAGCCGCCGCTGTCGCTCTTCGTCAGCTTGGCCGGCGCGCCGTGCATGCTGCCATAGCTGGACGCATCCGTCATCGAGGCATTCTGGAAGAACACCAGGTCGCCCGCGGCGACGGGAATCACATCGGCCAGGCCGCGGCGCTGGCAGGCGATGGCCGTGGCCGTCAAGCGCCCGTCGGCCTCCTGCAGCTCGATATCGGTCACCGTGCAATCCATGATGACGTTCACGCCTTGCCCGCGCAGCCAGGCGACCAGCGGCCGCACCAGCGAATCGTACTGGTTGTAGATGGTGCGCTTGACCCCGGCCAGGGTTTCGATGCGCGAAAACTCCAGCATGAAGCGGTGCAGGTAGCGCTTGAATTCGACGGCGCTATGCCAGGGCTGGAAGGCGAACGTGGTGGCCCACATATACCAGAACTTGGTGTCGAAAAATTCGGGCGACAGCCAGTCCGTGATGGCGCTGCTGCCCAGCGTGTCTTCATCGGCTTCCGTCAGTTTCAGCAGTTCCAGCCTGTCCTGCATGGTAAAACCCATGCTGCCGACGTCGACCTTGAAACGGTTGCGGTCGACCAGGCGCGCGCGCGAGTGGGGAAGGTGCAGTTCGTTGAAGGCGATGGTTTCGTCGTAGACGCTCTGGCCCGCATGTTCGAGCGAGGGGATGCTCTTGAACAGATCCCAGGTGCACTCGTAGTTGTCGGTGGTGAGCATGCGCCCGCCGCGCAAGGTATAGCCGTCCTCGGCATTGCCGCCGCCATCGAGGCTGCCGCCCGTGACGGGCGATGCTTCGAAGATGGTGATATTGCTTCCTTGCATGCCTGCGTCGCGTATCATGAACGCGGCCGCGGCCAGCGAGCCGATGCCGCCCCCTACCAGATAGGCTTTTTTGTTTGTATTGGTCATGGTTTTTCCCTGAATGTGAGCACATCCGCGTGCGCGAAAACACTGGCGAGCGGCACGGCGGATGCCGTGCCATATTTGCCTATTTTACAACGCCAGGGGAAAAATAGCCGCTCAATAGAGCAATTGCTCGGTTTATCGCGTGCCGGCGTGCCCCTTGCGCCGTTCAAAATACAGCAGGTCCGACCAGGCGTCCTGGAAGCGCATGGCTTGTTCCGCTTTGCCATACTGGTGAAAGCCGTTGCGCTGCATGACGGCGATCGAGCCCAGGTTTTGCGGCCGCGCCGTCGCTTCCAGGCGCCACAGGTCCAGCGCGCCGAACGCTTCTTCCAGCAGCAGCGCCACCACGCGCGTGGCGTAGCCGCGCCCGCCGAAGCGTTCGCCGATGCGGTAGCCGAGTTGCGCCTTGTTGAAGTACGGGCGCGTGACGGCCGTCAGGTTGACCCTGCCGACGATCTGCCCGTCCAGCCTGGCCAGGTACTGGTGTGCCGTGTCGTTTTCGCGTTCGCGCTGCGCCTGTTCGATGCTGGCGGCGACGGCGTCCAGGCTATAGTAGGACGGCGCCCGGGCCGTGACCCAGGATTCAAAATAGGCGCGGTTGTCCAGCTCGAAGGCGAGCAGGCCGGGGAGGTCGGCGCTGGCCGGGGGGGACAAATGGAGACGGTCGATGTCTGGCATGGGATGGGGTCCGAAAGAGATGCGCCATTATAATCAGCGAGCGCATTTTGCCGCACCCCCGTTTCTACCCATGAAGGAGCAGCATGCTGTCCCATCTCTGCCTCGGCACCAACGATTTTCCCCGCGCCTACGCCTTCTATACGGCCTTGCTGGGAGAACTCGATCTGATCGAAAAATTTCATGATCCGGCCAAGCCCTGGGCGGGCTGGATGGCGCGGCAGGCGCCGCGTCCCCTGTTCGTGCTGACGGCGCCGCATGACGGCTTGCCGGCGACGCCCGGCAACGGCCAGATGACGGCCTTGCTGGCGGCCAGCCGCGCGCAGGTGGACCGCTGCCACGAGAGGGCGCTGGCGCTGGGCGCCGCGTGCGAGGGGCCGCCCGGCCTGCGTCCCCATTACCACGCCCATTACTATGGCGCCTACTTCCGCGACCTCGACGGCAACAAGCTGTGCGTCTGCTGCCACGGCGAGGAATAACTCAGCGCTCTCCCCACACCTCGTCTTCCGTCCAGCCCAATTCCAGAAAATCCTGCGCCCGCTCGTCCGCTTCGCCGGCGCAATAGAATTCATCGAGCTGCGGTGGCGCGATGCGCGTGCCGGCCAGCATGGCGTGCACTTGCCCCCGGTGGTGGAGCTGGTGCTGGAACAGATGCGCCAGCAGGCGCTGGCGCGTGTCGACCTGTGGGGTGTCGCGCAGGATCGTCACGGGCCGCGCCAGGTCAAGGTCGCACAGGCTGCGGCAATGCGCGATCAGGCGTGCATCCGAGGCGCGCTGGGCCGCATGCAGGGCGGCGCAATCGCTGAACGGTTCATCCTGTGCAAAGAAGACGTAGCAGTCGGGATGGGGCGCCTCGCCGCGCAGCTCGCGCTCCAGCGCGTCGAGATAAAACCAGTCGCACGTCAATATGTGGTTCAGGGTGAAGCCGATGGTGGGAAAAAAACTGACGCGCGTGGCCTGGAACTCGGCCTGGCTCAGCTGTCCGCAAGCTTTCAGCAGGCGGTGGTTGGCCCAGGCGTTGTTGTACGCCTGGCTGGTGACGTACCGGGCCAGCAAATTGTTCATGATGTACCTTGTAAGGCAGGGGAAGCTGCGGGAGCGCCACTGTAGCACTACTTTGCGGCATGTGAACAACGCCGGTCACGCCAGTCGCACCGGCGCCGCTGTCATCAAGTAAAATCGGGGAGCGGATTTCTCGATAGTGATGCACATAGGGCTGGAAGAATAAAATGGGTTGGATAGGAAAACTACTGAACGGCGGCGACGACAAAAACAAGCCTGCGCCAGCCGCGGCGGCGGCGCCCGAGATGGCGCGGCCGCCAGCGACCATCGCCGAGATCGATGCCATTTACTACCGCTGGCTGGCGGCCGTGGGTTCGGCGCAGGCGCCGGCGGAGGCGGAACAGCAGATTCTGGACGAATTGGCGCGCCTGGCCCGTGAACCGATCGCCGGCGCCGCGCTGGTGCCGCGCATTCCCGCCATTATTCCGCAGTTGATGCGGACCTTGCAAAATGAAAACATGAACGCGGCCGAGCTGTCGCGCCAGCTGGCCCAGGACGTGCTGCTGGTCGCCGAAGTCTACCGCGAAGCGAACCGGCCCTGCTACCATTCGCGCTACAACGCCAGCCCGTCGATCAACAACATGGAAGGCGCCATCATGCTGCTCGGGCAAAACGGCATGCGCATGCTGCTGGCCCGCGTCGCCTTTCGTCCCATCGTCAGCATGCAAAGCGGCGGCCTGACCGTGCGTACGGCGCCGCTGATCTGGCGCCAGTCCGAGAAATGCGCGCTGGCGGCCAACCTGCTCGCGCCGGCCATGCAGGCCAACGCCTTCGACGCCTATCTGGCGGGATTGATGGCCAATGTCGGCCTGGTGGTGGCCTTCCGGCTGATCGACCAGATGCATGCGCCCGACGCCTTCCCGCAATCGGATGCCTTCATAGCCCAGGTGTTTGCGCAAGCGCGCATCTTGTCGGTACGGATCGCGGAATTATGGGAGTTTCCCGCGTCCGTCACCCGCGCGATCGGGCAGGCGGGTGTCGATGCCAACGCCGATGCCGATCCGCAGGCGCAGGCGCTGGCCCTGGGCGAACGCTTGAGCAAGCTGCGCATGCTGGTCGATACCGGCCGCTTTCCGGCCGACGATCCTTTTGTGATAGCCGGACTCGGCAAGGGCGCGCTGCTGGCGTTTGACAAACTGGCCGACGACGAGGAGTGACGCCGGCCGCGTGCGGCCGATCTCGCTTAGCGCGCGAAATACAGTTCATGCAGGTGCTCGAGGTCGACCTCGCCGGCTTTTTGCGACAGCGCCACCTTACCGCTTTGCATCAGGTAGACGTGATCGGCCACGCCCACGGCGCGCGCCGTATTCTGCTCCACTAAAATGAGGGTGCGCTTGCCGTCGTTCAGGCGCGCGAGGATCTCGAACAGTTCGTTGACCACCAGCGGCGCCAGGCCCAGCGAGGGCTCGTCGATGATCAAGAGCGACGGATCCGACATCAATCCCCGCGCCATCGCCAGCATCTGCGCCTCGCCGCCGGAGAGCGAGCCGGCCAGCTGGCGGCGCCGTTCGTGCAGGCGCGGGAACATGGCGTAGGCTTCGGCCAGGCGCGCCGGCATGTGGCTGCGGTGCTCCTTCGGAAAGGCGCCCATGATCAGGTTTTCTTCCACGCTCATGTCGCGGAACGTCATGCGGCCTTCCGGGATCATCGTGACCCTCGCGTCGCTCATCTTCCAGGTGGGCGTGCCGTTGATGGCCTGGCCGTCGAGCAGGATTCGTCCCGCGCTGGCCGGCACCAGGCCCATGATGGCGCGCAGCAGGGTGGTCTTGCCGGCGCCGTTCGGGCCGATGATGGTGGTCAGCTTGCCCTTCTGGATCGAGAGCGACACGTCCCACAGCACGTTGATGGCGCCATAGCCGGCGCGCAGATTTTCTATGTTAAGCATGCGCTGCTCCCGTATAGCTTTCGATGACGGCCGGATCGCGGAAGACGCAATCGGGCGTGCCGTCGGCGATCAGCTGGCCAAAATTGAGCACGGCCACGCGCTGGCACAGATTGCTGATGGTTTCGATATCGTGCTCGATCATGACGATGCCCACGCCAAAGGCGGCATGCAATTCCTTCAGCATGCCCATGAAGCGGCGCTTGCCGTTCGTTTCCAGGCCCGCCAGCACCTCGTCAAGCAGCAGCAGTTTCGGGTTCGTCGCCAGCGCCTTGGCCACTTCCAGCGCTTTCAATTCCGTCAGCGCCAGTTCGCTGGCCGCGTCGCGCTGCGCCTTGTCCGCCAGGCTCGTGAAATCGAGGATTTCATCGATCTTGCGCTGGTCCACCTTGCCGGTGCCGAAGCGCTGCGCCACGACGAGGTTTTCGCGCACCGTCAATTCATGCATCGGTTGCGGAATCTGGAAGGTGCGGCCCAACCCCAGGCGCGCGCGCTGGTACATGGGCGTGGCCATGATGTCGCGCCCCTCGAAGCGGATGCTGCCGCCGGTGGGGCGCACCAGGCCGGAAATGGCGTTGAACAGCGTGGTCTTGCCGGCACCGTTGGGGCCCACCAGGCCGATCACGTCGTGGCTGCCCACCTTTAAGGTGACGGCATCGACGGCCGTCAGGCCGCCGAAGCGCACGGACACATTATCGAGTTCAAGCATGTTGTTTCTCCTTCGCTTTGAAGGTGTTTTTCAGCCATTTTTGCAGCAGCGGCAGCAAGCCGTTCGGACTGAAGACGATCATCGCCACCAGCAGCACGCCCAGCACCAACTGGTGGCCGGTCGGGATCAGCGACTTGAAGATCAGCTGGTCGACCAGGTACACCACGACGGCGCCCAGCACGGGACCGAGTATCGTGCGGTAGCCGCCGAAGATGGCCGCCACGATCGGTAACGTGACCCACAGGCTGTTGAAGGCGTAATCGGGCTCCAGGAAGTTGATGTAGTGGGCGTTGAAGGCGCCGAACAAGCCCGCCATGAAGGCCGACACCAGCAGCATCGCGCCTTTCAGCAGGGTGCTGTTGACGCCGACGACGCGCGTGGCGTCCTCGCTGTCGTGCATGGCGCGCAAGGCGATGCCGTAGTGGCTGGCGCGGATGCGGCCGTAGGCAAACGCGCATGCCACCACCAGGGTCAGCACCACCAGGTAGGCGCCCGTCTTGCTGGCCAGATCAACACCGAAGACGGTGGGCAGGGCGGGAATGTTGTTGATGCCGCCGGCGCCGCCCGTCACCGAGCTCCATTCCGTGGCCAGGATGCGGAAGATATGGGCGTAGGCGAGGATGGCCAGCGCAAAATATGGCCCGCGCAGGCGCAGCACGGGCAGCATGATGACGGCGGCGATGGCCGCGCCCGCGCCGCCCAGCAGCATGGCGGCAAACACGGGCAGGCCCAGTTTCACGGTGGCCAGCGCGGAGACATACGCGCCCACGCCGAAGAAGGCCGCATGGCCGAAGCTGACCATGCCGCCCAAATTGCCGAGCAGAGCCCAGGACATGGCCACGCCGCCGATGATCAGCGCCGCCACCACCATGCTCATCACATACTGGTTGCCGCCCAAGGCCAGCGGCACGGCGACATACGCGGCCAGCAGCAGCACTGCCGTGGAAATCAAAGTCGAGCGCTTCATCCGCGCCTCCGTTGTGCGCCGAACAAGCCGTTCGGCATGATGAACAGCACCAGCAGGAACAGCACCATGCCCGACAATTCCTGCAGCGCGGAGCTGGCCAGGGTGACGGTCAAGGCTTCGGCCACGCCCAGCAGCACGGCGGCCAGCAGCACGCCTGGAATCGAGCCGATGCCGGCCAGCACCGTGATGATGAAGGCCTTCACCGTCAGCGCGCCGCCGTAGGCAGGCTGGATCACGCCATAGCTGAACAGGGCCACGCCGGCGAAGGCGGCCAGGATGCCGGCGACCAGAAACGACACCAGCTCCGTGCGGCCCGGGTCGATGCCCATCAGCTTGGCCGCGTCGCGGTTGCTGGACACGGCGCGCACGGCGCGCCCATACCAGCTGGTCGACAGCCAGCGCCACAGGGCCGCCATCAGCACCAGGCTGACGCCAAAGAAGATCACTTCGCTGCGCATGCTGAAAAACGGGCCGATCTCGAAGCCTTCCTGCAGCCAGCTCGACGAGGTCGAGCGGATGTCGGCCTTCCAGACCAGCAAAATGACATTGGTGAGTATCACGCCGATGCCGTAGGTAAGGATCAGCGAGTTGATTTCGCGGTCCTTCTTGATGCGGCTGACGATCAGGTAGACGCCGACCGACGTCAGGCTGACGATCACCAGCGCGATGGGAATGGCGAACATCGGCCCCAGGCCCAGGCCCGACTCCACGCTGTAGGCGATGTAGGCGGCCAGCAGCACCAGTTCGCCGTGCGCCAGGTTGATCACTTTCATGGTGCCGAAGACCAGCGCCAGTCCCAGTGCGATCAGGGCGTAGGAGCCGCCCTGCAGCAGGCCCGAATACAGGGCTTGCAAGATTAATTCTGTCATGTCGTCATCCCGTCAGGCGGCCCAGGCGCATCGCGAAGAGGCACCAGGACCGCCGTTCATCGGTGCACGCCCGGCGGGCGCGCGCGTGTGCAGCGGGAGGCTGCCTACCAGGGCAGGGCAGGATAGGCCAGCTTGCCCGTCGCGTGTTCCTTCGGCCAGACGATCACCACCTTCTTGTCCTGGTGCTGGGCCATGCGGTGCACGAAGTTCTGGTTGTCGCCATTGGCGGCGAACTGCACCCGGCCGATCAGCGTTTCGCGGTCCGTCTTGCGCATTTCCTCGGCCACGCCGCCCTTTTTTATCGTGCCCTTGTCGGCCGCGCGCGCGATCGCCTCGAACAGCAGCATCGACTGCACATAGCCGAACTGGCCCAGGTAGTCCGGTTCCTTCTTGTACAGCTGCTTGTAGGCGTCGCTGAAGGCCTTGCCGTCGGCCGTCTTGAATTCGGTCGGGAAGGGCAGCAGGGCCGTGCCGAAGACGTTCGGCATCAGCTCGGGGAAGTCGGCCGCCATCTTCGGGGTGGCCAGCGACCACACGCCCACCATGGCCTTGATCTTCGGTTTCAGCACGCGGGCGGCGCGGATGATGCCGACGTAATCGTTTTCATAGCCGACCATGGCCACCACTTCCGATTTATCCTGCAGCTTGATCTTGTTGATGATGGGCTTGAAGTCGGTAATGGCCGGGTCGAACGAGTGCGTCGTCACCTTCACGCCCTTGGCGGCCAGGGCCTTTTCCACGTCCTTGGCCAGGCCCGTGGTGGCATCCTTGGTCGAATACACGATGGAGACGGACTTGGCACCCACGTCGGCAAGCAGTCCCAGCATGGCTTTTTCGTAGCCGGCCGTGTTATTGATGCGGAAGAAATTCTTGCGCCCGCTGGCCACCAGGCTGTCGTCCACGCCGCCCGAGGTGATGTAGACGAGGCCCAGCTTGTTGGCCGTGTCCGAGGCGGGCGAGATATTGTTCGAGCCATAGCCGCCCGTGATGGCCACCACGCCCTGGCTGGCCAGCTTTTCCACGGCGGCGATGGCCTTGGCGGGCGCCGATTCGTCGTCGACGGTGACGATCTTGACCTTGTGCTTGCCGTTGGTCTTGTTGAAGACCTCGGCCGCGACCATGATCCCTTCCTGCATGCCTGCGCCGACCCGCGCCAGGTTGCCCGTCAGCGGGATTTCCGCGCCGACCAGGAATTCGTCGGCGCTGGCGTGCGACAGCCAGGCGCCGGCAACCAGCGCTGCCATGGCGATGCGTGTGTATGTGCGTTTCATCGTGTCTCCTCCGGTGATGTGACTCGGTTTGCCGGCGCCAGGATCGGCGCCGGCAAGGTACCCGCCTGGGTTTTATTGTCGGGTCTCTTGAAAGCAGGTGCAATGTCGAATTGACTACTAGTTCTGTGCCATCTGCCGCAGCTGCCCCTTTAAAATCTTGCCCGTGGCGGCGGCCGGCAGCGCTTCCATGACGATGATCGCGGACGGACACTTGTACGGTGACAGGGTCTGCGCCAGCCAGGCTTGCAGCTCTTCCACCGTGGCAGGCCGGCGCTGGTCGATTTCCACGTAGGCGATGACGTCCTCGTTGCCATCGGCCAGGCTGCGCCCGACCACGGCCGACTGCACCACGGAAGCGTGGGCGTTCAGGGCCGTTTCCACTTCCAGCGGATAGACATTGAAGCCGGAGCGGATGATCAGTTCCTTGGTGCGGCCGACGATGAACAGCGCGCCGTCAGGCTCCTGGCGCGCCATGTCGCCCGTATTGAGCCAGCCGCCGTCGCGCATGGCGGCCGCCGTCATGGCCGGTTCGCGGTAGTAGCCGGCCATGACGTTCGGCCCGCGTATCCACAGTTCTCCCGCCTCGCCCGGCGCCACGTCAAGGCCATCGAGGCTGACCACGCGCACGTCCACGCCGGGGATTGGCATGCCGACGGAATCGTCCTGGCGCGGCGCTTCCAGGCGCGTCTGGCTGATGGTGGGGGCGCTTTCCGTCATGCCGTAGCCATTGTGCAGCGCGGTGCCCAGCAGCTTTTCCACGTCGCGCTTGAGCGACGGCGCCAGCGGCGAGCCGCCCGCATACGCAAAGCGCAGCCGCGTGGGCAGCGGCGTGTCCGGGCCGCCCAGGGTTTGCAGCAGCTTGGCGTACATGGCGGGCACGCCCTGCACGATGGTCAAGCCGTCATCCTTCAGGGCCGACAGCAGGCCGTCGACGGAGAAGCGTGGCACCAGGTACAGCGCGGCGCCCGCATACAGGGTGCCCAGGGCCACCGAGGCCAGGCCGTACACGTGCGAAATCGGCAGCACGCCGTAGGCGCGGTCGGTGCTGCTCAAGCCGCGCAGGGTGCTGGAGACGGCGGCGATGAACAGCAGGTTGCGGTGCGTGAGCATCACGCCCTTCGACTGGCCCGTCGTGCCCGTCGTGTAGATCAGCGCGGCCACCTGTTCGTTGCCGGGCACCGTGTCTTGCGCGATGGCCGCCTCGTTCAAGTCGCCGGCCAGCAGCTCGCCCATGCCATCGACCGTGGCGCTGGCCGCGCCCAGACGCGCCGCATGCGCTGCCGCCTCCGGCGAGGCGCCGGCCAGGAACAGCATGCGCCGCGCGCCGGAGTGGGCGGCGATGGTGTCGATCTCGCGCGCCGACAGCCGCGCATTGACGTTGACGATCCAGGCGTCGATGCTGGCGCAAGCAAAGATCAGCGCCACCTGCAGCGCGCAGTTCTCGCCCACCACCATCAGGCGGTCGCCGGCGCGCACGTCCAGCTCGCGCAGCAGCTGCGCGGCGCTTTCCACGCCATGCTGCAGCTGCGCATAGGTCCAGCTGCGCCCACCTTCATGCAGCGCGGGCGCGTCGGGCGCGCGCGCCGCCCAATAGATGGGGATGGCCGACAGGCGCGCCGGCAAGTGGGCCAGCAGGGCGGGAATGTCCATCGCGGCCTCCTTCACTTTTGCGCTGCCTTGATCATGTTGCGGGCGATGACGATCTGCTGGATCTGCGTGGTGCCTTCGTAGATGCGGAACAGGCGCACGTCGCGGTAGAAGCGTTCGGCCGCGTATTCGCTGATGTAGCCGGCGCCGCCGTGGATCTGCACGGAGCGGTCAGCGACTCTGCCGCACATTTCGGAGGCGAACAGCTTGCAGCACGACGCTTCCGTCGAGATGTCTTCCTTGTTGTCGCGCCGGCGCGCGGCGTCGAGCACCATGCTGCGCGCGGCATAAATTTCGGCCTTGCTGTCGGCCAGCATGGCCTGGATCAGCTGGAATTCCGCGATGGGCTGGCCGAACTGCTGGCGCTCCATGGCGTAGGCCAGGGCGTCGGCCAGCATGCGTTCGGCCGCGCCCACGCAGACGGCGGCGATGTGCAGCCGGCCCTTGTCGAGCACTTTCATGGCTGTTTTAAAACCCACGCCTTCCTTGCCGCCGATGATGTTTGCCGCCGGCACGCGGCAGTTCTCGAAGATGACGTCGCAGGTATGCGCGCCTTGCTGGCCCATCTTCTTATCGATTTTGCCCAGCGAGAGGCCTGGCGTATCTTTTTCCACGATGAAGGCGGAGATGGCCGAGGCGCCGCGCTTGACGGGGTCCGTGCGCGCCATGACGGTAAAGATGCTCGCCTCGGGGGCGTTGGTGATATAGCGCTTGCTGCCGTTGAGGATGTAAAAATCGCCATCGCGCACGGCCGTCGTGCGCAGCGAGGCGGCATCGGACCCCGATCCCGCTTCCGTCAGCGCGAAGGAGCCGATGATGTCGCCCGCCGCCAGCTTGGGCAGATAGTATTGTTTTTGCGCTTCCGTGCCGTCGATGACGATGCCTTGCGAGCCGATGCCGTTGTTCGTGCCGATCAGCGAGCGGAAGGCCGGCGAGGTGCGGGCAATTTCAAAGGCGACGCGCACTTCCTCTTCCATGCTCAGTTCCAGGCCGCCGTAGGCTTCCGGGATGGACAGGCCGAACAGGCCCAGTTCGCGCATCTGCGCCACGATGGCGGGCGGGATCGTGTCCGTTTCGGCCACCAGCGCCTCGTTCGGCACCAGCACTTCGCGCACGAAGCGGGCGATGCTGTCGAGCAGGATGTTCAGGGTTTCTTCGTCGCGTATCATCGGGTTCCTCGGCGCTTTGATTTGATCTGTCATTGAGAGGCGGGCGCGCAGTCTAACCGCGTCCCAGGTTTTTTTCCACTGTCTTGACCAGGGCGGCCAGGCGCGGTCCCAGGTCCGCTTCGAGCTTTTCGCGCGACAGCAAAAAGGCGGGGCCGCCGCAATTGAAGGCCATCACCTGTTCGCCGTCGGCACCCAGCATGGGCACGCCCACGGCATGCACGTCGTTCTGCCATTCGCCGGCCGAGATGCAAAAGCCCCGGTCCTGGTAGTCCTTGAAGCCTTGCTCGATGCCGGCCTTGATGCGCGGCCAGCGCTGCGTCTCGTGCAGGCGCGCATGGTCCATCAGGTAGTCGCGCTCGGCCTGCGGCAGGATGCACAGCAGGGCCTTGCCCATGGCCGTCGTCATCAGCGGTATGCGCGAGCCGACGTCGAGGCGCAGGGTGACGTTGGCGCTGCTGCGGCAGGTTTCCACGTAGACCATGCTGAGACGGTCGCGCGTGCCCAGCGACACGGAGGCCTGCGCATGTTCGGCCAGTTCCTCCATCAGCGGGCGCGCCATCTTGCGCACGTCGAGGTTCGACAGCATGCGGTAGCCGAGGGCCAGCACGCCGGCGCCCAGCTGGTACTTGCCCAGGCTGTCCGAGTAGTTGAGGTAACCGAGCTTGGTCAGGGTGTAGGTGAGGCGGGAGATCGTCGGCTTCGGGATGGCCGTGCGCTTGGCCATGTCCGCGTTCGACAGGAAGACTTCACCGGGACGAAAGCAGCGCAGTACTTCCAGGCCGCGCGCCAGCGCGTTGACGAACTGGCGGTCCTTGCCTTCCTCGTCATCGCTGAAGACGATGATTTCCGGATCTGCCGCGGTCTGCATATTTGTCATATTTGCATTCATTTTCTGGTTCCCTGGAAACCAGTTTGCCTAGCGTCATTCCGCATGTCAACCGTTTTGTGAAACATTCGTTCGCACAGCGAAATGCTGCGCTGCATGAAAAAGAGCGGGAAAATTGACCCGTGCGCGCGCTTCTGGCCTTGTCGCTTGAGCATCGCTATATACATCTGTATATTGCGCTGTTGGGTGACGGCTGGCGCATGCGCGGCCGCTTTTTTGTACTTTTTTGCATATCGCTATATAAGACGATATATAACGAGAGATGAAAGAATGACGATGTTGAAACAGGTAATGGCGGGCGCGGTGATGCTCGCATTGGCGCAGATGGCGCAGGCGCAGCAAATGGCGGGCAACGATGACGTGGCGGCGGCGCCGTTCGTGCTGGGGACCGTGACGGTGATCGGCCAGCGCGAGCAAACAGGCCAGGTGGAACAGCAGGTGGGCTCGCAAGTGAACCGCGCCGAGATGCGCCGCTTTAACCGCGACAACGTGGGAGATGCCCTCAATTTGCTGTCGGGCGTGTCGCTGTCGACCAATTCGCGCAACGAGAAAACCGTCGCCATCCGCGGCTTCGATGCGCGCCAGGTGCCGCTGTACATCGACGGCATCCCCGTCTACGTGCCGTACGACGGTTATGTCGATTTCAACCGCTTTACGACGGCCGACCTGGCCGCCATCCAGGTGGCCAAGGGCTACAGCTCCGTGGCCTACGGCGCCAATACCCTGGGGGGCGCCATCAACCTGGTCTCGCGCAAACCGTCCGCGCCGATGGAGGGTGACGCATCCGTCGGCTTCGGCTCGGGCAGCGAGCGTCAGATGTCGGCCAACGTGGGCACCAACCAGGGCCTGTGGTATCTGCAGGCGGGCGTGTCCTACATCGACAGCGACGGCTTCCCCATGTCGTCCGACTTCCGTCCGACGGCCACGGAAGATGGCGGCACGCGCAACAATTCCTACCGCAAGGACCATAAATTGTCGTTCAAGGTGGGCCTGACGCCCGGCGGCGCGCATGCTGGCGATGAATATGCGCTCAGCTACTACAAGCAGCATGGTGAAAAGGGCCAGCCGCCATCGACCAATCCCGTTGGCGCGCGCTATTGGCAATGGCCGTACTGGAACAAGGAAAGCGTGTATTTCGTCTCCCATACGCGTCTGGGAGAAGCCGAGCGGCTGAAACTGCGCTTGTACCACGACAGCTACGACAATGAAATCACCTCATTCACCAACGGCAGCTACACGACCCTGAAAACCAGCGGCCAGGGCAGCGTCAGCGGCGGGCGCAGCATCTACAACGACCGCACGAACGGCGGCGCGGTGGAACTCGAATCGTTCCGCCTGGCCGCGCACAGCCTGCGCCTTGTCGCCAGCTACAAGGCCGACGAACACCAGGAACTCGATGCCAAGGGCGTGCGCACCACCTGGTACAAGGACGCGCTGTGGACCCTGGGCGCGGAAGACAGCATCGCCCTGAACGCCGCGACGCAGCTGTCGCTGGGCGCCTCGCGCAATGCGCTGCGCCCGGATACGGTCTACAGCGCCGGCAATGCGTATACCTTGCCCGATAATCAGTCGGCCACCGACCTGCAGGCAGGCCTGTTCTACAAGACCGGTCTTGCATCGCGTGTGTACGCCACCGTGGCGCGCAAGTCGCGCCTGCCGACCCTGAAGGACCGCTACTCGCAGCGCCTGGGCACGTATGTCGAAAACCCGGCCTTGCGCGCCGAACAGGCGCTCAATTACGAGCTCGGGTATCAAGGAAACGTAAGGGGCGCCAGCCTGGAAGCGGCGTTGTTCTACAGCGACGTGAAGGACAAGATCCAGAGCGTGGCGAATGTGGCGGGCGTGCGCTCGCAGATGCAGAACGCGGGCAGGGCGCACATCAGCGGCGTGGAACTGGGCTTGCGCGCACGCGCGGGCGCCTGGCTCGATGTCGGCGCCAACTACACGTATACCGACATGAAAAATGTCAGCGACCGCGCCATCCGCCTGACGGACGTGCCGCGCCACAAGCTGACGGCGCACGCCGTGCTGCACGCGGCGCGCCAGGTCGACGTGGTGGCCATCGCGGAATCGAACAGCGGGCGCTGGGTCTCGAACACCCTGGAACTCGGTGGTTTTACGACGCTGAACCTGAAGGCCGTGTACCGCCCCTTGCCGGCATTGACCCTGGAAGCGGGCGTGGCGAACCTGGGTGACCGCAATTATGCGCTGTCCGATGGTTTTCCCGGCGCGGGCCGCACCTGGCTGGCCAATGCGCAGTATCAGTTCTGATTTATCACTGTCATGAAAGGACACAGCATGTTGAAGAAAATATTGGCTGGTTTTACCTCGGTGGCGCTGCTGGCGGCGGTGCCCGCGTGGTCGGCCGCTCCGGCGCCCGCGCGCGACAACATGAGCCATGCGCTCGCCGTGACGGGCATGGTGGAAACGCCGTTGACCCTGAAGGTGGCCGACCTGCGCCAACTGCCGCCCGCGAATGGCGGAGAGATTGCCGTCACGCGCCACAATGGCGACAAGGCAGAAACCATCACCAGCTACAAGGGCGTGCGCCTGCGCGACATCCTCGACAAGGCGGCGCTCGATGCGCCGGGCCACAACGACGTCAAGAAGCTCGCCATCATCGCCACGGCCACCGATGGCTATGCGGTGGTGTTTTCCTGGGGCGAGCTGTATAACGCGCCGGCCGGCGAGGGCGTGATCGTCTACTACGAGAAGAACGGCAAGGCGCTCGACGACAACGATGGTGAAATCGCGCTGATCTCGGCCAAGGATATCCGCACGGGGCCGCGCCATGTGAAGTGGCTGAACGGCATCGAGGTGCGCAAGCTGGTGGAGTAACGAGACGCTGGTGGGGAAAAACGCGCCGTGGAGCCATCCCCGGCGCGTTTTTTTATGCCGCCAGCGCTTGCCGCATGGCCTTGCCCGCCACGTCGAACAGACCGCGCGCCGCTGGCGTCAGGCCCGGCATGTGCATCGACGCATGGATCATGCCGTCGAGCTGCACGCATTGCGCCGCCACGCCGTCGTCGCGCAAATACCGCGCATAGGCTTCGCCTTCGTCATGCAGCGGATCGTACTCGCACACCAGCACCGTCGCCGGCGGCAAGTCCTTCAGCGAGGCCGCCCGCAGGGGCGCCGCATAAGGATTGCCACCGTCGGCCGGCTCGTTCAGGTAGGCTGACCAGCAAAAGCGCATCGCCTCCCGGGTCAGCGAATGGCCATCCGCATAGCGCTGGTAGGAAGCCGTATCGAAGGCGAAATCGAGGGCCGGGTACAGCAGCAGCTGGTGCGCCAGCGCGGGTCCGGCCTGGTCGCGCGCCATCAGGGCCGCTGCCGCGGCCAGATTGCCACCCGCGCTGTCGCCGCCCACGGCGAGCCGCCGCGCATCGATGCCGAGCGCCGCCGCATGCTCGGCGACCCAGCACAAGGCCCGGTAAAAGTCGTTCAGCGGCACGGGAAACTTGTGCTCCGGCGCCAGCCGGTAGTCGACGGAAAAGATCACGCAGCCGGTGGCATTGGCCAGCGCGCGGCACGGGTTGTCGTACAGGTCCAGCGAGCACAGGCACCATCCGCCGCCATGCGCGAAGACGATGGCCGGCAGGGGCTGGCCGGAATCGGCGCCGGCCGGCACGTAGGCGCGCACGCTCAGCGCATGCTCGCCGGGCAGCACGTAGTCGGTGACGGACGCGACATCCTCCAGGGGACCGTGCAACTGGCGCAGCCCCGTTTCCGTGGCCGCGCGCAGGTCCGCCAGCGTCGCGGGCGGCGGCGCATCCTTTGTATTTTCCAGCCAGGCGGCGATCAGCGGGTCGAGGCTCATGCGGGCTCTCCGGCCAGGAAGGGCAGCAAATGGGCGATGAACGCTTGCGGCTGTTCTTCCATGATGAAGTGGCCGCATTCGGCGACGATGGCGCCTTTCAAATTTTCCGCCTTGCCCTGCATGGTCAGCAGCGGCGCGTCATTCGTCGCGTGGTCGGCGCCGATGGCCAGCACGGGCATGGCCAGGCTGCGTTTTGCCCGCTCCAGGTTCTGCCGGATGGTTTCTGGGATGGCGCGGTAGTAGGCGAAACCGGCGCGCAGGGCGCCCGGCGTGGCGTAGGCGTCCGCATACACGTCGACGGCCACCTTGTCGCGGCGGTACGACCAGCGGTCGAAAATGAAGCGGATGTATTCGCGCTCCTTGCCTGCCGTGAGCATTTCCGGCAAATCCAGCACCTGGTTGAACATGAAGTGCCACAGGAAGATGTTGTCGGACGGCGCGACAAAAATCGGCGGCGCCGGCGCCAGACCGGGAATCACGGCTTCCGTCAGCGCCAGTTTCGTCACGGCCTGCGGGAAATCGCTGGCCAGCGCATAGCCGACCCACATGCCGATGTCGTGGCCGACGACGTCGTACTGCGCGTGGCCCAGGGCCAGCATGGCGCGGTGCAGGGTGGCCGCCACGGCGCCCGTGTCGTAGCCGCCGGCCGGGCGGCTCGAGTGGCCGCTGCCCGGCGGGTCGATGGCGATCGCCTGATAGCCGTTGGCGGCCAGCGCCGCCATCACGTGGCGCCATGCATACCAGGTTTGCGGCCAGCCGGGAATCAAGAGCACGGGCTTGCCGTTGGCGGGACCGGCGATGACGCAATGCAGGCGCTCGCCGTCGATGCGGACGTAATCATGTGTATATTCGTGGCTAAAATCGTTCATTGGGTTTCCTTGTTTAGTGATGCTCGATGCCGAGCAGGGTGTTGATCTGTTGCGCGCTGACGGGGGCGCCGGCGAAGTCGTCGAAGATCTTGTCAGTCACGGGGATGATGTGGGCGTTGATGAAGGCCACGCCTTCGCGCGCGCCCACCTCCTGGTCTTTCAGGCAGCATTCCCATTCCAAGGTGGCCCAGCCCGCGTAGTCGTTCTGCGCCATCTTCGAAAAAATCGCCTTGAAATCGACCTGGCCGTCGCCCAGCGAGCGGAAGCGCCCGGCGCGGTTTTCCCACGACTGGTAGCCGCCGTAGATGCCTTGCCGTCCCGTCGGATTGAATTCGGCATCCTTCACATGGAACATGCGGATGTGGTCCTTGTAGATATCGATGAATTCCAGGTAGTTCAGCTGCTGCAGCACGAAGTGGCTGGGGTCGAACAGCATCTTGCAGCGCGGGTGGCGGCCCACGCGCTCGTAGAACATCTCGAAGCTGATGCCGTCGTGCAGGTCTTCGCTCGGGTGGATTTCATAGCACAGGTTGACGCCCTGTTCCTCGCATACGTCGAGGATGGGCAGCCAGCGGCGCGCCAGTTCGTCGAAGGCCGCTTCGATCAGGCCGGGCGGGCGCTGCGGGAACGGGAACAGGTAGGGCCAGGCGAACGAGCCGGAGAACGTGCCCATGTCGGTCAGGCCCAGGCGTTTCGATGCCATGGCCGCCAGCTTGACCTGTTCGATGGCCCACTCGGTGCGCGCCGCCGGCTGGCCGTGCAGGTGTGCCGGGGCGAAGCTGTCGCACAGCGCGTCGTAGGCCGGGTGCACGGCCACCAGCTGGCCGAGGATGTGCGTCGTCAGTTCGCTGATGACGAGGCCATGGCCGGCCAGCATGGCCACGAGCTCGTCGCAGTATTGCTGGCTGTGGGCAGCCTGCGCCACGTCGAACAGGCGCGCATCCCAGGCGGGAATCTGCAGGGCCTTGAAGCCCATGCCGGCCGCCCACTCGGCGATGGCGGGCAGGGTGTTGAAGGGCGCCGTGTCGGCGGCGAATTGTGCCAGGTGCAGGCTTGGTCCTTGGATGGTTTTCATATCGGCTCCTATTGTTTGTCGATCGACAAAGAATAGGTGAAATTCTTGGCGCGGTCAAGCCCGTGATGCGAAATAAATGGCGAACGCGCCGTGCGCGCCAGGCGTTATACTGGCCGCCAGTTCGCAAGCAGAGGATCAAGATGGCAGGAAGACCGAGGGAATTCGACCGCGCGCAGGCGCTGGCAAAAGCGCGCGACGCGTTCTGGACGCGCGGCTACGAAGGCGTATCGATGGCGGACCTGGTGGCGGCGCTGGGCATCGCCTCGGCGCGCATCTATGCGGCGTTCGGCTCGAAGGAGCAGCTGTTCCGCGAAGCCGTGGAGCTGTATGAAACGGGCGAGGGCGCCTTTGCCGTGCACGCGCTGGCGGCCAGCCTGAATGTGCGCGATGCGGTGGCGCGCATGCTGGAAGAAGCCGTGCTGCTGTACACGCGCAGCGGCCAGCCGCAAGGCTGCATGGTGGTGACGGCCGCCACGAATACGAGCGCGGACAACGCGGGCATCGCCGACTGGCTGGCGCAGCACCGGCGCGCGCGCACGCAGGCTCTCATCGAGCGCCTGCGTGCGGCGCAGCTGGCGGGGGAATTAAGAGGGGACGCCGATGTGCAGGCGCTGGGCGACTATTATGCGGCGCTGCTGCACGGCCTGTCGGTGCAGGCGCGCGACGGCATTCCGGCCGAACGGCTGCTGGCGCTGATCCAGCCGGCGCTGGCGCCGCTGGCGCTCGCTTCCCAGGCTACCGTGTAGATAGTCGCGGCGTTCAGGTCTTGACGTCGATCAGGCTGCCCAGCGCCTGGTCGGCGGCCTTGACGACATTCGCCGACAAATTGAAGCCGGCCTTGTAGACCAGGTTATCGGTCAGCTCGGACGCCAGGCCCACGCCATTCGGCCGGCTTTCTGCCGCCTTGGCCGCAGTCGCATTCGCGCCGCTGACGCTTTCGCCGGCGGCCAGCTTGCGCCCCTCGACCGACAGCGTCACGCCCGTGCCGGCCGGGCTGCTTTCCTGGAAATTCGCCGACTGCGGCTGGAAGGCCGGCGTGTTGGCATTGGCGACATTGTTGGCGGCCACGTCCAGCGCGCGCTGGTTGGCGGTCAGTCCCGACGTGCCGGTGGCAAGGGCGGATATGGACATGGCAACTCCTTGAGAATACTGCCAGTTTACTCCAGTTGGCGGGAGTTGTGCTTGGCGCAAGGCAGTAATGACTTGCGCTGCGGCAATGGATTTCCATGCCGTTCATTTCTCGAAAAATAGTTATCTGTCGTAATATTTTAATATTGTCATCGCTGGCATGGCTGCCTAGACTGCCTGGATCGCATTGTTTGCCGCCTCCGGGAGTTGCTTATTTCTCGCCTGTCCGCGCCGTTGTTCGCTTGCCTGCTGGCTTGCCTCTGGTCCCCCGGTTCGTCGGCGCAGTCTGTTGCCGCGCCACTGCCGCTCGACACGCGCCTGAACGAGCAGATCATCATGGTGCCGGCCGGCGACGGCATGCGCGAGGCGCTGGAGACGACGGTTTTCCGGCCCGGCGGCCCCGGTCCGTTTCCGCTGTTGCTGATGAACCACGGCAAGCAGGGTGGTCCGGCCAGGCGGCAGGGGCGCGAACGCTTCATTTATATGGCGGCCGAGTTCGTGCGCCGCGGTTATGCCGTGATGTTGCCCATGCGCACGGGATTTGCCCAGTCCACGGGGATTTACCGCGATTTCGGCTGCGACATGCTGGCCAATGCCCGGGGCCAGGCGCGCGACGTGCTCGATGCGCTGGCCTATGCGCGGCGCCAGAACTGGGTCGATCCCGCGCGCATCATCGTGGCGGGCCAGTCGTATGGCGGCATGGCGGCGCTGGCGCTGGCCACCCGGGCGCTGCCCGGCGTGCGCGGCGTGCTCAATTTCGCCGGCGGCCTGCGCGTCGATGCGCCGGGCTGCGACTGGCAAGCCGCGCTGGCCAAGGCCTTTGCCACCCTGGGCGCCTACAACCGCATCCCCAGCCTGTGGCTGTATGGCGCCAACGACTCCTATTTCGGCCCGGCGCTGGCGCAGCGCCTGTACCGCTCGTTTACCGGCTCGGGCGGCAGGGCCCAGCTGCATGCGTATGGCGCGTTCAAGCGCGATGCCCACCTGACCCTGGGCAGCCGCGACGGCGTGGGCACCTGGCTGCCGGCCACCGAACGTTTCCTGCGCAGCGTGGACATGCCGGTGCGGCAGGTTTATGCGGTGATCGATCCGCCGTCCCCGCCCGAAACGCATTTCGCGCTGCAGGACGATATCGCCGCCGTGCCCTACCTGGCCGCGCAGGGCCGCGCCGCCTACCGCGATTTCCTCGGCAAGCTCTCGCCGCGCGCGTTTGCGCTCTCCGAAAGCGGTGCCTGGGGCTGGGCCGAGGAAGGCGAAAGCCCCGATGTCCGCGCGCTGGCATCGTGCCAGCAGCGCAGCAGCAAACCCTGTCGCTTGTACTCGGTCGATGCCAACGTGGTGTGGCCAGGGGCGGGCAGCAGCGTCAGCGCCGGTGCCGCCGGCGGTGCGGATTAGGCGGGCGCGCACGATAGTTGTCGCCGAAACGGGGGGCGGGCGAATATACTAGGGGAAAAGGGAGGCGTTGCGCTTCCCGTCCGCCCTTATCATCAGCGAGAATTCACCCTTATGGCGTCATCCCCAGAAAACCTCAGCATGGCCGTGTTTTGCGACTTCGAGAACGTCGCGCTCGGCGTGCGAGATGCAAATTACGAAAAATTCGATATCAAGCCCATCCTCGAACGCTTGCTGCTGAAGGGCAGCATTGTTGTCAAGAAGGCATATTGCGACTGGGACCGTTATAAAAGTTTCAAGGGCACCATGCATGAGGCGAACTTCGAACTGATCGAAATCCCGCACGTGCGCCAGTCCGGCAAGAATTCGGCCGACATCCGCCTGGTGGTCGATGCCCTGGACCTGTGCTACACCAAGGCCCACGTCAACACCTTCGTCATCATCAGCGGCGATTCCGACTTTTCGCCGCTGGTGTCGAAACTGCGCGAAAACGCCAAGCAGGTGATCGGCGTGGGCGTCAAGCAGTCGACTTCCGACCTGCTGGTGGCGAACTGCGACGAATTCATTTTCTACGATGACCTGGTGCGCGAAAGCCGCCGCACGGCCGCCAAGCGCGATGCGCGCGAAAGCCCGGCTGCTGCCGCCAAGCGCTCGCCCGACGAGGAAGTGCGCCGCAAGGAAAAATACGAGTCGCGCAAGACGGAAGCGATCGAGATGGCCGTTGCCACCTTCGATGCGCTGGTTTCCGAGCGCGGCGACAGCGGCAAGATATGGGCCTCGATGCTGAAGGAAGCGATCAAGCGCCGCAAGCCCGATTTCAGCGAATCGTATTACGGTTTCCGCACCTTCGGCAACCTGCTGGAAGAAGCGCAGACGCGCGGCTTGCTGGAATTTGGCCGCGATGAAAAGTCGGGCGCGTATGTCTATCGCAGCAGCGGCCTGGCGGCCGTGCCTGCCCCGGATGCCGTGCCGGCGAACATGGAAGCGGCCGGCGATGCCGACGCCGCCGCGACGACCGAAGACGGTGGCCGCGACAGCGGCAGCCGCCGCGATTCGCGCCGCAATGGCCGTGGCGGACGCAAGCAGAACGAGCATCGCCGCGGCGAAGCGGCGCCCCAGGCCTTCGTGCCCGTGGCCGATGCCGAGGCATCCGTCGTCATCGTCGACCAGTATGCGCAGGAGTATGCGCAAGCGCCGCAGCCGGAAGGAGGGCTGGAAGTGGCCCAGCCGGTCGAGGCGCCGGGCGAAGACGCCAGCGCGGAAGGCGGCGCCAAGCGCGGTTCGCGCCGTAATGGCCGGGGCGGACGCAAGAATGGCGATGGTGGGCGCGAGGCGCGCGTCGTGGCCGATGCCGCCGACGTCGCGCCGGCGCCGGTTGCCGAAGCAGTCCCGGTGCCCGAGCCGGTGAGCGAGGCCGTCGCCGAGGTGGTGGCCGACGCGAAGCCGAAGGCCAAGCCGCGCACGCCTGCCCGCAAGGCGGCTGCGGCGAAGAAGCCGGCCAAGAAGGCGGTCGACGCCGTGGTGGAAGCGGCGCCTGTCGTCGAGGCGGCGCCGGTGGAAGTGGCCGTCGTGGCGGAAGACAAGCCGGCCAAGGCGCCGCGCAAGACGCCGGCGCGCCGTCCCGCGCGCAAGAAAGCGGAAGAAGCTTGATTGCAACCCCAAAGCAAGAACTGGGGTCGGACCCGTCGGGTCTGACCCCGGAATTTTGCGGCGTCTCGATACGCTCGGCTTAAGCATGTATCACGGCGAACGCTTCAACAGCATTTCCCATACGGTGGGCGCCGCGCTGGCGGCCATCGGCGGCGTCATCCTGATCGTCGCGGCGGCCCGCACGGGCGACCCGTGGAAGATCGTCAGCTGCAGCGTGTATGCGGCCATGCTGCTCACGCTCTACCTCACCTCCACCCTGTATCACAGCGTGCGCGGCAAGGCCAAGGCCGTGCTGCAGCGGCTTGACCATTGCGCCATCTATCTGCTCATCGCGGGCACCTACACGCCGTTCATGCTGGTGACCCTGCGCGGGCCATGGGGCTGGTCGCTGTTCGGCGTCGTCTGGGGACTGGCGCTGCTTGGCATCGTGCAGGAATATGTGTACGCGAAAGGCGCGCGCATCCTGTCGCTGGTGATTTACGTGGCCATGGGCTGGCTGGTCGTCATCGGCATCAAGCCGCTGCTGGCGGCGCTCGCATGGAACGGCTTCCTGTGGCTGGTGGCGGGCGGGCTGTGCTACACGGGCGGCATCGTCTTTTACGCCACCGACCACAAGCTGCGCCACGGCCACGGCATCTGGCATTTGTTCGTGCTGGCCGGCAGCAGCTGCCATTTCATCGCCATTTTGTTCTACGTTGCCTGACCTAGTCCCTTGCCCTCACTGTTGCCGCAATTCCATTATAATGGCGGGATATGTGAAAAAAAGGCAACAATGGATATCAATTCGGACGATCTGAAAATTTTCGTCACCGTCATCGACAGCGGCACCCTGAGCGCGGCCGCCGTGCACCTGGGACAAACCACCTCGGGCGTCAGCCGCGCCCTGTCGCGCCTGGAAGACAAGCTGGCCACCTCGCTGCTGACGCGCACCACGCGGCGCATGGAGCTGACGGAAGAGGGCCAGCTGTTCCTGGACAAGGCGCGCGCCATCCTCGCCTCGATGGAGGACGTGGAAGAGTCGATCCGCATCCGCCGCCAGAAGCCGGCCGGGCGCCTGTGCGTGGACGCCGCCTCGCCCTTCATGCTCCATTGCGTGGTGCCGCACGTGGCCGAGTTTCGCGCCATGTATCCGGACATCCGCCTGGAGCTGACCAGCAACGACCAGATCGCCGACCTGCTCGAGCACCGTACCGACATCGCCATCCGCATCGGCGCCCTGGTCGACTCGACCCTGCATGCGCGCCCGCTGACTGCCAGCCCGCTGCACGTGCTGGCCACGCCCGCCTACCTGGCGCGCCACGGCGTACCCGACACGCCGGAAGCGCTGTCCGGCCATGCGCTGCTGGGTTTTGCGCAATATGAACTGGGCAATCACTGGCCGCTGCGCCACGAAGCGGGCAACAGCCTGCAGATCGTGCCTGCGCTGGCCGCTTCCAGCGGCGAAACCCTGCGCCAACTGGCGTTGCATGACCAGGGCATCGTCTGCCTGTCCGACTTCATGACGAAGGACGACATCGCGGCCGGCCGCCTGGTGCAGGTGCTGCAGCCGTTCTACACGGGCTACCGCCAGCAGATCCACGCCGTGTATTACCGCAATACGCAGCTGGCGCAGCGCATCAGCTGCTTCCTCGAATTCCTGCAGCACAAGCTGTAGGCCCTGAGCATGCAGGAGACCGGCATGCAATGTCCCTCCTGCGACGAGTACGGCGACCTGCTGCGCGCCACGGTCCGCAAGACGGGGCAACAGGTGATCGTCTGCTCGGAATGCGATTTCGTGTGGCCGCATCCGGGGCAGCCTTTCGACTGGGCCCGCGCCACGGACGTGGCTTCCCTGCTGGCGCAGTCCGGCCTGGACGACGACTGGGACGAGCTCGAACTTGGGGCAAGGCTGGCGGCGCCAGCCGCATTTCCCGTAGTACTACGTAAATACAAATGAATAGTTCAAGAGTATAGTGTTCATTCGTACAGTATTCATCGGATCCTGAAATCGACGCACGCATTTGCGCCAGGCCGTGCGGGGGCATGTCCCCGTCGCCTGGCATCTTACGCAAAGCGCATGCATCGACCTGGCCGCGATGATGCCGGACGGCGTGCTGCATGCCGTGCCGATGGTCGACGCGCTGGTGCGCCGGCGCAGCGGCGACGGCGCTGGTGCGCATGACGGTGGTGCTGATCAAAATGATGAGCGACTCCCCGACCCCGAGCCGTTTTTTTGTGCTCTTTCTCCTGGACCCAGGCGCCGCCCCAAGCGCCACCTTGATCCGCTGATCCCACAAAAACATTCGATCATGCCGGCACTGCCGTTATCTCTCTTGTCACCTTGAGCCTGCCGCACATGGCTCGGATGGCTGCGTATAGACTAACGGAGTACAACATAAAATGATGAATGATCTTCATTCAACACCAGGGAAATTTTCAGCAGCGGATCTCGGCAGAATAGTCTTCTCCCTTGTCGTTGCCATCGTGGCGCTGGCCTTGCTATATGGCGGCGGCAAGCTGGTGGGGCTGGGCGGATCGAGCTACTACCTGATCGCCGGTTTCGCCTATCTGGCACTGGCCATCCTCCTCTTCTTGAAAAAGCGCAGCGGCGCGCCGCTGTCCGTCGCCATCTTCCTGGCCACCTGTGCCTGGGCCTTGTACGAGGTTGGCCAGTTCAGCTACTGGGAACTGCTGCCGCGCGTCGTCGTGCCGGCCGTGATCCTGATGTGCAGCCTGTGGGTGGGCGCGGCCTTGCCGGGCAGCTCCCGGGGCCAGCGCCGCTTGGCGAACTGGTGCGGCCTGGGCCTGTTCGCGGCCCTGGCCGCCACCCTGGTCGCCGCGTTTTTCCCGCATGGCGTGATCTTCGATCCTTCCGCCACTGCCGCCACGGCGGACCGCTCCGCCGCGCCGGACGGCGCGCCCGAGAACTGGGAATTCTTTGGCCGCGATGCCTCGGGCACCCGCTTCGCCCCCTATACGCAGATCACGCCGGGCAACGTCAAGGACCTGCAAGTGGCCTGGACCTACAGGACCGGCCGCCGCACCACCGGCGCCGGCGCCGGCGTCGATGAAAACACCCCGTTGCAAATCGGTAATGTGCTGTATTCGTGCACGCCGGAAAACCTGGTGACGGCCCTCGATGGCGACACGGGCAAGCCGCTGTGGAAATTCGATCCGCATGCCCGGAGCGCGGAGCACGTGACGTGCCGTGGCGTCGGCTATCACGACATCGACAAGGACAGCAGCCTGGGCGCGGCCGTCAAGGCGTCGTATGGCGCGCAGCAGCAATGCCGCCAGCGCATCCTGGTCTCGTCCGTCGATGCGCGTTTGTTCGCGCTCGATGCGCATACGGGCGCCCTGTGTTCGGACTTTGGCGACAAGGGCTATGTCGACCTGAAGAAAGGCATGGGACCGACGGAAAACAGCAAGCGCTATCACCCCACCTCGCTGCCCGTCGTCATGGGCCACCTGACGGTGGTCGGCGGCTGGGTGCGCGATATCGTGGCCGGCGAGCCGTCCGGCGCCGTGCGCGCATTCGACGTGCTGACCGGCAAGCTGGTGTGGGCCTGGGACGTGGGCGCGCCGGAGAGCGCCGATACCACGGCGCCGGCGCACCAGTTCGCGCTCGATACGCCGAACGTGTGGACCGTGCCGACCTATGACAAGGCCTTGAACCTGCTGTACCTGCCTACCGGCAACGGCCCGCCCGACTACTGGGGCGGCGACCGCAACGCGGTCAAGGAAAAATTCGGCTCGGCCATCGTGGCCGTCGATGCCTCGACCGGCAAGGCCAAATGGGTCTACCAGATGGTGCACCACGATGTGTGGGACTTCGACCTGCCGTCGCAGCCCGTGCTGTATGACATGAAGAATGCCCGGGGCGAGAAAACGCCGGTGCTGATCCAGACCACCAAGACGGGCCATATCTTCGTGCTGGACCGCCGCACCGGCAAGCCCTTCACGGAAGTGCAGGAGCGCGCCGTGCCGACCGCGCCGGCCGCCCATGGCGAGCATCTGTCGCCGACGCAACCGTACTCGGTCGGCATGCCCGTCATCGGCGCCGAGCCCCTGACGGAAAAATCCATGTGGGGCGTGAGCACCTTCGACCAGCTGTACTGCCGCATCCTGTTCAAGGATTCCGTCTATGTGGGACCGTTTACGCCGCCGAGCGAAAAGCCGTATATCGAATGGCCCAGCCTGTTGGGCGGCATGAACTGGGGCGGCATGTCCATCGATGAAAACACGGGCATGATGTTCGTCAACGACATGCGCATGCCGCTGCGCATGTCGCTGGTGACGCAGGAAAATACGAAGAAATTCAAGGTCTCGACCGACGAGGTGCCCGGCTTCATGGGGACCATCCGTCCGCAAGTGGCCGGCATCTATGGCGGCATCAAAATCGATATCATGCAGTCGCCGCTGGGCGTACCGTGCAACAAGCCGCCGTTCGGCAGCATGAGCGCCATTGACCTGAATACACAGAAACTGGTGTGGCAGGTACCGCTGGGCACGGTCAAGGATACGGGCCCGCTGGGCATCAAGACGCACTTGCCGATCCCGCTGGGCATGCCCACCCTCGGAGGCCCGACGTCGACGGCGTCCGGTCTGGTGTTCTTCGCCGGCACGCAGGATTACTATTTGCGTGCGCTCGATTCGGCCACGGGCAAGGAAGTCTGGAAGGCGCGCCTGCCGGTGGGCGCCGTGGCCGCTCCGCTAATCTACAAGTCGCCGGCCAGCGGCAAGCAGTACGTGGTCATTTCCGCGGGCGGCACGAGCCATTCGCCTGACGTGGGCGACTACATCATTGCCTACGCCTTGCCGGACAATCTCATCGAGAAATAAGCGGCTATCCCGTTGTGCCCAATAATCCCCACTTGCTGGGGATTATTTTTGCCCGGGTCACGGCGCTTGCCCGCCTAGGCCAGCGCGATCGTCTCGGCTCTCAGCAGCTGTTCCACCTCGTGCGCGGGCAGCGGCCGGCTGAAATAAAAGCCCTGCGCCTCGTCGCAGCCGTGCTGGCGCAGGTAGTCCAGCTGTTCCGCCGTTTCCACGCCTTCGGCCACCACGCGCAGTTTCAGATTGTGCGCCAGCGCGATGATGGAAACGACGATGGCCGCATCGTCGGCGTCGCGCGCCACGTCGTTGACGAAGCTGCGGTCGATCTTCAGCACGTCGATGGGGAAGGTGCGCAGGTAGGCAAAGCTCGAATAGCCGGTGCCAAAATCGTCGATCGACAGCTGCACCCCCAGCGCCTTCATGTCGTGCAACTGGCTGACGGCCAGCGCCACGTCGTGCATGAACAGGCTTTCCGTCAGTTCCAGCTCGAGGCAGGCGGGCGCCAGGCCCGTTTCAAGCAGCACCTCGTCGATCGAGGCGACCAGGTTCGGCTCGTTGAACTGGCGCGCCGACAGGTTGACGGCCAGGCGCAGCGTGCCCAGCCCCGCCGCATGCCAGGCCTGCATCTGCGCGCAGGCCTGGCGCATGACCCAGGCGCCGATCGGCACGATCAGGCCCGTATCCTCGGCCAGCGCGATGAAGCGGTTCGGCGCCACCATGCCCAGCTCCGGGTGCTGCCAGCGCAGCAGCGCTTCCACGCCGACGATGCGCCCGCTGGCCAGGTCCAGCTGTGGCTGGTAATGCAGCACGAACTGCTCGCGTTCGAGCGCATTGCGCAGCGCCGTCTCGATGCGCAGGCGCTCCAGCGTGGCCTGGTTCATGGCCGAGGTATAGAACTTGATGTTGTTGCGGCCCTGCTTCTTGGCGCAATACATGGCGATATCGGCCTGCTCGATCAGGTTTTGCGTCTCGCCATTGAGCGTGACGTCGCCGGGCGCGTCGTAGCGCGAGAGGTCGTAGACGGCCACGCCGATGCTGCAGGTGACGAAAAATTCCTTGCCATCGAGGACGACCGGCTGGGCCACGGCATCCATGATGCGCTGCACGATGGCATTGCTGAGCACTTCGTCCGCCTGTTCGCACAGGATGGCGACGAATTCGTCGCCGGACAGGCGCGCCACGGTGTCGCTTTCGCGCAGGCTGGCCTGCAGGCGCGCGGCGATGGTCTTGAGCAGCAAGTCGCCGGCCTTGTGGCCGAGGCTGTCGTTGACGAATTTGAAGCGGTCCAGGTCGATCAACAGCACCCACAACGCGCGTCCCTTGCGGCGCGCCAGCGCCATCGCCTGCGCCAGGCGGTCGCGCAGCAGGGCGCGGTTGGGCAAGCCCGTCAGCACGTCGTGGTGGGCGATATGCTGGATCTGCTGCTCGGCCAGCTTGCGCTCGGTGATTTCCGAGCCCGTGCCCCGGTAGCCGTGGAATTCGCCCAGCTCATTGAACAGCGGCTCGCCATTGATGCTGAACCAGCGCAGCTGCCCATTGCGGTCGTGCATCGCATATTCGAGGTTGAAGAAGGGCAGGTGGGCTTCCAGGTTGGCGATATGCTGCTTGCCCCAGCGTGAATTGCGCATTTCCGGGTTGTTGTCCCAGCGCGTCATGCCGATGAAGCGTTCCAGCGGCATGTTCGACTTGTCCGTGAAGCCGCTGGTGATGTGCGTGAAGCAGAAGTTCGCATCCTGTTCCCAGTACCAGTCCGAGGATAGCGCCAGCAGGCGGCGGAAACGCTTTTCGCTTTCCTGCAGTGCCCGTTCCGTGCGCTGGCGCGCACGCACGTCGGCGCTCAGCAGTTCATTGCTGCGCTTGAGGTCGGCGGTGCGCTGCTCGACCAGCAGCTGCACCCGGCGCGAGCGCTGCGTCAGCGATTGCACGAAGGCGGCCGTCAGCAAGCTGAACAGCAATCCCGCGATGACGGTGAACAGCGAGCCCAGGTGGTCGGCCAGGAAGGGGCGCGGATGGGCGGTCACGCGCACGTGCCAGGGGCGGCCGGCGGCCAGGAAGGCGCTGTCATAGCGGCTGTGGTAGGCGAAATGCAGCCAGCGGGGCAGCGATTGCCAGCCCTTGTCCGAGGTGTCGGCCGCTACCTGGCCATGCTGGAAGATGCGCTGCGCGGGATCGGCGCCCGCATCCGCATAGACGCTGATTTCCAGCTGCGGATCGGCCAGCAGGTCGGCGCCGGCGAGGATCTTCTGCACCAGTTCGCCCGCGCGGATGACCGCCGCCGTGTCGCCGATCAGCGCCGCGCGGCGCTGCCGCACCGTGTGCAGCGGCATGCCCTGGCGGTACACGGGGCGCAGGATGACGAAGCCCCGCTGCGGCCCTTGCGCCAGTGCCAGCAGGCCGGTGGCGGTGGTCTGGCCGCTGATCAGCGACTGCTCGAGCGCGCCGGCCAGCAAGCCGTCGGGACGCACGTTCAGGCCAAAGGCGGGCTGGTTGCCCTGCAGCGGCTCAAGGTAGTCGACGATCAGGTAGGTCGCGTGCTCGGCCACGGGATGGATGGTGCCGTCGCGCATTTCCGTCATGGCGTAGTCGGGCATGATGCGCCGCAGTTCGGCCTCGAAGGCGGCGCGCTGCGCATGCGGCACGAGGCGGTGGAAATTGAAGGCCTGGATGAACGGGTGGCGCTGCAGCAGCGGCGTGGTGAAGTCGTGGAACTGTTCCCGCGTGACGGGCACGATGGCGGCAAACAGCTGGTTTGTCGTGGTCAGCACTTCCACCGCGTCGTCGAGCCCCTGCTCGATGGCGGCCACGCGGGCGCCTGCGCGCTGTTGCAGGCTCAGGCTCATCTTGTCGTACTCGAGCTGGCTGATCGCCGCGAACAGCACGGCCGTGATGCTCAGACCGCAGGCAAAGGTCAGTGCGGCCGCGGCGGAAATCGACAATGGCAGGCGGCCACGCAACATGGGGATTCCTATCTCACTTCATGGACACAATCGTTTCGCGGCGCCTGCCGGCCCCGCGAAGGCCGTAGTTTGTCATAAACGCTAGCAACAGTGCTGATTTTGCGCCCACTCAGTGCCAATAAGCAACAATAATACGCGACAGGCTGGCTCACTGCGCCGGGCGAGTCTCGCCTGGTGCCGCCTGGCGCGAACGGCGGCGCAGGCGCCACAGCTGCCATGGCGGCAGCAGGCGGTTCAGCACGGCCATCCGCGCCAGGCGGCGCCAGCGCACCAGCCGGACGACGCGCAGGGCGCGCCCGGGCGTATCGCGCCCGGGCTTGGCCGCGAAGACGATGCGGTTATTGCCGGCGATGCCATCGAAGTGGCACACGGCGCCGCGGAAGGTCAGCATCAGGCGCGCCAGCATGGCCGGGTAGTGCTCGTCATAGCTGAACAGGTTGGCCACCAGTACGCCGCCGGGCAGCAGCGCGCGCAGGCAGTCCGCATAAAAGCGCGCGCTGCCCAGAGCCGGCGGCAGGCCCGTTTCGTCGAAACCGTCGAGCAGCAGCACGTCGGCGCATCCCGGGTGCTGGCGGATATAGCTGACGGCGTCGGTTTCGATGATGCGCAGGCGCGCATCGTCGGGCGGCACCATGAATTGTTCGCGCAGGGCGATCACGTCGGCGCGCAATTCCAGCACGGTGATGCGCGCCTGGGGCAGGTGGCGGTGGCAGAATTTCAGCAGCGAGCCGCCGCCCAGGCCGACCATCAGGATGTGCCTCGGACGCGGCACGAACAGGGTGAAGCACATCATGGCGCGCGCGTAGCGCAGCAGCAGGTGGTCCGGGCGCGACAGCAGCATTTCGCTCTGGATCATGCCTGGCCTGAATTCCAGGCGGCGCCGGTCGCCGCAGGTGTGCACCAGGGGAAGGTCGAGGCTGTTTTCCGTGGTGTCCGGCATGGCTTGGCTTGGCTGGGTTGGATTCTGTGCGATGTTTTGTTGCATTCAGAGAAATCTGATAAGCTCCCGTGAGCATACCCGATTATAATCCGCACAGTCCGCAGGGCGCGGCGGCGGTGGGCTGGCCACCTGCCGTCTGACGCGCAGTCCGGGACCTGGTTCCGGATGCAATGCAGGGCATTACACGACGCGTGGCGGCCAGGCCGCCCGCTCGGGCACCATGGAGACAAGCATGTTTTTGGATCACCCCATTATCACGGCCACGAATAGTTTTACCGAGCCCGACCGCATTGAGCGGCTCACCCGCGTGTATGGCTATGCGGCGGCGCTGGCCGACCAGGCCGCCAATTTCGGCTTTATCGAAAAAGTGGCGCAGATCCACGATCACAAGGGTACCCTGATCGTCTTCTGGCATGAAGTGCCCACCGAGGTGGAAAAACAGTATTTCGTGCAGGCCTGGGCCAGCAAGGTGGGGGACGGCAGCACCAATGTCGAGCACGAAATTTGACATGAGACGCCGCCGCGTGGCGGCGATAGCGTAGCCCATGGATATCAAGACCCTGGTACTGGCGCTGGCGCTGGGCAATCTGAGCCTGTGCGCGGCCCTGTTCTTCTTCGAATACGAGCGCAAGAAGTCGCTCAGCCTGTCCACCTGGGCGGTGGCCAAGCAATGCCAGGCCATCGCCTGGTGCCTGCTGTACTTTCGCGGCGTGCTGCCCGATTTCCTCTCCATTTTGCTGGGCAACAGCCTGCTGTTCGCCGGCATGGCGCTCGACGCGGGCGCGCTGTGGCAGGCGGCCGGGCGCGGCGGCTGGCGCCGCCATCTGCTGCCGGCGCTGGGCGTGGCCATCGCGCTGTTCGCCGCCTGCTACCTGTTCGACGTGGCGCCGCTGCTGCGCAGCGCGGGCGGCTCGCTGATCGTCGCCGGCTTCTTCCTGTCGGGCGTGGCCGCGCTGTGCCTGAAATGGCGCGAAGCGAGCATGCTGCGCCGCTTCCTCGTCGTCAGCATGGGCATACTGTCGCTGCTGATCGCCGCGCGCGGCGTGCTGGCCGCCAGCATGCCCGGTTTCGACGCGGAGCTGATGCAGCTGGCCGGCTTCGGCGCGCTCTACCTGATGATGCTGACGAACGGCTTCGGCTACCTGCTGCTGTCGCGCGAAAAGCTGGGCAGCGAGCTGGCGCGGCTGGAAGTGCTGGACACGGCCACGGGCGTGCCGAACCGGCGCGGCTTTTACCAGGCGCTGGCGCCGTGGATGGCGCTGGCGCGCCGGCCCGGCCTGCCGACGGCGCTGGTGGTGCTCAATATCGACCATTTCAAGCGGGTCAACGACAGCTATGGCCATCCGGTCGGCGACGCGGTGCTGAAGGCCATCGTCGACACCTGCCGCCAGCAGCTGCGCGACAGCGACCTGATGGGCCGCCTGGGCGGCGCCGAATTCGCCATCCAGCTGCCGCGTACCAACCTGGTCGACGCGCTGATGGTGGCCGAGCGCATCCGCGCCGCGGTGGCGGCGCTGCCCGTCAAGACCGAGCGCGCCGTGCTGCAGCTGACGGCCAGCCTGGGGGTGACCACCATCCGCGCCGAAGACAGCACCGTCAGCCTGTTCAAGCGCGCCGACGAGGCGCTGCAGGCGGCCAAGCAGGCGGGCCGCAACCGCGTCATGGAAGCGCAGGAGCGCGCCACGCCCGATGCGTGATGCTTCTAACTTTCATTTAAGCTAAGCAAGTTATGCTGTGGGATGCACGCTGGGTCCCTCATGTCGTCCGCACCGCAGTTCCCCTTTTTTACTCTTGCCAGGCCCATAATGAAAATGCTTAAATCCCTGCCTGTATGGCCGCTTGCCGCCCCCCTTGCCGGCTGGCTGTTCCTGTTCGGTTCCACGTTCAATGTCGGCGGCGCCTACCAGATCCTGCTGGTGGTAGGCCTGATCGGCAGCGTGCTGGCCGCCGTGTATCACGCGGAAGTGGTGGCGCACCGCATCGGCGAACCATATGGCACGCTGGTGCTGGCGCTGGCCGTGACGCTGATCGAGGTGGCGCTGATCGTCTCGCTGATGCTGGCCGGCGGGCCGGAAACGACGGGCCTGGCGCGCGACACCGTGTTTGCCGCCATCATGATCATCCTGAACGGCATCGTCGGCATCTGCCTGCTGCTGGGCGCCGGGCGCCACAGGGAACAGACTTTCGGCCTGCTGGGCGTGAGCGCCTCGCTGGCCACCCTGGCGGCCATCGCCATCTTGACCCTGGTGCTGCCGAACTACACCTCGAGCGCGGCGGGACCGTACTACAACTCCAGCCAGCTGATCTTCATCGCCGTCATCTCGCTGGTCCTGTACGGCACCTTCGTGCTGGTGCAGACGGTGCGTCACCGCGATTACTTCCTGCCCAAGGAAGCCGTCGGCGACGAAGAGGTGCATGCGGCGCCGCCCACGCCGACGGTGGCCTGGGTCAGCGCCGGCGCGCTGCTGGTCTGCCTGGGCGCCGTGGTGCTGCTGGCCAAGTCGCTGGCGCCCGCGCTGGAGACGGCGATTGCCGCCATGGGCGCGCCGAAAACCCTGGTCGGCATCGTCATCGCCGCCATCGTGCTGCTGCCGGAGGGCTTGGCCGCCGTGCGCGCGGCGCGCGCGAACCGCCTGCAAACGAGCTTGAACCTGGCGCTCGGCTCCGCGCTGGCCAGCATCGGCCTGACGATTCCCGCCGTGGTGGTGGTGTCGCTGGCCACGGGCCTGACGATCACGCTGGGACTCGATATCAAGTCGACGGTCCTGCTGCTGCTGTCGCTGATGGTGGCCACGCTGTCGCTGGGCACGGGCCGCACCACGGTGATGCAGGGCACCGTGCACCTGGTGATCTTCGCCGTCTATCTGTTTACCACCATCGTGCCCTAAGCATCGCGGCGGGCCGCCGTTTTGTCACAATCCTGTCACGCCGCTGTCATACGATGGCGGTAGTGTGGTAGGATTTTTAAATCGTTTAAATGATTTATATAGTTTGTCAACTTTTCCGCATACTGGCGCAAAGTGGCAATGACAAGACAAGAGGCTAGTATGTATGCAGCGGTGGACCTGGGGTCCAACAGTTTTCGTTTACACGTCGGCAGGCATGATGGCGACACCATCCGCGTCATTAAAAGCGTGCGCGACCCGATACGCCTGGCGGCCGGACTGGATGCCAACGGCGACCTGACCGACGCGGCCATGCAGGCGGCGCTGGCCTGCCTGCAGCGCTTCCGCGCCATCCTGGCCGGCTATGAACTCGATGCCGTGCGCGTGGTGGCCACTTCGGCCATGCGCGTGGCGCGCAATGGCGCCGTCTTTTTGCCGCTGGCCGAACAGGCCATCGGCTATTCGATCGAGATCATCTCGGGCGAGGAGGAGGGGCGCCTGATCTACATGGGTGTGGCCAATTCGCTGGCCATTCCCGGCGAACGCCGGCTGGTGATGGATATCGGCGGCGGCTCGACCGAATTGATACTCGGGCGTGGCCAGGATATCGAGCGCGTGGAGTCGTTCAGCCTGGGCACGGTCAAGCAAAGCCTTTCCTTCTTCATCGGCGGGCGCATCGACGCGCCGTCGT
Organism: Janthinobacterium sp. GW822-FHT07H11; assembly: GCF_058798615.1. Taxonomy (NCBI): domain Bacteria; kingdom Pseudomonadati; phylum Pseudomonadota; class Betaproteobacteria; order Burkholderiales; family Oxalobacteraceae; genus Janthinobacterium; species Janthinobacterium sp. GW822-FHT07H11. The sequence continues at coordinate 2,676,958 of NZ_CM179507.1, forward strand.
TCGAGGCGGCCATCCTGTCGGCGCGCAGCCATTTCGAGGATGGCGCGCCGCCATTCGGCCCGCAGTACTGGAAGACGGCATATGGCTCGTCCGGCACCATCCGCACCATCGCCGACATCATCGCGCGCAACAAGCTGGGCGACGGCCTGCTGTCCGGCCCCAGCCTCGATGCGCTGGTGCTGCGCTTTATTGAACTGGGCCACACCAGCCGCATCGACATGCCCGGCCTGCGTCCCGACCGCGCCAGCACCATCGTGGGCGGCCTGGCCATCTTGATCGGCCTGTTCCGCGAACTGGCGATTCCCGTCATGACGCCGATCGAGGCGGGCCTGCGCATGGGCGTGATGTGGGATTTGTACCTGCGCTCGACCAAGCGCGACCGCCGCGAGCAGTCGGTGCAGGGCTGCATGGAGAAATTCCATATCGACCAGCGCCGCGCCGGCAGGGTGGCCGAGCAGGCGCTGGCCATGTACGCCCAGCTCAAGCCCACCTCGGACGCGCTGGTGAAATGCCTGCGCTGGAGCAGCCTGCTGCACGAAGTCGGCCTGGCTGTCTCGCAGACCGGCTACCACAAGCATGCGGCCTACATCGTTGAAAACGCCGACCTGCCCGGCTTCACCACGCGCGAACAGAAGATCATGAGCCGCCTGATCCTGGCGCAAAAGGGCAATCTGCGCAAGATCGGCGAAGTGCTGGCCGATGCCGATTTCGCCAAGGCCGTGCTGGCGCTGCGCCTGTCCATCCTGCTCATGCATGCGCGCATCGAAGCCGACTTCAGCGAATTGCGCCTGCGCATGAAGAGCCGCATCGATCTCGACATCAAGCGCGACTGGGTGGCGCATCACCCGACCGTGTCGTTCTGGATCGAAAAGGAACAGGAGTTCTGGGATGAGGTGGGGGTCGATTTCACCATACGCGCGAGCGCGTAGGCAGGGTGCATACTGCCGGGACTTGATGTGCAGCAAGCAAGATTTCAAAAAACAGTATATATTGTTTATATTCTTTTAAATTGGAAAAATCCATGACTAAAATCGTACCCGTGAAAAAAGACGCCGCTGCCCCCGTTTCGATGTTCCCGACCAGCGCCTCGATCAACGCCGCCAGCGCCAAGGCCGCCCCTGCGGCGCCAGTCAAGCCCGCCGCCGCAAAAACGGCGGCCGCAAAACCGGCCGTTGCCAAGCCTGCCGCTGTCAGGGCCGCCGTCGCCAAGCCAGTTGCCAAGGCCGCCGTCGCCAAACCAGCGGCCAAGGCCGCTGTCAAACCGGCCGCCAAACCGGCCGTGAAAACCGTTGCCAAGGTGGCGGCCAAGCCGGCGCCGAAGGCGCCCGCCAAGCCAGCAGCCAAGCCAGCGGCCAAGGCTGCTGCCAAGCCGGTCGCCAAGGCCGCCGCCAAGCCAGCCGTGAAAGTCGCCGCCAAGCCGGCTGCCGCGAAGAAGGCGCCGGTCGCCAAAGTTGCTGCAGTGAAAGAAAAAGCCCGCAAGCCCAAGCTGGTGCGCGACAGCTTCACCATGCCGGAAGCCGAGTATGAAGTGCTGGGCCAGGTCAAGAAGGCGTGCCTGAAGGCCGGTTTCGAGATCAAGAAAAGCGAATTGCTGCGCATCGGCGTGGCGCTGATCAGCCAGATCGACCTGGCGACGCTGCAAAACGTGCTGGCCGGCCTGCCGCAGCTCAAAACCGGCCGTCCGAAGAAGGATTGATGGCGCGGGCAGGGCTCGCCCCCTGCCTGGCCGTTCTGGTTTACCATGGGGCCTGTGATAGTTCCCCATGGTTGCCATGTCAGAAGAAACCCCTGTTGAACGCGCCGGCTTCGTCGCGCGCGCCATCGTCCGCCACCGCGCGGGCGTCTCCACCCCTGCCTTTGACCACGTCGCCGAGGAAATTCCCGTCGCGCTGGTCTTCAACGGCATTTCCCACGTCGTCATGATGGCCACACCGCGCGACCTGGAAGCGTTTGCCTGCGGCTTCGCGCTGACGGAAGGCGTGGTGGCATCGGCTGCCGCCATCTTCGATTGCGAAGTGTTGCTGCGTCCCGACTCCGCCGAAGTGGCGTTGACCATCGCCCAGGAGGACTTCGTGCGCCTGAAGGACCGGCGCCGCGCGCTGACGGGCCGCACGGGCTGCGGCGTGTGCGGCATCGACAGCCTGGAAATGCTGGATTTGCTGCCGGAAGCGCTGCCGCCGGCGCTGATCCGGGTCGACCTGCCCGCCGCGCTGGCGCGCGCATCAAGCGCTTTGCGCGAACACCAGGCGCTGATGCGCGAGACGGGCGGCGTGCATGCGGCCGCGTGGTGCACGCCCGATGGCGATATCGTGCACGTGTTCGAGGATGTCGGGCGCCACAACGGCCTGGATAAACTGATCGGCCATCTGGCGCTGCACGCTATCGACATGCGGCGCGGCTTTGTGTTCCTGTCCAGCCGCGGCAGCTACGAGCTGGCGCGCAAGGCGGCGCGCATGCAGATCCCGCTGCTGGCGACGATTTCCGCCCCCAGTTCGCTGGCCGTTTCCATCGCCACGCAGGCGGGCATGAAGCTGGTGGGCTTTTGCCGCCAGGATGCCTGGGTCGATTACACGCCGGCTATCCGCATCTGAACGCCCGCCGCTGGCAGCGGCAGCGGCACCGATTCCGATGTCGGCGCGCCACGCCGTCGTCCCCGGTGTGTGCCAGCAGCGCCGTCCGGCTGCCGGCCTGGTCTTTCATCCTCTCTTCCGGCTGGGCGAGTGTGGTAATTCTGCACGCAGCCTGCAGGGTATTGACTTGCGTCATGGAAATGACATTCGGCTGTCATTTTCCTGACATATTAGACAAGTACGCTGGAGTCGTCTTGATCACAGGGGATGAAACCATGCAAAACATAAGCGTGTCAAACGAAGCCAAGGCCCGGCCGGTGCAACTGGTGCTGAGCCAGGCCACTACAGCCGCTGAGTTGCGCGAAGTACAGCGTCTGCGTTACAAGGTGTTTATCGAGACCATGGGATTGAGCTCGCTGGCGAATGCCGATGGCCTCGACAGCGATGAATTCGACGCGCATTGCGATCACCTGATCGTGCGCGACGCCGATACCCTGAAGGTGGTGGGCACCTACCGCGTGCTGAGCGCGGCCAAGGCGGCCAAGATCGGCCGGCTGTATTCGGAAAACGAGTTCGACCTGAGCCGCCTGAACAACCTGCGCGGCCGCATGGTTGAAGCGGGGCGCGCCTGCATCCATCCCAAGTACCGCGGCGGCAGCGTGATCATGCTGTTGTGGTCCGGCCTGGCCGAATACATGCGCCGCGAGCGCTGCGACTACCTGGTCGGCTGCGCCAGCATCAGCCTGGCCGACGGCGGCCACAACGCCGTCGCCGTGTACCAGGCGCTGGCCGAAAAGCACATGGCCCCAAGCGAGTACCGCGTCACGCCGCACCTGCCTTTCCCCATCCACCAGGTGGAAGCGGCGCAAAAGCCGCAAGTGCCGCCGCTGATCAAGGGCTACCTGCGTTCGGGCGCGTGGATTTGCGGCGAACCGGCGTGGGACCCCGATTTTGAAAGCGCCGACATGTTCATGATGATGCCGCTGGCGAATCTGGACGAGCGCTATGCGCGCCACTACGGCGTGGTGCCCGGCTAGCTACTGCCGCAACTGGCCGTCGAGCGCCTGCAGCGCGCTGCGCAAGCCGTTTTCGCCGCCGTCGGGCGGCAGCAGTTCGAGCAGGAAGCGCAAGGGCGCGCCAAGCGCTTCCGGTTCGCCGATGCTGCCGTGGCGCCGCACGGCGTCGCGGTACAGCGCGAGAAACGATGCCCGCGCATCTGCATCGAAGGGCACGCCGTCCTGGGCGTGCCATAGCGCCGCCATCAGCGCGGCGCGCACGGGGACGCCGGCGTCGATGGCGCGGTGTTCTTCCGCATGGCGCTGCCGCGCATGGCCGATGGCGTCGTGCAGCAGTTCGTCGAGCCGCGGGTGCAAGGCCCGCCAGGCGCGGTCGTCGCCGTGGCTATGCAGCAGCAGGGCGCTCGTCAGCAACTGGAAGGTGAGGTCGCAGTCGGGCGTGCCGCTGCGCAGCCGCGCTTCGTCCAGGGCGGCCGAGCAGGCATCGTGCATGGCGCGCAGCGCCGGCGTGTACGCGGCTTGCGCGGCATGCTGCAGCCGCGCCTGCAAGGCCCAATAACGGCCCAGCAGCGCCAGGCGCTGCGCTGTGGGCGCCAAGGCGATCAGCAGGTCGATATGATGCTTGCCGTCTTGCATTAATTGCCGGCCCTGCGGCTTGTCGGGCACGGCCGGCACGTCGATGCCGGCACCCGCATCCAGGCCGCACAGGGCCGCGCCCTGGCGGATTTCCAGTTCCGCCAGGTGCGCCAGCGCGCGCAGGCCGACCTTGCCGTCGGCCGCGCTGTGCGCCGCCCGGTAATGTTCGATGGCCCGCAAAGTGTTGTCGAGTCCGCCGAGGCCGGCGCGCGTGGCGGCCATGTTTTCGCGAATGTCGGCGCAGCCGAAGAAGCGTGCGCGCACGGCGTCCTCGATGCGGCGCAGCCTGTCCTCGATGGCCGCGCGGCGTGCCGCATCGGCGCCCGCCAGGCCCGCGTGCAGGGTTTCCAGGTCGGCCAGCAGGTGGCCGTGGTAATGGTAGGCGGGCGCCTGCCACGGCCGGCTTTGCGTATTCGGGAAGCGGTAGCGGTCATCGCCATACGCCTGGTAGGCGCCCCAGGTGTTCGACGCCGGGAATTGCAGGTAGGCCGCCTCGCGCGCCAGGCGCACGGCATCGCCGAAGAATTCGCCGCCCAGCATGGCATGGTACAGGCTGTGCGCAAAGATGCTGGCCGCCTGGTCGTCGATGCGCCAGCCGGCCGCGATCACCGCCTGCGAGCCCATTTCGATGAAGGCGGTGGCCAGGCTGGCGGCCAGCTTGGACCAGGGAGCGATGGCGTCCTGGCGCATGTCGCCCAGGTGGCAGCAATTGATGAAGACGAATTGCGGCACCCGTTTGAGCTTGCCGACCTGCGCCGCCGTCAGGCGCGTCTTCGGTCCCAGCACCAGTCCCGTATGCGCGATGCCGGGGCCTGCCACCTCGCCGTGGCCGGCCAGGTGGATGGCGAAGTAGCGCTCGTCGAACAGCTGCACCAGCACCTGCTGCGCCTGCGGCCGTAGCAGTTCGCGCACCTGGTAGCCGTGCGCGCGGAACAGGCGTGCCACGTCTTGCGCTTCGGCCTGGGCGCCCGGCAGTTCGGGCAGGCCGGAATCGGTGTCGCCGATCACCAGCACGCCGTTGCCGGGCGGGCTGGCGGCAGGCGGCTGTTCGCGCAGGCTGGCCAGCTGGCGCACCATGCCGATGCGCGTTGACAGCGGGCTTTCCTCGCTGCCCGCCTCGTCGCGCATCAGTTCCCACGGATAGATGGCGGCGCTCTGGTCGACGGCCAGGACCAGGCCGCGCATCTCGGGAATGGCCGCCTTCAGGCCGTTGGGCAGCATCAGTTCGTACAGCGCGCGCGACAGGCCCGGCTGGTCGGTGCTGTTGTCGGTGGCATCCAGGATCAGGCCATCGACGGCTTGCCGCTGGTTCGGCTCCTCGTCGACGCTGTTGTGGGCGCGGTCCGTCAGCACGGTGAAGCGCAGCGCGCCGGAGAGATCCGCGGCGACGATCTGCACGCGGCGCCAGCCATTGTCGCCGCTCAGCGTGGGCAGGATGCGCCGGTAGCCGCCGGGGCTGTGGCGGATGCGCCGCTCGAACGTGAAGCTGCCCTGGTAGCGCGCTTCGGTCATGATCTGCTCGATGGCCACGGCGGCGGCGATGGCGCGCGCCTCGGACTGTTCGTAGATGGCGATGTGGCCGATGCGGCAGGCCATGCCCGCGTCTTCCAGGCGCCGGTTGGCGCTGCGCGCGCCGTCGATCAGGGCGCGCGCGCACAGTGCGATGCTCAGGCCGCCGTAGCCGGAACCGGACAGCAGGCTGGCCACGCGCAAGCCGTGCCCGCCCGGCGGCGGCGCCGCGCCGTGCTGTGCGGCGCGCACCTGCGTGCAGACGCAGGCGTATTCCAGCAGGCCGCCAGCGAAGGCGCGCGTCAATTCCCCTGGCGTCAGTTCGCCCAGCGGACCCAGGCCGATGACGATGGCGCCGCCGGGCCGTCGCGACGCGTCGGGCTGCAGCACCACCAGCGCGGAGTCCGGCCGCTGCGGGAAGCGCCCCAGCGCGTGGATTTCCTGCAGCTTGCCGGCCAGCAGGCGGTCGAGAAAACTCATGCTGCCGCGCAGCGACTCGTATGCGTAGCAGCCGCTCATGACGGGGGCGTCGGCCGAGGCCATGCTGCCGTGGATGACGGAGATGCTCAGGCGCGGCCGCGCGTTGGCCGGCGCGGCGGGCGGACGCGCCGCGCCGATGGCGGCGTCGAGCAGTTCCTGCGGCTGCGGATACAGCGGCGGCGCGTCGGGCGCATGCGGCCGGAAGCGGGGCGGGGCGCCGCCTGGCGCATGCGGCGGCTGCCGGGCAAGTTGCCCCCCGTGGCCGCTGTCGAGCAGCCCGGCGATGGCCGCATAGGCCGGCTTGTGCAGCAGCAGGTCGCCATGCGCGAGCGGCAGGTAGCAGGCCTCGACGCCGGGCGGAATGGCGCCTTGCCACGCCGTGCGCCCGTCGCCATCGGGGGACCAGGCCACCTCGATGGCGCCGTCGCGCAGGCGCAGCGCTTGCGGCGTGTCGGCGCAGCCGGCCAGGTAGCTGCAGTAGCGGGCGTCGGGCGGCGCGGCGGCCAGCAGATCGACGGTGGCGCGCGCGGCGCGCAGCGCGCCGGGGTCCGGCGCCTGCCAGCCGCCGGGCAGGCCGGCTTGCCGGTCGCCTGCGGCCAGCAGGGTCCAGGCGGCCGGGTCGAAATAATCGATATCGCCGGCCGTCGGCTGCGCGCGTGGCCACGGCAGCATTTCCAGCACGCCGGGGAAATCCCGCACGAAGCCGAGGAACTGGCGCCGCGTATGCTTCCAGCCTATCCAGCTGGCCAGCATGCGCACCAGCGGGTCGCGTCCCAGCAGCACCTGCACCATCGCCAGCGTGCCGCGGTTGGGCGTGCCGACCTGCAGCAGGCGGCTGCCGGCGATGGCGCCAAGGTGCGTCCAGCGGTCCTTCAGGGCCAGGCGCGCCACCAGCCCGCCCATGCCATGGGCGACGATCTGCAGCGGCTGGCCGCGCCGCTGCGCGTCGCGCAAGGCCTCGTCGAGCACGGGCAGGAAGGCCGCGCTGACGTCTTGCAGCGACAGGCGCCAGTCGTAGGTGTAGGGCCGCACTTCGCGGCTTTGCGCGAGGAACTGGGCAAACGGTTCGTAGCAGGACTCGAGCCAGCCGGCGCTGACGATGTGCGGTTGCCCGACCGCCAGGCGCTCGATGCGGCCCTCGACCAGGTTGACGGGATCGAACCAGATGCGGTTGCTGCCTACCTGCAGGTGGCTGCCCATGATGTCGGGCAGCAGCAGCACGATGGGGGCATGTTCGCGCCGTTTCGGCGCTTCGCCGCCGCGCGCCAGCACGCCATGCTCGGGGCCGGCCAGCGCCTGGTAGGCGCTGTCGTCGCCGGCCAGCGCCTGCAGGGTGGCCGTGCTGGACGGCGCGCGCTCGAAGTAGTTCAGGTGATGCACGCGGGGGCCGCGCAGCTGCAGCTGCAGCACCGGCGTGGTGCGCGTGGCGCCGCCGGCCATCGACGCGCAATTGACCACCAGGTCGCTCTGGCCGCCGTAGAACAGGTCGCCCAGGCAATCGTTCAGCCAGCCCAGCAGGCTGTCGCCGCTGCAGTCGCCTGCCAGCACGTGCAGCGGACTGGCCACGCGCACGTCGGGCGCGTTGAGCAGGGCCAGCAGCGGCGAGTCGGGCATCATCGCCTCGAGTCCCGGCAGGATGCGCGCGTCGCAGCGCTGCCGGACCAGGGCCAGCAGGAAGGGCGTGCCGCCATCGAGCATATCGGCCTGCGGCGCGTTTGCGCCATCGCCGTGCAGGCCCAGCACGGCCAGGTTGAACATCACGCTGGCCCAGCGGTCCAGCCGCCCGGACATCAGCGTGGTGCCGCGCGCGGGGCAGGCCACGCGCACGAAGCGGGCGATGGTGATGGCGCGCGTCTTCAATTCCAGGTTCAGTTCGCACAGGCGCGCCGCATCGTCCTCATGGCCGCTGCGTCCGCACAGGCGCGACTGGGCCGTGAAGTGTTCGATGTCGTGGCTGTTGAACGCTTCGCCGCCCACCGTGTTTTCGCTCAGGCGTCCGAGGCCGTCGCCGGCCAGGTCGACGGCGCCGCGGCTGTCGATGCGTTGCGCGCGCGCCAGCAGTTCGCCCACCAGGCCGCCGCGCGAATGCGCCAGCAAGTGCAGCACGGCGCCCGGCGGCAGCAGGCGCACCAGCGCCAGGGCGTTCTGGATCGGGCTTTCGCTGAGGCTGCGGTGTTCATAGCCATAGATGCGGTTGCCGTACAGGGCGGCCAGCTGCGGCGCCAGGCCGTGGCGCCACAGGGCGCCAAAGCTGCGCTGGGTCGACGACGCCGTGCCGTGCAATAGCAGCAGCACCGGTTCCGGCCCGGCCGGCAGGCTCGCCACGGGCGTCATGGCGCCGGCCTCCATGCCGCAGCGGTACAGGCCCAGGCGATGCTCCAGCTGGCGGTCCTGGAAGGCGCCGGCCGCCGCCAGCGCCGTCATGGCGCCGGCGCCGCTGCGGTACACGCGCAGCGCCCTGAGCATCCAGGCACCGAGGCCGTCGCGGCTGGCGCCGGGCGGCGGCCGCGCGCCTTGCGGATGCAGGGACAGGCCTACCTCGATGGCGGCCGGCTCCCCGTCGCGCGCGGCGGCGGGGCCCAGGTAGCGCGGCAGGTCAAGGCTGCCGGCCAGCAGCGAACTGCCATCGCACAGCAGCAGTTCGACCACGTCGTCGGCGCCGATGTCGAGCGTGACGCGGCTGCTGCCCATGCCGCGCGCGCCGGACAGCACATGCGTCTCGGCCTGCCAGCCGGGCGCCACGGGGCGCTCGCCGGCGCTGGCATGGGGGTCGCGCGTGAGCGTCAGGCGCAGGACGGGCAGCGCGGCCGGCAAAAGGGGATCGCTGGGCATGCTGGCGGCAATACGGAGTTAAAAGATGACCTTGATACGGGCGGCGCGGATGCGTGTTGCGGAAGATCAAGCAGGAGCGGAAAGGCGATGCGGCTGGCGGCTGGGGGAGAAGAACGGCGAGCGTCTGGCCAGAGAAACGAGCAGCATGGTTTGGGCTGGGCTTCTTCGGTATCGTGCTCGTGTGCTGTGCTCTATGGTGAGCGAACTACGCGAATTTCATGGCAAAAGTTCTTGGCGCCGGGGACCTGGGTGCCTGGCATGGCAATACAACAGCGAGACGGTTCAATGCACGTGGGTGGCGGACAGTTCCTTCAGTTCGCGGATGGTGATTTCCGATTTTTCATGCATGCGCAATAAAATCGTGGCACCGACCGACAGTTTGCCGTGCCGTATCTTGCTGATGATGGGGGGCTGGACTTCCAGCACGCGGCACAGTTCCGCATCATTTTTCAGATTCAGCTTTTCGATCAGGGTATCGAGCAGCTTGTTGGGCACAAAACTCGATGGTTCGAGCGCGCGCGCCCGGTTCATCGCTTCAATCATTTCCAGCTTCTTTTGCCGAACGTTCATTTACTCCTCCTTTAGGTTATGCAAGGGACGGGACCGCTACTGGTCCCGGCGATAGTTCGTCATCGCAATACGGCCATGCGGGTGACGTAGTACACCATTTGCAGTACAACATTCCTCTTAAAACATTGATAACCAGGCAAGTGATTTCAATAATACTACGATAACAAAACTTGTGATATATGGTCAGTAAAATTAACTGATTGTTTGATCAAATCGGTTGACGGTTGTTGTATTTTGTAATCCGCTCTTGGTCAAAATCATGGTCCTGTCCGCCATTTCGGCGGCGGCCAGCGAATGCGTGACCATGATGGCGCAACTGCCGTTGGCCTTGATTTCGGCGCGCAGCAATTGCAGGATGCCGTGCGCCGTGTCCGGATCGAGGTTGCCGGTAGGCTCGTCGGCCAGCACCAGCGCCGGCCTGTGCACGAGCGCGCGGGCGATGGCCACGCGCTGCATTTCGCCGCCGGACAGCTGCTGCGGAAAATCGCCGCCGCGGCCGCCCAGGCCGACGGCCTCGAGCATGCTGGCGGCGCGCTCCTGCGGCAGGCCGTTGAGCAGCAGCGGCAGGGCCACGTTTTGCAGCAGGGTCAAGTGCGGCAAGACGTGGAAGGCCTGGAAGATAAAGCCCATGCGGGCGCGACGCAGCCGGGTCGCGGCGGCGTCATCGAGGCTGGACATGGCAATGCCGTCCACCAGGATAGGGTGCGCTTCGCTACCCGCATCGGGCGTGTCGAGGCCGGCAATCAGATTGAGCAAGGTCGACTTGCCGACGCCGGAGTCGCCCATGATGGCGATGAATTCCCCCGCATGGAAGCGGCAGGAAAGGTTGGCCAGCACGGGACGCGCATTGGCATAGGACTTCGACAGATGACGCAATTCGAGCATGATGATGGCTATCGTAAAGGGAGGCACGCGGGGGAGAGGGGGGCCTGGAACTGCAATGGCGCGCGGATTGTTTGGCCGGCAATGTGTAGTATACGACAGGCTTATCATTTTTGCTGGGTAATACCACTTTTGTGTGCTTGCCGCGGCAAGCGGCACGTGTCGACCTTAAGTTACCTGTCGCACGGCTGGCTTGCGCGGATTCCGCTATGATGGAAAAAAGTCATCGGCAAAGGTGCCCGCAAGCCGCTGCGGCAGGGGCGGCGCGCCCGGTGGCCGACCGTGCAAGCCCTTCGTGAACCCCATATTGACGACGCCAGCCCATGACCATGCCACCCGCGCAGCACCTGTCCCATCCGCGCCACACCGACCGCCCGGCGGCGGCCGGCGCCACTCCCGCAACGATAGCCGAGATCAGCGCCGGCTTGCTGGCCCCGGCCGCCTGGACCTCGCCCAAGTACCTGTACGACGCGCTGGGCTCGAAGCTGTTCGAGGCCATCTGCGCCTTGCCCGAGTACTACCCGACGCGCACCGAGGCAGCCATCTTTGCCCGCCACGGCGCCGACATAGCCCATGCGGTGGGGCCGGGCAGCACGCTGATCGACCTGGGCGCGGGCAACTGCGCCAAGGCCGCCAGCCTGTTTCCACTGCTGCACCCGGCCCAGTACGTGGCCGTGGATATTTCCTATGATTTCCTCAGTGAATCACTGAGCCGGCTGCGGCAGCGCTTCCCGCACATCGAGATGGACGGCCTGGGCCTGGATTTTTCCAGCGGCCTCGAGTTGCCGGCCAGCGTGCGCGCCGCGCGCCGCCTGTTCTTCTACCCCGGCTCGTCGATCGGCAATTTTGCGCCTGAGCAAGCAATCGCCTTCCTGCGCCGCCTGCGCGCGAATGCCGAGGGCGACGGCGGCTTGCTGATCGGCGTCGACCTGATCAAGGACGATGCCATCCTCGATGCCGCCTACGACGATGCGCTGGGCGTCACGGCCGCCTTCAACCTGAACATGCTGCGCCACGTGAACGGCCTGGTCGGCGCCGACTTCGACGTGCGCGCCTGGCAGCACCACGGCTTTTTCAATGCCGACGAGAGCCGCGTCGAGATGCACCTGGAAGCGCGCAGCGAGCAAGTTGTCCATTGGAAAGGTGGTCAGCGGCGTTTCGCAAAAGGCGAACGCATCCATACGGAAGACAGCTATAAATATACGCGGGCCGGTTTCGTGGGCTTGCTGGAACAGGCGGGTTTTTCCACCGTGCAAGTGTGGACCGACCCGCAGCAGTGGTTTGCCGTCATTTACGCCAGAGTAATCCGGGATTAACAAGGAAAAGATGCTGATCGATCATTACCATACAGTGCGCCAGCACTCGCTGCGGCTGGCCGAGCCCTTGTCCGACGAGGATTGCGGCGCCCAGTCGATGCCGGACGCCAGTCCCGTCAAATGGCATCTCGCGCATACCACTTGGTTTTTCGAAACGTTTATTCTGGAAAGCATGGAAGCGGCGTTCGCGCCATTCCACCCCGCCTTCCGCGTGCTGTTCAACTCGTATTACAACGGCGTGGGCGAGAAGCACCCCCGCGCCCAGCGGGGCTTGCTGACGCGTCCCGGCATGGCGCAGGTGCGCGCCTACCGCATCGATGTCGATGCGCGCATCGCGCGCCTGCTGGCGGGCGAGCTGGCGCGCGACGCGCGCGAACGGCTGACCATGCTGCTGGCGCTGGGCCTGGAACACGAGCAGCAGCACCAGGAGCTGCTATTGACGGATGTCAAACACCTGCTGGCGCAGAGCGCGCTGTTTCCCGCTTATCTGGACAATGCGCTCGACGGCGCGGTGGCGCCGGCGCAAGCACACGCGCAGTCCACGGCCTGGCTCGCCTTCGACGGCGGCCTGGCGCAGATCGGCCACGCGGGCGACGGTTTTTGCTTCGACAATGAACTGCCGCGCCACCCGCAATACGTGGCGCCGTTCGAACTGGCCAGTGCGCTGGTGACGAACGGCGAATTTCTCGCCTTCATCGAGGCGGGCGGCTACCGCACGGCGCACCTGTGGCTGGCCGAAGGCTGGGACTGGGTCTGCCGCCAGCAGCTGCAATGTCCGCTGTACTGGCAGCGCGATGACGCGGGGCACTGGCTGGAATTTACCTTGCATGGCTTGCAGCCGCTGGAGCCGGACTTGCCGGCCACGCATTTGTCGCTGTTCGAGGCGGATGCCTATGCGCACTGGGCCGGCGCGCGCCTGCCCACGGAAGCGGAATGGGAACTGGCCGCGCAGGGCGTGGCCGTGCAGGTCGGCCGGCTGCATCCGGCGGCCGCCACGCAGGCCGGGGGATTGCGGCAAATGTTCGGCCACTGCTGGCAATGGACCAGCAGCAGTTATGCGCCGTATCCCGGCTACCGCACGGCGCCGGGCGCCCTGGGCGAATACAACGGCAAGTTCATGCTGAACCAGTATGTGCTGCGCGGCTCCTCGTGCGCCACGCCGGCCGGCCACGCGCGCGCCAGCTACCGCAATTTCTTTCCGGCCGGCGCGCGCTGGCAATTTTCCGGCATCCGCCTGGCGCGCCAGGTGGAATAGGCGCTAGCGGCGTGCCAGACGCCGCGCGGCAGTAGCGGCCGGGCGTGCCGCTACCTTGCCATGGACCGCGTCATCGAGCTTGAACTGGCTGACCAGCGCTTCGAGGTCGCTGGCCTGCTCATGCATGGCGGCCGCCGCCGCGGCCGCCTGCTCGACGAGCGCCGCGTTTTGCTGCGTGGTCTGGTCCATCTGCATGATGGCGGCATTGATCTGCTCGATGCCTTCGCTTTGCTCGTGGTTGGCGACGCTGATTTCGCCGACGATGTCGCTGACGCGGCCCACGCTGGCCACCACTTCTTCCATCGTCGTGCCAGCCTGGCTCACCAGTTGCGCGCCCTGGTCGACGCGGCTGACGGAGTCGGCGATCAGTTCCTTGATTTCCTTGGCCGCTGCCGCCGAGCGGTGCGCCAGGCTGCGTACCTCGGTGGCGACGACGGCAAAGCCGCGTCCCTGCTCGCCCGCGCGCGCCGCTTCCACGGCCGCGTTCAAGGCCAGGATATTGGTCTGGAAGGCGATGCCGTCGATGACGGCGATGATGTCGACGATCTTGCGCGAACTGGCGTTGATGGCATCCATGGTGCCGATGACTTCGGCCATGGCCGTGCCGCCGCGCTGGGCGACCAGCGATGCGGAGCGGGCCAGGCTGTCGGCCTGGCGCGCATTGTCGCTGTTGCTGCGCACCGTGCCGGTCAGTTCGATCATCGACGATGCCGTCTCTTCCAGCGCGCTCGCTTGCGCCTCGGTACGGGCCGACAGGTCGGCATTGCCGCTGGCAATCTCGCTCGAGGCCACGGTGATGGTGCCCGTGCCGCCGCGCACCTGGCCCACCAGCGTGGCCAGGTTGTGGTTCATGTCGCGCAGGGCCTGCAGCAGCTGGCCCGTTTCATCCTTGCCGTCAGTCACGATTTTGCTGCTGAGGTCACCACCGGCCACGGCTTGCGCCACGCGCAGCGCATACGCGATCGGCGCGGTGATGGAGCGCGTGACGCGCCAGGCGAAGAGCACGCCCAGCAGCAGGGCGACGGCGCCGAAGCTGGCCATCAGCACATTTGCCATGGAAATATTCTGGTGTATCTGTTCGCCGCCGCGCATGACCACGCCGCGCTGCACGTCGTTCAGGGTATTGACGGTCTTTTGCAGGCGGCTCAGCGCCGGCAGCGTGTCGTCGCGCACGTGCCTGGCCGCTTCCGCGCGCTGCCCGGCCACCAGCAGCTTGTCGGCCTGGCTGAACGAGACAACATAGGCCTTGCGCTGCTGTTTCAGGGTGGCCAGCAGTTCCTTGGCTTCCGGCAGCACGATCAGGCGGTCGAGAATTTCCAGGGCCTTGGTGATGGTGGCCTTGTTGGTGTCGATTTCCGCGTGGATGGCCGCCGCGCGGGCCGGATCCTCATGGATGAACAGTTCCAGCACCAGCGCCGCGTTCGAGCGCGTGGTGCTGCGGACGGTGGCGATGGCGTCGGCCTTGGCCCAGTCGCGCTCGATGATGGCGTCGCTCAGTGCACCTATCTTGTCCAGGCGCAGCAGGCCCGTCAGTACCAGCACCGCCATCAGCAGCAGCACCACGCCAAAGCCCGCACCCAGGCGTACGCCTATCTTCATATCCGTTAATTTCATCATAGTCCCTCGGTAGCTAACATTCTGTCCCCGGTGGTCTTATTATGAGTCGATTATACGGCGAGTGATACTTCTTTTGCAGCAACAATTGCTCTACGGAAATGAAAAAGCGGCACGGCGATCAAGCCGTACCGCTTTTTTTTCCTGCGCAAGAGGGAAAACCGTCCTCAGGCAGCGCTGGCCGCCACGTCGGCTGTTGTTGTTTTTTCGGCTTCCGTCTGCTTGATGCGGCGGTTTACGGCCGACAGCACGGCCTTGAACGAGGCGGTGACGATATTGCTGTCGATGGCGGCGCCGAACAGGGTCGGGCCGTTATCGAGGCGCAATTCGACGTAGCAGGCCGCCTGCGCGTTGGCGCCGGAACCGATCGAGTGCTCATGGTAATCCATCAGCTTGATGTCGAGACCGAGCGCATTGACGAAGGCGTCGATGGGGCCGTTGCCGCCGCCCTGCAGGGCCAGCGGCGTCTGGCGGTGCGACAGGCTGATGTCGATCTGCACGGATTCATCGCTGCTCGTGTCTTCCACCATGCGGTGCGAGGCATAGGCGTACGGCGCCACCTGCTCCAGGTATTCGCGCTGGAAGATTTCATGGATATCCTGCGCGGCGATTTCGCGGCCCGTGGCGTCGGCCACGGCTTGCACGGCGCGCGAAAATTCGATCTGCAGGCGGCGCGGCAAGACCAGGCCGTATTCCTGTTCCAGCAGATACGCCATGCCGCCCTTGCCGGACTGGCTGTTGACGCGGATCACGGCGTCGTAGCTGCGGCCCAGGTCGGCCGGGTCGATCGGCAGGTAGGGCACTTCCCAGATGCTGTCCGGTTGTTGCTTGGCAAACCCTTTCTTGATGGCATCTTGGTGCGAGCCGGAGAATGCCGTGAACACCAGGTCGCCCGCATACGGGTGGCGCGGGTGGACGGGCAGCTGGTTGCACTCTTCCACGCATTTGCGCACGGTATCGATGTCGGAGAAATCCAGGCCCGGGTGCACGCCCTGCGTGTACAGGTTCATCGCCAAAGTGACGAGGTCGACGTTGCCCGTGCGCTCGCCATTGCCGAACAAGCAGCCTTCCACGCGGTCGGCACCCGCCATCACGGCCAGCTCGGCCGAGGCGACGGCCGTGCCGCGGTCGTTATGCGGGTGCACGCTGATGATGATGGAATCGCGGCGCGCCAGCTTGCGCGACATCCATTCGATCTGGTCCGCATACACGTTCGGCGTGCTGCATTCCACGGTCGAGGGCAGGTTGATGATCATCTTGTTGGCGGGCGTCGGTTTCCAGATGGCGCTGACGGCGTCGCAGATATGCTTGGAGAAATCGAGTTCCGTGGTGGAGAACGATTCCGGCGTGTATTCGAAGCCCCATTCCGTTTCCGGATGCTGCGCCACCAGCTGTTTTACCAGGGTGGTGCCGGTGGTGGCGATCTGCGTGATTTCTTCGCGCGACATGCCGAACACGACCTTGCGGAACACGGGCGCCACGGAGTTGTACAGGTGCACGATGGCGCGCTTGGCGCCGACGACGGACTCCACCGTGCGGCGGATCAATTCTTCGCGCGACTGGGTCAGCACGATGATGGTGACGTCGTCCGGGATGCGGCCTTCATCGACGAGCTTGCGCACGAAGTCGAAATCCGTCTGCGATGCCGATGGGAAACCCACTTCGATTTCCTTCAGGCCGATGGCGATCAGCATCTCGAAGAAGCGCAGCTTCTTTTCCGCGCTCATCGGCTCGATCAAGGACTGGTTGCCGTCGCGCAAGTCGGTGCTCATCCAGATCGGCGGTTTGCTGATGATCTGGTTCGGCCATTGACGGTCGGTCAATTTGACGGGAGGAAAGGCGCGGTATTTGGAAGCTGGGTTTTGCAACATCATGATCGGGTACTCCTGAAGATAGGGGGGAAATCAATGGTTGTGGCGCAAGCTTGCCGGGCGGCCACGCAACACTAGGCCAGGCAAGCGATCGGTAGCGGTAGCAGTGCGGCCGCGATGCCAGCAGGGGCGGTCGCAGCGGGAATTACGTGTACGTATGGGGATGGTGCAAACATCATCAAACCTTCCAGGGTTTTTGAAACACGCCGGCGTGTGACCAGGCGAAGCAATGCGGCAAACTTATGCGCGTGCTAGCAGTAGTCGCGATAGCGACAGCAGGGAAGGGGAGGAATGTTTGAAGGAGGACATGCACTTAATGTAAGGGAAGTGGGGCGGGGCTGTCAAGCATATTTCGCCAGGGAACAACCTCTGCGGCCATGTTATGGATTTGCTTATTGTTCCTGCGCAACTTACTTTTCCAGCGCTGTTGAATAATGACGCTATGCCTGGCGGCCCGTGTCGCCCGTGCTGTCCTGGAGCCGACGTATGGAATCATTGCTGAAATATTATGAGCTGGAATTGGGCATGTTGCGTACGCATCAGCAGGAATTCGCCGCGCGCTATCCCGGCGTGGCCGGTGCACTGGGTCTGACTGGCAACAGTTGCCAGGACCCGCATATCGAGCGCCTGATCGAGGCCTATGCCTTGTGCAATGCCCGCACGGCCAAGAAGATCGATGACGCGCGCCATGTTTTCACCGAGTCCATGCTGGAAGTGAATTTTCCACATTACCTGAGGCCGTTTCCCGCGTGTTCGATAGCCCACGTGGACGCCAGCGGCGTGCCGGGCCAGGCGCGCGACGGCATCGATATCTTGCCACGCGGAACATTGATGCATGCCCCGCAATATCCTTGATGCGCCAGCGTATCAATGCCTCGCCCGACAAGTACTGGAAAATCCCGCTGGAAGCGCCCGACCTGCCAGAGACCTTCTTCCCGCAGGCGAAGTTGTTTGGCGCTATCTGCCCCAGCTTTGACATGGGACTGCATCCGCACGGCTGGGATCGCAACAAGGATGCCGCCCATCCGAAGGGCGACCCCTTCCATGGCGAGCGCGAGTTGTCGATACCGCGCGGCGGCCTGCATGGCGAAAAACAGCGCACCGATGCCGCGCGCGGCAACGAGGAGAGCGAAGCGGCACTGCAATACGAATACCACGCCTCCCTGCGCATGATGGCCAAGCGCGAAGGCAAGGTCGAGAAAGGCAAGCAAGTCACGGAAGAAGACCGTCCCGAGACGGCGAGCGCGCAATACACGGCATGGCGCCATCGGAAAATCCAGGCGGGACTCGCTGGAAACGTCGGCACCTATGCCACCGATCACTCCACCATCCTGACCAACAGCGAGCATTCCAGAAAGGCGCTGGCGTATGACGTGGCCGTGGGCTGTTGCCATCTGTTGGAAACGGATTTGCGGGAGTTGAGGACGATGGCGGATTGGCGGTTTCTTGAATATTTTGAAAGTAATGAGGATTTTATATTATTGGATAGATACATTAAAAAAGGGAAATATAAAGAGGTTGCTGTTTTGGAATGGAGTAAGTCGGCAGAGGGCTCAATGCCAGAAAAAATTCAGAACCTGCGCGAAAATAGGTAATTTCAAATTTTGCAAATTAAAATTAAAGGCTAACGGTATGGTTAAAAGTAATGTAGTAACTTCTTTGGCTGCAATCATGGCGTCGATAGGGCTATCTTCTTGTGCCGTCAAGCCGGAGTTGAATACCGATAAAAATAAGGTTGACACGACTGACATCAGTAAGCCGTTTACTGCGCAAGTTGTGGGATTGCAATGGTTGAATCCTCTTCAGCGTCAGGACTATTCAACCGAGTGGCAACTATTATGGACTATGGGGAAGGTGCAATCGAATAAGAAAGATGATATGTTGGAACTATATCCAGAGGAATTTTCGGAATTGAAATATGTATCTGATATAGCATCATCAAATAAATTAACAGGTACTTTCAGAGGATATCATCGTAAATATGTAATCCAAATGATCGCTAGATTTCATGGAATGTATTTTTCCAATCCCACTTATTTTTATAACGCCCACGACTTCAAACACAAAAAAGGCTGGAATGAACTGGCGGGTATCCATGTCGAATATACCGTGCCCGCAGAGCGGGTTGATTCCATCCAGGCAGGCGAAGTCCTGCGCGAAGAAATCATCGATACTTTTTCAATCGGGAATCCAAGTTTCCCCAACTCCTGGACCAAGTCCACGCCGCCCGACGTGCGCGTCACAGCCGGCGGCGCGAATGCCGGGTTTATCTCTCTGGCGGCCGCCCTCGATTATCTGCAGGCGCATCCGAAGGAAACGGTGTGGGTGATGAGCTGGGATGCGCCCAGTTTTCCCAAGGATGAGCAGATCAATGAAAACATGGTCTTGCTGGTATTGGCCGGTCCGAACTACAAGACGGAGCGCGATGCGCTGGCGTGGATAGGCTATCCGGCCACGCAGCAGGTCGGCGCCTTTACTGCGCAGAAGGGCTTGCCGCCGCCCACGGTGCAGGCGTGGCAGGCGACCCTGGCGCAGGCGGCCGCGAATGGGCACAAGACCGATGCCGAGATCGGCTATGTGATCCACGACGCGCACAACACGCATCCGGCCTCGTCGGACCGCATCGGCTACCTGGCGCAGACCTTGACGACCGAGGTGCCGGCCTTCGATTTTCTCCGGCAGACCTTCAATACGCCGGCCTTGCTGGGTGAAATGGGCGCCGCCACGGCCTTGACGAATGTGGCGCTGGGCATTGCGCAGGCGAATCACTTTGGCCAGAACGTGCTGGTGGCGGGCACCAGCGACGCCGGCCAGACGAGCGGCGTGCTGATCTTGCCGCCGGCCAAGGTGCGGCCGATCGACCCCGTGAAACCATGGTTCCGCGCGCGCGGCGGCGGCAATGCCTATCTGATGTGGTGGGGCATCCGCCATGCCTGGGCCACGCTGGATGCGGGGCAGTTCAATGAGCAGGGCTATTCGAAGTAATCGACGGTAAAAGCTCAGGCATGGCGCACCTGCGCCGCCTGGGCCGGCATGTCCTGCGCCAGGCGCGCCAGGCTGCGCCGCAGCATGGCTGCATCGGCGGGCAGTCGCGTGGCAAAGGCTGGCCAGCCGCGCAGTTCCAGCTGCTGCGGCATGTCCACCAGGCCCGTGATGGCATCGTGGAAGGCATCCCAGTTCATGCCGTAGAAGGAAGGGAAATCCAGCGCGGCTGCCAGTGCCGCGTGCAGCTGGCTCGGCGTGTTGATCTCGCTCAAGTCGATTATCACAAGGGTTTGCCTGTTCACAGTATGCCCTTGAGCAGGTTCTGCAGGTTTTGCCGCATGCCGCCCACCACCGTCTCATGCCGCTCCAGGATGGCGGAAGCATCTTTGAACGGTACCGGCTCGAGGTACAGGCGCGGCAAGTCGGCCACGGCCACGCCGCGTGGGCCGCCGCGCAGGATGTCGTCGGCGTGCTGCGTGATGGCGCTCACTGCCGCCCGGATGCGCGGCGTGGCGGACGCGGCCAGGCAGACGGCCAGCGCCGCGTCCAGTTCGGCGCGCGCGGGTGCCTGCGGCAGCACGGGGGCGGCGATCTGTTCCAGCGGCGACATGTTGACGGCCGGCTTGCGGTACGCCAGCAAGGTATCGAGCGCCATCAGCCGGTGCGGGCCGCCGCGGTGCAGCCAGTCAACGATTTGCGGCCACGGCGTGTCGAGCAGCGCGGCCGCCACGCCCCATTGCCCGGCCACGGGCGAGCCGATATTGGTGTTGATCCAGGCGATGGCGGCCGGGTTGCCCGTGTAGGCCAGCAGAATGGCGTTCGACGAGCGCAGCGCGGGCGCTTGCGTGGCAAGGATGGCGGTCAGCCAGGCGAGGGCGCCGTCGGGCGGCTGCTTCGATAACTGTTGCGCGAACGGCTCGCCCAGGACGCGGCTGTCGGCAAATTGCAAATGTTCTGGCATGGTGAAAAGGAAGAAAAGGCGAGGTGCCAGTCTAACAGCAGCGCAGGCGCGCACGTTTCCCTGGAGCCTGGTCCTGTCGCCATTTAAGACTGCCTTCAGTGCGGGCAGCCCCGCTTGCGCTACAATCGGCTCTTCTTTTTACTGCCGCGTGCGGTTCCCTTTAGCCACTATGCTCCCTAAACGCCTGACTCTGCTTGCCCTGGCCGCCTTTGTGCTGGCCGGTTGCGATACCACCGCCCCGAAACCCGTACAAGTATTGACGCCGCCCGAACCCGTCGTCGCTCCCCGCAAGATCAAGATCGGCCTGGCGCTGGGCGGCGGCGCGGCGCGCGGCTTTGCGCATATCGGCGTGATCAAGGCGCTCGAATCGCAGGGCATCCATGCCGACATCGTTGTCGGCACCAGCGCCGGCAGCGTCGTGGGCGCCCTGTATGCGGCGGGCAATTCCGGCTTCGCCCTGCAAAAGATGGCCTTCGACATGGATGAGGCGGCCATTTCCGACTGGGCCTTGCCCCTGTTCGGCAAGTCGTCCGGCGTGCTCAAGGGCGAAGCGCTGCAAAGCTATGTCAACAAGGCCGTCGGCGGCGTGCCGCTGGAAAAGCTGAAGATCCCGTTTGGCGTGGTGGCCACCGATTTGAAAAATGGCCAGCCGATCCTGTTCCAGCGTGGCAACACCGGCATGGCCGTGCGCGCCTCGTCGGCCGTGCCCGGCGTGTTCCAGCCCGTGACGATTGCCGGCCATACCTATGTCGATGGCGGCCTGGTCGCTCCCGTGCCGGTGCGTTTCGCGCGCGACATGGGCGCCGATTTCATCATCGCCGTGAATATCTCGTCGCAAACGGATACGCAAAAGGCCATCAGTTCGATGGAAGTGCTGATGCAGACGTTCGCCATCATGGGCCAGCGCATCAACCAGTTCGAATTGAAAGATGCGGACGTGGTGATCCAGCCCAGCCTGGGCACCATGAAGGGCAACGATTTCAACAGCCGCAACCAGGCCATCCTGGCGGGTGAGCAGGCGACATTTGCCGTGATGGCACAGCTCAAGCAAAAGTTGAAAGCCCGGCGGGAGCAGTAAGTAGCCGCGCCGCAGCGCATTTCGTATACAATTTTACTTCAACATAACAAGGATGCAGCATGCAATCGAAACCGATTTTGACCCTGGACGACGTAAAGAAAATCGCAGCCGCCGCCGAAGCGGAAGCGGTCAAGAATAACTGGGCGGTCGCTATCGCCATCGTCGACGACGGCGGCCACCTGGTGTGGCTGCAGCGCATGGACGGCGTGGCGCCGATCTCGTCGCACATCGCCCCATCGAAAGCCAAGACGGCCGCCCTGGGCCGCCGCGAATCGCGCATCTATGAAGAGATGATCAACGGCGGCCGCGTGTCGTTCCTGAGCGCACCGGAAATCGACGGCTTGCTCGAAGGCGGCGTGCCCATCGTGTACGACGGTCACTACGTGGGCGCCGTCGGCGTCTCGGGCGTCAAGTCTGCCGAGGACGCGCAAATCGCGAAAGCGGGCATTGCGGCCCTGACGGCCTAAGTAGTAGCCACAGTTGCAGAACCAGCCGCTCCGCGCAAGCCGGGCGGCTTTTTTCATGGGGCGCCGGTTTTATGCTGCTGCGCAAAAAAATGCCGGGCTTTCTGAATTTTCTTCCTTGTGGAAAAGCTTCCTTTTGGTTATAATTCAAAGGTTTAGCCAATCACACATATACCGTAGCGACTACCCATCCCCTCATTCAAAATGACCGTTGAAACGCCCTGAGTGCATCTGGCTCGGGTATCTAGGCGGTCGGTCTGACGTGGCGCAGCTACGGTAACTTTATCAGGAGTTGCCCTTGCCGCCATTTTTTTCTGGCCCTGCCGTTCCAGCCATATTAGCGCTTGCTGATGGAACGATCTTTAAAGGTTTTTCGATCGGCGCCGCCGGTCATACCACGGGCGAGGTTGTTTTCAACACCTCGATGACCGGGTATCAGGAAATCCTTACCGACCCAAGCTATTGCCGCCAGATGGTCACCCTGACCTATCCGCATATCGGCAATACGGGCGTCAACCCGGAAGACGTCGAGTCTTCCAAGGTACACGCCGCCGGCCTCATCATCCGCGATCTGCCATTGCTGGCATCCAATTTCCGTTCCACCGTTTCCCTGTCCGACTACCTGAAAGCTGAAAATATCGTCGCCATCGCCGGCATCGATACACGCAAGCTCACGCGCATCCTGCGTGAAAAAGGCGCGCAGGGCGGCGCCATCCTGGTCGGTACGCAAGGCAACGAACCGTCCGCCGCGCAGGCGCTGGAACTGGCCCGTTCCTTCCCCGGCCTGGCCGGCATGGACCTGGCCAAGGTGGTATCGAGCAAGGTCGCCTACGAGTACCGTGAAACGGAATGGACCCTGGGTGTAGGCTACGGCCAGCTGGCTGACGCGGACGCGAAATACCACGTGGTCGCCTTCGACTACGGCGTCAAGCGCAACATCCTGCGCATGCTGACGGCGCGCGGCTGCAAGGTCACCGTGCTGCCAGCGCAGGCGACGGCCGCTGACGCCCTGGCACTGAATCCGGACGGCATCTTCCTGTCGAACGGTCCGGGCGACCCGGAACCGTGCGACTACGCCATAGCGGCGACCAAGGAGCTGATCGAGAAGGGCATCCCGACCTTCGGCATCTGCCTCGGCCACCAGATCATGGCGCTCGCTTCCGGCGCGAAAACCTTGAAGATGAAGTTCGGCCACCACGGCGCCAACCACCCGGTGCAAGACCTGGAAACGAAACAGGTCTTGATTACCTCGCAAAACCACGGTTTCGCAGTCGACGCGGCAACGTTGCCCGCGAATTGCCGCGTGACCCATGAATCGCTGTTCGACGGCTCCCTGCAAGGCTTTGCCCGCACGGACAAGCCGGCCTTCTGCTTCCAGGGCCACCCTGAAGCGTCGCCGGGCCCGATGGATGTTGCTTACCTGTTTGACCGCTTCATCAACTTGATGGCTGCGGAGGAGAAAAAGAAAAATGCCTAAACGTTTAGATATCAAAAGTATTCTGATTATTGGCGCTGGCCCGATCGTGATCGGCCAGGCCTGCGAATTCGATTATTCCGGCGCGCAAGCGTGCAAGGCCCTGCGCGAAGAGGGCTACAAAGTCATCCTGGTCAACAGCAATCCTGCGACCATCATGACGGACCCGGAAATGGCCGACGTGACCTATATCGAACCGATCACCTGGTCGGTCGTCGAGCGCATCATCGCCAAGGAGCGTCCTGACGCCATCCTGCCGACGATGGGCGGCCAGACGGCGCTGAACTGCGCGCTGGACCTGTTCAACAACGGCGTGCTGGCAAAATACAACGTCGAGCTGATCGGCGCATCGCCGGAAGCCATCGACAAGGCGGAAGACCGCTCCAAGTTCAAGGACGCGATGACCAAGATCGGCCTCGGTTCGGCACGCTCCGGCGTGGCGCACTCGATGGAAGAATCGTGGGCCGTGCAGCGCACCCTGGGCTTCCCGACCATCATCCGTCCATCGTTCACCATGGGCGGTTCCGGCGGCGGCATCGCCTACAACGAAGAAGAATTCGAAACCATCTGCAAGCGCGGCCTGGAAGCATCGCCGACGAAAGAGCTGCTGATCGAAGAATCGTTGCTGGGCTGGAAAGAGTACGAGATGGAAGTGGTGCGCGACAAGGCGGACAACTGCATCATCATCTGCTCGATCGAAAACCTCGATCCGATGGGCGTGCACACGGGCGACTCCATCACGGTTGCGCCAGCGCAAACGCTGACGGACAAGGAATACCAGATCATGCGCAATGCCAGTCTGGCAGTGCTGCGCGAGATCGGCGTCGACACGGGCGGCTCGAACGTGCAATTTTCGATCAACCCCGTCGATGGCCGCATGATCGTCATCGAGATGAACCCGCGCGTATCGCGTTCGTCGGCGCTGGCCTCGAAAGCGACGGGTTTTCCGATCGCCAAGATCGCCGCCAAGCTGGCCGTCGGTTTCACCCTGGACGAGCTGCGCAATGAAATCACGGGCGGCGCCACGCCGGCTTCGTTCGAACCGTCGATCGATTACGTCGTCACGAAGATTCCCCGTTTCACGTTCGAGAAATTCCCGACCGCCGACCACCACCTGACGACGCAGATGAAATCCGTCGGCGAAGTGATGGCCATCGGCCGTACTTTCCAGGAATCGTTCCAGAAAGCCTTGCGCGGCCTGGAAGTGGGCGTGGACGGCATGAACGAAAAGACCAAGGACCGCGAAAAGATCGAAGAAGAACTGGGCGAGCCTGGCCCTGAGCGTATCTGGTACGTGGGCGATGCGTTTGCCCAGGGTTTTACTTTGGAAGAAGTGCACCAGCTGACCAAGATCGACCCATGGTTCTTGATCCAGATCAAGGAAATCGTCGACCTGGAACTGTGGCTCGATACGCAGAAGCTGGACAACCTGGACAAGAACACCCTGTACAAGTTGAAACAGAAGGGCTTCTCGGACCGCCGCCTGGGCTTTTTGCTGCAAACGACCGACACGGCCGTGCGCCAGCAGCGCCATGCACTCAATATCCGTCCCGTCTACAAGCGCGTCGACACGTGCGCGGCGGAATTCTCGACCGACACGGCGTACATGTATTCCACGTACGACGAAGAGTGCGAATCGAATCCGACCGACAAGAAAAAGATCATGGTGCTGGGCGGTGGCCCGAACCGTATCGGCCAGGGTATCGAGTTTGACTATTGCTGCGTCCACGCGGCCCTCGCCATGCGCGAAGACGGCTACGAAACCATCATGGTCAATTGCAACCCAGAAACGGTTTCCACTGACTACGATACTTCGGACCGCCTGTACTTCGAATCGCTGACCCTGGAAGACGTGCTGGAAATCGTCGCCATCGAAAAACCGGTCGGCGTGATCGTGCAGTACGGCGGCCAGACCCCATTGAAGCTGGCGCTGGACCTGGAAGCGAATGGCGTGCCGATCATTGGCACCTCGCCCGACATGATCGATGCGGCCGAAGACCGCGAGCGTTTCCAGCAGATGCTGCACAAGCTGGAGCTGCGCCAGCCGCCTAACCGCACCGCGCGCACGGAAGCCGACGCCCTGGCGCTGGCGCAGGAAATCGGCTACCCGCTGGTCGTGCGTCCATCGTACGTGCTGGGCGGGCGCGCCATGGAAATCGTCCACGAGCAGCGCGACCTCGAGCGCTACATGCGCGAAGCCGTCAAGGTCTCGCACGATTCGCCCGTGCTGCTGGACCGCTTCCTGAACGACGCCATCGAGTGCGATGTCGATTGCATCTCCGACGGCGAAACGACCTTCATCGGCGGCGTGATGGAACACATCGAACAGGCTGGCGTGCATTCGGGCGACTCGGCTTGCTCCTTGCCGCCGTACTCGCTGTCGCAAGAAACCATTGATGAACTGAAACGCCAGACGGCGCTGATGGCCAAGGGCTTGAACGTGGTCGGCCTGATGAACGTACAGTTCGCGATTCAGAAGCAAGAGATCGACGGCCAGCTGAAAGACGTCGTCTTCGTGCTGGAAGTCAATCCACGCGCCTCGCGCACCGTGCCTTTCGTGTCGAAAGCCACCGGTCTGCAACTGGCGAAGATCGCCGCACGCTGCATGGTCGGCCAGTCGCTGGCCTCGCAAGGCATCACGCAGGAAGTCGTGCCGCCATATTTCAGCGTCAAGGAAGCCGTGTTCCCGTTCGTCAAGTTCCCGGGCGTGGACACCATCCTCGGCCCTGAAATGAAATCGACGGGCGAAGTCATGGGCGTGGGCCTGACCTTCGGCGAAGCGTTTGTGAAATCGCAACTGGGCGCCGGCGTGAACCTGCCAAAATCGGGCAAGGTCTTCATCAGCGTGAAAGCGTCGGACAAGCCGCGCGCCGTGCAAGTGGCGCGCGACCTGGTCGAGTCCGGTTTCACCGTGGTTGCCACCAAGGGCACCGCCGCCGTGATCGCTGCCGCCGGCATCGCCGTCACGCCAGTGAACAAGGTGATCGAAGGCCGTCCGCACGTGGTCGACATGATCAAGAACCATGAAATCGTGCTGGTGATCAACACCGTGGAAGAAAAGCGCAGCGCCATCGTCGATTCGCGGGCCATCCGCACCTCGGCCCTGGCCTCGCGCGTGACGACCTACACCACCATCGCCGGCGCGGAAGCGGCAGTCGAAGGCATCCGCCATCTGGATGAGTTGCGTGTGTACGATCTGCAAGGTCTGCACAAGACCCTGCAACAGGCTGAGTAATCCGCGTGTGATTTGCAGTGACCGCCGTTAGGCGGTACACTGCATGCTTATCAACCACAGAGTTCCGTGCAGAGCAGCGCGCGGCCTCTGTGGTTTTCACTTGGTAAGTCCGTTCAGCGTGGCAAAACACGGCAACGGCGCCGATAACTAGCAGATAGTAGAGATAACATGACCTCAGTCCCATTGACCAAATACGGCGCAGAACTCCTGAAGGAAGAGCTGCATCATTTGAAGACCAAGGAACGCCGCATCGTCATCGATGCGATCGCCGAAGCGCGTTCGCACGGAGATTTGTCGGAAAACGCCGAGTACGATGCCGCCAAGGAGCGCCAGGCCTTCGTCGAAGGCCGCATCGCCGAGCTCGAGGGCAAGCTGGGTGCCGCGCAAATCATCGACCCGACCGCGCTCGACGCGGAAGGCCGCGTGGTGTTTGCCTCGACCGTGAACCTGGAAGACCTGGAATCGGGCCAGAAAGTCACGTACCAGATCGTCGGCCTCGATGAAGCCGACCTGAAAATGAACAAGGTGTCCGTGACGTCGCCGATCGCCCGCGCGCTGATCGGCAAGTATGCCGGTGACGTGGTCGAAGTGCAGGCGCCGTCCGGCCCGCGCGAATACGAAATCCTGGAAGTACTGTACATCTGATGCTGGCCCGCGTGCGCGTCCTCGTTGCCACCCTGTGGGCGGGCAGCCTGTGGACCATCGGCTTCATCGTGGCACCGACCCTGTTCGGGACCTTGAGCGACCGCGTGCTGGCAGGCAATATCGCCGGCAGCATGTTCCGCGCCGAGGCCTGGCTGTCGATCGCCTGTGCCTTGATACTGCTGGCCTTGCTGCAATGGGCGCCCGGCGTGCTGGAACCGAAGCGCCGCCGCCTGCTGGGGGCGCTGGTGCTGTCGATGCTCGTGTGCGCGCTGCTCAGCCATTTCGGCATTTCGCCGCTGATGGCCGAACTCAAGGCGCAAGCGCCGTCGGGCATCATGGACGAGGCCATGCGCAGCCGCTTCGGCATGCTGCACGGCGTGTCGACCGTGATCTTTGCCGTGCAAAGCGTGCTGGCGGGCGTGCTGATCTGGAAACAGCAGTAATCGTCTGTGGTGTTGTCGGATTACGCGTGGCCTGCGGCCCCGCTAATCCGACAAATGCCGCAGCGCAATTGCAATAAAAACGCGCAGCCCGCAGGTCGGATTGGCGCGCAGCGCGTAATCCGACGATGTCTATGTAATAACAGTAATAAAAAAGCGGAGCAGGGAAGATCCCGTGCTCCGCTTCTTGTTTCAAGCCCGGCCGCCTTGCGGTGGCCGGGTGTACAGGCTTACTTGCTGCCCAGTGCGCTTTTCTTGGCGCTTTTCTGACGTGGCTTGGCACGCTTGATGGAACCGCCTTCGGTAACGCGCTCATTGCCCTTGATCATGACTTTCGTCACGCTCGGGCGCTTGGTGCCGCTGGCGCTGGCCTTGACGATGGTCACTTCGCGCATGCCTTTGCCGGCGCTGACCTTCTCCTTAACCACATCTTTTTTCGGACGGTAGATTACCAGCAGTTTGCCTATATGTTGTACCGGGGCGGCGCCGAGATTGCCGCAAATCGTATCGTACATTCCGACGCGGGCTTCGCGGTCGTCGCCGAACACGCGCACTTTAATCAGGCCGTGCGAATCCAGGCCCAGGTCGATTTCTTTGAGGACAGCAGGTGTCAAGCCCGCTTCGCCAATGATGACGATAGGCTTCAGCGCGTGTGCTTCGGCGCGCAGTGCGCTGCGCTCTACGGGTGTAAGTTTTAGCATAATAATTTTTAGTAATTCCCTTAAAAGCAGTATTCTACGCGAATGGCAAAGAAGAAATTAAACAAAAACTGGTTGCACGACCACATAAATGATCCTTATGTGAAGTTGGCGCAAAAAGAGGGCTACCGTGCCCGGGCCGCATACAAGCTCAAAGAAATCGATGAAGACGAGAAACTGATCAAGCCTGGGCAGGTGATTGTCGACCTGGGCTGCACTCCCGGCAGCTGGGCGCAGTACACGCGGCGCAAGCTGGCCGGCAAGGATGGCGGCGGGGTCAATGGTACGCTGATTGGCCTGGACATGCTGGAAATGGAGCCGATCGCCGATTTCCACTTCATCCAGGGCGACTTCCGCGAAGCGCGCGTGCTGCGCCAGCTGGAAGTGGTGTTGCAAGGCCGCAAGGTCGACCTGGTGCTGTCGGATATGGCGCCCAATCTGTCGGGCATCGCCACGGCGGACGCCGCGCGCATGGAGCACCTGATCGACCTGGCCATCGAATTTTCGCAGCTGCACCTGAAGCCATCCGGCGTGCTGCTGGTGAAATGCTTTAAAGACATGGGTTTCAGCCAGATCGTGGAGAAATTCCGCGCCGAATTCAAGGTCGTGGTGCAGAAAAAGCCCAAGGCCAGCCGCGATAAATCGTCGGAAATCTTCCTGATGGGGCGTGGTGTCAAGAATCCGATGAAAAATGCCGTTGAAGAAGATGATTCCGCCCTTGATATTTAAGCGGGAATCCGCACATGGGAACGAGAAGTGCGGTGGCGGCGGTGGTATAAAAGCCTAAATTGTTTATACTGCACTTTTTTGCGTGAACGCGGTTTTTTCGCGCGCACGGATCGGCGGGCTTTGGCACGGCCCGCTTATTACGAGTAAAATCGTGTTTCTAGCTATAGGTAAAGAGATGCGCACTGCATCCAAGGAGTCTTCGTGAATAACATGTTTTCCAAATCTGCCATCTGGGTAGTCGTATTGCTGCTGTTGTTCATGCTGTTCAAGCAATTCGACAGTCATGGCGCCACAGGCGGCAGCAAGGCCATCGCTTATTCCGACTTGCTGGATGAAGTCAAAGCCAAGCGCGTCAAGGATGTCGTGATCGAAGGTTCGTCGATCACCGCCAAGCTGATGGACGATACCAAGGTGCGTACCACGGCTACCAGCCTGGACAAGGGCCTGATCGGCGACCTGCGCGACAATGGCGTGCATTTCGATGTGCGTCCGCCCGAGGAAGCGTCGTTCCTGCAACAAATTTTTGTTTCCTGGTTCCCCATGCTGCTGTTGATCGGCGTGTGGGTCTTCTTCATGCGTCAGATGCAGGGCGGCGGCAAGGGCGGGGCATTCTCGTTCGGCAAGTCGAAGGCCCGCATGATGGATGAGGCCAGCAACACCGTCACCTTCGCCGACGTCGCTGGTTGCGACGAAGCCAAGGAAGAAGTCAACGAAGTGGTCGATTTCCTCAAGGACCCGAGCAAATTCCAGAAACTGGGCGGCCGCATCCCGCGCGGCGTGCTGATGGTCGGCCCTCCGGGCACGGGTAAAACCCTGCTGGCGCGCGCCATCGCCGGCGAAGCCAAGGTGCCGTTCTTCTCGATTTCCGGTTCGGACTTCGTGGAAATGTTCGTTGGCGTCGGCGCAAGCCGCGTGCGCGACATGTTTGAAAACGCGAAAAAGCATTCGCCATGCATCATCTTCATCGACGAGATCGACGCTGTCGGCCGCCACCGCGGTGCCGGCATGGGCGGCGGCAATGACGAGCGCGAACAGACCTTGAACCAGTTGCTGGTCGAGATGGACGGTTTTGAAGCGAACTCCGGCGTGATCGTCGTGGCCGCCACCAACCGTGCCGACGTGCTCGACAAGGCGCTGCTGCGTCCGGGCCGTTTCGACCGCCAGGTGTCCGTCGGCTTGCCCGATATCCGTGGCCGCGAGCAGATCTTGAACGTACACATGCGCAAGGTGCCTATCGGTACCGACGTGAAAGCCGATATCCTGGCCCGTGGCACCCCCGGTTTCTCGGGCGCGGACCTGGCCAACCTGGTCAACGAGGCAGCCCTGTTCGCGGCACGCCGCAGCAAGCGCCTGGTGGAAATGGCCGACTTCGAAGATGCCAAGGACAAGATCTACATGGGTCCGGAGCGTAAATCGATGATCATCCGCGAGGAAGAGCGTCGCAATACGGCTTACCATGAGTCCGGTCATGCCGTCGTCGCCAAGCTGCTGCCGAAGGCCGATCCCGTGCATAAAGTGACGATCATGCCGCGCGGCTGGGCCCTGGGCCTGACCTGGCAGCTGCCGGAACACGACAATCTGTCCGCCTACAAGGACAAGATGCTGGAAGAAATTTCCATCCTGTTCGGCGGCCGTATCGCCGAAGAGATTTTCGTCGGACAGATGTCCACCGGTGCATCGAACGACTTTTCACGCGCCACCAAGCTGGCCCGCTCCATGGTGACCCGCTTCGGCATGTCCGACAGCATGGGCGTGATGGTCTACGAAGACAGCGAAAACGAAGGTTTCTTCGGTGGCGCCACGAAGACGATCTCGGAAGCGACCCAGCAAAAGGTCGACGCTGAAATCCGTAACATTCTGGACAAGCAATATGCTTTGGCGCGCACCTTGCTGGAAAGCAACCGCGACAAGGTCGAAATGATGACCAAGGCCTTGCTGGAATGGGAAACCATTGACGCCGAGCAAATCAACGACATCATGGCTGGCCTGGAGCCGCGTCCGCCGAAGGTCATTCCGCCACGCCGCAATGCGGGCGACAGCGGTGCCGGCGGCATCTCGCCGAACGTGACGGCACCGGCCTGATCATGATGCCGGCCTCCTGCGGGCGGCCTGCGATAACAAAGGGTAAGGAGCAATCCTTGCCCTTTTTCGTTAGCGCGCCAGTCTTTCCTTCCTGACTATATAGATTCACATGCGACATTATCTTCAATTTGGCCGCTTCGGCTTCAACCTGCAGGGCACGCAGGCGCTGGTCATGGGCATCCTGAACATCACGCCCGATTCGTTTTCCGATGCGGGCCGCTACCAACACCTGGAATTTGCCCTGTCGCGCGCCGAGCAGATGATGCTGGACGGTGCCGACATCCTCGACATCGGCGGCGAATCGAGCCGGCCCGGTGCGCCGCCGTTGCCGCTGCAGGACGAATTGCAGCGCGTCATGCCGGTGCTGTATGCCCTGCGCGACTGCGGCAAGCCCCTGTCCGTCGACACCTACAAGCCCGAAGTGATGCGCGAAGCCATCCTGGCCGGCGCCGACATGATCAACGACATCAACGGTTTCCGCGCGCCGGGCGCCATCGATGCCGTGCGCGGCAGCGACTGCGCGCTGTGCATCATGCACATGCAAAGCGTGCCGCAGACCATGCAGGACCAGCCGCAATACGAGGACGTGGTGCGCGAAGTCATCGACTTCCTGCGCGAGCGCG
This sequence comes from Janthinobacterium sp. GW822-FHT07H11, assembly GCF_058798615.1. NCBI lineage: Bacteria > Pseudomonadati > Pseudomonadota > Betaproteobacteria > Burkholderiales > Oxalobacteraceae > Janthinobacterium > Janthinobacterium sp. GW822-FHT07H11. The sequence continues at coordinate 2,708,923 of NZ_CM179507.1, forward strand.
TCGATGCCATGGTCGGGGCGGGAATCGAGCGCGAGCGCCTGTGTGTCGATCCCGGCTTTGGCTTCGGCAAGACTGTCGAGCAGAACTATGCCTTGCTGCGCGCCACGCGCCAGCTGCGCGGCGAACTGGGCCTGCCGGTGCTGGCGGGCCTGTCGCGCAAGTCGATGATCGGCGCCGTGACGGGCCGGCCTGTCGAGCAGCGCCTGGCCGGCAGCATTGCCGGTGCGCTTGCTGCGGTAGCGCAAGGTGCGGAAATTGTACGTGTGCATGATGTGGCGGAAACCGTCGATGCCTTGAAGGTCTGGCGCATGGCGCACTGAGCCTGTAAGATTCATTATAAACAACAAAAAGAGAAATTTATGACCCGGAAATATTTTGGTACCGATGGTATTCGTGGCCTGGTGGGCGTTGCCCCGATCACCCCTGATTTCGTGATGCGCCTCGGCTACGCGGCCGGCAAGGTGCTGGCCAAGTCGCATGGCAGCAAGGTGCGTCCTACCGTACTGATCGGCAAGGACACGCGCATTTCCGGTTATATGCTGGAAGCGGCGCTGGAGGCTGGCCTGTCGGCGGCTGGCGTGGACGTGATGCTGGCCGGCCCCATGCCGACCCCGGCGATCGCCTACCTGACGCGCGCGCTGCGCCTGTCGGCCGGCGTGGTGATTTCCGCCTCGCACAATCCCTTCCATGACAATGGCATCAAGTTCTTTTCCGGCCAGGGCACCAAGCTGCCCGACAGCATGGAGCTGGAAATCGAGGCGGCGCTGGACGAGCCGATGGAATGCGTGCCGTCGGACAAGCTGGGCCGCGCCAAGCGCCTCGACGATGCGCAGGGCCGCTACATCGAGTTTTGCAAGAGTACCTTCCCGAACGAGCTCGATCTGCATGGCCTGAAGATCGTCGTCGATTGCGCGCATGGCGCCGCGTATAACATCGCGCCGCATGTGTTCCACGAGCTGGGTGCGGAAGTCATCGCCATCGGCAACAAGCCCGATGGCTTCAACATCAACGCCGGTTTTGGCGCCACGGCAACCAAGGCCATGGCGGCGGCCGTCGTCGAGCATGGCGCGGACCTGGGCATCGCGCTCGATGGCGATGCGGACCGCCTGATCATGTGCGACGCCACCGGTCGCCTGTATAACGGCGACGAACTGTTGTACGTGATGGTCAAGGACCGCCTGGCGACGGGCCCCGTGCCTGGCGCCGTGGGCACCCTGATGACGAACATGGCGCTGGAAGTGCTGTTCAAGCAGCAGGGCATCGGTTTCGCGCGCGCCAAGGTGGGCGACCGCTACGTGCTGGAAGTCATGAAGGAAAAGGGCTGGATACTGGGCGGCGAAGGCTCGGGCCACTTGCTGTGCCTGGACAAGCATACGACGGGCGATGGCATCGTCTCCGCGTTGCAAGTGTTGTCGGCGCTCAAGCGCAGCGGCCAGAGCCTGCAGCAATGCCTGGCCGAACTGGTGCTGTTCCCGCAAACCCTGATCAATGTGCGCGTGGCCCCCGGTTTCGACTGGCAACAGAATGCCGTCATGGTGGCCGAGAAAGAGGCGGTCGAGGCTGAACTGGGCGACACGGGCCGCGTGCTGATCCGCGCTTCCGGCACGGAGCCGCTGATCCGCGTGATGGTGGAAGCCAAGGACAAGGAGAAGGCCGAGTCCATGGCGCGCCGCATCGCCGATAAAATTGCCGTATAAAACAAAAGGCAGGGGCGGGCGCGATAGTTATTTCCGCCTAATTCGTCTATGGCAATTGACGAAATTGTGGGGAAGCGTTATTATCTTGTCTTCGGAGTGTGGCGCAGCCCGGTAGCGCACCTGGTTTGGGACCAGGGGGTCCAAGGTTCGAATCCTTGTACTCCGACCAAAGTCATAAGCGGGCTGTCAGAAATGACAGCCCGTTTTCTATTGTGCGACGCCTTGGCATTGCTGGCGCGCATAGACTAAAATGCTGCACCTTTCCGCCCATCGTTCAACGGATAGGACAACGGTCTTCTAAACCGTGAATGGGGGTTCGATTCCCTCTGGGCGGACCAGTATGTACTGGCCAGTAATGCCATCAGCGGCGCAATGTCCGCACTCTATCCTCTACCTGTTCCCCTTTTCCCGTGCCGTGGCCTTCCTGCGCCAGCGCCAGCCGATCAAGCCCAAGCCCGCCAGCAGCATGGCATGCGTCTGCGGCTCCGGCACTGCTGACAGGATGGGTTCGGAATAAATCGTCAACATGATATCGCGCAAACTGACATGGGCCAGCGAGGGGTTGGAGATGTAATGACAACAAAGATAGGGATCGGGATCGCGGATGTGCGCCCATTGTGCCTTTGCATCCGTCGTCAGCATGGCATCGAAGCGGATGGAAAAATCCTGTGTCAGCGACAGGCCGGAAGCGCCGACCAGGAGCTCGCCGCTGGAATTGAAGAGTGTTTTCGACTGGCCGGCGCCGATTGCGCTGCCGTCGGCCAGGCGCGTCTCGACGGCCAGGGTCGCCGACGAGTAGGAGTATCCTGGCGAGATTTCATCGTACTCCTTGTAATTCTCCCATCCCAGAGCGACCAGGTGGGCGCTGAATACATTGCTCTGCAGGCTGTATCCCGTGATGCGGTAGCCATCCTTTACGCTGATCTGCATGGTATCGCCATACGGCAGGGTTTTCGGTGCAGGGCGCGGCTCGTAGGGCAGCGCGTCATCCCATGACTGCAGGGCGTTGTTTTCGTCGTAACTGCCAAAGGCGATGCGGCTGACGCCCGGCTGGTCCGATGCCAGATAGTCCGCCCAGCTACTTTGTGTTCCGCTTGTCAGGAAGGTAAAGGCATGGGTTTCCTGCCACGTATTACTCTGCGCGGAAGCCTGCATGGATGACAATGTCAAGATGCTGGCGGCCAGATACAGTCGGACTCGATGCATTTCTTTCCCCTTGGGCGCGTATTCTCGCCCGTGACTTTGCCAGCGGCGCCGGCACAAGAGTCGTTATCATATTCTTATCGAATTGAGAGAAATGCTTCAATTGTCACTTTATTACTATCATGGTGCGGCGATGCGCGCCGTGAGGGACTATGGTTGCGCGGACAGTACCACTGACAGCAGGTAGAGGATGGGGGCCGCGCTCAGCATGGCCACGACCAGGGGGGCGCGCTTCCTGTTCGCCAGGCGCAAGCGTTCACGCGCCGGCAGGTGGCGCCGCAGGATGCCGGGGCGACGCGTGCGCAAATGCGGTTGATGCATGAAGGACTCCTCGCAAAGTGGCTGGTGATGCCGTCCAGCATAGCGAGGGGGGTCTAAAAATGGTGTAAACAGTGGGCCTGGCGCCGCAAGCGCGGCGTAAACAGGCCGCTGGCGGTGAAGGCGGCAGCGGGCGCCGTTGCGCCGCTGCCGCTGGTGATGCTTACTTTCCCTGGCGGCGGCGTGCCAGGAAGCCCAGCAGGCCCAGGCCGGCGAGCAGCATGGCATAGGTTTCAGGTTCCGGCACGGCGGAAATGAAGGCCCTGTAGTTGCTCAGGTCCTTGGGCAGGCCCGCCACCGTGAACGTGGTGCCGGCAGCCACGGGCGCGGCCCAGTGGAACACCAGTTCGCCCTGGCCGAAGTGGATGGCCAGGTAGTCATAGGCCGCCGCGCTCGTATAGGAGTTGACGCCGCCGCTCAGGCCGGCCGTGGTGCCGGCCGTGCAGCCCGAGGTGGCGCTGTTGCAATATGAAACGGCGGCGCCCAGACTGGTGCCGAACACGCCATTGATATAGCCCTGAATATCGGACGGGCTTTGCGGCACGAGATTATCGTCATAATATTTCACCTGCAGTGCCGGCGACGGCGAGTAGGTGACGGTGCTGCCGGCGATGACGAAACCGCTGGCCGGACCCACATCGACCCAGGTGGCCGCTTGCGCCGCACTTGCCAGTACGGTCATCGCGGCCAGCATGGATGCCTTGACGGCAATGCGCTTTATGCTTTTCATGAAAATCCCCTTGTGCTAAGACTAACGCTTCATCGTGTGGGAATGCGTCCCTGCATGCCGGGGATCTCATCCCATTGCCCGTTTTTATCTATTTCCTGCGCGTAGAGAGTACGCAAATGAAAGCTTACTCTTGATGTAAATTAATACAATTTAAATAATACTATTGGTTCAGTTGACAACATCGCATACAGCTATGCATGGCTGTGCTAGCGATGTTCGCAACAACGTTCGGAAATAGCGTGACAGGAAATGTCCGCGCGTGCTAGCGGCATTCCGGGCGGAAAGAGGGGAGGCGGGGTGTCAGTCGCTGTTGTTGCTGACGCCAAACAGGCGGTCCTTGGCGTTGAGCAGTTTTTGTACCTTGGCGCCCATCTTCATCAGCTGCGCCATCGATTCGGGCGACAGGCGCTGCAAGTCGTCGAACCAGGTATTGGCCAGGTCGACCAGTTCATACATTTCGCGCATGCGTTCCTGCGCATAGTGATCGACGGGTTCCGTGGCGGGCGTGAGCAGTGATTCGCGCAGCACCGTCAGGGTGGGCGCCACTTCGCGGCGGCGGCGTTCGGCCGCCACCACGCGGAAGATTTGCCACACGTCGCCCAGCGACGAGAAGTACTCGCGCCGGTCGCCGGGGATGCGCGACTGGCGGATCAGGCCCCAGCCCTGCAATTCCTTCAGGCCGATGCTCACGTTCGAGCGTGAAAAACTCAGGTGCTCCGCAATTTCGTCCGCATGCAAGGGGTGCTCCGCGACAAACAACAAGGCGTACACTTGTCCCACCGTGCGGTTGAAGCCCCAGCGGCTGCCCATCTCGCCGAAATGGCTGACGAAGGTCAGGATCAGCGGTGTCATGTGGATATTTTGAGTTTTCATAATTATCTGAAATTTTTGCACGCCGATCAGGTCGGGTCAATTGATATATGTCATGTTTCGCAGTATTATACAAAAAATCGAATTTACAGAAAATTCTGAAAACTCAAGAAGTATAAGACGATGCCCACCACGCCACTTGCCTTGCCCCGCTTTCTCCTTCCCCGTGTCCCCAGCCTGGTGCAAGGCGGCGCGGCCTTGCTGTGGCTGCCGCAAGCGGCCCTGCTGGCCTGGGCCCTGCAAGCCATGCTCGATGGCGCGCCCTGGCGCGCGGCCCTGCTGCCCGCGGCCGGCGTGCTGCTGCTGGGCGTGCTGCGCGCCTGGGGCGAAGCGTGGGGCGCGCGGCGCATGTATGCGGCGGCGCGCGCCCACCTGTCGACCTTGCGCGCGCAAGTGGCGCAGGCGCTGGCGCGCCGTTCGCCGCTGGATCGCCAGCGCGCCCAGTCGGGACAGGCTGCCAGCGTCATCGCCGAACAGGCCGAGGCCATCGTGCCCTACCTGGTGCGCTACAGGCCGGCGCGCTGGAAGGTGCTGACCGTGCCCCTCGTGATCCTCGCCGTGGTGACGCCGCTGTCGTGGATCGCCGCGCTGATCCTGCTCATCGCCGCGCCGCTGATTCCCGTCTTCATGGCCCTGGTCGGCATAGGCGCGCAGGCGGCCAGCCGCGCGCAGATGGTGGAAATGGGCAGCATGAACGCGTTCCTGCTGGACCGCCTGCGCGGCCTGGCCACTCTGCGCGCGCTCGGTGCCGTCGATGCCACGGCCGCGCGGCTCGATGCCTCGTCGCAATCCGTGCGCCGGCGCACGATGGTGGTGCTGCGCATCGCCTTTTTATCGTCGGCCGTGCTGGAACTGTTTTCCGCGCTGGGCGTGGCCATGGTGGCCGCCTTCATCGGCTTTTCCTTGTTGGGCAGCATTAATTTCGGTACCTGGGGCCGGGAACTGACGCTGGGGCAGGGCATGTTCATCTTGCTGCTGGCGCCCGCCTTCTTCGAACCGCTGCGCGAGCTGGCGGCCGTCTGGCATGACAAGGCGGCCGGCGAAGCGGGCCTGGTCGGCCTGCACGACCTGGCGGGCGAGGGCGTCGCCCTGCCTGGCGCCAGCGTGGAAGTGGCCGCCGTTTCCGCCGCCGCCATGGCGGTGGCAGCGCCGCCCGCCATTGCCATCCATCAACTGCGCTTTGCCCATCCCGGCGAAGCGCCCGTGTTCGACGGCTTTGACTTGAGCGTGCGCGCCGGCGAACACGTGGCCCTGCTGGGCGCCAGCGGCGCCGGCAAGACCACCTTGCTGTCCCTGCTGGCCGGCTTGCTGCCCGCCAGCGGCGGCGAGATCCGCATCGGCGGCGTGCGCCTGAACGACGGCAGCGTGAACACCTTGCGCCAGCGCATGGCCTGGATGGGCCAGCGGCCCCATGTATTTGCCGCTTCCGTCAGCCAGAACGTGACCCTGGGCCGCCTCGGTGCGAACGCGGCGCAGGTGACGCAGGCGCTGCACCTGGCCGACCTGGCCGGCGTGGCGCAGGCGCAGCCGGCCGTCATGCTCAGCGACGGCGGCCAGGGCTTGTCGGGCGGCGAAGCCGTGCGCCTGGCCCTGGCCCGCGTGGCCCTGCATCCGCATGCCGATCTGCTGCTGGTCGATGAGCCGACGGCCCACCTGGACAGCGAAACGGCGGCGCGCGTCACGGACGCCTTGCTGGCCCTGGCGCAAGGCAAGACGATGCTCGTCGCCACGCACGACCCCGTGCTGGCCGCCCGCCTGCAGCGCACGGTGCAGGTCGATGCGCAGGCGCCAATGCAGGAGCGGCGCGCATGAAACCCTCCCTCCTGTCGCACCCCGTCCTGCGGCAACTGCTGCTGGCCCAGCCCGGCAAACTGATCGCCGGCGCCGTGCTGGCCGCCCTGACGGCCGTGGCTGGCATGGCGTTATTGGGCCTGTCCGGCTGGTTCATCACGGCCACCTCGATTGCCGGCCTGCATGCGTCCACCGCCATCGTCTTCGACGTTTTCGGCCCGTCGGCCGGCATCCGCCTGCTGGCCATCGGCCGCACGGGCTCGCGCTATGCGGAACGGCTCGTCACGCACGACGCCACGTTTGCCGCGCTGGCGGCCATCCGCGTGCAGCTGTTTCGCGGCTGGTCGCGCCCCGAGGCGGCGGGCCGCCTGCTGCGCCAGCCCGCCCGGCTGCTGTTTCGCCTGACGGCCGACATCGACGCGCTTGAAGCGCTGTATTTGCGCCTGCTGGTGCCCGCCTTCACGGCCCTGTGCGCGGCCTTGCTGGCCGGCGTGGCGCTGGGCCTCATGCGGTGGCAGCTGGGCCTGGGCCTGGCGCTGTGGCTGCTGGCCGCCGGCGGCGGCATCGGCTGGCTGGTCGCGCGCGGCGCCCGCCGTCCCGCCATCGTGCGTACACGCGCCATCGAAAAACTGCGCTCCGGCGCCATCGACCTGGTGGCGGGCCAGACGGACCTGGTGATGGCCGGCCGCATCGAGGCCCAGTGCGCGGCGCTGGCGCGCATCGACGCCTCGCTGGCGCAAGCCGATGTCGCCCTGCAGCGCCTGGAGACGGCGGCCGGTGCCGCCTACGGCGTGGCCGGCAGCGCGACCTTGGCCGGTGTGCTGCTGGCCGTGGCCGCGCTGGCGCAGCAGCAAACGCTGAGCGTGCCGCTGGCGGCCCTGGCCCTGCTGGTCGCGCTGACGGCCGTGGAACCGTTCGCGGGACTGCGCCGCGGCGCGCTGGAGGCGGGGCGCATGCTGCTGGCCATGCGTCGCCTGGCGCCGCGCCTCGATGGCCGGGAAGCCGCCGCGCCGCCGGCTGACAGCGCGCCGGGCTTGCGCCTGGAGCGCGTGAGCGCCGCGCATGCGGGCAGTAATGTTGCAATTTTGCATGACGTATCGCTGCACATCGCCGATGGCGAGCGCGTGGCCGTGATCGGCCCCAGCGGCGCGGGCAAGTCCACCTTGCTGGCCATCGCCGCGCGCGAACTGGCACCGCTGTCGGGGAGCGTCAGCGCGCCGCGCGCCTGCCTGCTGACGCAGAAGACGCAACTGTTCCAGGACAGCCTGCGCGACAACCTGCGCCTGGCCGACCCGTCCGCCAGCGACGAACAGCTGTGGGCGGCGCTGCACGCGGCCGGGCTGGACGGCGAGGTGCGGGCTTTCGCGAGCGGCCTGGATACCATGCTGGGCGAGGGCGGCCTGGGCTTGTCCGGCGGCCAGGCGCGGCGCTTGGCGCTGGCGCGCCTGTTCCTGCACGCATCGACCTTGTGGCTGCTGGACGAGGCGACGGAAGCGCTCAATGCGCAGACGGCCAGCGATGTCCTGCAGCGCCTGGCCGCGCGCAGCGAAGGGCGCAGCTTGCTGATCGCAACCCACTTGCGGCGCGAAGCGGCGCTGGCGGACCGGCTGCTCAGCCTGCGCGATGGCCGCATCGTCGGCGACGTGCGGCGTGGCACGCCAGCCTTCGAGGCGGCGCTGGCGGGCTTGCGCGCAGATTAAGGAATCAAGGAAAGACGGGAGACACAGGCGGTCCGTATGCCAGCCTGAGGGCGGCGGAACCAATCGAATCGCATCAGATAGATACCAAGTTTACAATTCAGTAGGGAAACACCAAGGAAATCATATGGACTTCGATATTGTCGCTTTATCCAGACTGCAGTTTGCGCTGACAGCTCTGTACCACTTTATATTCGTTCCGCTGACGATAGGCCTGTCAGTGATCCTCGCCATCATGGAGACGGTTTACGTGATGACGAACCGCCCCATCTGGCGCGATATGACCAAGTTCTGGGGTGTCTTGTTCGGCATCAACTTCGCCATGGGCGTGGCGACGGGCATCGTCATGGAATTCCAGTTCGGCATGAACTGGAGCTATTACAGCCATTACGTGGGCGACATCTTCGGCGCGCCGCTGGCCATCGAGGGCTTGATGGCTTTCTTCCTGGAAGCGACCTTCGTCGGCCTGTTCTTCTTCGGCTGGGACAAGCTGTCGAAGCGGGGCCATTTGGTCACGACCTGGCTGGTCGCCATCGGCTCGAACTTCTCGGCCCTGTGGATTCTGATCGCCAACGGCTGGATGCAAAATCCCGTCGGCGCGGCCTTCAATCCGCAGACCATGCGCATGGAAGTGACGGATTTCGGCGCCGTGCTGACGAATCCTGTTGCTCAGGCGAAATTCGTGCACACGGTGTCGGCCGGCTATACGGCGGCGGCCATCTTCGTGCTCGGTATTTCCGCCTGGTATCTGCTGAAGGGCCGCCACGTGCAGCTGGCCAAGCGCTCGATGACGGTGGCCGCCTCGTTCGGCCTGGCCGCCACCTTGTCGGTGGTGGTGCTCGGCGATGAAAGCGGCTACCTGTCGTCCGAACATCAAAAAATGAAGCTGGCCGCGATCGAGGCCATGTGGACCACGGAGCCGGCGCCCGCCGCCTTCACGGCCTTCGGCTTCCCCGACGCGACAGCGCGCGAGACGCATTACGCCGTGCATATCCCGATGGTGATGGGCCTGATCGGCACGCGTTCGCTGACGACGGAAATCCCCGGCATCGAGCAGCTGGTCGACCGTGGCGAGCTGCTGATACAGGATGGCATCAAGGCCTATGACGCGCTGCAGACCATCCGCAGCGTGGCGCCGGGCAGCCCCGTGCCGCAGGACGCGAAGGACATGTTCGAGTCGAAAGGCCACTCCATGGGCTACGCCTTGTTATTGAAACGCTATGTCGACGACCCGCGCCAGGCCACGCCCGAGCAGATCCGCAAGGCCGCGCTCGACACCGTCCCGCCCGTGGCGCCCCTGTTCTGGTCCTTCCGCGTGATGGTGGGCCTGGGCATGTTCTTTATCTTGTTGACTGGCACGTTCTTCATCCTGTCGACGCGCCGCACGCTGGACAAGCACCGCTGGCTGCTGAAACTGGCCGTGTTCGCCATCCCGCTGCCCTGGGTGGCCATCGAGGCGGGCTGGATCGTGGCCGAAGTGGGCCGCCAGCCGTGGGTCATCGAAGGCGTGCTGCCGACGGCCGTGGCCGTCTCGAACCTGGGCGCGACGACCTTGTTGATTACCATTGCCGGCTTTGCCGCCATCTACACCGTGCTGTTGGTGATCGAAATGAAGCTCATGCTCAAGGCCATCCGCAAGGGGCCGGAAGAGACGCCGCCGGCCTCCGCGCCCGCCGCAGCCATTCGTACCCAACACGCCTGAGGAGGACCGGACCATGATTTTGCATGAAATGATTTCTTATGAAACACTGCGCCTGATCTGGTGGCTGCTGATCGGCGTGCTGCTGGTGGGCTTTGCCATCACGGACGGCTTCGACCTGGGCACGGGCATCCTGCTGCCCTTCGTCGGCAAGACAGACCTCGAGCGCCGCGTCGTCATCAACAGTATCGGCCCCGTGTGGGAAGGCAACCAGGTGTGGCTGATCCTCGGCGGCGGCGCCATCTTCGCCGCCTGGCCGCAGCTGTACGCCGTGTCGTTCTCGGGCTTTTACCTGGCCATGTTCGTCATCCTCGTGGCGCTGATCGTGCGTCCCGTGGCGTTCAAGTTCCGCAGCAAGCGTGAAGACCCGCGCTGGCGCGCCCGCTGGGACGCGGCCCTGTTCGTGGGTGGCTTCGTGCCGGCCCTGATCTGCGGCGTGGCGATCGGCAACGTGCTGCAGGGCGTGCCGTTCCGTTTCTCGCCGGACATGCACATCTTCTATGACGGCACGTTCTTTGCGCTGCTCAATCCGTTCGCCTTGCTGTGCGGCCTCGTCTCGGTGGCCATGCTGGTGATGCACGGCGCCACCTGGCTGCAGCTGAAGACGGACGGTCTCGTCGCCGAACGGGCGCGCCGCTACGGCAGCGTGGCGGCGATGGCCACCGTGGTGCTGTATGCGGCAGCCGGCGTGGCCCTGTGGCTGTGGGTCGATGGCTACCGCATCAGCAGCGCCGTCGTCGCCGACGGTCCGTCGAATCCGATGCTGAAAACGGCGCACGTGCACGCGGGCGCCTGGTTCCTCAACTTCGCGGCCCATCCGTGGACCTGGATCGCCCCGGCGGCCGGCCTGCTTTGCCCGCTGCTGGCCTTCGCCTTGTTGCGCGCGCGCCGCGAAGTGCCGGCCCTGCTGGCCAGTGCGGCGGCCATCGCCGGCATCATCCTCGGCGTGGGCGCGGCCATGTTCCCGTTCATCCTGCCTTCGTCGATCGACCCGCGCGCCAGCCTGACGGTGTGGGATTCCTCGTCCAGCCACATGACGCTGTTCATCATGCTGGTCGTCACGGCCGTCTTCATTCCCCTCATCGTGGCCTACACGACCTGGGTATATAAAGTGCTGTGGGGCAAGGTTGATGCAAAAGCCATCAACGACGACAGCGGTCATGCCTACTAAGAATTTACGAAAGGAATTAACTATGTGGTATTTCGCCTGGATACTGGGTCTGCCGCTGGCGGCGACCTTCGCCGTGCTCAATGCGATGTGGTATGAAGTCGCCGATGGCGACACGACGCCCGAGCAGTACCGCGACTAGTTTTACTGGTCGCGTGACGTATTGACCAGCCCCGCCCGACGCGTACGCATCCGGCGGGGCTGTTTATTATGATCTGCGCAAACGCATTATTAGTGCTTGCGCAGTGTCGCATTCTCAATGCTTACTGCCGCGCCCCGTCTTGCGCGCAAAGGCGCCCAGCAGGGCCAGGCCGCCCAGCAGCATGCCGTAGCTTGCCGGCTCGGGCACCGGCGAGACGTGGCCCTTGGTCAGGGAGGTCAGGTGGCCGTTGACAATCAAGTAGTCTTGGTACAGGCCATAACGGTAGTTGAAGGTGGCTGATGTGAAATCGGCCAGAGTCAATGTTTTGGTCGGTATGCCGGTGCTTGAAAAGGCGTTACCACTCGCATCGGCCAAGGTCAGGGACTGACCGATGTAGATGGTAGAGCCGCCGCCAGCGTCGGTGATCGTAAACTCGTCGGTTGCGCCGTTTTGGACGGTGAGTCTGCTGCCGTAGGCATTGTGGAACTCTCCATAGCCGGATTGATCGAAGGTCAGCGTCATGAAATTATTCTCCGAGCAGGCATAGGTAGTGTTGCTGCCCGAGGGCGCATTTCCCGTACAGCTTGTTGATTCCGATGCCGTGTCGTAAGAAAACGTACCATGCACGGTGTAGCCTGTTTTGAACAGGTATCCATAGGGCATTGTGCTAGAGCTGACCTCCGTTGGCGACAGCAAGCCTTCGTTCTTTTCCACCATGAGATCAACCACGCCCGTGAATTGATACATAATGACTTCAGCATGCGCCTGGCTGGCGCACGCAGCCATGGTAAGTAGCGTAAGCGGAATGAATTTGGACAATTTCATGATAATCCCATTAATATAAAAAATACAATTTAATTTCAAAGCGCAATATTGTCAAATGTAATTTACTTTAAAATAATTTTATATTTTCTGCTATCGATGGCTGGGCTGTTTGCCGCTACCTGTCGTGGTCCCGCCGGCTTGGCAAGATGAAGCATCGATGGAGGTCTTGCGCACGGTGACGCGTGCCGGGCCGGCGCATTGCGCCTAGAGCAAAATGAACTCACCGCGGATGCGCAGTTTCATGCCGCGCGGCGCATCCATGCCCGCCGTCACGGCCCAGGCTGCGACCCAGCGCGCGCAGCGTTCATGTGCTGCCGCATCGTGCAGCCGTTGCAAGCGCGCATAGGCCAGGTCGATATGCCGGGCCAGATACAGGTGTGGCCCATAGGATTTTTTTTCTGGAATGCCGCATGACACTCCCTTTTCCGCGTGCTTACTTCCTTGGGTCATGGCATCGCCATCTACGCATGGGCGCGCCGTTCAGGTTCAGCGGAGGATAAAAAAATGCCACCGCAAGGGTGGCTGGCGGCTGCGCCTTCAGGTGGGTGCCTCGTTCGATGGCTTGGGAATGGCAATGGCAATCGGATCGCTGGCCGGAAAGCTTTCTTTCAATGCTTCATCGAGTGCTTGCTCGGCATGGCTTTCGCCGGCTGGCGTGGGCGAATCGCGCTCCGGTGGCGGGGCGGGTGCGGTGGCGGCGTTGGTGCTGGAATGCATGGTATTCCCCTCGCAATCATTGTCCGGCAACGCCATGCGGCCGGGATGGCCATGGCGCGGACGGATGCTTCCAGCCTAGCACAGCGCGCAAAAACAGCGCGCCCGCTGCGCCAGCGGCGGCGCTGACATGGCGGCGTCTGCTACACTGCGCTCCACTTTGACCGATGGAACCGCCATGACTTCCCTATCCCTGCCATACCGCGCCACCGCCCTTGACGCTTGCGCCTGGCTGGCGCAACAGACGGGCACGCCTTGGACCCTGGTGCGTTTGCTCGAGCAGGGCGGCTTGCCGTATGTCTGGCTCGACTACAGCGAGCAGTGGGCCGAGCTGTTCCATGACGGCGTGACGCGCTATGCGGCGCCCGTCGTGTTTATCGAGGACAAACAGCACCTGGCCTCGGGCGCCGGCGACGTATGGCTGCGTTTTACGCGCGATTCGGGCAATCTCCCCATCGAACTGAAAGGGCAGGGCTTGCGCGTGCCGCTCGACGGCCTGCATTTCCAGGAGCGCGACCTGTTGCGTTTGCTCAAGGAACTCCAGCACCCGCAGCCGGCCGAAGCGGAATCGGACAAGGCGCCCGTGGTCTTGCCCAGCGCCCTGAAGGGCCTGGGGCGCGAGCAGATACTGATTGCCTTTGCCGGCGTGGGCAAGGTCGACCTGGACAAAGGCATGGCCGGCGGCGTGGGTATCTTTGGCGACGATGGCGCGCGCGTGCGCAAGAATTCGCGCGGCGGCAAGAACAGCCACCTGTGGCATCCGGTGACCCTGGCGTTCGGCTTGCACGATGTGCACCGCGTGCCGATGGCGCACCTGAAAAAGGCCTTCGCCACGCAACCGTTGCTGCGCGAGTGGAAGGCGGACTGGCTGGAATCGCTGCGCCTGCTGGGCGAATAAAGGCCTAGAACAGGCAGCCTTGCGCCGTATCAATGTGCACGGCGCGGCGCCGCGCGTGGCCCGTCTTCAGGGCTTCGCGGTCGCTGGACAGGGAAATACCTTCCAGCGCCAGTAACGTTTCCTTCGCATGCAGGCCGCCCGCAAAGCCCGTCAGCTCGCCCGTGGCGCCGATGACGCGGTGGCAGGGGGCGATGATGGAGATGGGATTCCTGCCGTTGGCGGCGCCCACGGCGCGCACGGCGGCGGGGCGGCCGATCTGGCGCGCGATCTCGCCATAGCTGCGCGTCTGGCCGTACGGTATCGTCAGCAGCGCGCGCCACACTTCCTGCTGGAACGCGGTGCCGGCAAAATCGAGCGGCAGCTCAAAATGCTGGCGCGCGCCGGCAAAATACTCGCCCAACTGGCGCGCCGTCTGCTGCAGCACGGCGCAACCGTCATCGACGCGCATGTCGCCCAGGCGCACGCGGCCGGGCTTGTCGTTTTCCCACAGGATGGCCGCCAGGGCCGCGCCGCGCGCCACCAGGGTCAGTTCGCCCACGGGCGAGGGCACCACGATACATACGGTTTCCATGTCGCTTCCTTGACCACGCACGCCGTGCGAATGAGATGGCGTCAGTGTAGCAGGATGGCGACTGCACGCATATTGCTGGTAGGATAACGTTTTTCGACATGGAGCACCGGCTTTGACGACGATTCCCACCTACGAGGCCATCCGCGCCATTGCCGTGCGGCTGGTGCACGAGCGCTATCCCACGGCCGTGGCGGCCATCATCGGCGGCTCGTTCGCCACGGGCCGGCAAACGCCCACTTCCGATATCGACTTGCTGCTGCTGTTCGAGCACGTCGATTGCGCCTGGCGCGACACCATCGTGGCCGAAGGGCGCACGGTGGAATTGTTCGGCCACGATCTGGCCACGTTCACGTATTTTTGCAAGGAAATAGATGCGCCCGGCGGCACGGTGCCGCTGGCGATGATGGTGGTCGAAGGGGAAAACATCGTCGCCGCCGGCGACGCCTACGCGCAGATGCACGCGCTGGCGCAAGCCATCGACGGGGCCGGACCGCCCGTGCTCGACGCGGAAAACCTGCAGCGCCGCCGCTACGCCATCACCACCGCGCAGGAAGACCTGGTCGACAGCACGCACCCGGGCGAGGCGCTGGCCGTCGCTTGCCAGCTGTACGAAGCGCTGGCCGACCTGCACCTGCGCGCGGCGGGGCAGTGGAGCGGCGGCGGCAAGCATCTGTTCCGCCGCCTGCAGGCCTTCGACGCCGCCATCGCCGGGCAGCTCGACGGCGCGCTGCGCCTGGTGGCCGGCGACTTGCCGGCCGGCCAGCAGGCGTTTGCGCAAGTGACCGCCGCCGTGCTGGCGCCCGCGGGCGGTCCCCTGTTGCAAGGTTTTACCTTGCCGGCGCCCGCGCACTGGCGCTGCGCACGGGAGTGAGTCTTACTGCTGTGGCCAGCGCTGCGGATAATGCTGCTTGATGTAGTCGGCGACGGCTTTCACGTCGGCATAGCCGGCATTGCCGCGCCAGGCCGTGTACATGAAGCCGTTGACGCCCGTCACGCCATTGCTTTCCGCCTGCGCCAGCGCCTCCATCCAGGAATGCACATTCCCGGTTTCGAGGGCGCGGTCGTCATAATAGCCGGCGATCATTTGCCGATGCCCGAGGCCATGGAAGAATTCCAGCGATGCCTTGCGCTTGGCGGTTCCTTCATCGCTCCAGTTGACGATGATCGTCGTCGCTTTCAAGCCTAGCCATGAGTTGCTGAGGTCGCCGTTGACGGCCCAGTATTTCGGAATGGCGTTCATCTTCGGATCGAACATGTCATTCCACACATACAGTTCCAGATTCGGATACGCTTGCAGCAGGGTTTCCTGGTGTTTCTCGATCATGTTCGCCAGGTATTTGCCGGCTGTGATGTTGCCGCAGGCAGGATCCCAGTTGAGCACCCGATTTTCATCATAGTAGAGGAAGAATTTTGTCGGGGCGTCGAGCAGACCGTGGATATTGTCGTAATATTGTTTCTGGATATCGAAGAATTTCTGATAGCAGGCGCTGGCCGGCGTACCCCACATGGCCGTCATGTTCTGCGCCGACTGATAGGCCGATACGCGCAGGATGGCACCTTCGCCGATGCTGCTTTGCGCGGGAAGGCTTAGCGCTTCCGTGTCGACGACATAATCGAGCGATTCCACATATGTGATGCTGCCGTCTTCCGACTTGACCGTGACGGGCAAGGTCGCGGGATTGCGCCGTATCGTATGAGCCAGGCCGATCTGTTTGATTTCCAGATCATCGAGCCAGACGGTCCCGGCCTGCAGCAGATTCGCCTTCCAGCTGCCTATGTACAAATATGTCAGGGGATTGTTCCCCGTATTGAAGTCCAGATTATATTGTTTCCAATCCTGCGTGCTGGCCAGCGTGTTGCCGCTGCCATTCCAGGCGCCATTCTGCGTACCCCATCCCAGCCCGGCGCTGGCATTCGAGTACATGGGGGCCTTTGCCGTGGGGTCGGTAATTTGTATCCTGAAGGCGGCATCGGGATGATAGTCTTCAGTCTTGACCCAGAACGATGCGCGGTAGGCGGTATTCGGGCGCAAATTGTTTAACTTGCGGTGCAAACGGGCCATATTGCTGTCCCCAGCCTTGCTGAATTTAATCGAGCGCTGGCCCGTGTGCGCGACCGTATTGTCGACAACGCTGTTGCCTACCGTTTTTTCAAACAATTCCCATGCCGGGCTGTTGTTTTCAAAACCGGGATCGTCGATGACCGACATGCCGACAGGCACCGCGCGCCTGCCTTGCACGATGAACGGCGTATCGATGGTCGGCAAGGCCTCGATCAAGTCAGGCGCGGCGCTAACGGGGACTTCCGGACCGCCGCCGACCGGTATCAATTCGATGCCGTTATCCTTGGCCGCTTGTAGCACCAGGGCGAAATTGGGGAAGTAATTCGGATATCTGGCCGCCGTGGCGGGATTGAGCATGGCTACATAGGAACCGCTGCCACCCGCATTGAGCGCGATGCCGTTATAGCCTTCTGCCTTGGCCAGATGTATCAGTTCGATGACTTTGTTGAAACTGGCATCAGCTGTGGAAGCTGCCGCCGTAATATTGCCGCCGTAATAAATCCAGCGTTTTTCAAAGCAGTTCGTGCAAGGTGGCGTCGCCGCGTTTGCGGAAACCAGGGGCAGTACGCTGGCGCATAACGTCGCCAGCGCCGTCCAGATAATCGTCTCTTTCATCTTCATCAGATATTCCCATTTTAAATTTTTGATAATATCAAAAAATTATCAACGTGGGCACGTCTTCAGGATGATTGCCGGCTATTTCTATTCCATATCAATGCATGCGCTATCGCGCAAGCCATTGCCATTCAAGGCACGGCGGACAGGGCCGCATCCGCCGTGCCGGCGATGCGGCTACGATTCTTTAAAACGCCGTGCGCACGGTCAGGCTGATGTTGCGCGGTTCGCCCCAGAACACGCCGTCGAAGAAGCCCACGTTGCGGTAGTACTTTTTATCGAGCAAGTTGTTGACGTTCAGCTGCACGCTGGCGTGGCGGTTGATGGCATAGCTGGCCATGGCGTTGACCAGTGCATAGCCGGCCTGCGGGATATTCGTCATCTCGCCCGATGGCGGGCGGCCGTACCACGATTCGCTGTAGGTGGCGCTTTGCGCCGTCATGCTGGCGCCCGCCCTCAAACCGGCCAGGCGGCCGTCGAAGCGGTAGCTGGTGGCCAGGCGCAGCAAGTGGCGCGGCTGCGTGGTGGCGGCGCGGCGGCCATCGGCCTCGGCCGCGTGCAGATAGGTATAGCCGCCGCTCGCTTCCCAGGCGGGCGTGAGCTGGCCGGAGACGTCGAACTCGACGCCCTTGGCCGTCACGCCGGTGCCGTTGGCCACCATGGCCTGGCCGCCGTCGGGCAGCAAAAAGCCGGGCGGCACCGTGCGGTCCAGCTCGGCCATGTTCTTTTTCTTCGTGTGGAACAGGGCGGCCGACGCGTTCAGCTTGCCTTCATAGAATTCGCCCTTGATGCCCAGTTCCGCATTGTCGCCCGTTTCCGGCGCCAGGAACTGGTTGTTGCGGTCCTTGCTCGATTGCGGGTTGAACAGCTGCGTGAAGCTGGCGTAGGCCGAATATTGCTTGTTGATATCGAACACGGCGCCCACATACGGCGTGACTTCATTGCGCGTTTCCACGAAGTCGCCGCTGCCCGTGTACGCGCCTTGCGTGTTGTAGCTGCGCGTGTCGGTGCGGTAAGTACTGCTGCGCGCGCCGATGATCAGGTGCAGCGGGTCGGCCAGGCTCAATCGCGTGGCCACGTAGCCGCCCGCCAGGCGCGTGACGGTTTCCGTGTGCGAGCCGTCCGGGTGGAACACGGGGCGGGGAATGTTGCCCGTCCAGTTGCGGTAATCGGGGACGAAGTTCGGGTAGTTGATTTCCGCCTCGCCACCCAGCGAGCGGGCGCGCTGGTTGCCGCCGTTCCAGCCGATGATGGCCGTGTGCTTGCGCCCCAGCAAGGTGAATGGGCCGCTGGCGTAGACGTCGAAGTTGTCGCCCGTGGTCTTGCCCGGGCCATACGCGCCCGTCCACAGGAACATGCCTTCGCCCGTGGCCGGATCGGGCTTGCCGCCGCCCGCATAGGCGACGGTGGTGCGGTTCGTGCTTTCCGTGCGCGCGTAGCCCAGGTGCATGTTCCAGTTGCCGGGCAGGCGCTGGTCCAGCGAGGTGAAGATGGTGTGCTGCTTGTTGGCCCAGGTGCTCCATGGCGTCGTGAGGCTGGTGTTGCGCGGCAAGTTCGCCAGGCTGCCATCCGCATTCCAGTAGGGCACGGCGCCCCAGGTGGCGCCCGTCGGCTTGTTGTCCTGGAAGTCGACGCCGGCCGTCAGCAGGGTGCCGGGACGCACGTCCGCCTCGAGGATGACCATGCCGACCGTCTTGCGCTCGTGGTACATGTCCAGGTAGGAATCGCGTTTTTGCCACGCCAGGGAGGTGCGCGCGCGCACGCTGCCCTCCGCGTTCAGCGGCGTGGAGAGGTCGGCTTCGAAGCGCTGGTCATCCCAGCGGCCCATGATGAGACCGGCGCTGGCCTGGAATTCCTTCGTCGGACGCTTGCGTATCATGTTGATGGTGGCCGACGGGTCGCCCTTGCCGCCCATCAGGCCCGTGGCGCCGCGCACGACTTCGATGCGGTCGTACAGGATGGTGTCTTGCAGCGGTGCATTGCCGCCGCGCGCCATGCCGTCGATCTGGAGATTGTTGATGCCGAAGCCGCGCGCATAAAAGGTCGTGCGTTCCGTGTCGTTCTGGCCCACCTGGATGCCCGTCGTCTGCGCCAGGGCCTGGTCCAGGCGCACGGCGCCCAGGTCGTCGAGCAGCTGGCGCGTGATGACGCTGACCGATTGCGGCGTTTCGCGCAAGGACAGGTCCATGCGGGTGGCGCTGCGCGCTTCACCGGCCGTGTACGACTGCGTGCCTTCCGTGCCGGCCGTCGACTGGCCCAGCACGGTGACGGCCGGCATGGTGACGGGCGTGTCTTCTGGCACGGCATCGGCCGCCTGTGCCGGCAGGACAGCGCCGGCGGCAAGGCTGAACAGGGTGTAGCGCAAGAGGCGCGTCAGGGGACGCAAGGCGGGATGGGGGGCAGGGCGAGGTTCTATAGTCGATTGCATCATATTCCTGGAGTATTTTTAGTCGTAGTTTTCCTATCTCGTCTGGCGAAGTGCGCAGTAGCTGGTGGGGTGGCGTGGAGCTGGCCCGTGGTCTGGCTCGGATAGCAGTTCCACCGCGAGGCCCGGCGCGGATGGGCGTGGAAAAGACAATGCGCGGTATTCTTTACACTATTTCGTGAATAAGAATCATTATCAATATAGGCGGAATGTGACAAATAAGCAAGCGTGTGCACCATAAAAGTGCATGCGGCCGGGGGCGGCGCGTTGGCGGGCCTTCTGCGATAATGGCGGAGCTGACAAATATTTTCCTAATTGAAAGAAATGCATGCGTACATGGATAGCCTGTGCAGGATGGTGGTGTGTCGTGTCGCTGGGACAGGCCCAGGAACACGCGGCAACACCGCCGGCCATGCCGCCAGCCATGCCTGCCGCCAGCGTGCCGGCCGCCAGCGTGGCGGCGCCCCCCGTGGCGCGGCCGGTTCCGGTCGCGGACGGCGAAGCCCCGCCGCAAACGGTGACGATCACGGCTAGCAGCGACTTGAAGCCTCCGCGCATCCGTTTCACGGCTTACCGCGACAGTTATCTGACGGCCAAGAAAGTGTGGCAAGTGTCGAGCGGCAGCGTGGTCATGGCCTTGCGCCTGATCCCGGCCAAGCTCAGCGCCACCATCGACGACGTGCGCGTGGCCCTGCAGGGCAATGGCGCGCCGATTCCCATCAAGGTGTCCGAGGGCGGCGTGTTTGTCGTGCCCCTGAATGACGATATCGCCGCGCAAGACGGCAGTTTCATGGTGAACAAGGGCAAGGGGGAATTGACGGCCAACATCGTCATCCAGCCTTCTGTGGCGCGCGATGCGTGGAATGTCACGCGCATCGGCCAGGTCTTGCATGATGCCAAGCGCGCGGTGCGCGCCATCACGCCCTGGTACAAGCGGCCATTCGCCAACGACGTGCAAGCGCTGGCTTTTTGCGCGGCCGAGCGGGGCAGCACCCTGCAATTGGTGGAAGGCGAACAATTGATCGCCACCCTGCCCATGAACGAGCCGGCCGTCAACGACATCAACATGCCTGTATTTTGCAAAATCTTCGATGGCGAAGATAAATATCCCGGGCATTACCGCGTGGTCTTGCCCGAGCAGGCCAAGGTCTTGCTGCTGTAACGTCCAGCCGGCGCTCAGCCGGGCTGGCGCTGCACGATTTCCAGCGCCGCGGCCAGGGCCAGGTCCATGGTCGCCTGGTGGAATACCAGCCATTGCGGCAAGAGCGCCAGCGCATGGCGCCCCTGTTCCAGGTCGCCCTCGTCGACGGCGGCCCAGGCGTGGTGCAGTCCGCTCAGCACGCGCGCATGCTGTTCGCGGTGATTGGCCAGCGAGGGGAAGCCGATTTCTTCCATCAAGTCTTCCTCTTCGCGGAAATCGCGCTCGACGGCGGCGATCAGGTCGCGGAACGCGGCGCTGAAGTGCTGGTCGCTCAGGCGGCCCAGGCGCGCCAGTTCCAGAAACAGCGCCTCATGCGCTTCGTCGATGGCGGGAACGCCCAGCGCCATGTCATCCTTCCATTGCGTTTCATGCATGCTGATACTCCTGGTTAAGCCCGTTCCGAGACGAAGCGGACTGTTCCAGTGTGGACGCGACGAAGGTGGAAATCCATGACCTGGATCAAATGTGTGATGAAGAGGGCCAGGCCATGCGCAAAAGCGGAGAAAAGGAAGAACAGCGGCCCCTTCCGCACCAGCGGCGTGGAACACTGCGGCAACTTCGGCAGTGCGGTTTTTCAACGGCACCCAGCCGCGCAAACTCGCTACTGCCTCGGCCAGTGGGCCCACATGGCATGCGCATCGACATTCGGCACCTGCATCTGCACGCCCGATGATTGCATCGCATCGCGCAGCACGAGCGGCACCAGCAGCAGCGCCGACAGGGCAAGGCAGGCCAGCACTTTGAGCGTCAACATGGTCGTCTCCCGATGAGCCGGTGGCGGCGCGGGGATGCGGCGCCTGCCGGCCATTCCATCTCTGTACACCATGCTTGCAGTTTAGTTCACCTGATATGAATTTCAACTAATTGCTGTGATGCAGCGCAGCAGCGAGGCCATGCCGGCCGCGTCATTTGGCCTTGCGGCGACGGCGCGGCTTGCCCGCCGCAGGCAGGAAAGAGTCGAACCACACTTGCGTCAGTTGCCGCGTATTCTTCGCCGCCTCGCGCTTGACGGCCGCCGTCGCATGGCCGCGCGCCGTGTTGGCGATGCGGTTGGCGGCGCTCAGGTACATGCTCATCCAGGGGTTTTTCATGGGAGACCTCGCAGACAGTGAGTGGGCAGGCGGTCTTGCCGCCATGCCCCTACTGTAGCCCGATGGCGTGCCGGGACCGTGCGGCGGCCCACACATGCCTGGTCTTGCATGGGCATCCTGCCTGCATCAATACACGTCGCGGCGGTAGCGGCCGGCCGCCAGCAGGGCGTCGAGTCCGTCCTGGCCCAGCACTTCTTGCAGTACAGCATCGATTCCTGCCGCCATGCCTTGCAGGCTGCCGCACACGTAGACGATGGCGCCCTGTGCCAGCCATGCGCGCAATTCGTCCGCGCTGGCACGCAGGCGGTCCTGCACGTATGCGCGCTGGCCGCCAGCGGTGTCGCGCGAAAAGACGCGGTCCAGCCGTGCCAGGTGGCCGGTTGCCAGCCAGTCTTCCAGTTCGGCGGCGCAGAGGCCGTCGACGGCTTGCTGGCGTTCGCCGAACAGCAGCCAGTTGCGCGCCAGTCCCGCCCGCTGGCGCGCGCGCAGGTGGGCGCGCAGGCCGGCCAGGCCGGAACCGTTGCCGATGTAGATGCAGGGCACATCGCCCAAGGCAGGGGCGAAGGCGGGATTGGCTTGCAGGCGCAGGCGGATGCTGGCGCCCACGGGCGCGAAGCGCGTGAGCCAGCCGGAACAGACGCCATAGCCTTGGTTTTCGCCGCCCGCATGGCGCTCCTGGCGCACCAGCAATTGCAGTTCGCCGTCGGACGGCAGCGAAGCGATGGAATAGCTGCGCGGCGCATGCTGGGCATTCTGCGCATCGCCCTCGCTGCCATCCGCATTGCAGGCGATGATTTCGGCCAGCGCGCCCGCTTGCCAGCTGACATCCGCCGGACCGCTGAGGACGATTTCATGCAGTTCGCCGCCCAGGCTGCCCGGATTGAGCAGCGTGCGGCGCACCAGGCGCCACGCGTCATACGACGCTTCTTCCTGCACGCCGATGGCGTCGATGGCGCTGCCGCTGCAGCGGGCCAGCGCCTGCGACCAGGCGGCCAGCGCTTGCGCGTCGTGCTTGTCCACTTCGATCAGCGGGAATAAAGGCGTGGCGCCCAGCGCGCGCAACTGCCGCTCCAGCGCGTGGCCAAAGCCGCAGAAGGCGCTGTAATGGCGGTCGCCCAGGGCCAGCAAGCCGAATGCCAGGCCCGCCAGCGGCGCACCCGAGGTCGCTTGCAGCAGGCGCGCGAAGCGGCGCGTGCCGTCCGGCGCCTCGCCCTCGCCAAAGGTGCTGGCGACGATCAGGGCCCGTTCGTACTGGCGCAATTGCGCCGGATCAAAGCCCTCCAGCGATTGCACGTCGACGGCCACGCCCGCCTGCTGCAGGGCGCGCGCGCTTTCCAGGGCCAGGCGCTCGGCCTGTCCCGACTGGCTGGCGTAGGCCACCAGGGTCGGCAAACCTGTGTCCGTCTTGCCCGCTATGCCAGCCAGCAACGCGCGCTGCGCCTGCACAGCCCGTTTTGCCTTGCGGCGGCCCAGGTACAGCATCCAGCCCGTGATGGCGAACAGGGGCAGGCCCAGGCTGGCGAGCGTCACGATGATGCGGCCCGGCAAGCCAAAATACGTGCCCATGTGCAGCGGATAAATGATGTTGACGAGGCGCGCACCGAGGTCCTGCCGGCTGTACGGCGCGTTTTCCGTGAGCGTGCCGTCGGCCGGCGCAATGCTCATGCGGCTGCGCGCCCGTTCGTGCGGCGCGTCGCCGGCCAGCCACGTGAATTGCACGGCTTCGCCGGGGCGCACGGGCAGGCGCAGCGTGGCCAGGGTCCAGCCGGGGGCGTGCTGCTGGAAGCTGCTCCAGGCCAGGCCGATGTCGGCGGCGGGCGATGGCTCCTTCGGCGTGCCTGTTTTGCCGGGTGCTTGCGCCGTCCGGGGCGGCTTGCCGGCCCAGGCGTCGATATTGTCGCGCACCACGTCATAGCTCCAGTAAATGCCCGTCAGGGTCAGCGCCACGTAGACCACCAGGCACCAGGTGCCGGCCACGGCGTGCAGATTCCACAAAAACGAGCGGCCTTTTAATGCCGGATCGAAGGTCAGCCAGGTGCGCCAGTCCAGCGGACGGCGCGGCCAGCGCAGGTACAGGCCGGACAGTGCCAGGCCCAGCAGGCACAAGGCCAGCGCGCCCGCCACTTGCCGGCCCGGATCGCGCGGCAGCAGCAGCCAGCGGTGCAAGGACTCCGTCCATTCGAAAAATGCCGCCCCCGTCAGCGCCGGCTGGGTGGCGCCCGTGTACGGGTGCACATAAGCGGACTCGCCGCGCCGCTGGCCGTTCTTCGGCGCGAAGAACAGGCGCGGCGCCGCGCCCGCTTCGGCAGACATGGTGATCGAGGCGACGCGCTGGCCGTGTTCGGCTGCGGCAATGCTGGCGAGCCGGGCCGGCGTCAGCGGCGCGCGCGTTTCCACGGGCACATGACGCACGCCGGGGTTCATGACATCGAGTAGTTCATCCTTGAAAGCCAGGGTGGCGCCGCTCAGGCCGATGATCACCAGCACGGTGCCGGCCGTGATGCCGATGAACCAGTGCAATTGAAACCAGACCTGCTTCCAGCTCCAGTGCCAGCGCCGCGCATGCGGCGCGGCGGCAGGCGGGCGTTGCTGGCGGCTTGCGGACGCGGCGTCGGCGCTGGCGCGCAACTGGGGCAGGGAGGAGGTAGTCATGGCGGCTTTCGATAGCGCCGCCATGCAGAGCGTCAGGCATGGCGGGAAGAGGAAGGCTGACATAGTATCGCAAACGAGAATCATTCGCAAATGATGGCCAGGCTCCGGGGCAAGCCAAAATAGCCACGGAATTGAAAAATGCTGGCATTGATAATTTACATCACAGTGAAAATATGTAAAAATAAAAATCATTCTCATTCGTACTTATGGACGCATCCGGAATTCGCGAACGTGCCCCCGCTGAGACAGGCTGACCCGCCTGCCAGGCAAGT
Organism: Janthinobacterium sp. GW822-FHT07H11; assembly: GCF_058798615.1. Classification (NCBI taxonomy): domain Bacteria; kingdom Pseudomonadati; phylum Pseudomonadota; class Betaproteobacteria; order Burkholderiales; family Oxalobacteraceae; genus Janthinobacterium; species Janthinobacterium sp. GW822-FHT07H11. The sequence continues at coordinate 2,733,564 of NZ_CM179507.1, forward strand.
CGGGCAGCTGTGCGTTCCCGTGTCCACCCTCGACGTTGTCAGTAGCCTGTGCACGAGCCGGCATGGCTGGCTGTCGCACCGGCGCAGGACACTTCCTACAGCATTGACAATATCGCGCTCCGTCCGGCTCGCCCCGGGCGCCGCGCATGACGATGCTGTGGCAGTTTTGTAGTACCCAAGCAAGCATGGCCAGCCAGGCGCCACGGCGCATTCGCCAGCTATATTCAGCCCACTTGATAGATTGAAAGAACACGATGACATTGAAACACACCGCAGGCGCCGCCAAGCCAGCCGCTGCCATCCGCAGCCGCAAGCACCAGATCGCCGCCGCGCCGCGCATGCATGGCACGGCCCTGGCCGCGTTTGCCACCCTGGCCATGCCGCTGGCGCTGCACGCGCAAACGGTGGACAAGCCGCAGCAGTTGCAGGAAGTAAAAGTCATCGGCACGGCTGAGCGCCTCATCCAGGCGCCCGTGAAATCGGCGAACGACAAGTTGACGGCGCCGCTGCTGGACACGCCGAAATCCGTGACGGTGATTCCCGCCGAAATCATTTCGCAAACGGGCGCCGTCTCGCTGACGGACGCGCTGCGCACCGTGCCGGGCATTACCATCGGCGCCGGCGAGGGCGGCAACCCCGTGGGCGACAATCTGTTTATCCGCGGCTACAACGCGCAAACGGACACGTATATCGACGGCATCCGCGACACGGGTTCGCAATCGCGTGAAATCTTTGCGCTGGAACAAATCGAAGTCGTCAAGGGGCCGAACTCGGCCTACGGCGGACGCTCGTCCGCGGGCGGCGGTGTCAACCTGATCAGCAAGACGCCGAAGGCGGAAGATTTCACGAATGCCACGGTGGGCCTGGGCAGCGCCAAGTACCGCCGCGCCACGGCCGACGTCAACCGCGTCGTCAGCGACGATGTGGCCGTGCGCGTCAACGTGATGGCGCATGACGCCCACGTGGCCGGCCGCGACTACATCAATGGCGACCGCTGGGGCATCGCGCCCTCCGTCACGTTTGGCCTGAAATCGGCCACGCAGGCGACCCTCAGCTACTACCACATGCAATCGAGCGAATTGCCCGATACCGGCTTGCCGTTCAACAACCCGTTCTCGTCGGGCGCGAATGTGTCGAAAAATGGCAACGGCACGCCCGTCAACGTGCCGCGCGACACCTTCTATGGCCTGGTGAACCGCGATTTCCGCGACACGCAAAGCGATATCGGCACCATCGACGTGCGCCACGACTTCGGCAACAAATTGATCTTGCGCAACGTGACCCGTTACGGCAAGACCAGCAACGACTACGTGTGGACCCAGCCCGACGATTCCAAGGGCAACACCATGCTGTACGGCACCGTCTGGCGCCGCGCCAACACGCGCACCACCGATACGGACGCGCTGGCCAACGCGACCAGCCTGGGCGGCGAATGGCTGGCCGGCGGCGTCAAGCACACGTACACGCTGGGCCTGGAAATCAGCCGCGAAGAGACGGACCGCAGCTCCTACCTGTTCAGCCCGGGGACGAACAATCCGCTGGAAAAAGTCGGCTCCAGCTGCCCGACCTCTGGTGCGGCCACCCTGTACAACTGCGCACCGTTGCTCAATCCGAACGCCAACGACCCGTGGGTCTACACGCGCTCGGTGTCGCCGGCCCGCACGAACATCGTCACCAACACGCGTTCCGTGTACGGTTTCGACACCATCGAGTTCACGCCGCAATGGCTGCTCAACGTGGGCATCCGCTGGGATGATTACAAGAGTTCGTTGAACACGCCGCAATACACGCTTGACGGCAAGACCACGTCCGCCGTCAGCGCCCGTGTGCATGCCACGTTCGCCAGCTACCAGGCGGGCCTGGTCTACAAGCCGTCGAGCAACAGCAGCGTGTATGTGTCGTACGGCACCTCGTCCACGCCACCGGGCAATGACGGCGGCGACGGCATCGACGGCCTGTCGGTGGCGATCCAGAACCTGAAACCGCAAGAGAGCAAGAGCTTCGAGCTGGGCACGAAATGGGAAGTGTTGCCGGGCGGCCGTTTGTCCGTGAGCGGCGCCTATTTCCAGAGCGACATGAGCAATGCGCGCGTGACGGCGCCGGACGGCAGCACGCAAAACGTGGGCGACAAGCAAGTCAAGGGTATCGAGCTGGGCGTGAGCGGCAATATCACGCGCGAATGGTCGGTCTTCGGCGGCTACACGCACTTGAACGCCATCGTGGAAAACAATGGTTATCTCAACACGGGCACGACGGCTGCGCCTGTGTATGTGCCGTCGCCCTACAACGGCAACCAGTTCCCCACCACGCCGAAAAACAGCGCCTCGCTGTGGACGTCCTACCTGGTCACGCCTGCCATCACGGTGGGCGGCGGCGTGAACTACGTCGACAAGGTCTACGCCAACGTAGCCAACAATAAATATGCACCGGCCTACACGCGCTTCGACGCCATGGCCAGCTATGTCGTCAGCCGCAATGTGACCCTGCAGCTGAACATCCAGAACCTGACGAACAAGCTGTACTTCGACAAGGTATCGTCGCCGCACTACGCTGGCGTGGCGCCTGGCCGCTCGGCCACCCTGACGGCCAACATGAAGTTCTGATGCAGTGATTTTGCTGTAATGCCAAAGCGCCGTTTCCACCGCAAGGTGAACGGCGCTTTTTTTTGCAGCCGGATTGACACGGGGCGGGGCGCCGTCCCGGCCATCCTCGTTTGCCTGATTAGGCGCTACAATAGGGATACTGTTCACTAGTTCCTATTGCCGCCATGACTACATCCACACCGAATCTCGTCGTCACCCCATCCGCCCACCCCTTGTCCGATGCCGAGCGCGCCGCGCGCATGGTCAATCCTGCCTTCGGCCGCATCTTCACCGACCACATGGTGGTGATTCCTTACCGCGACGGCAAGTGGCAGCAGGGTGAGCTGAAGGCCTACGGCCCTTTGATGCTGGACCCGTCCGCCTCGTCGCTGCACTACGGCCAGGCCATCTTCGAAGGGTATAAGGCGTTTGCCCAGCCCGATGGCAGCATCAAGACTTTCCGTCCGGAACAAAATGCCGAGCGCTTCAACCGCAGCGCCGCGCGCCTGGCCATGCCGGCTATCCCTGTCGAGCTGTTCCTGGAAGCGGGCGATGCGCTGATCGCGCAAGACCGCAACTGGGTGCCGAAGAACACGGGCGAGAGCCTGTACATGCGTCCGCTGATGATCGCCACCGACCCCTACCTGGGCGTGCGTCCATCGGAAGAGTACCTGTTCGTGCTGTTCGCCTCGCCGGCCGGCGCCTACTTCCCGAAAGGCGTGAAACCCGTCACCGTGTGGATCAGCGAAGACTTCGTGCGCGCCGCGCCGGGCGGCACCGGTGAAGCCAAGTGCGCGGGCAACTACGCGGCCAGCCTGATGGCCCAGTCGCAAGCGCAAGAGAAGGGCTGCGACCAGGTCGTGTGGCTGGACGCCGTGCACCGCGAATTCATCGAAGAGATGGGCGGCATGAATCTGTTCTTCGTGTACAAGGATGGCGAGAAAGTCACGGTCGTGACGCCGGAACTGACGGGTACCTTGTTGCCAGGCATCACCCGCCGCAGCCTGCTGGAAATGGCGAAAGACCTCGGCTATGCGACGGAAGAGCGTAAATTGTCCGTCCAGCAATGGCGCGACGACATCGCCTCGGGCCGCATGACCGAAGTGTTCGCCTGCGGCACGGCCGCCGTCATCACGCCGGTCGGCGTGGCCAAAGCCAACGGCTTTGAAATGACCATCAACAACAATGAAAACGGCGCCGTCACCCTGGCCCTGCGCGAAGCGCTGCTGGGCTTGCAGCATGGCACGGCCCCGGATACCCATAACTGGATGCATACCGTCTGCTAAGTTGATGGTGTCATTTCACTACCGCGCCGGCACCCAGTTGCCGGCGTTTTATATTCCTGAAAGGGAAACTCGATGCATTTGAAAACTGTCTTGCCGGCGCTGGCCGCCGTTTTCTTCGGCCTGTCGGCCGGCGCCGCCCACGCGGCCGACGCCAGCTGCGCCATTCCCCGCAACGTCAGTTATGTCGACTACGACGTCAAGCCGTCGGACGAGAAAAACACGTGCTACAAGCAAAGCACCAACGTGCCCACGGATTCCTTCATGCTCGCGCTGTCGTGGTCGCCCGGCTTTTGCGACAGCCAGCGCCGCCGTGGCGCGGTGTCGAAGAAGGCCGCCTTCCAGTGCGCCGAGAGCAATCACTTCGGCTGGATCGTGCATGGCTTGTGGGCGCAGTCGGACCATCCGGCCACCTGCGAAGACATTTCCGTGACGCCGCCGCGCAAGACGGAACTGCATCCGCGCTACTGCAAGGGCAACTTGCCCAAGCTGGCGCCGTCGGAGATTTTGCCGTATATGTGCATGCAGCCCGGCGAAGCCTTGCTGCAGGGGGAGTGGGAAAAGCACGGCGCCTGCGATTTCGCTACGGCCAAGCAGTATTTCGAGAAGGAACGCGAACTGTTCCAGGCCTTGAAGTTGCCGGACTCCACCATGCCGAAAAACGAACTGTTCCAGTGGATGAAGCAGCACAACCCGCAGCTGAAGGGCCGCTGGCTCGGCTATGAAAAGCACTCGGGCGAGCTGCGCATCTGCTATTCCAAGGATTTCAAGGTCATCGACTGCAAGAAATGAGGGGCATGGCTTGCCCGGCAGAGTCCGCTCATCCATGCTAGTGTCTTGCCAGCGGCAATCGTTGTCGCGCGCGATAGGCTAGACGAACAGGCAAGATGATGAAGCAGAAGAATAGGGCGCCAGCCGTCCCTGTGGGCGAGGACGGCTTGCCGCCCGGCGCCCGTTTATGGGCCATGCTGGCGCTGGCCATCGGCGTGGGCATGGCTTCGCTCGATACGGCGATCGCCAACACGGCCTTGCCGGCCATCGCCAGCGAGCTGCACGCGACGCCGGCCGCCTCCGTCTGGATCGTCAACGTGTACCAGCTGGCCATGGTGGCGACCCTGCTGCCGTTTTCCGCCCTCGGCGAAATCGCCGGCTACCGGCGCGTGTTTATCTCCGGCATGTTCGTGTTTACTTTGGCGTCGCTGGCCTGCGCGCTGTCCTGGTCCCTGCCCTCGCTGGTGGTGGCGCGCCTGTTTCAGGGTGTCGGCGCCAGCGCCATGATGAGCGTCAATACGGCGCTGCTGCGCGCCCTGTATCCGAAGCACTTGCTGGGGCGCGCGTTTGGCAACAATGCGCTGGTGGTGGCCGTCGCCTTTGCCATCGGCCCCACAGCCGCCTCGCTGATTTTGGCGACGGCGTCGTGGCCCTGGCTGTTCGCCATCAATGTGCCGCTGGGCGTGGCCGGCTTTTTCCTCGCCAGCCGCATGCTGCCGGCGACGACACTGTCCGGCCACACCTTGGATGCGCGCACGGCGCTGTACAACGTGGGCGCCTTCGGCTTGCTCATCTTGCTGTTCGGCGATGCGGCCCATCATGCGTCCAGCGCCGTCCTGCTGGCGGAACTGGCGGCCGTCGTGATCTTTTTCATCTTGCTGCTGCGCCGCCAGGCAGGGCATGCGGCACCGATGCTGCCCATCGACCTGTTCCGCCGTCCCCTGTTTTTGTTGTCGTCGCTGACGGCCGTGTGCACGTTTGCCGCGCAGGGCCTGGCGTTCGTCTCCTTGCCCTTCTATTTTGAAGTGACACTGGGCCGCTCTCCCGTCGAGACGGGCTTTTTGATGACGCCGTGGGCCGTGCTGGTGGCCGTGATGGCGCCCGTGGCGGGGCGCCTGAGCGACCGTTATGCGCCGGGCGTGCTGGGCGGTATTGGCCTGGCGGCGCTGGCGGGCGGCTTGCTGACCCTGGTGTGGATACCGGCCCACCCGAGCGCCTTCGACATCGGCTGGCGCATGGCCTTGTGCGGCATCGGTTTCGGCTTTTTTCAGGCGCCCAATCTGAAAGCCATCATGGGCAGCGCGCCGCCCGAGCGGGCCGGCGGCGCCAGCGGCGTGGTGGCCACCTCGCGCCTGATCGGGCAGGCGACGGGCGCGGCACTGGTCGCCTACTGCTTTACGGTGTCGGCTGCCAAGGGCACGACGTATGCGCTGTGCCTGGCGGCAGGGTTCGCCGCCGTGGCCAGCGTCGCCAGTTTTGCGCGCCTGGCGGTGGCGCAGCCGGCGTGGCTGGCCGGCAAGGGCAGCTAAGCGGCTAGACGTCGATGGCCTTGTCCGAGTGCATGCGCTTGCGCAATTCGAACTTCTGGATCTTGCCCGTCGAGGTGCGGGGCAGGGGACCGAAATAAATGGCTTTCGGCACCTTGAAGCCGGCCAGGTTGTTCTTGCAGAAGGCGATCAATTCCGCTTCCGTCACCGTCGCCCCTTCGCGCAGTTCGACGAACGCGCATGGCGTCTCGCCCCATTTCTCGTCCGGCTGGGCGATGACGGCGGCGGCCAGCACTTGCGGGTGGTGGTACAGCGCATCTTCCACCTCCACGCTGGAAATGTTTTCGCCGCCGGAGATGATGATGTCCTTGCTGCGGTCCTTCAGCTTGATATAGCCGTCCGGATACATGACGCCGAGGTCGCCCGTGTGGAACCAGCCGCCCGCGAACGCTTCCTGCGTCGCCTTTTCATTTTTTAAGTAACCCTTCATGCAGATGTTGCCACGGAACATGATCTCGCCGATCTGTTCGCCGTCGGCCGCCACGTGCTGCATGGTTTCCGGGTCGATCACGGCGACGGCGCTTTGCAGGTGGTAGCGCACGCCCTGGCGTGACTTCAATACGGCGCGCTCTTCCTGGCTCAAGGCCGCCCACTCATCCTGCTCGGCGCAGATGGCGGCCGGGCCATATACTTCCGTCAAGCCATACGAGTGGATCAAGTCAAAGCCCATGGCTTCGATCTTCGCCACCATGGCCGCCGGCGGCGGCGCGCCGGCCACCATGCCGCGCACGGTCCAGTCTATCCCGTCGCGCCAGTTGGCGGGCGCGTTGGCCAGGGCCGCATGCACGATGGGCGCCGCGCAATAGTGGGTGATGCGCAATTCGCGCATCAGGTCGAATACCAGTTTCGGTTCGAACTTGCGCAGGCAGACATTGACGCCGGCGCGCGCGGCGATGGTCCACGGGAAGCACCAGCCGTTGCAGTGGAACATGGGCAAGGTCCACAAGTAGACGGCGTGCTTGGGCATGTCCCATTCCAGGATGTTGGACAGGGCATTCAATGCCGCGCCCCGGTGGTGGTAGACGACGCCTTTCGGGTCGCCCGTGGTGCCGGACGTGTAGTTGAGGGCGATGGCGTCCCACTCGTCGGCAGGCGGCTGCCAGGCGTACTCGGGGTCGCCGCTGGCCAGCAAGGTTTCGTAGTCGAGGTCGGAAAAGGCGTCCACTTCCGGCCCCAGCACGTCATTGACCTGGATCACGCGCAAACCGGGAATCTGCGCCGCCATCTGGCGCGCCAGCTCGGCGAATTCCGTATCGGCCAGCAAGACTTTCGCCTGGCCATGGCGCAGCATGAAGGTCAGCGAGGCCAGGTCGAGGCGGATGTTCAGGGCGTTGAGGACGGCGCCGGCCATGGGCACGCCAAAGCTCGCTTCCACCATGGCAGGGGTGTTGGGCAGCATCACGGCCACCGTGTCGCCGGTGCCCACGCCCAGCTTGACGAGGCCGGACGCGAGGCGGCGCGTGCGCGCATAGGTCTCGCGCCACGTATGGCGCACGGCGCCGTGTGCAATTGCCAGGCGATTGCCATATACTGCGGCTGCCCTGGCGATATAGTCGAGCGGGGTCAGGGCGGCATAGTTGGCGCTGTTCTTGCCGAGGCCGGTGTTGAAATCGGGTGTCATGTCTGTCTCCTGATGAGTAAGCTAAGCCTGGTGCTCCCTGTTTCGGGATTGATACCGGCAAGCATAGCACCGGTATGGAAAAATCACTGTCATCTTAGTGACAACTGGCAAGGCCAGCCCATGTGACAATCAAGCGTGACAATGCAAGGATGGAATGGATAGCAAGGATATCGCCGGCAGCGCAGGACAGGAACTCGACAGCCACGACTGGTTCGCGGCGCTCGATACGCACCACCAGGCGCTGCTGCGCGCCGGCAGCACGCTCAAGCACTTTCCCGCCGGCGCCTTCATCACGCGGCGCGGCGAGCCCTCGCTGCACTGGGTCGGCGTGCACACGGGCTTGATCAAGCTGGCCGTGTACAACGCCGATGGCCGCGCCGCCACGTTTTCCGGCGTGCCGGCCGGCGGCTGGTGCGGCGAGGGTAGCGTGCTCAAGCGCGAATTGCGCCGCTATGACGTGGTGGCCGTGCGCGCCTCAAGCATCATCCTGGTGCCGGTGGACCTGTTCCATCTGCTGCTGGCCGAAAGCCTGTCCTTCAATGCCTACGTGATACGCCAGCTTAACGAGCGCATGGGGCAATTCATCGCCACCATCCAGAACCAGCGCCTGCTGGCCGTCGATGCGCAAGTGGCGCAGGCGATCGCGCAACTGTTCCATCCCATGCTATACCCGCGCACCTCCGACGTGCTTGAGCTGTCGCAGGAAGAAATCGGCTTGCTGACCGGCATCTCGCGCCAGAGGGTGAACCTGGCCCTGGGGCGGTTGGCCGAGCTGGGCCTGATCAGCATCGCCTACCAGGCCATCCGCGTGGTGGACCTGGACGGTTTGCGCCGCTATGGCGTGGCGTCGCTGTGATGACAGACTGCCGGCGCCATTCATGGCATGCTCATGCCTTGCATATTGAATCGAGTTGAAGCATGGCCCTGGTTTCCGATCATCCCTTGCACCTGTTGGGTCTGCGCTTTCCGCTCAGGCTGCGCGTGACCGTGCGCCAGGGCTACGTCACCCTGCACAACGAAATTGCCACCAAGAAACTTGGCAGCGGCGACAGCTTTGTCGTGCCCGCGTTTCTGCGCTTTGCCTGCGATGTGATGCCGGGCAGGGGCAAACCGGCCGTGTTCACGCTGGCGCTGGAAGGCGATGAGGCGGATGCGGGCCACGGCGGCGGCAAGCGCTGGAGCCGGGCGCTGGCGCGGCATATATTCCATTCGCCGCAAGGCAAGTGGACGGCCGCCCGCCTGGCCGCCCTGTGGCAGGTGACGCCGCACAAGGCCAGGGCGCGCCTGTTTGCCGAGGGCGAGGCCTTGCTCAGCCTGGTGCGCGAACAGCGGCTCGCGCATGCGCTGCATACCGTGGCGCAGGCGGGCCGCGACGGGGAGGACGGCGAGCGCGACCTGGCGCAAGTGGCGGCCGGCTCCGGCTTCGCCTCGATCCCCGCGTTTTGCGACGCCTGCGTGGATGTGGCCGGCATACGCCCGAGCCTGTTCCTGCGCGGCGCGGACGCCGGCATGCCCGGATAGCCATACTCCGCTATAATCGGGGGCATGGGACATACATCGACGCGCAAACCGTGGCATATGTGGTTCGCCTGCCTGGCGATACTGCTCAATGCGCTGTCGCCGTCCCTGTCATATGCCTACGCTGCGCTGCACGCGAATGCGAATGGCGCCACGCTCGAGGTCTGCTCGGCCAGCGGCGCCGTCTACACGCAGGCCGACCTGGCGCCCGCCATACAGGCCGCGACCTCCGCCACCGATTCCGTGCTGCACCATATCGAGCATTGTCCGTTCTGCATGAGCCATGCGGGCAGCTTTGCCTTGCCGCCGCCGCAATCGACGCCGCTGGCCGTGATGGACGGCCACGACCGCTATCCGCCCCTGTTCTACCAGGCGCCGCAGCCCCAGTTCGCGTGGCTGGCCGCCAGTCCGCGCGGGCCGCCGGCAGCCGCCTGAGCGCATCTGTTCCGCCTGCCGCCCTGCGGCATGGCATCTACGTCCTCATTTGTCTCAACTACGCCCATTGGGCCGGAATTTCCATGAAACGTCGTTTATTCCTTCTCGCCGGCACGGCGGGATTGCTTACGCTTGCCGCGTGCGAGCAAGCACCGAAACCCCATTACAACGGCCTCGACTTGACGGGCGGCGATTACAAGCCCGACTTCACATTGAGCGGCCCCGACGGCAAGGTGTATACCCTGGCCGACTTCAAGGGCAAGTATGTGATGGTCTTCTTTGGCTTCACGCAATGCCCGGACGTGTGCCCGACGGCCCTGTCGCGCGCGCTGGAAATCCGCCAGAAGCTGGGCGCCGATGCCGACAAGCTGCAAGTGATCTTCATCAGCATCGACCCCGAGCGCGATACGCCCGAACTGCTGGGCGAGTACATGCGCGCCTTCGACCCCAGCTTCCTCGGCTTGCGCACGGACCCGCAGGCGACGGCGCAGACGGCCTTCAACTACAAGGTCTTCTACCGCCGCGTGCCGAGCGGCAGCTCGTATACCATGGACCACACGGCCATCAGCTATGTGCTCGATAACGAGGGGCGCATGCGCCTGGGCCTGAAGCACCAGTTGACGGGCGACGAGTGCGTCCAGGACATCAAGACCTTGATGAAATCGAAATACACTTTGTAACCTCCATTGAAAGGAATGATCATGACCCATCTGAACACCCTGCTGGCCACGGCCCTGGCCGTGCTGTCCTTCTCCGCCGCTGCCCAGACTTCCGTGCAGATCAGCGACCCGTGGGTGCGCGCCACCGTGCCGCAGCAAAAAGCCACGGGCGCCTTCATGCAGATCACGGCGCCGAAAGCCATGCGCCTGCTGGAAGTGCGCTCGCCCGTGGCGGGCGTGGCGGAAATCCATGAAATGAGCATGAGCGACAACATGATGCGCATGCGCCAGGTCAAGGAAATCGCTTTGCCAGCCGGCAAGGCCGTGGAATTGAAGCCGGGCGGCTACCACGTGATGCTGCTCGAACTCAAGGGGCAGGTGAAGGCGGGCGACAAGATCCCGCTGACCCTGGTCGTCGAGGGCGAGGACAAGCACCGCGAAACCATCGAAGTGACCGCCGTGGCCCGTCCGCTGGGCACCGCCTCGGCCCCGATGCCGGCGATGAAGCACTAAGTCTGCCGCTGTCCCTTGAAAAGCCCGGTACGCCGGGCTTTTTTGCGTCCATTTGAAAGTTAAACGGCTGTTTGATACAATGTCGGATAATATTAAACGGCTGTTTAAATGATGGGAATGGCATGACAGAAGAAGTCGAACCGGCGCGCACGCGCATCCTGCAGGCGGCGGTCCAGCTGTTTGCCGACCAAGGCTACAAGCTCGCGTCCGTGCGCCGGATATGCGAAGCGGCCCACGTCAACGTGGCGATGGTCAATTATTATTTTCATGGCAAGGAAGAGCTGTACCTGGCCGCCTTCGACCATGCGCGCGCGCTGGCGCGTGCCTCGGCTGCTGCCGGCCCTGTGGCGGCCGTGGCGCCCGTGGAACAGTTGCGCCTGGCGATAGAAGCGATGGTATTCGACATGCTGCGCCCGGGACCGTCTTCCCTGTTCAGCCGCCTGGTGGCGCGCGAACTGATCGAGCCGACGGCCGCCATCCACCTGCTGGCCGAACGCGATGTACGCGCGCACCATGCGCTGTTCACTAGCTTGATCCGCGCCGTGGTGGGCGCGGCCATGCCGGACGCGGTGGTGCAGAAATGCGTGTTCAGCGTGATCGGCCAAGCCGTGTTCTATGCCCGTTCGCGCATCGTGCATGAACTGGTGGCGCCGGAAATCACCTATGACGAGGCGGGTACCGCCAGCATTGCGCAGCATGTGTCGCAATTCTCGCTGGCGGCCCTCGATGGCATGCGCCGTCAATACGCCGAGCAGGCGGGCGCATGAAGGCGCGTAACCTGACCCTGGTGCTGGCCGGGCTGGCCATGCTGGGCCCGTTCGCCACCGATACCTTCTTGCCCTCGTTTCCCGCGATCAGCACGCATTTCGGCGTCAGCAGCGTGCTGGTGCAGCAGACCCTGAGCGTCTACCTGGCCGCCTACGCCTTCATGACCCTGTTCTACGGCACCTTGTCCGACTCGTTCGGCCGCCGTCCCGTGATCCTCGCTTCGCTCCTGATCTTTGCCGCCGGCTCCATCGGCGCCGCGTTCGCGCCCAGCTTTGGCTGGCTGCTGTTTTTCCGCGGCATGCAGGGCGCCTCGGCCGGGGCGGGCAGGGTGATCGGGCAAGCCATCGTGCGCGATACCCTGTCGGGCGCGGCCGCGCAAAAGATGCTGGCCAATATCATGATGGTGTTCGGCATCGCGCCGGCCATCGCCCCCATCATCGGCGGCTGGCTGCACGTGGCGTATGGCTGGCAATCGACGTTCGTCTTCACCTTTGCCGTCACGGTGCTGCTGGCGCTCGCTTGCCTGAAAGGCTTGCCGGAAAGTTTAGCCGTCGAGCAACGCCAACCCTTCCACCCAGGCAACATCGCGCGCAATTACTGGCTGGCCTTGCGCCACCGGGTTTTCCTGCTGCGTTCGCTGGCCGTGGCCTTCGCCTTTGGCGGCTTCGCTCTATACATCGCCTCGGCCCCGCATTTCATCCTGGAGTTGCTGCGCCTGCCGGAAACGGCGTTCGGCTGGATGTTCATCCCCATGGTGGCCGGCCTGGTGGGTGGTTCCGCCCTGTCGGGCAAGCTCGCACACACGGTAAAAAGCACCGTGCTGGTGCGCTGGGGCTTGCTGGCCATGGCGGCCACGGGAGCGCTCAACATTGCTTACAACCACTGGTTTGCGGCCAGCATCCCGTTCGCCGTCGTGCCCGTGATGCTGTATGCGTTCGGCATGTCGCTGGCCTTGCCCGGCATGACCATGTCCACGCTCGACATCTTCCCGCAGATGCGGGGCCTGGCGGCGTCCTTGCAGAACTTCGTGCAGATGCTGGTGTTTGCCCTGGTGTCCGGTTTTGTCGCACCCTTGCTGTTCGACAGCGCTTTTAAATTGGCGCTGGGACAAGCGTCGGCCGTCGTGCTGGCAGCCTTGTTCTGGTGGCTGGGCACGCGGCAGGGGGCGCGGCGCGCCATGGCTGGCATTATCAAAACCACATGACCGGCTTGTGAAAAAGGTGGCATGCTTTCTGCTTTGTTACACTGTGACAATCAGACCCACGCCGCGGGCACGGCAGCACGCGCGCGGGTCTAAGCAGTTTTGCAACTTTACCTTTGGCTATCATGCACTTGATTAACTCCAGTTTGAACCACGCCCTGCGCGTGCCGCTGGCCGCGGAAATCCATTCGCGGCCGTTTTTGCAGCTCGACGCGCCCGAGCTGATCACCCATTTGGCCGTCTACAAGGATGACAGCGCGGCGCCCGGTGCGTCGAATATGGCGGCCCAGCACGCTACCCTGGCGGCCCTGTGCACGCATTTTGGCGTCACGCCCCCAAGCACCGAAGCCAAGTATTTTTATTACGACTTCGGCCGCTTCCGCCTGAAATGGGAATGCCATACGGAATTTGCCACGTTTACCTTTGCCGAGCATCCGGGCGCCGCCTTGCCCCTGGAGCAGGCGTTCGAGCGCATGCCCCTGGAACAGTTGCCGCAGCATTGGCTGGTCGGCTTGAAGGGCAAGCTGATGGTGGCCGCGCACGTGGTGCTGGAACAGGCAAGGGAGCCGGCCGATATCTTCATGCAGGGCCTGTCGCGCGTGTTCGAGGGCAATACCCTGGTGGGCAGCGAAGTGCTGCAGGGCGGTGAATTGTGGACGGATTTCACCATCCAGTCCGATGGTTTCAGCCGTTTCGTCATCCGCGACGCGGGCATGCGCTCGCAGCAGTCGGGCCGGCTGGTGCAGCGCGTGCTGGAAATCGAAACCTACCGCATGATGGCCTTGCTGGGCTTGCCTTACGCCATGCAGGCGGCGCCGTCGTTGAACGCCATCGAAAATGAGCTGGCGACCCTGGCCGCCGCCATGGTCGATACGGACGACGCCCCGGGCGCCAGCGCGGCCGACGCGGGCGTGTCCGAGCAAGCCTTGCTCGACCGCATCACGCGCCTGGCGGCCCGCATAGAAAAATTGTCACTCGACAATAGCTACCGTTTTTCCGCCTCGAAAGCGTATATCGGACTGGTCAAGGCGCGCATCGAGGAGTTGCGCGAAGTGCGCATCGAAGGCATCCCCACGATAGAGGAATTCATGGACCGCCGCCTGACGCCGGCCATGAACACCTGCGAAGCGATGGCCAGCCGCCAGGAAGCCATGGCGCAGCGCATCGCCAACACCAACGACTTGCTGCGCACGCGCGTGGGCATCGTGCAGGAATTGCAGAACCGGCAAATCCTGCAATCGATGAACGCCCGCGCGGCCCAGCAATTGCGCTTGCAGCAAGCCGTGGAAGGCTTGTCGGTCGCCGCCATCTCGTACTACGTGATCGGCCTGTTCAGCTACACGGGCAAGGCAGCCAAGGTGCTGGGCTTGCCCGTGAACCCGGAAATCCTCGTCGGCGCCCTGGTGCCGTTCGTGGCGGCGGCCGTCTGGCTGGGCTTGCGGCGCATGCACCACAAGCTGCACGCCGACTGAGCCGTGTAAGCACCTTTGCGGCTCCGGCGGCGCGTACGCCATGCGCCGCCAATCTTTGCTATCGTGCGGCCCTCACCGTTCGATACAAGGAAATGACGTGCTTGCCAAGGTTGGAGATATTTACAGTGTGTTTTCGTCCAGGCTGCAGCAGTATGTGGCTTGCCAGGTCACGGCCATCGACGATGCTGCGTCCGGCAGCGCCCCGCTGGCCGCCATTTTGCAGCTGGACTGGACGGGCGACGCCTTGCCCGATGCCGCAGCCGTGCAGGCGATGCGCCCGCTGGTGTGCGATTACTATTTCTGGAACAGCCGCCACGACCACAGCTTTGCCAACGCCAAGGTGCCGCGCCACTACACGTTCGTGGCGAATATCGCGCCCCTGGTCGAGGTGGAAGTCAAGAGCTACAGCGGCGGCTGGCACATGGGCGACAGCGTGTACCGCCAGCGCCGCTGGGAGCAGGTCGATCCGGCCAGGCGCCAGCGCTTCAAGGCGGCGTCGAGCGAGCAAGTGATGGTCGGCGGCCAGGCCGTGCGACAAAAGACGAGCCGCATCGGCGACGACATCCTGCAGGAGATCAGCGACCTGTCCGAACTGGACCGGCTGCCTTGCCTGACGACCATCGAGACGCGCCACGGCAGCGCGGCGCTGGCCGCCTACATCAACGGCAACCCCATCATCAACGAAGTGCAGTGGCAGTCCTCGACGGAGAGCGAACTCGACTTGAGCAACAGCAATGTCAGCCGCCTCATCGTGCATGCCGCAGGCTTGCGCTCGCTGCGCCTGAACGAGGGTGTGAGCACCCTGATACTGAATGGCGCGCCGTCGCCCGCGCTGCGCATCGACGATCCGCATGCGGGGCGCTTCCTGCGGCTGCAGTTGTCCGGCGACCTGGCGCCATTCCACGGCCTCGACCAGCTGGCGCGCCTGTCGCTGAGCGCCATGCCGGCCGTGGATTTCGACATGGTGGCGCAGCGTTTCCCCTTGCTGACGGACCTGACCGTGTGGGGCAAGCCGGGCGTGGCGTCAAACGTGGCCGGCATCGCCAGACTGGACCGTTTGCGCTCCTTCACCGCGTATGAACTGTTTGGCTACGGTCCAGATGACTTCCCCGCGCCGGCGCAGTTGCCGGCCTTGTCCAGCCTGTGCCTGGCCAGCCTGCCGGCCGACGCCGCCAAGGCCATCAAGGCCAGTTATAAAAAGGCGGCGGCGCTGGGCCTGGACTTGTCCGTGACGCGGCCGCGCAAGCCGGAATGGCTGGCGGAAAACCTGGACAATCCGTTCCGCGACTGGGACGGCCGCGCGCACATTTCGGCAGCGTATGCCAAAAAGGCCGCGCAGGCATATAAAAAGCTGCTGGCCACGGCGCGCACGCTCGACGGGGTGACCGATGCCGGGACGGCGCACGCCGTGGCGCAGGAGATGGTCACCGCCTATGTCGGCGTGTTCAACCAGATCGAGCGGCGTTCCAGCATCATCGAGACGGTGGAGCGCGATGAAATCTACGTGGCGCTGGAGCAGGTGCTGACGCAAGTGCCGCTGCCGGATATGGCGGCGCTGTATGCCTTGTTCGACCGCTTGCGCGATTTTTAGTCAGGCATGCTCTAGAAAAAAAGTTCTAGACATGGAGTTCTAGAATCGGTATTCTAGCGTCATGCTAAAAAATACTTCCACTCCCCATCCCACGGCCGCCGAACTGGATTTGCTGCGCATCCTGTGGCAGCGCGGTCCGTCCGACGCGCGCGCCGTGTACGACGCCCTGGCCGAAGAGCGTGCCGACGCCAGCTACGCCACCGTGCTGCGCCAGTTGCAGCTGATGCATGGCAAGGGTTTGCTGAGCCGCGACGAAAGCCGGCGGCCGCAGCTGTATGCGGCCGTCGAGGCGCAGGAAAAGCTGCAGACGAGTCTGCTCAAGGACTTGATCGGCAAGGTGTTTTCCGGTTCCGGCAAGGCGCTGGTGCTGGCCGCGCTGCGCGAGCACGTGAGCGACGCCGAACGCGCGGACATTGAAAAAATCCTGCGTGCTGACCATGCTCACAACGACGGCGGCCAGGGTGGCGGCCAGCCATGAGCCTGTCCATCACCGATGCATTCCTGCCTGCGCTGGGCTGGGTGCTGCTGTATTTTGTCTGGCAGGGCTTGCTCGTTGGCGCTGCCTCCGCTGCCGGGCTATGGCTGCTGCGCGACGCGGACGCGCGCTGGCGCTATGCGCTGTGCGCGCTGGCCCTGCTGCTGTGCCTGTGTATTCCCGCCGCGCATCTGCTGACCTTGCTGTTGGACAGCGGCGCATCGTCCAGCCTGTTTTCGGCCATGGCGCCGCCCGCGTGGCGGCAAGACCTTCAGGCCTGGCTGCCCGCGCTGGTGCTGGCCTGGAGCGCCGGTGTCGGCCTGATGAGCTTGCGCCTGTGCCTGGGCCTGGCCTGGGTCGGCAAGCTGCGCCGCCAGGCCGTCGCTGCCCCGGCCAGCTGGCAGGCGCGGCTCGACGCCCTGGCCCTGCGCATGGGCTTGCCAAGGCCGCTGCCGCTCAAGCTGCATGCGGGGCTGTCCAGTCCCGTCACGCTCGGTTTCTGGCGTCCCGTCGTGCTCTTGCCCGTCGCCTTGCTGAGCGGCATGCCCGTGCCGCTGCTCGAAGCCTTGCTGGCGCATGAGCTGGCGCACGTGCGGCGCTGGGATTACCTGGTCAACCTGCTGCAAAGCGTGGCCGAGGCGCTGCTGTTTTTTCACCCCGCCGTCTGGTGGTTGTCGGCGCGCATGCGGACCGAGCGCGAACAGGTGGCCGACGCGCTGGCCGCGCAGGCGCTGCAAGACCCGCAGCAGCTGGCCATGGCCCTGCACGCCTTGTCCCTGCACGCGTCTCCATTGCAGCGGCCCGGCCTGCTGTTGTCGGCGCGGGGCGGCGTGCTGCTCGCCCGCATTCGCCGCCTGATGGCGCCCGCGCCCGCCGTCACGGGCTGGAAACTGGCCGTGCCCGCCTTGCTGCTGGCCGGCGCCACCCTGCTGTTGCAGACGCAGGGCAAGCCGGCCGTCACGGCGGCGACGCTTGCCGGTGCCGCTACCGCGATGCTGGACTTGCCCGTGAGCGCAAAACACATGCTGGTATTTGACGACAGCACGGGCCAGGTGCTGATGGCAAAAGACGCGGACGCGGTGGTGCCGATCGCCTCGATTACCAAGCTGATGACGGCCATGGTGGTGCTCGACGCGGGCCTGGCCCCCGACGAACAGCTGCGCATCGTGCGCGCCGATGGCGACTCGTCGCGGCAGCGCCACGGCCTGCTGGCCGATGGCGTGGCCGTGTCGCGCGGCACGCTGTTGCAGCTGGCGCTGCTGCCATCCGAGAACCGCGCCGCCGCCGCGCTGGCACGTACCTATCCGGGCGGCAACGCGGCCTTTGCGCAAGCGCTGCAGGCGAAGATACGCGCGCTGGGCCTGATCCGCACCACCCTGACGGACCCGGTCGGCAGTTCGCCCGCGAACACGTCCACGGCCAGCGAGGTGGCGAAGATCGTCGCGGCGGCCGCGCGCTACCCGGACATCGCGCGCATCACCAGCCATCCGCAAGCGAGCGTGGCCGTCAATGGCAAGGTCCGCACCCTGCACAACACCAATCCGCTCGTCGGCGGCAAGGGCTGGGACATTCTGCTGTCGAAGACGGGCAGCAGCCACGCGGCGGGCAGTTGCCTGAGCATGCGCATGCGCAGCGGCGGCAAGCACGTCACGGTGGTGCTGCTGGACGCGGATGGCGCGCAGCGGCGCTCGCTCGACGCCGGACACATCCGCGACACCCTGGCCGACAGGACCGGCCGCATGCATTGATCCCCCCCCCGGGCGCGCCGCGCGGCGGCCGCCTTTCTTTTTACACTCTGGAGATGATAGATGACACTATTGGCGAAGTTGATGCTGGCGACGGTTGCGACCATGTCGGCGGGTGCAGTACAGGCGAAGACCCTCGCACCGGTGCAGGATACACCGGTTAATTGCGATAATTGCAAGGAATGGAATGCGCCCGTCAAGCCGTTCAATATCTACGGCAATAGCTGGTATGTGGGCACGGCCGGCCTGTCCGCCGTGCTGGTGACGAGCCCGCAGGGCCATATCCTGCTCGACGGCGCGTTGCCGCAATCGGCACCCTTGATCATCGACAATATCAAGGCGCTCGGCTTCCGCATCGAGGATGTGAAGTTCATCCTCAATTCGCATGCGCACTGGGACCATGCGGGCGGCATCGCCGCCTTGCAGCGGGCCAGCGGCGCCACCGTGGTGGCCAGCGCCTCGGGCGCCCTGGGGCTGCAAAGCGGCACGAATGGCAAGGACGATCCGCAATACCAGGCCAACCCTGTCGTGCATGTCGCCAAGGTGGCCAGGGTCAAGGTGGTGGGCGAGGGCGATACCGTCAAGGTCGGCCCCTTGACCTTGACGGCCCGCATGACGCCCGGTCACACGCCCGGCGGCACGACGTGGACCTGGACCTCGTGCGAAGGCCAGCGCTGCCTGAACGTGGTGTATGCGGACAGCCTGAATCCGTATGCCAGCGGCGATTTTACTTATACGGACAAAGGCAGGACGCCGGACGTATCGGCCGCGTTCGAAGCGAGCATCGCCAAGGTGGCCGCCTTGCCATGCGACATCATCATTCCCGTGCATCCGGGCACGACGGACGTGCTGGGCAAGGCGGCCAGGCGCAGCGGCGCGGACAATCCCCTGGTCGACGCCAGCGCCTGCCGCAGCTATGCGGCGCAAGCGGGCGACCTGCTGGCCAGGCGCCTGGCGAAAGAACGGGGCGAGACGGCGCCGGCCGCCGCCGTGGATGCACCGCAGCTGCACTAAGGGCGGCGCTAAGGGCGGCACTGAGCGCCTGTCCCGGTAGATGAATACCTCTCCCGCTGGCGCGCCTCAGAAGCGGGGACTGCGTTGAGCGTCGTCGCGTGGCGTGCCACGCGTCCGGCTCACGCCCTGTCCGCGCCGCCAATTGATGGTGGCCCCATGTGGCAGCGTACTTGTCGCTTTGGCGCCAGCGCTGCAAGCTTGCCATGCAGTGCCGGCCATGGCGGGCCGGGGGGCATGGCGCCGCGCGGCGCCGTGACGGCGGCTTGGCGGCGCATCGGGCGCATCTGGTACGCTTCTTGTATGTGGACCTTGAAATTTTCCATCACGCAGAAATAAAGGAGATTGCATGAAGCGTTCACTGATAGGCGCCAGCGTGGCGCTGGCCGGCCTGGCCGCCAGCGGCATGGCGGCCGCCCATCCCGGGCACGAACATGGCGGCGGCCTCGTCGAAGGCCTCAGCCACCCCTTGCTGGGAACAGACCACGTGCTGGCCATGCTGGCCGTTGGTGCATGGGCCTGGCAACTCGGCGGCAGGGCGCGCTGGGCCGTGCCCTTGAGCTTTGTCAGCTTGATGGCGGCATCCGCCGCCGCGGGCGCCGCCGGCCTGGCCTTGCCGATGGTCGAGAGCGGCATTGCCGCGTCGCTGCTGGTGCTGGGCTTGCTGATCGCTTGCGCCGTGCGCGTCGCGCCCGCTGCGGGCGCGGCCATCGTGGCGGTGTTCGCCGTCTTCCATGGTCATGCGCATGGCACGGAGATGCCCGGCTTCGCGCATGCCTGGCAATACGGCGCCGGCTTCCTGCTGTCGACGGCGGCCCTGCATGGCGCTGGCCTGCTGCTGGGCAAGCGTATCGGCGCGCATACGCTGTGGCTGCGCGCCACGGGTGCCGCGATCGGCCTGTGCGGTGCGTGGATGCTCGCTGCCTGATCCGTCACAGCCGCTTCGCAGGGCCAGGGCCGGACATATTGTCCGGCTTTTTTTTTGCTTTCCATCTAACTTTCCACCTTGCGCTGCAACACGCCAGTGCTGCAAGCCATGCTTCCAGCTGGGCTATCCGACTGGAAAGATGCCGACCTTTTCCCCTCGCTGCATTGAATTTGACCTGCGTCAAAAGCGCCAGCCCGCCCCATTCTCTGCCGCGCGGCAGCCTGGCACGCAATTTGCCCTAGGAAGGGGAGGCCGGCGGCGAAATGTGCGCATGCAGCACGACGGGCGTCGCGGTGGATAAAACAGACACGGTCACAAGCCGGGAGGAAGGGAATCATGATCGAGACTTTTTACGAAGTCATGCGGCGCCAGGGGATCTCGCGCCGCAGTTTTTTGAAATACTGCTCGCTGACGGCGACGTCGCTGGGCCTGGGGCCGGCTTTCGTGCCGCAGATCGCGCACGCCATGGAAACCAAGCCGCGCACGCCCGTGCTGTGGCTGCACGGACTGGAATGCACCTGCTGTTCCGAGTCCTTCATCCGTTCGGCCCACCCGCTGGCCAAGGATGTCGTGCTGTCGATGATTTCGCTCGACTACGACGATACGCTGATGACGGCGGCCGGCCACCAGGCCGAGGCCATCCTCGAAGAGATCATGGTCAAGTACAAGGGCAATTACATCCTGGCGGTGGAAGGCAATCCGCCCCTGAACCAGGATGGCATGAGCTGCATCATCGGCGGGCGCCCGTTCATCGAGCAGCTGCGCCACGTGGCCAAGGATGCCAAGGCCATCATTTCCTGGGGCTCGTGCGCCTCATGGGGCTGCGTGCAGGCGGCCAAGCCGAACCCCACGCAGGCCGTGCCCATCCATAAAGTCATCCTCGACAAGCCCATCATCAAGGTGCCGGGCTGCCCGCCGATCGCCGAAGTCATGACGGGGGTGATCACTTACATGCTGACTTTCGACAAGATCCCCGAGCTGGACCGCCAGGGCCGGCCGAAGATGTTCTACAGCCAGCGCATCCACGACAAATGCTATCGCCGGCCGCATTTCGACGCAGGGCAGTTCGTCGAGGAGTGGGATGACGAAGCGGCGCGCAAGGGCTACTGCCTGTACAAGGTGGGCTGCAAGGGACCGACCACCTACAACGCCTGTTCCACCACGCGCTGGAACGAGGGCACCAGCTTCCCGATCCAGTCCGGCCACGGCTGCATCGGCTGTTCCGAGGACGGTTTCTGGGACAAGGGCTCGTTCTACAACCGCCTGACCGACATCCACCAGTTCGGCATCGAGGCCAATGCCGACCAGATCGGCGGCGCGCTGGCCGGCGCGGCCGGCGCGGCCGTGGTGGCCCACGCGGCCGTGTCCGCGATCCAGCGCGCCAGCCGCAAGAAGGACGAGAGCCGCAGCGCGAACGAGAAAAATTAATCAGGAAACCGCATGTCAAATTACGCAACTCAGGGCTACCAGCTCAATGACACGGGCCGGCGCATCGTCGTCGATCCGGTCACCCGCATCGAAGGCCATATGCGCGTCGAGGTCAATGTCGACGCCAACAACGTGATCCAGAACGCCGTCTCCACCGGCACCATGTGGCGCGGCCTGGAAGTGATACTGAAGGGACGCGACCCGCGCGATGCCTGGGCCTTTGTCGAACGCATCTGCGGCGTGTGCACGGGTTGCCATGCGCTGGCCTCGGTGCGCGCGGTGGAGGACGCGCTCGATATCAAGATTCCCAAGAACGCCCACCTGATCCGCGAGATCATGGCCAAGACCCTGCAGGTGCATGACCATGTCGTGCATTTCTATCACCTGCATGCGCTGGACTGGGTCGACATCATGTCGGCCCTGAAGGCAGACCCCAGGCGCACTTCCGAACTGCAGCAGACAGTCTCGCCATCGCATCCCATGTCTTCGCCCGGCTACTTCCGCGACATCCAGAACCGCATCAAGAAGTTCGTCGAAAGCGGCCAGCTGGGGCCTTTCAAGAATGGTTACTGGGGCAATGCGGCCTACAAGCTGCCGCCCGAGGCGAACCTGATGGCGCTGGCGCATTACCTGGAGGCGCTGGACCTGCAAAAGGAATGGGTCAAGATCCACGCCATTTTTGGCGGCAAGAACCCGCATCCGAACTACCTGGTGGGCGGCGTGCCGTGCGCGATCAACATCGACGGCAATGGCGCGGCAGGTGCGCCGCTGAACATGGAGCGCCTGAATTTCGTCAAGGCGCGCATCGAGGAAGCGATCGAATTCTGCCGCAACGTCTACATTCCCGACGTGCTGGCCATCGGCACCATCTACAAGGATGCTGGCTGGCTGTATGGCGGCGGCCTGGCGGCCAGCAACGTGATCGACTATGGCGCCTACCCGAAGGTCAATTACGACGACAGCACCAACCAGATGCCGGGCGGGGCCATCCTCAATGGCAACTGGGACGAGATTTTCCCGGTCGACGCGCGCGACCCGGAGCAGGTGCAGGAATTCGTCGCCCATTCCTGGTACAAGTATGCGGACGACAGCCGTGGCCTGCATCCATGGGACGGCGTCACGGAAGCCCATTATGAGCTGGGCAAGAAGACCAAGGGCACGCGCACGGCCATCGAGCAGATCGACGAAGACGCCAAGTATTCGTGGGTGAAGTCGCCGCGCTGGCGCGGTCATGCGATGGAGGTGGGGCCGCTGGCGCGCTACATCCTCGGCTATGCGCATGCGCAGCAGACGCCGAACCACGCTGGCGCGGCGTATATCCGCGAGCAGATCCTGTCGTCGGCGCGCGCCATCAACACGGAGATCCCGAAGGCGCTGGGCCTGAAGGAAACCGACCATGCACCGAAGATCCTGCTGCCGACCACCATCGGCCGCACGCTGGCGCGCGCGCTCGAGTCGCTGAACTGCGCCGAGATGATGCGCGACGACTTCAACGAGATGATGGCCAATATCAAGGCGGGCGACACCGCCACCGCCAACGTGGAGAAGTGGGACCCCGCCCACTGGCCGAAGGAAGCGCACGGGGTCGGCCTGGTGGCCGCGCCGCGCGGCGCGCTGGGGCACTGGATACGCATCCGCGACGGCAAGATCGAAAATTATCAGTGCGTGGTGCCGTCGACGTGGAATGCGGGACCGCGCGATGCGCAGGGACAGATCGGCGCGTTCGAGGCGAGCCTGCTGGGCACCCCGATGAGCAACCCGGAGCAGCCGCTGGAAATCCTGCGCACCCTGCATTCCTTCGATCCATGCATGGCGTGCTCGACGCACATCATGAGTCCGGACGGCCAGGAAATGAGCAAGGTGACGGTGCGCTGAATGGCGTCAATGGCAATCAAGCAGGGAGACTAGCATGCAATCAACGAGCAAGCCTGGTGCCGACGGCACCAACGAGGACGCCGTCGCGCACGGCGTGTCGGCCAGGTCCGTGTACGTGTACGAGGCGCCCGTGCGCCTGTGGCACTGGGTCAATGTGCTGGCCATCACGGTGCTGTGCGTGAGCGGCTACTTCATCGGCAGCCCGCTGCCATCGGTGATGGGCGAGGCCAGCGCGCACTTCCTGATGGGCTACATCCGCTTTGCCCACTTCGCCGCCGCCTATGTGTTCGCCATCGGCCTGCTGGTGCGCATCTACTGGGCCTGCGTGGGCAATCACCATGCGCGCGAGCTGTTCTGGGTGCCCATCTTCACCCGCGCCTACTGGCGCGAAGTGCTGTGCATGCTGAAATGGTACGCCTTCCTGATCAAGCAGCCGAACCGCTACATGGGACATAACCCGCTGGCCCGCTTCGCCATGGTCTTTGTCTTCCTGACGACGTCCATTTTCATGGTGCTGTCCGGGTTTGCCCTGTATGCCGAAGGCTTGCAGCGCGGTTCCTGGGCCGACCGGCTGTTCGGCTGGGTGATCCCGCTGATGGGGCAGTCGCAGGACGTGCATACCTGGCATCACGTGGGCATGTGGGTCATCATCACCTTCATCATCCTGCACGTGTATGCAGCCATCCGCGAAGACATCATGGGGCCGACCAGCGTGGTCAGCACCATGATCTCGGGACACCGCAGCTTCAAAGGTTAAGCCATGACGCTCACGCAAAACGGGGGCGCGCCCGAGGCGCCCGGCATCGTCGTACTGGGCATCGGCAACGTGCTGTGGGCCGACGAAGGCTTTGGCGTGCGCTGCGCCGAACTGCTGCAGCAGCGCTGCGAATTCGCGCCGCACGTGCAACTGATCGACGGCGGCACGCAGGGCCTGTACCTGATCCAGCATGTGCAGGGCGCCGACAGCCTGCTGATTTTCGATGCCATCGACTACGGCCTGCTGCCGGGCGAAATGAAGGTGGTGGAAAACGAGGACGTGCCCATGTTCATGGGGGCGAAGAAAATGAGCTTGCACCAGACGGGTTTCCAGGAAGTGCTGTCGCTGGCGCAGCTGACCGGGCATTTTCCCCGCCAGGTGGTGCTGATCGGCTGCCAGCCCGAGGAAATCGAGGATTACGGCGGCAGCCTGCGCCCGCGCCTGAAAGCGGCCATCGAGCCGGCCCTGGAGATCGCGCTGCGCTACTTGCGGGCCTGGGGTGCCCAGCCGCGTCCGCGCACCACGCCGCTGGCGCCCGACGAAGCCATCACGCTGCCGCACCTGGCCTTGCGGCGCTACGAGGGCGAACGTCCCAGCGAGGACGAGGCCTGCCGCATCGGCGACGCGCGCTTCATGCCGCAGATGGCCGGCCTGGAGGGAGCCTAGCCATGTGCATCGGCATCCCCATGCAGGTGCTCAGCGTGGCCGGCGGCTTTGCCGAATGCCGCGGTCGCGGCGAGCGGCGCCGCATCTCCACCTTGCTGGTGGGCGATTGCGCCCCGGGAGAGTGGCTGCTGGCCTTCCTCGATGACGCGCGCGAACGTATTGCGGCCACGCGCGCCGATGAAATCAATGCCGTGCTGGACTTGCTGGAGGAAGCGCTGGGCGGCGAGGGGCGCGCTGCCGGCACCTCCCTGTTTGCCCTGCCGTCGGCCATGAGCGCGAGCCAGGCAGGCGCGCTGGCTGGCCAGCATCCGAATATCGACCCTATAGCAAAGGAATACCATGAATGACACCACCGCCATGCTGCAGACGCCGGCGCCGCATACCCTCTCCGGCACGCCGCCCCTGATCACCCGCCTGGTCGAACAGCATGGCGGCATGTGGATCGGCGACGCCGGCCCGGAGGCGCTGGCCGCACCGGACGGCGACGTGGTCTTGCTGATCGCCGGCGATGCCCAGCGCTTTCCCGAATGCCTGGACGTGGCCGTCGTCCTGCCCGAACTGCTGCGCGCCTTTCCGGGGCGCCTGCGCATCGCCGTGGCCGAGCGCGACAGCGAAGATGCGCTGGCGCGTCGCTATGGCGCCACGCGCCGTCCCTCGCTGGTCTTCCTGCGTGGCGGCCAGTACGTGACCACCATCGCCGGCATGCTGGACTGGGATGACTACCTGGCCGAAGTGGCGCACGCGCTGGACATGCCCGTCACGCGCGCACCCGGCATCGGCATTCCCGTCGTCGCCGCAGCCACCGGCTGCCATTGAGGCGCCGCCTCCCACATTGAAAGACGCTATGCAACCCATGCAGCCATTCCCCATTCCCGTCGTTACCATCGGCCCCGGCAGCCAGGTCGAGGACGTAGAACTCGATTACATGCCCATGCCGCAAGGGATGCAAACCTATGCCATGCCCATCCTGCCCGAGCGCGAGGAGTTGACGGCGCTGCAGCCGGCGCAGCGCGTGCTGCGCGCCGTGCTGGCCGCGACGCGCCTGGCGGCCGGCGGCGGCGTGCCCGAGCCGGTGGCGCTGGCGGGACTCGATGCGGCCAACCTGGCCCTGGTCAACCAGGTGCTGGGCGAGGGCGAGGTCAGCGCCCGTATCGAAGGCGAACAGTCGGTGCGGATACAGGAAGCGATTTTTGCCGGCGTATGGCGCACCCACGTCACGCGCCACGGGCGCCTTGCCAGCGACGACATCGACGTGGGACCGGTGCCGCCCGTGCTGGTCAGCGCCGCGCGCGCCGCCGCCTCCGTGGACGCCATCGTCCTGCCTGAGCGGCTGCCGCCGGGCGCCATGAACGCGCCCGCCATCGCCACTGAAATCAACGACGCCATCGCGCGCTGGCGGCCCGACGCGCCCGCGCACGTGATCAACCTGACCTTGCTGCCCCTGTCGCCGCAGGACGTGGGCTTCCTGGAGCAGTCGCTGTCCGGCGGCAGCGTGCTGATGCTGTCGCGCGGTTACGGCAATTGCCGCATCCTCAGCACGCCCTTGCCCAACTGCTGGCGCGTCGTGTATTACAACTCGTCCGATACGATCCTGCTCAACACCGTGGAAATCACGGCGATACCCGACGTGGCGTGCGCCGCGCCGGAAGACCTGCTTGACTCGGCCGAGCGCCTGGCCGAAGTGCTGGAATGGGTGGCGGGCGCATGAGCGGCATGTATTTCGAAGGCAGCTACCTGGGCGACGCCGCGCGCCTGGCGCCATCGACGCGTCTCGAATGCAAGATCTGCTGGTGGGTTTACGATCCGGCGCTGGGCGACCCCATATGGCAGGTGGCCGCCGGTACGCCGTTTGCCGACCTGCCTGCGCACTGGCGCTGTCCGAACTGCGACGGCGACGCGGAGCAATTCATGGTCTTGCGGGAGGAGTGACGATGCTGTTCCATCAGCATAATGCGCCGGCGCAGGCCGCGGCCTGCGCGCAGCGGTTGGCCGCGGCCTTTCGCCATATCGCCGCCACGCGCATGCAGGGCGTGCCGCTGCTGCATCCGCGCCTGTCCGTCGAAGCCATCGGTTTCCAGGCGTTGCGCGACGATGACGGCTGCGCCGCCACGGGCATACTGCTCACGCCCTGGTTCATGAACCTAATCTGGCTGCCGCTCGATGGCCAGCCCGTCGCCGCACCGGGCCAGGCGCGCGAGCACCGGCTGGGCGTGGAAAGCTTTGACTTCATCGGTGCCTGCGAGGACGGCTTCGGCAGCTACGAAATGTGTTCGCTGTTTTCGCCGATGTTCGAATTCGCCGACCAGGCTGGCGCGCGCGCCACGGCGTGGGAAATCCTGGGGCAGCTGCGCCAGGCTCCTGCGCCGCCGCCCGCGGCCGGACGCCGTGCCTTCCTGATGGGCCGCTCGCCGCGCCTGGCCGTGGCGGCGCGCCTTGCGTGAGCACGCCGTGAATACGGCCCTGTCACCCGGCGAGCTGGTATTTTACCCGGGCCGGCCGCTGCCATCGATCGCCAGCCACCGCAAGGCGCTGGCCGGCCTGCTGCTGCGCGGCCAGCCGGCGCACATGGCCGGCGTGCGCCTGCCGCAGCTGTATGCGCTGTGCGGGCAGTCGCACCGCATCACGGCCAGCCTTGCCATTGATGCGGCGCTGGGCCTGCGCAGCGGCGCCACGCCGGAAGAGTGCGACAGCCTGCGGCTGGAGACGGCGCGCGAGCATGTGCGCCGCATCTGGCTGGACTGGCCCCGCTGGCTGGGCGGCGTCGACGGCGCCGCCCACATGCGCCATTTGCTGGCGTGTCCATGGCTCAGTCCCGCACAAGCGGGCGATGCGCTGGCCTGGCTGGAAGACAGCGTGCTGCAAGGACCGGCGCGCGCGTGGCTGGCATGCTGGCAGCGCGACCCCGCCGGCTGGCTCGGGGATTGGGCGGCGCGGACGGACAGCCTGCCGGCGCAGTTGCTGCGGGCGGTAGAATGCGAGGCGGCGCTGCTGCCTTGCGGGGCGCCGCCCTTGCTTGTGCATGGCGACGTGGCCGCATTGCGGCGCCTGGCGCGGGCGCTGGCCGGCGACGCCGGTTTTGCGCAGCTTCCCGTCTGTGACGGCCAGGTGCGCGAGACAGGCGTCGCCAGCCGCCTGGCGCATGCCTGGCGTGCCGCGCCGTCCACGCTCTGGCTGCGCCTCGGGTCGCGTATCGCGGAACTGGCGGAACTGGCGCTGGCCGGGCATGGCGAGGCGGCATCGCCGCTGGCGCTGGGTGCGCTGGACCTGGGGCAGGGCTGCGCGCTGGCGTGGAGCGAAATGGCGCGCGGGCTGCTGCTGCACTGGGTGCGCCTGGAGCAGCGCGACGGCAAGGCGGTGATTGGCGACTATCGCGTGGTGGCGCCCACCGAATGGAATTTTCACCCGCGGGGAGCGGTGGCGCAGTCGCTGGCCGGCATGGCGCCGGTGGCCAATGCGCGCGACTGGCGCCAGCTTGGCATCCTGGCGGCGGCGTATGATCCCTGCATCAACTTCAGGATCGAGTACGAACATGCATGAAGTCAGTCTGGCGGGAGGTATCTTGCGCATCGTCGAGGAGGCCGCCGTGCGCGAGCGCTTTGCCAGGGTCACCATGTTGCGTCTGGAGGCGGGAACATGGTCGGGGGTGGAAGTGCGCGCCTTGCGTTTTGCGCTCGAAGCGATGGCGCCCGGCACCTGCCTGTCCGGCGCGCGCATCGAAATCGACACGCCGCCGGCGCAGGCGTGGTGCATGCCTTGCGGCGCGCAGGTAACGGTGGCCGCACGCGGCGACGCCTGTCCCGCGTGTGGCGGCTATCAATTGCAGGCGACCAGCGGCACCGCGCTGAGCGTCGTCGAAATGCTGGTGGAAGACCAGCACGAACCTGATCAGTAAGGAGAAACCATGTGTGTCGTTTGCGGCTGTGCCGCCCCCCGGGAAGTCCGCCATGAAGGCGAAGGCCCCTATCGCGCCGTGCGGCGCCCGCTATTGCAGCGCGGCGGCCACCAGCATTCTCACCATGAGCCGGCCGCGCCCGCGCGCGACAGCCACGTGCGCGTCGATGCGGACAGCGGGGACCTGCATTATGGCGCCGGCGCCGCCTGCGCGTCCGTGCCCGGCATCAGCCAGGCGCGCGCCGTGCGGCTGGAACTGGACGTGCTGGGCGAGAACGCCCGCCATGCGCAGCGCAACCGCGAGCGCTTCGCCAGGCAGAAGGTGCTGGCGCTGAACCTGGTGTCGAGTCCCGGCTCGGGCAAGACGACCCTGCTGTGCGCCACCATCGCCGCCCTGCGCCAGCGCGGCCGTGGCGCGCCGCTGCCGGTGGCGGTGATCGAGGGCGACCAGCAGACCAGCAATGACGCCGAGCGCATCCGCGCCACGGGCGCGCCCGCCATCCAGGTCAACACGGGCAAGGGCTGCCATCTCGATGCGCAGATGGTGGGCGATGCCTGCCAGGGCTTGCCGGGCGTCGATGGCGGCGTGCTGTTCATCGAAAACGTGGGCAATCTTGTGTGTCCGGCCATGTGGGACCTGGGCGAGGCGGCCAAGGTGGCCATCCTGTCGGTGACGGAAGGCGAGGACAAGCCCCTGAAATACCCGGACATGTTTGCCGCCGCCAGCCTGATGATCCTCAATAAGGTCGACCTGCTGCCCTACCTGCAGTTCGACGTGGAGCGTTGCCTGGCCTACGCGCGCAGGGTCAATCCGGCCATCCGCATCATCGAGCTGTCGGCCACCAGCGGCGCCGGCATGGATGCCTGGCTCGACTGGATCGACGGCGCGCGCGCGGCATGAGCATCCTTGCCTGCGGCGCCTGGCTGAAGAACACGGCCTGCCTGCTGCACCGGGACGGCGTGGACTGGAGCGCCCTGCATGGCGACCTGGGCGATCCCGACGCCTGCAGCGCGCTGGCGCACGCCGCGCAGGGCTTGCTGGCGCGGCGCGCCGAGGCTGTCGAGGCGGTGGCGCACGACCTGCATCCCGATTTCTTCAGCAGCCAGCTGGCGCAGGAACTGGCGCGCGAGCTGAAGGTGCCGGCCATCGCCGTGCAGCACCACCATGCGCACATCGGCGCCGTGCTGGCCGAGCACGGCCGCGAGGGGCCGGTACTGGGCCTGGCGCTCGACGGCGTGGGCCTGGGCACGGACGGCGCGGCCTGGGGCGGCGAACTGCTGTGGGTCGATGGCGCCAGCTGGCGCCGCCTGGGGCATTTGCAGCCGCTG
This sequence comes from Janthinobacterium sp. GW822-FHT07H11, assembly GCF_058798615.1. NCBI lineage: Bacteria > Pseudomonadati > Pseudomonadota > Betaproteobacteria > Burkholderiales > Oxalobacteraceae > Janthinobacterium > Janthinobacterium sp. GW822-FHT07H11. The sequence goes on from NZ_CM179507.1 coordinate 2,763,630, forward strand.
GCGCTGCCCGGCGGCGACGTGGCCGCGCGCGAACCGTGGCGCATGGCCGCCGCCGCGCTGCATGCGCTGGGGCGAACGGGCGAAGTCGCAGCGCGGTTCGGCCCTGCCGCCGGCGTGCTGGCCGCGCGCACGGTGCAGGCCATGCTGCAAAAGAATCTGCATTGCCCGCCCAGCAGCGGGGCCGGACGCTGGTTCGACGCTGCCGCGGGCGCACTGGGCGTGAGCGTGCGCCAGCCGTTCGAAGCGCAGGCGGCGATGGCGCTGGAAAGGCTGGCGGCCGATTACCTGGACCAGCATGCCGTACCGCCTTCGGCCGCACTGTATGCGATCGCCGACGACGGCACGCTGGACTTGCGGCCCGTGCTGGCCGCGCTGTTCGAACTGGGGGCCGATGCCCAAGGCATGGGAGCGGCCCTGTTCCACCTGACCCTGGCCGAGGCCCTGGCGCACTGGGCGGGGCAGGCGGCGCGCCGCCATGGCGTGGCCACGGTGGCGCTGGGCGGCGGCTGCTTTTATAACCGCATCGTCACGGCGCGCCTGCGCGCGGCACTGCAGGCGCAAGGACTGCAAGTGCTGTTGCCGCAGTCGGTTTCGTGCGGCGACGCGGGGCTGGCGCTGGGCCAGGCCTGGGTCGCGCGGCGGCAGCTCGATGCCGCGCGCCGCGCCCCCGCAACTCTGGAAAACAAGGAAAAAGCATCATGTGTCTAGCCATTCCCGTGCGTATCGTGGAAGTATTGCCGGGGCAGCAGGCGGTCATCGACCTGTCCGGCCTGCGCAAGGAAATATCGACGGCGCTGCTGGCCGACGTGGCCGTGGGCGACTACGTCATCCTGCACGTGGGCTACGCGATCGGCAAGCTCGATCCGCTGGAGGCCGAGCGCACCCTGGCCATGTTCGGCGAACTGGCGGCGGCGCAGGCCGCTACGTAAACAAAGACTGAGGAAATCGCATGAAATACATCGACGAATACCGCGACGGCGAAGTGGCGCAAAAGATCGCCGCCCGCATCGCGGCCGAAGCCGACCCCTCGCGCAGCTACAGCTTCATGGAGTTTTGCGGCGGCCACACGCACGCCATCTCGCGCTACGGCATCGCGGGACTGCTGCCGGCCGGGCTGCGCATGATCCATGGCCCCGGCTGTCCGGTGTGCGTGCTGCCCATCGGCCGCATCGACCTGGCCCTGTCGCTGGCGCTGGAGCGCGACGTCATCGTCTGCACCTATGGCGACACCATGCGCGTGCCGGCCTCGGGCGGCATGTCGCTGATCAAGGCCAAGGCGCGCGGTGGCGATATCCGGATGGTGTACTCGGCCAGCGACGCGCTGCGCATCGCAGCCGAGAATCCCGCGCGCGAAGTGGTGTTCTTCGCCATCGGCTTCGAGACCACCACGCCGCCCACGGCGCTGGCCATCCGCGCCGCGCAGGAGCGCGGCTTGCGTAATTTCAGCGTGCTGTGCTGCCATGTGCTCACTCCCGCAGCCATCACGCATATCCTGGAGTCACCCGAAGTGCGGCAGTACGGCACGGTGCCCATCGACGGGTTTATCGGCCCGGCGCACGTGAGCATCGTCATCGGTTCCGATCCGTATGTGCAGTTCGCGCGCGAATACCGCAAGCCCGTGGTGATCGCCGGCTTCGAGCCGCTCGACGTGATGCAGGCGATCCTGATGCTGGTGCGCCAGGTGAACGAAGGGCGCAGCGAGGTAGAGAACGAATTCCTGCGCGCCGTGACGGCCGGCGGCAACCTGCACGCGCAGGCGCTGATGGACGAGGTATTCGAACAGCGCGAAAGCTTCGAATGGCGGGGACTGGGCGAGGTGCCGCACAGCGCACTGCGCATCCGCGAGCGCTACGCCGCCTTTGACGCGGAACGGCGCTACGCGCTCGCTTACCAACCGGTGGCCGACAACAAGGCGTGCGAATGCGGCGCCATCCTGCGCGGCGTCAAGCAGCCTGCCGATTGCAAGATCTTCGGCACCGTCTGCACGCCGGAGAACCCGATGGGCTCGTGCATGGTGTCAAGCGAAGGCGCGTGCGCCGCGCATTATTCATATGGACGCTACAGCAACAGCGCGCTGGTGGCGGCATGAGCGGCGCCGTGAAGAAGGGTTACGTGCGTCCGCTGGACTTGCGCCATGGCCGCATCGACATGGGCCACGGCGCAGGAGGGCGCGCCTCGGCGCAACTGGTCGAGGAACTGTTCCTGGCCGCTTTCGACAACCCGTGGCTGCGCCAGGGCAATGACGGCGCGCTGTTCGGCGTGGCGGGCGGACGCATGGTGATGGCCACCGACGCGCATGTCGTCTCGCCGCTGTTTTTCCCCGGCGGCGACATCGGCTGCCTGTCCGTGCACGGTACCATCAACGACGTGGCGATGTCGGGCGCCCAGCCCTTGTTCCTGTCGGCCAGCTTCATCCTGGAAGAAGGCTTTCCCCTGGCGGACCTGAAGCGCATCGTCGACTCGATGGCGCAGGCGTCGCGCCAGGCGGGCGTGCCGATCATCACGGGCGACACCAAGGTCGTCGAGCGCGGCAAGGGCGACGGCGTGTTCATCACCACCACGGGCGTGGGCGTGGTGGCCAGCGGCATCGACATCGCCGGCAGCCATGCGCGGCCGGGCGACGCCATCTTGCTGTCCGGTTCCATCGGCGAGCATGGCGTGGCCATCATGTCGAAACGCGAATCGCTGGACTTCGAGACGGAAATCCGCTCCGATACGGCGGCCCTGCATACGCTGGTGGCGCAGATGCTGGCGGCCGTGCCCGGCGTGCGCGTGCTGCGCGACCCCACGCGCGGCGGCCTGGCCACCACGCTCAACGAGATCGCGCGCCAGTCCGGCGTGGGCATGCTGCTCGATGAAGCGGCCATCCCGGTCGCACCGCAGGTCGACGCCGCCTGCGAGTTCCTGGGCCTGGACCCGCTGTACGTGGCCAACGAGGGCAAGCTGGTGGCGATCTGCGCCGAAGCCGACAGCGCGGCGCTGCTGGCGGCCATGCGCAGCCATCCGCTGGGTGCGCAGGCCGCGCGCATCGGCAGCGTGGCCGCCGACCCGCATGGCTTCGTGCAGATGCGCACGCGCTTCGGCGGGCGCCGCGTCGTGGACTGGCTTTCGGGCGAGCAGTTGCCGCGCATATGCTGACGGCCATTGTGGCGCAGCGCCATTTCTGCCTACAATGACGCCTACGATGATGGCTGCCGCCGTCCTGCCAAGAAAGAAACCCACCGCACCATGAGTATTTTCGACGCCAGCGCCTTGCCGACCATCCTGGTGGTCGATGACGAGATGGGATCGCAGGACGCGATCCGGCGCACCCTGGACGAGGATTTCAATGTGCTGACCGCCGGGTCGGCGGTGGAGGCGCGCGCGCTGATGGAATTGCAATTGCCGGTGGTGATCCTGTGCGACCAGCGCATGCCGGGCATGAGCGGCGTGAGTTTCCTGAAGGAGGTGCGCGAGCGCTGGCCGGAGGTGGTGCGCATCATCATTTCCGGCTACACGGATTCGGAAGACATCATCGCCGGCATCAACGACGCGGGCATTTACCAGTACCTGATGAAGCCGTGGATGCCCGATCACCTGCTCGACTGCGTGCGTGGCGCGGCCGAATCGCGGCGCCTGCAGAACGACATGCATCGCCTTGACATCGAACTGCGCAGCAGTACTTCCGTGCTGCGCCAGCGCAAGACGGAAAAGCAGAACCGCGTGCGCGCCGTCTTCGATTTCGACCGCATCGTGCGCGCCCCGGGCAGCCCCATGGACGGCATCTGCGAGCTGGCGGCCAGGGTGGCCCGTTTCGACCTGTCGGTGCTGGTGCTGGGCGAATCGGGCAGCGGCAAGGAACTGCTGGCGCGCGCCATGCACTACGCCAGCGCCCGTGCCGAGCGCGTCTTCGTGATGGAAAACTGCGGCGCCATTACCGACAGCCTGCTGGAGTCCGAGCTGTTCGGCCACAAGCGGGGCGCGTTTACTGGCGCTTATGAAGACCATGTGGGCATCTTCCAGCGCGCCGACGGCGGCACCGTCTTCCTCGACGAGATAGGCGACACCTCGCCCGCCTTCCAGGTGAAGCTGCTGCGCGTGCTGCAGGAGGGCGAGGTGCGGCCCGTCGGCGCCACGCGCGCCGTTCCCATCAACGTGCGGGTGATTGCCGCCACCCACCGCGACCTGGAGCAGGAAGTGCGGGCCGGGCGCTTTCGCCAGGACCTGTATTACCGCCTGGCCGGCGTGACGCTTACCATGCCGCCCTTGCGCGAGCGGCCAGCCGACGTGCTGCCCATCGCCGAGGCGCTGCTGGCGCAGGGCACGCGCGAGCTGGGCGTGGCGGCGCGCAGCTTTGCGCCCGATGCCATGGCCTGCCTGCTGGCCTATCCTTGGCCGGGGAATATCCGCGAACTGCGCAATGAAATCTACCGCGCCATCGCGCTGGCCTCGTCCGAACGCGAAGAGCTCGGCGCACAGGCCTTTTCCGGCAAAGTGGTGCAGGGGCGGATGGCCGGCGGCGCGGACGGCGCCTGCGCGCCGGGCGTGATGGCGATTCCCCACAGCGGCACGCTGGAGCAGCGGCTGGAAGTGATCGAGGTGGCCATCCTCAAGGAGACCCTGCTGCGGCTGCGCTGGAACAAGACGCATACGGCCAATGAACTGGGATTGTCGCGCGTGGGCTTGCGCAGCAAGATGCTGCGCCTGGGACTGGAGAAACGCTGATGGCTGAGGCGAACGGAAAATTCAATGTGCTGTGGCTGCAATCGGGCGGCTGCGGCGGCTGCACCATGTCGCTGCTGTGCGCCGACACGCCCGATTTCTTCGGTACCCTGGACAGTGCCGGCATCGAGCTGCTGTGGCATCCTTCGCTGTCGCTGGCCAGCGGGCAGGATGCGCTGGACATCCTGCGCGATTGCGCCGAAGGCCGCATCGTCCTGCACGCGCTGTGCGTGGAAGGCTCCATGCTGCGCGGCGCCGACGGACGCTTCCACATGCTGGCCGGCAGCGGCCAGCCCATGATCGCCTGGGTGCGCCAGCTGGCCGCCGTCGCCAGCTACACGCTGGCCGTGGGCAGCTGCGCCGCCTTCGGCGGCATCACGGCAGGAGGCATCAATCCCACCGATGCCTGCGGCCTGCAGTACGAGGGCGAACAGCCCGGCGGCCTGCTGGGCGCCGCCTACCGTTCGCGCGCCGGCTTGCCCGTGATTAACGTGGCCGGCTGCCCGACGCACCCGAACTGGGTCATGGAAACCCTGATGGCGCTGGCCGCCGGCCTGTTCGACGGCGCTTCGCTCGACGCGCTGGGACGGCCCCGCTTCTATGCCGACCACCTGGTGCATCACGGCTGCACGCGCAATGAATTTTATGAATTCAAGGCCAGCGCCGAGCAGCCGTCGGACCTGGGCTGCATGATGGAACACATGGGTTGCAAGGGCACGCAGGTGCATGCCGACTGCAACACGCGCCTGTGGAACGGCGAAGGCTCGTGCACGCGCGGCGGCTATGCCTGCATCGCCTGCACCGAGCCGGGTTTCGAGGAACCCGGCCATGCCTTCCAGACGACGCCGAAGATTGCCGGCATCCCCGTCGGCCTGCCGACCGACATGCCCAAGGCCTGGTTCGTGGCGCTGGCCTCGCTGTCCAAGTCGGCCACGCCCAGGCGCGTGCGCGACAATGCCGTGGCCGACCACCTGGTGCGCCTGCCGGCCATCCGCAAGCGGGGCCAGAAGTGAGCCAGCCCGTGAGCCGCCTGATCGTCGGGCCGTTCAACCGTGTCGAGGGCGACCTGGAGGTGCGCCTCGACGTGGAAGACGGCACGGTGCGCAGCGCGCACGTCAACTCCACCATGTACCGCGGCTTCGAGCAGATCCTGCAGGGCAAGCCCGCTTTTGACGCGCTGGTGTACGTGCCACGCATTTGCGGCATCTGTTCCGTGTCGCAGTCGGTGGCCGCGGCCCGCGCGTTGGGCGACCTGATGGGCGCGCATGCGCCACCGAATGGCCAGCGGGTGATCAACATCATGCAGGCGACGGAAAACCTGGCCGACCACCTCAGTCATTTCTATTTGTTCTTCATGCCCGACTTCGCGCGCGCCGGGTATGCGCACCAGCCCTGGCACGGCGCCGTGCACGAGCGCTTTGCCGCGCAGGCGGGCCGCCACGCACGAATGGCGCTGGCCGCGCGCCAGCGTTGGTTCACCTTGCTGGGCACCCTGGGCGGCAAGTGGCCGCACACGCAATCGATCGAACCGGGCGGCTCGTCGCGCGCGCTCGAAGCGGGGGAGCGTATCCGGCTGCTGGCGCGCATCCGCGAATTTCGCGCCTTCCTCGAGCAGACGCTGTTTGCCGCGCCGCTCGAAGCCGTGGCCGCCATCGACAGCGAGGCAGCCTTGCGTGCCTGGCATGCGCAGGATGCACCCGAGGCGGGAGACTTGCGCCTGTTCCTTACCATTGCCTGGAACAACAGGCTGGAACATATGGGGCCGGGGCCGGGACTGTACATGTCGAACGGCGCCTATCCTGCGCCGGATGGCGCTTTCCTGTTCGCGCGCGGCCTGTGGCAGGCCGGCAAGGGGGCCGCGCCGCTGGACACGGGCGCCATCGGCGAAGACGCCACGCATGCCTGGCTCAGCGACGCGGGCGGACCGCGCCACCCGGCGCAGGGACTGACCTTGCCGCAGCCGGACAAGGCGGGCGCCTACACCTGGAACAAGGCGCCGCGCCTGGCCGGCAAAGTGCTGGAAACGGGCGCGCTGGCGCGCCAGCTGGTCGACGGCCATCCGCTGATACGCGACGCGGCAGGCCGTTGCGGCGGCAGCGTCTATACGCGCGTGCTGGCGCGCCTGCTGGAGCTTGCGCTGGTGGTGCCGGCGATGGAGCGCTGGGTGCGTGAACTCGATAACGGTGCGCCATACTTTTCGCACGCCGAACTACCGCCCGAAGGCGAAGGCATGGGCTTGACGGAGGCGGCGCGCGGCAGCCTGGGACACTGGGTCAGCATCCGCAAGGGACGCATCAGCAATTTCCAGATCGTCGCGCCCACTTCCTGGAATTTTTCGCCGCGCGATGCGCACGGCGTTCCCGGCGCGCTGGAAGCGGCCCTGGTGGGCGCGCCCGTGCTGGCTGGCGAGACGACGCCGGTGGCGGTGCAGCACATCGTGCGTTCGTTCGACCCGTGCATGGTCTGCACGGTTCATTGAACATGACGCGGCGCCCCCGTCCGCCGGCCATGCCGGATCCGCTGCCCGGAATGACGGGAGCGGGAGATGCCATGGAGGCGGGCTGGATCGATGTGATCCAGAAGATGGATGAGGTGTATTCGCAGCTGGTGCAGGACGAGATCGCGCTGGAGGAAAAAAACCAGGAGCTGGAAAGCTCGCAGCAGTTCATTCTCAGCGTGATGTCGTCGATGTCCGACGTGCTGGTCGCCTGCGGACGCGATGGCGCCATCGAGGAAAGCAATGCGGCCCTGCGCGAGCTGGCCGGCCTGTCCGAGCCGCAGCTGCGGGGCACCTCCGTGTATGCGCTGCTGGCAGACGAGGATAGCGCGGAGCGGCTGCGCGCGGTGCTCGGGCGCGGCGAAGCCGGTTCCAGTTCCAGCGTGGCGCTGGAACTGAGTCTGCAGGACAGGCGCCAGGGCCAGCCATCGCGCGCCATGCCGGTGGACGTCAATTGCACCGCGCGCCGCGATGGCGCCGGGCGCACCGTGGGCCATGTGCTGGTGGGCCGCCCCATGGGCGAGCTGAAACAGGCTTACCGCGAATTGAGCGACACGCATGAAGCGCTGAAGCGCATGCAGCAGCAACTGCTGCACGCGGAAAAACTCGCTTCGCTGGGCCGCCTGGTGGCCGGCGTCGCGCATGAACTGAATAATCCGATCAGTTTCGTGCTGGGCAATGTGCATGCCTTGCAGCGCTACAGCGGGCGCCTGACGCAGTACCTGGATGCCGTGCACGGCGGCGCGGACTCTGCGCAGCTGGCGCAGCTGCGGCGCCAGCTGCGCATCGATCCCATCCTGGCGGACCTGCCTTCGCTGATGGCGGGCACGCTGGAGGGCGCGCAGCGCACCACGGAAATCGTCAATGGCCTCAAGCGCTTTTCCGCCGTCGACCGCGACGAGCGCGTGGCGGTGGATCTGAACGGCGTGATCGAACGCGCCGTGCACTGGATAGGCAAGGGCGCCGCCCCCGGCTTCCAGGTACATTGGACGCCACAGCCGATCACGGTGATGGGCAATGGCGGCAAGCTGCTGCAGGTCTTCATGAACCTGATCCAGAATGCCAGCGATGCGGCGCTGGCCGGCGCCGCCGCGCCGCCGCAGATGTGGATCAGCGCCGCCTGCGACGCGCAGGAGGTGACGCTGGAATTGCGCGACAACGGCAGCGGCATCGCGCCGGCGCAGCTGCCGCACGTCTTCGATCCTTTCTTCACGACCAAGCCCGTGGGCAAGGGCACGGGCCTGGGGCTGTCGATCAGCTATGGCATCGTCGAGCAGCATGGCGGCAGCCTGACGGCGGGCAACCACCCCGACGGCGGGGCGTGCTTCATGCTGCGCCTGCCCTTGCGCTGAACGGCGCCTGCCGTGCGGCGGCCATGCCGGCGGACGAGATCTGCATTTTTCATCAACTGGCGCGCGCGTGCGGCCGCCGCCGCGCCCCCGGCCGGCACGCGCGGTGTCCATGGGCGACAAGTACAGGGCTGGTGAGTTGCGCGGGTAAAGAGCCCTTTAGTGAGAATCAATTATCATTTATAATGCAATTGATCTGCATTTTCATTGATTGCCAGAAATCCCATGCCCTTCTTTTTTTCACGCCCGGCAGCGCTGTTGCCGGCGGCCGCCAGTCCCCTGGCGCTGGCGAGCGATGCCGCCCCTGGGATGTCGCCAACGCACGATATCGTGACCGTCAGCGGCATCGCCAGGCACAGTCCGCCGGACGGCCTGTGGGACAGCCATGCCCTGCGCGGCGTCACGGGCGCCCCGAAATGCGGCTCCGACCACCTGCTCAATGGCTGCAGCTCCAGCCGCGGCGACAATGGCATGCGCCACGCGGGCCATACGCAGAATGTCGAAGTGCTGACAGGCCCGGCCACGGCGCTGTACGGCCGGCTGGGTGCCGTGCCCGTGCCGCGCTTCCCGGGCGCGCCAACGAACCACCAACATAGACCTGGCAAATGACTGTTTCCGCCCCCCTGGCTTCTTCCGCCACCCTGCGCACCCGCATCGCCGTCATCGACGTACTGCGCGGCCTCGTCATGCTGATCATGCTGTTCGACCATGTGCGCGAAACCGTGTTTTTACATCACCAGGTCAGCGACCCGATGGATGTGGCCAGCGTCGATCCGGCCCTGTTCTTCACGCGCCTGGCGGCCCACGTCTGCGCGCCCATGTTCGTCTTTTTGACGGGCCTGTCGGCCTGGCTGTACGCGCATCCGGCCGCCGGACCGCGCAGCGCGGCCGGCTTCCTGTTCAAGCGGGGCTTGCTGCTGGTGGTGCTGGAACTGGTGTTCGTCAATTTCGCGTGGAGCGGGACCTTTCCGCCGGCCGTGCTGTATTTGCAGGTGATCTGGGTCATCGGCCTGGCCATGATGGCGCTGGCCGTGCTGCACAAGCTGCCCTTGAAGGTGCTGCTCGTGCTCGGTGTGGCGATTATCGCGGGCCAGCATTTGCTCACAGGCTTGCGCGCGGAACCGGGCAGCCTTGGCTATTACGCGCTGACGGTGCTGCTGCAACGCGGTTACCTGGTGGCGGACGGCGCCATGCAGGTCAAGGTCAGCTATCCGTTGCTGCCGTGGATAGGCGTGATCGTGCTCGGCTATGCGGCCGGGCCCCTGTATGCGCGCAGCCGTTCACCGGATGGACGGCGTCGCCTGTTGCTGGCGCTGGGCGCGGGCGGCTTGCTGCTCCTGGTCGTCTTGCGCGGCTTCAATTTATATGGCGAAACCTTGCCGTGGGTAGCGGGCGAGACAACCGTGCGCACGCTCATGAGCGTGCTGAACTTCACCAAGTATCCGCCGTCGCTGGACTTTTTGCTGTTCACCCTGGGCTTGGGCTTGCTGGGCCTGGCCTGGCTGGAAAGCATCGACAATGGGTTCACGCGGGCCTGCGCCACCTTTGGCGGCGCGCCCATGTTTTACTACTTGCTGCATTTATACCTGCTGCTGGCCATCGGCCTGGCCCTGACGGCCGTGCTGGGCGCCAACCACGGCGCCCGCTATGGCGTCGAGCACATCTGGCAAGTCTGGCTGCTGGCCTTGCTGCTGATGCCCGTGCTGTACTTTCCCTGCCGCGCGTTTGCCAACTACAAGCGCACCTCGCAGCAGGCGTGGGTACGTTATTTCTGAGTCAAGCCTATTCTATTTGCAGTACAGCCTGTCAATGCTGTGGCTGGACGCCAGGTAATGCCGCGTCTGCCACGTAATCGCCACGCGATAGGCGCACGGCGGATCGAGCGCCACGTTGACGGGAAAGCCGCCATTGTTGCCCGATAAATGCGGGCCGCCCGCGCCGCCGCGGAACAGATAATTGCTCGGTGGTGGCGGCGGCGTGAAACTCGCGGCCGGCAGCGGTGGCGGCGGGTGCTGGATGCCGTTGTTGTTGGAAATCGTGATATTGAAAAAGCGCAAATGCGGATGGTCTATCGTGTACAGGATATGCACGAGGCCGCCCGCGATGGGGTTGCAGGCATTGCTGCGCAACTCTTCCAGGTCCAGCACCACGATGACGGGCGAGTTGTCGAAGACAATGGAGTCAAGCCCGTCCGTGGCCACCAGCGCCAGGCTGATGCCGTCGCGCACTTCGAAGCCCAGGCGGTAGCGGCGTATCGGTTCGCTCTCGGCTGCCGTCAGGCTGCGGCCCGCGTCGAGGATGGGCAAGCCGCCTGGCAGCTTGGCCGGATGCAGGCTGGTGATGGCGGGCGTATTCACGGTGAGCAAATCGAAGGTGCGCAGGAAGATGTTGGGCGCCACGTTGACGATGGCCGTCGTGCCGTCGCGCATGTCCACGGTGACGGGCTTGCCGTCGACCCGTATCCAGCCGCCCGGTTTCAGATCGCTCGCATCGATGACGACCTGTGCCGAGTCGGCCAGGCCCAGTCCATTCGTATAAAACACATAGCCGACGAGGGTGCCGAGCACTTGCGTCAAAGGCAGCAGGGTAGCCGGCGCCACCGTCGGCAAGGCTGTCGGGTCGTCCGTGCCGCCGGGCCACGTCCATTCGCCGATCAGGAAGCGGTATTCGAGCGGATTGGCGGGGATGGCGCTGTTGCGCAGCGGGCAATTGCCTTTCAAGGTGACGCCGCCGGCGAACACGTAGGAGGCGCCGGCGCCGCCCGCATAGCCTTGCGCGGAAAAGCCTGCCAGCGAGGGGAAGGGGTGGATGTCGAATACTTCCACCTGCTGCCAGTGGGGCACGCCTTCCACGTCGGGCGGCAAGACGTCTTTCGAGCACAGTTCCACGCAGAAACAGTGGCCGACGTTTTCGCGCCCCGGCTGGCGGCCGTTGGCTTGCGTTTCCGACAGGATGGTCACGCTGCCCAGCTGGGCCGTGAAGTACACGTCGGGCCCGCTGGCGAACTCCACGTTGATGAACGGCGAGAACGGCGTAAGCGTGAAGTCCGACGTCAGGTAATCGATGCGGAAACGTCCCGTGGCATCGGTGACGGCCACGCCCAGCGCATCGTCCTGCAGCCAGTCCGCGTCAAATGCGCGCACGGTGGCGCCGGCGATCGGCGTGTGGGGCGCATCGCAGGTGCGCAGGCGGCCGCAGATGGTCCAGGCGCCGAAGCGGGCGCGCACCAGGCACCAGAAGCGTTGCGGCAGGCAGTAATCCCAGACGGCGAGGAAATCGTTGTCGACCTGGCGCCAGCGGGGCTGGAGGGTGGTGATGGAAAACTGCAGCGGCACGGGGTCTTTCGGGCCCGGCTTCAGATGCGGCACGGTGGGGCACAGCACATCGACCTCGACGGCTTCGCCCTGGTAATCGCCGTCCAGGGTGAAACTGTAATTGCCGTCGTCATCCGTGCGCGCCTCGGCCAGCAGGAAGGGTGCTTTCGCCTGCACTTCCTCGTCGGTAAGGATGGCGAAGGTTTCCTTGGCGCTGGCCACGGCCAGGGCCGTGACGTTTTGCGACTCGCGCAGGCGGTACAGGCGCACGATGACGTGCGACAAGGCTTCAGGACATTCGGCACAGATCAAGCCGCACAGCTTGCCCCGCAGGATATAGGCCATGATGGTTCTCCAGCTCGGTTGGACAGGTGCGCTGCTCGCAATGGCGGCGCTTTTACCAAGCTAGCAAATGGACAGCCGATGGGCTTGATCCTGCGTAAAGGAGTGCTTATTTGATCAGCGCCAGTACTTCGCGGAAACGCGGGTGCTTGCAGTCTCGCAACCATTCAAAGGCCAGCATTTCCACCGTCACCAGGTGGGCGCCCAGCCTGTCCAGGCGGGCCAGCGCCGCGTCGCGGCTGGCGGCCTGGCGCGAACCGACGGCGTCGATGGCGATGATCACGTCATAATCGAGTTCCAGCAGGCCGATGGCCGTCTGCAGCATGCACACATGGGCTTCGCAACCGGTGACGACGATCTGGCTGCGCCCTGGCGGCAAGATCGCCTGCAAGCCGTCGGCACAGGCGCCGAAATGCGTCTTGTGCAAGGTGCGTTCGCACAAGGCGGCGATCTCTTCCACGTTCGGCCCCAGTCCCTGGCGGTTCTGTTCCGTGCCCAGCACGGGCACGTCGAGCAGGCGGGCGATCCTGGCCAGGCGCAGGTTTTGCGCCAGCACCAGGCCGGCGTCGTGGATGGCCGGCATCAAACGGCCTTGCAGGTCGACAATGACTAAAACAGCCTGGTTTGCATCCATCAGCATGGCATTCTCCTAATTTGTATGTGGCGACAGGACAGTGTAGCGCGCCGCAGTGTGCTCAAGTTGGCCAGCTGGGCGTGGCCGTCTCGCCCATCAGATAGGCGTGATTCAAATCGATGGCGCCGCGCAGGTAGTTCCACAGGGCGCTGACGCGGGCGATGTTGCGCCGTTCGCTCGGTGAAATCATCCAGAAAGAGCGCACGAGGTCGATGTCGCCGTCGAGCACGGGCAGCAGTTCGTTCGACTGCTGCGCCACGAAGCAGGGCAGGATCGCCAGCGCCTGGCCCGCGCGCGCCGCGTGGTATTGGGCGATCACGCTGGTGCTGCGGAATGCGCGCAGCGAGTCGGGCGCCACGTTGTCCATATAGCGCAGCTCCGCGCTGAAGACCAGGTCGTCCACATAGCCGATGATCGGGTGCTGCGCCAGCTGCGCCACGCTGGTGATCGCCGCGTGGCGCGCCAGGTAGGCGGGCGTGGCGTACAGTTTCAGCCGGTAGTCGGACAATTTCGTCACCACGTAGGGGCCGGACAGGGGGCGCTCGATGGAAATGGCCACGTCCGCCTCGCGCTTGGACAGGCTGACGAAGCGCGGCACGGCGATCAGGTCCACGCTGATGTGCGGATAGCGGCCGCAAAACTGCGCCAGGTGCGGCGCCAGCACGACGGCGCCGAAGCCTTCCGTGGCGCCCAGGCGCACCTGGCCCGACAGCAGCCGGTTGTGTTCGCCCAGTTCCTCGGTGGCGGCAAATACCGTGCTTTCCATGGTTTCCGCATATTCCATCAGGCGGTGGCCCTCGGGCGTCAGCTGGTAGCCCACGTAATTGCGGTCGAACAGCTGCGTGCCCACCTGCTCCTCGAACTTGCGCATGCGCCGCGACACGGTGGAATGGTCGATGCCCAGTTTTTTCGCCGCGTCGACGAGTCCCGCGCTGCGCGTCAGCTCCAGGAAGACGCGTACATTGTCCCAATCGAGCACTTTCTTCTCCTTGTGCATTTTTGCAAAGGAATTATGCATTAATTTCACTTGAGTGCATATTTTTACACATGCAGAATGCATCTACACCTATAAGAAAACCTGTTCACCTGGAGACACGCATGAAAAAAACCGTTCTGGCCATGGGCGCGCTGGCGCTTTCCCTGTCTTTCACCGGCGCGCACGCGCAGATTTCCGACGGCGTCGTCAAGGTCGGCATCCTGACCGACATGTCCGGCCCGTATTCGGCCATGGGCGGGCGCGGCTCCGTCGTCGCCAGCCAGATGGCCGTCGAGGATTGCCTGAAAGCCGAATGCAAGGGCATGAAGATCGAAATCCTCTCGGCCGACCATTTGAACAAGGCCGATATCGCCGCCTCCAAGGCGCGCGAGTGGATAGACCGCGACAAGGTCGATGCCATCGCCGATCTGACCAATTCCTCGGTGGCCCTGTCCGTGCAAAAGCTGATGAAAGAGAAGGGCGGCATCGCCATGTTCAGTGGCCCGGCCACCACGCGCCTGACGAATGAAGATTGCTCGCCGAACGGCTTCCACTGGATGTTCGACACCTATTCGCAGGCGGCCGGCACGGCGGCGGCGCTGACGAAACTCGGGCAAAAATCCTGGTATTTCGTCACCGTCGACTACGCCTTCGGCCACTCGCTGGAAAAGGACGCCAGCGAAGTCGTCAAGCGCAATGGCGGCACGGTGCTGGGCGCCGTGCGCCATCCGCTCAACGCTTCCGATTTCTCGTCCTTCCTGGTGCAGGCGCAAGGCTCGAAAGCGCAGGTGATCGGCCTGGCCAACGGCGGCGCCGACGTGGTCTCCGCCATCAAGCAGGCGCGCGAATTCCGCATCGGCAGCGGCAAGGACCAGCGCCTGGCCGCCTTGCTGGTGTTCCTGTCCGACGTGCACGCGCTGGGGCTGGACACGGCCCAGGGCCTGGTCTACGCGGACGGCTTTTACTGGGATGCCGATGAGCGCAGCCGCGCGTTTGCCAAGCGTTTCGAGGCGCTCAACAAGGGCGCCAAGCCGACCATGGTGCAGGCGGGCGTGTATTCGAGCGTCTACCATTACCTGAAATCGGTGGCGGCCGCGAAAAGCGACGACTCGAAGATCGTCGCCCAGAAAATGCGCGAGCTGCCCATCCAGGACGCCGTCATGCACAATGCCTCGATCCGCCCAGACGGCCGCGTCATCCACGACATGTACCTGGTGCAGGTCAAAACCCCGGCCGAATCCAAAGGCGCGTGGGATTACCTGAAAGTGCTGTCCACCATCCCCGCCGACCAGGCGTTCAAGCCGATGGATGCTGCGGCGTGCAATCTCGTTAAAAAATAACCACGGAGTCTCGAACCATGAACCAAGCCCTCACCTCAGTCCCCGCCATCCCCCTGCACATCGGCGGCAAGCACCACGCCTCGACCAGCACGGAATGGCGCGACGTCGTCAACCCGGCCACGCAGGACATCGTCGCCAGGGTGCCGTTTTCCACGCCCGACGAAGTCAATCTGGCCGTCGCCACGGCCAAGGAAGCATTCAAGACGTGGCGCAATACCCCGCTGGCGGCGCGCATGCGCATCATGCTCAAGTACCAGCATTTGATCCGCGACAATATCGGCGCCCTGGCCGAACTGATCACGCGCGAGCATGGCAAGACCCTGCCCGACGCGGAAGGGGAAGTGATGCGCGGCCTGGAAGTGGTGGAACACGCGTGCTCGATCGCCACCCTGCAGCTGGGCGAAATCGCGGAAAACGCGGCCACGGGCGTCGACGTCTACAATATCTACCAGCCGCTGGGCGTGGGCGCCGGCATCACGGCGTTCAATTTCCCCGTCATGCTGCCATGCTTCATGTTCCCCATCGCCATTGCCTGCGGCAATACCTTTGTGCTGAAACCGTCCGAGCAGGACCCGTCCTCGAGCATGTACCTGGTCGAGCTGATGTACCAGGCGGGCTTGCCGGCCGGCGTGCTGAATGTCGTGCATGGCGGCGCCGACGTCGTCAACATGCTGTGCGACCATCCCGACATCAAGGCCGTGTCCTTCATCGGCTCCACTCACGTGGGCACGCATGTGTACCGCCGCGCCAGCGAATCGGGCAAGCGCGCGCAGTCGATGATGGGCGCGAAAAACCATTGCGTGGTGCTGGCCGACGCCAACAAGGAGCAGGCGATCAATAACCTGATCGGCGCGGCCTTCGGCGCGGCGGGCCAGCGCTGCATGGCCAATTCCGTCGTCGTGCTGGTGGGCGAGGCCCGTTCCTGGCTGCCGGAAATCGTCGCCCGCTCGCAAGCGCTGAAAGTGGGACCGGGCAGCGACCGCACGGCCGACCTGGGGCCGATGGTCTCGAAGGCCGCCATGCAACGCGCGGAAAAGCTGATCCAGGCGGGCGTGGACGAAGGCGCGCAGCTGCTGCTCGACGGCCGCGGCCACAAGGTGGCCGGCTACGAGGGCGGCAATTTCATGGGGCCGACGATATTCTCGCAGGTGGCGGCATCGAATTCCGTCTACACGCAGGAAATCTTCGGTCCCGCCATGTGCGTGGTCGAAACCGAGACGCTCGACGAAGCGATCGCCTTCATCAACGCCAACCCGAACGGCAACGGCACCTCGATCTTCACCTCGTCCGGCTGGGCCGGGCGCAAGTTCCAGAACGAGATCGACGTGGGGCAGGTGGGCATCAACGTGGCCATTCCCGTGCCCGTCGCCTATTTCAGCTTTACGGGCTCGCGCGCCTCGAAACTGGGCGACCTGGGGCCGAACGGCAAGCAAGCCTTGTATTTCTGGACGCAGACCAAGACCGTCACGGCGCGCTGGTTCGCCCCGGACGATGGCGGCAGCGGCGTCAACACCACCATTGCAATGAAATAAGGGGCGGCGATGAGCGCAAACATCGTTTTTATTGGCCTGGGCAACATGGGGCTGCCCATGGCGCACAACCTGGTGCGGGCCGGCCATGCCGTCACGGGCTTTGACTTGCTGCCGGCCAGCGTGCGCCAGTTCGCCGATGGCGGCGGCCTGGTGTCCGACGACCAGGGTGCGGCGATTGCCGCCGCCGACATCGTCATCACCATGCTGCCGGCCAGCCGCCACGTGCTGGGTGCGTATTTGGGGGACTCCGGTATCCTGGCGCAGGCGCGGCCCGGCACCCTGCTGATCGACTGTTCGACGATTTCCACCGAGGCGGCGCGCCAGGTGGGCCGCGCGGCGCAGGAGCGGGGCTTGCCCATGCTGGACGCGCCCGTCTCGGGCGGCACGGCGGGCGCCACCAACGGCACCCTGACTTTCATGGTGGGCGGCGAAGAATCGGCACTGGCGGCGGCGCGGCCCTACCTGGAGATCATGGGCAAGGCCATCTTCCATGCGGGCGGCTCCGGTTGCGGTCAGACGGTCAAGATATGCAACAACATGCTGCTGGGGATACTGATGGTCGGCACCAGCGAAGCGATACGCCTGGGCGTGGCCAATGGCCTGGACCCCAAAGTGGTGTCGGACGTGATGGCGAAAAGCTCGGGCCGCAACTGGACCCTGGAGGTGTACAACCCGTGCCCCGGCGTGGCCGAGAACGTGCCCGCGTCGCGCGGCTACACGGGCGGCTTTGGCGTCGATTTGATGCTGAAAGACCTGGGCCTGGCCGTGGAAAGCGCGCTGGCCAGCGGCGCCTCGGTGCCGCTGGGCGCCCTGTCGCGCAATTTATATAGTCTGCACAGCAAGGCGGGGGCGGGCGCGCTGGATTTCTCCAGCATTTATCAGCTGCTGGGGGAGAAAGCTTAAGGCTGCTGGGCCTGCAGGGCGGCCAATTCCGCCCTGGCTTTTTCCAGCTTGCCTTCCAGCTTGGCGATCTTCTTCGGCTCCTTGTTCGCTTCCTGGGCCAGGCGCAGCGAACGCTCCGTCTGGTTGACCTTGGCCTGCGCCTTCAGCACCTTCTTGTTGTGGCGTTCGACCAGGCTGCTGTCGCGGCAGTGGGCGTTGACTTCATCGAGCGCGCGCGTCAGGCCCGCGACCTTGTCGGACAGGCCCTGTTCCTGGGCCTGGCGCAATTCGCTGCGGATGCTTTCGCGTTTGGCGGCGCAGCCGGTCAGCTGGGTGTCTGCGGCGCTGGCGCCCACGCAGGCTGCGGCGAGCAGCAAAGTCAGGGCAGTGGTGGCGAGGCGGTTCATGGCGTTCCTGGGTATGGGGTTGAGTTGATGCAATGTAAGCTTGCCTACGCCACCTGTCAAACTTCGCCTACCGTGCGCGCCTGTCCCGCATGGCATCGGCTACCATGCGGGTTTTCTTCTTTTCGATACCGCCGCATGCCCAAGAAATTATTGTTGCTGATTCCTTTACTATTGGCGTTGCCTGTCCTGGCGCAAACCTCGCCCACCTTGCTCGATCTGCAGTTGATCGCCATCAAGGCCCGGGCCGATGCGGCCAGCCATAGCCCGGAAAGCATCGCCGAATTTGCCGAGACCCGGCGTGCGGCCGAAGCGGGCGACGTCGAGGCGCAGCTGGAACTGGCGCGCATGCTGCAGCTGGGCGTCGGCGCGCCGCAAGACACGGCGCACTCGATGGCCTGGATACGCAAGTCGGCCGAAGGCGGCTATGCGCCGGCGCAATCGGCCCTGGGCCTGGCCTACACGGTGGGCGGCAAGGTGCCGATCGACCGCGTGCAGGGACAATATTGGCTGCGCAAGGGCGCGGCGCAGGGTGACGCGCTGGCGCAAACCATGCTGGCGCTGGAATTCATCGATGGCGACAGCCCTGCCGAAGAACAGGCGCTGGCCATCCAATGGCTGAAGAAGGCCGCGCTCGAAGAGCACTTTGTGCCCGCCTATAATGCGCTGGGCGAGCACCTGATGCGCGCAGCCGCCGATGAGCAGGATCGCGGCGAGGCCTTCCACTGGTATGACAGGGCGGCGCGCGAAAAGGAACCGGCCGGCATGCGCAACCTGGCCCGCGCGCACGAGCTGGGACTGGGCGTGGCGCAGTCGGACAAGCTGGCCCTGGTCTGGTACGAGCGGGCGGGATGGAGCGGCGACTTGCCCGCCATGCGACGCATGCTCGATGTGTATGTCAAGGGCGAACTGGGACAGCAGGCGAATGCCGACGACGCCGCCGAATGGCGCGCCAGGCTGGCGGAAAGCGAGAAGAAATGAAGACCATCGTATTCTTATTGAGCCTGGCGCTGGCCCAGAGCGTGCCGGCCCAGCCAGCCGCCGAAGCGGCGCCGCGCCAGCATCCGGCGCTGGCCGAATTCGACACCAAGGGCCTTGACGCCATGCGCGCCAGGGTGCAGGCCGTGATCGACCGTCCGGCCGACCTGTCGCCGGAAAAAATCGCCGCCTACGACAAGACGCGCCGCGCCGCCGAAGGGGGCGATGCGGCCGCCCAGCTGGAACTGGCGCAGATGCTGCACGAGGGCGAGGGCGCGCCGCGCGACGTTGACGCCGGCCTGGCGTGGATGCGGAAATCGGCCGAGGGCGGCCATGGCCCGGCCCAGGCATTCCTGGGCGTGGCCTATACGCTGGGGCAGGGCATGGCCATCGACCGCAAGCTGGGCGAATACTGGTCGCGCAAGGGGGCCGCGCAAGGCGTGGAACTTGCCAACTTCATGGTGGCCCAGCATTTTGAAAATATCCACAGCAGCCCGGAAGAACAGGCGCACGCGCTGCATTGGCTGAAGTTCTATGCCGAAAACGGTTTTATTCCCGCCTACAATGAAATCGGCTACCGCCTGATGATGACGGCGCACGATGATGCGCAGCGCAAGGAGGCGTTCGGCTGGTACATGCGGGCGGCCAAGGCGCTCGATCCGCCCGGCTTGAACAATGTCGCTTATTCCTATGAAGTGGGGCAGGGCGTGCCGCAGAGCGACGAGGCGGCGCTGGGCTGGTACGAGATGGCGGCCATCGCCAAAAGCCCGCCGGGCCAGACGGGTTTCGCGCGCCTGCTGGAGCAGGGCCGCGGCGGTCCCACGCGGCAAGGGCCGGCGCCCCAGCCCTTCGACTTGTATCTGCTGGCGGCCAGGCAGGGCGACCTGGAGGCCATCGAAAGGCTGATCAAGGTGTACGATCGGGGTGAACTGGGACAGGCGGCCGACCCCGCGCAGGCCACAATGTGGCGTGAACAGCGCAAGCTGGCCAAGACGCCGTGATTCGGCGAGACGGAGCGGAAACGGCATGCTATCATCATTGTTATCGATAACAATATCATGAGAGACCCATGAATCCCGATTTCCGTTCCAGGCAGATGCTCGAAGGGCACATCCTGCACACGATGCACTTCTATCACCCGCGCGCGTTTGACCCGAGCGGCGGCTTCTACCACTTCTTCCTCGACGACGGCACCGTCTACGACCATGCCACGCGCCACCTGGTCAGCAGCACGCGCTTCATCTTCAATTACGCCATGGCTTGCCGCCATTTCGGCGGCGACGATTACCAGGCGGCCATGCGCCACGGCGTGGCCTTCTTGCGCGACGTGCACCGCGACCCGGCCACGGGCGGCTACGCCTGGCAACTGTCGTGGAAAGATGGCGTCAAACAGGTGGAAGACGGCGCCAACCACTGCTATGGCCTGGCTTTCGTGCTGCTCGCCTATGCGCATGCCTTGCAGGCGGGGATGGCGGAAGCGCGTGCCTACCTGGATGAAACGTTCGAATTGATGGAACAGCGCTTCTGGCTGCCCGAGCACGGCCTGTATGCGGACGTGGCCAGCGCCGACTGGGCCACGCTTGACGGCTACCGTGGACAGAACGCGAACATGCATGCCTGCGAAGCCATGCTGGCCGCGTTCGAGGCGACGGGCGAGGCGCGCTACCTGCACCGCGCCGAAACGCTGGCGCACAACATCACGGTGCGCCAGGCGGGTCTGGCCAACGGCATGATCTGGGAACACTACAAGCCGGATTGGTCTATCGACTGGGACTACAACCTGCACGACAAGAGCAATATCTTCCGCCCGTGGGGCTACCAGCCCGGCCACTTCACGGAATGGGCCAAGCTGCTGTTGATCATGGAGCGCCACGCCAGGTTCATGGCCGGTCCGTCCGACTGGCTGCTGCCCCGTGCGCGTGAACTGTACGACACGGCGCTGGCCAAGGCCTGGGATGGCGCGCATGGCGGCATCCATTACGGTTTCGGTCCGCACGATGAGATCTGCGACGGCGACAAATATTTTTGGGTGCAGGCGGAAAGCTTCGCCGCCGCCGCCGTGCTGGCCGCGCGCACGGGCGACGACGCCTACTGGCACAGCTACGACAAGATATGGGACTACAGCTGGAAGCACTTCGTCGACCACGAGCACGGCGCCTGGTACCGCATTTTGACGCCCGAGAATCAAAAAATCAGCAACGAGAAGAGCCCGGCCGGCAAGGTCGATTACCACACCATGGGCGCCTGCTATGAAGTACTGAACGTGCTCAAAGGTGCCGCATGAGCGCCGCTTTTCCACGCGAATTCCCACCATTCGTGTCGGCCGGCGAAGCGCTGACGGACATGCTGCGCACGGGCGCGGACGCCTGGAGCAGCCAGGTGGGCGGCTCGACCTGGAACGTGGCCCGCGTGATGGCTCGGCTGGGCGTGCCCAGCGCCTTTGCGGGCGCCGTCAGCCTCGACGTGTTCGGCGACGCGCTGGCCGCCGCCACCGAAGCGGCGGGCCTGGACATGCGCTTTTTGCAGCGCCGCGCGAAGTCGCCGCTGCTGGCCATCGTGCATGAACTGCATCCGCCCACGTATTATTTCATCGGCGACGACAGCGCCGACCTGCATTTCGACGCGGCGCAGCTGCCAGGCGGATGGATGCAGGGCGCGCAATGGGTGCATTTCGGCGGCATCAGCCTGGCGCGCGAACCGCTGGCCGGCAAGCTGGTGGCGCTGGCGCAGGAACTCAAGGCGGCCGGCGTCAAGATCAGCTACGACCCGAATTTCCGCATCATGATGGACGAGCGCTACGACGCCACCCTGCGCCGCATGACGGAGCTGGCCGACGTGGTGAAGGTGTCGGACGAAGACCTGGCGGGCCTGTTCCGCCACGACGACATCGATGGCGCGTTTGCCGTGCTGCGCGGCTGGAATCCGCAGGCCACGTATCTGTATACGCGTGGCTCGCAGGGCGCGGCGCTGTACCAGGGCGGGCAGACATGGCAGGCGGCGCCGCCCGTCATCGAGGTGGTCGACTCGGTGGGTGCGGGCGACGCCAGCATCGGCGGCTTGCTGTACAGCCTGATGTACCGTCCCGAGGCCGACGGCGGCCAGCACTTGCGCTTTGCCGTCGCGGCCGGGGCGGGCGCCTGCCTGGCGGCCGGCGGCTCGCCGCCCTCGGTGGAACTGGTGGAGTCGCTGGCGCAGCGCACGGTGGTGCGCTAAGGGCAGGTCAGCGGGGGCCGCATGCCCCCGTCGACGCCCGTTTCATCAAGGTGAACGCCATCAGGTGATGCGTGGCGGGCGCCGTTTCGCCCGCGCGGCGCTGGCGGATTTCGTCGATGACGAGATTGACGGCGGCGCGCGCCATGTCGGCGATGGGCTGGTGGATGGTCGTCAGCTCGGGCCAGACGGTGGTGGCGACGGGCGTGTCGTCGAAGCCGCACACGCTCAATTGCGCCGGCACCTGCAAGCCCATGCCGTGCGCCACGGCCAGGGTGGCGGCGGCCATGTCGTCGTTGCTGGCGAAGATGGCGCTGGGGTGCGGTTGTTGCGCCAGCAGCTGGCGCGCCGCGTCCAGTCCCGAACGATACGTAAAATAGCCTTGCGCCACCCTGTGCGGCGGCACCTGCAAGCCCGCTTCGCGCATGGCGTCCTCGAAGGCCTGGCGGCGCAGCAGGGCGGGCGTGTGCGCCGGGTCGCCTTCGATGAAGCCGATGTCGCGGTGGCCCAGCGCGAGCAGGTGGCGCGTCATGGCCAGCGCGCCTTCGTAGTCGTCGATGCGTACGGCCGACATATCGGGCGAGGGCCGCGCCGTGGCGACGGCGATGGCGGGGATGCCCATATTGTTCAATTGTGCCAGCACTTGCGGCGAATCGCACAAAGGCGGCGGCACCAGGATGCCGTCGATGCCCGCTTCCACCAGGCAGGCGATGGCGGCATGCTGGCTGGCCAGGTCGCCGCAGCGTTCGAGCAGCAGCTGGCCGCCGCCCTGGCGGCATTGGTCCATGGCGCCAACCAGAAATTCGCTGAGGAAGGCGGCGCTGGGGTTGCTGTACAACAAACCGATGCGCAGCGTGCCCGTGCGGGCCGCCCTGGCCGCCAGGTTGGGCTGGTAGCGCAGGCTGGCGATCGCCGCCTCGACCTTGTCGCGCGTGGCCGCGCTGACGCTGGCGCGCCCGTTGATCACGCGCGATACCGTCATGGCCGACACGCCGGCCACGCGCGCCACGTCGTGCACGGTGGCGCCGCTGGCCGCGTCGGAGGAGGCGTGGACGGCGGGCGCCGCCTTATTCGAGGTGGCCACCGAATTTCAGCTTGCCGCTGATGCGCATGCCGTGCAATTGTCCTTCTTCCAGCTGGGCGGCGCTGGTGCGCTGCGCCGTATCGCGCCGCGCCAGTCCCACCGACAGGATATCGAGCATCATCAGCTGCAGCAGGCGCACGATCATGGGCACGAAATTGAGGTTGCCCTCCGGGTGGTTCAGGGTCAGCAGCACATCGGCCAGCTTGGCCAGCGGCGAACCGCTGGCGGTGATGGCCAGCACGCGCGCGCCGCAGGCCTGCGCCACCTTGACGGTGCGCAGCAGCTCGGGCAGGGCGCCCGAGCGCGAAATGACCAGCGCCACGTCGCCCGGCTTGAGCATGCCGGCGCTCATTTCCTGTGCCTGCGGGTCGGCGAAGAAGCTGCTGACGATGCCCAGGTTGAGCAGCTTTTGCTGCATGTCGTCGGCCACCACGCGGGCGCTGCCCACGGCCAGCAGCTCCACGCGCTGCGCGCCGCGCAGCAGTTCGATGGCCGCCGTCAGCGCTTTGACGTCGAGCATGTCGCGCAGGGCCAGCGCGGCCGAGGCGTTATTGCCCAGCACCTTGCGCGCCAGTTCGGCATCGGAGTCCGAAATCTCCACATGGCAGTGGGCCACCGTGATGGCGCCGCCCGTCAGGCCGGAAGCGAGTTTCAGCTTGAAGTCGGCCAGGCCCTGCACGCCGATCGAGCGGCAAAAGCGCATCACGGTCGGCTGGCTGACGCCGACGCGCTGGGCGATTTCAGCGATCGGCAGGGTCAGCATGGCGTTCGGTTCCTTCAATACCCAGTCGGCCACCTTGCATTCCGAGGGACTCATGCGGCCGCGCGCCTGGCGGACCGATTCGAGCACGGGCGCGCCGGTATGGGCACGCTTGAGCTTTTGCGCCAGGATGGCGGCGATGCCCAGGAATGTCGGCAGTTCGGCCGTGATCAAAAAGGTGGGAATCTGCGCCAGGTATTCGTTCAGGCGGCCCTTTTGCTCGAAGCGGGCGCGGAACTGCGACTGCTCGAACAGGGGGCCGAGGCGCGGCACGATGCCGCCACCTATATAGATGCCGCCCAGCGCGCCCAGGGTCATGGCCACGTTGCCGGCGATGGAGCCGAGGATGGCGCAGAAGCAGTCGACCGCCTCCAGGCACACCTCGCACTCGTTGTTCAGGGCGCGGCTGGTGATTTCAGCGGCCAGCAGCGGCGGCACCTCATGCCGGCCGGCGCGGTCGGACAGCGCGCGGTAGATCAATTCCAGCCCCCGTCCGGAGGCGAGGCGCTCGGCCGAGACGTGCGACAGTTCGCGCCAGGCGAAGGACAGCACGTCCATCTCGCGCTGGTCGCACGGGGCGAAGCTGACATGGCCGCCCTCGCTGCCCAGCGCGATCCAGCGGTCTTCGGCGGGGATCATGCCCGATACGCCCAGGCCCGTGCCCGAGCCGAGCAGGCCGATGACGCTGTCGGCGCGCGCCATGCCGCCGCCGATCTGCAGGCGCTGGTCCGGCCGCAGGTAGGGCAGGGCCATGGCCAGCGCCGTGAAGTCGTTCACCACCAGCAGGGTGTCGAGGCCCAGCGCGTCGCGCATCGCCTCGATGGAGAAGAACCAGTGGTGGTTCATCATGCGGATATTGTCGTCGTCAATGGGATTGGCGATGGCGATGGCCGCATGGCGCACGCGCGCCGAACCGGCGGCGCGCGCCTCGCCGCTGTCCATGTAGGCGGTGATGGCGTCGAGCAGCGACGCGTAGTCGTCGCAGGGCAGCACGGCCACCGCTTCCAAGTGGCCCTGGCGCGTCTCCAGCACGAAACGGGCATTGGTGCCGCCGATGTCCGCCAGCAGGCGCGGCCCGTCACTGAAGCGCTCCGCGGGATCGCTGCCTGCTACTTCAGTCTTTTCATCAATTTTCATGGCGGTGCTTTATCTCGTGTGCGTGCGCTGTCGTGGCGGCGCAACTGTCGTTATGGGCAAAAACCAAGGATTTTAATTCGTATACGTCCTGCGTGCCAAAAAATGCAAGGCCGCCTGTCAAACGCCCGCGCGCACCGTCAAAAAAGGAGCGGCGACGGAAAAAAGCAGGCAAATAAAGTGTCGCAGAGTAGTCGTAGGATTACAACATAATATGTTGATATTTGTTCGTAGTATAGTTACTATGTCCCTGCTGGAAAGAATTCTGGCCAGTACATTCGGCCACGAATGACTAGATAAAAAATAACTACTGAGGAGACTTACCATGCTGCATCGCAACATGTTGAAGGCCGTGTTGAAAACACTGCCAGCTGCCATCGTCTTGGCCATCGCCAGCGGTTCCGCTGCCGCCGACCCCATGTACCCATCCGACTCCGAAGGCTTCCACGGCTACCTGCGCGCCGGCGCCGGCAGCAATACCTCGGGCGACGGCGGCTCGCAGGGTTGCTTCGGCCTGGGCGGCAATACCATGAAATACCGTCTGGGCAATGAGTGCGACGCCTACACGGAATTCGGCTACACCAAGTCCGTCGCCCAGTCCGGCGGCGTGAACTACCTGGCCACCATCTGGGTCAACGCCTACGCGCCCAATTCCGATTTCGGCGACAACAAGCTGGGCATCGTCAAGGCCTATGTCGAAGCGCAGGGACTCGATTTCCTGAACGGCGGCACGGCCTGGATCGGCAAGCGCTTCTACTACCGTCCTGACATCCACATGCTGGACTTGCAGTACATCAACATGAACGGCACGGGCGCCGGCCTGGACCGCATTCCTGCCGGTCCCGGTAAATTCTCGTATGCCTTCTTCAAGGACAACGACATCAACACCGTGTCGAAGACCGGCGTCGTCAGCACCAAGTCGGCCGTGCGCCAGAACTTCATCTATGGCGAAATTCCCGTCAATGAAAACGGCACCCTGGACCTGGCCGCGACCTACATCATCGGCGAAGGCAAGGACAACGACGCATTTGGCCAGAAGCACAATGGCTGGCAATTGTCGGCCTTCCACCGTCAAGCGAAAGTCTTCGGCGGCGGCAATACCTTCGGCGTGCAGTACGGCGTCGGTCCTGGCACCGGCAAGGGCGCGCAGTTCGGCGCTTCGGGCGACACCAATTTCGGTTCGGACGTGAAACGCACGCGCATCTTCAATGACATGGCGATCCAGCCGATGGCCAACTTCGGCATGGAATTTGTCGCCCTGTGGCAAAAAGACGAGTCGAACGCCACCGGTTCCTCGACCTGGACCTCGGTCGGCGTGCGCCCTGTGTACGCGTTCACCAACAACTTCAAGCTGGTGGGCGAACTGGGCACGGACCGCGTGACGCAAGCGGGCGGCCTGCCGGCCAAGCGCCTGACCAAGCTGACCATCGCCCCGACGATCTCGGCCGGTCCTGGCCTGTGGTCGCGTCCGGAGCTGCGCGCTTTCGTGACCTACGGCAAATGGAACGATGCGGCCACCGCCTCGGTCAATGCGGCCAACAACGGCGGCCCGATCTACAACAACAATACCAGCGGCACCTCGTACGGCTTCCAAGTCGAAACCTGGTTCTAAACACCGAAGCAAACGGTTTTGTTCAGTGTTGACGTTTGTAATGCAGATCAACCTGGCGCATCCTTCGCGGATGCGTTTTTGGCGCCGTCCCGTGATATAAATGCAATGTAGTCATGTCATGGATCACGGCGCCGTCTTTACACCAAGATGATGCCCGTTAGCAAGCGGGTCTGAGCACTAGAGCGCCGGTACAGGCGCAGATTTCACCTTTTTCGGCCCCCGTATGCCGAAGCCCCCTAAAAGCTTGATCAAAAAAGGAATGTGGAGATGAAACTGAAATTCAAGATTACCCAACTGGCCGCATTGACCACCCTGGCATTCGCCGGCAGCGCATTTGCGACCGACGTGGAAGTGTTGCACTACTGGACCTCCGGCGGCGAAGCGAAGTCCGTGGGCCAGTTGCAGCAAATCGTGAAGGAAAGCGGCTTCGGCTGGAAAGACTTCGCCGTGGCTGGCGGCGCTGGCGAAAACGCCGCGACCGCGCTGAAGACCCGCGTCATTTCCGGCAACCCGCCAACGGCCGCCCAGATCAAGGGCCCATCGATCCAGGAGTGGGGCGCAGAAGGCGTGCTGGCCAATATCGACGATGCCGCCATTCCAGGCAAATGGGATGCCGTGCTGCCGAAAGTCGTCGCCGACATCATGAAATACAAGGGCCACTACGTTGCCGCTCCCGTCAACGTCCACCGCGTCAACTGGATGTGGGTCAATCCGGAAGTGCTGAAAAAAGCCGGCGTGGCCACCACCCCGACCACCTGGGATGCGTTCTTCGACGCGGCCGAGAAGATCAAGAAATCGGGCGGCATCGCCATCGCCCACGGCGGCCAGCCTTGGCAGGACGCCACCGTGTTTGAATCCGTCGCGCTGGGCGTGGGCGGCACGGAATTCTACAAGAAGGCCATCCTCAAGCTGGACCAGAAGGAATTGACCGGCCCGACCATGCTCAAGGTGTTCGACACCCTGGGCAAGGTGAAGACCTATATCGACAAGGATGCGGCTGGCCGCGACTGGAACCTGGCCACCGCCATGGTCATCAACAACAAGGCCGGCTTCCAGTTCATGGGCGACTGGGCCAAGGGCGAGTTCACGGCCGCCGGCAAGGTGCCGGGCAAGGACTACCTGTGCGTGGCCGCTCCTGGCACGGACAAGGCCTACACCTTCAACATCGATTCGTTTGCCATGTTCACGCAAAAGGATGCGAATGCGAAGAAAGGGCAGATCGCCCTGGCCAACGCCATCATGAATCCGAAGTTCCAGTCGATCTTCAACCTGAACAAGGGTTCCATCCCCGTGCGTTCCGGCGTATCGAAGGACAAGTTTGACGCTTGCGCCCTGAAATCGATGGAAGACATGGACGCCACCAACAAGACCGGCGGCCTGGTGCCATCGTTCGCCCACGGCATGGCGCTGGCATCGGCCACGCAGGGCGCCGTGACCGACGTCATCGCCAAGTTCATGAATACCAACATGAGCTCGAAAGACGCGGTTGCCGCCCTGGCCAAAGCGGCAAAAGTGAAGTAATCACCCCGGCGCCGGCACTCGCGCCGGCGCCCGCTGCATCGCATGCATCGCAGGCGTGCGCCCTGGCTGTCGCTCAGGGGCGCGCCACACGCAGTTTTACTTCTACGGCTGTCCTATGTCCATACGCAAGCAATTCGACCGATGGATACCGCAGATGGTGCTGGGCCCCACGCTCATCGCCAGCCTGGTATTCGTCTATGGTTTTATCTTTTTGACCGGTTGGCTGTCGCTGACCGAATCGCGGCTGATGCCGAACTACGAGTTCGCCGGCCTGGTGCAATACGTCGAGCTGTTCGACAACGAGCGCTGGTGGACCTCGCTCAAGAACCTCGGCATCTTCGGTGTCCTGTTCATCGGTTGCAGCATCGCCATCGGCCTGTTCCTGGCCATCCTGCTGGACCAGAAAATCCGCGCCGAAGGCGCGCTGCGCGCCATTTACCTGTACCCGATGGCGCTGTCCTTCATCGTCACCGGCACGGCCTGGAAATGGATGCTCAATCCCAGCCTGGGCCTGGAAAAGGTCATGCACGACTGGGGCTGGACCTCGTTTACCTTCGACTGGCTGGTGAACTCCGACATGGCCATCTACACGGTGGTGATCGCCGGCGTATGGCAGTCGTCGGGCTTCGTCATGGCCCTGTTCCTGGCCGGCCTGCGCGGCATCGATGATGAAATCATCAAGGCGGCCCAGGTCGACGGCGCCTCGCTGCCGACGATCTACTGGCGCATCGTGATTCCCGCCATGCGTCCCGTGTTCTTCAGCGTGCTGCTGATCCTCGCGCATATCGCCATCAAGAGCTTCGACCTGGTCATCGCACTGACGGCTGGCGGACCTGGCAACTCGTCGTCCGTGCCGGCCATCTTCATGTACCAGTTTTCCTTCACCCGCGGCCAGCTGGGCCTGGGCTCGGCATCGGCCATGATGATGCTGGCCACCATCGTGGCCGTGCTCGTGCCGCTGATGTACCTGGAAACGCGCAGCGCAAAGGCGATGAGATGACACACACTCCTACACGTAACAACAAACTCACCCTGGGGCGGGTGGTGCTGTACCTGCTGCTGATCCTGTTCGCGGTGTACTACATCGTGCCCCTGTACGTGACCCTGTCGACGTCGTTCAAGTCGCTCGACGAGATCCGCAGCGGCAACCTGCTGGCACTGCCGCACGTGTGGCAGTTCGATTCCTGGTCCAAGGCCTGGTCTTCGGCCTGCACGGGCGTCACCTGCGACGGCATGCAGCCGTTCTTCTGGAACTCGATCAAGATGGTGATACCCGCCGTGCTGATCTCGACCTTCCTGGGCGCCTTCAACGGCTATGTGTTCGCGCACTGGCGCTTCCGCGGTTCGGAAATCCTGTTTGCCGCCCTGCTCGTGGGCTGCTTCATTCCGTTCCAGGTCGTGATCCTGCCGATGGCGCGCCTGCTGGGCGAATTCGGCCTGGCCAATACCACCACGGGCCTGGTTTTCGTGCACGTGGTGTACGGCACGGCGTTCACGACCCTGTTCTTCCGCAACTACTATATCGGCGTGCCGGAAGAGCTGATCAAGGCGGCGCGCATCGACGGTGCCGGCTTCTTCCTGATCTTCCGCAAGATCGTGCTGCCGATTTCGGGTCCGATTTTCGTCGTCTGCATCATCTGGCAGTTCACGCAGATCTGGAACGACTTCCTGTTCGGGATTGTGTTTGCCAGCGGCGATTCGCAGCCGATCACGGTGGGCTTGAACAACCTGGTCAACACGTCCACGGGCGTGAAGGAATACAACGTCAACATGGCGGCCGCGGTGATTGCCGCGCTGCCGACCCTGCTGGTCTACCTGGTCGCAGGCCGTTATTTTGTGCGCGGCCTGACCGCAGGCGCAGTCAAAGGTTAAGGAAAGAATATGTCCAGTTTATCGATACGCAGCATCCGCAAGGTGTACACGAATGGCGTCGAAGTCCTCAAGGGCATCGACATCGAGATCAAGGATGGCCAGTTCCTGATCCTCGTCGGCGGCTCCGGCTCCGGCAAGTCGACCTTGCTCAATATGGTGGCCGGCCTGGAAAGCGTCACCTCGGGCGAAATCCTCATCGACGGCAAGGTGGTCAACGACTTGCCGCCGAAGGACCGCGACATCGCCATGGTGTTCCAGTCGTATGCGCTGTACCCGTCGATGACGGTGCGCGAAAACATCGCCTTTGGCCTGAACGTGAAAAAAGTGCCGAAGGCGGAGCAGGAAGAAATCGTCTCGCGCGTGGCTGAAACGCTGCAGATCACGCACTTGCTGGACCGCCGCCCGGCGCAGCTGTCCGGCGGGCAGCGCCAGAGGGTCGCCATGGGCCGCGCCATCTCGCGCAAGCCCTCGCTGTTCCTGTTCGACGAACCGCTGTCGAACCTGGACGCCAAGCTGCGCGTGGAAATGCGCGCCGAGATCAAGCTGCTGCACCAACGCCTGAAGGCCACCATCGTCTACGTCACGCATGACCAGATCGAGGCGATGACGATGGGCGATTTGATCGCCGTCATGAAGGATGGGGTGGTGCAGCAACTGGGCACGCCGCAGGAAATCTACGACAATCCGGCCAACCTGTTCGTGGCCGGCTTCATCGGCTCGCCGTCGATGAACTTCATCACCGTCAAGCCTGTCATCGAGGGCAACGAAGTATTTGCCGCCATCGACAACGCGGGCAAGAGCATGCGCCTGGCCCTGCCGTTCGCCGCCGACAAGCTGCGCAGCTATGCGGGCCGCGACGTGATCCTGGGCGTGCGCCCGGAACAGATCACGGACATGAGCAGCGCGCACGGCGACGTGGGCCAGGAACTCGGTTGCCTGATCGACCTCGTCGAGCCGACCGGCCCGGACACCCTGCTGACGACGCGCCTGAACGGCGCGGCAGTGACTTGCCGCACGCACCCGCGCGAAGCCGTGCTGCCGGGGCAGACCATGCAGCTGTCGTTCAACCTGTCGAAGGCGGCCCTGTTCGATCCGGCCAACGGTGAGCGCATCGCCTAAGCGGCACTTGCCATGAAAAACGGCCCGCTTGTCCAGGCGACAGGCGGGCCGTTGTCGTTTATGCCGCCGCGATTATCGTGCCAGTGATTGTTTGTACGCGATGGCGTAGCTCAGCTTGCCTTTGTTCTGCGTCAATTCTTCCAGCGTTTCGCGGTCGACCTTGTCCAGCGCGCCCAGCTCCGCCGCGCGCTTGCCGCCGCTGACGATATCGCCGGGCCGCAGCGCCACCATGGCCTGCGCCGCTTGCAGGATCGCATTGGCATACGCGGCCGGATCGCGCAGGTCGACACGCGCCAGGTCCAGCGCCGGCATGCCGCGCAGCCAGTCGGCCCAGTAAAACTCGAGAAATTCCGTGGCCTTGCCGGGCGGCTCGTAGCCGATCTCGCGCGTAAAGTAGACGAGCGAGCGGTAGGGGTCGTCGCCGAGCGTGCGCAAGCCGATGGCGGACGGCAGCTGCTGCGGCGTGATGGCCTGGTTCTTGCCGTTCTTCAGCCAGACCTTGTTTTCCGCGCGCATGCGGGTCCAGAAGGCCGCTTCGTCCAGCGCGCTGAAATTGTCGCTGACCTTGACCCAGACCTGCAATTGATGATTGCGCCCGCCATCGCCGCCATCGGCTTCCCAGAAGGTGGAAAACGTGTGGTGGCCATCGGTCAGGTACACGATGCCGCGCGGGCCGATGACGACGGTCTTCATGTCGTCCGGACGGCTGCCGACGGCCGCCTTGCAGCGGTAGCCGGCCGGCGGCGCGGCCAGGGTGGCACCGGCCACGTTGGCCGTGCCGGGCAAGACGTCGCCCTGGCCATTGGCTTCGCACAGGTCGGCGAATTTCTTCGGCTTGGCGATGTCGGCGATGTGCTTTTCTTCGGCCGCATAGCGTCCCAGCTTGTAATACACCTGGTCGTAGCCGATGGCCGGCTGGGTCGGATGCAGTTCATCGAGGCGCACCTGCAGGATGCGCGGATGGGCGGCGCTGCCCACGACGGTGGCCATCAGCGCCTGCTGGCGCGCGCTGAGGGCAGGGGCGACGACGGCATCCCTGGCCCAGGCCATGCTGGCGAAAGACAGGGCCAGCGCGGCGGCGACCCGTGGAAATGCGGCGTGCATGCGACCTCCGAAGTGAGCGGTATGGCGTGCAGCATAGCGCGGCACGCGATTTTGCGCAGTCCTGCAGGCGCATGCACTGCGCCATATCAAGCCAGTTTCTTAAAACCACGTTTCCACTTGCAGGCCGAACGAGGTGCCGCTGGTGGCCTTGCCGTACACGGGGCCGGACTCGTTGGCCTTGTTGACGGCGGCCGTGGCGGCATCGTTCCATTTGCCGTAGGTGACGAAGGCGCGCAATTCCGGGCGCGACCAGTAACCCTTGCCCGCCGTCAGGGTGGGCGCGAAGGTCAGCTTGGTCAGGCGCTGGGCTGCGCCGCCCGTGGGCGAGGTCACGCGGTCCGTGCCCAGCTCGAACTGCAGCTTGAAGTTGTCGTTGACGGCATACACGGGGCGCACGCCCAGGCTGGTCCAGGTCGAGCTGCCGCCCGAGACGTCGGACTTGTCGCGCTGTACGATGGCCACCATTTCCGCGCTCCACTCGGGCGTCGGCTGTATCCACAGCGAATTGAAGATGCGCAAGCGCGTCACGTCGCTGCCGTTGCGGATCGAGCCCGTGGTGCCCATGCGGTCGCAGCACTGGCCGCCGGCGCCCGTGCCCGGTCCCACGCCGTACTGGATGCCGAAGGTGTTGGCGCCGCCCCATACTTTATCCTGCTTGTGCAGCACGGTGGCTTGCCAGCCGCCGTGCGAGGTGCTGTCCTTCTTGTCGGGCGTGATGAGGGTGGTCAGCACTTCCAGCGTACCGTCCTGGTTGACGGGGATGCCCTGGTAGACGAGGTTTTGCCGGATGGCCGAGTTGCCGGGCTTGTCGTTATCCTTGAAGAAACCATAGCTGATGCGGCCCGGGCCCAGCTGGTACTGGTCGATGCCGCCGCCCGTGCCGTTCATATTGATATATTGCAAATCGAGCATGTGGATGTCGGGACGCATGTAGTAGCGCTTGCCTATCCAGGCCGTGCCGCCGTTGAGCACCGCGATGTTTTTCGCTTCCACGTACATTTTCGACATGCTCAGTTCCGAATCGCTGACGGCGGAACTGGGCGTGTAGGCGGCCACCATGACGTGGCCGACGAAGCTGACGCCGTTGGGCGACTTGGCCATTTCCTTCTGGTACTCGAATTCGCCATACGTGTCGCATTCGTTGCCGAGCCGGTAGCGCATGGTGTTGCCGCCCAGGCCGTAGCAGCTTTGCGGACCGCGGCTGTCCGTGCTCGAACCCAGGCCGGCGCGGAAATAGCCGTGGTATTCGCCTTCGGCATCGCTGGCGTGGGCGGCGCAGGACAGCAGTGCCGCGCAGGCGAGGGACAGCGTGGTCTTGATCGGGTGTTGCATACAATCTCCTTGTCGTTATAAAAATGCGTGCTTGTGCACGTCGTACCGGATCGCTGCCGATCCGATCGGGGCGGCTGCCTGGGCGGGAATGCTCAGGCGGCCAGATTCTGTTTCGAGGAAATCAGGTTGCCGGGCTGGCGCCGCGTGCGTGCCACGCCTTGCGCGTCGAACAGGTGGAAGGCGCTGCTGGCGGCCGAGACCGTGAATGGCTGGCCCAGCGGCACGCGGTTGTTGCCGTCGCCGCGTATCACCAGTTCCTGGCCGTTGTCCAGCGCCAGGTAGATGAAATTGGCTTCGCCCAGGTGTTCCACCAGGCTGACGACGCCCTGAAAGCAAGCGCTGCCGTCGCGGTTTTCCAGGATGTGTTCGGCGCGCAGGCCCACCGTGACGGCCTCGCCCGCCCGCAGGCCCGCCGGATCGACGAGGGCCGTGATTTCCTGGCCGCTGGCCAGGGCCACGCGCACGCCGTCGTCGTCGGCGGCAAGGACTCTACCCTCGAAGAAATTCATCATGGGCGCGCCGATGAAGCCGGCCACGAAGCGGTTGGCCGGCTGCTGGTACAGCTCCAGCGGCGTGCCCGCCTGCTGGATATGGCCGCCATGCATGACGACGATCTTGTCGCCCAGGGTCATCGCCTCGACCTGGTCGTGCGTGACATAGACGATGGTGGCGTTCAGCTGGCGGTGCAGCTTGGCAATTTCCAGCCGCGTCTGCACGCGCAGGGCCGCGTCGAGGTTCGACAGCGGCTCGTCGAACAGGAACAGCTGCGGCTCGCGCACGATGGCGCGGCCGATGGCCACCCTCTGGCGCTGGCCGCCCGACAGCTCGCGCGGCAGGCGTTCGAGCAGGTGGTCGATCTTCAGGATGGCCGCCGCGTGGCGCACGCGCCGGGCGATGTCGTCCTTGCCGGCGCCGGCGATCTTCAGGCCGAAGGCCATGTTGCGGAACACGCTCATGTGCGGATACAGCGCATAGCTCTGGAAGACCATGGCGATACCGCGCTCGGCCGGCGGCAGGTCGTTGACGACCTTGCCGCCGATCGACAGGGTGCCGTGCGAAATGCCTTCCAGGCCGCACAGCATGCGCAGCAAGGTCGATTTGCCGCAGCCGGAAGGGCCGACCAGCACGACGAATTCGCCGTCGCGGATGTCGAGGTCGATGCCGGCCAGCACATTGTGGTGGCCGTCGTAGGATTTGCTCAGTTGTTGCAGGCTTACATGGGCCATGGTGCACCTATTATTTGACCGCGCCGGAGGTCAGGCCGCGGATCAGTTGACGAGAGAAAATGACGTACATGACGAGCACGGGAATGACGGCCAGCGACAGCGCCGCCAGCACGGAGTTCCAGTCCGTCACGTATTGCCCGATGAATTGCTGCACGCCCAGGGTGACGGTCTTGGTGCGGTCCGATGGCGCCAGGATCAGCGGGAACCACAGGTCGTTCCAGGCGGGAATCATGGTGAACACGGCCACCGTGGCGATGGCGGGGCGGATCAGGGGCAGGATCACCTGGAAGAAGATGGCGAACTCGCCCACGCCGTCGCAGCGCGCCGCATCCTTCAGTTCGCGCGGCACCTGGCGCACGAATTCGGACAGGATCATCACGGCCAGCGGCAAGCCCTGCGCCGTGTACACGAGCACCAGCGCCGTCAGGGTGTTGATCAGGTCCAGGCGCACCACCAGTTCCAGGATGGATACCGTGCCCAGGCGGATGGGAATCATGATGCCCAGCGCCAGGTACAGGGTCAGCAGGCGGTTGCCCGT
Organism: Janthinobacterium sp. GW822-FHT07H11; assembly: GCF_058798615.1. Classification (NCBI taxonomy): domain Bacteria; kingdom Pseudomonadati; phylum Pseudomonadota; class Betaproteobacteria; order Burkholderiales; family Oxalobacteraceae; genus Janthinobacterium; species Janthinobacterium sp. GW822-FHT07H11. The sequence continues at coordinate 2,799,091 of NZ_CM179507.1, forward strand.
GAACGTGTATTCGGACAGTGCCCAGGCCGCCATGGCGCCGAACAGCACGATCAGCAGCAGCGACAGCAGGGTGACGAACAGGCTGTTGCCGAAATACAGCAGGAAGTCCGAATTGGCCAGCACCTTGTGAAAGCCCACGAGGGAAAAGGTGGCGGGCGTGGGCAGGGCCAGCGGATTGTCGAAGATGGCGGCCCGCGTCTTGACCGAGTTGATTAGGATCAAGACGATGGGGAACAGGGCGATGATGGTGTAGCCGGCCAGGATCACGTGCACGGCGGCGCGGCCCAGGGGGCGGGTGGAAACGTTGCGCATGGCGGCCCTTACAGTTCGTGGCGTGTCAGCTTGCGCTGCACGAAAAAGAAATACACGCCCACGCCCACGAGGATGACGAGGAACATCATGGTGGCCACGGCTGCGCCCATGGTGGGGCTGCCCAGCTGGGCCTGGTAACCGAAGAAGGTGCGGTAGAAGAAGGTGCCGAGGATGTCGGTGGCGTAGTTCGGCCCCGCCAGCGCGCCTTTCACGGAATACACGAGGTCGAAGGCATTGAAGTTGGCGACAAAGGTCAGGATGGTCACCAGCCCCAGGGTGGGCCAGATCAGCGGCAGCTTGATTTGCCAGAAGATGCGCATGGCGCTGGCCCCTTCCGCGTGGGCCGCCTCGATGATTTCCTCGGGCACGGCCAGCAGGGCCGCATAGATCAGCATCATGGGGATGCCGATGTATTGCCAAACAGAAATGAGGGCGATGGTCAGCAGGGCCGTCGATTCCTGGCCCAGCCATGGCGCGAAATAGCTGCCGATGCCCGCGCCATCCATCAGCGACTGGCCCACGCCCCACAGCGGCGACAGGATCAGTTGCCAGATGAAGCCGATGATCACCACGGACAATAAGGTGGGCAGGAAGATCAGGGTGCGGTAGCTGCGCTCGCCCTTCAATCCCTTGAGGCTGAAGAGGGTGGCCAGCAGCAGGCCGATGGGGTTTTGCAGCAGCATGTGGATAAGAAAAAACTTACAGTTGTTCCACATTGCATTCCAGAAACTTTGCGACCATTGCGGGTCGAACAGGATGGTGGCGTAGTTGGCCAGGCCGGCAAAATGGTGGCGGCCGCCCTCATCGCTCGTGTACAGGCCCAGGCGCAGGGTGTCGGCCAGGGGCAGGGCGCTGAACAGCGAGTAGATGAGCAGCGCCGGGGCCAGGAACACGGCCACGTGCCACGGGAAAGCTTTCTTCACGGCGAAACTCCAGACGAATAAAAACACCGGCGGCGGTGCCGCCGGCAAAACCGCGCCACCGGGCCGCCGCATCGCACTGCTCGGGCCGGTTGCGGGGGGAGGAAGGGGCGATTACTGCTGCGGCTTGTACCACTTGGCAAAGCCGGCCTGGATCTGGCGCGCCGCGTCTTTCGGCGCCAGCTTGCCGTTCAGGACCTGGGCGTTGACGTTCCACAGCTCGTTTTCCATGCTCGGTTCGCCCCGGTTGAGGATTTGCGCGTTCAAGCGGATGGTCGAGGCGCAGCTGGCGCGCCAGCCGTTCATCTGCTTGGCCAGCGGGTCCTTGATGGAGATCAAGTGGTTCGACAGCGAGAAGAAACCGGTCACCTTGTTGGTGTAGATGTCGGCGAATTCCTGCGAACCGAGCCAGGCGAGGAATTTGTAGGCATCGTCCTTGTTCTTCGACTTCTTGTTGATGCTCATGCCGATGTCGGTGTGGTCCGAGATCTGGCACTTGTCGCCGGCCTTGCGCACGGGCGGGTTGAAGGCGCCCAGTTCCAGCTCCGGGTCCTGCTTGAAGTAGGCGATATCCCAGGAGCCGGCCGGGTAGATGGCGGCCTTGCCCAGCGCGAACTGGTTCTGGCTGTCGCCATAGGTTTGCGCGCTGGCGCCCTTGGACAGATAGCTGCCCAGCCGGGCCTCATATTCCCAGGCGGCAACGAATTGCGGATCGGTAAACTTGGCCTTGCCGGCGATCAGCGCCTTGCGGCCCTCTTCACCCTTCCAGTAATTGGCGCCGATGCTGGTAAACACCACCTGGTTCGCTTCCCACTGGTCGGCCGTGCCCAGGGCCAGCGGCGCATACTTGCCGCTTTTCTTGACCGTTTCGAGCACCATGAAGAATTCCTCTTCCGTGGCGGGCGGCTGCAGTTTCAGTTCGCGGAAGATTTTCTTGTTGTACAGGAAACCATGCATGACGGAGGCGATCGGCATGCAGAAGGTGTCCTTGCCATCGTCCGTCTGCCACGCCACCTTGGCCGAGGCGGGGAAGTTGTCCATGCCGGCCTTGCCGTCGAGCTTTTCCAGCTGGCCCCGCTTGTACAGGGCCAGCGAGACGTCGAACGGGCGGCAGGCCAGCAAGTCGCCGGCCGTGCCGCCGCTCAGGCGCGCGTTCAGCGTGGAATCGTATTCGGTGGGGGCGGTGGGCGAGAACTTGACTTCGATGCCCGGATGCTTTTTCTGGAAGGCGGGGATGAGCACGGTTTCCCACAGGGTCTTGTCGTCCACGCGCCAGCTTTCGATGGTGAGCGTGCCCGCTTGCGCCGTGCCGCTGGCCAGCAGCAGGGCCAGCAATGTGTTGCGCGCGGCCACGCCGCCTTGTGCATGCAATCGCATGATGTCTCCTTGTTGGTGTTGGTCTTGTTTGGCTGCCTGATACGCTGCAGTTGGCGGACAGTAGCATCGGGGGAAATGTGACGCCAGCATCCGGCAGCGCGCTGGCGATCGTTTCTTATCTTGTTGATTTAAAAGGATAATATTGAAATGTGCAGGTGCGCTTGCTTACCTTTCCTTACCGTCGGCCGCTGCCGTGGCACGCCGCGCGGGGCGTCGGCCGGTCGCGGCCGCCTGGACGCCGTGCAAGATGGCGCAACAAAAGCTCACGTTTCTTTACAAATCAGCGGGCTAAATTACCAACCTGCTGTTTTGTAGTTGGGCTATAGTTTGTCGCGACAAGAACAAGGGGACAGCATTGAAGACGCCACCGCGCAGCACCGCCGACCGCCATGCCGGGGCCGCCCGCCGTCGCGGCGTGGCGGCGCTGGCGCTGCTCTCGCTGATGTGGACCGGCGCGTCCGCGCGGGCCGAGCCGCTGCAGGTGCTGCACTGGTGGACCTCGACCGGCGAGCGCCGCGCCGCCGACGTGCTGGTGGCGCGCCTGGCGCAGGAAGGCGTCGAATGGCGCGACGCGGGCATCGCGGGCGGCGCCGGCGTCGGCGCGGGCAAGGTGCTGAAGAGCCGCGTGCTGGCCGGCAATTCGCCGGAAGTCATGCAGCTGATCGGCTACACCCTGGGCGAGTGGAGCGACCTGGGCCTGCTGCTGCAGCTCGACAGCGTTGCCGCCAGCAACAACTGGCGCGCGACCATGTATCCGACCGTGTGGGGCCTGCTGCAGAACCGCGGCCATACGATGGGCGTGCCGGCCGGCATCCACCGCATCAATACGCTGTTTTACAACCGCAAGATTTTCCAGCGCCTGGGCCTGGCCGCGCCGCGCAGCTGGAGCGACTTCGAGCGCGTCGCCCGTCAACTGCGCCAGGCCGGCATCACGCCGCTGGCGCAAAGCAGCGAAGCGTGGCAGGTGGCCACCCTGTTCGAGACGCTGGTGCTGGCCGAATCGGGGCCCGCCTACTACCGCGCCCTGTTTGTCGAGAAGAAGGCCGAGGCGTACGCCGACCCCCGCCTGCGGCACGCCTTGCAGCGCTTGAGGTCGCTCAAGCAATGGATGGCGACGCCGCTGCGCGAACAGGGCTGGACCGAGATGGCGCGCCAGGTCGGTGATGGCGAGGCGGCCATGTACATCATGGGCGACTGGGCCAAGGGCGAACTCAATGCCTGGGGGCGTGCCACGGACGAGGTCTTCGGCTGCCTCGCCGCGCCCGACACGGGCGAATATCACCTGTACAGCATCGATACGCTGGCCATGTTCGCGTCCGACTACACGCACCAGGGCGCGCAGGAAAAGCTGGCGCAGGTGGTCGCGTCGCCAGCCGTGCAGCTCGAGTACAGCCAGGTGAAAGGCTCGATTCCCGCGCTGCGTCTGGCTGACCTGTCGCGTCTGGACAGTTGTGCGCGCGGGTCGGCGCAGGCGTTCGCGCGCGGCGCGGCCTTCCAGGCGCCCAGCCTCGTGCACCGCATGGCCACCGATGAAACCAGCAAAGACGCCATCATCGCCGAGGTGCACCGCTATTTCCTGAATGATACGATCAGCGCGGCCGACACCCAGCGCCGGATCGCCAGCATGTTGCAGGCGCTGAATAAAAAAGGACGAGACCATGTCGCGCAAAATCCTGGTCGTTGACGACGATCAAAAGACCCGCATGCTGCTGAAGGCCTACCTGGAGAAAAACCAGTACGAGGTGGGCCTGGCGCACGACGGCGCCGCCTTCCTGGCCGAATTCCATCGCCACGCCGACAGCCTGTCGCTGGTGATCCTCGACGTGATGCTGCCCGACACGGATGGCTTTGCCCTGTGCAAGGTGGTGCGCGCCCGCTCGAACGTGCCGATCATCATGCTGACGGCCAGTTCCGACGAGACAGACCGGGTGGTGGGGCTGGAGCTGGGGGCCGACGACTACATCGCCAAGCCCTACAGTCCGCGTGAATTGCTGGCGCGCATCAAGGCCATCCACCGCCGCACGGGCATCGACGCGGCGGCGCCGCCACGCTACTACCGCTTCGTCGGCTTTACGCTCGATACGCTGGAGCGCACGGTGACGGATGCCGATGGCGAGCCGCTGCAGCTGACGGGACTCGATTTCCAGCTGCTGCGCTATTTCGTCGAGCATCCGGGCGACATCCTCGACCGCAGCGTGCTGTGCGAACAGACGCGGGGGCGCGACGCGGGGCCGCTCGACCGCTCGCTCGACGTGCAGGTGAGCCGGCTGCGCCTGCGCCTGAAGGACGATGGCAAGCAGCCCATGCTGATCAAGACGGTGCGTGGCGCCGGCTATGTGTTTTCGGCCGACGTGAGCAGCGCGCATGCCTGAGCGGGGCGCGCAAGGGCTGCCGGGGCGTTTGCTGCCGCAATCGCTGCTGGGCCGCCTGTCCGTGGTGATGGTGGCCGGCGTGCTGGCCACGCAACTGGTGGGCAACCTGATCTGGGCCGCGCAGCTGCGCCGCGATTCGGCCGTGGAAGCGCGCATGGCCTCGCAGCACCTGGCCCGCAGCGCCAGCAGCACCATCCGTTTTTTCCTCAGCCTGCCCGCCAATTACCGGCCCATCCTGATCCAGCAATTCCGCGAGATGGGCGGCACGCGCTTCTTTGTCAACGTCAACCAGGGCCCGCTGGCCATCCGCGAGATCGCACCGCACGCGCTGGCCGACACGGTGGTGGCCACCGTGGGCGCGGCGCTGAAGGAGGATTTGCCGCAATTGGCCGGCTACCGCGTCGGTTTCGCCTGGCCGGCCGATCTGGTGGTGGCCGACAGCGGCGCGCGCATCGGCGACCTGCCGGAAAACTGGGTCCAGCATATCTTGCTGCTGAAACCGAATCCGGCCCCCGTGCTGGTGATCCAGGCCGAGCTGGAGCCGGGCAACTGGCTGTACCTGGCGGCGCTGATGCCGAATCCGTATTTCTTGCAAAGCAGCAACCCGTGGACCCTGGACCGCGTGCTGCTGCAAGCGCTGTCGCTGGCGGCCGTGCTGCTGTTGTCCATCCTCGTCGTGCGCTGGACCACGCGGCCGCTGGCGGCCCTGTCGGACGCGGCCGAGGCGTTTGGCCGCGGCGAGACGCCGCCGCCCCTGCCGCAGACGGGCAGCCGCGAGTTCGTGCAGACGGCGCGCGCCTTTGGTGCCATGCGCGAGCGTATCCAGCGCTACCTGGAAGACCGCGAACGCCTGTTCGTCTCGATTTCGCACGACTTGCGCACGCCCATCACGCGTTTGAAGCTGCGCACGGAACTGCTCGACGACGATGTGCAGCGCAATGAATTCCACGATGACCTTGACGAGCTGGACATGATGGTCAAGGGGGCGCTGCAGTGCGTGAAGGATAGCGACATCCATGAAAACGCCACCGCAGTGCGGCTCGACGCCTTGCTGCGGCGCATGGTGCGCGGCACCGAGCTGGCCGGCCACGACGTGCATTATGTGGACACGGGCCTGAGCGTGACGGCCAAGCCGCTGGCGCTCAAGCGCGCCATCGGCAACCTGCTCGACAATGCCTTGTTTTACGGCAAGACGGCCCACCTGTCCGCGTGCCGCGAAGGCGCGCATATCGTCATCCGCATCCGCGACGACGGCCCGGGCGTGCCGGAAGAGGCCTTCGCCAGCCTGTTCCAGCCGTATGTGCGCCTGGAGCACGGCCGCGAGCAGAATGCGCACGGCATGGGACTGGGACTCGGTATCGCGCGCAGCATCGTGCAGGCGCACGGTGGCGAGCTGAGCCTGGCCAACCATCGCGACGGCGGCCTGGAAGCGACCATCCGCCTGCCGGCCCAGTAGCCGGCGGCTGGCGTCAGGCCAGCAGTGCGCTGGGCACGCGCGGCGACGACATCAGGTCGCGGAAGGCGGCCCAGCGTGCTTCGCGCGTGGCGCCCTGGCGCTCGACATAGGCTTTCGCCATGTCCTGGCCCAGGTTGTAGTTGATGACGTACGCGCCCATGGCATCATAGAATTGAAGGCGCTGCGCCGATTTCTCGGCCGGATACAGGCGCACGTTGACCAGCCATTCCAGCGCTTCCTCGCGCGTGATGCCGCCTTCGAGGTACTGGCGCGCGATGTCGTTGTCGGCGTAGCTGAGTTTGGCCAGCAAGACATTGAGTTGCGCATAGCGGGGCGCCAGCGCCGGGTCCAGACCGGCCAGCGGATACAGCACTTGCTGTTCGAAGTCCAGCCGTTCTGCCTCTGTAAAGCTCAGTTCGATGCCGTAATTGGCCGTGCCTTCGGCGATCAATGATTGCGGCGAGTACAGCGGGTAGATGCAGTATTCGATCCAGCCCTTGCCGCGCACCAGGTCGCGCTCGAGCAGCACGTTGTAGACGTGGTGGCCCGGATACGCTTCATGGCAGCCGAGGTCGACGGCGCGATCGATATACACGGGCAAGTCCGTATTGATCTGGATCACACTCTGGTAGTTGCCCTTGTACCAGTTGTAGCCGCTCCACGGCTTGTCGGTGACGAATTCCAATATAAAATCTTCGCCGTCGGGCAGGGCGATGTACTGCAGGGTGCGCTCGCGGCCCATGCGGATGGCCGCGTCCATGACGGCGCGCAGCTTGTCGGCGGGAATGACGAGTTGCGCGCGCAAGGCGTTGACCCTGTCGCTCACCATGCCATCGCCAGGCAGCAGGGCCTCGATCTGCGCCACCAGTTCTGCGTAATATGCGCGGCTGTGGTGGGGCGAGACGGCATCGTACAGGCGCGCGCTTTGCGTATCGAAATCCAGGCGTGCGCCTTGCAGCATGTCCGCCTTGGCCAGCACGGCCTGCAACTGCTTGCTCAGGTTAAGGGCGCGCAGGCAAGGTTCGTCGGCCAGCAGGGCCAGCGCCTTGTCAGTCGCGGCTTTGATGTCGCTCAAACTCAATTGCTGTTCTACCGCTTCCTGTTGCCATGCGGGCGGGCCGTAATAGGCGTCCACATACGACGCATCGTGCTGGCCCATGGCCAGAACCAGCTTGACGTAGCGTTCGGCCACGTGGGCAAGGGGAGGGGAGTTGCTATCGTTATTCGTCATGGCGGCAGAGTTTTTCGCGGTTGGGCAGCGCTTATTGTATAGCGCAATGGCATGCGCGTGAGGCGTGTACGCGCCACATCATTTCTCTACAGTAACTGGGGAAACGCATCTTGATATACATCAGTAATCCCGGCATTCGGCACCTGCGTCATGCGGTTTCGCCGCAAGATGGCGTGGACTTCTTTTTTATGCAACCACGTGATTTTTTCCTTGATATTTCTTCGTTTATGGACGAATATGATGGTCGAGATCCGGCACTATCTGACATCATCGGGCAGGGATTTATATACGGAATGGCTGAAACGCCAGCGCGATACCACGGCCAGGGTGGCCATAGCCCGGCGCGTGCTGCGTATGATTCCCGGCAATTTTGGCGACCACAAGTTCTGCCACGATGGCGTGTGGGAATTGCGCATCGACGTGGGGCCCGGCTACCGCGTGTATTACGCCATTGCCGGGGAACAGATCATTTTATTGCTGTGCGGCGGCGACAAGCGTACCCAATCGAAAGATATCGAGTACGCCTGTGCCTGCTGGCACGACTGGAAGGAGAGAGGACATGAAAGAGGAACTAAGCAAACCACCGAGAGACCGCTCGCATGACGAAGCGATGGCCGAACTGTACCGCGACGACCCCGCTCTCGCCCTTGAACTGATCAACCATATCCTCATCGATGGCGAGCATGGCGAACTGCTGGCCGTGCTGCGCCAGCTGACACGCGCCTTTGGCGGCGTGCCCGCCGTGGCGCAGGCGGCCAAGCTCAATCCCACCCAGTTGTACCGTACCCTGTCGCCCGATGGCAATCCGTCCTTGAGCACCTTGACGGCCATCCTCGATGCCATGGGCTTGCGCCTGGCCGTGGAACCCAGGCAACCGTTTCCAGCACCGGCGGCCTGAGTCCACTGGCCGCTTAAAACTCCACGGGCCGCGCCTCGCGCATGGCTTGCGTCATGGCCAGGCCGATGCGCGTCGCTTCCGTCGCGTCGTGCAAGGTCAATGACAGGGTGCGCCGGCCCAGCGCCGCATCCGTGAATTCCTGCGCCTCGATCAGGAAGGCGTCGGCGAAGCGGGCGTAGAAGTCCGGCGTGCACTCGTTGCGCACGCCGTGCGCATCCGAGATTTCCACCCTGTTCAGGCGCGGATTGCTGCCCACGGCCAGGCGGCCGCCCGTGCCGAACAGTTCCGTCAGGGTTTCATGGCCATGCGCCATGGTGCGCGAGGCCATGAAGCTGGCCATGCTGCCATCGGCAAACTCGACCGTCGCCAGGCCGTTGTCGACGTCGCCGAAGGCCTGCAAGCCCGTGTGGATGGCGTTGGTGCCGCTCGCATACACGCGCCTGGGCACAGGATTGCCCAGCAGCCAGCGCGCCAGGTCGATATCGTGCACGCTGCAATCGAGGAAGATGCCGCCGCTGGTGGGGGCGAAGCGCATGAAGGCGCCGCTGGGGTCGTTCTGGTCGCAGGTTTGCGAGCGCACCAGATACGGCTTGCCGATGACACCTTGGGCGATCTTTTGCTGCGCGTCATGGTAGCTGGCGTCGAAACGCCGCACGAAACCGATCATGACGGTCAATTGCGGGTGGCGCGCCGCTTCCGCTTCCACCTTCAGGCAGTCGGCCAGGTCCAGCGATAGCGGTTTTTCGCAAAACACGTGCTTGCCGGCGCGCAAGGCGGCGATGATCTGGTCCGCATGCAGCGAGGTGGGCGTGACGAGGAAGACGGCGTCCAGGCCCGGATGGGCCAGCAGGGCCTCGTAGTCGGCATAGCCGGTGGTGATGCCGAGCTGGCTGGCGGCCCAGTCCAGCTCGGCCGGCACGGGGCTGCAGGCGGCCACCACGTCGGCGTTGGGCACGCGCTGCGCCAGGTTGATGGCGTGGCGCTGGCCCAGCCGGCCCAGGCCGACGATGCCGACTTTTAATGTTGGGGATGACATGGTGTCTCCAAATAGCTTTATTATTGGTTTATACAGTGACCACGCGCTGTTCGCGCCACGACAGCGTCGCCGCCTCGGCCAGTTCCAGGGCCTTCAAGCCGTCGTGAACGGTGGTGCGCAGCGGCGTGCCATGCGTGAGCGCGTCGAAGAAGTGCGCCATTTCCTGCGCGTAGGCGACGCGGTAGCGTTCCAGGAAAAAATCTTCCGGGCGATCCACGCTGACGTTCACGGCACCGTAAGCCGTCACTTCGGTCGGCTTGTGGTTGCCCGCCTGCAGCATGCCCTTGCTGCCCAGCACTTCAAAACGCTGGTCATAGCCATACGCGGCGCGGCGCGTGGCGTTGATCTGGCACAAACGTCCCTTCGCCGTGCGGATGGTGACGACGGCCGTATCGAGGTCGCCCGCCGCGCCGATGGCCGGGTCGACCAGGCAGCTGCCCGTGGCGTGCACGCTGACGGCTTCATCGTCGAGTATCCAGCGGAAGATGTCGAAGTCGTGGATCAGCATATCCTTGAAGATGCCGCCCGACACCTTGATGTAGCTCACGGGGGGCGGACCCGGATCGCGGCTGGTCACAATGAGCAATTCCGGCGTGCCGATTTCGCCCGCCTCGACCCGTGCCTTCAGGAAGGCGAAGGTAGGGTCATAGCGGCGCTGGAAGCCCAGCATGCACAGCACGCCCGCTTCCTGGACGGCGGCGGCGCAGGCGCGTGCCCGGTCGAGGGTCAGATCGACGGGTTTTTCGCAAAAGATGGCCTTGCCGGCGGCGGCCGAGCGCAGGATCAGGTCCGCGTGCGTGTCCGTGCTCGAGGCGATGACGACAGCCTTGATGGCCGGATCGGCCAGCGCCGTTTCCACCGAGGCGCTGCTGCCGCCATGCAGGCTGGCCAGCGCGGCGGCCGCTTCCTGGTTGACGTCGACCACGTACTTGAATTGCACGCCGGGGTGAAAGGCCAGGTTGGCCGCGTGGATTTTGCCGATGCGTCCGGCGCCGAATAACGCTACTTCAATCATCATGTTCTCCTGGGGTGTGGATTTCTTCGATGTCGAGCTCTAATTTGTATGCCAGCGCGATGAACAGCGCCTGGCACAGGCAGATGGTGCTGGTCAGCGAGCGGAAGGCGAAGGCGCTGCCCTCGGTGACGGTGAGCAGCGCGTCGGCGGCCCGCGCGAGCGGGGCCAGCTTGCTGTCGGTAATCACCAGGACCTTGGCACCCTTGTCTTGCGCCGCCTTGATGCACTGCTGGGTTTCCTTGCCGTAAGGCGAGAAACTGATGGCGATCGCCACATCGCGTTCGCGCACGCTGCGCATCTGTTCGCGGTGCATGCCGCCCAGTCCGCTGATCAGGTGCACGCGCTTGTCCGTATGCTCGAGCGCGTAGGCGATGTAGGAGGCGATCGGAAACGACCGGCGCACGCCGATCACATAGATATTGTCCGCTTTCAGCAGCAGGTTGACGGCTGCCTCCAGCTGGGCGTCGTCGAGGCCGGCCGCCAGGTCGTCGAGGCCGGCACGGCTGGCGCCGACGAATTCGCGCGTCAGGTCGCCCGCGCTGAGGGCGGCGTCGCGCGTGGAAATGAGCTTGCGGATGCGCTGCTGGTAGTCGGGCGTGGCGCCGGCCTGGTCCGTGTATGCCTGGCGGAACACGTCCTGCATTTCGGAAAAGCCCGTGTAGCCGAAGCGCTGCGCGAAGCGCACGATGGCCGACGGCTGCACGTCGCAGGCGGCGGCGATGTCGCTGATGCGTTCGAGCATCAAACTGGCGCGGTGCTTTTCGATGTATTGGGCGATGACTTTCAGCTGGCGCGACAGATTGTCGTATTCGGCGGCAATGTGCTGCATCAGCTGTTCGATGGGGGCGGTGGCTGCCATGGTTTCTTTCCTTGGTGTACTTGCTGGGCCGCGATGCTGTATCAAGTTGCGCTACGGCTGGTTCTGGCGAGAATTATAGGAGGGAATCTTGAAAATAGAAACGAATTTCTATTTAAATTTAATTTGAAAATTTTATTGCATTTGTCTTTTTTGTGGCCTAAGCTGTGCGCAGTGCATCGGTTCGTGTGCCGCAAGGCCAGGCCGGTGACACCCTTCATAAAAGCTCGCAACTATAAAAATTAATCCGTCTAGGAGACATTCATGCATAGCAATAAAAGCAAGGGTTTGATGAAGTGCCTGGCCATCGCCAGCCTGGGCCTGAGCCTGGGTTTGAGCACGGGCGCCAGCCATGCTGCCGGTGAGAAATTCGTCATGGTCAGCCATGCGCCGGACTCCGATTCCTGGTGGAACACCATCAAGAACGCCATCAAGCAAGCCGGCGAAGACTTCAACGTGTCCGTCGACTACCGCAATCCGCCGAATGGCGACCTGGCCGACATGGCGCGCCTGATCGAACAATCGGCCGCGCGCAATTACGATGGCTTGATCGCCGATATCGCCGACTTCAGCGTGCTGCAAAAACCGCTGGGTACGGTTGTGGCCAAGAAAATCATGCTCGTGACCATCAATTCGGGCACCATCGCGCAAAGCGAACAGTTGAAAGCCATCATGCACGTGGGCCAGCCCGAGTATGACGCGGGCCTGGGCGCCGGCAAGCGCGCCAAGGAAGCGGGCATCAAATCGTTCGTGTGCGTGAATCACTATGCGATGAATGCGTCCTCGTTCGAACGCTGCCGCGGTTTTGCCGATGCGCTCGGCGTCGATTTCAAATCGTCCACGCTCGACACCAATGGCGTCGATCCTGGCGTGATCGAAAGCAAGGTCAGCGCCTATCTGCGCAGCAATCCGAAGACCCAGGCCGTGCTGGCGCTGGGACCGGATTCGGCACCGGCCGCCATGCGCGCCGTCGAGAAGCTGGGGCTGAAAGGCAAGATGTACTTCGCCAGCTTCGATTTGTCGGAAGAAATCGCCAAGGGCATCAAGGATGGCAGCATCCAGTTCGCCATCGACCAGCAGCCTTACCTGCAAGGCTACATTCCCGTTGCCGTGATGGCCATCATGAAACAGCAAAAAATCACTGACCTGGCCAAGGTCAAGGAAATCCTGATCGCCAATCCGAAATACCAGGCGCGCCTGGCCGAATACGGCCTGACGCCCATCTATGGCCCGCGCCACATCAGCTCCGGCCCCGGCTTCGTGACCAAGGAAAACATCGCCAAGGTCGAAAAATACGCCGGCCAATACCGCTAATCCACACAGTCGCCACCGGGAGTTGCCCAGCGCCGCACCGCCTCCCGCGGGCGGCGCATGGGAGGAACACGCCTGGCGCCAGCGATGCTGGCAGGAAAGTAATCGGAATTGGTAACAAGTATCACTGAAAGGACTTTGTATGACTGCGCTCAAATCCAGCCTGGCTAGCCCCGGCAAGTATCCTCCTCCGCCTCCCGGCGCCTCCAGCAAGCCAGTTGCCGCCGCCGACGAGCGCGTGGGCACGACCAGCTGGGTCAAACGGTTTTTTGGCCGCCCCGAGTTCGCCTCGATTTCCGGCGCGGTGCTCGTGTTTGCCTTCTTTGTCATCACGGCCGGCGATTCCGGCATGTTCAACCTCGATGGCGTCGTCAACTGGATGCAAGTGGCGTCCTACCTGGGCATCATCGCCATCGGCGCCTGCCTGTTGATGATCGCCGGTGAATTCGACCTGTCGATCGGCTCCATGATCGGCTTTGCCGGCATGATGATCGCCATCCCGACGATTTACTTCCACTGGCCATTGTGGGCCGCCATTCTCTTCGCCTTCGCCGGTTCCATGGCGCTGGGCTGGCTCAACGGCTACATCGTCATCAAGACGCGCTTGCCGTCGTTCATCGTCACCCTGGCATTCCTGTTCATCCTGCGTGGCCTGACCCTGGCCCTGTCGATCATGTTCGCCAACCGCACCATCGTCAGCGGCGTGGGCGACCTGGCGGCGCAGGACTGGCTGGCCAGCCTGTTGTTCCACGGCAATGTGGCCACGGGCCTGTTCCAGTGGCTGGGCGCGCATGGCTGGATCGCCGTGCTCGACGACGGCTCGCCGCTGGTGAAAGGCGTGCCGAAAGTCATCGCCTGGTGGCTGGTGCTGGCCGCCGGCGCCGCCTTCGTCTTGTCGCGTACCCGCTTCGGCAACTGGATGTTTGCCGTCGGCGGCGACGCCAACGCGGCCAAGAATGTGGGCGTGCCGGTACGCAAGGTGAAAATTTCCCTGTTCGTCTTCACGGCCTTCTGCGCCTGCCTGTTTGCCACCTTGCAAGTATGCGACGTGGGTTCGGCCGCCGCTGACCGCGGCATGCAAAAGGAATTCGAAGCCATCATCGCGGCCGTCATCGGCGGCGCCTTGCTGACGGGCGGCTACGGTTCCGTCGTCGGCGCCTGCTTCGGCGCGCTGATCTTCGGCGTCGTGCAGATCGGCATCACTTATACCAACATCAATTCGGACTGGTTCCGCGTCTTCCTCGGCGTGATGCTGCTGATCGCGGTACTGTTCAATAACTTTGTACGCTCACGCGTCACGGAAGCGAGGTAAATCATGAGCGAGCATATTCTTGCCCTGGAAAATGTCAGCAAGCGTTTCGGCTCCGTGCTGGCGCTGCAAAACATCACCATGCGCTTGCGCGAGGGGGAGGTTCATTGTTTGCTGGGCGACAACGGCGCCGGCAAGTCGACGTTGATCAAGACCCTGGCCGGCGTGCACAAGCCCACCGATGGCCAATACCTGGTCGATGGCAAGCCCGTCGTCTTCAATTCGCCCAGCGAAGCGCTGGACATGGGCGTGGCCACCGTCTACCAGGATCTGGCGCTGGTGCCGCTGCTGTCCGTGGCGCGCAATTTCTTCATGGGCCGCGAGCCGATGAAAAAGCTGCTGGGCCTGGTGCCCGTGATGGATATCGACTATGCGGCCGACACGGCGCGCGACAAGCTGGCCGAGATGGGCATCATGGTGCGCGACCCGCACCAGGCCATCGGCACCATGTCGGGCGGCGAAAAGCAGTGCCTGGCCATCGCCCGCGCCATCCACTTCGGTGCCCGCGTGCTGATCCTCGACGAACCGACGGCCGCCCTGGGCGTCAAGCAATCGTTCAATGTGCTGAAACTGATCTACAAGGCGCGCGAGCGGGGTATTTCCGTGATCTTTATTACGCATAATGTGCACCATGCGTATCCGGTCGGCGACTCGTTCACATTGTTGAACCGGGGCAAGTCGCTGGGCACCTTCACCAAGGATACGGTGAGCAAGGAGGCCTTGCTGGACATGATGGCGGGCGGCGCGGAAATGCAAACGCTGATGAGTGAACTCGACGGTGTCACGATTTAAGGATAACCATGAATAATTCCACACAATTTGCCCAGGGCCGCGCGCTCGACGTGATCTGCCTGGGCCGCCTAGCCGTGGACCTGTACGCGCAGCAGATCGGCAGCACCCTGGAAGATGTCACCAGTTTCGCCAAATACCTGGGCGGCTCGTCGGCCAATATCGCCTTCGGCACGGCTCGCCTGGGCTTGAAGTCGGCCATGCTGTCGAAGGTGGGCGACGACCACATGGGCCGTTTCTTGACGGATACTTTGGCGCGGGAGGGCTGCGACGTCAGCCACGTCGGCATCGACCGCGACCGGTTGACGGCGCTCGTGATGTTGGGCATCAAGGACAAGAACACCTTCCCGCTGATCTTTTACCGTGAAAATTGCGCCGACATGGCCATCGAAGCGTCCAGCGTCGACGCCGCCTTTATCGCTTCCAGCAAGGCGCTCTTGATCACCGGCACGCACTTTTCCACGGCCGCCATGCACGCCGTCAGCACCCAGGCATTGAAACTGGCCCGCGCCCATAACGTGCGCACCGTGCTCGACATCGATTACCGGCCCGTGCTGTGGGGCTTGTCGGGCAAGGCCGACGGCGAAACGCGTTTCGTCTCGAACGACGGCGTCACCCGCCACTTGCAGGCGATCTTGCCGCAGTTCGACCTGATCGTCGGCACGGAAGATGAATTCATGATCGCCGGCGGCGGTGCCGACATCATGGCGTCCCTGCGCGCCGTGCGGGCCGCCACCCTGGCCACCCTGGTCGTCAAGCGGGGCCCGCTGGGCAGCGCCGTCATCGACAGCGTAGTACCGGCCAGTTTGGATGACGCGTATAACTACCGTGGCGTGCGCGTGGAAGTGTTGAACGTGCTGGGCGCGGGCGACGCCTTCCTGTCCGGCTTTTTAAAGGGCTGGCTGCGCGGCGAGGATTACGAAGCGTGCTGCCGCTATGCGAACGGCTGCGGCGCCCTCGTCGTGTCGCGCCACGGCTGCGCCCCGGCCATGCCGTCGCCCGTCGAGCTCGACTATTTCCTGGCCAATGCGGCCAAGCTGACGCAGCCGGACCAGGATGCGACCTTGTCGCGCCTGCACCGCACGACGGTGGCGCGCAAACAGTGGAATGAACTGTGCGTGTTCGCCTTCGATCACCGCACGCAGTTTTTTGAGCTGGCGCAACAAACGGGCGCATCCGAATCGCGTATCGCAGCCTTGAAGCAATTGATGGTGCAAGCCGTGGCGCAAACGGAAACGGCCTTGCAGCTGGCCGGCACGACGGGCGTGCTGATCGATGGCCGCTATGGCGTTGACGCACTCAACGATGCGACGGGGCGCGGCTGGTGGATAGGCCGTCCCGTGGAATTGCCGGGCTCCAACCCGCTACAATTCGACTGGGGCCGCTCCATCGGCTCCCACCTGCTCAGCTGGCCGAAGGAACACGTGATCAAGTGCCTGGTGCAGCTGCACCCGGACGATGCCGTGGAAAACCGGCTGGAACAGGAAGCGCAGATCAAGGCCCTGTACGACGCGGCGCAAGTGAGCGGTCACGAACTGTTGCTCGAAGTCATACCGTCGGAAGCCTTGCCGCACAGCGACGATACCGTCTTGCGCGCCGTCAAGCGCCTGTACAACCTAGGCATTTACCCGGAATGGTGGAAGCTGGAAAGCATGTCAGCTGCGCAATGGCAAGCCATCGATGCCCTCGTGCACGAGCGCGATCCGTATTGCCGTGGCGTCGTCCTGCTCGGTTTGAACGCGCCGATCGACAAACTGGCCGCCAGCTTCGAGCAGGCCAGTGCCAGCAGCACCTGCAAGGGTTTCATGGTGGGCCGCACCATCTTCCAGGAACCGAGCCGCCGCTGGCTGGCCGGAGAGCTTGACGACGCGGGCCTGATCGCCGCCGTGCGCGCCAACTTCGAGCAGCTGATCAGTTTGTGGCAGCGCACGCGCCAGCACCTGGAGCGTGCGGCATGACCACCACCACGATCCGCCTGACCATGGCGCAGGCCTTGATCCGCTACCTGTCCGTGCTGCGCACCGAGGACGGCCAGCCCCTGTTCGGCGGCGCCTTCGCCATCTTTGGCCACGGCAACGTGGCGGGCCTGGGCGAGGCGCTGTACCAGTATCGGGATGCCTTTCCCACCTACCGCGCCCATAACGAGCAGGCGATGGCGCACTCGGCCATCGCCTATGCGAAAGCCCACATGCGCTGGCGCATGATGGCCGTCACCAGTTCCATCGGCCCCGGCGCCACCAACCTGCTGACGGCCGCCGCGCTGGCGCACGTGAATCGCCTGCCGGTCTTGCTCCTGCCCGGCGACGTGTTTGTCTCGCGCGCACCCGATCCCGTCTTGCAGCAGCTGGAAGATGGAAGCGATGGCAGCGTCTCGGTCAACGATGCCTTCAAACCGCTGTCGCGCTATTTCGACCGCATCGTGTATCCGGAGCAATTGCTGACGGCCTTGCCAAGGGCGATTGCCGCCTTGACGGACGCGGCCGCCTGCGGTCCCGTCACCTTGTCCCTGCCGCAAGACGTGCAGACGATGGCATATGACTATCCGGCCGACTTTTTCGAACCGAGAGTCGTGCGTTTCCGCGCCGTACCGCCCGTCGAGCAGGAGCTGGAAGAGGCGGCGTTGCTGTTGAAAAATGCGAAACAGCCGCTGATCGTGGCCGGTGGCGGGGTATTGTACGGCCAGGCCGGCGCCGCCCTGCGGGCGTTTGCCGAACGGCACGGCATTCCCGTGGCGGAAACCCAGGCGGGCAAGAGCAGCTTGCCGTGGGACCACCCGCTGCAACTGGGCGCCATCGGCGTCACCGGTTCGCCCGCCGCGAACGCGCTGGCGGCGCAGGCCGACGTCGTGCTGGCCGTCGGCACGCGCCTGCAGGATTTCACGACGGGGTCGAATTCCCTGTTTGCGCAGGCGCAACTGCTCAGCCTGAACGTCAACGCTTTCGATGCGCTGAAACGCCGCGGCCTGGGCCTGCAGGCGGACGCGACCTTGGGCTTGCAGGGCCTGTCGCAAAGGCTGGCGCACTGGAATAGCGCCGGCCAGTGGCTGGACCGCGCGCAGCAGGCAGGCAAGGCCTGGCGAGACACGGTGCTGGCGATCACGGGAAAACGCGAGGTCGCCGGCTTGCCGTACGACGGCGAAGTCATCGGCGCCGTGCAGCGCTCTTCACCGGACTCCACCACCCGCGACATCGTCGTCTGCGCGGCCGGTACCTTGCCGGCCGAACTGCATAAACTGTGGCGAACATCGACGCCGGGCGGCTACCACATGGAATACGGCTATTCGTGCATGGGCTATGAAATCGCCGGCGGCCTCGGCGTCAAGATGGCCAAGCCGGACTCGGAAGTCATCGTCATGGTGGGCGACGGCAGCTATCTGATGATGAATTCGGAAATCGCCACCTCCGTCATGCTCGATAAAAAACTCATCATCGTCGTGCTCGACAACCGGGGCTACGGCTGCATCAACCGCCTGCAGCAGGCCTGCGGCAATGCCTCGTTCAACAATATGTTGCCCGATAGCGCACCGGCCATCGACTTCGCCCTGCATGCGCAATCCTTGGGCGCCTTGAGCGAGCACGTGGCCAGTATCGCAGAACTGGAGCAAGCGATGCTGCGCGCCCGGGGAGCTTCCCGCACGTATCTGATCTGCATCAATACGGACGCCACGCGCACGACGCAAGAGGGTGGTTGCTGGTGGGAAGTGGCCGTACCCGAGGTTTCCACGCAAGCCGGCGTGCAAGCTGCGCGTGCCCGTTATGAAAACGATCGCCTGAAACAAAGGAATTGAAATGACTACCTGGAATGTCAAGATCGGCATCAACCCGATCTCGTGGATGAACGACGATTTGCCGAGCCTGGGCGGCGAAACGCCCCTGGAAACGGCCCTGAAGGAAGGCGCCGAGATCGGCTACGTGGGTTTTGAACTGGGCAACAAGTTTCCGAAAGATGCCCCGTCCCTGAACGCCGTGCTGGGCAAATATGGCCTGGCATGCGTCTCGGGCTGGTATTCGGGCCGCCTGGCGCACCGCTCGGTGGAAGAAGAGATCGCCTCCGTCGGCCCGCATTTGCGCCTGCTGGCCGACAGCGGCGCCACCGTCATGGTCTACGGCGAAGTGGCCGACGCCATCCAGGGCGAAGCGCGTCCCCTGTATAAACGCCCGCGTTTCCAGTCCGTCCAGCAATGGCAGGACTACGCCGATAAACTCACGGCGTTTGCCAAGCATTTGCTCGACAACGGTGTGCGCCTGGCCTACCACCACCACATGGGCGCCTACGTGGAAACACCGGCTGATGTGGATCAATTGATGGCCCTGACGGGGCCGGAAGTGGGCTTGTTGTTTGATACGGGTCATATCACCTTTGCCGGCGGCGACGCGCTGGCGGTTTTAAATAAGCATATCGATCGCATCTGCCACGTGCATTGCAAGGACGTGCGTCCCAACGTCGTGAAACTGGCCCGCAATGGCCACTGGAGTTTTTTGCAGGCCGTCATCAATGGCGCCTTCAGCGTACCGGGCGACGGCTGCATTGACTTTCCGGCCATCTTGACGCGGCTGTACCTGCACGGCTATGCGGGCTGGCTGGTGGTGGAAGCGGAGCAGGACCCGGCCGTCGCCCCCAGCTACGCATACGCGAAGATGGGCCACGATTACCTGGCGCAATTGGTCGAGGCCATCCCTCGCCTGGGCCGGGAGGCGGCATGAGCCCGCTGTTAGTCAAAGCAGGCAAGGCCGGCGGCAAGATTGTGGAAGTCACGCCGGCATCGGCCGGCTGGACGCACGTGGGCTTTGCCGCGCACAGGTTGCAGGCCGGCGAGGGCTTGACGCTGGAGACGGGCAGCCGCGAGCTGTGCCTCGTCGTGCTGACGGGCACGGTCACGGTGCAGGCGGGCGAGCAAACCTGGGAAGCCATCGGCAAGCGCGCCAGCGTCTTCGAGGACGTCTCGCCGTATGCCGTGTATGTGCCGCTGGGAACCACGGTCAGCATCACGGCCGTGAGCGCCGCCGAGGTCGCCCTGTGCAGCGCGCCGGCCACCCACCAGCGCCCGGCGCGCCTGATCGAACCGGCCAGCATGACGCGCTCCGTGCGCGGCCAGGGCGCCAACACGCGCTATGTGTGCGACATCCTGCCGCAGACGGCAGAAGCGGACGGCTTGCTGGTGGTGGAAGTCGTCACGCCGTCCGGCCATTCCTCGAGCTATCCGCCGCACAAGCACGACAGCGACAATGTGCCGCTGGAAAGTTCTTTGGAAGAAACGTATTACCATCGGCTCAATCCCGAACAGGGCTTTGCCTACCAGCGCGTCTACACGGATGACCGTTCCATCGATGAAGCCATGGCCGTGGAAAACCACGACGTGGTGATGGTGCCCAGGGGCTACCACCCCGTCACCGTGCCGTATGGCTATGACGGCTATTACCTGAACGTGATGGCCGGCCCGAAACGCGTGTGGCACTTTAAAAACGACCCGGCCCATGAGTGGCTGATGCATACCAAATAATCAAGGAATCCGCTATGACAACGCAACAGATCGGCCACTTTATTGGTGGCAACCCGATGGCTTCGCGCTCCGAGCGCACGAGCGACGTGTTCAATCCCGCCACGGGCGAGGTGACCGCCAAGGTGGCCCTGGCCACTTCCGCCGAGCTGAACGCGGCCGTGGCCGCCGCCCACGCGGCCTTTCCCGCCTGGTCGCAAACCTCGCCATTGCGCCGCGCCCGTGTCATGTTCAAATTCAAGGAATTGCTGGAGCAAAACGCCGACAGGCTGGCCGAGCTGATCACGCGTGAACACGGCAAAGTGTTTACGGATGCGAAAGGGGAAGTCACGCGCGGCATCGAAGTGGTGGAATTTGCCTGCGGCATCCCGCAACTGATGAAGGGAGAGTATTCGGAACAGGTGGCCGGCGGCATCGACGCCTGGTCCATCCGCCAGGCGCTCGGCGTCTGCGTCGGCATCACGCCGTTCAACTTTCCCGTGATGGTGCCGATGTGGATGTTCCCGATGGCCATTGCCTGCGGCAATACGTTTGTGTTGAAACCGTCGGAGCGCGACCCGTCGGCCAGCCTGCTGCTGGCGCAGCTGCTGACGGACGCGGGCTTGCCCGACGGCGTCTTCAACGTCGTGCAGGGAGACAAGGAAGCCGTCGACGGCCTGCTGCACCACCCGGACGTGCGCGCCGTCAGCTTCGTCGGTTCCACGCCGATTGCCGAGTATATCTATGCGACGGGCTGCGCCCAGGGCAAGCGCGTGCAGGCGCTCGGTGGCGCGAAAAACCACATGGTGGTCATGCCCGACGCGGATATTCCCCAGACGGTGGACGCGCTGATGGGCGCCGCGTTTGGCTCGGCCGGCGAGCGCTGCATGGCCATTTCCGTCGTCGTGGCGGTCGGCAATGTCGCGGATCAATTGGTGGAAGCCCTGGTGCCCCGTATCGCGGCGTTAAAGATCACGCAAGGCATGGATCTGTCGGCCGAGATGGGCCCCGTGGTGACGCAGGTACATAAAGACAAGATTGCCGGCTATATCGCGCAAGGTGTGGAAGAGGGCGCCAAGCTCATCTGCGACGGGCGCGGCTTTGTCTTGCCCGGCTACGAGCAGGGCTTTTTCCTTGGCGGCAGCCTGTTCGACCACGTCACGCCCGAGATGACGATTTATAAAGAGGAAATCTTCGGCCCCGTGCTGTGCATCGTGCGCGTGCCCGATTTTGCCACCGCGCTGGACCTGGTCAATGCGCATGAGTATGGCAATGGCACGGCGATCTACACGCGCGACGGCAACACGGCGCGCGAATACACGCACCGGGTGCAGGTCGGCATGGTGGGCGTGAACGTGCCGATCCCCGTGCCGATGGCCTTCCACAGCTTCGGCGGCTGGAAGCGCAGCCTGTTCGGTGACCACCATGCGCACGGCCCGGAAGCGGTGCGCTTCTACACGAAACAGAAGGCGGTGACGCAGCGCTGGCCGGCCTCGACGGCGGCCGGGGCCGAGTTTGCCATGCCGACCTTGAAGTAAGCCTATCTGGTTCGTTTCTTGCTTGCTGCAATGGTTAACTATTTAGCCATTGCAGATCGCTCCCATGACGTCCAGCCGTACCCAGCCTTTGCGCATCGTTGTCGTCAACACCATTGTCGAGCACGGCGTGCACGAGAATGCGGCCTTGGCGGCCCAAGTGCAGCGCGGCAATGCCTTGCGCATCGGCTTGCTGGAATCGGGCTACGACATCGTCGCCTCGCTTCCAGCCGACCTCTACCTCCCTGAGCGCATCGCCCAGTTGCAGCCTGACCTCATCATCATTGATGCCGAGTCGGACGCGCGCGACGTGCTCGAACACATCGTCATCGCCACGCGCGACGAGCGCCGCCCCATCGTACTATTCACCGAAGACGGCGCCACGGCCAGCATCGACGCGGCCATGGCGGCCGGCGTCTCCGCCTATATCGTCGCCGGCCTGCAGGCCGAGCGCATTCAAGCCGTGCTGAACGTGGCGCTGGCGCGCTTTCGCCAGGAAGAAAAACTCCGGGCCGAATTGCACGAGTCGCGCCATAAATTGCTGGAGCGCAAGGTGATCGAGCGGGCCAAGGGCTTGTTGATGACGCATCAGGGCTTGACGGAAGAGCAGGCTTACCAGCGGCTGCGCAGCATGGCGATGAATAAAAAGCTGAAACTGGCGGAAATTGCCCAGCGCATCCTCGACGTGGAGGACTTGCTGGGATGAGTCGATGTGGTGCAATGCACCATATCAGTGCGTACTTGCCTGTCAGTCAGTAGCTGGCACGCAAGATCAGCGCCGCGCTGCGTGGTTCTCCATAGAAATTGCCATTACTGGAGCGGCCCATGGTGCGGTAATAGGTCTTGTCGAAGACATTGTTGATATTGACGCTGGCGCTCCAGTGGCGGTCGATGCGGTATTGCGCCATGGCATTCCAGACGGCATAGCTTGCCTGTGTATAGTTGAATGGCACAGCAGGACCGTTGAACTTGCCTGTGGCCACATTCCAGCTGGCAGCCGTGCCTTGCGCGTATTGCTTGCTCTGCATGGTTGCACCGGCACCGAGTTTCCAGGCGGAAGCCGCCCCCGGCAATTGCCAGCTGCCCCACAGCTTGAGCGCATGCTTGGGCGTGATCGTGCTGAAAACGGCCTTGTCCGTTTCATTGCTGTTGTGGTTGTAGGTATAGCCGCCGGACAATTGCACGCCAGCGGCCACTTCACCGTTGACTTCCATTTCCATGCCCTGGCTGACGACCTTGCCGGAAGCCAGGTAGCAGCAATTGCTGGAAAATAGGGCGGACTGTTCTTCATAGCGGGGATCGTTGACGGCCCGGCCATCCTGCACGATGCGGTACAGGGCCAGTGCCGTATTGAGCTTGCCGCCCAACAGTTCTCCTTTCAGGCCCAGTTCGCTATTTGCGCCGCGCATGGGGCGCAATCCCGTGCCCGGCGCGGGGCCAGCCTTGAAGTCGGCTTGTGGCTTGAATATTTGCGCGTGGCTGGCATAGGCCGACCACTCGTGATTGATATCGTGCACGAAGCCGATGAAGGGGGTGATCTTGGTCGGTTCCGCGTATTGCGTCAAGCCTGACGTGTCCCAGACGCCCGTATCCGTATCGAGTTCGCGATAGTGCTGGCGGTAGCGGTAGCGGTTGACCCGCGCGCCTACGATCAGCTTGCTGCCTTCGGCCACGTCCAGGCGTAAGGTGGCGTAGGCGCCATACTGGGTCTGGCCCCAGGGATCGTAGTCGCGTTCAACGGGACCATACACCGGTTTGGGAAAGGGGGTGTTGCCTGGGTGGAATAAATCTCCCGGCGCGCCGTTACCATCCAGCGGATAGCTGGCCACCCAGCTACTGCTGACTTTCTGGCCATCGATGCCGGCCAATACTTCATGCGTACGGCCGAACCAGTCGAAGGCGCCGCTGACGTTGATATCGAGCAGTTGTTGCTTGTTATGGTATTGCGTGTGGCCGCTTTGCCAGCGGCCGCCCGTCAAGGTTTGCGGATCGATGGCGCCCTGGATGAAACCGTCGTCCGTTGCGCCGGCCTGGCGCATCAGCGCAGCATTCGCGCGCAGGGTCCAGCGCTGTGCCAGGCGCCAGGTCAGCTTGGCAAACAGTTCTTTCGAGGTGGAATCGACGCCGGCCCAGTCGGCCATGGCGCCCGTGTTGCGGGGCAAGTGCAGTTCGGCGCCCGTACTATAGCGGGGCAAGCCCGGCCAGGTTCCCTTGTCATGCGTGCGCTGTTCGCGAGCGCCGATGGCCAGCATGGCACCGGGTGCGATATCGGCTTCCAGTACACCATAGATGAGCGGCTTTTCCGTCGCGCGGATGGCCGTGAAGTATTTGCGGTTTTCATAGGCGACGACGACGCGTCCTCGCAACTTGCCGTCGAACGCCAGCGGGCCGGAAGCATCGAAGTCGCTGCGGTAATTGTTCCAGCTGCCGGCCGATACGCTGGCATTGAACTGCGGCGCGGCAGTAGGCATCTTGCGCACGAGATTGACTGCGCCACCTGGATTGCCCGTGCCGTTCAGCAAACCTGCCGCGCCGCGCAGGATTTCCACACGATCATATTCCGCCAGGTCGGCCGCGATGCTGGCGGAAAAGCCCGTATCCATGGGTGCCCCCCCATCGAGCTGGTAGCTACTGATTTCAAAGCCACGTGCATACAGCTTTTGTATCAGGAAAGTATTGTCCTGTACGGTGATGCCGACGGCTTGTTCGGCTGCCTTGCTCAAGTCGCTGATATTCTGGTCGTCGAGGCGCTGGCGCGTCAGCACGGAGACTGTTTGCGGGTGTTCGCGCAAGGATTGGGCCGTCTTGCCTATGGTAATGACCGGCGTGGTATACGAAGCCGTGCCTTCTGTTTCGCCGTCGCGTCGGCCCGTCACGCGGATTTCACGCATGCTGATTTCCGTCGCCTGCGGCGCAGCCGCAGCCTTGCGCAACACATAATTGCCGTCGCCGCGTTGCTCCGCTTCCCAGCCGCTACCTTGCAGCAATTGCGCATAAGCCTGGTCGACTGTGTAGTTGCCGCGCAAGCCCGGCGAGCTCAGGCCTGACAGTTGCGAGGCATCGAAGGCGATGGCGACACCGGCCGCGCTGGCATAGCGGCTGATGGTGGCGCCCAGTGGCCCGGCGGGAATGTCGACGTTGCGGGCGGTGCTGCTGGCGTCAGCAGACGCGACGGCTGGCGTGAGTAGTGGCGCGGTGGCCAGCATGGCCAGCAGGACGGTGCGTACAGCGTGTGCGACGGCGGTGCGGCGCGCGATAATTGGTGCGGCGATCATGGAATTCCTTCAGGGTTAACGCGTCTTTCAGGACGCTTGCAGAAAGGAGGTCGGATCAGCGGCAAAAAAAGTGCACGCTTTGGGAATATATTTTTCAGGCGGGCAGCACGCGTACCCAGAAACGCGTGTGCATCACGATGTGCAGCGGGAAGCCGTTGGCCAGCACTTGCAGGGCGCGGTCGCTATCTGCCAGCGGGAAGTTGCCCGATATGCGCAGGTCGGCCACGCGCGGATCGCATTGCAGCACGCCCCGACGATAGCGTCCCAGTTCAGCCAGCAAGCGAGACAGCGGCATGTTGTCAACCAATAGACTGCCGTCCTGCCACGCGCCTGCGCCGAATGCGGCCGGCGCGGGGCCTTGCATGGCGCCGTCGGCGCCGATGCGCAATTGCTGGTCCGCTTGCACCAGCATGGGGCGCTGCTGTCCGCTGCGCACTTCCACGGCCTTTTCCAGTACGGTGACCAGCGTGCCTGCATGATCGCTGCGCACGAGGAAGCGCGTACCCAGCGCGCGGATGCGGCCATGTGGCGTATCTACCAGGAAAGGCCGGGCGCCATAGCCGATGGCCAGGTGGGGATCGGCGACCGTGCCGATGTAAATTTCACCCCTGCGCAGCAGCAGGCGGCGCTGCGCCTCGCCATAGGCCAGGTCCACGGCGCTATCCGTATCGAGCACGAGGCGCGAGCCGTCGGGCAAGATCAGGCGCCGCTGTTCGCCCGTTGCCGTGGATATGTCGGCCAGCATGGCCAGCCGCCATTCCCGCGCGGCGGGCTGGCGCCAGCCATGCCACGCGAGGCCGCTGGCACCCAGCACGGCCAGGGTGCCGCGCAGCACGCCGCGGCGCGATACCTGCGCAAGCCCGGTTTGCGCCGCAGCCTGCAAGGCTGGCGCGGCCAAGGCGCCGGGCACGCTGCCCAGTTGCCGTTGCATCGCTTCGATGCGTTGCCAGGCGGCGCCGTGGGCGGGATGTGCGTTGTGCCAGTGCTGCCAGCGCAACCGGTCTTCCGGCGTGACGTGGCCCGAGCACAGGCGCGCATACCAGGCGGAGGCCGCGCGCAGTGCGCGCAATTCCATGCGGGACAGGGCGCCCGCGCTCATGGTTCGCGCGCCGCTTGCAGCAGGCATACCTGCAGCACGGCCTTCGCCATGTAGTTGTTCACGCTGCGCAGGCTGATACCGAGCTCCTGCGCAATGCGGGCATAGCTGAGGCCCTCGAATTGCGACAGGATGAAGACTTGCTTGACTTTCGCGCCCAGGCCGTCGAGCAGCGCGTCGATCTCGTGCAGTGTTTCCAGCACGATGGCGCGCGCCTCGCACGACAGTTCCTGTGCTTGCGGCCATTGCGCCAAGGTTTCCAGGTAAGCCTGTTCCAGCGCACGGCGGCGGTAATGATCGACCACGACTCTACCGGCGATGGTCGCCAGGTAACTGCGCGGTTCGCGGATGGCTTCCGCATTGCGGTCGACCAGCAGGCGCACGAAGGTGTCGTGCGCCAGGTCGGCGACATCGCCCATATTGCCCAGGCGCGTGCGCAGCCAGCCTTTCAGCCAGCCGAGGTGTGCGCGGTAGAGCGTGCCGACAGGGTGGGTGGAAAGGGGGAGCGGGGCGGGCATGGGGCGTGACGGTCGTGAACGGAAAGGTCTTAAATCTAAATGGGAATTGTTCTCATTTTAACGAGGAAGGGTGCTTTGTGCAATGAGGCCGTGGCTTGCTCATCCGTTCCTGCCAGCCACGGCACGCTTTTGGTGCATATTTAACCCGCGCGTCTGGCACGGCTCTTGCAAGCTAAAGCACAGGGGCGCGGTTTGCGCAGGGAATGGTCAGCGGTATGTCGCAAAGTTAAGCAAGGACGCGGGTATGACAGAGGGAAAGGGCGCAAGCGCCCAGGTGATGCGCTGCATGCATCCGGAAAAACAGACGGTACGCATCGGCTACCTGCCGCTGACCGACTGCGCCTCGCTGGTGATGGCGTCGAGGCTGGGCCTCGACGAAAAATACGGCATCAAGATCGAACTGAGCCGCGAGATGTCGTGGGCCGGCGTGCGCGATAAATTGCATAACGGCGAACTCGACGCGGCCCATGTGTTGTACGGCCTCGTGTATGGCGTGCAGATGGGCATCGGCGGGCAGCAGAAGGACATGGCTGTCTTGATGAATCTCAATCACGGCGGCCAGGCCGTGACCCTGTCGGCGGCGCTGGCGCGCGAAGGCGCCCACGATGGTCCCAGCTTGGCGCGGCACGTGCGGGCTGCGGCGAGGCCCTTTGCGTTTGCACATACTTTCCCGACCGGCAACCATGCGATGCTGCTGCAATACTGGCTGGCCGCGCACGGCATCGATCCGCTGCGCGACGCGCGCGTGCTGACGGTACCGCCGTCGCAGATGGTGGCGGCCTTGCGCGCGGGCCAGATGGACGGTTTTTGCGCGGGCGAGCCGTGGGGCTACAAGGCCATCGTCGATGGCGTGGGCGTGACGGCCACCGCCAGCGGCGCCATCTGGCCCGACCATCCGGGCAAGGTGCTCGGTACCAGCGCGGCCTTTGCGCATGCGCATCCGAACACCTGCCGCGCCCTGATCGCCGCCGTGCTCGAGGCGGGGCGCTGGATCGACGCCAGCGACGCCAACCGGCTGGAAGTAGCCGCCACCCTGGCCGATCCCGCCTATTTGAATACGCCGCAGGAAATGCTGGCGCCGCGCATCCTCGGCCACTACCAGGACGGCCTGGGCAAGACGTGGAACGATACGCATGGCTTGAAGTTTTACGGCGCTGGCGCCGTGAACTTTCCGTATCTGTCGGACGGCATGTGGTTCATGACGCAGCACCGGCGCTGGGGCTTGCTGCGCGACGCACCCGATTACCTTGGCGTGGCGGGGCAGGTCAACCGCATCGACCTGTACCGCCAGGCGGCGGAGATGACGGCCACGCCCGTACCAAAAACCCCCATGCGCAGCTCGACCCTGTGCGACGGCGTCGTGTGGGATGGCAGCGCGCCGGAAGCGTACGCGGCGTCGTTTGCCATCGGCCATTTTTTCTGATTGGAGAGTCCAGCATGGCGCAACTTGGAAGCGTGACCCTGGTCGGCGCCGGTCCCGGCGATCCGGACCTGCTGACATTAAAAGCCGTGAAGGCCATCGCCAGTGCCGACGTGGTGCTGATCGACGACCTTGTCAACCCGGCCATCCTCGCGCATGCGGCGCAAGGCGCGCGCGTGGTCGAGGTGGGCAAGCGGGGCGGCTGCGCCTCGACGCCGCAAGCCTTCATCGAACGGCTGATGCTGGCCGAGGCGCGCGCGGGCCTGCACGTGGTGCGCCTGAAAGGAGGCGATCCCTACCTGTTCGGACGCGGGGGCGAAGAGCGCGCCTATTTGCGCAGCCACGGCGTGGCCGTCGAGGTAATACCGGGCATCAGCAGCGGCCTGGCCGCGCCGTCCGGCATCGGCGTGCCGCTGACGCACCGCGGCTGGAGCCAAGGCGCCATCTTCGTCACCGGCCACGGCAAGGACGGCGCTTCGGAACCGAACTGGGCGGCATTGGCGCAAAGCAAGCTCACCCTCGTCATCTACATGGGCGTGGCCAGGGTGGCGGCCATCCAGGCCGGCTTGCTGGCCGGCGGCATGGCGCCCGGCACGCCCGTGGCCGTGGTGCAGTCGGCCAGCCTGGCCGCGCAGCGCCAGTTGCTGAGCACCTTGCGGCGCTTGCCGGACGATTTGCAGTCCAGCGGCCTGGGCAGCCCCAGCATCATCGTCGTGGGCGACGTGGTGCGCTGCGCCGATGCCTGGGATGAGCATGGCGCGCAGGGCTTGCTGGCCGCCGCCGGGCATTAGCGGATCGGCAGCGCCACGGGGCGGATGGGCGCAGCGTCGCCGCCGCGGAATTTCAGCGAGGCGCCGATGAAGGCGAACTGGTACACCTTGTCGCGCGACAGCGCTTCCAGGTTCACCAGTTCCAGGATGGGCGCGCCCTGCTGCGCCAGCAGATAGGTGTGCACGGGCAGGTAATTGTTCGCCACTTCCGAGGGAAACGCCTCGAAACTGAGATTGTCCGCGCCCACCACCATGGCGCCGCCGTCTTCCACGAGGAATTTCGCCGCGTCCAGCGACAGGCCGGGTGGATGCGCCATATAGGCTTGCGCATTGTCATAGTCCTGCATGCGGCCCGTGCGTATCAGCACCACGTCGCCCTGTTCCAGCGTGATTTTTTGTTGCGCCAGCGCCGCGCGCAAATCCTGCCGCGTGACGCGGTAATTGTCGGGCAACTGCTGGAGTCCCTTGGCCACGGCCACGTCGATCAGCACGCCGCGCGCGACGATGGGCGGCAGCTTTTCCGCGCCCGTCACGGTCCAGCCCCGGTCGCCCAGGTGTTGCTCTTCCGTAAAGCCGTTCCAGATCTTGCCGTTCAGGCCAAAGTGGTTGAGCGCGTCGATATGCGTGCCCATGTGCGCATACATGGACACGGCCGAGCCCGTGTAACTGACGTGGCGGTTCATCTGTTCGCCCACCTGCATCGCGTCAGCCACCACGTTGCCCTTCGGCGTGTGCGTCATCCACATCTGGTAGGGCGGGTCGCCGGCCGCCTGCCAGCTGGGCATGCCGATATAGAAATCGACGGCCAGGTCGTAGCTCTTGCCGCCGTCGATGCGCGCCAGGATGGCGGCGCGCGAGGCCGGCGTCATCAGGTTCAGGCGGCCGATCTCGTCCTTCGGCCCCCAGGGGCTGATGCCCACTTCGGGCAGCGCGGCAGGGGCCGCCTGCGCTGTGCCGGCCAGCAGGGCCAGCAGCAGGGCGGTCAGGGTGGCGGATGGTTTGAACATGGGGTGCTCCTTGCTTGACATGAATGAAGAAGCCGTCATCATATTGTTTTCAGATTCAATGATAATCTGCGATAAAATAATAAGATATTCAACTGCAAGGAAAGAATGATGGATGTCCTGGCGCACATGCGCGTGTTTCGCAAGGTGGTCGAGCGCGACAGCTTCAGCAAGGCCGCGCAGGACCTGCACCAGTCGGCGGCGGCCATCAGCAAGCAGCTGCGCCAGCTGGAGGAGCGGCTGGGCACGGTGCTGCTGGTGCGCACGACACGTCGCATGAGCCTGTCCGACGGCGGGCGTGCCTATTATGTTGAATGCTGCCGCCTGCTCGACGAGATCGATGCGCTGGAACTGGCCACGCGCGGCTGCGCGGGCAAGGTGGCGGGGCGGCTGCGCGTGAATGCGCCGCTGTCGTTTGGCCTGAAGGTGCTGTCGCCGCTGCTGCCGGACTTCATGGCCCGTTATCCGGACGTCAAGATCGAGATGACCCTGGACGACCGCCTGCGCGACGTGGTGGGCGAGGGCTATGACGTGTCGCTGCGCATCCGCGCCGCGCTGGCCGATTCGACCCTGGTGGCGCGCCGCCTGGGCGAAGTCGAACAGATGATCTGCGCGGCGCCGGCCTACCTGGCGTCGCACGGTACGCCGATGCAGGCGCAGGATTTGCATGGCCACGACTGCCTGGCCTACCGCCTGGCCGACAGTCCCGGCTCCTGGCAGCTCGAGGGTCCCGAAGGCGCGCACAGCATCGTGCTGCCCGTGCGTTTTTCCGCCGACAGCAGCCTGCTGCTGGCCGACATGCTGGTCGCCGGCGTGGGCGTGGGCGCGCTGCCGTCGTTCATCGCCGCGCCGCTGTTGGCCAGCGGCGCCCTGGTGCGCGTGCTGCCTTCGCACGCCATGGCCAGGCGCGGCGTGTATGCCCTGATGCCCGATGGCCGCCATGTGCAGCAGAAGGTGCGCGCCTTCTGCGACTTCCTGGGCGAGGCGCTGCAGGCGGGATAGCCGCGGTGCTTTCCACGGCAACCATCGTGCGCGCTTTTTTTCTCGGCTAAATGCGTCGTGCAGGGGCTTTGATAGTATCCTCGTACCTGCTGTGCGGGTCTGTGCCCCACATTCGAGGAACCGGAATAAGCGATTGACAATGCACACTTTGAGCAAGGGCGGGACGGCATCAGGCTTCAGGATCTGGACGGGCGGCTCGCTGCTGGCGCTGGCCGTCGGCGGCGCCCTGTACGCGGGTGCCGCGCGCACCGTGCTTGACGATGCGCAGCAGCGTTTCGACAACCTGACGCACGGCGCCCAGCATAGCCTGGCGACGCGCGTCAAAAGCTATTCCGACCTGCTGCGTGGCCTCGAAGCCCTGTTCCGCACCAGCGACCGGCTCTCGCGCAGGCAGTTCCATGATTACGTGGCCGGCCTCGATATCGCGCGCCAGTTTCCCGCCATCGAGTCGGTCAACTATGCGGTGGCGCTCACGCAGGCGCAGCGCGCGGCATATATCGACGGCGTGCGTCTCGATACCAGCCTGGCGCCGCGCGGCTATCCCGATTTCACCATACGTCCGGCAGGCGAGCGGCCCGAATACACGGTGCTGACCTACCTGGAACCCGATTCCCTGCTGGCCGAGCGCATGGGCGTCGATATCGGCGCCAATCCGCTGGTGACGCAGGCCCTGGGCCAGGCGCGCGACAGCGGCGAAATCAGTGCCTCGGGCCAGGTCATCATGATCAAGGGGCCACCCGCGCACGCGGGACTGGGCATGCGCCTGCCCGTCTACCGCAATGGCATGCCGCAGGGCAGCGTGGCCGAACGCCGCGCCGCCTACCAGGGTTCCGTGGGCATCGGCTTCGGCGTGACGCAGCTGGTGCACAGCGCGCTCGAACGCAGCACGCTCGAGCCGCTGCACCTGATCCTGTACAGCGCCGCCGCGCCGCTGCCGGCCGATGGCGCGCTGACCATCACGCCGCAAGACCGCCTGTTGTTCAACGACGACGAGGACCTGGCGGCGGCGCCGCCACGGCCGGGCGGCGACGCCGCGTATTTCGACCGGGTGCTGCCCGTGGCGTACCAGGGCGGCTTGTGGAAGGCGCATTTCCGCGTGCGCAAGACGGAGCTGTACAGCGGCTTCGACCGTTATTTCCCGTGGCTGGCGCTGGCCGTGGGCATGGCCGGCACCTTGCTGATCTATGGCTACATCTTTACCCTGTACCGCTCGCGCCGCAACGCCATCGTGCAGCGCGCGCTGCTCGATACGGTGCTCGACAGCGTCGATGCCTACGTCTACATGAAGGATGACGACTTGCGTTATCGCTACGTGAACGCCCGTGCCGCGAGCATCCTGGGGCGGCCGGCGGAGCAGGTGATCGGCCGCCACGACGGCGAACTGATGGTCGGTGGCGCGGCGGAGGCCGTGCAGCGCACGGAGCGCCAGGTGTTCGCCAGCGGCGCCAAGTTCGTCGGCGAGGAGCGTTTCGTCGATGCGCAGGGCCAGGTGCATCACCTGTGGAGCGTGAAGGTGCCGCTGGGATTGCCCGGCCCCGTCACGGGGCTGATCGGCCTGTCCACCGATGTGACGGAACTGCATCGCCTGAAGGAGCAGGCCGACGCCGCCAGCCAGGCCAAGAGCGACTTCCTGTCGAACATGAGCCACGAGATCCGCACGCCGATGAACAGCATCATCGGCATGGCCCACCTGGCCCTGAAATCGGTGGCCGATGCACGCCAGCGCGATTACCTGCAAAAGATTTTCCATTCGGGCCAGCACCTGCTGGGCCTGATCAACGACATCCTCGATTTTTCCAAGATCGAAGCGGGCAAGCTGGAACTGGAAGTGCTCGATTTCAGGCTCGATACCCTGCTGGCGAATATCGCCAGCCAGCTGGGCGAGGCGGCCGCCGTCAAGGGCTTGACCCTGCAGTTCGATATCGCGGCCGACCTGCCGCAGCGCTGGCGCGGCGATCCGCTGCGGCTGGAACAGGTGCTGCTGAACCTGACCAGCAATGCCATCAAGTTTTCCGACCACGACAGCATCTTCGTGCGCGTGCGCCGCTCCGAGGAGCGCGCCGGCCACACCATGCTGCGCTTCGAAGTCCAGGACCGCGGCATCGGCATGAGCCAGGAAGAACTGGGACAGCTGTTCCGCTCCTTCCACCAGGCCGACCCGTCGACCACGCGCAAGTACGGCGGCAGCGGACTGGGGCTGGTGATCAGCAAGCAGCTCGCTGAGCTAATGGGCGGCAAGGTGGGCGTGTACAGCCAGCCGGGGCAGGGCAGCACCTTCTGGTTTACGGCGCGCCTGGAAAAAAGCGTGGAGGCGCTGGAAGACCGCATCGCCGACCTGGAGCCGGAAGTGCTGGGCGTGATACGCGGCGCTTCCATCCTGCTGGTGGAAGACAACGTCTTCAGCCAGCAGGTGGGCTGCGAACTGCTGGAAGACGCGGGCGCCACCGTCTGCATCGCCAGCAATGGCCGCGAAGCGCTCGATTTGCTGGCAAGGCAACGCTACGATTGCGTGCTGATGGATGTGCAGATGCCCGAGATGGACGGCTTCGAGGCGACGCGCCGCATCCGCGCCGATCCGCAGCTTGCCGGCCTGCTGGTGATCGCCATGACGGCCAACGCGGGCAGCGAAGACCGCGCCCGCTGCCTGGAAGCCGGCATGGATGAATTCGTGACCAAGCCGATCGCGCCCAATTTGCTGTTCCGCCTGCTGGCGAAGTGGTTCCGCCTGCGGGGCGGCATCGGTCACGCAGCGCCGGCAGGCCAGCCGCGCGCGCCGCACGGCGCGGCCCAGCGCGCGTCGCCGGAGTCGCGCGATACGGCCATCCTCGACCTGGCCACCCTGGCGCTCACCTTCAGCAACGATAGTGTCAAGATGCGCAAGTATGCGCAGCTGTTCCTCGACACGGCGCACGACGGCATCGGCGAGATGGAGCAGGCGCTGGCGCTGGAAGACCTGGGGCGCCTGGCGGACCTGGGCCACCGCAGCAAGTCGTCGGCGCTGGCCGTGGGCGCGCATGCATTTGCCTCGCTGTGCCTGTCGATCGAGGGCTTGCGCCGCGGCGGCGACCTGCAGCAGGCGCGCGTGCTGCTGGCGGCGATGGAACCGGCCCTGGCGCAGGTGGCGGAACAAATTTCACTGGAATTTTCCACCAGCGACGCGTCCTGACGCAGGGAACGGCGATAATACGGGTTTGGCGCGCCCGGCCGTCCTGGCGGGTGCGCGGCAACCCAACGGAACCGCATGCACACTACCGTCACGCCCGGCCTACTCATCCTGCATGGCAACCAGCTGGAACAGCTGCGCGCCGCCGTCTTCCAGTGGCTGCGCAGCCATCCGCTGGCGCCGCTGGAGACCGACATCTTCCTGGTGCAGTCGAACGGCGTGGCCGAATGGCTGAAGATCGCCCTGGCCGAAGAGATGGGCGTATGCGCCGCCACGCGCATTGCGCTGCCGGCGCGCCTGCTGTGGGAAAGCTACCGTGGCATGCTGGGGCGCGAGCGCGTGCCGCGCGTGTCGCCGTTCGATAAATCGCCGCTGACCTGGCGTTTGATGCGCTTGCTGCCGTCCTTGCTGGCCGACCCCGTCTTTGCGCCGCTGCGCTATTTCCTCGCCGATGGCGATTGCGAACGCCGGCTGCAGCTGGCCGAACGCCTGGCCGACTTGTTCGACCAGTACCAGGTCTACCGCGCCGACTGGCTGGCCGACTGGGCGGCCGGGCGCGACCAGTTGCGCACGGCGCGCGGCGAGTCCATCGTCTTGAAGGACGACCAGCGCTGGCAGGCGCAGTTGTGGCGCGCCGTGGCTGCCGACGTGGAACCGTTCGAGCGCGACACGGGCCGCGCCGACATCCACGACGCCTTTTTGGCGGCGATCGCCGCCGGCGATGCGCCGCTTGGCAAGCTGCCGCGCAGGGTGGTGCTGTTTGGCGTATCGGCCTTGCCGTACCAGACCTTGCAGGCGCTCGCCGCGCTGGCGCGCCACACGCAGGTGGTGCTGGCCGTGCCGAATCCATGCCAGTTCTACTGGGGCGACATCATCGACGGGCGCGACCTGCTGCGCGCGCAAAACAAGCGCCAGCGCCAGCGCAACGGCACCGACCTGGCGCACATTCCGCTGGAAGAACTGCATGCGCACAGCCACCCGCTGCTGGCCAGCTGGGGGCGGCAAGGGCGCGATTTCATCCGCATGCTCGACGAATTCGACGAACACGCGCACGCCGAAGGGCGCGACGACAGCCTGCGCATCGACCTGTTTGGCGAGGAAACGGGCGAGACCCTGCTGCAGCAGGTGCAGGTGGCCATCCGCGAACTGCGGCCGCTGGCCGAACACGAGCAAACGCCGCCCGATGCGGCCGACCGCTCGATCGAATTCCACGTGGCGCACAGCGTGCAGCGCGAAGTGGAAGTACTGCACGACCAGCTGCTGGCCATGTTTGCGCACAGCGCCGAGACGGGCTTGCGCCCGCGCGACGTGGTGGTGATGGTGCCCGACATCGACACCTTCACGGCCGCCATCCACGCCGTGTTCGGCCAGCACCGGCGCGCGGACCCGCGTTTCATTCCGTTCGAGATCGGCGACGTGAAGGACCGCAGCGTCAATCCGCTGCTGGTCGCGCTCGAGTGGCTGCTGCGGCTGCCGCAGCAGCGCTGCCGCCAGAGCGAGGTGCGCGACCTGCTCGACGTGCCCGCGCTGGCCACCCGCTTTGGCCTGCAGCCGGACGACCTGGCCACCCTGGGCGCGTGGATCGAAGGGGCCGGCGTGCGCTGGGGCCTGGACCAGGCGCACCGCGCCGGCCTGGGCCTGGGCGCGGCCGGGGAACAGAATGCGTGGATCTTCGGCGTGCGGCGCATGCTGCTTGGCTATGCCAGCGGCGATGGCGCCAGCTTTGGCGGCATCGAGCCGTATGCGGAAGTGGGCGGCCTCGATGCGGCGCTGGCGGGCTCGCTGGCGCAGCTGGTCGAGGCGCTGCTGCACTGGCGCACCGTGCTGGCCGGCGCGCTCACGCCCGCCGAATGGGGCGAACAGGCGCGCGCGTTGCTGGCCGCCTTCTTTGATGCCGACGACGAGGGCGACCGCCTGACCCTGGCGCAGCTCGAAGGCGCCTTGCAGGGCTGGCTGGAAACCTGCGGGCATGCGGGCTTTGTCGAAGCGGTGCCCTTGTCCGTGCTGCGCGTGGCGTGGCTGGGCGCGCTGGACGAGCCGACGCTGAACCACCAGTTCGTCTCGGGCGGCGTGACCTTCTGCACGCTGATGCCGATGCGCGCCGTGCCGTTCCGCGTCGTCTGCCTGCTGGGCATGAACGACGGCGACTTCCCGCGCCGCGCGCAGAAGGCCGATTTCGACCTGCTGGCGCTGCCGGGCATGGCGCGCCCGGGCGACCGCTCGCGCCGCGACGACGACCGCTACCTGATGCTCGAAGCCTTGCTGGCCGCGCGCGACAAGCTGTACGTGAGCTGGGTGGGGCGCAATGTGCGCGACAATTCCGAACAGCCGCCGTCCGTGCTGGTGTCGCAGCTGCGCGACTACCTGGCGGCCGGCTGGTCGCTGGACCGTCACCTGGCGTCGCTGACCACCGAACACGCGCTGCAGCCGTTCAGCCGCCGCTACTTCGAGACGGGCGGCCTGCTCACCTATGCGGGCGAATGGCGCGTGGCCCACGCGGATGCGCAGCAGGCCGAGGCGCTGCCGCTGGGGCCATACGAGCTCGATGCCGGCACGCGCCTGAAATTGAACGAACTGGCCAGCTTCCTGCGCCAGCCCGTCAAGTACTTCTTCCGCCGCCGCCTCAGCGTGCACTTCGCCGACGCCGCCATGCTGGGCGAGGATGAGGAACCGTTCGGCCTGAATGCGCTCGAGCGCTACCTGCTGGAAGACACCATGCTCGATGACGGCGGCGTCGTGGAGGACATCGACGACGTGCGCGCCAGCCTGGCGTCGCGCGCGCAGCGGCTGGCGCGCGAAGGCGTGCTGCCGATCGGCCTGATCGGCCAGCAAGTGCAGGCGCAGCTGGTCGAGGCGCTGGTGCCCGTGCGCAGCGCCTGGCTGTCCTTGCGCGCCTCGTTCCCGCTGGCAGCCGACAAGCGCGCCATCAGCCTGGCGTTCGGAGAGGTGCAGATCGACGACTGGCTCGACAGGTTGTGCAGCAATGGGCAGGAAACGGCCTGGCTGATGCAGATTTCCTCGAAGGTGACGGACAAGGGCGGCCAGGCGCGCGGCGACAAGCTGATGCTGATGTGGCTGCGCCAGCTGGCCGCCGCCGCCCTCGGTTTCCCCGTCACCGGCTACCTGGTGGCGCGCGACGCCATCGTCAGCATGGCGCCGCTCGATCCGGCCAGTTCGCGCGACGCCCTGGCCACCTTGCTGGCGCTGTGGCGCGAAGGCATGAACCACCCGCTGCCGACGGCCTGCAAGACGGGGCTGGCGCTGGTGCAGCAGGGCGACCCGCGCGCCGTGTATGACGGCGGCTTCGACATGTCCGGCGAGCGCGATGAACTGTGCCTGGCGCGCCTGTGGCCCGAGTTTTCCGCCCTGGCTGCGGAGGAAGCATGGGAAGACTGTACGCGCGAGCTGTATGGCCCGCTGGCCGACTGGCTGCAACAACACATCACGATCGACCCGATCAGCGCGCCCGATGACGGCGCCGGAGAAGAACCATGACCAGCCACCTGCTCAACCCCCTGGAATTCCCGCTGCACGGCTCGCGCCTGATCGAGGCATCCGCCGGCACCGGCAAGACCTGGACCATCGCCGCGCTGTACGTGCGCCTCGTGCTGGGTCACGGCGTGGGCCACGGCGGCGAAGGCACGGCTTTTGCCCGCCCGCTGCTGCCGGCCGATATCCTGGTGATGACGTTTACACGCGCCGCCACGCGCGAATTGTCGAACCGCGTGCGCGAGCGCCTGATCGAGGCGGCCGCCTATTTTCGTCACGAATCCGGCGGCGGCGACCCGTTTCTCGACGCCTTGCTCGAATCCTATCCGGACGAGGGCGAACGGCAAAAGGCCGCGCACCGGCTGATGCTGGCCGCCGAGACGATGGATGAAGCGGCCATCTTCACCATCGACGCCTGGTGCCAGCGCATGCTGCGCGAGCACGCGTTCGACAGCGGCAGCCTGTTCGACGAGGAACTGGTCAGCGACGAGCAGGCGCTGTTCGAGGATGCGGCCCACGATTACTGGCGCCAGCAGGTGTATCCGCTGTCGCCGCAGGCGCTCGACGTGCTGCTCGATTGCTGGCCCGACGTGGAGGCATTGAAGAAGGGCGCGCGCGAGCTGGCGCGCCGCGCCGGGATCATGCGCATGGCCGACGACGAGCCGCTGTCCACGCTGATCGGGCGCGAGCAGCGGGCGCTGGCCGCGCAGCTGGCCACCCTGAAGGCGGGCTGGGTCGAGCGCGCCGACCAGATGGCGATGTGGATCAACGATCACCGCGCCGCCAATCCCAAGTGTTTTAACGGCGTCAAGATGAAACCGGAGAACCTGGCGAAGTGGTTCGACGGCTTGCGCCGCTGGGCGCAAGACCCCTTGCTGCTGCTGCCGGCCATCACGGCCAAGGCCTGGGAGCGGTTGACGCCGTTCGGCATCGAGGATGCGTTTGCCAAGAGTTTCACGGCGCCGGTGCCCGAGTGCTTTGAACACACGGAGGCGCTGGGGCTGGCCCTGGCGGCCCTCACGCCGCTGTCGCACCAGCTGCACCTGCACGCGGCGGCGGCCATCGCGCGGCGCATGGATCAGCTGAAGCGCCAGTCGCGCCAGTTCGGCTTTGCCGACATGCTGCAGCGCCTGCACGACGCCCTGGCCGGTGAAAACGGCGCGGCCCTGCGCCAGCGCATCATCGACCAGTACCCGCTGGCCATGGTCGATGAATTCCAGGACACGGCGCCGGCGCAGTACCAGATCTTCAATGTGCTGTACCGCATCGCCGACAACGACCCGGCCCTGGGCCTGTTCCTGATCGGCGACCCGAAACAGTCGATCTACGGCTTTCGCGGCGCCGATATCCAGAGCTACCTGGCGGCGCGGCGCGCCACTGACGGCCGCCACTACCAGCTGGGCACCAACTACCGCTCGACGGCGCCGCTGGTGGCGGCCGTCAACCAGCTGTTCCTGCATGCCGAGCGCGCCGAGGTGCCGGCTGGCGCCTTCCGCTACCGCAAAGGCGGCGACAATCCGCTGCCCTTCGAGGCCGTCGACGCCAAGGGGCGTGACGAATACCTGGTGAACGCCGGCGGGCCGCTGCCGGCGCTGCTGGCCGCCTGCGCCAGCGATGAAGGCTTGCGCGGCGACAGCTACCGCGAATACTTTGCCCAGCACTGCGCCGAGCACATCGTCGCCATGCTCGGTGATGCGCAAGCCGGCTTTACTGGCCCCGACGGTTTCACGCGCCTGCAGCCGGCCGATATCGCCATCCTCGTGCGCGATCGCAAGGAGGCGGCGGCCATCCGCCGCGCGCTGGCGCGCCGCCGGGTCGCCAGCGTGTATTTGTCCGACAAGGATTCCGTCATCGACAGCGAGGAAGCGGCCGACGTGCTGCGCTGGCTGGCGGCGCTGGCCAACCCGCTCGACGGGGGGCTGGCGCGGGCCGCGTTTGCCACGCGCACCATCGCCCTGTCGCTGGGCGAGCTGGCGCGCCTGTCCAGCGACGAACTGGAATGGGAGCGCCGGGTCGAGCAATTGAAGGCCCTGCATTTGATCTGGCAGCGCCAGGGCGTGCTGGCCATGCTGCGCCGCTTCATCCACGAGCTGCAGCTGCCGGCCATGCTGCTGCAGCAGACGGGCGGCGAGCGGCGCCTGACGAACCTGCTGCACCTGGCCGAGCTGCTGCAATCGGCCAGCCGCCAGCTCGACGGCGAGCAGGCGCTGATACGCTGGCTGGCCGAGCAGATCGCCGGCGAGGGCGAAAACGGCGACGAGCGCGTGCTGCGCCTGGAAAGCGATGCGGAGCTGGTGAAAGTCATCACCGTGCACAAATCGAAGGGGCTCGAATACCCGCTCGTGTACCTGCCGTTCGCCGTCACGGCGCGCAAGGTGGACAAGCGCAACCGCAGCTTCTTCGACTATACCGATGAAAAAGACGAACGCCGCCTCGACCTGTCGCTGTCCGACGAGGCCATGGCGTTTGTGGAAGAGGCGCGCATCGAGGAAGACCTGCGCCTGCTGTACGTGGCGCTGACGCGCGCGCGTCATTTCCTGTGGCTGGGGGTGGCCGCGCTGGCGGCGCGCAAGGCCGGCGAAAATACCCTGCACGAGTCGGCGCTCGGCTACCTGCTGACGGGCGGCGACAAGCTGCCGTTCGAGCAGTTGCTGCCGCGCTGGCAGCAGGTGGCGGGCAGCTGCGACGCCATCTACGTGGGCTCCCTGGCGCAGCCCGGTGCCTGCACGGTGCTCGACCGGGTGGAGACGCGCCCGGAGCTGCTGCCCGCGCCCCAGTTCACGGGCCGTTTCGAGCGCGACTGGTCGGTGGGCAGCTTTACCTCGCTGACGCGCCAGATCGGCGCCGTGGCCGCCGTGCACGTGCCGCAGCGGGCGCTGGAAGAAACCCTGCTGGAAGACGGCACGGGCGGCGCGGCGCTGGTGCCGGCGCAGACGGGCGAGGCGCCATGGCACCGCTTCCCGCGCGGCTCCGTGCCCGGCAACTTCCTGCACGAGCAGCTCGAATGGATGGGCAGCGAAGGTTTTGACAGCGTCAACGACGCCAATTTCGCCGCGCGCCTGGCCGCGCGCTGCGAGCGGGCAGGCTGGGGCCACCGCCAGGAAGACGCCATTGCCTGGCTGACGGAGGTGGCCGTCACGCCGCTGCCGCTGCTCGACGCTTCGCTGTCCGAACTGGACAGCACCCTGTCCGAGATGGAGTTCTGGTTCCCCAGCGAACACCTGTCGACCGAGAGGCTCGATCAGCTGTGCACGCGCTTGCTGCTGGGCGGCGCGCCGCGTCCCGTGCTGCCGCGGCGCCAGCTGCACGGCATGCTCAAGGGCTTTGCCGACCTGGTCATCGAAAGGGATGGCCGCTACTGGGTGCTCGACTACAAGTCGAACGCGCTGGGCGCCAATGACGCTGCCTACCACACGCAAGCGCTGGCGGCCGGCATGGCACAGCACCGCTACGACATCCAGGGCGCCATCTACATGCTGGCGCTGCACCGCCTGCTGAAAAGCCGGCTGGGCGCAGCGTACGACCCGGCCGTACACCTGGGCGGCGCCATCTTCCTGTTCCTGCGCGGCATCGCGAATGCGGACACGCATGGCTGCTACTGGCTGGCGCCGCAGCTGGAACTGCTGGACGGCCTCGATCAACTGTTGTCAGAAGAAGTGGAAATAGCATGAAGCATGCGGCACACGACGAAGCGTCCCTGGACGCCCTGTTTACCCATGTCGACGGCGTCGCTGCGGCGGGCCATCTGCGCCGCCTGAGCGCCGCCTTTGCCCGTTTCATCGCCAGCCTGGCGCCGCAGGCAGCCGATGCGCTGGCCGTGGGCGTGGCCAGCGTGGTGCTGTCCGAGCTGGAAGGGCGCGGCCACAGCTGCCTGGTGCTGGACGCGCTGGCGGACGAGCCGTCGCAGCTGCTGGGCTGGAGCGAGGAGCTGTGGCATGCCGTGCTGGCTGTTTCCGGGCCGTTGCCGGCCTCGCTCGAGGGCTGGCATGCCGTGCTGGCCGGCGCGCCGCAGGTGTGGCGGGTGGGGGCGCCCGACGCGCAGCAGCCGCTGGTGCTCGATGGCGCGCGCCTGTACCTGCGCCGCTACTGGCGCGATGAAACCCTGGTGGGCGGGAAAATCGCCGCGCGCGCCGTGACGCTGTCCACGCCGCCGCTGGCGCAGGTGCGGCAGTGGCTCGACATCCTGTTCGACCAGCCGACGCAGGACGGCGGCCCGGACTGGCAAAAAGTGGCCTGCGCCGTCGCCCTGCGCGGCAAGGTGGCCATCATCACGGGCGGCCCGGGGACGGGCAAGACGTACACGGTGGCGAGCCTGTTGACCCTGCTGTTTGCCGTCTCGCCGCAGCCGGAGCAGCTGCGCATCGCGCTGGCCGCGCCGACCGGCAAGGCGGCCGCGCGCTTGAAACAGTCGATCGACAAGGCCTTGAGCGGCCTGGCGGAAAAGGTCGGGGAAGCCTTGCCGCTGCTGGAACTGGCGCGGCGCATGGGCGCGGCGCGCACCCTGCACAGTTTGCTGGGCGCGCGGCCCGACACGCGCGCCTTTGCCCACCATGCGGGCAATCCGCTCGACGTCAACGTGCTGATCGTCGATGAAGCGTCGATGGTGCACCTGGAGATGATGGCCTCGGTGCTCGACGCCTTGCCTTCCAAGGCGATATTGATCCTGCTGGGCGACAAGGACCAATTGGCGTCCGTGGAGGCGGGTGCCGTGCTGGGCGACTTGTGCCACGACGCGCAGGCGGGCGGCTACGCGGGGGACACCATCGCGTATGCGCAGGCGGCCAGCGGCGTGGCCATCCCCGCGCAGTTTGGCGGGACTGCCGGCGCGCTGGCGCAGCAGACGGTGATGCTGCGCCACAGCCACCGCTTCAGCGGCCCGATCGGCGAGCTGGCGCTGGCCGTGAATGCGGGCCAGCCGCGCCTGGCCCAGGAATGCCTGTCGCGTGACAGCGGCGGCCAGGTGGCGTGGATGGTGCCGGCGCAGCCCGAGGACGTGCTGCGCCTGGCCTTGCGCGGGCGGGTGGACGCGCCCGGCGGCTACCAGCCTTACCTGGCGCTGGTCCATGCCGGCGAAGAAGGCCATGCGCGGCATGATGACTGGGTGCGCGCCGTGCTGCACAGCTTTGAATCGTTCCGCATCCTGTGCGCCGTGCGCGAAGGCGAGTGGGGCGTGGCGGGCCTGAACGCGGCCATCGAACTGCGGCTGGAAAAGGAAGGCTTGCTGCGCCGCAGCGAGTGGTATGTGGGCCGTCCCGTGATGGTCACGCGCAATGACTATGGCACCGGTGTGTTCAATGGCGACATCGGCGTGACCCTGCGCGACCCGGCGCGGCCCGGCTCCCTGCGCGTATACTTCCTGGAGGGCGAAAACGTGCGCAGCGTGCTGGCCACGCGTTTGCGCCACGTCGAGACGGCGTTTGCCATGACCGTGCACAAGTCGCAGGGCTCGGAATTCCGGCATACGGTGCTGGTGCTGCCGCAGGAAGGCGGCGCCATGCTGGCGCGCGAACTGGTCTACACCGGCATCACGCGCGCGCGCGACTTTTTTACCCTGGTGTCGCCCACGCAGGCCGTGCTGTACGACGCGATCCTGCGCCGCACGCAGCGCGCCAGCGGGCTGCGGGAACTGATAGGCTGAGGCAGGCGGCCTGGCCCGCTGGCGCGGCCGACGGCTGGCTGGATGGATGATGGTGTTGCTTTAATGTAATAGACGTGGTTTATTCCGGATATTGAGTAATATTATTCCGTTTTTTATGTAAAATTGTTCAGGCATAAGGCCCGGGGCAAGAACGCTGTTTCAAACCATAAGAATCAAAACCGAGGAGTACACCATGTTTTCATCGTTGCGCACGCGTCTGGTGCTGATTTGCGTCTCCATTGTCGTGCTGTCCATGCTGGCCTTGTCGGTCGCCAATTACCTCACCACGCGCAACAGCATGCTGGCGTCGGCCGACCAGCAGATGCAGCAGCTGCTGCAAAGCCAGTCCGCCGTGCTGGCCCAATGGGTCGATGGCAAGAAAAAGGTCATGGCATCCGTGCTGCTGTCGGCTGAAACGCCCGATCCGCTGCGCGCCTTCCAGATCGCGGAAAAGGCCGGCGATTTTGCCGAAGTGTTCATCGGCTACGCGGACAAGCGTTCCGTATTTACCCATCCGGGCCGACCGGCCGACTTCGACCCCACGGCGCGCGCCTGGTACACGGACACCGTCAAGGCGGGCGTGCCCATGCTCACGCCGCCGTACGTGGACGCGGCCAGCCACAAGCTGGTGGTGTCGTTCACGGCGCCCGTCGGGCCGAAAGAGGCGCTGCTGGGCGTGGCGGGCGCGGACGTGCTGCTCGATACGGTGATCGCCAACGTGGTGGCGATCAAGCCGACGCCGCACAGCTTTGCCTTCCTCGTCGACCAGAGCGGCACCATCATCGCCCATGCGGACAAGGACCTGAGCCTGCAGCCGGTGGCGAAAATCGATGCGGCGCTGTCGGCCGCGCAGGTCAACCGGCTGGAAAGCACGCATACAAGCGATGCCGTGCGCCTCAATGAGCGCGACGGCAAGCTGTATGTGACGCGCGTGGCGGGCACCGACTGGCTGCTGGCCGTGGTACTGGACCAGCAGGAAGCCATGCAGGCCCTGCAGACGATGCTGACCACGGCCACCGTCACGGCCCTGCTGCTGGCCGGCGCCGCCGCCGCGCTGCTGTCGCTGCTGGTCTTTGGCATGCTCAAGCGCCTGGAACTGGTGCGCGACGCGCTCGACGACATCGCCTCGGGCGAGGGCGACCTGACGCGCCGCCTCGACGCTTCCGGCGTGGACGAACTGGCGCAGATCGCCGGCGCCTTCAACCGCTTCATCGACAAGATCGCCGCCGTGCTGGTGAAGATCCGCACGGCCAGCGAATCGGTGAAGGTGTCGTCGTCGGAAATCGCCGCCGGCAACCAGGACCTGTCCTCGCGCACGGAAGAACAGGCCAGCTCGCTGGAAGAGACGGCCGCCTCGATGGAAGAGCTGACTTCCACCGTCAAGCAGAACGCCGACAATGCGCGCCAGGCCAACCAGCTGGCGCTGTCGGCATCGAGCGTGGCCAGCAAGGGCGGCACCGTGGTGTCGCAAGTGGTCGACACCATGGCCTCGATCAATGACTCGTCGAAGAAGATCGTCGACATCATCAGCGTCATCGACGGCATCGCCTTCCAGACCAACATCCTGGCCTTGAACGCGGCCGTGGAAGCGGCGCGCGC
Organism: Janthinobacterium sp. GW822-FHT07H11; assembly: GCF_058798615.1. Taxonomy (NCBI): domain Bacteria; kingdom Pseudomonadati; phylum Pseudomonadota; class Betaproteobacteria; order Burkholderiales; family Oxalobacteraceae; genus Janthinobacterium; species Janthinobacterium sp. GW822-FHT07H11. The sequence continues at coordinate 2,843,958 of NZ_CM179507.1, forward strand.
CGGCGAGCAGGGACGCGGCTTTGCCGTGGTGGCGACGGAAGTGCGCAGCCTGGCCCAGCGCTCGGCCGGTGCGGCCAAGGAAATCAAGCTGCTGATCGACGATTCGGTGGACAAGGTCGACGCGGGTGCGCGCCTGGTCGACGAGGCGGGGGCGACGATGCAGGAAATCGTCGACAGCGTGCGCCGCGTGACCGACATCATGGGCGAGATCACCTCGGCCAGCGTGGAGCAGAGCTCGGGCATCGAACAGGTGAACCAGGCGATCGCGCAGATGGACCAGGTGACGCAGCAGAACGCGGCCCTGGTGGAAGAGGCGGCCGCCGCGGCGGAAAGCCTGCAGGACCAGGCCAGCACCCTGGCGCAGGTGGTGGGCGTGTTCAAGCTCGATGCGGGACAGGCGCCGGCCGTGGCGCCGCAGGCGGCCAGGCCGGTGGCGCGGCCGCCCGCCCCGGCGCGCATCGCGCAGGCGCCGGCCGCCAGGGCCGCAGCGCAGCGCAAGCCGGAATCGAACGAGGAGTGGGAAACCTTTTAAGCGGGGCCTCAAGCGCGGCGTGGCGCCAATGCCGGCGCCAGCTGCCGGGCCACTTCCAGGAAGGCGCTGGTGGCCGGCGTGTTCTGGCGCCGGTCGCGCACGGCCAGGCCCACCTTGCGGCTGACGGGCGGATCCAGGGGCAGGGCCACCAGGCCCGGGTATTGTTCCTGGAGCCGCTGCGGCAGCGCCAGTTCGGCCACGATGGAGACGCCGTCGCCGCGGCTGACCATGTCGAGGATGGTGATGACCTGGCTGATACGGTAGGGCACGTGCGGCTGCAGCCCCGCGTTGGCGAACAGCGGTTCGATCAGGCAGGCGCAGCCCGCCTCGGACATGATGAACGGCGCATCGCACAGCTGCGCCAGCGTGATGGCAGCCGCGTTCGCCAGCGCGTGGCTGCGCGGCAGCAGCGCCATCATCTGGTCTTCCACCAGCGGCACCGTATCGTAGCGCTCGTCGGGCAGCACGACGAAGCCCACGTCGACGCGGCGCTCGCGTATCCATTGCAGCACTTCATGGTCGGCGCCTTCGTCGATGCGCAGGGCGATGCCCGGATAGCGCAGGCGGAACTGCGCCGTGATGGCCGGCAGCAGGTTCAAGGACGAGGTGGGGCCGAAGGAGCCGATGCGCAGGCTGCCCTGGCGCTGGCCCAGCACGTCGGCCGCTTCCTGGCGCATGGCTTCGGACAGGCCGAGGATTTCGCGCGCGCGCACCAGCAGCTGGCGGCCCACGTCCGTCAGCTCGGCCGACGCCTGGTGGCGCACGATCAGGTCCACCCCCATCTCCTTCTCCAGCGCTTTCAAGGCATGCGAGACGGCCGACTGGCTGATGCCCAGCTGCGCGGCGGCGGCGGAAAAGCCGTGCAGTTCGGCCACCAGCGTAAAGATTTCCAGTTGCGTGAAGGTCATGCCGTGGCTTTCCTGTGTTATGAGTATTTGCTCATTATTTCATGAGTTGATATTAGTATTAGTATATGAGTATACCGCAGGTGCAGCGTCCGCCGCACGAGCGACATCATAGGACTTTCCATGCGCACTACCGCCTTGCCCTCCGCCGCCTTGCCTGCCGTGCAATCGCCGCTCGTCTATCTGAAACTGATCTGCGTCGCCCTGTTCTGGGGCGGCACTTTTATCGCCGGCAGGGTGCTGGCGCAGCAGATGCCGCCCATGACGGCCGCCAGCGGGCGCTTCGGCGTGGCCGTGCTGCTGCTCGTCGTGCTGGCGTGGAAACTGGAAGGGGGCTTGCCGCGCCTGGACCGCAGGCAGTGGATGACGACGGCCGCGCTGGGCCTGACGGGCATCTTTTTGTACAACCTGTGCTTCCTGGCGGCGCTGTCGCGCATGCCGGCCGGGCGCACGGCCCTGTTCGTGGCCCTGAACCCCATCGTCACGGCGCTCGCTTCGGCCTTCCTGTTCCGCGAGCGGCTCGGATCGTTCAAATGGCTGGGCATCGTGCTGGCGTTTTGCGGCACGTCCATCGTCATCACGCGCGGCGATCTGGCCGGCGTGCTGCATGGCACGGGCGGCGGCATCGGCGCCGGTGAAATCTTCATGTTCTGCGGCATTTCCAGCTGGGCCGCCTACACCCTGATCGGCCGGGTGGCGCTGAAGGGCCTGTCGCCGATTGCCGCCACCACGTATGCGTCGATGTGGGGCCTGGCCTTTTTGCTGGTGGGCGCGGCCGTGGAGTTCCCGAGCGTGCCGTGGCGCAGCTACGGCTGGCAGGTGTGGGCCGCCATCGGCTACCTGGGCGTGTTCGGCACGGTGATCGGCTTTGTCTGGTATTACGAGGGCGTCAAGGCGCTGGGACCGTCGCGCACGGCCGTCTTCAACAACCTCGTGCCCGTGTTCGGCATCGTGCTGGCGGCGGGATTGCTGGGCGAGCCCGTGCTGGCCTCGATGCTGGTGGGCGGCGCGGTGACGATTGCCGGCGTGGTGATGACCAACCGGCAAGCGAAGTAATTATTTTGCGCGGCGGCGCTTGGACGGTTTCGCCGGCGCCTTCTTGTGCCGGCTGACGGAAGCGCGCGTCACCTTCGGTTCTTCGATGCCGTTCTCGGCCGCCAGCATGCGGCGGATGTTGACGGCGTCCATGGCGCGCACGGAATTGGCGCGCGCGTTGAGCAGGATCATGGTGGCGAACTTGCCGGCCGACTTGATGCGCATGATCAGGCAGCGCCCCGCTTCATTCGTGTAGCCCGTCTTCGACAGGCCGATGTCCCAGCCCTTGGCGCCCACCAGGCGGTTCGTGTTGTGGTATTCCACGTCGCGCCCCTTGATCTGGATCACGTCCTTCGAATCGGTGGTGATGCGGCTGATTTCCGGGTAGCGCGAGGCGGCCACGGCCATCTTGACGAGGTCCGCCGCCGTCGACTGGTTGTTCGGTGACAGGCCTGTCGGCTCCTCGATCACGGTCTGGCGCATGCCCAGCGCCTTGATCTTGGCGTTGACGGCCACGGCGAAGGCCGTCGGGCCGCCGGGAAAGGTGCGTGCCAGCGAGGCGGCGGCGCGGTTGTCGGACGACATCAGCGCCAGTTGCAGCACGTCATGGCGGCTCAGGGTGGCGCCCACGGGCACGCGCGAGGTGCTGTGCTTCAAGGTGTCGACGTCTTCGCGGTCGATGCTGATCTCTTCCTGCATGTTCGCCTTGGAGTCGAGCACGACCATGGCCGTCATCAGTTTGGTCAGCGAGGCGATGGGCACCACCACGTTGGAATTTTTTTCAAGCAAGACTTTGCCCGTGCCGTCTTCGACCACCAGGATGGACTGGGAACCGAAGGGCACGGCGATGGCCGCTGTCGAAAGCGTCATCAGCACCGCAGCGAATATTTTTTTGAGCATGGGATCGTGTCTGGGAAAACAGTGTTGGGGCGCCACCGTGGGCGCTGCGCGCAAATCCGGGAGCAGGTCGCGGGGGAACGCGACGTGTATCTCGGAGGCAATATTTGCCAAGTGTAGACAATACCATTAAAAATGTTGCGATGTCTACGCCGCGCGGGCGCCACAGGCCGCTTTGCGGGCCAAATCGTGAAAAAAACCGTGATCCCGGCTGTAACTATTGCCCGAGTGAAAATTGTTCTCCAATTATTGATTTCAGTTCGGAAACTTCGTACTATTTCCACCATCTTGTTGCCGGACTCGGCATCCATCGGCTGGCATGGCCGGAAAGTTCGTCGCTGGTACCCGTCAGTTCGTGTTTCGTCGCTTGCCGCCGTGGCGCGGGCCGCCAGCATCGTAGACTGCGTTCATGCATGATGAACTTGCCAAGGAGAACGCAATATGTGGGGGAAAATAGCCAAGTGGCACAGGCAAATGGATGACGATGCCTTGCTGGTGTTGCAGACGCCGGAGGCCGCCGCCACGCTGCCGCCTGGCCATCGGCGCTTCATCGGCACCCGCCTGGCCAGCATGTCGCTGATCGAGCGCCAGCAATTTCGCGACTTCCTGCTGAAGTACAAGGGCATCCGCTTCTACCAGGCGGCGGCCAAGCTGCTGCTGCCTTTCAGCGCGGCCGGCGTGCTGCTGCATCTGCTGTTGCCGGAAAGAACGAGCTGGATGGAGGCGCTCATCCTGAGCAATCTGATCGGCTTCTCGCTGGCCTGCGGCCTGATGGGCGTGTGGTTCAGCTACCGCAAGCTGGTGTCGGGCAATCTCGCCATGCCGGTGCTGCGCATCGTGCTCGCTTGCCTGGGCGGCCTGGCCATCGGCATGGGCGCGGCCGCCGTGTTCGGCGACAAGCCTGTCGATATCTCGCCCGAAAAATTGGCGCGCAATGTCGGCGTGGCCCTGCTGGTCGTCGGCTTGCTGTATATCATTCCGATCGGCATCGTCGCCATGTGGCGCAACCGCCAGTTCGAGGCGCTGACCTTGAAACTGCAGCAGGATGCCGAGCGCGACCGGCTGGCGCGCGAGTTGAGCGAATCCCAGCTGCGCCTGCTGCGCGCCCAGATCGAGCCGCATTTCCTGTTCAACACCCTGGGCGCCGTGCAGCAGCTGGCCGAGCAGGGCGCGCCGCGCGCGGCCGCGCTGACGGCCGACCTGATCGCCTTCCTGCGCGCCAGCCTGGCCGAGATGCGCAGCGAGCGCGTGCCGCTGCAAAGCGAGTTCGACATGGTGGAAGCGTATTTGCGCGTGATGCAGGCGCGCATGGGGCCGCGCCTGCGCTTTCGCCTGGACTTGCCGCCCGCCTTCGCGCAGGCCATGATACCCAGCATGATCGTGCTGACCCTGGCGGAAAACGCCATCAAGCACGGCATCGAGCCAGCCTTGCGCGGTGGCGAAGTCAATATTTCAGCAGAGCAAGTTGACGGCATGCTGCGCCTGCGCGTGCAGGATACGGGCGTGGGCCTGGCCCGGGCGCCCGTGCCGCCGCCTGGCGGCGGACTGGGCCTGGAAAACGTGCGCAGCCGCCTGCAACTGGCCGCGCACGGCGGCGCGCCGGCCGGCCGGCTGGACATGCGCGAGGGCGAGGAGGGCGGCGTGCTTGCCGATATCCTGCTGCCGCTGCCTGCAGCCCTCGCTGCCGGAGCGATGGCATGAACACCAGGATCATGATCGCCGAGGATGAACCGCTGATGCGCGAGCGCCTGGAAACGATGCTGGCGCAGGCGTGGCCGCAAGCGCAGCTGGTGCTGGTGGCGGAAAACGGCAACGACGCCTGGGACGGCTTCCTCGAGCACGAACCGGACGTGGTCTTCCTCGACATCCGCATGCCTGGGCTGTCGGGCCTGGAAGTGGCCGAGCGCATCGGCAAGCGCGCCCACGTCGTGTTCGTCACGGCCTACGACCAGTATGCGGTGGACGCGTTTGACGCGGGCGCCGTCGACTACCTGTTGAAACCCGTGCAGGCCGAGCGCCTGGCGCGGGCCCTGCAGCGGCTGCGCGACAAGCTTGGCGCCCAGCCGGCCGACATGGCCCAGTTGCTGCAGTCGCTGCGCGCGGCGCTGCCGGCGCCCCCGCGTGAAAAACTGAAATGGATCAGGGCCAGCGTGGGCAAGCAGATCCGTTTGATCGACGTCAATGAAGTACTGTTTTTCCAGGCCGACACCAAGTACACGCGCGTGGTGCTGGCCGGCTCGGAAGCGCTGGTGCGCACGCCGCTCAAGGATTTGCTGGGCGGGCTGGACCCGGAACAGTTCTGGCAGATCCACCGCGGCACCATGGTCAACGTGAAAGCCATCGAGGCGGCCGAGCGCATCGACGCCGAGCGCATGCAGGTGCTGCTGCGGGGCAGCACGGAAAAACTGCCCGTCAGCCGCACGTTTACGCATTTGTTCCGCGATTAGCCTGCCATGCGAACGCCCCGCTCGGGGCGGGGCGTTCGGGTGGCGGCGGTGGCGCTTACTGGATCTTGGCGATCGACACCTCCGTCGACTTGACCAGCGCGATGACTTCGCTGCCGACCTTGAGATCGAGGTCCTTGATCGAGCGCGAGGTGATCACCGAGGTGACGATGCCGTGCGGCGTTTCGACGTCCACTTCCGACACCACGGGGCCGAAGATGATTTCCTTGATCTTGCCGCGAAACTGGTTGCGTACATTCACTTCCGAGATAGCCATGCTGTTTCCTTTGTACCCGTAATACGCCATGCGGCGCGACAAGGCCAGAGTACGGTGCGCGGCAGGTTTTGGCTACGAATCGATGCGCATATGGTTATGCGCAAACAGGCTCGGACATGAAAAAACCGGGATACGTCCCGGTTGTTTGTTGATGCAGATCAGATTACTTCTGATAAATCTTATCGAACTCGCCACCATCGTCAAAGTGTTTCTTTTGCGCCTGCTTCCAGCCGCCAAACACCTCGTCGACGGTGAACAGGGTGATCGGCTTGAAGCTGGCCGCGTATTTCTTGGCCACCGCCGCCGAACGGGGGCGCAGGAAGTGCTTGGCGGCAATTTCCTGGCCCGGTTCCGAGTACAGGTATTGCAGGTAGGCCGTGGCTTCCTTGCGGATGCCGCGGCGGTCGACCACCTTGTCGACCACGGCCACGGGCGACTCGGCCAGGATGGAGACGCTCGGATAGACGACTTCGAAGTTGTCGCCGAATTCCTTGCGCACCAGCTGTACTTCGTTTTCAAACGTCACCAGCACGTCGCCGATCTCGCGCTGGGTAAACGTGGTGGTGGCGCCGCGGCCGCCGCCGTCGAGCACGGGCACGTTCTTGAACAGCTTGGTGACCAGCTCGCGCGCCTGCGCTTCGCTGCCGCCTTTTTTCACGGCATAGCCCCAGGCTGCCAGGTAGGTATAGCGGCCATTGCCCGAGGTTTTCGGATTGGGCACGATGACCTTGATGCCGGGCTTGGCCAGGTCATCCCAGTCCTTGATCTGTTTCGGATTGCCTTTGCGTACCAGATATACCATGGTGGAATAAAACGGCGCCGCGTTGTTCGGGAATTTCTTCGCCCAGTCGGCCACCACCAGGCCGCGGTCGGCCAGCAAATCGATGTCGTTGGCCTGGTTCATCGTCACGACGGACGCTTCCAGGCCGTCGGCGACGGAGCGTGCCTGCTTGCTGGAGCCGCCATGGGATTGCTTGATAGTAATGGTTTCACCGGTTTTCTTTTGCCAGTCGGCGATAAAAGCGGGGTTCACATCCTTGAACAATTCGCGCATCACGTCATAGGACACGTTCAGCAAGACCACCGGTTCGGCGGCGCTGGCGGCCATGGGCAGGCTCATGGCGGCGGCCGAGGCGGCCAGGGCGCTGGCCAGGAACCAGCGGCGCGAGCGTTGGGCGAGCGCCAGGGCGGTGGTCGATACGGCGTTTTGATTGGACATGTTTAACTCTTGTTGTGAGAATAGACAGCCATAGTCTAAAATTCCGGCCGGAAAAGAAACGAATTTTTCGTAATATGCTTAGATCCGATTCCCGTTTGCTCCAAAAAACATATATACATTTTTGAAATGATTCGTGGGCAAGGCGCGCATCAGGGCTTAGCCTGCAAGCATTGCGTCATAGGCAAAAGCGACTCGTGGCGTTGCGCGAAAAAACCCGATCGCGCCGCTTGGTGTATAGTCGAATCGCGCGATACAGGGTGAAAAACCGCCTGCATCGGCAACTGGAATATTTTGTGAGCGTACATGAGTCTTGAAATTCGTATTGCAACATCGACTGACGCTTTCGAGGCGTGCAATGTATTACGACGCTCGATCGTCGAATGCTGCAGCCTTGATCATCGCGATGATCCGGCCATCCTGGAAGCATGGCTGGGCAATAAAACACCGCAGATGGTGGCGTGCTGGTTTGCGTCGCCCACCAATTTTTCGCTGGTCGCCGTCGACGCGGGCGCCGTCGTCGGCGTGGCGCTGCTGACGCGCGCCGGCAAGCTGGCGCTGTGCTACCTGTTGCCCGAGGCGCAAGGCCGGGGCGCGGGCAGGGCCCTGGTCGAACGGCTCGAAGCGCAGGCCAGGGAGTGGGGCATCAAGGCCCTGCAACTGCACAGCACGGCCAGCAGCCAGGCCTTCTTCGTCAAGCACGGTTATGTGGAAGCGGGCAATGTGCGTTCGCCATATGGCGTGGAAACTATTTTTTGCTGGAAACAAATTGATCCCGCGGGTATCGGCAGCGGCGACCCCAAGCGCAAGCGCTTTTGCAACTGCAATTCGGCCTGACGGCCTGCCTTCCCTCTGCCCGTCCATCCGGCGGGCCTTTCCCGCGCCTGGACGCGCTCCTCAGTAACTGATCTGGATATACACGCCGTGCGGCGGCGCTGCCGTTGCCGCTTGCAGGGCGCCGCCCGCAAACAGGTGCAGTTCGCCGGGCGCGCATGCCACCCACGCTTCGTCTTGCGTCAGCGGATGCGTGGCGATCACGGCGATGCGGTCGTCCAGGTGGTTGTGCTGGCGAAAATCGATGCTGCGCTCGCAATCGATCAGCTGCGCCACGGAAAACGGATACTCGCGTATCACATAGTGCAAATGCGTGGAGCAGTGGGCGAACAGCACTTCGCCGTCCGACAGGATGAAGTTGAAGCTGCCGTGCGCGGCGATCTCCGCGGCGATGGCGGCGACCGCCTGCCGCAGCAGGTCGCGCGCCGGTTCGCCGCCGGGGAAGCGCGCGCGCAGGCTGGCCAGCAGGTGGCAGAAGGCCCGCTCGCTGTCCGTGTCGCCGCTGGCGCGGTAGTGCGCGTCCGGCGGCGCGCTCCACGTCTTCAAGTCGCCATTGTGGGCGAAGGACCAGGTCTTGCCCCACAGTTCGCGGGCGAACGGGTGGGTGTTTTCCGGCGCGATGCGGCCCTGCGTGGCCTTGCGGATGTGCGCGACGATGTTCCTGGCCTTCACCGGATGGCGCAGCAGCCGCGCCGCCAGCGGCGAATCGATGGCCGCCAGGTGATCCGTCAGCAGCGTGCAGTGGCCGCCGGAATGAAAGGCGATGCCCCAGCCGTCGCGATGTTCGTCCGTGCGTCCCCCCCGTTCGGCAAAGCCGGCGAATGAAAAATCCAGGGTGGCGGGCTTGCTGCTGTTCATTGCGAGTAACTGGCACATGATGGGGCCTTCCTGATGATATCGGTACGGGGAAACAGTAAAGGCTGGGGCAGGGGGGCGGAACGATTGTTTCCGCATATCGATATGCGCGCGCCGCCGCGCGCGCTTATGCGCTGGCTGCATATCAAATGGCGAAACCATTCGTTCTCCTTTGGTCTGCCCCGTCTTATTCTGCACACTTTGGCAGCGGCCGCCCCACGCGGCAGCCGCCGCAGCCTTTGAAGGAGCATCCATGCCGTTTCCCGTCCTGAAGAACTATCTGGCCCGCCTGTCGCATCAAACCCAGGCCGGCACCAGTGTCTGGCTCGACGAGGAGGGGCGGGCGCTGGGGCGCTTTTTCAACTGCACCATGACCAGCGCCTTCCAGCCGCTGCGCGAACTCGACAGCGGCAAGCCGGTGGCGTTCGAGGGCCTGGCGCGCAGCGTGTCGAAGGCGGACGAAGGCCTGTCGCTGTGGCGCCTGCTCGACCACGCGGCCAGCGACGACGAATCGGTGGAGCTGGACAGGCTGTGCCGCATGCTGCACGCGATTAATTTCTTCCGCCAGCCGGAAGCGGAGCAGTCGGACCTGTACCTGAACGTGCATGACCGCCTGCTGAGCGCCGTCAGCAGCAATCACGGCCATGCCTTCCAGCGCATCCTCGACGCGCTGGGCCTGCCGATCGAGCGCATCGTGCTGCAATTGCCGGCGGTCACGCCGAACCAGGGTTGGCTGCTCAATTACGTGGCGGACAATTACCGGCGCAATGGTTTCCGCCTGGCCATCAACGTGGCCAGCGTGCAGGAGGCAAGCGGCTTGCTGGAGCGCTTGCACCCGCACGCGTTCAAGCTCGATGCGGGCAACCTCAGCGACGAGCAGGCCGTTGCCAGCTTCGTCACCGTATGCCATGCGGCGAAGATACGCGTGGTCTTCAAGCGCCTCGACACGCCGGCGGCCCTGGCCGCGCTGCGGCGCATCGCCGCCGCCACCGGCTTGCCCATCGTGGCACAGGGTTATTTGCTTGACAAGCCCTTGAGCGCGCTGGCGCAGGCGCAGGCGGGCGGCGCGCGCATCGCGGCGGTGGCGTGAGGCCAAATGCGGTGCAATCAGGCCGGTACGATAGGCGTGGAGGGTTTTTCTTCTGCGCACAATACGCTATAGTATTCGTATCGTTACATTGGACTGACTATGGCATCGCGCAGAAATTTTCTACACCACGGTATGGGCCTGGCCGCGCTGGGCCTGGTAGCCACTCCGCTCATCGGCTGCGCTTCGCGCACGGCCGCCCCCGCATCGGCCTCGGCCAGCGCCAAGCCGCGTCCCCCGCGCACGGCGGTGCCGCCGCAGCCGACGCAACTGGCCAGCGTCGACCGCTCGCTCACCTCGCCGGTGCGCCAGCCGATGACGGAACTGGAACCGCCGCCCGACATCTTTGACGCGCAGGCGCTGGACCTGGAATTCTGGCTCAAGCCGCGCACGCTGGAAGTGGTGCGCCCGGCCAGCAATGAAAAGGCGAAATTGCTGTACTGGAAAGATGGCGAAGTCATCGATTCGGCCTACCAGGAACTGTGCCACTTGCTGCGCGACGTGAACGGCAAGAAGACGGCGGCGATCGACCCGAAACTGCTGGAAACCCTGTGGGGCACGCAGGCATTCGTGGCCCGTTACGGCATCGAGCAGCCGCTGGAGATCCTGTCGGGCTACCGCACGGCCGAGTCGAACAGCCGCCTGCGCGAAGCGGGCGTGCCGGCCGCGCGCCAGTCGCTGCACATCTCGGGCCGCGCCGCCGACATCCGCGTGGCGAATCTGAACGCGGAAGTGCTCGGCTCGCTGGTGCGCAGCTTCAAGCAGGGCGGCGTGGGCTTTTATTATCGCTCCGGCCCCCGCGGCGGCTGGATCCATGCCGATACGGGCTTGCAGCGCACCTGGAAGGGCTAAGGTTTTTTAGTCGTAGTGATACGGCGGCTCCGGCACGCTATCGGTGCCGGCGCGCCGCCATGCGTCGAAATTCACGGGGCGTTCCCAGTAAATGCGCCAGCCTTGGCGCTGGCTCGTTTGCGCCTCGGGATGGTCGCGCAGGTAAGCGTCGATGAAGCGCGTGAATTCCGAGACATAGCCGCTGCGGCGGTAGGGCAGTCGATGGTGCATATGGCCTCCTTCCATACACGATTCGACCGCCGGCGCGCCGGAAAGTGCCGCCTTTTTGGATCCCCATGAAACTGTCCAGCCATAACATCGAACTGTTCCTGGCCGTCGTCGACGGCGGCTCGTTCTCGGCCGCCGCGCGCGCGCTGCGGCGGGCGCCGTCCGCCGTCAGCATGGCCATCGCGCACATCGAGGCCGAACTGGGCATCGTCCTGTTCGACCGGGGCGCGCGCGAAGCCGTGCCCACGCCGGCCGCCACGGCCCTGATACCGCATGCGCGCCTGATCGCCGAGCAGCTGAAGCAGCTGCACCTGCATGTGCAGGAATTGTCGCAGGGGCTGGAAAGCCGCATTTCGCTGGGCGTGGCGGCTGAACTCGACCATGCGCCATTCTTGCGCGCCGTGCGGGCGCTGTCGCAGCGCCACCCGCTGCTCGACATCGAAGTGCTGACGGCGCCGCAGGACGACGTGCTCGACATGCTGCACCGGGGCCGCATCAGCGCCTGCATGGCCTTCGCGGGCGGGCGCATCAATCACGCGGAACAGTTCCAGTTGGTGGGCAGCGATGCCTTGCTGGCGATTATTTCCACGCAGCATCCGCCCAGCGCGGCCGGGCAGCCGCTGTACATCGAGGAATTGGTGAACTTGCGCCAGATCATCGTTGCCAGCCGGGAACTCGACCTGGCCGATGCGCGTCCCGTGGTGGGCCTGTCCTACTGGCGCACGGACAGCTTGCCGATGGCGCTGGCGATGGTGGAGGCGGGACTGGGCTGGGGTAATTTTGCCGCCTCGGCCATCAAGGATGCGCTGGCGGCAGGAAGGGTGCGCCGCGTGGCGTTCAAGAATACGGGCAACGGCCTGGTCGTGCCCATCCACCTGGTGTGGATGAAGGACCGGCCGCTGGGCATGGCGGCGCGGTCCTTTCTTCAGTTGCTCAGCGAAGCTGCCTGAACCTCTGCGGGCTCTTCTTTCGGCTGCTGCGCCGACAGGGGCACGCCGAACAGGCCGTCGAAGAAATAATTGAAGATGAAGCTGTAGCAGGGAATGATCAGCATCAGCGCGAAGTCCAGCACGAAGGCTTGCCACAGGCTGATATCGAGCCACCAGGCGATCAGCGGGATCAGGTAGACGACCAGGGTGATCTGGAAGCCGATCGCATGCAGGATGCGGCGCCACACGGTGCGCGTGCGCGATACCTGGCGGATTTCCCAGTATTCGAAGGCCGTGTTGTAGAGCAGGTTCCAGATCACGGCAATGCTGGTGATCATGATCGCCAGCGGCCCCGTGCTGGTGGGCGACTCGCCCGAAAGCAGGGTCAGCCAGAGTGTGGAAATGGCCATACCGATGATTTCAAAGGCGGTGACATAGACGATTTTGCGCTTGATGCCTTGCATGTAAAGCCTGTAAGGAAGAGTAGCTGCGTATGTTAAGTCAGTCTTGCTGATGTTAAAAGTTAATAGCTGTCAGTTTTTCTGATGTATATGCGCCAGCAATACCATGCTGGCCGTGAACGGTGGATAATGGCGGCTGGCGGGCAACCGCTCCCGTGCATCACCGCGGAACATCACCGCAGAAAAGGTCAACGAGCATGCAAGGCGCAGCAGACAGCAACATCCCCGATACCCCCGCCAGCGCGGACGAGCGCCCGCGTTTCCGTCCCCGTCCCTGGGAACACCTGGAAACACCGTACGACGTGGAAGTGTGGATCGAGGAACATAACCGCAGCATGCAGGACAATATCCGCGCCACGGAAACGGGCGTGGGCATCTGCTTTACCCTGGCCGAAGGCGGCGACATCTATATGCAGACGAGCGCCGACGGCGCCGTCGTGCTCGACGTGACGCCGGACGCGGCCTGGGTGGCACCCCTGATCAGCGCGGCCACGGGTTGCGAGACGCCGGACTCGTCGCTGTGGATCTTGCCTGATGATAAGCTGATCCAGCTGATCGTGGGGCTGTCGAGCCTGGTGGCCAGCACCTTGCTGGTGGTCGGACACGACTTTGGCCTGCGCCGGCGCCGCATGGGACGCTGAGCCGTTTTCCTTGCTGGCAAGGCGGCCATGCCGCTTGTCGGGAGGTGGTTTGCGCTGTATGATGCGGCGTTGCAAAATATGCCACGCCCGGCGCGTGCCTTCCACCGTGTTCACCGACGAAATACCCACCATGCATAATGACAAGCTGGACCTGCGCGATATCAGCCTTGTGTGCGTGGAAACGCGCTATCCTGAGCTGGCCAGGTTCGCCATCGAGCGCTGCCTTGCCGGCGCCGAGTTCAAGGAATGCCTGCTGTTTACGTCCCGCCTGCATGACTTGCCCGCGCATATACGCCAGGTGCTGATCGCCCCCATCGAGAGCGTGGAGGCGTATTCCGCATTCATGGTGCATGAGCTGGGCGCGCATTTCAGCGGCACGCATGTGCTCATCATGCAATGGGACAGCTTCATCGTGCATCCGCGGCAATGGCAGAGCGCGTTCCTGGCCTGCGACTATATCGGCGCGCCATGGTCGCATCGCCCGGTGGCGGTCGGCAATGGCGGCTTTTCGCTGCGTTCGCGGCGCCTGTACGATGCCTTGCCGCAGCTCTCCATCGCGCAGCCCCATCCCGAGGATTATGCCATCTGCGAACTGCATGGCGACCGCCTGCGCCAGGAATTCGGCATGCGCTTCGCCGATGCGGGCCTGGCGTCCCGCTTTGCGTTCGAAGGCATCGCGCCCACCGGTCCCACGTTCGGCTTCCATGGCTTCTTCAACTTCGGCCAGGTGCTGGACGACGCGGAACTGGGCCGCTACCTGGGCCTGTGCGACGATGCCACGATGCATGCGCCGGCCGCGCGCGGGATGATCAAGCAGTTGTATCGCTCCGGCCGCTACCGGATGGCGGCGCGGGTGCTGCGCCGGCGCGTCAACGGCGGCGCGGCGCTGCTCGGCGATGCCTGCCTGCTGGCCTTGCGCGCCGGCCTGCACGCGCTCACGCATGGCCGTGCGCGCCCGGCTGCGCCGCCGGCGTAGCCGTTCCCGTCGCGCCTGTGGCGAAAGTGGCATACTGGCATGCTTCGCTCGACACTGCGCGCCCTGCATGCTAGTCTCGGGTCTGCGTCCGCCTGAACGCGATGGCGGTGGTGCAAAGGACAAGCATGGACGACATACCACATGCGGCACACAGTCTGGATTCCTCTGCGCGCGCCGACGAGCGCGCGCTGCGCCCTGCCGCGCCCCTGATCGACGATGGCGTGTTCAGCCCCGAGCGCGTCAGGGTGGAGCGCGAGCAAGCCTATTTCAATGATTTGTACCTGCTGGCGCCGGTCGCCTATTTCGTGCTCGGCCTCGATGGCGTGATCCTGCAGATCAACCTGGTGGCAGCCGAGCTGTTCGGCTTGCCGCGGGAGCGGCCCGGCCATGTGCTGTTCCGCGCCTATGTGCATGAGGCGTTCCGCCACGATTATGAGCAGTTCGTGCAGCGCGTGCTCAATAGCAGCGAGCCGGAGCGCATCCAGTTGCAGGTGTGCTTGCGCCCTGGCGCGCACGAGCCGGGTTTGCCGGTGAGCCTGCTGGGCAGCGCCGACCCCGGCGGCCAGACGCTGCGGCTGGTGCTGGAGCAGGCCGAAGGCAAGCTGGCCGCGCTCGAACGCAGCGAGGAGCGTTTCCGGCGCATCGTGCACAGCGCCGAGGAGGGCATCTGGGAAATCGACGCCGAGGCGCTGACCAGCTTTGTCAATCCGAAGATGGCGCAGATGCTCGGCTGCCGGATCGAGGACGTGCTGGGCAAGCCGCTGCTGGCGTTCATGGATGACGAGGGGCGCGCCATCCTGGAGCGCAACATTGCACGGCGCCAGGACGGTATCGCCGAGCGCCATGAATTCAAGTTCCTGCGCCGCGACGGCAGCGCCCTGTGGGCGACGCTGGCCACCAATCCCATCTTCGATGCGCATGGCACTTACCTGGGCGCGCTGGCGCTGGTCAGCGATATCACGGCCCGCCGCGAGGCATCCGAACGCATCTGGCAGCAGGCCAATTTCGACCAGGTCACGGGCTTGCCCAACCGGCATATGTTTCTTGACCGCTTGCGCAACGATGCGCGGCGCGCCAAGCGCGAGGGCGGCTACCTGGCCCTGCTGTTCATCGACCTTGACCATTTCAAGCAGGTCAATGACAGCCTGGGCCACGAAAAGGGCGACCAGCTGCTGCGCGAGGCGGCGCGCCGCATCACCGAGCGCGTGCGGGCGACCGATACGGTGGCGCGCCTGGGCGGCGACGAATTCACCGTCATCCTGGCCGGCGTGGGGCAGCTGGGCGGCATCGAAAGGGTGGTGCAGGAACTGATCGCGGCGCTGGCCATGCCTTTCCTGCTCGACGGCGACAACGCGCAGGTGTCGGCCAGCGTGGGCGTGGCGCTGTACCCGGCCGATGCCGATGATACGGAGACCTTGCTGCGCCATGCGGACCAGGCCATGTACGCGGCCAAGAACGCGGGCCGCAACTGCTACAGTTATTTCACGCCGGCCCTGCAGCAGGCGGCCGAACTGCGCCGCAACACGGCGCGCGAGATGCGCCAGGCGCTGGCGCAGCAGCAGTTCGAAATCCACTACCAGCCCATCATCAGCCTGCGCGACGGCAGCATGCACCGGGCCGAAGCGCTGCTGCGCTGGCGCCACCCGCAACGCGGCTTGCTGAGCCCGGCCGACTTCATCCCGTTTGCGGAATCGAACGGCTTGATCGCCGATATCGGCGACTGGGTCTTCCGCCAGGCCGTGCGCCAGGCGCAGCTGTGGCAAGCCGAGCATGGGGCGGACTTCCAGATCAGCATCAACAAGTCGCCGATGGAGTTCCGTTGCGACGCCGCCTTTTACCAGGGCTGGAGCGAGCACCTGGCGCGCGAAGGCCTGCCGCCGCGCGCCATCGTGATCGAAATCACGGAAGGGGTGCTGCTCGACGAGGCGCGCCAGGTGATCGACAGGCTGCGCCAGTTCCGCACCATGGGCCTGGAACTGGCGCTGGACGATTTCGGCAGCGGCTACGCTTCGCTGTCATGCCTGAAGAAATTCGATATCGACTTTCTCAAGATCGATCCTTCGCTGGTGCAGGCGCTGGAGCAGGGCGAGGCCGAACTGGCCCTGTGCGAAGCGATCATCGCGCTGGCGCAGCGGCTGGGACTGAAGGTGGTGGCGGAAGGGGTGGAGACGGCGGCGCAGCGCGACTTGCTGCGGGCCGCCGGTTGCGACTATGCGCAGGGCTATGTATTTTCAGGCGCGGTGCCCGCCGGGCAATTGAGTGCCATGCTGGCGGCGCAATGCCCGCCTAGCGCAAGCCCAGCAGCGCAACCACCCGTTCGCGGCTGATGCCGACCAGGGCCGAACTGATCGCCAGCAGCGATTCATAGCCGGGCTTGCTGGCCTTTTCGGTGAAGTGTTCGGCCAGCGTATCCATCTTGACATGGCTTTCCACCGGCTGCGCCCTGGCTACGCGGCCGGTCGCCTGTGCCAGTGCCAGGCTGACGGAGCTGCGCGCCTGCTGCAGATGGGCCAGCGCCTGCACCACCTGCTGCAGGGTGGCGCGCAAGGCTTCCACGTCGCTGGTATCCCACTCTTCGGGGGCGATGGCGGCCGGTTCCATATCGGTCCGCACGCGGTTCATCTGGCCGGTGGGGAAGCGGATGCCGTTGCCGCGCACCGACAGGCTGTCGCGCACGCCGGCCCAGGAAGCCTCGGGCGTGCTGAACACCAGTTCGCCATTCTCGCCCTGCTTGACGCGGATATTCGACGGCATCAGGGCGCGGTCGAAACGGGCGACGATTTCCGCCTCGCTCAGGCCTGGTTCGATATTGACCGAACGCAAAGCCTGGTTCGCGCCGCCCACGGAGAACGCCAGCACTTCCTGCGGACCTTCCTGCAGGCTGGCCATGGTCAGGCCGCGGATGGTGAAATTCTGCTGCGCCGCCTGCGGGCTGGTGTAGCCGAGCTGTGCGTCGAGCGTGCCGCCCGAGGCGCTGGCGCGCTGGCGCCAGGTATTGCTGAACTGGCGCACGCGCGCCTCGACTTGTCCGTCGCGGCCCTGGCGCGCGGCCAGCTTGGCGGCCAGTTCGCTTTTCAAGGCTTGCAGCTGGCTGCTGCTGCGTTCCAGGTAGTCGAGCGTTTGCTGGGCGTTGGAAATCTCGCCCTGCAACTGGTGGTCCCAGTTGCTCAGGCCCCGTTTCAGCGTCGCCGCCGACCCCCGCGAGGCCGCCCCCTGCGCACGCGTGCCGGCGCCGCCATCGATGGCGGCGGACGCGTCATCGGCGACGCGCGTCGTGCCGGTGCCCTTGGCCGATAGGCCGGAAGAAGACGAGGTCTGGACGATTTGCATGATGGTCAGAGAAGATCAAACAAGGAAAGATTGCCCACTTTCGAGTACGCCTTGTAGGTGGCCTGCAAGGCGGTCTGATAACCGGTCAGTTCGATGGCGGCGGCGCCGATATCGGCCTTTTTCAGGTCCGTCAGCGCGGTCTGGTTCGACAGCGACACGTTGGCCAGGTTGCTGTCGAGCGTGGTCAGGATGTTTTGCGCGCCGCCGAAGATGGCGACTTTGCCCGAAAGTAAATTCATGCCGTCATCCGTGCCATCGAGGCCCGCCAGGACGATGGCGCGGGTGGCCGGGTCGGCCGGATTGACGTTGGCGGCGCTCAGCGCCGCGATGGTGGTATCCATCTTGTTGAGCCAGGTTTCCAGGTTTTTCACGTCGACGTTCGCCGCCTGCGTCACGCCATTGCCGACGACGACGGTCTGGCTTTCCGTGTTGCCCATGTAGCTGTAGCGCGAACCGACGGGCTTGCTGTCGTCGTACTGCAGCGCCGGCGTATCCGTGGCCGTGCCGGAGAACATGTAGCGGCCTTCCTGGTCCTTCAGGTTCGAGGTGTAGAACACGCTGTCGCGCATCGCGCGCAGCGATTCGGTCATCGCATTGAGGTCGCTTGGCGCATTGCTGCCGTCGGCGGCCCAGACCAGCAGGTCGCGCGCCTGGCCCATGTCCGTCACCATGCTCGACAGGTAGTTTTCATTCTTCAGCAGGCGCGTTTTCACGGACGCGATGTTTTCCTTGTACTGGGTCACCATCGCCTGCTCGCGCGTCAGGCGCGAAATGCGCACATTGCCGATCGGATCGTCCGAGGGCAGCTGGATGCGCAAGCCCGACGACATTTGCTGCGTCAGGAAATTGATGCGGTCCTGGTTTTGCTGAATTGAAATATTGATCAGCGATTGGTACTGGTTACTGGCGACACGCATTTCTTCTCCTTAGCCCATCATTTGCAGGGTGGCGTCAAACAGGGTATTGGCTACCGAAATGACTTTCATGTTGGCCTGGTACATATTCTGGAATTCCACCAGGTTCATCGCTTCTTCGTCCTTGTTGACGGCGCTGGTGGATTTCCAGTCGTTGACCGCCTGGGTGCGCACCGTGTCGGCCGTTTTCAGCAGCGACTGGTTTTGCTGGCTGTAGATGCCCAGCTTGCCCACGAGTTGCGTATCCGCATCGCTGATCAGCACCTTGCCGACCCAGGTGACGTTGGCGGACTGGTTCTTGATGTCGATCAGGGCTTGCAGGTTCTTGCTGTCGCCGGCCGCGCCCGTGGGCGACGCCAGTGCCAGGTCGGCGGCCGTGAAATTCTTGGTGATGGACAAGCTGCCGTTGGCGTACACCAGCAGCGGGCCGCCCACACTGCCGGCCATGGTCTTGCCGGCCGCCAGCTGGTCATTGACCTTGGTGGACAGCGTGCTGGCCAGGTCGCGCACCGATTGCAGCATCGGCTTCAAGGTATTTTCCTCGAATTCGCCCAGGCCGCCCAGCTGGCCGCCCACGGCGACACTGTCGAGCTGAAAGATCGAGTTGGCGAATTTCACGTCCAGGGTCTGCTCGCCCGAGGCGGACATTTTGCTGCTCAGGGTGCCGTTCATTGAGCCGAGCACCAGCGGCTGGCCCGATTTGAGCGAGATATCGCGCGAACCGTCCGCCTGGTCCGTCACTTCGATGGCCATTTGCGAAGCCAGGCCGTCGATCAGCTGGTCGCGCGCATCGATCAGTGCCGAGACATTGGTGCCGGCGGCGGTCGAGGTACTGATGCGTTCGTTCAGCTTGGCAATGCTGGACAGGGCGGTATTGGCTTGCGGCACGATCGCTTCGCGTTGCTGGCGCACCGACAGCAGCTGGTTATTCATCACGTTGCTGATGCTGTTGAAATTTTGCGACATGGCATCGGCAGCCGTGATGATTTGCTGGCGCAGCGGCGACGAGGTCGGATCGACGGCGGCCGCGTTCAGGGCCTTGAAGAAGCCGTCGATGCCATTGCTGATGCTCGATGTGTCGTCGCCCATGATGCGTTCCAGCTGGGTCACGTAGGGCTGCGTCTGCGAGCGGAATCCCTGGTCCGAGGCGGCGCGCCACATTTGCTGGCTCTTGTAGGCATCGGCGAAGCGCAGCAGGGCGGACACTTCCACGCCATTGCCCGAGGAGCGCGCGCCGGCGCCGGCGCCAAGCGACGCCAGCAGGACGCCCTGGCGCGTGTAGCCGACCGTTTGCAGGTTGGCGATATTCTGGCTGGCCGCACCGAGTGCGGCCTGGGCGGCGATGCTGCCTGACAAGGCATTGCTGATGATGCTCATTGGGCAATATTCTTTCGTGGTAAGTGCGGCATGCGCCGGGCGGCAAGCCTGTATCGTGCTTATCTACAACAGGCGACGCATTAGACGGGTTTATTAAGCGCCGTTGCAATATTGTCTGTTTGCACAGCGCCTTTGACGGCGGCGCTGGCCGGGGCCGCCGGCAGCAGCTGGCGCAGGATGGCGTCGGCGATGCCGAAGGCGCGCTGGCCGGCCATCTTGTCGGCCACCAGGTTGTCGGCCATTTCCAGCATGTCGCTGTTCACGGGATCCTTATACACGCTGTCTTCGCCGGCCATCTCGCGCGTGCCCGAACGCATCTGGCGCAGCATGTGCGAGATGAAGAAGGCTTCGAACTTGACGGCCGCCTCGGTGGCCTTGGCCGCGTAGCGCGGATCGGCCGGCGCCGCTGCCGCCGGGGACCTGTCTTCCAGCGCCGAGGGCAGGGCGCCGCTGTTGTCGTTGATATTCATCATTATATGACCACCAGTTCGCCTTCGATGGCCCCGGCCTGGTCGAGCGCCTGCAAAATTGCCATGATGTCATCGGGCGAGGCGCCCAGGCTGTTGACCACGTCGATGATGGACTGCAGCTTGGCGCCGGCCGGCCATTTGAACATATTGCCGTTGCCCTGGTCGACGGACACCTTCGACTGCGGCGTGACGGTGGTCTGGCCGCGGCCGAACGGCGCCGGCTGGCTCACGGCCGAGCTTTCGGAAATGACCACCTTGAGCGAGCCGTGCGTGACGGCGGCCGCCTTCACGCGCAAGCCTTCGGCGATGACCACGGTGCCGGTGCGCGAATTGAACACCACTTTCGGCGTATCGACGCCCACATCGACGCTCAAGGCTTCCAGCTTGGCCATGAAGGCCACGCGCTGGGTCGGATTTTCCGGCGCCAGCACATCGACGCTGGTGGCGTCGCGCGTGGTGGCGACGGCGCCAAAGCGGCGGTTCACGGCTTCGACGATGTTGATGGCCGTCTCGAAATGCGGATGGCGCAGGTTCAGGGTGACGGAAGGCCTGGTGGAAAAGTCGCTGAGGATTTCGCGCTCGATATTGGCGCCGTTGGGAATGCGGCCCGAGGTGGGCGTGTTGACGGTCACGGACGAGCCGCTCTTGCCGGTGGCGTTCAGGCCGCCAACGACCACGTTGCCTTGCGCCAGTGCATACGTTTCATTGTCGGCCGCGCGCAGCTGCGTCAGCAGCAAGGTGCCGCCGCGCAGGCTTTTCGCATCGCCCAGCGAGGACACGGTGACATCGATGGCCTGGCCGCGGCGGTAGCCCGGCGGGAACACGGCGCTGACCATGACGGTGGCGACGTTCTTGCTTTTCGCTTCGGCGCCATCGGGCATCTTCACGCCGAACTGCTTGAGCATGTTGACCACGGACTGGCTGGAAAATTTCACCTGGGTGGTGTCGCCGCTGCCGTTCAGGCCCACGACGAGGCCGTAGCCGACCAGCGGATTGTCGCGCACGCCCTCGATGCTGACCAGGTTGCGCAGCACTTGCGCTGCCGAGGCGGGCATGGACAGGCCGGACAGGACGGCCAGCATGGCGGCGAGGGGCAGGGCGGAGCGAAATTTCATGATGTGACCTTAAAACGGCATCCACGGGCCGACGAAGAAGCGCGTCAGCCAGCCCGGGGTGTTGGCTTCGGCCAGGGTGCCCTGGCCCGAATAGGCGATCTGCGCATTGGCGATGCGCAAGGAGGACACCTGGTTGTTCGAATCGATATCGGCAGCGCGCAGGTAGCCGCGCAGGCGCACGAATTCCTCGCCCTGGTTCAGGGTCAGCGTCTTTTCGCCCTGCACGCGCAGCAAGCCGTTCGGCAGCACTTCCTGCACGATCACGGTGATGGCGCCGGACAGCGCATTTTGCTGCGTGCTGGTCGCGTCGCCGGCGAAGTTGCGGTCGGCCGACAGGTCGATGCCGGTCTTGGGGAAAGTCTTGCCGAGGAGGTTGGCCGCCTTCACGCCGACGGACGAGCCCTTGTTGAACGAGGTGCCGGCCTTCTTGCTGGCCTGCGTGGTTTCCTGCAGGGCCACCGTGACGACGTCGCCGACGCGGAAGGCGCGGCTGTCCGAGATCAGGTCCAGGCCCGCATCGGGATTGAAGACGCCGCCGCCCACGCCGCCGCGCGCCGCGCTGCGCGGCGCCACCGGCAGCGGCGTGTCGGAAAAGCTGGGCGCCACGGGCGCGGCCGGGCGGCTGGCGCAACCGGCCGTCAACACCAGCAGCAGGACCGCCGCGGCTTTCATGGCGACCGTCATCAGCGTGCCGCTTGCGCCAGGTATTGCAGCATATTGTCGGCCGCCGACAGCACCTTGGTATTCATTTCATAGGTGCGCTGGGCCGCGATCATGTCGACCATCTCTTCCACCACCTGCACGTTCGAGCCTTCCAGCGCAAACTGTTTCAGCTTGCCCAGCGCGCCTTCGCCGGGACGGCCTTCCGTCGGCGTGCCGCTCGATGCCGTTTCCTGGAACAGGTTTTCACCGAGTGCCAGCAGGCCGGTCGGATTGATGAAGCTGGACAGGTTCAACTGCCCCAGCTGGGTGCCGTTGACATTGCCCGGCACGGTGGCCGTGACCATGCCGTTTTCGCCGATGGTGATCGCCGTGGCATTGTTCGGCACGGTGATCTGCGGCACCAGCGGCAAGCCCTGGGCGTTGACCATCACGCCGTTTTCATTGATGCCAAGCTGGCCGGCGCGCGTGTAGGCCGCTTCGCCGTTCGGACGCAGCACCTGCAGGAAGCCGTTGCCGGTGATGGCGACGTCGAATTCGCGGCTCGTCGTTTGCAGGCTGCCGGTGGTAAACACCTTTTGCGTGCCGACCATATGGGTGCCGTTGCCCAGCTGCACGCCCGAGGGCGACAGGGTATTGTCGGCGCGCTGCGTGCCCGGCTGCTGCTCGACCTGGTAGAACAGGTCTTCGAAGACGACGCGGTCGCGCTTGAAGCCGACCGTGTTGACGTTGGCCAGGTTGTTCGCGATGGCTTGCAGTTTGGCATCTTGTGCCTGCACGCCGGTCTTGCTGATCCACATTGCTGGATTCATGTATTGCTCCTTGAATAGTTAAGCGCGGTGGACTCAGGCGCCCAGCAGGCGGTTGCCCGATTCCGTCATGGAATCGCTGGCCTTGAATACTTTCATCTGCATCTCGAAGCTGCGGTTCAGGCTCATGGTGGCGACCATTTCCTCGACGGCGGATACGTTGCTGCCTTCGAGGTGGCGGTCGCGCAGGCGTACCGCCGGGTCGGCCTGCAAGTCTTCGCCGCTGCGCGCCACGATCAGGCCCGCCTCGTTCTTCGTCAGTTCGCCCGCTTCCGCGTTGACCAGCTTGAGCTTGTCGACGGTCTGCATCTGCGCCGTGCCCGGCACCTGGATGGAAATCGTGCCATCGGCGCCGATAGCCAGGCTGGTGTGCTCGGGTATCGTGATCGGACCGCCTTCTCCCAGCACGGGCCGGCCATTGATGGTCAGCGCGCCCGTTTCATCGAGGTCCATGGCGCCGGCGCGCGTGTAGGCTTCGCCGTTCTGCCATTGCACCGCGAGAAAGCCGTTGCCGGTGATGGCCACGTCGAGTTCGCGTCCCGTTTCCTTGATGGTGCCGGTGCGCGTGCCGATGGCGCTCGACTGCGTCTGCGTCATGTGGCGGTCGTCATAGCCATAGCCGTTTTGCAGCGGCTGGGCGGTGGAGACCTCCAGGTTGGCGCGAAAGCCGCCCGTTTCGATATTGGCCAGGTTGTTGGCGTGTACCTGCTGTGCCCGCAGGGCACGGTCGGCCCCGCTCATGGCGGTATAAATCAGCGCATCCATTGCTCTTTACCCTTGCGTATCGGAGATTACAACGCTTGCATCAGCGATTGCAGCATGGCGTTCTCGGTCGAGATGACCTTCGAATTGGCCTGGTAGTTGCGTTGTGACGTCATCAGGCCGACCAGTTCGGTCGTGATGTCGACGTTCGACTGTTCCAGCGAGCTCGTCGCCAGCTTGCCGGCCATGCCCACGCCCGGACGCTCGTACAGCGGCGTGCCGGAGGTGGTCGAGGCGATCCAGCTGGTGTCGTTGACGGCCGTCAGCGCGCCTTCGTCGGCGAACGTGGCCAGCGCGATGGTGCCGATATTCTGCTTTTCGCCGTTGGTGTACTTGGCCACCAGCGAGCCGTCGTCCGCCAGTTCCACGCCCGTGTAGGTGCCCGACGCATAGCCATCGGACTTGTTGATCGACGTGGTCGCTTCGCCCGCGTACTGGGTGGTATCGTTATAGTCGATCTTGAATGCCAGCGGATTGGCGCCCGCAACCGTCGCGCCCATGTTGATGCTGGCGAACGTCGGCTTCCAGTCGGCCGGCTTGACGGCCGGCGGCACGGGGATGTTGGTGGCCGTGGCGCCATTGATCGATTCCAGTTGGCCGTTGGTGCCGAACTTGAGGATCGTGGCGGTGGCCGGTGCTGCCAGCGGCTTGTCGTCCAGCAAGTATTCCACCTTGATCGTATTGTCGGCCGTCTTGATGAAATACTGGTTCAGCGGATGCTTGGCGCCCAGCGAGTCGTACACCACCGATCCTTTGACGCTGTTGTAGCTTTGCAGGTTGCCCTTGTCGAAAGGAATGGTCTTGGCGACCCAGTCCGAGGACAGGTTGCCCGTATACGTCAGCTTTTCCGATGCCTTGGCAGGGATCTGGCCGGTGGGAATCTTCATGTCGCCCATCGGGCCCAGGGTGGTGTTGCCCGGTACGGTGGCATAGCCTTGCACCAGCTTGCCGTTGGAATCCATCAGGTAGCCGCTGTTGCTGGCCGAGAAGATGCCAACCCGGCTGTAGCTCATGGTGTTTTGCGCATCGCGGCTGACGAAGTAGCCGCGGCCGTCGATGGCGGCGTCGAGCGTGCGGCCCGTGTTGAGCACGCCGCCATTGAGCGACATGCTTTGCGTGACCGAACCGACTTCCACGCCGGTCGCGCGCGCGCCCGCATACATGGACGAGAAGTTGGCGCGGCTGCTGCGGAAGCCATAGGTGCCGGCATTGGCGATGTTGTTACTGCTGGTGTTCAATTGCTGGTTGATGGCCTGGATGCCGGACAGTGCGATGTCAAAACTCATGGTCGTTTCCTTAAATGAAGGACAGGATTAATTGGGCAGGAAGCAGGGGGAGCGGGCCGTATCAGCTGGTCTTGCCGTTAAAGCCGGTAATGGCGCCGGGGTTGATCTCGCCCAGGTTGGCCACGCTGAGTATCATGCTGCCGGTGGCGGACAGGCGCACGCTGTTGAGCTTGCCGGCGATGTCGACCGTCGGCTTTTCGGCGTTGCTGGTGGTGACGTCCATCGTATAGGTGCCTGCCGGCAGGCCCAGCTTGGCCGGATCGATGGTGAACGGCACGCTGCCGGCGGCCTTGGCGCCCAGTTCGATCTTGTATTCCTTGTCGTCGTCGCCCTTCAGGGTCACCGTCGTCTTGCTGCTGTTGGCGGCCAGCGAGATGCTGCCGTTGACCTTGCTGCTGTCGAGCTGCACGGTGGTGCTGTTGACCATCACTTCGGAACCCACCTGGGCGCCCAGTGCCAGCACTTGCATGGTTTGCAGCACGCTGGCATTGGCGCTGGTCAGGTTGGACAGGTTTTGCATCGCTTCCGTTTGCGCCTGCTGCGTCAACTGGTTGACGAACTGGCTGGGATCGGTAGGCGAGAGCGGGTCCTGGTTCTTGATCTGGGCCACCAGCAATTTGGTGAACATATCCTGGGTGGCATTGTTTTGCGACTTGACCGCGTTGCCGGTCGTGCCGCTGCCATTATTGTTTGTAAAAAGGGTAGTTTCCATGGATTACACTTCACCTAATTTGAGGAGCGACTGCTGCATCGACTTGATGCGGCCCAGAACTTCAACATTCGTTTCAAACGCGCGCGAGGCCGACATCATGTCGGTCATTTCCGCCACCTGGTTGACGTTGGGATAGAACACCATGCCATCGGCATTGGCCATCGGGTGGCCCGGTTCGTAGACCTTGCGCAGCGGCTCGTCGCTTTCGACCACGTCCATGACCTGCACGCGGCCGCCCGCGCCGCTGGCGCCGCCGCCATCCATGACGGCGGCAAACACGGGCTTGCGCGCGCGGTAGGTTTCGCCTTCGGAGCCGGCGACGGAATCGGCATTGGCCAGGTTGCTGGCGATGGTGTTCAGGCGCACGGTCTGCGCCGCCATCGCCGACCCGGCGATCTTGGAAATATCCTGGAAGCTCATGCGTATCCTTATTGTCCGGAGATGGCCTTGGCCAGCCCCTTGAGTTTCATGTTGACGAAACTGAGGCTGGTCTGGAAGTCCGTGGCATTTTGCGAGAAGGCCGCCTGTTCGACGCCGATTTCGACGGTATTGCCGTCGCGACTGGGGTGGTAGGGTACGCGGTACAGGGCGCTGGCATCGTCGTCGGTCGACAGCAGGCCAGCCTCGTTATCCTGCAATTGCTGCAGGGCGCTGCCGAAATCCATGTCCATGGCCTGGAAGCCCGGCGTGTTTTCATTGGCGATATTGGCCGCCAGCACGCGCGTGCGGTCGGCACGCAGCGCCAGTGCATCGGCGTGCACGCCCAGCGCATCCTTGAAATTAATCCCCATGGTCATCCTTTGTATTGAATTCGATCGTGCTTTTTGCGGTTCCGGCGAGAAAATAGGTGGCGCAGAGGTAAAATCCCAGCCTGATCATGTTGACGCATGGTAAGGTCATGCCGCTTCAGTATCTTTGATTAAGGTTAGTAATGATTCATTTCTACAAAGACTTCGTGATGCATGACAAGCCAGCGTGTCGTCGCATACTGCTCCCGGGCCTATTTTTACTGACCAGCCTATATAGTAGTGCAGGACGCGCAGAATTGCCAGCCGACAATATATTTTTGCGTGCCGAAGCCATCGCGCGCGCGCAGTTGGCACAGCAGGCGTCCTCTGCGGGAATGCTGGAACCCCAGTTTCAGGTCGCTGTTGTAAAAAATACGCGGCCCCTGCCTGCCTGCCCGGCACCGGTGGCGCTGGAGGCGGCCGATAGCCGTTCGCCGCAGCGCATGCGCTTTGTCGCCGTCTGTCCAGGCACCGGCGGCTGGCGCTATGAACTGCTGGTGCGCGGCACTGTTACGGCCCAGGTCGCCGTGACCAGCGTGCCCGTGACGGCGAATACGCCGCTGCAGGCGGGCGATGTGACCTTGGCGCGGCGCGACGTGACGATGATCGCCGACAGCATTGCGGCCTTGCCCGATGCCGTCGGCCTGTCGAGCCGGCGCAGCTTGCGTGCGGGCGAAGTGCTGCGCCAGGGACAGCTGGCGGCGCCCACGCTGGTCAAGCGGGGCAGCGCCGTCAGCATCGTGGCGCGCAAGGAACAAGTGGAAGTGAGCATGGCGGGCGAGGCCGTCGATGCCGGCGCGCATGGCGACGTGATCCGCGTGCGCAATGCCGCCAGCGGCACGGTGATACGCGCCAGGGTGGTCGATGCGGGTGTCGTCGAGCCCCTGGACGTGCCAGGGCGCTGAACGCTTATGGCGCCGCCGTGCGCTGCAGGCGCGTGGCCAGCTGCGTGAGCTTGGCGGCGTAGTTGGGATCGGTGGCGTAGCCGCCGCGCGCCAGGCCCCGGGCAAAGGCGCCCGCGTCGTCGCCCGTATTGAGCGCGGCGCGGTAGCGCGGATTGTCCAGCAGCACTTGCGCATAGTCGCGGAAGGCGCTGGCCTGGTCCGGGTAGCTGCGGAAACGCTCGGTTTTCTTCAGGGCCGTGCCGCTGCCCGCCTCGTATTCGGTGGTGACATTGCTGGCCACGTCGCCCTGCCATTTGCCGCTGGCCTTGATGCCGAACAGGTTATTCGTGTCCGCGCCCGTGCCCTGGCGCAGCGGGCGCTGGCCCCAGCCCGATTCCAGCGCCGCATGGGCGGCGACGATTTCCGGCGCCACGCCCAGGCGCGCGCCCGTTTCCTCGGTCCACGGCTTGATCGAGGCGAGGAACTGCTGCTGCACTTCGCCGATCTCGCCGCCCTGGTTGATGCTGCCCAGCACGTTGCCGGGCAGGCTGTTGTCCAGGTAGGCGCGGCCTTGCGGGCTGAGCGTGGTGGCGGCAGTGCCGCCGCCCTGTTCGATGAAGCGGGCCACTTCGCCCTGGACCTGCTGGAACACGCTGCTGAAGCTGCCCGTCGACGCGGTCGCGCCCGTGGCGCGCATATTGCTTTGCACGCCCATGGTGGCCGTCGTCGATGGCGTGGCCGCAATGGCGCGGGCGGTCATGAAATCAGGCTGGCGCATAGGTATCTTCCTCGCCACGCAGCACGCGCTGCATGATGCTGTACTGTTCTGTCATTAATTCGCTGTTGCGGGCATTCAGGCGCTTGCATTCGAGCACCATCTGTTCCAGCGCCGCCCAGTCGGCCAAGGCGGCCGCGCGCGCTTCTTCTTGCAGTAATGCAAACAATTGCGGCATATCGCCCTTCGGCCCCAGCAGGGCGGCGACGAGGCTGACGCGCTGGCGGCGGCGCGCATCGAGTTCCTCGACGGCCGCGATCACCTGGTCCGCCAGCAAGGTCAGCTGCGCGCTGCGGTGGCGCAGCGTGGCCTGGAATTGCTCTTCCAGCAAAGCCAGCAGGGCAGGGTAGCCCTGGCGGTCTTCGGCGATGCCCTGCAAGACCCGGCGCACGGCTTCCTGGCGCGTGATGCCCTTGCGTGGCGCGGTCATGATTCGCCGCCGTGGAAGCGCTGGATCAGGCCGGCCAGTTTCGAGGGGTCGAACGGCAATTCGCCCTTGGCCAGCGCATCGCGCAGCATGGCGACTCTTTCATGGTCGATTTCCGGCATGGCGCGCAGCGCGGCCATGGCCGGCTGCAGCACGGCCGACTGCATCTGCGCGCCGGCCGACGCGCCGGCCATGGCCGCGCCGGCGCCAGCGTGTTCGCTGATCGCCTCGGCCGGTGCCACGGCGGCGCCCTGCACGGTGGCGCCGGTGTTGCCAGAGGAGATTTTCATACGTTGTCCCTTGCCTTTAATTTGCATGCTGGTCCCGTTCTTTCTTTGCGGGCAAGCCCAGCTTGTCACGCAGGCGCTGCAGCGTGGCCGTATCGGGTTCCGCCACCTCGACGTCTTCGCCACGGCCCTGCTGTCCCGTCATGCCGAACATGGACGCGATGCTGTCGGCCTGGCCACGCGTCAATATTAACAGTTCGATGCGGCGGTTGATGCCGGCGCTGGCATTTTTCACGTCCAGCGGCGCGCGGTCGGCCATGCCCACCACTTGCAGCACGCTTTCCGGGTTCATGCTGCCTGCCAATAACTGGGCGCGCGCGGACATGGCGCGGTTGGCCGACAGCGTCCAGTTGGAATAGCCTTCATAGCCGGTATTGGCGTATTGCAGCGAATCCGTATGGCCGACGATCAGCATCTGGTTTTCCATCTGCGCGAAGACAGGACCCATCTGGCGCAGCAATTTGCGGAAACGGTCCGTCGGCACGGCGCTGCCGCGCACGAACATGCCCTGCTTGTCCGTATCGTGCAGCATGACGCGCAAGCCATACGGCGTGATCACCGATTGCAGATTGCTTTTCAGTCCCGCTTCATCGCTGAGCTTGTCGAGCGCGCGCGACAGGGCCAGCAAGTCTTCCGGCGACTGATAGCTGACTTTCGGCTGCTGCTGTGCCGCCGAGCCGGCCTTGCCGTCCTGCGTCTGCTTGCCTTCCGTGCGGGTGTCGCCCGTGCCCTTGCGCGGCATGGGGAAGCGCTCGATCAGGCTGCCGCGCGGGCCGCCTTTCTGTTCCGGCATGACGCCCTGGCCTTCGCCCTGGCGGCTGCCCGGGTTGGCATCCATCATGATTTCCTTCATCGCCTGCTGCTCGCGCGCGGCCATCAGCCACAGCACGAGGAACAGCGACAGCAGGGCCAGGCAAAAGTCCGCGAACGCGACTTTCCAGGCGCCGCCGTGGCCATCGTCGTCGTGCTTGCGCCCGGCCCGCTTGATGATGGCCTGTTCATGTTTCTCATGCGGCTTTAGCACGGCGGCCTCCCCGGCCTTGGCCTTGCTCTTGTTCCGCGCCGCCAGCTTCCAGCGCATTGATCCAGCTTTCCAGCTGGGCGAAGCTCGGCTTGATGTTCAGCTGCACCAGGCGGCGGCCCGCATCGATGGCCAGCAGCGGCGGCTTGCCCGCCACGTGCGTGACCAGCACGACCTTCACGCATTCCATGGTCGAGCCTTCTTCGCCCACCAACTGTTTCATCATATTGCACATCGGATCGAGCACGCCGTAGCAAAAGAAGATGCCGATGAAGGTACCGACCATGGCGGCGCCCACTTTTTCCGAAATTTCCGCCGCATCGGCGCCGTCGGCCACGGAATTCATGGCCATCACGATACCGAGCACGGCGGCCAGGATGCCGAAGCCGGGCATGGCTTCGGCGATCTTGTGCAGCGACTTCGACGGTTGCAGCAATTCGTCGTGGATGGCTTCGAGTTCCTGCTCCAGCACGCCTTCGAGCTCATGCGCGTTGATCTTGCCCATCGCCATCAGACGGAAGTTGTCGACGATGAAGGCCAGCAGTTTCGGCTCTTCCAGCACCAGCGGATAGCGCTGGAACAGGGCGCTTTCGCGCGGCGCCTCGACGTGCGCGTCGAGCGCCTTCAGGCCGCCGGCGGCCGTTTGCAGCAGTTCATACATCAGCAGCAGCAACTGGCGCTGGAATTCCGAGCCTTGCTTCTTGTGCGTGACGATCTTGCGCATCTGGTGCAGCATTTCGCCCAGGACATGCTTGGGATTGCCCAGCACCAGGGCGCCGACGGCGGCGCCGATGATGATGATCAATTCGACCGGCTGCCAGATCGCGTGGACGGTGCCGCCCATCAGGGCGAAGCCTCCGAATACACACCCCATCACGATTAAGATACCGATAATTACCATGTCAACTGCCTTTCTGCGTCATTGTGCTGCATCAATTTGATGGGTATTGCTGAAACTTTTGCTGAAACATTGCTGAAACTTAGGTCAGCATGGCTTTCATTTTTCCCAGCGCCGTCTTGTTCAACTGGCATACGCGGGCGTCGCTCAGGTCCAGCACGGCGGCAATTTCCTTGTAGCTCAATTCGAATTCGTAATACATCTGCACCACGCGCTGTTCGCGCTCGTCGAGTGCGCGCAGGGCCTGCTCCAGGCTGCGCCGCACCATCAATTGCTCTTCCGGGCTAGGCGCGCTGTCGGCCTGGCCCAGGCTTTCCTGCAGTACTTCATCGAAGCTGGCGATCAGTTCGGCGTTTTCCGCCAGTTGATACTCCTGATAGGCTTCCGGCGTCAGTTTCAGCGCCGCCATGATTTCCGCTTCCTGCGGTTCGCGGCCCAGGCGCCGGGTCAGCGCCCGCACGCTGTCGCGCAGGCGGTGGCTTTCCTGGCGCACGGCGCGCGGGCGCCAGTCCTGGCGCCGCAGTTCATCGAGGATGGCGCCGCGGATGCGCAGGCTGGCGTAGCTGCCGAAGGACTGGTCGGGCACGCCGTAGCGGCGCAATGCTTCCAGCAAGCCCATCAGGCCTATCTGTTCCATGTCGTCGCGGTCGATGGCGCCCGACACCTGCGAATTGAGCTGGCGCACGATGCGCTTGACCAGCGGCGCATAGGCTACCAGATGTTGTTGCTCTTCGGCAACGCTGAGCACGGCCGCGCAAGCGCTGGCGGCGGCATATTCGCCGGCGCCGTAGGCTTCCTGGTATTGCTCTACATAAGCCACAGGGTCTCCCACTAGGTCGGCTGGCGTGTTGGCGTCGGCTTATTCAATGATCAGCTTGCCGACCATGACTTCGGTGAAAGGCTTTTCCATCTGTTCGCGCTCGTAGCTGACATTGAAGGCCTTGTTGATCTGTTCCGCGTATTCTTCCACCGTCATGGTCTGTGCCTTGTCCAGCGGAAAACTCGACAGGGTGCTGACGGCGATCGAACGCATCAGCGGCAAATGATCCTTGGTCAGTTTTTCCTTTTCTTCGGTGGTGGCGATCACCAGGTCGGCCGACAGGTAGTGCGTGTCGCTGTCGCCGGGACCGCGGCGCAGCATGACGATGACCTTGTCGAGCGTGAGGAACTTGCGCGCCTTCTTGCCCGTGGCGGGCGGCGGCGGGGCCTTGGCTTCGGCGCTGTCGCCGTGGGCCGCGACAGGCTTGGCCAGGTACCACATGGCGCCGCCGGCCGCGCCGGCGGCCAGCACGGCCACCAGCACGAAGCCGCCAATCAGTTTCATTTTTGTATTCATCAGTTTTGCTCCCGCTCATGCATGGCGAAGGTGGTGCCGGCAGTGGCGCCGTCAGACAGGGCGCGGCCCGGTTCCGTCTCGTCATTCTGGCGTCCCGGCTGACGCTGGCCGCGCGCATCGCCTTCGGCGAAGGCCTGCGCGGCAGGGCTGCGCGCGGTGGCGCTGATATTCACGGCCACCTCGGTGTACTGGCGCTGCGCCAGGTCGCTGCGCATGTTTTCGCCGATGCCTTGCAGCTGGCGCAGCACTTCCGAGTTCGACGCCGACAGGTTCACCTGCAGCGCGCCCGCCGTGTGGCGTATCGAAATTTCAATGCGGCCCAGCATGGGCGGATCGAGACGGATCACCGCGTGTTCGCCATTGCGGCCGATCTGCGTCTGCAGCCGGTCGCCCAAGGCTTCGCGCAGCGGTTCCTGCCATTGCTGTGCTGGACCGCTGAGCTTGATCGTGTCGGCGCCAGCGCTCGTCGCGGCGCCACTGCTCACGCCGGCGGCCAGGCCGGGGGCGGCGCTGTTCGGCGCCGGCGTAGCAAGGCTGCGCTCGCCATCGCGGGCGGCGGCGGGCGCCGCAGCCGCAGGCGTGGCGCTTGCCGCCGTTGCCAGCGCCGCCTCGAAACCGGCGGACGGCAGCGCCGTCCTGGCGCCGGCCGGCGAGGCCGGCATTGGCTGGGCCGCCGCCAGCGGCTCGCCCTGTGCCCGGGCTGGCGCCATCCTGGCGGCCGGTACATTGAAGGCGACGGCATCGGGATGCAGGCGGCTGTTCAGGGCCAGGTTCGCTTGCGCGCCGGCTTGCTCGGTGGCGGCGACGCCATCGTTCCGCTTGCCTGCCGCCGCCGTGACGGCCGCCGCGTCGGCTTGCGCCAGCGCCGGCGGCATGGGCGCCATCAGCGGCGCCGCCATGGCGGGCAAGCCCGCATCCTGGACTGTCGCGGCCTGGGCGATGTCGGCCGGCACGTCGGTATCGGCGGCCGGCACGCCAGTGTCCGCGGCAGGAGGATCCTGTGCCAGGGCGGCATCGCCGGCTCCCGGTTCCTGCGCGAGCGGGGGCAGGGCAAACAGCAGCGTGTCCGGTTTGCCGCCAGCGGGCGCGCCCTTGCCCGCAGCCGCGGTAACGCCGGCGTCAACGCCCTTCGATGGCGTGTTCGCGGTGGTCGCTATGGTG
Organism: Janthinobacterium sp. GW822-FHT07H11; assembly: GCF_058798615.1. Classification (NCBI taxonomy): domain Bacteria; kingdom Pseudomonadati; phylum Pseudomonadota; class Betaproteobacteria; order Burkholderiales; family Oxalobacteraceae; genus Janthinobacterium; species Janthinobacterium sp. GW822-FHT07H11. The sequence continues at coordinate 2,877,118 of NZ_CM179507.1, forward strand.
TTGAAGCTTATATTCATGCTGGATTCTCATCTTGATACATGGCACTCTCAATCGCATACGCGACCCAGCCTTCTTGTTTCGAATGTATCTCGCCCAGCTGCATGCCCAGGCGATGCTTTTCGTCGGAACACGCCTGCAATGCCTGCGCGTGCGCCTTGCGCAAGGCCAGCAGGGCGGCTTTTTCGCGTTCGCTCAATATGCCCAGGCTGGCAAGGTGCTGCGCCAGTCTGCTGTCGAGTACTTCCAGTGCGCTCCAGTCCCCGCTGGCGGTGGCGGCGAGCACCTCGCGTGCCAGCTGGAGCGTCAGGGGCGTGCTATCCATTCTTGGCCTGTACGCCGAGCCAGCCTTGTTTGATCGTGGTCAACAAGGCGGTCACCTCGTCGATCAGGGTCGGGTCGAGCGTGATGCCGGCCGAGTACAGGCGGCCGGTGCAGTACTCGTACAGGCGGCCCAGATTGGCGACGACTTCGCCGCCATTCTCGAAATCGAGAGAGCTGGACAGGCCATTGATGATTTCCGTGCATTTGTCGAGGCTGATGGCCTTTTGTTCATAGCGCTTGCCGACGATATGTCCGCGCGCGCGCGCCAGTTCTTCCAGCAGGCCGTCCGTGAGCAGCAAGACCAGCTCGACTGGGGTGGCGCGCGACGTCTGCGCATCCAGGTTGACGGCGTGGTAATTACTGTATGCATCGTGGTTCATCATTTTTTCTCACTGTAAAAGCCGGGTACGGCTGGCAGGCTGGCGCCATCGTCACGCGGACGGCACCGGCCTCTATTTAGTCTTGTCGCTGCCGAACAGGGCATCGAACATATCGGTCGTTTGCGACATGCGCGCCTGCAGCGCTTGCAGTTGCGTAAATTGCGCCTTGTAGCGGTTGTACATCGTCGTGTAGTCGGCCTCGAACTTGGTCTGGCGCGCGTCGAGCGACTTTTGCAGCTTGGCGACCGACGTCTCGCGCTGCGACAACTGGCCATTGGTCGACGTCCAGGTGGAGATGAACTTGTCGAGCTTGCCTGCAATGCCGCTGGGGGCGCTGGCGGAATTGTTGCCGATTGCCTTGTCCAGACCGCCCGGATTCGTCTTCAGCGCCGCCACCAGCTTGGTGCTGTCGAGCGCCAGCGTGCCGTTACGCTGTGCCGTGATGCCGAAATTGGCCAGCGCGCCCGTTGCCGTTTCGCGCAGGGTACGCACCAGCTGGTCGCGCAGCACGCGCACGCCGCTGTCGCTGGAAAACACGCCGGCGGCCTTGGCCGAGGCCGGGTCGCCCGGGTCGGTCAAGCCGTCCAGCACGGCCTTGAGCTTGTTGTAGGCGGTGACAAAGCTTTGCGCATTGGTCGTCGTGGCGGACGTATCGAGCGCCACGGTCAGGGTCATCGGCGCGTCGCCGCTCGCCTGCGCCTTGGTGAAGGTCATCTTCACGCCTTCGATATTGCTGAAGGTGTTAGACGGTTGCTTGATGCGGTTGCTGGTGTCGGACGCGTCGGCCGGCTTGCCGCCGACCCAGATGACGGCATCCTGGGCCGTAACCAGCTGCTTGGGCGTGGCGGCAAGCGCATCTTGCAAGGCGCCGGGCGCTAGCGCGCCCGCGTCGAGCGACAGCGCGCCTTCCTCGCCGCTGACATTCGACGTCAGCACCAGCTGGGCGATGCCGCCGATGGTGATGACGGACGCCGTCACGCGCGAGTTGTTCTTCGGTTCCGCATTGATGGCGGCGGCGATTTCCTTGGCCGACAGGGTGGCGCTGTCGGCATCCGTATTGGCCTTGCTCAGGTCCACCGTGAAGTCGGTATTGTTGGCCAGCTTGATCTTCAGCGTGCCTTTGCCCGCGGCCGGTACCGGCGTGCCGGTCAGCCCGCCCAGCGAAATCTGGTCGTTGGTGGCGATCTTTTCCACGAACAGCGAATACGTGCCGGCGGCGGCCGTCTCCGACGCCGTGGCGCTGCCCAGCGCCGTGTTGCTGAAGGTGGCGCCCTGGGCCAGCATGGTCTTGCCGCTGGTCAAGCCCAGCAAGCTGGAGCTGAAGGAGGTCAGGGCCATCTTCAGGTTGACCAGGCCACCCGAGGTGGCCGTGGCGGCCTTGGTCTGGGCGGTGATGCGCGCCTGCAGATCGGCCGTATATTTGTCGGTCAATGCCTGGGCCGACGCCGTCGGGTCGTAGGTATTCGAAGCGGAAGTGGTAAGGGCCATGTCAAACTCCTAAAATTAGCATGCAGGATATACCCAATGACAAGGCGACCAAATATCCACTTTTCTGAAATTATTTCTGTAAAACATTATTTTACCTGCCCGCGGAACCAGAATTGGGTCGCCAGTTCATCCTGCCGCTTTGCGTCAGCCCGATGTTGTTCATTCGCAACATATTTCTGTTTTTGCGTCAATACCTGATCCAGTACTTCGCGCTTGGCCCAGGCCGTGTTGAGGGCCCGCTGCGACACGGCCATATTCGCTTCATGCAGGTGCAGGTCGGTACGGTGCTGGTCGGCCATCTGCATCACGGCTTGCTTGAAATTGCCGCAATTGACGGACAGGGCCAGGGGCAGGGCACCGCTGGGGCCGCTATCCGTGTACAAGCCCGTCAGGCGTTCCAGGTTTTTCTGGTAGCGCTCGCGCACGGCCGTCTGCGACGCCATCTCGCTTTGCAGGCGTTCCACTTCGGTGCTGCGCAGGCCGACCAGCGTGGTCAGGTTGCGTATGGTGTGTGCATTGCTCATAGTGTGCTCATGCCATGATCTGTTCGAGTTGGGCGATGCACGGCCCCATCGGCGCCTCTTCCTTGGTGCCCTGGCACAGGAAGGCTTCGATGGGCGCGTGCAGTTGTACGGCGCGGTCGGTGATCGGGTCGGCGCCGGGCACGTAGGCGCCCAGCGGGATCAGGTCGCGCACGCGCGCATGGCGCGCCATCGAGGCCTTCAGCGCGCGCGCCGCCTGCATGTGTTCGGGACTGATCACCTGCGCCATGCAGCGGCTGATCGAGGCGGCGATGTCGATGGCGGGGTAGTGGCCCCGTTCGGCCAGTTCGCGCGTGAGCACGATATGGCCGTCGAGAATCGCGCGCGCCGTGTCGACCACCGGGTCTTGCTGGTCGTCGCCTTCGGCCAGCACCGTGTAGATGGCGCTCATGCTGCCGTTGGTGTGGGCGCCGTTGCCGGCGCTTTCCACCAGCTGCGGCAGGTTCGAGAAGACGGACGGCGGATAGCCGCGCGTGGCCGGCGGCTCGCCCAGGGCCAGCGCCACTTCGCGCAAGGCCATCGCATAGCGCGTGAGCGAATCGACCAGCAGCAGCACGTGCTTGCCCTGGTCGCGGAAATGCGCGGCGATGGAATGGCACAATTCGGTGGCCATGATGCGCATCAAGGGCGACTCGTCGGCCGGCGCGATCACCAGCACGGCCTTTTTCAAGCCATCGGCACCGAGCGATTTTTCGACGAATTCGCGCACTTCGCGTCCGCGTTCGCCGATCAGGCCGACGACGACGACATCGGCCACCGTCTGGCGCGTGATCAGGCCCAGCAGGACGCTCTTGCCGACGCCGGAACCGGCCATCAGGCCCACGCGCTGGCCCTTGCCCAGGGTCAGCATGCTGTTAATCGCCCGCACGCCCACGTCCAGCGGTTCGATGACGGGCTGTTTCTTCAGGGGGTTGACTTTCGGCGGCGTCACTTCCAGCACGTGCTCGCCGCCGAGGCGGCCCAGGTCGTCGATGGGCTCGCCCAGGCCATTGACCATGCGTCCCAGCCACGACGGGCCGATCTGCAGGCTGGCCTTGTCGGGCAGGGGCAGCACGCGCGCGCCCGTGGTCAGGCCCGTGGCCTTCTTGAACGGCATCAGGTAGGAGAGTTTTTCGCGGAAACCGACGACTTGCGCATCGAGCCACTCGCCGCTGACGGTTTCAATCTGACAACGCTGGCCCGTGTGCAGGCGGCAGCCGGCGCTTTCCAGCAGCAGGCCGGACGCGCCGACCAGGCGGCCGGTCGGGGTCGCGACCGGAATGTCGCCGATCTCGAAACTGCGCAGCGTGTCGGCGATCATGCAGGCGCGCCGTGGTCCGCGTGTTCGGCCGCCAGCGCCAGGTGGCTGCTGACCTGTTCCATGCAGGCCGACAGGCGCTGGTGGCAGCCCGCGTCGACTTCGTTGTCGCCCGCCTTGATGCGGCATTCGCCCGCGTCGAGGCGCGCGTCGGCGATCAGGTTCCAGCGCTTGGCGCGCTTCGGATCGAGTTCGCTGATGCGTTTGAGTTCTTCCGGGTTGAGGAAGACGTCGATTTCCTCGCGCGTGGGCGGCATCGAGGCCAGCGTCTCGTCGACCAGGGCCAGCAGCTGCACCGGTTGCAGCGCCAGTTCCGCGCGGATCACCTGGCGCGCCACCTTGGCCACCAGGTCGACCACTTCCTTGCGCTGCGCTTCGCGGTAGTCGGCGCGCACCTTCTTCAGGTCGCGCAGGATGGCGTCGACGGGGCGCGCCAGGCGGTCCAGCGCCACCAGCGTCTCGTTGCGGCCTTCCTCGCGTCCCTGCGCCACGCCATCGCTGCGTCCGGCGTCATAGCCATCCTGCTGTCCTTGCACCAGGCCCACTTCATAGCCGTCGCGCTGGCCCTGTTCGAAGCCTTCCGACACGGAGGCTTGCCATTGGCCATCCGTATCCTCGGTCGCGCTGCGCTGGCCGGCGGCGATGAATTGCGACAGCGGCGGAAAACGGTAGGAGCGGAAGTGCTTCATTCGATCACCGCTTCGGCAAACAGTTGCACTTCGATCTCGCCCGCGTCGGCAAGGCCCTTGACGGTGGCCATGATTTCCTGGCGCGTCTGTTCGATGCGCGACAGCGGCACGGGGCCGGAACGGCGCATCATGTCTTCGAAGCTTTGCGCCTGGCGGCGCGGCATGGTTTTCAGCACGGCGTCGCGGATGGCCGGCTCCGCGCCCTTCAGGGCGATGGCCCACTGTTCCATCGGCACGTCTTCCAGGATGCGCGTGAGCGTGACATCGCTTTGCGTGGCCAGGATCAGGAAGTCGTACATGCTCAGTTCGATCTCCGAGACGACGTCCGGATCGTGCGCGCGCAGCAGTTCGACCAGCGCGGCGCGGTTGCCCGGCATGCGGTTGAGGATCTCGGCCGCCTGGCGGATGCCTTCCACGCTGGTGCTTTGCGTGTCGAGCGTGCCCAGGCAGCGGCCCACCAGCTCGTCGAGCTCGACCAGCAGGTCGCGGTCGATCTCGTCCAGCCGCGCCAGGTTCAGCAACACCAGGTCGCGGCCTTCGACGGGCAGGGCGTCGAGGATCTGGCCGGCCAGCGCGGGCGGCAGGAAGGCCAGGAACACGGCTTGCATCTGCACGTGCTCGTTGACGATGTATTCGGCCAGCCATTTCGGCGAAGCCCACTGCAGGCGTGCCATTTTCGGACGGATGGCGTCGCCGTAGATATTGTTCAGCACGCTATTTGCGATATCGCTGCCCAGCGCCAGGTCCAGCGAACGCTTGAGGTAGCTGCGCGAGGCGCCGTGCACGCCGCTTTGCTGGCGGTAATCGTCGAAAAAGGTCTGCATGGCCGTTTTTACGGCTTCGACCTTGATGCCGCTCATGCGCGACATCACTTGCGTGACTTCCAGCAATTCTTCGCGCGACAGGCAGCGCAGCACGGCGGCCGCCTGCTCCTCGCCTATGCTCAGCAGCACGATGGCGGCCTGTTCCACGGGACTCAGGTTGACGCTGTCGACTTCTGCGTCTTCGGGGAAATTATTGTTGTTGAGTTCGGCCATTTTTCTGCATCCATTGTTTGACGACTTCGGCGACACGCTCGGGTTCTTTTTCCGCCAGCACTTTCAGGTGGTCGACCATGACGTCGACGGCCGAGCCAGGCGGCGGCAAGTCGTAGTTTTCCAGCAGCGGCACGACAGGCATGTTGCCGCTGGCGGCCACGCCTTCCAGCGCCGGCAAGCCGTTCAGGCCCAGTGCGGGCACGCTGGCGGCGCCATTGGCGGCGGCCACGCCGCCCACGCCCGTGCCGCTGGCGTTCGCGGCATTGCCGGCCAGGGCCAGCGCAGGGTCCAGCTGCTTCAGTTCCGGTGGCGCCAGGCGCGTCGTCAGCAGGCGCAGCAGCGGGCGCAGGATCAGGAAATAGCCGAGGACGGCACCGAGCGCATACAGCAGCCAGCTGCTGAAGTCGACGACGGTATCGCGCTCTTCCCACCATTGGGCCACGGGCTGCTTGGCGGGGAAGGCCAGCGCCGTCAGGCTCAGGCTGTCGCCGCGCTGGGTGTTGATGCCCAGGCCGCTACGCAGCATCTTTTCGATATTCGCCAGCTCGGCCGGGGTCCAGCCCGTTTTCGCGTTCGGTGCGGCGGCGCTGTTCAGGACGACGGCCACGCTGAGTTTCTCCAGGCGGCCGCGGCTGCGCTTGATCTGCGTGATGCTGCGGTCATACGCGTACTGGCGCGTGGTGGCATTCTTGCGCGCGGTGCCGTCGTCGGCCGGCTTCGGCGCGCCATCGGCGGGCGCGGCGCCGGTCGGGGAGGGCACGGCGGCGGCCGGCGGACGGTTCGACAGGCTGCCGGGGATGCCGGCCACGGTGCGGTTGCGTTCCTGCTCTTCGCGCATCGCTTCGCTGGTCACCTTCGGCGCTTCGCCATACTTTTCCAGCGTTTCCTCGACCCGGTCGTTGTCCACGGCGGCCGTCACGCTGAGCTTGAAATTGTCTTCGCCGATGACGGGGCCGAGCAGGCCCGTCACGTTGCGGCGGATCTCGTCCTGGAAGCGCCTGGCGCCTTCATTGCCGGCGGCCGAGGCATCGAAGCCATCGGACAGGTCGACGTGCGAGGACAGCAGGTTGCCGCCCTGGTCGACCAGGCTCACGCGGGTCGGCGCCAGGCTGGCCACGCTGCCGGCCACCATGTTGATGACGGCGGCGATCTGCTCCGGCGCCAGCGTGCGGCCGGGCTTGACGGCCACCACGATGGAGGCGGACGACTTGTCGCCATCGCTGGACACGAACGAGGTCGACTTGGCGATCGACAGGTGCACGCGCGCCGAGGCGATGGCATCCATCGTCATGATGCTTTGCGCCAGCTCGCCTTCGAGGCCGCGGCGGAAGCGCACGTCCTGCACGAATTGCGACACGCCCAGCGGGTCATTCTTGTCCATCAATTCCAGGCCGGCCGGCAGTTGCGCCGTCACGCCCTTCGACGCCAGCAGCATGCGCACCTTGCCCAGCATGGCGTCGGGCACCAGCACCTGGCCGCTGTCCGGATGCAGGCGGTAGGGGATGTGTTCGGCATCGAGGGTGGCCATCATGTCCGTCACGGCCACTTTTTCGCGCGCGCCGAAGACCGGTTTGTAGTTGGCCTGGTCGCGCCAGAAATACATCATCACCAGGGCGGTGATGCCGATGGCCAGGACAAGGATGGGAACCAGGTTTTTCAGCAGGGCAGGCGGGATGGCGGGCTGGGCGCCAAGGCGCCAGCGCGCGAATGCGGACTTCATGGGGGTAATCACGTGGGATAACTTTCGCTGGGAGGCTGGGCGTGGAGCTTACAAAGGCAATTTGATCAGTTCGTCGACGGCGCCCATGACCTTGTTGCGCACTTGCATCAACATGGAAAAGGACAGGCTCGCTTCCTGGCTGGCCAGCATGGCGCCGACCAGGTCGTCGCTCTTGCCGCTGTCGACATCGCTCATTTTTTGCGCGGCCATGCGGTCGTCATTGTTGACCTTGCCGACCGCATCCTTCATGCTTTGCGCGAAGGAAAATCCGGAAGCTTCCGGCGCGCCGAAGCTGGCCGCCGGCGCAATGCTGGCGCCCAGGGCGCGTGCGTCATTGCTCAGTGCTGCCAGATCGGCCTTGATCAGACCTGCGAGTTCGTTGCTCATCTTGCCCTCTACTTTCAATATGCGGTGACGTATCAATCAGAAATACTGGTGTTGCCATTCCAGCCAGAATCGCACGCCGGTCCTGCCCGTGCCATTCCCGCCCGGCCCGATTCCCAGGGCCCATCAGTCTTATCAGTTGTCACACCATCCGCTGCGAGCAGTACTCAGGCAACCCACGCTGACGAACGCAAATAATTTGCAAGGCCATGGCAACTAATATATAGCTGATAAAGTTTCTACAAATGGCAGGAAGAGGTGTTGAAAAATGCCATGAAAACCGGAATCAGAGTAAGTGGAATGGCGCACTGCAAAGCTAAATTTTGTCGCCATAAGCTTACCTCGTGGCAACTATAAAGTAAAGGGTGCATTGCCTCAATGACTATTGATGCATGGCAATATTTAAGGATTTCCTGTATTGTTCAGCACCATAGTCATCTGTCATGCGTTAGGATGCGCCATTGTTTGCCGGCGTCGGGGGAAACGCGCTTTGTCAATGCCCGGGGCGACGTCAAGATGATGCTGTATTTAATTCCGCGCGATCCGTATAATTTGTTCTGCCACCGCAACACCGACATGACCCATGATAACCACTAAGACAGATCAAACTTTGCGCCATCAAGTCCTGGATTCCTGTCTGCTTGGACGTCCTGTCCACTTGCTGCATGTGTTCGGCGCCCAGTTGCGCGATGACCTGGCGGCGGCGCTGCGCCAGCCCATGAGCCGTCGCTACTGGGGCAACTTCCAGATCGACGGCGTGAGCCTGTCGCGCGTCGAGGGCGAGGACAGCGTCAACCGCTGGCTGAGCTTTTCCACGCCTGCGGGCCAGGCTGGCTTCACCCTGGAACGGCGGATACTGCTGAGCGTGTTGAACTACCGCTATGGCAACGCGGGCGCCAAGGGCAGCCCCTTGCCCGATCCCGCGCTGGTGCGCGTGACGGCCACCGAGGAGCGCCTGGCTGTGGTGTTGGGACAACAATTGCTTGCCAGCCTGTTCGCCCGCATCCACAAGAACCTGCAGGCGCTGGGCAAGTCCAGCGATATCGACACGGCCGCCGAGGTGGCCGTGCAGTCGGGCGTGCATCCGGCGCGCGGCACCTGGGTCGTCAACGTGGCGGTCAGCGATGTCGAAGCGGGGCAGAGCGGTAACTTCTGGTTCTCGCTGGACAAGCGGCTGATGGCCGACGTGCTGCGCGGCCTGCTGCCCGAACGGGCCCAGGCCAAGAAGGCCCTGCGCAGCGTGCGCCCGCTGGCGTCGCGCCTGCAGGTGACGCTGGAGGGCCGGCTGGTCAGCAAGCAGGTGCAGCTGGGCGCCCTGTTCGACTTGCGCGTGGGCGACGTGATTCCCGTCAGCCTGAGCCGCACCGACGTGATGCTCGATGATTCCCGCCTGTTTACGGCGGCCGTGTCGGAACACAAGGGCAAGCTCTGTTTAACCTCATTTGAAGATGTCGAATAATATGAATATGACTGATACCAACCAGAGCGAAACCCTGCTGGAAGACCTGGGCGACGATATGATCATTGACCAGGGCGACGTGGCCGACCTGGCCAGCGGCCGCGCGCGGCGCGACATTCCGCAGATGATGCGCAAGATTCCCGTCACGCTGACCCTGGAAGTGGGCTCGGCCCGCATTTCGCTCGAAGAGCTGATGGCCATCGGTCCCGAAAGCGTGATCGAACTCGACATGCTGGCCGGCGAGCCGCTCGTCATCAAGGTCAACGGCACGCCGATCGGCCGCGCCGAAGTGGTGGTTGCCGGCGAAAACTATGGCCTGAAAGTCATCGACCTCGACGGCCTCAATCTCGACATGATGACAGCATGAGGCTGGCGGTACCCGGCTTGGGCCGGCGCCGCGGCCTGCTGGCCGCCGCGCTGGCGGTTCCCGTCCTGATGCTGTGCTGCGGCGCCGCCGGCGCGCAGGACTTGCTGGCCGGCATCGTGCCGGGCGCCAAGACCGACCTGTCGGTCAAGATGCAGATCCTCGTCGTCATGACCCTGCTCGGGCTGTTGCCCGTGATGGTCATGATGATGACCAGCTTTACCCGCTTCGTCATCGTGCTTTCCCTGCTGCGCCAGGCCCTGGGCCTGCAGCAGGGCTTGCCCAACCGCATCGTCACCGGCATCGCCCTGATCCTGACCCTGCTGGTCATGCGTCCCATCGGCGACCAGGTGTGGAAGGACGCCTTCGTGCCTTACGACCGCGACCAGATCGGCATGCAGGAAGCGCTGAAGATCGCCGAAGTGCCGATTTCGCGCTTCATGCTGGCGCAGACGAGCAAGGCGGCCCTGGCGCAGATCGCGCACCTGGCGGGCGAGCCGACGACCATGCGTCCGCAGGACCACAGCTTCACGGTCAAGTTGGCGGCATTTGTCTTGTCCGAACTCAAGACGGCGTTCCAGATCGGCTGCATGCTGTTCATACCGTTCCTGATCATCGACCTGGTGGTGGCGTCCGTGCTGATGGCGATGGGCATGATGATGCTGTCGCCGCTGGTCATCTCGCTGCCGTTCAAGCTGCTGCTGTTCGTGCTGGTCGACGGCTGGACCCTCACCGTCAACACTTTAGTCACCAGCATACAGGCGTACTGACCCATGTTCACCCCGGAAGTCGCCGTCGACCTGGTCGTTGAAGCACTGCACATCGTCATGCTGCTGGTGGTGATCCTGGTCGTCCCCGGTTTGCTGACGGGGCTGGTGGTGGCGCTGATACAGGCGGCCACGCAGATCAACGAGCAGACCCTGAGCTTCCTGCCGCGTTTGCTCGTCACCCTGCTGGCCCTGATACTGGCCGGCCGCTGGATGTCGGGCTACCTGATGGATTATTGCGTTTCCATTTTTCAGCGCGCGGCCACCCTGGTCGGATAGCGGGGCGCGCCCATGGAACAGATACTGACCCAGGTGCTGCCGTTTCTGCTGGCCGTGTGGTGGCCGTTCTGCCGCATCCTGGCCATGCTCAGCGCCTCGCCCGTGATCGGCGACGGCGCCGTGCCCGTCACCGTGCGCATCCTGCTGTCGCTGATCCTGGCCATCCTGATGCTGCCCGCGATGCATGCCTCGGGCGCCTCGCAGGACTTGCTGAAGATCGATCCGTTCTCGCTGCATGCCATCGTCGCCACCCTGGAGCAGGCCGTGATCGGCTTCATCCTGGGACTGGCGTTCCACTTTGCCATGTCGGTGATGTCGGTGCTCGGCTACCTGGTGTCGAGCCAGGTGGGTTTTTCCATGGCGGTCATGAACGACCCGCTCAACGGCACCTCGTCGGACGTGGTCACCGGCCTGCTGACCATCATGTGCATGATCGTCTTCTTTGCCGTCGACGGACACCTGGTGCTGACGGGCGTGATCGGCGCCAGTTTCAAGGCCTGGCCCGTGGGGCAGGGCTACGCGCCGCTGCTGTTGCAGACGGTGGCCTACAACGTGGCGTGGATCTTTGCCGCCGCCATGCTGCTGGCCATGCCCATCGTCTTTTCCACCATGGTGGTGCAGCTCGGTTTCGGTTTCCTGAACCGCGTGGCGCCGTCGCTGAACCTGTTTTCGCTGGGCTTTTCCATGATTACCGTGTTCGGCCTGCTGATGCTGGCGCAGATCGTGCGATACGTGCCCGAGCACTATATCGCCATGACCAACCGGGTGCTGGACATGATCACCGAACAGATGCGAATGGCCCATCATGTCGGATAGCAGCACGGGCGACAAGACAGAAAAGGCTTCACAGCAAAAGCTGAAGAAGTCGCGCCAGGAAGGGCAGGTGGTGCGTTCGCGCGACCTGTCGACGGCGCTGGGCATCCTGATCAGCATGAAGGTCTTCATCTACCTGCTGCCGGGCTACCTGGAAAGCTTCCGCGAACTGTTCGCCATGGCCTTCATGCCGCTCGACAGCACGGGCGCCCTCGACAATGCCATGTCGATGGCCTTCACCACCTCGGTGGGCCTGCTGATCAAGATGGTCGTGCCCCTGTTTTGCGTACCCCTGTTCGTCGTGCTGGGCTCCTTGATTCCCGGCGGCTGGGTCATCAGCACAAAAAACTGGATGCCGAAGATGGAACGCCTGAGCCCGGCGAAAAACCTGGGCCGGCTGCTGACGCCCAAGCATGGCTTCGAATTCCTGATTTCCATCGCCAAGGCGGTGGTGCTGGGCATGGTGCTGGTGCACGTCAGCCGCTCCAGCCTGTCGCAATACGTGGACCTGCAGCACCGGCCCCTGCAGCAGGCCATGCTCGATGGTTCGGCGCTGATGCTCGACGGCCTGATGGCGCTCATTTCCGTCTTCATCCTGTTCGCCATCATCGACGTGCCGGCGCAGGCCTTCTTCTTTGCCCGCAACCAGCGCATGAGCAAGCAGGATGTCAAGGAAGAGCATAAAAGCAGCGAAGGGCGGCCCGAAGTGCGCCAGCGCATCCGCCAGCTGCAGCAGCAGATCGGCCGGCGCAGCGTGCGCAAGACCGTGCCCGGGGCCGACGTGGTGATCGTCAATCCCGAGCATTACGCCGTCGCCCTGAAGTATGACCAGGACCGCGCCGAAGCGCCGTTCGTGGTGGCCAAGGGCGTCGACGAGATGGCGCTGTACATCCGCCAGGTCGCCCGCGAAAACAATATCGAGACGCTGGAGCTGCCGCCGCTGGCGCGCGCCATCTACAACACCAGCCAGGTGCAGCAGCAGATTCCCGTGCAGCTGTACCAGGCCGTGTCGCAGGTGCTCAACTACATCCTGCAATTGAAAGCATTCCGGTCCGGGCAGCGTGCTGCCCAGCCCGTATTACCCACCGAGATGGCCGTGCCATCTCATCTGAGCGAGGTCGTACCGCCATGAATTTCCTGAACCGGTTGGTTGCCGAAATGCGCCGCCACAAGTTCGCCACGCCGCTGTTCCTGCTGGTGATCCTGGCGATGATCATCCTGCCGCTGCCGCCCGTGCTGCTCGATATCCTGTTCACTTTCAATATCGTGCTGGCACTGATCGTCATCCTGGTCAGCGTCTCGGCCAAGCGGCCGCTTGATTTCTCCGTCTTCCCGACGGTGATCCTGGCCACCACCATGCTGCGGCTGACGCTGAACGTGGCGTCCACGCGCGTGGTCTTGCTGCATGGCCATACAGGGGCGGACGCGGCCGGTAAAGTGATCGAGGCCTTCGGTAACGTGGTTATCGGCGGCAACTTCGTCGTCGGCATCGTGGTCTTCGTGATCTTGATGATCATCAACTTCGCCGTGGTGACCAAGGGTGCCGAGCGCATCTCGGAAGTGTCCGCGCGCTTTACCCTCGATGCCTTGCCGGGCAAGCAGATGGCCATCGATGCCGACCTGAACGCTGGCCTGATCAACCAGGAAAAAGCCCAGCTGCGCCGCAAGGACGTGGCCGCCGAAGCGGACTTCTATGGCGCCATGGACGGCGCCTCGAAGTTCGTGCGCGGCGACGCCGTCGCCAGCATCTTGATTTTGATCATCAACATGGTGGGCGGCGTGGCCATCGGTTCGCTGATGCACGACCTGTCGTTCGGCGATGCTTTCCGTCAATACGCACTGCTGACCATCGGCGATGGCCTGGTGGCGCAGATCCCGGCGCTGCTGCTGTCGGCCGCCGCCGCCATCCTGGTGACCCGCATCAGCGATTCGGGCGACTTCGAACAGCAGGTGGCCGGACAGGTACTGACGTCGCCCACGGTGATCTTCAGCTCCTCGGGCATGATGGTCGCGCTGGCCCTGATTCCGGGCATGCCGTGGTTCATGTTCATGACTTTCGCCGCCGTGCTCGCTTTCGTCGCCTGGCGCCTGACCAAGCGCGTGAAGGGGCCCGATATGGCCGGCATGGCCGCCATCGAGGCGGCCCTGCGCGAAGAAAAGCCGGCCGAGCTGGAGTGGCAGCAATTGCCCGCCGTGCAGCCGCTGATGGTCATGCTCGGCTATAAGCTGGTGGGCATGGTGGATAAGACGCAGGGCGAACCTTTGACCAAGCGCGTCAAGGGCGTGCGCCAGAGCCTGTCCGAGTCCATGGGCCTGCTGCTGCCGGCGATCGGCGTGCGCGACGACCTGACCCTGAAGCCGTCGCAGTATTCGATCGTACTGTCGGGCACCGTGGTGGCGCAGGCGGAAGTGCAGGCCGACCGCCTGATGGCGATTCCGTCGCCGAACGTGTATGGCCAGCTCGACGGCATTCCCGGCATCGAGCCGGCCTACGGCATGCCCGTCACCTGGATCGAGCCCGGTGAAAAGGCGCATGCGCTGGGCCTGGGCTACCAGGTCATCGAGGCGCCCAGCGTGATCGCCACGCATTTGTCGAAGATGGTGCGCGAGTACCTGCCGGAACTGTTCCGCCACGAAGACGTCTCGAACATGATGGAGCGCCTGACGGCGCTGTCGCCGAAGCTGGCCGGCGCGCTGGACAAGGCGCTCACGCACACGCAGCTGCTGCGCGTGTTCCGCGTGCTGCTGGCCGAAAACATCTCGCTGAAGGATATCGTGCCGATTGCCACCACCTTGCTCGACGGTGCGGAAACGACCAAGGACCCGATCCTGCTGGCGGCCGAGGTGCGCTGCGCGCTGCGGCGCCAGATCGTCAGCGGCCTGTTCGGGCAAAAGATGGAAATGCAGGCGTTTAACCTGGGTGGCGAGCTGGAAAACATGCTGCTCGGTTCGCTGAACCAGGCGCGCCAGGCGGGCAAGGTGACGCTGGACAATTATCCTATCGATCCGCACCTGCTGTCGCAGTTGCAGGTGAACATGCCGGTGGCGCGCGAGCAGATGAAGCAGCAGGCCACGCCGCCGCTGCTGCTGGTGCTGCCGCAGATCCGTCCGCTGCTGGCCCGCTATGCGCGCCTGTTCGCACCGGGCCTGCATGTGCTGTCATACAACGAAATCCCGGAAAACCGCGAAGTGAGCATCATCGGCACGGTGGGATGACATGGTGGAATAACAATAAAAAACGGCGCTTCGGGCGCCGTTTTTTATTGTGCTGTATCAATCCCGCCGTTGTATCAATCCCGTTGTATCAATCCTGTGTATCAATCCCGTTATATCAATCCTGTTCGTCGATGGGCGGCAGCAAATCCTGCTCCGGCGCCGCCGGCCCGGCCAGCAGCACCTCCTCTTCCCGTCCGTCCGCCGCCGCGTCGCCATAGTCGTAACCGAGCGGTGCCGCCACTTCCTTCGAGGTGAAGATGGTTTCCTCTTCGGTTTCGGCCGGGGGTGTCGCGGGCGCGTCGGGATCGGCCGCCGCTTCCGCTTCCGGCTGCGTCAGCAGCAGCGCCACTTCGGCCATGGCGCGGAACAGGGGTAGCGAGAGGGCGGCGGCGGCCGCCTGCATGGGAAAATTATTGTGCACGCGCTGGACGTGCAGCTGGCGGTTCAGGCGGCAGCGCACCACGCGCAAGCCGGCATGGCGCACGGCGTCGGCGATCGCCGGCAAGGCCAGGCGCAAGTGGCGCAGCGCGTGTTCTTCGTCGGCGGCCAGTTCCAGCAGCACGCCGTCGGCCACCGGCTCCATCTGGATCAGGACGCGGCCGATGCCGATGATGATCAACTCCACGCGCAGGGCCACCTTGCCCTGGCGCCGGCGCGGCGTGTTGTCCTCGTCGCCATCGCTGGCCAGCACGCGCAGCATCAGTCGTTGTCCGCCCCAGCCGTAGACGGCAAAGCGCCACGCTTCGCCATCCATCGACAGCGGCGGCCGGGCGCCTTCGCGCAGCAGCGCCGGCTGCTGCTCGGCCATGAACAGCTTGCCGGGCAGGTGCTGGCCGCGCGCCTGTTCCTGCAGCGCCGCGTATTGTTCGCCATACGTCTTGACCATCACGCGCCAGGAGGCGGCCAGCTGCGCCGCGTCGGGCGGCTGCCAGACCAGCTGGCGCGTGAAGAACAGTTGATTGACCTGCATGGCGCTGCTGTCGCGCGCCGTCGCGCCGGCACCGGCGCCATCCGCATTCGGCTTGATCAGCGCGGCCAGGCCATCTTGTGCCTGCTGCAATTGCGCGGGCAGGGTGCCGGCGTCGGGCGCAGGCGCCATGAAGGGGCCGACGGGCACCAGCGGCTGCACCACGCCCGGTGTCATCGGCGTGGCATTGCTGACGTCGAGGCGCTGGGTAATCAGGGGCAGGGGATTGCCTGCGGACACACGGTCTATCGCCATTGCTGCTCCTCCCGCATGGGATGAATAAAAAAAAGCCAACTGCTTGCGCAGTTGGCTCTGGTCGGCCTGACCTGAGCCAGGTCAGGACGGCGGCTACGATTATTGCAGCAAGGACATGACCATCGAGGACATGCTGTTGCTTTGTTTCAGCATCGCGGTACCAGCTTGCAGCAGCATTTGCGAAGCGGTCATGTTCGAGCTTTCGGTCGCGAAGTCGGTGTCCATGATGCGGCCCGAAGCAGCTTGCGTGTTGGTGCTGACGTTGGCCAGGTTGGTGGCAACGTGGTCCAGACGGTTACCAGCGGCACCCAGTGCGGAACGCGTGGTGCCGACGGCGTCGATGGCCGTTTGCAGCTTGTCGATCGTGGTCGAGGCGGTGCCAGGAGCGGTCAGTTCAGCACCTTTGACATTGGCTGCCAGGCCAAATGCGTTGTACTCACCAGTTGCATTACGAATCGAGGTATGCATGGCGCTCAGTTCGGTCGACAGATCCAGGCCCATCTTCTCAGTGGTGGAGGCGCCAATCTGGAAACTGATCGATGTATTGAATTTGCCACCAGTATCGCTGCTGGCGAGCGAGGCTGCAACTGCTGTTGCGTATGCGGATGCGACGTCGGCTGCCTTGGTAGCGTCGTCCAGATCAATTTGAGCCAAACGCATGGTTTCAGCCGTCGATGCCACTGCAGCAAGCGTTGCTGCGGTTGGCGTTGCATTCGCGGTTACGGCGTTGTTATAAGCGGTGGTTGCAGTACCCAGATCGGTGGTTTTTGTCGTCTTATTGGCGTTAGCTGACGTAAACGCGCCGCCAGCTGAAGTGGAATCATTTGCTGTTGCCTTGCTGGTCAACAGCTTTGCGCCACCGAAAGAGGTATTGCCCACAACATTGGTCAGCTCAGCCGTCAGGGTGTCAAATTCAGCTTGCATTGCTTTTTTGTCGTCTGCGGTTGCCGATGCATCTGCCGCTTGCGTGGCCAGGTCTTTCATGCGGACCAGGATGTTGACGGTTTCGCCCAGTGCGCCGTCGGCGGTCTGGATCATCGAGGTGGCGTTTTGCGTGTTGCGCATGGCCATGGCCATACCGCTGGTTTGTGCTTTCAGGCGGGTTGCAATTTGCAGGCCGGCAGCGTCATCCATTGCCGAGTTGATGCGGAAGCCGGTGGACAGGCGCGTCATCGAAGTCGACAGCGATTGTTGGGTTTTCGAGATCGAATTTTGTGCGGACAAGGCCGCTGCGTTGGTGTGAAGGCTCAGCATGAAAGGTACTCCAGTTAGTTGGTTACGGTGCGGAGCAGCATACTCTGCGCTCTCCCAAGTACAAGACGACCGTTTCCTTGGGAAAATTAAATTCTTATGAGAAATTTTTTCAAATTATTTTTCCTCGCCGTGCGCGTACTTCCTGGCAGCCACGCGACATCGCCCCACCGTCGGCTGTTTTCCTACCGACTGCGCGGATGCTTGCGGCTGTCCAGATAGGCTTTTACCGTGGCAGGCGGATTCCACATCAGGACATCGATGATGGAAAGGTGTTCGACAAATTGATGGCGGCCGGTCGCATAGCTGAACGACACCATGCTTGTAAAATCCAGTTCGATACCGCGCTGCGCCCATTCGGCAGGGCGAAAAATGTCCTTGCCGCCGGGTGGGTTGAGGTAGCGCCGGGCACCGAGCAGGTCGCAAATTTCCAGTGCCCACTGGCCGGCATGCTGTATTTCCGGCAGGGGCAGGTGCAGGTCGGAAAGATTGTCTGGATGGAATGGCAATTCGAGGTAGGTGCAGACGGCCGCCAGGGACGCCACATTCACGTCGCGCAGCCGATCACTGGCTGCCTTGGTGAATGCCTGGCTGATCAGCGCCGAGACGGCATGGAAAAAGGGGGCGCCGGCGGCCCGGTAATGCTGTATCTGCCCCTGGATCTTGTCGTGGGCCGCTTGCGGGTCCAGCAAGGGCACGTCGAGGATCAGCCCTGTGCCCGCATGCCTGTCGACCGGCAAGCTGACATATTGCCAGCCGGCCGAGGGATGCAGGATGCGGTTCCGGTTCATCCAGCTTTTTGGCGCATAGCGCACCACGTCGAAAACGATCCAGCGGTCGGTACGGTTGATCAGGTCGAAGTAGCCGAGATAGGGAAAAAAATACGGCTGCATGATGCCGAGCGTGATTTTTTCCGACATGTCAGCCCTGCATGGCCTGCTGGATGGCTGCTGCATGCCGTTGGGCAAGCGCCAGTATCTGGCAAATGCGCGCGATATCGAGCTGCGACAGCAGCGCTCCGACGGGCAGTTGCATGACATTCGCACACAGCGCGTCGGTTTGCGGCAGCCGGTCCTGGTACTGGGGAAAATCATCAATGTAGGGAATGCAGCGGTGTACGCCCGGATAGAAATAGCGGCGTGCCAGCACGTTTTCCGCCTTCAGCAAGTCCATGATCAGGTCGCGCGGCATGCCGAACGCCACGGCGTCGATATTGCAGACTAAATATTGATAATTAGAAAAACTGACGCCGACCGGCCTCATCAGGCTGATGCCGGGGATGTCGCGCAAGCCCAGCGCATAGGCTTTATATTGCTGCTCATTATTTGCCTGGTTGACAGGAAAGTCCTCCAGGCTCATGAATGCAATGGCCGCCTGTGCCTCGGACATGCGCCCGTTGGAGGTCTTCACCACCGGCACGGCATGGCCGGCGCCGTAGCTGCTGCGGATATTGCGCAGGCGCGCCGCCAGGATATCGTCATTGGTGCAGATGCAGCCGCCTTCGCTTGCGCTGAGCACTTTTGTTGCATGAAAAGAAAATACTTCCGCCTGGCCGAAGTTGCCAATTCTTTTACCCTCCACGGCGCAGCCAAAGGCATGCGCGGAATCGAAATACAGTTGCACATTGTGCTTGCGCGCCAGCGCTTCAAGTGCCAGCGGGTCGCAGGCGCCGCCCCACAGGTTGACCCCCATGATGGCGCTCGTGTCGCTGTCGATCAAGGCGGCAATCTGGTCCAGCGCAATCTGTCCGGTCTGTTGGTCGACATCGCAGAACACGGGTTCAATGCCGGTCCAGCTCAGAGACTGGGCCGAGGCGGCAAAGGTAAATGCCGGCAGGATCACCTTGCCGCGCAGCTGCAGCGCTTCGGCGACCATCATCAGCCCGATGGTGGCGTTGCTGACGCAGATGGCATGGCGTACCCCGAGGAACTCTTGCAACCTGCCTTCCAGTTGTGCCGCCAGCGGCCCCTGGTTGGTATAGTACTGGCGCTCGAAGATGCCGCGGAACGCCGCTTCATAGCGCTCCCATGCGGGAAAATACAGCTGTCCGACGGGAATCGGACGCTCAAAGGCAGGCGCTGCGCCCAACAGTGCAAAGGCCGGCACGTTCATAGGGATTCCAGTTGGCGTTGGATGAGTGGCGCTTGCTGCTGCAGCATCGCCAGCAGCGCGGTAATCTGACGTATATCATGTTCGTCGACAAGGTGACCGCAAGGTAACAGCATGAATTCTTCCGCCAGCCGCTCGGTGTCCGGCAGGTCGGCGGCGACATGCGGGTAGGCCATGGGTTTCTGATGCAGGGCAGGAAAGTAGTACGGACGCGCGACGATCTGTTCGGCATGCAGGATGCGCAGCGTGTCGGCCCGTGTCAGCGGCCATCCGGCTGCCAGGCGCACGACTATATTCTTGTAGCTGGTCTGCTGGCTTTCATCGAATTCAAGCAGTTGCAGGCCCGAAATTGGTTGCAGCAATGATTGGTACAGCCGGTAGCGTGCGCGATTACGGGCGACCTGATCTTCCAGGTCATCCAGACTGGCCAGGGCCATGGCGGCATGCACTTCGTTGAGCTTGGCATTCATGCCACCGGGCACGGCGATATTGTCGGCCTGTTTGAAGCCAAAGCCGCGCACCAGCGCCAGGTTTTCCGCCAATTGCCGGTTATTGGTGGTGAGGTAGCCACCTTCGAACCCATTGATGAGTTTACTTGCATGCATGGAAAAAATTTCCGCATCGCCAAATTGTCCCACCTTGCCGTTTGGCACCGTCTCGTACACGGACTCCACCGCGTCGAACAGCACGGGGATGCCATGGCTGCGCGCCAATGTGCACAGATCCGCCGCATCGCAGCAGTTGACGATGGGGTGGACGCACAGCATGAGGGCAGTCTCATCCGTGATGCACTTTTCCACGGTGGCGGCGCTCATGGCCAGGGTAGTCGGATCGACCTCGCAGAAGCGCGCTTGCAGCCGATTCCATGCGGCGATATCGGCCATGCGGCGATACGTCAGCGATGGCATGATGATTTCGCTCTTCCCTGTGCGTGCCAGGGCAGAAATGGCCAGTACCAGGGCCCAGAAGCCGCTGCAAAAAGTGACGCAGTAGTCAGTCTGGTGCAGTGCCGCCAAACGCTTTTCAAGCTGTTGCACCAGGGGACCATTGTTGGTGTATTGGCGTCGCAGATAGAATTGTTTCGAGTAGGCAAGAAAATTGTCGATATCGGGACGCACCAGATTCGAGGTTGATTTCGGCGTGGCAAAGAGGCTGTTGCCGCCAAACAATGCCAGGTCGGCTGCGGTATTTTTCATGGGCTGGGAAGCGCCGCGCTAGCGGCTCAGAATGGCGTCGTAGCGGTAGTGGGCCGCATAGAACTGCGGGTTGGCGGTGATGAACCGCGTCGTCCATCCCGCTGCGCTGGCCAGGGCGGCAAATTCGTCCTGGCTGCGCCAGATGCCGATGCGGGATGCGTGGTCGGCCAATTCCTCTTCGCCGGGACGGTTTTCCTTGTAGAACAAATCCAGCTTGTCGCGGTCCGGCAGGTTGCCGATGTAGATGCTTTCCACCTCAGTGAAGCGTTCAAAGAGTGCTTGCAGCACGACGCGTGCCGCCACTTCTGAAAAATAGGAAAAACTTCCGTAGCAAAGCACTTTCGAGTAACGCAGTGGTTGCGTCTCCGATAATACATACTGATCGGCAGCCTGTTCCAGAAAAAGGTAGCGGGGAGGGATTTCATGGTGTTTTCTTGCCACCGAAATCAGATAGCCTGACAAGTCCACGCCGAGAAATGCGCGGCAACTGTCGAACAGGCGGGTAGAGAGAGCCCCGTTGCCACAGGCCAAGTCCAGCAGCACATCATCAGGATGCAAGCACAGGTTGTTTTTGATGGCAGTGACGATCAGTGCGATCTGTTCCTCGGTGACTGGCTTGCCGTTGACGGTGCGTTTGATCTGCCCCCAGAAATCATCGGCCGGCCGGCTCCTTGCATACTCGTCGTGATCGAGTACCGGGTAGCTTTTTGCCGGCTTGCTGTCATCTGTGCTCATTGCAGTCGCTCTTCCGCTGTCGTCAGTGCTTGATCATGATGCATGGCATCAAAGGATATGGCCGGCAATTGCTGGCACCAGCGGCGCCACATGGTGCGCAAGGCGCGTTCCACGCCCTCGCTGACCAGCGCGGGCTGGGCAATGGGCGAACGGATGAATTGCGCGCGCAAGTCCGCGCGCAGGGCCGCCAGTGCGGCAATGTCTTGCGACCAGGATACCGCCTTCTGGACGAAGTCCGTTTCATCGTGCGCGGCAAATGCTTCGAGGCCCACGTGGCCAAGATAGGCCGCCGACGCGCGCGAAGGAATCGTGTTGCCGCTACAACTCAGCGTCGGCACGCCCATCCACAGCGCATGGCACAGGGTGGTTGTTCCCGTGTACGGGAAAGTGTTCAGGCAAATATCTACCTGATGATGCAGCTCCATGTATTCCGTCATGTCACCACGCCGGTGCAGACGCAGGCGGTTGCTGTTGATGCCTTCTTCAGCAAACCACTCGCGCAAATAATTGTCGCGCCCATCGCCTTCCAGCCCGGCCAACAGCATGGTCGCATCGGGTATGGCACGCAATACTTGTGACCAGAGGGCAATGACCTGGCGATTGAGCTTGTTGGCACGATTGAAACTGCCGAAGGTCAGGTGTCCATTTGTCAAGGCTGGTAACGGCCCTACGTCCGGCGCCAGCGTATAGGGAGTGAAGGGCGCACTGATGGGCAGGCGAACTATTTTTTCCAGGAACAAATGATCAAATTCCCCGGCAGGCAGGATTTTTTTATCACTGAAAAAATAATCCATCGCCTGCAAGCCGGTCGTGCCCGGATACCCCATCCAGCTGGCCTGGAGCGGCGCGGGTTTTCGGGCAAAGACAGGCAAGCGATTGCCTGCCGTGTGGCCAGACAGGTCGATCAGCACGTCGATCTGATCCGCGCGAATCAGATTGGCCATCGCATCGTCGGCCAGGGTGCTGACGTTGCGCCACTGTTCCATATGGCTACGCATGCGCTTGGTATGGCCGTCGTCGATGGTGTTGTTGTAGTAACCATACATTGCCAGGTTGACATTGCCTGCAAGCCGGGCCAGGACGGGTTCCAGAAAATTGGCGACCGCATGATTATGGAAATCCCCCGAGACGAAACCGATGCGCAAGCGCCGCTCCGGATCGCGATCGTTGCCATGTGGGCGCCAGCCTGCGCGCAGCGGTGCTTCAAATTGCGCGCCGAAACGCAGATGTTCGGCAAACAGGGCCGCGCCATCCATGCGTCCGCTATGGCCAAGAAAAAATAACAGGTTGCTATGCAGGTCATTCCAGGCAGGATTGACCTTCAGTGCCTGGCGGCAGTGGCCAATGGCCTGGCTGGTACGGCCTAATTTGCTCAGGGTGGCGCTCATATTCACATGTGGCAGGCGCTGTTGTGCATCGAGCTTGATGGCTGTTTCGTAGCTTTTCAGTGAATCTTCAAGCCGGCCCGACTCCATCAGGCAGGACCCCAGATTGAAATGGGCGCCGGCATACAGGGGGGCGATTTTCAGTGCGCGCCGGTAGCTTTGCATGGCTGCCGCCCGCTGGCCTTGCGCTTGCAGGACCGAGCCGACGTTGCAATGGGGAATGGGACTCTTGGGCGTCAACGCCTGTACCTGCTGGAAATAAGCGAGAGCCTGGTCCAGCTCGCCATTTTCCTGGAGCGCCATGCCGAGATTGTTCAGGACATCCGTATTCCTGGGCTGGAGCAACAAGGCTGCCCGGTAAATCGCAATAGCCTGATCGTTGCGCATGGTTTCCCGCAGCAGGTCCGCATAATGCAGCATCGCAGCCGGTGTAAAGGGATCCAGGTCGATGGCATGCCGGTAAGCCGCTTCTGCCTCGTCAGTCTGGCCGATGACGTGCAGGCTGCGGCCCAGGCCGTGATAGTGCGATGCGGTAGCCATGGGCGACTGCACGGCAGCGCGATAACTGGCAACGGCCTGTTCGTGATTGGCCAGCTGCAGGAACACCGATCCCATTCCGCCATGGGCCATGGCATGCGCGGGATCCAGTTCCAGGGCCATGCCATAGCTGAGTTTAGCCTGCTCGTGCCGCCCCATCGTCAGCCGGATATCACCGAGCTTGCAATAAATGTCCGGCACGCCCGGTGCAAGCGTTGCCGCATGCAGGTAGCTGGCTTCAGCGGCCTTGAATTGACGCTGCAGTTGCAGGATGTCGCCAACCCCGATGTGCGCCGCGACCAGGGATGGATCGATTTTCATTGCTCCCCGATAGCATTCGGCCGCTTCGGCAAGATGTCCTTGAGCCTGCAATACAAGGCCCAGGCGACTCAATGCCTCGGCGAAGTCTGGTTGCAGTTCCAGCGCTCGCATGAAACTGCCGATTGCCAGATCGGCTTGCCCAAGGTCCATATGCGCATTGCCGAGATGCAGATGTGCTTCCGCGTCGTGCGGCGCCAGTTCCACGGTTCTTTGCAGGGCCTCGAGGGCATCCTTGCCTTGCAGTTGCAAGGCCATGCCCAGCACGCTCCATGCCAAGGCTGAGTCAGGATAGCGCTCGAGCAGGGAGCGCGTCGACGCTTCCATTTGCGCATGCGCGCCGCTCTCGTAGAGGCTGACGATATGGTCGATTTCCAGCTGGGTCGGCTGTTGCCCGTCACTGGAGGGCGATGCAGCGAAATCGGTCGCGTTCATGGGGGGAGGGGAGAGTGGGCGTCAGGTTGAATTGTAGCGGGTAGAAGTGCATTAGAGAAATTTCTTCTTCAGAAAGTTCATTTAAAGAAAATGGCGTGCATACCATTCAGCATGCACGCCATTTTTCCGGGCAGCCCGCCTTGCCGGCAGCCGCTTACATATTCGGATAATTCGGCCCGCCGCCGCCTTCCGGCGTCACCCACACGATGTTCTGCGTCGGGTCCTTGATGTCGCAGGTCTTGCAGTGCACGCAGTTTTGCGCATTGATCTGCAGGCGTTCGGCGCCGTCGTCGTTCTTCACGAATTCGTACACGCCGGCGGGACAGTAGCGCGCTTCCGGACCCGCATACGTGGCCAGGTTGACGTCGACGGGCACGCTGGCGTTCTTCAAGGTCAGGTGGATGGGCTGGTCTTCCGCGTGGTTGGTGTTCGAGATGAAGACGGACGACATCTTGTCGAAGGTCAGCTTGCCATCGGGTTTCGGATACACGATCTTCTTCGACTGGGCCGCCGGCTTCAGGCATTCGTGGTCGCCATGCGAGTGGTGCAGGGTCCACGGCGCCTTGCCGCGGAAGATCAACTGGTCGATGCCCGTCATCAGGCTGCCCAGGTACAAGCCTTTCGACAGCCATGGCTTGACGTTGCGCGCCACGTGCAGCTCTTCATGCAGCCACGATTGTTCAAACGCCACGGGGTAGCTCGTCAGTTCGTCGTGCTGGCGCTGCTCGCCCAGCGCGCCGAAGGCCGCGTCCGCCGCCAGCATGCCGCTCTTGATGGCTGCATGGCTGCCCTTGATGCGGCTCATGTTCAAAAAGCCCGCATCGCAGCCGATCAGCGCGCCGCCGGCAAACACCAGCTTCGGCAGCGATTGCAGGCCGCCGGCCGCAATCGCCCGCGCGCCGTACGAGATGCGCTTGCCGCCTTCGAAGAACTTGCGGATTTCCGGATGCGTCTTGTAGCGTTGGAATTCCTCGTACGGCGACAGGTAGGGGTTTTCGTAGTTCAGGCCCACCACATAGCCGACCATCACCTGGTTGTTTTCCAGGTGGTACAGGAAGGAGCCGCCATAGGTTTTCGTGTCCAGCGGCCAGCCGCTCGAGTGGATCACCAGGCCCGGCTTGTGCTGGGCCGGGTCGATTTCCCACAATTCCTTGATGCCGATGCCATACGATTGCGGGTCCTTGCCGGCGTTCAAGTCATACTTGGCCATCAATTGCTTGCCCAGGTGGCCGCGCGCGCCTTCGGCGAACAAGGTGTACTTGGCGTGCAATTCCATGCCCAGCTGGAAGTCGGGACCCGGTTCGCCATCGCGCTTGACGCCCATGTTGCCGGTCGCCACGCCTTTCACGGAGCCGTCGTCGTTGTAGAGGATTTCCGCGGCAGGAAAGCCCGGGAAGATTTCCACGCCCAGGTTTTCCGCCTGCTGACCCATCCAGCGCACCACATTGCCCAGCGAGACGATGTAGTTGCCGTGGTTTTCAAAGCAGGCCGGCACGGCGAAGCCTGGCGTTTTATACGCCTTGGTTTCCGTCAGGAACAGGATGCGGTCTTCCGTCACTGCCGTGTTCAGGGGCGCGCCCAATTCCTTCCAGTTCGGGATCAGTTCGGTCAAGGCTTTCGGGTCCATGATGGCGCCCGACAGGATATGGGCGCCCAGCTCGCCGCCTTTTTCCAGCACGCACACGGACACTTCCTGGCTTTTCTCTGCCGCAAGCTGTTTCAGGCGGATCGCGGCCGCCAGGCCTGCGGGGCCGCCGCCCACGATGACCACGTCATACTCCATGGTTTCGCGCGGTCCGTACTGTTCAACTAAGTTATTAGGCTGTGTCATGGTCTCGATTTATAGTCACTAAATAGGGTGAGTGTAGGGGCAGTGATGAATCTTCGTGGAAATTTAAGCACGAGTGTGCTTGTTTTTGGCGGAGATTGCAACTTTGGCGCCATTTTGCGTGACATTGCCCCACGCCGCAATCTAAATCCGGCCATTTTGTGTAATGATGGCGTTTACTTTTGCTCAAGTGTGGCGCAGGTGTTTTTGCCCTGCCGCCCGGGCTGGGTAGCAGCGGCAAGGTGTCATTCAAAACAATACAGGAGTAGCTCGTGGGCATAGAAGTCAATTTCGAGGGCAAGATTGCCCTGATTACCGGCGCATCGAGCGGCCTCGGCGCGCGCTTTGCGAAAGTGCTGGCGCAGGCCGGCGCCCAGGTCGTGCTGGCCTCGCGCCGCACCGAGCGCCTGAAGGAGCTGCGCGCCGAGATCGAAGCGGACGGCGGCGCCGCGCACGTGGTGTCGCTCGACGTGACCGACTTCGCCAGCATCAAGTCGGCCATCGCGCATGCGGAAACGGAAGCCGGTCCCATCGATATCCTCGTCAATAATTCCGGTGTCTCCACCACGCAACGCCTGGTCGACGTCACGCCCGAAGATTACTCGTTCGTGATGGACACCAATCTGCGCGGATCGTTCTTCGTGGCCCAGCAGACGGCCAAGCGCATGATCGCGCGCGCCAAGGGCGACCCGAAGAAACAGCACCGCATCATCAATATTGCCTCGATGGCGGGCTTGCAGGTGCTGCCGCAGATCGGCGTATATTGCATGAGCAAGGCGGGCATGGTGCACATGACGCGCGCCATGGCCGTGGAGTGGGGCAAGTACGGCATCAACACCAACGCCATCTGCCCCGGCTATATTTCCACGGAAATCAACGAGGATTATTTCGCCACCGAGCAGGGCAAGAAGCTGATCGAGATGCTGCCCAATAAACGCCCGGGCAAGCCGGAAGACCTCGACGGCCTGTTGCTGCTGCTGGCGGGCGAGGATTCGCATTTCATCAATGGCGCCATTATCTCCGCCGATGGCGGCATGAGCACGTTTTAACGCCATAAAACCTGCTGCGCGTCGCGCTTTGCGGCACGCTGCGGGTTTGTCTTGCGTCAAAGCAGCCCTAGCGCTGCAGCTGCAGCCCCACCAGCTTGTGCACCAGCTCGGACGAGGTCGAGGCGGCGAACTTGCGCATCAGCTTGGCGCGGTGCATTTCCACCGTGCGGGGGCTGAGGTCGATCTGGCGGGCGATGACCTTGCTGGTCTTGCCCTCCACCAGCAGGGCGGCGATCTCGCGCTCGCGCGGGGTCAGCTCGGCCGTCACGGGACGTTTCTCGCTGACATCCTCGAACGTCCAGATGCCCGCTCCCAGCGGTTTGTTCGGCAGCATGGCGTGGCCCGTGACGTGGCACCAGAACAATTCCCCATTGCTGCGGCGCATGATGCGCTCGTCCGAATAGCGGCCCCTGGCGTTCATGATGGGGATGATGCGGTCACCGGTGCGCAGGAATTCGTCGTGCGTGGGGTAGAGTACTTCGAAGGACTGGTCGTCGAGCTGGGCGCGCGCGTAGCCGAACATGGCCGCCAGCGCCTCGTTGCAGCTGCGCATGATGCGGTTTTCCGACATGCACATGCCCACGGGCGCGTGCAGGAAGATGCTTTCATAATCGATGGCTGACGCGGCGTTCATCTGATGCGTATCACTCTCACAGGGGGATTGCCGGCACGGCGCCGGTAGTTCTACGGTATTGTACTTTCCACTCGCGTATTTTATGCTGAGACGCTGCCTGAGTCATGGACTCAAGACCAAAGCTTAACAAAAGATAGAGGGACACCCATGAATAAAGTTTATCCTGACGCCGCCTCGGCGCTGGCCGGTATCGTCCAAGATGGCCAGACCATCGCCGTTGGCGGCTTCGGCCTGTGCGGCATCCCCGAAGCCCTGATCGGCGCCTTGCGCGATTCGGGCGTGACGGGCCTGACGGCCATTTCCAACAACGCCGGCGTGGACGGCTTCGGCCTGGGCCAGCTGCTGACCACGCGCCAGATCAAGAAGATGATTGCCTCCTACGTGGGCGAAAACAAGGAATTCGCGCGCCAGTACCTGGCCGGCGAACTGGAACTGGAATTCACGCCGCAAGGCACGCTGGCCGAGAAACTGCGCGCCGGCGGCGCCGGCATTCCCGCCTTTTTCACCAAGACGGGCGTGGGCACCATCGTTGCCGACGGCAAGGAATTGCGCGAATTCGACGGCGAACAGTACGTGATGGAGCGCAGCCTCGTGGCCGACGTGGCCCTGGTCAAAGCCTACATGGCCGACCGCGCCGGCAACCTGATCTACCGCAAGACGGCGCGCAACTTCAACCCGAACGTGGCCATGGCGGGCAAGATCACCATCGTCGAAGTGGAAAAACTGGTCGAAGTGGGCGAGATCGACCCGGACCAGGTCCACACGCCGAGCATCTTCGTGCACCGCATCGTGGTCAACGCGAACCCGGAAAAACGCATCGAGCAGCGCACCGTGCGCGCCGACTAAATACAAGATTGGGAGATGATCATGGCTTGGACAAGAGATGAAATGGCCGCGCGCGCGGCAAAGGAATTGCAGGATGGCTTTTATGTGAACCTGGGCATCGGCTTGCCGACCCTGGTGGCCAACTATGTGCCGGACAATATGGAAGTGTTTTTGCAGTCGGAAAACGGCTTGCTGGGCATCGGCCCGTTTCCCACCGAGGATGAGGTCGATGCCGACCTGATCAACGCGGGCAAGCAGACGGTGACGGCCCTGCCGGGCGCCGCCTACTTCAGCTCGGCCGATTCGTTCGGCATGATCCGGGGCGGCAAGATCAACCTGGCCATCCTGGGCGCCATGCAGGTGTCGGAAAAGGGCGACCTGGCGAACTGGATGATTCCAGGCAAGATGGTCAAGGGCATGGGCGGCGCGATGGACCTGGTCGCCGGCGTCAAGCGCGTCGTCGTGCTGATGGAACACGTGGCCACAGCCAAGGATGGCACGACGTCGCATAAATTGCTGAAACAGTGCGACTTGCCGCTGACGGGCGTGGGCGTGGTCGACGTCATCATCAGCGACCTGGGCGTCATCGACGTGACGGGAAATGGCTTGAAGCTGGTGGAACTGGCGCCGGGCGTGAGCAAGGAACAGGTGCAGGCGGCCACGGGCGCTGAACTGGACGTTTCGGCCGTCTAAGCGCGGCGCTGCATGGAATGACGGGGCGGACAGCGATGTCCGCCCTTTTTTTATGCGCCAGCCTTGCCGCGCAAGCCATCGACGCTGAACGCGCCCGCGCCGGCCACGGCGAAGTACAGGAAGGTGAAGCAGTACAGCACGGCCAGCTCGCCGCCGTTGAGGATGGGCAGGAAGGCGGCCGGTGCATGCGCCATGAAGTAGGCGGCCGCCATCTGGCCCGACAGGATGAAGGCGACGGGGCGCGTGAACAAGCCCAGCAGCAGCAGCGCGCCGCCAGCCAGTTCCAGCACGCCGGCCGCGCCCATCAGGGAAAACAATTGCAGGCCATCGAACATGGCCACGTGTGGCGCGCCGAACAGCTTGGCCGTGCCGTGCTGGATATACAGGAAACCGACGATGATGCGTAGCAGGCCCAGCAAACGTGGGTTCCAGGTGGCAAGGAAGGCGGGGGGCGGGAAGTTGGACATGGCGGCATACTCCATTCGATGGGGGGATGAATCGGTGTCAGGCTTGCAATCGCGATTATGCGTGAGCTTGCTGACAAACAGTGTTCATACTGTAATCATTTTTCATTGATTAATCATCTTATGAAATATTGATGCATCATTTACCAAATGTTGATGATGGGTCGGGGCGGGCATGAAAAAAGCCCCGGGGATCGCTCCGCGGGGCTTGCGTGTTGCTGTGGTGATACGTCTTACTTGACGATGTTCACGGTCGGCGCCACATGTGCGTCGTCGGCAGGGTGGGTGGGATGGGCCAGCTCGCTGTGCAGCTTGTCCATGTCCAGCTCTTTTTCCCATTTCGACACGACGATGGTGGCCACGCCGTTACCGACAAAATTCGTCAGCGCGCGGCATTCGCTCATGAAGCGGTCGATGCCCAGGATCAGCGCCATGCCGGCCACGGGTATCGTCGGCACGACGGCCAGGGTGGCGGCCAGGGTGATGAAGCCGGCGCCCGTGATGCCGGACGCGCCTTTCGAGGTCAGCATCGCCACGCCCAGGATGGTCAGTTCCTGCCAGATGGTCAGGTCCGTGTTGGTGGCTTGCGCCACGAACAGGGCGGCCATGGTCATGTAGATGTTGGTGCCGTCCAGGTTGAACGAGTAGCCGGTGGGCACGACCAGGCCGACCACCGGTTTCGAGCAGCCCAGGCGCTCGAGTTTCTTCATCAGGGCCGGCAGGGCCGATTCCGACGAGCTGGTACCGAGCACGATCAGCAGTTCTTCCTTGATGTACAGCAAGAAGCGGCCGATGGAAAAGCCCGTGTACTTGGCGATCAGGCCCAGCACGACGAAGACGAACAGGAAGCAGGTCAGGTAGAACGAACCCATCAGCTTGGCCAGCGGGATCAGCGATGCCAGGCCGTATTTGCCGATGGTGAAGGCCATGGCGCCGAAGGCGCCGATCGGTGCGACTTTCATGATGATGTTGACCATGCCGAAGATGGCATGCGACAGCTCGTCGATCAGTTTCGTGACGGGACGGCCGCGCTCGCCCAGCAGGGACAGCGAAAAGCCGAACAGCACGGCGATCAGCAGCACTTGCAGGATGTCGCCCTTGGCAAACGCGTCAACGAAGGTCTTCGGGATGATATTCATCAGGAAGTCGACGGTGGTCAAGCCTTCGGCGTGCGTGTATTGCGCGATCGACTTGGCGTCCAGGTGGGCCGGATCGGCATTGAAGCCGGCGCCCGGTTTGAGGATGTTGGCAACCAGCAAACCGATGGCCAGCGCGAAGGTCGAGACCACCTCGAAGTACAGCAGCGCCTTGCCGCCTACGCGGCCGATCTTCTTGACGTCCTGCATGCCCGCGATGCCGGAGACCACGGTGCAAAAGATCACGGGCGCGATGATCATCTTGATCAGCTTGATGAAGCCGTCGCCCAGCGGTTTCATGTCGACGGCGTTCGATGGGTAGAACACCCCCAGCAGCACGCCCGCCACGATGGCGAGCAGCACCTGTACGTACAGGATTTTGTAAAATGGTTTTTTCATGAGTGGTCTCCTCTTGCGGGTTGATGCTGCGATCATCTACCGATTGGCGAGGCCGCTCAATTGTGGATAACCGCAGATATGCAGTTTCGCTATATCGGGTATTCCAGCATGGTGCGGATGCTGCGCCGCAGCATTTCAGGCGTGCGCTTGGAGCATTGACCGCGCTGCGCTACACTGCCGTAGCGTCGCGCGCGGGACACCCGGCAGAAGGCAGGAAGCGGTGCTCTTTTTATATCAAATAAGGAATTGGCATGATCGAAGCGAGCATCAAATCCGTCCAGTGCATCTCTCCCGCAGGCTTGCATACCATGTCCTACAAGGAGTGGGGGGCGCCCGACAATCCGAACGTGCTCGTCTGCGCCCATGGCGTGACGCGCGTGGCCGACGACTTCGACAACCTGGCGCGCGCGCTGGCCAGCGATTACCGCGTGGTCTGCCCGGACGTGGTGGGGCGCGGACGCTCCGGCTGGCTGGCCAATCCGCAGTTCTACCGCATCCCGCAGTACGTGAGCGACATGGTGACCTTGCTGGCGCGCGTGCTGGCCAATGGCGAACGCCAGACGGTGGACTGGTTCGGCACCTCGATGGGCGGCTTGATCGGCCTGGGCCTGGCCTCCTTGCCGGACAGCCCGATCAGCAAGCTGGTGCTCAACGATATCGGCCCGACCCTGGCGCCGGAAGCCTTGCAGCGCATCGGCGATTACATCGGCCAGGACTTGCGTTTCGAGACCTTCGAGCAGGGCGCGCGTTTTGTCCGCGACGTGTCCGCCAGCTTCGGCCCGCACACGGACGCGGAATGGCATAAACTGGCGGTGGATGTGTTACGCCAGGACAAGGATGGCCACTGGCGCCGGCATTACGACATGGGCCTGGCCATGCCTTTCCGCTCGGCCACGCCGGAATCGGCGGCCACCGATGAAGCCATGCTGTGGGCCGCGTATGATGCCGTGCGCTGCCCGACCCTGCTGGTGCGCGGCGCCGAATCGGACTTGCTGTCGCACGCGACGGCGCAGAGCATGCTGGGCCGCGGCCCGAAAGCCGAGCTGGTGGAAGTGCCGGGCGTGGGCCATGCGCCCACCTTCATCCATGACGACCAGATCGCCATCGCGCGCAAATTTTTGCTGGGCAAGTAAGCAGCTAACTCGCAGTACGATATTCAGTAACGCAGTACAGATTTTGAAACAAACGAAAGAAAAGCATGGAAATTAAACGACTGCACGTAGGCAAGCGCCTCTCCGAAGTGGCGATACACAACAGCACCATCTATCTGGCCGGCCAGATCGCCGAAGACACGACGCAGGATATCGTCGGGCAGACGCGCGAAGTGCTGGGCCACGTCGACCGCCTGCTGATGGAAGCGGGCAGTGACAAGACCTGCATCCTGTCCTGCCAGATCTACATCGCCGACATGAAGGACTTCGACGGCATGAACGCAGTGTGGGACGACTGGGTCGCGTCCAGCCATACGCCGCCGCGCGCCACGGTGGAAGCGAAACTGGCCAATCCGGCATGCCTGGTTGAAATCGTCATCATCGCTGCAGAACGCTAAGGTATTACATGGTTTCCATCTCGGCCCCGAATAGCGCCACCTCGGAACAACTGGTAGAGGGCTTGAGTGCGCCGGACAGCGCGCGCGTGCTGGACGCGCTCGCGTATGCCACCGCGGCGTATGGCGACAAGCAGACCTTTGCCGGCCGTTCCGCGCTGGAATTCGCCATCGGCGTGGCCACCACCCTGGCGTTCCTGCGCAGCGATGCGGAAACGCGCATCGCCGGCCTGATGTTCGAGCTGACCTTGCTGGAACCCGACACGGCGGCCGATATCGAACCGCGCTTCGGCAAGCAGGTGTGCGACCTGGCCACCGGCGTGCGCCAGCTGATACGCTTGCGCGCGCTGACCCAGACGCAGCACGCCGGCGGCGGGCGCGGCAAGAATGCGGCGCAGCAAGCCGTGGCCCAGGTGGAAACCTTGCGCAAGATGCTGCTGGCAATGGCCTCCGACATGCGCGTCGTGCTGGTGCGCCTGGCCGCCTGCGTGACGACCTTGCGCTATTTTGCCGAGTTGAAGCTGTTTAACGACATGACGCGCGAATACGGCAAGGAAACCCTGGATTTGTACGCGCCGCTGGCCAACCGCCTCGGCATCTGGCAACTGAAGTGGGAACTGGAAGATTTATCGTTCCGCTTCATCGAACCGGAAGCGTATAAGCGCATCGCCAAGATGCTGGAAGAAAAGCGCATGATGCGCGAGGGCTTTGTGTCCTCGGCGATCCTGCGCCTGCAAACGGAGCTGGCCTCGGCCGGCATCCAGGCCGAAGTCTTCGGCCGCCCGAAACATATCTATAGCATCTGGAACAAGATGCGCGGCAAGGAACTCGATTTCACGGCCCTGTACGACGTGCGCGCCTTCCGCGTCATTGTTGCCGACGTGAAAACCTGCTACACGGTGCTGGGCGTGGTCCACAATATCTGGACCCCCATCCCGAAAGAATTCGACGATTACATTTCGCGCCCGAAACCCAACGGTTATCAGTCGCTGCACACGGTGGTGACGGCCGAGGACGGCCGGCCGCTGGAAGTGCAGATACGCACGAATGAAATGCACAGCTTTGCCGAATACGGCGTGGCCGCGCACTGGCGCTACAAGGAAGAGGGCGGCTCGAATTTTGCCGGCCAGAAGTACGACGAAAAGATCGCCTGGCTGCGCCAGTTGCTGGCCTGGAAGACCGAAGTGGCCGATGCCGTCGTGGGCCAGGAAGAAATCCAGCGCGAATGGGTGGAAAAACTGAAATCCGCCACCCTGGACGACCGCATCTTCGTCATGACGCCGCAGGCGCGCGTGCTGGAGTTGCCCGTGGGCGCCACGCCCGTGGACTTTGCCTACCATCTGCATAGCGATGTGGGCCACCGTTGCCGCGGCGCCAAGGTCGATGGCGTGATGGTCCCCCTGAATACGCAGCTGAAGAATGGCCAGACCTGCGAAATCATCACGGCCAAGGGCGCGCCGGGCACGGCCGGGCCGTCGCGCGACTGGCTCAGCGCCGGCTACGCCGTCAGCACGCGCACGCGGTCGAAGATACGCGCCTGGTTCCACGCCATCGACATGCAGGAAACGCTGGCCCACGGCCGCGCGCTGGTGGAAAAGTCCTTGCAGCGCGAAGGCAAGACGGCCGTCAACCTCGAGGCGCTGGCGCAAAAGCTGGGTTTTTCCAAGGTTGACGAACTGTTCTTGTCGGTGGGCAAGGATGAATTCAGCCTGCGCCACGTGGAGCAGGCGCTGCACGACAATGGCGAAGTGGTGGTGCCGGAAGACGCCGTGCTGGTGGGCAAGAGCCGCGCTTCCAGCGTGGAGCAGGGCGCCAAGTCCGGCGTGCTGGTGGTGGGCACGGAAGGCTTGATGACGGTGCTGGCCAAGTGCTGCAAGCCGGCGCCGCCGGACAGCATCGTCGGCTTTGTGACGCGCGGCAAGGGCGTCTCGATCCACCGTGCCACCTGCAAGAACTTCGAGGAAATGCGCGCCAAGTCGCCCGAGCGCGTGATTTTTACCGAGTGGGGCAGCACGGGCGGGCACGACACCGTGTATCCGGTCGATATTTTTATTCTTGCTGGCGACCGCCAGGGCTTGCTGCGCGACATTTCCGAAATCTTTTCGCGCGAAAAGATCAACGTGATCGGCGTCAATACCCAAAGCGCCAAGGGCCAGGCCCGCATGACGTTTACGGCCGAGATCAGCTCGACGGCGCAGCTGTTGAAGGCGCTGAATGTAATTAAAGACGTGAGCGGGGTGCTTGAGGCGCGCCGTAGCTGACGCCTGACCAAACCTACTGCGCGTCGGTATAGGCGGCCTGCGATGCTCACCGTACCTTCGTACGGTTGCGCTTCTTAGCCACCTCTCCCTTCCGCTCGCTACGGTTTTGTCAGGCGTTGTGACGCTTGTTGAACCTGGTGTTAATGCGTCTTGTCGCCTTCATGCAAGCCCGCCATCGCCGCCGTCTCCGGCTGCAAAGTAATATGGTCGATGCCATGCTTGGCCAGCAACATCTTCTTGATCGCGCGCAATACCTTCGGCCAATGGTCGAGGTGCTCGATCTCCACGTGGCCGATCAGGGCCGGCTGGCCCGGCGACATGTCCCACACATGCAGATCGTGCACGGCGATCACGCCGTCCACCTGCTCCACGTCCGTGCCCACTTCGATGTAGTCGATGTGCAGGGGCACGCCTT
Organism: Janthinobacterium sp. GW822-FHT07H11; assembly: GCF_058798615.1. Lineage (NCBI taxonomy): Bacteria > Pseudomonadati > Pseudomonadota > Betaproteobacteria > Burkholderiales > Oxalobacteraceae > Janthinobacterium > Janthinobacterium sp. GW822-FHT07H11. The sequence goes on from NZ_CM179507.1 coordinate 2,912,312, forward strand.
CCATCAGGAAGTGGTAGGACTCGCGCAGCACGCCGAAGGTCGACTTCAAAATCAGCAGCGACACCAGCACCGACAGCAGCGGGTCGATCTGCATCCAGCCCGTGAAGTAAATCACGGCGCCCGCGATGATGGCGGCGACCGAGCCGAGCAGATCGCCCATCACGTGCACGAGGGCGGCCCGCGTATTCACGCTTTGCTTGTCCTTGGACAATACCCATGCCACCACCACGTTGATGGCCAGGCCGATGAAGGCGACGATGAAGACCATGCCGCCCTTCACGGGTTGCGGGGCGGAAAAACGCAGCACGGCTTCATAGCAGATCCAGCCCACCACGCACAGCATGGCCAGGCCGTTGACGAAGGCGGCCAGCGCCTCGGCGCGGCCAAAGCCGAACGAGTGGCGCGGCGAAGGGGGGCGGCGGGCGATCAGTTGCGCCAGCAGGGCCAGGCCCAGCGCGGCCGCGTCCGTGACCATGTGGCCCGCGTCGGAAATCAGGGCCAGCGAATTGGACAGGAAGCCGGCCGCCACCTCGATGCCGGCAAAGGACAGGGTCAGGCCCAGCGCCCACGCAAGGATGCTCTGGCTGCGGCCCTCGAACGAGTGGGTGTGTTTGGCGTCGCCCTTCAGGTGGGCGTGCAGATGGGTGGCGTCGTGTTCGGTGCTATCGTGCATGGAGTGCTTTGTGGAATGGGCTTGCCGTCAGTGTAATTGAAAAGCAACAAAATAGTCGGCACGACAAAAAACCTGCAGGCCGGATGGCACTGCAGGTTTTTTCTTGATGCGAAACAATATTACTACGTAGCGGTCTCGCCGAACTTGCCTTCGCGGAAATCCTGCACGGCCTGGAACACTTCCGCCTGGGTATTCATGACAAACGGGCCATACTGCGCGATGGGCTCGTTCAGGGGCTGGCCGGCGACGAGGATCACGCGGCCGCCTGCGGGCGCTTCGATGCGCACGCCGTCGCTGCCCGGCGTATTGGCGAAGATGGCCATGCGCAGGGCGGGCACGGCCTTGCCATCGACCCGCACTTCGCCGCGAAACGTGTACAGGAAAGCGTTATGGCCTGGCGGCAAGGGCTGCTCGAAGCTGCTGCCTGCCGGCAAGTCGATATCGAGATACAGCGGCTGCGTCAGCTCGCGCTGCACGGCGCCCGCCACGCCATGGCTCTCGCCGGCGATCACTTGCACGGCCACGCCCGCGTCCGTCGTGTAGCGGGGAATTTCCTCGCTCGTGAAATCGCGGTACCACGGCGTGCGCATCTTGTCGCGCGCGGGCAGGTTCAGCCACAATTGAAAACCTTCCATCACGCCTGCTTCCTGTTCCGGCATTTCCGAATGGATCACGCCGCTGCCGGCCGTCATCCATTGCACGCCGCCCGACGTCAGCAAGCCTTCGTGGCCCGCGCTGTCCTTGTGGCGCATGCGCCCCGTGATCATGTACGACACGGTTTCGAAACCGCGGTGCGGATGCTCGGGGAAGCCGGCGATGTAGTCGTTCGGCTGGTCGCTGGCAAAGTTGTCGAGCATCAAGAACGGATCGAGACGGCGCTGCAGCTGCTGCGTCAGCACGCGGTTGATCTTCACGCCGGCGCCATCCATGACGGCCTGGCCGGCGATCACGCGCTCGACGGCGCGTGGTTTCGTGACGGTGGTGATGTCGCTCATTGTTCTCTCCTCTAGGCCGGGACGGCGCCAGTGCGCCGCCCCATTCACTGCCGGGAATTACACCAGGATCGCGTTGATCTCGGCGTCCGCTTGCGCCTGCGCCTTGGCCACGGCTTCCGGCCCCATGCCCATGCCTTCCGAATACACGTATTGCACGTCGGTCAGGCCCAGGAAACCGAACATGGTGTTCAGGTAAGGCACCTGGCTGTCGTTGGCGCTGTCGCGGTGCAAGCCGCCGCGGGACAGGCCCACGTAGACTTTCTTGCCGGTCAACAGGCCCACGGGGCCGTTTTCCGTGTACCTGAAGGTGACGTTGGCGCGGGCAATCGCGTCGAACCAGCTTTTCAGTTGCACGGTGATGCCGAAGTTGTACATGGGCGCGCCGATGACGATGACGTCGGCGGCTTGCACTTGCGCAATCAGCGCGTCGTCCAGGGCGATGCGGGCCGCCTGTTCCGGCGTGCGCTTGTCGGCCGGCGTGAACAGCGCTTGCAGGGTCGGCTCGTCGAGCACGGGGTGCGGTTGGGCGGCCAGGTCGCGGCGGGCCAGGGTGGCGCCGGGGTTGGCGGCTTGCACGCGGGCAACGATGGCGTCAGCCAAACGGGTCGAGGCGGAGCCGGTGCTGCGGGCGCTGGAATTGATTTGCAGGATGTTCATCTTGTTTTCTCCGTTGTGAGGTGTCTTGCGATGGATGAACTATAGCAATTCCAAAAACCATCCGGAAGCCGTTAAAATGGATAACATTAATCCACTCATGCAACAATCAAAAATATGGATATCGATCCCGGAGATTTGCTGCTGTTCGCCCGCGTCGTCGAGTGCGGCAGTTTCAGTCGCGCCGCCGTGCGCGTGGACTTGCCCAAGTCGACCCTGTCGCGCCGCATTTCGCAGCTGGAAGCGCGGCTGGGCGAACGGCTGCTGCTGCGCACCACGCGCAAGCTGGCGCTGACGGAGTTTGGCGCCAGCCTGCTCGAGCATGCGCGCAAGGTGGTCGAGGAAACGGAGGCGGCCGGCGCGCTGGCCCAGCACCGCCAGGCCGGTCCCAGCGGCTTGCTGCGCATTTCCATGCCGGCCGACTTTGGCGACGCGCTGATGCGCCAGGTGCTGGCCGAGTTCGTGCGCCGCTACCCGGCCATTTCGCTGGAACTGGACTTGTCGGCGCGCCGCGTGGATTTATTGGAAGAAAATTTCGACCTGGCCATCCGCATGGGCAACCTGCCCGACGACGCCAGCCTGGCGGCGCGCCGCGTGGCCTTCAGCACCCTGGCGCTGTATGCCTCGCCGCAATACACGAGCGTGCACGGCTTGCCCGAGCATCCCGACGATTTATATGGCCATGACCTGCTCAGCTTGCCACGGGCCGTGCATGGCCTCGTGCACTGGACTTTGATGCGCGGCAAGACGACGTGGGAGCGCGATTTGCCCGTGCGCCTGCTGGCGAACTCGCCGGAATTGCTGGTGCGCATGGCCTGCACGGGCGTGGGCATCGCGGCCAGCACGGACCGCTTCGCCAAGGCCTATGTGGCGACGGGAGAACTGGTGCGCGTGCTGCCGGAGTGGAGTTTCCCGCTAGTCACGGGCTGGGCCGTGTTTCCCGGCCGGCGCCTGATGCCGGCCAAGACGCGGGCGTTTCTGGACTTGATGGAAGAGATGTATCAAACGGACGCGCCCGTGTAGGCGCGTCCTGTTGGCTTACCTGGGCACGTTGCCCATGACTTCGCCCAGCTGCACGGGGCCGGCTGGTTGCCAGTTGGCATTGAATTGCACGGTGTCTTTCGGGAACAGCATGACGACGGTGGAGCCGAGCAGGAAGCGGCCCAGCTCTTCGCCCTGTTTCAGCACGACATTGTCGTTGGCATAGCTCCAGTCGCGGATTTCACCCGTGCGGGGCGGGTTGACGACGCCGTGCCAGACGGTGGCCATGCTGCCGACGATGGTGGCGCCGACCAGGGTCATGACGAAGGGACCGTTGGCCGTGTCGAACACGCAGACGACGCGCTCGTTGCGGGCGAACAGGCCGGGAATGCCGCGCGCCGTCGTCGGGTTGACGGAGAACAATTCGCCAGGCACATAAATCATGCGCGTCAAGCGGCCGTCGCAGGGCATGTGGATGCGGTGGTAGTCGCGCGGGCTCAGGTACAGATTGGCGAAGCTGCCGTGTTCGAACTGGGCCGCCAGGGCCGCATCGCCGCCCACCAGGGCCGTGGTGCTGAAGTGGTGGCCCTTGGCCTGGAAGATCTGGTCCTTGTCGATCGTGCCGAACTGGCTGATGCGGCCGTCGACGGGACAGACGTAGTCGGCCTTGGCCAGCGGCCGGGCATCGGCGCGCAGCGCGCGCGTGAAGAAGTCGTTGAAGCTGGCGTAATGCGTGATGTCCGGGTCCAGTGCCTCATCCATGTTGACGTTGTAGCGGCCGACGAACCAGCGGATCAAACGCGTGGTCATGGCGCCGCCCTTGGCGCCGGCGATGCGGCCGGCGAAGTTGGTCAACGCTCCCTTGGGCAGCAGATATTGAGGCAAAACGGCAAGACGGTCAGACACGATGGGAAGCCTTTGACGGGGTGATGGGAATAATGGTGAAAACGCATTATAGCGGCGATGTGGCGCGCAATGATACGGGCCGTGCGGGACGCTGTCTTGCCCGTGGATGCACCGAATTTAATTTGCCATAAGAAATATTTTATGGAGACTGTGTCATAAGAGCAAAATTGTCGCAAAATACGGCTGCCTGTTTTTGCGCTTCAAGCCATTTTTGTTCAGCCAATTTTTTAGCCCAGCCATGACGTCTAGCCGCTCCCTCCGCCTCACCATTGCTGCCTCCGCCGTCCTGTTTGCCGGCCAGGTACAGGCCCAGTTGTCCGCGCCATCGGCTGCCGTTGCCGCCGATGGCGCGGTGCCGGCGCCGCCCAAGGCCGCCGCGCCTGCCATGCAAACCGTGGAAGTCAAGGGCGGCGGCTATGATCCGCGCCGCGACGATACGGCCAGCAAGATGGTCGTGAGCAGCGAGGAAATCCTCAAGTATGGCGACACGAATGTCACCGACGTGCTCAAGCGCCTGCCCGGCATCACCGTGTCCGGCGCGGCCGGGCGCAGCGGCGGCGAGATCCGCATGCGGGGACTCGGCAGCGGCTACACGCAGATTTTGCTCAATGGCGAACGGGCGCCGGCCGGCTTTTCGCTCGATACCCTGTCGCCCGACGTCATCGAGCGCATCGAGATCCTGCATGCGGCCAGCGCCGAATACAGCACGCAGTCGATTGCCGGCACCATCAACGTGGTGCTGAAAAAGGCCGTGAAGACGGCGCAGCGCGACATCAAGCTCGGCGTGGGCGGTGGGCGCGATGCCTTTTCCAGCAATGGCAACCTGCAACTGTCGGACAAGGACGGCATTTTTTCCTATTCGCTGGCCGCTTCGTTCTACCGCTACGACTACCACTATGAAAATCCGCTCGACAATCCGGCGCTGGACCTGGGCTACTTGCCCGATGGCCGGCAAAACCTGCTGCGGCGCATCAGCGGCACCGGCGATGGCCGTTCGGAGGGCATCAACTTGTCGCCCCGGCTGAACTGGGCATACGCGGACGGCGATAACCTGACGGCGCAATTTTTTCTCAATGGCGGACGCGGCGATAACCGCAGCCATAGCCGTACCGACACGCTGCTGGGCTTGCGTCCCGACTACGACACGAATGACGGTACTTCCGGCAACCATTACGTTTTCGGCCGCACGGACCTGACCTGGGTGCGCAAGCTCGACGCAGGTGCCAGGCTGGAACTGGGCCTGCGCGCAAGCGCCACCAGCAATACGGCCGACAGCCATCCGCTCGGCTATGTCGATGGCGTGGGGCTGGTGCTGGACCGCAAGGTGCGCGTCGAGGCCAGCTACCGCAGCCTGACGTCCACCGGCAAGTATTCTTTGCCATGGATGCCGGGCCATGCGCTGTCCATGGGCTGGGATGGCACCGTCAGCCAGCGCGAAGAAGAGCGTCGCCAGCGCGAGCTGGCCTTGCCGGGCGGCCGCCCGCCCGTCGATAGCGATGAACATTTCGATGCCGACATCAAGCTGCTGGCCCTGTATGCGCAGGATGAGTGGGATGTCACGCCGCGCTGGTCCATGTATGCGGGCCTGCGCTGGGAAGCCATCGACACGCGCAGCGCGGGCGCCACCTTCGAGGCGGTGCGGCAGCGCAGCAGCGTCTGGAGCCCGCTGCTGCAAACCCTGTGGAAGTTGCCCGATACCAAGGGCGACCAGGTGCGCCTGGCGCTGACGCGTACCTACAAGTCGCCGTCGACGACGAATTTGATTCCGCGCCGCAGCATTTCCACAAATAATAGCCAGACGGAGCCTGACCGTGTCGGCAATCCGAACCTGAAGCCGGAGCTGGCGCTGGGCATCGATGCCTCGTACGAGCATTATTGGGCCGAAGGGGCCTTGCTCAGCGCGCGCGCCTCGGCCCGCCGCATCGATGGCTATACGCGCCAGGGCTTGCTGTTCGTCGACGACCGCTGGGTCTCCACGCCCGTCAACGATGGCCGCGCGAATACGCAGACCCTGGAGCTGGAAGCGAAGTTCCCGCTGCGCGCCGTGCTGGCCGCGCCCGTGCCCGCGCTCGACGTGCGCGCCAGCATCAGCCGCAACTGGTCGCAAGTGGAGCACGTGCCCGGGCCCAACAACCGGCTCGACCAGCAGACGCCCGTCAGCGGTAATTTCGGCCTCGACTACAAGACGCCGGACGGCATCCTGACCACGGGCGGCAGCTTCAATTTCCGCAATGGCGGCCCGGTGCGCATCACCGAACGCCAGAGCGCCTACACGTCGCCGCGGCGCGACCTCGACCTGTATGCCCTGTGGAAGTTCGATGCGAAGAACCAGCTGCGCCTGGCCGTGTCGAATCTGCTGGCGCAAGACTTCGAAAGCAATACCATGTACACGGACGCCAGCGGCAGCATTGCGCGCAATGGCATTTCCACCAGTTCGCCGCAGGCGCGCGCGACGATGGAAATGAAGTTTTGACGGCCGTGCCTTCCGATTGAAAACTGCGGCCGGCAGCCTTGCTGGCCTATAATCTCGGCAATCAAGCGGGCGGCCTGGCCGTCCGCGCTTACTTTCACTTGCCAAGATTGCTTTCCCATGACGTTTTCCTCCCTCGGCCTGATCGATCCCCTGGTCCGCAAACTTGACGAACTCGGCTACGACAAGCCCACGCCCGTGCAGGCAAAGGCGATCCCTGCCGTGCTGGCCGGGCGCGACCTGATGGCCGCCGCCCAGACGGGCACGGGCAAGACAGCCGGCTTTGCCGTGCCCTTGCTGCAGCGCCTGGCCCTCGAAGGCGTGGTGGCGCCGCAATGCGTGCGCGTGCTGGTGCTGGTGCCCACGCGCGAGCTGGCCGAGCAAGTCTATGCCAGCTTTCGCGGCTATGGCGGTAACTTGCCGCTGCGCAGCTTTGTCGCCTATGGCGGCGTGCCCATCGAGCCGCAGATCAGCAAGCTGCGCAAGGGCCTGGACGTGCTGGTGGCCACGCCGGGCCGCTTGCTGGACTTGCAGACGCAGGGCGCCGTCAAGTTCGAGCAGGTGCAGACGCTGGTGCTGGACGAGGCGGACCGCATGCTGGACCTGGGCTTCGAACGCGAGCTCGATATCTTGCTGATGACGATGCCCAAGCAGCGCCAGACCCTGCTGTTCTCGGCCACGTTCTCGGACGCCATCCGCGCCATGGCGAAAACCATGCTGAAGGACCCCGTCTCGGTGGAGGTCAGCGCGCGCAACAGCACGGTCAAGGCGGTGAAACAGTCGGTGATCGTGTGCGACAAGAAACGCAAGCCGGAACTGTTCTTGCACCTGCTGAAGAACAAGCGCTGGGGCCAGGTATTGGTCTTCGTCAAGACGCGCAAGGGCGTGGAGCAATTAGTTAACACCTTGCTGGAGCAGGGCGTGCGCGCCGACTCGATCCACGGCGACAAGACGCAGCCGAACCGCCTGCGCGCGCTGGCCCGTTTCAAATCTGCCGAGGTGCAGGTGCTGGTGGCCACCGACGTGGCCGCCCGCGGCCTGGACATCGATCAATTGCCCGTCGTCGTCAATTTCGACTTGCCGACGGTGGCGGAAGACTATATCCACCGCATCGGCCGCACGGGCCGCGCGGGCGCCTCGGGTGTCGCCATTTCCCTCGTCTGTGCCGACGAAGTCGACTTGCTGTCGGCTGTCGAAGGCTTGACGCGGCAAACCCTGAAGCGCGGCGAAGAGCCCGGTTTCGAGGCGGAACACCGCGTGCCGGGCACGTCGGCCGGCGGCACCATCGAGAAGAAAGCCGTGAAGGTGCTGGCGCCGAAGGCGGCCGAGCGGGCGAAAAAACGCCGTTTTTATAAGTAAAGGACGCACAAGGCGCGCAGCACGGATATCGCATTCGTGCCATCATGCGCCATGACCTCGATACCTTTGTTCCCGCTCAATACGGTGCTGTATCCCGATGGCTATCTGCCCCTGCAGATCTTCGAGGTGCGCTACCTGGACATGATACGAAAATGCATCATGGGCGAGCAGCCGTTCGGCGTGGTGCAGCTGCTGGACGGGGCGGAAGTGCGCAAGCCGGGCCAGCTGGAAACGCTGGCGCCCGTAGGCACCCTGGCGCGCGTCATCGACTGGGCCGCGCCCCTGTCGGGCTTGCTGCAAATCAAATGCATGGGCATGCAGCGCTTTCACATCGTCTCCAGCGGGCAGCTGAAACACGGCCTGTGGATGGCGCAGATCGAGACCTTGCCGCCCGACAAAGCCATCCCCATTCCCCAGGAGCAGCAGAACGTGGCCGATGCGCTGGGCGCGCTGATCCGCACCTTGCAGGAGCAAAAGATCCCACCCGAGCAGATGCCGCTGCAGCCGCCGTACCGGCTCGACGAGTGCGGCTGGGTGGCGAACCGCTGGTGCGAACTGCTGTCCTTGAACGCCATGCAGAAACAGTTGCTGCTGAGCCAAGACAATCCCGTGCTGCGCCTGGAACTGGTGCAGGACATGCTGACCGAAAACGGTCTGCTCGAAGAATAAGGCGCCAGGCCGCATGCTTGCACGCGATTCCGTTGTGCAATTGCAATTTCTATTGAGAAATACTTTACGCTTTGCCGCCGCTGGCATAAGATGATGCCCCTGGGAAAGATATACCCGTATGACCCTGAGCAACATTCAAGAGTAGACGACATGGCAAAAGCAAGCGCGGAACAGATCAATGCGGCAATGGAGGCGATGGCGGCCGAAGGCCAGGCCATCACGGTGCGCGCCTTGCGCGAGCGGCTGGGCAATGGCGCTTGCCTGGGCACCATCAGCAAGCTCTTGCAGCGCCGCAAGGCCGGCGCGCAGCGCCAGATCGCGGCGGCCGCCGAATTGTCGCCCGTGCTGCAGCAAGCCATACTCGACTATGTAGGACAGGAATTGAGCGCCAGCCACAGTGCGCATGAAGCCGAAATGAATGACAATCAACAGGAATTGATGGACCTGGCCAGCGAGAATGAGCGCCAGCAGGAATTGCTCGAACTGCAAACGGGCGAGCTGGAAACCTTGCGCGCGGAACTCGAACGTGAGCGGCAAGTGGCGAACCAGGCTAGAACGGACCTGGCCAAGGCGCAGCTGCGCCTGGAAGGCTTGCCGCGCCTGGAAGAGGCGGCCGAGCAGGCGCGCATGGACCTGGCCAAGGCGCAATTCAAGCTTGAAGGCATCCCGCGCCTGGAAGAGGCGGCCGAAGCGGCGCGCGCCGAACTGATACAGGCGCAGCTGAAGCTGGAAAGCCTGACGCGCGTGGAAACGGAACTGGCGAGCGTGCGCCTGGAGCTGGAAGCGGAGCGCGAGGAACTGGGCGAAACGCGCGCCGAACTGGACGAAGAGCGCACCTTGCGCATCAAGGCACAGCAGTTCATCGTCGACCCGATCTTCAAGACTCCTGTCTGAGGGCGTCCGGCCTCGGCGACTGCGCGTCGCGCTTTCCGGCCGTGGCACTGCCGCCCGCTGCGGTTTGGCCCGGTGCCGCCGCGCTTAGCGGGCCAGGCCCGCATATCGCATGCACAGCCAGGCAAATCCGGCCAGGTTCAAGGCCACCGTGCTCCAGAACACGCGCTGGAACGAGGCCTTGCTCGTCTTGTGGCGCAGCCACTGCTGGGCCAGCACGGCGCCCGGCCAGCCGCACAACAGTCCCAGCAGCCACAAGGTTTTTTCCGGCGTGCGCCAGGCCTGCGTGCGCGCCGCCCGCTTGTCGATCGCATACGCGGCAAAGCAGGTGATGCTCATCACGCCATAGACGCCCGCCAGCAGCGGCGGAATGGGCCACAGCAGGCTGGCGGCCAGGTAGAGCAGGGCGAACAGGGCAAGGACAAGATAGGGCATCGATCGGGGTAATGGGTGGCGGGAGCCGCATTGTAACCGCAGCCTGGCGCTGGGCGGCATGGCCGGGGCCGGGTATGATGCGGATTCGCCCCGCATTGAGCGCCCCGCGCCGTGCTGGCGCATCCTTGCCGACCGCGGCAGGGAGCGTGATGAAAAGATAGTCAAGGTATATGTCAAGAGATAAACAATCGCCTCCAGCGCCGCGCGCGCTGCCGCCCCGGCCCGCCTGCGCGCCCGTTTCAGCCGAGGATGCCATCGCCCGCAAGCTGGCGCGGGAACACAGGGATGCGCAGGTGCGCGGCGTCACGTCCATCGCGGACATGCGCGCGGCCATCCGGCGCGCCGCGCGCGCACTGCCGGCCATCGATGCCGTGCCCGTCATGGGGATGCTCGACGGGGCCGCGTTCCGGGCACGGGCGCAGCAGGGCTTGCCCTTCCTGATGCGCGGCCTGGTCCAGCGCTGGCCCCTGTCACGGTTCTCGCCGGACATCTTGCGCGAGCGCTACAGCCACGTGCCCGTGCGCGCGCGGGTGGGCGACTATATCAACACGGCCTTCGCGCCGGACCGGGCCATGCAGGACATGTGCATGGGCGACTACCTGGACCTGGTGGCCGTCGAGCAGCCATTGCCGCCCTACCTGGGCAACCTGGAATTGCGCGAATTGAACAGCCTGTGCCACTGGCCCACGTATTTCGACAAGATGGGGCCGCCGCGTTTCTGGGTCGGCCCGGCGGGCACGGTGACGCCCCTGCATTGCGATTACGACGATAATATCTTCGCGCAAGTGTGGGGCCGCAAGCGCATCTTCCTGTCGCCGCCGCACCACGACGCCTTCCTGTATCCGAGCGAAGCGAACGCCATCCTGTTCGGTTCGCCTTTCGATCCCGAGGCGCCCGATTTCGAGCGCTTCCCGCTGGCGCGCCAGGCGTGCATGATCGAATGCATCGTCGAACCGGGCGACATGCTGTACGTGCCGGCTGGCTGGTACCACCAGGTGCGGGCGCTGACGTTTTCGCTGTCGTCGAACCGCTGGGCCAGGGCCGTGCCGCTGGCCCTGCATGGGGATGTGGCGCTGCGGCGGCAAGCGCCATAGCGGCTATGGCTGAACGGCCTTGGCCGTGCCGCGCCCCCGCTTCGGCCGCCATTCGCTGAGAATGCCCGCGCAAATGATCAAGATCGCGCCGACGATGGCCAGGGCCGGCAAGCGTTCGCCGGCGATGCGGCCGATCACGCCGGCCCAGACCGGCTCGCCCGCATAGATCAAGGTGGCTTTCGTGGCGGAAATGCGTTTTTGCGCCCAGTTCATCACATATTGAATCAAGGCACTGGCGCAGCCCAGGGCCAGCACGCTGAAGAGGAAGGTCTTGCCGAGCACCGGCGGCGCTTCGCCCATGACGGGCATCAGCAGCAGGGCGATCAATGAGGCCGTGGCCAGTTGCACGATGGTCACGCGCAGGATGTTCAATTGCGGCGAGACGCGGCTGATCAGGATGATTTCCAGCGCGATCGCGATGGCGCCCACGGCCGTCATCACTTCGCCCTTGCCGAAGGCCATGTTCAGGCCATCCGTGCCCGTCAGCAATAATAATCCCACGAACGCCAGCACCACGGCCGCCCACACTGCCGGATGGGGCCGCTGCTTGAAGGCCAGCCATTGCACCAGCGGCACGATGGGCACATAGAAGGCCGTGATGAAGGCCGATTTGCTGCTCGTGATATGCATCAAGCCATAGGTTTGCAAGGTGTAGCCGCCAAAGATGCTCACGCCGATGGCCATGCCCGTGAACAACTCAGCCTTGCTCAGATGGCGCAGCTGGCTGCGGCAAATCAGGGCACCGATGGCGGCGGCCACGGCAAAGCGGGCGGCAACGAAGGCCAGCGGGCCGCTGGCCGTCACGGCATGCTGCACGATGAGAAAGGTGCCGCCCCAGATGAAGGTGATGGCGATCAGGGCCAGTTCGGGCAGGCCGAGGGCGGGCGGGGGACTTGCGTGTGTTTTCATGGGGAGCTATGCTATGAGCAAAATATTTCCCATCATCATAGGAGCAATATATTGCGCAGTCAAGCCGAGGCCGGTGGCGTGCTGGCACACCTGGCCACCAATCTGCGGCGTTTGCGCGTCGCTGCCGGCCTGAGCCAGGAAGAGCTGGCGCGCCTGTCCGGCCTGAGCCGGCGCATGGTCAATGGCGTGGAGGCGGGCGGCACCAATATCAGCCTGGCCAACCTCGACCATGTGGCCGCCGCCTTGAACGTGGCCTTTGTCGACCTGGTGCGGCCGCCGCGGCAGCCGCACGACAGCCTGCGCGTGCTGATGTGGCAAGGCGAATCGCCGGCGAGCCAGGCCGTGCTGCTGGGCGCCGCACCCGCCAGCCGCCAGGTGGAATTGTGGTCGTGGACCCTGGCGCCGGGCGAGCGCTATGATGCGCAAGCCGATCCGGCTGGTTTCAGCGAAATGCTCTATGTGCTGGAAGGGACGCTGCACCTCGTGCTGGCGGCCGAAACGAGGCAACTGGCCACGGGCGACTTTTTTGTCTTCAGCAGTGCGCAAGCGTACAGCTATGTGAATGCGGGCGAGGCCACCGTGCGCTTTACGCGCAATGTGGCCAGCTGAGGGCGCAGTTACGGCAGGCCGCAGCCGACCAGCAGCAGCATCGGCCGTTCCCGCTCTTCCGCCAGGGCCGGCTGCTGCGCCACCTGCGCGTCTGTCGGCCCCCATTCTTCCACGTGTTCCAGCTGGAAACCGGCGTGCAGCAGCGCATTGATGGTTGTGCTCAGGGTGCGGTGCTGCTTGATCACGCCGGGCGCCAGCCAGTCCGACACGCGCGCTCCTTGCCGCTGGTAGCTGTCGACGGGCCAGGTCTTGCGGCCTTGCCCATCCGTCAGCCAGCCCGGTTGGCGCGGCGCCATGAAGATCGGATGCTCGATGGAAAACACCAGCTTGCCGCCCGGCTTCAAGCCGTGGCGGATGGCGGCCAGCAGGGCGGCAAAATCCTCGATGTAGTGGAAGGCGAGCGAACTGTAGACGAGGTCATGGCTGGCCGGTGGCAAGGCCAGTTGTTCCAGGTCCAGCCGGGCATACTTGAGGGCCGCGTGCGGCCCCATGGCGCTTGCCTGCGCCAGCATCTTCTCGGACACATCCACGCCCAAGACCCGCGTTGCACCCTGTTCTGCCGCCCAGCGGCAGAACCAGCCATAGCCGCAGCCCAGGTCCAGCACGCTTTTTCCTGTTAATTCGGGCAGCATGGCGCGCAGGGCCGGCCATTCGGGAGCGCTGTCGAGGCCGCCAATCGAGCGGGGCAGCTGGCTGTAGGCCGTGAAGAAGGCGTCGTTGTCGTAGATGTTCTGTGTCATGCGTCGAGATCCTTGGCAGGATGGCGCTTGGCGTGGCCGCCGCGCTGCGCCCGGTAAATGCCCGCGTGGCCGGAAAACAGGTAAGCGACGACGCAGGCGATGGCCGCGTACACGCCGATGTCCGCGCCGAACAGTTCCATTGCCATCAGGGTCGAGGCAATCGGCGTGTTGGCCGCTCCCGCAAACACGGCGACGAAGCCGATGGCGGCCAGCAGGGCGACGGGCTGGTGCAGCACAGGCCCCAGCGCATTGCCCAGGGTGGCGCCGATGAAGAACAATGGCGTGACTTCGCCGCCCTTGAATCCCGTGCCCAGCGACACAATGGTGAACGCCATCTTGCCCAGAAAATCGTATGCCGGCAGCGGCTGCTGGAGCGCGTCGACGATGGTGGGGATGCCCAGGCCGATATATTTGTCGGTGCCCAGCAGCCATACGGCGAGCGCGACGACGAGGCCGCCTGTCAGCGGGCGCAGCGGGGCGTAGGCAATCTTGCGCTTCATCAACCCGCTCAAGCCGTGCGTGGCTTGCGCAAACAGTTTGCCGGTTACGCCGAACAGCACGCCCGCGATCACCATGGCGCATAAGGTCCAGGCGGAGAGGGCGGGAATCAAGGGCACGGCGTAATGCGTATGGCCAATGTGCAAAAACGGCCCCAGCAGCAAGACCACCTGGTCGGCGATGACGGCGGCCAGCAGGCAGGGCAGCATGGCTTCGTAGCGCAGGCGGCCGATGGCCAGCACTTCCAGGCCGAAGAGGGCGCCCGCCAGCGGCGTGCCGAAGACGGAGGCAAAGCCGGCGCTGATGCCGGCCATCAGGATGATGCGGCGGTCTTCATTGTTCAAACGAAACAGGCGCGTGAGCTGGTCGGCCAGCGCGCCGCCCATCTGCACGGCCGTGCCTTCGCGTCCGACGGAAGCGCCGAACAGATGCGAGATGACGGTGCCGCCCAGCACCAGCGGCGCCATGCGCAGCGGAATGATTTTTTTCGGATCGTGGATTTCATCGATGAGCAGGTTCGCGCCGCCCTCGACGCTGCTGCCGTAGCGTAAATACAGCCAGCCGACGGCAAAGCCCGCCACGGGCAGCAGCCAGATCAGCCAGGCGTGCGCCAGGCGCGTCGCGGTCGCCCGGTCGAGGGCGTACAAGAAGCCGGCCGAGGCCGACCCCGCCAGCACGGCCACGACAAAGGCCAGCAGCAGCCATTTCAGCAGATGCTTGAATAGATCGGTGAGGGCGCTCAGGCGGTGCATCGGGCATCCAGTCAAGGCTGATGGGTGGGGGATTCCTTACAGGCCCAGTTCCGCCACCAGCGCCTGGCCGATGGCGCGCTGTTCCGCCAAAATGGCGCGCAGGTGGTGGGGGCGCGTCTTGACATTCGTCATGACCACGCGCAATACATTCGTCGGGCCGGGGTAGCGCGTCGACTCGAGTACCGTGCGCGAGACAAAGCTGTGGCCTTCGGCCTTTTGCCGGTTTTGCAGCTTGGCGGTCAAGGTGTTCAGTTGCTTGTTCAGCTCGGTCGCCGCCTCGACCTGGCCGCTGGCCAGCAAGGCCTCCATGCGCTGGCGCAAGGGCGCGGGCACGTAGCGATAGGTGAGAATGAAGGTGTCGGAGCGCGTGACGAGCTCGAAATCCTGCTGGTCGGCCAGCAAGTCCTGCAACTGGCCGGACAGGGTGGCCGCCTGCTGCAGCAAGGTCGTGTAGCCGGACACGCCGAGCACCTTGAACGAGGTCCACAGTTTCAAGGCGTCGAAGCGGCGCGAGCCTTCCAGCGAGGTCTGGCCCAGGTCGCCTGAATTGTCGCGCAAGATGTAGTTGGCGTTGTGCTTCAACAGGTTCAGGCTGGCGCCATCCTTGAACAGCACCATGCTTTGCGCCATCGGCACCCACAGCAGCTTGTGCCCGTCGATGACGACGGAGTCGGCCAGGGCGATGCCGTCGTACAGGTGGCGGTACTGTTCCGCGATCAGCAGGGCGCCGCCCCAGGCCGCATCCACGTGGAACCAGATGTTTTCCCGCGCGGCAATCGCCGCCATGGCGGCCAGCGGGTCGATGGCGCCCGTTTCCGTCGTGCCGGCGATGCCGATCATGGCGACGACCTTGATCTTGCGCACGTTTAAATCGGCAATGGTCGCTTCCAGCGCGGCGACGTCGATGCGGTTGTCGCGGTCGACGGCCACCAGGTGCAGGGCGTTTTCGCCGAGGCCCAGGGTCGCCAGCGCCTTTTTCACGGAATAATGGCTGCGGGCCGAACCGATCACGGCCAGTCCCGCGTAGCCGGATTCTTGCATGGCGGCAAACAGACCGCGTTTGCGCGTGCCGGGCAACTGGCTTTCCAGCGCCACGGCCAGCGCCGTCAAATTGCCCATGGTGCCGCCATTGACGACATTGCCCAGCGCGCCGCTGGTGGCGGCCATGGCCTGCGCGTAGACGGCGTCCGGCTGCTGGTAGACCTGGCGGTGCAGCCAGCCCAGGATCTGCTTTTCGATCAGGGTCGACACATAGGCTGTCTCGATCTTGACCTGGTTCTGGTTCAAGGTGGCCGTAAACGCCTCGGCCAGCACGCTGATCCAGGGCAAGGCCTGCGTCATGTGGCCGATGTATTGCGGGTGGTTCAGCTGGGCCGTATTGGCCAGCACGGTGGCGTCAAGTTCTTGCAGGAAATCGGCCACGGGCATGCCGTGCGCGGGCGGGCTGATGTCGGACAGCTGCGTCAGCAGTTCCGTGTAGGGCGTGTGCGGATACGCCGTGTCGCGTTCGGCGGCCAGCCAGCCGCCCAGCATGCGCAGCGCCTGCTGCAGGGGCGCGGGCGAGCGTTGCAGCGCATCGATGGAAAAATGCTGCTGCAGCAGCCGTTCGATAGCGGTATCGGTCATTGCGCGTTTGTCTTCTTCTCTACGGATTGCTGATGCCACGGTGCCAAATGCATTGCGCCCTGGCGAAAGCGGGATTTTACCCGACTCCGCCAAGGCGCATCAGTTTGCTATTGGTAAATGATAATCAGAAGTAATTCAGGCCCAGCGCCGACTTGACTTCATCGGCCGTGCGGGCCGCCACTTCGCGTGCCTTGAAGGTGCCTTCTTTCAACATCTGGATGACTTGCCCCTTGTCCTTGGCGAACTCTTCGCGGCGGGCGCGTATCGGCGCCAGCAATTCCTGCAAGACCACGTCCAGGCGCTTCTTGACGATGCTGTCGCCCAGGCCGCCGCGCACGTAATGGGCCTTCATTTCGGCCAGCGCCGCTTTTTCCGGATCGAAGGCATCCAGGTAGGTGAAGGCCACATTGCCTTCCAGGTGGCCCGGATCTTCCACGCGCAGGTGCAGCGGGTCCGTGTAGACTTTTTTCACGGCGGCCGTGATTTCGGCCGGGGTCGCGCCCAGGTTGATGGTGTTGCCCAGCGACTTGCTCATCTTCGCCTTGCCGTCGATGCCGGGCAGGCGGCCGATATCGGGCACCAGCGCCTTGCATTCCATCAGCACTTCGCGGTTGTACATGCGGTTGAAGCGGCGCACGATTTCATTCGTCTGCTCGATCATCGGGATCTGGTCTTCGCCCACAGGCACCACGCCGGCCTTGAAGGCCGTGATGTCGGCCGCCTGGCTGGCCGGGTAGGTCAAAAAGCCGGCCGGGATGTCGCGCTCGAAGCCGCGCAGGCGGATTTCTTCCTTGACCGTGGGGTTGCGCTCGAGGCGCGCCACGGTGACGATGTTCAGGTAGTAAAAGGTCAGCTCGGCCAGTTCCGGGATCTGCGACTGGATGAACACCGTGGTCTTGGTCGGGTCGATGCCGACGGCCAGGTAGTCGAGCGCCACCTCGACCACGTTGCGGTGCACCTTGTCGATGTCGTCCATATTGTCCGTCAGCGCCTGCGCGTCGGCCAGCATGATGAATTGCTTGTAGCTGTTCTGGTAGGCGACGCGGTCGCGCAGGCTGCCGACGAAGTGGCCCAGGTGCAGGGGGCCGGTGGGGCGGTCGCCCGTCAGGATCACGGATTGCGAAGCGATGGCGGCGGCGGACAGCGGCGCTGCCGGGGTGTTGTCGGTGTCGGGGGTATCGGGGGTGTTAGGCAAGCTCATCAAGTTTCCTTTTGAGCCGCCTGCATCGGG
Source organism: Janthinobacterium sp. GW822-FHT07H11 (assembly GCF_058798615.1). NCBI lineage: Bacteria > Pseudomonadati > Pseudomonadota > Betaproteobacteria > Burkholderiales > Oxalobacteraceae > Janthinobacterium > Janthinobacterium sp. GW822-FHT07H11. The sequence continues at coordinate 2,929,804 of NZ_CM179507.1, forward strand.
GATGATCCAGGCTGAGCCTGTTACGCCACCGATCGAGGCGGCGTGGATCAAATTCACATCACTATGCAGTGGCCGCGCGAAAGTGAGCGGGACCACCAATTCAAGCAGGCGTGTTGTGACGGGATAAATTTCATGGCGTTATGGTTGCAGTTCGTGCGCGTTCTGTCAAGTTGCGCCCCGATATATCTGCGGCCAGCGCGAACGTTTGATTTCTGTCAAACTTGCTTTACGGGTACTATTGTCAGCATGAATCTTTTGGAGAAGCGTATGCCTGTAGTATCCCCCGTGCGCCTGAGCGGCCTGGCCCTGCTTGCCAGTACCTTGTTCAGCGTTTCCTCGCTGGCGCAAACCCGGCAAACCCCGCAAACGCCGCCGATGACGCCCGATATCGGCGCCAGACTGGTGATGCCGGACCTGAACGACTACGTCAAGCGCGTGGTGATGCTACCCATGCGCGACGGCGTCAAGCTGTACACGGTGATCGTCGTGCCGAAGGGCGCCAAGCGGGCGCCGATCATGCTCACGCGCACGCCGTATAACGCGGCGCGCCGGGCCCAGCGCGCGGCCAGCCCCGGCATGCTGGCCACCTTGCCGCAGGGCGACGATACCCTGGTGGAAAACGGCTACATCCGCGTCTTCCAGGACGTGCGCGGCAAGCATGGCTCGGAAGGCGACTATGTGATGACGCGCCCCGTGCGCGGCCCGCTGAACCATACCAAGGTGGACAATGTCACCGATGCGTGGGACACGATCGACTGGCTGTCGAAGAATATTCCGGAAAGCAATGGCAAGGTGGGCATGCTGGGTTCCTCGTACGAGGGCCATACGGTGCTGATGGCGCTGGTCGACCCGCATCCGGCGCTGAAGGTGGCCATCCCCATGAGCGCCATGGTCGATGGCTGGCGCGGCGACGACTGGTTCCATAACGGCGCCTTCCGCATGCCCAGCCTGGCGTATATCGCGGGACAGACCAGCGTGCGCGGCGGCGGCGAATCGCCGGCCCTGGGCGTCTACGACGATTACGACGCGTATCTGCGCATCGGCTCGGCAGGCGACTATGCGAAGAAGTTCGGCATCGACAAGCTGACCTACACGAAAAAGCTGTTCGAGCACCCGGCCTACGACAGTTACTGGCAGGAACAGGCGCTCGACAAGATCCTCGCCAAGCGTCCTTTGATCGTGCCCACCATGCATGTGGTGGGGCAGTGGGACCAGGAAGACATCTATGGTCCGTATGCGAGCTACACGGCGATGGAAGGGCGCGACAAGCGCAACAGCCTGAACTACCTGGCCATCGGCCCCTGGCGCCACAGCGGCGTCAACTATGACGGTTCCAGCCTGGGCGCCCTGAAGTTCGACGGCGACACGGCGCGCCAGTTCCGCGAAAAAGTCATGCAGCCATTCCTCAATCAATACCTGAAGGATGGCGCGCCGGAAGCGAACACGGCGCCCGTCGTGGCGTACCAGACTGGCACCAACCAGTGGCAGCGTTTGCAGCAGTGGCCGCTGGCCTGCGAGACCTGCGACACGAAATTGACGCCGATCTACTTGCAGCAGGGCAACCAGCTGGGCTTTGCGGCGCCAGCGGGCGCCGCGGATGCGGCGGAAGGCGCCTTCGACGAATACGTGGCCGATCCGGCCAAGCCCGTGCCTTTCGTGCCCCGTCCCGTGCGCCTCAATGACGCCGACGTGTGGAAGCCATGGCTGGTCAGCGACCAGCGCGGCTATGCGGACCGCACGGACGTGCTCAGCTATGTTTCGGAACCGTTGAAGACGGCCGTGCGCATCGCCGGCGCACCGATGGTCAATCTGTTTGCCGCCACCAGCGGCACGGATGCGGACTGGGTGGTAAAGCTGATCGACGTGTATCCGGACGAAGTGCCGTCGCAGCCGGCCATGGGCGGCTACCAGCTGGGCGTGGCGATGGAGATCTTCCGCGGCCGATATCGGGACAGCTTCGAGCACCCGACGCCGATACCGGCGGGCAAAGTGGAGCGCTACCGCTTCGCCTTGCCGAACGCGAATCACGTCTTCCTGCCTGGCCACCGCATCGCCGTGCAAGTGCAGTCGAGCTGGTTCCCCCTGTACGACCGCAACCCGCAAAACTACGTGCCGAACATCTTCCTGGCCGACCCGGGCCATTATAGAAAGGCGACGCAGCGCGTCTACCATGCGACAGGGGCGGCCAGCGCCATCGAGTTGCCGATCGCGCCGCTCGATGCCCGCTAGCCCATGCGCATGAGAATGGCGCCTGCCGCGATCAGGGCGATGGCCACATAGCGGCGGGGGCTGATTTTTTCGCGCAGGAACAGGGCCGCAATGGCGATGGCGAACAGAATCGACGTCTCGCGCAGGGCCGCGATGGCGGCCACGGGCGCCTGCGTCATGGCCCACAGGGCCAGGCCATATGACGCCAGGGTGCCGAAACCGCCCAATGCGGCCAGATGCCATTGCGTTTGCGCATACGCAAACAAATCGGCCGGACGGCGCAAGGCCGTCCACAGCAGCAGCCCGGTGCCATTCAGCACAAAAATCCACGTCGTGTAGGCGGCCGGCGCGCCGGACAGGCGCACGCCGATGCCGTCGATCAGGGTATAGCTGGCGATGACGCAGGCGTTGCCCAGCGCAAAGGCGGTGGCGCGTCCCGTGTTTTTCGCGGCGCCGGCCGTGGCCGGCAGGCGCGCGGCGAAGTACAGGGCAAGGATGCCGGCGCAGATGCAGCCGACGGCGCCCATCTGCGTGAAAGACAGGTGCTCGCCGATCAGCGGCCAGCTGGCCAGCGCCACGATCAATGGCGCGCTGCCGCGCATCAAGGGGTAGGCATGGCTCATGTCGCCAGCCTTGTAGGCGGCCGCCAGCAGCGAGTAATAGGCGAGCTGGGCCACGGCCGAGGCGGCCAGCCAGGGCCAGCTGGCGGGGGCGGGAGCATTGACGAAGGGCAAGACCGCCAGCGAGATCAGGGCCGCGCCCACGGAGACCAGCACGGTCGTCAGGAAAGTGTCCTTGCCCGACTTGACGATGGCGTTCCAGCTGGCGTGCAGCAGGGCGGCAAACAGCACGATGGCGACGACAGTGCCGGACATGGGGGGACTTAGCGCGGCCGTATGCTGAGGGTCAGCAGTTCCTGGCGGTGGTGGCGCTGGAAGCCGTCCATCAGGACGCCCGAGCGTCCCGCCTTTTCCAGCAGTTCGCGCAGGGCCGCCTGGTCTTCCGCCGTCAGCGACTTGCGCGACAGGTAGACGCCGCTCATGCCCCACGGCAGTTCGGGCAAGGCTTCCAGGCGCAAACGGTCGGCCAGGCCGTACACGCGCGCATCGTTCTGCGCCACGCCGGAGAGTATGGTGGGGCTCATGATGGTGGCGTCGATGAAGCCGCTTTGCATCAGGCGCGCCACGGACAGCGCGTCGACTTCATAGAACAGGCGGCCCTGGTTGCTCAGTTCCTTCGCCAGCGCCTGGTAGGACACGCCATAGTCGTAGCCGCGCACGAGCGCCACGCGCAAGTCGCGCCGCTCGATCAATTCCTGCATGGTATTGATGGGCGCGCGCGTTCCCTGCAGCGAAATCAGCAGGGGGCGGTTGCCCATCAGGGGAATGAACAGGCCGTGCTGGTCGCGCCGGGGCGTGCTGCTGGCCGGGATCAGCATGTCTGCCTTGCCCGTCTCGAACATCGCTTCCAGGCGCGCGCGCGGCACCGGGGTAAAGACGAAATTGCAGCCGATGCGCGCGCCCATGGTGCGCAACAGGTCCGGATAGATGCCGCTGACGGCCGCACCATTGATCACCACGCTGGCACCGATGGCCGATACGGGCACCTGGATGTCGCGTGAGCACTGCGCCCAGGCCAGCGACGGCAGGGCCAGGGCCAGCACGGCCACGCTCAGGCGCCAGGCGCTGGAATAAAAGTCAGTCATAGCCATCCTTGCTCACCATCGGATGCCGGGCGTGGTACACGCGCGGCGGATTCACCATTCTCGCCTATTAATTTCCCAAATGCAATATTATCCTGCCGACTACTTTGTGGTGGAAACCGCAAGCCGTGCCAGGCGCCGTGCCTGGAAGTAGCGCCAGGCAACCACGATACCCAGGGTCTGCATGATGGCGCACAGGAAGAAGGTGCTGCCGATGCGCCAGTCATTGGCAGGCAAATGGCTCACTTCGCCGAGGATCATGCTGCCCAGCAGCGGCATGATGATGATGCCCAGGCTGCTGATCGATTGCAAGGAGCCCATCAGTTCGCCCTGTTCGCTGGCGTTCGATGCCTTCGAGATGATGCCTTGCAGTGCGGGGCCGGCGGCAAAGGCCAGCAGGTTGCACAGGATCAAGGCATACATCATCCAGCCTTGCGTGGCCAGGCCGTACAGCAGGTAGGTGAGGGCGCCCGAAGCCATGCCCAGCAGGGACAGGCGCACTTCGCCAAAGCGCTTGATGAGGATGCCCAGCAAGCCCGCCTGCACCACGGCCGCGCACAGGCCCACGCAGAACAGGGCGATGCCGTTCTGGCGCGGCGTCCAGTCGAAGCGGAAGTGCGTGTACAGCACCCAGGTGGTATTGAGCATCATCTGCGCAAACGTCATCAGGCCGAAGGCCAGCACCAGGCCGCGGATTTCCACGCGGCGCACCAGTTTCAGCAGGGCGGCGAACGGATTGATGCGCGCCAAAGTAAATGGCGCGCGAGGACCCGGCTGCAGCGATTCGGGCACGAAGAAATAGCCGTAGATGAAATTGGCCGCCGACAGGCCCGCGGCCACGTAGAAGGGCAGGTGCAGGTTGATCTCGCCCAGCAGCCCGCCCAGCATGGGGCCGCAGATGAAGCCCAGGCCGAAGGCGGCACCGATCTTGCCGAAGCTTTTCGCGCGGTTGTCCGGCGTGGAAATGTCGGACGCATAGGCGGACGCGACCGACATGCTGGCCGACGAGACGCCGCCGATGATGCGGCCGATGAACAGGCAGGCCAGGTTGGGCGCCCAGCCCGTGGCGAGAAAGTTGATGCCCATGCCGGCCATCGAGTACAGCAGCACCGGACGGCGTCCCACGCGGTCGCTGATGGCGCCCAGCATGGGCATGAAGATGAATTGCAGCAAGCCGAAGACGGCCGCCATGATGCCGTACCAGAATGCCTGCGCATCCTTGCCGCTGACAAAGTCGCCGATCAGGATGGGCAGCACGGGCACCACCAGGCCGATGCCCAGCATGTCGATGAAGACGCAGACGAGGATGAAATTGAGGTTGCCGCTGCGCTCAGGCGCGGCGGGCGATGACACGGAACGGGTATCGGGCGAGATTTTATCGGACATGCATGCTTTCGACGCGCCCCGCGTGGTGGCGGGGAATATGTTGGTGGCGTTGCGCCGGCGCGGTAACGCCGCGGCGCGATAGCTGAGCCTTGTATTATAGACAGCATGTGCCGTGCTGGCTATCGCCACCCGAGCCTGGCCGCTTCAGGCGCTGACGCCCCATTCCTCGGCAAAGGCGGCGCGGAAATCCGTCAGCACGGCTAGCCGCCGTTCCGCCAGGGCGCGGCCCGCCGCCGTCTGCATCTTGCCGGGCAGTTTCTCGAGCTTGGTGACGATATGGTCGAGCGCGTAGGCCTTGTCGTCGAGTTCCCGATGCCGGGCCAGCGGGTCCGCGCCATGCGCGAGCGCGCTATCCATGCGCGCGGCCGTGTAGAACAGGCGCGCCAGTCCCACGGCGCCCAGCGCGTCGATGCGGTCGGCATCCTGCACGATTTGCGCTTCGATGGTGGCTGGCGCCAGGTTGGCGGAAAAGCTGTGCGTCTCGATGGCGTGGGCGACGCCAGCGAGTTTGTCTGCCGGGAAGCCGAGTCCGGTCAACTGGCGGCAGGCCAGCGCGGCCGCCTGGCGCGAGGCCAGATGGCGCTCGGGATGGTTTTTCGGCAAATTGACCAGGTCGTGCAGGTAGCAGGCGGCCATGACCACCAGCGCATCGGCGTGCGCATTGTCCGCGTCGTCCAGCATCCGGGCGGCATTGCGCCAGACGCGGTGCAAATGGTTGATGTCGTGGGCGCCGTCGTCGCCCAGGCCGGCCGCGGCCAGCGCCTGCAGGCGTGGTTGCCATTGGGAAAGCAAAGAGTGCATGTTCAGACTTCTAAGAGGCAAAGGTCGCAGTGTGGCATAAAACGCCGGGACCGGAGGCGCGGACGCTGGCGGCGGCGATCCGGGCGGCTGCCGTTTGGCGTAAGGTTTTTGCCACAAAATTTTCTTTCTGGCAACGTCGCATGGCGTCGGATGCTCTTTTTTAGTGCATGTAAAATTTACATAGGGTAACATTGCCACACGGAAATTAGAAGCTAAGCTAATTACAAGAAAGTATTTGCAAAAACATACCAGCAGGAGCCATGCGTCTGCATGGCTCTTCTCACGTCAATGGCATGCGTGCAGCGTGCCGTGGCCTGCGCCCCCGGGCGAGATAACGAAAGGATGATCATGAACACCAATTCCAGCGACACTGGCGCAAGCGTTGCCAAAGCCGCCGAATACCTGGCTTTTACCCTGGGCCAGGAAGAGTACGGCATCGATATCCAGAAGGTCAGCGAAATCCGCAGCTATGAAACGCCGACCCGCATCGCCAACGCGCCCGAGTTCGTCAAGGGCGTGGTCAATCTGCGCGGCATCATCGTGCCGATCGTCGACATGCGCATCAAGTTCAACCTGGGCACGCCCAGCTATGACCAGTTCACCGTCGTCATCATCCTCAATATCGGCAACCGCGTGGTCGGCATGGTGGTCGACCGCGTGTCGGACGTGACCACCTTGCTGCCCGAGCAGATCAAGCCGGCGCCGGATATGGGCCGCTCGATCAATACGGAGTATGTGATCGGCCTGGGCACCATCGACGAGCGCATGCTGATCCTGGTCGACATCGACCAGCTGATGTCCAGCGCCGACATGGGCTTGATCGAGAAACTGGCGGCGTAAGGCCGCGGTGAAGGGATTTTCCCTGCCTATTGTCAAAAACTATTGACATTAAGTATTGCATATCGTTTCCGCAGGGAGCACGCTAGCGCATTTTCCTGGCGCACGGTTCAACCGAACCGTGCGCCAGTTTACTTGTCGGGACAGATTTGGCGGCGTTCGCCATGCTGTCCCTGGCGCTGGCGCAGGGCGCCTCTTCAGGATATTAGGATAGTTCACATGAATTTGTTAAGAAACGTCAGCATCGGGGTGCGTCTGGGACTGGGCTTTGCCGTCATTTTATTGTTTTCCATGATTATTACCGGCATCAGTGTCTGGCGTTTGCATGACGTGGCCAGCGCCACGCGCACGATGATGGAAGAGCCGCTGGCCAAGGAACGCTATATTTCCGACTGGTATACGCGCATCGACAGCGCCGTGCGGCGCACGATCGCCATCGCCCGCAGCAGCGACACCTCGCTGAGCGGCTATTTCGCCGAAGAGTCGAAAGTGTCGACCGCCAGCTCGGCCGTCCTGCAAAAAAAGATCGCGGCGCTGCTCAAGGACCCCAAAGAACAGGCCATGTTCGCCGGCTTGCTGGAATTGCGCGAAGTGTATGTGGGCTCGCGCGACCAGGTCTACAAGCTCAAGGGCGAGTCCCAGTCCGAGGCCGCCAAGGAAGTGTTTGAAAAAACCTTTGTGCCGGCCGCCGCCAAGTACCAGAAGATGGTCTACGGCTTGCTGGAGCACCAGCGCGCCACCATTGACGCCACCGCGCGCCAGATCGATGACATCGCCAGCACCAGCCGCAAGCTGCTGCTGTTGCTGTCGGCGCTGGCGCTGGGCTTCGGCGTCGTCTGCGCCTGGCTGCTGACGATGGGCATCGTGCGCCCCTTGCGCACGGCCGTGGGCATCGCCCGCAAGGTGGCCGATGGCGACCTGACGGCGCAGATCGACGCCAGCGCCAAGGATGAAACGGGCCAGCTGCTGCAGTCGCTGAAGGATATGAATGCCAGCTTGCTGACCATCGTGGGCGAAGTGCGCAGCGGCACGGACAGCATCGCCACCTCGTCGACGCAAATCGCTGCCGGCAACCAGGATCTGTCTTCCCGCACGGAAGAGCAGGCCGGTTCGCTGGAAGAAACGGCTTCGTCGATGGAAGAGCTGACCAGTACCGTGAAGCAGAATGCGGATAATGCGCGCCAGGCGAACCAGTTGGCGGCCTCGGCGGCGCAAGTGGCCGTCAAGGGCGGCGAGGTCGTGGCGCAGGTGGTGGGCACGATGGAATCGATCAATGCCTCGTCGAACAAGATCGTCGATATCATCAGCGTGATCGACGGCATCGCCTTCCAGACGAACATTTTGGCCCTGAACGCGGCCGTGGAAGCGGCCAGGGCTGGCGAGCAGGGACGCGGCTTTGCCGTCGTGGCCTCCGAAGTGCGCAACCTGGCCCAGCGTTCCGCTTCGGCGGCGAAAGAGATCAAGACCCTGATCGGTGCGTCGGTGGAGCAGGTCAACGCGGGCAGCATGCTGGTGGCGCAAGCCGGCTCGACCATGAACGACATCGTCGACAGCGTGCAGCGCGTGAGCGATATCATCACGGAAATCACGGCGGCGAGCAGCGAGCAAAGCGTGGGCATCGACGAGATCAACCGCGCCATCGGCCAGATGGATGCCGTGACGCAACAAAATGCGGCCCTGGTGGAAGAGTCGGCGGCGGCCGCCGAATCGATGCAGCACCAGGCGCACAGCCTGGCGCAGGTTGTCAGCGTGTTCAAGCTCAATGGCCAGCAGGCGGGCGCCAGCGGCTTGAACGGTGTAAAACGTCCGACAGGCAAGAAAACACCGCCGCGTCCCTTGCGCCTGGGCTAAGCGGTTTTGCACTAGCAGGGGCAAGCGCGGAAGCGCTTGCCCGCGGCGCTGGCTGCCGTGTTCAGCCGTCCCCTTTTTGTAGTCTGGTTCCGCTTTTTAGGATATTCACATGAATTTGTTAAGAAACGTCAGTATCGGTGTGCGTCTCGGCCTGGGTTTTGCCGTCATTTTGCTGTTTTCCATGCTTATCACGGGCATCAGCGTCTGGCGTTTGCACGACGTGGCCACGGCCACGCGCACCATGATGGAGCAGCCGCTGGCGAAGGAACGCTATATTTCTGACTGGTACAGCAAGATCGACAGCGGCATCCGCCGCACCACGGCCATCGTGCGCAGTTCCGATACCTCGCTGGGACCGTATTTCGCGGAAGAAGCGAAACAGTCGTCCGTCGTCTCGGGCGAGCTGCAAAAGAAGATCGAAGCCTTGATTTCCGGCCCGCAAGAAACCGAACTGTTCCGCCAGGTCAGCGACATGCGCAAGGTGTATCTGGATGCCCGTGAGCAAGTATCAAAGCTGAAGGCGGCCGGGCAGGCGGAAGAGGCGGACAAGGCTTTCCAGGCCGTCTTCGTGCCCGGTTCGACGAAATACCAGAAAGTCATCATGAACATGCTGGAACACCAGCGCGCCAGCATCGACGCCACCGCGCGCGAGATCGATGCAGTGGCCAAGACCAGCCGCAACCTGCTGCTGGCGCTGGCCGCGCTGGCACTGGCTTTTGGCGTCGTCTGTGCTTGGGTCTTGACGATGGGCATCGTGCGCCCCCTGCGCACGGCTGTGGACATTGCCCGCAAGGTGGCCGATGGCGACCTGACGGCGCAGATCGATGCCAGCGCCAAGGATGAAACGGGCCAGCTGCTGCAAGCGCTCAAGGACATGAACACCAGCTTGCTCAATATCGTCAGCGAAGTACGTACGGGCACGGACAGCATCGCCACGTCCTCGACGCAAATTGCCGCCGGCAACCAGGATCTGTCTTCCCGCACGGAAGAGCAGGCCGGTTCGCTGGAAGAAACGGCTTCGTCGATGGAAGAGCTGACTTCCACCGTGAAGCAGAATGCGGATAATGCACGCCAGGCGAACCAGTTGGCGGCCTCGGCGGCGCAAGTGGCCGTCAAGGGCGGCGAAGTCGTGGCGCAGGTGGTGGGCACGATGGAATCGATCAATGCCTCGTCGAACAAGATCGTCGATATCATCAGCGTGATCGACGGCATCGCCTTCCAGACGAACATTTTGGCCCTGAACGCGGCCGTGGAGGCGGCCAGGGCTGGCGAGCAGGGCCGTGGCTTTGCCGTGGTGGCGTCCGAGGTGCGCAACCTGGCCCAGCGTTCCGCTTCGGCGGCGAAAGAGATCAAGACCCTGATCGGCGCGTCGGTGGAGCAAGTCAACGCGGGCAGCATGCTGGTGGCGCAGGCCGGTTCGACCATGAACGACATCGTCGACAGCGTGCAGCGCGTGAGCGACATCATCACGGAAATCACGGCGGCGAGCAGCGAGCAAAGCGTGGGCATCGACGAGATCAACCGCGCCATCGGCCAGATGGATGCCGTGACGCAACAAAATGCGGCCCTGGTGGAAGAGTCGGCGGCGGCCGCCGAATCGATGCAGCACCAGGCGCACAACCTGGCGCAAGTGGTCAGCGTCTTCAAATTGCATGGCCAGCAGGCCAGTGTCAGCGGTTTGACGGGGATGAAACGGCCGGCGGCCAAAACGCCGCAAGATGCCTTGCGGATCGGCCGCGCCGCTTAAGTTGCTTACCCCGGTACTTACGCTTCCGGGGCAAGGTTTGAAATCGCCAGCTGCGACAGCCGGTCCGCCTCGCCATTGCGGTGGCGCGGAATCCAGCGCAAGCTGACATCATTGAATTGCTGCAGCAGGGCCACTACGCTGGCCCTGTGTACTTCCAGCCCCTTGGCGCCGACCGGCGTCGTTCCCAGCACGTCGTTGATCACCACCTGGCTGTCGCCATGCAGCAGCAGTTGCACGGGCGGCGGGCGCAGCTTGAGCGCCGCCTGCAGCACGGCCGTCAGGGCCGCATATTCCGCGTCGCTGCTGCTGCCATGGCCGGCCGCCGCGCTCACCTCGATGCGTTCGCCATTTGGCCCCAGCAGCAGGGCGCCTATGCCCAGCTTGCCCGGGTTCGGATGGGCGGAACCGTCGAACCAGCCGCGCCAGGCCAGCGGCCCGCCGTCATCCTGGCGCTTGAGCGCCAGCTGGGCGCGGCGCGCCTGCATCTTTGCCTCCTTGCGCAGTTTGCGCGCCTGGGCTTCCGCCGTCATGGCTTGAGCAGCATGGTATCGATCAGGCTGCCTATCCAGCACGCCACCAGCACGCTCACGGCCACCGTCATGGCGGGACCGTCGTTGGCCGACAGCGCGTCGACTTTTTCCATGATCAGTTGCACATCGAGGGGCAGGGCGCCGCTGTCGATCTGTGCCATGATTTGGTCCAAGCGTGCCATGATCTGGCGCAATACGATCGCCAGCGCGACCAGGGATGGCACGAGGAAGAGGCAGCCGCGCGCCTTGCGCCGCAAGACAAAATGCCCGCTGCCGGGAAACACGAGGGCCGACAGCAGCAGGGCGAGATTACGTTTGGAAAGGGAGGAGCCGCTCATGCGCGCCTTTTGTAGGGGAAAGAGCGGCTCATCATACTATTGCCAGCCGAATTTGCGCAGATAGATGCGTTTCATGCTTGTCGTCAGCACCGTGTAGCAGACCAGGATGGCCAGCAGCCACGGGAAGTAATCGAGCGGCAAGGCTTGCAGCTTGAAGTAGCTTGCAAGCGGCCCCATCGGCAGGAACACGCCCACCGCCATGATGGCCGTGGTCGCCACCAGCAGGGGCACGGAGGCGATACTGTCGATGAAGGGCAGCCTGGGCGTGCGGATCAGGTGCACGATCAGCGTTTGCGTCAGCAAGCCCACGACGAACCAGCCGGACTGGAACAGGGTCTGCTGCTCAGGCGTATTCGCGCCGAACACATGCCACATCAAAATAAACGTGCTGATGTCGAAGATCGAGCTGATGGGGCCGAAGAACACCATGAAGCGGCCGATGTCGCGCGGATTCCAGCTCAAAGGCTGCTGGATCAGCTCGGCGTCGACATTGTCGAAGGGGATGGCGATCTGCGACACGTCATACAGCAGGTTCTGCACCAGCAGGTGCAGCGGCAGCATGGGCAGGAATGGCAGAAAGGCGCTGGCCACCAGCACGGAAAATACATTGCCGAAGTTCGAGCTGGCCGTCATGCGTATATATTTGAGCATGTTGCTGAAGGTACGCCGGCCTTCCAGCACGCCTTCTTCCAGCACCATCAGGCTTTTTTCCAGCAGGATGATGTCGGCCGCCTCCTTGGCGATATCGACGGCCGAATCGACGGAAATGCCGATGTCGGCCGCGCGCAGGGCGGGCGCGTCGTTGATGCCGTCGCCCATGAAGCCGACGATATGGCCATTGCCGCGCAGGGCGCGCACGAGGCGCTCCTTGTGCAGCGGGCTGAGCTTGGCAAACACGGTATGCTCTTCCGCCGCGCGGGCCAGGGTGGCGTCGTCCATCTCGTCCAGTTGCGGGCCTTGCAGCACGCCATGCACGGCCAGGCCCACTTCGCGGCAAATCTTCGCCGTCACCAGGTGGTTGTCCCCCGTCAATACTTTCACGGTGACGCCATGCTCCGCCAGCGCGCGCAGGGCGGGCGCCGTCGATTCCTTCGGCGGATCAAGAAACGCCACATAGCCGATCAGGGTCAGCGCCGTTTCGTCGGCCACGCCGTACACGGTTTTATGCGGCGGCACTTCCTTGACAGCCACGGCCACCACTCTTAGCCCTTCCGCATTCAAGCCCTGCGTGGTGGCCAGCACCTTGGCCAGCAGCGCGGCGTCGAGCGGCACATCGACGCCGTTCAGGCGCAAATGGCTGCAGGCGGCGAGGATTTCCTCGACGGCGCCCTTGCAGATCAGTTCATGGTGATCATTCTTTTCGGAAACGACGACGGACATGCGGCGGCGCACGAAATCAAACGGGATTTCATCTACCTTGACGTAGTCGCGCGCCAGCTGCATTTCCGTCTGCAATTCCACGTGGTCGAGCACGGCGCGGTCGAGCAGGTTTTTCAAGCCCGTCTGGTAGTGGCTGTTCAGGTAGGCGAATTGCAGCACCTCGTCGGACGGCTGGCCGAACACGTCCGTGTGGCGCTCGAGCACGATCTTGTCCTGCGTCAAGGTGCCCGTCTTGTCCGTGCACAGCACGTCCATGGCGCCGAAGTTCTGGATGGCATCCAGGCGCTTGACGACGACTTTCTTTTTCGACAGTTTCACGGCGCCCTTGGCCAGGGTGCTGGTGACGATCATGGGCAGCATTTCCGGCGTCAGGCCCACGGCGACGGACAGGGCAAACAGGAACGCTTCCATCCAGTCGCCCTTGGTCCAGCCATTGATGAGGAAGACCAGCGGCGCCATCACGAGGGCGAAGCGGATCAAGAGCCAGCTGACGCTGTTCACGCCCGCTTCAAACGCCGTGGGCGTGCGCTCGCTGGCCGTCACGCGCGTGGCGATGGTGCCGAAATAGGTGCGGTTGCCCGTGGCCAGGACCAGCGCCGTGGCCGCGCCGGAAATGACGTTGGTGCCCATGAACAGCAAATTGGCCAGCTCCATCGGGTCGCGGCCTGCGCTGTCGGCCAGTTCAGCCATCTTTTCCACGGGCAAGGATTCGCCCGTCATGGCGGCCTGGCTGACGAACAGGTCTTTCGCCGCCAGCAGGCGGCAGTCGGCGGGGATCATGTCGCCTGCCGACAGCACGATGATGTCGCCCTGCACCAGCTGGCGCAGCGGCAGCTCGACCTGCAGGCCGCCGCGCAGCACGGTGGCGGTATTGCTGACCATGGCTTTCAGGCGCTCGGCGGCGCGGTTCGAGCGGCCCTCCTGCACGAAGCGCAGCAAGGTCGACAGGATCACCATGGTGCCGATGACGATGGTCGCCTTCGGGTCTTCCGTCAGGTAGGACACGATGGCCAGCACGGTGAGCAGCAGGTTGAACGGATTCTTGTAGCACAGCCACAGATGCTGGTACCAGGCCAGCGGCTTTTCATGTTCGACTTCGTTGGGGCCGGTCTGTGCGAGGATATCGAGCGCTTCGTCGTCGCTCAGGCCCGTCCCGCGCGACTGCAGCCGGGCCAGGGCCAGGTGCAGTTCTTCATGGGCGGCCGTCAGCAACTGGCGCGCCAGGTGGTCGGGCACGGGGCGGGCCGTGCTGTTTTCCAGCGGCATGGCGCGGCGGCGGAAATGGCCGGCCGTGTGGCGCTTGCGCAGGAACGATTCGAATAAGCGGGTGAAGAGATTCATGCTCTTCCTTTCACGACGAGGTGTTGACGGGCGGCGCAGCCGCAGGCAAGACTTGCGTGCCGCCAAGACACAATAGTGCTGGCGGGCAATCCGGGTCAGTAGCCGGTCGCGATCGGAAAGAGGGGGGAGGGGCGCGTGGCCAACCTGGCCGCGCGAGACACCGCACCTTGCTCAGCAAGGCACGGAGGAAACGGGTTCCGCGTTGCTTGCTGCTTAGCTGCCGAGGCAATCGCCGATACAAGATCGGCTACTGTCACTAGAACAAGTACCCACGTGGGACTCCGTAAATGAATAATGGGGGCATCTTAGGCACGTGCTGCAACAGTGTCAACTGAAGAAATCTTAGGTTTCCAAAGTGTAATGTGGGCGTGGACGAACACGAAAGTCCGATGCCGCGGCCATTCGCGTTGATGTGACAATATGTGATTCTTTCTACTTGGCAATCCGTTATGCTCGGGCACGCTGATGCGCTACTCCTGTAGGTTCCAGATCTGGATCGAGATCAGGATGCCTTGGCATTGTTGTGCTGTTTGCCGTCGTCCCGCTGACTGGCTTTCTACTGGTGCACGCCTATGCCTGAGCCATTTTTGGCGTGGCGCGCCTCGCCAAAGGCTACGCGTTCCCTGGCGGCTTCCACGAAGCTGCTGCTCCGCATGCGTAGACATCATGGGGCGTGACCTGGCAACAACGGCAAGCGGCCAGGAGCAGCCGTTCGAAGCGAAACTTGAGTAATTAAAATCAATGATAAAAATTATGGAATCTCAAATACAACTTCAGTTGGGGCAGAAAATTTCCCGCATTTCTTTATTTTTTTTCTCCTTAATCTTCTTTGGCTGTGCCTTTGCTCCTGAAGTTATACCGGCTAATGTCAGGATTTTTTCCTTGGCTGTATCGGCATTATTTTATTGTGTAGGAAGCAATAAGTCTGCTTTGATTTCACCGACGAAGAGCTTGCAAGGGCAGTTCATGCCGCCGATACCACGAGCTTTGTTTCTCGCTTTTCTTCAGTTGCTGGTATTGTCGGCTGTGATGATGCTCCTGGATGTCTAACGTGCCACGAGTTCACTGGACACTGCTGAACTGCTCACAAGCGCTGGCTGCGCGACAGTTGCCAACAGTAAGCAATGCATGCAACGGGGCTGAGCCTGCCAACGACGGAAAACGGCGCAAGCTGAACTTCGCATGCGAAAAATCCGGCAGCAAGTCCTACCATCTTGGAAGGTTCAAAGTGCTGCTTCCGAAAACCCGATAGCGGCTAGTGTCAGACCTGTTTGCCGTTCAGCGAGTGGCTGCAGCCTATGCCGCATCAGGCCGTTTGCGCCATGGCCAGCGAATCGGACAAGATCTGCCACAGCGCCGCGTGGCGCTGCTGCAGGGCGGCGCCGCCCGCGTAAATGAGTTCCACGTGCAGGCTGTCGACGATGCCCAGGTAGGCTTGCGCATACAGTTCCACGCGCGCCGCCGGCAGCCGGGGCGCCAGGCGGCCCAGGCTGGCGACGTAATGCTGCAGCAATTGCACCAGCAACGCTTCGAAACCGCTGCCGATCTGCACGCGCAGGGAAGCCGGCGGCAGGTAGGCCGTGCGCAACAGGAAGCGCAGGTGCGCCGAGTCGGCATAGCGCTGCGCCATGCGGTCGCAGTACAGGGAGCCGGCCAGCTGGCCGCCGGCGTCTGCCTGCGCCGCCTCGTCGGCGAAGCAGGCATCCATGAACGCCTGCTCTTCCGCCAGCGCGTCGGCAAATACGTCGAGGAAGAGGGCGTCCTTGCCGGTGAAGTGCGAATACAGCGATGCCTTGCGCATGCCGGCCTGCGCGGCGATGTCGCTGAGGGACGAGGCGTCGTAGCCGTGTTCGGAAAAGTGCGCGACGGCGACGGCGCAGATCTTATCGGCCGAGGCCGAGCGTTTTTTCATCATTGGGGCGATATTGGGTGAGGCGTCAGTGCGCTCCCTGGCTGGTGGCGTGTGCCGGGTGGCCGCGCGCGGTGGCCAGGGTCAGCCATGATACCAGCACGCCCGCGACGGTCAAGAACAGCAGCCAGGGCAGGGCGCCCGATTCCGACAGGCCGGCGGCCAGCGGCGTGGCCAGCGACGAGATCGACATCTGTATCGCGCCCAGCAGCGCTGCCGTGGAACCGAGCGCGCGCCGCTGCGAACCCATGGCCATGGCCATCAGGGCCGCTTCCGCGATGCCCAGGCCGAACAGGGCCACGAACATGCCGCTTGCCACCCCCATGATGCCCAAACCGGCCCAGGCGCCCGCCAGCGACAGCACGGCACCGCCCAGCATGGCGGCGCTGCCCGCCGCGCTCAGGCGCGCCACGCCGTGTTTCTCCACCAGGCGCCCGCTGGCCATCGCGCCCAGCAGTACGGCGATGCCCGTGGCGCCGAAGACCAGGCCGAAGCTGCCGGCCGACAGGCCGAAATCGCGCTGGTAGACCAGTGACGCGCCGCCTATGTAGGCAAACAGGAAGAAGAAGCTGGCGGCCAGCGCCAGCGCAGGCAGCAGGAAGGCGCGATCCGCGGCGATGCGCGCATACGTGCGGTGCAGGCCTTGCGGCGGCACGCGCCGCGCGGGTGGCAAGGTTTCTGGCAGGAACAGCGCGCTGTTGAGCAAAGCCAGTACGCCCAGCGCGGCCAGGGCGAGCATCACGGCACGCCAGCCATAGTGGGCATCGAGCAAGCCGCCCACGGCGGGCGCCAGCACGGGCGCCAGGCCGACGATGGTCATCAGGAGGGCAAACAGCTGCGCCGCCTTCACGCCATCGGCCACGTCGCGCACCATGCTCATCACCACGACCAGGGTCAGCGCGGCGCCCAGTCCCTGCAGCGTGCGCGCCAGCAGCAGGGCGGACAACTGGTCCGCCTGCGACGCCCACGCGGCGGCCACGATGTACACGGCGATGCCGGCCAGCAGCGGACGGCGCCGTCCCAGCATGTCGGTCAAGGGGCCGCACAGCAATTGCCCGCCGCCCAGCGCCAGCAGGAAGACGGTCAGGCTCAGCTGTACGTTCGCATACGAGGTGTGCAGTTCGCGCGCCATCGCCGGCATCGAGGCCAGATACATGTCGATGCCGGCCGGGCCGAGCACGGCCACCAGGGCCAGGGAAGCCGCCAGGCCAAGACCGGCGGCAGGGAGGTGGGTTGCTTGCTGCATCAATATTCCTTTCATTCCGCAAAAAGCCGCGTGCATGCGCCGCCGCTGTTTTTATTGTACACTTACTGCCTACCGGTAGGTAGTTAAAACTTTTCAAGGAGAACTGGGATGATGGAATTTGGAATCATGCTGAGCGGTATCGCCGGGGCGCTGCTGTTCGCGGCGTGGAGTTCGCATCGTGCGCGCTGCGAGCGGCGCGATGTGGTGTGCCTGACGATCGTGGCGGGCGTCATGGCAGTGCCGGGTGCGGCCTTGCTGGCGCTGTAGGGCAGGCAGTGAGAAAAGGTGCTCGCCGAGCGGCGTATAGCGCCATGCGTGCATAAAAAAAGGCAGGCCGTGCGGCCTGCCTGCTTGTCGCCGGTGCGCCCGCGGTAGCGGGCGCCTGGCGCTTACTCTTCTTCGTACGAACTGATCGGTGCGCAGCCGCAGAACAGGTTGCGGTCGCCGTACACGTTGTCGGCGCGGCCGACCGGTGGCCAGTATTTGCGCTGGCGCAGGGAAGCGACGGGGTAGGCCGCGATTTCACGGCTGTACTTGCGTTCCCAATTGTCCGACATCAATACCTGTGCCGTGTGCGGCGCGTTCTTCAACGGGTTGTCGTCGTGGTCGAATTCACCGCTGGCGACCTTGGCGATTTCCGCGCGGATGGCGATCATGGCGTCGATGAAGCGGTCGATCTCCACTTTCGATTCGCTTTCCGTCGGCTCGATCATCAGGGTGCCCGGCACGGGGAAGCTCATGGTCGGCGCATGGAAGCCGAAGTCCATCAAACGCTTGGCCACGTCTTCGTTGCTGATGCCGGTGGCGTCCGTGATCGGGCGCAGGTCCAGGATGCACTCGTGCGCGACCAGGCCGTCGTGGCCCGAGTACAGCACGGGATAGTGCGGCGCCAGGCGGCGCGCGATGTAGTTCGCCGCCAGGATCGCCGTCTCGGTCGCCGCCGTCAAGCCTTCCGCCCCCATCATGGCGATGTACATCCACGAAATCGGCAGGATGCTGGCCGAGCCGAATGGCGCGGCGCTGACGGCGCCGATGCCGGCCACGTCGCGCTGGTAGCCCGACGAACGCTGGTTCGGCAGGAATTTCGCCAGGTGGGCGCCGACGCCGATCGGGCCGACGCCAGGTCCGCCGCCGCCGTGCGGGATGCAGAAGGTCTTGTGCAGGTTCAGGTGCGAGACGTCGCCGCCAAACGAGCCGGGAGCGGCCACGCCGACCAGCGCATTCATGTTGGCGCCGTCGATGTAGACCTGGCCGCCGTGCGAGTGGATGATCTCGCACAGTTCCTGGATGCCTTCTTCAAACACGCCGTGGGTGGACGGGTAGGTGACCATCACGCACGCCAGGTTGGCGCTGTGCTTTTCCGCTTTCGCCTTCAGGTCGGCCAGGTCCACGTTGCCGTTGGCGTCGCAGCTGGTGACGACGACCTGCATGCCGACCATATTGGCCGATGCCGGGTTGGTGCCGTGCGCCGACGACGGAATCAAACAGATGTTGCGGTGGCCTTCGCCGCGCGATTCGTGGTAGGCCTTGATCACCAGCAGACCCGCGTATTCGCCCTGCGAGCCGGCGTTCGGCTGCAGCGAGACGGCCGCGTAGCCCGTCAAGGCGCACAGCATCTCTTCCAGTTGCGCGATCATTTCGCGGTAGCCCACCGTTTGCGCGTCGGGCGCGAACGGGTGGATGTTGGAAAATTCCGGCCAGGTGACGGGGATCATTTCGCTCGTCGCGTTCAGCTTCATGGTGCACGAACCGAGCGGGATCATGGTGCGGTCCAGCGCCAGGTCCTTGTCGGCCAGGCTGCGCAGGTAGCGCAGCATCTCGTGTTCCGAGTGGTAGCTGTTGAAGACGGGATGCGTCAGGTAGGCGCTCTCGCGCGCCAGCTGCGCCGGCAGCGCGCTGGTGACGCCCGCTTCCACAAAGTCCAGGTCAGGCGCGGCAGGCGCGTTGGCGACGCCATCGGCGAAGACGTTCCACAGCAGCGCGATATCGGCGCGCGTGGTGGTCTCGTCGAGCGACACGCCGACGTGGCTGCTGTCGACCTTGCGCAGGTTGACGCCGTGTTTCAGTGCCGCCGCGTGCAGTTTTTCCGCATCGCCGACGTTGACGGTCAGGGTGTCGAAGTAGCTGGCGTTGACGACCTTGTGGCCCAGGGTCGCCAGGTTGGCCGCCAGCACGCCCGTGTAGCGGTGCACGCGCTGGGCGATCTGCAGCAGGCCGGCAGGGCCGTGGTAGACGGCGTACATCGAGGCCATCACGGCCAGCAGCACTTGCGCCGTGCAGATGTTCGAGGTCGCTTTTTCGCGGCGGATATGCTGTTCGCGCGTTTGCAGGGCCAAACGGTAGGCCTTGTTGCCTTGCGCATCGACGGTCACGCCCACCAGGCGGCCCGACATATTGCGCTTGAATTCATCGCGCGTGGACAGGTAGCCCGCGTGCGGGCCGCCGAAACCGAGCGGCACGCCGAAGCGCTGGCTGTTGCCGACGACGACGTCGGCGCCCCATTCGCCCGGCGGCGCGAGCATGGTCAGGGCCAGCAGGTCGGCCGCGACGATGACCATGGCGCCGTTCGCGTGCAGCTTTTCCACGCCTGCGCGGTAGTCGCGCACGACGCCGTTCACGCCAGGGTATTGCAGCAGCACGCCGAAGCAGGCGTCCAGCGACTCGATTTCCGCCGGGTCGAAGGTGCGCACTTCGATGCCGATCGGCTGGGCGCGCGTCTGCACCACTTCCAGCGTTTGCGGCAGCACGTCATTGGCGACGTACAGCACGTTCGATTTGGACTTGCCCACGCGCTGGATCAATGTCATCGCTTCGGCGGCGGCCGTGCCTTCGTCCAGCATCGAGGCGTTCGAGATGCCCATGCCGGTCAAATCCGTGATCACTTGCTGGAAGTTCAAGATCGCTTCCAGGCGGCCTTGCGAAATCTCGGGCTGGTAAGGCGTGTACGCCGTGTACCAGGCGGGATTTTCAAAGATGTTGCGCAGCACGACGCCTGGCGTAAACGTGTTGTAATAGCCCTGGCCAATCAGGGATTTCAATACCTGGTTCTTGCCGGCGATGGCTTTCAGGCGCGACAACGCTTCCTGTTCCGGCATCGGCTGCGAGTAGGCGCCCAGGGGCAGGGCGCCCTTGTTGCGGATGTTGCTTGGCACCAGGGCGTCGATCAGCGCGGCGCGCGATGGATAGCCGAGGGTCGCCAGCATGGCTTGCTGTTCGGTGGCGGAAGGGCCGATGTGGCGGGCGATGAAGGCATCGCGTGCTTCGAGTTGGGTCAGGCTGGTGCGGGTCATGATATAGAGGCCAAAAAAGACTGAAAAACCGGGAGGCGGCGCGCGGGCGCGGCGGCGGGGTATAGCTACAAAATTAAATGCAAACGGGCCGCAAACGCGGCCCGTGAGTCAAACGCGATCAGGCGCTGGTGGTGGCGCCATAGGCGGCGGCGTCGAGCAGGCCGTCCAGGGCCGACACGTCGGCTGGCTTGATCTTGAACAGCCAGTTGGCGTAGGCGTCGGCATTGATCGACTCAGGCGAGTTGACCACGTCGTCGTTGACGGCCACGACTTCGCCGGCAACCGGCGCGTAGATGTCGCTGGCGGCTTTCACCGATTCCACCACGGCGGCGTCGTCGCCGGCGCCGTAGCTGTTGCCCACGGTTGGCAGTTCGACGAAGACGATGTCGCCCAGCGCGTCCTGCGCGTATTCGGTGATGCCGACGGTGACGGTGCCGTCGCCTTCAAGGCGTACCCATTCGTGGGAAGCGGTGTACTTCAGGTCTGCAGGAATGTTCATGTGTGGCTCCAGATGGTAAGTGTTCGTTATTGATTATGGTTGTACGGTCTTGCGGGCGGCTCTATCAACGCTTACGCAGCCAGGATTTTACCGTTACGCACGAAAGGCAGCTTGACGACGGAAGCGGCCAGCTGCTTGCCGCGGATTTCCACGTGCACGCTGTCGCCCACGGCCACGCCGTTGGGCACGCGCGCCAGGGCAATGGCTTCCTGCATCGTCGGGCTGAAGGTGCCGCTGGTGATTTCGCCCGTGGCGTCGCTGCCGGCGATGATGACTTTTTGATGGGCGCGCAGCACGCCGCCTTTTTCGCGCAGGATCAGGCCGACGAATTGCGCGTTCTGGCCCTTGGCCAGCAGGGCGGCCTTGCCGATGAAATCGCGCTCGCTGACCAGGTCGATGGTCCACGCCAGGCCCGCGTCGAGCGGGTTGACGGTTTCGTCCATGTCCTGGCCGTACAGGTTCATGCCCGCTTCCAGGCGCAGGGTGTCGCGCGCGCCGAGGCCGGCCGGCTTGACGCCGGCGGCGGTCAATGCGTTCCACAGCGCTTCCACCTGGGTGGCCGATACGCCGATTTCAAAACCGTCTTCGCCCGTGTAGCCGGTGCGCGCCAGCATGACTTCGCCGAAGGCCGTGTCCTTGACGATGACGACGTTGAAGGGCTTGATGGCTTCGGAAGCGGCCTGCGTTTCCGGCAGCACTTGCCACACCTTGGCGCGCGCGTTCGGGCCTTGTACGGCCACCAGGGCCATCGGATCGTTGGCATTGCGGCGCTCGGTAATCGTCAAACCGCTGTTGCTGGCCGCGTTCTGCTGCTGCATCCAGGCCACGTCTTTTTCCGCCGTGCCCGCGTTGACGACGAGGCGGAACCAGTTTTCGTTGAAGAAGTAGACGATCAGGTCATCGATGACAGTGCCTTCGGCATTCAACATGCACGAGTACAGCGCCTTGCCCGACACTTGCAGCTTGTCAACGTTGTTGGCCAGCAAGCCGCGCAGGAAGGCGCGCACGTTCGGGCCTTCGATATCGACCACGCACATATGGGACACGTCGAACATGCCGGCGTCGCCGCGCACGGCATGGTGTTCTTCGATTTGCGAGCCGTAGTTGACAGGCATGTCCCAGCCGCCGAAATCGACCATGCGGGCGCCGAGGGCACGGTGGGCGTTGTTGAGTGGGGTCGCTTTGAGCGTCATGGATTCCTCGGGACGAAGGTAAAGGGGAAGTTAACAGAACACACGGAGCCCAACACGGCTTTCCGGCGTGATCACTGACCCCCCTGTCCTTTGTACCTGAGAGATTACGGGGAGCTTGCCCCGTGCGCCCCTTCGGTGGGCCGCCGGCGTAAAGCCGCGGCCGCTCTCCAGAGTTGAGCTGAAATATGTCGCCAAAGCAACAACTTCAGTCCGCCTGATCGGTCCTTTTGCCTGAGAGTTTTTGGGTAGTGCCCCTTCGGCGGCAACGCTGGGTTGCCCTCTCCCGATCAAGTGGGAGGAATATATGCCAGCAGGGTGTTTCTGTCAATCTGTAAAGTCGCCGCGCCAGCGCACCAAAACAGGGCAGTTGCGGGGCTGCCGTGCCCTGCGGACACGGGGCGCCGAGGCGCATGTTTCAAGGCGGAAACACTATCGCGTGCGGCGAAAGAGGGGCGCCACGCGGCGTGGAAATTTGCTATGCTGAAGATCCGGTTTACTTGCGAGTGTGTGCCATGAACGATACACAAAACAACAGCGAGCAGCACGGCTATTTCACCCTGTCCGGCGATGTCAACAGCGACATGGTGCGGCGCGTCTTCAACGCCGTGTCCGACATGACGGAAGACAAGCTGACCACGGCCCACATCCTGATCCAGTCGAATGGTGGCTATGTCAGCGACGGCATCTGCCTGTACAACTTCCTCAGCAAGCTGCCGATCGAACTGGTCACCTACAACGCGGGCGCCGTGGCGTCGATCGCCGTGACCCTGTTCCTGTCGGGCCGGCACCGCCATGCCAGCGACACGGCCCGCTTCATGGTGCACAAGTCGCACGCGACGGCGTCGCCGGGCGCACGGCCCGATGCGCTCAGCATCATCGTCGAAGGCTTGCGCGCGGACGACATGCGCACCGAACGCATCCTGCGTGGCCACGTGTGCCTGACGGACGAGCAGTGGCAGGTGCATGCGTATTCGGACCTGCACCTGACGGCCGACCAGGCGCTGGAAGTGGGCATGGTCGAGTCGATACGCGACTTCGCGCCGCCCAGGGGCAAGCGCCTGACGAATATCTGAATCGGCAAGCGGGCGCGCAGGATGTTTTTCTGCGGCAATATTTGCAATATAAATTGTAATGGAATGTAATTTTGCCATGCGCCTGACGAAAAGCCGGGCGGGAATGGGGCCAGTCATGGCATAGTGCAGCCTGATCATGGAATAAGCGCAGGCACGATGACTTGGTGGAATGGAATTTCTTTTGCGGCAGATATGTCCTTGATGGGGCCGGCGGGCGTGGCCATCGCCTTATGGCTGCTGGTGTCGCGGCAGTGGCGGCTGGTGCTGAGCTGGAGCCTGTGGTACGGCGGCGGCATGGCGCTGGTGGTGCTGTCCAAGCTGGCCTTTATCGGCTGGGGCGTGGGCAGCAGCAGCCTGGATTTTACCGGTTTTAGTGGCCATGCCATGCGCGCCGGGGCCGTGTTCCCCGTCCTGCTGTATGTCTTGCTGCAGCGCGCGACGCCCGCATGGCGCCATGCCGGCGTCGCCATGGGCGTGGCCTTTGCCGTGCTGGTGGCCATTTCGCGCGTCGTCGTGGAAGCGCACAGCGTGTCGGAGGCGGTCAGCGGCAGTGTGCTGGGCCTGGCGATGGCCTTCGGTTTCATGTGGAGCGCGCGTGGCAAGGCTGATATCGACGTCAGCCACGCGCTGGCGCTGGCCAGCCTGGTGCTGATGGGCGCGCTCGCCTTCAAGGCCGAGCCGATGCCGACCGAACTGTGGCTGCAGAAACTGGCCCTGGTGCTTTCAGGTCGCGAGCATGTTTTTTCGCGCGCGGACTGGACACTGTCGCAGGATGGCCGCCGCGCGCCTTGAGCCTGCTCTGGCGCAACTGTTTTTTGGCCAGAAAATCACCAGGAAATGGTATGATGAACCACTTTTCAGCGGTGCATGGCTTGCGTGGCGCAAGCCGGCGGCCAGACTGCCGTCGCGATTGTGAATGCGATCCGGGTTCGCCCATAATTTCAACCGCCAGCGTAGGCCAGGAACTCTAAAACACGTGCGTCTCTCTTCCATCAAGTTGTCGGGATTTAAGTCTTTCGTCGATCCCACCAATTTCCAGGTGCCAGGCCAGCTCGTGGGCGTGGTCGGACCCAACGGTTGCGGCAAGTCGAACATCATCGACGCCGTGCGCTGGGTGCTGGGCGAATCGAAAGCGTCGGAATTGCGCGGCGAATCGATGCAGGACGTCATCTTCAACGGTTCCACCCACCGTAAACCTGCCGGGCGCGCTTCCGTGGAACTGGTGTTCGACAACAACGACGGCAAGGCGTCCGGCCAGTGGGGCCAGTACGCCGAGATCGCCGTCAAGCGCACCTTGACGCGCGACGGCACGTCCACCTATTACATCAACGGCCAGCCCGTGCGCCGGCGCGACATCCAGGACATCTTCCTCGGCACGGGCCTGGGGCCGCGCGCCTACGCCATCATCGGCCAGGGCATGATTTCGCGCATCATCGAATCGCGCCCCGAAGAGCTGCGCGTGTTCCTCGAAGAAGCGGCCGGTGTCTCCAAATACAAGGAACGCCGCCGCGAGACGGAAAACCGCCTGCAGGACACGCGCGAGAATCTGCTGCGCGTGGAAGACATCTTGCGCGAACTCAATGCCAACCTGGAAAAGCTGGAAGCGCAGGCCGCTGTCGCCACGCGTTTCCACGCCTTGCAGGCGGACCAGGAAGAAAAGCAGAAACTGCTGTGGCTGCTTCGCAAGAACGAGGCGCACAACGAGCAGACGCGCTATTTCCGCGAAGTGGAACAGGCGCAGACGGACCTGGAAGAACAGACGGCCAAGCTGCGCAACGTGGAACTGACCCTCGAGCAGATGCGCCAGGCGCACTTTGCCGTGGGCGACCGTTTGCATACGGCGCAAGGCCATCTGTACCAGACGAACGCGGAAATCGGCAGCCTGGAAGCGCAGATCAAGTTCGTCATCGAATCGCGCGCCCGCCTGCAGGCCCAGCTGGCCACCCTGACGGCCCAGCGCGACCAGTGGACCAGCCAGGGCGGCGAATACCAGGAACAGATCGAGGAGGCGGAATTCCACCTCGAGGAACTGGCCGCGAAGGTGGAACAGTCGCAAATGATGGCGGAACAGAAGGGCGAGCAATTGCCCGAGCTGGACGCGGCCTGGCGCGCCGCGCAGAACAAGAGCACGGAATCGCGCGCGCGCATCATGCAGGCCCAGCAGCAGCTGGAACTGGAATCGGCGCACCAGCGCAACGCCTCCAACATCCTGGCCAGCCTGTTGACGCGCCGCGAGCGCTTGCAGCAGGAAAAGAACAGCCTGAGTTTGCCCGACAGCAGCCACCTGGAAAACCTGAAGCTCCAATTGGAAGAAAAGCAGCAAACCCTGGAAGAGCAGGGTTTTTACCTGGAAGAAGCGCTGGAGCAACAACCCAAGCTGGAGCAGGAGCGGATGGAAGCGCAGGCGCAGGTGAATGCCGAAACGGCCGCCAACGCCCAGCTGGAAGCGCGTCTTTCCGCTTTGAAGCAATTGCAGGAACGCGTGCAGACCCAGGGCAAGGTCCAGCCGTGGCTGAAGAAGCACGAACTCGACACCTTGCCCCGTCTGTGGCAAAAGCTGCAGATCGAGGCGGGCTGGGAAGCGGCCATGGAATCGATCTTGCGCGAGCGCACGTCGGCCTTGCAACTGTCGAATATCGACTGGGCCAAGGCCTTCTTTGCCGACGCGCCGCCGGCCAAGCTGGCCCTGTACGCGCCATCGACCGTGGCGCCGCTGCCCGTGCCGGACGTGCCAGGCCTGAAACCGTTTTTGAACTTGTTGAAACTCAACGATCCGGGCTTGCGCGGCTTGCTGCAGGATTGGCTGTACAACGCCTATGCCGTGGAAGACGCGGCCGAAGCGCTGGCTGAGCGGGGCAAGTTGCCGCCGGGCGGCTATTTTGTCACGCGCGCGGGCCACGTGGTCACGGCCAGCAGCGTGCGCTTCTATGCGGCCGATTCCGAGCAGGAAGGCATGCTGGGGCGCCAGCAGGAAATCGAGAATATCGGCAAGCAGCTGCGCGCCCAGCAATTGCTGGCCGAAGAGGCGCGCGCCCGTTCCGTGCGGGCCGATGCGGCCGTGGGCGCCTTGACGCGCAACCTGTCCGACTTGCGCTTGCGCATACAGCAACTGACGTCTTCCGTGCATACTCTGCAACTGGACGTGGTGAAACTGTCGGAAGTGGAAGCGCGCTTCAACCAGCGCAGCACGCAGATCGGTGCAGATCTCGCCGAAATCGCCGCGCAGGAAGCCGAGCAGCAGCAGATCAAGGCAGAATCGGAAGAGAAATTCGAACAGCTGGACATGGAACTGGGCAACTTGCAGGAAGCGCACGAAGACGGCCATACCGATTTTTTGCAGAAGGAACAGCGCCTGGCCGACGCGCGCGAAGCCTTGCGCGACCTGGAACGCGCTGCCAAGGATACGGAGTACGCGGAAAAAGCCCACCGCGCGAAGATCGAGGAATTGCGCCGCAATATCGCCACGGCCAGCACGCAGGCCCAACAGGTGACGGCAAGCCTGCAGGCGGGCGAACTGGAACTGGCCAACCTGGAAAGCGGCGCGGCCGCCGACGGCTTGCAGGACCTGCTCGAGCGCCGCACCACGCAGGAGCGGGCGCTGGCCGATGCGCGCCACGAACTGGACCAGATCACGCAGCAGCTGCGCCTGTCCGAGGATGCACGCACGCAATCGGAACGCAGCTTGCAGCCGCAGCGCGACAAGATCATGGAAATGCAGCTCAAGGAACAGGCCGCGCGCCTGAACCAGGAGCAATTCGCCCAGCAATTGCTGGAAGCGGGCGCCGATGAGGCCGCCTTGACGGAAAAATTGCATCCGGACATGCGCCCATCGTACCTGCAGGGCGAAGTGACGCGCCTGACCAACGCCATCGCGGCCCTCGGCGCCGTCAACCTGGCCGCGCTCGACGAGTTGGCGCAGGCGTCGGAGCGCAAGAATTTCCTCGACGCCCAGAATGCCGACCTGACGGAAGCGATCAACACCTTGGAAGACGCGATCCACAAGATCGACAAGGAAACGCGCGATCTGCTGCAAGACACGTTCGACAAGGTCAACCACCACTTTTCCGAACTGTTCCCCATTTTGTTTGGCGGGGGGCAGGCCAGGCTGACCATGACGGGCGACGAGATTCTCGATTCCGGTGTACAAGTCATGGCGCAGCCTCCCGGCAAGAAAAATGCCACCATCCACCTGTTGTCCGGTGGAGAGAAGGCGCTGACCGCGACGGCATTGGTGTTTTCCATGTTCCGCCTGAATCCGGCGCCGTTCTGCCTGCTCGACGAAGTCGATGCGCCGCTGGATGATTCGAACACGGAACGCTTCTGCCGCATGGTCAAGCGCATGTCCGACCAGACCCAATTCCTTTTCATTTCGCATAACAAGATTGCGATGGAAATGGCCCATCAATTGATCGGTGTGACGATGCAGGAGCAGGGCGTATCGCGCATCGTGGCGGTGGACATGGAGTCCGCCGCAAATTTTGCAACCGAGGCACAAGCAGCATGACAGACCTTCAAATTACCTTGTTCGGCGCCGGCGGCGTCTTTATCGTCGGTGTTTTTTCCTACAATAAATGGCAGGAATACAAGGCCAAGAAAAGCGTGGAACGCGCGTTTTCCACCGACCACGATGACGTGCTGATGCGCGAGGGCGATGCGCCCGTGGCGGATGGCCAGCAAGCCGTCTTGCGCCAGGAACCGCGCTTCGATGCGGCGCCCGCCGCCAAGGCGGAACCGTCGTTCGGCGCACCGCCGGCCGCCGTTGTGCCCGATGCGCCCGTGCATGCGGAACCGTCGCTGGGCGATGTGCCCGCCGAACCCGCTCCAGTGGCCGCGCCTGCTGCCCCGCCCGTACAGGAAGTGAGCGCCGCCAGCGAACAGGCGACCAGCCTGGTCGATCCGCTGATCGACTGCCTGCTGCCGCTGTCGCTGGAAGCGCCCGTGCGCGGCGACAAGATCCTGCCCGTGCTGCAAACCCTGCGCCTGGTGGGCAACAAGCCCGTCCATTTCATCGGCCTGCACGTGAATGGCGACTGGGAACCGATCACGCATGGCGGCGTCTACACCAGGATGCAGGGCGGCGTGCAGCTGGCCAGCCGCAGCACGGCCCTGAACGAACTCGAATACTCGGAGCTGGTCACGCGCCTGCGCGGCGTGGCCGACGACATCGGCGCCGAGCCGGAAGTACCGGACATGATGGAAGTGATGGCCGAAGCGCGCAATCTGCACCGCTTCGTCGCCGGCCACGACGCCCAGCTGGGCGTGAACCTGCACACCAACGGCGCGCCGTGGGCCATTTCCACCTTGCTCGTCGCACTGGAAAAACAAGGTTTCGACGTGCGTCCCGATGGCCGCTTCGTCATGCCGGACGGCGACGGCGGCCATCTGTTCTCGCTGTCGACGAATGTCACCCTGGCCGAGGAAACGACGCCCCGCCTGACCCTGCTGCTGGACGTGCCTTGCGTGGCGCCCGCGCGCGACGGCTTTGGCGCCATGGTCGCCTGCGCGAAATCGCTGGTGGGCCGCCTGGACGCGACCATCGTCGACGATTACAACCAGGCCCTGTCGGACGCTGCCCTGGCCGAGATCGCCGGCCAGGTACAGGAGTTTTACCAGGAAATGGACGCGGCCGACATCCCGGCCGGCTCCACCCGCGCCCTGCGTTTATTTAGCTGAAGAATCCCGCAACAATGACTGATCCGACCAACCAGGACGCCGCCCAGCGGGTCCTGGCACTCACCGCCGAACTCAACCGGCACCTGCACGCCTACCACGTGCTCGACAATCCCACCATTCCCGACGCCGAGTACGACAAGCTGTTTGCCGAACTGCAGGCGCTGGAAGCGGCCCATCCCGACTTGCTGCAACCGGATTCGCCCACCTTGCGCGTGGGGGCGGCGCCCTTGCCGCAATTCGAGCAAGTCACGCACACGGTGCCGATGTTGTCGCTGAACAATGGTTTCACCGATGACGATATCGTCAACTTCGACCGCCGCGTGCGCGAAGGCCTGGATCTTGACGTTGCGGAGGTCGACTATGCGGCCGAGGTGAAATTCGACGGCCTGGCCATCAACCTGCGCTATGAAAACGGCCTGTTCGTGCAGGCGGCCACGCGCGGCGACGGCGCCACGGGCGAAGACGTGACGGCGAATATCCGCACCATTTCCGGCATCCCGCTGCGCTTGCATGGCGACAAGATACCGGCCGTGCTTGACGTGCGCGGCGAAGTGATGATGTTCAAGGCCGATTTCGCGCGCCTGAACGAGCGCCAGCGCGAGGCCGGCCACAAGGAATTCGCCAATCCCCGCAATGCGGCGGCCGGCAGCCTGCGCCAGCTCGATTCGCGCATCACGGCCCAGCGCAAGCTGCGCTTCTATGCGTATGGCATCGGTGCGCTGGAAGGCGCCGCCATGCCGGTGTCGCATTCGGCCTTGCTGGACTGGTATGAAACGCTGGGTATCCCCGTGTCGAAGGAGCGCAGGGTGGTGCGCGGCGCGCGGGGCTTGCTCGATTACTACCATGATATCGGCGCGCGCCGCCCGGCCTTGCCTTATGAAATCGACGGCGTTGTCTACAAGGTGAATGCCACGCAAGACCAGCAGGAACTGGGCTTTGTCTCGCGCGCGCCGCGTTTTGCCTTGGCACACAAGTTTCCCGCCGAAGAGGCATTGACGGTGGTGCTGGGCATCGATATCCAGGTGGGCCGCACCGGCGCCATGACGCCCGTGGCGCGCCTGGCGCCCGTGTCCGTCGGCGGCGTGACGGTGACCAACGCCACCTTGCACAATGAAGATGAAGTCCTGCGCAAGGATGTGCGCGTGGGCGATACCGTCATCGTGCGCCGCGCCGGCGACGTGATCCCCGAAGTGCTGGCCGTGGTGCTGGACAAGCGCCCGCAGCCGGCGCCGTTGCCGTTCAAGATGCTGGAGTCCTGCCCCGTGTGCGGCTCGCACGTGGTGCGCGAAGAGGGCGAGGCGATTGCCCGCTGTTCGGGCGGCCTGTTCTGTTCGGCCCAGCGCAAGGAAGCGTTCCGCCATTTCGCGGGCCGCCGCATGATGGATATCGAGGGATTGGGGGAACGTTATATCGATACCCTGGTCGAACTCGAGTACGTGCATGGCCTGGCTGATCTGTACAGCTTGACCCTGGACAAACTGCTGGAAATGAAACTGCGTGCCGATGAACGCGATGGCAGCACGCCGGAAACGGTGCAGCAAGGCAAGATTCCCACCAAGTGGGCGGAAAACTTGCTCGCTGGCATAGAAGCGAGCAAGCGTCCGCCGCTTGAGCGTTTCCTGTTCGCGCTGGGCATCCGCCACGTGGGCGAATCGACGGCCAAGACCCTGGCCGAGTGGTTGGGCAGCCTGGAGCGCGTGCGCCGCGCGCCGGCCGCCTTGCTGCGCGTGCTGCCCGATATCGGCGGCACGGTGGCCGAGTCGATTGCGGACTTCTTCGCCGAAGAGAAAAACCAGCAGGCGCTCGATGCCCTGCTGGCCGCCGGCGTGGCGCCGCAGGGCGAGCATGCCCCGAGCGCCAAGTTGCGCACGCAGCTGGAACAGGTCAAGCTGCTGGCCGCCATCGGCATACCGAAACTGACGGAAGCGCGCAGCAAGCAGCTGGTGGAGCGGGGCATGACCCTGGCCACGCTGGCGTCGCAGGGCAGCGGCTTCCATGCCGGCTTGCCGGCCGCTGTGGGCGAGGCGCTGGCTGCCTGGCTGGCGGACGAGGACAATCTGCGCCTGCTGCGTCAACTGGACGACTTGCGTACGGAATTGCTGTCACAATTGCCTGAACTGCCAGCTTCTGGCGGCAAGCTGGACGGCAAGACCTTTGTCTTGACGGGCACCTTGCCCAGCTTGAGCCGCGATGAAGCGGCGGCGCTGATCGAGGCGGCTGGCGGCAAGGTCAGCGGGTCCGTGTCGAAGAAGACGGGTTTTGTCGTTGCCGGCGCCGACGCGGGCAGCAAGCTGGCCAAGGCCCAGGAGCTGGGCGTGGAGCTGCTCGATGAAGCGGGGTTGCTGGCCTTGCTGGCGCAGCAATAAGAGGCTCCTCGTTGCCGTTGACGCGTATTCATTCCCTATTTTGCAGACAGACCCATGAAAAAAATCAGAAAAGCAGTGTTTCCCGTCGCCGGCCTGGGCAGCCGTTTCTTACCTGCCACCAAGGCACAGCCGAAGGAGATGCTGCCCATCGTCGACAAGCCCCTGATCCAGTACGCAGTGGAAGAGGCCGTGGCGGCGGGGGTCACGGAACTGATCTTCATCACGGGCCGCAACAAGCGCGCGATCGAAGACCATTTCGACACGGCCTATGAGCTGGAAGCGGAACTGGAAGCGGCGGGCAAGCGGCAGTTGCTGGACATGGTGCAGAACGTGATACCGAAGCATGTTAATTGCATCTATATCCGCCAGTCGGCGCCGCTGGGCCTGGGGCATGCCGTGCTGTGCGCCCGGCCCGTGATCGGCGACGAGCCGTTTGCCGTGCTGCTGGCCGATGACTTCATGGATGTGGAGGACGGGACGCGCCCTGTGCTGGCGCAGATGGCCGATGTTTTCCAGTATGAAAACTGTTCGCTGCTGGCGGTGCAGGATGTGCCGCGCGCGGAAACCCGGCAGTACGGCATTGTCAGCGCCCAGCATTATCAGCCTGACCTGGAACTGGTCTCGGCCATCGTGGAAAAACCGCTGCCCGAGGAAGCGCCATCGACGCTGGCCGTGGTCGGCCGCTATGTGCTGACCAGCCGCATCTTCGATCACCTGGAGAACCTGGGTACGGGGGCGGGCGGCGAAATCCAGCTGACCGACGGCATCGCCGCGCTGATGCGCGAAGAGCGCGTGCTGGCGTACCGCTACGCGGGCCAGCGCTATGATTGTGGCTCGAAACTCGGTTATCTGAAGGCCACCACGGCGATGGGCATGAAGCATCCGGAAACGGGCGCTTCCTTCCGTGCCTATTTGCAACATTTACTAGCTACCCTGGAAACAAAATGACCGTACGCGAGATTTTGAAAATGGGCGATCCGCGCTTGCTGCGGATGGCCGAGCCTGTGCGTGAATTCGGCACGCCCGAGCTGCACGCCTTGATCGCCGACATGTTCGACACCATGCACGCGGCCAATGGCGCCGGCCTGGCGGCGCCGCAGATCGGCGTCAACCTGCAGGTGGTCATCTATGGCTTCAAGCAGAATGCGCGCTATCCCGATGCGCCGCAAGTGCCGGAAACCGTGCTGATCAATCCAGTGCTGACGCCGCTGTCGGAACGCAAGGAAGAGGGCTTCGAAGGCTGCCTGTCCGTGCCTGGCTTGCGTGGCAGCGTGCCGCGCTGGAGCGAGCTGCACTATGAAGGCCTGGACCAGTTCGGCCAGTCCATCAGCCGCGATTGCGACGGCTTCCATGCGCGCGTGGTGCAGCACGAAGTCGATCACTTGCACGGCATCCTGTATCCGATGCGTATCGTTGACTTTACGCAATTCGGCTATACGGATGTGATGTTCCCCGACCTGGACCCGAACGACGACGACTGATCTGCGTCTGAGAAAACGTCCATGGCGGCGTTGCCTTGCCCTGAAGGTTTTTCAGGTGCCTCGCGAGTTCGACTGTCAAAAAAAATGGCCGCGCAGCATGAGCTGGGCGGCCATTTTTTATGGGCGAAGCGAGTCTAGCGTACCTTGCGGCTGCTGCCCAGGTTGTCGAGCAGCGTCTTCAGTTCTTCGCGCATGGCGTCCGTCAGGTTCAGGAAGCGGCAGCCGATCTGTACTTGCTCGCCCAGCAGGAAGGAGCGGAAAGTGCGCGACAGGCGGATTTCCAGGTCGGCGATCATGACCTTGTTGGGACCGAGTTCGAGCCGCACGCGCGACAGCTTGCGTCCCACGTACAGGCCGACCGTATCGCGCGGGTGGGCGCGCATGCCGATGCCGCCGGCCGAGAAATCATACAGCTGCAATTCATATGGCCGGCCTTCGAGCACGAAGGCGGCCAGGTAATAGACGCCCAGCGGCGTCTCCAGGCGTGCCGATTCGCGCCGCTCGAGCACCAGGCAGTGACTGGGGAAGTTGGTCAGGTAGACATTCGGTCGTTCCGGATAGGCTTGCCACTCGCCGTTGATCGTAAATTGCAGCTTGGCATTTTGCACCCACGAGACAAAGGTGGCGCCGCCCGCAGGCAGGGTCTCGCCTTCATTCAGTTCCAGCACGAATTGCGGCAAGTCGTCGTCGACGGACAGGATGCGCGCCATGATGACGTCTTCGCCGCCGGCGGGATAAATGGAAAGCGCATCGCCATTGTCGGCCAGGCTGCACAGCGTTTCGCCGATATCCCACGGGTCGCTCATGTGGTGCGGCTTGGTGCCGGGGGCCATCGGCTCGGCCACATCGGCCAGGCTGGGCGCACCTTTGCGCAGGGGATTGGGGATGGGATCGTTCACGACGGCTTATCTCTTATGTTCTGATGGGGGAATAGTGTATAGGCTTACGGCAAGATTTGCTAACTAAATCACAATAGTTATCTTTATTGCACTATATTCCCGTGGTGTTGATGCTACAGGCTGGCATGCCGCGCGGCATGCCATGCCGAGGCGCCGCGCTTAAAATTGCTCATCCGCGCTCAGGTAGCGCCATTGGCCCGTCGGCAGGTCGCCCAGCTTGACCTTGCCGATGCGCACGCGCTTCAGGCCCAGCACTTTCAGGCCGACGGCTTCGCACATGCGGCGGATCTGGCGCTTCTTGCCTTCGCGCAGGGTAAAGCTCAGCTGATCTTCATTTTGCCAGCGCACCTTCGCCGGCAGCAGGGGCTTGCCGTCGAGCCACAGGCCGTGATTGAGCCTTTTCAGCTCGCTGTCGGGCAGGGTGCCGCCCTTGGTGTAGCTCACGCGCACCAGGTATTCCTTGTCGATGTCGGTGTCGTGTCCGATCAGCTGCTTGGCCACGCGACCATCCTGCGTCAGCACCAGCAAGCCGACGGAATCGATGTCGAGGCGGCCGGCCGCCACCAGGCTGCGCAGCTGTGTCGGGTGGAACTGTTCCGGGCTGCGGTCTTCCGCCCAGCGATTCTCGGCCTTGATCAGGGCCACGGCCGGCGTGTAGCCATCCTCGGCCTGGCCGCTGACATAGCCGACGGGTTTGTTGATCAGTACGGTAACGCGCTTGGATTGTTCGGCCGCCGCCTGGCGCTCGACGGTGACGCGCTGGCTGGGATAGACCTTGCTGCCCAGTTCGGACACCACTTTGCCATCCACGCGGACCCAGCCGCGCGCGATCCATTCATCGGCTTCGCGGCGGGAGCACAGGCCCAGTTCGGACATGCGTTTGGACAGGCGTAATAATTCTTCGGTCATGGTTTGTGTTTCACTAAATCAAGAAAGGTAGGCGATGCGCGTGGGGCTTACACCTTGAGCGCATCGAGTAAATCGGTTTCCAGCAATATCTGGTTGCGGGCATTGTTGAGCGCGGGACCGTCGACGAGAAACACGTCTTCGACCCGCTCGCCCAGGGTCATGATCTTGGCCGTATGCAGGTTGATGCGGTACTTGGTCAGCACGTTGGCGATCGCATACAGCAAGCCCGTGCGGTCGTTGGCGGCCACCGACAGCAGGTAGTACTGGCCTTTTTCGTCGGGCCGCAAGTCCACCGTGGGCTGGAAGGGGAAGGTGCGCGACAGCCGCGACAGCCGACCCTTGCCCGGCGGCGGCAGCGGCGTTTGCGACTGCAGCAGCTCGCCCAGTTCGTGCTCGATCAGGCTGATGATGTCGCGGTAGCTCTTGGCAAAATTCTGCTCGGTGACGAGGAAGGTGTCGAGCGCATAGCCATTCCGGGTCGTGTGGATCTTCGCGTCGAGGATGCTGAAGTTCTTGCGGTCGAAATAGCTGCAGATGCGCGCGAACAGGTCGGGCTGGTCGGAAATATACACGGCCACCTGCAAGCCTTCGCCGATGGGCGCCAACCGGCATTTTACCACCGGTGTCTTACTGTCGAGCTTGTCGTACAGCGAGCGCGTCTGCCAGGCGATGTCGGAGGCGTCGTGGCGCAGGAAGTACGCCACGTCCAGTTGCTGCCACAGCTTCTGGTGCGCGTCCGGCGGCAAGCCGTACAGGCGCAGCGTGGCCAGCGCCTCCTGCTGGCGGTTTTTCAGTACGCGGTCGGCCGTGTGCGGTTCGCCGCCCAGCACGCGCAAGGTGACCTTGTACAGGTCTTCGAGCAGCTTGCCTTTCCAGGCATTCCACACTTTCGGGCTGGTGCCGCGGATGTCGGCCACCGTCAGCAGGTACAGGCCCGTCAGGTGGCGCTCGTCCTTGACCACTTTCGCGAACGCCTGGACGACGTCGGGGTCGGACAGGTCCTGCTTTTGCGCCACTTGCGACATGGTCAGATGATTTTCCACCAAGAAAGCCACCAGTTCCGTATCTTCCGGCGACAGGCCGTGGTCCTGGCAGAACTGGGTGGCATCGGCCACGCCGAGTTTCGAATGGTCGCCGCCGCGGCCCTTGGCGATATCGTGGAACAGGGCTGCCACGTACAGCAGCCACGACTGCGAAAAATCGGCCATCAGCTGGCTGCAGAATGGGTATTCGTGCGCATGTTCGCTCATCGTGAAGCGGCGCATGTTGCGCACCACCATCAAAATGTGCTGGTCGACCGTGTACACGTGGAACAGGTCGTGCTGCATCTGGCCCACGATGCGGCGGAAATTCGGCAGGTAGCGCCCGAGGATGCTCATCTCGTTCATGCGCCGCAGCGCGTGGATGATGCCCACGGGCGCCTGCATGATGCGCAGGAACAGGGCGCGGTTGGCGGGGTCCTGGCGGAAGGCCGCGTCGATCTTGAAGCGCTCGTGCCACAGGGCCCGCGTGGCGCGCGACGTCATGCCCTTCAGGGCCGGGCGTTCCGTCATCAGCACGAAAATCTCCAGCATGGCGGAAGGAGTTTGCTCGAACGTATCGTCGGCACTGATGTCGATCAGGCTGTTGACTTCATTGAAGCGGTCGTTGATGGGCACTGGCACATTGTCTTGCGGGAACAATCGCGCCTCGATGTTTTGCAGCAGGATCGTGTTGAGCTGGGTCACCGTCTTGGCGGCCCAATAATAGCGCTGCATCAGGAATTCGCTGGCGCGGCGCATGTGCGGCCCGCTGCCCGTCGCCTGCAGGCCCAGCGATTCGGCGATGGCCGTCTGCACGTCGAACACCAGGCGGTCTTCGCGCCGTCCCGCGTGCAGGTGCAGGCGCACGCGGATATCCTTGAAGGCGCGCTCCTTTTCCATCAACTGGCGCGCTTCCGTCAGGGTGATCAGGCCACCCGTGGCCAGGGTGCGCCAGGAATTGGCCAGGCCGGCCGCCTTGGCCACCCACAGGATCACCTGCAGGTCGCGCAGGCCGCCCGGGCTTTCCTTGCAATTCGGCTCCAGGCTGAAGGCCGTGTCTTCGTACTTGGCGTGGCGCTGGCGCATTTCCGCCGTTTTTGCCTGAAAAAACGCCTGCGGGTCCATCGCCGCCTGGTAGCGCCGCTGCAGGTGCGCGAACAGGTCCGCGTTGCCGCAGACGAGGCGCGCTTCCAGCAGGCTGGTCTGCACCGTGATGTCGGCCTTCGACTCGACCATGCATTCCTCCACCGTGCGGATGCTGTGGCCGATTTCCAGGCCCAGGTCCCACAGCAGTTGCACCAGTTCCTCGAGCTTTTCCTGCGTGGCGGCGTCGGGCGCCGCTTGCAGCAGGATCAGCAGGTCGACGTCGGAGTAAGGAAACAGTTCACCGCGGCCATAGCCGCCCACGCCCACGAGGGCCGTGCCGGGCGGCAGTCCCGCTTCCTGCCAGGCGCGCGCCAGTACGCCATCGACGCTGTGGCGCAGGCTGCGCAGCAGTTTTTCAGGCTTGCCGTCGGCCTGAAAGGCCGCAATGACGACCTGGCGGTCGGCTTTCAGTTGTTGTTTCAGCTGTTCCCGAACTTGCTTTTTCATCTGGGCCTTGGTGTGGCGGTGCGCGTGGCTGGGTAAATATCAGGCTTTGCTGGCGATGAAGGCGGGCGGTGGCGGCATGCCGGGCGATACGGTCAGCACTTCATAGCCCGTTTCCGTGACCAGCACCGTGTGTTCCCACTGCGCCGACAGGCTGCGATCCTTGGTCTTGATGGTCCAGCCGTCGTTCATTTCGCGGATTTCGCGGCGGCCCGCGTTGATCATCGGTTCCACGGTAAAAATCATGCCCGCTTCCAGGCGTTCCAGGGTGCCAGGCTTGCCGTAGTGCAACACTTGCGGTTCTTCATGGAAGACCTTGCCGATGCCGTGGCCGCAGAATTCGCGCACCACGCTGTAGCCGGCTTTTTCCGCGTGCTGCTGGATGGCGTGGCCGATATCGCCCAGGTGGGCGCCCGGCTTGATCTGATCGATTCCCAGCCACATGCACTCATAGGTGATTTCCGACAGGCGCTTGGCCAGGATGGTGGGCGTGCCGACCAGGAACATGCGGCTGTTGTCGCCGTGGTAGCCATCCTTGATGACGGTGATGTCGAGGTTGACGGAGTCGCCGCTTTTCAGGACCTTGTCGCCTGGAATGCCATGGCAGATGACGTCGTTGACGGAGGTGCAGATGGCCTTAGGATACGGTGTATAGCCGGGCGGGCAATAGTTGAGCGGGGCAGGGATGGTGCCCTGTACGTTGACCATGTATTCGTGGCAAAGGCGGTCGAGTTCGCCGGTGGTGACGCCAACCTTGACGAAGGGCGTGATGTAGTCGAGGACTTCGGCGCCGAGCTTGCCGGCTACGCGCATGCCTTCGATGTCGGCGGCGGAATTGATACGGATGGTGGACATGATGTGGATCGCAATCTGAATATATTCGGGGAAAAAGCGCAGACGAGTCCTGTCGGACAAAAAAAATCTGCAAATATGCTGAAATTATAAACGAGGCGGTAGTAATGCGCGGGGGACTTCCCGGAGGGGATGATGAGACGCGGGAGGGGGCAGTGCGAAATGGGCCAAATTAGTGCGTGATGAAAAACGTGGAAGCAAAGAAGAAGGAATGTTTCACAAAATCAGAGAATGTTTTTCTTGCCGGCATCAGGGTTCGCGGCCGTTTCAGGCGAATGTGCTTCTTGCACCGAAAAATGGCGTGCAAACATGCGGCAGCCGTGCCTTTGCACCGGCCTGGTGCATGCACAATCGCCATGTAGGATAGCAACGTTTTTTTTGGAAGAACATGAAAATAATTAGCATCAAAAAAAGTGTTGTTTCTTTGATGAATCCGCTTTCGTCGATTATTGACAGTGCCGCTTTGAAAATGGTTTGATGTAGTGATGTCAAGGAAATCTTGCTGACTCGCTCACAAAGCGGGCAACGATTGGAGACACAGTCGGCAGCGTTTGATTCGAAAAGACATTAGACATAATTTTATTTCTACAAGAGCCTGACTAGATCAGTAGGTAGTATTCAAATCGGAGAACTTATGCATCAACGCACCAAGATTGCTGTCGCAGTCGCAATGGCTTTGAACTCGCTGACCGCTTTTGCTCAGGCGCAAGCCGAAGCTGAAAGCACGCAACGCGTCGAGATTACCGGCTCCCGTATCCGCCAGGTTGACCTGGAAACGGCGCAACCTGTACAAAAAATCACCGCACAGCAAATCCAGGCTACCGGCCTCATCACTGTTGGTGATATTTTGAATCAGATGACTTCGGCTGGTACGCCAGCTTTCAGCAAGGGTTCGGTACTGACTTCGAACCGCGAGCAAGGCGGTCAGTACATCGACATGCGCAACCTGGGTGCCAACCGCCTGCTGGTGCTGGTCAATGGCAAGCGCTGGACGCAATCGGTTGATGGCTATACCGACATGTCGACCGTGCCTTCGTCCATGATCGAGCGCATCGATATCCTGAAAGACGGCGCTTCGTCGATCTACGGTTCCGATGCGATCGCCGGCGTGGTCAACATCATCCTGAAGAAGAAGCTGGAAGGCGCATCTCTCAGTGTCTACAAGGGCATTAACGAAAAAGGCGACGGCAAGACCGAAGACTATTCGCTGTCGTATGGCGCGAATGGTGAAAAAGCGTCGATGATGTTCGGCATTTCGCATAGCAAGACCGAGCCAGTCTGGGCCAAGACGCGTGATATCACTTCGCAAAGCTATGGTACGGGTAACTTCTTCGGCGACAATTTTGGTGCTTCGCCATGGGGCCGCATCACGCCGATCTATACCTCCGGACCGAAGGCTGGTGCTAGCAATGCCGTTGTCAAGGAAGGTGGCTTCAACAAGATCCTGAACCATACCGGCAGTTTCGATGGTAGCGGCGTTGGCGCGGATGCACGCAATGCTGCCAATTACCATAATTACACGGGCGCGCAGGAAGATAAGTATAACTCGTCGCAGCAGATGATGTTCCAGTCTCCGACGAAATTGACCTCGATCTTTACCAAAGGCACGATCGAGTTGCCAATGGATATGCGCTTCACGACCACGGCCATGTATGCCGAGCGCAGTTCAACGCGCCAGGTCGCCGGCTATCCACTGAGCAGCCTGTCGCAGCCCAACTATCGCGTCTATATCGACAAAGATAGCTATTTCAATCCGTACGGCAGTCAAGCGGCGGCTGGTGGCGTTGGTCAGGACCTCTTCTTCTCCCGCCGTACCACCGAGCATCCGCGCGTTACCGAAAACAATAATCAGACCTTGCATATCGATGCAACGCTGGAAGGCGAATTCACGCTGCGCAACTTGCCATGGAGCTGGAGTGTTGGTTACAACCACAATTCGCTCAAAGGCGAAAACCTGAGTACGGGCAACCTGAATCTGTTGAACCTGAAGAAAGCCCTGGGGCCATCGTTCATGAATGCCGCCGGCCAAGTGCAGTGCGGTACGGCAGCGAGCCCGATTCCATTCAAGCAGTGCACGCCATTTAATATCCTGGGCGGCCCATCCGTGGTGGATGCGGATGGCTGGAATTATATCCTGGCGAATGGTCAGGGCACTTATGGCAGCACGGTCAACAGCATTACCGCCGATGTTTCCGGCGAGTTGTTCACTCTGCCAGCGGGTCCGCTCGGTTTCGCTGGCGGTATCGAGAAGCGCGACGTGCGTGGCTATGATCGTCCAGGCCAGTTCGACCAGTCCGGTTATTCGACCGACCTGGCCGCGCACACCACCGAAGGTCGTTACTCGGTCAAAGAGCTGTATCTGGAAGCAAATATTCCTTTGCTGAAAGACAAGCCATTTGCCAAGTTCCTGTCGCTGGATCTGGCATCGCGCTATTCGGACTACGACAACTTCGGTACGACGACCAACAGCAAAGCCAGCATCATGTGGAAACCTGTTGACGACCTGCTGGTTCGTGGCACCTGGGCTGAAGGATTCCGCGCTCCTGCGCTGGGTGACACCTTTGGTGGTGGTGGTCAGAGTTTCGACCCATACCTCGATCCATGCGACAGCCGCTGGGGCGTGGCTGCGCGCGATCCTGCCGTAGCTAAGCGTTGCGCAGCGACCGGCGTGCCGGCTGGCTATCGCCAGTTGAATCAATCGGGCTCGGAGGTAGGTGCTTCCGGTGCGCAATCGACGGTGCCTTTCAATACGGGCGTGGGTAACAATACGCTGACGCCTGAAACGGCAAAAACCAAGACCCTGGGCTTTGTGTATAACCCATCGTTCGTGCCCGGCCTGACGGCTAGCCTGGACTGGTTCAAGATCAGCGTGAAAAACCAGATCTCGGGCTGGAGCGCCGCTGAAATCATCGCCAATTGCGTGGAAGATAATCTGCAAGCGTATTGCCCTGACGTCACGCGTGATTCGACCGGTGCCATCATCGGCCTGTCGCGGGGTCGTATCAATAAAGGCGAGTTGTCGACCGAAGGTTTCGATATCGGCCTCGGTTA
Organism: Janthinobacterium sp. GW822-FHT07H11; assembly: GCF_058798615.1. Lineage (NCBI taxonomy): Bacteria > Pseudomonadati > Pseudomonadota > Betaproteobacteria > Burkholderiales > Oxalobacteraceae > Janthinobacterium > Janthinobacterium sp. GW822-FHT07H11. The sequence goes on from NZ_CM179507.1 coordinate 2,970,978, forward strand.
TCGCCTGCCACGCACGGCATATGGTAACTTTGCCATCCGTACTGAATCGACCCTCCTGCGTTCGTTCAAGGAAAAATCGTCGGCCAAGGCGGACTGGCAAGAGTACGCAGGCGAGTTTACGTATGCCCGCCTGAAGTCGAACATCAGCCTGGACTGGATGATGGGCAACTGGAGTTCGACCCTGACCGCGCGTTACACCAGCGGCGTGAAGGATGTGTGCGTGGATACGGAAATCGAGTGCTCGAATCCGGATGCACCTGGCGTCAGCTACAATAGCCCTGCTTACAACAAGCGTGGTTCGACCACCTACATCGACCTGAACGTGGCGTATAAAACGCCGTGGAAAGGCCAGATCTCGGTCGGCGCGAACAACCTGTTTGACCGTGCTCCACGTCTGATGTACGCGGCGACCAGCCTAGGCGTTAATACTTCGTCCTCGTCGGCCGTTGACCCTAATGCGCCTATCGACCGCTTCGTCTACGTGCGTTACAACCAGGCTTTCTAATTCCGCGCTCCGCAAGGGGCACGGCATGACAGTCTGAACAAAGCCCGCCAGGTTCGCCTGGCGGGCTTTTTTTCATGGCGCGAGCGCAAGCGGGGCGCCTGGGGCGGGGCGCGCAAGGCGGACTTGAAATCCTTGCTGTTTCGGTGTAGAATCCCGGGTTGCTTGAATTCTCTTTTAAGCAATGCAGTAAAACAGTGTCTTTAATTTATATAAACACGCGAATCCGGTCGACAAGGGTGCCTGTATGGTGACTGATCGGATTCCAGACCCAACCCTGGAGTTAATAATGTCCGTAACAATGCGCGAAATGCTGGAAGCCGGTGTCCACTTTGGTCACCAAACCCGTTTTTGGAATCCAAAAATGGCACCGTTCATCTTCGGCCATCGCAACAAGATCCACATCATCAACCTGGAAAAAACCATGGCGATGTACCAGGACGCAATGAAGCACGTGCGTCAACTGGCTGCAAACCGTGGCACCATCCTGATGGTTGGCACCAAGCGTCAAGCTCGCGAAATCATCGCTGCTGAAGCGCAACGCGCTGGCGTGCCTTTCGTTGATCAACGTTGGTTGGGCGGCATGCTGACCAACTTCAAGACGATCAAGACCTCGATCAAGCGCCTGAAGGACATGGAAGCGATGGTTGAAGACGGTTCGATCGAAAAGCTGTCGAAAAAAGAAGCGCTGATGTTCTCCCGTGAAATGATCAAGCTGCAAAAATCGATCGGCGGCATCAAGGACATGGGCGGCGTTCCTGACGCAATCTTCGTCGTCGACGTCGGCTACCACAAAGGTGCGATCACCGAAGCAGCTAAACTGGGTATTCCGGTCATCGGCGTTGTCGATACCAACCACTCCCCAGAAGGCGTGAACTTCGTGATCCCAGGTAACGATGACTCCTCGAAAGCCATCATGTTGTACGCTCGCGGTGTTGCAGATGCAATCATCGAAGGCCGTGCAGCTGCCGGTAACGAAGTTGTTGAAATGGTTAAAGCAGCCGCTGGCGACGAATTCGTCGAAGTTAACGAACAGGCTTAATGGCCAGGCTATCGCAGGATAGCCGTTTGTAAGCACAGCAGTAAGGGAAAAGGGGTGGCAGCAGCTCCCCCTTTTTTTTAACAAAAAAAACGATAGTGACCGCTGGCGAGGCATGCATGCCCGGCCGCGACTATCGACTCACCGAATCAGGAGAAACACATGGCAGCGATTACAGCAGCGATGGTAGGCGAATTGCGCGGCAAAACCGACGCACCAATGATGGAATGCAAAAAAGCACTGACCGAAGCCGAAGGCGACATGGCGCGTGCGGAAGAGATCCTGCGCGTCAAACTGGGCGGCAAGGCATCGAAAGCATCGGCACGCATCACCGCTGAAGGCGTCGTGGCAACCTACATCGCCAACGGCGTAGGCGCCCTGGTCGAAGTGAACTCGGAAACCGACTTCGTTGCGAAAAACGACGACTTCCTGGCACTGGCCAACAACGCTGCCCGTCTGGTAGCGGAACACAACCCGGCTGACGTCGCTGCCCTGCTGGCCCTGCCACTCGATGGCAAGACCCTGGACGAAGTGCGCGCTGCCCTGATCGGCAAAATCGGCGAAAACATGACCATCCGCCGCTTCCAGCGTTTCGAAACCAGCGCCAAGCTGGCTTCCTACCTGCACGGTTCGCGCATTGGCGTGATCGTCGAATTCGACGGCGCCGATGAGCAAGTGGGCAAGGACGTGGCCATGCACATCGCTGCAATGAAGCCAGTGTCGCTGTCGGCGAACGAAGTTCCTGCGGAACTGATCGAAAAAGAGCGTTCGGTTGCACAACTGAAAGCTGAAGAAGACGCAGTCAAAGCGGCCGCCGAAGGCAAGCCAGCGCAATCGCCGGAAATCCTGGCCAAGCGCCTGGAAGGTTCCGTGCAGAAGTTCCTGAAAGAAGTGTCCCTGTTGAACCAGGCTTTCGTGAAAAACGACAAGCTGTCGGTTGAGCAAATGCTGAAGGCGGCTAACACCAGCGTCAAAGGTTTCGCCATGTACGTAGTGGGCGAGGGCATCGAGAAGAAGCAGGACGACTTCGCAGCAGAAGTCGCAGCACAGATGGCTGCCTCCCAGGGAGCGTAAGTAAAGCGGGCCGAGAGGCCCGTTTTTTTGGCCCGCCCGCACCTGTCGTGCCGGGCGGCGGCATGGGCAGTCCCGCGCGCCTATCCGGCGCTGCAAGGCGCTGCGCCATGTCATACTCGAATAACCTCATTTATGGAGCCCCAGCTCATGTCAAAACCAGCCTACAAGCGCGTCCTCCTCAAGTTGTCCGGCGAAGCCCTGATGGGTGATGATCCCTACGGCATCAACCGCGCCACGATCGAGCGCATGGTGGCCGATGTGGCCGAGGTGGCGAAGTTGGGTGTGGAACTGGCAATCGTGATTGGCGGCGGCAATATCTTCCGTGGCGTCGCGCCCGGCGCGCAAGGCATGGACCGTGCCACCGCAGACTACATGGGCATGCTTGCCACCGTGATGAATGCCCTGGCCCTGGCCGATGCCATGCGTCACGTCGGCATCACCGCGCGCGTCATGTCGGCCATCGGCATCGAACAGGTTGTCGAGCCCTACGTCCGTCCGAAAGCCCTGCAATACCTGGAAGAAGGCAAGGTTGTCGTCTTCGCCGCCGGCACCGGCAATCCATTCTTCACCACCGACACGGCAGCTGCCCTGCGCGGTTCCGAGATCAGCGCCGAGATCGTCCTGAAGGCCACCAAGGTCGACGGCGTCTACACGGCCGATCCGAAGAAGGATCCGAATGCCACCCTGTTCCACACGATTACCTTCGACGACGCCATCGCCAAGCACCTGCAAGTGATGGATGCCACCGCTTTCGCCCTGTGCCGCGACCAGAAACTGCCGATCAAGGTGTTTTCGATCACCAAGCCAGGCGCGCTGATGCGCGTGATTCTCGGTGAGGACGAAGGTACTTTGGTTCACGTCTAACAGACGCCATTTTAATAGTAGTTATCATTAATAACGCCTGACAAAGCCGTCGCGAGCGCAGGGGAGTTGTGGCTGGGAAGCGCAACCGTACCGAGGTACGGTGAGCATCGCAGGCCGCAAATGCCGACGCGCAGCAGGTTTTGACAGGCGTCACTACAGGAGTACGGTAATGTCCTTAGCTGACGTTAAAAAGAATGCCCAGGAACGCATGGCGAAGTCGCTGGAAACACTGAAGGCCGACCTGGCCAAGGTGCGCACCGGCCGCGCCCATACGGGTATCCTGGACCACGTAATGGTCGAGTACTACGGTTCGCCGACGGCGCTGACCCAGGTTGCCAACGTGACCTTGATCGACGCGCGTACCATCGGTGTGCAGCCGTATGAAAAAAAGATGGCCACCACCATCGAAAAAGCCATCCGCGACGCCGACCTGGGCCTGAATCCATCGGCGCAGGGCGACATGATCCGCGTGCCAACCCCGCCGCTGACGGAAGAGCGTCGCAAGGAAATGGTCAAGCTGGTCAAGAGCGAAGCGGAAGACGCGAAGATTGCCGTGCGTAATATCCGCCGCGATGCCAATGAATCGCTGAAAAAACTGGTCAAGGAAAAAGCCTGCTCCGAAGACGACGAGCGCCGCTCCTCGGAAGAAGTGCAGAAGCTGACGGACAAGTTCATTGCCGACATCGACAAGATGGTCGTCGACAAAGAAAAAGAAGTGCTGACCGTCTAGTTTTCAGCTTGCTTGGCACTGCCCGGAAAAGCATCGCTTTTCCGGGCAGTGCTATTTGGCGCATAATAGCTATCTTTTATTTTTGGCATTAGTGTTTTCATGATCTATTCGAGTTCGACAACGGCAGTACCGGAGGTGGGCACGGTGCCGCGCCATGTAGCAATCATTATGGATGGCAATGGTCGCTGGGCAACCAAGCGCTTCCTGCCCCGTGTGGCTGGCCACGTCAAGGGCGCCGATGCCGTGCGCGGCGTGGTGGAAACTTGCCTCGACCGTGGCATCGAATATCTGACCCTGTTTGCCTTCAGCTCGGAAAACTGGCGCCGCCCTGAAGAAGAGGTGTCGATGCTGATGCGTCTGTTCGTCACCATGCTCGAACGGGAAGTGGTGAAGATGCATGCCAACGATATCCGCCTGAAGGTGGTCGGCGACCTGTCGCGCTTCAATGAGCAACTGCAGACCCTGATCGCCAATGCCGAACGCAAGACGGCGCGCAACACGCGCCTGACGGTGACCATCTGCGCCAACTATGGCGGCCGCTGGGACATCATGCAGGCTGTCAATAAAATGACGGCAACGGCGATCGCCAATGGCCAGCCCGCCAGCCACGCGTATGCGGAGGAAGAGCTGGCGCCGCACCTGGCCATGGCCTACGCACCCGAGCCCGACCTGTTCATCCGCACGGGCGGCGAGCAGCGCATTTCCAACTTCCTGTTGTGGCAACTGGCGTACACTGAATTGTTTTTCACCGAGACCTTCTGGCCCGACTTCGGCGTCGAGTGCCTCGACGCGGCAATCGCGTCTTACCAGCAGCGCGAACGGCGCTTTGGCCGTACCAGCGCGCAACTAATTGAAAAGACAAACTGATGCTGAAAACACGGATAATCACCGCCCTGGTCTTGTTGGCGGTCTTGCTGCCGGTTCTGTATCTGAATTATTTCCCCGCCTTCGCCGTGATCGCCACGGCGTTCTTCGGCGCCGCCGTCTGGGAAAGCTTCCGCATCTTCAAAAATCGCCAGGCGCTGCTGATCGCGGCCGTCTGGACCGCCGCCTTCGCATATACGTTTTTTGTCGGCAACGGCATGGCCCAGCTCAATTTCTGGTTCGGGATGTGCGTGGCCATCTGGCTGATCCGCTTCGTGCCCTCGCTGGCGACGGGCTTGCCGCCCATGGAAGGCATGGGCAACACCTTGCTCAGCCTGGTGTACCCGGTGACCATCGTCGGCTGCTTCGTCGCCATCATCGCCCTGTTCCTGCATAGCCCCTTGTTCCTGCTGTCCGTGATGGCCCTCGTGTGGATCGCCGATATCGGCGCCTATTTCTCGGGCAAGGCTTTCGGCAAGCGCAAGCTGGCGCCTAGTATTTCTCCAGGTAAATCCTGGGAGGGCGCCATCGGCGGCGGCATCGCCGTGCTGGCCATCGCTGCCATCACCATCGTTGCCGCGCCATCGCTGCCCGTGCTGCAAGATACCTTTGCCGTGCAGCTGCAGCTGCGCCGCGGCTGGCCCATGGCCTTGCTGGTGCTGCTGGTGCTCGTCGCCGCCAGCATTGTCGGCGACCTGTTCGAATCCCAATTGAAGCGCCGCGCCGGCATCAAGGACAGCAGCAACCTGCTGCCTGGCCACGGTGGCGTACTCGACCGTATAGATGCCCTGATCCCGGTCTTGCCATTTGCCGCCCTGGTGGCTAGCTGGCTTTAAGGAAACTTTCATGCAATACATTACCATCCTTGGCGCTACCGGTTCGGTCGGCGTGTCCACCCTGGACGTGCTCGCGCGTCATCCCGAGCAATACAGTGTGTATGCGCTGAGCGCCCACAGCCGCGTGGTCGAACTGGCCGCCCAGTGCCTGCAATTCCGTCCGCAGCGCGCCGTCGTCGGCACGGCGGACGCCGCCCTTGAACTGACGCGGCTGCTGCGCGGGCAGGGCGTCGCTACGCAGGTCGAGTATGGCGTCGAAGCCCTGTGTGCCATCGCCAGCGCGCCGCAGGTGACGGGCGTGATGGCGGCCATCGTCGGCGCGGCCGGCCTGGCACCCACCTTGGCGGCGGCACGTGCCGGCAAGAAAGTATTGCTTGCCAATAAAGAAGCGCTGGTCATGTCCGGCCAGCTGTTCATCGACGCGGCGCACGATAACGGTGCCGTGCTGCTGCCGATCGACAGCGAGCACAACGCAATCTTCCAGTGCCTGCCGCATGCCTACGGGCGGGCGCCGGGCGCGGCCGGGGTGGCGAAGATCGTGTTGACGGCGTCCGGCGGGCCCTTCCTCACGCGCGACGTCGAGACGCTCGACAGCGTGACGCCGGACCAGGCATGCAAGCATCCGACCTGGGCCATGGGCCGCAAGATTTCCGTCGATTCGGCCACCATGATGAACAAGGGCCTGGAAGTGATCGAGGCGCACTGGCTGTTCGGCGCGCCGGCCGAGCAGATCGAGGTGCTGATCCATCCGCAAAGCGTGATCCACTCGATGGTGTCGTATGTGGACGGTTCCGTGCTGGCCCAGCTGGGCAATCCGGACATGCGCACGCCGATCGCGCACGCCTTGGCGTATCCGCAGCGTATCGCTTCCGGCGTGGCACAGCTTGATCTGGCGCAAGTTGCTACATTGCAATTCGAACGGCCCGATTTGCGCCGCTTTCCTTGCCTGGCGCTGGCCTTCGACGCCCTGCGCGCGGGCGGCACGGCGCCGACCCTGCTGAACGCGGCCAATGAAGTGGCCGTGCAGGCGTTTCTTGACGGGCAGATCGGCTTTCGCCAGATCGACCGCGTCATCGCCCATGTGATCGAGACGGTGCCGCACGGCGCCGCTTCCAGCATCGAGGCCGTGATGGAGCAGGACCGCCTGGCCAGAGCGGCCGCGCAGGCGTACATCGCCCACAGGCTGGCCGCATGACCTTGATGACCACCTTGCTGGCGTTTATTGTCGCGCTGGGCTCATTGATTACCTTGCACGAGCTGGGCCACTACCTGGTGGCGCGCTGGTGCGGCGTGAAAGTGCTGCGTTTTTCCATCGGCATGGGCAAGGTCGTGTATTCGCGCAAGTTTGGCAAGGACCAGACGGAATGGGCGATTTCCGCCTTGCCGCTGGGCGGCTACGTGAGCATGCTCGACAGCCGGGCGCAGGACCTCAGCGGCTTGCCGGAAAGCGAATTGCGCCGTGAGTTCACGCGCCAGAGCGTCTGGCGCCGCATCGCCATCGTGGCCGCCGGGCCGCTGGCCAATTTCCTCGTCGCCATCGTGCTGTATGCTGGCCTGTTCATGCACGGCATCGAAGAGCCGTCGAGCAAGCTGGGGCCGGTGGCCGAACGGACTGCCGCGTATGCGGCCGGCTTGCGCAGTGGCGACATGGTGCAGTCGGTAAACGGCAGGATGGTGGTCAGCTGGTCCGACATGCGCTGGGAACTGATCCAGGCGGCGCTTGACAAGCAGCCGGTGCGCGTCGAAGTGCGCCGGCCCGACCGCGGCCTGCAGGAGGCGACCTTGTCGCTGGACGGCCTGACGGAGGCGGACTTCGAAGGCGATGCGCTGGGCAAGCTGGGACTCACGCTGGCCCGCTCCGCGCCGATGTTGATCGAGATCATGCCGGGTGGCGCCGCCGCGCGCGCCGGTCTGCAAAAAGGCGATCAGCTGCTCGCCATCGATGGCCGGCCCGCGCAGGACGTGGCAGCCATCATCGACACCCTGAGCCGCTCGCCAGGGCGGACCCTGCAGCTGCAAGTGCGTCGTCAGGGGCGCGATCTGAGCTTGCCCATCACGCCCGACGCCGTGCGGGGCGGCGACGCAGCTGTAACAGTTGGTAAGATCCAGGCGAAGCTGGGACAGGTGCCGGATATGATCACCGTGGCATCGGGACCGTTCGCCGCCGTGGGCAAGGCGGCCACCAAGGTCTGGGATACCAGCGTGATGAGCCTGAAAATGCTGGGCAAAATGATCACTGGCCAGGTTTCGCTGAAAAATGTGACAGGACCGATCACCATCGCCGATTATGCGGGGCAGACCGCCCGCATCGGCCTGGTAAGCTACCTGAGCTTTATCGCCTTCATCAGTATCAGTCTGGGAGTGATGAATTTGCTACCCATTCCTGTTCTGGATGGCGGGCATTTGCTGTATTATTCGCTGGAAGTTTTGACCGGACGCCCCTTGCCGGAGCGCGTAGGCGAGATTGCCCAGCGCCTGGGGATCGGTCTGTTGCTGACCTTGATGGTGCTTGCCGTCTTTAATGACGTGCTGCGGCTGCTCAACTAAGGCAGTAGCCGATGCCATTGAGTGAGCCGCACAAGCAATCTTTTGTGTATGTTGTCCATTGATTTACCCATTGAATAACCCCAATGAAATTACATTCTGCTCGTTTTGCCTTGCCTTCCTTTCGCCGCAGCCTGATCGGCGCCGCCGTCATGGCCTTCTGTGCCGGCCACGCGCTGGCCGTCCAGCCGTTTACTGTCAAGGATATCCGGGTCGAAGGGATCCAGCGTACCGAAGCGGGCACTGTCTTCAGCTACCTGCCGGTGCGCGTCGGCGAAACGTTCTCCGACGAGAAGAGCATTGCCGCCATCAAGGCCCTGTACGCGACGGGTTTCTTCAAGGATGTACGCCTGGAAGTCGATGGCGACGTGCTGGTGGTGCTGGTCGAGGAACGTCCGGCCATCGCTTCGGTGGAATTTACCGGCACCAAGGAATTTGAAAAGGACGTGCTGGTCAAGGCATTGAAGGAAATTGGCGTGGGCGAGGCCAAGATCTTCGACAAGGCTTCCGTCGACCGCGCGGAACAGGAACTCAAGCGCCAATACCTGTCGCATGGCCTGTACGGCGTGAAGATCACCACCACCGTCACGCCGATCGAGCGCAACCGCGTCAACGTGGTGTTTGCCGTCGACGAGGGCGACGTGGCCCGCATCAAGCAGATCAATATCGTCGGCAACAAGGCTTTCTCGGACAAGGAGCTGCGCGAGCAGCTGGCCTTGAACACGGGCGGCTGGTTCAGCTGGTACACCAAGGCGGACCAGTATTCGAAGACCAAACTGACGGGCGATATCGAGTCGCTCAAGTCCTTCTACCTGGACCGCGGCTACATCGAGATGCAGGTCGATTCGACCCAGGTGTCGATCACGCCCGATAAAAAAGACATCTACCTGACGATCAATATCACCGAAGGCGAGAAGTACAAGATCGCCGGCACCAAGTTCGAAGGCGAGATGTTCGGCCGCGAGGAAGAACTGAAGGCCTTGAACCTGATGCGCGATGGCGACATCTATTCCGGCGCGCGCCTGACCGCCACCAACAAGCGCATCCAGGATCGCCTGGCCACCTTCGGCTATGCGTTCGCCAACGTCAATGCGAATCCGGAAATCAACCGCGAAAAGCATGAAGTGGCATTTACCTTCTTCATCGATCCGGGCAAGCGCGTGTATGTGCGCCACATGAATATTGCCGGCAACACGACGACGCGCGACGAAGTCATCCGCCGCGAATTCCGCCAGTTCGAATCGTCCTGGTACGACAGCAACAAGATCAAACTGTCGCGCGACCGTGTCGACCGCCTCGGCTACTTCAAGGACGTGACCATCGACACGCCCGAAGCGCAGGGCACGAACGACCAGGTCGACGTGAATGTGACGGTGGTGGAAAAACCGACCGGTAACTTCCTGATCGGCGGCGCGTTTTCGCAGTCGGAAAAATTCACGCTGTCGGCCTCGATTTCGCAGGCTAACTTCGCCGGCAGCGGCAACACGGTCGGTATCGAACTCAATACCAGCCATTACAGCCGCACCATCGCGTTCTCGCAAACCAATCCGTACTTCACGGACGACGGCATTTCGCGCAGCTTCGAAGTGTATCTGCGCACCACGGAACCGCCGGCGCTGAACATCGGCAGCTACAAGATCAAGCAGACCGGTGGCCGCGTCAGCTTTGGCGTGCCGTTCTCGGAAGTCGATACCGTCTTCTTCGGTATCGGTGCCGAGCGTTCGCGCATCGAGACCGATCAGACCAGCCCGCTGCGCTTCCGCCAGTACGTGATCGACAATGGCGGCCCGTCCGATGGTATCGGTTCAGCTACCACCAACGCCATCCCGCTGACGGCGGCATGGCAGCGCGACAGCCGCGACAGCGCCCTGACGCCATCGATCGGCCGCTACCAGCGCGTCAACCTGGAAGCGGACTTGATCGGTAACCAGAAATATTTCCGCGCCATCTATGAGCACCAGTATTTCCGTCCCTTGTTCAGCAAGGTGACCCTGGCGCTGAAGGGCGAGCTCGACTACGGTCATGGTATCGGCAAGCACGTCTATCCGGTCTTCAAGAACTTCTACGGCGGCGGCATCGGTTCGGTGCGCGGCTACCTGAGTTCCTCGCTGGGTGCGGTCGAGCCGAATACCAATGACGCCCTGGGCGGCGCGTCGCGCCTGATCGGCAACGCGGAGCTGCAGATGCCATTCCCCGGTTCGGGCAATGACCGCAGCCTGCGCTGGTTCGGTTTCCTCGACGGCGGCCAGGTGTACCAGGAAGGCGAAAAAATGCGGATCTCGCAATTGCGCTATTCTGCTGGCTTGGGGATCAGCTGGATTTCACCGGTGGGCCCGCTCAAGCTGAGCTATGCCAAGCCGCTGAATGCCAAGCCGACGGACCGCCTGGAGCGCTTCCAGTTCCAGATGGGCACGGGTTTCTGACCGGCCATCTGTACCTGGCGCCAGCTTTCACTTTTTGACCATGGAGTATCATGAACACCGCATCCGCTACCCTGCCCAAGTCCCTTGCCGTGATCGCATTGTGCTGGAGTTCGCTGTTGCCGGTGCAGGCGCAGGCTCAGGAGTCGAAGATCGCCTGGATCAGCAGCGAACGTATCTATAACGAATCGAGGCTGGCCAAGCTGGCCAGCGCCAAGCTGGCGGAGGAATTCCGCACGCGCGAAAAAGCCGTGCAGGAACTGGCCAGCCGCTTCAAGGTGGCCAACGAGGCGCTGGAAAAGGACATGCCGACCCTGAGCGAGGCGGAGCGCGCCAAGCGCCAGCGCGAGTTTTTCGAGCTGGACAAGGAACTGCAGCGCCGCCAGCGCGAGTTCCGCGAAGACTTGAGCCAGCGCACGAACGAAGAGCGCAGCGCCATCGCGGAAAAAGCCAACACCATCATCCAGCAGATGGCGCATATCGAAGGATATGACATCGTGCTGCAGGAAGCCCTGTGGGCCAGTCCGCGCATCGACATCACCGACAAGGTCCTGAAGGCGCTGGACAAGTAATCGAAATGGTTTTAAGCCTGCCGGTGCATGCGCTGGCAGGCGTACTTATAAAGGTAATCAGATGGGCACTCGACTAGGAGAATTGGTCGAACGCTTCGGCGGACAGTTGGCGGGCGATCCCAATCTGGAAGTTTCAGGGATCGCGCCGCTGGCCGACGCCGGCGCTTCGCACATCAGCTTTCTCAGCAACAGCAAATTCCGCGCGCAGGCCGCCAGCAGCGGCGCCGCTGCGCTGATCCTCACGCCGGCCGACGACGCGCTGATCGGCGTTGAATACGCCGGCGCGCGCATCGTCACACCGAATCCCTATGTGTATTTCGCGCGCGCGGCGCAATTTTTCGCCGCCCTGCATGAAATCAAGGCGCCAGCGGGCATTCACCCGAGCGCCGTGGTCGATGCGGGCGCGCAGGTCGACGCCAGCGCTTCCATCGGCGCCAACGCCGTGATCGAGGCGGGCGCCGTGATTGGCGCCGGCTGCGTCATCGGTCCCGGCTGCGTGGTGGGCCGCGACGCCGTCATCGGTGCCGGCACCGAGCTGTTCGCCAACGTGACTTTCCACGCGCGCTGCGTGATCGGCCAGCGCGGCATCATCCATTCGGGCGCCGTGATCGGCACCGACGGATTCGGCTTCGCCAACGAAGGCGGCGTGTACATCAAGATTCCGCAGACGGGCAGGGTGGTGATCGGTGACGATGTCGATATCGGCGCCAACACCACCATCGACCGTGGCGCACTGGCCGACACCATCATCGAGGATGGCGTCAAGCTGGACAACCAGATCCAGATCGGCCACAACTGCCATATCGGCGCGCACACGGCCATGGCCGGCTGCGTCGGCGTGGCCGGCAGCGCCATCATCGGCAAATACTGCACCTTTGGCGGCGCCGCCATGGTGCTCGGTCATTTGACGATCGCCGACCGCGTCCACGTCGGTTCGGGCAGCATGGTGTCGCGCTCGATCGCGGAGCCTGGCCAGTACACGGGTTTTTATCCGCTGGCCAAGAACGCCGACTGGGAAAAGAGCGCCGCCATCGTGCGCAACCTGTCAAGCATGCGCGAGAAGATCCGCGCGCTTGAAAAAACAATGAAAACACTGACCACGCAAGACGAAAAATGACTACTGAAAAAAAGACCCTCGACATCCTGGCCATCAAATCGCTGCTGCCGCACCGCTACCCGCTGCTGCTGGTGGACCGCGTGCTGGACTGGGAAGCGAACAAGACCATCACCGCCATCAAGAACGTGACGGTCAACGAAGAGTTCTTCCAGGGCCACTTCCCGCATAAACCAGTCATGCCCGGCGTATTGATGATCGAAGCACTGGCGCAGACGGCGGCCTTGCTGTCGTTCCTGTCGATGGGCGTGAAACCGGACGAGAATTCCGTGGTGTACTTTGTCGGCATCGACAATGCGCGCTTCAAGCGTCCCGTCGAGCCGGGCGACCAGCTGAAGATGGATGTGGAAATCCTGCGCGTCTCGCGCGGCATCTGGAAGTACAAGGCGGTCGGCTCGGTCGACGGCAAGGTTGCGCTGGAAGCGGAACTGATGTGCACCATCCGCAGCGCGCAGGATGCGAGCCAATCTGCGAGCCAGCCAGCGGGGCAGTGATGGCGGCCATCCACTCCACGGCGGTCATCGATCCCCGGGCTGAGCTCGACAGCTCGGTCGAAGTGGGCCCGTATTCCATCATCGGCCCTCATGTGCGCATCGGCGCCGGCACCAAGGTCGGCCCCCATGTTGTGATCGAAGGCCATACGACGATAGGCACGGACAATCATCTGTTCCAGTTCTCGTCCATCGGCGCGCAGCCGCAGGACAAGAAATGGGCGGGCGAGGCGACGCGCCTGGAAATCGGCGACCGCAACACCATCCGTGAATTTTGCACCTTCAACACGGGCACCGTGCAGGGCGGCGGCGTGACGCGCCTGGGCCATGACAACTGGATCTCGGCCTATGTGCACCTGGCGCATGACTGCCAGGTGGGTAGCCACACGATCTTTTCGAACAACGCCCAGCTGGCGGGTCATGTGGAAATCGGCGACTGGGTCATCATGAGCGGCTTCGCCAATGTGCACCAGTTCTGCAAGATCGGCGCGCACGCCTTCGTCGGCATGAGCACCAGCCTGACGCAGGACGTGCCGCCATTCGTGCTCCTGAACGGCAATCCGGCCGCCGCCCATGGCGTGAATATCGAAGGCCTGAAGCGTCGCGGTTTTACGCGCGAGCAGATCAACGGCATCCGCACCGCATATAAACTGATCTATCGCTCGGGACTGACCCTGGAAGAAGCCAAGGCAGCCCTGTTCGAAGAAGAAGCGGCATCACCGCCCGAGGTGGCGCAACACATTCGCGCCATGCGCGAATTCCTTGGCGTGGCGTCGCGTGGCATCGTCCGCTGACCGGAGCAGCGACCTGTCGGTCGCCATCGTCGCCGGCGAGGTGTCGGGCGATTTGCTGGCCAGCCGGCTGCTGTCCGGCCTGGTGCCGCAGCTGCCCGGCGCCCGCTTCCACGGCATCGGCGGCGAGCACATGGCCAAACAGGGCTTTGTTTCGGACTGGCCGCTGGACAAGCTGACCGTGCGCGGCCTGTTCGAGATCATTCCCCGCTACCGTGAAATCAAGGGCATCCAGAATGCGCTGCGCGACCAGTTGCTGGCCGAGCGGCCCGCCGTCTTCATCGGCGCCGACTATCCCGGCTTCAACCTGGGACTGGAGCAGCAGCTGAAGGAAGGGGGCATCCCCACCGTGCACTACATCGGGCCGCAGATCTGGGCCTGGCGCGGCGGGCGCATCAAGAAAATCATCAAGGCCGTCTCGCACATGCTGGTGATCTTCCCGTTCGAGGAAGAAATCTACCGCAAGGCGGGCGTGCCCGTCACCTACGTCGGCCATCCGCTGGCCGAGATGATCCCGCTGCAGCCCGACGAAGCGGCCGCGCGCCGTGTCCTGGGCTTGCCGGAAGACGCGAATGTCGTGACCCTGATGCCGGGCAGCCGCATGGGCGAACTCAAATACAATGCGGTGGCCTTTGTCGGCGCCTGCAAGCTGCTGCTGGCGCGCGACCGCTCCTTGCGTTTCGTCGCGCCCATGGCCGGCGAAAAGCAGCGCCAGTACTTCCTGCAGCTGATTGCCGAAGCGGGCCTGCAGGACGTCGAGATCCTGCTCACCGACGGCGGCTCGCACACGGCCATCTGTGCCGCCGATGCGGTGCTGGTGGCATCCGGCACGGCCTCGCTGGAAGTGGCGCTGTACAAGAAGCCCATGGTCATCGCCTACAAGATGATGCGCGCCTCGTGGGAAATCATGCGCCACATGGGCTACCAGCCGTGGATAGGCTTGCCGAATATCCTGGCGCGCGACTATCTGGTGCCCGAACTGCTGCAGAACGCGGCCAGCCCGCAAGCGCTGGCCGACGCCATGTGGCAGCAGCTGAGCGACGTGCCGGGCCGCTTGCGCCTGGTGCAGCGTTTTACGGACATGCATCTCAGCCTGCTGCGCGACAGCGCGCAGGAAAGCGCGAATGCGGTGATGCAGGTCATCGCCGCCCACCGCAAGTAAATCCCGATCACCGCTTCAAGCGCATTACCAACCAAAGATTCAACGTGAAAAATATCTATCCCGGCCTGTTTGACGACTTGCCATTCTCGCTCGATGAAATCATCTGCGGCGTCGACGAGGCAGGGCGCGGTCCGCTGGCCGGCCCCGTGTTCGCCGCCGCCGTGATCCTCGACCCGAACCAGCCCATCGACGGCTTGCGCGACTCGAAAAAGCTCACCGAAGCCAAACGGGACCTGCTGGCGCCGCAGATCAAGGCCAAGGCCCTGGCCTGGGCCATCGCGGAAGCGTCGGAAGAGGAAATCGACCGCCTGAACATCCTGCAGGCATCGATGCTGGCCATGCGCCGCGCCGTCGAGGCTTTGAGTACCGTGCCGACACTGGCCCTGATCGACGGCAACCGCTGCCCCGTGATGCCGATACGCGGCATGGCCATCATCGGCGGCGACGACAAGGTCGATTCGATTTCCGCCGCCTCTATCCTGGCCAAGACGGCGCGCGACGCGGCCCTCGTGCACCTGCATGCGGCCTATCCCGAGTACTGCTTCGACCAGCACAAGGGCTATGGCACCAAGCTGCACCTGGAGCGCCTGCACCTGCACGGCGCCTCTCCCGTGCACCGCCGCTCGTTCGCGCCCGTGCGCAACGTGATCGCCCTGTTCGGTGGACAAGAGGTGGTGGCATGAAGACGATCACCTCGCGCGACAACGCGCAATACAAGGAGCTGCTGAAACTGGCGGGCAGTTCGCAGGCGCGCCGCAAGTCGGGCCGTACCTTGCTCGACGGCGTGCACCTGTGCCAGTCGTACCTGCAGCTGCGCGGCACGCCGGAGCAGTGCATCGTCAGCGAAAGCGCCTTGCAGAACCCCGAGGTGGCGGACATCGTCGGCCAGCTGGAAAGCCAGCGCGCGCACGTGCTGGGCTTGCCCGACGCGCTGTACCACGCGGTGAGCCAGGTCGAGCACGGCGTGGGCGTGATGTTCCTCATCGAGACGCCCGAACGGGCCGTCACGCAGCCCCTGAGCGTGTCGGCGGTGCTGCTCGATAACCTGCAAGACCCGGGCAATGTCGGCTCCATCCTGCGCAGCGCGGCCGCAGCCGGCATCACGCAGGTGTACTGCAGCGCCGGCACGGCCTTCTGCTGGTCGCCGAAAGTGCTGCGCGCGGCAATGGGCGCGCATTTCGTGCTCGAGATCTTTGAAAACGTCGACCTGGCGGCGCTGGTCGCCGGCGCCAAGGTGGCGACGCTCGCCACCAGCGGCTATGCCACCCGGCGCCTGTATGACGTCGACCTGCGCCAGCCCGTCGCCTGGCTGTTCGGCCACGAAGGGCAGGGCGTGGCCGACGACTTATTGTCGATGGCGACGCACCAGGTGGTGATTCCCCACCAGGGCCAGATCGAGTCGCTGAACGTGGCCGCCTGCGCCGCCGTCTGCTTCTTCGAGCAACTGCGGCAGAACCAGTAGCGGGAAATGCAACGGGGCCGCCATGGCCCCGTTTTTTTTCCGGCTGCCCGAATCAGTATTCGCGGCGGTTCGGCTTGATCTCTTGCAGGATCGTGGTGGAGATCTCCTCGATCGACTTGGTGGTCGAGGAAAGCCAGCGGATGCCTTCGCGCCGCATCATTTTTTCCGCCTCATTGACTTCGTAGCGGCAATTTTCAAGGGCCGCATACTTGCTGCCAGCCCGTCTTTCGTTGCGTATTTCCGACAAACGTTCGGGCGTAATGCTCAATCCGAAAATTTTATTCTTAAATACGAGCAGGGCCGAAGGCAGCTTCTCGCGCTCGAAATCGTCGGGAATCAGCGGGTAATTGGCCGCTTTGATGCCGTATTGCATGGCCAGGTACAAGCTGGTCGGGGTCTTGCCAGAGCGCGAAACACCCACCAGAATGACATCGGCCGACGACAGGTTCTTGTGCGACTGTCCGTCGTCGTGCGCCAGCGAGTAATTGATCGCCTCGATGCGGTTCTTGTATTCCTCGCTGTCGACGATGTTGTGCGAACGGCCGATGGTATGGGTGGACATCACGCCCAGCTCCTGCTCCAGCGGGGCGACGAAGGTTTGGATCAGGTCCATGTGCATGCCGCTGGACTTGCGGATCACGGCCGACAGATCGCTCTTGACCAGGGTCGAGAAGATGATGGGGCGCTGGCCGTCGGCGGCAAACGCCTCGTTGATCTTGCGCGCCGCCTCATATGCCTTGTCCATGGTGTCGATGAAGGGCAGGCGGATCTGGCGGAAGCGCAGTTCAAACTGCGTCAGCACCGAGTGGCCGAAGGTCTCGGCGGTGATGCCGGTACCGTCCGAAACAAAGAAAACGGTGCGGGCCGCGGAGGGCAGGGGGGGGCGTGGTTCTTGTGTCATTGGTCTTCGGATCAAGATTGTGCGTCGTCAATTTGCGCCGCACAAGGTAAAATGGCTGTAACGGTATGATTGTGCTGCACGACGCCAAGAATAACAAGAAGACTGTCTGTGCGCCTCGCGTAAAGATTTCTATCATCAGTAAGGGTGTCATTATGACCAACGCAGTATCGCAGGAGAAAGACCAGGACGCGGTGTACGTCGCTTCGTTCGAGCATTTGCGCATGACGGATGTCGAATCCGTCGGCGGCAAGAACGCCTCCCTGGGCGAAATGATCAGCCAGCTGGCCGAAGCCGGCGTGCGCGTGCCCGGCGGCTTCGCCACCACGGCACAGGCATTCCGCGATTTCCTTTCGTATGGCGCGAATGGCGGCTTGCCATTGGCCGAGCGCATCGCGCAGCGCCTGGAAGGCTTGAACATCGACGACGTGCGCGCCCTGGCGCAAGCGGGCGCCGAGATCCGGCAATGGATCGTGGAAACGCCATTCCAGCCGCGTCTGGCTGCCGAGATCGATCAATTCTACGCCAAGCTCGTCGCTGATTCCGATACCGAAATGTCGTTTGCCGTGCGCTCGTCGGCCACGGCGGAAGATTTGCCGGACGCATCTTTTGCCGGCCAGCAAGAAACTTTCCTGAACGTGGTCGGCATCGACAACGTGCTCGACGCCATGAAGCAGGTGTTCGCCTCGCTGTACAACGACCGCGCCATCTCGTATCGCGTGCACAAGGGCTTCACCCACGCCGAAGTGGCGCTGTCCGCTGGCGTGCAGCGCATGGTGCGCTCGGACCTGGGCGCTGCCGGCGTGATGTTTACCATCGACACCGAATCGGGCTTCAAGGACGTGGTCTTCGTCACGTCCAGCTATGGCCTGGGCGAGACCGTGGTGCAGGGCGCCGTCAATCCCGACGAATTCTATGTGCACAAGCCGATGCTGGAAAAAGGCAAGTCGCCTGTAATCCGCCGCAACATCGGCTCGAAGCTGCTGAAAATGGAATTTACGAACGAAGCGAAAGCCGGCCGTTCCGTGAAAACCGTCGACGTGCCCGTCGAAATGCGCAACCGCTATTCGCTCAACGACAGCGAAGTGGTGGAACTGGCGAAATACGCCGTCATCATCGAAAACCACTACGGCCGTCCGATGGACATCGAGTGGGGCAAGGATGGCCGCGACGGCAAGCTGTACATCCTGCAGGCGCGTCCAGAGACCGTCAAGTCGCAGCAAAAGGCGACCGACGTGCAGGAACGCTTCAAGCTGAAGAGCACCGGCACCGTGCTGACGTCCGGCCGCGCCATCGGCCAGAAGATCGGCGCCGGCCCCGTGCGCGTGATTCACGACCCGGCCGACATGGAGCGCGTGCAGCCAGGCGACGTGCTCGTTGCCGACATGACGGACCCGAACTGGGAGCCGGTCATGAAGCGCGCTTCGGCCATCGTTACCAACCGTGGCGGCCGCACTTGCCACGCAGCAATTATTGCCCGTGAACTCGGCGTGCCGGCCGTGGTCGGCTGCGGCGATGCGACCGACGTGCTCAAAGACGGCACGTTTGTCACCGTCGTCTGCTCCGAAGGCGATGAAGGCAAGATCTATGATGGCCTGCTGGAAACGGAAGTGTCGGAAGTGTCGCGCGGCGAATTGCCGAAGCTCGATACCAAGATCATGCTCAACGTGGGCAATCCGCAGCTGGCGTTCGACTTCCAGTCCGTGCCGAACGCCGGCGTGGGCCTGGCGCGCCTGGAATTCATCATCAATAACAATATTGGTGTGCATCCACGCGCGATCCTCGAATACCCGAACATCGATGCCGACCTGAAAAAGGCCGTGGAATCGGTGGCGCGCGGCCACGCTTCGCCGAAAGCGTTCTATATCGACAAGCTGGCCGAAGGCATCGCCACCATCGCCGCCGCGTTCTGGCCGAAGAAAGTCATCGTGCGCCTGTCCGATTTCAAGTCGAACGAGTACAAGAAGCTGATCGGCGGTTCGCGCTACGAGCCGGACGAGGAAAACCCGATGCTGGGCTTCCGCGGCGCCGCACGCTACCTGTCGGCCGACTTCTCCGAAGCGTTCAACATGGAATGCGAAGCGATGAAGCGCGTGCGCAACGACATGGGCCTGACGAACGTGGAAATCATGGTGCCATTCGTGCGTACCCTGGGCCAGGCCGAGAAAGTCATCGACCTGCTGGCGAAAAACGGCCTGAAGCGTGGCGAAAACGACTTGCGCGTCATCATGATGTGCGAAGTGCCGTCGAACGCCATCCTGGCCGACCAGTTCCTCGATTATTTCGACGGCTTCTCGATCGGTTCGAACGACCTGACCCAGCTGACCCTGGGCCTGGACCGCGATTCCGGCATGGAATTGCTGGCCGCCGACTTCGACGAGCGCGATCCTGCCGTGAAAGCCCTGCTGGCCCTGGCCATCAAGGCTTGCCTGGCACGCGGCAAGTACATCGGCATCTGCGGCCAAGGTCCTTCGGATCACCCGGACTTCGCCGTCTGGCTGATGGAGCAGGGCATCGAATCGATGTCCCTGAATCCCGACTCGGTGATCGACACCTGGCAAAAGCTGGCGGCGCTGAAAGCGTAAGCTCGCTTCCGCGCCCTTGAAAAACCCGCTGCCGCTCACTGGCAGCGGGTTTTTTTATGGCTATGCCTTCCGCATCAAGCCGATGGCGGGCGGCGCGCACACCTGAATGATGAGGTAGCGCAAGATCAGCTAAAATGATTCCACCAACACATTGACGGGAGTTCACATGGCAAGCAAGAAACCGACCAAAGCCGCAAAGATCGATATCGGCATTTCCGAGGCGGACCGCGCGAAGATCGCGGAAGGCCTGTCCGGCCTGCTGGCCGACAGCTATACCCTGTACCTGATGACGCATAACTTCCACTGGAACGTCAAGGGACCGATGTTCAATACCTTGCACCAGATGTTCATGACGCAGTACACGGAGCAGTGGGGCGCGCTGGACCTGATCGCCGAGCGCATCCGCGCCCTCGGTTATCCTGCGCCAGGAACCTACAAGGAATTTGTCAAGCTCGCCTCGATCAAGGAAATCGACGGCGTGCCGCCCGCGCTGGAGATGGTCAGCCATCTGGTGGCGGCGCAGGAAGCGACCGCGCGCACGGCACGCCGCTTGTTTCCGCTGCTGGAAAAAGCCAATGACCAGCCCACGGCCGACCTGATTACGCAGCGCCTGGATGTGCATGAGAAAACGGCGTGGATGCTGCGCAGCCTGCTCGAAGAATAAAAATGCCGTCCGTCCTGAGGTATTGCCTGCGGCATTAAATCGCCTGCTTGCTATTGACGTCATCAGGAATTGCGTTAGACTGCCTGTATATAGGTGTGTGGCAGGAACAATATCAGGCAAGGCAGTGCATTAAACCCCGTCGCTTATATAGGCTGCGGGGTTTTTGTTTTTTTGGATTCAAATGGGTGGAGGCATCATGGCTGAATGGGTGGGCTGGTTTGTGGCGGCTGGCGCGGTATTGATCCTGGAATTGTTTACGGGAACGTTTTATTTGCTGATGATCGCCATCGGCATGGGCGCGGGCGGATTGGTGGCGCTGGCTGGCGCGAATGGCAGCGGGCAAGCCGCCGTTGCCGCCATTGTCGGCGTCGTCGCCACCCTGCTATTGCGGCGCAGCCGTTTTGGCAAGGCGGCGCGGCGCGATGCGGCCCAGGATCCGAATGTGAATCTCGATATCGGCCAAAGCGTGGCGGTGGCGCACTGGGTCGATGGGGTGGCGCGCGTCATGTATCGCGGCGCCTTGTGGGACGTGGAATTGATTCCGGGAAGCGATACGCAGGCCGGTCATTACACCATACGTGCCGTGCGTGGCAGCCGTTTGATTGTTGGATAACCTGGAGAGTAGATTATGGAAGTAAGCATCGGAAGCGTATCGTTGATCTTGTTATTGCTGGCCCTGGTATTTGTTTTCAAGACGGTCAATGTCGTGCCGCAGCAGCATGCATGGGTCGTCGAACGCCTGGGTAAATTCCATGCGGTATTGGGTCCGGGCCTGAATATCGTCGTGCCTTTTGTCGACCGCATCGCCTATAAGCATGTGCTCAAGGAAATTCCGCTCGATGTACCGCCGCAGGTGTGCATTACGCGCGACAATACCCAATTGCAGGTCGACGGGATTCTGTATTTCCAGATTACCGATGCCATGCGCGCGTCGTATGGTTCGTCGAACTATATCGCCGCCATTACGCAACTGGCGCAAACGACCTTGCGTTCCGTGATCGGCAAGATGGAACTTGACAAGACATTCGAGGAACGTGACCACATCAATACGGCCATCGTGAATGCCATCGATGAATCGGCCGCCAATTGGGGCGTGAAGGTGCTGCGCTATGAAATCAAGGATTTGACGCCACCCAAGGAAATCCTGCATGCGATGCAGGCGCAGATTACGGCGGAACGCGAAAAGCGCGCACTGATCGCCGCATCGGAAGGGCGCAAGCAGGAGCAGATCAATATCGCCAGCGGCGAGCGCGAAGCGAACATCGCCCGATCGGAAGGCGAGAAGCAGGCCTCGATCAACCGTGCCGAAGGCCAGGCCACGGCCATCGTGGCACTGGCGCAAGCCAGCGCCGAAGCGCTGCGCCAGGTGGGGGCGGCCATCCGCGAGCCCGGCGGCGAGGATGCCGTCAGCCTGAAAGTGGCCGAGCAATACGTGAGCGCCTTTGCGCAACTGGCAAAGGCAAACAATTCGATTATCGTGCCGGCCAATCTGGGCGACATGAGCGGATTGATTGCCACCGCCATGCAGGTGGTGAAAACCCAGAAACCGAAAAGTGGCGTGGCCATTCCCTGATGATTGACTAGCTATGCAATAGCCGGTGCCGCCCGCCTTTCGCGGGCGGTTTGCATTTGGGGCATAAAAACCTGCGACTGGCATTTTTCTGCGGAATGCAGGCTGCCAGCGGTATCAGGCATTTCTTTTTCTTTATGTTATGCTACGCGTGCTTTTAATATCGTGCGGATGAACGGCGTTTGCCCGGACTTTTCAATACGGTAGAGCTGGTTGCTTATGCGCCACATGAATAGGCAGTGTCCTGTATTTGTTTTTCCTCTAGCCTCTTCTAAATGGCGAATAGTATGCTGTCCGCATGTGCTTTGAATTGCCATTTACAATTACTATAAATTGCAATGAAACAAAAAGTGCTGCAGAATTAAAGGCATGCCGGTGTTGGCTGGTTGAATCATGGCCGGCTTCGGTGATTGGCCTTTGCTGGCAATGTATGGCTTGCGCCATCTTCCCGAATTTGCGCCGGCGCCCTCGCAGGGGCATGGGGAAGTGCGATTTCAGGTAAAAGAATTGTAAAAAACATTCAAATCTTAAAAAAAATCACCTCAGCCGCGTTACAATTGGATAGAATTTGACTGTTCAGTTATATTGTTCAACTCACACAAAGGAAATATCATGGATCTGTCCAGCTTATCCCTGTCCGAACTGCGTACGCTGCAGGACGACATCAAGAAGCAAATGAAAAAACGCGAGCAAGATGATTTGTCCAAGGCGCGCGAGCAAATCCTGGCGATCGCCCAGAGCGTCGGCGTTTCCGTAAAAGACCTGGTGGGCACGGGCATTCGTGCAAAAACCGGTACCGTGGCGGTGCGTTATCGCAATCCAGATGATCCGACTCAGCAATGGACTGGCCGTGGCCGTCAACCGAAATGGGTCAAGGAATGGACCGATGCGGGCAAGTCGCGTGATCTGCTGAAGGTTTAATGCCGAGGCTTTAATACCGTTCATTCGGATGCTTGTCCTGTGTCGTAGCACAGGTGTGGTACAGAGCAGCATGCAAGCATCCGGAACTTCCTTTTCTTCCTGCCATTGGCTATCCCTGGCCCGCATGCATACCCATGCATATCTGTATGGCGTTTCTGGTCATGCCTGTTTTTCTTCCTTGCTTCCCCTGTTCCATGGTATGGCTCGCTGATATGCCCATTTGCCGTCTGCAATCGGCAAAATAAAACCCGGCATATAGCCGGGCTGCTTGAGATTGCCGCGCACCTGGCGCGCGGGTCCGATATCAGCGGCGGTGTATCTTCATTGCCGCCTGGACTTCGCGTGCGCCATCGCGATCGCGTTCCGCGGCCCGCTTGTCGTGCTGCTTCTTGCCTTTGGCCAGGCCGATTTCGCATTTCACGCGGCCGCCCTTGTAATGCAGGTTGAGCGGCACCAAGGTATAGCCGGAGCGTTCCACCTTGCCGATCAGTTTATCCATTTCCGCGCGGTGCAGCAGCAGCTTGCGCGTGCGCACGGCTTCCGGGTGGATATGGGTGGAGGCGGTCGGCAGGGCGCTGATATGCGCGCCGAACAGGAAGAGTTCATCGCCGCGGACGACGACGTAGGCTTCCTTGATTTGTACGCGGGCGTCGCGGATGGCTTTGACTTCCCAGCCTTCCAGTACGATGCCCGCTTCGTAGCGATCCTCGATGAAGTAGTCGTGGAAGGCTTTTCTGTTGTCTGCTATGGTCATGAGATGGTAAATGTGCGCGGGTCGGTTAAACTACTGTCTCGCGCAAGCGCGATAAAATCAAATGTATCCAACATCATAGCAAATGGTTCTTCAATGGCAGTAGTACATAAATCAGTTTTTCTCGGCTATAGCGCCGAACAAATGTTCGCGCTGGTGGCGGCGGTGGAGGATTATCCCAAATTCCTGCCCTGGTGCGGTGCGGTCGAGATTCGCGAGCGGGGCGAGAACACGGTTGTCGCCAGCGTGGGCATACATTACCACGGCGTGCGCCAAAGCTTCACCACATCCAACGAGAACGTGCCCCCGACGTCCATCAAGATGAAGCTGGTGGACGGCCCTTTCAAGACCCTCGACGGCGTGTGGACCTTCAAGGCCCTGCGCGAAGACGCCTGCAAGATCGAACTGGACCTGCATTACGAGTTTTCCAGCCGCGTGCTCGAACAGATCATCGGCCCCGTGTTCGGCATGATCGCCAACAGCATGGTCGATTCCTTCTGCAAGCGCGCGGAGACGGTGTATGGCTGAGGCGTGCATCGAGGTGCAGGTGTGCCACGCCGCGCTGCCGGAACAGGCTTTCCTGCGCTCCCTGAGCGTACCCGTCGGCACCACGCTGGAGCAGGCCCTGGCGCTCAGCGGCTTGTTGCAGGCGGTGCCCGGCATCGACCTGAGCGTGAATATGGTCGGTATCTATGGCAAGAAAAAGCCGCTCGATACGGTCTTGCGCGAGCATGACCGGGTGGAAGTGTACCGCCCCCTGCAGGCAGACCCGAAAGAGGCGCGCCGGCGTCGCGCAGGCAGCAAGCCGGCCAAGGCGTGAGCGGGCGGCTAGACCCGCACGATATTTTCAAGATGAAATGAAATCGGCGTCGACGATGGGCCGCAGCCGCCGCCCGTGATGACGACGTCGGCGCTGGCAATGCCCAGCAGGGACAGTTCCGTGTCGACCGGCGAGAGCGGGGCCGGGGCCATGGCTTCGCCGGCAGGCATTGTCGACACGGCACTTATCCGGATGGTCGGCGCGGATGCGGACACGGCGTCCTGGAGTGGCTCTGCCGTTGTTGTCGCGACCGGCGCCATTGCATTGCTGTCGAGGCTGGCGTTGCCCGGTTCCGCTTGCCTGTTCCCGCGCGCTTCGGCGGCCTCGATGGCGTCGCGGTTGCGCCTCAGGATTGCATCCATATCCATATCCATTTCCAGATCCATGTTGCGGGCGGCGGCGCCCCATTGCGGCGGGTAGTCGGCGCCAAGGCCGCCAGCCTGCGCCTGCAGCGGAAGCAGGAGCGGTCCTGGGTCATCGATGGCACGGCTGCCGATCATCCGCCAGGCCAGGGCGCCCGGTTCGCCGGAGGCGCCGCCATTGCTTTGCTGGAAGATGGCGAGGCGCGGGTTGTTGGTTGCGCTGGAACGGTTAATGAAGTTCAGTTTGATTTGCATGTGCATGTCTTCCTGGTGCGGTGCCGCTTCGGCCGGCGATCGGCAAGAATTATAGATAAAATGATCAATCAGGAATCTAACGAATTGTCGCGCCAGTGGGAGGGCGCGAGGGCAGGCGGAGCCTGGCCATCTGGGCGAAACGAGGGCGAAAACACAGGCTTTTCCATGCACTTCCAGGTATTGGGCCTAGGGTCGTGACGGCATTTCTCCTATGTCTGCGGCGCCTTGAGATGGTTTAAGCAAAGAAATGAAAATTTCTGTATAATCTGCTTTTGCGCCAATAGGAAATGCTATGCGTCTACTTCAAAAAGCACTCACATTCGATGACGTGCTGCTCGTCCCAGCCTACTCCAACGTTCTGCCCGCCGATACGTCCCTCAAAACTCGCCTGACCCGCAACATCACCCTGAATATTCCCTTGCTGTCCGCAGCCATGGATACGGTGACGGAAGCCCGTCTCGCAATTGCGATGGCCCAGGAAGGCGGCATCGGCATCATTCACAAGAATTTGAATCCGAAGGACCAGGCGCGCGAAGTAGCTCGCGTGAAACGTTTCGAAGCAGGCGTACTGCGCGATCCGATCACGATTCCGCCGGACATGAAAATCCGCGACGTGATCGCCTTGACGGAACAGTATGGCATCAGCGGCTTCCCTGTCGTCAAGGGCAAGGAAGTGGTCGGCATCATCACCAACCGCGACTTGCGCTTTGAGCAGGAACTCGATGCGGAAGCTTCCGCCAAGATGACGCCGCGCGACAAGCTTGTGTATGTCAAGGAAGGTGCCGATACGGCCGAAGCCAAGCGCCTGATGAACAAGCACCGCCTCGAGCGCGTGCTGGTCGTCAACGACGCATTTGAGCTGCGCGGCTTGATCACCGTCAAGGATATCCAGAAGTCGACTTCCCACCCGTTCGCGTCGAAAGACAGCCAGGGCAAGCTGCTCGTCGGCGCTGCCGTCGGCGTGGGCGCCAAGGATGAAGAGCGCATCGACCTGCTGGTCGCCGCCGGCGTCGACGTGCTGGTGGTCGACACGGCCCACGGCCACTCGCAAGGCATCCTCGACCGCGTGAAGTGGATCAAGACCAAGTATCCGCAAGTGGAAGTGATCGGCGGCAACATCGCTACCGCCGCCGCCGCCAAGGCGCTGGTGGAGTACGGCGCCGATGCGGTCAAGGTCGGCATCGGTCCCGGCTCGATCTGCACCACGCGTATCGTCGCTGGCGTGGGCGTGCCGCAAATCACGGCCATCTCGAACGTGGCTGAAGCACTCGAAGGCACGGGCGTGCCATGTATCGCCGACGGCGGCATCCGCTTCTCGGGCGACATTTCGAAAGCGCTGGCCGCTGGCGCGTCCACCGTGATGATGGGTTCCATGTTTGCCGGTACGGAAGAAGCGCCGGGCGAAGTGATCCTGTACCAGGGCCGCAGCTACAAATCGTACCGCGGCATGGGTTCGCTGGGCGCGATGTCCGATGGGTCGGCTGACCGTTATTTCCAGGACGCCACCATGAAGGCCGACAAGTTCGTGCCTGAAGGTATCGAAGGCCGCGTCGCCTACAAGGGCAGC
The DNA here is from genome assembly GCF_058798615.1 of Janthinobacterium sp. GW822-FHT07H11. Classification (NCBI taxonomy): domain Bacteria; kingdom Pseudomonadati; phylum Pseudomonadota; class Betaproteobacteria; order Burkholderiales; family Oxalobacteraceae; genus Janthinobacterium; species Janthinobacterium sp. GW822-FHT07H11. The sequence goes on from NZ_CM179507.1 coordinate 2,997,836, forward strand.
GTGCTGGCGATCATCTTCCAACTGGTGGGCGGCGTGCGTCAATCGATGGGTTACTGCGGTTGCGCCACCATCGACGAACTGCGCGAAAAGGCGGAATTCGTGGAAATCACCTCGGCCGGCATGCGCGAGTCGCATGTCCATGACGTGCAGATCACGAAAGAAGCCCCGAACTACCGCTCAGAATAAGCCGTAGCGATAGTCCAGACCGGCGCAAGGGTGAAACATCCCGGCGCCGGTTTTGCAATAGCCTCCAGATAAAGTCCCCACCATGCATTCTAAAATCCTCATTCTTGATTTCGGTTCCCAAGTCACCCAGCTGATCGCCCGCCGCGTGCGCGATTCCGGCGTGTTTTCCGAAGTCTTCCCGTATGACGTCAGCGATGAATTCGTGCGCAACTATGGCGCCGCTGGCGTGATCCTGTCGGGCAGCCACAATTCCACGCTGGAAGGCGACTCGCCGCGCGCGCCGCAAGCCGTGTTCGAGCTCGGCGTGCCCGTGCTGGGCATCTGCTACGGCATGCAAACCATGGCGGCCCAGCTGGGCGGCAAGGTGGAAAACGGCCTGGTACGCGAATTCGGCTACGCTGAAGTGCGCGCCCGCAGCCACACCAAGTTGCTCAACGGTATCGCTGACTTCGTTACCGACGAAGGCCACGGCATGCTGAAAGTGTGGATGAGCCACGGCGACAAGGTGCTGGACATGCCGCCAGGCTTCAAGCTGATGGGCAACACCCCGAGCTGCCCGATCGCCGCCATGGCCGACGAAGAGCGCCAGTTCTACGGCGTGCAATTCCACCCGGAAGTGACCCACACGGTGCAGGGCAAGGCCATCATTGGCCGTTTCGTGCATGAAATCTGCGGTTGCAAGTCGGACTGGAACATGCCCGACTACATCAGCGAAGCGGTGGAAAAGATCCGCGCGCAAGTGGGCACGGATGAAGTCATCCTGGGCCTGTCCGGCGGCGTCGATTCGTCCGTCGCGGCAGCGCTGATCCACCGCGCCATCGGCGACCAGCTGACCTGCGTCTTCGTCGACCACGGCCTGCTGCGCCTGGACGAGGGCAAGATGGTGATGGACATGTTCGCCAAGAACCTGGGCGTGAAAGTCATCCGCATCGATGCGGAAGACCAGTTCATGGGCCACCTGGCGGGCGTCGCCGATCCTGAGCAGAAGCGCAAGATCATCGGCCGCGAATTCGTCGAAGTCTTCCAGGTCGAGTCGGGCAAGCTGGTCAATGCCAAGTGGCTGGCGCAAGGCACGATTTACCCGGACGTCATCGAATCGGCCGGCAAGGGCAAGAAGGGCCAGACCATCAAGAGCCACCACAACGTGGGCGGCTTGCCGGACACCATGAAGCTCAAGCTGCTCGAGCCGCTGCGCGAACTGTTCAAGGATGAAGTGCGCAAGCTGGGCGTGGCCCTGGGCTTGCCGCATGACATGGTCTACCGTCACCCCTTCCCGGGTCCGGGCCTGGGCGTGCGTATTCTCGGCGAAGTCAAGAAAGAATTCGCCGACCTGCTGCGCCGTGCCGACGCCATCTTCATCGAAGAACTGCGCAACACGCCATACGAATTCGTGGCTGGCCAGGCCGTCGATCCGGACGCCTTGCCAGCGAACTGGTATGAAGCGACGAGCCAGGCGTTCGCCGTCTTCCTGCCCGTCAAATCGGTGGGCGTGATGGGCGATGGCCGCACCTATGAATACGTGGTGGCCCTGCGCGCCGTACAGACGCAGGACTTCATGACGGCCCACTGGGCGCACCTGCCGCACAGCTTGCTGGGCAAGGTCTCGAACCGCATCATCAATGAAGTGCGCGGCATCAACCGCGTCGTCTACGATATCTCGGGCAAGCCGCCTGCGACCATCGAGTGGGAATAATCTTCCGTCCGGCACCGTAAGGTAATGCCGGGTCAATGAAACAGCTAAGCCCCTGATTTTTCAGGGGCTTTTTTTATTTTGTCTGGCAAACCCAAGCAACCCATGGCAGAGCCAAGCACGCTTTTTTGTGGGTATTTTTAAGGGGACTCAAATTGCCGTAGGGAATATTTAACATTTGGTTCTTACTGGTCATTTCCACCGCGAGGGTATCAATGAGGGTATTTTTTATGCCAAGTCATTGATTTTAAGGTTAATTTTAGGTTCCGGGGAAGCTCGTCGGGGCGAGGGTATCTGGGCCTCGCGAGTGGCGGTGGATATCACTTTTTTCGTACTCAGTGATTGATTGTTTGAAATGCGTCCGGTGCCGGTACAGACTTGTGAACGAATGGGAGGTGCCCATGCTGACCGATACAAAATTGAAAAATCTGAAACCAGCTGAAAAAGCCTACAAGGTGCCGGATCGTGATGGAATGTATGCAACGGTCCTTCCCAGTGGCACGATCTCGTTTCGCTATAACTACCGCGTCAATGGCCGATACGAAACCTTGGTGCTTGGACGGTACGGCGCCGGTGGCTTGAGTTTGCAAGAGGCGAGGGAGCGCCTGCAGGACGCGAAGAAAGCGCAATCGGAAGGCAAGTCCCCGTCGCGGCTCAAAGCCCAATCGCGCAATCAGCTGGCCGATGGAGAGCCTTTCCACAGCGAGGCCGGCCGGAGAGATGAACGAGATTTCTCACGTTCAACGAACTGCTGTCGGGGCGAGTTGGCTTTGCCATTGAGCACGGGTGGCTGTTCACGCGCCGCGTGGCGTGCCCGAACCGAGGCAGTTCTTTCGGGACCTGACATGGGGAGGTCAACATGAGCAGAAATAAGGAAGAATTCAACGCGCATTTTCAGCAAGTCAAGCAGCGCGCGTTTGGTCGATGGACGGAAATTTTGCTGGCGCTGGGCGTGGATGCCAAAGTGCTCAATCAACGCAACCAGCCGTGCCCATTGGGTGATTGCGGCGGCACAGACCGGTTTCAATACACGAATAAGTTTGGCCACGGCAATTATATTTGCCGTGGCTGCGGCGCCGGTGGCGGATTTAAATTGCTAATGGGCTACTTGGGGCTCAGTGCTGTAGACGCGCTGAGCAGGGTTGAAGGCTATCTTGGCGTGACTGCGCCGAGGGCGCCGATCTCGCTCCCACAGGACTCGCGTACAGAACGCGATGGCCTGATTCGGAGGATTCTGGCCGAGACAGTGTAGTGGTCAACCCATCCCGGACACTACGTTAAGTTTTTCTTCGGCGACGGCCGGTGCCAGTCCCTGGTTGAACTGATGTGGCCGTATCCAGTTATACCGGTGCATCAGGTAATGGCTGATGTCCCGTTGTGCTTCTTGTGCCGTCACGTAACCGGTTGACGGCACCCATTCCGTTTTGACGCTACGGAACAGCCGTTCCATCGGGGAGTTATCCCAATAATTTCCCCGACGGCTCATACTCTGTCGTATCCGATAGCGCCACAAGCGCTGACGGAATTTTCGACTGGCGTACTGGCTACCTTGATCCGAATGAAACAGCAGCCCCTGCGGTCGACCTCGCTGCTCGTAAGCCATTTCCAGCGCTTGCACAACAAGGTCAGCGTCGGGCCGTAGCGAGAATGCCCAGCCCACCGCGCGGCGCGCGAACAAGTCCAACACCACGGCCAAGCAATACCATCGGCCTTGCGCCCAGACATAGGTGATGTCCCCGCACCAGACCTGATTTGGCGCCTCCACTGTAAATTCACGATTGAGGTGGTTCGGAATATCGACCCGCTCCACAGAGGCCTGCTTATAGGCATGGCTGCCAGGCTGCTTGCAGACCAGGCTCAATTCCTCCATCAAACGACTGACTTTGAAACGGCCAATTGCAGTGCCTTCCTCGCGCATCATGCCCATAATGCTGCGACTTCCCGCCGAACTACGACTCTCGACGAACAGCTCGTGCACACGGCTACGCAATGCCATGCGCTCAACATCAATGTGGCGGGCGCGCTCCCGATATGCATACAGGCATGACCGTGCTACGTCGAACACCGCGCAGATCAACTCGATTGATTCGTCACCACAAATCTGATCGATTACCTCGTACGTTCTATCCCTTCCGACATCAAGAGCGCGGTAGCCTTTTTTAAAATGGACTTCTCCCGCTCGAGACGCTCAATGCGCGCTTCGAGTTCCTGTATGCGCTGCTGATCAGGCGTCATTGCCTTACTCTGTGGCGTGATGCCTTGCCGCTCCAACTGAAGCTGCTGCACCCAGCGGCGCAGCACTGATTCGCCGATGCCGACCGACCGGCTTGCCTCCGTATGGCTATATCCTTGATCCAGTACCAGGCATGCCGCCTGCTGTTTGAACTCAGGGGAAAACGTACGTCTTTGCTTGCTCATCAAACACCTCTCCATGGCGAGCATTCTCGCCTAAATCAGTGTCCGGGTACATTAAACCACTACAATCCATCGGTTTTTCATCCTTCAAGAACCATGGATCAGGGGAGCCTAAGCTACTGATGGCGATTCAGTCATCCAGCCAATGGGACGACCGAACGCTGCACGATCCCAAGCCCCCCCTGAAGATGCTGCGGCTGCGCATGCCGGGTTCAGGGTCCTGCCCATGCGTTGGGTCGCCGAACGGACACGCGCGTGGATGGAGCGCTGATGCCGCAGAGTGACGCATCACGACCGCAAATTCACTGTTTCGGCAGCCTGGGCGTGGTTGGCTGAAGCGCGTCTGCTGCTCAGCAGACGCGCTTTTAAGAGTAGATTTCGTCTACACCCTCTAATCCCTGACACCGTGTTACCTGTTTAGTTTCGTGCGATCATATTCCTCGTCGCAGCATGGCCCTGTTCCGGGCCAAAGCTGTGCTTGACGAGTTGATCGGCGGTTTGCCACCGAGATCGTCCCACCGGTTACAGCACATCGCATAAACTTCAGTCCATGAGCTCACGCATTCATCCCCAAGCCCGCACCACCCCGAAGATCCGGCAGGAAATCAAGGACTCCGGACTGTCCGACCGCGAGGCCGCCAAGGTCTTCAACATCACTCGTGCCACGGCTGCCAAGTGGCTCAAGCGGGACGATGTGCAAGACCGTTCGCACCGCGCCCATACGCTGCATACGACCCTGAGCGCGACGCAGGAGGCCATCGTGCTGTCACTGCGCCAATCGCTCTATCTGCCGCTCGACGACCTGCTGTACATTACCCAGCAATACATCAATCCCGACGTCTCCCGCTCGGGCATTGCGCGTTTGCTCAAGCGCGAAGGCATGGCCCGCCTGGAAGATGTGATTCCCAAGGCCGAGGGAGAAACGATCTCGGCCAAGAAGACCTTCAAGGACTACGAACCCGGCTTTGTTCACGTCGACATTAAATACTTGCCGCAGATGCCAGACGAAACCTCGCGCCGCTATCTGTTCGTGGCCATCGACCGCGCCACGCGTTGGGTGTTCCTGCATATCTACGGTGACATGACAGTCAAAAGCAGCGTCGACTTCCTACGCCGGCTCAAACTGGCCTCACCGATCAAGATCATTAAACTGCTGACCGACAACGGCTCGCAATTCACCGACCGCTTCACAACAAAGGACAGGAAGCCCAGTGGCCAGCACGCTTTCGATAAAGTCTGCACCGCCATGGGTATCGAACACCGCCTGGCACCGCCCCGGCATCCGCAAACGAATGGTATGGTCGAACGATTCAACGGCCGTATCAGCGAACTATTGCAGCAGACCCGATTCGACAGCCGGGCCGATCTGGAGACGACCTTGCTCAACTATTTAAAGCTTTACAACCACCACATTCCACAACGGGCCATCGGTGCCAAAACACCCATCCAGGCGCTCAAAGAATGGCAGCAAAAGAAGCCGGAGCTATTCGTCAAGCGCGTTTATGATCAAACGGGACTGGACAACTAAGCACCTAATATTTCACCGAAATAAGTACGCAGATGGTTCGCACATCGTGAGCACAGTCGATTCTGTTTGGCGGTGCACGATGAAAGCGACTTTTCAAAGGGGCGAGGGTGAGATATTCCAATAACGGCACCTGCAACGGCTGCAACGCGTTGCAGGTTGCTACACCAAACCGTCAAGGGACACTTGCGATAACCATCAAAGCCCGTTGCAAGGGTGGCGCCGCGTCGCGCACGGGCATACCGACTCGCCAGGAGTCAGCTAGGTAAGCATAAGTCAGTGCCGTCTTGAGCCGGGTATTGATTTGCTCGATAGATGATGGCATCCCACCGCTGGGAAGCGGCGTGTTTCAAGCCGTTGAAATCTGCGCGGCTAAGTGCCAAGGTAGGAATTCGTCGAGCCGGTTGACAAAGTGATCTGCGATCTGCACCAGCATATGGAGCAGCCAGGCCTCGGGATCGACGCCATTGAGCTTGGCCGTTCCGATCAGTGAGTAACTAACGGCGGCGCTGGCGAACAGGCGGTTGCGGCAGCTGGTTGTACCGACAGCCCGCCGAAGCTCAAGTAGCTTTTGCTAGCGCGCAGCAGAAGTCTCTGCGGGGCAGGTGGACAGACAGCCAGCCCGATCTCGTCATTGGATCAGACAGCTACGAGATCGCACGCTATTCGTTCGACAAACTGCGCAGCAACGTACCCTTTCGTAGTTGCTCTGGTGGGTGACCGCGGCAAAACGTGAACGTCTCCTGTCCGGCAAAAATGGACCAACAGCGGCATTTGTGTTGGATCCGGCTCAAAGAAATGCGCCGAAAGTTACCGTCCAGCAGCTACTGGCAATGCGGTGCCAACATCTTCCCGGCTCGCCGGCTACACTTGAATGTACTGGTATGCCCAAGACATGTAGCGGTAGACAGAAAAAGCTTGACCTTCCCGCCATTGGAACGATTACAGTGTGAATATGGAAAAGGACTAATAATTGTCGACTCCTATCTCAACCAGGTTGGCTGCATTCCTTTAAAACGTTGATGAAGACTACTCGCTCCACGCGCTTATTGACGATGTTCGTCGCGATACTCAGCATGCTGTTCATGCAGCATGCTGCCGCGGCGTACCTGTGTCCGGGCGCGCCGCAGGCGGGGAGTAATCAGACTGCATCCATGCATGCAATGATGATGGCCATGCCGGACATGCCCGGTTGCACCGGCATGGATACGGATCAATCGACCCTGTGCCATGTCTACTCGCATGGCGACGCCGCCAGACAATCCCTGGACAAGATACCCGTCGCCGACCTGCCGCCTTTCGTCGCCATTGTCGTGCCGCTGTTGTGGGTGGTTCTTGACGTACCCATCCTGCCGGAAGTCCGTCCGCCCTTGGATGTGGCCTTGGCGCGCTCCACCGCACCGCCCATCGCCATCCGCCATTGCTGTTTCCGCATTTGACACTGCAGATTGCCTAGAACGTTGCCGTCTCGCCATCTTTGGTGTGACGCTATTGTCCATTGCATTCTGGAGATCCCATGTCACTCTCGTACTGCGTGCAGACGCACGCACGCGCAGCGCGTCTTCGCCCTTGGCGCAAGACGGCGCTTGCATTCGCCCTGGCATTGCCCTTGCTGGCAGCGGCCGCGCCGCATCCACTGACTTTCAACGAGGCGCTGCGGCAGGCCGTCGCCCGCTCGCGGCAGCTGCCTGCGCAAGACCAAGCGGTGACCGCCGCGCAGCAAATGGCCATCGCGGTTGGGCAGCGGCCCGATCCCGTCCTCAAGGCTGGCATCGACAACCTTCCGCTGAGCGGCCACGACCGCTTTAATTTGAATAGCGATGCCATGACCATGCGGCGCATCGGCATCGCGCAGGAACTGACCAGCACCGATAAATTGCACTGGCGCGCTGTCCGCCAGGAACGCGAAGCGGGCAAGGCGCAGGCACAGAAGCAGGTGGCCCTGGCCGCCATCGAGCGCGAGACAGCAATCGCCTGGCTGAACGTGTATTACAACCGGAAGGTGGCCACCGTGCTGGCCAAGCAGTTGGAGCTGTCGCGCCAGGAAATCGACGCTGCCGAGGCCGCTTATCGCGGCGGGCGCGGCAGCCAGGCCGATCTGTTGGCCGCGCGCGCCGCCCTGTTTGTGCTGGAAGACCGCGGCAGTCAGTCCCGGCGTGACCTCGACGTGGCCGCCAATGCGCTGGCCCGCTGGACGGGATACGAAAGCGAATTGGCAGAATCCGACTTGCCGGACCTGGACAACATCGGCCTCGATCCGGCCATACTCGACGCCCAAAGCGCGCGCCGCCCGCAGATCGCCGTGCTGGCGCGGCAGGAAGAGGCAGCGCAAGCTGATGTGCACCTGGCGCAGGCGAACCGCCATGCGGACTGGAGCGTCGAGGTAGCCTTCCAGCAACGCGGCAGCGCCTACGGCAACATGCTTTCCGTGGGCCTGTCGCTCCCCCTGCAGTGGGACCGTCCGCAACGCCAGGACCGCGACCTGGCGGCGAAACTGGCCTTGGCCGAGCAGGCGAAGGATGAGCGCGAAGAAGCCATGCGCGACGATGCCGCCACCACCCATGCCTTACTCATCGCCTGGAAGAATGGGCGTGAACGTACCGAGCGCTACACGCGGCAACTGCTGCCCGTGCTGGAACAGCGCAGCGAAGCTGCCCTGGCAGCCTACCGGGGTGGAAAGGGCACGCTGGCCGACGTGCTGGCCGCCCGGCGCGGCACGATGGATGCACGTATTGAATTGGTACGACTGCAGATGGACACTGCCCAGCGCTGGGCGCAACTGCGTTTCCTCTTTCCTGACACCCAGCAAGACCTGGAGCACCCGCAATGAGCAATAAAAAAACACTCGCCATCGTCACCGTGCTGGCAGCCAGCTTTGCCGCCGTCGGCTACTCCGCCTATCAGTTCGGCGCTGCCAACGGCACCCACGCTGCACCGGCAGTTGCCAGCAGCAGGACGCCGCTGTACTGGCACGACCCCATGGTGCCGGGCCAGAAGTTCGACAAGCCAGGCAAATCACCGTTCATGGACATGCAGCTGGTTCCTGTCTATGCAGACAGCGATGCCGCCAACGATGACAGCCGCAGCATCCGCATCGATCCCCGAGTGCAGCAAAATTTGGGCGTGCGCACGGCGCTCGTCACTTCGGGCGCACTGTCCGTACCGCTGGCGGCCGTCGGCAACGTGGCCTACAACGAGCGTGACGTGGCCGTCGTGCAGGCGCGCAGCGGCGGCTTCCTTGAGCGCCTGGCCGTGCGCGCGCCGTTCGACCCCGTGCGCAAAGGCCAGGCTTTGGCTGAACTGTATGTACCGGACTGGATCGCCGCGCAAGAAGAATTCCTCGCCGCCCGCCGCATGCGGGGCGATGGTGCGGCTGGCCTGGCTGATGCAGCCCGCCAGCGCATGCGCCTGGCAGGCATGGACGAGGCGCAGATCCGCCTGGTGGAAACGAGCGGCACCGTACACGCGCGGCTGACGGTGACGGCACCCATCGGCGGCGTCATTGCCGAGCTGGCGGCCCGCGAAGGCATGACGGTCACCGCCGGCGCACCGTTGTTCCGCATCAACGGCCTGGCCAACGTGTGGGTTAACGCCGAACTGCCCGAGAGCGCTGCGGCCATGGTGCGTCCAGGCACGCCGGTCGAAGCGCGCGTGCAGGCGCTGCCCGGCAAGGTTTTCCATGGCAAGGTCAGCGTGATCTTGCCTGAAGTGAACGCAGCTACCCGCACCGTGACGGCCCGCATCGAGTTGGCCAATCCTGGCAGCCAGTTGCTGCCCGGCATGTTTACAACGCTCAATTTCGCGCCTGGGGCGGCTACCGACGTTCTGCTGCTGCCCTCGGAAGCTGTAATTCAGACGGGTACGCGCAAGGTCGTCATGCTGGCCGGGGAGGGCGGCCGCTTTACTCCGATCGAGGTGCAAACCGGTGCCGAGGGCAATGGCATGACGGAAATCCGTACAGGGCTGGCTGCCGGGCAGAAAGTGGTGGTATCGGGCCAGTTCCTCGTCGATTCCGAAGCCAGCCTGAAGGGCACCATCACGCGCATGGGCGGCATGCCTGCGGCCGACGCGACGCCCGCCGTGGCGCAACATCACGCGGCGGGCACGGTGGAGCAGGTCGGCCCGCAAGACATCACCATTTCCCACGGCCCTGTCGCGTCGCTGCAATGGGGACCAATGACGATGGCGTTCAAGCTGCCGTCGGGCGGTTTGCCGGCGCAGCTCCGCGTGGGCGACAAGGTGGACTTTGCTTTCAGCAAGGGCGCGCAGGGCGGCTTCGTCATCACAGCCATCCGGCCTGCCGCCGCATCCATGGGCGGCATGGCGATGCCGGGAGGCAAGCCATGATTGCCAAGCTGATACGCTGGTCCATAGGCAACCGCTTCCTCGTCCTGCTGGCGACTATTTTCCTGGCGGCCTGGGGCGCCTGGTCGTTGGCGCACACGCCGCTCGACGCGATCCCCGACCTGTCCGACACGCAAGTCATTGTGCGCACCAGCTATCCGGGACAGGCGCCACAGATCGTCGAAAACCAGGTCACGTATCCGTTGACGACCACGATGCTATCGGTGCCGGGCGCAAAAAGCGTGCGCGGCTATTCCTTTTTCGGCGATTCCTTCGTCTACATCCTGTTCGAGGATGGCACGGACCCGTACTGGGCAAGGTCGCGCGTCCTGGAATATCTGAGTCAAGTGCAGTCGCGTCTGCCGGCGCAGGCGAAGACGGCGCTGGGACCGGATGCCACGGGCGTGGGCTGGATCTACGAGTATGCGCTGGTCGACCGCAGCGCCAAGCAGGACCTGGCGCAACTGCGCGCTCTGCAGGACTGGTTCCTCAAGTTCGAGCTCAAGGCGCTGCCGAACGTGTCGGAAGTGGCCAGCATTGGCGGCATGGTGCGCCAGTACCAGATCGTGCTGGATCCAGACAAGCTGCGCGCCTACGGCATTCCACACGGGAAGGTGATTGCCGCCGTGCAGCGCGCCAACCAGGAAACGGGTGGTGCCGTGCTGGAACTGGGCGAGGCGGAATACATGGTACGTGCCTCGGGCTATCTGCAGTCGCTCGATGATTTCCGCAAGATTCCTCTGGCAACGACGGACGCGGGCGTGTCAGTACGCCTGGGCGACGTGGCCACGGTGCAGCTGGGGCCGGAAATGCGGCGCGGCATTGCGGAACTGAACGGCGAGGGCGAAGTGGCGGGTGGCGTGATCATCATGCGCTCGGGCAAGAATGCGCTGGAAACCATTGCCGCTGTGAAAGCCAAGCTGGCCGTACTGAAAGCGGGCTTACCGCCCGGCGTGGAGATTGTGTCCGTGTATGACCGATCCAGCCTGATCCAGCGCGCCGTGGGCAATTTGCAGCAAAAGCTGATCGAGGAATTCATCGTCGTGGCCCTTGTCTGCGCCGTGTTCCTGTTTCACTTGCGCTCGGCGCTGGTGGCCATCGTCTCGCTGCCGCTGGGTATCCTGATCGCCTACATCGTCATGCATTACCAGGGCGTTAATGCCAACATCATGTCACTGGGCGGCATCGCTATCGCGATCGGCGCCATGGTTGACGCGGCCGTTGTCATGATTGAAAACGCACACAAGCATATCGAAGCCTGGCACGACGCGCACCCAGGACAGCAGTTGCAGGGTGAAACGCACTGGAACGTGATCGGCGACGCTGCCGCCGAGGTGGGCCCCGCCTTGTTCTTCTCCTTGCTGATTATCGTGCTGTCGTTCATTCCTGTGTTTAGCCTGGAAGCGCAGGAAGGCAGACTGTTCGCCCCGCTGGCGTTCACCAAGACCTATGCCATGGCGGCCGCCGCCGGCCTAGCCGTCACCCTGATCCCGGTACTCATGGGTTATCTGATCCGCGGCCGCATCCCTGCTGAGCACAGCAATCCGCTCAACCGGTGGCTGATCGCGTTGTACCGCCCTTTGCTGGACAGGGTGTTACGGCGTCCGAAAACTACCTTGCTGCTGGCGGGCCTGACTGTGCTGCTGACGGCGTGGCCGATGTCGCGCCTGGGCGGTGAATTCATGCCGCCGCTTGACGAAGGCGACCTCTTGTACATGCCATCGGCCTTGCCCGGCTTGGGAGCGGGAAAGGTGGCCGAACTGCTGCAGCAGACGGATCGCCTGATCAAGACTGTGCCGGAAGTGCTGACGGTGTTCGGCAAGGCGGGCCGTGCCGAGACGGCCACGGACCCGGCGCCGATGGAAATGTTTGAAACGACGATACAGTTCAAGCCGCGCGCGCAGTGGCGGGCCGGCATGACGCCCGACAAGCTGGTCGAGGAGCTGGACCGCGCCGTGCACGTGCCGGGCCTGACGAATATCTGGGTGCCGCCCATCCGCAATCGCATCGACATGCTGGCCACGGGCATCAAGAGCCCCGTCGGTATCAAGGTGGCGGGCGCCAGCTTGCAGGAAATCGACCGTATCACGGCCGGCATCGAGCATGTCGTCAAGCAGGTGCCCGGCGTGTCCTCGGCGCTGGCCGAGCGCCTGAACGGCGGGCGCTATGTCGACATCAAGATAGACCGCAACGCGGCGGCCCGCTATGGCTTGAATATTGCCGATGTGCAAAGTATCGTCGCCAGCGCCATCGGTGGCGAAAACATCGGCGAAACGGTGGAAGGCTTGCAGCGCTTTCCCATCAGCGTGCGCTACCCGCGCGAGCTGCGCGATTCCGTCGAGAAACTGCGCGAGCTGCCCGTGCTGACGGAGCGGGGCGCGCAGATACGCCTGGGCGACGTGGCCTCCATTCGCATCGCCGATGGTCCGCCCATGCTGAAAAGCGAGAACGCGCGCTTGTCTGGCTGGGTGTACGTGGATATCCATGGGCGCGACCTGAGTTCGGCCGTGCGCGAGATGCAGCGCGCGGTCGCTGCGCAGGTCAAGTTGCCGCCCGGCTATTCGGTGTCGTGGTCGGGGCAGTTCGAATACCTGGAACGGGCCACGGCGAAGTTGAAAATCGTCGTGCCCGCCACCTTGCTGATCATTTTCGTGCTGCTGTACCTGACCTTCGGCCGCGTCGACGAAGCCGCACTGATCATGGCGACCTTGCCGTTTGCGCTGGCGGGCGGCATCTGGCTGCTGTGGCTGCTGGGCTACCACCTTTCGGTGGCCAGCGGCGTGGGCTTCATCGCACTTGCGGGAGTGTCGGCAGAATTTGGCGTGATCATGCTGCTGTACCTGAAACAGGCATGGGAGGCGAAACAGGCGCAGGGCGCGCACGGCGAGGCGGCCTTGCTGGACGCCATCCGCGAGGGTGCCGTGCTGCGCGTGCGGCCGAAAGCCATGACGGTGGCCGTCATCATTGCCGGGCTGGTGCCGGTGATGCTTGGGACGGGAACAGGATCGGAAGTGATGCAGCGCATCGCCGCACCGATGGTGGGCGGCATGATCACGGCGCCGTTGCTGTCGATGTTTGTCGTGCCAGCGGTCTACCTGTTGATTCGTCGTAAGGCGATGCGGGCTGCAATGGGCAAGCGGTTGTCTACAGATGTTGCGCACTAGGCAGGCGCAAGGTGCTCGCAGCTTGAGAGAGCTTGTGGGAGGAAATCTATTTTTTAGTTACTCAAAGGAACCATCATGAAAAACACTTTACAACTCCCTTTGCTACTGGTCATGTGTATTGCCGGTCCGGTGTTTGCACAAGCGCCAATGGCAGTGAAAGACGGAAAAATGGAACGGCCAGGTTGCCAGGCTATGAAGGGCATGGCGACCAAGGATTGCACAGAAATGATGGCCACTACCGACGCCAGTCACCGTCCTACAATCACCCATAGCGCCATCGCCACCGTCAAGGAGGTCGATGCGGCCAAGGGCAAGGTGATCTTGGCGCATGAAGCGATTCAAAGTCTGAACTGGCCACCGATGACGATGGGTTTCACAGTAAAAGATCTGGCTCTGTTTGGCAAACTGAAGGTGGGGAAGCAAGTACATGTCGACATCAAGAAAGAAGGTGCTGAATATGTTGTTGTCGGAGTAAGATAAGATCCGGTAGGAGGTGATCTCGATACGAGGTAGCACCTCCTTTAACAATGTCTATATATCGATTGCGACGAGATGATCCGAAACGCTGTGATCTTGCCCCCGTATAACCAAACTCTGCTCTTTGAACCATGAGGCGATCACGAACTGGGTAAAAGAAAATGTACCAGGGCAGGTATCGTTCAATCGCTTGTGTCAGCGTTGTGAGCCGGATGCACCCTGCGATGAAGCCGCAGTCATTCGTGACGATTTTGAAAAGCGAACTCGAAAAGTGATGAGCGATGATCGCGATGCTCGACGAACTCGGTTAGCTGCAAAGAAGATCCGGAAGCCAGACGTTCGCTATGTGATGACAATAGTATTTGATCGAGATCCTGACGTAGTCGCCGAAGTTTTAGAGCGCGCATGCGGTAAATGTGAAGGCTGTGGGGCATTGGCGCCATTTATTAAAAAGGCGAATGGGGAGCCATACCTAGAAGTTCATCACATTGTCCCACTCGCAGAACATGGCGACGACATGCCCGAAAATGCACTAGCGTTATGTCCAAATTGTCATCGTCAACGACACTACGGGAAAAAGCCGTGGAGATCAGTTTTCGTGGGAAGTTGTTAGTTGGGATGAAATCGACATTCGTTGTTGCGGTGCGCAGAGGCGTTGGTGCGGCAAAGAAGCACCAACGTGTGAATGAAAGCCCTGTTAAGCAAAATGGGAGATCGAGGTGTTTCGCGGCATCAGCGCGCTTTGGATATCAGCCCCCCCCGCACTGTGCACATGCGTCTCGAAATGCTTTCCGCAAGTTGGACTGTTTGACGAGTGCTGTGGCTACGTTCAAGGTGCCGACACTTCGGCTTCGGTGATACGGGCGAGGGCTGGGCTCAGTTTGTGATCCCGTGCGATTCTGTGCACACGCTATTTTTCGTCATAGCTTATGAATCGATGTCCTGCTGCGGTCAGCAGCGGTAACGCACGTTCGAGATCGCGTCTCTGAAGCAATAGATGATCGCCGTCGAAGGTCGATACAACGAAGATGCCGATCCCGCCGCGCGAGAGCGGCTCGATAACTGACAAGACAATGCCGGTGGCGCCGAAAGCGAACGGACCGACGAAACGCCAACATACCCAATCCTGTTCGGACTGAATGCCTGCGGGTACGCGATCGGCCCTGCAGACGATCGATAGCTCCTGGCGCGAGCGGCTGATGGTGACAAAGCCTTTTCCGTCGACCCAATCGGGAATTACCGAATCATGCGCGAGGCGGCTGACTGCATAGGAGTATGGATCTTGTTCGAGTGTTATCTGATGCATATTAATCTTTGCCCCTGGAATGATGTTGAAGCCAGCATATACGATCGGGTGGCCTCTTGTAGTGAATAGTTTTAATCATCCATTCACGACTCTAATGGTAATCCTCCCATTTTTAGAGCGCGCTAAAAGTAGAGGTTATGCGGCCATGGCAAGCTTCTGTTTTGGCGTGATGCTATGACGTGCCAGGCCGCGCCGGCCGTGGTGGCAAGTCCACCGCCAGCGCGCAAAGTCCCCGATCTGGCCGAGCGCACGAAGCAGATGACGGGCTAGTTTATCGTAGCAAATTGTGCCGTAATAGGCCCCAGAAGCCGGCGCACCGCTGCGACTGCCTCGATCGGCGCTCGCCTGCTTTTTCTAGCGTGCGGCATGAGTCTCTGCAGGGCAGGGGAGATAGACCCAGACCCGCTCTCGTCGTTGGATCAGCCAACTACGAGTTTCGCACACCATGTGCTTGGCAGCACGCCCAGGCTATAACACGATCCATCGGCTCTTCATCTTTCAAGAACTATGGAGCAGGAGAGTCTAGGTGACTAGTGGCGATTCACTTGACACTCAATTATTAGGTCATGCGAGAATTGTGGATTGAAGAATATTTGTAGGACCCACTGATCTTGCCCCCGTATAACCAGACACAGCCAATCGTTTAGTTAGCGCCGCTTTCCTGAGCCCGGCGCGCCAGCTCTCTCCTGAACATGCGAGGCGATTTCCATTTCAGCGACGAATGCGGATGGACCTCGTTGAAATGCGTAAAAGCGTCTGGCAACTGGGCGAGCACGACTTCTGCCGTGCCGCGATCCATCAGGCTGACGTAGTCCCGTTTAAACGTGTTCACGAAGCTCTCGGCCATGCCGTTCGACTGCGGGCTGCATACCGGTGTATGCACCGGTTCAATCCCAAGTGCGCGCACCAGCGCGTGCGTTTCATGGGTTCGATAGGCGCCGCCGTTGTCGCTCAAGAATTCCAGCCTGGTCGAGCCGACGCTGGCCTGGCCGAATCTTGTCTCGACCGCTTCCACCAGCATGTCGCGCACGGGCTCGCCAGGCAGGCCACGTTCGGCCCACGCACGCCAGGCAATGATTTCTCGGTCACAGCAATCCTTCATGAACACACCGGTCACCACTTCGCCGTTGTCGCAGGCGATCTCGAAGCCGTTCGAGCACCCTGTCGACTGGGTTTGTCCACCGCCATCACGCTATTGTGCACGCGGCTGCTCACTGGGCGTTTCGGCGCCTTGGGTAGCAGCAGACTGTTCGCTTTCATCACGCGATAAAACCGCTTGTGATTGATTGCTGGCAGGCCCATCAAGGCGCGCGTGCGGTTGACCAGAGCGCCAGCCCGGCGGTAGCCATAGGTCGGCAGCGCCGTAATCTCGGCGCGCACGGCGTCGACCAGGATGGCGTCGGCAGGTTGGTGGAACGTCTGCATGGTGCGGCCATCGATCCAGTCTGCGGGACGAACCAGCAGTTGGGCGACGTGTGAGCGCGCTACGCCAAGGGCAGAGCAGACCGGCTTCACTGGTCGTCCTTGCCCGACAAGGGCGAGCGCGCAATCCACTTTTTTTCGCGAGCGAACTCGACGGCCTCCTTCAGGATTTCCGCCTCCATCGTTTTCTTGCCGAGCATGCGCTGCAACTGGGCTATCTGCGCGCGCGCAGCGGCCAGTTCGCTCGCCGGCACCACCGATTCGCCAGCAGTGACCGCCGTTAGCGCGCCTTCCCGTTCGAGCTTACGCCAGTTGAACAACTGGCTTGCACCGACGCCGTGCTTGCGAGCGACCAGCGACACGTTCATGCCTGGCTCGTAAGTCTCGCGCACCAGCGCCGCTTTTTCCTCGGCAGACCAGCGCCTGCGGCGCTCCTGACTCACCGTCACCACCTCGATTGTTTGCTTGTTCCTAGTCATATGCACAGTCCTATTCCTATCCGTAAGAATAACGCATATGCTGTGTCTGGTGAATCAAGGGGCTATTTCACACAATTTTTCTTCCGGTTTTTTCGGTTCACCGTTTGTGTAGTTGCGTTGGTTTACAAGTCATTGATTTTAAAAAATATTTTTCAATTTTTATTGAAGGCAACTACTTACCCTTATCATCTTGATGCGTCCGTGTTGCCAAGCTACTGTCATAGTATGAGCACCCGAGCCAGATATTGCTTGGCTCCAAGGCCAAGGCGCAAAATCCGTTGCTGCCCCATGTGGCCCCGTTCGACCTTGTCGTCAAACGGCGAATAGTGGATATCAGCTGATGCATGTTTGAGCTCAATGCCGGCCAGCGTAGGATGGCAAATAACATCCACCTTGTGCGGTGAACGGGCCAAGGTCTACCGCCATTGGGCGCCAAAATTACATATTCGCCGGCGTCGGCCTGTGTTGAGCACCGCCCCGATCAACTCATCTGGGACGGCGAAGCCCAATGGCGTCGATCCCGAGGCATAGCTACCCCATGTGTTGGCTCACATCAATGATCAGCCAGTCGTGCGACTCGACTACCTCACCACCGAAAACGACCTCGCGCAGATCACGCCTGCTTGAAACAACACCTTTTCCCAATGGCGCCATGCGTTCACCAATCAACTCGGCGCTGGGCTCAAAATGGCAATAGCAAACGCTTGCGGCCTAGTTAGATTGCCAACTGTTCAAGCGTTTGATAGATATTAAATATCACAACACAGCGGATCACGCAGCTTCATCCCAAATTTGGCTCTGCCAATTGATGCGAATCGAATCGTAGTCTCAAGGTTTCATACTGTTCACTTGAGGCAATTTCGCTGAAAGTCACCGGATTTTCTGGCGGAATATATTCGAAATCAGGATTCTTCTCCACCAGAAACTGTACAAAAGGATCTAGAGCACGCAATTCAGGCACCATCTGCTCGATCCAAAGAAATTGGCCTGCTTCGTTGTTTTCAAGGAATATATGTTCACCATCTGGAGTGACAATAAAATCGATGCATCCGAAAACCAATCCTAGTTCACTCAGCAACATTATACATTTCTGTTTTAGCTTGTCCGGTAACTCGTAGGCCCTTGCCTTCAACTCATTTTTAAGCACAGACACTCGCCAATCAAGCTTATCTTCGGCGAATAATGCCGCTGAGATAACATGGTTACCCATAATCGTGACGCGCACTTCGAATGCTTTTTCGAAATATTCCTGATAGATTCCCGGACAAGAACGGATAAGCATGTCTTCCGGTAGATCCGCCTCACTCACCAAACTTGTATAGGTTATTAATTGAGTCTCCGGCTTACGCCAAGCGTATGCCCGAAGCGGTTTATAAATCACCTTGCGTGGAGAACATGATCGGATGAAACTTCTAAGTTTTTCCGGGTTATTGGTCACTACAGTTTCTGGAACTCTCAAGCCAACTTTTACAGCGGCTTGTAGTTGAACTATTTTATTGTCAGCATATCGACTGTTTTTTAGATCATTCACCCAAAATGCATCCTGACCAATCAAAGGAATTGCAGATGCCATGAAATAACGGATCTCACTGTCGACGAACTCTTTATCTATTGCCTCAACAGCGGGCATCGCGCACTGTGCTTTCGGAATTCTTCGATGCCAGACCACCTCAATTCCTGCAGTACTTTTAATGCACTCACTGTCGTCAGAAACTTCAAAAGTACTATTTTTATTTCCATCGAATACAAATTCCGCCGTTTGGTGAGACGGGAAGTCGCGTGTGAACCATGTTTGAACCTGAAATCCCAATTTTTCAAGTGCAATTTGTACTGAAATTGCATGACTGTCAGCAGGGATCGTATGAATAAGTATCGTCAAAATAAAGCCCTAAATATTGGAAAGTAACCCGCAGAACTTTTTGAAGTCACTAGACGGCCCAGCATAAGTCCATACTACTGGGCCGACGGCTGCTTTTACGAGCCGTTTTTAACCGGCATCGCTAGTATAATCAGCGTCCTTGAATGGACCTGTGGACGTATTATCCCAACCTGGTTTGGAGCCAACACCATAGTCCTTATTGAAATCGGTGTAGGCGCCCCCGCTAACTTCTTGCAGCTCTTCATTCGTTAATTCACGCGCCAAACGTCGGCCCAGTACTGCTCCATTACGCGTTTCCGTGTTTTCCAATTCGTACTCCTAAAAAAGTTGAGCTATTTTCAACGGATAGCAGACCGTACGCCGGCTTCCTTTAGCCGGAATTCTTAAGATGCATGATTACTCTTGGTAATAATTTTAGCTCTAAAAATTTAGAGAGGTATCTTTACAATAAATTCACACAAGATTGGATAAATACCGCTTCCGCCAACACTGTATTCATTGAAAAATATCCTGGATCTTTACCGGAAATAAGTCTTCCAAGAAAAAGTGCTCAAATTATTGATTGATACAATATTTTATGTCAACTATTTTTTTAAGAAGTTCTAAAAAATATTTTCCCACCATGACTACGATTGATATCAATAGTGATATGTTCTAACCACATTTCGCCAAAAAAAGATATGGCTCTAGTTATTTTACAGACATACACATTTTGATATGCATCGATGCTATTTTTGATATGTCATAAAAAAATGGAAAATTTTATCTTTATGTCGTGATAGCATTCGATCTCATTTTTTATCCTGTGAGCTGAAGTGATAGCGTGATATTTGGTGACAATTCAAGATGAGATTGTCGTTCCCGACGGAATCCATAATTTTTTCATCCTGGCCTCTCAACATTTTATGATTGAGTTCTATGATGCTGAAATTGAATTTCGTTTAGTCTTACTGCTATTGGTATTGGGGAAGTAAATTTGCGAATAAATTATTTGGCAGAGCCATACTCTGACAGTCTGTTCTATCCATTTAGTGGAACCAAGCTAAAGGCGCCGCAGACACTTTGGCTTGGCGGGAAGTTTTTCTCCAACGACGAAAATATTGTGACTGCACACAAACGATTCCAATCTAGATTCGCTTATGTGATTCCAGATTGTGAGTGTTTCGAAGAGTTGGCTTTTGAACACGCTACCACTCGCGTACTCATGGCGGAACGTTACGGTGGCGAGGGGGTTGCCGACAACGGAGGAGGTGTCCGTTGTGGAAATATTGACGCTTTCCAAGTGAAGGGGATTGGAAAAAATCCCTTGGCGGGCGCAGGCCACGACCCGCTGCACTCATACGGTGGGCTGAGTGCAATCGACGCAATTTACGAGACCATTTATGCTAATACAATTGACAAAATATTACCGTTTGGAGTGGCCAATATACATGGGATACTGCTGACTGGGCCTAATGCCGCGCTTAATCTTGGTCATGTAGCTGGCGAACGTGGTTGGGGCGCGCTCATTGTCAGAGATGTCGCACTACGGCCGGCACATTTTGTGCGTGCAGGACATTTCGTCCCAGCTCCAGCCTTTCGGCCATATATGAGCTCTGACGTGGCAAGGGTACGACGGATTAACCGGCAGTTCGCAAAGCAATTTACAGATATCCGGGATTACATCCGCTTTATTGGAGAGTTCTTGGGGAAATGCGCAAGTCAATTTACATTTGCACGTTTTGCACGGCTCACCCATGGCTCACTCGGCGTCGGGAACATATGTTTTGATGGTCGATGGATTGATCTAACGAATACCGGGTTTATAAGATCTGATCAAAATACCGCTGGCTTTCTATCGCATCTACCTTCATTTTATGACGAACTGCTCACTCCAATTAAGATTGTCCAGGAAAATGTCGACACATTCAATAAGTATAATAAAACAAACTTAGGTGTAGCACCGCTGGCCGCCTACTACGTACAGCAGCTCGATGTTTATTTTTTACTTCATGTTGGTTATATACTTGGAATTCGCAGTGAAGAGCTGGACAATTCGAAACTTGAACAACCGCTTAAGATTTTAAAAACCGCAATATTTAGTATTTTAAGCACTGGGGTTCTAGTACGAAATGCTTGGCCTTTATCATTGTCCCGAACAGATCCAATTCTATGTTTTGTTGAGAACATGTTTTTGGCATTATTTGATAGAAATGCTGGACATGCAGCATTAAAAAACAATGTTAACACTACCAACTTCAAAATTGATTCGTTGATTGAGTCTATAGTCACGATCTTTGATGTTATGTTACCCAAAGCCATATATGATATGAAAAAGAAAGATTTTTGGGTACTCGCGTATTTTTTCACCTCGCATAAACGGGCATGCCTAACGGAATATTTTTTTAAAGAGAGAATGGAACGGACGACACGCGCTGTTCTAGCGACGAACGATATTGAAAAGATTCGTACCTTCATTGCCAATTCAATTGATCTATCAAACTGGGTATTTGATGATGTAAACGAAAATTATGTAATTTTATTAAAAATACCACAGGCCGAAATAATTTTTAATGTTCAAATTGGAAATTATACAGTTTCTGACAATCTAACCGGCAATAACAAGATAATTCAATCTGCGCGAGAGATGTTGCTTTATGTTGAAAATTCAATTAAAGAACTATGGGTATTGCATGATTTCGATTTTCGATTGCATTTGAAACGCACATTAGTATGCGCAGTTAAGCTAGAAGAAAGCCTACAGAAAAACCATGACTGAGCAAGAAGAAGTGTTTCTTAAATTCCTAAAGTTACGCATGGCCTATCGCCATGATTTACCATATTCCATGTTGTCAGTTTTAAAATTTGCGGCACAAGTGGGAAACCATCAATTTATTTACGATGCTGGTGGGGCTATAAAAGATTACGTAGCCTGGGCGAACGTCAGTAAGGAGGGAATCTGGAAATTGCAAAACGAACACATGTTTCCGATGCATGATTATGAATGGAACGAAGGGCGTATAATTTTAATAGCAGATATCCTGTTCGAAAGCATGAGTAAGTTTGCGTTGCGCCAACTTTTAAATTCATCTTTTCCAAAGTGTAGATTAATCGTATTTTTACGTAAAAAGCGAATTTCGATGTATTACCGATACAATGGAAAATTCAAATTAGCTAAACGTTGCACATGACGCTGCCTAAGTTATTCCGGACAGAGGCAAATGCAGCTCGACAGGTAAACTGGATGGGGGATGTGGTGCTGATTCGCCCTGTTTCCTTTTCGGTGCTTACGTTTACAGCGGTAGGATGCGCAGCATGTCTACTTGCCTTTCTGCTGTGTGGAACCTATACCAGACGCATTACGGTCTCAGGCCAGCTCGTCCCCAATGGTGGTTTAGTTAAGGTTTTTTCTGCCCAAAAAGGAATAATATTAAAAAAGCTGGTTTTCGAAGGAAAATCGGTTAATAAGGGGGATGCTCTGTATATTTTATCAAGTGAGAGATACGATCGCGATAGCGGATCAGTTGAAGGAAATATTAACGACCAAATCAAGTCGCGCCGTGGATCACTTATCGCACAACGCGATAAGACTGTTGTGCTTCAAAACGAGGAGCGTATTACATTAACCAGAAAAGTTGACGCCATTCAGAGCGAAATGGCGAAGCTTGATAGTTTGATCGAAGGTCAAAGACGACGTCTTACGCTATCAGAGAATACTGTTTCCAGATACGAGGGACTTTTGTCGCAAAATTATATCTCTAAAGAAACTGCACAACAAAAACAGGAAGATCAACTTGATCAGAGCAACCGCCTGCGAACCTTGGAGCGGGACCGTATTTCACTCGGACGCGAACATATCGCAGTGAATAGTGAACTCAATACTTTGAGCATTCGGCAGCATAACCTGCTGGCTGTAATTGACCGCGACATTGCTGGATTGAATCAAGAGGTCACCGAAAGTGAAGCAAGACGCGGACAGGTAATAACTGCGCCAGAGCCGGGAATAGCAACAGCCGTAGTTGCTGAAGTAGGACAAGCCGTCGATAGCACTCGTCCACTAGTAAGCTTGGTACCTGCTGGCGCACTTCTACAGGCGGACCTCTATGTCTCCAGTCGCAATATTGGCTTTATTCGATCTGGAGATAAAGTACTGTTGCGGTATCAGGCCTTTCCATACCAAAAATTCGGGCACGCTCGAGCTATGGTGATGTCGGTATCTCGTACAACACTACCCGTCAGCGAGCTCGATGCGTTGGGATATTCGCGCCCAAATGACAGCAGTAACGAACCCCTCTACCGCGTGACGGTGCAGTTGACTGCTCAGACAATCACGGCATATGGAAGGCAACAATCCTTGCAAGCAGGAATGCTTCTTGATGCAGACGTTTTACAGGATACCCGCAAGATTTTTGAGTGGGTTTTGGAACCTCTATTCACTCTTAGCGGCAAGCTTTAAGCGCTAGTCAATTTTTTCTACCATGCTCTTATCTGATTCAATTTCATTCGGCTTCAGTCGACCGGTACCTCTATTGTTGCAAACCGAGGCTGCGGAATGCAGTCTTGCATGCTTGGGCATGATAGCGGGATACCATGGTTTTCGAACCGATCTTGCAAGCTTGCGTAACCGCTTCTCGGTCTCGTTAAAGGGCGCAACACTGGCGCATTGTGTTGATATTGCGAGTGAAATAAAGTTAGCAACCCGTGCCGTTAAAGTGGATTTAGATCAGTTAAATCAGCTGGCACTACCATGCATGTTACATTGGAACTTCAACCATTATGTAGTTCTGAAATCAGTTAGTTCGAAATTCATAACCGTGCATGATCCTGCGGTGGGAGTGCGAAAAATTTCGTTAGAAGATGCGTCGAAGGCATTCACTGGCATCGCTCTCGAAGCATGGCCGCAGACGGACTTTGCTCCAGTACAAATGATTCAAACGATCAAGCTGCGTCAAATGCTCGGCAGGACAGTTGGAATTGCGCGTTCGTTTGGCCAAATATTTCTGTTAGCGCTGGTGCTTGAAATCTTTGCTTTAATCAATCCATTTTTTCTACAATGGGTCATTGATGATGTTGTCGTATCAGCTAGCCACGAATTATTGACCACATTGGCACTCGGTTTTGGTCTACTCATTCTATTGCAAGAAGCTGTTGGGGCAATTCGCCAATGGGCTATTCTATATCTCAGCACAACACTTTACATTCAATGGAATGCTAATGTTTTTACGCATCTTTTGCGTTTGCCTGTCCAATATTTCGAAAAGCGTCATCTCGGTGATATTGTTTCCCGATTTGGCTCTATCGAACATATACAGCGAACACTCACGACATCATTTATCGAGGCTATGCTAGACGGCCTTATGGTAACTGTGACGTTAATCATGATGTTTATATACGACAAAAACCTTACCTTTGTTGCCCTGACTGCGATGGGTTTATACGTTCTCTGCAGATGGATATGGTATATGCCACTCAGAAATGCCACCGAGGAACAGATTATTCATGCTGCCACGCAACAGAGTCATTTTCTTGAATCAATTCGCGGGATTAAAGCCATAAAATTATTTCAACGTCAAAAAGAGAGGCATTCGCGTTGGCTGACCTTGTTAGTAGAACAGATTAATGCAAACTTACGGACGGAAAAGCTACAGTTAATCAATGGATTGATTAACAGAATTTTATTTGGTATTGAAAATATTGTTATTGTATGGCTTGGGGCAAAACTGGTCTTGAATGGAAATTTTAGTGTAGGTGTTTTAATGGCATTTATTGCGTATAAAATGCAATTCAGTAACCGCGTCACCTCTTTAATTGACAAGTTTTTTGAAGTTAAGATGTTACGATTACAAGGGGAGCGCCTGGCTGATATTGTGTTCACCGAATCTGAGCCACTTTCGAATGAATGTAATATTTCAAATGATAGCGATTTCCTGCCAACCATTGAGGTCGTCAATTTGCAATTCCGTTACGCTGATCATGATCCTTTTATTCTCGATGGCGTTAGTTTTACAATTTATCCTGGAGAATCGGTGGCACTTTCGGGGCCATCAGGTTGTGGCAAAAGTACGCTATTAAATATTCTTTTAGGAATACTTCCGCCGACCAAAGGGGATGTCCTTATAGGCAAGGCCAGCATTCGAAGGCTAGGTATCAATGCACTTCGTCGAACGATTGGAACAGTTCTTCAAGACGACGTATTGTTTGCCGGCTCGATTTCTGAAAATATCAGCTTTTTCGATCCACTTCCTGATCACGCATGGATCGCAGAATGTGCTGTCATGGCTGCTATTGCAGAAGAAATTAACGCAATGCCCATGGGCTACAATACTTTGGTAGGGGATATGGGTACTGTACTTTCCGGGGGGGAAAAGCAACGTATCCTTCTTGCCCGTGCTTTATATAAACGCCCTACTATCTTGGTTCTTGACGAGGCTACTAGCCATCTTGATATTGGCAAAGAAAGCCAGGTAAACGCGGCTGTACGTTCACTTAACATAACGAGAATAATTGTCGCACACCGTCCGGAAACTATCGCATCGGCAGATCGAATAATTGTGCTGCTTGGCGGGCGTGTGGTACAGGACGAAAAAATTCTGCGCCCGGCTGACGCGACACCCTCAATCGCCGCCTAGATCATTTACAACATATCTCTCGAAGTCAATTAAGATATTTAGTCAGTTTCACTTGGAAGTAGTAAAAACAATCGAGAGTACTTTATGAAAAAATATTATTGTTGAAAGAAATTGATATGCATAAGATTAAATTTATATTCGCTGCAGCGCTAATTTTAATTTCAGCTAATTCCAAATCAGTTGAGCTTTTCGATTCAATCCATTTCTCCGGAAAGATTTTTAGTTCAACTGGAGTGATTCCAAAGAAACTATCAGTGTTGGCGGACTGCCAAGACCAGCGGGAACGCATTCTAGGTAAAATTGAAGGTGGCCAGTATCATATTGATCTGCCACCTGGCATCACTTGCAGTATCGTGATTGCCGAGTATGAATGGGATTCTGATCCTCAGCCTGTATACGATGCCCGTACCGCAATAGCGCTTCCAGTTTTGATCTATCCGCGGCAGGTACCTGAACCTGGTCTCGCTCGCGAATTATTAGAACTGGGTCGGCAAGACAGTGTGATGCGGCGATCTTGGGCTACTGAGAGGAAAAGTTTGACCTCGACGAAGAAAATGCAAATTGATGATAGTTTGCGGCAAAAACGCCTGAGGCAAATTATTGAAAAGAAAGGCTGGCCAACGCACTCCATGGTAGGAGCGCAGGCTGCGCGCGGAGCTTGGCTTATAGCTCAGCATTCATCGCCTGAGCAATTAAAGCACTGGTTGGCGTTGATGCGGAAAGCGGCGAGTAAACATGAAATCAACCTTGCAAATCTTGCGACGTCGATCGATCGCGTACTTGTCAACGATAATAAAATGCAGCTTTACGGCACCCAATATCGTAAACGCGAGGACGGCGCCATCGAATCCCAGCCGATCAAGGATTTTGCAAATATCGATGCGCGCCGCTTCGCCATGGGTATGTCATCTTATGCGCAATACCTCGAGGTCATTCAATCCGCCCCACACTAAAGTCTTAAACCGCGCTGTCGCAGTGGAATACCAGTACAGTCGTTCTTTTTCTATCGACGTAGGGCCTATTCAAATCAGTGAAAAGGCACTTTGCGGCCAATGTTACCGATAGCGCGTCTTAGAGCGCCTAACAAAACGTCGTCCAGAGAAACAAACGGCCCCGAAGCTGGTCAAACCCACCTGACATTGTTTTCGGGAGCCGCGCCATGGCTAAAGCCCTTCTTCCTGACGACCTGTGGGCGCTGATTCAGCCATTGCTACCAGCATATCGTCCTTCCCCCAAAGGCGGGCGCCCTCGCATTGACGACCGCGCCGCTTTGACCGCCATCCTGTTCGTCCTCAAGACAGGTTTGCCTTGGGAATATCTTCCCCGTGAACTGGGCTGCGGCAGCGGCATGAGTTGCTGGCGGCGCCTGCATGCATGGCAACAGGCAGGTAGCTGGCAACGCATCCATGACGCCATGCTGCAGCACTTGCGGGAATACGACCAGATTCAATGGGAACGCGCCAGTGTCGACTCGGCCAGCGTGCCATCCCCCCCTCGGCGGACAGCATACCGGCCCCAATCCCACCGACCGCGGCAAGCTCGGTTGCAAGCACCATCTGCTCGTCGATCAACGCGGTCTGCCTCTGGTGGCGAGCATATCAGGGGCTCAGGTACATGATTCCCGCATGCTGGTTCCTCTGCTTGAGGCCGTCCCTTCAGTAGCAGGTCTTGCTGGCCGTCCACGCAAACGTCCTGCCAAACTGCATGCCGACAAGGCCTATGCTTCGCGCGCCCATCGGGCCTGGTTGCGCAGCCGCGGCATCGCTCCACGCATAGCCCGCTATGGCATCGAATCGCGCGAACGCCTGGGTAAATGGCGCTGGGTGGTCGAACGCACACTCGGTTGGCTGCACCGCTTCCGCCGATTACGCATCCGCTACGAGCGCCGTGCCGATATCCACCAGGCATTCCTCTCGCTTGCCTGCATACTCATCTGCTGGAGATACATTCAGCGGTTTTGTTAGGCGTTCTAAGTCCTAGAGCAAGTTATTAGAGACGGTCGGATAACTTAGCGGAAATTTAGTCGGTGCAGTAGCAACGATCCCATGGCCAGGTAAATCACCAGCTCCATTTGGTGGACTGGACCAAACCACTTTGTGCTAGAGCTTGCGATACGTTCCAGTTCGAGGGGATTACGGCGGTGACAGACAGGAGTGTGGAAAGGAAGAACGAAAAGCTACCAAGAGTAAAAATGAAAACAATGCTTAAACTTCGTGATAACGTCACGCAATAAATAGTTACAGCATCGGTTGGTTGTTCCAGTACTTTTTGGACTGCAGCGCTTACGTTATCCTTCATAAATCGTTTTATTAAGGTGATTTTTTGGCAATTTTTGACATCGAAAAAGACGACCTACTGCGTTTGTCGGAGACACAACTGGAGAATTTCATTGCTCGCCTTGCCGAAGCAGAAGTAGCAGCGCACGGGCATAGCCCTGCTTGGGTAAGTTGGTCAGGTTCGATCAATGCTCCGGACGAAGGAATTGATATTCGCGTCCAGGTTCCTGTAGACAAACTCAATACAGGGTTCCTTGAAAGGGCGGATACCATTCTTCAGGCCAAGAAACATTCGATGCCAAAGGGGGATGTGACGAACGAAATGGTCACGCGTGGAGTTTTGTCATCAACGATTAGGGCGCAAGGTGCGAAAGGTGGTAGTTACATCATTGTCAGTTTGGCCGATGATTGCTCGCCCCCGATGAAAAATGCACGGATGTTGGCGATGCGCAATGCTTTGAAGGACGATCCCAACAAATCCAATATTCATTTGGACTTTTACGACCGCTCGAAACTAGTTCAATGGGTACGACAACACCCTTCAGTGATGCTGTGGTTAAAGGGGCAACTTGGGCAAGGAAACTCGGGTTGGCAGGCATACGGAGCTTGGAGTAATCCGCCTCGAGGTGTTGACGATACGCTGATTTCGGCATCAGGCGTCTCAGTCACGTTGCCTTCGCAAAGGCATGAAAAGCTTAGCCTTGAAAATGCCATCGAACCGATGAGAGACCTCATCAGGACTACGGCTAAAGCGGTTCGCATCACTGGGTTATCTGGAGTAGGAAAGACCAGGATCGTACAGGCACTGTTCGATGAGGCGGTTGGTAAAAATGCACTCGATCGCACATTGGCAGTCTACGTCGATACTGGTGCGAATCCGGACCCTTCGGCTACGGCGATGTTGGACAGGCTTGTTGCAGAGCGCCGGCGTGCCGTTCTGATACTGGATAACTGCCCATCAGATTTACACTCTTTGCTTGCCAGCAGGGTATCAGCCGCAGGCGGTGAAGTGAGACTTATCACCGTTGAGTATGACATCAGAGATGATAAGCCTCAGACAACCGAGGTAATCCACATTGAAGCAGTCGGGTCCGAAATGGCGGAGCAGCTTCTGATTCGCCGCTTCCCGGGTATTGGCCAGAACAACGCTCGCCGTATAGCAGAGTTTGCAGATGGGAACGCGAGAGTATCCTTGGCAATCGCCGAGAGGGTAGAGGCAGGCGAGAGCTTGGCTCAGCTTTCTGACACTCAGTTGTTCAGTCGCTTATTCGAACAGCGTAATCAGCCGGACAACGAGTTGCGGGAACAGGCTGAGATATTGTCCCTGGTATATTCGTTTTCGATCTCAAACGGGGAGGTTGGTGACCAGGAGCTGGACACACTTGGCTCGATCTTTGGCCATTCTCGTACCCAGTTGTTTAGATCCGTAAACAAGCTATCGGAACGCCATGTGGTACAAAAACGGGCACATTGGAGAGCCATCCTGCCGCATGCTATTGCGAACAAACTGGCGGCGTCGGCACTCGATAGTATCCCGGTTGATAAACTCAGGGCAGTCTTTGAAAGACCGGGCCATCAACGATTACTAATGTCATTTGCACACAGGTTAGGTCTGTTGCACGACCATCCGGTAGCAAAGGAGATCGTTGAGACTTGGCTCCAGTCTGATGGTCTGCTAGGGAGGATATCAGAGTTGGATGAGATGTCACTCCGAATTCTAGACTATATCAGCCCAGTTGCGCCTGAAGCTCTCCTTGACAGGATAGAAGCAGAACTTTCTACACCTGATTTCAAAGGTATGCATCCTCGTTACAAGTTGCAGCGGACTACGATTCTTAATCTATTGCGATTGTTGGCATACGAAGCAGAAGCTTTTGACCGTTGCCTTAGACTGCTGATCCGTGCGGCGGATTACGAAGATGAGAGCAACAACTTTGACGCGGTTCGAGCCAAGATCAGTACTTTTTTTCAAGCATACTTATCTGGCACACATGCTTCATTAGGACAGCGGATCGCGATCATAAACGAGTGCTTTTCATCAGAAGTGGCGGGACGGAAGTCGCTAGGTTTCCGCATGCTTTCAGCGGCCTTAGGTGGGCCGCGGTGGACGGGAAGCGTTATGAGCGAATTCGGTGCTCGTCCCAGAAACTTTGGATTTCATCCAAACCATAAAGAACTCGTGGAGTGGCGTAGTGCCTTCGTCGACGTCACAGTGAAATTGGGCACATGTGGTGATACTGATCTTGAGGGGCCCGCACGGCGGACTTTGGCGAATGCGTTTCGGGTGATGTGGCGCCAGGAGGCAATGAGGGGGAAACTCGTCGATGCGGCCCGTAAGTTGCATGCTTACCAACCTTTTGGCGAGGGTTGGAGAGCCGTTCGATCAACGATTAACTTCGACTATTCCAATCGCCAGGGCAAGGAAAATTTCCATCGCTTACCAGAAGAGCTCGCCGCCTTGGATAGAGAATTGAAACCCAACGACTTGGTGCCGTCAATAAAGACATATGTGCTAACTAAGGGCAGCTACGGGTCGCTGGATACCGATTTTTGTCATGGAGGTAATAATTATGATGAAGCTGAGAGGCGGCTCCAAGCTAAGGCACTGCGCTTGGGTGAGGACTTTGCTACATCGGCCCATGACCTTGATGAATTGGGATCCAACTTGTTTTCCAATGATTGGATGCCCTATCGTGTCACGTTTGGGAGGGGGTTGGCGAAGGGGGCTCTTGATCTGCGAGCTGGATGGCGAAAACTCGTTGAACATCTGGAACAGCAGACCGAAGCCAGCAAGAATTTTGCAGTCCTTGGCGGCTTTATCGAGGAGACTAATTCTGTCAATCCTGCTTTAGTGCAGGAGTTGCTCGACCAATGCTTACAGCATCCAGAACTTCGACAGGTATTGGTCGGCTTGCACCCGCAGCGCGATTTCAAGGAATCGGACCTAAGCCGTTGCGAGGTGCTTCTAGATCATCCAGCCACTTACCTTGGGATGTTCGGGCCAATCTTTTGGCAAGACGGGTACGCCAATTTGCCCGCGCGACGTGTACTCAATCTCGCGCAGCGACTCCTGACAAAAACGAATGGCGATGATGTGGTTTTGGATGCGCTGAGTATGAAGTTGCACGACAAAGATGTCGCATTGGACACTCTTGGTCCCGAATTGCGACTGGTCGGACTGCGAGCTGCGATCCAGAGGCTACAAAGGGATCAAAATGATTTTGGCGGAAATGTGGATTATGCCATGGAGAACGTCGTAAGTGCCGCGTTGCGCTTTGATGGCAATGAAACCGAAAAGTTGGTGTGGCTTGATACAATTTTCGCGGTTATTGATGCGAGCTATGGTCATGTCTATGCGTTTGAAAATGCCATTCAGGCGACTATCGCACTGATGCCAAAGGCGTTCCTCGATCGCGCTTTTCAAGGTACTGAAAAGCAACAAGATCTACGATTGTTGTTTATTAGCAATGACAGCCTTGATAAGCCACCGCTCACGCAAATTAATGTCGAAGAGCTGATTGAATGGTGTAATGCCCGAAACGATAGCAGCGTTTGGGCATCTGTTGCGGCAGGTATCACCGTTTGGTCTAACCAGGGAGATACGGAGACGGTTAAGTTGTCCGATTCAGCGATGAAACTGTTGGAGGCTTCAAGCAATCCAGAGGTTGTTTTGGATGCTATTGCTGATCGCGTATTACCTTCAATTTGCTCAGGTGGATTGGCGAACGCGATGAAACCTAGAGCTGCTGCAATTGGCATGTTGGTTGAACATAAGAACGTGAAGATTGCTGCAGCGGCAAAATCAATATCTGAAAAACTTGCGAATCGAATCGAGCGTGAAAAGGAGCGTGAACAACGAGAGCATAAGGGTCGCGAACAGCGGTTCGAGTGAAGCAAGTCTGCTTTAATGATTGATTATTAAAAAAAAGCTTGGTTGACGATGGTATATAATTATAATTTTAATATTATTTAAAGGTCGCTGGGATGTGCTTGGCCGGAGGGGAGGGGCGGTCCGCCATTTGTAGCCGATCTCCGCTTTGGCCGTCTCTTTTTTTGGGCAAGTTGCACTTTATTAAATGCCGATACGGCTCGACTGACTGTCTAGTTCGAGACGTGAAAGGCGGAGGTAATGTGGGGCATGGTAAAAGCGGTAGATAGATAAGTGCGTCCCATTGTTTCGTCTTTGTCGCTATAGCGGGCGTGATATTACGCGAGTGGCAGGGAGACAGCGTGGCTCTGAAGATCGGCGTATCCTTAAATTCATCGGAGCGCTTCGATTGCTGTTGGGCTGAAATGAATGCGTTGTCGCCCAGAAGAATCGGATAACAATGCGAGCAAGCGGACTGGTGTCTCCTATCCCGGCCGCGACAAACCGGCAACAGCGGATTTTGCAGGTGAGGGTATTTTTGAGGGTATCAGTAACTGAATGGTTTGGAAAACACCGAAAAATCAAACGCTTAGCCAGCTCATTGACCATCGAGTGGGAATAATCTCCCGTCCGGCAGCCGCTGGCACAGCCGGGTAGATAGATGAGGCCAAGCCCCTGATTTTTCAGGGGCTTTTTCTTTTTCGGGATAGCTGCTCCGGCAAGCTCGGGTAACGCCGAGCAGCTTCTCTTGATGGTGCTCAAGATGGTATGTCCTGCCTGGCGTGATGCTGTGGGGGCACGCATACGATCAGGCTGACCCGGCCGGGAGCGCATCCGTGGGGCCCGCTTATTGGCGGGCAGTCATGCCATCGACCAGTTGGCGCAACTGATGCCTGCGGGCAGTGGCGTGCGTTATCGCACGCTGCCCCGTTTCAGTGGGCCGCGGGGTAGCCGGCGCCGTTCCGGTTCAGCCGCCCCGGGCATAGATACCGGACTTGCGTCCCGACAGACCTGTTTGTCCGATAGGGGTGTCTTTTTTCGGACGGCGAGGCAAAAAATGTGCGAAATATGGTTTTATTTCGGATGGACTGCCTGAAACCATATTCCCTACGTCAGATCCTGCAGCGTTGCCTTCCCATTCTCAACAATCAATTCTCCTATCTTCCACTCGGCGCCGTCGCCGAGCGCTGGACACTGCAGTTCGCTGGAAGTGATTCCCAGATTGATCACGCACGCCAGGTTGCGCGGTCCAAGTTCACCGGTATTGGAAAAATTCCTGGCCATGATCCGGTATCGTTGGCCGTGCCACAGACTGATGTCTATCCTTTCCTCGCCAGGACCTTGTCGCACGTCCTTTTCCAGCCGCGCGAAGGGCGGCTGCGCCAGGTCACCTTGTTCATTGAAATCGATACGCTCGACACGACCATCCGCGTGCTCGATGTCCAGTAGCAGGTCCATATCGAGCAGCGTTTCATCCCAGCGCAGAACGATGGTGGCCAGGCTGCCAGATTTCAGCGGCAGCGCGCTGGCCGGGGCCGGACGCGAGGTTGCGGGTAGCGGAAACAAGGTCCGTTGCAAGGCGTTGCCCAATTGCGCCGATTGCCGTTCATTTTCTGCGCTCACGCCTCCCATAAAGCGGATACGGCTGTTCAAGTCCGAAGTGACGGCTGCCGTCAATGCCGCTGGATTGATCGGGCCGTGATTGACAACCAGGACGCTCGCAGCAGGACAGCTGGTGGCATAGTCCCTGGCCGCCGCCGAGAAATTGGCCACGCTGGGCGCAAGATAATGCTTGCACTCCAGTACCAGATGGGTGGCCGCATTATGCGAAGTAGCGAGGGCGGGGCGCAGGATGCGGAAGTCGGGCTGGATGCCTTTCTTGCGCTTGCTGCTGGTGCCCACCAGTGCCGAGCGCAATTCCGCCCAGATGTCGAATTGCTCGCCGTTATAGACATAGGTGGCGAGCCGGCTGCCGCCGAAGGCAAACGAGAGGCATCCGTCGACGACATGGTAGTGAAACGATTCGGCATGTTCGCGCGCCGTGCACAACAGGACACGGCCCGTCCACACAGAGAACAATTCATGCCGCTTTTTCCAGCTTGGCAACTGAAGCGAGTCG
Organism: Janthinobacterium sp. GW822-FHT07H11; assembly: GCF_058798615.1. Classification (NCBI taxonomy): domain Bacteria; kingdom Pseudomonadati; phylum Pseudomonadota; class Betaproteobacteria; order Burkholderiales; family Oxalobacteraceae; genus Janthinobacterium; species Janthinobacterium sp. GW822-FHT07H11. Next base: position 3,031,594 of record NZ_CM179507.1, read on the forward strand.
AGCAAGTCGTCATAAGTGCGTTTCACCCAGTCCTGGTGTTGCTCGATTCCTGCCAGCAGAGGCCCCAGCGCAGCGGCCGTGCCGCCAGCGTCGAGCGAGCCATTTGCCGCTTGTGCAGCGATTTGCTGCACTGCCTCAAGCGCCTGGACATCCCAATAGTTGCTCGCTGCCCCAAGCAGCCCGGCGATTTTTCTTTGCCCCTCGCCATCCGGGGCGACGCCAGGTTCCGGGGCAGCCTGAAACGCCGCCCAGCGCGTGGCGCCAAACTTGCTGCACAGTGCTCTGAACTCGCTGGCCAAGCCGGTGACATCGCATAGCACTTTATCGAGCGCGGCATGGCCGCTGACTGGCGCCGCTGGAACGGCAGGAAAACCGGCGGGCACAGACGCAAGTGACGTCTTCACGCCGACTTGCCTCAAGCCGGGCAACAAGTCCCACAATTGCCTGGCCGAAGGCAGTTCAAAACGCGAAACCAGCACGTTTTCCACCCGTTCCACCACTTCCCGGAATTCTTCCAGCGTGTATCGGACAGGATCGCTGACCGCGTCGAAACGGAACTTCAGGTCCAGCGTGCCACTATCGCGTCTGGCGCCAGCATCGGCCAGCATTTCAAGCAAGTCGCGCATCATGAAGGCGTAGGCGCGCTGCGACGTCAGCAAGGCCACCAGGAAGCGCTCGATGCTCATCGTGGGTAGGGGCGCGGCGGCATCAAGATCGAGCCAGTCGGCCAGGGGGCCAGGATGGGCAGATAGACCCAAGGCTTCTTTCAGGCTGATTTCCACGTCGGCATCGCGTCCCGGCACGCCGGATTTGCGCCTGATTTCAAGCCCGGCATCCGTCTGGAGCCGGTGCCACAACTGCGGCGGGGAGGTCAGGGCGGTCATGGCGCATCACACCTTGGGAGCTATTTTCACGACCGAAAGAGGCTTGGAGGCACTTCGGTCCAGCGATTTCCCGGCCACGGGGCCAAGGTGGCCCAGGTGAGTGACGCCGGCAAGAAACGCGGCAGCCAGTTCCCTTTCCCTCTTGCCCCTGTACACCGCAAGCAGCTGATGCCAGCCTCCGCCCGCCAGCGCGGGCGCCAACGCGGTAGTGGTGGGCTGCATCGCACCAAGGAAGCTCTTCAGGCGCGCTTCCCGATGTCGCTGCCAGCCTTGGCCGCCTTGCGCGCCGGCTGCGTGGAAACGGTCGATCAGGCGGTCCGCCGCCATCTCCCCTGCGCCGCTGAGGGCCGCGATCCTGGCCGCCGGCATATCCAGATTCAAGCCGCCTTCGTCGGGACGCTGGCTGATCTGGACTATGCGGTCCCGGAAACCGGCATAGGGAAACATGATCTCGTCGCGCCAGCATTGCATGGTACTGATAATATCGCGGAAAAAGCCCAGTAATCCTGTGAGCGGCGTCCGCCCGTCTGGTGGCCCCCAATGGCGATGGCGCCCGCCACGGTTATCCTCGGCCAGATAAATTCGTCCACCCTGATTGTCGGCCTGTTCCGGTTCGGCGATCGGATAGTCGGGATGCGCGGGCTTCAGATTGATCGCAAACGTGGGATGCCCAGGCAGCATCGCATCGAACATATGCAGCGGCATGTTGCTGCTGATGCCACCGTCCGAGAACCACGCCCGCGTGGCCCGAAGCGGCGTTGTCGGCGGACCGCTGTCGTCATTCTTCTTCAAACTGCGGTCGATGGCATACAGCGGCACGGCGGACAGCAAGATGGGAAAGCTCAGGCTCATCCGCACGGCGACAAGCACCGGCAATGCCGCGCCGCGCGGCAACGGGCGCAATGCCTTGCCCTCGGGGCTGAGCACCGGCCGGCAGGGCGCCGTGCCATCCGACATGCAGGCGCCCAGGTGCGCCATGATCGCTGGTGGAAACAGCGCCGCCCATTCTTCGGGGTCGTAAAAAAACGGCGGCGTGCCGGCCCGGAACGGGATCTCGTAAGCCATCTGCTGGCTGACGGCGGTCGTCATGACGGCCAGATGAATCGCCCGCCGGGCGAGAGGATCGTCGTGCCCCCACAGGTGGCCAAACGTCAGGGGCGGACCGGCCGGATCGAGTCCAGCCAGCGTATTGAGGTAGCCCGCCAGCCAATTGGTCAAGCCTTCCTGCGCGGTGCCAGCGGCGTCGTCCGGCGTACTGCCGCTGCACAGGCCATAGCCGTTCTTGTCCAGCCCTGCCAGGACGGCCTGCGCAAACAGGGTGCCGAGCAACGCCACCAGTCCCAGCCAGAATAATAGCTCGACCACGATGATGCCGAGCGCCGTCGCCATGCGTTGCAGCACAGACGCGTTGCCTCCCTCTGCCAGCAAAGGCAGCAAGGTCAGGCCGAACAATGCCGCCGCATACGCCGCAACGTGCGCCCAGCGGCGCTGGCAGGCGCTGGCTACCGCCGGCGCACCTAGCGACGGCAGCAACAACTTCATGCTCAACGCCAGCGGCGCCAGCGCCAGCGTCTCGGCGCCCGGATGCAAGGCCTTGAAAAACGGCCATAGCAAGAGGCTGCCCAACAGCAGGCAGATGGCGACAATGCCTGCATGCATGTTGAGCAGGCCAAAGAAGATGCCTGGCAGTGCCTGCTGCTGCGGCGTATTCAATGCCTGCACCAGCACGGAAAAATGGCTGCGCAACGCCGCGGTCGGCTGAAACAGGGTGAAGAGCTTGGAGCGGCCATCGGAGGTGGCTGTATCGCCCAGCAATTCCGGAAGTTGCGCCAGTGTCTCGAAGGAAACCGGATTGCCGTGGCTGCGGCCGTACTCGGCCGCAGCGCAGGCGCCAGCCGCTATTGCGCCGGCCGACGTGCCGCCGATATTCTTGAACGTGTACCTTGAGGCGAGACGCGCGATCAACTTGGGATAGATCACGCCGCTGGTGATTCCTCCCTTCATCACGAGATCGCACAGGTCGGGAGGCGGAGATGATGTACTCATTGAAGGGCTTCAATAGCAGAATGTCGTAGGCAAGATGACATTATCCATGTTGCAAGCAAGTAAAAATGCATACATTGTCACCAGCCACCAGCCACCAGCCTGGCGGCGCCTACACTTCCACGGCCAGGTCGTCAAAGTCGGCCACGGTGCCGCCGTTGGCGAGCAGCCGTTCGAAGCTTTGCCGTCGGCGCGCGTCGATGTCGGTATTGCTCACGCCGCGTTTCCAGTAGCCGGCCACCAGCACGCGTTCTTTCGCCAGGCCGCTGCCGCTGCGGAAATGCTGGCGGATCGCGCGCATTTCGTCGCGCTCGCCGGCGCCCCAGACCAGGTAGTCGAGCGGCTTGGCGAGGGTCAGGGCCCGCGCCGCCAGCGGGCCGTCCGGCGCCACGTGCGCGGTGCCGATACGTTGCAGCGCAAGGCCAGGCAGCACAGGCAGTTCGGCAAACGCCGCGGCGTCATCCGTGGCAACCCAGCCGACTCCGCTGGCATTGCCGGGCCATTGCCGCAGTATCGCGTACAGGGCCGGAATGCCGGTGTCATCCAGGAAGAAGGCAATTTTCTGCGGCCCGCCGTCGGGCAGGCAGAATTGTGGACGCGGTCCGGTGAGGCGGAATGCATCGCCCGCGCGCAGGCTGGCGCCCCAGCGCATCATCGGACTGGCATGCTCATGCAGCACAATGTCGAAGGTCAAGGCGGCCGTGGCCGGGTCGAAGTCGCGCACGGTGTAGATGCGCGACGCGCCCCCGTATGCGGCGTCGTCCAGGTGGATGCGAAATGCCACATTGGGCTGCGTCCAGGCAGTGTCATCGCCCGAGTGCGCCAGTCTGGCTGTGACGCGCAGCACGCTGGGAACCGGGCGGGCCAGGGCGGTGACGACCGCGGCCACCGCATGCAGGGCGCGGTCATGTCCGGCATTGCCCAGCATGCCGGCGGTGCCTGCCGTGTTTGTCAGCTTGTCTGTCATCGTATGCTTTCCTTTGGAGAATTAGTTTCATCATGCTAAACTAATTATCCAAAACAGACAACGCAGCTGCCGCCACGGGAAAATACATATGAATCCTGCATTACCTGCGCCGCGTGCCGGGCGTCCGCGCACCATCACGCGGGCGCGCATCGCCGATGCCGGCATCGCGATGGGGCTGCCCGGCATGACCTTCGTCGGCGTCGCCGCCTTGCTCGGGGTCAGCCATATGGCGCTGTACAAGCATGTCGCGAACCTGGCGGCGCTCAAGCTGCTGGTCGCCGAAGAGATTTTCGCCCGCTGGGAACTTCCGCCCCCAGGCAGCGACGAGCTGGAGCGTTATCTGGTGAAGTTCAGCGCCTCGCTGCGCGAACTCGTCAAATCGCATGCGGGGCTGGCGGCGTATCTGATACGCAGGAAGGCGACGACGCCCGGCATGCTGGCCAGGATCGATGCGCATCACGACCAGGTCGCCCGCAGCTACGCCATGCCCAAGGCGCGCGCGCGCTGGCTGCTGTCGACGGTGGCCTTGCATTGCGTCGCGCTGGCCGATACCGTCTATGCGCTGGCCGGCGAGGAGTGGGACGAGGCCGACGCGGCCATCGAAGCGGAATTCGACCTCGGCATGCGCGCGCTGATCGTCGGCGCGCTGGCGCTGCAGCCATAGCGGCCATGGATGCCGCGCCTCATGCTATTCAACAATCTTTATTGCTTAAGGGTTAATTGTGACTTTCCGTGAGAATTGTGAGACATGCAATGTCATATAATTTCCAATAGGAAATTAACTTGCTTAAAATTAATTTTGCAAGGGCATCCTGATCCTCCATCTCATAAGGGCACTATGAATAAGAATAAACCTGGCGCGCTGCTGGTGGCCGCGCTGATAGGCGCGGCGCTGGCAGGTTGCGCTTCCGAATCGTCGCAGGCCTTGGCCGTTCCCACCGTCGCCAGCGCTGCCCGTCCCTATGTGGGACCGCGCACCGTGATCGCCGTCGGCAAGTTCGATAACCGTTCCAGTTTCATGCGCGGCATCTTTTCCGACGGCGTCGACCGCCTGGGCAGCCAGTCGAAAACGATTTTGATCGCGCACCTGCAATCGTCCAACCGTTTCAATGTCCTCGACCGCGACAACATGGCGGAAATCAAGCAGGAATCCGAATACAAGAAGCAGAGCCAGAACATCAAGGGCGCCGACTTCGTCGTCACCGGCGACGTGACCGAGTTCGGCCGCAAAGAAGTTGGTGATAAGCAATTGTTTGGCATCATGGGGCGCGGCAAGACGCAAGTGGCGTATGCCAAGGTCACCTTGAACGTGGTCAATATTTCCACCTCGGAAGTCGTCTTCTCCAGCCAGGGCGCGGGCGAGTACAGCCTGTCGAACCGTGAAGTGCTGGGCTTTGGCGGTACCGCCAGCTATGACGCCACCCTCAACGGCAAGGTGCTGGACCTGGCCATGCGCGAAGCTGTCGAACGTCTCGTTGCAGGCGTTGAAGCCGGCGCCATGCGCAAACAATAAGGCTGCCGATGAAACAGACCATGATGAACAAGGGCGCCGCCCTGCTGGCGCTGCTGGCCTGCGCCGCGCTGACCGGATGCGCCACGCAGCCCAAGACACTGTACCAATGGGAAGGCTATCAGCCGCAAGTGTACGAATACCTGAAGGGCGAGAGCCCGGAGCAGCAGATCGCCGCGATGGAAAAGGACTTGCAGGTGATCAGTGCCAAGGGCAACCAGGTGCCGCCAGGCTATCACGCCCACCTGGGCATGCTGTATTCGATCGCCGGCAAGCCGGACCAGGTCGTGCAGCAATTCGAGGACGAGAAAAAACTCTTCCCCGAATCGGCCGCCTATATGGATTTCCTATTGGGAAAATTGAAAAAAGGTGAGAAATTATGATGCCGCGCTTCCTGAAAATGGCCCTGTGCCTGGCACCGGCGGTCTTCCTGATCGGTTGTGTGAGCAAGCAGGCATCCTACGACTACACGGCGTTCAAGGCCGCCAAGCCGCGCTCCATCGTGGTGCTGCCGCCGCTGAACAACTCGCCGGAAGTCAATGCCGGCAACAGCGTCTACGCGCAAGTCACGTATCCCCTGGCCGAGGCCGGTTACTACGTGCTGCCGGTGGCGGTGGTGGGGGAAACCTTCAAGCAAAACGGCATGACCGATGCCGCCGACATCCATGGTCTCGACGCCAGGAAGCTCAATGAGATCTTTGGCGCGGACGCCGGCCTGTACCTGACCATCTCCAGGTACGGTTCCAGCTACACCGTGATCGATAGCGTGACGGTGGTGTCGGTCGACGCCAAGCTGGTCGACCTGAAGACGGGCGCCTTGCTGTGGCAGGGCGCGGCCAGCGCGTCCAGCAACGAAGGCAACAACAATAGCGGTGGCGGCCTGATCGGCATGCTGGTGACGGCTGCGGTCAAGCAGATCATCAACAGCAGCACCGATGCCAGCCATCCGCTGGCCGGTGTCGCCAATGTGCGCCTGCTGTCCGCTGGCGCGCCCAACGGCCTGCTGTACGGTCCCCGTTCGGAGCGCTACCTGGCGCAGTGACCGCCGCGCAATGCGTGTCCGGGCCCTGTTTGCGCAGGGCGCCACACGCTTTACGCATGGCCGGGAAGTACGCCAGGCACGGCCGATGTCCTTGCCGGCATCCGCCGTGCCTGTTCCTCAGGCCAGTTCGGTGATGAACTGGTCGCGCTCGCGGCGCACTTTTTTCAAGTCCACCAGCCAGTCGCCCTCGTCGGCGCGGTAGCCCAGCGGCAGCATCACCACCGAGCGCAGGCCGCGCGCGCGCAAGCCGAGGATCTCGTCGACCTTGGCCGGGTCGAAGCCTTCCATCGGCGTCGAATCGACGTGTTCCGTGGCGGCGGCGATCAGCGCGGTGCCCACGCCGATATACGCCTGGCGCGCCGCATGCTGGTAGTTGGTCTCGGCATCGCGCTGCGGATACGTGGCCAGAATTTGCTGGCGATAGGCTTCCCAGCCCTCGTTCTTGAAGCCGCGCACGGTATTGACCAGGTCAAACATTTGGTTGATGCGTTCGGTCGTGTAATTGTCCCAGGCGGCAAACACCAGCAGGTGCGAGCTGTCCGTCACTTGCGACTGGTTCCACGCATGCGGCTTGATCTGCTCGCGCAGCGCCGGATTCGTGACCACGAACACTTCATACGGCTGCAGGCCGCTGGAACTGGCCGTCAGGCGCACCGCTTCCAGGATGCGCTCGACTTTCTCTTGCGGCACCGTTTTCGTCGGGTCCATCTTCTTGGTGGCGTAGCGCCATTGCAGTGTTTCGAGCAAATCGGACATGTGAATCCCTTTCATAATGAATAGTTTAGATTGGAAATGATAGCGGATTCATCCATTTCAAGTGGCCGGGCGCAAAGAGAGTTGTATAGATGAGCCAAAACGGCCCGCTCACAGGTCCACCATGGCCAGCTCCACCTGCGGGTAGCGCGCGCCCTGCACGGCGCCTGGGGGGATGGCGGCCGCGATGGCGGCAAGCTCCGTTGTGCCCAGCTTGATCTGTGCGGCGGCGACGTTTTCTTCCAGGTGGGCCAGGCTGCGGGCGCCCGGAATCGGCACGATGGCGTCGCCTTGCGCCAGCAGCCAGGCCAGGGCCAGCTGGGCCGCCGTGGCGCCGCGCGCGGCGGCCAGGCGCTGCAGTTCGGCCACCAGGCGCCCGTTGGCCGCCATCGCCGGCGGCTGGAAACGGGGCAGGCTGTGGCGGTAGTCGTCTGGCGCCAGCCCGGCGCTGGACGGCAGCTTGCCGGTCAAAAATCCCCGTCCCAGCGGGCTGTACGGCACGAAGCCGATGCCCAGGGCGCGGCAGGCGGGCAGCACCTCCGCTTCCACGCCGCGGCTCCACAGCGAGTATTCGGACTGCACGGCCGCGATCGGGTGCACGGCATGGGCGCGGCGCAGGGTGGCGGCCGACACTTCCGACAGCCCCAGGTGGCGCACCTTGCCCGCCCGTACCAGTTCGGCCATGGCGCCCACCACCTCTTCGATGGGCACGGCCGGGTCCACGCGGTGCTGGTAAAGCAAGTCGATGCACTCGATGCCGAGCCGGGACAGCGACGCCTCCACGGCTTGCACGATGTGTTCGGGGCGGCTGTCGACGCCGGCCATGCGCTCCACGCCCTGGCCGTGAGGCAAGATCTTGAAGCCGAACTTGGTGGCGATGTGGACCTTGCCGCGCAGTTCTTTCAGGGCGCGGCCTACCAGTTCCTCGTTGGCGTAGGGGCCGTAGACTTCCGCCGTATCGATTAGGCTCACGCCCAGCTCCACGGCGCGGTGCAGCACGCGCAGCGAGGTGGCTTCGTCGGCGCCGCCGTAGGCAAAGCTCATGCCCATGCAGCCCAGGCCGATGGGGGCGACGCGCAAGCCGGAGTGGCCCAGTGTTCGATGTTCCATGTTCATTTCCTTTCAAAAGAAGATGCAAGGAGTATGGGTGAAGGAACAGCATGCGATAAGATCGCTTATCCTGCATGCATTACTGAATTGTTTTCATGAATTTTTTCCTCGACAATGACTGACCTCAACGAATTGACGGCCTTTGCCGCCGTCGCCCGCCTGCGCAGCTTCCGCAAGGCGGCCCTGGAGCGTGGCGTCTCGGCGTCTGCCCTCAGCCACGCGCTGCGCGCGCTGGAAGAGCGCCTGGGCGTGCGCCTGCTGAACCGCACCACGCGCAGCGTCACGCCGACCGAGGCGGGCCAGCTGCTGCTGGCGCGGCTGGAACCGGCCATGCGCGAGATCGGCGACGCCTTGCGCGAGCTGAGCACCCTGCAGGATGAACCGGCCGGCAGGCTGCGCCTGAACGTGCCCCGTCCCGCCGCCCGCCTGCTGCTCGCGCCCATGCTGGCCGGTTTTGCCGCGCGCTATCCGCGCGTGCAGGTCGACGTGGTCACCGAGGACGGCATGATCGATATCGTGCGCGACGGTTTTGACGCCGGCATCCGCTTCGGCGAGCAGGTGGCGGCCGACATGATCGCCGTGCCCGTGGGCGCGCCGCAACCGTTCGTGGTGGTGGCGTCGCCCGCCTACCTGGCGGCGCATGGCGCGCCTGGCACGCCACGCGCCTTGCTGGCGCACGCCTGCATCGGCCGGCGTTTTCCCAGCGGGCGCCAGTATGCGTGGGAGTTCGGGCGGGAGGAAGACGCCGTCAGCATCGCCGTCGATGGCCCGCTGGTGTTCGATGACGATGCACTGATGCTGCGCGCGGCCCGCGATGGGGCGGGGCTGGCCTATGTGTACGCGGCTGATGCGCGCGCCGATATCGCGGCGGGGCGGCTGGTGTGCGTGCTGGAGCGCTGCATGCCGCCGCCGTCCCGTTACTTCCTGTACTACCCGGGCCGGCGGCAGATGCCCGCCGTGCTGCGCGCCCTGGTCGACATGCTGCGCGCCGCAGCCGACGCGCAGCCGTGATCAGGCGACGCTGTCCGGCGCGACGTAATCGGCGGGCCAGCGGATGGTGAAAATGGTGCCGCCCGCCTTGCCGCGTGCGCAGGTGGCGCTGCCGCCGTGGGCGCGCGCGATGGCCTCGACCACGGCCAGTCCCAGGCCGCTGCCGGCGCTCAGGCCCGCGCTGTCGCTGTCGCCGCGGCGGAACGCTTCGAACACGTGCGGCGCCAGTTCGTCCGCGATGCCCGGCCCCGCATCCTCGACGCTCAGGTAATACTGGCCGTCGTGCACGCGGGTGGCCAGGCGCAGCGGGCCCGGATGCGCGTGGCGGCGCGCGTTGTCGAGCAGGGCCAGCACGATTTGCCGGATGCGCGCCGCGTCGCAGCAGACGGGGTGGTCCGACAATTGCAGGCGCAGGGTAAAGCCCGCCGTTTCCAGTTCCTGTGCCAGCAGGCGGCTCACTTCCTCGATCTCCAGCGCCAGGTCGGTCCACGCCATGCGCAGCTGCATGTGGCCGCTGTCGGCCAGGCTCAGGGTGCGCAAGTCCTCGATCAGGCGGCCCAGGTCCTCGACTTGCGACAGCAGGCTGGAAAACGGCACTTCCTCGGGCTTGAAGACGCCGTCGACGACGCCCTGCAAGGTGCCGCGCAAGATGGTCACGGGCGTGCGCAGTTCGTGCGCGATGGCCGCGTTCCACGTTTCGCTTTCCTTGGCCGCCCGCTGCAGGCGCTCGGCCATGCTGTTGAAATCATCGACCAGCATGGCCGTCTCGCCCAGGCTGCGGTCGCCCGCGAAGGCGCGCGCGGACAGGTCGCCATGCGCCACGCGGCGCACGCTGTCCATCACGGAATTGATCGGTTTCAAGATGCGCGAAGCCAGCTTGATGGCGAAAAAGGCCGCCAGCCCCAGGCCGAAGACGGTGATGGCGAAGATCCACAGCCATTCGACGGTGCTGGGCGACCAGTCGTCGGGCTCGGACAGCATGTCGGGATCGATCTTGAAGGCGATGGCGAAGAAAGTCCAGGAACCGATCCAGATGATCAGGATGCTGCACACCATCAGCACGGACATCGACAGGATGATTTGCCGGTTCAGGCCCGTGAAGCGCATCAGTCGCTTTCCAGCCGGTAGCCCACGCCGCGCAGGCTGGCCGGCATGTTCATCACGCCCGCTTCTTCGAGCTTCTTGCGCAGCTTGCTGACGTGGCTGTCCACCGTGCGTTCCATCGAATTGCTCTCAGGCATGCACGACTCCAGCAATTCCAGGCGGCTGCAGACGCGGCGCGGCGTGCGCGCCAGGTGGGCCAGCAGGCGAAACTCCGTCAAGGTCAGGCTGAGCATGAGAGGCTGGGCCATGCCATCCTGCAGCACGCTGGCCACATATGTTTCCTGGTCGATGTCGATGGGGCCGCAGCGCAGGCGCTGGCCGCCGACCGGATGGTGGCGCACGCGCGAGCGGCGCAGCACGGCGGCCACGCGGGCCACCACCTCGGCCGGATTGAAGGGCTTGATGATGTAGTCGTCGGCGCCTACGCGCAGGGCGGCCAGCTTGTCGGCATCCTGGTCGCGCGCCGTGAGCATGATGACGGGCGTCTCGCCGCGCCGCCGCACTTCCGTCAGCACGCCCCAGCCGTCGACGCGCGGCATTTGCACGTCGAGCAGCAGCAGGTCCGGCGCCAGCGCCAGGTGCTGCTGCAGCGCTTCCTGGCCATCGAGGGCAAAGGCCGTGCGGTAGCCGTCGCGCTCGAGGTAACCGGCCAGGATGCGGGCGATCTGCGGTTCATCTTCGGCGATCAGGACGAGGGCGGAAGGCGGGGTGGTGGCGAGAAAAGACGGTTGGCTGGCGCTGTGATGATAGTTCATTGAAATAGTCTAGCATTCTTCTTTCTCTCCATCGAATCTCCACATTTCTTTGACGAAATATCCACGTTGGCCTTCTATGCTCTTGTTATCTGTCGACCGGACCGCCGGTTGGGATCTGCCATAGAAAAGACCATGCATCCGAACCACCTTACGAAGAAAAACATGTTGATCGCCGCGGCGCTGCTTGGCCTTGCCGCCTGTTCCAAACCCGCGCCGCAAGAAGGCGCCGCGCCGCCCGCCGCCGTCACGGTACTCAAGCTGCAGACGGCCGCCGTGGTGCTCAGCGACGAATTGCCGGGCAGGGTGGCCGCTTTCCGCACGGCCGACATCCGCCCGCAGGTGGGCGGCATCGTGCTGCGCCGCCAGTTCGAGCAGGGCGCCGACGTGCAGGCGGGGCAAAAGCTGTTCCAGCTCAACCCGGCGCCGTTCCAGGCGGAAGTCGATTCGGCCGCCGCCGCCCTGCAGCACGCGGTGGCCACGGCGCAGCGCGCCAGCAGCCAGGCGGACAGGTTAAAACCGCTGGTGGAGGCGGACGCCATCAGCCGCCAGGCGTATGACGATGCCGTGGCCCAGCGCGAGCAGGCCGCCGCCACCGTGGCGCAGGCGCGCGCGACCCTGGCCCGGCGCCGCCTGGACCTGGCCTTTGCCAGCATCGAGGCGCCGATTGCCGGGCGCATTGGCTCCGAACTGGTGACGGAAGGCGCGCTCGTGGGCCTGGCGGACGCGGCGCCGATGGCGCGCATCCAGCAGATCGACAAGGTGTATGTCGACGTGCGCCAGCCGGCGTCCGCGCTGGCGGCCCTGCAGGCCTCGGGGCCGGCCGGCGTGGACAAGCTGCCCGTCACCATTTTAGGCGCCGACGGCCGGGCGCATCCCGTCACGGGCCGCATCCTGTTCTCGGGCATCAGCGTCGATGCGGGCACGGGCGACGCCACCATCCGCGTGCTGGTGGACAATCCGCAGCGCCAGTTGCTGCCCGGCATGTTCGTGCGCGCCCGCATCGCCCGTGCCGTGCAGGCGGACGCCATGCTGCTGCCGCAGCAAGCCGTGCTGCGCGGCAGTGGCGGCCAGGCGCAGGCCTGGGTGCTCGACGGCACGAACAAAGCCAGCCTGAAGCCGATTGCCGTGGGCGACGTGGTCGAGCACCAGTACGTGGTCAGCGGCGGCTTGAAGGCGGGCGACACCGTCGTCATCGAAGGCCAGGAGCGCCTGCAGCCGGGCGCCACCGCCGCACCGCAGCCATGGAAGCGCGCCGCCGCCGTGGCCACGGCCCCTGCCGCCAGCGCCCTGCGCTGATCCGTACGCGTTGAAAGTGTACTTATTGAAAGTGGTTTAAATACATGCCTCAATTTTTCATCAACCGCCCCGTCTTTGCGTGGGTGGTGGCGGTCTTCATCGTCCTGTTCGGACTGATCGCCATACCGCAATTGCCGATTGCGCGTTTTCCTTCCGTGGCGCCGCCCAGCGTCAGCATCAGCGCCAGCTACCCTGGCGCCACGCCGCAAACCATGAACGATTCCGTGGTCGGCCTGATCGAGCGCGAACTGTCCGGCGTCAAGCACCTGCTGTATTTCGAGTCGTCCACCGATACCTCGGGCTCGGCCTCGATTACCGTCACCTTCCAGCCGGGCACGGACCCGGAAATGGCGCAGGTGGACGTGCAGAACCGCCTGAAAGCCATCGAACCGCGCCTGCCGCAAGCCGTGCGGCAAAACGGCTTGACGGTGGAATCGGCGTCGTCCGGCTTTCTGATGATCGTCAGTTTGATTTCCGACCATGGCCAGCATGACGAAGTGGCGCTGGGCGACTACCTGGCGCGCAACGTGACGGAAGAGCTGCGCCGCATTCCCGGCGTGGGCAAGGTACAGCTGTTCGGCTCCGAGCGGGCCATGCGCATCTGGGTCGACCCGGCCAAGCTGGTGTCGTACAACATCGCCATGGGCGAGCTGACGGCCGCCATCGCGCAGCAGAATGCGCAGATCGCCCCGGGCCGCCTCGGCGATTCACCCGCCGTCGATGGCCAGCGCGTGACGATTCCGCTGACGGTACAGGGCCAGCTGCAAACGCCGGCCGAATTTGCCGCCATCGTGCTGCGCGCGAACGCGGACGGCTCGAAAGTGACCATCGGCGACGTCGCACGTGTTTCGCTGGGCGCGCAAAGCTTCAATTTCAGCATCCGCGAAAACGGGCAAGCCGCCTCGGGCGCCGCCATCATGCTGTCGCCCGGTGCCAACGCCGTGCAGACGGCGGCCGCCGTGCGCGCGCGCATGGCCGAACTGGCGCACACCATGCCGGCCGGGATCAAGTATTCGGTGCCCTTCGATACGGCGCCGTTCGTCAAAATCTCGATCGAAAAGGTGATCGTCACCTTGCTCGAAGCCATGGTGCTGGTCTTCCTCGTCATGTACCTGTTCCTGCAAAAGATACGCTACACCCTGATTCCCGCCATCGTCGCGCCGATTGCCCTGATGGGCACTTTTACGGTGATGCTGCTGGCCGGCTATTCCGTCAACGTGCTGACCATGTTCGGCATGGTGCTGGCCATCGGCATCATCGTCGATGACGCCATCGTGGTGGTGGAAGCGGTCGAGCGCCTGATGGCGACAGAGGGCCTGTCGCCGAAGGAAGCGACGTCGAAAGCCATGCGCGAAATCACCGGTGCCGTCGTGGGCATCACCCTGGTGCTGACGGCCGTGTTCATCCCGATGGCGCTGGCCAGCGGCTCCGTGGGCGCCATCTACCGCCAGTTCACCTTGGCCATGGCCGTGTCGATCCTGTTCTCGGCCTTCCTGGCCTTGAGCCTGACGCCGGCCCTGTGCGCCACCATGTTGAAACCCATCGGACCGCATGATCATGATAAAAAAGGCTTTTTCCTGTGGTTCGACCGCCAATTTGAGCGCATGACGGCCCGCTATGAAAAAGGCGTGGTGGCGATGCTCAAGCGCGCTGGGCGTTCGATGGTGCTGTACGGCGCCATCGTCGCGGCGCTGGGCCTGGCCTTCATGCAGCTGCCGTCGGCCTTCCTGCCCGAGGAAGACCAGGGCTACTTCATCACCTCGATCCAGCTGCCGTCCGACGCCACCATGGAGCGCACGCTCGATGTCGTCAAACTGTACGAGCAGCACGTGGCCACGCGGCCCGGCATTGAGGTGAATCAATCGATCCTCGGCTTCAGCTTTTCCGGCGCGGGGCCGAATGCGGGCCTGGCCTTCACCATGCTGAAGGACTGGAAAGAGCGCAATGGCGCCACGGCGCAGGAAGAAGTGGCGCTGGCGCAGGCTGCCATGTCCCAGGCGAAGGAGGGCATGATCATGAGCCTGATGCCGCCCGCCATCGATGAACTGGGCAATTCGTCCGGCTTTTCGCTGCGCCTGCAAGACCGCGCCAGCCAGGGCGTCGAAGCCTTGCAGGCGGCGCAGAACCAGTTGCTGGCACTGGCCGCGCAAAGCGCCAAGGTGGCGGGCGTGTATCCGGACGGCTTGCCGCCCGGCGCCAGCGTGCGCCTCGATATCGACCGTACCAAGGCCGAGGCGCTGGGCGTGCCGTTTACGGCCGTGGGCGACATGCTGACGGCGGCCATGGGCTCGACCTATGTCAACGATTTTCCGAATGCCGGCCGCATGCAGCAGGTGATCATCCAGGCCGACGCGCCGTCGCGCATGCAGCTCAACGACGTGCTGGCCTTGCGCATTCGCAATAACGCGGGCGGCATGGTGGCCTTGGGCGAGCTGGTGCGCCCCGTGTGGAGCGAGTCGCCGCTGCAGCTGGTGCGCTACCAGGGCTACCCCTCGGCGCGCATCTCGGGCAGCGCGGCGCCGGGCGTGTCGAGCGGCGACGCCATGCTGGAAATGGAGCGTCTGGTGAAGCAATTGCCGCCGGGCTTTGCGCTGGCCTGGACGGGCCAGTCGCTGCAAGAGAAGGAATCGGCGTCGCAAGCGCCCATGCTGATGGCGCTGTCGATGCTGGTGGTCTTCCTCGTGCTGGCGGCCCTGTATGAAAGCTGGTCGATTCCCGTCTCCGTGATGCTGGTCGTGCCTTTGGGCTTGCTGGGTGCCGTGCTGGCCGTGATGCTGCGCGGCATGCCGAACGACGTGTTCTTCAAGGTGGGCATGATCACGATTATTGGCCTGTCGGCGAAGAACGCCATTCTGATCGTCGAATATGCGCGCCAGTTGCAGGCGCAAGGGCGTGGACTGGTCGAGGCGACGGTGGAGGCGGCCCGCCTGCGCTTGCGCCCGATTTTGATGACATCATTGGCGTTCGCGCTGGGCGTGGTGCCGCTGATGCTGGCCACGGGCGCCAGCGCCGAGACGCAGCACGCGATCGGCACGGGCGTGTTCGGCGGCATGATCACCGCCACCGTGCTGGCCGTGTTTTTCGTGCCCGTGTTCTTTGTCGTGGTGCTGGGCGCCGTCGACAAGATGGGCACGTACTTCAAGAAACGCAATAATCACACTGCGGTTAAAGCGGTGGAAGGAGAATCGTAATGCGTTCGATATTCATCACGCCCCTGGCCGCGCTGGCCTTGTCGGCGTGTTCCCTGACCCCGCCGCTGGTCAAGCCGGCGCCGCCCATTCCGGCTGCGTATGGCGAGGCGTCCGCGCCAGGCGCGTCCAACACCGCGGCCGACAGCGCGGCCGACCTGGGCTGGCGCCAGATGCTGCTCGATGCGCGCCTGCAGCGCCTGGTCGATATCGCGCTGGAAAACAACCGCGACTTGCGCGTGGCCTCGCTCAACGTGGAAGCCGTGCGGGCGCAGTACCAGATCCAGGATGCGGGCCGCTATCCGGCCATCGGCGCGAATGCGGGCGGCGTGCGCCAGCGCGGCGCCGATGCCAAGTTGCAAAACACGTTCACGGCGGGCATCGCCATGAGCGCGTTCGAGATCGACCTGTTCGGCCGCCTGCGCTCGCTGTCGGACGCCGCGTTTGCCCGCTACCTGGCGACGCAGCAGGGCCAGCGCGCGGCGCGCATGGCCCTGATCGGCGCCGTGGCCGACGCCTATCTGGAGCAGCGCCTCGCCGAGGAACAGCTGGCGCTGGCGCGGCAAACGCTGCTTGACTGGCGCCAGGCCTTGCTCCTGACGCAGCGCCTGCATGGCGCGCAGCAGGGCAGCGGCCTGGACGTGGCGCAAGCCGAAGGGCAGGCCGCCACGGCGGAGGCGGACGTGCAGGCGCGGGAGCGGGCCAGCGCCTTGGCGCGCAACAACCTCGAATTGCTGCTCGGCGCACCGCTGCCGGCCGATCTGCCGGCGGGCCGCGCGCTCGACGGCCAGCCCGTGCTGACGCAGCTGCCGCCGGGCCTGCCGTCGGACTTGCTGGCGCGTCGGCCCGACATCCTGCAAGCGGAATATGCGCTGGTGGCGGCGAATGCGGAAATCGGCGCCGCCCGCGCCGCCTTCTTCCCGCGCCTGTCCTTGACGGCGCAGCTGGGCCTGGCCAGTCCGGAACTCGGCGACCTGTTCCGTGGCAGCGCGCGCAGCTGGTCGTTCGCGCCGCAGGTGACGCAACCGCTGTTCCAGGGCGGCCAGTTGCGCGCGGAACTGCAGCTGTCGCGCCTGCGCAAGGACGTGGCCGTGCTGCAGTACGAACAGGCGATCCAGGCGGCCTTCCGCGAGGTGCGCGACGGCCTGGCCGGCAGCGCCACGTTTGCGCAGCAGATCGCCGCGCAAGAGCGCGTGGTGGCGGCGGCGCGCCAGCGCCAGCGCCTGTCGCAGCTGCGCTACGACGCGGGCCAGGACAGCCGGCTGGAATTGCTCGACGCACAGCGCCAGTCGTATGCGGCCCAGCAAGCCCTGCTCGACGCGCGGCGCGACCAGTTCAAGTCGGCCGTGGCGCTGTACAAGGCGCTCGGGGGCGGCCTCGAGGAGTGAACTTCCTGCTACCAGGGCAGCGCCACGGGCACGCTGTCGCGGTGCTTCGCCTGGTAGTGGGAACGCAGGAAGTGCGACAGGAAGGTGAATTCGTTGTAGCAATGCATGAGCAGGGCGCGGGCGAATGCATCGGGGAAGAGGGCGGCGATTTCCTGCGGGCTGTGGCCGGCGTCCGGCAAGTCCTGGCCCATGTAGAAATGGCTGCGCAAGGTCATGCCCCAGGCCGTGTCGCGGCCCATGTGCAGCAGGCGCCCGCCGATGACGGCGCCGTCCGCCGTGCGGGGCGGCGCATAGCTCATGCCCACCCTGGCGCACACGGCGGCCGAAATGCGGCCCTCGGCCCGCGCCGCCGCGTATTGTGGTGCATCAAAGAATTCACGCGGATCGCGGAACTGGATGGCCAGCTGTTCGGCCGGCATGCCGCTGAAAAACTCTTCCGCCAGGTGTATCGAGCCGATGTGCGTCCCGGCGCTGCCTTCGGCCCAGCCGCTGGCCAGGTGGTCGACCGGGTGCCACATCAGGTAGCGTTCCGTGTCGGGCCGCGAGCGGAACCACCATTCGAACATCTCGCCAGTACAATTTGGCAAGTCGGTGCGGCACGCCACGTGCAGCACGCCGCTGGGCAGCCGTTCGAAGCCTGTTTCCAGCGCCAGGGGAGCGGGGTGGAGCAGGGCGTGCACGTCATTGAGGTCCATGGTCTTGCCTTTCAGGGTGGGTGGTGGAAACAGCGGTGGTGCCGGCGGGGCGGCGGCGCAGCAGCGGGGCGACGGCCACGGCCGCTCCCAGCAGGGCCAGCATGGCGGTCGCGGCAAACGTCGTGGTCTGGCTGCCCGGCATATACGCCAGGAACGAGGACAGGAATTGCCCGCCGAAGATGGCCATCGACAGGTAGGCGAGGTTGCGGCTGCGGCTGGGCAGGTGGCTGCGCTCGACCGTCATGTGCGTGCACAGCGGCACCGACAGGCCGAAGCCCATCCCCAGCGCCACGGCGCCGGCCAGCAGCATGGACGGCGCGGCGGCGTCCGTGAACAGGGCGTGGCCCAGCGCATAGCAGGCGAAGGCCGCGCCCAGGGTGCCGTGTTCATGCAGGCGCCGGACCGCCTTGGGCATCAGCCAGGCGGCCGCCACCGCCACCAGTGACACAAAGGAAAGCAAGTACCCGGCCTCGGCCTCGCTCCAGCGCAGCTGTTGCAAGCGCCCTGGCAAGGCGATGATGGCGGCAAAGAACACCGTCATGGACAGCGCGGCCAGGCCATACACGATGCCCAGGGCGCGCGACGGGGCCGCCTGCCGGCCCGGCGCAGGCGCCTCGGCGTCCTGCACGGGCACCAGTGCCGGCACGCAGCGCCAGACGCATGCCAGCAGCACCCACGAGGCCAGATACAGCAGGAAGGGATAGCGCCAGCCCGCCGTGGCCAGCAGGCCGCCCAGCGCGAGAAACAGCACGCCGCCCAGTTCGATCGTCATGCCTTGCCTGGCGATCATGCGCAGCCGCGCCTGGCCGCTGAACAAGGCCGAGATCAGTCCCGTGCCCGAGGCCATCACCAGCGCCGTCGGCGCGCCCAGCAGGAAACGGTTGGCGAACACGGCCAGGTGGCCATGCAAGAACATGCCCGACGCCCCCAGCAAGCCATACAGGAACAGCCCCGCCAGCAGGGCGCGATGCAGTCCCAGGCGCTGCATGAGCATGGCGGCGAAGGGACCGGCCAGCACCACGCCCAGCGAGGGCAGCGTGACAAGCCAGCTGGCGGCGTCGGCCACCCCGAGCCGCGCGGCGATGGAGGGCAAGCCCGGGACCAGCACGCATCCCACCATGATGGTCAGGCTGGCAACGGAAAGGAGCGTGCACGTTGCTGTCTTCGATATACTGCGGCTGGACATGCGCCTCCCCCGGTGCTTGCGTTAAAAAACCGTTAATCGGAACACTGTTCCGAATGATGGAACAATTATAGGGCCATGTACAATGCCGGTCAATGCCGTCACGGCAGCTATCGTCATGCACAATTGGGTAAAGAGATGAGTGAAGAAAACGAAGGCAATAGCGGCAAGCAAGTCATTGCGCGCGCGGCGGCGGTGCTGCGCGCGCTGGAAAACCAGACGGCGGGCCTGAGCCTGGCGCAGATCGCCAAGGGCGCGGACTTGCCGCGCACCACGGTGCACCGCATCGTCGCGGCGCTGGAAGCCCAGCAACTGGTCAGTTCCGGCGCCGGCGGGGTGAAGCTGGGGCCGGCCATCGCGCGCCTGGCGGCGTCGGCGCATACGGACGTGGTGGCGCTCCTGCGGCCGTATGCGGAAGCGCTGGGCCGGCGCACGCGCGAAACGGTGGACGTGTGCGTCTACCGCGGCCTGCATGCGGTGTCGGTGGACCAGTACTGTTCCGACCATGAACTGCGCGTCGTCTCGTCCGTGGGAACGGCCTACCCGATCCACTGCACCGCGCACGGCAAGGCCTTGCTGGCGCAGATGCCGGAAGACGCGCTGGGCCGGCTGTTCGGCGAACGCCTGGAAGCGCGCACCGGCCAGACCATCACGGCGCTTGCGCAACTGCTGCCGCACCTGGCGCAGGTGCGCGCGCAAGGCTACGCCGTCGATATGGAAGAGCACGCGCCGGGCGTGTGCGGCATCGGCGTGGCGCTGCACACGGGCACCAGCGAGCGCTATGCGCTGTCGCTGGGCGTGCCGGCCCTGCGTTTCCACGCCCAGCGCGAGTTGCTGCTGTCGGCGCTATTGCAGTGCAAGGCGGAAGTCGAAGCCGTGCTGGGCGTACAGCGGATGGCGTAGCGTCCGTCCGCCCGGCACCGAGCCGGGCGCGCGCCGCTGTGCGCATATGCAAAGAGGAAAAAAATTATGATTAAAATTCATATTTCCATATAAAAAACAATTAGTTTTAACATAATCACGACGGGCATAAGATGGGTTGATCGTTTTTCAACCCTCTTTTCCGGAGTGATTCATGAGCTTGACGCGTCGCCATTTTCTGATGCAGCTGGCCGCCAGCAGCGGCTATACGGCCGCTTATGCGGCCATGACGACCCTGGGCCTGGGGGCGGCCGGCGTGGCCGCCACGGCCGCCGCCGCGCCGCTGCGATTGCCGCCCGGTTCGGGGCAGGGGCGCAGCGTGCTGGTGCTGGGCGCCGGCATCGCCGGGCTGGTCTCGGCCTGGGAGTTGCGCAAGGCGGGCTACCAGGTGCGCATCATCGAGGCGCGCGACCGCGTCGGGGGGCGCAACTGGACCATCCGCGACGGCACGCGCATCGAGTACACCGATGGCAGCAGCCAGACGGCCCGCTTCGACCAGGGCCAGTACTTCAATGCGGGGCCGGCGCGCCTGCCCAGCCACCACCAGACCATCCTCGGCTATTGCCGCGAATTCGGCGTGGCGCTGGAAGCGGAAGTCAATACCAGCCGCAGCGCATATTTCCTGCCCGATGCGGCCAAGGGCAAGCCGCCCATCCAGTTGCGCCGCGCCGTCAACGACGCGCGCGGGCGCATCTCGGAATTGCTGGCCAAGGCCGCCGATGCGGGCGCGCTGGACCGCGAACTGGGCGCGGACGACCGCCAGCGCCTGCTGGAATTCCTGAAAGTCTATGGCGACCTGGCGCCCGACCTGGCCTTCAGGGGCAGCGAGCGCTCCGGCTACACGGTGTTTCCCGGCGCGGCGGAGCAGGTGGGCGTGCGCCCCGAGCCGCTGTCGCTGGACGACCTGCTGGACCCGGACCTGTGGACGTCGCTGATCTTCGATGAACTGCTGATTTTCCAGCCCACCATGCTGCAGCCGGTAGGCGGCATGGACCGCATCCCCGCCGCGTTCGGCCAGCGCCTGCAAAAGGAACTGCGCCTGCAGACGGAAGTCACGCGCATCCGCAATGGCGCCGACGGCGTGGCCGTCACCGTGCGCCACCGCGCCAGCGGCAAGGAAGAGACGCTGCGGGCGGACTACGCCATCGCCACCTTTCCGCTGCCCGTGCTGGCCAGGGTCGACGCCAATTTTTCGCCGGCCGTGCGCGACGCCATCGGCTCCGTCGAGTACGACACGGCCAGCAAGATCGCCTGGCAGGCGCCGCGCTTCTGGGAGACGGACAACCATATCTATGGCGGCATTTCCGTCGTCAAGCATGCGACCTCGCTGATCTGGTACCCGAGCGGCGGCTTCCAGCGGCCCACGGGCACCCTGGTCGGCTGCTACAACATCGGCCAGGTGGCGCGCGATTTCACGGCCCAGCCCCTGCAGGCGCAGTTCGAGGCATCGCGCCAGGTCATCGAGCGCGTGCATCCGGGACGGGGCGCCGCCTTGCAGCGGCCCGTCAGCGTGGCCTGGCACAAGGTGCCGTACAGCCTCGGCTCGTGGGTGCACTGGGCGCGCCCCGATGCGGCCCAGTATGTGCTGCTGAACCAGCCCGACGGCCGCGTGCACTTCGCCGGCGAGTACCTGAGCCAGATCGGCGCCTGGCAAGAGGGCGCCGCCCTGTCCGCCCATCACGCCGTGGCGGCGATTGCCGCGCGCGTGGCCCTGGCCTCCCCATCTTCCTGACCCCACCTTTGCCAACGAAAGTATCGACCATGAAAAAACCTGTCCGCATCCTGACCGCCGCCACCCTGTTTCTGGCTGTCGCCAGCGCCACCGCGCAAGACATCCGGCGTACGCCGCTGGCCAATTCGCATTTCCCCATTTCCGTCGCCGTGACGGTGCCCGCCAGTGCCGACACCGTGTACTTCAGCGGCGTGCTGCCTGAAGTGGCCAACGTGGCCGCGCCGAAAGGCTCGATCGAGGCGTATGGCGACACGCAGGCGCAGACCCTGTCCGTGCTGCGCCGGCTGCAGGCGGCGCTGGCGGCCGAGGGCCTGGCCTTCGGCGACGTGGTGCAGCTGCGCGTCTTCCTGGTGGGCGATCCCAAGCTGGACGGCAAGCTTGATTTTGCCGGCCTGAACGCCGCGTATGGCCAGTTCTTCGGCACGTCCGCGCAGCCGGCCAAGCCGGCCCGCACGGCCGTCCAGGTGGTGGCGCTGCCGCTGCCCGGCGCGCTGGTGGAGATCGACCTGGTGGCGGCCAAGGCCGTCCGTGCACATTAATCGATAGGGATTTCATCATCATGCAGACAGTTCATACCCGCTTCAAGCCACGCGCCTTGCCGCTGGCCCTGTTCCTCGCGTTTGCCGCCGGTGGCGCCGTGGCCGCCGATGCGGCCGACGCCAATGCCCAGGCCGCGCTGGCCGCCGCCGAAGGTGGCGTGGTGGTGGTGACCGGCACGCGCGACGCGCGCCGCTCGGCCGACGAAAGCCTCAGTCCCATCGACGTGATCAGCGCCAAGGACCTGCAGCGCACGGGGCAGACGGACTTGCGCGATGCGCTGGTCAAGCTGCTGCCATCGGTGAACCGCCTGGCGCAGGCGGGCGACGCGGCCAATCTCACCAGCGCGCTGACCTTGCGCGGCCTCAGTCCCAACCACGTGCTGCTGCTGATTAACGGCAAGCGGCGCCACACCTCCGCGAACATCTCGGCCGACCCGGGCGCGCAGCAGGGCGCCACGCCGGTCGACCTGGACCTGATCCCCGTCAGCGCCGTCGACCACATCGAGGTGCTGCGCGATGGCGCCGCCGCGCAGTACGGTTCGGACGCGATCGCCGGCGTCATCAACGTGATCCTCAAATCCTCGGCGCAGGGCGGCACTGTCAGCGCCAACAGCGGCAAGTACTACCAGGGCGACGGCTTGACGCTGGGCGCGGCGGCCGACATCGGCTTGCCGCTGGGCGAGGACGGCTTTGTCCACCTGAGCGCGGAGAGCAAGCGCCATGAGCACAGCGTGCGCAGCGGCCCGGACGAACGCACGGGCACCCATGTCAACCGCACCCTGGGCGACCCGCAGAGCCGGCGCGAAGCGGTGGGCGTCAATGCCGCTTACGCGCTTGGCGCCGCCACCGAATTGTATGCGTTCGGCAGCGCCGCGCACCGCAGCGGCGCCAGCGTGCAGAATTACCGCCTGCCGAACCGCCTGCCGCAGCTGTATCCGCATGGCTTCAGCCCCGTCGAGACCAGCAACGAGCAGGACGGCTCGCTGACGGCCGGTGCGCGCGGCGAGCAGACGGCCGGCTGGCGCTGGGACGTGAGCGCCACGTATGGCGTGGACAATGTCAAGATCGGCATGCGCGATTCGGCCAACACCGACCTGTACGCGGCGACGGGTGCCACGCCCACCAGCTTCCACCTGGCCAGCTACAAGAATACGCAGTGGGGCGTGAACCTGGACGTGGTACGCCCGGTCGACATCGGCTGGCGCGCGCCCGTTTCCGTGGCGCTGGGCACGGAATACCGGCGCGAGACATATGCAGTGGGCCCCGGCGACGCGGCCTCCTCGTTCGGCAGCGGCTCGCAAGCCTTGCCCGGCCTGTCGGCGATCAGCGCGGGCAGCCATTCGCGCACCATCTCGGCCGCCTATGCCGACCTGTCGACCAGATTGGGGCGCCAGTGGGAGGCGGAACTGGCCGGGCGCTACGAGCATTACAGCGATGCCGGCAGCAGCAGCAACGCCAAGCTGTCGGCCCGCTACCAGGCCAGCGAGCGTTTCGCGCTGCGCGGCACGGCCAGCACGGGTTTTCGCGCGCCGTCGCTGGCGCAGGAGTACTACACCAGCCTGGTGGTGTCGCCGACCACGGCGGGCGGCCAGCTGGCCGTCAATTCGGCGGCCGCCCGCGGCCTCGGGGCGCGGCCATTGAAGCCGGAAAAATCGCGCAGCGTCAACCTCGGCATCGTCGCGCAGCCCTGGGACAAGTTCAACCTGACCATCGACGCCTACCGCATCGACATCCGCGACCGCATCATCCAGGGCGGTACCTACACGGGCGCCACGGCCATCAATGCGCTGACGGCGGCCGGCATCAGCCTGCCCACGGGCCTGTCGTCCGTCAGCGCCAGTTACTTTGCAAACGGCGTCGACACGCGCACGCAGGGCGTCGACGTGGTGGCCACCTACCAGAGCGCCTTGGGGGCCGGGCGCATCGACTGGGACCTGGGCGCGAACGTGAATACCCAGTCGGTGCAGCGCACGGCCAGCGACGCAAACGGCAAGCCGCTCCTGAATGCGCAGCAAAAGGGCTATCTGACCACCTCGACGCCGAAGAACAAGTTCATTGCCGGCGGCGTCTGGAGCCAGGGACCGTGGGGCGTGAGCCTGCACGCCACGCGCTATGGCCGCACCGCCACCGAGGCGACCTTTTATTCGGGGCCGAACATCTATTCCACGTCCGTGTTCAACCATATCGAAAACGCGCCGCGCACCCTGACCGACCTGGAAGTGCGCTACGCCGTCAGCAAGCGGCTGCAGCTGGCCGTGGGCGCCAACAACCTGTTCGACGTGTACCCGAGCAAGGTGCCGCCGGCCAGCCGCTACCTGGGCGTGTACCAGTACGACACGGCCGCGTCGCAGACCGGTTTCAACGGCGGCTATTATTATGTGCGCGCCAGCTACACCTTTTAGCCGGCCTCGCGTTAAGATGAAACTTTGGGAATGAGCGGAACCGCACCACCATGAAGATAGATGATATCAGCGCCTTTGTCGCCGTCGTGCGCAACCAGTCGGTCAGCGCCGCCGCCGACGCCCTGCGCCTGACGCAATCGGCCATCACGCGCCGCGTGCAGAATTTCGAACAGGAGCTGGGCGTGGAACTGCTCGACCGCAGCGTCAAGCCGCCGCGGCCGAACGCCACGGGCAAGCGCGTGTTCGAGCAGTGCAGCAAGGTGCTGCTGGAAGTGGACCGCCTGCGCGACCTGGTGCAGAACGACCAGGCGCCGACCGGCGTGTTCCGCATCGGCGTGATCCAGACAGTGGGCGACCTGGTGCTGCTCGATACCCTGCAGCGGCTGAACGCGGCGTTTCCCGGCCTGCACACGGAAGTGGCGTCGGGCTGGGGCGCGCAGCTGCTGGAACGGGTGGCCAACGCGGAGATCGACGCGGCCGTGGCCCTGTTCCCGGCCACCAAGGTGCTGCCCGAGGGACTGGTGGGGCGCGCGCTGGGCCGGCTGGAGCTGGTGGTGGTGGCCCGCAAGGGCGCCATGCCGCGCCGCAGCTACAAGCTGCGCGAGCTGTATGACGTGGGCTGGGTGCTCAATCCCGACGGCTGCGGCTTTCGCGCGGGCCTGGCGCGCACGCTGGCGCAGCAGGGGCTGTCGTTCAAGGTCAACCTGGAAACCTTCGGCACCGACTTGCAACTGGGGCTGGTGGCCAACGGCGTGGGCCTGGGCCTGATGCCCCTGCCCATCCTCGAACGCAGCCGCCACCTGGCACAGCTCGACATCGTCGGCGTCAGCGATTTCAAGCCCGTGCTCGATATCTGGCTGATCCAGGCGCAGCTGCCCGGGCCGGTGCAGCACGCGATCGACTTCGTCGCCGACGCGGTCGAACAGGCGTTCGCCGCGCCGGCGCCGGCCTCCCTGACGGCGCGCGCGGGCTGACCGGGCGCGCTTGCCGCGGACCCGGTACCGTCCGCAGGATTATTCTTAAAAATCATATATCAATAGAATAAACAATTAGTTTCGTCATAATCATTTGCTCCCTATACTGAATTTACCGGTGCTGGATCACGCCAGCCGCCACTTCAGAACAGGGAAGCCAGATGTCCATCTCTCCAAGCGCCAACAGTCCCGTCCAGGCCGAGCCGCATGCGCCAGCGGCCCGGGCCAAACGCCAGTTCCTGTCGTCCTTCCTTGAACGCGCCGTCAGCCCGCTGATCCTGCTGGCCGCCTGGGAGCTGGCCGCCCGCACGGGCCTGCTGCCCGAGCGCGTGCTGGCGGCGCCGTCGCAAATCCTCGCCACCATGGCCGAACTGACACTGTCGGGCGAAATCGGCAGCAATGTGCTCGTCTCGCTGCGCCGCGTGCTGATCGGCCTGGCCATCTCGCTGTCGCTGGGCACGGCGCTGGCGCTGGTGGCCGGCCTGTCGCGGCGCGGCGAGGTGGCTGTCGACTCGCCCATGCAGATGGCGCGCACCCTGCCTTTCCTCGGCCTGGTGCCGCTGTTCATCCTGTGGTTCGGCATCGGCGAATTCACCAAGATCGCGCTGATCGCCTTCGCCACCACGTTTCCCATGTACCTGACCCTGTACAGCGGCATCCGCGGCATCGACTCCCGGCTGGTCGAGGCGGCGCGCCTGTTCGGCCTGTCGTACCCGCAACTGATCGTGCACGTGATCCTGCCTGGCGCCTTGCCTTCGTTCCTTGTCGGCCTGCGCTACTCGCTGGGCGTGAGCTGGCTGTCGCTGGTGGCCGTCGAGCAGATCAACGCCACGGCCGGGCTGGGCTACCTGATCAACAACGCCCGCGACTTCATGCGCACCGACGTCATCGTCGTCTGCCTGCTTGTCTACAGCCTGCTGGGACTGGCCACGGACTTCCTCGTGCGCGTCATCGAACACCATGCGCTGGCCTGGCGCCCGACTTTCATCAAGGATTGAACATGCCGACTCTCGAATTGCATCTGCCGCGCCGTTCCCACGCCGCCACGCCGCGCGCCGCGTACGCGGGAACGAATGCCGCCAGCGCCGCCGTCCGGGCGCGCCAGGTGAGCAAGCGCTTCGGCGACCAGCTGATCCTCGACCAGCTGGATCTCGACATCCGTCCCGGCGAATTCGTCGCGCTGCTGGGCCGCAGCGGCTCCGGCAAGACCACCTTGCTGCGCGCGCTGGCGGGCCTCGACCAGATCAGTTCCGGCACGCTGGACGTGCCGCCGGCGCGCGCCGCCGTCTTCCAGGAGCCGCGCCTGATGCCGTGGAAGCGCGCCTGGCGCAATGTCACGCTGGGCCTGGACATCGCCGCGCCGCGCGAGCGCGCCCGCCTGGCCTTGCGGGAAGTGGGGCTGGCGCACCGCGAAAATGCCTGGCCGGCCACCCTGTCGGGCGGCGAGGCGCAGCGCGTCGCGCTGGCCCGGGCACTGGTGCGCGAGCCGCAGCTGCTGCTGCTCGACGAACCGTTCGCCGCGCTCGATGCGCTGACCCGCATCCGCATGCACCAGCTGATCCTCGCGCTGTGGCGCCAGCACCGGCCCGCCGTGCTGCTGGTCACGCACGACGTGGACGAGGCGGTGCTGCTGGCCGACCGCGTGCTGGTGCTGGACCAGGGGCGCATCGCCGCCGACATCGCCATCGCGCAGGAGCGCCCGCGCAGCGCCGAGCGGCGCGCATTCCAGCAGGTGCGCGCCCAGCTGCTTGAACTGCTCGGCGTCGAGGTCGAGCCGCTGGAGCCGCCCGCCGCCGAGCCGCCCGCCCATGCGCCGCTGCCCAGTCCCTTCAACTTCAGTAATTTTTCGGTCTGATATGCCTACCTCCATCCTGCGCCTCCCCGTTGCCCCGCTGCCCGCGCACCAGCTCGACAGTCCCGAATTCGCCGCCTTGCTGGCCGGCCTGACGGCGCGCTTTGCGGCCGGCGCCGCGCGGCACGACCGCGACGCCAGCTTCCCGCATGATAATTTCGACCACCTGCAGGAACTGGGCTTGCTGGCCCTGACCGTGCCGCGCGCGCTGGGCGGCCTGGGCGCCACGCTGGAGCAGACGGCGCGGGTGGTGGCGGCCGTGGCGCGCGGCGAACCGTCGACGGCGCTGGTGCTGACGATGCAGTACCTGCACCACGCGTCCGCCAGGCACGCCACGCGCTGGCCACGCCACCTGCGCGACCAGGTGGCGCGCGAAGCAGTGGCAGAGGGCGCGCTGATCAACGCGCTGCGCGTGGAGCCCGAGCTGGGCACGCCGGCGCGCGGCGGCCTGCCCGCCACCACGGCGCGGCGCACGCCGCAGGGCTGGCGCATCAGTGGCCGCAAGGTGTATTCGACCGGCATACCGCGCCTGACGTGGCTGGCCGTGTGGGCACGCAGCGACGACGAGCAGCCGCTGGTCGGCAGCTGGCTGGTGCGGCGCGACACGCCCGGCATCAGCATCGTCGAAACCTGGGACCACCTGGGCATGCGCGCCACCGGCAGCCACGACGTGGTCTTCGACGACGTGCTGGTGCCGCTCGAGCATGCGGTGGACGTGGCCCCCGCCGGCGCGGCGCAGGAACCCGACGCCGAGTTGCTGACCTGGATGGCCGTGCTGTTGTCGAGCATCTACGACGCCGTGGCCCGTGCGGCGCGCGACTGGCTGGCCGGCTGGCTGCAGGAACGCGTGCCGGCCAACCTGGGCGCGCCGCTCTCGAGCCTGCCGCGCTTCCAGGAAGCGCTGGGCCTGATCGACACCTGGCTGTTTTCCAACGCCAGCCTGATAGCGTCGGCGGCGGCGGGGCGCATCGCGCCGGCCGACAGCTTCCGCGTCAAGTACCTGGTCACCAACCAGGCCATCGAGGTGGTGCAGAAGGCCATCGAACTGACGGGCAACCCGGGCCTGTCGAACGCGAACCCGCTGCAGCGCCATTACCGCGACGTGCTGTGCAGCCGCATCCACACGCCGCAAAACGACACGATTCTGATCAACAGCGGCCGCGCCGCCTTTTCCTCCCTTGCCACAGCTGTCCCATCCGCCAACACCACCACGAAGGAAGCATCATGAGCATTGAATTCATCGGCTTTAGCGCCACCCAGGAAGTGTCCGAAACCGTGCTCGGCACGGGTCCCGTCGTCAACAAGGCCTTCCTTGGCGCCGTCGCCCGCGCCCACGAATACGCGGGCTTCGACCGCGTGCTGGTGGCGCACAGCAGCGCCTCCGTCGACGGCTTCCAGGTGGCTTCCTACATCGCCGCGCAGACGCACAAGCTGGGCATCCTGCTGGCGCACCGTCCCGGCTTCGTCTCGCCCACGCTGGCCGCGCGCCAGCTGGCGACGCTGGACCAGTTCAGCGACGGCCGCCTGGCCGTGCACGTCATCAGCGGCGGCGACGACGCGGAGCAGCAGCGCGACGGCGACTTCCTGGAACACGACCAGCGCTATGCGCGCAGCGATGAATTCCTCGATGTCGTCAAGCGGACCTGGAGCAGCAGCGGCCCGTTCGACCACGACGGCGCCGTCTATAAGGTCAAGGGCCAGAACGCGGGCGTGCGCCCGGTGGCGGGCACGCACCTGCCGATCTATTTCGGCGGCTCCTCGGAGGCCGCCATCGAGGTGGCGGGCAAGCATGCGGACGTGTATGCGCTGTGGGGCGAATCGCTGGCGCAGGTCGAAGAGATTATCGCCAGGGTGCGGGCGGCGGCGGCCAGGCATGGCCGCGCCGACAAGATCCGCTTCAGCCTGTCGCTGCGCCCCGTGCTGGCCGAAACGGAGGCGCAGGCCTGGGCCAAGGCCGACGCCATCCTGGCCAGGGCCACTGCCAAGGTCCAGCACAACCCGCATTTCAGCGGCCGCCCGCAGCAGCCCGTCAACGTGGGCTCGCAGCGCCTGCTGGCCACGGCGGCCGAAGGCAAGGTGGTCGACGAACGCCTGTGGACGGGCATCGCCGCGCTGACCCGGGCGGCCGGCAATTCCACGGGCCTGGTGGGCACGCCGGAACAGGTGCGCGACGCCTTGCTCAAGTACTGGGAGCTGGGCGTGACCACCTTCCTGATCCGCGGCTTCGAGCCGATCCAGGACGCGCTGCAATATGGCCGCGAACTGATCCCGCTGGTGCGTGCCGCGGTCGCCGAACGCGAGGCGGCGCAGCCCGGTGCCGCGCGCCTGGCCGCCTGAGCTGGAGAACGACATGACTGCATGGACCATCGCCAGCCAGTTCGACCCCAAGGTCAATGCGCTGCTGGCCGCTCAAGCCGGCTTGCCGGTGCTGGACCTGGCGCCCGGTCCGTTGACCGCGCTGCCCGACGCCGACATTTTGTTCGTGCTGCCCGCGCCGAAGGGACAGACGCTGCTCGATGCGCCGGAACCCCTGCACTGGCCCTCGCGCGTGCGCTGGGTGCAGCTGGCCTCGGTCGGCATCGATTACTACCCGCCCTGGCTGTTCAGGGGGCCGGTAGTGACGTCGGCGCGCGGCACGGCTTCGGACGCCATCGCCGAATACGTGCTGGCGGCCATCTTCAGCGCGGCCAAGCAGATCCCGGCGATCTGGCTGGAACAGGCCGGCGACTGGCGCCGCCTGTCGCTGGGCCTGCTCAAGGGCACAACCCTGGGCCTGTACGGCTTCGGCTCGATCGGGCAGGCGGTGGCGCAGCGCGCGCTGGCGCTGGGCATCAAGGTGGTGGCCCTGCGCCGCTCCGACGCGCCGTTCGGGATCGACGGCGTGGAAGCGGTGCCGGACCTGGCGAGCCTGCTGGCACGCGCCGACCACCTGGTGCTGGCCGCGCCGTCGACGCCGCAGACCCGCCACGCGATCGATGCGGCCGCGCTGGCGCACGCGAGACCGGGCCTGCATCTGATCAATGTCGCGCGCGGCAACCTGGTCGACCACGCGGCGCTGCAGGCGGCGCTTGATGCGGGGCAGGTGGCGCTGGCGACGCTGGACGTGACGGATCCGGAACCGCTGCCGGCCGGCCACGCCTTCTACACGCATCCGAAAGTGCGATTGTCGCCGCATATCTCGCCCAGCACGGAGGCCATCGTGCCGGCGCTGATCGACAAATTCCTGCACAACCTGCGACATTTCCGCGCCGGCGCACCGCTGACTGACGTGGTCGACACCGCGCGCGGCTATTAGCCTGTCAATCACCTGAACAAGGAACCATCATGAGCAGCACCGCCCCCCTGTATTCCGCCCCCTTGTCGCGTCCGCACCTGCGCGCCGTGGGCGCTTCCGTACCGCGTCCCGCCATCTACGGCGCGCCGCGCGATGCCAGCGGCAACATCATCTTTGCCGAGCCGCCGCCACCGCCGACCTTGGCGGCGCAGCGCCAGCACCGCAAGGAGCGCCTGGCCGTGTCGTTCCGGCTGTTCGCCCGCTACGGCTACGACATGGGCGGCGCCGGCCACATCACGGCGCGCGATCCGGAATTCCCCGACCACTTCTGGGTCAACCCGGCCGGCGTGTATTTCGGCCATATCCGCGTGTCCGACCTGATCCTCGTCAGCCACGACGGCAAGGTGGTCGAGGGCGACGGCTTGCTCAACCGCGCCGCCTTTGCCATCCATTCGGAACTGCACAAGGCGCGCCCGGACGTGATCGCGGCCGCCCATTCGCACGGCCTGTACGGCAAGGCATTCGCCGCGCAGGGCCGCCTGCTCGATCCGCTGACGCAGGATTCCTGCATGTTCTATGAAGACCACGCGCTGTTCCAGGACTTCAGCGGCGTGGTGCTCGACACCAGCGAAGGCGAGCGCATCGCCGCGACGCTGGGACCGCGCAAGGCGGTGATCCTGCAAAACCACGGCTTGCTGACCGTGGGCGCCTCGGTGGAGTCGGCCGTATGGCGCTATATCGCGTTTGAAAACGCGGCCCAGGCGCAACTGCTGTCGGAAGCGGCCGGCCCGACCAGGCCGATACCGCACGCAGTGGCGCGCCATACGGCGGGCCAGATCGGCTCCGACGCGGGCGGCTGGTTCAGCTTCCAGCCGCTGTGGGACGTGATCACGCGCGAAGAGCCGGACCTGTTCGACTGAGTGGAGACTGCCATGAACAGCGCTACCTTGACCCGTGCACCATTGCCGCGCGAGCCCATCGCGGCGACGCCCGTACTGTTTGTCGCCAGCCAGCCCGCGCTGCGAACAGGCGCGCCGGCCTGGCGCCGCTACCGTGGCGTGCTGGTTTCTGTCGCCTTGCATGGCGGCGCCGGGCTGCTGGTGTGGAGCCTGGCCAGCCCGCACCCGGCACCGAAGGCGGCGGCCACGGTGGTGCAGCTGATCCGCATGGCGCCGCCGAAAGCCATCGCACCGCCGCCACCGCCATCGACGCCGGAGCCGCGGGCAAAAGCGGTGTCGCTGGCGCCGCCACCGCCCGTCGCGGCAAGCGTGCCGCAGCCGAAAACGGCGGAGGCGCCGGCCGCCAGCGCGGAAGTCTCTACGCCACCTGCCACGCCGATCGGCCCCGTCACGCCGGCCGCGCCAGCGCCGGCGCCGATGGCGGCCAGGCCGGCGCCGCCCGCGCCGAAAGCGGTCGGCATGGACGGTATCCCCACCGACTATGTGAACCAGGTGTTCGCGCGCATCAACCGCAATACCGATTATCCGCAGGCGGCCAAACAGCGTCGCCAGCAGGGCCGGGTGGGCTATGTGCTGACGCTCGATCCGCAGGGCGCGCTGCTGAAGGTCGAGATCCAGCCTTCCGGCGTGGAAGCGCTGGACGAAGCGGCCAGGCAGGCCATCGAACGGGCCGCGCCGTTTCCCCGCTTGCCCGACCTGGGCGGCAGTACCTACCTGCTGGCCGGGAACATCATCTTTAAATTGAACTGAATCGACTCCTGGAGAACCGCATGAACCCGACCGCCATTTTCACCCTCCTGTCGCCGCTGGACCTGCTCCGGCAAGCCGGCGGCATCGTCAAGGCCATCCTCGCGCTGCTGATGCCGGCGTGTCTCGTCAGCCGGGGCGTCATCATCGACACGCTGCGGCGCTTCCGGCGCCTGCGGCGGCTGGCGCGGCAATTGCGCGCGCAGCAGAAAAAGGGCCGCACCAAGGATCGCCCATGAGCACGACACACAACCCGTACGCACGCCGCCGCTTCCTGCAGACGACGGGCCTGGCCCTGCTGGCCGGCGGCATCGGCGGCTTTGCCGGCGCGGCGCGGGCCGCGCCGCAGCTGCGCGACACCACGCTGCGCATCGGCACCTACAAGGGCGGCGATTCGTATTATTTCGACGAGGCGGGGGTGGCCGCCTTGCCCTACAAGAGCGCGATCGCGGAATTTGCCGCCGGCAACCTGATCGTCGAGGCACTGGCGGCCGGTTCGCTCGATTGCGGCGGCATGAGCGAGATACCGCCGATCTTCGCGGCCGCCTCGGGCGCGCCGATGAAGGTGATCGCGGTGCTGCGCGGCGATGTCAACAACCAGGTCGTGCTGCTGCCGAAGCATTCCGCCATCACGGATCCGGCGCAGTTCAAGGGCAAGCGCATCGGCTATGCGCGCTCGACCACCTCGCATTACTTCCTGCTGCAGCTGCTCAAGGAAAAAGGCTTGAGCTTCAAGGACATCGAACCGGTGGCGCTGGCGCCGCAGGATGGCTTTGCGGCCTTCCAGAGCGGCCAGCTGGACGCATGGGTGATCTACGGCCTGGTGGTGGAACTGGCGAAGAACCAGGGCGCGCGCGTGCTGCGCACGGCCGACGGCTATTTGTCGGGCAACTACGTGATCAGCGCGGCCACCTCGGCGATTGCCGATCCGCTCAAGCACGCGGCCATCGGCGACTACCTGCAGCGCATCGCCAAGGTCTACCAGTGGATCAACGAGCACCCGCAGCAGTGGGCGCAGAAGAGCGGCCGCATCGCCGGCGTGCCGCCGCAACTGTTCCTGAACCAGGTCAGGGCGCGCAGCCAGCCGTACAAGCTGGTGGCCGTCGACGCGGCCGCCATCGCCTCGCAGCAGCAGGTGGCTGATACGTTCGCGCAGGCGGGCCTGCTGGCACGGCGCATCGATGTCACGCCCCTGTGGGACCGCAGTTTTGCGCGCTATCTGGCGTAAATGCCGGGGCCTGGCCCCGGATCTTTTGCATGCAATAATCAGACGAGGATATTCCGATGCTTCAGACTTACCAGCGGCTCCGATACCAACCCGTGCACCTCGCGCTGCTGGCCTGCGGCCTGGCCGGCGGCAGCGCGACATCCCTGGCGCAGGCGCAGAACGGCATCGGCCAGGTACAGGACGTGGTGGTGACCACGGGCGTGCGCGGCGAACAGCGCACCGTGGCCGACAGCCCCGCGCCCATCGACGTGATCAATGGCGAACAGTTGCTGCACACGGGACGGGCCGAGTTGAGCGAGGCGCTGGCGCGCCTGCTGCCCTCGTTTAACTTCGGCACCAACCAGGCCGGCGTCAATTCCGTCGTGCGTCCCGTCAGCAACCGCGGCATGGGGCCTGCCTATACGCTGGTGCTGGTCAACGGCAAGCGGCGCCACAATGCGGCCCTGCTGACGAATGGCGGCGGCGACACCAGCGGCGTGAATCCGATCGACCTCGATACGATACCGCTGTCCGCCATCGACCATATCGAAGTGCTCAAGGATAGCGCGGCCGCCCAATACGGCTCAGATGCCGTGGCCGGCGTGGTCAACGTGATCCTGAAGACGGGCGAGCATGGCGGTTCGCTGGGCCTCGCCGCGGGCCGCCTGCAGGAAGGGCAGGGCAAGCTGAACGACTTCAAGCTGGAAGCGGACGCCGGCTTCAGGCTGGGCCAGGACGGCTTCGTGCATGTCGCCGCGAATGCGCGCCAGCGCGGCCAGTCGTGGAACAATTTCAAGTCCGCCAATCCCGTCAATTATTCGCCGGCCGGCAATCCGAAGAACGCGAGCTGGAACCGCGACGGCGCGCGCAACGGCGATCCCGGCATCGAAGCCTATAACCTGGCCTTCAACGCGGAACTGCCGCATGCCGCGTCGGGCGCGACCCTGTATGCATTCGGCACGGCGGGCACGCGCAATACCGTCGCCGGCAACAACTTTCGCCGCGCGAACGGCCTGGCCACCCTGGGCCAGCTGTTTCCGGACGGGTACTTCGCCGAAAACAACATGAGCGCCTACGACTTCCAGCTCACTGCGGGCGCGCGCGGCAAGGCGGCCGGCTGGCACTGGGACGTGAGCACGGGCTACGGCAAGAACCGCGCGCGCCAGTACAGCAACCTGAGCAGCAATCCTTCGCTGGGCCCCGCTTCGCCCACCAGCTTCGACAAGCTGGCCATCTACCAGTTCGAACAATGGACCACCAACGAGGATGTGACGCGCGCCTTCGACATCGGCTGGAGCAAGCCGCTGCAATGGTCGCTGGGCGCGGAGCAGCGCCTGGAACGCTTCACCACGTATGCCGGCGATCCGCTCGGCTATCTCAATGGCGGCTATCTCTTCAAGCCGGGCGACCAGGAAGGCAACCCGAACGTGGGCAAGCCGGCCGCCGTCGGCGCGCAGGCGGGCGTGGCGCTGTCCCCGCTTGACGCCACGCGCATCGCGCGCACGGTGCTGGCGCTGTACAACGACATCGGCTTCTATCCTGCGGCCGACTGGTTTGTCGACGTGGCCGTGCGCGGCGAACACTACAATGACAGCGCCGGCAATACCCTCAGCGGCAAGCTCAATTCGCGCTACGACATCACGCCGCGCCTCGCCGTGCGCGGCACCGTGGGCACGGGCTTCCGCGCGCCGTCGCTGACCCAGCTCGGCTACGCGCAGACGGACAACCGCACCAATATCAACCCCGTCACGGGAGAAGTGGCGCCCAGCCTGTCCAAGCTGCTGCGCAACGATTCCACGCTGGCGCGCCAGTTCGGCGCGCGCGACCTGGCGCCGGAAAAATCCACGAACGCGGGCCTGGGCATCGTCTTCAAGGCCGGCGACAGCGCCAACATCACGCTCGATGCGTATCAAATCCGCATCCGCGACCGCATCGTGCGCACCGCTTACATGTTCGGCCCGGCCTTCGCGCCGCTGCTGAAAGGCGCCGGGCTGACGGGCAGCGAATGGGTGCAGTATTTCGCCAATGGCGTCGACACGCGCACGCGCGGCGCCGACCTGGTGGCTGACGCGACGTCCGACTACGGCGCGCTCGGAGTGGTGCGCTGGGGCGCGGCACTGAACTGGAACCGCACGGCGCTGCTGGAGGTGAAGGCCACGCCGGCCGAGATCACGGCGCTGGGCGCCAATCCTGGCGGCACGCAGGTATGGTACGGCTATGCGGCAGGCGGCGGCATCGGCGACCTGACGGCATCGCCGCGCACCAAGCTGATACTGTCGGCGCGCTGGTTCATCGGCCAGTTCGACGTCAACCTGCAAGCCACGCGCTACGACAAGTCCACCTGGCAGACGACGGCCAGGCGCGCGCAGGACTACCATTTTGGCGCCAAATGGCTGACCGATCTCGACGTGAGCTATGCGCTGGGCAAGCATGGCAAGCTGCTGCTGGGCGCGGCCAACCTGTTCAACGTCTTCCCGGACAAGAACGGTCCCGGCGACGCCAACACGGGATCGTCGGGCTTCGTCTATGGCCCGTCGCCATTCGCGCCCACCGGCGCCTATTACTATGCCAAGGCGTCGTATGACTTTTGATCCGTGGCGCCGCCGCCTGCTGGGCGCCTTGCCGGCCGCCGCCCTGCTGGCCGCCTGCGGCGAAAAAGTGCTGGCGCCGTCCTCCAGCGAACTGTCGGCAGTCACGCTGGTGCTGGGCGACCAGGTCAACCTGCTGCGCTCGAAGGCGGAAGCGGCCGGCGTGCTCGCTGGCGCGCCGTACACGATCGAATGGGCCAGCTTCCAGGGCGCCGCGCCGCTGTTCGAGGCGGTCGTCTCGGGCGACGTGGACACGGCCATGGCCGCCGATACGCCGGCCCTGGCGGCGGCAGCCGGCGGCGCGCGCGTCAAGGTGGTGGCGGCCAGCGTGTCGTCGCCGGCCGGCGTGGCCATCCTGGTGCCGCCGAAGTCGCCCATCATGTCGGTGGCCGACTTGAAGGGCCGTTCAGTGATCGTTTCGTCGGCGCGCGGCAGCGTGGCCCATTACCTGCTGTTCGGCGCCCTGCGCGAGGCGGGCCTGTCGATCGACGACGTGACATGCGGCTTTATGCTGCCTGGCGACGCGGCGGTGGCGTTTGCCAGCGGCCAGGTCGAAGCGTGGGCCACCTTCGGCACCTACCAGGCCAGCGCCGAACTGCGCGGCGCGCGCGTGCTGCGCGACGGCGTGGGCATCAATTCCGGCATCGGCGTGATCGCCGCCTCCGATGTGGCGCTCGCGCATGCGGGCAAGCGCGCCGCGCTGGCCGACGTGCTGCGGCGCCTGGCCCGCTCGAATGCGTGGGCGAACGCGCATCCGGCCGACTATGCCAGGGTCTTCGAGCGCATCACCGGGCTGCCGCCCGACGTGGTGAAACTCGTGGTCGGGCGCGACCGGCCGCAGCTGCGCGCGCCGGACGCGCAGATCGTCGCGCAATTGCAGCAGGTGGCAGACGCCTTGTATGCCGCCAAACTATTTCCGCGCAGGGTCGACGCGCGCCAGCTCGTCGACACCAGCCTGTTTCCCCCCAACTTAGGAGCATTGACATGAGCACCACAACGCGCACCACGCAGGACCCGGCGGCACGGCAATTGAAACTCGGCTTCATCCTGCACGGCGTCGGCCCCGGCTGGGGCGACTGGCGCCATGCCGACGCCCAGCCGGGCGCCAGCACCGATGTCGATTTCTATATCCGCCAGGCGAAGCTGGCCGAGGCGGGCAGGTTCGACTTCCTGTTTGTCGCCGACAGCGTGCATATCACGGAAAAATCGAGTCCGCACTACCTGAACCGCTTCGAGCCGCTGACGATCCTCTCCGCGCTGGCCACCGTCACCAGCCACATCGGGCTGGTGGGCACCCTGACCGTCAGCTACAGCGAACCGTACACGGTGGCGCGCCAGTTCGCCTCGCTCGACCACCTGAGCCGTGGCCGCGCCGGCTGGAACGTGGTCACTTCCTGGCTCTCGGGCAGTGCGGAAAACTATGGCAAGCCGCAGCATCCGCCGCACGCGGTGCGCTACCGCATCGCCGCCGAGCACCTGCAGACGGTGCAGGGCCTGTGGGATTCGTGGGAGGACGACGCGCTGACCCACGACAAGGCCAGCGGCCAGTTCTTCGATGCGTCCCGGCTGCACGCGCTGCATCACCATGGCGAATTCTTCCAGGTGCGCGGCCCGCTGAACATCAGCCGCTCGCCGCAGGGCCAGCCCGTGATCTTCCAGGCGGGGGCCTCGGAAGAGGGGCGCAATTTCTCGGCACGCCATGCGGAAGCGTTCTTCACGGAGGGGTCGACGTTCGAATCGTCGCTGGCCTACTACACGGACATCAAGGCGCGCGCGGCGGGTTTTGGCCGCCCGGCGGAGCGCCTGGCCGTGCTGCCGGCCCTGCGCGCCATCGTCGGCGCGACGCAGGAAGAGGCGCAGGAACTGTACCGGCAGGCCGTGGCGCTGGTGCGCATCGAGGATGCGCTGGTGGCGCTGGCGCGCTCGTTCAATGAGCACGACCTGACGCAATATGCGCTCGATGCGCCATTCCCCGACATCGCGCAATACGGCGCGCAAAGCAACCGCAGCGCGTCCGAGCGCATCGTGCGCACGGCGCGCGAGGAAAGCCTGAGCCTGCGCCAGACGGCGCTGCGCTACGCCAGCCCGCGCCAGGAATTCGTCGGCACCGGCACGCAGGTGGCCGACGCGATCGAACGCTGGTTTGCGGGCGGGGCGGCCGACGGCTTCATCCTGTTCGAGTCGCTGCCCTATCAGCTTGACGCGTTTGTCGCGCACGTGGTGCCCGTGCTGCAGGAACGCGGCCTGCTGCGCCGCGAGTACGCGCATACGACCCTGCGCGGCCACCTGGGGCTGGACGTGCCGGAAAACCGCAATACGGCCGCGCGCCGCCAGGCCGCATGAGCGGCTATCATCGCACAAGGAGGAAAACATGACGACGCAAACCCGGAAACAAGCTGAAACGCAGGCTGACCTGCCCGCGCCGCTGCGCCATCTCGTCGACGGCTTCGACGCGCTGCTGGAGCAGGGCGCGTCCGAGCCGGCGCTGGTGGAGCAGGGCGGCGCCCTGCTGCGCGCGCTGCTGGCCGACGACGGCTGGCTGCCCCCGGAGGCGGCGCGGCCCGATCCCGTGCATTACCGCCAGTACCTGCTGTACCGCGATCCGCAGGCGCGCTTTTCCGTGGTCAGCTTCGTCTGGGGGCCTGGCCAGTCGACGCCCATCCACGACCATACCGTGTGGGGCTTGATCGGCCTGTTGCGCGGCGCGGAAGTGTCGCAGGATTTTCGCCGCGCGGCCGACGGCGCGCTGGTCAGGACGGGGCCGCCGCGGCGCCTGGCGACGGGCGAGGTGACGGCGGTGTCGCCCGCGCTGGGCGATATCCACCAGGTGGCCAATGCCCATGACGACCGCGTCTCGATCGGCATCCACATTTACGGTGCCGATATCGGCGCCGTGGAGCGTTCCGTGTTCAGCCCGGACGGCGCGGCAAAACCGTTCCGTTCCGGGTATGCGAACGCGGCGTCTTCCCTTTGACTTTCACCGATAGCTACGACCATGACAAAAAATCCGCAACAAACGGCCTTGCCCGTCTTCCCGCGCCGCAGCTACCAGCAGGTGCGCGCCGAATTGCTGGCCGGGCGGGAAATCGCGCTGCTCGACGTGCGCGAGGAAGACCCGCATGCCCAGGCCCATCCGCTGTTTGCCGCCAACCTGCCGCTGGGGCGCATCGAGATTGACGCCTACACCAAGCTGCCGCGGCGCGGCGTGCCCATCGTGGTGATCGACGGCGGCGAAGGCCACGACCAGGTGGCGGCCGAGCGCCTGCGCCAGCTCGGCTACACGGACGTGGCCGTGTTCGACGGCGGCGTCGACGGCTGGCGCGCGGCGGGCGGCGAGTTGTTCCGCGACGTGAATGTACCCAGCAAGGCCTTCGGCGAACTGGTCGAGGAAGAAAACCGCACGCCGTCGCTGGCGGCCGAGGAAGTGCAGGCGCTGATCGATGCCCGCGCCGACATCGTCATCCTCGACGCGCGCCGCTTCGACGAATACCAGACCATGAGCATCCCCGGCAGCATCAGCGTGCCCGGCGCCGAGCTGCTCCTGCGCGCGCGCGCGCTGGCGCCGGACCCGGCCACCACCATCATCGTCAATTGCGCGGGTCGCACGCGCAGCATCATCGGCACGCAGTCGCTGCGCAATGGGGGCGTGCCGAACCGGGTGGCGGCGCTGCGCAACGGCACCATCGGCTGGACCCTGGCGGGCCAGCAGTTGCAGCATGGGCAGTCGCGCACGTATGACGCCGAGGCGGGAACCGGCGGGGCCGCCGCCGCCGCGCGCGCGCTGGCCGAGCGCGCCGGCGTGCGGCGCCTGGACGTGGCGCAACTGGACGCGCTGGCGCGCGACGACGCGCGCACCACGTATTACCTGGACGTGCGCAGTGCCGAGGAATTTGCGCGCGGCAGCCTGCCGCGTTTCCGCAGCGCGCCCGGCGGCCAGCTGGTGCAGGAGACGGAGCAGTTCGGCCCCGTGCGCGGCGCCCGTTTCGTGCTGCTCGACGACGACGGCGTGCGTGCCAACATGAGCGCCTCGTGGCTGCGCCAGATGAACCATGAGGTGCATGTCGTCGATGGCGCGCAGGCGGCCGATTTTGCGGGCAATGCCGCGTGGAGCGCGCCGCTGCCGCCGCTGCCCGCCGTCGATGAGGTGGACCCGGCGCAGCTGGCGCAATGGCTGGCCGCCGCGCCGCGCCAGACGGTGGTGCTGGATTTTACCAGCGGCGCCAACTACAACAGGCGCCATCTGGCCGGCGCCTGGTTTGCCCTGCGCTCGGACTTGCGGGCGGCGCTGGCGAAGCTGCCAGCCGATGCGCGCCGCTATGTGCTCACCTGCGGCAGCAGCCTGCTGGCGCGCTTCGCCGTCGCCGACCTGCGCGCGCTGACCAGCCTGCCCATCTTCGTGCTGGCGGGCGGTACGGCCGCATGGGCGGAGCAGGGCTTGCCGCTGGAAACCGGACCGTCCCGGCTCGCCTCGCCGCTGATCGACCGCTACCGCCGTCCGTATGAAGGCACGGACCAGCAGCGCGAACAGATGCAGGCTTACCTGGACTGGGAATTCGGCCTGGTGGCGCAGCTGGGCCGGGATGGCACGCATGGCTTCAAGGTGCTGCCGCCCAGCTGACGCGCAGGCAGGCAGAGGCTGGCGATGATTTCAAAATAATATGTTTGCTGCCTTGATGTTATTATATAAATAACATCACTGCTCCTGTCGTCCGCTGCGGGACCAGTGTCTTTCCTGGTTCACCTTTGAAGAGGAGCATGCATGCGCCAGTCCCGCGTCGCCCTGTTGTTA
Source organism: Janthinobacterium sp. GW822-FHT07H11 (assembly GCF_058798615.1). NCBI lineage: Bacteria > Pseudomonadati > Pseudomonadota > Betaproteobacteria > Burkholderiales > Oxalobacteraceae > Janthinobacterium > Janthinobacterium sp. GW822-FHT07H11. Next base: position 3,072,486 of record NZ_CM179507.1, read on the forward strand.
TCTGCCTGCCTCGGTGGCGCGCATGCCGCGCCCACGATCCTGGCATTCGATGCCGATCACCTGACGGTGGTTGAAGGCCAGCCGGTACGCCTGCACTGGGAGGTGAGCGGGGCCGCCACGGTCATGCTCAATGGCGTGCCGGTGAGCGGCAACAGCGGCATCGTCAGGTATGCGCCTGGCGATGCCGCCACGCTGCGCCATACCTTGACGGCCAGCGCGCCTGGCGAGGGGGAAACCGCCACGCGCACCATCGAACTGTCTCCCGCGATGGTGCTGGACAAGGACTATATCCCCGAAGCGTACGCGGCTGGCTGCAAACCCGTGCAGGAGCCCGATTTTGTCCTCAGCCATGAGTATGCGCGCATCGAGCCGCGCGACTGCGCCTCGGTGAAGGTGCGCAACCCCGTGTTTGTCTGGCCGGAGATTTATAACGCCACGCAGACGGTCTTGACGCTAAATTTCCCTAGCGGAAAGAGTCCATTGCAGATACCCACGACGCGCACCTCGCTGATCCTGCCGGAACTGTTGAGTGAAACCGGGCTGTACACGTGGCAGGTGCAGTATCGCCTGCCGGACGGCCAGAGCAGGTCCGGCGCGGTCCGGCGCTTTCATTTCGACGGCAATGCCGTCGACAACCTGCCCGACCTGCCCACCGCCGCCGAAGTCATGGCCAGGGTCGGACCGCGCTTGCATCCGCGCTTGATTCCGCTGGCGGCCGATGGCCAGGTCATGCAAGCGTCGGCCATCCACGCCGCCGTGCAGGCCAGCTCCCTGGCCGCGTCCTACAAAACGTATCTGGACGAGGCGGAGCAGGTACTGGCCAATGCGAAGTACCCGATGCCGGCGGAGCCCATCGGCCTGAAACCGGAAGCTATCGCCGACGCAGCGTTCAGGGCTGCCCAGGGGATAGAGCGGCTGTCCGTGGCGGCGCTGCTCAAGGGCGACCAGCGGTATCACGCACAGGCCATCGCCCGCCTGCTGCAGCTGGCCAGCTGGGCGCCCGACGGCGCTACCGGCGAATGCCGGCAGGACCAGGCCAACAGGCAGATCATGCTTACCCTGGCCCAGGGGCTGGACATGTTTTACAACAACATGACCACGGCGGACCGCTATGTGCTGATCAATGTGATCAACCAACGGCTCAACCCGCTGATGTACAAGATGGAGGCGAGTTTGCGCGCCAATCCGTATGACTCCCATGTGCTGGCCGCGGCCTATTATGCGGTGCAAACCCTGATGCTGTCGGCCGGTGCCGTCGGCCAGGGACCTGGCGGCGACGTGACGTTTGAACAGGGTGCGGAATATGACAAGTCCTGCAATGCAAAAGGCAAGCCGCTGGCGCCGGTTGACCGTTTTACCACTGCCTGGGAAACGCTGATCACGAGTTCCGGCACGTGGGGCGGCGGCACGGACAGCGCGTTCGGCAATGGTGTCAGTTACGCGTGGAACTCGCTCAATGCCTATGCGCCGGCCCTGGCCTCGTATCTGTTGATGGCCAACGTGGATCTCAGCCGTATCCCCGCGCTGCGGCAGTTCGGCGACAATTTCCATGCGCAGACGGTGCGCAACCGCTGGAGCAAGGTGCGCGGTGCGTTCGGCGACGGCAGCAACCTGACCGGGGATTATGAATCCTATGCCTGGAACTCCTACCGCCTGTTTGCCCAGGTATCGCAAAATCCTGTCGATGAATGGTATTACCGGGACAATATTGAGCAGACCCAGTCTTTTTCCTTGCCTTTCCATCATTATTTTCTGACGGCAATTAGACCGCCCGTTGAGCCCGCCGTGCGGCCGGCCTTGAAGCGCACGTATCTGTTCGAGGATGCGGGCGTGGTCGCCATGCATTCCACTACGGCCGATCCGCGGCGTTCCAGCCTGTTCTTCCGTTCCAGCCGCCTTGGCTCCATCAACCACAGCCATGCGGACAACAATGCCTTTACCTTTGTTTCAAAAGGCAAGAGTATTTTCATTTCAGGCGGTATCTACAAGAATTTTGAACGGGCGCTGAACCAGCGGATATCGCGCGCCACGCGCTACAAGAACGCGCTGACGTTCGATGCCGGGGAGGGGCATGACGATGCCGGCATAGGCCAGGCCGAGCCGGCGGCAAGCCCCGTTGTGCCGGGCGCGCCGCTGTTTTATATGCAGCCACATGGCAGGCTGATCAATTTTCATGCGGCCGAGACGAGCGACTGGTCGGTCGCCACCGGGGATGCCACGGCCGCCTACCGCAGCCGCGACATAAAAACGTGGATCTGGAACCCCTTGCTGCAAGGCGCGGTGCGCACGGTCGCCTATAACCCGAAGGCGGGCGTGGCCCTGATCTACGATTGGGCACACAGTGCAACCAAGCGCCGCTGGCAGATGAATTACCAGACGCTGGTGGCGCCGGTGGACATCGGGGCGCGGCAATTCCGGGTCGATGCGGGCGATGGCGTCAGCGTCTGCGTCAGTTATCACGGCTATGACGGAACGTTTGCGGCGCCGGAAAAGATGTCCGAGGTGGTGAGGTCCGAGGCGGGTGGGGACCCGGACATGGAATGGCCGGCAGGCGAACCTGAGCAATATCACACCGCGTACAGGACGAGGATGCGCAGCAATTCCCTGGCCAGCCTGATCGTCCTGAAGGAAGACTGCAATGCCGTTTCCGTGACGGCCGAGTATTTGTCGTCGACCAAGCTGCTCGTCCAGGTCGATGCCAGCTGGTTCGTCTTCGACAAAAAGGCGGTGCAGCTGTCCGAGTAACTGCGGCAAGAGCCTGGCAAGTGAATCATTGTTTTGATTCCATTTGATATTTCCAGTATTATGGAATCATTGTGTCCATTCACCGGCCTGGGCGCGATTGCGCGCCGTGCCGCCTTATCCGGAACCTCGCCGCATGCTGACCGCTTTCCTCATCTTTCTCGCCACGCTGACTCTCGTGATCTGGCAGCCGCGCGGCCTCGGCATCGGCTGGAGCGCCGTCATCGGCGCCGGCGCGGCGCTGCTGGCCGGCGTCATCCACTGGGGCGACATCCCCGTCGTCTGGCACATCGTGTGGAACGCCACCGGCACGTTCATTGCCGTGATCATCATCAGCCTGCTGCTTGACGCGGCCGGCTTCTTCGAATGGGCGGCGCTGCACGTGGCGCGCTGGGGCGGCGGCAGCGGACGCAAGCTGTTTACCCTGCTGGTCTTGCTCGGCGCCGCCGTGTCCGCCGTATTCGCGAATGACGGCGCCGCGCTGATCTTGACGCCCATCGTCATCGCCATGCTGCGGGCCCTGAAATTTTCCGCGAAAGCCACCCTGGCCTACGTCATGGCGGCCGGCTTCATCGCCGACACGGCCAGCCTGCCGCTGGTGGTGTCCAACCTGGTCAATATCGTCTCGGCCGACTATTTCAAAATCGGCTTTGCCGAGTACGCCTCCGTGATGGCGCCCGTCAACGTGGTCGCCGTGCTGGCGACCCTGGCGGCCTTGCTGGTTTTTTTCCGCCACGACATTCCGCGCGACTACGACGCCTCGCAGCTGAAACGCCCCGGCGCCGCCATCCGCGACCTCGCCACCTTCCGCGCCGGCTGGCTGGTGCTGGCGCTGCTGCTGGTGGGCTTTTTTTCGCAGGAAAGTCTTGGCGTGCCCATCAGCCTGATCGCGGCCGTCGGCGCGGCGCTGTTGCTGGGCGTGGCGGGCAGGGGGCACGTCATTTCCACGCGGCACGTGATCCGCCATGCGCCGTGGCAGATCGTCGTCTTTTCGCTGGGCATGTACCTGGTCGTGTACGGCTTGCGCAATGCCGGCCTGACGGGCTATCTGACGGGCGTGCTGAATCACTTTGCGCAATATGGCGTGTGGGGCGCGGCCATGGGCACGGGGGTGCTGACGGCCTTGCTGTCGTCCGTGATGAACAATCTGCCGACGGTGCTGGTGGGCGCGCTGGCCGTCGATCCCACGACGGCGCAGGGCGCCGTGCGCGAGGCGATGATCTATGCCAATGTCATCGGCAGCGACCTGGGGCCGAAGATCACGCCCATCGGCAGCCTGGCCACCTTGCTGTGGCTGCATGTGCTCGACAGCAAGAACATCCACATTTCCTGGGGATATTACTTCCGCGTCGGCATCGTGCTGACCGTGCCCGTGCTGCTGCTGACCCTGGCGGCGCTGGCGCTGCGCCTGTCCTGAGTTCCGTGTATGGTGCTGGCTGAAAGCCACTTTATATTGGGAAACGATGAAATTACTGCTTGTGGGGGCCACCGGCCTGGTGGGCCGCGAAGTGCTGCGCCTGGCGCTGGCCGACGCGCGCGTCAGCCGTGTCGTCGCGCCCGTGCGCAAGGCCTTGCCCGCGCATGGCAAATTGCAAGCGCCGCTCGTCGACTTCGAGCGCTTGCCGGCGGACGCGCCCTGGTGGCGGATGGATGCCGTCATCTGCACCCTGGGCACGACCATGAAGCTGGCCGGCACGCGGCAGGCATTTTCGCGCGTGGACCACGACTATCCGCTGGCCGTGGCGCGCCTGGCGCTGGCGGCCGGCACGCCTGCGTATGCGCTCAATTCCGCAGCCGGCGCCAATCCCGGCTCGCGCATCTTCTACAACCGCGTCAAGGGCGAGCTGGAACGCGACCTCGAGCCGCTGGGTTTTGCGTCGCTCACCTACGTGCGCCCGGGGCTGATCGGCGGCGAGCGCGACGTGGCGCGCGCTGGCGAGGGGGCCGCCTTGCGCCTGTTGCGCGTGCTGGGGCCGCTGCTGCCGCGCCGCTGGCGCATCAATCCCGCGCCGCGCATCGCGCATGCCCTGCTGGAAGCGGCGCTGGCCGCCGCGCCGGGCGTGCATGTCGTCAGTTCGGAGCAGCTGGCATGAATGCGCATCGCCTATAATCGGCATTCATGTTCTTTTGAGTACGTAAAATGCAAACAATACGTCCCTACCGGGCCGGCGACCGCGACGCCTGCCTGGCCCTGTTCGACGGCAATACGCCGCGCTTTTTCGACTCTTCGGAGCGTGTCCGCTTTGCCGCCTGGATCGATGCGGCGGCGCAGCCATATGTTGTCATCGAGCGCGTCATCGATGGTGCGGCGCGCATCGTCGCCTGCGGCGGCCATGTGCTCCAGGCGGACGGCACGACGGCCAGCCTGTCGTGGGGCATGGTGGCGCAAGACCTGCACGGCCAGGGGCTGGGCCGCGCACTGACGCAGGCGCGCCTGGATGCCATCGCCGCCATGCCGCAGCTTAGCCGTGTCAATATGAACACCAGCCAGCACACGCAGCGGTTTTATGCGCGCTTCGGTTTCGTGCCCGTGCAGGTGACGCCGGATGGCATCGGGCCCGGCCTCGACCAGTGGGATATGGTTTTGCAGCTGCCGGCGCGCGGCGCGCACCGATGAGCGCCGCCCGGCACGGAGGGCGGCATGGCGGATGACAACCTCCCGCCAGCGCCGCTCGTCATCGTCGCCAGCAGCGGCACCGGCGGCGACATGCAACCGTTCATCGCGCTGGCCCGGGGCCTGCTGCAACGGGGCCGGCGCGTGCTGCTGCTGGTGCCGGGCTGGCAGGAAACGGCCGCGCTGGCATCAAGGCTGCCGTATCGCACCTTCGGCACGCAGGAAGAAGGCCAGGCCATGCTGGGCGACCCGGACCTGTGGGATGAGCGCAAGGGCTGGGGCTTGGTGTGGCGCGGCCTCGTGCCGCACCTGGGCGCCGTGCGCGACGTGGTGCAAGGCTTGCCGGACGGTCAGGATTGCGTGGTGCTGTGCCACCCCTTCCTCGTGCCGATGGCCGCCCTGGCACGCTCGGCACGCCCCGACCTGCGCATCGTCGCGGCCTATCTGGCGCCATCGAATCTGTGCAGCAGCCATGATTTCCTGGCGGCCGGCTCGCTGCGCATTCCCGCCTGGGTGCCGCTGGCCTGGCGCCAGGCGCTGTGGCGGCTGATCAACCGCAGCATGGTCGACCCGGTGCTGCTGCCCGGCCTGAACGGGGCGCGCGCGCGGCACGGACTGCCGCCCGAAGCGCATTTTTTTGCGCACATGCTGGCCGCGCCGGATGCCTCGCTGGGACTGTTCCCCGCCTGGTTCGCCGCCCCGCAGGCGGACTGGCCGCCGCACTTCACGCAAGCCGGTTTCGCGGGCGCCGCCGTGGAGCAAACGGCGGCGCTGCCGCCGGAGCTGGAACGCTTTCTGCGCGAGGGCGAGCCGCCCATCGTCTTTACGCCCGGTACCGGCCACCAGCACGCGCAACGCTATTTCCGCATCGCCCTCGAAGTGTTGCGGCGGCTGGGGCGGCGCGGCCTGTTCCTCACGTCCCATGCGGCACAGGTGCCGCAGCATTTGCCCCTGAACGTGATGTGGCAGGCGCACGCGCCGTTCGCGGCGCTATTGCCGCGCGTGGCGGCCATCGTGCACCACGGCGGCATCGGCACCAGCGCGGACGCCTTCCGCGCGGGCATCCCGCAACTGATCGTGCCGTTCGCCTACGACCAGTTCGACAACGGCTGGAGGACCAAGCGGCTCGGCGTGGGCGATGTCTTGCTGGCCAGGCGTTTGTCGGTGCGGCGCATGCGGCGGCAGCTGGCGCGTCTGCTGGCCGCGCCCGAGGTCCAGCTGGCGTGCGGCGAGGTGGCCCGCCGGATGGGCCAGGGGCCGCAGCCAGCGCACTTGCTCGATCACGTCGAAGCGGCGCTGGCCGCCCGGACTGCTTAGGGGATGTCGTGCGGCGTATCGTCGAGGGCGATGACCCGGTCGCCCGGGCCGGGCACGCAGCCGTCGGCGATGGGTTCCCAGCCCCGGTGCACCACCACCTGCCTGCCGTCATGGCAGATTTCCACGCGTTCGCTGGCGGGCAGGCGCTGGCGCGCGAACGCCTCCAGGCTGGCCGGCAGGCTGACCGCCAGCTGCATCGTGCCGATGGCCTCGGGCGGGTGGTCGTCCATGTGCACGAGGGGCACGAAGATCGAACCGAGCATCAGCCAGCGCGCACCCACGTCGACGGGGGCGGGCGCATACCGGGCGGCGCGCAGCCAGTCCTGGGCGCGGGCGCGCAAGTCGCCGCCCGCGGCCAGTTCGCCCCAGGCGGAGGCCAGCATTTCCACCACCCACTGATTGCAATTCTGGTATTTCAGGCTGAACGCATAGGCGTTGGCGCTGTAGCGTCCCGCCAGCAGCAGCTGCACGCGCGACGGGTCGAGCAGCGCGCGGCGCAGCGGCGCCACCGTTTCCGCCGGCAGTTTCACCAGCGAGATGTAGCCGAGCGCGGCATCGTCGGTGCCCATGGCGAAACCGGCCGTGCCCTGGTCGAAGATGCGCGGGCGGCCTTCGTCGCAGGCGTAGTACAGCTGGCGCGCGGACCAGCCGCTGTCGTCGTCATGGCGCCAGGCCAGCGCCGCGTGCGAATAGCGGATGCCGAAGCGCGCCAGGTCCAGTCCCGAGCGGCTGATCAGCGCCACGCTGCCTTCGCTGGCGGCCAGTTCTTCGCGCACCACGGCGGCAAAGCGCAGCAGCCGGTCCTGCTCCGTGGCCGTGAGTGCCTGGGCGCGGTCGCAAAAGCGCGACGATGCCATCGATCCCGCATGCGCGCCGGCGGCCAGCGCGAGGGCGGCGCCGGCGCCCAGCAGCCGTGCCAGGTGGCGCAGACGCGGGATCAAAGGCTGACCGGACGCGTGGCCAGTTCGCCGTACCAGTCGTCGGCCAGCACGAGGAAGAAGGCGGCGCGCGTGTCGTTGCGCGAGAATTCGATGCCGTAGGCGCGGTTTTGCGCGTGCACCAGGTCGCCCTGCGCCAGCTGCTGCTGGTCGAAGGCGGCCCGCGGCAGGTCCAGCACCAGCGGCGCGGGTGCGGCATCGGCCCGCATGGTCAGGCGGGTCATGCCGTCGCGCCCCGGCGTGGCGGCGATGTCGATGATGCGGTACGGGCCGTTGGCCACCTTGTTGTCGCGCGACGAGCTGTTGCTCGAGCCATTGAGCGACGTGGAAATGCTGCCGCTCGAGGCGGAACCGGCGCTGGAAGCGGACGAGGCGAAACTGTCGGCGTTGGCGTTGCACGCCACGGTCAGCGCCGCGGCCAGGCCGAGCAGGCGTAGGGAGGTAGTCAAGGCAGTGTCCTTCATGATGAGCGGAAAGGGAATCGTGCGTATCGGCCGCATCATATAACGGCCGGTCCGCGCGGTGGCGGCCAGGCCGGTTTTTTTTGCCGGGGACTTTGTTACCGAATGTATCGGCGGGACCGCCGCGATCAGCTCAGCAGCACGGCGATCAGCGCGCGCGCCTCGGCCGATGGCGCCGTGCGCAGCGCATGCAGCACGGGATCGGTGGCCAGGTACGATTGCAGCCGTTCGCTGACGGTGACGGGCGCCTGCGGCAGCGGCGACGCCACGGGCGCCAGCGCCTTGGCCAGCAGCAAGGTATCGCGCAGGCCTTCCGGCGGCAGCATGATGGTGGAGCCGGGCAGGGCATTGACGGCATCGGCCACCACGGACGGCACGCCCAGCTGCTGCATCAGCGCGCGGCCGATGACTTCCAGCGCGGGCGCCATCTGCGCTTCCAGCTGCGCGTACAGGCCTGGCGTCCTGTCGGCCTGGGCCAGCAGGTAAAAGCCGGCCACCTCATGCACGATGCCGGCGAACAGCGCCGTGTCGGCATCCGTGTGCGTGACGCAGCGGGCGACTTCGTGCGCCAGTGCCGCCACGTGCACGGTATGCGTCCATAGCGCGCCGGCCCGGGCGCGCAAGGCGGAATCGGCGATGCCGGAGTTCAGCTGGCGGATCACGGCTGCCGTCGCCAGCGCATACAGGTTGCGGTGGCCCAGGCGCTCGACCGCCGCGCGCACGCTGGTGACGGCGGGGGCCAGGCCGCGCGCGAACATCGCCGAATTGGCCATGGCCACGGCGCGCGCCGACAGCGTCGGTTCGCACAGCAGCAGGCGGCTGATGTCGGCCGAGTGGCAATCGGGATTGGCCAGTTCCTTCTGCAGCAGGAGCGCCGTGTTGACGCTGGTGGGAAAGGCCAGGGTTTCCTGTTCGGCGCTGGCCAGGATTTGCGCCAGGCTGCTGAGGGTATCGACGTGCATGGGTAGGGTACCGAAAAAGTTTGCTGTATGGAATAGTTAACATTATCTGTCAAATCCGGCGCCGGTGCCGTTCGATGGCGCACCGTGACAATGAATGTTTTTCATGCCGCCATGCCGGACCCGCCCTCGGCCGCCCGCCGCTGCCGTAGCATCATTGCGGAGGGGCAAACAGCCTAGGGCAGCAGCAGCGCGTGCTGGCTGGCTGTATGGAAATCGCGCCACACGCGGTTGATGGTGCTGTCCTCGCGCGCCGCGTACAGGCCGCAATACGGATACAGGCCATCGACGGCCGCGCGGCTTGCGGCCACCAGGTCTAGCGAACTGGCCTGCACTGCCTGCATGGCATCCGCAGCGAGCGGCGCAGCGGCCGCCACCTGCGCCCAGCTGTCGTCGAGCACGGCATAAAAATGCGCGCGGGCGGCAGCGACCGCCTGCTGCTTGTCACGCAAAAAGGATGCCACTTCCGGCACCTCCAGCAGCGGCAAGCCGGCGCGCGCATGGCGGCGGTGGCGCATGCATTCCTCGGCCAATTCCATGAAATGCGCAGCCATGCCGGCCACGTTGGCGGCCAGGGTGACATACGCCAGTGAATAGAAGGGGTAGCGGTACAGCGGGCCGCCGGCCGTCGCGGTGTCGGGACTGATGGTAAAACCGTGTTCCTTGCCGAGCCATTGGCCGTCGATGCGGTAGCTGTGCGAGGCGCTGGCGCGCATGCCCAGGCTGTTCCACGACGGCACCAGCCGCACCAGCGCGGCCGGCACGAGGAAGGCGCGGATGCGCGGCTGGCCTTGTTCGTCGAGCAGGGGCTGGCCAGCGCGCTGCAGCCGGGCGTTCAGGGTGAAGTGGGTGGCCATCGGCGCACCGCTGGCGTAGTCCCAGCTGCCCGTGATGCGGTAGCCGTCGCCGTCTTCCTCCGCATGGCCGGTGGCGGCGCCGCTGCCGCCCAGGCAGGCGCGCGGCGTGCCGACGATGGCGCGCGCCAGCTCAGGTTCCAGGAAACCGGCGAACCAGCCCGCGCCCGCGCACAGGGTCAGCACCCAGCCCATGCTGCCGTCGACGGCGGCCACGGCTTCTTCCAGGCGCACCGCCTGCGGCAAGGGCAGCTCGGCCCCGCCCGCGCTGCGCGGCGCCAGCATGGTCAGCCAGCCGCGCTGGTGCAGCAGGGCCTGCTGGGCCGGGTGCAGGAAGCGGGCGGCGTCGGCCGCGGCCGCGTGGCGGGCGATGCGTCGAGCGTCGCGCTCGGCAAGGGTAGCAAGGGTAGCAAGGGCAGCGTGCGGCATGAGTCCAGTCCGGCAATGGCGAAGGCGGGCATTTTCGCACAGCGCGGGACATTGCGGGCGCCTGGCGAGTGCGGCTAGGCGCTGCGCCGCCGGTACTCGTCCGGCGTCTCGCCTGTCACCTTGCGGAACATGGTGATGAAGGCCGAGGAGCTGGCATATGCCAGGTCGAAGGCGATGCTTTCCACTGTCTGGCCCGCTTCCAGCATGGCCATCGCCTTGATCACGCGCAACCGCGCGCGCCATTGGGCAAAGCTCATGCCGAGGTCGCGCTGGCAGCGGCGCATCAGCGTGCGCTCCGTGGTGTTGACGGCCTGCGCCAGCGCGGCCAGCGGGCGGTCGTCGCCAGGGTTGCTGTCGAGCATGGCCAGCACCTTGCCCAGCATGGGGTCATCCGAGCTGGGCAGATAGCTGCCCACGGGCGTGGCGCGCGCCAGCTGGTCCAGCAATACGTACAGGAGGCGCTCTTCATGACTCGTCTGCGGCAAGCCGGGCGGATGGCTGCGCAGGTGCTCGTGCATGGCGCGCACGAAGGGCGTGACGGCCAGCGCGCATGGCGCGGCGGGCAGCTCCCCGCACAGAGCTTCGCTCACGTACAGCGAGCTGTGGCAGGCGGGATGGCGGTTCTGCCCCGTATGCGCCACGCGGGGCGGCAGCCAGATGCCGTACTGGGGCGGCACCAGGTAGTGTTTTCCTGCCACCAGCACTTCCACCACGCCGCCCAGCGCATACACGAACTCGCCCCAGGAGTGGCTGTGGCTGGGATAAATCCCAGCGGCCGGCATGGCGGCGCTGCGAAAGCAGATGGCGGCTGGCAGGGCGCCGCTGTAGGGCGCCAGCAGCAGATGTCTTGCGGTGGGCACGGGCATTGTGGTTGGCTGCAATGAAGGGCGGAGTGTCGGATTCTCACTATATCAAGAAAAGCCGCGCCATTGATAATGAGGACTCCGACATGGACAAGGAAGACTGTGGAGATGCGCAAGGCAATGGATGGGCAGGCGGTGGTGGTCATGACACTGCTGTGCGTCGTATGGAGTCTGCAGCAGGTGGGCATCAAGGCGGCGGCGCGCGACATGGCGCCCGTGTTGCAGATCGCGCTGCGTTCGGGCCTGGCCGCCGTGCTGGTGGGCCTGCTGATGCTGGCGCGCCGCGAAAACCTGGCGCAGGCGCGCGCCGCCTGGCGCCCGGGCCTGCTGGCGGGAGGCTTGTTCGCGCTGGAATACGTGCTGCTGGGGGCGGGATTGCAATACACGAGCGCCGCGCATGCCGTGGTGTTCCTCTACACGGGCCCTTTGTTCGTGGCGCTGGGTTTGCATTTCCGGCTGCCGTCCGAGCGCCTTGCCCCGCTGCAATGGGCCGGCGTGGCGCTGGCCTTTGCCGGCATCGTCGTCGCCTTTGTTCCCCTTGTCCCGGTAGCGGGGGGGGCTGGCCAATCCGCATGGCTTGCTGGGCGACCTGCTGTGTCTGGCTGCTGGCATGGCATGGGGCGCCACCACGGTGGTGGTGCGCTGTTCGCGCCTGGCGCACGTGCCGGCCACGCAAGTGGTGCTGTACCAGTTGACGGCGGGCTGCGTGCTGCTGCTGGGCGCGGCGGCGATGCTGGGCCAGCTGGCTTTCACGGCCACGCCCCTGGTCATCGGCAACCTGGCATTCCAGTCCGTGATTGTCTCGTTTGCCAGCTTGCTGGCGTGGTTTCATTTGCTGCGCCGCTATCTGGCGTCGCGCCTGGGCATCTTTTCCTTCCTGACGCCGCTGTTCGGCGTGCTGCTGGGCGCGGTGTTGCTGGACGAGCATGTGTCGACGGCGTTTCTGCTCGGCGCGGCGCTGGTGCTGGCCGGTATCGTGCTGGTCAGCGCCTGCGGCACCTTGAGCGTGTTGTTCGCGGCGCGCAAGAAGCAGGGTAGAGTGGTGCCGTAAGCCTTTTTTTCTGTTCATTTGAGAAAGTATTTCACCATGACACGACTTCCCGACCCACAATTCGCCGACCGAGTCCGCGCCAGTTTTGATCTGCAGAATGCCATGACCCTGATCCGCGCCAGCCTGCCCGTGGTGGCGCAGGGCAGCACGGGAATCCATGTGCCGCACTGGAGCGGCATCGAGCAGCAGCACGGTTTCGTGCACGGCGGCGTGGTGGGCATGATTGCGGACTCGGCCGCAGGCTACGCGGCCATGACCATGGTGCCGGAAGGCGCGTCCGTGTTGACGGTGGAATACAAGATGAACTTGCTGGCGCCCGCCGATGGCGAGAAATTGATTGCGCGTGGCAAGGTGGTGCGGCCAGGCCGCACGCTGATCGTGACGCAGGCCGAAGTGTTTGCCGTCAAGGATGGCCAGGAAACCCTGTGTGCGCTGATGCAGCAAACCATCATGGTGATGCACGGCAAGTCCGAGAAAACTTGATATAACTTGATGAAATGAAAACTATGTCCACTCCAGACCACCATGAACACTTGCCGCGGAGCAAACCGTTGACGGTGCCAGCCTTGCAGGCCATGCGCGCCGCGGGGCAGAAGATCGGCGCCCTGACTTGCTATGACGCCAGTTTCGCCACCCTGATGAATGCCTGTGGCGTGGAACTGCTGCTGGTCGGCGACTCGCTGGGCAATGTGGTGCAAGGGCAGGGCACGACCTTGCCCGTCAGCGTGGCCGACATCGTTTACCACACGGCCAGCGTGGCGCGCGGCAACCGTACGGCCGTGCTGGCGGCCGACATGCCGTTCGGCAGCTATGCCACGCCGCAAGCGGCGTATGACACTGCCGTCCAGCTGATGCGGGCGGGCGCGCACATGGTCAAGCTGGAGGGCGGCGGCTGGCTGTGCGAAACCGTGCGCTTTCTCACCGAACGGGGCATCCCCGTGTTCGCCCATCTGGGCTTGACGCCGCAGTCCGTGCACCAGCTGGGCGGCTTCAAGGTGCAGGGCAAGACGGCGCACAGCGCAGCCTTGCTGCAAGCCGACGCGCTGGCCCTGCAGGCGGCCGGCGCGTCGCTGTTGCTGCTCGAAGCCATACCGGCCGCGCTGGGCCGGGAAGTGTCGCAGCTGCTGGCCATTCCCACCATCGGCATCGGCGCCGGTCCCGACTGTTCAGGCCAGATACTCGTCATGCACGATATGCTCAACGTGTTTCCTGGCAAGAAGGCGCGCTTCGTGCGCGACTTCATGACGGGGCAAGCCGGCATCGGCGGCGCGTTCAGTGCCTATGTGGCGGCCGTCAAGGCAGGGGCGTTCCCGGCGCCGCAACACTGCTTTTAAGCGCTTTTCTCCAGTCCCTCCGCCGCCAGTGCCGCCTTGACGCTGTCGCGCTGGCCCACTCTTGCCAGGAAGGCTTGCAGATGCGCCAGCGCGGACAAGTCCACCCCCACGCCTGGCGCCCAGCCCGCGATGACGAACAGGTAGGCGTCGGCCACGGTGAAGGTGTCGCCCGTCAGATAGGCACGGCCTTCCAGGCGGCTGTCCACCCACTTGAATTTTTTGCCCAGTTGCTCGATGAACAAGGCCTTGGTGGCCGCGTCGTAGCGGGGATCGAACAGGGGGCTGAACGATTTATGCAGTTCGGACGTGATGTAGTTCTGCCATTCCAGCACCTTGTAGCGGGCCAGGCTGCCCACGGGCGGCAGCAGGTCCTGCCTGCCGGCCTGTTCGGCGATGTACTGGGCGATGACGGGGCCTTCGCTCAAGGTCGTGCCATCGTCGAGGGCCAGCAGCGGCACCTGGCCTTTCGGGTTGAGTTCGTAATAATTGCCGCCTTCCTGCGTGCGGTGCTGGCCCAGGTCGACCTTGACCAGGGTGCATGGCGTGCCCGTTTCGCGCAGGATGATGTGCGGTGCCTGCGAGCAGGCGCCCGGCGAGTAAAAGAGTTTCATGGCGATCCTTGAACGGATGGGAAAATGCCACTATAGCCCTGCGCCGCCGCGCGGTAAACGCGCGCACGCGCCATGGACTGTCACTGCCCGGTACACAATTGCGCTGGCTCAAACCCGGGAAGAGCGCAAGGTGTCGAGCAGCAAGGTAAGCGCGGGCGAGGGCTGGCGCGGCCTCATGCCGGCGCTGTTGCATCGCATGCGCGAACCGCGGTGTCACCTGGCGGCACGCGCGTTCAGATCGAAGACCTTGTGCAAGGTGGCAAAGTCGGTGTGACCCGCTGGCGGGGGCGAGGCAATGCCTGCATGGTTGACAATGCCATCGATGTCACACTGTTTTTTCAGCGCCTTGGGACGCTGCGCCGTCATGCCGCCGCGGCGGCTGACCACTCGCGCAGCAGTTGGCCGAACGCTTCTGCCGCCGCCGTGGTGCCGGCGGCGCGCCACAGCAGCTGGAACTGTGCGGCCGGCAGCGCGGGCAAGCCATGTCGGCCGTCGATGACCAGCATGCCCGCTTCCAGGTCGCCTTGCGGCAGGGCCGTGACGGCGAGTCCAGCGAGCACGGCGGCGCGCAAGCCCTGCTGGCTGGGCGAGGTGAATGCCATGCGCCAGTCCAGGCCGGCGCCATCGAGGGCGGCGACGCCCACTTGCCGGTGCAGGCAGGGCGCCGGTGAAAACGCCAGCGGCAGCGGCGCCTGGCCGTCGTGGTGGAAGTCGTGCGCCGCCGCCCAGACGAAACGCGTGCGGCGCAGCACGGCCGTGTCATCCGGGGCGCCGGCCAGGGCCATGACCACGGCCAGGTCCAGCGCATCGGCGGCGACCAGTTTTTGCAAGTCGAGATAGGTGCCGACCGTCACATCCAGGCGCACGGCGGGAAACAGGTGCGCGAACTGCGCCAGCAGGGCGGGCAGGCGCGCGCCCATGAAATTTTCCGGCACGCCAAAGCGCACGGCGCCGGCAATCGCGGAGCGCAGGAAGCGCCGCGACAGCGCCTCGTGCGCGGCCAGGACCTGGCGCGCGTGGCGCAGGAAGTCTTCGCCATCCTCGGTGAGGCTCAGGCTGCGCGTGGTGCGCAGCAGCAGGGCCGTGCCAGCCTGTTCTTCGAGGCGGCGGATCTGGTGGCTGACGGCGGACTGGCTCAGGTGCAGCCGCTCGGCCGCGCGCGTAAAGCCGCCCGTTTCCTGGACGGTCACAAAGGCGCGCAGCAGTGCGGTATCGAAATCCATGGCCTGACTCATGATGAAAATGAATGAATGGGGTGAAATTTTATCATTTCCCTCATGAATGGGGCGCTCCTAGAATGGCCGCTGCCTGCGTATCCGCGCCAGGCGCCCTTTCACCGCTAAACAAAGGCCACGATGCCCCTTTCTTCTTCTCAACAAAATACGATGACGCTGGCTGCCGTGTGCCTGGCGTCGCTCATGTTCGGCCTGGAAATATCCAGCGTGCCCGTGATCCTGCCCACGCTGGAGAAAGTCCTGCACGGCGACTTCAAGGATTTGCAATGGATCATGAATGCCTACACGATCGCCTGCACCACGGTGCTGATGGCCACGGGCACCCTGGCCGACCGCTACGGCCGCAAGCGGCTGTTCCTCGCCAGCGTGGCGCTGTTCGGCCTCACGTCGCTGGCGTGCGGCTGGGCCGGCAATGTGGAGGTGCTGATCGCCGCGCGCTTCCTGCAGGGCATGGCCGGTGGCGCCATGCTGATCTGCCAGGTGGCCGTGCTGTCGCAGCAGTTCCAGGACGGGGCCGCGCGCGGCAGGGCGTTTGGCGCCTGGGGCATCGTGTTCGGCATAGGGCTGGGCTTCGGCCCGGTCATCGGCGCGGCCATCGTGGCGCTGTCGGGCTGGCAATGGGTGTTCCTCGTGCAGGGGCCGCTGGCGCTGGCCGCGCTGTCGCTGGTGATGGCCGGCGTGCGCGAATCGCGCGATCCGCAGCGGCGCAAGCTCGACGTGGCCGGCATCGCCACGCTGTCGCTGGCCGTGTTCTGCCTGGCGTGGTTCATCACGCAGGGGCCGGCGCCGGGCTTCGCCGACGGCCGCACGCTGGCCAGCCTGGCCTTGTCGCTGCTCGGCTTTACCGTGTTCGTCGTCATCGAGCGGCGCCAGCCCGACCCCATGTTCGACTTCGCCGTCCTGCGCATCCGCCGCTTCTCGGGCGCGCTGCTCGGATCGGCCGGCATGAATTTCAGCTTTTGGCCATTCATGATCTATCTGCCGCTGTACGTGCAGAATTGCCTCGGCTACAGCAGCCTGGGCACGGGCCTGACCCTGCTTGCCTATACCTTGCCCACCTTGCTGGTCCCGCCGCTGGGCGAGCGGCTGGCGCTGCGCTACCGGCCCGACGCCGTGATTCCCGCCGGCCTGCTTGCCATCGGCCTGGGCCTGCTGCTGATGCTGTGCGGCAGCCGCGCCGCCGACGCCAGTTGGCTGACGATCCTGCCGGGCTGCCTGCTGGCCGGCAGCGGCCTGGGCCTGACGAATACGCCCGTCACCAACACGACCACGGGCGCCGTGGACAGCGACCGGGCCGGCATGGCGTCGGGCATCGACATCAGCGCCCGCATGATCAGCCTGGCGATCAATATCGCGCTGATGGGCTATCTGCTGGTCGAAGGCATCCTGGCCGCGCTGCGCGCGCGGCTGCCAGCCATGGCGGACGACGGCGCGCTGCGCCTGGCGGCGGAAGGCTTGTCGGCTGGCAAGTCCGGCGCAGACCTGGGCCTGGCATTGCCCGCGGGCGTGGCCCGGGCCGCGCTGGCGCACGGCTTTGGCGCGGTGATGCTGTATGGCGGCCTGGCGGCCTGCGCCTGCGCGGCGGCCAGTTGGCTGGTGTTTGGCGCCGGCCCGGCGCGGCGCGCCGCCGCTGCCGCGCCGGGCGGTCGGCTATAATCGCCCGGCGTTGGCAACCGTTGCGAACGCCGCCACAGGATAGCCATGCACAAACTGATCGCCGAATTAAACCGTTTATATCTGTTCGATACACAACAGCAATGCCAGGACGCCGATGGCGGCGCGCAGGCGCTGACGCCGGCCGTGCTGGCGCGCCACCTGTCGGGCGAACACACGGTGGCCGCCAGGCTGGTGACGGACGGCGGCCTGGCGCGCGCGCTGGTGATGGAATTCGGCGGCAAGGGCGGCGGCGAGCTGCACTGGAGCGCGCTGTGCACGATCGCCAATGCGGTGCAGCACGAACTCGACCTGCCGGCGCCCGCCGTCAGCATCTCGGGCACGGCCTTCCAGCTGTGGCTGTCGCTGGCCGCGCCCGTGCCCGTCGCGCAGGCACGGCAATTCCTGCAGTTGCTGCGCGCGACCTTCCTGCCGCCGTCGGCGGACATCCTCGCCGCGGCGCCGCCCGCCTACGTGGAGCAGGCTGCGCTGCCGCCTTGCCTGCAGCCGTCGGGCAAGTGGGCCGCCTTCATCCACCCCAGCATGGGCGCCGCCTTCGTCGACGAGCCGGGCCTGGACATGCCGCCGCCGCCGGCCGCCCAGCTGGGTTTCCTGGAAAGCTTGCGCAGCATCACGCCGGCGCAGTTCGCGCAGGCGCTGGCGCAGCTGCACCGGCATGCGGGACTGGCGCCCGTCCAGGCACCGGCAGCCACTCCCGCCGCCGGCGTGGCGGCCGCAACGCCGGCCGGCCTGCTGCTGCAGGACGCCACCCTGGAAGACATCGTGCGCTGGCTGCATGCGCGCCAGATCGAGCCGACCTTCCGCCACCTGCTGCCCTAGTACCGCTGGCCGGCCCGGCTCACGCGTCCGCCTCCTTCAGCAGGCGCCACAAGGTGGTGCGGCCGATGCCGAGGCGGCGGCTGGCGGCCGCCCGGTTGCCCTTGCAGGCGTCGATCGCCGCCATGATGTCTGCGCGCGACAGCGGCGCCGCTTCGGGCTGGCGCGCAGGGCCGTGCGGCGCCGCGGCGGACGGCGCCGCGTCGCGCCATGCGTCCAGTTCGGGAAACAGCCCGGCCAGGCCATCGGCCGCGCCGCCCGGCGCGTCGTTCAGGTGGATGGCGGCGCGCGTCAGCAGGTTTTCCAGCTCCCGTACATTGCCCGGCCAGCCGTAATGCAGGAACAGCGGCTGCAGCTGGCGCAGGATGTCCGCGGCCGGCGCCGCCGGCAGGCCGTACTGCGCGACGATTTTTTCCAGCAGGTGCGCCGCCAGTTGCGGCAGGTCGCCGCGCCGCTCGCGCAAAGGGGGCAGGCGGATCTGCAGCAGGTTCAGGCGGTAATACACGTCGGCGCGGAAGTGGCCCGTGGCGACCAGCTGCTTCAGGTCGCGGTGCGTGGCGGCGATCACGCGCACGTCGACGGGCACGGGCCGTCCCGAGCCCAGGCGCATCACTTCGCGCTCCTGCAGCACGCGCAGCAGGCGGCTTTGCAGCGCCATCGGCATTTCGCCTATCTCGTCCAGGAAGATGGTGCCGCCGTGCGCCATCTCGAACAGGCCGGCCTTGCCGCCGCGCCGCGCGCCCGTGAACGCGCCGTCGTCATGCCCGAACAGCTCGCTCTCGATCAAGCCTTCCGGCACGGCGGCGCAGTTGAAGGCGACGAAGGGATGGTCGCGCCGCCGGCCGGCATTGTGGATGCCCTGCGCGACGACTTCCTTGCCGGTGCCGCTTTCGCCCGTCAGCAGTACGGTCGCCTCATGCCTGGCGGCGCTCGCGGCTAGCCGGCGCACCTGTTCCAGCGCGGCGCAGGCGCCCACCAGGTCGCGCAGCCGGTGGCGCGCGATCAGGTGCCTGGGCCGCTGGGCCGTGCGCAGCGTACGCTCGATCTGCTGCGCGACGAGCGGGTCCTGCAGGGTGAGCACGGCGCCCGCGCGCATCTGCTGCTCGACCATCGGCACGCAGCTGAGCACCAGCGCTCGGCCATCGACGTCGATGACGCGGTTTTCGATCGCGCCCCCGGACGCCGCCTCGCGCAGGAAGGGCGCGGCGAGGCGGGCCACCCGCGCCGCGGCCTGCTGCTCCGGGGCGATGCCCAGCAGCTCGAACAGCACCGGATTGGCCGCCTCGAGCTGGCCCGCTTCGTCGAAGGCGGCCACGCCGTCGCGCAGGTGGGCCATGATGGTATTCATGCGGATGCGCTTGGTTTCCTTCTGCCGGCTCAGCAGGGCCAGTTCGACACAGCGTTGCAGCGCCTCTTCCACGGCGCCCTGCGAATACAGGAAGATGTGGTCGAGACCGATCTGCTGCGCCACGTCGCACGCCATGCCCGGCCCGATGATCACCGTGCAGCCGCCGGCCGCCAGCGCGCGCACGACGCGGTCGACGTCATTGATCGAGTCATACGAGCGTTGCCGCAGCTCGATGTTGAGCCAGGCGCCCAGCGCATCGAGCTCCTGCGCGATGCCGCCATGCATGACCAGGCCGATGCGCGCGCCGGGGCGCGCCGCTGCCGCTTCGCGGATGGCATCGAGCACGTCGAAGCCATTCACCTTGACCGTCACCACGGGCACCGACAGGTGGTCGCGCAAGTAGGCGCCGTTCGAGCCCGCCGCCAGGACCACGTCGACGGCGCCCGCGTCGATCGATGCCTGCAGCGCGGCCACGGCCGCGTGAAAGCCTTGGCGCAGCGGCAGGAACCTGACCTTGTCGCTGTAGCGGGGCAGCATGTTTTCGCACAGCGTCTGCAGGCGGCTGATGGTCACCAGCGCGATGCCGGGCAAGTCGCGTTTCAGCGCGGGGGCGGTAAAGGACGGCATGTGCTTGAACTCTCCAGGTGTTCCGATGGTGTTCGCGGGAACGTTCTGAAACGTTTCATTGCGTGAGGCGATTGTAGCGCAGAAATGCAAGTGATTGTTTTTACTGAGAAATTGTTATTGGCGCATCGGTGGCACGCTTCCTGCTAATAGACGAGGATTTAACCTGGAGTTCACCATGTCATCTTCTTCCGCCATCCGCCGTGCCCTGTTCCGCGACAACATCCTGCAGCGCCGCGCCTTGCTGATGCCCGGCGCGTTCAATGCGCTGAGCGCGCGCGTCGTCGCCGATCTCGGCTATGAAGCGCTGTACCTGACGGGCGCGGGCGTCACGAATATGTCGCTCGGCCTGCCTGACCTGGGCTTCGTGGGCTTGCAGGAAATCGCGGAACAGACGGCCCGCGTGCGCGACGCCGTCGAACTGCCGCTGATGGTCGATGCCGATACCGGCTTCGGCAATGCGCTCAATGTGCGCCAGAGCGTGCGCGTGCTCGAACGCGCGGGCGCCGATGCGATCCAGTTCGAGGACCAGGTGCTGCCGAAGAAATGCGGCCACTTTGCCGGCAAGCTGCTCATTTCGGCCGATGAAATGGTCGGCAAGCTGCACGCCGCCGTCGATGCGCGCGAAGACCGCAACGTGCAGATCGTGGCGCGCACCGATGCCTGTGCCGTGGAAGGCATCGAGGCGGCCATCGCGCGCGGCCACCGCTATATCGAGGCGGGCGCCGACGTGCTGTTCATCGAGGCGCCCGAGCGGCAGGACGACATCGAGCGCCTGCCGCGCCTGTTCGACGCGCCGCAATTGATGAACGTGGTCATCGGCGGCAAGACGCCGACGCTGTCGCAGGCGGCACTGGCGCAATTGGGGTATGGCGTGGTGCTGTATGCGAACGCCGCGCTGCAGGGCGCCGTGCTGGGCATGCAGCGCGCGCTGGGCGTCTTGCGCGACAGCGGCCGCCTGGACGAGGACGGCACCCTGGTGGTGCCGTTCAGCGAGCGCCAGCGTCTCGTCGACAAGGCCCTGTTCGACCGCCTGGACCTGCAGTACGGGAGCGGCGGCAAGTGATGGCGGTTGCCGGCCGCGGCGTCACGGCGCGGCCGGCCGGGCGGCCAGCCGGCGCAGCCATTGCAGCACCGCGTCCGCCACCCAGTCGCCGTCGTCGAGCGGCAAGTCGTGGCCCGCGTCGGGGTGCAGCATGCAGGGCGCCTGCCACGCCTGCGCCAGGCGCAGCGTGCAGCGGTGGTCGACCAGGCGGTCGCGCGCGCCGGCCAGCAGCAGCAGCGGCATGGCGGGGCGGCTGTCCGGCGCGCGGAAGCGGGCGGCCGACTGCAGCTGGCGCAGCGCATTGCGGCGGCTGACCGGGTACTGGCGCTGGTAGCGCAGCCAGTCGGCCAGCAGGGCGGCATTGCCGGCGCCGTGGCGGCGGCTGGTCAGGCGCAGGATCAGCGCTTCCTGGCTGCGCCGGCCGCCGAACAGCAGTTGCGCCAGCAGGGCCGGGTAATTCTGCCAGCGCAGGCGCCGGTAGAACGGATTCCAGGGCCGCATGCTGGTGTTGATCAGCACGCACAACGCGATTTCCTGCGGATGGCGGTGCGCCCATTCGACGGCCACCATGGCGCCCAGCGACAGGGCCAGCAGGCGGTAGGGCGGCGCCATGCCGCGTTGCAATAAATCCTGTCGGCAAAATTCCACCATGTCGGCCACCCGCGTGGCGCTGGGCAGCGCGTGCCGCTCGCCATTGCCGGGCAAGTCCGGCGTGACGATGGCCGCGCCCGGCAGCGCCTGCGCCAGCCGGGCGGGAAAGCCGCCCCAGTGGCGCTGTTCGCGCATCAGGCCGCGCAGCAGTATCCAGGCAGGCTGTCTGTCCATGCTTTTCTCCGTCATGCTTCATACCATTGCGCCAGCGCGCGCCGCCGCTGTGCCTTGCGGGCCAGGCCTTCCGGTATCCAGCGGCCGTGGCTGTTGGCGGCGCGCATGAGGAAGTCGAACCAGACCAGGTGCCGCCGCAGCACGCGCTGCAGGCGGTGCGCGGCCGTCGGGTTGAAGATGCTGACCCGGTTGAACAGCTGGCGCGGGTTTTTCTTGACCCACAGCCAGGAACCCATTTCCAGGGTCAGCGGCAGGAAAACCCGCTCGCTGTAGCTGGTGCCGTTCAGGTACAGATAATCCCACAGGTCGCCATGCGTGCGGTACTGCCGGCTTTGCGGCTCGAACACATAGTTATGGTTGGGATAGCTCTGGCTGAACAGCTCTTCCAGCGCGCCGATCTCGGCCAGGTGGGCGATCGGCACCTTGGTGTGTGCGTGGGGAAACCAGATGCGGTCGCGCAGGCCGAAGCCGGAATGGCAATCGAGGGCCATGCTGAACTGGCGCGACAGCAGTTCGCGCTCGACCAGCGCACACACGGCGGCGCTTTCCGCCTCCATGGCCGCCCCGGGCGCGCCCCGGTACCAGGGCAGGCGCCGGCTGTAGCGCTGGCCGCCCAGCATGAACGGCACTTTTTCGCGCGCGCTCAGCGGCGCATTGCGCATCAGGTCCACGCCCTGCGGATTGCAGCGCGTGGCTTGCCACATGCCGCCCGGATTGACCAGCGGCATGAAGACGAGGCGCATCGATTCGAGCTGCTGGTGCAGAGTGGCGTCCCAGCGCAAGCGCGCCAGCAGGCTTTCCAGGAAGGACAGAATGACTTGCGTGCCGATGCGCTCGAGGCCGTGGATGCCGCCAAAAAAGCCCAGTGCGGGCACGTCGGGGCTGGGGTTGCCCAGCGCAATGGTGTACACGGGAAACTGGCGCCCATCCATGGCGATGCTGCAGGGCGCGGCCACTTCCAGGTGGCGGCCGCCTTCGTCGATGAGGCGCTTCAGCATGACCAGCTCGGGCAGATTCTTTTCGATCATGGATCGCTTGAATGGGAGAGTGACGGCCAGTGTAGCCGAAATCGCGGCCGTTGCCGACGTCCCGCATGGCGAAATTTAGTGATGGCAAGCATGTCACGAAGCCGTCATTTTTGCTGTGTAGGCTATTGCAGTTGGCGCAAGAATTGTTACTTGATAACACCCCGTTGCAGCGTCTTTCCACTCTTTCACGATAGCGACACGATAGCGATATGACAGGCAGCCCCGCATCCGTTCATATGCTTGCGCTGGCGGGATACCTGGTCCTGCTGGGCTTGCTGGCCGCCGCGGCGCCGGCGCGGGCGCAGTCCGCCGATGGCGCCGTGCTGCAGTTCGATATCGCCGCCCAGAGCCTCGGCGATGCGCTCGAGCTGTACAGCCGCCGCACGGGCATCGCCGTGCTGATGGACCAGCGCCATGCGCAGCGCCGGTCCGGCGCCGTGCGCGGCGCGCATGCGCCCGGCGCAGCCCTGCAACTCCTGCTGACGGGCACCGGCCTGCAGGCGCGCCAGTCCGACGCGCAAGCCGTCATCGTATATGCCCCGGCAAGCGCCGCCGACGCGGCCGAGCTGCCGCCAGCTGCCGTCGTGGCCGCCGCCGATATTCCCGGTGCACAACAGGGCGGCGCCGATGTCGCGGCCTATGCGAGCCGCCTGCAGCACGTGCTGTTGGGGCTGCTGTGCCGCGCGGCGCAGACGCGTCCGGGCGGCTACCGGCTGGCGCTGCAGCTGTACCTGAACCGCGCCGGCGTGGTGGAGCGGGTGCAACTGCTCGACAGCACGGGCTTGCCCGCGCGCGACAAGGCCATCGCGCGCCTGGTGCTGGGCATGCGCGTGGGCGCCGCGCCGCTGCCTGCCATGCCGCAGCCCGTCTCCATCCTGCTGCTGCCGGAAGGGCCGGGCGCGGAAGTCGATTGCGCCGCGGGCGCGCCGGCAAGGTCGGCGCCATGAGCATGCCCGACCTGCGCAGCAAGCTGAAGCGCCACCTGAGCTCGCGCTACGCCGTGCTGCGCTGGCGCCTCGAGCGCGTCGTCGGCTGCCGGCACAACGCGGCCGATGCGCTGCAGGAAACCTGGCTGCGCCTCGAAGCGATGGCGCAGCCGGCCGCCGTGCACAATCCCGACGCCTACCTGCTGCGCATGGCGGCCAATATCGCCACCGATGCCTACCGGCGCGACCAGATCATCGTCACCGAACGCGAACGCGAGGAACTGATGCACATGGCCGACGAGTGCGGCAACGATGTCAGCGACCCGGCGCGCATCGTCGCCGCCCGCCTCGACGTGCAGGCGCTCGACGCGGCGCTGGCGCGCCTGTCGCCGCGCCGCCGCGCCATTTTGACCGGCGCCAGGGTCGATGGCTTGCTCAACGAAGAAATCGCCGAGCGCTTCGGCATTTCCGTGGCGATGGTGAAGAAAGAATTGCAGGCCGCCATGCAACACTGTAAAACGTGCATGGCCGACGCCGATGCCGCCCAGCGCAGCGACGTGTCGGGCCGCCGAAAATATTGATAACGCTCATGAATACTTCCGATCGCGGTCAGCGCGACCCTTGCGGCAGCGCCGGTGACACCGACGCCGCCATCCGCCAGCAGGCCGATGCCTGGTGGCTGCGGCTGCGCGCCGCCGATTTTACGCGCGCCGACGCCGAGGCCCTGCGCGCCTGGTGCGCCAGCAGCCCGGCGCACGCGCGCGCCTGGCGCGAGCTCAATCAACTGTGGCAGGCCCTCGACCCGGCACTGGAACGCGCCGCCGCGCCGCCAGCAGAGCCGCCGCGCGCGGCCGTGCTGGCGTTCCCGCTGCGGCCGGGGCGCCGCGTTTTCCTCGGCGGCGCGCTGGCCGCCGGCGTGGCCGTGCTGGCCCTGCGCCCGCCGCTGGGCGCCTGGCCGTCGCTGCAGGAGCTGGGCGCCGACTACCGCACGGGCACGGGCGAACAGCGGCAGGTGGCGCTGTCGCAGCAGATGACGGTGCAGATGAACACGCAGACGCGCATCGATGTGCGGGCGCCCGAGTCCATCGAACTGCTGGCGGGCGAGGCGGAAATCCTCGCCCGCGGCGCGCGCCAGCCCGTCAGCGTGGTGGCGGGAGCGGGGCGCCTGCTGGCGCAGTCGGCCCGCTTCAATGTGCGCCACACGGACGACGCCGTCTGTGTCACCTGCCTGGCGGGCGCCGTGGATGTTGTCTGGCAGCAACGGCGCCTGACCCTGGACGCGGGCCAGCAAGTGGTCTACGACGGGCGGGGCGTGCAGGCGGCCACGGCCGCACCAAAGGGCGAGGCCAGCGCGTGGCGCACGGGCGCGCTGTCGTTCGCCGGCAAGCCGCTGGCCGAGGTGGTGGCCGAAATCAACCGCTACCGGCCCGGACGCGTGCTGCTGCGCAACCCGGAACTGGGGCGGCGCCTCGTGCGCATGCGCTTTTCCATCGCCCAGATGGATGGCGCGCTGGCGATGATACGCGACCTGACGGGCGCGAAAATGACCAGTTTGCCGGGCGGCGTGGTGCTGCTGAGTTGATCGCCGCATGTCCTGCGGCGGGGGCTGGCAAAATATTTTTCAAAAAACATTATCCCTTCCGCCACCGAGCTACGTCATGGAGGCATGGACGTCTGCGCTACCGCCAGACCCCGTTCCCTACTCACTAGCCAGGAAACCATTGCCATGACCAAGTTTCACACTGCCCAGCGCCCAGTCCCGAACGTCGACACGGGCGCGCAGCGTAGCTCCACGCTGGGCAGCCGCCTGCGGCTCACGCCGCTTGCTTACGCATTGACCACCATGCTGATGGCGGGCGCCTTTGCCGCGCCGGCGCGCGCGCAGCAGGCGTTCAGCGGCGGCTGGTTCGCGGCCAAGGGCGCGAACCAGAACACGGCATCGACGTCGGGCCGATTGCCGAACGGCCAGCCGCTGCCGCTGGGCAGCCGCCCCGAGGGCCAGCAACAGCAGGCGAACCAGCAGTTGCAGCGCTCGCTTAACAACCTGAACCTGGCCGCGCGCGCCATCGCCGCGCAGCAGGCGGCCCAGGCGCAGGCGCGCCAGGCCGCCGCCGGCGACGCCAGCGTGCCGAACGGCCTGGCGCAGGGCGGCCTGCAGGTCGACACCAACAGCCTGACGGCCGGCTGGCTCCATGCCCAGGCGCCCGTGCAGACGGTGGCGGCGGGCAAGACGGCCGTGGTGGTGCAGCAGACGGCGGACAAGGCCATCCTGAACTGGGAAACATTCAATGTAGGCAAGGACACGACCCTGACCTTCCAGCAGCAAAAGGACTGGGCCGTGCTGAACCGGGTCAACGATCCGCAAGCCCGTCCCAGCCAGATCCAGGGCCAGATCAAGGCCGACGGCACGGTGCTGCTGGTCAATCGCAACGGCATCGTGTTTACCGGCACGAGCCAGGTCGACACGCGCAGCCTGGTGGCGGCCGCGGCCCGTATCGGCGATGCGCAATTCCAGAAAAACGGCATCTACAGCGCCGGCACGGCCGGTGCCACGACATTTACCGATGCGGACGGCAAGGTGCAGGTGCAGGCGGGTGCTCGCCTGGCCAGCAACGCGCCCAAGGGCAGCACGGAAGGCGGCGGCTATGTGATGCTGCTGGGCAAGGAAGTGCACCATGCGGGCGAGATTGCCACGCCCAAGGGCCAGGCCCTGCTGGCCGCCGGCGACAGTTTTACCATTAAAAAAGGCGTGGGCACGGACGGCAATCCGCTGTCGACCACGCGCGGCAGCGAAGTCACGCCGCAATTCGCGGCCGCCAGCACGGCGGGCAAGGTCGTCAACACGGGCCTGATCCAGGCACGCGAAGGCGACGTCACCCTGGCCGGGCGCGACGTGCGCCAGGAAGGTGTGGTGCTCGCTTCCACCACGGCGGCCACGCGCGGCACCATCCACCTGAACGCCCTGGGCAGCGACGCGGCCGTCACCGTGGGCCGCGGCGCCACCACGGCCATCGTGCTTGAGGACGATGGCAAGACGACGGCGCTCGACAGCCAGCGCGACGCCATGCGCGGCCCGGCCGTGACGGGCACGGAAAACATCGTTGCCGTCAACGACCGCCGCGACCAGTCGCGCATCGAGATCGGCAGCGCCGGCACGGTGGAGTTCCTCGGCGACTCGCTGACCCTGGCCACGGGCGGCCAGATCGCCGTCAACGCGGCCAGCCGCAGCCTGCTGCGCGACGGCGCCCAGCTCGACGTCTCCGGCGCCGTCGGCGTGAAGGTGGCCATGGAGGCGAACAATGTCGAGATCAACGTGCAGGGCAACGAGCAGCGCGATGCGCCCGTCAACCGCGACGGCAAGGCCTTGCTCAACAGCAGTATCTGGGTCGACCGCCGCAAGCTGGTGTTCGTACCGAAGGGCACGAACGGCTACGACAGCGACCGCTGGTACACGGCCGGCGGCTTGCTGGAAGTGGCCGGCTACCTGGGCACGCAGGGCCATTCCGTCAGCGAGTGGATGGCGCAGGGCGGCACGGTGAGCTTCGGCGGCAAGGACGTCGTCACGCAGGCAGGGTCCGCCATCAACCTGTCGGGCGGCACCCTGGACGTGCAGACGGGCGCGCTGCGCCAGACCTGGCTCAAGGGCGCCGATGGCAAATTATATGAGGCGGGCAGCGCCCCGGCCGACCTGGCGTATGCGGGCGTGTACAAGGGCTACGAGGAAGAGCATGCGCGCTGGGGCAAGGAAGCGAGCGCCTTCTACGCCAGCCCATTGATCGCCGCGCAAAAACGCCTGGAAAACGGCTATACGGTGGGCCGCGACGCGGGCAAGCTGGTGGTCGCGACGGGTTCGGCCGTGCTGGAGGGGGGCATGACGGGCGAGGTCTTCCAGGGCGAGCGCCAGACGCAGGCGCCGCAGGCCCTGCTCGACGGCTACCAGCAGTCGCAGCTGGCGGCCGCGCAGCGGGGGCAGCTGATCGTCGGCCAGTATCAGCCCATGTTCGACAAGCGCACGGGCGTGCTGCAGCACGCCTTGTCGGCCGTCATGGACGAGGTGCGCCTGACGCGCGTGCAGGACGGCATCGCCGCCGGCCTCGACGTCACAGGCGCGCTGGCACCCGAGCGCCAGGGCAGGCTGCTGCTCGACACCAGCTTGCTCAATGAGCAACATCTGGGCGCCATCCGCCTCGCCGCGAAAGGATCGATCACGGTCGACAGCGCGCTGCAGGTGGCCGACGGCGGCAATATCACCCTGTACGGCAAGGACGTGGCCATCAATGCCAGCCTGCGCAGCCATGGCGGCAGCATCATGGCCGGCAATGTGCTGAACCAGGTCGGCGCGCTGGGCATGTTGGACACCGTCGTCAATCCGGGTGGGCCAGCGGGCAAGCTGCTGCTGGCCGATGGCGTCACGCTCGATACGAGCGGCCTGCTCAGTAACGTGCTGCGCGATCCGCTGGCCGCCGCCGGCCTGCCTTATATCAATGGCGGCAATGTCTCGCTGCGGGCGCACGGCGACGTGCGCATCGGCAGCGGCAGCCTGATCGACGCCGGCTCGGGCGCGGCCATCCTGTCGCAGGCAAAACAGCAGGGCGGCAAGGGCGGCAATGTGAGCCTGGCCAGTTATGGGGCCAAGGCCGATTTGCTGCTGGGCGAGGGCGCGCAAGTGCGCGGCCATGGCGTGCAAGGCGGGGGCAAGCTCGAATTGCAGGCGAACAAGATCGTGATCGGCGAAATTGAAAACCCCGGGGCAGGCACTTTGCACCTGGGCGGCGACTTCTTCGACAAGGGTTTTTCCAGCTACAGCCTGTTCGGCAAGCAGGGCTTGACGGTGGCGGATGGCACGCAAGTGGACGTGCGCATGCCCGTGCTGCGCGTGGTGGACAACGAGAAACTGGCCTTGTGGATGCCGGAGCAGGTCACGGAAAACGCGCTCAAGGGCACCTTGACGCAGCGCAAGGGCGCCAGCCTGGCCCTGCAGGTGGGCGATATCCAGTCCGGCGCGGCCGACATGGCCAGCGCCGAGCTGCTGATAGGCAAGGGCGCCGTCGTGAGCGTCGATGCGGGCCAGTCCATCAAACTGGCCAGCGTGGGCCAGCTGACGGTCGAAGGCCGGCTGAACGCCTGGGGCGGCAAGATCAGCCTGGGCGGCGTGGGCGTCGACGTGAGCGTGTCCGAAGCGGTGGAAGCGGCCGGGCATGGCCGTTCCCTGTGGATAGGCGACAATGCCGTGCTCGACGTCGCGTCGCGCGCCGTCACGGCCATGGACGTGCAGGGCCGGCGCTATGGCAAGGTGGCGGACGGCGGCAGCATCGTCATCGGCGGCGAAATCGACCATGCGCAGGGCAGCACCTCGGCGGCCAGCCTGTTCGTCGTCGTGCGCGACGGCGCTGTATTGGATGCTTCCGGCGCACATGCGGTGCTGGACGTAAACGGCGCGGCCATCGACGTGGCCAGCGCGGGCGGCAGCATCGCGCTGGCGTCGAACAATGGTTTGTACCTCGATGGCCAGCTGCTGGCCAGGGCGGGCGGCGCGGGCGCGGCGGGCGGTAGCCTGTCCGTGGCCACGGGCACGCCCGTCTACCTGAAAACGCTGGCGACGGACAAGGTGTTGCAGGGGCGCCAGCTGGCCTTGACGCAGCACAAGGTTGCCAGCGACTTGGCCGACGGCGTGCAGGCGCGGGATGCGGCACAGGACGGGCCGCAGGCGCTGCAGTACGGCCATGGCCGCTACTCGGTGGAGCAGGTGCAGGCGGGCGGCTTCGGCAGCCTGTCGCTGCTGGGTGCCGCCTCCTTCGATGGCGACGTGTCGCTGACGCTGCAGCAAAGCTTCCAGCTGTATGGCGCGCCCGTGCTGTCTCCCGGCAGCAAGCCCGGCGCGCGCATCAACATCGCGGCGCCATACGTGCGCCTGGCCAGCGTCAAGCCGGCAGGGCGCGACTACTATGTCACGCCGGGCACGGCGGGCCAGTCGCCGATGGCCGGCCAGGTCAGCATAGCTGGCGACCTGATCGACGTGCGCGGCTTGGTCGACATTCGGGCGGACGACGTGCGCCTGACGAGCCGCGGCGACCTGCGCTTCCTGCTGTCGCCGCTGGGATGGGATGGCAACCAGGCGACGACGGTGCTGTCCACGCCGGGCGACATGACCCTTAGCGCGGCCCAGCTGTATCCGGAATCGGGCGCCGGCGCCGCCGTGCGCGCCGGCTATGGCAGCATCAATGGCAAGATCGGCTACGATCCCGCGCACAGCCTGAACATCGCCCGCACCACCGACAGCGTGCCGGCCATGCCGTATTCCGCCTTCGGCTCGCTGGAACTGGCGGCCGCGCACATCGAGCAGGGCGGCGTGGTGCGCGCGCCGCTGGGGCGCCTGGCCATCGGCGCGGCAGGCTATGACAATGACAAGAGCCTGAGCGTGAATCTGCTGTCCAACAGCATCACCTCGGTCAGCGGCGCCGGCCTGGCCATGCCGTATGGCGGCACCGTCGATGGCCAGACCTGGAACGTCGGCGGCAAGCCGGTCACCTTGATGGGCGTGGGCGGCATCAATGCGCAGGGCGGCCTGCACAACGGCGTGGAAATGGCCGGCGTGGCCGTGGACGTGCGGCCTGGCGCGCTGCTCGACCTGTCCGGCGGCGGCGAACTGGCGGGCGCCGGCTTCATCGCGGGCCGCGGCGGCTCGACCGACGCGCGCTACCACCCGCTGGCGCAGGTGGGGGCCAATGGCGGCTTTGTCCTGCCGGGCCTGGCCACCAACCCCGTGTACGCCATCGTGCCGGGCGTGCAGGTGCCGCAGGCGCCAGCGGGCGGCGAAAAGGCGGCGTCCGATCCGGCCGTGGGCCGGCAGGTGACGATAGGCAGCGGCGTGCCCGGCCTGGCCGCCGGCACCTACACGCTGATGCCGTCGACTTACGCCCTGTTGCCGGGCGCCTTCCGCGTGGAGCTGAACGGTTTGGCGGGCCAAGGCAGCGGCGCGGCCCCGGCGCAGCAGCTGCGCAACGGTTCCTGGGCCGCGCCCGGCACCCTGTCGATCGCCGGCACGGACATCCGCGCGCCGCTGGCCAGCCAGCTGATACTCACGCCGGCCAAGGTCCTGCGCAGCTATTCCCAGTACAACGAAACGGGCTATGCCGCCTTCGCGCTGGCCGATGCGCAAACGCGGGGCATTCCCCGCGCGCTGCTGCCGGCCGACGCGAAGACGCTCAAGCTGACCCTGGCGCAGGACGGCGGCCCGGACACCTTCCAGTTCAAGGGCACCGGTAAATTCGGCGCCGCCGAGGGCGGCTATGGCGGCACCGTGCTGCTGATGCCGGGCCAGAGTGCCAACGGCGATATTGAAATTCTCGCCGACGGCGCGCCCGCCACCAGCGGCGCCGGGCTGGTCAGCGTGCGCGCCTCCAGCCTGAACAATATCGGCGCTGCCCGCATGATGCTGGGCAATGCACCATCGGTGGAATATGGCCAGGCTGGCAACTACGTGAACTTCGGCGCCAAGTCGGCCCGCGCCATCTACCTGCGCGCGGGGGCCGTCCTGTCGGCGCCCGAGGTGTTCCTCGTCGCCCAGGACCCCAGTAGTTATCTGCTGGGCGATGGCTTGATCGATATCGCGCCCGGTGCCGGCATCAGCACCGTGGGCAAGGGCAAGGCCGCGTATGACGCCAACGACGGCTTCATCTACAAGAAGGGCCGCGCGGACGTGCACATGCTGGCGGCCTCGAACGGCTTGCTCAACGTGGCGCCGGCCAGCGGCACGGCGCGCGGCGGCATCCGCATCGGCGTGTGCGACGACGCCTGCACCGACAAAGGAACAGCGAGCCTGTACTCGGAAGGTACTTTGCTGCTGTCGACGAATGGCAGTTTCGCGCTGGACGACACGGCCCGCTACGGCACGCGCAACCTGAGCCTGGCCGTGGGCGCCATCAACATGGGCAGCGGCGAGGCGCTGGCGGCGGCCCAGGCCAGCGGCACGCGCTCGAGCGGCCTGACCATGAACCAGGGCGTGCTGGAACGCCTGCTGCGCGGCGATACCGGCACGGGCGCGCCGGCCCTGCAGTCGCTCATGCTGAGCGCGGCCGACAGCGTCAATTTCTATGGCAACGTGGTGCTCGACACCTACGACAAGGGCACGGGGAAATCGACCTTGGAGCGCCTGGTGCTGACCACGCCGGCCATGTATGGCCAGGGCGGCGCCGATACCGTGGCCACCATCCGCACGGCCAACCTGATATGGGGAGGCGCCCTGTCGCCGGCCGGCAATGTGATCGCGCATGGCGCCGGCACGGGCAGCGGCACCTTGAACCTGGAAGCGGAGCGCATCGATTTCGGCTTCGGCCCGTTCACGCAGCCGGCCGGCGTCGCCTCGTTCGACCGCCTGGCGCTCGGTTTTGGCACGGTCAACCTGAAGGCCAGCGGACAGGTCACGGCCAACCACAAGGGCAGCCTGTCCGTCTACCAGGCGCAGGGCGCCTACGAGGCGGGCAAGGGCTTTCAGTACAGCGGCGGCAACCTCAATATCAGCACGCCGCTGCTGACGGGCGACGCCGGTTCCTCGCACAGCTACACGGCGGGCGGCGCGTTGAAGGTGGCGGCCCCGGCCGGTACGGCGCCAGCGGCCCCCGTCACGAATAACGATGGCCTGGGCGCGCAACTGGCGCTGAACGGCGACAGCGTGAGCGTGGCGACGGCCGTGGTGTTGCCGAGCGGCAAGCTGGCCATCAGCGCCCAGCGCGACATTACCGTGGCCGACGGCGCGCGCATCGACATGGCGGGCCGCAAGAGCACCTTCTTCGACGTGGACAAGTACAGCTGGGGCGGCGACGTGACCCTGGACAGCCGGGCCGGCGATATCCGCGCAGCTGGCGGCGCCGTGATCGACCTGTCGGCCGAGCACAACCGCGCCGGCAGCCTGAAGGCCGTGGCCCTCGATGGCGCGGCCGGCATGGTCGACTTGCAGGGCAAGATCCTTGGCGGTGCCAGCGGCAGCTACGACGCGGGCGGCACCGTCGTGCCATACAAGCAGGGCAGCGTGGACGTGCGCGCGCAGACGCTGGGCGCGGGCGGCACGCTGGACAGCCAGTTCGCGTCGCTGAACGCGCGCCTGACGGAAGGCGGCGTGACGGGCGGGCGCAGCTTCCAGCTGAAACAGGGCGATTTGACTATCGGCAATGAACTCAAGGCGGGCGAGGTGCAGGTATCGCTCGACAATGGCCGCCTGACGGTGGCCGGCACGATAGACGCCAGCGGCGAGCGCGTGGGCAGCATCCGCCTGGCCGGCAAGCATGGATTAACTTTGGCCGGCAACGCCGTGCTCGACGCGCATGGCACGCTGTTGCGCGTCGACAGCTATGGCAAGATCATCGACAGCCCGAACCGCGCCACGGTGGAACTGAATGCGGGCGAGGGCACATTGGATCTGGCCGGCGGCGCGCAGATCGACCTGCGCCACGGCACGGCCGCCGTGGCCGGCAAGGGCAAGGGCGAATACGACGGTGCCGCGCGCGGCACGCTGGAACTGAGCGCGCCGCGCCTGGGCAGCGGCGGCGTTCGCACGGATCTTGATGCGGCCACCTTCGGCGACATCGCCATTGCGGCCGGTGGCGGTTTGACGATACGCGGCGCGAAATCGATCGCCGTCAACGCCATGCAGCGCTATGACGACGCGGCCTACGCCACGGACCTGTCGGCCAGCGGCCGCCCCTACCAGGTGATCAACCAGGCATATCTTGACAGCAAGCATGCGGACAGCACGGCCTTCATCGACGCGGCGCTGGCCAACACGAACTTGCGCAATATCAAGCTGGCGGGCCTGGCCACGGCCGCGTATGCCGATGCGCTGCACTTGCGTCCCGGCGTCGATATCGTCAGCAAGACGCCAGACGGCGACCTGGTGGTGCGGGGCGACCTGGACCTGTCGGGCATGCGCTACGCCAGCCTGAACCCGCGCTTTCAAGCAACAAATGTGCGCGGTTCGGGCGAGGTGGGCAGACTGCTGCTGCGCGCCGGCGGCGATTTGGGCATCTATGGCAGCATCAACGACGGCTTCGCGCCGCCACCGGCCACCCAGGATGACAAGGGCTGGATCTTGCTGCCGGGGCGCGACATCAATGGCAGCGACGTCATCGTGCCGGGCAAGGGCGTGACCGTGGCCGACGGCACCTTGTTCCCGGGCGGCATCGCGCTCAATTACGACTTGCCCGTCAAGGGCTTCAATCTGGACGCGCAGACGCGCCTGCCCGTGGCCGCGACGCTGGACCAGGCCGTCACCTTGCCGGCCGGCACGGTGCTGGCCGCTGCCGTGCGCGACGGCGCCGGCAACATCGTCCACGCTGCCGGCAGCCTGCTGGCCACGGCGCAGACCTTGACAGCCGGCATGCGCCTCGACGCGGGCAGCGTGCTGGCGCAAGCGGTGATGGTGCGCGGCATGACCTGGCCCAAGGGCGTGCCACTGCCTGGCGTGGCCGGCGAACGCTCGGTCTTCGCGCTCAATGGCAACCTGGCGCTGGCAGTGGGTTCGCTGATCCCGTCCGGCACGGACGTCAAGCTGATGGCCGGCGTGGAATCGATCGCGCTGCGTCCGGAAGTGGCGGGCAGCCAGGGCAAGCTGTGGGCCATCGCGCCCATGCTGGCCGAGGGTTCGCAGTCGTGGGGCATGCGCCTGGTGGCCGGCGCCGACCTGGAAGGGGCCGACACGCGCGGCGTGCAGGCGCATCCCGCGCACGGTACCCTGCGCCTGGCCGACAGCCACTACGGCATGTACGGCATCCTGATCCCGCCGAAAGGCGTGCAGTACTGGAGCAAGGAAGCGGGAGAGCAGGGCATCGAAGGCGTCGTGGCGGGCGAGCCGATCTCCGAGGAATTCCTCAATCAGAACGGCACCACGATTGCGCAGTTCTGTGCCGACACCCCCGGCTGGTGCGATCTGAGGGTGGCCTACGTGTGGACCAAGGCCGGCGCGGAAGAGTTTGCGGATGACAACGTGAAGGCGGGCGACCTGCTCGACCCCGTGGCGCTGGGCTGGCCCACCCTGTGCGAGGAAAATCCCACCTGGTGCGGCACGTCGAACCCCACGTTCGACTACAAGGCGAGCAGCCTGCGCTACAGCGTGCTGCGCACGGGCACGGGCGACCTGGACCTCGTCAGCGGCGCCAGCCTGCGCATGGACAGCCTGTATGGCGTGTACACGGCCGGCATGTCGTCCGCGCCGACGGCGGCCGGCGACCCGTACAACCTGCCGCGTTCGCGCAATGCGGACGGCAAGGTGCTGGGCAACCCCGACGGCGCCCATGAACGCCTGGTCGATGGCGGCGCCGACAGCATTTACCGCGCCTGGTATCCGGAGCAGGGCGGCAATCTGTTGCTGAAGGTGGCGGGCGACTTGAGCGGCTCGCTGGTCGACGCGCCTTCCGCCAGCAACGAGCGTCCCGTCAGCAAGGATGCCATGGCCGATTCGGTGACAGTGGGCAACTGGCTGTGGCGCCAGGGCAGTGGCGGCGTGGCCACGGGCGGTGCGCCCCAGCCGGTGGCGTGGTGGATCAATTTCGGCAGCTATGTAGGCCGCGGTACGCTGGCCGATACGGTGCTGGGTTTTACGGGCTTCGGCACCCTGGGCGGCGGCAATGTGCGCGCCGAAGTGGCGGGCAATGCCGGCGTGCTGGCGCCACTGACGGGCAGTTCGTACAACGGCAGCATCAACCCGCGTTCGCAGGGCTTGCTGCTGGCCGTGGGCGGCACGGGCCGCATGCAGGCGGACGGCAGCCTGCTGCAGACGGGCGGTGGCGATCTTGACCTGCGCGTGGGCGGTGCCCTGAATCCCGCCGGCAAGGCCGGTGGCAACCACCTGAACGGCGCGCTGGTCGATGTGCGTGGCCACGCGGAAGCGTCGGCCACGCAACTGGGCAGCGTGGCGCTGCAATACGGCACCCAAGCCACCGATCATGTGCCGCTGGAATCGCGCGCCTACGATGCCTTCCGCGCCACGCGCGCCACGCCCCGGGGCGCCATGACCCTGGTACCGGGCGACGCCACGTTCAGCGTGGCAACGCTGGGCGACCAGGTGCTGCAGGATGTGGCCGACCCCGGCCGCGTGACCCTGTTCAATGGCACGCCGTTTACCGGCGCGGCGGGCGAGCACGGCTACGGCTACAGCTGGTTCAGCCTGTGGACGCCGCGCACGGCGCTCGATCTGTACTCCGCCGGTGGTAACATGATCCCGCTGACTGCGGCGCTCGGCACGGCCACCGACCTTGCCGTCGTCTATCCGTCCATCATGCGGGCCGCGGCCGCGAATGGCAGTTTGTATTATGGCAAGGCGATCGGCAGCCCGAATGCCGTCCGCGACTATGGCCACCCACTGCTGCTGGCGCCGTCGCCCAACGCCCAGCTGCAATGGCTGGCCAGCGACTCCATCTACGCGGGCGGCTACGCCGTCAGCCAGTCCGGCGCCGCCGCCGACAGCATGGCGACGCCGTTCAAACCAGGCTTCACGGGCTGGGATATCCAGCCTAATGTGACCAATCCCCTGGCCACGAATGTCTCGAGCACGGGCACGCCGGCGACGAAATGGAACTTCCCGCTGTTCGCCTTCGGTCCCGACTCCTCGGCCGGCCCCGCCAACAGCGGCACGCAGACGGCCCGCATCTATGCCGTCACGGGTGACCTGGTGGGCGTGAACAGCGGCCGCATCGTCGAATTTTACAATGCCAGGCGTGCAGGCATCACCTGGTACGAGGGCGCTCAGCCCGTGTGGATGAAGGCGGGCCGCGATATCGTCGGCAGCGGCACGGCGCTGCTGGAAGGCATCGACGGCAGTGGCGATGGCGCCACCATGTTCCGCAATGTCAGCAACCTGTTTGTCCACAACAACGCCTATGACGTGTCGGTGGTCTCGGCCGGGCGCGATATCCTGAACAGCTCCTTCAACGTGGCCGGCCCCGGCACGCTCGATATCAGCGCCGGACGCAACATATTGATGCAGGACAAGGGCAGCGTCGTCAGCCTCGGCCCCGTCGTCGCCGGAGACAAGCGTCCGGGCGCCGGCATCGCCATGCAGGCGGGCGTGGGCGCGGCCGGTCTCGACTACCTGCGCTTCGTCAAGCCGTATCTGGACCCGGCCAACGTGGCGCAGGCGGGTGTGCCGCTGGCCGAGCAGGCTGGCAAGGTGGTGAAGTCGTATGCGACCGAATTGACGACCTGGCTGAATGAACGCTACGGCTTCAAGGGCACGGCCGCCGAGGCGCAAGCCTTTTATCTGGCCTTGCCCGAGCCGCAGCAGCGCGTCTTCGCCCGCGACGTGTATTTCGCGGAACTGAAGGCGGGCGGGCGCGAGTTCAACGATGCGGACAGCGCCCGCTATGGGAGCTTCCTGCGCAGCCGCAATGCCATCGCCGCCCTGGCGCCGGCCAAGGACGCCAGCGGCAAGGCCATCGATTATGCGGGCGACATCGTCATGTACCGCGGGCTTTACGCCAAGCGGAACGATGGCGAACAGCGCTGGGACTATTTCCCCCGCAGCGGCTACGTGCACACCAACTTCGGCGGCGACATCCAGCTGCTCACGCCGGGCGGCAAACAGATCTTCGGCATCGAAGGCGAGGCGCCGCCGTCGACCTCGGGCGTCATCACCAAGGGCGGCGGGAGTATCGAGCTGTTCTCGCACGGCAGCATACTGCTGGGCCAGAGCCGCGTCATGACGACGTTTGGCGGCGATATCCTCGGCTGGTCGTCGGCGGGTGACATCAACGCTGGCCGTGGCTCGAAGTCGACCATCGTCTACACGCCGCCCAAGCGCGTGTATGACAACTGGGGCAATGTGACCCTGTCGTCCGACGTGCCAAGCACGGGCGCCGGCATCGCCACGCTGGCGCCGATCGCCGAAGTGCCGGCCGGCGACGTCGACTTGCTGGCGCCGCTGGGCACCATCGACGCGGGCGAGGCGGGCATCCGCGTCTCGGGCAGCGTCAACCTGGCCGCGCTGGCGGTGGTGAACGCGGCGAACATCCAGGTCAAGGGCGAAGCGAAGGGCATGCCGACGGTGGCGTCCGTCAACGTGGCCGCCATGAGCAACGCCAGCGCGGCCGCCACGCAGGCGACGGCCGCGGCGCAGGACGTGGTGCAGCGCGAGCGCGCCGCCAGCCGCGCCGCGCAGCCGTCCGTGTTCACGGTGCGCGTGCTGGGCTTTGGCAGCGATGCCCCGTCCGACAGCGCGCAGGCCGCGCCGCAGGATGGCGCGCGCGCCGAGGCGGCCGGCTACAACCCGCGCAGCGCCGTGCGCGTGCTGGGCCTGGGCCCGCTGCCGGAATCGGCCACGCGCCAGCTGACGGCGCAAGAGCGCAGCAGGTTGTCGCCATGATGGCCGGCATGGGCGGGAGCGCCGGCACGGCCGCCAGGCGCCAGGCGGGCATGCGGCTGCCGCCCGGCCTGGCCGCGTATCGCCCGGCCATCCAGCCGCGCCTGCGGGCGGCCAACGATGCGCCGGCCGCGCAGGCCGGCGGCTTGCAGGCGGTGCTGGTGGCCCACTATGCGAGCCTGCACCGGCGCCTGGCGCGTCACCTGGGCTGCGCGGAACTGGCCAGCGACTGCCTGCACGACGCCTGGCTGCGCCTGGGCGCGGCGCAGCAGGGAACAGGCGCGCCGCTCGCGCACAACCCCGTTGCCTATGTGTTCCGCGTGGCCTGCAACGTGGCCACGGACAGCCTGCGCCGCAACCGCGCCTGGCTGTATGCGGACGACGGCGAGGGCGATGCCATCGACGGCGTGGCCGACGCGGCGGCGGGGCCCGAGCGGCTGGCCGAGCTGCGCGGCGACCTGCGGCGCCTCTTGCAGGCAGTCGAGCTGCTGCCGCGGCGCCATCGCCAGGTGCTCGAGGCCGTGCGCGTGGAAGAACTGAGCCGCCAGGAAGTGGCGCAGCGGCATGGCATGTCCTTGCGCAACGTCGATACGGCGCTGCGCCAGGCACTCGACCATTGTGCGCGCCATACGGGCCTGGCGGCGTTGGGCGGCGTCGGCACGCCGCGGCGCAGCCTGCGCTTGCGCCTGGGATAGGCGCATCATCCGTACGTTCGCGTACAGACGCGCAGCCATCCTGCTGTCACGCTGGAATCCCGGGCCTGCACGCGCCTGTCCAGCCAACAGCCAGGAGGTAGCGTCACATGACACAGGCCAGACCCCATGACGATGAAATCGATGCGGCGCGGCGCGGGCTGCTGATCGCCGGTGCGCTGTCGGCCACGGCGGCGGCCGTGCCCGGCGTGGCGGGAGCGGTAAAGACGGCCACCGAGGCCGGTTTTTCCGCGCCGCCCGTGCTGATGACAGTCAGCCTCGACGTCAACGGCCAGCGCCGCAGCCTGGAACTCGACACGCGCACCACCTTGCTCGACGCCTTGCGCGAGCACTTGCACCTGACGGGCACGAAAAAAGGCTGCGATCACGGCCAGTGCGGCGCCTGCACGGTGATCCTCGACGGCCAGCGCATCAATGCCTGTTTGACTCTTGCCGTGATGCATGAGGGCGCGAAGCTCACCACCATCGAGGGATTGGGCACGCCGGATAAATTGCATCCGATGCAGGCCGCCTTCATCGCGCATGACGGCTTTCAATGCGGCTACTGCACGCCGGGGCAGATCTGCTCGGCCGTGGCCGCGCTGGGCGAAATCCGCCAGGGCATCCCCAGCCACGCCAGCGCGGACTTGAACGCGCAGCCACAGGCGACCCCGGAAGAACTGCGCGAGCGCATGAGCGGCAATCTGTGCCGCTGCGGCGCGTATGCGAACATCATCGAGGCGATCTCCGAGGTGGCGGGGAGGCCGGCATGAGAGTGTTCAGCTACCAGAAGGCCGCCACGCCGGCCGAGGCGGCGGCCGCCGCCTTGCACACGCCGGGCGCGCGCTTCATCGCGGGCGGCACGAATCTGCTCGACCTGATGAAACTGGAAATCGACACCCCGGCACATTTGATCGACATCAATGGCCTCGCGCTCGATACAGTGGAAACGACGGCAGACGGCGGCCTGCGCATCGGCGCCCTGGTGCGCAATACGGCGCTGGCGGCGCACGCCACCGTGCGGCGCGACTACGGCGTGCTGTCGCGCGCCTTGCTGGCGGGGGCCTCGGCGCAGCTGCGCAACAAGGCGACGACGGCGGGCAACCTGCTGCAGCGCACGCGCTGCGCGTATTTCTATGACACGAACCAGGCCTGCAACAAGCGCGTGCCGGGCAGCGGCTGCTCGGCCATCGCCGGCTACAGCCGGCCGCTGGCCATCCTGGGCGGCAGCGACGCCTGCATCGCCACGCACCCGAGCGACATGGCCGTCGCCATGCGCGTGCTCGACGCCGGCATCGACACGGTGCGGGCCGATGGCAGCATGCGCCGCATCCCGATTGCCGACTTTTACCGCTTGCCGGGCAACACGCCGCAGCTGGAAACGGTGCTGCAGCCGGGCGAACTGATCACCAGCGTGACCTTGCCCCCGCCCGGGGGCGGCACGCACGTCTACCGCAAGGTGCGCGACCGCGCCTCGTACGCGTTCGCGCTGGTGTCCGTGGCGGCGATTATCTTGCCCGATGGCGCGGGCCGGCTGGCCTTGGGCGGCGTGGCGCCGCAGCCGTGGAGCGTTGCTGACGCGGAACAGGCGCTGCCCGCCGGCGCCGCCGCCGTCAGCGCGCGCCTGCTGGCCGGCGCCCATCCCACTGCCGACAACGCCTTCAAGCTGATCCTGGCGCAGCGCACGATTGCCGCCGTGATGGCTGAAGTACAAGCGAAGAAAGGCTAGGGCCATGAAATTTACGACACCCGCCACCACCAATCCCATCGACCAGCTGAAAGTCGTGGGGCGGCCCACGGACCGCGTCGACGGCTCCCTGAAAACCACGGGCACGGCGCCGTATGCGTATGAGCAGAACAAGGCCGCGCCGCACGCCGCCTACGGTTACGTCGTCGGCGCGGCCATCGCCAGGGGGCGCATTGTCTCGCTCGATGCCAGCGCCGCGCGCCGGGCGCCCGGCGTGCTGGCCGTGGTGACGGCGCAATCCGCAGGAAAGCTGGGCAAAGGCAAGATGAACACGGCGAAGCTGCTCGGCGGCCCGGACATCGAGCATTACCACCAGGCCATCGCGCTGGTGGTGGCGGATACCTTCGAGCAAGCCCGTTCGGCCGCGCAGTTGCTCGACGTCAAGTATGTCGAGCAGCCGGGCGTATTCGACCTGGCCAAGGCCAAGGGCGGCGCTGCCAGGCCGAAGGATGGCCAGCCCGACAGCAAGACGGGCGACTTCGCGCGCGCGTATGCGGCGGCCCCCGTGCGCCTGGACGCGAGCTACACGACGCCCGACCAGTCGCATGCCATGATGGAGCCGCACGCCTCGATCGCCGCCTGGGAGGGCGATAAATTGACAGTCTGGACGGCGAACCAGATGGTGGATTGGGGCCGGGGCGACCTGGCCCGCACTTTGGGCATGCCGAAGGACAGGGTGCGCATCGTCTCGCCCTACATCGGCGGCGGCTTCGGCGGCAAGCTGTTCGTGCGCGCGGAAGCCTTGCTGGCGGCGCTCGGGGCGCGCGCGGCGCAGCGCCCCGTGAAAGTGGCCTTGACGCGGCCCCTGATGTTCAACAACACGACGCACCGGCCCGCCACCATCCAGCGCCTGCGCCTGGGCGCCACGCGCGACGGCAAGATCACGGCCATCGGCCATGAATCGTGGTCGGGCGACCTGAAAGGGGGCCAGCCGGAAACGGCCGTGATGCAGACGCGCCTGCTGTACGCGGGGCCGCACCGCATGACGGCCATGCGCCTGGCCGTGCTCGACTTGCCGGAAGGCAATGCCATGCGCGCGCCGGGCGAGGCGCCGGGACTGATGGCGCTGGAAATCGCCATGGACGAGCTGGCGGAAAAATTGCACATGGACCCCATCGTCCTGCGCATCCTCAACGATACGAAGGTGGACCCGGAAAAGCCTGGCCGCCCGTTTTCGCAGCGCCGGCTGGTCGATTGCCTGCGCACGGGCGCCGTGGAATTCGGCTGGAAGGAGCGAGCAACCCAGCCGGGCATGCGGCGCGATGGCCGCTGGCTGCTGGGCATGGGCGTGGCCGCCGCCTTCCGCAACAACCTCGTCATGCCGTCCGCCGCCCGCGTGCGCCTGGACGGCCAGGGCATCGTCAGCGTGGAAACGGACATGACGGACATCGGCACGGGCAGCTACACGATTATTGCCCAGACGGCGGCGGAAATGCTGGGCGTGACCCTGGACAAGGTGGTCGTGCGCCTGGGCGACTCGGATTTTCCCGTGTCGGCCGGGTCGGGCGGGCAGTGGGGCGGCAACAGTGCCACGGCCGGCGTGTACGCGGCCTGCGTGCGCCTGCGCCAGGCCATCGCGGGCAAGCTGGGCTTTGACGAAAAGCAGGCGCGCTTTTCCGATGGCCAGGTGAGCCAGGGCGAGCGCAGCGTGCCGCTGGCGCAGGCGGCGGCGAATGGCGACATCGTCGCGGAAGACCGCATGGAATACGGCGACCTCGATAAAAAATTCCAGCAATCGACGTTCGGCGCGCATTTCGTCGAAGTGGGCGTCGACAGCGCCACGGGCGAAGTGCGCGTGCGCCGCATGCTGGCCGTGTGCGCGGCCGGCCGCATCCTCAATCCCAAGGCGGCGCGCAGCCAGGTGATCGGCGCCATGACCATGGGCGTGGGCGCGGCCCTGATGGAAGCGCTGGTGGTCGACCGGCGTCGCGGCTTCTTCGTCAACCACGACCTGGCCGGCTACGAAGTGCCCGTGCACGCCGACATTGCGCACCAGGACGTCATCTTCCTCGACGAAACGGACCCCCTGTCCTCGCCGATGAAGGCCAAGGGCGTGGGCGAACTGGGCATTTGCGGCGTGGCGGCGGCCATTGCCAATGCCGTTCATAACGCCACGGGGGTGCGGGTGCGCGACTATCCGCTGACCCTCGACAAGCTGCTGCGCGGCCTGCCCGCGATGGCCTAGCTTCGCGGCGTCGCCGCGCGCGTGACAAAGCGTGTATTTTTGGTAATTTTCAAGTGCTATGCTCGGAACGCATGTTGCGGGGCAAGTTCCCGGTCCGCAAGGTCATACCGCCAGGAGATTGCATGAACAGGTCCTCAATGCCGCCCCGGATACTGATTGTCGACGACGAGCTCGCGCACGTGCGCGCCCTGTGCGACACCTTGCGCGGCCAGGCCTACGAAACGACGGGGCTCACGTCGGGCGAGTCGGCGCTGTCGCTGCTGGCCATCGAATCGTTCGACTTGCTGCTGGTCGACCTGATGATGCCGGGCATGAACGGGATCGCCGTGGTGGAAGCGGCGCGCCAGATCGACCCGGACCTCGCCTGCATCGTCATGACGGGCGAAGGCACCATCGCCTCGGCCGTGCAGGCGATGAAGGCGGGCGCGCTCGACTATGTCGTCAAGCCCTTCAAGGTCTCGGGCATCCTGCTGATACTGGCGCGGGCGCTGGAAACGCGCCAGCTGCGCATCGCCAATGCGCGCCTGGAACTGCTGCTGCGCCAGCACACGGCCGAACTCGATGCCATGAACAAGGACTTGCAGCTGGCGCGCGAGGTGGCCGAGCGGGCGAACCAGGAAAAGACCAGTTTCCTGTCCAGCATGAGCCACGAGCTGCGCACGCCGCTCAACGCCATCCTGGGCTTTTCGCAGATGCTGACGTCCGATTCCATCCCCTCGACGGCGCAGGAAAGGAAAACCTTTGCCTCGCATATTTTCGGCGCGGGCCGGCATTTGCTGACCCTGATCAACGATATCCTCGACATCGCCAGGATCGAGTCGGGCAAGATGTCGCTGTCGATGGAGGCCGTGGGCCTGGCCGACATCTACCACGACTGCTGGCAGATGATGGAGCCGCTGGCGCAAAAGCGCGGCATCACGCTGACGTTTGTCGAGGCGGGCAGCGTGCACGTGCTGGCCGACCGCACGCGCCTCAAGCAGGTGCTGCTCAACCTGTTGTCGAATGCCGTCAAGTACAACCGCGAACAGGGCGAGATCCATGTCGATTGCCAGCCGCTCGATGCGCGGCTGCTGCGCCTGTCCGTGCGCGACACGGGCCTCGGCCTGAGCGCGGCGCAGCTGGAAACGCTGTTCCAGCCCTTCAACCGCCTGGGCCGCGACACGCGCGACGAAGAGGGCACGGGCCTGGGGCTGGTGGTCAGCAAGCGCCTGGCCGAAGCCATGCAGGCGCGGATAGGCGTGGCCAGCACGCCCGGGCGCGGCAGCACTTTCTGGCTCGATATCGCCAGTTGCCCTGCGCGTGCGCCGGTGATGGAAATCCCGCGCCTGCCTGTCTTTCCCCGTCCCGCCGAAGCCGTGCGGCTGCCGGACCGCAAGACGCTGCTGTATGTGGAAGACAATCCCCTGAATGTGACGCTGGTGGCGGGGCTGGTGCACTTTCGTCCCGATCTCGACCTGCTCTCCGCCGGCGACGGGCAGACGGGCCTGGAAATGGCGCGCCGCCACGTGCCGCAGCTGATACTGATGGATAGCGACCTGCCCGATATCAGCGGCACGCAAGTCATGCAGCTGCTGCGCGCCGACGCCCGCACCGCGCATATTCCCGTCATCGCGCTGACGGCCGTGGCCGGGCCGGCCGACGTCCGCCACGGACTGGCGGCGGGCTTTTATCGCTATCTCACCAAGCCGATCGACGTGGTGGCGTTTTCCGAGGCCATCAACAGCGCGCTGGAATCGGCCACGGCGCAGCGCAGCGCATGAACGGCGCCGCGCCAGCGCGACGGGGGATCTGGCTGGCGGCCATCGCGCTGCTGCTGGTGCTGGCCGCGGCGGCGGCCATCTGGCGGCTCAATGCCCGGCCCGGCCCGGCACCCGGTCCCGTGGAAGTGCTGCGCCTGGCCGTGAATGCGGACTACGCGGGCAGCTGCCCCGTGCTGGCCGCGCGCGGGCACGGCTATTTCGCGCGCGAGGGCATCCACGCGCTGCTGCAGCCGTATTCGTCGGGCAAGGCCTCGATGCAGGCCGTGCTGCAGGGCACGGCCGACCTGGGCACCGTTTCCGACATTCCCGTGGTGCTGGCCAGCCTGGAAAACCATGCCGTCGTCATCATTGCCAGCATCTTCGAGGCCGAGCGCGACCACGGCATCGTGGGGCGCCTGGATCGCGGCGTATCCACGCCCGCCAGCCTGAAGGGCAAGCGCATCGGCGTGACCCTGGGCACGTCCGGCCATTTCACGCTCGACGCCTTCCT
Source organism: Janthinobacterium sp. GW822-FHT07H11 (assembly GCF_058798615.1). NCBI lineage: Bacteria > Pseudomonadati > Pseudomonadota > Betaproteobacteria > Burkholderiales > Oxalobacteraceae > Janthinobacterium > Janthinobacterium sp. GW822-FHT07H11. The sequence goes on from NZ_CM179507.1 coordinate 3,117,401, forward strand.
GAACCGCCAGAAGCTGCTGCCCGGGGAGGTCAGCTTGCACAACTATGCGCCGGAGCAGCTGGCCGGCGCGCTGGTGCGGGGCGAGGTCGACGCGGCGGCCGGCTGGGAGCCATTCCTGACGGGCATGACGCATGCCATCGCGGGCAATGCGGCCATCTTCTATGGCGAGGATGTGTATGCGGGGCTGTTCAACGTGGCCGGCACGCGCGACTATGTGCGCAGCCACCCGGCCACGATGCGCAAGGTGCTGCGCGCGCTGATCGCCGGTGCGCGCTTCTGCCGCGACGAGCCCGATGCCGCGCGCGCGCTGTTTGCCAGCGCCTCGCCCGCCGAGGCGGCGCGCCTGCAGGCGGCCTGGCACGGCTACCAGTTCGGCGTCTGGCTCGACCAGGGCTTGCTGCTGGCGCTGGAGGACGAGGCGCGCTGGGCCATCAAGAACCGCCTGGGCGGGCGCGGCGAGATGCCGAATTTCCTTGACGCCGTCTACCTGGACGGCCTGGAAGCCGTGGCGCCATCGGCCGTGACGGTCATTCATTGAGAGGCCCACCGTGAAAATCGTGACGCGCTTCAAGCTGGCCGAGCTGTTCTGCGTGCTCATCGTGGCCATCATCGTCACCGTGCTGTTTTCCACCACCATGGCGATGCAGCGCGAGCTGGCGAAGAACAAGGCGGCGGCCGACATCCTGCAGGCCGTCACCTCGCTGCGCTACCTGTCGATCGAATATGCGCTGCACCATGGCGCGCGCACGCGCGCCCAGTGGCAGTTGCGCAGCGAGTCGCTGGCCACGGGGCTGCTGGCCACGCCCGCCTTCAACGGCGGCGAGGAGCGCGCGCTGCTGCGCGAATTGCAGGGCGAGCTGGCCGGCGTGGGCAGCCTGTTCGAGCTGTTCGTCGCCAACCACCGCGAACTGGGGCAGGACCCGCGGCGGCGCGAGGTGCTGGGCGAGCTGGAGTCGCGCCTGTCCGGGCAGATCATGGGCAAGGTGCAGGGCATGATCTCGGACGCGATGCGGCTGTCCGAGCTGAGCCGGCAAGGGGTGCTGGCGGCGCAGCAGCGGGCCAACGTGGCCGTGATCCTGTTCGGCGGCACGATCATCGCGCTGGTGGCCGGCTTGATCTATTTCACCATCACCAGCGTCACGGGGCCGCTGGAAAAGCTGCGCCAGGGCACCCTGATCGTCGGCGCCGGCAAGCTCGATTTTGCGCTCGGCGTGCACACGAAAAATGAAATCGGCGACCTGGCGCGCGCCTTCGACGGCATGACGGACAAGCTGCGCCGCACCACCGTCTCGCGCGACGAACTGGCGCAGACGAATGCCGCCCTGGAGACGCAGATCGCCGAGCGCCAGCTGGCCGAGCGCAAGGTGCATGAACAGCTCGAGCGCCTGAACCTGCTGCAGCAGATCACGCGGTCGGTCGGCGAACGGCAGGACTTGCGCAGCATCTTCCAGGTGGTCGTGCGCAGCCTGGAAGACCAGCTGCCCGTCGATTTCAGCTGCATCTGCCTGTACCAGCCGTCCGAGCACGCGCTGCAGGTGACGTGCGTGGGCGTGCGCAGCGAGGCGCTGGCGCAGTCGTTCATGATGGGCGAGCAGGCGCACATCCCCATCGACGAGAATGGCCTGTCGAGCTGCGTGCGGGGCAAGCTCGTGTATGAGGCCGACATCGGCGAAGTGGCGTTTCCGTTTCCGCAGCGGCTGGCGCAGGGGGGCTTGCATGCCCTCGTCATGGCGCCGCTGCTGGCCGAAAACACGGTGTTCGGCATCCTGATCGTGGCACGCCGCGCCGCGCACAGCTTTACCAGCGGCGAGTGCGAATTCCTCAGCCAGCTGAGCGAGCACGTGGCGCTGGCCGCCAACCAGGCGCAGTTGTACGGCGCGCTGCAGCGCGCCTACGAGGACTTGCGCCAGACGCAGCAGTCGGCGATGCAGCAGGAGCGCCTGCGCGCGCTGGGCCAGATGGCCAGCGGCATCGCGCACGACATCAATAACGCCATTTCTCCCGTGGCCCTGTACACGGAATCGCTGCTGGAGACGGAAACGAGCCTCAGTCCGCAGGGCCGCCATTGCCTGCAAGTGATCGAGCGGGCCATCGACGACGTGGCCGCCACCGTGGCGCGCATGCGCGAATTCTACCGCCAGCGCGAACCGCGGCTGGCGCTGGCGCCCGTCAACGCCAACCTGGTGGCGCAGCAGGTGCTGGACCTGACGCGCGCGCGCTGGAGCGACATGCCGCAGCAGCGCGGCATCGTCATCGAGCTGCGCACGGAACTGGCCGAGGCGCTGCCCATGCTGCCCGGCAGCGTGGGCGAAATCCGCGAGGCGCTGACCAACCTGATCTTCAACGCCGTCGACGCCATGCCGGAAGGCGGCACCCTGAGCGTGCGCACGGCCAGCGTCGGCGTGGCGGGCGCGCGGCAGGTGCGCATCGAGGTGGGCGACACGGGCATCGGCATGGATGACACTACGCGCCGGCGCTGCCTGGAGCCGTTCTTCACCACCAAGGGCGAACGGGGCACGGGCCTGGGCCTGGCCATGGTGTACGGCATGATGGAGCGCCATGGCGCCAGCATCGACATCGTCACGGCGCCGGGGCAGGGCACGACGGTGCGCCTGGCGTTCCCCGCCGATGCCGCGCAGGACGTGGCCGAACCGGACGATGCGGCCCACGTGGTGCCGCCGCGCCTGCGCATCCTGGTGGTGGACGACGACCCGATGGTGCTCAAGTCCCTGCGCGACATCCTGGAAATCGACGGCCACGAGGTGGTGTCCGCCGATGGCGGCCAGGCCGGCATCGACTGCTTCCTGGCCGCGTACGACCGGCACGAGTACTTCGCGGTGGTCATCACGGACCTGGGCATGCCCTACGTGGACGGACGCAAGGTGGCCAGCGCGGTGCGCCAGTGCTCGCCGGCCACGCCCATCGTCATGCTGACGGGCTGGGGCCAGCGCCTGGAGGCCGACAGCGACTACCCCGAACACGTCAACTGCGTGCTGGGCAAGCCGCCGCGGCTGAAGGAATTGCGGCGCGCCCTGAACAAGGTCATTTCGACGGGCTAGCGCCATGCCGGCGGCGCGCGGCCGGCGGATTGGGGGGGTTGTGTCAGTACTGCTATATTGTCGAAACATTATTTAATCACACGGGAGAGGCATGAAGCGCAAACTGTTGCTGTTGATGGGTCTTTTTACCTTGAACCTGGCCGCCCAGGCCTCGTCCTTGCCTGATTATCCCTTCATCTTCCAGACCGGCACGGCCCGGGTGGAAGTGCCGCCGGACATGGCCGTCATGGACATTACCGTTTCCAGCCGTGGCGCCGACGCGGCAAAGACGCTTGCCGTGGTCAATGCCAGTGCCGCGGAGATCTTTCAGTCGCTGGGTCAGGTGAAGATAGCGCAAGCCGATATCCAGTCGTCCAATATCATGCGCTCGCTCGATTACGCCAGCAGGGAAAAACGCGATGCGCCGCCCGTGTATGTGATCAACCGCAACTTGCGCGTGTGGGTGCGGGATTTGGCGGCCTGGACGCCGCTGGTGTCGCAGCTGGCCGCCATGAAAAATATCACGCGGCTGGACACGGAATTCAAGACCAGCGCGCACGATGCAATTGTCGCCGAGCTCGATTTGAAGGCGGCCAAGGATGCGGAGGCGAAGGCGGCGCGCGCTGCCAAATCGTTCAACCGGAAGATCGCGTCCGTCATGGCCATCTCGGAAGTGTCGTTTCAGTCGCTGGAGCGCACGCTGATGCATTCCGGCAGTGAGGTTTTCGCGCCGCCGCCCTATATTCCTCCAGCCGATGCATCGTCAGCCGTGCGCGCGCCCGGCAGCATCGCCTTGGAGAAGAGCGTGCACGTCTTGTTCAAGCTGGAGTGACGCTCGCCGGCACCGGGCCGATCCCGCCGGCGCGCCGGCCCGGCCGACCAAGGCGCTTCGCGCAATGCCAGGCCGGCCTGGCGCTACATCAAAAACGGTAGGTCAAGGTCCCCCGCACGCTGCGCGGCATGCCATACGTGCCTTGCGCATAGGTGTTGATGTTGATGTACTTCTTGTCGAGTACATTTTCCACGTTCAGCTGGGCCGTCAGCTGGCGCGACAGCTGGTACGTGGCCATCAGGCTGGCCGTGCCGTAGGCTTGCTGCGCGACGCGCTGCCTGCCGTTCGGGCCTTCGTCGTCAAAGTAGAACCTGCTTTGCCAGTTGACGCCGCCGCCCACGGTGAGGTCGGGCCGCGCCTTCCAGGTCATGAACAGGCGCGCCGTCGAGCGCGGCGACAGGGTGTTGATGTCCTGCTGATCGCGGTCTTTGGCGCGGAAGTGGCTGGCGCTGGCCGTCACGTTCCAGCCCGGCGCCAGACGGCCCGATAATTCTGCCTCGATGCCGCGGCTGGTGGCGCCGCGCGCCGCGTAATACGCCTGCGTGGTGGTGCCCGGCACGCGCGAGGCGCCGTCCGGCTGGGCCAGCTTGTCCTGCTTGATTTCAAAGATGCCGATGGAACCGTTGGCCTGGCCGCCGGCCAATTCCCCCTTCAAGCCCACTTCGATGCTCTGGCCCGTCAGCGGGTCCAGCCAGGCGCCGCTGCGGTCCTGGTTTTCCTGCGGGCGGAAGATGTCCGTGTAGCTGGCATACGCGGAATAGGTGTCGTTCAGGTCCAGCACCAGGCCCGCATACGGCACGAACTTGCTCTTGGCGAAGGCGAAGCGGGCGCTGCCGTCGAAGCCGACGCGGTCCTTGTCCCAGCGGCTCAGGCGTCCGCCGACGATCAGTTTGGTGTTCTCGGCCAGGTTCAGGCGCGCCGCGCCATACGCGCCATATTGCTTCGTCGTGTACTTTTCCGACAGCACGGGCTCGCCCCAGGCCGGTTGCGGGTAGCTGCCATCCCAGGCGAGGAAATTGCCGATCGGTTCGGGATCGAGCGCTTCCTTGACGCTGAATTCGGCATGTTGCACGGTGTAATTGGCGCCGATGATGACTTCATGTTCGCGTCCGCCAAGGTTGAACGGGCCGGACAGCTTGACGTCGGCGCTGCTCTGGTCGCGCTGGCCGAGGTAGCGGTTCGGATAGCCGAGCATGCCCAGCCCCGTGACCTTGTCCGGCCGTTCCGCCAGGAAGAGCAGCGGCGTGTCTTCCGTATGCTTGCTGTACATGGTTTGCGCCTGCGCCTTCCAGCCCTGGCCCAGCGCGTGTTCCACGGTGGCGTGCACGTTGGTCTGCTCGGTGGCCCAGGCGGCCCAGCGGGGCGCCGTGGTGACGGAACGGTCGAAATCGGTGCGCGAACCGTCGCTGTACCACAGGGGGAAGCCGCCCCAGTTGCTGCCTTTCGGGTCGTTCTTCTGGTAGCTGGCGCCCACCATGACGACGGTGCCGGGCGCCAGGTCCGCTTCGGCGGTGGCGTACAGGATCTGGCGCTGGTTTGAATAACCGTTGGTAAACGACTTGCGGTCCTGCCAGGCGCCAGCGATCCTGCCGCGTACGGAGCCGTCTGCGTTCAGCGGTGCGGCCAGGTCGACGGTGCCCCGGTAATCGCTCCAGGAGCCGGCCGCCAGCGACCATTGCCCCTCGAATTGCCGGGCGCTGGCCCGCTTGCGCACCAGGTTGATCGAGGCGGACGGGTAGCCGGCGCCCGTCAGCAGGCCCGTGGCGCCGCGCGTCACTTCCACGCGGTCGTAGATCAGCGCATCCATTTCCGACTCGCCGCCCGAATACTGCACCTTATAGGTGGTGGGCACGCCGTCGTACTGGAAATTGTCGACGTCGAAGCCGCGCGCGGAAAAGGTGCTGCGCTCCGTGTCGAACTGGTTGACGGCGATGCCGGGCGTGTTGCGCAGCACGTCGCGCACCGTCTGCAAGTCCTGGTCATCCATGCGCTGGCGCGTGATGACGCTGACCGATTGCGGCGTGTCGCGCAGCGACAGCACCAATCCGGTGGCGCTGGCCGTGGCTGGCGTCGTGTACGAATTTGACCCTTCCGTGCTGGTGCCGCGCTCGGCCATGGCGCGCACGGCGATGCCGGGCAGGGTGGCCGCGTCGGCGGCCGACGGCAGCCGGCGCACGGCGTAGTGGCCGCCGCCCTGGTCGACGGCGACGAGGCCGCTGCCATCGAGCAGGCGGGCGAAGCCGCCCGCCACGCTGTAGCTGCCGTGCAGGCCCTGGCTGCGCAAGCCCGCGTACAGCGTGGAAGCGCCGGAAATGCTGACGCCGGCGTCGGCCGCGAAAGCGGACAGGGCCGTGCCCAGGGGGCCGGCGGCCACCTGGTAGTGGCGCGCGGGCGCCTCCTGCTGGTGCGCTTGCGCAAAGGCGGGCGCGCTCAAGGCCAGGCTGCCCAGCAGGGCCAGGGTCGTGGTGGTGTTGCGGTAGTGCTTCATCAGGTGTTTCCCTTCGTTCATGTGTTGGTCCTGTGTGGATTGACGGGGCACATGGCGGAAAGGGACATTGTTTTCAAAAATTTATGCGGGCCCGACGGAAATCCACCAGCGGCCGTGGCGTTGCACGCGGATGGGCAGCGAGGCTTGCAATAGTGATAATAATTGATCTGTATCATGCAGTTGGTACACGCCCGACACGCGCAGGCGCGCCACGGCCGGGTCGCAGCGCACCACGCCGTGGCGGTAGCGGGCCAGCTGCGCCAGCACCTGGGCCAGCGGCGTGTCGTCCGCATACAGCAGGCCCTGGGTCCAGGCGTCGGCGTGCGGCGCCAGCGGCTGCGGCACGCTGGCGGCCGTCGTATCGAAGCTGGCTTGCCAGCCGGCCTGCACGATGACGGGGCTGCCTTCGGCGGGGCGCACTTCGACGGCGCCCTGCGAGACGGCCACGCGGGTGCGTGCCTGGATCAGGCTATCCTCCTGGCGTACCGTGAAGCGCGTGCCGAGGGCGCGGATGCTGCCGTTGCTGGTGCGTACGATGAAGGGGCGCCGGCGCGCATCGGGGCTGGTCGCCACGTGCAGTTCGCCGGCGCGCAGCTGGACCAGGCGCAGCGCATCGCTGAAGGCGATATCGGCGGCGCTGGCCGTGTTCAGGCTCAGGCGGCTGCCATCGGCCAGGGCCAGGTGGCTGATTTCTCCCGTCGCCGTGCGCAGCCCGGATGTCCATTGCTGCCACGGCGCCACCTTCAGCATGGCCCAGCCGGCTGGCCCGGCGACGATCAGCAGGGCCAGGGTCTTCAGGGCGGCGCGGCGGGCGGCGCCGGTCGGGCGGTCCAGCACGGGCAGGGCCAGCGGCGCGGGCAGCATGCCGAAGCGGCGGCACACTTGCTCGGCGCGCTGCCAGGCCGTTTCATTGTGCGGATGGCGGGCGCGCCAGCGGGCCAGCGCCTGCCGCGCGGCGTCGTCCAGTTCGCCGCCCTGCAGGCGCATCATCCAGTGTGCCGCTTCGCGCGCGGCGCGCGCATCGATGGCCGCGCTCATGCCAGCAACAGGATGCATTGCTCGAACGCCCGCACCATATAGCGCTTGACGGTGCGCTCGCTGACCCGCAGGCGCGCGGCGATGTCCGCATACGCCAGGCCTTCCAGCTGCGACAGCAGGAAGGCCGTGCGCACCTTCGCGCCCAGGCCGTCGAGCATGGCGTCGATCTGGTGCAGGGTTTCCAGGATCAGCAAACGGTCTTGCGCCGACGGCGCCACGGGCGCGGGCAGCTGTGCCAGGGTGGCCAGCCAGGCCTGCTCCAGCGACTGGCGGCGGTAGTGGTCGATCAGCAGGCGCCGCGCCACCGTCGTCAGGTAGGCGCGCGGCTCGCGCACGGTGACGGCCCGTTCCTCTGGCGTGGCCAGCAGTTTGACGAAGGTGTCTTGCGCCAGGTCGGCCGCGTGGTCCGAACAGGCCAGCTTGCCGCGCAGCCAGCGCAGCAGCCACGGGTGGTGCTCGCCATACAGCAGGGCAAGGGGATCGGCGGCGGGGGCAGGTTTCACGACACACGTCACGGCACACTCCAGGTTGGCGCTGAAGTTCCCAAGCCGCTGGCGGATGCTGGTCCTTCTTAAATGCGAATGGTTCTCATTTTACATTGATGTGTTTGAATGTCAATGGCGCCGGCCGCAGGGGCGCCGGCTCGATGGGCGACATTTTCTGGTTGTGAAGCAATTAACAGAGCGCTGCCGGCCTTCCGCTATACTGGCCCTCCAGCACAGCAGCCCCTCTCCGGAATCCCCATGGAACTCAGTACACACGCCGCCGTCGTCAATTGCGCGGCCTATCGCGCCGGCAAGAAGATCGCGCATTTCGACATCGACAAGGTGGGCGACTTTCTCGACGACCCCGATTGTTTCGTCTGGATCGGCCTGGCTGGTCCCGACAGCGCCGCCATGCAGGCGCTGCAGTCGGCCTTCGGCTTGCACGAGCTGGCTGTCGAGGATGCGGAAGGCGCGCATGAGCGGCCCAAGCTGGAGGAGTATGGCGACACCCTGTTCATGGTCTTGCACACTGCCAGCCTCGACGGCGCCGCCATCGTGTATGGCGAAACGCACGTCTTCCTTGGCTGCCGCTTCATCATCACCGTGCGCCACGGCCCTTCGGCCGGCTATGCGAAGTTGCGCGAGCGCAAGGAGAGCGTGCCCGAGAAACTCGCCAGCGGCCCCGGCTATGTACTGTATTCCATCATCGATTTCATCGTCGACCAGTACCAGCCCTGCATCGACCATCTGCAAGCGACCTTCCAGCAATATGAACAGCAGCTGTTCAAGCCGACCCTGTCCGAAGACAAGCTGCAGGATTTCTACCAGCTCAAGACGGAATTGCTGAAGCTGGACGCGGCCGTCAACCCGCTGCATGAAATCTGCACGCAGCTGATCCGTTTCCACGGCGATATCGTGCCCAAGGAAAACCGCATTTATTACCGCGACATCCTCGACCACGTGAAACGGGTCACGCACACGGCCGGGCAGATGCGCGAAATGGTCAATTCCGCCATGCAAGTGGCGCTGGGGCAGATTTCGCTACGCCAGAACGAAGTGGTCAAGCGCCTGGCCGGCTGGGGCGCCATCCTGGCCGTGCCCACCATGGTCTTCAGCCTGTACGGCATGAACTTCGAATTCATGCCCGAGCTGAAATGGCGGGGCAGCTATCCGGCCGTGATCGCCGGCATCTTCGTCGGCTGCTACCTGCTGCACCGGCGCCTGAAGCGCGACGGCTGGCTGTAGCCGGCGCTTATTCGCCGGCTACCGCGCCCGCCGCTTCCAGGATCAGCGCCGCCACCTCCACGGGACGCGAAGCGAGCGAAGCGTGGCTGGCGTCGAGCGTGATGACTTTCCTGGCCTGCAGGCGCGCCGCCATGCGCTGCTGGTTGGCGGGCGAAATCATGCGGTCGGCGCTGGACACCTGGTACCACGACGGCTTGTGGCGCCAGGCCGGGTCGGCCACGCTGTCGCCGAAGGTGCCGGCCAGCGGCGCCTTCTGCACCACGCCCAGCACGGCGCCTTCTTCCGCGTCCAGGTCCTGGCAAAAGCTCTCGTGGTACTTGTCGGCCTTGACCCACAGGTAGCCGTCGCTGTCGCCTTCCAGGCTGGCCGCGCCCAGCGGCGGGTGTTCCTGCGTGATGCTGCCCGGACTTTCGCCGGCATCGGGCGCGAAGGCGGCGACATACACGAGCCCACGCACATTGGGCGCATGGCCCGCCACGCTGATGACGGCGCCGCCGTAGGAGTGGCCTACCAGCAAGACCGGCCCCTGGACCTGCGCCACCATCTTGCGCGTGCGTTCGGCGTCGTCCGCCAGCGAGGTCAGCGGCAGTTCCACGGCGCGGATGGCCGTATGGCCCTGGCGCCGCAATTCGGCGATGACGCGGCTCCAGTGGGCGGCGCCGCCCCAGAAACCGTGGACGAGGACGATGGTGGTCTGATTGTTCATGCCGATACTCCTGGTGGCGGGGGCTGACCTGCTATGCCATGCCGCCTGTCAGCAGGTTGCGGCGCGGCGGCCGGCGGCATGCCGGTCCAGCCCTATTGTAGACGCTTGCGGGCATCGCCAGCGCCAGGCGCGGCTGCAAGCATTCGAGAGATTTGGCGCGCATTTAGCTGCTACCATGAATTCGTCATACCGTTTGCGAGTTAGCTTATGCGGAAATGCCCGCAGCGGCGGCTCGTCCCTTGCCGGGTCGCGGCGCGGTCTCGCACAAGCGCTGATGCAAGCCGTGGGCCGGTTCATGGTTTACCTGTCGAGGAGCAGCAATGAAACGTCATTTCCTGAGCGCCCTGTTGGTATCGATGTCCTTCCTTGTGCTGGCGCAGGCGCCGGCCCTGGCCCAGGACAAGCCGGTGAAACCGGCCAGCGGCGAGATGGCCAAGCCCGAGGCCCCGGTCGCCGCGCCCAACGCGGCATGCGATGTCAACGCCACGGTACAGCAGTGCTGCTCGGCGGCCAAGTGCGGCGGCGACGTGCTGAGCAATCGCGATGCGCATAACTGCAAGGTGAAAAGCTCGGGCAAGAGCTGGCATCCGGCCGCGCGAAACGGCCAGCCGGCCGCCTGCCAGCGCATGTAGTCAGGCGCTCGGGCACGGGACAGGGCGGCGTTGACCGCCGCCTGCTACCCGACGCGTACTCGATGAAGAAGTCGCCGTGCTTGCCATTGTCGATGGCCGGCCGGCGCCTGCCCGGCAGCGCGGCCGAGCATGGGGAGAGAATGACGGAAGGCGGCGTCCGGTCCGGGCGTGTCACGACAGTGTCACTTTTGCCGTGTAGCCTGCTGCTGGCGATGGACGGTCCGTCGGCAACAGCCCCATTTTCGAGAACAGGACGATAGCGTGATGACAGCGAGCCCGGCGTCGCTCAGTGTGCTGGCGCTGGCCGGATGCCTGCTGCTGGCCGGCCTCGCCGCCGCGGCAGTACCGCTCTACACGTTCCAGATTCCCGCCCAGCCGCTGGCCGACGCGCTCAGGGCATATGGCCTGGTCACGGGCATTTCCGTGCTGGCACCCAGCGGCGCCCTGCGCCAGCGCTACAGCAGTGCCGTGCAAGGCAGCCTGCCGGCGCCGGAGGCGCTGCAGCGCCTGCTGTCCGGCACCGGCCTGCAGGCCCATTTTCCAGAGGCGAATGCCGCCATCATCCAGCTGCCTGCCGGCGAGACCGAGACCGAGGCTGCGCCGCCAGCGCCGCCGGAAAGCGCTGCCATCGCCCTGGACGCCATCGATGCCGTGCATGCGGGCGGCGCGGACTATGGCGCTTATGTCAGCGGCGTGCAGGCGCAATTGCTGCGCGTCCTGTGCCGTTCGACCCTGACCCGCCCCGGCGGCTACCGCCTGGCGCTGCGCCTGCGCATCGCCGCGTCGGGCGGCGTGGCGACGCTGAAACAGGCGGGCAGCACGGGGCGTCCGCTGCGCGATGCGCTGATCTCCAGCCGCCTGCGCGCGCAGGTATTCGAGCCGCCGCCGCCGGCCATGCCGCAGCCGATCACGATACTGCTGCGTCCGCACGAGGCTGGCGGCGCCGCCTGTCCAGCGGCGGCAGGCGAAGGGCCAGGCTGATGCCCGATTCCTTGCGCGCGCGCCTGCGCGGCGTGCTGGTGACGCGCTATGGCCAGTTGCGCCGCAAGCTGGAATATATCGTCGGCACGGGCGAGCGCGCGGCCGATGCGCTGCAGGAGACCTGGCTGCGCCTGGAGTCCATGCCCGGTAATACGGCCGTGCGCAACCCCGACGCCTACCTGCTGCAGATGGCCGTCAACGTCGCCACCGACCAGTACCGCCGCGAACAGCGGAAACTGAGCGATGCCGATATCGACGCCCTGTTCGACGTGGAAGACGAACTGGCCGACCCCGAACGCATCGTCGCGGCGCGCAGCGAGATCGCGGCGCTGGAAACGGCCCTGCGCCAGCTCACGCCGCGCCAGCGCGAGATCCTGCTGGCCGCGCATATCGATGGCCAGCTCAATCGCGAGATCGCCGCGCGCCTGGATATCTCGCTGAGCCTGGTGGAAAAGGAGTTGCGGCACGCCTTGCGCCATTGCCAGCGATACGTGGGCGCGCCGGCCGACGTGGCCGCCCGTGGCGGCCCGCGCCGCTTCTGATACGATTCTTCATCATGACCCAACACCGCAACGACAGCCACGCCAGCGACGGCGATATCGAGGAACAGGCCAGGCAATGGCTGGTACGCCTGCGCTCGGGCCAGGCGAGCGAGGCCGATGCGCAGGCGTTCGCCCGCTGGCGCGCGCAAAGTCCCCGCCACGCCCGGGCTGCGCGCGAGCTGGGACAGCTGTGGCGCGGCTTGCGCCTGGCGGCGCCGGCGCTTGCACGCGCGCCGGCCAGGCGCGCGCCGTCGCTTGGCCGGCGCGCCTTCCTGGGCGGCGCGCTGGCCGCCGGCGTGGCGCTGCTGGCCGTGCGCCCGCCGCTGGCCCTGTGGCCGTCCGTGGGCGACCTGGCCGCCGACTATCGCACGGGCACGGGCGAGCAGCGCCAGCTGGCGCTGGCCGGCGGCGCGCAAGTGCGCATGAATACGCAGACGCGCCTGAACCTGCGCGGTGCGGGCGACGCCGCGTTCATCGAATTGCTGGCCGGCGAAGCGCAGATCGTGGCGGACGGGCACGACGCGTGTACGGTGCTCGCTGGCGGTGCGCGGCTGCAGGCGCGCGCCGCCAGTTTCAATGTGCGCTGCCTGCCCGGCGGCGAGGTGGAATTGAGCTGCCTGGAAGGCAGGGTCGAGGTCGACCATCCGCTGCGGCGCACCACCTTGTCCGCGTCGCAGCGCCTGCGCTACGACCCGGCCGCGCTGCACCTGGCCGCGCCTGCCGATTCCGCAGCCGTGCTGGCCTGGCGCCGGGGCTTGCTGCTGTTCAATGACACGCCGCTGGCGCAGGTGGTCGACGAACTCAATCGTTACCGGCCCGGCAGGATCTTCGTGCAAAGCGAAGAACTGGGCTTGCGCCGCGTCCAGGCGCAGTTTTCCATCGACAAGCTCGATGTCGCCCTGGCGCTGATCCGCGACCTGTATGGCGCCCGGCTCACCTACTTGCCTGGCAATCTGGTCTTGCTCAGCTAGGGTGTGTCTGACTGAGTTCATGGAGGCTACATCATCATAATTGTTGCCACAAGCACGGCCGTGAAGAAGTTATGGCCGCGTCTGTCGTATCGTGTTGCGACGGCGTGGTAATCTTTTAGCCGATGGATCGCGCGCTCGACGACATTGCGGCTTTTGTCGGCTTCGGTCTCGAACCGTGGAGGCGGGCCTCCACGGCGCCCTCGACGTAATCGATTTTTTCTCGCGTCGAGGCGCTCAGGGCACACGCACCGGATGCCGCGTTGCTGGATCGCCTTTCGATAACAACGCGCGCCATAAGCACAGTCCACACGCAAGCTGGTCGGGCGCTCACCACGCGCTATGGCCGTGGCAGCAAAAAACAAAGCCATCCTCGAGGTGTTTTTTTTACACCTAGAATTTTCATTATGTTAATATCATTGACATTATTAAAACTTCTAGGGGACTTCCATGTTTAAACGAATTGCTGGCGTCGTCGCCGCCTCTTTGTTCTGCGCTGCTTCGGCGCAAGCGGCTGATTACCGATTGGATTTCACGGCAATGAACTTCATCCCAGTGTCTTACGATGATTACGAAGAACCTAGTCCGGCACCGTTCAATTCGGCCAAGGGTTACGCCATCTTCTCGGCGGATTCACTTGGATCGAATTGGACCGCAGTAAAAAAATTCGACCTTACGATAGGTAACGTGCACTACACTCGGTCCGATGTGGGTGTCGCCTTCGTGAATAAGGGCGCTTTGGTCGGTGGACTGCTGAGTGGCTATAACGGGATCACCAACGAGACTAACGATTTTTGGATTTACTTAAATACTACGCAGTCGTACGATTTTACATACGCGAGCGAGAGTAAATTCGGATACTGGGGAACTTACAACATCAAGCAGACCGTGTCTGCCGTCCCTGAGCCGGAGACGTACGGCATGTTCCTCGCAGGCTTGGGGCTGCTGGGCGTTGTAGCGCGCCGCCGCAAGGCATAAACACCATTGCGGCCCTGGCCGCGCAATAAATCGAAGCCCGCCCCGAAACGATAGCGGGCTTTTTTGCGTCTACCGTTTTCGCCCCAGCAGGGATGTCATCTACGGCCGTAACGGTATCGATATGGGCACGCTACGCGGGCACTTCAGCATTGCCCAGATGGACGTCGACACGACGCTGGGCGAATACGAGTTGGCGCCACGCCGAGGCCTGCGTATCGTAGGGCACAAAGGCCCAGAGCTGGAATACATCAGCAGCCATTGGACGCCGCAGCAAATGGCCACCGGGGTGCGCGATATGACTCGCCATCTGGCTGTTGCGACCGCTGGCGGTGTCGACGCCTGGATGCGCGAGCGCAGCGAGGCCGCGCACCAGGCCATGATGCAGCATGCCCGGCGCGGCGGCATCCCATACAACTGACACTTGCGACTGCCAGTGCGCTCCAGTGGCAGGGCTTTGAAAAACGGGCGCAGTCACCGACGTAGCAAAGATCCAGAGGACTCCAGCCGCGATGCACCGCGGCGCCTGCTGGGGGCGGCGGCATAACGAAAGCAGCCACGCAGAAAATCCAACACCCATCGAATAACGGCGTGCTGGGCGCACCTGCAGGTTGGGACCAGGGCGAACTACCTTGCAACGCGCTGCCAGTCACGCGCACACATGTTGGCGATCTGCCTGCCGTGGTGTCGTACTGGCGCCCGAGCGTCGAGGAATTGGCCGTGCTGAATTGCGGCGGCTCTATCGCGCTGTGGGGGCTGGGCGCGACCATGCCGCCGGTCAATTTAAGCATCGAAGGCGCGTACGACACTACATTTAGTAGGTCGCGAACGAAAGTGTCAAAAATCACCGGGCTGAGACCGCCAGAATTGCTGTCAAACACTACATCTAGTAGGTCGGAATGAAGAAAAGCCGCAATCTCGCAGCGCCCAGATCCTTGCGCCCGATGCCGCCACCCGCATTCGCCGACCCGCTGAACAAGCGGTACCAGCCCGCGCCCGAGGTGCCAAGTGGGCGCGCACAACCATCCTCATCGAAGGCGGAGCGCTGCACAACGAAGACCACGCCCGCCTGGAATATGCCGACGTGCAGTTTCTGTGGGCACCACACAGCTTCGCCAAACAAGGTCGCACGGTGCTGGGCCAGTGCGAAGAAGTCACGTTCTGCCGTGGCCCGTGGCAGAAGGGGCGCCAGCAACAACAGATGGCCGACTGGTTCGGCGCAGTGCCGGACTGCCTCATTACCCTGGGTGCGCTACTGCGCGAGTCGAATGCGGTGATTTCGTCCCACTACACCGGCATGCAGGCCGAAATACCCCGCAACCTGACCGGCATGGTCCGCATCAACGCTGATTACATGACCAAGGTGCTGGCGCAGGCCCTGAAGATCGAGCTCGGCGCCAAGTTGCCGCCGGCCACCTATCTGGAAAAAAGCTGGTCGGTGACACCTTGATCAAGGGTGCGCCATCGGCGGACTGGTGGAAGCGCCAGGCGGTGGATACGCAATTCCGCTTCGCCAGCCAGGTCCGGCTCGGTGCTGCGCAGGGTGAGACGACGTCGCAGATCGTGTCGCGCGTGCCGGGCAAGAGCGCCAGGGCGGCCGATTCACTGGCCGACAAACCTGCGTTGCCTGCCACGCCGCCCATGCCTGACCCGAAAACTTCGCTACCCTCGGGCAGGCCGGGCGAGAAGTCGGCCAGCGAGCCGCCAAGTGCAAAAGGCAAGACGCCCGATGTGCCAGGCGCGCCACTGACCGGGCCGGCAGGAAAGCCTGGCGCGCCGACAGCAGCCCCGGCGGCCAAACCTGCAGCCAAGGGTCCGACGGCTGCGCCAGATCCTGTCGCCCCGGGCGAGCAGGGCCTTCTCAAGGCGTCAGCGGCAAATGCCCGTGCGCTGGTGCATAGCTCGGTGCAGGCCGTGGGCGACGCTGCGCGCCTGGCCTCGTCCGGGCAGAATGCGGACCTGATCGAGTGGCTGGTGTGGCTGGCCACGCTGGATTCGCATACCTGCCGGCTGTGCGCCATGCGCGACCTGCATGAGTACTCGCTGCATGATCAGCAGACGATCAACCACACGCACGAGCGGGCAGGTGGGCCCGGCGCCATCCATTTCAGCTGCCGATGCGTGCTCAGTACGCGCACCAAGTCTTTCAAGGATCTGGACATCGAGCCGGACGAGCCTGGCGAAAGCGCACGGCCCAGCGACGGAAGCCCGCTCAACAGCAAGATGAAACTCAAGGACTTCCTCGCCAGCAAGGACAAGGCCTGGCGGGCTGAGTACCTGGGCCCGGGCCACGCCGAAATGTATGAGGCGGGCAAGATCACGCTGGATGACCTGATGAATCTCAAGTGGCGGAAGCTGACGCTGGAGGAGTTACGGGCGAAGTATAAATAGTCTGGCAAAAACACTAAGTGTTAATGGATATGAAAAATTTCCATAAGGCACTATTCATTCGGTTGCAAAGTTGCTATGATGAAACTTCTTATTTTGAATATGCTTGCCATGACCAATCCTTCCAACTCGGCCCGCTCATCGTACGCTTACGGCAAGTCCAATTATTTTACCGACGCTGGATACGAATTGAAGATTGGCGATCACCTGATCGTGAGCCGCACGTTTTATACTCATCATGGCATCTATGCGGGTGAGGGAATAGTCATCCACTATTCTGGGTTCAGTGAAGGCTGGACATCAGGGCCGGTCGTTTTCGATACGCTTGATACCTTTTCTGGCGGCAGAGAGATTACTGTTAGAGGGTATTCCTCTGCTTCCTTTCAAGGCAAAGAAGTTGTCCGCCGTGCAGAATCCCGCCTCGGCGAGAATGAGTATGACCTCCACAGTAATAATTGCGAGGACTTTTGCTCGTGGGCAATTACAGGAAAGTCCCGAAGCACCCAGGTTGATGTCGTCGAGACGGTAGTGGGGTGTTTTCTGCCGGCAGTAGCCCTGGCAGCAACGGCACGAAAGCACCTCTCAAAGAAGGATGCTTCCGCCATTGAAACGAGCAGCTCAGGTGTGGTCACTGGGGTGGTCACCGCTGCAGCTGTCGTAGCGTGCTTGCCGGTAGCAGCTCCTGTCTTAGCGGTCACGCAAGCTGTCCGGTGGTTTCGCAAGTAACCTCGTATTCACCCGCTAGGGTGTGTCTGACTGAGTTCATGGAGGCCACATCATAATTGTTGCCACAAGCACGGCCGTGAAGAAGTTATGGCCGCGTTTGTCGTATCGTGTTGCGACGGTGCGGTAATCTTTCAGCCGATTGATCGCGCGCTCGACGTAATCGATTTTTCTCGCGTCGAGGCGCTCAGGGCACACGCACCGGATGCCGCGTTGCTGGATCGCTTTTCGGTAACAACGCGCGCCGTAAGCACGCTCCACACGCAAGCTGGTCGGGCGTTTGCGTGGAGTCCTCGTGCCGGTCGCGGCACGCTGATCGCGTCCAGTACAGGGCCGATATTTGCCGCATCGCTGCTTTGTCCGGCGGTGACCACGATCGATAATGGCAAGCCGTTCCCATCAACGCATAGATGGATTTTGCTGCTCAATCCACCACGTGATCGCCCCAGCCACTCGTCAGTTATGCGCCCCTTTTTTCTGCGTCCGGAATTTCTTCCTGGCGCCAACTGCACTGCGTTGTGCCTTGACGTGGGTCGCATCCAGTGCAGCGCCATCCCAATCGATACGCCCGGACGCTTCGGCTGCCGCTTGCAACTCAGTCAGATAGACCCTAGGCCCTGTCACGCGCGCGCGCATCAAGCCGGGCGTGGACACAGCGTATCTCGTTTTCCACTATGGGAACGCTCCCGGCGTTGTCTTCCATAGTGTTTCTGGAAAAAATAAATGCGGGTTAGGCGGGCAGCATGCGTCCCAGTCATGAGCAGCGCTTTTTCGGCGCGCCTTGCCTGACCAACCAGCACCTTCATTTTCCAGGAAATCATTGCCATGACCATGTTTCACACTGCCCGGCGCAAGACCATGACACAGACGCAGCGCGTGCCCGCGCCGCAAGCGGCCATGCGGCTTACGCCGCTCGCCTATGCCGTGGCCGTGCTGCTGGCGGCGGGCGGCACGGTCCAGCAGGCGCAGGCGCAGCAGGCGTTCAGCGGCGCCTGGTTTGCCGGCAAGGGCGCGACGCAGGCGACGGCGGCGCAGACGGGCCGCCAGCCGGGCGGCGTGCCGCTGCCCGGCCGGCCAGCCGCGCCCGGCCCGCAGGCGGGCGAGCAGCTGCAGCGTTCGCTCAACAACCTGCACCTGGCCGCGCGCGCCATCGCCGCGCAGCAGGCGGCGCAGGCCCAGGCGCGCCAGGGCGCGGCCGGTGCGCCTGGCGTGCCCGATGGCCTGGCGAAAGGCGGCCTGCAGGTCGATGCCGACAGCCTGACGGCCGGCTGGCTCAACGCCCAGGCCCCCGTGCAGACGGTGCAGGGAGGCAAGACGACGGTGCTGGTGCGGCAGACAGCCGACAAGGCCATCCTGAACTGGGAAACGTTGAATGTCGGCAAGGATACGACCTTGTCTTTTCAGCAGCAGAAGGACTGGGCCGTGCTGAACCGGGTCAATGATCCGCTGGCGCGCCCCAGCCAGATCCAGGGCCGCATCGAGGGCGATGGCACGGTGCTGCTGGTCAACCGCAACGGCATCGTCTTCCATGGCGCCAGCCAGGTCGATACGCGCAACCTGGTGGCTGCCGCCGCCGGCATCGGCGATGCGCAGTTCCGCGAGCGCGGCATATACAGCAATGGCAGCGCGCCGTCGATCAGCGACGCGTTGGGCAAGGTCGACGTGCTGCGCGGCGCGCGCCTCGCCGCGCGCGCGCCCGCCAATTCCACCGAGGGTGGCGGCTATGTGCTGCTGGCCGGTGCCGAGGTGCATAACGGCGGCGAGATCGTCACGCCGAAGGGACAGGCGCTGCTGGCCGCCGGCGACAGCTTCGTCATCCGCAAGGGCGTGGGCACGGATGGCAACGCGCTCTCCACCACGCGCGGCAATGAGGTCGTGCCGCGCTTCGAGGCGGCCGGTGCGGCAGGCAAGGTCGCCAATACGGGGCTGATCCAGGCGCGCGAAGGCGATGCGACCCTGGCCGGGCGCGAGCTGCGCCAGGATGGCGTGCTGCTGGCCACCACCAGCGTCGTTGCGCGCGGCACCGTGCACCTGCAGGCGCTGGGCGAACAGGCCGCCGTGGTGCTGGGACAGGGCGCCACGACAGCCGTCCTGATCGAGGACGATGCGAAGACCACGGCGCTCGACAGCCAGCGCGACGGCCTGCGCAGCCCGGCCGTGACCGGTACCGCGTCCATGCCGCCGCTGGCGGACCGGCGCGACCAGTCGCGCATCGCCATCGACAGCGCCGGCACGGTGGATTTCCAGGGCGCGTCGCTGACGCTGGCCACGGGCGGGCAGATCAGCGTCAATGCGGCCGGCCGCAGCCTGGTGCGCGATGGCGCGCAGATCGACGTGGCCGGCGCGGCCGGGGTCAGGCTGGCCATGGAAAGCAACAACGTCAAGGTCAACGTGCAGGGCAACGAACAGCGCGACGCGCCCGGCAACCGCGATGGCAAGGGGCTCAATAACAGCGATATCTGGCTGGACAGGCGTGGCCTGGTGTTGGTTCCCAAGGGGGCGAACGGCTATGACAGCGACCGCTGGTACACGGCGGGCGGCTTGCTGGAGGTGGGCGGCTACCTGGGCATGCAGGGACACATGGTGGGCGAATGGATGGCGCAGGGCGGCACGCTCAGTTTTGGCGGGCGGGACGTGGTCACGCAGGCCGGCTCCAGCATCAATCTGTCGGGCGGCACCTTGCAGGTGGAGGGCGGCTCGATCCGCCAGACCTGGCTGACCGGGGCCGATGGCCGCCAGTACGAAGCATCGCGCGCGCCCGGCGACATGCTGTACACGGGCCTGTACCGGGGCTTTGAAGAGCTGCACCCGCGCTGGGGCGAGTCGGCCACGGCTTCCTACCGCAGTCCGCTGATCGCGCCGCTCCAGCGGCTGGAAAACGGCTACATGGTCGGGCGCGATGCCGGCAGGCTGGTGATCGGCACGCAGGCGGCCGTGCTGGAAGGGCTGATCGATGCCAGCGCCGTCCAGGGCCCGGGCCAGCAGCAGGCGGCGCAGGCCGGTGTCGATGGCTACCAGCAGTCGCACAAGGCCGCCGCCACGCGCGGCCAGCTGATCGTCGGCCGCTCCGTGCCCATGTTCGAGAAGAGCACGGGCCTGACGCACGACAGCCTGGGCGCCGTCATGCGCGAAGTGCAACTGGCCGGCGGCGCGGACGATATCGCCGCAGGCGTGGACCTGGGCACGCTGCTGCCGACCGCGCGCCAGGGGCGCCTGGTGCTCGATACGGCGCGCCTGAACGGCTTCGAACTGGGGGCCATCCGCATTGCCGCCACGGACACGATCGCCGTCAATGGCGCCGTGCGCGTGGCCGACGGCGGCAGCGTGACCCTGTACGGCAGCGACGTGGCGGTGAATGCCGACGTGACGGCGCACGCGGGCGGCATCCAGATCGGCAATATCCTGCGGCAGGCTGTCAACGACCGCATCGAGGACAGCGTGCTGAGGACGCCGGCCGGCGGCAAGGCCGGCGTGCAGGTGGCCGGCGGCGTGACGCTGGACGCGAGCGGCTTGTGGAGCCAGTCCCTGCAGGAGGAGGATGCGCTGTCTGGCGGCAAGCTGGCATACCGGCATGGCGGCAGTGTTTCCCTGCGCAGCAGCGGCGACGTGCTGCTGCGTCAGGACAGCCGCATCGACGTGCGCTCGGGCGCGGCGCAGCTGGCCGGCGGCGCGGTACGCGGCGGCAAGGGCGGCAACGTGACGCTGGAAACGCGCATGCAGGGCAGCGACCGCGCGGCCGGCCTGGCTTTCGCCGGCGCGCTGCTGGGCCAGGGCATGGAGGGTGGCGGCACGCTGCAGGTGCGCGCGGCGAAGGTGCTGATTGGCGCACCGGCGCTGGCGGCCGACACGCTGCAGCTCGACAGCGGGTTTTTCGACAAGGGTTTTGCCCGCTACGATATCGGCGGCAACGGCGGCCTGACGGTGGCCGATGGCGCGCAGGTGGCGGTGACGATGCCGCTGCTGCGCCTGGCCGGGCAGGAGGTGGAAGCGTGGCTCTCGCCCGTGTACCGCGAAGACGCGGCGAAGGGCGTGCTGACGCAGCGCCTCGGCGCCAGCCTGCGGCTGCAGGCCGGCGTGGCGGACGTCTCCGGCGGCGCGGACATGGCCAATGTCCAGGCGCGCATCGGCCACGGCGCCGTGCTGGAAGTCGATCCCGGCCAGTCGATCACGGTGGCCGGCATCGGCCAGCTGACGCTCGATGGCCGCCTGAATGCCTGGGGCGGCAAGATTGCCCTGGAAGGCATGGCGGGCGATGTGCAGGCGGGCGAGGCGGCCAACGGCGCCGGGCATGGCCGCTCGATCTGGATCGGCGACGGGGCCGTGCTGGACGTGGCGGCGCGCGCCGCCACGGCCGTCGATGCACGCGGCCAGCGCTATGGCCTGGTGCGCGACGGCGGCAGCATCGTGGTGGGCGGCACGCTCGACCAGGCCACGGGCAAGGCCGATGCGGCGCACCTGTTCGTGGCCGTGCGCGAAGGCGCGCTGCTCGACGCTTCCGGCACGCAGGCGCAGCTCGACGTGGCGGGCCTGGGCGCCACGCAAGTGGCCAGCCGTGGCGGCAGCATCGCGCTGGCGTCGAACAACGGCCTGTATCTTGACGGCCGGATGCAGGCCGGTGCGGGCGGCGCCGGCGCGGCCGGCGGCACGCTCGCTGTCGCGCTGGAAACGCCGCAGTACCGCGATACCGCGGGCGAGCGCGTGCGCCATGCGCGCGAGTTCATGCTGCGCCAGCAGCCGGCCGGCGGCACGCTGGCCGCCATGCAGCCGGAACAGGCGGCCGCGCAGTTCGTGTATGGCCAGGCGGCGCTGGCCGCCTCGCAGGTGGCCGCTGGCGGCTTCGGCAACCTGTCCATCCTCAGCAACGGCATGCTCGGCTTCGATGGCGACCTGTCCCTGTCGCTGGGCCAGAGCCTGCATCTGTACGCGCCCACCCTGGTCCTGGCCGACGGCGCGGCGGCGGCCACGCGCGTGCTGCTGGCGGCACCGTCCATGCGCCTGGCCGGCATCGGCGCCGTCGGCACGGGCGACGGCCAGATACGTCCCACGCTGACAGGCGGCATGTCGACGCAGGCTGCCGCGGGCACCTTGCGCCTGGCGGCAGGGCAGCTGCTCGACGTGCGCGACGTGCTGACGACGGGCGCGCATGGCGGCCAGGCGCGTTCGCAAGGGCTGCCGGCCACGCTTGACCGGCGCGCCTTCGACAGCGTGGAACTGGCCAGCCAGGGCGACTTGCGTTTCCTGGCTTCCACGGTCAACGGCCAGAATACCGTCCTCAACACGCCGGCCGACCTGTCGCTGGCGGCGCGCCGCATTTATCCGGCAACGGGGGCCAACGCCATCGTGCGGGCCGGCTACGTGGGCGGAAACAGCGATTTTGCGCAGCAGCGCCTGCTGCGCATCGGCCGCGCCGGCACGGCCGATGCGCCGCCGCTGCCGCCATATTCCGCCTTTGGCGCGCTGACCCTGGGCGCCGCCGCGATCGAGCAGGGCGGCGTGCTGCTGGCTCCGCTGGGCAGCATCGTGCTGGGCCTCAGTACGGGCGCCAGCATGTCGGGCACGCGTTCCGTGCGCTTCCTGCCGGGCAGCGTGACGTCGGTCAGCGGCGCCGGCCTGATGCTGCCGTATGGCGGCACGGCCGATGGCGTCAGCTGGCGCTACGATGGCCAGGATGTCAGCCTGCTGGGCGCGGGCGGCACCTATGGCACGACGGCCAATCTGAAAGTGGGACTGGCGATGACGAGCCGCGCGGTCGAGGTGCAGCCGGGCGCCGTGCTCGATCTGTCGGGCGGCGGCCAGTTGCTGGGCGCCGCCTTCGTGGCCGGCCGTGGCGGCTCCACCGATGCGCGCTACCATCCGCTGGTGCAGACGCGGGCCAGCGGCGGCTTCATCCTGCCTGAACTGGCCGGCAATCCCGTGTACGCCATCGTGCCGGGCACGCAGGCGCCGCTGGCCCCCGCCGATGGCGAGCGCGGCGCCAGTATGCCGCTGCCGGGCCAGCAGGTGACGATAGGCGCCGGCGTGCCGGGCTTGCCGGCCGGCAGCTACACCTTGCTGCCATCGACCTATGCCTTGCTGCCGGGCGCCTTCCGCGTCGAGATCAATGGCCAGGCCGGCATCGCGCCGGCCGCGCCGAATGCCATGCGCAACGGCTCCTGGGCCGCCAGCGGCCGCCTGTCCGTGGCCGGCACGGGCATCGGCGACGCCCTGTCGCGACAGCTGATCGTGACGCCGGCCAGCGTGTTGCGCAGTTATTCGCAGTACCGCGAAACCAGCTATGCCGATTTCGTGCGCGCCGACGCGGCCAGGCTGGACGTGCCGCGCGCCATGCTGGAAGCCGATGCGAGGACCATGACGGTCCAGTTAATGCCAGGCAATGGCGACGCCATCGATTTCCATTTCCAGGGCCAGGCCCGCTTTCAGCCCGCCGACAAGGGACATGGCGGCACGCTGGCCTTCCCGATGGACGGCGGGCATCTGGAAGTGCTGGCGGCCGCTGGCCAGGCCAGCGCCGGCATCGACACCGTCTCCCTGCGCGCCGCTGACGTCAACGCCGTGGGCGCGGCGCGCCTGTCGCTGGGCAACTTGCCCGTGGTGCGCTACGGCCAGGGCGGCAAGCTGCTCGACTTCTCTACCGGCAGGGCCGCTGGCGCCATCAGCGTGCGTGACGGGGCCTCGCTGTCGGCCGCCGAAGTATTGCTCGTCGCCAACTCTTCAGGGGCAACCCAGGGCGCCGGCATCCAGGTCGAGCAGGGTGCGGCCATCAGCACGCTGGGGCGCGGCAAGTCCGCCTTCGATGCCGATGACGGCTTCGTCTACCAGCCCGGCTATCGCGGCGTGCTGGCCGTGTCCAACGGCCGCCTGCAGATGCTGGCGCCGGAACACGATAGCGTGGGCACGCCGGCCAGCATCCGCATCGGCACCTGCGCGCAAGCCGCCTGCGCCGGCGCCACCTCGCTGTATTCGGAAGGCTCGATCGCCTTTGCCACCAGCAGTGCCTTCGAGCTCGGCGACGCCGTGCGCTACGGCACGCGCCACCTGGCCCTGGCGGTCGGCGGCATCAACGTGGGCAGTGCGCAGGCGCTCGATGCGGCGGCCGCGCGCGCTGCCCTGCCGCCGGGGCTGACCTTGAACCAGGAGGTCCTGGACCGCTTGCTGCGCGGCGATGCCGGCACGGGCGCGCCGGCCTTGCAGACCTTGTCGCTGACGGCGGCCCAGTCGCTCAATTTCTACGGCGACACGACCCTGAGCACCATGGATGCCAGCGGCAAGTCGCTGCTGGAGAAGTTGTCGCTGACGACGCCGGCCATGTATGGCAGCGGCAAGGCGGGCGAGGCCGCACGCATCATCACCGATACCCTCGTCTGGAATGGCGGCACGGCCGGCGCGGCAGCGCTGCCCGGCGCCGTGCTGGCCGGCGGCGCCGGCACGGGCAGCGGCACGCTGGACGTGCGCGCGCGGCACATCGAGTTCGGCTATGGCCCCGACACGCGCCCGGACACGCTGGCCGACGCGCCGCGCCTGATCCTCGGCTTCGCCGACGTCAGGCTCAATGCCAGCGAGCGCATCACGGCCAACCACAAGGGCAGCCTGGCCGTGCACCAGTCGCAGGGCGCTTATGCGACGGGGAAGGGCTACCAGTACGCTGGCGGCGACCTGTACCTGAATACGCCGCTGCTGACGGGACAAGCCGCTTCCGTCAGCCGCATCACGGCAGGCGGCGCGCTCAGTGTCGCCGGGGCGGGCGGGCCGGCGGCGCATGCCGGCAGCGAGGCGCTGGGCGCGGAACTGCTGCTGGCGGGGCATAGCGTGACGCTGGATACGGCCGTGGTGTTGCCTAGTGGTAAATTGAGCGTGGCTGCCGAGCGCGACGTGCGCCTGCTGGACGGCGCACAACTGGACCTGGCGGGGCGCAAGGTCAGCATCCACGACGCGGACAAGTACAGCTGGGGCGGCGAGGTGATACTGAGCAGCCGCAGCGGCAATATCGCGCAGTCGGCCGCCGCCGGCATCGATGTCTCGGCCCGCAACAACCAGGGCGGCAGGGTGCAGGCCATCGCCCTCGACGCGGCCGCAGGCAGGGTCGACCTGCTGGGCCGGCTGCTGGGCGGTGCCAGCGGCCGCTATGACGCCGGTGGCACCGTCTTGTCCTACAAGGGCGGCGCCGTGGATATCCGCGCGCAGGACGTGGGCGACTTCGCGGCCCTGAACCGGCGCCTGAACGACGGCAAGGTCGACGGCGAGCGCAGTTTCCAGATCAAGCGGGGCGACCTGAGCATCGGCGACGAGATCAGGGCGGGCAGCGTCAATGTCTCGCTCGACAATGGCCGCCTGACGGTGGCGGGCAGCATCGACGCCAGCGGCGAGCGCGTGGGCGCCATCCGCCTGGCGGGCAAGCAGGGCGTGACGCTGGCCGGCACGGCCGTGCTCGACGCGCATGGCAGCGTGCTGCGCGTCGACAGCCACGGCAAGATCATCGACGCGCCGAACCGGGCGTTGATCGAAATCAATGCGGGCGACAGTGTGCTGGCCCTGGACAGCGGCGCGCGGCTCGATGTGCGCCACGGCACGGCCGCCGCCAGCGGCGCGGGCAAGGGCCTGCATGACGGCCAGGCGCGCGGCACGCTGGACTTGCACGCGGCGCGCCTGGGCAGCGCCGGTGGCGCCGGCGACGCCGACGCGGCCACGCACGGCGACATCGCCATCGCGGCCGGCGCAGGTCTGCGCATCGAAGGCGCGCGCGAGATCGCCGTGCACGGCACGGCGCGCTACGCCGACGCGCCGCAGGGCGTGCTCAAGGATGTCAGTGGCCAGGTCGTGCCGGGCCCGGACGGCTTGCCGCAGGCGGACTTGGCGGCGGGCGGACGGCCCTACCAGTTCATCGACCAGGCTTACCTCGATCGCAAGCATGGCGACAGCATGGACTTCATGGCGGCGGCGCTGGCCAACGCCAATTTGCTGGGAAATAAGCTGGCCGGCTTGCGCACGGCCGCGCATGCCGGGGCGCTGCATGTGCGGCCCGGCGTGGAAATCGTCACGCAGGGCGACCTGGTGCTCAGCGGCGACATCGACCTGTCCGCGCACCGCTATGCGGGCCTGAACGCGCAGACGCCAAAAACCGCCGTGGCCGGCTCGGGCGAACCGGGCAGCCTGGTGTTGCGCGCGGGCGGCAATCTCGACATCTTTGGTAGCATCAACGACGGTTTTGCGCCGCCGCCCGCCACGCCGGACGACAAGGGCTGGGTGCTGACGCCTGGCCGCCAGGCCTATGGCGGCGACGTCGTGGTGCCGGGCCATGGCGTGGTGCTGGCCGAGGGAACGTTGTTTCCTGCAGGCAAGGTCTTGAATTATGCCTTGCCCATGCAGCCGGCGACGCTGGCCGCGGGCACCGTGCTGCCGGTGGCGGCCAGCCTGGCGGCGGCGCTGGAAGTGCCGCTCGATACAGTGCTGCGCGCGGACGTGCGCGACGGCGCCGGCCGCCTGCTGCATGCGGCCGGCACGCTGGTCGCGGGCCAGCCGCTGCTGCTGCCGAAAGGCACGCAGCTGGGCGCCGGTTCGCAGTTGCCCGGGACGGCCGCGCTGGAAGGCCTGACCTGGCCGGCCGGCGTGCCGCTGCCGAGCCTGGCGCAGTTTGACACGGGCAGCAATCCGAACGGGGTCTTGCTGGCCGGTGCGCTGGCCTTGCGCGTCGGTGCGCTGATCCCCGCCGATACCAGCGTCAAGCTGCCGGGCGGCGCCCTCGGCGTGCCGCTGCGCGCCATCACGGGCGGCATGCAGGGCCGTAACTGGGCGGTGGCGCCCATGCTGCCGGAAGGCTCGCTGTCGTGGTCGATGCGGCTCGTGTCCGGCGCCGATACCAGCGCGGCCGACACGCGCAGCATCCGGCCCGTGCTGGCGGGCGACCTGCGGCTGGCCGACAGCCATTACGCGCTGTATGAAACGTATGACCGGAAAATCATCCCGGGCACGCCGGCGCGGCCGGGCGGTGCCTGGTTCTGGAATGCGCTGGGCGGCGAGCTGGGCTACGAGCCAGGCACGCCGGTGGCGCCCGATCTTGAAAGCCTTTGCGATGAGGGCGCCTGCGACCGCCACAACTATGCCTGGAGCGACGGCGCCAGCCTGTATGACCCCACCTGGCTGGCCGGCAAGCCCGTGCCGCTGGATGTGGAAGGACTGTGCGACACGGAGATCTGCATCCCGCTGGGCAAGGCGATTCCCGGCACGCCGGACCGGGTGGAAATCGGCGCGCTGAAAAGCGTGACGCCAGCGACCCAGCATTTCAGCGTGCTGCGCACGGGGACGGGCGAGCTGGACCTGATCGCGGCCGGCAACGTCAGTACCCTGTCGCCCTATGGCATCTATACGGCGGGCACCTCCACCGCCAGCCTGGGCAATGCCGCCTACAATCAGGCGCGCGGGCGCGCCGGCGACGGCGCGACAGTGCTGGGCAGCGGCGGCGCCGCATATGAGTCCCTGGTCGACGGCGGCGCGACCAGCCCGTATGCGGCCTGGTATCCCGACCATGGCGGCAATCTGCTGCTGCGCGCGGGCGGCAACCTGACGGGCGACATCGTCAGTGCGTTCGGCGTTGCGCGCCAGGAAGACTTGCGCAGGCAGGCGGCCAGCGCCAACGTCGGCAACTGGCTGTGGCGCCAGGGCACGGGCGGCACGGGCGGCGTCGACCCCATCCCCGCCAGCTGGTGGATCAATTTTGGCACGTATATCAAGGAAGCCGGTGGCGCGAGCGTCCTGCAGCCCGACCAGGCGATCATCGACAAGCTGCCCATGCTGGTGGGCTTCACGGGCATGGGCACGCTCGGTGGCGGCAACCTGAGCGTCGACGTGGGCGGCCATGCGGGCATGCAGGCGCGGCGCGGCTCGGCCGATGGCGACCAGTCGCCGCGCAGCGAAGGACTGGTGCTGGCCGTGGCCGGCACGGGCCGGGTCGGCGCCGACGGCGGCCTGCTGCTGACGGGCGGCGGCGACATGGACGTGCGCATCGGCGGCGACCTCAATCCCGGCCTGCTGGCCAGGGCGGCCGTCAACAACGGTTCCGGCATGCAGCAGGGCGCGGCGACGGATTACCAGAACCAGAACCTGAACCTGAACGGCGCGCTGAGCAATCTGCGCGGCGCCCTGGCCCTGCAGACGGGCAGCCTGGGCGGCGTCGCCTTCAATTATGGCGGCATGCGGCTGCAGCACGACAGCAAGGAGCAGCGCGCCTACGATCCCTACGGCGCCACGCTGGGCACGGCCACCGGCGGCGCGACGCTGATGCTGGGCGATGCGGCGGCGCGCGTGTCCACGCGGGGCGACCTGGTGCTGGCCGGCACGGGCGACCCGGGCCGCGTGAAGACAGCCCATTCGTCCGCGTTCACGGCCAATGGCAAGGCCCATGCGCAGGGCGGCCATGCCTGGTTTTCGCTGTGGACGGACGGCACGGCGATCGACCTGTTCTCCGCCGGCGGCAGCCTGGCGCCGAGCGTGCAGCTGGGCGACGTCGATTTTGGCAGGACACCGGCCAGCCAGGGCAACCATGCCGATTCGGACGGGCGTTTCCTGTTTCCTTCGCAGCTGGGGGCGGTGGCCGCCAACGGCAGCATCTTCCTGGGCAAGTCGGCGCTGGGCGTCCGCGACTATTACGCGCCAGGCTATTCCATGCTGCTGGCGCCATCGGCCAACGGCCGGCTCGATTTGCTGGCGGGCGATTCGCTGTATGCCAGCGGCTATGCCGTGAGCCGCTCGGGCGCCGCCGCGTCCAGCCTGCCGACGCCCGCTCATCCCGCCTTCGCCGGCTATGAACAGCCGGCCACCTACGTGGCGGGCAATGGCGGCGTGGACGGCATCCTGTCGACCCTGGTGCGCTTTCCCCTGTTCGCGTTCGGCAGCCCCAGCGCCGTGCCGCTCGGCGAGGCCGGCGCGCCGTCGCGCCTGTACGCGGGCAAGGGCGATATCGTCGGCTTGCGCAGCGGAGAAATCCTGGCGTTTGTCAACGGCCAGCGGGCCGGGCAGACGTGGTACGAGGGTGCCGCGCCCGTGTGGATGCGGGCCGGGCGCGACATTGTCAACTCCGGCACGCAGCCGGGCCAGCCGACGGCGCTGCCGAACGCCATCACCAATACCCGCGAGAACGTGTCTGGCAACGGCGTCAGCACGGGCAACCTGTTCGTGCATGCGCGCGCCACGGACGTGTCCATCGTCGCGGCCGGCCGCGACATCCTGCATAGCAGCTTCAGCGTGGCCGGCCCCGGCACGCTGGAACTGACGGCGGGGCGGCATATCCGCATGGAAGAGCAGGGTGCGCTGGTCAGCCTGGGCGCCGTGGCGGCCGGCGATAAACGCCCCGGCGCCGCCATCGTGCTGCAGGCGGGGCTGGGCGAAGCCGGCGTGAATGGCATCGATTTCGCCGCCTTCGCGCAGCGCTATCTGGACCCGGCCAACCTGGCCCAGGCTGGCGTGCCTTTGGCACAGCAGGCGGGCAAGGTCGCCAGGACCTATGCGCCGGAACTGGCCGCCTGGCTGGCGGCGCGCGAGGGTTTCAGCGGCACGCCGCAACAGGCGCGCACGCGCTTCGCCGCCTTGCCGCCCGAGCAGCAGCGGATCTTCGCGCGCCAGGTCTTCTTCGATGAATTGAAGGCGGGCGGGCGCGAATACAACGATGCGCAAGGCCCGCGTTTCGGCAGCTACCTGCGCGGCCGCAACGCCATCGCGGCGCTGTTCCCCGCGCAGGATGGGAGCGGCGCGCGTATCGGCTACCAGGGCGATATCAGCCTGTACGGCCCGTCCGGCGTCAATACCCTGTTTGGCGGCGATATCAGCATGCTCGCGCCGGGCGGCAAGCAGGTCTTCGGCACCGAGGGCCAGGCGCCGCTCGCGGTGCCCGGCCTGGTGCCCGGCGTGCTCACGCAGGGGGCCGGCGATATCGCGCTGTACGCGCAGGACAGCATGCTGCTGGGCCAAAGCCGCATCATGACCACCTTCGGCGGCGCCATCCTGGCCTGGTCGGCGCAGGGCGACATCAATGCGGGGCGCGGTTCGAAGTCCACCATCGTCTACACGCCGCCCAAGCGCGTGTATGACCAATGGGGCAATGTGACGCTGGCGTCCGACGTGCCCAGCACGGGCGCCGGCATCGCCACGCTGGCGCCGATACCGGAAGTACCGGCCGGCGATATCGACCTGATCGCCCCGCTGGGCACCATCGATGCGGGCGAGGCGGGCATCCGCGTCTCGGGCAATATCAACCTGGCGGCGCTGCAGCTGGTGAACGCGGCGAACATCCAGGTGCAGGGGAAATCGAGCGGCATGCCGGTGCTGGCCGCCGTCAACGTGGCCGCCCTGAGCAACGCCAGTGCGGCGGCGTCGCAGGCGACGGGCGCGGCGCAGGAAGCGCTGCAGCGCGAGCGGGCGGCGGCGCGCGGCAACCTGCCGTCGATCTTTTCCGTGCGCGTGCTGGGCTTCGGCGACGAGACGCTCGAGGGCGGCGACAGGCCGGCCGGCGGCAAGCGCGCCGGGGCGGCCGGCTACCGGCCGGACAGTCCCGTCGCCATCCTGGGCCTCGGCGGGACGGGCGCCACCCAGCGCGCCCACCTGACGCGCCAGGAGCAGCAGGAGCTGGACCTGTGATGGCCGGCGTGGAAGCGCTGTCGCCGTGCCTGCAGGCGCACCTGGCCACGCATTACGCGCGCCTGCACCGCCGGCTGACGCGCTATCTCGGTTGCCCGGAGCTGGCCAGCGACTGCCTGCACGACGCCTGGCTGCGCCTGGCGGACAAGCCGGCGCCGCCCGCCAGCAGCATGGATGCCTATGTCTGCCGCGTGGCCTGCAACCTGGCGGTGGATCAGTTGCGCCAGGCGCGGCCCTGGCGGTATGCGCCAGGGGCGGAAACGCTGCTGGAGCAGTTGGCCGACGCGGCGGCGGGACCGGCCGCGCTGGCCGAAGTGCGCTCCGAGGTGGCGGCCGTGGACAGGGCGCTGGCGCGCCTGCCCCGGCGTCACCGCCAGGTGCTGCTCGGCTTGCGCCTGGAGGACGCCACGCGCGACGAGGTGGCCGCGCGCCATGGCCTGTCGCTGCGCAATGTCGACACCTTGCTGCGCCAGGCGCTCGACCACTGCGCCGCGCACACGGGTCAGGCCGTCATCGGCGGCATCGGCCAGGCGCGCCGGGCCTTGCGGGGCGCGCGGATGGCCAGGCATCCGACGTCCTGAAGCGGCGCCCGCCCGCCGCTGTCAGTGCGATACCAGCACCGGCAAGTCCATGTGCTGCAGCACCGTGCGCGTGACGCCGCCCAGCAGCGCTTCGCGCAGGCGCATGTGGCCGTAGCAGCCCATCACCAGCAGGTCGCACTGGCCCTGCGCGGCCATGGACAGCAGGGCCGCGCCGACGTCCGCGCCGGGCGGCGTGTCGTGCTGCAGCACGTTGACGTTGACGCCATGGCGGGCCAGGTACAGCGCCAGGTCGGCACCCGGCTGCTCGCCGTGCGCGGCCGGCTGCAGGTGGGAATTGACGACGGCCAGCGTCACCTGCTGCGCGCGGCGCAGCAGCGGCAGCGCGTCGGTGATGGCGCGCAGCGCTTCGGCGCTGCCGTTCCAGGCCAGCAGCGGCCGCCTGGCGGTGTCGGCCGATGGCGCGCGCGGCGCGGTCGGCACCATCAGCACGGGGCGGCCGCAATGCAGCATCAGGTATTCGGCGGTGCCGGCGATCACGCGCGAAGGCGTGTCCTGCGGGTCGGTCTGGCCCAGGATCAGCAGGTCGCAATAGCGCGCCTGCAGCAGCAGCGCGCCTTGCGCATCGTCGTCGACGAAGCGCGTTTCATAGGTGGCCAGGCCTTCCTCGCGGGCGATGCGCTCGAAACCGTGCAGCGCGTCGCTGGCCTGGCCGCGCAGTGCCTGCATTTGCGCCGGCGCAAATTGCAGCGCGTTCGTGCCGCCGCCGTAGGCATAGCGCGAGATGCCGCTCATGGCCGAGCCGACCAGGTGCGCCTGTTCGGCGATCGCCAGGCGCACGGCCAGGCGGATGCGCTGCTCGCAGTGGCGCGAATTGTCTACATGGACCAGCAGGGTGGTGTAGGGCATGGCGTCGTCCTCGTGGATGGTGGATGGGGAATGTCAGGCTTGCAGCACATAGCTGCCGGGCGCGTCGCCCAGGTCGGGACCGGTCGCTGGCGGCGCCACCAGCGGGCCCGAGCGCTCGGCCAGCCACGCCTGCCAGGCGGGCCACCAGGAACCGTCGTGGCGCGGCGCCGTCTGCTGCCAGGTATCGGCATCGACATATGGCGCGTCGTGGCGGTGCGTGGCCAGCTGGTAGCTGCGGCGCGGCTGGCCCGGCGGCGAGACCACGCCCGCATTGTGGCCGCCCGAGGTGAGCAGGAAGGTGACGTCCGTGTCGGTCAGCAGCTGCAGCTTGTACACGGAGCGCCAGGGCGCCACGTGATCGGTCAGGGTGCCCACGGCGAAGATCGGTACGTGTATGTCGGGCAGCGCGATGTGGCGCCCGGCGCTGCGGTAGCGCCCCTCGGCCAGGTCGTTGTGCAGGAACAGCTGGCGCAGGTATTCCGAATGCATGCGGAACGGCATGCGCGTGGCGTCCGCGTTCCAGGCCATCAGGTCGCTGTCCTGCTCACCCTCGCCCAGCAGATAGTGGTGCAGCCGGCGCGACCAGATCAGGTCGTTCGAGCGCAGCAGCTGGAAGGCGCCCGCCATTTGCTTCGTGTCGAGATAGCCCTGCTTCCACATGGCCGCTTCCAGAAAACTGACCTGGCTGTCGTCGATGAACAGCGACAGTTCGCCCGGTTCCTTGAAATCCACCTGCGAGGCCAGCATGGTCAGGCTGGCCAGGCGCGCGTCGCCGTCGCGCGCCATGCTGGCGGCGGCGATCGCCAGCAGCGTGCCGCCCAGGCAGTAGCCGGCGGCGTGCACCTGCGGCGCACCCGTGATGCGCGTGACGGCATCGAGCGCGGCCATCGCGCCCAGCTCGCGATAGTCTTCCAGCGACAGGTGGCGGTCGGCTTCCTGCGGATTTTTCCAGGAAATCATGAAGACCGTGTGGCCCTGGCCGACCAGGTAGCGCACCAGCGAATTGTGCGGCGACAGGTCGAGGATGTAGTACTTCATGATCCATGCCGGCACGAACAGCAGCGGCGCGGCATGCACGCTTGCCGTCGCGGGCGCGTACTGTATCAGTTCGATCAGGTCGTTGCGGTAGACCACCTTGCCCGGCGTGACGGCGACGTTCGCGCCGACCCGGTAGGCGCGCTCGTCGGGCGCCCGGTCGCCCATGGCGGTGCGGCGCCAGTCGCCCGCCAGGTGCGCGGCACCGCGCGCCAGGTTGGCGCCGCCGCTGCGCAGCGTTGCCTCCTGCACCACCGGGTTGGTCAGCATGAAATTCGACGGCGCCAGCATGTCGAGCCACTGGCGCACGGTAAACGTGACGACATCCTCGTGGTGCTGCGACACGCCGCGCACGCCGGTGGTGGCGCGGTGCCACCATTGCTGCTGCAGCAGGAATCCCTGGTACAGCAGGTTGTACGGCCAGTGCTGCCAGGCGGGGTCGTCGAAGCGCCGGTCCTGCGGCAGCGGCGCGATGCACGGCTGTTCGGCGGCGCCCGGCAGCGCCGACTGCAGCGCGTACTGCTGCCAGCGCCACAGCTTTTTCCACGCTTCGAGCAGCAGCGTCTGCTGTTTCGACGGCGCCAGCGCCAGGTGGCTGAGCCAGTCGGCGTAGGCATTGCCCAGCGCGGCCGGTGAAATGCCTCCTGTGAACTTGCCCAGCCAGGCGTTCAGGAACAGGTCCAGGGTGGCGCCGGACGGGGCGCACTCGGGATAGGGCCGTACGGACACGCCTTGCCAGGCGCTACCGAGCCGTTCGCTGTTCGAGGATGCCGCGGTCGTATCGGCCACGGGGGCATGCTGCACAATGTTCATGAGGACTCCGGCTATTTTTTTACAGGATAGCAAGAGCTTGTTAAAAAAATTATGATCTATATCAAGTTTGCCCGGATGCGTGGGCCGGCTGGCTTGCCTCGCCGAGGGTGGCGCCTGCCGCCTGGACAAACTGGCGCAATTGCTCCTCCAGCCTCTCGAGCCGCTCCCGCAGCGCGCGCGGCAGGGCCGTTGCCGCCTCGCGCTCGATGGCGGCCGCGATGGCGATGGCGGGGGCGGCCTGGAAATTGCCGAGCAAGCCGGCCAGCGTATGCGCCTGCCGGCTCAGGGTGCTCCTGTCGCCCGCCTGCAGGGCGGCATGCATGGTCGCCAGCTGCGACGGCAGGCCGGCCAGGAACGATGCGCCGATGATGCCGATCACCTCGGCATCGGCGCCGGCCAGCGCGGCGCCGTAGTCGAATGGCGCCGTGCCGTCCGCCTCCCTGCGCGTCGGCGGATACGCCGCGTCTGGCGGCACGGCCGATGGCGGCACGTGCTTGCTTATTTGCAGCACGTGCTGGCGGATCAGCTCCTGGAAGGCTGCCGTGCGGAAAGGCTTGGACAGGTAGTCGTCCATGCCGCCGGCGATGCAGCGTTCGCGGTCGCCCTCGAAGGCGCTGGCCGTCATGGCGATGATGATGCTCTTGGGCATGCCCTGCGTCTCGCGCTGGCGGATCTGGGCGGTGGCTTCGAAACCGCCCATTTCCGGCATCTGCAAGTCCATCAGGATCATGTCGAAGTGGCCGGCCGCATGGCGGTCGAGCGCGATGCGGCCATTTGCCGCATGCGTGACGCGGTGCCCCGCGTTCGACAGCAGCACGGTGGCCAGTTCGCGGTTCATGGCATTGTCCTCGACCAGCAGGATGTCCAGGCTGGGCGTGCTTTCCCTGACGGAGTGGCGCGTCACGACGGGCGTTTCGGCCGGCATGCCGCGGCAGGTGCCCAGCACGCTCATGGTGATCGCCAGCAACTCATCGGCGCTGGCGGGCTTGAGCAGGTAGCCCTGGATGCCCAGTTCGCGGCAGCGCGCCGCGTCGCCCAGGCTGCCGCTGGACGACAGCATGACAATCGGCACCTGGCTCCAGTGCGGCAGGGCGGCCAGCGCCGCTGCCGTGTCGAAGCCGTTCATGCCCGGCATGGCGAAGTCCATGATGATGCAGTCCGCCGGCAGGGCGCCGCGGCAGCCTTCCAGCGCCGTCTCGCCCGACTCGTAGGCGCTGACGGCGGCGCCGCAGTGCTCGAAGATCCTGCGCAGGATGGTCAGGCTGCTCGCATTGTCGTCGACCAGCATGATGGCGCGCCCCGCCAGCGACGTGCCGGGGGGCGGCAGCAGCTGGTTTTCGCTGATGGGCAGGGCCAGGTCCACGGTGAAGCTGCTTCCCTTGCCCAGTTCGCTGGACA
Organism: Janthinobacterium sp. GW822-FHT07H11; assembly: GCF_058798615.1. Taxonomy (NCBI): domain Bacteria; kingdom Pseudomonadati; phylum Pseudomonadota; class Betaproteobacteria; order Burkholderiales; family Oxalobacteraceae; genus Janthinobacterium; species Janthinobacterium sp. GW822-FHT07H11. The sequence continues at coordinate 3,152,759 of NZ_CM179507.1, forward strand.
GGCTGATGTCGCCACCCATCATCGTCACCAGGCGGCGCGTGATCGACAGGCCCAGCCCCGTGCCGCCGAAACGCCGCGTGGTCGAGCCGTCTTCCTGCTGGAAGGCGTCGAAGACGGCATCCTGCATGTCGGCGGCGATGCCGATGCCGGTATCGCGCACGCTCAGGCGCACCTGTGCCGTGCCGCCATCGCTGGCGCGCAGCTGGACGCTGACGGCCACTTCGCCGCGCGGCGTGAACTTGATGGCGTTGCCCGTCAGGTTGGTCAGCACCTGGCGCAGGCGGCCGGGGTCGCCCAGCAGCATCTGCGGCAGCGCCGGATCGAGGTCGAGCACCAGCTCCAGGCCGCTGGCCTGCGCGCGCATGACGTGGGAGCGCATGGTTTCCTGCATCAGCTGGCGCAGGTTGAACGGGATGCTTTCCAGGGTCAGCATGCCCGCCTCGATCTTCGAGAAGTCGAGGATGTCGTTGATGATGCACAGCAGGGCGTCGGCCGAGGCCTTGACGATCTCCAGGTATTTGCGCTGGTGGGCGTCGAGCTCGGAATCGAGCACCAGGTCCGTCATGCCGAGGATGCCGTTCATCGGCGTGCGGATCTCATGGCTCATGTTGGCCAGGAACTCGCTTTTCGAGCGGCTGGCCGATTCGGCCACTTCCTTGGCCAGCAGCAGCGCGCGTTCGGCCGCCTTTTGGCTGGAAATGTCGACGATGGTGCCGACCAGGCCGCTCAAGCCGCCATCGGACTTCAGCAGGGTTGCCTTGCTGAACAGCACGTCGACCTGGCGCGCGCCGACGGTCAGCCGGTCTTCATAGGTCTGGTTGCCCTTGTCGAGCATCAGGCGCAGGTCTTGCCGCGCCACCTGCTGCGCTTCCTGCGGCGGCAGGAGGTCGGCGGCCGTCATGCCGAGGATATCCGACTGCTTGAGCTTGAAGAAGGCGCAGAAGGCGCGGTTGGCGCGCAGGTAGCGGCCCTGCACGTCCTTCAGGTACAGCGGAATGGGGATGGTCTCGATCAGCGCGTCGACGAAATTGAGGTTGTGGCGCAGCTCGCGCGCCGCCTGGCGCCGCTCCGTGATGTCGGTCAGGCTGCCGGTGATGCCGGCCAGCCGCCCCTGGCCATCGTGTTCGGCGCGCGCGCACACGTCGATCCAGCGCACGTTGCCGTCGCTGGTCAGGTAGCGCGCTTCGTGGCGCATGCTGTCCACCTGGCCCCCCAGCAGCTGGGCCAGGCCGGCGGCGGCGCGGTCGCGGTCGCGCGCATCGATAAATTGCAGCACGTTCCGGCCCAGGCTGTCGGCGATGGCAAAACCGGTGATGGTGTGCCAGGCCGGATTGAGGAAGGTCCAGGCGCCCTGCAGGTCCGTGCGGAACACCACTTCATTGAGGCTGTTGACGACGTTGCGGTATTCGCGCTCGCTTTTCGCGATGGTCTCGGCCATGCGCTTGCTTTCGCTGATTTCCGTGCGGATGGCGATGTATTGATACGGCTTGCCGGCCGCGTCGAGGAAGGGCACGATGGTGGCGTCCACCCAGTATTCTTCGCCGCCCTTGGCGTGGTTGCATATTTCACCATGCCACACCTGGCCCGTGGTGATGGTTTGCCACATCTGCGCAAAGAAGGCGTCCGGATGCGTGTGCGAATTGATCAGGCGGTGCGTCTGGCCGATCAGCTCTTCGCGCGGAAAGCCGCTGATGGCGCAGAACTTGTCGTTGACGTAGATGATGACGCCGGCCGTGTCGGTGATGCTGACGATGGCATGCTGGTCCATCGCAAAGCGCTGGTTCAGCAGTTCGATGCGGCGCAGCTCCTGCTGCGACACCAGCTCGGCCAGCAGCACCGACAGGCCTTCGATATCGCCTTCGGCCGGCAGGCGCAGGCCGGAATCGTTGTTGTCGAGCAGGCGCACGGCCGCCACGCGCAGCGACTGGATCACGCGGTTGCGGCTGGCCAGTTCCGTGCGCAGCAGGTCATTGGTCAGGCTCAGTTCCGTGGAACTGAGCTCCAGGCTGCGCGAACGCAGGTCCAGGTCGCGCTCGGACTGGTCGTAGGCGCTGTCGATGCGCAGCAGCAGGGCCGGCAGGCCGGCCAGGAAGCCGGCCAGTTCGGGCGGCGTGTCCGCCTGCGCGCCCAGTGCCTGGGCCTGCTCCAGCAAGGCGTTGCGGGCGCTTTCCGAGTCGATGTTGCAGACGCGGTTCAGCTGGCGTGCGAGGGTGCGGTTCATGTTTCGCTCAGTACGGTCACGGTCATCGTCTGGTTGTGCAGCTGGCACGCGCCGTGCGGCTGGGCGATGCCGATTTCGCCATTCGAATAAAACCCGGCGATGCAGGTCGCGCCGCCGCCCAGCAGGTCGGCCACCGCTTCGACCTCTTCGTCGACCCGGTCGCCCATGACCAGCTTGCGGCCCACGCAGCTGACCAGCAGGGCCAGCTGGTCGCCCACGGCATCGGCCTGCGGCGCGACGCCGCGCGCGGCCGTTTCCGCGCCGTCGATCAGCTTGTTGGTGCTCGAATGCATCAATTTCAGGTAGCCATCGGCGAGGATGTCGCCGGCCAGGGTCAGCGAACCGTGTTCCTCGTCGACGGCGAGGATGGTGCGGAAGACATTGCTTTTCTCGTGTGCGGCCGAGAGCATTTCAAACGGGAACAGCAGGCCCGAGCCGGGCAGGTCGCGCGCATAGTCGCCCAGGTACAGCTTGTAGATGTCGAGCGCGCGCGCGCCGTCCAGGCCATACAGCACGTTGCCGACGCAGCGCGTCACCTTGCGTGCCGGGCCGAACGCTTCCCAGCCCGCATGGCTGCCGTAGCCGAGGCGGATACGCTCGCCGTACAGGCCGACGGCGACGACGGTATTGTCGGCCGCGCCGCGCGGACCCAGGGTCCAGGTCTGGCGGAAGGCGCCGCCGTCGGCCGCCAGTCCGCCTGAAATCGTCACGCCCGGCGGCAGGTTCGCCTGCAGGCCGGCGATGAGCGCGCTGCCGTTGATGGCTACGCCCGTGCCCAGCATGAAGACGGCCGCCAGTCCATCCTGCGGCAGCGCCTGCGCCAGGCGCTCGCCCGTGTCGTGCGAATCGGCCATGTCGCAGATGATGGCGTCGGCGATGGCCACCGTGGTGTGGGCAAAGCGGATGGCCGTGACGACGCAGCAGCCGTCATAGGAGCGGTTGCCGGCGATCTCGCCGGCCGTGGAGCAGCCGGCGATGACGGCCAGCGGCAGTTGCCGGCGCAGCGCCGCCGTCAGTTCCGGCGTGGCGAAATAGGCGCAGGCGCCGAAGACGAGCACCAGATGGGGCTCGATGGCGGCCAGCGGCGCCAGCGCGGCATCGAGGTCGACATGGTTTTTCAGGATCAGTTGTTGCACGCGCATGGCAGGCTCCGGGCTCAGAGTGGGTGGGCAAGGGGTTGGACGGGGTCGGGCAGGCTGCTGCGGATATCGAGCACCTCGTCCCAGGCGCCGAGGAAGGCGTCGATGCATCGCGGGCAGAAATGGCTGCCCTTGTTCTGCTGCAGGAACTGGCGCGCCTGCGCCAACGGCCAGGCCGGCTTGTACGGCCGTTCCGAGGTGAGCGCGTCGAAGACGTCGGCCACGGCCACGATGCGCGCCGAGACCGGAATCTGTTCGCCCGCCAGGCCGCGCGGATAGCCGCTGCCGTCATATTTCTCGTGGTGGCCGCAGGCGATTTCCTCGGCCAGGCGGATCAGCGGCGAATCGCTGCCGGCGAGGATCTGCCCGCCGATCTCCGCATGCTGGCGCATGATGGCCATTTCATCGGCGTCCAGCCGCCCCGGCTTGAGCAGGATATGGTCGGGCGTGGCCAGCTTGCCCACGTCGTGCATGGGCGCCGCCTTGAGCAGCAGCTCCTGCCATTCCGGCGCCAGTCCCAGCTCCCTGGCGATCAGCGCCGAATAGCGGGCCATGCGCATGATGTGGCCACCCGTTTCGGGGTCGCGGAACTCGGCCGCCCTGGCCAGGCGCGTGACCAGTTCCATCTCGCGCGCCGTCACGTCGGCGATGGCCTGGCGCACTTCGTGCTCGAGCAGCTTGGCGCGGTCGGCCAGCATGGTTTGCGCATTGCGCAGGGCCAGCAGGTTGCGCACGCGCAAGCTGAACTCGATGGTATCGACGGGCTTGGTGAGAAACTCCGTCACGCCCAGCGAAAAGGCCTGGTTGCGCACGGCGCGGTCGTTTTCGGTGGTCACCATGATGATGGGAATGTCGGCCATGTGCGGCATCTTGCGGAAGATGTTGAGGAATTCATTGCCGGACAGGCTGGGCATCCGATAGTCGAGCAGGACCAGGTCCGGCACGTTCGACTCGCACCAGTACAGGGCATCGATGGGGTCGTTCATGCAGACGGGGTCCACGGCGCTGGACTTGCGCGCCAGCGTCGATAGCAGGCTCAGATTGGTTTCGTTGTCATCGACGATCAGGATGCTCATGGTGTCTCCGGCGGATGGCGGTCAGGTGGGGGCGGGGGCGCTGGCGGCTTCAGGCCGCCAGCTTGCCCATGGCGTGCATGCCCATGCCCGACAGCAGGCTGTCCATGTCGAGCACGATCAGCATGCGTTCGTCCAGCGTGCCGATGGCCGTCACGTGGCCGGCCATGGCCGAGCCGTGCAGCTGCGGCGGCGGCTTGATCTGGGCCGGCGCCAGCGGCACGACGTCGGCCACGCGGTCGACCACGATGCCGGTGGCGCCGTGCGCGAAGATCAGGATGATGACCACGGTCGAGGCGTCGTACACGGGTTCGGCATGGCCGAGCGAGATGCGCAGGTCGACCAGCGGCACGATGCTGCCGCGCAGGTGGATGAATCCCTTGAGGAAGGCGGGGGCGTTGGCCATGCGGGTGACGGCGCCGTAGCCGCGTATTTCTTGCACCAGGCCGATGTCGATCGCGTATTCCTCCTGGCCCAGGCCAAAGACCAGCAGTTCCCGGGCGCCCGCTTGTACCGGTTGGCCGGCTGCCGCCGCATGCGTAGTGATGGTTTCCATGTGCTTGCTCCTGTCAGGTGCTGCTTGGTGAATGAAACTTCCGGGGGACTACGGTGTTCAGGCCTGCTCGATGCGGTTGCGGCCATTTTTCTTCGCTTCGTACAGGGCGGCATCGGCCTGCATGAAGCCGGCTTTCCAGTCGCCGTTCTCGGGCAGCGACGCCAGGCCGATGCTGATCGTTGCCGTGATGTCGAGCTGGTCGAAAAGGAAGTGCGTGCCGGCCACGGCCAGGCGGATGCGCTCGGCCACCTGGCGCGCCATGGCCAGGTTCGTATGGGGAAACAGGAAGCCGAATTCCTCGCCGCCCACGCGGGCGATGACGTCGGATGCCCGCGCCTGGGCCTGGAACACCTTGGCGATGGCTTGCAACACGGCATCGCCGGCGGCATGGCCATGCTGGTCGTTGATCTTCTTGAAGAAATCGATGTCGGCGATGCCGATGCTCATCGGGCTGCCCGAGCGCCTGGCCCGCGCCGCCGAGCGCACGGCCTCGATGTCGAAGGCGCGCCGGTTCGGCAGGTGGGTCAGGGGGTCGCTGAGGGCGATGCGCTGCAGCTGCTGCCAGCGGGCCGCATTCTGCTGCTCGATGGCGCGCTCGCGGCGCTGGTCGATGAGGAAGGCGCCCATGTAGTTCTGCTCGTCGAGCGTGCCCAGGTCCATGGCCTTGAGCATGATGGGCAGCATCGAGCCATCGCGGTGGCGGATGGCGAACTGGCGCTTCTGGCCGAGTACCTTGGACAGCTTTTTGCCGGCCAGGTAGGCGTCGATCTGCCCGGCGTGCTGCTGGCGTATGCCATCGGGCAGCAGCGTTTCGAGCTGCCGGCCTGGCAGGCTGCCCCTGGCGTAGCCGCTCAGTGCATACATGGCGTCGTTCGCATACCGGATGCGCGATGTGGCATCGATGATGACGGCGGCGTCATCGGCGGCGTCGAGCAGGCGCAAGGCCAGTACTTGGTTCATATGTTTCTCCCCTGCATGAATACGGATACTCCGATGTGGTGGAGGCTGCGATGTCTGTTGCACCACTTTGGTTTCTCCTCAGAAATCATCATACATCAAATAAAAATGATTGCAACAAATTTTGCGATTTCAATGATTTAGTTGGATTTTCCACACAGCAGATTTCTGCCTAGTGAGTGAAAAAAATGTGCGGACTGGCATTTTTTTACCTATGGCGCACGCGATTGCAGGGGATCCGTCACCGGAAGCCGGAATCGAGAAAAATGTTTCCATGTGGATTTATTTGTTGTAATTGGTAAATTTATGCGGCACAATGAATTTGATCTAAATCAAAAAGCAGTGAATGAGGGCCGGAACGTGGTATTGGCGCCCGCTTCTTCACCCGCTGCTTCGCGATCCAGGCAGGAACAGGTCGACGGGTTGAAGCAGGGGCGCGAGCCCTGTCATTCAGGATGGCGCGGCCATCCGCTTACGGTGGATAGAGGAGACAGACATGCGTACGAATATGCCGGTAACGAACAGGGAATATGTGCTCAGTGACAAGCAGACGGTGGTATCGAAGACTGACTTGCAGGGCAATATCACTTATGTCAACCAGGATTTCATCGATATCAGCGGTTTTTCGGCGCAGGAGCTGATCGGCGCGCCGCAAAACATCGTGCGCCATCCGGACATGCCGGCCGAGGCCTTCGCCGACTTCTGGCGCACCATCAAGAGCGGCAAGGCGTGGACGGGCATGGTCAAGAACCGCTGCAAGAATGGCGACTACTACTGGGTGGAAGCGAACGCGGCGCCGATGCTGGAAAACGGCAAGATGGTGGGCTACACCTCGATCCGCGTCAAGCCCAGCCGCGAGCAGGTGGCGGCCGCCGAACAGGCCTACCGCGCCATCAAGAGCGGCAGCAAGGCCATCGAAGTGCGCGAAGGCGCGGCCGTGCCCCGCTCGTCGCTGCGGCGCCTGAACCTGCTGGCGCGGCTGTCGCTGCGCGCCAGGATGGCGCTGGTGTTCGGCGTGCTGGCGCTGCTGTTCGCCGCGACGCCTGCCTGCTCGTATGCGGCCACGGGACAGGCCGGCATGCTGGTGCTGCTGACGGCGCTGTGCGGCGTGCTGTCGTGCGCGGCCGGCGGCTATGCGCTGCAGCGCGCGGCCGTGGCGCCGCTGGGCCGCATGCGCGCCGATATCGAGCGCATGAGTGCGGGCGACCTGTCGGGCGCCATCACCGCCAGCGGTGACGACGAGCTGACGGCGGTGGTGCAGGCGCTGCGCGTGCTGCAGACGAATGTCAAGCTGCTGGTCGGGCAGATCAAGGAATCGACAGGCGTGGTCAGCCGGGGGGCGCAGGAAATTGCCGCCGGCAATGCGGACCTGTCGCAGCGCACGGAGTCGCAGGCGAGCGCGCTGGAAGAAACGGCATCGTCGATGGAGGAGCTGACGGGCACGGTCAAGCAGAATGCCGACAATGCGCGTGAAGCGAACCGCCTCGTCAGCAGCGCGTCGGAGACGGCGCGCAAGGGCGAGCAGGCCGTGTCGCAGGTGATCGCCACGATGGGATCGATCCAGGACAGCTCGCGCAAGATCGTCGATATCATCGGCGTCATCGACGGCATCGCCTTCCAGACGAATATCCTGGCCCTGAATGCGGCCGTGGAAGCGGCTCGGGCGGGCGAGCAGGGGCGCGGCTTTGCCGTCGTGGCGTCCGAGGTGCGCAGCCTGGCGCACCGTTCGGCGCAGGCGGCCAAGGAAATCAAGGTCTTGATCGGCGATTCGGTGGGCAAGGTGGAGACGGGCAGCCGCCTGGTGCAGGATGCCGGCAAGACGATGGAGGCAATCGAACATTCGGTGCGGCAAGTGGCCGGCTACATGGCCGACATCACGGCCGCCAGCCAGGAGCAAAGCGGCGGCATCGAGCAGATCAACCAGGCCATCACGCAGATGGACGACGTGACGCAGCAAAATGCGGCGCTGGTCGAGCAGGCGGCCGCGGCGGCTTCCGACATGCAGCGGCAGGCCGTGCAGCTGGCACTGCTGGTCGATTCCTTCCAGCTGGTGCGCAGTGCCGCGCCGGTCGCGCGGCAGGCGCCTGTCCTCGACGCGGCCGCCGCGCCGCGCCTGCGTTCCAGGCTGGGCCCGGCAAGCCCGGTGCCGGCCTGAGGCGGCGTACCGCGGGATTCACCAGAGGAAAAGCGTCAGCAGGTCGGCGTCGTCCAGGTAAGTGTAGTGGATGATGCCGGTCGCGCCGGCCGGCCAGTTGGCCGACAGGTGCTGGCGCACGGTAAAGCGCAGCGCGCCGGCCGCCGCATCGATGGCCGCGATGCTGATCGCCTGGAAGTCAAAGAAATGTCCGACATCGCCGTAGACTGCCTTGTAGAAGCTTTCCTTGGCGGAAAAAAACAGCGTCATCGTCTGGCCAAACGCCAGCGGCGAGGCGGCGACCAGCGCCAGTTCATCGGCATTGATGGCGACCGAGGCGATGGCATCGTGCTGTTCCGCCGTACCGGGCGCTTCCAGGTCGAGGCCGATGCCGCGTGCGGTGCCGCACGGCAGCGCGACGGCGCCGCTGCGATGGCGGTTGTGGCTGATGGAGCCGAGCATGCCGGCGGGCCAGACGGGCTCCCGGTTGGGGCCGGTCGGAACTTCCAGCGTCCGCGGCGCATGCGCCTGCAGCGCCAGGCGCGCCGCCAGGCGGCCGAAAAAGAATTCCGCCTGGCGTATCTGCCGGCTGTGCAGGATATGCGGCGGCAGGGGCATGGCGGCATGGCGGTAGGCGTCCGCGTGAAAGCGCGCCGCATCAAAGCCGATCAGCTGCACCTCGAGCGCCTGGCCGCCGATGTCCATGCGCAGCCGTTGCGCCGATTGCAGGCCATAGGGCGCCAAGGGGATGCAATCGGCGTCGACGATGCTGTGCATGGATGGCATGATGCCTAGCCCTGAACACTGTCGCTGCATGGGCGATTCCCGCTTGCGCCGCGCCGCTGGCGTACGCGGACGGCTTTTTGGGCCATCCGGTGCGGCAGGGAGCGGGCGCGGGGCAAGGTCGGCCTTATTGCGGCGGGTGCAGCAGCGAACGGCGGCGCGCGTAGCCGAAGTAGATGACCAGGCCGATCACCAGCCAGATGGAAAAGGCCATCCAGGTGACCCAGCTGAGGAAAGTCATCAGGCCCACGCACAGGATCACGGCCAGCGCCGGCACATATGGCACGCCGGGGCAGCGGAAGGCGCGCGGCAGGTCGGGGCGCTTCTTGCGCAGCACCACCACGGCGACGGAGACCATGGTGAAGGCGGCCAGGGTGCCGATGTTGATCAGCTCGGCGAGGATGTTGAGCGGGATCGTGGCGGCGATCAGGCCGAAGACGATGCCGACCAGCCAGGTGGCGAAGAATGGCGTGTGGAAGCGTGGGTGCACGGTCGACAGGCGCTTGGGCAGCAGGCCGTCGCGCGACATGGCGAAGATGATGCGCGTCTGGCCGAAGGCCATCACCAGGATGACGGTGGTCATGCCGAGGATGGCGCCCAGGTCGACGAAGCCGGCGATCCAGTTTTCGCCCGCATATTGCAGGGCCAGCGAGACGGGATGGTCGACGCCGAGGAATTTTTGATATGGCACGATGCCCGTCATGATGGCCGAGACCACCACGTACAGCACGGCGCACACGGCCAGCGAGCCGATGATGCCGATCGGCAGGTCGCGCGACGGTTTCTTGACTTCCTCGGCGGCCGAGGTGACGGCGTCAAAGCCGATGAAGGCGAAGAAGACGAGGGCGGCAGCGCTCAGCATGCCGTGGTAGCCGAACGGCATGTAGGGCTGCCAGTTGGCCGGCTGCACGTGGCGCGCGCCGAAGATGATGAACAGCAGCACCACGCCCACCTTGATGGCCACCATGATGTTGTTCAGGCGCGCCGATTCGCGCACGCCCCAGCCCAGCATGGCCGTCAGGGCCAGCATGATGACCAGGGCCGGCAGGTTGATGAAGGTGGTCACGCCGGGCAGGGCGCCGGGCGCCGCCGTCAGGGCCACGGGCAGGGCGATGCCAAAGCCCGACAGCAGCGACTGGAAATAGCCGGACCAGCCGACGGAGACGGCGGCCGCGGCCAGGCCGTATTCGAGCAGCAAGTCCCAGCCTATCATCCAGGCGGCCAGTTCGCCCAAAGTGGCATAGCTGTAGGTGTAGATGGAGCCGGCCACCGGCACGGTGGAGGCGAATTCCGCATAGCACAGGGCGGCGAAGCAGCAGGCCACGGCCGCCACGACGAAGGACAGCGACAGGGCGGGGCCGGCCGTCAGCGCACCCGTGCCGGTGAGCACGAAAATGCCGGTGCCGACGATGGCGCCTATGCCCATGAGGACAAGGTCGAAGGGCCCCAGTACTTTTGCCAGACCTCCCGGCTTCTTGCTGTGGGCAATCATATCATCCAAATTCTTGGTTCTAAATAAGCTCACTGTGTCTCCTGGTGGTTTTTGTCATGGCGCCATTGCCGCCTCGTGAGTAGCACGACGCAGCCAGATTCTAGCCCACGCGCCCGTGATTCCAGAAGGAAAACCGTACATCGCCGTGCGCACCCGCCCTGTCAACTTGCGAAACAGGCAAAAAAAAGCCCCGGGATGATGGACCGGGGCCGTAAAGGAGACTGTTACAGTTGGTTACTTTGGCTTACCTGGAAAAGTGCGCTTCGATCTCTTCGAGCGTCTTGCCCTTGGTTTCGGGGAGCAAAAACGCGGCCGCCAGGAAATACAGCACGGTGCAGCCGGCGCCGAAGAAGAACAGGGTCGAGTAACCGTGCAAGCCCACGGTGGGCAGGAAGATGGCGGCGATCACGGTCGAGACGAACTGGTTCACCAGCAGGGCGATACTCATGCCGTTCGAGCGGATGCGGGTCGGCATCAGCTCGGACAGGGCCAGCCACACGCACACGCCCGGTCCCACGGCAAAGCTGGAGACGAACACGCAGATGGCGATCGCCACCAGCCAGCCGTGCGTGGACGAGGGCACGGGGCCCAGGCTGGCCTTTTCGATGCGCAGCGGCGCCTCGCGTCCGGCGGCCGGATCGGCGAAGGGGTTCAGGTGCAGCTTGCGGAAGAACACGCCGATCACGCTGTCGGCCTGCACGGCGTCTTCGCGGGCAATGCTGACCTGGCGCAGCACGGGATCGTCGCTGCGCAGGCTTTTTACGTTCGTGAACGGGCCGTAGGCGTAGGCGATGGTCAGCTGCTGCGGCGTGCCGTCGGCGGCCGCGCCCAGCGCCGTCAGGGTGGCCGCGTCCAGGTGCACGGCCAGGCCGTCGTTTTGCACTTGGGCGGCGATGGCGGGGCGCACGTCGGCCAGGTGCGCTTCGGCGCCGCGGAACAGCAAGCCGGCCGCCAGCAGCGAGACGACGATGCCACCCGTGCCCAGCATCAGCAGGAACTTGCGGCCCTTGCGGTCGACCAGCAGCACGGCCACCACTGTCATCACGGCGTTCAGCACTTTCAACAGCACGTCCGCCATGTTGGCCGAGGCGCCCGACAGGCCCGCCTGGTTCAAGATATTGACGACATAGGCGAGGATGGAATTGATGCCCGTCGCCTGGGTGCAGGCGAGGATCAGGCAGGCCAGCAGGAAGGGCAGCACGTAGCGGCGGCTCAGCAGCGGATCTTTTGCCTTGGCATTGCCGCCGGCCTTGGCCGCGTTCTCGGGCGTGTCGAGCATGTCGCGCAGTTCCAGGTCGGCCACGGCGGGCAGGCGCGTGCGCAGCAGCGACTGGCGCGCCTGTTCGATGCGGCCCCGTTGCGCCAGCCAGCGCGGCGACTCGGCCAGCAGCAGGGCGCCGATGGTAAACACCAGGCCCGGCGTCAAACAGACCCAGAAGATGCTGCGCCAGGCGTGGTCCTTGGCCGCGAAGATGGCGGCGATGCGGCCCGCTTCCGGCAACGCTTGCGCCGCCTGCGTGGCCGTTTCCACCGTCTGCGCCTGCAGCAGGCCGATCAGGGCGGCCGCCACCAGGCCGATGGTCAGCAGCAGCTGGAACAGGGCGGCGCCTCTTCCGCGCTGCTGCGCGGGCAGGCATTCGGCCAGGTACAGGGGCACGACGACGCCGATCAAGCCGCCGCTGATGCCTTGCAGCAGGCGGCCCAGCAGCAGCGGCGTATAGCCGTCGGCCAGGGCGATCAATGGAATGCTGGCGCTGAACAGGGCGCCGGCCAGGAACATCACCCAGCGCCGGCCCAGGATATCGGCCAGGGCACCGGCGAACAGCGACGACAGCACGGAGCCCAGCAGCACGGCGGCGACGATAAAGCTCAGCTGCTGGGCCGTCAGTTTCCAGGCCACCGAGGCCGTCGATTCCAGGTAGGGCAGGGCGCCGGCGATGATGCCGATGTCTATGCCGTACAGCAATCCCCCCATGCCGGCAATAAATAGCAGGTAGCGCATGGCCCACACGGGGGCCTTGTGTGACGTGTCGTGCATGGTAACTCCGGGACGGGGTTGAGGTGGGTGGTAGGGGTCTAGCGGGTGGAAAGATCGATGGCCGCGCCTTCGACGAAGACGGACACTGGCTGCAAGCTGGAATCGAGGACGACGATGTCGGCCCAGGCGCCCGGTGCCAAACGGCCCCGTTCGGATACGCCCAGGTAATCGGCGGGATAGAGGGACAAACGGTTCGAGGCGTCGGCCAGGTCCAGGCCCAGCTCGACGAAATTGCGCAGGGCCTGGTCCATGGTCAGCACGCTGCCGGCCAGCGAGCCCGTGGCCAGGCGCACGCAGCCCAGGCATTTGTAGACGCGCTGCGTGCCCAGGCCGTATTCGCCATCGGGCATGCCGGTGGCCGAGGTGGCGTCCGTCACGCCGTACAGGCGCGGGATGGCGCGCAGGGCCGCGCGCAGGGCGCCCTTGGCCACGTGCTGCAGGTCGGGGATGATTTCCGCGTATTCGGCGTGCGCCAGCGCCGCGCCCACCATGCCGGGGTCGTAGTGCGTCATGCCCGTCATGCCGTTGTACAGGTGGGTGAAGCCGGAGACGCCGGCCTTGAGGGCCGCCACGCCTTCGTCATACGTGCCGGCGCTGTGGCCGATCTGCACGCGGATGCCCATGGCCGCCAGTTGCGGGATCAGTTCCAGGTGGCCGGGAATCTCCGGTGCCATGGTCAGCACCTTGATGGGGGCGATGGCGTGGAAGCGCTGCACCAGCGCCAGGCTGGCCTGCACCACGTCGGGCGGCTGCGCGCCCAGGCGGTGCAGGTTCAAAAACGGGCCTTCCAGGTGCACGCCCAGCATGCGCGCGCCGTTGGCCGGGCGCTCGGCGATGACGCCGGCCAGGCCTTGCAGGGCGCGCACGATCGACGGCTCTTTCGCCGTCAGGGTGGTGCCCAGCAGCGCCGTGGTGCCGTGGCGCGCATGCACCCGCGCCACGCTGGCGCCCGCGTCACCGCCTTCCATGATGTCGACACCGGCCGCGCCATGCACGTGCAGGTCGATAAAGCCGGGCAAAATGGTCAGCGCGCTGTCGGCGGCAGGGTCTTCCTGTATCTGGACGATGCGCTGGTCAAAAGTGATGGTGCCCGTGATCCAGCCAGATGGGGTAAGGATTCTGCCGCTCAGCATGTGTTATTCCGCTATAAAAAGTTCGATGCCCAGCTTGTGCAGCCCTTCGCGGTACTCCTGGCTGATGCTGGCATCGGTGATGACGGTATCGACCCGGTCCAGCTGCACGATGCGGTGCAGGCTGACGCGGCCGAACTTCGAGGCGTCCGTGAGGACGATGATTTTCTTGGCCCGTTCCACCATCTTGTGGTTCAGGCTTGCTTCCGCTTCGTGGTGGGTGGTGACGCCGAACTGCAGGTCGAAACCGTCCACGCCCAGGAACAGCTTGTCGAAGCTGTAGGCCTGCAGGCAGGTCTCGGCCTGGCTGCCCTGGATCGACAGCGACTGCTTGCGCAGCAGGCCGCCCGTGAGGATCAGGTCCACGCCGGGTGCGTCGGCCAGCTCCCACGCGATGTTCAGGCCATTCGTGGCCACCGTCACGCCCGTCGCATCGCGCAGATGGCGCGCCAGCGAGATGGTGGTGGTGCCCGAGTCGATGATGATGTTGTCGCCCGGTTCCACCAGCCGCGCCGCATAGGCGCCGATGCGCTCCTTCTGCTCGTGGTTGATGGCGTCCTTCTGGCGTATCGTGTGTTCAAGCGGCGGCGTGCGCGTCAGGGTCGCGCCGCCGTGGCTGCGCGTGGCCATGCCTTGCGCTTCCAGCGCATTCAAGTCGCTGCGGATGGTGACCGCGGACACGCCGAGCTTTTCCACCAGATCGGTCACTTGCACCGTGCCCTGCTGGGCAAGCATTTGGAGGATGGATTCACGGCGTTGGCTGGTATTTCGCATGGTGGCGGGCTCGGTAAAAGTGAAAATACCGAGCTTAACAGATTGCCGCTTCGGCAATGACGGCCACTGCCGCATTGCGGTTGCAGGCGCGCGCATATTGCGCCAGCAAGCTGCCGATCTTGTGCTCGATCAAGGCCGGCGCCTGTGCTTCCAGGCTGCCCTGCACCACGGCCAGATACTGTTCCGGCAAATGCTGGCTCAGCAGCGGCAGCGGAATCGCCACAGTGTCCAGGTTGGCCAGCAGCTTGCCGACGGCGGCCGCCACTTCCGGCTCGCCCCAGTAATAGCGGCAACGGTCGCTCAAGCCGTAGCGGCGCATCAATCGCTGCTCTTCCGGCGTGCCCAGGTAATGCTTGATCCAGTTCTTCGGCTTGGCCACCATGACGTCGTCGAGCACCTGCATCAGCTGCGAGGTGGCGTGCGCCGGCAGCAGCTCTTCCTCGATCTGGCACAGGGCGAACAGCGCCTCGCGCAGGGCGAAGGTGGCGGCCGGGCCCACTTTCAGGATGGCGAAATGGTCGCGCACCATGGCGTGCAGGGCCGATTCGCGCTGGTAGTCGGTCGAGTGGGCTTCGAACACGAGGCCGGGCTGCTCGGCGACAAAGGCCGACAGCTCGGCGGCGGCATCCGCATCGTAGTGCTGGATGCTGCTCTGGTCGAAATCGACGCCCGGCTGCACCACCATGGCGATGACGCGGCGCCAGGCGCCATGCAGCTCGTTTTCCATGAAGGCGCGGCGGTGCACGTCCAGGGTGCGGCGCGCGGCCTGCGGGCTGGTGACGGCGCCGGCCTGCGCCAGCGATGCTTCGCCGCCGGGAACCGGTACTTCCGTGCCGATCACGTAGACGGGCGGCGCGAAGCCGGCGGCGGCGGCCGCCGCTTCGGCGACGAGGCACAGGCGCGCCGAACGGGCGGCCACGGTTTCATCGTCGAGCTGCAAGGGGTCGTCGGCACAGCGCATGCTGCAATCGAGGTGGATTTTATGGAAGCCGGCCGCCGCATACGCGGCGATCAGGGTCTCGGCGTGGTCCATGGCGGTGGCCGCATCGAGATGCTGCCAGGCGTTCGGGCCCAGGTGGTCGCCGCCCAGCACGAGGCGGCTGGCGGGGAAACCCTGTTCGCGGGCCATGGCCAGCATGCTGTCGCGGAAAACGCCCGGCGTCATGCCCGTATAGCCGCCGAACTGGTCGACCTGGTTCGAGGTCGCCTCGACCAGCAGCACGGTGTCGTAGTCGCTGGCCACGCGCATGGCGGCGCGCAGCACGCTCGGGTGGCTGCAGCAGACGGCATACAGGCCCACGCGCTCGCCGCGGCGGTGCGCCTTGATCACTTGCTGGATCGGGGACAGGGTAAAGGTCGGGTTTTCCGCTTGCGTCATCATGTTGATGCCTTTGTATGTTGTCGTATCAAAAGGGCCGCGCCGCGCGCGCCGCCGGCGTCGCCAAAGCGCGGTGGCAAAATGGGCGGCACGTGCACGCCGGGGAACAAATGGCGCTTGACGGCGGCCGGCAGCTTGTCGTACAGGTGCGGCAGCTTGGACAGGCCGCCGCCGAGCACGATGACGTGCGGGTCGTAGGCCAGCACCAGGCCGGCCAGCGCGTGGCCCAGCACGTCGAGGTGCACGGCCACCGTGCGCTGGGCCACGGCGTCGCCTATATTGGCGCGCGCGACGATGGCCAGCGTGGCCAGCGGCTCTGTGCCTTCGCCGCCGAAATGCGCATATAACTTGCTCATGGCGGGGCCGGAGACATAGCGCTCCAGGCAGCCCGTCTTGCCGCACGGGCAGGCGTAATCGATCAAACCGTGCTGCGCCAGCAGGGTGGCGGGCAGGCTCCAGTGGCCCCACTCGCCGGCCACGCCGTTCAAGCCGCGCAGCAGCTGGCCGCCCACGCAGTAACCGCCGCCGGCGCCCGTGCCGAGGATGGCGCCGAACATGCTGGCGGCATGGTCGGCCGCGCCGCCTTGGGCTTCCGACAGGGCGAAACACTGGCAGTCGTTGCCGATGGCGACAGGGCGCTGCAAGGCTTGCCGCAGGGTGTGCGCCACCAGGCGGCCATTCAGGGCCGGCACGTTGGAACTCAGCTGCCGGCCGCTGGCGCTGTCGATCACGCCGGGCAAGCCGATGCCGACGGGCGCCGTCGTGCCGAGGGCGGCGTCGCCGTGCGCCACCAGGTCGACGATCGCCTGCACGAAGGCGGCAAAATCGTCGCCCGGCGTGGCCACGCGTTCGCGGAATACTTCCGTCAGCGCGCCGTCGCGGTCGGCAAACGCGACCAGCTCCATCTTGCTGCCGCCGATGTCGATGCCGTGGTAGCCGGCGGTGTGATTAGAATTGCTCATGGCCATAGATGGTGACGCCCTGCACGACACGGTTGACGATGCCGCCGGCGAATGGATTGTCGGGGCGCAGTTGCAGCAGCGCGGACTGGTGCAGCGCATATTGCTGCGCCATCAGCAGCCACAGCGGGGCCAGCCAGGCGTCGGGCCAGGCCGGCGCGTCGGCTGACAGGTCGCCGCCGCTGCCCACCGTCAGGCACGTCTGCGCCACGCTGTCGCGCCGCAGTTCTTTCAATAGATCGTCTTCGTACTGGCGCGCCAGCGGCTTGCTGCTGCGCAGCAGGATCACCAGGGATTCCGTGGTGACGGCCGATTTCGGGCCGTGGCGGAAACCCAGCGGTGTATTTGCCATCGCCATCACGCGCCCGCCCGTCAATTCCAGGATCTTCAATGCCGCTTCCTTGGCCAGCGCTTCCAGCGGGCCGCTGCCCAGGTAGACGACGCGCTGCACGGGTGTGGCACCCAGCTCCGCCACGGGCGCCGACCAGTCGCGCAAGGCTTGCTCGCCCAGCTGCGCCAGCGTCTCCAGACGGGACAAATCCGTGTCCTGGCCCAGTACCGACAGGGCCGCCAGCAGCATGCTGCTAAAGCTGCTGGTCATGGCGAAGCCACGGTCGCAGCTGCCTTCCGGCATCAGCAGGTTATAGGTATTGCTGTCGTTGGCGCCCTGGCGCGCCAGCTTGCCGTCCGCGTTGCAGGTGATGTTCAGGAAGCGCGCGCCGGGCACGACCTGGCGCAGCAGCTCCACGGCCGCCAGGCTTTCCGGGCTGTCGCCGCTGCGGGCAAACGACACGAGCAGGGTGGGCGCGTCTGCTTCCAGGTACAGCTCGTGGTGCGTCAGCAAGGTCGTGGTGGCGATGGCGCGGATCTGCGCGGGCCAGGCCGCATTCAAGGTATCGGCGATGATTTCGCCCACATAGGCCGAGCTGCCGGCGCCCGTCAGGATGACGCGCTGCGCGGGATGGGATAGCGCGTCGCCGAGGAAGGCGGCCAGGCCGGCTTGCTCCTTGCGCAGAATGCCGGCCAGCGCGCGCCAGATGGCCGGCTGGTGGGCGATTTCCTCGGCCGTGTGCAGGCCGCCGATGTCGCGCCAGGTTTGAATGTCACGCTGAAGAAGGGTAGTCATGGAGTGTCAGTAAAGTGTTTGTTGGAGAAAGCATAAATACTAAATTTCGAAAAGTCAAATACGAAAGTAAAACGAAAGTAAATAGTTGTGAGGCTTGCGAAATAATGTCGCTGCATTGGGGTTTTTCTGGACCGCAGTCATGTTGCGGTGCCGCATGAAAGCCAGCCGTGCTGCCGCCTGTCGCTGAAATGCGACGATAACGAAAGTATGTTTTGTGACATTTTGGTGAAACGTAAGATAAATGCGCCAATTCTGGGCATTTTATCAATAAATTGACGTTTTAACTTTCTTTTGGTTGACGATATTTATTTTTCTTCTTAAAGTATTTCCATCACTTCGATCCTGAAAGCCGTCTGATGAAACCTCTCCCGCTTCCCCGCCGCGCCCTTGCCGCCTGCGTCCTCGCCGCCCTGGCCACCCTGGCCGCCCCTGGCCTGCAAGCCGCGCCCATCGGCAATCTGAGCAGCTTGAGTGCCGTGCATGCGGCCGACGTGGCCAAGGGCGATGCGCTGGGCTGGGATCTGCGCAGCGACACGGGCATGCAGCTGCGCGTCAGCCTGCCGCAATCGGACGTGCTGCGCATCCAGGCGGGCGGCAAGGCCGGCTTGACTGGCCCCGGCGACAAGGCCGCGCCCATCGTCGTGGGCCAGCCTGCCGCGCAGGTGGCATACCAGATCGATGAACAGCCGGACCATATCGTGATCAGTACCGAAGCCCTGAGCCTGCGCATCGACCGCAAACCGCTGCGCTTTACCTTGTTCCGCAAGGGCGATGCGGTGCCGCTGTGGCGCGAAGTGCAGCCGCTGTCGCTCGACGACAAGCAGGGCGTGCAGCTGCTGTCGAGCGTGCCGGGCGAGCGCTACTTTGGCGGCGGCCAGCAGAATGGCCGCTTCGAATTCAGGGGCAAGCAGGTGCCCGTGTCGTATTCGGGCGGCTGGGAAGAGGGCGACCGGCCGAATCCCGCGCCATTCCTCATGAGTTCACGGGGCTGGGGCATGCTGCGCAATACCTGGTCCGACGGTAATTACGACTTGCGCGACCAGGAGCAAATCTCGCTGCAGCACGCGGAAGGCCGCTTCGATGCGTATTTCTTTGTCGGCAAGGACTTGCGCGACGTCGTTGCCCGCTACACGGACTTGACGGGCCGCGCACGCATGCTGCCCCGCTGGGCGCTGGAATACGGCGACGCCGATTGCTACAACGATGGCGACAACGTGAAAAAGCCCGGTTCCGTGCCCAAGGGCTGGACGGACGGTCCCACGGGCAAGACGCCGGACGTGGTGGAGACCGTGGCGCGCCAGTACCGCGAACACGACATGCCGGGCGGCTGGATCCTGCCCAATGACGGTTACGGCTGCGGCTACACGAACTTGCCGGACACCGTGAAGGGCCTGGCCGGCTATGGTTTCCGCACGGGCCTGTGGACGGAAAACGGCGTCGACAAGATCGCCTGGGAAGTGGGCCAGGCGGGCAGCCGCGTGCAAAAGCTGGACGTGGCGTGGACGGGCAAGGGATATCAATTTGCCATGGATGCGAACAAATCCGCGTATGACGGAATCCTGAACAACTCCGACAGCCGTCCCTTTCTGTGGACGGTGATGGGCTGGGCCGGCATCCAGCGCTACGCCGTGGCGTGGACGGGCGACCAGAGCGCCAGCTGGGATTACATCCGCTGGCACATCCCGACCCTGATCGGCTCGGGCCTGTCCGGCCAGGCGTATGCGTCCGGCGACGTGGATGCCATCTTCGGCGGCAGCCCGGAAACCTATCTGCGCGACCTGCAGTGGAAAAGCTTTACGCCCGTCCTGATGGGCATGTCCGGCTGGGCCGCGGCCGAGCGCAAGCACCCGTGGTGGTTCGAGCAGCCGTACCGCGACATCAACCGCCGCTATTTAAAACTCAAGATGCGTTTGACGCCGTATATGTATACGCTGGTGCGCGAAGCGGAGCAATCGGGCGCGCCGCTGGTGCGGGGCCTGATGTGGGATTACCCGCAAGACCCGGCCGCCTACACGGAAGCATATAAATACCAATTCCTGCTGGGGCGCGACGTGCTGGTGGCGCCCGTCTACCGCAGCCAGGCCGTCAGCGGCGGCTGGCGCAAGGGCATCCACCTGCCGCAGGGCACGTGGTACGACTACTGGGATGGCCGCCAGGCCACGGCCGACGCGAAGGGGCGCGACCTCGATCTGCAGGTGACCCTGGACAAGCTGCCGGTTTTTGTCCGCGCCGGCGCCATCCTGCCCATGTATCCGGAAATGCTGTACGACGGCCAGAAGCCGAAGGACCAGCTCACGCTGGACGTTTATCCGCACGGCGATTCCGAGTACACCCTGTATGAAGACGACGGCAATACGCGCCAGTACCAGGGCGGCGCCTTCAGCCAGCAAGTCATCCGCATGCGCCAGACGGGCGCCGACGTGCAGGTCGACATCGGCGCCGTCGATGGCCAGTACCAGGGCCAGGAAGCGCGCCGCGGCTATGCGCTGCGCATGCTGGCGGGCCAGGCCCCGGCCGCCGTGCGCGCCGGCGAACGCCTGATCGCGGCATCCGCCGACCGCGCCGCCTACGACAAGGCGCTTGATGCCTGGTTCTTCGATCCTGCCGACCGCCAGGGTACCGTGCACGTGAAAGTGGCGGCGCAGGACATCCGCCAGCCCTTGACCGTGCAGGTGGCCGGCGCGCTGGCCGTGGCGCGTATCGATGCCGACTTCCCCGTCGCCCCCGTACCGGGCCGCGCCTTGCCGGCCGACGCCATGCAGGTGGTGGCGCGTCCTGCGGAAGAAAGCGGCTACCCGCTGGAAAACGCCTTCGACGGCAAGCCCGAGACCTGGTTCCGCACCGTGCGCAGCCCGTCCGTGAAAAGCGGACCGCATGAATGGGTGATCGGCTTTACGGAACGGCGCCTGGTCGACGGCATCGAACTGGCGCCGCGCAATGACCAGCACTGGAAGCATGGCCAGGTGCGCGATTATGAAATCTACATCGGCGACAACAACGGCGAGTGGGGCGCGGCGCTTGCGCGCGGCACCCTCAAATTGCAAGAGGGTACGCAGACGATCAATTTCCCCGCCACGGCCGGGCGCTTGCTGCGCTTCCGCGTCATGAGCACGCACAATCCGGAAGGCGACGGCGCCGCGTCCACCGACCCGATGGTGACGGCGGCGCAAACGGGCCCGGTGGCGCGCGCGTTCGACGCGGCGCTGGCCACCGACGTGGCGCCCGTCACCTTGTCCGCCTTCCGCGTGCTCGAGCACCGCGTGGCCGAAGGCGAAGAGGTGCAGCGCTATCTGTCGGACCTGGCGCTGCCGAAGACTGTCGCGAAAGACCGCCCGGCCGGCAAGGCGGCCGAGATGCGCATGAACGGGCTGTGGTTCCGCAAGGGCCTCGGCGTGGGACCCGCCAGCCGCATCGACTTGCAGCTGGCGGGCAACTGGAATCTGTTGCGCGCCGACCTGGGCGTGGACGACAGCTGCCGCAGCGCGGGCGGCTTGCAATTCCAGGTCTGGAGCGGTGAACGGCTGCTGTATGACAGCGGCCTGGTCACGGCTCCCGGGGTGGTCAAACCCGAAATCGACGTGCGCGGCCTGAGCCAGCTCAGCTTGCGCACCCTGGGCGCGCGCGGCGCCCACCCGGCCCAGGTCTGCGGCAACTGGGCCAACGCCGTGCTCACCGGCACGGAAGGCGCGACCGTCAAGCCGCGCTAACCACGTTTCACTTCATCAAAAAAGAGCCCCTCTTCGGACCGGGGAGGGGCTCTTGCAGCCTGACGAAAACAAATCACTTATAAAAGGGAGATGGGAATGCACTTGAAAAAACTGATGGCCGCCATGGTGGCGGTAGGATTGTGCTCAACTGCGCTGGCATCAACGGCGCTGGCAGCGGAAGAGGAAAAACTGGCGCGCGTCGAAGTGACGGGGTCCAGCCTGAAGCGCATCAACGCGGAAACGGCGTCGCCGGTGCAGGTGATCAATGCCAAGCAGATCGAAAACATGGGCGCGCTCACCTTGCTGCAGGTGCTCGACAACCTGCCTGCCGCCCGCCCGGCGCAGCAGGACTTCCGCTCGATGTTCACGGGCTCGGACGGCGGTTCGCAGGCGAACTTGCGCGGCCTCGGCGCGCAGGGCACGCTGGTGCTGCTCAATGGCCGCCGCCTGTCGTTCTATGGCGCGCCGGCCGGCTTCCAGACCATGTTCGTCAATATCGACGCCATTCCCGCCGCCGCCATCGAGCGCATGGAAATTTTGACGGACGGCGCGTCGGCCGTGTATGGCTCCGATGCCGTGGCCGGCGTCATCAACGTGATCACCAAGAAGTCGTATCAGGGCCTGGAGGCGCGCGCCAACGGCGAGTTTTCGCCCAGCGTGAAAGCGTATGGCGAGCGCCAGGCCAGCGTGCTGTATGGCCTGGGCGACCTGGCCAGCGACGGCTACAACATCTACGGTTCCGTGAACGTCTACCAGCGCGACCGCATCGCGCTGGCCGACACCTGGCAAAAGCGTCCCGCGTATTTTTATGCGAATAATCCGAATTTCATCCCGAACATGCGCGTGGGCGTCGGCAGCGAGCCGGGCGTGATGAATCCGGGGACCTTCTTTGTCTTCGACAAGGCCAACAACAATGCGCGCACCCAGCGCGCCGCGCCCGGCTGCAACAACAGCATCACCGAAGCGTCGGGCACGCGCTGCGTGTGGAATGCGCTGCCCAACCAGCTCGACACGGGCCCCACCTCGGAGCGCGCCACGGCCTACCTGAGCGGCCGGCTGAAACTGGGCAACGACATGGAAGCGTTCGCGGAAGGCGCGTTCACCCACATCAAGATGCGCGGCGAGAATGGCCCGTCCAGCTTCAACAGCGGCAGCACGAACAACTGGTTCGCGCGCAATACGGGCAATACCCTGAACACCTTCGCCACGCCTTTCCTGAGCCCGAACAACGTCTACCTGAAGGGCAAGCTCGATGCCGACATGCTGGCCAAGATGGGCGGCGCGGCGGGCTTGAACTATCTGCTGCAGGACGCCACGGGCCACTTCGGCCAGAAGAATGTCGATGAAAACTACCGCGCGCTCGTCGGCCTGCGCGGCGGCATCGGCGGCGGCTGGGATTTTGAAACGGCGCTCAGCGTGGCGGGCAGCCATTCGACCCTGTTCCAGACGGCGAACCTGAATATCAATGGCTTCAAGCAGGCGTTCGGCCCGTTCACGAAAGATCCCGTCAGCGGCCGCACGTATATCTCCGACAATCCCGCCTACAAGTTCGGCGAAATCAGTGACGCCAATGCGGCGCTGCTGCGCGCCGCCTACCCGACCTTCGCCATCGAATCGTGGACCAAGCTGATGACCTGGGACGCGAAGCTGGAAGGCACCTTGTTCAAGCTGGGCGAGCGCGAAGTGCGCGCCGCCGTGGGCACCAACGTCATGCGCGAGAGCTTTCTCACGCCCGGCAACGCGGACGCGGCCAATGGCCTGATCACGCAGCAGGGCGGTTCCTGGTTCGATGGCAAGCGCACCATCGCCGCCGTGTTTGGCGAAGTGGTGGTGCCGCTTTCCGACACGCTGGAAGTCAACGCCGCCGCGCGCCTGGACAAATATCCGCATTTCTCGGCCAACCTGGCGCCCAAGCTGGGCGTGATCTGGCGCGCGCGGCCCGACCTGATGCTGCGCGGGACCTATTCGGAAGGCTTCCGCGCGCCCAACCTGGCTGAATCGGGCTCGGGCGGCGTGTTTGCCCAGGTGGGCGGCATCCGCGACACGGTGCGCTGCGATGAAACGAATGCCATGGCGCGCGCCCTGATGAAGTCATCGGTGGCGACGGATGCGGACCTGGGCAAGAGCCTGCTCAATTCGAACTGCTCGACGACGGTGGGCGGCCTGACGCCGCCGAACCAGAACCTGCGTCCGGAAAAGGCCAAGATTTCCACCGTGGGGCTGGTGCTGCAGCCGGCCAAGGACGTGAGCATCTCCATCGATTACTGGTTCATCAACCGCCGCGACGAAATCGTGCGCCAGGACTTCAACGAGCTGTTTACGGAACTGGTGGACAAGTACGGCCCGACCCTGGCCGGCACGCCCAGCGCCATCCGCAACGACTTGACGGACGCGGACCGGGGCAATATGGCGGCGGTGGCGGCCATGTGCGCCAATCCCGCCAACGCGGGTGTGTGCGCGGGCGGCGTGCCGAAGTATTCCGTGGGCAACCTGGGCGGCTTGATCAATTCGTATTCGAACCGCGGCCGCACCCTGATGGATGGCGTGGACATCGACGCGCGCACGCGCTTTGCGCTCGGCGACTGGGGCAAGCTGAGTACCGGCATCGCCGCCACCATCCGCAAGCGCGACACCCACGACAGCGAGGACGGCAGCGACATCAAGGGCAATACCGTCGGCTACTACGATTCGCCGCGCTACCGCGCCACGGTCAACGCCGACTGGAGCTACCGCAACTTCGTCAGCAGCGTGTTCATCAACTATTCGGGCAAGACGCGCTGGGCGTACGGCCCGTGGGACAAGGACAACACGCCGGAAAACTGCACCGCCGCCTCGGTCTCGCTGCCGGCGGGCCAGTGCAAGGGCGCGCCGTCGTACACGACGGTGAACCTGGCCTTCAGCTGGAAGCCGATCAAGCACCTGGACGTGGGCCTGAACGTGAAGAACGCGTTCAACAAGCAGCCGTACTACGACCCGAACGGCTGGGAAGGCTACAACCATAGCCAGGACCTGTTCGGCCGCCAGTTTGCGCTCTCGGCCAGCTACAAGTTCTTTTAAAGCCTGATGCCGCCCCGGCCTGCCAACGGGCCGGGGTATGGCCATGAAAAGAAAAAGACAACATTCCGAACTGCGCAATACGAAAGATAAACGTAAGTGAAAGCTGATTGCCAAGGTCTCTTTCGCGTTTTTCCCTCAGGATTGCCGTGCGGAATGTCCCCTGCCGGCCGCCTTCTTGCCTGCGTGTGTATCCGTAACGCCACGATAACGAAAGTTATCTGCCGTATCGCGGATTGAATCGAAAGATAAAACGTCTTTATTTACTGGATTTAGCGATAAATTTGCGCTGAAACTTTCTTTTTGTTGACGATACTTATTTTTCTTTTTAAAGTAATCCCAAGAAAACGAAAATCAGCCAAGACGGACTGATTTCCCGGAAGGGACGGCTGCCTGGCTCTCCCTTCCGACGCTCACCATAAAAATTGCATCCCCCGGCTTCGCCCTGGAGCGGGGAGGGCGCGCATAACCCTCGATAAAGACGGAGAGACACCATGCATACCACCCGACTCAAATTGCGCGACATCAGCCGCGCCGCCGCGATCGTGATCGCCCTGGCGGCCGGCGTGCCAGGCCAGGCCTGGGCGCAGTCGAACGCCACCAGCACCATTTTCGGCGAAGTGAGTGCGCCGGCCGGCGCCACCGTGGTACTGGAAAACCTGGCGACGGGCGTGCAGCGCAGCCTGACGCCGGATACGTCGGGCCGCTATGTGGCCAACTCCATGCCGCCGGGCCGCTATGCGGTGCGCGTGCTGCGCGCCGGCTCGGTGGAAGCGACGCAGGAAGTCGAAGCCTTGATCGGCGCGGGCGCCGAAGCGAACTTCGGCCCGGCCAGCGCGGCCGGTTCCGTGGGCCAGGAGCAGACCGTCGTGGTGAAGGCGTCGCGCAATCCGATCGACGTATCGAACACCAACAATGGCGTGATCTTCACCGCCAAGGAATTGAAAGCGCTGCCGGTCGGCAACGACGTCGCTTCCATCGTGCAGCTGACGCCGGGCGTGGCGCGCGGCACCAACAGCGTGTATGGCAATGCGCCGTCGATCGGCGGCTCGGGCCAGTCGGAAAATGCGTTCTACGTCAACGGTTTTCCCATCACCAACCTCCTGACCCAGGTGGGCGCGTCGGAGCTGCCGTTCGGCGCCATCTCCAACCTGCAGGTGCTGTCGGGCGGCTATGGCTCGGAATTCGGCCGCTCCACGGGCGGCGTGATCAACATCACCACCAAGAGCGGCGGCAACAAGGTCGAATTCGGCGGCAAGGTCTCCATCATCCCCCGCTCGCTGAAGGGCACGACGGAAAACCGGTATTACCCGAACACGGGCGCCAATCCGGAGACGGATGGCACCTTGAAGTATTGGAACCGCGATAACGGCAGCACCAGCAAGGTCGTCGGCTTGTACGGCAGCGGTCCGCTGATCAAGAACAAGCTGTTCGCCTTCGTGGCGCTGGAACAGACGCGCACGGACGGCGGCGCCGTCGCCGGTGCGCGCGACGACCTGGTGGACAAGGTGCTGCCGAACGGCTGGCGCGAGAGCAAGAGCAAGGTTGACCGCATGATGGCCAAGCTGGACTACAACCTGACGGACGACCATCACTTTGAATATACCAAGCTGTATGACCGCACGACGACGGACAGCCAGAGCTATGGTTTCGACTATGCCACCTTAAAACGCAACAACGTGCCTGGCGGCGGGAGCGAGACCACCATCAACTGCTGCGGTTCGTCGGCCGCGCCGGGCGCGAATGTCGATATCTTCAAGTACACGGGCTACCTGACGGACAAGCTGACGGTGACGGCGATGATGGGGCAGTCGCGCACTTCGCACCGCCGTACCCCGGAAGGCTACAATCCGCTGCTGGCGCAAACGTCGTCGAATGAATCGACCCAGGTGCCTGGCCTGACGTACACCAATCCGCAAACGGTGACCGGTACTCTGGTCGACCCGTCGTCGGAAGACCGCCAGAAGGCCAAGCGCCTGGACCTGGAATACAAGCTGGGCAAGCATTCGCTGCGCGGCGGCATCGACCGCATCGACGTGGAATCGAAGGTGGGCCTGAGCCTGGCCGGCGGCTACCGCTGGAGGTACGAGAAGGTCAAGGATCCGACGCTCTTGATCAACGGCGCCTTTGAGACGCCGGCCCAGGGCAACGGCTATGGCAAGGATGGCTATTACGTCAGCAAGGAATTGAACGCCAACCTGGCGCGTCCGACCAGCGTGCAATCGGCGCAGTACATCCAGGACCACTACCAGGTCACGGAACGCGTGCTGCTGGACCTGGGCCTGCGCCGGGAACAGTTCACCAACTACAGCACCGATGGCGTGGCCTTCATTTCGCAGCGCAACATGATCGCCCCGCGCCTGGGCGCCACCTGGGATTACCTGGGCGACGGCACCCTGAAATTCTTCGCCAACGGCGGCCGCTACCACCTGCCGGTGCCATCGAATTTGTCGAGCAACATGGCCAGCCCCTTCCTGGCCACCAGCGAGATGTTCACCTACACGGGCGTCGATCCCGTCACGGGCGCGCCGACGGGCCTGCACGCCATCAGCAAGCCGTATTCGGCCAACAACGCCTATGGCCAGAGCCGCGATGCGCGCGAAGTGACGGCCATCGGCTTGAAACCGCTGTCGCAGGATGAGTTTTCGCTCGGTTTCGAACGTGCCCTGAGCAAGAAGCTGGTGGTGGGCGCGAGTGTGCTGTACCGCAAGCTGAACGACACCAACGACGACAGCTGCGATGAACGTCCGCTGCAAGCCTGGGCCGCGCGCAACAGCGTCGACACGGGCAAGTGGAGCGGCTTCCAGTGCGCCATCATCAATCCGGGCCGCGACAACAGCCTGATGGTGGACTTCGACGACGGCAAGGGCTTGCGCCGCGTGGATATTTCGGCGGCGGAGTGGGGCAACCCGCTGCCATCGCGCACCTACCGCGCCCTGAACCTGTTCGTCGAACACCCGTACACGAATGGCTGGTACGGCAAGCTGACCTACACCTTGTCTGCCCTGAAGGGCAATATGGAAGGCCAGACGGACAGCATCGGCGGCGGCGACGTGGGCCTGACGGTCAGCGACGACCACAAGGAACTGATGTACAACGCCTATGGCTACCTGCCTGGCGACCACCGCCACGCGTTCAAGGCCTACGGCTTCATGCAGGTCATCCCGGACGTGACGGTGGGCGCCAACCTGTCGCTGACCTCGGGCGCGCCGCGCAACTGCATCGGCGCGCTGCCCGATGAACTGAAGTTCGAGAACAATTACGGCGATTCCTACTTCTATTGCAACGGCAAGCCGGCGCCGCGCGGCAGCCAGGGCCGTCTGCCATGGCAAGCCCAGCTCGACATGAATGTGGCCTATACTCCCAGCGCCGTCAAGGGCCTGAGCCTGAAAGTGGACGTCTTCAATGTGTTCAACAGCCAGACCGTCACCCGCTATACCGAAACGCGCGAAGACCATGGCGCCATCTCCCGCAATTACCTGCAGGTCGATGGACGCACGGCGCCGCGTTCCGTGCGCTTTACGGCGGAATACACCTATTAACCTGCAACCGGCCCGCTGTGCGGCGGGCCGGTGACGATCATTACCAACGGAAGCGAGAAGAGACCAATGACGACACAAATCAATCGACGCAATTTCCTGTCCGCCAGCGCAGCGCTGGCCGGTGGCGCCATGGCCGGCAGCGCCTTGCTGCCTGGCGACGCCAACGCCGCACCGGCCGCCGGCCGCGACAAGGTCCGCCTGGGCGTGATCGGCACGGGCATGCGCGGCCAGGTGCTGCTGGCCGAACTGGTGCGCCGCGATGACGTGGAAGTGGTGGCCCTGTGCGATATCGAGCCGATCATGCTGAAACACGCGCTGGGCCAGGTGGCCAAAGCCGGCAAGCCGCGCCCGCGCACGTACGGCGAAGACCGCGATCAGAAAGCCTACCAGCGCATGCTGGACGCGGGCGGCCTCGATGGCGTGATCATCGCCACGCCGTGGGAATTCCATGCGCCGATGGCGATCGCCGCCATGCAGGCGAAAATCGCCGTCGGCTGCGAAGTGGTGGCCGGCATCACCCTGCAAGACCACTGGGATGTCCTGAACACCCAGCTGAAGACGGGCACGCCGTACATGTTGCTGGAAAACGTGTGCTACCGCCGCGACGTGATGGCGGCGCTGCAGATGGTGCGCGCCGGCCTGTTCGGCGAACTGCTGCACCTGCAGGGCGGCTACCAGCATGATTTGCGCGCCGTCAAATTCAACAGCGGCAATCCGGCCAAGCCGTATGGCGGCGGCGTGGAATTCGGCGAGAAGGGCTGGTCGGAAGCCCATTGGCGCACGCAGCACTCGGTCGAGCGCAATGGCGAGCTGTATCCGAGCCACGGCATCGGCCCCTGCGCCATGTACACCAACATCAACCGCGGCAACCGTTTTACGCGCATCAACGCCTTCGCCACCAAGGCGCGCGGCTTGCACGACTACATCGTCAAGCAGCCGGGTGGCGCGCAGCATGCGAACGCCAAGGTGAAATTCAAGCTGGGCGACGTCGTCACCACCACCCTGGCGTGCGAGAACGGCGAAACCATCATCCTGCAGCACGACACGAGCCTGCCGCGCCCGTATTCGCTGGGCTTCCGCGTGCAAGGCACGGACGGCCTGTGGATGGACCTGAACAATTCGATCCACATCGAGGGCGTCAGCAAGCCGCACCAGTGGGACGATTTCAAGCTCTACCAGGACAAGTATGAGCACCCCGTGTGGCGCAAGTACGCGGCGCAAGCCGAAGGCGCGGGCCACGGCGGCATGGACTTCTTCGTCATCCACGCCTTTGTCGAAGCCCTGAAGGCCAATGCGCCGATGCCGATCGATATCTACGATGCCGTGACGTGGAGCGCCATCACGCCGCTGTCCGAGCAGTCGATCGCCGCCAACTTCCAGACCCTGGACTTCCCGGACTTCACGGGCGGGCAGTGGAAGTCGCGCAAGCCGATCTTCGCCCTCGACGGCAAGTACTAAGCCCCATTCGCCCGCTACCGCGCATGCCGCCGTAGCGGGTTTTTTGCATTCCAGGAGACGTTGATGAAATACAGGAGTTCATTGCGCTACGCAGTCCTTCCCGCGATGGCCTTGCTGGCCGCCTGCGTGGCCGCGCCCGTGGCGTCCGCGCCGTCCGCCACCGTGGAACTGGCCGGCAACGCCTTCATCACCAGCGGGCAGGAGGGCGCCATCATCAACGGGCGTGGCCTGTCCGGCTGGAGCAATCCCGATGCCGTCGCCAGCACCTATTTCCGCGTGGCCGGGGCGGGACCCGTCCACGTGGCGCTGGACGCCAGCCTGGCCGATGGCGGCAACAGCACCATCCGCGTGACGATCAATGGCGCGCCGTTCGACGTCAAGCTGGCCGGCAAGGCGCGCAAGACCTACGCCGTCGGCACGGTGAACGTGCCGGCGGCCGGCTACGTGAAGGTGGACTTGCAGGGGCTGTCGCGTGCCAATGCCACGTTCGGCGAGGTCGCCGCGCTGAAGGTGGCGTCGAACGCCGCGCTCAATTACGCGAATGACCCGGCCAACTACTACTGGTCGCGGCGCGGCCCGTCCGTGCACATGGGCTACACGGTGCCGGCCAATACCGAGTATTTTTATAACGAGATGACGGTCCCCGTGGGCCAGGACGCCATCGGTTCCTATTTCATGTCCAACGGCTTCGGCCAGGGCTACATGGGCATCCAGGTGAAGTCGCCCAGCGAGCGCTGGATACTGTTTTCCGTGTGGGATGCCGAGAATGGCGCGAAAACCACCCTGGTCAGCAAGGGCGCCGGCGTGGTCGACAACGCATTCGGCGGCGAGGGCACGGGTGGACAGACTTATCTGTCGTACAACTGGGCGGCCGGCACGACCTACCGTTTCATCACGCGCGCGCGGCCCGACGGCAAGGGCGGCAGCGACTATTCGGCCTGGTTCTTCG
This sequence comes from Janthinobacterium sp. GW822-FHT07H11, assembly GCF_058798615.1. Classification (NCBI taxonomy): domain Bacteria; kingdom Pseudomonadati; phylum Pseudomonadota; class Betaproteobacteria; order Burkholderiales; family Oxalobacteraceae; genus Janthinobacterium; species Janthinobacterium sp. GW822-FHT07H11. The sequence continues at coordinate 3,183,229 of NZ_CM179507.1, forward strand.
CGCCCGAGACGGGCAAGTGGCGCTATATCGCCACCTGGAAGCGGCCGGCGATTTCCACGTATTTGACGGGCGTGCATTCCTTCCTTGAAAACTTCATCGACACCCTGGGCTACACGGAGCGCAGCGTCCAGTTCGGCAACCAGTGGGCGAGAACCAGCGCCGGCGCCTGGGCCGAAGTGACGGCGGGGCGCTACACGGGCGATGCGACGGCCACCAATGCGCAGCGCATGGATTACGCCGGTGGCCTGGAGGATGGCAGGTTCTACCTGCATAACGGCGGTTTTTTTGCCGATTATGTGAAAACGGGCCAGAACTTCACGCGCCCGGCCACGGGCCAGGCGCCGGCCGTCGACGTGGCGGCCTTGCCGATGCGGTAGCGGCCTATGGCGCCAGCGCGCGGTCCAGCTCCACGATGGACTGGTACAGCACCCTGGCGCCGTCGAGCAGCTGCGTCGGTTCTATCCATTCTTCGGGGCAGTGGCTGCGTCCGCCAAGGCAGGGAATGAAGATCATGCCCACGGGGCCGGTCGGCGCCACGTACACGGCATCGTGGCCGGCGCCGCTGGGCATGCGCATGCTGGCGTAGCCGAGTTTACCTGCTGCGTACTCGACGGCATCCATCACCAGCGGCGCGCAGTCGGTGGGCTTCGAGCGGCTCACCGTCTGCATCTCCACCGTCAGGCGCAGCTGTGCCAGTCCGTCGGCCACCTCGGCCATCAGCGCTTCGGGGAACGCGTCGAGCACCTGCGCATTCTCGCTGCGTACTTCCAGCATCATCTCCACCATGCCCGGCACCGCGTTCGAGGCGTTCGGCGTGAGCGACAAGCGGCCGATGGTCGCCACCACGTAGTGGGGCTTGCCCGACAGCGCTGCGGCGCGTCGGTTGGCCGCGTCGATGACGCGCGCCGCGCCCACCAGCGCATCCTTGCGGATATCCATCGGCGTCGTGCCCGCATGGTCGGGCTGGCCCCGCACGACGATGGAAACGCGGCGGATACCGACGATGTTCGTCACCACGCCGATCGGCAGGCCCCGCGTTTCCAGCACCGGACCCTGCTCGATATGCAGCTCGACAAAGGCCGCCGTGCCGCCCGCCGCGCGCAGGGGCACGCCCAGGTTTTCCGGATGGCAGCCGATGCGGCGCATGCCCTCGGCCAGCGTCTCGCCGTCGGCATTGCGCGCTGCCAGCATGTCGGGCGGCAGGGCGCCGGAAAAGGCGCGGCTGCCGATGCAGGAGATGCCGTAGTCGCTCGGTTCCTCGGACAGAAAATCGATCACCTCGAACGGGTGCTCCAAAGCGATGCCCTGTTCGTGCAGGGTGCGCGCCACTTCGATGCCGGCCAAGACGCCGATGATGCCGTCGAAGCGGCCACCCATCATGACCGTGTCGCAGTGCGAGCCGGTGGCCAGGGGCGCCCGCGCCGGCGCGCCCGCGCGGGCCGGCAGGCGGCCCACCAGGTTGCCGCCGTCGTCCTGGTGCACCTGCATGCCGGCGGCGAGGAATTCCTCGCGCAGCCAGGCGCGCGCTTCGAGGAACAGCGGAGAGAAGGCGCGCCGCGTCCACGGTACCCCGGGCAGTGTCATGCGCGACAGGGTTTCCACGCGCGCCCACAGGCGCTCGGCGTTCAGGGGCGGGAAGGGGATGGTGTTCATGTATTCTTTCTATGGTTGGAGGTTCAGGCGGCGCGCGGACGCAGAAAACGGCCGTCGCCGGCGCGGTTGACGATGGCGCCGCCGTCGTAGACCAGCTGCCCGCGGCACCAGGTGGCGGCCACGCGCACGGACAATTCGCGGTCCTCGAAACTGCTCCATTGCACCGCCGACAGGCTGCGCGACGGGTCGTAGCGGTAGCGCTCGGGCGCGACGATGACGATGTCGGCATCCATGCCCACGTCCAGGCCACCCTTGCGGTCGTCCAGCAGGAAGTGGCGCGCCGGATTGCGGCACAGCTGGCGCACCACCATCGAGGGGCCGATGCCGTGCTCTTCGCAGCCCGTCCAGAAGGCGGGCAGCAGGGTTTCCAGGCCGGGACCGCCCGAGGCGTTCTTGAAGATGTTCGGGTTGCCCTTGCGCTCCAGGCCCCAGCTGACATGGTCTGACGAGACAAAGGTACAGGCGTCGCGCGCGATGTGCGTCCACAGCAGGTCCACTTCCGCCTGCGGGCGGATGGGCGGATAGTGCTTGGTCTTCGCGCCGAAGCGGCGGCTGTGCTCCTCGTGATTCAGCATCAGGTACTGGATGCAGGTCTCGATGCTGGCCCGGTGGCCGGCCGCGCGGTACATCTCGCACAGCTCGAAGCCGCGCGAGGTGGACACGTGCACGGCGTGCGCGCGCGCGCCCGTCTCGGCGCCGATCTCGTAGATCAGGGCCGTGGCCAGGTTTTCGATCAGCGGCGTGTGGGCGCGCATGAAGGCGTCCCAGCCCGTGTCGCCCAGTTCCAGCATGCGCGCGATATTCTTGCGCGTCAGTTCCTGCATCTGGTTGTGCACGCCGCACACAAGACCGGACGGCGCAATGAGGCGGAACGCCTCGTATAACTGGTCTTCCTCGACGCGTGGAAAGCGTCCCGGCGTGGCCTCGAAGGTGGAAAACTTGAACGCGCAGACGCCGCCCTCGATCAGGCCCGCCGCCGCCTGCAAGCCGTACTTGTCGTTCAGGGTGCCGAACAGGGCCACGTCGACGTGGCAGTCGCGCTCCACCTCGGCGATCTTGGCGTCGAGCTGCGGCCGCGACGCCACCGGTTCCGGATCGTCGTAGGGCATGTCGACCATCACCGTGATGCCGCCGGCCGCCGCCGCGCGCGAGGCGTGGCCCAGTCCCTCCTGGCCCGCCTGGCTGCCCGCGTGCACCTGGCCATCGACGGCGCCGGGCAGTATCCAGCGCCCGCCCGCGTCGACCCTGTCGCGTGCCTGCGGCGCGCGGCCCGTGCCGCGCGCCACGATCTTGCCGCCGCGCGCCGCCAGCCAGCCGTTTTCCACTACCTTGTCCGCTTCGACGATATTGCCGGACACCACCAGATCGAATTCGCTCATCGTTGCACCGTTCTCCATAATTGACGATGGATGAAAGTGTAGGACGGCCAAGCCAAAATACCTTATGCTTAAATATGCGATCCAATTAACATCGTGTTATGGACGACTGCTTGCGAGGTTCCTCCGTGAAACTGAATTTGCGTCAAATCGAAGTCTTCCGCGCCATCATGCTCAGCGGCTCCATCAGCGGCGCCTCCAAGTTGCTGTATGTGTCGCAGCCGGCCGTCAGCCGGCTGATTTCCTACACGGAACAGCGCCTGGGCCTGCTGCTGTTCCAGCGTATCAAGGGACGGCTGTACCCCACGCCGGAAGCGCGGCGCCTGTTCGAGGAAGTGGGCGCCGTCTATCAGAGCGTACAGCGGGTCAACGAAGTGGCGGAAAACCTGGCGGAAAACCGTATCGGCCAGCTGCGCATCGCCAGCAGCCCCAACCTGGGCCAGTCGCTGATGCCGCGCGCGGTGGCCATCTTTTGCGAGCGCTACCCGGACGTGCGCATCGTGCTGCATACCCTGATTCCCAGCGTGATGCTGCAAAGCCTGCTCACGCACGAGGTGGAGCTGGGCGTGACCTACATGCCTGTCACGCATCCGAGCCTGGCCGTGCGGCCGCTGTACAGGAACCGCATCATGGCCGTGGTGCCGCTCGATCACCGGCTGGCCGGGCGTACCGAGATCACCACGGACGACCTGGCGGGCGACCGCTTCGTCGGTTACAGCAGCGACATTCCATTCGGCCAGCTGGTGCAGCAGATGTTCGGCAACGAAGAGCAGCGCCCGCAGCCGCGCATCGAGGTGCAGCAGGCGCACGTGGCTTGCGCCATGGTGCAGGCGGGCGTGGGCGTGGCCCTGGTCGACGAGATCACGATCAGCGGCCCGATCTGGTCGAAGGTGGTGGCCATTCCCGTCGTGCCCGTGGCCAGCGCGCCCGTCAACGTGTACCACATCGAACTCGAACCCCTGTCGCGGCTGGCGCAGGAATTCATCGCCATCCTGGAATCGTTGCGCAATTGAAACGCGCACCGCGCTGGTGCAAGGGCCGCGCCAGCATGGCCCGCCCCGGAGTGCAGGCGGGTGCACCATCGCATGGCATTAACATCATGTTATATGCTAATCACAAAATGTAACGCGACATTATCGTTAATCCTACCTAATATTTGATCCATCGCGACAGGCAAGGGGCCGGCAATGTGGGCCGGCGCCGCCTGGCGCAGATGCAGATCAATCATGGAGGAGAAAAATAATGGGACGTATCTTGACACTCAGGGATGTGGAGGCGGCGGTGAAAGGCGGTTCCGTCTTTGCCTGCGGCGGCGGCGGCTGGGCTGACCACGGACGCGAACTGGGCACCCTGGCCGTGACCATCGGCCGGCCGGAACTGGTCGACATGGCCGAAGTGCCGGACGATGCCTGGATCGCCACGGCGGCCGCCATCGGTGCGCCGGGCGGCCTGACGGACTGGGAAATGCTGGGCATGGACTACGTCAAGGCGGTGCAGCTGACGCAGGCAGCGCTGGGCCATGCCATCTATGGCCTGATCATCGGCCAGAACGGCATGTCGAGCACCCTGAACGGCTGGCTGCCGTCGGCCGTGCTGGGCACCAAGGTGATCGACGCGGTGGGCGACCTGCGCGCCCATCCGACCGGCGACATGGGGTCGCTGGGCCTGGCCAACAGCCCGCTGCCCATGATACAGAGCGCGGCCGGCGGCAAGCGCGCCAACAACGCCTACATCGAACTGGTGGTGCGCGGCGCCACGGCCAGGGTCTCGCCCATCCTGCGCAAGGCGTCCGACATGTCGGGCGGCTTCATCGCCAGCTGCCGCAATCCCGTTCCCGCTTCCTACGTGCGCCAGCATGCTGCGCTGGGCGGCATCAGCATGGCGCTGGCGCTCGGCGAAACCATCCTGGCCGCCGAAAGCCGCGGCGGCATGGCCGTCGTCGACGCCATCTGCAAGCAGACGGGCGGCAGCATCATCGGCAGTGGCAAGGTGGCGCGCAATACCCTGCGCTACACGGACGAAGCATTCGACATCGGCGTGATCGAGGTGGGCCAGGGCGCCGATACATGCCTGATCCACGTGATGAACGAGCACATGGCCGTCGACGACGCGCATGGCGCGCGCATCGCCAGCTACCCGGACGTCATCACCACGCTCGACATGCAGGGCAATCCCGTCAGCGCGGGCCAGGTAAAGGAGGGCATGGAAGTGCTGATCCTCCACGTGCACAAGAGCGTCATCCCGCTGTCGTCCAGCGTCAGCGACCCGGCCGTGTACCCGCCCGTGGAAAAGGCGCTGGGCATCAAGCTCGCCGACTACGCGCTGGAGGGCAAATGATGACGCCGACGACATTCAGCGTGCAATCGGGCACCGTGCTGCGCTGCAAGGGCTGGCGCCAGGAAGCGCTGCTGCGCCTGCTGGAAAACGTGCTGGCCGTGGGCGAGGCGCCGCAGGACCTGGTGGTCTACGCGGCGCTGGGCAAGGCGGCGCGCGACTGGCCAGCTTATCGCGCCATCGTCGACGCCTTGCTGTTCCTGGAGGAGGACCAGACCCTGATCATCCAGTCGGGCAAGCCGATCGGCGTGCTGCGCACGCACAGCCAGGCCCCCATCGTCATCATGGCCAACTGTAATCTGGTGGGCCAGTGGGCCAAGGCGGAAAACTTCTATGCGCTGGAAAAGCAGGGCCTCATCTGCTGGGGCGGACTGACGGCCGGCGACTGGCAGTACATCGGTTCGCAGGGCGTGATCCAGGGCACTTACGAGATTTTCTGCCGCATCGCCGAGCGCCATTTCAACAACGACCTGCGCGGGCGCTTCATCCTGACGGCGGGCCTGGGCGGCATGGGCGGCGCGCAGCCGCTGGCAGGGCGCATGGCCAACGCCGCCATCCTGACGGTGGAAGTGAATGAAGAGAGCATCCAGAAGCGCCTGAAGAACGGTTTCCTGGAACTGCGCGCCGACTCGCTCGACCATGCGCTGGCGCTGATCGCCGATGCCGTGGCGCGCAAGGTGCCCGTTTCCGTCGGCCTGCTGGGCAATGCGGCCGATGTCTACCCGGAGATCCTGGCGCGCGGCATCGTGCCCGACATCGTCACCGACCAGACCTCGGCGCACGACCTGGTGTACGGCTATGTGCCGTCCGGCCATACGCCGCGCCAGGCAATCGAGCGCCGCGAGACGGACATCGAGGGACTGATGCGGGACAGCCGCGCGTCCATCGTGCGCCACGTGCAAGCCATGCTCGGCTTCCAGGACCGGGGGGCCGTCGTTTTTGACAACGGCAACCTGATACGTACGCATGCGAAGCAGGGCGGCGTGGCGCGCGCCTTCGATATTCCCGTGTTTACCGAAGCGTTCCTGCGGCCCCTGTTCGCGCGCGCCATCGGCCCGTTCCGCTGGATCGCGCTGTCGAACGACCCGGAGGACATCCGCAAGATCGATGACTTCCTGCTGCAACGCTTCGCCGGCAACTGGATCGTCTCGAACTGGGTGCGCCTGGCGCGCCAGTACGTGCCGTTCGAGGGGCTGCCGGCCCGCATCGCCTGGCTGGGCCATGGCGAGCGCACGGAGCTGGCGCTGGAAGTGAACCGCATGGTACGCGACGGGGAACTGAGCGCCCCGGTTGCCTTTACGCGCGACCACCTGGACGCGGGCGCCATGGCGCATCCGAACATCATGACGGAAAACATGCGCGACGGCTCGGACGCCATCGCCGACTGGCCTCTATTGAACGCCATGATCAACTGCTCCTCCAGCGCCGACCTGGTGGCCATCCATTCGGGCGGCGGCGGCTACAGCGGCTACATGACCAGCGCGGGAGTGACGGTGGTGGCGGACGGCAGCGCAGCGGCCGAACAGCGCCTGCGCCTGTCGCTGACGAACGACACCAGCAGCGGCGTGCTGCGCTATGCCGATGCCGGCTATGCCGAAGCGCTCGACGAAGTGGCCGTGAAGGGCATTGCCCGCATCGATACCGGAGAGGAGCGCTTCCGGCAATAATTCACCGTCATACGCCATACAAAACTAAAAAAAGGCCGTCCGGGGACAACCCCGGCGGCACATAACGACAACGATAATGTGGTTTACAGGGAGATGGAAATGAAAGAGCTGGCAATCAATGCGGGTGGCGCAAGCCCGGCGAAGACGGAAACAGGGGCGGGCGCCGCGCATGCCGCGATCGTGCACGATCCGAAGGCGAGCCGGCGCGCCGTCATCGCCGCTTCGACCGGCAATGCGCTCGAGTGGTACGACTTCACGGTGTACGCCTTGTTCGCCGTGTATATCGGACAGAATTTTTTCCAGAACGAGAATCCCACGGTGCAGCTGATGGCCTCCTTCATGGCCTTCGGACTCGGCTACGTGGCCCGCCCGCTGGGCGCCTTGCTGCTCGGCTCCTACGGCGACCGCGCCGGGCGCAAGGCGGCGCTGACGATGACCATCATGCTGATGGCGCTGGGCACCCTGTTGATCGCCATCGCGCCGCCGTATGCCGCCATCGGCGTGGGCGCGCCGCTGCTGATCGTCTGCGGCCGGGTGCTGCAGGGTTTTTCGGCCGGCGGCGAGATCGGCGGCGCGACGGCTTTCCTGGTCGAGCATGCGCCGCCGGAAAAGAAGGGGCAGTATGCCTCCTGGCTGCAGGCCAGCATGGGCATCAGCAACGTGGCCGGCGCGCTGGTGGCGACCATCGTCACCACCATTTACACGGTCGAGGAAATTGGCGAGTGGGCCTGGCGCATTCCCTTCATCATCGGCCTGGCGATCGCCCCGGTGGGCCTGTGGATGCGCAAGGCGCTCGACGAGACGCCGCACTTCAAGCTGGAAGAGCAGCGCATGAAGGCTGCTGGCGAAGTCAGGAAGACGCCGCTGCTGCAAGTGCTGCGCGAGTGCCCGAAACAGCTGGCGGCCGGCTTTGGCTTGTCCGTGCTGTGGGCGGCGGCGCCGTACTCGCTGATCATCTTCATGCCCATCTATGCGCAAAAGACCATGGGTTTCACGGCTTCGCAGGCGTTCACGGCTTCGCTGATCGGCAACCTGTTCATGATCGTCTGCTGCGTGCTGGCCGGTACCCTCTCGGACAGGCTGGGACGGCGCGTGATGCTGCGTTTCGGCGCCGGCCTGCTGCTCGTTTGCGTGTATCCGCTGATGATGTGGCTGCAGGCTTCGCACACCACCGTCACCCTGGTCATCGTGCAGTCGCTGTTCTGCGCCATGATCGCCATGTTCGTTGGCGTGGCACCGGCGGCGCTGTCGGAAATCTTCCCCACGTCCGTGCGCTCGTCCGGCATGTCGCTGTCGTATAACACGGCCGTCACCCTGCTGGGCGGCTTCGCACCCGCCATCCTGACGTGGATCACCTATACGACGGGCGTGGCGTTTGCCCCGGCCCTGTACGTGATGGGCGCGGCCGCCATTGCGCTGGTGGCCATCTCGACCCTGCCCGATGCCAGCAAGGCCTGATCCACCAACAAACCGGGAATTACCATGAAAATGACACCAAGCGGCGCCCTGCGCGCCGCCACGGCACTCGCTTGCCTGGCGCTTGGCCAGGCGGCGCAGGCGCAGTCGAATATCAGCTTCACCGGCGTCATCGACGCGTATGCCGGCTCGCTGCAGCGCAGCGGTGAAACGGCCCGCACCAACGTCGTCAACAGCAGCGGCATGAGCACCTCGTGGTGGGGCTTCAAGGGCGTGGAAGACCTGGGCGGCGGCTTGCAGGCGCAATTCAACCTGACGGGCTTTTTCCGCCCCGATAACGGCGGCGCCGGCCGCTACGACGCCGATACCCTGTTTGCGCGCGATGCCAACGTGGGCCTGGCGGGCCGCTTCGGGCGTTTCTCCATCGGGCGCGACCTGGCGCCCAGCTTCGTGCCGTCGATCACGCTCAATCCGTTCGGCGGCTCCTTCGCCTTCGCGCCGCTGCTGGTGCACACGCAGGCCTCGTCCGGCGCCTACCGTGGCCAGAAATGGGCGCCGACGACGGCTGGCGACACGGGCTGGAGCAACGAGATCATGTACGTCACGCCGAACATGGGCGGCCTGACGGCCAGCCTGTTCTACCAGTTCGGCGAGCAAGCCGGCAATGGCGGCAAGAACAATGTCGGCGCCAACGCCATGTACGGCAGCGGCCCGCTGACCCTGGGCGCCTACGTACAGCGCATCGCCGTCAACAATCCGCTCGATGCGGCCGCTGGCGACTCGAAGGTGTTCAGCTTCACGCCCTACCACATCGACACGGGCGCCGTCTACAAGCTGGCGGCGGCCCGCCGCCAGACCACGTGGTTCATCGGCGGCGCCTACGATTTCAAGAGCGTGAAATTGTTCGGCACCTGGCAACAGGCGGACAACCGCCTGCCCGATGGCGCGGACAGCGACCGGCACGGCTTGAAGTCCGATACGGCGCAGCTGGGCGCCAGCGCGCCGCTGGGTGCGGGCGTGGCCATGCTGTCGTGGGGGCGCAGCAGCATCCGTGCCAGCGGCGACTTCGGCGGCCCGGGCTGGCGCAGCGCGGTGCGGCGCAATACCGTCTCGCTGGGCTACGACTACATCGTATCGAAGCGCACCGACGTGTACGGCGTCGCCATGCGCGACAAGATCAGCGACCAGGACGGCGGCAGCAGCGTGGGGGCGGGTATCCGCCACAAGTTCTGACGCTGGGCATGGACCGGCAGAGGGCGAGGTCCTGTTGTCGCCCTGCCACGTCCAACGCGGCGGTTGCGCCAGCCTTGCCATGCCAGTTAGAATGCGAATCATTATTGTTTGTGCGTGAGGATATCCAGTGTCGGCTGCCCAACCCGGCGTTCACCAGGAGGTGGGCAGCCTGTATCGCGATCATCACCGCTGGCTGCAGGGCTGGCTGCGGCACAAGCTGGGCAACGCCTTTGACGCGGCCGACGTGGCGCACGACACCTTCATGCGCCTGCTCAATCGCGAAGAAGGCATTGCCGCGCGCGAGCCGCGTGCCTTTCTGACAACGGTGGCCAAGGGAGTGCTGGGCAATCTGTACCGCCGCCGCGACCTGGAAGCGGCCTACCTGGAAACCCTGGCGAGCCTGCCGGCGCAGTGCGCGCCAGATCCCGAGGCGCAGGCGATCCTGCTCGAAGCGCTGTTCGACATCGATCGCCGCCTCGATGGCTTGCCTGCGCCCGTGCGCCGCGCCTTTTTGCTGTCGCAGTTGGACGGCATGCCGCAGGCGGGCATCGCCGCCGAATTGCATGTGTCGCTGGCCACCGTGCAGCGCTACCTGGTGAAAGCCATGCACCAGTGCTTTTTTGCCAAGCCATCGGCATGAGCACGAGCTTGAGTGGCGCCGCCGCGCCGGAAGCGCCCGGCCTGCAAGCCGTCGAATGGCTGGTGCGCCTGCAGGCTGGCGATTGCGGGCCCGAAGTGGAGCAGGCATGGCGCGCCTGGCGGGCCAGCGACGCGGAAAACGAACAGGCATGGCAGCACATCGAAGCGTGCATGGCGCGCATGCGCGGCTTGCCCGCAGCGCTGGCGCACGGCACCCTGGCGCGCAAGCCCGCCCGCGCGCAGGCGAATGCGGCGCGGCGCCAGTCCTTGAAACTCGTGGCGCTGCTGGCCGTGGGCGGCGGTGCCTGGCTGGCGGGCGGCGATGAACAGGCGCGGTTCTGGCTGGCCGATTACCGCACCGGCACGGGCGAACTGCGCCACATCGTGCTGGAAGACGGCACGCGCATCGCGCTCAACACGGCCTCCAGCATCGACGTGCGTTACGATGCGGGTCAGCGCCTGGTGACGATACTCAAGGGCGAGATCATGGTCACGACCGCGCGCGATGCGGCGGGCCGGCCGTTTTTCGTGCGCACGGCGCAAGGCCGTTTGCAGCCCGTTGGCACGCGCTTTGCCGTGCGCGTGAAAGAAGACCGTACGCAGCTTGGCGTGTTCGAAGGCGCCGTCGACATTTTTCCAGGGCAGTCGCCAGTGGCGGCGCGCAGGCTGCAAGCCGGCCAGCAAGCGAGCTTCACGGCGGCCCAGGCCGGCACCGTGCGGCCCCTGCCAGCCGGCGCGGATGCGTGGACGGCCGGCATGCTGGTGGCGCACGACATGCCGCTGGCAGATTTCGTGCAGGAACTGGCGCGCTACCGCCAAGGGCGCCTGGCCTGCGATCCGGCCATCGTTCACCTGCGCGTGTCCGGCATCTACCCGCTGGCCGATACGACACAGGTGCTCGACATGCTGACGCGCACCTTGCCCGTCGACGTGCGCCAGAGCACGCGTTTCTGGGTCACGGTAACACCACACCGGCCAGACGCCGGGCGTACATAGGCCGCTTGGAAAAATATGTTCAGAAAATAGTGAGGGGTTTGCGGTTTTCGCGTGGCAGGCACAGTGAACCCTTCATTCACTTTCTGGAAAATCGTCCCATGCCTGGTAAAACATCTTCTCTCTTTCCCGCCGTTTCCTCCCGCTGCCGGCGCAGCGTGGCCGCCATCGCCGTCAGCCAGGCCCTGTGGCTGCTGGCCGCCGGCGGCGCCACGGCCTTTGCGCCGGCCGCCACGGCCGCCAATGCCAGCCGTGTCGCCATGGCGATACCCGCCGGATCGCTGGAGCAGGTGCTCGTGCGCTTCGGCCAGGAGACGGGCACCATGATTTCCTACCAGGCTGCCACCGTGGCGGGCAAGCGCAGCGCCGGCCTGGCGGGCAGCTACAGCGTGCCCGAGGCGCTGGGCGCCATCGTTGCCGGCTCCGGCTTGCGCGCCGTGCCGCAGGCGAATGGCGGCTATGTGCTGGAAGCGGCGCCCGCCAGCATGGGGCAAACCATGCCGGAGATGACCGTGACGGCCCCCGCCGATGCCAAAGGCACGACGGAAGGCAGCGGCTCGTACACGACGCAGGCCATGCGCTCGGCCACTCGCCTGGGCCTGTCCGTGCGCGAGACGCCGCAAGCCGTCAGCGTGGTGACGCGCCAGCAGATGGATGACCAGAATCTGCAAACGGTGGAAGAGGTGCTGCAAAACGCGGCCGGTGTGGCCATCAACCGCTATGACAGCGACCGCACCTCGTTCTTTGCGCGTGGCTTTTCCATCGCCAGCTACCAGTATGACGGCATTCCCACCACGGTCGACAATGCCTACAACGTGGGCGATAGCACCCTGGACATGACGGCCTACGACCGGGTCGAGATCGTGCGCGGCGCCACGGGCCTGCTGACGGGCGCGGGGGAACCGTCGGCCACCATCAACCTGGTGCGCAAGCGCGCCTCGTCGGCGCAGCTGGCCGGCGCGGCGGCCCTGAACCTGGGTTCCTGGAACCATGCGCGCGCCAGCGCCGACCTGTCCACGCCATTGACGGCGGATGGCAAGGTGCGCGGCCGCGTCGTGGCCAGCTACCAGGACAGCGAATCGTATGTGAATCTGTACCACGGCAAGAAAGCCATGGCCTACGCCACCGTGGAAGCGGACCTGGCGCCCGGCAGCGTGCTGATCGCCGGTTATGAATACCAGGACAACCGCCCGCGCGGCGGCATGTATGGCGGCTTGCCGCTGTGGCATGCGGATGGCGAGCGCGCCGCGTTTTCCCGTTCCACCACCACGGCCGCCACCTGGAGCCGCTGGTTCAGCGCCAGCCAGACGGCGTTCCTGCGCCTGGAGCAGCAGCTGGGCAGCGGCTGGAACCTGACGGCCATGCTGAATCACGGCTGGGGCAATTACTCGGCGGCCGAAACCTTCGCCTACACCTGGCCGGACAAGGTCACGGGACAGGGCGTGACGGGCAGCCCCGGCTTTTATTCGGGCACGCGGCGCCAGGACAGCGTCGACGCCTATGTGCAGGGACCCGTGCAGCTGCTGGGCCGCACGCACGACCTGGCGTTTGGCGTCTCGGGCAGCAACCAGTTCGCCAGCAATCCCGGCATCTCGGGCGGCAGCGTCGATTACGGGAACTTTTACCAGTGGCAGGGTGTGGCGCCGGAGCCGGACTGGAACGATCCCGACTTTTACCGCTGGAAGCTGCTCGACACGGTGCAGCAGCGCGGCATCTATGGCACGGCGCGCTTTTCGCTGGCCGACCCCTTGACACTGATCGTCGGCGCGCGCTACAGCCGCTACAAGGCGGACCACATCGACGACTGGGGCGGCAGCTACGCCTACGCCAAGCATGCCGTCACGCCATATGCGGGCCTGGTATGGGATATCGATGCGCGGCATGCGCTGTACACCAGCTACAGCAAGATCTTCAAGCCGCAGGGCAACCAGGACCGCTTCGGCCGCTATCTCGATCCCGTGCAGGGCAAGAATCTGGAAGCGGGCGTGAAGGGCGAGTATTTCGGCGGCAAACTCAATGCAGCGCTGGCCCTGTTCCGCATCGCGCAAGATGGCCTGGCGCAGGAAGACACGGGCCACTTTGTCGGCAATTCGCTGACACAGGCGTATTACGCGGCGGACGGCACCACCAGCAAGGGCGTGGAGCTCGATCTGTCTGGCGAGCTGGCAAAGGGCTGGAATGTCTCGGCCAGCCTGTCGCATGCGGCGGCCAAGGACAATGCCGGCGCGCGCCTGAACAGCTACGTGCCGCAGACGCTGGCGCGCGTGTTTTCCACGTACCAGCTGCCAGGCGGCTGGCGCGCCCTGTCGCTGGGCGGCGGCGTGAACTGGCAGAGCGGCGCCTACCGCGACGCCACGGGCCCGAACGGCGTCGAGCGCGTGGAGCAGGGTAGCTACGCCGTGGCCAGCCTGATGGCGAAATATGCGCTGTCGCGCCAGTTGTCCGTGCAGGCGAACGTCAACAACCTGTTCGACAAACACTACTACAGCCAGGTCGGCATGTACAACCAGGGCTACTGGGGCGCGCCGCGCAATGCCAGCGTGACGCTGCGCTACCTCTTCTGATGTATCAGAATGGCCAGGCCTGCTTGGTGACGGCCACGGCGATAATGTAGGCGAAGACCAGCACGGCTGCCGCGAAGGCGGCGCCGCGCGTGGCCGGCGTCTTGCCCCGCTTCAGGGCGATGGTGCCCAGCACGATATAGGCCAGCAGCGCGCACAGCTTGGCGGCCAGCCACGGCTGGCTGCCCGGCGACTGGCCGCTCCACACGGCCAGGGCGATGGCGCTGGCCAGCAGCGCCGTGTCGACCAGGTGCGGCAGGATTTTTACCCAACGCTGCTGCAAGGCGGGCGAGGCGCGCAGCATCCAGGCGCCGCGCAACAGGAAAAGACAGCCGCTGGCGGCGGCGCAGCCCATGTGGAAATGCTTGAGGCTCAGATAATCCATGCGTGATGTGGTGGGCGTTGATTGATCGTGGCGCCAGCATAGCCGCCTTTGGCGTCCTGCGCCATACGTCGTCGGGACGAGATGCAGCTAAGGCAGCAATTTCACGTACACGAGCTCCGGGTCGCCCTCGTCGAGATGGTCGATCCGGCCGCTGCGCACGAAGCCGGCCCTGGCGAACAGCCGTTGCGCGGCGCCGTTGGGCCGGTTCGTCGAGGTGAACAGTTTCCCTGTCTGGCACGCGGCTTCGGCGGCCGCCAGCAGGCGCAATCCTACGCCGCAGTGCTGCTGCGCGGGCGCGACCACCACCAGCGAGACAAAACCGTGGCCGAAGAAGTCGCCGTGCGTGAGGACATAGCCGGCCACCTGGCCATTGCGGATGGCCACCTGGCAGTGCCCCTTGCCGGCGGCGGCGCGCACGGCATCGCCGCGCTCCGGGTGCGTCTGGGCATAGGCGTCGCAAGCGAGCATGGCTGCCACATCGCCATGCCCGGCCATGCGGGTGACGATTTCATCTGCTTGCGTTCTGTTTTCCATGCCGCTCCCTGTTGTGCCGGTGCCGAGTGTGCCAAAAATGCGCCGGTTTGTAAAACCCCCGCCATCCAGGCTAGGTCCGCGTGCCGGTATCTAGTCACTTTTGCCGATGCGGCTATCCAGATTGCCTTTCCAGAATCACCCTGTGGCCGATAGTGCCTTTCGCGGCCGCCACGTAAGCTGGTCGGGACGGCTGGCCAGACGGCCAGTGCATTCATGGAGAAACATCGTGGCTACCCTAGATGGCACTAAGAACAACAGTAGTAACAAGGCAGTCGAACCCGGCATGCGGCGCAAGCAGGCATCCGTATTGATCAGCAGTACCTTCGCGTTTACCATCTGCTTCGCGGTATGGATGATGTTTGCCGTACTGGGCATCCCCATCAAGACCAGCCTGGGCTTGACTGAAACACAATTCGGCCTGCTGGCCGCCATGCCCGTGCTGACGGGCTCCCTCGTGCGCGTGCCGCTGGGCATCTGGACGGACAAATACGGCGGACGCCGCGTCTTCTTCCTGCTGATGCTGGCCAGCGTGGTGCCGATCTACCTGATTTCCTACGCCACCGCCTACTGGCACTTCCTCGTGCTGGGCATGTTCGTGGGCCTGGCGGGCGGTTCGTTTTCCGTCGGCACGCCGTATGTGGCGCGCTGGTATGAGAAGGAGCGCCGCGGCCTGGCGATGGGCATCTTCGGCGCGGGTAACTCCGGTTCCGCGCTGACCAAGTTCGTCGCGCCGGGCATCGTCGCCGCCTTCGGCTGGCAAATGCTGCCCAAGGTGTATGCGGTGGCCATGCTGGCCACGGCCATCATCTTCTGGCTGTTTTCGTACACGGACAAATCGCACCTGGCGCCATCGGGCGAAAGCTTTTCCGCGCAGATGAAGGTGCTGAAGGACCCGCGTGTGTGGCGCTACTGCCAGTACTACTCGGTGGTGTTCGGCGGCTACGTGGCGCTGGCGCTGTGGATGACGAAGTATTACGTGGCCGAATACGGTTTTGATTTGAAACACGCGGCGCTGCTGGCCGCCTGCTTCTCGCTGCCGGGCGGCGTGCTGCGCGCGCTGGGCGGCTGGATCTCGGATAAATATGGTGCCGCCAAGGTGACCTGGGCCGTGATGTGGGTGTGCTGGGTGTGCTTCTTCCTGCTGTCGTATCCGCAAACGCAGATGGTGGTGGAAACCGTCACGGGTCCGCTGGCCTTCCATATCGGCCTGTCGCCGCTGTGGTTCACCGTGCTGCTGTTCATCGTCGGCATCGCCATGGCCGTGGGCAAGGCGTCCGTCTTCAAGTTCATCGGCGATGATTTTTCCGACAACATCGGTGCCGTCTCGGGCGTGGTCGGCCTGGCCGGCGGCCTGGGCGGCTTCATCCTGCCCGTGATGTTCGGCGCCCTGGTCGACTTCACGGGCGTGCGTTCGAGCTCCTTCATGCTGCTGTACGGCACCGTCTGCGTTTCCCTCGTCTGGATGCATTTCTCGTTCAAGCCGCTGCGTGCGGCACCAACTACTCAACCTGCAGGAGTTAAAGCATGAGCCGCTATATGATCAATACGTGGGAGCCTGAGACTCCCAGTTTCTGGCAAAGCACGGGCAAGGCCACGGCCGGGCGCAATCTGTGGATTTCGATTCCCGCCTTGCTGCTGGCATTTGCCGTGTGGATGGTGTGGAGCGTGGTGGTGGTCAACCTGCCCAACATCGGCTTCACCTACAGTAACAACCAGCTGTTCTGGCTGACGGCCCTGCCGGGCCTGTCCGGCGCCACCCTGCGCATCTTTTACTCGTTCATGGTGCCGATTTTCGGCGGCCGGCGCTGGACGGCCATTTCCACCGGCTCGCTGCTGATTCCCGCCATCGGCATCGGCTTTGCCGTGCAGGATGTGAATACGGGCTACCCGACCATGCTGATCCTGGCGCTGCTGTGCGGCTTCGGCGGCGGCAATTTCGCCTCGTCGATGGCCAACATCAGCTTTTTCTACCCGAAATCGAGCAAGGGCTTCGCGCTGGGCATGAATGCGGGCCTGGGCAACCTGGGCGTGTCGGTTGTGCAGTTCGTCGTGCCGCTGGTAATCACCTTTGCCGTCTTCGGCGCCTGGGGCGGCGATGCGCTCACCTGGACCAAGGGCGGCGTCAGCAAGCAGATGTGGCTGCAGAACGCGGGCTTCATCTGGGTCCCGTTCATCGCCCTGAGCACCTTGCTGGCCTGGTTCGGCATGAATGACCTGGCCTCGGCCAAGGCCTCGTTTTCGGAACAGGCCGTGATCTTCAAGCGCAAGCACAATTGGCTCATGTGCTGGCTGTACACAGGCACCTTCGGCTCCTTCATCGGCTACTCGGCCGCCTTCCCGCTGCTGATCAAGATCCAGTTCCCCGACGTCAATCCGCTCGACTATGCCTTCCTGGGCCCGCTGGTAGGCGCGCTGGCGCGCGTGGCAGGCGGCGTGATCTCCGACAAACTGGGCGGCGCCCGCGTCACCCTGTGGTCGTTCCTGCTGATGATAGGCGCCGTGCTGGGCGTGCTGCACTTCATGCCGCAGGCGGGCCAAGGTCTGCACACTGCGGGCAGCTTCAATGGCTTCTTCTGGATGTTCATGCTGCTGTTCGCCGGCACCGGCATCGGCAATGCCTCGACTTTCCGCATGATCCCCGTGATCTTCATGACGGAGCGCCAGCGCGCCGCGGCAGGCCAGGGCAAGGCGGCGCAGGAGCAGGCCATCGTCGACGCCAACAAGGAAGGCGCGGCGGTACTGGGCTTCACCTCGGCCGTGGCCGCCTACGGCGCGTTCTTCATCCCGAAAAGCTACGGCACCTCGATCGCGCTCACGGGCAGCCCCGACGCGGCCCTGTGGTGCTTCATCGGCTTTTATGTCAGTTGCATCGCCATCACCTGGTGGTGCTATGCGCGCAAGGGCGCAGCCATGCCTTGTTAATCAGCATGCCCGGCAAGGCAGTCCTGGCCGGGCGTGGTATCAGTATCAGAGGATGTCATGGAAGAACTGGAAAAATTCGTCAACGGCTTCAGCCTGTTTCAGCAGCAGTATTTCAGCGAGCCGCAGACCCTGTACGACAGCCTGCGCGACGGGCAGCGGCCGTCGACCCTGCTGATCGGTTGCTGCGATTCGCGCGTCGACCCCATGCTGCTGACGGGCAGCGACCCGGGCGATATGTTCGTGGTGCGCAATATTGCCAACCTGGTGCCGCCGTGTACGCCGGAGGCGCCGCCCGGCGTCAGCTCGGCCATCGAATTTGCCGTCTGCAAGCTGGAGGTGGCCAGGGTGATCGTGCTGGGCCATGCGCGCTGCGGCGGCATCCGCGCGCTGCTGGAGCCGCAGCCGCGCGCGCAGGGGCAGGAAACGGACTTCGTGGGCCAGTGGATGCGCATCGCCGAACCGGTGGCGCAGCGCGTGCGGCGCGAACTCGCGCACCGCTCGTCGGAAGAACAGCACCACGCGTGCGAGCTGGCCAGCATCCTGCAGTCGCTGGACAACCTGCTCACCTACCCGTGGCTCAAGCGCCGGGTGGAGCAGGGCGTGTTGAAACTGCATGGTTGGTATTTCGATATCGACAGCGGCGCCCTGATGGCGTATTCGGCGCGCCAGCAGCAGTTTTTGCCGCTCGTGTGCCCGATCGAAAGGGCGCGTCATTTGCATGAGCGCCCTTGGCCGGACGCGGTCAGGTAAGTTGATATGCGGGGTCAACAATGTGTCGGATTACGCGTGGCGCTGCCCCGCTAATCCGACCTACATCTGGTAGGTCGGATTAGGTGGGGCCGCCGAGGCCGCAGGCCGTAATCCGACAAATTCCCTCAGCTAAAACGCAATAAATCCCCGCTGCGGTCGAACGCCAGCAGGCTGTCGATGCGGCCCTGCTCGATGGCCGTCACCATGGCGCGCAGGGGCGCCTCGCATGCCTGCTGCGGCGGCGGCACGCCGTCGCGCCCCGCCAGTCCCGCCACGAAGACCACGTCCCAGTGCGTCTGCATCTGTTTCGATTCTTCCATCAATGCCTCGAAGCTGCCCAGTTCATCGGGCAGCTTGTCGGCGCACATCACGGGCGTCAGCGATTTGCCCTGGCCGCCGGGCTGGGCCTGCGCCTGGGTGAAGGTGAACAGCAGCCGTTGCGGCTGATCTTGTGTGCGGGCGCTGCGCAGCAGGCTGGCGTAGTCGGTGATGCTCATATTGGTCCTCTTTGTCTGGGTTGAAAGGTGCGGTGCATGCAGACCTGTAGGTATACCGCAGCACGCCTGCGCAGCCCATAGGCATTAGTGACTATGGGTATATGCATTCCTGGTGCCGGAAACCGACTTCTTGCCAATACCGCCGCGCAATGCGCATCGATAGACTGTTTGCATCGACGCGTGGGCCATCCGGCTTGCGGCGTTTTAATGACCTGGCGCCGTTTTCGCGGCGCAATGTGGAGGTAGCATGAGTCACTTTCTGGACCGTCTTAAATTTTTTAGCAAGCCCGCCGAGCCGTTTTCGAACGGCCATGGCACCGTGGTCGATGAAGACCGCACCTGGGAAAACGCCTACCGCCAGCGCTGGCAGCACGACAAGATCGTGCGTTCCACGCATGGCGTGAACTGCACCGGCTCGTGCAGCTGGAAGGTGTACGTCAAGAATGGCCTGATCACCTGGGAAACCCAGCAAACCGATTACCCGCGCACGCGGCCCGACCTGCCCAACCACGAGCCGCGCGGCTGCCCGCGCGGCGCCAGCTATTCCTGGTACGTGTATTCGGCCCAGCGCGTGAAGTATCCGATGGTGCGCGGCCGGCTGATGGAAATGTGGCGCGAAGCGCGCAAGACCATGGACCCCGTCACGGCCTGGGACTGGATCAGCCAGGACCCTGTGCGCTCGCAGCAGTACAAATCCATCCGCGGCCTGGGCGGCTTCGTGCGCGCCACCTGGGAAGAATCGAATGAAATCATCGCCGCCGCCAACGCGCTGACGATCAAGAAATACGGTCCGGACCGCATCGTCGGCTTTTCGCCGATTCCCGCCATGTCCATGGTCAGCTACGCCTCCGGCACGCGCTACCTGTCGCTGATCGGCGGCGTGGCCCTGAGTTTCTATGACTGGTACTGCGACTTGCCGCCGGCCAGCCCGCAAGTGTGGGGCGAGCAGACGGACGTGCCGGAATCGGCCGACTGGTACAACTCGACCTATCTGATGGTGTGGGGCTCGAACGTGCCGATGACGCGCACGCCGGACGCCCACTTCTACACGGAAGTGCGCTACAAGGGCACGAAAACCGTGGCCATCTCGCCGGACTACGGCGAAATGGTGAAGTTCGGCGATATCTGGCTGGCGCCGAAGCAGGGCACGGACGCCGCGCTGGCGCTGGCCATGGGCCACGTCATCCTCAAGGAATTCCACTCGGAAGGGCAGAGCGCCTACTTCCGCGACTATGCGCGCCAGTACACGGACTTCCCCATGCTGGTGCTGCTCAAGGAGCATAACGGCACCCTGGTGCCCGACTACTTCCTGCGCGCTTCGCACCTGGACAACAACCTCGACGAAACCAACAATCCGGAATGGAAAACCCTCGTCATCGACGAAACCACGGGTGCGATTACCGCGCCGGCCGGCTCCATCGGCTTTCGCTGGGGCGAGTCGGGCAAGTGGAATCTGGAACAGAAGGCGGGCGGCAGCGGCGCGCCCATCGTGCCGATGCTCTCCATGATCAACGACAGCGACGCCGTCACGGAAGTGGGTTTCGCCTACTTCGGCGGCAAGGATGCGTCCGACATGCTGCTGCGCAAGGTGCCGGTGAAAACCATCCGCCTGGCCGACGGCACGACGGGCCTGGTCACCACCGTGTTCGACCTGACCCTGGCCAACTACGGCATCGACCGTGGCCTCGGCGGCGAGAACGTGGCCGAGAGCTATGACGACGACGTGCCCTACACCCCCGCGTGGCAGGAAAAGCACACGGGCGTGAAACGCGCCGACGTCATCACCGTGGCGCGCCAGTTCGCGCAAAACGCGGACCAGACGCGCGGCAAGAGCATGGTCATCGTGGGCGCCGGCCTGAATCACTGGTACCACATGGACATGACGTATCGCGGCATCATCAACATGCTGATGATGTGCGGCTGTATCGGCCAGTCGGGCGGCGGCTGGGCCCATTACGTGGGCCAGGAAAAGCTGCGTCCGCAAACGGGCTGGACGCCCTTGGCCTTCGCCCAGGACTGGGTCCGCCCGATGCGCCAGATGAACGGCACCTCGTTCTTCTATGCCCACACGAGCCAGTGGCGCCACGAAAAGCTGGAAACGGGCGACATCGCCTCGCCATCGGCGGCCGGCGGCACGGGCGACCTGACCCTGCTCGACTACAACGCCAAGGCCGAGCGCATGGGCTGGCTGCCATCGGCGCCGCAGCTGCAGACCAATCCGCTGGAAGTGGCCAAGGCCGCCAAGGCGGCAGGGCAGGCGCCGGCCGCGTATGCGCTCGACCAGATCAAGGCGGGCCAGCTGCAGTTCTCGTGCGACGACCCGGACAATCCGGCCAACTTCCCGCGCAATATGTTTGTCTGGCGCTCGAACATCCTGGGCAGCTCGGGCAAGGGCCACGAATACTTCCTGAAATACCTGCTGGGCACGCAGAATGGCCTGCTCAGCGACGAAGACGACTGCATCACGCCGAAACAGGTGAAAGTGCGCCCGGCCGCCGAAGGCAAGCTCGATCTGCTGGTGGTGCTGGACTTCCGCATGTCGACCACGTGCCTGTATGGCGACGTGGTGCTGCCGACGGCCACCTGGTACGAAAAGGATGACTTGAACACCTCGGACATGCATCCGTTCATCCACCCGCTGTCCGAAGCCGTGCAGCCGCTGTGGCAATCGAAGTCGGACTGGGAAATCTACAAGGGGCTGGCCGAGAAATTCTCGGAAATCGGCGGCGAGCTGCTGGGCACCCAGCAAGACATCATCCTCACCCCGCTGATGCACGATACGCCGGGCGAGCTGGGCCAGCCTTTCGATCCCAAGGACTGGCGCGCCGGCGAATGCGATGCGATTCCCGGCAAGACCATGCCGAACATGACGGTGGTCGAGCGCAATTACCGCGACGTCTACAAGAAGTTCACCTCGATCGGACCGCTGCTGGAAAGCATCGGCAACGGCGGCAAGGGCATTTCCTGGAAAACGGGCCATGAAGTCGAGGTATTGCGCGGCATCAACCGCACGGTGCTGGACGAGGGCGTGTCCAAGGGTCAGCCGCGCCTCGATACGGCCATCGATGCGGCCGAGATGATCCTGTCGCTGGCGCCGGAAACGAATGGCCACGTGGCCGTCAAGGCCTGGGCCGCGCTGTCCGCCATCACGGGACGCGAGCATACGCACCTGGCGCTGCCGCGCGAGCATGACAGCATCCGCTTCCGCGACGTGCAGGCGCAGCCGCGCAAGATCATTTCCTCGCCCACCTGGTCGGGCCTGGAAAGCGAGGAAGTCAGCTACACGGCCGGCTATACCAACGTGCATGAACTGATCCCTTGGCGCACCCTGACGGGCCGCCAGCAGTTCTACCAGGATCATTTGTGGATGCGCGACTTCGGCGAGGGACTGTGCGTGTACAAGCCGGCCATCAACACGAAGACGACGGAAGCGCTGCTGGGCACCCGCCCGAACGGCAACAAGGAACTGGCGCTGAACTTTTTGACGCCGCACCAGAAGTGGGGCATCCACTCCACGTATTCGGACAACCTGCGCATGCTGACCCTGTCGCGCGGCGGACCGCACGTGTGGCTGTCGGAGACCGACGCGAAGACGGCAGGCATCGTCGACAACGACTGGATCGAGGTCTTCAACGTGAACGGCACCCTGACGGCGCGCGCCATCGTCAGCCAGCGCATCCCGGCCGGCATGACGATGATGTACCACGCGCAGGAAAAGATCATCAACGTGCCTGGCGCGGAGATGACGGGCAAGCGGGGCGGCATCCATAACTCGGTGACGCGCGCCGTGCCCAAGCCGACGCACATGATCGGCGGCTACGCCCAGCTGGCGTACGGCTTCAATTACTACGGCACGGTGGGCTCCAACCGCGATGAATTCGTATTGGTGCGCAAGATGAACAAGGTTGACTGGCTCGAAGGCCCGTTGCAGGAAGAAGGAGCATAGTATGAAAATCAGAGCGCAAATCGGCATGGTGCTGAACCTGGACAAGTGCATCGGCTGCCACACCTGTTCCGTCACCTGCAAGAACGTGTGGACCAGCCGCGACGGCGTCGAATACGCGTGGTTCAACAACGTTGAAACCAAGCCCGGCATCGGCTATCCGAAGCAGTGGGAAAACCAGGACAAGTGGAATGGCGGCTGGCGCCGCACGGATGCGGGCAAGATCGAGCCGCGCCAGGGCAGCCGTCTGAAGATCCTGGCGAACATCTTCGCCAATCCGAACCTGCCCGCCATCGACGAGTACTACGAGCCGTTCACCTACGACTACGAGCACCTGCAAAGCGCGCCGCTGTCGCAGACGCCGCCGACGGCCCGTCCGATCTCCGTGCTGACGGGGAAAAAGATGGAGAAAATCGAGTGGGGCCCGAACTGGGAAGATGACCTGGGCGGCGAATTCGCCCAGCGCAGCAAGGATAAACTGTTCGACAACATGCAGAAGGAGATGTACGGCACCTTCGAGAACACCTTCATGATGTACTTGCCGCGCCTGTGCGAGCATTGCCTCAATCCCACGTGCGTGGCGTCCTGCCCGTCCGGCTCCGTGTACAAGCGCGAAGACGACGGCATCGTGCTGATCGACCAGGACAAGTGCCGCGGCTGGCGCATGTGCATCTCCGGTTGCCCGTACAAGAAGATTTACTACAATTGGTCGTCCGGCAAGGCGGAGAAGTGCACGTTCTGCTTTCCCCGCATCGAGGCGGGCCAGCCTACCGTGTGCTCGGAAACCTGCGTGGGCCGCATCCGCTACCTGGGCGTGCTGCTGTACGACGCCGACAAGATCGAGGCAGCGGCTTCCGTGCCGCAGGAGCAGGACCTGTACCAGGCGCAGTTGGACCTGTTCCTCGATCCGCACGACCCGGCCATCATCGCCGAGGCGCGCCGCCAGGGCATCCCGGACCTGTGGCTCGAAGCGGCCGTCAAGTCGCCCGTCTACAAGATGGCTGTCGAGTGGAAGGTGGCGTTCCCGCTGCATCCCGAATACCGCACCTTGCCGATGGTGTGGTACGTGCCGCCGCTGTCGCCGATCCAGGCGGCGGCCGAATCGGGCAAGCTGGGCGTGAACGGCATGCTGCCGGACACGCAAAGCCTGCGCATTCCCGTGCAATACCTGGCCAATCTGCTGACGGCCGGCGACCAGCCGCCCATCGTCACGGCGCTGGACCGCATGCTGGCCATGCGTGCCTATATGCGCAGCAAGACCGTCGAGAAGGTGGAAAACCTCACGGTCCTCAAGCAAGTGGGCCTCACCAAGGCGCAGGTGGAGGACATGTACCACATCATGGCCATTGCCAATTACGAAGACCGCTTCGTCATCCCCAGCAGCCACAAGGAAATGGCCGAGGACAGCTTCAACGAGAAGGGGTCGTGCGGCTTCAGTTTCGGCAACGGCTGCTCGGACGGCAGCAGCGAACCTACCTTGTTCGGCAAGAAAAAACACGGTTCGGCCATCTTCATGCAGATGCCGAAGTCGCGCAAAACGGCGCCTGGCGCCTAAGGAGAAACAGCCATGAACCACTACACCATCCTTTCGCGCCTGCTGCTGTATCCCGAGCCTGAGCTGATCGCGCACCTGCCGCAGCTCGATACGGCGCTGGAAGCGGCGCCCGAGTGGCAGGCGCTGCTGCGTCCGCTGCTGGCGCACCTGGGCAATGGCAGCCTGATCGACCTGCAGCAGCAGTACGTGGCCACGTTCGACCGCAATCCCTCGCACTCGCTGCACCTGTTCGAGCATATCCACGGCGAATCGCGCGACCGGGGCCAGGCCATGGTCGACCTGATGGAAGAGTACAAGCGCCACGGCCTGCAGATGACGGGCGACGACTTGCCCGACTTCGTGCCGCTGTTCCTGGAATTCCTGGCGCAGCTCGACGCGGCGGCCTCGGCGCCGCTGCTGGGCGACGCCGTGCACGTACTGGCGCACATCGGCCGCAAGCTGACGGCCAACGGCAGTCCGTACGCACCGGTCTTCACGGTGCTCGAACGCCTGAGCCCGGTGACCGCGGAAACCTTGGCCGAGCCGCCCATCCGGGACATGGACGAGGCGCTGGAAACCTTCGGTCCCGGCGCGGACGGCGTCGAGCCGCTGCTGCGCCCAGGCCAGGGTCCGGTCGCGGGCGGCGTCCATCCCGTGCATTTTCACCCGCAGCCGCGGCGCGCCGCCTAACTGGCCCACCGCGTCCGCATGAGGAGAGTACATCATGAGTAATTATCTGCATCAATTTCTGTATGGCATTTATCCATACATCGCGCTGGCCATCTTTTTCCTTGGCAGCCTGATCCGCTTCGACCGCGAGCAATACACGTGGAAGTCCGATTCCAGCCAGCTGCTGCACCGCGGTAGCTTGCGTTTGGGCAATATCCTGTTCCACCTGGGCATCATCGGCCTGCTGTTCGGCCATGCGGCCGGCTTGCTCACGCCCGTCTGGGTGTGGGATACGCTGGGCGTATCGCACAGCCTGAAGCAGGGCGTGGCCATGGCCGCCGGCGGCTTGATGGGCGGCCTGTGCCTGGCCGGCCTGCTGATCCTGCTGGTGCGCCGCTTTTCCAATGAGCGGCTGCGCGCCGTCACCACGGCCGGCGACAAGCTGGTGATGCTGTGGATTCTGCTGACCTTGCTGCTGGGCCTGTCGTCGATCTTCGTCTCGGCGTCGCACATGGATGGCCACATGATGGTCTTGCTGATGAACTGGGCCCAGCACATCGTGACCTTCCGCGGCGACGCCGCCAGCTTCATCGTCGACGCGCCGCTGGTGTTCAAGCTGCACCTGTTCATGGGCATGTCGCTGTTCGTCATCTTCCCGTTCACCCGCCTGGTGCACGTATGGAGCGGCTTTGGCGCCGTCGCATATCTGGGCCGCACCTGGCAACTGGTGCGCCGCCGCTAAAAAAACGCCATGAAAAATCTACTGCGCGTAGCGATTTGCGGCCTGCGATGCTCACTGTGCATCCGCACAGCTGCGCTTCTCAGCCGCAACTCATCTCCGCTCGCTACGATTTTTCAGGCTATTTATGGAAGGAAAGTAAGATGGGAATCTCCGTCAATGGCATCGATATCGACGATGCCGACATCGCGCAGGAACTGCCGCACCACCAGCAGGCGGGCAATCCGCTGAAGCAGGCCGTGCATGAACTGGTGCTGCGCCGCCTGCTGCTGGACGAGGCGCAGCGCCTGGGCTTGCAAGCAGATAGCGACGATGCCCTGGTCGAAGCGCTGTTCGCGCAGGAAGTGCGGGTGCCGCCCGCCGACGATGCGGCCTGCCGCACCTTCTATGCGCAGCGCCCGCAGCTGTTTCGCAGCGGCGCGCTGGTCGAGGCGCGCCACATCCTGTTCCAGGTGACGCCGGAAGCGCCTTTGGAGCTGCTGCGCACGACGGCGCAAGCCGTGCTCGACGCGCTGAAACTGGCGCCCGAGCGCTTCGCCGAACTGGCGGCGCAGTATTCGAACTGCCCGTCCGGCGCCCTGGGCGGCAGCATGGGCCAGCTGTCGCCGGGCCAGAGCGTGCCGGAGTTCGACGCGCTCGTGTTCCGCCTGGAAGAGGGCGCGCTGGCCGCGCACCTGCTGGAAACGCGCTTCGGCTACCACATCGTGCAGGTGCAGCGCCGGGTCGAAGGCCAGGCCATCCCGTACGAAGCGGTGCAGGCGCAGATCGCCGACCGCCTGTCGCGCGCAGCCTGGCAGCGCGCCGTGCACCAGTACCTGCACCTGCTGGCCGGGCGCGCGCAGATCGCCGGCGTGGAACTCGAAGGCGCCGACGGCACAGGCAGCCCGCTGGTGCAATAGGTCGGAAGACCTAGGCCGCTAGCCCTTCTGGGGCGCAGCCAGTTCTTCCCCGCGCCGTTATAATCGGCTTAACTGTTGTATGTTGCAAGGAGTATGGCCATGTTGGTTGACCGCTTTGGCCGATCGATCGATTACGTGCGGCTGTCCGTGACGGACCGCTGCGACCTGCGTTGCAGTTATTGCATGCCGAAGGGATTCCGCGGCTTCGAGGAGCCGAAGGACTGGCTGACGTTCGACGAGATCGAGCGCCTGCTGGGCGTCTTCGTGCGCCTCGGCACGCGCCGCGTGCGCCTGACGGGCGGCGAGCCGCTGTTGCGGCGCAAGCTGCCCGAGCTGGCGCAGCGGCTGTCCGCGCTGCCCGGTTTGCAGGACCTGTCGCTGTCGACCAACGCCACGCAACTGGGCAAGCACGCCGTGGCCCTGCGCGCGGCGGGCGTGGACCGCATCAATGTCAGCCTCGATTCGCTGGACCGCGCCTGCATGCAGCAGATCACGGGGCGCGACAGCCTGCAGCCCATTTTGGATGGCCTGATGGCGGGCAAGGCGGCCGGTTTCGACCCGATCAAGATCAATATGGTGGCCATGCGCGGCATCAATGACGGCCAGATCGAGGCCATGGCCGCGTTTTGCATCGAGCAGCAGTTCATCCTGCGCCTGATCGAAGCGATGCCCATGGGCAGCACGGGCCGCAATGCCAGCTACATGCCGCTGGCCCCCGTGCGCGAGCGCCTGGCCGCGCGCTTTGACCTGGTGCCGCAGGCCCTGGAGCTGGGTGGCGGTCCGGCGCGCTACCTGGCGACGCGCGACGGCCGCTCGAGCATCGGCTTCATCACGCCGATGTCGCAGCACTTCTGCGCCACCTGCAACCGCGTGCGCCTGTCCGTCGACGGCACCTTGTACCTGTGCCTGGGGCAGGAACAGCAATTCGCCTTCCGGCCCCTGCTGCGCGACGGCGCCAGCGATGCCGAACTGGAGGCGGCGCTGCGCGCGGCCATCGAACTGAAGCCGCAGCAGCACGATTTCAATACGCAACCCGATAAAATCGTGAGATTCATGGCACAAACGGGCGGCTGAGGCAGTTTGCATTTATATTCAAGGGCGGTATGAAATTCAAGGCGATGTTTTCCTCGTGGCAAAAGCTGTCGACCAAGATCGTCGGCGCGCTGCTGCTCATGCTGGCCCTGGCCCTGACGGCCATCGGCTGTACCCTGTTCCTGTCGTGGCAGCTCGAGGGCAGTTCGGCCGCCATCAATGAAACGGGCAGGCTGCGCATGCAGGCCTACCGCCTGACCCTGATGATCGCCAGCGACGCACCCCGGCAGGCGCGGCAGCAGGTACTGCTGATCGATGAAACCCTGGCCAAGATCGGCCACGGCGACCCGCAGCGGCCGCTGTTCCTGCCGCCGCGCCCCGCCATCAAGGCCGAATTCGCGCGCATCGGCCAGGCCTGGCGCGACGAGCTGCGGCCGGCCGCGCTGGCGGCCGATACGCCCGCGCGCGCGCGCCAGTTCGAACACGCAGCCGATACCTTCGTCGGCCAGGTGGACCAGCTGGTGCGCATGATCGAACACGACAGCGAGCAGCGCACGTTCTGGCTGCGCGCTTCGCAGCTGGTGCTGCTGGCCATGGCGATACTCGGCACGGTCAGCATGATCTACCTGATGTTCATGCTCATCATCGAACCGGTGACCCGCCTGCGCCTGGGCATGCAGCGCATGAAGGAGCGCGATTTCAGCGTGCGCCTGGCCGTGGAAAGCAATGACGAATTCGGCCAGCTGGCCAGCGGCTTCAACCAGATGGCCGACCGCTTGCAGGCACTGTACGGCAACCTGGAAGAGGGCGTGCGCAGCAAGACGGCCACCCTCGAGTACCGCAACCGCGAACTGGCGCTGCTGTACGAAAGCGCCGCCTTTTTGCAGCGCCCGCAGCCGTTGGAAGATATCTGCGGCGGCTTCATGCAGCGCATCGTCGATTATTTCGAGGCCGACGGTTCCACCGTGCGCGTGCTCGACGCCGAGCGCGGCAACCTGCACATGGTGGTGCATACGGGCCTGTCCGAGGAACTCGTGGCGTCCGAGCATTGCCTGAAGGTGGGCGACTGCCTGTGCGGCACGGCTGTCGAGATGAAGGTGGCGAAGGTGCACGACATGCGGCGCATCGACAAGGCGCACGAGCTGCGCTGCCACCGCGAGGGCTTTGCCACCGTCTCCGTCTTCCACATCCACGCGCACGAACAGCACATGGGCTTTTTCAACCTGCACTTCCGCCAGGCGCGCGTGTTTTCCGCGCGCGAGCTGGCCCTGCTGGAAACGCTGGGGCAATTGCTGGGCATCGCGCTGGAAAACCTGCGCCTGGCCGCGCGCGAGCGCGAAATGGCGATTTCCGAGGAGCGCAACCTGGTGGCGCAAGGGCTGCACGACAGCATCGCGCAAAGCCTGAACTTCCTCAACCTGCAGGTGCAGATGCTCGACGATTCGGTCGGCAAGTCGCGTTTCGACGAAGTGGCCAGCATCGTGCCGGCCCTGCAGGCGGGCATCAAGGAAAGCTATGAAGACGTGCGCGAGCTGCTGCTGAACTTCCGCAGCCGCCTGATGGAGGACGACCTGATCGGCTCCCTGCGCGCCGCGGTGGACAAATTCCGCCGCCAGACGGGCATCGATGCAGAACTGCTGGCCGATGTCGACGGCGCGCCTTTCCCCCGCGAGCAGCAATTGCAGTTATTATTCATCGTCCAGGAAGCGCTGTCGAACATCCGCAAGCACGCCCAGGCCAGCCACGTCGAGGTGCGGCTGGACGATCACCAGGACTTTACCCTGACGATCAGCGACAATGGCGTCGGCTTCGATGCCGCCGCCGTCTTGGAAAAGGGCGACAGCCACGTCGGCATCCACATCATGCGCGAGCGCGCACAGCGTATCGAGGCGACGTTCGAGGTGCATGCCTGTCCGGGCGGCGGCACCACGGTCGAACTTCACCTGCGGCGCGAACAGCGCCGCGCAGCCTGAGCACTCACTTGAAAGAAAAATAATGGAGACTCCCGTCAAACCGATCACCGTCATGCTGGTGGATGACCATGCGCTGTTCCGCAGCGGCATACGCTCGCTGCTGCAGCGGCACGCCGAATTTTCCGTGGTGGGCGAGGCGGCCGACGGCGTGGAAGGCATCAAGCGCGCCATCCAGCTGCAGCCCGACGTGATCTTGCTGGACCTGAACATGGCCGGCATGTCGGGCGTGGAAGCGCTGCAGCTGATGCAGCACGACTGTCCCGACACGGCCATCGTCATGCTCACCGTGTCGGAAGACGCCGAAGACCTGGCCACGGCCCTGCGCGCGGGCGCCTGCGGTTACCTGATCAAGAACATCGATGCGGACTACCTGGTGCGCGCCATCCGCCGCGCGGCCGCCGGCGAAGTCGTCATCGCCGAAGCCATGACGGGCAAGCTGGTGGCGCAGCTGCAGGCGGGCACGCGGCGCGAGGAGCCCGTGTCGGAGCTCGACAAGCTCACGCCGCGCGAGAAGGAGATCATCGACTGCCTGTCGCGCGGCGAAAGCAACAAGGGCATCGCGCGTACGCTGGACCTGGCGGAAAGCACCGTCAAGATCCACGTGCAGAACGTCTTGAAAAAACTCAACCTGACCAGCCGCGTGCAGGCGGCCGTGTACGCGGTCGAGCACCGCCAGGGCAAGTAGCCCGGTAGTTGGGGGCTGACCCGCCGGGCCGGACCCCATGGCTATCATCTCTCTCTAGTCCTTTTTGCCGATGGCAGTTCCTGTGCTTTTAAAGTAGTATATTGAATATATCTTTAAAGGCGTATCCATCATGGCCATCACACCGATCAGCGAACCATCCGTCCGCCGCGCCGCTCCAGGCGCGGCGCCCTGGCACGCCAGCCATGCGCTGTGGCAGCTGGGCTTCCGTCCTTTCTACCTGCTGGCGGCCGTGTTTGCGGCCATCGCCATTCCCCTGTGGCTGGCCAGCTATGTCGGCCTGTCGCCAGGGCGCGCGCAGGTGGGGCTGGGCTGGCACATGCATGAGATGGTGTTCGGCTTCGCCGTCGCCGTGGTCATCGGTTTCCTGTACACGGCGGGGCGCAACTGGACCGGCTTGCCGACGCCGCGCGGCGCGGCGCTGATGGCGCTGGCCGCTCTGTGGCTGGCGGGCCGCGTGGCCATGCTGTGCTTTCCCGGCGTGGCCGCGGCGGCCATCGATGTGCTGTTCCTGCCGCTGGCCGGCTGGCCGCTGTACCAGGTGCTGCGCCGTTCGGGCAACCACCGCAACCTGTTCCTGGTCGGTCTGCTGGCCTTGCTGGCGCTGGCCAACGCCCTGTATCACGCGGCCGCGCTGGGCGCGCTGTCGCTGTCGCCGTTCGTGCCCGTGCAGGCGGCCATCCTGGTCATCGTGCTGATCGAATCGGTGCTTGGCGCCAGGGTCATCCCCATGTTTACGCGCAATGGCGCGCCGGGCAGCACGCCCGTGGCCAGTCCGCGGCGGGCCTTGATCGCCGTGGCCTGCATGGCGGCGGCCGGCATCGCCTGGCTGGCGGGCGCGCCCGGCCTGGTGACGGCGCCGCTGGCGCTGTGCGCGGCCGGCGTGTCGCTGGCCAACCTGCTGGCCTGGCAGCCGCAGCGCACCATGCGCGTGCCGCTGCTGTGGATACTGCACCTGTCGTATGCGTGGATAGGCGTCGGCTTCGCGCTGCTGGCGGCCGCCAGCCTGGGCCTGCTGCCGGCCAGTGCCGCGTTTCACGCGTTGACGGTCGGTTCGATGGCGGGGCTGATCATCGGCATGATGACGCGCACCACGCTGGGTCATACGGGGCGCGCGCTGAAGGGCGGCCGGGCCGAAGCGGCCATGTACTGGCTGGTGCAGCTGGGCGCGCTGGCGCGCCTGCTGGCCGGTGTCGGTCCCGCAGCGCTGGCCGTGCCGGCGCTGCTGGCGGCGGGCGCGTGCTGGTCGCTGGCCTTCGGCCTGTATGTGCTGGTGTACGCGCCCTACCTGTGGCGCGCCAGGGTGGATGGCCGCGAAGGCTGAGTGGCCGTCAGGATGGACGCCAGGCCAGCAGCTTCTTGATTTCCGGTGTCCAGTAGGACAACGATTCACCCACGACGAACAGCAGCATGCCGAGCATGAAGGCTCTCAGCAGCAAGTCCCTGCACCAGATCATATCGTCCCCCGAATTTTCATATTGGCAAGTTTACCATCGGTCTGCGCGGCCATGTTGACTTTCTGGCGTGGCCAGCGCGTCATGTGGTCGCGCCCACATCGTGGAATTGCTCCTTGATCATCAGCAACTGCGGCATCAGCTCGATGAACAGTTCCGTCAGCCAGGGGTCGAAGTGGCTGCCCGCGCCGGCCTTCAGGTGCGGCACGATGTCTTCGATGGGCCAGGCCGGCTTGTACGGACGGCACATATTGAGCGCGTCGAAGACGTCGGCCAGCGCCACGATGCGCGCCGATTGCGGGATGGCGTCGCCGCGCAAGCCGTCCGGGTAGCCGCTGCCATCCCATTTTTCGTGGTGGCGCAGCGACACTTCGGCCGCCAGGCGGAACACCGGCGCTTCGCTGCGCGACAGGATCTCGTAGCCTATCCTCGGATGCGTGCGCATGATGGCCCATTCCTCATCGTCGAGCGGTCCCGCCTTGCGCAGGATGGCCTGCGGCACGCCCAGCTTGCCCGTGTCGTGCATGGCCGCCGCCAGCTTGATCTGCGCGCAGCGCTCGGCATCCCAGCCGGCGGCGCGCGCCAGCGCGGCCGAATAGGCGGCCATGCGCCAGATATGCGCGCCCGTGTCGGTATCGTTGTAGTGGCCCGCGTGGCCCAGCATCTGGATGGCGTCGCGGTAGCTGCGTTCCAGCGCCGTGGCGCGCACCAGCGACAGGTGGGCCGCCACCCGCGCCCGCACGATGGGGGCGGAGACGGGCTTGACGATGTAGTCGACGGCGCCCGCGTCGAAGCCGGCCGATTCCTGCTGCGTGCCGCTGTAGGCGGTGATGAAGATGACCTGCATCGCCTGCGTGGGGTCGATCTGGCGCAACTGCGGGCATAGCGCATAGCCATCGATGTCGGGCAGGCCCACGTCGAGCAGCACCATGGCGGGGCGGTGCTTGAGCACGGCCGCCCGGGCATCGGCGCCATTGCAGGCGAATACCAGGTGGTAGCTGTCGGCCAGGATCGAGCGCAGCAGGCTCAGGTTGGTCGGCTCGTCATCCACCACGAGTATCGTCGGCAGGTTCACCCCGGCTCCCCCAGCGCCAGTTCGGCGGCCAGCCGGCGCGTGGCCTGCTCGGCGCCGCGGAAGTCGAACGCGCACAGGCGCGCGCGCAGCGCATCGAGGCTGTCGGGCGGCAGCACCTGTTCCAGTTCCTGCAGCAGCAGTTCGGCTGGCGCCGGGTCGTCGCGGTCCAGCGCTTCCAGCAGGCGCGCCAGCAGCACGCCCGGCGCCGCATGGGGGCCGGCGGCGGCCCGCCCGGGGCCGTGCGGCGGCACCGTGCCCGCCATGGCTTCCACCGCCTCGATGGCTTGCGCCAGCGCATGTTCGAGCGCATCGAGCGCGGCGGCCGCGTCGCTGCCGGCATGCAGCACCTGTTCCGCATGCTGGGCCGCGTGCAGCGTGGCGGGCAGGGCCAGGCTGCCCGCCACGCCCGCCAGTTTATGCGCGAGCGCGGCCGCGTCCGCGCGCGCGTCGGCCGCCAGCAGCGCGCGCATGGCGCCGACCGCGTTGCGGTACGTGACGCCGAAGCGCGCCAGGTGCTGGCGATAGGGGGCCTCGTCGAGCCATTGCGCCATGCCCAGGCTCAGGTCGATCACGGGATCGGCCGCGCCAGGCACCGCAGCGCCGCCGTCCTGGGCGTGCAGCGACTGCGGCGGCAGCGGCACGCCTTGCGCGCGCTGGCGCTGCACGCGCGCGATCAGGGCGATGGTCTGCGGCACGTCGAAGGGCTTGCTGATGAAGTGGTTCATGCCCGCCTCCAGCGCCGCCGTCCGCTGCGCCTGGAAGGCGCCCGCCGTCAGCGCCACCACCGGCAAGTCGTCGAATTGCGGCAGCTTGCGCAGTTCGCGCGTCGCCTGCAAGCCGTCCATGACGGGCATCTGCACATCCATCAGCACGATGTCGACGGCGCCGGGGTGGGCGTGCAGCCATTCCAGCGCCTGCCGGCCGTCGCAGGCGAAGGCGGGCAGGGCGCCCTGGTCGCACAGGATATGCCGGATCACGTCGCGGTTGATTTCGCTGTCGTCCACCACCAGGATGCGCACGCCATCGAGCAGGCGCTCGCGCGTTTCCTCGCGCAGCTCGGGCAGGCCGGCCGTCTCGGCGCGCCGCTGCCGCGCTTCCATTACCGCGTTGTACAGGCTCGATGCCGTCACCGCCTCGTTCAGGATGGCGTCGGCCGGCGCGGCCGGCGCGGCGCCGGGAGCGAGCATGACGACGGGGCAGTCCTGCGGCGGCAGCACGGCGCGCAGCGCGCGCGCCACGCCCAGGCCGTCCATGTCAGGCAGGCGGGCGGCCAGCAACACGGCGCCGGGACGCAGGTCGGGTGCGCAGTCGTGCACGTGGGCCAGCGCTTCCTGGCCGCTGGCCACGGCCGTCACTTGCCAGCCCAGGCCCAGCGCGACGGCGCAGACGGTGCCGCGCGCCGCGCTGTCGCTGTCGGCCAGCAGCAGGCGCAGGCCGGTCATCTCGCCCGATGACGCGTAGGCCGCCATCAGTTGCAGGGGCACGGTAAAGCTGAATTCGCTGCCCTGGCCCGGCGTGCTCTCCAGGCTCAGGGTGCCGCCCATCAGGCGCACCAGCTGGCGGCAGATGGTCAGGCCCAGGCCCGTGCCGCCGAAGCGCCGCGTGGTGGAGCTGTCGGCCTGGGTGAAGGCGGAAAAGATCGCTTCCTGCACTTCCGGGGCGATGCCGATGCCCGTGTCGCGCACGTAAAAGCGCAGCACGGCGGCATCGCCGTCGCGGCTGTCGAGGGCCACGCCCAGGTTGATCGCGCCGCGCGCGGTGAACTTGATGGCGTTGCTGGCCAGGTTGATCAGCACCTGCTCCAGCCGCAGCGCGTCGCCCAGCACGCTGTCGATGCCGTCGGGCAGCGGGCCGATGCGCACCTCGATAGGCTTGTCATGCACGGCCACGGCCATGCTGGCCGCCACCCTGTCGATCACGTCGGCCAGGCGGAACGGCGCCTGTTCGATGCTCATGTGGCCCGCCTCGATCTTCGAGACATCGAGCACGTCGTTGATAATGCCCAGCAGCGACTGGCCCGCGTCGCGGATCTTGCGCGCCATCTGCGCGCCTTCCGCGTCCAGGTGGCCGCGTTCCAGCAGCCAGGCCATGCCGAGGATGGCGTTCAGCGGCGAGCGGATTTCATGGCTCATGTTGGCGAGGAATTCAGCCTTGCCGCGGTTGGCCGCTTCGGCCGCGTCGCGCGCCAGCAGCATGTCCGTCTCGGCCTGCTTTTGCACGGAGATATCCTGCGCGAACACCAGCGTGGCCGGCCCGTCCTTGAGCATCACGCGGGCCGTCGTCTTGAACACCGGCACGGGCCGTCCCTGCTTGTCCAGGCCGACGGCTTCGAACATTTGCTCGCTGGCGGAATCGGCCTCGATCAGCGCTTCGTTGGTCGCCAGCGCCGCCTGCGATTCGGCCGTGATCATGGCGCGCCACGGCAAGCCGCTGAGGTCATCCTCGAGGGCATAGCCGTGCAGGTGGCGGTAGCGCGGGTTCGAATACACGAAACGGCCATGGCGCAGGATGGCGATGGCCAGCGGCGCATCTTCGATCAGCGTGCGAAAGCGCGTCTCGCTGTCGGACACGGCCTGCATGGCCTGGCGTTCGCTTTCCTGCTGCGCGCGCCAGGCGGCCAGGTAGCGCCGGCGCCGCTGGCTCCAGTACAGCAGCGCGCCGCCGGCCAGCGCCACGATGGCAAAGAAGATGGCATAGCCGAACGCCTGGCGCCGCAGCGGGGCGGCGATGGCCGCTTCCTCGCGGCTCAGGCCGATGATCAGCGCGCGGTCCATGTGCAGGGCCGGCGGCGCGATCGTGGCCAGCGCCATCACGCGCGGCGGGCTGCCGGGCACGCCGGGAACCAGCACGCCGTCGAGCACGGTGGATGGCAGGCCGCTGTCGCGGTAGCGCCGCAGGAAGCTGCCGGGCACGTCCAGGTTGCTGCCATCGACGGCGCCCTTGGCCGGGTAATTGAGGAATTGCCGGCCGTCGCCATGCAGCACCACGGCCCAGACATCGGCCGCATACATGGCGGTGCGGAATTTTCCCGTGAAATATTCAGGATCGAAGGTGGCCACCACCAGGCCGGCAAAGTGGCCTTGCCGGTCCGGCACCATGCGCGCGGCCGTGATCACCAGGTCGTTCTTGAACGAGCGGAAGGGCGGCGAAAGGTACAGCATGCGCGCATCGGGCGCGTCGCGCACGGTCTGGAAATAGCCGCGGCGCGAAAAATCCTGGCCGATCAGCTCCGGGATGTTGGTGGCGACGGGCTTGCCGCTGGCATCGATGACCAGCATGGTGCGCACGCCGGGCATGGCGTCGACGAGGGCGGCCAGGCGTCGCGGCAGGGCCTGGCTGGCGTCCGTTTCCGCCTGGGGGCCCAGGTAGTCGCGGATCACGCCTTCGAGCACCAGGTTGGTGGCGGCCAGGTCGACCTCGATATTCTTGGCCAGCAGCGTCGTCAGCACGTCCAGCCGCTCCCGTTCCGCCGCCGCGTGCCGCGTGGCTACGTCATGGTGCAGGTAAGCCAGCGTGGCGCCGATGATCAGCAGTCCGAGGAGAAAAAAAAGCCACTCAATCAGTCGTCTGTGCACTGCGTCGCCACCTGGTAGTCGGATCATGTGATGATGCTATACCGGATATGGAAGAAGGACAACTTTTCCCAGCGACTACTCTGCTGATAGTGTGGTCAATTTGTCGAAGCGGCCGTCTGTTTGCGCCGCGTCGGCCAGCGGCAGGCTCAGGCGGAACACGGCGCCCCGGCCCGGCGCCGAGTCCACCGCGATGCTGCCGCCCATCAGGACCGCCAGGTGGCTGGCGATGGCCAGCCCCAGGCCCGCGCCGCCGTGCGCGCGGCTGGGCCGGTCGTCGGCCTGCGAGAACTTGTCGAAGATGGCGGCCTGCTGCGCGTGCGCGATGCCGATGCCCGTGTCGCATACCTCGATGCGCAGCTGGCCGGCGTGGCGCGCCACGCGCACGTCGATGCGCCCGGTTGGCGTGAAGTGCAGCGCGTTGTCGAGCAGGATGGCGAGCAGGCGCACCAGGCGCGGGCGGTCGCAAACGATGTGCGACGGCGTGTCCGCGGACGCGCTCCAGGCCAGCCCGACGCCCTGGTCCGCCGCGCGCTGGCGGAACGGCGCCAGCGCCTGGGCCAGCACGCCGGCCAGCGGCTCGGGCGCGCACCTGAGCCTGAGCTGGCCGCCCTCGAGCGCGCTCAGTTCCATGGTCGCCTCGACCATGGCCAGCAGCTGGCGGCCGCTGGCGCGTATGGCGTGCGCATGGCCGGCCAGGTCCGGCTGCGGCTGTTCCAGCAGCAGTTCGGAAAAGCCGAGAATGCCGTTGAGCGGCGTGCGCAGCTCATGCGACATGTTCGACAGGAAGCGCGACTTGGCTTCGCTGGCGGCGATGGCTCTGGCGCGGCTGTCGATCAGGCGCCCGATCAGCAGCACCAGCGCGGCCCACGACAGCACGATCAGTGCGCTGGTGACGGTCGCCATCAGCAGTGCCTGGTCGCGGCGCGACACGTAGTCGGTCAGCACCGTGTCGCGGTCCAGGCCGATCAGCATGTACAGCGGGTAGTGCGCGAGTTTTTCAAACGCGTAGTAGCGCAGGGCGCCGTCGACGGGGCTGCGCAGCAGGAAGCTGCCGCGCGTCTTGCCGCGCATTTGCGCGAACAGTTCGCTGTCGCCCACGTCCTGGCCGATGGTGTTGACGCTGCCGACGCGGCGCGCGCGCATCACGCCATCGGTGCCGACGAGGGCGATGGAACTGTTGTTGCCCAGGTCGACCTCGTCGTACAGGCGCGTGAAGTAGTACGGGTCCATCGATGCCACCACCACGCCCTTGAAGCTGCCATCGGGGTGGTTGATGCGCCGCGTCAGCTGGATCGACCATTTTTTCGAGACGCGGCCCAGCACGGGCTTGCTGATGTACAGTTCGCCGCTGTCGCCGTGCACGTGCACCTGGAAGTGCTCGCGGTCGGCCAGGTTGGTGGGCTTGAACGGCTTGCTCGTCAGTACCGTGTCGCCCCGCTCGTCGACGATGGTAAACAGGTTGTACAGGGGGCCGGGATTGAGCCCCTGCTGCAGGTCGGTGACGATGTCGAGCCGGTCGCCCAGCGCGTTGTAGCGGCCGCGCAGGTAGGTGACGGCCTGGTCGGCCCCCTCGATGGTGCGGATCGCATGTTCGTCGAAGACGCGCGCCATGCTGCGCGCCTCGCGCCGGGCATCGGCGACGGCGCCGTCGTAGGCGTGCGCGAGTTGCAGTGCCGTCACGCCCCACAGGCCGGCCAGCAGCAGGGCCACGAAAACCGACAGCACGATGCGCGTATCGAGCCGTTCCCAGGGAATGGCCCGCCATTGCAACGGTAGTTTGATATGGTGCCGCATGCCGCCTCCCGCAGTGTTTATTCCATGACCATGGTCGCGTATGCGGTCGATGGCATGGCGTGCACTTCATTGCAATCAATTATACCGAATATAAATGATTTCATCGATTAAATTGATTTTTATGTGGAAAGTGTTGCAATCGATCCAAATGGCCCTGTTTCAGCCTGTCGCCGCCCGGCGTGCCAGCCAGTGTTCCACCATGTCGCGCAGCTGCGCGGCCGTAAAGGGCTTGGACAGGTAGTCATCCATGCCGGCATCGACACAGCGCTGCCTGTCATCGTCGGTGACGCCGGCCGTCAGCGCGATGACGGGCGTGCGCGCGCCGCCGCTGCGGGCCTCGCGCGCGCGCAGCGCCTGGCAAGCGTGGTAGCCGTCCATGACGGGCATCATGCAATCCATGAGCACCAGGTCGTAGCGCTGCGCGGCCAGGGCCAGCAAGCCCAGTTCGCCGTTTTCCGCCGTGTCGATGGCATAGCCGCGGCCGGCAAGCTGCAGGCAGACCAGCTGGCGGTTCAAGGCCGTGTCTTCGACCAGCAGGATGCGCGCTTGCGGCGGCGCTTCCGGCGTCGTGTTCGTCTGCATGTGCATCTCCTCTCCAGGTTCGGGCGGCGCCGGCGCGGTACTGGACACCGGCGCCACGGCCGTGGCGACGCCGCACGGGATGCGCACGGTGAAGCGGGAGCCGGCGCCGGGCGCGCTGTCGCAGGCGATGTCGCCGCCCAGCAGTTCGGCCAGGTGCTTGCAGATGGACAGGCCCAGTCCCGTGCCGCCATACGCGCCGCTGATGCTGTCGTCGGCCTGGCAATAGGGCTGGAACACGCGCCCCAGCTGCTCCTGCGTCATGCCGATGCCCTGGTCGGCGACGCTGAACACGAGGACGGCGGTGTCTCCGCCGGCCGGCGCGTCGGGCGCCAGCTGCAGGCGCAGCGTGACTTGCCCCGCTGCGGTGAACTTGACGGCGTTGTTGAGCAGGTTGCCCAGTATTTGCGCGATGCGCGTGCGGTCCGAGCACACCTGCGGCGGCACGTCGGGGGCGACTTCGGCGGCCAGGCGCAAGCCTTTCTTGTCCGCCTGCGCCTGCTGCAGCACGAGCAGGTCGTCGAGCAGCAGGCGTGGCGCGAAGTCGCGCAATTCGATGCCCATCTGGCCCGCCTCGACCTTGGACAGGTCGAGGATGTCGTTCAGGATATGCATCAGGTCGTGCACGCCATTGCTGACGTTGGCCGCATAGTGGCGCTGCGTCGCATCGAGCGGGGTTTCCAGCAGCAGCTCGGCCATGCCGGCGATGCCGGCCATCGGCGTGCGGATCTCGTGGCTCATGATGGCCAGGAAGCGCGACTTGGCGGCGTTGGCCGCTTCCGCGCGCGCCTGCAGTGCCAGCGCCATCGCCATGTCGCGCTCGCGGCGCCGCAGCAGCGCCATGATCAGCGCCATGGCCAGGCTCACCACCAGCAGGCCGACCAGCGCCGCGCCGCCCATGGTGCGCAGCATGCGGCGCCAGCCGGCCAGGTAGACCTCGTCCGTGATGGTCACGTTGATGGCCAGCGGATAGTCGCGCACCAGCCGCACGCCGGCCAGGCGATTGACGCTGCGGCCCTGGTCGGCCGCGCGCGGCAAGTCCACTTGCAGCACGCCATGCGTCTTGCCCTGTTCCAGCAGGCGGTAGGTGCTGCCCGTCAGGTTGCGCTTGCCCATCATGGCGGGCACGGCGGGCCAGCGGGCCAGTAGCGTGTAGTCGCTGCGGTACAGGGAAAAGGCGGTGTTTTCGCCGATGCTGCTGTTCTGGAAGAATTTGCTGAAGAAATCGCACGACAGGCCGACCAGGACCACGCCCAGGAAGCGGCCGTCCGGCCCGCTGATGCGCCGGCTGATGTAGAAGGTCCAGGCGCCGTTGCCCTTGTTTTGCACGGGGGCGCTGACATGCATGCCGCCGTCCGGATGGCGGCGGTGGTAATCGAAGTAGTCGCGCTCGCCCAGGCGGATCGGTGGCGTGGGGTAGGCGCGGCTGAAGGCCAGCACGGCGCCGTCGCTGCCGACGATGGACACCACGTCGACCTGCGGCACGCCGCCGATCTTGTGGCGCAGCATCTGGTGCGTGGCAGGCGTGTCGATGGCGGCGGCCAGCGCCGCCGCATCGGCGGGCGCGCCGGCCTGGATCTCGCTGCTGACGCTGTCGAGCACCAGGCGGGCCGCCGTCATGCTTTGCGCCGTGCTCTCGGCCAGCAGCAGCGACAGCTTGGACAGGTCCTGTTTCCAGTCGTCGA
Source organism: Janthinobacterium sp. GW822-FHT07H11 (assembly GCF_058798615.1). Lineage (NCBI taxonomy): Bacteria > Pseudomonadati > Pseudomonadota > Betaproteobacteria > Burkholderiales > Oxalobacteraceae > Janthinobacterium > Janthinobacterium sp. GW822-FHT07H11. Next base: position 3,223,843 of record NZ_CM179507.1, read on the forward strand.
CGGCTTCGCGGTACAGCAGCACGCCGGAGATGATGATGCACGCCGCCAGCAGGCCCACCAGCGCCAGGCCCGCCACGGCCGCCGTGGCGCGTGGCCGATAGCGGTGAACCAGGCGCAGGACGGCCCGGCGCGCGTTCATGCCGGCGCGCCCGTGTAGTCGTTCATGCTGCGGCGTACTTCCTGTTCCACTGCGCCGAGCAGCGCCGCCGTTTCATCGAGCCAGCCGGGCGCCGCCACGCCCTGGTGGCGCACCAGCTGTTCCAGCGCCGCCAGGCGCGCCGTCAGCGCGCGGGCGCCCAGCAGGGCCACGGTGCCGCGCAAGGTATGGCAGCTGTGCACGATGGCTTGCATCGCGCCGCCCCGCACGGCCTGCTCCACGCGCGCGTACATGGCCGGGGCGGTGTCCAGGTAGGTCTGGGACAGGGCGCGGAACATCTGCAGGTCGTTGCCCGTGGCCTGGAACAGCACGGCTGGATCGATGTGGCGATAGGCTTGCATGGGGACTCCGGGACGGTGGTGGCGCCGGACTAGGCGGCCAGGCTGTTGCGCCGCGCATGGCCGGCGCAGCAGGCGCGCAGGTAGCCGCGCAATTCGTCATAGTTGACGGGCTTGGAAAAGAACACCACGCCGGGCGGCACGCCGCCGCGCTCTTCCAGTTCTTCCGGCGTCAGGCTCGACAGCATGGCGATATGCATGTCCGTCAGCAGCGGGTCGGCGAGGATGGTGCGTATCACTTCGTAGCCGTCGATGCCATCCATGACGATGTCGGCCAGCAGGATGTCGGGCTGGTCGCGGGCGATTTCCATCAGCGCCTGGTAGCCGTTCTCGCAAAAGCGCAGCGCGGCCTGCAAGCCCCAGGAACCGATCTGCTTTTCATACAGCGCGCGCTCCATGGGATTGTCCTCGATCACCAGGATCGACGGCGGACGGCCCGACGGCGCCTGGCGCGCAGGGCGCGCGGCGCGCAGGTCCTGGCCGGGGCCGCCCTTGTAGGCTTCCACGGCGGCCAGCGGAATGCGCCGGTGGCCGCCCTTGGTCTTCCAGGCCTCGATGACGCCGGCCTCGACCAGTTGCTGCACCGAAGTGACCGAAATGCCGAGGATTTCGGCGGCCTTTTGTGTGGTGCAAACGTCAGCTGTGTGCATGGTGTCGTCTTTGTAGGGTTGGTTTGGTATGTATGCCAATGATACGCATGCACCGTAGAAAAATCAAATCCAACAAATTAGGTGAATTCACTAAAAACATGCCGCGTGGTGGTGCGCGCTCGCCTGCATCGCCCGCATCGGGGCGGCGTACGGGGCCTGGCCACGCAGGTTTTGCCATTCCGTCCAGTCGGCGTTGCTGTGGCGCAGCAGCGTTTCCAGGCGTTCCGCGTCCAGTCCCAGCGCCCGCGCGGCGCCGATGGCGGGCCCACGCTGTCCCGCGCCATTGAGCAGGATCAGGTCGGCGATGGCGGAGGCCAGCTTCAGCAGCCAGGCGAGGTTGCTCAGGCGCCCGGCCAGTCCGCAACCGGGAGGCGCTGCATGGCACAGCACCGCATCGCACAGCAGTTCGGGCATGCCCCAGCCCCGCATCAGCATGCCCGACAGGGCCAGTTGATGGTGGCCGAAGCGCCGCGCCTCCTGCTGCAGCAGGCCGGCGGGGGCGCCGCCGCCGTGCTGCCGCAGCAGTTGCGCATACGCCTGCGGACGCAGGCTGGCCAGCGCCAGCTGGCCGCTCCTGGCCAGCAGGCCGCAGGTGAACAGTTCATCGGCTGGCGCCAGCCGCAGCGCGTCGCCGACCAGGCGCGCCGCGCACGCCATGGCCAGCGCATGCGCCCAGTAGCGCTGCTGGTCGAAGCCGTCGCACGGCGCGGGCGCGGCGGCCGGGCCGGCGAAGGCCTGGCGCAGCGCGGGCAGGCCGATGCTCGCCAGCATGGCGCCGTTGACGGCCGCATGGCTGCGCTGCCGTGGTGCCAGGGCGGCGTTGGCCAGGCCGATCACCGTGCCGCTCATGGCGGGATCGCTGCTGATCTGTTCGGCCAGCTCGTCGAGCGGCACCTGCTGCTGGCACAGCTGCTGCAGCTTGCGGCGCTGCCAGGCGGGCGAGGGCAGGATGGCGCCGCCCTGCAGCGCGCTCAGGTCGATGTGCTCGTTCATGGCAGGCTTTCCGTATCGCTGTGATTGTCCGTTTGTGCCGGCAGGTACTGCAGCCGCGTGACCGCGCTCGACAGCACGTCTAGCGCCACCAGCAAGTCCGCGTGCAGGCGGCGCTGCATCTCGATATCATCGGCGAAGCCGGCGTTGACGGCGCGATGCGCCAAGGCCTGCAGGGGGCCGAGACCCATGGCGGCGCTGCCGTCGAGGATCTCCTGCGACAGCAGGCGTGCCGGCGCCGTGCGCCCGCAGCGCAGCGCATGGGCGATGCCGGCCAGGCGGTCGCGCGTCTCCGAGACGAACAGGGTCAGGATTTCGCCCTGCAGGCGCCGGTCGTAGCCAAACATGGCATCGAGCCGGGCCTGGTCGAACGGCGCCATCTCGGCCGCTGCCGCCGGCCGGTCCTGCTGCGGCGGCGCCTGGTGCAGCGGGCGGGCGCTATCTTGCGCCGCCGGGGTGGCGCTGCGCTCCTGCAGCAACTGGCGCAGGTCCTGGTGGGGCGCGCCCGCCGCCTTGTCGCGGATGCGCTGGCGCCACTGGATGCGGCGCCACAGCAGGGCCGTCAGCAACAGCAGCAAGCCAGCCACGGCCAGCGCCGGGCGGACCAGGGTCGTGTCGTCGCAGCGGGCAAGCAGATAGGTGTGCAGGAAAGCGTTCATGGCCACACCTGCGCGCTGGCGTGGCGGCGGAAGGGAGCGGATGTCATCGTGATTCTCCTGTCAATGTCTGTCGTTGCCTGCGGCGTCGGGCGGAAATCAGAATTCTTCCCAGTCGCCGCCATCCTTGGCCGCTGCGCCGGCCCTGGTTTCCCGCTGCGCCGGCTTGCCGACCAGCGTCAGAGGCGCCGGCCGGCGCGGCGCCGGGCGGAGCGGGGCGGCTGGCGCCGCATGCAGGGGCGCGCGCGCAGGCGCACGCGCCGGGGCCGGGGCGGCCTGGCCCGCTTCCAGCTTGAACACGCTGACCACCTCGGCCAGCTTGGCCGCCTGTTCCTGCAGCGATTGCGATGCCGCAGCCGCTTGTTCCACCAGCGCCGCATTCTGCTGCGTGACTTCGTCCATTTGCGTGATGGCGCGGTTGATTTCCTCGATGCCCGTGCTTTGCTCGATGCTGGCGGCCGAGATTTCGCTGACGACGTCGGTCACGCCGCGCACCGTGTCGACCACTTCCGTCATGGCCGCGCCGGCCTGTTGCACCAGCTTGCCGCCTTGCCCCACCTGTTCCACGGAATCGCTGATCAAGGCCTTGATTTCCTTGGCCGCCTGGCTTGACCTCTGCGCCAGGTTGCGCACCTCGGTCGCCACGACGGCAAAGCCGCGCCCCTGTTCACCGGCGCGCGCCGCTTCCACGGCCGCATTCAGGGCCAGGATATTCGTCTGGAAGGCGATGCCGTCGATGACGCCGATGATGTCGACGATCTTGTTGGACGAGCTGTCGATCGCCTGCATCGTGCGGATCACGTCATTCATCACGTCGCCGCCGCGCGCCGCCTTGTCCGAGGCGCTGACGGCCATCTGCCTGGCCTGGCGCGCATTGTCCGCGTTTTGCCGCACGGTGGCCGTCAGTTCCTCCATGGCCGAGGCGGTTTCTTCCAGCGAGCCTGCCTGCTGTTCCGTGCGTGCCGACAGGTCCAGGTTGCCCGCCGCGATTTCACCCGTGGCCGTGCCGATGGTGTCCGTGCCGGAGCGTACTTCGGCCACGATGCGCACCAGGCTGGCGTTCATCTCGCCCAGCGCCGTCATCAATTGACCGACTTCATCGTTCGAGGTGGCCAGCACGGGCGTGCTCAGGTCGCCCTGGGCGATGGTGCGGGCCACGCCGATGGCCGAAGCGAGCGAGGCGACGATGCGCCGTGCCAGCACCAGGCCCATGCCTGCCACGAGCGCCGTCACGGCCAGCGCCAGCACGATGGCGATCCAGCGTGCGCTGCCGGCCGTGGCGGCACCCTCGGCCGCGCCTTTCCTGGCCAGGTCTTCATTGTATTTGTGGTGCGTGGCCAGGGCATCGATCAATTGCTTGATGATGGGCTGGTTTTCCATCAGCAAGTCGCGTGCCGCGTCCAGTTCGCCAGCCTTCGACAGCGCCATCACCTTGTCGCGCACCGTATCGTAGCGGGCCAGCACGGCACGGTCGGCGGCCAGCAGCGTGCGGTCTTGCTCGTCCGAAATATTTTCCTTTTCGTACTGCTCCAGCGCCTTGCCCACGGCCACCCGGGCCTCGGCGATGCCTGTTTCCAGCGCGGCGCGCTGGGCCGCATCCTTGCTGGCCAGGTGTTGCCAAACGGCCGTGCGCATTTGCGCGAAGGGCACGAATGCCGCGTTGAGGCTCAGCAGGCTGGGGACGGTATTGACGGTGGCGTAGCTGGCCGCCGTATACACGCGGTCCATCTGGTAGATGCTGGCCCCGGCCAGGGCCGCCAGGCCCAGGACGACGGAGAGGATCAAGGCGTACAGTCGTTTAGCGATGGTCATGGTAGGCGCCGCTCCTGCAATGGGGTTAAAAATCAAGTAAACATGCCTGCTGGGAATTCATGATGTTTATTTTACGCTATAAATTTGTTTTATTCGAGAAATTTGTTTTTGATTTTTATTTTATTGTTGTTTTCATTTTTCTTTGTCAAAATTCTCAAGCAAACACGGCGTGCCGCCGGCGGGCAGGGGTGTGCGCCTGTGTGGTTAAAAGCAACACCGCAAAAACAGGGTGTTCTCGCGTGTGCCACGCTTTGCCGATTAGTGAAAAAATGAAATTGCATTGATCGCCGTCAATCCGGTGCGCTGGCGCGTGCCGCCGACTTACCCTTGCAAAGGAGCATCATGACTGCCTCTTCCCGGCCTGGACCCTTGTTGCTGATCACCGCCGCCGTCTTCATCCTGCTGGGACTGGCGCTTGCCGGCGGCGGCGCCTGGCTCGCCAGCCTGGGCGGTTCCTGGTACTACCTCGTGGCCGGCATCGGCATGCTTGTCGCGGGCGTGCTGGTGCTCAAGGGGCGGCGCGGCGCCCAGCCTTTCCTGGCGCTTCTGCTGTTCGCCACCCTCGTCTGGTCCGTGATCGAGGTGAAATTCGACTGGTGGCAATTGCTGCCGCGCCTGGACATCTGGTTCGCCGCCGGCGTGTGGCTGCTGCTGCCCTTCGTCGACCGCCGCCTGGGCGCGTATGGCGCCAGCCAGGCGCCGGCCCGCGAGCCGGGCAAGACGGCCTTGCTGGCCGCCGTCGTGGCCACCGTGGCCGTGGGCGTGTTCGCGCTGTTCCAGGATTACCATACCTTGCACGGCGAAGTGCCGGCTGAAAACATGGCGGCCACGCCCGCAGGTGATATCGCGCCCGGCGTGGCGCCCAACGACTGGGCCGCGTATGGCCGCTCCGGCTATGGCGACCGCTATATGCCGGCCGCGCAGATCACGCCGGCCAACGCCGCGCAGCTGAAACAGGCGTGGGTGTACCACACGGGCGACTTCAAGGGGCCGGACGACCCGGGCGAGATCGCCAACGAAGTCACGCCGCTGAAAGTCAATGGCATGCTGTATCTGTGCACGCCGCATAACATCGTCATCGCGCTGGACCCGGACACGGGCAAGGAACTGTGGCGCCACGATCCGAAGATCAACCGCGACGCGTCAAGCTACCAGCACATGATCTGCCGCGGCGTGGCCTACTGGGACGTCAACGCGGGCCGCGCCAAGGGCGACCCTGCGCCCGAGGCGGCCGGCATGGAGTGCCCGCGCCGCATCTTCGCGCCCACCATGGATGCGACCTTGATCGCCGTCAATGCCGATACGGGCGCAGCGTGCAAAAGCTTCGGCGAAAACGGCGTGATCGGCCTGTACCACGGCATGGGCATGAAGAAGCGGGGCTTCTTGATGCCGACGTCGCCGCCGGCCGTGGCGCAAAAGGTGGTGGTGATGGCCGCCAGCGTGACGGACAATTTTTCCACGGAAGAGCCGTCGGGCGTGATCCGCGGCTACGATCCCGTCAGCGGCAAGCTGCTGTGGAACTGGGATGCCTCGAACCCCGACGACACGGCGCCGATTGCCGATGGCAAGACCTATACGAACAACTCGCCCAATTCCTGGGGCGTGTCCAGCGTCGATGAAAAGCTGGGCATGGTGTATATACCCATGGGCAATGAAACCCCGGACACCTGGGGCGGCAAGCGCAATCCGAATGGCGAGAAATACAATAGCGCCATCGTCGCGCTCGATCTTGCCACGGGGAAAGTGCGCTGGGTCTACCAGACCGTGCACCACGATATCTGGGACATGGATATCGGCGGCCAGCCCACCCTGGTCGACATCGACACGCCGACAGGCAAAGTTCCATCGGTCGTGGCCACCACCAAGCGCGGCGACATCTATGTGATCGACCGGCGCGATGGCAGCCTGGTCGTGCCGGCGCCGGAAAAACCCGTGCCGACCGCCAACGCGGCCCCTGGCGACCGCCTGTCGCCCACGCAGCCGTTCTCGGCCCTCACTTTCTTGCCCGAGAAACACATCAGCGAAACGGATATGTGGGGCACGACGCCATTCGACCAGCTGGCCTGCCGCATCATCTTCCGCCAGCACCGCTATGAAGGGCCGTTCACGCCGCAAACGGTGGCCGAAGGCAAGATCAAGGGCGCCATCATCTCGCCGGGCCCGCTCGGCATCTTCGAGTGGGGCGGCGCGGCCGTCGATCCCGTGCGCCAGCTGTTGCTCGTCAATCCCGACTACATGGGCTTTTTGGAACGCCTGGTGCCGCGCGCGCAAGCCAATGCGAAGGGCGGCACGGGGTCGGAAATGGGCTTGCAGCCGCAGACGGGCGTGCCGTTCGCCGTGGAAATCAAGCCCTTCCTGTCGCCGCTGGGTTTTCCTTGCCAGGCACCGCCATGGGGCTATGTGGCCGCCGTGGACTTGCGCACGATGAAAAAAGTCTGGATGCACAAGAACGGCACCACGCGCGACAGCGCCCCCGTGCCCATCGCCTTGCCGCTGGGCGTGCCCAGCCTGGGCGGCATGAGCACCACGGGCGGCGGCGTGGCCTTCCTCAGCAGCACGCTCGATTACACCATCCGCGGCTACGACGTGCGCAACGGCAAAACCGTCTGGCAAGCCCGCCTGCCTGCCGGCGGCCAGGCCACGCCGATGAGTTATGTCTCCGACAAGACGGGCAAGCAATATGTGGTCGTCATGGCCGGCGGCCACGGTTCGCTGGGCACGAAGATGGGTGACAGCCTGGTGGCGTTTGCCTTGCCGGACGAAGCGACGAAGGAGGCGGGGAAAGCAAAGTAATTGCGTTTGCTGCGGTTCCGCCACTGCTGGCGGCACCGCAGCATAATTACTTGCCGGGCTGGCGAGTTTTTAAAGTTGCATGTTGCTTATAATAATGTCGTTTGTTAGACTCGGGACCGGACTCATATCGCCCATCCTGTGACTTATTCAATGAATACGACGACCTTTTCGCTAATGACAGCAGTACTACTTTCCGTTGGTGCTTGTTCTCCTAAAGCACCGAATGCCGAACTCGACGCGGCGAATAAAAAGATCGCCGCGCTGGAAGCCGAGCTGGCGGTTGAAAAGGCAAAAAACGTTCCAGTTTCTGCAGCCGTCGCCGACACAGTGGTTGCGGGAAAACAGTGGACTTATGACGTGAGTGAGGACAAGATGGATGGCGGCACGACTTATTTCGCCAACGTGTATAGCACCAATGCCGTCAATTTTGACTTCCCCTACAGCGGATTACAAAACGCCAAATTGACTTTGCGGGCAGGATACCGTCAAGCTAAAGATGTGATTTTCTCGATCAGAAAGGGACAGATATTATGCCCCTCCTATCAGGATTGCACGGTGCTGGTGAGATTTGATGATGAAAAGCCCGTCAATTATGCCGCGGCGGCGCCTGCTGATAATAGTTCAGATACGATTTTCTTCCGCAATTATGAGAAATTCCTGGGGAAACTGCAAAAAGCGAAACGAGTACGCATTGCCGTGGATATTTTTCAGGAAGGCGCGCCCGTATTTGAATTTGATGTCAGCGGATTTGACCGTCAGCGATATCAGCCCAAGCAATAAATTCACTTCTTGATCAAAGGGCGTTGTCCGCAAATTCACTGCGGAAAACGCCTTTTTTATTGCGCCGCCAATCCCAGCTTCAAGCCCACCGGCTTGCCCGGCGCAGCCTCCGTCTTTTCCGGCGCCCCGGCGCCGACCCTGGCCGCCGGCGTGCCGTCCTGCTGCAGGGCCGCCAGGATGGCCGCGCTGCGCTGGGCGCCCAGTTTGCTCAAGGCATCGGCAGGCAGGGCCTGCTTGGCTTCCAGCTGCTGGCGCAAGCCGGTATAGAAGGCGCCTGTGTCGGCCACTTGCGGCTCGCCCTCGATCAGCTTGCCCAGGCGTTGCAGGACGGGGATCTTGGCCGCTGCCGGCGCGGAGGCGCTGGCCGATGCCGCCGCCGTGGCTGGTACGGCCGATTCCGCCGCCTTCTTTTGCTTGTCCAGCTCGGCCTTGCCGAAGCGTTCGCCGTACAGCTCGCGCAGGGCGCCCCGTATCTTGCGTTCGCCCAGGTTCAGCGGTCCCGGTTCTTCGCCCGCTTCCAGCTTGATGCCGGCCTTGGCGGCGACGGCGCGGCGCACGGCCTGGGCGCGCAGGGCGGCCCCGTCCGTGTCGCTGTACTGGCCCGGCACGGCCAGCTTCAGCTGTTCGCGCTTGGCGAGGATCTGTGCCACCTGCTTGAGTTTTTCCCGCTCGGGCGGCAGCAGCACGGCGCTGCCCGCATCGAAATCGATGGCTTCGAGCTTGTCGGCGCTGATGCCCAGCAAGCTGCCCAGCGCACGGAATGGCGCCGTGACGATCTTGGTCAGCACATTGCCCACGGCTTTCCAGATCAGGGCGCCATAGCTGAATTGCGGGTCGTTCATGTCGCCCGACACGGGCAAGCCGAGGTCGATGCGCCCGTCGCTATCCTTGAGGATGGCCAGTGCCAGTTCCAGCGGCAGTTTCAGGGCATCGGGACTGTCGATGCGCTCGCCCAGGGTCAGCTTGTCGAGCACGATCTGGTTGCTGCCGTCGAGCTGGCGGTTGCGCACCTTGTATTGCAAGTCCAGCGAAATCTTGCCTTCCGCCACCTTGTAGCCGGCAAACTTCATCGTGTACGGCGAGGCGGACACCATGTCGACGTTCTTGAACACCACGTTCAAGTCCGTATTGTCGGTCGGGGCGAAGGGATTGAGCTGGCCGCGTACGCGGGCCAGGCCGAATTCGTCGATGCGGCCATCGAGTTCGATCTGGCTGCGCGCATCGCGCTTGGTCGACAGGCCCGTGACGACGCCATTGAGTTCATAAATCTTCGCCGCGAACTGGGGCCGCAAGCTCAGGTCGGCGAAGTCCAGCTTGGCGTTCTGCAGGCGCACGCGGCGCACGCGCACGGGGAAGGCGGCGTCGGCCGCCGACGCGGTGGCGCTCGCAGGAGCGGGTGCCGTGGCCGGCTCGGGCGCCTTCACCAGCAAGCGCTGCGCGTTCAGGCTGCGGTCGTTTTCGATGATCAGCTGGGCGTTCGGTTCGACCACGCGCAGCTCGGGGATGTCGACAAAATCGGGGCCCACGCTGGCCGTCAGCTTGTCGGCGCGCACGCTTTTCCATGAGGCAAAACGCTTGCCATCCGTTTCATTGAGCACGAGGCCGGCGATATCCACGCCGCCCTCATAGCGCACTTTCGGCGCCTTCGGCGCGCCGCCGCCCGTCGTCAGGCGGCCGCTGCCGGAGAGAGTGCCGCCCGCCAGCTTCAGCTTTACATGCTGCGCCAGCAAGGGTTGCACGGGCGCCAGGGCCAGCTGTTTCAAATTCAGTTGCGCATCGACGGCACCCGTGCCCGGCACGAACTTGCCCTTGGCCGTCAATACTCCGCCTTCGCGCAGGCCCACGCCCAGCTCGAACGGCAGCGCCTGCTTCATATCGTTGCTGACCTTGTCCAGCGACAGGCGCGCATCTTGTAAGTTGCCCTTGATGCCCGTGCCCGCGTCATCGAAACGGGCGCCGAACTTGCTCAGTTCCACCTTGTCTATCTGGGTGGACCACGGCGCGGAAGGGGCGTCCTTGCCCGCGTCGGCCTTGCCGGAGGCAAACACGGGCAGTTTTTGCGCAATCGCAAAGTCTCCCTGGCGGTTGCGCGCCAGGTCGATCTGCGCGCCGCTGGCCGTCACGGCGCCCACGTGCACGCTATGTGCCGCCAGGTCGATCTTGCCTTCTGTAAAGCCCAGTTGGGCCAGCTTGAACGGCGTTTGCGCACCGCGTTGCATGGCCAGATCGGCCAGTGCAAAGCTGGCGCCGTCGATCACGGTGGCCATGCCCGCCGGCCCCTGCTGCAAGCCCAGTTGCAGTTGCAGTTGCAACTGTCTTGCACTCAATTGCAGGGCGGGCGAGACGGTTTCATCGATGGCGGAGACGTCCACATTGGCCAGCGCCAGCTGTTTCAAATCCACCTTCCACTTGCCAGGCTTGGCTGGCGCGGCGGCCGGTGCTACAGGTTCGGGATTGCCGGGCAACATCAGGTTGGCCACGTCGATCTCGCCCTTGCTGTCGCGCCGCACGGCCACCTTGCCGCCGTACAGATTGATTTTATCCACCGTGACATTCTGGCGCGCCAGGTCCACGTTCACGCCGGCGATGCCCAGGGTGGACAGCGAGGTAAACGGTTCCCCTTTGCCATCGCGGACCAGCGCCAGGTCGCGCAAGGCCAGGCCCGCGCCCTTGACGGTCGCTTGCAGCGCACCGTCGGCATAGGAAAAGGCGTAGGGCAGGCGGGCCGACAGCTTGCCGCTGGTCACCGTCGCGCGCGTGTACGCCTTCAAATACGCGGCCAGGCCTGGCAGGGAAGCGTCGTTCAATATCAGTTCGCCGTCGCCACGAATCGGGCTGAGCGAGGCCGTGCCGCGCCAGTGCAGCTTGCCGCCGCGCGCCGCGTCGGCGCTCAGGCTGTAGCTGCCGTTGGCGTCGGGCAGGGTCGAGATATTGTCGAGCGTAAAGTTGATCGGCGTGAAGTTATCGGCATAACCCGCCTTCTGGTCTTGCCAGTCCACTTTGCCTTGTTCCAGCGCAAAGTGGGCGATGACGAGGCGCGGCATGCCGCCCTCGCTCTTGTCCGGGTGCTTGCGTTGCCAGGTGGCCAGCACTTCGGCCAGGTTGAACTTGCCGTCCGGCGTGATGGTCAGCTGGGCCTGCGGCGCCGTGATGCGGATTTCCGCCAGGCTCCAGGCGCGGCGCACGATGGATTTCCACTCGAGTTGCACGGCCAGGGCGCCGATGGACAGCAGCGGCGCGCCGCCCTGGCCATCGGCGCCGGGTGCTTCCTTGAAAGCGATCTGGTCCGCTTCCAGGCGCAAGGTAAACGGGTTGAAGCGCACGTCGGCGATGCTGGCCTGGCGCGCGAGTTCTTTTTCTGCAAATGTGGGCAACTGGTGCTTGATGACGTAGGGCACGAGCCAGAAGCCGGCCGCGCTGTAGGCGGCGAGGGCACAGCCGATGCCGACGGCCCAGCGCTGCCAGCGTTTCCAGCGAAATGTTTTCGTCTGCACGCTTTTGTTGTCGATTGTGTTCACGAACTTACCTTTTGATCTTGTTGGGCGGCGCGTCCTGCGCGCCGTGACTGTCAGTATGCCTCTTTGCGGCCTCGTCTGCAAAATCCAAACGTGTTCAAGTGACAACAGGCGCCACGGTGGCCTTGTTTCTTGTGTAAAACTCACACAAACTCACTCTTACTTGATAATGATTCTCATTATCGGTATCATGCGCGCTAACCGTAAGTTTCCATTCGTACATATTTTCTCATTGAAAGTCCGATGTCATGCCTGTCGTTTCTCCTCGTACCCGCTTGCTTCCAGTCGCCGCCGCCCTGTCGCTGGCCTTCGCTTCCCATGCGGCCCATGCCGCCAGCGGCCAGGACGACTTGACGGCTGGCGATGAGAAAGTCATGCAAGCCGTGCAAGTGACGGGCGCCCGCGCGCAAGGCCTGGTGCCCGTGACCACGGAAGCGGGCAGCTTTCGCGGCGCCAACATCATGGATGTGCCGTCGACCGTCAACGTGATCACGCGCGCATTGCTGGAGCAGCAAGCCGTGTCCGGCCTGTACGACGCCGTGCGCAATACGGCCGGCGTGACGCGCCAGCAGAATGGCGGCGAAACCTGGGATCAGTTGGTGATACGCGGCATCGCCGTGGAAAACCGCACGAATTACCGCCTCAACGGTTCCATGCCCATCATGAATTTCTCGCAAGTGGCCATGGAAAACAAGGAGAGGGTGGAAGTGCTCAAGGGCGCCTCGGCCCTGTACTACGGTTTTACCTCGCCGGCCGGCGTCGTCAATTTTGTCACCAAGCGGGCCGGCAGCCAGCCCGTCACCAGCGTGGGCTTGAGCCTCGATGACCGGGGCAGTGCCGTGGCGCATGTCGACGTGGGCCGCCGTTTCGGCGCGCAGCAGGAATTCGGCGTGCGCATCAACGCGGCCGGCGGCACCCTGGGTTCCTACCTTGATCATGTCGGCAACGGCAACCGCAGCTTTCTCTCCACCGCGCTGGACTGGCGCGTGACAAATAAACTGTTGTTGAAGGCGGACCTCGAGTACGACCGCCGCAAGGTGACGGAGCAGGCGGGCGTGGCCTTGCCGGCCGCCGTGAAAGGCGTGATCAGCCTGCCGCGCGCCGTCGATCCGCGCCAGCTGATCGGCCCCGACTGGTCGCATTTCGAGGCGCAGACGAAAAACGCGCAATTGCGCGCCGACTACGCCATCACGGATGGCTGGGCCTTGACGGTGGAGGCGGGCCACTCGGAAACGGCGCGCGACCGCCGCCTGGCCATCTTTCGCCTGAATAACGCGGCGGCCCTGGCCACGGGCGCGGGCCGCATCACGGGCAATATCCAGCACAGCGTGACGGCGTCGGATCTGCTGCGCGCGGAACTGGCCGGCAATTTCCACACCGGATCGATTGCCCATGAACTGACCCTGGGTGCCTCGCGCACGGACAAGTCGCAAGACCCTATCTACCAGAGCAACTACACGATCGCTTCGCAAAACCTGTACAAGCCCGTGCCCGTGACGACTGTCGTGTTCGGTCCCAAGCCGGCCATGCCCACGACGGCCGCGCTGGAAACGCGCGACACGGGCTTGTACGCGCTCGACCGCATGGTCTTCAGCCCGCAATGGCAAAGCGTCATCGGCGTGCGCCGCAGCAGTTATCAGAGCGACCAGGGCGCCAGCCATTACGACGTCAGCAAGACGACGCCGATGGCCTCCTTGATCTACAAGGCCACGCCCCAGCTGTCGTTCTACGCCTCGACGGCGCGGGGGCTGGAAGAGGGAGAGACGGGCCCGACCGGCACCGTCAACCAGGGCGTCAAGATGGCGCCCGGCGTGAGCAAGCAGAAAGAGCTGGGCGCGCGCTGGCTGACGCCGGGCGGCACCTTGCTGTCCGCCGCCTTGTTCGACATCACGCGCCCCGGCTACTACACGAATAGCAGCAATGTCTTCACGTCGGATGGCGAACAGCGCTATCGGGGCCTGGAACTGTCGACCCAGGGCAAACTGACGCGCCAGCTGTCGTGGCAAACGTCGGCCCAGCTGCTCGACCCCAGGTTCGCCAACATCAACGCCGATTACAACGGCAAGGCGCCGGAAAACGCGTCGAAGCGCACGGCCAGCGCCTTCTTGTCGTATGCGTTGGACGCCGTGCCGGGCCTGTCCGTCAACGGCGGCGCGTATTACTACAGCGCGCGTCCCGTCAACGACCTGAACCAGGCTTTCCTTGGCGGCGTGAGTCTGTACAGCGCGGGCGCCCGCTATGCGAGCCGCGTGATGGACAAGGCTGTCGTGTGGCAGCTGAACGTGGAAAATGCGGCCAACAAGCGCTACTGGGCCGGCGCGGGCACGCGGCTGGCATCGGGCGCCCCACGCGCCATCAAGCTGAGCTTGAAGGTGGATTTGTAAGCCAGGCTTGACCTGCGCCCTGTGCGCAGGGGCCTTGCGCTGATACAATGTTGCCATGTTCATCAGCAAAGGCAAGGCCGGCATCGTCCTGTGGATCGCGTGTATCGCCATCTTCCTGGCCACGCTCGCCCCTACGGTGTCGCGCGCGCTGACGGTCGCCAGCGGCCTGGCCGTGCCCAGCCTGGAAATCTGCTCGGTGGCGGGCGGCATGAACATGTTGCCCGCAACATTGTCCACGGACGCGCCCGATCCCGATACTTCCAAGGGCAGCATGCGCATGGGCGATTGCCCGTGCTGCAGCATGCATGCGGACACCTTGTCGCTTCCGCCTACCTCGCTCGTGCTCGCGTCAGGCGAACTCATCACGGGCTTGCTGCCCGAACTGTTCTACCAATCCGCCACGCCCCTGTTCGCCTGGACGCCCGTCCAGCCCCGTGGCCCGCCCGCCGCTTTCTGACCTGTCCCTTATCCTGAACTGCCTTGCGCCGCGCGGCCATGTGCTGCGCTTGCGGCCGTTCGTCTTACCCATACAGAATCTGAAAGCAGCACCATGAAACATGTACCGTTCTTGATTTCCCTCGCCCTCGCCATGCCCGCCGTGGCGCAAACCAGCAATGAAGCAGGCACCACCGTCTTGCCCGAGATGAAAGTCATCGTCACGGCCATAGGCGACGGCTACCGTCCCGCCGCCGACACGGCGCTCATGCTCAGCAGCACGCCAGGCTACAGCGTGGCGGCCGGTGGCGGCGTGTCCGGCTTGCCTGTTGTCAATGGCTTTGCCGATGACCGCCTGAAGATTCGCATCGACGGCATGGAATTGACGTCCGCCTGCGCCAATCATATGAATGCGCCGCTGTCCTACATTGATCCGCAACAGGTGCAGCGCATCCGCCTGATCGCGGGCGTGACACCCGTCAGCGCGGGCGGCGACAGCATCGGCGGCACCATCGAGGTGCAATCGATGGCGCCCGTCTTCGCCCGGCCCGGCGCGCCGCTGCTCACGCAAGGCAGCCTTGCCGTGTCCGGGCGCAGCGTCAACAACAGCGTGGCGACCAGCGTGCATGCCACGGCCGCCAGCGACAGCTTGAGCATCGGCTACAGCGGCGCCTATACGCGCGGCCACAGCTATGAAGATGGCCACGGCAACAAGGTACTGGCCAGCATGTTTGAAAGCATCAACCAGGCCATCGTGCTGGCGGCCAAGGGCGATGGTCAGCAGCTGACCCTGCGCGCCGGCGTGCAGCACATCCCGTACCAGGGCTTCCCCAACCAGTACATGGACATGACGGACAACCATGGCCAGTTCGCCAACCTGGCCTACCAGGGCACGTTTGCCTGGGGCGTGCTGGACGCGCGCGTCTACTGGCAGCAGACGGACCACGAAATGGGCTTCTTCTCGCCCGAGCGCAAGGGTTCGATGCCGATGATTACGCATGGACGCAACACGGGTTACGCGCTGATGGCCAGCTTGCCGACCGCTGCGGGCGAGTTGCGCCTGGGCCAGGAGTGGCACGGTTTCCGCCTCGACGACTATTGGCCTGCCGTGCCCGGTTCCATGATGATGGGGCCGCGCACCTATCTGAACATCAACGATGGCAAGCGTGACCGCACCGTGCTGTTCGGCGAACTGGAAACGCGCCACGATGGTCGCTGGACGAGCGTGCTGGGCTTGCGCGGCGAATCCGTGCGCATGGACACGGGCGACGTGCAATCGTATGGCACCAACATGATGAACATGCCGGACCTGATGGCCGCCAGGGCCTTCAATGCGCGCAGCCGTAGCCAGCGCGACACGAATATCGATGCTTCGGCGCAAGCGACGTTTGTGCCGGACACGGCCAGCAGCTACGAATTCGCGCTGGCGCGCAAGGTGCGCTCGCCCAACCTGTACGAGCGCTACTCGTGGGGCCGCGGCTCGATGGCCATGACCATGACCAACTGGTTTGGCGACGGCAACGGCTATGTGGGCGATATCGACCTGAAACCCGAGACGGCGTACACGGCGGCGTTCACGGCCGACTGGCATGGCGGCGGCGAAGACGGCTGGTTCCTGCGCGTCAACCCGTATTACAGCAAGGTCGACAATTACATCGACGTCGACGTGCTGTCGTCTTTCCACCCGTATATGAAAATGGGCGCCAACGGCAATTTGCTGCGCTTTGCCAACCACGACGCCAAGCTCTACGGCGTGAATCTGGCGTGGCAGCTGCCTTTGGCGCGCAGCAGCCAATGGGGCAGTTTCATGGCGACCGGCAACACCGCATACACGCGGGGCAAGCGCAGCGATGGCGGCGATTTGTACCGCATGATGCCGTTCAACGCCTTGCTGGCCGTCGAGCACAAGCTGGGCGCCTGGAGCAGCCGCATCGAAGCGAAGATCGTGGCCCGCAAGGACAAGGTCGATGCCCGGCGCTTCGAACCGGAAACGGGCGGCTATGCGCTCGTCAACCTGCGCAGCAGCGTGGCATTGAACAAGATGGCCAGCCTGAGCGCCGGTGTCAGCAACCTGTTCAACCGCGCCTATGCGGACCCGCTGGGCGGCGTGTATTTGTCTGGCTTGAAGGCGAACGGCGGCGCGCTGCAAGCCTTGCCGGCCGAGGGACGGTCGATTGATGTGGGGCTGCAGCTGACGTTCTAACGGCAGTGGCGCCTTCCAGATGCCGATGCGGGAGGTGGAAGGCGCCTGCAGAACCCGCCGCGTCGGCGAAAGCCAGGTGTGCGTGACAATGTGCGCATGTTTCTTTTCGGTAATTTGTTATGCTCCATGGCGTCCCGTTTTCGGCGTTTGCCGGACAGGTGCGATAGCAAGGCTTGTTGCTATCGGTGGACAGGGTGCTGGCTCACAAAAAGGGTGTACATGATCGCGTTTAAAGATTTCCGTTCTACTACGTCGGGCAGTCCTCTGTCCGATGGCATCGACAGAGCGCTGGTGTTGGCCAATGAATGGCTGGCAAAAACAGGTGTGCGTCCTGTCAACATTGAAACCCTCACGGAAACCAGGGGCGTGGTGTCGATATTCCAGGTCGAGCGCGGCCTGCGCGTGTGGTATGAAGTGGGTTCCGTACCGCCGGCAGCGTAAGGAGATGGATATCTTCCCCCGCAAACCGCTTGGCGAAGATGCCGCCGCCATCGTGCTGTCCCTTGCTGTTGTCGCGTATATGGCATCCTTGTTTTTAACGGCAATCGTGGATTCCCACGAAGTCTTGCTGGGTGGGGGCGTATTATTGCTCGGCTGGCTAGGGCCGTTGGCCGGCAGTTTCGCCTGGTTTGCCAATCCGCTGCTTATTTTGGCCATGTACTTTTCGAAAGAGAAGCCCAGTGCCGCCATGGCGGCCGCCTTTTTTGGCTTTGCGCTGGCCCTGACTACCTTTGGCCTTAAAATAATTCCCAGTGATAACGGTTCCTACACGGTGCTGGGCTTCGGTGCCGGATGCTATCTTTGGCTGGCCTGTTTTCCAGCCGTGTTCATCGCCTCGCTCTTAAACAACAGAAAATCCAGGACCCTTGCTCCTGGCGAATAGTTCTGTTGCAGCAGAACAGGTGATCTCCCGTCACACATTGCCTGACCAAGCATCGTTTGCCAGCCGCGCCCCGATGCGGTCTAATCATGGTTTGTTCCTACACGAGCTTGCCATGCTGCCCACTCCCGCCATCGCCGCGCTGCGCGAAAAATTTCCCCTGATTACAGAATTGATGGCCTTGCAGCCGCTGAGCTGGTTCAATCCCGCCATCGCGCCGGCGGCCGAGGCCCTGGACGACGTGGGTTTGACGATGGCCGACGTGGCCGATGCCAGCGCGCGCCTGGCGCGCTTCGCGCCGTATCTGGCCAAGGCGTTTCCGGAAACGCAGGCCAGCGGCGGCGTCATCGAGTCGCCCGTCGTGCCGCTGCCCGCCATGCAGGCGGCGCTGGGTTTGGCGTCAGGCGTGACGAACGGTCAGCTATGGCTCAAGCAAGACAGCCATTTGCCCATTTCCGGCTCCATCAAGGCGCGCGGCGGCATCTATGAAGTGCTGAAACACGCGGAAACGCTGGCGCTGGACGCCGGTTTGCTGAAGGAGGGCGACGATTACAGCCTGCTGGCCAGCGACGCCGTGCGCGCCTTCTTTGGCCAGTATGCGGTCGCCGTCGGCTCCACGGGCAATCTGGGCTTGTCGATCGGCATCATGAGCGCGCGCCTGGGCTTTCGCGCCACCGTGCACATGTCGGCCGACGCGCGGCAATGGAAGAAGGATAAATTGCGCAGCCACGGCGTCACCGTCGTCGAATACGCGACCGACTACAGCGTGGCCGTGGAAGCGGGGCGCAAGCAGGCGGAGGGCGACCCGGCCTGCCACTTCGTCGACGATGAAAACTCGCACGATCTGTTTCTCGGCTACGCGGTGGCGGGCCAGCGCCTGCAAGCCCAGTTTGAAGCGGCCGGCGTCGCGGTGGACGCGCAGCACCCGCTGTTCGTCTACCTGCCGTGTGGCGTCGGTGGCGGCCCCGGCGGCGTGGCCTTCGGCTTGAAACTGGCCTTTGGCGATGCCGTGCACTGCGTGTTCGTCGAACCGACCCATTCGCCGTGCATGCTGCTGGGCGTGCACACGGGCTTGCACGAGGGAATCAGCGTGCAGGAAATCGGCATCGACAACCTGACGGCCGCCGACGGCCTGGCCGTGGGACGCCCGTCCGGCTTTGTCGGCCGCGCCATGCAGCGGCTGATCGACGGCTACGCCACCGTCACGGATGAAGAACTGTACCGCTTGCTTGCCTTGCTTGAGCAAACGCAAGGCTTGCGCCTGGAACCGTCGGCCGTGGCCGGTTTCGCCGGCATTCCTGCCGTGCTGGCCGCGCCGCAGTACCAGCAGCACCTGGACAAGGCCACGCACCTGGTGTGGGGCACGGGCGGCAGCATGGTGCCGGCGCAGGAAATGGCCGCCTACGTGGCGCGCGGGCGCGCCTTGCTGGCGGCCGGCGCCGCGTGATGCCGGCCAGGGCCGCGCTTGGGGCCACGCTGACGGCCGGCCAGTTCGCCAACCTGCACACCTTTCTCGTGGCGGCGCGCCACGCCAGTTTTGCGCTGGCCGCGCAGGAACTGGCGCTCACGCCCAGCGCCGTCAGCCACCGCATCGCCCGGCTGGAAAGCAGCCTGGGCTTGCGGCTGTTCCAGCGCCTGACGCGGCAAGTCAAGCTGACGGCCGATGGCGAGCGCATCTTTGCCGCCCTGCAAATCGGCTGGGACGGCTTGCAGGCGGCGCTGGCCGGCGGC
Organism: Janthinobacterium sp. GW822-FHT07H11; assembly: GCF_058798615.1. Classification (NCBI taxonomy): domain Bacteria; kingdom Pseudomonadati; phylum Pseudomonadota; class Betaproteobacteria; order Burkholderiales; family Oxalobacteraceae; genus Janthinobacterium; species Janthinobacterium sp. GW822-FHT07H11. Next base: position 3,243,167 of record NZ_CM179507.1, read on the forward strand.
GATGCGCTGGCGGGCAGCGTCACCGTGCATGCGCGCCCGTCCATCGCCCAGTGCTGGCTGGTGCCGCGCCTGGCAGGGTTCGCTGCGCAGTTCCCGGAGGTGTCGCTTGACTTGCGCGTGGGCAATGAAAGCGTGGACTTTCGCGCCGGCCAGGTCGACCTGGCCTTGCACTATGGCGATGGCCACTTTCCCGGCCTGGCATCGCGCAAGCTGATGGACGAATGGCTGGCGCCCGTCTGCAGCCCGCACTATGCGCGCGAACACGGCTTGCTGGAGGCAGCGCACAACTTGTCCGGCGCGACGGTGCTGCACGATACCCTGGCCTGGCCCGCCTGCGCGCCCGATGCCGAGTGGCGCCTGTGGCTGGACGGGCGGGCGCCCGAGGTGACCTTGCCTGCGCGCAGCCTGCGCTTCGACCGCGCCGACCTGTGCGCGCAGGCGGCCATCCACCACGCGGGCGTGGCCATGGGCCGGCGCCAGCTGCTGCAGCCGTGGCTGGACAGCGGCCAGCTGCTGCTGCCGTTCGGCGCTTTCGACTTGCCCAGCCCGCAGGCGTACTACCTCGTGCATGCCGCGCGGCCGCTGCCGGCCAGGGTGCAGGCCTTGTTCGACTGGCTGCTGGGGCAGGCTATTTGATACACTGCGCCCCTTGTTCAAGCACGCGCACGAAGGAAACACCATGCACGCAACATCCTCACTGACCTTCACCGCGCAGCCGGAATTGCGCGAGTTACGCGCCACTGCGCTCGCTTGCCTGCTGGAACCGGACCCGGCCACCAAGGTGGCGATGGTGGCGGCCATGGCCGAGGCGCAACTTTCTCTCGATGCGCAGGCGCCGCTGGCGCCCACCGGCGCCGTGCCGGGCCGTCCCGAGCGCCCGGAACTGGTGCCGCCGCGCCTCGTGGGGCGGCGCTCGATGATCACGCCGGAAGGGCGCGCCATGCTGGTCCACGCGCTCGCGCACATCGAGTTCAACGCGATGAACCTGGCGCTGGACGCCTTGTGGCGCTTCCCGGACTTGCCGTTTGAATACTACACGGACTGGCTGCGCGTGGCGAAGGAGGAAGCCACGCACTTTGCCATGTTGCAGGCGCACTTGCAGGTGCTGGGCCACACGTATGGCGACTTTCCCGGCCACGACAGCCTGTGGGAAATGGTCGACAAGACGCGCGGCGACGTGCTGGCGCGCATGGCGCTGGTGCCGCGCACCCTGGAAGCGCGGGGCCTGGACGCGATTCCGCCGCTGCGCGCCAAGCTGGCGCAGGCGGGAGATCTGGCCGCCGCCACCATCCTCGACATCATCCTGCGCGATGAAGTGGGGCACGTCGAGATCGGCAACCGCTGGTACGGCTATCTGTGCGATCAACGGGGCCTGGAATTGCGCGCCACCTATGCCGAGCTGGCGCTGCGCTACGAAGCGCCCACCCTGCGCGGCCCGTTCAACCTGGAAGCGCGGCGCCGGGCCGGCTTTTCGGAGCTGGAATTGTCCGACTTGCCGGCCTGAGCCGCCGCATGCCCGCCGCCGGGATGCTCAGGGGTGGGCCGTCAGGCTCAGGTGCCAGTGGCTCAGGTGGGCCGGATCGATGCTCACCTTGGCCGGTTTGGCCCAGGCCGGCACGCCGGGTATCCTGGCGTTGGGCGGGTTGGCAAAGCGGCCGTCGACGAGGGCCAGCTTGACGAAGCTGTGGCCGATGTAGATGACGCGCGTGGCGCCCTGTGCCGCTTCCAGCGTCAGCATGGCCCGGTTGGCCGCGATCCACGCCACCAGCAATGCCAGTCGCGGCTTGTTCGGCAGCCCGGCCGCCACTTCGGCCTGCGCGTCGTTGATCAGCTTGCGGATGCCGGTGCCGTTGCCGGCGCCGCCCAGCGTATCCGTGTAGCCGCCCGCGCCGTCCGCGTAGCGCATGTCGATCTGCTGGCCATCGCTGTGGCCGCTATGCCCGAGGATGGAGCGGCCCGCCGCCGTCTGCGTCACATGCTGGCCGCTGATGTCGTCGAAGCGGTAGGGTTTGTTCAACAGCCAGGCGATCGTCAGGCGCGTGGCCCACGAGTCGCCGCCCGCATCGCGGGCGCCGTAGCGCCGCGCCGCCAGCGCCGGTTCGTTGTCGGCCAGGTACAGGGGAATAAAGGCCGTGTCCCCCTTGAAATCCACCTGGCCCCCCTCGGCCGGATCGGACGTCGCTTCGCTGCTGTCGATCTGCCCCTTCAGGCGGATGGTGACGACGGCCTTCTTGTCGATCTTGTCGCCGGCAAAGGTGGGCAGCACCAGGCCCTCGAACTTGACCTTGCCCGGATTCTTGGTATTGACCTGGGACAACAGGTTGTCGGTGCTGAACGAGGGGTTGCCGCCGCCGGCGGAGATGCCGATGTTCACTTCCGTGATGGTGGCCGCCGCCGGCGTGTACTGCAGTTCCAGCGGTACCGTATGGGTTGGCGTGGTGGTGCCTTGCGATACGGAAACATAGGGGCCCGGCAAGTTGCCCGTTACCTTGATCGGTTGCAAGATGGGGTGGCCATCCTTGTTGGGTGACAGAAATTGCGCCTTGCTGACTTTCAAACCCTTGCATGCCAGGCTCAGCTCCACCCGGGTGACGGTCGGCAGCTGGCTGTCGCCGATATTCGTGGCGCTGACGGCGCCGCCGATGGCCAGGGCGCCATTCACGGTGTGCTTGCTGACATCGATGCAATCGGTCTTGACGATGGTTCCCTGCGTGAAGTGCGACTGGTTCACGGCGCCGGCGGCTGCCAGGTTGGCGCCGGGCAAACCGAGCACGGCATACGACCAGGTATCGTTGAAACGGCTTTGCTGCGTCGTGTACACGGGATATTCGGCGGTGCTGACGGTGATCTTCACGCCCACGTATTTCGTGCCTTGCGGCACCGTGTAGGCGATGGGGACGCTGATGGTCTGGCCTTGCGCGGCCGCCGTGGCCGTAAAGGTCTGGCTGCCCTCGTCATCGAGCGGCGTGGCGGCGGGCGGCGGGGCCGCATCTTCCTGCGCGCTGCGCGCGGGCGGCGCGCTGCCGTCCTGGGTGACGGTGCCGGCGACAAAGGCGCCGCCGGCGGCTGGCCTGGCCACCGACGCCGCATACGGGTAGACGATGCCGACGTTGACCGTCGTGCTGTTCGGAAAGACGGCAGCGCTGATGCTGACCGCATTCGGATGTTCGAGGTCGTTCAGGGTCAGCTGGTAAGTGTCCGGGATGACGCCGTCGAAGCGGAAGGCGCCCGTGGCGTCGATCACGGCCACGCGGCGCTGGTGGAGGTTATAGCCGGCCAGCAAGATCTTCTTGCCGGCCAGGCCCGTGGCGTTGCCACCCGTCGGCGTGCGCATCTGCCCCAGCAGCACGGTGCTCGATTTGATGACGGTCAAGGCATACGACACGGCAAATTCGCCGTCCTGCGAAACGAAGTTGAGCTGCATGTCGAGCGCGCCGGAGGGCAGGGAGGCCAGCAACTGTTGCATGGCCGTGGCGCTGATGGTGAAGCTGCCCGTGTCGGGGTGGAACACCCAGAACGGCTTCAAGGCGACGGCCGTACCGCCGGGCGCCGCCAGGAAGCCGTCGCTGTCGTTCTGCAGGGCCAGCGCCGGCGCGCCGCTCAGGCGCAATGTCAGCCCGCCCGCCAGCAGCGTATTGTTCGGCCCCAGTCCCGTGATGGCCAGCTTGGGCGGCGTGGCCGGCAGGCTGCCATCGTCGAGCGGTTCGACATAGGTTTCCACCGCCGTCGGCACTTCCGTCTGGATCAGCACATCGAAGATGGCGACTCTAGCTCCCTTGCTGATGAAAAATTGCGCATGCTGGTCGCTGCCCGTATCGCCGGGCGTCGAAAAGCGCAGGCTGCCATCCTTGAGCAGCACGTCGGTGACGGCGCCGGCGGCCTTGACGCTGTCGGCGCCATCCGGAAAGCCCAGGGCGTCGAGCGGCAGCACCACCACCTGCGCAGGCCGCACGGGGGCGAGCGCCACGCTGTCGCCGGCCGTGACGTTCCACACGAGGCCGCCCAGCTCGAAGGGCCGCGTGCGGTCGATGCGCAGCACGATGACGTCGGTGGCGGTGACCGTCGCTCCTGCCGCGATGCTGCCGGCCAGCACGTCGCCGTCAACGATGGTGGTGCCGGCCGGCACCCCGGCGAGTACGGCATGCACATTGTTTGCCGTGTCGCTGCCATTGTTGCGGATGCTGACGCGAAACGTGTATTCGTAGATGCGGCGGTTGACGCGCCGCTCGGCCGTCTTGCGCAGCGACGTGACGTCCAAGGGACCGGCGGCAAGGCCTTGATCCGTGCCATCGATGGCCGCTGGCGCCGTATCCTTGCCGGTGTCCTCTGGCGTGGCTGCCGCCAGCATGACTTTCGGCAGCGGCGGCTGCGTCGGGTCGTTCGAGCCGCCGCAGGCGCACAGGCCCGCAGCCAGCAATGGAACCAGCGCGGCGGCGGCCAGCTGCCCGCGCCGCAGGCACAGCATGGCCAGCACGCCGACCAGCAGCAGGCAGAACGTGGCCGGAACGGGAATGGCCACGGCTTGCGTCACGCCCGTTTCCAGCACGCTGAAGGAGACGGGGTCGAGAATGGAAAACGGCTGGGCGCCGGGGCTGCCCGCGCCCAGGTAATCGAAGGTGACGGAAAAGCCCGTGGCCGTGGCGCCGGGCGCGATGCCTCCCAGCATGGCCAGCGCATCGACGTAACCGTCGCCGGGAATGGCGGGATCGGGCTGCGCCAGCAGCACGTCCCAGCCGGGCGCCATGGAGACGTTCTGCAGCTTGGCGTACGTGCCCACGCTGAAGAACAAGGTGAATTCCTCGATGGGCACGGCCAAGGTGGTATTGCTGACCGTGTAGTCGTAGCGCCACTGCGTGCCGCCCAGCGACGTCGCCGTGTAGCCGATGCTGGTGGCGCGCGCGGCCGGCATCGCGCACAGCACGAAAGCCAGCAAGGCCAGCAACTTTACCAGCGCCTGTTTGATGCCTGTCATGATGACTCTCCCTGTTCCCGTCGCAAAGCGTGCCCGGGGAGGAGCTCAAGCAGGAAGCGTTCCTGCGAAAATCAGGCTGATAAAACAAGGACTTGCATGGCGTTTCGGCGGGCGGCTGTCAAATTTGCCGACAGTGGCGGGTATGGCTGAGTCTGTCAGCGCTGTCCTACCCGGCTTGTCGACACTGTCTGATTGTATGCCTTGAGGAAACACGCGATCATGATGTCAACGCTGCAACAACCCACCAATGGAGTATGCGATGCACAAGCCAGCCAAGCCCAGCCAGTTGAACAAGCCATTCCTGCTGATCTGCCTGTTCACCTTCTCGACCCTGGCGGCCACGCTGATGCAGGCTGGCGAGGCACAGCAGGCCGATACGGCGCCGGCGCCCGTGGCGCGCGAGGCGGGACAGGGTACCATGCCCCTGTGCAATAGCGATGCCTTCAAGCTGTCGGCCCAGTGCCAGCCACGACGCGAGGCCTGATACCGGCTTTGCCCGGCGCCTGTTCCTGCAAGCGCTGCTGCAGCAAGGCCAGCACGGCCGCTTCCTCCGGTGCCAGCGCCGGTACATCATCCTGCCATGGCTGCCGCGCCCGCGCGCGCATGCCTGCCAATAGACTGCCATCCAGATACGATTCCAGCACGGCCGGGTGCACATAGCATTTGCGGCAGATGGTCGGCGTGTTGCCCAGCTTTTTTGCCACCGACTCGATCGCCTGCACGATGTTCTTCTTCGCCTGCGCCTGGGAATCGACCTGCTCGAACGCCTGCAGCGCCAGCGCGGCCAGCAGGGTACCGGACCAGGTGCGGAAATCCTTGGCCGTATAGTCTTCGCCCGTCACTTCGCGCAGGTAGTCGTTGACGTCGCCCGAGTCGATGGCGTGGCGTTCGCCATGGTCATCGAGATATTGAAACAGCTCCTGGCCGGGTAGCTCGCGCATGCGCCGCAGCACCGTGGCCAGGCGCCGGTCGCTGAGGCGGATGGCGTGGCGCACGCCGCTCTTGCCCTTGAAGTGGAATTGCACGGCGTTGCCGTCGACCTGCACGTGGCGCGTGCGCAGGGTGGTCAGGCCGAACGATTTGTTCGCGCGCGCATATTCTTCATTGCCAATGCGCATCATCGTCACTTCCAGCAAATGCACGATGGTGGACAGCACTTTTTCGCGGGGCAAGCCGGGCAGCTGCATGCCGCGCGCGACGGCGGCGCGGATGGCGGGCAGGGCGGCTCCGAAGCTGAGCATGCGTTCATACTTGACTTCGTCGCGCAGCTTGCGCCAGCGCGCATGGTAGCGGTATTGCTTGCGCCCCCGCGCATCGCGCCCCGTCGCCTGCAGGTGGCCGTTGGCGCGCGCGCAGATCCAGACATCGGTCCACGCGGGCGGGATGGCCAGCGCCCGGATGCGCGCCAGGGTGGCGTCGTCGCGCACGGCTTGCCCGTCCGCGTCGAGGTAGCGGAAATTGCCGGCTTTGCCCTGGCGCGCGATGCCGTCCTGGTGGTCGCCCGTGTAGCGCAAGCCGGCGGTCTTGGCCGTGTCATGGCCAGGCATCGCCATTTTCATGCTTCACTCCCGGAGCCGGCCGCGCGCGCGGCGCGCCATTATGCTAATGTGCGCCTTCGGCAAGCCGTGCGCGGCGAACAGGAGCAGCAGATGTTTGGTAGAAGAAAGAATCTCGAGCAAGATCACGCCCCCCAGGCTGACAAGCAATACGAAAAGAAATACACCGATGACAGTTTTTGGGACAAGGTCGTCAAGTTCGCCAAGACGGCCGGGCGCGAAGTCATCGAAAAGGCGTTGTGGCTGTACTATGCCGCACAGCAGCCGAATACGCCGCTATGGGCCAAGACGGCCATCTACGGCGCGCTCGGCTATTTCATTTCGCCCATCGATGCGATTCCCGACATCACGCCCGTGGTCGGCTATGCGGACGACCTGGCCGTGCTGGCCGCCGCCGTGGCGACCGTCGCCACCTACATCACGGCCGACGTCAAGCAGCGCGCGGCCGAGAAGCTGCAGGGCTGGTTCGGCGCCTAGGCAGCGGGAGCGGGCTGGCCCTTGACGGCGTTGCGGTACCTGGCCTTGGCCTCGGCCTTCTTCACCGCCTCGCTGGCGATGTTCTGCGCCTTGATGCGGGCTTTTTCACTCTTGCTGCGCTGCTGCGCCACGTCCTTGTTGCCGATACGCTTGGTCATGCTGCTCTCCCTGGTAGTGGTGGGGTCCGAACGGCACAGCATACGTTCTTGCCAGGGCGCCACCGTGCGGCCGTTCACACAATGCGCCGCTTACTTCTTGGCCGGCCCGCCGGCCCGCGCCAGCAGGCGCCGCAGCACCTCCTTTTGAAACGTGCGCAATTCCTTGTCCGCGCCGATATTGGCGAACGCCAGCACGGCCGTCTTGCTGGCGCGGTCGACACAGACGACGGTGGCGGCGCCAGGATCGTTGCCGCTCAGGGTGGCCAGCGGCGTGCCGTCGACATCGCGCAAGACCCATGCCAGCGCCTGCCTGGCCGCCATTTCCGTTGCTGGCAGCGTGGCCGGCTGCGGCGCGAAGAACGTCTGCAAGGTCGCTTCGTGCAGGTAGCGCTCGCCACCGGCCTTGCCGCCATTGCTGAAGATGGCCAGGAAACGGGCAAAGTCATGCGCCGACGTGCGCAGCAGGCCTGCCGGCCAGTCCGGATAGCCGACAGGCGGCAGCAATTGCAGGCCCGGTTCCTTGTGCGCATACGGCAGGGCCACGCTGGCGCGGCGCGGCAGGCCGGCCAGGTTCCAGGCCGTGTGGCGCATGCCCAGCGGCTCGAACAGCAAGTTGTCGCTGAGGGCGTCGAGGCCGTCCGGATTCAGCCGGCCCGCCAGGTAGCCGAGCAGGGCGATGCCGACCCTGCTGTAGCGCCATTCCGTGCCCGGCCGCGCGGCAAACGACAGGTCCGCGTCATACCAGGCGCCGCCGCGCGACAGATAGCCTTTCAGGAAGTCGCGCAGGGGCAGGCGCGGATCGCCATCGACGGCGAAGGCCCTGGTCTTGTCGTACACGGCATCGGAAATGCCGGAAGTATGGCTGAGCAAATGGCGGAAGGTGATGGGAATGTCGGGAAACTTCGGATGCATGAGCGGGAAATCCAGGTACGCCGCCACCTTGTCGTCCAGGCCGAAGCCGCCTTGTTCCAGCAGCATCATGATGGCCGTGGCCGTGACGAGCTGGCTTACGCCGGCCGCATGGAAGGCCGTATCGGCATCGGCTTTCCTGCCGCCCTGTATGTCGGCCCAGCCATAGCCGCGCGCAAACACGGTGTCGCCGCCGCGCACGGCGGCCACGGCCATGGCCGGCGTTTCCGTGCGCGCCAGGCCGTCGTGCATGAAGGCATCAAATTCATTTTCCCAGGCTACATTGGCGGGATCGGTGGCGCAGCCAGTTTGCAGCAGGGCCAGCGACACGCCCAATCCCAGCACGCTTCTACGTTTCATCGTGTTCTCTTTCTGTACTGTTAAGCAGCCATGCGCATGCGGCGTACGCTGAGGGACGCCGTATCGATGGTCGTATATTGATTATCTTAACAATATTTCTGGACTTGATAGGCGAGATTGATGAAACATTGCTGTGCAGCAAAGACAACTGCCATCGCGCCGTGCCTATTTGCGCCAGTAACGGTCCAGCAAGGGCTTGACCGTCAGGCCGTGCGCGACGATGGAAAGCATGACGACGACGATGGTGATGTCGCCCAGTTCGCGCGCCAGCGCGGGCGGCAAGCCATGCGCGCTGGCATAGCTGAGGTAATACACGGAACCGATGCCGCGCACGCCGAACCACGCGGCCAGCCCGCGCAGGCGCACGCTGGTGCCGGAGCTTAGCAGTCCCAGCATCACGCTGGCCGGGCGCGCCACCAGCAGCAGGAACAGGGCCACGCTCCACGCCTGCCAGTTCCACGCCGCGGCCGTGACGGCGCCGCCCAGCAGCAGCACCAGGGTCAGTTCGGACAGGCGTTCCAGGTGTTCCTTGAAGACCAGCGCTTCGCCGCTGACGGTCAGCGGCGCCGCGCTGTCGTGCGGCTTGGCGGCGGACACGGCGTGGGTTTCCCCGGCCTGCAGCAAGCCTTGCCGGTCTTTCGGCGCGCCCGACAGCACCAGTTCCGTCTGGCGCAGGGCCACGCCGGCAAAGAAGACGGCCAGGAAGCCCCACGCATGCAGCCACGTGGCCACGCCGTACACGAGCGCGATCAGGCCCAGGCCCGCCAGGTCGTCGAGCACCTCGTGCTTCGGTTCCTTGCCGCGCACTTGCCAGCCCAGCCAGGCCAGCAGCGCGCCGCCGGCCACGCCCAGGACGATCGCGGCCGCGCTGGCCCACAGCAGGTCGCGCCACAGCCAGTGGCTGCCATGCGTGCCCAGCTCATGCAGGCCCAGCAAGCCCAGGCCCAGCATGACAAACGGAAAGCCGCTGCCATCGTTCATGCCCGCTTCGCTGGTGAGCATGAAGCGCAACTGTTCGCTGTCGCCCGCGTGGCGCAGCTGCACGTCGGTGGCCAGCACGGGGTCGGTGGGGGCGAGGATGGCGCCCAGCAGCACGCCCGCGCCCAATGGCAGGCCCAGCACCAGGCACGAAAAGGCCGCCACCAGGGCCACGGAGATGGCCATCGACAGCCAGGCCAGGCGCAGCGAGGGCAGCCAGCGCGCCAGGCTGAACGGCACGGGCATCTTGACGCCGGCGGAAAACAGGGAAATGAGGACGGCGATCTCGGCCAGGGTTTCCAGCAGGCTTGCCTGCTTGACCAGGTCGATGGAAAACAGGCCCAGGAACATGGGCCCCAGCAGCAGGCCCACTCCCAGGTAAGCCATGGCCGACGTAAACGGCAGGCGCGCGATGCTGGCGGCGGCCAGGCCCCGCGCCAGCATCAGGCAGCCGATCAGGATGAACCAGGCGGTGGTGCTCATGCTCCCTATTCTAATGGCGCACGGGCCAGGGCAGCGCGCCGCAGCTTGTTACGCCTTGTGCAACTGCAGCGTATCGTTCTGCGCCTGCATGGCGTGCAGCTCGATCGGGTCGAGCGTGGAGCGCAGGCGGGGCAGGCTGTGCGGATAATTGGCGGTAATAAAGGCCAGCATCTGCTCGCGCACGAGGCAGCGCAGTTCAAACGCCGTGCCCGAATCCACCGCGCTGATCAGGAAGCGCACGCGCACGGCCCGCTCGTTCGAATCCGTCGCCTGCACGGTGCAGACGCGGCCGTCCCATTGCTTGGCCGATGCGCAGATGCGCGTCAGTTCCGCCCGCAGGGGCTCGATCGGGATGCTGAAATCGAGCCACAGGAACACCGTGCCCAGGATATCCGAGGAGGTATGCGTCCAGTTCTCGAACGGATTTTCGATGAACCACTGCAGCGGCACGATCAGGCGGCGTTCATCCCACACGCGCACGACCACGTAGGTGCCCTTGATTTCCTCGACCGTGCCCCATTCGCCATTGACGATCAGCACGTCGTCGATGCGAATGGGTTGAGAAAACGCAATTTGCAGCCCTGCAATGAAATTGCCGAGCACGGGGCGGGCGGCGATACCGGCCACCAGGCCCGCCACGCCGGCCGAGGCCAGCAGGCTGGCGCCGATCTGCCGGGCGCCGGGCAGTGTCAGCAGCACGAAGGACAGGCCCAGCAGGACGACGATGGCGTGCGCGCTGCGCGTGAGCACGCGGGCCTGGGTGATCCGGCGGCGCGCGCGCAGGTTGTCGGCCGCGTCGACGGGATTGATCTGCGAAATCGTGATGCTGAGCGACTCGATGCATTGCATGGCCAGCCAGGTCAGCGCGATGATCAGCGCCACGCTGGCCAGGTGCGACATGGCGACGAGGCCCGGCGTGTCGTCGGGCGCGCTGGCCAGCACCATGCGCAGGCCGAAGACGACCAGGCACAGCTGGCTGGCGCGGAAGGCCACGCGCGCCACATTGCTGGCCAGCGCGTGGCCATGGGCCAGTCTTTTCAGCAAGCCGATGCCGGCCCGGTGCACGACTATGGCGACCAGGGCGACGAGCAGGGCGGAAACAAGCACGGTCAGCGCCGAGCGCAGCGGGCCTCCCATCAGCGAGTGAAACGTGTTGAGATCCATAGGCGAAAACTCCTTATTGATAAGTGAAATGGATGTCGGAAGCGGCTATTTTACGGGCAGATGACGTAACGGGGACGTGCGTTGCCGAACGGATAAGGTTGCCATCAAGGCAGATACTGGGCGTAACTACATGGCCCGGCCTGCCGCTTGATGTTTCATGACAGAAAGCAAGGGAACGGCGCCCCTCTGGAAACATGGCCATACTTGCCACGTTGTATTTGCAAAGGAAACAGATGATTTTACGATCGCTCCGCATGTCCTTGCGCTTCATCCTGCCACTGGCCCTGGTGCTGGGATTGTTTGCCTACATCGTCGTCCCCCTGCTCGACAATATCACCCTGCGCTGGTATGTGCGCGACCTCGACAGCCGGGCCGAATTGCTCGCCGGAACCCTCCGCCCCTCGCTCACCGACTACCTGCCCGCGCAAGACGCCACCCGCATCAGCGAACTGTTCCAGGGCGCCACGCGCGACGAACGCCTGATCGCGATCGGCTTTTGCGACAATGCGGGCCACTTGCTGTACCAATCCGCGCAATACCCGGCCTCGATCGGCTGCTGGAGCACGCCTCCCACGGGCGGCTTGTACAAGTCGCTGGCGCAATTGCCGCAAGGGCAAGTCCACCTGAGCGAAACGCCCGTCATGCAGGATGCGTCCCAGCTGGGCCGTCTGGTGCTGGTGCAGGACATGAGCTTTGTCGAGCGCCGCAATACCGATACCAAGCGTTTTATCTTTGCCTTCCTGGCCGTGCTGGCCGTGCTGATTTCCCTGATGACCGTGTTCGTCGCCCACCTGAGCTGGCGCGGCTGGCTGTCGGCCGTGAAGGATATTTTAAGAGGCGAATTGCTGCCGAAAAGTAATGCTGCGGTGGCCGCCGCCACGGCACCCGCCGCCGCGCCCGCGCCGCCGCCGGAAATGCAGCCGCTGATCGGCGACTTGCGCGAATTGCTGCAGGAATACCACCTGGAACGCCAGGGCGATAACGGCTGGTCGTCCGACTGGACGCCGGACAAGCTGCGCGGCTTGCTGGAAGCGGACTTGCAGGGCGACCAGGTGCTGGTCGTATCGAACCGCGAACCATATATCCACACCAAAACAGAGAGCGGGATCGTCGTGCAGCGCCCGGCCAGCGGCCTGGTGACGGCCGTGGAAGCCGTGATGCGCGCGTGCTCCGGCACGTGGATCGCGCATGGCGCCGGTTCCGCCGACCGCGAGACGGTCGACAAGCTCGACCACGTGCCCGTGCCGCCCGACAATCCCAGCTATACCTTGCGCCGCGTGTGGCTGACGGAAGAGGAAGAGCAGGGCTATTATTATGGTTTCGCCAATGAAGGCATGTGGCCGCTGTGCCATATCGCCCACGTGCGCCCCGTGTTCCGCTCGTCCGACTGGGAGCAGTATGTCAAGGTCAACCGCCGCTTTGCCGACGCCGTGATCGCCGAGGCAAAGACGGACAACCCCGTCGTGCTGGTGCAGGATTATCACTTTGCCTTGCTGCCGCGCATGGTGCGCGAAGCCTTGCCGAAGGCGACGATTATCACTTTCTGGCATATCCCCTGGCCGAACTCGGAATCGTTCGGCATCTGCCCTTGGCGCGAGGAAATCCTCGATGGCTTGCTGGGCAGCACCATCCTCGGCTTCCACACGCCATTCCACCGCAAGAATTTCCTCGAAACCGTGGACCGCTACCTGGAAACCCGCATCGAACCCGAGGCTTCGACGATTTCCTACGGCGGCGAGATGACGCAGGTCGAGGATTACCCGATCTCGATCGCCTGGCCCGAGGACGACCCGGCGCAGCCCGACGTGGCCGCGTGCCGCGCACAGATCCGTGCCGAGCTGGGCGTGGCGCCCGACCACTTGCTGGGCATCGGCGTGGACCGCCTCGATTACACGAAAGGCATCGTCGAGCGCTTCCAGGCCGTCGAGCGCATGTTCGAACTGCAGCCCGGCATGGTCGGCAATTTCACTTTTGTACAGATCGCCGCCCCCAGCCGCGCTTCGCTTGACGAATATCAAAGTTTTGACGCCAGGGTGCGCAAGATGGTCGAGCGCATCAACCGCCGTTTCGGCAGCGGAGACTACGTGCCCATCCTGCTGAAAGCCGAACACCACGGACAGGACGATCTGCAGCGCTATTTCCGCGCCTCGGAAGTGTGCATGGTGACAAGCTTGCATGACGGCATGAATCTGGTGGCCAAGGAATTCATTGCCGCGCGCGATGACGAGCTGGGCGTGCTGGTGCTGTCGCAATTCACGGGCGCGGCGCGCGAATTGCATGAAGCGCTGATCATCAATCCTTACCACATCGAGCAGGGCGCCGAGGCCCTGTACCGTGGCCTCGTGATGCCGCCCGTGGAGCAGCGCGAGCGCATGAAGAGCATGCGGGCGCGTGTGAAACATTTCAACGTCTACCGCTGGGCCGGGCGCATGCTGCTCGATGCGGCCCGTTTGCGCCAGCGCGACAAGGTCATGACCAAGATCGACGCCCACAGCCGCATGCAGCGGCGCAAGGGGGGGCGATGAAGCAAGCTGTTGACGATGATCACACCGTGCTGGAACTGCTGGGCAATCGCGCCTCGGCCGTCTTCCTCGATTTCGACGGCACCCTGGTCGACCTGGCGCCCACGCCCGACGGCGTGCGCGTGGCGCCCGGCGTCATCGAAGCGCTGGCGCTGCTGGCCGAGCGCCACGGCGGCGCGCTGGCCGTCATTTCCGGGCGTCCCGTGGCGCAGATCGACGCCATGCTGGCGCCCTTGACCCTGCCGGTGGCGGGCGTGCATGGCGTGGAGCGGCGCGGCGCCGATGGCCAGTTGCACGTGGCGGCCACGCCCGACGTGGCGCCCGTGCTGGCGCGCGCGCAATTGCTGGCGGCGATGTACCCCGGCTTGCTGGTGGAACAGAAGCGGGGCGCCGTGGCCCTGCACTACCGGCTGGCGCCCGAGCTTGAACCGTTATGCCTGCAGGAAATGACGGCCGCCGTGCAAGCGTGCCCCGGGGTATTGCTCTTGCATGGCAAAATGGTCGTGGAAGCCAAGCCGGCCGCCACCGACAAGGGCGGCGCCATCGCCGCCTTCATGCGGGAAAACCCGTTCGCCGGCCGCCGGCCCGTGTTTGCCGGCGACGACACCACCGACGAGGCAGGCTTTGCCTTTGTACAACAAGCAGGCGGGCAGGGCGTCAAGGTAGGTGGCGGCCCCAGCGCCGCCACCCTGCGCCTGGCCAGCCCCGGCGCCCTGCGCGCCGCCTTGCTGGCCGCCGCCGTATCCCCGATATCGAAGGAGTAGCCCATGACGACATCGCATGACACCCCCGCCAGCCCACCGTCCGCACCCGCATCGCTGAACTGCGGCGTGGTGGGCAATTGCGCCTTCAGCGCCCTGATCGACCAGGCCGGCCAGGTCGTCTGGTCTTGCCTGCCCCGTTTCGACGGCGATCCCGTTTTTAATACCTTGCTGGATGGCACGGAAAACGGCAGCGTGTGGGCCATTGACATTGAAAACTTTGCCCGCAGCGAGCAATTCTACGAGCCGAACACGGCCGTGTTGCGCACGCGCCTGTACGACACGCAGGGGCGCGGCGTGGAAATCACGGACTTCGCGCCCCGTTTCCTCAGCCGCGACCGCATGTTCCGCCCGCTGATGCTGATCCGCCGCGTGCGCCCGCTCGACCACGCCGTGCGCATCCGCGTGCGGCTGCGGCCCCGCTACGACTGGGGCCGGCTGGCGCCGCAGATCACGCAGGGCAGCCACCACATCCGCTATGTGGGGCCGGAGCAGACCTTGCGCCTGAACACGGATGTGTCGCTCAACTATGTGCTGAGCGAAACCTATTTCGTGCTGGGCGGCACGGCCAACTTCCTGCTGGGCCCCGATGAAACCCTGGCCGGCGGCATCGACGAGACGGCGCGCATCTTCGAAAAGGAAACGATCAATTACTGGCGCACCTACACGCGCCGGCTGGCCGTGCCGCTGGAATGGCAGGACGTGGTCATCCGCGCCGCCATCACATTAAAGCTGTCGTTATATGAGGACACGGGCGCCATCATCGCCGCCATGACCACCAGCATCCCGGAAGCGCCGGGCAGCAGCCGCAACTGGGATTATCGCTATTGCTGGCTGCGCGACGCCTTCTTCGTCGTGCGGGCATTGAACAGCCTGTCCGAAGTGGGCACGATGGAGGAATACCTACGCTGGCTGACGAATATCGTCGCCCGCTCGAAAGGCGGCCACATCCAGCCCCTGTACGGCATCGGCCTGGAAGAGCAGTTGCCCGAATCGATACTCGAGCACTTGCCCGGCTACCGGGGCAACGGCCCCGTGCGCGTGGGCAACCAGGCGCAGGAACACTTCCAGCATGACGTGTACGGCAATATCGTGCTCGGTGCGGCGCAGGCCTTCCTCGATCACCGCCTGTTCCACCGGGCGGGAAAAGCCGAGTTTGCCGCGCTGGAAGCCGTGGGCGACCAGGCCTTCCGCCTGCATGCGGAGCCGGACGCGGGCATGTGGGAGCTGCGCACGCGCGCCAGGGTTCACACCTCGTCCATGCTGATGAGCTGGGCCGCCTGCGACCGCCTGGCCAAGGTCGCGCACAAGCTGGGCTTGGACGACCGGGCCGACCACTGGAACAGCCGCGCCGTGCTGATACGCGAGAGATTACTGCGCGAAGCGTGGAGCGAGGAGCGCCAGGCCTTCGCGGAAAGCCTGGGCGGGCGCGACCTCGACGCCTCCGTCCTGCTGATGGCGGAAGTGAACTTCATCGACCCCATGGACCCGCGTTTCATCGCTACAGTCGACGCGCTGGAAGCATCGCTGTGCGACGGCCCCTACATGCGCCGCTACGAGGCCCCCGACGACTTCGGCAAACCCGAAACCGCCTTCAACATCTGCACCTTCTGGCGCATCGACGCCCTGGCGCGCATCGGCAGGAAGGACGAAGCCCGAAAAATCTTCGAAACCATGCTGCTGGCGCGCAACCACCTGGGCCTGCTGTCGGAAGACACGCACCCGGTGACGGGCGAGATGTGGGGGAATTTTCCGCAGACGTATTCGATGGTGGGGTTGATCAATTGCGCGGTGCGGTTGTCGGCGCCCTGGGATAGTGCGATTTGATTGTACGATTCCAGGTCAATTATTTTAACTGAGTTTGATTCAGTTTGTTCCTTGAAGCCCGCTGAAAGCGGGCTTTTTTCATAGAGTGTTTGACCGATATGTCTAATACCTTTATCACGTGAATTTTGTATTGCAAGGTGTCGTCTGAAATAAAATGTAACTTTGATTTCCTCAGTTATATGTGAAGGTGTCTGTAGAGATCAGTTACCTTCGAGTAGGCTTAGAGTAAGACGCGGCGACTATCCGGAGCAGTCATTGCGGTGCTGGGAGATACCATGGATAGCGTAAGCCCAAAAGTTAAATTATCAATATC
The DNA here is from genome assembly GCF_058798615.1 of Janthinobacterium sp. GW822-FHT07H11. Classification (NCBI taxonomy): domain Bacteria; kingdom Pseudomonadati; phylum Pseudomonadota; class Betaproteobacteria; order Burkholderiales; family Oxalobacteraceae; genus Janthinobacterium; species Janthinobacterium sp. GW822-FHT07H11. The sequence goes on from NZ_CM179507.1 coordinate 3,259,647, forward strand.
TTCCTGCATAATGCACAGATCTTTCGCCAGCATGCTGCGTGTGATACCTTCTGCTCGAAGTGCGTCGAAAATTTTTCGTAAAACTTGAGAAGATTCAGGACGCATCGGTCTCGGCTCCAAGGTGCGATAGCCGTTTTTTGCCATTTGAATGCAGAGATTGCGATATGACCACTCAGTAAATAGGCCTAAATGATTCATTCGATATGCGAGAGCCGCTAACGAGACCCCCCATATATGTTTTATCTGCATCAGTTTGTCTAGTGTTAAAACTCCAGAACCTCTTGCGAATACATTTGCTCTCGGCATTAGGAACGCCGAGGCAAATGCATTCGCCTCACGTTCCATCTCCGGGTTATGATCCTCTCCGTGCAACATGCTATGTCGGTCGCGAACTAAGTGGCCTAGCTCATGAGCAGCATCAAATCGACTATGTTCGGCAGACTTGAACGTGTTGAGAAAGACAAAGGGATGCTCCTTATGCCACACGCTAAATGCATCTACCTCTTTAGCTTCAATCGCTAATGAATAGACCCGGATTCCTTTTGCTTCTAGTAGATGAATAAGGTTACCGATAGGAGTCTCCCCCAGGCCCCAAACACGACGTAAGGTTGCTGCTGCGTCTTCAGGGGATAGGTCACTTAGGTCAGGTAAGTTGGCCTGTGGAAGGCGAAATCGTTCTTCTATCCAATCGTTGAGTAAAAATGCCATTACACCAGCCCCTAGAGCGGTGTTTCTTAGCGCTGCAGACATTTTCGACATTGACCGGAAACTGACTGTGTCAGGTTCAATAACAGGCAGGTCGTCTCCTGAAAAGAACTCTACAGGAAAATGGAGAAGTGCACTAATCGCTGCAAGTTTCTCCGGTTCTGGTGTGTATTCGCTCAACTCATATCCTTGTATCGAGCGTACTTGCAGACCTAATTCCTTGGCAAGGCGAGCCTTCGTAAATCCGCGTCGTGTACGAGCGAACGTTAGCCTTGATGGGTTAAAAAACATTATACCTCTATATTATTTATGTTCCAGTGCGTCGTTCAATGGGCACATCAATCGGTCCAGTGGGGCGGTCATTTTGAATAAAAGCTTCACCATCAAGTAGAATGGAAGATAAAATAATTCTCTCTTTCCAATTTATAATTTTTTTTCTTTCAAATTCCGAAGGCAATGAGAGCTCAGCTCTAATTTCGGCTTTTCCATTTAATCCGGTACTGACGTGATAAAGTAAAACCCATAGTTGTGTAGCTTCTTTCGAATTAGCAAGCCTCGTGGATGCCAAATCCGCGTTAAAAAGAGTTAATTGTTTGTAGTTGTTGGCTACGGCTTGTTTAAGAACAGCGCCTTTTTCTGCTTGATTTGTGGGATATCCGCCGATGGAGCCAGTATCTGAATCACCTGTCATTACTACAATTGCAATTTTACGATTGGGGTCGACAATAAACGGACAATTACGCGTGTTCTCAGGTTTCCATCCGCGCTCAACTAGTAAAGAGCGAATAGCGTACACCGCAGCGTGCCAATGATATGAACCAGCGGCTGTGGTCGAGTGTAACTCTGTCGCTTCAATTCGCGCTCGATAGCCATGTTCGCTCACTTCTCGTAACAACGCCTCATTCAGGCTTGCGCTCAGTTCGGAGAGGCGACTAGAGACCAATGTGGGCTCCCAGACCACCTTGCACACAAATTGATTGGGCATCGGGGGAATACCAGGCAGTTCTTGTAACAAGGAAGCCTCCACAGGTAAATTTACTTCCGATAATCTTACCACGGATTGAGGTTGATAAACCGGAAGTTGGCGCTCGATTAGGCTATAAGTATTTTTCGTCTACACCTGGCGTGGTGGCGGCCAGAGCTTTCCTTCGTAGGCTCGAGAACGGATCGTAAGGGCTACTAGCAACGTTTATGGCTACGGATATTCTGAAGAGCATTCATAAGTAGAAATATATTCAGCACCCAAGAGCCGGCTGAGCAGAATCATTCGCTGCGCTCGCCACGCCCATACAACCTGCACTCCGCCGCCAGCGCCAGCAGATTCGGGTCGCGCTCGCGGCTGCTCTGCATCAGCAGGGTGATCTGCTGGTGCGAGCCGTAGCGCGCGTCCAGGGGCAGCAGTTCGATGCGCGAGCTGAAGGCGCGCACGCGGCCGGGCAGCAGGCTGTAGCCGATGCCGCCGCTGACCAAATTGATCAGCGAGAAGATGTCGCCCACGCGCATCGCCGTATCGGGCACGAAGCCCGCCAGCTCAAACGCGTGGTTGAAGCTTTGCGAGGTGACGAAACCTTCGCTGAGGGTGACGAATTTGTCATTGCGCAACTGCTGCAAGTCCACCGATGCCGTTCCCGCGTAGGGCGAGGCCAGCGGCGCGGCCAGGAAGATGTCGTCCTGGAACAGGGGCACGGCCACCAGCCCGGCATGCTGTTCGTCTTCCTGCACGCCGATGATGATGGCGTCCAGGCGGCCGTCGGCCAGGCTTTGCAGCAGGTCGCGGTTCGAGCCCAGCGTCAGGTCGATGTCGAGGCCCGGCCGGCGCAGCTTCAGGGCGATCACCAGCTGCGGGATGCAGTGCAGGGTCAGTGAATACAGCGAACCGATCTTCAGCCGCACGGGGTTGATGCCCGACATTTCGCGCACCTTGCGCACGCCTTCCTCGCATTCGGCCAGCGCGCGCCGCGCCGATTCGGCAAAGGTGTAGGCCGCGTGCAGCGGGATCAGGCTGCGGCCCTCGCGCTTGAACAGGGGGCAGCGCAAGCCGTCTTCCAGCGAGTGCAGGGCGCGGTGCACGCTGACCGTGCTTTGGCCCAGCGCATCGGCCACCCGCGCCAGGTTGTTCAATTCCATGAAGCTGAGAAACACTTCCAGCTTTTTCAGGGTAATTTCTTCGTTGATGGCCATGACTAGCCTCTTTCAAGGGAGTTCATTAACTTCAGGGTAATGAACATGCTAGCAGATTGATTGTCGCGCTGGCGCTTTCGTTCTATCGTCTGGACTCGATAGCTCATTCCGGAGGCATGATGTCAACCGCCACAGCAGCGCCAGCGCAGCGGCAAAAACAATGGGACACGCGGCGCACCGAGAAACGCCGCCGCCTCGACGCCGTGCGCCAGTACGCGAACGGCCCCGTGCTGCAAGCGGGCGACATGGTCGCCGTGCTCGAAGCGCTGCTTGCGCCGGGCGACCGCGTCGTTCTTGAGGGCAATAACCAGAAACAGGCCGATTTCCTCGCCCGCATGTTGACCCAGGTCAACCCCGACAAGATCCACCATCTGCACCTGATCATGCCCAGCGTCAGCCTGCCCGAACACCTGGACTTGTTCGAACGGGGCATCGCCCGCAAGCTGGACTTTTCGTTCGCCGGCACGCAAAGCCTGCGCATCGCCCAGTTCCTGCAGGATGGCTTGCTGGAAGTGGGCGCCATCCACACGTATATCGAGCTGTATGCGCGCCTGTTCGTCGACCTGACACCCAACGTCGTCATGGTGGCCGGCTACATGGCCGACCGCCAGGGCAATCTGTACACGGGCCCCAGCACCGAGGACACGCCCACGCTGGTCGAATCGGCCGCCTTCCGCGACGGCATCGTCATCGCCCAGGTGAACCAGATCGTCGACGACGTCAGCGACTTGCCCCGGGTCGACGTGCCCGGCTCGTGGATCGATTTCGTGGTGCAGTCCGACAAGCCCTTCTTCATCGAACCGCTGTTTACCCGCGACCCGCGCGTGATCAAGCCCGTGCACGTGCTGATGGCCATGATGGCGATCCGCGGCGTGTATGAAAAACACCAGGTGCAGTCGCTCAATCACGGCATCGGCTTCAATACGGCCGCCATCGAGCTGATTTTGCCCACCTATGGCGAACAATTGGGCTTGAAGGGCAAGATTTGCCGCAACTGGGTGCTCAACCCCCATCCGACCCTGATCCCCGCCATCGAGACGGGCTGGGTCGAAAGCGTGCACTGCTTCGGCGCGGAACTGGGCATGGAAGGCTATGCGGCCGCGCGGCCCGACGTGTTTTTCACGGGCCGCGACGGATCCATGCGCTCGAACCGCGCCCTGTGCCAGCTGGCGGGCCAGTACGCGGTCGACCTGTTCATCGGCGCCACCCTGCAGATGGATGGCCTGGGCAATTCCTCGACCGTGACGAATGGCCGCCTGGCCGGCTTTGGCGGCGCGCCCAATATGGGCCACGACCCGCACGGCCGGCGCCACCCGACGCCGGCCTGGCTGGACCTGATCGAGACGGACGACCCGCTGGCGCGCGGCAAGAAGCTGGTGGTACAGATGGTCGAGACGTTCCAGGATGGCGGCCAGCCGACCATCGTCGAATCGCTCGACGCCGTGGCCGTGGGCCAGGCCAGCGGCATGCCGCTGGCGCCCGTGATGATCTATGGCGACGACGTCACCCACGTGCTGACGGAAGAGGGTATCGCCTATCTGTACAAGGCCCGTTCGCTCGATGAGCGCAAGGCCATGCTGGCGGCCGTGGCCGGCGTCACGCCCATCGGCCTGCGCCACGACCCGAAGACGACGGCCAAATTGCGCGCCGACGGCCTGATCGCACTGCCCGAGGATATCGGCGTGCAGCGCGGCGCGGCGAACCGCTCGCTGCTGGCGGCGAAAAGCATCGCCGACCTGGTCGAATGGTCGGACGGCCTGTATCAACCCCCCGCCAAATTCAGGAGCTGGTAATGAGCGCAATGACGACGACGATGACAATGACGCCGGTGCGGGAACGTTCGGCAGCGCTGGGACGGCAGGTGCTGCAGGCGCTGCTCGATGAAGTGACCCTGACGCCGAAACCGGGCCTGGTCGATTTGCGCAGCCGTGGCGCGCATACGGACTTGAACTGGGCCCTGATGTGCCACTCGGCTTGCGTGCTGCAGCCCGTGTTTGCCGCCATGGCCGACGCTGGCGCGCAGAGTGAAGACGACGACCTGCTGCGCCAGCGCATCGGCGCCATCGGCCGCGATGGCGAGGCGCGGATGCTGGCGGCCACGGGCGGCGTGAACACGCACCGGGGCGCCATCTGGGCGCTGGGCCTCCTGGTGACGGCGGCGGCGCAGCAGGGCGCGCGCGGAGCGTCGCTGGCCTCGCTGGCGCCGCTGGCCGTGGCGGCGCGGGCCGGCGCGCTGGCCCGTTTGCACGACCGGGGCGCGCCTGGCGTCACCGGCAACAAGGGCGAGCTGGCGTGCCGCCAGTACCAGGTCGATGGCGCGCGGGGCCAGGCCCGGGCCGGTTTTCCCCTGGTGACGGGGGCGGGGCTGGCGCAGCTCCATGCGTCGCGGGCGCGCGGCGACAACGAGACGACGGCGCGCCTGAATGCCTTGCTGGCGATTATCAGCCAGCTGGACGACACCTGCGTGCTGTCGCGCGGCGGCGAGACGGCCTTGCTGGCACTGCAGGCGGGGGCGGCGCGGGTGCTGGCGGCCGGCGGCGCGGCCACGGCAGATGGCGCCAAGGCGCTGCTGGCGCTGGAAGCGTTCGCGCTGGCGCGCGGCGTGTCGCCGGGCGGCGCAGCGGACCTGCTGGCGGCGACCCTGTTCCTGGACAGACTACAAAAAGGAGAAGCGCATGGAAACGCGTAATTACGAATTTCCCGCCGGGCAGCCGGCATCGGGGCGCGCGCTGGCCGGCGTCGTCGGTTCGGGCGACCTGGAAGTGCTGCTGCAGCCCGGCGACGATGGCGTGACCCGCATCGTCGTCAACACCTCCGTCGACGGCAAGGGCGCCGTCTGGGATGCGCTCTTGCTGCGCGTGTTCGGCGGCGAGCCGCTGCCGGCGGCGACCATCGTCATCAACGACTGCGGCGCCACGCCGGGCGTGGTGCGCATGCGCATCGAGCAAGCCTACGAAGAATTGCAAGCGGGGAGGGCGGCATGAGTACATTACAACAACTGCTGGAGCGCGACAGCTTCATCGAACGGGGGGCGCGCAGCCGCGCCAAAGCCCTGCTGGATGCGGGCAGCATGCGCGAACTGCTCGACCCGTTCTGCGGCATCGCGTCGCCGTGGCTGCCGCAGCAGGGCGTGACGGCCCAGGCGGATGACGGCGTGGTGGTGGCCAAGGGCTTGTTCGACGGCCAGCCCGCCGTGGTGCTGGCCATCGAAGGCGCCTATCAGGGCGGCAGCATGGGCGAGGTGGGCGGCGCGAAGATCGCCGGGGCGCTGGAACTGGCGGCGCGCGACAACCGCCAGGGCGTGCCGACGCGGGCCGTGATCCTGTTCGAGACGGGCGGCGTGCGCCTTCAGGAAGCCAACCTGGGCCTCGCGGCCATCGCCGACATCCATGCGGCCATCGTCGACCTGCGCCGCTACCAGCCCGTGATCGGCATCACGGCCGGCACCGTCGGCTGCTACGGCGGCATGTCGATCGCGGCGGGCCTGTGCAGCTACCTTGTCGTCACGCGCGAAGCACGACTGGGTCTCAATGGCCCGGCCGTGATCGAGCAGGAGGCGGGCGTGGGCGAATTCGACTCGCGCAACAAGCCATTTATATGGAGCCTGACGGGCGGCGAGCAGCGTTTTAAGAGCGGCCTGGCCGACGCCTATGTGGACGACGATACGGCGCAGATGCGCGTCACCGTGGCCGAACTGTTCGCGCGCGGCGTGCCGGCCCGGCACCGCAGCGACCAGGCGGAAAGCTACCTGGCGCGCCTGGCCGATGTCGACGCGGCCGTGCAAGCCACGCCGGAAGCCGTGCGTTTGATCTACAGCAAAGGAGTCGCGGCATGAACGCCATCACCAATTCCAGCCGGGGCGCCGTCTGGCTGGCGGCACTCACGAATAACACTGCGCCGCTGGATGGTTATCCGCCTTCCGTGCGCGTGGTCGACGCGCCCCTGGCGGGCGAAGCGGCGCGCTATCTGGCCGTGCTGCCCGACCCGGACAACCGTTTTGTGCGCGCCCGCGCGGGCGAAATCGGCCTGGTCGAGGCGTGGCAGCTGGCGCGCGCCGTGCAGCAGGCCGTCCTCGAAGACCAGGCGCTGGCCGTGAAGCGCCCGTTTGTTGCCGTCATCGACGTGGCCAGCCAGGCCTACGGCCGGCGCGAAGAGGCGTACGGCATCCACCAGGCGCTGGCCGGCGCGGCGGGGGCGTATGCCGAGGCGCGCCTGGCTGGCCATCCCGTGATCGGCCTGATCGTCGGCAAGGCCATGTCGGGCGCCTTTCTCGCGCACGGCTACCAGGCCAACCGCCTGATCGCGCTCGACGATCCGCACGTGATGGTGCATGCGATGGGCAAGGCGTCGGCCGCGCGCATCACCCTGCGCACGGTGGCAGCGCTGGAAGCGCTGGCCGCGACGATTCCACCGATGGCCTACGACATCGGGAACTACGCGACCCTGGGGCTGCTGTGGCAAACCTTGCAGGTGGCGCAGCCCGACCATCCTTCGGCGCAGGACACGGCTGCCGTCGACGCCTGCCTGCAGGCGGCGTTGGCCGACATCCGCGCCGATCCGGAACGGGACCTTTCCAGCCGCCTGGGCGCGCCGCACCGCCAGGCGTCGGCAAAAGTCAGGGAGGTGCTACGGCAGCAGTGGTAAGTGAAATAACAGAGAAGACAGCAAGTCATTCCTATTCCAATAACGGAGACAATCATGATCATTTACGGAACCGCATTGCTGGCCCTGTGCCATTTGCTCGGCATCTTCCTGGGCGACCTGCTCGGGCAGCTGATGGGCGTCAAGACCAACGTGGGCGGGGTGGGCATCGCCATGCTGCTCTTGATCTGCGCCCGGCTCTACATGCAGCGCCGCGCATGGCTGCCGCAGATGACGGAACGGGGCGTCGAATACTGGGGCGCCATGTATATTCCCGTGGTGGTGGCGATGGCGGCGCAGCAGGACGTGGTCGCGGCGCTGCGCGGCGGCCCGGTGGCCGTGCTGGCCGCCATCGGTTCCGTGCTCGTCTGCGGCGCCGTCATCTCGCTGATGAATCGCATGGAAACCGCGCGCATGGAAAACCCGTCCGCCGCCGAAGCGGATTCGATGCTCGTCAAGGAGCACCGTCATGCTTGAACTCTTTGATAAAGCCGCCATCCACAATGGCCTGGTGACGGCGTTCGCCTTTGTCGGCCTGGTCATGCTGGTATCGATGACGCTGTCGAAATACCTGACCTTTGGCCGCGTGCACGGCTCGGCCATCGCCATCGTGATCGGCCTGGGGCTCGCTTACTGGGGCGGCGTGCATAGCGGCGGCCACAAGGGCCTGGCCGATCTGTCGCTGTTCGGCGGCATCGGCCTGATGGGCGGCGCCATGCTGCGCGACTTCGCCATCGTCGCCACCGCCTTCGAGGTGCAGGCGACCGAGGCGCGCAAGGCGGGCCTGATCGGCCTCGTGGCCCTGGTGCTGGGCGTGGTGCTGCCGTTTCTCGTCGGCGCCGGCGTCGCTTACGCGTTTGGCTATTCGGACGCCGTCAGCATGACCACCATCGGCGCCGGCGCCGTCACGTACATTGTCGGCCCCGTCACGGGCGCGGCCATCGGCGCCAGCTCGGACGTCATGGCGCTGAGCATCGCGGCGGGCCTCATCAAGGCCATCCTCGTGATGGTGGGCACGCCCGTCGCGGCGCGCTTCCTGCGCCTGAAGACGCCCCGTTCGGCGATGGTCTTCGGCGGCCTGGCCGGCACCGTCAGCGGCGTATCGGCGGGACTGGCCGCCACCGACCGCAAACTGGTGCCGTATGGCGCGCTGGTGGCCACGTTTCATACGGGACTGGGCTGCCTGCTGGGGCCTTCGCTGCTGTTCTTTGCCGTCAAGGCGGTGGTGGCCTGATGGAAGCCTGGCGCGCGCATGATTTATTGTGGGTATCCGGCTTGCCGGCCGGCGCTCCATTGCCCGCCTGGCTGGACGCCGCGTGGCTGGCCGCCGCGCCGCTGGTGGTGCGGCGCGCCAGCTGCGCACCCGGGCGCATTCCCGTCGGCGTGCGCGGCCGGCTGCGCAGCGAGCGGCAGGCGTGCGAAGTGGACGCTGCCGCCGTCGTGCGCCGCGTGACGCCGGAAATGGTGGCGAGGATGCCGATGCCAGATTTTTCCTGCGCCGCGCTGGAGGCATTGCGGCAGGTGGCACCGCTGCTCGATGCCACGGGTTGGGCCTGGGGGCCGGCGGGCGGCGTGGGCTTTGCGCTGGCCAGCGGTTTACCCGTGCTGCGCGCCGACAGCGACCTCGATCTCGTGCTGCGCCTTGCCGCGCCGCCGGATGCGGCACAAGCCGAGGCCTTGCGCACCATCGCGGCGACTGTCACGGCGTGCCGGCTGGACCTGCAGATCGACACGGGCCATGGCGGCTTTGCGTATGCCGAGTGGGCAGCGGAGCGGGGCCGGGTCTTGCTGAAGACGGATCGCGGTCCCGTGCTGACGGCCACGCCATGGGAGCTTGCATGAGCGTGCTATTCACCTTTCCGGGCCAGGGCGCCCAGACGCCGGGCATGCTGCATGCGCTGCCCGGCGACGCGGCGGTGGCGGCGGCTTTGGCCGAAGCGGCTGAAGTGCTGGGCCACGATCCCTTGGCGCTGGACACGGCTTGCGCGCTGGCGTCGACACGGGCCGTGCAACTGTGCCTGCTGATCGCCGGCGTGGCCATGGCGCGCTCCCTGGCGGCGCGCGGCGCGCTGCCCGACATGGTGGCCGGCTTTTCCATCGGCGAATATGCGGCCGCCGTCGTCGCCGGCGCGCTCGATTACGCGGACGCCGTGCGCCTGGTGGCGCGGCGCGGGCAGCTGATGGAGCAGGCGTATCCCACCGGTTACGGCATGGCGGCCATCATCGGGCTTGATCTGGCGCAACTCGAACCCTTGCTGGCCCAGGTGCATGGCGCGGCCACGCCCGTGTATGTCGCCAACCTGAATGCGCCGCGCCAGATCGCCATTGCCGGCAGCGAGCCCGCCTTGCAAGCCGTGATGGCGCTGGCCCTGGCGCATGGCGCCGGCAAGGCCAAGCGCCTGGCCGTCAGCGTGCCGTCGCATTGTCCGCTGCTGGAAGGCGCCGCCGCCGACATGGCCGCCGCCTTCGAGGGCGTGTTTGTCCGCCGCCCATCGCTCGTCTACCTGAGCAGCAGCGCGGCGCGCGCGCTGTTCGACCCGGCCCGCATCCGCGACAGCCTGGCCGCCAACATGGCGCAACGCGTGCAGTGGAGCAGTACCGTGCGCCTGGCGTGGGAGCGGGGCGCCCGGCTGGCGCTGGAAATGCCGCCCGGCAGCGTGCTGACGCGGCTGACGGCGCCTGACTTCACGGATGGCGTGGCCGTCTGCTGCGACGGCAACCGGGGCGACAGCCTGCTGGCGCTGGTACAGCGGGAGCGCAACGGCGCCGCGCCTTAGAGTTTGGCGCTCAATCCGATCTGGAAGCCACGGCCCGGCAAGGGCGCGATGTATTTCAGTGGAGAGTTGTGCGGCCTGGCATCGTCATCGAGCAGGTTGCTGCCGCTGATGAACACTTCGAGGCCTGCAAACGGCGAATCCGGCACCTGCAGGGCGCGGCTCACCTGGAAGTTCACCATGGTGTAGCCATCGAGCGGCACTTCCTCGCTGACGCTCTTGCCCAGGTACTTCTGCTTGTCGTACCAGGTGCTCGACACCCTGGCTTTCCAGCCCTGGTTCTCCCACAGCACATTTGCGCCGTAGCGGTTGGTGGGCATGTTGGGCAGGTAGGCGCCGTCGTTGTGCGCGCGCAGCTTGTCGGGATGGTCCGCCTTGTTCTTGACCAGGTCGGCAAATGCGGACAGATTCAGCTTGCCATAGTGGCCAAGCTGAACGACCTGGGAGGCGTCGATCTCGAATCCCTTGACCGTCGTATCGGTCTGCTTCCAGTATTTTAATGGCAGGCGATTGGCCATCTGGGCGCCCGAATGGCCAAGGTAGAGATAGTTCTCGTACTTCATGACGTAGCCCGTCGCGGACAGCTGGAAGCCGCGATTGCCGAACAGGGCGGTGAGTTCCGTATTCCTCGCGCGCTCGGCCTTCAGGTCCTGGTTGCCTTCCTCCTGGGTCATGATCGAATAGTGGTGGTTGCTCGCATACAACTCATTGACGTCGGGCGCTCTTTCCGAGGAGGCATAGCGCAGCTTTGCACCGAACAGCTGGCCAAGCCTGGTTGAAGCGCCCAGGCTATAGCTGTTCAGGCTGAACGACTTGTCCTCGAGTGTGGCGTTGCTGGCATTCCTCGACGTCTTGAATCCGCTCTTGCGGATGTCGTGCTCCACGTTTTCATGGCGAAAGCCGGCATCGAAGGTGGCCCAGTCGAATTCCAGGTTTTGCTTGACGAACAGGGCGCGGCTGACCGTACTGGCATCGGGCAGGTACAGCTGCGGACCGCTGCCGGCGATATCCCTGGCTTTGTGGCTGAGGCCAAGCAAGCCGCTCAGGGGGCCGGCGCGCCGCTGCGCCAGCAGGAGCTCGGCTTGATTCGTGTCAAACCGGTAGTCATTCGCCTTGGCCGCGCCGAGGCGTTCTCCCGACGCATTGTTCAAGCGGGACACGCGCAGTTGTGCGCTGTCAATGTAAGCGACGGGGTCGCGCAGATGGGCTTCCAGCGCATATTTATCCTGCTGTATCACCACGCCGACGGGCAGCCCCTCGTCATAGTTCGCGCCGAAAGATTTGTTTTCCATGGAAAAGCCCGGCACGCCATACTCGCTATTCTTGGTGTCGAGGCTGACGGCCACGTAGCCGCGATCGAAAAAGTAGGTGCTGCCGACGGCAAAGTGGGAATTGCTGGCCTGGCTGTTGCCCAGGGTGCCGTGGTAATCGGGGGTGACGTCCTTGTTGATCTTGTTCCGGGTCGTCGATGGCGTACCGGGCACGTAGGCGGGGTTGGCCGGATTGACGTAGGTCTTGCGCTGCCATACGGACGTGGGGTTATTTGTGTAGAAGGAGAAATCGCCGTCCGCCCAGTCCGGATTTTTCGTCATGAACTGGTCGATAAACGGCTGCGACGCCTTGTTGTAGACTTGCTGGATCCTCGCTTCCTTCTGGCAACTGTCGGCCAGGAAGGTGTTGACGCCGCCTGTCGCCGGAAACAACTGGCTGTTGCACGCGCCGGCCTTGCTGTTGCCCGGAATGTCGTAATGGCCGATTGTCTGGAAGGACATCTGCAGATTCGTCGAGAAGTGTTTGCCATCGTTGAAATTCAGGCGCAAGCCTTGCGCATCGGCATCGTTGAAACCCTTGCGCAGGACCAGTTCCAGGTCCTTCGGCTGGTCTTCCATCTTCCTGGAAATGAGGCCGGAATCAACGTCGACGCTGCCGCCGATGGCATTGCCGCCGAAGCGCACGCTATCGGACGACTTGTTCACGCTGACGCTGCGCGCAAACAGCGGATCGAACGGGATATTGATGTCGCCGCTGAGCGCATTCATGCCGAGGATGGACTGGCCATCTTCGAGGATCTGCACGCGGCTGCCGCTCAGGCTGCGTATCACCGGTGCGCCCGCATTCGGCCCGAAGGCGCTGCTTTGCACACCCGAGACATGCTCGAGCATGCCGCCCAGCGTCCTGTTCTGGGTTTGCGTATTTTCAACGACAACGACGCTGTCGATGCTTGACGGCCTGTCTGCGCGGACTTTGATGGTCTGCAGGGTGATGTCGTCTGCCGCGTAAGCGAGCGGGGTAGTGGACAGCATGGCGGCTGCGAATACGTGATGGCGCATGGGACTCTCTAAAAAAGGCGGAATGGGGGTGTTGGCGCTGGATGACCGCTTAAATGCAATCGAGTTGCAATCATAGCTTGCGGGTCATGCTATTGCAAGTAAACTGCATTTGATGGCGTTGGCCGGGCCGGCGCCCGGAAAGCGCGCAGCGCAGACAGCCGGCAGATGCCAGCGACTGTGGTTTAAAGTGCGGAGGGTGCGATGACGTTGCGCGTTGCACGTGATGATGCCGGCGGCAAGGTGTGCGGCGCAGACTGAGTCGATCCGCCTGCGCCGTTATGGCATCGCGGCTTCAGAGGAAATTCAATGGCTGCGCGCCTGCAGTCGGCGCGCACGGCGTTTGCGCTCCCAGATGACGATGCCCGTCACCGACAGCATGGCGACCATGAGGCCCATGAACGACATCAGTATGCGTCCCGGCAAGCCGAGGATGCGGCCCGAGTGCAGGGGAAATTGCAGCTGCACGAAGACGTCGGCGGCCGTGCCTTCCCATGGCCGGTGCTGGCCGATGATATTGCCGTCCATGCCGTCGACGTACAGGTTCGACAGGCCCATGCCGGCTGCGCCGAATTCGTCGGCCGGGTCGAAGAACGAGACGTTGTAGAACGAATAATTGCCGCCATAATAAATCCCGCCGATGGGCGCCGTGATGCCGCGCTGCACGGCTTGCTTTTTCGCAATATCTACCGCCTGTTCAAAACCGATCACGGGCGTGATATATGTGCCGTACGGTGCCGGCGTCTGCGTTTCGTACGGTCCCGGCGTGGTGGTCGAGACCAGCGACATGAGGGGATAGAACACTTCGCGGTACAGGTTCAGCGAGAACGAGGTGAAGGCGACGACGAGGATGATGGCCCACACCCACAGGCCGCCCGCGCGGTGCAGGTCGAAATTGAGCTTGTAGCCACCGGCCGCCCAGCGCACCACCCATGACGGTTTCCAGCGTCGCCACCAGCTGGCGGCGTCGCGGTGGCGCGGCGCCTCATCCTGCGCGCGCGGGCGCAAACGGCGCGGCGTGGTCAGGTAAAACGCCACCATGCTGTCGAGCAGCCAGACCAGGGCCACGGTTCCCATCAGCCAGTAGCCCCAGCGGTCCGTGCCCCAGAAGGCGGGCACGTGCAGGCTGTAGTGCAGGTGGCGCAAGAATGGCATCAGGCTGCGGCGCGACAGGGAAATGGCCGTCGAATCGCGCGCGCCCGTGATCTGCGCCGTGACGGGGTCGATGTAGACGGTGTCGTAGCCGAGCGCGAACGGTTTACCCGTGGCCGGGTCGGTCAGGGGGCGCACCATGAAGGCGGCGGCATGGCCCGCTTCCAGGCCCAGGGTCATGTAATTGACTGCCGCGCGCGGGTCGGCGGCGGCGACCTTTTGCGCCAGCGCAAACGGCGACAGCACGGGACCGCGGCCCGGCGTGTCCATGATGTCGGCGTTGAGCCATTCATCGAGTTCATGGTCCCACGAGGTGACGGCGCCCGTGAGTCCCGCGACGATGAGGAAGAGGGCGATGGAGAGACCGGCCCAGCGGTGTATGACGGTCCAGAAAGCGCGCATGCGTAAGACAACCCTGTAAAACTCGTTGAAAAATCCGCATGACCACAAATGCGAAGCATTCTCATTATCGAGCGTGAGGGATGTTTATGCAAGCGCTGGTCCAGGCGGCAACTGCGCGCACGTGGTAGCCGAAGCTGCCCGCCGCCTTGCGGCAGGACCATGGCCAGGATATTGCCCAGCAGCACGCCGCTGGCGCGGTCGAAATGGATGAAGCGGTCCAGGCCGCGCGTCAGCAGCAGGCTGGCGCCGTCGTTCAGGCACACGTCGCCGTAGCTGCGGCCGTTGCCGTGCGCCAACATGCTGCCGTCCACGGCGGGCAGCGGCGCATCGCGCGCATGCAGGGGCAGCTGCCGCGCATGGGCCGCCTGCGGCAAGCCGTTCCACGATCGCGCGGCCCCGTTCATGACGGCTGCGCCTGGATGGTGCGGCTCGAGGACAGGGCGGCCACCCCCAGGGCCACGGCAAACCACAGGGTCGTCAGGCGGATCAGGATGGTGGCGGCCACGGCTTGCGCCGGCGCCATGCCCTGCCACAGCAGCAGGCTGACCATGGCCGCCTCCGTGCCGCCCAGGCCGCCCGGCAGGAAGCTCAGGGCGCCGGCCAGCACGGCGGCCGCGAATACCAGGAAGGCGAACGGCAGGCTGGCGTCGCCGCCCAGCCACCGCAGCAGGCAGTAGAAGGCCAGCGCTTCGGCGGCCCAGGCCGCCAGCGCCAGGGCGAAGGCGGAGGCCAGCAGCCGTGGCGCGTGGCAAGCCTGGGCCTGGTGCAGCAGCTGCGCCAGGTGGCCGGCCAGCGCCCGCAAGCGCGCGCCGGGCCGTGCCACGCTCCAGGCCGCCAGCCAGCGCCCCGGCGCGGCGCGCGTCAGCAGCCACACGCCAAGCAGCGCGGCGGCGCTGGCGCCAGCCACCAGCGGCAGCAGCGGCGGATACTGGCTCAGGCCGATCAATGCCAGGCAGATGACGGCCAGCAAGTCCGACAGGCGTTCGCTGAGCAGCGCCGCCAGGCTGTGCGCATGCGGCACGCCCAGGCGCGCCAGCAGCACGCCGCGCAGCGCTTCGCCCGCCTTGCCGGGCGTGACCGTCAGGGCGAAGCCGGCCACGTAGATGCGCGCGCTGGCACGCCACGGCACGCAATGGCCCATGCCGCGCAGGTAGCGCTGCCAGCGGCAGAAGCGCAGGCTGTAGTTGAGCAGCGACAGGCCCAGCATCAGGGCCGCCCCGGCCGGCCCCACGCGCACGGTAGCGGCGGCCAGCGCGGGCAGGCCGCCCCACAGCGAAAAAACCAGGTAGCCGGCGGCGGCCATGGCAATGGAGAGCAGGAAGGCGCGGTGGCGCCATCCCGACAGCAGTGCGCCGCTCATGGCAGCACACCGATGGTGACGGCCAGCCAGCATGCCACGGTCAGCAACATGTGCCTGTCGGTCAGCAGGTCGTGCGCGGTATCGTTGCCCTGCGCGCGCAGGTGCAATAAAAACAGGTAGCGAAAGATGCCGTACACCACGAACGGTACCGTGTAGATCAGGTTGGCCGTGCCGTGGATGGCGATGGTGTCGCGGCTGACCGTGTACAGGCTGTAGCTCAGTACGGTGCAAGCGGCACTGACGGCGATGAACTGGCCCAGCATCGCCCCGCTGTAGTCGTCGAGCACGGGGCGCGCGCAGGCGCCGCCCGGCTCCGGCACGGGTGTTCCCGCCGCCGCCAGTTGCAGCAGTTCCGCCTGCCGCTTGGCGAAGCCGAGGAACAGCGTCACCATCAGGCCGCACAGCAGCAGCCATTGCGAGGGCGCGATGCCGATGCCCAGCGTGCCGGCCAGGATGCGCAGCATGAAACCGGCCGAGATGACGAAGACGTCGAGTATCACCACATGCTTCAGGTATAGCGAATAGGCCACGTTCAGCGCCAGGTAGGCCAGCAGCAGGGCGGGCACGGCCAGGCCCACGGCCCCGCCCAGGGCCAGCGCGGCGCCGGCCAGCAGCACGCCGGCGCACCAGGCCACGGGCACGCGCACCTGGCCGCTGGCAATGGGACGCCGGCATTTTTGCGGATGCCGGCGGTCCGCCTCGGCGTCGAGCAGGTCGTTGAGCACGTAGACGGCGCTGGCCATGGCGCAAAACGCCAGGAAGGCCAGCGCCGCATGCGTGGCCGTGGCGGCGTCGCGCTGCGTGGCAAAGAGCAGGCCCAGCAGGACAAAGCCGTTCTTGAGGTACTGGTGCGGCCGCAGCAGGCGGATCAGCGCGCGCATGGGGCGCTCCCGGCGGCGGAGGAAAAGAGTGCGTGCATGTTCAGACTCCGGTTGCGTGCAAAAGCCGGGGCGGGCGCGCCACAGACAGGCCCGCCCCGGAGGAGGTGGCCGGCGTTACAGCTGGAACAGATAGCTGAACTTGACGAATACCTTGCGGCCCGTGTGCATGTCGAGGTCGCGCGTGCGCTGCAGCAGCTGCGGATTGCCGATCAACTGCAGGTTTTCCTGCCGGTCCGTGTAGCCCGCATAGGCGGTGGTGCCGGGACTGAGCACGTAGCTGAACAGCAGGTCGCCCGTCAGCCGCTTGCCGCCCTCGATGCCCGTCAGCGCCCGGTTGGTCTTCAGGAAGCTGTAGTCGAGGATCAGGTGGGCGGCCAGGAAGCGGCTGTGCTGGTAGCGCAGCTTGGTGCGCGACAGCAGGTCGCGGTAGACCATGCTGCCGGCCGGCAAGCCCGCCACGCCCGCCTGCGTGCGCAGGTCGTTCCAGTACAGGGTCTGTTCGACCCTGAACTGGGCCACGGGCGTGAACTTCAGGTTGGCCGAGATGCTGCGCGCGTCGCCGAGGAAGGGCGCGATACCGGCCGCCGGCTGGTAGTTGATGACCTCGTTCTGGCCCGCCGTGACCCAGCCCGTCAGCCAGCTCAGCCATTCAGTGCTGGCGGCCAGCGAAAAGCCGGACTTGCGGAAGTCCAGGCCCGCATATTTTTCAAAGGCATCCAGCTTGTGTGCCTCGAACGTGGTGGCGCGCAAGCCGTTGACGCTGAAAAACGCGTCGCTGGACCAGTCCTGCAGCACGTTGTCGTGGTCCCTGGTGCCCACGGCCTTGATGCTGGGGCCGGCGCTGACGAGCCAGGGCGCGTCCGGGAAGTTCCACAGGTAGGACGCCGTCTGCGTCGTCTGGCGGATGTCCGTGCGGGGGATGAAGGCCAGCGCGGGATCGAAGTCGCGCGTGATGTCCAGGTACTGGCCCGCATAGTTGAAATTGCGGTCCGAGCGGCTGGCCTCGACGAAGGCCAGCCGCCCGCTGTGGCCGGGCTGGCCCTCCAGGCTGGACTTGCTGTGCGCCAGCTGGCTCGTCAGCACCCAGTTTTCATCGATCTTGTAGCGCAGGTCGACGCCGGCCACGCGGTTGCTCTGCTGGCCGAACTTGCGGTCCGTCAACAGTACGCCCACATTGGAATCGCCCGCGAAATCGTTCTGCACGCGGGCCACGGCGATGCGCGCCGCCTTGCCATGGTCGCGGCTGTCGCGCGGCAGCGCCTCGCCCGGCGCCAGGTCGTCCATCAGCAAGCCGCCCACGGACCAGTGGCCTTCGCGGCCCGTCAGGCGCGCGCCATAGCGGGGCTCGGCGATGCGGCGCGAAAAGAACAGCGGCTGCGGCGTGGTGAAAAAGCCGGAGTTTTCCAGGAAGAACGGGCGTTTTTCCGGGAACAGCACTTCGTAGCGCTTGTCGATCAGCACTTGCGGCTCGTCCGACTCGACTTCGCTGAAATCGGGCTTGTAGGTGAGGTCGAGGGCGAACTTGTCGGCCAGCACCAGTTTCGCATCGAGCCCGGCCTGGTTCTTGTCGTCGCGCTCCCAGTAGGTGCGGGCCGGATCGCGGCCGTTCAGGGCGCGGCTGCGGCCGATGTAGCCGTACGGTATCAACTGGATGTTGCGTCCGGACGTGATCGGCTCGGCGATCTGCACGGGCGCCAGCTGCGGCACGAAGGCGGCCTGGCGCTTGGTGATGTAGGGCCAGTAGGAAAATTCGTTCAGGCGCGGCACGATGCGGCCCACGGCGATGCCCCAGTTCTGCACGTCGGCGCGGTTGAAGCGCAGGCTCTTGAAGGGGATGGCCATGGTCACGACGTAGCCGGTGGGCGTGATCCTGCCGTCCGACTGCCATTGCGTGTCGAAATTGAAGTCGTCGCCCAGGCCTTCCGTGTGCTTGGCATCCATCTGCACGCCATACGGGTTGGCGTAGAAGCGGAACGAGCGCTGCTTGTCGTTGAACGAGTCGATTTCCAGCTGCACCGCATCGTCGCCGGGCAAGTCTTCGCGGCGGGCGATGCGCGCGCGCACCAGGGCCGGATCGTCCGTGCAGACGAAGACGGCGTACAGGTGCTCGTCGTCATACGACAGATAGGCTTTCGTTTCCAGCAGCGACGCTTCGCCGTCGCCGGGCGCGTACTGGCGCAAGCCCTTGATTTCCACGCCGGCGTCGGCCGGCAGCTGGCCGATATAGTCGGCCAGCACGGGGGCGCGGGCGGCGCGCGGGATCTGCAGGCGCTCGTCGGCCAGGGCCGGGGCGGAAAAGGCCAGCATCAGGCACAGGGCGGTGCGGCGCAACGGGGTCAGGATGGCTTGTTTCATGGTGTGCTTTCGTATCGAGTGGGATTCAGGCGGCCGCGGGCGACGCGGACGGATGGGCGTGGGCGCTGCGGGCGGCGGGGCGCCGCAGCACGGGCCACAGCCAGAAGGCCAGCGCCAGCAGCTGGCTGGCGGTGGACACGGCCAGCAGCAGGGGCAGGTGCTGCGGTTGCACCAGGCCGATCGGCATGACGACGGCAAAGGCCAGCCACAGCACGCCGAACAGGGCGATGCGCAGGGCGCCGCGGGTCTGATTGTTGACCTGGGCGGCGGCCAGCAGGCACCACAGCCACAGGGCGGGGAACAGCGCGTAGTCGTCGGGCACGAAGGGGCTGCGCACGGCGGCCAGGCCCAGCAAACCGAGCCAGACGGCGGCCAGTTCCAGCCGCGAGTACGCGCTGGCGCGGCGCGATGCCAGCCAGGCCAGCGCCACCACCACCACGCTCCACAGCAGGGCCACGGCGGCCAGGTGGCGGTATTCCAGGCCGTCGACGCCGAACAGCTTGAGCTTGAGCACCAGCGCCGGCACCGAGTAATTGATGGCGACGACCGCTTCCAGCCCCTCGAGCTGCATCCAGCTCCACACTTCGCCGCTGGCGATGCGCGGCATTTCATAGCCGATGAAGTCGCGGAAGGGCTGGGCGCCCAGCATGGCCCAGGCCAGCGCCGCGTACAGCAGCGAGAAGGCGATGCTCCACGCCAGCGCGCGCCAGCGCTTGCAGAACAGCAGGTAGGCGCACAGCACGCCGGGGAAGATCTTGAACAGGGCCAGCGCCATCACGGCGCCGCCGGCCTCGTCGCGTCCCCGCTGGAACAGCAGCATGGCCAGCAGGGCCAGGGCGATGGCGGCCAGCTGGAAGTTTCCCGTCTGCATGGTGATCAGCGTGGGCAGGGCCAGCCAGGCGGCCGGCAGCAGCAGGGCGGCGCGGCGTCCCGTGGCGCCGCCCAGCCAGGCGCAGACGGCCAGCATGACGGCCATCACCAGCGCCGCGTCGACGGCGAACCAGACGGCGCGCATGGCCACGAAGCCCGCGCCCAGCGAGGCCGCCAGCCGCGGCAGGATCAAAAACGGCGGCGGATACAGGTATTCGTCGAGCTTGAAGCGGCCTTCGTTGCCCGCGTAGTGGACGCTGTCATAGATGTTGGACGCGCCCGCGCTGGCCAGCTCGGCCGCTTTCCAGTACGAGGAAAAGCAGCTGTGATTGACATAGAAGGGGTCGTACCAGATGGCCGACAGCTGCGGCTGCTGCGGGTCGGCCATGAACAGGGCGACGCCGGCGAAGCGCTCCACGGCCAGCGCGGCCAGCGCCAGCCACAGCAGGCTGAGCACCGGATGCGCGCGCAGCAGGCCGTCCAGCTGGCGTGGCAGATGGCGGGCCAGCACCGGGCTCAGTCCCAGTGCGATGGCCAGCGGCAGCAGCGCCAGCGGCGACGGCGATGCCTGCAGGGCAGTGGCGGCGACGGCCGCGCAGATGCCGAAGAAGGCGCACAGCAGCAGCGCCACGGCCAGGCGCTCCCACGCGCGGCCTTGTGAATGTACAGGATGCATCAGTTACCTCCAATCAGGGTCAGGGACAGGACGACGGCGGCGATGCCCAGCACGGCCAGGGCCAGCGCGCCCGAGGCGTGCAAGACTCTTTCCTGGCGGCGCGCCCGTTGCAGCGCATCGCCGTAGGGCATGGTGGTGTGGGCGATCATGGTGTACAGCGGCAGCCAGCCGCGCGGCCAGGCGCGGTTCAGCAGCAGGTCGAGCTTCTTGCGGGCGACGAACCACGGCGACTGCACCTTTTGCCGCAGTTCCGTGAAGTTGCTTTTCGATAACTGCGCCAGCGCATCCGTGTGTTGCCGCCGCGCCAGCTCGTAGCTGGCAAATGCGCTGGCCGTGTCGCCGTGCGCGGCGGCGAGCGCATTCATTAACGTGCAGCAATCCTCGAACGCGCAATTCATGCCCTGGCCGTAGAACGGGTACACGGCATGGCAGGCGTCGCCCACCAGCACGGCCCAGTCGCCGAAGCGCCACGGCGCCGTGCGCGTGGTGATCAGGGTGCCTGTGGGGTGGCGCGACCACTGTTCCAGCAGGCCGGGCAGCAATGGCAGCAGGTCGGGGAAGTACTTGGCGAACAGCGCCGTCACGTCGGCCTCGCCGCGCACGCTGGCGAAGCTGTCCTCGCCCTCGAAGGGCAGGAACAGGGTCAGGGTGTGCGAGCCGTCCTGGTTCGGATGCGAGACGAACAGGCAGTGGCTGCGCGGCCACACGTGCAGGGCCGTCAGCTCGATGGCCGAGCTGCCGTCCGCGCGCGGCGCCAGGGTCAGCTCCTTGTAACCCCATTCCAGGTATTCCTGCTGGTAGTCGGCGCGCATGCCGTGCTGCAGTTCGCGCCGCATGCTGGAAAACGCGCCGTCGGCGCCCACCACCCAGGCCGGGTGGGCCGTGATGCGGCGGCCGCCCGGCGCTTCCAGCTCCAGCTCGCGCTGCGCCTTGTCGGCGCGCAGCAAACGGTGCTCGAAATGCAGCTTTACCTGCGGATGCTGTTCGGCCTGGTCCAGCAGCAGGTGGTTGAGCAGGTTGCGGTCGATCGAATGCAGCACTTCGCTGTCATCCTTGCCATACGCCTGGTAGCGCGTGCTGCCGTCCGGCGCGTGGATGACCCTGCCGCGCATGACGACGGCATGGGCCAGCACCTGCTCCAGCAGGCCCACCATCTGCAGCGCCTGCATGCCGCGCTTGGACAGGCCCAGGTTGATCGAGCGGCCCGCCGCGCCATCCTGGCGGCGCGGGTCGGCCCGGCGCTCATACACGTCGACGCCGTGGCCCTGCCGCGCCAGCGCCAGTGCCAGCAGGGAGCCGGCCAGGCCGCCGCCGACGATGGCGATGCGCTTGCTTGCCGGGGCCGTCATGCCGCGTCTCCCGCGCCCAGCTCGCCAAGGCGGCCGGCATCGTCCAGGCGCGCCTGCCACTGCTCGATCTCGGCGGCCACCACGCCGTCGAGCGCCTGCTCGAAGCGCGACCAGCCCAGGCTGCCCGCCAGGCGGAACAGGTAGGCGCGCAGGTAGGCGGCCCGCACGGGCGCCGCATACGCCGAGCGCAGCAGGAAGGGCAAGTCCGAATCGACCATGTGGCGCATGGCCAGCATGGGAATGGGACTGCGCAGGGGGCGGAAGTCCGCATTGCGCAAGCCCGGGCTTTCATTGCTCGCGTGGAACTCGCCGAGCATCAAGCCCTTTTCCACGAAGTCTTTCTTCAGCAATTGCTGCACTTCGTCGACCACGCCCGCGCCCGCGGCGCCCAGGTTGGGGAAGATCACGAGAAAAGCCTTGTTGATGGCGTCCGGGCCGCTGGTGGGCTCGGTGGCCAGGAACAGGTCGCGGTAATACAGGATCACGCGCGAGATGCTGTCGAGCGTGGGTTCGCGCTCGGCGATCTCGGCCATCCAGATGCTGTCCTGTTCCAGCGCCAGGGGAACGAAGGGGCAGACGGCGCCCTTGCGGCCCAGTTCGGGGTGGCTGCGGGCGAGAAAGCCGCGCATCCAGTCGAGCACGCTGGCCAGCGCCGTATGGCTGGGATAGTCGCGCTCGACCTGGGAAACGCGCATCAGTCCGTATCCGGGACCGTGCGCCGCGGCAGCCTGGTTGTCATGGTGGGCGACCGGGCACTTTTTGGGCGCCGGTGCCGTGTGCAGCATGTCTGTGTCAGTCATCTTGCTTGCTCCAGAGTATCGTTGTGCTACTGCATTGCGTTTTTGAAGAAAAAGCGTCCCCACAACGCTGCGTGGCAGCGCTTTTTTCATTCACCTTGGGTACTGCCGAGAAAAAATCAGGCCGGCTGTCGCAGCCCCTCCATGGCGGGAGGGTCCGCCTCGGATGGCGCCCAGGCGTCAGGCAGCTCGTCGGCGCGGCGCAGGGCGGGGATGCTGTAGGCCAGCAGGGCGACCAGGCTCATCGCCAGGCCCAGTACGATGAACATCAGGCCCATGCCGCGCCCCGCGCCCGTGCCGATCAGCTGGCCGATGGAGCCGGCCAGGGCGCCGCCCGGCATCAGCAGCGGCTCGAACACATGCTCGGCCAGCGGCCCCGCCAGGCAGTAGCCGACCGGCATGGCCGCTTCCGACAGCACGCGCTGGATGGCGAAGCAGCGTCCCTGCAGGCCGGGCGGGACCTTGCTTTGCCACAGCGAATCGTTTGACGCGCTGATCACGGGCAGGGTCAGGAAGAAGACGAAGCCGGCCGCCGTCACCAGCACGAAGGACGGCGCCAGGCCGTGCGCGGCCAGGGCCAGTCCCGCCAGCAGGGAAAAGCCCAGCACGCCGTTGATGCGCTTCTTCATGCCGCCCGAGGCCGCCATCAGCACGCCGCCCAGCAGCAGTCCCGCGCCGCCGATCGACATCTGCACGCCCAGCAGGGCCGGATCGGCCATCGACAGCACCAGCGGCGTGATGGTGATGGCGGCGATGCCGAAGAGGAAATTGCAGGTGCCAAACACCAGCAGCAGGCCGAACAGGCTGTGGCGCTCGCGTACATAGCGCCAGCCCGTCGCCGCTTCGCGCCACAGGCTTTGCCCTTCGCTGTCCTGGCTGCGCGGCGGACGCGGGATGCGCGCGGCCAGCATGGCGACGAAGGCGGCAAGGAAGGACAGCGCGTCGATCAGCAGCACGCCGGGCAGGCTGACCAGGCTCACCAGCACGCCGGCCAGCAAGGGGCCAGCCACCTGGGCGATGGCGCCGCCCGTCTGCACCAGGCCATTCACCCGGCTCAGCTGGCCGTGCGGCACCAGCAGCGGGATGCTCGACGCATAGGCCGGGCCGTGGAAGGCGTTGGCCAGCGCGGTGGCGCCCACGCACATATAGATGTGCCAGATCGCCAGCTGGCTGTGCATCAGCAGCGCCGCCAGCACCAGCTGGGCGCTGGCCGAGACGAGGTCGCAACACAGCATGATGCGGCGCCGGTCCCAGCGGTCGACGAGGGCGCCCGCGAACGGCGCGATCAGCAGCGCCGGCACGGCCATGGCCACGAAGATCAGCGCGAACTGCGTCGTCGAGCCCGTCGTACGCAAGACCCAGATGCCCAGTGCAAAGCTGGACAGGCGCGAGCCGATGCCCGAGGTCATCTGGCCGAACCAGATCAGCAGAAAGTCGCGCAAGCCCGCATAGCGGCCAGTGGACGTGTTCATGCGCATGCCCTTTCTTGTGGTGTGGCGCCCGCGTCGGGCAGGTAGCCCTGCCGGCGCATGTAGGCCAGATACGTGGCGAACAGCGCGCGGTCGGCCGGCGGGCAGACATGGCCCAGCGCCGCGGCCATGCGCTCGGTGGCGCCGCAGTCGAAGTCCGGCTCGCGCGCGTCGACCTGCTCCGGGAACAGGGCGGCGAAGCTGGCCAGCGCATTTTGCTGGCCAGCCGCCACCGCCTGCCGCAGGGCCGCGCGCCAGGCGGCGTAGTCAAGCAGCCGCACCTGGTGGCCGGCCGCGCGCAGGCCGTCCACCAGGGCGCCCGTCGGCAGGCGCGCGGGATTGAGGAAGTGCCAGGTGCCGTCGGCGCCATCGTCCGCCAGCACGCGGCGCGCGATGACGGCGCTGACGTGGTCGACGGGCGCCATGTCGTAGCTGGCGCCGGCGATGTCGGGCACGAGGCCCAGCTGCACGCAGCCCTTGACCCAGGAACTGAAATAGTCGCCCAGGTTGGCGCTGCCGCTGCCGCTGTCGCCGGTGATGCGGGCCGGCCGGTACAGCGCCACGGGCACGCCGCGTTCGCGCGCCGCCAGCGCCAGCTGCTCGGCGACCCATTTGCTCTGGTTGTAGCCGCCCTGCTGGCTGGCGGCCGTGGGCGGGGCATCGCCTTCGCGCACGGTGGCGCCGAGGTGGTCGGCGCTGACGTACACGCCCAGGGTCGAGACCATGTGCACGGCTTTCAGCGCGCCCGTGGTGGCCAGGCGCAGCACTTCGAGGGTACCGCCCACGTTGGCCGGCGCCAGGCTGGCATACGGCGCCAGGAAGTTGACCTGGCCGCCGTTGTGCACGATGGCGTCGGCGGTGCTGGCCACGCTGGCGTAGCCGTCGTCCGTCAGGCCCAGGCGCGGCGCGGCCAGGTCGCCCGGCAGCGGCACCAGGCGCGCCGCGTAGCTTTCCTGCCACAGGCCGTAGTGCTGCAGGTTGGCGCGCAGGCGCCGCGCGCCATCGTCCGCATGGTCGGCGCGCACCAGGCATAGCAGCCGCGCCGCGCTGGCCTCGAGCAGGTCGCGCAGCAGCCAGGCGCCGAGGAAGCCCGTGGCGCCCGTCACCAGGATGGCGCGCGGCGCGCCGGCCCGGCGCGGCGCGGCGCGCGCCGCGTCGATGTCGGCCGGCAGCGCGGCCTGCGCGGCCAGGTCGAGTTGCGGCGCAGCCACGCCGGCCAGCAGGTCGTCCACCACGCGCGACAGCGCGCTGATGCTGGGCGCGGCAAAGACGGCGCTCAGCGGCAGCTCGACGCCGAAGGCCTGCTGCAGCTGGAATACCAGCGGCAGGGTCAGTAGCGAATCGCCGCCGGCGCTGAAGAATTCATCGTCCGTGCTCAGGCCCTCGCGGCCCAGCACCTGCCGCCAGACGCCCAGCATGCGCTGCTCGGTGTCTGTCGCCGGCGCGATGATGGCGCGCCCTTCCAGGTGGTGCAGCGCCTGCGCGGGGGCGGGCAGGGCGCGCCGGTCGATCTTGCCGTTGCCGGTCAGTGGCAGCGCTTCCAGGCGCTCGAACAGGGCCGGCAGCATGGCGTCGGGCAGGCGCGCGGCCAGCTGGGCGCGCAGGGCGGCGCCCGTCACGCCGGGGCCGACAAAATACGCGAGCAGGCGCCTGTCGCCGGGCGCCACTTCCAGCACCGTGGCGACGGCCGCCTGCACGCCGTCGCAGGCCAGCAGCGCGCTCTCCACCTCGCCCAGTTCGATGCGCACGCCGCGCAGCTTGACCTGGTGGTCGCGCCGGCCCAGGAATTGCAGGCTGCCGTCGCTGTTCCAGCGCGCCAGGTCGCCGCTGCGGTATGCGCGCGCCCCGGCATCCGGGCTGTGGGGATCGGCGATGAAGCGTCCGGCCGTCAGCTCGGGCGCATGGCGGTAGCCGGCCGCCACGCCCGCGCCACCGATGGCCAGCTCGCCCGCCACGCCGCGCGGCGCCAGCTGCAGGTGGCGGTCCAGCACATAGGCGCGCACGCCGGGCAGCGGCCGGCCGATGGGCAGGTCGCTGCCCGCCAGGCCGGCGCCATCGACGGTAGCGAAGGTGGTGGCGCAGACGGTGGCTTCGGTCGGGCCATAGTGGTTGAACAGGCGCACGCGCCCGCCCGTCAGGCGGGCGAAGCGGCGCACCTGCTCCAGCGGGACGGCTTCGCCGCCGAACATCATCAGGCGCAGGCCGGGCAGCACGCCGCCGGCGGCGCTGGCGGCGCCGTCGAAGGCATCGGTCCAGCGGCGCCACAGGGCGGCCGGCGCGTCGATGGCCGTGACGGCGTGGCGCTCGCAATACGCTTGCAGTTCGGCCGCGCCCAGCTGGTTCGGCGCGCCGTGCAGCACCAGGGTGGCGCCACAGGCCAGCGCGGGGAAGATGTCGCCGACGGAGGCGTCGAACTGCAGCGGCGGTATCATCAGCAGGCGCTGGCCGGCCAGGTCGTGGACCTGGGCGAATGCGTGCAGCAGGTGCAGCACGTTGGCCTGGCTGACGCTCACGCCCTTGGGCGTGCCGGTGGAGCCGGACGTGTAGATCAGGTAGGCCGGTGCGGCGCCGTCGATGGCGGGCGCAGTAAAGCTGGCGCCGTCCGGCGCGGCATCGGTGGCCAGCACGGGCAGCTGGTTGGCGATGTCCTGCGCCTGCGCCTGTACTGCGGGCGGCGCGACGATGGCGATGGCGGCCGCGTCGTCCAGCATGAAGCGCAGGCGCGCCTCGGGCAGCGCGGGATCGAGCGGCACGTAGGCGGCGCCCGTGGCGACGATGGCCAGCAAGCCCGCCAGCGCGTCGGGCGAGCGGTCGGCCAGCAGCGCCACGTGGCCGCCCGGCCCGGCGCCCGCCGCCTGCAGGCGGCCGGCCAGCGCGGTGGCGGCGGCGAGCAGGCGCGCATAGCTCCATTCTTCGCCATGGCCGGCGATGGCCGTCGCTTGCGGGACGAGCGCCGCCTGGCGCGCCACCAGGCCGAACAGGCCGCCCAGCGGCAAGGCCGCCGGCGCGGCGGGCATCCCGCCATCGCCCAAGGCCAGCAACTGCGACCGCTGCGCGGCGGGCAGCAATGCCAGGCGCGATACGGGCGTGTCCGGCGCCTGCACGATGGAGGCCAGCAGCTGGGTAAACTGCCCGGCCAGGCGGGCGATGGTGGCGGCCTCGAACAGGTCCACGCTGTAATCGATGACGCCCGACAGCGTGCCGTCCTGCTCCGCCATCGACAGCGTGATCTCGAAGCGGGCCGCCTTGAACGGCGGCTCGAACGGGCCGGGGCGCAGGCCGTGCCAGGCCGCCTGCGCTTCCTGTGCGCTGGCGCTGGCGGACGGCGCCTGCAGCACGAACATGGCCTGGAACAGGGCGCTGCGGCCCGGCACGCGCTCGATGCGCAAGCCGTCGACGACGCGCTCCAATGGCGCTTCCGCATGCGCCAGGGCGTCGAGGAAGTGCTGGCGGTTGCGCGCCAGCAGGGCGCGGTAGCCCGGATCGTCCGACAGGTCGGCGCGCAGGGCCAGCGTATTGACGAACAGGCCGATCAGCGGCTCGCATTCGGCCGCGCCGCGGTTGGCGACAGGGGTGCCGACCACCACGTCATCCTGGTTGGCGTGGCGCGCCAGCAGCACCTGGAAGGCCGACAGCAGCGCCATGAACAGGGTCGCGCCCTCGGCTTGCGCCAGTGCCTTGACCGCGTCGCAGAGCGCGGGCGGCAGCGTGAAGCCGTGGCGTTCGCCGGCCGGCGACAGGCTGGGGCCGCGCGGCGCGTCGGTCGGCAAGTCCAGCAGGCCGCCGCTGCCGGCCAGCGCCTGCTGCCAGAAGTCCACCTGGCGCGCCAGCGCGGCCTGGCGTTCGGGCGAGCCTTGCCAGCGCACGATGTCGGGGAAGTCCAGCGCAAGGGGCGGCAGCGGCGACGGCGCGCCCGTCGCATGGGCGCGGTACAGCGCCTGCAATTCGCCATACAGCACGTTGAGCGACCAGGCGTCGGCGATGATATGGTGCAGCACCACTACCAGCGCGTACTCCTGCGGCGCCAGCGTCACCAGGCTGGCGCGCAGCAGCGGCGGGCGCGCCAGGTCGAACGGGCGCTGCGTCTCGGCGCCGGCATGGTCCAGCGCGGCCGCCTGCGCGGCGGCGGCGTCCAAGTGCGACAGGTCAAGGCGCTGCAGGGTGAACGGCGCGTGCGCCGCCACCGTCTGCAGCGGCTGGCCGCCTTGCTCGCCGAAGCCGGTGCGCAGCGCCGCATGGCGCGCCACGATGGCGGCAAAGGCCGCTTCCAGCGTCTCGGCGTCGAGCGCGCCGCTGAGGCGGCAGTGCTGGTACAGGTGATACGCCCCCGTGCCCGGTTGCAGCCGCTCGAAGAACCACATGCGCTGCTGCGCCGGCGATTGGGCGAACGGCGTGCCGGCGGCCAGCGGCGGCAGCGCGCGCACGGCGTCGGCCAGCGAGGGCCGCGACACGGCGGCGCCGGCCAGGCGCTGGCGCAGCAGCGCCAACTGCTGTTGCGTCAGGCGCGCCAGGCGCGGGTCCGCGTGCATGGGGGTATTGTTTGGATTCATGAGTTTTCCAGTGCGCCGTCCAGCAGCGCTTCGATGTTGTCGTCGGTGAGGCCCTCGAGCTGGTCGAGCATGCTGGCCAGGTCGCCCGCGTCCAGGCTGTCGAGGCGGTTGCGCATCAGGGCCGCGCCAAAGGCCGCCACCGTGGGCGCCTCGAACAGCAGGCGCAGGCTGAGTTCGCCGCCAAAGGCTTTTTGCGCGCGCATCACCAGCTGCGTGGCCAGCAGCGAATGGCCGCCCAGCTTGAAGAAGTTGTCCTCGATGCCCACGCGCTCCAGCCCCAGCACTTCCTGCCACAGCCCGCACAGGATTTCCTCGTCGCCGTTGCGCGGCGCGACATAGCTGTCGCCGGGCGCCGCCGCCATGTCGGGCTGGGGCAGGGCGTTGCGGTCGACCTTGCCGTTCGGCGTCATCGGCAACTGCTCCAGCATCACGTAGGCCGACGGCATCATGTAGTCGGGCAGCCGGGGCGCGATGGCGTCGCGCAGCGCGGCCGCCTGCAGGACCTGGCCGGGCTGGGACAGCAGATAAGCCACCAGGCGCTTGTCGCCCGGACGGTCTTCGCGGCAGGTGACGACGGCCTGGCGCACGCCCGCCTGTTCGCCCAGCACGGCCTCGATTTCCCCCAGTTCGATGCGGTAGCCGCGCAGCTTGACCTGGTTGTCGATGCGGCCCAGCACTTCCATCGTGCCGTCGCGGTTCCAGCGCGCCAGGTCGCCCGTGCGGTACAGGCGCGCGCCCGCTTCCGGCGAATGCGGGTCGGCGAGGAACTTTTCCGCCGTCAGTTCGGGCCGCGCGTGGTAGCCCTGCGCCACGCCGGCGCCGCCGATCAGCAGTTCGCCCGGGATGCCGGGCGGCAGCGGCTGCAGGAAGGCGTCGGCCACGTACAGGCGCGTGTTGGCGATGGGCCGGCCAATGGCGATCGGCGCGCCGCCGGACTCGATTCTGTCCACGCTGGACCAGATCGTCGTTTCCGTCGGGCCGTACATATTCCACAGGGTGCCGCCGCCGGCCAGCAGGCGGTCGGCCAGTTCGCGGCTCAGGGCTTCGCCGCCGCACAGCATGGCCATGCCGGGACGGCTTTGCCAGCCGGCGTCGAGCAGCATGCGCCAGGTGGCCGGCGTGGCCTGCAGCATGCTGGCCTGCGAGCTGTCGAGCAGGCGCGCCAGTTCCACGCCGTCGGCCGCCGTGCCGGGGTCGGCGATTTCGATGCGCGCCCCCACGGCCAGGGGCAGCAGCAGTTCCAGCACGGCGATGTCGAACGACAGGGTGGTCACCGCGCACAGGCGGTCGGCGGCCGTGATGCCGGGCCGCTCCTGCATCGCCAGCAGGAAGTTGTGCACGGCGCGGTGCGGCACGCGCACGCCCTTCGGCCGGCCCGTGGAGCCGGACGTGTAGATCACGTATGCCGTCTCGCCCGCCGCCACCCGGGGCGCGGCCGCCACTTCGTTCAGGCGCGCCTCTTCCAGCAGCACCAGGGCCGCGCCGCCGGCCGGCAGCAAGGGCGCCAGCGCGCGTTGCGTGACGACGAAGCGCGCCTGGGCGTCGTCGAGCATGAAGGCGATGCGCTCGGCCGGATAGATGGGGTCCAGCGGCACGTAGGCGGCGCCCGCCTTGAGGATGCCCAGCAGCGCCACCAGCATGTCGGGCGAGCGCCTGACGAACAGCCCCACCAGCTCGCCCGGCTGCACGCCGCGCGCCAGCAGGTGGCGCGCCAGCGCGTTGGCGCGCTGTTCCAGTTCCATGTAGCTCAATTCACGGCCCAGGTGCGACAGCGCCACGGCGTCGGGCGTGCGCGCGGCCTGCGCCTCGAACAGCGCGTGCGCCGTGGCGTCGCGCGCGGCCGCCGGCAGCGCGCGCGCCGTGTCGTTCCAGTCGTGCAGCACGCGGCGCCGCTCGGCGGGCGTGAGCAGCTCGAGCTCGGACAGGCGGCGGTCCGGGTCGCCCAGCGCGCTTTGCAGCAGCTGCTGCAGGTGGCCGGCCATGGCGGCGATGGTGGCCGCGTCGAACAGGTCGGTCGCATATTCGATGTACATGGCCAGGCCGTGGTTTTCCTCGCTGGCGAACAGGGTCAGGTCGACGCGCGAGGTGCCCGAGGAAATCACGCCCGGCTCGATCGGCGACAGTACCAGCCCTTGCAGGCGGATTTCCTCGGACGGGAAGTTCTGGAAGAACAGCATTACCTGGAACAGCGGCGAATGGCTGAGCGAGCGGTCGATCTTCAGCACGTCGAGCAGGCGTTCCACGGGCATGTCCTGGTGCGCGTACGCGCCCAGCGTGCCGTCCTTGACGCGCGCCAGCAATTCGCGGAAGGTGGGGTCGCCCGCCAGGTCCGTGCGCAGCGCCAGCGTGTTGGCGAAAAAGCCCACCAGCGCCTCGAGCTCCTGGCGCGGCCGGTTCGCCACGCCCATGCCGATGACCAGGTCGAGCTGGCCCGTGTAGCGCGCCAGCAGCGCCTTGAAGGCGGCGGCAAAGACCATGAACGGCGTCGCGCCCTCCTGGCGGCCCAGGCGCTTCAAGCCGTCGTAGAGGGTCGGGTCGAGGCGGTGCACGGACGCCGCGCCGCGCCGGCTTTGCTGCGCCGGGCGGGGGCGGTCGCCCGGCAGTTCCAGCACGGGCGGCGGGCTGACCAGGCGCTGCTGCCAGTAGGCGAACTGCTTGCGCATGGTCTCGCCCGCATCGTCGAGCAGCGCGTTTTGCCACAGCGTGTAGTCGGCGTACTGCAGCGGCACTTCCTGCAGCGGCGACGGCTGGCCCGCATGGTAGGCGTCATACAGCTGGCACAGCTCCGTGAAGATGATGGTGTAGGACCAGCCGTCGAGCGCGATATGGTGGCCGTTCAGCATGAACAGGTGCTCGTCCTCGTCCAGGCTGATGAGGACCGCGCGCAGCAGCGGCCCCGTGCTGAAATCGAAGGGCGTGCCCGCTTCCTGCTGCGCCAGCGCCCCCGCCTCGTCGCGCCGCTGGGCCGCGGGCAAGTGCGCCAGGCTGACGCGCCGCAGCGGCACCGGCGCCGGCGCCAGGATCGCCTGCCGGGGGCCGGCGTCGTCGGTGACGATGGCCGTGCGCAGCACTTCATGGCGGCGCACGATCTCGTCGAGGGTGCGCTGCAGGATGGCGCAGTCGGGCCGCCCGTGCATCCACATGGCCGTGGGCACGTTGTAGGTGGCCGAATTCGGATCCATCTGCTCGAGGAACCACAGGCGGTTCTGCGCATGCGAGACGGGGATGCGCTCGGGGCGCGGCTGGCGCGTGATTTCCTTGCGCGCGGCCGGTGCCGCCTGCCTGCTCAATTGCTGCATCAGCAGCGCGCGTTTTTCCGGCGACAGGCCGGCCAGGCGTTGGTTCAAATCGCTCATGTCATCATCCCAGGATAGGCGAGTCGCCGACGGGCGCGGGCGCGTGCTGCAATTGCGCGCTGGCCTGTTCGTCGCTCAGGTTGTCAAGTTGCTTGAGGAGTTCGTCGAGCGCCTCCGCATGCTGGCTGGCCAGCTGCAGGGCGATGGCGTCGGCCATCGGCGCCAGGCACGGCGCGTCAAATATGGCGCGCAGCGGAAAATCGATGCCATAGTGCTGGCCGATGCGGGCCACCAGCCGTGTCGCCAGCAGCGAATTGCCGCCGATGTCGAAGAAGCTGTCCTGCGCCTGCACGCTGGCGCCGCGCAGCAGGGGGCGCCACAGCCGCGCCAGCGTTTCCTGCTCGGCCGACAGGGGCGCCGCCGCCGCCGCCGCGGCCATGGCGGGGTCGGGCAGCGCTTGCCGGTCCACCTTGCCGTTCGCGTTCAGCGGCCAGCGTGCGAGCACGACGAAGGCGGCCGGCAGCATGTAGGCGGGCAGCTGGGCGCGCAGCGCTTCGCGCGCGGCCGTCACGTCGAAATCCGCAGCGGCCGTCAGGTAGGCCACCAGGCGCTTGTCGCCGGGGCTGTCCTCGCGCGCCAGTACCAGTGCTTCGCGCACGCCGGCGCAGGCGGCCAGGCGCGTCTCGATCTCGCCCGGCTCGATGCGGTAGCCGCGGATCTTCACCTGGAAGTCGTTGCGGCCGGCAAATTCGATAGTGCCGTCGGCGCGCCATTTGCCCAGGTCGCCGCTGCGGTACAGGCGCGCGCCGGGCACGCCGGAGAACGGGTCGGCGATGAAGCGCTCGGCGCTGTGCCGCGGCAGGTTCAGGTAGCCGCGCGCCACGCCATCGCCGCCGATGTGCAGCTCGCCAGCCACGCCCACGGGCACCGGCTGGCCCAGAGGATCGAGCAGGTAGACCTGCGTGTTGCCGATCGGCCGGCCGATGGGAATCGCGCGCGCCTCGTGCGGTGCGCCCGTCACCGCATAGGTGGTGGCAAAGGTCGTCGTCTCGGTGGGGCCATAGCCATTGAGCAGCTGGCGCGGCGGGCGCGCCTTGCCCATGACGCGCGCCACCACCTGCGGGTCGAGCACGTCGCCGCCGGCCAGCAGCCAGCGCAGGCCGCCAAAGGCTTCCTCGAGCGCGTCCGCGTACTCATGAAACAGGCCCGCCGTCAGCCACAGGGCCGTCGCGCCGCCATCGGCCAGCGCGCGGTTCAAGCGCGCGGGGGCGAGCACGGTGTCCTGGTCGAGCACCAGCAGCGAGGCTCCGTTCAACAGCGGCGCCCACAGTTCCCAGGTGGCCGCGTCGAACGCCGGATTGGCGCAGTGCGCCACGCGGTCATCGCCGCGCAGCGGCGCGAAGCCGCTGTCGACGGCCAGGCGCACGATGTTGCGGTGCTCCACCATCACCCCCTTGGGCGTGCCTGTCGACCCGGAGGTGTACATGACGTAGGCCAGCGCTGCCCCGTCGATGCCGCTCACGCCAGGCGTCGTTTCCGGCAGGCCCGGCGCCAGTTCCGCGCCCGTCTCCACCAGCAGCGGCGGCGGGCCGCCGGCCGGCAGGCGGCCCGCCAGCGCGGCGCTGCTGACCACCAGCGCGGGCGCGGCGTCGGCGAGGATATGCGCCAGGCGCTGCGGCGGGCAGTTCGCTTCCACGGGCACATACGCGGCGCCCGCCTTCAGGATGGCCAGCAAGGTCGACACCAGCGCATCGCCGCGTTCGAGCAGCACCAGCACGCGCTGGCCCGGCTGCACGCCGGCGGCCAGCAGCGCATGCGCCTGGCGGTTCGCCTGCGCGTCGAGCGCGGCATACGTCAGGCTGCGCGCGCCGTGGCGCAGGGCCAGCGCTTGCGGCGTGCGCGCCGCCTGCTGCTGGAACAGCGCATGCACGGTGGCCTCGCGCGTGGGGGGGACGGTGGCGCGGTTGAAGTCCTGCAGCACCTGCCGGCGCGCGCCCGCATCCATCAGCGGCAGGCGGCCCAGCGTCAGGTCGTCGTCGGCCGCCATGGCCGCCAGCACGGCCTGCAGGCTGGCGGCCAGGCGGGCGATGCCGTCATGGTCGAACAGGTC
Organism: Janthinobacterium sp. GW822-FHT07H11; assembly: GCF_058798615.1. Classification (NCBI taxonomy): domain Bacteria; kingdom Pseudomonadati; phylum Pseudomonadota; class Betaproteobacteria; order Burkholderiales; family Oxalobacteraceae; genus Janthinobacterium; species Janthinobacterium sp. GW822-FHT07H11. The sequence goes on from NZ_CM179507.1 coordinate 3,293,542, forward strand.
GCTCGCATATTCGATGTGGCCCGTCACCTGCCGGCCGTCGTCGTCGAGCAGCAGCGACAGGTCGAAATGCGTTGTGGCCTGGGGCAGCGGCAGGGGGCGCGGATCGAACAGGGTGCCGTCGCCATCGGCCGCCGGGGTGTTGTCGAGCGCCAGCACGCTCTGGAACAGGGGGCTGTAGGCCAGGCTGCGCACGGGCCTGACGGCATCGACCACCTGGTCCAGCGGCAGGTCCTGGTGTTCGTAGGCGGCCAGCGCCGTGGCGCGGATGCGCGCCAGCAGGGCGGCCACCGTGGGGTCGCCGTGCAGGCGCACGCGCAGGGCCAGCGTGTTGACGAAAAAGCCGGGCAGCGCTTCGAGTTCGGGCAGCGGGCGGTTGGCGACCGGGGTGCCGATGACGATGTCGTCCTGGCCGCCCAGGCGCGACAGCAGCGCGCTCCAGCCGGCGAGCAGGGTCATGAACAGGGTGGCGCCGTGGCGGGCGCCGAGCTGGCGCAGCGCGGCGGCCAGCGGCGGCGCCAGCGCGAAGGCCAGGCGCGCGCCCCGGTAGCTCTGGCGCGCGGGCCGTGGCCGCTCGAGCGGCAGCGCCAGCAGGGCTGGCGCGCCATCAAGCTGGGCCTGCCAGTACGCCTGCTGCGCGCGCAGCGTGGCGGCATGCGCGGGATGGCGCTGCCAGTGCGCATAGTCCGCATACTGGAAGGCGGGCGCGGGCAGCGGGTCGGGCAGGCCGGCGCTGAAGGCCGCGTACAGGGCGGCCAGTTCGGCGCGCAGGACCCCCAGCGACCAGCCGTCGCTGACGATGTGGTGCTGCACCAGCAGCAGTTCGTGCTCCTCGGGCGCCCGGCGCAGCAGCAGGGCGCGCAGCAGCGGGCCGCGCGCCAGGTCGAACGGCTGCGCGATCTGCGCCGCGTACAGGGCCTGGGCGGCGGCGTCGCGCCGTTCCGGCGGCAGCGCCGAAATGTCTTCCTCGGCCAGCGGCAAGGCGGGCGCCGCACCGGCCAGCTGGTGCGGCACGCCGTCGCTGGCGCCGAAATGCGTGCGCAGGATGGCATGGCGCGCCAGCAGGGCGTCGAGCGCGCCGCGCAGCGCGCCTGCGTCGAGCGGGCCGCGCAGACGCCACGCCACCGGCATATGGTAGGCGGCGCCGGCGGCGGCGTCGAGCTGGCTCAGGAACCACAGGCGCTGCTGCGTATACGACAGCGCCACCTTGCCGTCGGCAGGCAGCGCCAGTGCTGCCAGCGCAGGCAGGGCGGCACTGGCGGGGGCGCTGTCGAGAATGGCGGCCAGGCCGGCGACCGTGGGCGCGCCGAACAGCTGCCGCAGGGTGAGGGCCGTGCCGCTGGCCCGGCGCAGCCGCGAGAGCAGCTGGCCGGCCAGCAGCGAATGGCCGCCCAGCTCGAAGAAATCGTCGTGCCGGCCCACTTCCTCCAGTCCCAGCAGTTCGCGCCACAGGCGCGCCACCAGCATCTCCTGCGCGCCCAGCGGCGCCTCGACCTGGCGGCCGGACAGCGCGGCGCGGCCGGGCGCGGGCAGCGCGCGGCGGTCCACCTTGCCGTTCGGCGTCATGGGAAAGTGTTCGAGCAGCACGAAGGCGGGCGGCACCATGTAGGAAGGCACGGCTTGCGCCAGCAGCGCGCGCAGGCTGGCGATGGTCGCCGCGACGTCCTCGGCCGCGGCGGCGCAGCGCACGTACGCGGCCAGCCGCTTGTCGCCGGGACGGTCTTCGCGGCACACGACGACGGCCTGGCGGCAGGCCGGATGGCTGGCCAGCACGGCCTCGATCTCCCCCAGTTCGATGCGAAAGCCGCGCAACTTGACCTGGTTGTCGATGCGGCCCAGCATGTCCAGGCGCCCGTCCGGGGTCCAGCGCACCAGGTCGCCCGTGCGGTACAACAGGCTGCCGGGCACGCCCGAGAACGGATCGGCGATGAATTTTTCCGCCGTCAGCGCGGGCCGCGCATGGTAGCCGCTGGCCACGCCCAGGCCGCCGATCAGCAGTTCGCCGGGCATGCCCACGGGCACCGGCTGCAGGTGGCGGTCGACCAGGTAGACCCGGGTATTGCTGACGGGCTTGCCGATGGTGACCAGGCCTTCGCCGGGCAGCACCTGCTCGCCCGTCGAGTAAATGGTGGTCTCGGTGGGGCCGTACAGGTTCCATAGCTGCGCCACCCTGGGCAGCAGGCCGTCGGCCAGTTCGCGCGTCATCGGTTCGCCGCCGCTGATGATGCGCAGGCCGGGGCGGCCCTTCCAGCCGGCGTCGAGCAGCATGCGCCAGGTGGCGGGCGTCGCTTGCACCAGGGTGGCGCCGCACGCGTCGATCAGATCGGCCAGCGCCAGGCCGTCGGCCGCCGTGGCCGTGTCGGCGATGGCGACCGTGGCGCCCACGGTGAACGGCAGCAGCAGTTCCAGCACGGCGATATCGAACGACAGGGTGGTGACGGCGCAGACGGTGTCGGCGGCCGTCATGCCCGGCTGGTGCAGCATGGCGGCGAAAAAATTCACCAGCGCGCGGTGCGGCAGCAGCACGCCCTTGGGGCGGCCGGTGGAGCCGGAGGTGTAGATCACATAGGCGGGAGAAGCGGGATCGACGGCCACGCTCACCGATGCCGTGCCGGCCTCGATATCGTCGATCGCCACGTAGCGGTGGTCGCCGGCCGGCAGGCTGGCTTGCAGCGCGCGTTCGCCCAGCACCAGGCGCGCGCCCGCATCGTCGCGCATGAATGCCAGCCGCTCGGCCGGATAGGCGGGGTCCAGCGGCACGTAGGCGGCACCCGCCTTGAGGATGCCCATCAGGCCGGCCACCAGTTGTGGTCCGCGCCGCAGGTGCAGGCCCACCAGCTCGCCCGGCCGCACGCCCAGCGCCAGCAGGTGGGCGGCGATGTCGTTGGCGCGCCGCGCCAGCGCGCCATAGCTGACGCGCTGGCCGTCATGCACGATGGCGTCGCGTTCGGGCGCGCGCGCCGCCTGGGCATCGATGAAATCGTGCGCATTGCGCAGCGGGCCGAGCTCCAGCGCGCTGGCATTCCAGTCCTGCAGCTGCACGCGCCGCTGCGCCGGCGACAGCAGGTCGAGGCGCGCCAGCGGCGCCGCGGGATCGGCCAGCAGCGACTGCAGCAACTGGCGCAGGCTGTCGCCCCAGGCGGCGATGCAGTCGGCGTCGAACAGGTCTTGCGCATAATCGAGCCGGCCCGCATAGCCGCCGCCGGCGCTGTCGTCAAGGATCAGGGCCAGGTCGCATGGCGATTCCCCGGCGGCGTGGGGGCCGAATGCCAGCAGGGTCTGGAACAGGGGGCTGAAGCTGGTGCTGCGCGCCGGCTGCAGCGCCTCGACCAGCTGCGCCAGCGGGCCGACGGCATGGCGCGCCGCCAGTCGCAGGGTTTCGTCGGCTTGCGCCAGCAGCGCGAGGCCGGTGCAGTCTTCGTCCAGGCGCAGGCGCAGCGGCGCGATGCTGGCGTCGTGCTGGCCGGTGCCGATCACCAGGTCGTGCTGGCCGCTGAGGCGCGACAGGAAGGTCGCCCACGCCGCCAGCAGGACAGCTGGCGGCGCCACGTTGCAGCGGCCGGCCAGCCGGCGCACGTCGGCCATGGTGCCGGCATCGAGCATGAAGGGCACGCTGGCCGTGCGCCAGCTCTGGCGCGCCGGCCTGGGGCGTTCGCTGGGCAGTTCAAGCAGGGCGGGCGCGCCGTGCAGGTGCTGGCGCCAGAAGTCGGCGTGCTCCTGCGCCAGGCAGGGCGCAAGGATGGGAGACGCGGCGGAGGCCGCCTGGCCGCCGTGCCGCAGATAGCGGAAGTAGTCTGTCAGAGCCATGGTATGCACCGAAAAGTAAGACAGTGAATCATTCCGATCCGTGCCGAGGCGGCTGGCACGGAAGTCGGGGCGGGAAATCAGCGTTGCGAATATAGCACCGTGTTTTTCATTTCCAGGGCATCTTGGTGTTTTCAACTTAATAACAACACCTGGCCCGCATAATGATTATTCAGGCCATTTTTCGATTATTCGTGCGCATGGGCGGGCGCCATGATCAACGCGAATCAGGCAATGCTGGCGGCGGTTTTCCCCGCGGTTTATATCGCCACGCGAATATCTGCCTGGCAGCGCTGGCGGTCTTTCCCAGGGGCTGGAAGCACTGCCGGCGGAAGGTGGGGATGAGTAGGGATGCGGATGGCGGGCGTGACTGCGCATGCAAATGCGGCGAAGAATATGCGATTTGAAAGCTGAATCGCAGCTGCTTTTTTATCCGGGGTTAATTGCTGCGCCTTGCTGCAATGCACATAAAATGCAATGTTAACTTGTTGTAATTTTTAGTAAAATCGTAAAACATGGAAAATATTGTATCAATGACTTGTTGCAAAATATAAAAGACAAATGGCTGTAACATTCATTGTTTATTATGAAATAATGAGTTATTGCCATATTTTATTCGATTCAAGGGGCTGGTTTGCCTATGGATGATGCCATTTGACAAATATTTCCACATGTGTAAGGTGCTCTCATCAGGCGTGACGTGGATCTTCAATTGCCTTGCAAGATAAAAAATATAACCAATAGTCGCTATTTTCGTTTATTGCTATAATATTAATTTATGTTTCCGCATTTTCAAAAAAAAGCATTCTTTTCTATGCGCAGTGATATAAGAAATTTTCTATATGGCAATTTCAAAATACTATCGACGTATAAGAAAATTAAATAATTCAATATGGTTTGGTAGATGCTGGCTATCAAAAGTGTGGTAGGGATGTCTTGTTTCTTCGTTTGCCAGCGAGGTGCCATGTGCTATTTGCAATGAATTGCGCCTTATCTGCCGGTAAAATTACTTTAGGGTTAAATGAACTATTTTTGTTGCGATAAGGAATTGCCTGTCTTCCAGGGGTGGACGCGGAAAAGGCATGGCAGTGCCAAGCCGGCATCGGCGAAATGGAAAGCATGGCCCGCGCATTATGTGTGGCACAAGTGTGGCACACAATGGCAGGTGGCTATTAAAATGCTAGTGACTGCCACGTCAGGTGAGGGGGTGGGCGTTTGCGCGCACGGGGGAAGAAATCCGTCCGCTGGCGTGCGTGCCGCGCACGCGGGCAGGAGGGGGGCGGAGCGGGTGTTGCGTGGCCTCGACGGCCATGCGGACGACTACCTTTCACTTCGGCCATCGCGGCAGCCTGGCCGACCACACGCTAGCGGCCCTGATACGGCAAGGCAGCGAGGACTTCCTCGCGCCTTCGCTGGCCGGGCATGCGGCTTGCATCGAGGCGTGGGGCATGACGGCGCTGTGGCCCCATGACGACTGCTGGCGCGGAACAAATGCTGGCAACCGCGATACGGGATGCAACTGAAGCGCACCCGCTGCCGGCAATGACCGTCACCGGTATTGAATGGAAAGACATGGAACAACTGACCGAATTGGACATCGCCGTTTTCCAGCTGCGCATGGGCTTTGCCCCGGCGCAGCGCTGCGTCGACTGGGCCGTGGAACGCTTGCGCCTGGACCAGGAAGGCGACGACCTGGACGTCGTGCTGCTGGCCAGCGCCCGGGGCATTGACGAGGTGTTGCCGCTGGCCGAGGCCATCATCGAGCGCTACCGGGGCGCGCAGCGGCTCAGTGACCAGTTTTTGGCGGGAAAATACATCGTTGCATTGCGCGCCGCCTACCTGGCGGGCCGGGAAAGCGTGTCGTCGCTCGATGCCATCCTGACCCGCCTGTACCGGGCGCTCGATTACCCGGACTGGCTGGTCATGCTGAGCCGCAATTGCGAGTATGCGACGGACGTGCCCGATTTCGAGCAGCCGTTCGAGCGGGAGTTCGATTACGTTGCGGGCTTATGGTCCGAGGCCGGTAGTGCTGCCGAGTTTGAACAGCGATATTCGCGCGAGACGTCGAGCCGGCACGATGTGAGCGGTAACTGATGGGGAACGCACTATGAAGAAAATCGATATTTTTGTGTGTTCCGATGCCGAGATGCGCGCATGTGCCAGCTGGCAGCATGCCTTCAATGCGTTTCCTGTCACCGGCATCACCTTGCCCGGCGAACTGGATTTTGTGTCACTTGGGCAATTGCTGACGCAGTCGGCAGCGCCTACCCTTCGGCCTGCGCCGATGCAGGGGCGGGAGCTTTACGTGTTTACGGACGCCATCGCGCAGGCGATCGGGGGCATGGCCGCCAACGACTTGTCGGATATCGCCGTGGCGTGGTCAAAAACCGCGCCGTGGGCCGGTGCGCAAGTCAATCCCGTCGATCTGGCCGGATTTCTCATGGAACTGCAATCGAACTGGCATCAGTCCGCCACGGCGGACAAATCATTGTTTCTCTGGCTGGATACGTGATGCGAAGCACATGGCCGGCAATGTCTGTGAGCTTATTTGAATAACTATTTTCGTCAGGATAGACGTGCAACACAAAACGATAGGTTTGATCGGCGGCATCGGCTGGGCTTCCACCCTGGAATACTACCGCCTGCTCAATGAAATGCTGGTGGCGCGCATCGGCGCCGCGCACAGCGCGCGCATCATGCTGGTCAGCATCGACCAGGCTGATTTCGTCGCGCACGCGTCGCAGCCCGATCCCCGCGCCATCGAGCAATTCCTCGTGGCGGAAGGGCGGCGCCTGCAAGCCATGGGGGCGGATTTCTTCCTGCTGTGCGCGAATGGCGCGCACCGCTTCGCGCCGGCCGTCGTGCCGCGCATCGGTTTGCCTTTTATCAGCATTGTCGAGGAAACGGCGAAGCGGGTGCGGGAATCGGGCTTGAAGAAAGTCGGCTTGCTGGGCGTCAAGCAGACGATGGCGGGCCGCTTTTATCACGAGGCGCTCGAGCAGCAGGGCATCGCCACGGTGACGCCCGACGCGGCCGACCAGGAAATCCTCCACGAGATTATCTACAATGAACTGGTGCAGAATATCTTTACCGACGCCAGCCGTAACATTTTCCTCGAGATCATCGGGAAACTGCGGCGGCAAGGCGTGCAGGGCGTGATTTTGGGCTGCACGGAAATACCGCTGCTGATCCAGCCCGGCGACGTCGACTTGCCGCTGTTTAATACGACGGCGATTCACTGCGCGGCGGCGGTGGCGTTTGCCATTGCAGCCTAACGGTCGCGCACGAGCGGCCGCCTGAACAGGCCGCCGCTCGCCGGATGCATCACGCCGGCTGCGCGCCGGCCAGAGTGCGGCTGCGGTTTTCCACCAGCACGGAAATGCCGAGCACGACGATGCCGCCGCAGGCCAGCATGGCGCCCACCCAGCCGGTCGAGCGCAAGCCCATGCCCATGGCGATGGCGATGCCGCCGGCCCACGCGCCCAGGGCGTTGGCGATGTTGAAGGCGGAATGGTTGAGGGCGGCGGCCACGGTCTGCGCATCGCCGGCCACGTCCATCAGGCGCGTCTGCACGGCCGGGGCGACGGCGATGCCGGCGCCGATGGCGAACAGGTTGATCGCCGTCAGCCAGACATTGCTGCTGGTATAGGTAAACGCGGCCAGGGCGGCCACGTTCCACAGCAGCACGCCGAAGATGGTCCACAGGCGCGAACGGTCGGCCAGCCAGCCGCCGATCAGATTGCCAACCGTCATGCCGATACCGATGATGGCCAGCAAGATCGAGATGACGAGGGGCGAGACTTTCGTGATTTCCAGCAAGGTGGGCGTGATGAAGGTGTAGACGGCGAACATGCCGCCGAAGCCGATCGCCACCATCAGCAGGGTCAGCCATACTTGCAGGCGGCGGAACACGCCCAGTTCGCGGCGCGGACTCGAATCGCCGGCGGCGACCATGGGCACGAAGATGCGCACCATCAGCATGGTCAATAAACCCAGCGCGGCGACCAGCAGGAAGGCCGGGCGCCAGCCCAGGGTCTGGCCGATGTACGTGGCCAGCGGCACGCCGAAGATATTTGCCACAGTAAGGCCCATGAGGACGCGGGCGACAGCTTGTCCCCGTTTGTCCGGTTCGGCCAGGGCGGCCGCCACCAGCGCCGCCACGCCGAAATACGCGCCGTGCGGAATGCCGGCCACGAAGCGGGCCACCACCAGCAAGCCATAGTTGGGGGCGATGGCGCTGAGCAAGTTGCCGCCAGCGAACATCAACATCAGGCAGATCAGCATCAGCCGGCGCGGCATGCGCGCCAGGAAGATGGTGATCAGGGGCGCGCCGATGACCACGCCCAGCGCGTAGGCGCTGATCATGTGGCTCATCTGCGGCAAGGTCGCGCCCAGGTCGTCGGCCACCACGGGCAGGATGCTCATGGAGGCGAATTCGCCCGTGCCGATGGCGAGGCCGCCAATGGCCAGGGCCAGGTCGGCATAGCCGGCGCCAAAAGGCGCGGTGACGCGCGGAATCAGGGGATCTACGGATGCGTGCATGTTCTTATTAGCGGGTAAAGATGGTGACAGGGTGGAGAAGCGCGCTGTGGCTCAGCCGCAGGAATGGCAATGCGCCACTGGATGCGAGGTGAAGAAAGGCAAGGACTCTCCCGATATTTCGGGCTTGCAGAGCTGCCCACAGACAATATTGTAAAAGATTCGGGCCAGTCCTGCCGGGCGGCGGTCAAAACCTGCTGCACTGCACACCGCCGTCCACGCCCTTGTTGTTAACGATAACACGGAAAGGCCGCGATTGCGCAACAGCAACGGTGAAGAATGTTGTGGGCAATCCGGACAGGCGCGTTCAGGCAATTGCCTGCCTCAAAGGCCGGCGGCAGTTCAGATATCCTTGCTGCGCTTCAGATGCAGGGGCAGCAGCCACCACAGGCACAGGATCAGCGTGCCCATCACGGTGCAGGCAACGATGCCGGCCACGTGGCCGAAGACTTCGGAAATGACCAGGTTGGTGCCGAGGATGAAGGCCAGCGCCAGCGCCAGCGCACCGGCCATCATGATGCGGTCGGCCACGCGCTTGAAGCGCTCGCGGTCTTGCAAAGGGCGCATCACGCGGTGCTGGATGGCGGGCGCGCTGAGCAGCACCAGGCTCGTCATGGAAAGAAAGAAGGTGGCCAGGAAGACGACTTTTTCCGCCTGCACGATCTTTGCGAAGCCGCCGTTGAATGGCAGGATGATCAGGAAGGCCGTCAGCATCTGTGCGCCCGGCAACAGGATGCGCAGTTCGCTGAGCAGGTCGGACAGGTCGCCTTGCTCTTCCTGCTGGCCGTTTCCGTCGTGGTCGTGTGGCATGGCGTGCATCCTCGTGGTGGCAAGGTGGCCAGTCTACGCCGCGGCGCCGGGCTTGACTGTGGGCGCGCGCACCTACGCGCCGATGGCGCGGCGCGCATGAAAAAGCCCGCTGGCGGGAGCGGGCTTTGCGGGGCGGGCGCGTGGCCCGGATTTACTCTTCCGTATCGGCCAGGGTGACGATGGCGCGCGCCCACGTCGAGTATTTCAGGTTGGCCAGGTCGCGTACGGTCCTGACATTGAATGCCTGTTTCAGCAGTTCCGCATCCTTTTCGCTCACGCCTTGCAGCGCATCGACGGGCGCATCAGCAATTTCCTTGAACGTCTTTTTTTCGTAGGCTTTGTCTACCGCTTTATTGATGTTCATGTGTTGATACTCCTCAGTAAGTAGGAAAATTCATTCTACACGGTTTTGTTTTCCATCAATTTACGCTTGCATGTTATGCCGAAGTCAATATGATGGAGGTGGGCGACTCGACAGTCCAGCCTGCATTCCAGCTGCGCGCAGCATTGTAATTATAGCATTGATATTATTCATAGTATAATTGTTGCATGTGTCGGGGAAGGAGCTCCGTCCATACCGGGCGCCGCAGCCATGCGGCACTACTTAATTGCGTTCAGGAGGGTACGATGGGTTTGCTAGATCAACTTGCAGGACAGGCGATGAGCGCTTTGGGCAACAAGGGTGCCGACGGGGAGGCCACATCGGGGCTTATGGCCAGCGTCATGGAGCTGGTCAACCAGCATGGCGGCTTGCCGGGCCTGCTGCAAAAATTCCAGGAAAGCGGCCTGGGCGATCAAGTGGCCAGCTGGATCGGCACGGGCGCGAATGCCCCTGTTTCCGGCGAGCAGATCAAGGATGCGCTGGGCACGGACACGATCGCCGCGATCGCCGAACAGGCCGGCGTCGCGCCCGACGCGGCCTCGGGCGGCCTGGCGGCGCTGCTGCCCCAGCTGATCGACAAGCTGACGCCCGATGGCCAGCTGCCGGAAGGCAATGACCTGGTCAGCCAGGGCTTGAATATGCTGAAGGGCAAGTTTTTCGCTTGATACGCCTGAGTCCCTGGTTTCGGAAGTGAAAAACCTCGCCGCGCTGCGAGGTTTTTTTTAGGCCAGGTCACCGCCGGGTGTGGGACTGCGCCCAGTGTTGCCTTCAATAACGTTTCTGCAGAGCGGATGCGCCCGGCGTCGAGTATCGCGCGCCATCGCCGATAGTGCGGCAGGCAGCTGCGCCCGGGGCGGCGCTCGCTTGCCGGAGCAGAAGCTTTTTTAGGCGCCAGGGGGGGCACGCGAAGCATGAGCGCCTGAAAACCGCCCGCGACCAGGCGCCGCGCCGCAGGCCGCAGGCCGGCATGGCGCGGGGCCCGCATATCCGCGGCAACAACGCCCTGGTGGTTTTCAGGCCGCGGCCATCATGCCGAAGTGGAGCGGGGCGCCGCCGGTGAGGCGCGCCGTACTGCCCTCGACCAGATACGAGCAATAGCGGCGGCGTTCCGCCACGCCGCCGGGCCGCTCCATCAGCTCGCCCAGCATGGCGACGGCGTCGATGGCCATCTTTTGCACGGGCTGGCGCAGCGTGGTGATGTCGTAGCTGAGCCAGCCCGAGGCTTCCAGCGCGTCGAAGCCGGCCACCGACATCTGCAGCGGCACCTGGATGCCCATCTGGTGGCGCGCCGTATCGAGGCAGCCGATGGCCATGATGTCGTTGCCGCAAATGACGGCGTCCGGCGTGCGTCCCAGGCGGTCGATGACCTTGCGCAAGCCCTGTCCGCCGCTGGCGTAATCGTAGTTGCCGCTGACGACGATGGGCGCGGGCAAGCCCAGCGCCAGCAGGCGGTCCAGCACGCCCGCCTTGCGCTCCTGCGCCACGGCCGAATCGCCGGGGCCGTCGATGATGGCGAACTGGCGGTGGCCGGCCTCGGCCAGGCGCGACACCAGCAGGCGCGCCGCCTCGGCCTGGTCGCACAGCACCGCATGCACGGCGTGCCCGCGCGGGCTGCGGTTGAACAGCACCAGCGGCACGTCGCGCCGGGCAAATTCGGCGATCTGTTCGTCGGACAGGCAGGCGGCCACCACGGCGCCATCGACCTGGTATTGCCACACATCGTTCAAGACCTTGCCGATCTCCACTTCGCGTTCCAGGGTAAACAGCAGCAGGCGCTTGCCCTGGCGGGCGATTTGCTGGCTCAGGTCGGAGAGCACTTGCGGATAATACAGATTGGCCAGCTTGGAAATGATCACGGCGACCAGGTTCGAGCGGCGCGTGATCAGGCTGCGCGCGGCCGCGTTCGGGATGTAGTCGAGGCTGGCTGCCGCCCGCATCACCTTGGCGTGGGTGGCGGGAGAGACACTGGCGCCGGGCTTGAAGCAGCGCGACACGGCCGATTGCGACACGCCCGCCATCAGTGCCACGTCGTAGGAGGTCACCCGGCGCCCGGCAGCGGGCGAGCTGCGTGCGGCGGGGGTGTTGCTGGGGATCCGGGCTACAGTATTCTTTTTTCGCATAGTGGTCTGGCTAACAACCTGTCTCAAAGTATGCCTGCAGGCCTGGCCGCTTGTGGCGGCCAGGACGGGAATATGAGCATAGCGAAAATATTTCCATGTGGCAAGACTGTTTTCTTATCCATGTTGCAAATTTTATGATTTATTGGCAAGTGGTCGGCCGCCCGCGCCGGGCGCTCAGTCCGCGCTGTCGCACGGCCCCGTGCCGTAGGGGCTGGTCTGGCCTGGCGGCGGCACGCGGCGCTCGCTGAAGTCTTTGGCCAGGGTGGCCAGCGGCAATTCCGCCGTGGCGACCGATTCCGTGCCTGCCACCGTGCCGCGCACGGTCAGGGTCAGTTGCACCCAGGAACCATAATTGCGGGGATAGCTGACGGTGACGGTGGCCATGCCCAGCGCATCGGTCTGGCCGCTGGCGCTGACGGTCAGCGGGATGCCGGGGTCGAGCACGCCATTGCCGTTGCGGTCATAGGCGGCGTCGTAGATGCCGTTGCGCAGCAGGTCTTCGTTCGCGCAGCTGTAGCGCGGCAGGGCCAGGCGCCAGACGCCCGTGTCGGGGAAGTCCGCCTTGTCCGCTTCCCACACATAATAGCCCTTGCCGTAGCGGCTGGGCCAGGCGGCGGCCGTGATGGCCACCCCGGCCACGGCATTGCCGGCGCTGTCGGACACGAACACGGCAAACTCCTTTTGCAGCACGCTGGCCGAGTATTCGCGCACGATATTGCCGGTGCCAAACTTGATCGACAGGGCTTTTTTGGCCACCGTCAGGCGCACCTGCGCCGTCGCGGCCGCCTGCGTCGTGCCCTCGATGCGTGCCTGGATCAGCACGCCGTCGCGGCCGCTGTCGGCCGGTCCGGCCACGTACACGGCCCGCGCCAGGCCGTCGCTGCCGGTCAGCATGCCGCCCGTTTGCCGCAGGTAACCGCCGCTGGGGTCGCTCAAGATGCTGAACGTGACGGGAGCGTTCTTGACCAGGTTGTTGGCCGGGCCATCGCGCACGACGGCGCTGATGGTGCTGGCATTGTCCGCTGACGCCGCGTCCGTGTTCGCGCCCAGCACGGCCGGCTCCGCCTGCGCGCTGATCTTGCTCGCGCCGCCCAGCGGCGCCACGAACTCCAGGCGCGTCTGCGCCGTGGGGCCGCCCGCCACGGCCGCCGTCACGGTCGCCACGCCCGCCTGCGCCGACTGGATATAGCTGCGTGGCAAGTTGCCATTGTTAAAGGCCAGCGCGCCGGACAAGGGCTGGCTGCAGGCGCTGTCGCTGAACAGGGTGCCGCGCGAGGCCAGCAGGCTGGCGCTGCCGGCCTGGGCCACGCCAGCCTTTTCATAGCGCACGTCGAGCGGCTGGCAGGCCATGGTCGCCACTTCCGGCAGCACGTCGGCGCCGCTGGCATCCTGGCGCACGGCGGGACTCAGGCGCAAGTCGCCGCCGGCCACGGTGAAGGCCTGCGATGCGGTGGCGCCCAGGGCGCTGGCCGACACGGCGTCCTTGCCCAGGCTGCCTGCCGTCAGGCGCAGCAGCAACTGCCCTTGCGCATTGCTGACGGCGGCGCCGCCATCCTTGACGCGCACGCTGTTGCCGCTGCCCGTGCCGTAGCTGACGGCCGCGCCTGCCACGGGGCGCCTGGCCGAGTCGCGCACATTGACGGTCAGGTCGGCGTTTTGCCCCAGCGCCAGCGTGGCGGGCGCGAGGATCTCCACCGTGCTGCCCGTCACGGCCACCGTGCCGCTGCCGCTGCGCGTGCCGACGGTGGCCGTCACCTTGATGCTGCGGTTGCCGTTGGCGCCGCCCGTGCCCAGCAGCGCGCGCGCCTGCCCATTCTTGTCCGTGACGGCATCGACGCTGCCGAGTATGCCGGAATCGGCGCCGAAGGAGATTTTCGCGCCCGGCAAGGCCAGGTTGGCGCCATCCTTGACCAGCGCGGTGACGCGTACCTCGCTGCCGGGCAGGCCCGCCGATGCCAGCTCGGTGCTGGAAAAGACCAGGTCGACGGCGCTGGCCCGGCTGGCCGGCTCGGGTGGCGTGACGGGTGGCGTCACGGGCGGCGTGACCGGCGGCGTGCCGCCGCAGCCGGCCGTGCCGTGCAGGGTGCAGCCGCCAGCGGGCTGGGCATCGGTGCCGCCGCCGCCACAGGCGGCCAGGGACGTCGTCAGGGTGGCCAGCAGGGCCAGGTGGGCCAGGCGGGGAGGGCGGATATCGGTCACGAGGGGTCTCCGGGAGCTTGCCGAATTGCTCGGCATCAATTTCCCAAGAGTAGCTTTTGCGTGCCGCAGCCACTTGATGCAGAGCAAGCTTGGCGTGATCGCCAGGCCTGGACTATTTTTCTGGTGAAACTGCCCTCTTTCTGATAAGATAACGCCCCTTTATTCAGGGAAGGGTCGACATGGCCAATGCTTGCGGCGTCGATTTCGGCACGTCAAATTCCACGGTAGGCTGGGCGCGTCCCGGGCAGAGCACCATGCTCGGCCTGGAAGATGGCAAGACGACCCTACCGTCCGTCGTTTTCTTCAATGCGGAAGATGAAGAGGTCAGCTTTGGCCGCGCCGCGCTGGCCGGCTACCTGGCCGGCTATGAAGGCCGCCTCATGCGTTCGCTGAAAAGCCTGCTGGGCACCAGCCTGATCGATGGCCAGACGGAAGTGGGCGGCCGCGCGCTGCCGTTCCGCCTGCTGCTGTCGCAATTCATCGGTGAAGTGAAGCGCCGTGCCGAACAGTCGGCCGGCCGCGAATTCACGTCGGCCGTGTTTGGCCGTCCCGTCTTCTTTATCGACGACAACGCGCAGGCCGACCAGCTGGCGCAGGACACGCTGGCCGAGGTGGCCCGTTCCGTCGGCTTCAAGGACGTGGCCTTCCAGTTCGAGCCGATCGCCGCCGCCTTCGACTACGAGTCGCAGATCGCCAAGGAAGAGCTGGTGCTGATCGCCGACATCGGCGGCGGCACGTCCGACTTTTCGCTGGTGCGGCTGTCGCCGGAGCGGGCGAAAAAGGCCGAGCGCCGCGACGACATCCTCGCCACGGGCGGCGTGCACATCGGCGGCACGGACTTCGATAAATACCTGAGCCTGTCTTCCGTCATGCCCCTGCTCGGCTATGGCAGCCGCCTGCACAACAATAGCGAAGTGCCGTCCAGCTATTATTTCAACCTGGCCACCTGGCACACGATCAACCTGGCGTACACCAAGAAGATCTGGGTACAGCTGGCCGATGTATGCCGTGATGCGCGTGAGCAAGACAAGATGGGGCGTTTGCAAAAGCTGATCGACGAACGCGCCGGCCACTGGCTGGCCATGAAGGTGGAAGAGGGCAAGATCGCCCTGTCCGACGCGGCCGAAGTGCAGCTGGAGCTGGACCGTCTGTCGCCCGCGCAAAGCCTGCTGCTGAAACGCGCGCAATTCGACGACGCCATCGGCCACCTGTGCGGCTCGGTGGAAGACACCGTGCTGCGCCTGCTGCGCGACGCCGGCGTGGCGCCGCAAGACGTCGACACCGTGTTCTTCACGGGCGGCTCTTCCGGCGTGCGCCTGCTGCGCGAAAAGATCGCGGCCCTGGTGCCGGCCGCGCGCAAGGTCGAAGGCGATTTGTTCGGCAGCATCGGCGCGGGCCTGGCGCTGGACGCCGTGCGCAAATTCGGTTGATCAAATGTGCATGGCGGCATTGCCGCATCTTGCCGTACTAGTGTACTGTCTGCGCTGCGGCGGCTTGCCCCGCGCATTGTATCGATACCTCCATTTTTGCACCGACGAAAGAGCGCCCCATGCATGTGTTTGACAAACCGATCGTCATGATCGACTTCGAGACGACCGGCCTGTCGCCCGACATGGGCGACCGCATCACGGAAGTGGCGGCGCTGCGCATCGAGGGCGGACAGATCACGGGCCGCTACGTCACCCTGGTCAACTGCAATGCGCGCATACCCTCGTTCATCACGGGCTTGACGGGCATCACCCAGGCCATGGTGGACCGGGCGCCGCCCGTGGCCGAGGTCGTGCCGCAATTGCTGGATTTTATTGGCAGCGATGCCTTGTCGGCGCACAATGCCAGCTTCGACGAAAAATTCCTGCGCGCGGAAAGCGCGCGGCTGAACCTGGCGCCCGCGCACCAGTCGCTCGTGTGTTCCTTGAAACTGTCGCGCCGCGTGTTTCCCGGCCTGTCCAGCTACAAGCTGGGGCTGTTGTCGAGCCAGCTGGGCATCGCCTTCAAGAGCGCCGCCCACAGGGCCGAGTCCGATGCTGAAGTGGCGGCGCAAGTGCTGATCCATATCGGCCGCCACCTGCGCAGCAATTACGGCATCGCCGATGTCGATGCCGACCTGCTCGTCTCGCTGAACAGGCTGGCGGCGGCCAAGGTGCCGCAATTCCTGCAAAAGCACCCGTCGCGCCGGTAATGCTTGCCGCACGCCGGTTCCGGCGTGCACCACCGCGCTTCCCGTCGAGGCGGACTCATCAAATTGATATAATTTTGTTATTTCATTTGAGTTCGCTCAAGCCCTCCATGCGCATCGAATTTAAAATTTAAGCAACACACGATTTCGCCGCCCACGGCCGCCGTTTTGCGCGCGCTGCCGGCCAGCGCAATGTGGATGGGGGCGCACATGGACAAGCACCATACTGCCAGGGATAGCCATCAGGCGTATATCTGGTTTCGCACGGCCGCGGAGCAAGGCAATCCCTATGCCCAGTTCAATCTGGGGCTGATGTACAAGAAAGGCGAGGGCGTCGCGCACGACGATGCGCGGGCCTTTGTCTGGCTGCGCCTGGCCGCGCTGCAGGGGCTGGCTTTCGCGCAGAATCACCTGGGCGCGCTGTATTACCATGGCCGGGGCGTGGCGCAGAGCGACGAGGACGCCGTGCTGTGGTTCCGCCGCGCGGCGGCCCAGGGCGATGCGTCGGCACAGCAAAACCTGGGCCAGATGTACCGCAAGGGGCGCGGCGTGCTGCAGAGCGACGAGCTGGCGCTGGCCTGGTTTTACCGCGCGTCGGAACAGGGCGTGGCCAGCGCGCAGTCGCTGTTGGGCGAAGCCTATGCGCAGGGGCTGGGCGCCAAGAAGAACGATGCGCTGGCGCTGGCCTGGTTCCGCAAGGCCGCCTTGCAGGGCGATGCCCAGGCCCAGCTCAACCTGGGCCTCGTCTACAAGCGGGGCCAGGGCGTGGCGCAAAGCGATGCGCAGGCGGTGGCCTGGTTTCGCCAGGCCGCGGCCCAGGGCCTGGCGGTGGCGCAGCGGCAATTGGGCGTGGCATATGCGGAAGGGCTGGGCGTGGCGGCCGACCAACTGCGCGCCTATGCCTGGCTGCAGCGCGCGGCCGAGCAGGACGACGCCGATGCCCAGTTCAACCTGGGCGTCATGCTGGCGCGCGGCCAGGGCGTGGACAAGGACGAGGCGCGCGCCGTCGGCTGGTACCGGCGCGCCGCCCTGCAGGGGCACAGCATGGCCCAGTACAACCTGGGCGGCATGTATGCGGGCGGGCGCGGCACCGCGCGCGACCTGCGCCAGGCACTGGACTGGTACGCCAAGGCGGCCGCCCAGGGCGCGGCCAATGCCCAGTTCAACCTGGGCGTCATGTATGCGAACGGCCAGGGCGTGGCGCGCGACGAGGCGTGCGCCGTGCGCTGGTACCGCACGGCCGCCGAACAGGGCGATGCCAGCGCGCAGAACAACCTGGGCGTGATGTATGCGAATGGCCAGGGCGTGCCGCAGGATGACGGCCTGGCCGTGCACTGGTATGCGCGCGCGGCCGAGCAGGGCCATGCGCTGGCCCAATACAACCTGAGCGGCATGTACAACGGCGGCCGCGGCGTGCAGAAAGACCCCGTGCGCTCGTATATGTGGCTGGCGCTGGCGGCCGAGGGTGGCGACAGCACGGCAGGCAGCGCCCGCGAGTCGGCGGCCGGCAGGCTGGCGCAGGCCGACCTGGACGCGGCGCAGGAAATGACGCGCCAGTGGCGCCAGACGCACCCCGTGCCGGCGCCGCGCGGCTGATGCGGCGCGGCCGCGCCCATGCGATAATTACCGCTCTGCATGCCCGTTGAAGCGGCATGGACCGGGACGCGGCACAGTGAAAGGTTGAGGATGGTGAGGCAGACAGGCGAAGATGCATCCGAGCAAAAGGTCATCGATGACATCGCCACTTATGGCTGGCATTGCGTGCATATCGGTGGCGATGAAGACGGTCCCGGCTATACGTTCACGATAGGCGCTTTCCACAGCTTCGGCTTGCCCGAATTGCTCATCATGGGCTTGCCGCAGGCCACTGCCCACCAGATCGTCGATGTGGCGCTCGATGCCGTGCGCAGCGGCGCCATCACGGATTTTACGCAGACCACGGGCGCCTTGCTTGACGGCCATCCATGCGCATTCGTGCGCGTGCCCGAAGCGCGCTATCGCGACTGGGTCGGCTATGCGCGCTGGTATTACGGGGGCAATGATTTTACCGTGTACCAGATCGTCTGGCCGTCGCGCGACGGCCATTTCCCGTGGGATGCCGAGGCCGGCGAGGCCTATGTCGCCAGCCAGCCGCTGCTGGGGCCGGCCCCGCGGCCGGGCTGATGCGGGCAGCGGCGGTGGCGATCCACGCGTTTTCCTTCTGCACCGATACGGCCACCCTGTGCGTGTTCGATCCGGCCGGCCTGCGCCACAAGCTGGCGGACGACTGCGACTGGTGGAGCATTCCCGCTGCGGAACTGGCGGCCGTGAATGCGGGCCAGGCGGCGTTTTTCAATCTGGACGGCGACGGCGCGTACGCGCTGGAGGTGCAGGCCGAACTGGCCGAGCCGCAGGCGTGCGTGCATATCGCCGTCGTCTCGGGCCGCGTCTTCATCGGCGCCGGCGAGGACGTCACGGGCGGCGGCCTGGAGCCGGACGCGACCTGTGGCGGCCTGTTCGTGGACTTGCCGGTGGGCAGCTACCGGATACAGGCGCGGCGCGACGGCGCACGCATCGGCCTGGCATTCCTGCCCGATGCGCGCGACAGCAATGCGTTTGGCGACCTCGTGCGCATCTGATCTTGCGTCCAGCCTGCCTAGGCGTCGATGCGCGCCATGCCCACGCCTTGCCGCCGGTCCAGGAACAGGCTGTTGCCGTGGATTTTCTTCGCCTGCTTCTTCGCTTCCGCGGCCTGCGTGGCGATCTGGTGGTGCGTATAGTACTGGTGCGCGCCGACCTTGATCACGCCCAGCGATAGGCTGATCAATGAATAAAACACTTTCTTGCCCTGCCGGTCTTCGCTGATGTAGCCGCCCCGTTCGCAGTCGCCGCTGCTGTAGAAGTCGAGGATGGCGGCCGCGAAGTCGTCCAGCATGGCCTGGCAGCGGCTTTCCCAGTCTTCGCTCTGGAACAGGATCATGAAATCGTCGCCGCCGATATGGCCGATGAAGTCGCGGTTCGGGTCGCAATGGTCGCTGAGGATTTTGCCCGTCAGCTGGATCACGTCGTCGCCCTTGCGGTAGCCGTACACGTCGTTGAAGGGCTTGAAGTGGTCGAGGTCGCAATAGCAGACCCAGAAGCGGGTAGCGCTGTGCAGCAAGCGGTCGATATGTTCGTTGATGGGCACGTTGCCGGGCAGCTGCGTGAGCGGATTGGCGTAGCGCGCCGCATTGATCTGCATCTGCGTGATTTCGCGCATCAGGTCGTGTCCCGTGCCCATGCCCAGGTAGCGGCCGTGCTCGGTAATGATGAAGCCGTTGAACAGGTGGTGGGCATCGGACTGCACCATGGTGTAGCTGAGTTCCTGCAAGCTCGTGTCGTGGTCGGCGATGAGGGGATTGGCATCCATGAACAGGCTGCACGATTTCTTCCCGTACAGTTCGCGCTGGTAGGGGCGGGCGAAATGGTCGATCATCTCGAAGCGGCTGATCAGCCCCAGCGGCACGCCGTCGTCGACGACGGGGATGATCATCAGCTTGGGGTCCTTCAGGAAGATGTCGTACACCTCGTTATTGTTCAGTTGCGGCGACACGGCTGCCACCTTGTTCAGCAGCTTGCGGATGCTGGCGCCATTCTTTTCCAGGCTGCTGCGCTGCGGATACACGGCCACGCCGTTGCGTCCCAGCGCCTGCACCACTTCGGCCGGCAAGGCGCGCGCCGGCACCATGTTGGGCCGGCCCAGGTGGTAGCCCTGGCCAAATGCCACGCCCAGGTCGCGCAAGACCAGCAATTCCGTCTGCGCCTCGATGCCTTCGGCGATCACCAGGGTGCCCGACTTTTCCGCGATTTCCTGGATCGAGCGCACGAACTGCAGCTTCACGGGATCGTTGTTGATGCCCTGGATGAAATGCATGTCGATCTTGACATATTCTGGCCGCAGTTCCGACCACAGGCGCAGGCTGGAAAAGCCTTCGCCCAGGTCGTCGATGGCGATCTGGAAGCCCATGTTGCGGTAATGCAGCACCGCCTCGCGCATCAGCTCGTAGTCATAGGTGGGCTGGTTTTCTGTCAGCTCAATGATGACGCGGTCCGGGTTGATGCCGATGTGCTCGATGTATTCGAGGGTTTCGCCATGGCGCGCATTGCGCAGCAACAAGCACTCGGGGCTGACGTTGAGGAACAGTTTTCCTGGCAGTTTCAGTTCAGCAAAGCGCTCGAGCACCACCTGGCGGCACAGGTGTTCCACCTCCAGCGTCAGTCCATGCGCGCGGGCCACCTTGAACAGATTCATCGGCGCGTGCAGCGGGCTGTCGGACGGGCCCCGTATCAAGCCTTCATAGCCGATGATGTCGCCGCTCTGCATATGGATGATGGGCTGGAACAGGGCGCTGAGCTTGCGGCTCGCCAGGATCTCGTGCAAGGCTTCCAGGCCATCGGCGGCCATGGCGGCCGCGGCGGGGAGTTTCAGGTAGGCCACATTGGAGGGCGCCACGGCGTCCTGCGCGGACACGGCGGATGGGAGGGCGAAAGTAGGCATAGGGGATTGGCGGGCGGCGGTCTGCACGGCCGCTGGTCGGGCCATGAACATTTGCCGATAGTAAAGATACTTTATGACAGCTTGATGAAATGCAATGCTTTATGACACTGTTGCCGGCAGCCATGGCACTGTGCGTGGTTTGCCGATTGGGCGTGAAAACAGGATTTTGCATGGCTAACCATGGAAATGTGCAAAACAAAAGTCGGCAAATGCGGGGGATAACTGTGTATTAAAAGTGGCGATCCGCGCTATGATTTCTCTTGGCGAAAGTCACCATGGGCAGCCGCCGGTTTTGCCTGAGCGGCCTGCTTTCCTCGACATCCAACAATGAGACAAACAACCCATGCAATTACGTAGTGCAACCCTCATATTCAGCTTGCTGGCCGCTTTCGGTGGCAATGCCATGGCACAATCCTGCCCCGCTGGCGACGGCGCCGCCGTAACCTATCCGGTCAGCAAGAAGGTCGACCAGCAGGACAGCTATTTCGGCACCACCATCGCCGACCCTTACCGCTGGCTGGAAGACGCCAACAGCGCCGAGACGGGCGAGTGGGTGGCGGCGCAAAACAAACTGACGCAGTCGTACCTGGGCACCATCCCCGAACGCGCCGCGATCAAGCAGCGCCTGACCAAGCTGTGGAATTATGAGCGTTTCTCTACGCCAACGAAGCAGGGTGGCCGCTATTTCTACAGCCGCAACGACGGCTTGCAGAACCAGGCCGTGCTGTACACGGTGAAAAAACTGTCCGACGAGCCGCGTTTGCTGCTGGACCCGAACACCCTGTCCACCGACGGCACGGTGGCGCTGGCCGGCACCTCGATCAGCCCGAACGGCAAGTACCTGGCCTACGCCACGTCCGCTTCCGGTTCCGACTGGAACGAGTGGAAAGTGCGCGATATCGAATCGGGCAAGGACTTGACGGACCACATCCAGTGGGCCAAGTTCTCGGGCGCTTCGTGGACCAAGGACAATACGGGTTTCTTCTACAGCCGCTATGACGCGCCGAACGAAGCAACCAAGCTGGCCGATATCAATTACTTCCAGAAATTGTATTTCCACAAGATCGGCACGCCGCAAAGCGACGACGTGCTCGTCTTCGACCGTCCCGACCAGAAGGAATGGGCGTTCGGCGGCAGCACCGTCAGCGACGATGGCAATTATCTGATCATCACGGCCACGCAGGGCACGGAACGCAAGAACCGCGTTTTTTACAAGGACTTGCGCCAGAAGAATGCCAAGGTCGTCGGCTTGCTGGAGGAATTCGACGCTTCTTACTCGTTCATCGACAATGACGGCCCCGTCTTCTTCTTCAAGACGGACAACAAGGCGCCAAAATCGCGCGTGATCGCCATCGACACGCGCAAACCGCTGCCTGCCGACTGGAAGGAAATCGTGCCGCAAGCGGCCGAAACCCTGGTCGCCGTCAACCTGATCAACAACCAGCTGGTGCTCGACTACCTGAAAGATGCGCAAACGCAAATCAAGATCGTCGACCTGAAAGGCAAGCTGGTGCGTGAAGTGGCCTTGCCGGGCATCGGTTCGGCCGGCGGCTTTGCGGGCAAGCGTGGCGATACGGAAACGTTCTACTCGTTTACCAGCTTCACGACGCCGGCGACCATCTACCGCTACGACATGAAATCGGGCAAGAGCAGCGTGTACCGCCAGCCGAAGGTCGATTTCGACCCGAACGCGTTCGAGACGCGCCAGCAATTCTTCACCAGCCGCGACGGCACCAAGGTACCGATGTTCATCGTCTCGAAAAAAGGCATGAAGCTCGACGGTAGCAATCCAACCTATCTGTACGGCTATGGCGGCTTCAACGTATCGCTGACACCGAGCTTCTCCGTGGCAAATCTTGCCTGGGTGGAAATGGGCGGCGTCTACGTGATGGCCAACCTGCGCGGCGGCGGCGAATACGGCGAAGCCTGGCACCAGGCCGGTACCAAGCTGAACAAGCAAAACGTCTTCGACGATTTCATCGGCGCGGCGCAATGGCTGGTGGACAACAAGGTCACCTCGCCATCGAAGCTGGCGATCGGCGGCGGCAGCAATGGCGGCCTGCTGGTCGGTGCCGCCATGACGCAGCGTCCGGACCTGTTCGCCGCGGCCATTCCGCAGGTGGGCGTGCTCGACATGTTGCGTTTCCACAAGTTCACCGTGGGCTGGGGCTGGGTGCCTGACTACGGTTCGTCGGACGACGCCGAGCAGTTCAAGGCGCTGGTGAAATACTCGCCGCTGCACAACCTGAAGGCGGGCGGCTGCTATCCGGCCACCATGATCACCACGGCCGACCATGACGACCGCGTCGTGCCTGCCCACAGCTTCAAGTTCGCGGCCGCTGCCCAGGCAGCGCAAGGCGGCCCGGCGCCCGTGCTGATCCGCATCGACAGCAAGGCCGGCCATGGCGCCGGCAAGCCGACGACCAAGCAGATCGAAGAAGTGGCCGACCGCTGGGGCTTCCTCAGCCGTTCGCTGAAGATGACGCCGGTAGTGGCGGAGCCGGCCAAGGTGGCGGCGCAGTAAAACACGGTAGGTCGGATTAGCGCGGCATCGCCGTGCGTAATCCGACACCGCCTGTCATGCCAGCAATATGTCGGATTACGCGGGGCTTTTGGCCCCGCTAATCCGACCTACAGTTACAATCCTCGCCAGCACCCCCTCCCCAAATACGGCCTGAAACGGCAAATCCTTGCGCTGCGCATAACCGATGTAGCAGTCGCACTTGAAGCGCGGGCAGCTGCGCTCCCGCAGCATGTCCGCCAGGTCATCCTCATATAGATTCCCCAGCCGCTCGGGCACGAAGTGGCAGCGCGCCAGTTCGCCGTCGCCGTCGACGGACAGCGACGCTTCGCCCGCCAGGCACGGTTTGCCGCGCGAGGGCGAAGGGCGGCGGTTGTGCGCAAACCACGGATCGATGGCGTCCAGTTCGGCCAGGTCTGGTGCGCTGTAGTAGCCGGGGCCACGGCGGTCGTAGGCGTTCAGCCACAGGTAGACGTGGGCGGGCAAGGCGGCGCGCAGGGCGCGGATGGCGTCCAGGTGCGCGTTCATGGCCACCACGCCGACGCCATAGCGCACGCCCATGGCGTCCAGGCGCGCACAGCGTGCGAGAAAGCGGGACAAGGTGGTCTGGTCCGGGTGGTAGGTGCACCACAGGCCGACCTTTTCCAGCCCGTCCATGTGCTCCAGCCAGTCCAGGGGGCCGGACAGATTCGTCTGCAGCGCCACCTGGCGCACGTGCGGCAGCGCCGCCAGTGTCTGCATCGCGCTCCGGTAGTGGCGCCGCACCAGCGCTTCGCCCCACGGTGTAAACAGCACGCCGATGGGGCGCTTCTGTGCCGCCACCCAGCCGGTAAAACGCGCCACTTCGCGCGCATCGCGGGCCAGCGCCGCGCGGCTGTCGCGCTTCTTGGCGAACGGGCAGTAGCCGCAGGCGTAGTTGCAGCTCGATAGCGTGCCCCGGTACAGCAGCGACAGCATCGGTGCCGGCGCTGTCAGCATGCCTGGCCGCCTTCGGCCATCAGCGCGCGCACGGTATCGGACGCCAGCCACGGGCCGATGGTGTCGGCGTAGCTGTAGCCCCGCTCGTTCAGCCGCAGCAGCGGGCCGTTTTCTTCCACCAATTCCAGCGCGTGCAGCTCGGCCAGCTGCGGCAAGTCTGCTTCGCAGCGGCTGCCGAAGCGCGCCGCGTAGGCGTCGCGGTCCAGGCCCGGTTCCGTCAGCAGCGACTGGATCACGTAGCGGCGGCGCTGTTCTTCCTCATCGAGCTGGTAACCGTGTTCGGCCTGCGCGAAGCGCGCCTCGTCGAGCGCCAGGTAGTTGTCGATGATGTTGATGGTATCAAGGCGCGCCACCGCGTATTCGCTGGAGTAATGGAGGCTGGCCGTGTACGAGCGGGCGCCCGCGCCCAGGCCCACCATGCCGTCATTCTGGCAGCAGTACGAGGGACCATTCTGCTCGGGCGCATGGGGCGCGCGGAACATGCGCATGGAGACCTGCTCGTAGCCCTGGGCGCGCAAATGGTCGCGCGCCGCCGCGTACAGGGCCAGGCGGCTGTCGCCGTCCTGCGCCAGCATGATGGGGTTGAGCGATTGCGCGCCCTGGCGGCGCGCCACTTTTCCAAGACCCGTCTGTTCGCGCACGTAGAGCGGATACAGGTAGATTTCCTCGGGCCGGAAGGCCAGCGCGCTGTCGATGGAGGCCAGCAGGCTGGCGATGGTTTGCCCCGCGATGCCGTAGATCAGGTCCAGGTTCAGGGTGGGAAAGCCGGCCGCGCGTATCAGGCCGATGGCGTGCTGGACGGTGGCGTTTTGCTGGGGACGGGCCAGCGCGCGCATTTCGCCGGCGGCAAAGCTCTGGATGCCCAGGCTGACCCTGTCGATGCCGTGCGCGCGGCAGACGGCAAGGCGCTCCGCCGTGATGGTTTCGGGCGAGGCTTCGATGCCGGCCGGCGTGTGTTGCAGGTCGATGCCGAGGATGTCGCGCGCGCCGCACAGCAGGGTGTCGAGCTGCGCCGGCGACAGATAGGTGGGCGTGCCGCCGCCCAGCGCGAAGCGGGCGAAGCGCCGTTCGCCCAGCGCGCCGTTGAGTGCGCGCATCTGCAGCAGCACTTGCCGCACATAGCGCTCGACCATGTCGGCGCTGGGGCGGGCCATGGCGAACAGGTTGCAAAAGCCGCAGCGCATCTCGCAAAACGGGATGTGGATATACGCGAACAGGGCGGAGCGGTCTTGCCGCGCCCACAGGGGCGCCAGCGGCGCCGCCTGCGGCAAGGCGCGGTAGGCGGCCTTGTGCGGATATGAATACGAATACGCCTGGTAGGGCGTGTGGCGCATGCGCTGCGCCAGGGTGCCAGGCTGTTCGGAAGGGTTCACGATGGGGACTCCTGGGAAATGGTATCGGTAGCGGGGGCGATGAAAAAGTGCGCATACGGCACGTTCCACACGCTGTCGTGGGCGATGCGGTGGCCGCGGTAGCCGTCTTCGCCGTAGGCGCTGCCGTGGTCCGAACAGACGATGGCAAACGTGGGCGCGCGCGCGGCGCAGGCGGCAAACAAGGGCGCCAGCGCGCCGTCGACGTAGCGCAGGGCGGCCGCGTGGCTGTCCAGGCAATCGGCGCGGCAGCCGGGCAGGTAGGCGCGGTTGGGCGTATGCAGCGCGCTGACATTGATGAACAAGAAGGTGCGTTGATCGTTTTGCGCCAGCAGCTGGGTCGCCAGCGCCACCTGTTTTTCGGTCGAATGGCGGCTGGCCACGCCCATGCCCGCGCTCCAGTGGCTTTCCTGGAACAGCGATGGCAGCACGCAACCCAGCGCCGTCTGTTTGTTAAAAAAGCCCACGCCGCCGATGCAGAGGGTGCGGTAGCCGCGCGCGGCCAGCGCGGCGGGAATATCCGCTTGCGCGAACGCGTACGTGTGCTTCGATGTCGTTTCGCTGCCCGCAAAAGCACTGGCGAACAGGCGTGGATGGCGGCCCGGCGCGGCCGGCGTGGGCAAGAAGCCCGCGAAGAAGGCCTGGTGCGCCGCGTAGGTGAACGTGGCGGGCGAGTGGCGGCGTTCCCAGCCGCCGGGCGGCAGAAAACGCCCCAGCACGGGCAATTCGCCCGCCTCGTATAGCGCTTGCGCCACGTCAAAGCGCAGGGTGTCGAGCGTGAGGAAGACGATGTCGTGGCTGCCGACGATGGTGTGCATGTCGGGAATGGCCGGTGTTTCTTTAAGCATGGGTCAGTTGCGCTGTGTAAGTATCGATGCCTTGCCAGAGCAGGCCGGGTAGCAGGTCGCCGAAGGCGTTCGCTTCCAGCACATGGGCCTGGCCGTGGCGCACGACGAGGTCGTAGCCCGTCACGTGGCTGTGGGGGAAGGCGCGCGCGGCCAGGGCGGCGGTCTGTTCCAGCGCGGCCAGGCCGGCGGCGTCCAGCAGGCCGGACGCGTCGCCGCGCCGGTTGTCGAGGTGCAGGTTCGTCATCATCTGCTGCCCGATGCGCGCCACGCGGTGCGCGGGCTGGCCCGCCACGGTCACGACTCTCAGGTCGTAATGGCTGTCGCCGCAGCGGGGCTTGTTCAGCCACGCTTCCGCATACAGTTCCTGCGCGGCCAGCGCATCGACGAGGGCGGCGATGTCGTGTTCGGATTCGCAGCGGGCCATGCGCTTGACATTGAACAGGCGCGGCCGGCCATCCGCGCGCGACAAGGCGGCCGAGGTGGTGGCTTGCTGGCGCCCGGCCCGGTTGCGGCGGTAGGCGACGACGCCGGAGGCCGACGAGCCGTAGCGCGGTTTTAAATACACGCGGTCAAGCTGGTGTTCATGCAGCAGCGATTGCAGGTGTGCGTAGCCGTGCACGGGGCCGAGCAGGGTGGGAATGGCGATGCCGTGCGCGGCCAGGTGGCGCTGGCAGGCCAGCTTGTCCGTCATCAGGCAGATATCGGCCGGGGCATTGAGCACGCGCGTTGGCGGCAGCTCAAGCAGTTGCGCCGCCAGGGACGCCATGGCGGCCGCGAAACCGGCAAACCAGGCATCCATGGCCAGCAGCTCGCCGTGTGCGGGCGCGGCGACCGGCGGACGCTCCAGCAGGCGGCAGCCCGCTTGCAGCAAGAGCAAATGGGCGGCAGGATCGTCGCCGGGTGGTTCGATTTTGAGTGTGCCTGGCTGGCGCAAGGCTGGCTCCAGCAGCGCCGGCTGCGCCAGCCAGTCGCGCCATTCCAGCACCTGCGCGGGCGGCAGGCGCAGCTGCGCGCGCGCCGCCTGCATCAGGCGCACGCGCTTGCTGCCCTGTGTCGCCAGCAGGGTGAGTTGCGTGTGCAAAGGGGAAATCCGCTTATTCGCCGACCGCCACGTAGCGGTAGCTTTCGCCGTCGTCCTCGTCCGCTTCCTGCGGGTCGTCCAGCACCACCTCGAAGGGCAGCGCCTTCAGTTTCGCCTGGTTTTCCTCGGAAACGTAGTGGTGCGACAGGTCCAGTCGCTTCAAGCCGCCCAGCTGCGTGTGATGGAGCACGGCCACGGCGCCCAGGTCGCCGATGGTGCCCAGCGACAGGTCGAGAATATCGAGCTGCGCCACCAGCGGTTCCTCGGCCAGCCAGACGGCCAGGTCGTCGGCGATTTCCGCGTCGCGCAAGCCCAGGTATTTCAGGGTGGGCACGGTCAGCTGCGCCAGCACCTTGCGGTACAGGTCCACGTCGCCCGAAAAGCCATAGTCGTCCGTGCCCAGCCACAGTTCCAGGTGTTCCAGCTGCGGCATGCTCGATTGCGCCAATGCCTCGGCGATCTTTTGATCGAGGCCGCCCGCCTCGATGGTGAAGCGGCGCAGGTGCTGGTGCGCGAATGGTTCGATGACGAGTTCATTGCCGCCGCGGATGCGCAATTCTTCCAGCTGCGGGAAAGCGTCCAGCAGGGGCTTGTAGCTGCCTTGCACGATCCACGAGATTTCGCATTCCTCGTACGTCATGTCGCCGATGAAGATGGCGCGCAACTTGGGCAGTTGCGGCGCGTGGGCGATCAGGGCGGCCATCACTTCGTCGGCGCCCGATTCGTAGGGGTCGCCCCACATGCCGATGATCAGCGCCTCGAGTGCGCCCTTGTCGGCCTTGGCGAGGAAGCCGGCGATCAGCTCGTCCATCTTGCGCTCGTCGTCGTATTCGAGCGACAAACGGTAGACGATGCCCGGTGACGCATCGAAGGGCAGGTCAGGGTCGTACTGGACGACTTTCTTGTCGTGGAAGGTGGTGGTGCTGTCGGAAATGGTCATCGCTGTGGCTCCGTGTAGGCGGTGGAGGCCTGGATGCCGCGCGCGATGCGGCGGAGGGACGAGCCGGGATGTGCCGCGACGCTCTGCGAAGACATCCAGGCCTGGAAATCTTGTCTATACTAAAATCTTAGCATAGCCATATGGACATATTGCGCACTGCAGGCGTGCCTTATCGATGGATCACCACCAGCAGGGCCTTGCCCTCGGTTTTTCCAAGATTACGGATGATATGCGGCTGGTCCGCCGGATAGCGGGCCGTGCCGCCATTCTTGACCTTTTTCTTCGCCGTCCCCACTTCCAGCTCCAGGTTGCCGTGGATCACCGTCAAATGCTCGGTGGTGCCCGGGTCGTGCGGCTGCGACGCCAGTTCGCCACCGGGCGCCAGGGTCACTTCATACCATTCGTATTTGCCCGCCAGTTCCATCGGCCCCAGGATGCGCAGCACGTAGCCCGCGTGGTCGCCGGGCAGGGTGGGGGTTTCGTGGGCGTCCGTGATGCGGATGGTTTCCACGGCTTTTTCGGCGCTCGACAGCAATTCGCCGATCTGCACGCCCAGGGCGTTGGCCAGGCGCCAGGTGATGGCGATGGTGGGATTGGCTTTTTCGCGCTCGATTTGCGACAGCATGGACTTCGACACGCCCGCGATGCGCGACAAATCCTCGAGTGTCAGGCCGCGCGCCAGGCGCAGCCGTTGCAGGGTGGCACCCACTTCAGGGGGAGAATTGGTCGAAACGCTGGTTTTCATCGGCAGGTGGCTTGCAAAGTTCAATAGGCTTGGGTAATATCCACTATATTGAATTTCAGTTCGAAATAGTGGATTTTGAGGAAAAACACGGAAGCGTGTAGACTTCAAACAGCGCTTCACGGTACAGCATTGTGCGCGCACCGGTCAAGCGACGGCTTTTCCCCTATGGCGGCCAATACAACACGTATACAACAGGGACACACAAGGATCATCATGAGCGAGCAAGCGAAGAACACCTTTTTCAGCGGTCTGCAACAGAATCTCGATCAACTGCGCCAGCAGGGCTTGTACAAGCCCGAGCGCGTGATCGCCTCGCGCCAGGGCGCCGAAGTGGTGTGCGACGATGGCCGTACCCTGATCAATATGTGTGCGAATAACTACCTGGGCCTGTCCGGCGACCTGCAGACGCAGGAAGCGTCTATTGCCGCCACGCAAAAGTACGGCTACGGCCTGTCGTCCGTGCGCTTCATCTGCGGCACGCAAACCGTGCATAAAGAGCTGGAACAGGCGATTTCCGCCTTCCTGGGCACCGAAGACACGATTCTGTACGCGGCCGCCTTCGACGCCAACGGCGGCGTGTTCGAACCGCTGTTCGATGAAAACGACGCCATCATCTCGGACGCGCTGAACCACGCGTCCATCATCGACGGCATCCGCCTGTGCAAGGCCGGCCGCTACCGCTACGCGCACAACGACATGGCCGACCTGGAAGTGCAGCTGCAGGCGGCCATTGCCGCCGGCAAGCGCCACAAGGTCATCGTCACGGACGGCGTGTTCTCGATGGATGGCACGATTGCGCAACTCGACAAGATCTGCGACCTGGCCGACCAGTACGGCGCGCTGGTCATGATCGACGAATGCCACGCTTCCGGCTTCATGGGCGCGACGGGCCGCGGCACGCACGAGCACCACAATGTGATGGGCCGCATCGACATCATCACGGGCACCCTGGGCAAGGCCCTGGGCGGCGCCATGGGCGGTTTCACGTCGGCGCGCAAGGAAGTCATCGACACCCTGCGCCAGAAATCGCGCCCCTACCTGTTCTCGAACACGCTGGCGCCATCGATTGCCGGCGCGTCGCTGTCGGTGCTCGAGCGCCTGGCCAAGTCGACGGAACTGCGCGACCGCCTGCATGACAACACGGCCTTCTTCCGCAGCGAAATCGAACGCATCGGCTTCACCATCAAGCCGGGCACGCATCCGGTAGTGCCCGTGATGCTGTTCGACGCCCCCGTGGCGCAACAATTCGCCGCGCGCCTGTATGAACTGGGCGTGCTGGTGACGGGCTTCTTCTATCCCGTCGTGCCGATGGGTCAGGCCAGGGTGCGCGTGCAGCTGTCCGCCGCGCATACCCGCGCACAGCTGGTGCAGGTGCTGGCCGCCTTCGAGCAGGCCGGCAAGGAACTCGGTTTGCTGACCGCCACGACCACGACCAACTAACAAGAATTCAGGGGCATAGCATGGAACGCATCTTAGTCATTGGCGCTAACGGCCAAATCGGCAGTGAACTGGTGGGCGCGCTGGCGCTGCAGCACGGCGCGGACAACGTCATCGCCAGCGACATCGGCACGAACAATCTGTACCAGGCCAAGCGCTATGCGCAATTGAATGTGCTGGACAAGGACGGCCTGGCGCAGATCATCGCCGACGAAAACATCACCCAGGTGTACCAGCTGGCGGCCATGCTGTCGGCCACGGGCGAAGCGGCGCCGCTGAAGGCGTGGAGCCTGAACATGGATGGCTTGCTCAATATCCTGGAGCTGGCGCGCGAACGGGGCGAAGCGGGCAAGCCGCTGCGCATCTTCTGGCCCTCGTCGATTGCCGCCTTCGGCCCGAACACGCCGCAGGTGAACACGCCGCAAATGACGGTGATGGACCCGACCTCGATGTACGGCATCAGCAAGCTGGCCGGCGAGCGCCTGTGCGAATATTATTTCAACAAGTATGGCGTGGACGTGCGCAGCATCCGTTACCCGGGCATCATCAGCTACAAATCGCCGCCGGGCGGCGGCACCACCGATTACGCGATCGCCATCTTCCATGCGGCCTTGCGCGGCGAGCGCTATGACTGCTTCCTCGATGCGAACACCACCTTGCCGATGATCTACATGCCCGACGCCATCCGCGCCACCATCGAACTGATGGACGCGCCGGCGGCATCGATCAAGATCCGTTCGTCCTACAATGTGGCCGGCGTGTCGTTCAACCCCGAGCAGCTGGCGAAAGCCATCGTGCACATGGTGCCGGACTTCAAGATCAGCTACAAGCCGGACAGCCGCCAGGCCATCGCCGACAGCTGGCCGCAAAGCCTGGACGACAGCAAGGCCAGCGCGGACTGGGGCTGGAAAGCGCAGATCGGCGTCGAGCAGATGGTCACCGACATGCTGGCCCATGTCGACGTGGGCCATGCCGCCAAGGCAGCCTGAGTCCCACACAAGCATTGATAAAAACATACCAATATAAAGAGACAGCATATGGACATGAGCGTATTCGACCTGTTTAAGATCGGCATCGGGCCGTCGAGTTCCCACACGGTGGGGCCGATGGTGGCGGCGCGGCGTTTTCTGGTCGAATACGGTCCGCTGGACCAGGTGGTGGGCGTCGAGGCGGCCCTGTATGGCTCGCTGGCGCTGACGGGCGTGGGCCATGCCACGGACAAGGCCGTCATTCTGGGCCTGATGGGCGAAACGCCGCAGGACGTGGCGCCCGACGCCGTCGACAGCAAGCTGGCCGCCATCGAGGCGGCCGGCGAGATCGCGCTGCTGGGCACGCGCGTGGTGCCGTTTACGGCCGCCACGGGCTTGATCTGGCACAAGAGCGAATCCTTGCCCGAGCACCCGAACGGCATGCGCTTCACGCTGAAACTGCTTGATGGCAGCCGGGTCGACAAGGTGTATTACTCGATCGGCGGCGGTTTTATCCGCGAGGCGGGCGAGGCGCAAGCTGAGACCCAGTCGGAAGCGGCCGTGGAATCGGCGGCCAGCGCGCGCGTCGTGTTCCCCTTCGATACCATGGAGCAGTTGCTGGCGCATGGCGTGGAAAGCGGCCTGTCGATCCCGGAAATGCTGCGCGCCAACGAGTGCGTCAAGCGCAGCGAGACGGAACTCGATGCAGGCCTGGACCGCATCTGGCACGTCATGCGCGACTGCATCGCGCACGGCCTGGAAACGACGGGCCACCTGCCGGGCGGCCTGAACGTCAAGCGCCGCGCCGCCAAGCTGTGGCGACTGGCGCAGGAAGCGAAGGCGTCGGACAACCGCGCCAATGACTTGCCGCACGACGCCGTGCACCTGGTCAGCCTGTACGCGATGGCCGTCAACGAGGAAAACGCGGCCGGCGGGCGTGTCGTGACGGCGCCGACCAACGGCGCCGCCGGCATCATCCCGGCCGTGCTGCGCTACTACGCGCAGGATTGCCGCCCCAGCGACCCCGTGGGCGGCGTGCGCCGCTTCATGCTGACGGCCGCGGCCATCGGCATGTTGTGCAAACGCAATGCTTCGATCTCGGGCGCGGAAGTGGGTTGCCAGGGCGAAGTGGGCGTGGCCTGCGCCATGGCGGCGGCCGG
The DNA here is from genome assembly GCF_058798615.1 of Janthinobacterium sp. GW822-FHT07H11. Lineage (NCBI taxonomy): Bacteria > Pseudomonadati > Pseudomonadota > Betaproteobacteria > Burkholderiales > Oxalobacteraceae > Janthinobacterium > Janthinobacterium sp. GW822-FHT07H11. The sequence goes on from NZ_CM179507.1 coordinate 3,326,133, forward strand.
CCTGGTGGCGGCCCTGGGCGGCACCAATGAACAGATCGAGAACGCGGCCGAAATCGGCATCGAGCACCACCTGGGCATGACCTGCGACCCCATCGGCGGCCTGGTGCAGATCCCGTGCATCGAGCGCAACGGCATGGGCGCCGTAAAAGCCATCACGGCCGCTTCGCTGGCGCTGAAGGGCGACGGCACGCACTTCGTCAGCCTCGACGAAGTCATCGAAACCATGCGCCAGACGGGCGCGGACATGCAGGACAAGTACAAGGAAACGTCGTTGGGCGGCCTGGCCGTGCACGTGATTACCGTCAACCACGCCGCTTGTTGAGGGCGACGCGATAAACCTACTGCGCAGCCCACTCTCGCGTTGGCGTTGCTCGCTGTACCCTGGTACAGCTGCGCTACTCAACGCGATATCGGGCTTGCTCGCTACGGTTTCTCGCGCCGCCGCGACGTCCCGTGCGATTCCTTAAAATCGTGTCGTCGGCGTAGGTCGGCTTAGCCCGCAGGGCGTAAGCCGACATCACCCCTGCAGCAAATAACCTCACTCCTCCTCAAACAACTGCTCCAGCCTTCTGGGGTAGTTATTCAGGAAATCGCGCGTCACGGCATAGTGTTCCGTGTCTTCATACGCCACCTCATGGATGCCGCCGCCCGTAAACATGAGGATTTTCGCGTTCGGGTAGGCCAGCAAAATCGGCGAGTGGGTGGCGATGATCAGCTGCGAGTCGTCCTGCACCAGCTGGTGGATCACGGACAATGCCGCCAGCTGGCGGCTCGGCGACAGGGCCGCCTCGGGTTCGTCCAGCAAATATAAACCCTTGCCCCGCAGCTTGTTGATCAGGGTCGCCATGAACGCTTCGCCATGCGATTGCGCGTGCAGCGACTTGCCGCCGTAGCTGCCCAGGTATTCGGGCATGGCGTCCATGTAGGTGGCGACATTGAAAAAGCTCTCGGCGCGCAAGAAATAACTGTCATCCGGTTTCTTGTAGCTCTTGCTCAGGCGCAAGTGTGCGTGCAAGCCCGATTCCTCGTCCGACGGCAGGGCGATGCGCACGTTGCGCGTGCCGCCATCCTTGCCGAAGCCCAGTCCCACGGCCAGCGCCTCGAGCATGGTCGACTTGCCGCTGCCATTTTCGCCCACGAAAAACGTCACATCGGGGTGGAAGTCCATGTGCACGAAGTCGCGGATGGCGGGGATGGTGAACGGATAGTGATCGAGGTCGACGACGGCGTCGTGGCGCAGCGCGGCGCTTTGCAGATACGGTTTTTTACTCAGCGACATGAGCGCTTCCATGAATGGCCCGCAGGAGGGCCGACAAACACCAGTGTGGCGCAAATCCGGCGCATGCGCCAGTACGCGGCCCCATCTTTATGCGGGACGTTGATCTCGCCATAAGAAATTTCCAAAACACAATGTTTTTGCCTCTGCCCGGCGCTGCTGTTTGACAACAGGGGCGGGGCGCAGGACGGCTGCGTGCGCATGCGATTCGCCTTGGGCGCCGCCTGGCACTATAATATCCGCTGCCATTCATGATCAACCGCACTCAGCTCAACTGGACTCTTCAAATCTATGCACTACGTGTCTACCCGCGCTGATAAAGCGCCATCGAATCCGCAGCAATTCTCCGACATCCTCCTGGGCGGCCTGGCCCCCGATGGCGGACTGTATCTCCCTGAACACTACCCGCAAGTCACTGGTGCCGAGCTCAATGCCTGGCGCACATTGTCGTATGCCGACCTGGCCTACGAAATCCTGAAGAAGTTCGCCACCGATATCCCGGCCGCGGACCTGAAGGCATTGACGGCGAAAACCTATACCAAGGCAGTCTACAAGAACGCCCGCGCCGGCGAAAACGCGGCCGACATCACGCCGCTGCGCGTGCTGGAAGAAAACCTCGTCAAGGGCGGATCGACCACGCTGATGCTGCAGGCGCTGTCGAACGGCCCGACCCTGGCCTTCAAGGACATGGCCATGCAGCTGCTGGGCAACCTGTTCGAATACACCTTGGCCAAGACGGGCGCCGAACTCAATATCTTCGGCGCCACCTCGGGCGATACGGGCAGCGCGGCCGAGTACGCGATGCGCGGCAAGAAGGGCATCCGCGTCTTCATGTTGTCGCCGCACAAGAAAATGAGCGCCTTCCAGACGGCGCAGATGTTCAGCCTGCAAGACCCGAACATCTACAATATCGCCGTCGAAGGCGTGTTCGACGACTGCCAGGATATGGTGAAAGCCGTGTCGAACGACCTGCCGTTCAAGGCCAAACAGAAGATCGGCACCGTCAACTCCATCAACTGGGCGCGCGTCGTGGCGCAAGTCGTGTATTACTTCCGCGGCTACCTGGCGGCCACCACCAGCAACGAGCAAAAAGTGTCGTTCACGGTGCCGTCTGGCAACTTTGGCAATATCTGCGCCGGCCATATCGCCCGCATGATGGGCTTGCCGATCTCGAAACTGGTGGCGGCCACGAATGAAAACGACGTGCTCGACGAATTCTTCCGCACGGGCGTCTACCGCGTGCGCAAGTCGGCCGAAACGTATCACACGAGCAGCCCGTCGATGGATATCTCTAAGGCGTCGAACTTCGAGCGCTTCGTCTACGACCTGGTGGGCCGCGACAGCGACCGCGTGCGCGCCCTGTTCACGAAAGTGGAAACCCATGGCGGCTTTGACCTGTCCGGCAAGCCTGGCAGCGACGGCGACGAATTCAAGCTGGTGGCCAAGTACGGCTTCAAGTCGGGCAAGTCCACGCACCAGGACCGCCTCGACACCATCCGCGACGTGGCCGACGACTACGGCATCACCATCGACACGCACACGGCCGACGGCATCAAGGTGGCGCGCGAGCACCTGGAGGCCAACGTGCCGATGATCGTGCTGGAAACGGCGCTGGCGGCCAAGTTCAACGAAACCATCCTCGAAGCGCTGGGCGTGGACGCGGAACGGCCAAACGGCTTCGAAAACATCGAGGACTTGCCGCAAAAGTTTGTCGTGATGGGCACGGACGTGGAAAAAATGAAGGCGTATATCGCCGCCAATACGGGCTTGTGATGAGCGATCCGACTGCACAACGCAAACCCATGCTGTCGGTGGCCGAGGCGCAAGCCTTCATGCTGGGCGCGGCGCGCCCGGTGGCCGAGGTGGAGCTGGTCGACACCATGCGCGCCAACGGCCGCGTGCTGGCCACGGCGCAGACGTCGACCCTGAACGTGCCCGAGCGAGATAATACGCAGATGGATGGCTATGCCGTGCGCGCCAGCGATTGCGCCAGCGGCGCGGCCAGCCTGCCCGTGTCGCAGCGCATCGCGGCCGGCCACGTGGGTCAGCCCCTGCAGCCGGGGACGGCGGCGCGCATCTTCACGGGCGCGCTGATCCCCGAAGGCGCCGACTGCGTGGTGATGCAGGAGCAGTGCAGCGTGCTTGACGGCGTGGTGACGGTCAATCACGTGCCGCACGCGGGCGAATGGGTGCGCCGCCAGGGCGAGGATATCCGCGCCGGCGGCGTCATCCTCGGCGCGGGCCGGCGCCTGCGCAGCCAGGAAATGGGCCTGGCCGCCTCCGTGGGGCTGGCGCAGTTGCCGGTGCTGCGCAAGCTGCGCGTCGCCGTGTTTTTTACCGGCGACGAACTGGCCATGCCCGGTGAACCTTTGGCGCCGGGCGCCGTCTACAATTCGAACCGCTTTACCTTGCGCGGCCTGCTGGAAAACCTCGGTTGCGAGATCACGGACCTGGGCATCGTGCCCGACAGCCTGGAAGCGACAAAAGCCGTGCTGCGCCAGGCGGCCCAGGGCAATGACCTGATCATCACCTCGGGCGGCGTGTCCGTCGGCGAGGAAGACCATATCAAGCCGGCCGTGGAAGCGGAAGGGCGGCTGAACATGTGGCAGATCGCCGTCAAGCCGGGCAAACCCCTGGCGTTTGGCGAAGTGCGGGACGCCTTCTTTGTCGGCTTGCCCGGCAATCCCGTCTCGAGCTTCGTCACGTTTTTACTGTTCGTGCGCCCGTTCATCCTGCGCCTGCAGGGCGTGGCGGGCAATCTGGCGCCGCGCAGCTACCAGCTGCCGGCCGCGTTCGAGCGCCTGAAGGCGGACAAGCGCAATGAGTTCTTGCGCGCCAAGGTCAATGACGAGGGCGCGCTGGAACTGTTCGCCAACCAGAGTTCGGGCGTGCTGACCTCCACCGTGTGGGGCGACGGCTTGATCGACTGTCCGCCGGGGCTGTCGATCGCGCGCGGCGACATGCTGCGCTTTATCCCGTTTAACGAATTGCTGTACTAAGGAAGTCTTGATGAAGATCAATCTGCGATTTTTCGCCAGCGTGCGCGAGCTGGTGGGCACGGCCCAGGAAGTACTCGAAGTGGCAGGGCCGCTGACGGTGGGCGAGGTGAGAACCTTGTTGATCGGCCGCGGCGGCAATTGGGAATATGCGCTGGCCCAGGGCCGCGCGCTGCGCATGGCGCATAATCAGCTGATGTGCGATGCCGACACGGTGATCGGCGAAGGCGACGAAGTGGCGTTCTTCCCGCCCGTGACGGGCGGCTGATCGCGCTTGCCAAATGAAACGGCCACTTCATCGAAGTGGCCGTTTTTTCATGACGATCTGGTTTTCGGTTTGCCGGCCGTGCTGTCGCCGCAGGCGGCGCAGGCGACGGCCTTCTTGTAGCGCCAGTATTTCGAGCCGATGAAGATGGCCGATGCCACCAGCGACCAGGCCAGCGCGCTGAGTATGTCCGCCTGGCTGGTCGTGCCCTTGCTGTACTCGACCACCGTCAGGATGATGAATAAGATCGAGCTGGCCAGCAAATAACGGGAAATCCAGAATCCTGCACCCATGTGTTTCTCCTCTTGTCGTCTCGTCGTCTCGTGAAGTCAAGCCGCTGTTCGCCGCAGCATGTCCGCGCAGTATGCATCATTTTTCGGCATTCTTGCCATCTGCTGGCCTTATCTCGACTAAAATGCCGGGGTTTTCACCGTCTTCCCCGCTTGCCATGACCCATTCCAGCCTTCCTCCCTTCCACATCGCCGTCATCGGCGGCGGCCCCGCCGGCCTGATGGCCGCCCAGGCCGCCGCCGCCCAGGGGGCCAGGGTGGAATTGTTTGACGCCATGCCGTCCGTCGGCCGCAAATTCCTGCTGGCGGGGCGCGGCGGCATGAACATCACGCACGCGGAAGGCTACCAGGCCTTCGTCTCGCGCTACGGCCGGCAGGCGCCCAGCGTGAAACCGGCGCTGGACCAGTTCGGCCCGCAAAAGGTGCGCGACTGGGTGCATGGCCTGGGCGTGGACACCTTCGTCGGCTCGTCGAACCGCGTCTTTCCGACCGACATGAAGGCAGCGCCCCTGCTGCGCGCCTGGCTGCACCGCCTGCGCGAAGCGGGCGTGCAATTTCACATGCGCCACCGCTGGACCGGCTGGCAGGACGGCCAGCTGGCGTTTGCCACGCCGGACGGCGAACGCCGTTTCACCTTTGACGCCGTGATCCTGGCGCTCGGCGGCGGCAGCTGGGCGCGCCTGGGGTCGGACGGCGCCTGGGTGCCGCTGCTGCAAGGGCAGGGCGTGGCCGTGGCGCCCCTGGCGCCGGCCAATTGCGGCTTCGACGTCGACTGGAGCGCGCATTTCAGCGGCCGCCATGCGGGCGAACCGCTGACGACGGTGGCCATCACGGCGCATGACATCGATGGCTTGAAGGTCAAGCGCCAGGGCCAGTTCGTCATCACGGCGGGCGGCGTCGAGGGCAGCCTGATCTACGCCTTGTCGGCCGCCCTGCGCGAGCAGATCGCGCGTGACGGCCACGCCACCATCTGGCTCGACCTGGCGCCCGACCACAGCCATGAGCGCGTGTTCGAGGAAGTGACGCGCCCGCGCGGCGCCCGCTCCATGTCCAGCCACCTGCAAAGCCGCCTGGGCATCAAAGGGGTGAAATCGGGCCTGCTGCGCGAATGCCTGGGCGCGGCCGACTTTGCCGACGAAGCCAGGCTGGCGGCCGCCATCAAGCTGCTGCCCGTGACCTTGCGGCGTCCGCGCCCCATCGATGAAGCCATCAGCAGCGCCGGCGGCGTGGATTTTGACGGCGTCAAAGGCAGCATGCTGCGCGCCATGCCCGGCGTCTTCGTGGCGGGGGAAATGCTGGACTGGGAAGCGCCGACCGGTGGCTACCTGTTGACGGCCTGCCTGGCGCAAGGCAAGGCGGCCGGCGAGCAGGCTGTCGGTTGGCTGGAGGAGCGAGTGAATGCCGAAAGTTAATGCCAAATAATCTCGCCTGAACCCGAGCGCTGCGCGTCGCGCTGGCGCGGGTTGCCATGCACGTGGATGTCGCCGCTGCCGCGCAGGCTCAGGTTGGCGGCGTCGCGCACGAAGACGGTGCTCTGGCCCGAGCCTTGCAGGCTGACGCTGGCCTTGTCGGCCGCCAGGTGCTCGGCATCGATGTCGCCGGAACCGCTCAGGTCGGCCCGCAGGAACTTGCTGTTGCCGCTGGCGGCGATGCGGCCCGAGCCCACCATTTCCAGCACCACGCTGTCGCTGTTGCCGCCATTGATGTCCAGGTTGCCGCTGCCGTTGACGGTGGCTTGTACCTGCTTGTAGCGTCCCGTGAAGCTGACGTCGCCCGAGCCGGCCAGTTCCAGGATGAAACTGTCGCCGGAAAAGCCCGTGATCTTGCTGTCGCCGTTGCCGTGTACTTCCACGCGCGTCAAGGCCGGCAGCACCAGTTCCACCTGCAGCGGCTGGCGGTGGTGGAACAGCATGCCTTTTGGGCCGATGTGCAGGGTGGCGCCATCTTGCGTGGTATCCACGTTCGACAGCAGGCGCTGCTCGCCGCTGACCTTCAGCGAGGGCGTGGCGCCGCGGCGCAGCGTCAGGTCGATGGGGCCGTTCAAGTCGATCTGCGTGATGGCGGCGGAGACCGGCCGCGTGTCGCTGCGCACGGCGCGGCCGGCTGCACTGCTGGGGCTGCTGATGCCCTTGGCGCGCAGGGCCGCATACGACATGGCGATCAGCACCAATGCCAGCAAGAACATGGACAGGCCAACTTTGAGCAAGCGTTTCATGGCAGCCTTTCTAGTGACCTTTGAGCAGGGAGACATTCATGGCGACGTAGCGCCTGATGCCGATGAGGGTATAGCGGCTGATAACCAGGCTGAGCAGGAAGAGGGCGATGCCGCCGAGCAGCATGCCCATGCCGAACAGCGTCTGCGTGGTGCGCGCATCGCGGTCGAGGTCCGTCGAGATGCGGATGCCGCCGCCAGCCAGCGCTTCGGCCCGTTCCATGACGCGCGAGGAGGCATGTGGCGCATCGCGCTCGCCGTCGTCGGGCGCCGTGCCGCGCCGTGGCACCTGGTCCACGTGGATGCCCGTGTCGCCGATGGTGATGCGGGTCTGCCGCGCGTCGCCGTCGTCGGCGTCATCCTGGATGACCAGGTGGCGCAGCGGTCCGTCCAGCACCAGTTCGTTGGCGCCGGACAGGCCGCTGGCCGTGATGGCGATGCCGGCCAGGTAAAGGCTCAGGCTTACCGCGTACAGGGCGGCCAGCAGCGCCGCGTACACGGCGGCGGGTATCACCATGAAAAGGTTGAAGATGGCCAGGCCCAGCAGCGAGACAAGCAGGCGCAGCAGGTTGACCGGCGTCTTCCTGTGTTCGAACGCCTGCCGCTGCGTGTTGGCGCGCAAGGTCATGGCGATTTTTTTCGGGTCGCCCAGGTCGTTGGCGATTTCCTGATCGCTGCGGCCGGCGGCCAGGCCTTCGATGTAGGTCTGTTCGTAATAGTCGAGCGTCTTGGCCGCCAGGTCCGGCGGCATGCCGGCCAGCGCGCGGCGCAGTGCGTCGAGATAGTCTTGCTTGTTCATCATAGTCTTCCTGTCAGTCCGCTTCGCCGCGTCATCCCACTGCCGGCAGCAGCATGCTTGCCTGGCTCAGCATGAATGGCGCATGGGGCGCCTGCGGTATCTGCATGATGATCAAGGTGGCCAGCGCCACGCAAGCGAGCAGCGCCACGGCTTTCAAGCTGTTTTTCAAGTGCAAGGTGGTGTGCATGGTATTCCCCGTGGCATGGCCGTTGTCGATGATCGGACTGTACCCAAGCGCACGCGGATGCACCAGCGCGGTGCGACAGAATGCAAATTCGCGGGGGCGAGCGACACCAGGGCAGGATGCACCGTCAAGTCCGTTTTGCCGCCTTGGCCGTGGTGACAACCCTGGCGGCCGCCACGCCGCTGCGCACGGCCGCCTCGATGGTGGCCGGATAGTCTTGCGTCCGGTCATCATTGGCCGTGTAGTCGCCGGCCAGCAGCAGGCCCGGCACGCCGCTGGCATTGCCGGGACGCAGTAAATCCGGCGTGCAGGCAAAGGTGGCGCGCTTTTCCGTGATCAGCTGGGTCCAGGCGGGCCGCGCCAGTTCCGGGCGCCGCAAGACCTGCGCCAGCTGCGCGGCGATCGCCTGCGCCAGCGGCCCGTGGCCTTGCTCGGCGGCAGGGCCGGACGCGCTGATGACGACGGCCAGCAAGCCCGCCTGGCTGGCGTCGAGCTGGCCCCGGTCGAAGACGAACTGGCCCCAGTGCTGCTTCTGCGGCGCATCGACGAGGGCGCAGAACGGCAAGTCCAGGCGCACCGAGGCGTCGTATTGCAGGTAGCAAGTGCTGATCGCTTCCGGCGTGAAAGCTTGCATGCGCTCAATGGCGTCGGCCAGGCGCGCGTCCTGCAAGCCTTGCAGCAGGCTGGCCGCCTGCACGGACGAGGTGGCGACGATGACGGCGTCAAAGCCGTCCCCGTCATCGACGCCGTCATCAAGCCGCCAGCGGCCATCGGGCAAGGCGTGCAAGGCGGCGACTTTGGCGCCCGTGCGCACCGCGCCGCCATGCTGTTCCACATAGCGGGCGGCCGCCTCGGGCAACAGGGTACTCAGGTCCGTTTTCGGGATCAGCATGTCGGACGCGCGGCGGCGCGATGCGCCCAGGCTGTCGCGCAGCACATTGACGAAGACGCGGGCCGAGGCGCGCTCGGGCGGGGTATTCAGTGCGGCCAGGCACAGCGGGTGCCACATCAGGCGGTTCAAGGTGTCCGTCTGGTCGAAGCGCTGCAGCAGTTCGCTCACCGTGCAATCGTTGTACAACTGCCAGCCCATCCATCGCATGGCGGTGGAAAAGCGCATCAGGGCCAGCTTGTCGGCGCGCCGCAAACCTCGGGCGCGCAGCAGGGCCCACGCCAGGTGCAGCGGCGCGGGCAGGCGCGGCGCGAGGAAATCCATGCCGCCGCTGCCGTCCGGGTAGCGCATCTGCAGGGGCAGGGTGAGGATCAGTTCGGCCGGGTCTTGCCCCGCCAGCTTGATCAGGCGCAAGGTTTCCGTGTAGGCGCCCAGCAAGATGTGCTGGCCGTTGTCGAGCACCGTGCAGTCTTGCCCAACCCCGCGTTCGACCCGGCGCGCGCGCCCGCCCAGGGTGCGCGCCGCCTCGTGGACGGTCACCGAGTGGCCGGCGCGCGCCAGTTCCATGGCCGCCGCGCAGCCGGCCCAGCCGGCGCCGATGACGGCGTAGCGTGGCTTCACGCTACGCTCAGCCACGAACCCAGGTCTTCCACGCCAGCCACAGTTTGCGGATCGGCGTGAGCGAGATGCGCTGTTTCAGCACGTGATAGCCGTCGCGCTCGACTTCATTGAGCACGGTGCGGTAGATGGCGGCCATGATCAGGCCGGGGCGCTGGGCGCGGCGGTCTTCCGCCGGCAGCAGGGCGAAGGCTTCGTCATAGGCTTGCTGCGCGCGCGCCACCTGGAAGCGCATGAGGTTTTCGAAGTTTTCGCTGTGGCGCGCGTTCAGCAAATCGGCCGCCGTCACATTGAATTGCTGCAACTCGCTGATCGGCAGGTAGATGCGCCCCTTGCGCGCATCCTCGCCCACGTCGCGGATGATGTTGGTCAGCTGGAAGGCATGGCCCAGCTTTTCCGCGTACAGCAGCGTTTCCGGGCGGGTCACGCCAAAGATGCTGGCCGACAAGATACCGACCACGCTGGCCACGTGCCAGCAATAGCGGCTCATGGCCTGGTAATCGAGGTAGCGGGTCTGGTTCAAGTCCATTTCCATGCCGTCGATGATGGCCTGCAAATGCTTTTCTTCCAGCTTATAAATATCGAGGTGCGGCTCCAGCGCGCGCATCACGGGATGCGTGGGGTTGCCCTCGTACATGGCCTTGACTTCCTTGCGCCACCAGACCAGCTTGGTGCGTGCCACGGCTTCGTCCGTGCATTCGTCGACCGTGTCGTCGACTTCGCGGCAGAACGCATACAGGGCCGTGATGGCCTTGCGGCGTTCGGCCGGCAGGAACAGGAAGCTGTAGTAGAAGCTGGAGCCGCTCTGGGCGGCCTTTTGTTGGCAGTATTCGTCGGGAGACATAGGCAAAAGAGCAAGGGTTGCAGATCGAAGCCGCTATTCTATCGTCTTACAGAGTGGCCGACGGGGGAAAAGCCGTTTTTACTTGCGTCTCTTGATGCAGGCTTTTGCGCGACATGCGCAGGGCGCGCCAGAAAATGATCAGCCAGTCGCGTTTCTCCAGCTTGGGGCGGCGCCGGAACACATCGTAATTGACGGCTTCGATGGCTTCGAGGATGCGCAAGCCCCCTTGCACCACCAGGCGCAGCTCCCAGCCGATGCGTCCGCGCAAACGCAGGGCCAGCGGCGCGCCGGACAGCATCAGCGCGCGCGTGCGCGCCACTTCGAAGCGCATCAGCGCGCTCCACTTGCCATGCGCCTCGGGCCGCTCGAAGGCGGCGGGCGAGACGGCAAAGCGGCTCAGGTCTTCCATGGGCAGGTAGATGCGTTCCTTTTGCTGGTCGATGGCCACGTCTTGCAAGAAATTAATTAGTTGCAAGGCTGAGCATATCGCGTCGGAATCGCGTACATTCTCTTCATCGGCGGCCTGGTACAGATGCAGCATCAGCAGGCCGACGGGGTTGGCGGAACGGGAGCAATAGTCGAGCACGTCTTCGTAGCTGGCGTAGCGCGTCGTTTCCACATCCTGCTTGAAGGCCGACAGCAGGTCGTGGAACGGCTTCATCGGCAACTGGAACTTGGCGATGACGGCGGCCAGGCGCTCGAACATGGGGTCGTCCAGCGGTTCCTGCCGTTCGATGCGCTCCAGCGCCGCTACATAGGCGTGCAGGGCCGCAAGGCGTTCGGACGCGCTGGCATCGCCTTCATCGGCCAGGTCGTCCGCGCTGCGGGCGAACGCATAGATGGCCTCGACGGCGGGCACCAGGCGGCGCGGCAGTAAAAAGGATGCTACAGGAAAATTTTCGTAATGGTCTACAGGCATGAACACACACTTCTTTAGTCTTGCAGTTTTTTTAATCTCAAGATTAATGACGCAAAAGTCACTAAAAACTTTTGCTCGCGATTATAATTAATAACCAGAAAGTCATTAAGGAGCGAGACGCGCTTCCCATGATCAAGCTGATATTGTCACAAATTTAAGGATATCGCATGCGAAAAAGTTTGGCTCCCTTCATCCGGCAAGCAAAAAGTTTCCTCGCATAAAAATCTAACAGCCCGCATAGTAAAGGAAAATACCTTGTTTGCCCTGAAAACCCTGCGCCGCGAGACCGGCGCGCCAGTTCCACCGGCATTGCGCCTGATTGCCGCCGCCGCCCTGGCGGCCAGCCTTGGCGCCTGTTCCAAGCCTGCCGTGAAAGTGGATGACGTGCGCCCCGTGCGCGCGATTGTATTGTCTAGCAGTAACGTCGATGTGAATGCGGAGTTCGCCGGCGAGGTCGTGCCCCGCATCGCTTCGCAGCTGGGTTTCCGCGTGGGCGGCAAGATCGTGGCGCGCAAGGTCGACGTGGGTGCCGTCGTCAAGAAGGGGCAGGTGCTGATGCAGCTCGATCCCGCCGACTTGCAATTGTCGCAGGCGCAAGCCAAGGCGTCGCTGGTCAGCGCGGAAACGAGCCGCGACCTGGCGCGCGCGGAATTGAAGCGCTACCAGGATTTGCGCGCGAAAAATTTCGTCAGCCAGGCCGTGCTCGATGGCAAGGATGCCACGTACAAGGCGGCGCAGGCGAACGTGGAAGCGGCGCAAGCGCTGTATCGGGGCCAGGCGAACCAGTCCGGCTATGCCAGCCTGCTGGCCGATGTCGACGGCGTGGTCACGCGCATCGATGCCGAAGTGGGGCAGGTGGTGGCGCCCGGCGCGCCCGTGGTGCAGGTGGCCAAGAGCGGCGAAAAGGAAGTGGTGATCGGCATGCCCGAGGATAAGGTCGAGACCTTGCGCGGCGTCAAGGATGTGGTCGTGCGCCTGTGGGCCGATCCCAAGCAGGCGCTGCCGGGCAAGATCCGTGAAGTGTCGCCCGTGGCCGATCCCGCCACGCGCACCTACCTGGCCAAGGTCAGCATCCCGGACGCGCCGCAGGCACGCCTGGGCATGACGGCCGTGGTGCAGTTCGCCTCGCAGACGGCCACGCCGCAAATCAAGGTGCCGCTGACGGCCCTGTTCAATGAAAAATCGCAAAGTTCCGTGTGGGTGGTGGAAAACGGCGCCGTGAAGCTGGTGCCCGTGACGGTGGGCGGCGTGGCGGGCAATGAATTGCTGCTGACCTCGGGCGTGAAGGAAGGCCAGACGGTGGTCACGGCCGGCGTCAACCTGCTCAAGCCGGGCCAGAAAGTGAGCATCCTCGGCGCCGAACTGGCCGGCAAGCCTGAGGTCGCCGCTGCCGCCGTCAGCGTGGGTGCGGCCAAATGAAGGGCGGCTTCAATCTGTCACGCTGGGCGCTCGAACACATTCCGCTGACCCGCTACCTGATGGCCGTGCTGCTGATCGGCGGCATGCTCAGCTATGCCAGCCTGGGCCAGGACGAAGATCCCCCGTTTACCTTCCGCGCGATGGTGCTGCAAGCTTACTGGCCGGGCGCCACGGCGCTGCAGATGGCCGAGCAGGTGACGGACAAGCTGGAAAAGAAGCTGCAGGAAACGCCGTACATCGACGAGATCACCAGTTATTCGAAGCCGGGCGAAACCCTGATCCTGCTGGAGCTGCGCGAATCGGCGCCGCCCAAGGAAACGGCGGCCGCCTGGTACCAGGTGCGCAAGAAGATCGGCGACATCAAGGGCAGCTTGCCGGCCGGCGTGGTGGGCCCGTTCTTCAATGACGAGTTCGGCGACACCTACGGCTCCATCTTCGCCCTGTCCGGCGACGGTTTTACCTATGCGGAAATGAAGGATTACGCGGACAAGGTGCGCCAGGAGCTGCTCGCCGTGGGGCAGGTGTCCAAGGTGGAACTGTTCGGCGTGCAAGACGAGAAGATTAATATTGTCTTTTCTCACAAGAAATTTGCCCAGCTGGGCATACCGTTCGACGCCATCGTGCAGCAATTGAGCGAGCAAAATACGATCAATGCCACGGGCGTGCTGGTCACGCCGACGGACAATCTGCAATTGCGCGTGACGGGCGCCATGCTTACCGTCAAGGACCTGGAAAACCTGGAGCTGCGCGCCAACGGCACCACCTTCCGCCTCGGTGATTTTGCCACGGTGAAACGCGAGTTCGTCGATCCGCCCAAGGACAAGATGCGCTTCAATGGCAAGGAAGTGATCGGCCTGGGCGTGTCGATGGAAAAGGGCGGCAACATCATCGACATGGGCAAGGCCTTGCAGGCAACGGTGACGCGCATGAAGAGCGAATTGCCGGTCGGCATAGAGCTGCAGCGCGTGTCGAACCAGCCGGAAGCCGTGTCCGCCTCCGTGGGCGAATTCGTGCACACCCTGGTCGAAGCCATCCTGATCGTGCTGGCCGTCAGCTTTGTGGCGCTGGGCCTGCACACGAAGCCGCTGCGCATCGACGTGCGGCCGGGCCTGGTGGTGGCGCTGACCATCCCGCTGGTGCTGGCCGTCACCTTCCTGTGCATGCGCATGCTTGACATCGACTTGCACAAGATTTCGCTGGGCGCCCTGATCATCGCGCTGGGCTTGCTCGTCGATGACGCCATCATCGCCGTCGAAATGATGGTGCGCAAGATGGAAGAGGGCTATTCGCGCTTCGATGCGGCCACGTTCGCCTACACCTCGACGGCCATGCCCATGCTGACGGGCACCCTGATCACGGTGGCGGGCTTCCTGCCCATCGGCCTGGCCAAGTCGGCCGCCGGCGAATACACGTTTTCCCTGTTTTCCGTCAATGCGCTGGCGCTGATCATTTCCTGGGTGGTGGCCGTGGTGTTTACGCCCTACATCGGCTACGTCTTGCTGAAAGTCAAGCCGCACGCGCATAACGACCATGAACTGTTCGATACGCCGAACTTCCGCCGCTTCCGCCGTGCCGTCACCTGGTGCGTGGAATGGCGCAAGACGACGATCGCCGCCACCCTGGCCATCTTCGCGCTGGGCATCTATGGCTTCAATTTTATCGAAAAGCAATTCTTTCCCGATTCCAGCCGGCCGGAACTGATGGTGGAACTGTGGTCGCCCGAAGGCACGACGTTCGCCGCCAACGAAAAGCAGGTGAAGAAATTCGAGGCCTTCGTCGGCAAGCTCGACGGTGTGGAAAGCGTGACCAGCTATGTGGGAACCGGTAGTCCCCGTTTCTACCTGCCGCTGGACCAGATATTCCCGCAGACCAACGTGTCGCAAGTGGTGATCCTGCCGAAGAGCCTGGCGGACCGCGAACGGCTGCGCCAGAAGATCATCGACGTCTTCAAGAAGGATTTCCCGGAAGTGCGGGGCAGGGTCAAGCTGTTGCCGAACGGGCCGCCGGTGCCATATCCGGTGCAGTTCCGCGTCACCGGCCCCGAGGTGGAAGGCGTGCGGGCCATCGCCGACCAGGTCAAGGACATCATGCGCGCCAATCCGAATACGGCAGGCGTCAATGACAACTGGAATGAATCGGTGAAGGTCTTGCGCCTGGACCTGGACCAGGACAAGATGCGTGCGCTGGGCATTACCTCGAAAACCGTGATGCAGGCGGCCAACACCATTCTGTCGGGCACGGTCATCGGCCAGTTCCGCGAAGATAACAAGCTGATCGATATCCAGGTGCGCCAGCCTTTGGCCGAGCGGGCGACCATTTCCGTGCTGAATGACACGAATATTCCTACCGGAACAGGCAAGTTCGTGCCGATCTCGCAAATTGCGCGCGCGCACTTTGTGTGGGAACCGGGCGTGGTCTGGCGCGACAAGCGTGAATGGGCCATTACCGTGCAGTCGGACGTGGTCGACGGCATCCAGGGCGCCACCGTGTCGACGCAGCTGGCGCCGCAGCTTGATGCCTTGCGCGCCAAGCTGCCCGCCGGCTACCGCATCACCGTGAAGGGCGTGGCGGCCGACAGCGGCGAGGCGGAAGCGTCGATCGCGGCCAACCTGCCGCTGGCCATCTTCATCATCTTTACCCTGCTGATGCTGCAGCTGCACAGTTTTTCGCGCTCCCTGCTGGTCTTCCTGACGGGGCCGCTGGGCGTGGCGGGCGCCGCCTTTGCCTTGCTGGCGCTGGGCCGGCCACTGGGTTTTGTGGCCAACCTGGGCATCATCGCGCTGTTCGGCATGATCATCCGCAATTCGGTGATCCTCGTCGACCAGATCGAGCAAGACATCAACGATGGCTCGGCACCATGGGATGCCATCATCGACTCGGCCGTGCGCCGCTGCCGCCCCATCGTGCTGACGGCCGCCGCCGCCGCGCTGGCCATGATCCCGCTGTCGCGCTCCGTATTCTGGGGACCGATGGCGGTCGCCATCATGGGCGGCCTGATCCTGGCAACGGCCCTGACCCTGCTGTTCCTGCCGGCCCTGTATGCGGCCTGGTTCCGGGTCAAGAGGCCGGTGGCGCTGGACAAGGGAGGGGCGGGTGCGCCAGCGGTGTAGTGCCCTGCGGCGTGGCCGCCTGGCGCATGCGCCAGTTCACCCGAACGGCGGAAATGCCGGGGTCGTACCCTGAGGGACGCCCCCCGTGCTTGCTTTGGGGGTGGACATGGCGCCAACTGACCGGTGGCGCGCGCTGAGGCGCAGCAAAAAAAGGCGGCATTCCTCTGGGAAATCCAGTAGAATGCCGCCTTTGCTTTACCGAGCGCTTGCTCCGGGCTTGCTCGTTTAGTGCAAGGTAGCCAGATCGCTCCCGAGTTGTTAAAATCCGGGGAGCTGGCTGTGGCAAGTAGTAGCAAATGCGGATGTGGTGGAATTGGTAGACACGCTGGTCTTAGAAGCCAGTGCTTCGGCTTGGGAGTTCGAGTCTCCCCATCCGCACCAATCCGGGTTGTTCCAGCCCGGACGTGCAGCACCATCAGGATTTTCCCTCAATACATCAGCCCAGTGCGCCCAGTGCGCCCAGTGCCGCCAGTTGCCGGCTCGACTGTTGCACCATTTGCATGATCAGCGCCTGCGCCTGCGGGTAGCCCGCTCTTTCCATCACCGTCCAATCGTGCGCCACCGGCATGAGCGCCTGTAGCACCTGTTGCCGCGCTTGCGGCCAGCTGTGCGCCGCGTCTAGCGTGCAGGGCGGCATGTCCCCCAGCAGATGCAGGGCCGCCCGTGCCTGCGCCAGTTCCTGTTGCGCCTGCAGTGCCGGCAGGTCGCCGCGCGGCGGCGGCTGCTGCGCCAGATAGGTGTCGAGCTTGCGGCTCTGGCGCTCGTACAGGTCGAGCAGCAAATGCAGGGTGGCGCCGCCGGGCCGCCGTTGCGTATCGAGCACGTCGAGCACGTCCAGCAGCCAGCGGGTCATTTGCTGTCCGGCCAGTCCCAGTTCGGGCCAGGTGACGGACAGCAATTGCTCGCCCAGGTAGCGGGCGCGGTCGATGGCGCGCCGGCTGCCGCTCATGTGCTGGCCGATGGGGCCGTACTGGGGCGCCAGCGCCGCTTCCTGCCGCTCCGCCAGCAGGCACAGCAAGGCCAGGTGGACATACACATGAAAGGCGGCCAGGGTGCGGTGGGCATCCCAGTAGTGATTGCCCTCAGTATCGGGCGCATTCCACAGTGAACAGACCTTGGCGCTATCCTCGCGCGCATAGTCGGGCGCCAGCAGGCTGTGGCCGTGGCGGAAGTCGTACAGTTTCTGGTGCAGCGACTCGTGCAGCAAGTGTTCGGCCAGCCACCAGGGGTTGCCGATCAGTTCCTGGTTCAGGAACACGCTGCCGTTGACGCGGAATTGCGAACTGGACGCCTTGCCGCGCCAGGTGCCCAGCTTGGGGAACAGGGCGATTAGTTGCACGTGAGAAAGCGCGCTGGCTGTCAGGCGGGGCAGCAGGGTTTCCAGCAGGCGCAGGCCCCGGCGCAGCAGGACCCGTTCCTGCGGCGTGGGCGTGGCCAGTGGCGCGCCATAGTTGTCGTCCATCACGGCAAGGAAGGCGCGCGCATACGGCGTGTCTTCCTGCCACGCATGCCAGATATAAGTGTCCTCATCCTGCAGGCTGCCCGCGGCGTGCAGCCGCGCCATGGGCGGCAGGTGGGCCACCAGCGGCCCGCCGGGCAGGTCCGCGCGCAGGTGCGCGTGGGCCTGCTGGAACAGCGTCGCGCATTGCGGCAGCGGCAAGCCGTAATCGTCGCCCAGATGCAGCTGGCGCATGGCGTGCTGGACGGCGCAGCGCAGCACCGTGTCGCCCAGCAGCTGGCGCTGGCGCGCGGGCGCCGCCGCGTCGAGCCCGTTGGCCAGCCGTGCGGCCTCGGGCAGGGTGTCACCGAGCTTGTGCAGCCGCCGCCGGTAAGCGACGGCCAGCTGGCAGCGGATGTAGTCGCTGTCGCCAAAGGCGCGGTGGCTGGCCAGCGCCGTTTCCACGGCGCCCAGCACACCGGCGTCCGGTGGCGCGGCGCGAACGCTCTGCATGGGCGGCACGGCGCGGCCGGGTCAGGCGACGGTCGGGTGGTCGTGGTCGTGGTGGCCGTCGCCCTTCATGCGCAATTCCATTTCATCGACTTCCGTCTGGATTTTTTGCAGATCCTCATCGGAAACGCCGTCGAGCAGGCGGCCGAGGACCATATGCAGCTTGGCTTTGGCGTTGCTGGAACTGCCGGGTGCGCTATCGCTCATGATGTTTTCTCCTTTAAATTCACTTGGAGCGGCGCGCAAGGACTTAGGTTTGCCTGAAAAATGGCCAAATTGAGGCAAATCAAAGGTTTTTTGCCCGAAATCTTCGCCGCGAGCGCATTTCTTTGTTTCGGACGGAGCGACAGTTCGCATATACTAATGAACGAAGCAGGCTGGAAAGCCTGTCTCTGGCGAAATAATGAATGCCGGGGCAAGAGTAAAGACAGGGCAGACCCAGGCTGCGGCGATTCGTTCGCCGCCGCTGGCATCCTCTGTGGCCGGGCCGCAAAGCCAGCCACTTCTCCGAAGTCCTTTGTTATAATGCCACGCTTTACCGAATGATGGCCGGCCCTGCGATTTACCTTGAAGCATGGCTGGACGCTCGGAGCCCTGTCGCAGTATTGGAAGCGGCGGATTGTTTGGTGCCTGGTGCGGGTTTTCCCTCAGCCGGGTAGACCAGGTCCATCGTCCTGTTTTCAATGCTTTTACAGATGAATATGCGAGCG
This sequence comes from Janthinobacterium sp. GW822-FHT07H11, assembly GCF_058798615.1. Taxonomy (NCBI): domain Bacteria; kingdom Pseudomonadati; phylum Pseudomonadota; class Betaproteobacteria; order Burkholderiales; family Oxalobacteraceae; genus Janthinobacterium; species Janthinobacterium sp. GW822-FHT07H11. The sequence goes on from NZ_CM179507.1 coordinate 3,344,612, forward strand.
AGTGAAGCTGGACCCATGTCTTGCCGCCAGTGATGGCGCAAGGGGTCGGGTCTTCTTTTCTCGCACAAACAGTATCTTATTTTTTGGACGATTTTTTACATGGCAACTGCAGTCGAAACCTTGGGCAAACTCGAACGTCGTATCACGATCTCCTTCCCGCTGACGGACGTCCGCACGGAAGTTGAGAAGCGCCTGAAAGTGCAAGCCCGTACGGCTAAGGCACCGGGCTTCCGTCCGGGCAAAGTGCCGTTGAAAATGGTCGCGGCACAATACGGCTACCAGATTGAATCCGAAGTGCTGAACGATAAAGTCGGCCGCGCATTCAACGACGCCGCCAACGAAAACAATCTGCGCGTGGCCGGCTTCCCGAACATCGTGCCGAAAGAAGAAGCGGCCGAAGGCCAGCTGGCATTCGACGCCACGTTCGAAGTGTATCCGGAAGTCGTCATCGGCGACCTGACGGCCGTGGAAATCGAAACCGTGCAAGCGGAAGTGTCGGAAGCCGAAATCGACAAGACCATCGACATCCTGCGCAAGCAGCGCGTGCACTTCCACACCAAGGGCGAAGCTGGCGAACACGGCGACGGCGGCGAGCCAGTTGCCGCCAATGGCGACCGCGTGACCGTCGACTTCGTCGGTTCCATCGACGGCGTTGAATTCCCGGGCGGCAAAGCTGACGGCTACGCTTTCGTGCTGGGCGAAGGCCGCATGCTGCCGGAATTCGAAGCAGCCACCCTGGGCCTGAAAGTGGGCGAGTCCAAGACTTTCCCGCTGTCGTTCCCTGAAGACTACCATGGCAAGGACGTGGCCGGCAAAACCGCCTCGTTCACCATCACCCTGCAAAAGCTGGAATGGGCGCACCTGCCGGAAGTCGATGCCGAATTCGCCAAATCGCTGGGCGTTGCCGATGGCGACCTGGCCAAAATGCGCGAAGACATCAAAGTCAACCTGCAGCGCGAAGTCGCTGGCCGCGTAAAAGCACGCAACAAGGAAGCCGTCATGGACGCGCTGATCAAAGTTGCTGAGCTGGAAGTGCCAAAGACCCTGATCGCCCAGGATTCCGAGCGTCTGGCCGAAATGACCCGCCAGGACATGGCGCAGCGCGGCATGAACGTCAAGGACGTGCCTTTCCCAGCAGAACTGTTCGCGGAAAAAGCCGAGCGTCGCGTACGCCTGGGCCTGATCCTGTCGCAACTGGTGGGCGACAACCAGCTGCAGGCTACGCCTGAGCAAGTCAAGGCGCAGATCGAAGATTTCGCCCAAAGCTACGAAGATCCGCGCGAAGTGCTGAAGTACTACTACAGCGACCGTCGTCGTCTGGGTGAGATCGAAGCCCTTGTATTGGAAGAAAACGTCGTCACTTACGTGTTGGGCCTGTCGAAAGTCACGACGAAAGCAGTTGCTTTCGACGAACTGATGGGAAGCAACGCACAAGCGTAAACCAGTTGGTATCCGGACGCCGCTCCCGGCCGCAAGGCCGGGGCGGCGCCCTCTAACTGCTTCACAAGGAAATGAAATGACAGGTATGAACCGTAATCCAGCGCTGGACACACAGATGCTCGGCCTGGTGCCGATGGTGGTGGAACAAAGCGGTCGCGGCGAGCGCTCGTATGATATTTACTCGCGCCTGCTGAAGGAACGCTTGATTTTCATGGTCGGCCCGGTCAATGACCAGATGGCCAACCTGGTTGTCGCCCAGCTGCTGTTCCTGGAAAGCGAAAATCCGGAAAAGGAAATCTCGCTCTACATCAACTCGCCAGGTGGTTCGGTCTCGGCCGGCATGGCCATCTACGACACGATGCAGTTCATCAAGCCGGATGTCTCGACCCTGTGCACGGGCATGGCTGCCTCCATGGGCGCTTTCCTGCTGGCCGCCGGCGCCAAGGGCAAGCGTTTCTCGCTGCCCAACTCGCGCATCATGATACACCAGCCGTCCGGTGGTTCGCAGGGCATGGCATCCGACATCGAGATCCAGGCGAAGGAAATCCTTTACCTGCGTACCCGCTTGAACGGCATCATGGCCGAGCGCACGGGCCAGTCGATCGAACAGATCGCCAAGGACACCGACCGCGACCGTTTCATGTCCGCCGACGAGGCCGTTGAGTATGGTTTGATCGACAAAGTGTTGACCAGCCGCGCTTGATGAGCCCCTACCGGTATTGCTAAGGTTGTAAGTAAACGCCCGGGCGATCAAACGTTCGGGCGTTTCGCTTTTATTTCGGGTAGCATGGAGCTTGTGCACGTTGTTGACTTGCGCCATGGGTGGCTGCCCTTGCGGGCAACTGCCGCACTCCGGCTTGCGATTTTGCAATATTGTTAATGCAGTTCCAACCAAAATGCCTTATGTCAGACAAAAAATCCTCTAGCGGCGAAAAACTACTGTATTGCTCGTTCTGCGGCAAAAGCCAGCACGAGGTGAAGAAACTCATCGCCGGCCCGTCCGTGTTCATTTGCGACGAGTGCATCGACTTGTGCAACGACATCATCCGCGATGAAACGTCGAGCATCGAGACGGTGACCGGCACCAAGTCGGATTTGCCGACGCCGCAAGAAATTGCGGCCTTGCTCGACCAGTACGTGATTGGCCAGCAAACCGCCAAGCGCATCCTGGCGGTGGCCGTGTACAACCATTACAAGCGCCTCAAGCACCTGGGCAAGAAAGACGACATCGAACTGGCCAAGAGCAACATCTTGCTGGTCGGTCCTACCGGCTCGGGCAAGACCCTGCTGGCCCAGACCCTGGCGCGCATGCTCAACGTGCCGTTCGTGATCGCCGATGCCACGACCCTGACGGAAGCCGGCTACGTGGGCGAGGACGTGGAAAACATCATCCAGAAGTTGCTGCAAAGCTGCAACTACGACGTCGAGAAAGCCCAGCGCGGCATCGTCTACATCGATGAGATCGACAAGATTTCGCGCAAGTCCGACAATCCGTCCATCACGCGCGACGTGTCGGGCGAGGGCGTGCAGCAAGCGTTGTTGAAACTCATCGAAGGCACGATGGCTTCCGTGCCGCCACAGGGCGGCCGCAAGCATCCGAACCAGGATTTCGTGCAGATCGACACGACCAACATCATGTTCATCTGCGGCGGCGCCTTTGACGGCCTGTCGAAAGTGATCGCCAACCGTTCCGAAAAGAGCGGCATCGGCTTCTCGGCCACCGTGCGCAGCAAGTCGCAAAGCTCGGCCAGCGAACTGATGTTGCAGGCGGAACCGGAAGACCTGGTCAAGTTCGGCCTGATCCCGGAACTGGTGGGCCGCCTGCCCGTCATCGCCACCCTGGCGGAATTGACGGAAGAGGCGCTGATCCAGATCCTCGTCGAGCCGAAGAATGCGCTGATCAAGCAGTATTCGAAGCTGCTCGACATGGAAGGCGCGGAACTGGAGATTCGTCCGGCCGCCCTGCATGCGATCGCCAAGAAGGCGCTGGCGCGCAAGACCGGCGCACGCGGCCTGCGCTCCATCCTCGAGCACGCTTTGCTGGACGTCATGTACGAACTGCCGAGCGAACAAAATGTGGTGAAAGTCGTCATCGACGAAAATACCATCACCAGCGGCGCCAAACCTTTGTTGATTTATCAAGAGACTGCCAAGGCCTCCGGAGAAAATTGATTACTGCCGAGACAAATGCTTAAAAAGGGTTTTGATTCCTTAAGGCATGGCAGTACAATTTAAATCAATGAGTGCAGGCTTCAATCGGAAAGCCACTCGCGGCGCTTAGCTGCGCGTGGCTTTTTTACTGTTACAACTGCATTTGTTACAGTCATGCGGGTGTGTTTTGCGAAATGAACAAAATGTTTGTTTCACAGAATTATTTATTCTCGCCGGTCTTGTGTTTTGGCAGCGAGCGCCAACATCGTAAACACGCTTTCTATAAGGTACGCCATGACAACTTCCAAATTAACTGAGCAAACTCAACTGCCGTTATTGCCGTTGCGGGATGTCGTCGTTTTCCCGCATATGGTGATACCGCTGTTCGTTGGCCGTCCAAAGTCGATCAAGGCGCTGGAAGCTGCGATGGAGCAGGGCAAGAGCATCATGCTTGCCGCTCAAAAAGCAGCCGCGAAGGACGAGCCGTCTCCTTCGGATATCTATGAAATTGGCTGCGTCGCCAATATTCTGCAAATGCTCAAGCTGCCCGATGGCACCGTCAAGGTGCTGGTCGAAGGTGCGCAGCGTGCCCGTATCAACCATATCAGCGATGCGCCGACGCACTTCATCGCCGACCTGACGCCGCTCGAGTCCGAGCCGGGCGACGAGTCGGAAGTCGAAGCCATGCGCCGCGCGATCGTGCAGCAGTTCGACCAGTACGTCAAACTGAACAAAAAGATTCCGCCGGAAATCCTTGCCTCCCTGTCGGGCATCGACGATGCCGGCCGCCTGGCCGACACCGTGGCCGCGCACCTGCCTTTGAAACTTGAGCAAAAGCAAGTCATCCTGGAGATTTTCAGCGTGGCCAAGCGCCTCGAGCACCTGCTGGGCCAGCTCGAAGGCGAGCTCGACATCCTGCAGGTGGAAAAGCGTATCCGTGGCCGCGTGAAGCGCCAGATGGAAAAGTCGCAGCGCGAGTATTACCTGAACGAACAGGTCAAGGCGATCCAGAAAGAGCTGGGCGAGGGCGAGGATGGTGCCGACCTCGACGAGCTGGAGAAAAAAGTCGCTTCGGCGAAAATGCCGAAGGAAGCGCTCGACAAGGCCACCAACGAGTTGAAAAAGCTCAAGCTGATGTCGCCGATGTCGGCCGAAGCCACCGTCGTGCGCAACTACATCGATACCTTGGTCAATTTGCCTTGGAAAAAGAAATCCAAGGTCAATAACGACCTGGCGAATGCGGAAAAAGTGCTCGAAGGCGACCACTACGGCCTCGACAAGGTCAAGGAACGCATCCTGGAATACCTCGCGGTGCAACAGCGCGTCGACAAGCTCAAGGCGCCCATCCTGTGCTTCGTCGGTCCTCCGGGCGTCGGCAAGACCTCGCTGGGCCAGTCCATCGCCCGCGCGACGAACCGCAAGTTCGTGCGCATGGCCCTGGGCGGCGTGCGCGACGAAGCCGAGATCCGCGGCCACCGCCGCACCTACATCGGCTCGATGCCGGGCAAGATCTTGCAATCGCTGTCGAAAGTCGGCGTGCGCAATCCCTTGTTCCTGCTCGATGAAGTCGACAAGATGGGCGCCGATTTCCGTGGCGACCCGTCGTCGGCCCTGCTGGAAGTGCTGGACCCGGAACAGAACCATACGTTCTCCGACCATTACATCGAAGTCGATTTCGATCTCTCCGACGTGATGTTCGTGGCCACGTCGAACTCGTACAATATTCCGCCAGCCTTGCTTGACCGCATGGAAGTGATCCGACTGTCCGGCTACACGGAAGACGAGAAGACCAGCATCGCGCAGCGCTACCTGCTGCCGAAGCAGGTGAAGAACAATGGCTTGAAGGAAGACGAAATCTCGGTGGCCGAGTCGGCCTTGCGCGACATCATCCGCTACTACACGCGGGAAGCGGGCGTGCGTTCGCTCGAGCGTGAAGTGTCGAAGATCTGCCGCAAGGTGGTGAAGATGCTGCTGCTGAAGAAATCCGACAAGAAAGTCATCGTCAACTCGAAGAACCTGGACAAGTTCCTCGGCGTGCGCCGCTATGATTTTGGCGTCGCGGAGAAAGAAAACCAGGTGGGCCAGGTGGTCGGTCTGGCATGGACGGAAGTGGGCGGCGATCTGCTGACCATCGAAGCCGTGTCGATGCCGGGCAAGGGCGGCATCATCCGCACGGGTACCCTGGGCGACGTCATGAAGGAGTCGATCGAGGCCGCCCGCACGGTGGTGCGCAGCCGGGCACAGCGCCTGGGCATCAAGGCGGACGTGTTCGAGAAGAGCGACATCCACATCCACGTGCCGGAAGGCGCGACGCCGAAGGACGGTCCTTCGGCCGGCGCGGCCATGACGGTGGCGATGGTGTCGGTCTTCACGGGCATCCCCGTGCGCGCCGACGTGGCGATGACGGGCGAGATCACCTTGCGCGGCGAAGTGCTGCCGATCGGCGGCCTGAAAGAGAAGCTGCTGGCGGCCCATCGCGGCGGCATCAAGACGGTCCTGATTCCGGAGCAGAACGTGAAGGACCTGGCCGAGATTCCGGACAACGTCAAGAACAAGCTGGAGATCGTGCCGGTGCGCTGGATCGACAAAGTGCTGGAAATCGCCCTCGAGCGCATGCCTGAAGCACTGGCCGAAGTGGCTGCGGTGGAGGCCGTCACGGCCGCCGCCGCCAAGCCTGACGCGGCTGGCGAGGTGGTAAAACACTAACGTTTTACCGCCGTTTTCCCCGAACAAGCGCTTTTAGAGCGCTTGTTTTATATTGAAACGTGAATTGCGCCCCCAAAGCGCTTGACACATATACAGTGTGGCTTGTTTAATACGCCTGCACATTTTTTTCGCCGGACAGCTGTGGTGCCAAAAGTGCCGCAACGATACGGTAAACGTTTTATACCTTTGTAATTGGGGATGCTAGTGAACAAGACTGAATTGATCGACCACATTGCTGAAAAAGCTGACATTTCCAAAGCCGCCGCTGCGCGCGCACTCGACGCTGTTATCGGCGGCGTGACGGAAACTTTGAAAAACAACGACAGCGTGACGCTGGTTGGTTTTGGTACCTTCTCGGTCAGCGAGCGTGCTGAGCGTACCGGCCGCAATCCGCGTACCAAAGAAGCGATCACCATCGAAGCTGCAAAAGTTCCGAAATTTAAAGCTGGTAAAGCTTTGAAGGATGCTGTAAACTAACGGACTTCGGTGAGGTGACAATCACCGGAAACATTTGGCGGCGCTTCCGGGTGCCGCGATTTCAGGGTTGAAGTTCTTCGGATCGCAACCCTGGATGCAAATGCAAGCAGTACTGTGTATTTTTCGGAGTGGTAGTTCAGTTGGTTAGAATGCCGGCCTGTCACGTCGGAGGTCGCGGGTTCGAGTCCCGTCCGCTCCGCCAAAAAAATACGCTCTCAAGGAGTGGTAGTTCAGTTGGTTAGAATACCGGCCTGTCACGTCGGGGGTCGCGGGTTCGAGTCCCGTCCGCTCCGCCAGAATATAGAAACCCGCGCTGCCGAATAAGCAGCGCGGGTTTTTCTTTTATGCGCCCGATTATCTCTGCGCGCTTTCATTTTAAAATTCCCGCATGCCGTTTTTTGAATCAAGAAGCATGGCCATTTAAATCCGCTTTAAGCTGCGCCGGGTTTAATGCGGGGACTGGCGCCTTGCCGGCATCGCCGCGCCGCGCGCCGCCAGGGCAGGGCGCGCGCCCTGATTTACTCTTGCTATAGCGCTATGGGCATTGTAGAATCAGGAGATAATGGCTTGGGCGTCAGAATCCTGCTTTAGTTCCAGCGCCAAGTTGTTGAATCTAAAGGGGAAGTGGACATCTGTCCCGTCCATTCCGCCGAAGAAATCAAGGCGAACGCATGTTCGCCTTTTTTTATAGTGATCCACTCATCCCGAATTGGCTGACCATGTTTGAATTTATTCGTACCCATCGACGCTTGATGCAGTTTCTCTTGATGCTGATCATCGTCCCGTCTTTTGCACTGGTCGGTATCAGCGGCTACCAAAGCTTCGGCGACGGCGCGAACACCATCGCCAAGGTCGGCGACCAGGTCATCACGCAGCAGCAATATGAAGAAGCGCAACGCCAGCAGATCGATCGCTACCGCCAGATGATGGGCGAGCAGTTCGACCAGAAAATGTTCGATACGCCGGAAGCACGCAAGAGCATCCTCGACAACCTGATCGCCGAGCGCGCCGTGGCCGCCGAAGTGGGCCGCAGCCACCTGGTCATCAGCGATGCCGTGCTGCAAAAGGAAGTGCTGGACATTCCAGGCTTGACCTTACCGGACGGTAAATTCGACCTGGAACGCTACAAGGCCATGCTGGCCGCCCAGGGCATGACGCCGCAAATGTACGATGCGCGCCGCCGCAGCGACCTGGCCCTGCAGCAACTGGCCGGCGCCGTGCAAGGTACCGCGTTCGCGCCGAACAGCGTCTCCAAGCGCCTGTCCGACATCACGTCGGAAGAGCGCGAAGTGCAGGAATTGCTGTTGCCGGTCGCCCAGTTCGTGCCTGAAGTCAAGGTCACCGATGCCATGGTCAAGGCTTTCTACGACAAGAACGGCAAGTTCTTTGAAGTTCCCGAGCAAGCCAAGATCGAATACGTGGTGCTCGACGGCGCCGCCGCGGGCGAGCAAGTCGATGTCAGCGATGCCGACGTGGCCGCCTACTACGCGAAAAACCAGAAAGCCTACACGAGCGAAGAAGCACGCCGCGCCAGCCATATCCTGATCGCCGTCAAGAAAGACGCTTCCGCCGCCGACAAGGCCGCCGCCAAGGCCAAGGCCGAAGCCATCCTGGCCGAAGTGCGCAAGGCACCGGCAAGCTTCGCCGCCATCGCCAAGGCCAAGTCGGAAGATCCCGCTTCGGCGGAACTGGGCGGCGACCTCGACGTCGTGGCCAAGGGTGCCTTGCCAAAACCGGTGGAAGACGCGATCTTCAAGCTCAAGCAAGGCGACATCAGCGACGTCGTCGCTTCCGATTTCGGCTACCACGTGCTGACCGTCACGTCCGTCAAGCCGCAGCACGTGAAAGCGCTCGACGAAGTCAAGGGCGAGATCACGGCCGACCTGCGCAAGCAGTTCGCCGCGAAGAAATACTCGGAAATGGCGGAAACCTTCACCAACACGGTCTACGAGCAATCGGACAGCCTCAAGCCGGTAGCCGACAAGCTGAAGCTGAAAGTGGAAACCGTTGCCAACCTGTCGCGCACGCCGTCGCCGGCACTGGGCGCCGCGCCGTTCAATAACGCGAAATTCCTCAGCGCCATCTTCTCGAACGATGCACTGAAGGAAAAGCGCAATACGGAAGCCGTGACCGTCGGCCCGAACGTGCTGATCGCGGGCCGCGTGGTGGAATTCAAGCCGGCTGCCAAGCGTCCGCTGGCCGAAGTCGAAGCGATGATCCGTCAGCGCGTGACCCTGGAAGAAGCGGCGAAGCTGGCGAAGAAAGCCGGCGAAGCCAAGCTGGCCGCCCTGAAGGCTTCGGGCGACGCCAGCGGTTTCGGCGCCGCGCAATGGGTATCTCGCAGCAAGCTCGACGGTATCAACCGCGCCGCCATCGCGCAAGTGATGAAGGCCGATACCAGCAAGCTGCCCGCGTACGTGGGCACGGAATTGCCGGCACTGGGCTATGGCATTTACCGCATCGCCAAGGTTCAGCAGCCTGAGCAGGTCGATGCGGCGCGCCGCCAGCAAGAGAAAGACCAGATCAGCAATATCCTGGCACAACAGGAAATGTTCGATTATGTCGAGTACCTGAAAAACAAGGCCAAGGTCAAGATCGTCAAGCCGGTCGCAGCCCCGGCCACGGCGCCGGTAGCGCCGTAAGAGTTTATATGCGTAAAAATAGCCGCTCTCGAGCGGCTATTTTTTTTGGCTCTGTCCCCGGCAAGCAGGGGAATTCCAGGAATCTGTCTCCGCTCCTGCTGTCTGGCCCTGCATATCGGAGCACCGGGGGCCGTCCATGCGGCCAGCCCGGTGGAAGGCCTTCATGGCCCGGTTCGCCGCACCGCTACGCGCCGCGGGACGCCGCCGTGGCCCTGATCGACAGCATGGCCCGGCAGCGGTGGCATTGTCCCGATTGTCGATTGTAACTGCAGCCATGCTTACCGGCAGGGCCACGCACACGGCTTGCAGCGTTGCCGCTGCGTGCCGTGCCGTGCGGGCGCATCCGCTCTGCAGAAACATTACTGAAGGCAACACCGGGCGCATTCCCGCACCTGGCGGTGGCATGGCCATTTTTGGGGCTGGAAACGCTTGCCGCCTCAACCGCGCAGCGCCTGCGCCGGGGGCAGGCGCATGGCCAGCCAGGCGTGGCGCGCCGCCGCCGCGCAGGTCACGGCCATGGTGGCGGCCAGGGCCAGCAGCATGGTCCACCAGCCCACCGGCGCCCGTTCGACAAAGCCGGCCAGGTAGCGCTCGATGGCCAGCGCCGCCAGCGGCAGCGCGAGGGCGGCCGACAGCAGCACCAGCGTGCCCGTTTCGCGCAGCACCAGCAGGCCGATGGCGGCGCGGTGCGCGCCATGCAGCTTGCGCAGCACGATTTCCCTGGCGCGGCGCTGCACCGTGTGGGCCGACAGCACATAGGTGCCGAAGGCGGCGATGGCCAGCGCGATGCCCGTCGACAGGGTCAGCAGGCGCGCCATGCGCGCATCGTCCGCGTAGTTGTGGGCCAGGATGGCGGCGGCGGGCCGCAGCTTGATGATGGCTTCGGGAAAGTAGCGGGGCCAGGCCGCGCGCACGGCCGCCTCCACGGCCGCCAGCGACCCCGTCGCGCGCACGCTGAGGACGCTTCCTGCCGTCCACAGCTCGTACGCTATGGCGCGCGGCGGTTCGCGCAGCGACTGGAAGCGCAGCTCCGGCGCGATGCCGATCACGCGCTTTTCGGTCACCTTGTTGTCAAAGCCCTTGAACAGCAGGATCTGCCCCAGCGCGGCGGCCGGCTCGGCGAAGCCCAGCTGGCGCGCCGCGATGGTATTGAGCACCAGCGGCACGCCGTCGTCCTCCCTGTCCTGGCGCGGATCGAACAGGCGGCCAGCCGTGGCAGCGACGCGGTACTGCGCAAAGAAATTGGCGCTCACCGACTTCATTTCCATCGGCGCGCTGGCGCCGCCCGGACGCTTCAGGTCGCGGAACCAGGCGGCGTTCCTGCGGCCCACCGCATCTTCCGAGATGGCGATGCCGGCGACAGCCGGCTCGGCCTGCAATGCGGCGATGAAACCTTGCGCCTGCACGTTGCCGCGCACCAGCACGGGCAAGTCGACGATGAGCAGCGGAGCGGGGTCGAAGCCGGGCGCCGCGCGCATGGCATAGCTGGCCTGCCAGGCGATGGCCACGCTGATGCTGGCCAGTCCCATGGCGCTGGCCACCTGCAGCAGCGTCAGCGCGCGCCGCAGCCGCAGGCCGCGCGCCGATTCGCCGCCGCCCCTGCCGCTCATGACGTGGCCCGGGCGCACGCCGATGGCGATCCAGGCCGGGTAGATGACGGTCAACAGGCCCAGCAGCAGTCCCAGCGCGCCGGCCGTGGCGATGCTGGCCGGCGCCAGCAGCGTTTCCAGCCTGCGGTCGACCAGTTCGGCGAACAGCGGCTGCAGCAGCCACGCCAGCAGCAGGCCCGCGGCCGCGGCCGCCAGCGATACCAGCAGCGATTCGGCCAGCAGTTGCAGCACGATCTGGCGCACGCCGGCGCCCAGCACCTTGCGCATCGCCACTTCCGTCTGGCGCCGCTGCATGCGCACGGTGGCCAGGTTGACGTAGTTGACGGCGGCCAGGGCCAGGATCAGCGCCGCCATGGCCGCCAGCGCGGCGATGGCGGCCGGGTGGGCCCGTTCGCCCGGCCCCGCGATCTGGTTGTGCGCCACGTCGGCGTCGAAATACGCGCTGCCCAGCGGTGCCAGCACGATGTCCATCGCCTTGCGTCCTGCCAGGCGCTGCCGCGCTTCCAGCGGCAGCGCCTGCACGGCGGGGCTGGCGTCGATGGCTTGCTGCAAGGCCCGCGCCACCGCGTCCGGCGCGCTGCCAGGGTGTAGCCGCAGCAGCAGCTTGCCCCACCAGCCGCGCTGTCCCGTGTGCATTTCGTCGCGCACGTCCGCATCGGCCAGCAGGGAATCGGTGCCGACCAGCGCTTCGAATGCGATGGTCGTGTTGGCGGGCGGCGTGGGCACGATGGCGCCCACGCGCAGCAGCTTGCCGTCGGCCAGCAGGGTGCGGCCCACGGCCTGGCTGCTGCCGAACAGGCGCCGCGCCGCGTCCTGCGTCAGCGCGATGGCGCCCGGCTGGCCCAGGGTGTGCGCCAGGTCGCCCTGCAGCGCCTGCAGGCCCAGCAGCTCCTCGAAGCCCGGCATGACCGTCAGGCTGGCCAGCTGGCTCAACTGCGTGCCGATGCGCACCGTGAGTCCCTGGCTTTCCGGGCGCGACGGCAGGTAGGCGGTGGCCGCGGCGACGCCGGGCGCGTTGGCGCCGGCCTGGCGCAGCAGTAGCGGCGCCTGGTCGAACCAGGGCGCCTTGGGGTCGACGTTGTAGCGCTGCTTGACCACGTACAGCTGTTCCACGTGCGCGATATGCTGGTTCGACTGCCAGGCATGGCGTACCAGCGCCAGCAGGAGCAGGGCGGCGGCGAAGCCGATGGCCAGGCCGCCCGTCACCACCAGTGCGTACGCGGGATCGTGGCGCAGGCTGCGCCAGGCCAGGCGTAAATGTGCGAATGTCATGTCGGGCTCTCCTCAGGCGGCATGCAGCGCATCGACGAGGATGCGCCCGTCGAGCAGGCGCAAGGTGCGCGAGGCCTGGGCCGCATGCGCGGCCGAGTGCGTGACCATGATGACGGTCGTGCCTTCGGCATTGATCTGGCGCAACAGCCGCATCACTTCATCGCCGTGGGCCGTGTCCAGGTTGCCTGTCGGTTCGTCGGCCAGCAGCATGGCGGGGCGCGCCACGAGCGCCCGCGCGATCGCCACGCGCTGCTGTTGTCCGCCCGACAATTGCGACGGCCGGTGCCGGGCGCGGTGGGCGATGCCCAGCTTGTCGAGCATGGCCGCCACGCGCGCGCGCCGTTCCGGCGCGGGCACGGGCAGGTATTCCAGGGCCAGCGCGACATTCTCGGCCACCGTCAATTCTTCGATCAGGTTGAAGTTCTGGAAGATGAAGCCGACCCTGCCGCGCCGCAGGCCATTCAGCTTCGCTTCGCTCCAGCCGGCCACGTTGCGTCCCTCGAACCAGTATTCGCCGCTGTCCGGCGTGTCGAGCAAGCCCAGCATCGCCAGCAAGGTCGACTTGCCGCAGCCCGATGGCCCGGTGATGGCCACATATTCGCCGGGATCGATTTCCAGGCTGATGCAGTCGAGCGCGGTCGTGCGCACGTCGCCGCCCTGATAGATTTTGCTGACATTCGAAAGCTTGAGCATGCCGTCCTTGTGCTGGGGAAGGGAAGTGGATCGGGGGCGCGCGAACGCGGTGGTCGTCATGATTGTGTCATCTCCTGGGGGCATTTTGTAAGGTGCGCGGCAAAAAGCTTGCTGCGGGTAGCGCCATCACCGCAACTTCCATGCCACCGAAGGCGGCCGCAGGGCGCCGCGGCGCGGGCCGGTGCCGGCACGCGCCGCCGTCCGCAAATGGACGCGCCAGGTGTCCGCTTCCGGACACCTGGCGCGGCGAAGCGGAATTTGTCTGGAGGCGGCCCGCGCCGGCTGCTAGAATCGGCCCACCTTGACCTCTCCTTTTCCCATGGCCGATCCTGCTGCGCACGTGCTGATACTCGATGACGACGCCGATGTCGCGTATGCGGCGCGATTGCTGCTGCGCCGGCACGCGGACCGGGTGAGCGTCCTGGCGCATCCGCGCGAGCTGGCGCGCCAGCTGGAAGGCGAGGCCGGCGTGCCCGACGTGCTGCTGCTCGACTTCAATTTCACGCGCGGCCGCACGGACGGCGCCGAAGGCCTGCAGGTGCTGGCGCAGCTGCAGGCGCTGCCGCGGCCGCCGGCGGTGATCGCCATGACGGCATATGCCGACGTGGCGCTGGCCGTCGAGGCGATGAAGCGGGGCGCCTGCGATTTCATCACCAAGCCGTGGGACAACGCGCGCCTGGCCGCGGCCGTCGACGGCGCGCTGGCGCGGCGCCGTCCGGCACCCGCCGCGACGCCGGTGCAGCCCGCGTGCGGCAGCATGGACGGCGCCTGCGCCGCCCTGATGGGCAGCTCGCCGGCAATGCGCGAACTGCGCGCGTTTATCGCCAGCGTGGGACCGACGCAGGCCAATGTGATGGTGCTCGGTGAAAATGGCGTGGGCAAGGAGCTGGTGGCGCGCGCCATCCATGCGGCGTCGCGGCGCGCCGGACGCCAGTTCCTGGCGGTGGACATGGGCAGCCTGCCCGAAGCGATGCTGGAAAGCGAGTTGTTCGGCCACCGCAGGGGCGCGTTCACGGATGCGCGCGGCGACCGCGAGGGGCGTTTCCAGGCCGCTTCCGGCGGCACCCTGCTGCTCGACGAAATCGGCAACCTGGCGCTGGGCGCGCAAGCGAAGCTGCTGACGGCGCTGGAGCGGCGCGAAGTCACGCCGCTGGGCGCGGACCGGCCGCAAGCCATCGACGTGCGCATCGTCAGCGCCACCAACCTCGATGAACGGCAGCTGTATGACGCGCAGGTCTTTCGCCCCGATCTGTTGTTCCGCCTCAATACCATCGTCATCCGCGTGCCGCCGCTGCGCGCGCGCCGCGCCGACATCGCGCTGCTGCTGGCGCATTACCTGGACCATTATGCATGCCAGTACCAGCGGCCGCGCATGGCGCTGGCGCCCGGCGTGGCCGAAGCGCTGCACGCGCATGACTGGCCCGGCAACGTGCGCGCGCTGCGGCATGCGTGCGAGCGCGCCGTGATCCTGGCGCAGGCCGATGCCTACCGGCTGGAAGATTTCGGCCTGTTTGCGCCAGGCGCCGCTGCGCCAGCGGCCGTGCCGCCGCCGGCGGCGGCCGCGCTGACGCTCGAGGCGCTTGAGCGCGACGCCGTCGGCGCCGCCCTGGCGCAAGTGCAGGGCAATATCAGCCATGCCGCGCGCGTGCTGGGCGTGAGCCGCGCCGCGCTGTACCGCAAGCTGGAAAAGCATGGACTCTAGGCGCCGCGCGCGGCGCGCGCTGGCCGCCGGCGCCGGCTTGCTGGCCCTGGCCGCCGGCGGCGCGGGCGCCATCGCCGCCGGCCCGGGCCAGGGCCTGCCGCTGGCGCGCGGCGCGGCCTGCATCGCGCTTGCCGCCTGGGCCATTGCGCTGCTGCGCCAGGCCTGGGCCGTGCTGGCCGCGCCGCCGCCCATCGAATGCCCGCCCGGCGCGCCGCACGACGCTGCGCGCCAGGCGCGGCACGTGCTGGCCCTGGAAACCCAGCTGGAATTCGCCCCCGTCGCCCTGTTTCGCGTGCACGGCGGGCAGGCGGGGGAGTGCGTCGCCGTGAATGCGCGCGCGCGCCGCCTGCTGGCGCCCGGACGCGCCATCGATGCGGACGACCTGGGCGCCACCCTGGCGGCGCTGGCGGAAGGCCAGCGCAAGGTGATCGACTTCCACACGGAGCGGGGCGCCGAACGGGCGCTGGCCACGGCCAGCGCCATGCTGGTCGAAGGCCTGCCGCAGCGCCTGGTGGCGCTGATGCCGATGGAAACGGAGCTGGAAGCGGAAGCCATGCAGGCCTGGCAAAAGCTCGTGCACGTGCTCACGCACGAAATCATGAATTCGCTCACGCCGGTGGCATCGCTGTCGCACACGGCGCGGGCATTGCTGGCCGGGGCGGACGGCACGCTGTCCGCCGCCACGCTGGACGACCTGGACCTGGCCCTGGAAACCATCAGCCGGCGCGCCGACAGCCTGACGCATTTCGTCAGCGGCTACCGGCGCCTGGCCAGCGTGCCCGAGGCGCGGCCGCAGGCCTTCAGCCTGGCCGCGCTGTTCGCCCGCCTGTCGGCGCTGGTGGGACCGGCGTGGCTGGCGCGCGGCGGGCAGGCCAGTTTCGCGGCCGAGCCGGCGAACCTGGAGCTGCTGGCCGATGCGGGCCAGCTGGAGCAGGCGCTGGTCAACCTGCTCCGCAACGCGGAGGAAGCGTGCGCGGAGCAGGCCGCGCCGCAGGTGCAGGTCAGCGCGCGGCTGTCGCGCGGCGGGCGGCTGCGCATCGAAGTGAGCGACAATGGGCCGGGCGTGCCGGAACACCTGGCGACGGACATTTTCACGCCCTTCTTTTCCACCAAGGGCACGGGCAGCGGCATCGGCCTGGCGATGGTGCGCCAGCTCGTGCACCGCAATGGCGGCGCCGTGCGCCACGTCAAATCGGTGGCGGGCGGCGCCCGCTTCGTCATGATTTTCTAGGTGCTACCTGGCCTTCAGCAGCGGCGCCAGCTGCGGCCAGATATTCTTGAGGATGGCCGGATGCGCCTGCGCGTTCGGGTGCATGCGGTCGGCCTGGAACAGCTGCGGCTGGTCGGCGATGCCTTCGAACATGAAGGGCACCAGCGGCGCCTTCCATTCCTTCGCCAGCTTGCCGTACACGCCATAAAACTGTTCGCCATAGGCGCGGCCATAGTTGGGCGGCATGCGCATGCCCACCAGCACCACCTGCGCGCCCGATTTTTTTACCGCCTCGCCCATGGCGCGCAGGTTCGCTTCGGCGGCCGCCACGGGCAGGCCGCGCAGGCCGTCGTTGGCGCCCAGTTCGATCAGCACGACGTCGGGCTGGTGCCTGGCCAGCAGCGCGGGCAGGCGCGCGCGCCCGCCGCTGGTGGTCTCGCCGCTGATGCTGGCGTTGACGATGCGCGTGTCGTTCTTTTGCGCCTTCAGGCGCTGCTCCAGCAAGGCAACCCAGCCCGTGCCGCGCGCCAGCCCGTACTCGGCCGACAGGCTGTCACCGAGCACCAGCAGCGTTTTTGGTGCAGAATAGGCGTTCGTCATGCCTGACACCAGGAGCAGGGCTGCCGCAGGAAGCAAGGACAGGGTGCGCCGCCGCAGGCGGCTGCCGCCCTTGATACTTATTTGTTCACGAAATTTTTTAAGATAGATCAGCATGCCCGAATTCCCTAAAGCGACTTCCACCAGTTTTCTCCCATCAGAAGCAGCAGCCCGGCGGCCTGCCGCACCCGACAGCCAAAAGGCCCGGCCGGCCATCGAAGTGGTCCAGCTGGCCAAGCGCGTACCCGATGCCGATGGTGAGCTGACCATCCTGCATCAAGTTGATTTTACCGTGCAAACGGCCGAGACGCTGGCCATCGTCGGCGCCTCCGGTTCCGGCAAGTCCACCTTGCTCGGCCTGCTGGCCGGCCTGGACACGCCCAGCGAGGGCAAGGTCATGCTCGACGGCACCGATATCTTCGCCCTCGACGAAGACGGCCGCGCCGGTTTCCGCAAGGAAAAGCTCGGTTTCGTCTTCCAGTCCTTCCAGCTGCTGGCCCATCTGACGGCGCTGGAAAACGTCATGCTGCCGCTGGAGTTGCGGGGCGACCCCGATGCGAAGGAAAAGGCGCAAGCCATGCTGGGCCGAGTCAACCTGGGCAGCCGCCTGAAGCATTACCCGAAATACCTGTCCGGCGGCGAGCAGCAGCGCGTGGCGCTGGCGCGCGCCTTCGTCACGCAGCCGCCGCTGCTGTTCGCCGACGAGCCGACGGGCAGCCTGGACGCCGCCACCGGCGAGGCCGTGATCCAGCTGATGTTCGAGCTGAACCGCGAACGGGGATCGACCCTGGTGCTCGTCACGCATGACAGTTCGATCGCGGCCCGCTGCGGGCGCACCATCACGATAGCGGCGGGCAGGCTGGTGTGATTGCTGCTGGTGTTTGTCGGATTACGCGTTCCGCTAATCCGACCTACTCGACCTGCCCGACCTCCGGTCCGCAGGTTGGATTAGCCCGCAGGGCGTAATCCAACACCCCCACGCCATACGCTTATGCCGACAAGGCATTGATCAGCTTGCGTATCGCCGGGATCAATTCCCCGGCCGTCAGGCCTATGGGACCGCTGCCTGCCGCCACCAGCGCATCGGCCGCCGCGCCGTGCAGCCACACGGCGCCAAGCGCCGCTTCCCATTCAGGCCAGCCCTGCGCCAGCAGGCTGCCGCACAGGCCGGACAATACATCGCCCGTGCCGGCCGTGGCCAGCGCGGGGCCGCCCGTGGTGTTGACGACGACGCCGCCATCGGGCGCGGCGATCACCGTGCCCGACCCTTTCAGCACCACGATGGCGCCCAGCTGCGCGGCCAGCTGGCGCGCCGCGCCCAGGCGGTCCGCCTGCACCTCGGCCACCGTCAGGTCGAGCAGGCGCGCCGCTTCCAGCGGATGCGGCGTCAGGATCGTCGCCCCCGCGCCGGAGCGCACGGCCAGCGCCGACTGCAATTCCGGCTCGGCCGCCATCAGGTTCAGGGCGTCGGCGTCCAGCAGCAGGGGGCTGTCGCTCTCGAACGCGCGCTGCAGCAGTTCCACCGTATCGACGTCGCCGCCCAGGCCGGGCCCGGCCACCAGCGCGGCGAAATGCAGGCCCGAGAAATCGAGGTCTTGCGCGCGGCGGCACATCAGTTCCGGCTGGCCGCTGTCGAAGGCGGGCGGCGCGTCGGGAAAGGCGATGTACACTCTTCCCGCGCCCGCATGCAGGGCCGTGCGGGCCGCCAGGATGGGCGCGCCGGCCATGCCTTGCGCGCCGCCGATGACGGCCACGCTGCCGTAGCTGCCCTTGTGCGTATTTTGCCGGCGCGGCTGCAACTGGCGGGCGAACAGGTGCAGGCCGCCCAGCTGCGCCCTGGCTTCCGGCAGCAGGGCCGGATCGATCGCCAGGCCGGCCACTTCCACCTCGCCCGCAAAATCGCGGCCGTTCGCCGTGTGCAGGCCCGGCTTGTCGCCGATGAAGGTGAGCGTATGGCTGGCGCGGATGGCCACGCCGTCGATGGCGCCCGTGTCCGCGTGCAGGCCGCTGGGCACGTCGAGCGCCAGCACGGGACAATCAAGCTTGTTGACCAGCTGCGCCATGTCGCGGCATTCGCCGTCCAGGGGGCGCGAGGCGCCGATGCCGAACAGGCCGTCGATGACGAGGTTCCACGGGGCGGCGCCCACGGCGGCGGCAGCCATGCTGGTAGCCGCCTCCATGCAGCGCGCCGCGCTGTTGCGGGCGCGGCTCAGGGCCGCTTCGCGCTCGGGCGACGTGGCCTGCGCCTCGGGCGCCAGCCAGGCCAGCACTTCGATGCCGCTGGCGGCCAGGTGGGCCGCCGCTTCCAGCGCGTCGCCGCCGTTGTCGCCGGGGCCGGCCAGCACCAGCACGCGCATGTGGCCACGGCCGTCGGCGTCTTCCTGCGCGTGCAGCAGCTTCAGGGCGGCGCTGGCGGCGGCCTGGCCGGCACGCTGCATCAGGGTGCCTTGCGGCAGGGTTTGCGCGGCCGCCTGTTCAATGGCGCGGATGTCGGCGATGGCGTACAGCGGTGCGGCGGTGTCAAGCAGGGTCATGGGGCGTTCCAGTTGTCGGTATCCCTTCAACATAAGGCCGATCCGCGCGGAAGGCAAGGTGCGCACGCCTGCCGTGCGCGCTAAATTGTGCGGCTACAATAGCCATCTCACATAGCGCGGGAGGCGGGACGATGGACTGGCAATTCTGGATAGACCGGGGCGGCACCTTTACGGACATCGTGGCGCGCCGTCCTGACGGCAGCCTGGCCACGCATAAACTGCTGTCGGAGAACCCGGGCCAGTACCGCGACGCGGCGCTGGCCGGCATGCGCCAGCTGATGGGCCTTGCGCCCGGCGCGCCGCTGCCCGTGGAGCGGGTGGGGGCCATCAAGATGGGCACGACGGTGGCCACCAACGCGCTACTCGAGCGCAAGGGCGAGCCGACCGTGCTGGCCATCACGCGCGGTTTTCGCGACGCCCTGCGCATCGCCTACCAGAACCGCCCGCAGCTGTTTGCGCGCCAGATCATCTTGCCGGAACTGCTGTACGGCGAGGTGATCGAGATCAATGAGCGCATGGGTGCCCACGGCGACGTCGTCACGCCGCTCGATGAAGCGGACGCGCAGGCGGCCCTGGCGCAGGCGCATGCGCGCGGCCTGCGCGCCATCGCCATCGTCTGCATGCACGGCTACCGCTACCCGGTGCACGAGGCGCGGGTGGCGCAGCTGGCGCGCCAGGCCGGTTTTACGCAGGTGTCCGTGTCGCACGAGGTCAGTCCCATGATGAAACTGGTGGCGCGCGGCGACACCACGGTGGTCGACGCCTACCTGTCGCCCATCCTGCGCCGCTACGTGGACCAGCTGGCGATGGAACTGCCCGGCGTGCACCTGCAGTTCATGCAGTCGAACGGCGGCCTGACCGATGCGCGCGCCTTCCAGGGCAAGGACAGCATCCTGTCCGGCCCCGCGGGCGGCATCGTCGGCATGGTGCGCGCCAGCGCGCTGGCCGGCTTCGACAAGGTCATCGGCTTCGACATGGGCGGCACGTCCACCGACGTGTCGCATTACGCGGGCGAGTTCGAGCGCGTGTTCGAGACGCAGATCGCCGGCGTGCGCATGCGCGCGCCCATGATGAGCATCCACACGGTGGCGGCGGGCGGCGGTTCCATCCTGCATTTCGACGGCGCCCGCTACAGGGTGGGGCCGGACAGCGCGGGCGCCAATCCCGGCCCCGCCAGCTACCGGCGCGGCGGCCCGCTGGCCGTCACCGACTGCAACGTCATGCTGGGCAAGCTGCAGCCCGCGCACTTTCCCCGCGTCTTCGGCCCCGACGCCGATGAAGCGCTGGACGCGGCCACCGTGCGCGTCCAGTTCGAGGCGCTGGCGCGCACGGTGAACTCGACGCCGGAACAGGTGGCGCAAGGCTACATCGCCATCGCCGTGGGCAATATGGCCAACGCCATCAAGCAGATTTCCGTGCAGCGCGGCCACGACGTCACCGGCTACACGCTCACCAGCTTTGGCGGCGCGGGCGGCCAGCACGCCTGCCTGGTGGCCGACGCGCTGGGCATGCGCACGGTCTTCATCCACAGCCTGGCGGGCGTGATGTCGGCCTACGGCATGGGCCTGGCCGACCAGAGCGCGATGCGGGAACAGGCCATCGAGGCCGCCTTGGGCAAGGACTTGGCCGGCGATTTCGCGGCCCTGGGCGCACTGGCGCGCGGCGACTTGCTGCGCCAGGGCGTGGCAGGGGAGCGCATCGTGCTCGTGCATCGCGTGCACCTGCGCTACGAAGGCACGGATACGGCCCTCGTCGTGCTGTTCGATACGGCCGCCGGCATGCAGGCGCAGTTCGAAGCGGCCTACAAGAAGCGATTTTCCTTCCTGATGCCGGCGCGCGCCCTGGTCGTCGAAGCCATTTCCGTGGAAGCCATCGGCGCGTCCGATGCGCCGCCAGCGGCCGCGCCGGCCCATGCGCCCCGCGCAGGCGTGCTGGCGCCCATGGCAACGGTGGCCATGTACTGCGCCGGGGCGTGGCGCGACAGCGGCCTGTATGCGGCGGACAGCCTGCGGCCCGGCGACGCCATCGACGGCCCGGCCATCGTCAGCGACGCCAATGCCACCACCGTGATCGAGCCGGGCTGGCGCGCCGAGGTGACGCCGCATGGCCATTTGATCCTGCGCAGGGTCGTTGCCTTGCCGAAGCGTGTCGCCATCGGAACGGACGCCGACCCCGTGATGCTGGAAATTTTCAATAACCTCTTCATGTCCATCGCCGAGCAGATGGGCCTGCGCCTGCAGAATACGGCCCATTCCGTCAACATCAAGGAGCGGCTTGATTTCAGCTGCGCCATCTTCGACGCGCAAGGCCAGCTGATCGCCAATGCGCCGCACATGCCCGTGCACCTGGGCTCCATGGGCGAGAGCATCCGCACCGTCATGACGCGCAACGCAGGCGGCATGCGGCCCGGCGACGTCTTCATGCTGAACGACCCGTATCACGGCGGCACGCATCTGCCCGACGTGACGGTCATTTCGCCCGTGTTTGACGAAAACGGCGGCGCCATCCTGTTCTATGTCGGTTCGCGCGGCCACCATGCCGATATCGGCGGCACGACACCGGGCTCGATGCCGCCCGACTCCACGCGCATCGAGCAAGAGGGCGTATTGATCGACAATTTCAGGCTGGTCGACGGCGCCACGGGCGCGATGCGCGAAGACGCCACCCTGGCCCTGCTGGCGGGCGCCCGCTGGCCGGCCCGCAACCCGCAGCAGAATGTAGCCGATTTGCGCGCCCAGGTGGCGGCCAACCAGAAGGGGGCGGAAGAACTGCGCAAGATGGTCGCGCATTTCGGCATCGAGGTCGTGCAAGCCTACATGGGCCACGTGCAGGACAATGCCGAGGAAGCCGTGCGCCGGGTCATCACCACCCTGAAGGACGGCAGCTACACGCTGGACCTGGACAACGGCGCGCGCATCCAGGTGGCGATCACGGTCGACGCGGCGCGGCGCGGCGCCACCGTCGATTTTACGGGCACGTCCGCCCAGCTGCCGAACAATTTCAACGCGCCATCCGCTGTCTGCATGGCGGCCGTGCTGTACGTGTTCCGCACCCTGGTCGACGACGACATTCCCCTGAATGCCGGCTGCCTGAAGCCCTTGACCGTGATCATCCCGCCCGCGTCCATGCTCAACCCCCGGTATCCGGCCTCCGTCGTCTCGGGCAACGTGGAAACCTCGACCTGCATCACCAACGCCCTGTACGGCGCGCTGGGCGCGATGGCCGCCTCGCAGGGCACGATGAACAATTTCACGTTCGGCAGCGAGCAATACCAGTATTACGAGACGATTTCGGGCGGCTCGGGCGCCGGTCCCGGCTTCGACGGCACGGACGTGGTGCAGACAAACATGACCAATTCGCGCCTGACGGACCCGGAAATCCTCGAATGGCGCTTTCCCGTGCGGCTCGACAGCTACAGCATCCGCGCCGGCTCGGGTGGCGTGGGGCGCTGGCATGGCGGCAACGGCGGCGTGCGCCGCGTGCGCTTCCTGGAGCCGATGACGGCGGCGATTTTGTCGAACAACCGCATTATTCCCCCGTTCGGCATGGACGGCGGCGAGGCGGGCGCGCTGGGGCGCAACTACGTCGAGCGCGTGGACGGCACGGTGGACCAGTTGGCGCATATCGGCAAGACCGATATGTGCCCCGGCGACGTGTTCGTCATCGAGACGCCGGGCGGCGGGGCTTACGGCAAGCCGGAATAGGCGGCGCCGGCGCTGGCACCGCTGAGCTGCGCTCGCACCAGGCCCACGTCGCGCATGGGCGCGCGGCCGAACTGGCGGCTGTATTCGCGGCTGAACTGTGATTCGCTGGCGTAGCCGACGCGGTAGCCGGCCGTGCCCGCGTCGATCTGCTCGACCAGCATCAAGCGCCGCGCTTCCTGCAGGCGCAGCAGCTTCTGGTACTGCATCGGCGTCATGGCCGTAATCGCCTTGAAGTGGTGGTGCAGCGAGGACATGCTCATGTTCGCCATGCCGGCCAGGTGCTCGATGCGCAGCGGCTGCGCGTAATGGTGCTTGATCCAGTCGATGGCTTGCGCCACCTGGTGCGACTGGCTGCTGGCCAGCGCCATGTGGCGCAAACGCGCGCCGACGGGGCCATTGAGCAGGCGATACGTCAGCTCGCGGCGGATCAGGGGCGCCAGCGCGGCGATTTCGCCCGGCTTGTCGAGCAGGCGCACGAGGCGCAGCATGGCGTCGAGCAGCTCGGGCGAGACGTCGCTGACGGAAATGCCGCGCGTGGCGGGCAGGATCTTCTGCTGCGCGCCGCCGCCCGTGCCGCCCGCGCTTTCGCTGTCGAGCAGCGCCGCCACGTCAGCGATGTCGATGCCCAGCACCACGCACAGATGCGGCTGTTCTTCGCTGGCCTGCGCCACGCGCACCTGCACCGGCAGGTCGACGGACGTCAGCAGGTACTGCATGCGGCTGTAGTGGAAGGTGTCCGTGCCCAGGGTGACGTCCTTCGCCCCCTGCGCGATGATGGCCACGCTGGGGCGCGCCGCATGGAACAGCGACTCGGTGACCGAGGACTGGCGGTGGAAGGTCAGGTTGGCGATGGCCGTCGCGTAGTCGCCGTTGCGCGGCGCGTGGCGGCTGATCAGGGCGGCGATTTCGTCTTGCGGGGGAATTGGCGTGGACATGGTGCAGTAGGCTTCAGGCGTGGAGGGGCAGGGGATGATCTTACGCAGGTTTGGAGGATCGTGCAAAGGTCTTGCAGGATCGCGGTAACGGACACCAGGCTTCTCGGGCACACTTGTGCAATCGCATGCACGGCACGCGTCCCCCTCGTCACACATATCAGATACAGGAGTTTTCATGAGCACCATCGCCAAAGGCTACGCCGCATTCGGCCCCACTTCCGCACTGCAACCGTTCACGTTCGAGCGCCGCGCCCCGCGCGAAGACGACGTGGCCATCTCGATCAAATACTGCGGCGTATGCCATTCCGACATCCACCAGGCGCGCGACGAATGGGGCGGTTCCGCCTTCCCCATGGTGCCCGGCCATGAAATCGCCGGCGTCGTCACGGCCGTCGGCGCCAATGTCAGCAAGTTCAAGGTGGGCGACCACGTGGGCGTGGGCTGCTTCGTCGATTCCTGCACCACCTGCAAGACGCGCAACGTGGACCTGGAACAGTACATGCCGGGCCTGATCCAGACCTACAACGGCGTCGAAGCGGACGGCAAGACGGCCACCCAGGGCGGCTACTCGGACAGCATCGTCGTCAAGGAAGGCTATGTGCTGTCGATCCCCGACAACCTGCCGCTGGACGCGGCCGCGCCGCTGCTGTGCGCCGGCATCACCCTGTATTCGCCGCTGAACCACTGGAAGGCCGGTCCCGGCAAGCAGGTGGCCATCCTGGGCATGGGCGGCCTGGGCCACATGGGCGTGAAGATCGCCCACGCCATGGGCGCCGAAGTGACGGTGCTGAGCCAGACCCTGTCGAAGCGCGAAGACGGCCTGCGCCTGGGCGCCGACCACTATTACGCCACCAACGACGCGGAAACGTTTACAAAGCTGGCCGGCACCTTCGATCTGATCATCTGCACGGTGGGCGCGGCCATCGACTGGAACCAGTACATCAACCTGCTGAAAGTGGACGGCAACATGGTCATCGTCGGCATCCCGGACGGCGCCGTGCCGCCCGTGAGCGCCTTCGGCCTGGTGGGCGCGCGCCGCAGCCTGTCCGGCTCCATGATAGGCTCGATCAAGGAAACCCAGGAAATGCTGGACTTCTGCGGCAAGCACAATATCGTCTCCGACATCGAGATCATCCGCATCCAGGATATCAACGAGGCGTTTGAGCGCGTGGTCAAGAGCGACGTCAGGTATCGTTTTGTGATCGACATGGCATCCCTGTAACACCCGGCGCGCCCGTGTTTGTTGGATTACGCGCTTTGCGCTAATCCAACCTACGCCTGTCCAGCGGTCCGGTTCGTCTGATTAGTGCGGTAGGTCGGATTAGCGCGTACGCGCGTAATCCGACAACCCCGCCAGCTCCCCATCCCCGCCCAAAATCAAGCACTCATGTCAATTTTTCTTTCCTTGCATCAAAAATCGGCATAAAATGAAACCGTACAGTACAGTTTCACTACGTAGATTTAAAAAAATCAGCCATCCCCGGCCTGCTGGCCTGGGCAGGGGAGGCGTCATGGATAAAAAATGGACACTACAACAAAGAATGGAGCGGCGGCGATCCCGCCGGTCTCCAGGCGCAAGCGCCTTGCGCTGGCGGTTTTCGGCATTTTCCTTATACTTTCCGGCCTGGCCCTGGCGGCGGGCGGCATCGAACTCATCACCCTTGGCGGTTCCTGGTATTACCTGCCGGCTGGTCTCGGCCTGATCTTGGCCGGCGTGCTGTATCTGCGCCGCAAACCGCTGGCCAGTGCCGTCATCGCGGTGCTGCTCATCGCCACCTTGCTGTGGGCCGTGTGGGAAACCGGTTTCGCCTTCTGGCCCATGGTGCCGCGCCTGGCGCCGTACCTCGTCATCGCTTTCGTGGCCGCCCTGCTGCATCCGTGGCTGGCGGGCCGCGCTCACGGCGGCCCCTCGCGCGGCTTCGCCGCGCTGTTTGCCGTCGTGCTGGCGGCCGGTTTTGCTGCCATGTTCAAGCCGCATGGCGTGCTGGAAGCGACCGTTCAGCCGCGGCAGGATGCCGTGGCCGCCGTCAACGACGGCAGCGCCAACTGGGCGCATTATGGCTATGGGCCGAAGGGCACGCGCTTCGCGCCCTATACGCAGATCGACAAGCAGAATGTCGACCAGTTGCAGGTGGCCTGGACCTACCGCACGGGCGAGCTGGCCGAGGGCGCTTCCGAGTCGCAAAACACGCCGCTGCAGATCGGCGACACCATCTACACATGCACGCCGACGAGCAAGGTCATCGCGCTCGACGCCGATACGGGCAAGCAGCGCTGGAGCTTCGACCCGAAGCCGGCCAACATCAAAACATGGAACCGCTGCCGCGGCGTGGGCTACTACGAACCGGCGACAGTGACAAAACCATTTCGTTTCGACGGCATGCAGGCGGCCGGCGCGCCGCAAGCGGGCGTCTGCGCCAAGCGCATCGTGCAAGTGACCATGGATGCGCGCCTGATCGAGATCGATGCGCAGACGGGCAAGCCGTGCGAGAGTTTCGGCGACAAGGGCTCCGTCGACCTGACCGTCGGCCTGGGCAAGGTCAAGATGAACGTGCCGTACTACGCCTACACGTCCGCGCCGACGGTGGCGCGCAACCTGATCATCCTGGGCGGCTGGGTCTTCGACGGCCGCTCCACCGACGAGCCGTCGGGCGTCGTGCGCGCCTACAGCGCCGACACGGGCGAGCTGGTATGGGCCTGGGACCTGGGCAACCCGGCCATCACCAAGCTGCCGCCGGAAGGGCAGACCTACACGCGCAGCACGCCCAACATGTGGTCGGCGCCCGCTTTTGATGATGCACTGGGCCTGGTCTACCTGCCGACGGGGAACGAGCAGCCCGACTTCTGGGGCGGCAAGCGTCCGCCGCTGACGGAAAAATATGCGTCGGCCATCGTCGCCCTCGACATGGCCACGGGCCGCGAACGCTGGACCTATCAAACCGTCCACCACGACATCTGGGATTACGACGTGGCCGCGCAGCCGGCCCTGTACGACGTCCCGGACGGCAAGGGCGGCACAATCCCCGCGCTGGTGCAGCTGACCAAGCGTGGCCAGATCTTCATGCTGGACCGCCGCACGGGCAAGCCGATCGCCGAAGTCATCGAAAAAGCCGTGCCGCAGGAGCACGCGGCCGGCGACTGGGTGGCCAAGACCCAGCCATATTCGACGGGCATGCCGGCCCTCGGCGCGGAAACCCTGACGGAGCGCGACATGTGGGGCGCCACCTTCTTCGACCAGCTGGCTTGCCGCATCAGCTTCCGCAAGCTCAATTACCAGGGCGAGTTCACGGCGCCCAGCACAAAAGAGACGCTGATCTATCCGGGCTACTACGGCGGCTTCAACTGGGGCGGCGCGGCCGTCGATGAAAGCAATGGCTATATGTTCGTCAACGACATCCGCATGCCGCAAGTGGTCAAGCTGGTGCCGCGCGAGACGGTGGACGTGGCCAAGCTGACGGCTGGCCACGGCGTGGGCAGCACCTATCCCATGGATGGCACGCCCTTCGTCATCGACCACAAGGCCTTCAACTCGCCGCTGGGCATACCGTGCCAAAGCCCGCCCTGGGGCGTGTTTGCCGCCATCGACCTCAAAACCCGCACCAAGGTGTGGGAGCGTCCGGCCGGCACGGTGCGCGATGCCGTCATTAACGGCGTGCGCGCGCAGCTGCCCATCCCGCTGGGCATGCCGACCCTGGGCGGCGGCATGAGCACGGCATCGGGCCTGGTGTTTTATGCGGGCACGCAGGATTACTATTTGCGCGCCATGGATATCGCCACCGGCCGTGAAGTGTGGAAGGCGCGCATGCCCGTCGGCTCGCAAGGCACGCCGATGACGTATGTGTCGCCCACGTCGGGCCGCCAGTACGTGGTGGTGGCGGCGGGCGGCGCCCGCCAGAGCCCGGACCGGGGCGATTACGTGATAGCATACGCGCTTCCCAAGACACAGTAAGAGTTTGCTTCATGCCCCAGTTGCGCACCGTTCCCGCTTCCCCCAGCAATCGAAGCGAGGAGCGGCGGCGCAAGCTGCTGGTGGCGGCGGCGGACCTCTTCCTCGCCTCCGGCTACGACGGCGTCAGCATGGACGCCATCGTGGCCGAGGCGGGCGGCTCGAAAGCCACCGCCTACCGTTATTTCGGCAGCAAGCAGGAATTGCTGGTGGCCGTGGTGGAGTACTTGTGCGCCGACTTCATCATCGCGCTGCGCCAGCTCGATACATCGCAAGCGGGCCTGGAACAGGGTTTGCAATTGATCCTCGATGAACTGGTGGCCGTCGTCACCAGCCCCCGCCACGTGGCTTTCTACCGCCTCGTCGTCACGGGCGCGGCCGCCGTGCCGGCCGTGGGCCTGACCTGGTACGAACACGGCCCGCAAGTGTGGCACGCATTGATCCTGCGCCTGCTGGAGCAGCAGCGCGCCCAGGGCCGCATCGCGCCCGATACCTCGCTGTCCAACCTGCCGCAGATTTTGTTCGACGCCGTCTTTTCGCACCTGACCACGCGCACCGTCATGCTGGGGCAGGGCGGCGACGCCGCCGCGTTCCGGCCCTTGATTGCGGAACTGATCGAACTGGTGGTGGCGCGCGTGGCGCGCCGGCCGGATTAGCGGCGCCGCCGAGGCCCGGCAGGGCCGTAATCCGACGCTGCGAAGCCTGTCCGACCTGCGCCACGCTTGCATCGAGCTTCGAAAGCTTGCTCGGCGGCTCAGGCTTGCGGCGCCGTCCAGACCAGGTTCCACAAGTGGCCATCGATATCCTCGAAGCCCTGGTCATACATGAAGCCCTGGTCCTCGGGCGGATGCGGCGTGCGGCCGCCGGCGGCAACGGCCCTGGCGATCAGGCTGTCCACCTCTTCCCGGCTTTCGCAGCTGAGGCAAATGACGACTTCATTGGCTTCCCTTGCATTTGCCACCGGCTTGTCGATCAGGGACTGGAAGAAGGGTTCGGTCGTCAGCATGGCCTGGATGGTGCCGTCGACGATATTCATGAACGCCGCGTTCTCTGCGCTGTACCGGGCATCGAAGGTAAAGCCGAGAGCGGAAAAGAAGGCCCTGGACTTGTCCAGGTCCTTCACGGGCAGGTTGAGGATGATCTGTTTGTGCATGGCGCCTCCTTGCCAGGTTGGGATTGCGTGGAACAGGGGAAATGGGCAATCGCAGCCTCATTCCTGTGGCTACGGTCCGTCATGACTTTACCTCAGATGACAGCGCAGCGGCAGTCAGTTCAAGTTTGATTCACATCAGCGGATACGGCAGCCCGGCCAGCGTGGCTTGCCTGATGAGCCTTTTTCCCCGCTCGGCGACGAGCGCAAGGAGCTGCGGCGCGTGCTGGCGATGGCGGAAAAAGGGGAGTCCGAGAAGCCCGTCTACACGCTCAGGGGCGAGCCTTGACCGAACCTTGCCCCGCGCTGCGAACCCGTTTCACGGAATCGCTCTGGCTTGCGGCGGCAAGCGGCGGGCATTTGCACCGCGTTGTTGACCACGCCTTTTCCATGCAGCAGGCGCTGGCAGCCACCTTCAATTGCGTCGCAAGAATGGATTTATCGCGGCAGCGGCCGCTCAGGAGGGGCATTCAGTGCCGCCACCTTGGAAAATGCTTCAGCGATGAAGTCCATGAACACGACGGAGCGCGTTGGCAGCAGCCTGTTTGCGACATAGACGATTTGCACCGGGACCGGCAGGGCCGTGTGCCCCGTCAGGAGCAGCTGCAAATTGCCATTCCTGAGGCCTTCCTCGAACAGCCACTGCGGCCCATGTCCGATACCGAGTCCCGCGTTGACCAGTTCTCGCGCGGCCTCAGGCGAGTTGACCCGCACCCTCCCGGATACGGGTACTTGCGTCTCCCTGAAGCGCCATGTGGCACCTGACGACAGCAGGGTGTAGATCACGCAATCGTGCCCGCGCAGATCATCGGGCGCGAGCGGGACGCCACGTTTGGCGAGATAGCCCTTGCTGGCGACGAACACGCGCTCGAACAGTCCGATGCGCCGCGCGCGCAGTGCGCTGTCTTCCAGGTGGCCGATCCGGATTGCCAGGTCCGCTCCCTCGTCGACCAGACCCACATAGCGATCACTGATCTGGAGATCGAGCGCCAAGCCAGGATAGCGCTCCAGGAAGGTGGGGACCTGCGGCAAAACAAATGCATGTGCCAGGGCGGTCGGGCATGCCACGCGCAGCAATCCGGACGGATCGACATTTTCCCTGAAGGACGATTCGGATTCGTCGACGGCGTCAAGGATGCGCCGGACTTCCGCATAGTAGCGTTCGCCTTCGGGCGTGAGGGCAAGTTTGCGCGTTGACCGGTGCAGCAGTCGCGTTTGCAGATGCTCTTCCAAGGCCGCCACATGACGACTGACGTTCGGCTGCCCCAAGCCCAGGTCGCGGCCGGCTGCGGAAAAGCTCCCTGTCTCCACCGCGCGCGCGAAGCATGTCATTAACAGAAACCGGTCCACAGTTACTCCTCATTCAATTCATGCAATTGGAGCATGAATTATATGCAAAGATGCGATCTTATCGAATTTCTTGCATGAGTGCATAGTTCTCTCCACGGCAGGTCAGCCAACGCTGGTTGATCATGAATCATCTACAGGAGAATTTTATGTCCCGTTTGCAAGGAAAACGTACGCTTATCACCGGCGGCACCAGTGGCATCGGCCTCGAAACAGCCAGGCAGTTCCTCGCCGAAGGCGCCCGCGTCGTCGTCACCGGCGTCAATCCGGAATCCATCGAGAAGGCCAGGCAGGAACTTGGCGCCGAGGTTCTCGTGCTGCGCGCCGATTCCGCCAGCGTCGCCGCCCAACAGGAGTTGGCGCAAGCCGTCCAGGCGCACTACGGCCAGCTCGATATCGCCTTTCTCAACGCTGGCGTATCCGTCTGGACGCCGATCGAAGCGTGGACGGAGGAAATGTTCGATCGTTCGTTCGACATCAACGTCAAGGGACCCTATTTCCTGATCCAGGCGCTGCTGCCAGTGTTCGCGAACCCCGCATCGGTGGTGCTCAACACATCGGTCAGCGCGCACGTCGGTTCCTCGCATTCATCGGTATATGCCGCAACCAAGGCCGCATTCTTGAACTTGTCGAAAACGCTATCGGGCGAACTGCTGGCACGCGGCGTTCGCGTCAACGCCGTCAGTCCCGGCCCCGTCGAAACGCCGCTGTACGACAAGCTCGGCATCCCGGATGCCTACCGCGATCAGCTCAACAAGGAAATTACGGCAACGATTCCCTTCGGCCGCTTCGGCACGCCGGAGGAAGTGGCCAAGGCGGTGTTGTACCTCGCTTCCGATGAGTCCCGCTGGACCGTCGGCTCCGAAATCATCGTTGACGGCGGCCGTATGCTTAACGGCTGACGTCACACAACCGCCGAACTATACGGATGCGCCCGCTCCGAATGCGCGAGCGGGCATCATTTTCAAAGAGAGTATTCAGATGCCAGAAACGCGATTGACGCTCGTCAGCCACCCGCTGTGCCCCTTCGTTCAGCGGGTCGCCATCGTATTGCATGAAAAAGGGATCGCTTTCGGGCGTATCGATGTTGATCTTCGCGACAAGCCGGAGTGGTTCCTCGCCATGTCCCCGACGGCCAAGGTTCCGCTGCTCCAGGTCTTACACGACAACGGGCGCGAGTCCGTCCTGGTCGAAAGCGTCGCGATCTGTGAATATGTCGAGGACGTGCAAGCTGCACCCGCATTGCATCCTGTCGATGCGCTGCTACGTGCGCAACACCGTGCATGGATGGAGTTCGCTTCTGCCATGTTGTCCGACGCATGGGGCCTGCTGAACGCCTCCGGCCACGAAACGGCAAAGGCCAAAGGTACTGCTTTCAGGAAGAAGCTGGAGCGGCTTGAGGCAGCCATGTCTGACGGTCCTTATTTCGGCGGAAAAGCCTTCAGCATGGTCGATGCCTTCATTGCCCCGGTTTTTCGCTACTTCGACCTGCTTGCATTTGAGTCCGGCCACCCGGTGTTTGACGGCCTCGAACGGGTAGCCATCTGGCGCCGCGCATTGGCCCGGCGTCCGAGCGTCAGGGCGGCCGTGGCGGACGATTATGCCGCCCGCTTGCGCCAGCATTTGCACGATCAGAACGCACTATTGGCGCGCAATCCTCCTTCTGGCGTCGTCCCGACCTGAGCGCTTGCCCTCCCAACCTGCCGTCGTGGGCCGTAGGGCGATGCAACATGCGCAAACGGCGGCGATGGGACGGCTCACCTTGTCGAACGTTGTTGTCGATTGGCAGGCAGGGCACAGGCAAGAGTCAGGTCGCAATACCATACTTGTGCTGCGTGGCCGCATACTGCTGCCTGAGCGACTCCAGCTGCGGATGCCTGGGGTCGATCTTGCGGATGACCTGCATCTGGTGCTGCGCCTGTTCGGCCAGCGGCGCTTCCCAGCCCAGCATATTGAGCTGGCGCAAGATGGCCTCGACGGAGGCGAACAGCACGGGCAGGTTGCCCGGCGTCTTGCGCAGCGCCTGGCGCAGCACGAAGACGGCGCCCTTGAGTTCCCCGCTTTCCACCTTGCTGGCCGCCTCCTGCATCAATTCCTGCACCTGGTGGGTGATCTGCTGGCCCATGCCTTGCGCCAGGTCATGCCGTCCCGCCTTTTCAAACACGTCCACGGCCGCTTCCATCGTCACGTCGCTGTCGGCTTCGTTGACGAGTTTCATCATGACGTCGGATGCCGCCTGTTCCAAATTGTTCTTCAGGCAACTTTGCACCAGCCCCACCTTCAGCTGCGTCGACAGGCCGCGCGCCGTGTCCAGGGCGGCGGCGGCCAGCTGCAGTTCGCTGGCGGCGGCGATGTCGTTGCCCGACAGTTCATGCAGCATGGCGGCCGAGATGGCGCGGCACGCTTCGACGTTGGCGCTGCCCCGCAAGGAGCGCTCCATGTCGCGCAGCACGCCGCTGGCCTGCGGCGCGTCGCCCTTCTTGACCAGCGTCTTGACCAGGTTGACATGGTCTTCCGGGTCGCGAAATTCGGAGTACTTGGCTTTCGTCACCACCTGCTTGTAGGCCCGTTCGGCCACGCCGATGTCGCCCGTGTCGTAGGCGATGCCGCCCAGGTGGCGCAGCCGGCGCACCATGTGCGGCGAAATGGCCACCGCGTCCTCGAGGATTTTCTTGGCCTGCACCTGCTGGCCCATGGCTTCATGGTTTTGCGCCAGCAGGTCGTAGGCGGCCATGAAGCGGGGATTTTGCTCGACCAGCTCCAGCAGCGCGTCTTGCGTTTCCTCATAGCGCTGCTGTTCGAACAGGGTGCGCGCCAGTCCCAGGTGGGCCCAGGCCATGGGCCGCGTGGCCAGCATGTCGGCGTAGATCTGTTCCGCTTCCTTCCATTCGCCGAGGGTGATATGCAGCTCGGCGCGCAGGCGGGCGAAATCGGCCGCCAGGCGCGGGTGCTGCAGTTCGGCCGCGCGGCAGCTTTTCACGGCTTCGCGCAAGTCGCCCTTGTCGATCAGCTGATAGGTGGGCAGGAAAATGGCGCGCCGCTCGATGGCGCGCGCGATGCGTCCGCTCAGCACGTCGACGGTGAACGGCTTCAGGATGTAATCGGACGGGGTCAGCTCGGCTGCGCTGATCACCTTGCTGTGGATGGCTTCCGAGGTCAGCATGATGAAGATCGTCCACAGGCCGATCAGCTTGTGGTGGCGCAAGTCTTCCAACAATTGCTGGCCGTCCTGGCCGTCCGTGCCGCTACCAAGATCGTATTCGCACAGGATGATGTCGAACGGTTTCTTCATCAGCAGGCGGATGGCCGTGCCCGCATTGACCGCATATTCGACCTTGCTAATGGCCGCCTGGTTCAGCATATTGTGCAGATTGCCCCGCATGCTGGGGTTCGGGTCGACGATCAGGACAGATAAGTCGCTATTTTCTGGCATTGTTCAGCTCTCGTTCATCTGTTTTGCGCATCGGCATTGCATCGGCTTTTCCATAATGCAGTGTAGTTGCCTAATAATATTATTTTTTATCAGCATACTGCAAAGCCGGGCCGCGCCGCCAATAAAATGCGCCGAATCGGGCACGGGGCAGGGCGTCGCCATGCAAGTGTTGCATCGCGGCGCAATGCGGGCGCCGCCGGGCGTTGCGTGCAAGCACCTCCAAGCGCGGATCACCTTGCATGGTTACCTCGGAAAGAGTATTCTATTTGCAACTTCAAGGCCTGCCCCGGGCGGGCCGGATGCGAGGCATGCGCAGCGGTGCATACCGTCAGTGGCGGAACCGCCGGCGCCTTTCCGCATGCCCTTTACCTGGATTTTCTTGCCGCCATGCCTTTTCCCTCCCTGAGCACCCTGCGGCGCGTCGCCGTTCCCCTTGCCTTTGGCGGCAACAGCGAACAGCAGCATACCTATTTCGCGGAATTGCACCGCGTTGGCATGGTCACGCAAGTGCTGGGCGTCATTGCCTACAGCATGACGTGGCTGCTGATGCCGCCCGCCTACGAGCCGCAGCTGCAGCATGCCGTGCTGGCGCTGCTGGGCATGCTCTGCAGCCTGGTGGTGCGCTACCGCTGCACCACCTTGCCCGTGCTGACCATCACGGGCGCCTGCGCCGTGCTGTCGCTGACCTTCGGCTTGCGCACCATGGCCGACGCCATCGACCACGCCAGCTTCTGGGTCTTGCCCGTGGGCGCCTTCATGACCCTGGCCATCGCCTCCATCTTCAATGGCGGCCTCAGTTACCTGGCCGTGGTGGCCGGCGTCTGGTGGAACATGGGCCACGGCCTGTTTCCCGTGAATGCGGGCATGCCGGACGAAGCCTGGGTGCCCTTGCTGATCGCCGCCAGCGTGCTGTTCGGGCTGGCGCTGAACGTCAGTTTCAGTTTATTGCGTTTACGCAACTATCACGCCAAGGTGGAATTGACGCGGCTGGCTTTCCAGGACAGCCTGACGGGCTTGAACAACCGCCGCATGTTCACGCAGCGCGCCCAGCAGATGCATGGCGCGCCGCAGGGAGGCATGCTGCATTTCCTGATGATCGATATCGACGATTTCAAGATCATCAATGACCAGCAGGGGCATGATGCGGGTGACGCGGTGCTCATGCGCACGGCCGCCATCATCGCCGACAAGGCGCAAGGCCATCTGTGCGGGCGCCTGGGCGGCGAGGAGTTCGGCGTCGTCTATGCGGGCAGCCGCGAAGATGCGGCCGCCTTTGCCGGCTCCCTGGTCGAGGCCGTCAGCCAGGCTTTCCATGCCGCCCAGTTCGTCTCGATCAGCGTGGGCGTGGCCGAGGTGGACCGGGGCAAGGACCTGGGCCACAGCTACCGCCTGGCCGACGAATCGCTGTACCAGGCCAAGCGCCAGGGCAAGAACCGCTACGTGATCGCTTGAGCTTTGTCCGGCGCGGCTGTTGCAGGACGGTCAAAAAGTGGCGGCCTGCGGGCGCAATTGGCGGGAAAGCCCCAAGTTCCGGTCATAAGGCAGGGGTAAAACGGGTATAATGCGCGCAAAGGAAATTTGCCGTACGAAAGATATTGTCATACCTACCTTTAACCCGCAGCCACGCTGCATCAACCACCTTCCAACCATGTTGATACTGCCGGGTTCCAATGCCCTGTCCCATTTCCGTAGCCACCGTCTGTTAAGCCAACTGCAAGCCGTCTCGCCTGCGATTGTTGCCGTACAAGCACGCTATGTCCATTTCATCGATGCCAGCGCGCCCCTCACGGCCGACGACAGCACGCGCCTGGGCGCCTTGCTGACGTACGGCGAGCCGGCCCAGGCTGACAATACGGAAGGCGCTGCCGAAGAATTCTTCGTCATCCCCCGTTTCGGCACGATTTCGCCGTGGGCTTCAAAAGCCACCGACATCGCGCATAACTGCGGCATGGCGCACATCAAGCGCGTCGAACGCGGCGTCGCTTTCCGCATCAACCTGAAATCGGGCATCCTGGGCAGCGCCATTGGCGCCGGGAAATTGTCGGACGAGCAAGTACAGGCCGTGGCCGACCTGCTGCACGACCGCATGACCGAATCCGTGCTGCGCAGCGCCGACGACGCCAAGGACCTGTTCCGCACCCTGGAAGCGCGTCCGCTGGAATCGATCGACCTGCTGGGGCAGGGCAAGCGCGCGCTGGAAACGGCGAACGTCGAGCTGGGCCTGGCGATGTCGGAAGACGAAATCGACTACCTGGACGCTGCCTTCACCAAGGCCGGCCGCAACCCGACGGACGTGGAACTGATGATGTTCGCGCAGGCGAACAGCGAGCATTGCCGCCACAAGATCTTCAACGCCGACTGGACCATCGACGGCGTGGCGCAGCCCAAGTCGCTGTTCGGCATGATCAAGAATACGCACGAACTGCAGCCCAAGGGCACCGTCGTCGCCTACAGCGACAACTCGTCCATCATGGAAGGCGCCACCGTGTCGCGCTTCTACCCGCGCGGTGCAAACCACGAATACGCGGCTTCCACGGAACTGACGCACACGCTGATGAAGGTGGAAACGCATAACCACCCGACGGCCATCTCTCCATTCCCCGGCGCCTCCACGGGCGCGGGCGGCGAGATCCGCGACGAAGGCGCAACAGGCCGTGGCGCCAAGCCGAAGGCCGGTTTGACCGGTTTCACCGTGTCGAACCTGTCGTTGCCGGACGCCGTGCGCAGCTGGGAAACGGCCGCTTCCGTGACGGCGCCGCTGGCGTCGCGCACTGATGCAGATGATGCAGATCAATACGGCAAGCCGGAGCGCATCGCGTCGCCGCTGCAGATCATGATCGAAGGCCCGTTGGGCGGCGCCGCGTTCTCGAACGAATTCGGCCGTCCCGTGTTGGGCGGCTACTTCCGCACCTATGAACAGAACGTCGGCACGGACAAAGACGCCGTATTCGGCTACCACAAGCCGATCATGATCGCGGGCGGCATCGGCAATATCTCGGCGCAGCACACGCACAAGAACGACATCCCCGTCGGCAGCCTGCTGGTGCAGCTCGGTGGCCCGGGCATGCGCATCGGCATGGGCGGCAGCGCCGCCTCGTCGATGACCACCGGCAGCAACACGGCCGACCTGGACTTCGATTCCGTCCAGCGCGGCAATCCGGAAATGGAACGCCGTGCCCAGGAAGTCATCAACGCCTGCTGGCAAATGGGCGCGGACAACCCGATCATCTCGATCCACGACGTGGGTGCGGGCGGCTTGTCGAACGCTTTCCCGGAAATCACCAACGACGCCAAGCGCGGTGCGATTTTCGACCTGCGCAAGATCCCGCTGGAAGAATCGGGCATGGCGCCGAAGGAAATCTGGAGCAATGAATCGCAGGAACGCTACGTTCTCGCCATCGCGCCGGAAAGCCTGCCCTTATTTAAAGCCATGTGCGAACGCGAGCGCTGTTTGTTCGCCGCCGTGGGCGTGGCCACCGAAGAACGCCAGCTCAAATTGATCGATCCGGAACTGGGTAACGAGCCGGTCGACATGCCGATGGACGTCTTGCTGGGCAAGCCGCCGAAGATGCAGCGCGACGTGGTCCACGTGGCCAACGACTTCCCGGCCATTGATCTCACCGGCATGGACCTGGTGGATGTGGCGCAAAAAGTGCTGCTGCTGCCGACCGTGGCCGATAAATCGTTCCTGATCACCATCGGCGACCGCAGCGTGGGCGGCATGACCGTGCGCGACCAGATGGTGGGACCATGGCAGGTGCCGGTGGCCGATTGCGCCGTCACCACCATGAGCTTCGAGGGTTATCTGGGCGAAGCGATGGCCATGGGCGAACGCACGCCGCTGGCCGTCATCGACGCAGCCGCTTCCGGCCGCATGGCCGTGGGCGAAGCCGTCACCAACATCGCTGCCGCCGCGATTGCCGACATTTCCGACATCAAGCTGTCCGCCAACTGGATGGCCGCCTGCGGCCAGCCTGGCCAGGACGCAGCCCTGTACGACACGGTGAAAGCCGTCGGCATGGACCTGTGCCCGGCGCTGGGCATCAGCATCCCCGTCGGCAAGGATTCACTGTCGATGCGCACGACGTGGAAAGACGAGGGCACGGGCGCGGCGAAATCCGTCACGTCGCCGGTCTCCCTGATCGTCTCCTCGTTCGCGCCGGTGACGGACGTGCGCAAGTCGCTCACGCCGCAGCTGAAAACGGACCAGGGCGACACGTCCTTGATCTTGATCGACCTCGGTCGTGGCAAGAACCGCCTGGGCGCCTCCGCGCTGGCGCAAGTCATGGGCCAACTGGGCAATGCCACGCCGGACGTGGACAGCGCGGAAGACCTGAAAGGCTTCTTCGCCGCCATCCAAAAACTGAACAGCGACGACAAGCTGCTGGCCTACCATGACCGTTCGGACGGCGGCCTGTACGCCACCCTGACGGAAATGGCCTTCGCCGGCCACACGGGCATGTCCGTCAACCTCGACATGCTGACCATGGAAGGCGAGCATTCGAGCGACTGGGGCGACGCCAAGAACTGGGCCGGCCAGGTGGCGGAACGCCGCAACGAACTGACCCTGCGCGCCTTGTTCAGCGAAGAGCTGGGCGCCGTGATCCAGGTGCGCGCGGAAGAAAAGTCGCTCGTCATGGACGTGCTGCGCACGTTTAATCTGGGCGCCTGCAGCCATATCATCGGCAAATTGAACGACCGCGACGTGATCGAATTCACGCGCGACGCCAAGCTGATTTACACCCAGCCGCGTGCAGCCTTGCACCGCCTGTGGAGCGAAACGAGCTGGCGCATCGCCCGCCTGCGCGACAACCCGGCCTGCGCGGACGCCGAATACGACCGCCTGCTGGACGTGCAAGATCCGGGCATGTCGCCTATCGTCACGTTTGACCAGAACGACAACATCGCCGCGCCATTCATCGCCACGGGCGTGCGTCCGCGTGTCGCCATCCTGCGCGAGCAGGGCGTCAACTCGCACATCGAGACGGCCTACGTGATGCACCAGGCAGGCTTTACGGCCGTCGACGTGCACATGAGCGACCTGATTGCGGGCCGCGTGAAACTGGACGACTTCCAGGGCGTCATCGCCGTGGGCGGCTTCTCGTACGGCGACGTGCTGGGCGCGGGCGAAGGCTGGGCGAAAACGATTCTGTTCAACGCCAGCCTGGCGGAACAGTTCGCGCGCTTCTTCAATCGCAAGGACAGCTTCGGCCTCGGCATCTGCAACGGCTGCCAGATGATGAGCAACCTGAAATCCATCATCCCCGGCGCCCACGCCTGGCCCAAGTTCACGCGCAACAAGTCGGAGAAATTCGAAGGCCGCTTTGCCATGGTCGAAGTGATGGATTCCCCATCGATCTTCTTCAACGGCATGGCCGGCACCCAGGCCGGCATCGCCATCGCCCACGGCGAAGGCTACGCCGACTTCTCGCAAACGGGCGACATCACCCAAGTCACCAAAGCCATGCGCTTCGTCGACAACAAGGGCGCCGCCACCGAAGCCTACCCGTACAACCCGAACGGCTCGCCCGAAGGCATCACCTCCGTCACCACGCCAGACGGCCGCTTTACAGTGTTAATGCCGCACGCGGAACGCGTGTTCCGCAGCGTCCAGCAGTCGTATCACCCTGAAGCATGGGGCGAGGATTCGCCATGGATGCGCATGTTCAGGAATGCACGGAAGTTTGTGGGGTAAATATATCTTAGGTGCAGCATTGATGATGTACTACTAAGATAGAAGATGAGCCACTGTCAATTGATAGTGGCTTTTTTATTGTTGAGTCATGATTGCATATGAGGAATTTTCTTGCTAAAAAAATTTCTCTTTGCTAAGATTTGAGTAAAGCTAACACATCATTAAATGTTGCTTATTTTATATAACTTGGAAACATATGACTAACTCGACCGCTGTACTTCGCCTGCAAAAACAACTGGATGAGGAAAGAAGACTCGTTTCCTTTGATAGTTATGATATGACTGTACGACAGATTTTTGATATGTTTGTCGAGGGGGCTATTTTTGTTCCGCCGGAGTATCAACGTCAATTTGTTTGGGATATAGAGAGGGAATCTGAGTTAATTGAATCGATTTTATTAGGCATTCCAGTTCCAAGTTTATTTATGGCTACAAATCCTGACTCAACTTGGGAAATTGTTGATGGTGTGCAGAGGTTGTCAACTATTGTTCATTTTATCGATCCATCCCCCGAGTTTTTAGCTAGAATAGTTAGAAAAACTGGATTGAAAATTACTGGATTGGAAAAGCTAACAGAGCTCAATGATTTTGTTTTCTCTGATTTGGCAAAATCTATTCAGCTCATGTTTATGACTCGGCCAATTAGGGTGACGGTTTTAAATGATAAGAGTGATCTTAGTGTGCGATTTGATTTGTTTGAGCGATTGAATACTGGTGGGGTTCTGCTCACAAATCAAGAAATAAGAAATTGTATTTTCAGGGGTGTATTTAATCAGGATTTGAAGAAATTGTCAAAAGTTGTAGACTTTAATACTGCTGTGCGACTTAAGGAAAGCGCACAGCAGAATGGTATGATAGAAGAATATGTACTAAGATTTTTCGCATACTTAGATAATCATGAAAATTTTGATGGTAGTGTTAAATTTTTCTTAAATGATTACATGAAAGCCAATTCAAACAATAATATTCCAGCAAAAAAAATGACTCTTTTTAGGAAGACATTTGCTGCATTGGCCACTGCCTATCCAGATGGAATAACGCGTGGGCAGTCGTCAACAACCGGTGCTAATTTATATGAAGCCTTAGCGGTTGGTGTAGCAATGGCTATAACTGAGGGACGAGTTATTTCGACTGCAATTTTGTCTAAATTGGCAGAGGATCCTGGGCTTAAAAAACTTACAACTGCAGGGACGAATAGTCGAAGGATGGTGTTGTCGCGGATAACATATGTAAGAGATGCTTTTTGATGGCATTTATCATCGAAAGGAGTAAGGCTAATGAACGCATGCATCAAGTGCGTACACTTTTGAGTTTTATAAAAGAACATGAGTCTAAAAATACGCCGCCCATAGATGCGGATGATATAAAGATCGTTAGAGGGCTATTTTATGTTGGACTTTATGGAGCATTTGAAAAAACAATAAATGAGGCAGTAGAGCAATATATAAGAGGTGTTGGTACGTTAAAAATTCAATTTTCAGAGCTGAATTGGGGTTTTTTACCTACTGCTCTCGACCCAATTTTTACCTCGCTCAAGGCAGGTGGGAAATGGGAAAAAAGAATCGAACTTTTTGATTCGTTGCAGTCGGAAGATATATGTTCTATAAGTGATACAGTTTTTTCTGATCAGCTTCAAAATACTTGGTTTGAAAAATTACAGAAAATAGCAAACTGTATAGGGGTGCGAGATAATTTTTTGAGAAATGGAAGGGATGCAATTTATGTTGATGAAGTCGTGGATAAAAGAAACCAAGTCGCGCATGGTAGAAATACTCCTTTGGCGATTGGGAGTTTAGGTCGGTCAACAGAGCTTGGGGTAAGATTTGATGCTATTTCAAGGGTGATTGATGATTATTTAAATATGCTTGAAAATAATTATAATTCCCTTGATTTTGTGAAAAGTGAATATAGACAAAAGTATATTGCAAATGATTTTGTCTCGTGATTTTTAGTTGGTGAAGATGTATCGCTGAAGTTTTATATGTTTGTGCTTCAGTGCTATGCTAAAAATTAGCTTCTTTTGGAAAATTCAAAATGAATTTATTCTGAAATTCCATGTTTTTTCTGCGTTATATATGTGTCTTTTTTAAAGTAAATTAATTTTTGGTATTTTATTTATGTAAATTTTTAATTTAATGTTTTTTAATTGGGAATGATGTAGTGGTGAATTTAATTCGCTTGATTCGCATATTCATACAAACCGAATCTCTATAAACTATTCGCCACCCCCACAATCACCACCGCCGACGGCACCAGCAAAAACTGCGCGATCAGCGTCCCTGCCAATCTGCTTCCCACCAGCCACACCACCGCGCGCCGGAATTGCGATTCTTCGATCTTGCCTTCGATGACGTCATCCGTCATGCCGGACACCACGTGCCGATGAAGACGGCCATCATGATGGTGGCGCCGCCGTTGATGATCGATGAAAGCGTGCTGGAGGTGACGCGCACGCTGGGGTCGAGCACGCCCGCGTACAGGGCGGCGGTGTAAGGTGGACAAAGATGCGCCCACCGTCCACAGGGCCGTGGCGATGACGATGGAGACGGAGACGCCGGATTGTTGGCGCAGGCCCGTGACGTTGGCGGGCTTGGGCAGGCTGGCGGAGGTCTTGAGGTAGGACAAGCCGCCCTTGAAGACGGCGTGCAGCAGCAGTTTCGGCACCGACCTGTGTACCTGGAAATGCTCGACGGCGCGGCAGAAGGCGCGCTGGAAGGTGGGGATCAGGATGGCGCCCAGTATCGTCGCCAGGCTGGCGGAGAACAGCAGCCAGTGGAAGTCCAGCAATAAGGTGCCGGCGGCGACATGCTGGTCGATACCGGTTTCCACGCGCTTGGCCAGGAATGGCCCCAGGAAGGAGTTCGACGTGCGCGACAGCAGCATCAAAATGCTGAACAGGGCCAGCGAGACGGCGATGCGCCGCGTGCGGATGCCGGCGATGCGCACGGAGTAGGCGAGGGTGCCGATGAGGTGGATGATGAACGTCAGTGCGCAAATCAACAACAATTGCTTGTCCATCACAACCTTGCAGTGAAGAAAATGTAATTCCATGCTGCCATGAAGTTACATATTTTTCAACTGCAAATTAGATAAGCATGACGGGTATCGGCGTTTTCAGTCCATGGTTGTGGATGGACACGCAGTGGCGCCTTGCCGCGCTCTGCAGTGAACGCTGGATTCTCTGGCTGAATGAAGGAAATAATGTCAAAAATAAATATTCTTGATTTGTGAATATTGGTGAATATTTAGCAATATCAAACGGTGCAGAATCAGGCATCGCATCTTTTGCAATTTCAACAAGTCTTCATGGATATCGCTTGCCCCCGCACGCAAGGCGAGGGTGGCGGCATTGCGTGCAGCAGCAAGATTCTTGACCGGCATTCGCAAGCAGCGCTTGCATGAGGAGAATTGATGATGACGCCATATCCCGATGATGCCCTGCATCTGACGTCGGAATGGTTCATTCTGCCCGGCTGCGAGGCGCAGGTGGAGCAGGCGCTGGCCATGCTGGTGCAAGCCGTGCTGTCGCAGGAACCCGATACGCTGGCTTATCTCGTGCACCGCCCGCGCGCGGCGCCTTCCGGCCTGCAGTCGCTGCCGCCGGGCAGTCCCCAGTCGCTGCTGTTTTTTGAAATCTATCGCAACGACGCCGCGTTCCTGCGGCATGTGAACGGGCCGGTATTCCAGGCATTCGTCGCCGAGCACGGCCAGCTGTTTATTGGCGCCGGGGGGCGGCCCTTTACCACGGTAGCCTTTCTCTCGCAGGTCAACGGTTTTGTGCGCAGCGCGCCTGTCTAGGCTGCATGGCGGCCCGGCTATCGATTTTGTCGTCGTCCTTCAACTGGAGAAAGTCATGCAAAAAATTGCAATGTTGATATTGTGCGCCGGCCTGTGTGCCAATGCCGCCGCGCAAGCCATCGATCCCTTCGCCAATTCGCAGCTGCCGCCGCCTGCCGGCTATAGCGGCCCCGTGTTTGCCTTGAGCCATGCCTACCCGGCTGGCCAGGCCATCCCGGCGATGCCATGGCGCGCGGCCATCAACAATGGCCAGATCACGACGGCGAATGCCGGCGCCTATGCCGAGGCGTTGAAGGCATCGATCGGGGCGGACATGCGCGTCATGTTGCTCGACTACAAGAACTGGAACGCCGGCGAGCGC
Source organism: Janthinobacterium sp. GW822-FHT07H11 (assembly GCF_058798615.1). NCBI lineage: Bacteria > Pseudomonadati > Pseudomonadota > Betaproteobacteria > Burkholderiales > Oxalobacteraceae > Janthinobacterium > Janthinobacterium sp. GW822-FHT07H11. The sequence goes on from NZ_CM179507.1 coordinate 3,388,014, forward strand.
GGCTGGTATAACGAGCCGTGGATGGGCGCGACCTCGGTGACGCAAAAACGCGCGAGCATGCGCGAGCCCCTGCGCGGCATGTATGTGGGATCGGGCGAGCTCGATGCCGACCTGTTCAAGGCCAGCGGCCTGAAACGGCCGATCACCACCTATGTGCTGACGTATTACGACAAGACCGCCGCCGTGACGCTCAACAAGGTGTGGGGGGCGACGGCGCGCGAGCCCAACCTGACGGCGCAATCGACGCAGTTTGCCGAAGGCTCGGTGATCATCAAGGCCGCCTTCATCACGGCCGGGCCGGAACTCTGGCCGGTCATGCAGGGCACCTTGTCCTGGCCCGCGTATGTGAGCGTCAACGCCACGCTCCCCAAGCCACCCACGGCGCCGGCGTTGACCAATACCTATCTGATGCAGTTCGACATCATCGTCAAGGACAGCGTGTCCGCGCCGAAGACGGGCTGGGTGTTTACCACGCTGGTCTACGACTCGCGCGCGGCAAAGGGCGGCGACATCTGGGACAAGATGGTGGTACTGGGCGCGCAATGGGGCAACGATCCGCAGGCCAGCGACCCCGCCATACTCAAGCCGGTGCTGCAGGAAAACTGGATGAACCCGGTGGCACCCGCCTACGGCAGCGCCACCCTGGGCTGGGGCGGACGTCTTTCCGGCCCCAACGATGGTGCGATGAATAATATCGCCTATCCGGAAGGGAAGAAACCCACCCTCAAATACGCGCGCAACGGCCAAAGCTCGTCCTGCATGAGCTGCCACAGTTCCGCGCAATGGAACGTGGCCAGCCATTCCATGCCATCGTTCCTGTTGCCGATACTCAACTCCGGCTCCATCCAGTTGCCCAAACCGCAGAACGGCGCCGATTTCATGCTCACGCCGGCGCCCGGTTCGGAGCTATGGATGAAATGGTTTCAGAACCGCAAAGGCGACGTGCCGATGGATGCCGGCAGCATCGCCGGCGACTTCGATATGGTGCTGACCTTTAAATCGTTGCCGAACTGGTACTCGTCGACCCAGACCCCGGGCGTGGCGCACACGCTGATGAATTTCGACCTGCGGGGCAAGCGCCTGCCCGGCAAGGAGGCCGAGTAGCAGCGGCGGCAGGGCAGGTCGATGCTTGCATTTGAGGCATGCGCCCTCATTTGGGTGGGAGTGGCAGCGTAGCGCTGCCGCACCCACACCAACCCGGAGGCACACCATGAGTTTCGATTCCTTTCTGTCCAAACTGAAGACCAAGGCAAGCGAACTGAAAACCGAGGCCTTGAAGTACAAGAACAAGGATTTCCTGAACGCCGCGATGGCGGGCTCGGCCCTGATCGCCATGGCCGACGGCAGCGTCAGCGCGGAAGAGAAGCAAAAGATGGTGAAGTTTATTGAAAGCAATGACGCGCTCTCCGTGTTTACCACCACGGACGTGATCAAGGCTTTCCAGGAGTATGTTGGCCAGCTGGAGTTCGACAAGGATATCGGCGAAGCCAAGGCCTACCAGGCGCTGGGCAAGATGAAGTCGAATGTGGAAGCGTCGCGCCTGCTGGTGCGCATGATCATCGCCGTCGCTTCGTCGGATGGCAATTTCGACGCCAACGAGCAGCGCGTGGCCAGCAAGATCGCGCGCGAGCTGGGCTTGACTCCGGCGGAGTTCGAGTTGCAGTAAAGCAGTAAAGCCGGGCCAGCCGGACCCGGCTGGCTTAACTCTTGTCCCACCACGGCGGCGTGCCCGACGACCAGGGGCACGCCATGTCCACTTCGCTGATCCTGTAGCGGATCTCGATCACCTGTCCGGGGCTGAAGGGACCACGTTTCCAGTCGCCGGAATCAAAGACGTAGCCTTTGCCCTTGATGCAAAGACTGGTCGGATTGCTGCCGATGGGGCCGGTCGAGTGCAGGGTGACGCGCACTTCGCCGTTGGCGTCCAGCGGGGCGTCGCCGCCCATGAACAGTGCATCCGAGCCGACGTCGCAGACACTGGTGCTGCCCACTTTGCTGCAGTGCTTGATATACGTTTGCTGGCGCGCCTGGGCCAAGTAATTGTCATGCCGCATCGGCTTGCCGTCGTCATAGGTAAAGCGCAGGACGACTGGCGTGGGTTCGCTGGCAGGATGGCGCGTGGTGCTGGTGCAGGCGGCGCTGACCAGGGCCAGCAAGGGCCAGGCCAGCAGGCGCAGGCCGCGGCGCGCTAGCTTGCGCAAGCGGACAGGAAACCTTTCAGATCGAAACATATTGCCCCATGGGAATGGCTGTGCCGTCATCGCGACGAAGGCGGCGATGATAGCACGCAGCTATTTACCCGGGGAGCACGCCAGCCACGCCGTGCGCGCGCCGCAATTGGCACTGCCGCCAGCCGCCCCGGGCCGATGGCGGAAATCACGGTGTTGTTCATGGCGGACTCGCCTTGCCGGTAAATGGGCTGGCACCCTGGTGGATCTTGGCGATCAATTCGCCCTGGCGCGCCGTGCCCGTCTTGTCGTAGATGTGGTGCAGATGCGTCCTGACGGTGTTGATGGAGACGCCCGTATCGGCGGCGATGCGGTCGATGGCGGCGCCGTGCGCCAGCGCCTGGGCCACTTGCGCCTCGGCTTGCGTCAGGTCAAACAGCTGTTGCAGCGCAGGGACGGCCACGGGCGGCGCCTGCGGGTCGCGCGCCAGCACCAGGGCGCACGGGCGCTGGCCGGACTGGCCGTGCGGCGGCCGGAACGGCGCCACCGTCAGGCACAGCTCGGGCGCGCCGGGACGCGGCAGGCGCAGGGCGCTGGCCACGGGCGCGGCTTGCCGCGTGCCGAGGCCGGCGCCGATGGCTTGCCGCACGGCTTGTGCCAGTTGCGGCAGCGCGCACCAGCGGGGACTGCCGCCAGCAGGACAATGCAGGCTGCGCTCGAGGCCGGGACCGAACAGGGCCAGTGCGCTGGCGTTGGCGTAGACCACGTCGAGCCGGCTGTCTACCAGCAGCACGGCCGTGTCGAGCGCATCGAGCGCCGCGCGCGTGGTGCGCTCCCGCATGCTGCTGTGCGCCAGGCGGGAGCGGATGCGCAGGGCGCGCTGCAGGTGCGGCAGCAGCGCTTGCAGTTGCGCCTGCACCAGTGGGCTGTCCGTAAACGGCCCCTGCGTGCGCTGGCGGTGCACGCCCAGCTGGGCAGATTCCCCGGGCGCCATGGGCAAGATCGCGCAGATGACGTGGTAAAGGTCGTGCGGGCGGCAAAAGTCGGCATAGAATTCCGTGCGCTCGAAATCGCGCGGACGAATGTGCTTCGCGCTGTCGTGTACCTGGCCCACGCCCAGGCGGTAAGCCAGTTTCGCCCAGATATCGTGCTGCCAGTAATACGCTTCATACGCGCTGGTAGCCTCCTTGCCGAAGTGGCCTGCAGGATTGAGCAGCTGCGCGCCGCTGTCGCTTTCCAGGATCAGGATGGTTTCACTGGCGCCGCCGCACGCATCGGCCAGGTCGCGGCACAGCTGCGGCCACAGCGTATCATCGAGCGCCGCGTCATACAGGCGGGCGATCAATGCCTGCTGCTGCGCTGTCATCGGCATGTCCATGGCGTCCGCCAGTTCCTGCCACGGTCAGCGGCCTGGAAAGCCCAGCGTGGCCAGATGTTCGCCCTGCGCGCTGCCATCGGCCAACTGGCGTGCCGGCACCACCATCACCAGTTCGCCGCCCACGCTGCCATCGTCGTGGCGGTCGATGCGCACTTTCAGCTGGCGGTCCAGCGCGACGAAGGCGTTGCGGCCCGTGGCGACGATGCGGTGCTCGTCCTGCTCGCCGATGCGCGCATACATGATGGTGCCGGCGCGGCGCAGCTGCAGGGTGTCGCCGTTCGACAGGTCGTAGGTGCCCGCGAATTGCTGGAAGTCTTCGCGCAGCATGTGGCGCGGCTGGGCCGGCACGTCGATGCGCAACGCATGGCCCGGCACCTCCACGGTGTTGTCTTGCGGCAGGGTTTGCGCGGTGGCCAGCATGCCGGTGAGGGCGGCCAGGCCCAGCAGCGTGCGCGGAATAATGGTTTTCATGATGTCGTCCCTCGATGGTTGAGCGCCCCTGGCGCGCGGCCCGGACGGGCGGGGCGCGAGGCTGGAGCCAGTCTAGGCAAGGGCGCTGTGCGACGCATCATTCATCCGAATGAGATGGGGATGGATATTTGCAGGGTGCTGGCGTGTGGAATGGCGCCACGGCCTTCCATGCGTACCTCACCTTAGGCCAGATTTTGGCGTCAGGCAAAGTCGGCCACGGCGCTGCATGCTCGAAAATCTTTCATCAACGCAATCTCGCGCAAGAAATGGCGGCCCGTGATGTAAGATTCGCACTATGTCCGATTTCACATTTACCGATAGCCCATGAGTTCAATAATGATTCCCGACGTCGCCCTGGTCGACAACACCGAACAACGCACGCCGCTGGTGCTCGTGCTGGACTGTTCCGGCAGCATGGCGGGCGAACCCGTCGCGCTGCTCAACGAAGGCCTGGCCTTGCTGGAACAGGAACTCAAGTCCGACGTGATCGCCGCCAAGCGCGTGCGCATCCTGGTGATCCAATATGGCGCCCACGACGAAGCCGTGGTGGCCAGCAACTGGTGCGACGCCATGGATTTCACGGCGCCCCGGCTCGAAGCGAACGGCACCACGCCGACCGGTGCGGCCGTGGAACTGGCCCTGGCGGAAATCGAGCAGGAAAAGCAGCGTTTCCGCCAGGCGGGCGTGGCGTACACGCGGCCCTGGCTGTTCTTGATGTCGGACGGCGAGCCGACCGATCCCTGGCTGCGCGGCGCCGAGCAGGCGCGCACGGCCGAGCAGGCCAATAAAGTGGCGATCTTCCCCATCGCCGTGGGCGACAATGCGAATACCGAGACCCTGGGGCAGTTTTCCAGCCGGGGCGAGCGGGGCGTCAAGCAGCTGAAAGGCTTGCAGTTCCGCGAGCTGTTCCTGTGGCTGAGCGCCAGCATGCAGGTGGTGTCGCAGTCGCGTCCCGGCGCGCAGGCACAGCTGGCCTCGACGGACGGCTGGTCCGTCGTGAATACGTGAAAGCCCGCTGATCCATGGCGACAGTAAACCAGCACTGGCGCGTGTTCGGCGCCTCCGTCACGGGCAAGGCCCATCTGGATAAGGAGATCCCTTGCCAGGATGCGCACGCGCACGCCGAGGTCAACGGGATACTCGTGGCCATCGTCTGCGATGGCGCCGGTTCGGCCCGCCTCAGCGAGCAGGGCGCGCAGTTTGTCGCAACGCTCGCCGTGCAGGCGCTGGCCGGACGGCTGGAGCAGGGCGCCACCGTGCAGGATCTGCATGACGGCGCGCTGGCGGGCACCCTGGCGCAGATCCGCGCCGCGCTCGACGACATCGCCCGCGCCGCCAACGCCACCCTCGATGACTACGCCTGCACGGTCGTCGGCGTGGTCATGGGGCCAGATGCCGGCTTCTTTTTCCACCTGGGCGACGGCCTGGGCGTGGCGCAGCTGATGGACGGCGGCGAGCTGATTTCGCTGCCCGCGAACGGCGAATACGCGAACGAAACATATTTCATCAGCGGCGCGCGCTGGCGCGAACAGCTGCGTCTGCTTGCGATTCCGCAAGCCGTGCGTGGCGTCGTGCTGATGTCGGACGGCTGCATGCCCTTTGCCATGAGCAAGAACAATGCGGCGCTGTATGCGCCGTTCATGGATGCCGTGCAAGGCTATCTGCGCACGGTCGAGAGCGTTGAACTGGGCAATGCGGCGCTGGCCTCCACCCTGGCGGACCCGCGCACGCACCAGATCACGGGCGACGACAAGACCCTGCTGCTGGCCTTGCGCGCATGAGCCAGAAGCAAGGCGTCACGCCCGGTCTGAGTCCGGGCGGCAAGATATGGCTGGATAAGGTCCGCAGCCTGGTACTGGGCAAACTGATTAAAAGCGGCGGCGCGGGCAGCGTCTACCTGCTGCCCGGCGCGTCCGCGCAGGTGGCCAAGCTGTACCACCCGCACCTGGACCGGGCCGCCAACCGGCGCAAGCTCGAGGCGATGCTGGAACTGACGCCCGAGCTGCCCGACCAATTGGAAAACGGCAAGCGCTATGTGCAGATCGCCTGGCCGCAAGCGGCCGTGTTCGACGGCCAGGGCGGTTTTGCCGGTTTCGTCATGCCTTTGCTGGACATGGCGCAGACGGCCGAGCTGGAACAGATCCTGCAGGAGCGGCAAGCGCGCGCGGCCGGCCTGCCCACGGGACTCGGTCCCAAGCTGACGCTGGCCGCCAACCTGGCCGCCGTCCTCGATGCCTTGCACCAGCAGCAGCATTACGTGGTCGATTTAAAACCCGTGAACCTGCGCTTTTACCGCGATTCGCTGTACATCGCCATGCTCGACTGCGACGGTTTCAGCATCCAGGGCCATGCCGAGCGTTTTCCTGCCGAGCAATTCACGGCCGACTACCTGGCGCCGGAATTCCAGCGCAAGGGCATGCCGGCGGGCACGGAAATGGCGCAAGACCGCTTCGCCCTGGCCGTCGTCATCTTCCAGTTGCTCAACTTCGGCATCCACCCGTACAGCGGGCGCCCCGGCAATGCGCAGGTGCCCACCGAGATTCCCGGGCGCATCCGCGACGGCTATTACGCGTATGGCGTCAAACGCCACAAGAACATGGCGCCGAACGCCACCAGCGGCCACGCCTTGATGCCGCCCGAGCTGCGCGCCATGTTCGACCGCGCGTTTTCCCAATCGCCAAACTCCCAGCGGCCCTCGGCGGCCGACTGGGCGCAGTTGCTGCGCGGCTATGCGCAGCGCAGCGGCGGCAAGCTCGTCGTGTGTGCCGTGAATGCGGAGCACCAGTATTTTGCGGGCCACGGTTGCGCGGCCTGCGCGCGCGACAAGGTGATAGCCTCGGCCGCGCAGGCGTCGGCTTCAGCTCAGGCTTCGGCGCAGGCAAGGCAGGCGGCGCCGCAGCGTTCACGCGCCTTGCCTGGCAAGCCGGCGCCGGCCCCGGCCCCGCAAGGGCAGTCCGCTGTGTCGGACACGGGCTGGGTGGTCATCATCATCCTGATCGTGTTCTTCGTGATCGGCTTTGCCATCTGGACCGCCGTACCGAACGAGGCGAAAAAGAAAACCGGGCAGCAAGCCACGACGGTGCCCGTAGCCGGGCTGGAACAGCTGGACTGGCATGCGCGCAAGGCCGGTGCATTGCAGCAGTCGGACGTGCGGCGCGCCGTGCGCAGCCTGTCGCAAGCCATGGGCAAGGGTGACGATGCCGCCGTCGTGCGGGGCCTGCAATTGCTGTACCGTAGCGAGCGGGAAAAGTCGTCGGGCTACAGCGGTGACCTGGCGCGCGCGCGCCTGCGCACCTCGATGATGGAAAGCATGGGCTGGCTGCCCGGCTACCAGTCCAGCCTGTCCGATACCTACCTCGATTTGCTGCAAGCCGATCCGCGCGACCACCTGGCTGCGGCGGCGCTGGCCCGCACGCACCTGAGCCTGAACGAGCCGCAAGCGGCGCGCCAGTATTTCGAGCAAGCCGTGTGGGCCCGCCCGACCGATGGCGTGGCCTGGCTCGGCATTGCCGCCACGGCGCTGCTGCGCGGCGGTGGCGGCGAGCAAGATGCCGCCAACCTGGTGGCGCTGGCGCAAGTGACGGCGCAGCGCCATGCGGCGCAGAATGCCATGCCGGCCGAAGAAGGCGAAGCGGCCGACAACGGCGTCGAGCGCACGGCCGGCCGCATGGAGCGCGCGGCCAATATGTTGCGCCTGGTACATCCGGGCGCCTATCCGAAGCGCTGGGACAAGGCGCTGGCCGACGGCGCCTTGCTGGCAAAGAAACTGGCAGCCTTGCCGGCGCCGCCAGACCAGGGCGCCAGCGTACAGCGCGACAGCATGGCCACCGTCGCCTACCGCGTGTTGAGTGAGGCGCAGGCCAACGGCGAAAGCCGCCTGACCTTGTCCATCGCTGCCGATGGCAGCTTGAGCGCTGCGCGGGCCGAGCAAGTCATGGAGCCCATGCTCAACAAGGTCATCCTGGATAGCTTGAAGCGCTGGACTTTCAACCCGTCCGTGAAAAATGGACAATTCCAGGACGGCAAGGTTGACGTGCTGGTGCGCTACCGCAACGGCCGGGTCAGCTTCGAGCCGGCCGGCGTGGCCGCCACGACGGACAATTAAAGGAAGAGCATGAAAATCAAGACGATCTGCGCCGTGCTGGGCGCCTGTTTGCTGACCCCGGGCCTGGCGCAGGCGGACATCGTGCAGCGCCAGGTGCTGGCCAGCATGGCCGCCGAACCCGACAACGAGGGCGGCGATGTGTACACGATTGCCGGCACGACGGCCTGCGGCGGCAGGCAGATACGCATGGATGCCCGTTCGGTGAACCTGGGCGAAGCGCCGTACGAGGCGCTGAAAGCCGAACTGGCCCGGCACATCCGCAGCAAGACGCCGATGCGCGTCACCCTGAAAAGCTGCCCCGAGGATGCAAGCGTGCCCATCGTGCGCCAGATCGCCGCCTGCACGCCCGCCACCTGCGCCGATGGCCGGGCGCGGCTGTACCTGCACGCAGGTTTCTACCCCATCGAGCAGGAGCAGGCACAGAACGTGTTGCTGTTGCCCTTGCCGAAAGGCAAACTGCCTGGCACGTGGAAGGTCGATATTTATAGCGTCGCCGGCCACCAGCTGCGCCTGGCGGGCCAGGTCAACCAGGCCGATTATGCCTCAGGCGAGCTGGTGGGCGGCTATGTCACATATTACCCCAATGGCAAGATCGAAAAACAGGTGGCGCAGGATGGGCGGGGACGGCAGGACGGCGTCACCAGCCTGTATCGTGCGGATGGCAGCCTGGAATCGCGTGGCGACTGGCGTCATGGCTTGCCGGAAGGCACGCACCAGCAATATCACGCCACAGGCAAGCTGCGCGAGGCCAGCGTGTACCGCGAGGGCCAGCGCGTGGACGGCCCCGTGCAAACCTTTGATGAAAATGGCAAGCCCGGCACCAGCTACACTTTGCGCGGCGGCAAGATGGAAGGCGCGCTGCTTGCGTACTTCCCTGATGGGAAAATCTCCAGCCGCGCGGAAATGCAGCACGGTAAGTTCAATGGCGTGAGCACGGATTACTATCCCGATGGTGCCGTGCGCGCCAGGATGACGCAGGTCGACGATTTGCCGGTCGGGGAAGCGCTGGAGTTCTATCCCGACGGTAAGGTGCAAAGCCGCCAGCAGTATGGCGACAAGGGCGGCTTGCTGAGTCTTCAGCGCTACAGCCCGCAGGGCGTGCTGGTGCTGGAACGACGCTGGGATGCGCAATGGCGCGAGCAGGGCACGTCGCGCTCCTGGTACGCAAGCGGCAAGCCTGAGCAGTCGATCGACTATGTGAACGACCGGCGCGACGGCTGGAGCCGCAGCTGGCACGAGGATGGCAGCCTGAAAAGCGAATGCCGCTATGTGGCCGGCAAGGCCCAGGGCGGCTGCGGCGACGCGCCGCCAGAGCCGGAACTGCAGCGCAAGGAGCAGGCATGGCGCGCCTTGTGAGGCAGCTGCTGGGCGCCATGCTGCTGTGGCCGGCGCTGGCCCAGGCCGAGATCGAACAGCGCCAAGTGGTCACGGCGATCCAGGCCGAGCCAGGCAAGGGCGCTGGCGACGTGCTGACCCTGGCCAGCGACAGCGGCTGCGGCGGGCGCCAGGTGCGCATGGATGCCCGTTCGGTCGGGCTGGATGCGGCGCAATACGCGGCCATGAAGCAGCAGCTGGCGCCGCTGATACGCGACGCGACGCCCTTGCTGATGCGCATCCTGTCGTGTCCGGCGCCGGGCGCAGCGGCGGCAATACCCGAAGTTAGCAAGCTGGGCGGCTGCGAGCCGCAAGCCTGTGCCGATGGCAAGGCGCGCCTGTACCTGAATCACAATCTGACGCGCGGCGAAGTCAAGGAGCGGGCGCGCTACGCGCTGCTCGTCCCGCTGCCGCCAGGCAAGACACCGGGCACCTGGCAAGTCGATGTCTTCCACGTGCGCGAAGGCGAGCCGAAGCGGCTGACGGGCCAGGTCAATGCTCCCGATTACCTGCGCGGCAAGCTGGTGGGCAACTACAGCATGTATTACCCGCATGGACAGCTGGAAATGCAGGTGGAGCAGGACGGGCGCGGCGTGCAGGAGGGCGTGCAGACGCAGTATCGCCCGGATGGCCAGCTGGCCTTGCGTGCCAGCTGGCGCAACGGTGCGCTGGAAAGTGCGCCAGGCCAGCCCCACGACTGGGTGCACGCCGACGGACTGGTGGAAACCTTCGACCAGGAGGGCAAGCTGAGCACGCGCAGGACGCAGGTCAAGGGCCAGCCGGATGAATTGCTGCTGTTCTATCCGGACGGCACCGTGGAAAGCCGCAGCCAGTATGTGAACGACATCATGACGGGGCCGAGCACCGGTTATTATCCAGATGGTAAGGTGCGGCGCACAAGCAACTATGTGAATGGCAAGCCTGCCGGCGACAGCGTCGAATATTATCCGGACGGCAAGGTCGCCAGCAAGCGCACGCACAGCGGCCATTACGTGCTGCGCAGCGAACAGCGCTTCAGCCGGGCCGGCGTATTGCTCGTGCACAAACTGTGGAACGCGGGCGGGCGCGAGGAGGGCGCCTTGCGCTCGTGGTATGTCGATGGCAAGCCGAGGCAGCTGATCGAATACGCCGATGGCGAGCGCGACGGCTGGACCCGGCACTGGCGCGCCGATGGCAGTGTGGAAAGCGAATGCCGCTATGTGGCGGACGAGCCGCAGGGGGAGTGTACGGGTGATTCAGCCAAGATGTCGTACACGGAGGATGGGATTGTGTTCGAGATGCCGGAGTAGTGATACGGGCAAGTCATTGCCGTTCGATCACTGATGCGTGGCCAGCCTTTTTGCCAGGCATGCACAGGTATTGGAAATGAGGCCCCCAAGCAGTCGGTCATCGCCTCAAGAATCGATCTGCTCAATGACTAATTCCGTGCACGCGAGCAGTTGCGCCTTGATAAGAGCACTCAAATCAACGTTCACGCCCACGCCTTTAACATGGGCAAGCGAACCGATTATCAGTTGAAAACAATCGTCGGGGACATCCCTCGTATCGAACGCTGGAAGGGGCGGCGCCAACAAAGCAAGTTCGAGTCCGAGTGCCGAGGCAAGGTAGGCCGGATACTCCTCGTATTTCCCGCCTTGATCACGGCAAAACCTGATGCCGAGTGCCTCGCCCAACACGGCAACGGTCGCTTCGAATGATAGCGTGGGGCGAATGTTCAAGCATCCGGTGAAATTCGTTCCCTTTTGATATAGGTCCATAAGCTCATAAGGAAAAATGTGAGGTTTTATGCGGCAACGGGCAAAGGCTTCGAATGGCTGCTTCTGGCCGGAGGCTGCCTGAAAGACATCAGCCAAGCATAGCGGACGCGCAGCGTCTCATGTTACAAGCGCCCGTCGTGAGAAGCATGGATCGAAGTACCCGGAAGCAGAAGCCTTGCCTCCCTCATTGGCGCAGCAAACCGTAACACGGCGCCTGACGTTGACAGCACCAAAACCAGGCCGCCCTTGATTGCTATTTGATCGAATGGATTGGATTGATCCGAAACAAACGTCCAAACAGGTGCATGATTTTGCAGCGATTCCAACACGACTACGCCGATTGAGCCGTGTTCCGCCGCCTCTCCGCACTTGACGATGTATTGTCCGCCATACAGCTCTTCTTGCGCCAGAATCGCAACATTGAGCCAACCGCCAAGTTCCTGTTTTTCACATACGCTGGCCATGCTGCTTGCGTGCACGTCGTAGATATCACCATTGCTGCACAGGAGGCCATTGTAGCTTCGCACTTCCTGGTTCTTCCACTTTGTGGCCATCACTGTCATTGATTCCCTATGCAGAAATGGGCGGCTGCATGCCCTGAATTAAACAAGCTCTATTCTATCTATCCAACATTCGCTTCTGGCCGGTTTAAGCCACAATTCCATACCTGTTCCGAGCAACGGCCGCAAGCTCAGCCTGTGGCAAGCCTGCTTGTTGCCAAAATTCAAAAAAATACTCCAATGTTTCGGCAGAAGCAGCAATATCCATGGGATGCAGGACGCATATGGCCGTTCTTATCTTCAAAACGTCCGGCGCGTCCGATTGGTCTCGCCCTTCGATTGCTCGCCAGAGACGTACGCGCTCGGCGATGACTTCCTCAGCCGTCGCCGCACCGGTCATGTATCGATACGCCACCGCTGCCGCTGCCCTGGCAAGCGCAGGCAATTGTTCAGTCACTCTGCCGATAGCCTCAATCATGAATCGCTGCGCTAAAGATTCTTCTGCAGGGTCATCCAGGTCCACCGCGGATGCAATCGCATCAAAAAGTTTCTTATTCAACATGTGCATTCAGTTTCGGTGATTGCGCGATGCCTGCGGCGGGGCCGCCTCCAGCAAATGGCGTGCCCCCAAGACACAGACCGGGGTCGTACCCTCATGGTAGGACCCCGGACCTTGCATGGCTTCCAGGACGGAAGGGCCTGCTGGCTTAGCGGTGCGGCGGCGTCAGCACGCTGGCGATGGCCTTCGGCAAGGTTTCCGGATAGTCGCGGCTGAAGTGCAAGCCGCGGCTTTCGCGGCGCGACAGGGCGCTGTTGACGATCATCGAGGCCACGTCGACGAGGTTGCGCAGTTCCAGTAAATCGTGCGTGATGCGGAAGTTGCGGTAGTACTCGTCGATTTCTTCCTTCAGCAGGGCGATGCGGTGCTGGGCCCGCTCCAAACGCTTGGTGGTGCGCACGATGCCCACGTAATTCCACATGAAGCGGCGCAACTCGTCCCAGTTGTGCGAAATCACCACCTCTTCATCCGCATCCGTGACGCGGCTTTCGTCCCAGTCGGGTAAATACGGCGTGCCCAGCTTTTCCTTGCTTTCGATATCCTGCGCGCAGGCGCGGCCGATGACGATGCATTCCAGCAAGGAATTGCTGGCCAGGCGATTCGCGCCATGCAGGCCCGTGCAGGCCGTCTCGCCCACGGCGTACAGGCCCGGCAGGTCGGCGCGGCCGGCCAAATCCGTCACGACGCCGCCGCAGGTGTAGTGGGCGGCCGGCACGATGGGAATCGGCTGCTTGGTGATGTCGATGCCCAGTTCCAGGCAGCGCGCGTAAATCGTGGGGAAGTGTTCGATGAGGAAGTCGGCCGGCTTGTGGCTGATATCGAGGTGCACGTAATCGAGGCCGCGCTTCTTGATCTCGAAGTCGATGGCGCGCGCCACCACGTCGCGCGGCGCCAGCTCGGCCCGCTCGTCGTGGGCCAGCATGAAGCGCGTGCCTGCCGCCGCGCCCGCTTCGGGCGGCAGTTTCAGCAAGCCGCCTTCGCCACGGATGGCTTCGGTGATCAGGAAGGACTTGGCATACGGGTGGTACAAGCATGTCGGGTGGAACTGGATGAATTCCATGTTCGACACGCGGCAGCCGGCGCGCCAGGCCATGGCGATGCCGTCGCCGCTGGCCGTGTCGGGATTCGTTGTATATAAATACACTTTGCCGGCGCCGCCCGTGGCCAGCACGGTATGCTCGGCGGCAAACGTGTGCACCTTGCCCGTTTGCTCATCCTGCACGTAGAGGCCGTGGCAATGCGGTTGCGCGTTGCGCTGGGTCGGCTTCATGCCCAGCTTGTCGGAGGTGATCAGGTCGATGGCGCAATGGTGTTCGAACAGGCTGATGTTCGGGTGGGCGCGCACCTTTTCTTCCAGGGTCACCTGCACGGCGTGGCCGGTGGCATCGGCCGCGTGGATGATGCGGCGCTGGCTGTGGCCGCCTTCGCGGGTCAGGTGGAAACCCAGCTCGGCCGTGGCGTCGCGCGTAAATGGCACGCCTTGCTCGATCAGCCATTCGATGGCTTCGCGGCCGTGTTCGACGATGTAGCGCGTGGCGCTCTCGTCGCACAGGCCGCCGCCCGCGATCAGGGTGTCTTCGATGTGCTGCTGGTGGCTGTCGCCCGAGTCCAGCACGGCCGCGATCCCCCCTTGCGCCCAGTTGCTGGCGCCGTCGAGCAGCGCGCGTTTGGAAATGATCGCGACGGTGCGCGTCTCAGCTAAATGCAGTGCAACCGATAAACCCGCCAGGCCACTGCCGACAATCGCTACATCAAATTTCATGACATTTATCTCTTTTAGGGGATGCATACTATATTCCATTTCACTTCATTCGGTAATGTATTGAGATAAATTCTGCCGGCGAAAGATAGCCGGGGCCGTAGCTTGTGGCGCGTCAATGCCTGCGCGGAACAGTTCGCCATGATGGGAAGACCAGATGCCCGGCGCCGTTTTCCTGGCGCGCGGGTGCCGCCTGGTCCTTGCCGCAGGGAGCACGCCATGATCCGCATATTCAGCCATTACGTGTCGAAGACAGCGTTTATCCTGCTGTTGCTGGAGATCCTGATCCTGCTGCTGTCGGCCACGCTGACGTCCCTGTTGTGGCTGGTTGACGGCAGCCGCGTGCTGCGCGTGGGCGAGATTTACCTGTCGTCGGCCATCTTTGCGCTGGTCATCGTGTTCAGCATGAGCGCGCTGGGCATGTACCAGCACCGCTCGCGCGACGACATCCGCAGCACTTTATTGCGCATCCTGCCGTCGTTCGCGCTGGGTTTTGCCGTGCTCAGCGTCCTGATCCGCTTCATCCCATCCCTGCATTTCGGGCGCGGCAGCGTGCTGATCTTTGGCCTGGGCGCCATCGGCGTGCTGCTGGCCCGCCTGGTGGTGTTCAAGTCCTCGGAGTCGGCGCTGATGGAAGGGCGGCTGATCCTCGTGGGCGGCGGCGCGCTGGCGCGCGAGTGCATGGACCTGGCGGCCAGCAAGATCGGCTTTCACCAGTTCACGGTGGTGGGCTGCATCGAGGTGCCGGGCGAACCGTGCTGCGTGCCGGCCTCGGCCCTGTTGCCGGCCGAACCGTCGCTGCTGGCCATGGCACAGCGCCATGCCGCGCATGAGATCGTCGTGTCCGTCAGCGACCGGCGCAATGGCGCTTTTCCCGTGCGGCAACTACTGGAATGCGCGCTGGGCGGCGTGAAGGTGATCGACGCGGCCACGTTTTTCGAGCGTGAAGCGTGCCAGATCCGCATCGATTCCTTGCAGCCCAGCTATCTGATCTATGGCGGCGGCTTCGACCAGAGCTTTGTCCGCGCCGCCTCGAAGCGCCTGTTCGACCTGGCCGCCAGCGGCATCATCTGCCTGGCGGCGCTGCCCGTGATGCTGCTGACGGCGATCTGCATCCGCCTGGAAGACGGCGGCCCCGTGTTTTACCAGCAGGAACGGGTGGGGCGCGACGGCTTGCCCTTCCACGTACTGAAATTTCGCAGCATGCGCTGCGATGCCGAGCGCGAGGGCACGCCCGTCTGGGCGCTGGCCAACGATGCGCGCATCACGCGCGTGGGCCACTTCATCCGCAAGCTGCGCATCGACGAGCTGCCGCAGATGCTCAATGTGTTTCGCGGCGAGATGAGTTTTGTCGGCCCGCGCCCCGAGCGCGCCTATTTTGTCGAGCAGTTGAAGCAGCAGGTGCCGTACTACAACATTCGTCACAGCATCAAGCCCGGCATCACGGGCCTGGCGCAGGTGCGCTACCAGTATGGCGCCTCCGTCGACGATGCCGTGAAGAAGCTGCAATACGATTTGTATTATGTGAAAAACAATAGCCTGTTCCTGGACTTGCTGATCCTGCTCGACACGGTGCAAGTGGTGTTGTTCGGCAAGGGCAGCCGATGATGCGGGCGCAGTCGGCCCTGCTGGCGGCGGCCGACGCGGCGGCGCTCAGCCACGGCCTGGCGTCGCTGGCCTTCTTCGTGCTGGCGCTGCTGCTCATCAGCAACTGGCGCGCGCGGCAAAATGCGCGCGCGCTGCTGGCCGCCTGCCTGGCGACGGGGGTGTGGGCGACCGGCACGGTCATTCTCGTGCTGCTGGGCTGGCGTGTCTCGCTGGCGGGCGACGTACTGGAAATGCTGCGCACGCTGGCCTGGCTGGTGTTCCTGCTGCTGCTGATCGAGCCCTCGCGCGCGCGCCTGCGGGCCGTGCTGGCGGGCATTGCCGCCATCGCGCTGGCGCAGTGGCTGTCCGGCCTGGCCGACCGCTGGTCGCCGCTGGCCATGCCGGGCCGCGCCACGGGCATCGTCTGCCACTTGCTGCTGGCCGTGCTGGGCATGCTGCTGGTGGAGCAGTGGTACCGCAACACGCCGCCGCTCAAGCGCTGGGGCATCAAGTTCGCCTGCCTGGGCGTGGGCGGCCTGTTTGCCTACGATTTCTACCTGTACAGCGACGCCTTGCTGTTTCGTGCCGTCAATGACGACATCTGGGCCGCACGCGGCATCGTCGATGCCCTGTGCGCGCCGCTGCTGGCCGTCTCCGCCGCGCGCAACCCGGGCTGGGCGCTGGGCCTGTCCGTCTCGCGGCAGATGCTGTACCGCTCGGCCGCCCTGCTCGGTTCGGCCATCTATTTGCTGGCCATGGCGGCCAGCGCCTATTATTTGCGCTATTTCGGCGGCACCTGGGGTTCATTGATGCAGATGGCCTACCTGGGCGGCGCGGGCCTGCTGCTGGCCGGCGTGCTGTTTTCCGGCAGCCTGCGCGCCAAGCTCAAGGTAACTATCAATAAACATTTCTATAATGCTATTTTTGACTACCGCGAGGAATGGCTGCGCTTTACGCGCGCCTTGTCCGAAGACGGTCCGGCCCTGGGCGAACGCACGATACAGGCCATGGCGCAGCTGGTGGAGAGCCCGGCCGGCGCGCTGTGGATCTTGCGCGAGCAGCGCGCGTTCGTCCCGGCCGCCAGCTGGAACTGGCCGCCGCAAAGCTGGAGCGAAACGGCGGCGGGCAGCCTGTGCCAGTTCCTCGAGGCGCGCCAGTGGGTGATCGACGTGCCCGACTGCGAGCAGCATCCGCGCCAGTATGGCGGCCTGCTGTTGCCGCCCGCGCTGCTGGCGCTGCCCAGCGTCTGGCTGCTGGTGCCCCTGATCCTGCATGGCCAGCTGTTTGCGTTCGTGGCGCTGGCCCGGCCCCGCGTGCGCATCGGCCTGAACTGGGAAATCCGCGACGTGCTGAAAATCGCCGGCAGCCAGGCCGCCAGCTACCTGGCGCACCGCGAATCGCTCGATACGCTGACGGTGTCGCGCCAGTTCGAATCGTTCAACCGCATGTCCACCTTCATCGTGCACGACCTGAAAAACCTCGTGTTCCAGCTGTCCCTGTTGCTCAGCAATGCAGAAAAGCACCGCGCCAATCCCGCCTTCCAGGAAGACATGCTGGGCACCTTGGATCATTCCGTGCAGAAAATGAAGACCCTGCTGCAAAAGCTGGCGCGCGGCGAGGCAGCGGAGGCGCCCGCGCCGCTGCGGCTGGACGGCTTGCTGCGCCAGGCCGTGGCGGCCAAGGCCAGCCTGGCGCCGTCGCCGCGGCTGGAAATCGTCGATGACGGGCTGACGGTGCTGGCCAACCGCGCGCGCCTGGAACGGGTGCTCGGGCACCTGATCCAGAACGCCATCGAGGCCACAGCCAGCGATGGCAAGGTGGACGTGCGGCTGCGGCGCGAACGGCACATGGCCGTGGTCGAACTGGACGACACGGGGCAGGGCATGAGCGAGCAGTTCATCCGCGAGCGCCTGTTCAAGCCCTTCGATTCCACCAAGACGGCCGGCATGGGCATCGGCGTGTTCGAAAGCCGCGAATACATCCGCGAAGTGGGCGGCAGCCTGGAGGTGCGCAGCGAGCCGCAAGTGGGCACGACGTTTCGCGTGATCCTGCCGCTGCATGCGGCATAGCAAAGGAGTGCCATGGGCAAACAAAAACTGCTGGTCATCGAGGACGATCCCGGCCTGCAAAAGCAGCTGCACTGGAGTTTCGACGGCTACGAGGTGTTGCTGGCGGGCGAGCGCGAGGCGGCGCTGGCGCTGGTGCGGCGCCACCAGCCGGCCGTCGTGACGATGGACCTGGGCTTGCCGCCCGACCCCGATGGCGCCACGGAAGGCCTGGCCACCTTGCAGCAGATCCTGGCGCTGGCGCCCGACACCAAGATCATCATCCTGTCGGGCAACCAGGAGCGCGCGCATGCCTTGAAGGCCATCGCGCTGGGCGCCTACGACTTCCACCAGAAGCCGTTCGAGGCCGACATGCTGGGCCTGGTCATCGCGCGCGCCTTTTACCTGCACGCGATGCAGCAGGAAAACCGCCGCATGCTGCAGACGCAGGCCGATTCGCCGCTGGCCGGCATCGTCAGCCGCGATCCCGGCATGCTCAAACTGTGCCGCAGCGTGGAAAAGGTGGCGCCCTCGTCGGCCAGCGTCATGCTGCTGGGCGACTCGGGCAGCGGCAAGGAACTGGTCGCGCGGGGCTTGCATGCGCTGTCGAGCCGCCATGCGCAGCGCTTCGTCGCCATCAATTGCGCGGCGATTCCCGAAAACCTGCTGGAAAGCGAACTGTTCGGCTATGAGCGGGGCGCGTTTACGGGCGCGGCGCGGCAAACGCTGGGCAAGATCGAACTGGCCCACGGCGGCACCTTCTTCCTCGATGAGATCGGCGACATGCCGATGGCCCTGCAGGCCAAATTGCTGCGTTTTTTGCAGGAACGGGTCATCGAGCGCGTGGGCGGGCGCGGCGAGATCGCCGTCGACGTGCGCATCGTCTGCGCCACGCACCAGGATGTAAAGGTGCTGGCGGAGCAGGGGCGTTTCCGCGAGGACCTGTATTACCGGCTCAGCGAAATCGTGCTGCGCATCCCGCCGCTGCGCGAGCGGGCCGGCGATGCGGCCTTGCTGGCCCACCATTTCAAGAACAAGTTCTGCGCCAGCGAAGGGCGCGGCAGCCTGCATTTCAGCGCCGGGGCGCTGCAGCTGATCGAGGCATATGGCTGGCCCGGCAACGTGCGCGAGGTGGAAAACTGCATCAAGCGGGCCGTCATCATGAGCGATGGCCCGCAGATCGGCGCCGACGACCTGGGCTTGCCCGCCAGCGCCCAGGCGGCGAGCGCCGACGAATCGATCAACCTGCGCCAGGCGCGCGAGGCGGCCGAATACAAGGTCATGGTGCGCGCGCTGGCGCGGGCCGACGGCAATATCGCCCGCGCGGCCGAACTGCTGGGCGTGAGCCGGCCCACCCTGTACGACCTGATGAGCCACCACGGCATCAAGTGAGGCGGGCTCAAGTGTGAATGAAATATCAAGATTGTGTATGGCGTCGCACATACGCTGGCGCCGCCGTGGCGCATCCTAGCCTCATCAACAACAAGGAGGCGCCATGAATGCGATCAATCTATTGATGAAGGACCACAAGGCCGTCAAGGCCCTGTTTGCCCAATATGAAGGCTTGAGCGACCGCTCATTTGCCACCAAGAAAAAGCTGGCCGACCAGATCTGCCAGGAATTGACCGTGCACACGCAGCTGGAAGAGGAAATCTTCTATCCGGCCGTGCGCCGCCCCATCCACGACGGCGACCTGATGGATGAAGCCCTCGTCGAGCACGCGAGCGCCAAGGAACTCATCGCGCAGATCGAAGCGATGGACCCGTCCGACGACCTGTACGACGCCAAGGTCAAGGTGCTGTCCGAGCAGATCGAGCATCACGTCGGCGAAGAGGAGGGCGACATGTTTCCCAAGGTGCGGCAGGCTGGCGTCGACCTGGAGGCGCTGGGCCGCGAAATGGCGGCGCGCAAGGAACAGCTGATGGGCGTGCCCGCCTGAGCATTTGAACAAATCACCAACCAAGGGAGTCATCCATGCAAGCTACGCAACTGTCCGTTTCGGACCTGAACAATCCGGGCGTGTCCTGGGGCGCCGTGCTGGCCGGCGCGGCGGCCGCCGCCGCGCTGTCCTTCATCCTGCTGATTCTCGGCGTGGGCCTGGGCCTGTCGTCCGTGTCGCCGTGGTCGTTCAACGCGACGGCCATCGGCGTGTCGACCATCGCCTGGCTGGCCTTCATGCAACTGGCCGCCTCGGGCATCGGCGGCTACATGGCGGGCCGGCTGCGCGTGAAATGGAGTGCCGTCCACACGGATGAGGTGCATTTCCGCGATACGGCGCACGGCTTGCTGGCCTGGGCCGTGGCCACCTTGATCACGGTGGCCGTGCTGGCGGGCGGCACGCGCGCCGTGCTCAGCGGCGCCATCGACGCGGGCAGCGGCGTGGCGGCGGCAGTTGGCCCGGCCGTAGGGGCGGGCGCAGCGGGCGCCGGTGCTGCCGGTGCAGCCAGCGCCAAGCCGGGCGAGGGCGGCGGCGCCAATCCGCTCGATTATTTCTCGGACATGCTGCTGCGCGCCGCGCCAGCGCCCGTTGCCGCCACCGGCACGCCGGCGATGGCGAACCCCGGCGCCACCGTCGCCGACCAGCGCGTGGAAATCGGCAAGATCTTCGCCACGAGCCTGTCCACGGGCAGCCTGGCCGCCGACGACCGCGCCTACCTGGGCCAAGTCGTGGCCAGCCGCACGGGCTTGGCGCAGGCGGAAGCGGAAGCGCGCGTGGACGCCGTCTACGGCCGCGCCGCCAAGGCCGCCGCCGATGCGAAGGCGGCCGCCCGGCAAGCGGCGGAAACGGCCCGCAAGGCCGGCGCCCACACGGCCTTGTGGATGTTCGTGGCCTTGCTGCTGGGCGCATTCGTGGCCAGCCTGGCGGCAACGTTCGGCGGGCGCCAGCGCGACCATGAACGCGTGCTGCGCCATGTGCCGATCTGAATCCACCATTGACTGATTAATAAGGAGAGTTGCCATGCGTTCCATCCTCTTGCTGCTGTTGGGCATTCCATTACCCATCGTCATATTGATCGCCCTGTTCGTCCGCTAAGCGGGCCAACATGAGAAAAACCGGCGCCCGCTGCAAGGTGGGCGCCGGTTTTTGCATGAAAGCGGCCGCATGTGTAAGATGGCGCCATCCTTCCACCGAGACTATCCATGAACGTGAGCACCATCCGTCCCTTGCTGAAAACCGCCGCCATCGCGGCCTTTGCCGGTACGGCGCTGGCCGCGTGTTCCACCCTGATCGGCCCGCGCGATGTGAATGTGTCGCTCAGCAAGATGCAGCAGGGGCTGGAGCGCCGCTTTCCCATCGACAAGCGCGTGCTGTCCGTGCTGGACGTCAAGCTGACGCACCCGCAGCTGTCGCTGCAGCCCGAGCGCGAACGGGTGGCGCTCAGCGTCGACGCCAGCGTCTTGCCGCCGTTCGTGCGCCAGGGCTGGCGCGGCAGCCTGGCCCTGTCGGGCCGCCTGGTGCTCGACGCGCAGCGCAATGCCGTCTACCTGAGCGAAGCGAGCGTGGACAGGGTGAACATCGAGGGCATGGACGCGGCGAAGCAGCGCCAGTTCGCCCAGGTGGCCAGCCTGGTGGCCGACCAGCTCATGCATGAAACGCCGATCTACAGCTTCAAGCCCGACGAACTGCGCTACGCGGGCGTGCAGTTCGTGCCGACGCAGCTGCGTACCACCGGCACCGGCCTGACCGTGACGTTCGAGCCGGTAAAATAGGGCCGCCCGCGCGCGGCTGCGACAATGATGGATAGCAAGGTGACTCATGGAAAAACAGCTTGCCGAGGAACTCATGCGCGATATTCTCCAGCTGAGCGCACAGCTCAATGTCATCGCGGCCAAGGTGGAAACGCTTGCGCCGCCAGCCGAGCTTGCCGTCCTGCGGCGGCACATGGCATGCATGATGGCGGCGTGCGACGAGCATCTGTTCAGTCCCGTCCTGCGCCAGTATCCGGAGCTGGAGCCGCATTGCTAGGCCGCAGCCTGGCGCCTGGCGGGCCGGCATGACGCGGCCGTCGCCGTCGCCGGCATGCCCGCCCGCCGCCCGTGCGGCGATTTCCTTGCGGCGCAGCGGGCGCGCGACTACCTGCATGCGCGCAGCGGCCAGGCCGTGACGCTGGAGCAACTGGAACAGGCGACGGGGCGCGACCGCTGGAGCCTGTCGCACGATTTCCGCACCTTCTACGGCACCAGTCCCTACCGCTACCTGACGCTGCGGCGCCTCGAGGCCGTGCGCCGCCTGCTGATCGCGGGCAGCGCATTGGCCGAGGCCGCCGCCAGCGCGGGTTTCGCCGACCAGAGCCACATGACGCGGCAGTTCGCCAGGGCCTACGGCCTGACGCCGGGTCGCTGGCTGCGCATCGTCCGGGGCGCGGTGCTGCGCTGAAGCGGCCACGATCGTTCTATCTCTGCGCGCGCGCGGCGCGTATCGTCGGGTTCCTGACTTTAACGGAGAACCACCATGTCGCAATCCACCAGCCATTTTCCCATGCCGGCCGACCGGGGTCAGTGCCGGGCCATCGATCTGGCCGCCAAGCTCGCGCAGATCGACGGCCACTGGCAGCCGCGTGTCGTGACGGAACTGAACGATTACCAGATCAAGGTGGTCAAGGTGCTCGGTGAATTCCAGTGGCACCGCCATGCCGATACGGATGAAGCGTTTTTTGTGCTCGAAGGCGAGCTGCGCATCGATTTTCGCGGCGGGCCTGCGGGCGACGGCGCCATCGTGCTGCGCGCCGGCCAGATGGCCGTGGTGCCGAAGGGCGTCGAGCACAGGCCCTGCGCCAGCGCCGGGGCCAGGCTGATGCTCGTCGAGCCGCGCGGAGTCGTCAATACCGGCGACGGCGCCAGGGACGCGCGCAGCGTCGACAATGACCTGTGGCTCTAGCCGGCCCGCCAGGTCAGCCCGGCAGGGAGCGTTTCTTCACCGCCGGCGCTGCCTGCCTCTGCGGGACTCGGCCCTTAGTCGCGCCGGTAGCGCCCGACATACCGGGCGCGCGGCCGTATCATGGCCGCGTCGCCCGCCTGTTCGGCGGCGTGCGCGATCCAGCCGGCGCAACGGGCCAGCGCGAAGATGCTGATCGCGGCCGTATCGGGCCAGCCGAAAGCGAGCGTCATCGCCGCCAGCGCCAGGTCCGCATTCGGCCGGGCGGCCAGCGCGTCGGCGGCCGCCGCGCACGTGGACAGGATGGCGGCCAGCCGCGGCGTGTGCTGCGCCATGCCGTCCAGGCGCGCCAGCAGATACGCGGCGCGCGGATCGCCCTGCGCATACAGCGGATGGCCATAGCCGGCCAGCTCGGCGGCCACCGACCGGTAATAGGCGCCGATAAACGCCGCGGGCCGGGGCGCGGCCAGCGCGCCGGCCAGCATGCGCATGGCCGCGCCGCTGCCGCCGCCGTGCCTGGCGCCGGACAGGGCCGCCAGCCCGGCTCCCAGCGCCGCGGGCAGGCTGGCGCCCGTCGAGGCGACGCAGCGCACGGCAAAGGTCGATGCATTCAACTCATGGTCGGCCAGCAGCACCAGCGCGGCGCGTATCAGCTCGCCCTGGGCCGCGTCGGCACCCCAGGCCCGCGCCAGCTGCTGGTGCAGCGGCAGCGCGGAAGGCGCCGTGCCGAGCAGGATGGCGGCCAGCAGGCGCATCAGCACCGGGCCCTGGCGCGCCATGGCGCCTGCCGTGTCCGTGTGCGGCGCCACGCAGTGCGCCAGCGCCGGCATGACGGCCATGGCGCGCTGCAAGGGCGGCGCGCCGGGCACGCAGGCCAGCGCGCGCTCCAGCAATCCCGGCGGCAGCGCGGCCGCGTCCTGCGCAAAATAATCGTCGGCGCCGGCATCCCACAGCAGGCATGCCGTGGCCTCCAGGGTCGCATGGCCGGCCAGCGCCGTCGCCTCGCAGCCCCGGTACAGCAGTTGTCCTGCATTGATCTGGGAAATGTGCGTCTCCAGCACGGGCAAGCCCCAGTGCATGGCGGCCACGGCCGCCTGGCCGCCCCGCCTGGCATCGCTGTTCCTGGCCGCCAGGCGCAGCACATCCTCGTGCGGGTAGCGCTTGCGGCGCGCAGGCCCGCTGCTGCCCGGGGACAGCAAGCCCCGGCTCACGTACGAGTACAGGGTGGCCAGGCTGACGCCCAGGATGCGCGCCGCCTCGGCCGCGGACAGGTCTTTGTTCATGGGCGCCATTGTATCTTTATATCGATTGCGGCAATCAAGATTGACGGACCGGGCGGCGCGTCCCTAGACTCCTGTCTTTTCCTCGCGCAAGCATAGCCATGAGTGAATCTACCTTCCGTACCCTGCGCCTGGACGACGCCAGCCAGTTGCTGCAATTCGAGCTGGACAACCGCGCGTGGTTCGAGCGTCACATCGCGCCGCGCGCCGATGATTTTTACACGCGCGATGGCGTGCTCGCGCACATCGGGCAATGCCTGGCCGCCCATGCGGACGGCAGCATGCATCCCTGCGTGATCGTGGACCGGCACGGGCGGCTGGCGGGGCGCGCCAACCTGAAGGATATCGACCGGCACGGCCGCAGCGCCGAAGTCGGCTATCGCATCGGGCAGCGGCAGGCCGGCCAAGGGCTGGCCACGGCCGGGCTGCGCCACCTGATCGTGCTGGCGCGCTCGCAATGGCGGCTGGCAAGCCTGTGCGCCTACGCGATCGACGCCAACCTGGCGTCCGTTCGCGTGCTCGAACGCTGCGGTTTTACGCGCGGCGCCGACGTTCCCGGCATTGCGCTGGTGGCGGGCGTCGCCGTCGACGGCCACCGCTTTGCGCTCGAGCTCGCTGAAGGGGACGGCGCACGCCCGCCAGGCGTCGCCAGCGGGGAGGCGCGGCCGTAGGGCGTCGCGTGCCGCTACACCCAGCTGCGCCAGGCGAGCAGTTCTCCGGCGCTCAAGGGCGGCCCCCAGCCTGCGCGCAACCGCGCCGCGCCCTGCCTGTAGCGGTGCAGTGCCGGCGTGGGCACGCCATGTTCGCCGCAGATGCGCAGCACCGCTTCCAGTTGTTGCCTTGATGCAATCAGATTCTCGCCATGCCAGGTCGATGCGCTGGTCTCGAGCACGTGCTCGACCAGCGTCGTCAGCGTGCCCAGCATGGCATGGGGGATGCTGCTCTTTACCTCGTCGGGCCAGGCATCGCCCAGGCCCGTCACGGCCAGCGCGGCAAAGCCGCGCTCCCAGGAGGCGAAGTCCTGCGGCCCGAGTTGCGCGATTTTCCATGCATGCTCGATGAACGCCTGCAGGGCCGGATGCGTGATCTGGTGGCGGCGGCAAAAGCGCGCCAGGCAGGTGAGGGCGATGCACTGCCTGGCAATCACGGACAGCGCGTCGAGCGCGGCGGCCGGCATGCTCATGGCGCAGGCGGCTGCGCGCCGATGCAGTCGTGGAGATGCCCGAGCAATTGCAGAAACACGCGTCTATCGGCCACGTGATTCATCGTGTTGCTCATGAAAACATCGCCGTCGGCCGCTGCCACGGCGCTGCGGGCTTGCGCGCAGGCGGCATGCAGTTGCGCGCGGTCAAGCTCAAGCAGCGCCGTGGCGATGGCTTCACGCGTGAAGTCGAAGGCGTCGATGCCGCAGCAGCCGGCCACGCAATGGGTTTCCAGGCGGCAGATCAGCGGCCACAGTTCCCCCAGCAAGCCATCGATGTCGACGGCCTGGTCATAGCGGCCGTCAAGATCGATGAATTCGATCCAGGCGTCGTCGCCGATTTGGATATCGTACTGGCGGTCGCGTTCGGTCATTGTCAGATTCTCCTGGTCGGTGGTAGCGCATTATAAAAAAAACCGCCCGAAGGCGGCTTTCATGAAATCGGCAATGCCGGTCTCTAGATAAAGTAGATCAGCGCGATCACGGCCACGACGAGGGCCACGCGGGTCACCTGGTAGGCCGTCTTGTTCCACGCCTTGAAACGGCGGCGGTACTGGCCCATGGTCCAGGAAATCTGGAACAGCTTGCTCACGCCGCCGACCTGGTCGCCCAGTTCGTTGGGCGAGGCGGCGGCCGTCATCAGCGTGCGGCCCAGCCAGCGGTTCAGCGCCTGTGCCCAGCGGTAGCGCATCGGGCGCTCGATGTCGCAGAAGAGGATGATGCGGTCGCTGTCGGCGTCGTTGCGGGCCCAGTGGATATACGTCTCGTCGAACATCACGGCCTGGCCGTCGCGCCAGCTGTGGCGCTCGCCATCGACGTCGATGAAGCAGCGGTCGTCGTTTGGCGTCTGCAGGCCCAGGTGGTAGCGCAGCGAACCGGCGAAGGGGTCGCGGTGGGGGTTGAGCTTGCCGCCTTGCGGCAATTCCGCGAACATGGCCGCCTTGATCGAGGGAATCGATTGCAGCAGCGCATAGGTTTGCGGGCACATCTGCTGTGCCGACGGGTGGTTCGCGTCATACCATTTCAGGTAGAAACGCTTCCAGCCATACTTGAAGAAGGAATTGAAGCCCACGTCATTGTTCTTCTCGGCCGCCTTGATCTTCTTCATTTCCTGCATGCGCAGCGCTTCATCGCGGATGACCTGCCAGTTCTGCTGCAGCGGCGCCAGTTCCGGGAATTGCTCGACGGAAAGATACGGCGTGGCCGGCACCTTGGAAAAGGTGTGCATGAACAGGTTCAGCGGCGCCATGAACGAGGAATGGTCGAAGATCTGGCGGCGGAACGGCAGGCGCACCTTGCCACGGAAATGTATATGTAAAACGGAAAACACAAAAATGCCCAGCAAGGCCCACTTCATACCTAACCCCGATTGTAAAGAATGGGGCAATTATAACCAGTTAATGCCATGGCCACCCCGTGCCACGGTGAAGGAATGATGAAGCGGCGCGCGGGGCGCGGCTGCCCTACAATGGCTTTATCTTGATACTTTTCAGAGGTCACCATGGAAATCTGGCACGCACCGCTCGACCTGGCCACGCTCAACGCCGCCAGCGAGGGCACGGCCATGCGCCACCTGGGTATTGTCTTCACGGCCTTCGGCCCCGACTGGATCGAGGCGACCATGCCCGTCGACCACCGCACCATGCAGCCTTTCAAGCTGCTGCATGGCGGCGCGTCCGTGCTGCTGGCCGAAACCCTGGGCAGCATGGCCGCGAATGCCTGCCTCGACAGCCGGCGCCAGGTGAGCGTGGGCCAGGAAATCAATGCCAACCACGTGCGCGGCGTGCGCGGCGGCCACGTGACGGGGCGCGCCACGCCCATCCACCGGGGGCGCGGCAGCCAGGTGTGGGAAATCCGCATCGTCGACGACGACGGCAAGCTGTGCTGCATCTCGCGCATCACCATGGCCGTCATCGAGGCCCCTGGCACGGGCGGAAACGGCGCTTCTTGATTTGCATCAAGGCATCAAAAGTGAACGCGTGGAATCATCCAGCACGCTGTTCGCTTATAATTCAGTGTGCTCTTGTACCGCGCGGCATCGTCCGCGCGCGTCCACATTGCCCGGAATAAAAGCTGACTGCCCAAACAACGCCAGTCGGAGACGCATCCTGCACCATGCAGGAAAGGCAACACGACGGCGAGCAGATCGCCGGTTCTAGCGGAACCGGCAACAATCAACTTTATACAGGGCAAGAACAATAATGATGTCATTCAATCGTTTGACGATAGGCGCGCGCCTGACGGCCGGCTTCGCCTCTCTGGTGTTGCTGATGCTGGTGCTGGCCGCGTTCGCGCTGCTGCGCATCGGCGCCATCTCGCAGGCCATGGAAGCGCAAGAAAAAGTACAACTGGAGAAACTCGAACCGCTGTACGTGGCCCGCGAAGCGCTCGACCAGACGGGCCTGGCCGCCCGCAATGCCTATATCTTCCACGACCAGGCCGCCGCCGAGAAGGAACTGGACATCCTCGACAGCCAGAAGGCGCTGTACCTGGACGCGCTGGCCAGGCTGGCGCCGCGGTTCGCCGGCGATGCGCAGTTCGAGAAAGTCGGCACCGGCCTGAAGGCCATGGCGCAGGAACTGCTGCGCCCGCGCCAGTTCCGCGCGGCGGGACAGATGGAGCAGTACGGCACCTTCCTCGTCGAGGAGTGCAGCCCGCTGCGGCGCCAGATCGTCGCCGATATCGATACCATGCTCCAGTCGGTGCAGCGCGAATCGGCGCAGGCGAGCCTGGACGCGCGCGCCATCTACGGCCAGTCGCTGCGCTGGATCGCCGCGCTGGCCGGTTTCAGCGTGCTTGCCTGCATCGTGGTTGCCACCGTCATCACGCGCGGCCTGCTGCGCCAGCTGGGCGGCGAACCGGCGTATGCGGCCGCCATCGCGGGGCGCATCGCCCAGGGCGAACTGGCCATCGAGGTGCGCACGCGCCAGGGCGACGACAGCAGTTTATTGTTTGCCATCAAGACCATGCGCGACAACCTGGCCGCCATCGTCGGCAAGGTGCGCCACGGCACGGAAAGCATCGCGACGGCCTCGACCGAGATCGCCACCGGCAACCGCGACCTGTCGCAGCGCACGGAACAGCAGGCCGGTTCACTGGAAGAGGTGGCGTCGTCGATGGAAGAGCTGATCTCCACCGTGCGCCAGAATGCGGACAATGCCCAGCAGGCGAACCGCCTGGCGCGCGAGGCGTCGAGCGTCTCGGAGCAGGGCGGCAAGGCCGTGGCCGAAGTGGTGCACACCATGGGCCTGATCAACGCTTCGTCGAACAAGATCGTCGACATCATCGGCGTGATCGACGGCATCGCCTTCCAGACGAATATCCTGGCCCTGAACGCGGCCGTCGAGGCGGCGCGCGCGGGCGAGCAGGGGCGCGGCTTTGCCGTGGTGGCCACCGAGGTGCGCAGCCTGGCGCAGAGGTCCAGCGCCGCCGCGCGCGAAATCAAGGCGCTGATCGACGATTCCGTCAGCAAGGTGGGCACGGGCACGGTGCTGGTCGAGCAGGCGGGCGCCACCATGCACGAGGTGGTGGCCGGCATCGGCCGGGTGACGGGCATCATGGCCGAGATCAGCCATGCCACGCAGGAACAGGGCGCCGGCATCGAACAGGTCAACCGCGCCATCGTCGACATGGACCGCGTGACCCAGCAAAACGCGGCGCTGGTGGAGCAGGCGGCGGCCGCCGCCCATGAATTGCAGCTGCAGGCGGCGCAACTGGAGCAGGAAGTGGGGATTTTCAAGCTGGCCAAGCCGACGAACGGCCCCTTGCGCCTGGCGGCCTGAGGCCACGCCGCGGAAGGGCGCGGCGCCGCACGCGCCGCGCGCCAACCCTCGTATTCCGCGCTACAATGAGCGCTGGATCACCGCCAGGACCACTCATGCAAGTGCGCAGCAGCCACGATCTCTCCAGCCCGGACGACGACAAGCCCGCGCCGCCCGTGTGGCACCAGGCCTTGGCCGGCCTCGGCTGGGGCTTGCTCACGTGCGCGCTGTGCTTCGCCATCCTGGCCGTCACCAAGGCGCTGCTGCCGCCGCAGTACTGGGGCGCCAGCATAGGCCTGGCCAGGTTCAAGCGGGAAATGTCGCTGCCGCTGCTGGTCTTCTGGGTGGTGATCTACTCGCCCATCCTGGAAACCTTCCTGGGACAACTCCTGCCGCTGGAAATCCTCAAGCGCGTGGGCGCGGGCCGGCGCCTGAGTATCGTTCTCGGCGCCATTTTCTGGGGCGTCGTGCATTACCTGAGCGGCGGCCTGCTGCATGCCATCGTCGCCCTGGGCTCGGGCGCCATGTTCAGCTTTGTCTACCTGCGTTACCGCGAACCGGGCGTGGCCGTTGCCTACGCCACAACGACCTTTTCCCGCGCCTGCAACAACATCGCCATTCTCGTTGCCGTGTTTTACGGTCTCGACACCTAGGCGCCTGTAGATCTTTTCTTCCTGAGCAAATACGGCACCAGCGCCGCCAGCGCCACGGCCAGCCCCGCCAGGCCGTGCAGCAGGTGGCGGAAGGCGGCGTCGTAGCTGGCGCGCAGCAGCGTTTCGTGGCCGCCCAGCAGCTGTGTCGCTTGTCGGATATCTCCCAGCGCGGCGCGGCTGGCGGCCGCCAGCAGCGGCAGGCCGGCCGGCAGCTGCCGCGCCAGGTCTGTGCCGATCAGGCCGGCCAGCACGGCGCCCGCCAGGGCCAGCGCCACCCCGTCGGCGCTGATGCGCACGGTATTGAAGATGCCCGTCGCCATGCCGGCCCGCTCTGTTTCCACCACGCTCAAGGCCATGCCATCCATCAAGCCCCACGGCAAGCCGATGCCCGCGCCGATCAGCAGCAGCGGCCCGGCCAGCGCCGCGGCGCCGCCATGGCCCAGGACCTGCGCCAGCCAGGCCAGGCCCGCCGCCGCCAGCAACAATCCCGCCGCGCACACGGTGCCGG
This sequence comes from Janthinobacterium sp. GW822-FHT07H11, assembly GCF_058798615.1. Classification (NCBI taxonomy): domain Bacteria; kingdom Pseudomonadati; phylum Pseudomonadota; class Betaproteobacteria; order Burkholderiales; family Oxalobacteraceae; genus Janthinobacterium; species Janthinobacterium sp. GW822-FHT07H11. Next base: position 3,417,996 of record NZ_CM179507.1, read on the forward strand.
CCTTGACCCAGCGCAATAGCAGTGTCGCCAGCACGGGCACGAGCAGCAGCGGCGCGGCCAGGGCCACCATCAGGCGGCCCGCCGCCAGCGCGGACACGCCATCGATGCCGATGAAGCGCCCCGGCAGCATGACGATCAGCACGATGAACAGGAAGGCGGGCGAGGCGGCCAGCACTTGCACTGCGACAAAGTGGCGCTGGCGGAACAGCGATAAATCCAGCAGGGGCTGCGCCATCCCGCGTTCGACCGCGATAAACATACAAAACAGCAGCGCGGACGCGGCGACGGGCAGCAGCACGGCCACGCTGCGCCAGCCGTGTTCGGGCGCCAGCAGCATGCCCAGGGTCAACAGGGCCAGCGCGGCGCTGAAGCTGGCGGCGCCCGGCCAGTCCAGCCGGTCCTTGCCGCGCGCCGGATCGGCCGGCACGCTGCCCCATACCAGCAGCGCGCCGATGGCGCCCAGGGCGGCCGTGGCGTGAAAGATGGCGGGCCAGCGCGCCATTTCCAGCATGGCGCCCGCCGCCAGCGGACCGAAGGCCAGGCCCAGGCCGAAGGTCGTGCCCAGCACGCTCATCACCCGGCTGCGGGCCGCGCCGTGGAACAGGGGCGCCAGCGACGACATCGCGGCGGCGAACGCGGCCGCGCCACCGAGGCCCTGCACGCCGCGCAGCGCGGCGATCCATGCCACCGAGGGCGCGACGGCGATGGCCACGGTGGCCGCGCAAAACAGCGCCAGCCCCGCCAGCCAGACGCGGCGACGTCCCAGCACGTCCGTCAGGCTGCCGGCCACCATCATGGCGCTGCCATAGCTGAGGATATACGCATTGACGACCCAGTTCAGGGCGGCGGCGCTGCCTTGCAGTTCGGCGCCGAGGGCGGGCAGGGCCACGGCCGGACCCGTGAAGCACAGGGGAATGAGCAAGCCCGTCAGGCAGGCGGCCAGCACTTGCAGCGGGAGAGAAAAGCGGGAGGAAAAGGGCATCGGTATCGGATATGAAAGGAAGAGGGACGAGTATGGCGCGCCCGTCATTGAAGAAAAATGGGCTAAACTGACGAACATATCGGACAAGAATGTCTTCAATGGGGAATCGCGTGGATAGCTTGGGTGGCATCGCCATGTTCGTGCAGGTGGCCGACAGCGGCAGTTTCTCGGCCACGGGCCGCCTGCTGGGGCTGTCATCGTCGGCCGTGGGCAAGAGCGTGGCGCGCATGGAAGCGCGGCTCGGTGCGCGCCTGTTCCAGCGCAGCACGCGGCACCTGGCGCTGACGGCCGAAGGAGAAATGTTCCTGCAGCGCTGCAAGCGCATCCTGGCCGAGGTGGCAGCGGCCGAGCGCGAGCTCGGTGAATCGGGCGGCGCACCGGGCGGCCGCCTGCGCATCAGCCTGCCCCGTTACAGCGGCCTGTTCGAACCGGCCATCGCCGCCTTCATGCAGGCCTATCCCGCCATCGAACTCGATCTCGATTTCTCCGACGCCATGGTCAATCTCGTCAGCGACGGCTTCGACGCGGCCGTGCGCACGGGCGATCTGGCCGATTCGGGCTTGATGCGGCGCAAACTATGCACCTTCCGCCGGCTGCTGGTGGCGTCGCCCGCCTACCTGGCGCGCCATGGCCGGCCCGACGACGGCGCCGCGCTGCTGCGGCACCCGCGCCTGCACTACCGTTTTCCCGCCACGGGCCGCCTGGAGCCGTGGCCGCTGATGGACGAGGCTGCCCAGCCGGCGCCCGGCATGGTCTGCAACAGCGTGGAAATGCGCGTCTTCCTGGCCGTGCAGGGGCAGGGCATCGCCTATCTGCCCGCGTTTGCCGTGCAGCGCGAGCTGGCGGCCGGGCAACTGGAAAGCGTGCTGGACGCGCATACGCAGGCGCGCACGGCATTCTGGCTGCTGTGGCCGGCCAGCCGCCACCTGCCGCCGCGCCTGCGCGTGTTCATCGATTTCATGGTGGAGCAATTGCAGGACCGTTGTTTTGGAGGTCTGCCTTGAGCGATGACCATACCCTTGCCGGGCTGCAGCGCCACGTGGCCGGCGCCATCGTCAGTCACGACCATCCGTTTCGCGTGCCGCCGCTGCCGCCGCAAGAGCCGCTGACGGCATCCCTGCGCGACGACTGGGTGCGCCCCCTGTACATGGGCTTGCACCAGCCCCAGGCGCGCGCATGCGTGGCCCGGCTGGCGCTGGCCGACGACACGGTGATCGCCCGCCTGCTGGGGCAATGCGACTGGCGCAGCCGCACTGCGGGCGCGTATCTGGCCACATTGACCGAGCGGCCCGGCTTCACGGAGCAACTGGGCGGCTTGCTGCTGGCCAGCGAGGTCTGTTATGCGGGTAGCGCCTATTGCCTGGCGCTGGTCGCCCTTGACACGCCCGCCAGCCGCGATTATCTGCACCGTTATCTGGAACATTACCTGCGCCAGCCGCAGCTGCATTTTGAGCAGGCGCAGGCGATGGCCGCCATACGGTATCTGGATGACAAGAACGGTACTGCCGAGGCCGCCCGCCACGCGCCAGCCTGGGCCGATTTTGCGGCCCACCGGCCGGGCCTGACGCTGGACGACGCCTGCGCTGTGTTTGCCAATGGCATGGCCGCTTTGCGCGCCATGGTTGTGCAAAAATGACTATATTGGTGGCTGTCCTCCCCGCACAGGGAAGGCGTTCTTATTTCGGACTAGGGAGACATCATGCACAGCATCCAAAAGATTACCCCATGTTTATGGTTCAACGGCAACGCCGAGGCGGCGGCCCGGTTTTATACGGAAATATTCCCCAATTCCAAGATCGGCCAGATCCTGCGCTACGGCGAGGAAGGCAGGGAAATCCACGGCCAGGAGCCGGGCAGCGTGCTGACGGTGGCCTTTGAGCTGGACGGCCAGACCTTCACGGGCTTGAACGGCGGGCCGCAATTCCATTTTTCCGAAGCGATCTCGTTCCAGGTCAACTGCGAAACCCAGGACGAGGTCGACCACTACTGGACGCAGCTGTCCGAAGGCGGAGCGAAGCAAGCGCAGCAGTGCGGCTGGCTCAAGGACCAGTTCGGCGTGTCCTGGCAAATCGTGCCCACCATCATGATCAGGCTGCTGGCGGACCCCGATCCCGTCAAGTCGCAGCGCGTGATGAAGGCGATGATGGGCATGAAAAAGATCGACATCGCCGAGATCAAGCGGGCGTACGCCGCTTAGAAGCTGGCCCGCAAGGTCAGCTGCGCGTTGCGCGGATCGCCATAGTGGCCGCTGCCGTACAGGCCGTAGCCGCTGTAATAGCGCTTGTCGAAGACATTATTGAGGTTTAGCACGGCGCTGAACCGCTTGCTGAACGCGTAGCGCGCCATCAGTCCCGCCACGCCAAAGCTGCCTTCGTCGGCGCGTGCCGGCACGTCGCCCGCCAGGACGGTGTGGTAGTACGTCCGGCCCTGCCAGTTGACATTGCCGCCCACGCTCCAGCGGCGCCAGTCGCCGCCCAGGCGGTAGCTGGTCGCCAGCTTGACGCTGCGTTCGGGACGCGTCGTATCGATGCGCTGGCCATCCTTGTCGCGCGGGCGGCTGAACGTCGCTCCCGCCTGCACTTGCCAGCCAGGCAACAGCTGGCCGGCCACTTCCAGTTCCACGCCGCGCGTGGTGGTGCCGTCGATGGGCCGGTAGACTTCCCGTTCTTTGGCGTCCGTGCCCACGTAATCGGCCAGGTTGTCTTGCTGGATGTGAAACAGGGCGAAGCTGGCGTTCAGCTTGCGCTCGAAAAACTCGCCCTTGATGCCGCTTTCCCAGGACTTGCCCGTGGTCGGCGGCAGCGCCCTGGCATTGGCGTCGCTGACCGATTGCGGCTCGAAGATGCTGGCATAGCTGAGATAAGCGGAATACGTGCCGTTCAAGTCGTAGACGGCGCCCGCATACGGCACCAGCCGGTGTTTTTCCTTCGCGTCGTCGCGGCCCGTGCCGCCCGAGCCATAGATCAGCTCGCCCGTGCGTTCATAGCTGTTCAGGCGGCTGCCGACGATCAGCGACCAGCCTTCGGCCGGCTTGAAGCGGGCCGCGCCGTACGCCGCGTATTCCTTGAAGCTGTATTGTTGCGTCTGGCTGACGGCCATGCTGGCAGGCAGGGGGACGTTGTTGTTCCAGTGGCGGTAATCGATTTCCACATTCCCGCCGCGATAAGCCACGTAGTCGGACTTGCGGTGACTGGCGTTGACGCCCAGCACCAGTTCATGCTGGCGGCCCAGCCACTGGAACGGTCCCGTGGCGTAGGCATCGAGCGAATTGCTGTCGATGGCATAGGTTTTTGCGCCGCGCTGCACCGTGGCCAGGCCCGTGGCTGAATCCGGATAGGGACCCCAGCTGATGATGTTCGCTTGCAACTGGTCCGTATCGCCTTTCCAGTGGCTCGCTTCCGCCTTCACCTGCCAGCCGTTGTCGAACAGGTGCTCGGCGGCGGCGAACACGCGCGTGCTGGTGCTGCCCGCGTGCGTCCAGCGCGCGGCGGGGTTGAAGGCGCGCGCGAACCGCGTGCGGCTGCCATCCGTGTAGAACAGGGGGTTCTGGCCGAAGGACGAACCGTTTGAATCGATTTTCTGGTAGTCGATGCCGGCCAGCACGCGCGTGCGCGGCGTCAAATCGGCCTCGATGACGCCGTACACCACGCTTTTGTCCTGCTGGTAATAGTCGATGTAGGAACCATGCTCCTGGTGCGCAGCCACCAGGCGCGCGCGCACGGAGCCGTCTTCGTTCAGGGGGCCGGAGACATCGGCTTCCGCGCGGTAGCGGTCCCAGCTGCCGAGGCCCGCCTGCGCATGTGCCTGGAACTGGCGCGTGGGTTTCTTGCGCACCAGGTTGACGGCCCCGGCGGGGCTGCCGGCGCCGCTCATCAGGCCATTCGCGCCGCGCACCACTTCCACCCTGTCGTAGATGGCCATGTCGCGGATGCCCAGGCCGTTCGAATTGGTGCTGAAATCGAAGGTGGGCACGCCGTCGTACTGGAAACTGTTCAGGCTGAAGCCGCGCGCATAGTAGTTATAGCGCTCCGTATCGTCGTGCGAGACGGTCACGCCCGGCGTTTGCTGCAGCACGTCGGCCAGGCTGAGGACACCCTGGTCATCCATCTGCTGGCGCGTGATGACGGTCAGCGATTGCGGCGTTTCGCGCGGCGACAGGGTGAAACGCGTGGCCGTGCCGGCCAATGCCGCCGCATGCGCGCCGCTGCCTTCCGTTTCCAGCGCCGGCTCGCCGCCTGCCGTAACCGTGATTTCGGCCAGTTGCTGCGCGCCATCGGCCGCATTCGCCGACCTGGGCAGCGGGCGCAGGACGAAATCCTTGGGCGCCAGCTGCAGCGCCGCCAGTCCGCTGCCGGCCAGCAGCGCCTCGAGGCCGGCCGCGGCACTGTCATTGCCGGCCAGGCCGGCCGTGCGCAAGCCGCGCACCTCGCTCGCCTGGTAGGTGAGCGTCAGGCCCGCCTTGCGCGCCAGCTGTTCCAGCGCCGCATCGAGCGGGCCGGCGGCGATCTGCAGGGCGACCATGGCGCTGGCGCTGGCGGCCTGGGGTGGATGTTGCTGGGCCAGGACGGGCGCGCTGCCAAGCAGCAGCAGGGCGCCGGCGACGGCGCCGGTGAGACGGGAACGGACGGGCTGGGAGCAGGGGAGATAAGCTTGGGGCATATATCGGTATCATTTGAGTGGTATCAAGCTGTATGCCGTGCGGCCAGCCCGATCCCCTCATCTTTTTTACGCTTTTTTCAGCGTGACCCAGAAGCGCGTGCGGTATACGGCCACGATGGGCTGCGCATGCAGCAGCACGCGCAGGGCCCGCTCGGGATCGTCCAGCTGGAAGACGCCGGAAACGGGCAGGTGGGCGATATCGGCGTCGCACAGCAGCAAGCCATGCCGGTGGCGCGCCAGTTCGGCCACCAGCTGGCCCAGGGGCATGTCGCGCGCGGCAATCACGCCATCGAGCCAGGCGGCCGGATCGTCATGCGCCGGCCCGGGCCAGACGCGCGCGCCATCCGTCACGATGCTGTCGCCGGCCTGCACCAGCACGGGCCGGGCAGCGCTCGCGGCTGCCTGCAGCCGCACCGCGTGTTCCTGCACCGCCAGGCGCGTCAGCGTGGCATCGGTGCCATCGGCGCCAGCGAGGCGGCGCACCGTGAAGCGCGTGCCCAGCGCCAGCATGCGCGCTTCGCCCGTGTCGACGAGAAACGGCCGGCGCTGCGGGTCGGCGTGCGTGGTAATGGCAATTTCGCCATGCAGCAAGCTCAGCAGCCGCTGCGTGCCATCGAAGCGCAGCTTGACGGCCGTGCCCGCATTCAGGTGCAGCAAGCTGCCGTCCGGCAGGCGCACGGCCAGGCGCTGCCCCGTGCCTGTGCGGTAATCGGCGCGCGCGTCGATGGCGAACCAGGTGGCCGTGCCGGCAAAGCCGATGCCGGCCAGCACTTTCAGGGCCTGGCGGCGCTGGCGGCGGCGCGCCAGGCTGGCGTCGAGGGTGGCGCGGCTCGCTTCCGGCGCCAGGCCGGACAATTGAGTGCCGATGCTGGCGATACGCTGCCATGCCTGCTCATGGCGCGCATCCGCATCACGCCAGCGCTGCAGCGAGTGCAGCGCGTCCGGCGTGGCGCCCTGCATCTGCAAGCGCACGGCCCACGCGATGGCTTGCTCCACGGGATCATCCGGCGTGGCTGCGGCTGTCACTGGAAATGTCACTGGAAATATACGCGGTAGCAGGCGCGCCAGGCGCTGGCCAGGTCGCGCTCGACGGTGGCCAGCGAGACGCCGAGCCGGGCGGCGATGGCGGGACCCGTCAATCCGTCCAGCTGGGCCAGCAAAAAGGCCAGCCTGGCGCGCGGTTTGAGGGCATCGAGCGCCGTATCGAGGCGCACCAGGGTGTCGATCACCAACAGCCGTGTTTCGGGCGACGGCGCCGTCTGTTCGGGCAAGGCGGCCAGTGCCTGCAGGTAGGCGTATTCCACGTCGCGGCGCCGGTAATGGTCGATCACCAGGCCTTGCGCGATGCGCGACAGGTAGGCGCGCGGTTCGCGCAGGGCGGGCTGCGGCCGTTCGCGTCGCTGCAGCAGGCGCATGAAGGTGTCGTGCGCCACGTCGGCCGCATCGGCGCCGCAGCCCAGTTTATGCCGCAGCCAGCCCTGCAGCCAGCCGTGGTGGGCGCGGTACAGGGTGGCAAGGTCGGGCGGTGCGGCAGGGTTCATGGTGGCAAGGACGATGATGGGTGATGATTAATTGAGAATCATTCTCAATTATTGCATCGACTGCCTGCGCTGGCAAGTGCCGCCGCCGGGGGCTGCACGGTTGGCGCGCCCTGTCCAAGATGGCCGGCATTTGTTATAGTCCCAGCCATCTTTCCATCCGACTACTGATCCTGCCCATGACCTCCAGCCCCATCGCCAGCAGCACCATCGTGCCCCGCACCTTCGGCACGCCCCTGTCTTCCACCGCCATCAAGGTCATGCTGCTGGGTTCGGGCGAACTGGGCAAGGAAGTGATCATTGCGCTGCAGCGCCTGGGCGTGGAAGTGATCGCCGTCGACCGCTACCCGAACGCGCCCGGCCACCCGGTGGCGCACCGCTCGCACGTGATCGACATGAGCGACGGCGTGGCCCTGGCCGCGCTGATAGCCCTGGAAAAGCCGGACCTGATCGTGCCGGAAATCGAAGCCATCGCCACTGACACCCTGGCCGCGCTGGAAGCGGCGGGCCAGATCACCTGCATCCCGAACGCGCGCGCGGCCGTGCTGACGATGAACCGCGAAGGCATCCGCACGCTGGCGGCCGAAACCCTGGGCGTGGCGACGTCTCCCTACCGTTTCGCCAGCAGCCTGCAGGAGCTGCATCTGGCGTGCCAGGAAATCGGCTTCCCGTGCGTGGTGAAACCCGTCATGTCCTCGTCGGGCAAGGGCCAGTCCAGGCTCGACGGCGCCGCCGACGTGGAAACGGCGTGGGTGTATGCGGCCAGCGGCGGGCGGGTCGATACGGGCCGCGTCATCGTCGAGGGTTTCATCGACTTCGACTACGAAATCACCCTGCTGACGGTGCGCGCCGTCGGTGCCTCGGGCCAGATCGAAACGCAGTTCTGCGAGCCGATCGGCCATCTGCAGGTGCACGGCGACTACGTGGAATCGTGGCAGCCGGCGCGCATGGCGCCGCTGGCGCTGGAGCGCTCGCGCGAGATCGCGCGCAAGGTGACGGACAACCTGGGCGGCCTGGGCCTGTTCGGCGTGGAGCTGTTCGTCAAGGGCGACATGGTGTGGTTCTCGGAAGTGAGCCCGCGTCCGCACGACACGGGCATGGTCACCATGGCCAGCCAGGTGCAGAGCGAATTCGAACTGCACGCCAAGGCCATCCTGGGGCTGCCCGTCAACGTGGCGCTGCGTTCGCCCGCCGCCTCGGCCGTCATCTACGGCCAGATCGAGGCGAAAGGCATCGCCTTCGAGGGCGTGGCCGAGGCCTTGAGCGTGCCCGGCGCCGACCTGCGCCTGTTCGGCAAGCCCGAATCGTTCGCGCGCCGCCGCATGGGCGTGGCGCTGGCCACGGCCGGCGATATCGACACGGCCCGCGAACGGGCCGTGCTGGCCGCCTCGAAAGTCAAGCCGGTCGCCCGCTGATGGCTGACCCCAGCCTGCCGCTGGCCGACGCCGGCGGCGACGACATCAAGCGCAAGCTGCGCGGCCATATCGCGCGGCGCAACCTGGCAGGGGCCGCCAATGACTGCAAGTGGAACGCGCTGCTGGCCTTCATGCGCGGGCGCACCGACTGGGCGCCGTCCTACCGCTACGGCTCCGTGTCCGGCTACGTGTCGCGCTGGGACACGGAATGGGATTACCACCCGCCATTCCCGTTCCTGGGCGTGGAGTGGTTCGACATCGGCCTGTATTCGGAAGAACACGTGGCCATGCTGCTGCCGAAGAAAATCATCGACCACGGCGTGTGGATCGTGCCGGAGCTCGAACGCATCGGCTTTGATTTCGAGGTGCGCGGCCGGGTGGCGCGCATCTGGGGCTATCTGCCCCGCAATGATCACGATTTCCCACCTGCTGATTGACACCCGACCAACCCTGCTGCGCTTCTTCGCCACCTCTCCCTGCCGCCCGCTACGGTGTTGTCAGGTGTCGTAAATAATAGATTGATAACATGCCTGAAAACGATATTCCACAAGTGCCTCAACCGGACGACGCCGTCGTCGGCAAGGAAGCGGGCGCGCGGATGCTGGCCGCGGCCTGCGCCGCGCGCGACGCCTTTTATGCCACCCTGGGCACGGTAGACGCCGACGTGCTGGCGCCGCTGCTCAACCCCGCCTTCATGGGCGGCCCCCGTTGGCCATCGCTGCGCCAGGCCTGGAGGGTGATCCGCCGCGCCGATACCATTCTCATCGCCAGCGACGGCTTGAGCGATCCGTTCGAGGATGACGACGACGTGTTCGTGCCGCGCGGCCACCTGCTGGAAGTGTGCATCGAGGCGCCGCTGGCCGCCTTCGACGGCGATGCCGTGCAGGCGTCGTGGCTGTTCGACGCGATCTATCAAGTCAGCCAGAACGTGGCCGACCACGGCTCCATCGACTTGCTGGTGCAGCGCCACGGCAGCGTGTCGATGGTGCTGGACGTGCGGGATGCGCCGCCAGGCCTGGAAGACGAGGATGAACAGGTGGGCGTGCTGCTGGCGCAGGGAGCAGGCGGCCTCCCGCCATCGTTCGCCACGCCGTATGGCGAAGTGCTGCTGCTGACGGCCACCGTGCTGCAGCCGGCCGAACTGGCCCACATCGGCGGGGCCGACGACAAGGCGCAGGCGCGGCGCGACCTGGCCGCCGCGCTGGCCGCCTCGCCGACGGGGCAGTTGAGCGTGGCCGCCCGGCCGGCCGTCACTCTTCGCTAGCGGGCAGCTGCCGCGCCGGCACCGCTTCGGCGGCCGGCGCAGGGGGCGCCGCCGGCGTTGGCGCGGGCGGCGGTTCGCGCCATTTGCCCGCCGCCTTCAGCTTGTTCTTCAGTCCCGGCAGCGGAAAGCCCAGCGCATACGCCTTTTGCGCATGCACGCTGGCCTGCGCGTAATCCTTCTTTTTGACGTACATCAGTCCCAGGTTGTACTGGATTGTGGCGTGCTCGGGCGCCAGGCGGCCCGCCTCGCGCAGCTGTTCCAGCGCCTGCGCGTCCTGCTCCGTGGCCAGCAGGTAGGTGCCGTACACCATGCGCGCCGTCGCATCGTGCGGCGCATAGGCGATGGCGCGTTCGAAATAGCAGCTGATCGAGAAGTTCGCGCCGACCGGCTGCGCGCTTTTTTCGCGCAAGCCCAGCCTGGCCATGGACGACAGCGCGCGGTGGTGGTTGGGGAAGTGTTCGAGCGTGTAGCCGATGTCGCTGCCCAGGCTGCCCGTCATGCCCTGCGCCAGTGTTTCCACAGCGCGCGAAAAATGGAATTTCTCGACCACGGCCAGGCCCTTGCGGTCGTCCGCATTCGTGTAGTCGCCGCCCGGCTCGTGCTTGACATACGGCGGGCAGCCCGGGGCGGCGGCCAGGCAGGCGCCGGCGCCGGCGCACAGGATGGTGGTGACGAGCAGGCGTTTCATGGCGATCTCCGGTGGCTGACCTGGTCCAGCAATTCGGCCAGCGCGTGGCTGCGCTCCTGCCGCGATTGCAGGGCGATGACGGTGCTGCTGGCGAGCGGTGCGCGGCCCTGGCGCGCCAGTTCCAGGAAGCGCAGCAGCGCGCGCGCGCAGTCGCTGCTCGACGCCAGCTGGCCGATGGTGTCGATGCCGCAGTGGCGCAGCTTGGCCGCGCTGTCGCCCGCCAGGTCGGTCAGGGCCAGGATGGGCCGGCGGCAGCGCAGGTATTCATACAGCTTGGCGGGGATCTGGCCATTGCAGTTGGCCGCCTGCAGCAGCAGCAGGCCGTCGGCCGCCAGCATTTCCCGCAGCGCCGCCTGGTGCGGTTGCAGGGGCGCGATGCTGACCAGGTCGGCGATGCCGTACTGGAGCAGCAGCGTGGCGATCCACGCATCGTGGCCCGTGGCGCGCAGCACCAGCTGGAAATTGCGCGCGCTCAGCGTGCCGTCGCGGCGCAGGCGGGCCAGCGCTTCGAACAGCGCTTGCGGATCGCGTTCGGAAGGATAGATCACGCCGCTGTGCAGCAGCAGGAAACGGCTCCGGTGGCCGCGCGGCGTGCGCTGCGCCGCGTCCTGGCTGTCGTCATAGCCGTCCTCGTCGTAGCCGTTCTCTATCAGGCTGAAGCGCTCGCGCGGCAGCTGCGCCAGGCGCCGCCGGTGCGCATCCAGCGCGCCCGGCGTGGTGCAGACGATGGCCGCGCTGCGCGCCGCGAGGCGCTGTTCTATCCACGCGTGCATGCGGTGCAGGCGCGCATCGGGCGGATAGGGCGCCAGCGCGTCGCTGTCATCGAGCATGGGGTCGCGCTGGTCGGCGATCCACGGCAGGCCGCTGAGTTTTTGCAGGGTCAGCGCGATCAGGTGGGCCGTGGCGATCGGGTAGGTCGACCAGATGGCGTCGGGGCGGTATTCGCGGATCAGGCGCAGGCCGGCCGGCACGGCGCTCAGCCACCAGGAGCTCCAGCGGTCGGGCAGGGCCAGGCAGCGCGGGTAGCGGCCCGCGATGGCCAGGTGGCGCGCCGCGTCCAGCGCCAGGGTGCGCCGCACGGTGGTCTGCGCGCCCGCCTGCGCCAGCTGCGCGTCGCCCGTCTGCGCGTACGCGCCGGCGCTGGCGCTGAGCACCAGCGGCTGCCAGCCGCAGGCGGGCAGGTGGCGCGCGAAGCCCAGCGTGCGCAGGATGCCGCTGCCGCCGGCAAGCGGTGGAAAATGGTAGGCCACCATCAATACCCGCCTTGGCATGGCCGCTACCATGTGGCGATCCAGTGCGCGCACAGCCGCTCGACGTCGGCGCGCCAGGCGGCGCTGGCGAACGTATGGTTGGCGCCGTCGACGCGCTCCCGCGTCCATTGCGCGCGGGCGCAGACGGCGCGCCAGGCCGGGTCGCCGCGCTGCAGCTGCAGCCACTCGCGCGCGCCCAGGTCGTCGCCGCTGAGGATCAGCAAGACCTTGCCCGGGAAGCGCTGCAGGGCCTTCAGCAGCGCGGCGGCGGGCTGCCCGTCGTCGGCGCCCGCGTGGCGCGCCGCGGCGGCGACCCGGCGCAGCGATGCCAGGCTGGCGCCCAGGCGCAGGCCGCCGCGCGCCAGCGTGCGCCAGAAGGCGGGCTGCAGCAGGCGCGGCAGATAGTAGTGGCGCAGGGTGGCGCGCGCCAGGCCCGTTTCGCTGCGCACCCAGGGGTTCAGCAGCACCAGCGCGGCCACGCGCGCGTCGCCGGCCGCATGGCAGGCGGCCGCCGTGGCGCCGTCGCACAGGCCCCACAGCACCACCTCGCGCAGGGCGGGCACGGCGTCGAAGAAGCACGCCAGGGCGCCGCCGATATCGTCGCCGATGGCGCGGTAGTCGCGCGGCGCGCCTTCGCTGTCGCCCATGCCGCGCACGTCGAAGCGCAGCACGGGGATGCCGCGCGGGGCCAGCGCGCATGCCAGCAGGGTGAACTGGCGGTGGCTGCCGGCCCGGTACTGCGGGCCGCCCGTGACGACCAGCACGCCGCGGGGGCCGGGCGCGGCCGGCAGGCTGAGGATGCCGACCATGCGCGCGCCGGCGTCGGCGCCGCCGGCCCCGTCTGCGCAGCGAAAGCGCAGCGCCAGCTGGCGCACGGCTTGCGGCGCGGCGCCGTCGCGTTTCATGGCAGGGCTCCGTCGTCGAGCCAGTCGCGGCACAGTTCGCGCGTCGCCGCCAGCAGTTGCGGGCAGTCGAGCAGCTCGGCGCTGTTCCAGAACGGGCCGTCGCCGAAGGTGGCCAGGTGCACGGCCGCGCCGCTTGCGCGCCATTGCCGCGCCCAGTGCGGCAAGGGCGCGCGCGGGCCGTCGGGCGCGCCGTATTCGAGCCAGTACACGGGCAGGGCCGGCGCCAGGGCGGCCGTGTCGAGCGCCTCGATGGCCTGCGCCAGCGCGGGCGCCAGCAGGTAGCCGGCCACTTCCACCGGCCGTCCCGCCGCCAGTTCGGCGCGCGCGTGGCCCGGGCTTTCCGCCGCGCCGCCCGCCAGCATGCGTCCGGCCAGGCGCAGGCGCAGGAAGCGCTCGATGCAGCGCCGTCCGTCGAGCTCGGGCTGCCACAGCAGCAGGCGCGCCAGCGGCACCGGCGCATGGCGGGCGATATCGAGCGCCAGCAGCGCGCCCAGGCGCAGCCCCCACAGCGTCAGCGGGCCGTCGACGCGCTGCGCCAGCCAGGCGCAGGCCAGGTGCAGGTCGTTGTGCCAGATGGACCAGCGCGCCTCGCCGAAATCGCCGCTGCTGTCGCCGCAGCCATACAGGTCGACCTGCAGCACGCTGTAGCCGGCGGCGGCAAACGCGCGCGCCTGCCGGGCGGCCACGTGGCGGCTCTTGTTGAGCTCTTCGGCGAACGGGTGGAGGTAGACGATGCCGCCGCGCGGCGGCTGGCCGGGCGCCGGCAGGTGCAGCAGGCAATAGCGCTGGCCGCCGCTGGCGGGCAGGAAGAAGGGCAGCAGGCCGGTGGAAGCGTTCATCATCGGCGCAGCTTCGCGTGCACGAAGTCGTGGAGCGTGCCGACGGTGGCGAAATGGCGGGCGTGGATGTCCTCGTCGGCCACCTCGATGCCGAAATGCTCTTCCAGCGCGGCGATCACGCTGATGACGGCCATCGAATCGAGTTCCGGCACGCTGCCCAGCAGCGGGGTGTCCGCCGCCAGCGGCAGCTTGCGCAGGCCAAGGGTGGCGTGGAGGATGTGTTTTACTGCTTCAAGATGCGGCATGTCAGCTCCAGGGAAGGGTAGTGCGGCAGGGACGACGTATCGAAGGCGAGGCAGGGAACGGCGTCGGCGCCACGCGACAGGTGGCAATACGGCGGCAGGCTGGAGAACATCCATTGCCAGCCGCCGCAGCGCAGGAAGGTGGCCGTGCCCAGCGCATGCGTGCCCAGGCGCGCATGCGCGGCCAGCGAGGCGCGGTTGAAGCGCGAGATGCGGCTGCACGACCAGCGCACGCCCTGCGCGTACAGCACGGCGTTGGCTTCTTCCCACAGGCGGGCGAAGACCAGGCCGCCGCGCTGCTGCGGATGCACCCAGACGTCGAGGTCCCATGCCGATTGCAGCGACGCCAACTCGTAGCGGGCGCGCACCTCGTCTTCCTGGCAGCCGCTGCGCAGCAGCCACAGCCAGCCTGCCATGGCCCCGTCCGGCCCGCTGCGCGCCACCAGGCATTGCGCGCCCTGGCGGTAGCGTTCGCGCAGCACGGCGGGCGGGCGCATGGGGCCGGCCGGCAGGTCCTTGGCGGCCAGGCAGCGCGTGACGACGATGCCCTTGCCGCGTCCGTGGCACAGCGAGCCGGGCGCCACCGCCTGCGCCACGAACTGGTAGCGGTACAGCGCGCAGCGCCCGCCCGGCAGGTGCGCCAGCAGGCGCGCGAGCGCGAACCAGGCGGTGTCGCGCCAGCCCAGCTGCCGCAGGCTGCCGGCGAGGCGGTGGAACAGGCGGGTCAAGGGGGCGCGGGCCATGGCGGTCACGGATGGGGCGGCTGTACAGCCAACGTTGTCCATTAGAGCGCAGCGGCCGGCGCCGGTCTTGCGCCGGCTCAAGCTGTGTTGCTGAAACTGTTAATTGATACAAATCAACACCATCACTGCCGTTTGTCCCAATCATAGGCAATGCATGAGACATCATGGCGACCTGAGGATGAAACGATGGCAACATTGATACACGATGTACTGTTCCAGGCGGCGCAGCGCGCGCCCGCCGCCCCGGCACTGTCCTGGCAAGGCGAGGACATCGCCTACGCAACCCTGGCCACGTCCGTGCGCGACTGCGCCAGCGCCTTGCTGATGCTGGGCCTGCGGCGCGCCGAGCGGGTCGCCGTCTACCTGGAAAAGCGCCCGGAGAATGTCTGCGCCATGTTTGGCGCCGCCGCGGCCGGCGGCGTCTTCGTGCCCGTCAACCCGCTGCTCAAGCCGGACCAGGTGGCCTACATCCTGGCCGACTGCAATGTCGCCATCCTCGTCACCTCGCGCGAGCGCCTGGCGCAGCTGGGCACGGCGCTGGCCGCCTGCCCGGACTTGCGCACCATCGTCGTCACGGGGCCGCGCCAGCCGGACGAAACGCCGGGCGGCGCGCAGGTGCTGGCCTGGTCGTCCGTGCTGGCCGCCGGCGCCGGCCCGGCCGTCGCGCCGCATGCGGTGATCGACGCGGACATGGCGGCCATCCTGTACACCTCGGGCAGCACGGGCCGGCCGAAGGGCGTGGTGCTGTCGCACCGCAATATGGTGGCCGGCGCGCTCAGCGTGGCCAGCTACCTGCGCAACACGCCGCAAGACCGCATCCTGTGCGTGCTGCCGCTCAGCTTTGACTACGGCCTGAGCCAGCTGACGACGGCCTTTGCCAGCGGCGCCTGCGCCGTGCTGATGAATTACCTGCTGCTGCGCGACATCATCGAAGCCGTGGAGCAGGAACGCATCACGGGACTGGCCGCCGTGCCGCCGCTGTGGATACAGCTGTCGCAGCTGAGCTGGCCCCTGTCCACGCCCTTGCGCTACATCACCAATTCGGGCGGCGTGATGCAGCGCGGCACGCTCGACCGGCTGCGCCAGTCGCTGCCGCGCACGCAGATTTTCCTCATGTATGGCTTGACGGAAGCCTTCCGCTCCACCTACCTGGCGCCGGAACAGCTGGAACGGCGCCCCGATTCCATCGGCCAGGCCATCCCGAACGCGGAAGTGCTGGTGCTGCGCCCCGACGGCAGCGTCTGCGACGCCGACGAACCGGGCGAACTGGTGCACCGCGGCGCGCTGGTGGCGCTCGGCTACTGGAACGATGCGGCCCGCACGGCCGAGCGCTTCAAGCCGCTGCCGCCGCAGGCCGGCGGCCTGGTGCTGCCGGAACTGGCCGTCTGGTCGGGCGACACCGTGCGCCGCGATGCGGACGGCTATCTGTATTTCGTCGGCCGCAGCGACGACATGATCAAGACCTCGGGCTACCGGGTCAGCCCGGCCGAGGTGGAGGAGGTCGTGTATGCGAGCGGCCTGGTGGGCGAGGCGGCCGCGCTGGGCCTGCCCCATGCCGTGCTGGGCCAGGCCATCGCCCTGCTGGCGACGCCCGCGCCCGGCCAGGAACTGGCGCGCGAGACCCTGCTGGCGGCGTGCCGCGCGCGCTTGCCCGCCTACATGGTGCCGCTGTGGATCGAGGTGCGGGCCGGGGCGCTGCCGCGCAATCCGAACGGCAAGATCGACCGCGCGCTGCTGGCGCGGGAACTGGCGCGCGCGCATGCGCTGGCCCCGGGAGAGCAGCCATGAACGGCCCCGGACTGCCGGCGCATGCGGCCCCGTGCCAGTTCGCCGTGGCCGACGACGTGCTGCAGCTGGGCGGCATCGCGCTGCCGCGCCTGGCGCAGCGCGTGGGCCGCACGCCATTCTATGCGTATGAACGCGCGCACATCGTGCGCCGCGTGGCCGCGCTGCGCGCCGCCTTGCCCGCCGGCGTGCACCTGCATTACGCGATGAAGGCCAATCCCATGCCGGCCGTGGTGCAATTGCTGGCCGGGCTGGTCGACGGCATCGATGTCGCCTCCGGCGGCGAGCTGGCGACGGCGCTCGATACGCCCATGCCCGCGTCGCGCATCAGCTTTGCCGGGCCGGGCAAGGGCGAGGGCGAGCTGGCCCGCGCCGTGGCTGCGGGCGTGCTGCTCAACGTGGAATCGGCGGCCCAGCTGGAAAAGACGGCGCTGGCCAGCGAGCGGCTCGGCGTGGCGGCGCGCGTGGCCGTGCGCGTCAACCCCGATTTCGCCCTGCGCCGCGCCGGCATGCGCATGGGCGGCGGGGCCCAGCCCTTCGGCGTCGACGCGGCCCGGGTGCCGGCGCTGCTGGCGCGCATCGGCCAGCTGGGCCTGGATTTCCACGGCTTTCACCTGTTTGCCGGTTCGCAAAACCTGTCGGCCGCCGCGCTGGCCGAGGCGCAGGCGGCCAGCGTGCGGCTGGCCCTGCAACTGGCCGACAGCGCGCCGGCGCCGCTGCGCGTGCTCAATATCGGCGGCGGCTTCGGCGTGCCGTACTTTCCCGGCGAGCAGGCGCTGGACCTGGCGCCGCTGGCCGCCAGCCTGCAGGCGCAGCTCGATATCGTGCGCGTGGCGGCGCCCGGCGCGCGCCTGAATATCGAACTGGGCCGTTACCTGGTGGCGGAAGCGGGCATCTATGTGTGCACGGTGCTCGAGCGCAAGGTGTCGCACGGCCAGGTATTTCTCGTCA
This sequence comes from Janthinobacterium sp. GW822-FHT07H11, assembly GCF_058798615.1. Taxonomy (NCBI): domain Bacteria; kingdom Pseudomonadati; phylum Pseudomonadota; class Betaproteobacteria; order Burkholderiales; family Oxalobacteraceae; genus Janthinobacterium; species Janthinobacterium sp. GW822-FHT07H11. Next base: position 3,435,257 of record NZ_CM179507.1, read on the forward strand.
CGGACGGCGGCTTGCACCACCACTTGGCCGCGTCCGGCAATTTCGGCCAGCTGATCCGCAAGAACTATCCGGTGGCGATCGGCACCCGCCTGCATGGCGGCCCGCGCGAAGTGGCGTCCGTGGTCGGACCGCTGTGCACGCCGCTGGACCTGCTGGCCGACCAGATGGCGCTGGCGCGCGCGGACGAAGGCGACCTGGTGGTGGTCTTCCAGTCGGGCGCCTACGGCCTGACGGCCAGTCCCACGGCCTTTCTTGGCCACCCCTTGCCGGCGGAGGTACTCGTATGAGCGGCATCTGCGGCTGGCTGGCGGCCACGGGCACGGCCAGCGACACGGCGGCCCACGAGACGGAACAAGGGATGGCGCGCATGGCCTCGCCCCTGTCGCGCCTGGACGGCGCGCCCGTGCAGGCGCAACACGAGGGGGGCAGCGCCGTGGCCGTGGCGGCCGGCAATGCCAGCGGCCACCTGTACCGGCAAGACGGCTTGCTCGTCGCCATCTGGGGCCGGCCCCTGCTCGACGGTTCGCCGGAGCAGGTGGCGCGCCGCCTGGCGCCCATGTGGCTGGGCCAGGGCGCGGCCGCCTGCGCCAGCCTGTCGGGACCCTTCGCGCTGGCCATCCTCGATGCGTTTTCCGGCAGCGCCTTGCTGGCCGTGGACCGGGCCGGCAGCCTGCCGCTCAGCTATGCGAGCAACGCCCACGGCCTGTTCTTTGCCTCCTCGCATGATGCCTTGCTCGCCCATCCATCCGTGCGCGGCGCGCTCGACCCGCAGGCCCTGTACGACTACCTGTTCTTCCACATGGTGCCGGCGCCGGCCACCGCGTATGTCAGCCAGCATCGCCTGCTGCCCGGCGAATACCTGCATGTGCGCGCCGGCAAATACGAGCGCGGCAGCTACTGGCGGCTGGCCTTCCACGAGCCGGCGCCGGCCCGCGCGGCCGGCGGTTTCGCCAGGCAGCGGCAGGAATTCCTGCGCCTCCTGCGCCTGGCCGTGGAAAGCAGCCTGGGCCAGGACGCGTCCGTCACGGGCGCCTTTCTCAGCGGCGGCACCGACAGTTCCACCATCGCCGCCATCGTGGGGCAAGTGACGGGCCGGCCCGCACGCACCTATTCGATCGGCTTCGACGCGCCCGGCTATGACGAAATGGCCTATGCGCGCCTGGCCGCCAGCCATGCCGGCAGCGCGCACCACGAGCGCTATGTGACGGCCGACGACGTGCTGGCCGCGATTCCCGCCATGGCGGCCGCGTTCGACCAGCCGTTCGGCAATGCGTCCGCGATTCCCGCCTTCTATTGCGCGCAGATGGCGCGCCAGGACGGCGTGACGCGCATGCTGGGCGGCGACGGCGGCGATGAACTGTTTGGCGGCAATGAGCGCTATGCGCGCCAGGCCCTGCTGTCGCGCTATGAGCAATTGCCGGCCATGCTGCGCCAGGCCATCATCGAACCGCTGCTGTTCCGCCGCAGCCCGGGCCGGCGCTGGCGCCTGGGCGACAAGGCGCGCAGCTACATCGAGCAAGCCAGCATGCCCTTGCCGGCGCGCCTGGAAAGCTACAACCTGCTGCAGCGCTACGGCCACCGCGTGGTGCTGGAAGACGGCTTCATCGATACCATCGATCCCGGCGCGGCGCCCGCCCGCCTGAACGGCGCATACTGGGAGCGGCAAGACCTGGGCCTGAGCCAGATCAACGAACTGCTGGCGCTGGACATGCGCTTCACCCTGGCCGACAACGACCTGGTCAAGGTGCGCAAGGCCTGCGAACTGGCCGGCGTGGAAGCGGCGTTTCCGTTCCTGCACGACGACATGGTCGATTTTGCCGCGCGGCTGGCGCCGCGGGACAAGCTCAAGGGAACGCAGCTGCGGCCCTTCTTCAAGCGGGCGCTTGCTGAAACCTTGCCGCCGGCCATCTTGCGCAAGAAAAAGCATGGCTTCGGCCTGCCGTTCGGCCTGTGGCTGCACAGCCACGCGGGCTTGCGCGACTTTGCCTTCGACAACCTGACGCAGCTGCGCCAGCGCGGCATCGTGCGGCCGGCCTTCATCGACGAGCTGCAGGGCCGGCTGCTGGCGCAGCACCCGGCCTACCACGGCACCATGGTGTGGATACTGCTGATGCTGGAACAGTGGCTCAGGGCCCATCCGGGCGCGCTCGCAGCGTATTCTGGCGCAGGCGCCACAGAAACGCCAGGCGTCCTCGATCCCACGGCGTGAAGCGGGGCAGCTGGTACGGGTCCAGGCCGGGGCCAGGCCGCGCCACGCCCCAGTCGGTGGCGACGGCGGCCGAAAAGCCCAGGCTGCGCACGATGTCCACGTGGCGCGGCCCGTAGTCGTGGCCGGCTTTGCCATTCGGATAGGCGAACAGGCTGACGGGCGCCTGCAGCAGGTCTTCCAGCCGGCGCTTGCCGTCGGCGATATCGTTGCGCGCCGCCCGTTCCGACAGGGTCGCCAGGATCGGGTGGCTGTGCGTGTGGGCGCCGATGGCCATGCCCGCCTGCTGCAGCTGGCGCAGCTGCTGCGAGCTGAGCATCGGCGGCGCGCCGTCGGCGGCGCCGGCCCGCCGGCGTATCTGCTCCGCCAGGTGCTGGCGCTGCGCGAACGGCAGGTATTTCAGCCGTCCCAGCAGGGCGTCGATGGCGGCCCGGCGCTGCGCCAGGCTGCCGATCGCCAGGCAGCCCAGGCCGTGTTCACGCAAGTCCAGCACGGGGCCGCGCGCCTGGCGCACGCCGTCGATCACGCTGTCGTTCCACATGCGTCCGCCGTCGAGGTAGCCGGTGGCGATAAAGAAGGTGGCGTGCATGCCATGGCGCAGCAGCAGCGGCAGCGCCTGCTGCGCATTGTCCGCATAGCCATCGTCGAACGTGATGCAGGCTGCGCGCGGGGGCAGGCTGCCGTCGCGCAGGCGCCGCAGGGCCTCGGGCAGCGGCAGCGGCGTGCAGCAGCGCCGCAGCAGGCGCAGCTGGCGCTGGAACAGGCGGGCGTCGACTTCGCCGGGAAACAGCGGATCGGGCCGGGCCAGCACGCGGTGGTAGATCAGGATCGACAGGCAGGGCGCTTTCATGGCTGGCCCTCGAGGCGCACGCCGGCGGCGGCGCGCCGGGGCGGCAGGGGCTGCGCCCGCAGCTGCTGCTCGACCACGATGCGCGTGGCGATCAGCGCCGCCATCAGGTAATACGGCATGTCGAAATACAGCAGGCTGAGGAAGGCGCCGCCCACGGCAAAGCCGATCAGGCTGGCCTGGCTCATGGTGGCCAGGCCCAGCGCCCAGCGCAGCTCGTCGCGGCCGCGCGTCAGGCGGATGATGGCCGTCGCCGTGCGCCAGGTGGCGATGCCCAGCGCCAGGTAGATGGCCAGGCCGACGAAGCCGTGCTCGCCCAGCGCCTGGAAATAGATGCTGTGCGCCGCATGCACGTCCATGGGATTGGGCGCATAGCGGGCAAAGATGGACGGGTCGGACACTTCGAAGCCGCCGCCGAGGAAGCGGTCGCGCGCCAGGTTCCAGGCCATGCGCCAGGCATTCAGGCGGCCCATGGCCGAGACGTCGTCCTGGTAGGTGTTGATGGTGTCCATGCGTTCGGCCCAGCGCTCGGGCATGAAGGCCAGCAGCAGGGGCGTCACCGCGCACAGCAGCGCGCCCAGCATCGCCTTGCGGCCGCTCTTGACCCACATGAACAGGCCCATGGCGGCGATGGCCAGCAGCGCGCCGCGCGAATAGGAGCCGAGCGCGGCCAGCGCCGACAGCAGCATCGCCGCCGACAGGCCGTGGCGCAGCCAGCGCCTGTCCGTGTTCTGCTGCAGGTAATACATGAGGGGAATCGTGATGATCAGCGCCAGCGCCAGCGCGTTGTTATCGCCAATAAAGGTTTCTTCCGGTCCCCAGACGCGCTCCGAGCCGCCGTTGCGGATGGTGAAGATGCCGCCCTTCACGCCGTAATAGCCGATCGAGCCCACCAGCACCCATACCAGGCGCACGATGTCGCGCCGCGTGCGTATCACCATCATCACCACAAAGCTCATCAGCATGATCTTCATGACCTTGTTCCATTGCACCCAGGAAGGCGTGGGCAGCAGCGCAAACGGGGCCGTGACATTCATCCACAGCACGAACAGCAGCAGCAGCACGCTGACGGGCGTCAGCGGCAGGCTTTTCGGCGTGCGCGCAAACAGCAGGCTGGCCATGGTGGCGATGGCGATGATGAAGGCGAACGGCAAGTGGGTGGCGAAACCCCAGCCCTGCGTGTGCGGGTTCATGACGCTGACCCAGATCCACATCAGGCCGCCGATGGCCGGCGATTTCAGGATGAAGGGCAGCGAGCCGAGGATGATGACGGTGATCAGTATGTCGCGCATGGCAGGGTGGTGCTCCGGGCTGTCGCGTGGCTGGGGCCGGGCCTTGATGCCTGTCAACGGGTTGGCGTCAGGGCTCAGTACACTGTTGAAGCGGTGAATCAGTTTTGTCATGGTAAGACGAAGGAGACGCGCCCTTGTTGACCGTTCTCATGGCGACCTACAATGGCGCCGGTACCCTGCCCGAAGTCTTGCGCGCCTATGCGGCGCTGCAGGCGCCCGCGGGCGGCTGGCGCCTGATCATCGCCGACAATGGCAGCACGGACGGCACGGCCGCCATCCTCGCCGCCTTTCGCGGGCGCCTGCCGCTGAGCGCCATCCATGCGCCCCGGCGCGGCAAGAACGCGGCGCTCAACGCGGCGCTGGCGCTGGCCTTGCGCGCGGCGGGCGATGGACAGGACCTGTTTGTCTTCACCGACGACGACGCCGTCCCCGCGCCCGACTGGCTGCGCCAGCTCGCTGCCTGCGCGCGCCGGCAGGGCGGCCATGCGCTGTTCGGCGGCGCCATCGCGCCGGCCTGGCGCCGCGCGCCGCCGGCCTGGCTGCTGCGCCATGCGCCGGCCGGACTGAGCTGGGGCGTGACGGCCGCCGGCCTGCCGGACGGCCCCGTCTTTCCCGGCCTGGTCTGGGGCGCCAACATGGCCGTGCGCCGCCGCCTGTTCCTGCAGGGCTGGCGTTTCGACGAAAGCATGGGGCCGAACGGCGCCAGCTATGCCATGGGCGGCGAAGTGCAGCTGAACCTGCGCCTGGCGCAGGCCGGCCACCTGGCGTGGTTCTGTCCGCGCGCCAGGGTTGCGCACATCATCCGCGAACGGCAGGTGGAGACAGCCTGGGTCCTGCGCCGGGCCTGGCTGTTCGGCCGGGGCAGCTGCCGCCAGCAGCCGGTGGCGCCGGCCAGCGAACTGCTCGGCGTGCCGCGCTGGATGCTGGGGCGCTACCTGCGCGACAGTGCGGCCAGCCTTTGGGCCTGGCTGCGGGGCGATGCGGAAGACCGCTTCCTGCGGCGCTGGGAACTGGCCTATTTGCGCGGCTATTTCCACGAGGCGTGGCGCGGGCGCCGCAAACGGCTGCCGCGCATCGTCATCACCAGCTATTCCGGCGAACTGGGCGGCATGGAGCTGCGCATGGCGCAGGAAGCGCGCATGCTCGACGGGGCCGGCTATGACAGCGTGCTGGCGCTGCGGCGCTTCGCCGGCTTTGGCGCCTGGGTGCAAGGCTTGCGCGCGCAGCGGCTGCGGGTGCGCGTGTACGAGCCGCCGCTGTTCCTCGAGCATTGGCCGTGGCGCCGCTGGAACCTGCTGCGCGCCCGCGTCACGGGGGCCTGGCGCCTGCGCCGCCTGAAGCCCGACCTGGTGCACGTGGCGTTTTGCTGGAGCACCTATGGCGCCTCCATCCTGTGGCTGGCGCGGCGCTGCCGCCTGCCTGCCGTCGTCAGCGTGCATAACGCGTTTCCGCGCGAGCCGTTCAGCGACTGGCAGCGGCCGCTGCTGCGGCAGGCATTTGCCGGCGTGAAGGGCGTGTATGCCGTGTCGCCCTCGGCCCTGCGGCATTTCCTGGCCCTGTACCAGGACATGCTGGCGCCGCAGACGCGGCTGGCCGTGATACCGAACGGCGTCGACACCGAGGTGTTTACCGTCTCGCCCGAGCGCCGCCGCCTGGCCCGCCAGCAACTGGGCTTGCCGGCGGACGCGCTGGTGATCGGCTCGGTGGCGCGCCTGTCGGCGCAAAAGCGGCCGCAGGCGCTGCTGGCCATGTTCGCCCTGCTGGCCAGGCAATTTCCCCGGCTCTATCTGGTGCTGGCCGGCGCCGGTCCGCTCGAAGCCATGCTGCGCGCGCAGGCGCTGGCGGCCGGGCTGGCCTCGCGCGTGGTATTTACGGGCTTCCAGCCGCGCATCGAGCTGCTGATGCCGGCGTTCGACCTGCATCTGCTGCTGAGCAAGAACGAGGGCTTCGGCATCGCCACCATCGAGGCCATGGCCTGCGGCGTGCCGGCCGTGGGCACCGACGTGCCGGGCACCAGCGATATCCTGCACGGCAGCGCCGGCGGCCTGCTGCTGCCGCTCGACGACGAGGCGGCCGCCTGCCGCGCCGTGGCCGCGCTGCTGCGCGACGCGCCGCGGCGCGCGCGCATGGGACGCCAGGCGCGCCTGGAAGCGGAACAGCGCTATTCGATGCCGCGGCTGGAGCGGCAGCTGCGGCAATTCTATGCCGGCCTCGTGTAGCATCACGCACCGTCCCGCATGAACGCCACCCGCCGCTCGTTTTTCTTTTCCTTCGCGGAAAAATATACGGTGCTGCTGCTGGGCATTATCGCCACCATGATACTGTCGCGACTGCTCACCCCGGCCGAGGTGGGCGTGTATTCGCTGGGCGCGGTGCTGGTGGCGCTGGCCCAGGTGGTGCGCGACTTTGGCGTGGGGCAATACCTGATCCAGGAAAAGCAGCTCGATGCCGTGAAGCTGCGCGCCGCGCTGGCCACCAGCCTGCTCGTCGCCTGGCTGCTGGCGGCCCTGGTGCTGCTGGCCAGCGCGCCGCTGGCGCGATTCTACGGCGAACCACGGCTGACGCTGGTGCTGCGCCTGCTGGCGCTCAACTTCGTGCTGATACCGTTCAGTGCGCTGACCCTGCCCATGCTGCGCCGGCAGCTGCGCTTTCGCGCCATCTATGCGATCAATGCGGCCAACAGCATGGCGTCGCTGCTGGTGGGCGTGGGCCTGGCGCTGCTCGGCCACAGCTATATGAGCATGGTGTGGGCCGCGCTGGCCGGTTCGCTCGCTTCGCTGCTGGCCAGCCTGCCGCTGCGGCCGCGGGAACTGCCGTGGCTGCCGGCCTGCCGGGGCATGCGGCGCATCCTGGCCTTCGGCGCCTGTTCCACGGGAGGCGGGCTGGTCGACGAGGCCAGCGTGGCGGCGCCCGACCTGGTCATCGCCAGGATGATCGATCTCGAGAGCCTGGCCCTGTTCGGCAAGGCGCAAAGCGTGCTCGCCATTTTCAACCAGGCCATCACGAGCGCGATTTCCCCCGTGGTGTTTCCCCTGTTCGCGGCGCGCGAACGCGAGGGCGCGCACGACGGGCAGGGCGGGGCGGGGCCCGTCTACCTGCGCACGGTCAGCTATATGACGGCGCTGTCCTGGCCGTTTTTCCTGTACCTGGCCTGCATGTCCTTGCCCTTGGTCAAATTGCTCTACGGGCAGCAATGGCTGGGCTGCGTGCCCTTGATACGCATCATGTGCGTGTCGGCCGCCGTGTATAGCATGTTCAGCATGGCCCGCTACCTGTTCGTGGCGACGGGACGGATGCGTGCGCAAGTGGGGCTCGATGCGTGGGCCGGCGCGCTGAAGGTGGCGCTGCTGCTGCTGGCGGCACCGTTCGGCCTGCTGGCCGTGGCCTGGGCGGCGGTGCTGGCCACCTTGCTGCGCAGCTGGCTGATCTATCGCTGCCTGCGCCGCTTGAGCGGCCTGGACTGGCGCATCCTGCTGCACGCCCTGCGCAAGAGCCTGGCCCTGTGCGCGTGCACCAGTCCGCCGCCGCTGTGCATGCTGCTGCTGGGCCCGGAGCGCATGCCGCTGCTGGCGCTGGCGGGCACGGCGCTGGCCATGCTGGCTTGCTGGGTCGGCGGGATTTTTTTGCTGAAGCACGAGATCGCCGCCGAGTTCTTGTTATTGCAACGCAAGCTCGCCGCCAGCCTGATGGCGGCCCGATCATCGCACTGAAGGAGCACCATGCGCGTCGGCATACTTTCCTACCCCATGCTGTTCCAGCGCGACGGGGGCTTGCAGATACAGGTGCGCGAAACCCTCGCCGCCCTGAACCGGCTGGCGCCGCGCCCGGCCCGGCGGCTCAGCGTGCAGCTGGTCGACGCCAACCATGAGCGGCTGGCCGATTTCGACCTGATCCACGTGTTTTCCGCGATTAACGGCAATTACCGCATCGTCGAGGCGGCCCGCGAGCTGGGCGTGCCGGTAGTGCTGTCGCCGCTGCTGTCGCCGGGCTGGAACCGCTCCAGCGCGTGGCGCGCGCGGCTGGCCGACCGGCTGGCCGGGCGCTTGACGGACTGGATGGTGCAGACCAGCTATGCGCAGACCAAGCGGGCGCTGCAGCTGGCGAATGCCGTCATCGCGCTGGGCGAGGCGGAACGCGATGCCATCGTCGAAGGCTTCGGCATGCCGGCCGAGGCCATCCGCGTCTTCCCGAACGGCATCAATCCGCATTTTTTCACGGCGAATGGCGACCTGTTCCTGCGCGAGACGGGCCTTGCCGGGCCGTTCGTGCTGATGGTGGGCAGCATCTCCGCCTATAAAAACCAGCTGGGGCTGGCGCAGGCGCTGGCCGGCAGCGGCTGGCCCGTCGTGCTGATCGGCGCGGCGCCGCGCCACGATCCGCTGTACCTGCAGCAACTGCTGGGCCTGCCCCATGTCAGCTGGCTCGGCGCGCTCGACCATGCGGACCCACTGCTGGCCAGCGCCTACCATGCGGCGGCCGTGGTGGCCCTGCCCAGCCAGGGCGAAGTGTTTCCGCTGTCCGTGCTCGAAGCGCTGGCGGCCGGCACGCCCGTCGTCATGACGGCGCAAAGCGCGCTGGAACTGCCCGATTCCGCGTTTGCGCTGCGCAAGGTGCGCTGGGACGATGGCGCGGCGCAGCGGCTGGCCATCGCGCAGTATGTGGCCCAGCGTCCCGAACGGGCCAGCGTGCGCGCGCTGGTGCGCCAGTTCACGTGGGACAGGGTGGCCGCGCAGATCGCCGGCTGCTACGAGCAGGTGCAGGCGGGCGCCGCGCTTCCGCTGGCCAGGAGGCGCCATGCTGTTTAACTCCTTCGGTTTCCTGTTTGCCTACCTGCCCGTCGTGTTGGCCGGCTATTTCCTGCTGGGACGGCTGGCCGGCCCGGGCCTTGCGTCCCCGTGGCGCCAGCTGGCGCCCACCGCCTGGCTGGCGGCCGCCTCGCTGTTCTTCTATGCGTGGTGGGACGTGCGCTACCTGCCGCTGCTGCTGGCCTCGATCACCGGCAATTACGGCGCGGGGCGGCTGATCGGCGCCAGCACGGGCCGCGCGCGGCGGCGGGTGCTGGCCGCCGCGCTGGCGCTGAACCTGGCCCTGCTGGCCTGGTACAAGTATGCCGATTTCTTCATCGACAGCGTCAATGCCGTCGCCGCCACCGCTGGCGCCGCCAGCGTGCACTGGGCCAGCCTCGATATCATCTTGCCGATCGGTATCTCGTTCTTCACGTTCACGCAGATCGCCTTCCTCGTCGATTGCTACCGGGGCGAGGTGCGCGAATACCGCTTCATCCATTACGTGCTGTTCGTCAGCTATTTTCCGCACCTGATCGCCGGCCCCGTGCTGCACCACCGCGAGATGATGCCGCAGTTCGCCGACAGCGCGAATGCGCGCCCGCAGGCGTCCCATTTCGCCATCGGCCTGTCGATCTTTGTCGTCGGGCTGGCAAAGAAGGTGCTGATCGCCGACAACCTGTCGCCGCTGGCCATTCCCGTCTTCGCGGCGGGCGCCGAGCCGACGCTGATCGAGGCGTGGATCGGCGTGCTCGCCTATACCTTCCAGCTGTACTTCGATTTTTCCGGCTATTCCGACATGGCCATCGGCCTGTCGCGCCTGTTTGGCGTGAAGCTGCCGCTCAATTTCAATTCGCCGTACAAGGCGGACAACATCGCCGAGTTCTGGCGCCGCTGGCACATGACGCTGTCGCGCTTCCTGCGCGACTACCTGTACATCGCGCTCGGCGGCAGCCGGCGCGGCCCCGCCATGCGCTACCGTAACCTGATGCTGACCATGCTGCTGGGCGGCCTGTGGCACGGCGCCGGCTGGACCTTCGTCATCTGGGGCGGCCTGCACGGCCTGTACCTGGTGCTGCAGCAGGCGTGGCGGCGCGTGTTCGGCGCGGCCACCTCGCGCCGCTGGCCCGCCGTCCTGACCTTCTTCGCCGTCATGCTGGCCTGGATCTTCTTCCGCGCGCCCGATGTGGCCACGGCCTGGGATATCCTCGGCGCGCTGTTCGGCGCGAACGGCGTCAGCCTGCCGCGCGGCCTGGCCGGCCTGGCCTCCCGCCTGGCGCCCTGGGGCCTGCAGCCGGCGTTCGACGGCATCCGCTGGATCGAGCTGGCCGGTCCCGGCCTGCCCATCCTGCTGGGCGCCATGCTGCTGGCCTTCCGGGCGCCGAATACGCAAGAAATATTCTTTCGCCATGAGCCTGCGCTTGAAAGAATATTTCAGCCCGCCGGGCGCCTGGCGTTCAGCTGGCGGCCCACGCGCCGCTGGAGCCTGGGCTTTGCCGCGCTGTTCATCGCCTGCATCTTCGGCATGAACCGCGTCACCGAATTTCTTTACTTCCAATTCTGATCATGCATGCCGCCGCCCGCCATTACGTCGCCGTCTTCTGCGCCTGCGTCAGCGTCGCGCTGGCCCTCGTTTCCGCGATCAACTACCGCGTCGACCCGTATCTGCTGCACCAGTGGGACACGCCGCTGCTGCAGCGCCTGCGCCCCACGCACGAAAAGCTCAGCGTGTGGGGCAAGACCTACGCGGTGGCGCGCTACCGGCCCGCCATCGTGTATATCGGCAATTCACGCACGGAAATGGGCTTGCCGACTAGCGTGCAGTCCGTGTTCGCGGGCAAGACCGTCTTCAACAGCGCCGTCTCGGGCGCCTCGATCGGCGACGCCATCCGCCTGGCCGAGCATGCGGCCCGGGTCAGCCATATCGACACGCTGGTGTGGGGCATCGATGCGCCCTCGTTTTCCATGGAGCTGGGCTCGGCCGGCCTGGAGCCGGGCTTGACGGACGCCGGCCCGGCGTTTTTCGCGCGGCGCGCCTTGCTCAACCTGAAGCGCGGCCTGACGGTGGACATGACGCACGACACGTGGCGCATCCTGAACGGCAGCTATGGCGGCGTTTGCCTGTCGAGCCTGGCGCTGAACGGCCAGCGCGACAAGTCCTGCATCAGCGACCGCATCCACGGCTGGGGCGGCACGGCGCGCGCCATGCTGCCGCGCCTGCAGGAGTTTGGCGACGGCAAGGGCCCGACGGCGCCCGCGCTGCAGGCCTTCGACGCCAGCATCGCCAGGCTGTGCCGGGGCGGCACGCGGCTGCGCCTGTACATCAACCCCACGCATGCGCTGACCCTCGATGCGCTGTACTGGCAGGGCAAGTGGTCCGCCATGCAGCGCTGGCAGCGCGACCTGGCGCGACTGGCCGAGCGCCAGCGGGGCCAGGGCTGCGACGTGCGGCTGTATGATTTTTCCGGCTTTAACAGCATCACCAGCGAACCGATTCCCCAGGCCAGCGGCGCGCGCGAAATGCGCTATTACTGGGAAGCGTCGCATTACCGCGACAATGTGGGCCGCTACATCCTGGCCCGCCTGTTTGGCGGCGCGCCGCAGCCGCCGGCCGACTTCGGCGTGGAACTGGACAGCGCCAGCATCGCCGCGCACCAGGCCGCCATGGATGCGGCGCGCGAGCGCTACCACGTCGCCCATCCGCAGGAAACGGCCTTCGTGCAGCACGCGCTGGCCATGCCGCGCGAGCCAAAATAAGGTTGGCGGCGCCAGCCGTACGCAGGAAAGGCGGGCGCTTGCGCTATCATGCTGTTTTGCTATCCGGCATCATTTGCCCGGGCAACACGGCGGCGCAGCCGGTCTTGCCCGGGCTTTGTCCATGCCGGCCCACTTTCCAGGACACCCCATGAAAATCGCCTTCTTTGCCAGCCAGCCCTATGACCGCCGCTTCTTCGACGAGGCCTTGCCGTCCCAGCCCGGCGCGGCCGGCATCGAACTGGTCTACCACAGCGCCTTGCTGAGCGAGGAAACCGTGGTGCTGGCGCAAGGCGCGCAAGCCGTCTGCGTGTTCGTCAACGACGTGCTCGACGCGCAAGTGCTGCAAGCCCTGCACGGCTACGGCGTGCGCGCCATCCTGCTGCGCTGCGCCGGCTATAACAACCTGGACCTGGAAGCGGCCCGGCGCCTGGGCTTCTTCGTCGCCCGCGTGCCCGCGTATTCGCCGGAAGCCGTGGCCGAATACACGCTGGCCCTGGTGCAGACCCTGAACCGCCACACGCACCGCGCCTATGCCCGCGTGCGTGAAGGCAATTTCTCGCTGGACGGCCTGCTCGGTGCCACCTTGCACGGCAAGACGGTGGGCATCGTCGGCACGGGCAAGATCGGCCTGGCCACGGCGCGCATCTTCAAGGGTTTCGGCTGCACGGTGCTGGGCCACGACCCGTATCCGGCCCCCGCGTTCGCGCAGCTGGGCACGATGGTGGAATTGCCGCGGCTGCTGGCCGAATCCGACATCGTCTCGCTGCATTGCCCGCTGATGGCGGGCACGCGCCACATGATCAGCGACGCCACCTTGCCGCTGATGAAGAAGGGCGCCATGCTGGTGAATACCTCGCGCGGCGGCCTGATCGACACGGGCGCCGTCATCGAGGCGCTCAAGTCGCGCCAGCTCGGTTCGCTCGCCATCGACGTGTACGAGCAGGAAAGCAACCTGTTCTTCCAGGACCGCTCGTCCGACATCATTGACGACGACATCTTCCAGCGCCTGATGACCTTCCCCAACGTGCTGGTGACGGGCCACCAGGGCTTTTTCACCATCGAGGCGCTGCGCGAAATCGCCGCCATCACCTATCACAACCTGCAATGTTTCTTGCAGGGCAAGGCGTGCGACAACAGCGTCTTAACTGGCTGAGGCCTGCTTCCTGGGCTTGGGCGGCGGCTTCGGTTTCGGCAGCGGCAAGGCATCGGCCGTGCGCCGCGCCAGCTGGCCCAGCCACTCGCGCTCGTCCCACAGCCCGCCGTCGACGAGGAAATACGGCTTGGCCTGCGGATAGGGCGGCGCTTCCTGCGGCGTGCCCCGCGTGCTGATCCAGGCGCGGCCCGCGTCCGTCGGCTTGACGAAGAGCATGTCGTCGGCCACGATGGCGAACATCTTGCCGTCGCAATACAGGCCATATTCGCCAAACATTTTCTTCGCGCTGACAGCGCCCGCGCCCGCCATCTGGTCGAGCAGGAAATCCACCGTGCCTTGTTGTGATGCCATAGTATTCTCCGTAGGAAGGAATAGTGTAGCGCACTGGCCAGGACAGGGCGGCGCGGCTACACTGTCGCCATTATTTATTTTGCATGAGCTGCCATGACACCCCAGCCTATTCTTCACCGCGGCATCCGCATCGTCACCCTGGCCGCCGGCGACGCCATCGAAACCCATTGTGCGCCGGGCCACACGGCCATCCGCGAGCAGGACGACGGCTGGTGGCTGTATTTTGTCGACGAAGACGGCAATGTCGACGGCTACGACAGCCCGTTCGCCAGCCACGCCGAGGCGCTGTGGGCCGCCAAGGCCGCAGCCGAGTTCAGCGCGCAATGAAGGCCAGTCCCTGGGCTTGCCGCAGGCGCCCGTGCCGGAAGCGGAAAGCGCCGACTACGGCGCCTGCCGCGCCGACCTGCACGGCAGGCGCCTGGTCCTGCGCGTGGCGAAAACCACGCCGGCCAAAACCGGCCAGTTCGTCACCGTCTGGAAGCGCCCCCATCCCGGCGCCGAGATCGCGCCGCTGGACGAGGCGGACCCCGTCGATGCCGTCGTCATCGCCGTGGACGACGGCGCGCGGCACGGCTTTTTCATCTTCCCGCGCAGCGTGCTGCTCGAGCGCGGCGTGATGTCGCGCGCCGGCGCCGGCGGCAAGCGCGCGCTGCGCGTCTACCCGCCCTGGTGCGCGCCGGCGTCCATCCAGGCGCGGCGCACGCAGCGCTGGCAGGGCGGGTGGTTTGTGGCGCAGGAAGATTTGCCGGGAATCGTGCGCCTGTTGCACGGCTGAATCGGCTGCGAAAGTTATCTGCCAGGGTCTCTGCGATAGGACATGCGCCCTTCACGGGCATTGCGTCAAGCCACCTTGCTCACCACATAACGGTACTTGCCCGACGCCTCCGCGGCGATCTCGTCGACTTCCTCGATGATGACCTGCACTTGCGCGCCCAGCCTGGCCTGGAAGCCGCTGACGATGGCGCTGCGCGTGGCGTCGTCCAGGCGCGGCTGGCAGACGAGGAGCACGCGCGTCAGGTCCAGGCTTTCCTGGATGATTTTAAAACCGCGCACCTGCGGCAGTTCGCGCACGATGTAGACCAGGGCCAGGCCGTGCATGACGGTGCCGTCTTGGGCCGTGAGGAAATCGGTGCTGCGGCCCTCGATTTTCTGCAGCAGCGGCAGGCCACGGCCGCAGGCGCACGGCTGCGTGCCCAGCGCGCCCACGTCGCCCGTGGCGTAGCGGATGAACGGGTAGTCCTGCGTGGCCAGGTGGGTGACGACGATTTCGCCCGTGGCACCAAAGGGCAGCGGCCGGCCCTGGCCATCGACGATTTCGACGATGATGTCCTCGGCCGTGACGTGCATGCCGCCGTCCGGGCATTCGTGGGCGATGAAGCCGGCGTCGCGCCCGCCGTAGCCGTTGGCCACGGGGCAGCCGAAGGCGGCGGCGATCTGCGCGCGCTGTTCGTCATACAGGCGTTCGGCCGTGACGAAGGCAACTTTCACGCCCAGGCCGTCGAGTGGCAGGTCGCGCGCGCGCGCGTGGCTGGCGAGGCGGCACAGGGCCGACGGGTAGCCGAACAGCATGCGCGGGCGCCGGCGGCGCAGCTGCTCGACGTAGCCGTCCAGGCGCGCCGGCGACATGGCAAACGCGGGCAGCAGGGTGGTGCGCAGCAGCGCGTCGCGCACGCGGCGCAGGCGGTCCTGCGCGTGCAGCTCGATGGGCGAGCCCCACAGCACGGCTTCGCGGTCGCCGATATCGACGCCCCACCAGCGCGTGGCGCGCCACTTGGCGGCGATGTCGTGGCTGACCCGGCGCCGGCCGAGGAAGAACTGCAGCGGCTGGCCGCTGGAGCCGCCCGTGGCGAACGGCCGCAGGCCCACGGCGCGCGAGGACTTGAAGGCGTCGCGCGCGCTGGCGATATCGGCCTTGCGCAGCAGCGGCAGGGCGGACAGGTCGGCCAGGCTGGCCAGCTGGCGCGGGTCGAAGCGGCTGCGCCGGAACAGCTCGCGGTAGTAGGGCACGTGATCGGCCGCGTGGCGCAGCAGCGCGCGCAGGCGCGCCAGCTGCCACTGTTCCAGCTGCTGCGCGCTCCACCACTGCGAGCGTTCGAGCCGGCGCAGCAGGCGCGCGCTGTGGTGGCCCTTGAGCCTTTCGTGCAGCGGAAACAGCCAGTGCGCGACGAAGCGCGTGTAGGGACCGGGACGCGGCGCGGCGCGGATGCGGCGGTAGTGCGCCGTCAGCTGCGGCGCCACCGTGGCCCAGTCGAAGCGGGCCGCATGCGCGCGGCCGGCGTCAGCGAGCGCGCGCGCGCGGTCTGGATCGCGCAGCAGGGCCAGGATCGCCTGCGCCATGGCCGGCGCGTCGCCGGGCGGCACCAGCAGCGCCGTGGCGTCGTGGCGCAGCAGCGCGGGAATGCCGCCCACGTTCGTGCTGACGACGGGCACGCCGCAGGCCAGCGCCTCGAGCACGGAAACGGGCATGTTGTCGGCCAGGCTGGGATTGAGCACGATGTCGCTGGCCTGGTACAGGGCCGGCATGTGCGCATTGTCGACGTGGCCGGCGAAGTGCAGGGCGTCGCGCACACCGAGCGAGCGGGCCAGCTTGTCGAGCGCCGCGCGCTGCGGGCCGGCGCCCGCCAGCACCAGGCGCGCGGCCGGATGGCAGTCGCGCACGATGGCGAACGCGCGGATCGCGCTGGCATTGTCGTACAGCGCCTCGAGGTGGCGCGCCACCAGGATGCGCGGGCCGTCGGCCGATGGCGCGTGCGGCGCGCGCGGCACGAAGCGGCGCAGGTCGACCACGTTGGGCACGATGTGGGCCGTGTGGCCGTGCCGCTCGAAGACGTCGGCCAGGAAGGCCGATGGCACGACGATGGCGCTGGCGCGGCGCAGGCTGAACGACACCAGGCGCGGCCAGCGCGCCAGGAAGGCGGCCGCCTCGCCGCCCCGGTAATTGAGCAGGGCAGGCTTGCCTTTCAGGCTGGCGATCCACAGCGCGGGCGTGGCCTGCAGGTGCCAGGACCAGCCGGAATTGGCCATGATGTGGAACAGGTCCACCGTATTGGCGGCGCGCCACAGGCGCCACAGGTGGACCGGCAGGCGCAGCGCCGCGCGCAGGTAGCGGATGCGCGCCAGCCAGGGCGGCAGCACGGGGCCGTTGACGGCCATCAGTTCCACCCTGGCGCCGTCGGCGCGCAGCAGCGCCGCCAGCTGAAGCGTCTGATTGGCCATGCCGCCGGCCGGCGGCGGCAGCGGCCCCACCAGCGCGATGCGCAGGCCGGCCAGCTTCATGGCCTGTCCCGCGTGGCCGCTTGCGGCGCCAGGCGCGCATACACGGGCGCGTAGCGTGCCACGCTGGCGGCCCAGCTGCGCTCCCGTTCGACGAAGGCGCGCGCCTCGCGGCGCAGCGGCGCCCAGCTGTCGGGCACCTGCAGCAGGGCCAGCACCGTCTGCGCCAGCGATTGCGCGTCGCCGGCGCGAAACAGCAGCCCGGTCCTGCCGTGCTGCACCAGTTCGCGGTGGCCGCCCACGTCGGAGGCCACCACCAGCCGCCCCTGCGCCATGGCCTCGAGCGGCTTCAGGGGCGTGACCAGTTCCGTCAGGCGCATGGCCAGGCGCGGATAGATGCACAGGTCGACCAGCTGGTAGTAGCTGGCCACCTGGGCGTGCGGCACGCGGCCGGCGAACACCACCTGGCCGGCGATGCCCAGTTCGTGCGCCAGCGCCACCAGCGCCGCCTCTTGCGGGCCGCCGCCGGCCAGCAGCAGCCGCAGCGCCGGCTGCGCCGCCAGCATGCGCGGCATGGCCCGCAGCAGCAGCTCCAGGCCCTCGTACGCATAGAACGAGCCGATGAAGCCGATCACCAGATGGCCATGCAGGCCCAGCTTGTGCGCGAGCCACGGGTCGCCGGGCGCGGCGGCGCTGAACGCGGCCACGTCGACGGCGTTCGGGATGACGGTGATCCGGTGCGCCGGCACGCCGCGCGCGCACAGTTCGCGGCGCAGGCCGTCGCAGATGGTGGTGACGGCGTCGGCGCGCCGCAGCGCATGGCTTTCCAGCGCCCGCGTCAGGCGGTAGCGCAGTCCGCCGGGGCGGCTGCTGCCGTGGTCGGCGGCCGCGTCTTCCCAGAAGGCGCGCACTTCGTACACGACGGGAATGCCCAGCGCGCGTCCCACGCCGAGGGCGGCGATGGCGTTCAGCGCCGGCGAATGCGCGTGCAGGATGTCCGGCCTGAGCTGCTGCGCCAGCTGGCGCAGGCGCAGGGCCAGGCCCACGATGACGGCATACTGGCGCAGCACGGGCAGGCGCGCCCACCACTGGCGGCCAGGCGCCGTGCGGTAGAAGTGCCAGCCGTCGACCAGCTGCTGCGCGGCGTCCGTCGCGCCCTGCTTGGCACTGGTCAGCTGCGCCGTGTGCCAGCCCAGCGCCCGCTGCTGCGCCAGGATGGCGACGGTGCGGAAGGTGTAGCCGCTGTGCAGCGGCAGGGAGTGGTCGAGGATATGCAGGATGCGCATGGCTCACCCCGTGACGCTGGCGCTCGCCGGCACGGCCGGGGCCGGGAAAGATGCCGCCGTCCCCGCGTCCAGCGGCAGCACCTGGCGCAGGAAGGCTTCGAACATGAGCAGGGTCCACAGGGGCGCGCTGTAGTCGCGCCGCCCCGCGCCATGCTGCTCGATCAGCTGGCGCACGTAGTCCATGTCGAACAGGCCGCACTGGGCCAGCGTGGCACCGAGCAGGCGCTGCTGCAGGCGCTGGCGCAGCGGGCCGCGCAGCCAGGCGGCCAGCGGCACGGAAAAGCCCATCTTGCGGCGGTACAGCAGTTCGTCGGGCAGCAGCGGGCGCAGGGCCTTTTTCAGCAGGTACTTGCCTTCGCCGCGGCGCAGCTTCAGCCGCGGCGGCAGGCCGGACATCCACGCCACCAGTTCGTGGTCGAGCAGCGGCGAGCGCACTTCCAGCGCATGCGCCATGCTGGCGCGGTCCACCTTGGTCAGGATGTCGCCGGGCAGGTAGGTCTTCAGGTCGAGGTACTGCACCTGCGATAGCGGGTCTTGCGCGGGACTGGCCAGCGCATGGCGGCGCAGCACCTCCACGGCCCGGTAGCCTTGCAGGCTGCGCCGCAGTTCGGGACTGAACAGGCGCGCGCGCATGGTGTCGCCCAGGATGCTGACGCCGTGGAAGTACGCGTCGGTGGTGTCGCGCGCCAGGCCCTCGAACGTGGTCTTGGCGCGCAGGAAGCGCGGCGCCCAGTCGGCCTTCGGATACAGCCGTCCCAGGGTGCCGAACAGCGACTGGCGCAGGCCGGGCGCCATCAGCGCGCGCACCTTTTCCTCGCGCGCGTGCAGACGGTAGCGCCGGTAGCCGGCCAGGCTTTCATCACCGCCGTCGCCGGACAGGGCCACCGTGACCCGTTGGCGCGCCAGCTGGCAGACACGGTAGGTGGGCATGGCGGAACTGTCGGCGAACGGCTCGTCGTACAGCCGCGCCAGCAGGTCGATCAGCTCGAAATCGTCCTGCTCCACCTGCAGCGCGTGGTGGCAGGTGCCGTAGCGGCGCGCCACCAGGTCGGCGTAGCGCGCCTCGTTGTAGGCCGGGTCGCCGAAGGAAATCGAGCAGGTGTTGACGGGCGCGGCGCTGGCCCCGGCCATCAGGGCCACCACGGCGCTCGAATCGACGCCGCCCGACAGGAAGGCGCCCAGCGGCACTTCGGCCACCATGCGGATGCGCACGGCCTCGCGCAGGCGCGCCAGCAGTTCGTCGGCCGCCTGCGCCTCGCTGGCGGGGCAATGCGGCGTGAACGGGATGTCCCAGTAGGGCTGCGGCTCGGGCAGCGGCTGGCCCGCGCGGATGGACAGCGTATGGCCCGGCGGCAGCTTGCGCGCGTGGCGGAAGATGCTGCGCGGTTCGGGCACGTAGCCGTACGCGAAATACTCTTCCACGGCCTGCGCGTCGATCTCGCGCGGCATGGCCGGATGCGCAAGCAGGGCCTTGAGCTCGGAGCCGAACGCCACGGTGCCGTCCTGCGCCTGGCCGTAATACAGCGGTTTCACGCCCAGGCGGTCGCGCGCCAGGAACAGCAGGTGGCGCCGGCGGTCCCACAGCGCGAACGCGAACATGCCGCGCAGGCGCTGCACGCACCGTTCGCCCCACTGTTCCCACGCGTGCACGATGACTTCCGTGTCGCTGCTGGTGCGGAACGGATGGCCGAACTGGCGCAGCTCGGCCATCAGGCTGCGGTAATTGTAGATTTCGCCGTTGAAGACGATGGCGATGCTGCGGTCGGCATTGAACAGCGGCTGCTGGCCGCCGGCCAGGTCGATCACGGCCAGGCGCCGGTGGCCCAGGCCCAGGCCCGGTTCGCGGTGCAAGCCGTCCGCGTCCGGCCCCCGGTGGCGCAGGCTGTGGTTCATGCGCGCCAGCAGCGCGGGATCGATGTCGCGCTGGCCCTGCAGATCAAAGATGCCGACGATGCCGCACATGGGATGCCTTTCACGGAGTGGTGGAGAGGGGCGACGCCTGGCGCGTGCCCGTCAGCCTGTCGTACACGGCCAGGTAGGCGCCGGCCATGGCCGGCAGGCTGTGCTCGGCCAGCACCTGGCGCCGTCCGCGCGCGCCGTGCCGCGGTCCCAGTTCCGGCATGCTGTAGTAGTCGAGCATGGCGTCGGCCAGCATGTCGGGCGAAGCGGGCGGTACCAGGGTGCCGCTCCAGCCCGATTGCACCAGCTCGGCATTGCCGCCCACCTGGGTGGCGACGATGGGCAAGCCCGTGGCCATCGCCTCGAGGATGGTGTTCGAGCTGCCTTCGGCCAGCGACGGCAGCACGAACAGGTCCATGGCGCGCAGCAGCTGCGCCACGTCGTCGCGCGCGCCGGGCAGCCAGGCAAGATGGGCCACGCCGGCCTGTTGCAACAGATCCAGGCAGGCCTGGCGGCACGGCCCGTCGCCGACGATGATCAGGCGCAGGCGCGCGCGCGCGCCCGGCTGCGCCAGCAGCAGCAGGAAGGCCCGCACCAGCGAGACATGGTCCTTGACGGCGGCCATGCGGCCCACGCTGCCGATGACGAAGGCGCCGTTGCACAGGAAGCCGGGCGGGCCGACGGCCGCCGCCGGTCCCAGACGCGGGTGGAAATGCACGCTGTCGACGCCGTTGCCGATGTGCGTGACGCGCGCGGGCGCGGCGCCGATGACGTCGACCAGCCATTGCCCCAGGTCGGCGCTGACGGCGATGAAGTGCCGCACGAAGGGCAGCATGCACCTGCGCAGCAGCCGGTATCTGGCGCTGGTGCCGTGCAGGTCGCCGATGTCGCGCCCGTGCTCGCCATGCACGCGCAGGGGCACGCCGGCCAGGCAGGCCAGCAGCTGCGCTTCGATGCAGCCCAGGTTGCGCGTGTGGACCAGCGCGGGCCGCAGCTGTTTCAGCACGCGGTACAGGTGCACATAGTGGCGCCAGTCCTTGCCTTCGCGCTTGTTCAGGCTGATGACCTCGACGCCGGGCGCCGTCAGCCGCTGGCGGAACGCGGTGGCGTTCTTCAGGCAGACGATGGCGTGCCGGTAGCGTTCCGGCGGCAGGTGGTTGATCAGGTTGACGAGGCCGTTTTCCAGCCCGCCCACGTCGAGCTGGTGGATCACGTGCACGATCAATGGCGCAGCTGCCCGGGTGTCAGCGGCCATGCGGCAACTCCTGCAGGCGCTGTTCGATGGCGGGCAGCGCCGCCTGCAGGAATGCCTGCAGCGCGGCATGCGGCGCCGGCGCCAGCTCGTCATAGGCGGCAAAGACGATGATCTCGGCGCCATCCTGGCGCGTGCCGAGCAGCGTGGCGCCGGCCAGCAGCAGCTTGACCAGCGCCGGTTCCACCGTTTCCACGCCGCCCTGGCGGTAGAAGCGCCATACCAGCAGCCGTTCGCCGCCGCGCGCCAGCACGCTTTCCCGCACCGGCAGCATGCGGCGCGCCAGCGCGACCGTCCGGCTGCCGTGCGCCAGCGGCATCCAGCGCTCGCCATACGGCAGCACCTGGTGCGCCAGCAGTTCGGCGTCGCGCGCCTGGCGCGCATACCAGGCCAGCTGCAGGCCGACCCGCGCGCCGGCATGGGCATAGGTGGCGGAAAACTGCGCGGGCGCGCCGGCAAACGGCGCCTGCCAGGCGGGCGCCAGGCCGTGCAGCCGCTGCCAGGCGGGCGGATCGGGCAGCTCCAGCGCGCGCGGTGGCGGCGCGGGCGGGGCGCCGGCGTGGCTGCGCACGGCCAAGGCCGGCCACAGCGCGGCGATGGCCAGGCAGGCCAGCGCGTACCGCAGGGCGGCGCGCGCGCGCGCCGGGCTGGCCGTCGCGGGGGAGGGCACGGCGGCGGGCGGCGGCGGGCGTTCGCGCCAGCGTGTGGCGATCCAGAACAGCAGCAGCGCCACCAGGCCGAAGAACAGCCAGCCATACACCAGGTGGTCGACGCCCACGGCCAGGCGCATATTGCTCAGGTGTCCCAGCATGACGATCAGGTAGGCGCGCAAGCCATTGGCCAGGATGGGCACCAGCAGGGCGGCGGCCATGACGGCCAGGCGGCGACGCGTGCTGTGGAAGTTCAGGTGGGCGAACAGGGCGCCCAGGGCCAGCGCGGCGATCAGGTAGCGCAAGCCGCTGCACGCTTCGACCACCGACCAGTTGCCGGTGGGAAGAGAGAAATTATTGCCGTCCCTGAACACGGGCACCCCCGTCAGCTGCAGCGCGCCCACCGTAAAGGCGGCCGTGAAGTCGATCAGCGGCTCGAGGAAGACTTCGCCAAACGGCACGGCCAGGAACAGGTAGGCGAGCGGAAACGCCAGCAGGCGCACGGCGGGCCAGCCCAGGATGGCCAGCACGCAGGCGGGCAGCATGGCCGTGGCCGCGTACTGTTCCACCACTTGCACGTTGGCGGCGTCGGCCAGCAGCCAGGCCAGTCCCAGCGCGGCCAGCAGCAGCACGCCCGGCCACGACGGCCGTGGCGCCAGCGCCGCCAGCTGCGCGCGCCGGCGCCAGGCCAGCCAGGCGCAGATGGGCACGATCAGGAAGCCGTGCGCGAAGGTTTGCGAGCGCGACCACAGTGCCAGCATCGACCAGAACGTGGCGTGGTACAGCAGCAGCACGGCGGCCAGGGCCAGCAGCAGGGCCGGCACGCCGCTGGCGCGGGCGGCGGACGCGGCGGCGGGGGCCGCCTGGGCCGGCGCGGCCACGTTGTCGCCCGGGCTCATGTCGACGGTTCCCGTGCCGGCAAGGCGGCGTGGCCGGCCGGCCCCGGGGCTGGCGCCGCGCCGCCGGCGGCAGGCAGGCCCAGCATGCTTCCCAGCGCCTGCAGGTTTGTTTCCCAGTTATAGTCTTGCAGCACCAGCTGGCGCGCGGCCGCGCCGATGGCGGCGCCGCCAGGGTGCGCGCCCGGCCCCTGGCGCAGCACGCGCGCCGCGTGGTGGATGAATTCCGCCTCATCGCGCGCCAGCAGCAGTTCCAGTCCCGGCTGGGCGGCGATGCCTTCCAGCGCCTGCGGCGTGGCCAGCACGATCTTTTCCATCGCCATCGCTTCAAGCACCTTGTTCTGCACGCCGCGCGCGATGCGCAGGGGCGCCACGGCCAGCGCGGCGCCGGCCAGGTAGGGGCGGATGTCGGGCACCTTGCCCGTCACCGTCACGCCGGGTACGGCGGCCAGCGCCCTGACGGCCGGCGCCGGCCGGCTGCCGACGACGTAGAACAGCAGCTGCGGAAACTGGCGCCGCAGGCCGGGCCAGACGTGGCGCACGAACCATTGCACCGCATCGATATTCGGCCAGTAGTCCATGGCGCCCGTAAACACCAGCACCTGCGCGCCGGCCGGGTAGGCGCGGGGGTAGCCATCGCGCGGCGCAAAGTAGGCCGCGTCGACGCCGTTGCTGACATGGCCAGTCTTGCGGCGCGCCATGGGCGCGCAGTGGCGGAACAGGGCCGCCTCGGCCGGCGAGACGAAGCTGGCGGCGGCAAACTGCTGCGCGATATGGCGTTCGTACTGCAGCAGCAGCCGGGCTTCGCGCCGGTACAGCTGCGACAGTGGCCAGGGCTTGCTGTCGCCGTACTGGCGCCATTTGTCGGAATCGACGTCGACGAAGTCGATCACGCGGTGCAGCGGGCGGCCCGCGCCGGCGTCGAGGTATTGCGCCATCGGCCCGGAAAAGGCCAGCGCATGGCTCGCCTTGCCGCCCGATAGCACGCCGTCCACCCATTGCAGCAGGCGGGCGTCGCGGTAGTAGTGCACGCTCATGGCCTGGCGCGACAGCAGCGCCTGCGCGGCGCGCCAGCGGGCGGCGCCGCGCCGCAAGCCGATGAAGCGCGTGCTCGCGCACAGGGCGGCGACGGTCTTGGCGTGCTGCCAGTCGTCCTCGTCGTCGATGAAGCAGCCGAGGTGCACGCGGAAGTGCCGGCTCAGGTATTGCAGCATGTGCCAGGAACGTATCTTGTCGCCCTTGTTGGGCGGATACGGCAAGCGGTGCGCGAGGAAGAGCAGTTCGCGCATGGCTAGCCCAGCTGCCGCACGATATGCGGCCCCAGCAGGTTGGCCAGCGGCAGCGGCAGGCGGCGCCAGGCGCGGATGTACAGCGCGTATTTCGGGTTGAGCGGATTGACCTCGGGCAGTGCCGTGGCGCGCACCAGCTTGTAGGCGTAGGGCAGCGGCTGCGGCGCGAAGCCCCAGTTCTTCTTGAAGTCGTAGGCGCCCGTGCCGATCTTGCTGCGGCCGAAGTCGAACAGGCGGCAGCCGCGCAGGCTGGCGCGGCGCATCACTTCCCAGTACATGAAGTCATTCGCGCCCGAGCTGCGCGCAAGGAGCGTGCCGCCGCCGTAATAGGGCAGCACTTCGTCGCGGAAGTAAAACACCAGCACGCTCGCTTGCGCCTGCTGGTCGTGGTACACGCTGACGATGTCGCAATCGTTGCCGAAGACCGTGCGCAGCAGCGCGAAGTAGCGGCGCGCGAAGACGGGCGTGCCCAGCCGGTGCACGCTGCCCGCATAAATGGGAAAGAACGGCACGGTATCGTAGTCGATGGCGCTGTGCAGGCCGGCGGCCATGGCCTTGCGCACGACGGCGCGCTGCTTGCGGGGGATGGCCAGCAGGTTGCTTTCGGGATCGGCGTGCAGGACGCGGCGGAACGTCGCGTACAGGGGCCGGCGCAGCCAGCCGTCGGCGGCGATGTCGGCGCCGCTGCCGTCGACGTCGCGCCAGCGGTATTCGAGGTGGCCCACGCGCAGCCGCTGCGCCAGCGCCTGCGCGGCCCCGTCGAGGGCCTGGCGCGCCGCCGCGCCGCCGCCGGCGATGCCGCCGTACACGCAGAAGGGCAGCGAGACGAGGGCGGCGCCGGACAGGCGGCTGCGCAGGTGCGCCAGCGGCAGCACGGCGGCGATGCGGCCATCCTGTTGCGCATACAGGAAATAGCTGTCGTGGCCCAGGCCCTGTTCCATGACGGTTTGCCAGCCGGCGCGGTGGAAGAAGGTGGCATCGGGGCAGGCTTGCACGAACGCGTCCCAGCGCGCGTGCTCGTGCGGTTGCAGCTGATGCACGGCAATGGTGCCGGGACGCGGCGCCGCGCCGTCGGGGGCCGTGGCGTGGCAGGGGGAAAGGCTAGCCTCGTGCATCATGCGCTCTCAAGAAAAATACGGTCCATGCGGTCCCAGGCGAAGTCGGCCGTCAGGCGCGCCAGCCGCGCTTCCATGCGTCCCAGGTTCAGGTAGTGGCGCACGCGCGTCTTCACGCTCAGGCCTGGCAGGCGCGGTTGTCCGGGATCGAGTTCCCAGGGATGAAAATAGAATATGCCAGCTTGCCCGTCGAGCGAATTGATGCGCCGCAAAAGCCAGCGCGACAGTGCGTACGGCAGCAGGCGGAAGTAGCCGCCGCCGCCGGCGGGCCAGTTGCGCCCGCGCAGGCGCACGGTGCTGACGGGCAGCTCCAGCAGGCCCTGCGGTCCCCGTGGGCGCCACGCGAAACGCGGCGCGTCCGGCATGCCATAGTGGTCGTGGCGGATCGGGTAGATGCTGGAACTGTAGCGGTAGCCCGCTTCGCGCAGCAGGTCGAAGGCCCACAGGTTGGCCGCGCCGATGGAAAAGCTGGGCGCGCGGTAGCCTTGCACGGCCTGTCCCGTCACTTGCTCGAGGATGGTCTTGCTCAGGCGTACATCGTGCAGGAAGTCGGCCGGCGCCTGCGCCGAGGCGCGCAGATGGGCGTGGCCGTGGCTGGCCACTTCGTGCCCGGCGGCGGCCACGCGGCGCAGCATGGCCGGGTAGCGCTCGGCGATCCAGCCCAGGGTAAAGAAGGTGGCGTGGATGCCGCGCCGCTCGAGCAGCAGCAGGATGCGCTCGACATTGGCCTCGACGCGGCAGGCCATGGCGGGCCAGTCGGCGCGGGCGACATGCGGCGCGAAGGCCGACACCTGGAAGTAATCCTCGACGTCGATGGTCAGCGCGTTGCGCAGCGGCCGCGCGTTCATGACGGCACCTGGCGCCCGTCCAGCCAGCGCAGCGTGGCGGCGGCGATGCGCGCGGCCGACTGGCCGTCCCACAGCGGCGGCAGGCGGCCCCGCTTGCCGCCGCCGTCGAGTATCTCGCGCGCCAGCGCCACGATGCGCGCCGGGTCCGTGCCGGCGACGGTATTGGTGCCTTCGCTGACGGTGGCGGGGCGCTCCGTGCTGTCGCGCAGGGTCAGGCAGGGCACGCCCAGCGCCGTGGTCTCTTCCTGGATGCCGCCCGAATCGGTCAGCACCAGCCGCGCCTGCTGCATCAGGCCCAGCATTTCCAGGTAGCCCAGCGGCGGCAGCGCCGTGATGGCGTGGCGCGCGAGCAGCGCCTCGAGCCCCGAGCGCTGCAGCATGGCCCGCGTGCGCGGATGGATGGGAAACAGCAGCGGCAGCCGGGCCGACAGGGCCGCCAGCGCCTGCAGCAGGGCCGCCAGGCGGGCGCCGTCGTCGACATTCGACGGCCGGTGCAGGGTCAGCAGGCCGTAGGCCGGCGGGCAGGCATGGCCGTGGGCGCGCAGGGTCGCCGCCGGCGGCACGGCGCGCGGCAGCTGCTGCCGCAGGCTGTCGATCATGACATTGCCGGCGAAGTGGATGCGCTCGGCGGCGATGCCTTCGCGCAGCAGGTTGGCGCGCCCGCCCGCCTCGCTGGTAAACAGCAGGTCCGACAGCTGGTCGGTCAGCACGCGGTTGATTTCCTCGGGCATGTGGCGGTCGCCGCTGCGCAGCCCCGCCTCGACGTGGATCACGGGCAGCGCCCGCTTGGCCGCCACCAGCGCGCAAGCCAGCGTGGAATTGACGTCGCCGACCACCAGCAGGGCGTCGGGGGCGGGGCGCAGCGCGTCCAGCACGGCGTCGAAGCGGCGCATGATTTCACCCGTCTGCTGCGCATGGCTGCCGGAGCCGACATCCAGGCCGATGTCGGGCGCGCGCATGCCCAGTGCCGCGAACACGTGCGCATTCATGGCCGGGTCGTAATGCTGGCCCGTATGCAGCAAGGTGAGGCGCATGGCCGGCGCCTGCCGCGCAAACGCCGCCAGCAGCGGGGCCATCTTCATCAGGTTGGGGCGCGCGGCCACCACGCACAGCAGGTGGTGCTGCGCGTGCCGGGCCAGCGGATCGTCGGGCATGATGCATCCTCCTTAAAACTGCATGTTGAGCGTGGCGCTGATGCCGTTCTCGCGGTAGCCGCCGCCGCGGGTACTGCTGTGCTGGGTGCGGCGCACGTCTATGCTGGCCGTCATCTTCGGCTGCAGGATGCGGCTGAAGCCGGCCGTGAAGGTGGCATTGTTGTCGCGCCGCGGCGCGCTCAGCGAGCGCACGCTGGCATAGCCGGCATTGGCATTGATGCTGGTGCGCGACGAGGCTTGCCAGCTCCAGCCGAGATTGCTGCCCACCTGGCGCGTGCGGTCTTCGCTGCCGAATTCCATGCCCGGCAGCAATGCGCTGTCGATGCCGCTGGCCGTCTGCGCCGTGCGGTCGATGGCATTGATGCCGAACACCACGGTGGTTTTCGCCGTCGCCCGCGCCATCGTCAGCTTCAGCTGCTTTTGCAGGAAATAGCGCTGGCTGAAGTAATTGATGGCGCCCAGTTCCGGTCCCAGTCCGTTCGCATAGCGCAGGAAGGCCTCGATGCGCAGGCGGCGCTGCTGGCGGTTGGGGAAGATGCTGCGCCACAACTGGTCGAGCAGGCTGAACGCCTCGCGGTCGCCCAGGCGCAGGAACTGGGTCGGCATGCTGGTGATGTTCTCGCTGTAGCCGAGCGACCAGTTGGTATGGCGCTGCAGGAAGTTGGCATCCAGGCTGTAGGTATTGCCGAAGAAGCGCTTGCCGCCGCTGAAGGCCACGCTGGTGCGCGGCGAGGGGGTCCAGACGCCGCCCAGCGACCAGAAGCGGCCTTCCGGCGCCTTGCCGCTGCTCGAGGCATAGCCTTCCTTTTCCATGCCGGCATTGGCGGTGGCGGCCCATTTGCTGCTGAACGGGTAGCGCAGGCCCACGCTGCTGCGCTCCATGCGCTGCGGCGCCAGCTTGCTGTCCTGGGTGCGGCGCAGGTCGTAGCTGGCGTTCCAGTTCCAGCCGTTGCCGCGCGGTTCGCCGCTGAGCAGCATCTCGACCTCGTCGCTGTGCATGGACAGCAGCGCGCTGTCGCTGGCGACGGTGTTGCGCGTATAGCGCAGCTCGGCCGTGCCCAGGGCGCGGAAGCGGTGCCGCAGATAGGGGCTGACGGTGGTGGTGCGCACCGTGCTGGCGTTGCCGGCGCCGGGCAGCTCGTCGATGATCTGCGGCCCGAACGGCGAGATATTGTTCCTGCTGATGCTGGCGCGCGCCTCGACGTGGAACCAGTCCTTGAGCAGCTCCGCGTCGGCGGACGCCTGCAGCTGATGGTTGGCCGTGTCGGGCCGGCGCAGGTAGTAGAACATGCGCCAGCTGTAGTCGAGGTGCACCTGCAGGCGCGGCCCGCTGCCGATCAGGGCGATGGCGGGCGCGATCTCGGTGATGAAATCGGACCTGGCCTGGGCGGCCGGCGCCAGCAGCGCGTTGTCGGTATAGCTTTCGCGCAGGCGCAGCGAGGGCACCACCAGCCAGTCGACCGCGGCGGACGGCACGGGAAACAGCAGCAGCATCAACGGTAGCGGCAACAGGCGGCTAGTCGTAATAGCCATAGTAATCGTTGCCCGGAAACGATTTGGTCTTGTTGTAGATCAGGTGGATGTGTTCGCACGATTCGATCTGCCGCAGCGCTTCCTTGACGGCGTGCTGGGTGGTCGTTTCCGCCTCCACCACCATCACCACCTGCCCCATCTGCCCCACCAGCGCGTGGGCTTCGCTGGTGATCAGCAGCGGCGGCGAGTCGAAGACGACGATGCGGTCCGCATAGCGGCTGGCGATTTCACTGAGCAGCCGGCTCATGGCGCGGCTGCCCAGCAGTTCCGTCGCGTGCTTGTTGCTGCGCCCGGCCGGCAGGATGCTCAGGGTGGCGACGTTGGTCTTGAGGATCACGTCCGACATCGCCAGCTGCTCGTCGAGCAGCACGTCCATCAGGCCCGGCTCCGGCGGCAGGCCCAGCACTTTCAGCACGGACGGGCGCGCCACGTCGGCATCGACCAGCAGCACCGTGATGTCCATTTCCATGGCGATGCTCATGGCCAGGTTGACGGCGCAATACGTTTTGCCTTCGCCGGGCATGGCGCTGGTGACGACGATCAGGTTGCCATGGCGGATGGCCTCGGCGCCGCTGGCGCGCGCCTGGCGCAGCAGCGGGCGCTTGATGATGCGGAAGTCCTCGGCCACCGTGGTGCGCCCGCTGTCGTGCGTGACCATGCCCTGTTGCTGCAGGCGGGCCAGGTTCAGCTCGCGGTAGCGGGGCGACGCCGCCGCATCGGCCGCCCCCGCGGGCTGCGCCAGGTAGGGTACGCCGGCCTCGGCCACGCCCAGTTGCGGCTCCTGCTTGCCATCGTCGTTCATGGTCGCTCCCCTAGAATTTGAGCAGCGCGGCCGTCATGACCGCGCCGTACAGCACGAACAGGCTGCCGAGGCAGGCGCCAAAGCCGTAGCGCGCGCGCCGGCGGCGGATGGTCTGCAGTTCGGTCCAGTTCATCGACACCGTGCCCAGCACGCTCAAGCCGGTGGCGTCGCGCAGTTCGGCCGGGCTGAGGAAGGTGGGGCGCACCTGGCTGATCAGCAGTGCCGCGGCGACGCCGGCCACCAGCGCCGCGCCCAGGGCCGCGGTAAACAGCAATGGCCGGTTCGGCCCGACGGGGGCGAACGGCACGGTGGGCGGGTCGATGATCTTGAAGGCCATCATGTCCGTGGTGGAACTCAGTTCGCCCGACAGCTTGGCCGCTTCGCGCCGGCCGATCAGCTTTTCATAGTTTTCCTTGTTGATGATGTAGTCGCGGTTCAACTGCGCCAGCTGCGATTCGACCTCGGGCACGGCATTGCTTTGCGCCAGCAGGCGCTCGTTGCGCGCGTTGTATTCCTGCACGCGCGCCTTGATGGCGGCCACCTTGGCGTCCGCCTCCGTCAGCGCCACCTTCAGCTGCTGCAGCATGGGGCTGTAATTCTTGCCGGGATCGCCGGATGCCGCCTTCAGCTTGCTTTCCTCGATCTTGCGCTCTTCCAGCTGGGCCACCAGGCGCTTGGCGGCGATGATGTCGGGATGCAGTTCCGTGTATTGCATGCGCAGGCTGTCGAGGTTCTTGTTCAGCGAGGCGATGCGCTCGTCGAGCTCGGGATTCGTGATGGCGGCCGCGTTGGGCTCGAGGTCGAGCACCGGTTCGTCGCCCTCGATCTGGCTCAGGATGGCCTTGCGCGCCTGTTCCGCCTCGACCAGCTCCAGCCTGGCATTGTTCAGGCTATCGGACGACATCAGCAGCTGGCTGCCATAGTCGATGCCCTGGCGCGGCAGCAGCAGGTTGTTGCGGATCTTGAAATCCTTCACCAGGTTTTCCGCCGCGCTCAGCTTGTCCTCGTAATTCTTGATCTGTTCGTCGATGAACTGCACGGCTTTTTGCGAATCGCCTTTCTTGCCCTGGAAACTGCCTTCGACAAAGATCGTCAGCAGGCTTTGCACCACGTCGCGCACCACCTTCGGATGGCGGCCGTTATAGCTGATCGTGTAGATGTCGTAGGCGTTGGTGCCGGTGATCTTGATGCGGCCCATCAGTTCGTCCAGCTGGGCCTCGTGCTCGCGCACGGTCTTCGCATCGAGGTCGAGGTCGACCATGCGCATGACGCGCTCCACGTTCGGCCGGCTGAGCAGGGTGCGGCTCATGATGGCCACCTGCTGTTCCGTGTTCGGCACGCTGGTCATGCCGGCCATCAGCGGCTTGAGGATGGTCTGCGTATCGACAAACACGCGCGCCGAGGTCTGGTAGTCGTCGGGCAGGCTGATGACCTTGATGAAGCCGGCGATGGCCACCAGCCACGCCACCAGGACCGCATGCCAGCGGTATTTCCAGATGCCTTTCAGGCCGGAAAGCAATTGCTGTATCAACTCTTCCATGGCGCTTCCTTCATGTCACGGTGGGACGCGGTGCGCGTGCCGGCGGCGCGCAAGGAACAATGCGGAACCGTTGTCGGGCATGCAAAGTATAGGGCCGTGCCCGGCCAATATTTCCCAAGATGATTGCTTCTTGATACGCCTCAAGGATCGCTTGCCGCGTTTTAATAATCATAGGAACTTCGCGGCCCAGTCTGGCTTCGCGCGGCCCTTGCGCCGTCGCGCGGCCGGTCCGCACGCGCCACCGACTCGAAGAGGCTAGGCATGAATCCGTTCCGACGTGCACTGTTGAAGAATGCGCTGGCCCTGGCGGCCGCCGGCGGCCTGCTGGGCGCGTGCCGCACGCGCTACCCGCTGGCACCCGCCGATGACAGCGTGCCCATGCACGACTACCTGATCGGGCCCGGCGATTCCGTCAACATCATCGTGTGGCGCAATCCCGAGGTGTCGCTGACGGTGGCCGTGCGGCCGGACGGCAAGATCACCACGCCGCTGGTGGAAGACCTGCCGGCCAGCGGCAAGACCTCGACCCAGCTGGCGCGCGACATCGAGCAGGCGCTGGGCAAGTTCATCCAGCAGCCGGTGGTGACGGTCATCGTCACCAATTTTTCCGGCCCCTACGACGAGCAGATCCGCGTGATCGGCGAGGCGGCCAAGCCGCAGGCGCTGCCGTATCGCCTGGGCATGTCGCTGATGGACGTGCTGATCGCCGTCGGCGGCATTACCGATTTTGCCGCCGGCAACAAGGCCAGCATCATCCGCGTGCGCGAGGGCCGCCAGCAGCAGCTGCGCGTGCGCCTGGACGACTTGCTGAAAGAGGGCGATATTTCCGCGAATGTCACGATGCGTCCGGGCGACGTCTTGCTGATCCCGGAAAGCTTTTTTTAAGGCCAGTTTCCAGAGCAGGCTCATGCTGACAAAAAAGCACTTTTATTTGTCATTTTGTACTTACTGGCAAATTTCAGGGCGTTATTTGCTATTAAATAGGTAATTTCTTCTGTTTTTTTTGCGGTCGGCGGGAACTTCTCCAGTTTTCCTCTTGTCACAAGGCATTGGCTTCAGTCCGTCTCAAAGCGGAGGGCCGATGATAGCGAGGACAAGATGAGCTTAGAAGACGAACCAATTATTTCCTTTGACACGCCCGGCGGCTTCAGCGACCTGGTGGTCGGCGAAGGCAAGATCGATCCGGCCATGGAGCACGAACTCGACTTGCAGCGCTTCCATATCCGCATGGCCAATTCGCGCGGACGGCGCGAAGCGGCCAGCTTGCTGATCCGCAAGATGTATGGCTGGCGCGGCTATGCCGTCGATCCCGGCATCGCGCATGCGCTCAACAAGATCACCCTGTTTGCGGAAACGGCCGGCACCACGGTCGGCACCATGACCTTGTGCCTGGACAACGACGAAACGGGCTTGCCCGCCGACGAAAACTTCCGCGACAAGCTCGACCTGCTGCGCGACGAGGGGCGGCGCCTGTGCGAACCGTCGCGCCTGGCCATCGACAAGGGCGTGAGCAAGCGCGTGTTCGCGGCGCTGATCCATATTTCGTATATCTATGCCCACAACATCCACGGCTTCACGGACTACGTGATCGAAGTCAATCCGCGCCACGTGGTGTTTTACAAGCGCATGCTGGGGTTCCGCGATTTTGGCGGCGAGCGCGAGTGCACGCGCGTGGGGGCGCCGGCCGTGCTGCTGCGGCTAGACCTCGACTACATGGGCGAGCAGATCCGTAAATACGGCGGCTTGATGGAACAACATGGGGGTGAACGGTCGTTTTACCCCTTTTTTTTTCCAACATGGGATGAGCCTGGCATCACGGACCGCCTGCGCCAGGGACGCAACTGACGCCTATTTGTTTTTTAACAGGATCGCCTGCATGTAGTGGCCGGGAATGGCATAGGTAATGCCGCTCGGCGCGCTGATGGCGCTTTCCTTCAAGCCTTTCACGTACACCATGTTGACGATGCCGTAGACGATGCCCGTGTCCGGATCGAACAGGGGACTGCCGCTGCTGCCCGGGTAGGCGGTCGCGTCCAGCTGGAACACGGTGTAGGGCGACTTTTGCAATTGCGCCAGGCGCTTCGCATCGAGGCGCTGCGCGTTTTCGCTGGGCATGACCACCGGCGTCAGCGACGACACGGTGGCGCGGTGCGTCACGTGGTGCAGGCCCAGCAGCATGCCCAGCGGGAAACCCGTGAAGGCCAGGGCCTGGCCTTCGCGCACGCGGGCCGCGTCGCCCAGCTGCAGGGCCGGCAGCGGCGCGCCCGACAGGCGCAGCAAGGCCAGGTCGTGCTCGGCGTCGATGGCGCGCACGCTGGCCGGGCGGAACTGGGCCGTGTCGCCCTGGCCCGTGAGGATGCCGATGACTTCGTTGGGATTGGCGTCGAGCAGCTTCTGGATCACGTGGGCGCAGGTGAGCACGCTCAAGCCATCGTCCGTGACGAAGCCCGTGCCGATGAAGGTCATGGGCGGCGTGCGCGTCTTTTGCACGCTGCCGACGCCGACGACCGATGGCTTGATGCGCGCAATCACTTGCGCCAGCGTATCGTCGGCGCGGCCCGGCGGCACGGCGGACAGCAAGCCCAGGCAGAACAGGGACGTGGACAGCAGGGTTTTCATGGGGGCGGCTCCTGGACGGGGGCGGGGGCATGGGGAAGGCGCAACAGCGCGCACAGCAGCATCAGATAGCACAGCAGGGCGATGCGCGGCACGTCGAGCAGGCTGTCGAACAGGCCGACGACGAGAAAGCCGGCCAGGCTGGCGCCGCCCGCGATGGCCCAGGCATGGCCGCGCGCGGCCGCGCGCAGCAGCCGCATGGCGGCCAGCGTCATCAGTCCCAGCATGGCCACGGCGCCGCACACGCCCGATTCGATCAGCAGATGCAGCGGCAGGTTCTTGACGTGCCAGGGCAGGTGGTGGTGGTCGCTGCTGAAGAACCAGTAGTCGGGGGCGGCGCTGAACTGGCCATTGGCGACCAGTTCCGCGCCGTCGTCCGCGCGCAGGCTCAGGTTGTCGATATCGATCACGGACGAGGCGGCCGTGCCGCTGGCCGCCACTTCCAGCTGCACCGGCGCGCGCAGCAGCCAGGGGCTGCCGCCCAGCCAGGCGCTGTCGACGCGCGCCTCGACATGCTGCCAGACGGGCCGGCCGGCCACGGGCGGCGGCAGGCGCAGCGGCACGTTGACGCAGTTTTGCGGGTACAGCAGCTGGCGCTCGCATAGCCGTACCTGCAGCACGGGCATGGGGCCGGCGCGGCGCACGTCGAGCGCCAGCGTGTACGCGCGCCGCGGCTCGACCGGCAGCCGTTGCAGCAGGCGCAGCAGTTCGCCATAGCCGGCGCGGTAGCCGGGACTGGCCAGCCGGAGATAGCGGTTGCCTGCCTCATCGGCGTATGCCATGCTGGCCGGTATCTCGCGCAAGGGATTGCGCCAGAAATAGGTGGCGGGAAAGCTGCCCGTGCCCATGCCGAACGCGGTGCTGGCCGCATCGGCCGACATCATGCCGAGCGCCTGGCGCCAGTGGCGCAGCCGGCCCTGCAAGTCGCCGCCGCTGGTGGCGAAGCGTTCCGTCGCGTAGTAGCTGGCCGACACGGGTATGGCCAGCAGCATCAGCACGCCCGCCGCGCCGGCCAGGCCCAGGCTGGCGCGGTTCAGCTGCCACAGGGGCGGCCGCAGGCGCGCATTGCCCAGCATGGCGGCGGCCAGGGCGACGACCAGGCCGGTAGCGGGCAGGGCCGGCGCCCCGGCCCAATGCCAGCCTATCCACACGAGATTGCAGGCAAGCAGGGTCCATGCCATCATGGCCAGGCACAGCCGGGCCGGGCCGCCGCCAGGCGGGCGCCCGACCGGCCACAGCGCGCCGGCCAGCAGCAGTGCCGACAGCAGGAACAGGCAATACGGCGGCTTCAGCCAGCCTGCCGCCGGCAGGCCTGCCGGCCACCAGGCGGCCAGCAGGCCTTCGATGGCCAGCGCGCACAGCACGCAGGCGGGCGCCAGCCGCCACGGCAACGGCCGCGTGGCCAGCACGAAGCTTGCGCCCAGCAGCACCACGGCGGCGATCAGGCCGCGGTAGCCGCCGCTGCCGAACAGGTACAGCAGCACGCTGGCGGCCGCCGCCAGCAGCAGGCCGGCGCCGGCGCGGCGCCCTGGCGGGCGGCGCGGTCCATGGCGGCCGGCGGCGAGCGCCTGCCACAGCGACAGCAGGCCGCCGGCCAGCATGGCCGCGTACAGGGCGCGCGAGAACGTGGTGAGCGCCGCGTGCAGCGCCAGCGCCAGCAGCAGCAGGGCCAGCGCGCCGTGCCGGCGCGTGCGCGCGCGGGCCAGCCACAGCGCCGCGAACGGCAGGCTCAGGGCCAGGTAGCCGTCGAGGGCGGCGCCGCCCGTGTGCATGGCGGAAAACGGCGCCGTGATGCGATAGTCGCTGGACAGGTTCAGCAGGCCGGGAAACACGGCGCGCTCCCACAGCGCACAGGCGGCCACCA
The DNA here is from genome assembly GCF_058798615.1 of Janthinobacterium sp. GW822-FHT07H11. Classification (NCBI taxonomy): domain Bacteria; kingdom Pseudomonadati; phylum Pseudomonadota; class Betaproteobacteria; order Burkholderiales; family Oxalobacteraceae; genus Janthinobacterium; species Janthinobacterium sp. GW822-FHT07H11. The sequence goes on from NZ_CM179507.1 coordinate 3,470,604, forward strand.
TGGCCAGTCCCGCCAGCAGGCCCGGCAGCGCATAGCGGCGCAATGCCGGCCCGCTGGCATCGCGCAGCAGCAGCGGCAGCAGCAGCATGGCCCAGGCCCAGGCCTTGCCCAGGCGCAAGCTGTTGTAGTGGCTGAGATAATTGTTCCACGCATCGGCATCGGCGGGCGGCAGCGGCAGCAAGCCGCGCAGCAGCGCCGCCAGCCAGGCCAGGCAGCACAGCAGCAGCCAGGCGCGCGCCACGGGCGCCAGGCTGGCCGCGGGGGCCGCCTGGCCCAGCCGCCAGTAACCGCAGGCCAGCGTCAGCAGCAGCAGCAGGTCGATTTCCTCGAGAAAGAACCAGCCCGTCCACGGCGCCAGGTCCAGCACGGGCAGCAGGGCCGGCAGGCAGAACAGCCAGCAGGCGGGACGCCGCCACAGCAGTAGGGCGTAGACGGGCAGCAGGGCGGCGAACAGCCAGGCGGGCCAGCCGCGGGCCAGCGGGTAGGCGTGCAGGGCCAGCAGGAAGGCGCCGCCCGCCAGCAGGGCCAGCAGGCGCGCCGCGCGCGTCGCCATGGCCTACAGCTGGGTCAGCAGGGCCTGGGCCTCGGCCCGCTGCGGGAAGTCCTTGTTGGCCGCCAGCAGCTGTTCCAGTTGCTTGCGCGCGCCGCCCTTGTCGCCGGACCTGGCCAGCGCCACGCCCAGGTGGTACTGGATTTCCGCCGCCTTCGGCGCCAGGTCCGCCGCCTTGCGCAGCAGGCCGGTGGCGCGCTTCGGCTCGCCCTGTTCCAGCAGGATCCAGCCCAGGGTGTCGAGCACGGCGGCATTGTCGGGCGCCAGCTTCAGCGCCTGTTCGGCCGTCGCCTGCGCGCGCCTGTCCTTGTCTTGCTGGTACGCCCATGCCAGGTCGTTCAGGGCCAGCACGTTGCCGGCATCCCTGGCGATGATGTGCTGGTATTGCTCGATGGCCGCGCGGTATTGCTTGGCCACCAGCTTGGTGCTGGCCAGATAGGTGCGCGTGGGCAAGTCGTTCGGGTTTTCCTTCAGCCATGCGGCCATGCGCGCGTCCGCCTCGGCCGCTTGCCCGGATGCCTGCAAGGCGCGGTATATCTGCACTTGCAGCGGACCGATCCTGCTGATCTGGTAAGCGCGCTCGTACAGCTTGAGCGCCTGTTGCGGCTGCTTTTGCTCCATCAGGACGTCGCCCTCGAGCTTGTAGCCGGCCGCCAGCTTGGGTTGCTGCTGCTGGACCTGGCGCGCCACGCCCAGCGCTTCGCGCTGCCGGTTCAAGGCCAGCAGCATGGCCACTTCGATCACTTGCGCATCGAGCAGCGTGGGGTCCAGCGCCTGCGCCCGCTTGACGGCCTGCAGCGCGCCGCCATGCTCGCCCAGCGCCAGGTGCAGGCTGGCGATGCGCATCTGCAAGGGGGCCGAGGTGGTCTGCACGCTGGCCAGCTTGGCGTAGCTGTCCAGCGCCGCCTGCGCCAGGCCGGCGCTGTATTCCACCTGCGCGCGCAGGGCCAGCGCGTCGGCATCGCCCGGATGGCCCGTCTGCAGCGTGCGCGCCAGGTCCAGCGCCTTTTGCGTTTCGCCCGTCTTCAGGTAGAAATTGCTCAGCAGTGAAGCGGGCGCGACGGCGTCGGGATTATCCTTGTGCGCCCGTTCCAGCCAGCGCCGCGCCTCGTCCGTCTTGCCCTGCGAGGCGGCCAGCTTGGCCAGTGCCGCGCACAGGTCGGCATTCTTCGGCGCTTTCGCCAGCGCCTTTTCGAAGCGCTGGCGGGCCAGTTCGGGCTTTTTCTCGGCCATGTCGATCTGTGCCAGGTTGGTCAGCGCGGGCAGGTAGAGCGGGTCGATGGCCAGCGCCTGCTCGAAGCTGGCACGCGCGGCGGGCAGGTCGCGCAAGGCCAGGTAGACGCCGCCCTTCAGGTTCAGCAGCAGGGGATTCGTGCCTTTCTGCTTTTCCATCACCACGACGGTGGCCAGCGCCTTGTCGTTCTGCTTGTTGCGCAGCAAGGTCATCACCAGCATGGTGCCGGCCTGCGGCGAGTTCTTGTCGAGCACGCTGGCACGCTCCAGTTCGCTGATGGCGCGGCCGCTTTCACCCATGCCCAGGCGGCTCACGCCCAGGGCCGCATGCAGCTTGGCGGTGTCGGGCGCGAGCCCGCTGGCTTTTTCGAAATACACGGTGGCCTGGTCGTAGCGGCGCGCGCGCAGGTGCGCCTCGCCGGCCAGCGACAGCAGTTCCACGTCGTCGGGAGCGCGCGCCAGCAGCGGCAGCAGCCGGTCGATGGCCATGTCGTTCTTGCCCCGCATCAGCTCGATGGACGCCATCATCTTGTTGGCATACAGATGCCCGGGTTGCGCGGCGAGGAAACGCTGCAGGTAGGTCTCCGCCAGCTGGGGCGAGCCCAGCGCCAGCTGCACGGCGCCGGCCAGCAGGATGGACGGCTGGTGCTCGGGCGCCGCCTTGAGCACCAGTTGCAAGCCTTCCAGCGAGGCCTTGTACTTGCCCTGGCGGAAATCGAGCAGGGCCTGCGCCTGCAGCAGGCCCAGGCTGTTGGGTGCCGTCCTGCGCGCCGTGGCCAGCTGCGCCGCCGCTTCGGCGTAGCGGTTTTCGCTGATGTCGAGGTTGGCGAGATCGATATGCGCTTGCGTATTGTCGGGCTTGAGCTGGAGGATCTGCAGGTAGGCGCGCCGCGCCGCCTCGTTCCTGCCTTGCAGGCGCTGCAGGTCGCCCTGCAGGCGCAGCGCGTCCAGGTCGCTCGGCCCCGCTTTCAGCGCCTGCGCGACCAGCAGCTCGGCGCTGCCCGGCTGCTGCTCCAGCGCGGCGATGCGCGCCATGCCCAGCAATGCCTGCACCTGCTCGGGATGGCGTTCGAGCAGGCGCGCAAACACGGCGCGCGCCTCGTCCGTGCGGCCCAGGGCCAGCAAGGCGTCGCCGCGCAGCGCCAGGATGGCCGGTGGCTGGGCGGCATCGTCGGGTACCTCGCCCAGGACCTTGTCGAACTGGCCCAGCATCAGCCAGGCCTTGCCCAGCAAGGGCAGGACCTGGGCCGCGGGCAGGCCCAGCGCCTGTGCCTTGCGCAATTCCTTTTCCGCCGACAGGGCTTCGCCCGTATCGAGATAGATGCTGCCCAGCAGCATGCGGCCCTGGCGGTTTTCCGGTTCCTTTTGCAGCAGGTTCTTCAGCTGGATGATGGCGGCCCGCGCTTCGCCCTTCTGGCGGTACTGTTGTGCCTCGGCCAGCAGGCTGTCGCTGCTCTGCGTGCCGTGGCACGCCGTCAGCAGCGGCAGCGGCAGCAGCAGGGCGGTGCACAGGGCGCAGGCGGGCAAACGGGGCAGGGCAGGCAGGGAAAGGCGGGGCATGGAAGTCTCCGGTATCGGCATGCGCGGGGGCAGCGCACAGCCTAGGTTAAAAAAGATGTGCGTGGGCCTCATTGATTGTGCTCAACAGGCCGGCGATTGCCGTCCGCGCGGCTTGCCGGCGGCCCGGCTTCCTTGTTCCCGCTCAAGAATGGTCGCGGCCGCGACCGTAGAATTTCCCCGACGGCGGCAGCTTCGCCACAACCAGACGGAGCACATATGGACAGCAAGGTGGCCGGCAACGGCGGCGTGGTGGCGGTGATGGGACTCGGCTATGTGGGCCTGCAGCTGGCCGTGGCCTTCGGCGCGCGCCGGCGCACCATCGGCATCGACCTGTCGCAGCGCAAGGTGGACAGCTATCGGCGCCACGTCGACCCGACGGGCGAGGTCAGCGGCGAACAGCTGCGCGCCGCGCAATGGCTGAGCGTCGGCTGCGACCCGGCCGAGCTGCAGCTGGCCGACTTCATCGTCGTGGCCGTGCCCACGCCCGTCGACAGCGCGCACAATCCCGATTTTTCCGCGCTGGCCGGCGCCAGCGCGGCCGTGGGCCGCCACATGAAGCGGGGCGCCATCGTCATCTACGAGTCGACCGTGTATCCGGGCGCCACCGAGGAAATCTGCATCCCGCTGCTGGAACAGCATTCGGGCCTGCGCTGGAAGGACGACTTCCACGTGGCTTTTTCGCCCGAGCGCATCAACCCCGGCGACCGGGCGCACACGCTGCACAGCATCCGCAAGGTGGTGTCCGGCGACGACGCGCCCACGCTGGACAAGGTGGCGTCGCTGTACGAAGGCGTGGTCGAGGCCGGCGTGCACCGGGCGTCCAGCATCCGCGTGGCGGAAGCGGCCAAGGTCATCGAGAACACGCAGCGCGACCTGAATATCGCGCTGATGAATGAACTGGCCATCATCTTCGACCGCATCGGCATCGATACGCTGGAAGTGCTGGAGGCGGCCGGCACCAAATGGAACTTCCTGCCATTTCGCCCCGGCCTGGTGGGCGGCCACTGCATCGGCGTCGACCCGTACTACCTGACGCACAAGGCGGAGATGCTGGGCTACCACCCGCATGTGATCCTGGCCGGGCGCCGCATCAATGACGGCATGGCCAAGTTCGTGGCGGAAAAGACCATCAAGGAAATGGTGCGCGCCGGCTTCAAGCTCAAGGGCGCGCACGTGAACGTGCTGGGCCTGACCTTCAAGGAGAACTGCCCGGACCTGCGCAACTCGAAGGTGGTCGACATGATCCACGAACTGCAGTCGTACGGCGTGCAGGTGCATGTGCACGATCCCGTGGCCGACGCGCAGGAAGCGCTGGAAGAATACGGCCTGGCGCTGGAAAGCTGGGAACAGCTGCCGCAGGCCGAAGCCGTCATCAGCGCCGTCTCGCACCACGCCTTGCTGCTCCGTCCGCTGGCCGACTTCCAGGCCAAGGTAGTGGAAAATGGCTGCTTCATCGACATCAAGTCGCATTTCGACCCGCATGCGCTGGCGGCGGGCGGCCTGCATGTGTGGCGGCTGTGATGGACGATTGCCGCGCGCGGCCGGGCGGCGCCGCGCCTGGCGGGCAGGCCGGCGCGGGCGCGTATGCGCAAGCGTGCGCGCGGCTGGAACAGGCGCCGTGCCGCTGGCTGGTCACGGGCGCGGCCGGGTTCATCGGCTCGCACCTGCTGCAAACCCTGCTGTCGCTGGGCCAGACGGTGCGCGGCCTCGATAATTTCTCGACGGGCCACCGGCACAACCTGGCGCTGGTGCGCGCGGCGGTGGGCGAACGGGCCTGGCGGCGCTTCGACTTCATCGAGGGCGACATCCGCGACCCCGGCGCCTGCGCGGCCGCCTGCGCCGAGGTCGATACGGTGCTGCACCAGGCGGCGCTGGGGTCCGTTTCGCGCTCGCTCGAGGAGCCCCTGCTGTGCCACGCCGTCAATGTCAGCGGTTTTCTGAACATGCTGGCGGCCGCCCGCGCGGCCGGCGCGCGGCGCTTCGTGTATGCGGCATCGAGCGCCACCTACGGCGACCATCCGGCCTTGCCGAAAGTGGAACAGCATATCGGCGCGCCGCTGTCGCCGTATGCCTTGAGCAAATACGTCAACGAACTGTACGCGCACGTGTATGCGCGCTGCTTTGCCACGCAAGCCGTGGGGCTGCGCTACTTTAACGTGTTTGGCCCCAGGCAGGATCCGCTGGGCGCCTACGCGGCCGTGATTCCCCGCTGGATAGGCGCCATGCTGGACGGACAGGCCGTGCAGATCCATGGCGACGGCGCCACCAGCCGCGACTTCTGTTTTGTCAGCAATGCCGTGCAGGCGAACATCCTGGCCGCCACCACCGTGGACCCGGCGGCCATCAACCAGGTGTACAACGTGGCCGTGAATGCGCGCACCAGCCTGGCGCAGCTGCACGCCGGCATGCAGGCGATGCTGCTGGCCGCCTGCCCGCGACACCTGCCGCGGGCGCCCGTCCATGGCGACTTCCGCGCCGGCGACGTGCGCCATTCGCAGGCCGACATCGGCAAGGCCGCGCGCCTGCTTGGCTATGCGCCCACGCATGACCTGGCGCAGGGGCTGCGGCTGACCATCGACTGGTACCTGACGCAACACCGGGGCCAGCCTCCGCTCGGCGCCGGCCAGCCCGGCCGCGCCTGACAGCATGAGCGCACGAGCGCTTGGCGGCCCGCACGCTGAAACGCCGAAACGCCGAAACGCCGAAGCGCCGAAGCGCTCAATGCGCGGCGGGCGGTGCGGCGACGCCGCCGGCCTTGCCGTTGAGGACCTTGGGCATGCCGCGGAAATCGACCGTATGCAGGCTCACGGGCCGTCGCCAGACCCTGGCCAGGTAGGCCAGCACGCGCTCGGCCTGCTCCAGGTCGAGGCCACGTCCGTCGCGCTGGTGATCGTGGCGCAGCACCAGGCTGCCATCGTCATGCACCAGGGTGGCGGCGATGCAGGGCGCGCCATAGTTGTACTTGGGTGCCAGGATGGCTTCGCGGACGGCGTGCAGGTCGCGGCTGGCCAGCCGTACCTCGCCGTCGAGCCGGTCTTCGTGCACGAACAGGCCCAGCTGATCGGCCAGTTCCGCATCGAGATAATTACGGATGAAGCTGAAATCGTCGTCGTCGCGGCAAATCCGGCGCGCCGCCTGCAAGCCTTCGCGTGCGATGATGCGTTCCCACATGCAAAAACCCAGGTGATACGGATTCACGGCCAGGGCCAGCTGCTTGTCGCCCGCATACGGGCGCACCACGTCCGAATGCGATTTGACGGCGCCGATATACAGGGCCGGCGGCAGGAAGTCCGCTTCGCGCAGCAGCCGCGCATGCCAGTACGAGGCCCAGCCCTCGTTCATGATCTGGCAGGCATAGACAGGGTAGAAATAAAACGATTCTTCGCGCACGGCGAGAAAGATATCGCGTTCCCAGTCGGCCAGTTCCGGCGCGTGGCGCGCGATGAACCACAGCAAGTCATACTCGGGCTGCGGCGGCAGCGGCGCGCGCTGCGCCGGGCCCGCAGGCGCCGGCACCCCGGCTTCACCGGGCAGGCGCCGGTAGCGGCGTGAAAACGGGCCAGGCGCGCCGTGCGTATCGGCCGCGGCGGGCATGGACTGCTCGGCATAGGGCGCGCGGTGCAGCGCGGCATTGATGTCCACATGCTGTTCCAGCGCCAGTGCCGCGTCGAGCACGGCTTCGACCTTGTCCTGCCCATGGCGCTGCAGCGCCGCCTCGATGCGGTGGGCCCTGGCCGCGCTTTGCTCGAGGATATGGCTGCCCGCCATGGCGCCAAAGCGCACAAACAGCTGGTTGCGGCGGGCAAAGTCGGCATGGCCCAGCACATGCGCGGTGACCAGGGTATTTTCGGCCAGCGAATTGTTTTCCGCCATGTAGGCGTGGCAGGGGTCGCCGGGGAACATGACTTCGAAGATATGCGAGTTGCCCATCTTCTGATGCACGAGCTGGTGGATGTAGCGCACGCCAAACGACCAGTGGCGCATGCGCACGGGCAAGCCATAGATGGCGATCTCGGCCATGAAGCTGTTGGGCACCAGCTCGAAGTCGACGCGGTTGAATTCCAGGCCCAGCGCCCTGGCCAGCTCCTCGATGCGCGCCCCGTAGTCGGCCAGGGCGGCCGCATCGGCGGCACCTGGCGTGCTCATGCCCCCTCCCTGGCATCATCGGCCTCATGCTGGAAGAAGGTGCGGATGGCCGCCCAGACATCGTCGGGCGTGGCCAGGATGCTGCTGCGCAGCGGCAAGCCGCGCCTTTGCTGCTCGGCGCACAGCCGGTGCATTTCCGTTTCCATGCTGCGCGGCACCCCGGGCACCGTTTCCACATAGCCCATATAGTTGAGCAAGCCGGCCAGTTCGCCCAGGGCCAGGCTGGCGGGGGCACGGTCCTCGCTGAAGTTTTCGCCATCGGACGCATAGAACAGGTAGGCATTGTACTGGCCGGGCGCATAGCGTTCCTTGAGCAGTTCCTGGCTCAGGCGGAAGGCGCTGGAGGCCATGGTGCCGCCCATGCCGTTGACCTGGAAGAAAGCTTCTTCGGAAAACTCCCAGGCCCGCGTCGTGTGCGCGATAAAGCGGGTTTCCACGCGCGCATAGTTGCGGCGCAAGCCTTGCAAGGCAAAGAAGAAGAACGATTTCGCCAGCCGGCGTTCGGCCTGCGCCATGCTGGCCGAGACGTCGAGCACGAACAACACGACGGCATTCGCGCTGGGCCGCGGTTGCGATAAAAGTTGCCGGAAGCGCAAGTCGTCATTGGTGAAGGCCACGGGCTGTTCCTGCAGGGCGCGCCGCTTGATCGCTTCCTTGGCGGTGCGCCGGCGGTCCAGGCGCGAGCGGGCGCCGTGCCTGTCCCAGCCGGACCGCACCAGCTGCACCTCGTCGATGGCGCTCAGGTGCCGCGGCTTGAGGTGGGGCAGCTTCAGCTCGTCCCACAGCCATTCCAGGATGTCGTCGACGGCAAATTCCAGCAGCACGCGCACCTCGCCTTCGCCGTTGCCGCCCGCGCCGCCGGCATCGGAGCCGGCCGTGCCGGCCGGCCGCGCCGGCCGCAGAATATCGCCGGGCTGGCCGTCGCCCTGGCCCGCCGCGCGGCTGCTGCGCGCGGGCGCCAGGCGGAAATGCGCGTGTTCGAGCAGGCGCACGGGCACTTGCACGGTGCGCTGTTGCGGCCCGCCGATCAGGTCCGGGCCGGCGATCAGCTCGGGCAGGTGGGCTTGCACGGCATCGCGCACCTTCTGGTTGTGCCGCAGCCAGTCGCGCGCGCCGCGCGAAAACAGCGCATACCACGGCTGCGCCAGGTGGCGCCGCGCCTGGCCGGAGCCGGCTGGCGGACCGGCCGCTGGCGTGGCGGGCCTGCCGTCTGCGGCGGCTGGCGGCTGCATGGCGGCGGGCAGGGGGGGCGTGGGCATGCTCATTCCTGCGCCAGCAAGGTGGTCACGTAGTTCAGCGCTTCGCGGGCGCTGTGCGCGTCGTAGCCGTATTCGTCGACCAGGCGCTGCTCGACGGCCGAGATCTTGGCCCGCACGTCGTCGTCCGGGCGCTTGGCCGAGCTGACCAGGCGCAGCACGTCGCGCCGCTGCTCGAACAGGTATTGCTGGATGGCGTCGTGCAGCTGCACATGGGTGCCCAGGCCGAAGGGCTCGCCGCGCTTGAAGGCGCCCATGGCCTTGCGCACGACTTCCTGGCGGAACGATTGCTTGCCCGAGTCGCTGATATGGATTTTTTCCTCGACGGCCCGCAGGAAGCGTTCGTCCGGACGGCGCTCCTCGCTGGTGATGGGATCGCGGACCTGGCGGTTGTCCAGCATGGCCTCGACTTCATCGAGATACTTGTTGAGCAGGTCCTGGGCTTCCTGCTCGAACGAGACGAACAGCGCCTTGTGCACGTCGGCCTTGACCCAGCGGTTGTAGAAATCCTTGCGCGTCAGCACCAGGTAATCGATCCACTTGCGCTTGCGTCTGGGCTCGATGCGGGCATCGCTTTCGATGCCGTCCTTCAGGGCCAGCAGCACGTCCATCGTGCTCAGGCTGTTGCGCTGGGCGGCGATGATGGCGTGCGACAAGGCATTGATGACAAAGCGCGGCGACACGCCGGCCAGGCCTTCGTCGGGCGCCTTCTCGCGCTCGCGGATGCGCCGCACCTCGGTCTGGTTCAAGTCTTCCACTTCTTCGTCGGCGTGGATGCGCAGCTTCTTGACGAGGTCCGCTTCCTTGTCGTCGCCCTCCTGCATGCGGCTGAGGATGGCAAACACGGCCGCCGCGTGCAGCACATGGGGGTCCAGGTGCACTTCGCGGAAGGCGGGCGCGGCCGAGAGGATCAGCTTGCGGTAGATGCGTGCTTCCTCGCGGTAATTGAGCGTGTACGGCACCTGCACGATGACCATGCGGTCGAGCAGCGCCTCGTTCTCGCTTTCTTGCAGGAATTTGCGGAATTCCGCCAGGTTCGTATGCGCGACGATGCTTTCGTCCAGGTAAATCAGGGGAAAGCGCGAGACCTTGACATTCTTTTCTTGCGTCAAGGTCAGCAGCAGGTACAGGAATTCGCGCTTGACCTTGAGGATTTCTATCATTTCCAGCATGCCCCGGCTGGCCGCATACACGGCGCCCGACCACGACCAGGCGCGCGGGTCGCCCTCGTCGCCGTACTGCGCCACTTTCGACAGGTCGACCGAACCGACCAGGTCGGCCAGGTCGGCGGTGCTGGGGTCGTGCGGCGCGTACGTGCCGATGCCGCAGCGGCCCGCCTCGGACAGGTGGATGCGCTCGACGGGCATGCGCAGGAAATCGCCCGCGTGCTGGTCTTCCAGGCGCGCGCGGCAATGGGGGCACAGTTCGCCCTGGATATCGACGCCGTAGCTGGCGCGGAAGTCGGCGCGCATGCTCTGCGGCACCAGGTGCAGCGGCGATTCGTGCACGGGGCAGCCGGCGATCCCGTACAGCGCGCCTTCATCGCTGTGGCTGTATTCTTCCAGCCCCCGCTTGAGCAGGATCACCAGCGTGGACTTGCCGCCCGATGGCGGTCCCAGCAACAGCAGCATGCGCCGGCCCACCTCGGAACCGGCGGCGGCCGCCTTGAAATAGGCGGCGACGCGGTCGATCGCCTCGTCCATGCCGAACAGTTCGTCGTCGAACAGGCGGCAGCGGAAATGGCCGTCGCTGTCTTCGTGGCCGCTCCAGCGCATCATGTCCCACAGGTACTGGTGGGCGCTGCGGGCCAGCAGGCTGGCGCCGCCGGGCAGGACATGCGCGAGGAAGTCGGCAAGGCTGCCGCGCCACGGGCTGCCCCGGCGTGCCTCGGCATAGGCCGCCATGCGGTCGATGAAATGGGCGTGCGGCACGGCGCCATCGCCGCTGCCGCTGCCGTCGCCGCGCGCCGCGTGCCGCATGCGCTCCGTGGCGTCTTGCGCCGCCCCGCCTGGCGTCGTTGCAGCGGGCTGTGTCGTCCGTAGGCTCGTCATCGCTGTCCCATCCATGCAGTTGACAGGCCGATGCTGCCAGCCTGTCATCGCAGTATAGGATGTGGCCCGTGTTTGCACGCCTGATGTCGCTCAAGCGGAAAAACGGAACTATTTCGCAGTTGCGGCAACCATGCTGCCCGCGGCGCCGCAGTCCCCATGCGCTTCAATCCAGATCAATACGGGCCGCCGCGGCCGGCCCACACTGGTTCTCCGCAGCGAACCACAGGAGAACGAGATGATGGGAAATGACAATGGCTTTGCCGCGCCGCCGGGCGGCGGGGCGGGCCGGGCGCAGAGCGCCGACGATGAAGAGGCGGTCGACCGGTTCGCCGTGCCGGGCGAAGGGGATGGCCAGGCCGAGACCGCCTCCGTGGCAGAGGCGAACGATGCCCTGAGCGGCGTGAGCATGGAATTGCTGGAGATCAAGCGCAGCATCGAGGATGGCATGCGCCAGGCGGTGCTGCGGGCGGCCGGCGCCAGGGCCGCCGACGCGTTCAGCGATTCAGGCAATATCCAGGGCGTGTCGATCGGCCTGGGCGAGGGCGCCAGCGATACCTCGTCGGGCGAGCCGGGCCTGCCGGCGCTGACCCTGTACGTGGCCGAGCCCACTTCCGTGGACCGGGCCAAGGCCGCCATCGTCGCAGCGATGGGCGTGCGCGCCGTCGCCAGCGACCAGGTGCCCGTGAATATCGTCGTCACGGGCGTCATCGATGCCCAGCCGCACCGCTTCCGCCTGCGGCCGGCGCCGGGCGGGGTCTCGGTCGGCCATTTCCGCATCACGGCCGGCACCATCGGCTGCCTCGCCGTGGGCCGCGGCGCGCCGCGCAACAGCCGCCTGATGATCTTGAGTAACAACCACGTGCTGGCCAACTCGAACAATGGCGTGTTTGGCGACTGCATCGTGCAGCCGGGCCCCATCGATGGCGGCAAATGCCCGCAAGACCAGGTCGCCATCCTCGAGCGCTTTGTGCCGATCAACTTCGGCGGCGGCGTCAATTTCGTCGATTGCGCGACGGGCTGGGCCTGGCCCGACCGCGTGCGTCGCGAGCTGGTGTACCTGAGCGGCGGCGTGCCCGCGTATTTCCGCATCAGCAATGCACTGGTGGCGCCCACGCTTGGCATGCTGGTCGGCAAGTCCGGGCGCACCACCCAGTTGACGCAGGGCCGCATCACGGGCCTGGGCGCCACCATCAACGTCAACTACGGCGGCGGCAGGATCGCGCTGTTCCAGGACCAGATCGCCATCACGGGCGTCAGCGGCGCGTTCAGCGCGGGCGGCGATTCCGGCTCCTCGATCTGGACCTGGAACCAGCAGCGCAATCCCGTGGGGCTGCTGTTCGCCGGCGGCGGCAATATCACGTTTGCCAACCAGATGCGGCGCGTCGTGGCGGCGCTCGACATCGATCTGTATACCTGAGCCGGCGATGGGCCGCCGGGCAAGGCGGTGCCGCCTGGCGCGGCGCGACGCGGCCTTGCGCCGCACCGCCTTTTGCACGATGATGCTAGTGTCGGGAGCAGCACCAGGAGGAGTCGTCATGTCAAACAGTAAATTCATGCAGTCGCCATACGGCGTCTTCGAAGATGCCGCCATGCCCTACCTGCCGGACGGCGGCGATCAAGGCGGCGGCCGCTTCCAGCCGGCCCCGCCGGTGACAACTGGCCGGCTGGAAGCGGCCAGGCGGCGCAATGAGCGGGCGCTGATGGCCATCGACGGCGTCGAAGGCGTCAGCCTGGGGCAAACGGCCATGGGCCGCGACGCCATCGTCGTGTATCTGCGCGATTCGTCCGTCAAATGGCGGGTGCCGCTGCAAGTGGAAGGTTATCCGGTGGAAACGAGCATCACGGGCCAGATCGATATCCAGCCGCGCTAGGAAAGCCGGCCCGCGGGCCGCCCCAGGCCGGCACGCCGACGCCCGGCCGTAGCGGCGCCCGCACGCGCCGGCCAGGCCGGCCAGGCGCGCTTGCAGGCCAGGGCATCCGATGAAAGCATCCGATGAGCCCATCGGAGATCGTGCGCTTCGGCGGCGCCTGCCGCTGCCGCCGCCGCTGCCGCCCTTGGCGCGGCGGCAACGGTGGCGCGGCTTATTTGCTCAGCCGGCCTATCGCCTCGGCCACGCCCGCGCCATAGGCCGGGTCGCACAGGGTGCAGTTGCCGATGTGGCGTTGCTTGACCTGTGCCGACGCGCCCGAGATGGCGCGCGCCGTGTTGTCGAACAAGGCTTGCTGCTGTGCCGGCGTCATCAGCTGGAACAGGGCACGCGGCTGCGAATAGTAATCCTCGTCGACCCTGTGGTTCCAGTGGTCGGCCGCACCTTCGATGCTCAATGGCGGTTCGCGGAAATCTGGCTGCTCGGCCCATTGCTGCTCGCTGTTCGGTTCATAGCCCAAGGTTCCCCCCTGGTTGCCGTCGACTCGCATCTGGCCGTCGCGGTGGTAGCTGTGGAACGGGCATTTCGGCGCATTCACGGGAATATGGCTGTGGTTGACGCCGAGGCGGTAGCGCTGCGCGTCGCCATACGAGAACAGGCGGCCCTGCAGCATCTTGTCCGGCGAAAAGCTGATGCCGGGCACGACGTTGGCCGGGTTGAAGGCGGCCTGCTCGACTTCCGCGAAGTGGTTGTCGGCATTGCGGTTCAGTTCCAGCACGCCCACCTCGATCAGCGGATAGTCGCCGTGCGGCCACACTTTCGACAGGTCGAAGGGATTCAGGTGGTAGGTGCCTGCCTCTTTTTCCGGCATGATCTGCACGTACAGGGTCCAGCGGGGGAAGTCCTTGTTCTCGATGCTGTCGTACAGGTCGCGGTGCGAGCTTTCGCGGTCCTTGCCGACCAGCGCCTCGGCTTCGGCGTCCGTCAGGTTTTGTATCCCTTGCTGGGTTTTGAACGTGAACTTGACCCAGAAACGCTCGTTTTGCGCATTCAGGAAGCTGAAGGTATGGCTGCCGAAGCCGTGCATGTGGCGGAAGCTGCGCGGCAAGCCCCGGTCGCTCATCACCACCGTCACCTGGTGCAGCGCTTCGGGCAGCGAGGTCCAGAAGTCCCAGTTGCTGTTGGCGCTGCGCAAGCCGGTGCGCGGGTCGCGCTTGATGGCGTGGTTCAAGTCGGGGAATTTCAGCGGGTCGCGCATGAAGAACACGGGCGTGTTGTTGCCGACCAGGTCCCAGTTGCCTTCTTCCGTATAAAACTTCAGGGCAAAGCCGCGGATGTCGCGTTCCGCGTCCGCCGCGCCCCGTTCGCCGGCCACCGTGGAAAAGCGCGCGAACATCGGCGTTTGCTTGCCCACTGCGCCAAAAATCTTCGCCCGCGTGTAGCGCGTGATGTCGTGCGTGACGGTAAACGTGCCGTGCGCGCCCGATCCCTTGGCATGCATGCGGCGTTCGGGGATGACTTCGCGGTCGAAGTGGGCCAGCTTTTCCAGGAACCACACATCCTGCAGCAAGGCGGGGCCACGCGGGCCGGCCGTCTGGATGTTCTGGTTGTCGACGACAGGCGCGCCAAAGGCGGTGGTCAGCTTTTTCATTGGACTCTTTCTTTATAGGGAGGTCGACGGACGAGCCAGGGCCTGCCCAAACACTGGCTGGGCTGAGCAATACAATGCGCTCACCGAGGCTGGTCCAGAGTAACAAATTTCTAAAAAGCAAATTCAGTGTAATGCATTTTCGGGGCGTGCCGCTGCCCCGCCGCCGCCGGAGAGGCGGCTGGCCCATCATAGCCCGTCGGCCAGGTCTAGCCCAACACGATAGACCTGGCGCAAAGTCCGGCGTGATGTTCCCGCCTCAGCGGTAGCTGGCCCAGTGGGCGCGCAGCCAGGCCAGCACGGCCGCATGGCCGCGTATCCCGGCGGGCAAGTGGCGCTGGATCAGCCGCTCGCATTTGAGCGCCGTCGCCAGGCTGCCGCCCGACCAGCTGTTGCAGCTGTACAGCACTTCATACCATTCGTGGCGGTTCAGCAAGACGCTGTCGGGGATGGCGCGTAGCGCCGGGTCGTCGCCGTCCGCCGGGCCGTCCCGGTAGCTGAACTGCAAGTCGCTCTTCTTCATGGGGCCTGTCCGGTGATCTGCCATGCCTGCCTCGCGCTGAAATTGCGCACGAACCCATGTGCGTGCCAGGCAAGCTTATGCTTCTGGCAAATATTTCACACAGAAATACAGGCTGGCCTTGACCTGGCTTAAAACTTGTTCCAGTTATTGTGCCGGTGCTCGGTCGCTTCCTTCATCAGGTGGCCGGCGCGCACGGCGTCGTCCGCCTGCACCGTCATGGCCAGTTCCTGGATGGCGGGCGGGTACTCGTGGTGGGCCGCTTCTTCCAGCCATTCACGGCCCCTGGCCAGGTCGCGCGCCACGCCACGGCCTTCGCGGTAGGCGTTGTACAGCAGGAACATGGCATGTGGATTGCCCAGCTCGCTTGATTTTTCCAGCCAGCGCGCCGCGACCGCTTGATCTTTGGGCACGCCTTCGCCGTTGGCTGCCAGCAAGCCCAGCATCAATGCCGCCTTCGCATGGCCTTGCTGCGCCGCCTGGCGGTACCACGGCCACGCCTGCTCCGGGGTGGCGGCGCGCCGCATCTGGCCCAGTTCGAACGCCGCTTCCGTGTCGCCGGCGCGGGCCGCCTGTTCGAACAGGCTCAATGCCTCGGCGCGGCGTGCCGCGCGGGGCTGGTAAATCAGCGCCAGTTCGCGCTTGGCGACAGGCATGTCCTTGCCGGCCCAGCTGCGGACCTTGCGTTCGGCCTGGTGGTCGCCCGCCTGGCGCGCCTGCATGGCCAGCGCCTCGATTTCGGCCGCCGTGGGCGGCGGCGACGACTGGCAGGCGGCCAGGACGCCGGCCAGCACGAGGGCGGGGAGGGAAAGCGCTTGTTTCATCTGGATCACCTTCGATAAAAGCGGGCCGGAATGCCAGAGCGGCATCCCGGCCCGGCAGGCTTACTTGGACAGGTCGATGACGTACTTGGCAAAGCCGCTGGCGTCGAGCCCGCCTTCGGACGCCACATTGGCGATGCCGCTGCCCTTTGCCAGCGCCAGGTGGCCCGGCGCCGAACGCAGGATCACGGGGCCGGCCGTGGCCGTCTTGACGAAGCTCCAGCTGCGCGCGCTGCCGTTGGCCGCCAGGGTCACCTTGCCGCCCTTGCTGCTCAGCGAAGCCAGGTAAGTGCTGACCACGGCCTGATTCGCATCGGGCGACTTGATGATGGTCTTGCTGCCGTCGATGCCGGGCACGGCGCCGCCGCCGGCGCGGTAGTCGTTGGTGGCGACGATGAAGTCATCGCCGTCGGCCACGGGCGCGCCCTTGTACAGGAGGTTGACGATGCGGCTGCCGATCTTTTTCGTCACGTCGATCTGGTATGTCAGCGCATTGTTTTCCGCGTAGAACACGTCATAGTTGTAGATCGTGCCATACGACGGCACCAGGTCCTGCTCGGCCGTGGCGTTCGGGTCGATCTGGGCGAATTGCTTGGCCGACGTTTCCAGCCAGGCCTTCAAGTCCGATCCCTTGATCTTCACGGCTTGCAGGTTGTTGTTGCTATATAAATACAAATCGCCCGGATTGCGCACCTGCAGGCCGACCGGGGCGGCCGGCGAGGCGCCGGACGCCACGTCCGTGAAGTCCGACGGCCCGTTGCGGCCCGCCTTGAACGGCGCGCTGCACGAGATGACGGGAATGTTCTTGTAGCTCGACAAGGTCGCATCCGTGCTGCTGGCGATGAAATTTTTCACATAATCGAGCTGGGCCTGGTTCACCAGCTGGATGGCGCTGACGTCGCCCACCAGCGCAAAATAGGCCGACATCTCGAAATCCGTGCTGATGCCCAGCGGCTGCTTGGCATAGGCGATGGTGGCCGCGTGTTCGGTGGCCACCAGCGGCGCGATGGCCGGGTCGGCTTTCACGAGCGTCTTGCCATCCGTGTATTTGAAACCGCGCGATTCGACCGTGGTCTTGGCCGGCTGCACCACCCAACGCCCGGACTGGAATGCCAGGGTCAGCTTGATGATGCCCAGGCGGCGGCCCCAGCTTTGCGCCATGACGGTCGGCACGCCGTTCACAAAACCGTTGACGGCGTCGATCTTGGCGCTGGCCGGGAAGGCGGCAAACGAGGCGTCCAGCGCGGCAGCGCCTTCTTCCTTGCCTTTCGGGAAGATCAAGTGCGAGTGGCCTATCATCAGCGCGTCGATGCCCGTGCTGGTCAGGTGATAGCTGCCGTTTTCCATCTTCGGGCTGTAGGCGCTGGTGTCCAGGCCGCCATGCGACAGGGCCACGACGATGTCGGCGCCCTTGCTGCGCAATTCCGGCACGTACTGCTTGGCCGTTTCCTGCACGCCCTTGACGCTGACCTTGCCGGCGAGCACTTTCTGGTCCCATTCGAGGATTTGCGGCGGCACGAAGCTCAGCACGCCCACATTGATTTTCACGTCGAGCTTGCCGCCGTCCGGTTTCACGGCCGTGAAATCGCGGGGCAGCATGGTGTAGGGCTGGAAGATGGGCTTGCCGCTGGCCACGCCGACGACATTGCTCAGCACGGAAGGGAAGGCGGGGGCGCCGCAGTTGCCCGTCGGCTTGGCCACGCCCGGTATGCCGAAATCCGTGTTGGTGATCTGGCTCAGGAAAGCGAGGCCATAGTTGAATTCATGGTTGCCCATGCCGCCCGCGTCGTATTTCAGCGCGTTCATGGCCTTGTGCACGGCCAGGGTGCCCGCGCACGGCACGGGAGCGGCCACGGCCTGCAGGTCCGCCAGCAGGGTGCCCTGGATGACGTCGCCATCGTCGAGCAGCACATTGTTCGGATTTTCCGCGCGCGCCGCCTGGATCAGGGTGGACGTGCGCTCCAGGCCCAGGCTGGTGTCGTCGGCCAGCGCGTAATAGTTATAGCTGAGGACATTCGAATGAAGGTCCGTCGTTTCCAGCAGCGCCACCGTGACCGTGGTGCCTTCTGGAATGACCTGCGCCGTCGTCGAACCGCCATTGCAGCCGACCAGCCCCACACTTGCCAGCGCCGCCAGCATGACCCAATTTGTTTTCATTACCGCCCTCGGAAAGATTCAAAGGACGCGACTGTAACGCGGGCATATGACGCCACCATGACAGCGTGGCAAGGCGCATCGATGCGGGGGCCGGCGGGAAGCGGGGAAGGGCGGCGCGCCCGGCCGCCCGGCGTGCGTGCCCGGCGTCAGTCCGCTGCGCGGCGAATCGACAGATTTGCCGCCGTCGTCGACGGCGCATTCGCGTACAGCGTCGCCAGCGCATCCCAGTAGGACGCGGAAATCGCCGGACCATTGCCAAAGCCATTGAAATGGTTGGCCAGTCCAAGCGCATGTCCAAACTCATGCGTCACGATATCCTGGGTGACGTTGCAATGCCCATTGCCCAGATTCAGATACACGGGATTCGAACCGATGCCATTCTGGCTGCCTGGCTGAATCGGGTTGCCCATGTTTTTCCCTGTCGCCACATTGGCACAGTAACTGGCATAGTCGGTGGAATTGGGCGGCACATATGACGTGCCATAACTGACGAGAATATAGTTACCGCTTGCGGGAACAGTATTGACCGCATCGAGCACCAACAGGCCGCGCAATTTCGTATTAATCTGCGCGATCGCGTTTTGCGTCTTGCCCGAGTAATCCAGCTCGGTAGCGTTGCCCGCCGCCGGCGGCGTGACATAGACGGCAACGTGCTGTTGCGGGGTGCCCAGCCAGCGCCAGGTGCCAGCCGGACGATTCGCGCTTGAAAAATCAATATTGCTGGACTTGATATTGGCAATCACATCGCTATCGCTTGCGCTGACATTGTCACCGCCGCCACATGCTGATAATCCACCACAGAGCAGGGCCATTGCGATCAGGTTCAATTTCATCTAGGTTCTCGTTTTAATGGTTTTGGCAGGGCCGGGAAATGGCTTGCCTATCAAGGCCGAAAGCTTTATTGCCGCGGCAGGCGATTGTACCTCAGCTATTTACAAAAAAGCAGCAGCGGCAGCATGTCCATGGCGCCTGCGCCCGACGGCCGGCACGGCGGCAGCCCGCCTGCAATCGCCATCTTTGCGCCAGGACAAAGCCACGGAAAGATCGTTCCGGATAGACGCTTCGTGCCGGCAGCCACGGATGACCGCACACATGCAAGTCAGTTGCATTATAATTCCACATGCAACTAACTTGCGTTGAGCGGCGCGGCGCACCGCCGCCCCGTCCTTATGCGAATCCATCCACCACCATCCGAAGGAAGCCCATGCCCCAGCTCCAGCGCACACTCCCCGTCACCGTCCTGTCCGGTTTTCTCGGCGCCGGCAAGACCACCTTGCTCAACCACATACTGCGCAACCGCGAAGGCAAGCGCGTGGCCGTCATCGTCAACGACATGAGCGAAGTCAATATCGACGCCGCGCTGGTGAAAGACAGCGCGGCGGCGGCCGGCGCGGCCCTGTCGCGCACGCAAGAAAAGCTCGTGGAAATGTCGAACGGCTGCATCTGCTGCACCCTGCGCGACGATTTATTACTGGAAGTGCGGCGCCTGGCCCTGGAAGGGCGCTTCGATTATCTGCTGATCGAATCGACGGGCGTGGGCGAACCGATGCCCGTGGCCGCCACCTTCGACTTCGAGGACGAGCACGGCGACAGCCTGAACGACGTGGCGCGCATCGACTGCATGGTCACCGTGGTCGACTGCGCCAACCTGCTCGACGATTTCCATAGCGAAGACAGCCTGGAGCAGCGGGGAGAAACGGCGGGCGAGGGCGACGACCGCCAGCTGGCCAACTTGCTGACCGAACAGATCGAGTTTGCCAATGTCATCGTGCTCAACAAGGTCGACCTGGTGGCGGCGGCCGAGCGCCTGCGCGTGCTGGCCGTTCTAAAAGCCCTCAATCCCGGCGCGCGCATCATCGAAACGAGCCAGTCCGTCGTGCCGCTGGACGCCATCCTGGGCACGAACTTGTTCGACCTGGAGCAGGCGGCCGCCATGCCGGGCTGGGCTTTGGCCCTGGCCGGCGTGCACGCGCCGGAGACGGACACCTACGGCATCGGCAGCTTCGTCTACCGGGCCAGGGAACCGTTCCACGCGCAGCGCCTGCACGACTATATTTCGCAGCCGATACCGGGCGTGGTGCGCAGCAAGGGATATTTCTGGCTGGCCAGCCGTCCCGAATGGGTGGCCAGCCTGTCCGGCGCGGGCAAGCTGGTGAATATCGAACCCGTGGGCCTGTGGTGGGCGGCCGTGCCGCAGGAACGCTGGCCCACGGATGCCGCCGAGCTGGCGGAAGTGAAGGCGGGCTGGAGCGAAACGTATGGCGACCGCTACCAGGAGCTTGTCTTCATCGGCCAGGACATGGACCAGGCCGCCATCGTGGCGAACTTGAATACATGTCAACTCAACCCCACGGAAACGCGCCAGGGCATGGCCGCCTGGCGCAAGCTGCCCGACCCGTTTCCCCAATGGCAACGGATGGAAGAACTCGACGATTAACCATCGATAGGAAAGCAACATGACAGAACTGATCCCCGTCACCATCATCACGGGTTTTCTCGGCAGCGGGAAAACCACCTTGCTCAAGCGCATATTGCAGGGCGACCACGGCGTGCGCATCGCCGTGATCGAAAATGAATTCGCCGCCGAAAGCATCGACCACGGCTTGCTGGTACAGGACAGCGAGGAGCAGATCGTGGAAATGAACAATGGCTGCATCTGCTGCAGCGTGCGCGGCGACCTGATCCGTATCCTGGGCGAGCTGCACGCGAAACGCGCAGCGGGAACCATCGCGTTTGACCACGTGATCATCGAAACGACGGGCCTGGCCGCGCCGGGTCCCGTGGCGCAGACCTTCTTTGCGGAGCCGTCCGTCAGCGAGTTCTACATGCTGGACGCCATATTGACCGTGGTCGATGCGCGCCATGCGCAGCAGCAATTGACTGCGCACAAGGAAGCGCAGGAGCAGGTGGGCTTTGCCGACCGCATCCTGCTGTCGAAGACGGACCTGGTCGACAAGGACGCGCTGGCCGCGCTGCGCCAGCGCCTGGTCGCCATCAATGGCCGCGCCGGCATACAGAAAGTGCGTTTCGGCAACGTGCCGCTGCGCGATATCCTGAACATTCGCGGTTTCAATCTGAACGCCATCGTCGAGCTGGAGCCGGATTTCCTGGGGGAATTGGGCCACCGCCACGGCGACGGCGTGCAATCGTTCGTCTACCACCAGTCCCGGCCCCTCGATTTGCTGCAGGTGGAAAACTTCCTCGATGCCGTGGTGCAGCTGTTCGGCACCCAGCTGATGCGCTACAAGGGCATTTTATACCTTGCCGACACGCCGTGCCGCGCCGTCTTCCAGGGCGTGCACATGCTGATGGGGTCGGAGCTGGGCGCGCCGTGGCAAGAGGGCGAGACGCGCGCCAGCACGATGATCTTCATCGGCCGCGACTTGCCGCAAGAGATGCTGACGCGGGGGCTGGACCGCTGCGCGACGACGGGGGCCACGGCGGACAGGCCGACCCAGGTGGCGGCATGAGCGTGGAAGCGGGCTTGCCCGCGCTGGCGCTGATTTTTATCCTTGGCATGCGCCATGGCCTGGAACCGGACCACCTGGCCGCCGTCGACGGCCTGACCTTGCGCAGCCAGTGCGCCCATGCGCGCTGGGCGCCGTGGATGGGCGCGCTGTTTGCGCTGGGGCATGGCCTCGCCGTGCTGGCCATCGTGGCTGTCGCCGCCCTGGCGTCGCGGCAGTTTTCTCCCTCGCCCGGCGTGTTCGGCTGGCTCGAGTGGCTGCCCATCGCCTTGCTGCTGCTCATTGCCGCCCTGAATGCGCGCAGCCTGCTGGCAGGCGCGCAACTGGCCCAGGTGCGCGGCCGGCTGCTGCCCGGCTGGCTGCGGGGCGCGTCCGGGCCGTTCGGCGCCATCCTCGTCGGCGTGCTGTTCGCGCTGGTGTTCGACACGGTCCTGCAGGCCGCCGCCTGGGGCTATGCGGCCATGGCCCTGGGCGGCATGGCCCCGGCCGTGCTGACGGGGCTGGTGTTTGCCGTGGGCATGGGCGTGACGGATACTGTCGATGGCTGGGTCACGGCTAAGGTCATGCGCACGGGCCAGGCGCACCTCGTGCGCGCCTTCCGGCGCCGGCTGGGCTGGCCCATCGTCGCCGTCTGCGTGGCCATGGCCGGCCATATGGCCGCCGCCAAGCTCGATGCGGCGTGGGCGCTGCCGGAAAGCTGGACCACGGCCCTCGGTGCGGCCATGCTGCTGCTGATGGCGGCCCTGTACGGCTGGACCCTGTACGGCTTGCGCCGCGTGCACGCGTGAGGCAAGGGCATGGGTATAATGGAAAAAACTGCCGAGTCTTCCCATGCCCGCACCCGATATCGCCATCCGCCTGCTGACGCCAGCCGACACCGCCGCCTTTTGCGCGCTGCGCCTGCGCGCCATCGAGAACTCGCCCAGCTCGTTTTCCTCGTCGCGCGAAGACGAGCTGGCGCGCACACCCGAGGAGCACGTGCAGCGCATCGCCGGCGGCCCCATGCTGCAGGCGTTCGGCGCCTTCGACGGCGACCGGCTGGTCGGTTTTGCGGGCTTGCGGCGCGAACCCTTGCGCCAGCTGTCGCACAAGGCCTTGCTATGGGGCGTGTTCGTCGATGTGACGCACCGGGGCAAGGGCGTGGCGCGCCGGCTCGTCAGCGCCTGCATCGCGCAGGCCGAGCGCGACCCGGCCATCCTGCAGGTGCATCTGAGCGTGAATGCGGAAAACAATACGGCGCGGCAGCTGTATGAATCGCTGGGCTTCATCCGCTACGGCACGGAACCGCGCTCGATGCGCGTGGGCGAGCTGTTTTATGACGAGCATCACCTGGCCTTGCTGCTCAAGTGATGGCAGAGGGGCTTACTTGCAGCGCGGGCACAGGCCCTTGATCAGGTAATCGACCTCGTCGCCGCTGAAGCCTTCCGGCAGGGCCACGGGCGCGGGCAGCTTGACTTCGTTGAAGCAGGTGACGTTGGCGCACTTGGTGCACTGGAAGTGCGCGTGTTCGTGCGCCTGGTGGCCGGCGCCCGCGCTGAAGCGCCACACCTGGTCGGCGCCGGCGATGCGGTGCACCAGTTCATTTTCCGTCAGCCACTCGAGCACGCGGTACAGGGTGACGGAATCGATGTCGCTGTCCTGCGACAGCGCCTGCTGGATTTCATGGTGGGTCAGCGAGCGGCTTTGCGCCATTAAAAAGTCGAGCACCTTCACGCGCGTCTTGGTGACGCGGGCGTTGGTGTTGCGTATCAGCGATTCGGCTTGCGGTGTAGAAGAAGATGTCAACATAATATGGCCTGCTTAGGGGTGGACGGGCTGGCGGCATGATCGCCGTGCCCTTGCCACCGTCTGGGCCGTATCTTAGCATGTGTGCTGCGCCGCATGAAACGCCGTCATGGCTTGAACGTCCAGTAGCGGCCCGCGGGCGTGTCGACGGGGTCGAGAAAGCGCTGGTCGGCGCGCGTATTGTTGCGTATCAAATAAAACATGTCGGACAGGGCCGAGCGCTTTTCCGCGAAATACGCGTGCTTCATGAAGCTCGTGTCCACGCCGGTGGCGTCGATGGTTTCCACGCCGGCCACGATCAGCATGCCGGCACCGCTGTCGCCCGCGCGCGGGTAGCCGTGCACGGCCTTCGAGGCGGCCAGCGCCAGGTCTTCCGACGAGGCGTACAGGGTGACGGGGTTGCGCGCGCCGGCCAGTTTCGGCGCGATATCATGCTGGAAGATGGCGGCGTCGATGTCGGGCGCCGTGAGGATGATGTCCGTGATCTTTTGCGCCAGCATGGGCTGCGCGGCCATCAGCTCGGCCACGGCCCGCGCCAGGCCCCGGTTGCCCATGCTGTGGCCGATCAGGTAGACGTGCGCCGCCTCGCTGCGTGCGAGGAAATCGGCCAGGAAGGCCGCGATGTGCGGCGTGCTCCACTCGATATTGTTTTCATCGACGGCGTAGCTGGCGAGATCGCCCTGCGACGGCCAGCTGTAGAACACGGGGGCGCCATCGAAGCCCAGGTCGTAGGCCATCTGCCCCGTGCGCCGGGCCGCATCCTCGAACGTCACATTGTAGCCATGCACGAAGACGAAGGCGCTCTTGCCGGCCGAGGCGCGCACCTGGGTTTTCAAGGCGGCAAAGAAATTCTCCTGGTCTTGTACCTCGGCATTCAGCAGCACCACGTGCCGGGCCGGGTCTTCGCGAAACTCGAGGCGCCACAGCGACGGCGATTCCAGCTGGCCCATGCGGTGGTCGCGCGGGATGCTGATGTCGCAGCTGCCGTAGGCGAGCGCGGCATCGCCGCCTGTGCCGTCGTTGCTGCGTTCGGCGCTGAAGCGCTGCGCGGGCGGCTTGCCCAGGTCGCGCCGGCGGTCGGTGGCAAAATAAGCTCTCACCACCGCATAATTGGACACGACGGCGCTCTTTTCCGCGGCCGCGGGCGCGGCTGGCGCCGGGGGAGGGGCGGCGGGGGCTTGCAGCGCATCGAGCAAGCCTTGCGCGGCAAACAGGGTTTCCATGTCGTCCGGCGCCCGGGCCGTGGCCAGGGCGGCCGACAGGGCCAGTTGCAGCTCGGTACTGGCCGGTGCCGCTTCCAGCGCGGCGATGGCGGCCAGGATGGCGGCGGCGCTGTCGAACTTGGCGATGGCCCGCATGAGGCTTTGAAAATGGCGGGTGACGGCTTCGGGCGCGTGGCCGGGCGCGCCATGCCCGATGGCCGCCACGACGGCGGAAGTGATCAAGTCCATGCGCCACCTGCCTTTCCGGTCTATCTGGATTTCATGTCATCCATATTGCCATAAAAGCATGCGGAAGGCGACTTGTCCAGCGGCGCGCGCAGGCGGCACGCTGCGGATCAATGCTGGCTGTCGTCGCTGAACTGCTGCGCCAGCGATTGCAGCGGTGCCACGCTCCCGCCGCCGCCCACGTGCTCCGGCAGCGCGACGCGCACGGGCTTGCTGTGCATATTCGTCGACGACAGCACGTTTGTCGTGGTGTCCGGCGTGGCGTTCCACACGGGATCGGCGATGCCTTCGAACACCTGTTTCAGCTGTTCGCCCCAGGTATCGCGGATCATGCGGAAATACTGGTTCTTTTCATCGATGGTGACGAAGCGCGTGACGGCCAGGCGGCCCGTCTCGTAGACGAGCAAATCGAGCGGCAAGCCGACGGAAATATTCGAGCGCAGGGTCGAATCCATCGAGATCAGCGCGCACTTGGCCGCTTCATCGAGGCGCGTGTGCGGGGTGATGACCCTGTCGATGATGGGCTTGCCGTATTTGGCTTCGCCGATCTGGAAATACGTGTTTTCATCGTGCGATTCGATGAAATTGCCGGCCGAATACACCTGGAACAGCCGGCAGCGCTCGGCGCCTATCTGGCCGCCCAGAATAATGCTGACGTTGAAATCGATGCCGCAGTCGGCCAGCGCCTTCGCTTCGCGCTGGTGCACGGTGCGCACGGCGTCCCCCACGATGCGGGCCGCGTCGTACATGCTGGCCACGTTCCAGATGCCGCGCCCGTCCGCATCGACGTGGTCGGAGACGATCTGGCGGATCGCCTGCGAAATCGACAGGTTGCCGGCCGTCATCAGCACCAGCATGCGGTCGCCCGGGTTCTCGAACACGCTCATCTTGCGGAAGGTGCCCACCTGGTCGACGCCGGCATTCGTGCGGGAGTCCGACAGGAAGACCAGGCCTTCATTGAGGCGCACGCCTATGCAATATGTCATCGTCGTAAATCAAGTCAAAAGGGGAAGCATTCTACACCAGCCGGGGCTGGACTCTGCGCCGCCAGCCCCGGCCAGCCGCATTCCCGCACCTTCATACGGGCACGATCTGTACATCGACTGTCAACGTTTCCGTGCCGCCGCCCTGGCGCACGCCGCGCACGGGGGCGGCCGAATCGTAGTCGCGCCCGATGGCCAGGCGGCAATACGCATCCGTCATCAGCCGCGCATGCGTGACGTCGATGCTGACCCAGCCCGCGAAATCCCTGTCTTCCGTCCAGGCGTCGACCCAGGCGTGGCTGGCCGCGTGGCCCGTCGTGCCCGGATCGATATAGCCGGACACATAGCGGGCCGGTATGCCCCAGGCGTGGCAGCAGGCGAGGAACAGATGCGCGTGGTCCTGGCACACGCCGCGCCCCAGCGCCAGGGCGTCGCCGGCCGTGGTGGTGACCATGGTGGCGCCGCTTTCATACGCCACCTGGCCGACGATGTGCTCGGCCAGGCGCAGCAAGTGGCCGGTGCCGGCCGTCACCCGGCGGTCCGGCAGGCTGGCGGCCGCCAGCTCGACGATGGCGGGATCGGCCTGCGTCAGCGGCGTCGGCATGGTAAACAGCAGCGGCGACAGGGCATCGACCAGGTTCAGCCGTCCCTTGTGCGGATAGATGGTTTCCACCACGCCCAGGGCGACCAGGCTCAGCGACTGGTGGCTGCCATTGATCGTCAGCATGTGCGACAGGTTGCCGTAGGCATCCGTATAGGCGTGGCACCGGCCCGGCGTGGTGATTTGCCAGGACAGCGCGCGCTGCTGCGGCTCGATGCGCGGCGTCAGGTGCAGCTGCTGTATCGTGTAGGCCAGCGGCGCACTGTAGGCGTAGCGGGTTTCGTGGCGGATGGTGAGCTGCATCAGGCCGCCAGGGGAACGAGGAAGTCGCGGCTGACGCGGTTGCCCAGCTCATAGATGTTTTCCAGAAACTCCGTCAAGGTATGGTGCAGGCCCGCCTTCATGATGTCGTCGATATGGCCGAATTTCAGCTCGGCATGCAGCTTGCCCGCAAACCGCTCTGTATCGGCGGAAACATCGTTGCGGATGTGTTTCAGGTTTTCCACCACGTCGTCCATGCAGGCCAGCAGGGAGCGCGGCATGTCGCCGCGCAGCATCAGCAATTGCGCCACCCGTTCCGGCGTGATCACGTCGCGGTAGACCTTGCGGTAGATCTCGAAGCCGGACACCGAGCGCAGCAGGGCCGCCCAGTAATAGAAATCGCGCTGGCTGACGTCTTTCGACGTCTCGCGCGCGCCGTGGAACTTCACGTCGAGGATGCGCGCCGTGTTGTCGGCCCGCTCGAGGAAGGTGCCGAGGCGGATGAAGTGGATGGCTTCGTCCTTGAGCATGGTGCCCAGGGTCACGCCGCGCGACAGGTGCGAGCGGTACTTGACCCATTCGAAGAAGGCGCTGGGGTCCGCTTCCAGCAGATTGCTTTTCAGGCGCTTCTGCATGTCGAGCCAGGTGGCGTTCTGGATTTCCCACACTTCCGTCGTCAGGGTGCCGCGCACGGCGCGGGCGTTTTCGCGCGCGCCCGTCAGGCAGGCCAGGATGGAAGACGGGTTGTTCGGGTCGCGCACCATGAAATCGAGCACGTCGCGCATGTGGAAGCGGCCATATTGGTGGTCGTAGGCGCTTTGCAGTTCGGAAATGCCCAGGGTGGCGCGCCAGCCCTGTTCCGCATCGTGCTCGGACTGGGGCAGCATGGCCGTCTGCATGTTGACGTCCAGCATGCGGGCCGTGTTTTCGGCGCGCTCCGTGTAGCGGGCCATCCAGAACAAATGATCGGCGGTGCGGCTCAGCATGTTTTCTCTCCTGCAAAAGCTGCTTTTTCTTCTGATAATGTGGCTTCGAGTACCCAGGTATCCTTGGTGCCGCCCCCTTGCGAGGAGTTGACCACCAGCGAGCCTTCACCGAGCGCCACGCGGGTCAGGCCGCCGGGCACCATGGAGATGGTCTTGCCGGACAGCACGAACGGGCGCAGGTCGATATGGCGCGGCGCAATGCCCGATTCCACGTAGGTGGGGCAGGCCGACAGGGCCAAGGTCGGCTGGGCGATGTAGCCGCCCGGATTGGCCAGCAGGCGCCGGCGGAAATCCTCGATCTGCGCGCGCGTGGCGGCCGGTCCCACCAGCATGCCGTAGCCGCCCGCGCCATGCACTTCCTTGACCACCAGTGCCGGCAAATTGGCCAGCACATAGGACAGGTCGGCCGCCTTGCGGCACTGGTAGGTCGGCACGTTGTTCAGAATAGGTTCTTGCGACAGGTAGAACTTGATCATGTCGGGAACAAAAGGATAGATCGACTTGTCGTCGGCCACGCCCGTGCCGATGGCGTTGGCCAGGGTGACCCTTCCCGCGCGGTAGACGGACAGCAGGCCCGGCACGCCCAGGGACGAGTCCGAGCGGAAGGCCAGCGGATCGAGGAAATCGTCGTCGACCCGGCGGTAGATCACGTCGACCCTCTTCGGCCCGCGCGTGGTGCGCATGTAGACGGAATTGTCGTTGACAAACAAATCCTTGCCCTCGACCAGTTCCACGCCCATCTGCTGGGCCAGGAAGGCGTGCTCGAAGTAGGCGGAGTTGTACATGCCCGGCGTCATGACCACCACCGTCGGGTCGTCCACGCCCATCGGGGCGACGGAGCGCAGGTTATCGAGCAGCATGTCCGGGTAATGGTCGACGGGGGCGATGCGGTTGCGCGCGAACAGTTCCGGGAACAGCCGCATCATCATCTTGCGGTCTTCCAGCATGTAGGAGACGCCGGACGGCACCCTTAAATTGTCTTCCAGTACATAGAATTCGCCCTGGCCCGCGCGCACGATGTCGACGCCGGCGATGTGCGCGTAAATGTCGGAGGCGACGGCGATGCCCTGCATTTCCGGGCGGTACTGGGCATTCTTGTAGATTTGCTCGGCGGGAATGATGCCGGCCTTGATGATGCGCTGCTCATGATAAATATCATGGATGAACATGTTCAGGGCTTGCACGCGCTGTACCAGGCCCGTCTGCATCTGCGCCCACTCGGCGGCGGGGATGATGCGCGGGATGGTGTCGAACGGTATCAGGCGCTCCGTGCCCGCATCGTCGCCGTAGACGGCAAAGGTGATGCCGACGCGGCGGAAGGTCAGGTCGGCTTCGGCCCGCTTGCGGGCGATGGTGTCGGGGGATTGCTGCCGCAGCCAGCTGTCGAATTCACGATAGTGCTCGCGTACCTTGCTGTCCGGCCCCACTTCATCCGCAGTCATTTCATTGAAAAAATTTGCCATGTGGTGATTTCCCCTTGAGCCTTGGTCTGACTATAGCTCAGCAGGAATCATGCCAATGCGGCGTGCGTGAAATCATGTAAAAAATGACCACTTTTGTGGCGTAACTCCGTCATCCGCACCGTATTGGTGCGTTAATTGCCGGTATCGGGCAAGTTGCTGGACGGCACGAATGGCCGGCAATCGACGGGCAGGTCGAAGATGAAGCTGGTGCCCGTCTCGGGCGAACTGTCGACGGCGATGCTGCCGCCATGGCTTTCGGCCACGTTCTGCACGAAAGGCAGGCCGATGCCCCAGCCTGGCGCCGGGCCATGGTTGTCGCGGCGCAGGTAGTCGAAGATGCGGGCCGTCTGCTCGGGCGCGATGGCCTGGCCGCCATTGTGCACGGTGACGATGATGCGTTCATGCGTGTCTTCCACGTGCAGGCTGATGGGGTCGTCGTTGCCATACTTGACGGCATTGCCGACCAGGTTTTCGATGGCCCGGCGCACGGAATTTTCGCACCACCAGCCGATGACCGGCTGCCCCGAGACGCGGCACTTGCCCGGATGCTGCAGATTGACCTGGCTGGCGACCGCCTGCACGAGGGGCAGCATGTCGAATCGGGCGAGCACCAGCGGCAGTCGCTGGCCTTCGCGGTAGCTCAAGGTGTCGAGCAATTCCTCGATCATGGCGTCGAGCCGCTGGCTGTGTTCGGCAATTTTATGCGCCAGCGCGGGCACCCGTTCCGCCGCCACGGGCCGCATCAGCAGTTGCGCGCTGGTGGCAATGACGGACAGCGGATTGCGCATGTCGTGCGACAGGCCGGCCGCGATGCGGCGCCGGAAGCTTTCATGCATGTTGGTAAATTCGCGTATCGATTCGCGGATGCCCGTGTCGATCGACTCGTTGATGACGCGCCAATCCTTGCGGCGCAGCGGCACGCCGGCCTGGTGGGCCACGGCGGCGAAGCAGTCGCGGAAGATCTGGTATTCCTGGATCACCTGTTCCGGACCGTAATTGGTCATGCGCGCGCGCTCATTGCCGTGCACGGCGGGCACGTTGCTGTTGCTGGCGGCATTGTTGCGCGGATGGCCGGGGATCAGCGCCTCGACCAGATTGTCGAAAAAGGCGGGCAGGGTATTGATGAGGATGGGCGTGAGCAGCTGGTCGGCCCCGCGCACGCTGGCGCGCACCCGGTGTTCCCATTCGCCGAGCACGGCGTCGCGCATGGCAAGCAGGCGCTGCGCGCGCATGGGCGCATGCGGTCGCGCTTGTTGATGATCCGGGGCAATATTCACCTGAGCTCCCTGGCGGCAGTGGCTATGCTCCTGATAGTATGCGCCAAATCGGCGGCCAGGGAAATGGTTTAATGTTCAGTGCCGCCCGCCGCCACGGCCGCATGCAGGCTGGCGAGCGCCTGCGACCACTGCATCAACGAAAAATTCTGCGGGTCGTCATGCCCGTTCGCATAGCCGGTGTCGAGCACGGCGTGAAAGGCGGGAATCAGCCACGTGCCCTTGCGCACGCTGGCGGCCAGGTACAGCAGGGCCAGCCGCTCGTATTGCGCGGGCGTAAAGCCCGGGTCGGGCGCCAGGCCGTCGTTGCCCTTGCCGCCCGTGGGCACGGAATGGCGCGGCTGCACCAGTTCCACGTGCAGGAACAGGCCCGTCAGCGAGGGCTTGTCCTTTTCCAGCTTGCTGGCATAGCCTGCCGTGCCGAAGTCGCGCACGGCCAGGGAACCGCCGAGGCGGTTCACGTAGACATGGCCTTTCGGGCCGCCGCCCAGCGCCGGGTTACGGATAGTGAAATCGTTGAAATCCCAGCCGGCGTCGTTGATGTGATCGGGAATGGGGTCCAGCAGGAAATTCGGGTAGCTGGTGTCGTGGATCACGAAATAGCGGGCCATGGGCGCCGCCAGCCGGCCCACGGCGCGCGACAGCGGCGCGTCGACGGCGCCGCCCGCATCCGCTTCGCTGATCGATTCGGCCGCCAGGTAGCGGCGCAGCTGCTGCGGGCGGATGACGGTCTGCTTGCCCACGTGCGCGTCGAGAAAGTCCGGCAAGGGCGCGCTGGCGCCCAGGCGCGCATACAGCTTGACGGGGCGCAACAGACACGTGGCTTGCGCGCGCGCATCGCCCTTGAAGCCGCTTTTCCAGGCGGCATACGGGCAGGCGGCTTGATTCTGGGCAAGGGCGGTGCCGGCGGTGGCGCACAGCAGCAGGGAGAGGAGGGCGGGGCGCGGTATCATGTGCGCATTGTCGCCCAGGCGCAAGCAATTGCACAGGGGCACACGCGGCGCGGCGCCCCTGCCCGGCCTGCCGCCTAGAAATCGACCGAGGCGGAGACGACGACGGTGCGCGGCGCGCCCAGCACCAGGTAGCCGGCGCCGGAAGCGCCGCCGGCCGAGGCCCAGTAGTTCTTGTCCGTTACATTGTCGAGGCGCGCGCGCAAGGTCACGGCGCGCTCGGCGATGCTGGCCGTATAGCGGGCGCCCAGGTCCAGGCGCGTCCACGACGGCAGCTGTTGCTGGTTGGCCGCATCGAGATACTGGCTCGCGGTGTACAGGGCGCGGCCCGTCAGCGCCAGGCCGTGCACGCCCGGCACATCCCACTCCACGCCCGCATTGATCTGTTTGCGCGGCACGCCGATGGCGTCCTTGCCCTTGTTCGCCGGGTCTTGCACAGTCACCTGTTCCGCATCGAGCAAGGTCAACCCGCCCAGCAGGCGCAAGCCGCGCGCCGGGCTGCCGAAGACGGACAATTCCAGGCCACGGTTGCGCTGTTCGCCAAACACGCCGAAGGTGCCCTTGTCCACGTACGCCAACGGCTGCCTGGTGGTGAACAGGGCGGCGCTCATGCCGAGGCGGCCGCCGTCATACTTGACGCCGATTTCCTTCTGTTTCGATTTGTATGGCGCAAAGACCTGGCCGATATTGTTCGTCACGCCGAAGCCGCCCGCCACGGCGCCTTTCTGCAAGCCTTCTATATAGTTGGCATACACGGACAGTTCCTTGCCGGGGCGGTACACGAGGCCCGCCAGCGGCGTGGTGGTGCTTTCGCTGTAGCCGGGAGCCGTCTGCCGGCCCGTGTCGTAGTCGTAGCTGTCGTCCTTGATGGTCTGGCGGCGCAGGCCCACGGTCAGCAGCACGCTGTCGTTGGCAAAGCCCATGGTGTCGGCCACGGCAAAGCTCGACAGGATGCTGCGCGACGTCACCAGCGGATTGTCCAGCTTGCCGCCAACATACAGGGTGGCGGCCGGCGACACGGCATTGAACGGCGCCTCGATGCTGGCGTTGAAGTTGCCGCTCATGCCGTAGGCATTGCGCGATTGCGACCGGAAGCTCGACGCCGTGGCGCTCAGGCTGTGGCTGACGCTGCCCGTGACAGCCTTGCCGCGCACGCCGATCTCGCCCGTGCGCACGGTGTCGCGGCGTTCATTGTCGAAACGGTAAGCCGTGCCGCCGCCATCCGCGCCGGCGACCGTGGGCACGGCCAGCACGTTCGATTCCTTGCCGCTGCGCGCGCCCAGCGCGGCCCAGGCCACCACATCGCTGGCGATATCGTATTCGCCGCGCAGGGTGCCGAAGGTGTCGCGTTCGTTCGAATGCGTCCAGTCCTGGGCGAAATTGCGGCTGGCGTCCGGCGCGGCCGGGACCGCCAAGCCGGGCGCCACGTTCACGCTGGGACGCGGCGCCGTCAGCTTGTGGTCCTGGTAGCCGGCATCGGCCGACAAACGGAAGTCGCGGCCACGGTAGTCGGCGCCGATGGAAAAGACGCTCAATTCGCGCTTTTCACGGTCGACGGCCGTGCCGCCATCGCGGCGCGCCGCATTGATGCGCATGCCCGTATTGTGGTCGGGACCGAAGCGGCGCGCGATATCGGTGGCCAGATAGGCCTGGCCGCCGCTTTCCACGCCCACCGTCAGCTGCGTCAGCGGCGCATTCGGCGCCCGCTTGGGCAACAGGTTGATGGCGCCGCCGATACCGCCGCCGCCCGGCGCCGCGCCATTGATGAAGGTATTCGCGCCCCGGAACACTTCCACGCGCTCGAGCAGCTCGGCTGCGACGAACTGGCGCGGCAGCAGGCCGTACAGGCCGTTGTACGCGAGGTCGTCCGAATTCACGGGGAAGCCGCGTATCATGTACATTTCCTGGAAATTGCCGAAACCGCGCGTGACGCGCACGCCCGGATCGTTTTGCAGCACGTCGCCCACGCCTTGCGCCTGCTGGTCCTGGATCAGCGCCTGCGTGTAGTTGAGGCTATTGAACGGCGTGGCCATCATGTCCACGTTGCCCAGCAGGCCCAGGCGCCCGCCGCGCGCCAGCTGGCCGCCCGCATAGGCCTTGGGCAAGCCGTCGGCCGAGGCATCGGCCGACGCGCTGATGCTGACGGTGGGCATGGTTTGCGCCTCGCCCGCCCCGGGCGCGTCCTGCGCGCCGGCGGCGGAACTGGCCAGCAGGAAAGCGCCGAAGGCGAACGGTGTGGGGATGAGCTGGAAGGTGGGCAGGGCTGGCATATTGTTCGATAATAATGAGAATGATTATCATTATATTCCCTGAAGGCGGCCCGCGTGAAAAAGCGCGCGCCGGACCTGGAAAATGGGTGCCGCGCGCAACACCCGACGGTCCAGGCACCGGAATCCGGCGAAAAAAGGCGCGCCAGACGATACCTTGCGGATTGATCCATGCCGATTGCCCAGTCTCGCTACAATAGGCCTCCCGCGCCCGCGCCTCCAGGATCTTGCATGCCATCGTTACGCCACCTTCAGTCTGCATCGCTTCGCCTGAAGCGGGGACTCAGCCTGAGGGGCGCCGCCGTTGCGCTGATCCTCGCCATGCATGTGCTGGGTGTGTATTTCCTGCTCCTGCCGCCGCGCCAGCTCAAGCAGTACACGGAGGTGGCCTTCATGACCCTGATGCCGCCCCGGACCCAGGCGCAGACGCCGCCCTTGCCCATGCTCATGCCGCCGGCGCAGGCGCAGGCGCGCCGGCGTGCCCCGGCGCGCGCTTCCGGACCGTCCATGCCGCTGGCGCAGCCCGAGGCCGCCCCGGCGGCACCGGAGGCGATCGCCGCGCCGGCAGGCGAGGTGCCCGCAGTGCCTGCCGGCGAGGACTTGCGCACGCGCGCGCGCAAGTCCGCCGGCAGCATCGACAAGGCCTTGCGCACGGAACTGAGGAAGGACAAGCCGTGGCTGGCGGAGGAAAGCGCGGCCCAGGGCGGTTTCCGCACACTCCTCGCGTCCGCCTATCGCGGCGGCGCCGTGCTGACGGTGGACGATTACCTGACCGCCGATGGCCGGCCCGCTTCGCGCGTGCGCACGCCGGCCGGCTCGACCTGCTATGCGATGGACGAGAACCCGGGCGCGGGCGCCGACCCGTTCAGGACGGGCGGCAAGGTGAAACGGGTGCCTTGTCCGCACTAGGGTGTGCCCGCCGGCCAGCGGCGATGGGAGGGCGGCGGCGAACACGTGCTTCGCCGGTCTCGGGATGTCATGAGCCGGGCCTGCCTTTACATGGTGACGTTCGGCGGGCATGTTTGCAATGGTGTCACAAGTGCTCCCGTCGTCGTGACACATTGGGGGAATTTCTGCTTCGTCGTCAGGGCAAGCGGCTGGTCGCTGCAGATCTGCAGCGTGACATTGTCCGGTCCGGCAATCCACAGGAAGGTGAAGACAAAAGCATTGTTGCGCAATTTTGCCGTGTACAGGCGCTGACCGCCCGTTGCAGGCCTGCCTGCAAATGCGGCGACCTCGCTCAGGTTCTCGAACGCCGGCAGATTGCCCATCATGTCGCCGGCAAGCGTGCGCAAGTCGTCCGCGGGTTTCACGCTGTTCCAGGCCACGGCCGCTTGGCTTGAACATGGACGGTCAAGCGCGGCGGCGATCTGCTGGACGGCATCGGTCTTCAGCTGCGTCCGATCGGGCTGCTTCGGATACTGCAGCTGCGGAAACGTCGCTGAGGCCATGGCCGGCGGTAGCGCCAGGCCAGGCCAGCCGAGCGCCAGGACGAGAATCAGGCGCCGCCGGTTTGCACGGGAAACATATCGATATTGCAAGGTCGGCATCTTATTTCTCCTGTTGCAGGGCGGTGGACGAGGGCGGTTTGTACCCTAGTGGAAATATCCAGATCGCCCTGTAGCCTATGGCGACGGGGCTTTCGAATCTC
The DNA here is from genome assembly GCF_058798615.1 of Janthinobacterium sp. GW822-FHT07H11. NCBI lineage: Bacteria > Pseudomonadati > Pseudomonadota > Betaproteobacteria > Burkholderiales > Oxalobacteraceae > Janthinobacterium > Janthinobacterium sp. GW822-FHT07H11. Next base: position 3,505,550 of record NZ_CM179507.1, read on the forward strand.
TGGCTCAGAGTGGTTCCCGCATTGCTGATGGAGACTACCCGGATCGAGCCGTATTTTTCCGCTCCCTCCATTTTCTTTTGCAGCGCATCGATATGCATTTGCATGTCCTGTACCTTCTTGTTGAGCGCAATGGTTTCAGTCGTGGCCGCTACCGTTGCGGGTGCGTCTGTCTTGGCGTCGCCGGGCGCGCCGGCCCCCGTTGCGGCAGCGCCGGACGCTTCCTTGCCCGGCGCGGCGGCTTGCGCTGCGGGCACAGGCAAGGCCAGCGATGCCGCAGCGCCGAATGCCGAGGCCCGGCCCGTATTGTAGAAATAATTAATTTCCCGTGCGTAATAGACGGAGGTGACTATGCCTATTTTGGGAATCAGCACGGCCGTATCGTTGGGCAGCTTCAGGTTGTTGAACAGGTGGCGCATCACCGGGTTGCTGGCGGAGCAGACCGGCTCCTGGTCTTCCTGCCAGCAAAATTCCGCGAGTTTATCCCATGCCTCGAGCGCCGGGACTTCCTCGTATTCGGCGCTCGGTATGCTGATGGCCATGACCAATTCACTGCTTTTGGAGGCACCGAATACGGCACGAAACAGATTCAGCGGGAAAGTGGCGGCGAGATCGGATTCCCTGATTTCGGAAACGTTGAAGCCGGGGAAGGCGACGGGCCGCAATGCGGTCGTCGTGGGCGCCGCCTCGAATACATTGGCGCCGGGCTTGCCGTTGGAGGTGAGGGGAAGATTCAAGCGACTTTTGCTATCGTTCAAGATGGCCTGCTGCACCGCCGCGCGGCCCAGATACATGGTGCGCCGTTTCCAGCGGTTGGCATCGCTTTCATCCTGCTGCGCGGATTCTCCCGCCAGATAGATGTCGCCGAGATGTACCTGGCGCGGCAGGAAAACGGGATCGATATTGAAACCCCTCAGTGTCGTGGACCAGCGGTCGGCGACGAAGCCCGGATCGACCTTTGGTGGGGCGCTGCATCCGCCAAGCAAGGTAGCCAGGCCCAGGCAGCACAGGAGCGGCAGCGACGGTGTTCCCCATTGTGGTTTCCGGAAAAAATAATGCATATATCCTCGCACGATGATTGCAGGCCAATGAACGCGTGAATGCACGCCATTGAACAGTTCCTCGGAGTAATGTGGTTTCGTTTGCGGCATTAAACTCCACGACGATGGTGGCGGGCTGCTTCCCGTTCAAAGGCGGGTCGTCGAATGTCAAAAAAATGCGCGATCCTTGACTTGAATATTTTGGGTGGAAACATATTGATCACCTTGCAATATCCAGGCGATCGTTGGCGTCCATGCTGTGGCCGCCGGTTCCAATCCGCCGGCCAATGCGGCATTGAAAAAATAAAATGAACCGAAAAGGATTCTTTCATGATTCATGAAAATTCCAGTTATTTGCAAAGAGAATTCATCAAGTGGACATGGCAGGCGGAGGGTTTGCTGGCTCCTTTATTCCCATGCTGGCATTGAATAATCATTGGGCATTGATTTTTCTCATGGCTAGCCTGCGGCATGAAAATAAATTCAGCATGAATTTATATCCAGGAATATCGCCGCCCGGCAGGAGGGCCGGCTGGGTGCGGCCGGACTCGACGTCGCTACGGCTGAACGGCGCGTGCCCGCCGCCTTGCGCGCCTTGCCCAATGCGGTGCTGACGCCCCGTGCGGGTAGCCTGAGCGTGGAAACGCGGCAGGCCATGGGGCCGCCGGTGCTGGATCAGCGGCAAGCCCGCTGTGCCGGCCTGCCGCTGGGCATGCCGGTGCCCTGACACGCCGCCGCGTCATGGCTTGAGCACCCAGCGCACATTGTCGAGCGACAGCAGCAGCTGCTCGGGCGACGCGTCCGTAAAGAAGTTCAGGCGGAAATCCATGGCCGCGCCGCCGCCCGTGGTCGGCTGCTGCGCGTCATACCACTGCTGTAGCTGCGCCACCAGCGCCATGGGCGCGGCGGGAGGGCGGGCCGCATCGATGGGCGCGAGCACGGCCGGCAGCAGGCCGACCGGCAGCGAGGTGCGCGGAAAGCCGGCCACGGCGGGCATCACGCTGTAGGAATAGCTGCCATCCATGGCGATGCGCACGCTGCCCGAGGCGCCCGTGAACAGGGCGTTGAAGAAGCCCGTCATATAGGCGGCCACGTCGCTGCCGCCCACGGGCGCGACTTGCCGCAGGTCATAGCCTTGCCAGCTCAGGCGCGGCAGGATGGGGTCGCTGAACTTGACGACCGGCGTCTGGTACAGGAAGGCCGGCATGGTCGACACCTGCGCCTGGCTGGGCGGGCACAGGTAGCGGTTGCGCTGCACGTACAGCGAGGCCTGGGCGTTCTTGTACACCATCACGTTCAGGCCACGCATGCCCACCACGCGGCTGGAATCGGCCAGCGCGGCCGCGAACGACAGGTCCGGCGCGCCGGCGGCGATGGCCGCGTAGCGGTAGGCCAGCAGCGCGCCGGGCGGCGCGGGCGTGGCCGGCGTGGCCCGGTACTGCTGCGCATCGATGTCGAGCACCGGCACGGGCACGCTGACGCTGCCATTGCCGAGGGTGCCCGCCAGCGCGTCGTAGGTGGCGGGCAGGCCGCCGACGCTGACATTGAGCAGCGCATACCAGGCGTCGCCGTCATGGTCTACCAGCCGCGCGTCGAATTCCACGGCCACGCTGGCCTCGCCCTGCGCTGCCGGCAGCCGCGCCGTGTCGAAATGCCCGCCGTAGCTGGCCGCCACCTGCGTCACCAGCTGCTGGAAGGCGGTGGCGGCCAGTGTTGCCTTGGAGATATTGTCGGCCGAGTCCTGCTTGCCGTCGATGGGCACGAGGAAGTGGTCGAGGTCGGCGGAGATGCGCGGATAGTTGCTGACGAAGGCGGCCAGCGCCGTGAACAGGTCGGGGCCGGCCGCCGCAGCCAGGCGGGCCGGCGGCGGCGGTACGTTGAGCACGATGCTGACGTGCACGGCGTCCTGTGCCGCCTGGCGGTAGGTATAGCTGAAGCTGTAATCCCACAGGGCCAGCTGGGCCGGCTGCAAGCCATCCGCCGCCAGGCGCAGGCGGCCGGCCTGCGGCGCGCCGGCGGAGGCGCTGGCATTCTGCCGGTTGACCGTGGGCGGCACGGGCAGGGCGCGGTTCAGCACGGGGATATATTGCGTGCCATCGCCCAGCGCAACCTCGATCGGACCGTTGATGAACAGCAGCCACTGGCTTTCCACGTAGTGCTCGATGCCGGGCACGTATTGCTGGTCGAATTCCATGTGCGTGATCTGGTAGCGCAAGTCCAGCGGCACATAAGCCTGGCCCTCGATGTTTTTCGAGATGAAATTGAATGACAGCCGGGTTTGTTCTGGCGCAATGTCGCCTTGCAGCGGCAGCCGGGCCGGGAACAGCGTGTAATTCTGGTTGCCGCCGCCAACCGCTCCCGTGGCGGCGGGCTGGCCGTACAGGGCGGGCGGCCCGGCCTGGTAGACGCCTTCCGCGCCAGTGACCTGGTCCACGCCGTACACCACCACGGCGCCGGCGGCAAAGGCCGGCCCCAGGGTGGTCAGCAGCTGCTGCCGCATGGTGGCGGCCGCGCTGGCGCGCGTGGCGTCGTCCGCCGCGCTACTGCTGAGCACGGGACTGACCGTGGCGCTGATGGCATCGGCCAGCGCCTGTTTCGCCGCCAATACCAGGCCCAGCTGGCCACCCTGCAGCGGATCGGCGCTGCCGTTCAGGCGGTCGAGGATGTAGGCCGGTGGCGCATAGGTGGCCGAGAGGAATTTGTCGACGGCGTCGAGGCAGCTTTGCAGCCACAGGTTCAGGTCGATGCCGTTGAAGGTCAGCGTCTGCGGCGTGTTGGCCGGATAGGCGGCGATGGTGACCGTGCGGTTTTCCAGCGAGTTGGCGACAGGCAGCGGCGCGTAGTAGCTGGCTTGCCCGCCAAGCCGGAAATGGATGCCCTGGCCGGGCGTGTCGCTGAAACGCACGGCGAACAGCTGCTGCGTCTGCCGCCCGGCGCTGCCCACGCGCGTCAGGCCCGCTGCCGCGCGCATCGACCATTGCGGCGTTTTCAGGCACGCTTCGAGCGCCGTGGCAAAGGTGGTGTAGCTGGATGCGCTGGCGCCCGCGTCCGCCTGCGGAAGCACGGCGCTGGCCACGCTGGCGCCGTCCGGCAGGGCCGCCAGCACGGGATCGAGCAGGATGGCCTGGCGCGTCAGCACCAGTTCCACGTCCAGCGCGATGCGGTTGGCGCTGGCCAGGCCGGCCAGCGGCACCGGCAGGCACAGCGTGGCGGCCGGCGCCGTGGCGCTGCCGCCGCCGGCCAGGGCCTGCAGGTAGATGGCGCAGGCGGCGACGAAGTCGCGCACCTGCCGCGACTGGGCCTCGTCCAGCGGCTGCAGCGGCGTGGCCAGCAGGGAGTTGCTCAGGGACATGCTGACCGCATTGCCGCTCAGCCCGGGCACGCCCAGGCCCGTATAGTCCTGGTGCAGCTGGAAATACAGGCGCTGGTAGGTGGGCAGGTCCTGCGCCGCGTCGGCCGGCGTGGCGTAGGCCAGGCCATCCATGCGCAAGGTCAGCAGCAGCACGGGCGCGCCGCCCGCATCGGCGCCATACAGGTAACTGGACTGGACCTTCGGCCAGGCGGACAGGCCCAGCAGGCGGTCCGTGTAGCGCAGCGCGGCGGGAGCCTGGTTCAGCGTGCCCGTGTAGCCGGCTGGCGGCGCCTCGAACGGCGTGACGGTGGTATTGCCGAACAGGTCTTGCCAGCGCAGCGCCAGCGCCGCATGGCTGCCCACGCCCAGGTAGGGATTGTCGGCCGCAGGCGGCAGGCCGGCCGGCGGATTGGCGGGCGCCGCATTGAGCTTGGCGAACGGCCGTCCCAGGCTGTCCTTGCCCAGGTAGCCCAGCGCCTGGCGGTAGTCGTAGTCGGCCAGGGCCGCGGCCGCATAGCGCCGGCGGTGGGCGTCGCCATCGTCGCCATCGTCGCCGCCGTCGCTGGCGTTCGCATGGTCCTGCGGCCCGAACGGCAGGCCGTAGGGACTGGGCAGGAAATACGGGTTGCTGCCCAGGCCGGCCGACAGCGTGTTGTACAGCGCGGACAGGGTCGCTTGCGCATACTGCCGCTGTTGCGCCGGCGTGGCATCGGGCGGCAGCACGGGCACGCCGTCGTTGGCGCGCTGGAGCTGGAAGGACAGGTTGCCTGGCGCCAAGGTCGCCTGCGCGTCGAGGCACAGGCTGTCGACGTCGAGCACGGCGCCATCGGCGAACAGGCCGGGCGTGGCGGCCGCGCCCAGGGCCAGCGCGTCCACCGGCACGCCATAGTAGGCGGCCAGCGCGGCGAAGGTATTGCCGGGACCGTCAGAGGTCGCCGGCATGCGGTAGACGAGCGGCGGAATGCGCAGGGTCGCACCCAGCGCCACCGTCACGCCGGGATTGTAGGCGGCGATCTGCGCCGCGCTCAGCGCGGTGGCGCCGGCCGAGTAATAGGCGGCCACCGCGTCGAGCGGCTGCGCGGGGGCGGGCGCGGCCATGTCCTGCCGCGTCAGCTGGTGCAGGATGCCGGCCACGGGCACGCTGGCGCCGGCGCGCAGCGGCCGCACGGCGTTGCTTTGCGCCAATTGTCCCACGCCCATGCCGTACGTGGCCGCCAGCCCGGCCAGGGTGGCCGTGGCGGCCCGGGCCAGGGGCAGGGTCCGGGCCGGCTTGCCCTGCGATTCGAACACCAGCACGTCCTGCCGCGGATCGATGGCCTGCGTGGTCAGCAGCGCGTTGACGAAGTTGGGCACGGTATCGGCGGCGCCTGCCGCCTGGCGCGCCAGCGGGGCCACCAGGGTCAGCGTGGCCGTGCCCGTGGCGTCGAACAGGGACGGGGGCAGGCCCGCGCCCGACACCATGTCCTCGAAATACAGATAGTAGCCGCCGCCGCGCACCACCGATTGCTCCCACAGCAGCTTGATGAATTGCGAAGGGCTGTTGGCTATGCCGCGTGGCAAGGCCGTTTCCGTCCCGGCCAGCAGCATCCGGCCGGCAGGGGGATGGCTTTCCGTCGACAGGTTGGTCTGGCTCAGGAAGCACAGGTAATCGGCATCGGCCTGGCCCGTCAGCGCGACCTGGTCGCTGCCGCCTTCGCTGTACAGCAGGAACAGGCCGGCCACCAGGGTTTCGCCCACGGCGGCCATGCCGGTCAGCAGGTATTGCAGGCGCTGGGCGTCGGCCGCCGACGGCCCCACCAGCTCGTACACGTGGGCCAGGGTGGCGGCGCTGGCCAGCGCGGTGCCGCTGGCGTCGTCGGTGGCCACGGTGGCGGCGGGCAGGCGCGTCACCTGGAAGTCCACGCGCAGGGCGTAGGCATAGCCGTTCGCGTCCAGGTCCTGGAACACGGTGCTGCCGCTGTTGGGCGGCGTGTTGCCCATGCGGGGACGGTAGGCGGGCATCAGGGCCAGCATGTCCGCGTATGGCGCCTGGGCGTACAGCGCCTGCAGCGTATCCTGGCGCTGCGCGATGCTGGCCAGCATGGCGTCGGGCAGTTGCCACAGATAGGGCGCGGGCGCCGCCTGGCTGGCGGCAGCGCGCGGCGCGCCGGCCGTCACGGCGGCCAGGCGCGCCAGGTCGGCGCTGATCCAGGCGGCGTAGCCGGCCGCCGGGAACTGCCGCGGCTGCAAGGATGCCTGCGGCAGGATGCGCAGCGTTGGCGACGGCACGAAGCTGCCCGCCTGCGCATACGCCAGCACGCCCGACAGCAAGCCGTACGCGGCGTCCAGGTCGATGGCCAGGCTGGTGCCGGGCGCACCGGCGAAGGTGATGAAATCGAGGGCCACGCCGTGCGAAACGGCATTGCGTCCCAGGCCGATGCGGTAGCCGTCGGCGGCGCTGGTGGGCGTGGGAAATTGCTGGCCCGTCAGCTGGTACAGCGCGTAGTCGGTCTGCGTCCTGCCATACAGGAAAGCAGGCGACAGGCTCAGGCCGGGCGCCACCGGTAGGCGCAAGCCATAGGTGACGAAGCGCGCGACCTGGCCCGCGGCCTGGGCCACGGCGCCGCTGGCCTGCACGCCGCTCCACAGCTGCTCCAGCGGCAAGGCGTCGAGGCGGGCGATGGCCAGGCGGCCCGGGGCGGGGGCGGCCGTGGCAAACAGATCGGCGACGCGCGCATTGTCGCGGCCGAGCGCGGCCGCCGTGGTGGCGAAGCGGGCGGCGATGCCGCCCAGGGTGTCGCCGGCGGCCGAGGCATAGGCCAGCGGCGGCACGGCCAGGATGGCCGCCGGCAGCAGCAGGTCGGCGCGCGCATACAGCGAGGCCTGCTGCGCCAGGGCGGCCAGCGGCACGCCCAGCGCGGCGGCGATGGCGCCGAAGCTGTCGCCGGGCGCCGTGACATGGCCCACCGGGCCGGCGCCGAAGTCGAAGGCCAGCGCCACGCCCGTGCGCAGCGCGCGCGGCGCCGCATTCGCGCCGATCAGCTGGGCCGCGGTGGTCTGCCAGCGCCCGCCTGCGCCCGCCGGGTCCGTATAGCGGGCGGCGATGGCCGCCAGGGTATCGCCGGCCTGGATCACGGCCGACAGGCCGCCGACCCGCAGCGGCAGCGCGCCGTTCAGCGGATACGCGGCATTCGGCAGCGACACGTCGTCGGCGTCGATGGCGTTGCCCGCCCGGTTGAAGGCATCGACGATGCCGGCGATGCTGTCGCCCGGCTGCAGCGCATAGCTGTAATTGTCGAAGGCATCGATGGCCGACTGCAGCAGCGCGCGGCCGATCAGGCTGAAGACGTCGACGAAGACGAAGGCCGCCATCGATTCGGCCGCCTCGTCGTCCTGCGCCAGCAGCGCGGGCCTGGCGGGCGCCTTGCCGACCCGGGCGGCCACCTGGCGCAGGATGCCGGCCACCGTGCCGCGGTACTGTTCCGTCGCCGTCGCATAGGTCTCGAGGTCGATCGCCTGCGTGCCGGCGCCCCCTTGCGGGTCGGGTATGCTCAGCCGCAGGCCGTCAAACAGGGGAAACAGCGTGGCGCCGTCGATCTGCGCGGACGCAGCGCTGATGTTCAAGCTGAAGTTGTCGGCAAGAAATTGCAGCAGCTCGCCCATGCCGAACGGCTGCGTGGCCGGGTCGGCCAGCACCTGGATGCCTGCCACCAGATCGGCCAGCGTCACGCTGGTGCCGGCGGCCACGGCCAGGTCCAGCGCCGCGCCCGCGTGCAGCGGCTGCAAGGCGTCGAGCAGCCACGGGAAATATGCCTTGCACAGCAGGTCGAACGAGGTCTTGCCGGCGCCCGGGCCGCCGGCGGCCGGATCCGGCGCATCCATGGCGAACAGGCAGACGAACGCGCCCTGCTGCGCGCCGCTGGCGGTGGCGCCCTGCGGCGCCAGCACCGTGAACTGCGGCGCCGCCACCAGTTGCAGCACGGGCAGGGGCCCGCTGCGCAGCACGCGGCGCGGCTGGCGGCGCGGCGCGCCATGCAGCCGGGCGGCCTGCAGTTCCATCGGCAGGGTGCGCGCGCGGCCGCGCGCCAGGCTGTCCAGGCGCAGCGCGGCGCCGCCGTCCCACGGCGCGCGGCTGTCGCTGCCGATGCGAAATTGCGCGCTGACGGTGGCGGAAAAACCCACGGAAATGGTGAAGCTGAAGATGCCCAGGTCGATCTTGACGCGCAGGCTGATGCGCACGGACGCCGTCACGGACAGGGGGATGGCGCGATAGGATTCATAGCCGATCTGCACCGACACGGTGATATTGACGAGCAGCGAAGCGCTGATGATCTTCAAGTCCACTTCGCCGTACAGCAGGCCGATCACGCCGAACGTGCCCGTCAGCTTGAAGTAGCTGCTGTCCTGCACGCTGCCGGACGCGCCGGTGCCGGCCAGTGCCACGGCGGCGCTCTGGTCGTACGGGTGGTAGGTGGCGATCACGCCTTCGATGATACCGAACACGGTCAGCGCGAAGCCCGCTTTCAGCGGCCCCTTGACGAAGTTGTAGCCCAGGCCCAGCTGCAGGCCCAGGCCGAAGACGATGACGGGATTAAAATACCCGAGCTCGGTTTTCGGCACCTGCGTCGCCGTCGCGGCCGACAACTTGCCGAAATACACGCCGCCCGAGCCCATCACCGGCACGCCGTAGACGATGGCGCTGAAGCTGAACGAGCGCGCAAAGTCCATATTGTAGGGAAAACCGATGTCGATCAGGAAGTCGCCATTCGTGTAGATCTTGATGCCTATCATCGGCAGCACCACGCTGACGGCGCCGAAATTGAGGTTGCGTATGCTGTCGGGGAAGGTGAAGTCGATCTGGAACAGGCCCACGTCGTCGCTGATCTTCTTGTACAGGATATCGACCACCAGGCCCGCCAGGCCGCCCATCTTGGGGCTGCCCAGGGTCAGGCGCAGGCCGTACAGGTTGGGATCGTTGAAGACGACCTGCACGTCGATGGCCCACACGCCGGCCGTCTGCAGGACGCCGAAATGGGCGGCGATCAGCCAGTTGCTGTCCGGCTGGTAATACGGAGAGCCGGGATTGTCCTTGCCCGTGTTGACGGGCGGATTGTGCTTGTCCGTGGTGGACGGCGCATGCGACAGCGCGTCGATGACAGCCTTGGTCGAGCTGAAGTCGGTGGCGCCCCGGATGGCCACGCGCTGCCCCAGCAGCAGCAGGAAAACCTTGAAGTAGCTCGCGCCAGCGCCCGGCACGCTGGGCATCTGCTCGACGTCCTGGCCCTTGTCCGGGTCCAGCAGGTCGCCCATGCTGCCGTTGAGCAATGGCGGCACCGTGGCGTCCAGCGCCAGGGTCACCTTGCCGTCCGTATTGCGCTTGAAGACCAGGCTGCGGATGACGATGAAGCCGAGGTTGAGGGGCGAACTGAGCGTGTAGGTGGCGCTGAGGCGGTTCTTTTCGCCGTTTTTCAGCGACACATTGATGGACAGGCCGTCGAGGGTGACCTGGTTCAGCAAGTCCCACGGCGACGGCAGCACGAAATACGGGTCGCCCAGCGTGCGCACGAGCGCCTGGATCAGGCTGCCCAGCGACCAGCCTGCCAGTGTGAAGCTGAGCATCTCGTTGCCGCTGGTATAGCTCGCCTTGAAGCCTTCCCAGCTCAGGTACAAGCTGTGGTTCGGGCCCTCGTCCGTCGGCTGGAACGCATAGCCGACGCCGAGTTTCAAATGGATGGCCTGATAGATCCACACGGCATCGGCCTTGCCCGAGAATTGCTGCGCCGCCGGCTTGGCGCCGTCATATTGCACCGAGAGCGTGGCCGTCTGCAGGCCGATCTCTTGCTGGCCCAGCAAGAACAGCCACGCGAAGGTGGTGTCGACCTTGTAGCTGGTGGCCAGCTCCGTGCTGGGCTTGCCGCTGGGAATGACCGCTTCGATGGCGAATGCGGAAATCTTCAGGTGGCCCGGCAAGAAGTCCGGAAAATCATAGAGGCCGCCGGCGGCAAAGAATTGCCCGATCATCTCGCCCACGTCGAGCTCCTGCGCGAGCGAGGCCGACAGGGTCCAGCGGGGCGGCGTTTCCTGGCTGCTGTAGGCGACGCTGACGGCCGCCTGCAGGCTGGCCCCCACGCCCAGCAGGCCGGAAATGGAACCGGCCCAGGCCGTGCCGGCGCCCGCTTTGCCCGCCCTGGCGCCGGCCATGGCCGGCGCGCCGTCGTCCGCGTCCTCGTCGTCGGCCACCGTGGCGCTGATGCCGGACAGGCTGATCTGGCCATCCGCAATGCTCAGGATGGGCGCGCCGCCCACCGTCAGGAAGGACAGGCTGGCGGCGTAGTCGCTGGAGAACGCGAAGGACTGGGCCGCGCCGTCTATGCTCAGCGCGATATTCGACACCTCGGCCTGGATGCTGTCGGGCAGGCTGACGAGGCCGTTCGAGACGACGGACAGGAAGTCCGTCAGCGTCGCCTTGCCGGGGAACTTGGCTTCGAACAGTTGCGCCGAGTTGAACTGCACGTCGAATTCGCCGCCCGGCGTGCCGTCGAGCTTGCGAAACACCGTGGGCAGCAGCGTGAACGTGGTGCCGAACAGGTATTCATAGCGCGACTTGCCGCTGGCCTTGCTGGCCAGCGGCTGGTAGGCCGTCCAGTCGAGGAAGAACGAGGTGATGGTAAAGCTCAGCGCCGGCGTGGGCGCCGGGATGGGCTGCCAGCTGAGGTCGCGCACGGTGCGCAGCTGCAGCGTGACCTGGTCCACTGTGGGGGCGGCCTTGGGCGGGACGCTGCCGCTGATGGTCATGCCGTCCAGGCCGAACGAGGTCAGGAATTGCTGCAGCACGGCGGGCGTGGCGCGGAAATAGCTGGCGCCCCCGCCGATCAGGCTGATGGCGGCGCCGGGACTGAGCGGCGGCCCGTCGCTGCCCGCTTCCAGGCTGACCGCATAATTGCCGTCGCCATCGGCATTCGACGGCTGCAGCAGCAGCGACAGCGTGTAGTCGGCCGCGCCCGCGCCCTCGACGCTGAGCGTGGCCGTCAGGGCCAGCGTGGCGGCCTGGTCGCCGTCGGCCGCTTCCCCGTCGTCATCGCCGTCGCCGCGCAGCAGCAGCTGCTGCACGCCGCCGTCGAGCAGCAGGGCGTCGGGCGGCGGCGCATCGACGGGCGGCGGGATCGTCACGGTGAGGCTGGGCGCGGTGACGCGCAGGTAGCCGGCGAACGTGCAGTCGAGTTCGCTGAGCGTGGCCGACAGCACGCCGCTGGGCATCAGGCCGCCCAGTTCGAACGTCTTGCCGTCATACAAGGCCATGTCCAGGTAGCCGCCGATCTGCAGCGTGCCCGGCGGCGCCGCCAGGTCGGAAAACAGTTCCAGGAATGGCGTCACGAAGGCGGGCAGGGCCACGCCGGCGCTGAGGTTTTGCCTGGCGCCGCCCGTGACGGCCAGCGCGCCGTCCGCGCCATCCCACGGATAGACGCCGTCGGCGCTGGAAAACACCAGCAGCGCGCCCGACAGCGGCAATTCGCTGAAGGGCCAGCCGCCCATGAAGGGAAAGCTGCTGTCCCAGTTCCAGCCGGCCGGACTGGCGGCCACCTGCACCACCAGCACGGCCGCGTCGTCATCGTCATCGTCATCGTCATTTTCGTCGCCGCCGGCCGCCTGCGTGGCAAACACCAGCGTGGCCGGCGTCTGCAGCAGGCCGCCGATGAAGGGCAGGCGCACGTTGCTGACCGTGAAGACGCCGTCGGCCACCTCGCCCACGTCGGCCGGCGCGCAGCTGAGGCGGAACTGCGCCGCGTCGATCTGGAAGGCCTGGCCGATGATGGCGTCGAATTGCTCGGGCGGCGTCACGTCCGGGTCGGCCAGGCCCGCTTCCAGGAAGGCGGCGTCGAGCACGAACGGGCCATCCTTGGCGGCGTTGGCGATGGCTTGCTGCAGGTTGTCCAGCGCGGTATCGGTGGTGGCCATGGGAACTTGCTCCTTGAATCGGTCATGATGTCCGGGGCGGACGCCCGCATGCGCCCGGGCGTTCTGTCTAGATCACGGCAAACAGCGCCAGGTGATCGCTGGTGCTGCGCAGGTAGCCGTAATTGGCCCAGCCGTTCAGCGTGCGCGCCTGGCCCACGGCATACGCGGGCGCCGGTGATTGCGGCCAGGCCATGCCGGCGGGCACGTTCGGAAACTGCGGCGCCAGCGCGCGCGTGCCGATGGGCACGCCGGCCGGCATGCCGCCGGCGCCCGTGAACGGCGTGCCCGACACGGGATTCATCACCGTGAACTGGTAGTTATTCGCCACTGCCAGCGGGTTGACGAGCATATTGTCGATCGAGAAAAAGTTGCTCACCATATCACTGCCGATGTAGTTATAGCCCGGATACGGCGACGCCAGCGGCGCGCCGCCGGCCGTATTGTCGGACCACAGGAAACGCGATTGCTGCGTCAGCTGCTGCCTGGTGCGCTTGGGGCGGATATGCGTGGCCAGATAGCCCTGGTAGGCGTCCAGCGTCAGGTTGGCGGCCACCGGCATGGCCAGCGGCGGGTCCAGCAGCGGCACGTAGTTGAGCGCGCGCAACTGGTCGTAGGCGGTGGTGCGCCCGCCCGCGCCGGGCGGCAGTGCGTGGATGGCGTTCAGGTTGAAGTCGCCGCAGATCAGCTTGACTTCATTGTGCGGCGCGGGGGCCGGCGCGGCCGCCACGTCGCGCACGCCGCGCAGCAGGATATTGATGAAATTGGTGGCGCCGCCGTGGTTGGGCGGCGCATGCACGGCAAACAGGGTCAGGTTGCGCGTGATGACGTTCGCCTGGTTCGTTTCCACGAAGCTGACCATGAAGGGCTGGCGCAAGCCGTTGAAATTGACCAGGCCGCCAGTGACGGGCGGTGTGGCCGGCGGTGCGGCCGGCGCGAACGCGATGCGCGCCGCCGCCATGCCTTCGGCCAGGCCGCCGTTGTACAGCGCGCCGGCCGGGATGGTGCGCGCCGGCTGGCCCGGCGGGTCGAGCAGGTCGCCGATGTTGGCCGCGCCCGCGCCCCCGGCCGGATAGGCGGCGGGGACGGCGCCGGCCGCCACGGCGGACACGCCGCCGCCCGTCCACACGTTCGGCCCGGTAAAATAGCGCCGCACTTCCGTGGGCGTGCCGGCCGCGCCCGATATGCCCCGGTACAGCACGGCCACCGATTCCGTGCGTCCGCCCGTGCCCACCTTCAGCGGCGGCACCAGGCGCCAGGCATGGCGATTCGGGTCGCTGGCGTCGTTGCGCAGCAGCTGCAGCAGGAAGATCGCGCCCTGCAGGCCGCCCGTGTCGGGCGCCAGGTCGCCGGCGCCGCCGGCGCTGGCCGATACCTCGATCAGCACGAAAATATCGGGCCGCGTGGCCTGCAGGATGGTCAGGATATGGTTGCGCCGCTGCTGCGCGGCCACGGCCGGCAGGTTGCCGCCGCAGCGGCCGCCTTCGCCATAGCGGGGCCGCTTGCGGCTGGGATTGTTGATCTTGTCGATGCCGAAGTTCTCGATATTCCAGTACACGACGTTGGTCATGCTGCGCTCCCCGTTGAAATGGCCTGCAACGGCAGCGCGGCCGGCACCGGCGCCTGCCGGGCGGCCGTATCGTCGACGTAGGCGGCATACCAGCCCAGGCTGCCCGTATTCTTCGGGTCGCCGAACAGGAAGAAACAGATGCTGGCGTCGGGCGGCAGCTTGGCGATGCCGAGGAATTTGATGGCGATGTTGTCCAGCCGCAAACAATAATAGTAGGACCCGGGGTGCGCCCCTTCATGGCGTATCAGCCCGATACTGTCGATGGACAGCTTGAAGATGCCCTGCAGGCTGATCAGCTTGGCGCCGGGCGCCGCGCCGGGCAGCGACAGACCGACGAAGACGGCCTGCTCGTCGCTGCCGGCGACGCTGGCGGGCGACCAGGCCAGCAGCAGGGTCGAGTGGAAACCGGCGGCCGAGACGAGCGCGCCCGGCCCGCCCATGGTGACGTCGTACACGACGCCATGCCAGGGGCCGTCGAGCGTGGCCAGCTTGAGCGTCGTGCTGACGGGCAAGAAGCCGAAATCGGCCGGCTTTTGCCCGTCGGCGGCCGCGATAAAGCCCGACAGTTCCAGGCCGAAGCCCTTGAACAGGCTGTCCGGCCTGGCCTGGCTGGCGTCGAGGTCGTAGGCCAGGCTGGCCGTTACCTCGGCGAAACGCACGGCCGCCGGCGTGGTCTGCGGGTAGCGCATGTCGATGACCAGGTTGGAAAAGGCCAGGCCCTGTCCGTCCGGCGGCTGGGCCGGGTCGAGCGCGCCGAACGACAGCAGGTCCAGCAGGGCGCCGTCGCCCTCCAGGCTGGCGAAGTCCAGGGTGCCCCAGACGCTGAAGCGGTTCAGCACGGTTGCGCCCGCGTCGACGGTGCCCAGGCAGTTGAACTGGATGCGCTGGAAGGCCACGCTGCGCAGCAGGTTGCTGTCGAGGCTGAAGATCGATGGCGTGGCCTGCTCGAAGATGTAGACGCCGGTGCCGTTCTGGTCGATATAGCTGCCGTCGAGCACCACGCCGTTGTTCGGCATCGCACTGCCGCCGAAGGTGGTGCCCGTCACGGCCGAGCCCAGCAGGCGGTTGACGGCCAGCTGCACGTAGCTCTTGAAGGTCTTGATCACGGCATTGTCGAACAGCACCTGCAATTGCAGCACGCGGAACGCATAGTTGTCGGTATCGGGCAGGGCGATCGGCGTATCGGGCGGCAAGCCGTTGCGCTGGCCCGCGGCGAAGGCCGGGTCCTGGTAGTCGACCAGGCCGAAGGTGCTGGAATTGCCGTCGAGCGTGATGCTGCCGTCGCCATGCACCGTCACGCGGCTGGCCGTGAAGCCGAAATGGTGGGCGACGAAGCGCGTCAGGTCGAGGCCGGCCGCAATGCCCTGCAGGCCAGGCGGCAGGCTGGACGGATTCAAGTCCGCCTGCAATACCAGCACGCCCGTCCATGCGGGATCGTCGACCAGTTCCAGGAAGTGCCGGTACGGCGAATCGGGCTGCTCCGCCGCCAGCGCCTCGGCCGCCGCGATGGTGTCCTGCAGCCATTGCGACAGTCCCGTGTAGGCGATGCCCTGGACGCCGGCGCCGGCATCGGCGGCCAGCGAGAACTCGGGCGCGCCGGACCAGGCATTCGGGTTGCTGACCCGCTCCCTGACGCTGCCGCCGCAGTACTTGAGCAGCATCACGTTGCGGTAGGACGTCGGACTCACGCCGGCACCCACCTGCGCCTGCATGGTCCAGCCCGCGATGCCCACGGTGCTGTCGAAGCGCGCATCGCCGCCCGACAGGTGGGCCGCGTTGACGGCCACGAGGAACAGCTGGTTGGTCTGCAAGGCGTCCTGCAGCGTGCCGTCCGGGAAGCGGAAGCCGAACGGCAGGACTTGCCCGCCGCCGTCCAGGGTCTGGCCCAGGGTCACCGACAGGAAGGCGTCCTGGTCCCCGTCCTGGCTGGATACGGTGGCGACGGCTCCCTGCGGCGTGGTGCGGTAGTGCGGCGCCTCGGCCCTTGCCGCGCTGGCGGCCAGTGCGCTCACGCGGCGGCCGGCGGCCGCGCGCGCGCGCCAGGTGGCGCCGGCGCCGCCGGAAATGACGGCCTTGCGGGTGGCTGCCACGATGCTGGCCTCAAAGCTCGACAGCAGCGCGGCGTCGATGGCCAGCGGGCCGCCGCTGACGGCGCCGCCATACGGCAGCAAGGGAAAGGCGTGCGCGGCGCCCTGCGGCACGGGCAGCGCGGGCGGGGTCGAGGCCAGCACGGTATCGGCGGCCACGGCGCGCAGGGCGGCGGCGGCCCGCGCGGCAGGGGGC
Organism: Janthinobacterium sp. GW822-FHT07H11; assembly: GCF_058798615.1. Lineage (NCBI taxonomy): Bacteria > Pseudomonadati > Pseudomonadota > Betaproteobacteria > Burkholderiales > Oxalobacteraceae > Janthinobacterium > Janthinobacterium sp. GW822-FHT07H11. The sequence goes on from NZ_CM179507.1 coordinate 3,521,724, forward strand.
AGGCCGAACATGGGGCTGCCCGCCGGCTCCGCGTGGTACTGCGGCACGCCCGCGCCGCCCTGCAGCACGGTGGCCCAGCAGCCCAGGTAATCCGGCGCCAGCGGCGTGGCCACGTTGCCGGAATCGGGCATGTCCAGGGTCGCGGCCTGGAACGGAAACACGGGGGCGTAGGCGGGCGAGGCGGGCACGAACAGCAGGCTGTCATTGTCCGGCGCGCCGCTGTCGTAGGTGGCAAGGCTCAGCTGTTCCGAACCGAAGATGCCGCATAGCAAGTTTGTCTGTGCCCCGGCCGCCTGGCCGCTGGCGCTCAGGCCGAAGCGCCCGGCCGGCGTCAGCAGGGCCTTGCTGCTTGCGGGCTGGGCCGGCGCGGGCGCCGCGCAGCCAAAGGCCAGCGCGCCCGATTGCAGGCCGATCACGGGCGGCTGCCCGCTGGCGGCGCCCAGCGGCAGCAAGGCCGTGGCATGACCCAGCGCCGTGCGGTAGGTGGACGGCAAGGCGGGCTGGCCGGCGGGCAGCAAGCCGCAGCGCAGCACGCCTTCCAGCCTGGCGGCGGCGGACAGCTTCTGGTTGTAGGGGTCGAGCGGGTCGACCGTGCCGACCCAGGCCAGGCTGGCCGGCAGCGCGGCGGGCGCGCTCAGTGCCGGGTAGAACAGGCGCTGCAGCTGGCCGCTGGCCGTGTCGCGCGCGCTCAGGGGGAAGCCGACGGCCAGGCCGCCCGGACCGAAGGTGACGGCCGGATTGACGCTGGCCGTAAACGTCAGGCAGCCCGCATTCGGTCCCTCCAGCGGCACGAAAGTGCGGATCATGCTGCCGCTGCCCGTGACGCGCACGCCGATGTCGCTGGCATTGCGCTGGAAGGCCAGCGTCGGCGGCGTGGCCAGCGGCGCGGACAGCCGGAGGCTGCCGCTGACGGCGTCCACCGACAGGCCGACGCCGGACAGCACGTTGAACAGCAGGTCCTGTCCCAGCAAAAAATTCACGTTGCTGCTGGTGGCGAACACCTTGGTCAGCGGATTGTGGCTGTAGCTGCAGCCATAGTTCTTGAACGGGCCGAAGCGCGGTCCGTCGGCGTCGAGCAGCCACAGCAGCGCGTTCAGGTTCAGGCCGGGCGCCGACATCTGCTGGTCGATGTATGCGGCCAGGGCGGCGATGAAGGGGCCGGGTGCATCGCCGAGCGCGGCCGGGCGGGCACTGGCAAACACGTAGCCGCCCATGCGCTGCTGCGCCAGGCTGTCGGCGTAGCTGAGGCGGTCGGGCGGCGCGGCCGGGGGCGCGACGGGCGGCAGCAGGTAGCCGGCCCAGGCATGGCCCGCCTGGGCCGGCGATTCATACAGGCTGACCTTGCTGACGGGGTCGGTGGCGACGTAGCTGAAACCCATGACAACCTCCACTCAAGACGCGACTCGGGCTGCGATGGGACGGCATGGCCACCTGGCGCGCGCCGCTGCGTACCGCAATCGTTAACAACAGGGTAGGCCCGGAAAGGGCGGCCGATGGCCGGGCTCGCGGCCCGTGCCCGGTGGCGGGCGGCCATCCGCGGCACCCGCCAGCGGGCGGGTGCGGACCCGCCGCTTACTGCGAGTTGGAGGTGAAGGAGGCCAGCACGAAGCCCGTATAGACATACACGCTGCCGCTGTCGACGATCTCGCCGTCGAGCAGCACGTTGTACAGCCCCGTGGTTTGCGGCGAGTAGGTGACCGTCAGGCCGGCTTTCCACGTGACGACGGCGTTGCCCGTGTCGTTCGCCAGCTTGATGGTGGTGTAACCGGTGCTGACGCCGGGATTCCAGTACGTGATGCGGCCCTGGAATTGGAAGGCCACGCCGGTCTGGTTGTTGGCGTCGCCGCTGGCGATGGCCAGCGCGAGGCTGTTGGGCGAGGTGTTGGTGGTGACGCTCTGGCCGGCGCCCAGCGTATGGTTGGTGACTTCGACGCGAGGTAAGTTGGACATGATATTCTCCATGAAGTGATATCGGCCTGCACTTGCTCTGGGTACCCCGTGGCCGACAGGTCCGGGACAGTTGGGTAAATCGGTGGAAAGCGGTCTTGCGGACAGGCGATTAAAAATGGCGGGACGCTATGTCATTTAAAAAAACAGATAAAACATTTGATATTAATCAAAGGCGAATTGATTAATACGTTTTTTAAATTTTCTTATTCGGAAAAATAGTTTCTAGCGCCTTGGAAAATAAAATATTGATACTGTTTTCCACATCAGGAATAGCGATTCTATGCCTATTTTTTTACCGGATTCTCACGAATTGTGGCAATGGCATTTTTAATAAAAAATATAATCACCGCCAGAGGGCGCGCCAGCTGGCGCGGTGTTTGAACGGCGTGCCGAACGGGCGTCCGGGCAGTCAGGCGCTGGCGCGCCGGATTTTTCGGCGCGGCGGCAAGATCCATGGAAATTGATATGGAATGAATTGAATATAAACAGTTTGCGGTTTAAATCGAGACGGTGCCGGGCCTTATCGGGCAAGCGCGGCGGGCATGGCCGGGCAGCGCTCAAAAACGGCCACCACCTTGCCGGTCAGCGTGTATTGCGTGCCGCCGTCGAGGATGGGTCCATCGATGAGGATTTGATATTGCTGCGGACCCAGCGCCTGGAAGCGCAGGGTCAGTCCTTGCTGGAACGTCACGACGGCATCGCCGCGGTTCGCGTCCAGCCGCAGCAGGATATTGCCTGTGGACAACAGAACGGTCCAGTAGGCGGTGCCGTTGGCGCGCAGCGCCACCGTGGTATTGTCATTGAGGTCGTTGCTGGCCGTGGCGATGGCATCGCTATTGGCCGTCAGCGCCATGCCTTGCGGCGCCCGGCAAGGGGCAACCGGTTCGCCAGGCTGGCGCGCCAGCGCCGGCGCGTCGCCCCCGAGCGATAGCAGCAGCGCGGCGGCCAGCCAGTGGCCGCGCCAGGTCAGCAGGTACATGGTGAAGGGGAAGGCCCGCGCATGCGTTCCATCGTAGCGACATTCGGCCGCAAGCGCAACTCGATGCTGGCGCCAGGCCGTTGCGGGAAGGCCGTGCCTTGTTGCCATGGGCGCCACGTTGATCTGCTATCATCCTTGCGTTTTGGCTGGCGCCGCGGGTGCCGGTCCGGTATTTATGCAAGGAAAAAAATGAATAATCGCATCTCCCTGCTGCGCCAGCGCGGCGCGCAGGACAGCGGCAAGGTGGGCATGATCGAGCTGTTCTTCGACCTCGTGTTCGTGTTTGCGGTAACGCAACTGTCGCACGGCTTGCTGGCCCACCTGAGCGCCGTGGGCTGGCTGCAGACGGGCCTGCTGCTGATGGCCGTCTGGTGGGTGTGGATTTTTACTTCCTGGATCACCAACTGGCTCGATCCCGAACGCATTCCCGTGCGCATCAGCCTGTTTACGCTGATGCTGGGCGGCCTGATCATGTCCGCCTCGATTCCCGAGGCCTTCGGCACGCGCGGCCTGGGCTTCGCGGCCGCCTACGTGGCCATGCAGGTGGGCCGTCCCCTGTTCGCCTGGTGGGCCGTGCGCCATGAGGCGTTGGCGCGCCGCCGCAATTTCCAGCGCATCAGCCTGTGGGCCGTGTTGTCCGGCATCTTCTGGATCGCCGGCGGCATCGCGTCGCCCGAGCAGCGCCTCTTCTGGTGGGGCGCGGCCCTGGCGATCGACCTGGCCGGCCCCTGGATGCGCTTCGGCGTGCCGGGTCTGGGCAGTTCGTCGACGGCGGACTGGGACGTCGATGGCAGCCACATGGCCGAGCGCTGCGGCCTGTTCGTCATCATCGCCCTCGGTGAATCCCTGCTGGTGACGGGCGCCACGTTCGCGGGACTGGCATGGACACCCGGCAACTGGCTGGGCTTCTTGTCGGCCCTGGCCGGCAGCATCGCCATGTGGTGGATTTATTTTGACACGGGTGCCGAAACGGGCCACCACCGCATCGTCCATTCGAAGGACCCGGGCCGCGTCGCCCGCATCGCCTACACGTATATCCACGTGCTGATCGTGGGCGGCGTGATCGTTTCCGCCGTGGCCGATGAACTGGCCCTCGTGCATCCGGACGAGGCCAGCTTCGCCGGCATCAGCGCCTTGCTGGGCGGCCCGATCCTGTATCTGCTGGGCAATGCGCTATTCAAATGGGTCAGCAGCGAGCGCGCCGCGCCACCGCTGTCGCATCTGCTGGGCATATTGATCATCCTGGCGCTGATCCCGATGGCGTATGGACGCCTGTATTCGCCGTTGACCCTGGCCTGCATCACCAGCTGCGTGCTGGTCCTGGTGGCCGTGTGGGAACACATGGCGCTGCGCCGCCCGCCGCCGGAGATCGACCCCTGACCTTTGCTTGACCTCAACCGGGCGGCGCAATGCCGTCCGGATCGCTGCGCGTGTCGAGCTGCAGCTGCAAGAATGCCAGGTCCAGCCAGGCGCCGAACTTGGTGCCCACCTGGCGCATCAAGCCCACTTCCGCGAAGCCCAGCTGCTTGTGCAGGGCGATCGAACCGGCATTGCCCGCCTCGATGCCCGCCACCATCACGTGCTTGCCCAGGCCGCGCGCCCGCGTAATCAATTCCCCCATCAAGGCCTTGCCGACGCCGGCGCCGCGCCTGTCGGCGCGCACATACACGGAATGCTCGACCGTATGCCGGAAACCCTCGAACGGGCGCCAGTCGCCGAACGAGGCGTAGCCTGCGACCGTCCCTTCCGCATCGATGGCGACGAGCACCGGATAGCCGGCCCGCTGGCGCTCGGCCAGCCAGGCGGCGCGGTTGGCCGCATCGACCGTGCGTTCATTCCAGATGGCCAGGGTATGGCTGACGGCATCGTTGTAGATGGCCGTGATGGCCTCGATGTCGCCCGCGTGGGCATCGCGTATGGGCATGTTGATCTCCTTGCTAGTCGTCTACTATAATGGACAAATCATAGATGGCCTCCCACGCCTTGTCCAATAAAATCCGAATGGAACTCGATACATGTCCACTAAACCAGACGAATTGAACCAGCGCATCGGGGCCAGGGTGCGCACCGAGCGGGAAAGCCTGGGCTGGTCGCTGACGCAGCTGGCGGCCCGCTCGGGCGTGTCGCGCGCGATGGTGCACAAGGTGGAGCGCGGCGACTGCAGCCCCACGGCCACCTTGCTGGCGCGGCTGTCGGGCGCCTTTGGCCTGAGCATGTCCGAACTGATCGCCCGCGCCGAGATGCGCGCGGGACGCTTGCTGCGCAAGCTTGAGCAGCCCGTGTGGATCGACCCGCAGAGCGGCTATGTGCGGCGCCACGTGTCGCCCGCGTCCGACATGCCGCTCGACCTCGTGCACATTACCTTGCCGCCGGGCGCCGTGGTGGCCATGCCGGCCGCCGCCTATGTGGCGCGGCGCCAGCTGATCTGGTCGCTGAGCGGCAGCCTCGTCTTCCTCGAAGGCGAGACGCGCCACGTGCTGGACGAGGGCGACTGCTTGGAACTGGGTCCGCCGGCCGACTGCGTGTTCCGCAATGAAACGGCCGCCGCTTGCACCTACGCCGTGGCCGTCTTGAAGAGCGCCTGACGGCTATTTTAGGCAATGGCCGCCGCGCGCAGCTGGGCAATGAAGGCGCGCGCGGCGGGCGCCTGTTCGTGGCGGCGGAAGGCCACGGCGATTTCCGAACTGATCTGCGGGGCTGCCAGCTCGCGGAAGCACACGCCGGGCAATTGCACGCTGGCCATCACGGCATGGGGCACGATGGCGCAGCCCACGCCCAGCGACACTTCCGTCAGCACGGCCACCAGGCTGCCCGGGCGCGACACCACCTGCGCCGCAAAGCCGCCGCGCCGGCTCACTTCCAGGGTGCCCAGTTCCTGTTCCGGCACGATGAAGGCCTGCTGCGCCAGCGCCGCCGGCGTCACCTGCTGCTGGCGCGCCAGCGCGCTGTCGGCCTGCACGGCCAGCACGAAGCGGTCGCGCAGCAAGACCACGCTGTCGAGTCCGTCTGGCAGCTGCAGGGGCGGGCGCACGAAGGCCAGGTCCAGCCGGCCCTGGTCCAGCAGCGCGGGCAGCGCCTCCATCGCATACTCGCGCGCGCCGATGCGGATGCCCGGGTGGCTGGCGCGAAAGCGGGCGAACTGGCCCTGCAGCACGCCTGAGTATGCGGCCGAAGCCACGTAGCCGATCTCCAGCCGTCCCAGCTCGCCCCGTCCGGCGCGCCGCGCCACTTCCTGCGCCTGCGCCAGCTGCTCCAGCGCCCGCCGCGCCTCGATGACGAACAGTTCGCCGGCCGCCGTCAGGGCCACGGCGCGCTTGCTGCGCTGGAACAAGCGCGTGCCCAGCAGCTGTTCCGTTTCCTGCACCTGCTTGGTCAGCGCGGGCGGCGAAATGCCCAGTTCCGCCGCCGCCCGCGCGAAGTGCAGGCTGTGCGCGACGGCCAGCACGCAGCGGAAGTGCCGCAATTCCATGTCTTTTTCTGTATTCACCATGAGTAAATTATAAGGCGCTTGTCTTATAACAGGAAATAATACAAGCCTGCTTAAAATACAGGCATGAAAAATACCAACTGGACTTTATATACGTGCTCGGGCGTGTGCGCGCTGATCATGCTCGACACCAACGTCGTCGCCGTCTCGCTGCCGTCGATCGCCCGCAGCCTGAACGCCAGCTTCGTCGACGTGGAATGGGTGGTCAGCGCCTACATGCTGGCGTTCGCCTCGTTCCTGTTGCCGGCTGGCAGCATCGCCGACCGCCTGGGACGCCGCAGGGTGATGCTGTATGGCCTGGCCGTGTTCGCGCTGGCCTCGCTGCTGTGCGGCCTGGCGTGGACGCCGTTCGTGCTCAACGTGGCGCGCGCCGTCAAGGGACTCGGTGCGGCGCTGCTGCTGACGTCCGCGCTGGCCGTCATCGGCCACACCTTTCACGCGGAAAAGGAGAGGGCGCGCGCCTGGTCCGTGTGGGGCGCGGCCATGGGCGTGGCCATGACGGTGGCGCCGCTCTTGGGCGGGCTGGTCACGAGCGCCATCAACTGGCGCTGGATTTTCTACCTGAACCTGCCCGTCGTCGCCATCTTGATGTGGCTGGTGGGCAAGCACGTGGACGAGTCGAAGGATGCCTCGAACGCCAGCTTCGACCCGGCGGGCGCCGTGTTGTTCTCCGCCGGCCTGTTCTGCATCATCTGGGGCTTGATCGACGCCAGCGTGGCGGGCTGGGCCAGCCATGCCACCATGCTGCGCTTCGCGGCGGGCGCCGCGCTGCTGGCCGTCTTCGTGCTGGTGGAGCGGCGCCAGCGCGCGCCCATGGTCGATTTGAGCCTGTTTGGCCGGCGCGTGTTCGTCGGCGCCGTGCTGGGCATGTTCGGCTATGCCATCGCCGCGCAAGTGATGATGACCTTCTTGCCGCTGTACCTGCAGAACGCCTTCGGCTTTTCCGCCGTGCTGGCCGGCTGCGCCATGCTGCCGTTCGCCGTCGCCATGGTGGTGTTGTCAAGGCTGGCGCCGCGCGCCATGCGGGTGCTCGATGATCGCGGCATCCTGGTGACGGGCTTGCTGATCGTCGCCGTGGGCAATATCGCAAGCGCCGTTGCCGCCGCCAGCCTGCAATACGGCTGGGTGGCGGCCGGCATGGTCGTCACGGGGGCGGGCGCCGGACTGCTCAACGGCACGACGCAAAAGGCCATCCTCGCCTGCATTCCCCGTGAACGCACGGGCATGGGCTCGGGCATCAGCACCACCACGCGCTTCGTCGGCATCGTGCTGGCCGTCGGCGCGCTGGGCGCCGTGCTGGCCATGCGCACGGCCGCCTCGTTCGAGCAACTGGCGTGGCTGCACGGCTTGAAGGCTTCGCCCGAGATGATAGGGCGCATCGTCGCCGGCAATGCGGCCGACGCCTTCGGCCAGCTGCCGCCCGCGCTGCAGGCCGTGGCGCAGGAGGCGGCCCGGCACGCCTTCATCGACGGCTTTGCCAGCGTACTGTACCTGGCCGGCGGGCTGGCGGCCGTGGTGGCGGCGCTGGTGTTCGTGCTGGCGCGGCCCGAGTTGCCCACCGCGCAGGCAGCGGGAAAAGTGTAACTGTTCAACAAGATGCGCGTGCGCGGGCCGCACTTGTAATATGATGCCATCGAGCAATACATAGCAATCATATAACTACCACAGGTATCCGCATGCGCAGAAAACGCATTATCGTGACCAGCGTGCTGGTCGCCGTCATCGGCGTGGCCGCTCCCCTGAGCCTGGCCTTCTACCTGTCGTCCGTGCGCGCCCTGGCGGGCGAGCAGGAACGCCTGCGCCTGCTGGCCGGCTATGCGCTCGAACGGGCCCACCGCTCGATCGCCTCGGCCGGCGTGGCCCTGCGCAGCGCCGATGCGCTGGCGCTGGCGCCGTGCTCGGACGCGCATATCCAGCAATTGCGCCGCATCACCATCACCACGCGCAGCATCGACGATATCGGCTATGTGGAAAACGGCTTGCTCAAATGCACGTCCACGGGACTCGAAGAGGCGCGCATCGCTGTCACGCCTGCCGACTTCACCATGGCCGACGGCATGGGCATCGATTTCAATTTGCGGCCCGTCGTCAGCGGCGGCAAGCGCATGGTGGGCCTGTCCTACCGCGCCTACAAGGTGCTGATCGATCCCGTGCGCTTTTCCGACGTCATCGTCGACAGCGACATCCAGATGGCCGTGGCCATCGGCAAGCGCGGCGTGCTCGACACCCTGCATCACCCCGACCCGGCCGCCGTGCAGGCCCTGCTCGACGGCCAGCCCGCGACGGGCGCCGCCGCGCACGATGACAGCATCCATGCGATGCTGTACCGCGATGGCTTGACGGCCGTCATGATCGAGCCGCGCAGCAAGCTCGACGACAGGCTGCGGCGCGAACAGCTGCTGCTCCTGCCCATGGGCCTGCTGATGGCCGCCTTCATCGTCGGCATCGTCGTGTGGCTGTCGCGCCGCCGCCTGTCCTTGCGCGGCGAACTGGAAACGGCGGTCGAGCGACGCGAATTCTTTGTCCATTATCAACCGATTATTGCGCTGGACACGGGCGTGTGCGTGGGCGCCGAGGCGCTGATACGCTGGCGCCGTCCCGACGGCAGCATGATACGGCCCGACCTGTTCATCCCCGTGGCCGAGGAAAGCGAGCTCATCCTGCCCATCACGGACCAGGTGATCGCCTGCGTCATCACCGACCTGCGCACCGCGCTGCTGGCCGACCGCGCGCTGCACATCGCCATCAACCTGTGCGCCAGCGACATCGAGACGGGCCGGGTGCTCGACGTGCTCGAGCGGGCCCTGGCCGGCACGGGCATCGAAGCGCAGCAGATCTGGCTGGAAGCGACGGAGCGGGGCTTCATCAACGTGGAAGCGGCGCGCGCCACCATCGAAAAGGCCCGTGCCCGCGGCCATGCCGTGGCCATCGACGACTTCGGCACGGGATATTCCAGCCTGTCGAGCCTGCAAAACCTGCCGCTCGACGCCCTGAAAATCGACAAATCCTTCGTCGACACCATCGGCACGGACGCGGCCACCAGCAGCGTCACGCCGCACATCATCGACATGGCCCGCACCCTGAACATGCTGATCGTGGCCGAAGGCATCGAAACGCAGCAGCAAGCCGACTATTTGCGCGAACGCAAGGTCGAATTCGGTCAGGGCTGGCTGTTTGCGAAAGCGCTGCCGGCCTTGGACTTCCTCGCCTTTTACGCAAGCCGCCGCCTGCCTTCGTCCACATGAAACAGCCACGCTTTCCCTATCCCTTGCAGCCGCTGCGCGTGCCCGGCGGCTGGCATATCACCGTCAACACCCTGTTCGAGGTCGAGCCGGGTCCGGACACCATGCAATGGTTCAGCAGCGCGCTGCTGCTGTGGGGCCATAGCCGCGACAGCGGTCACTGCTTCAATTCCCACTTCGAGCCGGAAGACGATCCCGATGGCGAGTTCGTTGTCGAATTTTGTAAAGTAGTATTTGATGGCCAAAGCAAGAAAAAAACGAATTCTGAAGAATTTTTAGGCGAATTTAGAACAAAATCCCGGCTTGAATTGATAAAAGTAATCGAAAGCTATATGCTTGATGGTGAGATATCATAGGCATCATTGCAGACGAAAAATATTCTTTCTCACCGCCCTAAAATTTATTAAATTTCAAGTCCAACCCAGATGAAAATTGAAGCCCACGACAAGCAAATACAAGACATTTTCTCACTAGGATATTTCCAGATTCCGCGTTTTCAACGTCCTTATTCTTGGGAAAGAGATGAGGTGGAAAATTTTTGGAACGATATAATTAATGATGTTTCAGAGAATTATTTTATTGGATCGATGGTCGTTTATCAGGAAAGAAAGCCATATTTTGGAATTGTCGATGGCCAACAGAGATTAACGACTATTACTCTCATTTTGTCAGCAATAAGAAATTCCTTTTTGAGACTAGGTGAGGATAATCTGGCAAAAGGTGTGCATAAATTTGTTGAGCAGCCAAATATAGATAATGAGGCCGAGTTTATTTTAGATGCCGACACATCATTTCCTTATCTTCAAGATCACATTCAATCTTTCAATGGTTTAAAAATAGATTGTGATGTGGGCATTGAGGAGCAAAAGCTAAAAAACGCATTTGAGATTATTTGTGCGCGATTGGAGGACGAAGTTCCAACCTCCAATTCCGAAAGCGGCGGACAAATAAATATGTTTCCGGTAGAAGTTCCTGATCCAATTTTAAAATTAAAAGAAATTCGAGATAAGGTACTATCTTTAAAGCTTGTTTTTATTCAATTAGACAATAAAAGTGATGCACATCTGATATTTGAAACCTTAAACGCTCGAGGGCGTGATTTGCGCACGTCGGATTTGGTGAAAAATCTATTGCTAAGTAAGATAAAGGAAGGTAACGCGAAGTTGGATTCGGCGAAAGAGTCTTGGAATTCATTGATTAGAAAATTCGATGACGCAAGTGAATCGGAAATAATTGACTCATTTCTCTTGCATTTTTGGATATCCGAATACAACTACACTACTGACAAGAAATTATTCTCAGAAATTTCAAAATTTGTATCCGAGGATGAAAAGAATGCGAATGATTTGCTTAAAAAATTAAATCATGCGGCAGCTATTTATTGCAAATTAATCGATCCTGGTGCCCATGAGTGGAGCAGGGAAGAAACTGATGTCAGAGAATCCCTTAAGGCATTAAGATTGTTTAAGGTAAAACAACAATCATCTATGACGTTGGCTCTGTTGCGAGCCTATTATGAAAAACGACTAACCTTAAGAAATTTAAAGACATGCCTTAGAAAGCTAGAATATTTTCATTTTGTGTTCAATGCTGTTACTTCGCAGAGATCGTCAGGAGTTATCGCTACGACTTATTCAAGCCACGCGATTTCGCTAACCGGGGCGAAAGGAAATGATGATATTCAGGCTATTATATCAAGCCTCTTTTATTCCTTGAAGACAAAATTGCCGCAATATGAGGAATTTGAGGTGAAGTTTTTGGAGTTATCTTATTTGTCTAGTAAGACAAAAAATAAAGGGATTATTAAGTATTGCCTATCAAAACAATTCGGCGATAAGTTTGGCGGAATTGATATTAATCATGAATCAATGAGTATTGAGCATATAATTTCAGAGTCGGCTATGAAGGATGGGCAAAGTTCTGATGTTGTTGGCAGCATTGGAAATCTATTGTTGGTTGATGAAAAAACAAATTCAGAAGAGCTTATGAATTTAACAGTTTCTGAGAAAATTAGGAAATTAGAGGGGAAGGGCTATCCATTGGCCAAGGCTTTGGTTGGGGAGAAATTTTCCGGAAATTCTGGAGTTCAAGATAGGGCAAGAAGTATTGCGCAACATCTTTATAATAGTGTTCAACTCTAGAAATTTACTTTTTTATGCAGCGGTATTAATTATTTTTCATTGTGGTTAGATACTTTATTAAACGGTACATAGGAAATAATTTTTATCTAGTATTTATGCATTAGCGTGAGAATTGCTATTGCTTAAAGATTGCAGATATAAGACCAGGCCTACAGGTCTTATTACGGCTTGCGCGGCAAGACCACGTCCTGCCCGCCTTGCGTCAGCACGGCGGCGGCGATCTTGCCCGCCGCGTCGCGCGTAAACGCCAGTTCCGCTTCGATGGCGCGGAAGAAGAACCGGTCCTTGGCGCTGGCGAACAGGGGTGCCGAGCCGACGCCGGTGCCGGCCGCTTCCAGGCCATGCTTGCCCAGGCTGACCGTCAATGTGAAATCCTTGTCCAGCGGATACGTGCCCACATACTCGGCCAATGCCGCGCGCGTCATGGCGATGGCCACGCCGGGCTTTTTCAGCGGCGGCAAGGGCGTGCCGGGCAGCAGGGCGGACAAACCCAGCGCATCGACGTCGCGCGCCGTATTCGTCAACACCACCACGCCCCGCTTGCCATCCGTCGTGAACGCCGCATAGCTGGCGTAGCCGCCCGTCTGGCCGCTGTGCCAGGCGTAGCTGTGACCCTGCCGCTGCTCCAGCAGCCAGGCCAGGCCGATTTTCGTGTCGCTGTCGGCCGCCAGCGGACGCTGCGGCTGAAGCGCCAGCGCGTACGGGCGCAGCGGCTTGAACATGTAGGCTTGCAGATAGGCGACCATGTCGCGCGCGCTCGCATACACGCCGCCGGCCGGCGCCACCACGTTCAGCTCCCAGGCGGGCGTGGCCTCGCCCGACAGCAAATGGCCGGGCGCCAGGCGCGCCAGCATGCCGGCCGAGGGCGTGATCGCGGTCGAACGCATGCCCAGCGGCACGGCGATGCGCGCGCGCAGCAGCGCTTCATAGCTGCTGCCGGCCTGCGCCGCCAGGGCCGTGCCCAGCACGGCATAGCCGATGTTCGAATAGTCAAATGCCGTGCCCGGCGCACGGGGCAGGCGGTAGGCGGCGAGAAACTGCCGCTGCTTCGCTTCCGTGTAGTCCGCATACGGGTTGGCCGGGTCTTGCGGCGCGAAATTGTCGGGCAGGCGCGGCAGCCCCGAGGTGTGCGTGGCCAGGTCTAGCAGGCTGATCTGCTTGCCATCGAAGGCTGGCAGCGTATAGCCCGGCAACAGGGCCGCCACCGGCGCGTCGAGCTTTGCCTTGCCTTCGATGACGGCGTCGGCCAGCAGCAAGGCCGTCATGGTCTTGCTGATGGAACCGATCTGGTAGACGGTGTCGGCGCCCGGCTTGGCGCTCTTGCGTGGATGCGCGCTGCCAAAGCCGTAGACGGCGCTGTCCTTGCCGTCGATCACGGCGATGACGATGCTGGCGTGCATGCCCGTGCGCGTCAGTTCGTCCGCGCGCTGGCGCACGGCGTCGTCGAGGACGGGCGCGGCCAGGACGGCGCCGCCGAGCAGGCAAAGGGGGAGGAGGGTGTAAGCGGGTATCATGGGAACCTTGTCCAGGGTGGGCCGTAGGCATGCCGGCGCCTGGATAAGGCGGCTGGCATGCCTGGGCAAGTATACGGCGCCAACATGAAGGTTGTCTGAGTTTTATGCCATTCTTGCCCGTTTGCTAAGGTTTGCGCTTGCCCGGCATCGCCTGGCCATTCTGGTGCAGGACGACGCCCGTGATGGCGCCCTGGGCGTCGCGCTGAAATACCAGTTGTGCTTCGACCACCTTGTAAAAGAAGGTGTCTTTCGCACTCGCGTACACGGGCGCTTCGCCCTGGCCGGTGGCGCCCACCAGCAAGCCGTCGGGACCCTGGCGCACGCTGAGGACAAACGTGGGCGCCAGCGCATACTGGCCCGCATATTGGGCCAGCTCGGCCGGGGCGATGGCGATTTCCTTCGGCGCCGGGCCGGCCGGCGGCGGCAGGCTGCCGGGCAGCAGCACGCCCACGCCCAGCGCATCGACGTCGCGCGCGGTATTGCTCAGCACCACCACGCCCCGTTTGCCATCAAGCGTGTAGCCGGCAAAGCTGGCATAGCCGCCCGTCTGCCCGTTATGCCAGGCAAAAGCCTGGCCCTTGACCTGGTCGAGCATCCACGCCAGGCCGATCTTTTTCACGCCGTCGCCATCGCCTTCGCCGGCCAGCACCTGGCGCGGCTGCACGGCCAGTTGCTGCGCGGGACTGCTTGCCCGCATATACGATTGCATATAGGCAATCATGTCGCGCGCGCTGGAGCGCACGGCACCGGCCCCCGCGATGGCCTGGAAATCCCAGTTTGCCGCCGGCTTGCCGTCGGCCAGGTGGCCCGGCGCCAGGCGCGCGCGCAGGGCGGGTGGCGTCACCGTCGAGCTGCTGGCCATGCCCAGCGGACGGAAAATGCGCCCTTGCAGCAGTTCTTCGTAGGACATGTTGGCCTGCGTGGCCAGGGCCGTGCCCAGCAAGCCATACGCGAGGTTCGAATATTCATACGCGGCGCCCGGCGCGCGGGCCAGCTGGTGGCCGGCCAGGAAGGCTTGCAGCAGCGCCGGCGTATAGTCGGCGTAGGGATTGCGCATGTCGGCCGGGGCCAGGTTGGCGGGCAGGCGCGGCAGGCCGGAAAAATGCGTGGCCAGCCGGGCCACGGTGATTTGCTGGCCGTCCAGCGCGGGGATGGCGTAGGCGGGCAGCAATTGCGCCACGGGCTGCGCCAGCTGCGCCTTGCCCGCCACGATGGCGTCGGCCAGCAGCAGGCCCGTCATGGTTTTTGTCACGGAGCCGATTTCATACACGGTGTCGGCATCGGGCACGCCCGCCTCGCCGGGCCGCGCGCGGCCGAAACCGTAGACGGCGCTGTCCTTGCCGTCGATGACGGCGATGACCAGGCTCGCATGCTTGCCGTCACGCACCAGTGTTTCGGCCCGTTCCCGCACGTTCGCATCGAGGGTGGGCGCGGCCAGGGCGCCGCCAGCGGACAGCGACAGCATGGATAACAGCAGAGGGCGCAAGCGTGGGAGCATGGTTATTTCCGTCGGAAAAATGATTAATGGGAGGAAAGCATATCATCGCCAGCGCCAGTGTGGCTGTTTGAGCAAGGTGTATCGCTTGGCATCTCCGCGCTCGCCGCAGGCGTGTCCAGGAAGCATGCCAATTGCGCGCGCATATCGGCCGCCATACCTTCCAGCATGGCGCCACGGCGGCGCGCGTCGGCGCGCTTTTTCGAGGGTAGCTCGGCCAGGTCGGGCGTCCGGCAGGCCGCGCAGGGCAGGTAATAGTTGCCGTCGCGCATGGGCAAGGCGTGCAGTTCGCGCCAGGCCAGGTCGTAGTCGGCGGCGATATGGCGGCGGCGCCGGGCATTCAGGGCGATGCGGTTGTCATTGCAAATTAAAAACAGATTATTGCAGGCAAAAAAATCGCCAAAATCACGCAGGGCCGTCACCATCAGGTTTTTCGGGCGGCAGCCGTGCAGCGCCCGCGTGGCGCCCTTGACGGCCAGCGCGCCGGCATCCGAGCGCACGCCCTGCAGCGCGCCGAGCTGGATGGAAACGCCATCGGCACGCGGCGTGAACAGGAAGCTGGCCAGGTACAGGGGCAGGCCGTTGCGCGTCAGCCGCAGGCACAGTTCGCCTTCGCGGTAGCTGTCGTGGATGGCCGTCAGCTGCAAACGGTACAGGGCCTCATCCTTGCCCTCGAACGCGGCCAGCAGCACGGGCTGGCGCGCGGCCCGTTCGACCAGCGGGCGCGCCCCGGCTTGCCACAGGAAGCGGTAATGGCCTTCCAGCAAGGCCAGGCGCGCCGTGCAACCGAGCTGGCGCGAAGCGTAGGGGCGGTAGATCTTGTAGCGCAGGCAGGGATACAGCTGCGCCAGCGCCGCCATGCCCGGCATGCTGCCAAGAAACGCCTGCCAGCGCGCGCGCTGGCGGGGGAAGAACAGGGCGCCCAGGGCCGCTTTCAGGCGGTGCCCGCCGGCGCGCTGCGGCAGGACGGCGCTGTTGCGCAGGGTTAAAGCGATGTCATTCATGATTGAACCGGAAAATGGCAGGCGCTGCACGATGAGAGCCTTGCCAATCTGAATGCTACGCGGGCCAGGTGAATTTCATATTAAGAAGCTATTCCCACGGGGGGTTAGAGCCTATCCCAGTAGATGAATACATCCCCTGCTGGCCCCCTCAGAAGCGGGGACTGCGTTGATCGTCGTCGCGTGGCTCGCCACGCGTCCTCCTCACGCCTTGTCCGCGCTCCTGATGACCTGCCAGCAGAAGACGCTCCCTACCGGAATAGGCTCTTAGAGAATGGAAACTAAACACTTGCCTTTTGGCAATGTGGCCGCTTATGCTCGCGGCACCGTGACCCGATGAAATGATTGTGCCCCATGAAACTCCGCCATTTGCTTGCCATCCCCATGCTGCTCGCCGCGCAGGCCACCCACGCCCAGGAGCGCGGGGCCGATCCCCTGGCGCCGCTGGCGCAATGCATCAACCGCAGCCAGTTCCAGTTCAAAACGCAGGACCGCTTGCCGGCCAGCGCGAGCACGCGCGTCGTCAAGATGGCGGCGGGAGAGCGCCGGGTCTCGACGGCCGATGGCTACCGGCTGATGCTGTTCCGCAAGAGCAGCTTGCCGCTCGCGAATCTGAAGATCGATCGCAGCGCCGAAGGCCAGTTTGCCGCCGACCGCGAGACCATCGTGGCGCAAATGCAGGAAATGTCGGTCAGCGGCAAGCCGCCGCATCAGGTGCCGCTGGAAACGGACGTGCGCCAGGGCGTGGAAGTGCTAGGATTGAATCAGGCCAGCATCGCGCAGGCGCAAGGCATCATCAGCCTGTACACGCTGCTGCACGCCGCCAGCGGCACGGTCGCCACGGCCTATCTGCTGAACCAGCCGGCCGACCCGCGCGACTTTGCCACGGATGCGCAGTACCAGGCGCTGCGGACACAATTGATTGCTACCCTTGCCAGCTGCCTGGCCGAGCCTGCGCAGTAAGGCAAGCGCAAAGGAGACGTGAACCATGAGAAAAGCAGCAAGCGGCGCGCCGCCCGGCGAGGAAGCGGCAGGCAGCGCGTCCGCCGCCAGCCTGATCGACGCGAAAATCGCCGCGCTGGCGGACTGGCGCGGCACAACCCTGGTTACCGTGCGGGCGCTGATCCATGCGGCGGACCCGGACGTGGTCGAGGAAGTCAAATGGCGCGGCGTGCCCGTGTGGTCGCACGCGGGCATGCTTTGCACGGGCGAGACGTATAAATTGGCCGTAAAACTCACCTTCGCCAAGGGCGCCGCCCTGCCCGATCCGGCCGGCCTGTTCAATGCCAGCCTGGACGGCAATACGCGCCGGGCCATCGACCTCCATGAAGGCGAGCACCTCGATGTCGCGGCGTTCAAGGCGCTGATACGCGCCGCCGTGGCCCTGAACACGGCGCCCAAAACGAAGCGGACCAGCACTTGAGACATTATCTGTATATCTGGCACGACCCGGCCGCGCGCATGATTGTCGCCTCCGGCATGGAATTGAAGGATATGCTCCCCGCGCTGATGGGGGCGGACGGCCTCGTGCTGCGCAAGGGCCGCGCCGGCACGGCCGGCAAGCCGGCCCGCTACCAGGCCTTGGCGCGCCAGCAGCTGCCGGCCCTGGCCCGCGAAGACCTGTACGCCTGCGGCAGCCATGCCTGGGCCGATTGGCAGGGCGCGCCGCCAGCCGTCCGTGATGCCGATGTGGCGACGATGCTCGACCACCGTGGCGTGCTCGGGCCGCCTGCCGCCTTGCGCAGCCGCTTTCTCGCCTTTGCCCACGACGACGGCTGGTACCTGAAACTGTTGTATGCGGCGTGGGGCGATGTGGCGGCGCTGCTGGCCGGCGCCATCCCCCCAGCGCTGGGCGCGCTCGACCTGGATGCGCTGGAGCGGGCCGGCGACGGCTACTGGCTGCAGGACGGTGCGGTTCAGGTGGAACTGAAAACCCACGACATCGATAGCGTGCTGAACCGCCGCCTGTGATCATGGCGTCGGATGCGGCCCCCGGCCCGTCCGGCAGCATCATGGCGATCCCCCGCCCTATAGACGGGTTCAGACATCGCGTTTCCCCTTGTTGTGCAGCGCCAGGTGCGCGGCCATTCCGGCATTGTCGCGCAGCAAGGCATCGCGTTCCAGCGCCAGCGCTTCCGCCTTCTGCTGCGCCGTCTGGGCATTTTCCGCCAGCATGTCGAGCTGCCTGTCCTGCGCGGCCAGCGCCACCCTGGCGTCGTTCAGCGCCAGCAGGGCCGTATCGAGCTTGGCGAGCAGGGCGTCGGCGGACGCGGCCGCCTGCAAATACTGAAATTCGAACTGGTCGCGCTCGGGGCGCACGGTGGCCAGCGCTTCGCGGTCGGCGGCCGCTTCGCTGGCCAGCCGCGTTTGCTCGGCCTGCAGTTGCGCCAGGCGCATGTCCTGCTGTACCAGGGTGGTTTGCTGGCCTTGCAGCCGCTGCTGACACTGGGCGTTGTCCTGCTCCAGACGGCTGATCCGCTGCTGCGCCTGTGCCCGCTCCTCGCTGCGCTGGGCGGCGGCCGCTTCCTGATAGTGGTCGAACTGCGAGCGCACCTGCGCCAGCTGGCGGTTCAGGGCCGCGATGTCCTCGCCCCGGTCGGCCAGCCGCTGCGTCAGGCCAGCATTGTCGCTGTGCAAGGTCGCCAGGGTGACGGCGCGGAAATGGTGTTCTTCCTTTAACTGCGCCAGCGCGTGCTGGGTGGCGCGCAGCTCCTGGGTGAGGGCGGCGCGCGCCTGCGTCAGTTTCAAGCGTTCGCTTTCCGTCTTCTTCAGTGTTTCCAGTGCCGCATCGCGTTCCGCGCGGTGTTGCTGCATGGCCGTTTCCAGCTGCTGCGCCACGTCGCGCTGCTGCTTCTCGTAGACGCCGCGCATCGCTGCCATCAGTTCGGCCGGCAAGCCTGCCTCGGTCTTGACGGCGCCCGCGCCCTGGAACTCTTCCTTCCAGCGCTTGAGCAGGGGCGCGATGGTGCTCTTGCTGCCCGTGCTGCCCAGCGCTTCGCGCACATTGTCGACCGTGGGATTGCGCCCATCGGCAGCGACGATTTGGGCTGCTTTCATAACATCAGAGTACAGAATGCCGGTGCGGGCCATGAAACCACCTATGAGCGAAATTTAGTAACGTATTACATGATACGTAATATCGCGTAATATTACGATATAAATTTTGATGAATCTTGAAAAATATAAGCCGTGATAAGAGTGCTTATCGCGTCTTATGGGGGTGTCTGGCATGCTATTCTGCGTGTCTCCCAGTACAAAACCGCGATTTCGCCGCCGCCATGCCCGATCTGCCCCTGAACAAACGCCGCCTTGCCGTGGCAAACCCTGCCGCCATTGCCGTCGCGCCGTTACACGGCACCCTGGTCGACGCCGAGCTGGCCGCGCGCCACCAGGCCTTTCTCGCCGCCGCCACGTCCGACAACACGCGCCGCAGCTACCGCTCCGCCATCCGCCACTTCCAGGCCTGGGGCGGGGCGCTGCCCGCCGACGAGTCCAGCGTCATCCGCTACCTGCTGGCGTATGCGGACAGCCTGAACGCGCGCACGCTGGCCCTGCGCCTGACGGCCCTGTCGCAATGGCATGTGTACCAGGGCTTTGCGGATCCGGCGTCCACGCCCACCGTGCGCAAGACCCTGGCCGGCATCGCCCGCCTGCACGGCAAGCCGAAAAAGAAGGCGAGGGCGCTGCCGCTGGAAGACCTGGAATTGATCGTCACCAGGCTGGCCGCGCTGGGCACCAACAAGGCCTTGCGCGACAGCGCCTTGCTGCAGCTGGGCTTTTTTGGCGCCTTCCGCCGCAGCGAACTGGCGGGGCTGGCGCTGGAAGACGTGCGCTGGGAGCCGCAAGGCCTGGTGATCACCTTGCCGCGCTCGAAAACGGACCAGTCGGGCGAGGGCATCGTCAAGGCCATCCCGTTCGGCGACGGCGTCTGCTGTCCGGCCACGGCCCTGCGCGCCTGGCTGGGCGTGGCGGGCATCGCCAGCGGCCCGCTCTTGCGCACCGTCAACCAATGGGGTCATGTGGGAGGCAAGGGATTGCACGCGAGCAGCATCAACACGATATTGGAAGGCTGCGCCCGGCTGGCCGGGCTCGATTACGTGCCGGAATTATCGAGCCACAGCCTGCGCCGCGGCATGGCCACCAGCGCGCACCGGGCCGGCGCCGATTTCCAGGCCATCAAGCGCCAGGGCGGCTGGCGCCACGACGGCACCGTGCACGGCTATATAGAGGAGGCGGGGCGCTTCGAGGAAAACGCGGCCGGCAGTTTGCTGAAGGGGAAGAGGAAGGCGGCGGGCTGAGGCCATGCGACCACACGTTGCCGCATGCTTGCGGCAGGCGGGGAGCGTACGCATGAAAGCAACGTTTGACCTTAGCGCATCAGGAAAGATGCCGTGCTCAAGGAGATCAGGACCCCAGCGCCATCCGGACCGGTCCGCTCATCAATTCCTGTTGATACGGCATGCGGCACCTTGCCGTCGTGATAATTTGTGTATTTTTTTTGATAACATACTGCTATATTGATCTGGCTGGCACTCGACAAGCTGCCAAACAGGGAACGCAGATTCTCCTTGATGCGCAATGCCATAAAGTGCAATAAAAATATTGCGCAAATTTATAGCCGGGACTTGGGGGGGAGTATGAAAATATTTTGCTCTGCAAAAGGATGTTTTGCGCGCATCTTACTGCTATTCACAGGCGCCGGCATAACTGCGTGCTCGACAAGTCTTGAATCAAAAAAAATCGAGAATTTCAGTAATATATCCCGGGGTCAAGTATATTATCTCCCGCGCGTGGATTTTCAGGTCGCCACCACCAGGGAACTGCGGAAATGCGGCATTTCTTATCTCACGGATACGCTGACCATTCAAGCATGGCTGGCTGACCAACTAGAAGCCGCCACTCTGCAGGATACCGATGAGCAGACCATGCGCTTGATCGCAGCGATACCGTCGGACCCCATCCTTAAAATCGATAATCTAAAAGCCGCTCTTGGAACGCAGTGGAGTGACAACTTGGCCGCTTATAGCCGCATCGATGATAAAAAATCGACGCCGAAGAGCCAGATGAAGGCGCTCAGGAACGAAATGGCAAGGATTTCGGCAATTATCGCGGGTGCAAAGCCGACCGCCATTTTCAATCTTGAGGCAAGCATTGGTGCGCAGGCAACGAGTTCAATTACGGCCGACACCTCCCATAGCTATACCCTGTCATATGAACGAATGCAAAGTGGGCTCAAGGGAACAGATTATGCTGTTGAAGTCTACCCGAATGGCACATTAAAGGCAGTAAATGTCGCTATCGATGACCAGACGGGACCGGCGATTCAGAGCGTACTCGGTGGCATTGTCAAAATCGCTGCTGCCGCAGGCGGTTTTCCATTGCAGTCAAGGCAAGCTCAATCCGGCAAAGCCAAGGGTTTTCTCTCCTTTTCAGACTGGGGCGAAGCGGAAACCAGGAATCTGCTCTCGCCATGCAAGCCTGACATCGCCCTCAAGCTGTATCAACGCAGCGGCGTGGAGGATCAGGCTGATGCCTACGCAAAAGCTGCCCTTGAGACATTGAAGAAAATTGACAAGCTCAGCGGCGAGCAGGTCAACATGCTGGCAGCGCGTGACAAGGCCAAGGCCGCGCTGAAGGACATGCACGCCAGTGATCCTGATTACCCTGCCGCTGCGGCGGCATTGAAAAACGCCGAGAGTGCCCTGAAGCTTGCAAGCAGCGCGCTCAACGACGCTAAAGCTGTGCAAGCCAGCAACGACCAGGACGCAGCAAAGGTAACAAGCCGCTTGGCGACCTTGCGCAAGGCGCTATCGGACACCTTGATGTCGACAATACGACCGCAAGCGGAAGGACGATCGCTGAAAATAGAGGGGGAAGAAATCGCGCTCCAAAAATGGCTGAATGGCCCCAGCCAAGCTTACTGCAACAAGGCGCCGGAAGTATGCGACAGCATTGAGAAATTTAAGCGTTCATTAACGGCGTATGCGGACCTGTATCTGCCCGGCCTGCCCATGCAAAATGCCAACGATGAAACGCAGACTGGAATTTATTACCGGCAGCCGGTGAAAGCAACTTTACTTGTTTGCAAGATTGCCTCCTGTTTAAATACGCAAAGAGAAATATCAGCACATCCCGACACCATTTTGCTCAATACATTAGTTGATATTCCTCAACTCGGCGCGCTGGCGGTGCTGCCGCTCAAAAATGAGACGTTCCAGAACAATACCCTCGGCGCCTCGTTTGCCGAAACTGGAACGCTCACGAAAGTGATTTACAAATCGAATGCTGCGGCGGTCAAGGCGGCAGCCGTCTTCGAATCGTCGGCAGATACCGTGTTGAAATTTACGGATGCAAAGCGGCTGCAGGAATCGACCAAGCTGGATGCCAATACGGCCGAACTGGAATCGCGCAAGAAATTGATCGACGCGCAATTATCTGTGGAGAAAGCCCAGGCCGATCTCGACAACTTCCGGGAATCGCAAAAAAAGGACGCAAAATGAGCAAGCCGGTTCCAGCCAGGCCGCGCACCGCCGAAAAGCTGCCGCAACTTCCCGGTATTACTGATCGGAAACTGCTGGCGGCGTATAGGGACGCCCAATGTTTTCTGCGCAGACGGTATGTCTCTGGCGTGGGCATCGGCTATGCGATGAAGAACGGGAAATACACAAAGGAGCTGGCCATCTCCATCCACGTGGACACAAAGGTTCCCATTGAACAGCTCACCAAGCTGCAGCGCTTCCCTGCAACCCTGGGGGGCGTCCGCGTGGACGTGGTCGCACTGCGCATTGCGCCGCACATTTCAGGCGACGAGGCGGAGGCGCGCCAGCGTACCAAGCTCAACCCGCTCAGGCCTGGCGCCCTGCTGAAAACCGAGGATGGCGACATAGGCACCATCGGCTTGCTGGTCACCGGGCAGCGGGACGGAAAGACGTATTTGCTCAGTGCCGCCCATGTGATGCAGTCGCTCGCTGTCAAGATATATCAGCCCAATAAAGCACTGGCGCCGGCATTCCTGGGCCAGGTCATTGCCATATTTAACACTCCTGGCGATGTCGCCATCGCCGAATGCCGTGGACGGCGCACCCTGAATCAGCCGATGGGAAGCAATACGCCGATCAGCAAGGTCAGAAGCGTCGCGCTAGACGATGTGCTGACGATATCGGGCGCGATGAGCGGACTGGCAAAGGGCAAAGTGATGTGGATAGGCCGGAAAGACATGATTTATGGCCCGGACGACGTCAGAAAAGTGGATGGTTTCCAAATGTGCTCGGCAACTGCTACGCCCTTGAGTACCAGACGGGGCGATTCCGGCGCATTATGGTTCGATGAAGATGGCGCTGGCGTGGGCTTGCATGTGGGTGGCGATACCACCGATGGCCTGCCATGGTATTTCGCCTGCAATCTGGAGCAGGCAATGGCTAGGCTGAAAGTGAAGCTCTAAGAGGCGTCCAGCAGCGACACCGCCTCTGGCGACGGCACCATATTCTTTCCGGCAGTGACTTGATGCGACAAAGGCATAGAGTCACCGCCGGAAAGGCAGCGACAGCGCATGGGCGGCAGCTTGCGGCCGCCTTGGCACAAGCATGGCGTTGCGGCTCCCATGACCAGCAAGAGGCAACTGGGGCGCGGCCTGTCCGTATCAGGCGGCGGCTTGCTCCCGTTCGGCCGGGCGGATGATCATGCAGGTAGCCGTCGCGTGCGCATAGACTTTGCCCGCTTCGTCGCGGATCGTGCCTTCGGAAATGACCAGGTTGCGCCCAGCATTGATGACCTTGCCTTCGGCAAAGACCGTCACGTTGAAGGGCAGCGGGCGGCACATCTTGATATTCAGGTCCGTCGTGCCATAGCTGACGCCGGCCGGCAAGACCGTGTGCGTGGCGCAGCCCGTGACCGTGTCGAGCACGGTGGCGGCAAAACCGCCGTGCACGCCGCCCATGGGGTTCGTATGGTTTTCATTCGCCGTCGCCGTGAAGATGACTCTGCCGTGCTCGACGGTGTGCGCATCCATGGGCATGGTCCTGGAAATGCCCGGCCGGGGAAACAGGCCTTGCGCGAAAGCTTGCATCAGTTGCAAGCCGGTCATGTCGTTCGGGTGCATGGGTAACTCCTGTGGTGGTGAGGTGGGGATGAGTCAGACGTCCTGCGCAAAACGCAGGCGCGAGGCATGCAGCAGGAAGCGGGCGACGACGGCCAGTTCCTCCTCGCTGAAACCTTGCCTCAGTTGTTCATTCAGGCTGTCGAGCAAGGGCAAGGCGGCCGCCAGCACTTCGCGGCCCTTGGGCGACAGGTGCAGCGAGCCGGCACGGGCGTCCAGCGCGGACTGGCCGCGCACGATCAGGTCATTTTCTTCCATGCGCGCCACCAGGCCCGTGACGGCGGAATTTTTCAATTGCAGCAACCGCCCCAGGTCCTTCAGCTGGCAGCCTTCCTCGCCCTTCAGCGCGAACAAGGCCACGACCTGCGTGCCGGAATAGCCTAGCTCGCTGGTAAAGACGGCATCGGCCGAGCGGAACAGGTTCTGGCGCGCCAGGCTGAGCAGGTTAAACAGGCGCGGCGAGCGCTCGCCCAGCGGGCAGGCGGCGGCAGCGGGAAGGTTTGGCGGGGGCGGAATATTGGTACGCATGCGGAGTATACTACTACGCATGCGTAATAAAACAAGGATAAGTTGATGCCGTGCTGGATGGCGGCGGAGCCAGCTTGCCGCCAGCCAAGCGCTATAATCGGCCAGCGGAGACAAGCTGATCAAACAACACAAGAGGGGACAGGTGCGAATGGGTACTGCTGGAATGGAACGCATCGTCGTCATCGGCGCCGGCATCGTCGGCGCCGCGCTCGCGCATCAGCTGGCCCGCAAGGGCGCGCAAGTTACCGTCATTGAGGCACAAGGCATCGCGTCCGGCGTGACGGGCACCTCGTTTGCGTGGATTAATACCTCCTGTGCCGGGCCGGACCCCATTGCGGCGCTGCGCGGCGGCGCCATCGCCGCCTGGCGCCGGCTGGAAACGCAGGTGCCCGGCCTGGCAGTGCGCTGGCATGGCGCCGTGTCGTATGGCACGCAGGACGGGCGCGTGTCGCCCGAGTCCGTATTGATTGACCGCCCGCGCATCGCCCAGCTGGAACCGCGGCTGCGGCACCCGCCGCAGCAGGCGGTGTACGAGCCGGAGCAGGGCGCCCTCGATGCCGTTGCCGCAACGCATGCCCTGCTGGCAGCGGCCCAGGCGCACGGTGCGACGGTCCTCACGCACAGGCCCGTGCTGGGTTTTACCGTCCGGGACGCGCGGGTGACGGGCGTGGAAACGGCCGCGGGCCTGATCGAGGCGGACACCGTCGTGCTGGCGGCAGGCACGGGCACCGCCAAGCTGGCCGCGCAACTGGGTGCCGACCTGCCGATTCACGCCTCGCCCGCCATCTTCCTGCGCTACCGGGCGCCGCCGGGCCTCGTGCGCGCGATTATTTCCAGTCACGCAATGGAAGTGCGGCAAGCCGAGGACGGCACCATGCTGGCGGCGGAAGATTACGTGGACGACGCGCCGGAAAACCAGCCCGCCGCCATGGCGCTGCGCACGGCCTGTGCGATCCGGGAAGAACTGGAGGGGGCGGAGGCCATCGTGCCGGCATTCGCCGGCATCGGACTGCGCCCCATGCCGCTTGACGGCGTGCCCGTCATCGGCTACCTGCCGCAGGTGGCAGGCGTATATGTGTGCGCCATGCATCCGGGCGTCGTGCTGGCCGCCATCGTGGGCCAGCTGGCCAGCGGGGAAATCGTCGACGGCCAGCCGGCGCCGGCCCTGGAGGCGTGCCGGCCCGCGCGTTTTCAGGCGTGCTAGTGCGCTGATTACTACGGCACAGGCGCGACGAACACGGGCAGGACGAACGGCGCCGGCTCCTGCCCATCGCCGTCCTCCGCTGGAGCCTGCATATAATTCTCGTTGCGCCAGTCCCCGTTCACCACGCGCTCGGCGATCAGAGATAAATCCTGCGTTTCGCGCAGCGCGCAGCGAAACGGCAGCCTCCCATGCGAGCGCGACACCAGGCTGACGCGCAACTGGCGGCATTGCGCATCGTGCCAGCAATAGAACAGCATATCTGCGCCAGCGAGCGCGCTGCGCCGGGCCGCGAGCACCTCACCGATGAAGGCAACGATATCGGCCGCATGGATCTGCGGCGTTTCCTCGTCCGTGGGCGAAAAGCTCCACATATTGGTTCGGGCTTCGTGGTTGATGTCGTCGGGATCAATCTCGACGGCATCGTCTTTTGCCATGGCGAGCCAGTTGGTGATGACTGTTGAATGAATCATGTGAATCTACCAATACCTTTTAAACCTGTCTATTTACGCATGGAAGAGGAAACTCTCTGTTTCCGCGTGGCTCACATTATTTTACCTATCAGTTTAGCTGCCAACCGGTACTTAACTGGACTGTCCATGTCGACGCATCCATTCATCCGCAACATCGCCCATGGTTTTGATGGTGCCATCACATATCCAGGCCATGAAGTCACGGTCCAGCTTGAACTCGGGGCCGCACTGGTCAAGGAAGAAACGCCTGGCGTTTTGCGTGTTTTTGTAGTGGGCGTCGATGCTGGTTTGCCGGGTGATGATACAGCTATGCCAATTGAAATTCATGTGTCTGCCAGAAAAGTATATGCGAGGTGCAAGTGTCCAAAGAAAAGGCTCGAGCATCGAGTTCAGACCCGCAAATAAATGAGACAGCCTAAGCTGCCTCATTAGCTTTATACATTACTGCGTCGCCGGTGATTCCATCTCAGCGCGGATATGACCGGCAGTGCTCGCATACGTACTCAAGCTTCCCCCTGCGGAAGCGGGTGTATGCAATCACATGAACGGATTTTGGATATTGACATGTTTTCATATCGCCAACTCTTTCGTCAAAGTGATGACCTCGACGACGAACTTGACGCTTGCAAAGCAGTGGTTAAGGTACTAAACTGCCCACTGCTACCCAATAGCATGCAATTCAAGAGAAAACCAGAGATCGTTTGATTTTCTTTTACCCCTAAAACGTGTAAAAAGCGCCAACTTTTTACACGTTTTTTCCTAAAATCTCAGCTCGCCTAGCATGCGCAGCTTCAAAACTAACCCCAAATGCATCAACAACCTCTTGGACTGTGCTATAGCGACAGATGAGATCAGGAGGCATCATTAAGTATGATGCGAATGTATCGGCTTGCCATTCTGAATTGCAGTAAATCTTCGGTGGTGATGCTGGATCAATTCGTGAAAGGGCGATGCCCCGGTGCATCATTAGGTGTCCCAACTCATGGCACATCGTAAAGCGGTCTCTAGCCTCACCAATGCAGGCTCGCTCATACACGTCATTTCTAAGCACAATTCGACGCTGATCGGGATATGTACGACCATGGTCTTCTCCCATCTCGTACTCCTCGTAGACCTCAAAATCAGCGTCTTCGAACATCATGCCTAGCATCGCATATACTGCAGGTACCGGAAAATAATCTTGTTTTTCCAGCTTAAGAAACTGTCGCATCGCTTGAGCATTCGCTGCAATATCCTTCTTCGAGCGCGGCGTTACAACGGTTCCTTCTGTCCTGGTCCTAGTCATTGGCGGGGCCATGTCTACTCCATTGTCACCAGATTTCGAATTCGTTCTTTATCTTCAGCAGACAAACTGCCGAAGCGCCTAGCCAATGCAGTGGCCAACATTGCATCATCGTAACTAGCGTCATTTAACGGCACACTGACCTCCTTCCTAGCTTGATTAACCAAAACCTCGAATTTGTTGCGTTCTTTAGCAATTGCCGGAAACGCCGTTGCCAATACATCAAGTGTTCCATCCGGAATACGCTTCCGACCAGTTTCAATTGCTGAAAGGAAAGCTGACGATACGTTAATCTTTTGGGCCATCTCCATCAAAGTGATGCCAAGATCAATGCGCAGCTTCTTTAGTTCCTTTCCGAACTGGGTTGTCATTTTTCTCTCCTAGAGTAGGTGACCTGCTCTCATGAACCCTTATGGGTGAGCCCTCTTGGACCCGCAGATGGTGTAAGGGGCTTCCCCTTAGCAATATAGTCTCAAATTTCGAAATAAAAATCAACCACTTTGGTTAATATTTATTGCGAAAATGAGATGAAAATTTACACTCAAGGTCTACTTGATTTATTGCGATGTTAGATCCGAAGCTACAAGCCTCTAGTGACCGCAATGAAAGACAGCAAATCACCCCCTCGGCCCATCCGCCAGCAACTCCGCCAGCCTGTGCGTCAACCACAAGCTCGTCTCGCTGAGCTTCTTGCCATGAATCGATAAGCGCCGCACCGGCAGCCTGGATAAAGCCAGCGCAGGGCAGGGTACTTCCTGCAGATAGCCTTTGTAATTGTCGTAGTTGGCGATGTTCAGGGGCAGAATCGCCCAGCCCAGCTCGTCCGCGACCATTTCCGCGATGCTGTAGAAACTGTCGGAAAACCAGACGGCGGGGCTGAACGCGTGTTCGCGGTTCAGCTCGGAATCCATGATCAGCTGGCGGTAGCGGGTCAGCTCGTTGCGGCTCACTTCCTGGCCGTGGGCCATGGGGTGGCCTTTGGCCACGAACACGCCTTGCGCCACGCTGCCGATGTGCTGCTGTTCCAGCACGGGAGAAATCGGGCCGCGGTCAAAATGAAAAGCCACGTCGGCTTGCTGCTGCTCCACGTATTGCGCCACCTCGGACGCCGTGGCGTTGAGCATCACCAGTTCCAGCGCCGGATAGCGCGCCGCCAGCTCTTTGACCAAAGTGCCGATGGCCAGGTAGGGCAGGGCTTCGTCCAGCGCCAGGGTCAGCTGCGCTTCGGGCGCCTCGCTCAGCAGCTGGGCGCGCAGCTGCAAGCGCTCGGCCTGGCGCAGCAGTTCGCACGCTTCCAGGTGCATCACCTTGCCCGCCTCCGTCAGCACGGCGCTGCGGCGCGAACGGTCGAACAGTTCCACGCCGAATTCCGCTTCCAGCAAGCCGATCGAGGTGCTGACCACCGATTGCGCGCGGCCCAGCCGGCGCGCCGCGCCCGAGAAAGAACCGGCCGCGACAGCCGCCTCAAAGTAGCGCATTTGTTCCAAAGTCCATTGCATGGCATCCACCTATCTGTTTTACAGATGGATTTTAACTTGAATGCCATTCAGGGGCGACATAAAATGCCATTTACCAATTCAACAACACGAGATTCGCCATGAGAAACGCCCAACAGAACACCCCCGCCATCAACTTCAGCTGGTGTCACGACGCCAGCGCCGAAGACAGCTTGTGCCAGTTATATCTTGATAACGTCAGCGCCGACTATATCTCGCATTCGGAGCTGCAGGGCGAACGCGCCGATGCGCCCGGCAACTGGCGCGCGGACTTGCCTGAAGTCATACGCGGCGAAATCCGCGCCGCCCTGTCGCACGACTGGGCGCATGGCGATTCGACCCTGCTGGCCGTCGCCACCGCAGGCGACGCCATCGTCGGCATGGCCCTCGTGTCCATCGATACGCGCCAGCGCGCCTCGAAATCGTTCGCCGCGCTGGACGACCTGGTCTTGCTGCCTTCCGTGCGCGGCAGCGGCATCGGCAGCTTGCTGGTGGAGTGGGTGGCCGATGAGCTGCGCAGCCACGGCATCGCGCGCTTGTTCCTCGAATGCGGCGCGCACAACCTGACGGCGCAACAATTCTTCCAGGGCCGCGGCTTCAAGCAAGTGTCCGTCGTCATGCTGCGCGAACTCGATGCGCCGGAAGTGACGGCCGCCGTGGATGACAAGGATGACAAGGATGGCGACCGTGGCTGACGCCCGCCGCCCCCGACAAGGCCAGGCCCGTGGCAGCCTGGAACGTAAATATTTGCGCAGCACCCGCTTTATCCATACCGATAGTTGTTAAAAGTTACACTAAAATCCATGAGTTGTTTATGCATCCAATGAAAAAATGGCTGACGCTGGCCATCGTCTCCAGCGCCCTGTTCCTGATCGTGGTCGACATGACCGTGCTCTACACCGCCTTGCCCGCGCTGACGCGCGACTTGCAGGCCACTTCCTCGCAAAAACTGTGGATCATCAACGTCTACGCGCTGGTCGTCTCCGGCTTGCTGCCCGGCCTCGGCACCCTCGGTGACCGCTTGAGCCACAAACCCGTTTTCCTTGCCGGCCTGGCCGTGTTCGGCATCGCCTCGCTGTGCGCCGCGTTTTCGCCCGCCGCCGAATGGCTGATCTTTGCCCGCGTGCTGCTGGCCGTCGGCGCCGCCTTGATGATGCCGGCCACCCTGTCCATCATCCGCCTGACGTTTACCGATAACCGCGAGCGCTCGTTCGCCATCGGCGTGTGGGCGGCCATCGCCTCGGGCGGCGCCGCCTTCGGTCCCGTGCTCGGTGGTTTCCTGATGGAACATTACTGGTGGGGTTCCGTGTTCCTGATCAACGTGCCCATCGTGCTGCTGACTTTGCTCCTGGCCGCCGTCATCCTGCCGAAACGGGCCGGTAACCGCGACAAGCCGTGGGACTTGAAGGGCTCGCTGCAAATCATGATGGGTCTGCTTGGTGGCGTGTATGCGATCAAGGAGCTGGGCAAGTCGCAGCCGTCGTATGCGCTGGCTGCCGCCTCGTTCGCCGTGGGCGCCTTCTTCATGCTCAAATTCGTACGTCGCCAGAAGCGCCAAGCCAGGCCGCTGATCGACTTCGCCCTGTTCCGCGAACTGCCGTTTTCCAGCGCCGTGGCCGCCGCCATGGTGGCATCCGCCGCCCTGATCGGCATGGAACTGGCGCTGAGCCAGCACATGCAGCTGGTGCGCGAGCTGTCGCCGCTGGAAGCGGGCTTGCTGCTGCTGCCGCTGCCCCTGGCGTCCGTGTTTGCCGGTCCGCTGACGGGTTTCATGCTGCCGCGCGCCGACAAGGCCAAGGTCCTGTGGGGTTCGCTGCTGCTGTCCGGCATCGGCATGGCCTCATACCTGCTGCTGCATGACGCCGCCGTCTCGGCCCAGGTGGCCAGCCTGGTGATCCTGGGCCTGGGCCTGGGCGCCGTGATGACGGCCGCTTCGAGCGCCGTGATGCTCAACGTGGCGCCGCAGCAGGCCGGCATGGCCGCCTCGATCGAGGAAGTGTCGTACGAGCTGGGCGCCGTCATCGGCGTCACCGTGCTGGGCACCATCATGTCGGCCGTCTACAGCGCCACCCTGGTGATCCCGGAAAGCGCGGGCCTGCTGCCGAACGCCCACGACACGCTCGATGCGGCGCTGCTGGCCGCCGAGCAATTGCCGGCCGAACTGGGCTTGCAAGTGTCGGAACTGGCCCGTTCGGCCTTCGACAAGGCATTTGTTGTCGTGCTGGCAACCGCGTCAGGCATCCTGATGGCGGCCGCCGCCACCATCCGCCATCTGCATCTGCGGGCGCGCCGCGTGGCCTGCAGGCCGGCCTGATCGCAGGCAACTGCCCGAAAAACCGTCGCCAGCCGGCGTCATTGCCCGGCGGGCAGCACCTGCCGGATCGCCGCCTCGACGATGTCGGGTGACGTCAATGCCATCTGGTGGCTGGAATCGGCCACCGTCCTGAGCGCTTGCGGGTATAGCGCGGCGACGCTGTCGCGGGTGCTCTTGTCCATCCTGAATGCGCCAAAGTCGACGGCGATCGCCGTGCGCGAGACGGGCCGGTTTTCCAGGCGCACCACGGGCTTGCCGCTGTCAGGCAGGGCCAGCACCATCTCGCCCGTCGCGTCGATCTGCTCGATTTCGCGCCAGACGGCGCGTGAAAAGGCCAGCTGGCCCACGATGCGCGTCAGCCAGGGGAAATCCTGCACCGGCTTTACCATGCGCGGATACAGCGCATCGACCAGCACCAGGGCCTTGACTTCCTCGGGGTAGCTGCGCGCAAACAGCTGCAGGTACAGGCCGCCCAGCGAATGGCCGACCAGCACATAGGGCGGCCGCAAGCCCTTGAAGCGCAGCACGGCGCGCAACTCCTCGACGATGGTGCGGCCGTCGCGCGGCGCGGCGGCCGCCTCGCTGTTGCCATAGCCGGGCCGGTGATACGCGAACACGGAGGCATCCGCTGCCAGCCGCGCGGGTACCACGCCCCATTTGTCCATCGTTGCGCGCGAACCATTCTCGAACACCACCACGTCGCGTGACGTGGGATGGCGCCAGGTCAGCGACTCCACCTGGCGCCCGTCGAGCGTGTCGATGACGGTGGCGGGCAGGGCGGCAAGGGCAGGCATCGCGCTCGCGGCGCACAGCAAACCTACAGTGACAGGCAGTATGTTGAACATGGGGCGTCTCCGGCAATGAAAACGCCAGCATCGCCGATGGCAGTGCCCGCCGCGCCGGCCATGCGACGAATCGACAGCCGGCGCGACGGATGGCAAGCAGGCAGGACGCGCTACATGGCCCGGAACAGGTGGACGAAGGCGCGGCTCACGGGCAGCTCGCCCGCGTGGCCGCGCAGGCGCACGAACAAGCGGCTGGCGTCGTCGCGGCGCGTGCCGTCCAGCCAGGCCAGGTTGATCAGGGTGGAGCGGTGCACTTGCCAGAATTGCTCCGGATCAAGCTGGGCCGCCAGCTCGGTGATGGGCGTGCGGATCAGGAATTCGCCGTCCACGCTGGCGACCACCGTGTACTTGTCGTCGGCATGGAAAAAGCGCACCTTGGCCACGTCGAGGTGGTGCGTGTGCTCGCCCCGGGACGCGAGGATGTAGCGCAGCCGGGGGCGGGCAGGGCCGGGCGCGGCCGTCAGCTGCCGCAGGGCCTGCGCCATGGCCGCACTGGCGGGCGGCAGGGGCGGCGCGGAGCGCAGGCGCGCCACGGTGCGGGCCAGCCGTTCCGTGGTGACGGGTTTCAGTATGTAATCGAGCGCCGCGTGCTCGAAGGCCTGCACGGCAAACTCGTCGTAGGCCGTGACGAACACCACGCGCGTAGGGCCTTCGATGCCTTGCGCCACCTCAAGGCCGGTCAGCCCCGGCATCTGGATGTCGAGGAAGGCGATATCGGGTTCCAGTTCGGCGATGCGGGCGGCGGCCTCGACGCCGTTGCGCGCCATATGAATGATCTGCAATTCCGGCCACAGGGCCAGCAGCTGGTCGCGCAGGTACAGCGCCAAATGCGGTTCATCGTCCGCGATCAGGGCGCGCGTCATGCGGCCGCCTGCACTGCGGGCGCGCCGTCGCCGCGCCGGTACGGCAGTTGCAGCACGGCTTCGGTCCCATGCCCGCTCCCGCGTCCGCGCAGGACCAGGCTGGCCTGCGCGCCGAACTGGGCCTGCAGGCGCGAGCGCAGGTTGGCCAGCGCCATGCCGCTGCCCGGGCGCGGTGGCTGGCCTGGGGCCGTCAAGCCTGCGCCGTCGTCCAGCACGCGGATTTCCAGGCGGCCCGCGCGCACCTCGGCTTGCACGACGACGCTGCCGCCATCCAGCTTTGGGGCCAGTCCATGCTGGATCGCGTTCTCGACCAGCGGCTGCAGCATCAGTGTCGGCATGCTGGCCAGGCGCGCTTGCGCGCTGGCGTCGATGCGGAAGCGCAGCCGCTCCTCCATGCGTATCTGCAGCAGGCACAGATACTGGCTGGCCATGTCGAGTTCCGCTTCCAGCGTGCTGTCGCCCCGGCGCAGCTGCGACAGGCTGGCGCGCAGGTAGCCGGAAAACGTCTCGAGCATCCGTTTCGCGCGCGGCGGGTCGTAGTCCATCAGGCTCTGGATGTTGGCCAGGGTGTTGAACAGCAGGTGCGGCTCGATCTGCCCCTGCAGCAGGCGCAGGCGCGCCTCCGTCACCTCGCCTTGCAGCTGCTGCTGGCGCAGGCGCGAGCGCCACCACGCCCAGTTGGCGCCCATGACAAACAGGATGAAGACGGCAAACTTGGTCAGCGCGGCAGGCAGCGAGACGAACATGCCCCACAGCTTGAAACCCACCAGTATCGGGACGATGGTGAAGCCGATGCTCATGCCCAGGATGATGGCCGCCAGCGACAGCGCGCCCAGCGCCATGCCGGCGCGCAGGTCGCGCACCTGCGACATGCGCTCGACGAGCGGCGCCGGCAGCCAGCGCCCGGCCAGGCGCAGCACGCCGAACAGGGTGTGCACGATGCACAGGCAGATGCCGATATTCGGCAGCAGCGAGGCCCACCACCAGTGCGGCCGGTCGACCCGGCCGAAGATGGCGACGATGGCCATCAGGCCCAGCGCCAGCGCGATGCCGATCAGGGAGATGAGCAGCAGGCGGGCGAGGGTGGGAACGTCGTGCCGGGGGCGCAGTTCCCATAGGGAGCGCCAGCCCTGCAGCAGGGTGGGTTGTCTGGTCATGGGCGTAGTGTAGCGGCCGCTTGTCTTGTTGACCAGAACATGGCTTGCCATTCGTCGGCTCCATTGTCGATTCGTCGCATGCGCCCGGCCATCGGCCGGCCCGGCTGTCAATCTGCACTCCCACCCACCGATTACCAGGAGCCACATGAAGCACAGCATTATTTCCCTTGCCTGCGCCCTCTTTTGCAGCGCCCAGGCCGCTAGCGCCCCCATCCTCCCGCCCATGGCCGGCATTCCCGCCGGCGTGTTTAGCATGGGCAGCACGGAGCCGCGCATCGGCGACGGCAGCCATAATCCGGCCGAGGGGCCGCCCCACGCAGTGCGCGTGGCGGCATTCCGACTGGCAAAATACGAGACGACGGTGGCGCAGTTCCGGCAATTTATCGAAGCGACCGGCTATCGGGCGGCTGGCGAATGCTGGGATTTCGACCGCACTGACGGCATCGCGCTCAAGGAGGCGGGCTGGGACGCCCCCGCGCATGCGCCAACGGACTATCACCCCGTCATGTGCGTGAGCTGGGACGACGCGACGGCCTACGTGCAATGGCTGGCGCGGGAAACGGGCCGGCCCTTCCGCCTGCCCAGCGAAGCGGAGTGGGAATACGCGGCGCGCGCCGGCACGACGACGAAATACCCGTCCGGCGATGCGCCAGATCAATTATGTACCTACGCCAACATGAAGGACCGGCGCTTCAAGGCCGCCGCCCGGCGCGACTTCGGCCTCGACATGCTGGTCACCGATTGCGACGATGGCGCCGAATACACGGCCGTCGTGGGCATGTATGCGCCCAACGGCTACGGCGTGCACGACATGATGGGCAACGTGGCCGAATGGGTGGCCGATTGCCAGCATCCCGATTACCGGGGCGCGCCCGCCGACGGGTCGGCCTGGCGCAGCGCTTGCGAGGCGGAAGGCGACTATTTCATCACGCGGGGCGGCAGCTATTCTGCCTCGCGCCAGGTGCTGCGCAGCGCCGCGCGCGGACATGGCGGACGCGGCAATGCCAGCAGCCTGGGCGAAGGCTTCCGCATCGCCGAAGACCTGGGCAGCTGCGCGGCCAGCAGCTGCGCCGAGGGCGACGCCGCCTTTGTCGCGGCGCTGGCGGCGGCGCGCCAGGCGGACCGGCAACGCCGCGCAAGCCATTGAAGGCTTGCTTTACTGCAGCAGCGGCGCCAGCTGGTCGCGCAAGACCGTCCATTGGGCGTCGAGCACGGCCTGGTTGGGGTCGTGCCCGGCCCGTTTCACCAGGGTAAAACCCTTGGCCGGCGCCGTGATGCTGTCAAAGTATCTGCGCGCGATGGCGGGCGAGGTCAGCAAGTCCGCTTCGCCCATGATGAAGAACACGGGCAAGTCGAAGCGCGTGCCCAGCGCGGGCAGGTCGACCTTGGCAAACATGCCGTCGCCGCGCAAGCCGATGAACGCCAGGTACGAGTAATCATCGGCCGCCTCGGCATCGGCCAGCGCTTGCGGCGTGGCGTAGAACGGCGCCGGCTGCCACCAGTGCTTCGGCGGCGCATCCGTTGCCAGTCCTTCATATTTACGGTCGAAGCGGCGCAGGATGCCGAAGTTGCGCGGATCGGTCCAGGGCGGCGCGCCGAGCGCCGCCAGCTTGTCCACCGTGGCGGTATCGCCGGCCGCTTGCGCCAGCGCAAGCACTTGCCGGTACATGCCGGCCTCGTTGTCGCGCGCATTGACCACCTGCGCCGTGCCGACATACGCGTGGAACAGGTCCGGGCTCGCCTTGGCCATGTGCACGCCCAGGATCGATCCCCAGGAGCTGCCCATCAAAATGACCTTGTCCTTGCCCAGGCGCTGCCGCAGATAGCGGGCCACGGCGATGCCGTCGTCGCGCATCTGTTCCAGCGTCAAGGGCACATCTTGAGTGGGCCGCTGTTTCCCATACGTCATGCCCGCGCCGCGCTGGTCCCACTGCACCAGCGTGTAGTGGCGCTCCCAGCCTGCATAGATGGCGTCGGCATACGGACTGAGCGCGTTGCCGGGGCCGCCATGGAGGAAGAGGATCACGGGATTGCCGCAGGCGGCGCCCGTGACCGTGATCCATTGCCCGATGCCGTTGATGGGCACATAGCCCTGTTCGCGTACGGCTTGCGCGGGCGAGGTGCAGATGGTGCCAGCGGAAAAAGCGGGTTCGGCGTGCAGGGAGGCGGCAGCCAGCAGAGCGGCCAGCAGGGTCAGGCGGGGAAGAAAAATCATCGGCTACTTTGGCGAAGGGGAAGACCAGCCGCCAAAGTAGCGTTTTTTATACCAATTGTCCAGATGGAAATATTTCTGCGGGAGACTATGCCTGTTTGCTGTTGCGCAGCAGGCGCAAGCCGTTTGCCACCACCAGCAGGCTGGCGCCCACGTCGGCGAACACGGCCATCCACAGGGTCGCCATGCCGGCCAGGGCCAGGCCGAAGAAGACGGCCTTGATGCCGATGGCAAAGCTGATGTTTTGCACGAGGATGCTGCGCGTGCGCTGGCTCAGGCTGATGAATTCAGGCAACTTGCCCAGTTCATCGTCCATCAGGGCCACGTCCGCCGTTTCGATGGCCGTGTCGCTGCCGGCCGCGCCCATGGCAAAGCCGATGTCGGCTTGTGCCAGGGCCGGGGCGTCGTTGACGCCGTCGCCCAGCATGGCCACCACGCCGAATTGCTGCTGCAAGGCCTTGATTTCATCGAGCTTGTTTTCCGGCAGCAATTCCGCCTTGACCAGGCTGACACCGACTTCAGCCGCGATGCGCTGCGCCGTCAGCAGATTGTCTCCCGTCAGCATGACGGTGGTCACGCCCAGCGCATTCAGGCGGGTGATGGCGGCCGCCGCCGTCGGGCGCAGCACGTCGGCCACGGCGATCACGCCCAGCGCACCGGCCTGGGTGGCCAGCACCATGGCCGTATAGGCTTGCTGTTCCAGCCGAGCCAGGATGGCTTGCAGTGCCGGCGTCAAGAGCTGCAATTCCGTCATCAGGCGCGCATTGCCCAGATAATAGGTCTGACCATCGATATCGCCTTGCACGCCGCGTCCATGCAGGGCGGCAAACTGGCTGACGGGCAAGTGGCTGCTGGCGGGCGGACCGGCCTTGACGATGGCGGCGGCCAGCGGGTGGGCCGAGTGCGCGTCCAGGCTGGCGGCCAGCAGCAGGATGGCGTCGCGCTCGCTGCCCGCCAATGCCACCACGTCCGTGACGGCCGGCTTGCCCATGGTCAGGGTGCCCGTCTTGTCGACGGCGATGGCCTTGATGCGGTAGCCCGTTTCCAGGAATTGCCCGCCTTTCACCAGGATACCGCGCCGCGCGGCCGCCGTCAGGCCGCTGACCACCGTCACCGGCGTGGAAATGACCAGCGCGCACGGGCAGGCGATGACCAGCATCACCAGCGCTTTATACACCCAGGCCATGAATGGCTGGCCCAGCAGCAAGGGCGGCAGCACGGCCACGAGGATGGCGAAGACGACCACGGCGGGCGTGTAGTAGCGGGCAAACTGATCGACGAAGCGCTGCGTGGGCGCCTGTTTTCCCTGGGTTTCCTCGATCACCTTGACGATCCTGGCCAGGGTGCTGTTGCCGCTGTTGGCCGTCACGGTGACGTCGAGCACGCCCCGTTCATTGATGGTGCCCGCATACACGACGTCGCCCATGGCTTTGTCCACCGGCATGCTTTCACCAGTGATCGATGCCTGGTTGACGGACGACTCGCCGCTGGCCACCACGCCGTCGAGGGCGATGCGCTCGCCCGGCTTCACGCGCATGGTCGCGCCGACGGCCACCGTGGCGACAGCGACGGACTGCCAGGCGCCGCCCGCGCCGGCGACAGTGGCCGTGTCGGGCGCCAGCTGCATCAGGCTTTGCACGGCATTGCGCGCGCGGTTCAGCGACAAGCCTTCGATCAGTTCGGCGATGGCGAACAGGAAGATGACCATGGCCGCTTCCGGCCACTGGCCGATGGCGATGGCGCCAAGCACTGCCAGGCTCATCAGGAAGTTGATGTTCAGGGTGAAGGTCTTCAGGGCGATCCAGCCCTTTTTCAGGGTCGGCCAGCCGCCTGTGGCGATCGACAACAGGGCCAGGGCGATGACGAGGGGCGAACTGTCTTCATGCGTGGTCCACGCCAGCGCCTCGGCGCCGGCAGCGGCCAGGCCGGAGACCACCAGCAAGCCTTTTTGCAGGCCGGACAGGCTGCCTTCGTCCGGATCGCGCACCACGGCCGCGCCCGTTTCCATCAGCACGGCCTGCATGCCGATGCCGTGCAGGGCCGCTTCCACCGTGGCCAGCGAGGCCAAGGTGTGGTGCACGTCGAGCACGCGGTTCATCAGGTTGAAATCGAGGCCCACGACGCCGGCCATATGGGCCAGCTTGTTGCGGATCAAGCGTTCTTCCGTGGGGCAATCCATGTTGACGATGCGGTACTGCACTGTCTGCGCCCCGGCGATGGCGGTTCTGGGCAATGCCGGCGCGGCCTGGGCGGCAGGCGTGGACGAGCACGCATGCTGGCTGGCGCAGCAGCCGGCGGCCTTGGGCGACGCGTCATGCGCGTGCTTGTGCCCATGCTTGTGCTCATGCTTGTGCTCATGGTCGTGCTTGTGGGTATGATCGTGGCTATCGTGCGGCATCGCATTCATCCTTCCGGTTTCGTGTATGCTTCCATTAGAAACCCTGTAGCCGCTACAGGGTCAAGCGGAATTTGCACTAAAGAATAAAAAGGGGATGCCATGCGTATCGGAGAACTGGCCAAACGGACAGATTGTGACGTGGAAACCGTGCGTTACTATGAAAAGGCGGGCTTGCTGCAGGAACCGGGGCGCAACAGCGCCGGCTATCGCGAGTACCGCGAAGAGCACCAGGAACGGCTGCAATTCATCCGCCACTGCCGCTCGCTGCAGATCGGCTTGACCGATATCCGCGCCTTGCTGGAATTTAAGAACAATCCGGCCGAAGGCTGCCAGAGCGTCAATGAATTGCTCGACCACCATATCCTGCGCATCGCCGAGCAGATGGCGAATCTGCAAACCCTGCAGCAGCAACTGGTGACCCTGCGCCACCAGTGCGACCAGCCGCAGCCGTCGCAAGACTGCGCCATCCTGCAAAACCTGTCCGAGGCGGCCAGCGGCCACGACTGCGCCTGCCATACTGAACTTCATTGAACCGATTGCTGCATGCTGAAACTGTTGCCTAAAAGAACTTTACTCACCTTGTCCCTGTTATCGCCACTGAGCCATGCGGCCGATGCGCCTGCCGCAGCCGGCCACTACCTGACCCTGTACGCCGCCCCCGGCGTGCCGCAAGACGACGACCCCTACACCTGGAGCACGGTAGGCGGCAAGCAGCTGACAAAGGGCGTGACCAAGGCGGACGGCCGCGCCTATGTGAAAGGGGAAGAGGGCGAAGAAAACTATCTGTTGAAAACCGTCAGCATGCGCTGGCAGCTGAAGGTGCCGGCCCGGTGCTGGCAGGGCACGCCGGAGGCTTTCCTGGACTGCGTCAAGCTGGCCAAGACCACGAGCCGCTATGACGAGGAGCAAGAGGCGCTCAAGCTGGCGGGGCAGCAGAAAGAAGTGAAGATGCAGGCCAAGATCGCCGCCTATGCCGTGGAAGCACGGGCCAATGACGATGCACTGGCCTGGCTGGGCCGCTTGCCTGCGAGCTGGACCCTGGAAGGCTATGGCAAGCGCCTGCTGGGCATCGGCGACAAGGTCTCCCGTTACATCGCTGACGAAGTGCCGCAGGACGGCCCCGACGCGCGCCAGTTCGTCTGCCGCGCGCCCGCCTACTATGGCCCCGTGCCGGACCAGGCCGCCGTCGAGGCCTGGCCGGGATCGCCTGACGAAGTGGGCAAGGTACGCACCGGCCCCGCCTGGGATGCGCTGGTGGCGGCAGGCGAAAAGGGCAACTGGATGGCCCGGCTGGAACTGTATTACGCCTTGTCCGGCGCCAATGTCAGCGAACTGAGCTTGCTGGAACAATACCGCATCGTGCAATTGATGGAATGGCTGCACAAGAAGAAGATTAGCGGCCTGTACAGTTATTTCATCGGCGCCATCCCGGTCGCGCCCGGCAGCGACTACCATGCCGCCTGGCGCAGGCGGGATCAGGTTTTCCTGTATGCCGCGCAACTCGGTGATTACCATCAACAATTCCGCATGGGCAATGTCTTGCGACGGGAAACCGACCCCGCGCTGGTCGAGACAGGCAAGGCCATGCAAGCCTGTTCCCGGGCCGCCATGCCGCGGCGGTACTAACGGGGCAGCAGCGGCGGGCCGCCGTCGCCCAGGCGGAAGGCGTCGACCACGCGCAATAAATCATGCGCCTGGTCCTGCATGCTTTGCGCGGCGGCGGCCGATTGCTCGACGAGGGCGGCATTGCGCTGGGTCAATTCGTCCATTTCCGTGATGGCATTGTTGACTTCCTCGATGCCCTTGCTCTGGCGCTGGCTGGCCGCCGTGATGTCGTTCATGATTTCCGTCACCTGCTGAACGGAGGCGACGATGTCGCCCATGGTGCGCCCGGCGCTGTCGGCCAGTTCGCTGCCCGTTTCTATCCTGGCAACGGAATCCTCGATCAGTTGCTTGATTTCGCGCGCCGCCGTGGCCGAGCGCTGCGCCAGGCCCCGCACCTCGGTGGCGACGACGGCAAAGCCGCGGCCCTGTTCGCCCGCGCGCGCCGCTTCCACGGCCGCGTTCAGGGCGAGGATATTGGTCTGGAAGGCGATGCCGTCGATGACGGCGATGATGTCGACGATGCGCCCGGAACTGGCCTTGATCGAGCCCATCGTCTCGACCACCTGGCCCACCACGCGGCCGCCCTCCAGCGCCACGTTCGAGGTCGACAGCACCATCTGGTTGGCCTGGTGCGCATGGCTGGCATTTTCGCGCACGGTGTCCGTCAGGGCGTGCATGGACGACGCCGTTTCTTGCAAGGAATGGGCTTGCGACTCGGTGCGGGCCGACAGGTCCGCATTGCCCAGCGCGATTTCGCTCGCTTCCACCGTGATGGTGGAACCGGCCTGGCGTATGTCGCCCAATACCGTGTTCCAGTTCTTCAGCACGGTGGCCAGGGCGCGCGACAGCTTGCCCACCTCGTCATCGCCCCGGGCGTCGATGCGCGTGGTGAGGTCGCCGGCGGCCAGGCATTCGGCGGCGCGGCAAGCCTCGTCGATGGGACGCACGACGGAACGCGCCACCCAGGTGGCGATCAGGGCCAGCAAGGCGAAGCCGGCGGCCATGGTGCCCAGCGACAGCCAGGCGGCGCGCTGGCCCGCATGCTTGGTTTCCTGCAGTGCATCGACGGTGCGGTGGTCGAGGTTCAGCAGCACCTGGCGCAGCTGGACGCGCACTTGCTGATAGTGCGTGGCGGCGTTCTGCATGGCGGCCACGCCCGTGTTCGGGTCCATCGAGGCCAGGTCCAGCGCCTGCGCCACGCTGGCCCGGTAGCGCTCGACGGCCGGCAGCGCCTGCGCCGCTTCCGTGGCGGCGCCCGAGAATTTCTTCAGTTCCGACAAGCCTTGCGCGATGGCATTGAGCTGGCCATCCGTCTGCGCGCCGAACTGCTTGAATTGCTCTTCCGACAAGCTGGCCGCAATGGCGATCTTGGCATACGCATCGGCATGCACCTGGCCCAAGGCTATGGCTTGCTGGTTGGCAATCCGCTCCGCCGCCAGGGTCACGTCCTTCAATTCGCGCATGCGGCTTTCGTTCTGCTGCATGGCGAAATAGGACACGGCTCCCATGGCCAGCAGGCAAGCCAGCGCGACCACCGGGACGATCAACATCTTGTGTGCGATTTTCACAGGCAACCCATATCGTCAAGAGATCGGAAAACCATCCCGGCACTGGCGGCGCGGCGGCTGGCTACAGGTAGATGCCGCCGCAGACGACGGTGTCGGCCAGTTTTTCGCAGTACATGGCCTTTGGCTCGATCTTCTTGTTTTCCGGGTTCGTGAATTTGTATTCCTGCCAGAACGTGCCCTTGCTCTTGGCCAGGTCGACTCTCTCCTTGACGAAGGCCTTGCCATCGATATCTTTCAGTTCGATCAAATTCTTGCCCACCATTTTCTGGTTGGCGCCATGCGCGACGACCGTGCCGTCAAGCTTGTAGACGACCAGGTACAGGTCGTGCAGGATGAATTGCGGCGACTTGGCCGTGATCTCGCCATACGCCTTGGCATCGCCGGCGCTCTTGATATAGGCCACGCCTTTCTTGACCATGGCTTCGGCGTCGGCGCGCGTGGCGCCGCCTTCGGCAGCGCTGGCAGCCGACGGCAGGGTAGCGGCGGCAACCATGAGGGCCAGGCAAAGGGCGGGGGCGAACTTGGGCATGAGAGTCTCCTTCAAATTGCGGCAGAGGGATGCCGGCGGGGAACCGGCGCGGTGACGGGAGTGCCGACGGTTCATGGTAGCGCGATGCCAGCGGGCATGCGCTGGTGCAACAGAATTTTTTTCAGTGGGGCGTTTTTGCAACATTGCACGCACGTTGGCGCAATGGGGTTTTCAGAGGGGAAAGGCTGCCGCCGGCTATCGATCTGCTAGTGTGGCAGGCGCGCCGCACTACCAGTCGGACGGGTCTTCCGCCGCCGCGCGCGCCAGCTCGTCGGCCCAATCCTGCCGCACCAGCCGGTAGATATCGGCGAAAAAGGCGCGCGGATCAGCCATTTCATCCCACAAGGCGGGCAGCGCGTGCGTGCTCTCGGGGTCATGTTCGAGGATGGCCTGGAAATCGTAGGCGGGGTCCTGCAGCGCCTGCGCCAGCACGGCCACCAGCGCGTGGCGGTGGCGGTAGCCAAGTTCCTTGTACTGCGAGGTGATGTCGCGCCGTATCAGCGCCGCGCGCTGGAGCGGGTCGTTCATGTCCCAGCTGTCCAGTTCCATGCCCAAGGTTTCTTCGCGGTCATACACGTCGAATGGAGCGAGAAAATAGTGCAGCGTGGGGATGTAGAGGGCGTCGCTCCAGGGGCCGCGCAATCCCTTTTGTTTTTGCATGATTACTCCTTGTTCACGCACATGCGGGCAGGGTCCAGCCCTCGTCGCCCATGTCGGTCGGGTAGATGGCGCGGTTCCGCCCCCAGCGCGCATGGTCGAGGATGCCGTCCTCATGCATGTCCAGCACCCATTCTGTGCTTTCCAGCAAGGTGCCATCCTTGTGGTAGACGCGGAAAAACGTGGACGTGCTCAATGCGCGCACGATGTTTTGCGCCACGCCGTCGCCATAGTGGGGCACGTAGGTCTTGATGACGCAGCTGCCTTGCTCGTTCCACTTCTGGGCATACACGGTGGCGTTGCGGGCTGCCGCCACTTTGATGAATAACCAGACGGCAATGAAAAATAAGAGTAATACCAAGCCCGCGATCAGGCTGGTTTTTTTCAGTAAAAGCCACATAGGGATGATGAAAGACAAGTTGATCGCATTGTATGCGAATATGGCCGCATTCCCGCGGACGATTGTGAGATGCTATTAGCTGGCGCGATGCGCGGGATGCAGGCCAGCGTTTCATACTTATCAAAAGATAATTTATAGAATAGACAATTTTCAGGCGATCAAGAAGATTACTCAACTTTTTATCCGGGGAAAAGCATGAGCAATGAAAGCAGCAATGCGGAGCGCTGGTGGGAAAGCTATCTGGTTCGTTATTTCCTTGGATTCATATTCGGCGTTATCTGCATTTTGATTTTAATATCAAAAACACATCCGGATATTGCAACTAGCCTGCTTGGAAAAGCAGCCCCCATTTTCTTGCAGGCAGAAAAAATGGCGCCGCCATCTTCCTTGCCGGATGCTCATGATGGCGCCGCCCCGGCGGCAAAAAAAACCGCATCGCCCGATGCCGGCGCGCCGCCCGCCATGGTATCGGGTGAGTCTGGCAGCACTTCCTTTGCGATCGCCATCGCACTGCTGGGACTGGCATATTGTTATATCGCCAGTACCCCGGTAACCGTATTGCACAGCACGCGCATGATTAATACCTGGGTCGGCGCAAACTCGCGGGCCTTCTGGATAGGGTGGGGGCTGTCATTGCTGTGTTATGCCTTCATCAAGAGCCATCGTGCGCTCGATAACATGACCCGCACGGACATCTATGATGCGAGCGCGCTGCTGCTCGTCATGGCAGCGGCGCTGTGGACAAGCAATAGGGCGGGAAACACGGCGACCACGCCCTCCACCACGCAGTTGTTGCGCATTACAGGCAGGCAACTGACGTTCTCCATTCTTGCGTTCTTTTTCTTCATTCTGGCCGTGGCGGGCTTCATGCGCCAGGCATTTCCGGAAAGCTCGATAGGACTGCTTATTTTTTCAACGCCCGTGCTGTGGATAACCATTAGCCAGTACTGGGCGCTGTTTGCTTTGTTGCAAGGTGAAAATGACAAGAAATTCGTCAGGTTTTATATGCGGATATCGAGGGCAAGGCAGCGCGTCGGGGCACGAGATATCCGTGACAGTTACTCCCATTTGCGCGAGCATTCCAATTCCATCTTTGTCGTCGTCATAGAACTCTGCATCCTGTCCGCCCTGTTATATTTCCTGGACATCTACCAGCTGGATACGCCCAGTTCCCAGGTTTTGACGGCCTCCGCCCTGAAGAACGAGGAATTCAATGTGCTGGTGCTGTTCTTTTTGGGCTTATGGCTCATACCCAC
This sequence comes from Janthinobacterium sp. GW822-FHT07H11, assembly GCF_058798615.1. NCBI lineage: Bacteria > Pseudomonadati > Pseudomonadota > Betaproteobacteria > Burkholderiales > Oxalobacteraceae > Janthinobacterium > Janthinobacterium sp. GW822-FHT07H11. Next base: position 3,566,412 of record NZ_CM179507.1, read on the forward strand.
GATTTATATGTGGGGCCTGGCGAATCGCCTCGAGCGCAAGTTTGCCGAAAATCCATCCCATTTCGTTCCCTGACGCTGTTCCCGATGTGCCCGGCGCTGCCGCAAGATGCGCGGCGGCGCCGGTGGGCCGCCGCCCCTGGGCTTGCACTTGCGGCTAGGGCTGCCGCAGCAAGGTCGCGTGCAGGGTATTGGCCATGTCCAGGTGATGCTGCAAGGCGGGCAAGGTCTTGGCGGCAAAGGCCTTGATGTCGGGATCGCTGGCTTTCTGGCTGGCGTCCGTGAACAGTTTCACGGCTTCCTTGTGCGCGGCCACGCCGATGCTGGCCGCATATTCCTTGTCGAAGGACTGGCCTTCCAGGCGGCCCAGCTTGTCGATCTGCGCCTGGTGCTTCTTGCCGGGCTGGTCGCTCACCTCGATCTGCTTGCTGCTGGCCAACTGTTTCAGCTCGTCGGCCACTTTCGTGTGCTCGGCGACCATGGCATCGGCGAATTGCTTCACTTCCCCATTGCTGCTCTTGCTTTGCGCTATTTTGCTGGCGGCAATTTCCGTGCTGCCCGCGTCGGCCGCCTTGCTGAGGAACTGCTTGTCGTAGGCGCCCGGCGCGGCGGCGGCGATGCTGTTGATGGCGAGGCCGCTCAGCAGGGCCACGGCGCCGGCGATGGCCACGCTTTTCAGCGAGGGTGTGCGGGAACTGGTGGTCGAAATGCGCATGGGAACTCCTTTCAAGTGTGGTTTTTAATGCAAGCTGATGACAATGTTAAGCCAGCAGCCCGCGCACACCCATAGGACACTTTCGAAGCTGCCAGTAGGACTAGTCCTGTTCGTTAGCGCACAGTTCTACTTGTTTCAGGGCAAACAAGGCGGTGATGCCCGCATCGCGGCGCCAGGCGGGCATGCCGATGTCGAGCCATTCCGCCATCGCGTCCAGGTGGGACGCTTCCGACACGCTGTGTTCGAGTTCGTCGAGCACCGTGTCGCGGTCGATGTACAGGCTGTCCAGCCAGGCATCGAACGAGGGCGCCAGTGGCATCAGGCCGTGGGCGCGCTTGCCCGTCCAGTCCGGCAACTCCTGCACATAGGCCAGCACCCGGCCGCCGCCTTCGTCCGTCAGGTCCAGGTAGAGCATGGAATTGCCGCCATCGCGGGCGAAGGGCAGGATTTTCACGGGCATGCCCGCATGCTGGCGCGCGGCGCGGATTTCGCCGACCAAGGTTTCATCGCAGAAATCGCCTTCATCGGCGCTGAAGAAGGTATTGAAGCCCATTTTCTCCACGCCGCCATTGCCGTCCGGCACATCCGTGGTGTAGTCGAACCAGGCGCCGTTGGCCACTTGCAGGAAGGCCAGGAAGGCGGGCGGCAGGGGCGCTTCCAGCAGGGCTTCGATGGCGGCGATCTGCTGCGCCGTGGGGGCGGGCTTGGCGCCCTCGAGCGCCAGGTGGCGGTATTGCGTGTAATAGGTCATTGATTATCCTTGTCAGTTTCTTGCGACCGCGACGCCATCGTCGCAGCCTGTCTCCACCTTGGCCAGCGCGTCGACGAGCCCGGCGCGCAGCACGGCCATCGAACGCGCCTTGTCGTCGATCTGGGCGATTTTCGTTTCCAGCATGGCCCGCTTGGTGTGCGCATCGAGCGCGTTTTCCTGCCAGACGGCAATGACCTCGGCGATTTCCTTCAAGGTAAAGCCCAAGGCCTTGGCGTGGCCGATCAGCTCGATGCGCCGCAGTGCCTGCGCCGAGTACTCTTTATAGTTGTTCGTCAAACCCGGCTGCGGCGCTTCGTCCAGCAGCCCCTGGCGCTCGTAGAAGCGCACCGTGTCCTTGCTGACGCCCGTCAGGCGGGTGATTTCTCCGATGCGCATCGATTCCCCTTGACCGTGGACTAAAGTCTACAGTTTACAGTAGAAACACTTTCAACTACACACCGCTGCCATGACCGCCTTCAACTATACCAATCAGACCGTGCTGATCACGGGCGCCTCGTCCGGCATTGGCCGCGTCTTTGCGGAAACCCTGGCCGCGCGCGGCGCGCATTTGCTGCTGTTGGCCCGTTCCGGCGCCGTGCTCGACAACCTGGCCAAGGAATTGTCCCGGCGCCACGGCATCCGCGCCCATGCGCTGGTGGCCGACCTGGGCCTGCCCGGCGCCGCCCAGAACGCCCATGCGCAGGCCTGCGCGCTGGGCATGCCGCCCGACGTGCTGATCAATAACGCGGGTTTCGCCACGCATGGACGGTTCGAGGGCATCGATCTGGCGCGCCAGGGGCTTGAGGTGACCGTCAATTGCACGGCCCTCATGGAACTGACGCACTGCGCCTTGCCCCACATGCTGGCGCTGGGGCGCGGCGCCATCATCAACGTGGCGTCCACGGCGGCCCTGCAGCCCGATCCCTACATGGCCGTCTACGGCGCCAGCAAGGCGTTCGTGCTGTCGTTTTCGGAAGCGCTGTGGGCGGAAAACCGCAGCCGTGGCGTGCGCGTGCTGGCCCTGTGCCCGGGCGCCACGGACACGGCCTTCTTCGACGTCGTGGCCGCGCCCGAAGCGGCCGTGGGCCGGCGCATGGCGCCGCAAGCGGTGGTCGACGAAGCGCTGCTGGCGCTGGACCGGGGCCGCAGCAGCCACGTGGCGGGCCGGCCCAACCGGCTGCTGGCCTGGTTGCCGCGCTTGCTGCCGCGCCAGACCGTGCTGGGCATCGTGGAAGGCATGCTCAAGCCGAAGGCGGCGTAGCCTTCACAAAATCATGGTGGCGAACATGGCCAGCACGGCCGTCGCCATGACGACGGTAGCCAGCCAGCCCAGCGCCCACAGGCGGCGTGAAATGGTCAAGGTGCCCATGATGGCGGGGCGCGAGGCCATCACCATCATCAGGGCCATGATGGGCACGGAAATGACGCCGTTGATGACGGCGCTCCAGTACAGGGCCTGGATGGGGTCGAGCGGCGAAAAGCACAGGGCCGCGCCCAGCATGGTGGCGCCGATGATGATGGCGTAGAACTTCTTGGCCGCCCGGGGCGCCAGTTCCAGGCTGTTTTTCCAGTGAAAGGCGCCCGCCATGGCGTAGGCGGCCGAGCCGGCCAGCACGGGGATGGCCAGCAAGCCCGTGCCGATGATGCCCAGGCTGAACAGGGCGAAGGCGAACTCGCCCGCGATGGGACGCAGGGCGGACGCGGCCTGGGCGGAGGTGTCGATATGCGTGATGCCTTGCGCGCCCAGGGTCACGGCCGTCGTCAGCATGATGAAGAAGGCCACCAGGTTGGAAAAACCCATGCCGATGGCCGTGTCCATCTTGATGCGCTGGAATTGGCGTGGCGCCTGTTCCGGGGCGCGGCGCAAGGCTTGCGCGCCAGCGTCCGCCTGCAAGTCTTCCACTTCCTGCGAGGCTTGCCAAAAGAATAAATAGGGACTGATCGTCGTGCCGAACACGGCCACGATCATGGTGACCGAGGCGGCCGACCAGGCGAACTGGGGCCAGACCGTGCGCAGCGCCACGTCGCCCCAGGGAATGTGCACGGTCAGCACGGTGGCCACATAGGCGAGCAAGCCCAGGGTCAGCCATTTCAGGATGCGCACGTACTGTTGATACGGAATGAACACTTGCAGCAGCAGCGACAGCAGGCCGAAGCCCACGGCGTACACATGCGTGGGGCCGCCGATGATCAGGGTCAGGGCATCGCCCATGGCGGCCACGTCGGCGGCAATATTGATGACATTGGCCAGCAGCAGCAAGCCGACGATGGCGTATAGCAAGGATTTCGGATAGTGGCGGCGGATATTCGTCGCCAGCCCATGGCCGCTGACCCGGCCGATCTTGGCGCTGATGACCTGGATGCCCAACATCAAGGGAAACGTCAGGCAGACGGTCCACAGCATGCCGAAACCGAACTGGGCGCCCGCCTGCGCATACGTGGCGATACCGCTGGGGTCGTCGTCGGCCGCGCCCGTGATCAGGCCGGGGCCCAGCTTGCCCAGCCAGGTGTCGGATGGGTCGGCCTGGCCGCTGTCGGTCTGCATGCGTCGCTCCTGCGTGATGGAGCGAGCAGCGTATCACAGGCGGGCGGCGTCCAGAAGGGGCACCGCCCGGGAAACTCACGCGTCAGTAGCGTGCATCCTTGGGCTTGCCGCCCTTGGGCCAATCCTTGACCTTGTCGGGGAAGTCCGGACGGGGCATGTGCGTAAAATATTCGGCCACGTCGACGGCGTCCTGGTCGGACAGGTTGCCTTGTCCCAGCGGGAATTTCTGGCCGTGGCCCATCACCATGTTGGCCTTGACGAAGCCGGCCGCCGTGTAGGTGCGGGCCATGCCGGCGCCGATATTGAACGAGCGTTCGCCCCACAGCGGCGGGAAGGCAACCACGCCATTGGCGCCACGGATGCCTTCGCCGTTCGCGCCGTGGCAGACGGCACATTGCTCGGCATACACTTTTTTGCCATGCACGGGATCGGGCAGCAGAGCGCGGTCTATCTTCGCCACACCGCGTCCCGCCACCTTGTCGCCCGCCTGCGTGGCGCCCTTCATCCAGTCGATGTAGGCGACCATGGCCTGCAGGTCGGGGCCGTCCACGGGCAGCGGCTTGCCGTGCATGGAGCGGCGGAAGCAGCCATTGATGCGCTCTCCCAGGCTGATGACCTTGCCGGCGCGCGGCGCCTCCGACGGGAAGAAGGCGGAAATGCCGAGGAAGGGCGAACCGCCGGCCACCGTGCCGCCATTCAGGTGGCAGCTGCTGCAATTGAGGTCGTTGCCCACGTTTTGCGGCAGGCGGGCCCGCGTTTCCGTCATCAGCTGCATGCCGTGGATCAATTGACTGGCATTCGGATCGGCCGTCAGGGCGGCGAAGCGGGGCGTGACGAAGCCGCCCGCGTCCGGCGCCTTGAGCTTGAGCTCCTTGCGCACCTTGGCGATCTGCGCGGGCGTCACCGGTGCGCCCTGGTTGCCCCACTTGCCGCGCACAAAGGTGAGGATTTCCGCCAGTTCCGTGTCGGCCAGGCGGTCATACGCGGGCATGCCGAACGAGCGCGGCGAGTGCTGCGTGACGGCCGACTGCCAGCCCGTCAGCGCGATATGGATGACCGTGGTGGCATCCTTCGACTGCACCGAGTCGTTCTGCGCCAGCGGCGGGAAGATGTTGTCCACGCCACGGCCGTCGCGGCGGTGGCAGGTGGCGCAAAACTGCAGGTAGCCGAGGCCGCCGCGCGTGTTGTACAGCGCATCGTTGCTGGCGGCCACGACGGGCGCCGTTTTCCTTGCTGGCGCTGCTGCCCCATCCTTGGCGGGCAAGCCGTGCAGGTAGTGCGCCAGCGCATCGAGGTCGGCATCCGTGAAGTACTGCGTGCTGTGCGTGATGACTTCCGTCATGCTGCCGGCCGCCGTGCCGAAGCTGTTGCGGCCCGTTTTCAGCAATTGCACGATGTCGCCCGGCGTCCACAGATTGCGCAAATTCACCGCATGCCAGCCGTCAAACGTAAAGCCGGACAGGTAGTGTTTGCCGCTGCCGCCCTCCTGGCCCATGGTTTTTTCCTGGAAAGCCACGCCGCGCGGCGTGTGGCAGGAGCCGCAATGGCCGAGACCCTGGGCCAGGTAGCTGCCGCGGTTCCACTGGGCCGACTTGGCGCTGTCGGGCTTGAACGGCGCGTCGTCGAGGAAGACGGCGTTCCACAGCGACAAGCCCCAGCGCATGCTGAACGGCCATTTCATGTCCGTTTCGCGGTTTTGCTGCGCCACGGGCGCCACGCCGCGCTGCAGGTAGGCGTACAGCGCCTGCATGTCGTCGGGCGTGATCTTCGCGTAGGACGGGTAGGGCATGGCCGGATACAGGTTGTGGCCGTCCGCCGCCACGCCCTTGCGCATGGCGCGGTCGAACTGGGCAAATGTATACGTGCCCAGGCCCGTCTTCGCGTCCGGCGTGATATTCGTGCTGTAGATGGTGCCGAACGGCGTTTTCAGTTCCAGGCCGCCGGCCATGGCGGCGCCGTTCGGGCTGGTGTGGCAAGCCACGCAGTCGCCGAGCCGGGCGACGTATTCGCCGCGCTTGATCAGCTCGGCCGAGGCCGTGGGCATGGCGGGCGTCGTGGCGGGCGCGGCCCAGGCGCTGGCGCAGAAGCCCAGCATGCCCAGCAGCATTGCCGCCAGCCAGGCAGTGATCGAAAAGGAAGAAATGGGAGGGCGGCGCGAACCGCGGTGCAGGATGGAAATGGCGTTCATGGTGACCCTTTATTATTACGCGCAAGCTTACGCAATCGTCACCACGGCGAACATTGGGAGTTTCTTTCGATCAACTAGGTAATCTTCCCTAGTGTCTTGCACTGGAAAATCGTGTAGGCAGGCTACAAGCTGGCCAGGATGCGCTCGCGCAGCCAGCGGTGCGCCGGGTCCAGGTGCATGCGCTCGTGCCAGACCATGGCCATCTCGTAGTCGGGCAGGGCGACGGGCGGCTCCCACGTGCGCAAACCGCCCAGCGCATTCTTCAGCAGGCGCGACGGCAGCAGGGCCACCATGTCGGATGCGGCCAGCAAGGGCGGCACGATGAGGAAATGCGGCACGGACAGCACCACCTTGCGCCTACGCCCCAGCTGTTCCAGGGCCGTATCGACGTTGCTGCGGAAACCGCCGCCGTTGGGCGAGACGACGATGAATTCCAGCGCGCAGAATTGCTCGAGGCCGGGCGGCGATTGCAGCAGCGGATGGTCGCGCCGGCCCGCCAGCACATAGTGTTCGGTGAACAGGGTGCGGTGGCGCAAGCCGGGCGGCGCCTCTTCCTGCGCCAGGAAACCCAGGTCGACCTGGCCCGTTTCCAGATCGTGCGCCATGCGCGCCGGCACGGCTTCGAACACGGCCATGCGCGACAGCGGCGCCTGCGCGCGCAGGGCGGGCAGCATGGGCAGCAGGATCGCATACTCGGTGGCGTCGGCCGCCGCCAGATTCCAGCGCACCTCGGCCGTGGCCGGATCGAAGGCCGATTCCGGCTGCAAGACTTGCTCCAGCTGGGCCAGCACGGCTTGCAACGGAGCAAACAAGGCCAGCGCCCGCGCCGTGGGCAGCATGCCGCGCGGACCGGGCAGCAATAGCGGATCGTCGAAGGCCGCGCGCAGCTTGCCCAGCTGCACGCTGACGGAGGGCTGGCTCAGGTGCAGCCGCGCCGCCGCCCGCGTGACGTTGCGCTCGATCAACAGCGCGTTCAGGGTCAGCAGCAGGTTCAAGTCCATCCTGCGTAAATTGTCCATAGCTATACCTTGTATATCAACTATTCATTTCCACTATGATAGCGCAAGCCCTACAGTGGTTCCTGTGTCTTTCACTCTTCACCTTTTACGGGAACTAACTGATGCAACTGCATGAATATACAAGCTTTGATGGTCTGGGACTGGCGCAACTGCTGCGCCAGGGCGCCGTCTCGACCACCGAACTGCACGACGCCGCCATGCGCGCCTGCGCCGCCGTCAACCCGCAGATCAATGCCGTGGTCGAACTGTGGCCGGCGGATTTCACGCAAATCGACCACGCGGCGCCGTTCGCCGGCGTGCCATTCCTGATCAAGGACGTGGCCGTCACCATGGCGGGCCAGCGCAGCGAAGCGGGCAGCCGCCTGGGCGCCGGCCATGTCGCCGCGTTCGATTCCCACCTGATGACGCAATTCCGGGCGGCGGGCCTGGCGACGTTTGGCCGCACGAGCACGCCGGAAATGGCCTTCGCCACCACCACGGAACCGGTCTTATATGGCGCCACGCGCAATCCCTGGAACGTCGGCTTGAGCGCGGGCGGCTCCAGCGGCGGCGCGGCGGCGGCCGTGGCGGCCGGCATCGTGCCGCTGGCCCATGCAACGGACGCGGCCGGTTCCATCCGCGTGCCGGCCGCCTCGACGGGCCTGTTCGGCTTCAAGCCCAGCCGGGGACGGGTGTCAAACGGCCCCGCCATGGACGAGATCTTCAGCGGCCTGGGCGTGCAGCTGGGCGTGAGCCGCAGCGTGCGCGACAGCGCCGCCTTGCTCGACTGCGTGCAGGCAATCATGCCGGGCGAACCGTATGTGACGAATCGTCCTGACCACAGCTGGCTGTCGCAGGTGAGCGTGGCGCCGGGCAAGCTGCGCATCGCCGTGCAGCGCATCGCCTGCAATGGCGCCCGGCCCGTGCCTGCCGTAGCCGCCGCGCTGGACGCCGCCGTGCGCCTGCTGGCAAGCCTGGGCCACCATGTGGAAGAAGTGCAACCGGCGCTGGGCGTGTCGTGGCCAGCCTTCGTGCACGCCAATGCCGGCATCTGGTGCGCCAACCTGGTGCCGTGGATAGACGGCCTGGCGCAGGAAAGCGGGCGTGCTATCTCGCCCGATACGCTGGAAGCGGCCACTTTGGCCTGCTACCGGTACGGGCAGACGGTGTCGGCCGTCGAGTTCGTCGCCGCGCTCGACGTGCGCAATACCGTCACGCGCCAGGCCGGCGCCCTGTTCGGCCAGTATGACGTCGTGCTCACGCCCACCATGCCGGATGTGCCGTGGCCGCTGGGACGCTACGGCGAAAAGGAAGAACAGCTCGATGGACTGGGCTGGACGGCGCGCCTGTTCGAGCATTCGCCGTACACGCCGCTGGCCAACGTGGCGGGCTTGCCGGCCATGTCCGTGCCGCTGGCCATGTCGGATGAGGGCTTGCCGATCGGCATGCAGTTCATGGCCGGGTATGGAAACGATGGAACCTTGCTGCGCCTGGCGGGCCAGCTGGAGCGGGCGGCGCCGTGGGGACAGCGGCATCCGCCTGTGTGGGCAGCTAATTAAGAGGGGCGATTACAGGGCGGCGAGCCGGGCCGCGCCACGACTTTCTATACGGAAACGAAATCGCTCCCACAGCCGGTCGTGGAAGGGCAGCACGATCACGTTGCAGATCGGCTCGACCACGGCCAGCAGGCCGCCGAAGGCCATCGAGCCGGTGGCCCAGTACATGACGCCGAAGGCCACGCCCATGTGCAGGGCCGTCTGGCTCAGTTTTTCGCCAGCCAGGGCGGCCAGGCCCAGGCGGCTGGCGGCGTGGCGGCGGCGGATCGCATGCCAGGCTTTTTCATGCATGGGCAGCAGGGCAACATTGATGACCGGTTCGATGATCGCGGCCAGGCCACCGAGGGCCAGCGAACCCGTCAGCAAGTAGGCGAGGCCGAAGGCGATCGACATATGCGTGCAGACCTGGCTGAATGTTTTGATGGCGGTGAACAAGGGATGCTCCTTTCTGTTGAATTCGCTTATCCTTGATTCAGATAGTAACGATTCTCATTTACAAAAGGAAGTAAAATATTTCAACCGAATCAATAGATACAGACTATTCATAGTCTGTATTACATTGTTATTGCCTCGATGGCGGCGAATCAGCCGCCGGCAGGCCCCGCAGCAAGAGCCACAGGCCGGTCAGCGGGTATGCCAGGCCCAGCGGAATCAGCAAGGCGTGCATCACGTCCAGGCCAAACAGTTCGCGCGCCACGGCAATCCACTGCAGCACGCCGGCCAGCATGCCGGCCACGGCCAGCAGGCGCGGGATCGCCCGGGCGCGGTACAGCAGCAGATACATCAGGGTCACGCCGAGACCGCCCAGCAGCTTGTCCGGAAAGTGCACGCCGTTGCGCAGTCCCGCCAGCAGGGCGCGCGCCGGTTCATAGACGTTGCCGTCGGCGCCGGAGGCGAGGAAGGCGACGCTCAGGCTGCGCATGGCCAGCACCAGCGTGCCTTCGAACAAGCTCGTTGCCAGCGCCGCCGCCACCAGCGCCACGTAGCAGCGGCTCAGCAGGGGCTGCCGAGCGCCGTACAGGCCGCGCAGGGCCGCCGCGATAGCCAGCCCCATCAAGGCCGTGAGCAGCCCCAGCATGACGATCAGCCCCACCTGCAATGGCATGCCGGCCGCGCGCGACAGGAAGCCCGGCGCGGCAAATACTTGCTCCTGCAGCCAGAAATTCGACCAGATGCCCAGGCCAAAAATGCACAGCAGTCCCAGCCCCAGCCATCGCCCCGGCGGGACGGCGGCGCCAGGCTGCAGCGGCGGGGTGGACGGGAGCGCGGCTTGCCGCGTGGCGGTGGAGATTGTTTGCTTCATCGATACACCTTTGTCGGAGTGGGATCAAGCCTGCCGGGGCAGGACCAGTCAGCGCAGTGTCGGCATACGGGCGCGCCGCGGCAAGGCCGATCCGACGCCTCACGCGCCCAGGGGGCCGAAGTGCGCCCATGCGCGATGAGTGACGCGGCCCGGCCGCGTGCGGGGACTATTCCGCCTTGAACAGGTGGAGAAAGGAGCGGCTGACCGGCAGCACTTCCGGCCGGTGCTTCAAGGTCACTTCGGCCGTCTCGTGGGCGCCGCGCACGACTTGGCGGATGGCATGCAGGTTGACCACCACGGCGCGGTGGATTTGCTGGAACTGCCCGGGATCGAGCTGCACCAGCAATTCCTTGAGCGAATTGCGCAGCAAGGCTTCGGCGGGCTGGCCGCCGTCGCGCCAGGCCACCAGCGTGTACTTGTCGTCGGACTTCAGGTAATCGACGTCATCGACGGGGATCAGCCGCACGGCCGTGCCCACGCTGGCGCGCAGCCAGCGCAGCGGCGCTGGCGCCGGTTCCGGCGCGGGGGCGGCCTGCAGGTAGGCCGCCAGCTGTTGCAACAGCGTCTCGTTGAGGGCTCCGGGCCGGGCCGCCGCCAGGCGTTCGCGCAAGCGCGTCACGGTACCGGCCAGGCGGGCCAGCTGCACCGGCTTGACCAGGTAGTCGAGCACGCCCTGCTCGAAGGCCCGCAGCGCATACTGGTCGTAGGCGGTGACAAACACCAGGTGGGCGCGGCGGCCGATCTGGCTGGCCACGTCGACGCCGGACAGGCCAGGCATGTGCACGTCGAGGAAGCAGACGGCCGGCCGGTGCCGCTCGAACAGCTCGAGCGCCTCCGGCCCGTTGCGCGCTTCGGCCACGACGTGCAGCTCCGGCCAGCACTCGGCCAGCTGGCGCCGCAGGCTGGCGCGCAGCAGCGGTTCATCGTCGGCAATCAGGGCGGTCAGCTTCATGGCCATGCGGGACAGTCTATGGAAACACGGAATCCGTGGGGAGCCAGTTCGCTGATGCGCAAGGCCGCTTCGCCGCCAAACATCAGCGCCAGGCGCTCGCGCAGGCTGCCCAGTCCCGTGCCCAGGCCGGGGCTGCCCGCTTGCAGGCCCGCTCCGGTATCGCTGACCTCGATATGGCAACGGCCATGCGATTCGGTAATGAGCACGTCGATGCGCCCGCCATCGAGGCTGGGATCGATGCCATGGCGCACCGCGTTCTCGACCAGGGTCATCAAGGTCATGGGCGGGCATTGCAGTCTTTCGCAGCCGGGCGCGACATCGATGCCGAACTGCAGGCGGTCTGGCATGCGCAGCTGCATCAGCACCAGGTAGGCGCGCACCATTTCCAGTTCCTGTTCCAGGCGGGTGGCCGCTTCGCTCAGGCGCGGCACGGCGGCCCGCAGATACGTGACCAGGTGCGCCAGGACGGGCGCCGCATGGCTGGAACCCGCATCGAGCAGGGCTTGCAGGCTGGCCAGCGTATTGAACAGGAAATGCGGCTGGACCTGGGCCTGCAGCAGCCGCACGCGCGCATCGCGGGCCTGGCGTTCCAGCTCGCCGCGCCGGCGCTCGGCTTCGCGCACGCGGGCGTCGCGCTGGCGCAGCAGGGCGGCCATCGCCGTCCATGGGCCGAGCAGCAATCCCAGGAAAGCGAGCGAGACATAGCTCTGCAGCCGCTCCTGCACCTGCCAGAACGGCGGCGCACCGGGCCGGGTATTGAGCAGATACAGGCTGGCCAGGGTCAGCACGATTGCCAGCGCCACGCCCACCACCTGCAACACCCAGCGGGGCAGCCAGCCCGGCAGCCGGCGCGGCCAGCGCTCGAACAGGCCATAGGCCAGCAGCGCCGCCAGCGCCGGCAGGAAGACCGCCATGGCCAGATACCATAACGGGTCTTCCCAGGACAGCGAAAACAGGGCGAATTCGAACAGCGCAGCGAGCCCGGCCACGCACACTCGTCGCGCGGACAGGCAGCTTCGCAGGCCATCGATGGCACAGCGCAGTGTAAGCATGAATGTGACGGCCCCAGGAATGCCAGAAGAGCCGCAGAATAGGGCAAAGCCACGCGCTCCGCAATAGCGGCGGGCGCGAAGCACGCTTTCCTGGGCGCCAGCGACGCCCTGCGGGGCCGGGCCGCGATGGCCCGGAGCACTGGTCGTTGTCGCGGCCATCCCCGTCGAACGCCACGGCATCGCCCCGCGCAGGTCCGGCCAGGCCTGCGCGGCTTGATGCTGCGGCAGTTGAACAAGTCAGCGTATGGCCGTCGCCTGCGACCAGACGGCTTGCCAGCGTCCATCGCGCCACTCATAGCTGTCCATATGCCAGTAGCGGGCGCGCGGCACGGCGTGCCCGCCAAAGATGATTTCCAGTTGCGCCTGATAACGCAGGATGGCGGCCGTGCCGTACAGGCGCACGCTGATCGCTTCCGGCTCCCAGCTCAGGTAGCGCATGTGGCCGGAGGCGATGGCGCCCAGGTAGTGTTCCCGCGACAGCATGCTGCCGATGGGCGTGATCAGCTGGAAGTCGTCGGCATGCAGGATGCGCGCCGCTGGCGTATCGGCGGCCACGAGCGCGCGCAGACGGCTGCGCTCCGTGTGGCGCAGCAAGTCCATCTGCTGTTCTTCAGTCAGTGCGGCATTGAAATCGGTCATGGCGGTCCTGTGGGAGAGAGGGATTGACATTTTGACGTTTTTTGTCCAAAAGTCATGTTGACACTATATGACCATAGTGTCAACATGTCCGCATGACGACCGATACCCCTAAAAGCCAGCAGATCCTCGATGCGGCCCTGGCCGTGTTTTGCCACTACGGCTACCGCAAGACGTCCATGCTCGACATCGCGCAGGCGGCCGGCATGTCGCGTGCGGCGCTGTATCTGCATTTCAGGAACAAGGAAGACGTGTTCCGCGCCGGCTCCGAACGGGCCCATGCCACCGTCATGGCGCACGTGGCGGCGGCGCTGGCCGACCCCGGCCCCGTTTTTGCGCGTATCGAGACGGCGCTGCTGGCCTTCCAGCAAGGCTTGATGGCGGACATTTCCGCCAGCGCCCACGGGCAGGAGTTGTTCGATGCCAACATGACCCTGGCCGCCGACATCACCTTGACGGCGCGGGCAACGCTGCTGGCGTCGCTGGCCCGTGCGCTGGAACAGGCCGAGGCGGCGGGCGACATCGCGCTGCGCCGGGTGGACGCGAGCGCCGCGCAAGTGGCGGCCTTGCTGGTGGCCGCCATGGATGGCATCAAGCACACGCAAGGGGGAGGGGAGGCGTTGCGCCAGGGCATCGCGCTGCAGATGCGCGTGCTGGGCGCGGCGCTGCTGCGCATGTGAGCTTGTTGCCCCCATGCGCAGTCGGCCAAGGCTGTTACGGCAAGGTCTTCAGCACGGTCTTCGTCGGCACGGAGAAAGTATGGTTGTCGTGGCGGTCCCAGTTGATCGACCACGTCATCACGCCGCGGAAGTCCGGATACGCCTGCAGCGGCTTGATGGTGCCGCAATTGAGCAGGCGCGTCAGGCAATTGAGGGCGTTGCTGACGTCGGCGTTCGTCGTGAAGCCCGAGCCGGCCGAGCTGCGCCCCGACGGCACGCCGAAGCCCACCTGGTCCGGACGCAGGCCGGCGAAGGTGTTGCCGCCATAATTAAAGCCTTCGATCAGCATGCGCGCCGTGGCCACCAGCTGGTCCGCCGAGCCCGCCTTGATGGCGCCCGTGGCATACGGCGTGTAGATGTCGCCATTGTTGTAGTACTGCGGGTGCAGCACCGTCAGCTCGCTGCGCAAGGCATTGATGATGGGAATGTAGGCGCCCCAGATGCTGCCGTAGCTCGTGTAGCCACCTTCGACGTACACCCATTCCGGCGCCATCGACAGGTAAAAGCCGCTGCCGACCTTGGCTTTCAGGTTTTTCACGGCGATCGGCAGATAGGTCTGGATGGCGGCGCCTTGCGCCACGCCGTTTTCCAGGTCCAGGTCAATGCCGTCAAAACCGTATTTGGTGATGATGGCGTACAGGCTGTTCGTGAAATTCGTCGCTTCAGCCGTGTTGCCGACGGAAACGGAGCCGTTTTGCCCGCCCAGCGACAGGATGACTTTCTTGCCCTTCGCCCGCTTGGCGGCCACGTCGGCGATGAACTGCGCTTCCGTGCCCGCGCCCGGATCGATGGTCAGGCTGACATTGCCGCCGCCCGCGTTGTCGCCGAACGAGACGACGATCACGTCCCAGTCGTCGCTGACCTGGCTGATCGGGTAGGTGGCGCCGCTGGGATTGGTGAAGTTGTGCCAGTAGCCGATCAGCGCGTGTTTAGCCAGGCCGGTGGGTGTTGGAGTTGGAGTCGGAGTCGGAGTCGGAGTCGGTGTTGGAGTCGGTGTTGGCGTCGGGGTTGGCGTCGGGGTTGGAGTAGGCGTCGGGGTAGGCGTTGGGGTGGGAGTTGGCGTTGGAGTCGGCGTTGGGGTGGGAGTCGGCGTCGGCGTCGGCGTGCCGCAGTCTCCCACCGCCGTCCAGGGCTGGCCGCTGCCGGCGCCGCCGCTGCTGGTCGACGGGTTATTTCCCTGTGTCCACCAGTTGGCCGTGTAATTGATGTTGTTGTAGCTGGCCTGGCCGCCGCCGTTGTAGGCCGTGCCGCTGTTCCACGGCGTGTAGCAGGCCACCGCCTCGGTGCCGCCGGCCAGCAGCCGGCTTGCGCCTGCACCGGCGCCGTCGCTGCCGCCGCAGGCGGCCAGCGTGCCACCGAAGAGGGTAATGATGAGAGTGTTCATGGCTGTCCGCTTCATTGCATCTCCTTGTGTATTTTTGTTGCCGTCCGGCTGGACACCGTCCGAATTTTCAGAGTGCAAGCATTGCAGGTGGTAGTCAACTGGTTTTGTTCTTTGCGCAAGATCACAATACCAGTTGCAGCCTTGCCCCAGAAGATGGGCGATGCGGGCCATACCAGTGCCTGTTTTCCAATGTGCTGGTATGGTGTGCGAAATAGCGCGCGGAGCAGGGCGGGGAAGGGCGGCGGACGCCGGACAAGCTCTTGCGGCGGCCAGGGCGCGGTTTCCTGGCGCAAATCGGCTGTTGGGCAGCACTTCCAGCGCGCCCAGTTGCCCGATGACGAGCACGGCGGCCATGCGCTGCGCCAGGCCATCGTCCTTGTGGCGATCCATGAACTGCTCGATGCCCGCGCCGCCAGGGAGATGAGCGCCCGTCAGCAGCAGCATGACGCTGCGCGGCAAGCTGTCCTGCGGCGTGACGCCATGGACCGGGCTTGCTGGCACAGGCGGACAGAGCTGCCGCGAAAATCCCGGCACGCAGACTCCTATGGATTTGCAATGAATCGTGGGCGTCATGGGCGATGGTGATGCAAGCCATCCGGCACGCGATTGCAGGAGCAGCAAACGCTGCGCCGTACCTTCAACGGAGCGCGTCCGCCATGCCACGCCGGGGCCATTGCCTGCTTAAATCCATCGGCCCGCCGAATACGCCGGCGCACGGCAGCCGTGGCAGATGCAGAGTGCGGCCGAAGTTGCGCGGCCGCACAAGCCGCCGCACGGACGCGCCAGATCCGCGACCAGACACGGCGCAGAGCACCGCTGCAACGTGGCAGGCCAGCGCGCGCACGCAGAACACCCAGTATTGCACCGGCAGACGGGGACGCAGCATTGCCAACGCCAGGAAGCCTGCATGCCAGCCTGGAGTTGGCCAGTGTATCGACGCGCAAACGGATTGCGCGGAACCATGGTGCAACAGTCCGGACGCCAGGCGGCGCGCAAAGGGCTAAAATCGCATTTGCGATTGTACAAGTTGCAAAAAGGGGCATTTGACGAATTCCTCCATAACTTCGCATAATTTATATTATGTCAAATTATGGGCGGAGGTTACAGGTACTTTTGGTGGCTCTCTACATTGATGCGTCCATTGATGACCTCCACGTTAATTTGTACAAATCTGGAGTGGTCAGTTTCGGCATACCTTCATCGGCATTAACTTCCACCACTTAATTTCCATCGTCCCACTCATTCAGAAAATCAGCCAAAATATCACCGTGGCATGCATCAGGTTTGCAAAAACAACCTAATGTCTTTCCCGCCAACTTGTAGACCTCAGATTTTTCTTTATTGGGAAATTTCTCGTAGTCAAAATCATACTTGAACTTTCTTATTACTTCCTCTCTACTTTCACCAGCAGCGAACATCGAGTAAGGATTCCCCCAGTATGAACCGCGTCCAATATATTCATAGGCCGCATTGCTCTTTATTCCTGCAAATCGCTCATCTTTTTTTATGTTAATAACGCGTGTAATCTGAATCCTAATGCGGCGCAAGGGGATATTCAAACTCGAAATTCTTAAAATAGTATCAAAAAAAACCTCATCATCTGCAAATACAATTGCATGAGTCACATCCTGCTCTTCCCAATTATTGGTTTCAACTAACATCCTCGCTTCCAATCTAGGCGAAAAAAAATTCTTGATGAAACCATTGTCGTCATGCGGAAAAATAATTTTATAACCAGTCATCTTGCTAACAATATTTGCGACTTTTCTATCAAACTTAGTTTGACTACGAAATTCAGGAGGGTACAAAATTAGGATCGAGTTCATTTTAAAATAGGTGTTTGACATTCAAATCTAAATCAGTTGTCTTATTTAAATAATCGACTACAAGCCTCCTATGACAATGATGTGGCTCATGTTCACTACACAATAGGCAACCTTGATCTAGTAACTGCGGCTTAATGGACCGCTCAATATTTCGTTTTGCCATAAGATTCAAAAATTTCTCCTCGTATGACTGCCAACTCAATTCACCCTTTTTATATGGATCGAGAATCTCTTTCGTCGGAGTTAAGTCTGGAATATGAATATACTCAGCCGAGCATAATTCTTTCAGAAAAAATCTCAAATCATCTTTTTTTGCGAACCCAGCTAATTGAGATACATTATTCAATCGAACATCAATCAGAGTTTTAACATTTGATGTGCGCAGAAATTTAAAAAATGTTTCAGCATTTTTTTTTGTAAAGCCAATAGTGTAGATATTCATTCTTTAGCCTTTTAGATTATTGTCGCTATAATCTTATAATGGTATCCATCGGTGTGGCGCTCACCCAAACTCACCACAATATAGTTGTTATGAGGAATCTCTCCACTAATAATTTTGTCAAAATCTGGGCAGGTTGAAGGCAGATCATATTCAATATCATTATACGTAAACGTCGCTCTGCGCTTGTCATCGGGCGACAATTTCAGATTGAGGTCATCGACCTCAACCAAGTATAGGGACTGATCTATTTTGTCGCCAAATTCAATTTCTGCTGTACTAATTCGTTTTCCTGGCCCCCATAAGGACTCCGGCTGATCGACGTATTGTGGAATGTCGGCGACGCCTATCTTATAATTTTGGACCCATCCAGGTTCGCAAAGTACATTTTCAGGCTGATGCTTTAAAGGAACTGGCTGCGCAATGTTCATAATAATTTTTTGCAATGGACGACACAAATATCGGCCATTATGAACATTTGTAAATGATGCTTGATCGCGACTGATTGCTTCCCCCGTAGCATCAGCTACAAGCCGCACCCAGCGACCAGTTTTCAGCGACTTTCCTGCGACACATCTTAATTTATGCTTGTAGGAATTTGCAAGGATCAATATTGTTTCCTTCATATACACTCCGGTCACCATGCACGATAGCCCAAGCCGGTAATCATGGTCAGAACCATTGTAGCAAAAAAACAATTCCATCAGGAATCTTTCGCATTTATCAACTTCATGAGTTAAAGTCACCACGCTTTGCACGAGCACAGATGCCATGGCAACGAAATTCATCCTTGAAGCATCGCTCACATACGCGTTGTCGCAAGCAGTAGCGAGCCTGCTGGACAGCCCATTTAGGAACTCCGAGCATATACATAAAGTCGCCTAAAACGCTAGTTCGGTTGACCGCCCGCCAGTTGGTCCGCCTGGAATTCCGAATAATCCAGTACTGATTGCGGAATTCATCCTCTATTTGCTCAAGTACCCGCAGTGTATTAGCGTCAAAATTTGCCATATCACGTCCCTCCTCCCCATCAATCGAGGTGGAGTAACTGTCAGAACGGACAATCGTCCACCACCTGTGGCAATCCGGGCGCGGTCGCCAGGTACACTACGCCGAGATTGTTGTTGCACCAAGTCTGTAGGCCGTCCATGCAATGGCCTGAAAGCGCCTGGAATGCGATCTGCGCGGCGCGCAGCATGTTTGTACAAAACGGCACCCGCCATACATCGACTTCCGGCACCACAATGCCCCTGGAGCGGAAGTAGCGTTTCTGGTCAAGCGCCCTGCACTGCATTTCCTTGCCGCAGTATTTCGCTATGTAGCTGGCGATCTTGTGCGCCCCGGCCACGCCGAAGCCGAAACGGTGCGGGTCACGCACGTGGACTTGGCCCATTTGCTCACCATTCGGGCCACGCCCCAGGATGCCTTGCCAGATCGAGCGCAGCAGCGCATACATTTGCCGTCCAGCGACTGCCACATGGAAATGCAAAGCACCTCTGGCCTGTTCCTCAATGACCGCTACATAATGAAACTGTTTATGCTTACCAAGTTTTCGACAAAATGCCTTCCAGTGCTTTAATGCAAGTTCGCGGTCCAGCATATTTTCCCTGTAGGTCAACGTCACCATGCGATCAGCACCGATTTGCTTGCAGCACAGGCGTACATTTTTCTTTGCGCGCCTGCCCGCATCATCGTCATTTGCCTCGCGCTGGCTCGACTCACCGCGTTTCGCCCGTGGTTTGCGCCGGAGCGCCGGACCGATGAAGAAACGTTCCTTAACGACAGTAACTTCACACTGTCCATCAGGAAAAACACGGCGTCGTGCCGTGTATGTATCGTTCCAAGTATTCTTAATACCATCATCGTTCCAATAGCTGGGCCTGCTTATATCAATATCTTGCTCAGCAGAAGAGAAATCTATTGACGAAATCGTGCTTTCATCATCTAATTCATTCATTCGGTACTCCTGTGTGGCAGGGTTATCGAAGGCTCCAAGCATTTTGCCGATGCTTGGAGTTTTTTTATTGAAAGAAAGAATTAAGTTCTTTAATGCAAATGCCGAATCTCCTGTGGTGTGCTTAAGTGTCCCTAATATAAATTTAGGCCGCCTTGCGGCGGCCGCCGCTGCAAGCAGCGCGACCGCCGCAAGTTGCCTGTGATAATGTTGTCTTCATGGATGGGGTCCGTATTCGACGTGATACACCTGAGAAATAAATAGCGCTAAAGTCTGCCCGCTAAAACTTTTTAAACTATGCGGGTCGCCCGCATCGAATACCACCTCAGCCAATGGGCTGTTACCCCAACATCAACCACCGATTCCAGATACCCAAAAGATTTTGCCCGCCCTGCGGGCCGCTTGTACTGTCAAGGCCATCCCAGGGCCGCTAATTGAGCGCGGAAGCCACGCGGGCACTCAGGATCAGCACCAGGTCCGTATGCGAGTCGGAGGACGTGCCACCGCCCCAGGAGCGCGGCAGAAATGAGAATCCGCTGTGCGCCGTAGACGAGCGCGTGTCGTCCAGTCCGCCAATAATCACCACTTCGCCATCGGCTATGGTCACGGAGGTTTTCACCTGGCGCTTAAGCAGCGTGGGCGACCCCGTTACGCCATTGACGGTGGATTGAAAGGACGATACCTGCCCGTCGACAGCCAGCGACAAGCGCCCAGGGCCAGCGGCACGCGGCGTCACATCGAGTATCACGCCCGATGGCCGGTAGACGATGTTTTGCACGGCATTGCCCTGATTGTCGCGGCCCGAACTGGCGATAGTGGGCGTTTCGTCCCCGACTGTCAGCAGCAGGTGTTCCGCTTCATCGCCCAGGACACGCGAATTCGATACCTGCTTGAAGCGGCCGTCGGCGCGCAGCGCGTCAAGCACCAGCTGGAAGCCGCCCGCCGACACGCTCAGCGAACCGGTGGACGTGGAAAAGGCCGCGCCAAACCGAGCCGCCAGCGTGGAGGCGACGAGCGACAAGCCCCTTGAGGTGGAGTCGGAGCGCAGCACCTCGACAAACGACGCGGAAACCTCGACGGTGCGGCCCCGCTCATCGAGCGATTCAAGCAAGCGGCGCGCATCGGCTGATCGTGCGGCGGGCACGGAGAGCGCCACGACGACACCGGCAAGCCGCGCATATGGCGTACCAAAGGCCGCATTGAGGGCCGTGACAAGGAACTCGGCGGGCCGGTGGCGCGGCGCATAAAGCTCGACCACATCGAAGGCGGCGCCGTCGCGTTCGGGCACGCCAGCGGCAGAAACGGCGGCAAGGGCCGCTTGCGGCAAGTCGGGCGCGGCCTTATCAGCACTGGCGGGCGCCATTTCCAAGTAATACACCCCGTCTTTGATGCGTGTTCGGATGCCCTGCGCCTTCAGCAGCCCATCCACAAACGCTGGCACCTCTTCCACGGGCAAGGATTTGATGTTGATGCTGAATTGCCGGTCAAGCGCCAGTACTTCCGGCGCGATCACATAGTCGCGCATCAGCAGGTTTTTATACGTCGCCTGCATAAAGGCTACAACAGGCACCGCGGCAAAATTGAGGGTAATGGTGGACGGTCCTAGCGGCTGCGCCGCAATGGGCAGCGAAGCTGCAAGAAAAATCATTGGAAAAAGCAGAACCTTTAACAGCCGATTCATTGCACACCTCCCCTCACCCATAAGTCTGGCGCGATTTGCGCCTCATACCCGCCCGGGAAAACCTTGAATTGCTGCGGCTGGAAAATCACCCGCCCGTCTGAAAGGAGCAAGGTAATCGCGCCCCCGTGATTGAAATAGCCGCGCGCGGTGACGCTGGTCGAAAAGGTGCGCGTGTCAAGCACCGGCGCGGCAACGACAGGAACGGTCGCGCCCGACACAGGGTCTTGCAGGCCCTTGCCGCCAATACTGTGCGTCAGTACCGAATAGGCGCGGGGGACGAAAACGACGCCGAGGGCCACGGCAAGCACAGGGATAAAGACCCATATCGGCAAACGGAAGCGCTGTTTGGTATGGACTTCGGCAGACTTGTACCAGGTGTAGGCCTTTTTCGGATAGGCCCAGTAACTCTTGACCGCATTCTTGAGCCCACCAAGGCCGTCATTGCATGCGTCAAATTCGTAGACCATGGCGCGCTGGCCACCGAACAGGCGGCGAAAATGCTTATGCTTGCCGACCAGGGCGCGCACGGAGCCATCCATTAATTTTGGGTGTTGCGTGGTCAGCCAGATATCGAAACCGTTGTGCCGGTGGACGTTCAGCCACGCCACATGCGGCAGCGGTTTTGATTGGGTGGAGCGTGGCGGAAACGCGCACTGGCATTCATCGATAATGACCAGGGAGCCATGGGGCATGGCTTGCCAGTCAGGGATGACCTCCGATAGCCCCAACTGGCCGACGGAGACAGACAGTAGCGGCATGGCCGCGTGCGGCAAGGATAGTTCAGGGATGCCATGCACGAAGATCGGCCTGGCCTCTTCCGGATGGCGTTCCCACCGCCCCACGAGCGCCGCCAATTGCTGGACCATGGAGAGCGTTTTGCCCGAGCCGGGCACGCCAGTGTTTAGCTCGATCATGGCGCATCCCGTGCTGTCAGCTGGATTTCAGCACATAGCGCGCCGCGCCGACGCTGGCCCACATGGCCACACGGGCCATGTACGCGCCAAACAGCATGCCTAGCGATTCAGGGATGCCGGACAAGGAACATAGCTGCAGAACGGCCAGGGGAATCGTGGACCAACTGGCCTGGGCCGAGGCGATCAGCTGATTGACCAGTTCAGTCACGCCGGTGAAGACCAGTGCCGTAAAGCCCAGTGCGATGATGGCCTTGACGACCAGGGGGCCGACCAAGGCCAGTAACCAAGCGGCAAGCTGTGTCATGTTTTTAACCCCTGCATAAAGATCAACGCCGCGCCCGCAGCAGCGCAGGCCAGGAACAGCGGGCGCAGCTTGGTCATCAAGTCGCACATCGGCGTGAAGGTAATCAGGCGCGGCCCGTACATATCAAAAGTGATTGGCGCCGGACAGGACGCGGAGGAAGCGAAGGGAAGCGGCGTGAAGGTCACTGGCACGTTCTGGCGCGGGATGATGTCGGCAACAGGCGGCACGTCCAGTTCCGCACACCCTGCCCTGCGTGGATTGTCCTGGCAGGCGTTGCGCATCGCCTTGATATCGGCGGCAATCGCTTGCTGCGTCGGTTCGCGGTTGTAATCTGTTGGCAAATTGACGGTGGCCGGAACGACTGGCGGCACATTCAAATTTGAGTTTTCTGTCGTTGTCGTCGTTGTGGGCGGATTCGACGTGGATTGCCCAGTGTTATTTGTCACCGTGGTGGTGGTGACGTTTTGCGTATTGTAGGTAATGCTGGTGGAGGTGCTGGTACCCGTCTGCGTTGGCGTGATCGTGGTTTTTTCTTGCGTGGTCTTGGTCTGCGGTATGCCGTTCGCATCATTGTAGTTTTGCACGGACGTTGTCGTTTGCGGCGTGCTGACCGGTGGCGCACTCATGGTGGTTTGCGACGTGGGCGGCATCATCACGTCAACCGGCACGCCAGTCTTGCCATTCGCACGGGCTATTTCATTGACGGCCTCCGCTGCATCCCATGCCCGTTTGGCGGTTGCGGCGCCAGTCGTCGGATTAGCGAGGGCGGCATTGAGTTTCTCATCGATTTCCGCATCCGATGCAGGGCCGCTGCCACCAGCACCTGTAATACAGCCGAGCTTTACGTCCTTAGTGGCCCCTGGCGGGCAAACAACCTTATAGGAAAGTATGTCGCTTCGAGACATACGCGGTTCCAAACTAGCGCATGCAGGAACACCTGATGCACTAACAATAAGAAGGAAGCCGCCGCCCCAGTCATCATTGCCCGATCTGTCATTGTAAAGGCCTTCGCAAGCAGCAATAGGAGATTGATAAGGAACGCCAGGCCTGGCTACTGAATAGTACCAGCCACTATCAGGAGCCACGGGGGTACCGGCAGCAGTGGAACAAAGGTAATCAGGTGCAGGACAAGGCGTCAGGCCGGAATCTTTAACGACGTTGTAAATGTCCCATGCCGTGAGCGCCAGCCCGACAGGGCCAGCCAATCCCCGAGCCAGTTTGAACGCACGGCCTGCAGCGATTGCAACATTAGGTTTGGTAATCAAGGTGCTTAAAGAAACAGGAATCTTGATATGGATGCCGTTTTTAACGGCGATGGCAACGCCATTGGCGTTCACCGATACGCCTGCACTTGATACTGATGTGGAGCCATTAGCGACGGCAAAACCGGTCTGGCCTGCCGGGAAATAAGCGGAATATGGTCCGGCCACATTGTTTGGAGGCAGCAAGACCGTGCCTTGCGCATGGGCTGGCGGAATCCACAGCGCCAGTAAGGACAAGGCAACAATACAAAGAATTTGAATTGCTTTCATTTCTCAGCCCTCGACCATTCAAGGAACGAATGAACTTTGTAAGCGCTCCAGCAAAGAACAACCGCAGTGAGGACAACGCCAAACACTTGCATACCGGCGCTGATTACGGAATCGTTCTGGCATGGCGGGAAATCGATGCGATGGATGGCCGATACCGTCATCGCGGCGGCGCCATTGGTTGGGGTGGTGGTAATGCGTAGCATGAGACCACCGTCGGGTGTGGCCGAGGTACAGCTGGCCGATTGAATCCCGCTACCGTCAGCTAACACGATGGTAGCGGGTGGAAATGCGGCACAGGCGGCAACCGCAGCATCCGCTGTACTAGCGTAACACCACGGGCCGACCTGATAGGCCATGTTATGCGCCCGCCTTTTTGCTGATGAACGAGTACACTTTGGTCACGCCAAAAATGGCGACGCTCAGGGCGATCAGGGCACCGATCACCGCGAGAATGGCCGTTTGCGCTTCGGAAATACCCGTGGTCATGGTGGTAGTGTCGATCGGTGCAGCAAATGCCGGTGCAACCAGCGTGGCGACGGCCAGAGCAGGAACAACCGTTTTCAGCGACAAGTATTTCTTCAACATGATGATTCCCCTTCTATGCCGGAGATCGCCGGCGCGATTCGGCAAAATGCCGTAAAACAAGTTGATTAGGTGGCGGCTGCCGGCGTGCTCGCTGCATGACGATGCGATGGCCGTTGCGGTTCCTCTTTAATGGCTTCGATGGAGAACACTTCGGCCCCCACGCGCTTGTCCCGGGAGATGGCCACGTCGAATTCCACCTCATACGTGCCTGGCACTGTGTCTTTGAATTTTTCCGGCAACAGCAGCTCACCGACGAGCGGCTCAACGAGATTGGTGGCGCGATTGATCTTGTGGACGATGCACTGCGCCATCCTCATGTCGTAATCGTTGCCCGTTTTTTTGGAACGGCCAGCAACTTGAGTGATGTGCAGGATCTGGATGGTGTGTTTCATGGCTTGCCCCTTTTTCGCCCGCTAGAGCGATTGATGAAATGCCGGATTGGCGTGAGAAGTCAGTAGTAATCGAACTGCCATCGAGGAAGCTTGATAGCGGGAAAGCTCATCAATCACAGCATCGAGCTTTGCTATTTCCGCAAGTTGCAGGTCAATCTGATGCGTGAGGTTTGCTGGCAGCAAAGGAAGGAGAGCAAGCTGCTCCTGCCCTTCGGCACGGCGCGACAGGAGCGCCAAAATGGATTCGTTCACAGCGTCATCACTCAGGACAAATTGGCTAGCCATGCTGCCCCCGATTTCGCCCGCTAGAGCGATTTGAAACGTCTACGAATGTGCTAGGATGAAGAAACGTACTGGGTAAAAAGCTATACCGGTCGTACTAATACACGTTAGTACTCCGAACGGAATAACTGAAATGGATAATATCTATGAAATATTCTGACTTGATAGAAATGGCACTAAAGGGGCGTTCCGTCAATTCAATGGCCAGAACGTGGGGTGTACCGCAGCCAACTTTAGCGCGGTATATGCAGGGCAATAGATTGCCGGACTACGATCTTGCCCTGAAGATTGCCATCGAGGCGGGCGTGGAGCCTGGGGAAGCCTTCGTAGCCCTAGCCGAAGAGCAACGAAATTTGAAATCGAAGAACTTTAAGTTACAAGGAGGTTTTGTACAAATCACCCCCCTCCTCTCTATGGCAATAGGCACTGCAACTATACTAGTTCTTTATATTATGTAAAATTGAAGATGAGGGATGTGAGGTACTTATTTTTGGATCAATGTTCAGCAAGGCAAGTACACTGCCGTTGCTGAACTCAAAACACTACTTTTTTTAAGCTACTAGTTGCATGCTAAAGCTCGTTTGCGTAGGTCACCGATCTACCAGAAGATTCCATTTGTCGTTGATCTTGGGCTTCGTCCATGAGGAGTTCTGTGGTGAATGCTGAGGAAGGCTACATATTGCTTCTGTTCCCATACCTTGATAAAGCTATTGAACTTACTATGGCAACTGTATTGGCCACCAGTTTGGCAACGTAAATCATCCTGAGCTTGCGAATAAAAGCCTTCGCAGGCAGCATCAGTGCCAAAGTAAATGCGTCACAATAATAAATCACTGCTCTGCACGCACCCATACGTGACGCGGGTCTATGATGGTACTGGAACCTGCATTTAAAGCATATGTATAAAGTTTGATACTACTGGCTGTGCTTGATCCTATCGAGACTATACCACCATGACCCGATGCATTTGTATCCAGGACAACAGATAATGAGTAATTATCGCTGGGCATGGTACGAGTCCATGTTATAGTGTATGTTCCTATTGATGTTCTAGAAACAGTAGCGCCTTGCCCGCCGTCAATAACAATGGTGGAACCATCCCAGTGAAATTTTACCCAAGGACTTTTAAGTGCCTTGTTATACAAAACCATATCCGCGCCAGATGAGTCAACGCCCCCCGGGATACTCCCTCCATTTTCAAATAAGCGTATCCGGTTTTTACTTCCCAAGTCAGTAATGGCGGCGGCATTAGTTGCCGTATAAGCACTCAGCCGGAAGTTGTTCGATCTAGATGCGTTACCAAGATATAACAGGTAATCCGCGCCTGAACCCGCCTCAATATACCCACCGCTGAATTCGTTGCCATAACCATCTGCGCGTAGCACATAAGACGGCCCTGTATTTCCGAACTGTTTCCTTACATCTTGAAGAGTATTATCCCGCCATGAAATACCGGTTGTGTACCTTGATTCTTGAACCAAAATATGTTGACCTGTCTGCAAATCCGAGTTCACCACCGTTGTGGCGTGTGCCGCTGATTGTGGCGACAGTATTTTGTCATCAATTACAACAAGTTTGTAAGCACCCCATATCGAGCAGTCACGAATTGTATTAACTTCGCCGCCAGCATACGAAGATGCTCCTGAGCTGACATTGCCCAGCACAATTCCGTAACCTTGTATTTCGTAGTTTCCATTGATAGATTTAACGTATGGTCCACCTACCGGTGCAATATTCCCGACATGTACCCGCTCAACGATTGAACGCGTAATATTCCTCATATCGATGCCAATCTGGATTTCCGTTGACGTCACGCTCTTTAATGGATGAGTCATTACAACTGCAAAATCAGCCAATCGTACATCGTTGACATAAGAATTTTTGGCTGGTGCCATACTGAAATTTCGACGGATAATCGCGCATCCGCGATAACTGGCCAATTGCGCCGTAGTACAGCCACCCGGCTTTGCAAATAGTACTGTCTTGTTCTTTCCATCACCCCATAAATTCAACCCCGTTCGCACAACGATGCCTTGACTCGGATCTATCATGTATTTTCCTGCCGGGATAAATACACTGGAATAAGCGGCAATTGCCTTCTGAAAGGCAGCGGTCGAATCTGCCACGCCGGTTGGATCTGCCCCAAAATCGGTAACACTGCCCGATTCCTTCAATTTTTTCGTAATATCTCTCGGGACAGCACCTACACCATTCTGCAAAAATAATTGCCCCGATGTTGCCGAATTCAAGTTTTCTGCGTGAACATTTCCGCCATTAAAAGCAATCAACAAATTGAAGTATAAATAGCTTGAAATTATTATTTTCATATTTTAATCCATATTAATTATTCTATTTCATGTCGATATTTATTTCGATACTTCATCATTTTGCGAAATTCTGGCTGTTGTGATGGCCTCGTGCCACCAACACCTGCGGTTTCAATCCATCAATGAAACACAATGTTCAAATATTTAAGCTGGTGTTTGATAGTGTAGCGTCTTCTTGGGCGCTAGGTGTCACTGAACTTATGCAATATCCAGGACGGCATCAAGCTGAAGACCGTCACGATGAGCGCCGGCCACGCGCCGGGCAGCAGCGAGACGTAGCGGCGGGCGCTGATGCCATTCGACTTCCATATCCGCGATACAACCGCCATGCGCTCCGCACCGATGGCCGGATTCAAAGCGTCCTGTGTGCCCCGAAATATCGCGGCTGGCGTATGCATGCACTTTTCTTGCCGGTATATGTTGATGTAGATCAATCAATTTTCCTATTGTGTGCAGCAGAATGTGATCATTCGCAAGGCTCTGTTATGTGAAATAGATCATGCCAGAGCGCCTGCGCCCTGCACTACGCATTAGCCACCTCATAAGGAACAAGATGATACCCACTACCATGAAAGCCGCCGTTGTCGAGCAACTGGGCCAGCCGCTGGCGCTGCGCGAGGTGCCCGTGCCGGTGCCCGGTCCCGGCCAGATCCTCGTCAAGACGGAAGCGTGCGGCGTGTGCCACACTGACTTGCATGCGGCGCGCGGCGACTGGCCCGTCAAGCCGACGCCGCCGTTCATTCCCGGCCATGAAGGCATCGGCCTGGTGGTGGCCGTGGGCACGGGCGTGACCGAGGTGCAGCTGGGCGACAGGGTCGGCGTGCCCTGGCTCTACTCGGCTTGCGGCCATTGCGAACATTGCCTGGCAGCCTGGGAAACCGTGTGCGCCGAGGCGCAGTTCGGCGGCTACACGAAGAATGGCGGCTTCGCCGAATACATCCTGGCCGACCCGCGCTATGTCGCGCATATTCCGGCCGGTCTTTCCGCCGTGCAGGCCGCGCCCATCATCTGCGCCGGCGTAACGAGCTACAAGGGCATCAAGGAAACGGGGGCGCGGCCGGGCCAGTGGCTGGCCGTGTCCGGCATCGGCGGACTGGGCCACCTGGCCATCGAATATGCGGTAGCGATGGGCTTGCGCGTGGCGGCCGTCGACATCGATGAAGGCAAGCTCGAGCATGCGCGCGCCCTCGGCGCCGAGGTGACCATCAATGCGCGCCAGGGCGACCCCGTGGCGGCCTTGCGCGAAGCGACGGGCGGCGGCGCCCATGGCGTGCTGATCACGGCACCGTCGATCGATGCCTTCCAGCAAGGCGTGGCGATGACGCGCAAGCGCGGCACCTGCGTGCTGGTGGGCTTGCCGCCGGGCGACTTCCCGACGCCGCTGTTCGACGTCGTCGCCAATTGCGTGACGATACGCGGCTCTTTTGTGGGCACGCGCCAGGACATGGCCGAGGCGCTCGCGTTTGCCGCCACCGGCAAGGTCAAGGCCGGCATCGAATTGCAGCCGCTGTCGGCCATCAATGACATCTTCAGCCGCCTGGAGCACGGCAAGGTTGCCTCGCGCGTCGTGCTCGATTTCAGCGGCAGCTGAGCGCGGCTGCACCGCGCGGTCGCTGTGTCCTATGGTGCGACGGCAAGCAATTGCCGTTGCTATCATGACATTTCATAAAAGACACAACAAGGACACCGCGATGAAAAAATCCCTTTCCGGCCTGCTGGCCTGTGCCGCCCTCGCCTGGCCGCTTGCCGCTGGCGCGGCCGACCAGGGCGCCTCCTTCCTGCCCGGGCACTATTACCTGCAAGGCGTCATGGAAACAGGCTCGGAACTGCTGCTGAAAAAGGACGGCACCTTCGAGTGGATGCTCAGCTACGGCAGTATGGACGAGCAAGCGAGCGGAGCATGGCGCGTTGACGGCGACGTGCTGACCCTGGTGGCGGGCAACGGCGGCAAGGAGCCACGGTTCCGCGTCTTCGAGGAAGCGGAAATGCGCATCCAGAAACCGGCCGAAGCGGGCCAGTGGGTGGCCATCGTCGGCTTTCCCCAAGTGGGGCCGATGGCCGGCGTGGAGGTAAAATTCGAAGCGCACAGCGGCAAGACGGCCACGGCCGTAAGTGCGGCGAACGGCGACGCCATCGTGCGCATGCCGGCGTCGGAACGCTGGCTGCGCGCCGGCTTGCGCCGCCAGGGTTCAACTGCCGACTATCAATGGCTGCCCGTGCCGCCCGCGCGCGCGCAGGAACGCATCGCCGCGTTTGCCGTCACCGACGCGCAGTGGCTGCGGGGCCAGGCATTCCAGAAGCTGGCCTTGCGCGTCGTCGACGGCGGCCTGAAAGTCGACGATGCGGACAATGGCCTGGCCAGGGGCCTGTACGTCAAGCCGGCATCGAAGCAATAGCCCTCCATTAACCTCGTTCCATTGCGCAAACACGCGGCAACTGGCCAGCAATATCGGCCAGGGCAGCGCTGTTTTGCGCCCGCGCCCAGCCGTGCGCCGTTGACACCCCGCGCCGTCTGTCCTATAGTCGCCGGGTTAACGACAAATGAGAATGAGAATCATGTTCAGCTCTATCAAGAAATGGCTCGTATGCTATCCGCTCGTGGCCGCCAGCCTGTTGCTGGCCGGTGGCGCGCAGGCGCAAGTGGCCGATCCTGGCGCCGGCGCCAAGCAATTGTGGCAATTGA
Organism: Janthinobacterium sp. GW822-FHT07H11; assembly: GCF_058798615.1. Lineage (NCBI taxonomy): Bacteria > Pseudomonadati > Pseudomonadota > Betaproteobacteria > Burkholderiales > Oxalobacteraceae > Janthinobacterium > Janthinobacterium sp. GW822-FHT07H11. The sequence goes on from NZ_CM179507.1 coordinate 3,596,127, forward strand.
TTGACTATGTGGCCGTCGATTACAGCGGCGCCGTCGAGCACGGCAAAGTGGTCAGCGAGGCCGAATACGCGGAAATGCTCGATTTCACGGACAACGCGACGACGCAGATCGCCGCCCTGCCCGCCCACGCGTCGCAGGCGGCCATCGCCGCCGCCATCGCCGACCTGCGCAAAGCCGTCGTGGCCAAGGCCGATGGCGTGGAAGTCAAGCGCCTGGCGCACCACGCGAACGGCTTGCTGATCGCCGCCTACCCGATCCCCGTGGCGCCGAAAGTGCTGCCTAACCTGGCGCGCGGCGCGGCCCTGTATGCGGCCCAGTGCGCTTCCTGCCATGGCGTGGCCGGCGGCGGCGACGGCCCCTTGGCGGCCAGCCTGGAGCCGAAGCCGATCGCCTTCTCGGATGCCGAGCGGGCGCAGTCGCGCAGCGTGATGGCCCTGTACCAGGTCATTTCGCAAGGCGTGGCCGGCACCTCGATGGCCAGTTTCGGCCAACTGTCGGAAAACGAGCGCTGGGACCTGGCCTTTTTTGTCGGCGGCATGTCGCACGACGCGGCGGCGCGCGCGCACGGCGAAAAGCTGTGGCAGGACGATCCACGGGCCAAGCAACTGTACGCGGACCTGGCCGCCGTGACGACCGTGACGCAGGAAGCGGCGGCGGCCAAGCTGGGCGCGGACGAGGCGCAAGCCTTGACGGCATACCTGCGCAGCCATCCTGACAAGGCCGAGGCGCACAAGCCCACCGGCCTGGCGCTGTCGCGTCTGCGCCTGGCCGAAAGCCTGGCCGCCGTGCACGCGGGCGACCGCGCGGGCGCCACGCGCCTGGGCCTGTCCGCCTACCTCGACGGTTTCGAGCCGATCGAGCCGATGGTCGGCGCGCGCAACAAGTCCCTGCTGCTGGCCGTGGAAAACGCCATGCTGGCCTACCGCTCCGCCGTTGCCAAGGGCACGGTGGCCGAGGCCGAGGCGGCCGGTGACAAGCTGCAGCAACTGTTTACCCACGTGGAAGCGGAACTGGGCGACGCCAAGGCCGACCCGATGACGACCTTTATCGGCGCCCTGACGATACTGCTGCGCGAAGGCGTGGAAGCGCTGCTGATCGTGATCGGCATCATCGCCTTCCTGCGCAAGGCCAAGCGCAACGACGTGCTGCCCTACGTGCATGCGGGCTGGGCCAGCGCCCTGGCGGCGGGCGGCCTGACGTGGGTCGCGGCAACGTATCTGGTCACCATCAGCGGCGCCAGCCGCGAAGTGAGCGAGGGGCTCGGTTCCGTCTTCGCGGCCCTGGTCCTGCTCAGCGTGGGCTTGTGGATGCACCAGAAGAGCAGCGCCGGGCGCTGGCAGGAATACCTGCACGAGAAACTCACGGCGGCCATGACGCGGCGCTCGGCCTGGGGCCTGTTCGCCCTGGCCTTCATCGCCGTCTACCGCGAAGTGTTTGAAACCGTGCTGTTCTATTCCGCCCTGGCGGCGGACGGCAACGGCGGCGCCCTGCTGGGCGGCTTCCTGGTGGCCATCGTGCTGCTGGTCGTGATCGCCTGGGCCTTGCTGCGCACCAGCGCGCGCATGCCGATTGGCAAATTCTTCTCGTGGACGTCCGCCTTCGTGGCCGTGCTGGCCGTGATCCTGATGGGCAAAGGCGTGGCCGCGCTGCAGGAAGCGGGCTGGGTCGGCGTGACGCCCGTCGACTTCATGCGCATCGACTTGCTGGGCATCCTGCCGACGGCGGAAACCCTGCTGGCGCAGGCGGCCATCGTGGCCATCATCATCGCCGGCTATGGCTGGAACCGCGTCTCCGCAGGCAAGCGCAAGCTGGCCTGACCTTGCAATAGCCGGCCCGGGCACGCTGCCCGGGCCGGTACTTCCGCACTTTTCTCCCATTCACCTGGCGCGAGGCCGCTCACGGAGCGGCATCGCGCGCATCCACATAGGCCCAGGCCTGCAGGCCCGACGCCAGGGTGACGCGCTCGCGCCGGTAGTCGGCCACCTCGTAACCGTCCGCCTGCCGCAATTCCTCGGCCGAGACGGCCAGCACGGCGCCCGCCACGCTATCGGCCGCCGCACCGCGCGAGGCGATCGGATGATGCGTCTTGCCGCTGGTCGCCACCACCTGCGCATCGCTGATGGCCAGCTGCGCCAGGCGATAGCCGGGCAACTGGTCGGGCTGGCTGCCCAGCAGGCGGCCGAAGGTGGCCAGTTGCACCTCGGGCTGCTGCAAGGTGCCGTAGGAAAACAGGTGTTCCATCGCTGCCGCTGGAATAGTTGCCATCTGAATAGTTGCCATCTGTCGCTCCTGGTCGCATGTCGATAGCATGCATCGTAGCGCCTTTTGCCGGCACGGGCCCTGCACGGTTTTGAAAACTGCGATATGATGATCATCATGCAGAACTCCTACGACAAATCATCTGACAAGAAACCCTCGGCGCAAAGCCGCAAGGAAGCCACCCATGAACGCATCGTCGAGGTGGCCACGCGCGCCATCCGCCGCAGCGGCTATGCGGGCACGGGCGTGGCCGATATCATGAAGGAAGCGGGCCTGACGCACGGCGGCTTCTATGCGCACTTCGCCTCGCGCGACGCGCTGCTGGCCGAAGCGGGCGACCGCGCGGGCGCCGAAGCCGTGGCGCTGGCGGCCAGCGTGGCGGCCGCCGCCCCGCCCGGCCAGGCGCTGCAGGCCATGCTGGCCGCCTACCTGTCGCCCGAACACATCGCCGCCATCGAGGTGGGCTGCCCCGTCTCGGCACTAGGCTCGGAAATGCCGCGCCAGGCGCCCGAGGTGCGGCGCGCCGCCACCATCCACATCAAGGAAATGATCGACCTGTTCGCGCGCCAGCTGCCGAACTGGGGCCAGCCCGAAGCGCACGCGCAAGCGATGGCGACGGTGTGCGCCATGATCGGCACCACCATCCTGGCGCGCGCCGTCGACGAGCCGGCCCTGTCGGACGCGCTGTGCGCGGCCACCCTGGCGCAATTTCAAGAGACAAACCAGCCGTAACGCCCATGGCCCGGGTCCGTCCCGGGCTTTTTTTCAAATGACAATATGACGATCATCATATTCAATGCTATCCACCACTGAAGGACTGCCATGAACAATAACAAGATTGCCCTCGTCACCGGCGCCTCGTCCGGCATCGGCGCGGCCACGGCCCAGCGCCTGGCGCAGGCGGGCTACACGGTGTACGGCACCAGCCGCCGCGGCGCGCAAGCCGATGCGGTCGGCCACGCGATGCTGGCGCTCGACGTCACCAGCGACGCGTCCGTCGCCGCCGCCGTCGCCGAGCTGATGCGGCGCGAAGGCCGCATCGACCTGCTGGTGAATAACGCCGGTTTCGGCGTGGCCCCGGCGGGCGCCGAGGAAAGCAGCATGGCGCAGGCGCAAGCCATCTTCGACACGAATTTTTACGGCGTCGTGCGCATGACCCTGGCCGTGCTGCCCCACATGCGGACCCAGGGCGGCGGACGCATCCTCAACATCGGTTCCGTCGTGGGCTTTTTGCCCATGCCTTATGGCGCGCTGTATTCGGCTACCAAGCACGCGATCGAGGGCTACACGGAATCGCTCGACCATGAAGTGCGCGGCTGGGGCATCCGCGCCAGCGTCATCGAGCCGGCCTACACGAACACCACGTTCGAAGCCAATCTGCTGGCGCCAGATAGCCCGCTGGCCGCCTACCGGCAAGTGAGCGCGGCCGTCACGCGCCGGCTGCAGGCGCTGATGGCCGGCGCCGATGCGCCTGGCGTCGTGGCCGGCACGGTATTGGCGGCGGCGCAGGCAAGCCGGCCGAAACTGCGCTACACGGCCGGGCCGCTGGCGGCGCGCCTGCGCCTGATGCGCCGTTTCCTGCCCGCCGCGCTGCTGGACGCCGGCTTGCGCAAGGACCTGCGCCTGGCCTGAACGCCGGCGCCCTTTTCAGCCTTCAGAGAGAACATCATGCAAGCATTGCAACTTAAAAAATACGGTGGCCTCGATCACGTGGCGTTTGCGGAACTGCCCCGCCCCACGCCCGGCCCCGGCGAACTGCTGGTGCGCGTGCACGCCGTGGGCCTCAATCCCATCGACACCCTGATTCCCAGGGGCGACTTCAAGCCGATATTAAAACTGCGCTTGCCGGCCACCCTGGGCAGCGACCTGGCCGGCGTGGTGATGGAAGTGGGCAGCGGCGTCACGCGTTTTAAAGCGGGCGACGCCGTGTATGCGAGCATTTTCGACACGCCGCACGGCAGCCTGGCCGAATTTGCCGTCGTGCCCGAACAGGCTGCCGCGCTGAAACCGGCCAGCCTCGATTTCGTGCAGGCGGCCTCCATTCCCATGGTGGGCTTGACGGCGTGGCAAGCCATGCACGAGCGCATGCAGCTGCGGCCGGGCCAGAAAGTGTTCATCCCGGCCGGTTCCGGCGGCATCGGCACGTTTGCCATCCAGTTGGCCAGACACCTGGGCGCCCGCACGGGCACGACCACCAGCACGGCCAACGTGCCGCTGGTGCGCGGCCTGGGCGCCGATGAGGTGGTCGACTATAAACAACAGCCGTTCGAGGAGGTGCTGCGCGATTACGACGCCGTGCTGGGCACGGTGCGCGGCGACGGGCTGGAAAAGGCCTTGCGCATCGTCAAGCCCGGCAGCCGCGTCGTCTCGCTGGTCGGCCCGCCGGACGCCGCCTTTGCGCGCGCGCGCGGCATGCACCCGGTGCTGCAACTGGTGTTCGGCTTACTCAGCCGCAAGATCATCGGCCAGGCGCGGCGGCGCGGCGCCAGCTACGCCTTCCACTTCGTGCGTCCCGACGGCGGCCAGCTGGCGCAGATCGCCGCCCTGCTCGAAGCGGGCGCCATCCGCCCTGTCATCGACCAGGTGTTTCCTTTTCTGCAGGCGAAACAGGCGCTGGCCTACCTGGCGCAGGGCCGCGCACGGGGCAAGGTGGTGGTGCGGCTGCCCGTGCCTTGAACGCGCTGCGCCGCAACGGCTTTGGGCGCCGTGATTATGTGTGAGTTTTGCGTTGGCAATTTCGGCCATACTCGATTGCATCCTTATACCTATTGATATCGATCAACCTCAATAAAGGTAGCTGATGCGTTTATTTCCGACATGCTGCTGGCTGGCGATCACCTTGTGGAGCGGCATCGGTCATGCGGCCGAAGCGGGCGTCAGCGATACGCACATCCGGCTCGGCATGGTCAACGCGCAGACGGGCGCCGCCTCGGGGCTGGGGCGGGCCATGCTCGACGGCGCGACGGCCGTTTTCGAGGAAGCGAACCGCAGCGGCGGCATCCATGGCCGGCGCATCGAGCTGGTGGTGGCCGACGATGGCTACGATCCGGACCGCGCCATCAGCGAAACGCTCAGGCTGGTCGAGGAAAAACAGGTATTCGCCCTGTTCGGCAACGTGGGCACGCCCACCACCAACGCCGTCATCCCGATCGTCCAGGAAATGAAGGTGCCGCTGGTGGGCGCGTTTACGGGCGCGATGACCTTGCGCCGCCCCGTGGTGCACGAAATCATCAACTTCCGCGCCAGTTACGACGATGAGTCCGATGCTCTGGTGCAGTATTTCACCAGCCGGGGCATCCAGCGCTTTGGCGTGCTGTACCAGGACGACGGCTTCGGCAATGCCGTGCTCGACGGCACCGTGCGCGCACTGCAGCGGCGCGGCATGGAACTCGTTGCCAAGGGGGCGTTCCAGCGCGGCACCACGGCCGTCAAGGCGGGGCTGGCGGCCCTGATCGGCCACGACCTGCAGGCGGTGATCATGGCCGGCCCCTACACGCCGGTGGCCGCCTTCGTGCGCGAGGCGGGCCAGGCCGGGCTGAAGGCGGCCCTGGCCACCGTGTCCTTCGTCGGCACCGACAGCCTGCTGCAGCTGCTGGGCACGGAAGGCAACAACATTGTGATTTCACAAGTGGTGCCCCTGCCGGAAGACCGCCAGCTGCCGATTGCCGCGGACTGCGCCGCCCTGCTGGCCAGGCACGTACCGGCGGCCAGGCTGTCTTTCGTCAGTTTCGAAGGCTGTATCTCGGCCACCCTGATGGTGGCGGCGCTGCGCCGCGCGGGCGCCGACCTCACGCGCGAGCGCCTGATCCAGAGTTTCGAAACCTTCGACCGGCTCGACCTGGGCGGCTTGCGGGTGACGCTGCGGCCAGGCGACCACCAGGCGTCGACGGCCGTTTTCCTGACCCGCATCGCCGACGGCAGGATCGTCCCGGCGGACCTGGCGCCTGGCGCCAAGTGATGCGCGCCCACTTTTCCGGCCCGCCCTGGAGCCTGGCATGAAAATCAGGACCAAGCTGATCATCAGTACCACCGTCCTGCTGGCGGGCGTGGCGGCCATGGCGGCGGCCGGCCTGCTGCTGGTGAAAGGCATCGAAACCCATGTCCACGGCTTGACCGACGAGACGGTGCCGCTGTACACGGACGTGTTGCGCCTGCGCTATACCGTGCAGGACATGGCCTCGGATTTTTTCGAGCTGGGCAAGGCGGAAGACCTGGCGCAGCTGGAACAGGTGTCGAACAAGATCGTCGCCAATATCCAGGCAGCCGAGAGCATCAGCGACGATCTGCGGCACCATGGCGAGTCGCAGGCACCGCGCTACCACGCGGCCTTCGAACGGGAATTCCAGCGCATGCGCGTGGCCGTGCGCAAGCGCCTGGAAAACGAGGCCTACTACAAGGCGCAGGCAACGGAGATACGGCAAGTGCTGGCGCAGATCAAGGCCGCCGCCAAGGGGGCGCGCAGCAAGATCCGCGTGGTCGACGGCCAGGCCCAGGCCACGGCCGCCGAGGTGCAGCTGCAAAGCCAGCGCCTGAACCAGAACGCCCGCTACCTGACGGACTTGCGCAAGAGCATACACGACATGCAGATTGCGCTGGCCGAAACGGAGGCCGTGAAGAACCGTTTCCGCATCGCGCCCCTGCGCGAGCGGCTGACGGCGGCCGTCGCCCACCTGGCGGGAACCAGCGAGCGCGACATCAGCCCGGCCCAGCAGGCGCTGCGGGCAAAACTGCTGGCCACGGCGCAGCAGATGCTCGATCCCGCCGCCGGCCTGCTGGCCCTGCGCGCCAAGGTGCTGGCCGAGGGCGGCGCCGGCGCGGCGCAGCAGGCTGCCTACGCCGCGCTGAAGGAACAGACCAGCGCCGCCCTGGCCACTGCGCACCTGCGCCTGGCCGAGGAACTCGATCCCATCGAACTGCAGCTGGCCATCGGACGCGACCGGCTGGCCGAGGCGGGCCGCTACATGCACACCTCGGCCCGCATCGAGGACGCCAGCGGCGAAATCAACCTGGCCGTCGACGCCATCAGCATCGACGTGGGCGAAGTCATGCTGGCCACGGCCGCCGCCGACGTCACGCGCCTGGGCCACGACATCGCGCAGCGCATCGGCGCCCTGCACCGCGACATGGCGACCATGCAGACCTTGCTGCAAAGCATAGGCCAGCTGGACTTGCTGGCCGAAACCCGTGGCGTCAACACCCATCTGGACGCGGTGGAGCGCTCGGGACGACGGCTGGTGCAGGCCAAGGGCAGCGTGCTGGACAGCCAGATGGCGCTGAGCGAGGTCATCGAGCATGTGCGCGCCTTCGAGCGTGAGCAGGCCGCGTATTCCGCGCAGCAAGTGGCGCGCATCACGGCCCAGCAGCAGGATGCGGTGGCCAAGGTGCGCTATGGCGTGCGGCATGCGTTCGTGCTGATCCTCGGCATCGCCCTGGTGCTGCTGCTGGCCTGCGTGGCCATCACCGGGCTGATCAGCGCATCCATCGCCAGGCCGCTGGCGCGCCTGTCCTACGCCATGGCCCATATCCGCGACGGCAAGGCGCTGTCGGTGCGCGTGGCACAGCACGGCAGCGACGAACTGGGGCAGCTGATCACGGGCTTCAACGGCATGCTCGAACATGTCGAACAGCGCGACCTGGCGCTCAAGCAGGCCAAGGCCGAGGCCGACGCCGCCAACCGCGCCAAATCGGAATTCCTGGCCAAGATGAGCCACGAAATCCGCACTCCGATGAATGGCGTGCTGGGCATGACGGAATTGCTGCAGCGCACAGAACTGAGTCCCAAGCAGCAGCGTTTCGTGCACACGGTGCACCGCTCGGGCGAAAGCCTGCTCAGCATCATCGACGACATCCTCGACTTTTCCAAGATCGAGGCGGGCAAGCTGGTGCTCGAACACATCCCCTTCGACCTGCGCCAGGTGATCGACGATGTGGTGGCGCTGTTTGCCAACGGCATCCAGCGCAAGGCCATCGAATTTACCTGCCGCATCGCCTCCGACGTGCCGCAGCACGTGCGCGGCGACCCCGTCCGCCTGCGCCAGATCCTCACCAACCTGCTCAATAACGCCACCAAGTTCACGGAACGGGGCGACATTTCCGTCGATGTCAGCTGCCCCGCCGCCGGCCAGATCCGCCTGGAAGTGCGCGACACGGGCATCGGCATGGCGCCGGAAGCGGCCGCGGCCGTCTTCCAGCCCTTCCGCCAGGCCGACAGCACCACGTCGCGCAAGTATGGCGGCACGGGACTGGGCCTGGCCATCATCAAGCAACTGGCGGAAATGATGGGCGGCAACATCGTGCTCCAATCCGTGGCGGGACAAGGCTCCAGCTTTGCCGTCACCGTCGTCGTGGGCGAGGTGGCGCCCGAGGACGCGCCGGCGGCGCCGGCGCCGCGCGTGTCGCTCGATGCCTTGAGCGTGCTGATCGTGGACGACCATGCCACCAACCGCAGTATCCTGCTGCAGCACGCGATCGAGTGGCAGATGGCGGCCGCCAGCGCCGCCGACGGCGCCGAGGCGCTGGACCTGCTGCAGGGGGCGCTGCGTAGCGGACGGCCGTTCGACCTGGCCATCATCGACATGCGCATGCCCGTCATGGATGGCGCCGAGCTGGTGCGGGCGATCAAGGCCGACGCGCGCATGGCGGCGCTGAAAATCATCATGCTCAGTTCACTCGATGGCTCGGCCGAGCTGCGCCAGGTGACGGCGCTGGGCGTGGAATACTGCCTGACCAAGCCCGTGCGGGCGCTGGAACTGCGCCACTGCATCGAGGCCGTCGGCGGCTTCGGCACCCTGGCGCCCACGATCGCTGCCCTGCCTGCCCTGCCCGCCGCGCCGGACGCCGCTGGCGCAGCCCCGGGCCGGGCGCCGCTGCGCATGCTGCTGGTGGAAGACAATGCGATCAACCAGGAAATCGCCCTGGCCATGCTGGAAGATACCGTTTACGAGGCCACGCCGGCCGACAACGGGCGGCGCGCGCTGGCCCTGTGGGAGCGCTCCCCGTTCGACGTGATCCTGATGGATTGCCAGATGCCGGAAATGGACGGTTTTGAAGCGACCCGGCGTTTGCGCCGCATGGAAGCCGAGCAAGGCCGCAGCCGCACGCCCATCATTGCCCTGACGGCCAATGCCATCCTCGGTGACCGCGAACTGTGCCTCGAGGCGGGCATGGACGACTACCTCGCCAAGCCGTACACGCGCGCCGCCCTGCTGGCGGTGCTGGCCCGCTGGCGTCCGGCGGCGGCAGCGCAGGAAGCCGTCCCGGCGCAGGCCGCCCCGGCGTCGGCGGAAACAAGCTCCATCCTCGACGCCGCCGCCCTGCAAAACCTGCGCGCCATGCGCCGTCCCGGCCGTCCCGACGTGCTGGGCCGCATCATCGACCTGTTCTACAGCGACGCCCCGCGCCTGCTGGGCCAGCTGGAAGTGGCCGCCGGGGCCAGCGATGCCGCCGCGCTGCAGCTGGCCGCGCACACGCTCAAGTCGAGCTGCGCCAACGTGGGCGCGCTGGGCCTGTCGGCCACCTGCCGTGAAATCGAACAATATGCGCGCGGCAATGACGTCGGCAGCGCGCTGCAGCATATCCGCGGCATCCAGCTAGAACTCGACCGTGTCCTCGCCGCCCTGGCCATTGAGAAGGAAACCCCATGAATACCGCACACCCCCCGCAAGCACTGGTCCTGGTGGTCGATGACGACACCATGACGCGCATCCTCGTGACGGAAGCGCTGGAGCCGGAAGGCTTCCGCATCGAGGAAGCGGCCAGCGGCCTGGAAGCGCTGGCCGCCTTCCAGCGCGGCGTGCCCGACCTGATCCTGCTCGACGTCGCCATGCCCGGCATGAGCGGCTTCGAATGCTGCGCACAACTGCGCCGGCTGCCCGGCGGCGCGCACGTGCCCATCGTCGTGCTGACCGGCAACGACGACGATGACTCCATCAAGCAGGCGCTGGAAGCGGGCGCAAGCGACTTCATTTCCAAGCCGATGCAATGGCGGCTGCTGGCGCACCGCTTGCGCTACCTGCTGCGGGCCAGCAGCGCGCTCACCGAACTGAGCCGTATCCAGGATAGCCTCAGCCACGCGCAGGCGCTGGCCCGCCTCGGCAACTGGGAATGCCGGGGCACCGGCGGCGACGGCTACTGGTCGCCGGAACTGCTGCGCATCCTGGGCCTGGACACCGGTTCCGGCGCCACCAGCTTCGACCGTTTGCTGCAATGCCTGCCCGAAGACCAGCGCCCGCTGCTGCTCGATGCCTTCATGGAACTGCATGCCAACGGCACCAGCTACAGCCTGGAACACAAGGTGCTGCGGCCGGACGGCGGCGAGTGCATCGTCTTTCACCAGGCCGAGGCCGTACGCGAAGGCGGCGAAGTGCGGCTGATGCGCGGCACCGTGCAGGACATCACGGAACGCAAGCTGCAGGAATGGCGCATCGAATACCTGGCCAACCACGATGCGCTGACGGATTTGCCCAACCGCCAGTTGTTGAACGACCGCATCGGCCAGGCCATCGCCCACGCGCGCCGCGCCCGCCTGCACCTGGCCACCCTGATGCTGGACCTCGACCGTTTCAAGTTCGTCAACGACAGCTATGGCCACCCGGTGGGCGATGCGCTGCTGCAAGAAGTGGCCCGCCGCCTGAAGCTGGCCGTGCGCGGGGGCGACACCGTGGCCCGCCAGGGAGGCGACGAGTTCGTCATCCTGCTGACGGATCTGCCCGATATCGTGACGGCCGAACAGATCGTGCAAAAAGTGCTGGCGGTCTTCATCGATCCCTTCGTGCTGGGCGAACATACCTTGCACGTCAGCACCAGCATCGGCGCCAGCGTCTTTCCCTCCGACGGCGACAGCGCCGACTTGCTGCTCAAGACGGCCGATGCGGCCCTCTACAGCGCCAAGGACAAGGGCCGCAACGGCTACCAGTTCTACAACCACAAGATGGGCGTGCTGGTGGAAGAACGGGCCGAAATCGAACACGCGCTGCACCAGGCGCTGGCGCTGGGCGAGCTGGAACTGTACTACCAGCCCAAGGTCGACCTCACCAGCGGCAAGATTTATGGCATGGAAGCGCTGCTGCGCTGGCGCAGGCCTGGCATCGGGCTGGTGCCGCCGGACCGCTTCATTCCCCTGGCCGAGGAAATGGGCATGATCGTGCCCATCGGCGAATGGGTGCTGCGCACGGCTTGCGCGCAACTGGGCGTCTGGCATGCGTACGGCTTTACGCACCTGACGATGGCCGTCAACGTGTCGGCGCGCCAGTTCCGCCAGGTCGACATGCCGCAACTGGTGCGCGCCGTGCTGGCGGAAAGCGGCGTGCCGGCCGATTGCCTGGAACTGGAGCTGACGGAGAGCGTGCTGATGCAAAACCGCGACCTCGTGGTGCGGGCGCTGGAGCAGTTGAAGGAAATCGGCGTCACCCTGTCGCTGGACGACTTCGGCACAGGCTATTCCAGCCTGTCCTACCTCAAGCAGTTCCCCATCGACGTGGTCAAGATCGACCAATCGTTCATTCGCGACGTGACCGACAGCGTGGACGGCGCTTCGCTGACCCGCTCCATCATCGCCATGGCCAAGTCGCTGCACCTGACGACGGTGGCCGAGGGCGTGGAAACGGAGGGACAATTGGGATTTCTCAATACCAACCGCTGCGACGCCATGCAAGGCTATTACTTCAGCCGCCCCCTGCCCGGCGCCGAAATGGATCTGATGTTGCATGCCGGCACCCATTTGCCGCCCGAGAGTTGCCATGCCGAAGCGCCGCAGCGCGTGCTGCTGCTGGTCGATGACGAGGAGCATATCCTGTCCGCCCTGCGCCGCTCGCTGCGCAAGGAGGGTTACCAGATACTCAGTACCAGCAAGCCGCAGGAAGCGCTGGACCTGGTGGCCGCCCATGCGGTGGGCGTGATCCTCACGGATGCGCGCATGCCGGGCATGTCCGGCAATGAACTATTGCGCCGCATCAAGGGCGTCTATCCGGAAATCGTGCGCGTGATGCTGTCCGGCTACCCGGAACTGCATTCGGTCACGGCGGCCATCAATGAAGGCTCGGTGTATAAATTCATCACCAAGCCCTGGGACGAGACCCTGCTGAAGGAACATTTGCAGGAAGCCTTCCTGCGTTTCGAATCGGGCGTGCAGCGGCCGCCACGGGGTCCCCATGGCATCGAGATCAGCAACCGTGCCGCCTAGCGAGACACCTTCGAGGCATCGCTGCAGCGGCGCCGGCTGTTTGAACAGCTATTGCCGCTATTGCAAGAAAAAACATGGACCGGGGCGCGGCGAGCTGCCTTGAGGGGCAGCTCGCCGTATCACATTACCAGTAACCAAGCACCTTCCACCAGGTCGTGCCGACGACGGCAAAGATCAGCAGTTCCACCACGCACATGATGAAGCCAACCCGCCACCAGTTGCCCATCGTCACGAAGCCGCTGCCGAAGATGATGGGCGAGGTACCCGTCGCGTAATGGGTCAGGGTCATCATGATGGCCGAGCCGGCCGTCATCATCAGCATGAACGGTACGTGGTATTCAGCCGGGATCAGGTGCAGGCCCACCGTCAGGAAGGCCAGCAGCATGGCGCTGATGTGGGCCGTCGTGCTGGCAAAGAAATAATGCGAAAAGACAAACACCAGCACCAGGACGCTGGCGATCGGCAGCCAGTCCATGCCGCTGGCGACGATCGCCGCCTTCATGCCGGCCGAGAACCAGGCGATCACGCCCGTCTTGTTCAACTGCTCGGCCATCATGACCAGGGCGCCGAACCACACGAGAGTGTCCCAGGCGCTCTTTTCCGACAGCACGTCGTCCCAGTCGATGGTGCCCGTGATGATCAGCACGAACAGGCCGACAAAGGCGACCACCGTCGCGTCGAGCGAAAACGCGGGGCCGAACAGCATGGCGGGCACGTTCGCCCACAGCAACAGCAGCAAGCCGAAAGTGCCCAGCATGACTTTTTCCGACGGCGACAGCGGGCCCATGCCTTTCAGCTCCGCCTTGGCGTAGGTGACGGCGTCCGGTGTGGCCTTCAGCTCCGGCGGCGACAGCCAATAGATAATCAGGGGCATCACCAGCAGGCAGACCAGGCCGGGCAGCAGCATGCACAGGGCCCAGGTGGTCCACGTCAGGTGGAAATTCTGGCCGCTGGCCTTGGCCACGAAATCGACCACCAGCGGATTGGGCGCTGTGGCCGTCAAAAACATCGCCGAGGTGATCGGATTGGCGTGGTAATTGACGAGGGCCAGATACGTGCCCACCTTGCCTTCCGTGCCCTTGGCCGGGTCCGAATCGAAGGCGTTGGCGATCGATTTCATGACGGGGTGGACGATGCCGCCGCCGCGCGCCGTGTTACTCGGCGTAAATGGCGCCAGCACCAGTTCGCAGATCGCCAGGCCATAGCCGATGCCCATGGTGCGCTTGCCCAGCAGGGAAATGAACAGCAGGCCGATGCGGCTGCCCAGCCCCGTTTTCTTCAGGCCGCGCGAAATCAGGATCGCCACGACGATGAGCCAGATCAGCGGATTGGCAAAGCTGCTCAGCGCATCCGTGATGGCGCCCTTGGACGAGGTCGCCGTCACCTGCGACAGCGACACGATGACGATGGCCATCATGGCCATCACGCCGATGGGCATGACTTTTAATATGATCGCCAGTATCGTGGTGAGGAAGATCGCCAGCAAGCCCCAGGCCTTGGGCGTGAGGCCATCCGGCGCCGGCAGCAGTAGCATGCTTACCAGCAAGACGGTGCAGATCAGGGCCGGCACGAGCCGGAACGGGACGGCTTCCTTGAAATGCAGGAACATTTCGCGCACTGTTTTATACATCGTTATTACCTTTCGCTGTGGGTCGGGCATCCTGGCGGCCGGAATCGTGCACGCAGATTCATGGGCTGGCAGGCACGAATAGCCGTGCCCGCAAGATGACAGATGCCCAACAATTCTGTTCGGCAATATCATACACGCAAGACTTCCCCATCCCCTGCTCCATTCGCCATGCCCGTTCCGGCAATTGCAAATTCGTTGACCTTTGAGCGACATGTGTCGCATAATTGCCCCTCATGTCGCCAAACCAGCCGAGGACGCCATTGCCTACCCGTAATCAACCTATTGACGCCCTGCGCGGTGCGGCCATCCTGTGCGTGCTGCTGCTGCACTTCGCCCTCGCCTACGGTCTGAAGAACAGCCCGCTCTCCGCCCTGCCGGACTGGCTATTGAAAGCCGCCTACCAGGGCAATTACGGCGTGACCATATTCTTCGTCATTTCCGGCTACCTGATCACCTCGACCTCGCTGCGCCGCTGGGGCGACCTGGCGCGCATCGACCTGGCCGCGTTTTATGCCTACCGCATCGCGCGCCTGCTGCCTTCGCTACTGCTGGCCCTGTCCCTGATCGTGCTGCTGGGCGTGCTGGACGTGCCCTACTTCGCCAATTCGGACGGCGGCAAGGACTTGCCTGCCAGCTATTTCGTCATCGCCATCGCTTCCGTGCTGACCTTCTGGCACAACGTGCTGATGCAAAGCGCCGGCTATTTCAATTACTGCCTGAACGTGTACTGGTCGCTGTCCGTCGAAGAAATGTTTTATCTGCTGCTGCCGCTGTCGTGCCGCCTGCTGCGCCGGCGCCAGGCGATCATGCTGCTGTGCGGCGTGGCCATCGTGGCCGGTCCCGCCTACCGCAGCCTGCACGCGGACAACGAAATCTATTTCATGTATGGCTATGCCGCCTGTTTCGACGCCATCGCCATCGGCTGCCTGACGGCCTTGCTGACACAACACTGGCAGCCGGGCGCGCGGGCCGGGCGACTCTTGCGCTGGGCGGCGGGCCTGGCCCTGGCGGCCCTGTACGTGCGCGGCATCGGCGGCCATGAAGTCTTCGGTTTTACCCTGATCGCGCTGGCCAGCGCCGCCTTCATCATCGGCGGCACGGCGCCTGCGGCAGGCGGCGCGCGCCGCTCAGGCGCCCTGCAATGGCTGGGACGCCACAGCTATGAGCTGTACCTGTTCCATATCATCGTCCTGGCCGGCATGCGCAACGTGGTCGACAAGGCTGGCCTCGGCTACGCGGAGCGCCTGCCGTGGCTGGCGCTGTTCCTGGCCGCCTCGGCGCTGGTGGCCGCCCTCGTCGCCCGCCATGTGTCCGAACCGGCGAATGCCGCCCTGCGCCGGCGCTTCCGGGGCGCCGCCACGGCCGCGCCGGCACGCGCGGGCGGCAGCCCTGGCGCGGCCCCCTGAAAAAGTGAGCCAGGTCAAGAGTCCGCATGCCGGCCGTGCGTTTCAGGGGGAATTCCAGCCCGATCTTGCCATCCGCACTATAATGTCGGCACCGCGTGCGGCAGCAATGGCGGCGATAGACGGTAACAATTTCGTGTGGAGGCCAGTACAATAGCGGCTGGGCCTACACAGGGTTTCACTTTTGCCAGCAGTTGCCAGCAACTAACCATTTTTTTGACCAGCCAACAAACACTATGAGTTCGATGAATGAAGAGCGCGTTTTAAGCGTGCACCACTGGACGGATACCCTGTTCTCCTTTACCACCACGCGCGACCCGTCGCTGCGTTTCTCGAATGGCCATTTCACCATGATCGGCCTGCGCGTGGACGGCAAGCCGCTGCTGCGCGCCTACAGCATCGCCAGCGCCAATTACGAAGACCACCTGGAATTTTTCAGCATCAAGGTGCCGGGCGGCCCCTTGACGTCGCGCTTGCAACACTTGCAAGTGGGCGACACCGTCATCGTCGGCCGCAAGCCGACCGGTACCCTGGTATCCGATTACCTGCTGCCAGGCAAGCGCCTGTACATGCTGTCGACGGGCACGGGCCTGGCGCCCTTCCTCAGCATCGTGCGCGATCCCGACATCTACGAGCGCTTCGACCAGCTGATCCTCGTGCACGGCGTGCGCCAGGTCGATGAGCTGGCCTACCGCGAGCTGCTGGAAGAGCACCTGCCGCAGCACGAGTTCCTGGGCGAGATGGTCACCGACAAGCTGCGCTACTACCCGACCGTGACGCGCGAGGATTTCCGCAACATGGGCCGCATCACGCAACTGATCGAGAACGGCAAGCTGGCCGAAGACCTGGGCTTGCCGGCGCTCAATCCTGCCGAAGACCGCGTCATGATCTGCGGCAGCTCGGACATGCTGCGCGACCTGAAGGAGATGCTGGAAGCGCGCGGCTTCAAGGAAGGCAACACCTCGACGCCAGGCGACTTTGTCGTCGAGCGCGCGTTCGCCGAGAAGTAATCCGCTCCGCTCCCGTGGGCCCGGTCCCGCCGCACCTTGCGGCGGCGCCGGGCCCTTGCGCATTATGGCGCCAGCGCCTTCTGGTAGCGCACGCCATTCATGTAGCGCTGCGCGGGCGCGTAGCCGTTGCTGAGGATATCGTCGCGCGCCGCGTAATAGCGCGTCTCGACCTTCAGCAAACCCAGCACGGTCGCATCGAGCCTGTCCGTCTGATAGGGCCGGCTTTCCAGCGCCACACGCGCCGCGCCGGCCGGCGCCGCCAGGCTGTTGCTCCAGATTAGCATGGGAATTTCGTAGCCGCTCCTGTCGGATGCCGAATGCCCGGCATGGTTGCGGCTGTGGCCTACCTCCTGCCCATGGTCGGACACGTACAGCAAGGCGGCGGCCTGGCCGGACAGGGCCTTGCCGGCCACGCCGATCAGCGTGCCCAGCACATGATCGCCATAGCGAATCGCGTTATCGTAGGCATTGCGCTGGCTGCGTATCCACAGCGAACGGCCCTGCCTTGCCATGTGCGCGCTCACCGCATCGCGGCTGCCGTCGAAATGCGAAAACTGGCTGGGATAGCGCATGCCGTAGCTGGGGTGCGCGCCCAGCAGGTGCACCACGATCAGCTTCTTGCGCGCCGTATCCTGCAGCGCCTGCGCAAACGGCGCAAGCAGGTTGCCGTCAAAATTGTTTTCGCCGCGCCCCGTGCCGTAATTGATGAAGTCGCTTTCGTCGGCCTCGCCCGCCAGCAAGCCGATCCAGCCGTCATTGCGTGCCTGGTTCGACACCCAGAACGTCTTGTAGCCGGCCGCCTCGGCCAGCATCAGCAGGTTCGGCTTGGCCATCCACGCGTCGGGACTGCCGATATCGGCCGGCGTGAGCATCGTCATCATCGATTCCACCGTGCTCGACGCCGGTGAAATCACGTCGTTGAAGACCAGCAGTTGCGAGCGCATGGCGTCGAGCCGTGGCGTGGTCGGGCGCGCATAGCCGTACAGCGACATCGAGGCGCGGTTGGTGCTCTCGCCGATCACCAGGATCACGGTGCGGCTCTGCTCGCCCATATAGCGCACCTTCCAGTCCCGCGGCGATGCCATGCCCGCCGTGACGGCGTGCTGCATCGCGCGCATCGCCTCCAGTTGCGCCGTGTATTGCTGGTAGCGCAGGGGCCAGAACAGCACGGGGTTTTCACGGCGCATGGTGGGATTGAAATGCAGGAGAATAAAAAATGCCGCCATGAACACGGCCAGGCCCTGCTGGGCGCGGCTGGGCGGCGCCTGCATGCGCGGCGCCAGGCGGCGCAGCAACTGGCGGTCGGCCAGCAGCACGGCCACGCTGACGGCGAGCAGGCAGGCGGCCGCCTGCGCCAGCGCGGCACTGTTATGCAGGAAAAATTCCGCCGTCTCGGCTTGATCTGTCGCAAACATCGCTTGTAAAACGGCATTTGGATTGGGCCGCATGCCAAAATAGCTGCGCAAGAAACCCTTGATGGCCGCATCGAGATAAAACAGGGGCAACACCAGTCGCGGCAGCAGCGCGACGCAGGCGGGACGGCAACGCCAGGCGTGCAGCATGCCGCCCATGCCCAGCAGCGCGGCGGCCAGCAATACGCTCATCTTCGCCAGTTCGTTGGCGCTCAGCTGGCCCAGCAAGAAGAACGCCAGCAGGCCGGCAACACCGAGCAGGACACGACAGAGCAGAATAAGCATGGGGCGACCGGGAGAAATCAAATGTTGAAAGTGTGCACGCGCAAGGGCGCGATTGTAGCCCAGTCCCCGCGCCGCCGGCATGATCATTTGACGCCGGCGCCCTGCGCGGCGGCGGCCGGCGGCTCCTGACAGAAACTGACAGTCGCCTTGGGTATCCTGTGGCCTCACGCAAACACGCGCACGCCATGCAAGGCAGCGCAACTTGTCTCTACCATTTCATCACAGGACTTCGCCATGACACGCGCCATCACCATACTGACCGAGAATTTTGCCGACTGGGAAACCGCCCTGATCAACGCCACCGCGCGCCTGTACTACGGCTTCTACACGCAGTTCGCCGCGCCGGGCGGGCAGCCCGTGACGTCGTCCGGCGGCATGCTGGTGACGCCGCAGCTGGCGCTGGAAGACATCGTCCTCGACGGACTCGACCTGCTGATGGTTTGCGGCGGCAGCAGCTGGCAAAGCGGCAAGGCGCCCGACCTGGGTCCATTGCTGCGCGCCGCCCGCGACAAGGGCGTGGTGCTGGCCGGCATATGCGACGGCACCCGCGTGCTGGCGCAGGCGGGCGTGCTCGACACCGTGCGCCACACTTCCAATTCCGCCCACAACCTGGCCGATACCGGCTACGCGGGCGCCGCCCTGTACCAGGACGTGCCCTGGGCCGTGGCCGACGACCGCGTCATCACGGCGCCGGGCACGGCACCGGTCAGTTTTACGCGCGAAGTGCTGCGCAGCCTGGGCATAGACGACGACAACCTGGCCGCCTATCTGACCATGCATGGGGCCGAGCACGGCCAGCCTCCCGCCGCCTGATCTTGCTCCTTGGCTGGCAATTGCTGCCGCCCTTCACAACAGGGCGGCAGCAGCCGCGCAACTTGATGACAGCGCATCCCTTGCCGGCCCCCGGAAGGATACGATGCGATGCCTGAAATGCCTGTCAGCCTGCCTGACACTGTTGTGCTGCGCGCCGACTTGCGCCTGGTCCGGCAGTCGATTGCCGAGCCCCCCCCCCCCCCGGAACCGGGCTTTTCCGCCGATCCCGCCACCGTGCGGCAAGCCTACGAATACATGGCGGAGCAAATGCAGGCGCGCATGGCGCCAGACGACGACAGGTGGATCGATGGCGTATTGCGCTATATCGCCGACAAACCGTGGCGCTGGGCGTCGACCTGCCGGCCCCGCCGGCCTAGTCGGCGGCCAGCACGCGCAGGCGCGCCGCCGCATGCGTGTTGCCGGGGTCCAGTTCCAGCGAACGGCGGTAATGCGTGACGGCCAGGGCCGTGGCGCCGTCCGCCTCGTGCGCTTCGGCCAGGCTGTCGTGGCCGTTCGCGCTGCCCGGATACAGTCGCACGGCCAGGCCCAGCACGGCGACGGCCTGCCCGGCCTGGCGGCGCGCCAGCAGGCGGTAGCCCCAGGCATTCAAGTCGTTTTCGGACGGATCGGGCAAGCCATGCTGGCGCCGGATGGCAGCCAGTCTGGCGTCCAGCGCCGCGTAGTCCGACCCGGCCACTTCCTGCCGCAGCAGCTGCGCGGCATAGGCGCCGCCGTGCTGCCGGCGTAGCGCCGGCAGATAGAAGCCGGCAACCGTGTCGATCAGCTGTTCCGGCTGGCCACCGGCCAGGTTGCTCAGGATAATGACGGCCAGCCCGTCGTCAGGATACACATAGAAGGCGGAACGGCCGCCGCCAATGCCGGCCACGGCGCGGTGGCTGTCGCGGCCGATGACGGGCCAGCCCAGCGCCCATGGCGCCGGCTTGCCATCGTTCAGGCTGGTGGTCTGCCACAGCCGCTCGAGCATGGCGGGCGCCAGCAGGCGTCCCGATTGCAGCGCGACGAGCCAGTTGGCCAGTTCGCCCGCATTGCTGTTGATCCCGGCCCCGGCGCGCATGAAGACGGGAAAATCCTCGATGACGTTGCGGTAGCCCTTGCCGCCGGCACCGAGCACATAGGAACTGGCCTTGTTGGCGACCACGTCCTTGGCATCGCCGAAGCCGCTGTGCGGCATGCCGGCCGCGTCGAACTGTCCCCGCTGGATGAAGTCGGCGTAAGGCTGGCCGCTCTGGCGCTCGATCAATTGCGCCAGCAGCACATAATTGCTCTGGTTATAACGGTAGCGCTGGCCCGGCAGGGCTTCAACGGGCAAGGCCTGCACGGCTTGCCAGGCGGCCTCGGGATTGTCCGGCTGCGGGCCCGCCAGCTTGCCGCTGCGCTGGTCCAGCACGTCGGGCAGGCCGGAAGTATGGTTGAGCAGCTGCGTCACCGTCACGGCTTGCCAGGCCAGCGGCAAGCCCGGCAGGTACTGGCCGATGGGTGCGCCCAGGTCCACCTTGCCCTGTTGCACCAGCTGCATGATGGCCACGCCCGTAAATGCCTTGGTGGCCGAATTGATGGAAAACAGGCTGGCATCCGTCACCGGCACGCCGTACTGCAGGCTGGCCACGCCGACATTGCGCGCCAGGACGACCTTGCCATGCAGGATCACCGCCACCTGCATGCCCGGAATCTGGCGTTCCCGCATTTCGCTGCGCAGGAAGGCGTCGATGGCTTGTTCCGTGGGCGACGGCTGCAGCGCGCCCGCGGGGGCGGCCGTGGCGGCCACAGCGCCGGGAGCAAAGGCGGCGGCAAGCGCCAGGAGCAGCAGCATGGAAGGCAGGCGTGGAGGCAAGATGGCACTTTCGGCAGGTCGCGGGAGCTGCAGCATCCCATACCTGTATATCAAGGTCAACGACAATCTTGCCGGTTAGAAAACTACTCTTCCCGCCACACATCCTCGTAGCCTGCACGGTCGAGGATGAATTTCGCGCCGCTGGGCAAGGCCAGGTAGTCGAGCACCTGCGGCAGCAGCTCGGACAAGTGCGCCGCATGCAGGGGCTGGTAGAAATCCAGTGCATCGGAATGCTCGCCGCAATGGATGAACCAGCTGATGCTGCCATTCTCGGGCAGGTCGATGCGCGTGCCATAGATGGGCGACCGGTCCAGGCTGCCGACGGCCACGGCCACCATGGCTTCGGGCGCCTGCGCGGGCAAGCTGTATTTGTCGCAGATGTGCTGCTGTTGCTGATTGACTGCCTGATGCATATTCCTGCCTTTAAGAACCGATGTATTTGTAATGCAGGGCCAGCGCCCCGTCCCGGGCCGAGACTTCCACATGCAGGATGGCCTCGCCTGGCTTGCCATCGCTGAACAGCACGCATTCCAGGCCGCGCGTGCCCGCGTGCGTCAGATAGCTGTCGATGGCGGGCCGTTGCGCGCCCGGCGCCGGCGGCGCTGCGGGCAAGGATGCCAGCGACAAGCTGCTCCCGAGGGCAAAATAGCCGTCGATATCGGCAAAGATTTCATCGGCGACGGCACTGGAACTGCCGCAGAGATGCCGTACCGCGGCGCCGTCGCGCGCGCTGATCGCCGCGACCAGGGCGCTTGCCAGCGCATAGGCCTGTTGCAGGGTGGGTGTCGTCATCGCGTGTTCCGCTGGAAAGTAGCGCCATTATAGAAGTTGCGGGCACTACCGTATAGAATCGAAAACATTTCCAGTTGATATTTTTTCCAGGCGGATGCCCGATATGCTGAAAACCTACCATGGCAGCTGCCACTGCGGCGCCGTGCGCTTCGCGGCCGAGATCGACCTGGCCGCCCCCAGCCTGCGCTGCAACTGCTCTTATTGTCTGAAGATCCGCGGCTGGGCCAGCCAGGTGCCGCCCGCGGCGTTCCGGCTGCTGGCCGGCGCGGATGCCTTGACCGAATACTGCTTCGGCGCCGGCCGCGAACGCCATTGTTTTTGCCGCCATTGCGGCGTGCGCCCGTTCGGCCACGGCGATTCGCCCCGCAGCGGGCCGTTCGTCGGCATCAGCGTCAGCTGCCTCGACGATGCGTCCACGGCCGAGCTGGCCGCCGTGCCCGTGCGCTACGTCGATGGCCGGCATGACGCGTGGGATGCACCGCCCCGCGAGACGCGGCACTTGTAGATTGCAATCGAGAAATGGTTGCTTGCCGCGCCGGAGTTTTCCTACGCGCACACAGGTGGTGTCCCTATGGCTAGGTCCGACTTGCGCAAGCAGAATGGGTCAACGGTGCGGTGCACGCGGTACCGGCGCGGTACCGGATATCCCATTCATGGCAAATCTTTAACCGAGGAGAACATCATGGCTTCAAGCAACAACGACAAATCCGGCAACCAGTCGGGCAAGCAGCAACCGGGCAGCCAGCAGTCCGACAAGCAATCTGGCAGCCGCCAGTCGTCGGGCGGCACCCAGGGCGGCACGCACGAGCAGCATGTGGAAGCGGGACGCCAGAGCCACAAGAATGACGCCGACAAGCAATCGGGTTCGCAGCAGTCGGGCCAGGGCAGGAGCGGCAGCGAACAATCGGGCTCCGGCTCCGGTTCGCGCGGCGGCACGCATGAGCAGCACGTGGAAGCGGGACGTCAAAGCCACAAGAATGACGACAAATCCTGATTCCCGCTGGCATTGCGGCGCCACGGCCCGTTAGGCGCCGGGCAAGACGGGCCGGCACGGCATTGCCCTGCCGGCCCGCCGAAGCGCGCGCTGCGTGGCCCGGCGCCCGGGCCGCCGGGCCGCAGCCGGCCAGATATCCGTCCGTTCCCGTTGTCTGGATCGGCATTCTGGGCGATAATTACGCCCATGAACGATACCACTACCTTACCCCCATTGCCCGATCGCCTGTCGATCGACCCGAGCAGCCCTTACCACGTTGCAGCCGTGTTTGAAAACGACGTCGGCATCCGCTTCAACGACAAGGAACGTCTTGACGTGGAAGAATATTGCATCAGCGAACGCTGGATCAAGGTCGCTTCCACCAAGTCCCTCGATCGTCGCGGCCGTCCGCTGCAGATCAAGCTGAAGGGCAAAGTCGAAGCGTTTTACCGCTAAGCACCGCTGTTCACTCCCAACGAGGCCGGTTTTCATCGGCCTTTTTTGCGTCCGCCGTCTTGCGTTTTCCGCTATGCTGGAAGTCAGGTGGCGGGCGGCGGCTGGAAGGCGCAAAAGCCGGGCCACTGCGCGCGGCTGTCGCACACTTTCAGGCAGCCTTTGTTGTCCTTGAAGGTGGCGCTGACCTTCAGCGGGAAGCCATAACGGGGCGTGATGGCGTCGAAGGCGGACGGGCAGCTTCTTTCATTGCTGAAGCGGAAAGTGATTTCTTCGCGCCTGCCCTTGTGCTCAAAGCTCAGCATGAAGCTTTCATTGCTGTTCCATTGCGCCTTGCCCGGCACGCGAAAACGGTAGCGCTGGCCATCGACATGCTGGCCGAAGACGCGGCTGCTGGCCGTGGCCGTCTCGATCTTGGCGACCGGATACGGCACGGCAAACATATAGGTGCCCGCAAACCCCTGGTCGAAACCCAGCCCCTTCTGGTAGAACGGCACGACGATGTGCGGCGCGCCCGCGTATTCCACGCTGTTGCGTGACGTGGTGCGCGACGCCAGCCTGTCGTCGGGCGCTTGCGCGAAGACGATGTCCACTTCCAGCAAGGCTTGCTGCTTGTCGATGTCTTGCGCCAGGTAATCCCTGGGAAACAGCTCGCCGTGCACGCAGCCGGCCAGCACGGCGGCGGCAAGGCAGGCACCGAGAAGGTTCAGTCGTTTCATGGCTGTTTTCCCTGTTGCGGCGCGGAAGCGAGGCCCAGCCCCGTCACTTGCCAGCCGTTTTTGCCCTGCTTCCATTGAAATTGCTGGCCGAACCAGGCCAGTTCCAGCTCGCGCCGGATGCGGTGACTATCCGTGCGGCCCTGGCGCGCCTCGATGGCGGCGCGCGCCTGCACGGAAGCGGCCTCCGAAATCGGTTTCAGCCAGCGCTGATGCGTGTCTGGCGGCAAGGCCAGCACGCCGGCCACGCCCTCGTCGCGCGTGGCGACGATGATCCCCACCTTCGTCAGCGCATTCGTCAAATACGCGCCGCGCTGCCCGTCGGGCGAGACGGAGACCAGCATGGCCTGCGGATAGTCGCCGCTGACGTTGCCGGCCACGTCAAACCACAGCAGCTCGCCCGTGCGCGTGTCGAGCGCGCGGCCGTCGCGGGCAAACAACAGCACCTCGGGGCGGCCCGGCTGCGGCACGCCCCATTCCGGGTCGCGCTCCGTGCGCACCATATTGTCGCGTTGCAGGGGACTGACGGGACGCATCAGCGGTTCGCCATTCTGCACGCCGATGAGGATGGTGCCCTGCCCTGTATAGCCCTTGGTGAATGCCAGCAGCATGGGCTGGCCTTCACGCCTGGCCTGGATGGGCCGCACTTCCACCACTTCGCGCGCGCCGCCTGGCCAATAGCCCTGCTGGCGGAAGGACAAGGTGACGAGCGCATCGTGGCGATCGTTGGCGACGACGAAGTCGCCATATTGCATGCTTACCGGCACATACGGCGTCTGCGCCTGCGCGGCGGGCACGATGGCGGCAGCCAGGGCGGTGGCGGCCGCCAGGCGGCGTAAAGGAAAGAACAGCATGGCATCCTGCAAGGGTCGCACCGGGCGAAGAATCGCCATCATAGACGATTCATCGCCAGCAATACTGTCCGATAGCCAACATCAGCGGCGCTCGATTTCGATCAGCTCGATCTCGAACAGCTTGGGCCACAACTTTCCCGTGACAAACAAACGCTTGCCGCGTGCATCCCAGGCGATGCCGTTGAGCACGGCGTCGGGATTGGCCGTGCCCCGCTGCCCGGGCGGCAGCAAGCCCGTCAGGTCGATCCAGCCGACCACCTTGCCGCTGGCCGGGTCGATGCGGGCGATCACGTCCGCGCCCCACACATTGGCAAACAGTTGCCCGTCGACCATTTCCAGCTCGTTCAAGCGGTCGATGGGGCGGCCCTCGGCCTTCACCTCGACGCGGCGCACTTCGGCCAGGGTTTTCGGATTGAGCACGCGGATGGCCGAGGTGCCGTCGCTCATGTAGACGAATTTGCCATCGCTGGCCAGGCCCCAGCCTTCGCCCTGGTAGCTGAACTTGCGTTTCAATTTGAAGGTTTTCACGTCGAAGACATAGCCGGTCTGCGAAATCCACGTCAGGCCGATGATCTCGTCGCCCACGTCCGTGATGCCTTCACCGAACACATTGCTATCGAGCATGGCCCGCTGCAGCACCCTGCCCGTCTTCACATCCACCTTGCGCAGCGAGGACTGGCCATTCTGGCCCGTGCTTTCATACAGATGGCCATCCCGGAACAGCAAGCCCTGCGTGAAGGCTTGCGGGTCGTGCGGATAGGTGTTCTTAATAAAATAGCCATATACGGGAAGGGCGGCCTGGGCATGGCCCATTTCGCTCATCAGGCCCACGGTGCATAGCAATCCCAGCAGCAATGAGCCGGCCGTGCGTTTGAGTCTGGTATTGACGTTGATGTTCATCTGGTCGGGCGGAAGTTGGGAGTCGCCTATTGTAAACGCGCCGCGTCCGCCATGTGCGCCCGGACGAGGTCCAGCCAGGCGCGCGCCGCGAATGACAGCCGCCCGCCCCGGCGCCAGGCCAGCATCAAATTCCACTCCACGGGCGGGCCGTCCAGGGGAATGACGTCAAATTGCGCGGCATCGAGCGTGTCGCAATACATCTTCGGCAACAGGCAGATGCCCACGCCCAGCCTCACCAGCGAGGCAATGAAGTCCCACTGGCCGCTGCGGCCCGTGATGCGCGGCGCGAAGCCGGCCCGCTGGCAGGCGTCCAGCACGATGTCGTTCAGGGCAAACGCGGCGCCATAGAAGATGAAGGGGCTGTCGGCCAGCTCGGCCAGGGCCACGGCAGTGCGTCCCTGCCACGGCGAGCCGGGCGCTGCCAGCAGGCACAGCGGCGAGCGCACGAGGGGCAAGGCTTCGAAATCCTGCCAGGTGGCCGCATTGCCCGGGTAGTCGAGCATGGTGCCCAGTTCCACCGTGCCGGTGCGCAAGTCGCGCTCGATCGCCTGCGTGCCGCTTTCATACATCTTCAGTTCGATGCCCGGATAGCGCTGGTGGTATTCGGCCAGCCACGGCGCCAGGGTCGAATGCGTCTGCGGCGACACGCCGACCCGCAACTCTCCCCGCTCAAGGTGTTGCAGGTCGCGCAATTCCACCTTCAGTTCCGCATGCAGGGCCAGCAGCTCATGCGCGCGCGACAGCACTACCTTGCCCGCGTCCGTCAGGGTAAAGCGTTTACCGGCGCGGTCCAGCAAGGCCAGGTCCAGCGACTGTTCCAATTGCTGGATCATCTTGCTGACGGTGGGCTGCGTCACGTGCAGCTTGCTGGCTGCGCGCGTAAAACTGTTCTGTTCGACCACTTCGACGAAGTAGCGCAGCGAGCGGATATCCATGATGCATTCCAATATCGAATGATAATCATGAGTTTAAGTCATTTTATCTTTTGATGTGGGCTCACTACAATGAAACCTTCCTCCTGCCGTTTGAAAGCCCGCCGTGAAAGCCGTCCCTTGTTCCACCGCCGCCCTGCCCTCCGTTCCCGTCTGGCGCCAGCCCGCGCAGACCGCGTGGCAAGTGGGTATTTTGATCGCCGCCTGGTGGCTGGCCGACGCGGCCGCCTCCGCCCTGCACTTGCCGTTTTCCGGCGGCGTCGTCGGCTTGTTCGTGCTGGTGGCCCTGCTGCTGGCGGGCTGGGTGCGCCCCGCCGCCATCGAACTGGGCGCGAACTGGCTGCTGGCCAATATGCTGCTGTTCTTCATACCGCTGGTCGTGTCCGTGGTGCAATTTACGCAACTGTTGAAGTCGCAGGGCTTGATGCTGTTCGTAAATATCGGCCTGGGCTTTGCCTGCGTGATGCTGGCCACGGCCTTGACGGTGGAAGGGGTGTGCCGCTATGAACGCAAGTTGCGTCTGAATAAGCTGCTGCGCCAGAGAAAAGCCCGGGGGCAGGCATGAGCACCGTGCTGCTGTCCCTGCTGTTCTTGCTGCTGACCCTGGTGCTGTTCTATGCCAACCAGGCCGTGCACCGCCGCCACCCGCATTTCTTGCTGACACCGGCCATCTGCACCTCGGCCATCTTGATCGTCATCGTGCAGGCCACGTCGACGCCGTTCGCCACGTATTTCGGCGAGACGCGCTGGCTGCCTTGGCTGCTGGGCCCGGCCACCATCGCGTTTGCGCTGCCCATCTTCCAGGAGCGCAAGCTGATCCGCAAGCACTGGCTGGCCCTGTCGCTGGGCAGCTGCGCCGGCATCGTGGCATCGGTCGCCGCCACCCTGCTGCTGGACCGGGTATTTGGCGTGCACGGCGACATGGCGCGCAGCCTGCTGGCCCGTTCCGTGTCGACGCCGTTCGCGCTGGAAGCGTCGCGCCACATGGGCGGCTCGGCCCAGCTCACGGGCATCTTCGTGGTGATGACGGGCTTGTTCGGCTTGATGCTGGGCAAACCCTTGTTAAAACTGCTGCCCTTGCGCATGCGCATCGCGCGTGGCGCCCCGTATGGCGCGGCCGCGCACGGTTTTGGACTCTCCGTGGCGCGCAGGGTCGGCACGGAAGAAGGCGCCGTGGCCAGCCTGACCATGATCTTTTCCGGCGTCGTGACGGTGCTGCTGGCGCCGCTGCTGGGACATCTGCTCGGTTAGCGGCCCGCTTGCAGCGCCCGCATGCCATGCACGATCAGGTCGATGCCCGCCAGAAAATCGTCCCGGTCGTCGTGCGCGCGCAGCTGGCCCGCCACCTTGCGGGCAAACGGAAACGCCTGCGCATCGAGGCGTGACCACGCGCCCGCCAGGGTGTCGAGGAAATGCGCGCGCTCCAGCCCCTGTTCCCGGGCGATGAGGGCATTGGCCGCATTCTGCCCGCTCACGCCCAGCAGATAATTGAGCAAGGCGCATGCCGCCATCCACTGCCGGTCTTGCGGCACGCCCAGCGCATCGACCTGCCGGCCCAGGCGTTCCAGGATGCGCACGGTGGGCAGCTGGCCCGGCGCGCGCGCCAGCGCCGAGCCCAGCCACGGATGCGCATCCATGGCCTCGAACATGGCCAGCGCCACGGCGCGGATGCCCGCCTGCGGCGTATCGCCGGGCGGGGCGGCCTGCATGGCGCGCACGACGATGGCGTCGCTGGCGGCCGTGAACAGGTCGTCCTTGTCGGCCACGTGCCAGTAGATGGCGCCCGCTCCCGTCGCCAGGCGGGCGGCCAGGGCGCGGAAAGTCAGGCCGCCCTCGCCCGCTGTGTCGAGCAGGGCAATGGCGGCATCGATGATGGTGTCGCGCGTCAGCGCGTCGGCGCGTCGTGGTGGGGTCGCTACGGTATGGGGCATCGCTTATCTTGACACAGATGCCGGCTTGCCGCAAAATTCCTCTGGAACGTCGTTCCATTATCATTTTAAACACCATCTGAAGGGTCATCCATGCATGTCACCATCATCGGCGCGGGCCTGGGCGGGCTGATGCTCGCCCGCGTGCTGCACGTCCACGGCATCGCCGCCACCGTGTATGAAGCGGATGCGTCGCCGCAGGCGCGCCGCCAGGGCGGCATGCTCGATATCCACGAAGATACGGGCCAGCAAGCGCTGCGGGCGGCCGGCCTGCACGACGCCTTCCGCGCCCTCATCCACGCGGGCGGCGAAGCGAGCCGCGTGCTCGACCGGCATGGCACGGTCTTGCACGACGAGGGCGACGATGGCACGGGCGGGCGTCCCGAAGTGCCGCGCGGCGAGCTGCGCCGCATCCTGCTCGAAGCCTTGCCTGAGGGCTGCGTGCGCTGGGGTCACAAACTGAGCAACGTCGCAACGCTGGGCGGCGGCCGGCACCTTTTACACTTTGCGCATGGCGCCACGGCGGCCAGCGACCTGCTGGTGGGCGCGGACGGCGCCTGGTCCCGGGTGCGGCCGCTGCTCTCCGGCGCGCAGCCCGCCTACAGCGGCATTGCCTTCATTGAAACGTATCTGTTCGACAGCGACCGGCGCCACCGGGCCAGCGCGCACGCCGTGGGCGCCGGCGCCCTGTTCGCGCTGGCGCCGGGCAAGGGCATCCAGGCCCACCGCGAAGCCGATGGCGTGCTGCATGCGTATGTGGCCCTGAGTCAACCCGAAGAATGGCTGGCCGGCATCGATTTTACCGACCCCGCCGCCAAGGCAGCCATCGCCGCCCAGTTTGCCGGCTGGGCGCCGGCGCTCACGGCCCTGATCACGGATGCCGACACGCCGCCCGTGCCCCGTCCCGTGCACCTGCTGCCCGTCGGCCACCGCTGGCAGCGCGTGGCGGGCGTGACCTTGCTGGGCGATGCGGCCCATCTGATGGCGCCGGCCGGCGAAGGCGCCAACCTGGCCATGCTGGACGGCGCCGAGCTGGCGCAGGCGCTTGCCGCGCATCCGGGCGACGTGGCGGCGGCCCTGCTGGCCTATGAAACGGCGCTGTTTGCGCGCAGCAGCGCGGCCGCGGCGCAGTCCGAACGCATCCTGCGCCTGTGCTTTGACGACGATGCGCCGCACAGCCTGGTGCGGTTCTTTACGGGCATGCAAGATGGCGGCCCGGCACCCGAAGGGTGAACGGCGGCGCCAAAGCCCCACGCCGGCGGCGTTTATCGGGGATAATACGTCTTTCCCATTCCCAGCAGCCGCGCCACGATGAAATACCCCGCAGTCCTGCCCTTCAGCGACATCCTGCCACGCCTGCATGAATTCGACGCCATCATCGACGTGCGCAGCCCGTCCGAGTTCGCGGAAGACCACTTGCCGGGCGCCATCAACCTGCCCGTGCTCGACGACGAGCAGCGCGTGCGCGTCGGCACGCTATATAAACAGACGAGCGCCTTCGAGGCAAAGAAGCTGGGCGCGGCGCTGGTGGCGAAGAATATCGCGCGGCATATCGAAGACGGTTTCCTCGGCCACCCGCACGAATGGACGCCGCTCGTCTACTGCTGGCGCGGCGGCAACCGCAGCGGCGCCATGGCCCACATCCTGGCGCGCATCGGCTGGCCCGTCACACAACTCGAGGGCGGCTACAAGGATTACCGGCGCCACGTGAACGCCGACCTGGCCACCCTGCCCGAGCGCTTCGATTTCATCAACGTGCTGTGCGGCCCGACGGGCAGCGGCAAGAGCCGTTTGCTGCAGGTGCTGGACAAGCAAGGCGCGCAAGTGATCGACCTGGAACAATTGGCGGCCCACCGCGGCTCCGTGCTGGGCGGCTTGCCCGAGGAAGAGCAGCCGTCGCAAAAGGCGTTCGAGAGCGCGCTGTGGCAGCAGTTGCGCCAGTTCGACCCGGCATTGCCCGTGTTTATCGAATCGGAAAGCAAGAAAGTGGGCCGCTTGCGCGTGCCCGACGCCCTGATGGACAAGATGCGCGCGGCCGCCTGCACGGATGTGCGGCTGGCCACGGAGCAGCGCGTGCAATTGCTGATGCAGGACTACGAGCATTTCGTCGGCGACCCCGTGCGCCTGAACGTGCAGCTGGCCCTGTTGACGCAGCTGCACGGCAAGGAGAAAATTGCACACTGGCAGCAACTGGCGACGGCGGGCCAGATGGCCGAACTGGTGGAAGCGCTGCTGGTCCAGCATTACGACCCCGTCTACCGGCAATCGATCGCCCGCAACTTCAGCCGCTACGCCCAGGCGACGCCGCTGGTCTTGCCCGATATTTCAGAACATGCCTTTGAGCAAGCCGCGCGTGCCTTATGTGCTATCGTCGGCGACAACCGTACCGCCAGCGCCGCGTGATGCCTGGCTTGCCACCCAATTACTTATTTCAGCAGGATGACGACCATGTCCGATAGCGCAGCAACATCCCATACCCCCATCCGATTGACCGAATTTGCCCACGGCGGCGGCTGCGGCTGCAAAATCGCACCGGGCGTGCTGGCCGACATTTTAAAGGGCAGCGGCGGCTTTCCCCTGCCGAAGGAATTACTGGTCGGCATAGAAACCTCGGATGACGCGGCCGTCTACCAGCTCAACGACGAGCAGGCGCTGATCGCCACGACGGATTTCTTCATGCCCATCGTCGACGACCCGTTCGACTTTGGCCGCATCGCCGCCACCAACGCCATTTCCGACGTGTACGCCATGGGCGGCACGCCCATCATGGCGCTGGCCCTGGTCGGCATGCCGATCAACAAGCTGCCCGTGGAAACCATCGGCCTCATCTTGAAAGGCGGCGAAACCATCTGCGCCCAGGCCGGCATCCCCATCGCGGGCGGCCACACCATCGATTCCGTCGAACCGATCTATGGCCTGGTGGTGCTGGGCCTCGTGCACCCGTCGCAGGTGAAACGCAACGCGGGCGCGCGCGCCGGCGATAAACTGGTGCTGGGCAAGCCGATCGGCGTGGGCATTTTGTCGGCCGCGCTGAAGAAAAATGCGCTGGACGCGGACGGCTACGCTTCCTTGATCAACAACACCACCAAATTGAATACCCCGGGCAAGAAACTGGCCCTGCTCGACGGTGTGCATGCGCTGACGGACGTGACGGGCTTCGGCTTGCTGGGCCACACCCTGGAACTGGCGCGCGGCGCCAAGTTGCAGGCGCGTATCGCCATGGCTGAGGTGCCGCTGCTGCCGCAAGTGCAGCAACTGGCGGACAATGGCAACATCACGGGCGCCTCCGGCCGCAACTGGCAAGGCTATGGCGCGCAAGTGGCGCTGGCCGACAGCCTCAGCGCCATCGACAAGGCGATCTTGACGGACCCGCAGACGGCCGGCCCCCTGCTGGTGGCCTGCGCGCCGGAAGCCGTCGAGCACGTGCTGGCGATTTTCCGCGCCGAAGGCTTTGCCGACGCGACGGTGATAGGCGAGATGCAGGATGGCAGCACCGGGGTTTCCGTATATTAATGAACATTTTTTCAAAGGCAGTCCCATGACCACGTTCTCCAACAAGTTTCCCGCCATCCTGGCCACCGTCGCCGCCACCCTGGC
This sequence comes from Janthinobacterium sp. GW822-FHT07H11, assembly GCF_058798615.1. NCBI lineage: Bacteria > Pseudomonadati > Pseudomonadota > Betaproteobacteria > Burkholderiales > Oxalobacteraceae > Janthinobacterium > Janthinobacterium sp. GW822-FHT07H11. The sequence continues at coordinate 3,628,116 of NZ_CM179507.1, forward strand.
CATCCACAGCGGCCTGGCGCAGGCGCAGCAAGTGTTGCGCGTGTCCGCCATCCCCGATGAAGCGCCGACGGAATTGCAGCGCAAGTTCAAGCCGCTGGGCAGCTACCTGGAGAAAAAGCTGGGCATGAAAGTGGAATTTACGCCCGTCACCGATTACGCGGCGTCCGTGGAAGGCTTGATCAATCACAAGCTCGACATGGTCTGGTTCGGCGGTTTTACGTTTGTGCAAGCGAACGTGCACAGCGGCGGCAAGATCGTGCCGCTGGTGCAGCGCGAGGAAGACACGAAATTCCGCTCCGTGTTCGTCACCACCAGCAAGGACATCAATCAATTGTCTGACCTGAAAGGCAAGAATTTCACGTTCGGTTCGGAATCGTCGACCTCGGGCCATTTGATGCCCCGTTACTATCTGCTGGCCGCCAAGATCAACCCGGACACGGACATGAAGCGCATCGCGTTTTCCGGCGCGCATGACGCCACCGTGGCGGCCGTGGCCGGCGGCAAGGTCGATGCGGGCACCTTGAACATTTCCGTGTGGGAAAAACTGGTCGAAGCGAAAAAGGTCGATCCAGCCAAGGTGCGCGTGTTCTACACGACACCGGGCTATTACGATTACAACTGGAGCGTGCGCGCCGACATGAATCCCGTCGTGCGCAAGAAGCTGACGGACGCCTTCCTGGCGCTGGACCCATCGACGGCCGAAGGCAAGGAAATCCTCGAGCTGCAGCGCGCTACCAAGTTCATCCCGACCAAGGCCGAGAACTACAAGGATATCGAAGCGGCCGCGCGCGATGCTAAGCTGTTGAAGTAATTGCTGAATCTGTCGGATTACGGCCTCCGGCCTAATCCGACCTACGCTGCCGTCGCATGGCGTAGGTCGGATTAGCGGCGCAGCCGCGTAATCCGACACACCAACGCCCCCACACCGAACATCGCATGACATTCCAACTTCACAAGGTCAGCGTCCACCACGCAGGCGCGGCCGGCAATGCGCTGGCCCTGCGCGAACTGGACCTGGACGTGGCCCAGGGTGAACAGATCGCCCTGATCGGCCCTTCCGGCGCGGGCAAGACCAGCCTGCTGCACACCTTGGCCTGCGCGCTGCGCCCGGCATCGGGCAGCTTGAGCGTTCTAGGAACGTCTCCATGGCAACTCGGCAGTGCCGCACGCCACGCCCTGCGCGCGCGCCTGTTCCTGGCGCCGCAAACGCCGCCGCTGCCGCCGCGCCAGCGCGTCGTCAACGCCGTGCTGGCGGGACGCTTGCCGCAATGGAGCTTGTGGACAGCCATCCGTTCGCTGGTCGCGCCCGTCGATCCGCGCGCCGCGTGGGAGGCTTTAGGTAAATTCAATCTGCAGGATAAACTGTATGCGCGGGTCGACCGCCTGTCCGGCGGCGAACGCCAGCGCTGCGGCATGGCGCGCGCCCTCGTGTCGGATGCGCAAGTGTTCCTCGTCGACGAACCGCTGTCCGCCCTCGACCCCACCCTCGCCTTGCAGACGATCCACGTGCTGCAGGCGGAAGCGACGGCGCGCAAGGCCACCCTGATCTGCAGCCTGCACCAGGTGGAGATCGCGCGCGCCTGCTTCACGCGCATCGTCGCCCTGCGCGACGGCAAGATCGTCTTCGACTTGCCTGGCGCCGAGGTCAGCGACGCCATGATCGCCGCGCTGTACCGCAACAAGACCGATCCGGCGCCCCGGTTCGAGGCCGTGGCAGCGCACCTGGACGCCGCGAGGCCCCTTTGCTGAAGAGCGCCGCCATGCCGCGCGACCCCGCCTGGCGCGGCCGCCTGACGACCGCCGCCATCGTGCTGCTCGTGCTGTGGCCGATGCTGGTGCAAGCCGAATTCAAGCCGTGGATACTCTGGGATGCGCAAAGCCTGGCGGCCACCTGGCAATTCATCGCCAGCTTCGTGCCGCCCGCCCACTCGCCGGAATTTTTGCAACTGGTGGCCACGTCCGCCTGGGAAACCATCGCCATGGCCACGGCCGGCATGGCGCTGGCCATGCTGGGCGCCATCCCCCTGACCTTGCTGGTGACGGAGCGCCTGTCGATCTCGCGCATCGGCTCCGGCCAGGTGTCACCGCTGGCCGCCAGCGTGCGCCATGGCGTGCGCGCGCTGCTGGTGCTGCTGCGCAGCGTGCCGGAACTGGTCTGGGCGTTGTTGCTGGTGCGCATAGTCGGGCTGGGGCCGACGGCGGGCGTGATCGCCATCGCGCTCACGTATTGCGGCATGCTGGGCAAGGTGTATGCGGAAATCCTCGAATCGTCGGATGCGTCCGCCTGCAATGCGCTGCTGCACAACGGCAGCGGCCGCTTGAAAGCCCTGCTGTACGGCGCCCTGCCCGAATCGGCCGCCGAACTGGTGTCGTACACGATCTACCGCTGGGAGTGCGCGATCCGCGGCTCCGTCGTCATGGGTTTTGTCGGCGCGGGCGGCCTGGGCCAGCGCATGGATGAATCGATGAAGATGATGGCGGGCAATGAATTGGCCACCATGCTGATGGTGTTCGTGCTGCTGGTGGCGGGCGCCGACGCCGTCTCGGCCATGCTGCGCCGGAGGCTGGCATGAAGACGGAACCGATGTTGCCCGCTCCAGCGCCCGTGCGCTGGTCGACCTGGGCCTTGCTGGCCGGTTTATTGATGCTGGTCATCGCCAGCTTCGCCACCCTGCCCCTGAAATGGGGAGAACTCTTCAGCGCCGACGCCGTGCGCACCACGGCCGATTTCCTGCACGGCTTCGCCCCGCCCGAACTGGCTCCCCCCTTCCTGATGAAAGTCGGCGTGGCCACGTTCGAAACCCTGGCCATGTCGGCCATCGGCACGGTCATCGCGGCCGTATTGGGCGCACTGCTGGCCCTGCCCGCCAGCGGCCGTTTTGGTCACTTGGCGCGCAACGCCACGCGTGCTGCCTTGAACGTGCTGCGCTCGATCCCGGAACTGGTGTGGGCCTCGATCCTGCTGATCGCCGCCGGCCTCGGCCCGTTCGCGGGCACCCTGGCGCTGGCCCTGCACACGGTGGGCGTGCTGGGGCGATTGTTTGCCGACGCGTTTGAAAATTGCCCGCCCTTGCCGGCGGCCACCCTGCGCATCAATGGCGCGCGGCCCGCCGTGGCCTTTTTGTATGCGACCTTGCCGCAGTGCGGCCCGCAGATGCTGTCCTACACCCTGTACCGCTGGGAAAACAATATCCGCGCCGCCGCCATCCTCGGCGTGGTCGGCGCGGGCGGCCTGGGGCAAATGCTGAAATACCATCTGTCGCTGTTCCAGATGCAGAACGCCGCCACCGTCATCGTCGCCATGCTGCTGATGGTGGCCGCCGTCGATGGCCTCAGCTATCTGCTGCGCCGCGCCATGACCCGTTAATTGTCACTTTTTACAAGGAATCCCCATGTCAGGCTGGTGGACGATCATCTCGACAGAAACGCCGGAGCACATGGCCGATATGACGAAAGTCAACAAGGAAGCGTTTCTCGCCAGCTGGGAAGCGGGCCTGTTTGGCGCCGGCTGGATCGCGCAACTGTGTGAGCAAGGCAAGGCGACCCAGCTGACGTTCAACGGCTTTCCCAACCGCTACACGGCCCAGGCCTGCGTCATCGCGCCCCTGCTGCTGGCGGGCATCGCCGAAGCGCAGGATGGAGAATTTCCGCAAGACAAGCTCACAGGCTGGCCCGGCAGCATCACCGTGCATGCGGAACGCATCGCCGCCTGTGAGCCGGGGCAGCTGCTGACCGTCGAAGTGTGGGACCAGTCTTAAGTCGTATGCAACAGATACGACTGCGCAAGCCAGCGCTCCTGTTAATATTGGCAAATACATCAATGACTACTCTTATCGCATCAGGAATACTGACAATTTGAACAAGATTATCATCCGCCCCACCACCGCCAGCGACTGGCCCGCGCTGAAAGCCACGCGCCTGGCCGCCCTGCTCGACGCGCCCACGGCCTTTGGCGCCAGCCACGCCAGCGCGGCCGCTTTCTCAGACGCCGACTGGCAGCTGCGTGCCGTCAGCACGCCGCAGCGCACGTTTTTCCTCGCCTTTGATGGCGATCAATCCATCGGCCTGGCCGCGCAAGTGGTGGCCGGCAATGGCGAATGCCATCTGATCGCCATGTGGGTACAGTCCGACTATCGCGGCCTGTCCGTGGCGCAAGGCCTGGTCGAGGCCGTGAAGCAATGCGCCGTGGACCATGGCCATTCCCGGCTGGTGCTCGACGTGGCGCCCGAGAATGCCCGCGCGGCCGCGTTTTACCTGAAACAAGGCTTTGTCTTCTTGCCGGAATGGGAAGCACTGGAAAGCCATCCGCATATCCAGGTGCAAAAGATGGAGTGGCGGGCGCCCGCATGATGGCCCTATTGTCGGCCGAATTTTGTTATGTATCCGGCCAGTCTGGCGGCTATGCGATATCTTGCCATCGCATCCGGTAAAACGGCGCGTTCAAGCACTTCATTCATCCTAATCGACGCTCTGTCTTAAAAACCTGCTCATACCGGTGTTTTTTTCTACACTCGCGTTTTCATTGATGAATAGAAAGATCAGGTATGCGTGCCATTAAAAGAGCGGGGCTTTTGCTGTGTTTGTGCGGTGTCGCGGCGCAAGCTTGCGCTGATACGGAAGCAGCCGTGGAACAGGCCGGGCAGGATGCGGCGGCGTCCGTCAACGTGAAAGGCATGCGCGACCCGGACTGGAAGCCCTACAGTGCCATGCTCAAGGGCGTCCTACGCTTCGAGGAAAAGCATGCGCTGGCGCCCGGCGCCGAATTGAAATTCATCCTCGAGCCGCGCCGTGCCGACGTCGACATGCATGGCATCGCGCTGCGGCTGGAAAGCGACGAGGCGGGCCTGGCGATACCGCTGGGCGAGCGCAATATCTTCAGCTTGCCCGTCGAGCAAGGTCCGCTGTATGACAAGGCCGAGCTGACCGTGAACCGCAAGGCGGGCTCGGTCCGGTGGATACCCTACGTCAGGAGCGCGGCGACCAGCGACACGCTGCGCCGCCTGGGCGACCTGCGGCTGGCGTGCGAAGTCCACTGGGCCATCGACAAGGAAACCTTGCCTTTCGCCATGCGCACGGCGATGGGCGCACTGGGCGGCCCGTGCAATTTCGTGTCGCAAAAAGGCACCTACAGCTTTACGGAAGCACGGCGCATCACGGCCGCGACGATCAGCTACAACGGCAAAAGCGCGCCCGTGCCCTTCAGCGGCACGTCGTTCACGCCGCCGTTGCGGGAGCAGGACTGGAGCAATGACAGCATGATCGAATTGACATTCGACAACGACCAGACAGCGCAGTAACTATTTCACCCGCTGCTTTTCCAGCTTGCGCGCCAGGGTGCGCCGGTGCATGCCAAGGCGGCGGGCCGTTTCCGAGATATTAAAATCCGTCTCGGCCAGCATTTCGTGGATGCGTTCCCATTCCAGGGTCTTGATGTTGGTGGCGCGATTCGTCAGTTCGATGTCGGCGTTGCCGGCCACGTGGCCGAAGGCCGCTTCGATGTCGTCCGTGTTCGACGGCTTCGCCAGGTACTGGCAGGCGCCCAGTTTGATGGCTTCGACGGCCGTGCCGATGCTGGCGTAGCCGGTCAGCACGACGATCAGCATTTCCGGGTCGTGCTGGTGCAGCATCTGCACGCAGGCCAGGCCCGAGGTATTGCCATTCAACTTCAAATCGACGACGGCGTAGTCGGGGCAATGCTGCTCGAGCAAGGCGCTCGCTTCGTCGAAATTGGTGGCCAGGATGACCTGGTAGCCGCGCCGCTCGAACGAGCGGCCCAGGGTGCGGGCAAACGCGGCATCGTCTTCCACGATCAGTAACAGACGGTCATCCTGCATGGTGGTCGCTTTCTCTTTCCAGTTTGATGGCCGCCAGCGGCAAGGCCAGGTGCACCACCGCCCCGCCCTGTACCCGGTTGCGCGCCGTTACCGTACCACCTAAAGTACGCGCGACATTCACCACCAGGAACAGCCCCAGGCCGCCGCCGGGCTTGCCCTTGCTGCTTTGATACGGTTTTCCCAGGTGCGTCAGCATCGACGGCTCAAAGCCGGGACCCGCATCGGTAATGACCAGGTGCAGCGCGTCCGCCTCGCGCGTCGCTTCGAAGCGCAGCCATTCGGGTGACGCTTCGAGCGCATTATCGAGCACATTGCAGATGGTTTGTTTCAATGTGGAATCGAAGACGACGGGCACGTCGTGCTCGATGCGGTTATCGTACTCGAAACCCTGGATCGGGCGGCTCGTGCGCCACTCGTCAACCAGGTCGTTGAGGAAGGTGTTGATCGTCGTTTTCACGGACGATTCGCCGCGCGCCTCGCCCGCCGACAATAAGATGCCGCTGACGATGCTCTTGCAGCGCTGCAACTGCGCCTGCATTTCCGTGATTTCTTCCAGCAGTTCGCTGTTCTTGCTCAATTCCGGCATGCGGCGCCAGTCGCCGAGGATGACGGACAAGGTGGCCAGCGGCGTGCCCAGTTCGTGCGCGGCACCCGAGGCAAGCAAGCCCATGCGGATGATGTGCTCTTCTTCCGCCGCGCGCTGGCGCAAGTCGGCCACCTTGGCGTCGCCGGCCCGCTGGTTGCGGTTGATGCGCGTAATAAACACCACCAGCAAGGCGGCGTTGAGGATGAAGCAGATCAGCAAGCCCTGCACATACAGGCTGAAAAAACCCCGCTCGGGGTCGATCGGCAGGATCAGGGGGCCGGGCAGCAAGGCCAGGCCGGCCAGGCACAGGCTGGTAATGGCCACCATGATCCAGGTCGACCACACTTCCAGCAGCACGGCGCTGAGGATGACTTGCAACAGATACAGGAAGGCAAACGGGTTGCTGATGCCGCCGCTCAGGTAGAGCTGGGCCGTCAGCACGGTGACGTCGACCAGCAGGGCAAGAAAGAGCGCCGTGTTCGAGACGGGCTGGCGTTCGTGCCAGCGCAAGAGGCTGGCCAGGTTGAAGGCGATCAGGCAGGACAGCACTTCGAGCATGTAGGGCACGGGCAAGGCGATGCCCAGTCCCACGCCCACGCCGAAGATGGTGCTGATCTGGCCGATCACGGCCAGCCAGCGCAGCTGGATCAGCAGCTTCATGTTCTGGTGGCCGGCCGGATGTTCCATCTCGGCCGCCACGGCGCCGCGTTCTAATACCTCGCGGTTGGGCAGGATCTCAATCCTGCCCGGCATGGTCGCTTTCTTGCGATGGATCAAGCTTCTTGCCACGGGCGCGACGGCGCTTGTCCTCGCGCACGATCCACCACGTGATGCCGGCGACCATCAAGGCCAGGGCAAACCACGTCAAGGCATACACGAGGTGGCTGTTGTGGAACGAGATCACGGTCAGGCCGCCGACGGGGGCGTCAACGGCCGTTTCCGACTTTTCTTTCGCGTCGACAAAATATGGCGCCACGTTGGTCAGCATGTGCGAGGCGGCGATGGCGGCCACGTCGCGCGAATACCAGTGCTGCGTGGCAGGACTGTTTTCGCGCAGGAAACCGCCGCCCGTTTCGCTGATGCGCAGCAAGCCGTCGACCTCGACGATGCCGGGCGGCGTGCCGGCGGCGATGCCGGCGCGCTTGGCCACGAAGCCGCGGTTGACCAGCACGGTGCTGCCATCGGCCAGGCGCAAGGGCGTGATTAACCAGTAGCCGCTGCCCAGTGCCGTCGTTGCTTGCACCAGGGTATTGAATAGGGGGAGATACGTACCGGAGAGTCGCACATGGCGGTATTCATCCGTTTGAGGCGTGATGCCGGCCCAGGCTGCGGGTCCAGGCGCGTCCGTTGCGGGCGCATGTACGCGTTGTTCGACGCGCTCGATCAGGTCAAGCTTCCAGAACAGGCGCTTGACTTGCCAGGTGCCCAGGGCACAGAAACCGGCAAACAAGATCCCCGCGAGTATGGCCAGCGTATAACGCACAGCCATGCCGCGTGGGCCTGGCGCGGCATCTTGCGATGCGGCGCCAGGGGCGCGCCCGGTGCTGTCTGGGCGCGGTTGACTCATCATGGAGCCGTTTTCGTATGCATGTACTCAGGCATCAGATCCGGCATCATGTTGTGGTTCATATGGTACATGACCCACAGGGAACCGGCCATGGCGATGCCCACGATCATGATCGTGAAGATCAGCGCCATCATGTTCCAGCCGCCTTCGGACTTGGTGTTCATGTGCAGGAAGTACACCATGTGCACCACCACTTGAACGGCCGCGAACGCCAGCAGGACCAGGCCCATGGTGCCCGAGTTGGTGATGGCTTTCGTCATCACCAGCCAGAACGGAATGGCCGTCAGGATCACCGACAGGATGAAGCCGATGGTGTAGCTTTTCAGGCTGCCATGATCGTGATTGTCATGGTGGTGGCTATCGCCGTGTGTGTGGTGGTCGCTCATGGCAGCACTCCCATCAGGTAGACAAAGGTGAAGACGCCGATCCAGATGACGTCCAGGAAGTGCCAGAACAGCGACAGGCACATCATGCGGCGGCCGTTTTCCGGGGTCAGGCCATGCTTGTTCAACTGGAACATCAGGGTCACGAGCCAGATCACGCCGAACGTCACGTGCAAGCCGTGGGTACCGACCAGGGCGAAGAACGACGACAGGAACGCGCTGCGCTGCGGACCGGCGCCTTCGTGGATCAGATGAATGAATTCATACATTTCCAGCGACAGGAAGGCCAGGCCGAACAGGCCCGTGATGCCCAGCCAGACCAGGGTGCTGCGCAATTGCTTGCGCTGCATGGCCAGCATGGCGAAGCCGTAGGTGATCGACGACAGCAGCAGCATGGCCGTGTTGACGGCCACCAGCGGCAGGTCGAACAGCGCGGCGCCCGTCGGGCCGTCCGCATAGCTGCGGCCGACCACGGCGTAGGTGGCGAACAGACAGGCGAAGATCAGGCAATCGCTCATCAGGTAGAGCCAGAAACCGAGCAGGCTGCCGTTTTCCGGGTGGTGCTCGCGCACAAAGTAGCTGCGCGTGCTTGGTGCGGCGCCAGCGGCGCCGGTGTTATGGGCGATGGTATCAGACATGGCTGCTCAGCAATTTAGTATAAGCGTCTTCGGTACGGACCACTTCTTCCGCAGGAATGTAGTAATCGCGCTTGTAGTTAAAGGTATGGACGATGATGGTGACCATCATGATCACGAAGCCGACGGCGGCGACGAGCCACATTTGCCAGATCAGGCCAAAACCGACCAGTGCGGACAGTGCGGCGATCACGAAACCGGCCCAGGTGTTCTTCGGCATGTGGATCTTCGTGAAACCGGACGTCGGACGCTGGTAACCGTGTTTCTTCATGTCAGTCCATGCATCGAGTTCGTGCACTTGTGGCGTGAAGGCGAAATTATAGTCTGGCGGAGGCGACGACGTCGACCATTCCAAGGTACGGCCGCCCCATGGGTCGCCGGTCACGTCGCGCAGGGCGTGACGGTTGCGGTAGCTGACATAGAACTGGATCAGCATGGAAGCGATACCCAGGGCGATCGAGACGGCGCCAAACCAGGCGATGATGGTCCAGATTTGCAACGATGGATCTTCAAAGTGGTTGACACGACGGGTCACGCCCATCAGGCCCAGCACGTACAGCGGCATGAAGGCCAGGTAGAAGCCGACGAACCAGAACCAGAACGAGCACTTGCCCCAGAACGCGTCGAGCTTGTAGCCGAAGGCTTTCGGGTACCAGTAGTTGATTGCAGCAAATACACCGAAGACCACGCCGCCGATAATCACGTTATGGAAGTGGGCGATCAGGAACAGGCTGTTGTGCAGCACGAAGTCCGCTGGAGGTACGGCCAGCAAGACGCCGGTCATGCCGCCGATGGTGAAGGTGACCATGAAGCCGATCGTCCACAGCATCGGCAGCTCAAAGCGGATACGGCCGCGGTACATGGTAAACAGCCAGTTGAAGATCTTCGCGCCCGTCGGGATCGAAATGATCATCGTCGTGATGCCGAAGAAGGAGTTGACGCTGGCGCCCGAACCCATGGTGAAGAAGTGATGCAGCCATACCAGGTACGACAGGATCATGATGACGCAGGTGGCGTAGACCATCGAGGCGTAGCCGAACAGACGCTTGCTGCTGAACGTGGCGACCACTTCCGAGAACACGCCGAACAGCGGCAGGATCAGGATGTAGACTTCCGGGTGACCCCAGATCCAGATCAGGTTGACGTACATCATGGCGTTGCCGCCCAGTTCCGTCGTGAAGAAGTTAAAGCCGGCAACGCGGTCCAGCGACAGCATGGCCAATACGGCCGTCAGCACCGGGAAGGCGGCGACGATCAGGATGTTGGTGCACAGTGCGGTCCAGGTGAAGACGGGCATTTTCATCCAGGTCATGCCAGGCGCGCGCATCTTGACGATGGTGGCGATCAGGTTGACACCGGACAATAGCGTCCCGACCCCGGCAATCTGCAAGGACCAGATGTAATAGTCTACCCCCACGTCCGGACTGCCGACGATGCCCGACAGCGGCGGATAGGCCAGCCAGCCCGTGCGGGCGAATTCGCCGACGAACAGCGAAGCCATGACCAGGGCGGCGCCCATGGTGGTCATCCAGAAGCTGAAGTTGTTCAGGAAAGGGAAAGCCACGTCGCGCGCGCCGATTTGCAGCGGCACCACGTAGTTCATCAGACCCGTCACGAAAGGCATCGCGACGAAGAAGATCATGATCACGCCGTGGGCGGTGAAGATCTGGTCGTAGTGATGCGGTGGCAGGAAGCCGGCATTGTCGCCAAAGGCGATTGCCTGCTGGGTACGCATCATCAGCGCGTCGGCAAAGCCGCGCAACAGCATGACCAGGCCCAGAATCATGTACATGATACCGATTTTTTTATGGTCGATACTGGTGATCCAGTCGCGCCACAGGGTACCCCAGACGCGGAAATACGTCAGTGCCGCAACGAGTGCGATACCGCCCAGGGCGACCATGGCAAAGGTCGCCAGCAGGATAGGTTCGTGAAATGGAATTGCATCCCAAGTCAGACGGCCGAATATAAGCTTCGTCAGATCAATATGGTCTAGCATTGTTACTCTCAGAGAAAAAAGGGAGGCGCCAGGCAAGCGGCGCCAGTATCTGCAGCGCATTGCGCTGCGGGATTCATGCAGTCGTTACTTGGCTTGAACGCCCTTTTCAACCACTGCATCGCTAGCGACTACTGCCGTTACGGCCGCTACCGGGCTTTTTGCCATCGTCAATTTATATGGCTCGACCGGCGTCACGCACAGGGCGTCGGAAACGATGGTGCGGTTCAGAATTGCCTTGTACAGATCGTTAGGCACGGCGCTGTAGCGGCGCACCGGATCGCGTTCGCTAGGCTGGGCCAGCGACAGGTAGTCGTCGCGGTTCAGCGCGCCGCCACCGGCACGTGCCGATTCCACCCATTTGTCGAAGTCCGCATCATTGACGCCGTGGAACTTGAAGCGCATGCCCGAGAAACCGGCACCGCTGTAGTTCGCGGAGAAGCCCTTGTAGACACCGGGCTTGTTGATGACGGCATTCAACTGCGTTTCCATGCCCGGCATGGCGTAGATCTGACCTGCCAGTGCGGGAATGAAGAACGAGTTCATGACGGACGAGGCGGTGATCTTGAAGCGGATCGGACGGTCGACGGGCGCATACAGTTCATTCACGGAAGCGATGCCTTGCTCCGGGTAGATGAACAGCCATTTCCAGTCCAGGGCCACGACTTCGACGATCATCGGCTTGTGGCTGGCGGGAATCGGGCGGTTGGCGTCGATACGGCTCAATGGGCGGTATGGATCGAGGGTGTGGGTGCTGATCCAGGTCAGCAGGCCCAGCACGATGATGATCAGCAGGGGCGCGCCCCAGATGATCAGCTCGAGGCGAGTCGAGTGGTCCCAGTCCGGCTCGTATTTGGCCGCGGTATTGTTTTTTCTATAGCGCCATGCGAACAGCAGGGTCAGGGCGATTACCGGAACGATAATCAACAGCATCAGCAGTGTCGAGATGACAATCAGATTGCCTTGCTGAACTGCGATGTCGCCGGACGGATTCAGTACCACCATATTGCAACCAGCCAACAATGCGAGAGGTAAAAGAAGCAGTCCGCGACGAACTTTTAATGAAAACATACAGGAAAGTCCAGTACAGGGGATGAAGATATGGTACTGTATTCTCACTGGAGCGCACTGGCAATTGGACGTTTTGTCCTACCCCTTGCTCGGACTTTCCCTTGGTAGTCGAGGACTTATCCTACAACTATCCAATGAATAGTCCTGCTCCGGGCGTGAGACACCCGGGGTAAGTTACGCGTTGGCCGAACTCGAAACGATATTGGAGACGATCATCATGTCCAGCACACGCATACCCAGCGGAGACGTACCCGCCGACTTTTCCCCCCATTCCCTGCGCGACGCACGCGGGGCCGGCACGGTCGAATCGCATATCGACCCCGGTGAGATCGCCGTCGGCGTGATCATCGGCCGCGCTTCCGAGTACTTTGACTTCTTTGTCTACGCCATCGCCTCGGTGCTGGTGTTTCCGCGCGTCTTCTTTCCGTTCGAAGAACGCCTGGAGGGCACATTATATGCTTTCCTGATCTTCTCGTTCGCCTTCATCGCCCGTCCCTTCGGCACCGTGCTCTTCATGGAGATCCAGCGCCGCATGGGACGCAGCGCCAAGCTGACGTTCGCCCTCTTCCTGCTGGGCGTATCGACGGCCGGCATCGCCTTCCTGCCCACCTACGCGCACCTGGGCTTTGCCGCCATCGTCTGGCTGTCGGTGCTGCGCATCGGCCAGGGCGTGGCGCTCGGTGGTTCGTGGGATGGCCTGCCGTCGCTGCTGGCCCTGAACGCGCCCGAAAACAAGCGCGGCTGGTACGCCATGCTGGGCCAGCTGGGCGCGCCCGCCGGCTTCCTGATCGCGGCCGGCCTGTTCTGGTTCATGCTGACCACCCTGACGGACGAGGAATTCCTCGACTGGGGCTGGCGCTATCCCTTCTATGTCGCCTTCGCCATCAACGTGGTGGCCCTGTTTGCCCGCTTGCGCCTGGTGTCGACGAATGAGTATGCGCGCCTGCTCGACGAACGCGAACTGCAGCCCGTGAGCGTGTTTGAAATGAGCCGCGGCCAGGGCCGCAACGTGCTGATCGGCGCCCTGGCCGCGCTGGCCAGCTATGCGCTGTTCCACCTGGTGACGGTGTTCCCGCTGTCGTGGATTTCCGTCTACCAGACCCGTTCCGCCTCGGACTTCCTGCAGATCCAGATGCTGGGCGCCGTGCTGGCCGCCATCGGCGTGGTGATTTCCGGCTTGCTGGCCGATAAAGTGGGTCGCCGCACCACCCTGGGCGTGCTGGCCGTGCTGATCGCCATCTTCAGCGCCTTCGTGCCGACCCTGATGGGCGGCGGCAATACCGGCCAGGACGTGTTCATCCTCGTCGGCTTCAGCCTGCTGGGCCTGTCCTACGGCCAGGCCGCCGGTGCCGTGACGGCCAACTTCCCCGCCCGCTTCCGCTACACGGGCGCGGCCCTGACGTCCGACCTGGCCTGGCTGGTCGGTGCCGGCTTCGCCCCGCTGGTGGCGCTGGGCCTGTCGGCCAATTTCGGCCTCGCCTATGTCAGCTTCTACCTGCTGTCGGGCGCCGTCGCCTCGCTGGCCGCCCTGAGCCTGAACCGGGCGCTGGAAATACGCGACTAGGCCATCTTCCAGCCGATACGCCGCGCACCGCCAGCCCTGGCCGGCGGTGCGCGGCAAGCCCTTCCGCTTGAGCCTCCTGCTTGAGCCTCCTGTTTGAGCCTGTATATATCAGTTGCGGTATCCGCTGCGGTATCAGTTGCCGCCTCTTTGCCCGGCCTGCCCGGTGCGCAAGGCGGGCAGCCGTCCCGCGCGCCCTCGCCCCCTCGCCCCCTCGGCTCACCACCGCTTCCGCGCCGCCGTGACCGGCCGGCCCTCGGTGCCTACTGGTCCCCGCTGTCCGCGATGTGACAGGCCGGGGCCGGCGCCGCCTTTTGCCGGGCGGCGGAACTGGACCGGCGGTGGCCGCTGGCCGACAACAGGCGCAGCATCATGCTGCTGCCGATACCCTGCTGGCGCAGATACGCCTCGGCGGCCAATCGCCCTTCGGCGTGCAGGATGGCGATGCCTGTTTCGACAATGGCTGCCGTGGCGACATCGGGACGTGACAAGAAATGCTGTGGCGAAGATTTGGGTGGGTTGGCAGTCATATCGAAACATGGACAAGCACGCGGGGTGCCGGGTTACTCAGGGACCGCCGTCACCGCCTCGCGCGCGGGCGCGTGGCAGTAACAGCCGGTCATGTTGTCGAAATGATAGCGCATTGACTTCCCGATACCACTGTGCGCTTGTACAGTGGTGTGCTCCGCCGCCGGTCCCTATTGTATTTGCAGCTGCTTGCCGCCCGTGCCCTCTTTCTTCTGCAGGCTCAGTTGCAGCACGCCATCGAGATAGCGCGCCTGCGAACTGTTTTCATCGACTTCCTGGGGCAAGGTGAAACTGCGGTATTGCTGCCCATACAGCCGTTCATTGCGCACCGTCTTGCCGCCATCGTCGGCATGGCGCTCTTCCTTCAGTTCAGCCGTGATGGAGACGCGGTTGCCATCGATGGCCACCTGGATGTCGTCGCGGCTGACGCCGGGGATTTCGGCCTTCACCAGGTAGGCTTGCTCGGTTTCTGAAATGTCCAGGCGCATGCGCGGCGCGCTGCCTTCGCGCGCGCGCCAGGCGGGCGCGAAGAAATCGCGCATGAGATCGTCAATGTCGCTGAACGGGTCGAAGCGCCCCAGCGTGTGGAAGGGGTCGCGGGGGATCAATTGAGACGCCATGATAGCTTTCCTTTATAAAAAATCATGTCCGATACGAGGCGCGCAGAACAGGCGCGCAGTCGCAGGAGTGGGCACGGGCGGCGATGCCGGCGGCCTGCCTGACACCTTTCATGCTAGATGCCGCCGACGCATCACCCTTGATGTGCGTCAAATGTGTGACGCGCTGTTATGCTAGCGCCTGCCTTGGCAAGCCCTGTTGTTCAAGGCACTATGCATTGCGCGGCAGAAATTGCATATCAGTTAAAATTGCTCACCTGTTTTCCACCCCGGATCCCATGAATACCAAGACCCCGATCGACACCTTCAGCTTTCGCCGCATTCTTGCCCGCAACGTCACCCTGCCGCTGGTGGTGGGCGTGCTCACCGCCCTGGTCTTTGTCGGCCTGATCGCCTACCTGCTCTCCGCGCTGCGCTCGGTGGAACACTCGGAACGGGTGATCGGCAATGCCAACGAAGTCATGAAATTGTCGGTGGACCTGGAAACGGGCATGCGCGGCTACCTGCTGACGGGCGACGAAGCCTTCCTGGCGCCCTACAAGTCGGGCAAGGCCAAGATCGCCGTCGAGATGAGCACGCTGCTGGAACTGGTCTCGGACAGCCCTATCCAGGTCGACCGCCTGCGCCGCATCCGCGCGCTGCAAACGCAGTGGATGGACTATGCGGAAGGCGTGATCGCGCAGCGCCGCGGCAACCAGGAATTCCTGGCGCGCGTGCGCCAGGGCGAAGGCAAGCTGGAATTCGATGAAATCCGCCGCGAATTCCTCGCCTTCCTGTCGATGGAGCAAAGGCTGCGCCAGGAGCGCAGCGACGCGGCCGAAGGCCGCACCATCACGGCCATGGTGCTGTTCCTGGCCCTCAGCCTGGGCCTGTCCGGCTTGCTGGCCTACCTGGGACGGCGCGAACTGCTGCGCCTGTCCGACATCTACAATGAAGCGCTGGAGCAGCGCAGCAAGGACAATGAAGTGCTGCAGGAACAGGCGTGGCTGCGCACCGGGCAGACCGACCTGGCGGCCCATACCAGCGGCCAGCTGGCCTTGCCGCAACTGGCACGGCAAGTGCTCGACTTCCTGGCCAATCGCCTCGACGTGGCCGTCGCCACCCTGTATGCGGTCGATGACGACGGCAGCCTGCGCCGCGCGGCCGTGTACGGCTTCAGCGAACAAGGGGTGAAAGACAAGCAGGTGTTCAAGCTCGGTGAAGGCCTGGTGGGCGAAACGGCACGCGAAAAACGCCTGAAGCACGTGCAGCAGGTCCCCGAACACTACCTGACCGTGACTTCCGGCCTCGGCCATGGCACGCCGCTGGAACTGGTGCTCGCGCCCGTCAACAATGAAGGCGCCGTCAACGGCGTGATCGAACTGGCATTCACCCGCCCCGTCAGCGCGCGCGCCAAGGAGTTGCTGAACCTGATCGCCAGCAATGTCGGCACCTCGCTGGAAGCGGCGATGTACCGCCAGCGCCTGCAAAACGTGCTGGAAGAAACCCAGCAACTGAATGAGGAACTGGAAGTGCAACAGGAAGAGCTGCGCACGGCCAACGAAGAACTGGGCGAGCAGTCGCGCGTGCTGGAGCAGTCGCAAGCCCACCTGGAAGAGCAAAAGGCGGCGCTCGAGCAATCGAACGAGCAGTTGGCCGTGCAGGCGCTGGCGCTGGACCAGAAGAACGTCGCCATCGGCCAGGCCCACGCCGAACTCGAAGCCCGCGCCGAAGAGCTGCAGCGCGCCAGCCGCTACAAGTCCGAATTCCTGGCGAATATGTCGCACGAGCTGCGCACGCCGCTGAACAGCTCGCTCATCCTGTCCAAGCTGCTGTCGGACAACAGCGCCGGCAACCTCACGCCGGAACAGGTGACGTTCGCGCAGACCATCTATTCGGCCGGCAATGATCTGCTGACCCTGATCAACGACATCCTCGATATTTCCAAGGTCGAGGCCGGCAAGCTGGACCTGACCCCGGAAGAAGTGCCGCTGGCAGAACTGCTGAGCAGCATGAAGATGCTGTTCGGCGCGCAGGCGGAGCAAAAGCGCCTGGCCCTGAGCACCAGCGTGGCGCCCGGCGTGCCGGCGGCCTTTGTCAGCGACCGCCAGCGCCTCGAGCAGATCCTGAAAAACCTGCTGTCGAACGCCATCAAGTTCACGGATGCGGGCGCGGTGGCGCTGCAGGTGACGCAGGACGACGCCGGCCAGCTGCGCTTCCAGGTGCAGGATTCGGGCATCGGCATCGCCGACGACCAGCAGCAGAAAGTCTTCGACGCCTTCCACCAGGCCGATGGCACGACCAGCCGCCGCTATGGCGGCACGGGCCTGGGCCTGTCGATTTCGCGCGACCTGGCCGCCTTGCTGGGCGGCACGATCGAACTGGCCAGCACGCCTGGCCAGGGCAGCACCTTCACCCTGGTGCTGCCGCTGGCCTGGCAGCAGCGCGCCGCGCCGCAACCCTTGCGCAGCGCGCCGCAGCCGCACCGCCCGCCCGCCATGCCGGCGGCAGCCGTGCCCGCCGTACCGAAACCGGTGCCGCCAGCCACCTTCAAGGATGACCGCGACAGCGCCCCCGCCGCCCGCAGCGGCCAGCGTTCGGTCCTGGTGATCGAGGACGAGCCCGCGTTTGCCGGCATCCTGTTCGACCTCGCGCACGAAATGCAGTACCGCTGCCTGGTGGCGCACGGCGCCGACGAGGGCTTGCGCCTGGCCGCCGACTTCATGCCCGACGCCATCTTGCTGGACATGGGCTTGCCGGACCGTCCGGGCTTGCTGGTCTTGCAGCAGCTCAAGGAAAACCCGCGGACGCGCCATATTCCCGTGCACATCGTCTCGGGCAACGACCACATGCAGGCGGCCATGCAGCTGGGCGCCATCGGCTACGCCACCAAGCCGCGCACGCGCGAGCAGCTCAAGGACGTGTTCCTCAAGCTCGAATCGAAGTTCACGCAAAAGATGAAGCGCATCCTGCTGGTCGAGGATGACGAGCGCCAGCGCGAAAGCGTGGTCCACCTGATCAGCGACGAGGACGTGGAAATCACGGCCGTGGCCTTGGGCGAACAGGCGCTGGAGTTGCTGAAGACACAAATTTTCGACTGCATGATCATCGACCTGAAGCTGCCCGATATCCAGGGCAACGAATTGCTCGAACGCATGGAACACGAGGAACTGTGCTCGTTCCCGCCCGTCATCGTCTACACGGGCCGCAACCTGAGCCGCGAAGAAGAGGCGGACCTGATGAAGTACTCGCGCTCGATCATCATCAAGGGCGCCCGCTCGCCCGAACGCCTGCTCGACGAAGTGACCTTGTTCCTGCACAAGGTGGAGTCGGAACTGTCGAGCGAGCGCCAGGGCATGCTGCAGCAGGTGCGCAGCCGCGAGCGCGTCTTCGAAGGCCGCAAGATCCTGCTGGTGGACGACGACGTGCGCAACATCTTTGCGCTGACGAATGCGCTGGAACAACGAGGCGTGGTGGTGGAAATCGGCCGCAACGGCTTCGAAGCGATCAGCAAGCTCAACAGCGTGGACGACATCGACCTGGTGCTGATGGACGTCATGATGCCGGGCATGGATGGGCTGGAGGCGACGCGCCTGATCCGCGCCGATGGCCGCTACGCCAAGCTGCCCATCATTGCCATTACCGCCAAGGCCATGAAGAATGACCAGGAGGAATGCCTGCAGGCCGGCGCCTCCGACTACCTGGCCAAGCCGATCGACCTGGACCGCCTGTATTCGCTGCTGCGCGTGTGGATGCCGAAGATGGAACGCATCTGATGGCAGGCAAGATGACGGAGCGCCGCTGATGTCCATGCGCTACACGGAAGCGCAGCTGCAGGCCCTGATGGAAGCGCTCTATCAGCGCTACAGCTACGACTTCCGCGACTACGCGGTGCCGTCGCAGCGGCGCCGCGTGAACCATGCGCTGGACCGCTTCCAGTGCGACGGCGTGCCGGCGCTGCAGCAGCGCGTGCTCGACGATCCCGCCGCCTTCGGCCAGCTGCTGCAGATCCTGACCGTGCCCGTCACGCAAATGTTCCGCGATCCGGCCTTTTTCCGGGCCCTGCGCGAACAGGTCGTGCCCGTGCTGAAAACCTATCCCTCGCCGCGCATCTGGGTCGCCGGCTGCTGCACGGGCGAGGAAGCGCTGTCGCTGGCCATCGTGCTGCACGAGGAAGGCTTGCTCGCGCGTAGCCT
This sequence comes from Janthinobacterium sp. GW822-FHT07H11, assembly GCF_058798615.1. Lineage (NCBI taxonomy): Bacteria > Pseudomonadati > Pseudomonadota > Betaproteobacteria > Burkholderiales > Oxalobacteraceae > Janthinobacterium > Janthinobacterium sp. GW822-FHT07H11. Next base: position 3,647,069 of record NZ_CM179507.1, read on the forward strand.
GATCCATGCCACGGACATCAATCCGCAGGCGCTGGCGACGGCGGCGCGCGGCGCCTATCCGCTGCACCGGATGGACGACGGCCAGCACAATTACCTGGCCGCGGGCGGCCGCGGGCACCTGGCGGACTATTACACGGCCGAGCACGCCGTGGCCCGCTTCGACCCTGCCTTGCTCGAAAAGATCACCATTGCCGACCACAGCCTGGCCACGGACAGCGTGTTTGCGGAAACGCAATTGATTTGCTGCCGCAACGTGCTGATTTACTTTAACAAGGCGCTGCAGGACCGCGCGCTGGGCCTGTTCCACGAATCGCTGTGCCACCGGGGCTTTCTCGGCCTGGGCAGCAAGGAAAGTCCGAACTTCACCCGTTTCTCCGCCGATTTCGAGCCCTTGCCGGGCCTGGAAGGGGAAAAACTTTACCGCAAGCGCGCGCACGCCGCGCAGCGAGGCAATGCCAGGAATGCACCATGATGACTGAAACCCGCACCAAACTGCTGATCGTCGACGACTTGCCGGAAAACCTGCGCGCGCTGAACGCGCTCATCCGCGAGAACGACCGCAGCATCTACCAGGCCTCCTCGGGCGAGGAAGCGCTGGCCCTGCTGCTCGAACACGATTTCGCGCTCGCCATCCTCGACGTGCAGATGCCGGAAATGGACGGCTTCGAGCTGGCGCAGCTGATGCGCGGCACGGAAAAGACGCGCCACATCCCCATCGTCTTCGTCACGGCGGCCGGCAAGGAAATGAATTTCGCCTTCCAGGGCTATGAAAGCGGCGCCGTCGACTTCCTGCACAAGCCGCTCGACATCAATGCCGTGCAAAGCAAGGTCAACGTCTTCGTCGCCCTGCACCAGCAGCGCAGCGAGACGCGGCGCCAGGTGCAGGCGCTCGAATACAGCCGCCAGCAGCAGGAAGCGCTGCTGCAGCAATTGCGCGCCACCCAGGCAGAGCTGCAGCGCTCGCTGCGCCTGCGCGATGAATTCATGTCCATGGTGGCGCACGAGCTGCGCACCCCGCTCAATACCCTGTTCCTGGAAACGCAGATGCGCACCGTCAACCTGGAACGCGGCAACCTGGCCGCCTTCGAGACGGACAAGCTGCACAAGATGGTGGCGCGCGACGGGCGCCAGATCCGCAGCATGGTGCGCCTGATCGACGACATGCTCGACGTGTCGCGCATTACCAGCGGCAAGCTGTCGATACGCCGCGAAGCGGTGGACCTGACGGCGCTGGTGCGCCGCGTGGCCGACGACCTGGCGCAGCATGCCGGCGCCACGGGCAGCGTGCTGGAAGTGCTGGCCTTCGACACCATCACGGGTTTCTGGGATGCCTTCCGCGTGGAACAGATCGTTGTCAACCTGATCAGCAATGCGCTGCGCTACGGCCAGGGCCAGCCCATCGAAATCAGCCTCGCGCACACGCAGAACAGCGCCGTCATCGAAGTGCGCGACCATGGCATCGGCATCAACGCCAAGGACCAGGAGCGCATCTTCGACGCCTTCGAGCGCGTCGTGCACCAGGACCGCACGGGCGGCCTGGGCCTGGGCCTGTTCATCACCAAGCAGCTGGTCGACGCCCATGGCGGCGCCATCACCCTGCAAAGCCAGCCCGGCAATGGCGCCCTGTTCAGCGTCACCCTGCCGCTGGCAGGAAGCTGAGGCCGGCATGGCAAACGGACACGGCATGAGCAGCCGGGCCGGCGGCGTCGCCTTCCTGCTGCAACTGGAACGCCGGCTGCGCCCGCTGCACGACACGGGCGAGATCCTGGCCCTGTCGGCGCGGATGCTGGGCCAGCGGCTGGACGCCCACCAGGTCGCCTGTTTCGACATCGAGCAGACATTGCACTGCCCCACCCTGCCATACGCCTGGAGCGACGGCCTGGCACCGGGCGCCGCCGGCGAATATTTCCTCGGCGACTATGCGGCCGGCCTGGCCGAGGCACTGGCCGCCGCCCACCCGGTCGCCGTCAGCGACGTGGCCAGCGATCCCCGCACGGCCATGCCCGCCTCGCTGGCCACGTTCGCGCGCCTGGGCATCCGCGCCTTCCTCAACATTCCCATCGTCAAGGAAGGCCGGCTGGCCGTGCTGTTCGTCGTGCACAGCCGCACGGCGCGGCTGTGGCATGCGGACGAGATCGAGCTGGCCGTGCAAGTGTCGGAACGGGTATGGTCGACCATCTTGCGGGCCCAGGCGGAAGAACAGCTGCGCGCGCTCAGCGCAAGCATGGAGAGCCAGGTTGCCGAACGCACGCGCGAATTCGGCCGCACCTGGCGCGTCAGCCCGGACCTGCTGGGCGTGCTCAACCTCGATGGCTATTTCGAGCATTCGAATCCCGCCTGGCAGGCGACGCTGGGCTGGTCGGAAGAAGAGATCCGCGCGATGCGGTTTTTCGAACTGATCCATCCAGACGACTTGCAGCGCACATATGCGGCCTGGGACGCGGCCAAGCAGGGCCAGCCGGCGCTGCGCTTCGAAAACCGCTACCGCCACAAGCTGAGCGGCTGGCGCTGGCTGTCGTGGGTGGCCGTGCCCGAGGAAGACAAGGTGTATTGCAGCGCGCGCGATATCAGCGTGGAAAAAAAGCTGGAAGCGGAACTGGCCGCGCGCAACAGCGAGCGCGAACGGCTGTGGCGCAGCGCGCACGACCTGATGGTGGCGGTCGACGCCGAGTACTGCTTTGCCGCCGTCAATCCCGCCGCCAGCGCCATCCTGGGCTGGCTGCCCGAGGAAATGCTGGGCCGCAGCGTGTTCGACTTCGTGCTGCCGGAAGATGCGCAGGCGACGCGCGCGGCGCTGGCACAAGTCACGGGCGAGGCCGCGCCCAGCTTTGAAAACCGCTACCGGCACCGCGACGGCGGCTACCGCTGGCTGTCCTGGGTGGCCGCGCCCGAAGGCGACCTGGTCTTTGCCACGGGCCGCCACGTCACGCTGGAAAAGGAAGCGGCGCACGCCCTGCGCAGCATGCAGGAATCGCTGCGCCACAGCGAGACCGCCCTGCTGCAGTCGCAAAAGCTGGAAGCGCTGGGCAAGCTGACGGGCGGCGTGGCGCACGACTTCAACAACGTGCTGCAAATCATCTCGGGCAACCTGCAACTATTGCAGATGACGGTGGGCGGCGATCCGCAGGCGGCCAAGCGCATCGCCAGCTCCTGCGTCGCCGTCGAACGGGGCGCCAAGCTGTCGGCCCAGCTGCTGGCCTTCGCCCGCCGCCAGCCCCTCAAGCCGCTGGTGACGGACCTGGCGCACCTGCTGCGCTCGACGGAAGACCTGCTGCGCCGCGCCACGGGCGAAACCATCGATACCCGCCTGCTGCTGGCGGACCAGGCCTGGCACGCGCTGGTCGACCCGAACCAGCTGGAAAACGTCATCCTGAACCTGGCCATCAATGCGCGCGACGCCATGGATGGCCGCGGCCAGCTGACCATAGAACTGAGCAACTGCGTGCTCGACGCCGCCTACGCGGCCCGCCATGCGGACGTGGCGCCCGGCGACTACGTGCAGCTGGCCATCTCGGACACGGGCACGGGCATCGCGCCCGAGCTGCTGGACAAGATCTTCGAACCGTTCTTCACCACGAAAAAGGAAGGCGAAGGCACGGGCCTGGGCCTGTCCATGGCATATGGCTTCCTCAAGCAGAGCGGCGGCCACCTGAAGGTCGACAGCCGGCCCGGCCATGGCAGCACTTTCCGCATCTACCTGCCCCGTTCGCTTGAAGGGGCCAGCGAACTGCCCTTGCAGCTGAGCGGTCCCGTGCTGGGCGGCAAGGAAACCATCCTCGTGGTGGAAGACGACCTGCAGGTGCAGACGACGGTGGTCGACATGTTGCGCGGCCTCGGCTATTTCGTGCTGCGCGCCGCCGATGGCGAGGGCGCCTTGAACATCATCGGCAGCGGCATTCCCGTCGACCTGTTGTTTACGGACGTGGTCATGCCCGGCCCCGTCGCCAGCACGCAGCTGGCGCGCCAGGCGCGCCAGCTGCTGCCCGCGCTGGCCGTGCTGTTTACCTCGGGGTACACGCAGGACGCCATGATGCAGGGCGGCCGCCTGGAACCAGGCGTGGAACTGCTGAGCAAGCCTTACCGGCGCGAAGACCTGGCGCGGCGCATCCGCCATCTGCTGGCCAACCGCCAGCACGTCACGGCGCTGCACCAATACCGCGCGCAGATGGCGCCGCAGCCGGCCGGCACCCCGGCGCGTAGCGGACGCCACATCCTGCTGGTGGAAGACAACGCCGATGCGCGCGCCATGACGGGCGAGCTGCTGCGCATGCTGGGCCACACCGTCAGCGCCGTCGCTTGCGCGGAGGACGCCTTGCCGCTGCTGAGCACGCCGGGCCTGGAATTGCTGCTCACCGATATCAGCCTGCCGCAGATGTCGGGCGCCGAACTGGCCGCGTTGGCGGCCAGCCGGCATCCGCAACTGGAAGTGGTGTTTTCCACCGGCCACGCGCCCGCCAATTCCGGCGTCAGCGACCCTGCGGCGCGCTTTCTCGTCAAGCCGTTTACCATCGAGCAGCTGCAGCAGGCGCTGCGGGCGCCCGGCAAGGCCGGCCCTTGAGAGCCCCGGCTGACGCTTTCTGCCGGGACAGGTTCTAATCCCGGGGGCGCCGGGCTTTCAGCACGGCCGCCAGTTCCTCCAGGCTGAAGGGCTTGGACAGGAAGCGCGCCTGCTCGTCGTGCAGCAGGCTGGCCCCCCAGGCATGGCCCGAGGCGACGATCACGTCCAGGTGCGGCCAGCCCTCGCGCGCATGGCGCGCCAGTTCCAGGCCCGACATCGTGGGCAGGCTGATATCGGTGACGAGGATGTCGAGCCCCGGCATGGCCAGCAGGGGCAGCGCTTCTTCCGCGCTGGCCACGCCATGCACGGTATGCCCCAGCATATTGAGCATTTCCGTGCTCATTTCACGCGCATCGTCATTGTCTTCCACCAGCAGCACGCGCCGCCCGGACGGGTCGGGCGCGCCCACCAGGCGGCGGTCGGCCAGCAGGTGGCGCACCGTGCGCGCCAGGTCTTCGCGCCGGTACGGTTTGCTCAGCAGTTCCACGCCCGGGTCCAGGCGGCCGCCCTGCATGATGGCGTTGTGCGTGTAGCCCGAGGTGTACAGCACGGCCAGCTCGGGCAGCAGCAGCCGCGCCTGGCGCGCCAGTTCCTTGCTGCTGACGGGGCCGGGCATGACCACGTCCGTAAACAACAGGTCGATGGCCACGCCGCCGCGCAGCAGGGCCAGCGCGCTGTCGCCGTCGTCCGCATGCAGCACGTCGTAGCCGAGGCCGCGCAGCATGTCGACCACCGTATGCTGCACCGGCGCGTCGTCTTCCACCACGAGGATGGTTTCGCCGCCGCCGAGCACGGGACCGGCCAGGCTGGGCGGCGGCTCGGCCAGTTTTTCCAGCGAGCGAGGCAGGTAAATCTTGAAGGTGGTGCCGGCGCCGGGCGCGCTGTGCACCTTGATATGGCCCGCGCTCTGGCGGATGAAGCCATACGCCATGGACAGGCCCAGGCCCGTGCCCTCGCCTTCGCGCTTGGTGGTGAAGAACGGTTCGAAGATCTGGTCGATCACGTCGTTCTCCATGCCATGGCCCGTGTCCGTGATGGTCAGCAAGACATACTGGCCCGCCAGCACGTCCGCATGCAGGCTCGCATAGGCGGCGTCCAGGGTGACATTGCTCAAGGTAAACGTCAGGCGGCCGCCCCCTTCCATGGCGTCGCGCGCATTGATGGCCATGTTCAGCAGCACGTTTTCCATCTGGTTCGGATCGACCAGGGTGTGCCACAGCCCTTCGCTGATGAAGGTCTCTTCGCTGACGCGTTCGCCCAGCGCGCGGCGGATCAACTCATGCATGCTGCGCAGCAGCCGTCCCATGTCCGTCACCAGCGGCTTCAGGGGCTGGCGACGGGCAAAGGCCAGCAGCTGCGACGACAGTTTCGCGCCGCGCTCCACGGCCGAGGCGGCGGAATCGAGGCGCTTTGCCGCTTGCGGATTGTCGGCCACCGTCAGCTTGAGCAACTGCAGGTTACCGGAGATAATTTGCAGCACGTTGTTGAAGTCGTGCGCCACGCCGCCCGTCAGCTTGCCGATCGATTCCAGCTTTTGCGCCTGCAGCAGCGCTTGTTCGCTGCGCACCAGCGCCAGCCGCGCATCCTTTTCATCGGTGACGTCGCGCCCGATGGCGTGGATCAGCTTTTGCGCGGGCACGGCCGTCCAGGAAATCCAGCGGTAGCTGCCGTCGCGGCGCCGGTAGCGGTTTTCCATGCGCAAGGTGGGCGCGCCATGCGCGAGGCGCGCCAGGTCCCTCAGGGCCGCCATGCGGTCCTCGGGATGCACGAGGCTGATGAAATCCATGCCCAGCGATTCAACTTCCGGGCGCTCGAGGATGCCGGTCCAGGCGGGATTGACGGCGATGATGATGCCGGCGAGGTCCGCCACCAGCATGATGTCGGTGGACAGGCGCCACATGCGGTCGCGGTCGGCCGTGCGGTTGGCCATCTCCACTTCCAGCGAGGAATTCAGGTAGGCCATCTTTTCCAGCAGGTTCTTCTGTTCCTGCACATCCGTGTTCGTGCCCACCCAGCGCAGCACCTTGCCCGACTCGTCGAACAGGGGCAAGGCGCGCGCCAGGAACCAGCGGTAGGCGCCGTCGCTGGCGCGGCGCATGCGGAATTCATTTTCATAGGCGCTGGACGTGGCCACGGCCACTTGCCAGCTGCCGTGCGTGCCTGGCTGGTCGTCGGGATGCACGCAGTGGCGGAACCCGCCGTCGACCAGCGACTGCATGGACTGCCCCGTGTATTCGCAGACGCGCTCGTTGACCCAGTAGGTATCGCCGTTGCTGCGCGCCAGCCACGCCTGGTTGGGCATGGCCGACGCCAGCGAGCGGAACTGCGCTTCGCTGTCGAGCAGGGCATTGCGCGCGCGCCAGTGTTCGTCGATGTCTTCGCAAGAGCCGTACCATTTGACGGGCTTGCCGTGCTCGTCCAGCCGGCAGTAGGCGCGCGAATGCACCCAGCGGTACTGGCCGTCGCGGCGGCGCACGCGCTGTTCCACGTCGAAGGACTGGCCGCTGCCCACCGCTTCGCTCCAGGCGGCCAGCGTGGACGCCACGTCGTCGGGATGGATGGCATCGAGCCAGCTGGTGCCCAGGCCGCTACTGCCCGTCCACTCGCGCCAGCGCTGCGCCACGTAGTCGAGTTTGCCGTCGATGCCGGCCGTCCACAGCACCTGGGTATTGAGTTCGATGGCGTAATGGAAATGCTCGCGATAATCGTGCAGGCTTTTTTCCAGCTGGCCCCGTTCGATGACATGGGCGGCCACGCGCGCGGCGATGACCAGCAGTTCGATTTCGGGCTGGGTCGGGTGGCATGGCGAGGTGAACAGCATGCCCAGCACGCCGAGCACGTGCCCGCTGGCGCCGAACACGGGCGCGACCCAGCAGGCGCGGTAGCCGTGCAGCAGCGCTTCCTTGCGTCCCGCGCTCCAGTGCAGGTCGCGCGTGATGTCGCCGCAATATGCGGGCGCGCCGGAAAAGGCGGCCAGGCTGAACGGGGACGACTGCTCGCCGCCGTGGCGCAGCGCCAGGCTCAGGTCTTGCGGCAGGCTGGGGGCGGAAAGGCCGCAAAAACGGTCGGCCTCATCGATCCGCACGATACAGGCGTGCATGGACTCGCTGGCCTGGCCTTCCAGCGCCAGCAGCAAATGTTCCAGGGCATGGCCCAGGTCGACCCCGGCCGCGATGCTTGCCAGCGCGCTCTGCTCGGCGTCCAGCAATGTGATGAGATGGTTTGCGTGCACCGTGTCGATATGCGGATAACTGATCCCCGGAATATACCATGGAGCAACGTTGTTAGAGGAGAAAGTAGAACAGCGTTTTTTACGCCGGCGCCAGTCTGCGTTGCAGCAGCGCCAGCAAGGCAGGCGTCTTGGCGGCCAGGTCCGCTTCGCAGGCCGGGCGCGCCAGCATGGCAAAGCCGATACCCGGCAGATCGTGGCCGGCATGGCGCGCGCCTGGGGCAGCGGGCTGTTTTCCGCTCAGTAAGCCTATGCTACAGTGTTATTCTTTTCTCAAGCGAAAGCAACGATGCCCACGTCCCTGCCATCTTCCCTGCTCGCGACCGCCCTGCTCGCCTCTGTCCACGGCGCCGTCGCCGCCCCCATGAGCCTGGACGACTACCTGGCCCTGGACGGCCCCGCCCCCACGGCGCAGTTCGCCTATGGCCCCGCGCCGTCGCAATACGCGCAGCTGTTCCGGCCCGCAGGCGCGGGACCGTTTCCCGTGGTCGTGCTCGTGCATGGCGGCTGCTGGACGGTGGCCTTCGGCGGTATCAAGCAGATGCGCAACGTGGCCGGCGCCCTCGTCGCGCAAGGCATTGCCGTGTGGAATGTCGAATACCGCCGCGTCGACGAGCCGGGCGGCGGCTACCCGGGCACCTACGAAGACATGCACGCGGCGCTCGACAGCCTGCAACAGCACGCGCCCCAGTACCAGCTGGACGTGAAACGCATCCTTGCCATGGGCCACTCAGCCGGCGGCCAGCTGGTGCAATGGATCGCAGGACGGGAAAAACTGCCCAGGACCAGCCCGCTGTACCGCGCACAGTATCTGCCGATCAAGAATATCCTCAGCCTGGGCGGCCTGGCCGACCTGCGCCATGAGAAGGAGTTGATCAAGAGCAGCTGCGAACGCGACATCGTCCAGCTGGCAGGCAGCGCCAGCACGGAGCGCCCCGACATCTACAGCGACACCAACGCGGCCGACCTGATCCCCAACGGCAGCCGTACAGTCCTGGCGACCGGAGAACTCGACACCATCTCCCCGCCCCGCGTGGCGCACGACTATGCGGCCAAGGCCAGGCTGGCCGGCGACCATGCGGAAGTGCTGATCTTGCCGGGCGCCAGCCATTACGACGAGATTGCGGCGACGTCGAATGCGTGGCAGATGATTTTGCCGGTGGTGCGGGCGATGCTGGGAGGCGGGGCGCAAATTATTCATGAATGAGTGCGGACGGCTATCGGCTAATTGCTGTCGCGCTTTCAAGCAATCTAGTTCGCAACTAAAATCATCAGCTTACTCAATTCCTCGCCTCTGGAAAGGCCGTCCATGACTATTTTGAGCATCGCCAACCGAGACATGCTGCATTCGCTATCATGGTACATGTCAGCAAGGCAAACTGCGCTACGCGCGGCCCTATCATTCCGCACCCAATTATCGGCAACTGAACTGACGGATATGAGAGTTCACTACTCTGGCTACTTTTTGAATCTTCTGGCTGCTACTGAGCTCTTCATTGAAACGAAAACGCTGCATCCAAATGATTTTGAGGCGCAGTTACATTCGCGCCTAGTGTTTGATGGATTTCAGGATGGTGCCGCGAACTACTCCTACATCCGTGAGCTACGTAATGCAGTTGTTCACCGCGGCCTGGATATTACCTCTGCTGCGCACATCGACGGCAACTTTCCTATGATCCTTGCTGAGCCAGCAGTCCAAAATCAGAGTAAGAAAAGGACATTCCTCGCCTTTGATACCTACTTGCTGCATCTCATTGTCAAGTGCGAATCGGTGATCGGTTCGGTGATGCTGGATTGCTTGAACACAGCAGGTATTTTTGAGGCCACAATAGATGCGGAGGCTGCCATTACCGAGTACCGCGAATCCGTTGAGCAGTCGCACGCCATGCCTGACCATATTAAAGCGATGGCCTTGGTAACGGAATTCAAACCTGAATGGGCTTTGGCCTCCCACAACTCTGCAATGATGAAGTTGCGCGAAGTGTTGTTGCCATGCAATACCACCAAGCCACTTAACCCGAACGGCGAAAATGCTGAGGTTAGCCCCTGAGGTTCGGCCCCCTGAGCTTTGCTTTTAGGCAGGGAAAGGATGAAACTTAACGGCATTAGGGGCGGACGGACGGAGTTTTTTTGATGCCAACCAAGGCGAAATGCCGTCGATGGGGCGCAACTGCCCCATGTATCAAACTTGAGATACAAGAGCAAGCCGAATAGGCTACTGCCTCCAACCCAGGTTCCCCGGGCCCAGCGGGCCTGAAAAATGGCCAGGGCAAGGCGCGCGGGCGAAGACAGTACGCATGTACGGCGAGCCCAAGCAACGCAGCCATGGCCATTTTCTCAGGCCCGCGGCTCCGGCCCGCCGTTCAAAACAATACGCTCACTGAACACGCGCCAAGTACTGGGCCAGCTGTCCAAACGTCGCCTTGAACCCCTGCTTCATCGATTCAAACCCCTGCTTGAACGTCTCATGCTGCTCATTGGTGGCCTTGTGCGGCGTCGACCGCAAGGTCATCGTCGTCTTGCCGTTTTCTTCCGTCAGGGTCATGACATTGAACGATTCCAATGGCCAGGTCGCGCTGACCGGGTGCTGCACGGCATTGCCCTGCTTGTCGGCGAATGACAAAATCGAGACAATCCTTTCCGGCGCGTCGATCTGCTGGTAGGTGAACTTGCCCCACATCTCGTAGCCATTGTCGGCGCGCATGCCGTAGTGGAAAACGCCGCCCGGCTGCAAATCGAGCGCCAGCACGCTCAATTCGAAGCCGACCGGCCCCCACCACTGGGCCAGGCGTTCCGGCTCCACCCACGACTGGAACACCAGTTCGCGCGGCGCGTCGAAGGTTTGCGTGATGACAAAGTCGCTGCTGTCGCGGTGCTGGCCTTCCTGCTTCTGTTCTGCAGTGCTCATGACACTCTCCTGATGGTGATGGACTGGCACTAATGTAACAGCGGCGCCGGAAAACAGGAAGGCCTGCACGGCGCGCAAAATCGCATGCTCGAATATTAATTCGAGGCCTAAGGATTAGATGACTTACCTTATGACTTCTATTGAAGAGCGCTTTTCCGCCGCGCTCCACAAGACGGCGCGTGGCTGGCTCAGCGTTAAGCGAACAAATCCACATCGGGCAATGCAATACGGCCTCAGAATAGGCCGCATCACTTTTTCGGCGGGGGCACTGAGCCGAAATGATTCAATTCGCCAACAAACCGCGAAGACGTCAGCCCGTTGCCGATAGCGTCCGCAGGACGTATGCGGACGCATGCGGACAAGCGCCGGGCCTGCGCAAATCGGCGCGCTGGGCCGGATGGTGTAGTATTTTCTTTCTGGTATGTAAATTGCGTGTATATATTAGGCACCATTCTTAAAGGTCTTTGTTCAATGCGCGATCCATGCCGTTCGTTTCTTATGATGTTGGGACTGTTGCTGACAGTCGCGCCCGCTTTGGCGGAAGTCGCGCCCGTCCCGCCTCTGCTTTCAGTTATCCAGTTGCAGGAAGATCTAACCTTCCTGAAAAAATCGATCCAGAAAACTCACCCGAATGTCGCCTACTCTGCAGATCCGGCGCAGCTAGAGCAGGCTTACGGGAAGCTGGAGCGACAGTTGCAAACCCCGATGACGCGCGATGAAGCCTGGCGCGTGTTCGGCGCGCTGAACCCCGTGTATAACGACGCCCACCTGCAAGTCTCGATGGGCGACTTTGGTCCGGACGCCGCCGCGCATATGGCTGCCGGAGGCGGCTTTTTCCCGTTCGAGGTACAGGTCAATGTCAGCGGCGAATTGATCATTCGCGCGGAAGTTGGCGGTGCGCCCAGCGCACTGGCGTCGATGCGGATTGAAACGATCAACGGCGTTCCCGCGCGCCAGGTGACGAGCCAGCTGCTGGCCCTCACCTTCGGCGACAACGCCACGCTGCGCGCAAACCTGCTCTCCGGCCGTTGGTGGCGCTTCTACTGGAAATCGTATGGCACGCCGGCCCGTTTCGACCTGACGCTGGCCACGCCGGCCGGGCCGCAACGCATCACCCGCGCCGCCGTTGCCTTGCCGCCCTCCAAGGACTCCGACTTCAGCAAGGCGTATCAATTCGAGATGCTGCCCGGCGGCGTCGGCTTGCTGACCGTGGGCACGTTCCTGTGGCCAGACAAGGAATTGTTTTATGCGTTTACCAAAAAGGTATTCACGACATTGCGCGACGCCAAGGTGAGCACCCTGCTGATCGATGTCCGTGACAATGGCGGTGGCGACGACGACATGTGGAAAGAGGGTTTGCTGCGCTACCTTGCCGACAAACCTTACCGGCACGGTTCTACCTACGAAAAGAAAGTGATCGAAGGGCGTGCTAGCGGCACCGAAAAGGTCGGCGATATCGTGCACGGTGAAATTGCAACCTGGCACCAACCGGAGTTGGCTAATCCGCTGCATTTTTCCGGCAAGACCTATGTGCTGATCGGCCGCACCACGTATTCCTCGTCCATCCTGTTCATCAACACGATGCAGGACTTCAAGTTTGGCACGCTGGTAGGCGAGAGCGGTTACGCGCGCGCCCGGCAGAGCGGCGGCATCCAGCATATGGTGCTGCCCAACAGCAAATGGGGCGTCATCGTGCCGCGCTTCATTCTCGACCGGCCGTCCGGTGCGCGTACGCCGGAACTGGTCTACCCTGACCTGGTCCTGCCCGACAGCCCGCTCGACAAGCGTGCGTTGATCAATGCCTTGCATGCGCGCATCGCATTAGCGAAGCCTTTAGGCGCTAATCCGTAGCTCTACACGACCCAGGCGCTGAGCCAGCCCGTGGACGAGGCGGAGAAGATGGGCGATGCGATTATTGCGCAAAATCTTGCCCATTAAACCGCCCGTTGAACTCAAACGACATCCGGGGCCAGACCCGCCGGGTCTGACCCCAGCCTTGCTTAACCCGCCACCACCAACGGCCTTCGCCAACAATGTTGTCGGATTACGCGGGGCGTTGCCCCGCTAATCCGGCCTACCTGGCCTTACCGGCCGATGCCACCTGGTCCAATATATGCTTGGGCACGGCCGCATAGTGCTTGAATTCCATCGTGTACGTGGCGCGGCCCTGGGTCAGCGAGCGCAAGGTGGTGGAATAGCCGAACATTTCCGCCAGCGGCACCAGGGCCTTGACGATGCGCCCCGCGCCGCCGGGGATGTCGTCCACGCCCTGCACCATGCCGCGCCGGGCCGTCAAGTCGCCCATGACGTTGCCCATGAATTCTTCCGGCGTTTCCGCCTCCACCTGCATCATCGGTTCCAGCAGCACGGGCGACGCTTTGCGCATGCCGTCCTTGAAGGCGATGGAACCGGCCATGCGGAACGCGTTTTCATTCGAATCGACGTCGTGGTAGGAGCCGAACGTCAAGGTCGCCTTGACGTCGACGACCGGGTAGCCGGCCAGCACGCCCGACTTTAACGTTTCGATGATGCCCTTGTCGACGGCGGGAATGAATTCGCGCGGCACCACGCCGCCCTTGATGGCGTCGACGAACTGATAGCCCGTGCCCGGCTCCAGCGGTTCGAGTTTCAGCACCACGTGGCCGTACTGGCCCCGTCCGCCCGATTGCTTGACGAACTTGCCCTCGATATCTTCCACCGTGCGCGTGATGGTTTCGCGGTAGGCCACCTGGGGCTTGCCGACATTGGCTTCCACGCCGAATTCGCGCCGCATGCGGTCGACCAGAATTTCCAGGTGCAATTCGCCCATGCCCGACATGATGGTCTGGCCCGATTCCTCGTCCGTATGCACCCTGAACGACGGGTCTTCCTGCGCCAGGCGGTTCAGGGCGATGCCCATCTTTTCCTGGTCCGGCTTGGTCTTCGGCTCTACGGCCTGGGAAATCACGGGTTCCGGGAAGATCATCTTTTCCAGCACGATGACGTGGTCGATGGCGCACAGGGTGTCGCCCGTGGTGACGGCTTTCAGGCCCACGGCGGCGGCGATGTCGCCCGCATACACTTCCTTGATTTCCTTGCGCTCGTTCGCATGCATCTGCAGGATGCGCCCCAGCCGCTCGCGCGCGCTCTTGGTGGGGTTGTAGACCATGTCGCCCGAGTTCACCACGCCCGAATACACGCGGAAGAAGGTCAGCTGCCCCACGAAGGGGTCGGTCATGATCTTGAAGGCCAGCGCGGCAAAATGCTCGTCGTCGGCCGGATGGCGCTCCACCTCCTTGTCGTGCTCGTCGTGGCCCATGATGGGCGGCACTTCCAGCGGCGACGGCAGGTATTCGATGACGGCGTCCAGCATCGCCTGCACGCCCTTGTTCTTGAAGGCGCTGCCGCACAGCATGGGCACGATTTCATTGCGGATGGTGCGCGCGCGCAAGGCTTGCTTGAGTTCCGCTTCCGTGAAGGTGTCGCCATTCAGGTAGCGTTCCGTCATCTCCGTGGTGGCCTCGGCCGCGTGCTCGACCATATGCTCATGCCATTCCCGCGCCTGCGCCTGCAAGCTGGCGGGAATCTCGCCATAGCTGAACTGCACGCCCTGGCTAGCGTCGTCCCAGGTGATGGCGCGCATTTTCAAGAGGTCGATGACGCCCGTGAAATGCTCTTCGGCGCCGATGGGCAGCTGGATGGGCACGGCCACGCCCTTCAGGCGCTCACCGATCTGCTGGCGCACGCGCAGGAAATCGGCGCCCACCCGGTCCATCTTGTTGATGAAGGCGATGCGCGGCACATGGTATTTGTTGGCCTGCCGCCAGACGGTTTCCGATTGCGGCTGCACGCCGCCGACGGCGTCGTAGACCATCACGGCGCCGTCGAGCACGCGCATCGAACGCTCGACCTCGATCGTGAAATCCACGTGGCCGGGGGTGTCGATGATGTTGATCCGGTGTTCGGGGAAGTTGCCGGCCATGCCTTTCCAGAAGGCCGTGGTGGCGGCCGAGGTGATGGTGATGCCCCGTTCCTGCTCCTGCTCCATCCAGTCCATGGTGGCGGCGCCGTTGTGCACTTCGCCGATCTTGTGATTGACCCCCGTGTAGAACAGGATGCGCTCGGTGGTGGTGGTCTTGCCGGCGTCGATATGGGCGCTGATGCCGATGTTGCGGTAGCGCTCGATAGGTGTTTTGCGGGTCATCACAATCTCCATGGCTAGCCCGGCGCGCCAGTGTCTGCACCGGTTTTCCAGTGTAGCAGACATCGATTTGGGCGGCACGGGGCAGCGGTTTTTACCATGCGCGCAACACCGGCAGGCACGCGCACGCCAGACGAACGGGGCAATTCTGGTATTCCGCTATACTTTCATATGTATTAATTCAACAAAGATTAATCAAAATCAAGACACACGATAATGTATCGTGTAAGGCGACGCCGCCGGCATGCCAGCCCAGGTGCGCACCGAATGACATGCCCCACTCAGCCTATGACTATCCGACTAAGAAAAATAATCCTCTCCTCCCTGCTGGTCTCGCCAGCGCTGGCCATGGCCGGCGAACTGGAACAGCAAATGCAGCGTTGCGCCGTGCTCGGCGACGCCAGCGCCCGCCTGGGCTGCTTCGACACCCTGGCCAAGGCGGCGGAAAAGGCCACCATCGCCGCCGGTGGTGATCCCGCCACGGCGGCCGTCGCCCTGGCGGCCGCGGCCGAGGTGGCCCCCCTGACGTTTGTCAGCCCGCCGGGCGTGGCCACGCCGGAAGCCGTCAACGCCGCCATACCCGCCATCGCGCAGGCTGGCGCGGCGCCGCCGGAAGCGCCGATTTCGCGTACCCAGCAATCGTGGGAATTGAACGACGCCTCGAAGCGCGGCCTGTTCAACTTCCGCCCGCACCGCGACACCTATCTGCTGCTGGCCAACTACAGCGATGCATCGAACGATGAACCGTTCCAGGATTTCACGCCGGGCGGCATCAAGAGCCAGCACGTGGAACTGACCTTCCAGCTGAGCTTCAAGATGAAGCTGCTGGAAGACATCGCCGGCACCCCCATCGACATGTGGTTCGGCTATACGCAGCAAAGTTTCTGGCAGGCGTATAACCGCAAGGCGTCGAGCCCCTTCCGCGAGACCAATTACCAGCCCGAGCTCATGCTGGTCATGCCGATCAACAAGAATCTTGCCGGCATCGAATTCAATTACCTGAACTTCGGCCTGGTGCACCAGTCGAACGGCCAGACCTCGACCCTGTCGCGCAGCTGGAACCGCGTGTATGCCGAGCTGGGCATGGAGAAGGACAACCTGGCCGTCACGGCCCGCGTCTGGCACCGCCTCGACAATAGCGCGGTCGACAATGACAATATCGACATCACCGATTACCTGGGCCATGGCGACTTGCGCGTAAGCTACCGCAACAAGGGCCATGAATACGCGGTGACGGCGCGCCGCAATTTCAGCAAGAAGCACGGGTCCATGCAGGCCAGCTGGGCTTTCCCATTGAAAGCCAACCTGAAAGGCTATCTGCAGCTGTTCTCCGGCTATGGCCAGAGCTTGATCGACTATAACTATTCGCAGAAATCGATCGGCGCCGGTTTCATGGTCGACCTGTAAGCGGCACGGCAAACAAAAATGGCGCCAATGGCGCCATTTTTTATGGGAAATATCTGGTTTAGCGCCGGCCGCCGCCCAGCACGCGGGCCGGCAGCATGACGATGGCGCGCAGCAATTCGAACACGCCGTCCACGCCGATGCCGATCAAACGGAATGGCAGCAACAGCAGCCAGGCCAGCGGATACAGCACGAGGGCCAGCAAGGCCAGGGGCCAGCACACCAGCAAGAGCAGCAACCACAGCACGAATCCCAGCATCGCGTCCCCCTCAAATGAAATGTGCGGAGCAAGCCGCGCTTGCCCCGCTACCGTGACAGCACTATAGTCAAGCGCCGCCGCGGCGGCAACGGCCATGCGATGAACTGCGTGCTATGGGGATGAACGGCGCAAAACCGGGAATGAACGGGGGCTTACTGACCGACGCAAATGACTTTCGTGACGTACTCGTGCGCGTTCGGCTTCTTCTTGGTGGCCCATTGGATGGCCTGGTTGGCGTCCTCGATGGTCATGACGGTGGCCTTGTCCTTGGACTTGATGAAGGACACGCCTTCAAACACGCCTTCCTTGCTGCGCATTACCTTGGCAAACACGGGCGGCCTGGTCTCGCCGTCGCTGATTTTGTTCTGTTGCACGAGGTAACGCTGATCGATCTGTTCCATGATAGTAAAGCTGTCCGGTGGTAAAAGACGAAATATACCCTGAATGGACAAACGCCGCAGGACGAAATCGCTGCGGCGTTGCCTTGGAATTAACGATACTCAGGCGTAGACGGCGTTCTGCATCACCGGTTGCAGGTTGACATCGTAAATGACTTGCGCGCGGATCGACGCTTCCAGCGACGGTATCGAGCCGCCCGCGCGGTACTGGAAGCTGACCTGCAGCACGTCGCCCGCCTTCACGGCGACGGGCGCGGCCAGCGGCAAGCACATATAGTGATTGAGCCAGTCGATGGTGGTCGAGCGCTCGGGCACCACGGCCAGGATGTTCTTGGTGATGAAGCGCAAGGCGTTCAGGGTGCCGCTGCGCTCGACGACGAACTTGCCGTCAAAACCGAAGAGGGTATCGGTCGGCTGGGTAAAGTCGATGATGCTGTAGACCGACGGCGGCGCCAGTTCCAGCACGCCCGGATGAATGGCCGTGGTTTCCTGGAATTGCACGATGGGCGCGTAAAAGCCTTCGAAATCGTATTCCTGCTGCATCGGCTGCACGGCCATGATGACGGCTTCCGGCAGGAACAGCGGCAGCGGGCCGCCAAAGCGGGCCTGGTAGCGGCGCTTGAACGATTCGATCACTTCGACCTGCTTTTCGCGCAGCATGCCGACATGGATCATCTCGCAAATGACCACGTCGACGGGCTCGGGCGGCAGGTATTCGAAGGCATCCGCATGCACGACTTCCACTTTTTCGCCGTTGGCATTGAGCGCGAGCATCTTGCGCGCTTCCTTGACCATGTCGGGATTGAATTCCACGCACCAGACCTTGTCGGCGCGCGCGGCCGCAAAGCACGACAGCACGCCCGTGCCGCCGCCCAGTTCCAGGACCTTCATGCCGGGCTTGACCGCGTAATCGATCGCCGACTTGAAGCCGTGCATGCGGTTCTGGTCCATCAGCATATTGTGGTGGTAATGGACGGGGATAAATTGCCCCAGGTAACAACTCTCGATTTCTCGTTCATTCAGCATGTCTGTCCTCTTGGAGTCTCGGTCCGATGGCCGATCGGTTTTGTCGTTCCAGAAAGCAGTGATATCGCAGGGGCTGCGCGAGGGGCGGCGACAGTACAGCCGGCGCCTGGCGTGGATTGGATTGCCCATGAGACCTATCTCCTGATTAATGCGACGAGATCATTATCGTTAATCAGTCGCAAGAACAAAGGGCTGAGATGAGAGGCAATTGCGTGCCAGTTCTGACGCTGGCAGAAATGATTGTCAAAGCGATATCGTTGCGATATCGCCCGGCCGCCTACTTGCGCGCCGCGCGGGCCTTGCGGGCCGCCGCGATGATGGCGGCGACGCCGGGCTTGTCGGCGGCCTGCGCAAACTGCTCGGCCGTCCAGCCATGGTCGCTCTTCAGGTTGGCGTCCGCGCCCCAGGACAGCAGCAGCTTGACGGCGCCTTCCTGGCCTTCGCGGGCGGCAAACATCAGCGGCGTGATATTGGTCGGCGCGCGCGCGTCGACCACGGCGTCGCGGTCCAGCAATATCTTCATGATGGGCAGGTCGCCGGCCGATGCCGCGTAATGCAGCGCCGTCCAGCCGCTCTGGTTGACCTTGGCGCCCTTGGCCAGCAAGGCTTCCACGGCCGCCTGCTTGTGCTTGTAGGCCGCCATCATCAGCGCCGTATTGCCATTGGCCGAGCGCGCATCGAGCGCGATGCCTGGCGCATCGAGCAAGACCTGGAACACCTTGTCCGCATCGTCGCGCAAGGCCAGCACGAGGGCGATATCGCCGCGCTGCGCGTCGGCCAGGTTGGGATCGGCGCCTTCGGCCAGCATGTCGCGCACGCCGCTGGCATTGTCCACCGACACGGCGCGCAAGAAGGCGTCCGGATCCGGCGCCGCGTGGCTGGCGGCCGCGCAGCACAGCATGGCGGCCAAGGCAAGTTGTCGCATCATCATTAACCTTAAGAAGTTATGGCAACTGGTTGAATAATTTGAAGAAATTATCCGTCGTCTGCTGCGCCACCTGGGCCAAAGGGATGCCTTTCAGGGTCGACAGGTATTCCGCCACGTGGGCCACGTAGCCCGGTTCGTTCATGCGGCCGCGGAAGGGCACGGGCGCAAGATACGGCGAATCCGTCTCGATCAGGATGCGCTCGATCGGCACTTCCAGCGCCACGGCTTGCAAATCCTTGGCGCTCTTGAACGTGACGATGCCGGAAAACGAGATATAGAAACCCATGTCGATGGCGGCGCGCGCCACTTCCAGCGATTCTGTAAAGCAATGCATGACGCCGGCCACGCCGCCGTCAGCCACGCCCGCGCCCTCTTCGCGCATGATGCGGATGGTGTCTTCGCTGGCCGCTCTTGTGTGAATAATCAAGGGCTTGCGCGTGATTCTTGAAGCTTTGATGTGAGTGCGGAAACGCTCGCGCTGCCATTCGAGGTCGCCCGTCAGGCGGAAATAGTCGAGGCCCGTCTCGCCGATGGCGATGATCTTCGGATGGTCGGCCAGGCGCACCAGGTCTTCCACCGACGGTTCAGGCGTATCCTCGTAATCGGGATGCACGCCGACGGACGCGAAAATATGCGGATACTGCTCGGCCAGGGCCAGCACCTGCGGGAAGTCCGGCAAGTCGACGGACACGCACAGCGCGTGCGTGACCTTGTTCTCGGCCATCTTGGCGAGGATCTCGGGCATGCGAGCGGCCAGCTCGGGGAAATTGATATGGCAATGGGAATCGATATACATAAGGCGGGATTGTACCGGAGCGTGCAAAAACTGGCAGGGGAACAGCGGCGGCGCGCGTCCCCTGCCGGGGCGGTTCGGATGCTTTTGGCCGGCTACAGCTGCGAGGCCGGGTGTTCGGCGAGCGGAACGAAGTTGCCGGTGGACTCGTCGAGCGCATCGAGGGAGCCGTTCTCGATGTCGTAGACCCAGCCGTGCAGGGTCAGCCGGTGCTGTGCCATGGCCAGGGCCACCGAGGGATGGGTGCGCAGGTTGTTCAGTTGCGCCACCACGTTGGCGCGCACCATGCCGTCGATGCGCGACTGCTCCGTCGGATGGTCGACCGATTCGTTGATCATGCGCGCCGCGTCGGCATGGTGCAGCCAGCTGCGCACGGCCGGCATGTGCTCCAGGCAGGCGCAGGTGGCGATCGCCTTCATGGCGCCGCAGTCGGAGTGGCCGCAAATGACGATGTCGCTCACGTTCAGGGCCGACACGGCAAATTCCACCGTGGCGCTGACGCCGCCCGGCTCCGGCCCGTACGAAGGCACGATGTTGCCCGCGTTGCGGATGACGAAGAGCTCGCCCGGCTCGCGCTGCGTCACCAGTTCCGGCACCATGCGGCTGTCCGAGCAGGAAATGAACAGGGCCTTGGGCGTTTGTCCCGTCGCCAGGGTCTTGAACAGCTCGCGGCGCTCAGGAAAAACCTCTTTTTGGAAGCGTAGAAATCCAGCAATAATGTCGCGCATAAATAGATAGGGTGGTGATCTGAGCCGGTATTATCTCTGAATGGCGCAGGTTTCGCCTACTGCCGCGCCTACTGCCCTTCCGGCGGCTGCCACAGCTCCACCTTGTTACCCTCGGGATCGATGACCCAGCCAAACTGGCCGTATTCCGAGTCGGGCGCCTTCTCCAGCACCTGGCAGCCCTCGTCCCGCAACGCCTGCAGCAGCGCATCGAGGTCGTCGACCCGGTAATTGATCATGAAGGACGCCTTGCCGGGCGCGAATTGGTCGCTGTCTGTGGCCGCGACGGACCAGATGGTGGTGCCGCCCGCCGGCTTGCCGTCGGCGTCCGCCCAGGTGAAGGCGGCGCCGCCCCACGGTTGCACGTCCAGGCCCAGGTGGCGCTGGTACCAGGCGCGCAGCGCGGCCGGGTCTTGCGCGTGGAAAAAGATGCCGCCGATGCCAGTGACCCGTTTCATGCACGCCTCCGTAGCTGTCCCATTCCTTGACTGTAACACCGGGCACGGGAGGTGGCAATCAGACATGGACGGTAGGCAAAGCCGTTATCAAGATGTATAGTTGCCTGCTGACGCGCAGCCATGGGGCGGCGTGCGCATACCTGGAGTGTTCGATGTTAAAAGTTGCCGGCCCCCTGATACTCACGCTGCTGGCCTGCCTGGCGCAGCCGGCGCATGCCCAGGACAGGCGCGACGCGCCCAAGCCTGCCGCCGAGACCGGCCTGTGCCAGCCCATCTGCGCCTCGGCGCGCCAGGATTGCCGCGCGCAGGCACAAGGCGCCACGGAAAATGATAGCAGCCCCGTCCTGTCGATGAAGCCCAGCAGCAACCCCTACGTCGCGGCCGGCAGGAATGCGGACGCGCCAGCGGAGCAGCTGCGCCCCACCGAAGCCCAGGCTTTCCGCGCCCGGCGCGCCGAACGCCAGCAAGCGTGCGAAGTGCAATACCGCAGTTGCACGCGCGCCTGCGGCTAAGTTCCCAGCGTGCCAAGAACCAGACAATCCGGATTAACTTGGCGATGCAAGCCCTTGATTTTATTGGCAGCTTGCTGCGTACTCGAGCAACATGTCTTCGAGGAACAGCTTCGGTGACAAGGGGTGTTCGGCAATCGCGCGGCGCGCGTTCGCGGACTTGATGGCGGCCATCAAACGGCTGACGTTGATGCGCCCGGCCAGCGCTTCCAGCTCGCGCCGGTGGCGCGGGTAGTAGCGTATGGTGCCCGATAATTTGACGGAAAACACGTCGTACAGCCAGCGCTGCAGGGACGCCACCAGCGGCGCCAGCGGCGCCTTCTGCAATTTATCGGCCGCCTTCAGGGCCGCCTCCACGCCCGGATTGGCCAGCACCTGCAACAATTGTTCCGTTTCCTCGCGGCCGCCCGACTCGGACTGGGCCAGCGCCGCCAGCGGCGCGCCGCCCTGCTCGCGCAGCCAGCTGTCCGCATCGTTCAAGCCTTGGGCCTTGAGCCAGGCCAGGGCCTGCTCGTGGCTGGGCATGGGCAGGGCGAACTTGCGGCAGCGCGACAATATCGTCGGCAGCAGGCGGTCCAGGCTGTTCGATGCCAGCAGGAACAAGGTACCCGGCGGCGGTTCTTCCAGGGTCTTCAGCAAGGCGTTCGAGGCGGGCGTATTGAGCGCCTCGGCAGGGTACAGCACCACCACGCGCAAGCCTTGCCGGTGCGTGGAGATATTCATGAAGTCGGCCAGGTTGCGGATCTGCTCGATCTTGATGTCCTTCGACGGCGTCTTGGTCTTGGCGCTTTTCTTCGCGCCCTCGCCCTCTTCGCCGTCGTCCGCCACCTCGTCTTCCAGCGCTTCCGGACGGACCCTGCGGTAATCGGGATGGTTGCCCTGGCTAAACCAGCCGCACGAGGCGCAGGCGCCGCAGGCATGGCCGTCGGCGCGCACGTCTTCGCACAGCAGCGCTTGCGCGAAATGCTCGATGAAATCGGCCTTGCCGATGCCCTGCGCGCCATGGAACAAAATGGCGTGCGGCATGCGCGGGCGCAAGGCTTGCAATTGCTGCCAGGCGTCCTGTTGCCAGGGATAGAGG
Source organism: Janthinobacterium sp. GW822-FHT07H11 (assembly GCF_058798615.1). Lineage (NCBI taxonomy): Bacteria > Pseudomonadati > Pseudomonadota > Betaproteobacteria > Burkholderiales > Oxalobacteraceae > Janthinobacterium > Janthinobacterium sp. GW822-FHT07H11. The sequence goes on from NZ_CM179507.1 coordinate 3,669,525, forward strand.
GAACTGGTCATATTATTCTTTGTCAATCAATGTGTTACAGCACTTTGCTCGAGCAATACATCAAGCAATTCTGCCAGCTGCACTTGAATGTCGGCAATGCTTTGCGTGGAATCGATGATGCGGAAGCGCCCAGGGAACTGGGCTGCCCGGCGCAGGTATTCGTTGCGCGTGGCGGCAAAGAAATCGGCCTGCTCCTGCTCGAATTTATCCAGCGCGCGCGTGGCGTCCAGGCGGGCACGGGCGACGGCCAGCGGCACGTCGAACAGGAAAGTGATGTCCGGCTGCAAATGCGGGTGCACCCACGCTTCGAGCTGCTCCATCTTGCGTAAATCCATGCCGCGGCCGCCGCCCTGGTAGGCGAAGCTGGCATCGCTGAACCGGTCGGAAATGACCCATTCGCCCCGCGCCAGGGCGGGCGCGATGACTTGCGCGATGTGTTCGCGGCGGCTGGCGAACATCAGCAAGGCTTCCGTTTCCAGGTGCATTTTTTCATGCAGCAGCAGTTCGCGCAGCTTTTCGCCCAGGCTGGTGCCGCCCGGTTCGCGCGACGAGACGAGGCTCACGCCCCGCTGCCGCAGGTAGTCGGCGACAAAGCCGATATGCGTGGACTTGCCCGCGCCATCGATGCCTTCGAAGGTGATGAAGCGCGGTTGATAGTGTTGTGTCATGAAACTCTTGATCTGATATGGATATTAGCGCTGGTACTGGTTCACGGCGCGGTTATGGTCGGGCAGGTTGGCCGAGAACTGGCTGGTGCCGTCGCCGCGCGCGACGAAATACAGGGCCTGCGTGCGGGCCGGCGCCAGCGCCGCCGTCAGCGATTGCGCGCCGGGCAAGGCGATCGGCGTGGGCGGCAAGCCGCCACGCGTGTAGGTATTGTACGGGGTGTCCGCTTCCAGGTCGCGCTTGCGGATCTTGCCCTGGTAGTTGTCGCCCATGCCATAGATCACGGTCGGGTCCGTCTGCAGCAGCATGCCCGTCTTCAGGCGGTTGACGAAGACGCCGGCGATCATGGCCCGCTCGGACTTCTGTCCCGTTTCCTTTTCCACGATGGACGCCATGATCAGCGCCTCGTACGGGTTTTTATACGGCAGGGCCGGATCGCGCTTGTCCCACGCTTCGGACAGGCGCCCTATCATGGCCGTATGCGCCTGCCTGAAGATCTGCATTTCGCTGGCGCCCTTGGCGAACAGATAGGTGTCCGGGAAGAACAGGCCTTCCGGCAAGGGATACTCGGGACTGATCTTCGCCATCAAGGCCTTGTCGCTGAGCTCCGCCGTATCGTGCTTGAGGCCGGGATGGTTGGCCATGGCCACGCGCATCTGCCTGAAGGTCCAGCCCTCGATGATGGTCAAGGACTCTTGCGCGAACTCGCCGCGCGCCAGCTGCGTGATCAAACGCTGCGGCGTGGTGCCCGGCTTCAATTCGTAGGAACCTGCCTTGATCTTCGACGTCTTGCCTTCGATGCGGGCCAGCAGGTTGAACAGGATGGGCACGATGGGCACGCCCGCGTCCGCGATCTGCTGGCCGGCCGCATGCGCGCCGCTGCCCGGCGTAATCGTAAACGGGATCGCTTCGCCGTCCGTCGTGATGGGCTGCTGCGCCCAGTACACAAACGTGCCGCCGACGCCGATGGCGGCGATGACTGAACTGACTACAAGTTTTTTAAAGAAAGCCATTGTTCCGATTCTTGTGATGCGCGCGCTGGCGAGCAACGCGCGCTTGTTATGATCGTTCATTGATGAAGCAAGTCCGTGGAAAGCGGCAGCGGCACTGGGAATCTTGCCGTTGCCGACGCGTTCCGCGCGACATCACTATAATGAACCCGTAATGATAATGCTTAATCGCTGATCTAATGGAAATTATGAATAACTGGAATCAATTTTTAGTCGCGCAAGGCGCCCGCCCCGTTCCTGGAACAGGCGCGCCTGACAGCACCGTTCTTGCCACCGGCGTCCTCCCCGTCGCCGATTTTGGCCAGCCCCTGGCGGTGTCCCAGCTGCAAGAAGGTTTTGTCGCCGTCATCACGGACCAGGGCCTGATCGCCATCGAGGGTGACGATGCGGCCAGTTTCCTGCACAGCCAGCTGACCAACGATGTCGACCACCTGAACCAGGAGCAAGTGCGCCTGGCCGGCTACTGCACGCCGAAAGGCAGGCTGCTGGCCAGTTTCCTGATGTGGCGCAACGCCACCACCATTTATCTGCAATTGCCGCGCGCCATACAGCCGGCCATCCAGAAGCGCCTGCAGATGTTCGTGCTGCGCGCCAAGGCCAAGCTGCACGACGCGACCCCTGATGCAAGCAATCAGGTCGTCCTGGGCCTCGGCGGCACGCAAGCCGGCGCGGCCCTGTCGGCCTTCTTCCCCGCCTTGCCCGCCGCGCCGTTCAGCAAGGTGGAGCACGCGCTGGGCACCCTGCTGCGCGTGGCCGATGCGTTTGGCGCCCCGCGCTACCAGTGGCTGACGTCCGCCGCCACGGCGCGCGACGCATGGCCGCAACTGGCGGCACAGCTGGCCAAGGGCGGCAGTGATGGCTGGCGCCTGTCGGAAATCCATGCGGGCATTCCGCAGATCACGGCCGCCACGCAAGAGCAATTCGTGCCGCAGATGGTCAATTTCGAGCTGCTGGGCGCCGTCAACTTCAAGAAAGGCTGCTACCCGGGCCAGGAAATCGTCGCGCGCAGCCAGTACTTGGGCAAGCTCAAGCGCCGCACCACCCTCGTCAGCATCGCCGATGCAGCGGCCGTGGCGGGCGGTGAACTGTTTGCCGTCAGCGACCCCGAGCAGCCTTGCGGCATGGTTGTCAACGCCGCGCCGAACGGTGCCGGCGGCATCGACGCCCTCGTGGAAATGAAGCTGGGGGCGATCGAGCAGGGTTCAAGCGAAGCGGGCGCCGTGCGCTACGCCTCGGCCCAGGGCGCAGCCGTGCGCTTCTTGTCCATGCCTTACGTGCTCGACGCACTCGACTTGTGAGAATGCCATGAAAGATTTGTACATTTACTATCAAGTAAAGGAAGAGCACGCCCAGGCGCTGGAAGCCAGGGTGCGCGCCTTGCAAGCGAAACTGGCGGCCGCCTGCGGCGTGGCGCCGCAACTGAAGCGCCGCCCGGAAGTGAAGGATGGCTTGCAGACGTGGATGGAAATCTATCCCGTCGTCGGTGAAGGTTTTACGGAGCTGCTGGCGAGTGCCACCGACGAGGCCGGCTTGCTGTCCCTGACGGCCGGCGCGCGCCATACGGAAGTGTTCATGGATTTGCCCCCATGTGCCTGATCGTTTTTGCCTGGAAAGTCAATCCGCACATCCCGCTGATTGCCGCCGCCAACCGCGACGAATTCTATGAGCGCGCCAGCGCCCCCGCCGGCGCCTGGCCCGAACACCCGCAAGTGTATGCGGGCCGCGACCTGCAGGCGGGCGGCAGCTGGATGGGCATCACGCAGTCCGGCAGCGGCAGCTCGCGCTTTGCCGCCATCACGAATATCCGCAGCCCGCAAGACCGCAACCCCGATGCGCCCTCGCGCGGCGCGCTGGTGGCCGACTATCTGGCCGGCACGATGTCGCCGCAAGACTACATCGCGCAGATCCGCCCCGGCTGCAAAGCCTACAACGGTTTCAACCTGGTGCTGGGCGACGCGCAGACGCTGATCTGGTTTTCCAACCGCGGCGATGGCGATGCGCGCAACGGCCAGCCCCTGGAGCCGGGCATCTACGGCCTGTCGAACGCCCTGCTGGACGCGCCGTGGCCGAAGGTGCTGAAGACCAAGGCCCAGTTCGCCAGCCTGCTGTGCCAGGGCGCGCCCGACGAAGCGTATTTCGACATGCTGGCCGACACCACGCGCGCACCGGACTTCCGCCTGCCCGACACGGGCGTGCCGCTCGACCTCGAGCGCGTGCTGTCCGCCGTCTGCATCGACACGCCCGGTTACGGCACGCGCACGTCCACCGTCGTCAAACTGTTCCCGGACTCGCCCGGCGAACTGCATGAGCTGGTGATCCAATAACGCCACCTTGCACCAGGCAAGGTCGGGGTAGGTCGGGGTAGGTCGGGTTAGCGCGCAAGCGCGTAACCCGACAACACCAGCGCCCTCAACCAGCATCACCGCCCCCCTCAACCAACATCACCGCCGTCCCCGAAGTCGGATTACGCGCGCCTGCGGCGCGCTAATTCGACCTGCGCAAGCCTTCCCTATCCTCATCGAAAACCCGCCCGCCATCCATCCGCACAAAAAAGAAAGCGCTTGCGCAAGCGCTTTCTTTTGTTTACGATAGGTTCAAACGCGGCGACACAGCCACACACTATCGCAGTACACAATAATAAAAAATACCTCAGGAGACACCATGGCCACCATGGAAGATGTAGCGCGGGCGGCGGACGTATCGCTGTCGACCGTTTCGCACGTACTCAACGGCACCCGCAAGGTCAGCCCGAAAACCGTCGCCGCCGTCAACGCGGCCATGCAGCAGATCGGCTATGTGCCGAACATGCTGGCACGCGCGCTGGCAGGCTCCTCGTCAGGCACCATCGGCGTGGCCATTTCCGCCTTCACCAACCATTATTTCAGCGAAACCGTGCGCGCCATCGAGGCCGCCTGCACGCGCCACGGCCTGATGATGCTGTTTTCCGATACGCATGACGATCCGGAGCAGGAATTGAAAGTGGTGCAGAACCTGCACCAGCGCCGCGTCGACGGCATCGTGCTGGCGCCGTCCGGCGATCCGCACAACCGCGCCCTCGACTATTTGACCAGCAACAAGATCGCTTCCGTGCTGGTCGACCGCATGTCGCCCCAGCCTTTCGACCAGGTGGGCGTGGAAAACATCGAGGCGACGGCCGAACTCGTCGGCCATCTGGTCGCCGCCCACGGCCACCGCCGCATCGGTTTCATCAGCGGCGCGCCGGGCCTGTCGACGACGCACGAGCGTATCGCGGGCTACCGCCTGGCCTTGCAGCGCGCCGATATCGCGTTTGACCCGGCACTGCTGCGCTCGGGCGACTCGAACCTGGAGCGCAGCGGCGCGGCCACGCGCGAACTGCTGGCCCTGCCCCCCGGGCAGCGCCCGACGGCCATCGTGGCCGGCAATAACCTGATGACCATCGGCACCATGCACGCCTTGCGCGATGCCCATATTGCGGTACCGCAAGACGTGGCCCTGGCCGGCTTCGATGATTTCGACTGGGCCGATTATTTCAGCCCCCGTTTGACGGTGATGGCCCAGCCGCTCGAAGAGCTGGGCGCCATGGCCGTCGACCTGTTAATCGACCGTATCGCCAACCCGGGCCGTGCCCAGCACGTGCAGCGTTTGTCGCCGACCTTGCGCGTGCGCAATTCCTGCGGCTGCCCCTGACCTTTGACAGTAAAACACATGCATCCAGCGATTTCCCTCGGTATCGACCTCGGTACCTCCGAACTGAAAACCGTGCTGATGGACAGCACTGGCGCCGTGCGCGGCCAGGCCTCCGTGCGCATCGACACGAGCCGCCCGCAGCCGGGCTGGTCCGAACAAGCGCCGCAGGACTGGTGGGCCGCCTGCGTCCACGCGCTGGCCCAGCTGCGCAGCGCCTTTCCGCAAGACTACGCGCAGATCGCCTGCATCGGCCTGTCCGGCCAGATGCACGGCGCCGTGCTGCTCGATGGCAACGATGCCGTCATCCGCCCGGCCATCCTGTGGAACGATGCGCGCGCCGATGCCGAAGCGGCCGCCCTGGCGCGCGACTATCGCGCCTACGCGGACGTGACGGGCAGCCTGCCCATGGCGGGGCTGACGGCGCCCAAGCTGCTGTGGCTGCAAAAGCATGAACCGGCCGCGTTTGCCGCCATCGCCTGCGTGCTGTCGCCGAAGGACTATCTGCGCCTGCAACTGACGGGCAACAGGATCACCGACATGTCCGACGCGGCCGGCACCCTGTGGCTGGACGTGGCCCGCCGCGCCTGGTTCGCGCCCATGGTGGCCGCCTGCGGCTTGCGGCTCGAGCAGCTGCCGCCGCTGGTGGAAGGCGACGCGGCCACGGGCACGGTACTGGCCGCCGTCGCCGATGCACTGGGCTTGCCCATGGACGTGGTGGTGGCCGGTGGCGGCGGCGATAATCCCGTCTCGGCCGTCGGTATCGGCGCCGTCAATGGCGGCGACAGCTTTATTTCGCTCGGCACCAGCGCCGCCATCGTTTCCGTGACGGAAACGCCGCTGGGCAAGCCGGCCGGCGGCGTGCACAGCTTTTGCCACGCCCTGCCCGGCCGCTGGTATGCGATGGGCGCGATCCTGTCCGGTGCCAGCTGTTTGCGCTGGGCCACCGGCGTGCTGGGCCAGCCCGACGAAGCGGCGCTGCTGGCGCTGGTGGAAAGCGCCCTGCCGCTCGTGGCCCCCATCGCGCCGTCGGCACCGCTGTTCCTGCCCTATCTGTCGGGCGAGCGCACGCCGCATAACGACCCGCAGGTGCGCGGCGCCTTCTTGCAGCTGGGCCACGACAGCACGCCGGCGCAGCTCGGCTACGCCGTGCTCGAAGGCGTGGCGTTTGCCTTGCGCGACGCCATGGCCGCCGTCACCTCGACCGGTGCCGTGGTGCCCCACTGCCTGCTGGTGGGCGGCGGCGCGCGCAGCCAGTACTGGGCGCAGCTGCTGGCCAATGTGCTGGGCCGCGAAATGCGCACCTTGCACGACAGCGAACTGTCGGCCAGCCTCGGCGCGGCCAAGCTGGGCTTTGCCGCCATCGGCGAAACCGCCCCGCTGGCCACCGGCCTGCCCGTGAAAAACATCTTCTTGCCCGATGCCGCGCACTCTGCGGCCTTGGGCGTGCGCTACGGCCGCTACCGTAGCCTGTTTCCAGCCGTGCAAGCCCTGCACCAACTCAGTGATAAGGAATAGTAATGACTCAGCTGCAACATCAACTGCAACAACTGAAGCAACACAGCACCGTCGTCGCCGACACGGGCGATTTCCTGCAGTTGGCGCGCTTTGCGCCGCAGGATGCCACCACCAACCCGTCGCTGATCTTGAAAGCCGTGCTGCAGCCCGATTACGCGCCCTTGCTGGAAAGCACGGTCGCCGCGCACAAGGACGCTGCGCTCGACGATATCGTCGACCAGGTGCTGGTGCGCTTCGGCCTGGAAATTTTAAAGGTCGTGCCGGGCCGCGTCTCGACCGAAGTCGATGCCCGTTTGAGCTTTGACCGCGACGCCACCGTGGCCCGCGGACGCCGCCTGATCGCCCTGTATGAGCAAGCGGGTATCGCGCGCGAGCGCGTGCTGATCAAGGTCGCCGCCACCTGGGAAGGCATCCAGGCGGCGCGCGAACTGGAAAAAGATGGCATCTTTTGCAACCTGACCCTGTTGTTCGCGTTTTGCCAGGCCGTCGCCTGCGCCGATGCCAAAGTGCGGCTGATTTCACCGTTCGTGGGCCGCATCTACGACTGGCATAAAAAATCGCTGGGCGCGGCATGGGACGAAGCGGCGCGCAGCCTGTCCAACGATCCAGGCGTGCAATCGGTCACGCGCATCTTTAATTACTACAAGCAACATGGCATCGCCACGCAAGTGATGGGCGCCAGCTTCCGCAACGTGGGGCAGATCACGGCCCTGTCCGGCTGCGACTTGCTGACCATCAGCCCGGACCTGCTGGCCAAGCTGGAAGCGTCGAGCGAACCGGTCGAGCGCGCGCTCGGCGGCGACCTGGGCGCGGCGCAGCCGGCCGTCAGCTACGACGAGGCGGCCTTCCGCTACGCCCTGAACGACGACGCGATGGCGACCGAGAAGCTGGCCGAAGGCATACGCGGCTTTGCCGTCGATGCGGGCAAGCTCGATGCCATGATCGAGAAATTGCGCAGCCACTAAGTTTTTACCCGTAGCACAGTCTGTTTTTACAATAAAAACCCTTGGAGATCCTCATGAAAAAAGTCATTACCGCCACCCTGCTGCTGTCCGCCGCCTGCGGCGCCTTCGCCGCCGACAAGCCTTTGAAATCGATCGGCGTGAGCGTGGGCGACCTGGCCAACCCGTTCTTCGTGGCGATTGGCCGCGGCGCGGAAGAAAGCGCGAAAAAGCTCGGTGGCCCCGGCGTGAAAGTCACGACTGTTTCCAGCAAGTATGACCTGAACACCCAGGTGGACCAGATCGAGAACTTTATCGCCAACAAGACCGACATCATCATCCTGAACGCCGTCGATTCCAAGGGCATCGCCCCGGCCATCAAGAAGGCGCGCAATGCGGGCGTGGTGGTGATCGCCGTCGACGTGGGCGCCGTGGGCGCTTCGGCCACCGTGATGTCGGACAACACCATGGCGGGCGACGTGTCGTGCGCCTACCTGGCCAAGCAGATCGGCGGCAAGGGCAATGTGGTGATCCTGAACGGCCCGCCCGTCACGTCCGTGATCGACCGCGTCAACGGCTGCAAGAAGACCCTGGCCGCCTTCAAGGACATCAAGATACTGTCCGACAACCAGAATGCGGGCGGCAGCCGCGACGGCGGCATGACCGTGATGTCGAATTTGCTGACGGCCCATCCGAAGATCGACGCCGTGTTCGCCATCAACGACCCGACCGGCATCGGCGCCGAACTGGCGATCAAGCAATCGAAGCGCACGGACGTGAAACTGATCACGGCAGTCGATGGCGCGCCCGATGGCCAGAACGCCCTGAAAAACAAGGCCGGCCTGTTTGCCGCCACCTCGGCGCAAAATCCGTACCGCATGGCGACCGATGCCGTGCAGATGGGCTACGACATCATGAACGGCCGCACGCCGAAACAGACCATGGTGCTGTTGCCGACCCCGGCCATCACCAAGGAAAACGTCGCCACCTACACGGGCTGGGTAAAGAACTGATCTGCCTGACCTGAACCACGTGGCGCCGCCAGCCTGCGGGCAGGCGGCGCCAGTTTCACCCGCAAGGAAGGACAGTCATGAGCGACGATATTATTTTTGAAATGCGCGGCATCGAAAAGCGCTTTGGCGCCACGCGCGCGCTGCGCGGCGTGCACCTGACGGTGCGCAGCGGCGAAATCCATGCCGTGATGGGCGAAAACGGCGCCGGCAAGAGCACCCTGATGAAAATCCTCTCGGGCGTGTACACACCGGATGCCGGTGAAATCATTCTCGACGGCAAGCCGATCAAGATCCGCAACCCGGGCGAGGCCCGCGCCCTCGGCATCAACCTGATCTACCAGGAACTGAGCGTGGCCAAGAACATGACGGTGGCGCAGAACGTCTTCATGGGCAGCGAGCCGCAAGGACCGTTCTGGACCGTCAAGGGCGGAGAAATGCGCGCGCGCACGAACGCCATCCTGGCCGACCTCGGTTCCCGCTTCGACGCCGACACCATGGTGTCCACCCTGTCGATCGCCGAGCAGCAGCAGGTGGAAATCGCCCGCGCCCTCGTGCATGAAAGCCGCATCCTGATCATGGACGAGCCCACTGCCGCCCTGTCAGACCGGGAAACCGAACAATTGTTCCGCATCATCGAAGAACAGCGCGACAAGGGCCTGGCCGTGCTCTACATCAGCCACCGCATGGCCGAAGTGGAACGCCTGGCGCGCCGCATCACGGTGCTGCGCGACGGCGCCTATGTGGGCGAACTGGGCAAGGATGAGCTGGATCAAAAGAAAGTCGTGCAAATGATGGTGGGCCGCCCCGCCGACGACTTTTATGCGCACCAGCGGCGCACGACGCGCGGCGCCGAGCGCCTGCGCGTGGACAACGTGGGCGGCGGCAAGGTCAAGCCTGCCTCGTTTGCCCTGCATGCGGGCGAAGTGACGGGCCTCGCGGGCCTGGTCGGTGCGGGCCGCACGGAACTGGCGCGCCTGATCTTTGGCGCCGACAAGAAGCAATCGGGGCAAGTGTGGCTGGACGGCCAGGAAGTGCACATCCAGCGGCCGTTGGCGGCCATTCGCCACGGCATCGGCTATTTGCCGGAAGACCGCAAGAGCCTGGGCCTGTTCATGCAATTGTCGGCCATGGAAAACATGTCGATGAACATCCTGTCCAGGCACTCGACGGCGGGCGTGGTCAACCGTGGCGCCCTGACCCAGCTCACGCGCGAGGCGATCGCCAACCTCAACGTCAAGGTTTCGGGCCCGGACGGCATCGTCGGGGGACTCTCCGGCGGCAATCAGCAGAAAGTCTTGCTGGCGCGCTGGCTGGCCATCGCACCGAAAGTCCTCATCCTCGACGAACCGACGCGGGGCGTGGACGTGGGCGCGAAGAGCGAAATCTACAAGATCATCCACCAGTTGGCGGACGCGGGCACGGCCGTGCTGTGCATTTCCAGCGAGCTGGCCGAGCTGGTCGGCATCTGCGACCGCGTGATGGTGATGTGCGAAGGACGCCTGACGGGCGAGGTGACGGGCGACGATATCACGCAGGAAAACATCCTTGCCTATGCGACCCAGCTGGAAGCGGCATAAGAATAATCATTCAGGAGATTCAACATGACAACTACTACCACAGGCGGCGCCCCGCGCGCCGGTGTACCCTTCAATGCCTCGAACCTGATGCGCCGCCTGGGCATGCTGCCCGTGCTGGTCGTGCTGTACCTGGCCATGTATGGCTTGACCTTGTATTTCTCGGCCGACGGCACGTCGACCTTCATGACCAGCAACAACACCATGAACATCTTCCGCCAGGTGTCGATCAATATCGTGCTGGCGTCCGGCATGACCTTCGTCATCCTGACCAGCGGCATCGATTTGTCCGTCGGCTCCGTGCTGGCCGTCTCGGCCGTGGCGGGCATGCTGATGTCCTTGTCGGCCCAGTTCGCCGGCTTCTCGATTCCCGCCTTCCTCATCGTCGGCCTGCTGCTGGGCGCGCTCAATGGCGTGCTGGTCGCCCTCGTCGGCCTCAATCCCTTCGTCGTGACTTTGGGTACCATGACGGCCCTGCGCGGCGCCGCCTATCTGCTGGCCGACGGCACCAGCGTGCTGAACACGGAAATCCCGAGCTTCGAATGGATGGGCAACGGCAGCTTCCTGGCCGTGCCCTGGCTGATCTGGCTGGCGGCGGCCGTCGTCGTGCTGACCTGGTTTATTTTGCGCAAGACGACTTTGGGCCTGCATATCTATGCCGTGGGCGGCAATATCCAGGCGGCGCGTTTGACGGGGATCAAGGTCGGCCTCGTGTTGATGTTTGTCTACACCATCAGCGGCCTGTTCGCCGGCCTGGGCGGCGCCATGTCGGCCAGCCGCCTGTATGCGGCCAACGGCAACTGGGGTACCGGTTATGAACTCGATGCCATCGCGGCGGTCGTGCTGGGCGGCACGAGCCTGATGGGCGGCGTCGGTTCCGTCTGGGGCACCGTGATCGGCGCCCTGATCATCGGCGTGATGAACAATGGCTTGACGATTTTGGGACTGTCGTCGTTCTGGCAGTATGTGGCGAAAGGCGTCGTGATCGTGCTGGCCGTGATCCTGGACAAATGGCGTCAGAGCCACGCGCAGAACTGAGGGTGCTGGTGGTGTCGGGTTACGCGCTTTGCGCTAACCCGACCTACCATAGCCGGCGTAGGTCGGATTAGGCCGCAGGCCGTAATCCGACAACACCGGAAGCACCGTTTAAAACACCAGCCGCATCTCCACATGCGCAATCCCCGCCTCTTCAAACACCTCCCCCTGTTGCACGAAACCGTGGCGCGCATAGAATGGCGCGGCCACGGTTTGCGCGTTCAGCACCACCGCCGCATCGCCGCGTTCGCGCGCCTTGCCCATCAGCAAGGTCAAGATGGCGCCGCCCACGCCCGTGCCGCGGCCCGGCTGGCGCACGGCCATGCGGCCGATGTGACCGTCGGGCAATAACCGGCCCGTGCCGATGGCATTGCCGGCGTCATCGTAGGCGACGGCGTGCAGGCAGACGGCGTCCATGTCGTCGAGTTCGATCTCGGCCGGCACTTTCTGTTCATCGACAAAAACTTCGAAACGGATGGCGGTGGCGTCAAGGCCCAGGGTGGCCCAGTCGCCGAGGCGGATGGTGTGCTTGGTCATGGTGTAAGGTAAAAAGAGACAGGCCGTTATTGTCGCACGGCCTGCCTTTCCACAGAGAGATCAGCTGAGCTTGACCAGCTGCTTGCCGAAGTTGCGGCCTTTTAACAGGCCGATGAAGGCCTCGGGTGCGCTGGCCAGGCCCTCGGCCACGGATTCGCGGAATTTCAGCTTGCCCGTCGCCACCAAGGTAGCGAGTTCACTCAAGCCTTGCGGCCAGAATTCCGGCTGCTCGGACACGATGAAGCCGCGCACGGTCAGGCGGTTGGTGAGGATGAAGCGGGCATTGTCGAGCGGCGTCGGCTCGCCGTTGTAGCCGGCGATCCAGCCGCACAGGGCCACGCGGCCAAACGCGTTGGTGCGCGCCAGGGCCGCGTCGAACACGGCGCCGCCCACGTTTTCAAAGATGGCGTCGATGCCGTCCGGCGTGGCCGCCGCCAGGTCCGCTTCCAAGTTGCCCGCCTTGTAGTCGACGCAGGCATCGAAACCCAGTTCATTCACCACATACGCGCATTTCTCCGCGCCACCGGCGATGCCGACGACACGGCAGCCTTTCAATTTCGCCAGTTGGCCCACGACGCTGCCCACGGCACCGCTGGCGGCCGACACGACCACGGTTTCACCCGCCTTCGGCGCCATGATCTGGTTCAAGCCATACCAGGCCGTCATGCCCGGCATGCCGACGGCGCCCAGGTAGGCCGAGGCGGGAATATGCGTCGTGTCGACCTTGCGCAGCATGGTGCCGTCCGACACGGCCACTTCCGTCCAGCCCAGGGTCCCCACGACCGTGTCGCCCGCGGCAAACTTCGGATGCTTCGATTCGAGCACCACGCCCACCGTGCCGCCTATCATGGTTTCATCGAGCGCCTGCGGCGCCGCATAGCTTTTATTCGTGCTCATGCGCCCGCGCATATACGGGTCCAGCGACAGATACTGGTTCCGCACCAGCAATTGGCCGTCCTGGATGGCGGGAATGTCTTTCGTTTCCAGACGAAAGTTATCCGGCTGCACTTCTCCGGTGGGACGCGAGGCGAGGACGATGCGTTGGTAGGTGGTCATGAAGGCTCCTGTCAATAAAGTTGATGGCTAACATTGATATTCACGACACCGAACAAAACCGTAGCGAGCGGAAGGGAGAGGTGGCCGAGAAGCGCAACCGTACCGAAGTACGGGGCCGCCGAGGCGGTGAGCATCGCAGGCCACCTATGCCGACGCGCAGTAGGTTTGGTTCGGTGTCACTACACTTCGTAATCCATGCATTGCCGCGCTTCCCGCACGGCACCAAAAAACGGCTTGATCTTCACGTGCTCGGGATGGTTCTGGTAAGCGTCGAGCGCTGCGCGGCTGGCGAATTCGCTGTACAGCACGATGTCGTAGGTCGCTTCCAGGCCCGGCTGGGCCACGGCCACCTCGAATTTCAAGATGCCGGGCACCAGATCCGAACAGGCATCGAGCAGGGCTTTCAGTTTCAGGGCGTTCGTGGCGCGGTCGGCGCCTTCGGCGTGGTCTTTGAGTTTCCAGAAAACAATGTGCTTGATCATGGTGGCAGGCTGCTTGTTTATTAATGAAGCATTACTGTACCCGCTATCGGCGCACTCTGCAGAAAGTGGCCATGCAAAGAAAACGGGCGGCCCTGCAAGCCGCCCGCAGACTCGGTTTGATCTACCTCACAGCACTTCGAACAGGCCGGCCGCGCCCTGGCCGCCGCCGATGCACATGGTGACCACCACGTATTTGACGCCACGGCGCTTGCCTTCGATCAAGGCATGGCCCGTCAGGCGCGCGCCCGACACGCCGTAGGGGTGGCCGACGGCAATCGCGCCGCCGTTGACGTTCAGGCGGTCCATGGGAATGCCCAGGGTGTCGGCGCAATACAGCACCTGCACGGCAAATGCCTCGTTGAGTTCCCACAGGCCGATGTCGGCCACCGTCAGGCCCGCCTTTTTCAGCAGTTTCGGGATGGCGTAGACGGGGCCGATGCCCATTTCATCGGGTTCGCAACCGGCCACGGCAAAGCCGCGGAAGACGCCCAGCGGCTGCAAGCCTTTCGCCTCGGCCACTTTCGCATTCATGACGATGGCCATGGACGCGCCGTCGGAAAACTGGCTGGCATTGCCGGCGCTGATGACGCCGCCGGGAATGGCCGGGCGGATCTTCGCCACGCCGTCGTAGGTCGTGTCGGCACGGATGCCTTCATCGCTGGCAATCGTCACTTCGCGCGACACCAGCATGCCGCTGGCCTTGTCGGCCACGCCCATGATGGTGGTCATCGGCACGATTTCCGCGTCGAACAGGCCGGCGGCCTGGGCGCTTGCTGCGCGCTGCTGGCTTTGCGCGCCGTACACGTCCTGGCGCTCGCGCGAAATCTGGTAGCGTTTTGCTACCGTTTCGGCCGTCTGCAGCATGGGCCAGTACACTTCCGGCTTGTGCTGCTGCAGCCAGACGTCGCGGTACATATGCGTATTCATTTCGTTTTGCACGCAGGAAATCGACTCCACGCCGCCCGCCGCATAGATGTCGCCTTCGCCGGCGATGATGCGCTGCGCCGCCAGGGCGATGGCCTGCAAGCCGGAAGAACAGAAGCGGTTGACGGTCATGCCGGCCGTCGTCACGGGGCAGCCGCCGCGCAAGGCCACCTGGCGCGCGATATTGCCGCCTGTGGCGCCTTCGGGGAAGGCGCAGCCGACCAGCACGTCCTCCACTTCCTGCGCCTCGATGCGCGCGCGCTCGATGGCGGCCGCCAGCACATGGCCGCCCAGGGTGGCGCCATGCGTCATGTTGAACGCGCCCTTCCAGGACTTGGCCAGGCCCGTGCGGGCGGTCGATACGATGACGGCTTCATTCATGCTGTGTCTCCTCTGGGGAATGTTATAGGGGGCTCATGCCTCGCAGGGACGAGAATAGCACGATTAAGCACGATCGTTCGTAAAACTTGATGCTTGGCCGTGCCGCCCCATGCTGGTCATGAAACGTCTTTTTGTAAGCTTGCTGTAAGTTTGAAGCAAGCATGACGTAAGTTTCGGAGAACAGACTCGCTCCAACTGTTGCAAGAAAGGTCAACAAATGACCGCGGCAATGGTTCACTATAAAACATAGGGAGACAAACCATGGCATCACCATCCGGCTCGGCCGACGTACGGAAAATTTCCACCAAAGGAACTCCGATTACGCCTGAAGAACGCAAGGTCATCTTTGCGTCATCGCTAGGCACCGTCTTTGAATGGTACGATTTTTACCTGTACGGCTCGCTCGCTTCCATCATCGCCAAGCAATTCTTCATCGGCGACCCCACCACCACCTTCATTTTCGCGCTGCTGGCCTTTGCCGCCGGCTTCATCGTGCGCCCGTTCGGCGCGCTGGTCTTCGGCCGCCTGGGCGACATGATCGGCCGCAAGTACACCTTCCTGATCACGATCCTGATCATGGGCGGCTCCACCTTCATCGTCGGCCTGCTGCCGGGCCACGCCTCCATCGGCATCGCCGCGCCGATCATCCTCGTCATCCTGCGCATCCTGCAAGGCCTGGCGCTGGGCGGCGAATACGGCGGCGCAGCCACCTACGTGGCCGAGCACGCGCCTGAAGGCAAGCGCGGCGCGTTCACGGCCTGGATACAGACGACGGCCACGCTGGGCTTCTTCCTGTCGCTGATGGTCATCCTGGGCACCCGCCTGGCCACGGGCGAGGCAGCGTTCGAGGCCTGGGGCTGGCGCGTACCCTTCCTGGTCTCCGTGGTCCTGCTGGCCATTTCCGTGTGGATCCGCATGGCCATGAATGAATCGCCGGCCTTTGCCAAGATGAAAGCCGAAGGCAAGACCTCGAAGGCGCCGCTGACGGAAGCGTTCGGCAAGTGGAAAAACCTGAAGATCGTCATCCTGGCCCTGGTCGGCCTGACGGCAGGCCAGGCCGTCGTCTGGTACACGGGCCAGTTCTATGCGCTGTTCTTCATGATCCAGACCCTGAAGGTGGACCTGGCCACGGCCAACGTGCTGGTCGCCATCGCCCTGCTGCTGGCCACGCCGTTCTTCCTGTTCTTCGGCGGCCTGTCGGACCGCATCGGCCGCAAGTACATCATCCTCGGCGGCTGCCTGATCGCCGCGCTGACCTACTTCCCCATCTTCAGCGGCCTGACGCACTTCGCCAATCCGCAGCTGGAAGCGGCATTGAAGAACTCGCCAGTCGTCGTCGTTGCCGATCCGGCATCCTGCCACTTCCAGTTCAACCTGACAGGTACCAAGAAGTTCCCTTCGTCGTGCGACATCGCCACGGGCTTCCTGTCGAACAGCTCCGTCAACTACACGAAGGAAGACGCGCCGGCCGGCTCAATCGCCAAGGTGCGCATCGGCGCCAAGGAATTTACGTCGTTTAACGCCGTCATGACGGCCGATGGCCTGAACTTCGATGCTGACAGCAAGGCCCACGAAGCGGCGTTCAAGAAGGAAATCGGCGCCGGCATCAAGGAAGCGGGCTACCCTGCGAAAGCCGATCCCGAGCAGATCAACAAGCCGATGGTGGTCTTGCTGCTGTTCATCCTGGTGCTGTACGTGACCATGGTGTACGGCCCGATCGCCGCCATGCTGGTGGAAATGTTCCCGACCCGCATACGCTACACCTCGATGTCCCTGCCCTACCATATCGGCAATGGCTGGTTCGGCGGCCTGCTGCCGACCACGGCCTTCGCGCTGGTGGCCTTCAAGGGCGACATCTATTACGGCCTGTGGTACCCGATCGTCGTGGCCCTGGCGACGGTGGTCATCGGCACCCTGTTCGTCAAGGAAACCAAGGACAACAACATCTACGCCGACGATTGATCCGGCGCAAGCCCCGGCCGCAAGCCGGGGTCTGCAACGCAAAACGCCGCTGACGGGTCAGCGGCGTTTTTTTTATGCGACGGCAAGGCGGGCTTACTTGTCGCTCTTGCTCTTTTTCAACTCGTCACGCTGCTGCACGTATGCCTGGTAGCTGGTCTGGTTGCGCTTGCGGCAGGCGTTGCGGTCGTCAAAATTGTTCAGGCTATTGCAGTACTCACCGATCTTGTCCCGGTTCGCGTCATACAGTACCTCGCAGCCGGTAATGGCCAACAGGAAGGGAACGATCAGATATTTCATTGCATCTCTCATGTGTATGGACGGGATTGCACGACAAAAAACGCCAGCTTGCCAGCTTGATAAGCGGGCAGCTTTATATTAACGCGATCCCGGCGAGAAGTACAAGCGCTCGGTATTACTTAGTGGGAAGGATTGCCTGCGTTCGCGCCCCCTCGCCATCGCCCTGGCCGTGAATGGCGACTTTGCGCGCGTGCTGGACGATTATGCGCAGCGCCTCGACGACGAGCGCGACCCTGCCGCCATCGTCCGCCTGCAGCGCGAAGCGTCGCGCAAGCTGATCCGTTCCTGCAATATCGTGCGCCAGGATGGCGAACCCGGCTGGCCCGCCAGCCTGGACGAGCATGCGGCGCTGCTGTTGCGCCACCATCCCGCCATGCGGGCGCAAATGGCGTATTTCCTCGCTCAGGCCAGGCCCGGCGCCGCTCCGGCCAGCGGTTTTACGTCCGCATTGCGCCAGTTCACGCAGTGGCTGGCGCAGCAGCAAGCCCTTTAAACGTCCAGCTCCCCGTTCAACAGCGGATTGCCCGCCGCAAACGCCGCCAGGTGCTCGAGCAGCACGCGCACCCTGGCCGGCAGGTAGCGCCGCTGCGTCCACACGGCATACACATGGCGCGGCTGCGGCATCCAGTCGGGCAGCACGCGCACGAGCGAACCACGCGCCACCTCGTCGCGGCACTGCAGCAGCGGGCACAGCAGGATGCCGATGCCCGCATCGGCCATTTCCACGGCCAGGCGCATTTCATTGACGCGCAGGCGCGCCTGCGGCTCGATCAGCATTTCGGCGCCATCGCCGGGACGCCGCAAGCGCCAGCTGCGCAGCGGTTCGGCCACGATCAGCTCGTGCTTTTCCAGTTCCTGCAAGTCGCGCGGCATGCCCGCGCGCGCCAGGTAGCCGGGCGCGGCCACCATCACCAGCGCGGCGCTGCCCAGCCGGCGCTGCATCAGCGAGGAATCGTCGAGCGCGCCCACGCGGATGGCCAGGTCGGCGCCGCTGCCCACCAGGTCTTGCAGCAGGTTCGACAGTTCCAGTTCCAGGCGGATATCCGGATACTGCTGCATGAAGCTGACCCAGGCGGGCGTCAGCAAGCCGCTGGCGAAGTTGACGGGCGCCAGCACGCGGATGCTGCCCGAGACGGCCGACAGGCTGGCGTCGAGCTGCTGCGTGGCTTGCCGCAGCGCGTGCACGAGGGGCCGGCACTGTTCATAGTATTGCCAGCCTTCCGCCGTCGGCTGCAGGCGGCGCGCGCTGCGGTTGAGCAAACGGTAGCCGAGCCGGCTTTCCAGCTTTTGCAGGCGGCGCGTGACGGTGGCGGCGGGCAAGTCTTCCTTGACGGCCGCCGCATGCAGGCTGCCCGCCTCGACTATGGAAACAAACAGGGCTAGGTCATCAAGCATGATTCGTCGAGCATGATTGCATTTATGGAATTTGAAATTAAAAATATGGCTCTAGTATAGATTGCTGCAAGTCGTTACGCTGGCAACTCCTTCATTTTTCGAAAGTGCCCCATGTCCGACGCCCTGCGCCTGCGCTGCGTATTTGCCTTCCTGATGTCGCTGGTCATGACCCTGCTGATGAGCGCCTGGGTCACCTGGCTCAATATCGGCCTGCAGGCGGACTTCCTGCCCCGCTGGCGCCATGCCTTCCTTGCCGCCTGGCCCGTGGCCTTCTGCGCCGTGATGCTGTTCGCGCCGCGCGTGCAACTGATGAGCCGCAGTATCGTGGCGCGGCTCGCCAGCCGCCCGTAACCGGCAGTCGGCTGCCGCCAGTGTCACTCGGTTACTGCCGCCCACGGCCGCCCTGATCCGGGCTATGCTATGGCCGTCCTTGTTTTTACAGTGGAATGCCCATGCTCGATCATGTTTCCCTTACCGTTGCCGACCTGGTGCGCGCCGAGCGCTTCTACGACGCCATCTTCGCCGCGCTCGGCGTGCCCAAGGTGGGCAGCGACCATGCCCATGCGTGGATAGGCTATGGCGAACGCAGCGATGCCGAGCACCCCGGCCGCAGCTATTTTTCCGTGCGCCTGGGCCCCAAGCCGGACGACGCGCCGCGCCGCCACTGCTGCTTCAAGGCGCCCACGCGCGCGGCCGTCGATGCCTTCTGGCAAGCCGGCCTGGCCGCGGACGGCATCGACCTGGGCGCGCCCGGCCTGCGCCACTATCACGCCAGCTATTACGCGGCCTTCCTGTTCGATCCGGACGGCAATCGCATCGAAGCCGTCTGCCACCGCGCCGACGCCGGCTGACAGGACGCGAAATCCGCTTCTGTTCGGCATTTCCACTTCCCTGCGATTTGCCTATAATGGCTGGCACGCCATACCGGGCAGTGAACCAAGAAGGAGATTCATGCATCATCTATTCGTCGGCCGCCCCGCGCGCACCATGCTTCTCTCCAGCGCCGGTTTGCTGCTGGCAGGCTGTTTTTCCGGCTGCTCCCTGTTGCCATCGACCCCGGTGATGCCGGGCGTGCCCGCCACGGCCGCCCTGCCCGACGCCAGCATCGCCTACACCCTGAGCGGCCAGGGCGGCTTGCCCGTGGTGTTCCAGTCGGCCATGGGCGACGGCAAGGATGTGTGGGCCAAGGTGGTGCCCGAAGTGGCAAAGCAGCACCGCGTGCTCGTGTACGACCGTCCCGGCTACGGCGACAGCCAGAAAACCACCACGCCGCGCGACCCCTGCACCATTGCCGCCCAGCAGCGCGCCCTGCTGGCGCAGGCGGGCCTGAAACCGCCGTACGTGCTGGTCGGCCATGGCCTGGGCGGGCTGTACCAGTATGTATATGCGAGGCTGTACCCGCAGGACGTGGCCGGCCTGGTCTTGCTCGACCCCACGCATCCGCAGCAATGGAGCCGCCTGCAGACGGACGCCTCCACCTACGCCATGCTCGTGAAGACGCGGCGCAAACTCATGTTCAACAGCACGGAATCGGCCGAATTCGACGCCCAGGCGCAATGCCTGCAACATGTCGACATGGCCAGCCCGCTGCGCGTGCCCGCCATGCTGCTGGTGCGCGACAAGTTTGGCATCGAGGAAATGGGCTCGTTTGAAAACGTGGTGCGGGCGCAGGAAAAGGATTGGCAGCGCCTGTCCGGCGCGCCCGCCATCGAGCGCATCACGGGCGCCGGCTACTACATCCAGAAAGACAACCCCGTCATCGTCAACGAGGCGGTCAAGATGGTGGCGAAGAAGAAGTAAACATGCTTGCTGGCGTCCGTGGTGGCGTCGGATTACGCGGCGTGCCGCCGCTAATCCGACCTACCCGGCTCTTGAGCCCCTTGTCAAACCGTAGGCAGGATGAGCGCGGCAAAGCCGCGCTCATCCGACAATACTGTTGGCGTCCGTTTAGCTATTAAAACCCTTGCCCTCGCCCGCCAGTTTCACCAGCAGGGGCGCCGGCGTCCACGCTTCGCCATGGCGGCCTTTCGCATAGCCATGGATGGTATCGAGCACGTTCGGCAAGCCGACCGTGTCCGCGTAGAACATGGGGCCGCCGCGGAACAGGGGAAAGCCGTAGCCCGTCAGATACACCATGTCGATGTCCGAGGCGCGCAGGGCGATGCCCTCTTCCAGGATGCGCGCGCCTTCGTTGACGAGCGCATACACGAGGCGTTCGACGATTTCCTGGTCGCTGATCTTGCGCCGCGCCACGCCGATATCGGCCGAATGCTGGACTATCATGGCATTGACCTGTTCCGAGGCATACGCCTTGCGGTCGCCCGGCTTGTAGTCATACCAGCCGGCACCCGTCTTCTGGCCGAAGCGCCCCAGTTCGCACAGCAGGTCGGCCGTCTTCGAATACGTGACGTCCGGCTTTTCCACGTAGCGGCGCTTGCGGATGGCCCAGCCGATGTCGTTGCCGGCCAGGTCGCCCATGCGGAACGGGCCCATGGCGAAGCCGAATTTCTCGACCGCCTTGTCGACCTGCTCCGGCAGGCAGCCTTCTTCCAGCAGGAAGCCGGCCTGGCGGCTGTATTGCTCGATCATGCGGTTGCCGATGAAGCCGTCGCACACGCCCGAGACGACGCCCGTCTTCTTCAGTTTTTTCGACAGAGCCAGCGCCGTGGCCAGCACGTCCTTGCCAGTCTTCGCGCCACGCACGATTTCCAGCAGCTTCATCACATTTGCCGGGCTGAAGAAATGCGTGCCGACCACGTCTTGCGGACGCTCGGTGAAGGCGGCGATCTTGTCCAGGTCCAGGGTGGACGTGTTCGAGGCGAGGATGGCGCCCGGCTTCATGACGGCGTCGAGCTGCTTGAACACGCTTTCCTTGACGCCCAGTTCCTCGAACACGGCTTCGATGACGATGTCCGCCTGCGCGATGTCGGCATACGCCAGCGTGCCGCTGACCAGAGCGATGCGCTGCTCGGCCTTGTCCTGCGTCAACTTGCCCTTCTTGACCGTGTTCTCGTAATTCTTGCGGATGGTGGCCAGGCCCTTGTCCAGCGCTTCCTGTTTGGTTTCCAGCAGCATCACGGGAATGCCCGCATTGGCGAAGTTCATGGCGATGCCGCCGCCCATGGTGCCGGCGCCCACGATGGCCGCGCTGGAGATCGTGCGCACGGGCGTGTCGGCCGGCACGTCGGGCACCTTGCTGGCGACCCTTTCGGCAAAGAAGGCGTGGCGCAAGGCTTTCGATACGGGCGACTGCACCAGCTGCATGAACAGCTCGCGCTCGTATTTCAAGCCATCGTCGAATGTCATCGTCACGGCGGCCGCCACGGCATCGACGCATTTGAGCGGC
Organism: Janthinobacterium sp. GW822-FHT07H11; assembly: GCF_058798615.1. Lineage (NCBI taxonomy): Bacteria > Pseudomonadati > Pseudomonadota > Betaproteobacteria > Burkholderiales > Oxalobacteraceae > Janthinobacterium > Janthinobacterium sp. GW822-FHT07H11. The sequence goes on from NZ_CM179507.1 coordinate 3,691,328, forward strand.
GCGGGAAACGGGCCGGACATGGCCTTGACGGTATTGCGCGAAAACTGCAGGAACGCTTCGTGGTTCGGGTAATCGACCTTGCGCTCGCGCACTTTCGGCAGCGGACGCACGTCGGCCACCTTGGTGGCGAAGGCCACGGCGGCTGGCAGCAAATCGGCGCCCGGGGCGATGACTTCGTCGAACAGGGCCGTGCCGGCCAGTTTCTCGGACGCCACGGGCGTGCCCGAGACGATCATGTTGAGGGCCATTTCCAGGCCCAGCACGCGCGGCAGGCGCTGCGTGCCGCCCGCGCCCGGCAAGATGCCGAGCTTGACTTCCGGCAAGGCCATCTGCGCGCCCGGCGCGGCCACGCGGTAGTTGCAACCGAGCGCCAGCTCCAGGCCGCCGCCCATGCACACGCTGTGGATGGCCGCCACCACCGGCTTGCTCGACTGTTCGACGACGTTGATCAGGGTGTGCAGGGTCGGTTCCGTGAGCGCCTTGGGCGAATTGAATTCCTTGATGTCGGCGCCGCCCGAAAAGGCCTTGCCGGCGCCCGTGATGACGATGGCTTTGACGGCCTCGTCGGCCAGCGCCTGGCGGATGCCGGCCACGGCGGCCGTGCGCGTCGCCAGGCCCAGCCCATTCACGGGCGGGTTACTCAGGGTAATGACGGCGACGGCGCCATGGACTTGATATTCAGCACTCATGTCTCTTCCTTATTGGTTTTGCTCAACGTATGAGGTGGTTGCAAGGGATGAAGCTTTACTATACCGCATAAAAGAACGCTCGTATTATTTTTGTCGTTCCCACAGCGCGGTTTGCATGGTATGCCATGGTACAACATCGCTCGGGCAAAGAATCTGCCGCGCCCGAGGGGGCCGCCGGCAGCTATCATTTGGATATTCATTCAAATAATAAAAGAGCAATGTTTAAAACAGCGTTTTATTATGCGAAGAATTGCTCTGATATATGCCATGGCAGGTCGATAACGACACTTTTTGCATTATTTATTTCCGCCCCTTGTTTTTCGCCAGGCGCTGGGGAATAATAAAATTATTGATTCAAATCAATACCATGCAATTCATTTAATATAGACACGGCGCGACGGGAAGAACGCATGCCAGGCCACGCCACTACGCCGCGCGCATTCTCACCGATTCTCACCGTGGCAGGCGCCGGCGCGATGCCATTGCGCTTCACGCAGCAATATAAAGAACAGATCCGCATTATCGTCCCCATTCATTTCGTCTCACCCTGAAGGAAATATTATGGACGCAGCCAGCCATGTCAGCCCATCGCAGGATCTGGACTTACTAGCGATAAATACTGCACTCAACCGTGCCCAGGCCGTGATCGAGTTCGAACTCGATGGCACCATCCTGCATGCGAACGACAATTTCCTGCGCATGCTCGGCTATGGCCTGGCCGAAGTGCAAGGCCGGCACCATGCCATGTTTTGCGACGCCGGCTACGCCAAGACACCCGCGTACCGGCAATTCTGGGCCGGGCTGGCGCGTGGCGAAAGCGACCAGGGTGAATACAAGCGCCTCTCCAAGGAGGGCAAGGAAGTATGGATCAATGCCTCGTACAACCCCATCTTCGACGCCGACGGCAAACCGTATAAGGTCATCAAGTTTGCCACCGACATCACGGCCAGCAAGCGCCGCAATGCCGACTACGAAGGCAGGATGGATGCCATCAGCAAGGCGCAGGCCGTGATCGAGTTCGGCCTGGACGGCACCATCCTGGGCGCCAACGACAACTTCCTCAAGTGCGTCGGCTACACGCTGGAAGAAATCGAAGGCCGGCATCACCGCATCTTTTGCGCCGCCGACTATGCGCAGAGCGAACAATACGCGCAGTTCTGGAAAAAGCTGGGCCGGGGGGAGTTCGACGCCGGCGAGTACAAGCGCGTGGCCAGGGATGGACGTGAAATCTGGCTCAGCGCCTCGTACAACCCCATCTTCGATACCGAGGGACGGCCGTTCAAGGTGGTCAAGTTTGCCAGCGACATCACGGCCCTGAAGATGCGCAATGCCGAATACGAAGGCAAGGTCAGCGCCATCGGCAAGGCGCAGGCGGTGATCGAGTTCGACATGCAGGGCAAGGTGCTGGACGCGAACGACAATTTCCTGGCCGTCATGGGCTATGAACTGGCCGATATCCAGGGCGAGCATCACCGCATGTTTTGCGAAGCCGAGTACGCCGGCAGTTCCGACTACAAGAAATTCTGGCAAAAACTCAACCGCGGCGAATTCGACAGCGGGCGCTACAAGCGCATCGGCAACGATGGCAAGGTGGTGTGGATACAGGCGACCTACAATCCCATCCTCGACCTGAACGGCAAGCCGTATAAAGTGGTCAAGTTCGCCATCGACATCAGCGAACAGGTGAACCTGGAAAACAGCATCCAGGCCAGGGCCGCCAGCGACAACCGCAAGGTCGACGCCCTGCTCGCCTCGGTGGCGCGCGCCGCGCAGGGTGACCTGACCGGCAATATCGTGCCCGAAGGCGGGGAACCGATCGACCTGCTGGCCGGCGGCATCAGCAAGATGATCGTCGACCTGCGCGGCGTGATCGGCAACGTGGTCTCGGCAGCGAACGGCTTTGCCGACGCCTCGCATGCCATCGCCGAGCGGGCCACGGGCGTGGCCGTGGGCACGCAGGCGCTGGGCGCGACGGTGGAAGAAATGAACGCCTCCATCGACGGCCTGACCTTTTCCATCAATTCCATCGCGGAAAACACCTCGAGCGCCGATGCCCTGGCGAAAGCCACGCAGCAGGAAGCGGAAGCGGGCGCGCGCGCCGTCGCCAAGTCCATCGAGGCGATGGACCTGATCAACCGCTCGTCGGAAGACATCGGCGAAATCGTCAAGGTCATCAGCGAAATCGCCAACCAGACGAATATGCTGGCGTTTAATGCCGCCATCGAGGCGGCGCGCGCGGGCGAGCACGGCCTGGGCTTTTCCGTCGTCGCCGACGAGGTACGCAAGCTGGCCGAGCGCTCCTCGCAGGCGACAAAAGAGATTTCCAAGCTGATCAACGAATCCGTCAAGCGCGTCTCGACCGGCAGCGAGATTTCGCGCCAGGCCAGCGACGCCTTCGACAAGATCGTCTCGGGCGTGGCGAAGACCACCTTGGCCATCTCGGACATCTCGAAGGCGGCCAACGAGCAGCTGCTGACGGCGCGCGAAGTATCGACGGCGATCCAGTACATCGCCGAGGAAACGGAGAAATCGGCCGCCAACTGCGACAGCATCGCCCGCTCCACGGATGGACTGAACGAGCGCGCGGGCAGCCTGAACCGCACGGTCTCCGGCTTCGTGGTGTAAGCGATGCGCCACGCGGCCACCTTGACGCCCGAGGTGCTGACGCGCCTGATCGCGCTGGTGCGCGAGCATACGGGCATTGCCATGACATCGCGCAAGAGCGACTTGCTGGAGCGGCGCCTGCAGCCGCGGCTGCAGGCGCTGTCCCTGCCCAGCTACCAGGCTTACCTGGAGCGCGTCGCCAGCGACCGCGACGAGGTCGCGCATTTCATCGACCTGGTGACCACCAACGACACCCTGTTCTTCCGCACGCCGCATATCTGGGATCACTTGCGCGAGCACTACCTGCCCGCGTGGGCGCGCGCCCATCCGGGCGCCTGCCTGGAAGTCTGGTCGGCGGCGGCCGCCAGCGGCGAGGAACTGTATTCGATCGCCATGCTGTGCGAGCAATTCAGGCTGCAGGCGCCCGCGTTCCGCTACCAGATCCTGGCCAGCGACATTTCGCGGCAGATCCTGGGCGCGGCCAGGGCCGGCCAGTACAGCGGGCGCTCCGTGGAACGCCTGCGCCTGTCGCACCCGGACTTGCTGCGCAAATATTTCACGCCCTCGCCCTATGGCGTCCAGGTCAGCGAGGAACTGCGGCGGCACGTGAGCTTTGCGCAGCACAACCTGCTCGAGGCGCTGCGCCCGGCGCGGCGCTTCGACCTGGTCTTCCTGCGCAATGTGCTGATTTATTTCGACGCGGAGCACCAGGAAACCGTGCTGCGGCAGGCACGCCTGAGCCTGAAGGACGAGGGGCGGCTGATCCTGGGCGAATCGGAAACCATCGCCCGCCTGGGCACCGGCTATCAATTCGAGTTTCCCATGATTTACAAGGCGGGTAGCGCATGAGCCTTCTCCTCGAGCCTGGCCTGCCGCCGCATCATGTTGGCATGGGGCAACTCAGCGTGGGCACGCCGGGGCAACAGCTGCAAGCGCTGCTCGGCTCCTGCATCGGCATCGGCTTCCTCTGGAAAAATGGTCCCTGCTGCGGCCTGGCCCACTGTCTGCTGCCGGAAGCGCCCGGCGCCGGGCATGCCCTTGGCGCGCCGAATGCACACGCCTTCAATGCACGCTATGTGAGCCAGGCCGTGCCTTTGCTGCTGCGCCTGATGGGCGCGCGCGTGGCCGACTACCCCGATATCGACGTGGTGCTGGCCGGCGGCGCCAGCATGTTCGGCCCCGCCCATGTCCATGGCCGCCTGCAGGTGGGACGGCAAAACGCGCAGGCGGCGCAAAAATACCTCGATCAATGCGGCTTGCGCGTGCATTTTTGCGCGCTGGGCGGACGCCACGGGCGCCAGTTGCTGATCGATTGCGCGCGCCGCAGCTACGCCGTCACCGATGTGGTGACGCATGCCGGATGGATGACACACAAGGAAAGCGCCCATGGACAAGCATGAAGCACGCGAGGGCGACGGCGCCACGGAACTGTTCGGCTCCTTCTTTCTCGGCGACGATGAATTCGCCCTGCCCGCCAGCTGCATCCGCGAGGTCGTCAATTATCCCGCCAAGGTGACCGCCCTGCCCCTGTCGCCGCCCTATCTGGAAGGCATGTTCACCTTGCGCGGCAGCGTCATTCCGGTGGTCAACCTGGGCCGCCTGTTCCGCGCCGGGGCGCCGGGCGCCGTGGCCACGGACAAGGTCGCCATCCTCGACTTCCAGCAGGTGCTGGTCGGCATCGTCTTCCAGGATACGGGCGAAATCCTGCGCGTGCCCGCCAGCGCCCGCAGCGCGCTGCAGTATGCGGCCGGCGACGCCCACGCCGTCATTGCCGGCACGATTTTACTGGGCGGCGGCGCGCGCCTGCTGCAAATCCTCGACCCGCACGCCCTGCTGCGCATCGAAAACGTGCCCCACGTGCTGGCCCTGCAGGCGGCGGGCGCCAAGCTGAGCACGGCGCGCTACCATGCGCAAAGCGAACGCCGCCAGTGCGTGAGCTTTCACGCGGCCGGCGCCACGTTTGCCTTTGAAATGTGCGCGATCCAGGAAATCATCAAGGTGCCCGAGCTGCACAGCTCGCTGCTGAACAGTGCATTGTGCCTCGGGCGCATGCATTTTCGCGGCAGCCAGGTGGCCGTCGTCGACTTCGGCGCCCTGCTGCAGGCGGCCGCATCCGGCGAGGCGGCCAGGGAAGCCACGCCGGACCAGCGCGTCATCGTCTTGCGCCTGGACGAGGCGACAGTGGGCTTCCTCGTCGATTCCGTCGACAGCATCGTGCATTTTTTTGCCGATGACGTGCTGCCGATTCCCCTGCTGAGCAAGGCGCGCGCCGCCATGTTCGCCGGCTGCATCACGAAAGAAGGCCTGGGCGACATCATCCTCCTCGACCACAAGGGCATGCTGTCGCAGGCGGAGATCGTCGAGATGCGCGACGGCCACAAGCGCCTGTATCCAGACGACACGGACACGGCCAGCGCCGCCACGCGCAAGGCGCAGCGCCGCGTCTACATCACGTTTACGGTGGAAACGCCGTTCGCCGTGGAAATCGGGCAGGTGCGCGAAATCATCGATTTCAGCGGCGCCATCACGACGCCGCCGGGCATGCCGGCCTGCATGCGCGGCATGCTCAACCTTCGCCAGCAAATGATCAGCATCATCGACCTGCGCCAGCTGTATGCGATGCCGGCCCTGCCGGACGCCAGCGCGGGCAAGATCTTGATCGTGGAACGGGGCGCCGAGCGCTTTGGCTTCCTCGTCGACCATGTCGACAACATCATGACCGTCTCCGACAGCCAGCGCTTTGCGGCGCCGCAAATCATCCGCACGGGCACGCACGACGACCTGCGCGGCGACATGGATGAAATGCTCGACATCGGCACGGACGCGCAGCGCCAGACCCTGTGCGTCTTCCAGTGCGAGCACCTGCTGGAAAAACTGGGGGCGGCGCTGCCGCAGGCGGCCTAGGATTGCTTACATGCCCGGCAACTGGTGGCCCTTGAACTGCTCGCGCAGCTTGTTCTTCTGTATCTTGCCCGTGGCGCCCATGGGCAAGGCGTCGATGAACAGCACGTCGTCGGGCGTCCACCACTTGGCGATCTTGCCGTCGAAAAACTGCAATAACGCTTCGCGCGTGACCGTCATGCCGGGACGCAACACCACCACGAGCACGGGGCGCTCATCCCATTTCGGGTGGAATACGCCGATGCAGGCCGCCTGCAGCACGGCCGGGTGCGCCATGGCCAGGTTTTCCAGGTCGATCGTGCCTATCCACTCGCCGCCCGACTTGATCACGTCCTTGCTGCGGTCCGTGATCTGCATATAGCCGTCCGCATCGATGGTGGCCACGTCGCCGGTGGGGAACCAGCCGTCCTGCAGCACCTCGCCGCCCTCGTTCTTGTAGTACGAGGAAATGATCCACGGTCCTTTGACCAGCAAATGGCCGTAGGCCACGCCATCCCACGGCAATTCCTTGCCGTCGTCGTCGACGATCTTCATGTCCACGCCGTAGATCGCATGGCCCTGCTTTTGCAGGATCTTGCGCTGCTCGTCCTTCGGCAAGGCCAGGTGCTTGGTCTGCAGGCCGCCCGCCGTGCCCAGCGGCGACATTTCCGTCATGCCCCAGGCGTGGATGACCTCGATGTCGAACTTGTCGATCAGGGTATCCATCATGGCCGGCGGGCACGCCGCGCCGCCGATCACGGTGCGGCGGAAGCTGGAAAATGTCAACTTGTTTTGCAAGGCATGATTGAGCAGGCCCAGCCAGACGGTGGGCACGCCGGCCGAGAACGTCACCTGCTCGGCCTCGAACAGCTCGTACAGGGACTTGCCGTCCAGCGCCGCGCCGGGAAACACCATGCGCGCGCCGGACAGGGGCACGGAATACGGCAAGCCCCAGGCATTCACGTGGAACATGGGCACGACGGGCAGCACCGTGTCCGAGGCGCGCACGTTCAGGGCGCTGGGCATGGCCGAGGCGTAGGCGTGCAGCACGGTCGAACGGTGCGAATACAGGGCGCCCTTGGGATTGCCCGTCGTGCCGGACGTATAGCACAGGGTGGCGGCCGAATTCTCGTCGAACAGGGGCCAGGTGTACTCGTCCGAATGCGTGGCGATCAAGTCTTCATAGCACAGCAGGTCGGGGATGCTGCTGCTGGCGGGCATGCGCTCGCGGTCGCACATCAGCACGAAGTGACGGACAAAGGTGCAGTCGGCGGCGATTTTCTCCACCACGGGCAAAAAGGTCAGGTCGAACAGCAGGACCTGGTCTTGCGCGTGATTGGAGATATAGGCGATCTGGTCGGGAAACAGGCGTGGATTGATGGTGTGCAGCACGGCACCCGAGCCGGACACGGCATAGTAGGCTTCCAGGTGGCGGTAGCCGTTCCAGGCCAGGGTGGCGACCCGCTCGCCCATGCCCACGCCAAGGCCATGCAGGGCGTTCGCCAGCCGGCGCGCGCGCTGGTGGCAATCGCGGTAGGTGTAGCGGTGCATATCGCCTTCCACGCGCCGCGAAATGATTTCGCTGCCGCCATAATGACGCGCTGCAAACTCGATAATGCTGGAAATCAACAGGGGTTGATTCATCATCTGGCCCATTACTGGACTCATGGGAAAAGCCGACATTGTGTCTCCTGGTGGGCGAGTAAATGCAAACACGCACGCGTCCATATCTACTCTTGAGTTTTAACTGACGGGAGCTAGTTTCGTACGGTCGTGCGGAAATGGTCAACGCATTTCGATATTGCACCGCAGCATGGAATTCTTGATTCCGTTTTCCGGTGCGCGCGCGCCAGGCCAGGCGGGGAAATCGGCGGACGGCGCACGCGGCGCCGGCCTGCGGTAAAATCGCCGTTCCAGGCCAGCGTCCGCTGCCGGCGCGCCTTTTATCGAATGGAACTGCCATCACCGCTCATACCTTACCACTGGACAATTCATTCGCGGCCTTGCCGCCCGCGTTCCACACGCGCTTGATGCCCACGCCCCTGCCCTCGCCCTATTTCGTCGCCGCCAGCGCGCCGGCAGCAGCCCTGATCGGCGTCGATCCCGCGCGCCTGGCCGAAGCCGACTATGTGGAGCTGCTGAGCGGCAATACGGTGGCGGAACGCTCGCAGCCGCTGTCGGCCGTGTATTCCGGCCACCAGTTCGGCGTCTGGGCCGGCCAGCTGGGCGATGGCCGCGCCATCCTGCTCGGCGATATCGCCACGGAACACGGCCCGATGGAGCTGCAGCTGAAAGGCGCGGGCGCCACGCCGTATTCGCGCATGGGTGACGGACGCGCCGTGCTGCGCTCGTCCATCCGCGAATTCCTGTGTTCGGAAGCCATGGCGGCGCTGGGCATCCCCACCTCGCGCGCGCTGGCCATCATGGGTTCGCAGCAAGGCATCCTGCGCGAAACGGTGGAAACGGCGGCCGTCGTGACGCGCATGGCGCCCACCTTTGTGCGCTTCGGCTCGTTCGAACACTGGTTTTACCGCAAGAAGCCGGACGAACTGAAAATCCTCGCCGACTACGTGATCGACGGCTTCTATCCCGCGCTGCGCGCGGCCGCCAATCCATACCAGGCCTTGCTGGCCGAAGTGTGCGTGCGCACGGCGCACATGATCGCGCAGTGGCAAGCCGTCGGCTTCATGCATGGCGTGATGAACACGGACAATATGTCCATCCTGGGCCTGACCCTCGATTACGGCCCCTTCGGCTTCATGGAAGCCTTCGATGCCGGGCACATCTGCAACCACACGGACCAGCAGGGCCGCTACTCGTACGAGAACCAGCCGCAGGTGGGCCACTGGAACTGCTATGCGCTGGGCCAGGCGCTGCTGCCGCTGATCGGCGAAGTGGAACTGGCGCAGGCCGCGCTGGACAGCTACCAGGGCGCGTTTGCCGACAAGATGAATGCCTTGCTGCGCGCCAAGCTGGGTTTGTGCACTGCACAAGAAGACGATACGCGTTTATTCGATGACATGTTTGCGCTAATGCAAGCCAATCACGTCGACTTCACGAACTTTTTCCGCGCCTTGTCTACACTGCAGGTGGCGGCACCCGAACATGACACGGTGCTGCGCGACATGTTCATCGACCGCCCCGCCTTCGATGCGTGGGCCGCCGCCTACCGCGCGCGCCTGCTGCTGGAGCACAGCGTCGATGCCGAACGGCAAGCGGCCATGAATGGCGTCAACCCGAAATACGTGCTGCGCAACTACCTGGCGCAAGTGGCCATCGAGCAAGCCCAGCAGCAAGATTACGCGGAAGTGGCGAAATTGCTGGAAATTTTGCAAAAGCCATTTGACGAACAGCCGGAACACCAGCACTATGCGGCCCTGCCGCCCGACTGGGCCAGCCACCTTGAAGTCAGTTGCTCATCCTGAGGTACTACCATGACCACGAATAAAGTCAAGAAAACCGATGCCGAATGGCGCGCCATGCTCGATTCCATGCAATACGAAGTGACGCGCCACGCGGCCACGGAACGCGCCTTCACGGGCAAGTTCTGGGACCACCATGAACACGGCGTCTACACCTGCGTCTGCTGCAACACGCCCCTGTTCGCGTCGGACACGAAATTCGACTCCGGCTGCGGCTGGCCCAGCTATTTCCAGGCGCTGGACCCGGCCAACGTGACGGAGATTGTCGACCGCAGCCATGGCATGGTGCGCACGGAAATCGTCTGCGCCGTCTGCGACGCCCACCTGGGCCACGTCTTCCCGGACGGCCCGCCGCCCACCGGTTTACGCTATTGCATCAATTCGGCCTCGCTGCGCTTCGATCCCCAGCCTTGATGCCCAGGGAATGGCGATGGAACAAGAATGTTGCTCCTAAGTCATTCCTAAGATGTTTACACCACGCTCATAGTAAAGTCTCGCCATGAAATTTCTATTCGACCTCTTCCCCCTGATCGCCTTCTTCGCCGCGTTCAAACTGGGCGGCATGTATGAAACGGCCACGCACGATTTCGTGCAGCACTATTTATCCGGCTTCGTGTCCGGCGGCCTGATCAAGGCCGACCAGGCGCCGTGGATACTCGCCACCCTGGTCGGCATCGTCGCCACCGCCTGCCAGGTCAGCTACCTGCTGCTGCGCGGACGCAAGGTGGACGGCATGCTGTGGCTGTCGCTGTTCATCTTTGTCGTGTTCGGCGGCGCCAGCATCTACCTGCATGACGATTTCTTCCTGAAATGGAAGCCGACCCTGATCTACTGGCTGTCCGGCCTGGCCCTCTTGATCGCCCACGTGGGTTTCAAGAAAAACCTGATCCGCAAGACCATGGAAGCGCAAGTGCAGTTGCCCGACGCCGTCTGGAACCAGCTGCTCGCTGCCTGGATCATTTTCTTCGGCGCCATCGGCGCGCTGAACCTGTTTGTCGCCTTCGTGCTGTACAAGGGCGACATGGCGGCCTGGGTCAGCTTCAAGGCGTTCGGCGCGACGGGCATTTTCTTTGCCTTCATCGTGGCGCAAACGCTGTTCCTGGCCAAACATATCAAGGAAGACGCATGAACACAGTGACGAACTCGCCGGAAACGCGCATGCAGCGCATCCGCTCCCGCCTGGAAACGGCACTTTCCCCCGTGGAATGCGTGCTGGAAGACGACTCGGCGCGCCACCGGGGCCACGCGGGCGCCGCCTCGGGCGGAGGCCATTACAATCTTCGCATTATTTCTAGCCAATTTGAGGGGCTCAGGCTCGTCATGCGCCATCGTCTGGTGTATGATTCCGTGCACGATATGATGCATAATGAGATACATGCATTGGCTATTGTTGCATTGGCGCCGTCCGAAGTATGAGAAGTGCGATACGGATGGCGTTTTTGGCGTGCCGGGAGGTTCCGGCACGGCGCATCAACAAACGCCGTGCACGCCATTTCTTCCATGCGTTTTTTACGAAACTTTCCCTAACAGGATTTAATAATGACTTTTAAGCCAGCCCGCTTGCTGATCGCACTACTCGCCGTTGTCGCGGTACCTGTTTTTGCGCAAAATGTTGCTGTTGTAAATGGCAAGCCTATCCCATCGTCGCGCGTTGATGCAGTCGTCAAGCAAGTCGTCGCCCAAGGCCAGCAACCGGATTCGCCGCAACTGCGCGAAATGATCAAGAAAGACTTGATCGGCCGCGAAGTGCTGATGCAAGAAGCGGAAAACAAGGGTTTCGGTAAAGATGCAGCCGTCAAGCAGCAAATCGAGAACGCCCGCCAGGCCATCGTCATCAACGCCCTGGTCGGCGACTACCTGAAAAAGAATCCCGTCACGGACGCTGAAATCAAAGCCGAATATGACCGCTTTGTCGCCCAGTCCGGCGACAAGGAATACCATGTGCGCCACATCCTGGCGGCGACCGAAGCCGAAGCGAAGGACATCATCGCCAAGCTGAAGGGCGGCGCCAAGTTCGAAGACCTGGCCAAGCAATCGAAAGATGCGGGCTCGGCCGACAATGGCGGCGACCTGGACTGGGCAGCCCCATCGTCGTTCCCGAAAGTGTTCTCGGACGCCTTCGTGAAACTGCAAAAAGGGCAAGTCACGGACACCCCGGTGCAAACGCCTAACGGTTTCCACGTGATCAAGCTGGACGACACCCGCGCGGCAAAACTGCCGACCCTGGAAGAAGTCAAGCCACAGATCGCTGAAGCGCTGCAGCAAAAGAAACTGCAGGCGTATCAGGAAGAAATGATCAAAAAAGCGAAAGTTCAATAAGAACTGACCACCCCGGCGCCCTTTTCGGCGCCGGTCGTGTATTCTGCGTTTGAATGCGCACTGCCCGCCAGGCGCGATCTTTGTATATTTATAGGAATGAACATGATTTTGAAGCCAGCCCGCCTGATCTTAGCCCTGGTCGCCGTCGTGGCGATCCCTGCGTTCGCACAAAACGTCGCCACCGTGAATGGCAAGGCCATCCCATCGTCGCGCGTCGACCAGGTTGTCAAGCAAGTCGTCGCCCAAGGCAAGCAAGCCGATTCGCCACAACTGCGCGAAGCCATCAAGAAAGACCTGATCGGCCGCGAAGTGCTGATCCAGGAAGCCGACAAACAAGGCTACGGCACCCGTCCTGAAGTCAAGGCGCAACTGGACAACGCCCGCCAAAGCATCATCATCAATGCCCTGCTGGCCGACTACGTCAAGAAAAACCCGGTCAAGGACGCTGAAATCAAGGCCGAGTACGACAAGTTCAAGGCCCAGGCAGGTGACAAGGAATACCATGCGCGCCACATCCTGGTGGCCACCGAAGCGGAAGCGAAAGACATCATCGCCAAGCTGAAAGGCGGCGCCAAGTTCGAAGAACTGGCGAAAGTATCGAAAGACGGCTCCGCTGCCAATGGCGGTGACCTGGACTGGGCCAGCCCGGCTTCCTACGTCAAGCCATTCTCCGACGCCATGGTCGCCCTGAAACCAGGCCAGGTCACGCAAACGCCCGTGCAATCGCAATTCGGCTTCCACGTGATCAAGCTGGAAGAAACCCGTCCGACGAAGCTGCCGGCGCTGGAAGAAGTCAAGGGCCAGGTGGCCGAGTCGCTGCAACAGAAGAAACTCGCCGCCTACCGCGATGAACTGATGAAGAAGGCCAAGATCCAATAAAAACGCCTGATATAAGCTACTGCGCGTCGCGCTTTGCGGCCTGCGATGCTCACCGTACCATCCGTACGGTTGCGCGTCTCGGCCACAAATCGCTGCCGCTCGCTACGCTTCTATCAGCCGTTTGGCTGGAATACCCGATCAAGCCTGCTGCGTTTCGTGACTTGCGGCCTGCGATGCTCACCGTACCATCCGTACGGTTGCGCGTCTCGGCCACAAATCGCTGCCGCTCGCTACGCTTCTATCAGTCGTTTGGCTAGCTGGACAAGAGCGCTCCCTGGAGCGCTTTTTTTACGCCTGGAGATGCCATGAATCTACATGCAGAATTGAAAGCCGCGCTGGAAGCGGCCGCCGAACCGGGCCGCGCAGAGCCCATGCAGGCGTATATGCGCGACCAGTTCGTCTTCCTGGGCGTGGCGGCGCCGCGGCGGCGGCTGGCCGCCAGGGGCTTGCTGGCGGGCTTGAAGGGCGTGGGGGCGGAGGCGCTGCTGGAACACGCGCAACGGCTGTGGCAGCAGCCCGAACGCGAATACCAGCACGTGGCGCTCGACATGCTGGACATGCACCGGCGCCAGCTGGGCATCGCTCACCTCCCCGCCCTGCTCGGCCTGGCGCGCCAGCGCGCGTGGTGGGACAGCGTGGACGGCATGGCCGGCATCGTCGGCGACGTGCTGCAGGCGGAACTGCGGCGCGGCGGCGACGGCCATGCGCACATGGAGGGCGCCTTGCGCCATGCGGATTTCTGGCTGCGCCGCATCGCCATGCTGCACCAGCTGGGCTGGCGCGGCGATACGGATGCACGCTGGCTGTTCGACGCGGCCCTGGCGCTGGCCCACGAAGACGAGTTTTTCATCCGCAAGGCCATCGGCTGGGCCCTGCGCGATTACGCGCGCCACGCGCCCGAGGCCGTGGCGGCGTTTGCCGGCGCCCAGCGCCTGCGGCTGTCGCCGCTCAGCTACCGCGAGGCGCTGAAGCACCAGCCGCCTTGAACGCCTGGCCGGCCAGCAATCGCAGCGCGGCGTCGATGCGCGGCGCCGCATCCCAGGCCGGCACGGGCGCCAGCTGCCCCAGCGCCATCTGCCGCAGCGGCTCGGCGATCACCATGGCCAGCAGCAAGCCGGCCAGCTCAGACGGATTATCGAGCGTCACATGGCCGCGCGCGGCCTGCCGGGCCAGCCAGTCGGCCAGCAGGGCCGTGCCCCGCTCGATGCCGTTGCGCTGGTACACGGCCAGCAGCTCGGCACGGGCGGGAAACTCCGTGCACAGCAGGCGGAACAGGCCCACGGCATCGGCTGTCAGCACGCGCGCCGCCATCGCCTGCAAGATCTCTTTTAGTAGGGGCAAGACCTCGGCCTGTGCGGCCGCATCGTGCGCCATGGCCGGCAAGAAGGCATCCGTCCAGCCGCGCACCACCAGCGCCACCAGTTCCTCGCGGTTGGCCGCGTACTGATACAGCGACTTCTTCGCCATGCCCGCGTGGCGCGCCACCGCTTCCATGGTCGTGGCCGCATAGCCTTCGTGCAGCAGCAGCCAGGTGGCCGCCTGCACGGCCGCCTCGCGCGCCTCCCCGGGTGGACGGGCCGGCCGGCCCCGCCCCCGCAACGGTGCCTGTTCTGTTTCCTGCATGCCTGCTCCTGCCTTGATCGATGGCCAATTCTACACTGAAAAATATTTAGGAAACGTAGTTCGTTTCTTTAATATATAATGGCCTCACCCAAACAAAGGAGAACGACATGACTGACACGCGCCACCATGAACATCCCTGGACCATCGCCCGCACGGGCGACTTGCTCGACCCGTTTCCGCTGCACCTGGAAACGGGCGTCACGCGCCTACCCGACGGCTGCCTGCTGGTGGCGGCGCGCACGGAACTGCACGGCTGCAGCGGGCGCATGCTGGACTGGTGGTTCACTTTCTTCGAGACGACGCAGCACATCAAGTGGTGGCATCCGCACGACCACGTGGCGCATCACGGCTGGGACAGCCGCTGGAAAAAAGGAGAGAATTACTACGGCGCCTCGATCGAAGCGGTGGAATCGCTGGGCGACATTCCGCCCGTGAAAGCCAAGCTGAAATTCCATGATCCGATGGAAGTCTTCGATCCGGCGCAACTGCAGCAGGCAAAGGCCAGCGGCGCCCTGTCGGCCGCCATCTGCGCGCGCATCGGCTTTGGCGACCACGTGGAACTCGATGGGCAAGGCGACCCGCTCGATGGCGAGATGCTGCACCTGACGCGCGACACGCCGACAGGCTGCGTGCTGCGCAGCCGCTTCTTGCTAGGTCGCAACAGCCTGGACCCCGTGCGCGACGTGCCCGACGTGCTGGGCCTGAACTTGCTGCGCCATTGCTACAGCGAATTTACCTATCTGTCGCGCTTTTTGCCCTCGCTCTACTACGGCGAGCACGGCAACGGCGAACAGGCCCCGCTGCCCTGGTAAGCGGCCTTACAGCCGTTTGTGCATGCGCGCCAGCGGCAGTTTGATGTCACCTGGCAAGTCGAGATGAAAATCTTCCGTCACGGCAAAGCCACTGGCCAGATAGAGCGGCACGCCGGGCAAGGTGGCGGCCAGTTCCAGCGCCGCAAAGCCGGCCGCCCGCGCCTGGCGCTCGCAATGGCGCATCAGCATGCTGCCCAGGCCCTGGCGCGCGCTAGCCGGCTCGACAAAGAAGGCGCGGATGCGCCCGGGCTGGCTGGCCGGGTCGAGCAGCGGGTCCGGCCCGCTCTTCGCGCGGTCGGCGCCGTACAGGGTGGCGCGCCGGCTCCAGCCGCCGCAAGCCAGCATGGCGCCGTCCCGCTCGATGAGGAAATAGGTCTGGTCGGCAACGAGCTGCGTATCGACGCCGAACACGTGGCGCGTCACGGCCTCGGCCTGCTCCATACTATAAAAGCCCGCGCTCAGCGCCACGCCGGAACGGGCGATCAGCGCGTTCATGGCGGGCACATCGGCCGGCAGCGCCACGCGCAGGCGCGTCAGGGCGCCAAAGCTGAACCAGGCGCGCGCGATGCGCCCCTGCTCCACCTCATAGGTCGCCACCAGTTCCTGCGCCGACACGCCATCGTCCGTGTCGCCATGGACGATCTCATGGTCGATCACCAGCTTGCCGCAGGCTATGCGGTTGAGCAACTGCGCCTGCGGCCGGCTGGCGGCGAAACGGGCCGCGAAACGGGGGCCGATCTGCGCACTGCCTTGTGCCAGCAAGATGTCCGGGTGCTGGAATTGCTGTGCGTCATCGGCATAGATGGCCAGCAAGGCAGGCACGTCGTGTTCGTTGTAGGCGTCCAGTTGCGCCTGGACCAGCGCCGTGGGGGAAATACGTGTATCGTTGGCCAATGCCATGCGCGCACCTGTTGTGATGTCGTTGGAAAGTTGCAAAGCGTAACATTGTCGCCCCTGTCGCGGCGCGGTTTACTGCGATAATAACAAGATTCGTCGCATCAAGCAGCTTGCGGCGTCACCAATCAATTGCACAATCGCAGCAGGAGTAAAGATCATGAAATGGGAAGGCAATCGCGAAAGCGACAATGTGGAAGACCGCCGTGGCGAGGATGGCGGCGGAGGGGGTGGTGGCGGCTTCGGCTTTGGCGGCCGCTCGATCGGCATCGGCACCATCGTCATCGCCCTCGTCGGCTCGTATGTGCTGGGCGTCAATCCCTTGACCTTGCTCAACCTGCTCAGCGGCGGTGGCGGCCAGGTCAGCACCCAGCCAGCGCCTGCGCGCCAGGCACCGGCAAACGACGAGATGACCCGCTTCGTGCGGACCGTGCTGGCCGATACGGAAGACACCTGGAGCGCCCTGTTCAAGGCCGAAGGCGGCAGCTACGTGAAACCCAAGCTGGTGCTGTTCTCGGGCAGCGTCCCGACGGCCTGCGGCACGGGCCAGAGCGCCAGCGGCCCCTTCTACTGCCCCGGCGACCAGAAAGTCTACCTGGACCTCGATTTCTTCAATCTGATGCAGCAGCGCTTCAAGGTCTCGGGCGAATTTGCCGAGGCCTACGTGATCGCGCATGAAGTGGGCCACCACGTGCAAAACCTGATGGGCCTGTCCGAAAAAGTCGACCAGGCGCGCCACACGCAATCGGAACGCCAGGCCAACGCCATGTCCGTGCGCCTGGAATTGCAGGCCGACTGCTTTGCCGGCGTGTGGGCCTACCACGCGAACGCCGACCGCAAGATCCTCGAGCAGGGCGACGTGGAAACGGCGCTCAAGGCGGCCACGGCCATCGGCGACGACGCGCTGCAGCGCCAGTCGCAAGGCCATGTCGTGCCGGACTCGTTTACCCACGGCACGTCGGAGCAGCGCGTGCGCTGGTTCAGCAAGGGCATCGAGAGCGGCCAGATTTCACAGTGCAATACCTTCGAGGCGCGCCAGCTGTAAACCGCCCGCAGACCAGGCGCGGCACAGCGCCCTGGCCCGTGCCGCCCCCAAGGCTGCACGGGCAGGCCCGGACTGCCTTTACTTCAAGTCGATGCGCCCGTACTGCCCGTGCGTCTCGTCGTTCGGCCCGGCCGCATAGAACAGGGTATTCAGAGGCTGGCTGTTGAGTCCATTGCCGAAGGCGATGCCCCACAGGCCATCGATCACCAGCGGCGTGCCGTCGGCCTTGCGCAGCGGACCGCCGGCGGCGCCCGTGGACGGGTCATAGGCATTGATCTTGCCGTCACCGAAATTCCCCACTAACAACATATTGCTGGCACTGCCAAAATCGGCCGGCGCCAGCGCCATGCCCCAGGGCGCATTCAGGGCGCCGCCGCTCACCAGGCGCTTGAGCAAGTTACCGCTGGTGTCATACACATTGATGATGCCCAAGCCGGCGCCCGCCTCTTCATCGTCGCCGCTCGCCTCCCGCTTCGCGTACGCGACAAAGATGCGTTCGCCGCTGGCCTGGATGCCGAACGGCGCATAGCCGGCCGGCAAGCCGGGGTCGCTGAATGCGCCGGGCAAGCTGACCCTGGCGAAATTGGCATCGAAGACATCGACGCGCCCGTTGTGGAAATCGGCCGCATACAGATAATTGGCGTTCGCATAACGCGAGATGGCCAGGCCCTTGTAGACGCTGCCGCCGGCGCTGCCGTCGAACACGACCACGGCCGTCGTGGGGCTGACCGATGGCGACCAGGCGGAAATGCTGCCGCTTTCGCTGGCAAAGATGAAGGGGCTGGGTGCCGTCACGCCGTTCTGGCTGAGCTTGAAGTCCTGCGTGCCGTTGAACACGATGCCGGTCGGTCCCGCCGGCGTGTCGACCACCAGCGATTGCGGCACGCCATTGCCATCGTAGAGCGTGGACTTGGCCGTGCCGTTGTCGGCCACCCAGACGAAGCCGCGCGGATTGAAGGCCACGCCCCAGGCGTTGACGAGATTGGCGTCCGTGTGTGCGGCCGGCAAGGCCGCCGTGTCGGACACGAGGCTGGTGACGGCATAGGCGCTTGCAGGCGGCGGGGGATGGTGATGATGGCCGCCGCCGCAGGCAAACAGGGCTGCGGCCAGCACGATGGCAAGACCGGCGCAAAGCATGTTGGTGAAACGGTGCGTCTTCATGGCATTCCCCCTCGGCGTGATGGGCAGTGTTGCGCTGCCTGCTTACAGGGTAGAAGCCGGCCATGCCGGACGCTTGAGTCGCGTCAAATACGGCGCAGATAGGCTGGCGTCAGGGCAGGCTGACGTCGTAGCGCTTGCCCAGTTTTTTCAGTTCGCCGCTGTCGATCAGGCTGGCGAATTCCTGGTCGAACTGCAGGCGCAGCCTGTCGAAATGGGGCGAGCGGGGAAAGGCGAAATAACCGTTCTGTACTTCGATGACCTTGGGCAGCGGCTTGACCTGGCGTTCATAGCCGAGCCGCGCGATGACGGGGTCGGTATTGCGGCGGTTGCTGACGAAGACATCGACGTGGTTATGCACCAGCATCTTCAAGCCATTTTCCACGGTATTGGCCACGCTGACCTGCAGGCCGGGCCGCACGCGCTCCCAGTCCGCGCCATAGGCCCAGCCATTGAGCAGCACCACGCGGCGGTTCTTCAGCGCCGCATAGTCGCCATCCCAGCCGACACTGGCATCCTGGCGCGTGTAGAAGACGATCTGGTCCTGGTAAAACGGCTTGTCGGAAAACGCCATGCCGGCGATGCGCTCCGGTGCCTTGTAGGGGCCGATCAGGATATCGGCCTGGCCCTGCACCAGCATGGCCTGCGCGCGTGCCCACGGCACCATGCGGAAGCGCACGGTGTTGCCCGTGCGCGCAGCCATCAGGCGCAGCAGTTCCGCGCCCAGGCCGCCATACTCGCCGCTGGCCTGGTATTCGAAGACGCGCTCGAACTGCGCGCCCACGGCCAGCAATTCGCGCGCCTGCGCGGGCAAGGCCAGCGCAGGCGCGGACAGCAGCAAGGCCAGGCCCAGCAGCCGCCTGCGCACCGCGCGCCGCGCCGTTTCCGTCATCAGCCGACGATGCGCAAGGAGTAATCGGTGGCCCGCACGTCCTTGGTCAGGCTGCCGATCGAGATGCGGTCCACGCCCGTTTCGGCAATCGCCCGCACGGTGTCGGCATTGATGCCGCCCGACGCTTCGAGCAAGGCGCGCCCTGCCGTCAAGGCCACGGCCTCGCGCAGCATGTCGTTGCTGAAGTTGTCGAGCAGCACGGAGACGGCGCCCGCGTCCAAGGCTTCCTGCAATTGCGCCAGGGTTTCCACCTCGATCTGCACGGGCACGCCCGCGTCGAGGTTGCGCGCGTTTTCCAGGGCCTGGCTGACGCCGCCCGCCGCCGCGATATGGTTTTCCTTGATCAAGATGCCGTCGTACAGGGCCAGGCGCTGGTTCTTGCCGCCGCCCACGCGTACCGCATACTTTTGCGCCAGGCGCAGGCCCGGCAAGGTCTTGCGCGTGTCCAGAATGGACGCCTTGGTGCCGGCGATCACATCGACATACCGGCGCGTGGCCGTGGCCACGGCCGACAGCAGCTGCAGGAAATTGAGGGCGCTGCGCTCGGCCGTGAGCAGGGCGCGCGCCGGCGCCTGGATCGTGCACACGACGCTGTCGGCCGTCATCATGTCGCCTTCGGCGTAATGCCAAACGATGTCGATGCCGCGGTCCAGGCTTTTCATGATGCCTTCAAACCACGGCGCGCCGCACAGCACGGCCGCTTCGCGCACGATGACACGGGCCGTGACGATCTGGTCGGGCGGCACCAGCTCGCCCGTCAGGTCGCACTGGCCCACGTCTTCCAGCAAGGCGGCCAGCAGATTGCCTTCAAAGGCGCGCGCCAGCGCGGGATCGAAGGGAGCGAAAGAATTAACGAGGGTACTCATGCTGGACCGATTCCTTGGAACAATGTGGTTTCTTTAGCCAGGTCTGCGCCTGGCTGGAGGCCCGCCTTCTTGGCGGCGGCGAAGTCGAGCATGCGATTGATCGAGCGCACGGCCAGCTGGCCGACGGCGGGATCGACATGGATTTCGTTGTGCATGTTTTCCAGCGTTTGCGCCAGGTTCAGCAAGCCGTTCATGGCCATCCACGGGCAGTGCGCGCAGCTTTTGCACGTGGCGCTGTTGCCGGCCGTGGGCGCCTCGATGAAGCGCTTTCCGGGCGCGGCCGCGCGCATCTTGTGCAGGATGCCGTTGTCGGTGGCGACAATAAACGTGTCCGTATCCATGGTTTGCGCTGCCGCAATCATTTGCGACGTAGAACCGACCATGTCGGCCAGCGCCACCACGTTGGCGGGCGACTCCGGATGCACGAGCACCTTGGCGTGTGGATACTCTTCCTTGAGCAGATCGAGTTCGATGCCCTTGAATTCGTCGTGCACCAGGCAGGAACCCTGCCACAACAGCATGTCGGCGCCCGTTTCTTTCTGGATATACGAACCCAGGTGCTTGTCCGGCGCCCACAGGATTTTCTTGCCCTGCGCATGCAGATGGGCAACGATATCGAGGCCGATCGACGACGTCACCATCCAGTCCGCGCGCGCCTTGACGGCCGCGCTGGTGTTGGCGTAGACGACGACGGTGCGGTCCGGATGGGCGTCGCAGAAGGCCGTGAATTCATCGACCGGGCAGCCGAGGTCGAGCGAACAGGTCGCGTCGAGGTCGGGCATCAATACGGTTTTTTCGGGACTGAGGATCTTGGCCGTTTCGCCCATGAAGCGCACGCCGGCCACGACCAAAGTCTTGGCCGGATGGTCGCGGCCGAAGCGGGCCATTTCCAGCGAGTCGGAGACGCAGCCGCCCGTGGCTTCGGCCAGGTCTTGCAGGTCGGCATCAACGTAATAGTGGGCAACGAGCACGGCTTCGCGCTCGATCAGCAAGCGCTTGATGCGCGTGATCAGTTCGGCTTTTTCAGCCGGGGACGGCGTCGCTGGCGTGCGTGCCCAGGCGTGGGCGGTGCAGCTGGCTCCGTCTTGTGGGTGTTCATACTCGACGGATTTGATGGCTAAAGTTTGCATGGCTGTGTCAAACAAAAACGGGATAGACCGGCACGATTGCAATAAAGCAGGTGCGCCGGAACGAAAGGACCGCGGCGCGTCGGTGTGGTGCTGGGTGGCTGGCTAGCTGGCCCCGTCATGTCGGATTACGCTCCGCTAATCCGACCTACCCAACTGACCGCTTGCATCTGACGTAGGTCGGATTAGCGCACAGCGCGTAATCCGACGCAACGTTAATCGATACCCTGGCTCTTCAAATAGTCTTCGTAGTTGCCGCGGTAATCGACCACTTCATCTTCCTTGATCTCGATGATGCGGTTCGCCAGCGAGGACACGAATTCGCGGTCATGCGAGACGAAGATCAGGGTGCCCGCGTATTTTTCCAGCGCGATATTCAGCGATTCGATCGATTCCATGTCCATGTGGTTGGTCGGCTCATCGAGCATCAGCACGTTGTGGCGGCCCAGCATCAGCTTGCCGTACATCATGCGGCCCTTCTCGCCACCGGACAGTACCTTGACGGCCTTTTTCACATCGTCGCCGCCGAACAGCAAGCGGCCCAGGATGGAGCGCACGGCCTGGTCATCGTCGCCCTCTTTCGTCCACTGGCCGATCCAGTCGGTCAGGTTCGTATCCTTGGCGAAATCTTCCGTCGGATCTTGCGGCATGTAGCCGACGTTGGCGTTTTCCGCCCACTTCACGCGGCCCTGGTCCGGCTGCAGGCCGGCAATATCGCCCGCGATACAGCGCAGCATGGTGGTCTTGCCGGCGCCGTTGGCGCCGATGATGGCGATGCGCTCGCCCGCCTCGACCATGATGCTGAAATTCTTGAACAGCTGGCGATCGAAGCCTTTCGAGATGTTCTCGACTTCCACGGCCAGGCGGTGCAGTTTCTTTTCGCCGTCGAAACGCACGAACGGGTAGGCGCGCGACGAAGGCTTGATGTCGTCGACCTTGATCTTTTCGATCTGCTTGGCGCGCGACGTGGCCTGGCGCGCCTTCGACTTGTTGGCGGCGAAGCGGCGCACGAATTCTTGCAATTCCGCAACCTTGTCTTTCGCTTTCGCGTTGTTGGCCAGCTGCTGGTTGCGCGCCTGGGTCGAGGCGAACATGTATTCGTCGTAGTTGCCCGGATAAATCTTCAAGGTGCCGTAGTCCATGTCGGCCACGTGGGTGCAGACCTGGTTCAGGAAGTGGCGATCATGGGAAATGATGATCATGGTGGAATTGCGCTCGTTGAGCACGTCTTCCAGCCAGCGAATCGTGTTGATGTCCAGGTTATTCGTCGGCTCGTCGAGCAGCAGGATGTCCGGGTTCGAGAACAGGGCCTGTGCCAGCAGCACGCGCAGCTTCCAGCCTGGCGAAACGTTGCTCATCGGGCCTTGATGCAGCTCGATGGCGACACCGGCGCCCAGCAGCAGTTCGCCGGCGCGCGATTCGGCCGTGTAGCCGTCGTATTCGGAGACCTTGCCTTCCAGTTCGGCCGCCTGCATGTAGTCGTCGTCCGTCGCTTCCGGGTTCGCGTAGATCGCGTCACGCTGCTGGATGGCGGCCCACATTTCCGTGTGGCCCATCATGACGACGTCGAGCACGCGCATGTCTTCAAACGCGAACTGGTCCTGGCGCAGCTTGCCCAGGCGCTCGTTGGTATCGAGCATGACATTGCCGCCCGAAGGGTCCAGGTCGCCGCCGAGGATCTTCATGAACGTCGACTTGCCGCAGCCGTTGGCGCCGATCAAGCCATAGCGGTTGCCGTCGCCGAACTTGACGGAGATATTCTCAAACAATGGCTTGGCGCCAAACTGCATCGTAATATTTGCGGTTGATAGCATGTGATATTGGGTCTTTATTCAGTGAAAACAGCTAGTTAAGTACTTTTCTTCCATTATACAGCACCCACCCTCTTCCACTCTATAGTGGCCCGGCAAGGGCAAGGGCAGCCACTGCGGCGAAACACAGGGTGGATGATGGCAAGAAAATATGATTGCCGCATTTTCATTTAGCCGATACGCTGCTTGCCTCCCTGCTTGCCTCCCGTTCCCCACTCCTTACTTCACAGGCATCACTTGAAAAAAATCACCATCGCCGCCGCCGTGGCGGCCATCGCCATCGCCGCCACCGCCTACGCTTCGCCGTACTACGCCTTGCGCCAGATCAAGACCGCCCTGGCCGAGCGCAACGCCGACGCCCTGGCCGCGCACGTGGACTTCCCCGCCCTGCGCGCCAGCGTCAAGACCCAGCTCGAAGCGAGCATGGCGCGCAGCATCGAAGCGACCGCCGGCAGCGGCAATCCGCTGGCCGCCCTGGGCCAGTCGATCGCCGGCGCCATGCTGGGCAAGATGGTCGATGCCATGGTCTCGCCCGCCGGCGTCGTCGCCCTCGTCAACAAGAGCGCCGTCAGCCCGCAGGCGGATGCGGACGCGCCGACCGATGGCGCGCAGACAAAGGCCGCGTATTCGGCAGGCTATGCCGGCGTGAACACCTTCGTCGTGCGCGCCAAGGATGGCAATGCGCAGCAAGGCGCGCTGGTCCTGCAGCGCCATGGCCTGTGGGACTGGAAGCTGAGTTCGATCGAAATCGCGTCGGCGATGGCTGCACGTTAAAGGAAAGGCACGCGCATGCGCAGGCGATCTGAGACACAATGCATGTCGTTTTACTTCAGATTGCAGGAGCTTTCATGCTGAAACATACGGTCTTATCGCTGGCGATGGCCCTCGCCGGTGCCGCGCCATGCGCCCACGCCCTCGATGGCACGGCCGGGAGCAGCCATTCTGTCGCCGCGCGCATGCAGGCGGAAACATCCAGTGCGGCCGACCCCGACGCGCCCGCGCCGCTGCCCGTGTCCAGCGACATTTCGCTGGCCGAACTGGAGCGCCGCTGGGCGCTGGGACAGGCGCAGGCCGAAGAAAAACACTACACCAGCGCGCTCGACCCGGCCGCGCTGACGGTCCTGGCGCAGCAGATGGATTGCCGCGATATCGTCGGCGTACAACCGTTCGGCTTCCCGCTCGATCAAACGCATCCTGCCGTGCTGAGCGGTGCGCACCTGCTGGCGCGCTGCCCGGACAGGGCCTACGTGACGATCACGGCGATGTCGATGGCGGGCAAGACGGGCAAGCGCGTCACGATGTCACCGCAAGCGTTCAAGCAGACGGTCGACGGCAGGCCCGCGCGGCGCCTGTATTACAAGGCGCCCAACGGCCGCCAGAGGGAAACGCTGACCATCCTCGACGGCAGTTATGCATATGCGCTCGAGTACTGGTCGCTCGATGACAGCCAGCATAGCGGCATGGTCGGCATGCGCCGCATGGAAACATTGACGTTGCCGCAACAACAGGGGAAGTGATCGCGCAGGGACGAGCCCGGGGCAAAGCCTTGTCGGCCGTAAACGGCAGTGGCCGGCGGCAAACCTGCCGCCGGCCACGTTCAGGCACGGCTGCTTACATGCCCAGGGACTTGAGCAGGTCGGCGTTGTCGTCGTCTTCCGGCTCCACCGCCGGTGCCGGGGCGGCGTCGCGTTCGCGGTTCGCGTATTCGCTATCCATCAGCGAGTCGGCGTCGACTTCGCGCGAGTCGAAATCGTGCAGCTTGATGAACTCGGTACGGTCGATCGCCAGTTCCAGATAGAAAATGTTATTCTTTTCCGTATAGAAAGTGACGCGGCGCATTTCCGGGCGGTCCAGCGGCGTATCGACGCTGAGCATCACCTGCTTGTTCAGCACCAGCATTTTCGGCTGGCTCTGGGTGATATTCGTTTGCAGCTCGCGCCGCACCTTGCCCGTGAAGTCGCCCACGATCTGGTTCATCAGCTCGCCCATGATGTTCGACACCTCGTCCGACGTGTAGAAGCTGGCCAGCTCGGACTTCGGCATACCCATGTGCAACATATAGCGCTCGTAGATTTCCATCGCCGTATCGGCGGCGAAATTGAGCACCACCAGGCCCGTGAAACCGCCGTCGAACATGACGAAACAACCGATATCGGGCTTCAATCCCGTCTTGGTGATGCGCTGCACCATCCCGGAATAATTGACCTTGCTTTGCGTTGCCACATTGAGCACCCGAACCACCGAGTTGCACAAACTCATCAACAAATCTTCTGTACCGTACACAACATCCTTTTCTGCATCCATGAGCAACCTCTCCTACTATTTGAAAGATGACAGCACTGTTCCCTGCCCGCCGCGAGCCCCGACAAGACAAATCGCTCAGCAAGCGGGCGACTTCACCTTTGCATGCCTGATCGTGCCTGGCTCCGCCGGTCTTGCCGCCGGAGCCGAACCCTACTCTTACTTTTTTCTGTATAGAAATAAGTATCTGATGCGCAGAATACCGAGATGTAACATTTCCGTCCAGCCATACCTGCATTTACTTGATGATCTGTGCGGAAATACCATATCCGACCTGGGCACGGACATTGGCACAGGAAATAGTAACTAAAAATCAAGTGCCCGCAAGACCACAGCGCTGGCCAGCAGGTCGCGGCTCAGGCAAGCGAAGGCGCGCTGGCCGATGCGCAGACGGTGGGCGTCGAAAACGGCCAGCAGGTCGCCGCCCTGCCCCTGGTCCAGGCTGTGCAAGGCCGTCACGGTGATGCGGCAGGTTTTTTCCGTCCCGAAGACGGCCAGGTGAAAGCTGATGGCATCGCCCGCCGGTTCAAGCGCGATGCTGTCCCTGAGAATGTCATAAGGCATGGCCGGACTGCTCCTGGCAAGGTTGTCACGGCAACGGCGCTCAAGCTGGGCACGATTTTCCGCTAGGAATACAGGCATCGCGACGTTTCCTGCGATCGATCATGAGTGCCAGTCAGGCAAGACTACCGGTAGCGCACGCAAGCCACCGTCTGTTACCGAACATTCGCGCATGCAAGAGCCCGCACGCGGCACGCCTTCCGTGCGGCCCTTGTTGCGGCCGTGCCTGAACACCTAGAATAGTGCTTTATATCAAACATATCCGTGACGGCAGCCGGCGGCACTGTCGCGCACAATACCGGAAAAGACGACGACACTGATGAGTACTCTTGTAGAGCTGGTAACGGCGGAAATGACGGCGGCCATCCACGCCTGGTTCGATGAACGGCTGCAACGCAACGACCTGGAGCAATCCGTCAAGCGCACGACCCTGCAAGCAGGCGTCTTCAACGACTTGATGCTTGACTACAAGCCGGGCCGCACGATGGTCGATGATATCGACCTGGGCCTCGATATCGACGACGCTCCCCGTTCCGGCACGGCGGCGCGCCTGGACGATGCGCAGATGCGCGAGGCTGTCGTGCCACAACTGACGGCCGTGGTACAGGCCCGCCTGGCGCCGCTGGTGGACACGCCGATGATCGACTACCGCTTCACCTGCCGCGGCAAGTTCCAGACGGCGCAGGGCAAGCTGCACCTGACGTTGCTGGAATACGTCAACGAGGATAAACGCCTGGCCTTGCTGGAAAACATACACGCGTACATCGGGCAAAAGCTCACGCATGGCAAGCAGCCGACGAAGCCGCTGGAAACGTTCTTCCTGGCGCGCCACCTGCTCGACCTGCAATTGTTCCCGCAACTCGACGTGGCCTGGACCATCGCCCAGTACGAACGCATCCAGGCCTTGAACAAGACCCAGCCGGACGACTTGGCCAGGCACCGTTCCGACATCATCCGCGCCATCACGCAATGGGCGGAAAACATTTTCCTGCCGCAATTTTATGACCGCGCGCTGTCCGCCTACCGCGCCACCGAATACACGCTGAAAGCGGGCGCGGCGCCCGATGCACGGACGCTGCAGCCTATCGACCTGCTGCTGCATGGCGCGGTGATGATCCTGCGCCACGACGCCAGCTACGCCAAGTCCAAGGGCCTGACATTCCTGGAAATCGCGCGCGAACTGGGCAGCGAACGGGCCGTGCGCATGCTCGAGGAAGGCAGCGGCAGCTTCCCCGATGCCGACATCCACCTGAAAAATGCGCTGCTCGAATGCCGCGCCAACGACGTGTTTGCCACCATCAGTATCACGATTGCCCGGGAAGAGGAAAGCGCGTATGCGCAGGCGCTGGCGTTCATCACGCATTTGCTCAACAACGGCTTCCCGAAAAGCTACCAGATCAAGCTCAAATCCAAGGCCAAGGCATACCTGCCGATCAAGGGACTGGCGAAATCCGACACGCACCGCTTCTTTGCCAATGCCCTCGCCCATGCCGCCCTGCAGCCGCAGCTCGAAGCCTATGCGCGCGCCGCCATCGAGCGCTTCGAATTCTATGCCGACACGGAGGGGGAAAACAATTGCATGCCCGGCAGCTATGCCACGTTCGGCCTGGGTTTGCTCGACGCGCGCTATTTCCCGCTGGTGCGGCACTACATGGCCAACGTCGACGAGGAGCACCAGTCGGTGCAGGACCAGTTCACGGCCGCCTTTGCCGAACGGCACGGCGTGACGACGGAGTCCGCGCCCGTGCTGGCGGCCTGCCTGCGCGCCTGCACGGATAACGCAAAAGTAAAAATCCAGGCGGAACTGGACGAAGTGGAAAAGCTGGAACTGTTCTGCCAGCAGTTGCAGGGACTGGAAGGCTATCTGGTCGAGCACATGCTGTATCCGATCTGGGGCAAGCTGGAAAAACTGGCCACTTTGGCGCGCAAGGCGGACGGCCGGCGCAAGGAGCTGCTGCTGGCTTTGCTGGAAGCGGCGAGCAAGACGCACGCCTAAAGTGCGCAACGTTATGACTTTCACCATCTATAATGCGCGCGCCAGAGTTGCTATAAAGCATCTTTTGGCGCCTGACATCGACTCATGGAGAATAGACATGCACCAAACAGTAGCAACATCGCGTAGCGCCCTGCTGGCGGCAGCCTTTGCCGCCGTGGCGCTGGCGCAGCCCGCCATCGCCGCGGAAACCGCCGTGGAACTCGCGCCGCTAGCCGTCGCCAACCTGTACATCAAGACCATCATCAACCACGATGAAGCCAGCGTCGCCCAGCTCAACGCCTATTTGCGCCCCACGCGCCTGGCGGGCCACCAGAGCGCCGAATACGCGTCGTACAGCGGATTGAAGGAGACGGATGCGAAATTCCCGAAAGAAACCGGCAAGCTGATCGCCGACCTGTTCCCCGCCGCCATGCGCGCGGCCGTCACGCCGGCCGCCGAACAGCTGACCGCGAACATCATCGCCGCCAAGAATGGCGC
The DNA here is from genome assembly GCF_058798615.1 of Janthinobacterium sp. GW822-FHT07H11. Classification (NCBI taxonomy): domain Bacteria; kingdom Pseudomonadati; phylum Pseudomonadota; class Betaproteobacteria; order Burkholderiales; family Oxalobacteraceae; genus Janthinobacterium; species Janthinobacterium sp. GW822-FHT07H11. The sequence continues at coordinate 3,719,684 of NZ_CM179507.1, forward strand.
CGCGTGCCAGGCCACCAAGGCGGACCCTGTGACGGTGGAGAACGGCATGCAAACGTCCGCCGTCAGCTTCGAATGCCAGCTCGTCAAGGTGCCCGTGGCATGGGCGCCTGCAGCCCAGCAACTGGCGAAAAGCGGCTGCACGGTCGAGCAATGCAAGGCCGGCCTGCAAAAGATCGCCGCCACCTACACGGGCTCGCCAAAGCAGACCTGGCGCGCCGTGTTTGCCGTCAGCCGCGAAAAGGACTCGGAAGCGTGGCGCAACGATTTCGCGCGCGAAACTTTCGATGAAATCTGGGAATACCTGTAATCCTGGCCTCGTTTACAATGGCCCGATGAACAAGTTGACTCCGGTACCGCAGCCCGCAGGCCTGACCCTGCTGCGCCTGCTCGCCCCCGACCATGTGGAAGGCGCGGTGGTTGCACAAGCGCTGGCGCAAGACTTGCCTGCACTGCACGGCAAGCAATTGCTGGCGCTGCTGCGCCGGCTGCGCGCCGCGCAATCGAACCAGCAGCACTATGCGGGCGCCAGCCCGGCGCAGGCCGAGCAGCAGTTCGGCGCCGCCATCGCCGCCGTCAAGGCGGAACTGGCCACGCGCCCGCACATCCTCAACAAGCAGGAAGCGAAGGCCTTGCGCCAGGCGGCGGCAAAAAAGCGTTAATCGGGACGCCAGCCGCCCGCCAGGCCTTTCGTGTGGGCAAGCACGCCAGCCCCCTCCTATAATTGAACGCTCTCCTGTTTCCGCTCTTGAAAGGCGCCCCCATGCCCACACGATTTTCCCGCCTTGTATTCGGCTGCGCCATGCTGGCCCTGACCGGCCTGGCGACCGCACAGGCGTCCGGCGCCCGGCCCACCATCGGCCCCATCGACGCGCGCGCCGTGTGGCAGGAACGCTCCTTGTCGGCCTGCCGCAGCGAACAATCGCCCACCGCGCCCGACGTCTGCCTGCTGCGCACCATGCAGCGCTCGGGTGCCCGCCCGCAAGCCATCGCCGCCGCCAACATGCTGGTCAAGGCAAACAAGGCCGGCTTTATCTCGGCCTGGCGCCCGCTGGGCAAGGCGGCCCTGGCCACCGTCACCTATCCGTTCCGCGCCAACACGAATGAAGGCACCTTGCTGATCGGCAGCGATGGCGCCGCCATCGACGTCGACGAGCACTCCGTGCGCGAGGAAGACCGCGCCACGCCTGCATGGCAAGCGTTTACCGCCGCCCACCCGGATGCCATGCCGTTTGCGCCCGCCGAGTTCGTCGGCAGCACGGCGACGGCCGATGGCGGCCAGCGCCTGCTGTTTTCCACGCCTCTGATCACCTGCCACGCCTGCGCCGACGACGGTGCGCTGCTGGTCGCCTACACGATCGACAAGGCCGGTATCGTGCTCGAGCGAAAACTCTTGACGATCAAGTAAGGCTGCACCAAAGATAAGATAGAATTGCTTGATGGCATGTCTATACGCGTACATGCCATCGATCCAAACTTACTTATCACAGGAAACCATGCGCCGCTCTTGCCTTGCACTGCACCTCACCGCCGCCCTGCTGCTGTCCAGCTCCTTCCACCTCGCCACCGCCGCGCCCGCCGCTACCGCCAGCGCGGCCACGCCGCTCGTCATCGGCGAGAGTTTCACGATCGATTCGCAGGCGCTGAAGGAACAGCGCCACATCAATGTGTACATGGCGCGCGCCTGGGACACGCCGCCCGACGCGCCGCTGCCCGTGCTGTACATGCCCGATGGCGGCATCCAGGAAGACTTTTTGCACGTGGCCGGCCTGCTGCAGGTGTCGGTAGCGAATGGCACCATGCGTCCGTTCATGCTGGTCGGCATGCAGAACACGCAGCGCCGGCGCGACCTGACGGGGCCGACGGACAGCGCGGCAGACCGCAAGATCGCCCCCGTGGTGGGCGGCTCGCCAGCCTACCGGGCCTTCATCCGCGATGAACTGATGCCGGAAATCAAGCGCCGCTACCGCACGACGGGCGAAACGGCCATCGTCGGCGAATCGCTGGCCGGCCTGTTCGTGGTGGAAACCTATCTGCTGGAACCGCAGCTGTTCGACCATTACCTGGCCTTCGACCCCAGCCTGTGGTGGAATGGCGGCGCCCTGCCGCGCCAGGCGGCGGCCCTGCTGGCCAAGGGCAAGCCGGGCAAGCACAGCCTGTACCTGGCGTCCAGCAGCGAAGCGGGCATCGCCGTGGAAGTGCAGCGCCTGGCCGACGTGCTGGCAAAGCAGGCGCCGCCCGGCTTGCAGTGGCACCAGGAAAAGATGCCGGCCGAAACCCATGGCACGATCTACCATCCGGCAGCGTTAACAGCGTTCCGCGCCGTGTTCAAGCCGGCCGCCGCGCCCCAGTAAGCAGGACGGCTACGCCACCGGCAGCGCCTGCCCCATCTGCTCGCGCAGCCAGCGCAGCAAGGCGGTGCGGCGCACATCGCCGTCGAACGGCAGCGGCGACAGCAAGACATAGGCGCTGCCGTCGCGCCGGAAACCCAGGGGCGCCACCAGGCGTCCGCTGTCGATCTCTTCGCGCACCATGAAGATGGAGCCGATCGCCACTCCCAGGCCGGCGCAGGCGGCTTGCAGGCTCAGGTAGAAATGCTCGTAGATCTGGCTGTCGCCGTGGCCGGCGCCGGTGTTGCCCGCATCGGCGGCGCGCCACTGCGCCCAGGCGGCCGGGCGCGACGCCGTGTGCAGCAGGCGCTGCGCGGACAGGTCCAGCTTGCCTTGCAGCAGCAGCGCGGGCGCGCACGCGGGCGCGATCCATTCGTCGCCCACTTTTTCCACATGCAATCCCCCATCCCACGCGAAATCGTTGCGCCGCAGCGCCACGTCCACCGCATCGCGCTGGAACGCCACCGGCCCGCCCGAGGCGAACAGGTGCAGCGGCACGTCGGGATGGCGCTGGTAAAAGTCGCCGAGGCGCGGAATCAGCCATTTCATGGCAATCGTCGGCTCGCAGGACACCACCAGCGGCGCCGGGCGCGCCGGCTGGCGCACGGCGTCGAGGGCGGCGTCGAGCCGTTCGAACGCTTGTTGGACGGCATCGCGCAACTGTGCGCCCGGCGCAGTCAGGAAGACGCCGCGATTGCGACGCTCGAACAGGGCCGTGCCGAGCGACGTTTCCAGCAGGCGGATTTGCCGGCTGACCGCCCCGTGCGTCACGTGCAGCTCGTCGGCCGCCTGGACGAAGCTGCCCAGCCTGGCGGCCGCCTCGAAGAAACGCAAGCTGCCGAGTGCCGTCTGTCTGGTCATCATCTGTCACTTTTTCTCACACATACCGACAAGATATCATCGTTTTTCCTCGTCCGCCATTCTAGCGATAATGTGTGTCCCAGCCACCGGCATGGGGCAGATGCCGCCCCCGCACAGGCGATGATTACTCACCGATTGCCATGCGCCGCCACTCCCAAGGAAGAACCATGATTGCATTGCTTGCCGTTGCATTGATTACCCTGCTCGCCTCCATCGTGCCCGGCCCCGATTTCGCGATGGTCACGCGCAACAGCTATCTGCATGGCCGCCGCGCCGGCCTGCTGGCCGCGCTCGGCATCGCGCTGGGCGTGCAGGTGCACGTGTTCTATACGATGTTTGGCGTGGGCCTGATCATCGCCAGTGCACCAGCCCTGTTTACGGTGATCAAGTTTGCCGGTGCCGCCTACCTGATCGTGATCGGCTGGAAAACCTGGAGCAACCGCGCCGGCCTCGTCATCGACCTGCAGGGCGGCGCCCGCGTGCCCCGGCGCACGATCCTGCTGGGCGGCTTCCTGACGAATGCCCTGAACCCGAAAACCACCTTGTTTGTCATCAGCACCTACACCCAGGTAGTGCAGCCGGGCACGCCGTTGGGCGTCCAGTTCGGCTACGGCCTGTGCATGTCCGCCATCCACCTCGCGTGGTTTGCCCTCGTGGCCATCTTTTTCTCGCAGGCAAGCTTTCGCTTGCGCATGGTCAAGCAGCAGCGCACGATCGACCGGCTGATCGGCACGCTGCTGATGGCGCTCGGCGTGCTGCTGGCCTGCGCCAACATGGACAAACTGTAATGGCGCGCACGGCTCGGGTGCGCGCTACGGCGGGTAAAATCGGCGGCCCTGCTTTTCCCATCCAGCCCCCCCATGAGCTTTTTGCAATTATTTATCCTTTCCCTCGTCCAGGGCTTCGCCGAGCTGCTGCCCGTGTCCAGCTCCGCCCACGTCATCGTGGCGGAAAAACTGATGGGACTGGATCCGACCTCGCCCGAGCTGACCATGCTGCTGGTGATGCTGCACACTGGCACCATGTTCGCCGTCATCGTGTATTTCTGGGCATCCTGGCGCGCCACGTATTTCAGTGCGGCCGGCGCCTTGCGCAGCAATGTGCTGCTGCTGGCGGCCGCCACGGCCCTGACGGGCATCGTCGGCTTCGGCTTGCTCAAGGGCATCACCCATGTCATGCGCAAGGAGAGGCCCGGCTTTGAAATCGAACACCTGTTCGGCAATGCGACACTGATGGCCGCCGCCCTGGCCGCCGCCGGCGTGCTGATCATCGTGTCGTCGCGCCTGCAGGCGCGCCAGCATGGCACCTTGTCCATCGGCAAGGCGATGGTGATCGGCGCCGTGCAGGGCCTGTGCCTGCCCTTCCGCGGCTTTTCCCGCTCGGGCGCCACCATTTCCGCCGGCATCGCCATGGGCGTGCCGCAGCGCCGCGCCGAAGAGTTCAGCTTTGCCCTGGCCGTCGTGCTGACGCCGGCCGTGCTGGCCAAGGAAGGCTGGCGCTTCTACCAGGCCGTGGCAAATGGCGGCCTGGACCATCTGGAACACGGCAACAGCCTGCTGCACCTGCTCGGCCCCAGCCTGCTGGGCATGCTGCTGTCGTTCCTGGCCGGCTTGCTGGCCCTGCGCTGGCTGTCGCGCTGGCTAGAACAGGGGCGCTGGCATTTCTTTGGCGCGTATTGCCTGCTGGCCTCTGCCGTGGTGCTGTACGTAGGGTAAAATCGCCGGGTTTCTAGTTTACACACACATCCCAGCCAGGTTTTACAGAAAGCCAACGATGAATTTCGCCGCCACCGCCGCCCTCTCGCTTGCCATGTCCACCGATGCCTTCGCGGCTGCCGTCGGCAAGGGCGCCGCCCTGCACAAGCCGCGATGGCGCGAGGCGCTGCGCACGGGCCTGATCTTTGGCGTCATCGAGGCGATCACGCCCCTCATCGGCTGGGCGCTGGGCAGCGTGGCCGCGCCCTACGTGGAAGCGTGGGACCACTGGATCGCCTTCAGCCTGCTGGGCATCATCGGCCTGTTAATGATACGCAATGCCCTGTCCGATGCCGACGAGGAAGAAGCCCCCGCGCAATCGCACTCGTTCTGGGTGCTGGCCGTGACGGGCCTGGCCACCAGCATCGACGCCATGGTGGTGGGCGCGGGACTGGCCTTGCTGGGTGCCAATATCGTCGTCACGGCCGCCGCCATCGGCTTTTCCACCTTCGTCGTGGTGACCCTGGGCGTGATGCTGGGCCGCGTGCTCGGGACCATCGCCGGGCGGCGCGCCGAGCTGGTGGGCGGCCTGGTATTGATCGTCATCGGTTGCGTCATCCTGTACGAACATATCGGCCATCCGGCCTGACGAAGGGGCGACCAACAGGCGCGCACGCCACAGGCAGCGGCGCGGCTGGCCGCGCGCTTTGTGCTACATTCATTACTCTGCATTCCTGTCTCGCAAGGTGACCATCATGGAAACTCTGGAGCTGCTTTTTGCCGCGCTGCTACGCGAAACGGCCGTATCGATCCGCGACCATCACGTACCGTTTGCCATCAAACACGACGAGCGCGCCTACTTCGAATGGATGGATGGGCATCCGATCAATGGCTATATCCAGGAAGCGTATCGCGAGATCGAAGAAACGGCGCAGCAGATCCGCGCCATACGCGCTGGGTGATGACGCTTGCCGCAAGCTGCTGCGCGGGGCGCTTTGCGGCCGGCGATGCTCACCGTACTCATGTACGGTTGCGCTTCTCGGCCACACATCGCCGCCGCTCGCTACGCTTGCAGCCAGCGTCGATACGCTAGTTGAATGCGTTCAAGGGACGTATTGATACAAATCAAACACTCAGCTGTTTTATACGCTCAAAAAGGTCTGAGCCACCACAATCAGGTCTGGAGGCGGCAAACATGGAGCAACAACAAAAACACCAGATCAGGGGCTATGAATTTCATGTGGCGGGGGCGCTGGAGAAGGATGGGCGCTACCGGGGCATGATACTGATCAGCAAGCGGGGCGACACGCAGCAAGTGTATGCCAAGCCCGTGCTGATTGAAACGCCCAGCAGTTTCAAGTCCGTGCATGCGGCCTTGATCGAGGCCTCGGCGTATGCCCAGGAACTCATCTATAACGGCGCCATCAAGGCGCTGCTGCCGGCCGATGCGCCACTGGCGGATACACAGGCTGGCACGCAGGCGCCGCAGCCGCCGGATTTCGTCGGCAACTGACGCCGGCACGCCCATCCGGCCGCCTTGGGCGCGCGTATAATGACGCGCTTTCCCGGATAAGAACTCAGCACCATGGAATATGTGAATTTACCGCTGGCCTTCCTGATCGGCTGTGCCCTGATCGCCTTGCTGGCCAAGAAGAACGGCCACTCCTGGTACCTGTTTTTCTTCGCCATCGCCGTACCCGCCCCGCTGTTGCTGCTGCTGTTGCCGCACTTGCTGGGCAGCGGCGTGGCGGCGCTGCCGGCCGTGCGCCTGGGCACGGCCATGCTGTTTCCTGTCGCGGGCCTGCTGCTGGCCTTGCGACGCAAGGCCTGAACGGCCCCGCTCAGCGCGCCGGGGCGCCGTCGGCCAGGCGCCAGCCCACGGACAGCGCCAGTTGCTGCGCTTCTTTTTCATTGCTGCAATCGTCGTAATCGCAAGTATCTTCATACGCGCCGCACGCATGGTTCTGGCTGATGAAGGAGCCGACCCAGCGTCCGTCGCGGCGCTGGCGCGCCGTGGCGCTGATGGTGAAACCCTTGTGTATCGTGGGATTGTCAAAAGACATAATGTTTTCCTCCGCTGTCTACGCGTCAGGGACCTGACTTGCCATCACTGTGCGCCTGCCGCCGCGCGCGGTCTGTACGTTTGATCACACTCACGCCGCGTGCGACCGCGCGGCGGCGCGCCTGCGCCTTCGGGTATGATTTGGCCATGTGTGGACGATACGATCAAAACGAGACGGCGCGCGCGCTGGCGGCGCATTTCGGCTGGGCCGACGCGGTCTTCGACAGCCAGGCCGAGCCGCACCTGAACGTGTCGCCCGGCACGTACCGGCCCGTGCTGCACATCGAGGATGGCGTGCGCCGCGTCGACGACGTGTTCTGGGGCTACCGTCCCGCCTGGGCCGCGCAAGCCGTGCCGGCGCCCGGCAAGAAGAAAATTCCCATCGCTATCAATGCCCGCCTGGAAAAACTCGCCGGCGCCTACTGGAAACCCTTGCTGCGCGCGGGGCGCGGCATCGTCTGCGTGGCCGGCTGGTATGAATGGACTGGTGAAAAAGGCCACAAGCAGCCCTGGCACATCCACCGCAAGGACCGCGCACCCCTGTTCCTGCTGGCGCTGGCGCAGTTCGGGCCGTACAAGCACAGCCGCGAAGAAGCGGGCTGCGTGCTGGTGACGGCAGACAGCCTGGGCGGCATGGTCGACATCCACGACCGCCGCCCCGTGGCCGTCAACCTGGAAGACGCCCACCGCTGGCTCAATCCGCAGCTGTCGCCCGAAGCGGCGCTGCAGCTGGCCCGCACCTGCATGCTCGACGCGGACTTGTTCGAATGGCATGCCGTCGATAATCCGCTGGTGCCGTCCGCCAAGGCCAAGGCACCACCGCCGGCGTCGCCGCAAGGCGCCTTCGACTGGGGCACCGACTAACTCAGCCGGGCAAGCGCGCCAGCCTGCGCCACAGCGCCTCCATCGGCCCCTGGCGGAAGTGCCGCAGCCAATAGCGGCTCAGCAGCACCTGCCCCGCCATGATCACCAGGGCCAGGCCCAGCATCTCGATGGGGCGCAGCGTGGCGCCCCAGCCCAGCCCGGGCCCCTGCAGCAGCCAGGTACCGAGCGCCGATTGCAGCAGGTAGTTGCTGAGCGCCATGCGGCCCACGGGCGCCAGCCATGACCCCAGCCAGCGCAGCATGAAGGGGCCGGCCAGCATCAGCGCCGCCACATAACCGGCCGCCAGCACGGGGCCGCCCGCGAACAGGCCCATTTCGAACAGGGCCGTATCGAACACGGTTTGATAGGGATCGGCTACCTGCCACGCGATGGCGCCCGCCGCCAGCAGGTTGAACGGCAAGCCCGCGCCCAGTCCCACGGCACGCACCCGGCGCCACAGGCACTGGTGGCGCCGCGGCCGCGTCAGCCAACCGCAACGCACGGACAAGATGCCCAGCAAGAACAGCACGATGATATGCGGCAGCATGACGATGGCGTACAGCAGCGACATCAGGTAATCGTTGGCGCGCAGCCTGGCCACGGCCCACGCGCCGCCCTGCGTATAGGTCGCGTAGCGGGCGGCGAAGCTTTGCAAATCCTGCGCCGTATCCGGTGCGCCGCCCTGCTGGCCCACGGGAATCAAGAGGCACATGAACAGCAGAAAACCGCCCGCCACCAGCCAGGCGCGGTTGCGCACGCGGCTCAGTTTGGCGCCGGCCAGCGGCAGGACCAGCATGCCGGCCAGCGCGTACGAGGTCAGCACGTCGCCGCTCCAGATGCAAAAACCGTGCAGCAGGCCAAGCGCGAGCAGCCAGCGCAGCCGCCGCCGGTAGGCCGCTTGCGCCGCCTCCCAGCTGCCCAGCTGGCGTTTCAGGGAGCGTGTCTGCAGGGCGAAGCCGGCGCCAAACAGAAACGCGAAGATGGGATAGAACTTCAGTTGCGCCAGCGCCGCCACGCCGAAAATGACGAGCTGGTCCAGCACGGGCGGCTGGGCGGGCAAGGTGCCATAGCGCAAGGACAGGCTGCCCCAGGCGAAGGACCAGATATTCACCAGCAAGATGCCGAACACGGCGATGCCGCGCAGCACGTCGAGCTGCAGCAACCTGCCGGCCCTGGCGTGCATCGAGTCCAAGGCGGCGTTCAGGGGCGCGCCAGGGTCGGGTAGTCGCTCACCTGCAGGCTGAAGCCGGCGTCGTCCGAATGCAGCCGCGCCTGGCCGCCGAAGGGCAAGGTAACGCGGCGGCGGATGTGGCCGAATTCGAGCCCCGTCAGCACGGGCACGGGCAGGCGCGCGCGCACATAGGCCAGCATGGCGTCAAAATCGTAGCCCTTGTCCATGGGACTCAATTTATAGGCGGAAAAGTCACCGAGCACGACCGCATGCTGGCGCTGCAGCACGCCCGCGTGCAGCAATTGCAGCAGCATGCGCTCGACCCGGTACGGGTGTTCGTTGACGTCTTCCAGGAACAAAATGCCGCCATCGACCTGCGGGAAATACGGCGTGCCGAGCAGGTGCACGAGCATGGCCAGGTTGCCGCCCCACAAGGTACCCACGGCCTCGACCTGCGGATTGCCGGCAGACACGCCCGTGACCGTGTGCGTGGGACCGGCCAGGCAGGACCACAGTTGATCGAGCGTAAATGGCTCGGGCTCGTCGCGCGTGAAATCGTCGCAGAGCATGGGGCCGGCAAAGCTGGCGCGGCCCGTCTTGGCCAGCAAGCCCATGTGGAAAGCCGTGAAATCGCTGTAGCCGACGAACAGCTTGCGGCTGGCCGCCATGCGGTCGAAATCGATGTCGGGCAGGATGCGGCTGATGCCGTAGCTGCCGCGCAAGGCCAGCACCACCTGCACGTCCGGGTCGGCGGCCGCCGCGTCCAGCTGCGCCAGGCGGCCCGCATCCGTGCCGCCGAAGCGCTGGAAAGTATGTTCAGGGTCGTAGTAACTGTGGACGGTGGCGCCCTGCGCCCGCAAGCGGGCGATGCCGCGCGCCACGGCCGCCTCATCGGGCGCGCAACCGCCGGGGGCGACGATGGCGATGCCAATTTCAGGTGTCTTCAAAATGCCCATGCCTTCAAAAGTGGTGGGCGCGCCTAGGCTGGCTGGGAGCGCATCTGGGGCGCCATCTTACCTTGCAGATGCACATCGATCAAGGCGAGCAGGCGCTCGATCAGCTGGGGCGGCATGTCGTGCCCCATGCCTTCGATCACTTCCAGCCGGGCGCCCGGAATCAGCGCCGCCGTATCGATGCCGCAGGCGACGGGGATCAGGGGGTCGGCCGCGCCATGTATCACCAGCGCCGGACAGCTGATGCTCGGCAGCAAGGCCGTGCGCTCGCCCGAGGCGGCAATCGCCACCATCTGCCGCGCCACGCCTTCCGGGCAACTGCCCCGCTGCAGCGCCGCCTCGATGCGCTGGTACAGCAGTTTTTCCGAGACGGGATAGGCGGGACTGCCGATGACGCGCGCGGTGGCGGCCATATGGTCCATCAGTTCGGTGCGGCTGGCATGGCGTTTCGGCCGTTGCAGCAAGGCGTTGCGCGCCGCCCGCGTGGGACCGGGCAAGCCGCGCCGGCCGCTGCTCGACATGATGGAAGTCAGACTGAGCACCTGCCGCGGCGCGCGCGCCGCCATCACTTGCGCGATCATGCCGCCCATGGACACGCCGATCACGTGCGCCTGGGCGATGCGCAAGGCCGCCAGCAAGCCCAGCGCGTCGTCCGCCATGTCGTTCAAGGTGTAAGACGTTTTCAGGGGCCAGCCCAGCAGGTTTTTCACGTAGGCCAGCGGCAGATACGGCTTGCCCGCGAGCGCCATCTTGCTCGACAGGCCGCTGTCGCGGTTGTCGAAACGCACGACCCGAAAGCCTTGCTCGACGATGCCTTCGACGAAGTCCGCCGGCCAGGCGATCAGCTGCATGCCCAGGCCCATGATCAGCAGCACGCACGGATCGTTGGGGTCGCCGTGGCTTTCATAAGCGATGTTGAGGCCATTGGCCATGATGGTTGCCATGCTTGCCTCTCTTTCAGGAACCGGCACGCAGGCACGATCTGCGGTCCTGGAGTCAGCATACCACTATTGTGATAGTACCATCATGACTCATGCGGCAGTCCCTCTGCACTGTTGCCGCGCCGGTACGCCGGGCGGCAACGCTGCAGTGTCGACGCTGCTGTTTACTTGGCTTTTGGCAAGGAATCAGCCAGGTCCACCCACGCTTGCGGCTGCGGCTTGCCGCGCTCGCGCACGCCGAAGAAGGAGACCACTTGCGTGCCGTCGTTGTCGAAGAACTCGACGGAAGTCACGCCGCCGCGCTTGACGACCCAGCCGCTGCGCAGGGCCGTGTCGCGGATGTGCAGGTTGAAGTCCGGGTCCAGCACGTTGAAGAAGCCGCCGGCGGCCATGGTTTTTTCGATCTTGCCGCTGTAGATCTGCGTCAAGCCTTCATTACCCAGGAAGACCATGATGGCGACCTTGTCCCTGGCCGCGTTTTCCAGCAAGGTACGCAGCGCTTGCGGCGTCACGCGCTCGACCACGCCGGCCGGCGCCAGGCGCAGCGCCTGCTCGCGCGTCAAGTGGAATTCGCGCATGATTTGCGCGAACTGGTGCACGTCCGTCATGTCTTTCCAGGCCAGCTGGAATTCCTTGACGTCGATCTCGCTGTCCGGCTTTTCCGCCGCTTTCGGCGCCACGGCCAGCACGTTCAGTTCCGCGCCTTGCTGCGGCAGGCGGAAAGTCGCCACCAATTTATCGTAGACGGCCACGCCCGCCTCGTTGCGCACATAAATCTTGTGCACGGCCGTGCCGTTGGCGTCAAAGAATTGCAAGCTGCGCGTGGGCTTGCCGTCGCGACCAGGCTGCTCCACGGCAAATGCGTACTTCCAGTTTTCAAAGTGGAAACGCAGGTCGATCTGGCCGCCCAGGTAACCGCCCGCGATATTGCGCTGGCGCGCTTCCGTTTCCGGGTCCTTGGTGTCGGCCTGCTCGGACTTGTCGCCCGCCTGCTTGAACTTGCTGGCCACGCCCGTCGTCTCAATGACGCCGTTTTCATTGCGCGTGATCGCTTGCACGAGGCCCAGGTCCAGCGCGGCGCGCATGATTTCGCGCGGTTGGTTGCCATCGGCCTGCAAGCGCGTGACGCCCTTGCCGATATTGGTTGCCAGCAATTGCGCTTCGGACACGCCCAGCGCGCGCGCCGCGTCGCGGATCTGCAGCTTCGGCTGCTCCGTGCGCAAGGTGGACCAGCGTTCCGCCAGGGTGGCTGGGGCCGCGGTTGCGTTTGCAATCAGCAGGCTGCCTAGCAGGGATAGAACGAGTTTGGATAACTTCATAGAGAGACCATTCAATCAAACATGGAAAAAAAGAGGGGCAGGCGCCCCTCCCCGGTAAAAATTTAGAAATTGACGCTGAGGCTGGCGGCGACGTTGCGGCCCGGCTTGGCGTAGCGCTCGATCTCGGCGCGGCTGGCGGCCGTGGTGCCGGCGGACAGGCTGCGCGCGGCGGCGTAGTCCCAGTACTTGCGATCCGTCAAGTTGTACACGCCGACGACGATCTTCGCGTTCTTGTGCACGTTCCAGTAGGTCGACAAGTCAAGGATGGTGTACGACGGCACGCTGAAGCGCGGCGCGGTCGCGCCCATCAGCAAGTCATTCGCCGCCTGTTTTTCCCCCGCATGCACGGCCGTCAGGGCCAGGCCGAACAGCTCGTTCGCGTGGTCGTAGCCGAAGGTCAGGGCCGACTTGGCCGGCGCCACCGAGTTCAGATCGCCGCTGTCGCCCGTCCGGGTATTGAAGGAGCGGCCCTTGGCCACGCCCGTGGCCAGGTCGACGTGGTAGCCCTGCATGGCCGGCGCCCAGGCGCCCAGCTCCGCGCGCAGGGTCAGCTCGGCGCCCCAGGTGCGCGCATTGCCGATGTTTTCCGGACGGAACAGGCCCTGGGTGATGGTGGGATAGTTGACCGGGTCATCGTCCTGCATCACATACTCGATCATGTTTTTGTATTCCGTCTGGTAGACGGAGGCATGCAGGCTCAAACCCTTGGCGACGTCGCCCTTCAGGCCCAGTTCATACGCCTGGCTGGTTTCCTTGCGCAGATTCGCATTGCCCAGCACGGCATAGCCCTTGCCCGTGCCCGTATAGCTGATGGAATCATAGGTGCCCGTGCGCTCGGCCGCCGTCGGCAGGCGCGTGCCGCGCGTGACGGTGGCGTAGGCGTTTATTTGCGGCAAGACTTCCACGGACAGGCTCAGGCTGGGCGTGAAATAGCTGTCGCTCTGCTTGCGCACTTCCTTGGACGCGCCCGGCACGCCGATGGCATAGCCTTGCAGGTTCTTCGGCGCGTCCCTGCGGTAATCGGCACGCAAGCCCGGCGTCAGCACGGCTTTCTTGCCAGCCAGATTAAAACTGAGGTCGTCGCGCACGTACAGGGCCAGCTTGCTCGTGTCCATGTCGGCCATGCGGTTCTTGTTGGTGATTTGATGCTGGCCCGTGGCGATGATGAGGCGGTCTTCGCGCCACGGACGCCGGGTTTTCAGCTGTTCCAGCTGCACGCCGTACAGCAGCGCGTTGTCGGCGTTGAGCTGCTTGAACGCTTCCGACGTGACGCCGATGCTGTCATTCTTGAAGCTGGTGTCGATGGCGCGCTGCGCCGGGCTGCCAAAGGTGTAGACGCCTTGCGTCTTGTCGTCGGTTTTCGCATTCTGCAGATACACTTTCGACGTCAGGCGGTCGAACAGGGCGAAATCCTTGAGCACCACGTCGTGGCCCAGGCTCACGCGCGTGCGCTTGGTGGTGGAATCCTGCTGCACGCCCGTCGGGTAATACGTGCTGACCTTGCTGCGCAGATCGCGCTGGTTCTTGCGCTCGAACATGTCGACCGTCAAGTCCAGCTTTTGTTCGCCCGGCAAGGTCCACACCAGCTTGGACAGCAAGGCGTTCGAATGCCAGTCATCGGGATTGGGCGGCGTGGTGCCGCGGCTGTCCGTCTGCTCGCCGTCGCGGTGCACGTAGACGGCCAGGCCTTGCAGCGTGGCGCCTATCCTGGCGGCGCCCGTCAGGGTGTGCGCATTGCTGCGGTCGGCCGTGGCGCGGCCGTATTTATAGGCAACATAGTGATCCTGCCCCTCGCCCAGGTAATCCTCGGGCGACTTGGTGATGAAGGCCACGCCGCCGCCCAGGCCCGGATTGGCGCCGCTGGCGGCCGTCGTGCCAGAATCGATGCGCACTTCGCGGAACGTTTCAGGGTCGAAATAATCGCGGCCCGTGGCGAAGGCGTTGAGGGTGTTGCCGTCCGGCTTGGGTGCCGCGTCGGGCAGCGCAATGCCATCGAGCTCCAGGCTGACCCGGTTGCCTTCCAGGCCGCGGATGTTGTAGCCCGTATTGCCGGAACCGTCCCACACGCTGCCGCTGCCCGAGGCCGCCGCCGGCGCGGTAATCAAGGGCAGGTAGCGCACGATGCCGCCCATCCCGGTGACATTGCGGCGCTCCAGGTCGTCCGCCGTGACGACCGTCTTGGTGCCGGCGCGACGCTCGTAGTCCTGCTTGGCATTGACGACGATTTCCGGGAACACCGGCAGCCTGGCCGGCTCCTGGGCGGCCGTGCCCGCATTGACGGCGGCCGTTTGCGCCTGCGCGGGCAACAACGGTGCCGCAAACAGGCCCAGCAAGGCGGCGCGCAAGACCAGGTTGTGGCGGTGGAAGGCAGGAACGACGGGGGCAGCGGAGCGCTGCGTAGACACTGTAGTCATGATGATCCGGTGGAAGAGTGGAGGCTGGCTCTTGAACCCGGATCGGCAACGATGCGTAAGGGAAGTTTGCTGGCGAAAACAATACTGTAACACGAATCATTCTCATTTGAGAATGGCAATTGGTCTATACAGATGTTATTTCGCAACAGTTATAAAAAATGCCAGCCGGGATGGCTGGCATGGCTGACATACCGGCAAGGCCCTGGCGGCCCTGCCCTGTCAGGCCGGCGGATGGGCCAGCTTGCGCGCGTCCGCCTGGGCGCGGCGGCGCTCGGCAAAGAAACGCTTGAGGAAGGCGCCGCACTCGTCGGCCAGCACGCCGCCTGCGATGGCCGTCTGGTGGTTCAGCGCCGGCAGCTCGAACAGGTTCAGCACGGAACCGCAGGCACCCGTCTTCGGGTCGCCCGCGCCGTACACGACGCGCGCCAGCCGCGCATGCAGCATGGCGCCCGAGCACATCACGCACGGCTCCAGCGTCACGTACAGCTCGCAACCGGGTAGCCGGTAGTTGCCCAGCTTGTCGGCGGCCGCGCGCAAGGCCATCACTTCGGCGTGCGCCGTAGGGTCGTGGCGGCCGATGGGCTGGTTGTAGCCGACGGCGATGACTTCCCCATCCTTGACGACGACGGCGCCCACGGGCACTTCGCCCAGGTCCCATGCGTGCTGCGCCTGCTCCAGGGCCAGCTGCATGTAGCGCGCATCCTGCGCGCCATCCCGCACTTCAGTCATCGGTCACTTCTGCCCAGCAATTCGGCGTTTCATGCAGCACCAGCTTATGCAGGTGCAAGCCGGTGCCGAAATGGTCGGTAAAGGCCGCTTTCAGGATCTCGAAGGCGATGCGCGCCAGGTTTTCCACGGTCGGGATGCGGTCGATGACGACGGTTTTATGGTCGGGCAGGCTGGCCAGGAAGTCGCGCACGGCCGTGTCCTTCTCGTAGACGAGGAAGGCGTGGTCCCACACGTCGACCAGGTGCTGCTTGGCCAGCGTCTTGACGTCGGAAAAGTCCATGATCATGCCATTGTCGGAATTGCCTTCCGCTTCGATGACCTTGCCGACCAGGGTGATTTCCACCGTATAGCGGTGGCCGTGCAGGTTGCGGCACTGGCTTTTATGGTCGGGAATGCGGTGGCCCGCGTCGAATTCGAGCTTGCGTGTGATAGTCAGCATAGTGTGTTGTTAAGGTATTTGCAGGAGTTTATGGGTTTGCAGGCTCAGCTTCCACTTCGGGTTGCTTTTGCACGTCTCGATGGCCAGCTGCATGTTGTGCGCGGCCAGGGGGCCATCCATGGCCTGCACGAAGAAGTTCTCGAAATCGAGCCCTTCGTAGGCGGCCAGGTCTTGCTGGAACTGGGGAATGACGACCTTGATTTCGTTACCCTTGTGCACGACCAGGGTGGAACCCATCTTCGGGCTGACGCAGATCCAGTCCACGCCGGGCGGCACGGGCAAGGTGCCGTTGGTTTCGATGGCGATGGCAAAGCCGACCGCATGCATGGCGTCGATCAGGGCCGCATCGAGCTGCAGCAGCGGCTCGCCGCCCGTAAACACCACGTATTTGCTGGCCGCGTAGCTGGCCGGCCACAGGCTGTCGATCAGCGCGGCCAGTTCGGCCGGCGTCCTGAACTTGCCGCCCCGCTCGCCGTCCGTGCCGACGAAGTCCGTATCGCAGAACTGGCAGACGGCCGTGGCGCGGTCGCTTTCGCGGCCCGTCCACAGATTACAGCCGGAAAAGCGGCAAAACACGGCAGGACGGCCCGCATGCGCGCCTTCGCCCTGCAGCGTGTAAAAGATTTCTTTGATGCTATAAGTCACTGTATTTCCTAAGAGCTGGCTGGCGCCCTCGCGCATGGCGGACGCCTGGACGCGCGCGCGGCACGCGTGGCGAGGCAAGACAAGGCCGGCGCCGGGACCGCAAAAGCCGATTGACAACCCTCTATTATATGCCGCCCCGACAGTTCCCGTGCAAATGCCGCTGGCCTTGCCGGTTGCCACAGAAAAACGACAGCGTTGCGCGCCGCTCGCGGCAATCTGCATGGATTTTGCGTTTAGACAATATAAATGCATGCCAGTTACTATATTTTCAGCTAATAGAATTGCCTATTGGCAAACAATCGGGGAGCGAGCAGATGATGCAACGCACTACACGCCTGCCATGCCGCCTGCGGATACTCGCTTGCATGGGCGCCGGCGTCACCTTGTCCATTCATGCCGAACACGCCGCCCTGCCGCTGGCCGACGCGAGCACGCCGCTGAACCTGGTCACGGCCTGCGCCGTGCTGCTCGCGGCGCTGGTCTTGCTGCTGCTGTGGCGCCAGCGCCGCCTGGCGCAGCGCATCGACGCGCAATACCGGCTGCGCGCGCACGCCGAACCGGGCTTGCTCGAACGCGCGCGGCAAACGGCGCGCGAACAGGAGCGGCTGCGCATCGGGCGCGACATCCATGACGACCTGGGCCAGCACCTGCTGACGCTGAAGATCGACCTGGCCATGCTGCAGTCCGGTGCGCACGGCGCGCCAGCGCTGCTCAGGCAAAAACTGGCGCTGATCTCGCACAATGTGGACCTCAGCATCGCCGCACTGCGCTGCGTGATCCACGACCTGCGCCCGCCCGCCCTCGAAGGCGGCCTGCAAGCGGCCTTCGATGGCTTGCAGGCCGAATTTTCGCGCAGCACCGGCATCGCCTGCGAATGCGCGTGCGAATTCGACGCCGGCACGGACGGCCAGCACGATGCGCTGCTGTACCACGTGTTGCAGGAAGCGCTGGCAAACATCGCGCGCCACGCGCGGGCCACGCGCGTCATGCTGCGCCTGCGGTGCGACGACACCATGCTGCAACTGAGCATCAGCGACGACGGCGTCGGCATGCCCGCCGTACCCCGGCGCGCGGGCTGCGGCCTGGCCGGCATGCAGGAACGCCTGGCGGCGGCCGGCGGCAGCCTGTCCATCGACAGCCGCGCCGGCGGCGGCACCACGCTGCGCCTGTCGCTGCCGCTGGCGGCCGGCCCGGCCTGACGCTGGCGCGACACATTCCGATGGACAATTATTGCTCCATATCAACATCCTCGGGCCGCGACGCTGCATCATGGCCTTCTCGCCAGCCCCGATCCACGCCACATAAGGATGCGCCCATGCCGGACACGCACGCACATGCAAGCGAATCACCGTACGCCGAACCGCAGGGCTTCGCCGTGAAGATGATGGAATTGCTGGTCGTCCCGACCTTCGTGCTCGATGTCCATCGCAAGGTGATGATCTGGAACCGCGCCTGCGAACAGCTGACGGGGGTGCCGGCCGCCGAAGTGCTGGGCACGGACCAGCACGGCCGCTGCTTTTACGCGCAGCCACGGCCCACGCTGGCCGACCTGCTGCTGGCCGGCCGCGGCGGCGACCTGCAGGCGCTATATGCACAGCAGCAATACCGCAGCAGCACGGGCCACAATCTGTGCGCGGAAAACTGGTGCGACATGCCGCGCACGGGCCGGCGGCGCTACCTGGCCGTGGATGCCAGTCCCATCCATGGCAACAATGGCGAGCTGATCGCCGTCGTCGAAACCCTGCGCGACATGACCGATGAAAAGCGCGCGCAGCTGGCGCTGGAACGCCTGGCCACGCGCGACGGCCTGACGGGCCTGGCGAACCGCCGCTGCTTCGACGATACCCTGCATGCCGAATGGCAACGCGCCCAGCGCCACGGCCAGCCGCTGTCGCTGCTGATGGTCGATGTCGACAACTTCAAGCAATACAACGATTGCCACGGCCACCAGGGCGGCGACCAGTGCCTGCGCACGGTGGCCGGCGCCGTCGCCAGCGAAATGCGCGCGAACGACCTGGTGGCGCGCTATGGCGGCGAGGAATTCGCCGTGATCCTGCCCAACCAGTCGCTCAAGGGCGCGGCCATCGTGGCCGAACGCATACGCCAGCGCGTGGAACGACTGCGCTTGCCGCGCCAGCGCACGGGCGGCCCTTGCGTCACCGTCAGCATCGGCGCCGCCACCGCGCTGCCCGGCGCCGGCACGCAGCTGGGCCAGCTGATCCATACGGCCGACGGCGCCCTGTACCGCGCCAAGCACCTGGGCCGCAACCGCATCAGCCTGCCGGAAACGACGCTGAGCTAAGCGGCAAGTGCCGGCGAGATGCGCGGCGGCATGCGCGGACGCAGGACGTCGTCCGCATCCGCAGATTCCTGCCAGCGCGGCGCGACTATCCCAACCCTCTGACGGCACGCATCCTGCGGCCCGCCTCCAGGCGTCCCTCCTCGTCGTCGCCACGGCCACCCCTATGCACGGCGGCATGAATCTTCTATGCTGTGGTGTTGCACTTTCATTACATCCAAAAAAGAAGGAGCCCCCGTGTCAAGAGTCCTGCCCATTTTCATCCCCGCTTTCGCCCTGGCCCTGTCGGCCATGGCCGCGTCGAACCTGGCCGCCGCGCCCGTCAGGCCGGCCGCCGCCCACGGCGCCGCCGCCGGCAAGTCCGATTTGCTGCCGTTCAAGGCCACGGAAAAGACCCTGGCCAATGGATTAAAGATCATCATCGTGCCGACCGGCTTCCCGAACCTGGTGTCGCTGCAGATTCCCGTGCAGACAGGTTCGCGCAATGAAATCGAGCCGGGCAAGTCCGGTTTTGCGCATTTCTTCGAGCACATGATGTTTCGCGGTACCAAGGCTTATCCGCCCGAAAAATACCAGGAAGTCATCACCCGCGCCGGCGCGCGCCAGAACGCCTACACCAGCGACGACCTGACCAATTACCACACCACGTTTGCCAAGGAAGACCTGGAAACGCTGCTGAAGGTGGAAGCGGACCGCTTCCAGCACCTCGATTACGCGGAAGACGCGTTCAAGACGGAATCGCGGGCCGTGCTGGGCGAGTACAACAAGAACAGCGCCAACCCGGTCGCGAAACTGTTCGAGGTGATGCGCGACAGCGCCTACGCCACGCATACCTACAAGCACACGACGATGGGTTTTATCCAGGACATCGAGGACATGCCGAACCAGTACGCATACTCGAAGATCTTCTTCGACCGCTGGTACCGTCCCGAGCGCACCACCATCATCATCGCCGGCGACGTGGAACCACAAAAAGCCATTGCGCTGGTGGAAAAATACTGGGGCAAATGGCAGCGCGGCACGCCGCAGCCGGCCGTGCCGAAGGAGGCGGCGCCGCATGGTCCCGTCTACAAGCACGTGGCCTGGCCCACGCCCACGCTGCCGTGGGTGGCCGTGGGCTTCCACGCGCCCGCGTTTTCCGTGAAGGACAAGGACCAGGCGGCGCTGTCCACCCTGCTGTCGCTGGCGTTCGGCCGCACCTCGCCGCTGTACCAGCGCCTGGTGCAGAACGAGCAGAAGGTCGATCAACTGTTCGACATGACGCCGAAACGGGTCGACCCGACCCTGGCCGTGATCGGCGCGCGCGTGAAAGACATCGGCGACGCCGTGTATGTGCGCGACGCCATATTGACCACCGTGGCGCGGCTGCGCGACACGCCCGTCAGCGCGAAGGAGCTGGCGGACGCCAAGTCGGCGGAAAAATACGGCTTGATCCGCACGCTCGACAACACCGAGCAGATCGGCGGCACCCTGGCCTCGTTCGTGCACTTCGACCGCGCGTATGCCACCCTCAACGACTACTACCGCCTGCTCGACACGCTCACGCCGGCCGACCTGCAGGCGGCCGCGCGCAAATACCTGACGGACGAGGCCTTGGTGGTGAGCACCCTGTCGCACCAGCCGATGGCGGCCGCCATCGCCGCCACGCCGACACTGGCCAGCCTGCTGCCGGCCGCCTCGAACGCGCAGTTCGACGTGCTGCTGCAACGGTCCGCGCTGCCGCAGATCCGCTACAAGCTGCTGTTTGCGGCCGGTTCCGCGCACGACCCGCAGGGCAAGGAAGGGCTGGCCGCGCTGACGGCCGCCATGGTGGCCTCGGGCGGCTCGTCCGAGCGCAGGATCGACGAAGTCAACCAGGCCCTGTTTCCGCTGGCCGGCAGCTTTACCCAGCAGACGGACAAGGAAATGACGACGTTTACCGGCTCCATCCACAGGGACAACTGGAGCCAGTTCAATGACATCGCCCTGCCCCTGCTGCTCTCGCCCGGTTTCCGCGAAGACGACTTCCGCCGCCTGAAGGATGCGCAAAAGAACGCGCTGCTGCTGGACCTGAAGGACAATAACGAAGAGGAGTTCGCCAAGGAACGGCTGCAAACCAATGTGTATGCGGGCACGCCATACGGCCACCCGGTACTGGGCACGGTCGCCGGCATCGACGCCATCACCCTGGACGACGTGAAACAGTTCTGGAAGAGCGCGTATGCGCAGGGCGCCGTCAAGGTGGGCATGTCCGGCGACGTCTCCGACGCCATGACGGCCTCGCTGACGCAGGCGCTGGGCAAGCTGCCGGCCGGTCCCGGCCTGCCGGCCAGCGTCAAACCGGCGGGCCGCAAGGCCAACGGACTGGAAGTGGAAATCATCGAGAAGAACACGCGCGCCACGGCCATTTCCTTCGGCCTGCCCCTGGAGGTGACGCGCACGCACGCGGACTTCCCCGCCCTGTGGCTGGCGAAGACCTGGCTGGGCGAGCACCGCGCCTCGAATTCCTACCTGTACCAGCGCATCCGCGAGCTGCGCGGCATGAACTACGGCGATTACGCGTATATCGAAGCCTTCCCGCGCGGCATGTACCAGTTCTTCCCGAACCCGAACCTGGGCCGCAAGGCGCAGCTGTTCGAAATCTGGATACGCCCGGTGGCGCCGGAAAATGCCCATTTCGCCCTGCGCGTGGCGCTGACGGAACTGGGCAAGCTCATCGACAATGGCCTGACGCAGGACGATTTCGCCACCACGCGCGACTACCTGATGAAGAACGTCTTCGTCATGACGTCGACGCAAGACCAGCAGCTGGGCTACGCGCTCGATTCGCAATGGCATGGCACGCCCGAGTTCACCAAGCTGATGCGTGACGGCCTGTCGAAACTGACGCTGCAAGATGTCAACCGCGCCATCCAGCAGCACCTGTCGGCGAAGAACCTGTCCGTGGTGATGATCGCCAAGGATGCGGCGGGCCTCAAGGAAAAGCTCGTCAGCGACGTTTTCTCGCCGATCAAGTACGATGGCAACAAGCCGCAAGCCCTGCTCGACGAAGACCAGGTCATCGGCGCCATGCGGCTGAACATCGGGCCGGACGCGGTGACGGTCACGCCGGCGGCGCAGGCCTTCGCCAGGTAACCGTCCGTGCCGGCGCCCGCCCGTCCCGGCGCACTGCGTCGGGACGGCGGCGCTGGCAGCGGTCCGCTGCCGGCACGCGGCGGACCATTCAATTCACGCCTGCCGGAGCACGCCCATGCACGAATTCAAATTCAATATTTTTGGCACCTTGATCGCGGTGCGCGGCGCCGCCGGGGCATGGCGCGCCTTTTATCTTGGCGCGGAAGGAAAGCGCAGGCCCGCCGACTTCATCGTGCCATGCGATGTCGAGGAACAGGCGCTCTGCGAGTACCTGGCGGATCTGTTCCATGAAGATGCCACGCCGCGCAACAGCACGGCGACGCAACTGCCCTGACGGGCGCTGCCGGCGGCCACCATCACGCGGCCGCTGCTACGCGAACGGATTGGCCACCGACGTGACGGCGGGCGGCGGCAGCTGGTCCGGCAAGTCCTGCTTGTCCAGCTGCGCCACCACGTCGCCCAGCAGCTTTTGCAGCTGCTTGGCCAGGGCCAGGCCAGCCTTGTCCAGGGTCAGGTCGATATCGCCGCTGATGCTGATGCGGTCGACACGGTTTTCGATGCTCAGGCCGCCGATCTCCAGCACATCGCTTTCATTGGCGTAAGGGATGAATTTTTTTGCGCACATGGCATTTCCTCTCAAGAAGATGATTTTTTGGACTTGCTATTGATCTTGGGCAAACTCAGCATGCGCAGTTTCTGCTGCCGCGTCAGCGACGGTAACAGATTGATGCCTATCCTGTCTTCCAGTTGCGCGATGCTCAGCACTTCATATTGCTTGGTGTCGATGTTTTCGATGAAATAGGCGGCGCCGGCGCGCTGGCGCGGGCTGTACACGGCCTTGTATAGATGGCTGGGCACGATCACTCTTCCCACCTTGCGCAAATTGCCGCCGATAAAAGCCGGCCCCGTGATCACGTACAGGTCGCCCTCCTTCTTTGCCATCTTGCGCACGGCGCCTTCGATGCCGGCCCACACATAGCGGTTGTTGCGCGCGTCTTGCGGCACCATGTTGGCCAGGGTAAAGCTGTCGTGCTGGCTCTTGCGGTCCGGCATGTCGCCATTCGGCGCCATATGGCCACGGTCGAAGCCGCTACGGGCGTAATCGGCCAGTTCCGCGCGCTGGCTGGCAGGCAGGCTGCGCTCGGCATGGAAGGAATTCTCGCGCGACAAGTCCTGCGCCGCCTCCAGCCTGTTCGCCGTCAGGTGCTCGGCCGACCACAACGGCGTGCGCGTGATCCCCGAATGCATGACGCCGAACACGGTGTAGCACAGCTCCCTGGTCGCCACGTCGAGCTTGGGATTGGTGATTTCCGGCTCGCGGCCGTCGACATAATGGGCGGGACAGGCGCCCGCGTAGGCGGAGTTCGCGGCTAGGGCCGAAGCCAGCAGGCCGCACGCCAGGGTCAGCCTGGCGATCGATCGTTGAATCATAATTCCTTCATTGAAATTCTTGCAGGCCAACATTCTAGCGGACGATGGCCGCGCGCCACAAACCTGCCGTGCGCGCAGGCGGCGCCCTTGCGCACGGGTGCAAATAATGGGCAGGGGGACGGCGCAGCCGCATTCATATCTGATAAGATTGGTCCGATTTGTTCGCATCGACCCATCAAGATTTGGAGAGCATATGATCAAGAAAACACTGCTGCTCATCGTCGTCGCCATCGCCGCCATCCTCGGCTACGCAACGACGAAGCCCGACACCTTCAGCGTGCAGCGCGAAACGACCATCAAGGCGCCGCCGCAAAAGATCGCCGCGCTGATCACGGACTTCCACAACTGGCAAGCCTGGTCGCCGTGGGAAAAGCTCGATCCGGCCATGCAGCGCACCTTCACGGGGCCAGGCAGCGGACAGGGCGCGCAATACGCCTGGCAAGGCAACGACAAGGTGGGCGCGGGGCGCATGGAAATCACCGAGGCCGCCGGCCCCGAGCGCACGGTCATCAAGCTGGACTTCCTGAAGCCGTTCGAAAGCCACAACACCACCATCTTTACCCTGTCGCCCGACGGCGAGAACACGAAGGTAAACTGGACCATGACCGGTCCCAGCCCCTTCGTCAGCAAGGTCATGACGGTCTTCGTCAGCATGGATAGCATGATCGGCAAGGATTTCGAGAAAGGCTTGAACAAGCTGAAGGCGGCGGCGGAACAATAGCCCCGGCCGCAGGCGGGCGACAGGGCCTGCGCGGCCCTGTTTTCTTTGGCGGCAACCATACTGGAAGACGATTTGATGCCCATCCCCCCATCGCACCGCCTGCTGTTCCTGCTGCTGGCCGCCGGCGCCCGCCTCGTCCATGCGGCAGGCGAGGCGGCCACGCCGGCAGGCCCGGCCGCCGTGGCCCTGGCGGCGCCGCAATGCCCGCAGGTGAGCGTGCCGGAAGCGGCGCTGCGCGCGGGCCTGCACGGCACGACGCAGCTGCGGCTGCTGCTCAATGAACAGGGCGGCATCGATGAAGCGCAGGTCGCGCACGGCAGCGGCCATGCGCTGCTCGACGAAGCGGCGCGCGCGATGGCGCTGGCATGCCGCTTCACGCCCTACATGGCGCAGGGCAAGGCCAGCCGGGCATGGCTGTTGCTGCCCGTGGCGTTCCAGGCGTCCCGGCCGACGGCCGTGCTGGCGAACGGCAAGGCCCCCGTGCAGGCGGCCTGGCTCGACGTGCGCCACTGCGCCCGGCCCGACTACCCGCGCGCCGCCCAGGCGCAGGGCGCCCAGGGCACGACCTCTCTGGAATTGCTGATCGGCACCGACGGCGTGGTGCAGGAATCGCGGCTGGCCCGCAGCAGCGGCTATCCGCAACTCGACGAGGCGGCCCGCGCCGCCCTCGGCGCCTGCCGCTTCGCGCCCGCGCTGCGGGACGGCGCGCCGGTGCAGCAGTGGGCCAGCACCAGCTATGTCTGGCGGCTCGATGGCGGCTGACGGCCGCTGACAGGCCTGCCGCGCGGCAGGCTCAGAACTGTTCGATCCAGGCCGCCAGGTGATCGGGCGTCAAGCCCGGTTCGGCCTGCACCACCTTGCCCTGCAAGCCCTGCTCGCCCCGGTTCAGCTGCAATGACCAGCCGCGCCGCGCCAGCCACAGCAGGCTGGCCAGCCAGAACGCGTGGACGGCGGAGACGGGCGTGCCGGTCGGCGTTTCCAGGAATTCCGTCAGCAGGCGGCTGTCGAGGAACAGCGCCGTGCCGCCCTGGCTGTGCAGCGCCGCGCCAAACACGGGCAGCAGCATGTCGATCGCCTGCTCCACGCCGCGGCCGGGATGGTCGCGTTCCAGGCCCTCGAGCTGCTGGCGCACGGACGCGCAAAAGGCCGTGCCGCGGAACGCTTCCGAGCTGATCAGGTCGGCATAATCCATCAGCAGCCAGTCCGGCTCGGGCGGCGTGACGCCGGCCGTCAGGGCCGCCGACAGGTATGCTTCCACCGGCAATTGCTGTTCCGGCCCCGCCAGGCTCGCGCACAGCGTGTACAGCGTGCCGATGCGGTTGGCGATGGCTTGCCGCTGGCGCACCATGAGCTTTTCGCGCAGCAATTGCGCGTGCTCATTGCGCAAGCTGGCCAGTTCCAGCGCCTGCTTGAGTTCCATGCGCAGGGCAGCGATATCCCACGGCTTCTGGATGTAGCGGTGGATCTGCCCCTGGTTGACGGCTTCCACCGTATGCTCGAGCTCGGAATACGCGGTCGTCAGGATGCGCACGATGTGCGGATGGCGGTCCCAGCAATACGACAGCAGCTCGTTGCCATAGGCGCCGGGCATGCGCTGGTCCGAGACGAGCACGGCAATGCGGTCGGCCTGTTCGTCGAGGATGCGCTTGCCCTCCTCGACCGAGGTGGCGGTCAGCACGTCGGCCAGCGGCGCGATGGCGCGCTGGAAGTATTTGAGGGCGTTGGCCTCGTCATCGACATAGAGTATCGTCGGCAGGCCTCGCGCCGGCTCTCGCTGAGCCGGTAAACGCAGATTGGCGTCAATCATGCTCGTTCCTTATATGTACGGGAAAATTCAGGGTGACTGTGGTGGAACTGCCAGGCTCGGTGACGATATCGAGATTGCCGCCGAACGACTGCATCATGCGGCGGCAAAAAATCATGCCCCAGCCCGTGCCCTCATCGCCGCTGGCGGTGAGCGGGTCGTGCAGCAGCTGCTGCACGATTTCGGGCGCGATGCCGGGACCATTGTCGCGCACCGCGATATGCCCGCCGCCGACGGTGAGCGTCAGCTCGGGATGGGGGTGCTCGCCGACGGCGCGCAAGGCATTGCCCAGCACCGAGGACAGGATCAGCGACACGCAGTTGGGCGACTCGGCGATGGCAAAGTCTTGCCGCACGTCGACCGTGATGGCGGCGCGCTGGGCCGCGCTCAGCGGGTAGCTGTCGAGCAGCGCGTCCAGCAGTTGCCGCGCGCTGCCCATGCCGCGCCCGCCCTGCATGCCCGGCCCGGCAGTGGCCAGGCGCACGGTATCGACAAAGCTGGCCAGCACCGACAGGCAATAGCGGGCGTTGCCGTGCATGAGGGCGGCCGCTTCGCCGATCTCGGCCTGCACGGCGCCCTCCGCCTGCGCGCGCCGCGCGATGCCGCGCGCAAAATTGGCGATGGCCGCCAGCGGCGTATTCAATTCGTGGGCCAGGAAGGCCAGCGACTCTTCCATCGCCACCAGGCCCTGGCGCCGCGCGGCGCGCTCGCGCCCCGCCTGCACGGCCAGCTGCAGCGCGCCCAGCATGGCGGCCATGTCGAGCGGCTTTTCCAGCAGGCGGAACACGGCGCCGCCATTGATCAGTTCCAGCAGCACGTCCTTGTCCGCATACGCGGTCACCAGCAGGCAGACGATGTGCGGATAGCGGCGCGCCGTTTCATCGAGCAATTCGCTGCCCAGGCGGTCGGGCATGCGGTAGTCGGTGACCAGCACGTCGATGTCGCCGCCCTGCTCGGCCAGCACGGCCAGCGCCGCGTCCACGCCGGGCGCCGTCAGCACGCGGTAGCGCGGCGCGACCGCATAGTCGAAATACTTGCAGGCCAGGGCTTCATCGTCGACATACAGCACGGTGGCGCGGCTATCGCTGTGCATGCTAGCGGCCCTCCCAATCGGAACGCTGCAGGTCGAAATTCATGCTGGCCCACTCGCCGAGCACGCTTTCGGCGCTGAGCGTGCCGCCATGGCGTTCGATCACGCCATAGCTGATGCTCAAGCCCAGTCCCAGGCCCTGCCCCACTTCGCGCGTGGTGAAGAACGGCTCGAACACGCGCGCCAGGTTTTCCGGCGCGATGCCGGGGCCGTTGTCGCGCACGCTGATGCGCAGGCGGTCTTCGTCCCAGTGGGCCGTGACGCGGATTTCGAACGGCGGCGCATTGCCCTTGCGCATGGACAACACGGCATTGCCCAGCAGATTGATCAGCACGCCCACGATGGCCGCCTCGTCGCCGCGCACCAGCGTATCGACGGGCAGCGCATGGCTGATGCTGACATTCTTCGTTTCGTGGCCCACCAGGCGGATCGCCGCCTCGAGCGCGCTGCGGAACTGGAAATGCCCGTTTTCCAGCTGGTTGCCGCTCTTGCGGTAGGCAAAGGTCTTCAAGTCCGAGACGATGTGCTGCACGCGCAGCATGCCTTGCTTGGCGTCGGCCAGGCATTCGCTGACCAGCGCACTTTGCTTGGCGGCCGGGTCCTCGATGGCCACCTCGATGGCCATCATGCAGAAATTCACGGGATTGTTGACTTCATGCAGCATGCCGGCGGCCAGCGTGCCGATGGCGGCCATCTTTTCCTGCTGCAACATCTGCCCCTTGATATCGGCCAGGCTTTTATTCGTTTCTTCCAGCTGCGTATTCTTTTGCGCCACTTCCGCCTTCAGCTGGAACAGCATGAAGCGCGCGCGCTCGTTAAAGTAGGTAAACACGGCGCTGATGCTGGCCGACATGATGAGGAACAGGCAGTTGACGACAAACACGGCCTGCAGGTTGAAGCCGCGCGCATGCCAGGCGCAGGCGGCCACGTACAGCAGGCAGGAAACGGCGCCGAAGACCATGTTTTGCCACAGGCCGAAGGCCAGCACGATGCCGGACGAATAGATGGCCAGCGTCATGCCCACGTAATAGATCGAGGTGGCGCCCTCGGTGACGGCGATCATCCAGGCGATCATCACCTGCGGCAGCAGCAGCCAGATGAAGGTCAGCCCCTGGATACGGTCCTGCGCCCAGCGCGTGCGCATGGCCAGCACCACGCAAAAGATCAGCACCGACACGACGATGCGGGCGCTGGTGAACGCCGACTGCATGGCCGGATACAGGGCCGAATCGAGGCCCATGCCCAGCAGGATCAGGACGATGCCCGTGTAGGCGCCGCCGCGGCTGAATTCCAGGCGGAAGTCGCGCAATACGGCCGTATAGCCGGCGTGCAGGCCTGGACTGTCCATCAAGGAATGCTCACTTCCGCAAAGACATTGACGCCCGTGGCATCGACATAGATATGGTGCGCCGTCGCATATTCGGGCAACAAGGCCGACAAGCTCTCCTCATTGCGATAGATCAAATGCCATTCCAGCAAATGCTCCATGCCGAACTTGCCGGGATTGTTCGCATGCACGTTCGTGACGAGCAGGCGCCCGCCCGGCCCCACGCGCGACGCGAAGTGCAGCAGCAGGCGCGCGCACACCTTGTCGGACAGGTAGTCGAACAGGCCGGCGCAGTACACGGCGTCGAAACTGCCGGGCAGGCCGCTGATGCCCGCGCCATGGCGGCGCTTGAGCAGATTGTGCACGGAATCGTGCACATAGTCGATCTCGACGACGCGGCCCGTGCGCTGCATGATGGTGCTCAGGCGCGCGCGCGTCCAGTCCAGCGTTTCGCCGCTGAAGTCGACCAGCTCGAAGGCCAGCCACTGCGCGTCGGGGCAGGTCTCGAGGAAGCGCTGCACTTCGATGGCCGGGCCGCAGCCCACGTTGAGCACCTTGAAGACGCGTCCGGCCTCGCGCGCCGCGGCCGCCTTTTGCGCCAGGAACTCGCTCAGGATATCGATGCGGTTGCGGTGCGCGGTGGCCACGGCCGCCTGCAGGAAGGCGGCATTGACGATCTGGAAATAGGTGCTGGGCCCCTGGCGCGGATCGTCGAGCAGCTGGTTGACCATCTGGTAGTCGCCCGCGTAGCCGAGCGGCTTGGTAAACGTGCGGAAGACGAAGGGCGCGCGCAGGATCAGCGGGTGCAGCGCCGCCTGGGCAAAGGCGCGGTGGGCCGGCGCCCGCTCTTCCTCGACCAGCGAGGCCTCTTCCTCCAGCTGGCGCAAATACAGCTGGGTCTGTTCCATCAGCGGCTGCGCCAGTTCGTCGAAGATATCGGCGCGCAGGCGGCCATTTTCCTTGGGCAGCGAGTCCGACAGGTCGACCTGCTCGACCCAGCGCGCCACTTCCGACAGGAAGGCGCGCATTTCGTTGACGACGATCTGGTAGTCGCGGCGGATGCGGAAGCGCTCGCCCCAGCCGGAGACGAAGGCGCTCGCCTCCCTGGCCACGGCGCCCTTGACCACCACCACGTCGCTCAGCTCGCGCCACTCGTCGATCAGGGTCACGGAAACGATGGCCGTCAGGCCCGTATTGACGCTGCTGATGACGACCGCCTTGCCGACGTAGGCATTCTTCGCCCCCATGCGCACCGTCAGGTCGTTGAGCACCTCGCTCACCTGCACGATCGAGTAGGGATTATAGATTTCCATGACCAGCGAATTGCGCTGCACGTTGAAAATCGTGCCCCGCACCGCCTCACCCTGGGTGTTGCGGAAACTGACGACTGGATCGATTTGCGATTGTGAATACACGATTGAACATTATCAAGTTATCCGGTTCCCGGCTTGCCGCTTGCATCGGCAGGCCGGTTGCCAGACAGGGTTAGGGCAAGGCTAGCCGGTCGGCAGCGGCCGGCGCACCGTCGATATGGCGGCGCTGCGGCGTCGTGTGACGCCACGCCTGCCGGACCGCCTCAAAGCGCGTCTGTTCGCTCTCTTGCCGAGTGTACTATGGATGTAATAGAACGGGCAATTGTTCCCTATGGAATCTACATGACTGGCGCGGGCGCGCCACGGCAAACTCAGCCTGTACCGAACAGGGCCAGCGCGTGGCGCAGCAACTGCGGCGTCTGCCCCGTCCAGCGCTTGAACGAGCGGCGGAAGTTGGTCGCATCATGAAAGCCCAGATAGGCGGCCACCGCGTCGTTGTCGTAGCCGTGCGCCTGGAACAGGTAGATGGCCTGGTGCGCGCGCACCTGGTCGAGCTCGGCCTGGAAATGCGTGCCGTGGCGCGCCAGGTGGCGCTTCAGCGTGGCGGGACTGACGCCGAATTGCTGCGCCGTGCGTTCCAGCGTGGGCGCGCAGCGGATATGGGCCAGCAGGTAGTCGTACAGCGCGCCGAGCAGGCTCGGTGCCGGCACCGGCTCCAGCGCCGCCGCGCGCAAGGCCAGCGCCGCCGCCGTGGCATTGCCGCGCGGCCAGGGGCGGTCCAGCCAGCGCGATTCGATCAGCATGGCATCGATCTGGCAATCGAAGCGCAGGGCCTGGCCCAGGTGCACCTCGTGCTGCTCCACGTGGCGCGGGCGGGCGCGGTTGAAGCAGAAGCGCCACGGCAAGACTTCGCCGGCCAGCCAGCGGCACATGGCCGCCAGCGCCGTCATGTGCATCTCGACGAGGAAAGGCAGCTGGCTGGGCGCGCCGAACGAGTCCGTCCAGTACAGCACATGCAGCTCGCCCGCCTCGCGCAGGCGCGGTTGCAGCAGCGGACACAGCAAGGTATGGAAATCGCACAGGATGGCCAGGGCCTGGCGCAGGTTGCGCGCCTGCAGCAAGGCATGGCTGACGGCGCCGTAATGGCCTGGCAGCATCTGCTGGCCCAGCATGAAGCTGGTATCGAGGCTGTCGAGGCCGCGCGCCACGTTGGCCAGCAACTGCAGGTATTGCGCGGCGCTGAGCTGGCTTTCCTCGGACGGCAGCGCACCGTCGCCGAGGCCCGTGCCCTTGCACAGCGGCGCCGTGTCCAGCTCGCGGCTGCGCGCATAGTCGAGCACCAGCGCCGGCTGGTGCCGCGCCGCGATGCCGGGATCGCCCTGCTGCAACAACTGCATCAGGCAGGCGCGGCCGTGGTAGTGCCGGGAGCGGCCCGCGGCGCCTCCACTGCCCGGCTCAGTTCGGCCAGCACCACTTCCGGCACGCCGTCGGCCAGCGAGCAGGCGTGGCGCAGGCTCAGGCCGATTTCGCGGTTGTCGTTCGCATGGTGGCGCATCTGCCCCACCATCTGGCACAGGTGGCGCGCGGCAAGCGCCGCATCCTCGCGCGACACGCCAGGCATCAGCACGGCGAAGCGGTCGCCCGCATAGCGGCATAGCAAATCGTCATTGCGCAAGTTCAACAACAGCATGTGGCCCACGGCCTGCAGCACGCGGTCGCCTTCGCGGTGGCCGTATTCGCGGTTAATCAGGTGAAAGCTGTCGATATCGAGCAAGACCAGCGCGCAGTCGAAGCCGGGGCGGCGTTCCTGTTCCAGGCGGATCTGCGTGCGCAGGTAGCTGGCGTCGGCCAGCTGGGTGATGCGGTCGAAGGCGCGGTGGTCGCGGAACAGGCGCTCGCGCTTTTGCAGGTGTTCGTTCAGGCGGAACTGTTCCTGGCGCCAGTAGTACATGCCGATGGTCAGCACCAGCATGCCGAACGGAATCAAGGCTTCCAGCCAGTTATCCCATACTTGCCGCTTGTCGACGGCAAAAAATTCATCGAGGCAATCGGCCCACGACCCCAGCATGATGGCGCACAGGCCGCCCGCGATCAGGCTCGTCACGCGGCCGCGCGGCCGGCTGCTCAGGGTAAACAGGAACCATACGCCGGCCATGACGGCCGTGCCGCCTTCGCAGACGATATCCATCCACTTCCAGATGGCGACCGGCTTCGGATGGCCGAGGGTGGCGTACAGGAAAAAAAACAGGGGCAGCGCCAGCGCGGCGGCAATCAGGCTGTTACGGTGCAATGGCAGCATGGGGGAAAACCTTTAAAAGTGGTGCTGCCGCCACGATAGCGCCCGCCCATGACGCCACGATGACATGCCCCGCGCCCGTGCGGCAGGTGCAAACGGCTCACCATTCCTATTTGCCATCGCGCAAATACCGCATGCCGCGCCCCGCGCGCCCACGGCCGGCAGGTCATTTCAGCTCACCATGCTTCATTTCCAGATGGAAAGCGCTCAGATGCCGTTGTTTTCGCGGCGCCCCGCCCGCCCCTGTCACGCAACCGTCATATTTGCTGCCTAGAATCCGCCCGGTTCCTTCCCCCCACCGAGCCCTTCATGAAAACCATGCACACATCGTTCCCCTCCCCGCTGCGCCTGACGGCCCTGTCCCTGGCCGTCATGGCCGTCTTCAGCGGCCAAAGCCATGCGCAAGCGCAAGATGCGAACGGCCAGCCGGCCGCCACCGTGGTCGTCAGCGGCCAGCGCGCCAGCCTGCGCAACGCCATCGCCGCGCAAGAGAAAGCCGACAACATCATCAGCGTCATCAGCAGCGACGATATCGGCGGCTTGCCCGATAAAAACGCGGCCGAGGCGCTGGCCCGCCTGCCGGGCGTGTCGGTGCAGCGCGACCAGGGCGAAGGCCGCTACATCACGGTACGCGGCCTGGGGCCGGACCTGAACGCGGTGACCATCAACGGCGCGCTGGTGCCGTCGCCGGAAGCGGGCCGCCGCGCCGTGGCGCTCGATATCCTGCCTGCCGGCCTGATACGCACGCTGGAAGTGTCGAAAACCTTGCTGCCAGAAATGGACGCCAACTCGCTGGGCGCCACCATCGAAGTCAAGTCGCTGTCCGCCTTCGACTTGCCGGGCAAGCTGCTGTCGGCCAACGTGGCCGCCAGCCACGATGAAAAGACGGGCAAGACCAGCCCCAGCGGCGGCGCCCTGTGGGCCCAGCGCTTTCTCGACGGCAAACTGGGCGTGGCCGCCGGCCTGAGCGCGGAAAAGCGCTCGTTCGGCTCCGATGACGTGGAAACGGGCGGCGCCTGGAGCAAGGGCAAATTGTCGGGCCTGGAATTGCGCGACTACCTGCCCGTGCGCAAGCGCGGCGCCCTGGCCGTCAACCTCGATTACCGCCCGGAAGCGGGCAACAGCTGGTTCCTGCGCTCTTTTGTAAGCGAATTTTCCGACGATGAAGTGCGCGACCGCTTGACCATCAGCAATATCGCGGGTGGCAGCCTGGCAGAAGGCCAGACGGCCAGCGCGCGCGCCGAGCGCCGCATCCGCCAGCGCAAGTACACGCAGCAAGTGCGCTCGCTGGTGCTGGGCACGCAGCAGACATCGGGCGACTGGACCCTGGACGTGAAAGGCGGCATGAGCCGCGCCACGGAAGACACGCCGGAGTCCTTGAACGACGGCCGTTTCCGCGGCCTCAGCAATTTCGCCGGGATCAGTTTCAATGGCACCGAGCAACCATTGTTGAGCGGCCCCGCCTCGCTGTACGACCCGGCCGGCTATGCGCTGAACGCCATCACCCTGCAAAAGCGCTACTCGAAGGACAATGAGCACCACGCGCGCATCGACCTGGCGCGCAAGTTCGACATCGCCACCCTGAAATTCGGCGCCAAGCTCAGCCGCCGCGAAAAAAACAATGACACGGATCAATGGGCGTATAACAGCAGCAAGGCTGCCAGCGGCAATTACTGGGGCGCCGGCGCCACCTCGATGAGCGCCTTCGTGCAGGGCCACCATCTCGACTACGACCTGGGAAACATCGGCGTGGCGCTGGACCCGGCCCTGATACGCGCCAGGGTCGCCGGCCTGGACCGCGCCAAGGCGCGCCTGGCCACGGAATCGATCATCAACGATTACCGCATGCAAGAAGACATCAACGCCATGTATGTGCAGAACAGCTACGACTTCGACGCCTGGCACATCCTCGGCGGCGTGCGCGCCGAACGCACCAGCTTTGAAGCGGCCGGTTCGCAAGTGGACAGCGCCGGCGTCGCCACGGCCTTGACGCGCGAGCGTTCGTACACCAACTGGCTGCCGAACCTGCAAGCCCGTTATGACATGGATCAAAAAACCAGCGTGCGGGCCGCGTGGACGCAAGCCGTGGTGCGCGCCAACTTCAGCCAGCTGGCACCGGGCATCAGCCTGGCCAGCAACACGGAAGCCGTGATCGGCAACCCGGACTTGAAACCCTTGAAAGCCAACAACCTGGACCTCGGCATCGAAAGAGTCCTGGGCAACGACGGCGTGATGTCGGCCTACGGTTTCTACAAGGACATCAAGAATTTCACGTACACGACCAACCTGGCCGGCACGGGACAATGGACGGGCTACACGACGGCCACCTCGTATGCGAACGGCGACGCGGCCAAGGTGAAAGGCATCGAACTGGCCTACATGCAGCCGCTGCGCATGCTGCCGGCGCCATTCAACAAGTTTCTGGTGGGCGTCAACGGCACCCTGAGCACCTCGCGCGCGCGCATCGGCCGCTACGACAAGGCGAGCAACAGGCAGATGAACCGCGACATCCGCCTGCCGGGCCAGTCGAACCAGGTCATGAACTTGATGCTCGGCTATGAAACAGGGCCGGTCAGCGCCCGCCTGGCCCTCAACTACAAGTCGCCTTACCTGCTGGAAATGGGCAACGATATCCTCGCCCAGAGCCAGGACCACATCGTCGACAGCCAGAAACAGCTCGATTTCTCGCTGTCCTACCAGGTCAACAAGCAGTTCCAGCTGACGTTCGAGGCGGCTAACCTGAACAACGAGAAATACTATGTCTACCAGGGCACGAAGCAATACAACGTGCAAAACGAACAATACGGCCGCACTTTCAAGGTGAGCCTGAAAGCCAGCGCCTTCTGATGATGATTATCAATACCATGAAAAAAACCGTACTCTGCAGCGCTGTGCTGGCTGCCTTCTGCCTGGGCGGCATCGCCCAGGCCGCCCCCGCCCACGCCTTGCCTGCCTTCACGCAGGAGGCGGAAGAACTGGCCCGCCTGCCCGGCGGCGGCTGGCTGACCCTGGACAAGCACGGCTTGCGTCTGTTCAATGCGGCCGGCCAGGAGCAGGACCGCATCGCCGTGCGCGCCAAGCAGCTCGACACGCGCCCCGATGGCGGCAAGGTACTGGCCGTCTTCCTGGAAGCGGACACGCAGCGCCCGCTGCCCGTCTCCGTCGACGTGCAGGCGGGCAAGCTGGTCAAGCTGGCGCCGTTTCCCGTGCCGACGTTTTCCGTGGAAGCGTCGTGTTTGTACCGCGACGCCCAGCAACTGGCCCATTTGTTCTTGATCGGCAAGGATGGCCAGGCGGAACAATGGGTGATGCAGGGCGAACAGCGCAGCCTGGTACGCAAGCTGGCCTTGCCGCCGCACGCGAAACACTGCCGGGTCGACGATGGCGCGCAGCGCCTGCTGGTGAGCGAGTCCGGCATGGGCGTGTGGGCCTATGACGCCGAGTCCGAAGGCATGGGCAAGCGCGAAGTGGTGGCCCTGCGCAAGCCGTACGGCCAACTGGACGGCGGCGCCGGCGCGCTGGCCGTGCTGCCCGGCGGCGTGGCCGTGCTCGACGGCAAGGCGGACAAGCTGCACCTGCTCACCCATCAAGGAGAGACATGGACGGCGCAGCCGGCCCAGGCGCTCGCCTTGAACGTGCGCAAGGGCGACAGCCAGCTGGCGCTCGACGGAAATTCGTTGATGTTGCGCGGCAAGAACGGTTGGCAAGCGCGGCAGTTAAAATGGGCTGGCCAAGCGGAGACAAAGCCTGCGGTCGCCATCATCGCGCCGCAAGCGCAGACGGAACCGATGGCGCGCCAGGGCGACGCGGCCGACGACCCGGCCATCTGGCTGGCCAAGAACCCGGCCGATGCGCGCATCCTCGGCACCAACAAGAAACAGGGGCTATTGGTCTACGACCTGCAGGGCAAGCAGACGCAGCTGCTGGAAGTGGGCCGCCTGAACAACGTCGACGTGCGGCAGCATATCCAATTGAATGGCCGCAAGGTCGACCTGGCTGTCGCCACGCAGCGCGACGACAACAGCATGATGTTGTTCACGATCAATGCCAGCGGCGAGGTGGCGGAAGCGGGCCGTTTTCCGACCGGACTGAAAAGCATCTACGGCATGTGCCTGTATCAACCGGCCGGCGGCGGCGTGGAAGCGTTCATCAACGACAAGGACGGCACCTTCCAGCAGTACAAGATCGGCATGAGCGGCGACCGGTTCAGCGCGACGCTGTTGCGCAGCTTCAAGGTCGCCACCCAGCCGGAAGGCTGCGTGGCCGACGACGCCAATGGCCGCTTGTTCCTGGGCGAGGAAACGCGCGGCGTGTGGACCACCTCGGCCGACGCGGCCAGGCCGGACGCGCTCGCCATGGTCTTGCCCGTGGGAGCGCACCTGGCGGCCGACGTGGAAGGCATGGCCATCTACCGCAAGCCCGGTGGCGCGCCCAATACGGGCTACCTGGTCGTCTCCAGCCAGGGCGACAGCAGCTATGTCGTGCTCGACGCGCAAGCGCCGTACAAAGTGCGCGGGCGCTTCAAGGTGGGCTTCAACTTGCCGGCCGGCATAGACGGCACCTCGGAAACGGATGGCCTGGACGTGACGTCCGCCAACCTGGGCGGCGCGTATGCGCAAGGCATGCTGGTGATCCAGGACGGCTACAAGCGCTTGCCCGACGGCCCGCAAAACTTCAAGTATGTGGCGTGGGGGGATGTGGCGAAGGCGCTGGGCCTGGAATAGATACCCGGCATGCCCGAGCCGCAGGAAAGGCCGGGGCCGGGCATGCCAGTGCCGGCCGTGCACGACACCGGCCACGCTAGGGCGCGGGGCTGGCGACGCGATAATAGCCGTGCCGGCTGATTTCCTCCGGGGCATTGGCGACTTCATAGGCGGTCAAGGCAATGGCGAGGGCGGAATACTGCTGCGCCGCACGCAAGGGCAGCACCTTGTCATACGTATCGAGGACCGTGTGCAGCACGCGCGCATAGTCGAAATCGCCGAGCACGCTAAATCGCGGCGTCGGCACGCCATTCACGGCAAAGACGGCGTCATCGCTGCCTGCCCTCGCGCTCATCGCCTTGCCCGCATCGCGCGGCGCATCGTTGATCGCCGCGGCGAAGCCGAAGATGGGATGGACGCCTTCCAAGTCGTTCTCGACGCGCTCGAACACCGGCTTCCAGGCCGATGGAATCGTGATGCCGCTGATGGCGCCAGGCCGGCCGTCGCGGTTGAGCATCATGATGACGTTTTTCAGTTCGCCGGCATGCCGCGCGGCAAACGCGAACGCGCCCTTGCGGCCAAGTTCTTCCGCACCAAACGCCACCATCATGATGGTGCGGCGCGGCTTGGCGCCGGATTTTGCCAGCAGGCGCATCGCCTCCATCATGCCGGCCACGCCGCTGCCGTTGTCGGCGGCGCCCGTCCCGCCATCGAAACTGTCAAGGTGAGCGCCGATCAGCACGATTTCCTCGGGCTTGTGCGTGCCGGGAATCCGGGCCACGACATTGTGATAGCTCACCGGGCCGGGATGGAACCAGTTACGGATGTCAAACTCCAGCGCGACCGGCGCGCCGTCCGCCAGGCGCCGCCGGATGTCGGCGTACTGTGGCGCAGCCAGTTTGATGTCAGGCAGGGTCGGCAGGGACTCCCAGGTGGTGGGCGCCGCCGTGCCGGAATACAAGGGCTCTTCGCCGGACTGGATGGTGCCCAGCGCGCCTGCCTCCATCAAGACCCTGGTGATGGCCCTGGGCTTGTTGACGGCTTCGCCATCGCGCCCGCTGCCCCCGCTTTCGCCGCCGATCAACACCCATTTTCCCTTGAATTGCGGGAAACGCAGCCGCGCCTCTTCCAGCGTGGCCGGACCCGGCGTGGCCAGGCCACGCTGCACGCCGCTGGTGCCGGCCGTGTAGGCCGGCGTCGCGATGCGCAGCGGCTGCTCCACGGGCGCCACCATGCGGGCAAGCCACGGCCCGCGGTTAAATCCCAGCGGCATCTGGCCCGCCTCTTCCAGCTCTGCCTGCATGCCCCACTGCTGCAATTGCATGCGCACCCATTGCGACGCATGCGTGTGGGCGTCGCTGCCGGCCATGCGCCCGCCAAAACGGTTGCTCAGGATATCTAGCCAGTCCATGACGCGCGGCTCGCTGGCGGCGAGCGCAACCATGCGGCGCACCGTTGCGTCACCTGCCTGCGATGGCGCGGCCTCGAAGCTGGCGTCCCTGCCAGAAAGCGTCGCCAGGAAGGCCGGCAGCCTGTCCTGTTCGCGTGCCGCCAGCGCCAGGTCCAGCTTCGCGGAACGGTGCCGCGGGTTGGCGCGCACCAGTGTTTCGTAGGCGCGCAGCACCGCTTGCATGCCCGCCAGGTCGCTGGCCGGCTGCTGGTCGGCCGCGTCCGGATGCAGCACCTGGAAAGCCATCGCGCTGGCCAGGTACTGGAAACCGATGGCCTCGCGTATGGCGGCGTGGGGCGCGACCCACAGCCAGCCTTCCAGCGGCCCGGCATGCAGCGTGAGGTCGGGAATATCGTCGATCCACGTGCTCAGCCAGGCCCCATCGCGTTGTTGCACCGCCAGCGGGTCCTGCTGCGCCTCCGCCGCCATCTGCACGACGCGCGCGCGCTCGGCCGGCGTGGAGGGACCGCGTCCGGCAGCCGCTGCTGGCGTCCCGGGCGGCAGCGCCGCCGGCACATAGCGCTCCCTGAGCCGCGTGCCGGTCACGGGCTTCGGTTCATTCTCATCGGTTTCAACCAGGCGCTCGCCGCTCAGCAGGTCGCCTTTTGCCTGCAAGGTCCAGCCGATGGTCACGTCGACGCTGACGTCCTTGCCGCTGCGGCCCGTGCTGATACGCTTGCCGCCATGCCGGAACACGGCACCGGCCGGCCCGGCCACCCCGTGCACCGTGCGCGTCGAGGCGAACTGGCCACGCTCGTCCAGCCATGATATCGTCGCCGTCACGCCGCCTGCGTCTTCGCTGATGTCGAGTATGCCCTTGTCGATCAAGTCCACCTCCACGCCATTCGTCGTCGTTGTGCCAGTCGCCGTCTGGAAACTCCACTGTCCCACGATGGCTGGCGCCTGCGCATGCGCGGTGCCGGGGATTGCGACAGCCGCGAGGAAGCAGCTGGCATGCAGGATGGGGCGTAGTCGATTCATGGATGTCCTTGTCATGGTTTTATCTCGGAAGAGTCAAAACCATTATGAGGAAAGCCAGATTGCCTTGATGCTATTTTCCGACCAAGGCCATGATTTGAGGCCTGAATGCCGGCATGCCCGTGCCGAACGCGCAGATCACCGGCCGCCGGCGGATGCCGGGGCGCACTTGACGCTGCCCCATCCCGGGAAAGCCGCCTGTTGCATTGCCTCGGGGCCTATCCCGGCAGCGCTGTATTCATCGAGTGGCACAGGCCCCTAACGAGGCTGCGGACGGCGCGTCGAATCGCGGTGCTGGCCGACCAGAATCCGGGCCGTCATCAGGATGACGCCAGGCCCGACGCTGCCTCGTTCCATGGCCTTCCAGTGGCCATTCTCCTGGCGAAATGCCTGCGTACTTATACCAGGAGCCCGGCCGCCGTGCTGGATCGCCACGATGGTCTCGCCGGCACTGACTGCGGCAAGCATGAAGCGCGTCGTCGGAACGCCGGGCTCGACGAAACAGCTGCCATTGAACAAGTCCCCCTGGTCCGCCACCGCCGTGCTGTCGGTCAAATACGTGCGGACCTCCAGCGGCAAGCCCGCAAACGAGTTGGCCAGGCCCCAGACGGGAGCCTCCCCGGACGCGCCGGACGCCGCTCCCGCGAGCGCCAATCCCGCCGCGCCGACTGCCAGTAATCGATGCCATTTCGCCATTCACCGCTCCCCATATCAAGATTCGTCCCGCCATGTCGTGACGCTGTCCGTGCGTGCCGGCTATCGGCGCCATGGTCCATATTTTTCCTTGTGGCACAGCCTTTCAGGAAAGGGACCGCCCGCGGCGCCTTGGCAAGCCATTGCGACTGTAGCGCATTTCACAACTTTGCGTCAGGAAAACTGTCAACGGAAATCCCGTGACGGGCCAGGCAGTTGAAAGGCCTTGCACAAAAATCCCCGGAATATGGCATTTTGCCAGCGACCAGCAGGCTCTTGCATATTAAAATGGCGCCCCATGACCTCCCCCGCCTCGACCTCCTCCCTGCCCGACAGCATTTTGCTCCCTTCCCTGGCCGTGCTGGGAGGGCAGATTTCCGTCAACCTGGGGGCGGCGATTGCGAAGAACCTGTTTCCCGTCATTGGCGTGGAAGGGATCACGGCCTACCGCGTGGGATGCTCGGCATTGATACTGCTGGCGATCTTCCGCCCCTGGCGTTTCCGCCTGACGCGCAAGGATGTGCTGAATTTGCTCGTCTACGGTTCCGTGCTGGGACTGATGAATCTGCTGATTTACCGGGCCTTTGCGCTGATACCGATCGGCATCGCCGTCGCCATCGAGGTGACGGGGCCGCTGGCCGTGGCCATGCTGTCGTCGCGCCGGCCGCGCGATTTATTCGCCGTCGCCTGCGCCGTGTTCGGTTTATATTTGCTGCTGCCCCTGCAAGGCAGCCCGGGCAGCCTGGACCCCGTGGGCGTCGCGTATGCGCTGGGCGCGGCCCTGTGCTGGGCGCTGTACATCATCTTCGGCAAGCGTGCCTCGACCCTGCAGGGCGGCCAGGCCGTGGCCTGGGGCATGACGGTGGCGGCGATGGTGACGGTGCCCATCGGCGTCGCCTATGCGGGCACGGCGCTGCTGGCGCCGTCGCTCGCGCTGATGGGCCTGGCCATTGCCCTGCTGTCCAGCGCCCTGCCGTATTCGCTGGAGATCTTTGCCCTGCGCCGCTTGCCGCAAGGCGTGTTCGGCATGTTCAGCAGCGCCGCGCCCGCCGTCAGCGCGCTGGCCGCCATGGCGGTGCTGGGAGAAATGCTGAGCCTGATCCAGTGGCTGGCCATCGCCTGCATCGTCTTCGCCTCGGCCATGGCAGCCTTGGGCGCGCAAGGCGGCAAGCGCTAGGGCCACGGATCAGCGGCGGGCAAGTAACAGGCCTTGATACGGCCTCGGAACGGCGTCAGTCAGCCGTCAACAGGCTGCAGGCGAGGCGCAGGCCGGCCACAGGCGAGCCGCAGGGAAGCCGCAGGCCGGCCACAGGACGGCGCCAAAGGCCACAGGCCAGTCCCGGGGTGCCGGCCGCTGCGGCACGGCGGCGCAGGAACGGCCGCCGCACTGTAAAATGCACGATTCCTTTGCCACGCGCCACGCCTGTATGCCTGTATCACAGATGAAACTCCTGCCGCCAATCCGCTCCCCGTTTCCATTCCCGCCACTGGCCCTGGTCTTGGCGGCGCTGCTGCTCGCGCATGGCGCCATGGCCAGGGCCGCCGCGCCTGCCCCGGCACCCGCCCTCAAGGGCAATGCGGAAGCGGGCAAGGCCGCGTTTCGCAAGTGCGCGTCTTGCCACCAGGTGGGACCGGCGGCACGCGGCGGCTTCGGCCCCAAGCTGACGGGCGTGATCGGCCGCAAGGCCGGTGCCACCACCGACTACAAGTACTCCACGGCCATGAAAAACGCCAATATCGTATGGACCGAGCAAAACCTGGCCGGTTTCCTGGCCGCGCCCAGCGATTTCATTCCCGGAAACAACATGCGCTTCTGGGGCATCGGCAACCAGCAGCAGCTGGCCGACTTGCTGGCCTATCTGCGCACGCAGTAAGGCCAGGCCGGC
This sequence comes from Janthinobacterium sp. GW822-FHT07H11, assembly GCF_058798615.1. Lineage (NCBI taxonomy): Bacteria > Pseudomonadati > Pseudomonadota > Betaproteobacteria > Burkholderiales > Oxalobacteraceae > Janthinobacterium > Janthinobacterium sp. GW822-FHT07H11. The sequence continues at coordinate 3,761,268 of NZ_CM179507.1, forward strand.
CTTGAATTCGCGTTCGCGTTTCGCGCTGGCGCCGACAGGCATCATGGCCGCCGGTGTCTGGTGGCGGCGGCCGCCGTCATGGCGTCCTGGGCAGCTTTTTCACGCACAGATAGATCGAATACAAGGCCGCCAGCCCCACCAGCACGTATACGCCGCGCGATGCCGTCGTCATGGCGCCCAGGATGCGGGCCACGATGTCGATGTCGAACAGGCCCACCAACGCCCAGTTCAAGCCGCCCACGATCAGCAGGACCATGGAGATCCAGTCGACCACGTTCAAGCCTTTTGCCGTCATTTCCGCGTTTGCCGCACCGTCCGATCCCGCCTGGATATTCGCCATGTCAGCCTCCTGTGGAGAGTAAGTGGAGAGTAAGAGAGGAGCCCGTCGCCGGGCCTGTGTATACGCCAGTGTAGACGGGGCACGGCCGGGCGCCAGTCGGACGATGCCGGACGCCGAGGTAGGACGAGTCTGTAATCGGATGCGTGATTTTATCCGGCAATGCGCCTGGCTAAGCCTGCAGGCATTTATACATGACCGTGGTGGCATCGAGCCTGTCCCCGGCGGGCGCCAGCGCATACGCGGGAATGATGCCGGCCACCGCATAGCCGAGCGAGGCATACAGCGGCTCGGCATGGTCGCCCGTGCGCGTATCGAGGGTCAGCAGGCTGCACGGCAACTGGCGCGCGCGCGTTTCCAGTTCGCGCATCAGCAGGCGGGCGATGCCGCGCCGGCGGAACGCGGGACTGACCAGCAATTTGCGCACTTCCGCCCGGTGCCGCTGGTTGGGATTGGTATCCCAGTCCAGCTGCACGGCGCCCGCCACCTGGCCGCCCTCCTCGGCCACCAGCAGCAGGCGCACGCCGCGCCGCACGGCCGGCAGCACGTTGCCGCGCCAGAAGGCCAGGCTGTCTTCCCGCTCGAACGGCAGCACAAAGCCGATGCTGGCACCGTCGTGCACGCACGCTTGCAGCAAGGCGGCCAGTTGCGGCAGGCGCGCCTCGATGTCGGCGGCGGCAAGGGCATGCAGATGCAGGGAAGACGAGGTCATGGCTGGCTCACACGATGAAAAGGAAATAGCGGGCGCCGCTGTCCGGCGGCGTCGTAAACGCGCTGGGGCCGTGCAGCTGGTAGCGCAGGCAGTCGCCGGCGGCAAGGTCATGCGTCCGGTCCGCGAGCGTGACCGTCAGCTTGCCTTCCTGCAACAGCAAATGGTGTTCCATGCCGGGCCGGGGCGCACCGGCATAGGCGATGTGCACGCCAGCGCCCAGTTCGCATTCGAGCGCTTCGCCCGCCAGCGCGCGCGACGGGGGCGAGACGCTGCGGCGCTGGAAACCCGTCTCGGGGTCCGTCCATACGGCTTGCCGGGCCCGCCGCAGCACGGGCGCGAAGTCGTCCTCGACCATGCGCAGCAGGCGCGACATGGCCAGGCCGTAGGCCGCGCACAGCCTGCCCAGCACGCTGGTGGTGGGACTGACTTCGCCGTTTTCCAGGCGCGACAGGGTGGCGCGGCTGACCTGGCTGGCGCTGGCCAGCTGGTCCAGCGACCAGCCCCGTTCGACGCGCAACTGTTTCAGGCGCCGGGCCAGGCGCTGTTCCGCATCGCTCTGCGCAGATATTGAATTTTCCATATATGGAAATTTATCCCATATACGGAAAAATAACAAGGATCCGCGTAGCGATGCCTGCCACGGGCTACGGCCCGACACATCAGCATGTGCACATAAAATTTCCCACAATCAATTTCAATCCCCGAAATTGACACAGCAGCGCTTGCTTCCGGGGCGGCATGTCCAGCATGGCCTTGCTTGACTACCCCGCCATGCGCGACGCATGCCGGCACAGCTCCAGGAAGCCGGCCAGGCGCGGCGAGAGGATTTTCTTCGATTGGCGGATCAGATAGAAATTGCGCTCCAGGGGCGGCAACATGGTGTCCAGCTCCACCAGTTGCCCGCTGGCCAGCAAGTCGGCCACCACCACGCGCGACAGGCAGGCGATGCCGAGACCGGCCGCCGCGCCATACTTGATGGCTTCCGAATTGCTGAATTCGCCCGCGGCGCGCAGATAGTGCAGATACGGCACCAAGGCCTGCTCCACCGCTTCGCGCGTGCCCGAGCCGGCTTCGCGCAGCAGCCAGCCCGCCTGGTTCAGCTCGGCAAAGCTGAGCAGGTGCCGCAGCTGTGCCAGCGGGTGCGCAGGCGCGGCCACGATCAGCATCTGGTCCGTCAGCCACGGCTCGACCAGCAAGCCCGGCTCGTGGCACGGTCCCTCGATCAGGCCGATATCGACACGGAACTCGGCCACGGCGGCGGCGATGTCGGCCGTGTTGGCTATCGTCACTTGCGGAATGCTGCGCCCGTACTGCTGCGCGGCCTGCGCCAGGATCTGCGGCAGCAGATAGATGCCGATGGTGGTGCTGGCGCCGATCTGCAGGCTGACGGGCACGGACGGGTCGGCGCCCGCGAACTGGCGCTCGATGCTGGCGGCCGCGTCGCGCATCTGCCGCGCCTGCGGCAGCAGCAGGCGGCCATTGTCGTTGAGCACCAGGCGTTTGCCCACGCGGTCGAACAGTTGGGCGCCGAGCAGGGTTTCCAGCTCGTTCAGGGCGGCGCTGGTGGCCGATTGCGACAGCGCAATCTGCTCGGCGGCGGCGCTGGTGCTGCCCGTGTCCGCGACGGCGAGAAAAATCTGCAATTGCCGCAAGGTCAAAGCCATGCTGTTTCCTCCTCAAGTTACCTATTTTTCAGGTTGAACATACAAAAACAATCCGTTTTACCATTTAATTTGCGAACTGTACAGTGACGCCATACGCATAAAAACATGGAGTACGGCATGTCATACCTTTCAACAAGCAACACGACAAGTTTCAGCGACCGCTACGGCCGCTTGCTGCCGGGCCTGTTACTCAGCGGCCTGATCGCGTATGCCGCGATTCAGCTGGGCAAGCTGGACTGGATGCAAAACCACGGCATGAGCGCGCTGACCCTGGCCATCATGCTCGGCATCGTGCTCGGCAACAGCGCCTACGCGCGCCTGGCGCCCAGTTGCGGCGCCGGCGTGGCCTTTTCCAAGCAGACCCTGCTGCGCCTGGGCATCATCCTCTACGGTTTCCGCCTGACCTTCCAGGATATCGGGCAAGTGGGCCTGGCCGGCATCGCCATCGACGCGCTGGTGCTGACGTCCACCTTCGGCCTGGCCATGTTCCTGGGCACCAGGGTCTTCAAGCTCGAGCGCAACAGCGCCATCCTGATCGGTGCCGGCAGCGCCATCTGCGGCGCGGCGGCCGTGATGGCCACCGAACCCGTCGTCAAGGGGCGCAGCGAGGATGTCACCGTGGCTGTCTCCACCGTGGTGGTGTTCGGCACCATCGCCATCTTCCTGTATCCGCTGCTGTACCAGTGGAACCTGGGCTGGCAGGTGCTGGGCGCCACGCCCACGGCGTTTGGCGTGTACATCGGCTCGACCGTGCATGAAGTGGCGCAGGTGGTGGCGGCCGGCAAGTCGATCGGCCAGGAAGCGGCGAATGCGGCCGTCATCGCCAAGATGGTGCGCGTGATGATGCTGGCGCCCTTCCTCGTCATCGTGTCGGCCGTGCTGGCGCGCGGCAAGAGCAAGGCGGGCGGCGACGGCGGCAAGGCGGCCAGGCTGGCCATCCCCTGGTTTGCCTTCATCTTCATCGCCGTGGTCGCCTTCAATTCGCTGGGCTTGCTGCCAGGCGGCGTGGTGGCCACCATTACCGATATCGACACGGCCTTGCTGGCGATGGCCATGGCGGCCCTGGGCCTGACGACGCATCTGTCGGCCATCCGCCGCGCCGGCATCCGGCCGCTGCTGCTGGCCGGCCTGCTGTTCTGCTGGCTGATCGCCGGCGGCGCCGCCATCAACCACGTGGTGGCCAGCCTGTTTGCCTGACTATGTGCGATGCACCGCTTAGCAGGCCACCCGCGCACAAAAACGGCTTGCGCGGCCAAGTTGAACCGCTACAATGAAAAATCACGGTTCACCTACGGTTCATCATGGCAAGCGCTCTCCCGGCAACGGCAAACGAAGACACTGGCGACGCGGAACGCGGCGCGTACCGCAGCGGCACGGCCGCCAGGATGGCGGGCTTGCCTGTCGAGACCCTGCGCGTATGGGAACGCCGCTACGGCATTAGCGATGCGCAACGCTCCCCCCATGGCCAGCGCCACTATTCGGCGAGCCAGGTGCATCGCCTGGGCCTGATCAAGCAACTGGTCGACCAGGGCCACGCGGTGGGCCTGCTGGCGCGCCTGCCGCCGGAACAATTGCAGCAGTTGCTGGCGCCACCCGGGGCCGCCATCCTGCCGCGGCCCCTGCGCCTGGCGCTGGTGGGCACGACCTTGCCCATGCGCATGTCAAGCGATTTGCGCGGCACGGCCAGCCTGCCCGCCTGCGACGTGGTGCGCGTGTGCGATACGCTGGCCGAGGCGGCGACGGCGCTGCGCGAGGCGCGCGCCGATATCGTCATGATCGAAATCGCCGAACTGGACGACGACGCCCTGCCCCTGATCCGCGCGGCCAGCGTGGCCGCCGCCGCGCGCGCGGTGGTGGTGCTCTATCATTTTGGCGCCGGCGCCACGCTGGCCCGCCTGCGCGCCCTCGATTGCCTGCTGGCGCGCGAACCGGCCGCGCCGGCCGATGTCATCCGCATGTGCGCGGGCGCCCTGCGCGGCGCCAGCCCCGTCGCGGCGCCGCCGTCGACGCTGCCGCCGCCGCGCTTCGACGCGCAGGCACTGGCTGCCATCACGGCCGCTGCCACCAAGGTGCAATGCGAATGCCCGCGCCACCTGGCCGACATCCTGCGCATGCTGGGCAGTTTCGAGCACTACAGCCAGCAATGTGCGACGCGCAACCCGGACGATGCGCTGCTGCACCAGGACCTGAGCCATGTTGCGGGCCAGGCGCGGGCCATGCTGGAACTGGCCATGGACAGGCTGGCCCGGGCGGAAGGCTTGCCGCTGCCGCCGGCCACGCAGGCCTGAGCCGCGCCGCCTTGTCCTGAGCGGCGCCGGGCTCGCCGGCCGCGCCCGGCCCCGGCCGAGGGTACTGGCCTGAACGGCTGCCGGCGGCTTGCGCAAAAACTTCGTACAATAGCGATGTTTTCAAGTTCAATCCGGCCACGGCCCCATCCAGGAAATACTCCATGCATCTCTCGAACTGGCTGCTTTTCTGCAGCGTTGCCTTGCTCGTCACGTTTTCGCCCGGCCCCGCCGTCCTGCTGGCCATTTCAAATGCCATCGCCGTCGGCCCGCGCCGCGCGATGATCAGCAGCATGGGCAACGGTTTTGGCCTGTTCATCATTTCCGGCGTGGCCATGGCCGGCATGGGCGTCGTGCTGGCCACCTCGGCCACCGCCTTCATGCTGCTGAAACTGGCCGGCGCCCTGTACCTGGTCTACCTGGGCGTCAAGCAATGGCGCAGCAAGACCAGCATCGTGGCCGACGCGCCCGTGGCACAAGGGGCGGCGAATCCGAATTCGTTCTGGAAACTCTTCCGCCAGGGCCTGACCGTCGCGCTGACCAACCCGAAAGCCATCCTGTTCTTCTCGGCCCTGTTCCCGCAGTTCATCACGCCGGGCGAACCCGTAGCCATCCAGTTCACCGTGCTGACGACCTCGTTTGTCGCCTGCGCCATGCTGGCCCATCTGTTCTATGCCAACCTGGCGCGCCTGCTGAAAACCCAGCTGGCCACGCCGGGCCGCGCCAAACTGTTCAACCGCATCTCGGGCGGCGCCTTCGTGCTACTGGGCCTGAGCCTGCTGCGCCTGCGCGCCAAGACCGCGTAAGGTCATTCCTCCGACAAGAACGCCTCGATGCTGGCCGCCAGGGCCAGCGGCGTTTCATTCATCGGATAGTGTCCCGCATTGCCCAGCACTTCCAGCCGGGCTTGCGGGTAGCGCGCCAGATACGTGCGGCGCATCAGGGCCGCGTCAAATCGGGGATCGTGTTCGCCCACCAGCGCCAGCAAAGGCAGATTCGGCGCCGCCCGCATCACTTCCCCGCTGAAATCCGTATCGCTCCACGCCAGAAAATAGGCGGCGAACGCGGCCGGATCCGAACTTTCCCACGAATATTGCGCCTTCCAGTCCAGCCAGGCTGCGGACAAACGCCCGCCCGTGCTGCGATCGATGATGGCGCGCCGCGCCTGCTGGTTGCTGCTGGCATCGAGAAACAGCGCGCGCGCCGGCGCATCCATGGTCACGCCGCAGCTGGGCACGGGCGCCACGGCCACCAGTTTGCGCAAGCGCAAGGGCGCCAGCAAGGCCAGCCGTTCCAGCGCCATGCTGCCCATCGAGTGACCGACCACGCTGAACGCGGCAAAACCCAGCGCATCGGCCAAGGCCAGCGCGTCGCGGGCGACTTCATCCATCGAATACTGCCCTGCCGCGCCGCGCATGCCGCCATAGCCGCGATTGTCCATGAAAACGTAGCTGAAGGCGGCGCCGTCGAGGGCCGTTTCCATCGGCGCGAACGCGTGCGCGTCGCCAAACCAGCCGTGCAGGACGATGACGGCGTGCGGTCCATGGCCCACGCGATGATAGCTGTTGTGCATGTTCACTCCTGAAAAAGAGTGGATCGTAAGGGGAAATAGGACGGCCCGCCTTCGATGCCAGGTCAAATACTGTAGAGTATGGGCCATGGATGATTTTTATACGGAAGTGCCGCGAACACTGATCGCCACCGCGCGCGACCATGCCCCCGGCGAACAGTTTCCCAGCCACAGCCATGCGCGCGGGCAATTTGCGTATGCGGCGCGCGGCGTCATCAGCGTGCATACGCCGCAAGGCAACTGGCTGGTGCCGCCGCAACGCGCTTGCTGGGTGCCGGCCGGACTCGTCCACGGCATGCGCATGCATGGCGCCGTAACCATGCACAATGTGTTTATCGCCCCGGACGCCATCGCCAGGATGGGCTTGCCACCCGATTGCCAGGTGCTCGATGCCACGCCGCTGCTGCGCCAGTTGCTGGCCGAAGCCGTGACCGTGGAAGCCTTGTATGTGGCAGCGTCGCGCGCCGGGCGGTTGATGGCCTTGCTGCTCGACGAAATCGCCGCCATGGCGCCCCTGCCCCTGAGCGCGCCCCTGCCGCGCGACGCCCGGCTGGCGCGGCTGTGCATGGCAGTGCTCGAACAGCCCAGCCTGGACAGCGGCCTGGACGCGATGGCGGCGCAGGCAGGCATGAGCCGGCGCACCTTTACGCGGCAATTCCGCGCCCAGACGGGGCTGGCCTTTGCCCAATGGCGCCAGCAAGCATGCCTGCTGGCCGCCATCACGCGGCTGGCCGACGGGCAAGCCGTCACCCGGGTCGCGCTCGATCTCGGCTATGCCAGCCCCAGCGCCTTTACGGCCGCCTTCCGCCGCGTACTGGGCCGGGCACCCAGCGACTATTTAGCCTAGGAAATGATCGTGGCGATGCGCCGCGCCAGCGCCTGCGCCAGTTTCTGCATATGGCAGCCGTCGACAAAACCGTGATGCGCCTGCGCGGAAAACGGCACCCGCATGCCGTCGTCCGGCTGCGCCAGGACGCGCGCAGCGGCGTCCCTTTGATCCGCATCAAGCGTTATTCGTCACTGCGACTTGACGGCCTGGCGCGCAGATCCAGCAAAACATGCCCCAGGATTTTTTTGCCGTGGATATCGACGATAACCGTCAGATAAGTATCATCGTGGGGGACGGGAATACCGATGTGTTGAAACTTTCCATCTGACGACTCATAAATATGGGCGACCTGCCAATTCCAGTCCACAGCATCGCCAAAGTCACTCCCGATGACCAGATCGGCATATGCCCAAAGATCGACGACTTCCCTGGCGGTTTCAGTCACCTTCAGCATAGGCGCATGAAACGTTTCTTGGTATTCGTCATTCGACAGTAAATGTATTTTCATTTTTTATCTGCATTTGGCCGCCGGCCGGGATAGCCCGGTCGCCAGCCTCCCTGTATCGGGAGGTATGTTGCGCCGGAATTTTACCCGGCCTGATTCATCTCGTCGTCCAGCATATTGGCGAACAGGTCGAAACTCAGGATACCCGTGCCGATGCATGAAAACACCGTCGTGCCGGCCGCATCCTTGATCGTCAGTTTTTCGGTCCAGTCATTCTGATTCATGCACTTCAGGCTGGCGCCAGGCCAGGTGACGCCGTCCACATGCAAACCCTGCGCCGACAAGGCCAGTTCCTGTGTCTTGACATTCAGGAAATTGCCGAAAAAGCGCTTCTTGTACACGTCGCCGCTGCTGATGTAGCGGAAAGTCACGCGCTCGCCGTCCGCAAGCTTCTGCTTTAATACGGGCATACGGTATTCCAGGTAACGGGAACGAAACGCGTCCATGAACTCGTCAAAGCGCTTGAGTTCTCCGGTGGCCCATATCCATGGCTGGTCGGCGCCCGTGCGGTAGGCAAAGTTATTGATCATGCCGGCCATGGCAGTGGAGCCGCCCGCAAACAGATACAGGTCTTCGATATCGGCAAAGGCTGCGTAGCTGCGAATGCCGTCCGATTCATGCACCACACCGTCTTCATGCAATTCAAAACGGCTTTTCTGCCGCTTGAGCATTACCGCGCGCATGACCAGCACCAGCACGGCGAGCAGCAATAGAAAAGCCGCTGAACCATAAAGAATAGTCAAATTGCTGTGCGTGCCCAGCTTGGCGCCATTACGCAAGGTCATGGCCTGCGTATCGCTCAGTGTTTTCTGAGGCATGGTCGTGCTCAGGTACAAGACAAAACCTGCCACTGCCGCCAGGATCGCCGCAAATACCGCAAACAGCATAGGCACCGTCTTGCCATGAAAATACACGGCGAGTGCTTTATTGGTTTGCGGGATACTAAAATTGCCCATGTAATCTTCCTGTTAAATGATAGGGAGGGTTTTACAACCCGGAGGTCGAAATATATTCGGCCCGGATTGTCTCCTATCTATTACAGGAATGGCCACACGCACGCTCAATACTGATTTTCTACAAGAATGACCCTGATTATTGCTCGACCGCAGTGATTATCTGGCATTGCAGAATTTCCCGGGCCACCTCGGCCACGCCTTCTTCCAGCTCGGCAGCCGTTGGCGCGAGGGCGAAGCGCCGCAATTCCCCGTCCACGGCGGCAGCCAGCCCGGAGGAATGGCGCACGATGCCCAGCAGCACAATGTACTTCCACTGTTCATCGTCGCTGGCCAGCACCGTTCTGATATGGGGAGCCAGGCGCGGGCCGATGCCGGCCAGGTAAGGCAGGAGGATGGCGGCCACGGGCCAGTTCGCATCTTGCACCCACTCCAGGATCTGCGGCATGGCGGGACGCAGTTCTTCCCAGCGCACGGCGGTCAGGGCTTGCGCGTTCTGCGTATCGTGTTTATCGCGCGGCAATGGCAGACTCATGCGAGGCGTCCTGTCATGCGGCGCCATCGCGCGCCAGGCCCCGCTGCACCTGCCACGCCAGCGGCAAGGTCAGCAGCAGTACGGCCGCCAGCACCGTCAGGGCCGCGGGCACGCCCGCATGGTCGCCCAGCGCGCCGAACAGCACGGGCGCCAGCGCCCCGCCGCCGATGGTGCCCGTGTAGAACAGGGCGAACGCATGCTCGCGCTTGCCCGGTTCGGCCAGTTCCGGCACCACGCCGTACAGCACGGACGAGGTGCCGTTCAGCGCCAGCCCCAGCAGGGGCAGCATGGCCATGACGCCGGCCAGCGGCAGCCACAGGGCCGCGACGATCAGCAGCGAGGTCATCGATTCCGTCAGCCGCACGGTCTTCATCATGCCGATGCGCGCGCCCAGGTAGCCGCACAGCAGCTTGCCGAAGGCGCCGCCCACGAACAGCAGCGATAAGGCCACGCCGATGCCGGCCGTGCCCGCGCCCTTGCTTTTCAGCAAGAACGGCAAGAAGGTAAGAAAACCCATGCGCACGGCGCTGTCCAGGGTGCCCGTGGCCAGCAGCGCGCGAAAACTCCCTTTCGAACCGCTGCCGGCGATGGTCTTGCCCGCCTTTTTGGTCCCCGCCTGCAGTTCGCCGGGTTTCGGCAGCAGCCACCACAGCAAGCCCGCCGCCGCCAGGCCCAGCAGCCCCAGCAGCGAGACGCCGGTTTGCCAGCTGCACGCGAGCAGCAGCAAACCCATCAGCGCGGGTATCAGGGTCTTGCCGATATCGCCGGCGAAATTATAGTGCGACAAGGCCTCCTTCACGCCGCCGCCCGCCTCGTGCGCGTCCGTGACGATGGACGAGGCCAGCGGATGCTGGGTGCTGGCGCCCAGGCCGCCCAGCAGCAAGGCGATCAGCAGCACGGCCAGGCCGCCCGCCTGCCCCGCGACCAGGTAGGCGACGCCGGCCAGCGCCGTGCCGCCCACCAGCATGCGTTCGCGTCCCCAGCGCCTGGCCATGCGGCTGGCCAGCAGCTGGAAGCCGGCCATCATGCCTGAATACGAGCCGCGCAAGAGGCCCACCATGGCGTAGCTGATGGCGAACTGCGCCTGCCAGATGGGCAGCAGCACGTAGATGACGTCCGTCAAGCCGTCATGCACGGCATGCGCGCCGCAGGCGGCAAACAGCGAGCGGCGGCGGATGGATTTGTCGGATGGTTTGGCTTCGGAGGACTGCGCGGCGGTGGATGGTTCGGTCATGACTGTGCATGCAGGAAATCAGGAGGCGACCAGCTTACTACAAATTGCAAATTAGCATCTTTGCCGCCCCGCCAGTGCCGTGCCAGCCCCGGCACGGCCGTCCCTGCGTGTTGTTGCGCTACAAAATGACGCTGCGCAGGCACCATGCCATGGTATAACTATGCACAATTGCCATCAGAAGCGGCGCGACCATGACGTCCTCCAGCGACACATCAGGCCCATCAGGGAAAAACGCAGGCTGCAGCCAGTGCCGGCAAGCGGCGCCGCTGGGCTTCGATTTCACCTTTGCCTATCAGCCCATCGTCGAACTGTCCACGCGCTCGATCTTTGGCCATGAAGCCCTGGTGCGCGGCCCCAACGGCGAATCCGCTTACTCGGTCCTGTCCCAGGTCACTGACGAAAACCGCTACGTCTTCGACCAGGCTTGCCGCGTGCGCGCCATCGAGGGCGCGGCCCTGCTGGGCATCGAGGAATATCTGTCGATTAACTTTCTGCCGAACGCCGTGTATCGCCCCGAAGCGTGCATCCAGGCAACTTTGGCTGCGGCGCGCGAGCACAACTTCCCCATCCGCCGCATTATCTTCGAGGTGACCGAGGGCGAGGAAGTGCGCGACCGCCCCCACCTCGTCAACATCTTCCATGAGTACCGGCGCTTCGGCTTCCAGACGGCCATCGACGATTTCGGCGCCGGCTACGCGGGCCTGACCCTGCTGTCCGAGTATCAGCCCCACATCATCAAGATCGACATGGAACTGGTGCGCGGCATCGAGGCCAGCGCGCCGAAACAGGCTATCGTCAAGGGCATCATCGGCATTTGCAGCGAACTCGGCATTCAAGTCCTGGCCGAGGGCATCGAAACGGCCGCCGAACGCGATTGCCTGCGGGTAATGGGCATCGACCTGATGCAGGGATATTTGTTTTGCAAGCCGGCGCTGATGGCCATAGGCAAGATCGACCCTGCGGCGTGGTGACAGGCAGCCACCACGCCCCGGCCTGCCCGGCTGCTTACTTGCCCATCGCATCCTTCTTCATGTCATCCTTCTTCATCTCGTCCTTCTTCATCGCGTCTTTCGCCATGGCGTCTTTTGCCATGCCATCCTTTGCCATGTGATCCTTCTTCATGTGCTTCTTCGCCATCGGCTTGTGCATGCCGTCCTTGTCCATCGCATCCTTGTGCATGGCATCGGCCGGGGCAGGCTTGGCCATGGCGTCTTTCTGCATGGCGTCCTGGGCGAACGCGGCGCCCGACACGAGAATGGCGGAAGCGAGGATGGCGGTGATCGTGGTTTTCATGATATGTCCTTGTCTCTGGGTTAAATGGGCAAGTGCCCGGTGTGAAAGCGGCTGCGGTACTGCTGGTGCTGCTAAAAGTGTTCAAGAGCCGCCGAACCAGTTATATCCCTGATTCTCCCAATACCCTCCCGGGTAGGTATTCGTCACGAAAATGGCCTGGATATGCTTGGGGTTCTTGTAGCCGAGCTTGGTCGGCATGCGCAGCTTCATCGGGTAGCCGTATTTCGGCGGCAATTCCTCGCCGTCATACGTCAAGGCCATGATGGTTTGCGGATGCAGGGCCGTGGCCATGTCGATGCTCGTGAAATAATCGTCGGCGCACTGGAAGCCGATATATCTGGCCGTCGTGTCGGCGCCGACCCGCTTGAGGAAATGGGAAAACGGCACGCCGCCCCACTTGCCGATGGCGCTCCAGCCTTCCACGCAGATGTGGCGCGTCACCTGCGTTTCTTGCGGCAGGGCGCGCAGCTGCGGCAGGGTCCACGGCTTCTTGTCGGCGATCAAGCCGCTCAGTTCCAGGCGCCAGGCCTCGCCATCAGCCTGTTCCACCTCGTCCTCGCCGTAATAGGCGTTGAAGGGAAACGGCCGCGTGATCATGGAGTCCGGATACGTCGGCGCCAGTTTATTCGGGTCGAACAGCCAGCCCTGCACCCGGTCGTTGAAGCGCGACACGGCCGCCAGGGCCGTCTCGATGCCGGACGGGTCGCTGACGTTACACCCCGTCAGCAAGGACAGGCCGCCCAGAGTCAGGCTGCGCTGCAAAAACAGGCGGCGCGACGGCTGTTTGATCTGGCGCAAGGCGTCGGCCAGCATGGCCTGGCCCTGCGCTTGCACGATGATGGTTTTTTTCATGCTCCTCTCCTTAGCGGCCGCGCAGCATGGCGACCAGGGTGCGCGGCACCAGCGCCACCATCAGCAGGTGCACGGCCACAAAGCCCGTCAGCAGCGCCATGGCGATGAAGTGGATCCTGCGCGCGCTCTCGTAGCCGCCCAGCACCTCGCGCAGCAGCGGGAATTGCACGGATTTCCACAGCACCAGGCCGGACAGCACCAGCACGATGCAATCAAACATCACGAACAGGTAGGCGGCCCGCTGCACCATGTTGTAGCGGCGCGGGTCCGCATGGGCCAGCTTGCCCTTCAGCGCGGCGGCAACATCGGCCAGCAGCGCGCGCGGCGACAGGGGAAAGAACTGGCGCCGCAGCCGTCCCGAGACGATATTGATGAGCAGATACAGCACGCCATTGGCCGCCAGCAGCCACATGGCGGCGAAATGCCATTGCAGGGCGCCGCCCAGCCAGCCGCCCAGGGTCAGGGCGCGCGGCAGCTCGAAGGGGAAGAACGGCGCCGCGTTGTAGATGCGCCAGCCGCTCGTGGCCAGCACCACCACGGCGATGGCGTTGAGCCAGTGCGTCAGGCGCAGCCAGGCGGGGTGGATCACGGCGCTTGCCGTCATGTGCGTGTCCATCACAGCGCTCCCTTCGCGCACCAAGCCATGCCGGCCGCTTGCAGGACGGCGCTGTTGGCGGCCCGCGGCGCGGCGGCCGGCCCTGCCACGGCCAGGAGCCAGGCGGGAAGGAAACAGGCGGCAAGACGGGACTTGATAAGCATGATGACTAACCGTTATAGTAAATTAAGAAGCGTGCTTGCCTGTCAATTCGCCGCATGCAGCGGATTGGTTACAGCCGCCCGAAAAATAATTTGGAATATTTCTTCAACGCCTGTCACCAAAGGCCCGCATGCAACGAATACCTGTCAGCGAGCAGTTGCATGGCGCGGAATTGCGGCTGCATGGCCTGCTGCTGCGCGGGCTCGATGGCGATGCGCACGCTTATCGTAGTTTCCTTCAGGCAACCAGCAGCCATTTGCGCGCCTACTTGCGGCGGCGCCTGCAGCGCTGGCCCGACGAGGTGGAAGACCTGGTGCAGGAATGTCTGCTGGCCATCCACAACCAGCGCCTGACGTATCACACGGCGGTACCGCTGACGTCGTGGATCCATGCGATCGCCCGCTATAAATGGATCGACTGGCTGCGCCGGCACGGGCGGCGCGAAGCGCAGCACCAGCCATATGACGAGGAAGATGACACGCAGCAACTTTTTTCCAGCGCCGATGCCGAGGCGGCCGAGGCCAGCCGCGACCTGGGCAAGCTGCTGGCCACCTTGCCGGCGCAGCAGCGCGACGCCATCGTGCATACCAAGCTCGACGGCTGGTCCGTGCGCGACACGGCGGCCGCCATGGGAATTTCCGAAGCCAGCGTCAAGGTGGCCGTGCACCGCGGCCTGAAGACACTGGCGGCAAACTTGAGGACAAGCGCAACATGAAAACCGACGATCTGATCGCCATGCTGGCCAGCGGTCCCGACGTGGCCGCCGCGCCGCCGCCCGGCGCCCGCTGGCGCGCCATCGCCACCCTGGGCGCCGGCCTGCTGGCCAGCGTGGCCTTGATGGCCCTGCTGCTGGGCGTGCGCCCCAACCTGGACCAGCTGGCGCAGCTGCCCGACTTCTGGATCAAGGTGGGCTTTGTCGCCTGCCTGTGCCTGGCGGGCTGGCAGGCGAGCCGCCGCCTGTGCGTGCCGGGCGCCGCCACCCGCGCCCTGCCCCTGCTGGTCGCCATGCCGGTGCTGCTGATGTGGGCGCTGGGCGCCGTCATCGTGCAGGAAGCGCCGCCCGAGCAGCGCGCCGAACTGTTCTGGGGCGCCACCTGGCGCAGCTGCCCCTTGCTGATCGCCATGCTCGCGCTGCCCATCCTGGCCGCCGTGCTGCGCCTGATGCGCGAGCTGGCGCCGACGCGCTTGCGCCTGGCCGGCGCCGCCGCCGGTCTTGCTTCCGGCGCCCTGGCCGCCCTCGTCTATTGCCTGCACTGCCCGGAACTGGCCGCCAGCTTCGTCGGCTTCTGGTATGTGCTGGGCATGCTGGCGCCCACGGCCGTCGGCGCGGCCATCGGCCCGAAAGTGCTGGCCTGGTAAGCCCCGCGCGGTCCGAACCAAGGCATTGCATCCGTTTTCTCCCGCCGCGCGTATAAGCCAGGCAGCCTGCTGTTTCCTGGACTTGTCTGTCAACGCCAACAACCATCGGGAGAATCGCAATGTCTTTGTCACTGTCAACAACCGCCCTGGGCGCCGCCCTCCTGGGCAACCTGCTGGCGGCCGCCCTGGCGCCGTCCGCCCACGCGTCCAGCCACCGCGAAGCGCCGTTCATCACGCAACACCCGAAAGTCGACGCCACCGACTTCTATCTGTTCCGCAGCTATGAAGCGGGGCGCGGCGCCTACACCACCGTGGTGGCCGACTACCTGCCGCTGCAGGACGCCTACGGCGGGCCGAACTATTTCACCATGGACCCGAACGCCCTGTACGAAATCCACATCGACAACAACGGCGACGGCAAGGAAGACCTCACCTTCCAGTTCCGCTTCACCAACACCATCAAGGATGACCAGTTCACCGTGGGCGGCAAGAAAGTCTCGATTCCGCTCGTCATCAACGGCGGCGCCATCGATTCCATCAACCCGCCGGGCCTGAACGTGCGCGAAACGTATACCGTGACGGTGGTGCGGGGCGACCGCCGCGGCGGCACGAAGAACGCCGTCACCAATGCCAGCGGCGGCGGCAGCGTGTTCGACAAGCCCGTCGACAATATCGGCAACAAGGCCATCCCCAATTACGCCGCGTATGCCGCGCAGCACGTCTACACGGTCAACATCCCCGGCTGCGGCGCGCCGGCGCGCCTGTTCGTCGGCCAGCGCAAGGACCCCTTCGTGGTGAACCTGGGCGAAACGTTTGACTTGATTAACATCAAGGCGCCCGCCACGGAATTCGCCGCCAATGCGGAGTCCGCCGCCAGGGACGACCTGGCGCGCAAGAACGTCACGGCCATCGAGATGGAAGTGCCGACCGCCTGCCTGACGGCCGGCCTGGAGCCCGTCATCGGCGGCTGGACCACGGCCAGCCTGCGCCAGGGACGCTTGCTGAACCCGGCGCCGGGCGCCATTCCCGCATCGAAGGAAGGCGGCGCCTGGGTGCAAGTATCGCGGCTGGGCATGCCGCTGGTGAATGAACTGGTCATCGGCCTGAAGGACAAGGACCGCTTCAACGCCAGCAAGCCGTCGGGCGATGCGCAATTTGCCGACTATGTGAAACATCCCACCGTGCCCGCCCTGGTGGAAGTGCTGTTCGGCTCGGCAGGCGCCAAGGCGCCCACCAACTTCCCCCGCAACGACCTGGTGGCCGCCTTCTTGACGGGCATCAAGGGCGTGAACCAGCCGGCGACGGTCGCCGCCTCTGAAATGCTGCGCCTGAACACCTCGATCGCGCCCACCGCCATCGGATCGCAAAAGCGCCTGGGCGTGATCGATGGCGACAACGCGGGCTTCCCGAACGGCCGCCGCCCCGGCGACGACGTGGTCGACGTGGTGCTGCGCGTGGCCATGGGCAAGCTGTGCACCCTGAACATCGGCTGCGCCCCGTCCGACGCGCCCGCTGGCGGCTTGCACTTCACGGACGGCGCCTTCCTCGATGAAACCTACTTCACGGCAGGCTTCCCCTACCTGAAAAACCCCATCGCCGGTGCGCCGCAGATGTAACAAGGAGAATGCGATGAACAAGCTCCATGCACTCGGCGCCCTGGCGCTCACGGCCCTGCTGGCCGGCTGCGGCGGCGGCAGCAATAGCGGCGAAAACGGCAACGGCGGCGCCACGCCGCCCCCCGTGGCCATGCCCGACGCCTTTTATGCGGCCGTCAGCAAGGTCATCGCGCGCACCAGCGATGACACGGAAGGCATCGCCATCGACGCCATCATGGCGACCGCGCCGGAAGACGCGGAAGCGGCGGCGCTGTAGCCCCTGCGGGCGCCGGGGAGTCCGCTCTCCGGTGCCCGCATCAATGACTGTTGATGGCCTCCACCATGAAAACACCGATTTCCCTGCTGTGCGCCTGCCTGCCCCTGCTGGCCTGGGCCACGCCCTACACGCCGAAAGACGGCAGCGCCGTCATCGAGCAATTGCCGCGCCGCGCCGACGCCACCCAGCTCGCCTTGCGCAGCCTGCGCCAGCGGCTCGATGCCACGCCGGGCGACCTGGCCCTGGCGGCAAGCCTGACGCAGCGCTACATCGCCCTGGCGCGCAGCGAAACGGACCCGCGCTACCTCGGCTATGCCCAGGCGGCGCTGGCGCCGTGGTGGCGGCAGGCGGCGCCGCCCCTGCCCGTGCGCCTGCTGCGCGCCACCATTTTGCAAAGCAGCCACCATTTCGGCGCCGCGCTGCAAGACCTCGACGCCGTCATCGCGCAGCAGCCGCACAACGCCCAGGCCTGGCTGACGCGCGCCACCGTGCTCACCGTGCAAGGCGATTACGCGCAGGCGACAGCGGCGTGCGCGCGCCTGTCGGCGTTGACAACGCAGCTGCTCACCGTCACCTGCCTTGCCGGTATCGCCAGCGTCACGGGCCGCGCCGCCGGCGGCGAGCGCCTGCTGGAGCTGACCCTGCAAAGGAGCGCCGGCGCGACGCCCGAGCTGGAAAGCTGGGCCGCCACCCTGCTGGCGGAAATGGCCACGCGGCGCGGAGAGGCCATGCTGGCCGAAGCCCGTTACAAGGCGGCGCTGGCGCGCCAGCCGCGCGACAGCTACCTGCTGGGCGCCTACGCGGATTTCCTGCTCGACCGGCGGCGTCCGCAAGACGTCGTCACGCTGTTGCAGGACCGGCAACGCATCGACGCCCTGCTGCTGCGCTACGCGCTGGCCCTGCAGGCGCTGCCCGGACGGCAGATGGCCTTCCAGGCGGCGAAGGCGGAGCTGGCGGCCCGCTTCACCGCCGCCATGCAGCGGGGCGACACCGTGCACCGGCGCGAACAGGCGCGCTTCGCCCTGTTCTTGCAACAGGATATCCCCGCCGCCCTGCGGCTGGCGCAGCAGAACTGGGCCATCCAGAAGGAAGTGCCCGACATGCGCATCGTGCTCGAAGCGGCCCTGGCCGCCCGCGACGATGCGGCGGCCCGGCCCGTGCTGGCCTGGATCGCGGCCCATGACGTGGAAGACGTGGCCCTGCAAGGGCTCGTCAGGCAACTGGGGCCGCAGGATGGGCGGAAAGTCAGTTTTATCAGGAAAGCGGGGGTACTATGAGGTGTGCTGTAAAGCGCTGCCTGTTCATCCTGCTGCTGTGCGCATGGCCAAGTCCCGCACAAGCCCACAAGCCCAGCGACAGCTATCTGAGCCTGACGGTGCACGGCGAGCAGGTCGAGGGCCAATGGGATATCGCCCTGCGCGACCTCGATTTCGCCATCGGCCTCGATGGCAACGGCGACGGCGCGCTGACGTGGGACGAGCTGCGCGCGCGCCACGCCGCGATTGCCGCCTACGCGCTGCGGCGCCTGCAAGTGGCCGGCGACCAGGGCGTGTGCCCCTTGCAAGCCGCCGAACAGCTGCTCGACCAGCATACGGACGGCGCCTACAGCGTGCTGCGCTTCCGGGCAACTTGCCCGGGCGGCACGCTGGCGAATTTACACATCGGCTACAGCCTGTTCGCCGACCTCGACCCGCAGCACAAGGGGCTGCTCAAGATCCACAGCGGCGGCGCCACGCAGACGGCCATCTTCGACCCGGACAGCCCGCGCCAGACGATTTCGCTGGCCGCGCCAGACCGCCTGGCGCAATTCAGCGCCTATATCAAACACGGCATCTGGCATATCTGGATCGGCTACGACCATATCCTGTTCCTGCTGTCGCTGCTGCTGCCGGCCGTGCTGCTGCCGGGCTTGCGCGAACAGCGGCAAGGCCTGCAAGCGGCTTTTCATGACGTGCTGAAGGTCGTCACGGCGTTCACGCTCGCCCACTCCATCACCCTGAGCCTGTCTGGCCTGTCGCTCGTCTCGCTGCCGTCGCGCTGGGTGGAGGCGGCGATTGCCGCCTCCGTCATTTTGGCCGCGCTGAACAACCTGCTGCCGCTGTTCCGCGGCAAGCGCCACGTGGCCGCCTTCGCCTTTGGCCTGCTCCACGGCTTGGGCTTTGCCAGCGTGCTGCGCGACCTGGGCTTGCCGCAAGACGCCCTGCTGGCCAGCCTGCTGGGCTTTAACGTGGGCGTGGAAATCGGCCAGCTGGCCATCGTCGTCGCCTTTCTGCCCGTCGCCTGGCTGCTGCGCAAGACCTGGCTGTACCGGCAGGTGCTGAGCGCGGGATCGCTGGCCATCGCCGCGGTGGCGTGCGTATGGCTCGTCGAACGGATAGCCGACATCAAGCTCATCAGCGCGTGAGCGGCATCAGTCATCCGCGCGGCGCACAAGGCCATGCCGATGCCTGCGGCATATCAACAGCGTCGATGGCCCCGTACAGCCGCTCCTGTCAAGAAGCGAAGGAGGTTTGCCATGGATCACGCTTGCGTTATCACCATGAAGCAGAAAGGGCGGACGGCCCCTCATGCGAGGGAAAATGTGGCAATACCTCCTCTGCCAGTTCCTGAAGCACTTCCGCTGCGGGCCGCCGCGAGAACTGGATACCCAGCGCGGCATGGTTGACGCCGGCACTTTGCCATTCGCCCAGCAGGTCAATCAGGCCTTTGCTCCCGGTTTGCAAGACATATCCGCCGCGCAGTGGCGTCCGTGGATGGTTGCGGTCCGCCACCAGATCGATCCATTCATTGCTCATGTGCGGCCTGAATCCGCCATCTGGAATCAGCTTGCGCCAGGCGCGGATCTTTTCAGCCAGGCGTTGCGGCCCTTGGCACGTATGGGTCGCGCCGGGATAGGTCAGCCAACCATCGGCATGTTCGCCTATCCACGGCAAGGATTGCCCCGATGAGCTTGTGATGATCAGTGGTATGGCGCCCATGGCCGGTTTGGGTAGGAACTCGACGTCCTCGACCTGGCCCAACGGTGAATCAATGCGCAGGCTTCCCGTGCGCATCAGTTGCCGGAAATACGAGACGGCGTGTGCAAAGCGCTCGCCGCGCTCAGCGTGCGCCAGGCGATAGGCTGGAAACTCGACGGCCCTGTCGCCCGCGGCGATTCCCAGCACCAGGCGGCCACCCGATAGCTGGTCTATCGTTGCCGATGCCTTGGCCAGGTCTATCGGATGGCGCAGGGAAAAGATGGCGCTGCCTGTTGCCAGTGCAATGGTCTTCGTTCGCGCGGCAAGGAACGCGAGATACGTGAAGGGATCGAACACTTGCCCTGCGTCCCCGAAGGAGGGGTCGAACAGCGGCACGTCTCGCACCCACACGGCGGCAAAGCCGTGCTGCTCAATGTCGGCCACCAGATCCGCCTGCCCCGCCAGCACGCGCATGTCCCCCGCGTAAAAGCGCAGCGGCAGGAAAATGCCAAGGGTCAGCTTGTCGGGGGCAAACATTCGTCTATAGCCTGGGTGAGAGGCGAAGGCTGGCGACGATGCCACGCAGGCGTGCTGTGTTGTATCTTTCATTTTCATCTCCTGTGGTATTGCGGATCAGGCGCCAGTCGCGGGCGCCGGCAGGGCGATACCACGCTGTACTGCCGGCCTTGCCGCTACGCGCTCATGCCAGGCGCTCATGTGTTGGTGTGCGCTGAAATCGATGCCTATGAGGCGCGCGATATGAGTCCAGCCGAAATGCGCGATATCGGCAATAGAATAGTCATCGCCAGCCAGGTAGGGATGCCCGGCCAGGCGGCTGTCCAAAGTGGCGAAGGCCTCTTTCGTCAGGCGGCGGTAGTGCGCGATGGCGTCAGGATTCTTGTTCGCGGAGAAAATCTCGAAATGCACGCGTTGGCCAATGAGCGGCCCCACGCTCGACGCATGGAACACCAGCCATTGAATCGCCTGCCAGCGGGCCTTGGGCGCGCTCGGAAGAAGCCGATCGGTCTTTTCCGCCAGGTAGAGCAGGATGGCGGCGGACTCAAACAGCGTGATGCCGGTGCTGTCGTCCACCAGCACCGGGATGCGTCCGTGTGGGTTGAGGCGCAGGAAGCCTGCTTGCAGGTTCTCGCCTTGATCGATCCGAACGTGCCGCAGAGTGTACGGCAGGCCCAGCTCTTCCAATGCAATGGTGATCTTGAAGCCATTGGGCGAACTGTCGGTATGGAGTTCGATCATTGCGCGCGCTCCACGACAGGCGCCTTTCCCGGCAGGATAAGCACCGCACATGCCAGCCCGGCGGCCACCACGCCCGTGGAAGCCAGAATGGCGTAGCTGTAGCCTTGCGCCGCGCTCCCTCCGCCGGCCACGACAGCGATGCTGACGGCGACACCGGCTGCCAGGCCAACCGCGGAGCCGACTTCCTGGGTCGTCGTGAGCATGCCGCCAGCCAGGCCATGATCGGCAGCATCGATACCCTCGATGCCAGCCACGGTCCATGCGGGAAAGGCTGCTCCGTACCCTATCCCCGCAATCAGGGTGCCGGGCAGGATGGATGCGGCCCATGAAGCGTCCGCCGCCAGCGATGTTCCCAGCAAGGCCAGCCCCACGACAAACAGCGCCATGCCACCCAGGATGACTGCTTTGCTGCCCATCCTGGCAATCAGGAACGGCCCCAGCCAGGCACTGGACAAGGTGAAGGCAGTCGCCATTGGCAGCAACCCCCATCCTGTCTGCGTGGCAGTGAAGCCGAGGATTTCCTGCATATACAGCGCTACGACGACGAAGGTTGGGCCCAGGGCCGTATTCGCCAGCAGCGAGACCAGGTTGGCACCACCCGTCATGCGCCGCCAGAAGATGGGAATAGGCATCAACGGGGATTCCACCATGCTTTCCACCCAGACAAACAAGGCCAGCAGGCCGATGGCCAGGGCGAGCAGCGCGAATGTGGTGGGAGAAGACAGGCCCACATGCTCGCTGTTGGCAAAAGCGAAGACCAGCATTGCGGCGCCCGCGGCCGCCAGCAGCGCACCCCATGCGTCAAGGCGTCGAGCCGCAGTCTTGGTATCGGGCCGTCCAGGAGGCAAGTGCCCGGCAAAAACCATGACCAGTATGCCGACCGGCACGTTGATCCACAACACCCAGCGCCAGCCCATCGAGTCGGTGATAATGCCGCCCAGAATCAGGCCACCGACAAACCCGCTGGCGGCCACAGCTGTCCACGCACCGAGTGCCCGGTTGCGTTCCTTTTGCTCGGGAAACACGGTCAACAGCAATGAAAAGGCCGCGGGTGAAAACAGCGCGGCGCCCAAGCCCTGCATGGCGCGCGTGGCGATCAGCATGGCTGGACTCTGCGAAAAGCCTCCGAGCAATGATCCGGCGGTAAACAGCATCAGTCCGGCCAGGAACACGCGTCGGCGGCCAAACATGTCGGCGGCGCGACCGCCCAGCAACAAGAATCCTGCGATCGCTACGCCATAGGCATTGATAACCCATTGCAAGGCTCCTGGCGTGAAGCCCAGGCTTTCCTGTATCTGGGGCAAGGGAATCATGGTGATGGAGAAGTCTAGCAAGGCGACGAATTGAGTCGTGCACAGCAAGATCAGGCAAAGCCGCCAGCGCGGAGTGTTCATATGCTTACCTCAGTGATATAGTTTATCTAAATATGTTGAATGCCTAAACAGCACGTATGATGCCGACAAATAGCTATCATCGGAAACGATCATTTCTTCCACAACAATTTAGAAAAACTAAATCCAATGACGATATCACTCCCATTGCTGGCTCTGCGCACCTTTGTCGAAGTCGGAGAACGGGGCAGTATCAAGTCCGCAGCCGAAGCGCTCAACGTCACATCGGGCGCGGTCAGCCAGCAGATACGGTTGCTGGAAGAGCGGATTGGCGTCGCGCTCTTTACCCGCGAGCGGCATGGCCTGCGCTTGACCGAGGCAGGGAGCAGCGTTCACCCCTCGTTGCGTCAGGCTTTCGAGCAGATCGAAAGGAGCGTGCAGACCTTGGCAGACATCAAAGGCAGGCAGACCTTGACGGTCAGCACCGTCGCGACTTTCGCCGCTTCCTGGCTGGTGCCACGCCTGGGGCGCTTCAATCTGCGGCACCCGCACATCGAGGTACGGGTCGAGGCAACTTCAGCCGTGGTGGACATGCGGCGGGACCGGATTGATGTGGCGCTACGGCATGGGCTGGGCGCCTATCCTGGCTTGCACGTTACCCGCTTGATGGCGCCCGTGCTGGTCCCGGTGGCTTGCCCCGGCTTACTTGCCGCCGGCGCCGTGCTTGAGGCACCTGAAGATTGCCTGAACTACCCGCTGCTGCATGACTGTGAGCGCGCGGATTGGCCGCTGTGGTTCGCGGCGCATGGGGTTGCCGCAGACCCGCGCGCCGAACGCGGGTCCGCGTTTGAAGATGACTTTCTGTTGATACGCGCAGCCGAAGCCGGTCAAGGGATAGCGCTGGTGCCGATCGAATACGCGCAGGCAGAAATCGTTGCAGGGCGTCTGATACAGGTCCTGGACAAGCCCTGGCCTGCGCGGTTTGCCTACTATGTGCTGACGAAGCCGGATGCCATGCACAGGCCAGAGGTCAATGCCTTCGTGGAATGGATCACGGAGGAAGCACAAGACCTGGCATGACAACACCTCGTGGTCTTTCGCCCATGAAACGCCTTTTTGCTGCGGCGACAGGCATTTGCAATCCTTTATGCAATACCTTTCGCCATCTAGCGATGGAATCAGCTTGATAAGTGGCCGCAGCAAATAGGAAGCAGTGCTTTGGCCATGGCTCCGCCATCGACAACGATGTCGGGTGGACTTGACCGCCTGGGCAGACGTCTGCTTCTCTGGAATACGTTTTGTCAGGGTGGCCACTTCCAGGACAGGCATGATCTACGGCAGGCAGGAAAACCTGCCGCCGCCGGCACCCTGCTAACCCGCCGCCGCCGTCCCGGATGCATCGACCAAATATTTTCGCTCTGCCGTAATTCGGTATCTCAAGGTCACCTTTCCCTGCGTATCGCCGTTGGTTCCCTCAAAATCGTAGGGATGCATGAGTACTCGCGTGATCGGCGCTGCGGCATTGGGAGTCTTTGAAACTTGAAAATGAGCAATACCTGGCCAACTCATTTCGCGTGAAATTTCGCAAATCGTATCGGGCAGCAAGACAAAACCGGCGGGCGCAACAAATTCCCCGTCCGCCCACGTAGGCCGCCCCGCCGTATTTCCATCAGCGCCCGCCGCGCACCACAGCGTGATATCGATGTCTTTGAATTCGGATTTAATCACCAGGTTTCTGACGGCGGGAACTTCAAGACTCATGGAATCCTTGCCTTGATTTTCCGTCTTCGCATTGACCACAATACTAAATTTCCTGGTTTTATCATACTTGAACATGACTGTTTCGCTGCCAGCACCGACCAATTCGCCAAACTCCTGTTTTTTTCCGGCGGCATCCAAAACTGCTTCCGCGCCTGTCACAGTGTAGTTCAGCTTGGCCGCACCCAATAAGCCGCTCCTGAAGGAAATATTTATCGTGTCCTCGCCGAAAGAATCGACCCATAGGCTGATGGGCTTGGAACCGACCTTGGCCAGGCAGGCCGCATAATTTTGCGAACTGTCATGGGACAGGGCGTGATGATAGTAGCTTTGGCTCTGTTCACTGAGTCCAGAGGAAACAAAAAGTGATGTGAATACACTCCGTTTTTGCTTGAACTCATCATAGTCACCAGTGAAATATTCAGGAATCGACGCAGAATAGCTTTTCTTCATCTCCTCATAATTATCACGATTGATATAACTGAACAAAGAATACCTTGAGGTAATATCATTTTGAATAATTGTCGTATCAAACTGGATAAGTTTTTCACAATCGCTGTTCATGGCACATCCTTTTAATTTTGCTTATGCGTTTTATGAATTAAAGAAATTATTTCAACCCAATAAATCATTTCATCCTCCGAATATCGCCCTCAATTCATCTTCATTAAAAATCACACTGCTGGCAAGCGCTATTAATAAGGCAATCAAACAAAAACAAGAAGACGTGATATTACTCAAATGTCGAATGGCAATTTCTACGGGTTGCCATGCATCGCATCTACCTGATTCAAGCGTATGAATGTTTCTGGCCGCTAGCAGGGCGGCACAGCACAGTTCACGAAAAACGCCGTCCCGCTCCACGCGCCAAGGATTAACGCCAGGCCTGCGCAAAGGAATCGACGGCTACGGCTCAGTTCGCTGGTGAGGGCGCCTTCGCTGGCGCGTCCGACGTGCCGACGCCGCTATCGCAGTGGCCCGCTACGCGCACCGTGCGCGCGGTGACAGCCTCGGCTGGCGCTGCCTGCATTTGGCTGTCGCCGCCTGGCCCCCCCATGCGCGACAATGCCTGCGCACAAAGCTGCCCGCTGTTTGCGTTTTCTCAACCGCATTGCGCGGCCAGTTTTTATGATGTCTGTACAGGCTCCCACGCGATATCTACGCGGCAGGCTGGCTGCCTGGATTGAGCATTTTGCAAGGAGCGACCGTGGACTTGAGCGACAGCAGCGGCAAGGCGAGCAAAACCGCCACGGCAGCCGTGCGCAAGCGCGACGTGCTGCCCTACATCCTGCTGTCCATCCTGCTCGCGGGCGTGCTGGCCGTCGCTGCCGGCGCCCTGCTGCCGCCCTATTACCATGCCGTGCCCGCGCTGCTGTGGAGCCTGGGCTTCTGCGTCAGCGGCATGCTGCTGGGCTTTCTGTTCGGCATACCGCGCAGCTTGCCATCGGGCACCGTGAACATGGCGCCGGGCGACGAGCGGGGCACGGGCAAGAGCCGCCCGGCGGACGAGCCGCCCGCGGCGGGCGCCGATGCGGCAGCCGGCACCCCGAGCAATACCCTGTTCCTCGGCACGCCCACGCCGATGGAAATCAATTCCAACCTGGTCGAAGTGTCGGACTGGCTGACCAAGATCATCGTGGGCGTGGGCTTGATCGAGCTCAAGAGCCTGCCAGGCAGCGCGCGCAGCATGGCCGCCTTCATCGCGCCCAGCCTGGCCATCGACAGCCCCACCGCCATGGCCGTCGTGGGCGGCATCATGCTGTTTTTCTCCGTGCATGGCTTCCTGATCGGCTACCTGCTCACGCGCATCTACCTGTCCATCATGATCAAGCGCGCCGACAGCCTCGTCAAAAATGAGTCGGTGCGCCTGGAAAGCGGCAAGGAAATCGAGGTCACGGAACTGAGCCGCCTGCAGCAGAAATCGCTCGACGACATGCAGGAAGCCGTCACGCAACTGCTGCTGGCCCATCCGCCCGACGGGGACGCCACTGTCACGGCCCTGGCCGGCATACCAACGGCGCAAAAGCCGGCCAGCCTGGTACTGTGGCTGGACGACCATCCACGCAACAATACCTTGCTGGTGGAGCAACTGGCGCGGGAAAATATCAAGGTGGACCAGGCCGTATCGACCAGGCAAGCGCTGGCCATGCTGCAACAGAAGCGCTATGCGCTGTTCATCACGGACATGGCGAGGGTGGAAAACGGCCGGCGCATCAAGGATGCGGGCGTGCGCACCGTGCGCGAGGTGCGCCAGCTACATGGGGGACTGCCCATCATCGTATATTGCAACAAGGATACTATCGCCAGCTATGGCACGGAAGCGGAAGCGGCCGGTGCCCGCTTCATCACGACCTCGGGCACCAGCCTGCTGGCCAGCGTCAACAAGCTGCTGCATGAGGAACGCCAGGATGGCGCTCAGCCCGCTGCGTCGTAAAAGTAGCTGCCCACGTGGTGCAGCGTACTGCGCTGCGGGTGCGCGAGTTGATTTGGCGCAAACACACACACGCCGGTGTCGGCCAGCACGCCCTGGGCATCCGCGTCCGCGCTGGCCTGTGCCAGCCAGCTGTCGGCATACGATACGCCGTCAAGCAACGCTGCCAGCGGCACTGGCGCAGCCAGCATCGCGCTCTCGAAGCAGGCCGGCGCGTACTGCGTGAGGCCCGTTTCCAGGAAGAATGGCGACGGCAGTTCATCGCCGTCCTCCGTGTACGCGGGCGACAGGTAAGCCTGCAGCGCGTCCCAGCTGGGGAAGCGGCCGCTGCAGGCAAACACGTGGACCGTGGGCAAGACGGAGGCCAACTACAGCTTTTCCATTTTTTGCCGCACGGCCGGGGCCGTTGACGCCGTCGGCGCCAGTTCCAGGTAGGTTTTGTACGCGGCCTTGGCCTTGGCGGCATCGCCGGCCTTGGCATAGGCATCGCCCAGGTTCAGGTAGGCGATGGCGCGCGACGGGTCCATCTTGACCGTGTTTTCAAACCAGCGGGCCGCTTCGCGGTATTTTTCCTGCTTGTAGAAGACAAAGCCCAGGTTGTTGGCGGCCAGCGCGAAGTCGGGGCGCAGTTTCAGCGCCTCCGTAAATTGCGCTTCCGCCTGCGCATACTGTTTTTCCTTGTACAGCTGCAAGCCACGGTCGTTGGCCCGCTGCGCCAACTGGCGCGCTGAGGTGGGCACGGCGCCCGGCGTGACGATCTTCTGCTCGCCGCCCTGCAAGTCCTTCACCGTCACGCTGGCCGCTGCCGGCTTGGCGTCGAGCTTGCTGTTCAGGGCGATGGCCTCCGTCGACAGCTGCGTCGTGTTCGGGCTGAGGAATTCCGTCTCGCCCGGCAACTCGAAGACGAAATCGCCCCCTTCCGAGCCTGGCAGGCTGCCGAAGGCCGGCGTCTGGTTCGACACGCTGGACACGGCCGGCGCCACGTAGGCCGCCAGTTCCGTGGCCGTGATCAAGCCATCGCCGTTGAGGTCGCCCTTGCCCGCCAAGCCTTGCAGCAGGGTCCAGGTGAACACGGAGTGGCCGTTCGGCCCGCCATCTGCCACCAACTGGTCGCCGCCGCCGGCCGTCAGCATTTGCCGCCCGATGCGCTTGGCGTTGTCACGCAAAAACGAGCTGGAACCGGCGCCACGGGTCAGGCCCAGGCCGCTGTAGCAGGCGTCCATGACGAAGAACGCGTGCTTGGCCGTCAGGCTTTCCGCGATATTCTGGATTTCCGTCATCGGGATCGCATCCGTGGCGAACTGCGCCGGGTCGGAGTCAAACGGCACGATGTAGCCGAGGTCGCGCCCCGAACTGAGCTTGCGCGTGGCGCCGTGGCCGGCGAAGAAGACGAAGATGCGGTCATTCTTTTGCACGCCGCCATGGGCCAGCTTGTCGTGGAAGGCGGCCAGGATATTGTTGCGCGTCGCTTCGCCATTCTTCAGGGTGACGACGCGCTCGGGGGCAAACGCGAACTTTTCGATCAGCGTTTCGCGGATGCCCTGGGCGTCGCGCACCGCATATTGCAGTTTCGGCCATTTCGCGTAATCGTCGATGCCGATCACCACGGCCCAGGAATTCGCGTAGCCCGTGGTGACGGGCACTTTTTCCGGCGCGGGTGCCGTGCTTTTTGCAACCTGGAAACTCGTGCCATCCCAGCCCGCGAATTGATAGCCTTCCGCGATCAGCTTGTCCAGCACGGCTGGCAAGGCTTTCACCGTGCGCTCGTGGATGTCGTGGAACAGGACGATGCCGCGCCCCGCCTTGTCGACCGAGGCCAGCACGCGGTTCGAGATGGAACTGGGCACGGGGTCGGCCCAGTCCAGCGAATCGATATTCCACATCACGGATTTCAGATGGGCATCGGCCAGCGCGGCCATGCCTTCGCTGTTGCGCGCGCCATACGGAAAACGGAACAGCGCGGCGCGCTCGGGGCTGATGGCTTTGAGTAAAGTGTCGGTGCCGAGGATTTCGCCTTTCAGCTTGTCGCCCGTCTGTTTCGACAGCTGGGCGTGGCTGAAACTGTGGTTGCCCACGGCATAGCCCTCTTTCATCAGCTTGCGGCTCACTTCCGCGCCCGCGCCCAGCTTGGCATGGCCTTCCGCGTCCAGGCTGCCCAGGTTGCGGCCCACGTTGAAGAACACGGCCGGCACGCCATACTGTTTCAGGATGGCGCTGATTTCTTCCGTGTAGCGCCGGTGCGGGCCGTCGTCGAAGGTCAGCACGATGGTTTTCTTCGGCAAGCCCAGGCCAAAGATTTCCGCCTCGTCCTTCTTCGGTGCCGGCTTGGCCTCAGGAACCGTGCCCGCCGGTGGCAGCGCATACGGCACGACGATGCCGTTTTCCTTCAGGATCTGTTCGCGGCTGTAGCGCTTTTTCAGCTGCGCCACGTAATCGTCCCAGCGTTCGCGCTTGAGTTCGATGGAACGCTGGCCCAGGTTGCCGAAGATTTGCCGGATTTCCTTCTCGTAATTGCGCTCGATCTCGCCCAGCGCATCGAGGTCTTCGGAAATGCGCTTGTGCAGCTTGATCGCCGGCAAGGACGAATCCTTGGCCACGTCGGCCAGCATGCCTTGCAGCAGCTCGCGGAAAGCCAGGCGATCCGCGTCGTACAGGCCGGGATCGGATTCGATATATGTCAACAGACTGTCGAGCGCCTCGAAGCGGCCCGGATTGGTGGCGGCCGTCAATTGATCCAGCGCAGAATCGAGCCTGGCGAGGCGCTCCTGGTTTTCATGGAACAGGGACTGTCCCACTTTACGGGCTTCGTCGCGCGCGCCTTCGGGCAAGCTTTGCTCGTCGGCCAGCAGCACGATAATCTTGCGGAAATTGGCCAGCAAGTCGCGGACCTGGGCGGCGACGGCGGCCGTGTCGGCAGCACCTTGTGGCGTGGCGCCCTTGCTGTCGGGCGCGGCGGCGTTTTGCGTGGCGGGCGCGGCGGGACGGGTCCATGTATAGATGCCGGCGCCAGCGGCCAGCGCCACGACGACGGTGGCGGCAATCTTGATCGGCTTGGAAGTCACAGACTTGTTTTTCCCTTCAACTACGGAGTAAGGCGGCGCAGGTGCGCCGACAGTTTCTTATTCCGTAATTGTAGAGCACACCTGGCAATTTGGGCCGTACGATTATTGCCAGGCAGCCAAGGAGTCACAGCGGGTCGGGGTCGAAATGCTTGCGCAAGCCTTGCCAGCACTCGAAATAGTCTTGCTGCAATAGCCCGCCATCGAGCGCAAACGGGGTCGGCCTGATGAGGGTGCGCGTCTCGAACATGAAGGCCATGGTATCGGCCACTTTCACGGGCGAGGCAGTGTCGCCGCGCGACGCCTTCTCGAACGTCTGCGCGTCGGGACCGTGGCCGGACATGCAATTATGCAAACTGCTGCCGCCCGGCACGAAACCGGCCGCCTTGGCATCATATACGCCGTGGATCAGGCCCATGAACTCGCTGGCCACGTTGCGGTGGAACCAGGGCGGCCGGAACGTGTGCTCGGCCGCCAGCCAGCGCGGCGGGAAGATGGCGAAATCGATGGCGCCCAATAGCGGATTGTCGCTTGGCGCCTGCAGCACGAGGAAGATCGACGGATCGGGATGGTCGTAGCTGATCGAGCCGATGGTGTTAAAACGCCGCAAGTCATACTTGTAGGGTGCGTAATTGCCATGCCAGGCCACCACGTCCAGCGGCGAATGGCCCAAGGTGGTGCGCCACAGGCGGCCGCCGAACTTGGCCACCAGTTCGCACTCGCCGTCGAGGTCTTCGTAGGCCGCGTGCGGCGTGAGGAAATCGCGCGCATTGGCCAGGCCGTTCGAACCGATGGGTCCCAGGTCGGGCAGGCGGAAGGCCGCGCCGAAGTTTTCGCAGATGTAGCCGCGCGCGCCGCCGTCGGGCAAGGTCACGCGGAAGCGCACGCCGCGGGGGATGACGGCGATTTCCTGCGGTTCCAGCTCGATCAGACCCAGTTCGGTGGCAATGGCCAGCCTGCCCTGCTGCGGCACGACCAGCAGCTCGCCGTCGGCCGAATAAAAGTAGCGCTGCATGCCACGGTTGGCCGCATACAGGTGGATGGCGCAGCCGCTCATTGTCTCGGCGCTGCCATTGCCGGCCATCGTCACCAGGCCGTCGATGAAGTCCGTCGGCGTCGCGGCGGCGGGCAGCGGCAGCGGGTCCCAGCGCAGCTGGTTGGGCGGCGTGGCGGGCAGCGCGTGGAAATCGCCGACGATGCGGGCGTTTTCCAGCGGCGTAAACGGCGGATGCTGGCAGGCCGGGCGAATGCGGTACAGCCAGGAACGCCGGTTCTGCGCGCGCGGCGCCGTAAACGCCGTGCCGGACAGCTGTTCCGCATACAGGCCCAGCGGCGCCAGCTGCGGCGAGTTCTGTCCTTGCGGCAAAGCGCCGGCGATGGCTTCCGTGGCAAATTCGTTGCCGAAACCGCTCTGGTAGCCGGCGCCTATCATGCTGCCTCCGCCAGGCCTCTGGCCGCGCCGCGCCCACCGCCGACGGCATGGCACGGTTCAGTAGTTAAATGGATCGCTACGATGCCGCTCATGTTCTCCCCTCGCCTCCTCGATTCCTGTTTTGCAGCCGCAGCCCGCAGTAGCGGGGACCGGCTGGGCCCCGTGTCGCTGACGGCGGGTGCAGGCCTTGCCGGTTCAGCTGCTGCCCATAGCGCAGACCCTGCGCATGGGCGTGCCCACGCCCTCTTCCTATTGCGCGCGCTGCGGCAAGACCCAGTCCGGCCGGATGTAATGGCAGGTGTAGCCATGCGGCAAGCGCTGCAGATAATCCTGGTGCTCCGCTTCCGCTTCCCAGAACGGGCCGGCCGGCGCCACTTCGGTCACCACCTTGCCGGGCCACAGGCCGGAGGCGTCGACGTCGCGGATGGTGTCTTCGGCCACGCGTTTTTGCTCGTCGCTGGTGTAAAAGATGGCCGAACGGTAGCTGCTGCCGCGGTCGTTGCCCTGCCGGTCTTCCGTGCTGGGGTCGTGGATCTGGAAGAAAAATTCCAGGATCTTGCGGTAGCTGATGGTGTTCGGGTCGAACAGGATTTCGATGGCTTCCGCATGCGTGCCGTGGTTGCGGTAGGTGGCGTTGGCCACGTCGCCGCCGCTGTAGCCCACGCGCGTGGCCAGCACGCCCGGATAGCGGCGCAGCAAGTCCTGCACGCCCCAGAAGCAGCCGCCGGCCAGGATCGCGGTTTCCTTGTCTTGTGTCATGTTGTTCATTCCTTGATCTGAGATGCTGGTATTAATCGTCCATCTTACCCTGTCGCGCGATTTTCTTCAGCGCGCCAGCAAGCGTTTCAGCTGCGCCGCCTGGTAGGCGCCGATGGCGTCGTTGAACAGGCAGCGGATCAAGGGGTCGTCGACGATGTCCGCTTCCGCCAGTACGGCCCGCGTGGCCGCATCGAAAGGTCCATCGTTGATGCGCATGTACATCGAGGTCAGCGATTCGCCCAGCACCAGCGCAGCATGGCATTTCACCAGCGGCACTTCGGTGGTCCAGCCGGGCGCCTCGCTCGTCTGCGGCACGAGGTCGATCGCATCGCCATGCGTGCGGTAATGCAGGACGGTGGCCGTGCCGTCATGGCCGTACAGCGCCAGGCGCCACAGGCGCGGTTGCTGGAAGTAGCTGTCTTCGGACAGTTCCATGTCGCGGTAGCGCTCAAGCAAACCGTTGCGGCAGAAGTCCAGCACCAGCGCGGTGCCGGCGTCGCCCAGGGGCGCGAAACGGTGCGCGATCTCCGCCGTGGCCGGTGGCGGCGCCTCGGGACGGTAGTCGAAATCCACGTCCTGCGGCCCCATCGGCAGCACCCACGGCAGCGGTGCGGCAGGCGCCAGGCCATGCGCGTCGAGCAGCACGGACGTGGACGGATCGAGGCGGAAGATGTGCGCATCGGGCAGCGCGGCGCCGATCTCCTGCGCAAACTGGCGGTAGGTGACCGGGAACATCGCGTGGTTGTACCAGGACCAGTCTTCCTGCACGAACTGGCAGGAACTGGGCACGAGGTAACGGGGCGCCAGCGCGCGCAGCTGCGGCACCCAGTCGTCGGGAAGTTCGACCGGGCCTCGCGCTGCCAGCGACGGCGCGATGACGGCGAGCTCGCGCATGGTCTGGAACGGCCACAGCACCATGTCCCAGGGCGCGAACGCGGCCAGCTGCGCCAGCGTCTCGGGGCCGATCCAGGAATCGACGACGTTGAGCACGTTGAGGTCCGCGGCGCGTACCTGGAACAGCGAATCGACATCGTCATCGAGCGCGCGGCGCGGGATCACCTCGATGGCGCCCACCCGCACGGGCACGTCCACGTGCAGCCGCTGCACCTGCGTAAACCCCAGCGCGCGCAGCATGGCGAACAGTTCGTCGAAGACGCAGTACAAATAGATGGGCGTGGCGCGGTCCAGCACATCAAGGCTGTCGAGCGAGCAGTGGTCGTCGTGGAAGTGCGAAATGAAGACGGCATCCCAGCGCAGCCGGCGCACGGCATCGAGGTCGAAGCGCACGGACGGGAAGGCGTGGCAGTTGCGGCTGAACGGATTTTCGACGATGGGATCGAAGGCGATGGCCGTGCCTTCGCATTCGAAGACATAGCCGGCGTGCAGGATGCGGGAGATTTTCAGGGGCATGGGAAATCGGAAAGAACCCAAGGGCGGAAATGCCGGGGGCGGACGGGGACGCCGAGTCCCTGAGGGTCCGACCCCGGACTTTGCCTTTGGGGTAGAAAAGGACGCTAGCTGTGCGCCAGGGACAAGGCTTAATACGGATTATTCAGCACATCCATCGCAAAATACGTAAAGATCATGTCCGCGCCCGCGCGCTTGATGGCGCCCAGGGTTTCCTGCACCACGCGGCGCTCGTCGATGGCGCCGGCTTGCGCGGCGAACTTGATCATCGCGTATTCACCGCTGACCTGGTAGGCGCCGATCGGCAGACGCGTCACTTCGCGCAGGTCGCGGATGATGTCCAGGTAGGCACCGGCCGGTTTGACCATCAGGGCGTCGGCGCCTTCGGCTTCGTCGATCAGCGACTCGCGCACTGCCTCGCGGCGGTTCATCGGGTCCATCTGGTAGGTCTTGCGGTCGCCCTTCAGGGTGCTGCCGGCCGCGTCGCGGAACGGACCGTACAGGCCGGAAGCGAACTTGGTCGAATACGCCATCACGGGCGTGTCATGGAAGCCAGCCGCGTCGAGCGCGCCGCGGATCGCCGCCACCTGGCCATCCATGGCGGCCGAAGGGGCGATGATGTCGGCGCCCGCCTGGGCCGCGATGACGGCCTGCTTGCCCAGGTTGAGTACCGTGCTGTCATTGTCGACCGTGTCGCCATGCAGGATGCCACAATGGCCGTGGTCCGTGTATTCGCAGAAACAGGTGTCGGACATGACCACCATTTCCGGCACGGCGTCCTTGATGATGCGCGACATGCGCGCCACCAGGCCGTCCGGGTTCAGGGTGTCCGTGCCGTGACTGTCCTTGTGGTGCGAAATGCCGAAGGTCATGACGGAGCGCAGGCCCGCGCGCGCGTAGCGCTCGACTTCCTGCGCCAGCTTCGCTTCGGGAATGCGGCGCACGCCGGGCATGGACTTGATGTCGATGAACTCGCTGCTGCCTTCGTCGACGAAGATCGGCAGGACCAGGTCGCGCGGATTGATCTCGGTTTCGCGGAACAGCTCGCGCAGTTGCGGGGTCGCGCGCAGGCGGCGCATGCGCGAAGTGGGGAATTGTGCTGGCATCGGGTGACTGGCTTCAGGTTGAGAACGCCGACAAGTATACGCCCATCGCGCCGATTGCGGCGGGCCGCCCGGCAAAAAAGCCGCGCAGGTCAAAAATGACCATCCCACGTCTTCATTATGCGTGCAGCAAGGCCGCCACTTGCCAGCGCATGTCCGCCGCCAGTTGCACCAGCATGGCGCCGCGGCGGCGCGCGTCCGCCCGCTTCTTCGACGGCACCAGTTCCAGCTGCGGCATCCGGCAGGGGCCGCATGGCAGGCGGTAATTGCCGTCGCCGGCAGGCAGCGCCTGCAGTTCGCGCCACGCCAGGTCGTAGTCGCACGAGATGCGGCGCCGGCGGCGCCAGTTCAGCGCGATGCGGTTGGCGTTGCCGACCAGGCCCAGATGGCTGCAGCCGAAAAAGTCGCCCAGGTCGCGCAAGGCGGCCACGATCAGGTTTTTCGGCCGGCAGCCATGCAGCGCCCGCGTGGCGTCTTTTACCGCCTGCGCGCCGGCGGGCGAGCGCAACCCCTGCAAGGCGCCAAGCTCGATGGTGCTGCCGCCCGCCTCTGATCGGAACAGGAAACTGGCCAGGTACAGCGAGACGCCATCGCGCGTCAGGCGCAGGCACAGGTCGCCCTCGCGGTGGCTGTCGTGGATGGCCGTCAGCTGCAGGCGGTAAGTGGCGCCATCCTTGCCTGCGATGGTGGCCAGCACCAGGGCGCGCCGCGCCGCGTATTCCACCAGCGGCCGCGCGCCCGCCTGCCACAGGAAGCGGTAATGCCCGCGCAGCAGGTCGACCCGCGCCGCGCAGCCGAACTGCCGGCTCGCATAGGGCCGGTAGATCTTGTACAGCAGGCTGGGATGGGCTTGCGCCAGCGCCGCCAGGCCCGGCGTGCCGGCGATGAAGGCTTGCCAGCGCGCGCGCTGCACGGGAAAGGCGATGGCGCCCAGCACGGCCTTGAGGCGATGGCCATGCTGGCGCAGCGGGGCCTGCTGCGGCGCGGCGCTGTCGCCGCTGGTGGTAAAAGTATGCATGCGAACGGCTCTACGACGGGACTGGTCGAACGAGGCGCGGCGACGGCCGCGCGCAGCCCGGAAAAGCTGGCAGCACGCGTGCGCACGCCCAGCTCCGGGTAGGGCGGATGATAGGCGGGCACTAGAAAAAAAGGGGTTACAACTTGGTAATGTGCTAGCTGCGCGACGCGCAGGCGCGTTAACGCATGGAGCCCGCGGCAGGCACCCTGTGATCGCGCTTGAATCGCTGCAACAGCCAGCGCCGCGCCGGCACTTCCAGCAGGCGGTAGCTCATGCTGCTGAGAAACAGGAGGATGGCGGTAAAGATCGTCGCCTTGAGCATGTAGGCGGAGATGCCCTGCCCTGGAAACATCAGGCGCAGGGGCTTTTGCAGCATCATGGCCAGCGGCACATGCAGCAGATAAATGGCGTAGGAGCAGTCACCCAGGAAGGCAGCGGCGCGTCCCTCCAGTATCGCCGGCCGCAGCCTGGCGACGAGCCACACTATCATGGGCAGTACGCCCATCACGAAAAGACCAAGTGGCATGACATCGCCGGTGTCGCCGCCGGCCACAAAAGCGGCCAGCACGCCAAGCGCCATGGCCGCGAAATAAACAAGTATCCATGCCTGCATACGGCACTGAAACAACAGCAAACCGCCGGCAAATCCCAGCAGGCCGCGCAGCATGCCTTCATGAACATCATCCGACTCATGCCCGGTCAGATAGCGGTTCACCCATACGGCAAAGCCCCACAGCAGTAGCGCCGCGCAAAAATGCAAGGCGAGCTTCCAGCGCAGAGTATGCGCACCCATGCGCACGGCAAAGAACCAGGCCAGGTTGATGGCCACCTCGATGAAAATCGACCAGCTTGGTCCATTCAATGGGAAGGATGGTCCCTCATCCTGCAAGCATGGCAGCATCAGCGCATTCGGCACGAAGCAGGCAATGTTTGCCGACGTCGTCCCGATACGGCTCTTGATCAGGGTGAGGACGAAGGCTGTCAGCAGCGCGACGGCATACAGCGGATACAGCCTGGCAAAGCGGTTGTGCAGAAAGTCCCTGAACGGCATGCCGAGGCGGATGCGCTCTTCGTAGCTATGCGCCATGACCCAGCCGGAGAGGATGAAAAAGAAGTCGACCGCCAGGTAGGCGTGCGTGATCTTGAAGCCGAATATGACCGGCAGATGATAAATGGCGACCAGCATCGCGGCCACGCCGCGCAAGCCATCGAGTGAAACAATACGGCCACTGAAATGACCACTCTTCATACCTGCATCAGTCATGCTTGCTCCGGATATCCGCCTGTCGAATTGGCGCAACGCGCCAGTAATGAACCAGGCAGATATGGCGATCACTCCATGCGGCGGCACGACGACGGACAGATTCTGCCGACAAGGGGATACGCCACAAAAAGTATCAAAATTATATCATGATGTTTTATTTAGAAGCAAATAATGCAACTTTTTATCGTCATGAGCGGCTACCAGCAAGGCAGCATCAGTGGACAATGGGGCTGGCTAGCCTGAGCCGCAGCCGCAAACCCGGCGCCGCGTCCTCGATCTCCAGGCTGCCGCCATGCAGGGCGGCGATGGCGTCCACGATGGACAGGCCCAGGCCATTGCCGGGCAGATGGCGGCTCTTGTCGAGGCGGTAAAAGCGCTGCGTCAGCTTCGGCAGTTCTTGCGCCGGCACGCCGGGACCGTTGTCGCGCACGGCCAGCCAGCCGCCGTGCGCGTCCAGGCCGGCGGACACCTCGACCGTGGCGCCGGCGCCCGCATACTTGATGGCATTATCGACCAGGCTGGCCAGCGCGCTGCCCAGCAGGTTGCGGTCGCCGCGCGCCGGCACGGCATCGCCATACATCTGCACCAGCAGCACGCCCTGCTCGTCGGCCGTCGCCTCGTACATTTCCACGATATCGGCGCCGATCTGCTGCAGGTCGATGTCGTCGAAATTCTCGGGGCGCATGCCCGATTCGGCCGCCGCGATCTGCAGCAGCTTGTCGAACACGCGCGTCAGGTCGTCGATATCGTCGATGGCCGCCTGCGCCGCGCCTGCATAGGCCGCCACCGTCTGCTGCTGGCGCAAGGCGCCATCGAGCTTGTTGCGGATGCGTCCCAGCGGCGTGCGCAAGTCGTGCGCGATGGCGTTCGACACGTGGCGCACCCCTTCCATCAGGTGCTCGATGCGGTCCAGCATGCGGTTGATGTCGCGGCTCAGCAAACCGAATTCGTCCTCGCTGGAGACGGGGATGCGCCGGCTCAGGTCTCCCGCCTCGATCTCGGCCGCCGTGCGGCGGATCTGGCCGATGCGCGCCTCGAGCTGGCGGCGGAACAGCCAGGCGCCGGCCACGGCCAGCAGCACGGCGGCGCCGCCGCCAAAGGCCAGCGAACGCAGCACCAGGGTGCGGATCGACTCGCCCTCCTCCATGTCGCGCCCGACGAACAGGCGCGCACCGCCGTCGAGGTCGCGGATCAGCAGGCGCGCGGGCACGCGAAGGCCTTCGCGCGTGACATCGCGGTGCAGCAGCTGGCCCACGGGACTGGCCGCGTCGGGCCAGGCCGACAGGTTGCCGGCCACGCGGCGGCCGTCGGCGCCGACGAGCAGGAAAATCTCCGTGTCGCTGTCCGTGCGGTCCGTCAGCAGGTGGGCGATTTCCGCGGCCGCGCGCGTGCCGTCACCGGCCACGTACAGGGCGGCCAGGCGCTCGGAAAGCAGCACCAGCTTGCGGTCCACGCTGCGGTCAAGCACGCCGATGGTGCCAAAATAGAAGACGGCGCAGACGATGGCGATCGACAGCGCCACCAGCACGCCATAGCCGAGCGCCAGACGCGCGGCGATGGAGCGGTGCAGATTACGCACTATCGAGCACGCCCAGCGTGTAGCCGACGCCGCGCACCGTGTGGATCAGCGGCGGCGAGAATTCCTTGTCGACCTTGGTGCGCAGGCGGCTTACCTGCACATCGATGACATTCGTCTGCGGGTCGAAATGATAGTCCCACACGGCTTCGAGCAGCATGGCGCGCGTGACGGACTGGCCCTGGTGGCGCATCAGGTATTCGAGCAGGCGAAATTCGCGCGGCTGCAGGGCGATCTGGCGGCTGGCGCGCGTCACGCGCATGGTGCGCATGTCGAGCACCAGGTCGGCCACCTGCAGCTGCGTCGATTCGGGCACGGGCGCGGCGCGCCGCAGCAGCGCCTCGATGCGCGCCAGCAGTTCGGCGATGGCGAACGGCTTCGACAGGTAGTCGTCGCCGCCGCTGCGCAGGCCGCGCACGCGCTCGTCGACGCTGGACAAGGCCGACAGCACCAGCACGGGCGTGTTGCGCCCCATGCCGCGCAGGCGCGCGACGATGGCCAGGCCGTCGATTTCGCCGGGCAGCAGGCGGTCGAGCACCAGCGCATCCCAGTCTTCGCCGCAGGCCAGGCGCATGCCGTCGATGCCGTTGTCGCAGGCCGAAACGTCATGGCCTGCCGCGCGCAGGCCGGCACAGATGTAGCGGGAAGTCTCGGCTTCGTCTTCGATGACCAGGCAGCGCACGGTAGTTCCTTGAATAGGGGTAGGATGGATACGCGCAGCATACGCCAGGCGCGCGCCGCTGACCAGCCCTGCCAGGTCCCCAGGCGTGCGCCGGGAACCGGCCTAGTTGCACTTGCCGCGCAGCTTTGCCACCACCACCAGGGGCAGCGCGTACACGCCGACGACGCCGATCGGGCCGATGTTGGTGGGCTGGCGCTTCAAGCCGTCCGGGTGCAGGCAATCGGGCACCCTCGCCTCGGCAAAGGCGGCGGCGAAGCGTTCGTATTTATCGGCGCGTATCGTCACCTGCTGCATGGCCGGCTGCGGCAGTGCGTCGCGCACCTGCGCCTCGTCGGCCAGCGCGGCGCGCACGGCCTCGCGTATCATCGCCTGCGTCATCGGCGGCGCGGCCGGGGGCGCCGCCTCGGGCGCTTGCGCGGCCGCCTGCGCGGCGGCCAGCGTCCATGTCAGCAAGGCAAGGCCACAGGCAGTTTTCATCGTCATCATCCACAAATATCAAGTTGGCAAGCTTGCTTCGACTATAGCAGCATTCGGGCGCTT
Source organism: Janthinobacterium sp. GW822-FHT07H11 (assembly GCF_058798615.1). Lineage (NCBI taxonomy): Bacteria > Pseudomonadati > Pseudomonadota > Betaproteobacteria > Burkholderiales > Oxalobacteraceae > Janthinobacterium > Janthinobacterium sp. GW822-FHT07H11. The sequence continues at coordinate 3,800,599 of NZ_CM179507.1, forward strand.
CGCCACGCAAGGCGGGCGATGGCAGGGTCGGGTACAATACAGCCTCGACAATGATCCGCCGCGCCCGCGCATGCCAACCGAGCTTCTTGCGGCTGCCTGCGGCCTTCATCGACAATACACTCACGACCCACTGACGAACCGCAGGCAACGCCGCCACGCCTGGCGCGCGCGCCACAGACAAGCATACAGCCATGAAATCGACTTCCTCTCTCGCACTGGTGCTGGCCCTGGCCATCACGCACGGCGGCGCCCACGCCAAAGACAGCAATCCCAAGCCCACCTTGCTGTTCGATGAAATCCCCATCGGCAGCTGGAGCACTTCCGCCGAACTGGGTGCCATCACCACCTCGGGCAACACGGTCGGCACTTCCGTCACGGGCAAGATCGACGCGCGCCAGGAACTCGACGACTGGAGCAACCAGTACATCTTCAGCGGCTACTTCAAGGAAGACGAAACAACGAACGACGACGGGAAAAAGATCCGCGAGCGCTCGGCCGAGCGCTTTTCCGCTTCCGCCAAGGCCGCCTACAAGCTGATGGCCGACCATGAAAAGCTGTTCGTGCTCGCTTCCCACGTGAACGACAAGTTCGGCGCCTATACCAAGTACTCGACGCTGGCCGTCGGTCACGGCTCGCGCTGGTACCAGTCGGACGACAAGAGCGTCGACGTGGAAATCGGTCCTGGCTACTTCAGCGGCACCAACGATACGGGCGAATCGGAACACGGCCTGACGGTGCGCGGCGCGGCGGCCATGAAATGGAAGATCAGCCAGTCGGCCATGTTCACGCAAACGGTCAGCGTCGAGCGCGGCACCTCGAATACCCACTCGATCGCCGAGACGGCCCTCAGCACCAAGATCAATGGCACCATGCAGATGAAGGCGGCCTTCAGCGCCCGCAACGACACGCGCGTGCCCGATGACAAGAAGAACACGGATACACAGACGTCGCTGACGCTGGTCTACTCGTTCTAAGGCGCGCCCCGTGCTGATGCGGCGCCTGCGCGCCTGCGCCCTCGCTTGCGCCATGCTGCTGCTGGGCGGCTGCGCCGCCGTCACCGTGAGCGCCATTTCCCCGGCCGACTACCTGCAGCAGCGGCGCGGCGACATCCTCACCACGGGCAAGCTGAGCGCCTCGGCCAGCGAGGTGCTGCGCATCATCGGCAGCGACATCGCCGCCTGCGAGGCGAATGCCGGCACCTGCCGCGCCGACCTGGCACGCTCGGAGCTGCTCAGCGACGAGCAGCGCCTGGCCACCCTGTCGGAACTGTGGCTGGAAAGCGCGCTGGAGGAAGAAAAACAGGGCGCCAGCAACAGCGCCGAGCTGCTGGCCGCCTGGCTGGAATCGGCCCGCTACGCCTACGCCTACCTGTTCTACACGACGCGCACGCCGGGCCAGCGCGCGTTCGAGGAGCGCCAGACGCAGATCCGCGACTACTATAACTACGCCGTGCAAAAGGCCGTCGGCAACCTGTTCCGCCACCGCGGCGAGTACCGTCCCGACGGCCATGTGATCCGCGCCGCGGGCTGGGAAATCGACAGTGAACTGTCGGCGCTGCGCCTGCCCGAAGACGGCACCCTGCCCGAGGAACTGCTGCCGGCCACCTCGCTGCGCTTTTCCGGCCTGCGCAATGTATACCGGCGCGACGGCTTCGGCGCCGACCTGGTGGCCGTCATGCCCAATCCCGCGCAGGCCAGTGACGCGGCGTTCCAGGAAACGCGCTTTCCGGTCGTCACGGCGCTGATCCGCTTCGACGGCAACAGCCTGCAGGAGGTACTGGCCACGCAGCAGCTGATGGTGATGCTGGTCGACCCCTACCGCAGTGAAACGACGCGCATGGCGGGCCAGGAACTGCCGGTGGCCGCCGATTTCACGGCCGGCTACGGCCTGTGGCTGGCCCGTTCCGGCTTCGGCGTACAGGCGCTGCGCACGCTGTTCGGCCGCGCCGACGGCATTTCGCGTCCGCAGGTGCACCTGATGCAGCCCTACGACCCGGACAAGCGCACCATCGTCATGCTGCACGGCCTGGCCAGCAGCCCGGAAGCGTGGATCAATGTGGCGAATGAACTGATGGGCGACGAGCAGCTGCGCCGCCGCTACCAGATCTGGCAGGTGTACTACCCGAGCAATGCGCCGCTGGCGGCCAACAACGTGGCCATCCGCAAGGCGCTGGAGGCCACGCTGGCCCATTTCGCCCCTTCGGCCACGGCCGGCGCAGCGAACGACATGGTCTTGATCGGCCACAGCATGGGCGGCGTGCTGGCGCGCCTGATGGTCTCGGATGCCAGCAACACCCTGCTCGACGCCATCACGGAAGAATACCATTTGAAGGGCAAGAAGGCGGAAAAGGTGCGCGCCGGACTGGCGCCCTACCTCAATTTCACGGCCATGCCGCAGGTGAACCGCGCCATCTTCATCGCCGCGCCGCACCGCGGCACCTCGTTCGCCAACCACAAGGTGGCGCGCTGGATCGCCAACCTGGTGACCTTGCCCATCACCATGCTGGACCAGCTGGCCGACGCGGCCGGCAGCCTGGCGCAGCTCGACACGGGCAGCAGCGAGCCGCTGCGCATCCCCAACAGCATCGACAACCTCAGCGACAAGGACCCGTTCGTGCGCCTGGTCGCCGACCTGCCCATCAGCCCGAAAGTGCGCTACTACTCGATCATGGGCAACGACACGCCGCAGCTGCCCCTCGCCGAGTCGAGCGACGGCGTGGTGCCCTACGCCAGCGCCCACCTCGACGGCGCGCAGTCGGAAAAGGTCATCCCGTCCTGGCACAGCGTGCAGGAAAGCCCGCAGGCCATCCTGGAGATACGGCGGATCTTGCGGCTGCCGGACAGCTTGCCCTGATCGGCCGCATATAGCTCGCTGTCTGATGCAGGAAACATACGCTTTTCGCTTGATAAAGTTGCGAAACATGATAATCTTGTGTGTAAGACGCCTGGCGTATATACCCGAGGAGCGAACATGACAGCGCATCTGCATTACGACACCCTGGCGCCCGAACGCCAGGAATGGACCGACAATGACCTGCGGGTAGTGGAGCAATTCTCGCAATTGGTGAGCGCACAACTCGACATAGTGGCGCAAGGTCCCGAGCGCGAGCGCCTGATCGACCTGGCCACGCGCGCGCTCGATGCGGCGCGCGCCTCGCTGCGCGCCGCCCCGCCATCGATACCGCTGCAACTTCCCGTGTCAAAACTCAAGGTTTCCGATGTCATTAGGCAAGGATGGGTGGAACTGTCGCAGGCGTCGCTGTATCGCGCCGTGGAAAGCCAGCGGTTCTATTGCGTGACGCCCAAGGGACGCAGTATCGGCAAGGAGTTTCCGGCTTGGCAATTTGTCCAGCCCGTGCCGGAACTGATCGCGCCCGTGCTGGCCATCCTCGCCGGCCAGCCCGGTAGTGACATCCATGCCTTCTGGGTCAGCAGCGCAGACGAACTCAACGAACTGTCGCCGGCGGAGTTGCTTGCAGGCAAATCGTTCGAAACGCGGGCCGAAGTGCATCCCAGTCAGCAAACGCTGCTGGATCTGCCAGCCAGCGGGAGATTGCGCAAGGTGCTGGCGGCGGCGAAGTGGCAGCATAGGGGCATGGCCGATATCGTAGGCTAGCCCCGCATGACGCTGCAACTGAAAGATACGCCTGTCCCGCCAGAAATGACCGCGCGCCTGCCGGCGCTGGCATCGCTGCGCGCTGAATTATTGAGTAATATCATTACCCTTCGCACAGGCCAGGCTGTGGTGCGCGCAGCGTGGAACGCGGCATCGATCTGGCCGTTGAAAGTCCAGCGCACCTACCGCTTCGGCCCGCCCGCCGAGCTGGCTGGTCCGAACGGCTTCCCCTATCACTGGGTGTATCTTGCGGACGATGCCTATACGGCTGCCTGGGAAGCCCAGCTTTGCCGTAACGACGCCACGCGCCCGGGCACCTTTTACATCGAGCACAATGCGCCACAAGCGCTGATCGCCACCTTGTCATTCAGCGCCCCGCTGCAATTGTTCGACCTGACCGGGCTGGCCGCCAGCCGCCTGGGCATCTACGATCAATTGCGCAGTCCCGATCACGGCTGGTGCCAATGGCTGGGCTGGCAACTGGACCAGGTCATCGCGCAGGAGGCAGGCGCGATGCATGGCTTCGTGTATCCATCGCGCCGGCAACCCGGCAAACTTGCCTATGCGATATCTTCTCGCCATATGGCGGCATTGGGCACGAGCATGGCATGCTCACACGTGCAATTCGGCAACACTGAAGCCTATGCGCGCTTGCTGGCTAACCGCCTGCGCGTGGACCCGCCCTGAGCTGATGCTCGCTACACCGGCTCGCGCCACTTGTCCTTGATCTCCAGCATGGCCGGCAAGTGCTCCACAAACAGCGCCAGCAGCGACGGGTCGAAGTGCGTGCCGCTGTCGCGCTGCATGGCGGCGATGGCTTCCTCGACCGTCCAGGCGCGCTTGTACGGGCGCTCGCTGGTGAGCGCGTCGAAGACGTCGGCGATGGCGACGATGCGCCCTTCGTGGGGGATGTCCTCGCCTTGCAAGCCTTGCGGATAGCCGCTGCCGTCCCATTTCTCGTGGTGCGTGAGGGCGATGGTGCGCGCCATTTTCAACAGGCCGCCCGCGTGCTCGCCGATGATGGCCGCGCCGATTTCCGCGTGGCGGCGCATGACGTTCCATTCGTCCGCATCGAGCTTGCCCGGCTTTTGCAGGATGGCGTCGGGGATGCCGATCTTGCCCACGTCGTGCATGGGCGCCGCATTCAATAAATCTTCCGCCCTGGCCGCGCTGTAGCCGGCCGCCAGCGCCAGCTGGCGCGCGTAATAGCTCATGCGGATGACGTGCATGCCCGTCTCGTTGTCCTTGTACTCGGCCGCCTGGCCCAGGGTCTGGATCACCTGCAGGCGCGAGCGGCGCAGCTCCTCGGCGTCCACCAGCGACAGGTGCGTGCGCACGCGGGCGCGCACGATGGACGGGCTGACCGGCTTGGTGATGTAATCGACGGCGCCGGCGTCAAAACCGTCCGCCTCGTCCTTCACATCGCACAGGGCGGTAACAAAAATGACGGGAATGGAGGCGGTAGCCGGCAGGGCCTTGAGCCGGCGGCACACCTCGTAGCCCGTCATGGAAGGCATCATGATGTCGAGCAGGATCAGCTCGACCGGATTGTTGCGCGCCAGTTCCAGCGCCTTGTCGCCATCCTTGGCGTACAGCAGGCGGTAGTCGTCCTGCAGGATCTGGCGCAGCACCTGCAGGTTTGTCGCTTCGTCGTCGACCAGCAGCAGGGTCGGTTTTTCATCGGCTAAGGTCATCTGGAGTCCCATATCAGGAAAATGCGGCAGGCAGCGGCGCTTCCAGCCAGTCCAGCAGCTGCCGCAGCACGGCCACGGCGCGTGCAAATTCAAAGTCGTCAATGGCGCCGGCCAGCGCCTGCAACTGGCGCTGCTGGCCGTGCGGCGCCAGCAGCGCGCCGATCTGCGTCATCAGGGCGTCGTCGAGCTGGCCGCCCTCCAGGCTGGCCATGGCCTGGCGCAGCAAGGCGCCGGCCGCGGCGCGGTCCAGCGGCACGACGCTTTCCTGCGCGGCTGGCGGCGGCGCGACATCGCCGTCCGCGCCCAGCTCGCGCGCCAGCGCCGTGAACGCGGCCGCCAGTTCCAGCAGCGGATCGGCCACGGGCAACTGGCGCGCGACGGCTTGCTCGATGCGCCCCAGGATGCGCTCGATCCGCACCAGGCACAGGTTGGCGGCCGCCCCCTTGACCCGGTGCAGCAGGTGGCCGGCGACGCTGCTGCCGCCGCGCTCCAGTTCGGCCGACAGCATGGCAGCGCAATCGCCATTCGACTGCACGAAGCGCGCGATGGCGCGCTGCAGGGTCTCGCGGCCGCCCCACAGCGCGATGCCGCGCTGCCAGTCCACCTGCCCGCTGGCGCCATCCGCCGCCAGCGGAGCCTGCGCGGGCAAGGCCACGTTGATCTCGAGCAGGCGGGCGATTTCCGCCGTCAGCTTGTGCATTTCCAGCGGCTTCGAGGCAAAGCCGTTCATGCCCGCCGTCTGCGCGGCGCGCCGGTCCTGTTCCAGCACGCTGGCCGTCAGCGCGATGATGGGCGTCGGCTTGAGTCCCTGTTCGCGCTCGTGCACGCGGATCAGCCGCGTCGCCTCCAGGCCATCCATGCGCGGCATCTGCACATCCATCAGCACGACATCGAAGCTGCCCTTGCCGAACTCGCGCACGGCGCTCTCGCCGTCGCTGGCGGCGATGACCTGGTGGCCGGCCGCGCCCAGGCTGATGAGCAGCAGCTCCACGTTTTGCGGCACGTCGTCGGCGACCAGGATGCGCAGCGGCGGCAGGGATACCACCGGCTGCTCGCTGCGCCGCAGGACGGCCTTGCCCGGCGCCAGCGGCAGCAGCACGTGGAACACGCTGCCCACGCCCAGCGTGCTTTCCACCGTGATCGTGCCCCCCATCAGCTCGACCAGCTGCAGCGAAATCGTCGTGCCCAGGCCGGTGCCGCCAAAGCGTCGGCTCATCGAGGAATCGGCCTGCGTAAACGGCGCGAAGATCTTGTCGAGGCGGTCGGCGGGAATGCCGATGCCCGTGTCGTGCACGGCGATGTGCACCTGCTCGCCCTGCATGCCGACGGCCACGCGCACGTGGCCCGCTTCCGTGAACTTGACGGCGTTGCCGATCAAGTTCGTCAGCACCTGCTGCACGCGGCGCGCGTCGCCGAGGAAGAACTGGCCCATGCCGGGATCGACATCGACATGCAATACCAGGTCGCGCGCGTGCGCCGTGATGCGCAGCGAGGCGGCCACGTGGTCGACCAGGTCGGGCAGCGAAAAGTCCACCAGTTCCAGCTCGGTGGCGCCTTTTTCCAGCTTGGCCGTGTCGAGGATATCGTTGAGCAGTTCCAGCAAGGAGCGCGCGGACTGGCGCACCGTGCCCAGGTGGCGCCGCTGCAGGCTGTCCAGGGCCGTGCCCAGCAGCACTTCCGTGAAGCCGATGATGGCGTTCATCGGCGTGCGGATTTCATGGCTCATGTTGGCCAGGAAGCTGGTCTTCGATTCGGCGGCCAGCTCGGCGCGGTCTTTCGCCGCGCGCAGGTTTTCCTGCATGGCGCGCCGTTCGCTGACGTCGGTGGCCAGCTTGACCACCTTGAACGGCTTGCCGTCCGCATTGAAGATCGGGTTGTACGAAGCCTGTATCCACACTTCCCTGCCATCCTTGCCGATGCGCTTGTACTCGCCCGTATTGAACTGGCCATGGGCCAGCTGCTGCCAGAACGCGATGTAGTCGGGCGAAGTGACATAGCCAGGTTCGCAGAAGATGCTGTGATGCAGGCCCAGCACGTCGTCAAGCCGGTAACCGACCAGGTCGAGGAAGTTCTGGTTCACTTCCAGGATGCGCCCCTGCAGGTCGAACTCCGCGACGGCCGTCGCGCGCGAGATGGCCGTCACCTTGCCTTCGTATTCGGCGTTGCGCAATTCGCTTTCCGTGATGTCGAGGATGACGCCGTCGATCCAGCGCACCACGCCGTCGTCGTCGAGCACGGGGCCGCTGCTTTCGCGCACCCAGCGCTCGCGCCCGTCGCGGTGCAGCATGCGATAGACGTTCTCGAAATCGCGCCGTTCGTCGGCCGCCTGCACGCAGGTGTCGTTGACGCGCTGGCGGTCGTCCGGATGCACGAGCTCGAAAATGCTGACCTTGCCGTCGACGAAGTCCTGCGGCATCCAGCCCGTCAGATTATAGACGGCGTCGCTGATGAAGATCATCTTCCACTCGGGCGCGAAGCTGCAGTGGAACGAGACGCCGGGGATATTGCGGATCAGGGTGCGGTACTGGCGCTCGCTGTCCTTCAGCGCCTGTTCCATGTTGCGCGAAGAACGCATGTCCGTCACGAACGCCACGAACAGGGGTTGGCCCGGCGTGTCGATCTTGCCGATCGCCACGCGCATCGGCAGCACGGCGCCGTCCTTGTGGCGGCCATCGAGTTCGCGTCCGCTGTCGAGGATGCGCGAGGCGCCCGTTTCCAGGTAGTCGCGCAGATATCCCTCGTATTCGGCCGCGTCGGCCGGCTGCAGCAGCACGCTGGCGTCGCGCCCCACGATTTCCGCTTCGCGCCAGCCGAACAGGCTTTCCGCGGCCGGATTGAACGAGCGCACCTTGCCCTGGCCATCGATGGTGATCAGGCCGTCGGCGGCCGTGTCGACGATGGCGCGCAGCCGCGATTCGCCGGCGCTGGCGTGGCGCAGCAGCTGGCGGTAGCGCAGCAGGCCATTCGCGGCCGCCACGAACACGGTCAGGGTGACGGTGATCAGGGCCACGGCCAGGGCCACGAACGACGCTTGCACGGTGATCGTATTGTCGCCCGCCGTGGGCGTGCCGGAAAAGCGCGCCGCCAGCATGCCCGTGTAATGCATCCCGGAAATGGCCAGGCCCATGATGACGCTGCTGAGCAGCAAGGACGCCAGAGGACTGAGGCGCTGGCGCAGGGCATTCAGGCCGAAGCGTATCCACAGCGCCAGCATGGCCATGACAACGGCCACCAGCAGCGACAGCGCGAACAGCCAGGGCTGGTAATGCAGGGTCAGCGAGGTCTGCATGGCGGCCATGCCGCTGTAATGCATGGAGCCGATGCCCACGCCGACGAGCACGCCGCCCACCACCAGTTGGCGCCAGTTGATGCGCGGGCGCGCCAGCAGGTTCAGCGCCACCCACGAGGCCGCCATGCCCGGCAGCATGGACAGCAGGGTCAGGCCGGGGTCGAAGGAGACGCGCGTGCAGATGTCGAAGGCCAGCATGCCGATGAAATGCATGGACCAGATGCCGCCGCCCAGCGCGATGGCGCCCGTGATGATGGCCGTCTGGCGCTGGAAGCCGCGCTCGCTGCTGCGCGCCATGCCGGCGATCTGCAAGGCCATGAACGAGGCGAACACGGCGATACCGATGGAAAACAGCACCAGCCAGTAATCGTGCGTGCCGTACACGTACGGCAGGGGATAGGCGCTATCGCCAAACAGGGAACTGAGCATACTGTCGTGACATAAGTAAGTAGTAAAACGCAACGTCGCAAGACAAAACGGCGCACCGCGCGCGAGGCTGCCACCTGCCAAAGCGGCAATACAGCGAAAATGACAACGGTACGGGTCGACCAGATTGATGCTCGGTCATCACGCCCGCGCCTGCCGCGCGGGGGAAAGGTGCTTTTTCAGCGGGAAAAAGCGGAATGCGTGCGAACTCTGGCGCGGATAGCTGGCCGCCAGCGTGACGATGATTTTTTAAAGAGCTATGAGTATAGTTGCTTTGCGAAAATATTCATAGGACTTCAACAATGTCATGGCAATAGAGGCAATATTCTGCGGCCCTGATGCGACAGCGGCCCACCGCTCATGCTGGCGGCCACTGCGCGCGTATCGCGGAAGATGACTGATAGGAGGGGCCGTCCCGCACGGCGACAGGGATACCGGCCAGCTTACAACGGCGGCTCAGCTCGTCCTTGATCTGTCGCAAGGACCAGCGCTGCGGCACGGGCAAATCCATGCCCACCACGCGGATCAGCGGGCAGACGTCGAGCGTCGTGTGCAGCAGCAACTCCAGGCGCGCCATCGGTAGCCCGCCGCGGTAGACATCGACCGCGCCCGCGTAGCTGACCACCTCGAGCGCGCATATCTGCCGCGGCGCCAGCTGCAGCGCCTTCTCATGGCCGGGCAAGCCGCGCGCCACCCGGCGCAGCAACAGGCCCGCGTCATTGATCTCGACATGAAAAGACAGATCGGGGCCCGGCAGAAAAAGCACGCCGACGATCCAGGCGGTCAGCGCCGGCAGGCCCAGCAGCACCGCCTCGCCCGCATACGGCACGTCGCGCCAGACGGCTTGTACGATGAAGGCAAGGATCAGGGCGCAGCCGCCCAGCAGCACGCTGCGCCACAGCACGGGACGCAGATTGGCCATCATCGCCGCATGCGAGCTGGCATCGTCGGCCGGCGCAAAGCGTATCCATTCGGCGCGCGCCGGCTTGCAGCGCCTGGCGGGAATGCCGCTCAAGCGTCGGATGCCAGCATGCCGCGAAACCACGCCAGCTGCTCGCGCGTCAGGTAGTTGGCGCCATCGCCATGCAGGATGACGATCTCGACCTCGGCGGGAATCGACGCGATCAGCTGCGCCCCCGTGACGGGAATCTTGGGAAAATGGATGCCGGCCAGAAAGGCCGGGTCTTCCGCCACCGTCACGCAGCGGCGCTTGGGATTCGGCGACGGCACGAGGAACAGGTCGATCTGCTCGCTCTGCCCGCCGATCACGACGTGCAATTGCGCGGCCAGCAGTTCGGGCAGGATCAGCTCGATGTTATTCTCGGCGCGCGATTGCTGGAAAGCGCTTTTCAGGGGCGTCAGGACTGGCGTGGCGGACATGGGAGCGGTGTCGAAGTGGGAACGGCGGCAGTGTAGCAGAGGCGCCCCCGCCAGGCGCGCTCTGCTGGCGCAGCGGCTACAGCTTGTAGTTCAGGGACAGCAGCACGCTGCGTGGCGCGCCGTAGCGTTCCAGCCCGCCCGACCAGGCATAGCCGAGGCCCTGGTAGTAGCGGCGATCGAGCACGTTGTCGACACTCACCCGCAGTTGCAGCTGCTCGCTCAAGCGGTAGCCGGCCGTCAGGCCGACGATGGCGTAGCCGCCCTGCTGCGTCAGGTAAGCCGTGTCGCGGCGGTAGATCTTGTCCTGCGCAGTCACGGAGGCACCCACATTCCACCGCGCCAGGCTGCCGCCCAGCTGCACAGTCGTGTACAGCTTGAACAATTGCTTCGGCTCATCGGTGGCGATGCGCTGGCCGATATTCGACGCCACGCTATCTTTCGTGTACTTGGCCAGCACATAGGTGTAGCCGCCCGCGATCTGCCAGCCCGGCAGAGGCGAGCCCGACAACTGCAAGTCGACGCCTTCGCTCTTTACCTGCCCGGCCGCGCGGGCGCAATAGATGGCGCCGCCCGTCGGGCAATTGAGCTCGTCGGCCATGGCGCGGTTATTCTGCTTGATGCGGAACAAGGCGCCGCTGGCATTGAGCCTGCCGCCAAAATACTCTCCCTTGACGCCCACTTCCAGGTTGGTGCCGCTCAACGGCGGCAAGGTATTGCCCTTTACATCGAGCACGCTTTGCGGCTGGAAGATCTGTGTGCCGCTCGCATACAGGGAATGATGTTGATCCACATCATAAACAATGCCCGCATACGGCGTAAACTTGGCGTTTTCTGTCAGGCTGCGGCGCCAGGCGGGATTGGTGGAATACCAGCCCGTGACATCCTGCGCATACCAGCCGAAGCGCCCGCCCAGCACCAGGCGCAGCGGATCGGCCAGGCTGAAGTTGCCGGCCGCATAAATCCCCTTCTCGTCCGTCTTGCGGCCCCAGTTGTAGGGCTCGAACGGCGCGCCGCGCATCGGGTAGGCATGGGGATTCCACTGGCGCAGATCGAACACGCGCGTTTCCGCCCCTTCCCAGCTCTGGCCCGCGTCCGAATCGTCATGGCGGTAGCTGGCGCCGACGATGACGTCATGCTGGCGGCCGAACCAGGTGACGGGACCGCTCAGGCGCCAGTCGGCCACCACTTGTTGCGTGTTGTACTTCCAGCCCGTTTCAGACTGTTCCAGCAGATACGTTTCTCCATCGACACGGCTGTTGGTGGTATTGCGCGTCGAGGATGAGGCATCGATGTGCGTGATGGCAAAGCGGCTGCGCCAGCCCTGCTCCAGCCGCGTTTCCAGGTCGGCGAAGACGACGTTGTTGTCGCGCTTCTGGAACGAGTCGGCGTTGTTCAGGAAAGTCGAGCGGGGCAAGTCCATGTGGCGGCCGTCGGGCAAGGTCGGCAAGCCGACGAAGACGCCGTCGGTGCGGCTGTGCTGGCGCGAAAAACCGATGGCCGCCGTGGTCGACGGCGTCAGGTCCGCCTCGATGATCGCATACACGGTGCCATTGGTGTTGTTGACCACGTCGACGAAGCTGTCGCTGTCGCGCCAGCTGGCCGCCACCCTGCCGCGCACGCTGCCCGAGTCATTCAGGGCATTGCTGGCGTCCACCGTCAATTGCCGGTCGTTCCAGCTGCCCAGGTGGGCGGACGCATTCAGCAGGGGCGTGGCCGTGGGGCGCTTGCGTATCATGTTGATGCTGCCCGACGGCGCCCCCGCCCCTTCCATCAGGCCGGTGGCGCCGCGCACCACTTCCACGCGGTCGTACATCAGCATGTCGGCCGAGACATTGCGCTCATTGAAACCCGTGACATCGAGCGGCAAGCCATCGACATTCACGTGGCTCAAGGCAAAACCGCGCGCAAAATACGTGGTTTCCTGGTCGGACACGCCCTGCGTCTTGCCATACAGGCCGGGCGTGGCGCGTGCCACGTCCTGCAAGGTGGTCAAATCGAAATCTTCCATTTGCTGGCGCGAAATCACGCTGACCGTTTGCGGCGTGTGGCGCTGCGACAGGTTCAAGCCCGTGGCCGTCGACATATTCCGCGATGTATACAGCCCCGTGCCTTCCGTGCCACGGTCTGCCTCGGCGCTGACGACCACGGCGGGCATGCTGTCCAGGCCACCATCGGCCACGTTGGTATTGATTTTTCGCAACAGGTAGTTGCCGCTGCCGCCATCCACCACTTCCAGCCCGCTGCCTTGGAGCAACGTTTGCAAGCCGGCCGTGACGCCATGGCGTCCCTGCAAGCCCGGCGTGGCCAGGCCGTCCAGCGCCACGCCCTGCGTGGACAGGCTGACGCCGGCGGCGATGGCAAACGAGGCCAGCGCGCCGCGCAGGCTGCCGGCCGGAATGCTGTAGTCGCGCACATTGGCGGCCGGGCTGGACTCGGCCGCCAGCGCCGCCTGCGGCAAGCTGGCGCCGGCGGCGCCCACGGCGAGGAGCAAGACCAGCGCGGCGCGCACGGCGCCGGTGGTGGGATGGAGCGCCGGTGGCGTCCATGGTGAGAATAAGCGGTGCTGCACAGCCATGTGGACCCTTTCGATGGTTCGGATTGTTCTTTCTCTACCTTGTATGACGGAGCAATCCGGAAAAAGGGACAGGCAAGTAGTAAATTGGAGCATGTCGGCTTACGCCCTGCGGGCTGAACCGACCTGCCATACCCGACAAACGTAGGCCAGCTTAGCGTGGCAAGGCCACGCGCAAGCCGACACGTTCACGCCGCCTCGACGCTGATCCAGTAGCGCGTGCGGCTGTGCAGGCGTATTGGCAAGGAGCGCTGCAGCAAGGCCAGGATGTTGTCCGGGTCCTTCAGCTGGAAGATGCCGTCCACGGGCATGGCGGCCAGCGCCGGCTCGCAGCGGATCACGCCATGGCGGTAGCGCGCCACCTGCTCGAGCACCTCGCCCAGCGGCATGCGTTCGGCGACCAGCACGCCCTGCAGCCACGCGCCCGCATGCGGCGCCAGCGGCGACAAAGGGGCAACGGCGCGATCGTCGAAGCTGCCCTGCTGGCCCGCATGCACCGTGCACAAGGCGTCGGGCGCGAGCGCCGGCCGGATCTCGATGGCGCCCTCGCTGACGTTCACCTGCGTGCGCGGCGCCAGCAAGGTACCGCCCTGGCGCACGCTGAAGTGCGTGCCCAGCGCGCGCACGGCGCCATTGCTGCTGTGCACGAGGAAGGGACGCGCCGGCTCGGCCCTGTCGGGCGCCGTGGCGACGTGGATTTCCCCCGCATGCAAGACCACCAGCCGCGCCGCGCCGTCAAAGCGCACGTCGATGGCCGTGTCCGTATTAAGCACCAGTTGCGTGCCATCGGCCAATGCCAGGTGGCGGATTTCGCCCCTGGCCGTGCGGATGGCGGCGCGCCACGCCTGCCAGGGCGCCGTCTGGCTGGCCAGCCACAGGGCCGGGCCGGCCGCGATCAGCCCGGCCAGGCCGCAGACCGCGGCACGCCGGCGCGGCGACGGCGGCACCGCATCGGCCGTCTGGCGCAGCGCGGGCGGCACGCCTGCCAGGGTGCGGCATACCAGCTCGGCCCGTTTCCACGCCGCCTCATGCGCGGGATCGCTGGCGCGCCAGGCCTGGAAGGCCTGCTGCTCGTCCGGCGTCAGGGGGCCGCCGTGCAGCCGCACCAGCCATTGCGCCGCCGCGCGGGCGGCGCCCGGGTCGATGGTGTTCACAGGATCAGCAGGATGCAGCGCTCGAACGCCTGCACCATGTAGCGCTTGATGCTGCGCTCGCTCACGCCCAGGCGCTGCGCGATGTCCGCGTAGCCGAGACCGTCGACATGGGCCAGCAGAAAGGCGCTGCGCACCAGCGGCGGCAAGCCATCGAGCATGGCATCGATGCGCTGCAGGGTTTCCAGGATCAGCAAACGCTCTTCCGGCGACTGCATCAGCAGGTCGGGCTGCTGCGCCAGGGTTTCCAGCCACGCCTGCTCCAGCGACAGGCGCCGGTAGTGGTCGATCAGCAGGCGCTGCGCCACCGTCGTCAGGTAGGCGCGCGGCTCGCGCAAGGTCTGCCGGCCGTCTGGCGGCGCCGTCAGCAAGCGCAGGAAGGTATCCTGCGCCAGGTCGGCCGCATGGTCGGCGCACTGCAGCTTGGCGCGCAGCCAGCGCATCAGCCAGCCGTGATGGTCGCTATAGATACCCGCTATGGTTTCGCTCGAATGCGCAATGTTCACTAGGGACTCCGATGCGCTCAAGGCAAGGCGCGGCCAGCATGCTGGCCGGCCGCAAGACAAGCGACTCAATTGATAATAATTCTCATTATCACAAATCATTGCCTCCGGCGTCAATGCCGGCGCCTGCCTGTCCCTGGAAACTGTTGTTTCAGCGCGGCGCCTGGCGATTGAGATACAAGCTCTTCATCACCATGCCGCCGCGCATTTTCTTCGCGCCCGGCGCCAGTGCGGCCGGACAAGCGCCCTGGAACACCCCCGCCAGTTCGGTGCGCTGCACCTCGGTCTTGCCGTTCAGTTCGATCGTGGTGTCGGCGACCAGGGTGTAGGCTCTGGCCAGGTCGCCCTTGAAGCTGCCGGCCAGCCTGGCGCCGGGACAGCTGGACTGGAACTGGTACGTGTCGCCCTCGCGGCTTTGCGACTCGATCTGGCATTCCTGCTCGAAATCGCTCCACAAGTCGTCATCGATCAGGCGGTCGTGTTGCTGCTCCACGCAGATTTCCCAGGAAAACGGCGAGGTGGCGGGCGTCACCTTCCACAAGCCCGTGGCGCGCTGCAGGCGCTGCACCGGCTCGGCCGCTGTGGCGAACGTGGCGCCGCACAGGGGAAGAATAGTCATCAGGAACAGGGTCGCGCTGCGCTTCATGGGTATGCCCTCTGCTAAAAGATGAAAATATAGCAAAGGCACAAGCGTACCGGCCGCACGTTTAGCGGCGCCTGGGTCAGGCCAGCTTGCCTTGATCCGGCTTTGCAGCCAGCACGAAGGGAATGGCAAGCGGCCCCAGCAAGACTACCAGGACGGCCCGCACCGCCGTAGTCTTCAAGGAACGGCGTTTGGCAATGAACAGGCAGGCGAAGGCCGACAGCGACCAGATCAAGGCAGGCAAGTAGTCAGTCATCATGCACTCCGGATACGCCTTGGCAGGCAGGAAAACCATGCTGACACGGAAATGCGGCCAGCGCAATGGCAGATGGGGCATCTGCCTTGCGCCGGGCGGCCAACGGCCTATCTTTCAGCCATTCTTAAGCGTGCAGGCGGCTGGCGGCCGGCGAGATGGTCAATGCTGGCCGATCTTCATGATCTTCAGCGCGTTCGTGCCGCCGACCTTGCCCATCGGCTCGCCCCAGGTCAGCACCACGGTGTCACCCTTGGTCACGACCTTATGTTCCAGCAGCAAGTCTTCCGCCTGTTGCAAGACCTTGTCGCGGTC
The DNA here is from genome assembly GCF_058798615.1 of Janthinobacterium sp. GW822-FHT07H11. Taxonomy (NCBI): domain Bacteria; kingdom Pseudomonadati; phylum Pseudomonadota; class Betaproteobacteria; order Burkholderiales; family Oxalobacteraceae; genus Janthinobacterium; species Janthinobacterium sp. GW822-FHT07H11. The sequence goes on from NZ_CM179507.1 coordinate 3,816,440, forward strand.
CGTGCCGGACGTCAGTTCCAGGGTGCTGACGTTGCGGTACAGGGCCAGCTTGCGGCGCGTGCCCACGCTGGGGGTCAGCGCGACGATGGGGATGTCGATGTTGCAACGGCTCATCCACAGGGCCGTGGAACCCGATTCCGTCAGGGTGGCGATGGCCTTCACGCGCAGGTGATGGGCCGTAAACAGGGCGCCGTAGGCGATCGACTGGTCGATGCGCGAGAACGTGGCGTTGAGGAAATCGGCGTCCAGCTTGCAGGTATCCCATTTTTCCGCATCGAGGCAGATGGCGGCCATCGCTTCCACCGTTTCGATCGGGTAGCGGCCCGAGGCCGTTTCCGCCGACGTCATGACGGCGTCCGTGCCATCGAGCACGGCATTGGCCACGTCGGACACTTCGGCGCGCGTCGGCACGGCGTTGACGATCATCGATTCCATCATCTGCGTGGCCGTGATGGCCAGCTTGTTCGACGCGCGCGCCATCTTGATCATGCGCTTTTGCAAGGCCGGCACGGCCGCATTGCCCACCTCGACCGCCAGGTCGCCGCGCGCCACCATGATGCCGTCGGACGCGTCGAGAATCTCTTGCAGCGCGGGAATGGCTTCCGCCCGTTCGATCTTGGCGATCATCATCGGCTTGTGGTCCCACGCTTCACCGGCGATATTGGCCAGCTGGCGCGCCATCACCATGTCGGTGGCGTTTTTCGGAAACGAGACGGCTACGTAATCGGCCTGGAAGCTCATCGCCGTCTTGACGTCTTCCATATCCTTCGCCGTCAGCGCGGGCGCGGACAAGCCGCCGCCCTGGCGGTTGATGCCCTTGTTGTTCGACAATTCGCCGCCGATCTTGACGGTCGTATGGATTTCACTGCCGATGACCTTGTCGACCGTCAAGACGATCAATCCATCGTTGAGCAGCAAGACGTCGGCGGCGCGCAAGTCGCGCGGCAACTCCTTGTAGTCGAGACCGCAGCGCTCGATGTTGCCCAGTTCGCCGTGTTCGCCCCATTTCGCGTCGAGGATGAAGGAAGCGCCGTTTTCCAGGAAAATCTTGCCTTCCTCAAACTTACCGACGCGAATCTTTGGCCCTTGCAAGTCGGCCATGATGGCCACTTCGCGGCCGCACAGGGCTGCCGCTTCGCGCACCATGCGGGCGCGGTCGATATGGTCTTGCGCCTTGCCATGCGAGAAGTTCAGGCGCACGACGTCGACGCCCGCCTTGAACATGCGGACCAGGGTATCGATATCGTTCGAAGCGGGGCCGATGGTGGAAACGATCTTGGTGGCGCGTTGCTGTACTTGCATGGTCATGGTGTGCTGCTTTCTATAAGGTTCGTGCTGCTGCAAGGGCCGGCCTTGTGGGCCGGCCGTCCTGGTGCGCTGGATCAGCGCTGGTTCTTCTTACTTGGCCGCCATCAGGGCGACCGTGGTGTCGAGCATGCGGTTCGAAAAGCCCCACTCGTTGTCGTACCACGACGACACTTTCACGAGGCGGCCCGAGACCTTGGTCAGGGTCGCATCGAAGTTCGACGAGGCCGGGTTATGGTTGAAATCGATGGAAACGAGCGGTTCCGTCTGGTAAGTGAGGATGCCTTTCAGCGCGCCTTCCGACGCCGTTTTCAGCAAGGCGTTGACTTCTTCGACCGTGGTATCGCGCTTGGCGATGAAGGACAGGTCAACCAGCGAGACGTTGATCGTCGGCACGCGCACGGCAAAGCCATCGAGCTTGCCATTGAGTTCCGGCAAGACGAGGCCGACGGCGGCCGCCGCGCCCGTCTTAGTGGGAATCATCGAATGCGTGGCCGAGCGGGCGCGGCGCAAGTCTTCATGCATCACGTCGGAGAGTACCTGGTCGTTCGTGTAGGCGTGCACGGTGGTCATCAAGCCCGATTCGATGCCGATGGCGTCGTTGAGCGGCTTGACTAATGGCGCGAGGCAATTCGTCGTGCACGAGGCATTCGAGATGACCGTGTCGGATGCCTTCAAGACATGCTGGTTGACGCCAAACACGATGGTGGCGTCCACGTCCTTGCCGCCCGGCGCGGAAATGATGACTTTCTTTGCCCCGCCCTTCAGGTGGGCCGAGGCTTTTTCCTTGGTGGTGAAGAAACCCGTGCATTCGAGCACGACGTCCACGCCCAACTCTCCCCACGGTATCAGGGCCGGGTCGCGCTGCGCGAAGACGCGGATGCGGTCGCCGTTCACGAGCATGTTCTCGCCATCGATGGTGACGACGCCGGGAAACTTGCCGTGCACCGTGTCGTAGCGCGTCAGATGCGCATTCGACTTGGCGTCGCCCAGGTCGTTGATGGCGACGATTTCGATATCCTGCTGCTTGCCGCCTTCGTAAAATGCGCGCAAGACATTGCGGCCGATGCGGCCATAGCCATTGATGGCAACTTTGATGGTCATGCTGTCTCCTTGATATTGTTTGAATGAATCAATTAACCGCTATTGCGAAGTCCTGCGGCGATACCATTGATCGACAAATGGATGCCCGTGCGCGCCGCCGCATCCTGCTTACCTTCGCGGAAACGTTTCAACAGCTCCACCTGCACGTGATTGAGCGGATCGATATACGGGAAACGGTTGCGTATCGAGCGCTGCATCAGCGGGTTGGCCTGTTGTAACTCTTCCTGGCCCGTGATCAGCTTCAGGGCATCCAGGGTGGCCGCGTATTCGGCGCGGATGCGTGTAAAGATGGCCTCGCGCAGGGCCTTGTCCTTGACGAGTTCCGCATACTTGCCGGCGATGGCGATGTCGCTCTTGGCCAGCACCATATCCATGTTCGACAACAAGGACGTGAAGAAGGGCCAGTCCGTGTACATGCCGCGCAGCACGTCCGCCCCATCGGCGGGATGGGCGGCCAGGTAGGCTTGCACGGCGGAACCGAAACCGAACCAGCCCGGCAGCATCAAGCGGCATTGGGCCCAGCTCAAGACCCAGGGAATGGCGCGCAAATCCTCGATCGAGGTCGACTTCTTGCGCGAGGCGGGACGGCTGCCGATATTCAGCGCGGCAATTTCCGCGATCACCGTCGATTCCCAGAAATACTGTTCGAAGCCGTCCGTGCCGTAGACGAGGTCGCGGTAGGCGTTCAGGGCCGTGCCGGACAGCTCTTCCATCGCGGCCAGGTGGCCTGCGCCGGCCGAGGCCTTCGGCTGCAGCTGCGCCTGCGGCAGCAGGGTCGACTGGATGGTGGCGGCCACCAGCACTTCCAGGTTGCGGCGCCCTACTTCCGGGTTCGCATATTTGGCCGTGATGACTTCGCCCTGCTCCGTCAGGCGGATCTGGCCCTGCACGGCGCCGGCCGGCTGGGCCAGGATGGCTTCGTAGCTGGGTCCGCCGCCGCGGCCGACGGAACCGCCGCGGCCGTGGAACAGGCGCAGCTTGATCTGATATTCTTTAAATACCGTCACCAGCTCGATCTCGGCCTTGTAGAGTTCCCAGCCGGAGGTCAAGAAGCCGCCGTCCTTGTTGCTGTCCGAATAGCCAAGCATGACTTCCTGCTGGTCCGCGCGCGACGCCAGCAAACCACGGTAGAACGGCAAGCCGAAGGCGCGCGCCATGATGGCGGGGCCGGCGCGCAAATCGTCTATCGTCTCGAACAGGGGAATGATGTTGACGTCGACTGCGCGGCTGTCCTGGCGCAGCAAGCCCACTTCCTTCAGCAGCAAGGCCACTTCCAGCAAGTCCGAGACGCTGGCCGCCTTGGAAATGATGCAGTTCGGCACCGATTCCTTGCCGTATTTGACGTGGGCCTCGCGCACGGCGCGGAAGATGTCGAGTTCGGACGTCGTTTCTTCCGAGTACTGCGCATACGGCGACGCCAGCAGGCGTGGCGACTCCAGCTCGGCCAGCAGCACGGCGATGCGCTGCTCTTCGTCGAGGTCCAGGTAGACGAGGCCCGGCTGGGCGCCGGCGAACAGTTCGCCCACGACGCGCTCGTGCACGTCGGAATTCTGGCGCAGATCGAGCGGCGCCAGCGAAAAGCCGAAGACCTTCACGGCGCGGCGCAGCTGGCGCAAGCGGCCCCGCGCCAGCGCGCGCAAGCCGTTGCTGACGAGCGAATGCTGGACCACGTCCAGGTCGGCCAGCAGCTCGGCGGCAGTCGCATAGGGCTGCACGCCGTCCGCTTGCTTGCCCTTGCCAGACAACACCACGCGCGTGCTTTCCAGGCGCGCATGGATGCCGTGCAGGGCGCGGCGGTACGGCTCGTCCACGCGGTGCGGCGAGGCGTCGGCCGAACGCTCGGCCAGCGCGCGCAGCGGTTCGCTGCAGGCGTTCAGGATTTGCGCCAGCGACAGTTGCGAAGCGAGCTTGCGCAATTCGCCGAGGTAAAAGTCGAGCACCTTGTCGGCCTGCGTCTGCAGGGTGCTGCGCAGGATGTCGGCCGTCACGAAGGGGTTGCCGTCGCGGTCGCCGCCTATCCAGCTGCCCACTTTCATGAAATTGGGCAATTCCGCATCTTCCCAGCGGGCATCGCGCTGGGCCAGCATCGTTTCCAGCGAGGAATACAATTTCGGCAATTCGCGCAAGATCGTGTGGTCGTAGAACGACAGGCCATTGGCCACCTCGTCCATGACGGACAGCTTGCTCGTGCGCAACAAACGCGTTTGCCACAGGGTGACGATGCCACGTCCCAGCGCTTCCTCGTTCTGCTGCGCCTCTTCCGGCGTCATTTGCACCCGGTCGCGCTCGCTCAACAGGCGGGCGATGGCCATCTGGCAATTCTGGATGCTCTTGCGCTGCACTTCCGTCGGATGCGCCGTGAACACGGGGCTGACGAACGCATCTTCAAAGAAGGTTTCCAGCGCGTCGGCCTTGCCCGCGTCAAACACATTGCCGACGGCATGGCCGAGGCTACCCTGGCGCGGCGGCGAACCGGCGATCAGATGGGCGCGCGTGCGGCGGATGTGATGTTGGTCTTCTGCAATGTTGGCCAGCAGCGAGAAATAGCTGAAGGCGCGCGTCAATTGCGTGGTTTCTTCCTGCGACAGCGCCTGCAGCGCAGCGGACAGCTGCGCGCGCGCCGCTTCGTCGTTATCGCGGCGGAAACGGATGGCCAGCTGGCGCACGTGTTCGATGCGCTCGAAGGCAGGGTCGCCCAGGTGGCTGCGGATGGCGTCGCCCAGCAGACGGCCCAGCTGGCGGATATCGCTGCTCAGCAGCTCGTCTTTCACTTCATTCATTTGCATGGTATTCATTCCTGGGGCGGCCACGGCGGCACCGCACAGATTGCGTAGTACGCGTTTCCCGTGGCGGGAAACGCCCATCGTCGGATTTGTAGTAAATTTACCTCAATGTTTCACCATCCCCTTGATTCTAATCAAGCAAAACCATGCGCAAGAAGCTTTACAGGGCATATAAGCTATTTGCCGAGGCAACAATATGAAAATTTACTACGCATTTAAGCGAAAAGCAATCTGCTTTTGTCTTTCCATGCGTGAAAGTAGGGGCAGATTGCTCACGCCGCGGGCGGCGGCGGCGCGCTTTTCCTGTATGCTGGCGGCGACGTCCTGAAACAGGCATGTCATCCACATCTTCACAACCACAAGCGCCATGCGACTGACCGCCTATACCGACTACACCCTGCGCACCCTGATGTACCTGGGCGTGCACCGCGACCGCCTGGTGACCATCCAGGACATCGCCGACCTGCATGCGATCTCGAAGAATCATTTGATGAAGGTGGTGCACCAGCTGGGCCTGTCGGGTATCGTGGAAACCGTGCGCGGACGCAACGGCGGCTTGCGCCTGGCGCGCGACCCGGCCGAGATCAATATCGGCACCGTGGTGCGCGAGACGGAAAACGATTTCTTCATGGCCGAATGCTTCAACAAGGACGGCAATACCTGCCCGCTGACGCCCGATTGCCTGCTGAAAGCCAAGCTGGGCCAGGCCACGGCCGCCTTCCTGGCCGTGCTCGACACCGTGACGCTGGCCTCGATACTCGAAGCGGCGCCGGGCGCGCCCGCGCTGGCGGCGGGCGTGATTCCCCTGCGCGTGGCCAAGTAAGGGTCAGGTAAGCGCGCCAAAAACAACAATGCCCGGCGAACCGGGCATTGTTTCCTGCAGTAATTACCTAAAACATCAATGCGCGCTGGCGCCTGCCGCGCCGATGCCCGTCTCCGAACGCATTTGCTGCGCTTCGTAGCCGGCGCGGTCGATGCGCGCGCGCGGGCTCTTGTCGAGCACCGAGAACAGCCAGATGCCGACGAAACCGGCCGTCATCGAGAACAGCGCCGGCGACGCGTACGGGAACAGCGCTTCGCCATGGCCGAGCACGTCGACCCACACGGACTTCGACACCACCGTCAGCGCCACGGCCGTCGTCAAGCCCAGGAAGCCGCCGATGGTGGCGCCCCGCGTGGTGCAGTCTTTCCACAGCACCGACATGAACAGCACGGGGAAGTTGGCCGAGGCGGCAATGGCGAAGGCCAGCGAGACCATGAAGGCGATGTTCTGCTTTTCAAAGGCGATGCCCAGCACCACGGCGATGATGCCCAGCACGATCGTCGTCACGCGCGACACCTTCAATTCGTTGGCGCCCGTGGCCTTGCCCTTCTTGATGACGGTGGCGTACAGATCGTGCGAGACGGCCGACGCGCCCGACAGGGTCAAGCCGGCCACGACGGCCAGGATGGTGGCGAACGCGACGGCCGACATGAAGCCGAGGAAGACATTGCCGCCGACAGCCTTGGCCAGGTGCACGGCCGCCATGTTGTTACCGCCCAGCAATTTGCCAGCCGCATCCTTGAACTCGGGATTGGTGCTCACCAGCACGATGGCGCCAAAGCCGATGATGAAGGTCAAAATGTAGAAATAGGCGATCCAGGTGGTGGCCCAGAACACGGACTTGCGTGCTTCCTTGGCGCTCGGCACCGTGAAGAAACGCATCAGGATGTGCGGCAGGCCGGCCGTGCCGAACATCAGCGCCATGCCGAAGGAGATGGCCGAAATCGGGTCCTTGATGAAGGAACCGGGACCCATGATGGCTTCCTTGGCGGCATGCACATCGACGGACTTGGCGAACAGCGCTTCCGGGCTGAAGTTGAACTGCGCCAGCACGGCCACGGCCATGAAGGTGGCGCCGCCCAGCAGCATCACGGCCTTGATGATCTGCACCCAGGTGGTGGCCGTCATGCCGCCGAACAGCACGTAGATCATCATCAGGGAGCCGACCAGGACCACGGCGATCCAGTACTCGAGGCCGAACAGCAGCTTGATCAGCTGGCCCGCGCCCACCATCTGCGCGATCAGGTAAAAGGCCACGACGACCAGGGTGCCGGACGCGGAGAAAATGCGGATCGGCGCCTGCTTGAAGCGGTAGGCTGCCACGTCGGCAAAGGTGTAGCGGCCCAGGTTGCGCAGGCGCTCGGCCATCAGGAAGGTAATGACGGGCCAGCCGACGAGGAAGCCGATGGCATAGATCAGGCCATCGTAGCCGTTGAGGAACACGGCGGCGGAAATGCCAAGGAACGATGCGGCCGACATGTAGTCGCCGGCGATGGCCAGGCCATTCTGGAAGCCCGTGATGCCGCCACCGGCCGTGTAGAAATCGGACGCCGACTTGGTCTTCTTGGCCGCCCACTTGGTGACGAACAGGGTGAAGATGACGAAGACGGCGAACATGATGATGGCCGTCCAGTTGGTCGGCTGCTTGACGGCCTGGCCCAGGTCGGCGCCGGCCGCCAGCACGCTGCCGCTGGCGCCCGCCAGCAAGGCCAGGGCTGCCAGGCAGGAAAGTTTGCGTTGCGTCAAGGTGGCGCCGTTCATGCTTGCACCCGCGCTTGAATGGCTTGCGTCAAGTCGTCGAACTGTTTGTTGGCGCGGCGCACATAGATGCCGGTGATCACCACGGTAAAGACGATGACGAACAGGCCGATCGGCATGCCCCAGGTCATCACGCCGGCGCCCGTCTTGGCAGCAAGAAATTCCTTGTCAAAGGCGATCAGCAGGATGTAGCCGTAATAGACCGCCATCATCAGGCCTGTCAGGGCCCAGCCGAAGCGCGAGCGCACCTTGACCAGCCGATGATAATTGGGGTCGCGCTTGATTTGTTGCACCAGATCGTCATGCATGTGTTGCCTCCGTTATGTAAAAACCTGCTCTTTTCTTGTCGAGCTTGATTCCACAATACGGGGCCAGCCTTACCCGCCCCTTACGCCAGGCGATTTTTTTTCACGCTGGCGGCACCCGGCGCAACAGCGCCGTGCCGGGTGCCGCCAGGCTCAGTTCAAGGCCGATGCGGGACCGAAGAATTCATGGTGCGTCTGCGCTTCCGGCACGCCCAGTTCGCGCAGATAGCCCTTCATGGCGCGCATGAACGGCTGCGGCCCGAGGAAGTAGGCATCGACGTCGCGCGATGCGGGCAGCCAGTTGCCGAGGCTGACCTTATCGAGCAAGCCGACGGCGTCCGGCGCCGCCTGGCCGGCGCCGTGTTCCGCATAGCAGTAATAACGCTTGAGCTGGGGATGCTGCGCCGCCAGCGCATCGATCTGCGCGCGGAACGCATGTACGCCGCCATTGCGCGCCGCGTGAATGAAATGCACGGGGCGCTTGCCGCGCAGGGCCGCCGTCAGCATGGCCAGGGTCGGCGTGATGCCCACGCCGCCGCTGATCAATACCAGCGGCTTGTCGCCATCTCTCAGCACGAAATCGCCCGATGGCGGCGTCAGCTGCACGGTGTCGCCCGCCTGCACGTGGTCGTGGAAGAAATTGGACACCTTGCCACCCTGCTCGCGCTTGATGCTGATGCGGTAAGTCTGGCCGTTGCTGGCCGCCGACAGCGAGTACTGGCGGCGCATGGGCACGCCGTCGACCGTCACCACCACGCCGATATATTGACCGGGCGCAAAGTCGAGCACGGGCTGGCCATCGGCGGGCGCCAGCAGGAAGGACGTGATCTCGTCGCTTTCCACCGTCTTGCTGCGCACGGTGAAGTCGCGCGCGCCGCTCCAGCCGCCCGGCGCGGCCGCTTGCGCCTTGTAGATGCGCCCTTCCTCGCCGGCCAGGATATCGGCCAGCTGGCCGTAGGCAGCGCCCCAGGCGTCGATGACGGCGTCGCTGGCCACGTCCGCCCCCAGCACTTCGCGGATCGCCTGCAGCAGGCTGGCGCCCACCAGCGGATAGTGTTCGGCGCGGATTTGCAGCGCCACGTGCTTGTTGACGATGGTCGAGACCAGCTCGCCGAGCGCCTCGAGCCGGTCGATATGTTTGGCGTACATCAACACGCCATTGGCCAGCGCCCGCTGCTGCTCGCCGCTGTGCTGGTGCGCCTGGTTAAAGTACGGCAGCACTTCAGGATAGTCGCGGAACAGGTTCTTGTAGAAATGGCGGGTCAGCGTTTCGCCGCCCTGCTCGAGGATGGGGACGGTGGCCGTGATGATGGCGCGTTGTTCTGGGGTCAGCATGTGAAACTCCTGTATGAATTTGAAAGGTAATGGCCGCTTATAGCGCTTCGATGGCCGGATACAGCTCGTGGTCCTCGCGCCGCATGCGCTGGTACAGCGCGTGCAGCACGCTGTTCGCCTCGCAGCGGAAGGCTTCCGGCTCGAGCTCCAGCCGCGCCGCCGTATTCCAGCGGCCGGCGAAATCCAGGTAGGCGCCGGCGATGCCGTGCATCTCGCTCTCGTACTGGCGCCCCAGGCGCGCCACGCTGGCCACGCCGCTCGCCTGCGCCGCCGGATACAGGTAGCGCTGCTCGACGGCCAGGTGCAGCTTGATCACGCCGCTCATGGCGACGATCTGTTCGGCGATGGCGCGTGCCTGCGGCACGACGCCGGCGCGCGCCAGTTCGCGCAAGCCGTCGATGGCGGCCAGGATGGCCAGATGCTGTTGCTTGAATTTATCGATATTCATCGTGCTCTTCCTTGCTTGAGTAGGGGCAGTGTAACGGAATTGGTTTAAACATGCAAATCATATACATCTTTAAATCGCGCAATGTCCTGGCAAATAAGCAGCCTAGTTACGCCGTTATGTGCGTTACGGAACATAACAAAAAGGCCAGGCCTGCCTATAATTTCCCATCGAGATAGCGGGCCGCATTGTGCCCAGGGCATCCCTCACTTCAGCCAAGGACGAGCATGAAAATGAAGACCGGCAATAGCCAGACCCAGCAACTGGCCAGCATCATCAGCGAGCACCACACGGAGTTGCTGGACGGATGGCTGGCCGGGCTGATCGCCCGCCTGGTGCGGCGCGACAAGATCGCGGAAAGCGAACTGCGCCAGCAGGCGGCGCAATTCCTGCCCCTGCTGGCGCGCGCGCTGGAATCGGGCGCCTCGTTCGACATCGAAGGCGAAGCGTGGGACGACACGCGCCAGCTGCTCGGCGAAATGTCGCAATCGCGGGTACGCCAGGGCTACTCGCCGATCGACACGGCCAGTTTCGTCTTCGCGCTCAAGGAGCCGCTGTTCGGCTACCTGCGCAAGGAGCTGGACGCCCAGCCGCAGCAGCTCGGTGACGCCATCATCGGCACCAGCAAGCTGTTCGACGACCTGGGCCTGCTCACCATCGCCACCTACCAGAAGGCGCGCGAGCAGGTGATCCTGCGCCAGCAGCAGGAATTGCTGGAACTGTCCACGCCCGTGGTGCAGCTGTGGCAAAACGTGCTGGCCCTGCCCCTGATCGGCACGCTCGACAGCGCACGCACGCAGGTGGTGATGGAAAGCCTGCTGCAAAAGATCGTCGACACGGGCGCCCTGATCGCCATCATCGACATCACGGGCGTGCCCACGGTGGACACGCTGGTGGCGCAGCACCTGCTGAAAACCATCGCCGCCGCGCGGCTGATGGGCGCCGACTGCATCATCAGCGGCATCCGGCCGCAGATCGCGCAAACCATCGTGCACCTGGGCGTGAACCTGGAAGACGTGATCACCAAGGCCACGCTGGCGGACGCCTTTGTCGTCGCGCTGAAACGCACGGGCTCCACCATCACCTACCAGCAGCAACACTGAGGCGCCTATGGAAAGAATCCCCATTTTACGCATGGGCCGGCTGCTGCTGGTGACGATCCAGGTGGACATGCATGACCGCCTGGCGATGACCCTGCAGGACGACCTGACCACGCGCATCGTCAAGGACCGCGCCACGGGCGTGCTGATCGATATTTCCGCGCTCGACATCGTCGACTCCTTCATCGGCCGCATGATCAGCAATACGGCGGCCATGGCCAAGATCCTCGATGCCCGCACGGTGGTGGTCGGCATGCAGCCGGCCGTCGCCATCACCCTGGTGGAGCTGGGCCTGGCACTGGAAGGCGTGAGCACCGCCCTGAACGTGGAACTGGGGATCAGGCTGCTGGAACGGGGCAGCCTGTGGGACTGAGGCGCGCGGGGGCACCGTGCTAGGCGCGCAGGCGCAGGAACGCGGCCGGGAAGCGGCGCAGGTGCTGCCACTGCACAGCGACGAGGATGTGGTGCGCCTGCGCAAGCAGGTGCGCGACAGCATGGTCGCCATGGGCTTTGGCCTGATCGAACAGACCAAGATCATCACGGCGGCCAGCGAGCTGGCGCGCAATACCCTGCGCTATGGCGGCGGTGGCGAAGCGCACATCGACCGCGTGCGCGACGGCACGCGCCTGGGGCTGGAGCTGCGCTTCATCGACCACGGGCCGGGCATCGCCGATATTGCGCTGGCCCTCACCGACGGCTATACCAGCGGCGGCGGGCTGGGACTGGGGCTGGGAGGCGCCAAGCGCCTGGCCGACGCCTTTCACATCGACACGGCGCCCGACACGGGCACCACCGTCACCATCGCGAAATGGAAGCTGTTTTGAACCACCAGGAACCATCGCCTGACATCGTCAGGCAAAGAAGTTTTCCCATCGGCGAACCGAGCGAGATCGCCGCTGCCAGGCGCGCCGGCAGCGAGCTGGCCCGGCGCGTCGGCTTCGACGACGTGCGCACGGGACAGCTGGCCATCGTCATCACGGAGGCGGCCACCAACATCGTCAAGCATGCGCGGCGCGGCGAAATCCTGCTGCGCAAGGTGGTGCGCGGCGGCGCCTGCGGCGTCGAGGTGCTGGCCATCGACAACGGCCCCGGCATGGCGAATGTGCGCCAGCACATGCAGGATGGCCATTCCACGACCGGCACCTATGGCGTGGGCCTGGGCGCGATACGCCGCCTGAGCCAGGAATTCGACCTGTACACGGCAAGCGGCCAGGGCACGGTGCTGATGATGGTGCTCTGGGGCCCGCATGCCAGCAGCGCCATCCCCGCCAGCCCGAACTGGCAGATCGGCGCCGTCTGCCTGCCCCTGGCGTCGGAGCAGGTGTGCGGCGACGCCTGGAATGTCGTCTGCGAAGGCCATGAACTGAGCCTGATGGTGGCCGATGGCCTGGGACACGGCCCGCTGGCCGCGCGCGCCTCGGAGCTGGCCAGCGCGCTGCTGGAAGAAAGCACGCCCGGCTTGCCGCCCCTGCCCGCGCCCTTCCTGGAACTGGCCCACGGCGCCTTGCGCGGCACCCGCGGCGCGGCCATGGCCGTGGCGCATATCGACAGCGCGCAGCGCGAACTGCGCTACGCGGGCGTGGGTAATATCGCCGCCTGCGCCTTCGATGCGCACCAGCGCCGCCATCTGCTGTCGCATAACGGCATCGTCGGCAGCAACCTGCGCAAGGTGCAGGAATTCCGCCATCCATGGCAGGTCGGCACGATGCTGATCATGCATTCCGACGGCCTGCACACGCGCTGGGACCTGGAGCAGTATCCGGGCCTGGCCCAGTGCCACCCCAGCCTCGTCGCCGCCGTGCTGTACCGCGATTTTTCGCGCGGCCGCGACGATGTCACGGTGGTGGCGCTGCGCGAACACGAGGCGCACGCGGCGCTGGCAATGACAGAACAGACAGGTGCGACATGACACAACGCATATTGACAGCCCATATCGGCAGTGAACTCGACGTCGTCGGCGCGCGCCAGCGCGCGCGCCAGATCGCCGCCCTGTGCGGCTTCGGCGTGCAGGACCAGGTGCGCATCGCCACGGCGGTGTCGGAACTGGCGCGCAATGTCTACAACTACGCGGGCAACGGCAAGATCCACTTCGCCATCGATGGCCAGACGGCGCCGCAAGTCTTCACCATCCGCATCGAAGACCAGGGTCCCGGCATCGCCCAGCTCGACCAGGTGCTGGCCGGCAACTACCGCTCGCCGACGGGCATGGGCCTGGGCATCCTGGGAGCGCGCCGCCTGATGGACCGCTTCCACATCCACAGCGTGCCGGGCCAGGGTACGGAAATCACCCTGCAAAAGCTGTTCCCGCGCGACGCGCCCCTGCTCGACGGACCCGGCGTGGGCGCGCTGAGCGGCAGCCTGCAGGCGCTGCCGTCCGACATCACGCTGGCCGAAGTGCAGCAGCAGAACCGCGAGCTGCTGGCCACCTTGGCCGAACTCAAGACGCGCCAGGATGACTTGCTGCAGCTGACGCGCGAACTGGAGGACACCAACCGCGGCGTGGTGGCGCTGTACGCGGAGCTCGACGAAAAGGCCGACCACCTGCGCCGCGCCGACCAGATGAAGTCGCGCTTCCTGTCGAACATGAGCCATGAATTCCGTACACCGCTCAGTTCCATCAGGGCGCTGTCCAAGCTGCTGCTGGACCGCGTGGACGGCGAGCTGTCCGAGGAACAGGAAAAGCAGGTGCTGTTCATCCTGCAGGGCGCCGTCAGCCTGAGCGACCTCGTCAACGACCTGCTGGACCTGGCCAAGATCGAGGCGGGCAAGGTCGACGTGCATGCCAACAGCTTTCCTGTGGCCGACCTGTTCAGCGCCCTGCGCGGCATGCTGCGGCCCTTGCTGGTGTCCGAATCGCTGACCCTGACCTTCATCGATCCCGACCCTGCGCTGCAAATCCATACGGACGAAGGCAAGCTGTCGCAGATCCTGCGCAACTTCATTTCCAACGCGCTCAAGTTCACCGAGGCGGGCGCCATCATCGTCAGCGCCACGCCCCTGCCGGAGCAGGACGCGATCCGCTTTTCCGTCTCCGACACGGGCCTGGGCATCGACGACGAGGACGTGCAGATGATCTTCGAGGAATTCAGCCAGGTCGAGAACCACATGCAGCGCAAGGTCAAGGGCACGGGACTGGGACTGCCGCTGTGCCGCAACCTGGCGGCCCTGCTCAACGGCACGGTGGCGGTGGAAAGCACCGTCGGCGTGGGCTCGCTGTTTTCCGTGGTCCTGCCCACGCGCTACCACGCGCCCGAGGGCAGCCTGCCGGCCTGCGCGCCGGCCAACGACGACGGCAACGACCAGCGCATTCCCATCCTGGTGGTGGAAGACAATCCGCCGGTGCGGCTGCTGTACGAAAAATTCCTCGCCGGGACGGAATTTCGCGTGGTGGCGGCACGCAGCGTGCGCGAGGCGGAGGAGCGCTGGGAGCAGCAGCACCCGGCGGCCGTCATCCTCGACATCCTGCTGCATGGCGAGAACGCCTGGCACTGGCTGGCGCAGATGAAGAACGACCCGCAGCGGCGCCAGGTGCCCGTCATCGTCGCCACCGAGATCGACGACAAGCGCAAGGGCCTGGCGCTGGGTGCGGACGCCTATTACGTCAAGCCCCTGCTGCGCCAGCAGTTGCTATCCACCCTGCGCGCGCTGATCGGCCAGGCGGCCACGCCGGCCCACGCCGGCGCGCCCGACATTCACACTCCAACCCGGCATGCGCCGGGTCCCGCCGCAAGGCAACACAACCTGGGATGATGCGCATGCTTCCGTATAAAAACAGCGATGCTCTGATCCTCAACGTGGATGACAGCGACGGCGCACGCTACGCCAAGTCGCGCATCCTCACGCGCGCCGGTTTCAAGGTGATCGAGGCCTCGAATGGCGGCGATGCGCTGGCGCGCGCGCGCAAGGACCGCCCCAACCTGATCTTGCTCGACGTCAAGCTGCCCGACATCAATGGCCTGGAAGTATGCCGCCGCCTGAAGGAAAGCGCCGACACGAATACCATCCTGGTGCTGCAGACTTCGGCCTCGTACATCGGTACGGCCGACAAGATACGCGCGCTCGACGGCGGCGCCGACAATTACCTGGTCGAACCGATCGAGCCCGATGAGCTGATCGCCAACGTCAAGGCGCTGCTGCGCCTGGGCCGCGTGGAACGCGAATTGCGCGACGTGGACCGCCGCAAGGACGAATTCCTGGCCACGCTCGCGCATGAATTGCGCAACCCGCTGGGCCCCATCCGCACGGCCCTGGCCCTGCTGTGCAAGCTGGACCCGGTGGTGCCGCCGATGCAGGACAATGCGCGCCGCACCATCGCCCGCCATACGGACCACCTGGTGCGCCTGGTGGACGACCTGCTCGACGTATCGCGCATCTCGCAGGGCAAGATCTCGCTGCAGTGGGAACGCATCAGCCTGGCCACCTTCATCGGCAGCGCGCTGGAAACGAGCTCGCACAGCATCGAGGCGCGCGGCCATGCGCTGGCCGTCGACCTGCCCGCCGAGGACCTGTGGGTCTGCGGCGATGCGGTGCGGCTGTCGCAGATCGTCGCCAACCTGCTGCTGAACGCGGCCAAGTTCACGGCCCCCGGCGGGCGCATCGCGATCCGCGCCGCGCGCGAAGGCGACAATGTGCGCATCGGCCTGAGCGACAACGGCATCGGCATCGCCGCCGCCAGCATCGACAGCATTTTCGGCCTGTTCGAACAGAGCGGCCACTCGCCCGACCGCGTGCAGGACGGCCTGGGCATCGGCCTGTCGCTGGTGCGCAACCTGGTGGACCTGCACGGCGGCCAGGTCGGCGTGCACAGCGCGGGCGTGGGCCTGGGCAGCACCTTCGAGATCGTCCTGCCGCTCGACACCAACGTGCCGCCGCCAGCCGACGAGCCGGCCGCGCCCGTCGCCGGCGCGACCCGGCGCATCCTCGTCGTCGACGACAACCGCGACGCGGCCGACACGCTGGCCGAATTGCTGGAAATCGACGGCCATGCCGTGCGCACCGCCTATACGGGCACGGAGGCGATTGCGCGCACCTTCGAATTCAAGCCCGACATCGTCTTCCTCGATATCGGCCTGCCCGACCTGAACGGCTACGAAGTGGCGGTGAAGCTGCGCCAGTTGCCGATGCCGCAGGAATTCCTGCTCATCGCGCTGACCGGCTACGGCCAGGAGCACGACCGGCGCGCCGCGCTGGCGGCAGGCTTCAACGAGCACTTCGCCAAGCCCGTCGACTTCGACAAGCTCGCCACCCTGGGCCTGCATATCGGCCGCTGAAGCGCAATTGGTCTTTTGAATAACGCTTCGGCTATAATCGGGCCGTGCGAAACGCCACAGTGTCGGGCCTCCAGGGATGTATCAATTGCCGCAACAACCGATGTCCGATGGCGCCGCGGCGCCTTTTTTCCACTGCGCCAGGCGGCGCTCCTGGCTGGCCGCCTCCTCCCTGACCGCGCTGGCCATGCTGGCGCCGCCGGCGCGGGCCGATAACGGCCTGCCCGCCAGGCTGGTCTGCCACGACGTTATCGTCGCGCCCTACTTCATGCAGAACCAGGGACGCATCGAAGGCTTGAACGTGGATATCCTGCGCGAAGCGGCGGCACGCCTGGGCATCGCCATCGGATGTCGCGCCACGCCCTGGCGCCGCCTGGAAAGCGGGCTGGCCAAGCCGCATCGATGCCGTGCTGGCCGACGGCGTGGCGGGGCTGTACGCGGTCAGGCAGCTGAAGCTGGACGGCATCGGCCGCGCCGCGCCGCCCCTGCTGCGCTTCGATATGCCTCTCGTCTTTCGCAAGAATGTCCGCTCGCCCGCCCTGGCGGCGGCCTTCGACCGCGTCCTGACGCGCATGCGCCACGATGGCAGCATGGCGCGCCTTACTGCCGCCTACCCGGGCGCCACCCCAACGGAACCCTGACATGAAGACCCGCACGCCGCTGCTGCGCATCACGATGATACTGGGCGCCCTGCACGCCCTGCTGGGCTGGCTGCTGCTGCCCGCCCTGCCCATCGGCCTGGCCGGCTGGCTGCTGTGCGGCGTGGTGCTGCTGGCGTCGACCATGCTGATGCCGATGACGATCTTTGCCCGCGCCGTCACCGCCGACGCGCGGCTGGCCGACCGCCTGAGCTGGGCGGGCTCGCTGTGCATGGGCTTTTTTTCCTCGCTGTTCGTGCTGGCCGTGCTGCGCGAAATCACGCTGCTGCTGCCGGCGGCGCGCCTGCATGCGCAGGTGTCGGCCGTGGCCGTATTGATCCTGGCGCTGCTGGCGAGCGTCGTCGGCTTCCTCAATGCGCGCAGGGTGGCGCGCGTGCGCGAAGTGACGGTGCCCATCGCCGGCCTGCCGGCCGCCCTGCAGGGTTTCAGCATCGTGCAGCTGAGCGACATCCACGTGGGCGCCACCATCAAGCGCGCCTACGTGCAAGCCATCGTGGCGCGCGCCAACGGCCTGCGGGCCGATGCCATCGCCATCACCGGCGACGTGGTCGACGGCACGGTGGCGCAGCTGGGCAGCCATACGGCGCCACTGGGCGAGCTGCGCGCGCGCCACGGCGTGTTCCTGGTGACGGGCAACCATGAATACTATTCCGGCGCCGCGCCGTGGGTGGCGCAATTCCGCCGCCTGGGCCTGCGCGTACTGATGAACGAGCACACGGTGCTCGAGCACGACGGCGCGCGCCTGCTCATCGGCGGCGTGACCGACTACAACGCGGCGGCCTTCGACCCCGCGCAGAAAAGCGATCCCGCGGCCGCCATCGCCGGCGCGCCCGACGGCGTTCCCCGCATCCTGCTGGCGCACCAGCCGCGCAGCGCGCCCGGGGCCGAGGCGGCAGGCTACGACCTGCAATTGTCGGGCCACACGCACGGCGGCCAGTTCTGGCCGTGGAATTTGTTCGTGCCGCTGCAGCAGCCGTATGTGGCGGGCCTGCACCGGCACGGCCGCCTGTGGATTTACGTCAGCCGCGGCACGGGATACTGGGGTCCGCCGAAACGCATCGGCGCGCCGGCCGAGATCACGCGCATCCGCCTGGTGGCGGCGCACGCCTAGTCAGCCCAGCTGGCCACCCACGCGTCGAAACGGGCCACCACCGCCGGCGGATTCAGGCGCGCCAGGGCGCCGGGCACCGGCTCGCCGCCGCTGACATCGAACAACAGCACGGTGTCGTCGCGCTGGGCGCCCGTGCCGAACAGCCGTTCGCGGTCCAGCTGCTCCAGCGCGGCGACGCATGCTTCGAACATGCCGCTGCGAAAACTGGCAAAGTCGACATCGAACGGCAGGTCGCGGTGGGCCTGCAGCAACAGGCGGTAGGCGCTGTCGAAATACGCGCCGCCTTCGTCAAACGCCCATTCGGCCGGATTCCACTGCATCTCGTCGGCATAATCCGAAACCGCCAGCGCCTCGCGGCAGTTGACCATCGGCGCGATGCTCATCGCGCCCTCATCGGTGAGCAGCGCAAACGCATTCAGCTGCCGCCGCGGATAGGCGGCGCGCACGGCGCCGAAAGCCTTGCGCGCGCCATCCTGCAGCAAGGTTTGCAGCAGCGGAAAATCAAAAACCGCAGGGTCGATGGCAGTGCTGCGCACCAGCGCATAGCCGTCGGCCAGCACGGCGCGGCAACGGGCCGCATACGCGGCGCGCGCGGCGGCCTCGCCGGGGTATTCGCGGCGCGCCTCCTCGCCCCAGGTCATGGCGGCGCCGCCCGCCGTCCACACGGTATGGCCGAACACGCGCACTTCCTGGAATTGACGCGGCATGTCGCCATCGAAGGTATGAAACAGGCTGTAATTAGTCATGCGAACTCTCGGTAGTCAGTCGGGATTCATCTGTGCGGCAAAATCGCGCTCGCGGAACTGCTGCAGCAGGAAGTCGACGAACACGCGCGTCTTTGCCGGCAGCAGCTTCTTGCTGGGATAGTACACGGACAAGGGGCCGGAATCGGCATGCCAGCCGGGCAGCAGGCGAATCAACGCGCCGCTGCGCAAGTGGGCCAGCGCGTGCGGCATGGGCAAGAGCGCCACGCCGACGCCCATGACGGCCGCCTGCGCCATCGCTTCCGGATCGTCGAAGATGGCGCGCGGCCGGCATTCGGCCACGCCTTCGCCGCCCTGCCCGTCGCGCAGTATCCAGCTGCGCAATCGCCCGCTGCCGGCCGAGCGGCGCGCCACGCCGTCCAGTTGCGCCAGGTCCGAAGGATGCACGGGCATGCTTTTCCCCCGCATGAAGGCCGGCGATGCCGTGGCGACGACGTGGGCATGCCCCAGTTCGCGCGCCACCACGCCGGGCGTCAGTTCGATGCCGCCGCCGATGGCCACGTCAAACCCCTCGCCGATCAAGTCCACCTGCCGGTTGTCGAAATGGCAGTCTGGCACCACGCCCGGGTAGCGCGCGATGAATTCGCCCAGCAGCGGCACCACGTAGCTGCGCCCGAACGACGGCGCCATGCTGATTTTCAGTATGCCGGCCGGCTGGCCGCCCTCCTCGGCCACGCCGGCGATCGCCTCGCGCAAGGTAGACAAGGCGCCCTTGACCTGCTGCAGGAAGCGTTCGCCCCCTTCCGTCAGGGTCAGGCGGCGCGTGCTGCGCTGGAACAGGCGCAGGCCCAGGCTCGCTTCCAGCCGCGCCACGTTCTTGCTGACGGCGGCCGGCGTCAGCCCCAGGCGGCGCGCGGCCGCCGAAAAGCTGCCCAGCTCGGCAGACAGCACAAACGATTGCAAATGATTGAGGGCGTCCATGCGCCTATTCTACCCGCTCATTCGATACTTATAGTTGAAAGTGATTGTCGCGATGCATGGCTAGCGCGCTGGCTATGGAAGGCAGATACTGAGCCTCTCGACTTATCACACAGAAAGCCCATCATGCAAACCCAAGCCACCACCAGCACCTCTTCGCCACTGCAAGACAAGACCGCGTTTGTGACGGGCGGCTCGCGCGGCATCGGCGCGGCCATCGTCCGGCGCCTGGCCAGCCAGGGTGCGAATGTCGTCTTTACCTATCAAAGCTCGACCGCCGAAGCGCAGGCGCTGGCGGCCAAGGTGGAAGCGGCCGGCGGCAAGGCGCTGGGCATGCAGGCCGATGCGGCGGACGCCGCGGCCCTGACGGCCGCCATCGCCAAGGTGGCGGCGCAGTTCGGCCGCATCGATATCCTCGTCAACAACGCGGGCGTGTTCCTGCCCGGCGCCATCGACGACTTTTCGCTGGCGGACTTCGACAAGACGATAGCCGTCAACGTGCGCGCCGTCTTCGTCGCCATCAAGGCGGCCGTGGCGCACATGCCAACGGGCGGGCGCATCATCAATATCGGCAGCACGAATGCGCACCGCATGCCGTTTGGCGGCGCGGCCGCCTACGCCATGAGCAAGTCGGCCCTGAGCGGCCTGACGCAAGGCCTGTCGCGCGACCTGGGTCCGCGCGGCATCACCATCAACAACGTGGAACCGGGTCCCGTCGCCACCGACATGAACCCGCCAACGGGCGACTTCGCCGACCTGATGCACGGCCTGATGGCCCTGCCCCGCCACGGCACGGCCGATGAAATCGCCGGCATGGTCGCTTACCTGGCCAGCGAAGAAGCGGCGTTCGTCACGGGCGCCGGGCTGAAGATCGATGGCGGCTTCGCGGCCTAGTCATAGGGGTCAGATCCTGTGGGTCTGACCCCAGCCTGTACTTCAGGGGGTGTTGTTAACCTGCCTATGCGCCCTTGCGCCGGCGTCCGCGCCACCACAGCAGCAAGGCCAGCAGCGCCAGCACGCCGACGATGATGGCGGCGCGGGCCAGGCCGATCAGGTTCGAGGCAGGACCGCCGTTGCGCAAGGTCGTCACCTGTTCCGCCGTCACCTTGACAGCGGGATTGCCGTACATCTTCTGCACGTAATTGCCGAGGGTGACGATCTGCTCGTCCGACAGGGTCTGGCGGAAGGCGGGCATGACGTGGCTTGCAGCATGACGACCCTCGCCATCCTGGCGCTCCACGCCATCGAGGATCGCCATCACCAGGTTGTTGCTGTTGCTGCGGCCCGTCACCGAGTTGTGGAACAGCGGCGGCAGGCTGCCGTCGAAACTGCCCTCGCCCCTGGCCTGGTGGCAGCTGGCGCACTGCGCATCGTACAGCTGCGCACCCGACATCCGCTTCAGGTTTTGCGGCAGCGGCACGCCACGGATGGTGGCCAGCTCGTCGCCCGCCTGGCCCCATTGCGTGACCGGCTGCGTGTCCGCCCTGTCGCGGATGGCGGGCACGCTCTTGATGTAGTGCGCGATGGCGTTCAGGTCCGCGTCGCTCAGGTGCCGCAAGCTATGGTCGATGGCTTCGGCCATCGGTCCGGCAGCCTGCGCCTTGTTCGCGGCGCGGCCCGTGCGCAGGTAGCCAACCAGTTCCTGCTGGCTCCAGCCGCCGATGCCGCTGTTGACGTCCGAGCTGATGTTCGGCGCAAACCAGGTGCCCAGGTCGGCCCCGCCCAGCTCCTTCGACAGCCGCTCGGCCATCAAGGCGTTGCGCGGCGTGTGGCAGGTGCCGCAGTGGGCCAGCCCTTGCGCCAGGTAGGCGCCGCGGTTCCACTCCATGCTCTTGGCTGGATCGGCGACGAACGGCTTTGTGTCGAGAAAGAGCCCATTCCAGCCCGCCATCGACATCCGGATGTTGAACGGGAACGGCAAGTCCGTCTGCTTCGCCGGCGCCGTGTCCACCGCCGCCACGCCATGCATGAAGTAGGCGTACAGGGCGGCCGTGTCCTCATCCGTCACCCTGGCGTAGGCCGTGTAGGGCATGGCCGGGTACAGGTGCGCGCCGTCGGCCCGCACGCCATGGCGCACGGCGTCGGAAAACTGCGCCAGCGTGTACTTGCCGATGCCGTGCGTGGTCGATGGCGTGATGTTGGTGGCATACACGGCGCCCAGCGGCGTGGCCAGCGCCAGGCCGCCGGCCATCGCTTGGCCGCCCGGCGCGCTGTGGCAGGCGATGCAGTCGCCGGCCGTGGCCAGGTAGCGGCCACGCTCGATCGCCCGCACGTCGGCGCCGGGAACGTCCGCCGCCAGCACGGGCAAGGCCAGGGCCAGCCAGGCGGCGCCGGCCGCCATTCGGACGGCCGCCATCATGCCGTTCCTCCCGCTTGTTCGTCGAGGATGTGCTTGACGCTGCGCAGCGCCACGGCCAGGCCGTTTTCCGTCGAATTGCAGGTGCCGGACGTGGGCAGCACGCCGGTGCCGCACAGGAACAGGTTTTCATGGTCGAAGGTGCGGCCCCACTGGTCGCACACGGCCCTGGCCGGGTCGGAACCCATCGACAGCGTGCCGCAGATGTGCTGGTTGTTGGCGAACACGCCTTCCTTGCTGTGGCGCAGATTGGTGCCGCCCATCAGCCTGGCGATCTGCTCGAAATCCTGCTTCGAGCGCTCGTGGCCCCGTTTCGTGTACTCGTCGATCGCATAATGCGCCTGCGGCCTGGGGATGCCCATGGCATCGCGCTCGCTGCTCAGGGCAATGCGGTTTTCCGGGTTCGGCAGCACTTCCAGCACGTTTTTCAGGCTCATTTCGCGGGCCGAGCGGAAACGCAGCTGCTGCTCGAACGCCTCGCCAAACACGCCCTTGCCGATCAGCTCCCGGGTGGCGCCGTCGACGCGCGAGATGTTCGTGAAATCCAGGCGGTACGGCGCATGCCGGCTGCGGAAGTCGCCGTCGCGCATGGTGTTGATGGAATTGGGGCTTTGCGGGCCCCGGCCCAGCCACAGGTCTTCATCGGCGTCGAAGGTGAGCGAGGTGCTCGGGTGGTCCATCAGGTTGCGGCCCACCATGTCGCTGCTGTTGGCCAGGCCGTTCGGATACTTGTCCGTGGCCGAGACGAGCAGCAAGCGGGGGCTTTCGATGCCGTTCGCGGCCAGAATGAAGGTCTTGGCCGTGACCCGGTGGCTCTTCTTGTCGGCGTCATAATAGAGCGCGGCCGCGATGCGGCCCTGCGCGTCGTGTTCCAGCTGGTAGACGTTGGCGTTGACGACGATCTTGACGCCCGCCTCTTCCGCCTGCAGCGCGGCGATGCCGCCATGGTATTGCGCATCGATGGGACAGATCGGCTGGCAGCTGTTATTGCCGCAGCAGGCCGGGCGGCCATCGTAGCTGACGCTGTTGCGCGCCACCGTATTGCCGACCACCTGGAACGACGGGTCGAGGCGCTCGCGGATGCGGCGCATGGCATACGGTTCCGTCACCGGCGCCATCGGGAACGGCTGCTGGCGCGGCGAACCCGTGTTATCACAGCCCGAGACGCCCATGATTTCTTCCGCTTCCTGGTAGAACGGCTCCAGGTCCGCGTAGCCGATGGGCCAGTCGACGCCCACGCCATACAGGGTATGGATGCGGAAATCGTTCGGCACGTTGCGCCAGGCTTGCGCGGCCCAGTGCCACGACGTGCCGCCGAACTGGCGGATGTATTCGGCAGGGTACGGGTACGGGCCGGCCTGCACCAGGTGGCCGTTGTCCTTCGGCTGGTAGATCGGGTGCGGCGCCGTGGCGACCGACGGATACGGCGACATCCAGTCGCTGCGGCGCGTCGTGTTGCGGAAACGGGCGACGATGTCGCCGCGCGACACGCGCGGTCCCGCTTCCAGGATCAGCACCGAGGCGCCGGCCAGCGCCAGTTTGCGCGCGGCCAGCGAGCCGATGATGCCGGAGCCGATGACGAGGTAATCGGCGCGCAGTGCTTCAGCCATGGTGGCTCCTTAGATTGGTTTTCTGGCCCAGCTGCCGTAGGCGCCGTAGGAATACGTGGGGGGTTTGAGGACGTCGGCCACGACGGCCGCGCTCAAGGCCTGCTCATAGGCGACGCAGACGGCCGCCTCGCCCGTGCCGACGATGCCCAGGTACCAGGCGCTGGCGATCTGGCGCGGCAGGGCCGCCAGCGGCGACTGGGCCGGAGCCAGCGCATCGAGCGCTTCCTGCAGGCCGGCCGCCTGCAAGCCCTGCGCATTGATCAGGGCCAGCAGCGCGCGCACCTTGGCGGGGAAGGCGGCGTCCTGCGCCACCAGCGCCTCGTACAGGCGCCGGGCCAGCACGGGATCGAGCACCTGGCGCCCGACCAGCATGGCCGACACGCCCAAAAAGGCGCCCTGCTCCGCACTGGCCACCGGTTCGGCCAGCGCCCAGGGAATCAGCGCCGCGGCCGATGCCGACAGCAAGCCGGCCAGCACCATGCGGCGGCCGGTCTTCAGGGGGCCGCCGCCCTCCTTGTCGTGTGTCGCGTCCAATTGAAGCTCCCGTGCGTTCAGCAACCGTTCAGAAAGAATGCTTGAGACCGACCATCAGCACCGTCTGGCCGCCGTTCGACGACGGCGTGCCGTTTTGCGAATCGCCGACCGAGGCGACGGCGTCGACGATGGCGCCGTCCTGGCCCAGGGTCCGGCCGCGCGCCAGCTGGCGCGCTTCGATCAGGTAGAGCGCCGTGCGCCTGGACAGCGCGTAATTCTGTTCGAACGACAGCTGGCGGTAGCGCGCGCGGTCGGCGATGCCATTGGCGCGGCTGGCATAAGTGTCGCTATAGCCGGCGCTCAGGAACCACTGCGGCGTCCACTGGTAGCTGGCAATCAGGCCGGCCGTGTTGAAGATGGCCGTGTCGCGGAAGGTGGAATGGCTGCCCGCCTGGTATTGCACATTGCTGGCGTTGGCGCCCACCATCCACTTGCCCATGGTGTAGCGCGCGCTGGCGGCGATGAATTCGATGCTGTCGGCCGAGGCGTAGCCCTGGTTGAGGGCCGAGATGCCGATGCTGGCCGAGGCCTTGTCGCTCCACCCCGCGCCGCTCTGGCCATTTTTCAGTTTCAGGTAGCCGAGCGCGAATTCGGCCGGCGACGCGCTGTACTTGACGGCGGCGCTGACGCTGCTGCCGGCGGCATTGCCGTCGGCCGCTTCGCCGAAGCCGTATTGCGCGCTGGCCTGCAGGCCGCGCCAGGCAGGCATGCTGTAGGTGACGGAATTGCTGATGCGCACGGTCGTATCGAGGCCGTCGATATCGCCCGGGTGGGCACCCGTGGCGCCCGTCAAGACATTGCTCGATGCCAGCGAGCCCACGAGCAGGTAGTACGGCGTGTACTGGCGGCCCGCCGTAACGCTGCCGTAGGCTGTCGATTGCAGGCCCACGTAAGCCTGGCGGTTGAACAGGGCGCTGGCCGAACTTTGCGCGCCCGTATCGCTTTCAAAGCCGTTTTCCAGCAAAAACAAGGCCGTCAAGCCGCCGCCCAGGTCTTCCACACCCTGGAAACCGATCTTGCTGGCGGACAAGCTGCCGCTGCGCATGTAGGTGTTCGACTTGCCGCCCTGGTTGCTGGTATAAGCGGCGGCCGCATCGACGACGCCGTAAATGCCGACATTGCCTTGGGCGCAAACGTTTGCGCCGATGAATGAGCCGGCGGCCAGCGCCATGGCGCGCATGCAAGTATGTTTCATTATTTTTCCTGACTATGCTGATTTATTGTACGGAAAACAAGTTTCCCGGTCGTGCACCCGCCGCGCGGGAAGACCTGGCCCCGCAAGCAGGGAGCCCTTGCCGCGGCCGCCGTGCTGGCGGCTGTCGGCTGTCGGCTGTCGGCTGTCGCGTGGGCAGCCGCCAGCAGCTAGGCGGGGCCCTGCTTTTCTTCTTGATTCGCATCAAGAGAAGCCGATTATACGCTTATTTACTCACATGTAAGTGATCGACTGTAAGGCAGGGTCTTATAGCAAAACCAGGACGCGCGCGGCCGCCAGCCCCGCGCGGTGCGGGCAGCGGCCATGGCAGGGAGGAAACAAGGCGGTGGCGCGCAGCGTCGCGGCCTGCGCCAGGGTGGGCGAAGAAGCGCGTGTCTCAGCGCGGAATGACGGGCGCGACGGGCAAGGTTTCCAGTGCGATGAAGGCCTCCAGGGCAAGGCGCATGTCCTCGAACACCTGCTTGCCATACGCCGCCTCCAGGCTTTCGTACTGCAAATCGATGAGCTTGCCCATCTGCAGCAGCAGGCTGGCGCCCGCCGCCGACAGGTGCACCTTGCGGCGGCGCTGGTCGCCCTCGAACTTGCTGCGGCCAATCAGCCCCGTTTCTTCCATGCGCGCCAGGATGCCGCTCATGCTGGGACTGGAAATCTGGCACAGCTCGCACAGCTCGCGCGGTTCCAGGGTCGGGCTTTCATTGAGCACGCGCATGATGCGCCACTGCTGCTCCGTGACGCCAAACTGGTTGAGTATGGGGCGGAAATGCTGCAGCAGGCTGTCGCGCGCCTTCAGCAGCAATTGCGGCATGTTCGGATAGCGGATCGGTAGCTGCAAGCGTCACTCCCAGTCAAGGTGATAAAAACATGGCAATTATACGGGGCGCCGCTGGCCGCTGGCGGAACCTGTCTTATTTTCCGCCATTTCCAATGCGTGATAATGTGTGACTATGTGCTTGATATATATTTTCCGATTAACTCTCCCGATCCGGCGCATATGTCGCGGCGGCCCTCCCGCCATAAAACAATTGTCGTAAATTTAATATTGTGTTGCGCGATCTTTTATTATTTTCATGAAGAAATAAAATAGGGCTGGAACAGCCTTAAAATCGCTCTCACCCATGCAGAGCGGCGCCACAGGGCGCGGCTGCCGATATTTTTTGACAGCGAAT
Organism: Janthinobacterium sp. GW822-FHT07H11; assembly: GCF_058798615.1. Taxonomy (NCBI): domain Bacteria; kingdom Pseudomonadati; phylum Pseudomonadota; class Betaproteobacteria; order Burkholderiales; family Oxalobacteraceae; genus Janthinobacterium; species Janthinobacterium sp. GW822-FHT07H11. The sequence continues at coordinate 3,842,996 of NZ_CM179507.1, forward strand.
ATCATGAAAACTTGCGATCGCCTTATTATCAGCCTATTGCTCAGCTCAATTAACGCCGTTTATGCCCAAGTCCCCCCTGATGCGGGCTCCTTATTGCAGCAACTGGAAAAAGGCCGCGCGCCGGCATTACCGAAAAAATCGCCCCAGGAATTAATGCCGGCACCGCCCGCCATGCAGGATGTGCCCGGCATGTCGCTCACGGTCAAGCATTTCCGCTTCCAGGGCAACACCCTGCTGGGTGACGCCGTGCTGCAACAGGCCGTGGCGCCCTACCTGGACCGGCCTCTCGCCTTCCAGGATTTGCAGAATGCGGCGCTGGCCGTGGCGGCCGCCTACCGCCAGGCCGGCTGGATCGTGCGCGCCTACCTGCCGCGCCAGGAAATCGACGGCGGCATCGTCACCATCCAGATCGTCGAAGCCGTGTTCGGCGGCGCGCATACGCAAGCGGGCAGCGCCCCCACGGTACGCATGCCGCTCGAGCGCATCGTGCCCTACGTCACGCGCGCCCAGCCCATCGGCGCGCCGCTGAACGCCGATGCGCTCGACCGTGCCCTGCTTGTCATCGATGACTTGCCGGGCGTGACGGCGGCCGGCAACCTGGCCGCGGGCCAGCGCGAAGCGGAAACCGACCTGATCCTGAAACTGGGCGACGAACCGCTGCTGACGGGCGACGCCGGCATCGACAACACGGGCAACCGCTCCACGGGCGCGGCGCGCGCCGCACTCAACCTGGCCATCAACAGCCCCCTGCACCTGGGCGACCAGGCGCTCGTCAACCTGATCCACTCGGAAGGCAGCGACTATGCGCGCCTCGCCTATAGCTTGCCGCTGGGCAGCGACGGCTGGCGCGCGGGCCTCAGCGGCTCCCACCTGTCCTACCGGCTCACGGCCGACGAGTTCGCCGCGCTGCACGCCAAGGGCAGTTCCAACACCGTCGGCGTCGATGCCAGCTATCCGCTGCTGCGTTCGCGCCTGCGCAACCTGTATCTGCAACTCAATTACGACGACAAGCGCTTCGACAACGCGGCCAACGGCGTCACCAGCAGCAACTACAAGATCCGCGCCTTCTCGGCCGGACTCACCGGCAACCTGTTCGACAGCCTGGGCGGGGGTGGCGCGAACGCGGCCAGCCTCAGCATCGTGCACGGCAAGCTGGACCTGGACGGCTCGCCGAACCAGCTGGCCGATGCGGCCACTACGCGCGCGGCCGGCAATTTCACCAAGCTGCGCTACTACGCCAGCCGCCAGCAGGCGCTGACGGAAACACTGTCCCTGTATGGCGCCCTGAGCGGCCAGCAGGCGAGCAAGAACCTCGATTCCTCGGAAAAATTCTATTTGGGCGGCAATTACGGCGTGCGCGCCTATCCGGCCAGCGAAGCGGGCGGCAGCGATGGCCAGCTGCTGAACCTGGAAGTGCGCTGGCGCCTGCCGGCCGATGTCGGCCTGACGGGGTTTTATGACTGGGGCCACGTCAAGGTCAACCATGACAACAACATCAACGGCGCCGCCCATGTGAACGGCTACAGCCTGAAGGGCGCGGGCCTGGCCCTCAGCTGGACCAGCAGCTTCCGCCTGAACCTCAAGGCGGCCTGGGCGCGGCGCATCGGCAGCAATCCCAACCCCAGCCTGAACGGCAGCGACCAGGACGGTTCGCTGCGCAAGAACCGCTTCTGGCTGCAAGCGTCGCTGCCCTTCTGAGCCCACCACCCCTTTGCCTGAACCGAAACGGAGATTGTCATCATGAGCGGACATGCCACCATCAATCGCTTCTATCGCCTGATCTGGAGCGAGGCGCAAGGCGCCTGGATCGCCGTCGCGGAAAATACGCGCGGGCGGGGCAAGCGCAGCGGGCGCGGCGCCTTCATGGCCGCCCTGTTCGCCGGCCTGGGCCTGGCGCCAGCCGCCTGGGCCGCGCCGCCCGCGCCGGGCCAGCTGCCGACGGGCGGCCAGGTGACGGGCGGCACGGTCAGCATCGGCCAGGCGGGCGCGCAGATGAACATCCAGCAAGCCAGCCAGCGCGGCGCCATCGACTGGCAGACCTTTAACGTGGGGTCGCAGGCCCAGGTCAGCTTCCAGCAGCCCAACAGCGCAGCCGTGACCCTGAACCGCGTGCAGGACAGCCAGGCCAGCCAGATCTTCGGCCGCATCACGGCCAACGGCCAGGTCTTCCTCAGCAATCCGAATGGCGTGTATTTCAGCCCTACCGCGTCGGTCAGCGTGGGCGGCCTGGTGGCCACCACGCACACGATGAATACGGCGGACTTCATGGCCGGCAGCAGCACCTTCACGCGCAACGGCGCCACGGGCGCGGTCATCAACGACGGCAGCCTGCAGGCGGGACTGGGCGGCTACATCGCCATGCTGGCGCCGCAGGTGCGCAACAACGGCATCGTCATCGCCCAGGCCGGCACCGTGGCCATGGCGGCCGGCGAGCAGATCGCGCTGCAGTTTGCCGACAGCCGCACGCTGGCCGGCGTGCTGGTGTCGCCCTCGGCCATCGCCGCGCTGGTGGAAAACGGCGCGGCCGTGCACGCGCCGGGCGGCCTCATCATCATGTCGGCCCAGGCCGCGAACCAGCTGCAGGGCGGCGTGGTGCGCAATAGCGGCGCGCTGGAGGCGACAGGCCTGGCCGCGCGCGGCGGCAAGATCGTGCTCGACAGTTCCGGCCTGGTCGACAATGGCGGCAGCCTCGACGTTTCGGGCAGCCAGGGCGGCGCCATCGCCATCGCGGGCGACCGCATGCTCAATGCGGGCAGCCTGCGCGCCGATGGCGGCGGCGCCATCGCGAGCACGCTGGCCAACGGCCTGGTGGAAACGGCCAGCGCCACCGTCTCGGCGCAAGGGGGCGGCAGCATCGCCATCGACGGCGGCGCCGGCAAGGTCTACACGTCGGGCCGCTACCAGGCCGACGGCGAGCATGGCGGCAAGGTCGTCATCACGGCCCGCGACGTGGCCCTGATGGGCGCCAGGGTCAGCGCCACGGGCGCATCCGGCGGCGGCACCATCCTCGTCGGCGGCGATTACCAGGGCAGGAATGCGGCCATCCGGAATGCCGTCAATACCACCGTCGGCAAGGGCGTGACCTTGAACGCGGACGCCACCGGCGCGGGCAACGGCGGCAAGGTGGTCGTCTGGTCGGAAGAAAAGACCGTCTTCGGCGGCGACATCGGCGCGCGCGGCGGCGCCTGGGGCGGCGACGGCGGCATCATGGAAGTGTCCGGCAAACAAACCCTGCATTTCGGCGGCACGGCCAACGGCTACGCGCGCTACGGCAAGTCGGGCACCCTGCTGCTGGACCCGAAGGACATCTACATCGACAGCCAGCTGTCGGGCCAGCTGGAATTCGTCGACCCCCACCCCACGGCGGGCGGCAGCTTCGGCAAGACCACCACGGCGCTGACCACGACGGCGGGCACCACCATCACGCGCACCGGCTATGTCGTCATCACGAATCCGGACGACAACCTGGGCGCCACGGGCTCCGGCGCCGCCTACCTGTTCCGCCAGAGCGACCAGGCACTGATCTCTACCCTGTACGGCACGCATGTGGGCGACAAGGTGGGCAGCTATGCCGTCACGGCGCTGGCCAACGGCAATTTCGTCGTCAGCAGCAATCTGTGGAACGCGGGCCGCGGCGCCGTCACCTGGGGCAGCGGCACGACGGGCTGGGGCGCGGGCGCCGTGGCATTATCGTCAAACAACAGCCTGGTGGGCAGCACGGGCACGCACATGAGCAGCCAGGGCTATGCCACTTCCGACAATGTGGGCGGCAGCGCCATCAAGACCTTAGCGAACGGCAACTATTTGGTCGGCACGGGAAGCTGGTCCGATTCGCGCGGCGCGCTCACCTTCGGCAACGGCAGCACGGGCGTGAGCGGCGTGGTGAGCTCGACCAACAGCCTGGTGGGCAGCACGCCGATGACCATCGTGCTCTCCGATGGCTACAAACAGTACAAATTCGGCGATCAGGTGGGCGGCAGCATCAACGTTTTGCCCAACGACAGCTATGTGCTGGTGAACTCAGGCTGGAACAAGGGCGTGGGCGCCGTCACCTTCGGTTCCGGCAGCAGCGCGCTGACGGGCGTGGTGGGCGCGGCCAACAGCCTGGTGGGCGACAGCACGCGCGCCGACGCCTCTGGTCAAGGGAACGGCACGGACAAGGTCGGCAAATACTTCCAGGCGCTCAGCGGTTCCCGCTTCCTCATCTACGGTTCGGACTGGAACAACAATGCCGGCATGCTGGCCACGTTTGATGGCGCCAACGCCGTCACAGGTCTCGTCTCGTCCGCCAACAGCCTCGTCGGCGGCGCCTTCGACTCGCTGTCATCGGGCGGCGTCACCTTACTGGGCAGCAATAACGCCTATGTGATCAGCAGCCCGGCCTGGAACAGCTCGCGCGGCGCCGCCACCTGGGTGGCGTACGCCACCAACGTCAAGGATGTCATCGTCGCCAACGGCCTGACCGGCTCTACCACGGGCGACAGCATCGGCAGCAAGACCATTACCGTACTGGGCAACAACGATTACGTGGTGTCGAGCCCGAACTGGAACGGCACGCGGGGCGCGTCCACCCTCGTCGACGGCACCACGGGCTTGAGCAAGATCAATCAGGATGGCACGGTGGGCGCCGGCAACAGCCTCGTTGGCAGCCAGGTCAATGACCGCGTGGGCGCAGGCGGCATCCTGGCCCTGGTCGGCAACGGCAATTACCTGGCCCTGAGCCCGTACTGGGCCAATGGCGGCAATGCCAGCGCCGGCGCCGTGACGTGGAACAGCGGCAGCAGCCCCACGCTGGGCGCCGTCTCGGCCGCCAACAGCCTGGTTGGCAGCTTCAGCGGCGACCGCATCGGCTCCTACCAGTACAATAGCTATCAATCAAACAACCCCGTACCCGCGCTGCAGGAAGGCACGTCGATTAGCGTGCTGTCGAACGGTAACTACGCCGTGGCCAGCCCCATGTGGAACGGCACGCGCGGCGCCGTCACCTGGAGCAGCGGCGCCACCGGCGCCACGGCCGATGGCGGACACACGATCAACGCCGACAACAGCTTGATCGGCAGCAATGTCAGCGACTTCATCGGCGGCTTCGTCGTGCCGACCGACGTCATCACCAATCCCGTGAACGGCGCCACCAGCCACCAGGACGCCATCGGCAATGGCATCACGGCGCTATCGAACGGCAATTTCGTCACCGTCAGCAACTATTGGCGCAATGGCGCCGCGCTGCGGGCAGGCGCAGTCACCTGGAGCGACGGAGGCGGCGCGCCGGCTGTGGGCGCCGTATCGGCCGCCAACAGCCTGGTCGGCAGCGTCACGGACGACCGCGTCGGCACGGGCAAGAACAATGTCAGTGGCGTGACGGCCCTGCTGGCCGGCTACGACGGCAACGGCAAGCAGCTCTATAGCGGCAACTATGTCGTCTCCAGCATCCTGTGGAACAATGGCGCGCTGGCCGACGCGGGCGCCGTCACCTGGGGCAGCGGTACGGGCCCGCTGACGGGCACGATTTCCGACAGCAACAGCGTGCTGGGCCTGAAGGCGAACGACAGCAAGGACTGGACCGTCGCGCCGCTGGCCGTGGCCGGCAGTTATCTGATCCAGAACCAGTACTGGGACAATGGCGCCGCCACGGGCGCCGGCGCGCTGACGTGGATCGACGGCAGCACGGGCCGCCTGTCCGACTATGCGGCGCGGGGCAGCCGCAACATCGTTTCCGCCGCGAACAGCCTCGTGGGCACCCAGGCGAACGACAATATCGGCTCCTATGTCGACTATCTGTACAACTACGATGCCGTCAACAATGTCAACCGCTATACGGGCAATTATGTTGCCCTGAGCACCAACTGGGCCAACGGCGCCAACGCCTCGGCCGGGGCCGTCACCTGGGGCAGCGGCGTGGCCGGTGTCAGCGGCGTGGTCGGCCGGGACAACAGCATCGTGGGCGAAAAGGCCGGCGATTACCTGGGTTCCTACTACGCAGCACTGATCAACGGCCACTATGTGGTGTCCAACCCCAACCGCGACATCAACGGCATCGTCAACGCCGGCGCCGTCAGCTGGGTCGATGGCAACACGGGCAGGCTGAACGACTATGCGGCGCAGGGTAACCAGAACATCATGTCGGCCGCCAACGCCATGGTCGGCAGCCACGTCAACGATTACCTGGGCACCAGCATCCAGCTGGCCACGTACTACGGCACCACGGCCGATTATGCGAATGCCGGCTATTTCATCATCTCGCCGGACTGGAACTGCGGCGCCGGCGCCGTCAATTTCATCAGCAACGCGGCCGCCCCGCTGAGCGGCACGACGGGCCCCGCCAATGCCGGGGTCGGCAATCCGAACGGCCGCTTCTGGGGCGGACTCGGCTATTCACCGAACATGTCGCTGGCCAGCAATGGCGCCGCCTTCGTCACCTTCGCGGGCGACAACGGCCACGTGATCCTCGTCTCGTCCGCCATGCCGGCCGCCAATCCCATGTGGCTGCCGGGCGCCACCGGCTATGGCGACGCCGAAGGCGCGACGCAGGCCATGACGCCCGATTACATCGCCGGCGTCTTGCGCACCGGTACCAGCGTGACCCTGCAGGCAAATAATGATATTTTCGTCAAGAGCGGCATCGACGCGAGCGGCGGCGTGGCCGGCGGCGCGCTGACCATGCAGGCCGGACGCAGCATCGCCGTGCTGGGCGACATCATCACGGGCAACCGCGACCTGAACCTGATCGCCAACGACAGCCTGGCCAACGGCGTCAAGGATGCCTACCGCGACGCGGGCATCGCCACCATCAGCATGGGCAGCAATGCCCAGGGCACGGCCGCCGTGATCGACGCGGGCACGGGCCATGTCTCGATGCTGATGGCCGACGGCAGCGACAAGAGCAACGCCATGGCCGGTTCGATCAGCGTCAACAGCATCACGGCCGCCAGCATCAAGCTGGTCAATCAGGGCAACGGCGCCGGCACGGTGGCCGACCTGCCCGACATGAACGCCAACTGCTGCGGCTTTGACGTGGGCTACCGCGGCGTCGGCGCCGACGTGACCTTGAACGCGGGCGCCGTCCTGAACGCCAGCGGCGCCGGCACGGCCGTGACCCTGGCGGCGAAAGGCAATTTCAACAATAATTCAGGCAATGGCGCGGCCAGCATCGCCCTGTCCGACCCGGGCGCACGCTGGCTCGTGTACGCGAGCGCCCCTGGCGCCAGCACGTTCGGCAACCTCGACAGCAACAATACGGCCGTCTGGAACAGCAGCTACACGGGCAGCGATGCCACGCAGACGGGCAATCGCTACCTGTTCGCCTACCAGCCCACCATCACCGTCAATACGCAAGACGTCAGCAAGACCTATGGCGACGACCTCGCTACCGGCACGGCGCTGGTGGACCAGGTCATCAGCCTGTCCGGCGCACAAGGCGCCGTGGCGGGCGCGTATCTCGGCGACACGATTTCCACCGCCGTGTCCGGCGCCATCACGGCCGCGTCCGCCGGCGCGGCCGCCAACGCCGGCGTGGCAGGCGGCCCCTACGCCATCACCGTCGACCTGTCTGGCGTGACCGGCAACAACGGCTATGCCGTGATGCTGGGCAGCAATACGCCGCGTACCCTGACGGTGCAAAAGAAAACGCTGACGGCCTCGCTCAATCCCGTCAGCAAGACCTACGACGGCGGCAGCCTGATGGCCCTGTCGACCGGCGACTATGTATTGAGCGGCCTGGTGGGCAGCGAATCGTTCGGCATCAATTCGTCCTTCGGCCTGTACGGCGGCGTCAACGTGGGCAGCTATGCCGTCACCGCGAATTTATCGGCAGGCAACTTCACGGCAGGCGCGGGCACCCTGGCCAGCAACTACAACCTGCCCATCTCGGCCAGCGGCACGGGCGTCATCACGCCGAAGGCACTGACGGCCGTGGTGATCGGCACGCCGACCAAGACCTACGATGGCAACGCCAATGCCACCCTATCCGCCGGCAACTACCAGCTGCTGGGCTTTGCCGGCGGACAGTCGGCCACCGTCGGCCAGGTGGCCGGCCTGTACAATTCCGGCGACGTGGCCGGCGCCAGCAGCGTCAGCGCCCTGCTCTCGGCCGGCGACTTCACGGCCGGCAGCGGCACCTCGTTCAGCAACTACATCCTGCCGACGAGCGCCAGCGGCGCGGCCGCCATCACGCCGAAGGCCCTGACGGCCAGCCTGACAGGCAGCATCGTCAAGACCTACGACGGCACGACCGCAGCGTTGCTGGGCAGCGCCAACTACAACCTGGCCGGTTTCATCGGCAGCCAGTCCGCCAGCGTCACGCAAACGGCAGGCAGCTACAATTCCGCCAACGTGGTCAACGCGAACAGCGTGACGGCCAGCCTGTCGGCCGGCGACTTCACGGCCGGTTCCGGCACGACCTTGTCGAACTACGTGCTGCCTGCCTCGGCCGGCGGAGCCGCCAGCATCACGGCCAAGGCCTTGACGGCCAGCCTCGCGGGCAGGATAGGTCGCGCCTACGATGGCACGACCACGGCCAGCCTGGCAAGCACCAACTACACGCTCGATGGCCTGGTTTCGGGCGAATCGTTCAGCGTGACCAAGGCCAGCGGCACCTTCGACAGCCGCAACGCGGGCAGCCGCACGGTCAGCACGACGCTGTCGTCCGAGGACTTCACGGCCGGCATGGGCACCTCGTATGCCAACTACCTGCTGCCCACCAGCGCCACGGGCACGGGCACCATCACGCCGAAGGCCATCGTGCTCACCGCCCCGTCCATCAGCAAGGTCTACGACGGCAGCCTTGCCTATACGACCGGCAGCGGCGACCTGTCCGCCCTGTCGGCCGCCCTGGTGGCCGGCGACACGGTGACGCATGCCGCGTTCAGCTATGCCGACAAGAACGCCGGCAACGGCAACAAGGTGGTCCAATTCAACAGCGCCACGCTCAGCGACGGCAATGGCGGCAGCAATTACAGCGTCAGCCTGGCCGGCAACGCCAGCAGCACGATCACGCCGCGCATCCTGACCGTGCAGGCGACGGGCATCGGCCGCGTGTACGACGCCACCACCACGGCCAGCGTCACCCTGGGCGACGACCGCGTGGCCGGCGACCTGCTGGACGTCAGCAACACCGCGGCCAGCTTCGCCAACAAGAACGCGGGCGTGAACAAAACCGTCACGGTGACCGGCATCGCCGCCGGCGGCGCCGATGCGGGCAACTACGTGCTGGAAAACACCAGCGCGCTGACCACGGCCACGATCACGCCCGCCTTGCTGCAGGTGACGGGCGTGACGGCGCAGGGCCGCAGCTACGACACGACGCGCAACGCCCTGATCACGGGCGCGCCCACCGTGCAGGCGCTCGGCAGCGATGTCGTCACCGTCACGGGCACGGCAACGGGCCTGTTCGCCGACAAGAACGCGGGCGTCAACAAGGCCGTCAGCGTCAGCGGCTACACGACCGAAGACGGCAATTACCTGCTGCTGCAGCCGACGGGCCTGACGGCCACCATCACGCCGGCCGTGCTGGAACTGCTCGGCCTGAACTCGGGCGTGAGCAAGACCTATGACGGCACGACGGGCATCACGCTGGCCGGTTCCCCCATCGTCTTTGGCCTGGGCAGCGACAGCGTCGCCGTGCTCGGCACGGGCACGGGCCAGTTCGCCAACAAGAACGCCGGCACGGGCAAGGCCATCACGGTGAGCGGCTTCACCTCCAGCGACAGCAACTACACGATAGGCCAGGCGCCAGAACTGACGGGCAGCATCACGCCCGCCCAGCTGACCCTCGACCCCGTGACGGCCGTCACGCGCGCCTACAACGGCGGCACCAATGCGCAAATCGCCCTCGGCAGCTACACCCTGCATGGCCTGGTGGCCGGCGAATCGTTCAGCGTGACCAAGGCTGCCGGCACCTTCGACAGCCGCCATGCGGGCAGCCGCACGGTCAGCACGACGCTGTCGTCCGAGGACTTCACGGCCGGCATGGGTACCTCGTATGCCAACTACCTGCTGCCCACCGGCGCCACCGGCACCGGCACCATCACGCCGAAGGCCATCGTGCTCACCGCGCCGTCCATCAGCAAGGTCTACGACGGCAGCCTCGCCTATACCACCGGCAGCGGCGACCTGTCCGCCCTGTCGGCCGCCCTGGTGGCCGGCGACACGGTGACGCATGCCGCGTTCAGCTATGCCGACAAGAACGCCGGCAACGGCAACAAGGTGGTCCAATTCAACAGCGCCACGCTCAGCGACGGCAATGGCGGCGGCAACTACAGCGTCAGCCTGGCCGGCAACGCCAGCAGCACGATCACGCCGCGCATCCTGACCGTGCAGGCGACGGGCATCGGCCGCGTGTACGACGCCACCACCACGGCCAGCGTTACCCTGGGTGACGACCGCGTGGCCGGCGACCTGCTGGACGTCAGCAACACCGCGGCCAGCTTCGCCAACAAGAACGCGGGCGTCAATAAAACCGTCACGGTGACCGGCATCGCCGCCGGCGGCGCCGATGCGGGCAACTACGTGCTGGAAAACACCAGCGCGCTGACCACGGCCACGATCACGCCCGCCTTGCTGCAGGTGACGGGCGTCACGGCGCAGAACCGCAGCTACGACACGACGCGCAATGCCCTGATCACGGGCGCGCCCACCGTGCAGGCGCTCGGCAGCGATGTCGTCACCGTCACGGGCACGGCAACGGGCCTGTTCGCCGACAAGAACGCGGGCGTCAACAAGGCCGTCAGCGTCAGCGGCTACACGACCGAAGACGGCAACTACCTGCTGCTGCAGCCGACGGGCCTGACGGCCACCATCACGCCGGCCGTGCTGGAACTGTTCGGCCTGAACTCGGGCGTGAGCAAGACCTATGACGGCACGACGGGCATCACGCTGGCCGGTTCCCCCATCGTCTTTGGCCTGGGCAGCGACAGCGTCGCCGTGCTCGGCACGGGCACGGGCCAGTTCGCCAACAAGAACGCCGGCACGGGCAAGGCCATCACGGTGAGCGGCTTCACCTCCAGCGACAGCAACTACACGATAGGCCAGGCGCCAGAACTGACGGGCAGCATCACGCCCGCCCAGCTGACCCTCGACCCCGTGACGGCCGTCACGCGCGCCTACAACGGCGGCACCAATGCGCAAATCGCCCTCGGCAGCTACACCCTGCATGGCCTGGTGGCCGGCGAATCGTTCAGCGTGACCAAGGCTGCCGGCACCTTCGACAGCCGCCATGCGGGCAGCCGCACGGTCAGCACGACGCTGTCGTCCGAGGACTTCACGGCCGGCATGGGTACCTCGTATGCCAACTACCTGCTGCCCACCGGCGCCACCGGCACCGGCACCATCACGCCGAAGGCCATCGTGCTCACCGCGCCGTCCATCAGCAAGGTCTACGACGGCAGCCTCGCCTATACCACCGGCAGCGGCGACCTGTCCGCCCTGTCGGCCGCCCTGGTGGCCGGCGACACGGTGACGCATGCCGCGTTCAGCTATGCCGACAAGAACGCCGGCAACGGCAACAAGGTGGTCCAATTCAACAGCGCCACGCTCAGCGACGGCAATGGCGGCGGCAACTACAGCGTCAGCCTGGCCGGCAACGCCAGCAGCACGATCACGCCGCGCATCCTGACCGTGCAGGCGACGGGCATCGGCCGCGTGTACGACGCCACCACCACGGCCAGCGTTACCCTGGGTGACGACCGCGTGGCCGGCGACCTGCTGGACGTCAGCAACACCGCGGCCAGCTTCGCCAACAAGAACGCGGGCGTCAATAAAACCGTCACGGTGACCGGCATCGCCGCCGGCGGCGCCGATGCCGGCAACTACGTGCTGGAAAACACCAGCGCGCTGACGACGGCCACGATCACGCCCGCCTTCCTGCAGGTGACGGGTGTGACGGCGCAGGGCCGCAGCTACGACACGACGCGCAACGCCCTGATCACGGGCGCGCCCACCGTGCAGGCGCTCGGCAGCGACGTCGTCACCGTCACGGGCACGGCAACGGGCCTGTTCGCCGACAAGAACGCGGGCGTCAACAAGGCCGTCAGCGTCAGCGGCTACACGACCGAAGACGGCAACTACCTGCTGCTGCAGCCGACGGGCCTGACGGCCACCATCACGCCGGCCGTGCTGGAACTGTTCGGCCTGAACTCGGGCGTGAGCAAGACCTATGACGGCACGACGGGCATCACGCTGGCCGGTTCCCCCATCGTCTTTGGCCTGGGCAGCGACAGCGTCGCCGTGCTCGGCACGGGCACGGGCCAGTTCGCCAACAAGAACGCCGGCACGGGCAAGGCCATCACGGTGAGCGGCTTCACCTCCAGCGACAGCAACTACACGATAGGCCAGGCGCCAGAACTGACGGGCAGCATCACTCCCGCCCAGCTGACCCTCGACCCCGTGACGGCCGTCACGCGCGCCTACAACGGCGGCACCAATGCGCAAATCGCCCTCGGCAGCTACACCCTGCATGGCCTGGTGGCCGGCGAATCGTTCAGCGTGACCAAGGCTGCCGGCACCTTCGACAGCCGCCATGCGGGCAGCCGCACGGTCAGCACGACGCTGTCGTCCGAGGATTTCACGGCCGGCATGGGCACCTCGTATGCCAACTACCTGCTGCCCACCGGCGCCACCGGCACCGGCACCATCACGCCGAAGGCCATCGTGCTCACCGCGCCGTCCATCAGCAAGGTCTACGACGGCACTCTGGCCTATACGACCGGCAGCGGCGACCTGTCCGCCCTGTCGGCCGCCCTGGTGGCCGGCGACACGGTGACGCATGCCGCGTTCAGCTATGCCGACAAGAACGCCGGCAATGGCAACAAGGCGGTCCAATTCAACAGCGCCACGCTCAGCGACGGCAATGGCGGCGGCAACTACAGCGTCAGCCTGGCCGGCAACGCCAGCAGCTCGATCACGCCGCGCATCCTCACCGTGCAGGCGACGGGCATCGGCCGCGTGTACGACGCCACCACCACGGCCAGCGTCACCCTGGGCGACGACCGCGTGGCCGGCGACCTGCTGGACGTCAGCAACACCGCGGCCAGCTTCGCCAACAAGAATGCGGGCGTCAATAAAACCGTCACGGTGACCGGCATCGCCGCCGGCGGCGCCGATGCCGGCAACTACGTGCTGGAAAACACCAGCGCGCTGACGACGGCCACGATCACGCCCGCCTTCCTGCAGGTGACGGGTGTGACGGCGCAGGGCCGCAGCTACGACACGACGCGCAACGCCCTGATCACGGGCGCGCCCACCGTGCAGGCGCTCGGCAGCGACGTCGTCACCGTCACGGGCACGGCAACGGGCCTGTTCGCCGACAAGAACGCGGGCGTCAACAAGGCCGTCAGCGTCAGCGGCTACACGACCGAAGACGGCAACTACCTGCTGCTGCAGCCGACGGGCCTGACGGCCACCATCACGCCGGCCGTGCTGCAGGTGAGCGGCTTGAGCCTGGCGGCGGCGAAGACCTACGACGGCACGCGCGGCGTGGCGTTGTCCGGCACGCCGGTGGTGTCGGGCTTCGAGGGCGAAACCGTCACCGTGGGCGGCAACGGCGGGGGCCAGTTCGCCGACAAGAATGTGGGCAAGGGCAAGGTGATCACGCTGACCGGCTATACCTCCAGCGACAGCAACTACGCGATAGGCCAGGAGCCGGGCCTCGTTGGCGACATCACGCCCGCGCTGGTCACGGTGACCGGTGTGCATGCCAACAACAAGACCTTCGACGGCAATGCCCTGGCCAGCCTGGGAGGCACGGCGGTGATCAACGTCATCGGCGACGACGAAGTGGCGGTGACCGGTACGCCTGGCGCCAGCTTTGCCGACGCCACGGCCGGCAAGGCCAAGCCGGTCACCGTCAACGGTTATGCGCTGGCGGGCGCCGATGCGGGCAACTATGCACTGAGCCAGCCGCAGGGCCTCAGCGCGGACATCCTCGATGCCGCCATCCAGGTGCCGCCGCCCATCGTCGCGCCGGTGCCGCCGCTACCGCCCCTGCCGTTGGCGCAGCAGCGCGTGGCACCCGGTTTGAGCATGCCGCCGCTGGGCGAGATACCCGCCTCGGACGCCGGCTTGAGCAGCACGCCGCCGGCCCTCCCCGCCCTGGCAGCCGCCACGGCGCTCAAAGTGACCAGCACGCCCGGCATCAGCGTGTCGCTGGTACGGCCCGCGTCGCTGCAGCAGAATGGCGCGATCGCCGTCTCGATACCGAAGGAAATCGCCAATGCGGGCAAGGGCTTCGGCTTCCCGCTGCCGGCGCAGATCGTCGAAACGGCTGCCGTCAACCGCGTGCCGGTGCAGGCGACCCTGGCCGACGGCACGCCGCTGCCGGCCTGGATCAGCTATAACGCCGACAGCAAGACGTTCGCCGTCACGCGCCTGCCGGACGGCGCGCTGCCGCTGCAAATCCTGCTGGTCATCGGCAGCCAGCGCGCGACGATGGTGATGGCGGAAGGCCAGTAAGCGGCGGGCAGCAGGGGCGCAGCGCGCCCCTGCACGGCCTCAGGCAGGGCCCTCTTGCTTCGCGTGCGCATGCACGGACCACAGCACGCCGGCCGTCAGCAGCAGCATGGCCGCCCATTCCAGCGGACGCGGCATGCGCTGCGCATGGATGAAGCCATACAGCAGCGCGAACAGCGTTTCCGACAGGATCAACTGGCCCGACAGGCTCACCGGCACCAGCCGCGAGGAGACGTTCCACAGGTAATTGGCGACCACGGAGGCGCCCAGCGCCAGCAGCATGCACACCAGCCAGAAGGCGCTCCAGTTGCGCGCCAGCGCGCCGCCACCGATCTCATCGACCTTGCCGGCGAGGTGCAGCGCCAGCGCTGCCGCGCCGACCAGCAGCGCGATCACGCCGCTGGCCAGCCCGTACAGCATGGACCATTCCACGCTGCTGAAGTGCGCATGGCGCTTCAGGAAACGGGCATTGTCGAGCGCATACCAGGTCCAGCAGGCGAGCGCCCCCACGGCGCACAGCACCCCGAGCAGCCTGTGGGCGACGTCGGCGCCGGCACCGGCGGCCGCATGGCCGAAGACATCGATATTGATGCAGGCGATGCCGGCCGCGACCACCAGCAGCGGCAGGGCCAGGCGGCGCAGCGGCAGCGAACCGTGGTCCCGGTGCCCCAGGATGGTCACGGTCAGCGGCAGCAAGCCGATGATCAGCGAGGTGGCCGCCACGCCGGCCAGCTTCACGCCGGAGGCCAGCAGCATGTAGTAGACGACATTGCCGGACAACGCCTGGCGCAGCATGGCCAGCCAGTCGCCGCGCCGCAGCCGGCGCAACAGCGGCAACAGGCGCGGCAGCATCAGGACGAGCGCCAGCATGCCATAGCAGGCATAGCGCCCCACCATCAGTTCGAGCGGGGAAAAGCCGGGCAGCAGTTCCGGCACAATGAAAACGGCGCCCCAGAAGGCGCCTGCCAGCACACCGAATACGATCCCACGCCACATGCCTGCCACTCTCTCGCTTCAAGAAAGGCGCCAGTATGGCATGCGGCGCGCGGTATCGCGCAATGGCGTCAGCGCTTGGCCAGCTGCCCGGGAATGAAATGCTCGCGCACTGCCTTTGCCAGCAAGTCCGGCGGCAGCAATCCCTGGCCCAGCAGGAAGTTGTTGAAGGCGAGCCGGTCGAATTTCGCGCCCAGGGCCAGTTCCGTTTCCGCACGCAATTGCAGGATGCGCGTATAGCCATAGAAATAGCTGCCGGCCTGGCCCGGCATGTTGAAGGTATAGCGGTCCAGTTCCTGGCGCGCCATGGCCTTCGACAGCATCACCTCGTCCGTCAGGATGCGGCCCGCCGCTTCGCGCGTGACCAGGCCCAGGTTCAGCATCGGGTCGAGCATGGCGCGCGCCGCGCGCAGCATGCGGAACTGCAGCGCGATGAACTGGCCTTCGGCCGGCTCGTAGGGAATCATCTCCGCTTCCGCATACAGGGCCCAGCCTTCCACGTTGACGCTGTTGAACGCGTACAGGCTGCGCGCCTGCGACACGCCACGCTCCACCATGGCGCTGAACTGCAGTTCGTGGCCGGGGCGGCCTTCATGTGCGCTCAGGGTCCATGCCGCGCCGGAGAAATTGAAATCGTCATACGCTTCGCCCTTGCCGCTGGCGGCCGGATTGCTGACCGTGAGGACAAACTGGCCATGCTCGCCCGTGTTGCCGATCAGCGGAGGCGGACGCATGTGCGGCGCCGGCTGGGCCGCCGATTCGGCGCTTGACGCCAGGCGCATGGTCATCGCGCGCTGCGGCACATCGACCACGCCGTGCTGGCGGATGCGCTCTTCCAGCTGCGTATTGACGCCCTTGTAGTGCGCCTCGAGCTGTTCGTCGGGGATGGAATCGCTTTTCAGCGCGCGCAGCACCTGGCGATAGTCGCTGCCATCGATGCCCTTCAGCGCCAGCTTGGCCGCCACCACGGGTGCCAGCGCCTGCATGGCGGCACGCGTTTCCAGGTAGGCCACCTCGGCCCGTTCCACCAGCGCGCGCGGCTCGATATCGATGCCCACCTGCTTCAGGCGGAACGCGTACAGCTCGGGCGCCATGCGGAAATCCGTGCGCGACAGGGGCAGCACGGTCTGCCGCTCCCAGGCCGCGTACTCGTTCAGTTGGCGCTCCATGGCGGCCAGCGCCGGTTCGGCGCCCGCGATCTTCATGTCGGCAAACAGCTTGCGGATGCCGGCGATATATGTCGGCACGTTTTCCAGCGACTGCTCCACCTGCAGGCGCACGGGGCCGGCCAGGCCTTTCTGGCCGACTTTTTCCGTGAAGCGCGCCTTGGCCTGCGCGGTGATCGGCGTGCTGCCCGGGTATTGCCCGACGTAGCGCTGCAGCCGTTCCAGCGCCTTGGCGCGGCGCGCGGCCGGGCGCTGTTCCTGCAGCAGGCTTTGCATGCTGCCGAACATCAGCTGGGGCACATCGAGCCACGGCAAGGTGTATTTCGCGTCAAGCTGCGCGCCCGCGATGTCACGCTCGACGGCGCCTATCAGGATGAGCAGGTCCTGGCGGACGCGCTCGTCCTTTTCCTTCGCCAGCCGCTGCTGCAGCGCGGCGCGCGCCTTCTGCATGGCCGCCACATAGCGTTCGGTGATCTTCGGCCCCAGGTCCGAAGCCAGACCGTCATACTGCGGCAAGCCCGTGTCGGAGGCACTCTCCGGCGAGAATTGCGCCTGCGCCTCGAGCACGATGGCGGCATTGCGGTTGCTGGCCTCGACCCAGGCCGATGATGCCGGGACGACGGCCGCGGCCGGCGCGGCAGCCATGGCGGGAGCGACGAATGCGCTGGCCAGCGCGGCGGCCAGCATGGTGGAGAATACGGTCCTGCACAATTTCGGGGAAACGGACATCGGGGATTTCCTTCCTGAGGTAAGCGATGAGCGAAGCGGCGAGTATCTGCCTGCCCCAGGCG
Source organism: Janthinobacterium sp. GW822-FHT07H11 (assembly GCF_058798615.1). Taxonomy (NCBI): domain Bacteria; kingdom Pseudomonadati; phylum Pseudomonadota; class Betaproteobacteria; order Burkholderiales; family Oxalobacteraceae; genus Janthinobacterium; species Janthinobacterium sp. GW822-FHT07H11. The sequence continues at coordinate 3,860,385 of NZ_CM179507.1, forward strand.
ACTGTCAATCGAGTGCGGGCAAATCCGAACAATGCCCGGCGGAGCGGCCGCGCGGCCCGGCAAAATTCGCCCCTGCGGCCACCGGCCATGTGCTCAGCGCTGCATGGCCGCCAGCGCCGGCAGGTTCCAGGGCGTCACGATCTGGATGGCCGACAGCGACACCGCCTGCTTCAAGGGCGGCAGCGCGCCGCGCGCCCTGAGAATATCCTGGCATGCGCGGCGCATGTCCTGCCCCAGGTCATGGTGCAGCACCGCCTGGACGGCCCCCGATTGCAGCAGCGCGCGGTTGTCCGCATCGAGGTCGTGGCCGATGAAGACCTGGCAAGCGCGCCCCGCCTCCGCGAAAGCCCGCACGATGGCGGCGTTGCCCCCGCCTATCGAATACACGGCGGCGATGCCGCGATGGCTGGCCAGCGCCTGCCGCACCAGCGTCCCCGTGGCGCCATCGATGCCATGACCTTCGCTGACTTGGACTATGCCCAGGTGGCGCTGATGTTCGCGCAACGCGCGCCGAAAGCCGATCTCGCGCTCCTCCTCGCCGTGAAAACGGTTGCTGCTCAGGGTGACCAGCACTTGCCGCCCCTTCGCGCGCCCCATCCACTGGCCTATCAGGTAGGCCGCCGTTTCGCCCGCCGCGCGGTTGTCCATGCCCACGTAGCTGCTGCGCGCGGAGCCGGGCAAGTCCGTCACCAGGGTCACCACGGGAATGCCGGCGGCAAGCAGCCGCCCGACCGCCGCCACGACCACGGGCAGGTCCGGCGCCTTCAGCAGCACGCCGTGGCTGCCATTTTTCCGGATGCGCTCCAGCAGCTCGACGATGCCATCGGCCTCCAGCGTTACATGCAGGTGAAAGCGCGAGCGCAATACGGCCGGATGCAGCGACGGCAGTTCCGCCTCCAGCGCCAGGCGCACCGCGTCGGTGAAGCGCTGCGGCGCCACCATCAGCACGTCGATCATGAACTTTTTGCCGGACAGGCCCACCTGCGCGCTTTGCCGCCCCAGTTCATCGAGCGCCTGCATCACGCGGCGCACCGTATTGGCGTGCACGCCGCCGCGCCGCTTGATGACACGGTCCACGGTGGCCACGCTGACGCCGGCCTGCAGCGCCACCACCTTGACCGGGAATGGGTGTGTCATGGGCAGCTCCGTGCGTATCGGTCGAGGATGCGCTGTTGATGGTTGTTTGATGGTTTTTTGATGGATTTTCTGATGAAAAATGCCGCTTCTCATCCCTATACTGATTGTACAGAACTTTAAAAAAGGAGACCCCGCATGAAAACCACCGTCGATGCCGCCCAGGCGCCGGCCGATGCCTTCTGGCTGTCGCAGCATGGCTGCCGACTGGAAGACTTCATCGGCATTGTCAGCAGGCACACCGACCCGGCCGACTATCCGCGCGCCGCGGCGGTCGCATCGGACATTCCCGTCTACGACTGCGACGCCGTGCGCCGGCTGGCATCGGGCACGGAGCCGCTGCGCGCGCTGCAGGCCGAATGGGGCAGCGCATTGATGAGCGGTCCCGGCGTGGTGCTGCTGAAACGCGCCGTCGACGATCTGGACACCCTGGAACAGGTCAATCGCGTCTTCCGCGAACTGATCGCGGAACAGCAGGCGGGCGGACGCGCCGGCGGCGACCATTTCGCCAGGCCGGGCGCGAATGAGCGCATCTGGAACGCGCAGCAAAAGCTGTGCCTGCGTGCGCCCGAAGCGTTTGCACGCTACTACGGCAATCCCGTGCTCGCATGGATGTGCGAAGCCTGGCTGGGGCCCGCCTACCAGATGACGGCGCAGGTAAATGTGGTCAATCCTGGCGGCGCCGCCCAGGCGCCGCACCGCGACTATCACCTGGGATTCCAGGGCGCCAGCGCATGCGCCGCCTACCCGGCGCATGTGCACCAGATGTCTTGCTTCCTCACCCTGCAGGGCGCCGTCGCCCATTGCGACATGCCGGTCGAATCGGGCCCCACCTTGTACTTGCCCTACTCGCAAAACTACCAGGCCGGGTATCTCGCCTGGCAGCAAGCGCCCTTCCGCGACTATTTTCAGCAGCATCACGTGCAGCTGCCGCTGGCCAGGGGCGACGCCGTCTTCTTCAATCCCGCCCTGTTCCATGCGGCCGGCCACAATCGCACGACGGACGTGCGGCGCACGGCCAATCTGCTGCAGGTGTCGTCGCCGTTCGGGCGCGCCATGGAAACGCTGGACCGCCGCGCCATGAGCGCCGCCCTGTATCCGGCCCTGCAGGCGCTGCATGCGCAAGGGGCGTTGACCGGCGATGGCGTCCGCCACGCGGTGGCCGCCTGCGCCGAAGGCTACGCCTTCCCCAGCAACCTCGATCGCGACCAGCCTGTCGGCGGCATGGCGCCGCCAACGCAGCAGCACCTCATGCTGCAGGCGCTGGAGGAAAGCTGGCCCGTGGCGCGTTTCATCGATGCCCTGGAGGGCAAGACCTGGCGGCAGCAGCCGTAAGGCGCCCTGCAGGAGCGCAGCCGGGGTTCCCTGCGGTGACGACAGGGCCGTTTCAGTACGCGAGGCCGTAGCCGAACTGGTACAGCGGATGGGCCGTGTCATACGGCACGTCCGATTTCTGCACCTGCACTTCGGCCATCGACGACGGCAGCTCGAACGGCAGCCTGCCCTGCGGCTTGGCCTTGCCCGTCAGGACATCGAACAGCGCGCCGTCGCTCACGCCGAAGTTGGCGACGATGGCGCTGGCCTTGTCCCGCACGTTGCCGAGGATGGCCGGACGGTCCAGGTACACGGTCACCACCGTCTTCGGCGCATATTTGGCCGCGTTCTTGATCGCCTCGTAGTCGGCGTTGCCGTCGACGTAATCGAGGCGGCCCTCGTGCTGCATGCTGCCGAAGATGTAGTTCGGGTGCAGGGTTTCATACGGCGCGGCCACGCGCAGCAGGGCCACGTCCGCTTCCTGCGGCGTGGTGACCACCGTGTAGCCATACTGTTTCGCCACGGCCGCATCGATGCCGTACAGGTAGACCTTCTTGACGGCGGCCGCCAGCGGCAAGACCTTGTCCTTGTTTTCCAGCAAGACCAGCGAGCGGCGCTGGGCATCCAGGCCCGCCTCGACGAATTCCGCCTTGCCCACCGTGCTGGCCGCCTTGGCCGCATCGACAAACGGGTGCTCGAACAGGCCCTGCTTGAATTTCTGGACCAGGATGCGCCGCGCCGAGGCGTTGATGCGCGCTTCCGTCAGCTGCCCCCGCTGCACGGCTTGCGTCAGGTAGGGCGCTTCCGTCACGCCGCCGAACTGGTCCATCCCCGCCGTCACGGCCTTCACATAGCGCTCGGCCTTGGTGGCGTCTTCCATGCCCCACGGCGTGCCGAAACCGATGAACGACGGCGCCACGCCGGCCGGCGTGCCGTTGCGGCAGTTGGCGTCGCAGTCGGACGTGATGCCCCAGTCGGACAGGATCACGCCCTCGAAGCCGTACTTGCCGCGCAGCAAGTCCGTCAGCAAGGCCTTGCTGAAACCGGCGCCCACCTGCTCCAGGGTGATGCCGTCGACGGTGATATTACCGTCTGGCATGGCGTAAGTCGGCATGACGGAAGCCGCCTTGGCCGTGAACGCCCCTTCGAACGGCTTGACGTGGTAGGCAAAATTGGTGCCCGGATAGGTCATGTAGCGGCCATAGTAATTGTGGCCGTCAAAGCCCTCTTTCGTGGCGCCATAGCCGACCCAGTGCTTGACGACGGCCACCACGCTGCCGTCATGCAAGCCCGTGTTGCCATCCTGGAAGCCCTCGATATAGTGCTGCACCATGCGTCTGGCCAGGTCCGCGTCTTCGCCAAAGGTGCCGTTGATGCGCGCCCAGCGCGGTTCCGTGGCCAGGTCCGCCTGTGGCGACAAGGCCTGCGTGATGCCGACGGCCAGGTATTCCTGGCGCGCGATGTCGCCGAAGCGGCGCACCAGCGCATCGTCGCCGATGGCGGCCAGGCCCAGGGTTTCCGGCCATTGCGAGAAACCGGAAGTAGCCGCGCTGGCGCCCACCGCGTACTGGAAATGGTGGCGCGGGTCCGTGCTGATGGAAACGGGAATGCCATGGCGCGACGTTTCGCTCAGGGCCTGCACCTTGTTGTACTGGGCCGCCATATTGGCCGTATCGCCCGCCATGCGGGTAATGAAGGTGTTGACGTACTGCCTGACGATCAGCTCCTGCAGGGCTGCGAGGTCATACGCCCCGCCCAGGCCGATGCCGGACGGGTCGGACACGGTGGGCGCCGTGCCGTGCATCATCAGGCCCGCCTTTTCATCGAGCGTCATGCGCGACAGCAGGTCGTCGGCGCGCTCCTCGGCCGGCAGGCGCCAGTCCTCGTACGGGTCGATCTTGCCGCTGCGGTTCATGTCCTTGAAGGTATAGCCGTCAACCTTCAGCTGGGCGTAGCTGGTGGCGCCGAACACGGGCTGCGTGTATCCCGCGCTGCCGGTGTCGCTGTTGCCGCAGGCGGCCAGGGCAAGCGTGGCGACGCCGCCGGCGACCACGCGGGCCATCGGTTTCAAAGTGCATTTCATCATGATCTCCAAGACTGTTTTTGTAGGTATCCAGGTGGCATCAGGGCCAGCCCGAAATCAATATAGCGTGAGAATGCGTGAGTTTCTTGACCGCGCAGCACGCGTTTTATACCCGCGAGAACAATTTTTACTGAGATCACACAACAACCAACAATCTCCTACAAAGTGCTAATATTTGTGAAAAATTACTACAACAAGCAGAATAAGCAGAATAAGCAGGAGGCAGCCTTGCACAAACCCGATACGCGCACGGTCTCGAACCGGGTCGCGCAGCAATGCGCGCGCGCCATGCAGGCCGATGGCCACGATCCCGCCGACTTTTTCCGCCATACGGGCATCACGCCGGCGCAACTGGACGAGCCGGGCGGCCGCATCAACGCCGAGCGGCACCGCCGCATGACGGCCTACGCCCAGCAGCTGCCGCAGCACCGGGGCCTGCTCGATCTCGATGTCACGCACTGGTTCGCGCACTACCCGGGCATCGCCCACGTCTGCTTCAACCGCCCCACCCTGCGCGGCGCGCTGCACGAACTGCTGCACCTGCGCGGCCTGATCGGCGAATTCGACTTCATGCTGATGAGCGAAAATGGCGCGCGCATCGAGATCGAATACCTGTCCGAATTCTGCGCCAGGGGCGGTGCCATGCAGGCGCTGGCCAATTTCCGCATGCTGTCGCTGGTGGCGCGCGCCTATGACGATGGCGCGGCCACCGCCTTCCATGCCGGCTTCCAGGGCAAGGCGCCGTGGTTCGCGCCGGCCATTGCCGAGTGCTTCGGTGCCAGCGCCGCCTTCGGCCAGGCGCGCAACACCCTGACGTTCGAGTCTGCGGCGCTGGACCGGCCCTTCGCCCAGTTCAACGCCATGCTGGCGCCGCACGCGCTGCGCCACGCGCAGGGGCAATTGCAGCAGTTGCAGGGAGCGCAGCTGTTTTCGGCCCGCGTGGAGCAGGCCATCATCGATTTGCTGGGCCGGCAAGGCGCAGGCGACACCGATGGCGCCGCGCTGCTGCCGGCCCTGTGCGACGGCCTGGCGATGAACCGCTGGACCCTGCAGCGCCAGCTGCAGCAGGAGCAGACCTCGTTCCGCGCGCTGGAGCTGCGCGCGAAAAGCCGCGAATCGCGCCGTTTGCTGCGCGAAACGCGCCTGAGCGTGGCGGAAATCGGCGAGCGCCTGGGCTTTTCCTCGCAAAGCGCGTTCACCCGCTTCTTCAAGACCCAGTTCGCGCTGCCGCCGGCGCGCTACCGGCAGGATGCAGCCGGAGCCTAGAGAAAAAGACAAGCAGCAAGAAACAAGCAACAATCAACAAACAACAAACAACAAACAACAAACAACAAACAACAAACAACAAGCAAACCGGCAAACCACGAAACGGCCCAAGTCAAGGAGACAGGCTCCCCGGGCCAAGCGGACCTGAAAAATGTCGAGGGCAAGGCGCAGCGACGCAGACAGTACGCAAGTACGGCAAGGAAGCTGCAACGCCGCCATCGGCATGTTCTCAGGCCCGCGTCTCCGGCCCGCTATTCAAGCTATACAGCCTGCGGCCGTATTCTGAACCAGATCGCGTACATGGCGGGCAGAAACACCAGGGTCAGCACCGTGCCGGCAAACGTGCCGCCGATCAGGGTATAGGCCAAGGTCCCCCAGAACACCGAATAGGTGAGCGGGATGAAGGCCAGGATGGCCGCCAGCGCCGTGAGGATCACCGGCCTGGCCCGCTGCACGGTCGCTTCGACGACGGCATCGAAAGGCGCCAGCCCGGCCGCCTCGTTATGGTGGATCTGGCCGATCAGGATCAAGGTATTGCGCATCAAGATGCCCGACAGGGCGATCAGGCCGACCAGCGCGTTGATGCCGAACGGCTGCTGGAACAGGATCAGGGTGGGTACGACGCCGATCAGGCCCAGGGGACTGGTCAGGAAGACCATGACCATGGCCGCCATCGAGCGCACCTGCAGGATGATCATCAGCAAGGTCAACGCCAGCATGATGGGGAACAGGGGCAGCATGGCCTGCGTCGCCTTGGCCGATTCCTCGATCGAGCCGGCCTGCTCGATGCGGTAGCCGCCTGGCAGCTTGTCGATGATGGGCCGCAGCTGCGCCGTGATGGCGCCCGACACGTCCGGCGGCTGCATGCCGTCGGCGATGTCGCCGCGCACCGTGATCGTCGGCTGGCGATCTCTCCGGCGCATCACCGGTTCTTCCCAGCGTACCTCCACGGCCCCCACCTGCGACAGCGCGATGCGCTCGCCATTCGCACCGGCCAGGGTCAGGTCGGCGATACGGGCCGGGTCCAGGCGCATGTCGCCGGCCGCGCGCGCCACCACCTGCACCGTGCGGATATCTTCGCGCACGGCGGTGACGGGCACGCCGCTGAGCAAAAACTGCAGTTGCTGCGCCACGGCGCCCGAACTCAGCCCCATGGCCTGCAAGCGCTCCTGCTGCAGGCTGAAATGCAGGGTGGGCGTGCGCGTGCCCCAGTCGGTATTGACGGTGCGCATCATCGGACTGGCCTGCATCACGCGCCGCACCTCGTCGGCGATGCCGCGCAGCACCTCGGGGTCCGGGCCGCTGACCCGGTAGGCGACGGGAAACGGCGAATACGGGCCGAACACCAGCTGCGTGACGCGCACGCGCGCCTCCGGCGCCAGGCCGGCGGCAACGGCCCCGCGCAAGCGCTGCCTGAGGCTGTCGCGCGCCTGCTGGCTGTCGGTGCGCACGACGATCTTGGCAAACGAAGGATCGGGCAATTCCGGCCCCATCGCCAGGTAAAAGCGCGGCGCCCCCTGGCCAACATAGGCCGTGACGATCTTCGCCTCGGGCTGGCGCGCCAGCCAGGCTTCCACTTTCGCCGCCGCACCGCTGGTCTGCCCGATCGCGCTGCCGTAAGGCAGTTGCACTTCGATCAGCACTTCAGGACGGTCGGAGACGGGGAAAAACTGCTTCTTGACGATGGCCATGCCCAGCACGGCCAGCACGAACAGGCCGATCACGCTGGCGAACACCAGCCATTTGCGGGCGATCACGCGTCCCAGCAGGCGGCGAAAGCGGTGGTAGCGCGGCGTGTCGTACAGCGCATCATGGCCGCCGGCGACCTTGTTCAGCTCGGGCAGCAGCTTGACGCCCAGGTAAGGCGTAAACACCACCGCCACCACCCATGAGGCGATCAGCGCGATGCCGACGATCCAGAACATATTGCTCGTGTACTCGCCGGCGCTGGAGCGGGCAAAGCCGTTGGGCATGAAGCCGACGGCCGTGACCAGGGTGCCGGCCAGCATGGGCGCGGCCGTATGGCTCCACGCATAGGCGGAGGCGGCGATGCGGCTGTAGCCCTCCTCCATTTTCACGACCATCATCTCGATGGCGATGATGGCATCGTCCACCAGCAGGCCGAGGCCCAGGATCAGGGAACCGAGGGTGATGCGGTCGAAATTCTTGCCGGTCGCGGCCATTACGATGAACACGACGGCCAGGGTCAGCGGCACGGCGGCGGCCACGACGATGCCGACGCGCCAGCCCATGCTGACAAAGCACACCAGCATCACCACCAGCAGCGCGGCAAGGAACTTGAGCATGAATTCATCGACGGCCGCGCCGATATTGACAGCCTGGTCGGTGACCTTGGCCAGGCTCATGCCGAGCGGCATTGCCGTGCCGATGGCCGTCACTTCCCGCTCCAGCGCCTTGCCCAGGTCCAGGCCGTTCCAGCCCTCGCGCATGACCACGCCCAGCAGCAGCGCAGGCTCGCCGCCATTGCGCACCAGGAAGCTGGCCGGGTCCTCGTGGCCGCGGCGCACGGTGGCGATATCGGACAGGGCCACCGTGCGCCCCTGCGCCACCACGGGCGTGTCACGGATCTTTTGCAGCGCGTCGAGCGCGCCGTCGAGGCGGATGAACACTTGCGGCCCCCGCGTCTGGACCGAACCGGCCGGCGTGAGCGCATTCTGGCCGTGCAGCGCCGCAAACACATCCTGTGCCCGCACGCCCAGGGTGGCCAGGCGCTCCTGCGAAAACTCCACATAGATCCGTTCGGCCTGCTCGCCGATGATATTGACCTTTTTGACGCCCGGCACGTGCAGCAGGCGCTGGCGCAAGGTTTCCGCCTCGCGCACCAGCAGGCGCTGCGGCTCGCCCCGCGCCTTGAGCGCAAACAGGGCAAAGGTGACGTCCGCGTATTCGTCGTTGATCATGGGGCCGATGACGCCGGCCGGCAGATTGGCCGCCTCGTCGCCGGCCTTCTTGCGCGCCTGGTAGAACTCGGCCTGCACCTGCCCGGGCGGCGTGCTGTCGAGCAGAGTCAGTGTCGTGAACGCCAGGCCCGGCGTGGTATAGGTTTCGGCGCGCTCGTACCAGCGCAGCTCCTGCAGGCGCTTTTCGATCTTTTCCGCCACCTGGTCCTGCATTTCGCGCGCGCTGGCGCCGGGCCAGGCGGTGACGATGGTCATCACCTTGACCGTGAAGGCCGGGTCTTCCGCCCGTCCCAGCTGGAAGAAGGACAAGAAGCCGGCCAGCGATATCAGGCAGATCAGGAACAGGGTGACGGAACGCTCGCGCACGGCCAGCGCCGACAGGTTGAAGCCGGCGCTCATGGCCGCGCTCCCGCGCCCGCCCGCTCCAGCGCCACCTGCTCGCCGTCGCGCAGCAGGTGGGCGCCCAGCGCGACGATGCGCTCGCCGCTTTTCAGCTGGCCGCTGACGTCGGCGCCGTCATCGTGCAGGCGGCGCACCTTGACGGGCCGCCAGGCCAGGCGCGCCGGCTCGCCCTGGATCAGCCACACGCCCGGCCCCTTTCCGGCGTCGTGCAGGGCCGCGAGCGGCACCCGTACGGCATCGCCGGCATCGGCGCTGCCGGCGATGCGCACCGTGACGGTGGCGCCCAGTGGCGCGCTTGAGAGCGCCGCGTCGAGCACATAGCGCGCCTCGAAGGTGCGCGTTTGCCGGTCCGCGTTCTGCGACAGCTGGCGCAAGGTGGCTGGCACGCTGGCGCCCTGCCGGCCAAACAGCGTGGCCTGGGCGGTCGAACCCAGTGCCGGGCGCAGGGTTTCCGGCAGCTGGATCGCCGCTTCGCGCCGCCCGTCATGGACCAGGCGCACGGCCGGCTGCCCGGCGGCGAGCACCTGGCCCGGTTCGGCCAAGGTATCCGTCACGATGCCGTCGGCATCGGCCAGCAGCACCGCGTAGCGCAGCGCATTGCGCGCCACTTCGGCCTGGGCCTCGGCGGCCTTGAGCTGGGCCGCCGCGGCGTCGGCCAGCGCCCTGACCTGGTCGTAGGCTGAGGCCGAGATGGCGCCGGTGCCGCGCAGGTCGCGGTAGCGCGCCTCCTCGTCAGCCGTCTGGCGCGCGCGGGCGCGCTCGGCCGTGACCGCGTCCTGGCGTGCCTGGGCCAGCAGTTGCAAGTCTTGCGCATCGAGGCGCATCAGGGCCTGGCCGCGCCGCACGGCCTGGCCGGCATCGACCAGGCGCTCCTGCACCTTGCCGGCGACGCGGAATCCCAGCTCGCTTTGCACGCGTGGCGCGACCACGCCGGTAAAGCTACGCGCGCCCGATTCGGCACCCTGCACCGTGACGGCGCGCACCAGCGGCATGGCACTGCGGGGATCGGCTTGCGCCTTCTCGCCGCAGGCGGTCAGCCCCAGGGACAAGGCCAGGGGCAAGGCGGAGATGACAGCGGATGAAGCAAGACGGCGCCAGCGCATAAGAATCCCGTGAACGAATTGAACAGGGTTCTCATTCTGGTACTAGTGACCAAATAAGTCAACAGTCACAAACCAGCATTGCGATCAGGGTGACAAGCTGCGCAACACCAGGCTGGACAACTGTACCGGCGCCGTCTCGCTGGTCTCCAGGCTGTGCTGCAGCAGCAAGGGATTGACGTAGGGACGCATCACCAGGTAGATCGCGCTGGCCGTTTCGTCGAGCGGCGTCTTGCGCTCGAAGTCGCCCGTCTTGCGGCCCTGCTGCAGGATATCCTGCAGCAGCGCACCCATGGCCAGCTCATAGGCCTGCACGGCAGGCCAGCGCCCGGTGGCGGCCGAGGCGGCGATGTCGTACAGCTTGCGGTCCTGGAAGAACAGCCGCAGGCTGGCCTCGACGCTGGCCTTGAACATGCGCCGCAGCTTCTCTGGCGGCTGGCCGGCGGCGTCCACCGCGGCTCTCACCTCGGTTTCGATCTGCCGCAGGCAGTTGCCGCAGATATGCTCGCCGATGGCTTGCTTGGACTCGAAGAACTTGTAGATATACGCCTTGGAAAAGCCGATGGCCTTGGCCAGGTCGGACACGGTGGTCTTTTCATAGCCATACAGGCTGAAATATTCGGTGGCGGCGGCGACGATCTGGTCGCGCACGTCGTGGCCGGCCGGGCCGCGCGCAGGGGTCGGTAGTTCGGGTGTGATGGAATTCATGGCGACAGCTTAACGCGCCACGCCAAAATGCACAATAAGTGACCAAACTGTATTATAGTCACTCACCATTCCATTTTTGACGAACAGGACGATCCCATGCCCATCCCGCCCATCGCGCCCCTTGTGCGCCTCCCCCTCATGCTGCTTGCCGCCGGTGTGGCGGCCGGTTGCACCGCCGGCGCCGATTACCAGCGGCCCGCGCTGCCGCAAGCGGCGCAGTATCTGCACCAGTCGGCAGTCGGCTTGCGCCAGGATGCCGATGCGGCCGAACTGCAGCAGTGGTGGACGGCGTTTGGCGATCCGCGCCTGACCCGGCTGGTGACGCTGGCATTGGCGCAAAACCTCGACCTGGCACAGGCGGCGGCCAGGGTGCGGCAGGCGCGCGCGGCGCTGGGCGCGGCCGACGCCGCCCTGCTGCCCTCGGGCGATCTCGATGGCCAGACCGCGCGCGCCTATCAATCGGTGCAGACGCCGCTGGGCAAGGTGCTCGATGCCACGCCCGGATTCGCGCGCGCCGGCAGCGCGCACGAAGTCCAGCTGGCAGCGTCGTGGGAACTCGACCTGTTCGGCGGCCTGCGCCGCGAACGTGAAGCGGCGCGCGCCGACTACGAGGCGACGGCAGCGGGATGGGCGGCGGCGCGGCTGGCCGTGGCGGCGCAGACGGCCGACTTGTACCTGACCATCCAGGGCCTGCACACGCGGCTCGCCCTGGCGCGCAGGCAGGTCGACACCCAGGCGGCGGCGCTGGACATCGCCGCGCTGTTGTACGGCAAGGGGCTGCTGAACGAGCCGGCGCTGCGGCAGGCCGAAGCATCGCTGGCGCAGGCGCGCGCGGCCATGCCGGGCCTGGAAACGGCGCGCGACGTGGCACTGCATGCGCTCGACGTGATGCTGGGCGCGGCGCCCGGCAGCCATGGCCAGGAACTGCCCGCCAGCGCCATCATCGCGCTCGCGCCGCGCATCACGGCCGGCGCTACGCCGGGAGACCTGCTGCGGCGCCGGCCCGACCTGATCGCGGCCGAGCGGCGCCTGGCCGCAGCCAGCGCGCGCACCGGCGCGCAAATGGCCGAGTATTATCCCAAGCTGGGCCTGGGCGCCCTGCTCGGCAGCGCCACCGCCGGCGGCACCCTGTTCGGCAGCGGCTCCGGCCAGGCCGCGGGCGTACTCGGGCTGCGCTGGCGCCTGTTCGATTTTGGCCGCATCGCTGCGCAGATCGACGCCGCCCGGGGCCAGGAAGCCGAGCTGCTGGCGGCCTACCGGCTGGCCGTGCTGCATGCCACGGAAGACGTGGAGAATGCCTGTTCGGCATTGCTCGGCCACGAACGGCAGGCAGGCCTGCTGGCGCAAAGCGTCGATGCGCTCGGGCACGCGCGCGCCTCCGCGCTGGCGGCCTTTCAGAAAGGAGCGATCAGCCGCGACGAGGTGCTGCAGGCCGAGGCCCGGCTGTTGCGGGCCGAGGATGCGCGCGCGCAGGCGCAAACGGCCGCCGCGCGCGCCGCCGTCGCCACCTACAAGGCGCTGGGCGGCGGCTGGCAGACATCCGCGCCCGCGGCCCTGGCGGCGCGGTAAAACCGGGACAGCGCTCAGAAAAAGTGGCGCATCCCCGCCATCACGCCGTTCTGCGTGCGCCCAGCGCCCACGGTGCCGCCCGCGTCCAGCGCCACGGCAGCCGCGCCGTCGTTGTCCATGCGGCCGACGGCGCCGTAGACGGCCGTGCGCTTGGACAGGTGATACGTCAGGCGCATGGTCGCCAGGGTGGCATCGTTCGCACTGTCCTTGACGGCCAGTTTGGCCACCTGGCCATCCAGCACCAGCGCGGGGGCCAGCGGATACGCGACGCCGAAGTACAGCAGCTGCGAGTCGACCGGCCCCGTGGCGGCGCGGATCGTGCGGTCGATGATGCCGCCGCCGATTTTCAGCTGGCCGGCCATGGCGTAGGCGCTGGCGATCACGCGGCGGTCGAAATGGCGGCTCGACGTCAGGCCGTTGGCCGCGCCCGCGTTGCCGTACAGGATGTCGTACGACGCCGTGGCGCCATAGCGGCCCGTGTCGTAGCCGAGCAAGGCGGTGATCTGGCGGCAAGCCTTGGCATTGCCCGCCACCTCACCCGCGCAGCCCGTGGCGGCCGGCCCGCCCGCCGCCGAGGCGTCGCGCCCCAGGCTGTAGGTGGCGCCCACGGTCACATTGGAAAACGTGCCCAGGTAGCCGATGGCGTTGTCGCTGCGGGCGTTGGGCAGGTACAGATCGAGGCTGCTGATGGAAAACAGGGCCGGGCCCATGATGTCGGACTTTTGCGTGGCCCAGAACGACATATTCATTTGCCGCCCCAGCATCACGCTGCCATAGCGCCCCTTCAGGCCCACCCACGACTGGCGGCCGAACAGGCGTCCGCCCTGCCCCGCGATGCCCGTATCGACGCCGAAGCCCGATTCCAGCGTGAAGATCGCCTGCAGGCCGCCGCCCAGGTCTTCCACACCCTTGAAACCGAAGCGCGACGGCAGTGAGCCCGTGAGCGTCGGCATTTTCACCTGGCTGTCGCCGGCCGCATTGACATTGCTCGTGTAAGCCACGGAGCTGTCCAACACGCCGTACAGGGTGACGCCGCTTTGCGCGGATGCGGTGCCGCAGGCGCACGCGCCCAGCAGCGCCATGGTGATGGCCTTGATTTTTCTCATGCTTGTCTCCGTTTTTTGGTTTGTATTGTTTTATTCGGCGTCTGGCTGCGCATCCGGGTGCGCCTGCCGGAACGCCGGCAGCGCCTCGCAGTGCGCGACGATGCGGCGTATCACCGGATACAAGGCCAGGTCGCACTGGAAGCGCAGCGCGTTGTACACCTGCGGCACCAGGCAGCAGTCGGCCAGGGTCGGCGTGTCGCCATGGCAGAACAGGCCCGTGTGGGGACTATTTGCCAGCTGCGCTTCCAGCGCGGCCAGGCCCAGATGGGTCCAGTGCTGGTACCACGCATTCTTCTGCTCCTGCGACAGGGCCAGGGGCCCCGTCAGGTAATTGAGGACGCGCAGGTTGTTGAGCGGGTGGATGTCGCAGGCGCACACCATGGCCAGCTGGCGCACGCGGGCGCGGCCAGCCGCATCGGCCGGCAGCAGTTTTTGGCCCGCCTGCGTCTCGTCCAGGTACTCGATGATGGCCAGCGATTGCGTCAGCACGGCGCCGCCGTCCTCCAGCACGGGCAGCAGCTGCTGCGGGTTCAGGCTGGAAAACGCGGGCGTGAACTGCTCGCCGCCATGGCGGCTCAGGTGCACATAGGCCGTGTCGGCATGCAGCTGTTTCAGGTTCAGCGCGATGCGCACGCGGTAGGACGCGGAACTGCGGTAATAGCCATGCAATTTCATACGGTGCTCTCTTTCAGAGTAGCGGGAATGGCGCCGGCGGCAGTCCTGGCGCGCATCAGGCGTCCCATGGCCAGCAGCGCCAGGGAGGCCAGCACGGCGGGAATGGCCAGCAAAAAGAAAATGGTTTCGTTATCGAGTTTCAGGGTCAGCATCAGGCCGCCGGCCATGGAACCGAGCACGGAGCCGCTGCGGCCCACGGCAGCGGCCCAGCTGACGCCCGTGGCGCGGCTCGACGTGGGGTAGAAGGCGGCCGCCAGCGCATTGGCGCCCACTTGCGAGCCGCTCACCCCAAAGCCCACGCCAAACACGGCCAGCACCAGCAAGGCCAGGCTGCTGCCCGACAGGGCCACGACGACGATGCAGCCGGCGGCCGCCAGGTAGGCGATGCTCAGCACTTTATGCGGGCTATGGCGGTCCATCCAGCGGCCCAGCAGGATGGCGCCGACGGTGCCGCCCACCTGGAACATCATCGTCACCAGCGAGGCGTTCGACAGGGACAGGCCATTGCCGTTAAGCAAAGTCGGCATCCAGCTCGACAGCAGATAGATGATCAATAAGCTCATGAAAAACGTGGACCACAGCAGCAGGGTGCCGCCGATGACGCCGGGGCGGAACAATTCCGCCATGGGCGAGCCGGCCAGCTTCTTGTCGCTGACGACCAAATGCGGCAAGGCGGCCACGGTGGGTGCGATGCGGCGCATGATGGTCTGGCTGCCGTCGCGGCCTTTCAGTACGAGCCAGCGCAGGGATTCGGGCAGCGCCAGCAGCAGCACGGGCACCAGCAGCAGCGGCAAGGCGCCGCCCAGCATCAGCACGCCGCGCCAGCCGATCAGGTGCAGCAGCTGCGCCGAAGCCAGGCCACCGAGCGCCGAACCGATGGTAAAGCCGCAAAACATCATGGTCACGAGGCCGGAACGGCGCCGCTGCGGGCAGTATTCGGACGTCATGGTCACGGAAGTGGGCATGGCGCCGCCCAGGCCCAGGCCCGTCAAGAAGCGCAGCACCAGCAGCATCGTCAAGTCCGTCGACCAGGCCGACAGCAGGCTGGCCGCGCCAAAGAACGCGACGGAGACGATCAGCACGGGGCGGCGGCCGTAGCGGTCCGCCAGGGGGCCGAACAAAAACGAGCCGGCCATCAGGCCAAACAGACCGGCGCCGAACAGGGGCGCCAGCGCGGCGGGCGTCAAGCCCCATTCGGCGCGGATGGCGGGCGCGATGAAGCCGATCGAGGCCGTGTCGAAGCCGTCGATGGCGACGATGAGAAAGCATAGCCAGAGGATCAGCTTCTGGTAGCGGGAAAACGGGTGGCTGTCGAGGAAGTGCTGGACGTCGGTGCCGGCGTGGGTAGTCATTATCTTGTCTCCGTTATTGTTGTTCGTTTGGGCTGCGCGATCTGTGCCGCGCTGGCCCGATGTTGTTTACTGCACGGCGACGGTGATCGGCGTCAAACCGTCTATGCGGGCGTCCATGGTTTGTCCGCTGGTGACGGCGCCCACGCCTTCGGGCGTGCCCGTCATGATGATGTCGCCCGGCTGCAGCTCGAACAGCGTCGACAGATTGGCGATGACTTCATTGACGGACCAGATCAAATGCGTCAAATCGCTCGTCTGCACGACCTTGCCGTCCACTTCCAGCACGATGGCGCCCGTGGTGATCTCGCCGCTGTCGGCAATCGGCGTGAGCGCGCCGATGGGGGCCGAATAGTCGAAAGCCTTGCCGATTTCCCAGGGCCGGCCCTGTTCGCGCATGCGCATCTGCAGGTCGCGCCGCGTCATGTCCAGGCCCACGCCGTAGCCGAAGATATGCGCGGCCGCGTCTTCCAGGGCGATATTGCTGCCGCCCTTGCCGATGGCGACCACCAGCTCGATTTCATGGTGGTAGTTCGACGTCTGCGCCGGATACGGCACCGTGGCCGTCACGCCGGGCGGCACGGGGACGACGGACTTGTCGTCATTCGGCTTGCAAAAGAAGAAAGGCGGCTCGCGGTCGGGATCAAAACCCATTTCGCGCGCATGGGCGGCGTAGTTGCGGCCCACGCAATAGATGCGGCGCACGGGAAACTGGCTGTCGCTGCCGACGATGGGCAGGCCGGCGATGGCTTGGGGGGTAAAAATGAAGTTGGTCATGGTGACATCCTGTGAAAAAAATCAATCGGTCAAAAACTGCTCGCGCAGCACGCCCATCGCTTGCTGCACGGGGCGGTCGGAAAAACTGAACAGCACGACGTCGTCGTGCAGGCAGTCGAAGCAGACAACGGCCCACGAAGGCACGACAAAGGTGTCGCGCGGGGCGAAGTCGAATACCTGCTCGCCTATCGTCACCGTGCCGTGACCCTCGACGACGCTGTAGACGGTGCCGTCGGTGCTGCGCGCGCGCTTGCCCTTGAAACCTTTGGGCAGCAGTTGCATGAAGGTGGCCATGGTCGGCATGGGCGAGCCGCCCGTCAGCGGGTTCACGTATTTGAGCTTGTAGCCGTGCCAGTCGTCGATGGCGTCCGTGCGCGACAGCAGGTCCAGCGCTTCGCGCGAGCGGGCATACGGGTAATTGAAGATGGGCGAGGTGGCGCCCGCGTGCAGCGACTTGACGGGCGCCATGTTGTAGCCGTAGCGGGCGAAGCTCTGGCCTTCCGGACGGCTGACCGTCTGGCTGTCCTGCGTGTCGTTTTCCGCGAAACCGGAGTCGAAATAGCGCAGCATGGGAATATCGAGGCCGTCGAGCCACACCACCGGCTCACTCACGCCATCGATGCCCACATTGCCATGGTCATGCCAGGTCCACGAGGGCGTGATGATGAAGTCGCCCGGGTGCATGGTGGTGCGCTCGCCCGCCACCGTCGTGTAGGCGCCCTGCCCGCTCACGACAAAGCGCAGCGCCGACTGGCTGTGGCGATGCGACGGCGCCACTTCGCCGGGTAGAATCAGCTGCAGGCCCGCGTACAGCGACTGCGTGATCGACGAGCGCCCCGGCAAGGCCGGGTTTTCCAGCACCAGGACGCGGCGCACGGCTTCGTGGGCCGTAATGACTTCGCCGGCGCGCGCCAGCTGGGGCGCGATATCGGCATAGCGCCACAGGGCCGCCGCATACGGCGCCGTCGGATACGGCGGCACCAGCGTGTGCAAGGATTGCCACAGCGGCGACAGATGCATGCCGCTCAGGGCTGCATATAAAGCCTCGCGTTCGGGCGTTTGATGGGAAGTCATGCTGCATCCTTCTCGGTGGTGGCCAGGCAGGTTTGCGCCGTCCAGCCATACAGCCAGGCCAGCGCCTCATGGAATTGCGCGGGCGTGCGCCCGCGCCATAAATCGTTGCGCACCAGGCGTTCGACGCCCTTGGCGTGGTACAGCCGGCCCATTTCGCGCGCCGACAGCACGACCCTGGCCGTGCGGGCGATGCGCGAGGTTTGATACAGCTGGAAGGCGGCTGCCATGTCGAAGTCGCTGGCGCGCACGGCTTCGCCCAGGGTCACGGCGTCTTCCAGCGCCATGCAGGCGCCCTGCGCCAGGTATTGCAGCATCGGGTGGGCCGAATCGCCCAGCAGGGTCATGCGCTGCGTGCTCCAGTTGGCGACCGGGTCGCGGTCGGCCGTGCTCCAGCGTTTCCAACTGGTCGGCTTGTGCAGCAGCTGGCGCGGCTGCGCGTGCACGCCGTCGAAGTAGGACAGCACTTCTTCCTTGCTGCCGTCCGTGACGCTCCACGCTTCCTGCTCGCGGCTGTGGAAGGTCACCACCAGGTTGTATTGCTCGCCATTGCGCAGCGGGTAGTGCACGAGGTGGCAGTTCGGCCCGGCCCAGACGACGGGTGCATTCCAGCGCAAGTCGGCCGGCATGTCGGCGGCCGGCACGACGGCGCGGTACACCACGTGGCCGGACACGCGCACCTGGTCGCCCACGATGCGCTCGCGGATGACGGATTTCACGCCGTCGCAGCCGATCAGCGCATCGGCGCGGAAGCTGCGCCCCGCCGCGTCCGTGACGGTGACGCCCTTCTCGTCTTCCATGACGTGCGTCACGTGCGACGAGGTGACAAACGTGATCAGGGGCGAGCTGCGCACCGCGTCGAGGATGGCGCCGTGGATATCGGCCCGGTGGATCACGGCGTAGGGATTGCTGAAGCGCTGGCGGAAGGCCGCGTCGACGGCAAAGGTGCCCACTTCGGCGGCGTCGACGGCGTCCATCATCACCAGGCGTTCCGTGAACACGGCCTTGGCGCGCGTGCGCTCGCCCACGCCCAGCGCGTCGAGCGCGGCGAAGGCATTGGGCGCCAGCTGGATGCCGGCGCCGATCTCGCCCAGGGTCGATGCCTGTTCCAGCACGGTGACGGCCATGCCGAGACGCGACAGCGACAGGGCGGCGGCCATGCCGCCGATGCCGCCACCGACGATCAGCACGGACGGCTTGTGGTTAGTTTCCATTTCTCTCCTCCAATTGATCTGTGTGCTTGCGCGCAGCACGTTTGCTGTGCTCTTGGTATGGCAAGCAGTGTGCCGACAGGTCAATATTTGGTAAAGCGATGGAATACAATAGCCACAATCACGTTTTTAAATAATGGTGGAATCCCCTATGTCGCGCTTCGATATCGAATTGCTGTTCATCTTTGACGAGATCTATAAAAGCCGCAACGTGACGCGCGCGGCGGAAAACCTGGGCTTGCCACAATCGACGGTGAGCATCGGCCTGGGCAAGCTGCGCACGCATTTCGGCGACCGCCTGTTCGCGCGCACCTCGAAAGGCATGGAGCCGACGCCGCGCGCGCAAAACGCCGTGCAGGACGTGCGCGCCGCGATCGCCGCCTGGCAGCACGCGCTGGCCGACCAGCCCGTGTTCGACCCGGCCGCCAGCACGCGCGAGTTCGCCATCTGCATGACGGACATCAGCGAAATCGTGCTGCTGCCCACCCTGCTCAACCACCTGCAACGGACCGGCCCCGGCATCACCCTGGACGTGTCGAAGATCGCCACCGACACGCCCGGACGGCTCGAGGGCGGCGAAGTGGACCTGGCCGTGGGCTTCATGCCGCACCTGGAATCGGGGTTTTACCAGCAAAAACTGTTCGACCAGCATTTTGTCTGCCTGGTGGCCAGCGGCCACCCGCGCATCCGCGACACGATTACCGTCGAAGAGTTCCTGGCGGAGGGCCATATCGAAGTGAAAAGCTCGGGCACGGGCCACTCCATCGTGGAAAAGGTACTGGCGGCGGCCGGCGCGCAGCGGCGCATCGTGCTGAAACTGCCCAGCTTCCTCGGCGTGTCGCGCATCGTCGCCGAAACCGAGTACATCGTCACGGTACCGTACCGCTACGCGCTGCAGATGCAGGACCACGAAGCGTTCCGCATCCTGCCCCTGCCCGTGGCGCTGCCCAGCTTTTCAGTCAAGCAGCACTGGCACGAGCGCTACCACGAGGATGCGTCGAACCGCTGGCTGCGCCAGACCATGGCGCAACTGTTCGGCGCGGGCGATGCCACAACATTGCCTATTGAGTAATTTTTCTCCATACTGGCAAGCCTTGTCCTTGCATTCCATGGATTGAACATGCTCATCAGCCTGCGCCCCGTCACCGTCGACAATTTTGACCTCATCAGCGAACTGCCTTTGCTGCCCCAGCAGCGCGACTACCTGGCCAGCAACGACTATTCCATCGCGCAAGCGAGTTTCCATCCCACCCTCCTGCATACGCGCGCCGTGTATGGCGACGAGGAAGTGATCGGTTTCCTGATGTTCGTCTCGCCCGACGCCGACGACCCGCCCGGCTACTACCAGATCTGGCGCTTCATGATCGACCACCGGCGCCAGGGGCAAGGCCATGGCCGCGCCGCCCTGACCCTGGCCATGGCCATGGCGGAAATCCGCGCCCGCCCGGACGCGCGCAGCATTGAAATCTGCTACAAGCCCGGCAATGCCAACGCGAAACAGTTCTATGCCAGCATGGGTTTCGTGGAAAAAGGCTTGGATGCCGATGGCAATGACATGCTGGCCGTGATCGAACTAAGCTAAGTAATCCTCAGGAAATTATTGTGAATTTATGACGAACAGAACCGGATGCTATGCAAGGCGCCCACTGCGACGCAGTGCGAGCACTGCTAGCAGCGGGCAACGCCGCAGAGCGCCGGTTATGGAAGTCAGAAATCACAATAATTTATTGGGGGTTACTTAGCTGCCTGGCGTCGCGCCCGCATCGGCCCTGGCATCGAAGGCCAGCCGCGCCGCATCGATGGCGTCGCGGTGGCCATAGGCCCAGGCGCCCAGCGCGCTGATGGGGATCAACAGCGAACGCCCCAGGTCCGTCAAGGCGTAATCGACGCGCGGCGGCACGGTGGGAAACACGGTGCGCGTGACGAGTCCGTCGCGCTCCAGACCCCGCAAGGTCAGGGTCAGCATGCGCTGCGAGATGCCGCCGATCAGGCGGCGCATCTCGTTGAAGCGCTTGGTGCCATTGCCCAGCAACATCACCACCATGACGCTCCATTTGTCGCCCACGCGGGTCAGGATGTCCGTGATCGGGCGGCACGAGTCCGCCACGCCCGCATGGCCGCCGTGGTCGCGCATGCGCCGTTCCAGCTCGGCCCCGCGCGCGGCCACCTCGCCCATAGTCACATCCGTGTGCCCCGGTGTGGAAAAAGTGCCTTCTTGTGCGCTCATTGGATAGTCACTATATTTAACTCGGTTACAAAAACATACCATCCGATCATACCACCCAAGAAGGCAAGCATGAACATCCTGCATATCGATTCGAGCATCCTCGGCGAGCATTCCGTCAGCCGCCAGCTGACCGCCGCCATCGCCGCCCGCCTGCAAGCGGGCGCGCCCGGCGCCACCGTCCACTACCGCGACCTGGCCGCCCACCCCTTGCCGCAATTTACGGCCGCCCCCGGCGAGGCCGAGGGCGCCGCGCTGTCCGCCGCGCTGGAGCACGTGCTGGCCGCCGACATCATCGTCATCGGCGCGCCCATGTACAACTTCGCCATCCCCAGCCAGCTCAAATCCTGGCTCGACGCGCTGGCCGTGCCCGGCAAGACCTTCCAGTACGGCGCCAACGGCCCGGAAGGCTTGCTCGGCGCCAAGCGCGTGATCATCGCCTCGACGCGCGGCGGCTACTATGGCGCCGACACGCCGATGGCCACCCTGGAACACCAGGAAAGCCATCTGCGCAGCTTCTTCGGCTTCCTCGGCGTCACGCAACTCGAGATCGTGCGCGCCGAAGGCGTCAAGGTCAGCGACGACGCCAGGGCGCAGGCCATGACGGCGGCCTTCGAACAGATCGAGGCGCTGTGGGCGGCGTAGGTTCAGCTTGATTATCTGGCTGCGGCGGAAACTGTTTCGGCGCAGCCAGGCTGGGCAAGGCGGACAGGAAAGGGCAAACTACGCCAAGCTGCATCCGCCCCCCACTTTACAAGGACCACCATGCCCCTGATTATCGTCGCCACCATCGATGCCCAAGCCCAACATATCGAGGCCGTGCGCGCCGCGCTGGAAGCCGTCGTGCCGCCCAGCCGCGCCGAAAGCGCCTGCCTGCGCTACGAATTACACGTCGACAACAAGATTCCCACCCGCTTCATCATGCTGGAAGAATGGACGGACAAGGCAGGCCACACGGCGCATGAAGCGACACCCCACTTCAAGACCCTGGTCGCCGCCGTGGGCGACAAGGTAACAAAGATCGACATCGCGGAACTGAGCAAGCTCAAGTAATAGCCGGCGCACCGCGCAAGCGCGCGGCCATCTTGGCAAGTTGCCATCTATAATATGGCAACTTTTCTTTATGGCCATCATGACGACATTTTCCTCCATACGCGGCGCCGCAGCGGCGGCCGCCTTGACCCTGTGCACCGCCACCTTCGCGCAAGCGCCCATGCCCAATCTCGTGGGCGAATACAATCTGCTCTCGTCGAAGACCGTTCCGGCCAGCAACTGGGGCTATTCCAAGGCCCGTGTTTCAATCAAGCAACTTGACGACCATCACCTGCTGATCCTGCTCGCCTGCGAATGGAAGCGCGAACCGAAGGCCGTCTGCGGCGATTATTTCTATGCCCAGTGGCGCGACGACGGCCTGTACCTGCAGGACATGAACACGTTTGCCATGCGCCTGTACTTCGATCCCGCCACGCGCAAGCTCACCATCATTTCGCGCGGCGCCGACGCCAAGCAAAGCGTGCGCCACGAAGTGTTCGGCACGACGACGGAGCCGCTGGTCGATACCGCCCTCGTGCGGCGCATGAAGCGCGAGCAATCGAATGCCGACAGCAAGGAAAACCGGCGCGTGTTCGGGCCCTACACCAAGTGGCAGTATCAGGAAAACCGCATCGAATTCCAGCGCCAGGACTTGACGGCACCGTGATGGCGCGCCTGATCCAGCCCATGCGGCGCCAGCTGCTGCGCCTGGCCGGCGCCCTGCTGTGCTCGCCCGTGCTTGCGCGCGCGGCCGACAACGACCTGCCGCGCGCCGCGCGCCAGCGCATCCTGGCCACCCTCGACGCACCGCCACCCAAGGTACTCAATGTGCAGCACCTGGCGTTGATACGGCGTTTCAATATCGGCTGGTCGCCCGTGGAAAGCGGCGCGCCCATGCTCAATCCGGCCTACCCGCTGGGCAAGGGAGATACCCTGGCACTGGCCATGCAGGCCATCGCCAGCAAGGATGCGGCGCTGGCCGCGCAACGGCTGATGGAAGCGGCGCTGCTGCTGCCGCATTTCGTGCAGATGGCCGACCTGAAACCGGGCAACTATGCCGACGGCAAGACGCCGTTTACGTTGACTGCCCGGCATCTGACGCTGCTGCGGCAACAGTCGTGGATGACGCTGGACATGCTGGGCATGGCTGCGGAAGACTACCTGGCCGAAGGGTACTGGCCCACGCCTTCCGTCGACGGCAAGCGCCCGTATGGCGACTTCACGAATTACCCGGTGGAAATGGCACAGGCGCTGGGCCTGCCCGTGCGCCAGCAAGCGGACGGCAGCCTGGCCATCACGCCCGCGCTGAGAACGGAAATGAAAGCGCTGCACCAGCAGACCATGGCGGCGCTGCAAGTGTTCGTGCGGGAAGCGGGCTTGCGGCGCAATACGGTGTAAAGGCCGGCCGGGCAACTATGCCTGGGCTGCCGCAGGCCGTATCAGTACCTCGGCCGGAATGCCCAGTTCCTCATGCAGGCGGCGGATCATCGGCAAGGTCAGCTGGCGCGTACCATTGAGAATTTCGTAAACGCGGTTCAAGCACCCTATCATCGGCTCAAGATCCTTCGGCGACAGCGACTTCTGCTCCATGCTGAATTTGATGGCGTCGACTGGGTCAGGAAATTCCATGACAAGGTGGCGCGTCTCATAGGCATCCACGAGCGTGGCGAGCACATCCAGACGGTCACCTTCGGGGGTGCCAAGCCGGGCCGACATCAAGGACTCGACTTCCAGCAACGCGGCGCGGTAATCATCTTCCGTGCGGATAGGTTTGATGTGCATCATCTTGCCTTAAACAGGCTGTGCGTTGATGGCGTCATATTGCCGGTGCGTGCCGACAAATTTGATGTACAAGATGCCATATGAATAGTTGATCGATGCGACGAGCCGGTATTTATTACCGCCAATATTGCCCCCCCCTCTTTCAATATGCCTGCCGTGGCAAAGTCCGACTTCAGCGCTGCGGGACCGGACCACGGTGCCCTGAGCACATGACCATACCACGACAACAGCGGTGCCTTCGAATCCGCGCAGGTGGCCTGCGCATAGAAAGCAATCAGCGTTGGCTTGGCCAGGATGCGCATGACTTGATGTTAGTCCCATTCCGGGACTAGCGTCAATCCTGCTGCTATCCGGCCGGCGCAGTGGCATTTATCCTTGCGGCACAGGAATTGGTGCCGGAGCGGGCTGCGGATTCGGCGCGGGAGCAGGTTCCGGCACGGCCTTGCCATGCGTGTCCTGCCCGCCCTCTTCGGCCGGCACGGCCAGCGGCGCTGGCGGCGCGCCTTCCTGCAGCAAGTCGCCCGGCTCTTCCACCGGCTCGTCCTGCGGCGCCTCGACGGGCTCCACATGGCGCAGCGGCGGTGGCGGTTTGCCGCCGGGGAAGATCGCGTCGCGCGACAGCTTGCCCGTGTCCAGCGCCGTCTTGAAGAAGTCGCCCACCACCAGCACGGCGTTGTGGCCGCCCTGGCCCCAGTAATTACTGCGCATGGTGACGCGCGCGTCGTTGAAGCCCACCCAGGCGCCGCCGACCAGTTCCGGATGCATCAAAATGAACCAGCCGTCCGCATTGTTTTGCGTGGTGCCGCTCTTGCCGGCCACGTCGGAGCGGATGCCGAAGCGGCTGCGGATGGCCGTGCCCGTGCCCCGGTCGATGACGCCGCGCATCATGTCCGTCAGGGTGGCCGCCGATTCGGCTTGCATGGCGCGCTTGGGCTTGTCTTCGCCGAAGCGGGCGATGAGCTTGCCTTCGCGGTCCGTGATGTGCGTGACGACGAAGGGCAAGCGGGCCTCGCCCTGGGCCGCGATGCTGGCGTAGGCGTTGACCATTTCCAGCAAGGTGACGGGACTCGTGCCCAGCGCCAGGGACGGCACTTTTTCCAGCTTGCTGTCGCGGATGCCGAGCGCGCGCGCCAGCTTGATGATCGGCGGCAAACCGACGTCCTGCATCACTTGCGCCGTGATCGTGTTTTTCGAGTAGACAAGGCCGTCGCGCATGGTCATGTCGCGGCCCGTGGTGCCGCTCATGTCGGTCGGGCGCCATTTGGTGCCGTCGGCCGCCTTGATATCCATCACGGCGTCGCGGTAGACGTGGTCGGGGCTGAGGCCCTTTTCCAGCGCCGCGCCATACACGATGGGCTTGAAGGTGGAACCGGGCTGGCGCGCCGCCTGCGACACGTGGTCGAATTGCTCGCGCGCAAAGTCGCGGCTGCCCACCCAGGCGCGCACGGCGCCCGTGGCAGGGTCCATGGCCGCAAAGCCCGCTTCCAGCCGCGTCTTCGACTTGCGCAGGGCCGCCATGAAGGCGCGGTCGCCCTTCAGCTGCGCCAGCGCCGCGTCCGGCGTGCCGCCGGCCGCCACCAGCTTGCGGTAGTCGCCCGACTCGCGCACGAAGGCGTCGAGCAGGGCCGGATGCGATTTCCAGAAGTAGTCGAAGGCCACGCTGCCGCCCTGCATGCCCGCATACATGCCCGTCGAGGTGGACGACGGCACGCCGGCGCGGCTCCATTCCACGTCGGCGATCGCCTGCAAGGCATTCGCCTGGCGCTCGACGGCGCGCTCGGCCGCCTGCTGCAGGTCGTGATCGAGCGTGGTGTGCACCACCAGGCCGTCCAGTTCCAGGTTGTAGTCGTTTTCGTCGGCCCAGTCGATCAGCCACTTGCGCACGTAGGCCGTGAAATGGCTGTCCGACTGCGCCCGCTCGCTCTGGCGCTCGAAATGCAGGCGCAGCGGACGCTTGATCAACTGCTTGTAGCGCGCCTCGTCGATGACCTCATGCTTGCGCATCTGGCCCAGCACCACATTGCGCCGCTGCAAGGAGCGCTCGGGATTGCCGACGGGATTGTAGTAATTCGTGCCCTTGAGCATGCCGACCAGGGTGGCGCTTTCCAGGATGTCGAGGCGCGCGGCGGGCTTGTCGAAGTAGGTGCGGGCCGCCATCTCGATGCCGTAGGTGTTGTACAGGAAGGGCACGGTGTTCAGGTAGGCTTCCAGGATTTCCGTCTTGCTGTAGGTCGCCTCGATCTTCAGGGCCGTGATCAGTTCCTTGAGCTTGCGGTTCAGGTTGCGCGAGCGGCCGATTTCCTCGGGGAACATATTGCGCGCCAGCTGCTGCGTGATGGTGGAGCCGCCCTGGGGGTTGCCCCCGGCGGTATGCAGGATGGCCCCGGCCGTGCGGGTGAAATCGATGCCGTGGTGCTGGTAGAAACGGTGGTCTTCCGTCGAGATCAAGGCGCTGACCACGTTCGGCGAAATCTGTTGTAACGTGACCCGTTCCTGCAAACCCTGGTCGAAGCGGGCCAGTTCCTTGCCGTCGGCGCTGACCATGGTGCTGGGCGCGGCCGCGCGCGCCTGGCGCAAGTCGTGGATGCTCGGCGTCAGGGGGATCAGCAGCAGCATGTAGGCGGCTATCAGCGCCAGCAGGGCCAGAAACGACCACAGGCCCAGCACCAGCGCGCGCCGCACGGGCGGCAAGGTCATCAGATGCGCATGGCCGCGCCGGTACAGCGCCGCCGTTCTTGCCCATGCCAGCCCCGCCACGCGCCATGCTTGCGTGCGCGCCACTGCCAGCGCCTGTCGTGCCTTTTCCTGAAACTGCTCCATGCCTGATGCCATGCCTGTAACCTTGTCTGATGCCGGATGATCCGTTTCAGCAAGTATATAGGGCGGACTATGTGGCTGGCTGGAAATAAGTAAGCGGAAGTAAGGAAGACGCCAAGATGCTTGCCAATCGTGAAGGGCATGCGCTACGCTGTGTCGTATCGTCACTCCCTCCACTACCGGACGCCGCCATGCCCGCCCTGTCAGCACGCCAGCAACTGCACGCCATTCTCCTTGCCGCCAGCGGCTTTGCCATCCTGGCCCTCGGTATCCGGCTGGGCTACCAACTGGTGTCGCGCATGTATTTGTAAAATATCAAGCTGGCAATCCTGATCAGGCGCGGCAGGCATCGAGGCGCACCAGGGTCACGCCCACATACTCGCCCACGCAGCGCGCATCCCGCGTGTAGAAGGCGTCTTCCACCAGCAGCACGCCGCAGTCGCAGACGACGGGATCGACCTGCGTCACGACGCCCAGCGCCAGGTAGCGCCAGCCATCGAGCCGGCGCAAGCCCCTTTCCCGTCCCGGATTGGCGCCGAAGATGGCGTCCCAGTCATCGCTCTCGCTGGCCACCGGCCACAGTTCGGCCTGGAACTGCGTGCCGGCGGCCATCTCGGCGCCGCCGAACTCGTCCATCACATGCAGGCGCTGGCCGCCCACCTCGATGACGGCTTCCAGGTAATCGCCGTCGGTGGCGATAAAGGTCGCCCCTAGCTGGCGCGGACTCACTTCTGCGCCTGCTCCAGCAGTGCCGGCAATTCCTTCAGCATGGCCTCGCGCGTGCGCAGGCCCGCCGATTGCGCCCCCTTTTTCTCGTCCTGCACCAGGCGGGCGAAGACGATGGTGCGCTCCCCCTTGCTGGCCCAGCCCACGAACCAGCCATAACCGTGGTCCTCATCGAAGCTGCCATCGGCCTTGCGGGGATAGGCGGCGCCCGTCTTGCCATGCACTTGCCAGCCGCCCGCGTCTTCCAGGCGCGTCAGGCGGCGCGTCTGCTCCATCGCCTGCTTGCTGACGGGCAATTGATCGTTGACCAGCTTGCGCAAGAAGCCCACTTGTTCCAGCGGGGAAATCTTCAGCGAGGAGCTGATCCAGGAACGCTCCAGGCTATTGTTCTTGCCAGGATCGCCCGACACATCCGCGTTGCCATAGCGCAAACCCTTGGCATATTTCTGAAAGCGCTCGGCGCCCAGCGCCTGCGTGATCTGCTGCGAATACCAGACGACGGAGTACTGCATCCAGCGTGACGGATCCGTCTCTTGGCGCCACGCGTCGCCGCCCCAGTCCACATAACCGTGGCGGTACGGCAGGCTGGGCTTGTGCGCGTCCTTGAGGAAACCGGCGTCATAGCCCATCAGGCTGAGGGCGATCTTGAAGGTCGAGGCGGGCGTCACGCGGTCGATGCAGTTTCCTTCCTGCAGCAGGACGGTGCCGCTCCTGGCGTCGGCCATGGCGGTGCAGATGGTGGCGGCCTGGGCCGGAACAGCGCCCAGGAAGGCGGACAAGGACGCCAGGGAAATCAGTCGCAGAGGTGGCATAGGCATGGGTTCTCATCTATAAAGTCGGTCGCCAGGCCGGCGGGCGGCATACGCTGCCGCGCCCGGCACGCCTGGGTGCCAGATTGGAATCGCAAGAATTATAAGCGCTGGCGGCAGCGAAGAAACACCCGTGCGCAAGATATGGCGGGCGAGCGTCAATTCGACGCATAAAATGAAATTAATACTTTGCAGGAACTTACTTTATTGATAACATTGAAGCATGAAAATCGCCCTTTATACCCTGCTACTGTCGCTGGCCAATGCCACGGCAGGCGCCGCCGGCTACACCGTGCCGCCCGACTCGGTCGCGCAACGCGATCACGCGCGCTCGCCCCACCAGATGCGGGAAAAAGGCTTGCGCCACCTCAACATCAGCCTCATTGGCCTCTCGCAGGAAAGCATGGAGCTGGTGCTGATCGGCACCATCGACGCGGGCATGGCGCAGGTCGTCAAGGAGCATACCGAGCGCTATCCCATACGCGCCGTCGTCGTCGATTCCTATGGCGGCAATATCGACAGTGCCATGGATATCGCCGCCATCCTGCGCGCGAAAAAGCTGGACCTGATCGTCGATGGGCGCTGCCTGTCCGCCTGCGCCAACTACCTTTTTCCCGCCGCCGCGCGCAAGACCGTGCTGCCCGGCTCCGTCGTTGGCATCCACAACGTCCGCGTCACCCATCTGGACAAGGGCGCCGTCACGCTGGTGCCGGCCACCGATGCGGCCCGGCTGTTACACAGCAAGGGCGACATGGGTAGCCTCGCGCAATTCCAGCGCATGCAGCGCCGCGAACAGGCGTTTTACCGCGACATGGGGATCAAACAGGACAACTACCAGGCTTACCTGCGCTACCTGGCCAACCGCAAGACCAATTTCGGCACAGAAACGATTTCGAGCAAGGAGGCCACGCACGATGGCTGCCCGCCCGTCGAGATGTGGGCGCTGGACCGTGCGCAATTGGAAGCGATGGGCGTGCAAGGCATCGGCGAATTCTGGTTTCCCGCGACCGACGGGGAAAAGCAAGAACTTGCGCTGGACCTGGGCTTTTCACAAACCTTTTTGTACTTCGGCAGCGCCAGCGGCATGGCGCAGCTGTGCAGCACGCCACCAAGTCATTTTGCAAGGCTGGAACGGGGCGTCAAGGAAGCCTTCGCTGGCTTGCTGCGGCGCAGCCAGACGCATAAGTCCCCATCGCCCCATTCATCAGATTAGCGGCGGCTTGCCACTGGCAGCGGCACGATGTCTTCCTTCAACCGCTCCTGTTCCAGCTCATCCATCCCCAACTTTTCCGCATCGATCAGCGCATGTTCGCGCCGCTCACGCTCCAGTTCCAGTGCCAGATCCTGCTCCAGGGTGCCTTCGTCGGCATCGCGCTCGTTCTTCTTCGGCATGCTGCTCTCCTCAGGGTATCTGACAACAAGCACCGGCAAAGGTGCCCGCCTGCGCCACGGCGTCGTGCGGATGCAGGCTTTCCATATGCCTTACAGTAACACTTGCCTGCGCATAATGTGGTGCCAGCGCCGCCTGCACGCGGCGCGCCGCATCTTCCACGTACATCAGATTAGCACCATTGAGGCGCGCGAACGCCTGTTCATCGGCCCGTTTCACGGCCGTCTGCAGGGGCGTCGCCAGCGCCGCTTCCACCCGCTCGATCAGGGGAAACAAGTCCAGCTCCGCCTGCTGCGTCAATGGCACGCTGACCGCCGCCGTGCTGCGCTGGCTGTGCGGCGTGGCCAGGCTCGCGTGTTCCAGCAGCCAGTCGCGCGCGGCGGCGCCATCGATGCCGCCAGCGCCGAACTGCGCCGCGAAGGCCTCGGCCAGCAATTGCCGCGCCAGCGCCGCCGAGCATGGACAAGTCGATGAATAGCCGACTTCCACGGTCAGGGACAAGCTAAAGCCTTGCGGCGAGAGCGTGGCCCGCAGGCGCACGGGATACGATTGCCAGCCCGCCAGCCCCGCCGTCAGCAGCGCCGGCTGGCGCCGCAGCAGGGGAAACGCCAGCGCGATGCGCGCCTGCGTGCTGCCGCAATCGGCGTGGCTGGCCACCATGCGCCGCAGCACGGCGGCCAGCGCGCCCGCATCGAGCGGCTGCGCGGCCGCGAACGCGTCGAGCAGCAGATACAGACGCGACATGTGAATGCCCTTGACTGTCGGATCGGGCAAATCGACTTGCACGTCGGCCCAGGCATGCACTTGCTGCGCCTGCCCGCCCTCTTCCAGCCACAGCGGCAAGGCGATGCCCTGCATGCCTACCCACTCGAGCGGCAAGGGGCTGCCCGTATGGGCACCGGCCGCCACGTCGGGCAGGGGCGTGGAAACGGAATCGCGCTTCATGGTCATGGCTCCATATGCAAACAAGTTGCATATGATGGAGAAAAGCAGCCGTATTTGCAAGTAAATTGCATTAAAAAGGCGCAGCGATTCCGCTTGACTCGCTAACACATGTCAGATAATGTTGACACATGACAGATACAAACACTTCCCTCGCCGGCGAGCGCTTGCTGGCCATGCTGGCGGCGCTCGACAATCCCCACCGGCTGCGCATCATCGCGGCGCTGGCCAGCGGCGGGCGCAACTACATCAGCCAGCTGGCGCGCGACCTGGGCATCAGCCGGCCCCTGTTGCATCTGCACCTGCAAAAGCTGGAACACGCGGGACTCGTCACCAGCCAGCTGGAACTGTCGCACGACGGCAAGGCCCTCAATTACTTCGAGGCCAGCCCTTTTGAATTGCTGCTGACGCCGGCCAGCATCGCCGCGGCGGCGTCCTCGCTCGCCCCCAACCCGGATCAATCCTGAACTGTAGAGGTCATCATGTCTGAAAACATCTTTTTCGCCGCCTTCTTCTTCCCCTGCACGGCCGCCGTCATCATCTTCGCCCTCAAATATACGTCCGGCATCGTGCAGGCGCGCGCCCGGCTGGCGCAGGACGGCGCCTACCAGGAACTGGCCAGGTCCATGGCCGCCGCGCAGGCGGAAACGGCAGCGTCGCTGGCCGCATTGAACGCCTGCGTGGCGCAGATCGAGGCGCGCCTGGGCAGCCTGGAGACCATTCTCAAGGAAGTCGAATAAACCCCGACTCTGCCAACCCACGACCAGGAGACCGCACCATGAATACCGTATCGACCGCCCGCCTGTATGCGCTGCGCGCCATGTATCTGCTCGTTGTCGTGGGCCTCGGCAGCGTGCTGTGGCCCGGCATCGTCACGCCGCACGCGCCGTGGGAACTGGCGCGGGGCACCGTCAACTGCATGCTGGCCGCGTTTTCGCTGCTATGTTTGCTGGGCTTGCGCTATCCGCTGCAGATGCTGCCCCTGCTGCTGTGGGAGGCGCTGTGGAAGACCCTCTGGTTGCTGCTCGTGCCGCTGCCGCAATGGCTGAACGGCCAGATCGATCCCGCCACCGCGGCCACCGCGTTTGAATGCGCGTTCGTGGTGCTGGTCTACCTGGCCATTCCGTGGCGCCATGTGCATGCGCAGTACGTGCTCAAACCGGCCACGCCGTGGCGCCAGCTCAGGCAGCCTTGCGAAACGTCAGATTGATGCGCTGCGCGCCCAGCTGCGCGTGTTCGCCCTCTTTCAGGGGCGCCACGCCGTGGAAGCGCAGGCGGTCGGCGCCACCCCACACCACCACGTCGCCATGCAGCAGCGCGATGCGCGCCGCCTTGTCGGCCCGCTCGGCCCCGCCGAACAGGAAGGTGGCCGGCAGTCCCAGCGAGACGGACACGATGGGCGCCGTGAAATCGCACTCGTCGCGGTCCTGGTGCAGGGCCATGCGCGCACCGGGCGCATAGCGGTTGACCAGGCAGGCGTCGGGCATAAAGCCCGCATAGCCGGCCGCCAGCGCCGCCTCCCGCGCCAGGCGCAGGAAGACGGGCGGCATCGGCGGCCACGCAAGGCCGCTGGCCGGATCGCGCCGCGCATAGCGGTAGCCGCGTCCATCCGTGACCCAGCCCAGGGTGCCGCAGTTGCTCATGGCGACCGACATGCGCAAGCCGCCCGGCGTGGCCATGTGGCGCGGTGGCGCCGCCTGCACGATCGCGTCCAGCGCCGGCAGCAACTCGGGCAGATACGGCAACGCAAAAGCGCGCAGCAGCACCGACGCGCACGAACCCGGCACCAGCGGCGCGGGGCCGGCCGGGGCCTGGTCTTCATCGGCAAACAGGGACAGGTTCATGAGCGCTATTGTAGACCCGGCGCGCAAAAAACGCGCGCGGCGGCGCCATGGTGCGCTACAGTAGCGCTTCCAGCCACTCACACTTCTCGACGATGGATCACTACGCGGATTTGCTGCACACCCTGGCGCAACAGGAACAATCCCTGCAATTCGAGCGCTTCGACAACGATGACGCGCTGGCCGTGGGCCTGTGGATCGTCGAAGAAGTGCGCAAGCGGGGCAAGGCCGTCACCGTCAATATCACGCGCAACGGCCAGGTGCTGTTCCATCACGCCATGACGGGCGCCACGGCGGACCAGGCGGACTGGATACGCCGCAAGAACAACACGGTGCAGCGCTTTTGCCGCAGCTCCTACCACATGGGCATCTCGTATAAAAGCCGCGGCAGCACCTTCGAAGACGTGAAATATCTCGATGACGCCGAATACGCGGGCCACGGCGGCGCCTTCCCCCTGCTGATACGCGGCGTGGGGCTGGTCGGCACGGTCACCATCTCCGGCCTGGCGCAGGCCGACGACCATGCGCTGGTGGTGGCCGCGCTGCAGGCGCAGCTGCAGGTACAACTGGACGCGCAGCGGACTACATAGTCAGGCGGCCAGCGCCCGGCGCAGGGCGGCGCGCGCCAGCAGGCGCGTGGAATCGAGGGTCGGCAGCGGCGAGTTGGCGTCGCCGATGATGAGCGGGATTTCCGTGCAGCCGAGGATGACGGCGTCGCAGCCCCGCTCTTGCAGGCCGCCGAGGATGGCCTGGAAGCGCGCCACGCTGCCCGGCTGGACCACGCCCGGCACCAGCTCCCCCATGATGATGCGGTTGATCTCGCTGCGCTCGTCCTCGCCCGGCCGCACGCAGGCAATGCCGCGCGCGGCCAGTTTATCCGGATACACGGCGCTGTCGACCAGCCAGCGCGTGCCCGTCAGCCCCACGCGGCGAAAACCGCGCGCGGCCGCCTCGCCCGCCACGACGTCGGCGATATGCAGCCAGGGCAGCGGCGAACGGGGCGCCACCAGCTCGAATGCCTGGTGGATGGTGTTGTCGGGGCAGATCAGGAAATCGGCGCCGGCGGCGGCCAGCTTGTGCGCCGACGCCAGCATCAGCTCGGCCACGCCGGCCAGGTCGCCTGCGTTCAAACAGGCGACATAGCGCGCCAGCGACGGCGTGTGCAGCGTCACTTCCGGATGCGCATACGCTCCCAGCGCATGCGCGCCCTCTTCGCAGATCGTGCGGTAGCACAGGGCCGCGCCTTCGGCGGAACAGCCGACGATGCCGATATGCAGGGTCATATTGAGGTCTCCCAGGGTAGTGTATTGATGTGTATCAGATGCGCTGGCCGCCATCGATGGGAATTTCCGCACCCGTGATGTACGAGGCGCGCTCGCTGCATAAAAATTCCACCAGATCCGCCACTTCGGCCGTCGTGCCCAGGCGGCGCAAAGGGATCTGCGTGTCGACGATGTGCGAGGTGCCCGGCGATAAAATCGCCGTGTCGATCTCGCCCGGCGCAATGGCGTTCACGCGCACATTCATGGGCGCCATGTCGTTGGCCATTTCGCGCGTCAAGGACGCCAGCGCCGCCTTCGAACTGGCGTAGGCGGAACCGGCGAACGGGTGCACGCGGTAGCCGGCGATCGAGCACAGGTTCACCACGGAGCCGTGCGCGTTCGACAGTTCCTGCGCGAAGCCGCGCGTCAGGGCCAGCGGCGCGAAGAAATTCGTGTTGTACATTTCCTGCCACGTCTGCATGTCGGTGGTCAGCGAATTGACGCGCGAGCCGCCCGGCCCCTTCGGCGACACGCCCGCATTGTTGACCAGCGCGTGCAGCTTGCCGTCGCCCAGCATGGGGCGCAGCGTATCGACCATCTGCCCGATCTGGCTCAGGTCCGACAGATCCATGCACACATGCGTGTTGTGCTCCTGGCCGCGCGGGCAGCCGCCCGGTATCGGGCTGCGCGAGACGGTGATGACGCGCCAGCCCAGGCTGCGGAAGCGCTCGGCCACGGCGTGGCCGATGCCGCGGCTGGCGCCCGTGACGATG
The DNA here is from genome assembly GCF_058798615.1 of Janthinobacterium sp. GW822-FHT07H11. Taxonomy (NCBI): domain Bacteria; kingdom Pseudomonadati; phylum Pseudomonadota; class Betaproteobacteria; order Burkholderiales; family Oxalobacteraceae; genus Janthinobacterium; species Janthinobacterium sp. GW822-FHT07H11. The sequence continues at coordinate 3,894,669 of NZ_CM179507.1, forward strand.
GCGGTTTTCTGTTCCACGTTCTGTTCAATCTTGTGCTGGATGTGCGTCATGTTCTTCCTTGTCCTGTCCTTGTTCGGTTGCGCCGGCGTGCAGGCGCTCCTGGCGCATCACATACGCCAGCATCTGCGCGCCGCCGTCGAGAATGTCCTGTTCGATGGCGTGCCGCGCGGCCGCGCCGTCGCGCCGGCGCAGCGCGGCCATGATGGCGTGGTGGTGGCCGACCCGCATGTCGGGCGAAAAGCTGGCGTAGCCGGCGGCGATCAGGGGCGCCGTCTGCATCCACAGGTGCTCGACGAAGCGTTTTAATGTCGGCATGCCGGCCGCCTGCGCCAGGCCCAGGTGGAACGCCTGGTTGCACTGCAGGGCCGCCGGCAGGTCGTGCCGCGCAATTGCCTCTTCGTTCGCCTGCAGCAAACGCTCCAGGTCGGCCAGGGTGGCGGCGTCGATGCGCCGCGCCGCCTCGAACGCGCCCAGCCCTTCCAGTTCCAGGCGCAGCGCGCGGATTTCCAGGTAGCGCGCCACGCTGAGCACGGGCACGCGGAAGTCGCGCGGCGAGCGCAGCACCAGCGCCTCTTCCTGCACCAGCTGCAGCATGGCGTCGCGCACGGGCGTGACGCTGGTACCGAGCTGCAGCGCCAGCTCGCGGATGCGCAGCCGGTCGTTCGGCTGGAAGCGCCCGGCCGCCAGCGCATCACGCAGCGTCGCATACACGGACTTGCCCAGGTTGACGTGCTGCAGGCTGTCCAATTGATGATTCATGCGTGTTTTTGATCTTTTGAAATTATGATGCATCATACATCAAGGTGAAAAACAGTGTTTTTCCAGACGTGCGCCGCAGACAGGAACCGCCGCAAGCACGTACAATCAGCCGCCACCGCATCAAAAGGAGCGCACTTGAACTGGGATTATCCGCACGCCCACACCCTGCCCGTCACGCCCGCACCGGACGACATCGACGGCTTGCAGCATACGAACAACGCCGTCTACGTGCGCTGGTGCGAGCACATCGCCTGGCACCACTCGGCTACCCTGGGGCTGGACCTCGACGATTACCGGCGCCTGGACCGGGCCATGGCGATACGCCGCGGCGAATACGACTACCTGCTGCCGACACGGGCCGGCGAAGCGCTGACCCTGGCCACCTGGCTGTGCGCCAGCGATGGCCGCTCCAGCATGGAGCGGCGCTTCCAGCTGGTGCGCGACAGCGACGGCGCCACCGTCGTGCGCGGACGCTGGGACTTGATCTGCATCGAATTGGGCAGCGGCCGCGCGCGCCGTTTGCCGCCCGAATTCCTGGCCGCGTACGAACCGGCCATCGTCGCGGCGCGCCAGGATTAAGCGCCAGGATTAAGAATCAGGCCGCAAGGCGCGCCGGTTCCAGCGCGATCAGCACCAGCAAAATGGCCAGCGGCACGGCCAGCGCCGCAAAACCCACGGCCAGGTAGGCAAAGGCGGCCAGGACGGCGCCCACGGCAAAGCCCAGCAGGGGCCAGAAGAATTTCACGCAGCGTTCGCGCGTGGCGCCGTCGGCCGCGCCGCGCAGCACGTCGACCGTGTCGATGACGAGTTGCGTGACATTGCCCGTCATCATGGACGTGGGCGCCAAATGGGCCAGCAGCAGCCGGCTGATGGCGCTGTGCGCGCCCATGGCCGCCGCGCCGAACAGGCCAGCCGTCATGGCCAGCGCGCCCGGCTCCGCCGTCACCGGTTCGGCCAGCATGCCCAGCACCATGAAGCCGAGCAGCAGCGCCAGTTCCAGCAGCAACGCCAGGCGCAGCGCCGGGCCGCCGCGCCGTTCGGCCGCCACCGTCAACAGCCGCGCCGCCACCACGCCCAGGATGAAGGCGGGGAAAGCCAGCAGCTTGAGGGCGATCGAGGCATGCGTGGCATTGGCCAGCGCCGCGCCGATCAGCACGAAGTTGCCCGTCACGTGGGCCGTAAACAAGCCAAACAGGGCGACAAAGCCCAGGGTATCGACATAGCCGGCCAAAAAGCCCAGGCTGATGCCCTGCAAGCGGCTGCGCTGCGCAAGATTCATACACACTCCTTGAAATTGGCCATCATGATACCGTGCCGCCATGGCGGACGGCAGCGGTTTTGCGCGCCGTTCGGCGAAGATGCGGGGCTTTTCTTGCGCCTCCGCAGTGCAACATGCATTTCACTGCTGATTTGCCCGTGCATGCATTAGAATCAGCGACCTCAGCCCCGTAAAAACAGGATAAAACATATGACGGCAGTCGGGAATACCGAACCACAAGAGCTCAAGCGCGGCCTGAAAAGCCGCCACATCCAGCTCATCGCCCTGGGCGGCGCCATCGGCACCGGCCTGTTCCTGGGCATCGCACAAACCATCAAGATGGCCGGCCCCTCGGTCCTGCTCGGCTATGGCATCGCCGGCGTCATCGCCTTTTTGATCATGCGCCAGCTGGGCGAGATGGTGGTCGACGAACCGGTGGCCGGCTCCTTCAGCTACTTCGCCGACAAATACTGCGGCCACCTGCCCGGCTTTTTGTCGGGCTGGAATTACTGGGTGCTGTATGTGCTCGTCAGCATGGCCGAACTGACGGCCGTCGGCATCTACGTGCAGTACTGGTGGCCGGGCGTGCCCACCTGGGTCTCGGCGCTGATCTTCTTTTGCGCCATCAACGCCATCAGTTTGCTCAATGTCAAAGCCTTCGGCGAGATGGAATTCTGGTTCGCCATCATCAAGGTGGTGGCCATCATCGGCATGATCGTCTTCGGCGCCTACCTGCTCGCTTCCGGCGACGCGGGCCCGCAAGCATCGGTCGCCAACCTGTGGCAGCACGGCGGCTTCTTCCCGAATGGCTGGCAGGGGCTGGTGATGGCCATGGCCGTCATCATGTTCTCGTTCGGCGGCCTGGAACTGGTGGGCATCACGGCGGCCGAGGCCGACGACCCCAGCACGACGATACCGCGCGCCACCAACCAGGCCATCTACCGCATCCTGATCTTTTACATCGGCGCGCTCGGCATCCTGCTGTCGCTGTACCCGTGGCAGAACGTCGTCACCGGCGGCAGCCCCTTTGTGCTGATCTTCCATGCGCTCGACAGCAACCTGGTGGCCACGGCCCTGAACGTGGTGGTGCTGACGGCGGCACTGTCCGTCTACAACAGCGGCGTGTACTGCAATACGCGCATGCTGTTCGGCCTGGCCAAGCAGGGCAATGCGCCGCGCGCGCTGCTGCGTCTGAACCGCCGCGGCGTGCCGCTGGCGGCGTTGGGCGTGTCGGCGCTGGCCACGGGCGCCTGCGTGGTGGTCAATTACTTCATGCCGGGCGAAGCGTTCGAAGTGCTGATGGGCCTCGTCGTCTCGGCGCTGATCATCAACTGGGCCATGATCAGCTGGATCCACCTGCGCTTCCGCGCGCAAAAGAAGGCCGAGGGCAAGACCACCCTGTTCCAGAGCCTGGGCTACCCGTTCACCAATTACCTGTGCCTGGTCTTCCTGGCCGGCATCCTGGTGATCATGTACCTGACGCCGGGCCTGCGCATTTCCGTCTACCTGATTCCCGTGTGGCTGGCCGCGCTGGGCATCGGCTACTGGATCAAGCAGAACAAGGCCAGCGCCTGAGCCACGCCGCAAGGCAAGCCCGTCTTCGCGGGAAGACGGGCCGTCGCCTATGCGCGCATTCAGCGCGGGCTGGCTCAGGCCAGGGCAGGCTGGGCCGCCTCGCCCGCTTGCCAGGCGCCGTTGGCCTGTACCGGATACGCTTGCAGGAAGATGTCCTGATTCAGTGCCGATAGCAGTTGCGTGCGCTGCTCGGCTTTTTTCTCCGAGCTCATGCCGGACTCGCCCCCCTTGTACGGCCCCAGGGTCGACACCAGGTCGCGCAGCAGCGACGTTTCCCTCGGTATCGTCACATCCGATTTCATCTTGCCCATCACATACGTCATGATGCGTTCCGACTGGCTCGACGATTGCTGCAGGCTGGCACTGACGATCTTGCCTTCCTTGTACTGCATCTGCGCGTCGCTGCTGGCCGAATCGCTGATCTGGTGATAGGTGTAATTCTGCGATTCGGCCGCGCCGTCCAGGCGCAGCTGCGTGCCGGGCGTCAGCGGCATGTGGAAGCTGGCGTTGAGCTGCGACTTCTGCTGCTGCGAGATGGCACGGTCATCATAGCTGCGTCCCGCCACGCTGGTGCTTTGCGACACTTCATAGGCAAAGCCGTCCTGCTCCGACAGGCGCATCGGGTTGCTCATCTTCGGCGTCTGCGACACCGACGCGCTGAAGTCGGCCAGTCCCGTCAGCATGGCGCGCTCCTCGGCCGCCAGCGCCCACTTGCCGGGCTTGGCGCCACTGGTGCTCAGTTGCTGCGTGGCATCGCCATAATTGCTGTTCATGGCGCTGAACGCATCCTTGAACATGTCCATCAGCGCGCCGTCCGCATGGCCGCGCGTGGCCGCCTGGTCGAACTGCTTCATATAGCTGGACATGGCCCTGGCCTGCTGATCCTGGCTGCCCAGGCTGGCCAGCTTGCTCGTATCGACCTGCACGTCGAGCGTGCCGGCCGCGCCGCTGAAACTGAGCTTTCTTTGCGCGCCATCGGCATGGAAGGACAGGGTCTGGGTGCTTTCCGGTTCCGTATTGAGCTTCACTTCCGCGCGCAGGTCCACCGAGGCCAGCGTCTTCGCATCGAACTGCATCAACCCGGCCAGCTTGATCTGCGGCGGCTCCTGCGCCATGCCGTCGATGGCATCCTGGAATGCCGTCGACAGGCTGCCCAGCGCGCGCGTTTCATCCTCGCTGAGCTCTGCGCTCGTGGTCATCTGGACGGCCAGGCCGTCGCCCTGGCTGTCGAGCGACAGGCGCACCTCCACCCCGCTCCTGGTGGTGATGTTCAGGCTGACCTTGTCGTCGCCGGTGCCATGCAGCGCGCCGGCGGGATTGGCGCCGAGCGCCGCATAGGTATCGGGCTTCAGGCCGGGCGGCGTGCGCAGCGCCGATTGCGACAGGTTCGTCACGCCGCCCTTGAGCTGGTCGAGCAGCGCGGCGCCCAGGCCGCTGAAACGGCCGCTGCCGGCACGCGCGTTGAGGTTTTTTGCCATGGCGTCGCTGACCGGGTCACGCGAGGCGCGCTCCCACATCAGTGACGGCGCCGGGTCCATGCCCGCCACGCCGGAGGCGGCGTTGACGCTGGCCTGGCTGAGGGCAACAATGGTCGATGGGGTCGACGCCGACGCCGCTTGTGGCGCGTCGTCCCTGCCCGTCGTCGCGACAGGCGCGCGGGTGGGGGTCGGATTCCAGCTCTGGATCGAGGAGACGGAAGTCATGGTCGCTAAGCCTTGCTTGAATGGTGAAAGAACAGATCGGTTTTACTGCCTTGTCGGCGGGCGAGGCCCGGCAATAAAGGCAATACTGCATTAACGGCAAGAAATACCAAACCATGAGCCGCCCGGCAGGTGAAAATTTTTCATGCTGAAAACAGCGCATCGGCACGTCCAGGCGGCCTGGTGTGGCGCGGATGCGCCAATGCAGGCGCCGAATCGCCGGCAACCGCCATCGCGGCAGAGAATGTCCATTAGAATACCAACCTATGGAACACAAAATCAGCGCCCCGGTTGCCAGCTTTACCGATTTATTGCTTGACGCCGTGTGCATGGTCGACGTGCATGGGCGCTTTGTGTTCGTCAGTGCCGCGTGCGAGCGCATTTTCGGCTACACGCAACAGGAAATGATCGGCATGGTCATGCTCGACCTGGTCGCGCCGGCCGACCGCCAGCGCACCCTGGCCGCCGCGCAGGCCATCATGGATGGGCACGCGCAAGTCCACTTCGAAAACCGCTATACCCGCAAGGATGGCCGGCTCGTGCACATCATGTGGTCCGCCCGCTGGTCCCCCGCCGACCAGCTGCGCGTGGCCGTGGCGCGCGATATCACCGTACTCAAGCAGACGCAGGCGAAACAGGCGGCCCTGTATGCGATATCCGAGGCCGCCCATACGACGGACGAGCTGCCGGCCATGTTGCGCCGCATGCTGCACATCATCGGCGAACAGCTGCCCGCCTGCGGCCTGACGGTGGCCCTGCATGACGAGCATGGCCAGCAGTCGCACTTCTGCTTTCATGTCGACGACAGCCTGCCCCAGGCCCTCGTCCCGCTGGCCGGCCTGCTGTGCGAGGAAGTTTTGCGCGGCGGCCGCGCGCTGCTGCTCGCGCCAGGCAGGCTCGATGGCTTGCCTGGCGCGCTGCAGGCGGCCGCCGGCGCCGCCCCCGAATGCTGGATCGCCGTGCCGCTGCAGTCGCCCAGGGGCAGCGTGGGCGCGCTGGCCTTGCAGAGCTGCCAGGATGGCTGCGCCTACACGGAACAGGACCAGGACCTGCTGCAATTCGTCGCCAACCAGCTCGGCACGGCCATCGAGCGCAAGCAGCTGCATCGGCGCATGCAATTCATGGCCATGCACGATGAACTGACGCGCCTGCCGAATCGCCGCCTGTTCCACGACCGCCTGCAGACGGCCTTCGCGCGCGCGCACCGCCAGGAAGGCCGGCTGTCGCTGCTGTTTCTGGACCTGAACCGCTTCAAGCTGATCAACGACCGCTACGGCCATGCCTGCGGCGACCTGCTGCTGCAGGCGGTGGCGGGCCGCATCCGCGACTGCATGCGTGAAACCGATACCCTGGCGCGCCTGGGTGGCGACGAGTTCGTCGTCTTACTGGAAAACAATGCCCAGCCTGGCGACGTGAAGCTGATCGAGCAAAAGATCCACCTGGCGCTGGCCAATCCGCTGCAGCTGGGCGATGGCCGCCAGCTCGGCATTTCCGTCAGCATCGGCGTGGCGCATTATCCCGACCATGGCGAAACCATGCAGCAACTGCTGCGCCATGCCGACCGCGCCATGTACGATGCCAAATCCCTCTCGGTCGCGCCGGACTTCCAGCACATGGCCGATTGAAGGCGCGGCGACGGCAGGCGCGCCGCGCCGTCCCGGCCGCGCGCGCATGCTATACTTTTCAGCGATGATGCGACTTTTCAAAACATGGCTGATCCTGATACTGATGGTGCTGCTGCCGCTGCAAGCGGTCGCCGCCGAGATCCGCATGGCCTGCGCAAATGGCCAGCAGCAGGCGGCACGCGGCTTGCCGGCCGATACAGCGGCCGCGCCCTGCCACCAGGCTAGGGAAACGCCGCTGGCAGCCGATGCGCACGGCGAGCGGCACGCCGCCTGCGGCGCCTGCGCCGCCTTCTGCCTGGGCGCCTTCATGCCTGCCTCCTTCGGCACCGGCCTGCCAGATGGCAGCGGCGCGGAAGACGTGACGGTCACGGAAACGCCACCGCCGGCCGGCTTCATCCCCGACGGCCCGCGCCGCCCTCCCCGGCACGCCTGAGCTTTCACGGCCATACCAGCATGCGCCTGGACGAACGCGTCCACGGCCATCATCCTCTATTCGTATTTGAAAGATAACACCATGATTCGGAATTTTCTCAAGCGCGGCGCGTGTGCGGCCGTGCTGGGCCTGCCCCTGTTCGCCGCGGCGGCCGGCCCCGTCATCGACGTCTATAAAAGTGCCGCGTGCGGCTGCTGCGGCGAATGGGTCAGGCACCTGGAAGCGAACGGCTTCACGGTGCGCGCAAAGAACGTCGACATGCCGGCGCAATATCGGCAGCGCGCGGGCATCCCGGACCAGTTCGGCTCCTGCCACACGGGCATGGTCAACGGCTATGCGATCGAGGGCCACGTCCCCGCCAGCGACATCAAGCGCCTGCTGCGCGACAAGCCGCAGGCAAAAGGCCTGGCCGTGCCGGCCATGCCCATGGGATCGCCAGGCATGGAAGGGCCGCGCAAGGATCCCTACGACGTCTTCCTGGTAAAGGCCAACGGCGCCACCGCCGTCTACAAGCACTACGACTAAAATGCAAAAACGCCGCCGGGAAGGTTCCCGGCGGCGTTTCTTGGGCGCTGCGGCAAGGTCAGTCACCGCCCGCCGGTATCAGCGCGATATCAGATGCTGTCCAGGGCCGCATTCAGGCTGGCGCTCGGACGCATGACGGCGTCCGTTTTCACCGGATCCGGCAGGTAGTAACCGCCGATATCCATTTCCTTGCCTTGCACGGCCTTCAATTCCTCGACGATCTTCGTCTCGTTTTCCGCCAGGGCTTTCGCCAGTGGCGCAAAGTGAGCTTGCATTTCTGCATCGTCCGTTTGCGCAGCCAGCGCCTGTGCCCAGTACAGGGCCAGGTAGAAATGGCTGCCACGGTTGTCGAGTTCACCGGTGCGTGGCGATGGCGACTTGTTGTTGTCGAGCAACTTACCCGTCGCTTCATCCAGGGTCTTGGCCAGCAGTTTCGCCTTGGCGTTGCCGGTCTTGATGCCCATGTCTTCCAGCGACACGGCCAGGGCCAGGAATTCGCCCAGCGAATCCCAGCGCAGGTGGTTTTCTTCCACCAGCTGCTTGACGTGCTTCGGCGCGGAACCGCCGGCGCCCGTCTCGTACATGCCGCCACCGGCCATCAATGGCACGATGGACAGCATCTTGGCGCTGGTGCCCAGTTCCAGGATAGGGAACAGGTCGGTCAGGTAGTCGCGCAGGATGTTGCCGGTCACGGAAATGGTGTCCAGGCCGCGGAAGGCGCGTTCCAGCGTGTAGCGCATGGCGCGCGTCTGCGACATGATCTGGATGTCCAGGCCCTTGGTGTCGTGATCCTTCAGGTAAACCTGTACCTTCTTGATGACTTCGTTCTCGTGCGGACGGTAGGAATCGAGCCAGAACACGGCAGGCATGCCCGAGTTGCGCGCGCGCGTGACGGCCAGCTTGACCCAGTCGCGGATCGGCGCGTCCTTGACCTGGCACATGCGCCAGATATCGCCCTCTTCCACCGTTTGCGTCAGCAGCACTTCGCCCGTGGCCAGGTCGGTGATGTTGGCGATGCCGCCTTCGGGCACTTCGAAGGTCTTGTCATGCGAGCCGTACTCTTCCGCTTGCTGCGCCATCAGGCCCACGTTCGGCACGGTGCCCATGGTCTTCGGATCGAAGTTGCCATGCCATTTGCAGAAACCGATCATTTCTTGGTAGATCCGCGCGAAAGTCGATTCCGGCATGACTGCCTTGACGTCCTTCGGACGGCCGTCGGCGCCCCACATCTTGCCGCCGATGCGGATCATGGCTGGCATCGACGCGTCGACGATGATGTCGTTCGGCGAATGGAAGTTGGTGATGCCCTTGGCCGAATCGACCATGGCCAGTTCCGGACGGTTGGCGTGGCAGGCGTGCAGGTCCTTGAGGATTTCATCCTTTTGCGACGCTGGCAAGGTATCGATCTTGTCGTACAGGTTGCTCATGCCGTTATTGACATTCACGCCCAGCTTGTCGAACAGTTCGGCGTGCTTGGCGAACGCTTCCTTGTAGAAAATGCGCACGCAGTGGCCAAACACGATCGGGTGGGACACCTTCATCATGGTGGCCTTGACGTGCAGCGAGAACATCACGCCCGTCTTGCGCGCATCTTCCAGTTCGCGCTCGTAGAATTCCAGCAGCGCTTTCTTGCTCATGAACATGCTGTCGATGATCTCGCCCGCTTGCAGCGCCACCTTCGGTTTCAGCACGATGGTCTTACCGGAGGCCGTGACCAGTTCCATCTTGACATCGCGCGCACTGTCGAGCGTCATGGATTTTTCGCCATGGTAGAAGTCGCCATGGTGCATATGCGACACGTGGGTGCGCGAAGCCTGGCTCCACTCGCCCATCGAATGCGGATGCTTGCGCGCATATTCCTTGACGGCCTTCGGCGCGCGGCGGTCGGAATTGCCTTCACGCAACACCGGGTTGACCGAGCTGCCGATGCACTTGCCGTAGCGGGCCTTCAGTGCCTTTTCTTCGTCGCTCTTCGCGTCTTCCGGATAGTCGGGCAGCTTGTAGCCGCGGCCTTGCAGCTCGCGCACGCAGGTGATCAGCTGGCCCTGGGAGGCGCTGATGTTCGGCAATTTGATGATGTTGGTGTCGGGATTCTGGGTCAGCTTGCCCAGTTCAGCCAGGGTATTCGGAACTTTTTGCTCGTCCGTCAGGAATTCGGGGAATTCAGCCAGGACGCGCGCCGCCACCGAAATATCGCTGGAAACCACGTCCACGCCAGCCGGCGCGGTGAATTTTTTGATAATTGGCAGCAGGGAATACGTCGCCAGCAGCGGCGCCTCGTCAGTCAGCGTGTAGATGATTTTGGATTTTTGTGTTGCCATGTTCATTCCCTTGTATGCGGTGATGCCTGTGGTTCAGGTGGTTAACTTACTTCGTTCCAAACACATGGTGGTTGACCCTGCCCTGGACGGCTTGTGTCTCGGCCCGGAGGCCTGCCCTAGCCTAACCATCTATTTTAGACTGTCCTGCCGCAATTTGTGTAAACTCCGGTTTTGCATCGCAAAACGCCCCACCGGATGACGAGACGCCAGGCGCGCCGCAATGGCGCCGTTCCTGCACCTGGCCATGGCCGGCATTACGCCGCGCGGGTGCAGACAGCAAAGATCGTTCTATTTTTGGAACACTGCGTGCGGATTTATGCTCTATTGCAAAAGTATTTGCAGGATTACTATCCAAAATCGCCTTTCAGCATCGGCCATTCGATGGAAGGCGCCTGCTGCCTTGCCGATAGCGGGTAATGCAAACGCATATATCGTTGGCGCCTCGAAGGCGGCCATGGCCTACGGCTTGCCCATCGTCCATTCGACCGTCAACGTCGGCGCGGGACTGGTTTGGCCGCAGCTGACGCCGCCGGTGCCGCGCGCTCAGGCCTGCCGCGCGGCCTGGGCCTTGCGCGCCGGGGCCGGGCGCCGCGGCGCGCCGGCCACGCTGGCCAGTACCATGCGCGTCGTGGTGGCGAAATGGCGCGTCAGCAAGTCGCACGCCACGCCCGTGTCGCGCGCCAGGATGGCGTCGAGCAGCGCCTTGTGTTCGGCCGCCACGTCGCGCGGCTCGGCCGTTTCAGCCCGTACCGACAGGTGGCGGTAGCGGGCCGTCTGGTCGCGCAACACTTGGGCGAAATGCAGCAGCCAGCGCGACGTGCAAGCGGACAGGATGGCTTCGTGGAAGGCATCGTGGGCCAGTTCCCACTCGCGGTTCAGCGCCGCGCCCGGGAGATTCGTCATGCTCAGCCTGGAAAGCCGGTGGAACGAGGACAGCATGCGCCCTTCCCATTCGATGTCGCCATGCGCGATTGCATTGCTGAGCGCATCCGTTTCGATGCGCTGGCGCGTCTGGGTAATGTCGTTCAGTTCTTCGGTAGAGATGCCGGTGACGCGAAAGCCGCGCTGGTCCTCGGCACGCACAAAGCCTGTCATCGCCAGCCGCGACAGCGCTTCGCGCAGCGGTATCACGCCCGCGTCATAACGGACGGACAAGTCCTTCAGGCGCAATTTGCTTTCCGGCGCCAAGGCGCCGGCAATGATGTCGTCGCGAATGCGGTCGGCCAGCATGGACGCCATGGTGCGCGGGCTGGCCATCTCGGCGCCATGCGCGGCAGTTGCAGATTCATTCATATGCTCTCCTTGATGACATTATAGCGTAGGCCCCTGGAAAACAATATTTTACGCATTTTGTATATTTTTCTTGTTTTGTATATTTTTTCTGCCTATACTTTCCTGCATGGCGGCGGCGCAAGCGCTGTCCGGACATGCACTGGCCGCAGCCTTACCGGCCGGTGCTTACGCAACGTTCACAAGCGAGAACACTGATGAAATTCCTGCAATTTTCCCTTCATGGCGAGCGCCATCTTGGCCTCGTCCGCGGCAATGAAGTACGGAGTCTGGGCCTGCACGACATGGGCGACCTGCTCGCCGCCGGCATCGATCTGTGCAGTTTTGCCACGGAAGCGGGCGAACACGGTCCCGTCTTCGCCCTGGACAGCGTGAGCTGCCTGCCGCCGCTGGCCCGTCCTCCCAAAATCATCTGCATCGGCCTCAACTATGCCGACCACACGCGGGAAAGCATCTACGAGCAGCCGGGCTACCCCACCGTGTTCAACCGCTTCCACACCAGCCTGACCGGCCATGGCCAGCCCATCGTGCGTCCACTGGTCTCGGATTCGCTCGATTTCGAGGGCGAACTGGCGGTGGTGCTGAAGAGCGGCGGCCGGCATATCGCGCGCGCCGCGGCCCTCGAACACGTCGCCGGCTACTCGATCTTCAACGATGGCTCGGTGCGCGAATTCCAGTTCAAGTCGCCGCAATGGACAATCGGCAAGAATTTCGACGCCACCGGCGGTTTCGGCCCTTTCCTGGTGACGCCCGACGAATTGCCGCCCGGCGCCAGCGGCCTGCGCCTGGAAACGCGCCTGAACGGCGTGGTGGTGCAGTCGGCCAATACCGCCGACATGCTCTTCGATGTCGCCGCCCTGATCTCGATCCTGAGCGAAGCGGTGACCCTGGAGGCGGGCGACGTGATCGTTGCCGGCACGCCATCGGGCATCGGCTGGGCACGCGAACCGAGGCTGCTGATGCGCCATGGCGACGTGTGCGAAGTGGCGATCGAGGGGCTGGGCGTGCTGGTCAATCCCATCGCCGACGAAGCCGCTGCCTAGCGGCAGTCCTGAAAGCAACAGCATTGCCTATAAAAAGACAGTAGATAGAGGAGACAAACATGCGTGAAATAGAAGTCGCGGTACTGGTCGTCGGCGCCGGACCGGCGGGACTGGCCGCCACGGCCTTGCTGGCCCAATATGGCATCGACACCCTGACCGTGTCGCGCTATCCGGCCACGGCCAATTCGCCCCGCGCGCACATCACCAATCAGCGCACGGTCGAGGTGTTGCGCGACCTGGGCATCGAAGAGCGCGTACGCGCCATCGCCACGCCGAACCAGCTCATGATGAATAACGTCTGGGCCACCAGCTTCACCGGCACGGAGCTGGCCAGGCTGCAAACGTGGGGCACGGGCGAACAGCGCAAGCTCGATTACGAAACGGCCAGTCCTTGCGAAATGTGCAACGTTCCCCAGCACCTGCTCGAACCCGTGATCCTCGGCGCGGCGCGCGAGGCGGGCGCGCCGTTCCTGTTCAACACGGAACTGACGCGGATCGTGCAAGAAGGCGACGCGGTCGTGGCGGACTTGAAGGACTTGCCGACAGGCGAGGTTTTTCGGGTGCGCGCGCACTATGCGATCGGCGCCGACGGCGGCAACAGCCTGGTCGCGCGCGACATCGGCTTTGAGCTGGAAGGGGAAATGGGCCTGGCCGCCGCCGTCAACTGCTGGCTGGAAGTGGACCTGAGCCAGTATTGCGCCCACCGTCCAGGCGTGCTGTACTGGATGACGCAGCCCGGCAATAATGACTGGCTGGGAGCCGGCACCTTTGTCTGCGTGCGGCCCTGGAAGGAATGGGTGATGCTGTTCATGTATGATCCTGCGCAAGGCGAGCCCGACCTGAGCGACGAGGCCATCGTGGCGCGTGCGCGCGCCATCATTGGCGACCCCGGCATTGCCATCCGGGTCAAGTCGGCCAACAAGTGGAAGATCAACCATGTGGTGGCCCGGGACATGCGGCGCGGCCGCGTGTTTCTTGCCGGCGATGCCGCGCACCGCCATCCGCCGGCCAACGGCCTGGGAACGAACACCTCGATACAGGACAGCTTCAATCTGGCCTGGAAGCTCGCCATGGTGCTCAAGGGCCAGGCCGGCGATGCCCTGCTCGATACCTATTCGGCCGAGCGCCAGCCCGTGGCCCGCAAGGTGATCGACCGCGCGCTGCAGTCGGTGCAGGACATGCAGGCCATCGCCGACGCCATCGGCTTCCAGCCGGGCCAGTCGGTGCAGGAAGGCTGGCACAATGTGCAGGAACTGCTCAGCGATTCAGCACAGGGGCGCGCGCGCAGGACGACGCTCGATGCCGCGGTCCAGCTGCAAAACTACCAGTTCAACTGCCATGGCGTGGAACTGGGCCAGGTATATGCATCGGACGCGGTCATCCGCGGCACTGCCGAGCCGGACCCCGTCTTGCGCGATCCCGAGCTGTACCATCAGCCCAGCACGTATCCGGGCGCGTCGCTTCCCCATGCCTGGCTCGAATACCGCCAGCAGCGCCTGTCGACCCTGGATTTGTGCGGCAAGGGACGCTTCACCCTGCTCACCGGCCTGGCCGGCAAACCGTGGCTGGCCGCTTGCGAGGCCGTCGCGGCCGAACTGGGCGTGGAACTGGCGGCATTTGCGATCGGCCCCGGCTGCGAGGTGCTCGATGTGCACGGCCGCTGGGCGCAAGTGCGCAATATGGATGAGTCCGGCTGCGTACTGGTGCGCCCCGATCGCCACATCGCCTGGCGCGTCCAGCAAGGCGCAAGCGAGCCGGCGGCGCAATTGCGCGCGGTGCTGGCGGCAATACTGCAGGGCACCAGTGCCCGGACGGGAGGATTGTAATGTCACTCCATCAAGTATCGAGTCATGATGCCACGCCAGACCTGCCTGCGCTCTTCGGCATTCACTCCATCGACCATTTTGCGCTGCAGGTACCGGACCTGGAACAGGCGCGGCATTTCCTGCACGCCTTCGGACTGCGCCTCGATGACAGGGGCGACGGTTTCGACGTGCGTGCCCTTGGCGACGCTCACCGCTGGGCGCATATCTCCCCGGGTCCGGCCAAGCGGCTCGCCTACCTGAGCTTTAACTGTTATGCGGAAGAGTTCGACGCCTTGCTGGCCCAGGCCGAGGCCCAGGGCGCCCGCATCGTGCCTGCCCCGCCGCAGTCCGACGCGCAGGGATTCTGGCTGCATGATCCCGATGGCAATTTGCTGCAGATCAAGGCTGGCCCGAAAACCTCGCCTTACGGCAAGGAACTCCTGCAAGTGTTCAATGTGCCGGCCGGTGCGCGCGGAGCGCTGGGCCGCGCCGCGCGCCCGAAAGCCCAGCCGACGCGCCTGTCGCACGTGTTGATGTTCACCCCGGATATCGAGCGCGCGCTGCAGTTTTACGCGCGCGTCCTGGGCTTGCGGCTATCGGACCGCTCGCGCGACATTGTTGCCTTCATGCATGGCCGACATGGTTCCGACCATCACCTGGTGGCCTTTGTCCAGGATGCGAACAAGGGCTGGCATCACAGCGCCTGGGATGTGCCAGGCATCGATCATATCGGCTGGGGCAGCGAGCAGATGCGCGACGCCGGCTACCGGGAAGGCTGGGGCCTGTCGCAGCATACGCTCGGTTCCAATTACTTCTATTACGTCCGCGACCCATGGGGATCGTTCTGGGAATACTCGGCGCACATGGACTATGTGCCCGCGGGGGCGCACTGGGCCAGCGGCGACCATCCGTCGGAGGATGCGCTGTATATGTGGGGGCCGGCGATGCCCGCCTGCTTCATCGAGAACGGGGAACGCTGAGACCTGGCGGCGTATCCGCATCCCGTGTCCTGCGCAGAGTATTGAAGCAGGCTGCGGCTCATTGCAACACCAAAAACGGAATAAATTATGCCCAAGGCAACGGAACACATCGTCATTATCGGCGGCACGTCAGGAATCGGCCTGGCCATCGCCCAGGCGGCCCATTCGCTCGGCTGCCTGGTCACCATCGGCGGCCGCGATGGTGGCCGCGCTGCCAGCATCGCTGCCAGCATCAGCCCGCAAACGCGCAGCATCGGCATCGACCTGACGCATTCCGATTCGATACAGGCGGCCCTGGCCGAGGGGCCGCCGATCCACCATCTCGTCATCACGTCCATCCACCGCGTCAATACCAGCATCAAGGATCTTGCGATCAAGGACGCGGAAATACTCTCGCGCCTGAAACTGGTTGGCTATCCGGAGGCCACGCGCGCCGCCCTGCCCCGTTTACTACCAGAGTCGTCCGTGGTGCTGTTCGGCGGCGTGTCGAAGGTGAAACCTTACCCGGGCTCGACCATGGTGTCGGCCGTCAACGCGGGCGTGGTCGGCCTCACCGCGACCATGGCCGTGGAGCTGGCCCCGATCCGGGTCAATTGTATTTCCCCGGGCATGGTTCCTGATTCGGCCGCCTGGCAAGCAGGGATTGCCCCGAGCAGAAATGCGGTCTTTGAGCATATGGCGGCGCGTACGCCGGCACGGCGCCTGGCTTCGGTCGCCGATGTGGTGCATGGGGTGTTTTTCCTGCTCGACAATCGGGCAGTCAATGGCACCGATCTCGAAATCGATGGCGGCATTCGCTTGGTGTAAGCCCGGATCGCCCGGCGCCAGCGCATGCTCGC
This sequence comes from Janthinobacterium sp. GW822-FHT07H11, assembly GCF_058798615.1. Lineage (NCBI taxonomy): Bacteria > Pseudomonadati > Pseudomonadota > Betaproteobacteria > Burkholderiales > Oxalobacteraceae > Janthinobacterium > Janthinobacterium sp. GW822-FHT07H11. Next base: position 3,910,822 of record NZ_CM179507.1, read on the forward strand.
CGGCAAGACGATGGCGCTGGAAGTCCTGAGCGCTTCCCAGGCTCTGGCGCAACTGGCGGCGCCACGCCTGATCAATGTCTTGCCTGTCGAGGTGAGCGCGCGCAAGCCCGCCATCCTTGCCGCCGTCCTTACGGGGCTTTTCTTCGCCGTGTCAGTGCCGGACACCGCTGCGATGGTGCAGCAGCGCAGTGGCCTCCGCGGCGAGCACCTTGGCTTGCCAGCGCCGCGAGAAACCTCGCCGCGCCTGGCTGATGCCACCGCTTGCCTTCTGCCCGGTTTCGCGGGCGCAGTGATCGAGGGCCTGGCGCAGCATCGTATCGATCACGGTCAGCGACACCTGGTACTCGTCCGCCACTTCCTGGCGCGACTTTTCTTCTATCCGCAGGGCAACCAGGACAGAACGATGCCGAAATGGCATGCGCTGCATCGCGCGCTCGACCGCGGCCAGGTCGGAGCGGGCCAGGGCGATGAGGTCAGGACCGGGGGCCGGGTCCGTCAAATGGTCGATAGCCGCCTCGTCGTCGTGCTGCGTGCAGCGCTTGCCGCGCAGGTAGTCCATCGCCACGTTGCAGGCCACGCGGTAGACATAGGCGTTCGGGTTTTGCACGGAAACCGGAGTACTCGCGCCCGCCAGCCGCAGCCAGGCATCGTGCAGGCAATCGCTGGCCAGGTCGGGGCAGCCGAGATTGCGCATCAGCCGACGGTGCAGGCGGGCGTAGTTCGCCGCCACGAAATCGCGCAGCACGATGCCCTGGCCATGCTCGCTGCATGCTTCTCCAGCGAGCTCCTCGACAACATTGGACGCCTTCAGGCCATCCAGGATACTCAGGTTCATGACGGATATACCTCGGTGTACGTCTGCACGACGCGCGGGCTTCGGGGCAGCGCGACGTCGGCAGCAAAAAAGGGGGACAGCAGGGGGCCATGCACGGCAAAGGCAGGCAGTTCCCCAGCCTGTTCCCTGCGCGGGCAGGAAACAGGTGGGTAATACCGGTTCAGGCCACTGGCCTAGCGGTCCTGCTGCAACAGGCGCCGTTGCTCGGGACTCAAGCGTGCCAGCTGCCGGGCGTCGAAATCACCGCCGACGCCAATGAATTGCACCGGATTGGCGGCATCGTATGGCACGCCGCGAGACGACTGCAGCCCGGCACGTGGCGGCGGCGGTGCATCCCCTCCTCCCTCCATCGCTTCGTTGCCAAATCCGATCAGCCGCACCGTGAAGATCGACGGCAGGTTCTGACGCGCCGCCGTGCGCTCGCGCTGCAGGACGTCCTGCGCGGCGGCCGTTGCCTGCGACGCCGCCGCACTCGCATTGCTCAATGCGCCGACATTCACCGCCGCAATGCTCGGCATGCCCATAGCCTCCCCCTTGACGGCGATGTTGGCCGCGTTGACCACCTGCAGCGCCGCCAGGTTCACGTTGCCCGACACGCGGATGCCCGCCTCGCCCGCGTCGATGGTGCCAAGCGGGGCGATCAGGTCGATGTCGCCGGCCGGCACTTCCGGGATCGGCGCCAGCGTGGCGATGCCCGCGCCGGTGCTCGGCACGTTGGACGACAGCGTGACGTTGCCCCACTGATCGTAGACACGCTTGGGCGGCGTGTAGACCAGCGTGGTCTTCGAGCCGCGCCCCGCGTTGATGTCTCCCTCGGCCGACCAGCCCAGGATGCCGCCGCCGAAGGTGGTCATGATACGGCTCTGGCCCAGCAGGATGCTGCCCTGCGAATAGATCGCGATGTCGCCCGCACCCTGGGTCAGCACGCCCGCGTCGGAGGGCGGCGCCTCGCCCTCGATGCCGTAGACCTGGCGGCCGCCGGGCGTCATCAGCGCGATATCGCCACCGAACAGCGTGCGTACGAAGCCGCTGCGCGGCGTGGCGCCGAGCTTGCCGCGGAACATAGTGATGTCGCCGCTATAGCTGATCGGCGCCCCATCCGCAGCCCCCTTGGGGAACAGCGCCGCGATGGCATTGCGCCCGCGCAGGTAGCTGCCGAAGCGCGCGCCGTCGGCGTCGTTGTACTCGCGCCCGCCGGCCTTGAGTTCGGCGAAGTACACCTGGCGCGCAAAGATGCGTTGCTGCGTCGCCGGCAGCGCGTCGAAGAAGGCCTGCGCCTCGCCGGGCGTACCGGTGAAGCCCAGGCCGTGGAGCGGGTCGGCCAGCCAGGTGGCCAGCTCGGCCTCGTAGGTCTTGACGACCTTGCCAGGCTGGTCGGCCAGCGGCAGGCCTGGCTGGGCGCGCTTGCCTTCGCCCAGGTAACGCGCCAGGAAGCCCTTGTAGTCGGGGCCGTTCGGGCCCACGCCGGCCAGCATCGAGATGCTCGCGCCCGGCCGGCTGTCGCCCGGCACCACCGGGCCCAGGCTCGTCACGCCCGCGCGGTCTTCCATCTGGATATGGCGCCCTGCGGTGATCTCCAGCGTGCCGGGGCCGGCCACGTTAAAACTGCTGTAGACGATGTCGCGACCGGCCGACACTAGCGACACGTCGGTCGGGGCGCTGTGCGCGAACAGGTTGCCCGAACTGTCATAGAGCGCGCCCAAGCTCACATCAATGCGCTGGGCCTGGCCGATGGGCGTGCCGCTGCCGACGATGTCGCGCCCGGCCATCATCCACACCGGCTGCCCGGCCTCGTAATAAGTCTGGCCGGCGCGCGTCGGGTCGTTGGATGCAAAAACGTTAATGCGGCCCGTTGCCACGCCCACCAGGTCGCCGTGCAAGGCATAGAAACGCACCGGTTCGCTGCCGTGTTGGCCGCCTGCCGACACGGTGTTGGCGCCCAGCGCGAACAATGGCCGGTCATTTTCGACGAGGTTGCCGGCCTGGACGAGATTGCTCACAGCGGTGCCGTTCTCTAGCGTTCCCCGGAACGCCGGATGGAAGGGGGTGGCCATCGCACTCTCGGCCGCGCCCGAGGGGCTCACGGCGTAGCCGCCGCCATGGATCGAATTGCTGGCAAGGAACTCCAGCCGGCTGTTCGCCGATGGCGCGAGTACCAGCGCGCCGGTCGCCTCTGTCGTCCTGTCCGTGACCATGCTGCCATAGTAGAGGCTGCCGCTGGACGCGACCGCGCTCAGGATCGACGGGTAGACGTGGGCCATGTCGGTCGGGAGCGCGCCGGGGTTGGCCATCTGCGGCGTCAGGTCGCCGCCGGCCGAGAACAGGCGGATGGCGGTGTTCGGCGTCCACAGCGTGAACCAGCTGTCGCCGCTGCCCTTGGCGCCGTCCACCATGAAGGCGCTGCGGTTCTGTATCACGGCGCGGCCCGCGTCGTTGGCACCCGTCACGACCAGGTCGCCGCGCGTGTTCAGCTGGTAGCTCGCATCGCCCGGCACCAGCAGCATGCCACCCTGCGACACCGCGCGCCCGGCCGAGAACGGATCGAGGGTCCGGGTATCGCGCTCGGACAGCTGGCCCGTGTACTGCGCATAGCGCAGCGACTGGGTGCCCATCGCGCCGGCTTGCATCTGCACGTCGCCGCGCAGGTTGACGACGGCGCCGTTGAGCACCGCGTTGGACTGGATGTCGTTCAGGGGATCGAGCGCCAAGGGATTGAGTGCGCCGCCGACGCGCAGGCTCAGATCGCCCCCGCCGGTGAGCGCCAGGCTGCCATCGGCCAGCACGCGGCCGGTGCCGCCCACGGCCAGCACCAGGCCGTCGCTGCGCCGGTTGTCCGTGCCGGTGCGCACGGCCGTACCCCGCTGGGACACGAGGCCCGCGTCGCCGCCCACGTCGACGCGCAAGTCGCCGCCGCCCAGCGTACCGTAACCGGTAAAGCCCACCAGCGTGTCGGTCGTACCGCGCGTGGCGTAGCTGCCAAAGTTGATCCACCAGGCCGCAGCCTGATCGTTGCCTCCCCCGAGCGTGTTACCACTGCCCTGGCGCCACAGCCAGTTGGCGGTGTCGTTGCTCGTCACGCCCGCATCGGCCGGATTGGGCCGGCTGGCGCCGATGGCGGAGATTGCCGCCATCAACTCTCCGGTCAGGTTGCCGCCGGCCTGCAGCGTGAGGTTGCCGCCGCCGGCCGGGTACCAGGCGCGCGCCAGGCTCTCGGCACCGCCGTTGACGAACTTCTCGTAGCCCTTGTTCTTGTCGCTCAACACCGTACCGCTGCTGCCCACCACGCGCGGCAGGTTGTACGGGTCGCCGGCCTGCGTGGCCTGCGACGAGGCGCCGGCCGTATAGACGCCGTAGAGCGAGTTCATGCCCAGGTTGCCGGCCGCGCGCAGGTCAAGATCGGCAGCGCCGGTGCGCAGCACGCTGAAGCGGGTGTTGCCAGGCAGGTATTCGTAGTAGATGTTCACGGGCAGCGAGATGCAATAACTGGAACTTCCCTCACACAGCGCGTTGGCCGTCTTGAACGCGCCTTTGGTCAACCGCACAACATCGGCATCGAGAATCGGCGTATCCGCAAGCGCAGGTTCTTTGAATCTCCGGGCGGCGGACGCCGACCAATTGAACGCATAGACGGGCGTGCAATAGGATCCGTTCGCCGCGCACAGCGCCGCCGCGGTCTGGTATCTGCCGCCCAAGAGTTGCTGCGCGACTTCGTCGGTGATTTCTACGCCTGCCTTCAAGCCCAGATCGCTAGCCGCGAGCGATGTCCACGCGAACGCGCCCTTGAACGGCAGGGCCTTGGCGAACAGACCGTAATGGGTGTCGGCCAGGCGCAGTTCACCCGCCGCAGGGTGCTGCTGCAGCGTGCGCGCATCGGCCGCACTCAGATCAGCGCCGGCCAGCAGTTGCAGCGACCACGACTGCGAGCCTTCCGGCAGCATCACGGCCGCGCCCCACAGCCGGCCCGCGCCGCCAGGGCGAAGCTCGACCGACTTGGCCGCGCCCGGCAGCTTGATGTCGGCCGAAGAAGGCAACAGCGCGCCCATGGGCAGGGCCGTGTCGCCATGCATCAGGTACTTTGCGCCCGCGACCGGCAGCGCGATGCCCTTGGGCCAGACCAGCGCGTCCAGCGTGGTGGCGCCCGGCAGGCGCATGCCGGCGTCCAGGCGCGTGCCTTGAGGCAGCGTCACGGTTTCGCCGGCGATGCTGCCGGCCGCGTGAATAATCTGGCCCCCGGCATCGCGCACGTTGGCAGCGAGCACGGTGCCGGCGGGCAGCAGCATCTCCGCCATCAATGCGCTGGACACGGGGATCAGCGTGCCGGCGGCAAAGTCACCTGACTGGATCGGCAGGTCGAAGTTGAGCGCGTTGCCGCCTTCGAACACCGTGCCGTCGCCCAGCACGATGCCGGCGCGCGGGATCACCGTGTCGGCGCCAAAGAAGTTGATGCCTGTCGTCAGCAGCCAGCCCTTGTCGTCCTGCGTGGCGGGCGGCGGCGCGAAGCCGTCGTTGATGCTGCCATAGATATCGAGGTTGCCGGCCGCGCGGATGCGCAGGGTCGCGACTTCGCCCGAGCCAGAGACGCCGGTCTTTTGCGTGTGCGGGTTGACGCTGGCGTAGCGGTAGCCCGACAGGTCCAGGTCGCCCGACACGACGATGTCGCCGCCCGGGTTGCTGGTCGCATTGCTCACGATCTCGATGCCGGGGCGCAGATGGAAGGCGTCGGCGTCAGCCGGCTTGCGCAGGCCGGCGAGCCTGCCGGTCATGAGGCTGGCGCGCGCCAGTGCGGCATCGACGAAGTCCTTGTTGTCGTCGTGCTTGCCCTTCAGCCAGGCCTGGGTGATCTCCTGGTAGGGTCGTCCGCTGGCGGCCGGCGTGCTGACCAGCGGGGCGTCGTCGTAGCGTTGCATGGCGTTGACCGCGATGGAGCGAGCGCCGCGGATGTCGAGCGCGCCGCGCGCGTCGATGGCGATGTCGCCATAGACCGCCGCATCGCTTGTCCCGTTGATGCCCGGCAAGCCGTTGGCGCCGATGCGCGGCGCCGAGAGATCGAGCGTGCCGCGTGCGCGGCCGTCGTTCTGCCCCGCTTGCGTGCCCAGCGTCGCGGCCGTGCCATGGCGCAGGTCGATGCGCGCGCCGTCGGCCAGCGTCAGCACGCCGCCCTGCGTGCTCAGGTCGACGATGGCGCGGTTGGGCGAATCGATGATCTTGCCGTAGCTATCCACGCGCAGCAGCGTGCCGTGCGCATCGAGCACGGCCGAGCCAGCCACCGTCAGGGCATTCTTCGCCGCGAGGGAAATGCGGCCCACGCGCTCGCCGCTGGCGTCGATGGTGCCGTTGACCGTCAGGCTGCCGTTGTCGAGCGACACATTGACTTCGCCGGCCTTCAGGCCGTCGCCGATGGCAAGGTCGCCCTGCCTGAGCTGGAAGGTGCGCGTGCCGGACACGCCGCCTTCGTTGAGCCGTTGGTTGAGCGATGCGAACTGGCTGTCGAGCGCTGCGCCATCACCGAGGTGCTGTGCGCGGATTTCCACGCCGCCTGCCAGATACGGCAGCAGCGTGCCGCCCGCGTCATAGCGCCCCGTGCTGCCGGCGCGGATGGCGCCCTGCAGGTCGACCACGCCGGCCTGGTCGCCCAGCGCCAGCGCCTTGAGCGTGCCGGCACGGTTGTTCTGCGCCGCCAGGTCGATCACCGAGCCCGTGGCCTGGCGCACATTGCCGGCCAGGCTTTCGAGCGTGACGTCGCCGCCCCAGCTGTACTTGGACACGTCGTTGAAATCGATCTTGCGGCCGGCCAGGTCCAGTTGCGCGCGCCCGGTCAGCGTGAGATCGTTGTCGGCGGTGATGACGAGCTTGCCGCTGGGCAGTGCCAGCGTGGTGTCGACGATCACGTCACGGCCCGCAAGGCGCAGTTCCGCGCCGAGTGCGGCATCGGCGAGCGCTCTGTTCGCCGGCACGGAAGCGCTCACGCGCAGGTCGCCGCCCGCGGTGATGCGGTTGACCGAGCCCGCCGCGCCTGTCACCAACGGCGCGTCGATGCTGAGATTGCCGCCGCTGTAGGCATAACCCTTGCCGGCTTCATACGCGCCTTGCGACTGGTAGACCGACAGGCTGCCCTTCTGGTTGGCCGTGACGCGCTCGCTGGCGGTGAGTCGCACATCGGCAAAGCCCAGCGCCAGACGCGCGTCGTCGCTGGTGCCCGTGGCTTGCGCGCCCGGGCCATAGCCGAATTCGATGGTCCCGGCCTCGATGGCCAGCGCACCGCTGCCCGTGCCGGCGCCGCCCATGACCGCGACGCCGGGCGCCACGGTCGATCCCTTCCAGACCAGGTGGCCGGTGCGGATGGTCGCCACATCGCCGGCCGCGCCCGCGCCGTAGATGGCGGGCGTGCCCAGCACCAGGCGCGCAAGCGTGGATTTGCCGCTGGCCGGGTCGATGGTGTCGAGCGAGGCGCTGCCGAAAAAGCGCAGGCCGCCGCTGGCATTGAGCTCCAGCGTTTCAAGCGCCGGGGCGCCGTACTGCGTGTCACCGTGCAGCAGGCGGTTGAGCACGCTCTGGTTCAACACCAGGCCGGAAGGCAGCGTGTTGCGCGCGGCCGCGTCGGCCAGCACCGCGCCGTCGCCGACGTTGATGCCCTGCACCGCCAGCGTGAGGTTGCGCGTGCCATAGCGCACCGTATCGTCGAGCACGAAACGGTCGGGCGTGGACAGCGCGATGGTACCCTCGGAATACAGCTCGGTCTGGCCCGCGCAGGGCGAGACGATGCACACGCCGACTTGCAGGCTGCGGTTGCCCAGCCGGTCGACACTGGGCGGCACCGGCAGCATGCTGAGCACGCCGTTGGACACGGCCACCAAATTGCCGGCCGAGCCCGCGTAGACGAAGCCGTCGGCCGAGTCGTAGGCCGCGCGGCCCTTGCCCAGCGTGCGGATCGCCGCGCCCTGCTCGATCACGAGATGACTCGCGTCATCGGTGTTGGTGGCATCGGCCAGCAGGAACACCTCGGGCGCCGACAGCACCGCCCCCTGGCGCAGCGTGAGGCTGTTCGTGCCCGCGCCGAACATCACGATGCGCCCGCCCGGGCCGTAGGTCACGTACTGCAGACCGCCGAGCATGAGCCGCGCGGCCCCCATCGCATTGAGCGCCTCGGCGTTCAGCGTCACGCCCTCGAAGCCGGCCGTGGCCTTCGCACCGCCGCCCACGATCTCGATCTGGCTTTGAGGCCCCCCGGATCCCGCAAACACGGCCACCGTGCCGCCGTAGCCGCCCTTGGCCGCGTCGAAGCGGCCGATGCCCCCGAAGTGGAAAGCGTCGGCGCCGGCGCCCGTGTTCGGCATGAGGGCCAGCAGCAGCGTGCGCGCGTCGGCCGGCGCCATCGCGCGCGGCACGCCGGTGCGCGCGGCGTCGCTCACGATGAACTGGTTGAACGAAGTCTCGTTGTACTGCGAGTAGCTGCGCAGCACCTCGGCCGGTGTGAGGATAGCCTGGCGGAACAACGTATCGCCGATGCTGGTATTGGCAATGCCGAGCCGCGCGGCGGCCGACCACGAGCCGTTGCGCATCGCGCTGCTGGCCTGCGCCGCGCCCTGGCCGACGCTGCCGTTGAGCTCGACGCGGAAGGCGCCGGGCAACAGGGCATAGGTGGAAGGCATCAGCGTGTAGGTGCCCGCGGGCAAGCCCGGCACGCCGGCACCCAACGTGATCTGCTGGCCGATCAGCGGGTCGACCGCGCCACGTTCGCCGCCCACCGGGGCGACCGGGGCTTGCACGCCGGGCACGACGGCATACACGGGGTTGCCCGCGAGACCGGGAAGGCTGAAGCTGCCATCGCTCGCATTGCGCACCAGCGGGTGGTAGCGCGCATCGGTCGAGCCGCCGCGGCCACCGATAAAGCCGGCGCCAGTGAGTTCGCCGCCGCCCGAGAGGTCCAGCACCGCGCCGGGCTGCACATGGGCGCTCGCCCCGCCCAACGTGATGCCGACCGCCAGCGTCTTGCCGTACGAGCCGGCGCCACCGACGCCGATCAACTCGACCTTCGTGCCGTCGTAGAGGTAGTTCAGGCCATCGACCGTGCCGCCATAAGGCATCAGCAGGCCGTTGCCACTGACCGAGGTCAGGCTCCCTGGCAGGAAGTCGACACGCGTGGTGTTTGCGTCGCCGATGCGCAGGCTGCCCAGCGGCACGCGCAGCACGCCGCCCTGCTCGATGGTCGCGGCGCCGAGCGTCAGGCCGCCAAAGGCCGCATAGGGCACCGCCGGCGCGGCTTGACCCTTGCCTTCGATGCGCAGCACGCGATCCGGCGCATAAGTGCCGTCGTGCAGCACTCCCGCCTGGATCGAGGCCGAGACACCGATGGCCGGGTAGATTTGCGCAGCCCGCAAGGTGAGGTCGCCTGGGGTGGCGAGGCTGGTCGTCGGCACGCCGTTGCTCAAGGCCGGCACGTCGGACAGAAAGCGCAAGTCGCCGTCGCTTTGCAGCGTGGTCTGGCCGAAGCCACGCCGCTCGACCCTGATGCTGCCAAGGTTCTCCGGCGCGTCGATGTCGGACGATATCGGTATATCGCCGTTGACACCGGACATACGCACCGACGAGCGCACGTCGATGAGGCCGGCATGCACCTCAAAATGCGCCTCGGACGGTAGCCAGTCGCCGGTGCCGATGACGCCGAAGCGGCCTCGGCTTACGTCCAACGCCGAGCTCTGCGTGATGCCGGCCAGCCGCACGTAGGGCGCTGCCAGCGTGATGTGCGCGTCGTTGCGTGCGTTGTTGGCCAGCATCAGCGCGCCGTAGGCCGACAGACTCTGGCCAAGCCGCAGGCTGGCGTTGTCTTCCAGGCTGATGCCGCCCGCGCTGAGCAGCGCGAGGTTATCGAAGCCGCCGCGCGTGACGCTGTCGACACCCAGCCGGCCGTGGCCATAGACCAGCGCCGCATCGGTCGCGCCGGGGGCCAGTCCGGCCGGCAGGTCCGACGGCCCCTGCAGCCCGCCGATGACCAGGTCGCGGTAGTTGCGCACCGCGTTCTCGGCCAGCGGGTACTCCGCCTGGCCGGCACTCGTGCGCACTTCGGGCGATTCCAGCGCGACTTGCAGCGTGCCGCCGGCCGCGCCCGCGCCGCCCGAGCGGGCCCGCAGTTCACCGTCGAGGTAGAGGCCGTTGTTCGAGGCCAGCGCGATAAGCCCGCCGCGGCTCGCGACCGCGACCGGGCCGGCATCGCCCATGTCGAGCACGGCGGCGGTACCCGAGGCATCGAGCACGGCGCCCTCGCGCACGACGATGAAGCCGTTGGCGGCCGTGGCCGAACCGTCGCTTTCCTTGATCTCGCCGCCGATCACGATGCTGCCGCCGTCGCGCACGATGCCATAGCGCCGGCCCTGCACATCGAGCGCGGTCGCGGGCGTGGCGGACACGTCGATCACCGCCTGCTCGCCGATCCAGATCGAGCGGCTATGCGCCACGTCCACGGCGTGCTCCTGCTCCATGCGCGTGAGATCGAGGTTCTTCAGCGAAATGCTGCCGCCGTGCGCTTGCAGCCGGCCTTGCAGCGTGAGCTGCCCGACGCTGCGCACGTCGATGGCCTGGCCGGGGTCGACCGTGATCCGCGCCTCCTGGCCGATGACCGCCGCCACCGTCGGCAGGTCGGCCGCCAGGGTCTGCGCCGTGCCCGCCTGCAGGCTCAGGCCCGCGCCCGCGCGCTGCGTGAGCACGCCCTTGACGGCATCCTCGGCGTAGAGCGGCGGCGTCCACGCTTGCAGCGCTTGGCCCGCGTCAAAGGTGGTGGCGACATTCCTGGCTTCTGGCCTTACGCGCAGCACCGGCATCGTCACCTCGACCTGCGTGCCGTCGGTCACCGTGACGCCGCGGTCGCCGATGAGTGCGTAGCGGCTGAAGCCCTTGTCGAAGAAGTTGCCTGAGAGAAGCAATGTGCCCGCTTCGGCCGACGTGTCCGCCCACCCTGGGCCGTCCGTGACGAGCATGCGCCCGGCCTGCAAGCTCAGCGTGCCGCCACCCGAGGTGCCCCAGCCGCGCAGCGCGCCATCGATCGCCAGCACGCCTTCGCCACCACCGGTCTGCGCATTCGCCTGCAGCCGGACGTCGCCGCCCTTGCCGCCTCGCTGCGAGGTGCCGTTGGCCAGCAAGGCCGCCCCCGAAGACACGTCGATGACGCTACCCTGGGCCAGCAGCACGTCTCCGCTGCTGCGGATCGATACGCTGCCGCCGTTACGCCACGCCATGTTGCCGGTATCGCCAGGATCGAGCCACAGATTGCTCCACAGGCCGCGCGTGTCCAGTGTCACGCCTTGGGCCACCGCCACGCCCGCGCGCACACCTTCGGGCGTGGTGATCTGCGTGGTGTCATCGAGGTAGTTGGTGCTGGCCTGCGCGAGCGTGTCGCCCAGGCGGATGCTGCCGCCGTGCGCCGTGAGGTCCGCGTTCACCCCGAGCTTCGGGCCATACAGCGCGATGTCGCCGCCATTGCCCAGCGTCAGCGCCGCATCCACCGTGATCGCGTTCGCGGCCGCAATGCGCACCGCGCCCAGCGAGAAGCCGTTCAGCAACGTGGTGTCGAGGATCAACGTGTCCTGGCGCGCGGCCGGCAACGCCGCCGTGAGGTCCAGCCCGGCGGCAATGCGTTCGGCCGTGTCGCTCAGCACCACGTCCTTCACGCCGGCGGTGTCGAGCCGGCGGTGCATCAGGCCGGTGCTCTTGTCGTAGAGAGTGCCGTAGCTGCCGACCACCAGCTGCCCGCCGCGCGCCACCGCCACCTGCGACTGCTCATACCCGTCGAGTCCGGCCTGCGCCGCCTGCGTCTGGTGGCTGCCATGGAAGGTGTCGCCCGCGATGTCGCCCTCGATCACCGCACTCTTTGTCCCGATCACCAGCAGGCCGGCATCGCGGCCCACCGTGTAACCGTTTTCCAGCCTGCGCTGCTGTCCGATCAGCGGGTTGTAATAATAACCGGTCGCCTTCTCGCCCCAGCGTTCGTGCTTGTCCTCGTAGCCTTTGTAGACGCCCGTGTAGCGCTGCTCGCCCGGGGCCCTGGAAACTTCATACAGCCGCCCATCGGTTCCCTTGAGCCAGGTCTGATTGATGAAACCGCTCTGCACATTGAGCGTGCCGCCCGAGAGGTTGATGCTGGAGCCGGCCTGCGTGACCACATCATTGCCGCCGAAGCTCAGCGTGCCGCCCTGCGCCATCCATTCGCCCACAGTGTGGCCCTGGGTGCCCAGATAGCCGCCGACTTCCAGCAGGCCGCCGGCCGTGTACCAGCGGTCGCTGGCGTAGCCGTTCGTGCCCTTGGGTACGAGCACCAGGCTGCGGCGGTCGATCCACACGTCGTTGCTGTTAAGGGCCTTGCCATCCCGATTGAGCGGCGCGTCGCGCTGCTCGTTGCCCTGGACGTTGACCTTGATGTTGTTCGATTCCATGGCCAGGTTCACGCCCACGGCACCGGCAACGTCGATCCGGGCGCCTTCGCGCACCAGGCTGCGCTGGGCTGCATGGATGTCGATCTGGCCACCGGTGGCCAAAGTCAGGGAGTCGCCCTGGAAGTCCACCGTGCCGCCGCTCGTGACTTCGATGCGCGACTGGTCGCGCCGATCCGTGATGGCCACGATATTCTCGGAAGTCGTAACTGCCGGTCCCCGCAGGCCGGCGCGCTGGCTGTCCAAGGCAGTGGTCTTGCCGTCGTCCTCGATCACCACGGCAGTCGCGGCACCCTGGCCGAAGGCAATCTTGCCATCGGCGCCGATGGCATTAAGGTGCACGGTGCCGCGGGTGTTGACGCTGGTGCTGGCCAGTACGACACCGTTTTGCTGCACGTCACGCCCCAGCATGGTCACGTCGCCCTCGCGAGCCTGGATCAGGCCGGTGTTGCCGACCTTGCCCGCCAGGCTGTCGCTGCCGAACTGCGCGGTGATTTCGTTGCCGCGCGTGGTCGACGCCTGGTTGCCGTCGGTGCCGAACCCTTTCTTGATGACGAAGCTGTCGCCGGCCACAAGCGCGGTTTGGCTTTTCTGCGTGGCAATGTCCCCCGCGTTGTGCACGTCCTTGCCGAGCAACAGGACATAGCCGCCGCCTTCGGTGGAAGTCTTCGGGGCCAGCGTGGCGATGCGGGCGCCGGCCTGAAATTCTACCTTGCCCTGGGCGTTGGTGAAACTGGGTTCGCTGGCGTTGGCGCTGTAGATACCGTTGGCCTTGAACTGGCCGTCGCCGATCTCGGCGGCGGCGGCGACGAGATTGCGCGTGTTGACCTGGCTGGCGCCATTGAAGACGATGCCGTTGCGGTTGACGATGAGCACCGTGCCATCGGCTTTGATCTGGCCCTGGATCTGGCTGGGCCGCATCAAGGGGTCGTTGATGCGGTTCAACACCGCCCAGCTGGCATCCTGCTTGAAATCGACGGTGGTCTGCTTGCCGACGTTAAAGGTTTCCCAGTTCAGGATGGCCTTGTCGGCGGTCTGCCGGATTGTCACGTTGGTGCGGCCGTCTATCTGCGATTGCACCGGGGCATTGGCGTTGATCCAGCTGGCGGTGAGACTGTTGCTGTCGACCTTCAATCCGCCTTCGGCCATGCCGTCCGCGACAGCCGTGCCGTTGGCGGCGGCCTGCCGGGCGGCGGCTTGTGCCGATTGCTGGGCCGCGATGCTGCGCGCAGCAAGATTCAGGTTGCTGATGGAGCGCTGCAGCTGGGCATTGGCCTTTTGCTGTTCTTGCCCGGGAAGGCTGGCCAGACTTGATGCAGGCATGCCATTGGGCAAGCGACCGCTCTGCGCTGCGGATTGCCGGATCGCGCCTTTGTCCGCGAACCATGCCGGACCAAATGCGCGCTGCGCGTGGGCCGGCAGCGTGACCGCGCCGGCGGCCAAGGTCAGTGCGATGGCCTGCGCCAACGGTGCCAGCCTGAATGCCTGATCCTGCCTGCGTATCGTTTGATTTTCCTTGCCACTGCGCCCGCGTGTGTTCATGTAAGTTTCCGCCTGATCATTGAGTCGATGCCATTCGGCTGGCCGTCTCGCGCCGGCCAGCCACATTCACGAAGACTTTCTGCCTGCAGCCGACTGGCGTCAGCGACAGAAAAGGCTCCCCATGTATGAGTGACGAATAGCACCACACAAATACCGCAAACTTTTTTGGAACTATTTTCCGCAGGCCCGGCAACACCCTGCGCAACACGGGACACACACGGCCGCGCAGGCCGCGCGCATGACACGGCACCGGCCCCTGGCCCGTATGGCAACACGATGGCGGGACTCGTTCAGCTCAAGACCAGCAAGCCCGCCGGCAGCGCGCGGGCACGCAGCTGGAAGGATTCCTGCAACTGCCACAGCGCCAGATCCAGCGAGGCCGTGGCAAAGCGCCCGCTGACCGGTTTGCTGCGCACGGCGTCGTTCAGCAGCACCACGCGACCGGGCCGATAACGATTGATTTCGTCGAGCGCATCGTCCAGACGGGTCTGGTTGAACACCAGTATGCCTTGGCGCCAGGCAGACACCGTTTTCGGGTCGATGCTGGCAATGCCGCCAACCGACCTGGCGCCATAGACTATTTGCTGGCGGGCATGCAATTGAAGCGCGCCTGCCGGATGCTCCATGCGAACACTGCCTTCGATGCAGGTGACGCAGACCTTGCCATTCAGATGGCGCACTTCAAACCGCCCGGATTCGAGCAGGCTGCGGCCAACGCCGGCCACCACCGCAAACGCCCGCCCTGCTCCCGTCGAGTCGATGGCGGCCTCGCCCGTGATCAGCTCCAGGCCGACCAGTTTGCCGCCATCGGTCTGGCGGCGAACGCTGGTGCGCGTGTTCAGCGTGACATCGACGCCGGCCGACAGCGCCAGCGTGCGCTGTTCACCGGTGGCGGTGCGGTCATCGGCATCCCACTCGTCCGGCGCCGGCCACAAGCCCAGCGGTGGCTGAAGCACGGCCACGCCGGCGACCGCCGCCGCGCTGATGGCCGCACCAAGGAAGGCACGGCGTCCGGCCAGCGGGATGCGCGGACGGCACTCGCGCACCGCCACGGCTTGCGGTTTGCTGCGCAACAATTCGCGCGCCGGGGCTTCAATCGCGTCCCAGCGGCGCTTCGCCTTGTTATAGGCGGCCTGGTGTGCAGGACTGGCCTTGATCCAGCGCCGGAACCGCTGCGCATCGACCTCGCGGGCGTCTCCCGAAGTAAGCAGGCGCAACCAGTTCCACGCCTGCGCGTCCGGGTCGGCAGGCGTGGCGACGCGACTGTCCATGGGCGGCGGCGTCTTCATCGCGTCCGCTCCAGCGGCCCGGCGCGGCCGCACTGCGGCAAAACGGCCGCCTGCCGCGCCTTGCGTGCATGTGTTTTTTGTTGTTTCATACTCAGTGACGAATGGCAGCCCATAAAACCCGCATTATTTATTCTCTGCTGCAAGATATGTATCAAGGCGTTCATGCACGCGTTTCAGTTCGTACTCGACCGTCCGCAACGATACACCCAGCCGCTGGGCGGCCTCTTTCTGCGTCACCCCTTCCGCATGCACGAGCAGCGCGATGGCCCGCCGGCGTTCCGGCATGCGGTCGAGCAGCTGGAGCAGCGCATCGAGCTCCGAGCGTATCTCGGCGGTCCGCGCCGGACCAGGTGAGGGGTCGACCTGGTTTTCCAGCAATTCCTCGATATCGTCGCCCGACAGCAGGCGGCTGTGCCGACGCTGGACGTCCACCGCAATGTTGATCGCCATGCGCGACAGGTAGGCGCCAGGGTTCAGGATCGGGCCGTGCTCCTCGCTGCCCTTGAGCCGCAGCCAGGTATCGTGCAGGGCATCGCCGGCATCCTCCGCATTGCCCAGCTTGCGCGTCAGGCGCTGCTTGATGGATGCGTAGTGCTTGCCCAGGTAGTTCAGCAGGAACAGCTGCGTGCCGTCGGACATGGCTAGCCTGTCCCCTGTTGCTGGCCGCATTGCGGCCCGGCATCCGCAGCGCCGGGGGCAACCATCATGGTCAAAGGCTGCCGCCCGATGGCCGCCGGCGGCAGGCGCTCGATACGCACACCCCGCAGGGTGTGCAGCAAGGCCGCATCGCGGCGCGCGTCGCCGCTGCTGCCGATGAGACGGGCACCACCGAGGCGGCCATCCGTCTCCAGGTAAAAGCGCAGCAAGGAAGTATAGTTGCCCGGCCGGGTAAGCGCATTCGAGCAAAGGGCCTGCCAAACACGCATCTGTAGCAGGCCGGAGTAGCCATCCTCACTGAACAGCTCGGCCATGCCATTGCGAGGCGAGGCGGATGCCAACGTGGCTTCTTTCAGGATGAATGTGTGGCCCAGGCTGGAACTGCGCTTGTCGGCAATCAGCCCCGTCCCCTGGAGCAGGATGCGCAACGCCGCTTCGGCCGAGTAAACGCCCTGCACCGCCGTGGAGGTGCGGGCATGAACGATGTCACTGGGAAACAGCGCCGGTTGTCCGGACGTGTCCGCATACTGGCTCAGTGCCGCATTCAGCGGCTGCGCCGGGATATTGAAGGCAATGGGGGGCTGCACCGCGGCCGAAGCGAGTCTGGCACGGGCATAGCCCGCAGGCGGCGGATCGGCAGGCGCACCACGGGCGCTTCCCAGGGAGCCGCTCATCGCGCCCAACACCCAGAAGAGCGCCAGTCCCTGACGGCTCAACCGGCTGGCGTACACACGCACCCCGCTCGCTCCCGCCGCCGTGCATTGCCGCGCGCGCCGCCACGCCGGCAGCGGTGCTGCAAGTGCCATGGCAGGGAGAAGGATCGAGTCGGCAAGGTAGGCACACCATTCTGAAAATGTGCATGGTGGCACTCAAATATGACGGTGTCGTTACATCAATTCCATTGCATCCTCGAGATTGCGCGAGCACGCCGAAATGGGAAGAGCAAATATCTTGCATTGATACTCAATGGCGACATCAAGCAGGTACAATTGAACAGATCATCGGTCTTCGACTAACAATTCTTCCATAAAGACAAACAATGCGTTCCACCGTATGTCATATCGCCGTCCTTTGCGCAACGCTATGCGTCCCCCTTGCCGCATCCGCGGAAAAGCATGAGACTGCCGTTCAAACCGCACGTGATCTTCTGGGCTATCGTAGCGAACTTACTTTTGCCTATCTGGGTGCCTGCTCGCAACTGTTTAATGGACAATACAGCCAGGTACAACGCGAACTGCAGACTAAGCTCGATGCGATCATCGTCGCGGCAGACTATCCCTTGGCGGAAAGAAAGCCCGTTCTGTTAGCAAAGTATGCAGCCACGGCACGGCTCGTACTCGGCCCTCTGGAAGACGATGTAATCGCGGCACGCAAGGATTGTGAAACGTCACACCTGCCGAATGCACGCCAACTTTCGGGAGAATTCTCGAAATACGTTGCCAGCCTGCCAAAGAACTAGAACTGCTGGCGGTAATCCCATGCGGCGGCAAGGCGCCAGCCCCCCCCTCTACCGGCCCAGCTTGCGCCCCAGGCTGACGCCGGCACTGCTGCTGTGCGCCTGGCCGTGCTCGTAGCGGACACTGGTGTCGATGCCCGTCCCGGGTACCGCAGCGAAATCGCCGGCGGCGTGCTTGATCAAGGTCTTGCCTGCCTGCTGGTACACGCCGGCGCCATCGGCATGCACGATAACGCCGTCATACGTCTTCGCCTTGTCGGCAGCCACCGCCCGGCAGATATCGTAGATGCCGGGCTTGATCGCCCCGGCCTTGTCCACCTTGCTGGTCACCCACTGCCCGCCCCACTCGTTCTGCAGCAGGCGCTGCCCGTTCATGACCAAGACTCTTTGCGTCATCAATGCGCTCCTGTTTATCGATAAGACGTGACAGCGGACAATTCGTTCGGCAATGGGCCATTTTAAGCGCCCGATACTTGCCGCTGAGCAGCTAAACGCCTGCGATGTGATGCACATCAAACTGTGCTGGCGCCTGCTTTGCCATGCGGCAGCCCCTGAGCCGCCGGACCTGGCCAGACAGAACGGCCGCACCCTGTCCGATAGCGGCAAGCGCACGGCAGGAACGCTACAATGCAATGACAGGAAATAGACTGTCATTCCGCTTTACAGCCTGGGGACTGTGTCTTGCGCACGCCAGTCGATGTCAGCCAGGCATCCGTTCAGTTGGTGCTGTGAAATTTCAACCAGAATGCCTCTCGGCAACTACTGTCAAAGCGCCTGCTCGCTGGCAACACCTCGACCGGCGCCTGCCCGTTCGATGGCACCTCGTAGGTGATCCAGCACTCCGCGCAGGCCGCCTGCGATGGAAAGCTGTCTTCCTCGGACGTGCGCCGCACCACCACGCCATTGCTGAAGTAATAGGTCGCCACCTCCTGGCGTACCTCGAAGCCGTCTTCCTGCCAGGAGGCTTGCGCGATGTCGCGCCGCTCGATCACGGCCTGGCTGGGCAGCTTGAAAATGGCAGCGATGTAGGTCAACAAGTCATTCATGATCGTGTGGCGAATAGTGGACTGCTCCTGCCGCACGTCGAGCCAGGCTGGCGGCAGCTGCAGCAACGCGCAAGAGCCGCAGTGTAGCACCAGCCCTGCTCCGCGCGGCACGCGCCATCGGCACGGATGCATCAATTCCCGGCGCCATGCAGAGCGGAGCGCCGATTCGATGACGTCAACAGCAGAAGCGCCACGCGCACTCTTTCGCACAACTCTCAAACAATGAGTACAACCTGAAGGCAGCTAGGCCAGGCAAAAGGAAGTTTGTCGCCGGCGTCGTGTTGGGTATCCTGTTGTCGTTTCCAGCCTTCGCAGCCGAGGCCCCGCCCTTGAAAGGGGGGCGATCGCACGATGATCGTGCAGACGCTGGCGCAAAAATTGAGCGCGAAGAAACGTCGACTACATCGATCTGCGCCGCTTCGGCGATCCGGAATTCGTCGGCCCGGCGTACGCGGCGGCAATGTCGCCCATGGCGGGGACGGATGCGCCGACTCTCGAGCCGCGCCGCAACGGCCGCCGTGGCCGGGTCAGCGTGGCTTAGCTTCCCGCTTGATGACGTGCTTCACCTGACCGACATCTGCCATTGCCCGAGCGATAAGATGCGGCAGATCTATATCTCCGGTCGGTCGCGCGCTCAATTTCTTCACCAAAAGCAACTGGGAGCACGTCGGCGTAAAGGACGACAACGAGGACTCGCGCTCTGACCGGCCATTTCTACAGAGTGCGAGGTGCACATCGTTGAATTTTGCACGGTCCGGATGCGAGTGGCGCATGCTGTTTCGTACCATTCATAATCCGGCGCTGATGCTTGATCGTATGTGCAATGAGCGGGAGGTGCTGCCAAGTGCCGGCATTATCGATAGCCAGAGCGTGAAAGCGCCCGGCGCGCGAGCGCGAGGTGATGACGCCAACAAGAAACTCAGCGGACGAAAACGCCATATTGCGCTCGACACGGATGGTCGCTTGCTGGCGATGAGCCTGACGCCAGCCGACATTGCCGGCTCCACTGGCGCGCAGATGGTGCTCAAGGGATTAATCAAACGCTGGCCGTGGGCGAAGCGTCTGTGGTGGTATGCGACATACGACCGCAGGCAGTTGCTGGACAAGGCCGCGTTTCTCGACTTTACCATGGAAGTCGTGCTGCGTCGGCAGGGGCAAAGGTTTCGCTGTTCAGCCATGGCGCTGGGTAGCCGAGCGAACGTACGCTTGGCTGAGGCTTGAGCGGCACTTCGTACGCGACTACAAACACGACAGCGCATGACATGGCGAAAAACATGATCTACTTGGCAATGGGATCGTTGCTTGCATCAATTAAATTTTCGCTCAGTTATTAAACCGTCAATCAAAAGTTTTTTTATCACCAATCTGTGGATTCAGTATTTTTTCGTCATTTTTAAACGGAAGCAATCCCTCTTTTAATGCAATATTTGAATTTTCCTTGTCCACCAATTCTTCGCCATCCGGCAATTCATCCGTTACCGGATAATCTTCAATAAATATATATTTTGGCCCAAGATCCACGGCCAATAAAGGCAACTTCGCAGGCCCAAGCATTTTTTTTATTATTGGACTTTCTTTATAACTCAATACTTCTTCAAGATCTATTTTCGCCGAGACAAATGAATTGTATGACACATTGCGTGCCATACGATTTAGATACCCAACCTCGCTTAAATCCTGGATTAGACTCGAAAAAACATCTGAATTTTTCAGTGCTATCCTATCCATATTTATTTCAATTCTTGGTGAAATTGATTTTTGAATTTTCGCAACCCCATTTCCAACAGGAATAAAAGTCAGAATTTTTCTATCGTTAAAATTTGAATAAGGATGTCGATCAAAAACTTCAAGCGGATTTACTATGCAACCATCGGTTGAATCGTTCTCCACATCAGGAGGATCGAGATCATCAATTGTATCTTCCGCCTCGTCCGAGGTTGATTCAGTTGATTCATCCGCTTTATTTCCGGTCGTTTTGTTTTCGTTCGAATCAGCATCTCCACCATTATTGTTTTTCTCTCCTTTTGAATCTCCAGAATGACCATCAAAGTCGAAATATTCTTCCATTTTTCTTTGGATAGCACATGAAGCGTCGAGTGCGGAATATGCCATTCTGAAGGCCGCAATTCCGACGCCAACTCCGGCAATAGCTCCGACGAGTGGGCCTCCGGCGACTGTGAAAACTATTCCGGCAGAGTAACCCGCTATGTGTGCAACAGTGCTTGCTGTAGTGTATTTGTTCTCGGATTTGCAGCGAACCGCCTCCCATCCGCTCATGCTCTGAATGTTTCTCTCATTCAGTTTTTCCATCAAGTCTTTCCTTATGGAAATTTTACTATTTAACAATTCTTTCAGATCATCAGGCTTAATATTAATTAATTGATCACTATTTCTATTGAAAATAGAGATAATCTCATGGCCGGCAGGTTTTTTTTCAATTCCATCCAGCGCTTCAAACTCAGACAGAAAATTTTCAAGTACATCACTCTCGGCTGTCGACTCCGGAATGTTTACGATCCCGCTCAAGATAAGTGGACTCAATCCTTCAGCACTGCCAAGTTGCGTTGCAATGTAAGAAATACTGGAAAAGTGAAGATTTAAAAGATCTTCTGGAATCATCTGGATGTCGCTCAACAATGCCGTCAAGATTACTCGATAATATTTTCTAGCGATGGCTGGCGTCATCTTAAAATCAGGATCAATTTCCAAAATCGGCTCTTGTCCAACCGATCGGAGATGTAGATCCTGCAAACGTACCAAAGCATCACGAAGTGAACATACGTTAACAATTCCTTCCCTGAAATAAATAGGGCTCTCTTCATTACCTAAATTTTTACTCAGAATTCTTCGTTTGGCACTTAAATATCTAGAACGCAATATCGCTTCTTCTGGATTTTTTGCCGGACCACCTATCCATGAGGCATTCATATCATTTCCCGATAATTTATATTAAAAATACGGAAATATTTCTTCGTGAAATATAAGCCCTTAGACGAGCATGCTCGCCTTGCCTAGCCTTGCTTGCCTTGCTCTAGTGCCTGGAACACTTGCGCCACGCGCTTCTCACTGCAATCCTCGCTCCGCCAGCCGTAAACGACTTTGATCCAGAACAAAAACGGTTTCCGTTAGCGGCGTAATTTCTAGCGCTTATACACAGGTCGGATGTGCTCCAAGCACTAGACCTCGAAGAATGCAAGAACTGGTTAAAGGGAAATCAAGTATGTCAGTCTGGAAAAACAGAAAAGGTAAACTCCAGGTCGGAATCATGATACTTGGCGGCACTTGCCGCACTATCATGTCGATGCCGGGCGCCACACGGAGCTAGCGCGGCAGCGCATAGGCGACGATATAGTCGCCCTTCTGCGTAGTCGCGGAGTTTCCACCTGCACTGATGGCGACGAACTGGCGGCCGCTACGCGGTGACAGGTAGGTCATCGGCGTCGCCTCCGCGCCTGCCGGTAATTGCGCGCTCCAGCGCTGCGCCCCTGTGCGCACGTCGAAAGCACGCAGTTGGAAATCCTGGCTTGCACCGATGAATACCAGACCTGACGAAGTCGTCAATGGTCCGCTGCGGGTGGGCATGCCGATCGGGATCGGTATGCGGGTGGCGATGCCCAAGGGGCCGGTTTCCTGCGTGGTGCCTAACGGAACCGACCAGACGATCTGGCGCGTTGTCAGGTCGATCGCTGTGAGCGTACCGTAGGGCGGCTGCTGACAGGGAATGCCCAGCGGCGACAGGAACCGTCGCTGCTCGACGCCCCACGGCGTACCCGCCTGGGGCGCACTGCCCTCGTGCCCCCCATCGGCTTGCACCTTGCGGTCATAGTCTTCACGCCGCACCAGCTTGTTGGTCACGGCCACGCGGGTATCGTTGACGATCAGGTAGCCCAGGTTTTCGGCGATGCTGACGGAACCCCAGTTCATGCCGCCCAGCCAGCTTGGATACTGGATGGTCTGGCGTTCGCCAGGCGGCGTGAAGATGCCTTCGTAGCGCGACTGGAGAAACGCCACGCGGCACGCCAGTTGGTCGACCAAGGTCAGTCCCCACATGCGCGCTTCACTGAGCGGCTCGGTGCCGATGGACGGCATGCCCACCGAAAACGGCTGGGTGGGCGCAAGCCGGTCGTCGGCCATGCCGCCCTGCGGCACGGGACGCTCCTCAACCGCTGCGACTGGCTTGCCGTTGCGGCGGTCAAGCATGAAAATTTCGCCGCGCTTGGTGGTCTGGATCAGGGCCGGGATGACGCCGCCGTGGCCGTCGGCGACATCATACAGCGCCGGCTGAGATGGCACGTCATAGTCCCACAAGTCATGGTGTACGGTCTGATATCTCCAGCGCTCCCGGCCCGTCGCGATGTCCAGCGCGACGACCGAGGACGAATAGCGGTCGCTGGCCGCGCTGCGATGACCACCCCAGAAATCGGGCGTCGAATTGCCGGTCGGCAGATAGATCAGACCCAGCTTCTCGTCAAACGACGGGATCGACCAGACATTCGGCGTGCCCGGTGTGTACGAGCCGCCTTCCGGCGGCAGTCGGGTGATGGCGGGATTGCCCAGGTCCCAGGCCCAGGCCAGGGCACCGCTGCGTACGTCGAACGCGCGCACCACGCCAGACGGCTCGCCCACCTTCTGGTTGTCCCACACCAGCCCGCCGACGACGATCAGATCACGCACCACGGTTGGCGCGGCAGTGGGAAAATACAGCTCGGGATTCGGATTTTGCATGCCCGGACGCAGGCTGACCACGCCATGCTCGCCGAAATCCTCGCAAGGTTTGCCATTCGCGGCGTCCACCGCGACCATGCGCGCATCGACCGTGGTGGCAATGATGCGGCGCGTGCATGCCGGCGCCGACGCGGCCGCAGCTGCCCTGCCATCGGCGCCGGCATCGTGATAGGCCACGCCGCGGCAGCGCGGATAGACCTTATTCGGCGCGGCATGGGAATCGAAGCGCCAGCGCTCTTTGCCCGTCTCGGCGTCCAGGGCGAAGATGTTGCTCGACTGGGTGCAGCCATACAGGGTGCCGTCGATGTGCAGGGGCGTCACCACGTGCGCCGCGCTGCCGCTGGGAATCTCGCCCGTGCGGTAGGTCCAGGCGACTGTCAGGTTGGCAACGTTGGCGGGCGTGATCTGCTCAAGCGGCGCGTGCCGGGTGCCGGATGCGGTGCGTCCGAAATACGGCCAGCTTGCCGCCGCGACCGTGCCGACAGCCAGGCCCGCCACCGGTGCCGGTATCAACTGTGGCGTGGCAAGAGGACGCGGCTGCAAGCTGGCATAAAAAGCCAGGCACAGCGCAATTGCCAGGGCGGCGGCCAACAGCTGGGCCGGGCGGCGCCGGAACGCGTCACCGCCCCGATGGAAGGCTGGCATGAGCAGCAATAGCAGCAGAGCCAGCACCGCCATGGCGAACAGGCGCGAAAACAGGGGCCAGAAAGCGAGGCCGGCTTCCCATAGCGACCAAGCGACCGTGACGGCGAACACGGCAAGGTACAGCGCGGCTCCCAGCGGGCTGCGCCGAACAATGAGCCAGCCGGCCGACGCCAGTGCCAGTCCCGCCGGGGCGAAGAACCAGGAACCGCCGAGCGCTATGAGATACACCCCGCCGGCCAGCATGGCGAACCCGTACAGCAGGATCAGCAGGCCCAGCAAGATCAACGCTGGCACGGCTGCTTTTATGGTTTTTTCAGTCGACATGCATATTCTCCGCTTCATTCATGGAATTGTTTTCCGGCCACCCGCATGGGCCGCGCCACCTCACCGCGTCTGCACCGGCGATGTAATCGCGTGCCGCTTCCCTGCCCGGCCAGGCAGAAACAGCCACGCGCACAGCATGCTGGCGACGCACATCCAGGCGATGACGTTCAAGGTCGAGCGGGCGCCTGCGAACGTGCCCACCAGTACGGAGCCAACCATGCCGGTGCCGTACTGCACGCTGCCAAGCAGCGCCGAGACGGCACCGGCGCCCTCGTCGAAATGGCTCAAGGCGCCGGCAATGGCATTGGCGCTAATGAAACCGTTCGCCGCCACCACGAAAACCAGGGGAATGGCGACGCCGCCCAAGTGGCCCCAGCCTTCGAATGCATCGAGCGCGGCAACTGCGCCTGCCAGGGCCGCCATGCCGGTCCCGAAACGTATCAGCGCGTCGGCGGAAAAGCGTTTCAGGAGCTGCACGTTGATCTGGTTAGCCAGCATGATCCCCGACACGCCTGCAGTGAAGAGCATGCCGTACCATTGTGGCGATACATGGAAATAGGCAATGTAGAGGAACGGCGAACCTGCCACGTAGGCGAAGCAGGCGCCGAAATAGCATCCGGCAACCCCTGCATAGCCAAGCAGGGCGCGATGGCGCAGTAAATGGCCATAGGTGCCCAAGGCTGGCGATAGCGGTGCGCAAGTGCGTCGCGCCGGGGGCAGCGTTTCCGGCAACCATGACAGTGCCGCCAGAGTGGCGCCGCCGAGCGCCGCCAGCGTCCAGAAAATCGCCCGCCACGACGCCACATGCAGGATCAGGCCGCCTACGCCGGGGCCGAGCAGCGGCGCCACCGCCATCACCGTCATCAGGGTCGACATCAGCCGCGCCGCGCGCGGGCCCCGGTACAAGTCGCGCACCATGGCCCGGGCGATGACCACGCTGGCGCTGGCACCGGCGGCCTGCACGGCACGCCAGCAGACCAGCGCGCCCACCGAACCCGACATGGCACAGCCCGCGCAGCCAAGGATAAACACCAGCAGGCCGCCAGCGACCGGCCGGCGCCGGCCATGGCGGTCAGACAGCGGCCCCCATGCCAGCTGACCCAGGGTGAAGCCGGCCAGGTAGGCGGCAATGCTCCACTCCATGTGCCCGGCGTCGGTACCCAGCGCCTCGGCCATGGACGGCATCGCCGGCAGATACAGGTCCGTCGAAATCGATGCAAACGCCATCAGGACGCCGAGTATCGCCACCGTGCGCAGCGACTGCGGGCCGCTCGCTACCCTCCAGTGTTGCGTTGCCCCCTCCATGTCATTCCCCCTGACTGTCATCAGCGGACGATGTTAGCCAGGTCCTGAACATTGATCAATTCGGGTAAAGCGCATGCACTTATGAAAATGACTCATGAAACGAGCTGCCAGGCGGATCCAGGCCCTTACGTTTGCTCAGGACGGTAGCGCAAGGCCTCGACCACCAGTTGCATCGCCCGCGACGATTGCCGGCGGCTGGCGTAATACACGTGCAGGCCCGGCACGCGCGGATACCAGTCCTCCATGACGCGGCGCAGGCGGCCGGTCGCCACGTACGGCTCGGCGAGGTCCGTCGGCACGTAGGCAAGGCCCATGCCGGCCAGGGCCGCATCGAGGATCTCATAGGCGCCATTGAATGCGTACTGACCCTCGACCCTGACCTGGATGGCGCGCCCGTCCTTTTCCAGTTCCCAGACATAAAACGCATCGTGCGTCGGCAGGCGCAGATTGATGCAGTTGTGCATCATCAGGTCCTGCGGCGTCATCGGCGCTTGCCGTCCGTCCAGATAAGCGGGCGCGCCGACGATCGCCATCTGCAGGTCAGGGCCGATGCGTGCCGCGATCATGTCCTTGGCCACCTGGTCGCCATGGCGCACGCCGATGTCATAGCGTTCGGCAACAATGTCAGCCAGGCCGTAGTCGTTAATGATCTCTACCCGGATTTGTGGATAGTCACGCAGGACGGGTGCCAGGCGCGGCAGCAGGATGGTGCGGGTGGCGTAATCGGTCGAGGTGATGCGGATGCTGCCGGCCGCCTTGTCGCGAAACTCGGCCACAGCAGCCAGTTCTGCCTCGATGTCGTCGAAGTGCGACGGCACGCTTTGCAGCAAGCGCTCGCCTGCCTCGGTGGCCGAAACGCTGCGCGTGGTTCGCGTCAGCAGGCGCACGCCGAGCCGCGCCTCAAGGGCACGCACGCTGTGGCTCAGGGCAGACTGCGAGACGCCCAGCTGCGCCGCGGCGCGCGTAAAGCTGTGCTCGCGCGCCACCGCGATAAAGAAAAGCAGATCGTTGAAATTATTTGTGCGCGCCATTTATGATTCATTTTCATAAGTATTTGCCGATTATAGCCACTAGTCGCATCAGCGCCTTGTCCCTATAGTACATAAAACATAGCGGCGGTTTCGCCGACTCATTCATAGAGGACATTCCATGGAACTGAAACGTGCAGCAACGCTTCTCACGGTCGCGGGTCCCGAGGCCTGTTTTACTGGCCAGGTACGTGTACAAATGCTGAGTAACCCGGCGGCGCCCGCCCGTACCTCGTGCGGTAATGTAACCTTCGAGGCTGGCGCCCGCTCTGCGTGGCACACCCATCCGCTGGGCCAGACGCTGATCGTTACGGCCGGTTGCGGCTGGACCCAGTGCGAAGGCGGGCCGATCGTGCAGATCCAGGCAGGCGACGTGGTCTGGTGTCCGCCTGGCCACAAGCACTGGCATGGCGCCACGCCGACCACGCCCATGACGCATATCGCGGTGCAGGAAGCACTCGACGGCGTAGCGGTGGTCTGGCTGGAGAAAGTCACGGACGCGGAATATGCCGTCGGCCTGCCTGTCGAGTGCGCCGACCATGCCTGCTAAGCGCGTGATGAAATCCTGCGCAACACCTGCTATCGCGGCCTGTCTGAGCCTGGGTGCCTGCGCCCCCATGCCGCAGCACACAACGGCGTTTGGCGCCCGGCACGCGTCCACGCTGGAGGACATGCAGGCAGTGTCGCCGGGCCTGGCCCGCTACACCACGGACACCGTGCATGGTGGGCTATGGGCGCGCCCGCAGTTGTCGCCACGGGACCGCAGCGTCGTCACGCTGGCCGTGCTGATTGCCCGCAACCAGTCCGTCGACCTGCCCTATCAGCTGGACCTGGCGCTCGACAATGGTGTGACGCCAGGCGAAGTCTCCGAAATCATCACCCATCTGGCCTTTTACTGCGGCTGGGGCAATGCCACAGCCGCCGTGACGGCGGCCAGACAAGTGTTCGCACAGCGCGGCGTCGGGCCGGCGCAACTGCCGCCGGCCCGGCCCGAACTACTGCCGCTCGACCTGGAAAGCGAGGCATAGCGCGAGGCCGCCGTGGTGCAGAGCGTCGGTGCCACGGCGCCGGGCGTGGTGGAATACACCACCGACGTGTTGTTCCACGACCTGTGGCGGCGTCCGGGCCTGGCGCCGCGCGACCGCAGCCTGGTGACGGTCAGCGCGCTGGTCGCCAACGGTCAGGTGGCGCAATTGAGCTACCACCTGAACCGCGCGTTGGACAACGGCTTGACGCAAGAGCAGGCGTCAGAGGCGATGACCCAGATGGCGTTCTACGCTGGCTGGCCCAGCGTCTTTTCGGCACTGCCCGTCGTCAAGCAAGTGTTCGCGCAGTATTCCCCGCAGTGTCCCCATTGACAGAAAGGAAAGTGCATGCCATTTCACCTCCCCGGCAGTGTCGCCCTGCTTGTCTCCGCCTTGCTGTACGCACCTCGCGCCGCCAGCGCGCAAGCGCTGCAGCAGGAGATTTCACCAGCAGCAACGCGTCCGACCATCGACGCGCCGGCACGCTTTTTTACGGGCCGGGTGCGCATCACCCCCCTGTTTGAACCGACCCGAGAGGCACCACTCACCGGCGGCTTCGTCACGTTCGAGCCGGGCGCGCGGTCGGCCTGGCATACCCACCCCACCGGCCAGCGCCTGGTGATCGTGGCCGGCACCGCCCGGACCCAAGCGTGGGGCGGACCGGTGATCGAGCTGCAGCCCGGTGACGTGCTGTGGTGCGCTCCCGGCGTCAAGCACTGGCACGGCGCGACGCCATCGACGCCCATGACCCATCTGGCGCTGACCGGCACTGTCGATGGCAACAACGTCGTCTGGATGGAGCAGGTCAGCGACGCCCAGTACGGTGCCAGCATGCCTCCGGCAGGCCGGTATTAATTCTTACATGATATGTGAACTATGGAAAATCAAAACAAGGCGCTGGTCTGGAAACTCAGCTTTGGTATTTTTGGCATCCTTACCACCGAGCTGGGCGTCGTCGGCATCCTGCCGCTGATCGCGGACACCTTTCACGTCAGCGTGACGCAGGCGGGATGGCTGGTGAGTATCTTCGCGTTGGGCGTGGCGCTGGCGGGACCGGTCATGCCCTTGCTGTTCTCCGGCGTCAACCGGAAAACAGCCATGTTAGGGGTGCAAGGGATTTTTGTACTCAGCAACCTGGTTTGCATGGTGACAGACAATTTCACCGTGCTGCTGCTGGCGCGCCTGATTCCCGCGCTATGCCATCCCGTCTATTGCACCCTGGCCTTCACCATCGCTGCAGAAACGGCAGGCCCGCGCGACGCTTCCAAGGCTGTGGCCAGGATCATGATGGGTGTCTCGGCCGGCATGGTATTCGGGGTGCCGATAAGCAGCCTGATCGCAGGCGCGACCTCGTTTTCCGCCGTCATGCTATTCTTCGCCGCCGTCAATGCGGTCGCTTTCATGCTCACCCTGCTGGCCATGCCGTCGATGCCGGTGGGCTGCAGGGTTGCCTACGGCACGCAGCTGAGCCTGCTACGTAGCGGCCTGACGTGGATTTCCCTCGCTACCGTGGCCTTGATCGCCGCCTCGATGGCCAGCGTGTACAGCTACGTGGCCGACTATCTGAAAAACGTCGCGCAGCTGGCGCCACACACGCTGAGCCTCACCCTGCTGCTGTTCGGCCTGGCCAGCATCTGCGGCAATCCTGTGGCGGGCCGGCTACTGAGCACGAACCCGCTGCGGGCCGTGTTTCTCTTTCCATTCGTGCTGAGCGCCATCTATATCGCCCTGTATTTCGTCGGCGCCTCCACCTTGACGACGCTCGTGTTGGCCTGCCTCTGGGGTGTGGTCTACGGCGCCGGCAACAATTTCCAGCAATACTGGATCGCCTCGGCTCTACCCGACAGCCCCGAACTGGCGACGGGCCTGTTTCTGTCCTTCGGCAATATCGGGATCACTCTGGGTACCACGATCGGCGGCATGTTCATTGCTGGCATGGGTATCCGGTCGATCATCTTGGGTGGCCTGGTCTTCCTGGCGCTGACCTTCGTGTCCATCCTTATCCGCAACTTGATGCTGAGGCAGATCCCAGCGCCGGTGCTTGCCGCGAAATAAGCCACAACGTGCTGGTCACCACAGGCCGCGTGCCGACTAGTAGGTGTCGGCCGCGCGTGGCGAGACGCGGCACGTTCTCGAACACGATGAGGTCGACAGGATTGTCGGCCCAGGCCTCGCACATCAGCCAGATGCAGCGCAGCGTCAGTTCGTTCAGCCCTTGGTACTTGGCTGTTTTGCTCAATGTTTCGCTCAGCAGGCCGCTGGCACCCTTGCATGGGGAGCTGATGAACACGATGTTCGGCGTTTCATTCCCTGCCGCGTGCCAGATATCGACGGCGGATTAGAGGCAGTCCACCCCGGCCGACCAACAAATAGCGCTCTCGGCCGAACTTGCCACAATCAGTCGAGTTTCGGTCACTGTGCTCGCAGCGTCAATGCTGGTTCGATCCGATATGATGTTGCTCACGAAGCAGACTCAAGATCGCTTCATGGACGGTCCGTCAAACGCTTTCTTGCACCATTCCGTGCAGTCGACGCTAGCACGTCATGACGCTGTCACAGCCCAGTTCACACTACGGCCAGGCATGGCGGCTACCGCCTGCGGATCTGCGGGATGATGGCCTGACAAAGTAATGTTTATGGCTCTTCAGTTATTCTGAAATACATCCTGGCAAAATCACAACGCGGGTTTCATTGCCGTAAACAACTTGACCGTCGCGTTGTAATACGCTGAACTCAATCCCTCGTAGCGCATGCCGATTCGTTCACATACGCTGATAGACGCAATATTCTCAGGATAGGTGACGGCGACCACTCGTTCAAGACCTTCACCGAATGCATGCTGTAATAGTGCTGCCGCACTTTCGGATGCAAAGCCCTGGCCCCATGCTTTTGGGTGAAGATGCCATCCAATTTCTGTGTCGTCGGGTGAGCATGATGCATTGTTTTCGAATGAAAATGGAATCGGCTTTAAAAATACAGTACCAAGCAAGGCTCCTGATTCTTTGGATGTGATGGCCCAGAAACCGTTGATCTCATGCCGCAGACTTTGCCATTGAAGGATTTTTTCCTCAGCCTCTGCTCGGCATGCCAGTACTCGGGGGGAGAATCCGATGAAGCGTTGGACCTCCCATCGAGAATACATGTCGAAAACGAACTCTACATCATCTAGCGTCCATGGACGTAGTATGAGCCGATCGGTGGTATGTGATTTCATAAGGTATTTCTTCTAACTGAAGCGTATCTGATTGTCGGCTGGTAGGGCTGTGCCTGTTGCAAAGCCAACAACGGAAAGAACCTTCTCTGCTATTTCATGTGGCGAGCTCCCGGCGCATTCAATCACCGTGTCATCCACATTTGCATCGCGAAGAATTAAATCGAGCTCAAGGCTTCGTTGCAGATGCCATTGAAGCGCTTTCGAGTCATTCTGATGCCGTACCTGCAAGCGCCGCAGTATCACTTCGGATGGGGCCATGAGCCGACAGATGAAGAGCGGCTTGCCTCGCAGGGCTGCACGGTAACGCGCCGCGCCATTTTTGTTCTCAATAACCCCGGCTATCACCAGGTACTGCGCCCCAGCACGTTCAAAGTTGGCGGCAAGTGCTGCCAGGTTCAATAGCTCAATTTCCAGGTTGAACGGATCGCGTGCCGACGCGGGCCAGTACTGCCGAATACTGTCCAGATCAATGACTGCATGGGGCGTGCTGCGCGCGGCAAGGCATGCCCCTAAGTGTTCGGCGGTGGTTGATTTCCCGATACCAACGGTACCGTTGAGGAAAATTGATTTCATATTTTCTTTTCTAAAAATTAATACGCGACTGACGCCTAATCATTAGGACGCCAGGCGTGCGCCCCATAAGTGCTGACTAGCATCAAGAAGAAATTCATCTTGATAGTGGCCTGCAGCTAAAGACAGACCGATTGGAACTCCATCGACATGGGCCAGCGGGAGGGTTATCTCTGGCAATCTGGCAACACCCGCGAAGGACGTAACGGCCATGTTCCGGTCGTAATAGTCGAGAACGGCGGGAAGGTTGTCGCCAGTTAATGTGCCCTTCTTCGGTGCCAATACTGGTGCAGTGGGGTAACAGAAAACATCACCCGGCTTAGTGAAAGCAGCGATTCGGGTAAAGAGGTTCTCGCACAGGTTCAAGCCGTCACTCAGGGTACTGCGATCATAGTCTTCGACATTTCGATATCCAGCCTGAAAATTTGGCCCTAGCTCGGGTTGATTTGTACGAATCCAGCCACCTATCGCATTGCCCACCTCTACCGTCTGCAGAACGCGCAGCGCTGTCTTGTTGCAGGACATCAAGTCCAGGTCCAGCCCTGTTATGTCGCGCAACGTAATCAAAGAAACGGTGATGTCAGTGCGGTTGCGCAGGCAAGCAAGATGCTCAGATAGCGCAGCTTGGATAGCAGGATCGGCCAGCTTAAAGGCATCTTCCAATAGATACACATTTTTAACCGTTGGGGATATTACATTTTGGCTGCGAAGAAGCACGCGCATTGCTTTGCGCAGAATGGGTAGACTTCGAGCCACTACACCGACGGTGCTTACACTTGGTGCAAAAGGAAGCACGCCGGCTTCGGAAATGCGGTGTAAACTTGGACGCATCCCAAATACTCCGCAAAGGCTGGCTGGAACTCGAATAGATCCACCGCAGTCAGTGCCAAGTGCAAAATCCACCAACTCGCAGGCAACCGCTGATGCTGAACCACTAGATGAGCCCCCAGGAATTCGATCAGGTGCACGCGGATTCAATGGGGTGCCAAAGAAGTGGCTCTCCCCATCCAGGCTGTAGGTGAATTCATCGGCCACGGTTTTTCCGACGCAGTGAGCACCGACCGCCAACAACTGTTCAACACAAACCGCGTGAAATGCTGAAGGCGGATGCACATCGCGCCAGGGTTTACTGCCATATGAGGTCAGGCGGTCACAGATGTCGATGTTATCTTTGACCGCGAATCGCAAGCCGTCCAAAGCGCCAGGCGCATAGGGCTTAAGTTCAAATTCTTCCATAAAGGCGCCGCTGGCTTGAAACTGACTTTTGTCATAGCCGTCCTGAACACACGAAAATGCGGCGGGTACACGTTGATTCATAGGGTGTTTTTAGTCTGAGAAAAGTCTACGAAAACAGGCGCTGTCAATTGGAGCGTGACGACGTCTAGCAAGGGTACTGATCACCGAGAACAAGGTGGTAGTGGGCACCGGATTCCCGACGCTTGTCACCGATAGTCCGTTTTTTTGCATTTCACTATCCCTGGGGATCGTAGTTAATTGCTGATAATTGCACCCGAGGAGCGCTGACCAACCTCTGTGCCTCGCGAAGACCCGAGATGTAGGCCCCGTCAACATAGCCGAAACGTTGCATAGAAGTCGCCTCGCCGGCGAAGAGAATACGACCTGCGGGTTCGCTTAGCGACTGCAAATCCTCAATTGTAGAAACGGGAGACAAATGTGTATATGCGCCGCGACTACAGGGATCGCCAGACCAATTGGTCTGATGGACGGCCGTAGGTTTCGGTATTTCACAAGCAAAGGCGGTAGCGAGCGCCGCTAAAGCCATCGCGAGCGCTGCATCGGGGCTGAAGGCAGGTAATGCAAGGGCTGGCGGGCCTGCGATGTGCGCGACCAAGGTCGGCCGACCGGCGGTGGAGGTTACATCAATCCAGTACGGGAAAACTGGGTGATCCCGAATGAATACACCACTGGGACTAGCGTTCCCATTTTTCCAAAATGCCTGCTCGAATTGGAGAATAAATTTTTCGAATGTCCCAAAACCCAGCTGCTCGATGGCTCTCTTTTTTGCCGCTGGCAAGTCCGGCGAAAAACGGATGCCACCGGCCTTCAATACGCCCAGCGGCACGCTGATCACCACATGCGATCCCCGTTCTACGCGCCCGTCGGTACAGCGTACCGTAACGCCCTCAGTGGTTTGCCGCACCTCACTGACGAGCGCGTCGCAGTATATTTCCAAACCATCGGCAAGACGGGAAAGCATTTTTCCGTAACCGCCCACGATGCGGTGATCTCCCCCGCTGAACCCTGCATCCAAGGCGTAATTGGCGATGGAAATATCTTCTGCATGACAAGCTAAATCAGCCTGAAACCCCGTGTATACAACAAAGCGCACCCACGCCCGTAGAGATGGATCGGTGATTGAGCGTAGTCGCAATTCGAGCAGTTCGGCGACGTTTTGTGTGGGCGCATATTTAAACGCTAACTGCGTCAGCTCCGTCTCAATCTCATCGGCAAGCTGCATAACACGATCACGCTCCAGCGTATCTAACACTTCCCCGTGCAAGCCTGCCAGCCGCATCTCCGAAAAAATGTCGCTCAGCGCAAACCGGCGTTGTTCGATGAAAAGAAAGTTGGTCAGGTCGGTCAAAGGATTACCGATCGGTGCATGAATCCAGGCGCCCCCCGCCTCTACACTTGCACCCAGGGCGGGCAGCGTGCGCGTACGCCCACCGATCTGCGAGCGCCCTTCCAACACCACCACTTCCACACCGCAGGTTTGCAGTGAATTAGCGGCAGCAATACCCGAAAACCCTGCTCCCACGATAATCACCCGAGTGACGGGATCTTGAACTTTCGCCACAAAGTCTTGTCCAATTGGCTCAAAGATGCCTCTATTATTGCCTAAGTTTGAAGATCTGATATTAGGGTTCCTTTATTAAAAAATGCCATTGAAATTACTTATCTTAGAGTTCTGAACCAGTCCTGGCGCACAGTGTCGTTATCGCGCTCTACGTTGGCGTTTCGTTGCGGCTGGCCTAGAGTTTGCAACACCGCATATTGCTATTATTTCCACAAAATCAAATAACTTGCCGCTGCTTGTGCGGCGCTGCTGCGTTGTTCAACGAGTACGTAGCGTGGCGCGCCGTCAACGGACAAGCGGAATGCCTGAAGCCGGGTAGTGATGCCTATTTCCGTCAATCCTTCCTGCCCCAACATGCGGTCTACTTCGGTGGCAGTGTAGGCAGTGGTCACGCCCGAGCCACCAGGCTGATGCGTGGTGCGCCACAGCAAGTTGCCCGCGCTGTCGAAGCGCAGACTTTCGCTGGCCGTGTCGTCCGCACAGTCATCGAAACTGCTGTCGAATCGTTGCTCCGCCAAAGCGGCTGCTGTACTCACTACTTCGGCGACGGCGGCCACCAGTATATGAGTGGCTTTGCGGTTATCCTTTCCGCCTAAGCCGGACATGCACAACATGGCTGCATAAGGCAAATGCTTCGCCTGCGGATGGTGGTATGCAGTAACTCCCCCGTTTAGGCCAGCCCCCCAACTTGCCCGGCCATCGGCCGCTATCGTCAGGCTGCCACGCGGCGAAATCGCTGCTGGTGTACCTGTTGGTGCAATGCCAATACTGCCCGTGCCAGGTTGCAGCTTGGGCGCGTCATGGGTGTACACCAGGTAAGGAATGGTGGATGGGGGCGTGGTTGCATCGACGCTGCCGCCGCAGGCGGACAACAGGGCGACGAGCGACGTGGGGAGCATGGTCCATGCGGCGCGGCGAGGCGGCATCATGCCTCGCCTTCCAGGATGAAATCGACTGCAGCGAGTGCATGTAGTTGGGTGCTGTCGAGCAGCAGCAGGTCGCTGTGTTCCTGCTGTAGCAGCAAGCTGATTTCCGTGCAGCCGAGGATGACGGCTTGTGCGCCGCGCGCGGCCAGCGCATCGATAGCGCGCAGGAAGACGACACGTGAGCAAGTTCGCACAATGCCGGCGCACAGTTCGGTATAAATGATGTCGTGCAAGGCAGTTTGCTGTGCCTCGGGTGGTACGAGGACTTCCAGGCCGTGCCGTTCCAACCGATCGCGCAGAAAGCGTTGCTGCATGGTGAACGAGGTGCCGAGCAGACCGACCGTACGCAATCCTAGCGCCTGTGCTGCGCTGCCGACGGGATCGGCGATGTGCAGGAATGGCAATGGCGATGCCGAAGCGATTTCGTCTGCGAGCACATGCATGGTGTTGGTGCATAGCACGATGCCATCGGCGCCCCCCGCATGCAGACGGAACGTCGCATCGCGCAGGATGGTACCGGCATCTTGCCAGCGGCCTGCATGCTGCGCTTGCGCGACGGGGCCGAAATCAACGCTGTATAGCAATACGGGCGCAGAGCGAAGCGGCCCCAGGCGGGCGCGTACGCCCTGGTTAATGATGCGGTAATATTCTGCACTGGATTCCCAGCTCATGCCGCCGATCAATCCGATTGTTCGCATATGCTTTCCTGTCGTGTGTGGTAAATGTACTGCTGTGAGCCCGGCTAGTATCTCCATTACCAACATTTTGATCTATCAGGAAATTTCACATGGCACGGCCACTTATCAAGGAGAGTACAGGCGGCGCAATGCCTGTCGTCACACACGCAGCAGGCGGACTGTGCCTGCAGCTTTTGCCGGGCGCACCTTACAGCGCGCGCGACCCCGTGCAGTCACAAAGCATGGGCGTGTCGCTGCAGCGTCAGCGGGGCGTGCATGCGATAGGTTCCGACCGGCGCGTCGATTTCGATACATGGCCTGGCGTGCTCGCTTGCACACCAGCCGGGATTGATGTTTTTTCCGAATCTGCGCAAGGTGGCGAGTACCTGGTGCTGCGCTGGCGTGGCGCCGCGTTGACCGGCGCGCCGGAGGCGAATCCTCTTGAAAGGCGCGTGGAAACGGCCGGACACCGGCAGGCTCTCGCTCTGGCGCTACGCCTGCGACGGCTAATGCTGAATACACAGGCCGATCCACTGGCGCTGGAACACTCGGCGTTGGAATTGCTGTCGCTACGGCAGGGATGTCAAGAGGCACCGACACGCACGGCGCGGGTAGACATGGCGCGGGTGTTGGAGCGGATCGCTTGCCAGTTCGGGCAGGGACTGACCCTGGAACAGCTGGCTGCAAACGAAGGCTTGCCGGTCCTGCGCTTCCTGCGCGACTTTACTCAGGCGACAGGCATGACGCCGCATGCATACATTGTGGAAACGCGCGTGCAGGCGGCACGAAGCATGCTAATGGAGATAGACAGGCCGCTGGCGGACATCGCGTGCGCTAGTGGCTTTGCACATCAGTCGCACATGGGCAGTGCCATGCGGGCCGCCCTGGGCATAACGCCAACCCAGTATCGCCAGCTGCTAGGAACTTAAAGATCTGGAATCAATTCATCCACCGCCTGCGGCGGGGCCTCGTCCCGATACCGTGTCGCCACGACTCATAAAGCAAAGGGACCGCCAGCTAGATCTGCAAAGGGCGGCGAGATCCCAGGCAATTCGGCCGCATCCGCAAACGATAGGATGTGATCTTCAACACTCCTGTAGCTTAGGCGTTTAGGGTAAAGGGTTGCGGCCATCGATTGGTTTAGCCGCCGATAGAGGACAGTCGGCGTGGCTCAGTATACGAAGTTTTTACTTTGAGGGAAAGTGAGAAGTTTGTCCGCCCTTCTAAGCCACTTTGATGTGAAAACGGCCGCAGGAAGCGGCCGTATCGTTTGAGGTTGGACAATGGACGAAAATCCCATTGCCCCAAGTTTGCCCCAAGTTCCTATTCAGATAAGATGTGAAATCTTAAGC
This sequence comes from Janthinobacterium sp. GW822-FHT07H11, assembly GCF_058798615.1. Lineage (NCBI taxonomy): Bacteria > Pseudomonadati > Pseudomonadota > Betaproteobacteria > Burkholderiales > Oxalobacteraceae > Janthinobacterium > Janthinobacterium sp. GW822-FHT07H11. The sequence goes on from NZ_CM179507.1 coordinate 3,947,676, forward strand.
CATTGAATACAAACGAAAAATTTGGTGGGAAGTGCAAGTTTCGAACTTGCGACCCCTGCAGTGTGAATGACGAAAACGTGCACCTGCTTGGATGTCACTGGACTATTCCTTCATAGGAGAAAGCCTCATCTTGATCTGCTAACGTCCGCCGAAATGTGCTACCGTTTCCCGTACTTTCCCCGTACATTGAGCACTGATTCTACGGTTGAACACATACAACATTCTTGCACGTTACGGAGGATGGCATGGCCAACAAAATCGATACAGTTACAGCGCGCAACAAGCTGAAAACCCGGCGTGAACCGTATTGGCACAGAATCAGTAAAGGCTTCTATGTAGGGTTTCGCAAAATGTCAGATAGCTCAAGCGGAACGTGGTTACTTCGACATCGCGATGAGACAGGAAATGAAGTCGAAAGTAATCTAGGCACGTTAGATGAATATATGCATCATGAACGTTTTGACAGAGCTGTAGCAGCCGCACGTGAATGGTTTTCTCACGCGGCCGCAGGCGACGCTGGTGCCATTCATCAACCGACAACTGTATTGGATGCCTGTAACGCGTATGTGAAGCGGATCCAGGAGCTGAAGGGTACCAAGCCAGCACAAGACCTCGCCGCACGTTATCGCCGATGGATCACGCAGGACCCTCTACACAAGATAGAACTGATGAAATTGACCCGGGACCACATGAACGACTTTCGTCGTCGCATGGTAGCTAAACCCGTCACCATTAACAAGGCTGGTAATGTCCGGGAACGTTCAAAGGACAGCGTCAACCGCGACCTTGCGGCGGTACGTGCAGCCCTCAATTCTGCATTTGCTGACGGCAAGGTCAATTCGAACTTCTCCTGGAGCGAAACTCTGAAAGCATTCAAGAACGTCGCCAAACGAAGGGATTTATATCTGGATCGCGAGCAGCGGCGAAATCTCATCAGACATGCGCCAGACGATCTCGCAGCATTCCTGCGGGGATTGTCCATGCTGCCACTTCGCCCAGGGGCTCTTGCCGCCCTCACCGTGGCGGATTTTGACCAGCGCCTAAGCGTACTGAAAATTGGCAAAGACAAGGGCGGCAAGGACAGAAAAATTAAACTTCCCCCGGAAATTGCTCAGCTATTCGAGATAGCGGCCGCAAACAAAACAGCGACCGCCCCCCTTCTGGCACGTGCCGACGGAAAAGCCTGGAACAAGGACTCATGGAAAGATCCTATCAAAAACGCAGCAAAAAATGCAACTCTGCCAGCAGAAACAAGTGCATACACATTGCGTCACAGTGTTATCAGCGATCTTGTCCATGGGGGGCTGGATCTTCTAACCGTTGCGCAAATTAGCGGCACATCAGTTGCAATGATCGAGAAGCATTATGGTCATTTACGTAGTGACGTCGCGGCTGTCGCGCTGGCCAAACTCGTTTTATAGTTACTACTTGTCACGGCCCTCTCGCTCAATGCAACATCGTCTGTGGGTCTTTTGAATTAAAGGATTTGCCGGAGCCTGTGGAGTCGACGGTGTCCGTAGAACATCCCCTGCCTTCAGCATTGATAGCACCTTGCCGAATTCGACTCGGTCCTCGATTTTGACGCTGCTGATTTGTTCCTGTTAAATCGACTGGTAGGTACAGCCAGCACCTTTGAGCTTAGCAATTTGATCTACCAAGCCTGCGACCTGCTCAACAGTTGACGTGCGCGCGTAGCCATAAATTGTCATTGCTTCCCTTTCTATCAATAGGTTTTAGATGTAGTGAAATTATCAATAAGCTCTAAAATGAGTAGCCGTTTTGATAGTGTTTTGAAGAGGTGTAAAGTCGTTCATTGACCAGTTTTACACCAACATGAGCTCTGCCTACAAGATGAATGAACTGGCCGTGATCATGGTCGTCGCCATCATCCTGCTCGCTCTCGTCAACAGGGTTCCGGCGCTGGTCGGCGGATTGGCTATGGGAGGCGGCACCGGCGCGCTGGGCAGCGGCTTCGGCGCAGGAACGGCCTTGGGCGCCGCCGCGATGGCTGCAACAGCTACCGCGACGGCAGGTGCGGCGGTCGTGGCAGGAACGGCGAACGTCGCAGGCGGAGTGCAAGCACTGATGGCGGCAGTATCCAAGGCGAACGCAGCGGAAAGCGCTGGCGGAGGCGTACGCGACTTCGCAGCCTCGGCCTCAGGTGGAGGCCATGAACAAGCAGCCAATACTGGCACAGGCAGCGGCGCACTGGCAGCAGCCATGGGCGACACTGCACAGGAGGCAGGCAGCGATACCGATGCTGGAAGTCGAACTGCAGAAACGCAGTCGACAGACAGCACTCCGCAGGCAGCGCAGCCGCCCGCCTCGCCTTGCGCGCAGGAAGGCGCGAGCGGATCTTCCAAGGCGAGCACTCGTGAAAAATCAGGGCAACGTCAAACGAAAGCGGCACCGGGCATGGGCAGCCCAGCCGCAGCGGCGGCGCTAGCGGCGAAGACGGGCCGGATTGCAGCAAGTGCGGCGGCAATCCTTGCGCAGGGAAATTGGGAGGTTGGCAAGGCAAAGGTTGGACAGAGACTTTCAGCGGCAAGCGACCGCGTCGGTAAAACCATCGGTGGCCAGATCGCCGCCACCATCAGGTCTCACGATCATTCCGGAACGCCAGATCGCGGGACATCAGGGCTGGATGATGACAGTATCTCTGAAGGAGCCAACTCCCCCGATGATGCGGCGGATGAAGTTGCGGCATTCCGCGACCGCAAGCCCGAATAGCCCGAGGACCGAAATCACAGCAAAGGAGAAACTTTATGCTCGACCTCCCGCACCTTCAGCAGGAGCGCATTGTGTGCTCGATCACGGCTGCAATCAAAATTACGTGCCTGCCAATACTTTGCTCGCAATCGCAGAGAAGTAAGGCGGCAAGCCGGGATGACCGTCGAGAAACGCTAATCGGCGCGGAAACGGTCCGCCCGCACACCGGACCGTAACCATGCCCCGAGGCGTCAGGGAGCGGCCGATATCAGCGCGAGCGCGCGGCAAGGGCTGCCGGAGCCGTTGACGATCTTCAGCGGCGCCGCGATCAGGATGGCGCCGGTAGGAGGCAACTGGTCAAGATTAATCAGGCTGGCCAGACCGAAACGGTTCGAGCCGTGCATGCCGGCGTGGCAGGGAAACGGCGGCAAGAACGCAAAGGCTTGGCCGGCGTCGGTTCCCACCCCTTCTGTCCCCCATCCGATCACGTCGCGCTCCTCCACCAGGAAGGACACCAGGTCAGGATGTGGACCGGGAACGTGGCACCCGTCCTCATGCAGATTGAGGAAGTCCCTGTCCATGCTCCGCTTGCTCCAATCGGAGCGCATCAGGACCCAGGAGCCTGCTGGAATGCGCCCGTGTCGCTCCTCCCAGGCCAGCACATGCTCCTTGGTCAGCAGGAAATCGTGGTTGGCCGACGCTTCACGGACGACATCGATGACGCAGGCAGGCGCGATGAATTTCTGCGGCGAAATGGTGTCCGTCGCGTTTTCCGGGAAATCCTTGCCGGTTACCCAGTGTATCGGGGCGTCGAAGTGTGTGCCGGTGTGCTCGCCGCAGGCGAAATTATTCCAGTACCACCCCGGGCCGCGGTCGTCGTACTTCGAAATCTCCTCCATGCGGAATGGCCAGGATTGCCCCAGTTCCGGCGGCAGGGGCAGGGTCGGAGTGCTCGCCTGCAGCGGCTGTGTCAGGTCGACCACGCGGATCGCTCCCGACGCCAGCGATTTGGCGAAATTCATCATGTCTTGTGCGCTCAATTTCATCTCCTAATAATTAAATAGCTCAATATACAGGCTATTGAAGTGCGCCAGACCGGGCATCGGCCTGACGCAAGAAAGTGGATCGGGACCGGCCCGCGCTGCCGCCGGCGCCCTCGCCGCGTACTAGAAACCGTGCTGCAGGCCCAGCCGGAAGATAGATTGCGTGCCGGTCGAGGATTCGCCGCCGGCAATCGGTAGCCATGCCTTGGCCGAGGCGCCGCCGTCGGCCTTCTGGTACACCGCAGCCACATACAGGGCGGTACGTTTCGACAGCGTCTGGTGTAGCGTGAGGTTGTACTGGTGCGCCTTGTTGTCCGACAGCGCCGCGTTCCCTTTCATATAGGTGTACGCTGCGACGAAGTTGAGCGCGGTCGAAACGGGGAACAGAGCCCCGGCCTCGATGGCGTCGATCTCAGCGCCGCTCATCGTGTTTTTCGTGTTGGTGTAGAGCGCATCGAGCGAGACCCCGCTACCGACATCGTAGCGTCCGCCCGCGCCCCAGCTGCGGATGCCGTCACGGCCGCCGTTGATGCTGGCGTATTTGACATCGGTATAGGCCGCGTTCAGACTCAGCGCGCCAGCGCTGTAGCTGGCGCCAGCACTCTTGGCGCCGCTGCGCGAGCCGCCGCCGGGCTGCTCGCCGAATGCGTACAGCATACCGAAGGTGAGGTTACCCAGCGCCGGACTGTCATAGCGCACGGAGTTGGCGAGATGCTGGGCGTCGCCGACGCGGTCGAAGTCGAAGGAGCCGCCCGGCACGTTTGGTATGCCAAGCGCATTGAACGGTCCCTGGCGCAGGTTTTGCAGCGAGATGAAGCGGAACATCGGTCCGTAGCGCTTCAGCGCCAGCTCGGTAAACATGAAATCGGACTGGATGCCCGCCTTGACAGCGCCCCACTGCTCGCTCTGCACGCCGACATAGGCCTGGTGGGAAAACAGGCCGCCCAGGGATTGGCCGTCGTCGGCGGCGAACTGGTTTTCCAGCTTGAAAACGGCGGAGACGCCGCCGCCCAGGTCTTCCTTGCCGGTGAAGCCGATCAGATTCGGCGACAACACGCCGGTCGCCAGCGTGGTGTTGGAGCGCCCCCCGATGTTCGAGACGTGGCTCACACCAGTGTCGATGATGCCGTATATGTTCACGTTACTCTGCGCCTGCGCCACGCCGCACAGTGCCAGGCAAGCTGCTGCTACGCTTGAATTTTTCATTGTTCCCCCAAGTCAATTGATATTATTTTTTCAGTGCATCTGCCGTTCCGGCGCGTCCCGCGTCGTTAGTTCATCGTGTCATCCCTCCTTGCGTTGTGAGCGCGCCAGCAACTGGGCGCACAGGAAGCCGGAACCGGCGCCGGTGCCGGCGCCGGGCCAGGTGGAGGCGCCGACCATGTACAGGCCCGCGACGGGCGTGCGGTAGCGCGAGTAGCCGAAGGCCGGGCGGAACAGCAGGTTCTGGTCGAGGTGGTGGCTGCCGCCCAGGCTGTCGCCGCCCACCAGGTTCGGATTGTCGCGTTCCAGGTCTTGCGGCGACAGCACGACCCGCGCCAGCACGTTCTGCGACAAGCCTGGCGCATAGGTCTCGAGCAGCGCCAGCACCCGGTCGGCATAGGCTTCCTTAATGTCGTCCCACTGCGTCCCGGCGATCTCCCCGGCGGCGTCGCCGCTCACCGTTGCCGGCAGCACCCGCACCTGAATCCAGAGTACATGCTTGCCGGGTGGTGCACGAGAAGGGTCGACGGCGCTGGCTTGCCCGACCACGATGACCGGCACGCGCGGCAGCAGGCCGGCGACGGCTTCAGCGTAAGCTGCCGTCATCGCCTCCATGGACGGCGCCAGATGGACGTAGGCGTACTGCTGCAGCTCCGCCCCGGCGCTCCATTGCGGCAAGGCGTCCAGCGCCAGGTGAATCATCATCGTGCCGGGCCCGTGGCGGAACCTCTCACGTTGGCGCCGGGCGGAGGCGTTAGCGGACTTCAGCAGCGTGCCGTAAAGGACCTTGGGGCCGAGATTGGCAATAACGGAGCGACGCGCGAGCATCCGCCGCCCATCCGCCAGCAGTACACCGTAAGCGTGGCCGCCTTGCGTCAGGATCTCGCTCGCCTCGGTTTCGAGCAGCACGTCGCCGCCGAGCGCCCGGAAGGCCGACAGCATCGCCTTGATCACCGTATCCGCCCCTCCCTGACCGATGAAGATGCCGGCGCTCTGGCAAGCCATTGATTCGAGGTAGGGAAACAAGGCACCGCCGGCCATGTCGGGCGGAAAGTCCAGGTGCATCCCCCACACCGCCAGGGTCGTCTTCAGCTGATCGTTTTCAAAGTGCCGGTCCAGCCAGGCCCGCGGCGACAGGGTCAGCAGCCGCACCATGCCCGCGATCCAGGCGGTCCCCCGGTCGCGCCAGGCACGCCACAGCACGCGCAGCAGCGCCAGCGACGGCATCGGCGCGGCGAGCAGCTGGAACAGCGGCGGCGCGTCCGCGCCGAAGGCGGCCACCAATTGGCGCCAGCGCCGCGCGTCCTTGGCGCTCAAGGCCTGAATGCGGCCCGCAGTAGCCTCCAAGTCGCGTTCGACGCCCAACCAGCTGCCGTCCGGGAACGCGCTGGCGAAGGTGCGCTCGGCGGGACACAAGCGCAGCCCGTGCTCCACCAACAGTTGCTGGTGTTCGGCGAAGAACGGCGAACCGGCGAACATGCTCAGGTTCATGGCGTAAAGGTCGTGTCGAAACCCCGGCAGGGTCAGCTCACGCGTCTTCACGGCGCCGCCCGCCATGTCGCTTTTTTCCAGCAACAGCACGCTCCAACCCTTGGTGGCGAGGTGAACCGCCGCGGCCAGCCCATTGATGCCGGCCCCGACCACCACTGCGTCATATTTCTTGTTTTGAACTTGCACGGGGCACTCCTTGTCGTTAATCGAATCCGCGTTCAATGCAGCGCCTTGGCCAGCAGATAGCCCGAGCTGCCGCTCAAGCCAGGACCGGGATGGGTCGAGGCGCCAATGTGGTAAAGCCCGGGTATATGGGTACGGTGGTTGACCGAGCCGGGGAACGGCCGCCATACGAGGAACTGGTCGAGGTCGCAGGCGCCGCCGTAAGGGTCGCCGTCGAGCAGGTTCACGTTGAGGGTCTGCAGGTCGGCGGGCGAGTACACCTTGCGCCCGATCACCGTCTCGCGGAAGCCATGCAGATGCCGGCACAGGATTTCCTCGACCCGGTCGGCATATTCCTCCTTGATGCGCGCGTTCCACGCGCCGCCGTCGGGCACCGCCAGTTCACCCTTCGCGTCGCCCAATATGCAGTGCGGCATTTCGAGCAGTTGAAGCCACAGGATCGCGCCGCCCGGCGGGCAGCGGCTAGGGTCCAGAACGCTGGGCTGGCCGAGGCAAATGGTCGGCTCAGCCGGCAACATGCCCCGTTCGGCCTCATTGCACGCCTTGGATATGCTGTCGATGCCGCCGCTGAGGTGAATCAGTGCCACCTGGCCCAGTTCCGCCGCAGACCACGCCGGTGCGGCGGACAGGGCATAGTGGATTTGCATACAGCCCTTGCCAAGGCGGTAGGCCGCGCTGGCCTCGGCCAGTGCGGGGCCGACCAGGTCGGGGGCTAGCAGCCGCCCGTACAACTGTGCCGGGGTGACGCCGCAAATGACGCCCTTGCGAGCGCGGATGTTACGGCCGTCGGACAGGGCGAGGCCGCGTGCGCGCCCCTTGCCGTCCAACAGCACCGAAGCGACGTCGGCGTTGAGATGGATCGCGCCGCCGTGGTCGCCGATGAGTTTTTCGAAGGCAAGCAGGAATTGCTGCGCGCCGCCGCAGACCACCGGCGCGCCAGCGCCCTCCAGCGCGTAGACGATGACCTTCGCCATCTGCGCCGAGAATGTGCTTTCCGGCGTGAGCCCGGCGTGCAAGACCCACGGCGCCAGCAACGCCTTGACCAGGTCGGACTGGAAGCGCGCGTCAAGCCAGCCACGCGCAGTGCCGAGCGCCTCGCCGAAGAAGGCGGCCAGTCCGCGCGGCCCGCGCCGCCAGGCCTGGCCCGTCAGCAGTCGCAGCGTGGCAAACGACCACAACGGGCCGCCCAGCAGCGCGAACAGGAACGGCGCATCCCTGTCGAGCCTGGCCATTTCCAGGCTCCAGCGCGCGCCGTCGCCCCGCGCCAGCGCATCCAGGCGCGCGACGTTCTCGTCGCGCTGGTTCGACAGGATCGTGAAGCGCCCGTCAGGCATCAGCACCCCGGTCGGCGTTCGCGTGTGCGCGAAGCGCAGGCCGCGCCGCTCCAGGTCGGGGCCCAGTTCGGCATAGGCAGGCGATGTGAGGAACAGCGCAAAGGTGGTCGCCATCACGTCGTGGATGTAGCCCGGCGCGATGATCTCCTCGCTGCGAATGCACCCGCCGATGCGGTCATTGCGTTCGTACAGCGCGACGCGATGGCCTTCCTTGGCCAGCATGGCCGCCGCCACCAGCGCGTTGATGCCGGACCCCACGATCAGATAGTCTACTTCTTCCATGATAACTCTCCTGCGCAGCCACTAGGGCCGCCTATGGTTGTGACAGCTGCGGCGCCGAGCCAGCCGAACCCGTGCTCGGGTCGCGCTTCGGCAACGCCACGTTGTAGTCCAGCGTCAGCGTATGGGGTTCGCCGCGCGACACAGCGTGAGAATCAGCAGGGGGATCGCCACGGCCAGCGTGGCGGCATGGGAATTTTTAATGCGCGCAAACCATCTCATAGGTCCTCCAAGACGTCGAGATTGAATTTCGGGACGTGTCCCCGTTTGATGCCGGAGATCGAGTATTCATTGCATTTACTGCATATAGATATTATTAAGTGGCAACATATCAGTCCAATAGATTATTAATATTTTCAGAATAAATACGGTGGATGTGATTGGGCGCGATCGCCCATCCGGTTGTCGAGGGAGCCGCATTGTTTCAGGAAGCAGGTGCTGGCCAGGTTTTTTTCGTTGTGCGTTGTGCTGGAATCATCAGCACGGCGCCGGCCGCGATCAAGGCGGCAATCGAGAAGCCATAAAAGTTCCAATGCGACCCCGATGGCGAGGCTGGCAATGAAGCCGCCCAGCAAGGGGCCGCACAGCGCGCCGATGCGGCCGAAGCTCAAGGCCCAGCCGGTGGCGGTGGCGCGGGCAAACGGCGCCACGTAATTGGCCAGATGGGCGGTCAGGATCAGCGACGCCGACACGCTGCCGAAGCCGGCCACCGCCACCAGCGCGTAGTTGGTCCACAGCGATCCCTTGAACGCCAGTGCCGCGATGCCGGCGGCGCCGAGCAGGTAGGACGCAGCGACAACGGCGCGCACGCCGAAGGCGTCGGCGATGCGGCCGAGCAAAATGCCGCCGACCGCCGAGGCGAAGCTGAAGATGGCCAGGAAGGACAGGCTGTCGCCGAGGTCGTAGCCGCTCTTGCGCATGATTTGCGGCAGCCATTGCGTCAGGCCGTAGACCAGCAGCAGTCCCATGAACAGTGCGATCCAGAAACAGGCGGTGGCGAAGATGTTTGGCCGAGCGAAAATTTCTCTCACGCCCGGGCGCCAGCCCGACTGCGTCGTAATCCTGGATGCCCCACCATGGCTGCCGGCGACGCCCAGCCGGGTAGCCAAGGCCCTGGCGCGCTGATGCAGTCCCCTGGCGCGCAGAAATTCGATCGATTCGGGCAGCAGCCAGACGATCAAGGGGATAAAGGCCAGCGGAAACGCGCCGACGGCTACCACGCCGCGCCAGCCATAGATGGGCAGCAAGCCTTTCGCCGTGAGCGCGGCGGCAAAGATGCCCAGTGAGTAACCCGAATACATCAGGCCATAGTTGAAGCTCTTGCGCGACGCCGGCGAATACTCGGTGCACAAGGCGGCGGCAACCGGAATGATGCCGCCCAGGCCCAAGCCGCCCAGCACGCGGCTGACGCCGAACCACAGAGGCGTCGGCGCCATGGCGACGCTGACCATGCTCAGAGTAAACAGCGCGAGGCAGCCGACGAACATCGGCTTGCGTCCGTAAACGTCGCTCATGGTCCCGATCACCAGCCCGCCGACCAGCATGCCGACGATCGTGTAGGCGCCCAGCGCGCCAAGTTGCAGCGGAGTCAGCTGCCATGCCAGGTCCACCGACAACGACGGCAGGATCGCGCCAATGACGCCTACGTCATAGCCTTCCGCAAAAATCCCGAGCCAGCATAAAAACAGGGTCAGGTAGGTCGTTCTGGCAGGAATATTCTTAGTATTTTTAATTGTTTGCATTCCATGTCTCCCGATGCACTCGAACAAGGCAGTCGCGCCGCGCGCCCGCGCCGCGGCTGCCCCTCTTTTTTATTGCGCCACCCCGTAGCGGAATTGCTGCGCCACCGTGGCGACCCGCTGGCCAAGGCAGAATGCCGTGGCGCGGTCGCTTTCCGGCGGCGCGTGCTCGGCGCTCTGGTCGACATTCGACTGCGCCATCGCGCCGAGGAAGCTGCCCAACCGGTTCAGCTCATCGACGCTGCCCTGCGTCGAGTTGTTGCCCGCGCGGAGCCCGAGGCTGACCCACAGCATGCTGTGCTGGGCGGCGAAAATGGCCAGTTGCACCAGAGTGTTGAGCTTGTCTCCACTCTGGCTGGCCGAGTTGGTGAAGCCGGCGGCAAGCTTGTCGCGCCACTGGCCGCGCGCCAGCCGACTCTCCTCCATGAAGGCCTTGAAGCCGGCAGACACGCTGCCCATGTAGGTCGGCGAGCCGAACACCAGGGCGTCGAAGCGCTGCAACTCCTCCATGCGCAGGATCGCCGCAGCGGCGTCGAACAGCTCGCCGTTCGCGCCGACCGCCTCGACTCCGCGCAACACCGCCTGTGCCAGGGTGGCCGTGTGTCCCTCGCCGCTGTGGAAAATCACAGCGACGCGGACGCCACCGCAGTCCGGCGCGGCCATCTCAGTAACGCCCAGTCAGCAAACTGCCAGCGTCCGGCACCCGGGTTTCCAGGCCAAGCATGGTGAGCATTTTCCAGGTCGTGCACACCGCCGCCGACACCACCGGGATGCCGGCCTGCGCCTCGACCGCCGGCACGGCGGCCAGCGATGGCATCTGCACGCAGGCCGAGATCACCAGCGCGTCGATGCCCTGCAGAGATACGTTCTTGTAGATGTCCAGCAACGCCAGCGGGTCGCGCGCGCCCACTTCGAGGTTGTCGGGGATCTCCAGCGCACAGTAGTCGTGCACGTGGATGTCCTCGCTCTCGATGTAGTCGACCACCAGCTTGGTGAGCGGCTTCATGTAGGGGCAGATGATCGAGACGCGCTTGGCGCCCATCGCGTGCAAACCCTCGATCAGCGCGCCGGCACTGCTCACCACAGGGGCGGCGCCACCGTTTTGTACCGTGCGCGCGTGCAGACGCTGCTCCGACTGGCGATGGTAGCCGGTGCCCATGCTCATGATGGCGACCAGGCAGGCGTAGCCCATCACGTCGACGCGGGCGTCGGAGAGCTCGTCGGCGCAGCGGTCGGAGTCGCGGTCCATCGCCTCCAGTTCCTCCTTGGTGACCTTTTTCATGCGCATGCGGCTGGAATGGAAGCTGAAGCGCTCGGGCAGGATCAGTTCCCGCGCCCGCAGCATCGCCGGGATCTCGGTTTCCATCGTGGTGTTCGAACTGGGCACGATCTGGCCGACACGGAAGCGCTTGGCGGTCTGCTGGTTCATATTGGTTGTCATTTCACACCGCCACGACAGGGTTGCGCAGCTCGCCGATCGACTCGACGCCCAGTTCCACCACGTCGCCGGGCCACAGCCACTCCTGCGGGTTGCGACCTGCGCCCACGCCCGACGGCGTGCCGGTGGCGATGATATCGCCCGGCTCCAATGTGATGGCCGAGCTGATGTCCGCGATCAGGGTCGGAATGTTAAAGAGCAGGTGGCGGGTGTTCGACTGCTGCTTGATCTGGCCGTTGACTTTCAGCCACAGGTCGAGGTTGTGCGGATCGGCCACTTCGTCGGCGGTGACGATGCACGGCCCCATCGGCGCGAACGTGTCCTGGCCCTTGGAGAAAATCCATTGACCGGCGCGGCGGCAGTCGCGCGCGCTGATGTCGTTGATGACGGTGTACCCGAACACGGCATCCATGGCTTTTTCCTGGCTGATGCGGCGGCAGGTGGCGCCGATGACCACAGCCAGCTCGACTTCCCAGTCCAGCTGCTGGGTGATGTTGGCGTTGTGCTCGATGGCGTCGCCCGGGCCGATCACACTGGTCGGCGGCTTGGAGAACACCACCGGCTGTTTAGGCAGATCGGTCGACGTGTCGAGCGTGCGGGCCGACTCGGCGACGTGCTCGACGTAGTTCAGGCCGATGCCGAAGATGTTCTTGCGCGGACGAGGAATCGGCGCCAGCAGACGCACATTGGACGCCGGCGTGGCCACGCCTACCGGCCAGCTGTCGGCGAACTTACCCAGCAGCTCGCGGGTGAATTCGAGCGAGGCCGGCGCGGCGTCGATGAAGTCGAGCATATTGTCGGGGAGCGCGACGCCGGCGGCGGCGCCCAGGCGCTCGATGTCGATGACAAGGCCATCGACCAGTGCGCCAAGGCGGGTCTGCAACTTGCGGTTCTGGAAGGTAATTAGTTTCATGTTGTTCTCTTTTCTTTTGATTGAACTACTGTTGCGCTGTCACACGCTGGTGGCCGCCGTTGTCGTCCCATGCCTCTTCGCGATACAGGCCGAGGGCGCGCATGACGGGAAAATCATTGAAGGAAAACAGGCAGGCGTCCTCGCTGGAGGAGCCGTTGGCGTGCTCGTGCACTTGCCACGAGGGCACGCAGAAGATGTCCTTCTCCTGCCAGTCGAGGCGTTTGCCGCCGACGATGGAATAGCCGCTGCCCTTGGCGACCTGGTACATCACGCTGCCGGTGTGGCGGTGCGCCCTGGTGTGCTCGCCCGGGCGCAGCAACTGCATGCTGGCGCCCATCGTCGGCATGACCGGCCCGCCCGTCACCGGGTTGACGAACTGCTGGATAATGCCGTCGTAGGGCGAGCCGTCACTGACCCTGGCGTAGTTCTGCAGCGCCTCGTAGGTGGCGTCCCACTGGTACTTGAACAGCGGCGAATACGGCTTGTCCCACTTGAAATTGACCGGCATCAGCCCGGGTCCGCCGAAGGTCAGCGTCGAATCGTCCACTGGGAAGGTGGGCTTTTGCATCAGGTCGGGATGCACCGCGTAGAAATTGGCCTCCAGGGCGTTGACCAGCGGGATGTCGAGGCCGTCCTGCCAAACGCACCACTCGCCTGACTCCTCCACCCCGTGCTGGTGCCAGGTGCCGTTCGGCGTGAGCACGAAGTCGCGCGCGTTGAGCGTCATCTTGTGGCCGTCGACCACCGTGTATGCGCCCGAGCCTTCCATAATGAAGCGCAGCGCCGAAGCCGAATGGCAGTGTGCGCTCGCCTCCTCGCCGGGTCGCATTACCTGCAGGCCGGAGTAGAGCCAGCCGACGCTGGCGCTGACGTCGCGCCGCCCCGGATTGGTCAGCATCACGACGCGCCGGCCGGCCTGCTCAGGCGTCACCAGCTCGACCGAGCGCAACACCAGTTCGCGCAGGTCGCGGTAGCGCCACAGCGTGGCTTGCGACGACGATTTCGGGAACCATGGCTCAATCTTGTTGGCCACGGTCCACAGCGCCCCGGCCTCGTGCTGCGCCAGCTGGCGGTAATATTCCTGCAGTTCAGGGGTGTCCTCGACGTTGGCCCGGCCGATCATGTTTTCACGCATGACGTTCTCCTTGTTGCAGGTCGGCGGCGGCGTCCGCTTCATCGGCATGCGCGCGGCCGGCCTCGCCGCCGGCAGGCGCGGCGCCATACAGGGTGATAGGGCGTTGCGGCGCAGTGTTGACCTTCAGCTCGAAAATGTCGAAGCGGTTGTAGTGGCCAACGATGTCGTGCATCTGCTTGAGCTGGATGCAGCGTCCCAGGTCGATTTCGCCGTAGACGATGCCTTCCTCGTCGAGCAACGGCTCGCCGACGACGCGGCCGTCGGGGCCGATGATGGCCGAGAACGCGCTGTTCTTGCGTTCGAGCAAAGTACGCACGCCCGGCTTTTCGCGCTCCATCGCGCAGATGATTTCCTCAGACACGGTCGAGCAGGAGACCACGGTAAACACCTTGCCCTCGAAGCTGTGCGCCATCGCCCGCACCTTGATGGCCTCGGCCATGTCGTAGTCGGGCGGCGCCACCGGCAGCGATATATAGTTGGCCACGTGGACCAGCTCGCCCTGCGCCAGCAGCGCGTAGCGCGCCAGCGTATTGGTGTTCTCGCCGCACGCCAGCGCGCCCAGCGGGCCGATGTCGGTCTGGTGCACCTTCAGGCCGCTGGCGTCGCCCGGCGCCCAGGTCAGTTTTTCCGCCCAGGTCGGCACCAGCTTGCGGTGACGACCCAGCAGGCGCCCGTCGGCGCCGATCGTCAGTACGGTGTTGTAGATGGTCCCCAGGCTATGCCCGGCCCGCTCGTTGACGCCGATGACGACATTGATGTTGGCCTTGCGCGCGGCACTGCACAGGGCGTCGACTTCCGGCCCGGGCACCAGTATGGCGCTGCGGTAGAGTCGTTCGAACCAGGCGCTGCCCTCGAGCGGCGTCATGATCCAGCTCCAGTAGGGATAGCCGGCGATGAAGACTTCAGGGAAAGCCACCAGGCGCGCGCCGCCGGCAGCTGCCTCGTGGATCAGCGAGACCGCCTTGTCGACGGTCGCCGCCGTGTCCAGGAAGACCGGCGCGGCCTGCACCGCCGCAGCGGTAAACTTCGGTAATTCAAGCATGGTATTTCCTCCAAAAAGTTTTTAGTGCGCCGCCACCGCGGCGTCGGACCAGTTCCAGCCCTGCAACAAGGTGGCGAGCTGCACGCCCTCCTCGTCCTTCAGGGCCGCCTCGCGCAGTTGCCGCATGCGGCTGACGCCGTCGTCGTTGGCCAGCAGTTTCGGCAACAGCCCCTCGATCAGTTTGAAATTGCGCATGCCGCGCGCGTGGGTATCGCCGTAACCTTTCACCAGGCGTTGACATTCGGCGATTTCCAGCGCCATCTCGTAGTGCGACCCCGCGTGCTGCTGGATATGCGCGAGCCAGTTGCACATTTCCGCATGTTCACGCTGGTAGCGCAGCGACTTCGGCCGCGTGCCGCGCAGCGCCGCCACGCCGTACAGCAGCAGGAAGCCGCGTAACGAGGTAGTGCGCACCACGCGCCCCTTCCTGGTGGCGCGCTCCAGAGCGTTGCGCAGGGGGCCGGGACGCATCAGCAATGTGCCCAACCAGACCGGCAAGGTGTCGGCGATCTCGTCGAGGCGCGGATGGAAGTATTCATTGATGTGCAAGACCTGGTCGGCCTTGGCCTTGACTTCCTTGTTGACGCGCTGGAAGCGGGTGGCGCGGATTTTCAGGTCCGCCACGCGCACCGTGTCCTCGTACGACATCCACAGTGCCAGGTAGCGCGCCGTCTCGACCAGCAGCGGCGCCTTGCTGTCGCCGCGGCGCTTGTCGATGTCACGCAGCGGCGCCAGCCGTTTCAGGTACAGCTCGGCGTAGGCCAGGCTTTGGTAGTCGGCCAGGCGCCGCACTGCGGCCTTCAGGACAGTGCCGGCCACCGCCGGGAACTCGGTGGCGATGCGCTCGTCCATCGCCTTGAGCAGGCCCTGGGTGCGCTCCACAACGGCCGGACGCGCTGCCGGAGTCTGCGGGGCCGGGCCATTTTGCGCCAGGTCGAAGCCGGCGCCGAAGGCTTTCAGGCTGCTGTCGACGCCGACGCCGGCGCGACGGATCGCGGCTTCGAACTGCTCGCGGCTGAAGGGCAAGGCGCCGGTGCCGGCCAGCGCACCGAACAGGGCCGCGCTGATGACGCTGCCGTTGCGCTCGGCCAGCACGGCGAAATCGCCGTAGACGAAACGCTTGGCCGCCTTCTGCGCCGCCTCGATGAAGGGCACGGGGTCGACGCGGCCGTCGCCCATCGCGCTCTTCTCGGTCATCGAATAGACCCGGTTGGTGGAGGCGACCAGGGTGGTCTGGCCGGGGCTGACCAGGCCGCGCTGCACGGCGCGCCCCATCTCCATCAGCTCGGAGGCGACCACGATGTCGACGTCGCCCGGCACCGGCATCAGCGACAACACCGGCGCCAGCGCGTGGCCGTTAGCCGACGCCGCCTGAGGCAGGAATTCGACGTAGTAGATAGTGGTGCCTGTGCGCTGGGCCACGCCGGGCACCGAGGTGCTCTGCGCCGGATAGCCTTGCTGCTCGGCGAGGTCGACGATCCAATCGGCCAGCACGCCGCCACCCTCGCCGCCCATGGCGAGGATGGCGATGCAGATGGGGCGCACCTGCGGCGCCGGCTTGGCGATCTCCCCTGCGTAGCGGGCTTCTGTGAATGTGCTCTCGCTTGGTACGGTTTTATGCATGGCTCAACTCCCGGGTGGCAAGTCGCCGTTGCAGGAAGCCGATCACGGCCGTGGCGACGCGCTTGCTCAGCTTGTCGAGGCGGGTCGGGTTGCTGATGATCTGGGCGCGATAGAAGGACGGGCAAAGAACGGCCGCGTGCGCCACTTCGCCACACACGCCGCAGCCGACGCAGCTATCGAGCACGGTGGCGACCGGGTCGCGCCGCAGCGGATCGGGGTTGTCCTTGACCGACAGCGAGGGGCAGCCGGACAGACGGATGCAGGAGTGGTCGCCGGTGCAGGTGTCGGAATCGACACCGAAGCGCTCGCGCACGACGCGCTTGCCCTCGCCAGCGAGCTTGCGCATCAGCGGCTTGACGCGCCGCTGTTTGTTGAGCATGCACTCGGACTGGGCAATGATCACCTTCGGACCGCTGACCTTGGTGGTCAGCGCCTCGCGCAGCGTGTCGCGCATGTTGGCGATGCCATAGGTGTTGGTAATGGTGCGGACCCACTCGACGCCGACGCCGCGCACCGCCTTCTCGATCGGCAAATTGGTGATGCGGTGATCATTCTCGGCCTTCGACGACAGGATGTCCTGGCCACCGGTGGCGGCCGAATACCCGTTATCGATAATAACGAGCACGTTGTCGCTCTTGTTGAACACCGCGTTGCCAACGCCGCTGGTCAGGCCATTGTGCCAGAAGCCGCCATCGCCCATGATACTGATGGTGCGACGCGAGGTTTCAGTGGTGTTGAATGCCGAGGCGCCGGCCCAGCCCAGGCCATAGCCCATAGTGGTGGCGCCGAGGTTGAACGGCGGCAGGATCGAAAACAAGTGGCAGCCGATGTCGCAGCTGATATGGTGCGAACCGATTTCGCGCTGCACCAGCTTCATCGCGGTGAAGATCGGCCGCTCCGGGCAACCGGTACAGAACGACGGCGGCCGCGCATGCACGTCCATGACGGGGTCCAGCACTTCCATGGTGACCGGCGCCGCTACTTTCAGTGGCATTGGCGCAGGCGCTGGAACGCGTGCGGGCACCTGGGGCGGCGCGGCCGATGCCATCTCGGCGGCGCTGGCCATGCGCACAGGAATCGTCACCGGGCGCGGCGCCAGCGCGGCGCGCACACCTTCCGGCAGGCGCTCGCGCACCGCCAGTTCAGGCCGGTAGCGGTCGAAGAACTTGACGAGAGCCTTCAGCACCACCGTCGTCGTGTAATCGCCGACGCGCGGCAGGAAGTCCTTGCCGTGCACGCGTGTCTGCATGTCGACGCGGCGCAGGCTGGTGTTGACCTCCTGCTCGATGAACTCTGGCTGCCCCTCCTCGATCATCAGCACCGCCGCCTTGCCCTGGCAGAAGCCGCGCAATTCCTCGTCGATCAGCGGGTAGGCGACGTTCATGACATATAGCGGCACCGCGGTATTGCCTTCCACATCGGCCAGGCCGATCAGTTGCAGTGCGCGGATGACCGTGTTGTACATGCCGCCCTGGATCACCAGGCCGTCGGCGCCTTCGGGATCGCCGAAGAATTCGTTGAGCTTCTCGCGGCGAATAAACTCCACCGCCGCCGGCCAGCGCTTGTTGATCTTTTCGTCTTCGTGGACGAAACTGGCAGGTGGCAGGACGATGCGGCTGATGTCGCGCGACGGGTTGTTCATCGCGTCGCTCAGCGTGAACGCGGGGCGCACGTTGTCGCGGGCGATGAAATGGCCATGCATGTGGCAGGCGCGGATACGCATCTGCAGCATCACCGGGGTGTTGCTCGCCTCCGATAATTCGAAGCTTTTTTCGACAGCACGGACGATCGACGGCAGGTTCGGTCGCGGATCGAGCAGCCACATCTGCGACTTCATGGCAAAAGCGTGCGACCGCTCCTGCATGATGCTGGAACCTTCGCCATAGTCTTCGCCGACGATGATCAGGGCGCCGCCGGTGACGCCGCCCGACGACAAGTTCGACAACGGGTCCGAGGCGACGTTGGTGCCGGCCGTGGCCTTGAAGGTGATGGCGCCGCGCAGGGGGTAATTCACCGACGCGGCCAGCGTCGCCGCTGCCGTTGCCTCGCTGGCGCTGCTCTCGAAGTGCACACCCAGCTCTTCCATGATGTCGCTGGCGTCCGCCAGCACATCCATCAAATGCGAGATCGGCGAGCCTTGATAGCCGGCCACATACGACACACCAGATTGCAGCAAGGCCTTGGTGACGGCCAGGATGCCTTCTCCGGCAAAGACTTCGCCCTCCTTGGCGCGCAGTTTCTGCACTTCTTTCTTAAATGATCTTTCTGCCACGAATATCTCCCGCTGAATAAACCTGATCCCCTCCGTCTCCGCCTTTCTTGAAGGGCGGTTAAACGGGCTTGAATACACCTTGTGACCGAGTGTATTGGCGGGTTAGAATATCAGTCAAATAAATAAATAAACTATGGAGAATAGGTGGCATGGATATCCTTGAAGCCGACCTGAACTTGCTTCGCGTGTTCCACGCGATCGCCGAAGAGCAAAGCCTGACCCAGGCGGGCAACCGTCTGGGCCTGTCGCAACCAGGCGTCAGTTACGCGCTGGGACGGCTGCGGGCGATGTTCAACGATCCCCTGTTCGTACGGTCGGGCAACACCATGCAACCGACTTCGGCGGCGCTGGCGCTGCGCGAGCCTATCCGGCGCGCCATGTCGGCCATCCAGGACGCGCTGCGCCACGGTGAGGACTTCGATCCGGCCACCAGCACCCGCACCTTCCACCTGACGATGTCGGACATCGGCGAGATGGTGTTTCTGCCGCCACTGTGCGAACGGCTGCTCGAGGTCGCGCCGCATGTGCGCCTGGAAGTCAGCCAGTTGCCGCTTGGGCAGATCGAGGAAGCGTTGCGCAGCGGTCGGGTGGACCTTGCGGTCGGCAACCTGCCGACGCTCAAACCGGCGACGCAGTGGCATGCAGTGTTTCACGAAGCGTACGTTTGCATCACCCGCAAGCGGGCCGGCGACACCCGACGCAAGCTGACGGTCGGGGAATACACGGCCATGGCGCATGTGTTCGTGGCCTCGGCCGACAACAGCCACCGGCTGATCGAGGATTTTTTGCGCGAACACAACATCCACCGCAACATCGTCCTGCAGATACCGCATTTCAGCGTGGTGCCGCAACTACTCCAGCGTACCGACTGGGCGGTGACCTTGCCGCGCCGGGCTGCGCAGAACCTCAACAACGGACGCCACTTCTCGATCTTCGAACTCCCCGTGGCGATACCGGAGGTCGAGGTGACCGTGCACTGGCATGCAGACTTCGAAGAGAGCCAGGCAAATCGCTGGCTGCGCGAGCTGCTGATCGCAACCCTGTCCACCTGATCCCGGTGATGCAATATTCATGCGCTTTGGGATAGGACCCGCCGATATCGGATAGCGCATCGCGCGTATGCACCCCATAATGACTTTGAAGGAGTAGTCAATCATGAACAAGGCAGGCAGCAGTCAGGTGGCAACCGATCGGTCCGGCGCGACCCCGTTCAGGGAACTCGACGACGAAGAATGGCGGCTGGTCGCAGCATTGCACCATGCCAGCGACGGCGGCGCGCCTCAGCGCGGCCGGCCTCGCGCGGCGCCGCGCGCCATGGTCAACGCCGCGCTGTGGATATTGTGGAGCGGCGCCGGCTGGCTGACGCTGCCGCCGCACTATCCGTCGCCGAGCACCAGCCGGCGCCACTTCGAGCGCTGGCTGGCCGACGGCACCTGGCATGCGATGACGCAGCGCCTGGCGGCACGCGGGCGCGTGATGGAGTGCGCCAAGGCTGTCGCCGCACACGAGCAGACCAGCGCCATGACGCCGGTGCGCGCCACCTTCTGCAGCGCCTTGATGCGTTGAACTCGCTCTGAGGCGGCGCCCTAGCCCGGCGAGGTCGGCCGAGCCAGCGTAAAGCGTTCATGCGTGGTGCAATAGCTATCGCCTCCGAGCTTGCCGACCACGTCCAGGCGCGCCGAATCGACGTGGCCGCGCTCGTCCAGCATCGTCTCGTCGACACTGACGTGCACCACGTCGAGCAGCACCAACTGCCCCGCCATCGGCTGCTCCCCGAACCGCACGATGTCGCGCAGCCGGCATTCGAAGCGCACGGCGGCATCGCGCAGCGATGGCGCCGCCACGCAGTGGCTGTCGATCATGGCAAGGCCGGCCAGTGCGAATTCGTCGCAGTCGGGTGGAATCTCGGCGCTACTCAGGTTCATCGCCTCGGCCATCGCCTGCGCCACCGTGTGCACCACGCAGCCGCCGCCGTGCAACAAGTTGACCAGGGTATCCTTGTCGCGCAGGTCGCGCCGGTTGACATGGCTAAAAGCCAGCACCGGCGGCGCGATGCTGGCGACCGTAAAAAATGAAAACGGCGCCAGGTTGGGCACCCCCCGGGCGTCGCAGGTGCTGATCCAGGCGATCGGCCGCGGCAGCACACTGCCGCTGGCCAGGCGGTAGAAGTCCTGCGGCCGCACGGCCGCGATCGGGCTGTCCATCGGCCGACTTACTCTGCCGCTGCCGCCTGGGGTCCGCGGAAACGCAGCAGCGCCGCGCGCAGATCCTCCGGCAGCGCCATCGCCCCCCCCTGGTGCACTGACGTCGCGACCAGGACGCTGTGCAATTCAAAGCGGAGTTGGTCGCCGTCGACGCCGCGCACCATCAGGCCGATCGAAGAATTGCCAACCCGCTCCACTGACAACTGCCACTCGATCTCGCTGCCAAAGACGCCGGGCGACAGGAAGGAGCACTCCAGCTTGACGGTAGGCAGCCCGAACTTGCGCGTCGTGATGAACTCGGCGTAGTTGATCTCGAGGGCCTCGTCGAACCAGTCCTCGACCAAATCGTTCAACTGCACCAGGTAACGTGGAAAGAACACCATGCCAGCCGGATCGCAGTGTGAAAAGCGCACCTTGCGTGTCTGGCGGAACAGATTTGGCTGGGCGGTAAAAGGCATGTTCATGATTCGACCTTGGCAATAAATGATGGGGTTGCGGCATCGCCGGGAGCGTGCGCGGCGCGGCCGGAACACGGTAGTCGGACAGCATAAATCGGGCTGGGCGGCAACGTCAAATCGGCCATAAACATAGTGCAAATCGACCCTCCTTATTTCTGCGTCGCAGGACTATTTTTTTCTTGTGGCACAAATTTTTATCCAATATATTTGAAGCTTAAAGTATTTAAATATCCGGACACGAGGTAGAAAAATGAAGATTCTTTGCATAGGTGGCGGACCTGCCGGCCTGTATTTCAGCCTGTTGATGAAGCTGCGCAATCCAGCCCACGAGATCACTGTGGTCGAACGAAACCGCCCCTACGATACCTTCGGCTGGGGCGTCGTCTTCTCCGATGCGACCATGGACAATCTGCGCCAGGCCGATCCGGTCAGCGCTGAGACCATCTACGCCGCCTTCAACCGCTGGGACGACATCGACGTGCATTTCAAGGGCCGCACCATCACTTCCGGCGGCCACGGTTTCATCGGCATTGGACGCAAGCGCCTGCTCAACATCCTGCAGTCGCGCTGTGAGGCGCTGGGCGTGAACCTGGTATTCGAAACCGACGTCAGCGATGACCAGGCCCTGGCGCTGGAATACGACGCCGACCTGGTGATCGCCTCGGACGGTTTGAACAGCCGGGTGCGCACCCGCTATGCTGCCACCTTCCAGCCAGACATCGACCTGCGTCGCTGCCGCTTCGTCTGGCTCGGCACACGCAAGCTGTTCGACGCCTTTACCTTCGCTTTTGCCGAGACCGAACATGGCTGGTTCCAGGCACATGCCTACCGCTTCGACGCCGACACCTCAACCTTCATCGTCGAGGCGCCGGAGGAAGTCTGGCGTGCCGCCGGCATCGAAGACATGTCGCAGGCGGAAGGTGTCGCCTATTGCGAGCGCCTGTTCGCCCCGTGGCTGGACGGCCATCCCCTGATCAGCAACGCCACCCACTTGCGCGGCTCAGCCAACTGGATCCGCTTCCCGCGCGTGATCTGCCAGAGCTGGGTACACTGGAACGAATTGGCCGCTCCTGCAGGAGCGCGCAAGGTACCGGTGATCCTGATGGGCGATGCCGCCCACACCGCACACTTCTCGATCGGCTCCGGTACCAAGCTGGCGTTGGAGGATGCCATCGAGCTGAGCCGCTGCCTGGATGCCTATAACCAGCCACAAGCGGACGCTACCGCGCCCCCGATCGAAGAAATGCAGGCGGCGCTGAAGCGCTACGACGCCCTGCGCAGCGTCGAGGTGTTGAAGATACAAAACGCCGCACGCAACTCGACCGAGTGGTTCGAAAACGTGTCCCGCTACGCCGCGTTGGAGCCGGAACAGTTTGCCTATTCGATGCTGACACGCTCGCAGCGCATCTCGCACGAAAACCTGCGCGTACGCGACCGCGACTACGTCGCCGGTCTGGAAAACTGGCTGGCGGAGCGCAGCGGCATGGCGCCACAAGCAGCACCGGTGCCGCCAATGTTTACGCCATACACGCTGCGCGGCACCACCTTGCAGAACCGCGTGGTAGTGTCGCCGATGCTGACCTACTCCTGCAGCAAGGGCGTGCCGGGCGACTTCCACCTGGTACACCTGGGTGCCCGCGCGCTGGGCGGTGCCGGCATGGTGATGGTGGAAATGACTTCAGTGTCGCCGGAAGGCATGACGACGCCGGCCTGCCCGGGCCTGTGGAACGACGCGCAGCAACTGGCCTTCGCCCGCATCGTCGATTTCGCCCACGCCAATTCGTCCGCCAAAATGGGCTTGCAACTGGGGCACGGCGGTCCACACGGCTCGACCGAGCCCGGCGACAGCAGTGGCCGGCCGCTCGGCGACGGCAACTGGCCGCTGCTGGCCGCCTCGGCGCTTCCCTATCACGCCGGCGTCTCGGCGCTGCCGAAGCCGATGGACCACAGCGACATGGCGCGCGTCTGCCAGGACTTCGCCGCCGCCGCCGAACGCGCCAACGCCGCCGGCTTCGACTGGCTCGAGCTGCAATGCGGCCATGGCAATCTGCTGTCGAGCTTTATTTCACCGCTGACGAACGAGCGCGACGACGAATACGGTGGCAGTCTGGAAAACCGCCTGCGTTTCCCGTTGCAGGTGTTCGCCGCCGTGCGCCACGCCTGGCCCCAGGACAAGCCGATTTCGGTGCGCATTTCTGCGCACGACTGGGTCGAGGGCGGCATCACGCCCGACGACGCGGTGGCCATCGCGCGCTGCTTCAAGGAGGCCGGTGTCGACCTGATCGATTGTTCCTCGGGCGAGGTCAGCGAAAACCAGAAACCGGTGTACGGGCGCATGTACCAGACGCCGTTCGCCGACCGCATCCGCAACGAGGCGGGCGTACCGACCATCGCCGTCGGCGCCATCTTCGAGCCGGATCACGTCAACAGCACCATTGCATCAGGCCGTGCGGACCTGTGCGCCATCGGCCGGCCACACCTGGCCGACGCGGCCTGGACGCTGCGGGCAGCAGCTTCGCTAGGCTACCGCAAGCAGGCTTGGCCGGCGGCATATGAGGTGGCGCGGCAACAGTTCGAGAGCAACCTCAAGCGGGCCAGCACCTTGCCAGCCTAAGCTGCTTCATCCATCCAGGTGCCCCGGACCTTCCCTCCCGCAGCGGTCGGTCCGGGTGCCACAATCGGAGTTCCCATGCCTGCCACGTGCCCAGTCGATGTCGAATATCCCTTGTTGGCAGACCAGTTCCTGATTTCTCGTACCGACGCCGGTAGCAAGATCAGCTATGTCAACCGGACATTCCTCGACGTCAGCGGCTACAGCGAAGCCGAATTGCTGGGCGCCACCAATGAGCTGTTCCGCCATCCCGACATGCCGGACGCAGTCTTCGCCGATATCTGGAACACGCTCAAGGGTGGCAGTATCTGGTCCGGCATCATGAAACACCGGCGCAAAGGCGGCGGCTTTTTTTGGGTGCAGGCGACCATCTCGCCGATGTTGGCCGACGGGCGCCTGCTTGGCTACGCCACCGTGCGTACCCGGCCCGAACCTGCCTTGCTGCACCACACCGCCGCCTACGCGCTGATGCGCAAGAGCGGCCGCGCTGGCGGGTTGCGCCTGCATGGCGGCGCGCTGCGCCGCACCGGCCTGGCCGGCTGCTTCGATCAATTCGCCCGCCCGACGCTGGCTGCGCGCCCGACAATGGTCATGGCGTGTTCCGCAGCCGGACTGTTTTGCCTGGCGGCGTTGCCCTATTCCGGCCCGGTCGCCGCCTGCCTGGTGGCGCTGCTGTTCGCCGCCCAACTCGGTACCGGCTGGCGCTTGCGACGCGCTCTGCAGCAGTTGCTCCCGGCGCACGAGCTATGCCCTAAGCTCGGCGCCGGCAACCTGAGCCTGCCAGCGACGGCGCCACCGCATGGCGCCCTGGACGGTCTTGCCGGCAGCCTGAGTATCATGCAACAGAGCCTGCGCGAACTGGTGCGTCAGGTTGGCGGCGGCAGCGCGTCCGTGGCCGCCGCCGCGCGGGCGATCGACGACGGCAACCGCAGCCTGGCGTGCCAGACCGAACAGCAAGCGGCCGCGCTGCAGCAGGCGGCCGCCACGATGGCGCAACTTGCCGGCACGGTGAGACAAAACGCCGCAGGCGCCGGCGAGGCGAAACAGCTGGCCGGCGCGACCGTGGCGCTGGCAACGTGCGGCAGCGACGCCGTGCAATTGCTGGCTGACCAGATCGGGAAAATGGCCGCCGGCGCGGCCGGCATCGCCGAATTCATCGGTGTTATCGATGGCGTCGCGTTCCAGACCAATGTGCTGGCGCTGAACGCAGCCGTGGAGGCGGCCCGGGCCGGCCAGCAGGGCCGCGGCTTCGCCGTGGTGGCGGCGGAAGTGCGCAACCTGGCGCAGCGCAGCGCAGCAGCGGCACAGCAGATCGGCATACTCATTAAGGCTGCGACGGGTCAGATCGCCGAAGCCAGCCGACTCGGTGCGCAAGCCACGCTTACCTTGCAGGAAGTGGTGCAGGCCGCGCATGTCGTCTCGGACCTGGGCGGCCGCGTCGCCATCGCCTTGGCAGAGCAAAGCGACGGCATCGCCCAGTTGCACCAGGCGGTGGCGCACATGGATGAGGCCACCCAGCGCAACGCCGCCCATATCGAAGAGTTATTAGCGACTGCCGCCGAGTTGGCCGGGCAATCCTGGGCACTGAACAACACGTTGGCCGTGTTTCATTCATAAAGCAGTTCGCCAGAGGTCCCTTCTATCCGGTTGTAGAATACTCAAAGACAATTTCCCGGCCAGCGCCCCAGCGCCTCCCGGGAGCAGGAGAATGCATCATGCCGAATGCTCAATTCACCTCACAGGCGCTGTCTGGCACCTTGCTCGACGCGCCGCATCTGCAATTGTTCGCCTCGCGCGACCTGGTTCAGACGCGCATGCTCGTGGGGCAGGTCATGAAGCCACACAGGCTGGAAATCCACGGCGGCTCCCAGCAACTCGCTTCGCGCATGCACCACATGACGCTGGGCGGTGTGGCGCTGAGCAGGCTGAAATACGGCGCCGAAGTCGATATCGAGCCAGGTTGTCTGGAGGATTTCTTTTTGATCCAGATGCCGCTGGCCGGGCATGCCAGCATTGAAAGCGGCAGCCAGCGCATCGTCTCGAACGCCAACCTGGCGGCGGTGATCAGTCCGAGCGATTCGACGGTGATGCGCTGGAGCGCGGATGCCGACCAGCTGATGGTGCGCATCGACCGCCAACTGATCGAGCGCGCCGTGAGCGCGCAAACTGGCCGCGCGGACCAGGAGCCGGTGCGCTTCGAGCTCGACTTCGGCTGGCGCGAGTCCAACGCATGGCGCTGCATGCTGCTCTACCTGAGCACGTTTGCCGCCAATGAAATCGATGTCGTCAAGTATCGTCTGCTGGTGGCCAACATCGAGCAACTGGTGGTGTCGACGCTGATCGCCTCGCAACCGCACAATATGAGCGAACTGAAGAGACCGCGCCGCATGGCGGTGCTGCCGCGGCATGTGCGCAAGGTCGAGGACTTTCTGCGCGAACACGCGCACGAGCCGATCTGCGCCGATCAACTGGCGCAGCTGGCCGGCGTCAGCATACGCAGCCTGTACGCCGGCTTCCGCGAATACTGCGGCATCAGTCCGCTGCAATACCTGCGCAACCTGCGCCTGGACGGCGCGCGTCAGACCTTGCTGGCCGAGCCCGACAGCAACGTTACGAGTGTTGCCATGCGCTGGGGCTTCAGTCACATGGGCCGCTTCAGCATCGAATACAAGCAGCGCTTCGGCGAGAGCCCGAGCCAGTGCCTGCGCAAGCCACCGGCGCCGCGCCGCTAAGTCACCACGCAGAGCGACATTAGAACGGCATCACCGCTTTCACGTACAACTGCTGGCCCTCGGGCCGGTTGCGCACGGCATACTCGCGTTGCAGCTTGGCGGTGAAGAACACGCTCTTGCCTGTGTCGTACTTGAGCGTCGGCCCGATGGCGACCGCGCGCGCCTTGCCAGCCGCAGCAGGGCCGTCGTCGGCGCTGACCTGGCGGAACACATGACCGCCAACGCCCGCCACCCAGCCATTGCCGAACCATAGCCCACTGCGTAGTCGGCGTGCAGCGCCTGGCCGGAGCGGGTATCGATCGCCGAGTTGCGCTGGTTAATGTCATACATCAGTTTGAGCTCGGCGTTGACCCCCGCCGCCTGCAGATAGCTCAAGGCGACGACAGGCTGCGCCATCCAGATGTTCTTGCCGAGACTGGACGGATCGTTGCGGTCGTACTTGCCGGTCGGCGCATACAAGTCCAGCGCCACCAGATAGTGGAAATTCGGCGACGCATGATAGCCCAGCGCGGCGCCAAGCATAACGTCGCCCAGCCCGCTGCTTTTCCAGTGACCGGCGCCAATCCTGGCATCGACGTCTAGCAGGGGCGCAACAGAATGCAGCGCGAGCTGGCCGCCGCGCCTGATCTGGCCCGTGACCCAGATCAGGCGCGGCGCCAACACGCCGACGCTGACCTTGAAATTGGACAGCGCGATGCGCTCGCCGCGCAGCGTGTCGTACCTGGCGCCGCCGGCGTAGGCCATGCCATATAGTCCGGGCGGAGGCAAGGTGCCCGCCAGGAAATTTTCCAATCCGTCAGGATACACGGCGCAGTCCTGCGCCCTCGGTAGCCATGGCGGTTATGCCGCACAAGGACAAGGTGGTGGCCAAGGCGGCGCGGCTTATTTCAATAGCTAGTTTCATTTTCTCTCCCGGCCTGGACAGGCCTTATAATTGGTTGGATTGATTGCGTCGGGCACCAGGTTGCGACTGGCGTGCGCTCCCGACAGCGCGTTGCAGTTACACGCCGGTAAAAAATTCTTTCCCAACCTAGCTGCTAGCGCGGTTCCAACTGCTGCGCCATCAGGTAGCCGGAGCCGCCACCGAGCCCTGGCCCAGGATGGGTCGATGCGCCTATGTGGAACAGCTTGCGGTAGGCGGTCTGCTGGCCGCGCGCGCCGGCGGCGCCAGCAAACGGCCGCAGCCAGAAAAATTGGTCGGGCGAGCAGACCCCGGAATACGGATCGCCGCCCACTAGGTTGCAGTTCATGCTCTCTAGGTCGGCCGGTGAGTAGGCGCGCCGCCCGACGATCAGCTTTGACAGCCCAGGCATGACCATCTCCAGCCGGGCCTGGACCCGGTCGGCCACCGCCTCGCGCACCGCCTCGGTCCAGCGGCCGTCGGAAGGCACTGCGATCTCGCCTAGCGCATCACCGCGCAAGCGGCTCGGCAACTCCTGCATCTGGATCCAGAGTATCCAGCCGCCTTTCGGCGCGCGTGAGGGATCGACCGCGCACGGTTGGCCGATGCCCAGCGTCGGATGGCGCGGCAGCAGGCCGTTGTTGGCCTCCACCACCGAAGCGCAGACGTTTTCCATGCTTTCCGTCAGGTGAACCAAGGGTACTTTCAGCATTTCCGCGTCGCGCCACCCCGGCGGTGCGCTCAGCGCGAAGTGCAGTTGCATGTCACCGCGGCCGAAGCGATAGGCGGCCGCGCGCGCGCGCAACGGCCCCGGTGCCTCGGGCAACAGGCGTCCGTACAACTGCGGCGGCGTAACGTTGCACACCACCGCCTGCGCCGCCTCGTAGACCTGGCCACCGGCGACGGCGACGCCGGTGGCAACCTTGCCCTTCGTCAGGACGCGCTCGACGTCGACGCCGGTCAGCACGCGACCGCCATATTGCTCGATGACGCGCTGCAGCGCCTCGACGATGCGACCGCTGCCACCGCGCACTACCGGCATGCCGCCGGCCACCACCGAAGCAAAGGTGAGCCTGCCGATCAGCGCGGAGCTCGCCTCGTCCGGACCGAGGCCGGTGTGCAGGACCCAGGGGGCGACCAGCGCGCGCGTCAATTCGTCGCCGAAGGCCCGCTCGGACCAGCGCCGGAAGCTCTCCAGCGCCTCCGCGCCGAACTGGGCCAGGCCGTCGACGCCGCGCTTGCGCCACTCCTTGGCCAGCAACCACGCCACCGACAGGCCGTAGGGGTTATGGCTCAACAAGCCGAAAGTCAGGGCGGCGTCCTCGCCGAACAAGCGCCGCGCCATCTCGCCGAAGGCCAGGCCGTCGCCTGGGGCCAAGCGCTCGATGCGCTCGACGGCGTCGCCGATGTCGCATTTCAGCGCCAGCCCGCGGCCATCCGGCATGGCCACGCCAGTGCTGTAGTCCGAGCGCAGGAATTCCAGCCCGGCCGCCTGCAGCTCGTCCTTGAGGTCCGCATACCCGGGGCTGCCGACGAACAGGGGATACCAGGAAGACATCACGTCATGCAGATAGCCGGGAAACAACTCCTCGGTACGGATGCAGCCGCCAGCAACCGCGTTACGCTCCAGCACCAGTACAGACTTGCCGCGCTTGGCCAGCAGCGCCGCACACACAAGCGAATTGATACCGCTGCCGACGATCACCACATCCGTCATTTTGATGTTCATGAGAACGCTCCTGTCGACACCCACTAATTGGACTGCATCAGCGCGATCACCCGCAGCGGGCTACCGGTGTGCTCGTTGCAGGAGAAGTTGTTCCAGTACCAGGCCAGGCCGCGCTCATCGTAGCGCGACACCTCTTGCAACTGGAACGGCGCGCACTGGCCGAACTGTTCGGGCAATTGCAGCACCGGCGTCTGCGGGCTCAGCATCTGCGTCAGGTCGACAATCTTCAGTGCACCGCTGGCAAGCGCCTGCACCAACTGGAGTAACGGCGAGCTGTTCATATGCGTCTCTTTCATGGTTTCGCTTGACAGCGGTTGCTTCAGCACGGCAGCGCCGGCGACAGTTGGGTGAACTGGCCGCGGTGGAACACGACAGGGTCGCCGCTGCCGGTGTAGTAGCGCAGCACGCGGCCAACAAACAGCGTGTGGTCGCCACCGGCCTGCAGTTGCTCCCGCGAGCAGACGAAACTGGCCAGGCTGTCCGGGATCAGTGGCACGCCCTCCGGGCTGTCGAAGGACTGCGCTTGCGCGAACTTGTCAGGCACGGACGAAGTGGCGAAGCAGCGCGCCAGGTCGGCCTGCCCTGCGGCCAGCACGTTGATGCTGAAGTGCTCACTATGGCTGAACGCCGCAAGGCTGGGCGAGCGGTTCACCAGGCTCCACAGTACCAGCGGCGGATCCAGCGACAGCGAGGCGAAAGAGTTGATGGTCAATCCCACGGCGCGCCCCTCGGCGGTGCGGCAGGTAACGATGGCGATCCCGGTCGGATAGCAGCCGAGGGCATTGCGCAGCGCCTTGGTGTCATGGGGCAGATGCCCCTGCAGGTCCATCGCTTGCTGAGCGCCAGCCAGCGGCGCACAAGCGCGCATATCGGTCATGGTATTCATGTTCTCTCCTCAGGCCGGCACTGCCATGGACGCCATCTTGGTGGCGATGAATTGCCGGGACGCCTGTGCATCGGTCCACCAAGGAAAGAAGTCCGGCGGATTGTCGAAGGCGTTGGCGATGGCGCCGGCCAGCGGCGGGCATTGGCCGGCGGCGCCGAGCAGCTCGAGCATGTGCGGCGCCGGCGGCGTCAGCAGCGTGTTGGTCCAGGTCACGACATGCTGCGCATAGTCCCAGAAGCGCTCGAAGGTCTCCTCCATCCAGGCGCGCGAGAAGTCCTGCCCGCCATGCGCTAGGATGGCGTCGAGGTAGACCTTGGCCGCCTTGGTGGCGTTGTTGGAGCCCTGCCCCGTGATCGGGTCGTTGACAGTGACGGCGTCGCCAAGGCCGAACACCAGCTTGCCCGATGGCAGCGTCATCACCGGCTTGCGGATAGTCGGCGCGAAGCTGCCGGAGAGGAAGCCGTTGGCGTCGCTGAGTTCGACCTGCCTGGCGCGATCGGCTTCCCACGGCAGATATGTCTGTAACAGCTTCAGGCTTTGCGCCAGATGGTCCTGCGGCGTCTTGATGTCGCGCCAGCAATCCATCGGACCGCCCAGCACGCCTTCGAAGACCATGATGTCGCAGGGACCGTTCACGCTCAGTGCCGGAAAAACGAAATACTCGCCGACGCCGGGAATCAGATTGAACGCGACCCGTGAATAATCCGGCTTCGGCTGCAGGCCCTTCACATAGGTCAGCGCCAATACGCGCATCGGCTTGTCAAACGGCGAACGGGCGGCGTCGCGCTCGAACATTTTGACTACCTCGCCCTTGCCGGCGGCCAGGATCACCAGATCATTTTCGGTGGCCAGGCGCTCCAGCTCCGCCACGCCGACATCCTCGATCAGCAGCGTGCCGCCGCGCTGCTCGAACAGCTCCATCCAGGCCGGCATCTTGATGCGCTGGTCGACCGCCTGGGCCGGGCGGTCCAGCCGCGCGCTCCAGTCGATCGCTTTCTCGCCAGCGAGCTCGGGATGCGGCACCGCCAGGCCGATGCCTTCCACAGGCGGGCACTGCGCCTCCCATTGATTCAGGCCGAGGTCGCGCTCGATCTGCAAGGACTGATCGAACATACATTGGCTGGACATGACGCGTCCGCCGCGGATGTCGTCCGGCGTCCGGTTGGTCGCTACCGTCACTTGATAACCCTGCGCCAACAAGCCCAACGCCAGCGGCAAGCCGGCTTGTCCACCACCTACTATTGCAATACTGCGCATATCGTTCTCCTAGATTTATATTAGTTTTACCGTTCTGTCCGTCACCAGGACAGCCGGCCCTGCGGGGTCGATGGCGCCCCGCTTATTCCATCAAACGCGATATTGCCGGCAGGGCCTGTTCCGGCCCCATCGCGGAGTAACCGCCATCGACCGCATAGTCGGCGCCGGTGACGAAGCTGGCATGGTCCGACAACAGGAAGGCGACCACCTGGGCCACCTCTTCCGGGTCGCCGACGCGGCCCAGCATGTGGTAACTGGCGGCGACCCGGTCTGTCTTGGCGCGGTCGCCATGGGTGAGCTCATCCATCAGGCGGCTCCAGGTCCATCCCGGCGAGACGGAGTTGACGCGGATGCGGTCGAGCGCCAGATCCATCGCCATGCTGCGCGTCACTTGGACCAACGCCGCCTTCGACACCGGATACAGCCAGCGGCCTGTTTGCGCCACCCGCGACGAGATACTGGTGAAGTTGACGATGGCGCCTGCGCCCGCCTTGAGCATTTCGCGCCGCACCGCGCGCGCCATCATGACGGCACTGACCACGTTCACGTTCAGCGCCTGCTGCCAGTCGGCGCGGCCGGCGCCGGCGCCGCCGTCGGTATAGGTGCAAGCCAGGTTGACCAGGAAATCGACGCTGCCGAAATGCGCCGCCACTTCGGCCACGCCCTGTTCGACCTGGCGGTCATCGGTGATATCGAGTTCCCAACTGCGCGTCGTGGCTGGATGCTGCGCCACCGCCTTGGCGGCGTTGACGCCGTCGATATCGAACACCGCCACTTTGACACCGGCCTGCCTGAGCACCTCGACGACCGCCGCCCCGATCATGGTGGCGCCGCCGGTAACGATAGCCGTCTTGCCTGTCAATCCTTTCATCGCCCATCTCCCTGTTGTTGGTTTTTCTTGGATAACGGTTTGATTATCAAACCAACGATGGGGTCGGACTAGCCAGATCCCGCACCGGCTATCCGCAAAGTGCAGATATGCAAGGGGTGAGCAACGAGTGGCCAACGTTGACAACGAACCGATCGTGACGATCACTGTCACAGGCCATGCAAATGCGCGCCAAATTGGGCCATCGGGCACAATGATGCAAGCTGTCGGGCGTTGTTGAATAATTCGACCGGTCGCCATAGGAGTGTAGAATCTGGCATCATTTTCTCCCAGGTAGACCCGTGCCGTACAGACACAGCGAAGAGCGTCGCCACAAGTTCGAAAAGCCGCTTTACAAGGTGACGAACTGGCCTGAGTACAACGCCGCGCTCAGGCGGCGTGGCGACTTTACGATGTGGTTTACCGAGGAGGCGATTGCCCAGTGGTGCCCAGCCAAGACCGGTTCGCGCGGCCGACCAACAAAGTATTCCAATGTGGCAATCGAGACCGCGCTGTTCATACGACAGGTTTTTCATCTGGCATTGCGGCAGACCGAAGGCTTCATGAAATCGCTTGCCCGTTCCCTGAAATTTGAGATCAGCATTCCGGATTTCAGCTGCATTTCCAAGCGAAGCATCGGTTTGCCAAGACATGCCTTTAGCAAATTCTTGGACCCTGGTAACTTCGTCATCGTGGACTCCACCGGGCTCAAGGTATACGGGAAAGACGAATGGCACCAGGAAAAACATGACGTCGCCGCCCGGCGCACTTGGCGCAAGCTGCATCTGGCGATCAACGAACATCATCAGGTTCTTGCGTGCGAACTGACGACGCCGGATGTGGGCGACACGACGGCCGTGCCGGATTTGCTCGATCAAATCACGACACCGTTTGAAACGTTCATGGGCGATGGCGCCTACGACGGCGAGCCGGTAGCGCAGGCGGTGCTGGCGATGCAGCGCTACAAGCGGATCTTCGGCAACACGATGAAAGCGCTTGCTCTGGCGCGCCAGAAAACGGAGGCGTGGATCAGTGCGTCCGCACTGAACAGGATGACCAGCTTCGGCATGCCGGTGTCGATAAAAATCTAAAAACGGACGGAAACTGGAGACGTTTTTTCCTGGCGTCGATTAATTTAACAACGCCCCTTCGCGGCGTAGCTGGCGCCAGACCTTCTCCGCACCCTAGACCTGCCCACCAGTAGCCGGACGGGCGACCTGCAAGACTTTGCAAATCGCTGGCCCCCACAGCGCGTACGCGTTTCCTTTGCTATTAGATTCTGGCATTGGCAATGCGCATCGATGCAACTATCAAGCTTCCGTGGTTGGCCCTCCCCGCCCATTCAAACGATTAACGCCGCCGGCCACCAGTATCATTTCGCCGCGCGGCAGCGACCCGGTCCGCACTCCGGCATGATCCGCAAGCTTGAACACGGAGACAGCCTGTACCAGTTGTTCTGCCTGCACGCGCTGGCTGGCCGAGGCTGCCGCCGTCTCTTCCACCAGCGCGGCGTTTTGTTGCGTCATCTGGTCCATTTGGCGGATGGCGCCGCCGACCTGCCGAATGGTATGGCTTTGCGCCAGCGTCGCCGCGTTGATCTCCTCGACGATGTCGCCGACGCGTTTGATAGCGTCCACGGTTTCCTGCATGGCGCCGCCCGCCTGCCCTGCCAGCACGGCGCCCCGCGCGACCTGCTCCATATTTCGGCTAATCATGTTTTTAATTTCCTTGGCCGCCTCGCCGCTACGGCCGGCGAGCGAACGCACTTCCGTCGCCACCACGGCAAAGCCACGGCCCTGCTCGCCGGCGCGCGCCGCCTCCACTGCCGCGTTGAGCGCGAGGATATTGGTCTGGAAGGCAATGCCATCGATGACCCCGATAATATCGCCGATCTGGTGGCTGAAATCCGAGATGCTTTGCATGGTACCGACCACTTGCCCCACCACATCGCCACCACGAATTGCCACAGAACACGCCGTCTGCGCCAACTGGTTCGCCGTCTGAGCGCTCTCAGTGTTGTCACGCACCGTTTTACCAAGCTCATCCATTGATGCCGTGGTTTCTTCAAGCGCGCAGGCCTGCTGTTCCGTACGATTGGAGAGATCGAGTGTGCCCTGGGCAATTTCCGCCGAGGCGCTGGCCAGGTTGTCACTGGCACCGCGCACACCTGCCACGATCCCAGCCAGACTGGCATGCATGCGCGCGATGTTTGACATCACGCTTACACTATCGCCTGGCCGAACCGTGATCGGCTCACCGAGATCGCCCGCCGCGATCTGCGCAGCATACCGGGCCAAATCACGCGGCTCGGCGCCCAATTCCTTGTGCAACACTCTCAACGAGGTCACGGCCGCCACTACACCGCTGATCAGCGCCAGCAGGAACGCCCCGCCGCTGATGCGCTTCGCTAACTGATAATTATTCTGCGTCGTATCACGAAGTCTCAGGTTCTCATCTGACTGGTATTGCACCAATTTTTTAAGCCTGGCCTGCAGCTCCGCCATGGCCGGCTTGGCCCTTGAAATCAACCAGGCACTGGCCTCGTCGCGCTTGCCTTGATTGATCAGTTCAATAAACCGATCAAAATCCGGCCCGGAACGGGCCCGCGTCCATTCGAGCAATCCCTTTACCTGCCGACCGCCTTCGGGATCGCCGAGGCTCAACACGCGCAACTCCTCGATCTCTTCCTTATAGACAGTGTACGCCTGACCGCCCGCGTGCACTGCCGCCTTCACCGCCGCGCTGTCATTTGTGATCATCGTGATCAGTGTCGATTCCACGCCAATATGAAGTAAATCCGCGAGGTTCTGTGTCAAATATAGTTTTCTATTGTTTTCGTTCACCACTAACTTCAGATTCGCGTTGGCTTCTTGTAACTGCCATAAAGTCAGCATACCGGCGACTAAAAACAGCACGACGGTGACACCAAGTCCCGAAACAAGCCGCGTGCGAATGGTCATATGATTTGACATGGATGCTCTCGAATTAAATGAACGATAGATCTTGAAGCAACATGCATCGCGGTTCGCCAGGAATCATTCAAGATTCCTGGCGAAGAGATCGTGCCCAAAGCAGGGAAGCGTGCATATCATGGTTTTCGCAGCGCCACCGGCGACGCTGTTTTTTCCACCACGCGCACACGCCAGCCCCGGCCCCTGCAATTGCTTCAGTACGCGATGTAAGGCGCCGGCTCAGCGCGGGCGGCGAAAAACAAACGCACGCAGTGCCGGATACAGAACCAGACAAGCGACCAGGGCGGTGAAGAATTCGACTGGCAAATGCTCCTTGAGCACATAGTGCGCAAGCGCCGTT
The DNA here is from genome assembly GCF_058798615.1 of Janthinobacterium sp. GW822-FHT07H11. NCBI lineage: Bacteria > Pseudomonadati > Pseudomonadota > Betaproteobacteria > Burkholderiales > Oxalobacteraceae > Janthinobacterium > Janthinobacterium sp. GW822-FHT07H11. Next base: position 3,983,038 of record NZ_CM179507.1, read on the forward strand.
GCGACGATGGTCGTGATCACGCCGGCCCAATTGACGGACTGGACGCCTTGCTTGAGCGCGGCGCTGCGGTCGGCGAAGAAGAAGTAATCGCAGATAATGATTGCGCTCACGCAGGTGGTCAGCACGCCGAGCAGAGTGATCCAGGCATTCACCAGCGCCAGCAACTCTCCGTACAGCATGACCAGGCCGATGATGTTCGCCAGAATAACGAACGTGACGCGGCCAGGACGCCAGCCGACGGTGGCGTCAAACAGATTGGACAACGACAGCGAGGCGCTATAGGTATTGAGCACTTGCGCCTTGCCCTGCGCGAGCACCATGAGCAGGCTGCCGATGACGCCGCCGAACACGATGAAGGCGGCGGCGATGGAATCGGGGCTCTCGAGCACCATCTTGTGCGCCACATCGGGGGCCATGCCCTTGGCGATATAGAACTCGACCAGGGCCGGCACGCCGGCATACATGAACACACCGCCGATGGCCACCATCACCACGTCCATGGCGATGTTGCCGATCAAGGCCGCGATGCCGATTTGCGACGAGCTTTTTGCATAACGGCCGATGTCGGCGTCAACCAACGCCAGGGCGCCGGCCGAGCCGATCAGGATGTTGACGGCAAAGATGAATTTACCAAGATCGCTATCGGCCCCCATCGCCTTCAGGACATCGGCGGGAAACTGGGAAGTGAACGACATCAGCGTGCCGATATCGGCCGTCGATTGCTCCATCACCCGCGCCGTCATGTAGACCAGGACCAACAAAAAGGCAACCAGCGTGATGGAAGACACCTTCGACACCAAGGCAAAACCATAAGCGGTCAGCAAAATCCAGCACACGGTGAGTATCCCGTAGATGATCACTTTCATGGCCAGCGTGTCCTCCAACCCGAAATAGAAAATCAGCCCCTTGTACAACAGGGCGTTTTCCAGCGCCAGGAAACCGATAATCATGAAAGAGAAGATCAGCGACGCGACGACCGAACCTTGATTGCCGAAACCGAAATAGCGGGCCAAAACCGTGCTTGACAATCCCGTCTTGTACGCCACATGTCCCGTCAACCAACCCATCAAAGCGCCGACACAGGTGACGAACAGGCCAGCGAGCATCGCGATCTGAAAGCCGGCAACGAAGGTGATCAGGGCACCGAAAAACAACTGCACCAGCGTGGTAGCGATGCCCGCCGTATTCCAGCTCAAGGTGAGCCAGTTCTGTCGTTCCCCGATAGGAACGCTCTCCAGAGCATGATCTTCCTTGTTGCTCTGTAATGTCTGCACTGCCATTGTTGTCTCCTTTTTCATTATTTTATTAAAGCGATCAGGCCGGCAATCGGGATTTGAGCGCGCTCAAATCGATCTCATGCAACCGAATTCAGTATAGTCAGGGGGTAAAATATTAGTCAAATAAATGGCGCTTAGAATTGGAATTAGTCTGGCAAATATCCTGCCCATGCGCAGACGGCATGGCGGCAGCTACGCGGTCAGCCGGGAGCACTCCAGATCTCGCCATCGCCGTCCAGACTCACCAATTCGACGCTACGGCTTTGCCCTGGCTCAAAGCGCAAAGCAGCGCCCTCCCCGAGATTCAGGCGCATCCTTTAAGCCTGCCAGTGCGGGAAAAGCAAGGCGTTGTTCACTTCGAAGAAATGGCATCGCGCCCCGACCAGCACTGGGCGCTCGCCCCGATGCTCCACCGTCAACTTGACGGCGGCCCGCGCCGGCGGGCGAGCGCTGCCACTCATGCTGCTTCCTTGGTAGTCGCGCTAGCAGGCGCCGGTCCGGCAAGCACCGCTGCGGATGTGGCGCTGCTTGAAGTATTCGACGCCAAGTTTTCCGGCGCCACCATGCTGCACGCATACGCCAATCTCGACGGCCGCCGCTTGGAGGCTGGAACGCAGTTCGGTAGCCGCCATAGCACCGGAAGCGTGGTCACCTTCAAATTCCCCGGCGGCGCGGGCGTGGCCCGCTGGGTCTTCGGCGACGAAGACGTGACGGTGGACCGCGATGACATTGCGGCTTTCTGCGCCTGGCGCGGCAAGCCCGCGCCGGAGTACCTGCGCGAGGTTCTGCCATGAGCCCACGCATCTACAAGAAGCAGGCCAAGCGCGCGGTGCAGCTGCTGCGCAGCCATGGCGATACGACGAAGTACATACCGTCGAGCGAGCCTGGCGTCACCGACGATCCATTTCCTTGGAAGCGTGGCAAGTGGCTGCGCCGGCACCGGCCAGCTGAATATGCCCTGTGGCAGCGCATCAGTGGCATCCCGGAATTTGGCCGTCAGGACTTTGATGGCGAGTGGTACGGGCATGATTCCCGGGTCGGCTGGGTGCGGCATTACGATCACGCCCGTTTGCCGGCGGATTACTGGGAAGGGCCGGAATGGGAGTCTGGCGGCAAGCCGTGGCCGCGCATGACCACCAGCGATCGCATGGGCATGTGGCGCTACAGCCAAATTGCGCCAGGCTGGCGGTGGCGCGGCGGCCGTGCTGTGCAGGTGGCGTCATGAAGCCGGCGGCCGCAGGGTGCGTGCATGGGGTGCACGGGGTCGGAAGTCGAAACCCTAGAGGTAATGCGCAATGACCGACAACGACGAAGTGCCGAACAGTGAACGCTGACCCGGCGCCGCGCGCGTGGCGGCGGCCCTGATCCTGATTTACGTGGCGGCGACCCTGGCGGGCGTCCTGGCCGCGACAACCTGAAAGGTAAATATGAGCAAGCTTATTGAATGGGCGCCGGTCGTGCGCGATGCCAACGGATCATATGCGCATCCGGACCTGCCGGCTATTGATGATGGCGACGTCGAGAATGTGAAGAAATGGCTCCATTCCCATGGGCTACTGATGCAGATGGTATGGATGGAGAGTGACGCGCCGGCCATGTTCGATAGCTACGGTGATGGTGATCCATGTGCAATTGCCGCCTGGCAGCCCGCGCCGCCATGCTTGCACGAGTTCCAGTGATTCCTCAAGGAAGCGGTGACTGCGCTCGGCGCCATCGGCCGAAATTTCGGCGCCGAAGCACGCTATCATCCAAGGCTGCACGCGGCCCTGGAATGAATCGGTGGGCGTTGCGCGGGCAGGTGGATTGCGTTGCTCGTTGTTGATCATTCTGCATGCTCCAAAAAGGTTACTTCACCGGGCTGGCGCGCTGTCGCGTCACCCATCAGGTAAATCACGGAAGACACACCACCGCCCAGCACCTGGGCGCCCATGGCGCGCAAGTGGTGCTGCTTGCCCTCGAACAGTACGGGCTGGCAGGTGTGGATCGCGCGCAGCACTGCACGGTCCAACTTGTAGGCGGCCTCGGCCGGGGTTTCCGGCGGCGGCGCTGGGTTGCGCCCACTCATTGCGCCACCGGCGCACGGCGGGCGAACCATGCCACCGGGCCGTCCTCGCTTTCGTGCAGAGCCAGCAGGAACCAGTCATCGCCAGCTGTGGTTGCACGGCCAGCGAGGCGCACCAGCTGGTCGACTATGTTTTCGGCCGCCCAGTCGGCGAGCGCGCGCAGGAAGTAGGCGGCGTCATGGTCACGCTAGCCGCCCTATGCCTGGCCCAGGGCCTGGATATGCATGCGGCCGGCGAGACTGAGCTGGCCAGGATCTGGACGAAGGTGGAGGTGATCCGCGCCAAGCAGGCGGCGAAGCCGAAGCGCTCACCGCTGCCGGCGGCTGCACCCCAGCCGATCATCGGGCGGCTGATGGATCAAATATCGGCGCTGCCTGTCCTGTGGGGCTTGAATGAGCCAGGCGCGCTGCTGCGCAACAGCGACGTATTCCGCGTACTGGTTGCTGCTGGCCGTGAGCAAGCCACCCCGGAACACGCTGCTGACGTGGCGGCCGGGAGCGCGCCATGAACATGAGCGAAGTCGAAATGCGCCACATCGCCGAAATGGTGGCGGCACTGGACAAGGCTGGCGGCAAGCGCACCGCCAACACGGCCGGCGAACTCAACAGGCAACAGATCTGCGCCGCACTCGGCGTCAGCGAATCTACGATCCGCCGCCTCGAGCAGGCCGGGCTGCCATATACACCGGTCGGTGCGCGCTCCAAGCGCTACGACCTTGAAGAATGCAAGAACTGGTTAAAGGAGAACAACCAATGTCCATCTGGGACGACAAGGACGGAAGGAAGCACATCGGCTTTATGGTCGGCGGCAAAAGATTTCACCATATCCTGCCGCAAGGCACAACTGCGCGTGATGCCAAGCGAATAGAAGCGGAAATGCGCGGCTCCGTGGCGCGTGCGCCAACAAAGCCCGTAATTATTCAGGGCGACCCACCCATGCTTGCCATTCTGGCTATCTATGTGGAGCACTCAAAAACTCTTCGTAGTGCCGAGACGTCCGAACATCACGCAAAGCGACTTGAGCCATGGGCTCGTAAGTATAAGGCAAGCCAAGCACAAGAATTCTCGGATCACGTCATCAAAGATATGAGCCAGAAGATACTGGACAAAAAGACTGGAAAAATGAAGCACGCATATGCACCCGCCACCATCAATCGCTCTCTGGCCTGCGCAAAAAAAGGACTTGCAATTGCGTGGCGCCAACGATTAATTTCCGAAAATTTCGGATTAAGAATTGAGAACGTGCAAGTGAACAACAAGCGGGAGGTATTTCTTTCGGTGGATGAAGTGCAGCAAATTGCTCAGCATTGCACGGCCCAGGTACAGGCCGCCATCTGGGCTGCACTTTTGACGGGCGCCCGCCGCGGCGAGTTGTTCCAAATTCGTGAAGAGGATATTGGCGTTGACACGATCACCTTGCCTTCGAGTCACACAAAGACCTTACGGGCGCGCGTAATTCCAATCATCCCCGCGCTGCGACCTTGGCTCGCCCACTTTCCGCTTGAAGTGAGTGTTGATGGGCTGAAATCCGCTTGGCGCCGAGCGCGCGTGAAGGCGCGTATGGAGCATGTGAACTTTCACGACCTACGCCACTCATGCGCCAGTATCATGCTCGGCCTGGGTGTAGACCTTTATACAATAAGCAAAATTCTCGGTCACAGCAATGTGCAGACGACTCAGCGCTATGCGCACCTCCAGGTCGATGCGCAGCGTGCTGCGTTGGATAAGCTATCGATGCTAGTACAAAACAAAAAATAAAATTACACAGGCTAATTACACAGGCACAAAAAAAGCCGATCACGCAATGTATCGGCTTTAATGTAAGTACTTGATTTTACAGCGAATTCTTGGTGGGAAGTGCAAGTTTCGAACTTGCGACCCCTGCAGTGTGAATGCAGTGCTCTACCCCTGAGCTAACCTCCCGAAGCGAGGCGAATTATCGCATAGGTATTGCGGCATCTGCAAGGGCTACGGCAGGAAATTTATCCTGCCGGACGCTTTCTCAGGCGGCAGCGGCAGGCGCGGTGACGGCGGTCCAGATGCATTGTCCCTTGGCTGCCTTGTCGAGGCCGGCGATGGTGGCTTCGTGGGCGGCGATTTCATCGGCGCTGGCGGGCTGGAAAATGACTTCGGCCAGGGGGACGATTTCCAGCACGGCGCCGTCGGCGGCCACTTCCACTTCTTCTTCCATGCTCAGGCTGTTCTGTCCGCGCGTCATGGCCAGGTAGACGTCGGCCAGCAATTCGGAGTCGAGCAGCGCGCCGTGCAATTTACGGTGGGCGTTCGAGACGCCGTAGCGGTCGCACAGGGCGTCGAGCGAGTTGCGCTTGCCCGGATGCATTTCCTTCGCCTGCACCAGGGTGTCGATCACGCCATGCACTTGCTCGTGGACCGGCGGCAGGTTCAGGCGCTTGAATTCCGCGTTCAGGAAGCCGATGTCGAACGGGGCATTGTGGATGATCAGTTCGGCGCCGGCGATAAACGCGCGGAATTCTTCCGCGATTTCCGCGAATTTCGGCTTGTCGCTGAGGAATTCCGTCGTCAATCCGTGGACGGCCAACGCGCCCTCTTCCGAGTCGCGCTCGGGATTGATGTATCGGTGGAAATTATTCCCCGTCAACATGCGGTTGTTCAGTTCGACCCCCCCGATCTCCAGGATGCGGTCGCCCGTGCGCGGGTTCAGGCCGGTGGTTTCAGTATCGAGAACAATTTGACGCATGGCAGATTCAGTCGTAAAAGCAAAAAGCGAAGGGCACAGTATAGCAAACCTGTGCCCTGCGATTGCGCCCCGCCCACTGTTTAGCGACAGGAATTTTTCACCGTCAGGCGCGCACGGTTTCCACGCCCAGGTTGGCCAACTCATCGGCACGCTCGTTGCCCGGATGGCCATTGTGACCGCGCACCCAGCGCCACTCCACTTCATGGACGGCCTGGGCCGTGTCGAGCGCCTGCCACAGGTCGACGTTTTTCACCGGGGCCTTGGCCGCCGTTTTCCAGCCGCGCGCTTTCCAGCCGTGGATCCATTCGCTGATGCCCTTTTGGACGTACTGGCTATCGGTATACATCACCACCTGGCATGGCCGTTTGAGCGCCGTCAAGGCTTCGATCACGGCCTTCAATTCCATGCGGTTATTCGTCGTATTGCGTTCGCCGCCGTAAATCTCTTTCTTGGCGCCATCGGCCACCATCAGCGCGCCCCAGCCGCCCGTGCCGGGATTGCCCTTGCATGCGCCATCGGCATAAATTTCAACCTTATCCATCTTGCTGTTCCCGCCTTTTATTCGTGACCGGTGCGCCTGCGGGCGCCGTCGCCGGTTTCCTGGTCCACGCCGGACCGATCAAACGCATCCCTTTGACGCGCTTGATTGCCTGCACTATATACACTGCCCCCAGATATGGCCACCAACGCGCGCCCGCCTTGTCCATGAAAGCGTTGCGGCGCAGCCATTTTTCTGTCCTGCAGGCAGGTGCGTAGCAGCCGAAGTGGCTTTGGCTGACGCCCATGTTCAGCAATTTTAACCAGTCTTTCATGCGCGGCATAGAGATCAGCTCGCCCGCCTGCGGCAGGTAGTGGCGTCCCGTGATTCGCCCCAGTCCCTGGCGCATGCCCCACAGGCTGGCCGGGTTGAAGCCGCAGACGATCACGCGCCCCTCGGGGATCAGCACGCGCTCGACTTCGCGCAAGACCTGGTGCGGCTCGGCGGCAAATTCGAGCACGTGCGGCAAGACCACGAGGTCCAGGCTTTGCGAGTCGAACGGCAGTTCGTCGAAGGCCGACACCAGGGTCAGGCGGCGCTCTTGCGGCGGAAGCAAAGGCAGGCGCGCATCGAGCAGCCATTTGTTCGGCATGCGGTTGGCGGCCAGGGCGTCGAGCTGCGGCAAGCCGATCTGCACGGCATTGTAACCGAAGATATCGGCCGTCAGGCTGTCGAGGCATTGCTGCTCCCACGCGCGCGCATACAGACCGGCCGGCGTTTGCAGCCAGCCATCAAGCGCTATAATGGATTTTTCGGATGCCACACTGTCCATTCAGTTTTCTCTTTTACACATGACATATTCCCCTGAACACGCTTTATCGGTACTTGCCGTGCCCGCCTTTGCCGACAACTACCTGTGGCTGATCCATGACGGCCAGCATGCCGCCGTGGTCGACCCCGGCGATGCGACGGCCATCCTCGATGCGCTCCAAGCCCATCAGCTGACCCTGTCCGCCATTTTACTCACGCACCACCACGCCGACCACACGGGCGGCGTGCCTGAATTGTTGCAGCATTTCGCCGTGCCTGTCTTCGGCCCGCGCAATGAGGCTATCACAGCCATCACGGAACCGCTTGCCGAAGGCGATGTCGCCCAGGTGCCGGAACTGGGCTTGCAGATGACGGTCATCGACGTGCCCGGCCACACCAAGGGCCATATCGCCTACGTGCGCCAGCGCGACGACCGCAACGGTGCGCCATGGCTGTTTTCCGGCGATACCCTGTTTGCCGGCGGCTGTGGCCGCCTGTTCGAAGGCACGCCAGGCCAGATGGCCGATTCGCTGGGCAAGCTGGCCGCCCTGCCTGACGACACCCAGGTATTCTGCGCGCATGAATACACCTTGTCCAATCTGCGCTTCGCCAGCGCCGTCGAGCCGGGCAACCAGCTTCTGCAGGAGCGCATCGCCATCGACACGGAAAAGCGCCAGCAAGGCTTGTCGACCGTGCCGTCGACCATTGCCCTTGAAAAGGCCACGAATCCCTTCCTGCGCTACCGCGAACCGGCAATTTTGACCAGCCTGAAGGTCGAGGGCAAGCTGGCTAGCGATGCTTCGCCCGTGGAAGCATTCGCGGCCTTGCGTATGTGGAAGAACAACTTTTGAGGACAGCTGACCAAACCTGCTGCGCGTCGGCATAGGCGGCCTGCGATGCTCAGCGTACTTCAAGTACGCTTGCGCTTCTCGGCCACCTCTCCCTTCCGCTCGCTACGGTCTTGTCAGGCGTTGCGGACTTCCATACAAAAATCCCGGCAGTGCCAAAAAGCATCTACCGGGATTTTTTATCGATCTATTTGATCAGGATCAGATTTCTTCGTACAGCGGCAGGGTCAGGAATTCAGCGAACGATTCCGAGGTCGACATTTCCTCAAAGATTTGTCCGGCGCGCACATAGGTCGGACCGTTGCCGCCTGGCGCATCGCGCTGCACCTTGGCCAGCTCTTCCGGAATCATGGCGCGCACCATCTCGGCCGTGACCTTGCGGCCGTCTTCCAGCACGCCCTTGCTGGAACGAATCCATTGCCACACCTGCGAGCGGCTGATCTCGGCCGTGGCCGCGTCTTCCATCAGGTTGTGGATAGGCACGCAACCATTGCCGGCCAGCCAGCTGCCCAGGTAATGGATGCCCACGTTGATGTTGTAGCGCAAGCCCGCTTCCGTGATCGGCGCTTCCGGCTGGAAGTTCAGCAGATCCGACGCCTTCACATCGATGTCGGGACGCTGCTTGTCGATCTGGTTCGGCTTGTCGCCCAGCACCTTGGTGAACTCGCCCATGGCCAGTTCGACCAGGCCCGGGTGGGCGACCCAGCCGCCGTCGTAGCCATCGGTGGCGTCGCGCGCCTTGTCGTTGCGCACGCCACCCATGGCGATGTCGTTCTTTTCCGGATCATTCTTGATCGGGATCAAGGCTGCCATGCCGCCGATGGCTGGCGCGCCCCGTTTATGGCAGGTTTTCAGCAGCAGCAAGGCATAGGCGCGCATGAATGGCGCCGTCATGGTGACCTTGGCGCGGTCGGCCAGGCAGAAATCCTTGTCCAGCTTGAATTTCTTGATGCACGAGAAGATGTAATCCCAGCGGCCAGCGTTCAGGCCCGAGCTGTGCTCCTTCAGTTCGTACAGGATTTCATCCATCTCGAAGGCGGCCAGGATGGTTTCGATCAGCACGGTCGCCTTGATCGTGCCTTGTGGCAAGCCCAGCTCGTTTTGCGTCATGACGAAGATATCGTTCCACAGGCGCGCTTCCAGGTGCGATTCCATCTTCGGCAAGTAGAAATACGGGCCGGCGCCGCGCGCCAGCTGTTCCTTGGCGTTATGGAACATGAACAGGGCGAAATCGAAAATGCCGCCGGAAATGCGCTTGCCGTCGACCAGCACATGCTTTTCATCGAGGTGCCAGCCGCGCGGACGCACGACGAGTGTCGCGATCTTGTCGTTCAGCTTGTAGGACTTGCCGTTTTGCTCGAGCGAAATCGTCTTGCGCACGGCGTCGTACATATTGATCTGGCCCGTGATCTGGTTATCCCAGTTCGGCGTGTTCGAATCCTCGAAGTCCGTCATGTAGCTGTCCGCGCCCGAGTTGAAGGCGTTGATGACCATCTTGCGCTCGACGGGACCGGTGATTTCCACGCGGCGGCATTCCAGCGCCTTCGGAATCGGCGCGATCTTCCAGTCGCCGTCGCGGATGTGCGCGGTTTCTGGCAGGAAATCAGGACGCTCGCCCGCGTCGAGGCGCTTGGCCCGCTCCACGCGCACGGCCAGCAATTGCTGGCGGCGCGGCTCGAATTCACGCGTCAGTTTGGCCACCAGGGCCAATGCTGCCGGCGTCAAAATCTGTGCGTAGCCGGGGGCGATGTCTGCCGTGATTTGCATGCCTTCGGGAAGTGCGATCGTGTTCTGCGTCATGAAGTTCTCCGGTTTTTAATAAATATAAGCAAAGATAATCTGGTGATCCAAGTATAAGCGCAAGGACTGCGCAAGCAAGCCGGACTGAGGCGCAAAAACACTCTGCCGGGCGGCGCGTTTGTTCTATAGTATTGCACTATAAGGCATGGAAACGAGATTAAAAATCACTTCATCTATGCGTTTTTATCACAAGTGACAATATAGCGAGCACAGCATATGGGCCAGTTCAGACAAATATCGACCTTCGTGGAAGTGGTGGCCAAGGGCAGCCTGTCGGCCGCCGCGCGCGCCGAAGGCATCGCCCCGGCCATGATAGGCCGGCGCCTCGATGCCTTGGAGCAACGCCTGGGCGTGAAACTGCTGCAGCGCACGACGCGCAAGCTGGCGCTGACCAACGAGGGCGCGGCCTTCCTCGAGGATTGCCAGCGCATCCTCGGCGAACTGGAAGAGGCGGAAGCGGCCGTGGCCGAGCGCAGCGTGAAGGCCAGCGGCCATTTGCTCATTTCCGCGCCGGCCGGCTTCGGGCGCCAGCATGTGGCGCCTTTAATCCCCTCGTTTGTCGCCGAGCACCGCGACGTGACGGTGTCGCTGAACCTGAACGACCGCCTCGTCGACCTGATCGGCGAAGGCATCGACGTGGCCATCCGCATCGCCAGCCTGTCGGACTCGTCCCTGGTGAGCACCAAGCTGGCCGGCAACCAGCGCGTGCTGGTCGGCTCGCCCGCCTATTTGAAACGGGCGGGCACGCCGCGCACCCCGGCCGACCTGGCGAAACATAATTGCCTGGCGATCAGCAGCGAGGGCAGCCAGCGGGGCTGGACCTTCCGCGAAAACGGCAAGAATGTCATTTTGAAGGTGGCGGGAAACATGGTGTGCAACGATGGCGAAGTGCTGCACGACTGGGCGCTGGCCGGCAAGGGCCTGGCCTGGCGCTCGATGTGGGAAGTGGGGGCGGAAATCGCCTCGGGGCAGCTGGTGACGGTGCTGGACCAGTTTGCCGCGCCGGGCAACGACATCTACGCCGTGTTTGCCCAGCGCCGCCACTTGCCGCTGCGCATACGGGCATTTGTGGATTTCCTGAGGCATTCCTACTCGCAGCCTGACTACTGGCGCGAGCGCGCTATCTGAAGATGCCGGACCCAAGCTGCTGCGCGCCGGTTTTACCTCCCCCGTCGTGACGCATGAGGGAACAACTTCAGCCCCCTGATCGTGCGTAGGTCGGCGTTGGTCGGCGTTGGTCGGCGTTGGTCGGCTTAGCGCAGCGTAAGCCGACACCACCAGCTCAAGCACCTCGCCAGCAGCACCATTGTCGGCTTACGCGCAAGCGCGAAGCGGACCGACACGGCGACGCAAGCACGCCAAAAGAGCGCGCAGGCCACGCAAAACCCATACCTCACGGAAATTCAGGCGAAAAAAAATCCTCGGAGACCGAGGATTTCTTTATTTCGTTTGATCCAGCGTATTAGATTGGCTGAATGTTCGAAGCTTGCTTGCCTTTAGGGCCAGCGGTCACTTCAAAAGAAACGCGTTGGTTCTCTTGCAGGGACTTGAAGCCGTTCGACTGGATAGCCGAGAAGTGAGCGAACAGATCTTCGCCGCCTTCGTCAGGGGTAATAAAGCCGAAACCCTTCGAATCATTGAACCATTTTACGATGCCAGTTGCCATTACAATTTCCTATTTCAGTTAAGTTGGGCTTGCGCCCGTTATATCGTTTGAAGCAAGAAAGAAATGACAGACAAACTGCACTACTACCTCGAATCCAACGATGCCCAATTATACCAACAAAACTGAGAAAAACCATTCTTTCGCAAAATAAACTTACGAACACTACTTTAATAGCCAAATCCCCGTCTTGCGGCGCCCTGTACGAGCGGCATGGAGACACTATATCCTAATCTGCGACGCAGATGCTTTGCGTTGTATCAAATGAATCATTGCAACCACAGGCCCTGGATATGCTCATTCAGGCACTGAAGTGGGTGGCGGCCGCATCGCTTGCCGCCCAGCGCAACAGCGCCGCCACCTGCCCGCTCAGCGGCGGCCACTCCGCCAGCACCTGGCCCGGCTCGTTCAACAGCAGGCGTACCTGTTGTTCGAGGCGCCGGCATTCCTGCCCCAGCGCGGCAAAGCCGAAGGTGGCGGCCGAACCGGCCACGGCATGCAGGGCGCGATGCAGCTGCGTCAGGGCATCCAGGCGCGGCCCTTCGCTGTCGCAACGTTCTTGCGCAGTAGCAATTGCCTGCATCAGGGACGGCACGCCGGCCGCATATTTGTCATTCAATGCGCGCAAACGCGCGCGGAAATCTGGATCGATCAAGGTTGCCATTGCGCTGGTCGCCGTGAACGTCTGTTACTTGGTGCCGAAGATGCGGTCGCCGGCATCGCCCAGGCCAGGCACGATATAGGCATGGTCATCCAGGTGCGAATCGAGCGCGGCGGCAAACATCTTGACGTTCGGATGGGCTTTCTGGAAGACGCTCACGCCTTCCGGCGCGGCCACCAGTGCCAGGAAGATGATCTGCTCGTCCGTCACGCCGCGCTTCTTCAGCACATCGACGGCATACACGGCTGAATTGCCGGTCGCCACCATCGGGTCGCACAGGATGAAGGTGCGCTCGTTCAAGTCGGGCAGGCGCACCAGATACTCCACCGGCAAATGGGTGGCCGGGTCGCGGTACACGCCGATGTGCCCCACGCGCGCCGACGGCACCAGGTTCAGCAGGCCATCGCTCATGCCGATGCCGGCACGCAGGATGGGCACGATGGCCAGTTTCTTGCCGGCGATGACGGGCGCATCGATGGTCACCAGCGGCGTCCTGATTTCGCGCGTGGTCAGCGGCAGGTCGCGCGTGATCTCATAGCCCATCAGCAGGGTGATTTCCTTGAGCAGTTCACGGAAGGTGCGCGTCGACGTGTCGTGTTCGCGCATGTGGCTCAGTTTGTGCTGGATCAGCGGATGGTCGGTAATAAAGAGATTGGGGAAGCGCGGATCTTGTTTCATATTATTGTTTTCTTTCTGTCAGGCGCGGCGGCATGCAGGCACCGCAAGCGCGCTGTGTGTCGATAAAATGATGGATTCCAGCATTATCCCAGCCTGCAGCCCCGCTGTGGATGGAATTTTAGAAATAATTGCATGCAAAAGCGGCTTTTTTCGGCCGCAATGCGCCTGCGGCCGTGCGTGCCGCTCAATATTCACGCAGCGCCCGCGCCAGGATGGCATCGCAGTCCGTGCCTGCCGGCAAGCGGCCATACGCCCCGCCCGGCGCCTGCACCAGGCGCGACTGCAGGAATGCCTGCGCGATGAACGGCGGCGCGTGGCGCAGCAGCAAGCCCGCCTGCACGGCCAGCACGATGCGCTCGGCCAGGCGGCGCGCGCCGAATTCATCGTCCTGCGGGCCGTCGAGATCGGCCAGCAGGCGGGCGCGGTAGCCGGCAAAGGTGGCCTCATCGTCGCCGACCAGCGCCAGCTCGGCCGCCAGCGCATCGCGCGCGGCGGGCGACTTGAGGGCGCGCAAGACATCGAGGCACATCACATTGCCCGAGCCTTCCCAGATCGAATTGACGGGCAGCTCGCGGTACAGGCGGGCCAGCGGCGCATCTTCCACATAGCCGGTGCCGCCCAGCACTTCCATCGCCTCGGCACCGAAGCCGGGGCCGCGCTTGCAAATCCAGTATTTGCCGGCGGGCGTGAGCACGCGCGCCAGCATCGCCTGCCGCGCATCGTGCTTTTCATCGAAGCAGCGCGCCAGGCGCAGCGCAAACGCCGTCGCCGCCTCCGATTCCAGCGCCAGGTCGGCCAGCACGTTCTGCATCAGGGGCTGCTCCACCAGCGGCTTGCCGAAGGCGGCGCGCTGGCGCGCATGGTGCAGCGCGTTGCACAGGGCGGCGCGCATGATGCCGGTGCTGCCCAGCACGCAATCGAGGCGCGTGTGGCTGGCCATTTCCAGGATGGTGGGAATGCCCCGCCCTGGCTGGCCCACCAGCCAGCCGTAGGCATCGGCGAATTCCACTTCCGACGAGGCGTTCGAGCGGTTGCCCAGCTTGTCCTTCAGGCGCTGCACGCGGATGGCATTGCGGCTGCCGTCGGGCAGGTAGCGGGGCAGGAAAAAACACGACAGGCCGCCCTCCTCGGCCTGCGCCAGGATCAGGTGGGCGTCGCATTGTGGCGCGGAAAAAAACCATTTGTGGCCGACGATGCGCCAGGCGCCGTCGGCCTGCTCGCCGAACAGCGCCTGCGCCTCGGCCGGCGGCACCGGCACGGCGCGCGTGGTATTGCTGCGCACGTCGGAGCCGCCCTGCTTTTCCGTCATGCCCATGCCGACCAGGGCGCCCCGCTTCTGCTCCACCGGCAGGGAGCGGGGATCGTATTCGCGCGAGAGGATGGCCGGCAGCCAGCGCGCGGCGACCTGTGGCAGGTTCGTGGCCTGGCGCAGCGCCGGCACCGAGGCATACGTCATCGTCACCGGGCACTGGCTGCCGTTTTCCAGCTGCCCCACTAATAGATAGGCGGCCGCGCGCGCCACCTGGGCGCCCGGCCCCGGCGCGGCCCACGGCGAGGCGTGCACGCCGGCGCCGATCAGGATGGCCATCAATTCATGCCAGGCCGGATGGAACGCCACCTCGTCGACGCGCCGCCCGGCGCGGTCGAACTGCCGCAGTTCGGGTGCATGGACATTCGCCAGCCGCGCCAGCGCCATCGTCTCGGCGCGCCCCAGCCGCTCGCCCAGGGCATCGAGCTCCTGCAGCGCCGCGCCGCCCCCTTCGCGCAGCAGGGCTTCGATCAGCGCGGGATCGCAGGCGAACAGGTTGACGTTCTCGAACGGCGTGGCCTGGTTGAAAACTTCATGCGTGTCAAAGGCATTCATGGCAGGTCTCCATCGCGGTTTGCTATCATGGCGCCCTCGCCGCGGCCGGCGCGCCGAAAAAGCCGTCTGCCAGCCAGACTAGCGCAAACGCCGCGGCGGGGCAAGCATGCAATATGAGCAAACAAAAAGGTGTTCCTGATTTTTTTCAGGGAAGACAGAGATATTTATAAAACCTGAAGTAATGTTGCTCTATTTCATGTAATTGGGTGCTTTTCAATGATACATTTCGTGTAGTTCGCGTTCCAGCCCGGCCATTGAAACAGCGGCAAGCGCGCGACGCCATGCGCAAATTGCAATATGTAATGATTTTGTTGGCACTCCCGCGATGCCGGGACGCCATCACTGATAAAGGTAAAAGCCAGCACGATGTTTTCCAGTACCCCATCCGCCGCCCACCGCGAGGCCCGCCACGAGTTGGATAACCTCATGGAAGAGGCGGGCGACATCGTGTTCCGGCTTGATGCGGACGGCGTGATCCTGTTCGCCAGCAAGCGCGCCGCCACCCTGTTTGCCGCGCCTAGCGGACTGGCCGGCCATTTGCTGCTGCCGCTGGCCACGGAAGCTTCGCGCGCCGCGCTGCAGGCCGCGCTCGAGGATGCACTGGCCGAGCCGGGGCGCCTGGAAGTGCGCCTGCAAACGCCGGACCAGGAAATCTGGTTCGAGCTGCGCCTGTCCTCGTACGTCAACCAGGCCGGCATCGCCGAGTTGCTGGTGGTGGGACGCGACACCTCGGCCCAGCACAATACGGAAGAGCGCTTGCGCCACATGGCCACGCACGATGCGCTGACCGGCCTGCCGAACCGCCTGCTGCTGTCGGACCGCATCCGCATGGTCATCGCCCAGGCGGCCCGCTCGGGCCAGGGTTTTTCGGTCGCCACCATCGGCCTCGATGGCTTTAAAAAGGTCAACGATGGCCTGGGCCACCCGGTCGGCGACGCCGTGCTGCGCCTGGCCGCCGCGCGCCTGCGCAAGACCCTGCGCGACAGCGACACCCTGGCGCGCGTGGGCGGCGATGAATTCGTCGCCGTGCTGCCCGGCAGCGCCACCGACGCGCAGATCAAGCTGGTGACTGGCCGCCTGCTGGCCACGCTGCAGGCGCCGTTCGAAGTCGATGGCCATACGATCTACGTGGGCGCCTCGGTCGGGGTGGCGATCTACCCGCTGCACGCGGAAGACGAAGTGCGCCTGGTGGCGCTGGCCGATGCGGCCATGTCGCGCGCCAAGGAAACGGGCAAGGCCCGCTGCCTGGTCTACAGCCCGCGCCTGAACGGCCCGTCCGAGCATGACATCTCGCTGGAAGCGGCCATGTTCCACGCCGTGCGCGAAGGCGAATTCCTGCTGTTCTACCAGCCCATCGTCGACGCGCGCACGCGCCAGATCCAGGGATTCGAAACCCTGATGCGCTGGAAGCACCCTACCCTGGGCCTGGTGCCGCCCGTGCGCTTCATCCCCATCGCCGAAGCCAATGGCCTGATCAACCTGCTCGGCGCGTGGGCCCTGAAGGCGGCCTGCGTGCAGCTCAAGCAATTCCAGGAAGTGGCCAGGCGGCCACTGTACATCTCCGTCAACATCAGCCCCCGCCAGTTCCGCAACGACAAATTCCTCGAGGTGCTGGACGACGCCATCGCCTTTTCGGGCCTCTCCGGCGAGCACCTGGTGCTGGAAATCACGGAAGGCACGCTGATGATCGACCCCGTGCATGCGGAAACCATCCTCGGCAAGATGACGGAACGCCGCGCGCGCATCGCCATCGACGATTTCGGCACCGGCTATTCCTCGCTGGCGTATCTGAAGCGCTTTCCGATTTCCGTGCTGAAGATCGACCGCACCTTCATCAAGGACTTGCCGGCATCGAGCAAGGATGCGGCCATCTGCAACACCATCCTCGACCTGGCCAAGCACTTGAACCTGTCGGTGGTGGCCGAGGGCGTGGAAACCGAAGAGCAGATGCACTTCATCGAATCGCGCGGCTGCCAGTACGTGCAGGGCTACCTGACGGGCAAACCGATGCCGGCGCATGCCGCGCTATCGGCCTTGAGCGAAAAAACCTATGCGGCGCTGGTGCCCACGCCGCCTGCCAATGAGCCGCGCGGAGGCGTGCAATGAACCCAGGCCACTACACGGCGCCGACGCAGCTCGGCAAGAACACCCTGGAACTGCTGTGGGCGCGTACCCGCCAGCAGGGCGACATGCCCGGCTTCGCGAAAGCCATCAGCGCCATCCTGGGCGCCATGCGCGGCGAGGACGACCACGCATTCGACATGACGCAAACGGTGCTGTCGGACCCTGTCCTCACGCACAAGGTACTGCGCCTGGCCAACAGCGGCATGTACTCGGCCTTCGGCCAGCGCGTCAACACGGTATCGAAGGCGGTACTGGTGCTGGGCATGGACGCCATTGGCCACCTGGCGCTGGGCCTGAAACTGATCGAGGAGCTGTCGCAGGCGACACCCGATTCCGTCAGCGCCCACGTGGAAATGGAAAAGGCCGTGCTGGCCGGGATGGTGGCGCAGCAGGTGGCCACCAGCGCCGGCAGCCTGCAGGCCGAGCAGGCCGTGGTCTGCGCCATGCTGCATACGCTGGGGCGCATGATGGTGACGTTCTACATGACCGACTTCTGGGCGCGCATGCAGGCGCACGCCGGTCCCGGCAACGAGGCGGCCGCCGCGCGCGAAATCCTCGGCCTGTCGCTGCCCGAAGTGGGCTATGCCACGGCGGCCCACTGGGGCCTGCCGCAACACCTGATCAGCGGCATGCGCCCGCTCGACCCGCCCGAGGACGGCACGCCCGTCAGCGGCGCCGACTGGATGGCGGGCCTGTCGACGATGTCGGCCCGTTGCGCCGACTCGCTGTGGCACGACGACGCGGCCGGCGCGCAGCAGGTCGATGCGCTGATCGGCAGCTATGCGGGCATGCTGGGCATCGCCGCCGAGGACCTCGGCGCGGCGGTGGAAAAGGCGAAGGAAATGGCCGCTGCCGACCTGTCGATCGCGCCGCTGTCGAAACCGGCCGAACGGCGCGCGCGCCAGCTGGCCTCGACGCGCATGCGCGCCGAAGGCAACCGCATCCTGATCGGCGGCCTGGCCGACCTGCGCGGCGCCATCGGCAGCGCCAGTCCCGGGCAAATGGTCTCGATGGCGCTCGAGACGCTGCACCAGGGCTTCGACTTTTCGCGCTCCGTGGCCTTCGTGCGCAACCACAAGGACCATTTGTATTCGGCCCGCATCGGCCTGGGCGAAGGCACGGCCGACTTGCAGGACCTGATGGTGTTTGGCGACGCGTATGAGCCGAACGTGTTCCATGCGGCGCTCAACAGCGACCGCGTGATCTTCATCGACAATGCGCGCGATCCGAAATTCGCGGCCAAGCTGCCGCAATGGTGGAAAGCCACGCTGTCGGAGGCGCGCAGCTTCGTCGTGCTGCCGCTGTCGGCCAACGGCCACCCCACGGGATTTTTATACGGCGACTGGGACGACAGCTTCCCGCCGATCCAGCTGAACCAGACGGAATTCAACCTGATCAACGATATCCGGGCGCTGTTGGTGCAGTCGGTGGAGATGCGCCATCAACTGGAGTTGGTGGCGAACAAGGTGGCATGAGAACACCTGACCAAACCTACTGCGCGTCGGTATAGGCGGCCTGCGATGCTCACCGTACTTTCGTACGGTTGCGCTTCTTAGCCACCTCTCCCTTCCGCTCGCCACGGTTTTGTCAGGTGTCGCAAGTGGCGTTGTTAAACGAGACAACGACCATCCAGGTCGCAGGTCGGATTGGGGCCGCAGGCCCGTCATCCGACAACATTCAACTTACTTCAACTTCGGCGTATTCACGCTGACATCGCCGCATTGCGCGCGGTGCATCAGGGCGTGGTCGATCAGCACCAGCGCCAGCATGGCTTCGGCGATCGGCGTGGCGCGGATGCCCACGCACGGGTCGTGGCGGCCGAACGTTTCCACCATCACGGGATTGCCCTCCTTGTCGATCGAGCGGCGCGGCGTGCGGATCGACGACGTCGGCTTGATGGCGATCGAGACGCTGACATCCTGCCCCGTCGAGATGCCGCCCAGCACGCCGCCCGCCTTGTTGCCGATAAAACCTTCCGGCGTCAGCTCGTCGCCGTGCTCGGACCCCTTCTGCGCCACCGAATCGAAGCCGGCGCCGATTTCCACGCCCTTGACGGCGTTGATGCCCATCATCGCATAGGCGATATCGGCGTCCAGCTTGTCGTAGATGGGCTGGCCCAGTCCCACCGGCACGTTTTGCGCGATGACGTCGATGCGCGCGCCGATCGAATCGCCGTCGCGGCGCAGCTGGTCCATCGCCGCTTCCATGCGCGCGATCAGGTCCGCATCGCCGCTGGCGGCAAAGAAGGGGTTCGCATGCACATGGTCCCAGGACTGGAACGGCACGGGAATGTCGCCCAGCTGGCTCATGCAGCCCTTGAAAGTGGTGCCGTACTGCTGCAGCAGCCATTTCTTGGCGATCGCCGCCGCGCCCACCACGGGCGCCGTCAGGCGCGCCGAGGAGCGGCCGCCGCCGCGCGGGTCGCGCACGCCATACTTGTGCCAGTAGGTGTAGTCGGCGTGGCCGGGACGGAAGCTCTCCGCGATATTGCCGTAATCCTTGCTGCGCTGGTCTTCATTGCGGATCAGCAGCGCGATGGGCGTGCCCGTCGTCACGCCCTGGTACACGCCGGACAGGATTTCCACCGTATCCGATTCCTGGCGCTGCGTCACGTGGCGCGAAGTGCCCGGTTTGCGGCGGTCCAGTTCTGGCTGGATATCGGCTTCCGACAGCGCGAGGCCGGGCGGGCAGCCGTCGATCACGCAGCCGATGGCCGGGCCGTGCGATTCGCCGAAAGTGGTAACAGTAAACAGTTTGCCAAAAGAATTGCCGGACATAATAGGAAGTGTGATGGACTGGAAAACCCAATTCTACCAGCCTGCGCGGCAGGCCACCCCGCAAATGCCCCGGCAAGGCCCGATATTCCCACGCCCTTATGGCCATTCCAGCATCTCGCCTTCTTTTTCATGTAAAAAACACAAAATATGAGTTGCAATCATGCAATACAAGAAATATTGCCCCACAGAATAGGCTTAAAAAAACATTTTGCTTATTAAATAGCTATATACTTGGATGATGGGCGAGCCTCGGCGACACTTGAGTGCTGCTTTTTCGATGCGCCCTGAGTGCATCAGAAATGGCCAGGGCTAGGCGCGCCGCCGAAGACAGTACGCAAGTACGGCGAGGCGGTGCAACAACGCCATGGACATTTCTGATGTGCTCACATCCCGTACTGAGTCATCCTGGAGAAGCTATACATGCCCGCACCGATCATCCCCCTTGATGCAAGCAAGGACGATCACGACGACCTGGTATTCCTCGATGAGCAACCAGCACCGCCGCAGGCGGTCGCGCCGCGCAGCGTGTGGCGGGTCATGATCATCGACGACGATGAAGACGTCCACTCCACCACCACCTTCGCCCTCGGCAACCTGGAAATGCAGCACCGCCCGCTGGAATTCGTGCACGCCTACTCGGCGGCCCAGGCGCGCGAACTGCTCAAGCACGAAAGCGATATCGCCGTCATCCTGCTCGACGTGGTGATGGAACAGGACGACGCGGGCCTGCACCTGGTGCGCTACATCCGCGAAACGCTGAAGATGACGGATGTGCGCATCATCCTGCGCACGGGCCAGCCCGGCTATGCGCCGGAAATCGACGCCATCCGCGATTTCGACATCAACGACTACAAGACCAAGTCCGAACTGACGCGCATCAAGCTGTTTACCACGGTCACGGCGGCCATCCGCTCGTACGAACAGATACGCTCGATCAGCAGCAGCCGCCGCGGCCTGGACCAGATCGTCCACGCCAGCACGCAGCTGATGGCGCTGCACGGCGTGCAGAACTTCTCGGCCGGCGTGCTGGCGCAGATCGCCGAGCTGCTGGGCATACGCGCGGACGGCGTGCTGTGCGTGCAGGACCTGCACGACAGCGGCGCCAGGGATCTCGTCGTTTCCGCCTGCACCGGCGCCTTCTCGGGCTTGCCGCACAGCCCCCTGTGCAGCCTGCAAAATCCGCGCGTGACGGCCGCCATCGAGCATACGCTGGCGCAGCGGCGCAATGTGTACGCGCACGACTACGCCACCTTGTACTTCGCCGGCAAGGCCAGCCGCGACGCGGCCGCCTACCTGGTCCTGCCGCGCCCCCTCTCGGCCATCGATGAAAGCCTGCTGGAAGTATTCTGCAGCAACGTCGCCGTGGGCCTGGACAACGTCGAACTGGTGACGCACCTGCATAACGCGGCCTTCTACGACCAGCTGTCGAAGCTGCCCAACCGCACGCGCCTGGTGGAAATCCTCGACGCGACCCTGGCCGGCCCCGCGCGCGACGACGCCACCCTGTCGCTGGTCGACCTCGACCATTTTGCCGAAACCAACGACGCGCTGGGCCACCAGTTCGGCGACATGCTGCTGGTCGCCGTGGCGGGCCGCCTGCAGACCCAGCTGGGGCCGCAGCTGACGGTGGCGCGCCTGGGCGGCGACATCTTTTGCGTACTGGGCGATGCCTCGCAAGTCAATCCGGCCAATATCCTGGCCCTGTTCCAGACCCCGTTCAGCATCGACGGACAGGACGTGCAATTGTCGGCCACCCTCGGCCTGGTGCGCCTGGGCGAGCATGCGGGCACGGGCGCCGACGCGCTCAAGGATGCCGATATCGCCCTGAAGCGGGCGAAGAGCCAGCAGCGGGCCGGCCACTTCTATTTCTCGCGCAGCATGGGCATCGAAATCCGCGAGCGCGTGCGCATGATGCACGCGCTGCGCACGGCCTTTAGCCAGGGGCAGCTGTTCGTGGTGTACCAGCCGCAGATCGACCTCTCCACGCGCCGTCCCGTGGGCGCCGAGGCGCTGCTGCGCTGGCAGACGCCGGACGGCAAGTTCATCTCGCCCGACCGCTTCATCCCGATTGCCGAATACTCGGGCATCATCATCGACCTGGGCGAATGGGTGCTGCGCACGGCTTGCCGCGAACTGGTGCTGCTGCGCGAACAGGGCCACCGCAACTTCGTCATGTCCGTCAACGTGTCGCAAGTGCAGTTCCGCCACCCGCTATTTTTGGAAATGCTGCGCGCGGCGCTGGAAGAGACGCAGGCGCCGCCCGAGTTCATCGAGCTGGAAATCACGGAATCGATGGCCATGGAAGAGCCTGACCTGCTGATCAAGATGTTGTGGCAGATCAAGCAGACGGGCGTGAGCATCGCCATCGACGACTTCGGCACGGGCTTTTCATCGCTGTCCTACCTGCAGCGCCTGCAGGTCGACCGGCTGAAGATAGACCGCGCCTTCGTGACGGAAATCACGGGCTCCGCGCGCGGCAGCAGCATTGCCGAAATGGTGATACAGCTGGGCCGCAACCTGGGCCTGGCCGTGATCGCCGAAGGCGTGGAAGACGAGCGCCAGGCACAGATCCTGCAGGCGCTGGGCTGCCCGATGGCGCAGGGCTTCCTGTTTGCCCGCCCGATGACGGCCGCCGCGCTGGGCACCTGGCTGAGCGACGAAGCGCTGCAGGGCGCCGCCTGACGTATCCATCAAGCAACACTACAAAAACAGCAACGCCGGCAATTGCCGGCGTTGTTTTTACTGCATCAGCGAAGCTTAATCGGTGGTTTCGGCCGGCCAGTCGCGGATATACGCCTTGAGCATCTGGTTTTCAAAGCTTTGCGCCTCGAGCACGGCGCGCGCCACGTCGTAGAAGGAAATGACGCCCAGCAGGGTCTTGGCATTCATGACGGGCAGGTAGCGCGCGTGCTTTTCCAGCATGATGCGGCGCACTTCATTGACTTCGGTATCGGGCGTGACAGTGATCGGATGGTCATCCATGTGCTTGCGCACCGTGCCGCCGCCGATCTGGCCCGCGTTTTCGTGCAAGGCGTTGAGCACCTCGCGGAAGGTCAGCATGCCGACCAGGTCGCCAAATTCCATGACCACCAGCGAACCGATGTCTTTTTCAGCCATGGTATTGGCCGCGTCAAGCAGGGGCTGGTCAGGCGTGACCGTGTAGAGGATGTTGCCCTTGACTTGGAGAATTTCAGATACTTTCATATTGGCCGTCCTGTCCGCGTGATTGGTATTTTAGTTATTCTAAGCCCTTACTGCGACTGTAGCCTATGCCTGCGGAAAAATCCAGCCTTGCGCGCAATCAAATCATACCGCCATTGCCGGCCAGAACAGACACAACAACACGCCTGGCAAAAAGCCTGCGGGCCTCGCCGGCCGTGCTCCGCCACGCGGCAGTCTTGCCTGGCGGTTTTCAGCCACGGCGGCGAAACCAGCCGGCGATCGACAATCGCTCGCGCGCCGTGGGCAGCACTTCGTGCAGCATCTCGCCCGACAGGAACATGGCCATGCGCCCCGCTTCCGGCGCGATGTCCTGGCTGGGGCCGCCTTGAGGGTGGAGGCGCAGCGCGCCGCCGTGCGCGCTCTGCCAGTCGGCGTTCAGGTAGATCACGACAGAAACGGTGCGCTTGTCATCATCGCGAAAGCGGTCCAGGTGCGCGCGATAGAAGGCGCCCGGCGCATACAGGGCGAAATGGCTTTCGTATTCGTCCAGGCCGAGGAACAGCTCACGGTTCAGGGCCAGGCGCAAGCTTTCCATGCTGTCCAGGTAGCGGTCGCAGGCGCGGGAACGGCCCGCTTCCAGCCATTGGATATGGTCGCCGCGGATCTCCGGCTGCTGCAGCGGCGCATGGCCGCTGCCCACGCCGGCCCCCTTCATGTGGCCGCTGCGCATGGCGTGCACGCATTCGGCGGCCAGCCGGGCGGCCAGCTCGGCTGGAAGGAAATGGTCTTGCATGACCCAGCCAGCCTGGCAGAGGCCGTCGGCTATAGACGGTCCGGGCACGGCAAGGGCGCCGTCGAACGAGAATGCGGGCATGAGGTTTCCTGGTGGACATACATTGACAGTGCGTCTAAAGCCCAGGATTTCGCTGAATGCCGCTGGCCACCTCGCGGCGCACGCGCGGACGATGGCACAGCCTGAATATCGCTGACATGCCATCGTACCACCGCCGCGCCCTGTCCTGCGGACTTTTACGGCGACTTTTTCAGGAAGGCGGGCGACGGCGGCGTGCCCGGACACCATGCAGTCTGCCGCTGCCGCCAGCGCGCACTTTGCGCCAGCGCAAACCCGCACCGCGCGCGCCCGCCCAAGCAGCCATGCGCCCTGCACGGCCGCCCTTTTGTTCCTGCCTGAAAAGGGTTACGATCTTGCCACTATAAAACTTGGCGGAGACACCATGAGCGGCCCGAAATACCCCGGTTTCGATACTTTATCCCTGCATGCGGGCGCCGCGCCCGACCCGGCCACGGGCGCGCGGGCCACGCCCATCCATTTCACGTCCTCGTTCGCCTTCAGGAGTTCGGACCATGCGGCCTCGCTGTTCAACATGGAGCGGGCCGGCCACGTGTATTCACGCATCTCGAATCCCACCAACGCCGTGCTGGAAGAGCGCATCGCCGCGCTCGAAGGGGGCGTGGCCGGCATCGCCACGGCCAGCGGCCAGGCCGCCATGCACCTCGGTTTGTCCACCATCGCCGGCGCCGGCTCGCACATCGTGGCCTCGCGCGCCCTGTACGGCGGCTCGCACAACCTGCTGGCCTATACCTTGAAACGCTTCGGCATCGAAACGACCTTCGTCGACCCGCGCGACGTGGACGCCTGGCGCAGCGCGATACGCCCGAACACGAAAGTCCTGTTTGCCGAAACCCTGGGCAATCCCGGCCTCGACGTATTGAACATCCCCCAGATTGCCGCCCTGGCGCACGAGCACCAGCTGCCGCTGATGCTCGACGCGACGTTCACCACGCCCTATTTGCTGCGCCCCTTCGAGCATGGCGCCGACCTGGTGTTCCACTCGGCCACCAAGTTTTTATGCGGGCATGGCACGGCCATCGGCGGCCTGCTCGTCGACGGCGGCACTTTTGACTGGCAGGCCGCCTACGACCAGACGGGCCGTTTCGCCGAGCTGTGCGAGCCGTACGAGGGTTTTCACGGCATGGTCTTCGCCGAGGAATCGACGGTGGCGCCATTCGCCCTGCGCGCGCGGCGCGAAGGCTTGCGCGATTTCGGCGCCGTCATGAGCCCGCACAACGCCTTCGCCGTGCTGCAGGGCGTCGAAACGCTGGGCTTGCGCATGGACCGCCACGTGGCCAACACGCGCAAGGTCATCGACTTCCTGCTGACGCATCCGGCCGTCGTATCCGTGTCCTACCCGGAACTGCCGTCGCACCCCGACTACGCGCTGGCGAAGACCCTGCTGCCGAAGGGCGCGGGCGCCGTCTTCACCTTCAACCTGCGCGGCGACCGCGCGGCCGGCCAGCGCTTCGTCGACAGCCTCAAGCTCTTCTCGCACCTGGCCAACGTGGGCGACGCCAAGTCGCTCGTCATCCACCCGGCCTCCACCACGCATTTCCGCGTGCCCAACGAGCAGCTGGAACAAGCCGGCATCACGCAGGGCACCATGCGCCTGTCCGTGGGCCTGGAAGACGCGGACGATTTGATCGAAGACCTGGCCCGTGGCCTGAAACTGTCGCAGAAAGGCGCCTGACATGCTGCTCACCATCGACAACAGCACGGCCTATTGCTACACGGGCGGCAAAGCGTTTGATCCCAATCAACCCACGGCCGTCTTCATCCACGGCGCGCAGAACGACCATAGCGTGTGGGCCCTGCAGACGCGCTATTTCGCCCACCACGGCTGGAACGTGCTGGCCGTCGACCTGCCGGGCCACGGCCGCAGCGGCGGCGCGGCGAAAACCAGCGTGGAGGAATTGGCGCGCTGGATACTCGCCGTGCTGGACGCCGCCGGCGCACCCAGGGCCATGCTCATCGGCCACAGCATGGGCTCATTGATCGCGCTGGAAGCGGCATTCCTGGCGCCCGAGCGCGTCAGCCACCTGGCCATGCTCGGTTCCACCTACCCGATGAAGGTCTCGCCCGCCCTGCTGGAAACGTCGCTCAACGACGAACCGGCGGCCATCGACATGGTCAACATCTGGTCGCACTCGTCGATCGCGCAAAAGCCCTCGTTTCCCGGCCCCGGCTTTTACGCCATGGGCGGCGCGCGGCGCCTGAAGCAGCGCATCGCGGCCCTCAATCCCGGCCACGTGTTCCATACGGATTTTTTTGCCTGCAATGCCTACGCGAACGGCGAAATCGCCGCCGCTTCGGTACACTGCCCCACTTTATTCATTTTCGGCGCGCGCGACATGATGACGCCGCCCAAATCGACCCGCTTGCTGACGTCTGCCATCGCGCATGGCATGGTGGTACAGGTCGACAGCGGGCACGAATTGATGGCCGAACAGCCCGACGCCGTGCTCGACGCGCTGTTTGCGTTTGCGCAAACAGCGGCGGCATGAACGCTTTTTTAGGATAGATGCACATGTTGTTGAATACCCTGTTTGACGAATTGACTGGCCGCGGCAGCGGCACGGAAGCGCAGCGGCAAGAACGCTACGACTGGCTGGAGCAGCTGCGCTGCGCCAATCCGCAAGCGGACGAAAACGGCCCCATGGCCGGCATCCCCGGCTACCACTGGTTCCGGCTGCCGCAGGCGCTGACGGTGGCGGGCCAGGCATCCGACCTGCTGGCCGGCACCATGAACGCCCAGTACCTGGTCTTCGAGGGCCGCCACGCGGCGGCGTTTGCCGCCGAACTGGGCCTGCAATACGACGCCAACAACCGCATCGACCGCCCCGGTGGCCTCGACGAACTGCTGGACGCCTATGAAGAGCAGGACGACGGCAGCTGGACCACCCTGCCCGGCGGACAGCAGGACCTGCCGCTAGCCGGCTGGGACGATGTGTACTTCCGCGTGCGCGACCTGAGCGACGGCAAGGCCATCCAGAGCGTCACCACCATCGCCTACGAGAGCAGCCGCTTTCCCGGCTACACCCTGCTGGGCACGACCCTGGTGGGCGCCGGCGCCATCGCCCACGACGACGAAACGGCCGCATATTTGCAGCAAGTCTTCGCCGACTGGGCCATCCAGCGCGATTGCGCCGCCGCCTGCCCGCCCTCGTCCGCGCCCTGGCCGTGCGCGCCGCGCCAGGCGCCGCCTGCGCCGTTCGGCACCCCGTTTGATTTCGCCCGCAACCTCGCGTATCTGGACGCCCTGCTGGCGGCCTATGCGCAGGCACAGGCGCAGGCCGATGGCGGCGATGAAGGCTACTGGGCCTGCGCCGCCGCCAGCACGGCCTACCAGGCCTTCTCGCTGCGCTACACGGCGGGCCTGCCCTTGCCTGACGTGGAGACGGCGCTGGAAGCGGCCATCGCCGCCTGCGAAACGGCGCGCGCGGCCCTGGCCGCCGCCTACGATGACGACGCCTTGCCCGCCTTTGATTTCGAACAGTTGACCGATTACGCGCGCACCCTGCAACTGCTGGGGGCAAGCCTGCTGTTCGGCCGCCACGACCTGGCCGCCCGCCTGGCCGCCCTGCAGACGGCCTTCGATGGCGAAGATGGCGTATACGAAGCGCTGCTGGCGGCCATCGACCCACAGCGTCCCGCCGTCGACGAATGGTATTTCGCCGAGCCGTATACCGCCCTGTACGAGTGCCTGGACGCCGACGACCCGGCGGCGCAGCGCGAGCACCTGCAACACTACCTGGCCAGCTGGCACGGCGCGCTGCTGCGCGAGGACTGGTTCAACGGCCATGTGCGCGCGCACGGCCTGGGCGGCTACTACGGCCTGTGGGCCTTCGAGGCGGCCGCCGTGGCCAAACACCTGGGCCTGGAGCGCGGCGCGCTGGCCCACTGGCTCATGCCGCCCGCGCCCTGAGTCCCCCGTTCACTTTCAGACAAATATCAATGATCAACACCGCAGCCCTGTTCAGCACCGCCGTCCTGCCCGGCCAGGCCGGCTTCGACGCCGGCACGGTCACCGGCCTGGCCGAATGGCGGCTGGACGTACCCATGCTGTTCAAGCTGCTCGTCGGCGCCGGCACGCAGGCCGTCGCCTGGCCCATCTACGGCGATGGCGAAGACTGCGCCTGCGTGCTGGCCGCGCCGACGGCGCAGGCGCAGGCCAGCTGGCAAGCGTTATCCGCGCTGCTCGACAGGCCGCGCGACGCGGCCGCCATCGTCGCGCGCAGCGCCATCAGCGCCCTGCTGGCCGGCGGCCAGGCGTGGCTGATCCTCGATTGCGTGCAGCTGGTCCCGCACGATATCGGCACGCCGCACTACGCGGCCGCGCTCGAGGCCTTGCGCGCCGAGGCGCAAGCCCTGCACCTTGCCCTGCTGCGCGGCGACCGGGATGCCCTGGCGCCCCTGCTGGCCGCCGGCGCCGCATCGCCGGCCACCGGCTACTGGTCTGCCACGGCCGATGCGCAGCTGGCCGACGTCGAGGAACGCGATACGCAAGACGTACCGTTCCTGCAGGGCCTGGAAATCGTGGGATGGGAGGAAGACGCGCTGTGCTATGAGGTGAGCGCCGCCGCCGAACCGGCCGTCACCGGCCTGGTCACGCCGTATGGGCGCTGGATCGTGCCGCTGTCACAGCGCTATGTCGACCTGGGCGTTTACTATGCGGACGATGGCTGGATCACCTTTGCCACGGCGCACGCCCCCGACGCGCACGGCGTGCTGGATCTGAACGGCACGGTGGTGCTGCCGCCGTCCCCCGGCGCCCTGTACGTGATCAGCCCCCATCTGCTGCAGAGAATCGATGCGGACGGCGCCAGCCGCCTGCTGCGCCTGCCCGACGGCGCGCTGCTCATCGACAGGGTGGACAACATCTGCCAGCGCGACGATGGCTTGATCGACATCGAACGCCAGACGCACGATGAAGAGCGCAATGTCTGCGGCGTGCTCGACGCCACCGGCGAGGTGGTGGTGCCGCCCGCCTACAGCTCCGTGCAGGATTTTGGCACGAAGAAAAAAATCGCCATCGTCAGCCAGCGCATCGCCGGGCGCTTCCTGTTTGGCCTGGTCAATAGCCAGGGCGAGCTGCTGGCGCCGTGCCAGTATGAAGCCATCGATTGCGCCACCACCTCGTCACCGCCCAAACTGCGCAAGAACCTGATCTTCGCCATCGATGCGCAGGGTCTCGCCTGCATGCTGACCCTGGATGGACAACTGGCGTTCACGCCCCTGTACCCGCCCGCCCACCATTTGCGCGGCGTGGCCGTGCAAGGCGACTTCTTATATGTGGTCAAGGAGGGCATGGCCTGGAGCATGGATTTCACGGGCCGGCTGCTCGAGCAGTTCGACACCGTGGAGAACTTCAAGGCGGCCATCACGGCGCAATTGAGCGAGTCCCTCGGCCTGGGCAAGAAAAAGCCCGAGAAAAAACCCGCCAAGCGCCGCAGCTTCACGCCCGCGCAGATCCTGGCGCAAGCCGACCGCGAGCAGCTGCGCGCCCTGGCAGCCCTGCTCCTGCTGGGCGACGCGGCACTGGCCGCGCGCTGCGTGGACCTCACGCTCGAAGAGCTGGCCGAGGACGACCCGGCAGAGGAATACGAAGGCGATACGCCCGCGGCGGCGTGCTTCTTCCTGCTCTGGTCCACGGCCGCCGATGCGCTGGGCCACGGCACCACCTTGGACTGGAAATCGGTCGACGAAGTGCCGCGCATAGGCCAGCATATCGGCCTGCCCGCGCTGCGCGACTTTACCTGGGCGCAGCGCGAGGATGGCGACGCCATGGCCGAGGGCCTGGCCGCCATCGCCCGCCACCTGGCGCCGCATCAGCTGCGCCTGGTCAATCTGCACGGCGGCGAAGACACGTATTATCTGGGCGTGGTGCGGGCGCAGGATGCGGCCGCGTTCAGCAAGGTGGGGTTGCAGGCGGCCTTGCGGCCAGCAATCTACTCATAAGCTATCCCGGTAGACGAATGCCTCTCCCGCTGGCGCGCCTCAGAAGGCGCTCCCTGCCGGGACAGGCGCCAAAGGCGACTCAGCCGCATTTGACGGCACCGAAATGCTGGGCCAGGCTCATGCCCAGCCCCTCTTCCACGGCGTTTTCCACCTGCGCCGCCAGCGCGGCAGCTTCTTCGGCCGCCTTGATGTCGCGCTCGTTGGTGGAGCCGGCCGGATAGCCGGAATTGACGCGCATGCCGCCGAAGACGAACAGGCGGTAGACGTCGGCCAGGCTGATGCGGTTGACATTGCCCAGCAAGACCCAGTGGTCGGAACTGTCGGCCACGCGCTTGCCCCACTGCACGCGCACGGCGCCCTCCACGTTCACGCGCCCTACCCAGCCCTGCTGCACCATCTTGTCGAGCAGGGTTTCCATCTCTTCGAAGCCCAGGCGGGTGCTGCGGCGGATGTCGGCCGCGCCCACCAGCGCGGAATCGGCGCAGTGGCAGGCGTGGTGCAGCACTTTCAGGATGGCGACAGCGTCGACGAATTCGCTGCCCGGTGCCGCCTCGTACCACCAGCGCTCGTACTTGACGACCGGCAGGGCCGCCACCAGCAAGGCGCCCACCAGGGTGATCATCCAGCTCAGGTAGATCCATACGAGGAACAGCGGCAAGGCGGCCAGCGCGCCATAGATGCGCGAATAGCTGGGAAACTCCTGGATGAATTCGCCGAAGCCCCGCTTCGCCAGTTCGAAGGCCAGCGCCGCCAGCAAGCCGCCCCAGGCCGCGTCGCGCCAGTCCACGTCGCGGTTCGGCACGGCGATGTACAGCAAGGTAAACGCCAGCATGGTCAGGCCGATCGACACCAGCGTGTAGAACACGGTGCCGAGGAAAGGCACGGCGCCCACCACGCCGCTGGTGGCCATGAAGAGGCGCGAGGTCACCGTCAGCGACACGCCCACCAGCAGCGGGCCCAGGGTGACGATGGCCCAGTAGACGAGCAGGCGCTTGGTCCAGCGGCGCTCCTGGCGCACGCGCCAGATGCGGTTGAAGACGCGCTCGATCAGGCCCATCATCGTCACCGACGTGAAAATCAGGGCGCCCGCGCCGATGGCGGACAGGCGCGTGGCCTTCGAGGCGAACGTGGTCAGGTAGTCGAGGATGGTGTTCGAAATGCCCTTGGGCATCACGCTTTGCACGAAATAATCTTCCAGCGCGTGGCGGAAGGTATTAAACAGGGGGAAGGTAGTGAAGATCGCCAGCGCCAGGGTCAGCAGCGGCACCAGCGCGAACACGGTGGCAAACGTCAGGCTGCCCGCCACTTGCGGCAGGCTTTCCTCGCGCACGCGGCGGCGCGCGAACTGCAGCAGGTCGCGCGCTTCGGACCACGTCATGCCGCGCACGACGTCCAGGCCGAGGCTGGCCGTGCGGAACAGGTATTGAAAAAAAGGAAGTATATATTTTGAAAACATGTGCGGAATCAGGACGGCGCCATGACAGCAGTCGTATCAGGCTGTAAAGCGCCCTATAATACCAATGATGAAGCCAACCAATCTGATTATTCTCGTATTGTTTTATTCACGCCATGGCGCCACGCGCCAGTTGGCCGAGCTCATAGCCCAGGGGGTGGAAAGCGTGCCCGGCTGCGATGCCCGCCTGCGCACCGTGCCCGCCGTCTCCACGGTGGCCGAGGCCACGGCGCCCGAGGTGCCGCTGGACGGCGCGCCCTACGTGGAACTCGACGACCTGCAGGAGTGCGCGGGCCTGGCCCTGGGGTCGCCCACACGCTTCGGCAACATGGCCGCCGCCATGAAGTACTTCTGGGATGGCACGGCCAGCGACTGGCTGGCCGGCAGCCTGTCCGGCAAGCCGGCCTGCGTGTTCACGTCCACGGGCAGCCTGCATGGCGGCCAGGAATCGACCCTGCTGTCGATGATGATCCCCCTTTTCCACCACGGCATGCTGGTCATGGGCCTGCCCTACACGCATCCTGAACTGATGACCACTTCCACGGGCGGCTCGCCCTACGGCGCCACGCACTGGTCGGGCATCGCCGGCGACAAGGCCTTGAGCGACGATGAAAAGCGCCTGGCCATGGCCCTGGGCCGGCGCCTGGCGGAAAACGCCGCGAAACTGGCGGGCGCATGATGCACGGCGTACTGCACAAGTATTTTCACTGGGGCGCCATCGCCAGCCTCGCCACCCTGATCGTCTGGTGCGTGCTGTGGGAAACCGTCGCCGCGCCGCTGAAGCCGGGCGGCTCCTGGGTGGCCCTGAAGGCCGCGCCCCTGCTCATCCCACTGTATGGCGTCATCAAGCGCGACGTCTACACCCTGCAATGGTCGTCGATGGTGATCCTGCTGTATTTTACCGAGGGCGTGGTGCGCGGCTACAGCGACACCAACCCCACCTCGGCCCTCATGGCCTGGGGCGAGGCGGCCATCGTCTGCATCTATTTCGTCTGCGCCGTGCTGTATCTGCGCCCGTATAAAAAGGCCGCCAAGCGCATGGCCAAAGAACTGCTGGAAAAAGTGACCAAAGTGAGCATCAAGAAATGACTGAAAAAGCCGATTTCCTCGCCGCCTGCCGCGAGCTGCTGGGCGACACCTATGTCCTCACCCAGGCTGCCGACATGGCGCCCTTCCTCACCGACTGGCGTGACCGGTTCACCGGCAAGGCGCTGGCCGTGCTGCGCCCCGCCACGGTGGACGAAGTAGCCGCAATCCTGCGCGCCTGCGCGCAATGGCGCATTCCCGTCGTGCCGCAGGGCGGCAATACGGGCCTGGTGCTGGGCAGCATCCCGGATGCCGCCGGCACGGCCGTCGTGCTGTCGCTGGCGCGCCTGAACGCCATCCGCGCGCTCGATCCCGTCAACCGCACCATCACGGTCGACGCGGGCTGCATCCTGCAAACCATCCAGGAAGCGGCAGCCGCCGCCGGTTGCCTGTTCCCCCTGTCGCTGGCGGCCGAAGGCAGCTGCACCATCGGCGGCAACCTGGCGACGAATGCGGGCGGCACGGCCGTGCTGCGCTATGGCAACACGCGCGAGCTGTGCCTGGGACTGGAAGTGGTCACGCCGCAGGGCGAAATCTGGAGCGGCTTGCGCGGTTTGCGCAAGGACAATACCGGCTACGATTTGCGCGA
The DNA here is from genome assembly GCF_058798615.1 of Janthinobacterium sp. GW822-FHT07H11. Classification (NCBI taxonomy): domain Bacteria; kingdom Pseudomonadati; phylum Pseudomonadota; class Betaproteobacteria; order Burkholderiales; family Oxalobacteraceae; genus Janthinobacterium; species Janthinobacterium sp. GW822-FHT07H11. The sequence continues at coordinate 4,015,903 of NZ_CM179507.1, forward strand.
CCTGTACATCGGCGCCGAAGGCACCCTGGGCGTCATCACGGGCGCGGTGATGAAGCTGTATCCGCAGCCGAAAGCCTGCATCACGGCGCTGGCCGCCATGCCCTCGCCCGCCCACGCCCTGCGCCTGCTTTCGCTGATGCAAGACCATTGCGGCGCCAGCCTGACGGGTTTTGAACTGATGTCGCAGTATTGCCTGCAACTGGTGGCGCAGCAGTTCCCGCAGCTGCCGCGTCCCTTCGCCGAGCCGCATGGCCAATATGTGCTGCTCGAATTATCGAGCAGCCAGTCCGAGGCGCATGCCGTGGAATTGCTGGAAGCGAGCATAGGCGCGGCCCTGGAAGACGAATTGATCGCCGACGCCGTCGTCGCCAGCTCGGTGGCGCAATCGGAAGGCCTGTGGCAGCTGCGCGAACACATTCCGCTGGCGCAGGCGCAGGCGGGCAAGAACATCAAGCACGATATCTCGCTGCCCATTTCCCGCATCGCCGACTTCATCGCCGTCACGGATGCGGCCCTGGAAAGCGCTTTCCCCGGCTGCCAACTCGTGTGCTTCGGCCACCTGGGCGACGGCAACCTGCATTACAACGTGGCGCCGCCAGCCGGCATGACGGATGGCGACTTCCTCGCCAACCAGGACGCCATCAACCGCATCGTGCACGACCAGGTCCACGCTTTTGGTGGTTCCATCTCGGCCGAACACGGCATCGGCGCCCTGAAAAAGGCCGATCTCGCCCATTACAAATCGCCGCTGGAAATGCAGCTGATGCGCGCCATCAAGCAGGCGCTGGACCCGCACAACATCATGAACCCGGGGAAAATCCTGTGAAAACGCCAGCGCTGCTGCTGTGCGCCATGGCCCTGCTGTCCGGCCATGCCGGCGCGCAGGACGTCTACAAATGCGTAAAGGATGGCCAGACCAGCTATGGCGCCACGCCGTGCACGGGCGGGCAGCTGCAGATCCTCGAAGTGCCGCCGCCCCCGCCCGCCGTCGACAAGGGCGCGGCCACGCGCCAGGAGCGCGTGGCCAGCCAGCTGGAATTTGCCCGCAAGCAGCGCGAACAGCGCGAGGACGATGCCCGTGCGCGGGCCGCGAAACAGGCGCAGGCGCGTGAAAAACACTGCGCCCAGCTGCGCCTGGAGCAAAAATGGGCGGCCCAGGACGCCGTCGGCGCCGGTGACAGGACCCGCGACGCGGCGCAAACCAAGGCGCGCCGTGCCGGCGAGCGGCTGGCCGTCGAATGCCTGAATTGAACGTGCCGAACGTGCGCCAGGCAGCGCGGGCATCGCAAGCCCTGCTGTCGCGCTGGCTGCTGCTGGGCGAATGGCGCGCGCATCCCGTGCGCGCCGTCGTCGCCATCGTCGCCATCGCCGTCGGCGTCTCGCTGGGCTTTGCCATCCACCTGATCAACGCGGCCGCCTTCAATGAATTTTCCACGGCCGTGAAAAGCCTGTCCGGCCAGGCCGACGTGCAGGTGGCCGGGCGCGAAGCGCTGTTCGACGAAGCCGTCTATCCGTGGCTGGCCCGGCGCGACGGCGTGGCCATGGCCTCGCCCGTGCTGGAACTGCAGGCCGGCGTCACCGGCAAAAGCGGCCAGGATGGCGCCCCGCTGCACATCCTGGCGCTCGACGTCTTCCGCGCCGGCTTCATCTCGCCCGACCTGATCGGCGCGCCCGCCGACGGCCAGCCCTTCGACACCCTGGCGGACGACGCCATCTTCCTGTCGCCCGCCGCCTTGCGCTGGCTGCATCTGGCCCAGGGCGACAATCTCTCGCTGCAATCGGGCACGGGCAGCGTGTCGCTGCGCGTGGCCGGTTCGCTGCAGCGCGCGCGCGCCGGCCAGCGCATCGCCGTGATGGATATCGGCGCAGCGCAGTGGCGCTTCAACAAGCTGGGCAAGCTGTCGCGCATCGACCTGAAACTGCGCCAGGGCGTCAACCGCGACGCCTTCCAGGCCGCGCTGAGCAGCGCGCTCGAAGCGCAGTACCCGGGGCGCTTCCGCGTCGGCCAGCCCAACGACGAGAACCAGAATAGCCGCAACAATAACCTGAGCCGCGCCTACCGCGTCAACCTGACGGTGCTGGCCCTGGTCGCCCTGTTTACCGGGGCCTTCCTCGTGTTTTCCACGCAGGCGCTGTCCGTCATCCGCCGCCGCAGCCAGTTCGCGCTGCTGCGCGTGCTGGGCATGGAACGGGGACCATTGCTGCGCCAGGTGCTGTTAGAGGGCGCCAGCCTGGGCGTGGTCGGCGCCGGCCTGGGCATCGCCGGCGGTTACGCCATGGCCGCCGTCGCCCTGCGCTTCTTCGGCGGCGACCTGGGCGCCGGCTATTTCGCTGGCGTGCAGCCGCAGGTGCAGTTCACGCCCGTCGCCGCCTGCGTGTATTTCGCGCTGGGCCTGGGCGTGGCCTTGCTGGGCTGCGCCGCGCCCGCGCTGGAAGCGGCGCGCGCCGCCCCCGCGATCGCCCTGAAATCGGGCAGCGAGGAAGTCGTGACGACGCGCCTGGCCAAGACCTGGCCGGCGCTGGCCTGCCTGCTGCTGGCCGGCGCCTTGACGTTGCTGCCGCCCGTCTTCGAGCTGCCCCTGTTCGGCTATCTGTCCATCGCCCTCCTGCTGATCGGCGCCATCGCCCTGATGCCGCAGCTGGCGGCCGTCGTCTTCCGCGCCGCGCAGGCGGCATGGCTGCGCACGGACGCCAGCGGGTACGCGCCCGTGCGCAGCCTGACCCTGGCGCGCCTGGCGAATGCCTCGGGCCAGGCCGGCATCGCCCTGGGCGGCGTGCTGTCGAGCTTTAGCCTGATGGTGGCCATGGCCATCATGGTGTCGAGCTTCCGCGTTTCCGTCGACGACTGGCTGCTGCAGATCCTGCCGGCCGACGTGTATGCGCGCACGGCCGCCGGCGGCAGCACGGCGGGCCTGAATCCACGCGAGCAGGACGCCATCACCGCGCTGCCCGGCGTGGCCAAGGCGGATTTCCTGCGCACGCGCTCGCTCTCGCTGGCGCCCGACCGGCCCAACGTGGTATTGCTGGCACGCCCCATCCATTTGCAGGACCCGGGCAAGAGCATGGTGCTGGTGGGCGTATCACTGCCCGTCCCGCCAGGCAGCAAACCCGTGTGGCTGTCGGAGGCGGCCGCCGACCTGTATGGCAAACAAGCGGGGCAAATGATTTCCCTGCCGCTGGCGGGCGGCCTGCACCAGTTCTTCATCGCCGGCATCTGGCGCGACTACGCGCGTTCCAGCGGCTCCATCCAGATGCCGCTGGCCACCTACCGCGCCCTGACGGGCGACCTCGATGTCAGCGATGCCGCCCTGTGGCTGGACAAGGACGTCACGGGAGAACAATTGCAGCAGCGCCTGAAAACCCTGCCCTTCGGCGCCAGCCTGGAAGTGTCGAATCCGTCGGCCATCCGCGCCCTGAGCCTGCAGATCTTCGACCGCAGCTTCGCCGTCACGTATTTACTGGAAGCGATCGCCATCGTCATCGGCCTGTTCGGCGTGGCCGCCACGTTCTCGGCCCAGACGCTGGCGCGCGCGCGCGAATTCGGCATGCTGCGCCACGTGGGCGTGACCAAGGGGCAGATATTGTCCATCCTGGCGCTGGAAGGCGGCGCGCTGACGGCGCTGGGCATCGCCACCGGTTTTGTCCTGGGCCTGTTGATCAGCTTTGTGCTGGTCTTCATCGTCAACCCGCAATCGTTCCACTGGACCATGCAACTGCACCTGCCCTGGCCCTTGATCGCCAGCGTGGCCGCCGCCCTGCTGGCGGCAGCCGCCCTCACCGCCCTCGTCGCGGGCAGGCAAGCCCTGTCCGCTGGCCCCATCCGCGCCGTCAGGGAGGACTGGTAATGCGCCGCTTGACTTGTTTATTGATGTTCTGCGGCGCCGCCGCCGTCGCCGCGCCGCCCGTTTTCGCCCCCGTCACGCCGCTGCCTGCCGGCCAGGCCCTGCGCCTGCCGCACGACTTCGGCGCCCATCCCGCGTATAAAACGGAATGGTGGTACGCCACCGGCTGGGTCAAGACCGCCGGCGGCGAGCAGCTGGGCTACCAGGTGACCTTCTTTCGCAGCGCCACGGCCGCCGATACCGACAACCCCAGCGCCTTCGCGCCGAAGCAGCTGATCATCGGCCATGCGGCCCTGTCCGACCCGAAGGTGGGCAAGCTGCTGCACGACGAGAAAAGCGCGCGCGAGGGCTTCGGCCTGGCCTACGCCAAGGTGGGCGACACGGACGTGAAACTCGACGACTGGCGCATGCAGCGCCAGGCCGACGGCAGCTACCGGGTCAGCCTGGCCGCGCGCGATTTCAATTTGCAGCTGACCCTGGCCCCCACGCAGCCCGTGCTGCTGCAGGGAGAGAAAGGCTATTCGCGCAAGGGCGCGCGTCCCGCGCAATCGAGCTACTATTACAGCGAGCCGCAGCTGCGTACCACGGGCACCATCGCCCGCGCGGGCGGCAAGCCGGAAGCCGTGACGGGCACCACCTGGCTTGATCACGAGTGGTCGAGCCAGGTGCTCGATGCGGACGCCAGCGGCTGGAACTGGATAGGCGCCAACCTCGATGACGGCGGCGCCCTGATGGCCTTCCAGATCCGCAGCAAGACAGGTGCTAAACTATGGGCGCACGCGACATGGCGCGATGCGTCCGGCAAGATGACGCAGTTCGCGCCCGGGGACGTCGATTTCACGCCCACGCAGCTGTGGCGCTCGCCCCGCACGCAGGCCGAGTACCCGGTCGCCACCGAGATCCGCACCGGTGCCACGCGCTGGCAGATCAAGCCGCTGCAAGCCGACCAGGAACTCGATTCGCGCCGCTCGACGGGGGCCGTGTACTGGGAAGGCGCCGTGACGGTGGAGCGCGACGGCCAGCCCGTGGGGCGCGCCTACCTGGAAATGACGGGCTACGTGCAACCGATGAAGTTATAAGCAGTACAAAATACAGTAAATCCTAAGCGAAAAACAATGACAACCAGCACAGAAACAGGCAGCACGAGTACAGCAACCGCCACACCGACTCTCGACACCGGCACCAGCCGCGAACTGAAGAAAGGCAGCCTGGCCGCCTTCCGGGGCTTGATGCCCTTTCTGACGCCGTACCGCAAGCAGTTCTTCCTGGCCGGTATCGCCCTGGTGGTGGCCGCCGCCTCGACCCTGGCCATTCCTGCCGCCTTCAAGCAGATGATAGACCTCGGTTTCGGCGGCGCGGCCGGCTCGAAAAGCATTCAGCACGTCGACCTGGTCTTCCTCGCCCTGTTCGGCGTGGCGTCCATCCTGGCGCTGGCCACGGCGGCGCGCTTTTATACGGTGTCGTGGCTGGGCGAGCGCGTCACGGCCGACATCCGCAGCGCCGTGTACCGCCACGTCGTCACGCAAAGCCCCGCATTCTTTGAAACCACGCAGACGGGCGAAGTGCTGTCGCGCATCACCACCGACACGACCCTGATACAGGCCGTGGTCGGCACCAGCATCTCGATGGCGCTGCGCAATGTGCTGCTGTTCCTCGGTGGCCTGGTGATGCTGTTCGTCACCAGCGCCAAGCTGGCCGGCATCATCATCGGCCTCTTGATCCTCGTCGTCGTGCCCATCATCGTGTTTGGCCGCCGTGTGCGCAAGCTGTCGCGCGATTCGCAGGACCGCATCGCCGACGCCTCGGCCATGGCCGGCGAAATCCTCAACGCCATGCCCACCGTGCAGGCGTTTACGCACGAGAAGATCGAGTCGAAACGCTTCGGCGACTCCGTCGAAGGCGCCTTCATGACGGCCATGCGCCGCATCCGCGCCCGCGCCCTCTTGACCATGATCGCCATCTTGCTGGTCTTCGGCACCATCGTGTTTGTCCTGTGGCTGGGCGCGCGCGCCGTGCTGGAAGGTTCGATGACGGGCGGCGACCTGGGCCAGTTCATCCTGTATGCGTCCATCGTGGCCGGCGCCATCGGCGCCCTGTCTGAAGTCATGGGCGAAGCGCAGCGCGCCGCCGGCGCCACCGAGCGCCTGCTGGAATTGATGGCCGTCAAATCGGAAATCGAGTCGCCCGCCCGGCCCCTGCCGCTGCCCGCGCGCGCCGCGAACGGCGCTTCGCTGTCGCTGGACGACGTCATGTTCTCGTATCCGTCACGCCCCGACACCCATGCGCTGGACCACGTCAGCCTTGACATCCGCGCCGGCGAAACGGTGGCCGTCGTCGGTCCTTCCGGCGCCGGCAAGACCACGCTGTTCCAGCTGTTTTTACGTTTCTATGACCCGCAAAGCGGCAGCATCCGCCTCGACGGCGTCGACATCAAGCAACTCGACCTGCACACCCTGCGCGACGCCATCGGCATCGTGCCGCAAGATACGGTGATCTTCTCGGCCGACGCCATGGAAAACATCCGCTACGGCCGCGCCGGCGCCAGCGACGAGGAAGTCATCGCGGCCGCGAAAATGGCGGCCGCCCACGAATTCATCGAGCGCCTGCCGAACGGCTACAAATCCTTCCTCGGCGAACGGGGCGTGCGCCTGTCCGGCGGCCAGCGCCAGCGCATCGCCATCGCCCGCGCCCTGCTGAAAAACCCGCCGCTGCTGCTGCTCGACGAAGCGACCAGCGCGCTGGACGCGGAATCGGAACGCCTGGTGCAAAAGGCGCTGGAAGCGGCCATGGTGGGCCGCACCACCGTCATCATCGCGCACCGCCTGGCGACCGTGCAGCGCGCCGACCGCATCGTCGTCATGGAAGACGGCAAGATCGTCGAGACGGGCACGCATGCGTCGCTGGTTGCGCTCGGCGGCATCTATGCGAATCTTGCTGCACTGCAATTTCATCACGTACAACTCCATCCAGCGGAATAATCATGAACGCACTTTTCCACGCCAACCTGGGCATCACCGATTTCTGGACCTTTTTACTGGGGACCATCTTCATCGTCATCCTGCCCGGCCCCAATTCCATGTACGTGCTGTCGGTCGCCGCCCAGCGCGGCGTGCGGCCCGCCTACCAGGGCGCCTTCGGCATCTTCGCCGGCGACCTGATACTGATGGTGCTGTCGGCCTGCGGCGTGGCCTCGCTGCTGAAAGCCAGCCCGGCCCTGTTCTATGTCGTGAAATACATCGGCGCGGCCTACCTGGGCTGGATCGGCCTGCAGATGCTGATAGGCTGCTGGCGCAAGCTGCGCGCCCCCGCACCGGCCGACGGTGTCGCGGCGACCGAAGCGGCTCCCGTCAAGGAAAGCGACCCGTTCCGCAAGGCGCTGATCATCAGCCTGATGAACCCGAAGGCGATTTTGTTCTTCATCTCGTTTTTCATCCAGTTCGTCGATCCGGCCTTCCCGAATCCCGTGCTGTCCTTCATCGGCCTGGGCCTGATCTGCCAGGTGATCAGTTTTACCTATCTGACGGCCATCATCTTTGTCGGCGCCCGCCTGGCCGAGACCTTCCGCCGCCGTCGCCGCCTGTCGGCCGGCATGGGCGGCGGCGTGGGCGCCATGTTCATCGGCTTCGGCGCGAAGCTCGCCACGGCCACACTGTAACTGTACCGGAGACGCGCCGTGACCGCCTTGACCGAGATTGAGCTGCGCCAGCGCTGCCATACCGTGCTGCCGGGCCACCGCCAGCCGACGCCAGCGGCCACCTTCGCCGCCATGGCCGCCTGGTGCGAGGCCAACGACGTTGCGCACGACACCTATGGCGAGGGCGCGCTGATCGAGCGGTTCGAGAACAAGGTCGCCAGCCTGCTCGGCGTCGAGGCGGCCGTATTCTGCATCACGGGCACCATGACGCAGGTCACGGCCCTGCGCCTGGCCTGCCAGGACCGCGGTTCGCGCCTGGTCGCGCTGCACCCGACGTCGCACATCCTGCGCCACGAGCGGGGCAACCATGAATTGCTCGATCACTTCAAGGGTTTGATGATCGGCGACCCGCACCGCCCGTGGACGGCGGACGACCTGCGCGCCGTGCCCGATGCGCTGGGCGCCGCGCAGCTCGAGCTGCCGATGCGCGAGATCGGCGGCCAGTGCCCCGGCTGGGATGAATTGGGCGAGATCAAGCGGCACTGCCGCGAGCACAATATCCACCTGCACATGGATGGCGCGCGCCTGTGGGAGGCGCAAGCCGGTTTTGAGCGGCCCCTGTCCGCCATCTGCGACGGCTTTGATTCCGTGTATGTGTCGCTGTACAAGGGCATCGGCGGCCTCGGCGGCGCCATGCTGGCCGGCAGCCGTCCGTTTGTCGAGCGGGCGCGCGAATGGTTCCGCCGCCAGGGCGGCAACATCGTGCACCGCACGCCCTACGTGGTGGCCGCCGCCATGCAGTTCGAGGCGCGCATCGCCGCCATGCCCCGCTATTTCGCCCGCACGCAGTGGCTGTACGCACTGCTGCGCGACTTTCCGGCGATCGCCGTCAACCCTGCCCGGCCGCAGGCCAATATGCTGCACCTGCACCTGCCCGTCTCGCGCGAGCGGGCCATCGCCATCCGCAACCAGCTGGCCGAAAAGCACGGCATCTGGCTGTTCGGCCGCGCCAGCCACGCGGCGCTCCCCGGGCACAGCGTGGTGGAATGGTATGTGGGGGATAATGTGCTGGACATGCCGGACGACAGCGTGCGGCATGCCCTGAGCCTGCTGGACCAGGCCATGCGCGCCAGAACATGAGCAACGCAGGTCGGGTAGGTCGGGTTAGCGCACAGCGCGTAACCCGACAACACCACAGCCACAGCCATAGCCATAGCCAACAATACCGTCGGATTACGCGCGGCTTCGCCACGCTAATCCGACCTACACCCTACCGCGCCCAACAACGCGCCACCTGCGCAGGTCGGGTTAGCGCGTACCGCGTAACCCGACACCACCACCGCCGTCGTCACCAAAAAAAAGCGCCCGAAGGCGCTTTTTTCATTTCATGGCGGCCGGGTTGGCCGCCACTACCTGCTTAGAACTTGTAGTTATAAGCGAGACCGATCAACTGCATGCGGGTCTTGAACAGGCCCTTGGTGGTTTCACCGTTGCCGGTGCAGCCGTTAGACAGCGGCGGCACGGGGCCGCAGCCATTCTTGTAATTGACGTCAGCATCCTTGAAGTCGATATAGCTGTAGGCCAGGTCGAGCGAGGAATTGGCGTTCAGCTTCCAGTTCGCGCCGATCGAATACTGCATGCGGTCGCTGTCCGGCAAGGCCGGGTGGCGCAGTTCCGCGCTGCGCACGGGCGCCTGGTCGTGGGCGATACCGGCGCGCAGCAACAGGCTTTCGCTGTACTTGTAGTTGGTGCCCAGCGAGACGCGGTAGGTGTCTTTCCAGTTCTGGCGGATGCGTTCCGGGCCTTCGGCCGTCGGCGGGAACTGGATGTCCAGGTTCTGCAGGCGCGAAGTACGGGTCCAGGTGACGTCGCCCATCAAAGCCCACTTATCGTCCATCTGGTGGAAAGCATTGATCGATACGGTTTCCGGCGTGCGCAGTTCGACCAGCGCCTTGGAGTTGACCTTGCCCGATGCGGCGCTGATGAAGCCATTCACGGCCGCATTGTTCGACACTTGCGAGAAGTCCCAGATCGTGTCGCCTTTCAGCTTGTGCGAAATCGACGAGCGGTAGGAGATACCGAAGCGCGTGCCTTCATTCATCTGGTACAGGTAGCCCAGATTGAAGCCGAAGCCCCAGTCGTCGCCATCCATCGAGGCGTGGCCATCCTTGGCTGTAAACAGGGCGGTTTTGGCGGCATTAAAGGCGTCCATGCCTTGGGTCTTGAGGATATTCGTAAGGAAAGCGGTCGATGCGGCTGGCGCATGCTCCCGCAGGAAAGAGACCGAACCTGGCACGTCCACGGCCTGGCCCAGTTCCGCCTTCATGTATTCGGCCGTGATACCGAAACCGAACGAGTGATGCTGGTCCAGCTTGAACGCCACGGAAGGATTCAGGGCGATGGCTTCGAGCTTGATGTTGGTGATCGCATAGCGGCCGCTCCAGCTGTTGCCATAGTCGAGCTTGGCGCCGTAGGGCACGAACAGGCCCATGCCGACGGTCCATTGCTCATTGATCTTCTTGCTGGCGTACACGGCTGGCGCGAAGACCGCATCCGGCGCGTAGTCCTTGGTCGTGCCGCCCGTCGGCGTGCGCAGGAAATTGAAGGAATCCTTGTCCTGGAACGTCGAATGCGGTACCACCAAAGTGCCACCGCCCACGAACTGCGTGCCTTCCAGGCGCGACATGCCGGCCGGGTTGTAGAAAATGGTCGAGGCGTCGGCCGCTTCGGCGCCGCTGGCGTCGGCCGTGCCCTGGGCGGACACGCTTTGCGAACCAAAACGGTAGCCGGAAGCCTGGGCGGTGGAAGCGAAGCCGGCGCATGCGACGGCGATGAGGAGGGGCAGATATTTATGTTTCAAGTTAGTCTCTCTTTATTATATGAAATGTCTTCGTCACATTGTCCCGGGTAGCTCAACCTCACCCGTCTTGCGCTGTTCTTGCCGCTGCGAACTCCAATTCACTGACGGCATGAGCGAAGCATATAATATTTTTTAGAAAAAAGCGAACGTTCGCTCTTTTTATGAAACAGTGTTGTTTTCCTCACTCTGCGCCATGCCATACGGGGACAATACCGGGGCTGGCAGCGGTATCAAAAAGCGCTTGCGCATCAGCTCCAGCATCTGCTCGGCAGGCACGGGACGCGAGATGAAATAGCCCTGCACTTCATTGCATTGGAGCACGCGCAAGATGTCGAGCTGCTCGCGCGTTTCCACGCCTTCGGCCACCACGCTCATGCCCAGCGCATGGGCCATGGACAGGATGGCGCGCACGAAGACCTCGCCCTGCTCCGAGCGGCCCAGCTCCATAGTGAAGGCGCGGTCGATCTTCAGGCCGTCCATGGCGAACTTCTGCAGCTGCGACAGCGAAGAGTAGCCGGTGCCGAAATCGTCGACCAGCAGGCGCACGCCCAGCGCGCGGATGGCCGACAGCTGCTCCACGGCGCGGTTCTGCTCATCCATCATGGCCGATTCCGTGATCTCGACCTCGATCAGGCGCGCATCGATGCGGTGGCGCGCCAGCGCGGACGCCAGCACCTGGTGCACGTCGCCGCGCCCGAACTGGCGCGCCGAGACGTTGATCGACACGGGCACCAGTTCGAGGCCGCAGGCCTTCCAGTACGCCATCTGCTGGCACACCTTTTCGATGACGACTTCGCCCAGCTGCGAAATGAGGCCGCTGCTTTCGGCCACGGGGATGAATTCCAGCGGCGGCACCATGCCGTGCACGGGATGGCGCCAGCGCACCAGCGCCTCCATGCTGCACAGCTGGCCGCTGACGGCATCGACGCGCGGCTGGTAGACGACGAGGAACTGGTCCTGTTCCAGCGCCGCCACCAGGCTTTGCTCGAGTTCGCGGCGGTTGCGGATGGTTTCGAACAGCTCGGGCTGGAAAAAGCGGTGGTGGCCCTTGCCCGCCACCTTGACGGCATACATGGCGATATCGGCATTCTTCAGCAGCACGTCCGTCTCGGCGCCATCGCGCGGATACAGGCTGATGCCGACCGATGCGCCCATCTTGTGGCGTTCGCTGCCCAGGTAGAACGGCTCGTCGAAGGCGATGGCGATGCGCTGCGCCACCTGCTCGGCGCGGCTGTCATCCTCCACCGGGTCGAGCACGACGACGAATTCGTCGCCGCCCAGGCGCACCACGTGGTCGCCCGGCCGCAGCACGGCCTTCAGCCGCAGGGACGCGGCGCGCAGCACCTTGTCGCCCTCGGCGTGCCCCTGCGTGTCGTTGATGTCCTTGAAGCCGTCGAGGTCGATGAACAGCAGCGCCAGCATCTGCTGCGCGATGGCGGCGCGCGCCAGCGCCCCGGGCAGGAACTGCTGCAGCCAGTAGCGGTTGGGCAAGCCCGTCAAGCCATCTTCATTGGCCAGGCGCCGCAAGTCGCGCTCATGCTCCTTGGCGCTGCTGATATCCTGCAAGGTGACGGCCAGGCGGTCGCCGCTGCGCACCAGGCGGCGGCGTATCCAGCGCAGCTTGAACGGATTACCGTCCGGCAACTCAATCTCTTCCTCGGAAAAGCCGGACTGCATGGCGGCCCGGTAGTTATGGATGAGGTCGCGGAAATACGCTTCATGCGCGCGCGACTGCAGCCGCATGCCCAGCAACTGCTCGCGGCGCACGCCAAAATAGCCGGCGCCCGGCTCGTTGCAATCGACGATCTCGAAGTCGGCGATGGCGCCATCGTCGCCACGCAGGGCGGCAATGATATAAAAGCCGTCGCTGGTGCCTTCGGTGGCCATGCGGTAGGCGTTGCGCACCCCTTCGGACTGGTGGTGGCGCCAGGCCAGGCGCAGGGACAGCACCGTCGCAATCACGGTAAAGGCCAGCAGCAAGAGGCTGACGGCCGCCGCGATGCCCATGTAGATGGTGCGCGTCTCCTGGTAAGGATGCAGCATTTCCCCCTCCGCCAGCCCCACCAGCGCCGTGAAGGGATAGGCTTTCAGCGCCTGCCAGCCGACGAAGCGGTCGTGCTTGTCGGAAAAAGCCACCCTGCCGCCCGATTGCAGGGCGCCGCTGTCCGCCTCCAGGAAACTGGTATCGAGAAAGGGCGTGCCTTGCCTGGCATGGACGGGCAAGACCTTGGAACCGAGGCGCATGCTGAACAGCTCCCCCTCCTCGCCCACCATGGCGGACATGCCGAACTTGCCGAAATTGACACTGTCGTAGAATTCCGAAAAATAGCTGGAATGGATGGAAATGAGCAGTACGCCATCGAAATTGCCGTCTTCGTCTTCGAGGCGGCGCGTGAAATGCACGAGGCGCTCTTCCCCGGCCTTATCCACGGCATCGTTTTGCCTGCCCAGCGCGATGCGCAGCGCACTGGAATTGCTGCGCCAGTGGCGCAACAGGAAGTCGCTGCGCTCGTTCGCGCGCAGCCGCTGCAAGGGCGCCGTGGCCGTCACGGCCTGGCCCTTGCGGTCGAGGATGGCGACGATGGCAAATTGCGGCAAAGCATACATGCCCTGCGTCTTCAACTGGTCCAGGCGCAAGTGGTCGTGCGAGTTTTCCCATTCATACTTGAGCTGCAGGGTCAGCTGGTCCATCTGCTCCAGGGTGCGCAGCAGATACTGGCTATACGCCTTGGCCTGCGAAGCGACGCTGTCGAGCGCCTGCTGCTGCGCCACCTTCTTTTCCGCTTCCAGCTGCAGCAGGGTGGCCGTCCACAGCACGGCGCACAGGGCCAGGCCCAGCAGGGGCCAGGCCAGGATCAGGCGCAGGTTGGCCTTGAAGAAATCGGCCCTGCTCATTTCCACCATGGCGGCGTTATTATTGTTTACAAATTGTCGCAAGAACATGGTGCCAGTTTCTACCGTTTCTATATTATTTCTTTAGGGATACACAAATTACCACAGAGTCATGTATGCAGGTGACGCGACGGTGTAATTATGTGTGCGGCCCGCTGTCCGCCTGATGCTCCTGCGTTACAATCACCATCCTTACCGTTGGAGAAATACATGCAGCAATATCAAGATTTGATCAAGACCGTCCTCGAAACGGGCAGCTGGCAAGACAACCGCACGGGCATCCGCACCCTGAGCGTGCCGGGCGCCATGATGCGTTTCGACTTGGCCAACGGCAATTTCCCTGCCGTAACGACCAAGAAACTGGCTTTCAAATCCGTGATCGGCGAATTGTGCGCCTTCCTGCGCGCCTCGCGCAATGCGGCCGAATTCCGCGCGCTCGGCTGCAAGGTGTGGGACCAGAACGCCAATGAAAACGCGCAATGGCTGGCCAATCCCTACCGCGAAGGCGAGGATGACCTCGGTCCCGTGTATGGCGTGCAATGGCGTCAATGGCCCGCGTATAAACTGCTGGCCGCCGACCAGCCGGCACAGATCGCCGACGCGCAAGCGAACGGTTTTACCTTGATTGCCCCCATCGTCGAGGACGGCGTGCAAAAAGTCTTGCTGTACAAGGCCGTCGACCAGCTGCGCGAGTGCCTCGACACCATCATGACGAACCCGGGCAGCCGCCGCATCCTGTTCCACGGCTGGAATCCGGCCGTGCTGGACGCCGTCGCCCTGCCCGCCTGCCATTTGCTGTACCAGTTCATCCCGAATGCCAGCACGCGTGAAATCTCGCTGTGTCTATATGTGCGCAGCAACGATATCGGCCTGGGCACGCCGTTCAACATCGCCGAAGGCGCGGCCCTGCTGCACCTGGTGGCGCGCCTGACGGGCTACACGCCGCGCTGGTTCACGTATTTCATCGGCGACGCCCACATCTATGAAAACCACCTCGACATGGTGGAAGAACAACTGAAGCGCACGCCGTTCCCCGCGCCGAAGTTCATCATTTCAGACCGCGTGCCCGACTACGCGAAGACGGGCAAGTACGAGCCGGAATGGCTGGAAAAGATCGAACCGTCGGATTTCTCGCTGGAAGGCTATGAACACCACGCGCCCATCAAGGCCGCGATGGCCGTCTGATGGCGGCACCGCCGCTGGCCGCCCTGCACCGCAAGCTGTTTGACGAAACGGACGGGGTCAAGTTTTCCAAACTGAAAGACCGGCTGCTGAAAAAACACGCCGGCGAGGACCGGCTGGCCGTGCTCGATATCCTGACGGCGTATGCGCGCGACGGGCAACTGCTGCACTGGCGCGCCTTCCTGATGAGCGATATCGTGCACCTGGTGGAAGGCAGCCAGCATGCGGCCTTTTTCGCCTGGGCACTGGAGCAGCCCGAGCTGGCCTACCGGGCCGTCGATGGCTTGCTGAAAAGCATAGGCGTGGAGGCGTATGCGCCGCTGGTGGCGCTGGCAGCGTCCGGCGCCACGCGCCTGGAAGTGCGGGCCAGGGCGATCAAGAGCCTGGCCGTGTTCAGCCGCCAGCCGTTCGATGCGGGCTTGCCGTCCGATCCCGGCCACTGGAAGGCGGAACAGCTGCGGCTCGACGCCGTGCTGGCCTGGCAAGCGGATGGCTACCCTGACGGCGCAGGCTACAAGGCGCCCGCCAGGCATGAGGCGCTGACCCGGCCGCTGTCGCGCCTGGAAATGGCCGCCGCCTTCCTGGAGCGCAACCTGGCGCAGCGGCGCCAGCGCGCACAGGACCTGGCACAACCGTCGAACTGGCTGACGCTCGCCAGCGCCGCGGACATGGCCGGGATCGACGCGCACTGGGTCTTGCCGGAGATCTACCGCCGCTTCCTGGAATGGTATTCGCCGCTGCGCGTGCATGTCGACGGCAAGCGCTTCCCCCAGGGCCTGCACCTGTACGGTGCGGCCGAGCTGGTGAAGGCCCAGCACGGCTACGCCGTCGATGCCGTGAGCCTGCGCACTATCGCGGCCTGGCCGCCGAAGCTGGTGGTGATAGCCGATGCGGGCGGCGACCCGTACTGCGTGCACCTGGAAGAAAGAAGCATCGACGGCGACTTGCCCGTGTACCGCGCCGAACATGGCACGGGCGGATGGCGCTTCGAGCTGCACACGGACGATTTCATCGACTTCCTGCACCAGATCGCGCTGGCGGCCTAGCCTGCCTCACCACCCGGCCCGCCCGGGCCGGGACCGCCAGGGCCGCCCGGCCCCCGTCCGCCCGGCGGACCGAAACGCGGTTCCCGCTCACCCTCTTTCGCCGCCGACGTGGCGCCGCCGAGGCGGTACGACAGCCCCACGTAAATCATCCGCCCATCGAAGCGCCGCGTGCTCGTCTCGCGCAGGGAGGCGCTGTTGATGACGGTTTCCATCTTGTTGCTGCTGAACACATCGGTCACATTCATGACCAGGCTCAATTGCGGCGTCACCGTGTGGCGCAAACTGAGGTTCAAGGTATTGTTCGGCGAGCGGTAGCCTTGCCCCGACAACATCTTGCCCTGCATTTGCAGGGCCAGTTGCAGCTGGTTGGCCGGATCGATCTGGTAATTGAGGCGCGCGCGGCCGCTCAGGGCATTCGCCGTGCGCGTGCTGCGGTTGCCCAGGTCGTCGGAACTCGTTTGCTGGCTGCGCGCCAGGTTGCCGCTCGTGTTCAGGGTCAGCGATGGCGTGAGCTTGCCGCTGACGCTGAACTCCAGGCCGCTCGAATGGCTGCCTGCGCCGTTTTCGCGCGTCGTCAGCAGCACGTTGTCGCTGATAAAGTAGCGGTAATCGACGATGGCGTCCGTGTCGCGCCGGTGGTAGGCGCGCAAGCTGCTTTCCAGGCCGGCGATCTTCGTTTCATAGCCGATTTCGAACGAGTCCGTCTGCGTCGGTTTCAGCTTCGGGTTGCCGGCCGACACATTGAATTCGTCGCGGTAGACCACGTAGGGGTTCAGGTCGCCCGCGCTGGGGCGGCGCAGGCGGTGCGCATAGCTGAAGCGCAAGTTGCTCTCGTCGCTGACCTTATAGGTGGCGAACAGGCTGGGAATGTAGTTGACGTAGTTGTTGCCGGCCTCGACGCCGCTGGTGATCTGGCGCACGGTCAAGTCCGTGTATTCGGCGCGCAAGCCGGCCAGCGCGCCCCAGCGCTCGCTCAGGCGCATCTGGTAGGAGCCGTACAGCGCGACGGTGCGCTCGTCGAGCTCGAAACGGTTGCTGCGCATGGGATTGACGGTGGCAAGCAGGCTGGCCGGGTTAATGTCCGTATATACCGTGTCGAAACTGCTCTGGTTGTCGGCCACCTTGTAGCCGAGCTTGGCCGTGCCGCCCGCCAGCGGACGCTCGTAGTCGCCGCTGAAGTCGACGATGCGGTTGCCCGTCTCGCTGTGCTGGCGCGCGCGGCTGTCGAAGGCGTTCACGGGCGCAACCGCATAGGTATTCGCGTAATCGCTGTCGCTCTCGTTGGTCGAGGAAGACACGCGCAGGTCGATCTTCAGGGTTTCGCCCGGCAATTCTCCCTTGTGGTCGTAGCGCGCGCCCCAGCTGTAGTTACGGCTGTCGCCGTTGCGCACGGTGCTGCGCACATAGTCGGCTATGGTGCTGCCCGTGCTGTCGCCATTGATATACCGGTCCAGCGAGCGCTGGTCGTTGCTGCGGCCGTTGTACGACATGCTGGCGGCCAGCGTGTCATTCGTGTTCAGGTTGTAATTCACGGTGCCGTGCAAGCCCAGCGCATCGTTCAAGCCATTGCTGGTGGACTGCTGGCTGCTGGGAGCGAACGCGCCGGTGCCACGCTCCAGGCGCTCGCGGCTGACCTCGCCCACGGAATTACGCCCGTCATGGCGCACATTGATGCCGCCCTGGTAGCCCCACGGCCCTTCATTGTAGCTGCCGGAGACGGAACTGTTGTAGCGCCCGGCGATGCCCGCATTCGCGTTGACGGTGGCAAAGCCGCCTGGCTTGCGGTTGCGCCGCATCACCAGGTTCAGGATAGGCCCGCCACCGGCCTCGTTGCCGAACTGGGCGCCGGGGTTGTTGATCACTTCCACGGACTCGATATCGTCGGCCGCCATGGCGTTCAGGGTGGCGCCGCGCGCATCGCCCTGCAGCATGGCCGACGGCTTGCCATCGATCAAGATCTGCACATTGCTGCTGCCGCGCAGGGACACGGCCCCGTCGGGATCGACGGCCACCGACGGCACATTGTTCAAGGCATCGGCCGCCGTGCCGTTGCTGCTGCCCACGTCGGACTTGACGTCGTAGACTTGGCGGTCGATGCGGCCCGTGGGACGTTCGGCCGTCACGCTGACGGAAGGTGGAGACTCGGCAGCCGGCGCCTTGGCCGGTGCTGGTGCTGGTGCGGGCTTGACGACGGTATCGCCGTTGACGGTTTGCGCCTGGACGGCGGCGCCGGAAACGAGCAGGCCGCCGCCCGCCAGGCAATGGAAAAGAAGTTTATGCATTTGGCTAAAAAGTAATCGAGACGCTACGGATGAAGCACTACGCCGCAGCGTGAGAGCACATTGAAAGCATGCCATGACCCCGATACGCAAAGCAAATGCGAACCATTGTTATTTACTTCAATTTACAAATCTCTTACGCTTGTGGCATTCCAGCATCATCCGATCCCCCTTGCGCTACCTTGACGCTATCTGAGCAAGCCATTGCCCCGTGCCAGCTTCAGCCAGCCCGGATATTCCGTCATCAATAAATCATACAGTTCTGCATCGCTGTGCTCGTCGGGCGAGCTGACGGAAAAGTAATTGGCATTGTCGACCAGGCGCCCCTGCAATTCGTCGAGCTTTTCCAGAAACGGGAAGTCGGAATCGGCAAAGGCGGCAAGAAATTTGCTTTTCGACTTGCGCCCCTTGCCGATGCCCATGAATTGCCAGAAGATCGGTTCATGGCTGGCCCAGCGCAATTGCTTCTCCGTCGTCGCCTGGTCGCTGGTGCCGCCATCGGTGACGAACATCACGTACACGGGCAATTCCGCCGCGACGGGCCGCGTGCGCTCGCCGCCACCCGCATCGGGGAAATAGAAGGCGCGGATGGCCTGCATGGCGGCGCCGTAGCGCGTGTCGCCCTCGAGCGGATGGCGCTGTATGGCCTGGCCCACGTAGGTATTGCAGTTGCTCAAGGCCATCGGCGCCGGATGGTGGACGTTCTTGCCGAACAGAAAAACGTCGATTTCGCCATCGTCGTCGAACTTGCAGCCCAGGGCCAGGATGCGCTCGGCAAAGCGCTGCACCAGGCCCTCTTTATATAGCCGCCCCATGGAGCCGGAAATGTCGAGACATAAACACACCTTGGCCCGGTGCTCGGACAAGCCCACTTTTTGCAAGGATACGCCCGCCTGCTTGACCAGGCTGACCAGTTGCGGCGCCTCGCGTTCGACCCGCTTTTCCAGATTGATCTTCGCCTGCATGACGGCCGAAGCCGCCGCAGGCGCGGCAGGGGCGGCCTGGTCGACTTCGCCGCCGAAGTGGCGCACCAGCGCATCGAGTCCCCCATTGAAGCCTTGCCCCACGGCCATGCAGCGCCAGCCGCCATCCTTGCGGTAAATTTCTGCCAGCATCACGGCTTTTTCCTGTGCGAAATCACTGCCTGCGAACGCAAAGCGGGCCAGCTCGCGCCCACCCGCCTGCAGGCGCACGTGGCCAGCTTGCAGCTGCGACATCACGCCGCCGCCATCGATGGACGCCGTCACGACGAGGCGGTCCATGTTCGCCGGCAGGCGCGCCAGCTGCAAGGCAAATTCAGCCGTGTCGCCGCCGCTGCCGGCGCGCGCTTCCACGCCGCCGCACGGCGTGCGCGGCTGGTTGAAAAAGGTCATGTAGCGCTCGTCGGACAACTTGCCCGCCGCATCGAGGCCGAAGCAGGCCACGTCCAGCGCCAGGCCCTGCGCGGCGACGCCGATCTGCAGCACGCCGTCGGGAACGAGATTGGCCAGCGGCAAGCGCTGTCCCTTGGACAAGGTTTCCATCAGTGCCTCCTAGGCGATATAGCGGCGTGGGTTGTCGGCATTGCAATCTTCTTCGTCTTCCTTGTCCTCGCCCTTGAAGACGACGGGACCGTTGAAGGCCAGCTGCAGGTTCTCGCCCTGCCAGCTCAGCCACGGCGTCGCTTCGCTGCCC
Organism: Janthinobacterium sp. GW822-FHT07H11; assembly: GCF_058798615.1. NCBI lineage: Bacteria > Pseudomonadati > Pseudomonadota > Betaproteobacteria > Burkholderiales > Oxalobacteraceae > Janthinobacterium > Janthinobacterium sp. GW822-FHT07H11. Next base: position 4,035,312 of record NZ_CM179507.1, read on the forward strand.
GGCTCCGACGTCTTGCCCGATGGCTCGAGGATGATGCTGTCGGGCGTGATGCGCGCCATGCCGATCACATAGGTGTAGACCGTATCGTCCCCGGCCGCCTTGGACAGGCGGAAATCGAAGTCGCACTCGACGATCTGCTGGCCATACTGCATGACCATCTTCGGCCGCATGGACGCGACCGAGACGGCGCCATTGGCCACCGCCGAATACACGCTGAAGACGAGGCCCACGGTGCCGCCGTAATGTTGCGCCAGCGCAGGATTGACTTCCACCGTTTCCGTGGCCGGCTCCTTGCCGGATGCCCCGGCCACGTCGCCCAGGTGGCGCACGAAAGGCATGCTGTCGAAGTTGCCGGCCGCGTCCGGTGCCTGGATGAAGCGCATCTGGCCGTTCGGCAAGAGGATGCCCACACGCAGGTCGAGATCGTCGTTATCGTCGTCGCCATCGCCGTTATCGACCCAGGTGGCCTTGACGGTGAGTTTGCTCGGCGCGCCCGCGCCCTTTTCCAGCGACACCTTGTGCGTCTGGCCCGCCTTGGTCAGCGAGATTTTCGACAGGGAAATCTTGGGTGCCGGCGCCGGTTCCGCCGCCTGCGCCACTTCGCCGCCGAAATGGGCGACCAGCGCATCGAGGCCGCCGTTAAAACCCTGGCCCACGGCCATGAAGCGCCAGCCGCCATCCTTGCGGTAGAACTCGCCCAGCATGACGGCTTTTTCTTGCGCAAAATCCGCTCCCGCATACGCAAAGCGGGCCAGTTCGCGTCCGCCGTCGAGCAGGCGCAGGTAGCCGCTGTCCAGTTGCGCCATGGTGGCCGCGCCATCGATGGCGGCCGTGACGACCAGGCGTTCGATGGACGCGGACAAGCGCTCCAGCTGATAGCGGAAACCGGCCGCATCGCCGGACGGCGCTGCCGTTTCCACGCCGCCGCACGGCGTGCGCGGCTGGTTAAAGAAAGTCATGTAGCGGTCGTCGGACAATTTACCGGCGGCATCGAGGCCGAAACAGGCAAAGTCCAGCGCCACGCCGGCGCTGGCGAGGCCCAGTTGCACGACATTGCCCGTGACGAGGCCGGACAGCGCCAGGCGCTGCCCCTTGATCAGGTTTTCCATGGAGTCAGGTAATAAGAAGGGGGATACAAAGGAGAAGCAAAACCGGGCAGCGAGGCCACCCGGTACATTTATGCGAACAATTGCTTTTTATGCATTAATACCAAAGGAACGTGCCAGTGGCCCCAGGCCGCCTTTGAAACCCTGGCCGATGGCCTTGAATTTCCATTCGCTGCCGGCGCGGTAGATTTCGCCGAAGATCATGGCCGCTTCCGTCGAGCCGTCTTCCGACAGGTCGTAGCGGGCGATTTCCGCGCCGTTGTCGCCGTTCAGGCAGCGGATGTAGGCCTTGCCCACCATGCCGAAGTTCTGCTTGCGGTTTTCCGCGTCGTGGATGGTGACGGCCACGGCGATCTTGTCGATGTCGGCCGGGACGTTGGCCAGGTCGACGGCGATTTTCTCGTCGTCGCCATCGCCGCCGCCCGTCGTGTTGTCGCCCGCATGGACGATGGAGCCGTCAGCCGACTTCAGATTGTTGTAAAAAATGAAATCAGCGTCGGAACGGGCCTTGCCGTCCGTTTTCAGCAGGAAGGCGCTGCCGTCCAGGTCGAAAGCGGCGCCATCGGTGGCGCGCGGGTCCCAGCCCAGGCCAATCACGATTTTCTTCAAGCCGGGAGCTTCCTTGCTCAGGTTGACATTACCGCCTTTTTGCAAACTGATCGCCATGGTGTTTCCTCTTTAATGTGTGGGTTGCATTCGGTGTTTCAGGTGACGTCGCCGGTACCCCGGCTTGACGAGCCATGAGCCTACCATAAAGTGCCGGCTTGTCAGCCGCGCACTATTGAAAATAATGCCATGCGGAAAAGACTACGCCGCTGCCCGCATGCGCAAAATGACGGATAATGCCGCTCGACAAAAATTTTCACTATCCTCCAGGTTTGTCCTTGAACAAGATACGACTCGACTGTATTCCCGGCACCCTGTGCGATGAACGCCTGTGGTCGCGCCTGGCGCCGGCCCTGGGCGACGCCTTTGATCTACGGCACGTGCCCCTGCACCAGGTGCGCACGCGCGCGCAGATGCAGGCGCTGATCGCCAGCCACAGCGCGCCCAAGGCCCACCTGGTGGGCTTTTCGCTGGGCGCCTACCTGGCGCTCGAACACGCGCTGGCGCAGCCGCAGCGCGTGCAGTCCTTGACGTTGATCGCCAATTCCGCCCAAGGTTTGCTGCCGGCGGAAGTCGAAGCGCGCCAGCGCATCGTCACCATGCTCGAGCGCAACACCTATGCGGGCATCACGCGCCAGCGCCTGCGCGAACTGCTGCACCCCTCGCACCTGCAGGACGCGGCCATCACGGACCTGATCCGGCAAATGGGGCTGGACCTGGGCAAGGACGTGCTGCTGGCGCAATTTCTCACCACCATAGACCGCCCCGACCTGATGGAGCGCCTGCCGGAACTCGATTTCCCCGTGCTGATCGTGGGCGCCGAAGACGACAAGCTCGTCAACCCCAACGAGCTGCGCGCCATGGCCGCGCGCCTGCCGCAAGCCACCCTGGCTTTACTCAAAGACAACACCGGCCACATGATTCCGCTGGAAGCACCTAGCAAGCTGGCACACGCCATGCGTGCGCATCTGGAGGCTGCCGGCAATTTCAACGATAATGACGGGCATCGGGCCATGCCCCCACCTTTTTCACAGAACCCATGAGCCATTTGACCATCATCGTCGCCACCGACCAGCAAGGCGGCATCGGCATCAACAATACCTTGCCGTGGAAACTGCCGGAAGACCTGGCGCACTTCAAGCGTTTGACGACGGGCCACCCCATCCTCATGGGCCGCAAGACCTTCGATTCCATCGGCCGGCCGCTGCCGAACCGCCGCAATATCGTCATCACGCGCAATGCCGACTGGCGCCATGAGGGCGTGGAAGCGGTGTCGTCGGTGGCAGCAGCCATCGCCCTGCTCGATGGCGCCGAAGGCTATGTCATCGGCGGCGCCGAGATTTACCGGCAGTCACTGGCCCTGGCCCAGCGCTTGATCATCACGGAAATCGGCCAGACCTTTGATTGCGACGCGTTTTTCCCTGCCGTGGACCATGCCGTGTGGCAAGAAACCGCGCGCGAGGAGCATGTTTCGGAGAAATCCGGCCTGCCATACGCCTTCGTCACGCTGGAACGCAAAGCCTGATAAGGTTGATAGTTATTGCCAGAATGTTGCTGTAATACCCCTGTCACACCCATGCGTCACGCTAGCGTACGCTTGTGACGCTTTGGTGCGATATTTTTTTCCCGCAGACGCCGCATTTCTGCGAGAATCCCGTTCTTATTTTTTTTCTGCGGCTGCCGGGTTGTACGACCGCCTGACCGTCGCGCCCTAGTCCGCCCCTTCACATCTGTCAGGGGCGGCTTGCTTTTTTGGAGACATGCATGAAATTTCGTTTCCCCATCGTCATCATTGACGAGGATTTCCGTTCTGAAAATACGTCCGGCCTGGGCATTCGCGCCCTTGCCGCCGCAATGGAAAAAGAAGGCATGGAAGTGCTGGGCGTGACCAGCTACGGCGATTTGTCGCAATTTGCCCAACAACAATCGCGCGCATCGGCCTTCGTGCTGTCGATCGACGATGAAGAATTCGGCGGCGGTTCCATCGAGGAAACCGATCATGCCTTGAAATCGCTGCGCGCCTTCGTCGAGGAAATCCGCTACAAGAACGCCGACATCCCGATTTATCTGTATGGCGAAACGCGCACCTCGCGCCACATCCCCAACGATATCCTGCGCGAACTGCATGGTTTCATCCACATGTTCGAAGATACACCGGAATTCGTCGCGCGCCACATCATCCGCGAAGCCAAATCCTACCTGGATGGCCTGTCGCCGCCGTTCTTCCGCGCGCTGGTGCACTACGCCAACGACGGCTCCTATTCGTGGCACTGCCCCGGCCACTCGGGCGGCGTGGCCTTCCTGAAGTCGCCGATCGGCCAGATGTTCCACCAGTTCTTCGGTGAAAACATGCTGCGCGCCGACGTCTGCAACGCCGTCGAAGAACTGGGCCAGCTGCTCGACCATACGGGCCCGGTCGCCGCGTCCGAGCGCAATGCGGCGCGCATATTCAATGCCGACCATTGCTATTTCGTCACCAACGGTACCTCGACCTCGAACAAGATGGTGTGGCACTCGACCGTGGCGCCGGGCGACATCGTCGTCGTCGACCGCAACTGCCACAAGTCGATCTTGCATTCGATCATCATGTGCGGCGCGATTCCCGTGTTCCTGATGCCGACGCGCAATCACCTGGGCATCATCGGTCCGATTCCCCTGCATGAATTCACGCCGGAAAGCATTGCCCGCAAGATCGAGGCGAACCCGTTCGCGCGCGAAGCGAAGAACAAGAAGCCGCGCATTCTCACCATCACGCAATCGACCTACGATGGCGTGATCTACAACGTGGAAACCCTGCGCGAAATGCTCGACGGCAAGATCGACACCCTGCACTTCGATGAAGCATGGCTGCCGCACGCCACCTTCCACGATTTCTACAAGAATATGCACGCCATCGGCAAGGACCGTCCGCGCGCCAAGGAATCGATGATCTTCTCGACCCAGTCCACGCACAAATTGCTGGCCGGCCTGTCGCAGGCCTCGCAAATCCTCGTGCGCGAATCGGACACGGTCAAGCTGGACCAGGACGCCTTCAACGAGGCTTACCTGATGCACACCTCGACCTCGCCGCAGTATTCCATCATCGCCTCGTGCGACGTGGCCGCGGCCATGATGGAAGCGCCGGGCGGCACGGCCCTGGTGGAAGAATCGATCATGGAAGCGCTCGATTTCCGCCGCGCCATGAAGAAGATCGACCAGGAATGGGGCCAGGACTGGTGGTTCCAGGTGTGGGGCCCGTCCAGCTTCAACGACGAAGGCATGGGCCAGCAGGAAGACTGGATGATACGCGCCGAGGATGACTGGCACGGCTTCGGCGACCTGGCTCCCGGCTTCAACATGCTCGACCCGATCAAGGCGACCATCGTCAACCCGGGCCTGTCGCTGGACGGCCAGTTCGGCGAGACGGGCATTCCCGCGTCCATCGTCACCAAATACCTGGCCGAGCACGGCGTCATCATTGAAAAATGCGGCCTGTACTCGTTCTTCATCATGTTTACCATTGGCATCACCAAGGGCCGCTGGAATACCTTGCTGACGGCCTTGCAGCAGTTCAAGGACGATTACGACAAGAACCAGCCGATGTGGCGCATCCTGCCGGAATTCGCGGCGGCCAACCCGCGCTACGAAAAAATGGGCTTGCGCGACCTGTGCCAGCAAATCCACGATTTCTACAAGGCCTACGATGTGGCCCGTCTGACGACGGAAATGTATTTGTCGGACATGATCCCCGCCATGAAGCCGTCGGACGCCTTCGCCAAGATGGCGCACCGCGAAATCGAGCGCGTGGCCATCGACGAGCTGGAAGGCCGCATCACGTCCATCCTGCTGACGCCGTATCCGCCGGGCATCCCGCTCCTGATCCCGGGCGAGCGCTTCAACAAGACCATCGTCGACTACCTGCGCTTCGCGCGCGACTTCAACGAGCGCTTCCCGGGCTTCGAGACGGATGTGCATGGTCTCGTGAAACGCGAAGTCGATGGCAAGCGCGGCTATTTTGTTGACTGCGTCCGTCAGTAACGGTTCATCCAATCTACTGCGCGTCGCGACTTGCGGCCGGCGATGCTCACCGTACCAGAGTACGGTTGCGCTTCTCGGCCACAATTCGCTTCCGCTCGCTACGATTGAATGAACCGTCGTGACGTTCCTTGAACTTCATTAATAGCGCCGCCTGATGTGAGTCAGGCGGCGTTTTGCGTTGCAGGCTACCGCGCACGCTTGTGCCAGATCAAACGGCTGGGGTATCTGCCTTCTAAGATGGCGACTCGTGCCCTCGTGATGGCTGGCATATGACGCTCAAGGTGTGGCTGGAAATCGTGCAGCAGGCGGCGGCTGGCAGTGGCGCCTTGCTGATGGCAGCCTTGAAGCAGGCTCAGGTAACTGTAGCCCGGCGGCACGATGGCGAGGAAGCAAGCGCGGGCATCGTGCTGTTTGCCGAGGCCGATGCCGCGCTGCTGCAAGCGCTGCCTGCCCTGTGCCGTCACGCCCACGTGCTGGCCATTGCCGCCTGCGGCCGCCCCCCGGACTGCGCGCAGCAGCGCGCCCTGATGGCGGCGGGCGCGCTCGATGTGCTGCCGTGGCCGGCTGGCACCACCGATGCCGGCCCCGTACTGGCGCGCCTGCGGCGCTGGCAGGCCGTGGCGCAATTGCTGGAATCGGAAGCCGTACATGGCAGCCTCGTCGGCAATAGCCAGCGCTGGCGCTGCCTGTTGCACCAGGTGGTGGAAATGGCGGCCTTCAGCCAAGCTTCCGTGCTGATCACGGGCGAAACGGGCACCGGCAAGGACTTGCTGGCCCAGCTGATACACCGCCTGAGCGCCTGCCGCGGGGAATTGACCGTGCTCGACTGCACCACCCTGTCGCCGGAACTGGCGGGCAGCGAACTGTTCGGCCATGAACGGGGCGCCTACACGGGCGCGGCGGGCGCGCGCGACGGCGCCTTCGCCCTCGCCGACGGCGGCGTGCTGTTCCTTGACGAGATAGGCGAATTGCCGCTGCCCCTGCAGGCGCAGCTGCTGCGCGCCATCCAGGAACGCAAGTACAAGCGCGTCGGCGGCAGCACCTGGCAACCGACGCAATTCCGCCTCGTGTGCGCCACCAACCGCGAGCTGGAAGACGAGGTGGCGCGCGGCGCCTTCCGTGCCGACCTGTATTACCGCATCGCGGGCTGGCGCTGCCAGACGCCGCCGCTGCGCGAACGGCAGGACGACATCTTGCCGCTGGCTCGGCATTTCTTCGCCGAACTGGCGCAGCAAGCACCGCCCCCGCTGGACCCCGCCGTGCGCGAATACCTGCTGCTGCGCGACTATCCGGGCAATGTGCGCGAACTGCGCCAGACGGTCGCCCGCATCTGGCACCGCCATTGCGGCCCCGGCCCCATCACCATAGGCGCGCTGCCGCCCGAGGAAAGGCTGCAGGCGCCGCACTGGCCCGACCAGCAGTTTGAGGCGGCCATCCGGCGCGCATTGACGCTGGGCCTGAACCTGTCGTGCATCACCCGCTGCGCCACCGACATGGCCATCCGCCTGGTGCTGGCCGAAGAGCACGGCAACAACCAGCGCGCCGCCGCCAGGCTGGGCGTGACCGACCGCGCGCTGCAGATACGCCGCAAGGCAGCGGCCTGCGCGGCGCGGCTGGCACGGGCGGACAACGATGTTGCGCGGCCATAATACCGGCGCCCGGCAAGCGGCTATAGTCGGGGCATGGCCCGCCCACTCCGCCCTCCGCCAGCGCGCCTGCCGCGCCTGTCCGCCCGCCTCGGCGCCAGCTTCGAGCTGGTCCGCGCCGGCGCGGCGCCCCAGCTGCGCGCCATGGAAGGCTTGCGCGGCCTGGCCGTGCTGCTGGTATTCCAGGTCCACTATGCCAGCCTCGCCGCGCCGTGGCGCGGTCACGGTAGCGCTACGGCCGCGCTGGCCACGGCCCTGCACGCGATGGGCAATGCGGGCGTCGACCTGTTTTTCGTCCTCAGCGGTTACCTGATCTATGGCTCGCTGATCAGCCGTGTGCAAGCGCCCCTGCCCTATCTGCGCCGGCGCCTGCGCCGCCTCTATCCCGTCTACGCCTGCGTCTTCAGCCTCTACCTGCTGCTATCCTGGGCCTGGCCGTCGGAAAGCCGCATTCCCGCGCCATGGCCGCAGGCATTGGTCTATCTTGCCAGCAATTTTCTCTTGCTCAGCGGTTTCAGCGCCGCACCGCCCTTCATCAGCGTGGCCTGGTCGCTCAGCTACGAACTGCTGTATTACCTGCTGATTCCTGCGCTGATTGCCTTGTTCCGCTTGCGCCGCCGCAGCCGCGCCTGGCGCTGCCTGTTCTTCGCCCTGCTCGCCGTCCTGGCGGGCGGCGCTTTCGCCCGCTATGGCGGCCCCGCGCGGCTGCTGCTGTTTGTCGCCGGCATACTCGTGCATGAAGCGCTGGCGGCGCCCGCCTGGCCCGCGGTGCCGCCCGCACTGGCCGCGTCCGCCGTCTGCGCGGCCCTCGCCTGCCTGCTGCTGCCGCTGGCGCTGCTGCTCAAGCTGGCGCTGCTGGCCCTGGCTTTCTTCCTGCTGTGCCACTGCTGCTTCCAGGCGCGCGGCAACTGGCTGGCGCGCCTGTTTTGCTGGACGCCCTTGCGCTGGCTGGGCAATATCAGCTATTCCTATTACCTGATCCACGGCCTGGCGCTGAAGGGCGCCTTCCTGGCGCTGGCCCTGGCCTGTCCGCCCCAGCCGCAGGGCCTGGCCTTCTTCTGCCTGCTGATGCCCGCCATGTTCGCCCTGACCCTGCTGCCCGCCGGCGCGCTGTTCCTGCTCGTCGAGCGGCCGTTTTCGCTGCTTCCCGCCCAGGCGGGCGCCGTCACGCCAGCCCTGCCAGGCGCCGGAAGTTCCCGCCCGTGATGAGTTCCGTATCGCTGGAAGGCAAGCCCAGCAAATGTATCTTGTGCAACTCCAGTCCCGGATGCAGCCAAGGGCCATCCGAGCCGAACAAGACCTTGTGCGGCCCCGCGCGGCGCACGGCCTGTTGCAGCAAATCGAAACGGCGCACGCCGGAACTGTCCGTGTAAATGTTGGCGTGACGAACAAGGTGGTCGATCAGCGCCAGCTGCGCCGCCCAGTCGTCGCCGAAGCTGCCCAGGTGGGGCAGGATGAAGTTGACGTCGGGATACTGCTGCGCCAGCAACTCGGCCACGGCCACCTCGCCGGCCGGGTCGTACAGCACGGGCAAGCCGAAAAAGCGCGCCGCGTCGCACACTTCGCCGCTGATGCGCGCATCGAAGCGGTGCGCCTTGATGCCGATGAAACCATAGCGTTCGACGGCCGTGCGCACCAGGTCCATGATGCGGCCGCGGTCGCGCCGCGCATGCACAAAGGCAAAGCCGTAGAAGCGTTGCGGATCGCCCGCCACGATGCGCGCCACGCCGTGGTTGGCGATCGCATAGTCGGAATGGAAGGCGGCAAACAGCACGCTGCGGGCGATGCCGGCCGCCTGCGCCCGGCGCAGATACGCGGCCAGGCCGGCATCGCTGTCCCATGGCCCGCTCAGGCCGTCGCCCGGCCCCGCATGGCAATGGCAATCGATGACCAGCGCCATGGCCGCCTCCCTGCGCTCAGTTCCAGTCGCCCATCACGACGATGCGGTTGCCGCGCCGGCGCCAGCGCCCGCTTTCCTCTTCCTGCTGCGGCGCGGCCGAACGGAAATGCGGCAATTGCTGGTGCAGGGCCCGCGTCAGCGCGCTTTCCACGGCGCGCGCGCTGCCATCGCCGTCGGCCGCCAGGCGCGCCGCCTGGCCCGCGATGCGCACGAAGCGGCGCGCCATTTCCAGCTCGCGGTCGGCCGGCGCCCCGGCCTCCATTTCCAGCTCCAGCGCGCTGCTGGCGGCCCGTCCCAGGGCCGTGCCCAGCGCCGTGCCCACGCCCGGTATCGGTATCATCGAGCCGAGGGCGCCGCCGACAAAGGGCAAGGCCGTCTTGGCCATGGCCTTCAAGGCGCCGCCCAGGGGCTTGGCCACCTTGGCGATGCCAGCCCCCACTTTCTTGACACCCTTCCACACGCTCTTGAAGACATTGCCGAGGAATTGGTCCAGCTCCGCCTCGCTGGACACGCCCAGCAATTCCATGGCCAGCTGCAATTCTTCCTCCTCGCCGAAGATGGCCGGCGCCGTACCCTTGCCGGGCCAGTCCCGGCCGAATTCCAGCACTTCAAACGTGACGCCGGCCCGCTGCCGGCATTGCGCGCATGCGCATTCGAGTTGGTGCATGATGCTCTCCTTCGCAGTGGTCAAGGCGTGGCTGTCAGGCCCACATTTCGCCGAGCACGGCCAGTTCCAGTTCGCGCCGCTGGTTGGTCAGCACGCCGCGCTGGTTGGCAAACATGTCGTCGTGGATGCGCTGCTCGATACGGCGCCGCTGCGCCGCCGAGGACAGCGGCGCCACGTACACCTGGTGTCCGCTCAGGTCCACCCCCATCATCTGGCCGCACAGCCGGTGCTGCAGCAAACGCCGGTGCAAATCATCGGTCTGGCCGCTGTAGGCGCGGCGCCGTCCGCCCGCATCGAATTCGATCACATACAGGCCCGGCCCACGGCCATTCGGATCGCGCAAGGCAGTGGCCAGCGTCCCCAGCGCCAGGTAATTCAGGGCGGCCGCCTCCGGCACCCGGCCCATGGTAGCGGCCAGGGTCGGCGGGATTTCGCCCTGCGTCTGGCCGTCGTCCTGCCCCTGCTCCGGTCCCGGATCCTGGCCCGCGTCGGCATCCTGCTGGTCGCCAAAGGCCGGTTCCGCCACGGGATAGGGCGCCGGATAAATCGTGGGGTAGATGGCCGGGTAGCCGCCCCAGCCCCGGTAGCGCGGCGGCAGATAGGGCAAGGGCTGGGGAGCAAAGCGGGGCGGCCGGCGGCCAGGCGCCTGGTAGCGCGGCGGCGCGGGACGGCGCTGTCCGCGCAACGGTGGCCGCGCGCGCATGCCGCCGCCGCGCATGCCGCCGCCGCGCATGCTGCCGCCAGGGCGCCAGCGCTCGCCCTCCCATTCGGCCTCGTCCTCCCCTTGCCACTCCTGCGACCACTGCCCCTGCCATTCCTGTTCGCCGGCCGCTCCTGCCTGCCCTGCGAAGGGCAGCATTTCAAACGCTTCGTTCATATCGCCTCCTGATGTGATGTTCAAGCAAAGCCATCGCCTGCTCCAGTTGCCCGGGCGTCTGGTCCGCCCGCAGCAGAAAAGTCAGCGCCCCGCCACCGGCGCCCGCCTGCGCCAGCGCCAGCACGCCCGCTTGGTGCAGCACCTGCTGCAAATGGCCAAGGCCGGGCAGGCGCTGCACGGGGAAGCTGCCGCCCCGGCAAGCGATGCCGGCCGCCGCCATCCCGCCGCGCCATTGCGCCACCCTGCCGGCCAGCGTGGCGCGCAAGGCGTCGCCGTGCCGCGCATTGAGCGCCAGCGCCCGCCGCGCGGCCGCCAGCACGGCCGCCGAAGGCGGGCTGGCGTGCACGCGGGTCTGGCTGTGCGCGACAAAGCGGCGCAACATGCTGGCGCCGCCAGACAGCACCGCCAGCGGCACGCCCAGGCCCTTGGCCAGCGAAGCGCCGACGATCAAATGGCCGCCCGCCTTGTCGTAAGCGCCCTGCAAGCCGTGCAGCCGTGCCGAGCCGCCACCGGACGCGCCCATCACACCCAGCACCTGCGTGTCGTCCAGCAGCAGATAACCGCCCCCCTGGCGCGCCAGGGCCGCATAGCCGGCCAGCGGCAAGACCTGCTCGCTGCCCGGCACATAGCCGTCGGCCAGTATCAATGGACGCCGCCCCTGCCTGCCCCAGATCGTCACCAGACGCCGTAGCGCCGCTATCTCGCCGCTGGGAAACAAACGCAGCGGCAAGCCCAGCGCCTGCGCGCGCTCGGCGCCCCAGCGGGCGATGGCGTAGCTGCCGCCATCGACGAGGATCACCAGCCGTTCGGCCGCCAGCATGCCGAACAGGTCCCAGAACAGGTGCAGGGTCGACGGCAGCACGCAAGCCGCCTCGCAACCTTGCAGGGCAGCCAGGTCCGCTGCCAGCGCTTGCGCGCCCGGCGGCTCGCGCAGCGCCGCCGGCTGGCCCAGGCTCAAGCTGCTCCACGGTGCCAGCAGGGCCGAGGGGTGGCGCATGCCCAGGTAGAGGGCGCTGGTAAAGTCGAGCATGCACGCGCCCCGCCCCCGCCCTAGACGCTGCGCAGCTGCTGGCTCAGGCGCTGGCGCAACAGCACCGAGGGCATGGTCGCTTCGACCACCGGGTCGCTGCTGTCGACCGACAGGTCGACCCCCGTGGCGGCGCGGTAGCCGTGGATATAGCCCTGCACCTGCGGGCGCCAGAAGCGCGCCCAGTTGAAGGCCTGCGTGGGCTCATAGATGTCGCTCCAGTTGCCGTAGCGCACGGACAGCAGCAATTGCTCGCCAAAGATGGCCAGGTTGCGGAAGTGCATCACGCTCGTGTCCGTCCAGCCTTGCAGTTTCTTCATGGCATCAACGCGGTCCATCCACGGTTCCGGATACGCCACCATCACGCGCGTGGGCAGGAATTCACGGAACTCGGGCCGTGCCAGCATCCATTGCTGCATCAGCATCTCGATGCGCGCCGTCGACGGCAAGTCGCCGAACTGGTTGTGCGCGCCCTGCGACAGGATCAGGTGTATCTCTTTCAATGCATTCAGCACGGGGAAGGCATCGGCCTTGACGGTGGTGTCGTCGTCCTGCTTGTAGAACGAGGTGAGCAGGCGCAGCAAATGATGGAAGGCCTCGAGGAACTTCGAGCGGCTGTCGGCCGGCCGGAAATGCTGGACCGCCTTGCCGTCGAGGCGCACGCCGTAATGGTGGTCGTACTCGTAATTGCGGCGCACCACGGTCAGGCGGTGCTGTTCATCCTGGGTATACCCCCACAGCAGGTTGTTCAGCGGACGCAGCATGTCGATTTCCGTGTTCGACAGGGGGTCGAGGCCGCCGCCCGCCGCGCGCAGGTTCTGGAAGCGCTGCGTGATGGCATTCATGGTCTGCACCAGCATGCCCTCTTCGTGCCAGTAAGACCAGATCAGTTCCAGCAGGCAAGGATTGGCCAGCTTTTCCTGGATGATGCCGAAACACAGGTCCACCTCGCCTTCCTGGCCGCGCGGGATGCTGATGGGGATGTCGGGCAGCTTGCGGCGGATCACGGCCAGGTAGGGCAAGGTCTGGAAGCCGTCGATGTTTTCCAGGTAGTCGTTGCGCAGCACGGTTTCCAGGTCGCGTCCCTGCGGAATGTCGCGCCGGTCCAGATAGGCGTTGTCCTCGGCCGGATTGAAGGCCAGGGGCTGGTTCAGCACGCCGCAATTGACCATCACGAACGCTTCCGTCGCCACCTTCAGCACGCGGTAGGAATCCGAGTCCGAGAACGGCAGCGCGCGGCGCTGCTTGAGCTGCTGGAACATGTCGGCCTTCTTGACGAAGCGCTCCTGCTCGAAGCCGCGCACACTGGCCAGGTCGCCGCAAAACAGGCTGTCCATGAAATGCAGGTAATTCGTAAACGACATGGCCTCGGTGCTGTTGCGTATCAGGGTCCACAGCGGCAAGTCCTCGGTCGGCTCCGTTTCCGTGCGCGTCAGCGAGACGCCCACGTTGCCGGAAATGGGCGTGGGCTGGCGTTCCTCGGTCTCGTACTCGGCATTCACGGCCAGCATGGCGTTCGGGCTGAGTCCCTCGGGCACGGGCAGGGCGCTGCGCAGTTCCGGCCGCTGCGACAGCATCATCTGCGCCGCGAAGCGGTGCGTGCCGGCGCGCCGCACGCCGGTGGAAAATGCATGCGCCGCGCCGCGCATGGGCACCCATGGCGAGGCCGCCAGCACCTGCACCAGGTCGCGCCCATCCGCGCTCTGGTCGCCATCGAAGGACACGGTGGCGACGGCGCGGTCGCCCACCCTGCCGAAGTGGCAGTCGCTGGGCTGGCAATCGGGCGTCTCGAATACCAGCCCCACCTGCGGATTGAGCTGGGGCTTGAAGCACAGCACGGCGCTGCAGCCGGCCTGCACCTGCACGCACTGCGGCGGCGTGGCGGGAAAGTTGCCATACACGCCGACATAGCTGCCCGTCGCCAGATCCGAAAACACGGTGCAGCCGCTGCCATCGGTCCAGCGCACGCCGACCAGCATGGCCGGATCGGGCACCCAGCTGGCCGGATTGAACAGATGGCAATCGGCTTCGGCACCGCGGTACAGGCTGATGGCGGCATTGACGACCATCGTCCCGCTGTCCTGCTCGTGCACGGTGACGGCGATGCTGCCGCCCCGGTTTTTCGGGCCCGCTTGGCCCGCCGCCCTGTGTTTGCTGCTCATGTCATTCTCCTCAGTGGATAATCAAACGGGATGCCAGTGGCGGCAAAGTCGCCCCGGCTTGGCGGTCACGGCGCCAGACCGTGGGCAGCTGCGCGCACAGCTCCGAAATGTCCAGCGTGCTGCGCAGGGCCCAATGACTGAGCAAGCGCCCCAGCAGCTCGCTTTCATCTTCCGGGCTCAGGCTGCCGCTGGCGCGTGCCTGGCCCAGCACGGCGAACACCAGCGTGGGCGTGGCCTCGTACATCCGGCGCGGCGCCAGGCTCCAGTGGCGAAACAGGTGGGCCAGCCTGGCGGGCTGGCGCGCATGCACGGCCATGGCTTCCACCAGCGAAGCGCCGCGCAGGGCGGGCGGCCGGTGCTGCACCAGCAGGCCCACCAGGGCTGCCATGCTGGCCTGCAGCTGCAGCAGCAGGCGCTGCTGCGGCGCGGGCACGCCATCCAGCGGGTAGTAGGATAGCCACAGCTGTTCCAGGCGGTTCCATTGCGGGTGCGGATACAGCGCGCGTCCCATCGCGCAACTGAGCCTCACGCGCAGCCAGGGCACGGGATGGGGGTCGTCCACGTTGAGGCGGAAGACAAAGACGCGCGGCAGGCTGACCACGCCGATCAGGCCCAGGGTCGCCGCCACGCCGACCCGCGCCAGCGACCAGAAGTCGGCCACGATCTCGGAAATCCACCGTTCCCACAGCTGCCACACGTGCACAAGGCCGCTGCCGCCATGCTGCATGGCTTGCAGCACGGGCCGCAGCGAGGCCACCAGGTCCAGCAAGGCCGCGCCCTGGTGGCCTATCTCGTGCACCAGCGACGAGGCGATGCCGCTGCCTATCATGCGTTCGCGCGGCAGGCGGATGATGGCGACGGGATTGTCGCCGCCGCCCGGCAGGCGCGTGCGCGCGCGGCGGATGGCCGCCCCCGGCCCCCGGTCCAGGTAACAGATCACTGGCGGCGCCCGGTACACCTCGCCGGGCAGCGCCAGCGCGTCGGCGGCGACGACATCGAGCCCGGACAGCCACACGCCCGTCTTGTGCTCGCTGCGCTGCGTGATGACCTCGTTGAACAGGTCGAACTGGATCAGGGCCGCGTTGAACTTCAGGCGCAGGAAGGTGAAGCGGCGCTGCGCTTCGGCGGCGGTGGCCGTGCTGGCGCCATTGGCCGCTTCGCGCCGCAGCCAGTGCTGGAACTGGGCCACCATGTGCCGCAGCGCGCGCCGGCCTTGCACCAGCTGGCTTTCGATGGCCGACTGGGCGCTGGGCATCAGGGCCGCCGCCGGCACCGTTGGCTCGATCAGGGCGAACGGCTCCAGGCGCGCCAGGCGCGTCAGCAGCGAGCGCGCCTCCTGCGCCAGCATCCAGGCAGCGTAAGCGCCGATGGCCATGATCTCAGACGCCGTACAGGACGATCTTGTGGCCCTGGCGCGCCCAGCGGCCGCTGGCAGGGCGCATGCCGCCCTGCCCCCGCGCGCCGCCCTGCGCCAGGCTGGTAGCGCCTGCGCTGCCATTCTGCGTGGCGACCTGGCTGCCGGCGCGGCCCAGCAGACCGGGCGCGAACTGGCGCGCCGCCGCGCTGGCCGCTGCCTGCGCGATGGCGCGCGGATCGCCATTGCCGCGCGCCTGGGCCGCGCGGTTGACCGTATCGGCCGCCAGGCGCACGAACTGCTTGGCCCCCTCGAATTCGCGGTCTTCATTCGACGACGCTTCCGCCTCCAGCCCCAGCGCATTGCCGGCCGCCGACGCCAGGCCACTGCCGATCTTGGCGCCCAGCGGGCCGCCGAAATAGCCGCCGATGGCGCCGCCAGCGAGCGGGATGGCCTTCTTGGCAACGCCCTTGAGCACGCCGCCTATGGCTTGCCCCACGGGCGACTTGATGATGCCGCCCGCCACCGAAGCCGCCTTGCGCAGGAAATTGCCGAGAAACTGTTCCAGCTCCGCTTCATTGCTGACCGATAACAGCTCATTCGCCAGCTCCATCTCTTCGGCCTCGGAGAACATGGCGTTCGTGCCGCCTTCGCCGCTCCATTCGCCCTGGCCGAATTCAAACTGCTCCGCTTCAAAGCCGGACATTTCCTGCCCATATTCCAGGGTCGTACGATCTAAGTCATGCATGATGAGCTCCTGTAAGTTGACACCTCAGTTGACACAACAGTGCCGGAAGGCCAGTCCTTCCGGCTAACAATCGAGCACGACGATGTGCCCGCCCTCGCGGCGCCAGCGGCCACTGCCTGGCATCGCCCGTGGCGCCTGCGCCGCATGCTTGAGCAAGCCCGGCGCCAGGGCGCGGGCCGCCTGCCGCAGCGCCGTCGCCACCCGCGCGCGCGGGTCGGCGTCCGCGGCCATCGCCTGCTGCGCCAGTTCCGTGTTGACGGTGTCGATCAGGTGCACGACATGGCGCGCCAGCTCGAATTCCTTGTCTTCCGGGCTCAGCCCTTCCAGTTCCATGCCGAAGATGCGGGCGGCGCGCTGCTTGAGCATGTGCGCCGAACTGCCATGCAGGGGCAGCAGCGGCGCCATCGCCTGCCCCAGCAACTGGCGCAGCGGCCATTCCAGCGGCGTGCCGCGCACCTGCCGGCCCGCCGCCGTGCCTGCCAGCTGGCGCGCCAGGAAGGCATCGAACTGGGCGGGTGCCTCCACCTCCAGCAAGTGGGCCGCCAGGGCCAGCTCGTCTTCCTGCGGCAAAGGCAGTTCGCCCATGGGCATGGGCATTTCCATTTCGGGTCGATAGGCAAGCAGACGGCTGGTCATGGCAGGCTCCGGCAAAGGGCGGCTATGGCCCATGCCCCCTTGATGCAAGGGCTATGCCAGCCGTTTTCACGGGCGCTGCGGCCCGGCCGGGCGAACGGCGTTTCGGCGATAGCGTAAAAACCATGGTTTCCGGCGAAGCTAGTTTCGCCATCAATATGAGCTTCCAGGCAAGCTTAATTGGCAGAAATAATTGCGTCGCCTATCCGCCACAACGGCCGCGTCCGCCAAAAAATATTTTCCATTTTCAAAAAATAAAGTTCGCGCTACCGCATCGAAAACACCCCGAACGCCATGCCAACGCACGTCAAATAAAAACGTGGCCAACACGTAAATAGTTAATTGAAAACAGATTTCCGACAGCTAGGCTCTACAATTAGCGGGCTGAAATTTAATTGCTCGAGAGAAACTAAATGAACCACCCAACTTTGCGCCGCTTGCTGGCCGCAACATTAATGAGTTTGCTTGCCGCCTGCGGGGGCGGCGGCGACAGCGGGAACGCATCATCACAACAAGCCGAAGTTTCCACCGAGCCTGCGGCGCCCACCGCCCCGACCGGCCCGACAAGCCCGGGAGCGACTGTCCCGCCGCCGCCCCTGACCATTCCGCCAGGCGCGCAGGCGGTGACCTTTACGCGCCAGGCCGCGTCGCGCTTCCTGGGGCGGGCCACGTTCGGGCCGAACATGGCCGCCATCGATGCGCTGGCGGCGAGCGACAGCGATGCCTGGTTCACGGCCCAGTTTTCCAAACCGCAAACCTTGCACCGCAAATACATCGACGGCAGGATAGCGGCGCTGGGCCAGAGCGGCGCCAAGCCCGTCATTACAGATTTTTATGAATCGTTCTGGCAACAAAGCGTGCGTGGCGAAGACCAGTTGCGGCAACGCATGGCCTTTGCGCTGTCTGAAATTTTCGTCATTTCGACGCAAAACGACGCCGTGGGGCCACAGGTCAGGGGCACCGCCAGCTACTACGACATGCTGGGGCACTACGCTTTTGGCAATTTCCGCGACTTGCTGCAGGCCGTGGCGACGCATCCCATGATGGGTTTGTACCTGTCGCACCTGCGCAACCAGAAGGAGTCGCCGACGCGCACCCCGGATGAAAATTTCGCGCGTGAAGTAATGCAGCTATTTACCATCGGCCTGTACCAGCTGCATGCGGACGGCAGCTTGAAGTTGTCTGATGGCAAGCCTATTGATACTTACACGCGCGACGACGTGGCGGGCCTGGCCAAGGTCTTCACCGGCTGGAGCTGGGCCGGCCCGGATCAGAGCGCCACGCGTTTCTATGGCGGCACGCCCGATCCCGAGCGCGACTGGAAGCCGATGCAAAACTACCCGGCCTTTCATTCCAGCAGCGAGAAACATTTCCTGGGACAAAGTATTTCCGGCGCCACCAGCGGCGAAGCGGACCTGAAGCTGGCGCTCGACACCCTGTTCAATCATCCGAACGCGGGGCCGTTCTTTGGCCGCCAGCTGATCCAGCGCCTCGTCAGCAGCAATCCCAGCCCCGCCTATGTGGGCCGCGTGGCCGCCGCGTTTGCCAACAATGGCAGCGGCGTGCGCGGCGACATGCAGGCCGTGATCCGCGCGGTCCTGCTGGACCGTGAAGCGCTGGCGCCCGCCGGCACGAGCTTGCGCACGGGAAAACTGCGCGAACCCCTGCTGCGCCTGGGCCACTGGATGCGCGCCTTCAATGCCGGCGATGGCGCCCTGCGCTACCGCATTTACTACCTGAACGACCCGTTGACGGGCCTGGGCCAGACTCCCTTGCATGCGCCATCCGTCTTTAACTACTTCCGCCCTTCCTATGTACCGCCCAACTCGGCATTGGCGACCGCCGGCCTGCTGGCGCCTGAAATGCAGATGACCTCGGAGCCGTCCGTGACCGGCTATCTGAATTTCATGCAGGAAGCCATCAATAGCGGTGTCGGCGAGAGCCGCGAAGTCAAGCCCGACTACACGCGCGAACTGGCGCTGGCCGGCGACACGGGCGCCCTGCTCGACCGCATCGACCTGCTGCTGCTGCATGGCAGCATGCCCGCCCGGCTGCGCGGGCAAATCCTGACGGCCGTCAATGGCATCGGCATCCCCGCGGCCACGGCCGGCAATGCCGCCCAAGTCGCCACGGCCCGGGCCAACCGCGTCAAGCTGGCCATTTTCCTGACCATGGCCTCACCGGCCTACCTGGTGCAAAAGTAAGAGCGATCCCATGCAAAATTTTCCATTTTCCCGCCGCCGCTTCCTCGGCTCCATGCTGAGCCTGGCCGGTACCACGGCCGCGCCCTTCGCCCTGAACCTGGCCGCCATGCGCCATGCGGCCGCCGAATCGGCCGGCGACTACAAGGCCATGGTGTGCCTGTTCCTGTCCGGCGGCAACGATGCCTTCAATACGGTGCTGGCCACCGATCCCGCTTCCTGGAATGAATACTTGCGTCTGCGCAATACGGGCGGCGCCGATTCCATCCATCTGCCCGGCGTGGGCGAGACGGGCGGCGTCCTGCCCGTCGTGCCGGCGACTGCGCAAGCGGGCCGCAACTTCGCCCTGCATCCGCAGCTGGCGCCGCTGAAAGACCTGTTCGACCATGGCCGCGCCGCCATCGTGGCCAATGTGGGCACCCTGATCCAGCCGGCCACCCTGGCGCAGTACAAGGCCGGCAGCGTGGCCTTGCCGCCCAAGCTGTTTTCGCATAACGACCAGCAATCGACGTGGCAATCGGGTGCGCCGGAAGGGGCCGGCACGGGCTGGGGCGGACGCATCGGCGACGTCGCCGGCACAGGCAATGCACATGCCATGTTCACGGCCATTTCCGCGTCCGGCAACACCATCTTCCTCAGCGGCCGCCAGGTGCGGCCGTTCCAGGTGGGCCAGGCGGGCGCCGTGCCCATCCGCGGCCTGGGCGGCAGCCTGTACGGCAGCACGGGCGGCGCGGGCGCGCTGCAAGCCATCATCCTCGATGCGGGCGGCGACCTGATCGAGCAGGAACACGTGGCCGTGGTCCAGCGCGCCATTGCCAGCCAGGGCATCCTCAGCGGCGCCATGCTGGCGGCCGGCGCGGGCGGCGTGCCCAATCCGCCGCCCTACGTCAACCCGAACACGGGCGCGGCCGGCGTCAACCCGCTGGCCGTGCAATTACAGACGGTGGCGCGCATCATCGGCGGGCGCGGCGCCCTGGGGGCGAAGCGGCAAGTGTTTTACGTGACCCTGGGCAGCTTCGATACGCATGACCGGCAAAAGGTGCTGCACGGCGACCTGATGGCCCGCCTGGCCCACGCGCTCGCATATTTCGACACGACCCTGGCGGCCCTGCAGGGCGCGGACCTGCGGCGCCAGGTGACGACGTTTACGGCGTCGGACTTCGGCCGCACCTTCAGCAGCAATGGCGACGGCACGGACCACGGCTGGGGCGCGCACCACTTTGTCGTGGGCGGCGCCGTGAAGGGGCGCGACATCTACGGCGCCTTTCCCGCCACGGGCCTGGGCCACGAGCTGGACGTGGGTTCCGGCGCCCTGCTGCCAACGACGTCCGTCGACCAGTACGGCGCCACGCTGGCAAAATGGTTCGGCGTGGCCGACGGCCAGCTGGCCGGCGTGTTCCCGAATATCGGCAACTTCGGCCGGCGCGACCTCGGCTTCATGACGGCAAGCTAGCCGTTCACGGCGATAGTCACCGTGACGACATAGCCATCCGTGACGTTGCCCGTCACCGTGGCCATCTGCAGGCTGCTGCCATCGCTGAAGACAGCGTCGGTGGCATAGCTGGCTTGCGCCAGCTTGCGCACGCTGGCCGCGTAGCCGCTGGCCGTGTAGGCCTCGTTCAACGTTGCCATCGGGAAAGTAAACTGCGAGGTCTTGAGGCGCTGCGCGCCACTCGCCGCCGTCGCCAGGCTGGGATAGACCTCGAAATGCACGTGCGGCATGCGCCCCGCATAGCAGCCGGGAAAGATGCTCGTGAAGCGGAGCTTGCCGGCGCCATCCGTTTCCTGCACCCCGCGCAGGTAATTCTGCGCCGTCACGCCGCCCGAATACAGCGAATACAGGCCATCGCGGTCGCAATGCCACAAATACACGGCATGGCCGGCCAAGGTGGCGCAGCCGCCGTTGGCATTGAGCAATTGCAGCTCGATGGTCAACGGCACGCCGGCCGCCACGCCCGTGGCGCCGTTAAAGCTGGCGCGGATGTCGCCGCGCACCACGCCCGCCTGGTTCAGTACGTTGACGATGCTGCCGCCATGCGTATTGCTGCCATCGGCCGGGTATGGCCCGCCCGTTTCGTCGGGCATCAGCGTGCAGGCGCCCGCCGTCGGGCGCGCGCCCGTGGCGGCGCCGGCACTGTCCGCGCCGCCGGAGGTGGCGCCACTGGCGGCGTCCGAGCCGCCGCAGCCGGCCAGCGGCAAGGTGGCCGCGCCGGCCAGCAGCCGGCGCAGCACCTGCCGGCGCCGCGCCGCCAGTTGCCGCATCATTTCGAGGTCGGATGCCAGGCCGTGATCATGCAAGTCCATAAATACTCCATCCAGTGAGGCAAGCCCGCCAGCGCGGGACTGAGGCTGGCGCACAGGAACAGGCAGTGCAGCACCCGCGCCGAAAGCGCCGTGCCGGCGGCAGGCTTGCGGTCCATGCTTCAGGCCGTTGTATTGACGAGCTTGCCGCTGGAAGACAGGCTGCCGCCCGCGTTCGCCGCGCCCAGGCGGCCAGAAAGCGCCTGCAGGAAACCGCCCAGCTTGCTGCTACCGCCGCCCTTCGCCCCGCCGCCCAGCGCGCTCGGCAAGCTGGAACAACGCGATTGCAGGTCGGCAACGCCGGCGTCCTCGCCATCGCTGGCGCTCAGGCGGCTGAAAGCGCCGGCCTGGCTGGCGGCGCTGCTGGCATTCAAGGCACTCATGCTCATGGATAATCCTCTGCCTGGCTAAAAGTGCAATCGGCGCGGCGCGGGCCGGGACGGCCTGCGCGCTGCCGCGCCACCTGCTGGCGCTGTTCCGGCGTCAGCACGGCCAGCAACTGCTGCTCCAGCCGCGCCTGCTGCAAGCTGATCTGCGCCATCGCCTGGGCGGCGCTGCCGGCCAGCGCACCGGCCCGGGCGTCGTCGTAGGCGCTGGAGGCGGCCAGCGCACGCAGCTGTTCATGGGCCTTGAAGGCGATCTTTTGCTGCTCCCGCAGCAGCGGTGCCTGGGCGTAGGTGGCGGCAAAGACCTTGTCCTGCTGCGCCTCGCTCAAGTCGATGCCGCGCAGGAAGGGCGGCAGGTCCGCATCGGCGCCGTCGCTGGCCGGGGCGTCTGTCCGCAAGCCCGGCGGCGGCCCTTCCATGCCCTGCGGCGGATGGTCATGGGGCGGCGCCTGCTGCGCCAGGGCGAACAGCGGCATGCTGCAGGCGGACAGCAGCAACAGGGTTACGGCGATACCGAGATATTTCATGGGAGCTTCCTTTCGTGGCGATCAGCCCAGATTGTCGGCGTCTGGCGTGTAAAACAACGTTAGGGAGGCGTAAAAGTGGGTAAAGGGATGCCGGCGGAAATGCCGGCGGGACAAACCCTCGCCGGCATGTAAAAGCGCGTAAAACGCTGCGTGGCGGCCGCGTTTGGCTGCTATCATCGGGCGCTGACCCTCTGGAAAAGTACAAGCATGAGCAAGGTATTATTAATCGACGACGACATCGAACTGGTCGGCATGTTCCAGGACTACCTGACACAGGAAGGCTTCCAGGCGAAGGCCGTGCATGACGGCGAACGGGGCGCGGCCGAGGCGCTGACGGGCCTGTATGCGATCGCCATTCTCGACGTCATGATGCCGCGCATGAATGGACTGGAAACCTTGCGCCGCATCCGCTCCGGCAGCAGCATGCCCATCCTGATGCTGACGGCGCGCGGCGACGATACGGACCGCATCGTCGGACTGGAGCTGGGCGCCGACGATTACGTCGCGAAGCCATGCACGCCGCGCGAACTGACGGCGCGCATCCGCGCCATCCTGCGCCGCTCGCAGGCGCTGCCGCACGACAGCTCGGGCGTGGCGCCCATGACCGTGGGCCAGCTGACGATGTGGCCCGAGCAGCGCCGCGCCGCGTGGGCCGGCGCCCATCTGGAACTGACGAGTACGGAATTCAACCTGCTGGAAGTGCTGGTGCGCAATGCGGGCAAGCCCGTCAGCAAGAACCAGTTGTCCGAGCTGGGGCTGGGACGGCCCATGGCCCGCTTCGACCGCAATATCGACGTGCACCTGAGCAGCCTGCGCCGCAAGCTGGGCAGCCTGGCCGATGGCCGCTCCTGCCTGCAGACCGTGTACCGGCTCGGCTATCAGCTGATCAAGGAGTAAGCGTGGGCCGCCTGTTCTGGAAGTTTTTCCTGTGCATCTTGCTGGCCCAGGTCACGGCCACGATCGGCATCGGCGGCACCTTCTGGCTGAAAAACCGCGCCGCCCAGCAGGAGCGCGCGCTGGAGATCGATACCAGCCCGCCCGCGCAGATGGCGATCGAGGCGGCGACGGCCACCCTGGAGGCGGGCGGCAACCGTGCATTGCGCCAGTTCCTGGGCCGCATGGAGCGCCTGCGCGTGTATGCGATCGATGCGCAGGGGCACGAACTGATGGGCCGCACCGTCCATCCGGCCATGCTGAACAAGGCGCGCGCCTTGCTGGCGCAGCAGCCGCCGCGCCCCGTCGTGCGCGAAGCGACCGGCAGCGATGGCGTGCGCTATCTGCTGTTCCTGCCCACGTCCGAACATTTCCGCAATGCCGAGACAGGAGCCGCGCGCGACACGCTCAACGCCGTGACCACGGCGGGGCCGCGCCCGAATGCGGCCGGCATGCCGCCGCCCCGCCGCGATGCGCGGGGCCAGCCGGGCGACGGTCCCATGCCGCCCGGACCCCGCATGGACGCGCCCTACCGCACCTTCATCCCGCTGGCCGCCGCCACCGTCGCCAGCCTGCTGTTTGCCTTCCTGCTGGCCTGGTATTTTGCGCGCCCCATCCGCGACCTGCGCCAGGCTTTCGAGGCCGCGTCGGGCGGCGACCTGGCGCCGCGCTTCCGCGCCTGCGGCAAGCGCGGCGATGAATTGACGGACCTGGGCCGCGATTTCGACCGCATGACGGGACGCTTGCGCAATCTCATGGATAGCCAGACGCGTTTGCTGCATGATGTGTCGCACGAACTGCGCTCGCCGCTGGCGCGCCTGCAGGCGGCCATCGGCCTGGCTCACCAGCAACCGGACAAGCTGGCGGCCTCGCTGGAACGCATCGAGCGCGAAAGCGAACGCATGGATAAACTGATAGGCGAGCTGCTGACCCTGTCGCGGCTGGAAGCGGGCGCCGTGCACGCGGGCGCCGCGCACCCGCACAGCGAAGACGTCGGCATTGCCGACCTGGTGCACGACATCGTCGAGGACGCCCGCTACGAAGCCGGGGCGCGCCAGGTCGGCATCGCAGTGGCGGGCGATGCGGGCCTGGCCGACAGCAGCGTCACCGGTCAGCCCGAGCTGCTGGCGCGCGCCGTGGAAAACGTCGTGCGCAACGCCGTCAAGCACAGTCCCGATGGCGCCACGGTAGAAGTGCGGCTGTCGCTCTTGCATGACGGAAAACAGCCGCAGCTGTGCATTGACGTGCTGGACCGGGGGCCGGGCGTGGCCAGCGCTGACCTGAACACCATCTTTGAACCATTTTTCCGCGCCAGCAATACCGAACACAGCACGGATGGCCATGGCCTGGGCCTGGCCATCGCCCGGCACGTGATCGGCGCCCATGGCGGCACGATCAGCGCGCGCAACCGCAGCGGCGGCGGCCTGTGCGTGCGGATGCTGTTGCCGGCGGCGACGCCAGGCTGAGCCTTGCAGCGCCGCCTGGCGCGCGCCTAAGCCTGCGTATCGATGATGCTGCCCAGGGTCGACGCGGCGGCGCGGGCGGGGCTGACCGCCGTATCCGCACTCGATGCCGCCTGGCTGCCGCCTTGCCGCTGCGCCGCCTGCTGCGCCGCCGCGGCCTGCAGCTGGGCGATCTGCGCCTGCAGGGCCTGGATTTGCTGGGCCAGCTGCTCCTGCAGCTTTTGCGACGCTTCCGTCTGCTCGCCCTTCTGCGATTGCGTCAATTGCTTTTGCGCCGCCGTGATCTGCTTTTGCAGGGCCGCGATCTGCGTCGCGCTGCCCGAAGTCGTGCTGCTGGCCGCGCCGACCGCGCTGCCCGAACCGATTGCCGCTACCATGATGCCTCCTGTATGTTTCAATACTGTAGTTAACGGCAATGCGTGGCGCGGATGAAGAGGGGCAAGTGTAAAGGCAGGTAAAGACGCGACGGGACAGTCGATGGGCTTGCGGCGGCCGCGACAGGCTCGCGGCCGGGCCAGGGACAGGGCGGGCGCCCTGCTCCCTCGAACAACGCTCAGGTTTTTGGCAGCGTGACGCCAACCTGGCCCTGGTATTTGCCGCCGCGGTCCTTGTACGACGTTTCGCACACTTCATCGGATTCGAAGAACAGCACTTGCGCCACGCCTTCGTTGGCGTAGATTTTTGCCGGCAACGGCGTCGTATTCGAAAACTCCAGGGTCACATAACCTTCCCATTCCGGCTCGAACGGGGTGACGTTGACGATGATGCCGCAGCGCGCATACGTGCTCTTGCCCAGGCAAATGGTCAATACATTGCGGGGAATGCGGAAATACTCGACCGTGCGGGCCAGCGCGAAGGAATTGGGCGGGATGATGCAATAGCCCTTGCCGGACACGTCGACGAAGTTGTTCGCGTCAAAATCCTTCGGGTCGACGATGGTGGTATTGATATTGGTAAACAACTTGAACTCGTCGGCGCAGCGGATGTCGTAGCCATAGCTGGAGGTGCCGTAGGAAACGATGCGGTTGCCGTCGCGTTCCTTGACCTGGCCCGGTTCGAACGGCTCGATCATGCCCGTTGTTTCCGCCATGCGGCGTATCCATTTATCGCTTTTAATCGTCATCGCAGGGGTATCTTTCTAGAATATCGGAATGGCGGGGGCGACGCGCCAGGTGCAGGCGCGGCCCGAATGGCAGGATTTTACGCGAAAAACCGCCGCTGTTGGCCCCCTGCCCCTGAAAATCCCTGGCGGAAGGCTATTGTTTCGCCAGCAATGCCGTGATCATCTCGCGCAGCACTTGCGCCGTCATCTCGGGGTTTTCCATGGGAAACAAATGCCCGCCCGGCACCTGGCAGAAAAACTTGCCAACCAGCTTGCGCGTGGCCTTCAGGCCCGCCTGCCGGCATTCCACCGACTCCGCGCCGCCGATAAAGCCGATGGGCACCGGCAAACCATCCTTGACGAGGCTGCCGATATGATGCGGCAGGCTGCGGTAGACCTGCGTTTCCACTTCGCGCGTAAAGCGCAGCTGCACCCCTTGCGGATGGGGCGCCAGGCCGCTGTCGATGTAGTCGCGCAAGACTTGCGGCGCCCAGATGGCGAACATGTCCTTGGCCGCGAAGTGTTCGTACGCGGCTTGCGCATCGGGCCACAGCTTGCGCCGCCGGGCGGAAAAGCGGGCGGGAGAGTAACGCTCGCCCAGCGCCGTGTTGCGCGCCAGGCGCACCAGCAAGGCGCGCCAGCCCGCCACCACGGGCGAATCGAGCAAGACCACGCAGCGCACGAGATCCGGCCGCTGCTTGGCCACCATCACGCTGAGCATGCCGCCCAGCGAATGGCCGACGAGGATCACGGGCGCGCTGTAGCGGCGCTCCAGGTCGTCGATATACTCGCGCACCAGCTCGGGCCAGCCCGTGCTGACGGGGTAATCGGGATCGTGCGCATGCATGTCGAGCGCCTGCACATCATAGTGCCGGCCCAGCAAGCCGAACAGCTTGCGGTAGGTGCCGGCGGGATAACTGTTGGCGTGGGCAAAGTGCAGCTGCGGGAGTGTCATCGTGGGGCCGTGCCGGTGAATGCGATGGGCAATTGTAATGGCATGCCGGCAAGACGTATCAGAGGAAGACCTCTAATTTCCGAGGTGGCAGCGGGCGCGCCGGGGCCAGGCCGGGCACGAAGGAAGCCAGTACCTCGCCCAGCTCGGCGTTGGAATCGACCACGCAAAAAGCGCCGTCAAACGCGTGGTGACGGTTCATGGGATTGCGCACGACGATGCATTCCAGTCCGGCCGCATTCGCGGCACGCAAGCCGCGCGGCGAGTCTTCCACGGCCACGCAGTCGGCGGCGGCCAGGCCCAGGCGCTGCAGGCCCAGCTGATAGCCGTCGGGCGCCGGCTTGCTTTCGCCATACATTTCACGCGTCAGCACGAAATCGAAGTGGCTCAACAGGTCCGTGGCCGCATGGCTGACGTCAAAGTGTTGCGCATACGCACTGGTCACCACGCCCATGGCCACATGCGGGCGCAGCGCCGCCAGCACCTGTTTGACGCCGGGGATGGCCAGCTGGCGCGCCTGGCGCAGGCGTTGCGCAAACAGCACGCTGCGCTCGGCCCGCAGGCGCTCGACCAGTTCGATGTCGTGGCCCTGCCCCAGCAGCAAATGCCAGGCGCCGTAGTTATTGTCGAGGAACCAGTCAAAAAATTGCTTCGGCGTCAGGTCTATGCCATAGGGCAAGAGCAAGTCGCGGTTGCTTTCGTAAAACAGCCGTTCGGTATCGACCAGCACGCCATCGTTGTCCCACAGTATGCCTTGTATGGTTTTCATGGCCAGGCTCTGCGTTCAGAATTACTTGAAGAAAATGTCGTAGGACAGTTTCACGATCAGCATCAGCAGCAGCACCAGGAACAGCATGCGCACGAAGGCGGCGCCACGGCGCACGGCGATCCAGGTGCCCGTCAGGGCGCCCAGGATATTGCACACGGCCATGGGCGCGGCCACGGCGTAGACCACGTGGCCGGCGGGAATGAAAAAGGCCAGCGCGGCCACGTTGGTGGCGATATTCACCAGTTTGGAGCAGGCCGAGGCGAGGATGAAATCGAAGCCGAACACGCGGATGAACAGGAAAATCAGGAAACTGCCCGTGCCCGGCCCGAACAGGCCGTCATAAAAACCGATGGCGCCGCCGATGACGATGGCCAGGATGCGTTCGCGCGGCCCGATGGGACGCGGCTCGCGCAGGGTGCCGAAATCCTTCTTGATGAAGGTGTAGATGGCCATGACGATGATCAGCACCAGCACCATCGGGCGCACCACCTGCTGCGGCACATACGATACGGCGGCCGCGCCGATGAAGGACATGATAAAGGCGCTGGCCACGGCCGGCAGCACCAGCAGCCAGGGAATGCTGACCTTGCCGACAAACGAGCGGGCGGCAAACGTGGTGCCGCAGGCGGACGCCAGCTTGTTCGTGCCCAGCAAGGAAGTCGAGGCCATGTTCGGCATCAGGTTGAACAGGGCCGGCAACTGTATCAGCCCGCCCCCGCCCACGGCGGCATCGATCAGGCCGGCAAAGAAGGCAAATAAACACAGCAGTGAGATGGTCAGCATGATAGGCAAGGGGGAATGGGCGACAGCGGCAGTATAGGCGTCGGTCACTTTTTCGGATGCAACTTCAAATTGCGGAAAACGCAATCAGCCGTAACGCTTGACGGAATGCGCCTCATGCGCTCTACTGGCCTCTTTTGCCGGGAGTCACGCAATGTCGATGAAACTGATGTGGGAAATCCGCGCCTTTTGCACCGTCGTCGAGAAGCGCAGCTTCATCCACGCGGCCCGCATGCTGGGACGCTCGCCGTCGGCCGTCACGCGCGCCATCCAGTTCCTCGAAGAAGCCATCGGCGCCGAGCTGATCCTGCGCACGCAAAAACAGTTCACCCTGACGACGGCCGGCGAAACCTATTACGCGTCGGCCCGGCATTTGCTGGAAACGCAGGCCGAGGCGGAAGAGCAGTTGGCCGAGCTGAGCAACTCGCCGCAAGGCTGGGTGCGCATCTCGGCGCCGGAAATCCTCTCGCTGGGCTTTTTGCCGAAAGCGGTGGCGCAATTTTCGCGCGACTATCCGAATGTCTCGGTGGACATCCATTTCTCGGACAAGTCCATCGACCCCATCCAGGAAAAGCTCGATTTCGCCATCCGCGGCGCCTTCCCCCAGTCCAGCGAGCTGATCGGCTATCCCCTGTGGAACTACCGCCGCTACATGTACGCCTCGCCCGGCTATATAGAGCGCATGGGCGCGCCCGACGAACCGGAAGAGCTGGCCGGTCACGACATCATCATGCACTCGGCCCCGCGCATCCTGCGCGACTGGCATTTCGTCTCGGCCACGCGCAACGTGCGCTACCAGGTACAGCCGCGCTTCCGCTTCACTTCCGGCATCGCCACTTTCCAGGCCGCCCTGGAAGGCGCCGGCATCGTGCGCCTGGCCAGCTGGCTGGCCGAACCGGCAGTGGCCGCAGGCACCTTGCGCCGGGTCTGCACGGCGTACCGGCTGACGTCGTCGAAGGAGCTCGATCCCAGCATCCATGCGGTCTACGGCACGTCGCGCATGGCCAAGGGGGCAAGGCTGTTTCTCGAATATGTGAGGACAAGGGGGATGGAGATACCGGATGAGCGGGGAAGCTAGCACCTATGTCGGGGCGATGGCATCGCTATACACGGCGAACTGTGCGCCATCGAAGTCAAAGCCGGCCACCTCGCGCATGCCCAGCCGCTCATGCGCGCGCCGCGAGCCGAGATTGTCGCGGCGAATGAACAGCACGGCTTCCGCGCCCCCATGCAACTGGCGCATGGCAGAGTACAACAGCGCCAGCAGGCCCTGTCCCCGTTCCGACGCCGCAATGCAGACGGGACCATAGACATAGGCGTTTTCGCTGCCCGCATGTGCGGCCAGCATGGCCTGCAGCACGGGCGCCTGAACGGTGGCGGGCGCCGCGCTGAACAGCACCCCAACGACAGGCCCATCACTCACACGCCGCGCCACGATGACGGGCGAGCCACCATCCGTCATGCTGGCCACCTTGTCGTGTGAAAACTCGCCCGTCAAGCTGCCTCCCTGCGAGGGGGAGTTGCCCTGCAGCAAGATTGTGATGGCCTCGATATCGGTGGATTGGGCCGGCCTGATCAGATAATGGCTGCTTGGATGCAACAATCAACGCTCCTCGATTGGCTTCTTCCGTTGAGATGCCGGCTGAAGCGAATATGAAAACAGCTAGTGGGCAACCGCACAAGCCGCCACCTCGCCGGCCTTGGCGCCATCCGCCACTTGTACGGCGCTTCGCTTGACATCCCCCCACAGGTAAAAGATGAGAAAAATTCCCACCAGTGGAAAAACAAAGTGCAGGACCTCATACTTTTTTTGCGGTGCAGGACAGTCTTCGCCAGCGCAGCTCTTGTTTCGCCATAGCCCCACCACGCCGTAGCGGCACAAATAAATAACGACGTTCATCGTCACTGCGAGTAGCCACACTGTCGCAATAATAATGAGGCTGAATAACCATGCTCTGACATGCGGTAGAAAACTCTTCGTCAGCACCTCCGAAAAGACGAGCGACAATAACATCCCGGTGGTGATCGACACTGTATGCGAGATGCCATGTATGACAGGCACCAGCACTTTCTGCCTGAAAAAATGCCCCCACTCGGCGGTCAACAACATGGTGCATGCCACCAGAAACAGGACAAGATTGAACAACGGTGCTGGAATATCCTGGTAATGCACAATAAATTTGCACTGTAGCGACTTGGCCAGGTCATTGACAGGCTGATCGCTCGTGAATTGCAATCCAAACAAGATCAAGCCAGTAAACAAGCCACTCGCAATACCAATGCCCGTATGCTGTATCGCCTGCGCCAACGCTGGCGAACTCCCCTCTACATGACGTAACCATTGCCCCCAGCGAATCGAACGCAGGTACCGGTAAGCAGCGTCGGCTTTCGCCAACCAGCGCTCGCAGGGATTGCATTCATCGCACACGATGGGTCTCCTGTCCGGCATCCGTTGAGGCGCACTGCCTTAGCGCCCATGCCAGTACCGCGGCCGGCTGGCCCGGTACTGCGTTATCTCAATCCGCTCCCCAAACGCCATCACCACCGCCCCCTCCACATCCGTGCGCAACCGCGCAACGCCCATGTCGCCATAGCGCGCATACACTTGCGGCTTTGGATGCTTGTAGCGGTTGCGGTGCCCGACCTGGAAAATCGCCAGGGCAGGATGGACGGCGTTCAAGAATACTGGCGTGGAAGACGTGCCGCTGCCATGATGGGGCGCCAGCAGCACGTCGGCCGCCAGCTCGCCCTCCGCCGAGCGCGCCAGCAATTGCGCCTCTTGCGCCGCCTCGATGTCGCCGGCCAGCAAGATGGCATGCTTGCCGGCCGTGATCTTCACGGTGCAGCTGCGGGCGTTCGGCGTCAGGGAAATGTCCGCGTGGCTGGCGGGCAGCGGGTGCAGCATGGCGAAGTGCACGCCTTCCCAGGTCCAGCGTTGACCGGCCACGCAATGCAGATACGGACGCCGGGCTTGCCGCCGCGCCTCGACGGCCGGGTGGCCATCGAACAGCGACGAAGCCAGCCAGCCCACCTGCACGTTTTCCAGCAGGGACATGGCGCCGCCCGCGTGATCGAGGTCGCTGTGGGAAATGATCACGCCATCGAGCTTGCTGATGCCGCGTGCGCGCAGATACGGCACGATGACACGGCTGGCGCCGTCGGCATCGAGGCTGTAGGCGGGCCCCGTGTCGTACAGCAGGCGGTGGCCATGGGTTTCCACCAGCACGGCCATGCCTTGTCCCACGTCAAAGGCCGTGATCCACATCTGGCCCGGCGGCGGGCTGGACGGCAAGGCCGTCAGCAGGGGCAGCCAGCCCAGCATGCCGGCCCACCTATGGGGCCACCCGCGTGGCGCCAGCAGCCAGGCCGTGCCGAACAATGCCCAGCAAAAACTCCACATTGGGGGCGCGGGCGCCGTCCACACGGCAAAGCGGCGCGCGCCGAGCCACTCGAGCACCTGCGCCAGCATCTGCACGATGGCGTGTGCCAGCAGCAACAGCCAGTCGCACAGGGGCGCCGGCAGCAGGCTGCCCGCCAGGGACAAGGGCGTGACGACCAGGCTAATGACGGGGATGGCCAGCGCATTGGCCACGGGGGACACGAGCGAGACTTGCGAAAACAGCAGCATCGTCAACGGTACCAGCCCCACCGTCACCACATACTGCGTATGGGCGCCCAGCGCCACGGCCGCGCGCAGGCGGCGCCAGCGGCCGGCGCTCTCCGGCAACGGTGCCGCCGTGCGGCCCGCCGTCGCGTACAGCATGGTGGCGACGGCGCCGAACGACAGCCAGAAGCCGGGCCACAGCACGGCCCAGGGATCGAGCAGCACGACCACGCCCAGCGCCAGGCACAGAATGTGGACGACGCTGGTGATGCGCCCCAGCCACAATGCCAGCGCCACCACCAGCAGCATATACAAGGTACGCTGCGCGGGCACGCCGAAGCCGGCCAGCAGCACGTACAAGAACGCCGCCAGCGCGCCGGCCAGCGCCGCCACCTTTTGCGCCGGCAGCAGCAAGGGCAGTTGCCGGTCGGTAAAGAACGAGCGCCGCCACAGGGCGCCCGCGCCCAGGGCGAACAGTCCCGCGATCATGGTGATGTGCAGGCCGGAAATCGAAATCAAGTGGCTCACGCCCGTGCGGTTGAAGACTTGCCAGTCCGACTGGGGGATGGCGCGCTGGTCGCCCACCACCAGCGCCACGATCACGCCCGCATACTGTTTATCTTCCAGGCTGCGCAGTATGCGCGCGCGCAACACTGCGCGGCTCGCTTCCACCACATTGCCGAAAGCGGGCACGAAGGCGGCCAGGCGCACATTGGGCGTGTCCGCGCGCGGCTGCGGCCGCACATAGCCGGTGGCGCGCACGCCCTGCTCCAGCAGCCACGCCTCGTAGTCAAAACCCATGGGATTGGCATTGCCGTGCGGACGCTGCAACCGCACCGTCAGCCGCCAGCGTTCGCCCGGCTGCACGTCGCCCACGGCGTTCGTCACTTCATCGCGAAAACCCGCGTACCAGGACAGGGCGATCAGGGCAGGCACCTTTGCCCCAAGCGCTTTTTCCACGGCAAAATTGAAGCGCACGCCCTGCTCGAAGCGGTACGGCAGGCTGGCGATGGTGCCCGTGACGGTGATGTCCTGCCCCTCGTCGGCTGGCGCCAGCTGCGGCGCCATGGCCGCCTGGGCCAGCCAGGCGGCCCAATAAAAGCCCAGTCCCACGCCAGCGCCAAGCGCGACAGCCGAGCGCCAGTGCGCGTGACGGCGCAGCAGCCACGCCATCAGCAGCGCCGCACCCGCGACCACCCACAGCAGCGCGCCCGCATGCGGCGGCAGGCTGGCCTGCGTCTGCAGCCAGGCGGCGCCGGCGGCGAAGCCGAGTATGAGGGTGCGCATGGAAAGGCTGGATCAAGGCGGGATCAAGGCGGGATCGTCGCTCGCGGCAAAAGGACTCAACTACTATGATCGCCTTCCCCTCCTTGCCCTCTGATCTGGCGCAATGGTGGCGTGGATAAGGACGCTCAAGCACGCCATCGATCGCCAATGCTGGCGATGCTTTCGCCATGCTGCCGCGGCGCCGCTGCAAGGCAGCGACGGATTGATCGCCACCGGCTGGGGCCTGCGCCTGGTGCGCGCGGGCCGCGTAAGCATGCGAGCGCCAGGGCCTGCCACCACCGCCCGCCCCCATCGACGGTATAATCGGCCTCGCTTATTTCAACACCCAGGCACGACATGACTTCCTCCGCACTCCCTCCCGACACTTCCACCGACCTTTCCGACAGCAGCGAAGACAATAACGACGCCACCCTGGTCGCGGAACTGGGGGAGCTGGCCGAGCATGTCCGCCTGGTCAAGATGGAAGGCCGCGTCTTCGTGCGCTTTTCCGGCGTCGTCAAGGCCGGGCACCTGGTGGTGCCGTATGCGCTGGTGCCAAGCCAGGGTGTGCTGGCGCGGCCGGCCAAGTGGCGCAAGATGGACCGCGAGACCAGGCTGGCCCTGGTGCGTGAACGGGCCAGCGCGGCCGTCTTCGAGGAACTGCGCCAGCACGTGATCGATTTCGTCGCCGATATCGCGGGCCTGAGCGAGGATGTGGATACGGACCCGATGGTCTTCCTGCATACGCTGGCCGACATGCAGACGTCGGAGCCGGCCGGCATGGTGTTCGACCGCATCCGCCAGCGCTTCAACCACGCCATCGAACGCCAGCAGGAAGAGCAGCACGCGGCGCGCACGCGCCAGAGCATCAACCTGGCCGAGTATCCGGCCTCGTTCGAGATGGCGCGCCGCCTGCCGCGCCGCTTCATCGCCCTGCTGGGACCGACGAATTCCGGCAAGACGCACCGCGCCATGGAAGCGCTGGTGAAGGCGAAGAGCGGCATCTATCTCGCGCCATTGCGCTTGCTGGCCCTGGAAAACTACGAACGCCTGCAGGAAGCCGCGCCGCATGGCAAGCCGCTGGCCGTGAGCCTGCTCACGGGCGAGGAACGCCGGGTCGTCGACGGCGCCACGCACGTAGCCAGCACGGTGGAAATGCTGGACACGAAAACCGTCGTCGAGGTGGCCGTCATCGATGAAATCCAGATGCTGGCCGACCCGGACCGGGGCGCCGCGTGGACGGCGGCCGTCTGCGGCGCGCCCGCCCACACCGTCTACCTGGTGGGGGCGCCGGAAGCGCGGCGCGCCATCGAGGCGCTGGCCGAGCGCCTGGACTGCCCGCTGGAAGTGCACGTCCTGAAACGCATGGCGCCCCTGTCGATGGAGCCGACGGCCGTGCGCAAGGTGCGCAACCTGCGCCGCGGCGACGCCGTCATCGCCTTTTCGCGCCGCGAAGTGCTGATGTGGCGCGACATGATCACGGAAACGGGGCTGTCGGTGGCGACTGTCTACGGCAACCTGTCGCCCGAAGTGCGGCGCGCGCAGGCGCAGCGCTTCCGCGACGGCACGGCCGACATCGTCGTCGGCACGGATGCGCTGGCGATGGGCCTGAACATGCCGATCGCGCGCATCGTCATGACCACCTGCGTCAAATACAATGGCCGCGAAGAGGAAGAGATTTCGGCCGCGCTGGCGCGCCAGATCGCCGGGCGCGCGGGCCGCTACGGCGTGCATGAAGAGGGCCTGGTGGCCGGCTACGACAACGAGACGCATGAAGTGATGCGCGCCCTGCTGAAAGAAAAACTGCACCCGCTGAACACCAGCGGCTTTGCCGTGGCGCCCTCGCTCGAGCACCTGCACCGCATTTCCTCGGTGACGGGCGAGCTGTCGCTCAGTAAACTGCTGCGCCGCTTCATCCACAATATCGACGTGCCGGACGGCTTCTTCTTCCCGCGCATCACGGAAGACCAGAAGGAACGCGCCATCTGGCTCGACACCCTGCCCCTGTCCGTGGCCGACAAATTTACGCTGTCGCTGGTGCCGATCTCCAGCAAGGTACCGTCCCTGCAGACGGCGTGGGAGCACTGGGCGAAGAATCTGTCGCAGGGAAAAACCAGCACCTTGCGCCAGCATGCCTACGGCGGCGGCACGCAGAACCTGCAGCAGGTGGAAGACACTTGCCGCTACTATTCGGCGTATGCGTGGCTCAGCTACCGCCTGCCCGAATTCTTCCCCGATATCGCCGTCGCGCAAAACCTGTCGCGCGACGCGTCGGAACGGGTCGACTCCATCCTGCGCGCGCACAATGCGGCCTCGCGCGGACGCTCGAAGAAGTTCAAATAAGCGTCAACTGACAGGCCAGAACCAGACCTCGCCGCAATTCCAGTAGCATTCGGTGCCGCATACCTTCACGCCGATGGACGGCAGCAGGATGTCGATATGCCCGCCCGCGCCGCCCAGGTAGCCGGGAATGCGGAAGAAGGCGACGACGCCCTGGCGCTGGCCGATGCCTTCCATGGCCTCATCCCGCGTAAATTTTTCGGGCGCGCCAAACAACGCCGGGCTGGCCAGCATGTGCGACAGCCTGGCTTGTCCAGGCTCGATCAGCGCGCCCTTGAACGGCCCCTTGCGTATCGCCATGCGCCCCTTGACCTGGACCCCGGCCTTGATCAGGGCCAGGCTGACGCGGATGGCGCAGGTGTTGGCAAAACTGTCCTTGCCGATCAAATCCTCCCAGCCGATTTCGCCAAACAGGGCCGCCTGGTCGACGGCCGCCACGCTCGAGTAATTTTCACGCAGCTTGATGAATGCAGGTTTCACGCCAGCCTCCCACGGTTATCGGAGTGGAACAGGGATAACGCCGCGCCAGGATGGTCACGATCGGCGCCGACGCCTCGCCCCGGCGCGCCCGGGCCGGCAGCTTGTCCCGTTCAGAGATAAGCTGCGCGTCGATTTCCACCGTTTGCCGGCGGCCCGTGTCGCACCATTGCCGTCCTGCACCGCATCGGCCACGCCGCTCAGGTAACTCTGGGAATAGCGCTGTTTGAGCAGGAAGGCGGGATCGGCCGATGCGCCACGAAGCGGCACGTCGTGAAAACAGGCGATCAGCAAGGAGTACGACATGGCGCATGACCAGCCCTGGTCAGTGGTGGAGTTACTGAGCGATTGTAGGGCGCTGCGGCCACCTCGCACTGAGCGAGGTCAAGCGGAAGGCGGCAGGCCAGTTCATTTGCAATCGATATGTATTACTTGCTGGCCGGCCTTCGGTCCCTTGTCATACGTGAAACGGCATTCGCGTATGGCGTCGTCCAGTTGGCGCGACAAGGTGACCTGTCCATGCTCGCCATAGGCGCATTGCAGCCATTTACCCTCCGGGAAAGCGCCGACAAGGCGATAGGTATAGCGCGCCTGGCCATGCTGCTGCTTGACCGTGTAAGTGGCCAACACACCACGACGCTGCGGCGGTCCGTCGATGGGCGCCGCCGAATGCAGATACAAAGGCCGTTCCACCTGCGACGTCCAGCCTGGCGGCGTATCCACGACGCGCAGCGAGGCAGCAGGCACGCTCGGCGGGCAAACGAGATCAAACGATGGCGTTTGGGCGTTGACCGGCGCCTGCAGTGAAAAAAGCATGCTGGCCGGCAGACAGTATTTTGCACGCCGAAGCAAGGCAGCAAAAATTATCGTGGACATTTTGGCCTCTAGTCAATCACAAAGAACGCATCGGCATTGTCGCTCGGATGGATATAGCTGCCATTCCGGTTCTTTCCTTTCGAGCGGATTGTGCGCGAGGTGATCAGGGCGTCTTTTTTGGTTTTCCACTGATCCATCACAACGATGCCCCCGGGGACATGGGCGATAAAGAGTGCGGCATGATTGCCGTGGCTTTGATTTGCGTACCTGCCATTGACGAACGTGGCAATCGCCGTCCCCTTGGCGAGAAAACGATTTCCCAGGACAGCCGCGCCTTGCTTCCAGGATGACGTCACTGGCGCTCGGGCATAGTGCTGAACCAAGGCGACGCATTGGTGCGACCCCACCATGGCGGAGTCCTCCAACGCATCAACCTTTGCATAGATATATGGCATCGGTATCTCCTTTGGAAAACATATCCAAAGGTAAGCCCAATCGCCCGAGCTACTTTTGTACTAAAGCAAATGTAGCTTCGTCATCTGGCACCTCCTTGCGCACAGACAACAACTCCCTCGCGTCGCTACGCCGGGCGCTCCCGTTACGGCTTGCCCGGTGCCGCATAATGCAGCTTGAGCACCAGGCCATTATGATCGTCGGCCATATAGATATCGCCGTCCTGGCCCTGCTTGACGTCGACGGGCGCGCCCCGGCCCTGCTTGCCCTTGCGCTCCCAGTTGCCGATCAACTCGACGGACTTGCCCAGCGGCGCGCCGGCCTTGTCGGGCAGCAGCGCCACCAGGCGATGGCCATTGCTGCGGTAGCCGTGGTAGCCGATGATCAGGCTGTTCTTGTACAGCTCGGGGTAGCGGCTGGCCGTATAGAAGGTCATGCCCAGCGGCGCGGCGTGGCCGGGCAGCAAACGCTGCGGCGCCACGTACTGGGCGGCGCACGCCGTCTTCGGGTATTCCGGGCTGGCCACATTGTCGTCGTAGCAGTAGGGCCAGCCGTAGTGCCGGTCGGCCTTGATCAGATTGAGTTCCTCATGCGGCAGGTTTTCGTCGCTTTTCAGTTGCGGCATGGCGGCCTGGATGGCGTCGCGCGCGTTTTCCGCCTGCCACAGCTCGCCCGTGGCCGGGTGGAAGGCCAGCGCCATCGAATTGCGCAAGCCGCGCGCATGCGTGCGCCAACCCGTCACCGTGCCGGCCGGCCAGGCCATCTTGTATTCGCGGATGGCGCCCAGCGCCTCCGGGCCTTCCGCCGGGGCACAAGGCTTGCTGGCATCGGGCGCCTTGCCATCGCTCTCGCAATGGTCGGTGCTCGAACCCACGTTCACATACAGGTCGCCCGTGGGGCCAAAGCGCATGTTCGTCAGCAGGTGCAAGCCCAGGCCCGGCAGGCGCGGCGTCCTGGCCGTGCCGCCGATCACGTCGGTGGTGGCGCGGGCGGGATCGCGCAGGTCGAAGCGGAAGATGCGCCCCACCTCGCCCACGTAGACCATGCCGTCCGGTCCCTGCACGATGCCGTTCGGGCGATCGAGCTTGTCGAGCAGCAGCTTGCGCTCGTAACCGGCGCCGGCCACCTTGCGCTGCAACAGCCACAATTTGCCCAGCTTCGGCGCCCACCCCGCCATGTCCGTGACGAGGATGTCGCCATTCGTCAGCGGCAGCACGCCACGGGGGAATTTCAGGCCGTCGGCCAGTACGGCCACGCAAAAGCCGGCCGGCGTGGTGACGTCGAGGCGCGGCATGCCGTCGCACTGGGCGGCCGCCATGGCGGGAGTGGCGGCGCTGGCCAGGCAGGCGGCCAGGGCGCCGGTGATGATCTTCTTGTTCATGAGGGTGTTTTCATCAGGGGTAATCGGGGCAGCACGGCGCGCGCATTGGCGCTGGTGGCCGCCGCCACTTGCGTAATATCAAGGCCGCGCAGTTCGGCCAGCACGGCGCCGATGCGCGGCAGTTCTTCGGGGCTGTTGCGGCCCGGGTGTATCCAGGCGGGGGAAATATCGGGCGCATCCGTCTCCAGCACGATGGCGTCCAGAGGCAGGTCCGTGGCCATGCGGCGTATCTGCAAGGCGCGCGTAAACGTCATGGCGCCGCCGAAGCCGAGCTTGAAACCGAGGGCTATATAGCCCTGCGCCTGCTGGAAGCTGCCGTTGAACGCATGGGCGATGCCGCCGTTCGGGCGGATCTGGCGCGCGTGCTTGAGGACCATGTCCTGCGAGCGGCGCACGTGGGCCAGCACGGGCAAGTCGAAGTCGCGGGCGATTCTCAGCTGCTCGCGCAAAAAATGCTCCTGTTTGGCGCGCATGGCCGGTTCGCACAGCATGGGAATGAAGAAATCGAGGCCGATCTCGCCGATGGCGACAAAGCGCGGGTCGTTCATCGCCAGCGCCACGGTTTCGCGCAGGGCCAATAAATCGTCCTCGGTGGCCTGCGGCACGTAGATCGGGTGGATGCCGAGCGCATAGCAGGCGTTGGGCGCCGTTGCCGCCAGATCGCGCACGATGCTGAAATTGGCCCGTTCGACGGCGGGGACGACGATCATGCCCACGCCCTGCTGCTGCGCGCGCGCCGCCACCTGCAGCGATTCGTTGCCGAATTCATGCGCGTCGAGGTGGCAATGCGTGTCGATCCACAGCATGGCGAAGCTCCTTAATATTGGTACGGCTGCAGCCCTTCGTCCGTCAGGCGCAGCACGCGGTCGCAGCGCTTGGCCAGTTCGATATCGTGGGTGACGATGACGAAGGCCGTGCCCAGGGTGCGCGACAGTTCCAGCATCAGGTCGAAAATCTGTTCGGCCGTGGCGTGATCGAGGTTGCCCGTCGGTTCATCGGCCAGCACGCAGGCAGGCTGCGTGACGAGGGCGCGGGCCAGGGCCACGCGCTGGCGCTCGCCGCCCGACAATTCGCCCGGCGTGTGCGTGACCCTCTTGGCCAGGTTCACGCGCGTGAGAATCTGCTGCGCCAGCTCGGTGGCGGGCGCGCGCTTCATGCGCCGTATCATCAGCGGCATGGCGACGTTGTCGAGCGCGGAAAACTCGGGCAGCAGGTGGTGGAACTGGTAGACGAAGCCCAGCGAGGCGTTGCGCAAGTCACCGCGCGCCTTTTCGCTGAGGGTGGCGAAATCCTTGCCCAGCAGGGTGACCTTGCCGCTGGTGGGCGTATCGAGCCCGCCCAGCAGGTGCAGCAGGGTCGATTTGCCGGAGCCGGAAGCGCCGACGATGGCGACGCGCTCGCCGCGGTGGACGTCGATATCGATGCCGGCCAGCACCTGCACCTTGTAGGTGCCCTGCGTGAAAGTCTTGCCCAGGCCACGGCAGCTAAGGACGGCGGAATCGGCGGCAGCGCCGTTGGAGGCAGGTTTGTTCAGATCGGTCATGGTAGTCGTCAGTGGTTTATTCATAGCGCAGGGCTTCCGCAGGTTTGACGCGGGCAGCCCACCAGCTCGGGTACAGGGTCGCCAAAAAAGCGAGGATCACGGCCAGCACGCCGATCTTCGCGACGTCGGGCCAGCGCAGGTCGGACGGCACGGTGCTGATGAAATAGATGTCCTTGGAGAGGAACTGCACGCCCAGCAAATGCTCGATGAAGGGCACGATGACGTCGATGTTCATGGCCACCAGCACGCCGCCGCCCACGCCCAGGATCGTGCCCAGGATGCCCACCAGCGCGCCCTGGATCATGAAGATCTTCATGATGGAACGGGGCGAGGCGCCCAGGGTGCGCAAAATCGCGATATCGGCCTGCTTGTCCGTCACCGTCATCACCAGGGTCGAGACGAGGTTGAAGGCCGCGACGGCGATGATCAAGGTCAGGATGATGAACATCATGCGCTTTTCCGTCTGCACGGCGGCGAACCAGTTGGCGTTCAGCTTGGACCAGTCGCGCAGCCACAGGTCGCCCGGCATGGTTTTTTTCAGCTCCGCCGCCACTTGCGGCGCCTGGTTCATGTCGGCCAGGCGCAAACGCAGGCCGGACGGGCCGTCGAGGCGCAGCAAACGCTGGCCGTCCTCGATATTGATGAAGGCCAGGCCGGCGTCGAATTCATTGTGGCCCGCCTGGAAGATGCCGCTGACGGTGAAGCTGCGCATGCGCGGCAGCACGCCGGCCGGCGTGACCTGGCCCTGCGCCAGCATCAAGGTGACTTTTTCGCCGAGGTTGACGCGCAAGGCGCGCGCCAGCTCGATGCCCAGCACGATATTGAAGGTGCCCGGCTGCA
Organism: Janthinobacterium sp. GW822-FHT07H11; assembly: GCF_058798615.1. Classification (NCBI taxonomy): domain Bacteria; kingdom Pseudomonadati; phylum Pseudomonadota; class Betaproteobacteria; order Burkholderiales; family Oxalobacteraceae; genus Janthinobacterium; species Janthinobacterium sp. GW822-FHT07H11. The sequence goes on from NZ_CM179507.1 coordinate 4,076,189, forward strand.
GGGCCTTGAAGCTGCCCATGCGCGTCTGGCCGGCCACGTCGGACACGTTCGGTTCTTCCTCGGGCAGCACGCCGCGCACGATGGCGGGGCGCAGCGCATCGTCGCGCAGCAGCATGCCTTGCGTTTCCACAAACGGCGCGGCGCCCTTCACTGCCGGATTTTTAAAGGCTTGCGCCGCTTCCGCGCGCCAGTCGGGCATGCTGCCGCTGTTGTCGAACACTTCCACGTGGGCCAGCACGGACAGCATGCGGTCCGTCACTTCCTTCTGGAAGCCGTTCATCACGGACAGCACGACGATCAGCGCCGCCACGCCCAGGCCGATGCCGGCCATGGAAATGAGCGAGATGAAGGAGATAAAACTGTTACGGCCACTGCGCTTGCCGGCCCGCGTGTAGCGCAGGCCGACCAGCCATTCGAAGGGAAGATTTTTTAACATGCTCATTAATTCGTTAATTCTTATGTATGCAACATATCATCGCGTTAGCCCGTGCAACGAAGGGCTGGCGTCAAACCCGGCGGGTCTGACCCCGGTTTTACAAGCCGCTTATTCGTAGCGCAGCGCCTCGGCCGGCTTGACTCTGGCGGCGCGCCAGCTCGGGTAGATGGTCGCCACCAGCGCCAGGCCAAAGGCGATCAGGCCGATCTGCGCCACGTCCAGCCAGTGCACGTCGGACGGCACGGCGCTGATCTGGTAGATTTCCTTGGAAATGAAGTGCAGGCCGAAGATGCCTTCGATGAAGGGCACGATGACGCCCACGTTCAGCGCCAGCACCACGCCGCCGATCACGCCCAAAGCACTCCCCAGCAAGCCCACCAGCGCGCCCTGGATCATGAAGATCTTCATGATGGAGAACGGCGAGGCGCCCAGCGTGCGCAAAATCGCGATGTCGGCCTGCTTGTCGGTCACCGACATCACCAGCGTCGAGACGAGGTTGAACGCGGCCACGGCGATGATCATGCTGAGGATGATGAACATCATGTTCTTCTGGCTTTGCACCAGCGCATACCAGCTGGCGCTGGCGCGCGACCAGTCGCGCATCCACAGCTGGCCCGGCATCGACGCCTTCAGTTCGCGCGCCACCTGCGGCGCCTGGTTCATGTCGTGCAGGCGCAAACGCAGGCCGGACGGGCCGTCGAGCTGCAGCAGCTGCTGCGCATCCTGCATGTTCACAAACGCCAGGCTGCCGTCGAGTTCATTATGACCTGCCTCAAAGATGCCCGACACCTTGAGCGCGCGCATGCGCGGCATGACGATGCCGTTGGCCGGATCGCCCGCCCTGGGCTCGCGCTCGAGCATCAGGGTGACGTTCTGCCCCACTTTCACGCCCAGCGCCTTGGCCAGGTCGATGCCGAGCACGATGTTGTAGGAACCGGGGGTCAGCGCATCGAAACTGCCCTGCTTCATCTGGCCTGCCACGCTGGAGACGGTGGCTTCCTGCTGCGGCAGCACGCCGCGCACGACGGACGGGCGCATGGTTTCGTCATTGAGCAGCATGCCCTGGGTTTCCACGAAGGGCGAGACGGCTTTTACTTGCGGGTTGGCGTAGGCGGCGCGCTCCTGCGCCTGCCAGTTGGGCATGGAGCCGCTCGTGTCGAACACCTCGACGTGGGCCAGCACCGACATCAGGCGGTCGGTCACTTCCTTCTGGAAGCCGTTCATGACGGAGAGGACGACGATCAGGGCGGCCACGCCCAGGCCGATGCCGGCCACGGAAATGAGGGAGATGAAGGAAATGAAGCTGTTGCGGCCACTGCGTTTCCCGGCGCGCGTATAGCGCACGCCGACCTGCCACTCAAAAGGAAATTGTTTGATGATGCTCATGCGCTCCCGCGACAACGATGATATGCGAGCGCGCAGTGTGCCACACAATGGGCATTTCATGCATGATCTCTGCGTCATCTCTGTGTGAAACGGCGCACCTCTGCCCTATTTTGCCTCCCGCGCCAGGCCAAAAACCTGCAACAGCTGCCCCGCCAGTGCATATTGCCGCATCTGCGCCAGGGCCAGGCGGTGCGATTGATCGATGCGCCGCTGCTGCAGCGTGAAATAGCTGTCGCGCGTCTGGATGACCTGCTGCAGGTTGCGCCGGCCGGCCTCGTACTGGATGGTCCCGCCGCGCACGACAAAGGCCAGCTTCTTTTCCTGCTCGTCGAGCAAGGCCAGCGTGCGCTGCGCATTGGCGATGCGCGGCAGCATGCTGGCCAGGTCGGCGCGCGTGCCCTGCTCGGCGCGCGCCACGTCCGCCTCGGCCGCCTGGGCGCGGCTGATGCTTTCGTCGCGCTGCGCCAGGCTGCCCCCGCCGAGCGGGATTTCCCAGGAGACGCCCACCGACCAGCCCCGCTGCTGGATGGTCGACGGCGGCGGCGTGGTCTTGTTATTGAGCAGATGGCTGACATTCAGATCGATTTTAGGGGCCAGGGTGGCCGCCACGCCGCGCACGCGCAGCCGGGCCGCCGCAGCCCGCTCGCGCGCGGCGCGCAACTGCGCCTGCTGCGTGTCGGCGTTCTCCAGCGCCTGCGCCGGCAGCGGCGCGAAGGCAAAATCGGCAAACTGCGCCACCGGCTCGAAAGCCAGCGCCTCGAGCTTGATGCGCGCCGCCTGCTGGTCCGTCAGCAAGCCGTCGTGCACCAGTTCCGCGTCCAGCTGCGAACTTTGCGCCAGTTCGCGGTCCACTTCCGACGATTTACCCAGTTCCGCCTGGCGCGTCACCTGCCGCACCAGCTGCGTCACGTCGCGCAGGCGTTCCTGCGACTGCTGCAGGCTGCGTTCCAGCCGCTGCATGTCGAAATACGCTTCGGCCAGCTTTTCCGCGCTTTCCGCGCGCGCCCGCTCCACGTCGAAGGCGGCGCCCGCCATGTCGCGCTCGGCCGCATCGAGTTCGGCGCGGTCGGCGCCGCCGTTGTACACATTCCAGCGCACGCTCGCTTCCACCTGGTGCGTGCGGCGCTCGACCTCCTGCGTCCCATCGAGATCGTTGCTGCGCCCCCGCGTCGCCTGCAGGGCCGCGGTGGGGAACAGGCGTGAACGGGCCTGTTTGTAGCGCGCTTCGGTGGTGGCCAGCGTCGCCTGCGCCGCAATCACCTGCGGATCGCGCGGCACGGCGCGCGCCAGCAAGGCGGGCAAGCCGCGCGCGGCCTGGACCGATAGCGTGCCCGGAAGCTGCGCCTGCGCCGCCATGCCGGCGCACGCCAGTGTGATAAATATCAAGAAAGCACGCATCACCGCTCCTGCAGGGAAGACTGCAGGCCGCGCAGCACGGGCTTGAACACATATTGCAGCACCGAGCGGCGCCCCGTCAGGATGCCCACGTCGACCGGCATGCCTGGCGTCACCGGCAATACCTTGCCGTGCGCCGTCAGCTGGCTGCGGTCGGTGCTCAGTTGCACCTCGAAGTACGGTTCGTTGCGCTCGTCGGGGATGGCGTCCGCCCCCACGCGCACCACCTGCGCCTGCATGCGGCCATAGGTGGTGGCGTCGTACGCCAGCACGTTCGCCGAGGCGCTCTGCCCGACATGGATAAAACCGATGTCCGACGGTTTCACGCGCACAGAGATCAGCATTTCCGAATCGGCCGGCACGATTTCCAGTATCGGTTTGCCCGGCTGCGCCACGCCGCCCACGGTCGCCACCAGCACGCGGTTGACGACGCCGTCGACAGGTGCCGTCACGTCGCGCCGGCTCACCTGGTCCTGCTGGCCTTTCACGGTGCTGGCCAGGGCGCCGGCCTTGGTTTCATATTCGCTGCGCTGCGCGCCCCACTGGCCGCGCATGCGCGCTTCCACTTCGCCCGCCTGCGCCTGCGCCTCGGCCAGGGTGGCCGCCAGGCGTGGCATCGAGCTGCGCAGGCCGTCGAGTTCCGTGCGCTGCTGCTGCACGCGCTGCTGCGCATTCAGATAGTCGCCGCGCGAACCGGCACCCTCCTTGAACAGCCGCTCCTCGATGGACAGGCTTTCCAGCGCGATCTTCAAGCCCGCGTCCAGCTGGGCGATGCGGCTGTGCGCCTCGGCCAGCTCGCCACGGCGACGCGTCACGCCCTCGCGCGCGGCCGCCGTGGCGGACGCGAATTCGCGCTGGCCGTCGCGCCACAGCTGCGTTTCCTTGGCGATCAGCTCGGGCGCCGCTTGCTGCCATTCCGGCGCGAACCGGGGTGTGCCGCCGGACAGCAGCGCGTCCAGGCGCGCCCTGCCCGCCAGCGCCGCCAGGCGGTTTTGCACGCTGGCGCCCAGGTTGGCCTCGTACTGGGCCGTGTCCAGGCGCAGCAGCAAGTCGCCACGGCGCACGCGCTGGCCCGGTTTCACCAGCATTTCGCGCACGATGCCCCCTTCCAGGCTTTGCACTTCCTGCAGGTGCGATGGCGGCGTGATGGCGCCCCGGCCATTCACGGACACGTCGAGCTGGGCGAACATGGCCCAGGCCAGCACCAGCACCAGCAATACGGCAATCAGGGCCAGCATGCGCATGACGATGCGCCGCGGTTCCCTTTCCGGATCCGGGTGGGCCGCCGGCAGCGGGCGGGCGTTCGGGGCGTTCACGGCGCTCATGCCGCCACTCCCTGTTCCACCGCAGGCCTGGCCGCCTGGCCATTGAGCACCCGCATGACCTCGTCGCGCGGGCCGTCGGCCACGATGCGCCCCTTGTCGAAGACGATCAGGCGGTCCACCAGCGCCAGCATGGCCATGCGGTGCGTGACGAGCACGATGGTCGTCCCTTTCAAGGTCCGCAGCCGGCCGATCAGGCGCTGCTCGGTGGCCGGGTCGAACATGCTGCTCGGCTCATCGAGCAGCAGCATCGGCGGTTTGGCCAGCAAGGCGCGGGCCATGGCCACGGCTTGCCGCTGGCCGCCGGACAGGCGCTCGCCCCGCTCGCCCACTTCCGTCGCCACGCCGTTGGGCAGCTCGGTGATGATGTCGTCGAGGCAGGCCAGGCGGATGGCGTCGAGCAGGCTGGCGTCGTCGGCCTGGCTGCGTCCCAGTTCGATGTTTTCGCGCAGGCTGCCGTGGAACAGGGTCACGTCCTGCGGCACGTAGCCGATCTGGCGGCGCAGGCTCAAGGGGTCCAGCTGGGTGCTGGCCAGGTCGTCGAACAGCACGCTGCCGCTTTGCGGGCCGTACTGGTTCAGCAGCAAGCGCAGCAAGGTGCTCTTGCCGGAACCGAGCTTGCCGATCACGCCGACCCGTTCGCCGGGGCGGATGTGCAGGTTGAGCTTATCGAGCAGCGGCGGCGAGTTCGGGTAGGCAAAGCCCACGTCGCGGAACTCGATGCGCCCGGACAGGGGCGGCGCCTGCAGGCTGGCCGCGTCGTCGTCGGTGGGCGCTTCCATGATTTTATTGAGTGCGTGGTAGGACAGCTTGGTCTGCTCCCAGCGCATGATCAGGCCCGCGATCTGGCTCACGGGCGCCAGGGCGCGTCCCGTCAGCATGCTCACGGCGATGATCTGGCCCAGGGTCAGCAGGCGTTCGCCCATCAGCAAGGCACCCGTGGCCACCACGGCCACGCCGGACAGGGCCAGCACGGCCGTGTTGATATAGTTGACGCGGCTGACGATTTCGCGCGTCTCGACGCTGTTGGCGGCGATGGCCACCGTCAGGCTTTCCCATTTGCGCTGGCTCCACGCTTCGGCGCCCAGCGCCTTGATGGTGTCGAGGCCATTCATGGTCTCGAACAGGTGCGCCGTGCGCTGCGCGCTTTCCTGCATCGAGGCGGCCACGTGGCGCGCCAGGGCCGCGCGCGAGGCAACAGCCACCAGCAGCAGGATGGGAATGGCGGCCAGGGGCACGAGCACGAGCCAGCCGCCGACCAGGGCGACCACCAGCAGGAACAGCAGCAGGAATGGCAGGTCGCCCAGGGTCGTCAGGGTCGTGGAGGCAAAGAATTCGCGCACGGATTCGAAATCGCGCACGGTATTGGCCAGGGTGCCCCCGGAAGCGGGCCGGCTGGCCGCGCGCAGGCGCAAGCACTGGGCGAAGATGTTCGACGACAGCGCCACGTCCATGCGGCGCGAGGCCGTTTCCACCAGTTCGCCGCGCAGCAGGCGCAGGGCCAGCTCGAAGCCCGTCAGCACCACGACGGCGATCGTCAGCACCCACAGGCTGGACGTGGCATTGTTCGGGATCACGCGGTCATACACGGCCATCGCATAGAACGGCACCAGCGCGCCGATGACATTGAGCACCAGGGTGCCCAGCAAGGCCCAGCGGAAGACCCAGCGGTTGCGGTTGAAGACATCCCAGAACCAGCGCCCCGCCACCGGCATGCTGTAGAGCAAGCTGCGCTGGTCGAAGAACAGCACGGGCCGCACGGCCACCCAGCGCCCGGCCGGCACTTCCCGCGCCAGCGCGGCGGCGTCAAACCAGGCACTGCCGACGATGCCGGGCACGTGGCATTCATATTTACCATCGTCCATGGCCAGTACCACCAGCACCCGCCCTTCCCCGTTGAGCAGCAAGGCCGGCATTTCCGTGGGACGGCGCGGCGTGTCCGCTGGCAACGCCGTGCCGGCCAGGCCGGCCTGCGCCAGCGCCTGGTCGAGGACATCGGCGGCGGCCGGGTCGCCATGCGCGGTCACGCCGGCGCGCAGGCGCTCGGCCGGCACGGCCGTGCCGAAAAAGCGCGCCAGGAAGATGATGGCCTCGGCAAGGGCATCGGTGGACATGCCGGCGGAAGCGGTGGAAGTGTCGGGAGGTGGGGTCATGATGGATTCACAATAAAACGCTGCGGCGCGCCGGTGGGGCACGCCGCAGCGGGAACGCTATCGCTTGCGCGACGGGCGATGAGCGATGAGCGCTGATTAACGAGTCATAATCAAGTCAGCGCGGAGGCGCCCTTGCGGCGGCGCGCCATGAAGCCCAGCAAGCCCAGGCCCGCGACCAGCATGGCCCAGGTCTGCGCTTCCGGCACCGGCGAGACGCTGAGCAAGGTTTGCGAAGCCGGATTGACGCTCGTCAAGCTCGTGTAGCTGTACAGGTTCTGGATGGCGCCATTGCCCGTGGCCACGCCCAGCATGGTGTTGGCCTGGCTGACGACGGCATTGCTCAGGTTCTTGAAGCGCAGTTCGCCCGTCAGCAGGTTCGTGTTGTCGTTATTCAATTCCCACAGGGCCAGCTGGAAGGCGGCGGCGCTGTTGGCGCTGGTCGACACGCTCGCGACGGACGAGGCGTAATAGCCCTCGTACAGGCGCTTGACGGCATCGCTGGCGGCAAAAGCGCCGCTGCTGTAGCTGTTCGAACTGTTGCTCAGTGCGACATGGGGATCGAGGCAAAACGCCAGGAAGGTGTTGCTGTCGTACTTGACTTCCCACAAGGTCGGCGAGATGGCGCTGCCCGAGCCGAAGGCGCCGCCGGCCGCCGTAAACAGGCTGACGCTGTGCGAATCGACGACTTGCAGGTTGGAAGCGGCCAGGGCGCTGCCGCTGGCGAGGGTGAAGGCGGCCGCGGCGATGCTGGCGCGGACGAGCAGGTGCAGGGATTTTTTCATTGCGGATTCTCTATATAAAATGGTTGGAAAGCGCCGGCGCCCTGGATCAGGGGCGCCGGCGCAGGTCGGCCAGGCGGATGGGGCCTGGCAAGGGACATCAGGCAGCCATTTCCTGGGGCTGGACATTCGCGTGGGCCATGGCGCGGCGCAAGAGGTCGGCCATTTCGCACTGGGCCTGGGCGTCGGCAGCAGGGGCCGCGGCGGCCGGCGCGGCCACCGTGGCGACGGTGGCCGCCTGGCCCAGGGCCGTGTCGAGGGCATGGTCGTCGCGCAGCAGGTCGGCCATGTTCGGCAAGGCGATGCCGGCCTTGGCCGCGTCCTTGGCGTCGACGTTGAAATACACGTCCGTCATGTCGACCGCCTTGCCGTCGGCCAGGGTGGCGCTGCTGCGCTCGAGGTGCAGATTGCTGTTGGCGTCGAGGAAAGGCAATTCCGTGTAGGCCACCGTCAGGCTGGCCACGCCCGCGTCGTGCAGGGACATCAGCTCGCCGTCGTCGGTGACGCCATTGCTGTTGGCGTCGCGCCAGATGCGCAGTTCGGCAAACTTGTCATCGCGCGCATCGACCACGCCGTCGTGGTTCGAGTCGTAGCTGGACAGCTTGGCGAAGCCCGTGCCCTTTTCGTTGCCACCGAACAACTCATTGATGTTGTCGATTTTGCCATTGCCATTGCTGTCGATGGCCAGCAAGCCGTCCTGGGCCGAGACCCAGCCCGTCTGGATGGCGCTGCCCGTGCCCAGCAGGTCGAAGCTGCCGTGGAAGTCGGCGCGCGCGATCGTGTGCACGCCGTCGCCGTTGAGGTCGATGACGATGGGCGTGATGGCCGCATCCCAGCTCATGTCGTTCTGGCCCGACGCCAGTTTCAATAGGTCCGTGTAGACCACGTTGGCCGTCGTGCCATTGCTGTTGACGTCAGAATCGATGTTGTCGTTCGTGCCCACGTTCTTCGCGCCCCAGCGCCACGTATCCATGGCGTAGCCGGCGTGATACACGCCCGACTTGTCGAATTTCAAGGAATAGCTGCCCGGATCGAGGTTGCTGAACAGATAATTGCCGTTGGCATTCGTGTAGGTGGTGGACAGCAGCACGCCGCTGCCCGAGTACAGCTGCACCTTGATGTTGGCGATGCCCGCCTCGTTGTAGTCCTGCACGCCATCATGGTCGGCGTCGCGCCACACCTTGTCGCCCAGGCTGGCCTTGCGGTAGATGCCCGCATCCCAGCTCATGTCGTTCTGGCCGGCGGCCAGGTTGATCAGACCGGAACGGCCCGTGCCGACATCGACGTCGGAATCGGCCGTATCGCTGCCCAGGTTGGCCTTGGTGTAGTAAAAGCCCGATGGACGGACGACTTCGACCTTGTAGCCGCCGGCCGCGAGCTTGTCGAACAGATAATTTCCGCTGGCATTCGTCGTCGTCGTGGCGATGACCTGGTTGTACGCATTGAGCAGGTTGACTTTCACGCCCGCCACGCCCAGTTCGCCCACATCCTGCACGCCATTGTAATTGTTGTCTTCCCACACGCGGTCGCCGATGCTGCCGGTGAGCGGCGCGCATTTGACCAGGCCCGCATCCCAGTCCAGCTGCACGTCGCCCGATTTCAGGACCGCCATGGCGGTGGTCAGGCCGGTGGCCGGATTGACGTCCGAATCGGTGGCATAGCCGCCGATATCGGCCTTGGTGAAGCCGTAGCCGGCCGGCGGCACGAAGCCCAGGTAATAGTTACCCGGTACCAGGTTGCTGAACAGATAATTGCCGCTGGCATCCGTGGTGGCGCTGGCCACGACGGCGCCTTGCCCGTTGTACAGGTTGACTTTCACGCCGCCCACGCCCGCCTCGCCCGCATCCTGGCTGCCGTTGCCATTCGCATCGAACCAGACGCGGTCGCCGATGGATGCCGTCTTGTACAGGCCGGCATCGAGATCCTTGTAGTCCTGGCCGGCGGCCACCGTCACCTGGCCGCTGTTGCCCAGCGCGTTGATGTCGCTGTCGAGACCATCGTTGCCGCCCGCATCCTTGACCGTCGTCAAATAGCCAGGAGGCGCGACGACGGCGATCGCATACGTGCCCGGATCGACATTAAAGTGGTAATAGCCGGTGGCGTCCGTGACGGTCGAGCCGATCACGCTGCCGGCCGCGTTCTTCAACTGCACGGTGACGCCGCCGATGCCCGCCTCGCCCGCGTCCTGCACGCCGTTGGCGTTGCTGTCTTCCCAGACGAAGTCGCCCAGCTGCGCCATCGGCACCTTGAACGTCAGGTGATGGGCCACGCTCAGGTCCTGCGCATTGCAGCCGGCCGTGCCGCCGTCATCGCGCACCTTGAAGCCGAGGTCGAAGTCGCCGGCCACGGTCTGGCTGGGCACGAAGACCAGGTGGCCCGCGCGGATGTCGTCGATCGACACTTCCGTGCCCACCGCCACGGCTACGCCGTTGAGCAAGACCTGGCCCGCCGTGGTGGTATTGGTGATGACGATGGACTTGAAGCCGTCGTGCTCGACGTCGTCGTGGAAGCCGAAATCGCCTTCGCCCAGCACCACGCTGTTGCCGTTGATCAAAATAAACGTCTTGTCGGCCGCGTCGGGCGCGTCATTGACGGGATCGATGATGACTTGCAGGCTGAGCTGGACGATGTCGCCATTGCCCTTGTCGATCGTCACCTCGATGGTGGAAAAGCTGCCGTTGTAGTTGAGGGCCCAGTCGCCGGGACGCACGTACACGGTGTCCGCGTCGAGCATGCCGAACAGCGGCGTATTCTCGGTCGACTCCGTATCATCGGGCAAGAGCACGGTGAAATTCTTGATGTTCAGTTCGCCTTGCACCGCATAACCGGCCTGGATCAGCAGGTCGCGGATGTCGAAATTCTTGTCGGTGTCTTCGCACACGTGGACCGTGGTCGACAGGTTGTAGGTAGTCATGCGGCCTCCTGACGGACGGCAGGAGCGGCGGCGGGAACGGCAACGCAAATGGCCTGGCCGCAATCAGCCTGGCCACGTGGAGTGGCAAATGTATACATGGTATGGGCTTCCAAGAAAAAGGACTTGTGTATAAAAACGTGAAGCCGGCAGCATCTTGTATACAGTTTCGAGGGACACAGAAGCCAGACGACGCAACCATACGGCAGGGGTATGATTGTCTTTCTGATATTAATCCAACACAATTATAGCCACTATCTTTTCAAAAGAGAATTATTTTCCATCGATAAAAATAAACTTTCGATAATTATGATGTTTTAATGGTATTTTTAGCGTGGCGAACAGCCGCCGTGCCCGTGCCCATCTGTGGCGGCGATCGCGGAGAAAACGCAGGCGCCCTTCTCGCGCGGCGCCGCAATCGCCTACAATCTCGGGATGAATCAATTGACCCTCGTCCTGCCCTTCGCCTTGCCCAATGCCGAACTGGCCGCCGACCTGCTCAAGGTCTTGCAAGCGCCCGCGCTGGCGGCCCTGCTGTCGCGCACATCCACTTGCACCCTAGAAAGTTTTGACAGCGCCAAACGCGTGCTGCCGCACGAAGCGTGGCTGGCGCACGCGCTGGGCCTGTCGCCCGCGGCCAATGGCGCGGCGGCGCAGGCCGCCTTCGCGGCAGAAGCCATGCGCGGCTACGGCCTCGTGCCGCAGCCGGGCGCGCGCTATTTCCTGCTGCATCCGGCCCACCTGGCCATCGCCCGCAGCCACATCAGCCTGGAAGACTTGCGCCAGCTCAAGTTGAGCGAGGAGGACGGCCGCGCCCTGTTCGACATGGCGGCCCCGTATTTCGGCGAGATCGGCCAACCGCTCGCGTATGGCGACGCGGGCACCTGGTTCATGCGCGCCGATGCCTGGAGCGACTTGCAGTGCGCTTCGCCGGACGCCGCCACCACGCAGGACCTGTCCGTCTGGATGCCGGAAGGCGAGCACGCGCGCGCCGCGCGCCGCCTGCAAAACGAAGTGCAGATGCTGTGGCATGAACACCCGATCAATGCGGCGCGCGAGGAACGCGGCTTGAAAGCCGTCAATGCGTTCTGGCTCTGGGGCGGCAGCCTGGCCACGGCGCAAGCTCCCGGCTGCGCCGCCCGCCTGCATACCAGGGACGCGCCGGGCTGGCTGGCCGCGCTGGCGGAACCGGCGCGGCGCGCTGCCAGTCCAAACAGTGTGCTGGCGGAGCAAGCCGACGCCATCGTCGTGCCGGGCGGCCTGGTCGAAGCGGCGCAGGCGCAGGAATGGGGCATGTGGCTGCAACAGTTGCAAGCATTGGAAGCGGACTGGTTCGCGCCCCTGCTGGCGGCCCTCAAGGATGGCCGCCTGGACCGGCTGCGCCTGGTACTGAGCCACCGCGACGCCTGGCTGGACGTCACCACCAGCAAGCATGCGCAGCGCAAATTCTGGCGCGCGATTACCCTGAACAAGTTGAAAACATCATGACCCGTACCCGCATCGCCACCCGTCCCTGCCCCTACCGCGAATCCGAGCTGCTGCGCCAGGGCGGCATCCATCCCGTGCTGGCCCGCCTGTACGCGTCGCGCGGCCTGTCCGACGCGCAAGAACTGTCGAGCGAACTGGCGGCCCTGATGCCGCCGTCCGGCCTGCTGCACATCGGCGCGGCCGGCGTCTTCCTGGCCGACGCCATTGCCGCCAAGAAACGCATGGTCATCGTGGCCGACTACGATTGCGACGGCGCCACCGCCTGCGCCGTGGCCATGCGCGGCTTGCGCGCCATGGGCGCCGACGTCGATTTCATCGTGCCCAACCGTTTTGAATACGGCTACGGCCTGACGCCGGAAATCGTCGAGCTCACTGCCCGCGAAAAGTCACCCGACATCATCATCACCGTCGACAACGGCATCGCCAGCATCGACGGCGTGGCCGAGGCGAACCGGCGCGGCATCGAGGTGGTCGTCACCGACCACCATTTGCCGGCCGACACCCTGCCCGACGCGGCCGTCATCGTCAACCCGAACCAGCCCGCCTGCGGTTTCCCGTCCAAGAACCTGGCGGGCGTGGGCGTCGTGTTCTACGTCTTGCTGGCCCTGCGGGCCGAGCTGCGCCGCCGTGGCGTCTTTGATGCGCAGACGCAACCCAAGCTCGACAACCTGCTCGACCTGGTGGCGCTGGGCACGGTGGCCGACGTGGTGCGCCTCGATACCAACAACCGCATCCTCGTCGCCCAAGGCCTCAAACGCATGCGCAAGGGCAATATGCACGCGGGCGTGGCGGCCCTGTTCCGCGTGGCGGGCCGCGAAGCGCGCAGCGCCACGCCGTTCGACCTGGGCTTTGCCCTCGGGCCACGCCTGAATGCGGCCGGCCGCCTGCAGGACATGTCGCTGGGCATCGAATGCCTGATCACGGACGACGAAGGCCGTGCCTGGGCGCTGGCCCAGCAGCTGAACGACATCAACCTGAAGCGCCGTGAAATCGAGGCGGAAATGCAGGATACGGCCCTGCTGCACCTCGACGACTTCGAGCCGGCCAACAGCAGCACCATCAGCGTCTTCGATGCATCCTGGCACCAGGGCGTGATCGGCATCGTCGCCTCGCGCCTGAAGGAAAAGTTTTATCGCCCGACGATTACCTTCGCACCGGGCGCCGACGGCTGGATCAAGGGTTCCGGCCGCTCGATTCCCGGTTTTCACTTGCGCGACGCGCTCGACCTCGTGTCGAAACGGGCGCCTAGCCTGATCGACAAGTTCGGCGGCCACGCCATGGCGGCGGGCCTGACCATCCGCGCCGACGCCTTCGACGCCTTTTCCCAGGCCTTCGAAGCCGTGGGCCAGGCCTGGCTCAGCGCCCAACAGCTGGAACGGGTGGTGGAAACGGACGGCCCGCTGGAAGACGCGTATTACACGACGGCCTTCATCGAGCTGATGGATGGGCAGGTGTGGGGCCAGGGCTTCGCCCCGCCCGTCTTCTGCGACGAATTCCGCGTCGTCAGCCAGCGCATCCTCAAGGAACGCCACTTGAAACTGCTGCTGGAAAAGAACGGCGTGCGCTTCGATGCCATCTGGTTCGGCCACACGGACGCCCTGGGCGAACGGACAAGGGTCGCCTTCCGCCTCGATGCGAATGAATACAATGGCACGACCAAGGTGCAGCTCATGGTAGAGCACGCCGAACCTGTGTAGTGACACCTGACACAAGCTACTGCGCGTCGGTATAGGTAGCCTGCGATGCTCACCGTACTAGAAGTACGGTTGCGCTTCTCGGCCACCTCTCCCTTCCGCTCGCTACGCTTCTGTCCGGTGTTGCGACGTTTGTGGTCTTATTCCTGCGCACAAAACTGGAACAGCCCTACACCACACCTGAAAGCAACGCCATGTTGACCGGCCTGAACCACCTCACCCTGTCCGTGCGCGACCTTGATCGCAGCGTCATCTTTTATCGCAACACCTTGGGTCTGCGCCTGCATGCGCGCTGGGACCGGGGCGCCTACCTGTCGGCCGGGGATTTGTGGCTGTGCCTGTCGCTCGATGCGGCGGCGGCGACCGGCGCGGGCGGCTACACGCACTACGCGTTTTCCATTTCCAAGCAAGACTTTCCCGCCTTTGCCACCGGCCTGCGCATGGCTGGCGTGGCCGAATGGCAGCAAAACCGCAGCGCCGGCGATTCGCTGTACTTTCTCGACCCGGACGGCCACCGGCTGGAAGCCCACGCGGGCAGCCTGGCGCAGCGGCTGGCCGCCTGCCGCGCGGCGCCGTACCAGGGCATGACGTTCGACGATTGATGCTAAATTCGGTAAATTCGGTATTTTCATTAAACAAAGAAAAAATCAGTCGCCGTTACACGGAGAAAACGCCGTTATCCACCGATGCAGCCCTGACAAGCTTGCTTTTAAGGCTTAATCAAGCTGGCAAGATTGCATCAGACCATGGTGAAATATGCGACAAATAAATGTGTAAATGGAAATATTAATTGAAAATAGTTAACACATGATTTGGCGTATTCGCTAGAATTGATTTCGTAGCGGACGACTTTCACGCGGCCGTTACGCAATCAATTCTGAGGGCAAACCCGTCGAAAGGCGGGGACGCAAAGCCACCGGCCTACCGCGCGCAAGCGCCACGGCAGCGGGGTTGCCAATGCCAGCGAGCAGCCGCCAGCGCGGCCCGCCCTGCGGCATTGTCGAGATGTGGCCCTCGCCCAACTCGGAGAGTCTCGCCATGAAGAAGCCCTTATCCCTACGCCCGGCGCCCGCCCGCCTGCTGCTGGGCGCCAGCCTGATCGCCGCGCTCGGCGCCTGCGGCCCCGGCCAGGAGACCGCCCAGCCGCCCGCCCTGCTGGCCACGGCGGCCACCGTGTTCCAGGTGGACGTGCCGGTCCTGCCTGCCTCGGTGGGCACGCTGGTGGTCCAGCCCATGTTCCATGCAGCACCGGCCCTGCTCGATACGCCCGACGACAGCGACAGCCGCTACAGCAGCGAATCGGCGCACCGGCGTCCGCATCGGCAACGCCTGGAAGGCGGCATGGCGACCCTGCCGACACGGCGCCTGACGGCGCAAAAGATCGCCGCCTCGGAACAAACGGCGCAAGATATCGCGCCGCTGCTGGACGGCGGGACGAGCGACACCGCCGCGCCGCTGGCTGGCAGCAGCGTGGTGGCCACCTATTCTCCCGCCCAAATCCGCGCCGCCTACGACCTGCCCGCCCTGCCGGCGGCGGGCACGGCGCTGACCGCGGCCCAGGCGGCCCAGCTGGGCGCGGGCCAGACGATCTACATCGTCGACGCCATGCACAACCCGAACGCGGCCGCCGAACTGGCCATCTTCAACCAGAAATTCGGCTTGCCCGCCTGCACCACCAAGGCCATCGCCACGAATGCCACCCTGCCCCTGCCGCCCGCCCCGGCCAGCGGCTGCGAATTCTCCGTCGTCTACAACACGCCGTCGAGCGCCATGACGGCCACGGCGCCCGCCTATAACTCGGGCTGGGCCATGGAAATCGCGCTCGACGTGCAGTGGGCGCATGCCACGGCGCCGCTGGCCCGCATCGTCCTGATCGAGGCGCCCGACGCTTCCGTCAACAGCCTGCTGGGCGCGGTGCGCCTGGCCAACCTGATGGGGCCGGGCGTCGTCTCGATGAGCTTTGGCGCGGCCGAAGGCAGCTGGACGGCTTCCGTCGACAGCGCCTTCACGGGCAAGAACATGAGCTACCTGGCTGCCACGGGCGACTCGGGCAGCGGCGTATCCTGGCCGTCCGTGTCGCCCAACGTGCTGGCCGTGGGCGGCACCACGCTCAGCTACAGCGGCAGCGGCGCGCGCAGCGAAGCTGCCTGGTCCGGCACGGGCGGCGGCATCAGCGCCTATACGGCATTGCCCAGCTACCAGACGGCCAGCGTGCCCGGCCTGACCAATCTGCTGCGCCGCAACGTGGCCGACGTGGCCTTCAATGCCGACCCCGCCACGGGCCAGTACACGGCCGTGATGACACCCGGCAGCAGCAGCGCCAGCTGGCTCAGCATCGGCGGCACCAGCCTGTCCACGCCGCAATGGGCGGGCCTGGTCGCCATCGCCAACGCCAGCCGCGCACTGCAAGCCAAGGCGGCACTGGGCTTGCCGCACAGCATGCTGTACGGCCAGATCGCCGCCGTGCCCGGCACCTTTGCCAGCAGCTTTGCCGACATCACGCGCGGCAGCAACGGCACGTGCGGCGTGTGCACGGCCAGGGTCGGCTATGACCCGCTGGGCGGCCTGGGCACGCCGAACGTGAAAAGCCTGCTGGCCAGCCTGTCGGGCACGCAGATCGCCCCCGCCGCACCCGTGGTGGCGCCGGCCGGCATCAGCGGCGCGGCCGGCAAGCCGCTGTCGTTCACCGTCTCGGCCACCGCTTCCAATCCACTCAGCTACACCATGCTGGGCGCACCGGCCGGCATGAGCATCGCCGCCACGGGCGTCGTCAGCTGGGCCGCCCCCATCGCCGGCACGTATGCCGTGACCATGGTGGCCAAGGATAGCGTCACTGGCCTCACCGGCCAGGGCGTGTACAGCATCGTCATCGCCCCCGTCGCGCCGCCCGTCGTCGCGGCCGGCGCCATCACGGGCAAGGTCGGCACGGCACTGGCGTTCACCGTCAGCGTCACCGCGCCGAATCCCGTCAGCTACACGCTGGCCGGCGCGCCGGCCGGCATGACCATCAGCAGCGCCGGCCTCGTGAGCTGGACCGCGCCCGTGGCCGGCACCTATGCCGTTACCGTCACGGCCAAGGACAGCAAGACTGGCCTGAGCGGCAAGGGCCTGTACACGGTGGCCATCGCCGCCCCGCTGCCGCCCGCGGTGACAGTGCCCGGCGTCAGCGGCAAGCCGGGCGTGGCCCTGTCGTTCACGGCCACGGTGGTGGCGCCCAACCCCGTCACGTACAGCCTGTCGGGCGCGCCGTCCGGCATGGCCGTCAATGCCGCCGGCGTCGTCAGCTGGGCCAGCCCCGTGCTGGGCAACTACAACGTGACCGTCATCGCCAAAGATACGAAAACGGGCTTGACGGGCCAGGCCGTGGCCACGGTGAAAATCGCCGCCGCCGGCCCCACGATCAGCGCCGCCGCCATGACGGGCGTGGCGGGCAAGGCCATGAGCGGCAGCATCGTGCTGACGGCGCCAGGTGCGACCTCGCTGCGGATCTCGATCGACGGCGCGCCGCTGGGCATGCAGTTTTCCATGAGCGGCCTGACCATCACGGCCTACTGGCCGCAACCGGTGGCCGGCAGCTATGCGCTGAAGGTGGTGGCGCTGGATAGTAACGGCTTGACGGCGCAGCTGACCGTGCCGGTGAGCGTCACGGCAAAATAGACTGCCGCAACGCGGCCTGCCAACGGGGCGCAGCGGGACACACGTCCGCTGCGCCCCGTTTTTCATGCGCGCGGCCGTTGCAACGAATCCGAAAAAGGAGTATAAATAGTCCTTAAACAGAGTTTTATTGAAGGACATATCATGAATCTCGCCTACGCCTATCCCAAGAGCCGCTTCGAGCCGGCCGTGCTCGTCGACCTGAACGCCAGGGCCGAGCGCGAGCGCCTGTCGCAGGCGGCACTGAAGGGATTCTTCAGGCTGGCCGCCGCCTGGAAGCTGCGCGACGACGATGCGCGCGAATTGCTGGGCGGCCTGTCCAGCAGCGCCTACTACGAGTGGAAAAAGCACCCGGACCGCGTGCTGGAAGTGGACCGCATCACGCGCATTTCCTACCTGCTGGGCATCTACAAGGCGCTGCACATCCTGTACGGCGACAAGCTGGCCGACGAATGGGTCGGCCTGCCCAACAGGAATCCCATCTTCGGCGGCCGCACGCCGCTGTCGCAAATGCTGGCCGGCGGCCTGCTGGCCATGCAGACGGTGCGCAAGCTGCTCGATGCGCGCCGCGGAGGGCTGTAATCTTGCCAGCCGGTCCCCACGCCCACCTGCCGCCGCTGGCCGCCCTGCGCCAGATCGACACCTGCCGCCTGATCCCCTCGCGCTTCGCCGACATGGAAGACTCGGTGCTGGCGCCGCTGGCGGACGACGACGCCCACCTGCGCGAGCTGTTTGAGCTCGACAACGCGACGAATGCGCGCCTGGTGGCCGAATACGGCGGCGCGCCCGGCATCGGCGTCGATGAACTGGTGTTCGGCGTGCCGCATTTCCGCATCATCAATGCCGCCTACACCTATGCCCGCCCCGAGGGCGCGCGCTTCAATGACGGCGAACGGGGCGCCTGGTATTGCGCCTTCGAGATGGAAACGGCGCTGGCCGAGATCGTCTTCCACAAGACCGTGGAATACCAGGAAATCGGCTATTTCGACGACAGCGTCAGCTACCAGTCGCTGCTGGCCGATTTTTCCGCCAGCTTCCACGACCTGCGCGGCCAGGAGCGCTACCGCGCCTGTCTCGATCCGGCCAGCTATATCGCCTCGCAGGACCTGGCCGCCATCCTGCTCGATGCCGGTTCCATGGGGGTCATCTTCCCCAGCGCCAGGCGCGACGGCGGCACCAACCTCGCCTGTTTCCGCCCTGCCCTGGTGGGCAATGTTCGCAAAGGCGCCGCCTATCGGTTAACATGGCGGGGCACGCCGACGCCGCACGTGGACATCCTGTAAAAAAACCTGCGCGGCGCGGCATCCCACCCACAGAACATTGATATTTCGCATGCAAACCAATCCTGAAAAAGACACCGAACTGCGCCTCAAAGTCAACAGCGAAACGGCCCGCCTGGCCTGGAGCGAACTGGAAAAGCATTTCGCCCAAGGCAATGTCGTCTGGGTCGCCAATGAACTGGACCTGGTCGAAGTGGCCGTGCGCATCTCGCACGACGACAAGGCCACCATCACGCAATGGATGGCCGACGGCAAAGTCGCCAAGGTCTCCGACCAGCAGGCGCTGGACTGGCAGGCGGCCGACGCGGCGTTATGGGCCGTCGTCGTCAGCCCGTTCATCCTGGTGCAGCAGGAAAAGCCGACGAAACACTAAAGACTGCGTTCGAGCAGCAGGCATAGCGATGTATGCCCGGGCAAGATCTTCCGACCTCGGCGCATCGCCATATACGCATTACAGTAGGCCGCTACGTTATGTTTAATCATTTTGCCTTCTTGATTTTTGAGCGATTAAATGCACGCAAGTTGGCGGTATCTTTTGCTGAGTTTTCGGGCACATCCGAACGCACTTGGCGAACCCGCTTTAAGCATGGATGGGTGCCAACCGAGGAGGATCGCAGAAATTTAGGCGAAAGAACCAACGCTGCGCTTACCCAGCGACTGATTGACATAGGAGGATGGTCCTCCGATGAGGCAAGCACCATTCTTGCGCAATATCCGTCTGTCAGGACAGGTAAATTTTTACCAACTGCTGATCTCATTTACAGCTTGAGTCCTCAGCACGGAAAGTATTGTCAGGAAACGCTAGCCCTGGCGGAACACTTTGACCGGGATTGCGCAGCGCTTAGTGACGCCGTTATCTCGCAGGATACTGCCCTGGTACGTAAGGTGTTGATCACTATGCTCGATTGGCTTCAGTCGTTCTGCCAAGAAGAGGTTGATATCGACGATGCACGTGTGCTGCGCGCCCAACTTGAACTCGGTTTAGACGTTAATGTGTTACTCGAGACAGCCAAGCCTTTGAGTGATGCGCTGTTCTTCCATGTATTGTCATGCTGGGATGTGGAATTCTGTGCTGGTTACTTTGGCAATACTATGCAGGCCTATCCACTTTTTCAGCTGGTGATGCCCCGCTTTGATCCCAGCATTGATTTCGACCTTGAAACAGGACGACTCTTGAAAAATGGCAAGCAACCTAAAAAAGGGGTTTTCAACACTGCGACCTCGCGCCTGTTTGATTTCTTATTTGTCCTTGCAGCCTGGAGGCGTGACCGACGTTTGCCCGAAAACATGCCGCGGGTGAAGGACTTCTCCGCCTGGTCTGGCGAGAGCGAGGCGCGCCTGGTAAGCTG
Organism: Janthinobacterium sp. GW822-FHT07H11; assembly: GCF_058798615.1. Taxonomy (NCBI): domain Bacteria; kingdom Pseudomonadati; phylum Pseudomonadota; class Betaproteobacteria; order Burkholderiales; family Oxalobacteraceae; genus Janthinobacterium; species Janthinobacterium sp. GW822-FHT07H11. The sequence goes on from NZ_CM179507.1 coordinate 4,096,036, forward strand.
GCGCGACGAGACTACGCGCTTCACGATACACCAACTGGAATGCTTGTGGACAACCCTGATCAAGCCGGACAGCAACGGCATTTACCTGTCAATTCCATTTCCTATGTTTGTCTGCTCACATCTATGGAGTCCGCTCTTGACCCGAGAGAAGGGTCGCGCCACCGCCTTGGTCGATTGTACAGACAGCTATGGGGGCTGGTGGAAGCGGAACAGGGACCGTTTGGTCAGCAAAGGCCTGCAATTTGGCGTGCAGGCCTGGCCTAGCTATCTTACGTCTCAAGAAGCGGAAGGCAAATCATTTTCATCCTTCTGCGCCTCCCAGTCCGCCGGTCGCTCATCTTCTCCCCGCGACTGCCAGTAGGCATCATTATTCGGGTTCATCTGGTTGCCATGGTTGTCGCGTTCCTGTTGGCTTGTCATGTCCGCGCTCCCGTTACTTGGCACCTGGCTTGCCAGAGTTATTGGCAGCTGCTGCCTGAAGGCGGCCAACGTAACTGCCCTTGGGGACGCTGCCGCCGGTCGAACGGGCAACTGTTGCCTGCACTCGCGATGCCGCACGGGTTGTGGTGAGTGTCGACGTTTTTTGATCGTGCTTTGCTTTGGTCATGATGTCCTCAGTGATTCGGTTAAGTAACTGCGCTGAAATCAGCAAATGCAGTGTGCCGTATCGTGATGGATTTTTAGTTCCAGAATTCGGAAGCCCGGCGTCGTCGCCATTGGCTTGGGTGTTCGTGAATCACAAGTCATGGCAAATGAAAACGCGATAGATGAGTTGCCACCGGTAGCGTAGACCTTCTTGATTCATAATTCTTGGCAAAAGAGACCTCGACAGGTTCTGTTGAGCACCCATAAGTCCGGCCAAGCAGGCGATGAGTGCCTGGCAAAACACTACATTGCGCAATGCAGAGGCTTTGACAATGCGCAGCAAGCGCATTGTCAAAGCCAGCTTCAGTGCCCGCCGCCCAGGTAGGCCGCGATCACCTTCGGATCGTTCTTTAGACTCTCGGCCGGGCCGTGCACGGAAATGCTGCCGTTTTCCAGCACGTAGCCGTAATCGGCCACGTTCAGGGCGGCGGCGGCGAACTGTTCCACCAGCAGCATGGTCACCCCTTCGCCTTTCAGGCGCGTGATAATGCGGAAGACTTCTTCCACCAGGATCGGCGCCAGGCCCATCGACGGTTCGTCCAATAAAATCACTTCCGGGTTCAGCATCACGGCGCGGGCCATGGCCAGCATCTGCTGCTCGCCGCCCGACAAGGTGCCGGCCAGCTGGTCGCGCCGCTCCTTCAGGCGGGGGAACAGCTCCAGGGCCTTGTCCAGATCTCCCTTGATGTCGCCTTTCGGGCGCGCGCGCGTAAAGCGGGGGAAAGCGCCCAGCAGCAGGTTGTCCGTCACCGACATCGAGGCGAAGACTCTACGCCCTTCCGGCGAATGGGCCAGGCCCGCGCGCGCGATGCGGTGCGAATCGAGCCCCGTGACATCCTTGCCGCCCAGGGTGACGCTGCCCGATTTGGGTTTGAGCATGCCGGAAATGGCGCGCATGGTGGTGGTCTTGCCGGCCCCGTTCGAGCCGATCAGGGTGACCAGTTTGCCTTTCGGGACTTCCAGCGAAATGCCGTGCAGGACTTCGACTTTGCCGTAGGCGGCGTGCAGATTATGAATGGTCAGCATGGTCTTCCTCTCAGTGCGCCGCGGGGCTCAGGGTGTCGGCGCTGCCGCCCAGGTAGGCTTCGATCACTTTCGGATCGCTTTGGACCAGCGCGGGCGCGCCTTCGGCGATCTTCTGGCCGAAATCGAGCACCGTCACCACGTCCGACAGCGCCATCACCACGTCCATGTGGTGCTCGATCAGGATGATGGTGATGCCGTGCTCGCGGATCTTGCGGATGATGGCCATCAATTCCTTGATGTCGGGCGCCGTCAGGCCCGCCGCCGGTTCGTCGAGCAGCAGCAAACGGGGGTTGAGGCCCAGCGCGCGGCCGATTTCCAGCAGCCGTTGCTTGCCATACGGCAAATTGCGCGCCTCTTCGTTGGCCAGGTCGGCCAGGCCGACGAATTCGAGGATGCTGGCGGCCCGCTCGCGCGCCAGGCGCTCTTCGCGCTTGTAGCGGGGCGTGTGCAGCATCACGTCCAGCACGTTCGACCTGAAGGTGTTGTGCAGGCCCACCAGCACGTTCTCGGTGGCCGTCATCTCGCCGAACAGCTGCACGTTCTGGAAGGTGCGCGCCACGCCGCCCAGGGCGATCTCGGACGGCGTGCGGCCGGAAATGACGGCACCGGCAAACTCCACCTTGCCCGCCGTCGGCTTGTAGATCCCCGTGAGCACATTCATCATCGTGCTCTTGCCCGAGCCGTTAGGCCCGATCAAGCCGTGCACCGAGCCTTGCGTGACGGTCAGGTCCACCTGGTTCAGCGCTTTCAGGCCGCCGAACTGCATCAGCGCCTGCTCCACGCGCAGCAGGGTCGTGCCCCGCTGCCCGCCTTGCGCGTGGTCAAATGGCGCCACGCCGTGCGCAGCGACGGCCTGCACATGGCGCCGGCCCTTGCCGATAAAGCTCATCAAAAAGCCGACGATGCCGTCCTGCAGGTAGTAGACGACGAACAAGGTCATCAGGCCGAAGATGGTCAAGCGCCAGTCGACCATGTTGTCGAGCTTGTACGAATAGGCGGCCAGGCCGATGGTGGCGACCAGGGGCACGAGCACGCCGCGCACGGTGGAACGCTTCTTCGCCAGCATGAAGGCGGAGCCGATCACGCCCAGCACGGCGGCGGCCACGGCGATCTTGCGGAACAGTTCGATGTCGGCCAGCAGGCTGGGCAGCATGACGACGATCAGGGCGCCGATCAGCGCGCCCGAGCGCGTCTTGCGCCCGCCCATGATGACGGCCAGCAGGAACAAGATCGTCAGCTCGAAGTTGTAGGTATTGGGTGAAATATACTCTTCCGAATACGCATACAGGCTGCCGGCCAGGCCGGCGAAACCGGCGCTGATGACAAACGCATACACTTTATAGCGGTACACGGACACGCCCATGCAGTCCGAGGCGATGGGACTGTCGCGCAGCGCTTCGAACGCGCGGCCCAGGTTCGATTTCAGGATGCGGTGCACGACCACCAGCGAAATGACCATCAGCGCGGCCACCATGTAGTAGTACTCCACTTCCGTCAGTTTGTGGCCGAACAGGACGGGCTTGTGGATCTTGATGCCCATCGGGCCTTCCGTCAGGAAGCTCATCTCGTTGATGAGGATTTGCACGATGGTGCCGAAGGCCAGGGTCACCATGGCCAGGTAGGGGCCCGTCACGCGCAGGGCCGGCAAGGCCAGGATGGCGCCGAACAGGGCCGCCCCCAGGATGCTGGCGGGGATGGCCAGCCAGAACGACAGGCCCAGCTTGAACACCAGCACGCCCGTGGCGTACGAGCCGATGCCGAACAGGCCCGCGTGGCCCAGCGACACCTGCCCCGTGTAGCCGACGACGATATCGAGGCCGAACAGCAGGATGGCATAAATGAGGATGGTCTCGGCCAGGTGGATGTAGTAGGGATTCGGGATGACGACGGGGAACAGCACGAGCGCGGCCAGGCCCGCCGCGCTCAGCGCCAGCATGGTGATTTTCTTGTTCATGTGATCCTCAGACTTTCTTGATCGCGGCTTTGCCGAACAGGCCGGACGGCTTGATGGCCAGCACCAGCAGCAACAGCAGCAAGCCTGGTACCTCCTTGTAGCCGGTGGAAATGTAATAGCCGGTGGTGGTTTCCGCGATGCCCAGGATCAGGCCGCCGACGATGGCGCCCATGCCCGAGGTCAGCCCGCCGATGATAGCCACGGCAAACGCTTTCAAGCCCAGCGAGGCGCCCATGGTGGCGCCCGTCAAGGTCAGCGGCGCCACCAGCACGCCCGCGAACGCGGCCGTGGCCGACGACAGCGCATACGAAAACGTGATGACCATGCTGGTGTTGATGCCCATCAGGCCGGCCGCGTCGCGGTCGTTCGCCGTCGCCACCACGGCCTTGCCGTAGATGGACTTGCGGTTGAAGAGCTCGACGGCCAGCATGATGGCCAGCGCGCCGACGATGACGGCCACCTGCATCGGCTGCACGTTCGCGCCCAGCACCTTGAACGGCGCGGCCGAGAGCGGCGACGGGAAGGTCAGGTCGTCCTTGCCCCAGATGTTTTCCGCCACGTTCTTGAAGATGATGGCCAGGGCGATGGTCGACATGATCCAGCCGAATTCGGACTTGATCTTGATGGCCGGCCGCACGCCTATCCATTCGACGAACACGCCCTGCAAGGCGCCGAAGGCGATGACGATGGGGATCATCAGCAAATAGCTCATGTAGGGCCCGCCGTGGATGGTGCCCACGAGGGACAGGCCCACCAGCGCGCCCAGCATCAGGGACTCGCCCTGGCCGAAGTTGAGGGTGCCGGAAGTGGCGAACGTGAGCTGGTAGCCGAAGGCGATGACGGCGTAGATCATGCCCAGCGCGATGCCGCTGAAGACAAGCTGCAGGAAGATTTCCATGGTATTCCCCGGAAGACGGAAGATGAAAAAATGGCCAGTCCTGATTCCTCAAGGCTGGCCATTGCGCGGCTGGGTACTTGGCGTTAGCCGGACTTATTTGGCAAGGACGACCTTGCCGTCCTTGACTTCGCCAAACACGGTCAGCTCGGCCGTGATCGCTTCATGGTTGGTCTTGCTGAACGGCTTGTTGTAGGTGGTGACGGCGCCTTCCACTTTTTCATTCAGGCTTTCCAGCGCGGCGCGCACTTTCGGGCCATCCGTGCCGCCCGCCTGCTTGAACGCGGCGGCCAGCAGGTAGATGGAATCGTAGCCCTGCGCGGCCGAGACGGCCGACGGCATGCGGCCGCCCGACGGCTTGTAGGCGGCCACATAGGCGTCGATGAAGGCCTTGCGCTTGGGCGTGCTGGCATCCTGGATGAAGGTTTGCGGCATGCGCGTGCCGTTGCCGTTCTTGCCCGCGTTGTCGATGAAGTTACCCATGGCCAGGGTCCAGCTGCCGATCAGCGGCACTTTCCAGCCCAGTTTTTCCATGCCGTTGGCGATCTGCGCCAGTTCCGGGCCGATGCCGTAGGTCAGCACCACTTCCGCGCCCGCCTGCTTGGCTTTCAGCAGCTGGGCCGTCATGTCGACGTCCTTGATGTTGTATTTTTCCACGGCGACAGGCTTGATGCCCTTCTTTTCCAGCGCCTTTTCCAGGTCTTCGCGGCCCAGCTGGCCATAGTTGGTGGAATCGGCCAGGATCGCCACTTTCTTGAACTTGCGGTTCTCGATCGCCTCATGCACGATCATGCCGGACTGGATGGTGTCATTGGCCGCATTGCGGAAGATGTAGTTTTCCGGCTGGTCGGCAAATTGCTTGGTGACGATGGAACCCGTCGCCACATTGTTCATGACGGGAATCTTGGCTTCCTGGTAGAAGCGCTGCGAAGCGAGGGCCACGCCCGTATTGATGTAGCCGACGGTCGCGGCGACCTTTTCCTTGTTGATCAGTTCCTGGGCGATCTGCACGCCGCGTTCGTTCTTCGCTTCGTCATCGCGCTCAATCAGCAGCAAGGAACGGCCCAGCACGCCACCCTTGGCATTGATTTCCGCGACGGCCAGCTTGACGCCGTCGCGCATGGACACGCCCATCGGCGCGGAACCGCCCGTAAACGGTCCGGACACGCCGATCTTGATGGGGTCTGCTGCGACAGCAAATTGGGAGAAACCCAGCACTAGACTTGCAACGAGCAATTTCTGTTTGAAATTCATTGTCATCTCCTGTAATACAACATGTTTTTATAGTCGTACGCTGGATAACCGCCCCATCGATAAATCATTGTAGGTGAGTAATCTGGCAGCAGCAACAGATACATATGACGCGTCGCAGCATGTGTAAAAGACCCGGCTGCTTGCTTGCATGTCAGACTTCTGTAAGGAAAATATGGCGCAAATTGACACACCCTGCCCCATCGCGCAACAGTGCCGCGCCAGCGCTCGGCAACCAAGGCAGGCGCCAGGCGATACGGCAGCGGGCTGATCTGGCGCAAGACTGTCACTGTCCAGCATGCTAACGTCAGCCATGCCGGCGCTCGCGCGCGGCGCCATCCCGCCACTCCTACCGCCTGGAGGCCATATGCAGCGCCCGTCGACTTCCCCCCTTGTCCTTCGCTACCGCCTGCCCATGGCCGGCCTGCTGGCCAGCCTGCTGCTGGGCGGCTGCGCCACCGACCTGGCGCCCGTGCGCAGCTTTGCCGAGCAGACGCAGCAGATGTCGCGCCACTTCGAACCGATGCTGGCGGGCGGCGTCAACAGCTGCATGGACAAGGCCATGCGCCAGCGCCTGGTGCTCGCCGAGCGTTTCGATGCGCAAGCCAGTGCACAGGCGGCGCGCGCCGATTGCGCCGCCATCGCGCAGGCGAACCTGTCGGTCGCCAGCCTGAACGACATCCTGCTGCGCTACGCCCGCACGCTGGCGGTGCTGGCGGACGACAAGCTGCCCCTCTACAAGGAAGAGTTCGCCGGACTCGGCGATGCGCTGGGCGGCCTGGCCCAGCCTGGCGCCGGCGCTCCCCTGCTCGATGCGGACAAGCTGTCCAAGGTCGTCAAGCTGAGCGAGCACCTGAGCCGCCTGGCCACGCAGCGCCTGCAGAAATCGGCCTTGCGCGAATTGCTCGACGAACAGGAAGCCGTGAACATCGTCAGCGGCGCCCTCAAGGAGTATGCGCAGCGCAGCTATCGCGCCGGCCTGCGCGACGAGCAGCGCGACCTGGCGCTGCTGTACCACGCCGTCGATGGCGCCGCCCCGCGCGAACCGCTGGCCGCCAATTACATCCGCACGCGGCTGTACCAGGAAGGCCTGCAATTGCAGGAGCGCCAAAAGATCGTCGATGCCTATGTGGCGGCCGTCGACGCGCTGCAGGCCAGCGTGGCCGCCCTGCGGGCCAATCTCGACCGCCTGCAGGCGCCGGAACTGGAGCGGCAGCTGGCGCAGTTTTCCCGCCATGTCGGCACGCTGCAAAAACAGGCTGTTTTCTATGGCCCCGCCCGCTGGTAAGCGGCTAGCACACAGGAGTATCCCATGCCCCCATTGACTGAACTGACAAAGGATCAAAGCTACGCCATCGCCGACAGCCTGGCGCAGGCTTCGAGCCTGGTGCTGGAGCTGCGCATCCGCGCGCGGGAAACGCTGACGCCGGACGAACGCGCGCTGCTGGAACAGCATGAAAACCACCTGGACCAGATGGTGGCCCTGTTCCGCGCCTACGGCATCGCGCTGACGGCCGCCGGCGCCGAACAGGCGCGCGAGGAGATCGACGGCGCCATCGCCAGGGGCAAGCAACAGCTCAAGCGCATCGCCGACGTGAAGTCGGCCATCGGCGCGGCCGCCAGGCTGGTCGACCTGGGCGCCGCCATCCTGTCACGCGACCCGTTCGCCATCGGCGAGGCGGCCGCCAGCTTGCGGGCCAGGCCGAAGAAGGAAGAAGCGGCCTGACCCCCTCCGTTTGCCGCCCTACTCGATGCTGAGCACGCCCTGGTCCGAGCTCAGGTACGTCCCTGCGCCCTCGGCCACTTCGGCCAGGCTCCTGGCAAAGGCGCTACCGGCCGGCATCGACGTGAGCGCGTAATGGACGCCCGGCTTCAGCCCCGTGGCCAGGATGGCGCCGCCGGCCAGCGGCGAGGTCCAGTCCATGCGGGTGGCGGGCGCCACGTCGCGGTTGAACAGGACATGCAGCTGACTGCCCAGCAAGAGCGCCTCGGTGTTGGCTGCGGCCGCCAGGCGCCGCGCATCGGGCGGCTGGGCCGTGCCGGTGGCACCATCGTTGTCGGCGACAAACAGCGCGTGCAGAAAATACTCGGGCGCATTCAATGCCGGCGCAGCGGGCGACGTGACTTCCAGGCGCCACTCCCCCACGTCCTCATGGTTGGTCTGTTGCTCGCTCTTCAACGGTGCATGGTTAAACCAGAGATAACTACCGTCGGCTTGACGCCGGCGCACCATGAAACGGCAGTCGCCGCTACTGGGCAGCTGCTCGTTCGCCTTGATCGGACTCATCTGCCTGCACATGGTTCCGTCATGGTCGAGTCCACCAACCTTGTGCACGACGGCATTCTCTGGCAACAAGGTTTGCACGATCAGCATACCATTCCCATTGCGCACGGTGGCGATGCGGCGCTGTCCCGTGCTGTAGCCGAGCTTGTAGCGTCCGTCACCAAGATTGCCCGTACTGGCGGTATTGGCCACCGGGTCATGCGCCGTATGCAGCAAGAACGTGGCTGGCAAGGCACGTTTGCTGCGCACGCTGTCGAAGACTAGCGTCACGGGCTTGGGCCAGAACGCGGGCTGGCGCAGGAACAGGACTTGACGCACGAAGCCGTTGGCGCGATCAAGCCGCGTCGCCGAATACGCCTTGCTGGCATTGCCGCTGGTATAGGTATATTCCGGCGTATTTTCATAGCGCACGATGCCATCGAGGGCGTTCACCCCGCCAGGCAGGATCTCGTCAATAGTGGGATAAGCCTGTTGCGACGCCTGCAGCCACTGCCCGCCATCGCGACTGAGGCCGTTGGCGCCATTGAGCAGGTATTCCGTGGCGTCGTCCACCGTATCGAAGAGCGTGATCGTATTGTGCGCCACGCTGCGCGTATAGTAATTCCACCAATGGACGCTTTCGTAGATTTCATACAATCCCGTATCGAGCAGCAACGGCGCCTTGTAATACAGCGAAAAACTGTTCTGGTCGGCGTGCTGGTGATTCTGTGCCGCCAGCGAGGAGGATTTAAAATCGAGCAAGGTGGCATTCGGATAATCCCAGCTGTCGCGCATCAGCACCTGGCCCGAGACCCTGAAATGGCGCGCCAGTGGCAAGCTTTGTAGCGGCACAGGCGCAACCGCCGCAGGCCACAGCAGCCGTTCCAGAATCCCGTCTCCGCTGCTGCGCGGCCGATTGACCTGATCGCGATAAAAAGACCAGGCCTGGCCATCGTTTGCCACGCTGGCCACGCCGCGCGACAATTGTCCCATCAAGGGATTGCGCACGGTCAGCTCATAATTGTCGCCGCTGGCAGGAAAGGTGCCGTCGCCGCGCAAACCGTAGATGTACGGATAAAGCAGCTGCGCCTGCCAGTCCGCCTGCAGCAGCGGCGCGCCGCCTCCACTGTCGAGCGCGGTGCGCCACAAGAGCAAACGTTCCGGGATGCTCGACACGCCATAGGAAAAGCCCATCTGATGGCCGCCATCGGCCGAAATGGCGGCGCGCGCGGCCATAAACCCCTTCTCATAATGCGCATACGCGGTGTCGATCATGGGCACCACCTCGGGATGCTCTTCTGCGATGGCCAGCAAGCCCACAGCCATGTTCGTCACTGCGCTGAAGGCATGACCGCTGACATAGTAATTGGCAATCGAGGAAGACTTGTCGCGCTTCCAGTGTTCGTAGACGGGTTTTTGCTCGCAATCGAAGACGGTGCGCGTGTCGCGCAAGTGCTGCCCGCCGCCGCACATGGACGCCACCAGGTGGTCGTTCCGTATTTCCGTATTCTCGGCCGCGATCGTATCCTTGATTCTCTGCGCCAGCACGCTGCGATACGGCCCCGCGCCCAGCGCCGCGGGCACATCCGTACTGCCCATCAGCTCATATAGCCAGTCATACATCAGTCCCATGGCGGCCACCCTGCCCCCCATCGACCATTCATTGCCGGCCGGAAGCGGGCTCGCCAGCAGCATGTCGGCATACGTCAGCACGCCCTGCTTGTATTTGTCCTGTTCCGTCAGCAGCCAGGCCATGGACAGCACTTGCGCGCTTTCATAGATTATCCCGCGATGCCCAGTGGCAACCTTGCATGATTTCGGGAAGTTCGACGAGCTGGGCGCGATCGTGGCGCAGCTGCGGATTTCCGCCAGGCGCCTTTCTGCGGCGTGGATATAAGCGGTCCAGGCTTTCTTCAAATCCGCGTCGAGCGACGCGTACTGCATCAGTTCCTGCCCTTGCCCATCGCGCAGGATGAAGTTACTCATCGTTTCATTGCGCCGCGAACCGACATCGAATATCTGCTCGTTCGCGGTCCAGTCGCTGTCGGGCACCTGCGCCGTTCCCCATGACGCGCGTACCGGGACATCATTCACCTTGATATCTATCGTATGCTGCCGAGCATCCCATGCCAACTTGATATCCGAGACCGTGTTCGCTGCCAGATGCACGATTGTCGTCGAGACATTTGCAGTGAGCAATTTAACATTGCGGGCAAAAGTAATTTGCAGCCCGATCGTTCCGGGGGTATCCCACGCATCCACATGGCGGATAGAGATCGTATTGTTGGTATCGCTGTGGCGACCAAAAATGGCTTGGTCCTCGCCATCCTGGGTATCCTTGTGTTTTGCCAATAAACTGAATTGAATGCTACCCTTCACCGCAGGAAATTTAGCAGAAGGATAATACGGCAATTGCTTTTTCAGCGTGTCGATGCCGGTCTGTGCCAGAAACAGCCTGGGATGCCCGGGTTTGAGCGGCGCCGGCAACTGCGCCATCGCGGGAAGCGCGCCCGTCAACAGCAGGCACAAGCCCAAGGCTGACCATGTTTTCCCCGCCACGCCCGGCCGGCCGGCAGGATCCAACCTCATTGCCTTTGCTTCAATTGCCATGTTTTTCCTCTATTGCAATCATGAAGTTATCAAAAAAATATTCCTGTATACTGCCATGAATATTTTTAAAAAAACAATAAATTTGATTGCCAATAAAAAGCAATTGGAAAAGCCAGGGAGGATAGTTACTTAAAAAAAGAAATATCCCTCGAGGCAAATACGCAGCGCCAGGCTCGCATCATTACGGTTCCGCTGCCCGGTGCCCCATCGCGTGCGTCGCCATCTTCAGGTACAGGAAAGACTGCTCCTCGTTGTGCGCATAGCCCATCCGCCCTTCGGCCAGGGCCACGGATTTCTGCTGCAGCGCTTCCGGGTAGTCCAGGTCGCAGGCGGCGTCGAGCCAGTAGCGCGCCCGGGTTTCGTCGCTGTCGAGCAGCATGTTCGCCACGATGAACATGGCCGGCGCCACGCCCCGTTGCGCGGCCAGTTCCAGCCAGCGCAACGCGGCCACTCCGTCCTGCTGCCCGCCCATGCCGTTCTTCAGCATCAGGCCCAGGTAGTACGCGGCGGGACCGCTGCCCTGCCCCGCCGCCTGTTCGAACAGGATGCGCGCCTGCGGCTGCGTCGCGACTCCCGCGCGCATCAAGGTCTTGGCCTGGGCGGTGACGTCCGGCGCGGCCGATGCCAGCGCCGACATGGCCAAGGCGATGGCACACAACCATGCCTTCATTTCGACAGGTCCACTTGATACAGCGCAAAGCCCTTGCCCGCGCCATCATCAAGCTTCAACTGCGTCACATTGCCGATGCCGGCCGCCCTGGCCAGCTCGATCACGCCCGGCGCCGAGTGGAACACCACCGGGCCTTTGGTGGCGGCCTTGGCGAAGGTCCAGCTGCGCGCCGAACCGTTCTTCGCGCGCGTCAGGTTTTTTTCTTGCGTCACATACGCGATCAGCAGTTCGCGGTTGTTGTCGGGCGAGGCCACCACCGTCTTGCTGCCGTCCAGGCCAGGAAAATTGCCGCCGCCGCTGGCACGGTAGTTATTTGTCGCGATGAGGAACTCCTGGCTGGAATCCACGGTTTTGCCTTTGTAGCTCAGACCCTGGATGCGCCGGCCCGGCGGCTGCGTGACGTCGATCTGGTAGCGCACGTCGGCGCTGGTGATCGTATCGAAGTTGTAGCTCGGGTGGGCCGTGTTGACCAGTTCCTGCGGCTCCAGCTTGTGCGGATCGATGGTATTGAAGCGCCGCGCCGACTGTTCCAGCCACGCTTGCAGCTCCGCGCCGTTCATCTTCACGCCGTACAGGGCGTTCGGATACAGATACAGGTCGGCCGCATTGTTCAGCGCCACATTGCCCGCCTTGACGTCCGTGTAGTCGGACACCCCGGCCGAGCCGCTCTTGAACGGCGAGGACATCGACAGCACGGGCAGGTGCGCGTACTGCGGCAAATTCGCTTTTACATACGCGGCCAGGTAGCCGGCCTGCGCCTGGTTCACCACTTCGATGGCGCTGACGTCGCCCACGTCGGCGAAATACGTCGACATGCGGAAATCCGTGGCGCCGACCGGTGTCTGCACATAGGCGATCGTCGCCGCGTGCTCCTCGGCCACCAGTGCGGCGATGGCCGCGTCGGGCTGTACATAGCTCTTGTCCGCATTCTGGATGCCGCGCGCTTCCACCGTGGTGGCGCTCTTGTCGACCACCCACCGCTTGCCGTCGTGGCGCAGGCGCAAGCCGATCACGCCCAGGTGCTTGCCCCACAAATTGGCCATCACGGTGGGCACGCCGTTCACCAGGCCACGGGCCTTGTCGACGCCGGGCAAATTAAACTGCGGCACCGTGCTGGCCGCGTTCGGGAACAGCTGGTGCGAGTGGCCGATCAGCATGGCGTCCACGCCCGGCACTTGCGACAGGTAGTAATTGCCGTTTTCCATGGTGGGCGAGTACGGGCTGTCATCGAGACCGCCGTGCGAAATGGCCACCACCAGTTCGGCGCCCTTGGCGCGCATCTCGGGGATGAATTTTTCCGCCGTCTCGCGCACGCCCTGCGTATAGACGCGGCCTTCCAGCCAGCGCTTGTCCCAGGCCATGATGGTGGGCGGCGCAAAGCTGATGATGCCGACCTTGACGGTACTGGTGATGGGCTGGCCATCGGGACCGGTGGCCGTGATCTGCTTGGCGATGATGTGATATGGCGCAAATAGCGGCTTGCCCGTCCTGGCGCTGTAGACGTTGGCCAGCACTTGCGGGAACGCGGGGCCGGCGCAGCGCGGCTTGCCGGCGTCGACGCTGTCGACATCGAAGCGGTTGCCCGTCACCTGGCTCAAAAACGCCAGGCCGTAGTTGAATTCGTGGTTGCCGATGCCGCCGCCGTCGACCTTCAGCAAGTTCATGGCCTTGTAGATGGCCAGGGTCTGGTCGCAGGCCAGCGGTTTCACGAGGGCCTGGTAGTCGGCCAGGGCCGTGCCCTGGATGGTATCGCCGTTATCGAGCAACAGGTTGTTCGGAAATTGCGCGCGCGCCTGGGCGATCAGCGCCGCCGTGCGTTCCAGGCCTATCGACGGTTCGACCTGCAGCTTGTAGTAATCGTAGCTGAGCACGTTCGCGTGCAAGTCCGTCGTCTCCAGCAGGGCCAGGGTGGCGCTGCTGCCGGCCGCCGTGGCTGGCCGCGCTGCGGCGGCGATCTGCGTGGCGGCGGGCGGCAAGGCGCCGCAGCCGGCCAGCAGCAGCGGCAACAGGGCGAGACGGGGGAGTTGGCGCAAGGGTTGGCACATGAGTTGTTCCTGTGGAAAGACAATATCGCCAGCATCATACGCAGCACGCCAGCCATCTTCAAGGCAAAAATATTGTCGCAAATACAGCAAAATCGGCATTTTATTGCCCCGCACGGCAGCAATTGCGGCGCGGCGGCATGGGAAACGCGCCGCGCTCGCGTATAATTCAGGGTTTGATTTCACCATAGAAGACCAGAACATTATGGAAGCCGAACGCATCAATATCATCTCCGCCCTGCTCAACGACCTGACCGTCCGCGAAGCCGAACTTCGGAGGTATCTTTGACTTCACTGTCAAGTCGGAGAAACTAGAGCAAGTCAACGAAGAGCTGGAAGACCCCACCGTCTGGAACGATCCCAAGCGCGCCCAGGACCTCGGCAAGGAGAAGAAGGCGCTGGAAGCCATCGTCTTCACCCTGGCCAAGGCCGATGCCGACCTGCGCGACACCCGCGACCTGTTCGACATGGCCCGCGAAGAAGGCGATGACGAGACGCTCGAAGCGATCGAGCAGGATGTGCAGGAGATCCGCAAGGTCATCGAAAGCATGGAATTTCGCCGGATGTTCAACAATCCGATGGACCCGAACAACTGCTTCATCGACATCCAGGCCGGCGCCGGTGGCACGGAAGCCCAGGACTGGGCCTCGATGCTGCTGCGCCAGTACCTGCGCTATTGCGAACGCAAGGGTTTTAAAGTGGAAATCCTCGAGCAGTCCGACGGCGAGGTCGCCGGCATCAAGACGGCCACTTTGAAGGTCGAGGGCGATCACGCCTACGGCTTCCTGCGCACGGAAACGGGCGTGCACCGCCTGGTGCGCAAGTCGCCGTTCGACTCGGCCAACGGCCGCCATACGTCGTTCACGTCGCTGTTCGTGTATCCGGAAGTCGACGATTCGATCGAAATCGACGTCAACCCGGCCGATATCCGCGTCGATACCTACCGCGCCTCGGGCGCCGGCGGTCAGCACATCAACAAGACCGACTCCGCCGTCCGCATGACCCACGCGCCGACCGGCATCGTGGTGCAGTGCCAGAACGACCGTTCGCAGCACCGCAACCGCGCCGAAGCGATGGAAATGCTGAAAGCGAAACTGTACGAGCATGAACTGCGCAAGCGCATGAGCGAGCAGCAGAAGCTGGAAGACTCGAAGACGGACGTGGGCTGGGGCCACCAGATCCGCTCCTACGTGCTGGACCAGTCCCGCATCAAGGACTTGCGCACCGGCTTCGAGACAGGCAATACCAAGGGCGTGCTCGATGGCGACATCGACGACTTCATCTCCGCCTCGCTCAAGCAAGGCGTATAAGGATGAACGCCTCCGCTCCAGCGCAGCGTGCCTTCCTGTTCGACATGGATGGCACGATCGTCGACAACATGGCCTTCCACACGACATCGTGGCTGGCGTTCTTTGAACGCCACGGCCATGCGCTGGACGCGGAGGCCTTTTTCCGCGCTACGGCAGGGCGCCATGGCCGCGAAATCATCGCCCAGTACCTGGGCGAGGATGCCGACCACGCTACCCTGCTGGCTGAAAAGGAAGTCGTCTACCGCGAACTGTATGGCCCGCACCTGGCCACCGTCGCCGGCTTCGACGCCCTGACGGCCAGCGCGCATGCCCAAGGCGTGGCGCTGGTGGTCGGTTCGGCGGCGCCGACGGAAAACATCGACTTCACGCTCGACGGCCTGGACCTGCGCCAGCGCTTCAACGCCATCGTCGGCGCCGCCGACGTGGAACGGGGCAAGCCGCACCCGGACGTGTTCCTGAAAGGCGCGCAGCTGGCCGGCGCGCTGCCGCAAGACTGCATCGTCTTCGAAGACGCGCCCCTGGGCGTGGAAGCGGCGCGCCGTGCCGGCATGCGCGTCGTGGTACTCACCACCACCCTGCCGGCCGAGGCGTTTGCCGCCTTCGACAACGTCATTGCCATCGTGCCGGATTTCTCCGCACTCGACGTCGACGCACTGTTTGCCAGCGTGGCGCCAGCGCTGGCACCACATCATCAATCATCACCAACGAAGAACACCATGACTACGGATATCCAAGAACAAGCCGCCGCCCCCGATGAAAACAAGATCATCGCCGAGCGCCGCGTCAAGCTGGCCGCACTGCGCGAACAAGGCGTCGCCTTCCCGAACGATTTCCGCCCCGAGCACAAGGCGGCCGATCTGCACGCGCAATACGGCGGCAAGACGCGCGAAGAGCTGGAAGCCGAACCTGTCACCGTGGTGCTGGCCGGCCGCATGATGCTCAAGCGCGAAGCGGGCAAGAAAGCCGCTTTCGCCACCCTGCAAGACGCTTCCGGCCCGAAGGCCGACGGCCGCATCCAGATCTACGCCACCCTCGACCTGACGGGCGAAGCGGCCATGGCCGCCCTGCACCACTATGACCTGGGCGATATCCTGGGCGTGACGGGCACCCTGTTCAAGACCAAGACGGACGAACTGACCATCAAGGTCACGGAACTGCGTTTGATCACCAAGTCGCTGCGCCCGCTGCCGGACAAATTCCACGGCCTGGCCGACCAGGAAACGAAGTACCGCCAGCGCTACGTCGACCTGATCATGAACGAAGAGACGCGCCGCACCTTCAAGGCGCGTACCGCCGCCATCTCGTCGATCCGCCGCTTCATGGAAAAGAACGAGTTCATGGAAGTGGAAACGCCGATGCTGCACACGATTCCCGGCGGCGCGGCGGCCAAGCCCTTCATCACGCACCACAATGCGCTGGACATGCAGATGTTCCTGCGCATCGCGCCCGAGCTGTACCTGAAGCGCCTGGTGGTGGGCGGCTTCGACCGCGTGTTCGAGATCAACCGCAACTTCCGCAACGAAGGCGTGTCGATCCGTCACAACCCTGAATTCACGATGATGGAATTCTACGCGGCCTATACCGACTACAAATGGCTGATGGATTTCACGGAAGCCGTCATCCGCCAGGCCGCCATCGACGCGCACGGCACCGCCACCCTGACCTACGGCGGCCGCGAACTCGATCTGGCAAAACCGTTCCACCGCCTGACCATCGTCGAAGCGATCAACAAGTATGCGCCGGGCTACACGCCGGAGCAGTTGAACGATGCCGAATTCATCAAGGAAGAGCTGAAGAAATTCGGCGTCAAGCCCTTCGCCACGGCCGGCCTGGGCGCGCTGCAACTGGCGCTGTTCGAAGAGACGGCGGAAGCGCAGCTGTGGGAACCGACCTACATCATCGACTATCCGGTCGAAGTGTCGCCACTGGCGCGCGCTTCCGACACGGTGGCCGGCATCACCGAACGTTTTGAATTGTTCATGGTGGGCCGCGAGATCGCCAACGGTTTCTCCGAGTTGAACGATGCGGAAGACCAGTCGGCCCGCTTCCTGGCGCAAGTGGCCGCCAAGGATGCCGGCGATGAAGAGGCGATGTTCTACGACGCCGACTACATCCGCGCGCTGGAATACGGCATGCCGCCGGCCGGCGGCTGCGGCATCGGCATCGACCGTTTGATGATGATCATCACGGATTCGCCGAACATCCGCGACGTGCTGCTGTTCCCTCACCTGCGCCGCGAAGAGTGATGAACACCTGAAAAATCTACTGCGCGTCGCGATTTGCGGCCTGCGATGCTCACTGTGCTATAGCACAGTTGCGCTTCTTAGCCGCAACTCACATCCGCTCGCTACGATTTTTCAGGCGTTCGATGCTTCAAGGCAAAAAAAGCCGCCTGATTTTGCGATCAGGCGGCTTTTTTACGTCTGCCGCAGGCCGTCAATCGGCCAGGGTCACGCGCTGGTGGCTGCGGCTGGCCTGCTGCGCCGCCAGTGCCGTGGCCAGCGCGCGCATGCCGTCATCTCCCGTGGCGGCCGGCTGCCCTACGCCGCGCATGGCGCGCTGGAAGGCGCGCACCGAGCGCACGTACAGGTTTTCATGCTCGACGGGGATGTCGACGCTGCCGCCGTCGCGCGTCAGGCTGATGCTGCCGACGGGGCGCTGCGTCATCACGCCGGTGGCGAAGATGGTGCCCTTGCTGCCGATGATTTCCACGCCGGACAGCGAATACGGCGCGTTGAACGCGTCGTGCACCTGCACCAAAGTGCCGTTGTCGAACTCGATGACGGCCATCAGACCCTCTTCCAGCCCAGCCACCGTCATGCCGCCGCTGGTGGCGCAGGCCGTGACGTGGCGCGGCTCCGAGTCGAGCAGGAAGCGCAGGGTGTCGACGTCGTGCACGAACATGTCGAGCGTGACGCCGCCCGACTCGGGCGCATCCAGGCGCCAGCCGCGCAGGTGCTGCGGCAGGTTGTTCGCGTGCAGCACGCGGCCATACAGGGGCTGGCCGATCTCGCCCGCGCGTATCAGCTCGCGCACCTTACCGTGCGTGGCGGCGTTGCGCAGGTGGTGGTTAATCCCCAGCACCACGCCCGCTTCGGCGCAGCCGTCGACCATGCGGCGGGCGTCCTCCAGGTTCAGCGCCAGCGGCTTCTCGCACAGCACGTGCTTGCCCGCGCGCGCCGCCTGCAAGGTTTGCGCCATATGCCACTCGTTGGTGGTGCTGATGTACACGGCGTCCGCGCCCGGGTGCGCCAGCGCCGCATCCAGGTCCGTGTAGCTGGCGGCGATGCCGAATTGCGCCGCAAAGGCGGCGCCGCGCGCAGCATCGCGACTAACCACGGCCAGCACCTCGGCGTCGCCCTGCTGGCCGATTGCGTCAACCATCCATTCGCGCGCCACGGTGCTGGCGCCAACCAAAATCCATCCGGTTTTCTTCATTCGATTCTCCAGTTAAAAAGTGTGGCGCAGGCCCAGGTTCCAGGCCTGGTTGCCGGTGCCGTTGTCGGTGGCGTTGCCCACCAGGTAGGCGGCGCCGTTGCGGTTGTCGATGTGGGCATAGGCCGCATACAAGGTGCTGCGCTTCGACAGCGCATAGGTGTAGCCGATGCCGAGCTGGCTGGCGTCGCCGTTGGCGGCGCGCCGGTCGTCGCGCCGCACGTACGAGAACAGGACGCGGTGCGGGCCAAAAGGCACGGTGGCGCCCAGCATCAGGTCCGCGCTGTCGACCGTGGTGGCGGCGCCCGCCGTGCTCTTGCTGACGGCGACGGCGCCATGTGCCTTGAGCACGCCGAAGTCCCAGGTGGCGCCCAGCACCGTGTTGCGCGCCCGCCCCGTCAACAGCGCGCTTGACAGAGTGTTGGCGTCCTGGTGCGCCAGGCGCACATACAGCGGCCCGCTGGCATAGGTGGCCGCCGCGCCAGCGTAGCGCCTGGCCGAAGCGTCGCCCGGCACTTCGCCGAAGCCGTACGCCAGCTCGCCGGAGAGTCCCCCGCGCACGGGCGAGCTGTAGGTGATGCTGTTGTCGACGCGGCTGATGTAGCCGGCCGTGAAGACGTTGCTCATCCTGCCAGCAAAGCCCAGGTAAAACGGGTCCAGCGCGCCCAGGCTGCTATCGATGAAGGTGTACTGGCGGCCCAGCCGCAAGGTGCCCGCCGCGCCGGCGAGGCCGACGAAGGCCTGGCGCCCGAACAGCAGGCCGCCCTGGGCCGAGGCGCCCGTGTCGGCCAGGATGCCCGCATCCATCGTGAAGATCGCCGTCATGCCGCCGCCCAGGTCTTCGCTGCCCTTGAAACCGAGACGCGAGCCGTTGGCGATGCCGCTCGTCACCTTGAGCACCCTGCCCCCGGGGCCGCCGTTCTCGGACACCACGCCCAGGTCCGCGATGCCGTACATGGCCACGTTCGACTGCGCCGAGCACAGGCCGCCGCAGGCGCCCGCGCCGATGATCATTGCCCTTGCTACCTTGTTCTTCATCTTTTTTCCTGTCTGTGGATGCTGTTCTTAGCTGACCAGGTGGCGCGGCCGCTCGCCGCGCAGGCCGGCCAGCAGGTTGTCCACGGCCTGCTGCGCCATGGCGTAGCGCGTTTCATGCGTGGCCGAGCCGATATGCGGCAGCGCCACCACGTTGGCCATGCCCGGCAGCGGATTGTCCGGCGCCAGCGGTTCGCGCTCGAACACGTCGAGACCGGCGCCGTGGATGGTGCCCTGCTGCAGCGCCTCGATCAGCGCCGCCTCGTCGACGATGCGCCCGCGCGAACCGTTGATGAAGATGGCGCCGGGGCGCATCAGCGCGAACTCGCGCCGGCCCATCATGCGTTCCGTCTGCGCCGTCAGCGGCAGCACCACGCAGACGAAGTCGGAGCCGGCCAGCAGCTCGTCGAGCGCCACCTGGCGCGCGCCCAGCGCCGCTTCCACCTCGGGCACCGCTTCGCCGTTCACGTACAGCACCTGCATGCCGAAGCCCAGCGCGGCGCGGCGGGCCACGGCGCGGCCGATGCGGCCCATGCCCAGCATGCCGATGGTCTTGCCGTGCACGTTGACGCCGTACTGGCTTTCGCCCACGCTGCGCGTCCAGCTTCCCGCCTTGACGAATTCGGCCAGTTCGACGACCCTCCGCGCGCTGGCGAGTATCAGCGCGAAGATCGTGTCGGCCGTCGTTTCCGTCAGCACGTCCGGCGTATTGGCCAGCAGGATGCCCCGTTCGCGCAGGTAATCGACGTCGAACTGGTCGACGCCCACCGAAATGGTGGAAATGATGCGCAGGTCCAAGGCCGGGTCCAGCAATTCGCGGTCCAGGCGCACGCTGGCGCCCAGCAAGCCATGCGCGCCGCGGATGGCGGCGGCAAACGCGGCGCGGTTGCCCGCGTCGATCGCCTCGAAATACGTCACCTCGCATTCGGCGCGCAAGCGCGCCAGCAGCGGCTCGGCCAGCTTTTTATATACAACCACATGTTTTTTCACGAGTTTTCCCCTGTCCGGTTCAAGATTGGCCCAGCGCGTCGAGCTGGGCGCGGGTCGGCAAGCCTTCCATGTCGCCGGCCACCTGGATGGCGAAGGCGCCGACCCGGTTGGCGCGGCGTACCGCCTGCGCCAGCGGCAAGCCTTCCAGCAAGGCGCTGACCAGGCCGGCCGCGAAGCCGTCGCCGGCGCCCACCGTGTCGACCACCTTGGCCACGCGCTCGCCCGGCACCACGCCGCTGTCGCCATCGGCCGTGCGGTAATAGGCGCCGTCGGCGCCCAGCTTGATGACCACCAGCCGCACGCCGCGCTGCAGGTAAAAACCGGCGACGTCGTGCGGCAGCTCGTGGCCGGTGAGGATTTTTCCTTCGCCCAGGCCGGGCAGCACCCAGTCCGCCTTGCAGGCGAGCCGGTTGACCTGCTCGACCATGACGGCTTGCGACGGCCACAGCGTGGGCCGCAGGTTCGGGTCGAACGACACGGTGCGGCCATGCTCGCGCATGAAATCGATGGCCTGGCCGGCGAACGCCAGGCTGGTGGCGGACAGCGCCGCCGCCACGCCCGTGGCGTGCAAATGGCGCGCCGACAGGAAATAGGCGGGGTCGAAGTGCTCGGGCGCCAGCCGGCTGGCGGCGGAACCCTTGCGGAAGTATTCGACCAGCGGATCGACGCCGTTCTCGGCCCGGGCCTTGAGCTGAAAGGCGCTGCTCTGGCCGGCGACGGTGGCGACCCGGCTGCAGTCGACGCCCTCGGCCTGCACGCTGGCGCGGATGAAGCGGCCGAACGAGTCGTCGCCCACGCGGCTCAGCCAGCCGACTTTCAAGCCCAGGCGCGCCAGGCCGATGGCGACATTCGTCTCGGCGCCGGCCAGGCGGCGCGTGAAATGCGCCACGGCCGCCAGGTCGCCCGTTTCCTCGGCCACGAACATCGCCATCGCTTCGCCGTAGGTGACGACATCGAGCGCATGCGCTCCCGGCATCGCCTTTTGACTCGTTTCGAGGTCCATCATGCGGCCTCCAGCATCCGGATGTAGCGGCCCGTTTCGGCCACCAGGTCGGCGCCCTCGAGCGGGAATTCGATGGCCCGCTGCACGCCCGGCGCAAAGTGCGCGAAGACGGCGCGCCAGGCCGGATCGGCGTCGGAAACGGCGCAGGCGGACAACCGCCCCGCGTTCTCCATGACGGCCTTGCAGTGCACATAGCGCACGTACGGCGCCAGCAGGCGCGCCGCCTGCTGCGCATCCTCGCCCACCCAGCGCCAGTTGCCGATGTCGAAGGTCAGCCCCACGGGCAGCCCGATCTCGCGCGCCGCCGCCAGGAAGCGCGCCATCGGTGCCAGCGCGCCGCCGTGGGCCGTCTGGTCGTTTTCCACCAGCAGCGCCACGGGCGCGCCAGTCAGCCGGGCCTTCAAGGCCGGCAAGTCAGGCGCGGCCGGGTAATGACCGAGCGACACCTTCAGGTAGCGCGCCCCCAGGCGCGCCGCCTCGTCCAGCATCTGCTGCAGCAATTCCTGCCGCAGCAGCCCGTCCGCGTCCCACAATTCGATGGGCGTGGAATACACGGAGTACAGGCCGCGCGCGGCCACCGCCGCGCCCATGCGCGCCAGGTCCGGCAAGTCGGAAGTGAACAGTTCGCGGCGGATTTCGATGCCGGCGCCGCCCGCATCGGCCACCACGTCGATGAAATGGCTTTGCCCCAGTTGCCTTACCCTGCTTGCGCCATAGGCCGACGCCGCCACCAGGACGGGGCTCATTTGATCGCTCCCGCGCCGACGAACTGGCGCGCTTCGGGCGTTTGCGGGTTGCTGAAAAACGCTTCCGACGGCCCGCTCTCCCACACCGTTCCCTGGTGCATGAAGACGGTGACGTCGGCCATGCGCCGCGCGAATTCCATCTCGTGCGTCACCAAGAGCATCGTCATGCCCGCCTGCGCCAGCTCTTCCATCACTTTCAGCACTTCCTGCGTCAGTTCCGGGTCGAGCGCCGACGTCACTTCGTCGAACAGCATCACTTGCGGCTCCATCGCCAGCGAACGGGCGATCGCCACGCGCTGCTGCTGGCCGCCCGACAGCTGCTCGGGATAGGCGTCGCGCTTGTGATCGAGGCCCACCTGCTTGAGCACGCGCAGCGCCGTGGCGCGGCCCTGGGCGTCGGGCACCTTCTTGACGATGCGCGGCGCCAGCATGACGTTTTCTTCCACGGTCAGGTGGGGGAACAGGTTATAGCTCTGGAAAACCATGCCGACGTCCTTGCGCAAGTCGAGCAAGTGTTCCTGGCGCGCCGTCAGCGTATGGCCGGCGACGACGATGCTGCCGCTGTCGATGGTTTCCAGGCCGTTGATACAGCGCAGCATGGTGCTCTTGCCGGAGCCGCTGCGGCCGATCACGGCGATCACCTGGCCCCGCTCGACGGCGAACGAAACGCCCTTGAGCACGTGGTTGGCGCCGAAGCTCTTGCTGATATTGTCGATTTCAACGATGGGCATGGAATTTCCTTTCCAGTGAATGGCTGTAGCGCGACAGCGGATAGCACAGCGCGAAGTAGATCAGGGCGACGACGGGGAAGACGATGAAGGGCAGGAAGGTCGCATTGCTGACCAGTTGCCCTGCGCGCGTCAATTCCACCACGCCGATGATCGAGGTGATCGAAGTGTTCTTGATGATCTGCACCATGAAGCCCACCGTGGACGGCAGCGAATGGCGCAGCGCCTGCGGCAGGATGACGTAGCGCAGCTGCTGGTAGCGGTTCAGCGCCAGCGCGGCCGACGCTTCCCACTGCTGCCGCTGCACGCCCTCGATGCAGCCGCGCCAGATCTCGCCCAGGTAGGCGCTGGCAAAGATCGTCATCGCCGCGCCGGCCGCGATGAGCGGCGACAGCTTGTAGCCGAACAGGGCCAGGCCGTAATAGGTCAGGAACAGCACGATCAGCACGGGCGTGCCCTGCACCAGCTGGATGTACAGGGCGCTGGCGAAACGCAGGAGCGGGCTGCGCGCCGTGCGCAGCAGCGCCACGGCGAAGCCGGCGATGCCGCCCGTGATGAAGACGATCAGCGACAGGCCGATGGTCCAGCGCGTGGCCTCGAGCAGGAATTGCAGGTTATCCCAGGAAAAGTCACTGATCATGTCAAGCTCCCATGCGCGCCGCGCCCAGACGGCGGCGGCGTTTGAAGACGATCTGGCCCAGCACCCAGAAGCTGAAGCGGAACAGCAGGGCCAGCAGGATGTACAGCACCATCACGACGATGTAGATCTCGAAGCTGCGGAAGGTTTCCGCGTCGAGCAGGTGGGCGGCGGCGGTCAGCTCTTCTGCGGAAATGGCCGACACGACGCTTGAAGCGAGCATCATCAAGGTGAACTGGCTGGCCAGCGCCGGATAGACTTTTTCCAGCGCCGGCAGCAGCACCACGTGGCGCATCACCTGCCAGCGCGTCATGCCCAGCGCCTGCGCCGCCTCCAGCTGCGAGGGATGCACGGCGCCTATGCCGGCGCGCACGATTTCCGCCGCATAGGCGCCCAGGTTGACCGTCATGGCGACGAGCGCCGCGCCGTTGGCGTCGAGTTGCAGGCCCAGCGACGGCAAGCCGAAGTAGATGATGAACAGCTGCACCAGGAACGGCGTGCTGCGGATGATCTCGACATACGCGCGCACCGCGGCGCGGGCATAGGCGGGACCGTTCTTCAGGATGACGGCGGCGCACACGCCCACCGCCAGCCCCAGCACCATAGCCATGGTGCTCAGGCGTATCGTCAGCGCCGCGCCCCACAACAGGCGGTCCAGCGATTGCATGACGAGTTCGAAATGAAATTCATACGGCATACACAACTCCTTGTCTGCGTGCGCGTCCCCGGCCGCGCCTCCATGGCGGCGCGCCGTAGGGACGGGCACTTTCCCTATGCGGCTGGCGGTATCAGAAGGTCGGCAGCGCCGGCAGCGGTGCGCCGCTCCACTTGCGCGCGATGGCGTCGAGTTCGCCGTTCAGCTTGACGTAATAGATGAAGTTGTTGAGCCATTGGTGCAGCTCGAAGTCGCCGCGGCGCACCGCCATCGAGTTCGGTTGCAGCGAGTAGGCGAAGCGGACCTCGATCTTGCCGGCGCCGCGCGTCTTGATGATGTCGAGCGCCATCGTGCTGGGGATCGAGACGGCGTCGACCTGCTTGCTGAGCAAGGCCTGAGTGACGGTGGCGTCATCTTCGAAGCGCACGATATTGGTGCCGGCCGGCGCCATGCGGCTCAGCGCCGTGTCGTTGGTGGTGCCGCGCGTCACGCCCACTTTCTTGCCCTTCAAGTCGGCCAGGGCCTTGAATTTGCCGCCGACGGGCGCGACGATGGCCAGTTCGAACGCGCTGTAGGGCATGGTGAACATCAGGGTCTTGGCCCGTTCCGGCGTGGGCGCCAGCGTGGCCACGAGGAAGTCGACCTTGCCCGATTCCAGCGACGGCACGCGCGACGGCGCCGTCAACGGGACTATTTCCACGGGCAGGTTCAGGTATTTTCCGATCAGGTTGGCGACGTCGACGTCATAGCCGACGGGCGCGCCCTTGGCGTCGATGCTGCCAAACGGCGGCGTGCCGCTGACCACGCCAATGGTCAGCTTGCCTTTCTTGATCAGGTCGCCAAGCGTCTGGGCGCCGGCATCGGCCGCCGCACCGAGGGCAAACGTCGCTGCGAGCGCGCAAGCCACGATCTTCGAATAAAACAGTGTAGTCATCTTCATGCTTCAGTCTCCTGTGATCCCGGAACCGGCCTCGTCGAGGCACTGCCGGGAATATTGTCAAATGGACGATTCAGATCGCCTCTTGCCGTGTAGTACCAACCTCCTGCCCTTGCCCTGCCTGACTATCCATGCCCCTTTCCGGTGAGAACACCTTTTATGAAACCGGTTCCATTACCTGCTCAAAAAAAAGGGCAACGCCCTCTTCCCCCCTCAAGCGTCGCCGCCCTTGCGTACTTCGCCACCCTGGGTGGAATTACGCACAATCAACTTACCCGGCAACAGCACCTCGCGCGGCGGGCATTGATCGCCCTGCAGGCGCGACAGCATGCACGTCATCGCCGAAAAGCCGATCTCGTAAGTCTGCTGCTCGATCGTGCTCAGGCCCGCCAATGGCGACCACGGCAATTCGTCAAAGCCCAGCAAGCCCACGTCCTGCGGCATGCGCAATTCGAGGCGCTGCAGCATCAGCGCCAGTTCCAGCGCCACCATGCCGTTCGAGGCCAGCAGCGCCACGCGGCGGCCGCGCCACTGCGCCAGGCATAGACGCACCTGCGCGTCGATGGCGGGGCGGTCGTCCAGGTCCACGGCCAGCACCGCGCCCACGCAAGCCGGATGCTCGGCCATCACGGCCTGGAAACCGTCGGCGCGCATCAGCCGCGAGCTGACGCCCGTCAAGGGCGGCGCGATGAAGGCGATGGCGTCGAAACCCTGCTCGATCAGATGCGCGGTGGCCAGCCGGCCCGCCTGTACATTGTCCAGGCCCACGAGGTCGAAATCGACGCCCTCGATGCGGCGGTCGACCAGCACGATGGGCATCTCCGCCTGCTGCAAGTCGGACGACTGAATATTGCGCCCCTGCGTGTTGACGATCAGTCCTTCCACGCTGTACGAGCGCAGCGCGGCCAGCGACTGGCGTTCGCGCTGTTCGTCATTGCCGGTATTGCATAAAATCAGGGTATAGCCATGTTGCTGGCAGGCCGCCTCCACGCCTTGCAGCACGGCCACCGTGTAGGGATTGAGCATGTCGGCCACCACCATGCCGATCAGGCGCGTGCGTCCGCGCTTGAGGCCGCGCGCCATCTGGTTCGGCTGGTAGCCGAGGCGCGCGATGGTGCTGGCGATCTGCTGGCGGATGTTGTCGGACAAAGCATCGAGTTCCCCGCCGAGAAAGCGCGACACGCTGGTCTTCGACACGCCCGCCTCGCGCGCCACCTGGGCGATGGTCACGGGCCGGGCCGGCTCGCCGGTAACTGTTTTTTTGCTGCCGCGTACTGAATCCAAGCTTGCTCTCCACTAGCTGTTGATTGCATATTTTTATTTTGGAACCGGTTCCAAAGATAGCACCCAAGAATCGATGACGCAAGCGATTTGATTGCCTGTGGTGGCGAAAACACACGACGGAGGGGGCGCAAAGGAAAAGGCGCCGCCCTCCCCCCGGCGAACGCAGGGGGCGGGCGGCGCTGGCTGGAAAACGGCTTACTGGATCACGGTATAGCAGGGCACGTAGGCAGTGCCCGCCAGTTTCATGCGGTGCTGCGCCACGAACGAGGCGAGCAGCGCATCCATGGGGCCCATGATGTCCTTGTCGCCATGGATTTCGAAGTTGCCGTGCTCTTCGATCGAGCGGATGCCGTCATCCTTGACGTTGCCCGCCACCACGCCCGAAAACGCGCGCCGCAGCTGGGCCGCCAGCAAGTGCGTGGCCTGGTTCTTGTGCAGGCTCAGGTTGCGCATGTTTTCATGCGTGGGCTGGAACGGCTTCTGGAATTCGTGGTCGATTCTCAAGAGCCAATTGAAATAATAGGCGTCGCTGTGGGCCTTGCGGAATTCGCGCACCTGGCGGATACCGTCGAGCATTTCGCGCGCCACCAGTTCCGGATCATCGATGATGATTTTATAGCGCTGCTGCGCTTCCGGCCCCAGCGTGTCGCTGATGAACTGGTTGATCTGCACGAAATACTCGCGCGACGTTTCCGGGCCCGTGAAGATCAGCGGGAAGGGAATCTCGGCATTGTCCGGGTGCAGCAAAATGCCGAGGATATACAGAATCTCTTCGGCCGTGCCCGCGCCGCCGGGGAAGACGACGATGCCGTGGCCGGCGCGCACGAACGCTTCCAGGCGCTTTTCGATGTCCGGCATGATGACCAGGTCATTGACGATGGGGTTGGGCGATTCGGCCGCGATGATGCCCGGCTCGGTGATGCCCAGGTAGCGGCCATTGTGCAAACGCTGCTTGGCGTGGCCGATGGTGGCGCCCTTCATGGGGCCCTTCATGGCGCCCGGGCCGCAGCCGGTGCAGATGTCGAGGCCGCGCAAGCCCAGCTGGTAGCCCACTTCCTTCGAATAATTGTATTCGGCGCGGTTGATCGAGTGGCCGCCCCAGCACACGACCAGGTTCGGGTTGAGCTGGGTTTGCAGCACGTTGGCGTTGCGCAGGATGTGGAAGACGGCGTCCGTCACGCCTTCCGTGCTCTGCAGGTCGAATTTCGGGTTGCCCGTCACTTCATCACTGACGAAGATGATGTCGCGCAACACGGCAAACAGGTGTTCGTGGATGCCCTTGATCATCTTGCCGTCGACAAAGGCGATGGCCGGCGCGCCCTTGATGTCGAGCTTGATGCCGCGCTCGCGCTGGATGATGGAGATTTCAAACGATTGATATCGCTCAAGCAAGGCGCGTCCATCGTCGATGGTGCTGCCGCAATTCAAGACCGCCAGCGCGCAGCGGCGGAAGGTGTTGTACAGGCCGCCCTGGCTGGTATCGAGCAGTTTGTTGACTTCAGTCTTGGAGAGCACGTCCAGGCGGCCTTCCGGTGAAACCAGAGTATCGATAACGTCGTGTTCCATAATGCGAAAAATCCTTTAAAAATCGATCCTCGAAAATATTGCAGCACCAATATACGACAAGTCAGGCAAGTTGTGCTGTGCCGCCGCAAAATCGCCGGGGCCCGCGCTTGCCCGCAAACCGGTTTGACCAATATGAAACAGGCATTCTTGCTAATGCGAATGGAAACCTTCGCTCAGCGCAATTTGTAGATTAGAATGCCAGCCTATTGGAATTCCCGTGCATACGGTTCTTCATGAGAGTCCCCGCCGCCCGCAGGCTTCCATAAGTTTGTTTTATCGATCGACTATAATAATTTTTCAGGAGGAACCGCATGAGCGGTGCGACTACGCCCAACAAGGAAGCCGTTATTCCCGAGTTCAAGCAGATTATGGGCCATCCAAGCCCATTGTGGATGTTGTTCATGACTGAATTCTGGGAACGCTTCGCGTTCTACGGAGTTCGCTGGGCGCTGGTACTGTATATCGTGGCCCAGTTCCACGGCGGCGACGGTTCGGGACAGGCAGCGGCCAACCTGACCTACGGTTCCTTCCTCGCGCTGGTGTACGCCGGCGCCCTGTTCGGCGGCTATATCGCCGACCGGGTCATCGGTTACCAGCGCTCCATCCTGCTGGGCGCCATCTTCATGGCTGCCGGCCTGTTCTGCATCTCCGTGCCGAACCAGGACATCTTCAACCTGGGCCTGGCCACCATGATCGTCGGTAACGGCATGTTCAAGCCGAACATCTCGACCATGGTCGGCAAGCTGTATACGACAGCCGATCCGCGCCGCGACAGCGGTTTCACGATCTTCTACATGGGCATCAACATGGGCGCCATGGTCGCGCCCGTCTTCACCCAGTGGCTGGCCGAGTCGATCTTCGGCACCAGCGCCATGCCGTCGTACAAGATGGTCTTCATGGCTTCCGGTTTCGGTATGCTGATCAGCCTGGTATGGTTCTTCATCGGCCGCCGCGCCCTGAAGGGCATCGGCGCACCGGAAGCCGGTTCCGGCAACCCGATGCGCGTCGTCTGGGTGGCCGTCGGCTCCCTGTGCGTGATCCCGCTGATGTATTTCCTGCTGACCGTCGGCGCCGAAAAGCTGCAAATCGTGCTGACCGTGCTGTTCGTCGGCCTGGCCGTGATGCTGATGATCGAAGGCATACGCAATGGTAAAGTGGCGCGCGACCGCGTCATCGCCATGCTGCTGATCTTTGTCTTCAACATCCTGTTCTGGATGTTCTTCGAACAGGCGGGCAGCTCGTTTACTTTCCTGGCTGACAAGATCGTCAACCGCGACCTGGGCTTCTGGATCTTCCCGACCGCCTACTTCCAGACCGTCAATTCGGTGGCCATCATCGTCTTCGCGCCTATCATCGCCGCCATCTGGGTGTTCCTGGCGCGCCACAACGTCAATCCTTCGATCCCGCGCAAATTCGGCCTGGGCCTGCTGGGCAATGCACTGGCCTTCGGCCTGCTGATCTTCGCCCTGTCGAGCCTGGTTGGCGCCGACAACAAGATCCCGTTCTGGACCCTGACCACCGTCTACGTGCTGCAATCGATCGGCGAGCTGTGCCTGTCGCCCATCGGCCTGTCGATGGTCACCAAGCTGGCCCCGGTGCGCCTGGTCGGCCTGGGCATGGGCGGCTGGTTCCTGTCGACCGGTATCGGCAACAACCTGTCGGGCATCTTCGCCAGCCACGTCAGCGGCGAAAGCGGCATGTCGGTGCAGTCGGCCCTGTCCGGCTACACCTTCGGCTTCTGGTCCCTGCTGGGCGCCGGTGTCGTGCTGTTCCTGATCGCCCCGCTGATCAACAAACTGATGCACGGCGTGAAGTAAGCGTCTTGCTGTAGATCAGAACGGCGGCCTGCGGGCCGCCGTTTTTCATTCCGGCGCCGGCTTTCCCCTTGCCGGGCGGTACAATATGGCCAGGGCCGATGGCCACCTCAATCAAATTACAGAAAAATCCCATGTCCAGCATCTCCACCACCTCGCCCCTCTCCGACGACGAATACGCCGAACTCGACACCCTGCTGGCCGCGCCCGCGCTGGCCGGCGCCGCCATGGATGTGTCGATGCTGGAAGGTTTTCTGACCGCCGTCGCCCTGAGCCCGAAACAGATCGCCGCCGGGCAGTGGCTGCCCTGGGTCTGGGACAAGGCGGCCGGCAGCGCCGCGCCCGCGCCGGGCGATGCCAGCGAACGGGCGGCCAGCCTGGCGCAGCGCCACCATGCCTACATGGTCGAATGGCTGGCGAAGGACCCGGACAGCTTCGAGCCCATCTACGTCTGCGGCCCCGCATGGAGCGTGCCCGCCTGGTGCGCCGGTTTTATGCTGGGCACCAGCCTGGACAAGCCTCAATGGGCGGCCCTGGCCGTCAGCCACCCGCAATACCTGGCGCCATTCCAGCACCTGGCCACGGCCAGCGAGCTCGATGACGAGGCGGCCGAAACGGCCATGGATGGCGTCATTCCTGCCGTCATCGCCATCAACGCGGCCTGGGCCCGCCAGCGCCACCTGAAACAAAGCCAGCCCGGCGCCACCGTCTTGCGCGAACTGCCGAAAACGGGACGCAACGACCCCTGCCACTGTGGCAGCGGCAAGAAGTACAAGAAATGCTGCGCCGATAGCGATGCCGCGTAGAAATATTCTGCGCCGATGTTCCATGCGGACGAAATGTGACAATGTGTGAGTATTGGCAATACACAACTGTGTATAGTGAAAAGATTGTTGAAATGCAACAATATTAATCATTTTTTCACCATACAGGAATCCCATGGAAGAGCGCACTTTTTTTGAGCAAGGCGATGTCAAGGTCACCAACGCCCGTTTTGTCAGCGGCGGCCAGACCTATGCCATGAGCAATGTGACATCGGTCAAGCCATTTGAGAAAAAACCGCCACGCGCACTTGGCGTCATCCTTGCCCTGGTTGGCCTGGGCATCATGGTCGGCGCCAGTCCTTTTTTCGGCCTGCTGGTGCTGGGAGCCGGTCTCGCCGTGCTGTTCCTGATCAAGCCCGTCTACCATGTTCTGTTGGCAACTTCTGCCGGTGAAACACGCGCCCTCATGACCAAGAACCGCGAATACCTGAACCAGGTCGTCCAGGCCGTCAATGAAGCGATGATCCACCGCGGCTGACCAAACCGCACGGCCATGACGGCGGTGCGGTAAAATCAGGCGGCGCGTACCGGCCGGCCCCGCAGGCCGGTACGCCTGCCAGGGCCATTGCGGCCGCCGCCACCGCCGTATTACTAGTGTTACGCTTGCCGACCATTGCGCCTCCTCCTCGCTTCCCTGCTACGCTTCATCAGCCGCCATGTCCTGCAATTCCTGCTGTTCGTTGCCATCCTCGCGGCCGGCCATGCGCTGCTGGAACAGGCACGGCAATTTCACGATGGACAGGCCAGGCTAGGCATGCTGCGCGATGCGGCAAGCCAGGCCGGCGCCCGCCAGGCAACGCTGAGCGGGGAGACGCAGGCGCGCGTCGAAGCGCTGCGCCAGGCGTCCGACCAGGCCATCGCCGCGCGCATCGCGCAGATCGACGTGGCGCTGCGCGCGCTGCGGCAAGCGGCAACACCCTGGTCCTTCACCTTGGCATTGCCCACCAGCAAGGATCTCGGCGACGCCGTCGCCAGGCAGGCCGAGCAGCACATCCGCATCGAACTGCTGCTGCAGGAACGCGCCTATCTGCAATCGCTGCGCATTGCCCTTGGCAATGACAGCGCACGCCAGGCCCTGCTGCGGCTGCACGGCGAACATCGGCAAGCCTACCAGGCGCTCTCGGGCAACCTGGCCCGGCAACAGGCGCTGAGACAGGCGCACCCGCTGCAAGCCCATCTCCCCGGCACGGCGCCGCACGCGTCAATGGCCGCGCTGCAGGCCGAGGAAACGCGCCTGCGCGAGGCCAATGTCCTGGCCTACCAGCGCTACATGGCCCAGCGCCAGCACCTGGCCGCGATTGGCCCCGGCAGCGTATCGCCATTCCAGCTCGACCAGGCACGCATCGAGGCGCGCCGGCAGGATCTGGTCCACGCCATGGCGTCGATGGAAGGACAGCTGCGCGACAACTGGTGGCGCGCGCTGCGCGAGCTGTTCGCGCGCTACGGCCCTGCGGCCGCCCTGCTGGTGCTGTCGGCGATATTGCTGCCGCCGGCCATCCGGGCCTTCTTTTACTTCGTGCTGGCGCCCATCGCTTCGCGCCTGAAGCCCTTGTCCATCGCGCACGCGCCAAACGTGCCGGCCATCGCGCTCCCCCTGCCGCCCGATGGCCAGTCGCGCATTTCCGCCGTCTCGCAGGCAGTGCTGCTGCAGCCGGGCCAGCGGATGCTGATCCACCCCGAATACCTGCAGTCGTCGCCCGTCAGTAGCACCAAGCGCACGCAGTGGCTGCTGGACTGGCGCTTCCCCTTCACCAGCCTGGCGGCCGGCATGGTGGCGCTGACGCGGCTGGAAAGCGACGTAAGCGCATCCGTGACGATTTCCGCCAGCGACGATCCGCTGCTGGAGATCGCCGTGCTGCACCTGCCCGCAGGCAGCGCCCTGGTGTTCCAGCCCAGGGGCCTGGTGGGCCTGATCCGCGAGGCGGACCAGCCGCTGGCGATGGCCAGCCACTGGCGCCTGGGCAGCCTGCATGCCTGGCTCACCCTGCAGCTGCGCTTCATCGTCTTTCGCGGCCCCGTCACGCTGATCGTGCGCGGCTGCCGCGGCGTGCGCCTGGAACGGGCCGGCCAGGGCCGCTCCATCAGCCAGTCCGCCACCCTGGGTTTTACTACCGACGTGCTGTACTCGACGGGCCGCAGCGAAACCTTCATCCCCTACCTGCGCGGCCGGCAAGCGCTGTTCAACGACCGCTTCGACGGTAAGAATGGCGTCTACCTGTACGAGGAAACCCCGCGCCACGGCAAGCAGCCGGGCAAGGCGGGCAGCTGGTTTGAGGGGTTCACCGATGCAATCTTGAAAGTGTTCGGCATCTAGCCGGCGAAAAAATGATGGATGACTTCCTGTTTGCCGATTTTCTCGAGGACCAGGCCGTGTATGCGGCGGCAGAGGCCTGGTGGCAGGCCCGCCTGGCCTTCCTCGACGGGCAATGCGCGCCGTATCTGCGCACCGCGTTTGCCAATGGCCAGCCATTTGAGGACGGCAATCCGATCGTCAACCTGGCGAACCGCGGCACCGCCAAGGCGGCGCGCATCGTGCAGCAATGCCCGCGCGAATCCGGCCACGACTATACGAGTTTCGAGCAAGCCATCGAGCTGGCAAGCGGCGACGGGCACATCGCGGCGCGGGAAAAAGTCATCGTGCTGACGTTGACGCAGACGACGGCGCAGCGGGCCTGCGACGAGCTGCGCGCCTGGCTGGCACCCGCATAGGTACGCGCGCTACCAGACGTAGCCCAGGCGCACGCCGACATTGCGCAGTTCGCCATAATTGCACGCCCGCGCCGAGAAACACGAGGCGACATGGTATTTGTCGAACAGGTTCTTGACCGTCATGCCCACGCTCAGGCCGCGCCAGTCGCTGCGGGCCTGGCCCAGGTCATAGCGCAGCGACAGGTCGGCCAAGGTGAACGCCGGTGCCTGGAAGGTATTGTCAGCATCGCCCCAGCTGGCGCCGACATGGCGCAGGCCGGCGCCGGCCGACAGGCCGCGCCAGCGCCCGGCAAAGGCGTAGTCGGCCCACGCGGAAGCCATCTGCCGGGGCACTTCATACGGCGACTTGCCCTGCACGTTCGTGCCCCACATGTCCGCATTCGCCCGCGTCACTTTCAGGGGATTGTAGGTCAGGGACGCCAGCAGTTTCAACTGGCTGCTCGGCTGCGCCGCCACTTCCAGTTCGATGCCGCGCGAGCGCACCTCTCCCTGCTGGATCGAGAAATTCGGGTCGTCCGGGTCCGTCGTCAGCACATTCTGGCGGCGCAGTTCGAATGCGGCGGCGGTCACGGAAAGATGCGGACCAGGCGCGTATTTCACGCCGACTTCCACTTGCCGGGCTGTTTCCGGCTCGAACGGACGGTCAAGGCGGTCCGCGCCGGAAACGGGCGAGAACGATTCGCTGTAACTGGCGTAAGGCGCGAGGCCGTTCGCCGCCAGGTAAGTGATGCCGGCGCGGCCCGTGAATGCCGTGGGCTTGCGCAAGGTCGTGCTCGACGGCGATACCAGCAGATTGATCTGCTCCTGGCGCGTCCAGTCCTGGCGTCCGCCCACGGTGAAGACCCAGCTGCGGTAGTGCATGCGGTCCTGCAGGTAGGCGCCCAGCTGCCGGTTATGCTCGCGGCGCAGGGCGTCGGGTGCCAGCGCCGCCAGGTCCAGCGCGCCGCCGTAGACGGGGCGGTAGATATCGATCTGCGGCCCGTCGGCGATATACGAACTGAACGAAGTGTTGCTGCGGCTGTAATCGATGCCGGCAACGAGTTCGTGGCGCAGCGCGCCCGTCGCCACCTGGCCCGTCACGCTGGTGTCGAGCGCATACACGCCGCCCTTGCCGTCGCGCGTATCGATCTCGCGGTTGCTGATCGCATGCTCGATCAAATTGCCGTAACGAAACATATACTGCTCATGGTTATCCGCGTGCAGGTAACGGAAGTTCTGCCTGAGCGTCCATCCGCTGTCGAAGCTGTGGCGCGCTTCATAGCCAGCCGAGGCGACGCGCGTTTGCTCGTGGTCGAAGCCGGGCTCGCCAAGGAAGCGCGTCAGCGGCAGGCGGCCGTTGGGATTGCTGCCATTCAAGGCATCCCACTGCACGTT
Source organism: Janthinobacterium sp. GW822-FHT07H11 (assembly GCF_058798615.1). Lineage (NCBI taxonomy): Bacteria > Pseudomonadati > Pseudomonadota > Betaproteobacteria > Burkholderiales > Oxalobacteraceae > Janthinobacterium > Janthinobacterium sp. GW822-FHT07H11. The sequence continues at coordinate 4,130,439 of NZ_CM179507.1, forward strand.
CGACGACTGCATGGCGCGGTTCTTCTGGAAAAATCCCAGCAAGGTGATGCTGGTGCGGGCGTTCGGCGCCCACCTCAGGCTCGGCGCCAGATAGTAGCGGTCGTCCTTCATGTAGTCGATCTGCTGGTCCGCCTGGCGCGCCAGCCCCACCAGGCGGTACTGCAGGCTGCCATCGTCGGCCAGCGTGCCGCCCACGTCGAGCGCCAGCTGCCTGCGCGCATGGCTGCCGAGCGACAGTTCCACCTGGCGCAGCGGGTCCGCCGCAGGGCGCTTGGCGACGAAATTGACGATGCCGCCCGGGGCATTCTGCCCGTACAGCACCGACGAGGGACCCTTGAGCACTTCCACGCGCTCGGCGCCATACGGCTCCACGCCGAAGAAACCCAGCGTCCCCATGGGCATCAGGCGCATGCCATCGAGGTAGAATGCGCCCGAGAACTGGCTGAAGCCGCGCACCGACAGGCTGTCGTCCGCCGGATTGGCGCCGGCCGTGTTGCTGCGCAAGCCGGCCGTGTACTGGATGGCGTCGTTCAGCGTGCGCACGCCCTGGTCATCCATGCGCTCGCGCGTGATGACGGACACCGATTGCGGCACTTCCAGCAGGGAAGCGTCGGTCTTGGTGGCCGTACTGGCCCGCCGCGCCACATAGCCGCCGACCTTGCCCCACGGGTCCTCCTCTTGCGCCAGCGCGCTGACGGTCACGGGCGCCATCGTCTGCACGCCGTCCGCCGCCGCGCCGGTGGCCGACGCGGTGGCGGCGCGCAGCGCATAGCCGCCGCCGACCGTGCGCACGGCGGCCAGTCCCGTGCCGGCCAGCGCCCGTGCCAGCGCCTCGTCCACCGTATAGCTGCCGCTGACGCCGCCGCTGCGCAGCCCTTCCGTCGCGGCCGAGCCAAAGGCGATCAGCAAGCCCGCTTCGCGCCCCAGCCGGTTCAATGTCGCTTCCAGCGGCCCGGCCGGAATGGCATAGCGGCGCAGGGCCTCGGCCTGCCCGACCGCTTGCGCCAGCGCCGGCGCGCAGGCCAGGCTGGCCAGTGCGCCCAGGCACAGCGCATGCACCAGGTGGGCGAGCGGTTGCATGGCCAACAGGCCCGGTGCGCGCAAGCGCGTGGAGGGATGGAATGTGCTGCGATCGTTCATGGCATGCCTTCGTCTCATGGATGGGTGGAACGGGCCAAAACCTGGGCCCTCACCTCCCTTGACAAGACAGCAGGCAAAAACAGTCCATGTATTTTCAATATATTGTCGCGCGCGGCCGCAAGGTGACCCAGTAGCGCGTCAGATAATGCAGTTCGACGGGCAAGGCTTGCGTCAGCGCCAGCAGCACCTTGTCGGTGTCGGCCAGCGGATAGGCGCCCGACACCAGCAGGTGCGCCAGCACCGGATCGCATCCCAGGTGGCCGCGCCGGTGGCGGGCCAACTCCAGCAGGAAGGCATCCAGGCGCATGTGCGCGGCCACCAGCATGCCGTCGGCCCAGGCGCCCGCGCCGGCATCGAGCGCACGCGCCGCGCCCACGCCGTCGCGCGTAAAACCGCCCTCTTCGCCCGCCCGCAGCACGCGCGGCTGGCCATGGGGCGCCGCTGGCTGCAGCTCGACAGCCCCCTGCAGCACACCAACCTGCGTGTAGCCGTCGTGCTGGCGCACGATGAAACGCGTGCCCAGTGCCTGCGCCGTTCCCTCGGCGGTGTGCACGCGGAAGGGCCGCCGCTGCGCATCGGGCGCCGTCTGCAGCAGCACCTCGCCGCGCAGCAGCTGCAGCGCGCGCACGGTGCTGTCATAACGGAGCTTGATGGCGCTGTCGGTATTGAGCACCAGCGTGCCGCCGTCCGGCAGACGCACCGTGCGCCGCTCGCCCGTGGCCGTGCCGGCATCGGCGTCCCGCGACTGCCAGGCGGGCGCCTGGCGCAACAGGGCGGCGCTGCCGCCCACGACCACCAGCGCCGTCAGCACGCGCACGGCACGGCGCCGCTGTGCGCCTGCGGGCGCGGCCAGGGCGGCGCCGGCCAGCCGCGGCGGAATGCCTGCCAGCTGGCCGCTGACGGCCTCGATGCGCTGCCAGGCCCGTTCATGTTCGGCGTCCTCGGCACGCCAGCGCTGCCACGCATTGAGCTGCGCGGCCGTGGCGTCGCCGCCCTGCAGCGCCAGCCACCACTGCACGGCCTGCCGCGCCACGGCGGGCGCCACGCGCGCGACAGCCGCCGCACCGCCCGGAGAAAGCGGCAGCTCGTCATCCATCGTTCTGCTCCGGGAAAAAGCAGCGCAGGGCCGCCCTGGCCAGATGGCGCTTGACGGTGGACAGGGAAATGCCCAGTTCGGCAGCCACCTGCTGCTGCCCCATGCCGTCGAGCTGCACCAGCAGGAAGGCTTGCCTGGCCTGTGCAGGCAACGCGGCCAGGCGCCGGTCCAGTTCCACCAGCCGTTCGAGGAACATCAAACGCACCTCGGGGGGCGGCGCCACCGGTTCCGGCATCAGGGCAAGGGCGTCGAGGTAGGCCTGCTCGATGGCGCGCCGGCGCACATGGTTGATCAGCAGGTTGCGGGCGATCGTCGTCAGATAGGCGCGCGGCTCGTGCACGCCCTGCATGCCCTGCGGCGCGAGCACGCGCAGGAAGGTGGCCTGCGCCAGGTCGGCCGCATCGAAGGCGTTGCCCACCTTGCGCTGCAGCCAGCCACGCAACCAGCCATGGTGCTGGCGATACAGTCGGGCGATGTCATCGAGGTCATGCAGGGAAACGTGGTCGGCGGACATGGAGCGGCGAGTCTGGCGGATAGCACAAACTTAATGAGAATTATTCTCAATTATAGGCAGAAATGGGGATGTCGGCAAGATTGGTGCCGGCAGCGGCCGCCACCCGCGCACGGGGTGGCATCGCTGCGGCACGATGGCCCTATGGCGCGATCGTATGCGACACCGTCAGCCACTCGCCCGGCTGCAGGCGTGAAGCCGCCTCGCGGGTGGCCAGCACGCTGTCAGGATCGAGAGCGGAGCGCTTCAGCTTGTAGGAATAGGCGAAATCATCGGCGTCGAAGGCCTGCCCCGCCTTGACGTAATACTTGAAGCCGACGAAGGAGTCGGGATTGGTGACGACCGTGTATTCAAGCATGACACTGTTCATGGCGGGCCTCGTCGACGATGGGAATGTCGCCATTATGCGTCAATCCCGGCGGCAGGCAAGCGGCGAGGCGCACGCATGAAAAACGCCCGGCGTTGATCCGGGCGGTTTTCACGGGCCGCGCGCACCGTCAGGGCTGCGCGCCGTCAGCCTTCTTCTTTTCACGCGCCACGAGGTACAACAGCACGATGATGGCCGCATACGGCAGCAGCGACAGCGCATCCGCATTCAGGCCCGCGTAGAACGGATTGCCATGCTCGGCCCAGTCGGCCATCATCTGGTCGAAGTGCGTGAGCACGCCGGCCGTAATGGCGATGATGATGCCGGCCAGCGCGCCGCCGGCGATATAGCCCGACGCCAGCAGCACGCCCGAGCTGCGGTCGCCCGCCAGCTGGCGCTCTTCTTCATTGAGCTTGGCGTTGTGTTCCAGCTTGTTGTTGCGGCGGTCCGCCAGCCAGCGCACCAGGCCGCCCACGAAGATCGGCAGGGTGGACGACAGCGGCAGGTACACGCCGACGGAAAACGCCAGCGAAGGGATGCCGGCCATTTCCAGCACCACGGCGATCATCACGCCGAACAGCACCAGGGTCCACGGCAGTTGCTGGTCGAGGATGCCCTTGATGATGTAGGACATCAGCACGGCCTTCGGCGCATCGTATTTCTTTACTTCCGAGCCGTCCGGACGCTTGCTGTAGTGGCCATTGATGCCCGGATCGACGAGGTAAGCCAGTTGGCCATCGTCCTTGACGAAGTATTTGCCGGCCGGGCCGCCCACGGTATCGGTCTTTTGCCAGACTTTGTACGTGTTGTGGTCGGTCTCGGCTTGCGGGCCATGCAGCGCGCCCGTCACCGTCAGCGTCGAGGCATCGACCGTCAGGCCAGGCGCCACCTGCGCGGCCGGCACGTAGACGGTGCTCGCCTCGTTCAGTTTCAGCAAAATCGGACCGAGTATCAGGGCCGACGACAGCGCGCCCGCCAGGATCGCGTACTGCTGCAGGCGCGGCGTGGCGCCCACCAGGTAGCCGGTTTTCAAGTCCTGCGAGGTGGTGCCCGCATTGCTGGCGGCGATGCAGACGATGGCGCCCACCGACAGGGCCGTCACATAGTAGCGCCCGCCCGTCCAGCCCATGATGAGGAAGATCAGGCAAGTGAACAGCAAGGTGGCCACGGCCATGCCGGAAATCGGGTTCGACGAGGAGCCGATCTCGCCCGTCAGGCGCGACGAGACGGTGGCGAACAGGAAGCCGAAGACGAGGATCAGCAGCGCGCCGAGGAAGTTCATGTGCAGCGGCGTGGCGAAGGTGATCACGGCGATGATGGACAGGCAGCCGATGACGACCCATTTCAGGGGGATGTCCTGGTCCGTGCGCAGGGTGGAATTGCTCTTGACGCCCTTGCCGATGCCTTTCAGGCCGGCCGACAGGCTGCGCCAGATCATGGGCATGGCGCGCACCAGGGAAATCAGGCCGCCGGCGGCCACGGCGCCCGCGCCGATGTACAGCACGTAGGCGCTGCGCACGTCGTCGGCGCCCATTTCGCTGATCAACTTGGTGCCCGGCGAGAGCACGGTGGTCAGGCTGTCGCCGAAGAACTTGATCATCGGGATCAAGAGCAGATACGACAGCACGCCGCCGGCCGCCATGGTGGCGGCGATGCGCGGGCCGATGATGTAGCCCACGCCCAGCAGTTCAGGCGAAATCTCGGCGCCGATGGAGCCGCCCTTGAGCGGCGCGGCAAATTCCACGCCCGGCGTGTCCTTCCAGCCCTTGAACGAGATATTGAAGACTTTATACAGCAGGCCGACGGCGAAGCCGCCGAAGATGATCTTGGCGCGGCGCTTGGCGTCCAGCGCGGCGGCCGAATCCTTCTCGATGCTTTCGCCGGCGGCGATGCGCGATTCTTCCGTGGCGGCCGCCTTGAGCACTTCGGCGCAGGCCGTGCCTTCGGGGAATTTGAGTTCCTTGTGCTGGTCGACGATCATGGTGCGGCGCATGGGGATCATCATCAGGATGCCCAGCAGGCCGCCGAGGATGCCGACCAGCATGACTCTGGAGATTTCCAGGTCGAAGCCGAGGATCAAAATGGCGGGCATGGTCACGCCCAGGCCGAAGGCCAGCGATTCGCCGGCCGAACCGGCCGTTTGCGTGATGCTGTTTTCCAGGATCGACGAATCCTTGCCGCCCACCTTCTTGGCCAGGCCGAACAGGGTGATGGCGATCACGGCGACGGGAATCGAGGCGCTGACGGTCAGGCCCACCTTCAGCACCAGGTACAGCGAGGAGGCGCCAAAGACCATCCCCAGGATGACGCCCATGAACAGGGCGCGGAAGGTCATTTCGGGCAATTTCGCGTCGGCCGGGATATACGGCTTCATGGCGCTCGGTGTTGCATCTTTTGCCATACAAAGTTCCTTAGTCTTGTAAAATAAACAGCCCGGATCGACGTCCGGGCTATTTTCTTGAAGCCGTGACTATCGCACAGCCGCGTTTCGATGAAAAGGTTTTTTGCAGCCGCTCCCGATGCTTGGGTCCTGTGTCCGCCAACGCCGGGGCGCCTGGCGCATTGGTCTATAATCGCTGCCACCGTGCCCCGCACGCTCACGTGAGACTGCCTTGACTGCCCAACGATCCGGATTTCCCTGGCCTTCGCGCCGCACCGCCGTGCGCGCCATCATCATCGCCGGCTGCGCCGCGCTGGCCGCCGCCGTGCTGCTGGTGGCCTACCTGTTCCTTTACGTGAGCCCGCGCCTGCCCGAACTGGGCGTCATCACCGACTACCAGCCAAAGATTCCGCTGCGCGTGTACACGGCCGACAAGGTGCTGATCGGCGAATTCGGCGAGGAGCACCGCGACTTCGTGCCCATCGCGCAAGTGCCCGACATGATGAAAAAAGCCCTGCTGGCCATCGAGGACAGCCGCTTCTACGAACACCACGGCATCGACTTCGTGCGCGCCGGCGGCGCCGTGCTGTCGAACCTGCGCCACGGCTTCGGCCACGGCGGCGGCTCCACCATCACCATGCAGGTGGCGCGCAACTTCTTCCTGACGCGCGAAAAAGTCGCCTCGCGCAAGCTCAACGAGATCATGCTGGCCCTGAAAATCGAAGCGGCCCTGTCGAAAGAACAGATTCTCGAGCTGTACATGAACCAGATGTACCTGGGCCAGCGCTCGTTCGGCTTCGGCAGCGCGGCGCAGACGTATTTCGGCAAGCCGCTGAATGAACTGTCGGTCGCGGAAATGGCCATGCTGGCCGGCCTGCCGCAAAACCCCTCGCGCCACAACCCGATCAGCAATCCGAAAAAAGCCCACGCGCGCCAGCAGCTGGTCTTGAAACGCATGCGCGAACTCGATTACATCAGCGAAAGCCAGTACCGGCAGGCGCTGGCCCAGCCGCTGCATTTCAATACGCGCGGCAAGCAGGGTTTCGATACGCACGCCGAATACGTGGCCGAACTGGCGCGCCAGGCCGTGTATGCGCAGTTCAAGGAAGACAGCTACACCAAGGGCATCAGCGTCTACACGACGATCCTGAAAGCCGACCAGGACGCGGCCTACGCCTCGACGCGCCGCAACGTCATCGCCTACGACCAGCGCCACGGCTACCGCGGCCCGGAAACCTTCATCGACCTGCCGGCGGACCCCGAGCAGCGCGACGACGCCATCGATGCTGCACTGCAAAAACGCCCGGACAGCGACGGCCTGATCGCCGCCGTCGTCACGGAAGCAGCCAGCGGCAAGGTGGTGGCCGACACGGGCGACGGCGACGCCAAGACCATCACGGGCGAGGGCTTGCGCTTTGCCGCCCCTGCCCTGTCCGCCAAGGCGGGCGCCGGCATCAAGCTGCGCCCGGGCGCCGTGATCCGCATCAGCCAGGACGCCAAGGGCAACTGGGCCATCACGCAAGTGCCGCTGGTGGCCGCCGCCTTCGTCTCGCTGGACGCGGAAACGGGCGCCTACCACGCCATGGTGGGCGGCTTCGACTACAACCTGCAAAAGTTCAACCACGTCACGCAGGCCTGGCGCCAGCCCGGTTCGGCCATGAAGCCCTTCGTGTACTCGGCGGCGCTGGAAAAAGGCTTTTCGCCGGCCACCCTGATCAACGACGTGCCCCTGGAAATGCAGGCGGGCGGCAAGGTGTGGGCGCCGCAGAATGACGATTTCAAGTTCGACGGCCCGATCACCATGCGCTATGCGCTGGCGCAGTCGAAGAACGTGGCCTCGGTGCGCATCCTGCGCGCGCTGGGCGTGTCATATACGCACGACTTCCTGGAAAAATTCGGTTTCGATCCAAAGCGCCAGCCCGGCAATCTGACCATGGCGCTGGGCACGGGTTCCGTCACGCCCGTGCAGATGGCGGGCGCCTACGCCCTGTTCGCCAATGGCGGCCACCAGGTGGAACCGTATTTGATCGACCGCATCGTCGACGCCAGGGGCACGGTATTGATGCAGACCAAACCGCCCGCGCCCAACGACGACAAGACCCTGGCGCTGGACCCGCGCAACGCCTTCGTCATGGACAGCATGCTGCGCGAAGTGACGCGCACGGGCACGGGCGCGGCGGCGGCGAAAAAGCTGGGGCGCAGCGACATCGCCGGCAAGACCGGCACCACCAGCGACGCCGTCGACGGCTGGTTCGCCGGCTACGGCGGCGGCATCGTGGCGGTGGCGTGGATGGGTTACGACGAACCGAAGTCCCTGGGCGGCCGCGAATTCGGCTCCACCCTGGCCATGCCGATCTGGATCGACTACATGCGCACCGCACTCTCCACGCGCCCGCAAGTGACGCGCGCCGTGCCGGCGGGCCTGAGCCAGGTCGACGGCGAGTGGCTGTACGATGAATTCATCGACATGAACGGCGTGAAAACGCTGGATATGGAGGCGGAGACGCCGACGGACCCGGCGGCGGTACCGGAGACGCTGCCCATAGAAACCACGAACTGACGCATCTATCTTGTCGGATGACGCTACGCTAATCCGACCTGCCTCTTACTGCATCAATCGCCAGTCGTAGGTCGGGTTAGCCGGGACGGCGTAACCCGACAAGTGCCGCCGGGGTTTACACGGCGCTCATGCTCAAATACCCGCGCACCGTACTGACGACGCTGTCGGCGAAATCGTCGACATGGACCTTCGCCGCGCGGTACTTCCAGCGTTTCACGTACCAGTCCTGGAACAGGGCCAGGCAGTGCGCGGCCAGCAAGGTGGGGTCGCCCTGCGGCTTCGGCGCGATTTCGGCGATGGTGGCGGCGATCAGGGTCTGCACATACAGTTCCGAATTCTTCGCCATGCTGCGCTGCTCCACCTGCAGCACGCGCGAATCCATGAAGACGAAATAAAACCACGGCTGCAGCACTTCGGACAGGTAGATCGACGAGCGTATCATCGCCTCAAGGCGGTCCAGCGGCGACTTCACGTCGGCAAACAGCAGCGGCAAGGCTTGCGTGGCATGGCGCACCACGTCCTCGATCATTTCGGCCAATTGATCCTTGCTGGTGATGTAGCCGTACAGCCCGCCCATCGACAGCCCCGTCTCGCGGCACAGGTCGCGCAAGCTCATGGCGCGGAAGCCCACGTCATTGGCCAGGCGGAAGGTGGCGACGAAAATGCGTTCGAGATTTTCCAGCGCCGGCTTGCGGCGCTTGACGCCGATGCGCTCGGCGTGGCGGTCAAGAATATATTCCCAGATGTTTTCGCCATTTAAAGGCGTCATCTGCTGAAACTGTTCAAAATTAAAATGGGTCGACAAGTGCATTCCCAAGTAACGGTGTATGAGCAATGTAAGACAGCACCTGGGCGGCGCTGCAAGACGGCGGGACGGCTGATGCGGGGCCGATTATAGCTCAGGAAAACAACTATTTGACTTTTCAACTATGCAATGGACGCATACGCAACGCCAAATTCCCACAGTTATTGCGCTGCATCATGCAATTGTCTGCAATTTAAATCCAGCAATGCTACATTCAATAAACCGAGCGCTCGCTATTTTTAATGCATCGAGAATGTAAGGAGTGCACGGTTCATCGCTACAGCATCGACATTTCCATATTATTCAAATAACGGAGACAAAATGAAGACTCGCTTCTGGCAACTGCTATCGACCCTGCTGCTCACCCTCGCCCTCCTGCCCGGCAGCGCCGGCGCCGCCGGCTACACGCAAACGAAGTACCCTATCGTGCTCGTGCACGGCCTGTTCGGTTTCGACAAGCTGGGCCCCGTCGAGTATTTCTATGGCGTGCCCGACGCCCTGCGCAGCGGCGGCGCGCAAGTGTATGTGACCACCGTCTCGGCCGCCAACAGCACGGAAGTGCGCGGCGAACAGCTGCTGTCGCAGGTGCGGCAGATCCTCGCCGCCACGGGGGCAAGCAAAGTCAACTTGATCGGCCACAGCCACGGCGGCCCCACGGCCCGCTATGTCGCCTCCGTGCGGCCCGACCTGGTGGCCTCCGTCACCAGCGTGGCCGGCGTGAACAAGGGTTCCAAGGTGGCCGATATCCTCAGCGGCGCCATTCCCAACACCAGCGGCGCGCTGGGCAATGCGCTCGCCTCGCTGATCAGTCTATTGTCGGGCAACGCAGGCCTGCCGCAAAACGCGGGCGCCTCGCTGGCATCGCTGTCCACGGCCGGCTCGCTGGCTTTTAATGGCCGCCACCCGCAAGGCGTGCCCACCTCGGCCTGCGGTGAAGGCGCGCATCAGGTGCAAGGCGTGTACTATTTCTCGTGGAGCGGCGCGCAACCGTACACGAATGTGCTCGACGCGGGCGACCCGCTGCTGGCGGCCATCAGCCTGGCCTTTGGCGGCGTGAAGAACGATGGCCTGGTCAGCAGCTGCTCCAGCCACCTGGGCAAGGTGATCCGCGACGACTACGCCATGAACCACCTCGATGAAGTCAACCAGTTCGTCGGCATCGTCAACCTGTTCGAAACGAACCCCGTCACCGTCTTCCGCCAGCAGGCCAACCGCCTGCAAGGCCTGGGACTGTAAGGAGCAGCGCATGCACGCGAAATGGATCATCGGCGCCAGCCTGGCGGCCCTGGCCCTGTACCTGGTGTTGCGGCCGGGAGAACCTCCCGCCGCGCCGCCGGAAAAACCGGAGCCGGACCTGTTCGCGTTCGTGCGCTCGATGCAGGGCACGCGGCCCGACGGCAACGTGACGGTGGCCCCCGGCGACCAGCTGGTGGTCGACGCCGAACTGGGCCACCTGTTCGACTACTACCTGGCGGGCCTCGGCGAAAAGCCGCTGGCCGCCATCCGCAGCCAGATCGAGGCGGAACTGGACAAGCGCCTGGCGCCCGTGCCCGCCCGCGCAGCGAAGCGCCTGCTGGGCGCATATCTGGCCTACAAGCAGGCATTGGCCGGCGCCGAGCAGGCCTTGCCGGCGCAGCCCGATGCGGCCGTGGCGGCGCGCGCGCGCCTGCAAGCGATGCGCGCCCTGCGCGGCAATTATTTTACGCCCGAGGAAAGCGCGGGCCTGTTCGGCGCCAGCGACGCCCATGACGACGATGCCGTGGCGCGCATGGCGGTATTGGGCGACACCTCGCTCGACGAGGCCCAGCGCCAGGCGCAACTGGCCGCGCTGGATCAAAAAATGTCGCCCGCCCGGCGCGCCGCGCGCGACGCGCCGCTGCAGGTGGTCAAGCTCGAGGAATCGGTCAAGGCCTTGCGGGCCCAGGGCGGCGGTGAAAACGAAGTCTACCGCCTGCGCGCCAGTACCTTCACGCCCGAGGCGGCGGCGCGGCTGGCGGAGCTGGACCGCGAAGAATCGCAGTGGCAGCAGCGCATCATCGCCTATCGGGCGCAAAAGGCGCAGCAGGCCGGCCTGCCCGGCGGCGCACAGGATGCGGCGGCCCTGCAGCAGCTGCGCGACGCCAGTTTCACGCCGGACGAACAGCGCCGGCTGGGCGCCTACGAGTAAGCCCCTACGCCAGTTCCGCCAGCAGCGCGGCGGCGGCCATCACATCCATGCTGGCATGCCCCTGCACATAGCGCGACAGCACCGGCGCCAGCAGCGCATGCGCCTCGGCGCGCGCGCCCTGCGCGTGCAGCAGGCGCGCCAGGCTGGTGGCGCAGCGCAGCTCCCAGCCCAGCGCGCCCTGCTCCCGGGCCAGCCGCAGCGCCTCTTCCAGCTGTGCCCGCACCTGCGCCAGGTCCCCGCGTCCGTCCGCCTCCAGAGCGCGCCAGCTGCGGTGCGCGGCGCGGCGCAGCACTTCCGGCATGCTCCACGGCGCCAGGCCCGCGCGGGCGCGCCGCAATGCCTGGCTGTCGGCCGCCGCGTCGTGCAGGGTCGCCATGACGTCAACCTGCATGGGCCAGCTGCGCAGCGGGGACCAGGAAAAGGGGGCGCGACGCGCCTCCGCGTCAAGCAGGCGCTGGTAGCCGGCGCCCCAGGCGCTCCAGTACAGCAGGCCATAACGGGCCGCATGCTCGCGCAGCAGGCAAGTCCAGGCCCGCGCCAGCCCATGCTGGCCGCACCACAGGGCGACGGGAATGGCGCTGAAGGCCAGCGCCACGCACAGCGAGGCGCCATTGTGCTCGAAGCCCACCATCACCGCCTCGCGCGCGGTGTGCAAGGCCTCGTCGGGACGTCCCAGCAGCCACAGGCAACGCGACAGGTTGCCCCGCATGCAGACCTGGTGGTCGGCCAGCACGGCATTGTTGAAACCGAGCTGGCCGGCACCGTCGGGATGGGCAAGCACCATGCGCGCCAGCGCCTCCGACTCCGCGTGGCGCCCCTGCAGATGTTCGCCCGCCGAGCGCATGCGCGCCTGCACCAGCTGCATCGCCGTGTCGCCCCGCGCCTGGCCCAGGGCCGCGAATTCGGCCACGTAGGCCTCGGCGCCGCGGAAATCGGCCAGCGCCATGCAGCAGATCCACATTCCGCAGATCGCCTCGGCGCGGCGGGCCGTATCGGCCGTCCGCATGGCCAGCGCATAGCCGCGCTGGAAGGACAGCAGCATGGCCCCCGTGACGCCCTGCGTATGCATGAGCAGGTGCGCCAGCGACGCATGCAGCTGCATCTCGCCGTCGCCGTCCTCGATCGCGTGCGCGGCCATCCGCTCCAGCGCCCGCTCCACGCGCACGCGGTATTCATCCATCAGCGACAGCTGGTAGAACAGGGTTTGCGCGGCCAGGGTCAGGGCGATGCCCAGCGCCGCGTCGCCCTCCTCGCCAAAGGCCCAGTCGATGGCGGCGCGCAGGTCATCCACGTGGCGGCCATAGCAGGCGCTCCAGCTGGACGAGGACATGCGCTCCCAGTCGGCGGCGATGCGGCCGGCCAGGCCGAGGCAGTGGCGCGCGTGGCGCAGCAGCACGGCATTGCCGTTTCCCGCCGCATGCAGCTGCGCCGCCGCATACGCGCGCGTCGTTTCCAATAAACGGTAATACACGTGCTCGCAGCAGAATTCGATGCTGACGAGCGACTTGGCGGCCAGGTCCGACACGACGTCGAACACCTCGCGCCCCGCCACGGCGGCGGCGGACTCCATGCGGAAGCGGCTCTTGAACACGCTCAGGGCCTGCAGCACATGGCGCTCTTCGTCGTCGAGCAGGCCATAGCTCCAGTCGAGGGTGGCGCGCAGGGTCTGGTGGCGCAGCGGCACGTTGCGCGGTCCGCGCGTGAGCAGGCGGAAGCGGTCATCGAGCTGGCGGCGCAATTCGTGGATGCCGAAGTGGCCGATGCGCCCCGCCGCCAGTTCCAGCGCCAGCGGAATGCCGTCGAGGCGGCGGCAGATCTCCGCCACCACGGGTACGTCGGCATCAGCCAGCACGAAGCCATCGTCGGCGGCCGCGCAACGCTCGCAAAACAGCTGCACCGCGGCGAAATGGCGGGCCGCCTGCGCATCGGGTATCACGTCGGCGGGCGGCAAGCCCAGCGCGGGAAGGCGCTGCAGGTGCTCGCTGGAGATGCGCAGCGGTTCACGGCTGGTGGCCAGCACATGCAGCAGCGGCGCGCCCTTCAGCAAGGCATCCGCCAGCGCGGCGGCCGCGCCGATCACGTGTTCGCAGTTATCGAGCACGATCAGCATGTGGCGCTGGCGCAGATAGGCCAGCAAGACGGGCATGGCGTCGCCGGCCGGCACGGCCACGCCCAGCGCCGTGGCCAGCGCCAGCGGCACCAGCCCGCCCTCGTTCAGCGGCGACAGGTCGACGAAGCACACGCCGTCCGCGTAGCGGCGCAGCACGCGCGTGGCCAGGGCCACGGCGACCGTGGTCTTGCCGATGCCGCCGGGGCCGACGATGCACAGCAGGCGCAATTGCAGCAGCTGGTTGGCCATCGCCTGGCTCACGTCGGCGCGGCCCAGCATGCGCGTCAGCATGACGGGCAGGTTATGCCGCGGCTCCGGCGCGGAAGCGCCGGAAGCCGCCTGGCCCGTGTGCGACAGCGGCGCCAGGAACCCGTAGCCGCGTCCGGGGATGGTGGTGATGTAGCGCTGGCCGTCGCGGCCATCGCCGAGGACCTTGCGCAGGGCGGCCAGGTGCACGCGCAGGGTCGCATCGTCGACGACGGCGTTTGGCCAGACGATGGCGACCAGCTCGTGCTTGTCGACGATCTCGCCGGCCCGCTCCAGCAATGCCAGCAGCAAGTCCATGGCCCGGCTGCCCAGTCGCAGCGCGCGTTCGCCTTCGAACAGCAGGCGCTCGAGCGGCAATAGGCGGAACGGGCCAAAGACATAGGCCGGGGCGGGGCTGTTCATCATTCTTGCATGGGAAATAGTATTAAAGACGCCAGAAACAATCCATGGCGTCGCTGCCAGGCCGCGCTTCGGCACTTAAAGGCAGGCGGCTTGCAATAGCACCATTTTACTGAGCATACGCATACCGCAACATGGCCTCATGTATGCGGCTTGTTACATGCCGTGCTCACGACTCGCACGCCAGGGCCGGCCGGGCGCCCGCCAGCAAGGCGGCGCTGGCCGCCGCCGGCGCCGGGCGGTGCAGGTAAAACCCCTGCACCTGCTGGCAGCCCAGGCGCCGCAAATGCGCAAGCTGCTCGCCGCTTTCCACGCCTTCGGCCACCACCTGCAAGCCCAGCCCCCGGGCCAGCGCGATGGTCGAGGCAACGATCATCGCATCATTGCGGTCGATGGCCAGGTCGCGGATGAAGGAGCGGTCGATCTTCAAGGTATGGATAGGCAGCATCTTGATATGGCTCAGCCCCGAGTAGCCGGTACCGTAATCGTCGAGCGAAATGGTCAGGCCCAGCGCGCGCAGCCGGAACAACACCTGCTTGGCCTGGGAAATGTCGTCGATGAAGCAGCTTTCCGTCACTTCCAGCTCCAGCAGGCCGGGGGCGATCGCATAGCGGTCCAGGCAACGCAGCACGGTTTCCTGCAGCAGCGGCTCGCGCAGCTGCGTGGCCGAGATATTCACGGCCACGGGCACCAGCGGCAATCCCGCCTGGCGCCATTGTGCCAGTTGGCGGCAGACGGCATCGATGCACCAGTTTCCCAGGGCGACGATGGCCTGGGTTTCCTCGGCCAGGCCGATGAACTCGTTCGGATAGATCAGGCCATGCCGCGGATGATCCCAGCGCAGCAGCGCCTCCAGGCCAACCAGGCGCAATTGCGCCGTATCGAACTTGCCCTGGTAATGCAGGCAGAATTCATCATGGCGTATGGCGCCGGCAAAGCGCCCTTGCAATTCCAGGCTGCGCGCCGAGGACAGGTTCAGCGCCATGTCGTAGAAACGGTAGCGGTCGCGGCCCGCCTTGGCGCTGTCCATGGCGCTGCCCGCGCTCGACAGCAGGGCATCGACGCCCTGCCCGTCGCGCGGATACAGGGCGATGCCGATGCTGGCCGTGGCCAGGATGTCCTCGCCGCCGCCGGGCTTGAACGGCTCGCGCACCGCGCCGAGGATGGCCCTGGCGATGGCCGCCAGCCGCTCTTCGCTGCCCACCTCGCACAGCAGCACGACAAAGGCGTCGCCGGCGAAGCGCGCCAGCACGTCATCGTCGCGCAGCACCTGCCGCAGGCGCGCCGCCGTCTCCTGCAGCAGCGCGTCGCCGGCCAGGTGCCCCAGGCGTTCATTGACCTGCTTGAAGCGGTCCAGGTCCACCAGCAGCAGCGCGTAATGGTTGCGGCTGTGGCGCGCCTGCTGCAGCTTGCCGCCGGCGACGGCGTAGAAACGGCGCCGGTTGGCCACGCCGGTCAGTTCGTCGCAGGCGGCCAGCTGGTCGGCGCGGCTTTTTTCGCGCGACAGCTGCAGGTTCAGGGCCAGCTGCTCGCCCTGCGCCTGGCGCCGCTGCAGGCGCAGGCGCTGCCGCGCCGCCCACAGCACGGCGCCGGCCAGCGACAGCACGGCCAGCGAGATCAGCGCGGCCTGTGCCACCAGGCGCCAGCGCAGGCCGTCGAGCTGCGCCAGCACCCGTCCGCGATCCTGGCTGACGCGCACCTGCAGGCCATGGCGCGGCAAGGTGCGCACTTCGAGCAGGCGCACCGCGCCATCGGCCGGCGCGGCGACGGCAGGCAGGCCATCCTGCAACGCCGCCAGCGCGGTGCCGCCGGCAAGGCCGATCTCGATGCGGCCATGCGCCTTGCGGCTGATTTCGCGGTAGGGTCGCAGGAAAAACGCCAGGTCGCCCGGCAGGTCGGGCGCGGCGGCCAGGGCGTCGTCCAGCTGCGCCGCGAGGATCGTCGCCACGTCGCGGTTCTCGATGCGGGCGCGGTCCAGCGCCTGCTGCGTCTCGTCATCGATACGCACCGCCGTGTAGCCCCAGATGCACAGCAGCAGGCAGGCCGCCAGCATGGCGCACAGGGCCGTGCTGGCGGCATCGAGCCAGGCCGGTGCAAGGCCCGGGCGCCCCGCGGTTGCGCGCAGCTCCACTCAGGCCACTAAGCGGTCAGGCACGGCACGGCCGGCGCCGGACGGCGCGGCAGCGCCGCCGTTGCCGGGCGCAGGCGGAACACGCTGACCACCTGCAGCAGGTTCGCCGCCTCGCCTTCGAGCGACTGCGACGCGGCCGCCGCCTCTTCCACCAGCGCCGCGTTCTGCTGCGTCACTTCGTCCATCTGCACCACGGCCTGGCTGATCTGGCCGATGCCCGTGCTTTGCTCGGCGCTGGCCGCCGTGATGTCGGCCACCATGCGGCTGACCTGGCCCACGGCCGCCACCACCTCGCGCATCGTGGCGCCCGCCTGTGCCACCAGCGCGGCACCGGCGTCGACCTGCTGCGTGGAATTGGCGATCAGTTCGCGGATATCGCGCGCGGCGGCCGCGCTGCGCTGGGCCAGGCTGCGCACTTCCGTCGCCACCACGGCAAAGCCGCGCCCCTGCTCGCCCGCGCGGGCCGCTTCCACGGCCGCGTTCAGCGCCAGGATATTCGTCTGGAAGGCCAGCATGTCGATCACGCCGATGATGTCGGCGATCTGCGCCGACGACGCGCTGATCGCGTCCATCGTGTGGATCACCTGGCCCACCGCCTGGCCGCCATCGCCGGCGATCTTCGCCGCCGTGACGGCCAGCGCGCTGGCATGGCGGGCATTGTCCGCGTTCTGCTGCACGGTGGAGCTGAGCTCCTCCATCGCCGACGCCGTCTGTTCCAGCGAGCTGGCCTGTTCTTCCGTGCGCGCCGACAGGTCGACATTGCCTGCCGCGATCTGCGTCGAGGCGGTGGCGATGGTGTCGGTGCCTTCACGCACGCGCTGCACGATGTCGAGCAGGTTGCCGTTCATGATGGCGAGCGCGTCGAGCAGCTTGCCCGTTTCATCGCGGCCATGGGTGCCGAAGGTCGACGTCAGGTCGCCCGCGGCCACCGTCTGCGCCACCTTCAATGCGTGTTGCAGGGGCGCGACGATGCTGCGCGTGACCAGCCAGGCGGTGGCGAGCGAAAAGAGCACGGCCAGCGCGCCCAGGGCCAGCATCAGGGTGCGCGCCGTGGCGTACTCATGGCGCACCTGGGCACCCGCCGCCTCCATCAAGTCATGCTGGTGCGCGATCAGCGTTTCCAGCGCGGCCATGTAGCGTATCTGCTCATCGCGCACCGTGCCGAGCAGCAAGGCCGTCGCCTCATCGCGCGCCCCCTCTTCCAGCAGGGCCAGCACCTTGTCGCGCCCGCCGTTGAACGTCGCGCGCGCCTGCGTCACGGCCGCCATCAATTCGCGCCCCTGCGGCGACAGCACCACCTTTTCCAGCTGCGCCAGTCCCTTTTCCGTTGCGCCGCCCGCCCTGGCGATGGTGGCGCGCTCCTGCGCCAGCTGCTGCGGCTCCGTCATCAGCAGCAGGTTGCGCGAGGAACGCGCGATCACGTTGACATTCTTGATGATGTCGTTGGCCAGCACGGTCTTCGGATATTTATCGTCGATCACGTCGCGCATGCGCGCTTCCAGCGCGGACAGGCGCAGCATGCCCAGCGCGGCGGTGGCCAGCAGCAACATGGTCAACAAAGCAAAGGACCAGCGCAAGCGCGTTCCAATATTCATATTTGCCATCTTCATTCGCATCCTTCAGTGTGGTGCATCGTTCATCGCGCCGGGCCGGCATGCGCAGGCTGACGGCAATGGCTGTCGCCGCCGGCGGTCCGCGAAGACCGGGCGCAACAGGCGATAAAGTCAGCCGGAATGGGGCAGGAACATGGCGCAACGGCATGCGGCGCCCCCACGGACCACGGCGCGGCGGTGGTACGGCAGGCAGTGTGAGTTATCTCACTGGCAATGTCGCGTTAAGTTTTGCAAAGATTTGCGTAGATGGCAAAACAGCTATTTTGGTAACACTGTTTTTTTATCAATGGCTTGCGCGGAGAGGATGCGCGGCCAGCCCGGCATGCCGGCCAGTCGGCGCTTGCGAGGGGCGCCAGCAAGGCATGCCCGCGTCTGCCGGGACAGGCTCCCGCTAGTCAGCGCGCAACAGGGGGGCGGTGGCGGCATGCAAAAACGGCCGCGCGGGGCGGCCGTTCGTCTCGACAGGAATTAAAACACTTCCCATTCGTCGTCCCTGGTCGCGCGCTGGCCAGCGGACGGCACGGCCCGCAGCGCGGGACGCGCCCTGGCGGGCACCGCCGGGCGAACGGCAGCGGCCACGCGGGGCGCGCTGGCCGTGCCGGCGGCGCGCGCCGGCGCCGACGGCGCGCCATCGAGCTTGAAGACGCTGACCACCTGCGCCAGCTGGCCCGATTGCTCCTGCAGCGATTCGGCGGCCGCCGCCGCCTCTTCCACCAGGGCCGCATTCTGCTGCGTCACCTGGTCCATCTGGCCGATGGCCTGGTTGATCTGGTCGATGCCCGAGCTTTGTTCCTGCGTGGCCAGGCTGATTTCGGCCATGATGTCGGTCACGCGCTGCACGCTGGCGACGATTTCCGCCATCGTGCTGCCCGCCTCGGCCACCAGCTTGCTGCCCGCATCCACCGCTTCCACGGAGTCGCCGATCAGGGTCTTGATTTCTTTCGCTGCGCCCGCCGATCTTTGGGCCAGATTGCGCACCTCGGTGGCGACGACGGCAAAGCCGCGCCCCTGCTCGCCCGCGCGCGCCGCCTCCACGGCCGCGTTCAGGGCCAGGATATTCGTCTGGAAGGCGATGCCGTCGATGACGCTGATGATATCGACGATCTTGCGCGAGGAATCGTTGATGGCGTCCATGGTGTCGACCACCTTGCCCACCACGGCGCCGCCCCGGACGGCCACGCCCGAGGCGCTCAGGGCCAGCTGGTTGGCCTGCTGCGCATTGTCCGCATTCTGGCGCACGGTCGAGGTCAGTTCCTCCATCGACGACGCCGTCTCTTCCAGCGAACTGGCTTGCTCTTCCGTGCGCGACGACAGGTCCAGGTTGCCGCTGGCAATTTCCGACGACGCCGTGGCGATGGTGTCGGTGCCGCTGCGCACCTGGCCGACGATGCTCACCAGGCTGGTGTTCATGTCCTTCAGCGCCTGCAGCAACTGCCCCGTCTCTTCCGTCGTGTGCACCTCGATATGGCTGGTCAGGTCGCCCGACGCCACCGTTTGCGCCACTTTCACGGCCGCATTGATCGGTTGGGTGATGGCGCGCGTGATGTAGGCGGCGCAGCCCATGCCCAGCGCCGAAGCCAGCAGCCCCAGGATCAGCATCAGGCTTTCCGAGCGCGTCACGGCAGCGCTGCCTTCCTTGACGCTGGCGTCGGCCACGCCGTTATTGAGCTTGATGATCTCATTGAGCGTGGCCTCGGCCTTGCCGAACAGGCTGCGCGAATCCTCGTACTGCTTGTAGAACGCCACGAACAGGTTCTTTTGCTGCTGCTCGTCGCGGTTCTCGGCCAGCTGGCGCAGGATGGCGCGCACCTTGTCGTCATCGCCCTTCCAGGCGGCCCACTCTTCCAGGAAACGCTTCCACAGCACGGCTTCCTCGGGCGTCTGCGGCAGCGGTTCGTACAGCTTGCGGCCTGCCTCGATATTGGCCCAGGCCTTGGTGCGCAGCCGCAGCGCGTCCGCAAATTTGTCTTGCGACTGGTAATTGTTTTCATAGATGGCCGCGGTCAGGGTGGCGGCGGCGACGGCCGTCTGGCCCTCGTTCATCATCATCAAGCCCTGGATCGACGGCAGGCGCACCACGCCGATTTCATTGACGGCGCCGCCCACGGTGGCGATGCCCGTGTAGCCGCAGATGCCCACCACCAGCAGGGCGGCCATCATGACGGCGACCAGGGTCGCCAACTTCCATTTGATGAGTAGATTCTTAAACATGGCTTGGTCCTTTATGTAGTCATTACAACAGCTGGCAAGGTCGAGGCAGGCATGTCCGGGTAGAACGGTTGTAGCTTGTATAAAGGCGGCGGGGGTGGGGCGTACGCTTCGTTACAATTGGCTAGAATTCATAATGACAAGGATAGAGGAAAAATGGCGTACTGGCTGATACATACTTGATACAAAACAAGATTTATTTCTTTACTGTGGTACTCCTCGCACAAGTCGCCACAAACCGGCCCGCCTGCTCCGCTTTGGTGCGAAAATTCGCCGTGCACGCCTATTGGCTGCGCAGTTGATAGTCGTATAAGATGCTCAACAGGCAAATCACGGGCACACAATGGCTTATCCTATCGAACACAAACTGGTGATCGGCGTCGCGTCCAGCGCGCTGTTCGACCTGTCCG
This sequence comes from Janthinobacterium sp. GW822-FHT07H11, assembly GCF_058798615.1. Taxonomy (NCBI): domain Bacteria; kingdom Pseudomonadati; phylum Pseudomonadota; class Betaproteobacteria; order Burkholderiales; family Oxalobacteraceae; genus Janthinobacterium; species Janthinobacterium sp. GW822-FHT07H11. The sequence goes on from NZ_CM179507.1 coordinate 4,150,603, forward strand.
AATCGCACCAGGTCTACCTCGACAGCGGTCCCGAGGAATACCGCAAGTACCAGGAAGCGCATATCGACGCGGTGTTGCCGCGCGGCGTGGCCTTTCCCTTCATCCGTCGTTTCCTGAACATCAACAAGCACTATCCGCGCCAGTCGCCGGTGGAAGTGGTGCTGTTTTCGCGCAATTCGCCGGAGACGGGCCTGCGCGTCATGCACTCGATCGCCCACTATGGCCTCGACATCTCGCGCGCCGCCTTCATGACGGGCAAGTCGCCGTATCCGTATTTGCCCGCCTTCAACGCCTCGCTCTTCCTCAGCGCGAATGAAGACGACGTGCGCAGCGCGCTGGCCTGCAACTACCCGGCCGGCCTGGTGCTGCCCTCGCGCACGGAAGACGACGAAAGCGACGAGGAGCTGCGCGTGGCCTTCGACTTCGATGGCGTGATCGCCGACGATGAAGCGGAAACCGTGTTCAAGCGCAACAACGACGTCGACGAGTTCCACGCGCACGAAACCCTGAACGTGGGCACGCCGCACCGCCCGGGACCGCTGGCCGACCTGTTCCAGAAGCTGGCCACCATGCAGCGCCTGGAGGAAAAGGCGCAGCGGCGCGACCCCGGCTACAGGAAGATCCTGCGCATCGCCATCATCACGGCGCGCAACGCGCCCTCGCACGAACGCGTGGTGACGACCCTGAAAAGCTGGGGCGTGGCGGCCGACGAGACGTTTTTCCTCGGCGGCATGGACAAGTCGCGCGTGCTGTCCGTGTTCAAGCCGCATATCTTCTTCGATGACCAGCTGAGCCACCTGAAATCGGCGGGCGGCACGATACCGATGGTGCATGTACCGTTCGGCATCGCCAATGTCCGCGCAGAATAAAACCTGCTGCGCGCCGTGCATTGCTGCCGCCCGCGACGGTTTTCTCAAGCGCGGAGATCAGGACGATGGTCTATAATCTCGCCTGTCAGCGCCGTCACTGGCGGCGCGGCGCGCACCACAGCTGTCCCATTCAACTGCCTCTGCCACTAGTGTCATCGCCTGCATGTCCTTAGACTTAACAAAAGCCCTCCCCAAGCCCGGCAACCGCTATGCGCTGCCCGCCCTGTATGGTTCATCCGACGCCCATGCCCTGGCGCTGGCCGCTTTGACCTTGAAGGCGCGGGGCCAGATGCTGGCCGTGGTGGTGGCGCAGGCCAGCGACGGCCAGCGCCTGCTCGATGAAATCCCCTGGTTTGGCGGCAAGGAACTGCGCTGCCATCTGCTGCCGGACTGGGAAACCCTGCCCTACGACGCCTTTTCGCCGCACCAGGACCTGGTCTCCGAGCGCCTGGCCACGCTGCATGAAATCCAGACGCGCCAGTGCGACGTGCTGATCGTGCCGGCCACCACGGCGCTGGTGCGCCTGGCGCCGCCGTCGTTCCTGGCCGCCTACACCTTCTTCTTCAAGAAGGGCGAAACGCTGGACGAGGCGCGCCTGAAGTCGCAGCTGACCCTGGCCGGCTACAGCCATGTGTCGCAAGTGATGTCGCCCGGCGAATACTCGGTGCGCGGCGGCCTGCTCGACCTGTTCCCCATGGGGTCGGCCCTGCCCTACCGGCTGGACCTGTTCGGCGACACCATCGAGACCATCCGCACCTTCGACGCCGACACCCAGCGCTCGCTGTATCCCGTGCACGAAGTGCGGCTGCTGCCGGGCCGCGAATTTCCCATGGACGAGGCGGCGCGCACCACCTTCCGCAACCGCTGGCGCGAGCAGTTCGAGGGCGACCCGTCGCGCTCCGTCGTCTACAAGGACATCAGCAGCGGCATCGCCTCGGCCGGCATCGAGTATTATCTGCCGCTGTTCTTCGAGCAGACGGCCACCCTGTTCGACTACCTGCCGCCCGACGCCTCGCTGGCCCTGGTGGGCGAGATCGACGCGGACATCAAACGCTTCTGGACCGATACCCAGTCGCGCTACCGCTTTTTGAAGGCCGACCGCGAGCGGCCGATTTTGCCGCCCGAAGCGCTGTTCCTGTCCGACGAACAGTTCTTCGGCCTGGCCAAGCCGTATCCGCGCCTGGCCATCACAAAATCGAACGATGCGCTGGCCTCCGAACTGTCGGCGCCGATTCCCAACATCGCCGTCAACCGGCGCGCCGACGACCCGCTGGCCAATCTGCGCAGCTACCTGCTGCAAGCGGGCCGCCGCGTGATGATCTGCGCCGAATCGAACGGCCGCCGCGAAACCCTGCAGCAGTATTTCAGCGAATACGACCTGCAACTGACGCCGGTGGAAGGCTGCGACGGCTTCTTGCAGTCCGATGCCAAGCTGATGCTGGGCGTGGCGCCGCTGCACGCCGGCTTCGAGCTGTTCACGCCGGACGGCAATCTGGCCTTCATCACCGAGACGGAACTGTACGCCGGTTCCGGCCGCAGGGTCGGCACCAAAAAACAGGAAGGCGTGACGCAGGTCGAGTCGATGGTGCGCGACCTGTCGGAGCTGAAAATCGGCGACCCCGTGGTGCACATCAACCACGGCATCGGGCGCTACATGGGCCTGACCAGCATGGACCTGGGCGAAGGCGAGACGGAATTTTTGCACCTCGAATACGCCAAGGACACGAAACTGTATGTGCCGGTGTCGCAGCTGCATGTGATCTCCCGTTATTCGGGCGCCTCGCCGGAAGACGCGCCGCTGCACTCGCTCGGTTCGGGCCAGTGGGAAAAGGCGAAAAAGCGCGCGGCCGAACAGGTGCGCGACACGGCCGCCGAGCTGCTCAACCTGTACGCCCGCCGCGCGCTGCGCCAGGGCCACTCCTTCGAATTCTCGGCGCACGACTACCAGCGCTTCGCCGACAGCTTCGGCTTCGACGAGACGCCGGACCAGGCCGAAGCCATCAACAACGTCATCAAGGACATGACGTCCGGCAAGCCGATGGACCGCCTCGTGTGCGGCGACGTCGGCTTCGGCAAGACGGAAGTGGCGCTGCGCGCCGCCTTCATCGCCGTCATGGGCGGCAAGCAGGTGGCGATACTGGCGCCCACCACCCTGCTGGCGGAACAGCATGCGCAAACCTTCGCCGACCGCTTCGCCGACTGGCCCGTGCGCATCGCGGAATTGTCGCGCTTCCGCAGCGGCAAGGAGATCACGCAGGCGTTCAAGGGCATGGCCGACGGCACCATCGACATCGTCATCGGCACGCACAAGCTGCTGTCCGACGACGTGAAGTTTACCCGTCTGGGCCTGGTCATCATTGACGAAGAACACAGGTTCGGCGTGCGCCAGAAAGAGGCATTGAAGGCCTTGCGCGCGGAAGTGGACGTGCTGACGCTGACGGCCACGCCGATCCCGCGCACCCTGGGCATGGCGCTGGAAGGCTTGCGCGACTTTTCCATCATCGCCACGGCGCCGCAAAAGCGCCTGGCCATCAAGACGTTCGTGCGCAGCGAGGGCGAAGCCATCATCCGCGAAGCATGTTTGCGCGAACTCAAACGCGGCGGCCAGATCTACTTCCTGCACAACGAGGTGGAAACCATCGAGAACCGCCTGGCCATGCTGACGGAACTGCTGCCCGAGGCGCGCATCGCCGTGGCGCACGGCCAGATGCACGAGCGCGACCTGGAAAAGGTCATGCGCGACTTCGTCGCCCAGCGCTTCAATATTTTGCTGTGCACGACCATCATTGAAACCGGCATCGACGTGCCGACGGCGAACACCATCATCATGCACCGCGCCGACAAGTTCGGCCTGGCGCAGCTGCACCAGCTGCGCGGCCGCGTGGGACGCTCGCATCACCAGGCCTACGCCTACCTGCTGGTGCACGACGTGCAGGGCCTGACGAAACTGGCGCAGCGCCGCCTGGACGCCATCCAGCAGATGGAAGAACTGGGCAGCGGCTTTTACCTGGCCATGCACGACCTGGAAATCCGCGGCGCCGGCGAGGTGCTGGGCGAGAGCCAGTCGGGCGAGATGACGGAAATCGGCTTCCAGCTGTATTCGGACATGCTCAACGAAGCCGTGCGCTCGCTGAAGGCGGGCAAGGAGCCGGACCTGGCCGCGCCGCTGGCCTCGACGACGGAAATCAACCTGCACGTGCCGGCCCTGCTGCCGGCGGACTTCTGCGGCGACGTGCACGAGCGCCTGTCAATCTACAAGCGCCTGGCCAACTGCGCCACGCAGGACAAGATCGACGATATCCAGGAAGAGCTGATCGACCGCTTCGGCAAGCTGCCCGATCCCGTCAAGGCGCTGGTCGAGACGCACCGATTGCGCATCGCGGCGAAAACCGTGGGCATCGTCAAGATCGACGTGCATGGCGAGGCAGCCACCCTGCAATTCATGGCCAAGCCGCCCATCGACCCGATGCGCATCATCGACCTGATCCAGAAAAACCGCCATATCAAGCTGCATGGCCAGGACAAGCTGAAAATCACTGCAGCCATGCCGGACCTGGCCGCGCGCGTGACGCAGATCAAGACCACCATCAAGCAATTGACGGTATAGACCATTCAGACCTTTTATGCAGGATAGCCCCATGACCGACACCACTTCCATCACCATGAACCTGATCCTGCAGGGCCTGGACGGCGACAGCGCCCGCCTCGAGCGCATCGCCGCGCTGGCCGCGCCCACCTCCGTCACGCGCCTGGGGCCGAACGCCGTGCGCTGCGAGCAGATCGCCTATTCGCCCGCGCTGCGCCCCACCATCGAAGTGGCGGCCCAGGCGGCGCAGCTGGACGCCACCTACATGATGGGCCAGCGCGAACTGGGCGAATTCAAGCTCGTGGCGATGGACATGGATTCGACCCTGATCACCATCGAGTGCATCGATGAAATCGCCGACATGCAGGGCCTCAAACCGCAGGTGGCGGCCATCACGGAAGCGGCCATGCGCGGCGAGCTCGATTTCGCCGCCAGCCTGAAGCAGCGCGTGGCCCTGCTCGAGGGGCTCGACGCGTCGGCCCTGCAGCGCGTCTACGATGAGCGCCTGCAGCTGTCGCCGGGCGCCGAGAAGATGCTGGCGGCCGTGCAGGCGGCCGGCCTGAAGACGCTGCTGGTGTCGGGCGGCTTCACCTTCTTCACCGAGCGCCTGAAACAGCGCCTGGGCCTCGACTACACGCATGCGAACGAACTGGAAATCATCGACGGCAAGCTGACAGGCAAGGTATTGGGCGGCATCGTCGACGCCGAGGAAAAGCAGCGCACGGTGGAGCGCGTATGCGCCGAAATGGGCATTGCGCCATCGCAAGCCATCGTCATGGGCGACGGCGCCAACGATTTGAAGATGATGGGCATCGCCGGCCTGTCCGTGGCCTTCCGCGCCAAGCCCGTGGTGCGTTCGCAGGCCGACGTGGCGCTCAATTTCGTCGGCCTCGATGGCATCCTGAACATCCTCGGCTGACGCCTGTCAGGGCATGGCCGCCCGGCCGTGCCCTTTTCCGCATCGCGGCCTATAGCTGCCACAAGCGCAGCGGCAGCAAACCCCACCAGGCCAGCACCAGCAGCAGCTGCAGCGCCGCCAGCAAGGCGATCCAGTCCCATTTCGCCAGCGTGCCGACGTCGGCCGCCGTGCCACGGCTGCGCCAGCAGCGCGCCAGGCCAAAGGCCACGGCCAGCGGCAGCGCGCCCGTCGCCAGGGCAAGCAGCACGCTGGCGACGGTGATGTCGCCCAGGCGCAGGAAGGACTGGAAGTAAAAGAACGGCAGCGGCAGCAGCAATGCCAGCAGCGACAGCAGCGGCGCGAACAGGTGGTCGCCGCGCGCCAGGGTACGCCGCGCGGCGCGCCAGCCCCCCGCCAGCAGCACGTACAGCAAGCCCGCCGCGCCCAGCGCCAGGCTGCCCCACAGCACCAGCATGCGCAGCATCGAGGCGCGTTCATAGCTGTGCAAGCCGTCGCTGAGCACATGGCGGCCGTCTTCCTGCAGCAGCACATGGGACGCGGTGCTGCGGTCGCTGGCACGGAACAGCAGGCCGCCCACCGGCTCGAGCTCCTTCGGCTCGCCCTGGAACGGGATCAGGAACAGCGCATCGCCATCCCACTTCAGGCGCACGAAACCGAAGACGGCATCGACCCAGGCCATGCTGGCCATGGCGTCGGGCGCGGGCACATACACGCCCTGCCAGTTTTCCACCGTGGCCGCAGGGGCGCCGCGGGCGGCCGGCGCGCGCAGCGGCAGGTCCAGGTCGCGCAGCAGCAGGCGGTTGAAGCGCTCATAGTCTGCCTGTTCCGCATCCGTATTGAAGGCCACGAAAAACGCGCTTTTCTGTTCCGGATAGAGGCACAGCATGGCGCGGAAACCCACGGCGGTGCCCGGGTGGCAGGCGCCCACCACATTGTGGCGGTCGCGCACGGCGAGCGCGAGGCCATGGCCCGTTTCCAGGCCCGCCTGCGCCGCGTCCGTGCCGGACGGCGCCGACAGCGCGCCCATCAGGGCCAGGTCGATGAACTGCCTGCCTTGCAGCTGGCCGTCCCCCATCAGGAAGCGCGCCAGCCTGCCCATGTCCGCCGCCGTGGTGGTGAACTGGCCGGCCGGGCGCAGGTACAGGGGCACGGCCGGCTGCGCCACGCCCTGCTCGAAGTGGCCCATGGCCAGGCGCGCATCGCCCTGGCCGCCGGCCTGTTTGCCCCCTTGCGTGCTCATTTGCGTGACAAAGGCAAACGTGCTGTCATGCATACCCAGCGGCTGCAGCAATTGCGCATCGAGGTAGCGTTCATACGGCTGGCCCGTGACCCGCTCGATCACCATGCCCAGCAAGCCATAGCCCATGTTCGAATAGGCATAGCGGCTGCCGGGGCGGGCGCGCACGCGCAGCAGATTGCCGCCGCCGTCAAAGGCGGCCGCCAGCGGCGTGTCCGGTGCCGGCTGCAGGCTGAACGCCTGCCAGAGACGGGCGTTGTCCAGGCCGGAAGTGTGCGCCAGCAGGTGGCGGATGCGCACGGGGTCGCTCGCCAGCCAGGGATTTCTCATGGCCAGTTCCGGTAATACCTGCTGCAGCGGCGTGTCGAGCGTGAGCCGGTCTTCGCTGACCAGGCGCAGCACGCCCAGCGCCAGCGCCACCTTGCCCACGGAACCCACCTGCACCCGCGTGTCCGCCTGCATGGGAGCACGGCTGGCGCCATCCTGCACGCCGGCGGCGCCCGTCAGCATATTTCCGTTAGGCAGCAATTCACTCCAGACGGCGCCCGCCAGCCCCTCTTCCTTCAAGCCGCTGGAAAAATCATCGACGAACGCGCCGTTGGCGGCATGTGCCGCATGGGCCGCCGTGCACAGCAGCAGCGCCTGCAAGGCGCGGCGCAGCCCTCGCCGCCCGCGCGCCATCATCATGTGAGCCCTGTCCAGTTTCAGCAATTCATTCAACCTTTTCCCTGCATGGGTGGCGCCCCCGCGCCGCATTGCTTGTTACAATCAAAACTTGAGCAAGCAAGGGAGCCTCCATGTCACAAGATATTATTCTGGATAACACTGCCCAGCAGAGCAAGACCCTGGCCTGGTGGTTATACCTGATACATGGCGCCAGCTTTGTATTTTCACTGGGCGCATTTTCCTTCATCCCGCTGATCATCAATTACGTGAAGCGGGACGAGGCGGCCGGGACCTTCGTGTACAGCCATCATGGCTGGCAGATCCGTTCATTCTGGTGGTATGCCTTCTGGATCGTCGTCGGCGCCGTGCTGTGGATTACCATCATCGGCATTCCGCTTGCCTTTCTCGTCTGGGGCGTGGCGTGGCTGTGGAAAGCCTACCGCCTGCTGCGCGGCTTCATCGACTTGAACAACAATAACGCCATGCCGCTGTAGCAGCGGCATCCGGGCAAGCCGCGCGCTTGCCCGCCCCCTTCCACCTACATCGCCGCGAACGCCCGTTCGATATCGGCGATCAGGTCTTGCGGCTCTTCCAGCCCCACGTTCAGGCGCACCAGCTGGCCCGGCAGCGGCCAGCCCTTGCGCATGGCGGCGATGCGGTACGGCATCACCAGGCTGTTCGCGCCGCCCCAGCTGTAGCCAATCTTGAACAACTGCAAGGCATCGACGAAACGGTCCGTCTGCTGCTCCGTGTAGCGGGCATCGAACAGCACGGAAAACAGGCCGCCCGCACCCGTGAAATCGCGCTGCCAGATGGCGTGACCAGGGCAATCGGCGAAAGCCGGATGCAGCACCGTGGCAATTTCACTCCTGCCCTTGAGCCAGGCGGCCACGGCGCGCGCGCCCCTGTCGTGGGCGTCGAAACGCAGCTTCATGGTCGGCAAGCCGCGCAGCACCAGATAGGCGTCGTCCGCGCCCACCCCCATGCCAAGGCGCATGTGCGCCTGCGCCAGGCGCTCGTGCAGGGCCCGCTCGCGCGTGATCAGGGCGCCCATCAGCACGTCCGAGCCGCCCGACTGGTATTTCGTCAGCGCCTGCATGATGATGTCCACGCCCAGCTCGAAGCCGCGCAGGGCCAGGCCGGCCGACCAGGTGTTGTCCAAAGCGACGAGCACGCCGCGCGCATGGGCGGCCGCGCAGATGGCGGGCAGGTCCGGCACTTCCATGGTCACGGAACCCGGTGCTTCCGTCCAGATGAGCTTGGTATTCTCCTGGATCAAGGCCGCGATGCCGGCGCCGATGAGCGGATCGTAATAGCGGGCCGTGATGCCGAAATCGTGCGCCAGCCAGCGTCCCAGTTCGCGGTTCGGGTTGTATATGTTTTCCGGCAAGAGCACGTCGTCGCCCGTCTTCAGCAGGGCAAAATCGGCCATGGCGATGGCCGCCAGCCCCGACGGCGCCAGCAGGCAGTGCGTGCCCCCTTCGATCTCGGCCAGCCGCGCTTCCAAGGTGAACGTGGTGGGCGTGCCGTGCAAGCCGTAGGTATAGGCGTTCTTCTCTTTCCAGTCGCCCGAGCGCATGGCCGCCACGTCCTTGAACAGCACGGTGGAGGCGTGATGGATGGCATTCGGAAACGCGGCAAAGCCTTGCGGTGCCTGGTAATCGCTGTGGATCAGCGCGGTCTGCGGGGATTTGGGTGTGGTCATGGCATCGTCGGCAAATAAAAAAGGCGGATCAGCCTGTGCTGGTCCGCCTTGATTGTAAGGGCTTATGCCCTTGCCTGCCGTACTGTTGTTACACCTGCTTACTCGGCAGCGCCCCACAGGTCGTGCGCGTCGGCCGACGTGATGGTCACATCGACAAATTGGCCCACGGCCAGCTTGCGGTGCGGCTCGAACGGCGGTTTGACGTACACGACGCCATCGATTTCCGGCGCGTCGGCGGACGAGCGGCCCACGCCGCCCGAGCGCGTGACTTCATCGATGAGCACGCGCACGGTCTTGCCGACCTTGGCCTGCAGGCGTTTTTTCGAGATTTCTTCCTGCAGCAGCATCACGCGGCCGCGGCGCTCTTCGCGCACTTCTTCCGGCACGGGATTGGCGATTTCGTTGGCCGTCGCGCCTTCGACAGGCGAATACGCGAAGCAGCCGAGGCGGTCGATCTGCGCTTCCTTGAGGAAATCGAGCAAATACTCGAATTCCGCTTCCGTTTCGCCTGGGAAACCGGCGATGAAGGTCGAGCGGATGGTGAGATCCGGGTTGATGGCGCGCCAGGCCTGGATGCGATCGAGGTTTTTCTCGCCGCTGGCCGGACGCTTCATGCGCTTCAATACGTCAGGATGCGCATGCTGCATCGGGATATCGAGGTAAGGCAGGATGTGGCCGCCGCTCATCATCGGGATGATCTGGTCCACATGCGGATACGGGTACACATAGTGCAGGCGCACCCAGGCGCCGTAGGACTTGGCCAGCTCGCCCAGCGCTTCCGTCAGCTGCGTCATGTGGGTCTTCACGGGACGGCCGTTCCAGAAGCCGGAGCGGAATTTCACGTCCACGCCGTAGGCCGAGGTATCTTGCGAAATGACCAGCAATTCCTTGACGCCCGACTTGAACAGGTTTTCCGCTTCCATCATCAGTTCGCCGATCGGGCGCGACACCAGGTCGCCGCGCATGGACGGGATGATGCAGAAGCTGCAACGGTGGTTGCAGCCTTCGGAAATTTTCAAATACGCGTAATGCTTCGGCGTCAGCTTGACGCCTTGCGGCGGCACCAGGTCGAGGAAAGGCGCATGCGGTTTCGGCAGGTGCAAGTGGACGGAATCCATCACTTCGGCCAGCGCATGCGGGCCCGTGACGGACAGCACTTTCGGGTGCACCTTCATGATGATGTCGTCGCCGGCAGCATCTTTCTTGGCGCCCAGGCAGCCGGTAACGATCACTTTACCGTTTTCGGCCAGCGCTTCGCCGATGGCGTCGAGCGACTCTTGCACGGCGGCGTCGATGAAGCCGCAGGTATTGACGATCACCAGATCGGCGCCAGCGTAGGATTTCGCCGTTTCGTAGCCTTCGGCACGCAGCTGGGTCAGGATTTGTTCGGAATCGACCAGCGCTTTCGGGCAGCCGAGCGAGACAAAGCCCACTTTCGGCGCCGCACCTGGCATGGCCAGCATGGCCTCTGGCTTGGCGGAAGGAACGGGAATACGGTGAATTTCAGACATAGTTGGCAGCTAGAAAATGGTGAGGCGAATCGGCTATTGTACCCCGAGCCGCCCCTTGCTGGCAGAACTATGCTGCGAACTGTATCGAATTGATGTCAAAGGTGCAATAAAATGATGCACATGGGCAGCATCGCTGCCCATGGCCATGCATCTGATTACTTCTTGTCCGTTGGCGGGACGGGTGGGACGAAGGGGAAGGTGCCGAACAGATTCTTGCTCTGGCTTTGCATCTGCTCCTGCATCTGCACGAACAGGCTCTTGCTCTGGTCGATGTAGTTGTTCATCATGCCCTGCATCATCGGGCCCTGCACGTTCATGAACTGGGTCCACATTTCCGGGCTGAACGGCTTGCCTTCGAAGCTGCCGGCCGAGGTGCCCGTGAACTTGTGCTGGATGTCCGTGAACGCTTGCACGTTCTTTTCCAGGTAGGAACCCATCATGCCCTGCATGGCGTGGCCATAGTAGCGGATGATCTGCGACAGCACGCCACTGGAGAACATGGGCACGCCGCTGGCTTCCTCTTCCAATATGATCTGCAGCAAGATGCTGCGCGTCAGATCTTCGCTGGACTTGGCATCGACGACCGTGAACTCTTCGTTGTCCAACACCAGCTGCTTGACATCCGTCAAGGTGATGTAGGAACTGGTTTGCGTGTCGTACAGACGGCGGTTCGGGTATTTTTTAATCAGGCGGTCTATACTTTTTTTTGCACTACTCATCACAAGTTCCACTTATTGCGCCGCAGCGCATACTGAGTTGATCCGAAAAAAAAGCGAACGTGGGTCCGCTTTCGCACCTGCCTACGTTTTCCATTATAGAGTGGAAAACGGCTCCATTGCACATCAGGGTAGTAGATTCCCGCATTTATTGCAACGCAACTAAAAGTAGATTCCTGACAAGACCGGAGATTACGCCGGTCTTGCCGGACAAAACGCTTTGTGACTTAATCCACCCTGACTTTAACATACCGGCCTGGCGCCGCCTCGATAGGCGCATGGCGTTTGTTGCCGGGCTTGGCTGGCGCCTTGACGTCGGCGCCGCCATGTTCGGCCAGGAAAGCCGCCCATTCCGGCCACCAGCTGCCCGCGTGTTCGGTTGCGCCGTCCATCCACTGCTCGGCGCTCAAGGGCTTGGCTTTCGCCGTGCGTGGCTGGTCATTGCTCCAGTAGCTGCGCTTTTTCTTCGCGGCGGGATTGATCACGCCGGCGATATGGCCGGAAGCGCCCAGGATGAAACGGTTGGCCCTGGTTTTTTTCGGGTTCAGCAGCGCCGTGCTCGCATAGGCCGCGCCCCAGGGCACGATGTGGTCTTCGCGCGAGCCATAGATGAAGGCGGGCGCATCGATGCTGCTCAGGTCGACCTTTTCGCCTGCCACCGTCAGCTTGCCCGGCACTTTCAGGCTGTTTTCCAGGTAGGTGTTGCGCAGATACCAGCAGAACATGGGACCCGGCAAGCCCGTGCCGTCGCCATTCCAGTACAGCAAGTCGAACGCGGGCGGCTCCTTGCCCTTCAGGTAATTCGACTGCACGTAATTCCACACGAGGTCGTTCGGGCGCAGGCTGGAGAAAGTGCTGCCCAGGTCGCGCCCGGACATCAGGCCGCCCTTGGACAAGCTTTGCTCGCGCAGCGCCACTTGCGGCTCGTCAATAAAGACGTCAAGCGCGCCCGCGTCGCAAAAGTCGAGGAAGGTGGTCAGCAGGGTCAGGCTGGCGGCCGGACTCTCGCCACGGGCCTTGAGCACGGCCAGCGCCGTCGACACGATGGTGCCGCCCACGCAAAAGCCGAACATGTTCAGCTTGTCCTGGCCGGAGATGTCCTGCACCACCCGGATGGCTTCGATCACGCCTTGCTCCACGTAATCATCCCACGTCAGGTGCTGCAGGCTCAGGTCCGGATTGCGCCAGGACATGAGGAACACGCTATTGCCCTGCTCCACCGCATAGCGCACAAGCGAGTTTTCTGGCTGCAAGTCAAGGATATAAAATTTATTGATGCATGGCGGTACCATCAACAGCGGACGCTGGTGTACCGTGGCGGTCGTCGGCGCGTACTGGATCAGCTGGAACAAGGCATTCTCAAACACCACCGTGCCCGGCGTGGTGGCCACGTTGCGGCCCACTTCGAAGGCCGATTCGTCCGATTGCGAGATGCGGCCCTTCTGCATGTCGGCCAGCATGTTGCTCAATCCCTTGGCCAGGCTTTCGCCCTTGGTCTCGATCAGGGTTTGCTGCGCGTCGGGATTGGTGGCAAGAAAGTTGGCAGGCGACATGGCGTCAACGATTTGTTGTACCGCAAAGGCAATCTTTTGCTTCTGGTGCGGCGTCGCTTCCACCGCCTCGGCCATGGCGGTGAGAAATTCCGCATTGAGCAGGTAGGCGGCCGCGTTGAAGGCCGACAAGGGACTCGCATGCCAGGCGGGCGCGGCGAAGCGGCGGTCCTTCAGCTCCGGCACCTTGCCGGCCATGAAGTCGGCCCACAAGCCCGTCAGCTTGGCCACATAGGCATTTTTCAGCTGCTCGATCGCTTCCGGCTTGATGCTGGCGCCCGCATCCTGCAAAATGCCGGCAATCGGATTGCTGGCCGGCTGCGGTACCATGTTGAACCACGTCTTCCACTGCTCAGGATTGCTGATCTGCGCCATCCATTCCTTGGTCATCATTTGAGGATCGGGCATATTCATAGATAGTTAAGTCCATTCAAGATTGAGGGACGCCGGACAAAACCTGCTGCGCGTGGGTTTCGTCAGGCGTCGCAAACGTAGTCAAAAATAAATATTTCTGGAGCACCTGCATGCAAACCTTTACTGACTGCCACGACTCATGATGCTCATGACCGCTGTTGCCTGGATCTATGTCGTCGGCCTCATGGCGCTGACGGAACCGTCCATCGTCGCCGGGGTGATGACCTTCGTGCTGTACTGCGTCATCCCGCTGTCCATCCTATTCTATCTGACGGGCTCGCGGCGACGCAAACGCAAGGCGGTGCGCATCGCCGAACTGAACGCCCGCGCGCTCGCCTCAGCAGACGATAAAACAAAAACGGCAGACACATAAGTGTCTGCCGTGCAGATTATTTGCGCCAGATCAAACTGGCCTGTCTTCCCGTGACGCCGTCGCGCCGGTACGAGTAAAACTGCGCCGCATCGCTGACGGTGCAATATTCCCCGCCCGCCACCTGCGCCACGCCATCGCGCAGCAGCATGGTGCGCGCCAGCGCATAGATATCGGCCAGGTATTTACCTGGCTTGCCGGCGATGGCGGCAAATGCATCCGACAACACTTGCCGCTCGGCAGCATCGCGCGCGCCGTCGCGGAACGCCTGCAGCACGTCCTGCCCCACTTCGAATTGCTGCGGACCAATGGCCGGCCCCAGCCAGGCGAGGATATCTTTCGCGCCCTGCGCGCGCATGCCGTCCAGCGTGCGCTGCAAGACGCCGTTGGCCAGGCCGCGCCAGCCCGCGTGGGCCGCGCCGACGACGAGGCCATCGGTCGAACAGAACAGCACCGGCAGGCAATCGGCCGTCATCACCACGCACACGGCGCCAGGCTGCGTGGCCACGCTGGCGTCGGCGTCCGGCACGCAACCGTGCAGTCTGGCCGCGTCGGCCACGGCCACGCCATGCACCTGCGACAGCCAGGCCGGTTCGGACGGCAAGACTGCCGCCAGCCGCGCCCGGTTGGCCGCCACGTGCGCGGGCTCGTCGCCCACGTGCGTGCCCAGGTTCAAGCCACCGCCGCCCTGCCCGTCACCATAGGGTGCCTGGCTGACGCCGCCCGCGCGCACGGTCGCCAGCGCGCCCACGTTCGCGGGCAAGCCGGGCCAATGGGGAATAATGCAAGGCAACGGTGACGTCATCAGACCTGTTCCGGCTCGGGAATGCCGGCCGTGGCGATCAGTTGCGCGAAATCATCGGCCAGCGGCACGATCCATTCGCACGCTTCCAGCGTGCCCGGATGCACGAGGCCCAGGCGGCGCGCCTGCAGCGCCTGGCGCGAGAACACGGACACCAGGTGCTGCTTGCCGTACACATAATCGCCGACCAGCGCAAAGCCCAGGTGCTGCATGTGCACGCGGATCTGGTGCGTGCGGCCTGTTTCCAGGCGGCATTGCATCAGACTCACGGGACGGCGGTCGAGTTCGCCGCTACCGATCAATTCATAGTGCGTGATGGCGGGCTTGGCGGTGAAATTCTCCGACACGGCCATCTTGACCCGGTCGCGCGGGTGGCGCGCGATCGACGCATCGATGGTGCCCGCCATTTTCGGCGTGCCCCACACGAGCGCGAAATATTCGCGCTTGACGGTGCGCGCCTGCAACTGGCGCACGAGGTCCGTTTGCGACGCCAGGGTCTTGCCGACCACCATCAGGCCGCTCGTATCCTTGTCCAGGCGGTGCACGATGCCGGCGCGCGGCACGCCGGCCAGCTGCGGGCAGTGGTGCAGCAGGCCGTTGAGCAGGGTGCCCGACCAGTTGCCGGGGCCGGGATGCACGACCAGTCCGGCCGGTTTGTTGATCACGATGATATGCTCATCTTCGTGCACGATGTTCAATTCCATCGCTTCCGGCTTAAAAGCCTCGTCTTCCGGCGCGCTTTGCGGCAGAATGACGATCTTCTCATCGCCATAGGCGGTCATATTGCGTTTGGCAACTTTTCCGTCCACGGTCACGAAACCGGCTTCCAGCCACAATTGCAAGCGGCTGCGCGAGTATTGCGGCACCAGCTGGGCGATGACTTTATCGAGGCGGTGGCCGCAGGCGTCCGGCGTCAGTTCCAGTGTAATCGGGGCCATTTCCTCGAAGACATCGTCGGCGGCAAAATCGCCGTCAAACGCTTCTTCGGCAGCATGCTCAGAAAGGGAGTCAAACGCGGGGTCAGCCAAATTAGGCTTCGGAGTTAATATCACAGCATTCCCATCGGCTATAATCAGCCTATTGTAAAATCTTGGTTAAAACCTTCTTGCAAAACGTCATGCAAAAAAAATTATCGTTGGTAGTCGCTTCAGTCGTTCTGCTCGGCATGTCCGCTTGCAGCTTGTTGCCTGAAAAAGTGGATGAGACCAAAAACTGGTCCGTTACGAAATTATACTCGGAGGCGCGTGAAGAAATGGCCGGGCAGCACTATGAAGCTGCAATCGGCCTGTTCCAAAAGCTGGAGGCTAACTATCCTTTCGGCAACTATGCCTTGCAGGCACAGATGGAGATCGCTTACGCGTATTATAAGGCGGGAGACCAGGCGCAGGCGCTGGCCGCCGTCGAACGCTTCATCAAGTTGCATCCGAACCACGCGAATGTGGATTATATGTACTACTTGCGTGGCCTGATCAGCTTTAACGACCAGATCAGCTTCCTGAACTTCCTGTACGAGCAAGATCCGACCGAGCGCGACCCGAAAGCGACGCGCGAAGCGTTTGCGGCCTTCAAGCAACTGGTCGACAAGTTCCCGAACAGCAAATATACGCCCGATTCGCTGGCCCGCATGAACTATTTGATCGATGCGATGGCGAAATATGAAGTCCACGTGGCGCGCTACTACTACCGCCGTGGCGCCTACCTGGCCGCGGCCAACCGCGCGCAAACGACGATCAGCGACTTTGCCGCCTCGCCGGCGATCGAAGAAGCGCTGTTCATCATGTACCGCTCGTATGACAAGCTGGGCTTGACCGACCTGCGCGACGACACCTTGCGCGTGCTGACCAAGAACTACCCGAACACGGCCTTCCTCAGCCCGGAAGGGGTGAACCGGGAGCGCAAGTGGTGGAAATTCTGGCAGTAAAATGAAAAAACCGGGCTGACCCGGTTTTTTTACTTAGAACGCCTATCAAAACCTACTGCGCGTCGTAATTTGCGGTCTGCGATGCTCACTGTACCTTCGTACAGTTCCGCTTCTCAACCACAACTTCCTTCCGCTCGCTACGGTTTTGTTAGGCGTTGTTATTCGCCGACCTTGCGCCGGAACACCCAGCTCTTGTCGTTCGACGCTTCCGGCACGAAGCCGTAGCCGTCGACGTCGAACTGCTTGAGCTGCTCGGGATCGCGGATATTGTGGACGGCCGCATAGCGGGCCAGCATGCCGCGCGCGCGCTTGGCGTAGAACGAGATGATTTTATATTTGCCGTTCTTCCAGTCCTCGAACACGGGCGCGATGACGGGCACGTCCAGCTGGCGCGGCTTGACGGATTTGAAATATTCTTCAGAAGCAAGATTCACCAGCACCTTGGCGCCCTGCTCTTTTGCAGTGCGGTTCAGGCCATTGGTGATGGTGTCGCCCCAGAACGCATACAAATCCTTGCCGCGCGCGGTCGACAAACGCGTGCCCATTTCCAGGCGGTGCGGGTGGATCAGGTCGAGCGGGCGCAGCAAGCCGTACAGCCCGGATAAAATGCGCACGCGCGACTGGGCATAGTCGAGCTGGGCCGGCTGCAGGCTGCGCGCCTCGAAACCGGCATACACGTCGCCATTGAAGGCCATGATGGCCTGGTGTGCCTCGTCGAGCTTGGGCGTCCAGGATGCGTAGCGGGCCACGTTGAGCGCGGACAAGGCGTCGGAAATGCCCATCAGGCTGCCCACTTCGGCGGGCGAAAACTGGCGCATGCGCTCGATCAGTTGAAAGGAATGGTCGAGAAAATCGGGGGTGCTGTGCAACGAGGTTGTTGGCGGCGTCTCCAGGTCGAGACTCTTGGCGGGCGAAAGCACGATCAACATAAATTATCACTACAAAATAGAATTGCCGACATGATACCTGCTCCACAAAAACTCGTCCTCGACACCAACGTTTGCCTCGACCTGTTCGTCTTCAACGACCCGCGCTGGGCGGGCCTGCTGGCGGCCATGGAAAGCGGCGCCGTGCACGCCATCACGCGCGAAGATTGCCGCGCGGAATATCTTGTCGTATTGCATTACAAACACCTGCCCCTCGACGAGGCCAGCCGCGCCGTTGCCGCCGCCCGCTTCGACGCCCACATCAGCGTCGTGGCGCCACCCGCCTCCGGCGTGCGCCTGCCCGTCTGCACGGACAAGGATGACCAGAAATTCCTCGAACTGGCGCGCGACGCCAACGCCGACATCCTCATCACCAAGGACAAGGCGCTGCTGAAACTGGCCCGCAAGACGGCCAAGGCCGGCATGTTCAAGATCATGGTGCCGGAAGGCTGGGCCTTGCCGGGCTGAGCCATCAAGCCCTGCACGCAAGCGGGCGCGCTGCGCTAGAATGGGACACGATTCCACTTTCCGCACCGCGCCCCTACCGTTCATGAACAGCCCGTCCCTGCCCCACCTGACTCCCACCCTGACCAGCCGCCTGCCCGCTGTCGGCACCACCGTGTTTACCCGCATGTCCAGCCTGGCGGCCCAGCATGGCGCCGTCAACCTGGGCCAGGGCTTTCCCGACTTCGATTGCGACCCGGCCCTGGTCGAGCTCGTCGGCGACGCCATGCGCGCCGGCCACAACCAGTACCCCCTGATGACGGGCGCCGCGCCCCTGCGCGAAGCCATCGCCGCGAAGATCGCCAGCCTGTACGGCCACGGCTATGATGCGGGCACGGAAATCACCGTCACAGCCGGCGCCACGCAGGCGCTGACCACGGCGATTTTGTGCTGCGTGCATCCGGGCGACGAAGTCATCGTCATCGAACCGGCCTACGACAGCTATTTACCCGCCATCGCGCTGGCCGGCGGCGTGCCCGTGCTGGTGGCGATGGAACTGGGCGATTCCGGCTACAGCGTGCCGTGGGACAAGCTGGCCGCCGCCATCAGCGGCAAGACACGCTTGATCATCATCAACACGCCGCACAACCCGACGGGCACGATTTTGCGCCCGGCCGACGTGGCGGCGCTGGCCGACATCGTGCGCGGCACGCAAATTTTGATTTTGTCCGACGAAGTCTACGAACACATGGTGTACGACGGCGTGCGCCATGAGTCGCTCGCGCGCCACGCGGAACTGGCGGCGCGCAGCTTCATCGTCTCCAGCTTCGGCAAGACCTATCACGTGACGGGCTGGAAAATCGGCTATGTGGCGGCACCGAAGGCCCTGACGGCCGAGTTTCGCAAGGTGCACCAGTACAACGTGTTTAGCGTCAACACGCCGATGCAGCACGGCTTGGCCGCCTACATGGCGGACCCGCAGCCCTGCCTGGACTTGCCCGCGTTTTACCAGCGCAAGCGCGATTTGTTCCGCGACGGCCTGGCGGGCAGCCGCTTTACCCTGCTGCCCGCCGACGGCACGTATTTCCAGTGCGTGCGCTACGATGCCATTTCGCAAGAGACTGAAGCGCAGTTCGCCGAATGGCTGACGGCGGAAATCAAGGTGGCCGCCATTCCCGTGTCCGCGTTTTACGCGCAGGGCCAGGAGTCGGGCATCGTGCGTTTCTGTTTTGCCAAGAAAGACGAGACCTTGCGCCTGGCGCTGGAACGCCTGCGCAGCATATAACCGAGCACTGAGCATGGCTTCGCCACGGCGGGGCAAAGGATGACAGCATGGTACAACGTCGCATCGGCCCGGCCGACCTGGTTCCCGGCGAACCCCTGCCCTGGGATTTGTTTCTGGCTGACCATAGTGCAGGTCCGCAACTACGCAAGGGGCAGATCATCACGGATGGCGCCCAGCTGGGCCGTTTGCTGCAGCTGGGCCTGTACGCGGGCGCGCCCGAGCAACCGTCCGTCTTGCGCCTGCTCAATGAAGCGGCGCAGCGCCTGGAACGGTTGCTGCTGGACTTGCGCAGCGAAGGCAATGCCGAGCGCGACGTGCGCGACATCGGCCGCGACCTGCTGCGCGCGCTCGAGCACGACGCCGACATCGCCCTGGCCAGCATCCTGCTCAACCAGATCGCCGGCAGCTACGCCGTGCGCCACTGCATCGAAACGGCGCTGCTGGCCATGCTCGTGGGCCGCAGCATGCACAAGTCCCACGATGAACTATTGCTGATCGGCGCGGCCGCCCTGACGATGAACGTGGGCATGCTGCGCCACCACGACAGCTTCCAGGACCGGCGCGGCCCCCTGAACGACGAGGAAATGCGCATCGTGCGCCAGCATCCCCGGGAAAGCACGGAATTGCTGCGCTGCGCCGGCGTCGACGACGAGGAATGGCTGAGCTGCGTGCTGCTGCACCATGAAAACGACGACGGCAGCGGCTACCCGCAGGGACGCACGGCCGATGAAATCCTGCAAAATGCCAAGCTGATCGGCCTGGCCGACCGCTATTGCGCCCGCGTCTCGGCGCGCAACTACCGGCGCTCCATCGTGCCCGACCAGGCGCTGCAGCACATCTTCCTCGAGCAGGACGTGCCCATCGACCCTTTGCTGGGGGAACAGTTCGTCAAGCTGCTGGGGAAATATCCACCCGGAACGCTCGTGCGCCTGCGCAGCGGCGAACTGGGCGTGGTGACGCAGCGGGGCGCCGCCCTAGTCCACCCGCTCAGCGACCCGCTGGGCGCGCCGCTGGCCGCCGCCGAACTATCGCAGATGACGCCGCGCGACACGGCCGACAGCCAGTTCGCCATCGTCGCGTCGCTGCACGAAGACGATGCCGGCGTGCATTTCAGCATGCGCAATGTATGGGGCGATGAGGCGCGGCTCTAGCCTCGCCGGCCAAGGCCCCCACAAGCTGTCACGTCACCGTTTCGGCGGACGGATGCCCGTGTACTGTGCGCTGACGAGCAGCCATTGATGATCGACAAGCCTGGCGACATAGCCGGCGCGCATGGCGAAGGTGCGGGCCGCCCCTTCCTGATTCATTGTGTAAGACAGCCGCGCCGAGATGAGCGCCGTATCGCCAAGGAGGCGCACCGCCGGTTCATCGACCTGGACCTGAGGACCCGGCCGCTTCTGCTCAGGCGCATAGAAGGACAGCATTTTTTCACGCCCGTCCACCTCGCCGACCGGCGATATTTCCACATAATTCTCGGCCGTGACGGCTTTCAAGGCGGCTTGATCGAAACTGCTCTGGGCCTGCGCATGGCGCTGCACTAAAGCCACCAGGTCGGCGTCGGCGGAAGCCGCGTGCGCACTACCGATAAGGCCCAAGCTGCCAAGCAGGCAGGTCGAGAGGACATGTGGAAAGGTCAATTTCATGCGTATTCATCCTGGTCATGGTCATGGGGAGGCGTGCGTTGACTGCCGCGGCAGCATCGAACACCCGCTTGCGGGCCGCGCATCACGAGAAAGCCCACTGTATGCTACCCGCTTGCCCTTTTATATGGCATGCCATTGCGACAAACCGCCGGATTGGTGGATTGAAATGCCATTTTCAGGCTCGGGATGCGCATGGCCATGCGTTCAGTCATGCCCGCAAGCCCCGCCTCAGCGCACGCTCGCAGGCGCATCCGGCAACGTCTGTTGCAGCTCAAGGTTGAGCGCCCACTGCCTGATCAGTGGAAACGCCGGGTCTTCACTATCCAGCAATTGATTCAATGTCCGCATGTAATCTGACCTTGTCGATGGCCGCTTGCGGCGGCCGGTGAGTGCATGGCGAAGCTGGCACCGCCAGGCATGCCAGCCGCTGCTCCATCGCGTGATCCGGTATCAATGACGCAACCTGAACACTTTGCAAATGTTGCACAGACATACCCCTGCGCGGCCGCACGCCTGCCACGGCAAGCCGGCTTGATGCCGCGCAACTCCCGTGCATTCCCCTGTATCGACCGTTCATCCTGCGCCTGGCGCCATTCGTCGGCCCGCGCTCGCCTGGCCTGGCGGCCGCACATACCATGCCGATATGACCACTCCACTCCAGTTCAAGTCCGGCCAGTTCTATGGCGACGTGCATCACGGCGCGCGCGGCAGCCTCTTCGATATCCGCCGCCTGAAGGCCACGCGCGGCGAGGATGAAGTCGAAACGCACCGGCATGACGATGCCCATTTCGTTTTTGTCCTGTCCGGCACCTATATTTCCAGCGCCCTGCACGCCCCGCCGCGCGCGCCTTCGCCCACCCTCGTCTTCAATCCGGCCGGCACGACGCACCGCGACCGCTTCGTCGATGGCAAGGGCAGTTTCATGACGGTATCGCTCGACCCGGCCCTGCTGTCCGGCGCCGAAGAATTGCATGTGGCCCAGGAGTGCGCCACCATGTTGCGCGATACGGCCAGCGCCGCAGCCGCGTTCCGGCTCGCGCGCGACATCGGCCGCGGCGGCGATAGCGCCCTGCTCGAAGCGGGCGCGTGGGAGATGCTGGCCAGCCTGCACAAGACGCCCCAGCAGGCGCGCCCGTCCCTGCCCGGCTGGGCGCACCAGGCCTATGCAGCCGTGATGGACCTGGCCAATGACACGCATCTGCGCATCGCCGACGTGGCCGCCGCCCTGGACGTGCATCCCGTGCACCTGGCCCGCGTCTTCCGCCAGGCCTGGGGCTGCTCGCCGGGCGACCTGCTGCGCTGGCGCCGCGTCGAGCAAGCCGGCGGCCTGCTGCGCCGTCCGGACCTGAGCATGGCCGAGGTGGCGCTGAGCGCGGGCTTCGCCGACCAGAGCCACATGAGCCGCGCCTTCCAGGCCCGCTACGGCATGACACCCAGCAACTATCGCCGCCAAATGTTTCAAACGTCCAAGACAATGCCCGATTTGCCAGACTAGACTGCACTTTTCCAACCTCGGAGTACACCATGTTGCGATATCTACCCCTACTTCTGGCCTTCGGCAACAGCGTCCACGCGGGCGAGCTGGACGGCGTCACCACCGCCATCGAAGCGGGCGACTTCAAGCAGGTCACCAGCGTCGTGGTGGCGCAGCATGGCAAGCTGCTCTACGAACACTACTTCGACCAGGACGGCGCGGAAAGCCTGCGCAACACGCGCTCGGTGGGCAAGACGGTGGCGGGCATGCTGGTCGGCCTGGCCATCGAGCGCAAGTTCTTGCGCGCCGATACCCGCGTGCTGCCCTACTTTCCGGAACTGCGCCCGCTGGCCTACGCCGACCCGCGCAAGGACAGGATCACGGTCGAGGATTTCCTGACCATGAGCTCGCTGCTCGAATGCGACGACGACAACCAGCATTCGCGCGGCAACGAAGAGCGCATGTATCTGGTGGAAGACTGGAGCCGCTTCGTGGCCGACTTGCCGATCCGCGGCTTTCCCGAATGGCAGCCCCGCCCCGAGCAATCGCCGTATGGCCGTGCCTGGAGCTATTGCACGGCGGGCGTAACCCTGTTGGGACCGCTGCTGGAAAAAGTGAGCGGCCAGGGCGTGCCGGACTTCGCCGCCGCCAACCTGTTCCAGCCGCTCGGCATCGACAAGGTCAAATGGCAATTCCAGCCCAAGGGCAGCGCCATGACGGGCGGCGGCTTGCAGTTGCGCAGCGTGGATCTGCTGAAGCTGGGCCAGCTCTACCTTGACGGCGGACGCTGGAATGGCAGGCAGGTGATGCCCGCCGACTGGGTCAAGCGCTCGGTCGCGCCCCATGCCAACGCGCGCGAAGGCATGGACTACGGCTACTTGTGGTGGCTGCAGTCGTTCACGGCCAATGGCCGCACGGTGCCAAGCTACGGCATGGCCGGTTCGGGCGGCAATAAGGTGCTGGTATTGCCGGAACTCGATGCCGTGGTCGTCATCACCACGACCAACTTCCAGGTGCGCGACGCCCATGGACTCAGCGAAAAATTGCTGACCAAGCTGATCCTGCCGGCATTGATGCGCCCCTGAACGCCCTTCATTTCGGGGACGTCAGGGACGCCCGCAAGCCATGCGTGAGCACGAAAGAAACACGCTCGCGTGGTCTGCGTCCCCGAAAACGCGCAGGCGGTTTTCAAGCCGGGATACTTGCGCGACCTTAAACTGCCGCCGAACTCGCGCAAGTCCGCCAGCATGTCGCTTCGGCATGCTCAAGAACATAGCTGGCGGGAGCAGGCCGAGAGGCGTCAAGCTGGCTTCTTTCATCGTGGCAACTGCTACTTCGCCGCAGCCGCCGTCAGCTGCACCAGCTTGCGCTCGACAAAGGCCTGCAGCTGCGGTGACAGCGTTTGCAAGCCCCTGGCCCGCTCGTAGGCCTGGCGCGCCTGGGCCGGGTGGTTGTCGGCCTGCAAGGCAATCCCGTACCCCATCCACCAGACGCTGTTGTCGGGCGCCGCCTGCAGGGCCAGCTGGTACTGTTCCGCCGCCTCGCGGTAGCGCTGCTCGCGCTGCAGCACGCCAGCGAGGAAGGCGCGGTAGTCGCCGCTGTCGCTGGCGTAGGGCAGGCTGCGCGTCAGGGTATCGAGGGCCGCCGCGCCGCCGCCGGCCTTGTCCAGCTGCAGACGGGCCAGCATCATGGCTTGCGCCGGCTGTTTCGGGTCCAGCGCCAGGCTCAGCTGCAACTGACGGGCCGCTTCGTCCGGGCGCTGCGCTTCGAGCAGCAGGCGCACCAGGGTTTCGCGCGCACCCTGGTGGCGCGGGTCCAGCTGCAGGGTCTGCTGCAAGGCCAGCATGGCGTCGGACACGCGGCCATCCTGCAACTGGGCCAACGCGCGCCGGTACTCATTCTCCACGCGCTGCTGCGGCGTGACTTGTTTTCCATCAATGATACGCTCGCTGGCGGCGGGCGCGGCAGCCCTCGGCACGGGCACGGCGGCAGGCTTGGCGGCCTTTTCCGTGATGCGGCGCAGTTCGGCAGGCTTGGCCTTCGCGGGCGCGGCCTCCTCGGCCTGGAACACGGGTTCGGGTGCCGCCGCCGGGGCGGGCGCCAGCGGTGCGGCGGCCACGGCGACAGCTACAGGCACAGGAACGGGCACCGGAACCGGCGCCGGAACCGGGTTGCTGGCCACGCTGACCAGCACGGGCGGCACCGCCGGACGCTTCAGGTAGAGCCAGCCCAGCGCGATGGCAACGGCCGTCAGGCCGGCCACGCCGCCGAACACCAGCGCGCGCGGCAGGCCGCGCTCGCGCTCGGGCACGGAGCGGATGCCGGCCGCGTCGCCGCGTCCATCGGGCGTGCCGCGGGCATCGAGGTCTTGCAACATCTTGTTAATCAGGCTCATCTACAGGCTCATCTTCGTCATCGGTTCAATAAAGTCCAGCTCACGCCGCAGGCGGCGGCCAGCACGCCGGCGCCGGCCAGCCAGGGCCAGGGGCGCTGCCACAAGCGCGGCTTGCTGGCCAGGGTGTCGCTGGCGGCCAGGGTCACGTGGCGGCCGCTGACCTGCTGCCGGCCCTCGCCATACGCCACCATCAGCGCCTTGTGCGCCATGATGTTGATCAGGCGCGGGATGCCGCCGGAAGCCTGGTACAGCTTGCGCACGCCGCCGCGGCTGAACAGGCGCGCGCCGTCGAAACCGGCCACGCGCAGGCGGTGCGCCACATAGAAATCGACGTCGTCGCGCGACAACGGCCCCAGGTGGTAATGAAAGGTGATGCGCTGCGCCAGCTGGCGGATTTCCGGCAGGGCCAGCTTGACGTCCAGCTCGGGCTGGCCGAACAGCACGATCTGCAGCAACTTGCGCTTTTCCGTTTCCAGGTTGGTCAGCAGGCGCAGCGCTTCCAGGCTGTCGACGGGAATCGCCTGCGCCTCGTCCACGCACAGCAGCACGCGCTTGCCCTGCGCCGCCAGGTTGAGCAAGCGCAAGTTGAGAGACTTGAGCAATTGATGCTGGTCAGCATCTTTCTCCAACAATACATCGAGCTCGTCGGCCAGGGCCAGGATCAGCGAACGGGGCGGCAAGTTCGGATTCGGGATGTAGGCCGTGACGAATTC
Source organism: Janthinobacterium sp. GW822-FHT07H11 (assembly GCF_058798615.1). Lineage (NCBI taxonomy): Bacteria > Pseudomonadati > Pseudomonadota > Betaproteobacteria > Burkholderiales > Oxalobacteraceae > Janthinobacterium > Janthinobacterium sp. GW822-FHT07H11. The sequence continues at coordinate 4,175,749 of NZ_CM179507.1, forward strand.
CGGCCCCAGCGACTGCATGAACTTGCGGCACAAAAAAGTCTTGCCGGTACCCACTTCGCCAGTGATCTTGATGAAACCCTCGCCATTGCGCGCCGCCACCAGCAAGGTGTTGAGCGCCTTTTGCGACTGCGGGCCGTTAAAAAAGAAACTGGTATCGGGCGTAAGGCCGAACGGCGCCTCGCGCAAGCCGAAATGGGCCTGGTACATTTAGCGCCGCTCCGATGGCCGGCGCGGATCGAGCGCCTCGATGCGCTTGCCCGAATCGAGCAAGTCCTCGTTCCAACTGTTGGCGCCATCGACGATGGTGGGCTTGATCAGCACCACCAGCTCGCGCTTCTGGATCACCTGGCCCGTGTTGCGGAACAACACGCCCAGCACGGGAATATCACCCGCGCCCGGCACTTGCGAGCGGTCCGAGGTGGTCGCCTGGCGCATCAGGCCGCCGATCGCGACGATGCGCCCGTCCTGGCTGCGCACCATGCTGTCCATTTCGGACGTGCTGGACGCGGCCAGCGGCAGCTTGAGCGAACCGGCACTGCCCAGGTCGACCTCCTTGTTGACGGTGGTCACCTGGCTCACGGACGGGTGCACGTGCAGGATGATGTTGCCGTCGGCATCGATCTGCGGCGTCACGTCCAGCACCACGCCGGAAAAGAACGGTTGCAAGGTCACGTTCGGGCTGGTGGTGGCGCCGCTGGCCGTGGTGTTGGTGGTGGTCGACACGCCCGTCACGTAGAACTCGTCCGTGCCTATCTTCAGCACGGCCTTCTGGTTGTTCATGGTGGCGATGCGGGGACTCGACAGCACGTGCACGGTGCCTTGCGACTCGAGGAAGGAAATCATGGCGGCAAAGTTGGCGGTCTGGAAAGCCAGGCCGAACATGGAACCGGCCGCCGTCGCCGCCGAGCTCAGGCCAAAGCCGCTGCTGGCCGTCAGGCCGCTGCCATTCGTCATGTTCGGCGGCTGGCCGCCGTTGAACGGCAAGGGCGCCAGGGTCCCGCCCGGCTGGATGAAGCCGGTCGAGATGCGGTTCGTATGGCCGCTCTTGATGGAGGCAAACGAGGCCCAGTTGATGCCGGTCTGGAAATTGTCGTTGAGCTGCACTTCCAGGATCTTCGCTTCCAGGATCACCTGGCGGTCGACGGACAGTTGCGTGGCTTTCAAATACATGTCCACGTTGCGCAACTCTTCCGGCATGGCGCGGATGACGATCACGCCCGACTGCGGACTGAGCACCACCTGCCGCCCGCCTTCCACACTGCCGACGATGGCCTCCAGCGACGCCTTCAGTTCACGCCAGAAATCCGCGTTGGAGGTGGTCGTCAGGTTGCTGCTGTCCTCGCCTGGCACCAGGCCGCCCGCGTTTGGCGGGGGGGTGTTGCTGCTGCCATTGCTGCCAGTCGCGCCAGAGACCGTCGCTCCCACCGACGCCACGGAAGTCGACGATACGCGCAGGTTGGAACTGCCCTTGCGCGCGCCCGTCAGGTAATTGACATGAAACAGCCGCGTCTGCATGGTCAGGGGCTTGATGTAGATCTGCGTGCCCTCCACCTTGTAGTCGTAGCCATACAGTTCGCGCACGGCATCGAGCGCCTGGAACAGGGTCACGTCCTTCAGGTTGGCCGAAATCGTGCCGCCGATGTCCGGGTGCACCAGCATGTTGTAGCGCGTGCCGGCCACGATGGAGGTGAAGAACTGGCGTGCCGGCACATTGTTGAACGCCACGTTGAAACGCTCGTCGAGCGCGGCGCGGGCCTTCGGCAACTGCTGGGCCAGGGCCGCCACCGGCGGCAGCAGCGCCGCGTCCACGGCATCGGGCTGGGCCGCCGGCGTGGTGGTGGCCGCCGCGCCCTTGACGGCGTCGGTGATCGCATTGTAGGTGTCGCGCTTGACGGGTGCGACGTTGCACGCGCCCAGCCCCACGCTGACGCTGATGATGGCCGCCAGTTTGCTGATCCTGATCATCGCTGGCCGATCTTTCGACTTGTCTGTATTGATATGCATGTTTTTATTTCCGTTCCGTCTTGCTGCTCGGATAGAGCTTGTACGTGTGCAACGATTTCCCTTTACGCAATACCACGGCCGTTTCCTGGATCTCCACCACGACGGCCTCGCCCACCCTGCCGCCGGGACGCACGACCTGGCCATTGATCACGGCGACCCTGCGGCCACCGGGCTTGCTGGAAATCAAAACCGATTGCAATTGCGGCTGGGACGGCGTTGCCGGCACGGCCGACACCGACACCGGCGCCGCCAGGGCGGCGGGCGGGCGCGTGGGATCGTCGACAGATTGCGCCTGCGCAAACATCGTCAGGCACGACAGGCCAAGCCAAGCCAGCGCGCGCTTCACAGGGCCATCCATGTGTCATCCAGGCTCAGGGTGTACAGGGTCAGGGTCAGGCGCGCAACGGGATACGCATCCGCCTCCAGCCTGGCCTTGCCCCAGAACACCTGGGTCGGCATCGTTTGCAGCGCTTGCATATAATTCACCATATCGGGATAAGAACCTTGCACCACCACTTCCACGCCATGCCGGTGCAGCACTTGCGCGGCGACGGCAGGCTTGGCCGCCTTCGCGTCGGCGGCGCCAGCCGGCCCGCCAGCCGCGGCGGCGGGCACGGCCTCGCCGACCACGCCCGACGGCAGGGTCTTGAGCGACAGCAGGCGCAAGCGCGCGTGCTGGCGCAGCAGATTTTCCAGCAGCATCACCATGCGTTCCGGCGCCACCAGGCCATTTTGCATGTGGCGCAGACTGTCCTTCAGCCCCGCCGTTTCCGCCTGCACGGCGTTGAGGCGGTCGCGTACGCCCTTGTCGGGGTCCATGCCGTGCGCGGCGATGGTGAGCACGATCTCCTGGTCCACGCCCATCACCAGGCCCTGGTTCTGGGCCATGCTGCTGGCCAGCGCGGCACGCTTGCTGAACAGCGGGTCGAGCAGCATGAAATAGAACACGAACACCAGCGCCAACGCGCAGGCGGCAAAGAGCAGCACTCTTTCGCGCAAGCTCAGGGCATCGAATTTTTCCGCCCATTTTTTCCAGTTCTGCCGCATCAGCGCGCCCCTCCAGGCAAGGCTGGCGCGGCCGCATGCGCCGCCTCGCCGGTCGCCGCGGCCGCCGAGGACTGCAGGCTGAAACGGACGTACGGCACGCTGTCCGCAGGTTTGCTTTCCGCTGCCGCAGCAACGGCCTCGGGCTGGCCAATGTCCAGGCTGGCAAAAGTCTTGCCCTTCAACACATCCTGCCGCGCCAGGCTGGCGATGTACGCGGGTACCTGCGCCGCATGCAAGGCCGCTCCCTGCAAGCCGATGTCATTGCCGGCGCCGACGATGCTCGCGCCCGTCAGCCAGACCCCGTCCACCTTCGCCTGCGCGAAGGCGCGCAAATAGGCGGCATAGCCTTGTGTATTGCCGAGATCGCCACGGGCCAGCACGTCGGCCGCATGCCGCAGCGATGCGCGGTCCGCCTCGGCGCTGGCCAGCTGTCCTTCCAGCGCGGGGTCCTTGCGGCGCGGCGGGAAATCCTGCAAAACCTTGTTGCGGCGCGCTTCGCGCTGCGCCAGCTGCGCCTTGACGGACGCCTCCTCGCGCTGCAGGCCGGCGACCCGGTGCTGGCCGTACCAGGTCAGCAGCAGCAATCCCGCTGCCAGCACGCCGAGCGCCTGCGCCGAGGTGGCGGCCGAGACGCGGTGCGTCTGCTTTTCAAATTTTGGATTGAACAGATTGACTTGCTGGCTCATGCGGCCTTCCCCTCATCGCGCAAGGCGGCGCCCAGCACCTGGAAATAGCGCGCCTGGATGGCCGCATCCTGCAGTTCGGGCGTGGCGGCAAAGTCGAACACGCTGGCCAGGTCCAGCAATTCCACCGGCATGTACAGATTGTCGGCCAGGTAGCCGTGCAGGCCATGCGCGCCGCCCGCCACCAGCATCAGGCGCGCCACGGAAATGAAGTGGAACTGGCGGTCGAAGTGATCGAAGGAACGCTGCAGTTCCAGGGTGATCCTGTCGTAGAACGCGCTCGCGTCCGCTTCCAGCAATTGCGCCAGCTTCACGTCGATGCGGCGTGCCTGGTACAGCTCGCCATTGTGGCTGAGCGTGAGCAGGCCGCCATCCGCATCAAAGCTGAGCATGGCCAAGCCGCGCCCCGGCGTTTCCAGCAAGGCGGCGATATTGCGCTGCGCCATTTCAGGGATATCGATGACGGACAGGCCGATCTTGCAATCGGCATACAGCGCCTGGCGCCGCGCCACGGCGGCATTGCGCGCCGCCACGGCAAACACGCTGCTGCCGCGCTGGGTGCCATTCGGGTCGCCCGGGATGTCGAACACGTCGATGGTGGCGTCCGCCAGGGGGAAGTCCAGCATATCCTTCAGGCGCCAGCCGACGGCCGTCTTGAGTTCCTCGCGGGGCACGGCGGGCGCTTCCAGCGACAACAGCTGATAGTCGCCGGCCGCCAGCACCGTGGTGCAGTGCCAGCTCGGCGCCTGCAGCTGCCTGCCCAGTTTTTCCAGCGCGTCGGCGTCGGCCGGGCGTGCCGCCGGCTGGAACGCCACGCCCCTGACGACGGGCTTGCCCTCGGCCACGCGCGTGACGATGGCGGCGCTCACGCCATCGCTGCCAAATGCCGCCGCCAGCCAACCTTCTTGTTTTCTTGCTCTAGCGAATAAACCCATGCGACCAATCCAGTGTAAGTGCCTGCCACGATCTTGTCGCGCAGATAATGCATCAAACCAATTTTAATTCATCAAGTCAACTTTTCCGTGTAAAAACAGCATATTAGGCATTTATTTTTACACTGCTTGACCAGCCCGCCTCAATCCGACAACACCGCCTGCAGGCGGCGCTGTACATAGTCCGGATTATTTTGCGCATTCGGACACCCTGCGGGCCCCGGCTGGTTGCAGGCGGTCGCCGTGACGGTCCAGGTGCGCAGCGCACCGGGGCCGGTGCTCAGCTGGCACTGCACGGTGACCGTGAAGGGGCTCAGCGAGGTGCCGGCCGGCAGCGCAAAGCTGGTGTCGCTAAAGCAGCCGGGCGCGCGCGTGGGCGGCGCTGTCAGCGGCAGGATCGGCGGCGCCGGCGTGAGCTGCCGCGCCAGGCCCCATTCGATGCCCGCGCGCGCCGCCTGCTCGGCCCGCGCGCCCTGCACGTCGAGCGCCGATTCGACCTGCTGCATGGTAAACACATTCACCATCGCCACGCCCAGGCCGGCCAGCACGACCAGCAGGAAGATCGCCGTGACGAGGCTGAAGCCGCGCACGCGGCGCGAAGGAAAGCGGGCTGTTCTCATGGCGTGTTATTGACCTGCACTTGTTGCACCAGTGTCACGATGCCTGTGTTGCTGCCCGCCGCCCCCAGCGCGAGCTGGACGGAAACGAGGCCGCGCTGCACATTCGCCAGCGCGGCAGTGGAAAAGGTGCAGCCGGCCACCCGGTTGGCCAGCAAGGCTCGCACGCCGGCCGTCGACAGCGGCGCGGCACCGGCATCGGCCGGCTGCGCACTCTGGATCGCGTAGCCGGAATAGCGGCGCAAGGTGCGCGCGACGGGATCGCAGACATAGGTGACCGGCGTGGTGACGACCTGGAAGCGGTGCGACGGCGAAGGCTGCGGCACGGCCTGCTGCAGGAAGGGGTTGCTCTGCAGGCTGACCGTCGCGCCATTCACGGCCGTGACCAGCGCCAGGTTGCAGCCGTTCGGGCTGGCGCCGCAGCTGTACGCGTCGGGCAGGTTGGCGCCAAGATTGTAGACGGCGATGAAGTCGCCCGGGGCGATCGCCTGCACGGTCGTGCCGGCGTTCGCCGGCGCCGCGCCGACGATGGTAAATTGCAGGGGATTGGCCTGCGGCGTGCCGGGGTCGAAGGCCAGCACGGAGCCCAGGCCGGGCGGATCGTCCTCGGACAGGTAGCGTCCGCCGGACTTGGTCAGCAGCAATTCCAGGTACTGGCCGTTGCCCGTCACGCGCACGCTGTTGGGCAAGGCCAGGCGGATGTCGCGCGCCATGCGGCGCGTGGCCGTGTCCGCCAGGTCGGCCAGCGCGGCGCGCGCATTCGCGTCGATATAGCCCTGCACGGGCAGGCGGATGAACATGGCCACCATGGCGCCGACGATGCCCGTGATGACGATCACGATCACCAGTTCGACGAGGGTAAAGCCGCGCGCGCGGCGCCGGGAAAGCGTCGCCATCATGGGATGCTGTTCGGCGCGTAGCGCGTGCGGTAGCCGTCGAGCACCACCTGCGGCTGGCCGCGGAAGGCGACGGCGACGCGGATCTGCAGCGATTCGCTGGCGGCAATGCCATTCAGGGCGGCAGGCGTGACCGTCACGACGGCGCCATAGCCGGCCGGAAAGGCATTGCCCGCCGCGTCCGTCGTGTAGGCGGCCGCCTGGGCATAATCGCTGACCTGGTCGTAGGGCCGCGTGCCGCGCGCCGCCGGCCCCGTGGTGCAGCCGGCCGGACTCGTTGCCGTGGCCGCCGCCGGGTCGTTCAGCGCGCAAAAGGTGAAGCGGGCCGCCTCGATTTCATCGAGCATGCCTTCGGCGATGACCAGCGCCTGCTTGCGCAATTGCGGATCGGCACTGTTATTGCTGGTCCAGGACAGCACGCCCAGGATGCCGATCACGGCCACGGAGACGATGACGATGAAGATCACCACCTCGACCAGGGTCACGCCGGCCTGCGCGCGCCGGGCCGCAAGGCGCCTAGCGGTGCACATAGCCGGTCTCCGCTTCGACAAGGATCGTGTATTGCTGGCCGCCGCCGCCCACGGTGAGGGCCAGCGCGGCGGCAAAGTCGCCAAAGGCCGTGTAATAGGGACGGCCCAGCGGGTCGAAGAAAAACCCGGCCGCCCCGCTGGTCAGCGTGAGCGCATCGGGACGCCCCACGCACAGCCAGTTGCTCTGCCCGGCGCAATACTGCAGCGTGTACTTGCCGCCGCTGTTGCCGCCGGCCGGCGGCACGACGCGGCTGGCGGGCGTGTCGCAGGCGGCCGTGAAGCACGCGGCGACGCTGTTGCCATCGAGGCGCACGTACACGGGGCGGTTTTGCGCGATGGCCAGCTTTTGCGCATAGCGCAGCATGCCGACGGCCTGGTCGGCCAGGCTGCGCGCGTCAAATGTTTCGCGCTGGAAAAACCTCGCGCCTGCCACTGCGGCAAGGATGGCGGCCAGCACCAGCACGGTGATCAGTTCGATGATGGTGAAGCCGCGCGCGCGACGATGCACGGCAGGCAATGCGACCCTGCTGACTGTTGACGTGCGTGCTGGCAAGAGTGGATGCAAAAGAAATACCCGTAAAAAAAGCCCAACTGGCTGTCACCGGACAGTTGGGCTGATGCTGCAGCGGGACAGGACCATGCCTGCCCCCAGGCTGGCTTAGCGCGTGCCTTAGCCGCAGTTCGCCTGGCTGGCGTTGATCGTGACGACAGGCGGCACCACTGGCGGGCCTGCGGCTGCCGGGGTGTACACCACGGTGCAGGCTGTATGCGCCGGATCCGGGGTGACCGTGACGACACCACCCGTGTACGCAAGCTGATAGTCACCGAGACCGCCTGCAGCAGCAACGATGCCAGCAGCGTCAGCGGTAGGGTAGCCGTTGGCGCCCGTGATGTTCACGCCTTCCATGGTCACTGTCGGCGTGGCACTGTCGCTGCTGCCAACCAGCCATTGCGCGTGATACATGGCCGAAGCCGCGCGCAGGGAACCCGCGGCAGCCTGCATTTTCGCAAAACGCGCATCGGCTGACAAATTGCTGAACCGCGGGATCGCCGTTGCCGCCAGAATGCCCAGGATGACGATGACCACCACCAGTTCGATCAGGGTGAAACCGCCCTGGGCACCGCTCTTCAGATTACGTAAGGATTTATTCATACCAGCTCTCCAAAATCAATATAAAAACATAAGACCAAAACATGAAACTTTCGCTGCGCGGACTTCAGCGTACGGCCGGGTCCGGCGTTTTCCACACCACGATATCGGGTTCCTGGGCGAGCTTTTCAACATCGGCGTCTACACCCGGCAAGATTACCTTAAATTTCATTGGATCAACCCTCGCAGGGGAAAAAATATTGCCAGAACTTAACAAATAGATGATTTTTTGTTCTTTTCTGTCATATAACCAATTCCCCTTCGGCAACTTTTCCAGATCCGGCGCATAAAACTCGCCCAGGTAATTGGCCGGCTTGTCGGCCAGCCAGTCGAACGGGTTTTGCAGCGCCAGCGCAGGCAGCCGTTCGCGCTTGTTCTGCATGTGCAGCTGCAGCGCCTGCACCCGCAAGCTGCTGCGCATGGCGCCCAGCACCTGCGTCATCGCCACCTGCTCCGCCTGCCGCTGATAATAGCCGGCCCGGCTCAGGAACACGGTCACCAGGATGGCAAACACGGTGGCCACCACCGCCAGCTCGAACAGGGTGAAACCACGCTGGTCGGTGCGCGCGGCCATCAGTGCAGCGCCGCCCGGCCCAGGTCCCAGATCGGCAGGAAGATGCCCAGCGCCAGCACCAGCACCAGCGCGCCCAGGAAGACGATGAGTATCGGCTCGATCTGCGCGGACAGGGTCTTGAGCTCATAGTCGACTTCGCGCTCGTACATTTCCGCGATCTCGTCCATCAGGTCATCCAGCGAACCCGATTCCTCGCCCACGGCGATCATCTGCAGCACCACCGGCGTAAACACCTGGGCTGCGACGGAAGTGCGCAAGATGCTTTCGCCCCGCTCGACGCCATCGCGCATCTGCTCCACGCGCGCGCTCAGGTAGGTATTGTCGACCGTTTGCGACACCACCGTCAGCGCCTGCACGATGGGCACGCCGCTGCTGCTCGACAGGGCAAAGCTGCGCGCGAAGCGGGCCATCGTGCCCTTCAGGATGATCTTGCCGGCGATCGGCAGGCGCAGCTTGGCGCGGTCCCACTTGTAGCGGCCCTCTTTCGTGCCCAGCCAGGCGCGCCAGCCGAAAAAACCGCCCGCCGCCAGCAGCAGCAGCAAGGGCCAGTAATCGATGGTGAAGCGCGACGTGCCGATCAGGACGCGCGTCATCAGCGGCAATTCGGCATGGAAGCTTTCGAATACCTTGACGAACTGGGGAATGACGAACATGTTAACCACCACCATCGCCGCGATCATGGCGAACACGACGAACGTCGGGTAGCGCGTGGCCGATTTCACGCGAGCGCGCATGTCGCGGTCGAATTCCAGGTGGTCGAACAGGCGCAGGAACACTTCATCCAGGCGTCCCGTCATTTCGCCCACGCGCACCATGGACAGGTAGAACGGCGTAAACACGGCCGGGTGGCGCGCCATCGCGGCCGACAGTTCGCGCCCCGCGTCGAGCGACTCGCGCACGTCCTTGATGATGCGGCCGAAGGCGGGGCTGATGGCCGATTCCTGCAGGCCGGCCAGGCCGCGCATGATGGGCACGCCCGCCTTCAGCAAGGTGTACAGCTGACGGCTGAACAGCTGCACGTCCATGGGCGTGACCTTTTTCTCGCTCAGCTTGTCCCACCAGCCCAGCTGGCTGGCGCCAGCCTTCGTCACCGTCTGTTTCGTGGCGCTGATGTCGACGGGCGTGCTGCCGCCCGCCATCAGCTGGTCGGCCACGGCGCCGCTGTCGGCGCCTTCCATCACGCCGGTCAGCAGCTCGCCGCTGGCGCTGCGCGCCTTGTAGGAAAAGAACGGCACCTCAATCCTCGCTCTGGTTGCTGATGCGCATCGCTTCCATCACCGTCGTGCGGCCGGCAACCACCAGCTGCACCGCGTGGCGGCGCAAGGTGTTGCCCGCCATCTGCGCCGACGCCACCCGCATGAAGTGCGAGGGATCGGCGTGGTTGGCCGCATCGGCCACGGCGCGCGTAATTTCCAGCAATTCGTACACGCCAGTGCGGCCCCGGTAGCCCATGCCATTGCAGTGCGAGCAGCCCTTGCCGTGGAAATACTGGTTGCGTTCGACCAGTTCGCCCAGCTCCAGGCGCAGCCATTCGTATTCGTTGGGCGTGGGCGCGTACGGCGTGCTGCAGCTTTCGCAGATCACGCGCACCAGGCGCTGCGCCAGCACCGCTTGCAGCGAACTGCCCACCATGTAGCGCGGCACGCCCATGTCCATCAGGCGCAGCGGCGTGCTGATGGCGTCGTTCGTATGCAGCGTCGACAGCACCAGATGGCCCGTCATGGCGGCGCGCAAGCCGATTTGCGCCGTTTCCTGGTCGCGCATCTCGCCCACCAGCACGATGTCCGGGTCCTGCCGCAGGGCCGAGCGCAGCACCCTGGCAAAATTGAGCTCGATCTTGTCATTGACCTGCACCTGGTTGATGCCCGCCAGGCGGTATTCGACGGGGTCTTCCACCGTGATGAGCTTTTTTTCCACCGAATTGAGTTCGGCCAGCGCGCAATACAGGGTGGTCGTCTTGCCGCTGCCGGTCGGTCCCGTCACCAGCACCAGGCCGTTCGGGCGGTGCACGATGGCGCGGAACTGTTCCACCAGCGCGGGCGGCATGCCGATGGCGTCCAGGCGCAAGGTGGTGCCGCCCTGGTTCAGCAGCCGCATCACCACCGATTCGCCATACTGCGTCGGCATGGTCGAGATACGCACGTCGATGCGCTGGTTTTTCACGCGGATGGCGAAGCGGCCGTCCTGCGGCAGGCGTTTCTCGGAAATATCGAGGTCGGACATCAGTTTTAAACGCAGCGCCAGCGAACTGGCGATCTTGCTGTCGGCTTCCGTCTGCAGGTGCAGCACGCCGTCGATGCGGAAGCGGATCTGCAAGCGGCCTTCCTGCGGCTCGATGTGGATATCCGAGGCGCGCACCTGGGTGGCGTCCTCGAACACCGACTGCAGCAGCTTGACGATGGGCGCCTCTTCCAGGCCCGGATTGACGGCCAGCGCGCCGAAGTCGACGGAGACGTCGCCCAGGTCCTGCTCCAGCTCGCGCGTCAGGGTGGAAATGTCTTCCGTGCGGCGATAGATGCGGTCGATGGCCGCCAGCACTTCCGTCTCGTTGACCACCGCCAGCTCGATATGGCGCTTGACCAGCCGCGCGATCTCGTCGTAGGCGAACAGGTCGGTGGGGTCGGACATGCCGACCAGCAGCCCCTCGCGGCGGTCTTCCAGCACCAGCGCACGGAAGCGGCGCGCCTGGGTTTCCGGCAGCAGGCGCACCAGTTCCGGATTGATGTTGTAAAACTTGAGGTTGATGTAGGGAATGTCCAGCTGGCGCGCCAGCGCACCCGAAATCTGCTCTTCCGTGACAAAGCCGTGCTCGACAAAGACCCGTCCTAGCTTGCGGCCAGAACGCTTTTGCTCGGTCAAGGCCTGGCCCAACTGTTCTTCCGTCAGCAACTTCTGCTGCACCAAAATTTCACCGAGCCGGACTTTCTCTGGCCTTGCCATGCTTACTCCTCGACAAATTCAACAGATACCGCACGCCAGCGGCGCGCGTTGGTATTTTATTCCAGAACATGTTGTTTCTTAAAGAAAATACATTCACAAGCTTGATTTTCGTGCTTTCCAACACTGTACAAGGAAACACTTGCCGGACACCAGTTCGCATGGCAATAATGGCGGTCGTCCACCGTCCTCTTCCGTTGCCTTTCTCCATGAGCGCCTGCGCCATCCACTATCAGAATGTGCACAAACAGCTGGCGGGCATGAACGTGCTGCGCGGCGTGGACCTGTGCATACTGCCAGGCGAACTGTTCGGACTGGTGGGCGTGAATGGCGCGGGCAAGACCACGCTGCTCAAATGCCTGTTCGATTTTTACACGCCCGACGCCGGCAGCATCGCCATTTTCGGCCAGTCCCACCGCCACAGCGCGGCACGCGCGCCCCTGTCCTTCCTGCCGGAGCGCTTCCAGGCGCCATATTATCTGAGCGGCCGCGATTTCCTGCGCTACCTGCTCAGCCTGCACAAGGTGGGCTATGACGAGCGCGCCGCACAGGCGGCTGCCGCGGCACTGGACCTGGCGCCGGACGCCTTGCGGCGGCCCGCGCACGACTATTCGAAAGGCATGATGCAAAAACTGGGACTGGCCGCCTGCCTGCTGTCAGGCAAGCAGCAGCTGGTGCTCGATGAACCGATGAGCGGATTGGACCCGAAGGCGCGCGCCCTCTTCAAGCAGGCGCTGCGGCAATTGCGCGCGCAGGGGCGCGGCGCCTTCCTGACCTCGCATGCGCTGGCCGACGTCGATGAATTGTGCGACCGCATGGCCATCCTGCACGCGGGCCGCATGGTATTTACCGGCACGCCGGAACAATGCAGGCAGCGCCATGGCGGCACGCCAGGCGCCAGCCTGGAGCAGGCCTTTCTGAACTGCATTGCCGCATGAACCACGAAACACAAGGGCGCGCCATGCCCGGCATGTACCTGCGGCATTTCGGCTTGCGCATGGCCCCGTTCGGCATCACGCCGGACCCGGCCTTCTTTTATCCAGGCAACACGCGCGGCGAATTGCTCGACGCGCTGCTGTATGCCGTCACGCAGGGCGAAGGCATCATCAAGCTCAGCGGCGAAGTGGGCAGCGGCAAGACCATGCTGTGCCGCATGCTGGCCGAACGGCTGCCGCCCCATGTCGAGGTGCTGTATCTGCTCAATCCCCGCCTCGGTCCGGACGAGGTCATGCATGCCATCGGCGGCGAACTGGGCCTCGACCTGCAAGCGTGCCGCGCCGACGAAGTGCTGCGCGCCCTGCATGCCGAGCTGATCGCCCGGCACGCGGCGGGGCGCCAGGTGGTGCTGCTGGCCGAGGAGGCACAGGCCATGCCCATCGACACGCTGGAAGCCGTGCGCCTGCTGACCAACCTGGAGACGGCCAGCCACAAGCTGCTGCAGATCGTGCTGTTTGGCCAGCCGGAACTGGACCAGGCGCTGGATTTGCCGCAACTGCGGCAATTGAAGGAACGCATCACGCATAGCTTCGCGGTGCCGCGCCTGCCATCGGCGCTGCTGGCCGACTACCTGGCTTGCCGCCTGGCGGCCGCCGGCAGGCAGGCGCCGCTGCTGTTCGAGGCGGGCGCGCTGCGGCAACTGGCGCGTGCCTCGCAAGGCATCGTGCGCCGGGTCAATATCCTGGCCGACAAGGCCTTGCTGGCCGCCTATGCGGACGATGCACAGCAGGTCGGCGCGCGCCACGCGCGCCTGGCCATCGCCGACAGCCCGTTCCGGGCCGCGCCCTGGTATGAGGGCAAGCTGTTCGCCGCCCTGCTGTCGCTGGCAATGCTGGTGTCGGGCGGCGCGCTGCTGTGGCAATGGCTGGCGCCATCGGCCGCGCCGCCGCGCACGCCATTGCAGGATGCGCCGCGCACGGCGCCGCCCGTGCCCCGGTCCGCGACAGCCGGGCCGGACGACTTGCTGGCCACGACCCTGGCCGCGTCGCAGGCATGGCTGGCGCGCCAGCCGGCACAGCACCTGGTGTTGCATATCGCCAGCCTGGCCGCGACGGATACGGCAGGCGCGCAAGCCTTCCTGTGGCAGGCGCGGGCGGCGATCGGCTTACAGGACATCCATGTCTTCCACTTGCCCGCACGCGCGGGCGACCATGCCGCGCCGCGGCTGGAGATTGTCTATGGCAGCTTCGCCGACCGGGCCACCGCCGAGCGGGTCTGGAACCGGCTGTCCGCCCCGGCAACGCAGGCCACGGCACGGAAAATATTGCTGAGTGACATAGCTAGTATCCGCAAGGAAATAATGTCACTGGAAACCGCGCGCCACTGACGTGGTGGGCAGCAACTTTATTTCATGTTATTCCCGGCCATGACGGCACTTACGATTGCTTTTAAGCGATCATGATGGTTAAAATTGCAAAAGCACAACATGACTCCAAGGGCGATCTTTTCATGAACCAACACCCTATTCCTGTGCTGGCCTCCCGCATCACCCTCGCCTGCTGCGCCATGCTGGCCGGCTGCGCCTCGCATCAAATGCCCGTGTCGCCGGGCCACCTCAATGCAGCGCCGCCACCGGCGGGCGCCATTCCCGACACGGTGCAGCAAAGCAGCGCGCTGGCCGCGCCACTGGCCGCGCCGAAGGTCGAGACCTACAGCGTCACCGTACACAAGGTACCGGTGCAGTCGCTGCTGTTCGCGCTGGCGCGCGACGCCGGCATGAACGTGGACATCCATCCGCAGATCGAAGGCAGCGTGACCCTGAATGCGCTGAACCAGACCCTGCCGCAATTGCTCGCGCGTATCGGCAAGCAAGTCGATATGCGCTATGAAATCGATGGCAAGAACCTGGTGGTGCTGCCCGACGCGCCCGTCTGGCGCAACTACAAGGTCGATTACGTCAACATGGCGCGCAGCACCAACAGCAGCGTCAATATCGCCACGCAGATCTCCACGGCGGGCGGCGGCTCGAACAGCGTCAACACGGGCGGCGGCAACGGCCAAGGCGGCAATGCCGGCAATGGCAATAACAATTCGACCACCCTGGTGGTGAATCGTTCGGAAAATAATTTCTGGTACAGCCTGGAAAAGAACATCCGCGACATGCTGCGCGAAACCACGCTCAACGATGCGCAAGCGGACCCGCTGGCACAGCTGAACCAGCAATTGACGTCCATGCAAAACCAGCAGGGACAGCCAGGTCAGGCGCAGAACCAGGGCGGCAATCCCGGCAATCCGAACCTCCAGGGCGGTGGCCAAGCTGGCAACCAAGCTGGCAACCAGAATGCGCCGCAGAATGGCGGCCAGTACCAGCAAGGCCAGCAGCAAGGCGGCGCGAACAATGCCCAGGCGACGGACGCCAACGGCATGCCGCTGCTAAAGCTGGCCAACAAGGGCAGCCCGTCGTCGGTGGTGGTGAACGTGGAAGGCGGCCTGATCGCCGTGCGCGCCACGGGCCGCCAGCATGAAAAGATCGCCGAATTCCTCGATATCGTGCTGCACAGCGCCAAGCGCCAGGTGCTGATCGAGGCCACCATCATCGAAGTGCGCCTCAGCAACGAATACCAGCAAGGCATCAACTGGTCTCGCCTGACGGGCAGCCTGAGCCTGAACCAGGGCCGTGTCGGCACCCTGCCCCTGCCCAGCGGCGTGATGCCGGGCACGTCGCCCGGCGTCTTCGTGCTCAACTACATGAAGGACAGTTTCACCACGACCATCCAGCTGCTCGAATCGTTCGGCAAGGTCAAAGTGCTGTCCAGCCCCAAGATCAGCGTGCTGAACAACCAGACGGCCATGCTGAAAGTGGTCGACAACAATGTCTTTTTCACCCTCAAGGTCACGCCGGCCGTGATCAGTTCGACAGGCACCGTCACCACGCCGGCCACCTATGAATCGAAACTGGAAACGGTGCCCGTCGGCTTCGTCATGAGCGTCACGCCGCAGATTTCCGACAGCGATGAAGTCACGCTCAATGTGCGCCCCACCATCACGCGCATCGTCGGCTACGTGCAGGACCCGAATCCCGCCCTGACCTCGGCCAGCGTACAGAGCCGCGTGCCCGTGATCCAGGCGCGCGAGCTCGAATCGATCATGAAAGTGGGCAACGGCCAGATCGCCGTGATGGGCGGCCTGATGCAGGATTCCATCGACAATGCCAAGGACGGCGTGCCTGGACTGTCCAGCCTGCCCCTGGTGGGCAATTTATTTACCTACCGGAATGAAGTCAACAGCAAGACGGAACTGGTGATCTTCATGCGCCCCGTGGTGGTCAAGGATGCCAGCATCGATGGCGATTACCGCGACTACCGCTACCTGCTGCCAGGCCAGGCACCGCTCAACAGCCAGCCCTATACGGACGGCGCGCCGGCCGCCTCCGGACAGCCGCAGGCGCGCCTGCAGGGAGACCCGCCATGAGCTTGCTGATGCAGGCGCTCAAGAAGGCCGAGCGCGCCAAACAGAACAGCCTGCCGGACGAGGAGCTGGAAAAGCCGTCCGAGGCCTACGACCAGGTGCTGGAACTGGCGCCGGCCGACGCCGTGCCGCTGCGGGCGGCGCCGCCCCCGCCAGCCGCGCCGGAAGCGCCCAGCACGCTGAGCCTGGAACCATTGCCTGGCGCGCCAGCGGCCAGCGGCGCGGCGCCAACGCCGCCGCCCTTGGAAACACCCCGGCCGCCGCCACCGGAACCGGCCGCCGCCCAGTCCGGACCGCGCCCCGAGACACCGCGTCCGCGCAGCGAAGCGCCGGCGTCCAAGCCACGCGCCGCGAACGGCGGCGCCAACGGTGCCAGCCGCAGCAAGACGCCGCCACGGGGGCCCATCAGCGTCGACCCGGCTACCGTGCGCCTGGCCGTGCTGCTCGGCATCCTGCTGCTGGTGGCAGCGTCGATGGCATACTGGTACTGGCGCGCCAGCAGCAGCCCCGGCGCGGGCGCCAGCCTGCCCGGCGTGCCCATGCCCTTGACGGATGCGCCCGGCACGACGGACGCAGCCGGTCCCATCGTGGTGCAGGCCGCGGTTGGCGCGCCCCTCGCGCCAGCCGCCCAGGAACTGCCGCCGCCGGACGCGCGCCGCGAAGAACGGCCCGGCGCCAGCGCGGCGGAGCAGCAGGCGATGATCCAGGCGGCCGCGCAAGCGGCCGTGGCCGCCCAGCTGGCGCAGATGCCGCCGCCTGCGCCGCCCAGCCTGCCGCCCGTGGTGGCGCCCGACAACAGCCAGATCCAGGTACTGCGCAACGATACGGCGCCGCAGATCAACCCCGGCGTGCAGCAAGCCTACCAGGCCCTGAACGGGGGCCAGCTGGGCACGGCGCGCCGGCAGTACGAAACGGTACTGCAGCAGGACGCCAACAACCGCGACGCACTGCTGGGCCTGGCTGCCGTGGCCCTGCGCGAAAACCAGGGCGCGCAGGCGGCGGCGCTGTATGTGCGTTTGCTGGAAATCAACCCCGACGATGGCGAGGCGCTGGCCGGCCTGATCGGGCTGCGCCAGGGCGACGTGGTGCAAAGCGAAGCGAAGCTGAAAGCCATCCTGGCCCGTGCGCCCGACAGCGGCCCCGTGTTGTTTGCCTTGGGCAATGTATATGCCAAGCAGCGGCGCTGGCCCGAGGCGCAACAGCAATTTTTCCGCGCCTACAGCGCCGTGCCGGGCAACCCCGACTATGCCTTCAACCTGGCCGTCGGCCTGGACCGCCTGAACCAGCCCAAGCTGGCCGCCACCTATTACCAGCGCGCGCTGGTCCTGGCGCAAGCCACGCCAGCCGCCTTCGAGCGGGCCGTGGTGCAGGCGCGCCTGCGCGAACTGGGCAGCCCCGCGCCCATGGCGGCGGGCACCAGCACGCCAGCGGCGGCGCCGCCGCCGGCCAGCGTCATCATCCGTCAGGAATAAGCAACACATGGCAGAACAAGCAAAACTCCCGCTGGGCAAGCTGCTGATCCAGAAAGGCGTGATCAGCGAAGACCAGTTGCGCATCGCGCTGATCGAGCAAAAACGCAGCAGCGAACCGCTGGGCAAGCTCCTCATCACGCTCGGTTTCGTGACGGAAGCGACGGTGCGCGAAGCGCTCAGCGAAAACCTGAAACAGGTCAGCGCCGACCTGTCCAGCCTGGTCGTGGATGCCATCGCCCTGAAACTGATCCCGAAGGAGGTGGCCAAGCGCTACCGCGTCTTCCCCATCGTGTATGAACGGCAGAGCGACAACCTGATCCTGGCCATGGCCGACACCAGCAACATCGTCGCGCTGGACCAGATCAGCGCCATGCTGGTCAAGGGCATCACGATTTCCACGGTGCTCGTCAACGAATCCGACATCTCGCGCGCCATCGACCAGTACTACGGCTTCGAACTGTCGATCGACGGCATCCTGCACGAGATCGAGACGGGCGAAGTCAATTACCAGAGCATGGGTTCGCCCTCGGACGAATACAGCCAGCCCATGGTGCGCCTGATCGATGCGCTGCTGGCCGATGCCGTGCAAAACGGCGCCTCGGACATCCATTTCGAGCCGGAACAGTCGTTCCTGCGCATCCGCTACCGCATCGACGGCATCCTGCGGCAGATCCGCAGCCTGCACAAGTCGTACTGGCCGGCCATGGCCGTGCGCCTGAAGGTGATCTCGAACATGAATATCGCCGAGGCGCGCGCGCCGCAGGACGGGCGCATCACGATCAAGTTTTCTGGACGGCAAATCGATTTCCGCGCGTCGGCGCAGCCCACCACGCATGGCGAAAACTTCGTGCTGCGCGTGCTGGACCGCCAGAAAGGCATCGTACCGCTGGATTCGCTGGGCCTGGCCGAGGCGGAACTCAATGTGTTGAAACTGATGATCGCGCGGCCGGACGGGGTGATCCTCGTGACGGGGCCGACGGGCAGCGGCAAGACCACGACCTTGTACTCGATCATCAACCACATCAACACCGAAAGCGTCAACATCATGACCCTGGAGGACCCGGTCGAGTATCCGATGAACATGATACGCCAGACCTCGGTCAACGAATCGGTCAAGCTCGGCTTTGCCGACGGCATCCGCTCGATGATGCGGCAAGACCCCGACATCATCCTGGTGGGCGAGATCCGCGACCGCGAAACGGCGGAAATGGCGTTTGCCGCCGCCATGACGGGCCACCAGGTGTATTCCACCCTGCACACGAACTCGGCCATCGGTTCCATCTCGCGCCTGCTCGACATCGGCATCCTGCCCGACATCATGGCTGGCAACATCATCGGCATCGTGGCGCAGCGCCTGGTGCGCAAGTTGTGTCCCCATTGCAAGGAAACCGTACTGGCCGACAGCATCGAACGGCGCCTGCTGGGCTTGGCGCCGGACGCCGCGCCGGCCAGCATCTGCCGCGCCGTCGGCTGCGAGCGCTGCGCGCACCAGGGCTACAAGGGCCGCCTGGCCATCATGGAAATCCTGAAGATGACGCAGGAACTCGACGAACTGACGGCCCGCCGCGCCAGTGCGCGCGAGCTGAAGAACGCGGCCCGCGCGGCCGGCTTCCATGCGCTGATCGACGACGGCATGCGCCGCGTGCTCGACGGCACGACCACGCTGGAAGAGGTGGCGCGCGTGGTCGACCTGACGGATAGGCTCAGCTGATGGCGCAATATGTCTACCGTGCCATGGATGCTGCCGGGGCGATGATCCCCGGCAGCATGGAAGCGGCGAATGTACCGGACCTGGAAGCGCGCCTGCACCGCATGCAGCTCGACCTGATCGACTGCAGGATCACTGGCCAGTACCTGGTCTTGCTGGGCAAGCGCGTGATCCACCGCCGCGACCTCATCAATTTCTGCTTCCACATGGAGCAATTGACGGGCGCGGGCGTGCCCATCCTCGCGGGCTTGAACGACTTGCGCGAAAGCACGGACCACCCGCGCCTGCGCGAAGTGGTGACGGACCTGATTGAAAGCATCGAGGGCGGCCTGCCCCTGTCCGGCGCGCTGGCCCAGCATGCCGACATCTTCGACGCCACGTTTACCAGCCTGATCCTCGCTGGCGAGCAGAGCGGCAAGATCGCCGACGTCTTCAAGAACCTGTCGGAAAGCCTGAAATGGCAGGATGAACTGGCCTCGCAGACGCGCAAGATCATCATGTACCCGATTATCGTGGCCGTGGTGGTGGCCGCCGTGACGTTTTTCCTGATGATCTACCTGGTGCCGCAACTGACGGCCTTCATCCGCAACATGGGCGGCGAGCTGCCGCTGCATACGCGCGTGCTGATCTTCGTGTCGAATATCTTCATCGATTACTGGTACCTGCTGCTGGCCATGCCCGCGCTGCTGTTCTTCGGCTTGCGCGCGTGGATACGCCGCAGCGACGCGGCCCGCTACGCCTGGGATGGCGTGAAGCTGCGCCTGTGGCTGGTGGGCCCCGTGCTGCACAAGATCATCCTGGCCCGCTTCGCCACCTTCTTTGCGCTGATGTATGCCTCCGGCATCACCATCCTCGATTGCATCCGCCTGTCCGAAGGCATCGCCGGCAACCAAGTGGTGGCCGCCGGCCTGCGCCGCGCCGCCCAGCTGATCGGCGAGGGCCAGGGCGTGACCGCCGCCTTCCAGCACACGGGCATCTTCCCGCCGCTGGTGATCCGCATGCTGAAGGTGGGCGAGGCGACGGGTTCGCTGGACACGGCCTTGCGCAATGTCAGCTATTTCTACAACCGCGAAGTGAAGGAGCTGATCGAAAAAGTGCAGGCCATGATAGAGCCGGCCATGACGGTGATCCTGGGCTTGCTGCTGGGCTGGATCATGCTGTCGGTGCTGGGTCCCATTTACGACACGATCAGCACCATCAAAACCTGAGGCCGCCGTGTTCCGCAAACAATTGTTTTACCTGACCAGCGATGCGCTGTGCGCCTACGACTGGAACGACGGCGCGCTGGGACCGGGCCGTGCGTTTGCGGCCAGCGCGGCCGGGCTCGACGAGTTTGCCGCCTGGCTGGAAGACCCGCACGCGCATCGCCTGGACGTGCCCGCCTACCTGCTGACGGACCTGATCGAGGAAGACTTCCAGCGCCAGCTGCTGCCCCACGTGCGGGGTAAGGCGGGACGCGCGCTGCTGGAGCGGCGCAAGCAGCAGCTGCACCGCGACACCCCCTACCGCGGCAGCACCTTGCTGGGCCGCGAAAGCACGGGCCGGCATGATGACCAGGTACTGTTCTTTGCGCTGACCAATCCGTCGCTGCTGCAGCCGTGGACGGAGGCGCTGGAACACTTGCGCATTCCCGTGGCCGGCATCTATTCGACCAGCCTGCTGAGCATTGCACTGGTGAAAAAGCTGGCGCTCGCGCACCAGCACCTGCTGCTGGTGACGCAGCAATCGGGCGGCTTGCGGCAAAGCTATTATGAAGCGGGACAATTGCGCTTTTCGCGCCAGACGGTGGCCATCGCGCTTGACGGCGTGGCCGTAAATATCGCGCTGGAAACGGAAAAGACGCGGCAATTCCTCACCAGCACGCGCATGCTGGAACGCGGCGACGTGCTCAATACCGTCATCCTGGCGCCGGCCGCGCAAATCGCCAAGCTGGAATTGCTATGCGACAACGGTGTCGAGGTCGCCTACCACTTCATCGACATGCAGATCGCCAGCGAACGCGTGGGCTTGCGCCAGACCCCGGCGCTGGCCGACCAACTGCTGCTGACCTTGCTGGGCAAGCATCCGCCGCCCAGCCACTATCCGCCGGGAGCGCTGGCCCGCTACTACCACTTCCAGCGCGCGCGCAAGGCACTGTATGGCGCCAGCACGCTGATCGGCGCCTCGGCCGCCCTGTGGTGCGCCATCAACTTGCTGGGCGGCATCAGTGATGGCACGGCCACGGCCCGCCTGCAACAGGAGACCGCCTCGTATGAAGAACGCTACCGCAACGTCATGGCCACCCTGCCGCCGGCGCCGGCCAAGACGCAGAACATGAAGGTGGCCGTGACGTTCGAACGCATGATCGCCAGCCAGGCGCCCGAACCGGGCCGGCTGCTGCGCGTGCTCAGCGGCGCGCTGGAGCGCGCGCCGCAGGTGCAGCTGGGCCAGCTGCACTGGAATGCGGGTCCGCCGCCGGCCCGCACGGCCAGCAGCCAGCCGCCGCCACCGCAGCAGGGTCCCGGCGCGCCGCTCGGCAGCTCGCAGGCCGGCATTCCGGGCGCGCCGCCGCAAGCGCTGCGCCTGGAAGCGAACGTGGACATGGCACACAATGACTACCGCGCCGCGCTGGCCGCCATCACGGCCTTCGCGCAAGACCTGGCGCGCCAGCCTGGCTTGCTGGTGGCGATCGAGGAAACGCCGCTGGACCTGCGTTCCAGCGTGGCCCTGAGCGGCAAGAGCGCCACGCCCGCGCCCGACAGCCAGGCCCGTTTCACCCTGCTGCTGGTGTGGCAGCCATGAGCGCGCCGCCAAGACAGCCGCCGCTGCCCGGCATGAAAAAAGCCGCGGCCGGCACGCGCAGCCTGCCCCTGTGGGTGAGCGAGCTGCCACTGATACGCCCGGCCATGCTGTGCTTTGCGCTGACACTGCTGGCCAGCCTGCTATTGCTCAGCCTGAGCGCTAGCTACCGCGAGCGCCAGGCGCAACGGCTGGAGCTGGCGCGCCACACCCGGGCGGCGGCAGCCAACCTGTTCAACCACGTGGAAGCGGAGAAACGCGAAATCCGCAGCTATGAACCGCAGTTTCTGGTCTTGCTCCGGCGCGGCCTGATCGGCGAAGAAAACCGCCTGGCCTGGATCGAGGCCATCCGCCTGAGCCAGGAACGACGCAAGCTGTTACCGATCAGCTACGACATCAGTGCGCAACAGGTGCTGCAAGTGCCTTTGCCGATAGCCATCGGCCAGTATCAGCTACGCGGCAGTACAATGCAGCTTCACATGGATTTGCTGCATGAAATGGATTTACTGAACTTTTTCGACGACTTGCGCCAGGCCGGCTATTTTGCCGTGCAACAGTGCACGCTCAAGCGCAGCGGCAGCGGCGGCAATGCCACGGCCGCCACGCTGAGCGCCGATTGCAGCCTGCTGTGGCTGACGCTGGGCAGTATCGCGCCCGCCGCGCAGGGACGGCCATGAAGCGCATCCTGCTCGCCTGCATGCTGCTGGCCGGCGCCGCCCGCTGCGCGCAAGCCCAGGTGCCGCAGCTGGGACGGCTGTTTTCCTCGCCCGAGCAGCGCGCCCAGCTCGACGCGCAGCGCTACGGGCCGCCGCCAGGCAGCGCCGCGCAGGCGGCACCGCCCGCCGCGCCGCCGCCCCCGCCTCCGGCGCCGCCGCTGGAATTGAACGGCGTGGTCCAGCGCAGCAGCGGACGCTCGACCGTCTGGCTGAACCAGGCGCCGCAAACCGAGCCGCACAACCAGCTGGCGCGCGACCGTGCCGGTACGCCAGGCACGCTGACCCTGCGCCTGTCGACAGGCCAGCAGGTGCTGCTGAAACCGGGGCAGCGCTACGATCCGGCCAGCGGCCGCGTCAGCGAAGCGGACGAGGTGCGGCCATGATGCGCCAGCGCCAGCGCGGCGCGGCGCTGCTGCTGCTGGTAGCCGTGCTGGGCCTGGGCGCGGCAAGCTTGCTGATCAACGCTTTCAGCCGCAATACGGCCGAGGCCGAGCGCCAGCAGCGCACGCTGGCCACGCTGGCGCAGGCGCGCGAAGCCTTGCTGGGCTTTGCCGCCACGAATGGCCGCCTGCCGCGCCCGGCCGCATCCGCGCTCGACGGCCGCGAGCGTCCCGCCGATTGCCTGACCGATGCCGACTGCAGCGGCTTCCTGCCGTGGGTGGCGCTGGGCGTGAGCGGTGTCGACAGCTGGGGCAAGCTGCTGCGCTACAGCGTCACGCCGGAAATGTCGCGCGCCCCCATCGTCTCGTTTTCCGCCGTGGCCAACCGCACGGTGCGCCGGCGCGACAGCCGTGGCGAGTTCCAGTACATTGCTGGACAGCAACAATGCGATGTCAGCGCCCAGTGCCTGCCCTGCGTGCTCTTCTCGCAAGGCAAGGATAACTTCGGCACGGCGGCCAGCGGCGTGGCGCAGGCTAACATGGCGCGCGGCAACCTCGACGAAGCGGCCAACGAGCAAGCCAGCCGCGAATACAGCGATCGCGCGTCCGGCATGAACGCCGCCGGGCCCGGCGGCGCCTTCGATGACATGCTCAGCTGGATCACCTTGCCGGTCCTGTATCAACGCATGCGCACCGCGCGCAACCTGCCATGAGGCGCCCGTGCTTCGCCGCCCGCGCGCGCCGCCAGGCCGGCTTCAGCCTGATCGAGATCGCCATCGTGCTCGTCATCGTCGGCCTGATGATAGGCGGCCTGGTGACGCCGCTGACGGTGCAGATGGAGCAGCGCAAGGTGGCCGAGACGCAAAAGGCGCTCGATGAAGCGAAGGAAGCCTTGACCGGCTATGCCTTGCGCTACGGCTACCTGCCCTGCCCCGCCGTCTCAAGCATGAATGGCCTGGAAGACCGGCGCGGCCCCCGCTGCAACGGCGAAAAGCGCATCGGTTTCCTGCCCTGGGCCACGCTGGGGCTGCGCAAGAGCGACAGCTGGAACAATCTGTTCCGCTACAGCGTGACGCCGGCCTTCAGCGACAGCGAGCAGCAATTCAGCCTGGGCACGCCGCGCGACATCAGCATCGTCACGCGCAATGGCGGCGCCCTCGTGCAGGCAACGGCGCTGAACGACATTCCCGCCATGGTCATGTCCCATGGCAAGAACGGTTATGGCGCGATCAGCGAACAGGGCCGGCGCCAGGCCGGCGTGGCCGGCAACAACGTCGATGAGCGCAGCAATGCCACCAGCAGCAATGTGTTCATCAGCCGCGCCGCCGGCGGCGACGGACAGCCCGGCGGCGCCTTCGACGACATCGTCGTGTGGCTGTCGCCGAATATCCTGTTCAACCGCATGGTGGTCGCGCAAAGGCTGCCGCGCTGATGCTGCATCCCGCGCTCGCCATCGCCCGCTACACGCTGCTCGAAGCGCTGCGCAGCCGTTTGCTGTGGCTGTTCGTGCTGGCCGCCTGCGGCGCCGTCGGCCTGTCCGGCTTCCTGCAGCAACTGGCGCTGACGGAAAGCCGCGCCGTGCAGGCCGCGCTGCTGGCCGCCGGACTGCGCCTGGCCAGCGTCTTCCTGCTGGCTACCTTCATCATTACCAGCATGGCGCGCGAAGCGGCCGACAAGGGCCTGGAACTGTTGCTGGCGCTGCCCATGCCGCGCGCCGCCTACCTGCTGGGAAAACTGGCCGGCTATGGCGCGCTGGCAGCCATCCCGGCCTTGCTGTTCGGCGCGCTGATGCTGCCGTTTGCCGCGCCCGCGCAAGGCGCGCTGTGGGGCCTGTCGCTGCTGGGAGAGTTGTGGATCATGGCCGCCTTCAGCCTGCTGTGCGCGGCCAGCCTGCAGCAGGCGCTGCCGGCGCTGGCGGCGGCCGGCGGCTTCTATGTGCTGGCGCGCAGCGTCGGCAGCCTGCAACTGCTGGCACACGGCCCCGGCGCCGGCCACGCCTGGCCGCAGCAGGCGATGGCGGGCGCCATCGACCTGCTGGTCCTGCTGTTGCCGCGCCTCGACGATTTTACGCGCACGCACTGGCTGCTGTATGCCAGCGGCGACCTGCACGCGCTGGCCGGCGTGGCGGTGCAGACGGCCATCTATGTGACCTTGCTGGCGGCATGCGCGCTATGCGATTTTTACCGCAGGAATATCTGATGGCGTCGCCGCTGCGCCCCTGGTCCAGCGTGCCGCGCCCGGTGCCGCTGCTGCTGGCCGCCGCCCTGCTGCTGCAGCTGGGGTGGCAACTGGCGCACGGCACGGCCGCGGCGCAGGCGCGCCAGCTGCCCGCCGCGCCGCCGGTGGCCGCCGCACGCCTGGCCAGCCTGGGCGAGCCGCTGGCCATGGCGAAAGGCATGCTGCTGTACCTGCAGGCGTACGAAGACCAGCCCGGCGTCAGCCTGGCCTGGCGCGCGCTCGACTATGAACACCTGGCGGACTGGCTGGAAACGGCGCAGGCGCTCGATCCGCGCAGCCAGTATGCGCTGGTGGCCGCCAGCGAAGTCTACGCAGCCGTGCCCGACCCGCAGCGCGCGCGGCGCATGCTCGATTTCATCGCCCGCAGCTTTGCCGGCGATCCGGCGCGCCGCTGGCCCGCCATGGCACAGGCAACCCTGCTGGCCAGGCACCAGCTGCACGACCTGCCGCTGGCGCTCGGCTATGCGCGCCAGCTGCGGCGCCTGGCGACGGGGCCGCAAGTGCCGCCCTGGGTGCGCGAAATGGAAGCGTTCCTGCTGGAAGACATGGACCAGCTCGACAGCGCGCGCCTGGTGATCGGCGGCCTGATCCAGAGCGGACAAATCACCGACCCGCACGAGCTGGCGTTCCTCGCGCGCCGCCTCGACGCCCTTGCCAGCCAGATTGCCGCAAAGAAAGCAAATGGGGCGCCGTGACATGCCGGCATGCGGCCCCGTCAGGCCGCCATTCCCGCCTGCCGCCATTTGCAGTAAACTGCTTCGGCAGACGCCCCCCGCGACACCGTGTTTTTATAAGGAAGATCCCATGCCACCACGCCGCCAGCAAGGCTTTACCCTCGTTGAAATCGCCATCGTCCTGGTCATCATCGGCCTGCTGCTGGGCGGCGTGCTGAAAGGCCAGGGCCTGATCGACAGCGCCAAGGTCAAGAACATCATCCAGCAATCGAACTCGCTGACGGCCGCCGTGAACGCCTACCAGGACAAGTTCCGCGCCCTGCCCGGCGATGATATCCAGGGCACCGTGCATGTGCCCAATTCGGCCGGCAACGGCAATGGCGATGGCCAGATCGGCGACGGCCAGCCGCGCGAATTCACGCTGGCGCCGCAGCACCTGGCACTGGGCGGTTTCATCACCGGCTCGTTCAACGGCACCTCGCAATTCATGACCAGTGCCCAGGGCGGCGCCGTCTACCTGTACAACGACGAAGTGGGCGGCCGGGCCGGCAATGGCATCCGCTTCGACAACCTGCCCGAAGGCTATGCGGAACAGATAGACAGCAAACTCGACGATGGCGTGGCCAGCACCGGTTCCGTGCGCGCCAACCAGGCGTATGGCAACACGGGCGCCATCATTCCCCGCACCGCCGTGTTCTTCTGATACGACGTAGCTGGCCGCCCATCTCACTACCATGGCGCAAGCTGGCCGCCGGCCGGCCGCGCGCCACCCGTCCTGCCCGCCTTCCAGGCGCATTCCGTACCCCTTCCGCAACGCTTTTTGCGTCTCGGAAACTAGGCTTGTCAGAGCAATCAATTTCGTCTAGCATCTTTTCATTCAAGGTCAGCAAGCGCCAGCGTGAGCGGCCCTGCCGATTCATCTATTCTGGGAGCTTGCCGGGTGCAAGAGTTGCCTTCGATACGCTCAAGAATTTCATGGCTGGTGCTCGCCTGGGCTATCCCGACGGCATCCGTGTTCGTGCTGCTGGTGGCGCAAAACTATGCGCGCGAGCGCCAGCATGTCGTCAATGAAACGGCACAGGCGGCCCGCGCGGTAGGCGCCGCCGTCGAACGCGATCTGGGCGGCGCGGAAATGGCGGCCGACGTGCTGGCCGATTCGCCGGCGCTGCAACGCGACGATATCGAGGCGCTGCACACCCTCGCAACGCGCCTGCTGCGGCCCGGCCTGGCCGTCAGCGCCTTCATCGTTTCCGATGCGGCGGGACGGCAATTGATGCATACCTCGCTGCCGGCCCGCGCCGCGCCAGTGGCGCTGCCCCCCAAGTGGGCCGCCAGCATGCAGCGCGCGCTGCAAGACCGCAAGCCCCGCCTGACCAGCCTGCCAGGCGAGCCCGGCGCGGCGCAGCCGGACATGCCGCAACTGGCGCTGAACATGCGCTTGCCGCGCAAGCAGGGTGGCGCCTATGTGCTCACGGCACTGTATCGGCCGGACTACCTGCGCGGCCTGATGCGCGAGCTGAGCATGCCGGCCTACCTGGGCGCGGCCATCATCAATGCGGACGGCATCAATGTGGCGCGCACGCTCGACCCGCAACGCTACGTGGGACAGCGCAGCGCGGCGCCGTTGCTGGAACAGATGCGCCTGGCGCGCGAAGGCATGCTGCGCCATGCCACGCTGGAAGGCATCGATGTGTACACGGGCTTTCGCCGCGCCCGCGACGACGGCTGGACGGTGGCGGTGACCATGCGCACCAGCACCGTGCTCGACGCATTGCTGCGCTCGGTAGTCACGGGCTCGGCCATACTGGCCCTGCTGCTGGCCGCCGCCTATGTGCTGGCCTGGCGCGTCGGCGGGCGCCTGGCGCGCACGCTGCAGGCGCTGACGCGGCAGATACAGGCCCTGGCGCAAGGCCAGCCGCTGCTGGCAGGGCGGCAAACCGACCGCGAATCGGCCGACATGGCGCATGCGCTGGGCGCGCTGGAACGCGACCTGCGGCGCCACCGCACGCAGCTCGTAAGCCTGGTGGCCGAACGCACCGCAGCCCTGGAAAAATCCACGCGGCTGCTGGAAACCGTGTATGCGACGGCGCCCATCGGCATGTTTTTCGTCGACCTGGATTGGCGGATCGTCATGATCAACCAGTACCTGGCCGCCATCAACGCGGCCAGCGTGGAGCAGCACATCGGCCGCCCCGTCGGCGCCATGCTGGCCGACGCGGCCGTGCGCGCGGAAGTGGAGCACTGCCTGCGCCAGGTGCTGCAGACGGGACAGGCCATCGTCGATCGCGAACTCAAAGGTAACAGCGGGCGCCAGCCCGGGCAGGCCAGCCACTGGATTGTCTCCTACCATCCTATCTTCGGGCCGGAGCAGCAGTTGCTGGGCGTCTCGGGCCTGTGGCTGGACATCACCGAGCGCAAGCGCAGCGAGGCGGAATTCCGCCGCTCCAAGCACCTGTTCGGCACCATCATTGAAAACATCCCCGCCATGGTGTTCGTCAAGCGCGCCGACAAGCTGACCTTTGAAATGGTCAACCGCCATGCCGAACTGACCCTGGGACGCTCGCGCGAGCAACTGCTGGGCAAGTCCGACCACGATTTCTTCCCGCCGCACCAGGCGGGCGCCTTCGTCGCCGCGGACCGCCAGTTGCTGGCCACGGGCCAGATGGTGGAAATCGAGCAGGAAGCGATCAATACGGCCGATGGCACGACGCGCCATTTCACCACGCGCAAGGTGGTCTTGCGCGACGACGCGGGCCGCGCCAGCCATGTGCTGGGCGTCTCCATCGATGTCAGCGAACGCAAGCGTGCCACCGAGGTGCTGCGCGCCACCACGCGGCGCCTGGAGCAGAGCGAACGCTTCATCCGCACCGTCACCGACAACCTGCCCGGCATGGTTTCGTACTGGGGCCATGACTTGCGCTGCCGCTTCGCCAACAAGTTCTACAACGAATGGTTCGGCCGCAGCAGCGCCGAGCTGGCGGGCATCCACATGAGCGAGCTGCTGGGGCAGGAACTGTTCGACGTGTATGCGCCCCATGTCGAGGGGGTATTGGCGGGACGCGCGCAAAGCTTCGAGCGCGACCTGCTCGACCCGGCCGGCCGGGTGCGCCATACCTGGACCAATTACATTCCCGACTTCGACGACAGCGACGGCGTGCGCGGCTTCTTCGTGCTGGCCTCCGATGTTTCCGAACTCAAGCACACGGAATTGCGCCTGCACGAGTTGAACGAGCAAATGGTGCGCGCGCGCGACAAGGCCGAGGCGGCCAGCATCGCGAAGAGCGAATTCGTGGCCAACATGAGCCATGAAATCCGTACGCCGATGAATGCCATCATCGGCCTGGCCCGCCTGCTGGAAGAATCGCCGCTGGAACGGCGCGAGCGCAGCTATGTCGGCAAGATCCAGATGGCCACCCAGTCCCTGCTCAACATCGTCAACGACGTGCTGGACTTTTCCAAGATCGAGGCGGGCCAGATGGTGCTGGAACAGCGCCGCTTCCAGCTCGAACGCATGCTGGCCAGCATAGGCGTGCTGCTGGCCAGCAGCGCCTGGACGCGCGGCGTGGAACCGGTGTTCGTGCTCGATCCCGGCGTGCCGGCCGAACTGGTGGGCGACGCCCTGCGCGTGGAGCAGATCCTCATCAACCTGGTCGGCAACGCCGTCAAGTTCACCACCGAGGGCGAAGTGGTGCTGGCCATCCGCGCCGTGGCCGAGGATGCCGACAGCGTGACCGTGGAGTTTTCCGTGCGCGACACGGGCATCGGCATCGCCGACGCCGAGCAGGAACATATCTTCGACGCTTTTTCCCAGGGCGATACCAGCACCAGCCGCAAATACGGCGGCACGGGGCTGGGCCTGGCCATCTGCCGCCGCATGGTGGACCTGATGGGCGGCAGCCTCGGCGTGCGCAGCACGCTGGGCAAGGGTTCCGATTTCCGCTTCGTGTGCCGCTTCGGCCGCGCCGGCGCGCCGCCCGGGGCGCCGCCAGGCAAGGCCGCGCCCGCTCCGCCGGCGGCGCTGTCGGTGCTCATCATCGACGACAATGCCAGCGTGCGCGCCATGCTGGAACAGCTGTGCGCGGCGCAGGGCTGGCACAGCCGCAGCGCCGCCAGCGGCCAGGCCGGGCTGGAACTGCTGCGCCGCCACGGCAGCGGCGTCGATGGCGTGCCGCCGGCCGACATCGTGCTGCTCGACGCGGCCATGCCGGACATGGACGGCATCTCCATGCTGACCGAGGCGCGCGGCGACGAGCGCCTGGCGCTGCCGCCCGTGATCATGCTGGTGGCCGACCAGGATGCCGAAAACCTCGAACGCATCGCCGACAGCCTGATGCTGGCCGGCATCGTCGCCAAGCCCGCCACGCCGGCGCGCCTGCTGGCGGCCGTGGCGGCCGTGCGCAATGGCCGTGGCGCGCCGTCCGAGCGACCCGCGGCCACCCCGCTGTCAGGGCTGCTGGCGGGCATGCGCGTGCTGCTGGTGGAAGACAATGAAATCAACCAGGAAGTGGCGCAGTACATCCTGCTCCATTCGGGCGCGCGCGTGACGGTGGCCACCAACGGCCGCCTGGCCGTCGACTTGCTGGCGCAGGCGCCGCACGACTTTGACGCCGTGCTGATGGACTTGCAGA
Organism: Janthinobacterium sp. GW822-FHT07H11; assembly: GCF_058798615.1. Lineage (NCBI taxonomy): Bacteria > Pseudomonadati > Pseudomonadota > Betaproteobacteria > Burkholderiales > Oxalobacteraceae > Janthinobacterium > Janthinobacterium sp. GW822-FHT07H11. Next base: position 4,206,117 of record NZ_CM179507.1, read on the forward strand.
TGCCGGTCATGAACGGCTATGCGGCGACGCAGGCGATCCGCGCACTGGGCTTGCCGGACCTGCCCATCGTCGCCATGACGGCCAATGCCATGGATGAAGACCGCCTGCGGGCGATCGCCAGCGGCATGAATGCGCATGTCGCCAAGCCCATCGATGTCGACGACCTGATCCAGACCCTGACGCGGCTGGTGCCATTGCGTCCCGTGGCCGCCGCCATCGAGGCCGGCGGCCGCGGCCGGCTGGCGCCAGACGTGCCGGCCACGGTGCCCGGCATCGACCTGGATGCGGCCCTGCACCGCTTCGGCGGCGACTATGGCGCCTTCCTGGCCCTGCTCAAGCGTTTTGAGAATTCACAAGGCGATGCCGTCGAGGAAGCGCGGCGCCTGCTGGCCGAAGGCAAGCCGCAGCACGCGGCGCAACTGCTGCACCGCGTCTGCGGCGTGGCGGCCAACCTCGGCGCCGCCAGCGTCGCGGGCTTGAGCGCCGACACGGAAAAAGCCCTGAAGGCGGGCCACCGGGACAGCGTCGCGGCCTTGCTGTCGCAGCTGGAGCAGGCCATGGCCGTCGTCATCGAAGGCGCGCGCACGCTGCCCATGCCCGTGCAGCGCACTGCGGCGGTGCCTGCCGCCCCGGGCACGGCCCAGGACGGCCTGTCCGCCGGGCTGGCCGCCTTGCTGCTGCTCATCCGCAACAACAACCTGAAGGCGCTGGCGCAGTTCCACGCCCTGCGTCCATTGCTGGAACAGTCAGACCGCGTCACCGCGCTGGCGATGGCCAATGCGATCGAGACACTGAATTTTTCCGAAGCGGAAAAACTGGTGCTCGATCAGCTGAAACGAGAGGAAAACAAGTGAGCTGGACCAACCTTGCCATGAATGGACGCATCCTCGTCGTTGATGACGCCATGGAAAATATCCAGATACTGCACCAGCTGCTGCGCGAGGAACACGAGGTGCTGTTCGCGCTGAGCGGCGAGAAGGCGCTGGAAATCGCCCACAGCCAGTTGCCTGACCTGATACTGCTCGATGCCGTCATGCCCGGCATGGATGGCTATGCCGTCTGCAATGCGCTGCGCGAATCGGCCATCCTCAGCGCCATTCCCGTGATCTTCGTCACGGCCCTGAACCAGCCCGAGGATGAAACGCGGGCGCTGGAAGCGGGCGCCGTCGATTTCATCAGCAAGCCGTTCAACGCGGCCGTGGTGCGCGCGCGCGTGCGCAGCCAGCTGACCATCAAGCGCCAGGCCGATGCCATGCGCGAACTGTCGCTGACGGACTCGCTGACGGGCGTGGCCAACCGGCGCAGCTTCAACGACACGCTGGAAAGCGAATGGCGGCGCTGCGCCCGCGATGGCGTGGCCATGGCCATCATCATGGCCGACATCGACCACTTCAAGGATTACAACGATACGTATGGCCACCAGGCCGGCGACCTGTGCCTGCAACAGGTGAGCGCCGCCATGCGCCGCTGCGCCGTGCGCCCGCCCGACTTGCTGGCCCGCTACGGCGGCGAGGAGTTCATCGTGCTGCTGCCGCAGGAAACGCGCGAAGGCGCCGAAGTGGTGGCCCAGCGCATCCTCGACGAAGTGCGCGCGCTGGAAATTCCGCATGCCAGGTCCAGCGTCGGCCCCCACGTCAGCGTCAGCCTGGGCATGGCCAGCATCATGCCGAACGAAAGCATGGATGCCAGCACCCTGATCCGCGCCGCCGACGCGCTGCTGTATCTGGCCAAGCAGACGGGCCGGGACAGGTATTGCGCGTCGGAGGGAGAGTGATCAGGCAGGCTATCGGCTCTTCGCGGGCGGGGCGTTGGAGCGCTTGCCGCCGGATGGCTGTCCCGTCTTACTGGGCCAGCCGCCCGCATTGCCCGGACCGCGACCTCTGGCCGTAGCGCTGCTGCCCTTGGCGCCCTTGCCAGCGCCGCTGTTTCCGCTGCTTGCGTTGTCAGACATCATCCCCTCCTTGGCCGGAAAGCGCCGGCGCGCCACCAATGTACATCCGGCGCACGCGCAGGAGCGCACGACTGCGTGTCGGACTGCAGCACGATGCCCCCACCTGTCGGCTTACGCCCTGCGGGCTAAGCCGACCTGCGGGTCTGCGGCTGCCAGCAATTGCTATGGATAGCAGCGCATCAGGAATTCCGCCACGCACACGGGTTTCGTGTCGCCTTCCCTCTCCATCGTGACGGCCCAGTTCACTTGCGCCCCTTCCGGCACGTCATCCACGGAAAGAATGTCGAGCCGCGCGCGCAATCGGCTGCCGACGGGCACGGGCGCGGGAAAGCGCACCTTGTTGAGGCCATAGTTGATGGCCATGCGGATGCCCGCCATGTCCAGCGCGCCCGTCAGCATGGCCGGCAGCAAGGACAGGGTGAGGAAACCGTGCGCCACGGTGCAGCCGTACGGCGACTCGCGCGCGCAGCGCCCGGCGTCGACGTGGATCCATTGATGGTCGTCGGTGGCGTCGGCAAAGGTATCGATGCGCTGCTGGGGGATGCTGACCCAGTCCGACACGGCCACGTGCTGCCCCGCCAGGGCCTGGAAACCGGCGATGCCGGCGATGTCACGCATGGTGTTCTCCCGCCGGGCGGCGGCCGAACATGCCCATGCCCTCGACGGTGGTCACCACGTCGCCATGCTGGTTGCGCACGCTCCACACGGAAATGACGATGCCACGGTCCGGTTTCGAGGTCGATGGGCGCACGTCCTTGACCTGGTAGGTCAGTTGCAGGGTGTCGCCCGCGCGCACGGGCTTGAGCCAGCGGATGCTGTCCAGGCCGGGCGAGCCCATGCTGGACGAATGCTTGAGCAGGTTGTCCACCACCAGGCGCATCATCATGCCGCAGGTATGCCAGCCGCTGGCGATGACGCCCTTGAAGATGGTTTTTTCCGCCGCCGCATGGTCGACGTGGAACGGTTGCGGATCGAAATCCGTGGCGAAGGCGATGATTTCCGCCTCCGTCACATGGCGCTGGCCCAGGTCGATTTCCAGGCCTTGCGTAAAGTCTTCGAAATACCAGTGTTTGGGGCTGATTTCGGTCAATGCGGTCATGCGGTCTCCGTCGGCAAAAAGCCCGGCTGGGCGATAAAGCGCTCGATGTGGTGCTCCACGTCGCCCAGGGTCAGGGCGATCATGGAGAGGCGCTTGAAATGGTGTGCGGCAGGCAATTCATCGGTCACGCCCATGCCGCCATGCAATTGCACGGCTTGCTGGCCGACAAAGGTGGCGGCCAGGCCCACGCGCGCCTTGGCGGCGGACACCGTGCGGCGGCGCTCGGACGCATCCTCGCTGCCGGCCTTGGCGGCAGCCAGCATGGCCATCGAACGGGCCTGCTCCAGGTGGATGAACATGTCGGCCATGCGGTGCTGCAAGGCCTGGAACTTGCCGATGGGCGCGCCGAACTGCTGGCGCGTTTTTAAGTATTCAAGCGTGGCGGCAAAGATGGCATCCATGGCGCCCACGGCTTCCGCGCACAGCAGGGCCGCGCCGTAATCCACGGCCGCGTCAAGAATGGGCCAGCCCTGCCCCTTTTGTCCGACCAGCGCGTCGTGCCCCAGCACCACTTGCACCAGGGTCACGGTGGCGGCGCGCTGGCCGTCGATGGTGCGGTAGTCGCGCACAGTGACGCCCGCCGCGTCGACGGGCACGAGAAACAGCGAAATGCCGTCCGTGTCATTCTGGCCGCCGGCGCTGCGCGCCGAGACGATCAGCGCACCGGCCTGGGCGCCGTGGATGACGACGGTTTTCTCGCCGTCGAGCACGAAACCGTCGCCTCGGCTTGTCGCGGTCGTGGCGATGTCGTGCAGGTCGTGGCGCGACTGGCGTTCGCCCAGCGCACAGGCGAGTTTCAGGCTGCCGCTGGCCACCTGTTCCAGCACGCCATCGTGGCCGCCCGCCAGGGCGAGAAAACGCGCGCCCAGCACGGTAGCCAGATACGGCTCGACCACCAGGCCACGGCCCAGCTCCTGCATCACCAGCAGCATGTCGACGGCCGTGCCGTCGAAGCCGCCCGCGCCGGCCGGCAGCGGCAAGGCCGTCATGCCCAGTTCGGCCAGGGTGGCCCAGGCGGCATCGGACGTGCCCGTGGCGGAATGGATGATCTGTTTGCGCGTTTCAAACGGGTACTCTTTGTCGACCCAGCGCCGGAGCGCGTCGGCAAATTGCTGCTGTTCCTGATTAAAATGGAAGTCCATGTCGTCTCCTTCTGGCTTACAGGCCCAGGATCATCTGCGTGATGATGTTTTTCTGGATTTCATTCGAGCCGCCATAGATCGATGTCTTGCGGTAATTGAAGTAATACGCGGCCAAGGGCGCGGCCAGGTCGTCGCCGCCTGCGCTGTGGGGCGCGCCGCCGTCAAGAAATGCCGGGTCGAAGGGCAAGGCTTGCGGGCCGATGGCTTCGAGCATCAGTTCCGTCAGCTGCTGCTGCAGCTCGGAGCCGCGCACCTTCAGCATCGACGCCTGCGGTCCCGGCCCCTTGCCCTCTTCGCTGATGACGCGCAAGACCGTCATTTCCAGCGCCATCAATTCGATTTCCAGGGTGGCGACCTTGGCGGCAAACGCGGGGTCGTGCAGCAGCGGCGCGCCGCGCTTGTTCTGCTGCATGGCCAGCTGCTTGAGGAATGTCAGCTCGCGCTTGGAGCGGCCGACGGCGGCGATGCCCGTGCGCTCGTGGCCCAGCAGGTATTTGGCGTAGGTCCAGCCCTTGTTTTCCTGCCCGACCAAGTTGCTGACGGGCACGCGCACGTTATCAAAAAAGACTTCGTTCACTTCGTGTTCTTCATCGAGCATGATGATGGGGCGCACGGTGATGCCCGGCGTTTTCATGTCGATCAGCAAGAAACTGATGCCTTCCTGCTTGCGCACCGTGCTATCCGTGCGCACCAGGCAAAAGATCATGTCGGCGTGCTGGCCCAAGGTGGTCCAGGTTTTCTGGCCGTTGACGATGTAATGGTCGCCGTCGCGCTCGGCCGTGGTTTTCAGCGAGGCGAGGTCGGAACCGGCGCCCGGCTCCGAGTATCCCTGGCACCACCAGTCGTCGCAATTCAAGATGCGCGGCAAATAATATGCTTTTTGTTCGGCGTTGGCGAAGGCCATGATGACGGGCGCCACCATGTTGATGCCGAAAGGCAGGATCGGCGGCGTGGCGGCGCGCGCGCACTCGTCTTCCCAGATATGGCGCTGCACGGACGTCCAGCCCGTGCCGCCGTATTCGACGGGCCAGGCCGGCGCGGCCCAGCCTTGTTGCGCGACAATCTTGTGCCAGCGCACGTAGTCGTCCTTGGCCAGGCGCAAATGCTGGCGCACCTTGCGCTGCAAGTCCGCCGGCAGATGGGTGTCGAGGAAGGCGCGCACCGTGTCGCGGAACGCCGTCTCCCCGGCCGTGTAATGCAGGTCCATGTCTGTCTCCTTGTTCTTGTCGGTTGCCGTGATGCCTGCACGCAAGGAAGCTCAGCGCACAAAAAAGCACGACCGTTCTCAAGGATTGTACAACAGATTGGCAGGCGCGCCAGGGGTTTTACACAGGCTCAAGGCGCATCGCGAGGCCATGCCCCTTGCCGCAATTACCTTTGAAGCAACATCCCCCGTAACAGCAATTCCAATGCCGCAACTCCTTTTATCAAGCGCGCATTGCCTTCGTCGCCGTCTGCGATCCAGAACGCCGCTTCTGCCAGACTGCCGTAGATCATCGAAGCCAGTGCCTCTGGGCAAGCATCAGCCACGATGCCTTGCTGAATCAGTTGCTGGATAAGCCCTTGCATCGACTCGAGGCAATGGCGCTGCGAATCCGGTGAAGCGCCGCCCAGGACTGCCCTGGCATCGCGCAAGACGATGCGCTGAATTTCCGGCTCCAGGGCCATCTCCAGATAGGCACGGCAGCGATGGCGAAAGCCTTCCCACAGATCGCCGGCGCTGTCGGAGATGGTTTGCAGGCGGCCATCCATTTCCGCGTCGATCTGCTCCACCACCGCCAGCAGCAAGCCCTTCTTGTCGCCGAAGTGATGATACAGCGCACCACGCGTCAACCCTGCCTGCGCGGTGAGGTCGTCCATTGACGTATCGGCATAACCGCGCTCGCTGAACACTGTGCGGGCGGTAGCCAGCAACGATGCGCGGGTTTCTTCCATTTCCACACGGGTCCGGCGAACCATTGCTTCCTCCTTACATACAGTGCGTATGATTATTTACATTCATTGCGTATGAATATATACTATTCATACGCACTGTATGTATTATCACTGCGCCGTGCCTCCGTTGCAAGCGGGGCATGCGCCGTTTATCGCATGATCATCTAAAGGATATGCACCATGAGTACGTCTTCCCGCGCTGCCGCAGAAACTGCCGTCCGCCATCCATGGCTGGCGGTCACCGCTGTCGGCATGGCCACCTTTTCGGTCGTGACGACGGAAATGCTGCCGGTCGGCCTGTTGACGCCGATTGCCGGCACCCTGGGCACCTCCACCGGAGCTGCCGGCCTGATGATCTCGCTGCCCGCCTTGCTGGCGGCCATGTTCGCGCCGCTGGTCGTGATCGTGTCGGGCAGCCTGGACCGGCGCACCATTCTCTGTGGCTTGCTGACTCTATTGGTGATCGCGAACGTTGCCTCGGCCCTGGCGCAGAACATGGCGTGGATGCTGGCGGCACGTGTTCTCGTCGGTTTTTGCATGGGCGGCATCTGGGCCATCGCCGGTGGCCTCGCTTCCCGGCTCGTTCCCGCCCGCTCGACCGGCCTGGCAACGTCGATCATCTTCGGTGGCGTGGCGGCCGCTTCCGTGCTGGGCGTGCCGCTAGGCGCACAAATCGGCGCCTTGGCAGGATGGCGCTGGGCCTTCGGCGCCATGGCGCTGTTCAGCAGCCTGGTACTGGCGCTGCATCTGGCCGTCATTCCCGCGCTGCCCGCCGCCGGTTCGACGACCTTGCGCCAATTCGGCAAACAGCTGCGCAACAGGCAGTTGCAGGCGGGGCTGCTCCTGACCCTGCTGCTGGTAAGCAGCCACTTCATGGCCTTTACCTTCGTGCGCCCGCTACTGCTGTCGATGTCGGGGTTTGATGCGCAATGGCTGGGCGCACTGCTGTTTGCCTATGGCTTCGCGGGCATCATTGGCAACTTCCTGGCCGGTGTCGTTGCGGCGCGGCGCACGGCGACTACCATCATCGCCATTGCGGGCGGCCTGCTGCTCACGCCGCTGCTGTTCCTCGCTGTCGGCGACTCCGGCATCGGCGGCGGCATGGTGTTGCTGGCCTGGGGACTGGCCTACGGCGGCGTATCGGTCGGCCTGATGACCTTGATGCTGAAAGCGGCGCCCGGGGCCGTGGAGATCGTCGCCGCGCTGTATGTGGGAGTCTTCAATATCGGCATTGCGCTGGGGGCGTGGGCCGGTGGTCAATCCGTGGACAGGCTGGGTCTCTCGGCCAACCTGTGGCTTGCCGCAGGATGCGCCGCGGCTGCCTTGCTGCTGTCTGTTGGCATCAGCTTTATTGAAGCCAACAAGCCGCCTGGCCCTGCAAGCGATTGACGCCGGCCGCCATCACCCATACAAATGCAGCAACACCTGCACGGCGACGATCTTGACGATGGTCATGCTGGGGAAAATCATCGCGTAGCCGAGGTTCGGCCGGTCCGACTTGGCCAGGCGGTTGGCGAACACCAGCACGGCCGGGTTGCCCGTGGCGCCGGCCGCAATACCGAGCAATTCAGGAAACGGCAGGCGCAGGAAAACCTTGCCCAGGATCACCACGAGCGCCACCACCACCAGCACCGTCACGGCCCCCAGCGCCAGCATGGGCAAGCCATCGGCGCCCACCTGCTGCACGAAGGGTAAACCAGACGCCATGCCGACGGAGGCGAGGAAAATCGTCAAGCCATAGTTGCGCATGACCAGGTTGGCCGACAGCGGCAGGCGCCAGCTGACCTTGCCGACACGGCCCAGGCGGCCCAAAATCAGCGCCATCACCAGCGGACCGCCGGCCAGCCCCAGGCTGAACGAACCTATCCACGGCAACGGTATCGGCACCAGGCCCAGCAGCACACCGAGCACCATGCCCATGCCCAGCGAGACATAGCTGAACTCGGCCGTGGCCGTGATGGAATTGCCGAACAGCTTGCGCACGTCGGCCGCATGTTTCGCTGGCGCAATGGCCATCACCCGGTCGCCGAATTCCAGCGTCAGGAACGGGTGCGGCAGGATCATGGCGTCGCCACGCCGGATGAAGGCGATCTGCAGGGGGAAATCTTTCCCAAGATTCAGTTCGCCCAGCGGCACGCCGACGATTTCCGCGTCCGACACGAACACTTCCGTGCCATCGAAGGCGCTGCGGTCCTTCATCAGCCGGCCCGGGTCCAGGTGGCCCAGCGCCGTGCGCGCCGCTTCCACGCCCGCCACCGTGCCCGACACCATCAGCGCGTCGCCCACGCCAAGCACCAGCGACGGGTCGGGCAAGCGGTTCTGGTGGCCCTGGCGCACGCCGATCACTTGCACGCCCGCCAGCGGGCCATCGGCCAGCTCGGACAGGGCCGCGCCCGCCAGGTTCGCTTCGTCGATGGTAATTTCGGACACGACGATGGGTGCCGGCGGCGGCGTCAGCACGGGTTTCAGGATGCGCCCGGCCAGGTACAGGCCCAGCATGGGGCCGACGACGCCGAACGGATACGCGACGGCATAGCCGACGGCCGCATCGCCATTGCCGTGCGACGCTTCCAGCGCCGCCTGCAGGGCGGCCGTGCTGGTCATGGCGCCGGCGAACACGCCGCTGGCCATGCGCAGCGAGATATCGATCCACTGCCCGCCCCAGACGGACACGGCCAGGCCGCCCATGACGGCGGCGAAAGCGATCAGGTTGTGCTTCTGCCCCGCGCCGCGCAAGCCGGCAAAGAACTGCGTGCCGTACTGCACGCCGATGCCATACAAGAACAGCAGCAAGCCGATGGAGCCGACCAGCGGCGGCGGCACGGAGCCGGGCGCAAAGGCGCCCAGCGCCAGCCCCGCGAACAGCACGCCGCCCACGCCCAGCGAAAAACCGAACACGCTGACACGCCCCAGCGCATAACCGGCGCCGATGACGAGAAACAGGGCGAGAATCGGCGTGGACTCCAGTGTGTGGCGAAATAATTGAAGCATCGGGCAACCTTGATCTGGAGAAGACCCAGTTTAACATGCACAAAAGCAACACGATGGCGATGATGACAAGCAAGCGTGCGCAGGTTTGCGCCTTAAAAACGGGCAAAAAAAAGCCCGCTGCGGGAGCGGGCTGAATCTAATTCCTGTGAGGAAGTAGAGGAGACAGGTGCAATGATGCCGCATCGCAGCATCATTATCCAATTGCATGTTGTGATGACAGAAATACGATTGTTCTATATCTCAGCCATAGCGGCCTCCCCTGCCCCTGCGATCCTCATGCCACATTGTCGCCGCGCAAGGTTTTCGCTGCCGCCACCATGTTGGCCAGCGCCGGAATGACTTCTTTCCAGCCGCGCGTTTTCAGGCCGCAATCGGGGTTGACCCACAGGCGCTGCGCGGGAATGCGCTCGGCCGCCTTGCGCATCAGGCTCACCATCTGTTCCTGGGTCGGAATGTTGGGCGAGTGGATGTCGTAGACGCCGGGGCCGATGGCATTGGGATAATTGAAATCATCGAAGGCGTCCAGCAATTCCATGTCGGAGCGCGACGTTTCAATGGTGATGACGTCCGCATCCATGCCGGCGATCTGCGCGATGATGTCGTTGAATTCCGAATAGCACATATGCGTGTGGATCTGCGTCTCGTCGGCCACGCCATTGGCCGTGATGCGGAACGCTTCCACGGCCCAGCGCAGGTACTCGGCCCATTGCGACTTGCGCAGTGGCAAGCCTTCGCGCAAGGCCGCCTCGTCGATCTGGATCACGCGGATGCCGGCCCGCTCCAGGTCCTGCACCTCGGCGCGCATGGCCAGCGCCAGCTGGTAGCACGACACGCTGCGGGGCTGGTCGTCGCGCACGAAAGACCAGTTCAGGATGGTGACGGGGCCCGTCAGCATGCCTTTCATCGGCTTGTCCGTCAGCGACTGGGCATACGTGCTCCACTCGACCGTCATGGCGCGCGGGCGGCTGATGTCGCCGAACAAGATGGGCGGTTTGACGCAGCGCGAACCGTACGATTGCACCCAGCCGAACTGGCTGAAGGCGTAGCCGTCCAGCTGTTCGCCGAAGTATTCCACCATGTCGTTGCGTTCCGCTTCGCCATGCACGAAGACGTCCAGGCCCAAGGTTTCCTGTTCCCTGACGCAATGGGCGATTTCCGCCTGCATCAGCTTTTTATAGCTGGCTTCGTCCAGCTGGCCGCTACGGAACCGGCTGCGCGCCTGGCGGATTTCCGCCGTTTGCGGGAAGGAGCCGATGGTCGTCGTCGGATACAGCGGCAGTTGCAGCAGCGCAGCTTGCTTGGCGGCACGCTCGGCATAGCCGCTCGCGCGCTGGCCCAACGTCGCATCGATGCGCGCCACGGCCGCTTTCACGTGCGGATTATGCACGCGGTTCGACTCGCGGCGCGCTTGCACGGCGGCCTGATTGGCATCGAGCGCCGCCTGTACGGAAGCGCGGCCCCGGTTCAGGGCGCCGGCGATGGTGCGCACTTCATCGAGCTTCTGGCGGGCGAAGGCCAGCCAGGATTGAATGTCGGCATCGAGCTGTTGTTCACTGTCCAGGTCGACGGGCACGTGCAGCAAGGAGCACGACGGCGCGATCCACAGCCGGTCTTGCAGGCTGGCGTGCACGGGTTCCAGCCATGCCAGCACTGCATTCAAATCCGTCTTCCAGATATTGCGGCCATTCACCACGCCCAGCGACAGCACGCTGCTGGCGGGCAATTGCGCGATCACTTGCTCCACCTCATCGCGGGCATTGATCGCGTCCAGGTGCAAGCCTTGCACGGGCAGTTGGCACGCCAGCGGCAAATTATCTTGCAGTTTGCCGAAATACGTGGCCAGCAGCAATTTGACGTGATGGACCTTGCTCAAGGCTTCGTAGGCCGTCACCAGCGCCTGCCGCCAGGCGCCGTCAAGTTCCGTGACGAGGACCGGTTCGTCGATCTGCACCCACTCCACGCCTTGCGCGGCCAGTTCCTGCAGCAATTGCACGTAGACGGGCAGCAAACCTTGCAGCAGCGCCAGCTTGTCGGCATCGTCCTTGGCCTTGCCCAGCCACAAATACGTGACGGGGCCGATCAGCACGGGCTTGGCTTTTACACCGAGCTGGCGCGCTTGCGCCAGTTGCCGCAGCAGGCGGCTGCTGTCGAGCTTGAATTGCGTGTCGGCCGCAAATTCCGGCACGATGTAGTGGTAATTGGTGTCGAACCATTTCGTCATTTCGCCGGCGTGGACGCAGCTGCAATCGCTGTCGCTGGCCGAGCGGCCACGGGCCACGCGGAAATAGTTGTCGAGCGCGGCGCCTTCCAGGCCGCGCACGCGCTGCGGCAGATTGCCCAAGGCAAAGCTCAGGTCCAGCACCTGGTCATAGAAGGAAAAGTCGCCGACAGGCACGAAGTCCAGCGCGTGCTGGTCTTGCCAGTGACGCTGGCGCAAGTCGGCGCCCTGGCCTTCCAGCGCTTCCAGGCTGCTTTGGCCCTTCCAGTAGTCTTCCAGGGCGAATTTCAGTTCGCGTTGGGCGCCGATGCGCGGGTAGCCGAGATTGTGTGTCGTGACGGTCATGGTGATTGCCTCCGAGTGAAGTATGGCGTCATCATAGAGGCTTTCATCCATGAAAAATAATGGTAAAACTTCATACATCCATTATTAATACTCATGTGAATACAACTCCAATGTATCCACCTTGCCCTGTCGAAATGGCCGCTGACGGATGACGTGCCCAACTTGCAGCTACGCACCCGCACCTGAGCAAGGAGGACCCTTGCGACCGCAAGGGGCAAAAAAAAAGCCCGCTGCGGGAGCGGGCTGAATCTATTTTCTTGGAGGAAGATAGAGGAGACAGATGCATGATGCCGCATTGCGGCATATCCATCCAATGATATGTTGTGATAGCGGAAATGCAAATTATCTATATCTCGGGCAGGCGGCAAAAAATGCCATGCGCCGGCGCCTATCGCTCGCGCATGGGCAAGATAGGGGCGATGGCACCGCGCTTAATCCTGGGGCGGCGAACAAAACGCAAAGCGTTGCCGATGCATGCGCAGATAATATTTCTGCTCCTCCTTCAGGGCCATGCACAAGGGGGCAGGCAAACCGAGGAGGTCACGATGCCGCCCCAGCAGCGAGGGGGCACACAACATGGCGCCATCATCCGCAAAGCTGATCAGGCCTCGATCGAACAAGGCATCCAGGGTCGCGATCAGCGGCAAGCCGTTATGGGGATCAAGCCGCTGCTGATCAGTAGCCCCTTGCCAGGACAGGGCATGCGAAGCACGCAAGACCGCTTCCAGATCGCAGCCCGTGACGGCACATTTCCTGTCCCATAAGGCAAGCAATTCGTCGCGATACCTGCCTTGGCCGCGCCGGGCCTGACACAGTATTTCTATCTCCGTTGAGCGCCCCTTCCCTCTCGCAAGCAAATCATTGATATCGTTTTGCTCGACCTTGCTCGCTATCAAGGCCAGGATGGCCTCCTTCCCCTTGTTCAGGGCGCCAAACGCCTGTCGAGGATTGGTGCCGTGAAAAACGACGACTTCGGCAGAGGAAACAGGCGTACTGCGCAGATCAGCATACCAACGCACCATGCGGTGATACTCTTCTGGCTCATTCGGGCTGATCACGCCCCCGCCGCGAAACACGATGACCGGCGCATCATCGAGCACCGTGCCGGCAGCAACAATACCGATCTTGTTTACCCATAACAGCAGCGTGTCGCCGCGCCTGGGCCGCTTGATCTTTTCCAGGAACTCGGGGCCGCCGCTGGTCACCGCAACGCCCCTGACTAACCATTCGTTATGAAAACTGAACTCATTATTTGACGTTGCATCGCTATTGATGAAAAACGTGTCCGAGTCAGGCGCTTTTTGAGGTGCTTTGCTGAGGTTTTCATGTGCCATGCCCGGCTTTCATAGGAGGATAGGCGCGCATTGAAACATGTATTGCCATTCAAGGTACACAAAATACTCTTCAGACAACAAATATGCATTTCCAGGCAAAAAAAAGCCCGCTACGGGAGCGGGCTGAATCTATTTTCTTGGAGGAATATAGAGGAGACAGATGCATGATGCCGCGTTGCAGCATATAAAACCACTTTATATTCGTGATGTCAGAAATACGCAGCAGTGATATTAGGGGCAACAGACAATTCCATACGGCAACTTTTTATGCTGCCGCCTCCGCTTTTCCTTGGCTCGCACGCAACATATTCTTGATGCCCCTCAAGGCCTGCCGCACGCGCGCCTCGTTTTCGATCAGGGCAAAGCGCACGTATTCATCGCCGTATTCGCCGAAACCGATGCCGGGCGACACGCTCACCCTGGCCTTTTCCAGCAGCAGCTTGGAAAATTCCAGCGAACCCAGGTGGCGATAGGCCTCGGGAATGTGCGCCCAGATGTACATCGACGCCTTCGGTTTTTCCACCATCCAGCCCGCTTCATGCAAGCCTTTGACGAGCACGTCGCGGCGGCGCTGGTACTGGGCGCAGATGTCCGTCACGCAACTTTGGTCGCCTTCCAGCGCGGCAATCGCCGCCACTTGCACGGGCGTAAAACTGCCATAGTCGTGATAGCTCTTGATGCGCGCCAGGGCCGCCACCAGTTCCGCATTGCCCACCATGAAGCCGATGCGCCAGCCCGCCATGTTGTAGCTTTTCGACATGGTGAAGAACTCGACGGCCACGTCGCGCGCACCGGGTACCTGCATGATGGACGGCGCCTTCCAGCCATCGAAGGTGATGTCGGCATACGCCAGGTCGTGCACCACCAGGATATTGTGCTGCTTCGCCAGCGCCACGACGCGCTCGAAAAACTCCAGTTCCACGCATTGCGCCGTGGGGTTGGACGGGAAACCCAGCACCATCATCTTCGGCTTCGGGTAGCTTTCGCGGATCGCGCGTTCCAGTTCGGCAAAGAAGTCCACGCCCGGCCCCATGCGCACGGAACGGATATCGGCACCCGCGATGACGGCGCCCCAGATGTGGATCGGGTAGCTGGGGTTCGGCACCAGCACCGTGTCGCCCCGGTCGAGCGTTGCCAGCATCAGGTGGGCCAGGCCCTCTTTCGAGCCGATGGTGACGATGGCTTCGCTGTCCGGGTCGATATCGACCTCGTAGCGCTTCTTGTACCAGTGTGCAATCGCGCGGCGCAGACGCGGAATACCTTTTGACGCGGAATAGCCGTGCGTGTCGGGGCGTTTCACCGTCTCGACCAGCTTGTCGACGATGTGGGCCGGCGTGGCGCCGTCGGGATTGCCCATCGACATGTCGATGATGTCCTCGCCACGGCGGCGCGCGGCCATCTTGAGCTCGGCGGTGATATTGAAAACGTAGGGGGGAAGGCGATTGATGCGCGAAAAGCTGCGCGGAGCTTGGCTGTCGGTCATGATATCTCTATACGTAAGCGCCCGGATCCGTCCGAGCGACGTTGGCGCAATGAGTGCGCCTGTGACGATACTAACCCGGCTTTGACAGCGCTGGCAAGTGTGTAGTCTAGCCGTTACAATACAGGCTGATCGAAAATGAGCGCACCGGTTGGTAACCCGGTAAGTGCCCGGCACCGTCCGGCATGCTCCCGCCCACGCGGACCCACGGCGCTGACCCTTGGCTGTTACACCAGCCGGGGAGGTGTACTGGTTCGTGCATTGTTCCCGCCGCGCCATCCCTCCCCTGCTTTGATGAGGAATAAAAACGGATGGCAACACACGACACCGCAGCAAGCGGCATGACCCTGGACCGCGCCGGCATCGAGCAGCAACTGGCGCAGTCGGTGCGCCACTTCATCGATTGCGCCTTCGATGGCGAAGACCTATCGCGCCTCGACTTGCAGGGCTGCACGTTTGAACGCTGCACCTTTGCGGAAACCAACTTGTTCGCCAGCAAGCTCGCGCGCAGCACTTGGCGCCGCTGCCGCGCCGGTAGCGCCGATTTCGAATCCGTCGACGCCGTCGACGCGAATTTCGAAGGCTGCGACCTGAACAACACGAAATGGCGGCGCGCCAAGCTGGCCTCGGCCACCTACCGGGGCTGCAAGCTGACGGGCGCCTCGTTCGAAGAAGTGGCCCACCTGGGCCTCACCTTTGAAGACAGCCTGCTGGTGGGCGCCGACCTGCGCGGCTTCTCCTTCCGCAAGGCAACATTGAAACAGCTGGATTTTTCCGACGCCTACCTGGCCGGCTGCGATTTCCGCGACGCCGTCTTCGAAGGGGGCAGCCTGCGCAACGCCACCATCAAGCTGGCGAAGTTCCAGGGCGCGGACTTGCGCGGCGCCGATATCGACGGCTTCAAACTGAGCGAAGCGGCGCTGCTGAAAGGCGCCGTCATCACGCATGCGCAAGCGGCCAACTTCATGCGCGCGCTGGACCTGGTGGTCATTTAAAAAACACAGGCAAAAAAAAGCCCGCTATGGAAGCGGGCTGAATCTATTTCCTTGGAGGAGATAGAGGAGACAAGTGCATCTTGCGGCATCGCGGCATATCACGCCACTTTATATTCATGATGATAGAAATATCCATCAGTGATAATGAGGTCCCATCAGGGTTTCAAGCCGTGCGGCGCATGGCCAGCGGTAAAAATTCTGTCAGCCACACCAGCAGGGCCAGGCCAGGAAACGCCATGCCGGTCAGCAAAGTCGCTGGCCAGCCATGGCTCGCATACACCCAGGCGCCGATGGCCGAGCCGGCCGCGCCGCCCGCGAAGAACAGGGCGAAATACAGGCCGTTCAGGCGGCCCCGCACTTGCGCGCCCAGGCTGAAGATGGCGCGCTGGCCCAGCACCAGATTCGCCGCCACGCCCATGTCGAGCACGATGGAGGCCGCCACCAGCAAACCCAGCGCCACAGATTTCGATTCCGGGGCAAACATGGGCAAGGCAAACGCGATGATGCCCAGCGCCAGCGCGGCGGCCGTGGCCGGCAAGGTGTGGCCCGCATCGGCCAGGCGGCCGGCGATGGGCGAAGCGACGGCGCCCGCCATGCCCACCAGGGCAAAGATGGCGATGCCTGTTTGCGACAGGCCGAACGCGGGGCTGGCCAGCACCAGCGGCGTGACGGTCCAGAACAGGCTGAAGGCGCCAAACAGGCCCGCGTGATAAGCGGCGCGGCGGCGCAGCACTGGCGTGCCCAGCAGCAAGTGCCACAGCGACGCCATCAGGGCCGGATAGCGCATGCTCGACACGGGCTGGCGCACGGGCAAGGCGCGGCGCAGCACCAGCGCCAGCAAGACCATCAGCACGGCGGCGCCGCCGAACACCACGTGCCAGCTGGCGTGCGCGGCCACCAGTGACGCCACGGGACGGGCCAGCATGATGCCCAGCAGCAAGCCGCTGACCACCTTGCCCACGGTTTGTCCCCGCGTCGCTTCCTGCGACAGGTGGGCGGCAAACGGCACGATCACTTGCGCCGCCACGGAACCGAGGCCGATGGCCAGCGCGGCGGCCAGGAACACGATGGCGCCCGTGCTCATGGCCGCGACCACCAGGGCCGTAGCCGTCACCAGCAAGGCCGTGACGATCAGGCGGCGGTTTTCCAGCAAGTCGCCCAGCGGCACGACAAACAGCAGGCCCAGGGTATAGCCCACTTGCGTCAGCGTGACGATCAGCCCGGCCGCCTGGGCCGACAGGCCCGTCGAGGCGCTGATGGGCCCGACGAGGGTTTGCGCGTAATACAGATTGGCGACGATCAGGCCGGAAGCGATGGCCAGCAGCAGCACCATGGCGGGCGCAATGTCGTGGGGAGCGGAAGATGAGGCCTTGTTCATGTTGTTTCCTCGGTTCGATAGGGATGTTGCCATTCTAGGCAAAACCGGGCCTAAGATAATCAGGGCATAATCCACTTATACTTTTCACATAAAATGAACAATGAGAATGGAAGCTATCCTATGGATAAGATCAAGGCCATGCAGACCTTCGTGCGCATCGTCGAAGCCAACAGTTTTTCCAAGGCGGCCGAAACCTTGAATTTGCCCCGTGCCGCGCTGACGGCCACCCTGCAAAAGCTGGAAGCCTACCTGGGCACGCAATTGCTGCAACGAACCACGCGCCGCTTGTCGCTGACGCCGGAAGGGGCAGATTACTTTCGCCATTGCATTGATATTTTGAAAGCCGTCGATACGGCGGAACTGGCGTTTCGCGGCCCCGACGCGGCAAAGCCGCGCGGCTTGCTGCGCATCAACCTGCCCAATACGGTGGGCCGCAGACTGGTCGTGCCGCATATCGCGCACTTCCACGCCGCCTGGCCGGACGTGCAATTGCAGCTGAGCCTGACGGACCGCCTGGTCGACCTGACGCAGGAAGGCATCGATTGCGCCTTGCGCGTGGGCACCTTGCAGGATTCCGCCTTCATCGGCAAGCAGGTCGGCCTGATGCGCTTCGTCACGTGCGCCTCGCCCGCCTATCTGGCGCGGCACGGCACGCCGCGCACCCTGGCCGACCTGGCCACGCACCACGGCATCATGCATTACTCGGGCCGCACGGGCCGCGCCTTCGACTGGGATTTTCAACAAGGCAAGGAAGTGCTGCGCGTGCAGATGGCCGGCCCCATCGCCGTCAACGACGCGGACGCCAGCGTCGCTTGCGCGCTGCAAGGGCTGGGACTGGCGCAGGCGGCCCAGTACCAGGTGCGCGAACACCTCGACAGCGGCGCCCTGGTGGCCGTGCTGGCCGAGCACCCGCCCACGCCCATGCCGATGTCCTTGCTGACGCCGCAAGGCCGCCTGGCCACGCCCAAGCTGCAGGCGTTTGCCGGCTGGATCACGGCCTTGCTGGCGGAAAATGCTGATGTGCAAAGCGGGCGCATGCACGGCATTTTTGCCCAATAGTAGTCGGCATCCGTGGGAAATTCCCCCAGCTAAGCTGGGGGAATTCGGAGCCCACCCGCAAACTAGTAGCAAGCGTCAAGAAAATAGTGCGCCACGACTTCAAAGGAAGCGAAGGATTCTTCGAAACTCGGCGGGTCGAGGCCATAGACAAGTGGCATGAGGTTTCGCGTGTAGCGCTCTTTCAACTCGCCATTTTCTTTCGCGGCAATCAAAGTCCGCTTAAGCACAGACACGGGGTCGACATCGAATTCGGCGTTTTGCCCTTTGAATTCATCTCGGTCGCTCATGACAAGCTGTGAGAAGATACCCTTGGCGGCCGTAAGTGAATCACCGAACTGCTCCGCAATCCTGGCGACATCGTAGACATGCCGCACCAGCGCAGGGTCGATATCTCCTTTGGTCTGGTGGCCGTCCCATTTGTAGGCGCAACGTCGCAGCAAGGACAGAACTTTTTCCGCCGTGGTCTCAGCCACTGAAATGCAATCAATCGAGAGTGTTGTGCTGGGTGCAATGCCCGCCAACGATTCATAGAGGTAGCCAAACTCTCGCTTCTCGAGTGGCAAAAGAGGGGGACGTTGAATCAGTTCAAGCTTAAGCTCGGGCCGTAGGCTTGGCAGTTGGTCGTATGCCGACTTATAAGCGGCACCGACTACATAGTAACGGTGCGCATCGCGAATTCGCGGATTTTCACCTCCGTCAGGGTACGCGAGCAACGGGAATCCCAACGTCGCCAACAATGAGGGGAGCACTTCGTGTAATGCGATTAAGCGGACACGGTCTCCGCGTCCCTTCTTCAGCGGTTTGGGAGTTGGCGAAAGCGAAACTTTAATGTCGATGTCTTCCGACATTCGATTGATGAGTCCATGCGCTTTTGACAGACACGTACCGCCAGCGAAAACCAACTGAATGCCAACGTCATGGCGAGTTAGCTCTCCCCCTCGCGTGTTGAGGTCGCTGAAATGGTCGTGCGAAACCTGAAGCTCGCTCAATCCTTTGAGAAGCTCGGTGATATGGATATCTTTTTCAGCGATCTGTACCGGCAGGCCCCGAAGGAGCCCCTCCGCAGCAAGGTCTTCAAGCGCTCGCCGTTGCTTGTCCGTAATCGTTCTCATAGACTACCGAGCGGCCTCCCACCGCAATTTTTCTGCGGATACGTCGACCACCCGTATTGGCAACGAAGGCCCCTGGAAGTTGGGTTGTCTTACCGGAATTATATGCCGCAGCCGCCTTACCTGCGCGTACTGTTACCCCTAATTTTTTCAACGCCTCAGTCGCCAACGTCTCAAGACTGCCGGCCGGGATAGTCGCCCCTGTAACCGAACTCTTACGTGTTTTGGCGTAGACTCCAGTCCCGATCCGAACCAGCACACCCTTAGCCTGCAACGATTTAAGTGCCTCGGTCACCTGTGATGCACTTCCCAAACGGGCTATTTCTGTTCGCAAAATTACATTACCAGCACGCTGTTTCACTGAACGAAGCATACGCTCTTCAAGTTTCATTTTCGCTCCTGCCAAGGGTGCACATCAAAGACTATAGCAACCCACCAATAATTGTCAAGACTAATCCTTATATAACAATGACTTACGTCGACACACATTGCCGACTGCCGAGCAATATCTGCAACAATTTCAAGGACGTAAATTACCTGAGAACATTACCGCAAACCTCTTGACCAAGTTGCCCCATAAAGTCAGGGGCACCAGCAGCGGCAACATTTGCTTGCCAACGGCTTTACTCACACCGCTGAGGCAAAAAAAAGCCCGCTACAAGGAGCGGGCTGAATCTATTTTCTTGGAGGAGAATAGAGGAGACAAGTGCATTATGCTGCATCGCGGCATATCAATCCAATTGATTGTTGGAATGATAGAAATACGCAAAACAGATAACTGATCAGGGCGAAAAAAAACCGGCTCCGCAAGGAACCGGTTTTCTAGTGCATGAAAGCCTTACTTCGCTGCCGTCACCGGCGTCGCCTTGCTGTCCGCGCCATACGGCAAGACCTTGGCCGCCATGCGGGTATCGGCCTTGATCAGCGCCACTTCGTCGGCCAGGATGCGCGCCGCTTCGTTCAGCAGCACGTCCTTGGCGCTCTTGGCGGCCGTTTCGGCGTCCAGTTCCGCACTCAGCGCACGCTCGTCGCCCTGCAGGCCGTCATCGGTGCGCAAGGCGCCCTTCACGGCGGCAATCTGCTTGGCCGTCTTGCTGGCCGCTTTCGCGCCCTTCAGCACATCTTTCGGGTCGGGAATCACCACCAGGTCGTCGGACGGATTCGAAATCTGCGCGATCAGGCGTTTTTCACGGGCCTTGGCGCGCGCTTCCTGGGCATCGCGCTCCTTGCGGCGCACGGTTTCATTGAGCGAAATCTGGTTTTCCTTGCGCTGCTTGACGACCAGGGCTATGTCATCGAGCAAGTACTGGAAATCCTTGTCCTTCGCCACGCGCGCTTCATGCTTCTTGTCGAGCAACGGCACGATCTCCTTCAGGTCGCCCGTCGGCATGTATTGCGCCGGCTTGATGGCCACCCACGGCAGGGCATTGTCATAGCTCGATTCGCCGAAGTTTTCCGTGTCCGACATGGCCGGCAGCTTGATATCGGGCGTGACGCCGCGCAACTGCGTGGTGCCGCCATTGATGCGGAAGAACTGGGCGATCGTCATCTTCAGCTCGCCGAAACGGGCTTTCTCGCTGCCGCCGAAACGGTCGAGGTTGAACAGGGTCTGCACGGTGCCCTTGCCGAAGCTGCCTTCGCCGATGATGACGCCACGGCCATAGTCCTGCACGGCGGCAGCGAAAATTTCGGACGCGGAAGCGGAACCACGGTTGATCAGCACGCCCATCGGACCGTCCCAGGCGAGGCCCGCATTCGTGTCGCTTTCGATATCGACCTTGCCTTCGGCATTGCGCTGCATCACGACCGGGCCCTTGTCGATGAACAGGCCCGTCAATTCAACGGCTTCGTTCAGCGAACCGCCGCCGTTGTTGCGCAAGTCGATCAGGACGTTCTCGACCTTGTCCTTCTTCAACTCGGCCAGCAAACGGCTGACGTCGCGCGTGGCGCTTTTAAAGTCCTTGTCGCCACGGCGGCGCGCTTCGAAATCCTGGTAGAAGGTCGGCAGGGAAATGACGCCGATGCGGCGCTTGACGCCGTTGTCGCGCACTTCGATGACCGATTTCTTCGCCGCCTGCTCTTCCATGCTGATTTTCTTGCGCACCAGCGGCAAGACCACGTGCTTGGCGTCCGGGCCGGCGTCGGCCGGCAGGATGTCGAGGCGCACGGTGGAATCCTTGGCGCCGCGGATCAGCTGCACCACGTCGTCGATGCGCATGCCCAGCACTTCGGTGATGGGGCCGCTTTCGCCCTGCCCCACGCCGACGATACGGTCGCCCACTTTCAGCTTGCCCGACAAGCCGGCCGGGCTGCCCGGCACGACTTCGCGCACCACCGTGTACTCGTCGCGCGTCTGCAGCACGGCGCCGATGCCTTCGAGCGACAACCGCATGGCGATGTCGAAGTTGTCCGAGGCGCGCGGGCCCAGGTAATTGGTGTGCGGTTCGATCGACATCGCATACGCATTCATGAAGATCTGGAACACGTCTTCGCTGTTGAGCTTGCGCGAACGCGCCGTGTAGCTTTCATAGCGCTTGTCCAGGGTCTCGCGGATGGCCTTGTCTTCCTTGCCCGCCAGCTTCAGGCGCAGCCAGTCATTCTTGACGCGCTTGCGCCACAGGTCGCGCACTTCCTCGTCGTTCTTCGGCCAGGCGGCCTTTTCGCGGTCGATCTGGTAGCTCTCGTCGGCCGTGAAATCGAATTTGGTCTTCAGCAATTCGCGCGCATAGGCCATGCGTTCATCGAAACGCTGCTGGTACAGATTGTAGATGGCAAACGGCGCCGTCAAGTCTTCATTGATGATGGCGTCGTCGAGCCTGGTGCGCAAGGGGGCGAAACGGTCGATGTCGGCTTGCACGAAGAACAGTTTTTCCGCGTCCAGCGATTTGAAATAGCGGTCGAAGATTTTCTCCGACATGGCGTCGTCGAGCGGCGTGGCCTTGTAATGGACGCGCGTCAGGACGCGCGATGCCCACAAGGCGGCCTGCGTTTGCTGGGCCAGCGGCTTCATGGTGAGCGGAGGAGCGGCGCTCTTGTCCGTCTGGGCTGCGCCAGCGTGGGCTGACAGGGCGAGCACCAGGGTGACCAGCATCATTTGCTTCTTCATCGGCTTCTCCGAAAATTAGTTAAATCAATTCCAGGCGGCGCAGAGATGCATGCGCCAGCCAGCAAGACAGTAAGGGGAATACACGACTGGTCTGCATATTATTCTACAGGATACGGCCTGGCAGTCTCCCATGGAAGATCAGTTTCTTCCTGGAAGCTTAAACGCGGATTAAAGGCGGCGGCTCATTCATTACAAAGTGAAACATTCGTGAGAAAAATCGCATCATTCGTCAGTGACGAATATCAACATGCTCCATTGAAATACAAAAAGTCAATAGACTGAAGTGGCAATCCTTGATGTCGATGATGTTTTTATGCGAAAGGAATGATTCCTGCGGGAAACACTTAGTAACAAATGGCAAGCCACATGCTATCATCGCGGCCTGAAATACAGCTTGCCTGCGCGCGGCCCCAGGCCGGCGCGCCTCCGTTTCAACAGCATCCCTCCCACCAGATCCCCTCCCCGCGTGTCATGTCATGACCAGGAATGGCCGAGCTGATTACCCTTTGCCAGACTCACACTATGCCTACAAAATCATTCTCCCCCCGCCATTGGAGCGTCGGCGGCAAGATTACCGTCTTTACGTTTGCCCTGGTCAGCCTGATCCTGGCCAGCCTGACTGCCCTGATGAGTATCAATACCTCGCGCGTGCTGGAACAGCGCGCCGAAGCGGCCGTCACCAGCGAGCTCAATAGCGTCATGACGACCACGGAAGTCTTCCATACGGCCATGGTCAACGAAGCGGCCAGCTTTGCGCGCCTGTTCGCGGCCGAATTCCCCGGCCCGTTCACGGTCGACACGGGCGCCATGGTGGCCGTGGCCGGCAAGGCCACGCCAGCGCTGGCCAATGGCGGCAAGGTGCTCAACCTCGACACGGCCGTGGTCGATCGCTACACGGCGCAGACGGGCGTGATCGCCACCATCTTTGCCGCCAACGGCGATGAATTCGTGCGCATCAGCACCTCGCTGAAAAAGCAGGATGGCGAACGGGCCATCGGTACCCAGCTCGACCATAACCATCCCAGCTACGCACCGCTGCGCGCGGGCCAGCGTTTCGTCGGCATGGCCACCTTGTTTGGCAAGCAATACATCACGCAGTACGACCCCGTGCGCGATGCGGCTGGCAAGGTGGTAGGCGTGCTGTTCATCGGCCTCGATATCAGCAAGAATCTGGCCATGTTGAAAGACAAGATTCGCCAGGTCAAGATCGGCCAGACGGGCTACATCTATATCCTCGACACGGCGCCCGGCGCCAATTACGGCCACATGGTGCTGCACCCGAACAGCGAAGGCAAGAGCGCGCTCGAGTTCAAGGCCAGCGACGGCCGCCTGTTCATCCAGGACATGCTGGCGCAGAAAGACGGCGCCATGCGCTATACGTGGACGGCACCCGGCGAAACGGCTGCCAGCGCGCGCGAAAAGCAGCTGTATTACCGTCAATTCAAGGATTGGCAATGGATCATCGCGGGCGGCACGTTCACGGACGAGATCACCCTGGAGGCGCGCCAGCTGCGCAAGCAGCTGGCCATTTCCGGCTTCGTCGCCCTGCTCGTGCTTGCCCTGCTGCTGTACTGGCTGGTGCGCGTGCTCGTCTCGCGCCCGCTGGCGCAGGCCGAGGCGGCCGCCGCGCAGATTGCCGCCGGCGACCTGACGGTGCACCTCGATACGACCAGCATGGACGAAATCGGCCGCCTGCTGCGCGCCATGAACCGCATCTGCGACAAGCTGTCGCAAGTGGTCGGCAATGTGCGCGGCAGCGCCGGGCAAATCGCCACGGCGTCCGGTGAAATCGCCAGCGGCAACCTGGATTTGTCGAGCCGCACGGAACAGCAAGCCAGTTCGCTGGAAGAAACGGCCGCCTCGATGGAGGAACTCAGTTCCACCGTGCGCCAGAACGTCGATCACGCGCAGCAGGCAAGCCGGCTGGCGCGTGACTCCTCGGCCCTGGCAGCCGAAGGCGGCGCGGCCGTGGCGCAGGTGGCCAGCACCATGGACGCCATCCGCAGCTCTTCAAACAAGATCGCCGACATCATCGGCGTCATCGACGGCATCGCCTTCCAGACCAACATACTGGCCCTGAACGCGGCAGTGGAAGCGGCACGCGCCGGTGAACAGGGACACGGTTTCGCCGTCGTCGCCACCGAGGTGCGCACCCTGGCGCAACGCTCGACGGCCGCGGCGAAAGACATCAAGGACTTGATCCAGGCGTCCGCCGGCACGGTGGACCTGGGCCACGCGCAAGTGAGCCAGGCCAGCGCCACCATGGACACCGTGGTGGCCAGCGTGCGGCAAGTGAGCACCATCATGGCGGAAATCGCGCAGGCGAGCGACGAACAGCGCAGCGGCATCGAGCAAGTCAACCAGGCCATCGCCCAGATGGACCAGGTGACCCAGCAGAACGCGGCCCTGGTGGAAGAAGCGGCCGCGGCCGCCGACGCGCTGCAGGAGCAGGCGCAGGAACTGAACCAGGTGGTGGGCGTGTTCAAGCTGTAAGTGCAAGCCGGGTGCTAAGATGGGAACGAACCCACTTGCCAGGAGCCACGATGCACGACGACTACGTTGTAATAGCCCGGCTGATGATCCCCACGGACGCGCACGTCATCCGTGGTTGCCTGGCCGCGGCCGGCATCGACGTGCTGCTGACGGACGACCAGCACATGCAGGCCGACATGCTGCTGGCGGCCGCCATCGGCGGCGCCCGCGTGATGGTGCGCGAGCACGACGTGGCGCGCGCCAATGACATCCTGGCCGCCTTCGAGCGGGGCGACCTGGCCCTGTCCGACGATGCGGACGTGGGCGCGCCCGTCGCCGATTAATTTACGAGTAGAAACAGCGCCCGCAGGCCTGACGGTAACTCTCGTTGCCGCCAATGCTGATCTGCTCGCCTTCCTTGATGCGGCGGCCCTGCTCGTCCACGCGGATGTTCATCGTGGCCTTCTTGCCGCAGGTACAAATGTTCTTCAATTCCTCGATATCGTCGGCCAGCGCCAGCAGGTAGGCCGAGCCGGGGAACGGTTCGCCCTTGAAATCCGTGCGCAAGCCGTAGCAGATGACGGGCACGCCCTTCACCTGCGCCAGCTGGTGCAATTGTTGCACCTGGGCCGTGCTGAGAAATTGCGCTTCGTCAAGCAACAGGCAAGCCACCTGGGGAATATCGTCGAGGAAATTCGTATCGGCATGGAAAATATCGACCTGGCGCTGCGGCCCCAGGCGCGAGGTGACCCGGCCCACGCCGTAGCGGCTGTCGATGGCGGCCGTGTACAGGCGCACCTGCTGGCCCTGCTCTTCATAGTTGTGCGCGACTTGCAACAAGGCCGTCGACTTGCCCGCGTTCATCGCGGAATACCGGAAATAAAGTTTTGCCACTGCCGCCTGCCCTGTCTGTCTGGTTTTTCAAGCATACTGTTTAGTATCTTTTCGAGGCGTGATTATAAATCGCAATGGCAAGCTTGCGGCAGCTTAATACATGCGCCAATGCCGAGGCAAAACGCCTGAAAACGGCGCATACTGCAACGATTCGCACCGCTGGCCATATGCGAAAGCCGTATATGCAAGCATATAAACATTCGTTCGCCGCACTCGTCCCCCCGCCTACACTGCGCGGCACGAAAGGCGGCTCGGGACACAATCCGGAGCCGCTGTTTCTCTGACAGGAGCCACCATGAATGATCGAATGCCATCCCCATCCCAGCCGCCAGCGCTATACAAGCTGATCGGCAATACCCCGCTGGTCGAAGTCACCAGGCTAGCCACGGGCCTGTGCCAGCTGTTCCTGAAACTGGAATCGCAAAATCCCGGCGGCTCCATCAAGGACCGCATCGGCCTGTCCATCATCGAGGCAGCCGAAGCCGACGGCCGCCTGCAGCCGGGCGGCACCATCGTCGAGGCCACCGCCGGCAACACGGGCATCGGCCTGGCCCTGGTGGGCCGCATCAAGGGCTACCGCGTGATTCTCGTCGTGCCCGACAAGATGTCGACGGAAAAAGTGCTGCATTTGAAGGCGCTGGGCGCCGAAGTGCACACCACGCGCTCGGACGTGGGCAAGGGCCATCCCGAGTACTACCAGGATTACGCGGCGCGGCTGGCGCGCGACCTGCCGGGCGCCTTCTTCGCCGACCAGTTCAACAATCCGGCCAATCCGCTGGCCCACGAAACGACGACGGCGCCCGAAATCTGGGAGCAGAGCGGGCATGACGTGGACGCCATCGTCGTCGGCGTCGGTTCGTCCGGCACCCTGACGGGCCTGACGCACTACTTCCGCAAGGTGCAGCCGAAACTCGAATTCGTGCTGGCCGACCCGCAAGGCTCCATCCTCACCGAATACATCGACACGGGCAAAGTGTCGGACACGAGCGGCTCGTGGGCCGTGGAAGGCATAGGCGAAGATTTTATCCCGTCGATTGCCGACATGGACAGTGTCACCAAAGCCTACACCATCAGCGACCAGGAGAGTTTTGATTCCGCGCGCGCCCTGCTGCGCGCCGAAGGCATTTTAGGTGGCTCGTCGACCGGCACCCTGCTGGCGGCCGCCCTCAAATACTGCCGCGAACAGACGACGCCGAAGCGCGTCGTCACGTTTGTCTGCGACACGGGGACGCGCTATTTATCTAAAGTCTACAACGATGGCTGGATGCGCGACCAGGGCCTGTTGCAGCGGGCCGTGTCGGGCGACTTGCGCGACCTGATCGGGCGCCGCTACGACGAGGGCGACGTGGTCAGCGTGGCGCCTGGCGACACCCTGCTCACCGCTTTCAACCGCATGCGCTCGGCCGACCTGGCGCAGCTGCCCGTCATCGACGGCGGCCAGCTGGTCGGCATTATCGACGAATCGGACTTGCTGCTGCACGTGTCCGGCGACGCCGCCCATTTCGCGGGCCTGGTGGGCGCCACCATGACGACGCAGATCGAAACCCTGGCGCCATCGAGCGGCTTGCCCGCCCTGCGCGGCACCCTGGACCGGGGCCTGACGGCCGTCGTCGCCGACGAAAGTACGTTTTACGGCCTGATCACCCGCTTCGACCTTCTCAACCACTTACGCAGGACTTTATCTTGAGCCAAGACATCCCCCGCAAGAGCCATCTGGCCACCCGCGTCATCCACGCAGGCCAGTCGCCCGACCCGTCGACGGGCGCCATCATGCCGCCCATTTACGCCACCTCCACCTTCGTGCAAGAGAGTCCCGGCGTGCACAAGGGCCTCGATTACGGCCGCTCGCACAATCCCACGCGCTGGGCGCTCGAGCGCTGCGTGGCCGACCTGGAAGGCGGCAGCGCCGCGTTTGCGTTCGCCTCGGGCCTGGCCGCCATCTCGTCCGTGCTGGAATTGCTGGACGCGGGCAGCCATATCGTCGCCGGCGACGACATGTACGGCGGCACCTACCGTTTATTTGAGCGCGTGCGCCGCCGCTCGGCAGGCCATGAATTCACGTACGTCGACCTGACCAATCCCGAGAATCTGCTGGCCGCGCTGCGCCCGGAAACGAAGATGGTATGGGTGGAAACACCGACCAACCCGATGCTGAAACTGGCCGACTTGCGCGCGATTGCCGACATCTGCCGCGCGCGGGGCATCATCGCCGTGGCCGACAACACGTTTGCCAGTCCGCTGGTGCAGCGGCCGCTCGAACACGGCTTCGACATCGTCGTGCACTCGACCACCAAGTATTTGAACGGCCACTCGGACATCATCGGCGGCATCGCCATCGTCGGCGCGGAAGAACGCCAGGCCGAATGGCGCGAGCAGCTGGGCTTTTTGCAAAACTCCGTGGGCGCGATTGCCGGGCCGTTCGACAGCTTTCTGGCCTTGCGCGGCGTGAAAACGCTGGCCATCCGCATGCAGCGCCATTGCGCAAGCGCGCTGGTGCTGGCGCAATGGCTGGAACAGCAAAAGGAAGTCAAACAGGTGTTTTATCCGGGCCTGGCCTCGCACCCGCAGCACGCGCTGGCGCAGCGCCAGATGGATGGTTACGGCGGCATCATCTCGATCGACCTCGATACCGACCTGGCCGGCGCGCGCCGCTTCCTGGAACGCTGCGAGGTGTTCGCCCTGGCCGAAAGCCTGGGCGGCGTGGAAAGCCTGATCGAACACCCGGCCCTGATGACGCATGCCAGCATTCCCGCCGAACAGCGGGCAAAACTGGGCATCGGCGACGGCTTGATCCGCCTGTCGGTGGGGATCGAGGATATCGAGGATTTGCGCCATGACTTGCGCACGGCGCTGGACGCGATTTGAGGGAGAGAGGTGTCGGATTACGCTCCGCTAATCCGACCTACGGCATACGGAGGGCGGTAGGTCGGATTAGCTCGGCAACGCCGGGCGTAATCCGACAAATTGTTGGCATCCTGGAACGCTGCGAGGTGTTCGCCCTGGCCGAAAGCCTGGGCGGCGTGGAAAGCCTGATCGAACACCCGGCCCTGATGACGCATGCCAGCATTCCCGCCGAACAGCGGGCACAACTGGGCATCGGCGACGGCTTGATCCGCCTGTCGGTGGGGATCGAGGATATCGAGGATTTGCGCCATGATCTGCGCACGGCGCTGGACGCGATTTGAGGGAGAGAGGTGTCGGATTACGCTTCGCTAATCCGACCTACGGCATACGGAGGGCGGTAGGTCGGATTAGCTCGGCAACGCCGGGCGTAATCCGACAAATTGTTGGCATGACGGATACCGCTCACTCCCCCGGCCGATACCTGCGCTCCAGGTGCCTGGCCACGTCCTCCGGATAAAACAGCACGTCCTTGAACTCGCCGCGCGCATACATGGCCGCCTGGTCCTGGAAGTGCGGCGACTTCGGGTCGCCGCTCTGGCCGCCCGCCAGGATGCTTTTCGCCCTGATGCGCGAACCGAATTCCACGGCCGCGACAAAGCTGTTGCCACGTTCGCCATAGATGCGTCGCGTCGTGCTCTTGCTGCTCTGGCCATACGCGGCCAGCGCGCCCCAGTTGCCCGACGCGTAAGGCACGGGCAGGCTGGCTTGCGCATCGTCAAACGGCTGCGCGATGTCGCCCGTCAGGCGCTGGAAACGGTTGATCTCGCCCCACGGCGTTTGCCAGTTGCCAAAATCGCGCTGCAGTTTATCGGCGGCGCTGGCCAGCGCCGCCAGCCGCTGCGCCGCCGTGACCTTGTCCGTCGCCAGAAAATCGACCACGGGCACGCCCTGCCCGCGCGCCTGCTTGCCCGTCAGCTCGGCCAGCTCCTGGCCCCAGAACACGGCCAGCGAAGTGGCGGTGGAAGTGAGCGAATAGCGCCAGTCCCAGGTCCGCAGCAGCGCGATCTTGTCGGCCAGCGCCCGCTTCTGCGGAGAGCGCTGCGGCAGCGCGTCCCAGGCGGCGAACAGCGGCGGCAGCAAGGTTTCAAAGGCCGTCAGTTCGCTGTCGTAGGACGCGGCGATCAGGCTGTCGAGCGTAAAACCGGTCTTGTTCTGGAAAACCTTGACGGCATGCAGGCCGCGCGCGTTTTCGCCGTAGACCGACATGTAGGCGGGATAATCCTGCTGGCGTGGGCTGCTGGCCCCGGCCGCCGAATACGGCCAGTTGTTCGTGTTCTGTATCCAGCCATTCTTCGGATTGAACAGGGTGATGGTCTGCGCCACCGTGTGCAGCCCTTTCCACTCGGTGGCCGGGTCGCTGCCGTCGACGGGCTGCTTCCAGTTGAAGCGCGGGTCGCGCACGGGGATGAAATTGCCGTGAAAATAGGCGATATTGCCATCCGCGTCCGCATACACGGTGTTGTTCGACGAATTCGTGCGCAATTCCATCGTTTGATAAAACGCAGCATAATCGCGCGCCTTGGTGCGCGTGTACGACTGCGTGAGCGCCTTCAACGGCGAGTGCATCAGGCGTACTGCCACCCATTTACCATCCTGCGCGCGCACGATGGGGCCGTGGTGGCTGTAGTAGACGGTGATGGTTGTCGAGCCCATGGCGCCGTTCGCCAGCTTGTACGGCACGGTAATCGGCACGGCTTTCAGGGGGCGCAGCCCGCCGTCATAGCGGTAGAACCAGGCGCCATCCTTGTCGACGATGCTTTCCAGGTATTCGTCGATGACGTCGCCGCCGCCCGAGGTATGCATCCAGCCCAGGCGCTCATTGAAGCCCTGGTAGACGAAGAACTGGCCCCAGGTGACGGCACCGTAGGCGTTCAAGCCTTCGCCGCTGGTGACCTGCACTTCGGGACGGAAGTAGAACGAGGTGTGCGGATTGATCATCAGCAGCGCATGGCCGTTTTTCGTGATGGCTGGCGCGATGGCGAAGCCGTTCGAGCCGCTGGGCTCCGGCTCCAGGCCTGACGCCAACCCGGTTTCCACGCTGGCCAGCGCCACAGGCGCGGTTTGCTGGCCATAGAACGCTTCGAGCTGCGCCAGGTTGATCGATTCGATATCGCCGCCGATGCTGCCCTCGCTGAAACTCAAGGCCATCCACGGCTCGAAATGCGCGATCAGCCTCGGTTTCACCTGCGGATGCGTGGCCAGGTAAAAATTCAAGCCGTCGGCAAACGCATCCATCAACCTACGCAGCCACGGCGGGCTGGCGCGGTACTGCGCCTGCAGCTCGGCCGGGTCGATGAAGAGCTTCATGCGCAGGTCGCGGTACAGCTCCCACTCGCCCTCCACTTCCGCCAGCCGCCCCATGGCATTGATATAGTTCAATTCCACGCGGGGAAAATCGTCCTCGGCTTGCGCATACATCAGGCCAAAGACGGCATCGGCATCCGTCTTGCCCGTCACGTGGGGAATGCCCCAGGTATCGCGCGCGATGCTGACGTTGGCGGCCTGCGCCTGCCAGCGGGCCATGTCGGCGGCAGCAACGGCGGGCGCCGCCAGCACAGGGGAAGCGGCGACGGCGCCGCAGGCGACAGCGGCGAACAGGGCATGGCGAACTGGCATGAACTACTCCAATGGTCAGGATGCGTCGATCAAGGCGGCGATACGCTGGCTGAGTTCCACATTTTCCGCCTGCAGCTGCGCCACCTTCTGCTTCAGGCTGGCAATCTCGCCGCGCAGGCGCTCCGTCTCACTGGGCGCCTGGGCCGCATTCTCCGCCCACGGTTCGTTGCCCGTTTCCGGCGTATCCTGAGAGATGTGGATTTTCGGCTCGCGCGGCGTGCGCGTGGCGGCGCGCTGTTCGCGGATTTCCTTGGCCGCCTGGCGCAGCAGCTTCTTGCCGCCGGCGACGGCCGCCACCTGCTCTTCCGGCGGCAGCGATGCCACGGTGGCCGCCGCATTGATGGAAATCGTGCCCGAACGGACCGCTTCCACCAGCTCCGGCGAAGCCGCTTTCTGGATCTTCTCGATCTGGCTGATCTGGTTGCTGCTCAAGCGCGCCGCCTTGGCCACCTCTTCGCGCGTGCTCATGGGCGGTTTCGGCGCGTTTTCGCCCTCGGGAGCGTCTGCCGCGCTGACGGGCGCCGGGCTGCGCGCGGCGACGATTTCCTTCTTGCGCAGGGCCAGCACGCCGCGCTGGAAGTCCGACACGCTGCGGCGCGCCAGGTGATTGTCGATCATCCACAGCATGACGTCGTCAAGCGAGCTAAAGCTGGTGTTCTGGATGGTCTTGAATTCGATGCCGTGCTGGCGGCAGATGGCGTAACGGTTATGCCCGTCGATCAGCACGTCGTTCCACAGCACCAGCGCATCGCGGCAGCCTTCGGCCAGCAGGCTGCGCTCGAGCGCCGCGTACTCGCTGGCGGTGAGCGGGTCGATATACGACTGCAGCACCTGATTGATAGTGATATTCATGGTTGTCCTCAATATTGCGGCGCGATGGTCCGCGCCGGCACGAATGCTACACCATCCACCGCCCATGGCCGGGTAAAATCACGGCGGCACAGCTCATACAAAAACACGGACCATGAAAAGAAAGTACGCCACCGCGATCATTTTTAGCGTCGCCGCCATCGGCTTTACCTGGGTCAGTCCCTATATCGCCATGTACCGCATCAGCATCGCGGCGCAATCCGTGCGCCTGGAAAACCTGGCGCAGCAGGCCGACCTGCCCGCCTTGCGGGCCAGCGTGGCGCGCCAGTTGCGGGCGGCCGGCGAAACGGCCAGCGAAGACGAATTCAAGGAAATGCTCGACACCATCGTCTCGCCGCCCGGCATCACGCTGCTGATCCTGCACGGCAAGCAGGGAGCCGATGGCAAGCGCCACGATTTCGGCATGTCCTACCGCTCGTGGAACGAAGTGCTGCTGCGGCGCAGCGGCGCGGCCCCCGCCGCCAGCCAGTTCCTGCTGCGGCGCCATGGCATATGGGGTTGGACGCTGACGGACATCACCCTGCCGCCTGAACTGCTTTAAAGCAAGTTAATTGATCTAAAACAACAATTATCTAAACCGCCATGTTGATTTCTGGAAATATTATGTAGAATGCCAACGCTTCGGGCGCAGCGGGTCGCCGGCTATCCAAGAGATCGCACAATGAAAAGAATCCTGCTTTTCGCTGTACTGGCGCTGGCTGCACTGGCCGGCATTTTCTATGGCAGTCCGTATTTCACCATGAACAAGATCCGCACGGCGACCATGGAACAGGACAGCGATGCGCTGGCCGCCCATATCGACCTGCCACAGCTGCGCGACAGCCTGGGGCAGCAGCTGCGGACCCTGTTTTCCGCGCCGGAAGTGGCGGCCGACATCAGCCCGTCCATCGTCGACCCGCTGCTCGACACCATGCTGATGCCCGAAGGGATAGTCGCCCTGATCAAGCTGAACGCCCGCTACGAAACGCCCGTGGCCAAGGTCAGCGACATCAGCGGGCGCCAGCGCAATAGCAAGCCTGACTATACCCTGCGCTATACCTCCTGGAACAGCGTGGTCGTACAGCGCGCCCACAGCAAGAGCCACATCGGCGAACTCACGCTGACCCGCGACGGCCTGTGGCACTGGAAGCTGACCTCGGTAGCCCTGCCCAGGAATCTGCTGGCCGATGCATGACGCGCCCGCGCGCTGCTATGATCTGCCTATTCAATCGAGAATGGGAGGCAATATGTGTGACCTGGTACAACAAGCACTGGCCCACGCGGGCAAACCGGCTACCACGCCCTGGGTCGTGACCTTGGTGAGTGGCGAAAAACTGACGGGCCCGATCTCACCCCTGAGCGACGGCTGCTATGCCATCGGCCTGGGACAGATCAAGTATTTCTCCAGCGACAAGGTCGCCTGTCTGAACGTCTCGGGCGCGGGCGCGTTTCCCATCTGACAGACACCGCGCGCGGCGCCGCGGGTGGTGCGCACGGCCTGACGGGCAAGACCATCTGCCTGCCACGCACCAGCTCCGCAGCGCCATAAGTTGTTTTTTAGCACGCAAAATCTCATTGATTTACGGAAATTTATGTGCAACAATGAATTTACCAAATCAAACAAATAAAAGTCTTTATTGTTTAAATCGGTTTTTGAAATAACACGATCCTCACACCACAAATCCGTGTTGTGGATATAGAAACATTCCGTAGGGCACGACCAGCCGCCAAACAGCAGCCTGCCGACGCCTACGCAAGCAAACTTTCTAGTCTTCGGCACGCATTTTTGGGAGAGGCATCATGAATACATTAACTGTTCGCAAGCAACTGACCCTGGCTTTCGGCTTGCTGGTCTTTTTTCTCATCGGCATCTCGATCCTCTCCGTGAGGAGCTTATCCAACTTCAACAGCAGCTTTGACATGTATGTCAATGGCATTACCGCTCGCGCCAACACGGCGCATCGGGTGCGCGATGCGATCGACATGCGCGCTGTCGCCGCCAGGAACCTGGTACTGGTGACCAAGCCTGAAGACATGGAAGTCGAACACAAACTCGTGCTGCAGGCACAGGCCGAGGTCGTAAAGAACATGCAACACTTGCTGGACCTGGCCAAGACGCCCGATGTATCGGACGATGTGCGCGGCGTGATCGCCAAGATCGACGACATCGAAAAGCGCTACTCCCCCGTGGCATTGGCCATCGTGGACCTGGCCCTGCAGAAAAAGAACGAGCAAGCCATCGCCAAGATGAACGAAGAATGCCGTCCGCTGCTGGCCGCCCTCGTCGCCGCGAGCGATGAGTATTTCGCCATGACGGACCAGCGCTCCGCCCTCGTCCTGAAGGAAGACAATGAGAGTTACATTCTCAACAGAAATATCCTCATCGGCGCCAGCGTGCTGTCCATCGTGCTGGCGACCCTGGCAGGCTGGCTCATCACCCGTCAGCTGCTGAAGGCACTGGGCGCCGAACCGCGCCAGCTGTGCGAGGCAGTCAGCCTGCTTGCCGCTGGCGATCTGACGGGCGAACTCGGCGTTGCCTCGAACGATAGCGCCAGCGTGCTCGCCGCGCTGCAGCGCATGCAGGTATCGCTGACGTCGGTGGTCTCGTCCGTCCGCCTGGATTCGGACACGGTCTCGCTTGCCGCAGCGGAGATTTCCTCTGGTAACAACGACCTTTCCATGCGCACGGAACAGCAAGCCAGCTCGCTGGAAGAAACCGCTTCCTCGATGGAAGAGCTGACCAGCACCGTGCGCAAGAATGCCGACAATGCCAGGGAAGCCAATGTGCTGGCCACCACGGCATCGGACGTGGCCAGCAAGGGCGGCGCCGTGGTGGGACAGGTGATGGGCACCATGGACCTGATCAGCGAATCGTCGCGCAAGATTGTCGACATCATCAGCGTCATCGATGGCATCGCCTTCCAGACGAACATTTTGGCCTTGAACGCGGCCGTGGAAGCGGCACGGGCCGGCGAACAGGGCCGCGGCTTTGCCGTCGTGGCGACCGAGGTGCGCGGCCTGGCCCAGCGCAGCGCCAGCGCCGCCAAGGAAATCAAGGCATTGATCGACGATTCCGTGAACCGCGTCGATGCGGGCGCCCGGCTGGCCGCCCAGGCGGGCACGACGATGACGGAAGTGGTCGCCAGCGTGGAACGCGTCAGCAACATCATCGCTGAAATCACGATCGCCAGCCAGGAACAGTCGGCCGGCATCGAACAGATCAATCAGGCGGTGGCGCAGATGGACAGCGTGACGCAACAAAACGCGTCGCTGGTGGAAGAAGCGGCCGCAGCGGCCGAGTCGCTGCGCGACCAGGCCAGCCACCTGGTGCAGACCGTGAGCATCTTCAAGACGCGCGACAGCCATGTAGCGGCACCCGCACCAGCCCCGGCACGCGCCAGCGCCAGCGCCAGCGCCAAGCCGCTGCGCCTGGTACCGGCGCCCGCCAGCAGCCCCGCCAAACGCCAGGCCGCACCCGCGAAACAGCGCACGGCGCAGGCGGAAGCCGTGACGGCGGGCGATTGGGAAGAGTTCTGAGCCGCGACGGGCATGCTGCCTGCATGCCTGCTTGAACCGCACAGGGGATTTGCCCAGCCGGCACATCCCCTGTCGCATTCCAGGCACACATCCACCAAGCAAAAAAATCCGCGGCAACTGTCGCACTTCTTGCACCCGGCACGTGATCGCCGGCCAGGCACAGATTGCGCCGGAATGCCGCGCGACGCCCTGAAACTGCGCGCCGGCCTGCGCTACACCAGCCACAGCAAGGATTATTCGCCGAGTGCGTGAAATTCCAACACCGCGGACCGTTTCATCCGGATCTACTCATGGCTCCCCCATCCGACATTGTGGAAAAGTCGCATACGCTATCGAACAATGGAAATTTCTTGGCCATATGATTAGCGAGTGTTGCAAGAGTTTTCGACGATGCTCCGCTTGCCACGCATACAGGCAAGCTCATCCATTGGAGTCCCTTTCACGGATATCCTGCTCCACGACTGCTGGTGATTCCCATGGGCCTCCGAGGCCATTCAAGCCGAGAAATGACTCATCGAAACCACGGCGCGCCCATTGGCACGCCCAGGGCCTTCGCCTCGTTCGACCTTGCCACGGCGCAGCCGTCGTTGTTGGACAGGAGCACCACTGGGCAGTCGCGCAAGTGGGGATCGAAAGCGCGTTCGCAGCTGATGTACATATTGTTGATCTCGACAAGCGAAAATATCTGCTTGCTCGGATCGCTCATGTCACACCCGCAGCGTACGCACGAGGCCAGTCAGCACGCCCCAAATGCGCAGCTCGCCAGCTTCAGCCGGGCAGATCGATGTGTATGCGGGGGTTGCCCGGACGTAGCGCTACCCTACCGGCGCTGTGGTCGGTGCGTGCGGCGGTTTTGGTGTAGTCGTTCGTTCGATATCCAGCACGTCGATGCCTTTGCCGCATGAGGTATCAAAAAACATGCCACTTCCACTGCCTCGCGTGGACTTTTCCCTGAATGCACAGCAGCCAAAGCGTAGTCGCGGCCGGCACCGCGCGCGAAGAACCGCTCCTCTATTCATTCAGGGTGGGGTCCGCTGAAGACATACATGACCATTTTCCGATCCGAGGCGATGAACATGCTGCCCGCTCCGTTTTCTTCGGTGCCAATTGAGTACGCATCCGCAGGCCGTCCGGCTTCGAACCAGTTCAAGAGCGCGGCGGCATGCGAGCCGGATCCGCTGAACGCCATCTGACCTCCGGGCACCCGATGGATTTTCGTTACAGCGTAAGCGCAGCCGGAATTGGTCCCGTGCTTATCTGCGGCAAGGGTCTTACCATCCCGGGCGATGATTGTCATGCTCGCACCACCTTCATCGAATTGCCGCCGCCGGCCGAACCGAAGCAAGGCGCCGGGAACGCGTCGACGGCCACGAAACGCGCGCGCGTCCGTGTTGTTCTGGAAGTACTCCGTATCGATTGGCCCCACCTTGTCGCGTTCGATGGCGTTCGAACCGGTATCGAGGTCGGGCAGCAGATCCTCGCCGCTGCGGGCGTGCACGGCCAGGTCGATGCAGGCATTGACCACGTCCGCTGGCACGATGGTGCTGGGCACGATGAAGCCATCGATCAACACGTTGTGGCGCGGCCAGTCCAGCGCCTGGTGCTGATAGACGCGGCGGCCGGCCCAGCGCGCGGCGGCCGCCGCGACGCTGGCGTACGATTCCGCGACGGACAGGCCGGCGCCGGTTTCGACGATGATAGTCATGATCCGAAGGCTCCCACCGCACAGGAGGCTCGGTCATACGCGAAGCCGTCCTTGTAGCGGCGCAGAGGAAGCCCCGTTTTACCGCCTGTTTTCAGCAACGCGGTCAGGGGGCGATACGTATCCGAAATGAAGGCTGGGACAAAGTCCCCTTGTGCCGCCAGTTTGATAATGCAATTGGAATCAAACGGCGCGGCAGCGGACTGGTAGGGCGTCGGCAGTGATGCACCGGTCCCGATGCCATTGCAGCGCAGGCCACCGGATGGCACCCCTTGGTACTGCAGATAGCAGTTGTTATCACCCGTCACGGTAGCTGTGATCGCGGCGCCCGTGCTGCTTGTAGTGGATCCCTGCAAAAGATCAATGAAGAAGCGATTGCCAGTATTCCCGCATACAACAACGTTGTTCGTGACATCGGCATCGCACGCCCCGTCCAAGGTGCAATTTGTAAAGATATTGATAAGCCGATTCGTCGAAGTGTCGACCGAGTTGTAAAAGGTATTATGGCGGACCTTATTTCCCGTGCCGCCATATATTTCGATCCCCTGGATTTCAGAGTCACGAATGATATTAAATTCATAAACATTATCTTGGAAGGCGGCATGCGACGTCGCGGTCCCGGCTGCGTTGGAAAATACAGTCGCCCATATCCCGCCCGCATGGTACGCGGTAAAAATACGGCCAGCATGACGCGCCCGTTCTCCATAGTTGTTGCGAACTTGGCTGTTCGAGCAAGACGACCAAAGCTCCAGGATCGAATTGCCGCCGACATCATGCCCATAGTTGCCGTCGTGGATGAGTCCATCCATGTTCGCGGTCTCGAAAGCGTTATTGAGGGAATCGTAACCCTCGCACCCGATCATCATACAGTCCGTTCCGCGCACCAGATCGCTCACGCCATACATCAGGATTGCATCACTGGCGGAGGTCAGGCCTACCGCATCGTATCCAGCCTGGCCACCACGGCAGCCGACAAACCAAATGCCGGCAACCGCAGTGATTGCCCCTCGCGCCGCGGGCGGCCCGGCGCGCAAGGAAATATTGCGGCCCTTGCGACAATCCATACCAACCACATGGACATTTCCGGTAGCGGCGACGTTCGAATAGCGGATCCCCAGGGCGAACTCCGAGCCCTGTGTCTCCATAGTAGCGGCATTGGGATTTGCGCTACCAAATGCCCAAATATAAAGAGTTCCCGCAGCAGAATCGTAAAACGCCATCCCCTCTCCAGTCACGGCGTCCAGGGATGTCTTTTTCCAAAGCCGCTGGTCATCTTGAAAAACGTCAGTATTTTTCGTAATTCCCGTCAACTTGTAAATATTGCCAGCGTGTTGCACCCAGTCGTTACGCACCACGCCAGCCGTGATAATCGGCAGCGCATCCGCGTCACCGTACGGACAGATGATGAACGGCCTGGTCGCAGTTCCATGGCATTCCAATGCAAGGCCTTCGGTGCCGGTAACGCGCAACGTGGTGCCGCGTTTAATCCCTAATACTTGGCCCGACATATCCCCCGAACATGCAAACTGGACTTGTGCCTGCGTGGTGAACGGATCTGCCAGCGTACCCAAATCGCGGCTACCAGTTGCCGATGGGTCAAGGAAAATCGTAGGACGCGCTGAAAAACCCATGACGTACAGATCCATATTGGGCAACCCGTCTTTCAACCAAGGCAGCGAGACGCAGGCAGCACTGCTTTGGTGGTGCGCTGCAAACAGAGCGGCGCTCTGTACTTTTACATCGACCTTCCCTGTGGAACACGTCACCAGGAACCGTTGCTGATCTGGGAATGGACCGATCGGGGCCAGCCCACCAGGGCCAACGACCCACGATTGCAACGAGTTCGTGCCGCCTCGCACAGGATCAAGACGGTAGACGACACCAGCCGCACTGGCGGCGGCGCTGACATTAAGAAATTGGCCCTCGGGAAGGCTGATGGTTTGCGGCATGCCGCTGGAGGTAATGGTTGGCATAGTGGCTTTCGGGAATGCAGTTTAGGGAATGCCCCGGCGCGCGGGGCGGTGATAGCCAAGGATTACGCCTTGGCTGCCTTCGCCGGCTTTTCGACCACGGCCGTAGCCGTGTCCGATACAACTTGCAACTGTGCGGCGGCGACAGCTGCATCCTTGGCGGCCTGGAAGCTTGCCGCTTCAACGCGCAGGCGCTGTGCTTCGGTCTCGTTGGCGCGGGCCTGCTCGGCAACGCGGTCCATCTCAGCTATCAGGCTGTGTTCGCGCTCATTCAGCTCGCGGCCGCGTTCTGCGAGGTGAGCGCGAGTCGCAAGCAATTCATCTGTGGTCGGCGCGCGCTCGATGTGCGCGCCCAGGTCGTTGTCGTCGCCGTACAGCTCGTGCACGTCGGGGTTGAAGTCGGATTTGTTGATGACGACGAACTGGCCTTGGGTGCGCGGGTCCGTCGATGCGATTTTGATGGTATCCATGGTGAATTCCTGGTGAGGCCCGGCAGCGCCGCAGTGCTGGCCGGGCCGAGTTTAAGGATATCTGCCGGGCTTACGCGCCGATCAGGACGCCCATGTGGCACGGCGCAACTGCTTTCACGCCCCGGGCCAGGCTGACCTCGTAGCGGACCTGGCGCTTCTGCTTGTAGATGCAGAACTCGTAGAAGATGCCGGAAACCGGATTGCTTACCATCTTCACGTCATCGGCCGAGTCGCTTCATCCGGCATGGCCGGCGCACGGCAGGCCAGTTGGATAGCCGAACGATGGAAGAACATGTTGCGGGGGGGTGGGCGGCGTGGCAGGCAGCGCAGGCTTGTCGGCCAGTGAATCGGCCGCCTTTGCGCTCTTGCCCAGCACGCGCGAGACGATCTGCGACGTCGTCTCGCCCTGCGCAGCGCCGAGCCGCACCTGGCTGGCGAAGCGGAACTGCGGGCATTTTTAGAGAAAATCCTAAATCCGGCAAAAAGTGCCAACAAAGTGCATCGCTTTTAATCGACGCCGATGGACGCGAATGGACAACAAAAAACCCGCGCTCCTATGACGGAGGCGGGTTTTTGGACGTTCTTGGATTTTTACGGCTGAGTTCTTGGTGCCGGAGCCGGAATCGAAAACCGCTCTGTTAACTCAGCCAATATCCAAAAATACCATCATAAATACCATCATTGGAGAAAAAGTTCTTCGTTACCATTCCACCTGGAGCGGTTGCTGGTGACTTCAGACAAATAGTCTAGTACAAAAAACGTCAAATGCTAGTACTCGCGTTGAAGTTTTTTTTGACTTTGTATTTTCGTTCCTGCAAGCATCAGCAGTAAGGGAATACCTTCTTGAAAAGCATGGCCGAAACTACTGCGATTTTTTGAGGTGGCTGCTTCTGTATTGCGGTGTCCGCTTACGCCCCAAAGAGGACCTTCGGCGAAACGCGCTCTGCCCTCCAGACGCCCACCGGTACGCGAGTGCAACCGCTGCAACCCGGCGGGTCTTGACACCTAGGCTTCGCGCACCTTCTCGGAATGGTCGATCAAGCACGCCAAGACTAGGTGCGGAAACTTATTTCTAAATGGGAGGGAAGAGAAAATCCATTGCACCATCTGTAAAACCATTCGTGATTAAATAAAATGCAACGTCAAATTATTGCAAGCCACAAATCATCTTTTGAATTATTTTGCATTTTCATTATTTGCTCAATACGTCGAGTGTATTTCCTTTGAGGCGCATAAAGGCTCCCTTGTCGACCTGGATCGCGGGTAACAATTTTGTGCAATACCATATACTGAATAGCTTTTTCGGCAGCTTCTGCATCCCAATATTTTTCGGCTCCTCTTAGAAGTGCTTCCTCCTGTCGGGCGCGCCCCTTTTGAAAGAAAAGTTTTTTTAGAATAGCTAGCAACGTTTTTTGCTTATTTGTGAGATTTAGTTCACTTATTTTTGCTACCGAAGACGTGTCTTCACTTTTCCCTACAATAGGTGCGAAAAATACTTCAGAAAATCCAGAAAGATCTGAAGCTCCTTTTAGAACTGTAATCATGCAATCTGTGAATGTTGTTGAATTGAAATTCGCACCTTCAATAACTAACTTTTCAATTTCTACACCTACAATTGAAAGATTAGAAATTTCTATATCAACTAGAGGTAATTCTTTTATTCGGCCATCGAATACAGAAAAACCTCGAAAATCGATTGCTTCTTGCCCCTGAAAAATTTTAGCAGCTACAAAATCGCAACCTATTTGCGTGTTGACATGTGAGCAACAATATTTTACAAACTTTTCTGTTTCATGCTCTAGCCCGGCCACGCGCGTGAACATGCGCAAACCTAACTCCCCTAATGGCTGAAGCCACCTTTTTTTAGCAATCGATTTCTCTGATTTCAGCGATGAATTTCCAAGTGCTATTCCACGAAGTCCGTCTTTAGCATAGTCATCGACAAAAATTCTCTCTGCTCCTCCATCACCCGTCCGCCCCAAATAAGGGAGTTTTTGCAACAACTGTGCAGCTTCATCAATAGGCGGCGATCCTGTCACTTCAAAAAATACGGTATTTATTTCTTCTGCAGTTATATTTTCGCTACCCTCATACTTTTCCCTAGTGCGCTGAGCCAATGAAAGCAAAATATTCTTTAAACTGTCCTTGAAAATAGCGGGATTTGCTTTAGTTTCTCGCGCGCATATAGCATCAAATACGCTTTCGAAAAATTCCAATTCCCCCTCAGCCGCAGATTCAATCCGTTCGACCTCTTCATTGCTCAATCTAGCTAGAAGTTGGCAGATCAGTGGCTTACGCGGCATCCAGTCCGGAACAGCTTGTAGTTTAGTATTAAGTTTTAGGTATTCGGCTAGCTCATCACTGGAGAATTCACTAGGGGATTTCAATAACAATACATCAGGAAGATTAAGCCCTAAACATTCTGCCATTTCAATATCGGAAGAAAAGTAATGTTCCCTTCCTGCAAGGAAAATCCCTGCGGCGCCTGCGGAGGAAATCAGGTCCCTTACCCCCTCAAGACTTTTCTTCCTGACTTCCCTAAGCCGATTTGGATCACCTGACCATGGCTGCGAACCAATCTCGTCAAATCCGTCTAGCAAAATTATTTGCTGTCCGTGCCGAACACTTCGAACAATATTATCGCTATATTCACCTAAACCTAATATATCTAAATGATCAGCAATCAATCTATTAAACTTTTTAACTCCGTAACTTTCCCGAAGATTAATTGCGAGCGGTGGAAATTGAGAATTATTAACAATTAAACTTCTAAAAACTTCCATTATGCAACGAGATTTACCCGATCCGAACTCCCCCATCAACACGATTTTGGTGCCGTGTTTTAATTTTTCAGTTATGTCGGATACAGTGTATTCTCTGCCAGAGTCATCTAAATATCGTATAGGGGTGTAATACTTCTCGTCGACGTTGCCTGTGTCAGGATCGACAGCGCTTCCAAAAGGGCTGCGTAATCGTTCAGCTATATATTGGGATGAGCCTATAAATTTTGAGGCAAAAGTTTCCAAGCTATGAACCTCTACATCTAATGCTTCACCGGTTCCTCTCAGCGAAGTATAGTCACCAGATGTTACAAAGAAACTTTCCGAGTAAATTCTTTTGCTCAATAATGCCTGCTTCATTGAATTTAGTTTTGCAACATCGCCTCTCAATTTATTCAGATCATCTCGCTTCGATATTTCTATAAGTATCCAATAGTCTTTTTTTATTTTTAAAACGGTATCGCAGCGAATATCAGCCACGTTTTCTGGCTCGGCCTTTGTTGACCAAACCGATTCCGCAATTTTTCTAACTTCGCGTTCTAAATCTTGCCAGCGCATTTTATTTTCCTGTAAAATATTTTAATTGAAAAATACCACATTAAAACTTTTTCCTGAAAGGTCTATTCACTATACCTCTCGTACCTCGCGTGAGCTGCACCAAAAATCCTTCACGAATATTTTTAATATCCAAACCGTTGAAGTTGCTTCAGTTTATCTCAATCCGGACGGCAGTCTGTAGAGTCTAAATGAGGAATGGAAAGACGGCCAAATAGCAGCGATTCAATATTGTGAGCGACCGCTTCTGGCCGTTTGCTGTCATTGGTAGGCTGCTCCCAAAAGCGGTCACATGTCAAAGAAAAACATGCTTACGCCTTGCTCAGTCATTTTACTTTTGGAGCCAAAGACCACCACGGATTCATGCTTTCGCCTGCTGACTGTTCAAGATCTTGCTCGCTCAAGCTGAAAGCACCAGGGAACTCTTCTAGCGCCTTAGAATAAATCCCCTTGTTTAGACAGAAACTATAGGCAATTAGCAGAACGGATTCAATGAACTGATACGAATGCTGCCAATGCTCATGAAGCCAACTTTGTAACTGATCGCGAAGACCTGATGGGGGAATTTCAAAGGTGTGCCATTGATGGTGCGCGAGCTCGTGAAGTTTACGGAGGGTAAGGCACTTGTCCCCCCCCCTTCGGATTCGATTAGTGCAATCCTGGTATGCTCCCAAACCGTCAAAGGATCAAGTCCATCTGGCAGGTTCTCGTAGTCCTTGATGTTCATTTCCATTCAATCTGGCAAAAATCATTAATCAATGCTCGTGGCTGCTATTGGCCGATAGCGGCAGCAGAGCATAGCGGATTGCCAAGCAGAAATTCTCACACATTGTCACTCTGCTCTAAATGGCTGCTTCTGGCCGCTTGCCGCCGTTACTTAATTGAATCCGCAGCCGACAAGCGCTCCCGAAAATAGCAAATTGCCGAACGGAAAACTACACGCACTATCACGCCCGTGCAAAAGCTTTCCTATACACCAAACGTTCGCCGCCATGCCGAAATACAACCGGTAAAGCTGCTGCTAAGGTCGCCAGCACCTGGCCGGTTATCTGGCGCGCCCGCTCGAGCGTTTCCGGACAGCGCCCTGCGGCATGGATAGCCTGGGCGGTAGCGGCGGGTCCGGCAGGTGCGCCATGCGCTCCAGGCAGGGTGCTGCGGCGGCTGCCACTGCACCGCTCGATGCGTGCAGCAGCGCATAGCGTGCCGCTGGCCCTTCGGCCATGCCCGGAGCGTGGCAGGTTAATCCGGCCAGCGCGCCAAATTCGGCAACCGTGATGGCGCTGCCGCTGCCGCTGCGGCAAAGCTCGGACGCCAGGCGCGATGTCGCCTGGCCGCG
Organism: Janthinobacterium sp. GW822-FHT07H11; assembly: GCF_058798615.1. Lineage (NCBI taxonomy): Bacteria > Pseudomonadati > Pseudomonadota > Betaproteobacteria > Burkholderiales > Oxalobacteraceae > Janthinobacterium > Janthinobacterium sp. GW822-FHT07H11. The sequence continues at coordinate 4,250,344 of NZ_CM179507.1, forward strand.
CAAGGCGTCTGCGACGGGCTGCGCGGACAGTTTGATCCAGGCCTGGAAGCGGCCACGCCGCGTTTCCACCACGGCGGCGCTTTGCCAGCCGCGCACCTCCTGGCGCTGCAAGTCAGCCTCTTGCAAGCCGTCGAGCAGCACCAGGCCATGCTGGCCTGCGGGCCGCACGGTGATGTCGTAGCCGCGCGCGTTCATGCGCTTGAGCCAGGCCAGGCTGCGCAGCAGTTCCAGCCCGCTCCACTGCCGCGTCTCTTGCTTGCCGTCCCTTGCCTGCGCCAGCCTGACGACGAACTGGGCGCAGCCCAGTGCCGTCATTTGCCCGCGCACGGCTTCCAGGCTGCGGTCGCGGGCCGGATCAGCGCAGCCAGCTGCTGCGCGTCCAGCACGTTCTGCAGCCTGGGGGCAGGTGCCAGACAGAGCCATAATGCGCTGGCGAGCAGCCCCGTCATCATGCCCACCAGCGCGGCCAGCAGATACTGGCGCTGCGACAGCGTCTGGTTGCTGGATTCGATTGCCCGGGCGCTCACGCGCGCCGCCTGTTCCGCGCTGCGCCAGGCGCTCGCCGCCGCCTCGATCTGGTGCCGGAACTGCTCCCCCTGGCGCGTGCCATCGACGTTCAGCTGCTGCATCGTCTGGTGCGCCTCGTCCGTCAGGGCCGCCATCGCCTGCGCCAGCGGCTCCAGGATCGCCGCCAGTTCCTCGGCGCTGGCCAGCTTCGCCTGGTGCAGCTGCGCCATCCTGCACGCCAGCGCGTCCAGTTGCGCCGTATTCTCGGCAGTGGCCAACTGCCGCAAGGTCTCGCTCTTTGTCATAGTGGACTCCTCGTTTCGCCAATCCCATGGGACTGTATCCGCGTCCCAGATCGCTGCCCTTCATCAGTACGCCATCGAGGCGGTAGGACAGGCCCGCCAGGGTGCTGTCATGGCGCTGCGTCACCGGCACCAGGGCCACGCCCGCCGCTGCCAGGCGCTGCATGAAAGCGGTGAAACTGCCGCAGCCGGTGATGGCGGCGTCGCACAACTGCTGCAGGCGCTGCCGCGTCGAGGCGATGCCTGTGCGCAGGCCTGCCTCGACTTCGCCCCGGCTCGCCGCGCGGCGCGGCGCCTCGGTGGAGGGGCGCAGCTGCTGCAGGCCGAAGTCGCGTTCGACCGCGCGCATGATGACTTCCTGGCGCCGGTAGTCGTGGCTGTCGCTGGCAACGCCGCCATCGCAGCGCACGCGATTGACCAGCAGGTGCACGTGTTCATGCCGGGTGTCGGCATGGCGCGTCAGCAGGTACTGGTTGTCGTCCAGGCCCATGCCCGCCAGATAGCGGCCCGCGATCTGCGTCCACTGGGCGTCGGACAGCTGCTCTCCCGGCGCGGCCGACAGCGATACATGCAGCACCGCCTTGCCCAGGCCTGGGCGCAGCTTGCGCACGGCACCGAATTCCTGCGCCAGTTCGCGCGGCGTGCGGCCGGTCATGTTGGTGTCGATCACGCGCGCCTGCTCCTTGCCCAGGTCATACGCCAGCACGCCGCGAAAGCCGCGTCCCTTGATGGCCTTAGCGATCATCGTCCTGCTCCTTCACGCCCAAGAGTGCCAGCCGCAGGCGGCGCGTTTCCGCGATCAGCCGCTGCAGCAGGGCGTCGGCCACGGCGACGCGGCCACCCTCGTTGGCGAGATGGGTCAACTGATTCAGGTTGGACGCCAGGCGGGCCAGTTCCACGTAGTGTTCGCGGTTGATGGCGGCGACGGGCGGCGGGGGCAAGGTGCGCGCCAGCGCTGCGGCGCGCAGCCATTGGGCGGGACGCATCTGCATGCGGGCGGCGCGTTCCAGCAGCGCCGCATGTTCGGCGGCCGAGACGCGCACGCCGATGGTGGCGCCGCGCACGGCGGCCGGGTCGCCTTTCGGGCGGCCGCCTTGTCGCTTGCGTGGCGTGGTCTCGGCGTGCATCGATGCTCCTGGCGTGGTGGACGAGCGCAGCGAGGATGGCCCCGCAGGGCAAGCCGGTTTGAGCGAAGCGAAAACATGGCTTGCTCCTCGCCAGCCCACGCGCCCGCGGCTCCCCGGTCTTTAATGTAGGCGCGGGCCAGCCGCTTTTCTTACGCGATATCAAACAGCGCGGGCGCTGTCGCGAAACAGGACGACGGCGGATGCGGGTGGACGCACGCCGTGTCGCCCATCGTGGCGCGCAGGCGACAGGCATGCGTATCGCCACACCTGTTCCTGCCAGCGCCGCCACTGGTTTTCTTTCTCCCGGCGGGCGTCGCCGTCAGGCTGGCGGCGTGGCGACGCCGTCGCGCAGGGCGTCGAGATAGTCGGCCCAGCGCTGCATCATGGCGCGGCGCGCAGGCAGGTGCGCCGTGCGGTTGTAGGCGCGCCCGTTCGGGTCGATGACGCTGTGCGCCAGCTGGTGCTCGATCAGGTCCACGCGCTCTTGCAGCACTTCGTCGAGGATGGTGCGGGCCATGGCGCGGAAACCGTGGCCGGTCATGACTTCCTTGGCATAGCCCAGGGAACGCAGCGCCGCATTGATGGTGTTTTCGCTCATGCAGCGCTGGCCGCTGCGCAGGCCGGGAAACACATAGCGGCCTTCGCCGGTGACTGGCTGCAGCGCGCGCAGGATCGCCACGGCCTGTGTCGGCAGCGGCACCAGGTGTTCGAGCTGCATTTTCATTTTCCTGGCCGGGATGCGCCACGCGGCGGCATCGAGATCGATTTCGCTCCATTCGGCGGCGCGCAGTTCGCCGGGACGCACGAACAGCATGGGCGCCAATTTCAGCGCCGCCACCGCCGTGACGTGGCCCTGGTAGCCATAAATGGCGCGCAGCAGCGGCGCGACATCGCCCGGTTCCGTCAGTGCCGGGTAGTGCGTTCTCGGCACCGGCGTCAATGCGCCTTTCAGGTCCGCCGTGACGTCGCGCTCGACGAGGTCCATCGCCACGCCGAAGCGCAGCACCTGGCCGCACAGCTGCTTGATGCGGTGCGCCGAATCGATCGCGCCGCGCGCCTCGACGCGCTGCACCACGCGCAGCACGTCGCGTGGGCGGATGGTGTTGAGCGGCATCTTGCCCAGGTAGGGGATGACGTCGCCTTCGAGCCAGTTGCCGACTTTCTTGCGCGTGCTGGCGCTGCCGTTGCGCTGGATAGTGAGCAGCCACTGGCGCGCCAGCTTGTCGAAGGTATTCAAGGCGGCGCTGCGCTGCTCGGCCTTCTGCGCGCGCTTGACGCCGTTCGGATCGATTCCTTCGGCCAGCGCCTTGCGCGCGTCTTCGGCCTTGCGCCGCGCCTGGGCCAGGCTCACGCGGGGGTAGACGCCGAACGCCAGCGTTTTTTGCTTGCCTGCATGGCGGTAATTCATGCGCCAGTACTTGCCCGTTCGGGTGACCAGCAGGTACATGCCGTACAGGTCGGGATACTTGTCGCCGCTGGGCGTGCCCTTGTAGACGGCATGGCGGATAAGCAGATCGGACAGTGGCATGGCGCACTCCCTGATGGTATTTTTTTAGAGAAAATCCTAAATCCAGCAAAAAGTACCAACAAAGTTCATCGCTTTTAATGTACGCCAAGGGACGCGGATGGACAACAAAAAACCCGCTCTCCTATGACGAAGGCGGGTTTTTGGACGTTCTTGGATTTTTACGGCTGAGTTCTTGGTGCCCGGAGCCGGAATCGAACCGGCACGCCCTTACAGGCGGGAGATTTTAAGTCTCCAGTGTCTACCAGTTTCACCATCCGGGCAGCGCGGCAAGATTCTAGCACAAGTGATACGGATTACACCATCTTGCTCTGCCTTCGGGCAAGCCGGGAGCGGCTCATGGCGGCTTACTCGCTGCCATGACTGTTTTCCCTTGCCTTGTCCCGCGCCTCGTCCTGCGACGCCAGGCCGTTGAAGAACAGGTTCAGCAGCACGGCGACGATGGCCGCCAGCAGGATGCCGCTGTGCAGCAGGGGCGACAGGGCCTTGGGCATGTGCTGCGCGTATTGCTCCGCCACCAGCGGCAGCATGCCGAAGCCGATCGACAGGGCCACGATGAACAGGTTGTTGCGGTTGCTCTTGTAGTCGACGCCGGCCAGGATGCGGATGCCGGTGGCGGCGACCATGCCGAACATCACCAGCCCTGCTCCGCCCAGCACGAACGCGGGAACGGCTTCTGCCGTCTGCGCGATCTTCGGTATCACGCCCATGACCAGCAGAATGACGCCGGCCGCCACGCAGACCCAGCGGCTGCGCACGCCCGTCACGCCGACCAGGCCCACATTCTGCGAAAACGAAGTGTACGGAAAGGTATTGAAGATGCCGCCGATCAGGGTGCCCAGGCCATCGACGCGCAAGCCGCGGCTGATGTCAGCCTGGTCGATGCGCTTGCCTGTCATTTCGCCCAGCGCGAGGAACATGCCCAGCGATTCGATCATGACGACGATCATCACCAGGCTCATGGTCACGATGGCGACCAGGTCGAAGGTGGGCATGCCGAACTGGAACGGCGTGACGATGGCAAAGGCCTTGGCACTGGCCACCTTGGCGAAATCGGCCTTGCCCAGCGCAAACGACAGCGCCGTGCCGGCGATGATGCCGATCAACACGGCAATGTTCGACAGGAAGCCGCGGCCATATTTAGCCACCAGCAAGATGACGGCCAGCACGAAGAAGGCGATGCCCATGTTGTCCAGCGCACCATAGCCGGGATTGGCGATCATGGGCACAGGACCGCCGGGCGCCGGCAGGCCGGCCGCCACGGCGGCGGCGGCCATCCGGGCAAATGCGGGATCGGCGATCTGCGCCATGGCCGGCGGACCGCCCAGTGCCCAGTTGACGCCCACGCGCATCAGCGACACGCCGATCACGGCAATGATGCTGCCAGTAACTACCGGCGGGAACAGCGCCAGCAGGCGGCTGATGAACGGCGCGATCAGCATCGACACGACGCCGGCGCCGATCACGGCGCCAAAGATGCCCGTGATGCCCAGGGCGGGATTGTTGGCCATGGCCAGCATGGGACTGACGGCGGCAAAGGTGACGCCCATCATGACGGGCAGGCGGATGCCGAAATGCCTGCCGATGCCCAGCGACTGGATCAGCGTCACCAGGCCACAGCAGAACAGGTCGGCGCTGATCAACGCCGCCACTTGCTCCGGTGGCAACTTGAGGGCGCGTCCGACGATCAGGGGCACGGCGATGGCGCCCGCATACATGACCAGCACATGCTGCAGGCCCAGCGTAAATAACTTGCCAGCGGGCAGGATTTCATCGATGGGCGACGGCGCCGCGGCACTGGCGCCGGCAGCGCTGCGGTGAACGGATTTCAGACGGGGAGTGGCCACATTACGCTCCATTTCCGGTGAACCTGGCGCCATGCGGCGCGCAGGAGAGAGGGAAAAGCAAGAGAGAAACTGGACGACGGGGATACGACGGCAACGGCGGGCGACACATGCGAAGCTCCTTGGATGGTGATGGCAAGGGAAAGCCATGCACGCATCGTGCCAGCAACGATTGTATACAGGAATTGTGCCAAAAAACCATTGCAGAAACAAAAAAACGACCTTCTAGCGACGGTATTTGCACCGTTTTCTCGCATGTGCGCATCCGCTCGCACCAGAAGGCGGCACGATGCGCGGACACGCCGCACGAACACGTCACTGGCCGGCGCAGGCATCGAGCAGCGCTTCCAGCTGGCGCGCATGGGCGGCATGCAGCTTCTCGCGCGCCAGCAAGGCTTGCACCTGTTCATAGATGCCGCGCGCGGGAACCGGCGGCAGTGCAGGCGCCGCCACACGCGCATGCACGCCAGCCACGTCGACAGGCAGCCGTTCGGATAGCGGCACGGTTGTCGCACAAGCGCCGAGCAGGCAAGCCAGCACGGCACAACCCAGTCGCCTGTATGACGCCTCCTGCACGCGCCGCCTCATGGCAGCTCGCTGGCAATCAGGGCCTCGGCCGCGCGGCAAGCGTCACCTTCGGGCCGCAATGCGAGAAGGCGCGCCGCAGCCGCCTGTGCATCGGCCTGCCCTGCCTGCGCGCCAGCCAGCGCCAGTTGCGCCCGCGCGGCACGGCGCGCGCCCTCCTCGCGCATCAATGCCACCGCCTGCTGCTGGAGCCGCAGCGCTTGCTGCACCTCCTGCACTTGCACGGAGCAGGCAGCGCGCCCCGATTCCCTGCCCCAGCGCTGCGCGCAGAACACGACAGCACCCAGCAACAGCAGCAGCGCCAATACGGTCAAGGGCGGCTTCATGCCAGCACCCGGCATGCCGTTTGGAACAAGGCCAGGCGCTCGGCCAGGCCATGCACGCCGCCATTGATGCGGCGCGTAATGCGTTCCTGCTCGCCCGCATCGGCCAGGCGGTTCAAGCCGCGCGACTGCCAGAACCAGCCAGCCGAGCGGCACGCAAGCACGGTTTGCTCGAGCAGATCAGGCTTGCCCAGCAAATCGGCCCCCAGCGCCACGCCGCACGCCGCGTAGTTGATGCGCCCCGTTACCTGCAGCAAGCCGCGCCCCTTGAAGCGCACGCCATCGCCGGCCATCACATTGCCCAGGTCCGCACGCCCTTCATAAGCGGCGCCGCTGGCCAGTTCGCGCACGTAACGCAACTGGCCGGACTCATGGCCCACCTGTGCCAAAAACGACGCCTGGCGTAGTGGCGTATCAATACCGAACTCCGCCATCGCCGCATTCAGCGGCGCCAGGAACAGCGTAACGCGTCGGCCCGCCAATGGCATGATCTGCATCAATTGGGCCCCCGTCACAGCACGCCCCGCACGTCCTTGACAACGGCCACCGCGTCCGCCGCCAATTCGCCGATATCCTTGCCGCGGCGCTTGTCGAACCAGCGCACGCAGGCGCCCAGCACCCACCAGGCAGGCAGGCCCGCGGCCACCATCAGCGGCGCGGCGATGAACAGGAAACCGGTGGCCGGGTCGCCGCCATACAGGCCCGCCACGGTTTTCGCGCTGTCAAACAGGCTGGGCCACCAGGACAGCACGGCGGCCACCAGCACGGGGCCGAGAAAGGTGGAGATGATGATGCTGGAACAAAAACGGATGAATGCCTCCTTCGTGGATTGCGGCCACATGAACATGAAGCCCAGCGACGTGGCGGCGGCGCCGGCCAGCACCGGCACGCCAAACAGTTTGATCAGTGCGCCGCCAGCGGCGGTGGTTTCGATGGCCATGGTTGCCTTTCTGTTGATGACATAAAAAAAACCCGCCGAAGCGGGTTGCGATTGAGACAGATTTCGTGAAATGCTCAGATCTCCTCGATTTCCAGCGGCACGGAATAGGCGTCGCAATACGGCATGCTGATCGGCGCGACCGACGACAGCTTGCCGAAAATGGTGTGGTCGCGTTCCAGTTCAAGGTCAGGCGATGCAGGAAACAGGCTGACCAGCATGGCGCCCGACATGCCGTTGCTGCGCATGATGTTGGCCAGTGCCGTGCGGTCCGCCGCTGGCAAGCCGGACAGCTGCAGCGGCATCTTGCGCGCCCGGGTGCCCGCTTCGGTCCGCAGGTCTCCGCTGTCGGTGCGGTAATGCGTGCTGCTGTCCATGATCGTCATCGACGCGCCATAGTCGGGATTGTGGGCAGGCGACCAGTACTCGCCCACCACCAGCCGTCCCGCCTCGAGATAGCCCTGCAAGTTATCCGGGTCGCTGACATCGATCGCCACGCCCAGCGCCGGCATCTGCGCCGGCAGCCAGTGCCGCGCATACGCGCCGCCGCCAAAGGCATAGGCAGTGGCCGCCTGCGCCGCCGTCAAGCCGCGCAGCCTGATGCCGGCGGCGGGACACGCCGGCAGCATGCCGCTGTCGTAGCTGTAGCTCTGCCAGGCGTCGATGTAGCCGGCGGGCCGCGTCGCCAGTGTTGAGGTGGCGATGTCGGCGGCACGGGTACCGCTGGCCGCCCCGGTTGAAATGAATGAATCCGCATATGCGCCCAGTTGTAACTGGTAGCCGGCTACCTTGAAGCCGCGCGCCGACTGCGGCAGGTACTTCGCGATGCCGTTTGCAGGGCCTCCCGTTGTGGTAGCAACAAATGTATATGAGCAACGGTAAATGTTATTACCCATGTGCACAACCGTTCCAGTCGATGCCGCCGCCGCGTTCTCTCGGACAAATGCGAAGTCTTTTGCGGAGTTACCCGTATCGCCTGGAAACGGCACGCCACCATCATCCATCATGACAAAGACAGACATCGTGTACGTGGCGCCAATCGTGGTTCCAATGCTGCCGGTTGAATTCTTATACGCGTAACGTGTTACGGAGTTATCCCCAAATTGGATGGAATTAGTGAAACCAGGGATGGGAACAACTGCAGCCATCACATTCCCACTCCCGAATTGCGCCAGGAGGCCATCCGAGTAGGTGAAATTGTTGGTGGCGGCAGGCTCCAGCAATAAAAATGGCGGTGCCGCCAGATTCAGCGGGTTGTATTGCATCCGCGCCACATTGGCCGCCGCCGTCTGCAGCAACCCGTTATTGCCGATAAACGTGCCCGTTGACGCGCGTCCCGTGAAATTCACCGTCGCCGGGTAATAAGAAGTCAGGCTTCCCGCTTCGACCTGTGCATGCGTAACATAGACGCCGCTTACACCATCTCCTTGGTAGCTCACTGTGTTCGTTCCGATTACGAGGTCCAGTGCGAGATACCAGGTGCCGTCCACCGACGTGACCAGATCAATCGCGCAACGATACCATCCGTCACTCAGCGGTACGATGCTCGCCAGGGCGCCCGCCATCCCTCCGTAATGAGAAACGGCACCCACCGTCCCCGTCGCAAGGTCAAAGATCGCCGCTGCACCGATTGCAAAGCCTGTCGTGGCCTGCGTCAGTCGCACCTTGCTACGTCCGGCAGCCTTGACGCAGATTGATACCGTCGTCCGGCGCGCCGCAACACCGGTGAAAGACCGATACAGCTCATGCACGGTGTTGCCCGTGCTTTCCACGACCTTCGCAGCACCTGTATTTCCTTCTGGAGTGGTGGCGATATTGGGAATGATAGACACATCAAATAGCCGCCAAAGTGCAGGGTTCATGAAATGGCCGGAGAAGGTCAGCTGGTTCTGGACCGCCGGCTCATTCGACACGCGCACGCGCATCGTCGCCGTCGGCGACAGGTTGCAGAATGGCAGGAACACCCCGCCGATGCGCTCGGGCGCGCCCCAGGTGGCGCCCAGGCGCGCCGTGGTACCGGTGGCGCGCCACGGGCGGCCCTTGCGGTTGTTTTGCAGGTTGGCCACGCCCAGCGTGCCGGCCGTGGTGCTGGCCGCCAGCGCTGCGCGGTCGGCCGCGTTGTCATAGATGATGCGAAGATTTGGCATGTTATTCCGTTGTGATGAGAGTGAGGCGCTGCGACACCGAATCCCGGTCGGCACTGCCCGTGCCGCCCGGACGCACCGTCTGCGTTACCGTTTGCGTGGTCATGCTGATGGCCGCGCGATAGGTCCGAGTTAGCGTGCTGTGTTCGTTGTCGGTGTAGGTAAAGGCGCCTTCGATTGACCGCGAGCAGGTCGACTTTTCATCGGGCAGATCCGTATTCGCGACAATCGTTGGTCCGCTGAATACGGCTGACTGCACCAGTACCTCGGCGCCACCGCCTATCGAGCGGAAGAGCTGAACCGTCACGCTATTCGCACCTGCACCGGCCGTATAGGCATGCAACGTGGATGCCTTTAAAAATCTCCAGGCGAAACTGCACACCACGTTGATCGTGCCACCATTCGAGCCGAACGGGCCATCGACCAGCTGGGCGTTGGGGTTGATCTCTGGATTGGTGATGGACGTTTTCAGTATGCCCGCCGAGAGCGCGCCACCGAAATAGGCCGAACCGCTCCGCTTGAGATAGAAAATGGCATTCACATCCGTCTTGTCGCCAGCACCCGCCCACATCGCATACACCGGGTCGTCCGGCCCCATTTCGATGCGAAAGCCGGAACCGCCGCCGGTAACGACATTGCCTGAAAAATTGGCCTTGCCGCCCGCTATGCTGAATCCTGGCGCAAAGATGCGGCCATCGGGCGAAATCTCGAAGTACTGGGTGCCCGCCCCATTGTTGTAGTCACCAAAGCGCAGGCCCTGCTCGCTAAGATGGAAGCCCTTGCCGTCGCCCGTGCCATTCGGCCATGCATAGCTGGCGGTCGGATAGCCGCCACCGCCATGGATGGTGGAAGCGGAAATATCGCCCGCCACCACCGAGCCAAGGTTGGCCTTGATGGCGCCGAGCGTGTCGCCCACGATCGCCTTCGCCGCCACCGTCCCGTCGACCAGCAGATTGCCGTTCAACACCGTGCCCTGCACCATCCAGGCTCCGTCGAGGTAGAACTTCGTCACCGCATGCACGGCGTCATACAGCGTGACGACGTCGCGGTTGATCGGCACGCCGTAGCCGGCCCGGCCCAGTTCGTACACGGCCGAGGCATCCGACCAGGTCGAATAGCCGGGCGCCGTGATCGTGACGGTACCGCGCTGGCCCGACGGCCCGGCCACGCCCTGGTCACCGCGGAACTTCGACCAGGTGTAGTCCGCCTTGTTGCTGCTGGCGGCTGCGGCGGGCTTGTTGACGGCCAGGCCCAGGTACAGCGTGCTGGCGCGCGGCGTGTCGTACAGGCCGGTGCCGTCAGCGTTGTCGGCGTACTTGATCCACGTGTAGGTGGTTTTCCCGTCCACGCCGGGCGCGCCATTCACGCCGTTGCTGCCATTCGTGCCGTCGGCGCCCTTGATCAGCGACCACGCATAGTCCACCGGCTTGTCGCTTTCGACCGCCGTCGCCTTGTTGTAGGCCAGGCCGATATGGCTCATGCCCACGGGCGAGTCCGAAAAGCCGCCGCCGGCGGCGGTATTGCCATACTTGACCCAGGTGTAGGTCGTCACACCATCGGCGGCCAGGCGCGCGGCCGCCGCCCATTCGCCGGCTGGGATGTCGTCGGTGGCGCCGCGCGCGGCGGCCGTGGCGCCCGAGGTAAACAGATAGGCGCCGCCGGCCGTGGGCACCTGCGTCGACCAGCCGTTGTTCAGGCCCGTCAGCGCACCGGAGGCGAAAGTGAACGTGCACGTCGCGCTCGGCAGCGCCGGCGCGATGCTGGTCGCGCCGCGCTGGTAGATGCGCACGGGTGCCACGTTCAGGCCATCCACGCCGTTCGCGCCATTGCTGCCGTTGGCGCCGTCGGCACCGGCCGCGCCGTCGGCCGCCATGCGCGCGGCCGCCGCCCATTCGCCGGCCGGGATATCGTCGGTGGCGGCCGTCGACGCGGCTGTGGCGCCCGAGGTGAACAGATAGGCGCCGCCGGCCGTCGGCACCTGCGTCGACCAGCCGTTGTTCAGGCCCGCCAGCGCGCCGGTGGCGAAGGTGAACGTGCATGCCGCGCTCGGTAGCGCCGGCGCGACATTGGCGACGGCGCGCTGGTAGATGCGCACGGGCGCCACGTTCTGACCAGGCGCGCCATCCCTGGCCAGCAGCACGGCCGCTGCCCACTCGTTGGCGGCGATGTTGTCCGTGGCGTTGCGCGAGCTGGCGCCCGCCACGCGCACGTACAGCGGCGCCGTGCCGGCCGGGATGTTCTTTGACCAGCCATTCGCCAGGTCATTGCCGGCGGGCGCCGTGATGGCCGCGCTGGCAAAGGTGTAGACCACGTCGCCCGGGGAATCGGCGGGCGCGGCGGCCGCCCGCTTGTAGGCGAAGGCCTGCGCCGTATTGATCCCGGCCAGGCCGGCGTCGCCCGCCACGCCATCGTATACCTTGCTGACCATGTAGCTGGCGATGTAGTCGACGCCGAATTCGCGGATACGCGCCTGCACGGTGGCCGTGTCGGTGGTCATGCCGGCAAAATTGACCGTGGCCACGTTGCCGTCGACCGTCAGCGACGTGCCGGCCGACACCGTGAAGACGATATCGCCCGCCACATTCACGGGCTTGGCCGTGATGGCAATCGAGGCGGGCGACCCGGCGCCCCTGCTGTCGACGCGAAACACGGGCGTGGCGCCGGACATCAGGATGGCCTTGCCGTCGGCAACGGTACTATAGCGATCCGCCGTCGCCTGCAGCAGGCGGTCGCGTGCGCCCACGATGGCGCTCATGCCAGCACTCCCACCGTCACGCGGCCGCTCAGCCAGAAGTGCGACAGCCGCACCACCACGCCCGCCACGCCATCCTGCAAGCCGAAGCGTTCATTGCGCAGCACCACCGGCTGCCCCAGTTCCAGCATCATCATCTCGGGTTCTCCATCAAATTCGTAAATGGTGCGCGGCACCTTGCTCAGGGCCAGGCGCCGTGCCGCTTCCGCGCGGGCATCCTCGCGCGTCTTGAGGCAGGTATCGATCTGCACCGGGTCATCGCTCAATCGGTAGCGCGCGCGCACCGCTTCGTCGACCACCGTTTCGGTCAGCCACTGCGTGGCATACAGGTCGGCGTGTTCAGCCGGGATGCTGGTGGTCAGACCTGTCTGCACATTCCAGTTCCGGTCGAATCCGATCTTGACTGCCGCCGTCGCCGGCAAGCGTTGCGCCGGACGCAGCGATCGCTCGCGCATATGTTCCGGGCCGATCGGCACGGACACGCCAGCGGCCGGCAATGCCAGCTGCACCAGGCGCAGCTGGCCGGTACGCGACATGAGCGCCTGCGCACCCACGCTGGCCGCCAGTTGCTGGATGGCCTGCGCCTGGTTGGTCCGGTCCGCTACATACAGGCCAACCGGCTGCGGGTGGGAGGCATCGAAGGCGGCCAGATTGGCCAGGTCCAGGTCGGCCAGCGTAAAGCGGTCGGCGGCCTTGCCATAGGCGGTGGCGATGCGCTGCACCAGCGGCGCGATGCGCGGCGCATAGCCGCCGCCCCTGTCGCCCTGCACGCTGACCGTGATCGTGGTGGAAAACGGATCGGTGGTCAGGTTGAAGCGCCCCGCCTGGTCGTTCAGGGCCACGGCAATCGGCTTGCCGTTGGTGCGCACCTCGAAACTCGACTCGACGGCGCCCAGGAAGCCATATTCCAAGGTGGCCGGATTCGTCAGCAGGGGCGCCACGTTGTGGCATTCGCCAAATGGAACCGGCAAAATGGCGTCCTTGTTCGGCGTCGTGCCGCCCAGCTTGGCCTCGGTGACGGGCGTATTCAGGCGCTGCAGCTTGTCGCGCAACACCAGGTTGACCGCGCCGCGTCCCGGGCTGGCCACGTCGGCGATGATGCCGTCGTAAACCAGGCGGAAATCCGCGCGCGGCCAGGATGGATCGCCGGCCCAGGCCTTGATGGGCCGGTTCATCCAGACGTCGCCCAGCCAGCCATCGAGCGCGCCATCGGCGTTATTCAGTTCGATATCGCCGCCCGACAGGCCCGCCTCGCCGGACAGGCTGACTTGCTCGGTAAACGCCAGGCCGCCGGTGGCCAGCGGCAGGTACTCGGTGTTGGCCGGCGTTTCATCGGGGCCGGTAAGGTAGGAGCGCGAGGCAACATAGCGCGTCACCTCGTCGCCGGCCACATTCACCTGTGCCTCGAGCAGCACCATGCGTACGGCAGAGGGGCTTTGCAGCCACTCCAAAAACTGCGCATCGGTCATGCGTATTCCCCTTTCACTGCATTTGCCCAGGACGCTGTCCTGGCGGATTTATCAACACCGTCCACCACCGTCCTGGCGGCGCTGGCGTTCGATTCGACGGTGGCCTGTATCGTGGCGCCCGTCTGCGCGCGCTGATCCGCGCGCAAGCCTTGCAGCTCGGCGCGCATGGCCTGGTTGTCCTCGCGCAGGCCGCGGATTTCGGCGACCAGGACGTCGGAGCCAAGGTTCGCCGCCGAGGAATAGCGTGCGGGGTCGAAGACTGATGCCGTCACAGGTGTAGTCATCGCGGCAAGTGCTGCGACGAAGGGAGTATTGCTGAAATGCACATCCAAATCAGCCGCACCTCCCGTCGCCGCCCGCAGACCGGCGATGGCCTGCGCCACCGTCAGCACACTGTCATTGATGGTAATCAAGCCCGATACTTGGGCATTCAGCGCATCCAGGCTGGCCTGCTGCACGTCGACCTGCGCGGCCGCCCATTTCAACGCTTCCTTGTTCGCTTCCACCACGCGGGCATAATCGGCCGCATAGCGTGCATCGGAGGCGTTAACGACTTGCGAGGCCGTCAAAAACGCCTGTTCGGCGGCGGACAATCCCGATTGCGCCGCCGTGTCGCCCGCATTTGCGGCCGCCAGGGTTTTCTCGAACTGGGCGCGCGCCTCCGCATACTTCTGCTCCGGCGTCAGCGTCGACTGGGCGCCCAGCGCCATGCTGGCATTGAGCCCGTTCAAGGTCGTCACCCACGATTTCGATTTCTCCAGCGCCGACTTGGCCGCCGCAGATTCGCTTTCATAGGCTTTCGCCAGCGCATCCTTCGCGCTGGTTACCGCCTTGACGGCCTGGATCTGGTCGAACAATCCACGATTAGCATCGGCGACGCTGGCGCGCTGGGCGGCCAGCAGCTGCGCTTCGCTTTGCGTCAATTCGTTCAACTGCTGTTGCAGGCCCTTGCGTTCGCTGGCGATATCGCTGGCCGTCTTGCTCACTTCGGCCAGCTCACCCGTGGCGGCGGCCAGATCGGCCGCATAATCGGCCGCCTTTTTGAACGGTTCGGCCAAGGACAACAGGGCCACATACAATTCAGCCGATCCTTCTTTTCCGATGGCCACGCCATCAGCAGCAGACAATACGGCAGCTTTGAAGCCATCCATCGTCGTCACGCCACCCAAACTCAGCTTGCCCATGGCGTCATTCACCGACTTGGTGATCGGCGCCATCTTTTCGGATTCAGACAGGAAATTCTCGTAAAAATACGAGGTGCCGCTTGTCAGCTTTTCCAGGCCACCGGCAGTATCGATCAAGTCTTCGCTCAGCTTTACTGCTGCCATGCCCGTGACGCCGAAAGATTTCCCCAAGACAAACAGGACATCGCTGACCTGCTGGAAGTCATTGGCAATGCGATTCAGTGTTTCAAAAGCGCCTTCGCCTATCTTGGCGAAATCGCGCAAGCCAGCAACGCCAGCATCAGCCATCTTGTCGCCCAGCGCAGAAAATGCCGTTTCCAGTGCTTTCTGTTGATCCTCAGCCGACAGTCCTTTCAAACTGATCTTGCCCAGATCGACCTTGAAACCGTCCATCCGAGTATTGAAATCGGCACCTGCCACGCCCATGACGTTGGCGGCGCCACGAATGGCATTGCCCATGCTGACAATAATCATCGTGAACTGCTGATTGACGTCATCGGACATTGCTGCCGTCTCGGTCTTATTCTTATTGCTATAGGTGAAGCCCAGTGCTTTCTTCTTGGTATTGACATCGGCATACGATTGGGCGGTAAAACCAATATCCTCGATCTGGCCCAGGCTAATGGCCTTGCCGGTAATCCCCTGATCGACCACAGTCTTGGAGGTATTGAACAGTTTGGAAACAACGCTGCCCAACACCGCCCCCACCACACTGCCGAGCACCAATCCGATGGGACCACCAATCGCCGCCATTCCCATGCCCAGATAGGTACCCAGCATGGCGCCACCCAAGCCTCCAGCCGAAGTACCGGCCAGGACGCCCATTGTGCCTCCCAGGACCTTGGTTCCGGTCTGCACGCCTGCCGCAGCTCCGCCCGCTCCCGTCGCCACCGACTCGCGTGCCAGCAAATTGGCCAGGTTGCCGATACCGGCAGCGAGCTTGCGCAGCGAGTTATCCATTGAAATGGTGTGCGCGAGACCCAAGCCTGAATTTTTTTCCATGATGGCCAGGCTGCGCGCAATCGAAGCGCTTTTAGCCGATGGGTCACCCAGCACCGTGCCCGTGCCGTTTGCCTTTTGGCGCTCCTTGGCAACATCGACATTGCCGCCGCCTCCACCGCCAATCGCCACGCCCAGGCCAGCCACGATCGCCGCCATGGCCGCCATGCGGCCAAACGCCGTATATGGGTCACCAGTTCCCTGGCTCAGTACTGCGTTGATACCCTTTGGCACCAGCTCGGCCAGAGTCATGGCCACTTCGGCCGCATGAAATACCTGGGAAACCGTGGTCAAGGCCTTGTAGCCAGCGCTCTGCTCGTCGAAGAAACCGGCCGCCGCGCCGGCCATGTCGCTGTAACCTTTCATCTGAGCTTGTGTGGAATCAAGCTGCGCTTTCGATTTCGCGGCGATTTTCGCTGGTTCGTCCTCCTTGGCATCCTCCGTCGCATTTGCCAGGGTCCGTTGAATATCCTGCTGGGCCTTCTTGTGCTCAACCAGCGCTGCGGTAACCTTGCCTATTGTGCCGCCCACCTTGCCGAAGGCCTTTTCCAGCGCATCGCCCAAGGCTTTGGCGCCATCGGCAGCCTCTTTCCATTGCTGCTCGTCGGCTGCCTTGGCATCGGCGCGGTCCTTGGCCGTTTTTGCCTTCGCGTCGTCTTCCTGCTTTTTCCGCGTGTCTGCTGCCTGCTGGCGGGCGATTTCTTCCACCTGCGCCAGCTCGGCTTGCATCTTCGGCTCCCCCCTCGCTTTGGCAGCGCCAGCTTCGGCGATCTTGTTCCTGTTTTCCTGAGCAGCCAACGGCGTTTTTGCCTTGAAGGCGCTCAACACATCGATCTGCTTCTGATAGGCATCCGCCTCTGCCTTACCCCGCTCGCGAATGGTGTTTCTGCGATTTTCAAAATATTGCTCTTCGCTTAAAGTGCCACCCTTGCGGTACAACTCATCAAGTTTGGCGCTCTGGTCATAACCCTCCGTTTTCAAGCGCAATTCATCTTGAATGGCTTGCAACTGCCCCGCACGCCGCGCCTCGCTATCATCAGAACCAAAGGCGGGCGGAGGCGGCGCAACCTTGAATGCAGCATGAATGGAAGCGCGCGTCTTTTCCTGCTCGACAACGGGAATCGCCAGCGGCGTACCACTCAGTATCGCGACGTTCTTGTTGTATTGAGCAATTACTGCTGCCTCCTCGTTAACTTTCTTGGCATAGCGAGCCTTGGTCGCATCGATACTCTTCTGCGCCGATTTTTCAGCATCATTTTTTGCTTGAACCTCTTGTTGCGCATCAGAAGCCTTTCGCTCCTGCGCTTGCTTAGTCACCAGCTCTTGGCGCACCTTTGCCATCTGTTCAAGAACCTGCTGCAATTGCTTGCCACTTATGCCCATGCCTTCATGCGTACCCAAACTGGTATAGCCTGTGGCTTTTAACATCTCGACGTCTATATCGTGCTGAACGATCTTTTCGTCCATTGTGGTCGTGCGTCCCATCCCATTGAAGCTGTCTTCACCATTCGACCAGAGAGTCTTGATTGCCCGCATCGCGACACCGACAATGCTCAGGTTTTCACTGCGTTTTTTCAGCACGTCGTTGTAATTTTTTGCCACTTCTATCATCGACTCCTGAGTCTTACCTTCCTCCTCGAGTGACTTGATATGCTGGTACTGACTGGCATCCAAAGTTCGATACATTTCGGCATGGGTGTCAACCCAACTGACAACGCCGCCAGCCATCTTGGCAAAGTCCGCGGCTACCTCCCCTGCTGGCTTGCCTGTAATTTGTGCCGTTGTCACGGCAGCGGCACCCACCGACAACATGGCTTCCGCCGAAAACTCGCCCGTTTCCAGCAGCGTTTGCAGGGCTGCACGCGCATCGCCCATACCCGCATCGTTAAGACTGGCAACGGACTTGACCATGGCATTGAACTGCCCCTCCGTGACGCCCGCCGAGTTGCCTGTCAGCTGTATTGCCTTGGAAAAATTATCCGACTCCAGCTGGCCTTTCACATACGTTGAGGCTGCAAATGCGGCCGCTTCCGCCAGCATTTGCAACGCCAATACCGGCCCCGCGCCCAGGCGGGTGATTGCCAGTTCCGTCAGGCCGGAGGTATTCATCAGCGCTCCCAGGCCATCCTTGATCTTTCCGACGTCGGCATGCATGCCGCCTTCGCCGATCTTCAGCGATGCCTTGGCAAAACCTTCGAGCGCGGTCATACCCTTGAACAAGGCGTCCGAGGCGTCGCTGCTTTCGTCACCCAGGACTTTGGACGCGTCCGCCGCTGCGCGAGCCGCTTCGGCCTGTGCGCGCATGATTTGTTCGGAGTCGCGCATCCTGACGTTGGCATACTGGACCTGCTGCCCAGCCTCGCCGCTGGCGGCGGCAAGGTCGTTTACGGCTTGCATACCCGCCCTTACCTCCGCAGTATTCACAACAATGAGTATTTCAGTTATCTCTGGCATGTTTGGCCCATAAAAAAGGCCGCGCATGGCGGCCGGGTTGGAAAATACGGGTCAGCCCGCCGCATGCTGGTGCGCCAAGAACAGCGCGTCGAGCTGGTCCAGCAGCTGGTGCTCGAACGGCTCGATGGCGATGGCGTGGCGCGCCTGCCAGGCGAGGATTTCCGTGCTGGCGATGGGATTGACGGCCATGCCGTTCTGCCGCTTGCGGTTCAATTGCGCGAACCATTCCCACACGTGGGCCAGTTCAAACGGCATCGGCGGCGTCACCTCTTCGGGCGGCGCGCGGTACAGCGGATGGCGCCGGGCGGCGTCGATATGCTCGCCCTTGGCATGGCCATCGGCCGCCCGTGCGCCACGCTCGAACTGGTACCCGGCGTAGCGCAGCAGGCTGGCCGTCAGAGCTTCAAAAAAATCGACTCGTTTTCCAGCGCCGTGGTGACCTTTTCCTGCCAGGTCGGGTATTTTTCAAAGGCCGCTTCCAGCAGCGCCGGATCGAGCGGCACGGGCGCGCCGTTGCTGGTGAAGCCGTACCAGCCCGTGACCACGGCCAGCGCCAGGCGTTTCTGGTTGCCGTCGATGGCTTGCACCAGCAGCTCCGCGCCTTCGTCGGTGGAGGCGTCGATGGCTGTCTTGCGGCGCGCCGATTTCTTGTAGCCTTCGGCGCGCACGGCGTTGTTGGCCTGGCGGTATTGCTCGCTGTTCTTGCCGACGATGGTCAGGCCGGCCACCGCTTCGCCGTCCGCGTCGAAGATGACGGGCACGTCGAACGTGACGGGGGTGGCCGCTGCATGGATATTGCCGATGTCGAAACCTGCCTGGATTTTTTGTGCGTTGTTCATGTGTGATGCTTTCTGGATGAAGTAAAAGTAAAAAAGGCCGCCACGGTGGCGGCCTTGACCTGCGTCAACCGCTTACAGCGCGCTGTCCTGGATCGTCAACGTGGTCGCTTCATGCTGCGCATCCGTGCCCTTGTAGCGCAGGACGTCGAAGGCGCAGGTGACGATCTTGTTTTTCTCGCCGTCGTCGATCTTGGCCGAGGTGATCTTGATGCGGCCCATGGCCAGCGCCAGCACGTCGGCTGCGGGCGCCGTGCCCGACGCCATGGCGTAGGCCAGCGGAATTTCCGTCTCGGCCTTGAAGTAGTCGAGGTAGCTGGCGTCCTGCAGCAGCACCGTGAACTGGCCCGAGCCCATGACCTTGCCGCGCGAGGCGGCCGTGGCATATTTGGAGCCGATCACCGGGTCGACCTTGACCTGGCCGTCGAGCGAGACGGACATGCCGGTGCAGATCTGCGACGGGATGCCGTTCACCGACAGCATCGCCGTGGCGCCCGAAAACTTGCCGCTGCCAGGCGCGGCCAGCGGCGTGGGGAAGTACGGCACGGCCGTGGTCGGGCCTTCCGCCTTGCCCATCAGGGTGAAGTCCAGGCTGGTGATGCCGTTCGGCTGCACGGCGATATCCATCTTGCTGACCAACTGGTCGACGAAGCTGCGGTGCACGCCGATCTTCGGGTCCTGCACTTCGGCCGTGAACCAGTCGGTGGTGTGGCCGCTCAAAGGGGTGAAGCTGCGCTTGCCCACCGCCGCCACGCCGACCGAGTCGCCGGCCGCCTTGACGACCATGGCCGAACCGTCCATGAACTGGCCATTCAGGTTGGTCGCCGTCACCGACGTGACGAAGAAGTTCTTCGCGTTGTTGGCGGCGGCCGGCGCCGTCATGCCGGTGATGCGCACCACGCTGCCGGCGCGGAAACCTTCTGCCAGCCAGGAGCCGGCGCTGCGCGTCAGGCCGGAGGCGGCGGCAGCGATGGTGGTCTGCGCGGCAGCGACGCCGCCGGCCGTGAAGTCGCGGCGCAGCAGCGCCGCCATCAGCGGCGCATAGGTGCCGCATGCCGCTTCGGCCTTGATGGCGCCCGTGGTGCGGAAATTGCCCAGGCGGGTATCGCCCTGCTGCTGGCTGGCGTCGATTTCGGCGCTCGCATATTTATCCGCTTCCGTGTCGAAGGTGGCCGTGACGCGGGGATAGATCTGGCCGCCGCCGGCGGCGGCCTTGCTGCCTTCCGCGCCTTGTTTGCTGATAACGATCAAGCTGTCGATGCCGTTTGCTGTCGATGCCATAGTTGTAAAACCTTTCGTGGAATGAAACCGCCGGGGCGGTCTTGTGGGAAAAACTGAAAAATGGGAGATGAAACGAAAAAGCCCGCGCACGGTGAGGCGGCGGGCTGGTGTCCGGATGGCGCGCAGCCATGCCGGATGGAAGATGGGCGAAGGGGGCCATGAAGGCGGTTCGCTGCGCTGATTTCCCCTATCGGTGTCGCGCCTTGCGCGCGCCCATTACGAGTGGAGAAGCATGTGGTGTACTGCGGTGCTACTGTTGCTGCGTGATCGAGACTCTATTGTAGGGGCGTTTTTTTTCAGCTCGGGGCATATTGCATAATCTTTTTAATGACCGAGGCGGCGCATGGCACGCGCGCCGTGCGACTGGAAGATGCCTTCGAGCTCGCTGACCATGTCCTTGATGCGCTCCCGTTCGAAACCGCCGGAACAGCTGATGGCCGCTTCGCCGCCGCCGTGGCACGCCTTGCAGACGACAGGCACGCCCACCGGCATGGCGGCGACGATGCCGGTGCCGTGGCAAACCTTGCATTTGCTGTCGAGCCAATGCGCGAGCGACGCTTCGGCCACGCGGCGGTACAGGGTAGTGGCCGCCTGCGCATCCCAGGCCGTCTGCGCCTTGACCCAGCGGCGCGCCCGGCCCTTCTGCGCCACGGCCGCCGTCCAGGCGCGCAGCAGCTGCGCCAGATTGCCGGCATTGCCTTCGAACAGGCGGCTGACGGTGCCGTCCGCGTACTTGACGCGGCACAGCAAGGCGCCCATGTCGCCGGCCAGCGCGGCCGCCGCGACCGCGTCCAGGTCGTGGTGGAACGCATCGTCGCGCAGGTTCTGCGATGACAGCGACGCGATGTATTTTTCAGCAAACCTCATGATTTCTCCTCGTTGATTCTTGTCTTGTTCAGTACTTCGCCGGGCCGAACAACGCAGCCACCAGCGGATCGCGGCTGGCGGCACCGCGCGGCCAGTTGGCGCTGCGGCGCACCTGCGGCGGCAGCTCGGCCCAGCCGTCGACCTCCTCGTCCTGCTCGCCCAGCGCGTACAGGGCGGGCCGCTGGCGCCCCGGCTCCGTGCAATGGCGCTGCGCCAGGTGGATCACGCCCAGGCCGCACATGTGGCGCAGATAGCGGCTCATGGTGCCCGCATCGAGCCCCAGCAAGGCGGACAATTGCGCCGCGCTGGCCTGTCCCTGTTCCCCGATGTAATGCCTGATGCGGGCGATATGCAGCTGCGACTTCCTGCTGCGTCCCTGTAGCTGGCGCGCCACCCGCGGCGCCGTCCTGCCTGTCACTACCTGACTGCTGTTTAACATCTGCCTGACCTCCCGTATGGTTGCCGGCCGACAGACGCTGTTGTGCGAATTTGCGACAGGCAACAAGTGGACTTTATCAATCGCTAATGTTAAAGTCAAGCATTTGGTAATTTATCAAACGGTAAATTTCGGGTTTAATGTGGAGATGAATATGTATCAATACAGACGCGACCGCCTGCTGGCCCTGATACGGGAACGCTACGACAACACGCGCAAGAAAATTTCCGACGCCAGCGGCTGGAGCGAGGCGCGCATCTCGCAAATCCTCTCGCCCACCTACCGCGACGGCCGCGCCTTCAGCGAAAAGATCGCGCGCAAGCTGGAAGCGGACCTGCGCCTGGACGGCATGTATTTCGACCAGGGCGCGGCACCGGACCAGGCGGCCCTGGCCGCGCGCGCGCTCGATGGGGTGCAAGCGGTGGTGGTGACCGATGGCGAGGATGAGCGCTTCTATCCGATCCGCAAGGTGAAATTGCGCCTGTCGGCGGGCATCACGGGCTTTGCCATCGAACCGGAAATGCACGACGGCAGCACCATCAGCGTGCCGCGCAGCTGGGTCGAGCGCAATGGCTACCACCCTGAAAAACTGGTGGCGATCAAGGTCAAGGGCGAGAGCATGGAACCGGCCCTGTACGAGGACGACGTGGTGATCATCAACACGGCCGACAGCAGGCCGGCCGACGGCGTGGTATTCGCCGTCAACTACGAGGGCGAGCCGGTGGTCAAGCGCATGGCGCGCGACATCGGCGAATGGTGGCTGACGTCGGACAACCCGGACCAGCGCAAATACCACCGCAAGCTATGCCGCGGCAATGAATGCCTGATCGTCGGCAGGGTCGTGCGCAAGGAAAGCGACCGGATCTGAAGCGATGTTTATCGATTGATAAACATCGCTGCAGGCGTGCGCCTTATGCCAGGGCAGCCTGGATCTGCTGCAGGCAAGACGGATCGTCGATGGACGTCAGGTCGCCCGGGCTGCGTCCTTCGCAGATGGCCTGGATCGAGCGGCGCAGCAGCTTGCCCGAACGCGTCTTCGGCAGCTGCGGCACGAACAGCACGCGCGCAGGCCGCGCCACTGCGCCCAGCTGCCGATCGACGACCGCCATCACCTCGCGCTCCAGGGCCGCTTTCGCTTCAACGCTGTCGTAGCCCTGCGGATGCTTCAGGATCACGAAGGCCATCGCCACCTGTCCCTTGAGCTTGTCCTCCATGCCCACCACGGCCACTTCCGACACGTTCGGATGGCTGGAGATGCTCTCCTCGATCTCGCGCGTGCCCAGGCGGTGGCCGGCCACGTTGATCACGTCGTCGGTGCGGCCGAGGATGAAATAGTAGCCATCCGCGTCGCGCATGCCCCAGTCGAAGGTGGAATACACCTGCCGCCCGCCAAAGCTGGACCAGTAGGTATCGACGAAGCGTTCGTCGTCGCCGTACACCGTCTGCATGCAGCCGGGCGGCAGCGGGCCTTCCAGCACCAGCACGCCCTTCTCGTAGTCTTCGCACTCCTCGCCCGTCGCCTCGTTGAGCAGCCTGACCTGGTAGCCGTACATGGCCATGCCGGGGCTGCCCAGGCGCGTCGGCGTGTCGGCCACGCCTTTCGCCACCGAGAGGATAGGCCAGCCCGTCTCCGTCTGCCAGTAGTTGTCGATGATGTCCACCTTCAGTTCGTCGGCGATCCACTGCGAGGTGGTTTCATCGAGCGGCTCGCCCGCCAGGTACAGCGCTTTCAATGACGACAGGTCGTATTTGCGCATCAGTTCCACCGGATGCTTGCGCAGCACGCGAATGGCCGTCGGCGCCGAAAACATGCGCGTGACCTTGTATTTCTCGACGATGCTCCACCAGATGCCGGCATCGGGACAGATGGGCAAGCCCTCGTACAGGATGGTGGCCATGCCGGCGATCAGCGGGCCGTACACGATGTAGGAATGGCCCACCACCCAGCCGATATCCGAGGTGGCGAAGAAGGTTTCGCCGGGCTTGCCGCAGAAGTTGTATTGCATCGACGACGCCAGCGCCACCGCATAGCCGCCCACGTCGCGCTGCACACCTTTGGGCTTGCCCGTGGTGCCCGAGGTGTACAGCACGTACGACGGCTCGTTCGATTCGAGCCAGGCGACGGGCACCTGCGCATCCAGGTGCTGCTCGCGCAGGGCCGCGTAATCGACGTCGCGTCCGGCCGTCAGTTCCATCGGCACCAGATGGCGGTCGACCAGCAGCACCTGCCGCGGCTTGTGCGTGGCGATGCGGATGGCTTCGTCGAGCAGCGGCTTGTAGGCGATCGCCTTGCCATTGCGCGAACCGGCATCGGCGGAGAACACCAGTTTTGGCTGCGCGTCGTCGATGCGGCTGGCCAGGCTGTTGGCGGCAAAGCCGCCGAACACCACGGAATGCACGGCGCCGATGCGGGCGCAGGCCAGCATGGCAAACGCCGCCTCGGCGATCATCGGCATGTAGATCAGGACGCGGTCGCCCTTGACCACGCCCAGCGACTGCAAAATGGCGGCGCAGCGCTCGACTTCCCGCTGCAGCTCGCGAAAGCTGTAGCTGCGTTCGGTATTCGTCTCGGTGGAGATGGCGATCAGCGCGGCGGCATCGCCCTGGCTCTCCACCCAGCGGTCGACGGCGTTGTGGCACAGATTCGTGGTGCCGCCCACGAACCACTTGGCGAATGGCGGACGCGAATAGTCGAGCACTTGCGAAAACGGCGTGTTCCAGGCGATCTTGCCCGCTTCCTCGCGCCAGAATGTCTCGGGCGTGTCGATCGAGCGTTGATAAAATGCTGCAAAATTCATGTCTTCTCCGGTATGCATGTAGTTAGTATGTGATGTGTTTTCCTGCGCATGCGTATTTCTGTTTATCTGCGTATGTGTGCGTCCTCCAGCATCATTTCTCTCGTACTCCCGACTCATTGAAAATTCTTCTGCCCGGCGAACAGCTGCCTTGAAAACAGGAACAGCTCCGGCTGCGCCGCCGCGCAGCGGCTGCGTTCCTGCGCGATCCTGTCGCGGTTCGCCGCCAGGGTGGCGCCATCGAGCGGCATGCCGAACTGCCCGTCGCCTGGCGCCATGGGCGACATCACGCGCTGCAGCACGATATCGCCCAGCGCCTTCTTGAAATGACCCGCTTCCCAGTACCAGCGCGTGGCCGCGCCGCGTTCATTGGCGGCAGGTATGCGCTCGCAGTTGTATGCGCCATAGCCGCTGAAATCGGTCAGCGACAGCTGCGCGGCCGGGTGCTGTTCCTTGACGGCGGCCACTTCCTGCGCCAGCCGGCGTTTCCACTCCTCGAACAGGGGCCACAAACCCGCGGCTTCGAACATGGCCAGCAGTTGCGCGTGATAGGGGTAGATCACCAGCTTGATGTCGGCCTGCGTGGCCGCCAGCGCCAGCAGGAAGGCGCGCATCGCCTGAACATCGTCGGTAGCGAGTGCGCGCGTGGAGGTCCGCCTGAACCTGGCGGCATTTTCCTGCGCCCGCTGGCGAAACAGCTTGTGGTAGCCGTCGCGGCGCACGTATGCCCCATACTCGAGCAGGGGGTTGAAACCGTCGGGCGCCATGGTCGCCGCCTCCCGGTCGCGCTGTATGCGCAGGGTATGCGCGGCATCCAGGACGGATGCCAGCGAAAACAGCGTATCGAAGCGCCAGGATGGGCGCGCGGGCGCTGCCATCGCCCCAGTCGCCGCACGCGCCGGCAATGCCGCAGCCGGATTGAGGAAATCGATGAATTCCATGCCCACGATGACCGTGCGCGGCCTGACGCCGGCCCGCAGCAATTGCGCGAACTGGCTGGCGGACGTGGCCAGCCCCGTGCCGGGTATGGCCAGGTTGTAGCCGGCGCCGTGCGCTGAAAAAGCGCTGGCGCGCGGATCAAAGCCGATCTCGGCGCGGGAGTTGCCCAGGATGATGAATTGCGGCCGCAGCCGCAGCGCAGACTCCTGCTTGATCTGGCTCTGATAGCGGGTCAGGCCCGGCTTGACGGCATTGAAATGCTCGTGGCGCACGAGCCCATACAAACCGTAGGGATCGACGATGACGACAAAGGCGCAGACGATGATGGCGCCCGATACCAGCAGGAGCAGCAAGGTGAGCAGGTAAAACCGGTATGGGGAGCGTGTCATGGCGGCCCCCTAGAACTGAAAATACAGGAATTCGGCGGGCCGGTTCAGGCCCAGCATGCTCGCCAGCGCCAGCGCGGCAATGGCGGCGGCCCAGGCGGGCGAGGCGCGCCAGGCGAGCCGGCGCAGGACGCCCAAGCCGCCCTGCCCGCCCGCCGCGGCACTTGCCCGGGAATCCAGCGCCGGTTCGACGTGCCGCATGATCTGCTGCGTATTGGGCATGGCAAAAACCAGCATCGCCGCCAGCGCGATCCACGTCCAGCTTTCGATGAAGGCCGTGCCGCCGCCCAGATAAAACGACACGCCCAGCATCGCCAGCACGGGCTGCACCGGCAGCAGATAGGGCGCCAGCGCATCGGGCAAGGCCAAGCCGAAGCCGCCCGCCATGCCTTCGACTATCGTCAAGGCGCTGGCCATGTCGGGCGCACGGAAGAAGACCCAGGCGATGCAGACGGCGGCGAAGGTGAGGAGCGTCGCCATGGCGCTGCCGGCACGCGTGCCGGACGGCAGGCGCAGCTGGCGCGCCAGCGTGCTCCAGCCCCGGTGGAGGACCAGATAAGCACCGTGCAAGGCGCCCCAGGCGATGAAATTCCAGCCGGCGCCATGCCACAAGCCGCCCAGCACCATGGTGAGCATCAGGTTCAGGTAGCGCCGCGCGGGTCCGCAGCGGCTGCCGCCCAGCGGAATGTACAGATAATCGCGCAAAAAGCGCGACAGGGTCATGTGCCAGCGGCGCCAGAACTGCGCGATATTGCGCGCTTTATAGGGCGAATCGAAATTGAGCGGCAAGCGCACGCCGAACAGCCGCGACAAGCCGATGGCCATGTCGGAATAGCCGGAAAAATCGAAGTACAGCTGGAACGCATACGCCAGCACGCCGCCCCAGGCGAGCAGCAGCGACGGCGCGCCGGGGTCGCTGAACAGGGGCGCCGCATACGGGCCGATATTATCGGCAATCAACACCTTCTTGGCCAGGCCGATGACAAAGATGGTGCTGCCGATGGCCACATTCGCGGCCGACAGGCGGAAGGTGCGCCTGGCGGCGAACTGCGGCATCATTTCCTTGTGGTGCAATACGGGGCCGGCGATCAGGTGGGGGAAATAGGTGACAAACAGCAGATAATGGACAAAGCGGCTTTCCTGCGCCTTGCCCCTATAGCTATCGACCAGGAAGGCGATCTGCGTAAAGGTGAAAAACGAAATCCCGATCGGCAGTACCACATGCAGGGCGGGCAGCGGCTGCGCCAGCAGTTCCGCCAGGCTGGCGACGAAGAAGCCAGCGTATTTGTAATACGCGAGCAGGCCCAGGTTGGCGGCGATGGCCGCCGTCAACAGCGCCTTGCGGTGCATGCCGCGCCCGGGTGCGAGCAGGCCCGCGCAAGCATAGTTGAAGACGACAGAGCCCAGCAGCAGCGGCAGGTAGCGATAATCCCACCAGCCGTAGAAAAACAGCGAGGCGCCTGCCAGCCAGGCGGCGGCCCACAATTGGCTGCGCCGTCCCAGGATGAAAAATCCGGCCACCGTGATGGGCAGGTATGCAAACAGGAAGACATAGGAATTAAATAGCATCTGTTCACCTATCAGCCAGGATTAAGGTTTGCTAATTGCGGCGCGTGCAGGACCATAGCGGCGTCACGGGCGGCGCCACTCCATTTTTTCTCTTTGTTCGGTTTGCGGGTAGCGGAAAAATCAATTTTCCTCAAGATAAACACCGCCAGGCGCACGCAGCGCGCCTGGCGGCGCGGCTTAACCGGAGAAGGCGTCGCCGGGAACGCGCACGCATCCCTCCATCAGCACGCGCGCGCTGCGGCTCATGATGGCCTTGGTGACGCTCCATTGGCCATCGACCTGCTGCGCTTGCGCGCCCACCGTCAGGGTGCCGGACGGGTGGCCGAAACGCACGCTGCTTTTTTCGCCGCCGCCGGCCGCCAGGTTCACCAGGGTGCCGGGAATGGCCGCCGCCGTGCCGATGGCGACGGCCGCCGTGCCCATCATGGCATGATGTAATTTACCCATCGACATGGCGCGCACCAGCAGGTCGATCCCGCCCGCATCCACTTTTTTGCCGCTGGACGAGACATAGCCGGCCGGCCTGGCGACAAAGGCCACCTTCGGCGTGTGCTGGCGCTTCGCCGCTTCATCCAGGTGGGAGATCAAACCCATGCGCAGGGCGCCATGCGCGCGGATGGTCTCGAAACGGGCCAGCGCTGCCGGATCGCCATTGATGGCGTCCTGCAGTTCCGTCCCCGTATAGCCGATGGCGTCCGCGTCGACGAAAATCGTCGGGATGCCGGCATTGATCATCGTGACTTTCAACACGCCGATGCCGGGCACGTCGAGCTCATCGACCAGATTGCCGGTAGGAAACATGGCCGAACTGCCAGCATCGCCGCCCTCCTCGTCCGCCGCCGGATCGAGGAACTCCAGCTTCACTTCGGCGGCCGGGAAAGTCACGCCATCGAGCTCGAAGTCGCCCGTTTCCTGCACTTCGCCCTGCGTCATGGGGACGTGGGCGATGATGGTCTTGCCGATATTGGCTTGCCAGATGCGCACCGTGGCGATGCCGTCGCGCGGCACGCGGGCGGCGTCCACCAGCCCGCTGGCAATGGCGAACGAGCCGACGGCGGCCGACAGGTTGCCGCAATTGCCGCTCCAGTCGACAAAGGGCTTGTCAATCGAGACCTGGCCGAACAGGTAGTCGACGTCGTGGTCAAGCTTGCTGCTTTTCGCCAGGATCACCGTCTTGCTGGTGCTGGACGTGGCGCCGCCCATGCCGTCGATCTGCTTGCCGTAGGGGTCGGGGCTGCCGATCACGCGCAGCAGCAGCGCATCGCGCGCGGCGCCCGGCACTTGCGCGCTGGCCGGTAAATCCTGCAGGCGGAAAAATACGCCCTTGCTGGTGCCGCCGCGCATGTAGGTGGCCGGGATGTTGATTTGGGGTACGTGAGTCATGAGTTTTCCTGGAAAGAGGTAGGTCGGATTAGCGTGGCTTCGCCATGCGTAATCCGACACATTGTTGGCGCGTTCTGGCAGACAGCGTCGGATGACGCGCAAGCGCCAATCCGACCTACCCGTCTGGTTTACGCCGCCTTCGACGACTCGAGGAAATCCTGCGCAAAGCGCTGCAGCACGCCACCGGCCTCGTAGATCGACACCTCTTCCGCCGTATCGAGGCGGCAGGTGACGGGCACGTCGAGCGTGTCGCCGTTCTTGCGGTGGATCAACAAGGTCAAGGTGGAGCGCGGCGTGCGCTCGCCGACGACGTCGTAGGTTTCGCTGCCGTCCAGGCCCAGGGTCTTGCGGTTCACGCCAGGGAGGAATTCCAGCGGCAGGACGCCCATGCCCACCAGGTTGGTGCGGTGGATGCGTTCAAAACCTTCGGCCACGATGGCTTCCACGCCGGCCAGGCGCACGCCCTTGGCGGCCCAGTCGCGCGAAGAACCCTGGCCATAGTCGGCGCCGGCGATGATGATCAATGGCTGCTTGCGCTCCATGTACACCTCGATGGCTTCCCACATGCGCGAGATCGTGCCTTCCGGCTCGATGCGCGTGAGCGAACCGGCCTTCACTTTGCCATCCTCGATCACCATCTCGTTTTTCAGGGTCGGGTTGGCGAACGTGGCGCGCTGCGCCGTCAGATGGTCGCCGCGGTGCGTGGCGTAGGAATTGAAGTCTTCCTCGGGCAAACCCATCTTCGCCAGGTATTCGCCGGCCGCGCTGTCGAGCATGATGGCGTTCGATGGCGACAAGTGGTCGGTGGTGATGTTGTCGCCCAGGACGGCCAGCGGACGCATGCCTTTCAAGGGGCGCGCGCCGGCCAGCGCGCCTTCCCAGTATGGCGGCCGGCGGATATACGTCGTCTGCGGACGCCAGTCGTACAGGGGGCTGACCTTGATGCCGTCGTCCACCTGCGCGGCAAACATCGGAATATAAACCTTGCGGAACTGCTCCGGCTTGACGCTGGAGGCGACGATGGCGTCGATTTCCTCGTCCGATGGCCAGATATCCTTGAGCAGGATAGGCTTGCCGTCAGCGTCATGGCCCAGCACATCCTTCTCGATATCGAAGCGGATGGTGCCGGCGATCGCGTAGGCCACCACCAGCGGCGGCGAGGCGAGGAAAGCCTGTTTCGCGTACGGGTGGATGCGGCCGTCGAAGTTGCGGTTGCCCGACAGGACGGCCGTGGCGTACAGGTCGCGCGACACCACTTCATCCTGGATCACGGGGTCGAGCGCGCCCGACATGCCATTGCACGAGGTGCAGGCAAACGCCACGACGCCAAAGCCCAGTTGTTCCAGTTCCGGCATCAGGCCCGCTTCCTGCAGGTACAGTTCCACGGTTTTAGAACCTGGCGCCAGCGACGATTTGACCCAGGGTTTACGCGTCAGGCCCAGGCGGTTCGCATTGCGCGCGATCAAGCCGGCGGCGATCATGTTGCGCGGGTTGTTCGTATTCGTGCAGCTGGTGATGGCGGCGATGATGACGGCGCCATCCGGCATCTTGCCCGGCTCGTTTTCCACCACGCCGGAAATGCCGCGCGCGGCCAGTTCCGACGTCGGCACGCGGTTGTGCGGGTTCGACGGCCCGGCGATATTGCGCACCACGGACGACAGGTCGAAGCTCAAGACGCGCTCGTACTGCGCATCGACCAGGCTGTCGGCCCACAGGCCGGTCTCTTTCGCGTACAGCTCCACCAGTTTGACCAGTTCGTCGTCGCGTCCCGTCAGCTTCAGGTACTTGATGGTTTGCGCATCGATGTAGAACATGGCGGCCGTGGCGCCAAATTCCGGCGCCATGTTGGAAATCGTGGCGCGGTCGCCCAGGGTCAGGTGCGACGCGCCTTCGCCAAAGAATTCCAGGTAGGACGAGACGACCTTCTGCTTGCGCAAAAATTCCGTCAGCGCCAGCACGGTGTCGGTGGCGGTGATGCCCGGCTGCGGCTTGCCCGTCAGCTTGACGCCGATGATGTCGGGCAGGCGCATCCACGAGGCGCGGCCCAGCATCACGCTTTCCGCTTCCAGGCCGCCCACGCCGATGGCGATCACGCCCAGCGCGTCGACCATGGGCGTATGCGAATCCGTGCCCACCAGGGTGTCGGGATAGGCCACGCCATTTTGCACCTGGATCACGGGCGACATGCGCTCAAGATTGATCTGGTGCAAGATGCCGTTGCCTGGTGGAATCACGTCGACGTTCTTGAACGCCTTCTTGGTCCAGTCGATGAAGTCGAAACGGTCTTCGTTGCGGCGGTCTTCGATGGCGCGGTTCTTGGCGAAGGCGTCGGGGTCGAAACCGCCGCATTCGACGGCCAGCGAGTGGTCGACCACCAGCTGCGTCGGCACCACCGGGTTGACCAGGGCCGGGTCGCCGCCCTGGGCCGCGATGGCGTCGCGCAGGCCGGCCAGGTCGACCAGGGCCGTCTGGCCCAGGATGTCATGGCAGACGACGCGGGCGGGGAACCAGGGGAAGTCGAGGTCGCGGCGGCGTTCGATGAACTGGCTCAGCGAGGCGTTCAGGGTGGCCGGGTCGCAGCGGCGCACGAGGTTTTCGGCCAGCACGCGCGAGGTGTAGGGCAAGGTGGCGTAGGCGCCTGGGGCGATCGCATCGACGGCGGCGCGCGTGTCGAAGTAGTCCAGCCCTGTTCCCGGCAATGGCTTGCGGTACAGGGTGTTCATCGGGGTAGTCATTGCGGTGCTCATTATTTGCGGTCCTTGATCGGCACGAATTCCAGGTCTTCCGGACCGACGTAGTTGGCGCTCGGGCGGATGATCTTGTTGTCGATGCGCTGCTCGATGATGTGGGCGGCCCAGCCCGAGGTGCGCGAAATGACGAACAGCGGCGTAAACATCGCCGTCGGCACGCCCATCATGTGGTACGAGACAGCCGAGAACCAGTCCAGGTTCGGGAACATGTTCTTGATTTCCCACATGACCGATTCCAGGCGCTCGGCGATGTCGAACATCTTCGTGGAACCGGCTTCCTGCGACAGCGAACGGGCCACTTCCTTGATGACTTTATTGCGCGGGTCCGAGATCGTGTAGACGGGGTGGCCGAAGCCGATCACCACTTCCTTGTTGGCGACGCGCTCGCGGATGTCCGCTTCCGCTTCGTCGGCGTTGTCGTAGCGCTTCTGGATGTCCAGCGCCACTTCGTTGGCACCGCCGTGTTTCGGGCCGCGCAGCGCGCCGATGGCGCCCGTGATGGCCGAATGGATGTCGGAACCCGTGCCGGCGATGACGCGGCTGGTGAAGGTCGAGGCGTTGAATTCGTGTTCCGCGTACAGGATCAGCGAGGTGTGCATGGCTTTTTCCCACGACGCCGACGGTTTTTCACCGTGCAGCAGGTGCAGGAAATGGCCGCCGATCGAGTCGTCGTCCGTTTCCACCTCGATGCGCTTGCCGTTATGGCTGTAGTGGTACCAGTACAGCAGCATGGAGCCGAACGACGCCATCAGGCGGTCGGCGATGTCGCGCGCGCCAGGCGCGTTATGG
Source organism: Janthinobacterium sp. GW822-FHT07H11 (assembly GCF_058798615.1). Classification (NCBI taxonomy): domain Bacteria; kingdom Pseudomonadati; phylum Pseudomonadota; class Betaproteobacteria; order Burkholderiales; family Oxalobacteraceae; genus Janthinobacterium; species Janthinobacterium sp. GW822-FHT07H11. The sequence continues at coordinate 4,282,527 of NZ_CM179507.1, forward strand.
TCGTCCTTTTCCGGCAAGGCGCAGCCCAGCACGGACACGCCCGTACGCATCACGTCCATCGGGTGGGCGGCGGCCGGCAGCGCTTCCAGCGCGGCCTTGACGGCGCACGGCAGGCCGCGCAGGGACTTCAGCTTGGCCTTGTAGCCTTTCAGTTCGGCGGAAGTCGGCAGCTTGCCGTGCACCAGCAGGTAGGCGATTTCCTCGAATTCGCAGCTGTCGGCCACGTCCAGGATGTCGTAGCCGCGGTAGTGCAAATCGTTGCCGGTCTTGCCGACCGAGCACAGCGCCGTGTTACCGGCGGTGACGCCGGACAGGGCGACGGATTTTTTAGGCTTGAAAGTGGCGGCTTGCGGTGCGGTCATTGTGTTCTCCAGATTGAATGGTCTCGGGTGCGTCACTGCGGGACCGGCATGCGGTCCCGGCTTGCTTGCTTATTTCTGCTTATTTCTTTTGCGCGGCGAACAGCGCGTCCAGTTTTTGTTCAAAATCATGGTAATTGATCGATTCGTACAGTTCCATGCGCGTCTGCATGGTGTCGACGACATTTTTTTGCGTGCCATCGCGGCGCAGCGCCTGGTAGACGTTTTCCGCCGCCTTGTTCATGGCGCGGAAGGCCGACAAGGGGTACAGGGCCAGGCCCACGTGGGCGCTGCGCAGTTCGTCCAGGGTGAACAGCGGCGTGGCGCCAAATTCCGTGATATTGGCCAGGATAGGCACATTGACGGCCTTGGCGAAGGTGGCGTACATGTCCAGGTCCGTGATGGCTTCCGGGAAGATCATGTCGGCACCGGCTTCGACGCAGGCGATGGCGCGTTCCAGGGCCGCTTCCAGGCCATCGACGGCCAGCGCATCGGTGCGCGCCATGATGACGAAGTTCGGGTCCGTGCGCGCGTCGACGGCCGCCTTGATGCGGTCGATCATCTCTTCCTTGCTGACGATTTCCTTGCCCGGACGGTGGCCGCAGCGCTTGGCGCCCACCTGGTCTTCGATGTGCAGGCCGGCCGCGCCGAACTTGATCATCGATTTGACCGTGCGCGCCACGTTGAAGGCGGACGAACCGAAACCCGTGTCGGCATCGACCAGCAGCGGCAGGTCGCACACGTCGGTGATGCGGCGCACATCGGTCAATACGTCGTCCAGGCTGGAAATGCCCAGGTCGGGCAAGCCCAGCGAGCCGGCCGCGACGCCGCCGCCGGACAGGTAGATGGCCTTGTAGCCGGCACGCTTGGCCAGCAAGGCGTGGTTGGCGTTAATGGCGCCGACGACTTGCAAAGGAGATTCTTCCTGGACGGCCTTGCGGAAAGCGGCACCTGCGGAGTATTGGGTCATGTATGCACCTTATGGGTAATCAGAGTTTTCCGAATGTTTCATGGACTTGCTATGAGCATCAGTATTGCAAATGCCGTGCCAGGCCATCACCGGCCTGCGCAGGCAGCGCGGCCGCAGAGTGGAAACAAGGGGGGAAAGCCCGGGGAAAGCCCGGCCCGCGCAGGCACAGGGGTGTCACGCAAGGGAACAGCCGGTGTCGGGCAGCGAGTACACGAAAGTACACGATGTTTCAAAAATGTTTCACTCTCATCGGTTGAAACATCCGCCGTTCACCATTTTGCAACACGCGGTGAAACGCTGGCTAGAAACGGCGCACCAGCCTCAACAGCACGCTGCGCCCGAGATGGCTGCGCGTGGCCAGCTCGGAAAATTCGCCGTGGCCGCCGCCGAAAAGGTTATTGCCGCTCAACAATGCATCCCATCCCGGCTGGAATTGCCACCCCAGCCGCAGGTCCAGCGCCGTATAGGCGGGCACGCCGGGGGTGGCCAGGGCCGCCACGCGGCGCACGGTGGCGTCGAACTGCGCGTGCGGCGACCATTGCAGCGAGGAGCGCAGCTGCCAGGTATGGGCCGGGTCGCGCCCTGCCCGTTCCAGGGAAGCGGCCGTATCGATGCTGCCCGGCTTGAACGACAGCGTTTCGTGCAGCGCCGTCCAGCCGGCGGACAGGCGCCAGGCGGGGCTGGCCTGGTAGCTGCCCCAGGCCTCGATGCCGCGCGTGGCGCCGCGCATGCCATTGCCGAAATAGACTTGTTCGCCGCCGGGCGCCAGCTCCTGCGTGCGCAGGCGGTCATACAGGGCGCGGTACAGGTTGACGGAATACGACCAGGCATTGCCGGCCCGCCCCCGGTAGCCCGCCTCCAGCACCGTTGCCAGTTCCGGCTTGAAGCCGGCGCCGCCGGCCAGGATGTAGGGCGGCTGGCCGGGGAAATACAGGTCGCGGTCCAGCCGCGATGGCGCGCGCACGGTGCGCGACAGGGCCGTCCAGAGCAGGCTGTCCGGTGCGCGCTGCCAGGCCAGGCGCAGGTTCGGCAGCCACTGCGTGCCCGTGTAGCCATTGCGTTCGAGACGCAGGCCCGCCGTCAGGCGCAAGCCGGGCCCCAGGCTGATCTCATCCTGCGCAAACAGGCTGGACCACGTTTGCGCCTGCGCGGCCGGCAAAAAAGCCATGATTTCGCTGTTGTCCACCTGGTCGCGCGCGTGGCGCAGCTGGACGCCGGCCGTCAGCGCATGCGCGCCCAGCGGGGCCAGCGCATATTGCGCCTGCACGTCGACGATATTCAATTGCTCCGCATACGTGGGCGGCACCGTGCGCTCGGTACGGTCGAGGTAAGCCTGCACCTCCAGGCCGGCGCCGCCATCGAGCGCGCGCTGCCAGCGCAACATCAGGTTGGCGCCGGCGATGGTGATCGTGTCCAGCGCCAGCGGCACGCCCGCGAAATGCACGCTGCCGGGAGCGGGCTGGCCGCGGCGCCCCCGATACAGGTCGCCCTGCGCCGTGAACTGCTCGCGGCCCGCGCGCCAGTCGGCGCGAAAGCCCGCCTGCGCCTTGTGCCAGCCATCGTCGACGGGCTGGCCGGCGGCCGTGCGCGTGGCCGCCTCCCCGAATCCCTGCGCATACAGGCGATATGCGCCGTTCGCGCCGAAAGTGCCGCCATGACGCGCGCCTGCGCTGCGCAACTGCGTGCCGGCGGCGGCCGACAGCAAGCTTCCCTGCGTCTGCGCGGCTGGCTTGCTGATGATGTTGATGACGCCATTGACGGCATTCGTGCCCCACAGGGTGCCACCGGGGCCGCTGATGACTTCGATGCGCTCGATATCATCGAGCATGACGCCCTGGGCATCCCAGAAGACGCCGGAAAACAGCGGCGTGTACACGGAGCGGCCATCGACCAGCACCAGCAGCTTGTTGCCGTCGTTATTGGCAAAACCGCGCGCCGTGATCACGTATTCGCTATTTGCCTGGCGCATCACTTGCAGGTTGGGCGCCAGCCGCAGCACCTCGGGCAGGCTGGCGGCGCCGGAACGGCGCACATCGTCGGCACTGATGACAAACACGGCCGCCGGCGCGCCGGCCAGCCTTTCGTCATGCCGGGAAACGGAAGTGATGCGCACATTGCCCAGCTCTTCAAGGCTCATGCTGGTCAAACTGCCGGCATCGACATGCGCGGCGGCCGCCGTGTGGCACAGCATGCATGCCGCGGCCAGGCCGCTGGCGATGGCGCTCAGGCCGTTGCGGCGGCGCCAGGCCCCGCCGGCGACAACGGACGACCCCGCAGCATGGCTTCGGTTCTCATCTGAATGCATAGCGCCAACATGACAAAAGAACACAGCGGGAATGCTCAGCGCAACGAGCACGCCGCGCCTGAGCAAAGAATGCAGTAGCGCTGCCTTTTTTGCAAGCAATAGCACAGGAAATGATTTCCATTGATGCCATTCCGGTACACGCGCGCCATCACACTGCCAGATCAACAGTCACGCGGGAGCGGCAGCCATGGACAGGCGCCAAATGGAAGAGGAGCGGGGCAGGACGCGATGCGGCCAGGCAGGATGCCGGCGAGGCATATCGGCACAATCGCACAACCGGCTGGCGCCGGCTGCGCTTGTATTACAGGAACGCGGAACGAAGGCGGGTCAGGCCAGGCGCACGAGCGGATTGGCGATGATATTGTCGATCTGGCGCACCGCTTCCTCGCAGGCGGCGGCAATCGCGCCATCTTCGTCGTCGCGCACGAACTGCATGGTCGAACCTTCGAACACTTCGATGCCTTCCGCGCTGGCCCGTTCGATGTCGCAACTGGCCGACCATTTGCCATCGGTGGTGGGCACGGCCAGGGGAACGATTTCCCAGCCTTTATAGTGAATCTTGGAACTGCTATCCATGGGGCCTCCTTACTCAATAAGATAAATCGTAGCATGAAGCGCTGACGGCGGCGATGTGTTTCACACAATGGGCGGCAATCGGGCTAAACGATTTACGCTGCCTCAAGGACGCAGCAGATTATCCACTTCCATCCTGGCCACTTCCAGGCCTGCCGTACAGGCCGTTTCGGGCGCGGCATAGCCGCCCAGGGTGCGGCTGCGCGTGATGTCCTGCGCCCCGGCTTCGCCGTCGCGCTGCAACCGATAGGTGAAATCCCATAAATCGTCATTGTCCTTTTGCGGCGTGACCGAAATCGTGAAACCGCGGTACTGTTCGCTACGTGCACTGGTATCGTTCATGACTTCCTCCTTGTAGACTGGAGATTAACATGTGGCAAGCGGCGAAGCGCGCACGGCTGTACAGGCGGCGCCAGCGACGCCATATCTGTTTTTTGCATATGAAAAGCAGATATGCGGCATTTTTTTGGCGAGCTCTGGCGATATAATGGCCTTCCCTGCCCCATCCCTTGCCTGTAGCCTGCCGCCGTGATGACTCCACAAATCCAAGCCTTCTTCGACCCCGCCACCGCCACCGTCACCTATGTTGTCTACGAGGCCGATGGCCGGGACTGCGCCATCATCGATTCCGTGCTCGACTACGACCCGAAAGCGGGCCGCACCTCGACCGCCTCGGCCGACAAGGTGATCGCCTTCGTGCGCGCACACGGCTTGCAGTGCCGCTGGCTGCTGGAAACCCACGCGCACGCCGACCATCTTTCCGCCGCGCCCTACCTGCAGCAGCAGCTGGGCGGCGACGTGGCCATCGGTGCCGCCATCCAGACGGTGCAGCAGGCGTTCGCCGCCGTCTACCACCAGGACGGCGCCAGGGCCGACGGCTCGCAGTTCGACCAGCTGTTCGCGCCCGATCAGGTGTTTCATATTGGCAAGCTGGAAGTGCGCGCAATGCACGTGCCCGGCCACACGCCGGCCGACCTGGCGTACCAGATCGGCGACGCCGTCTTCGTCGGCGACACCCTGTTCATGCCGGACGTGGGCTCGGCCCGCTGCGACTTCCCCGGCGGTTCCGCCACCCTGCTGTACCGCTCCGTGCAGCGCCTGCTGGCGCTGCCACCGCAAACACGGCTGTTCATGTGCCACGACTACCCGCCCGACGGCCGCCCGCCGCGCTGGGAAGTGACGGTGGCCGAACAGCGCGCCGGCAATATCCACTTGCACGACGGCGTCACGGAAGAACAGTTCGTGGCCATGCGCACCCGCCGCGACGCCACCCTGGACATGCCGACCCTGATCCTGCCCGCGATCCAGGTCAACATCAACGCGGGCAAGCTGCCCGAGCCGGAAGACAACGGCGTGCGCTACCTCAAAATACCGCTGAACGCGATCTGATTGCCTCGGGCACTCCCAGCCTGCCGCTCCTCCTTTCTTGACACCACGCAAGTTCCACCCCGGGCATTGCGCATACAGTGCAGATTGCCTGGGCTTGCCTGGGCGCCGCTGTTTCTGCCTTCCCATCCTGGATGGAGCGCCCGCATGTCGCCCGACCCTACGCTCGATACGAATTGCATCCTGCTCGCCGAAGCCGAAGGCACGACCTTGTTCAGCCACGCGCTGCTCAAGGCCGTCACGCGCCTGCCGCGTCCCGGCATCGTCATCTTCGTGCACGGCGTCAATTCCGACGGTGAATGGTATGAGCAGGCCGAGCAAGGCCTGTGCGACGGCCTGAATGCCCGCCTGAAGCGCCGCGACGAAGACCTGGCGATCCCTGGCCCGGCCGCCGGGCAGATGCAGGCCGCCATTTACGCGCGCGACCATCTGGCCGGGCTATGCCGGCCACCAGACTATCCATACACCTGGAGAACTCATGAAACAGTTCCTTGCGCTGCCCATGCTCGCTGCGTTCACCATGTTTGCGCTATTGACGGCCTGCGCCGTGCAACCTGCTCCGAAAGAAGAGAAGCTTCCAACAATCACGGCCCATGCTCCCTTCCGGGCACAAGTGGTGGGCCTGCAGTGGCTCAATCCACTGCAGCGGCTCGACTATCCGACCGAGTGGCAACTGCTATGGACGTTGGGATTGGCCAAGCCCAACGAAAATGACGATATGGTCAGAACGGATCCCAGGGGGTTCAGCACCTTGCAGGCCGTCGCCCCTATTGCCCACGATATCAATGGCAGGGAAACGTTCAAGGGTTACCACCATAAGTATTTACAAGAACTGATGAGCAATTTCCACGATATCTATTTTTCCAGCCCCACCTACTTTTACCACGTCTACCCCAAGGATCAAAAACAGAACTGGCGCGAACTGGCCGGCATCCGCGTGGAGTATGCCCTGCCTGAAGGGAAATTCGATCCGGCAGAAGTTCATCAGACAATAAAAGATGAAATTATCAGCAACTTCGACATCGGCAACACTCACTTCCCCACCCTCTGGACCCGCGCCACCCCGCCCGACGTGCGCATCACCCTGGGCGGCAACAATGCGGGCTTCGTCTCCCTGCAAGCCGCGCTGGCCTACCTGGAAGCGCATCCGAAGGAAACCGTATGGGTCATGAACTGGGATGCGCCGAGCCGGCCGAAAACCATGCAGATCAATGAAAACCTGGTGCTGCTGGTGCTGGCCGGCCCTGATTACAAAACGGAGCGGGCGGCGCTGGCGTGGATAGGCTATCCGGCCACGAAAAGCGTGGCCGATTTTGCACTGGCCAAGGACAAGCCGCCACGCGCCGTGCAGGCCTGGCAGGCGCTATTTGCCGAAGCAGCTAGCCAGGGCGGCAAGACGGAAACCGATATCGGCTACGTCATCCACGACGCCAACAAGACCTTGCCCACGTCCTCCGACCGGCTGGCCCAGCTGGCGCATGCCTTGAGCCTGGAAGTACCGGGCTTCGACTTCCTGCCGCAGACCTTCAATACGCCGGCCCTGCTGGGCGAGATGGGCGCCGGCACGGCGCTGACCAATGTCGCCCTGGCCATCGCCCATGCCAACCACGTCGGCCAGCCCGTGCTGGTGGCGGGCACCAGCGATCCTGCCAGCGTCACGGGCGTGCTGGTGTCGCCGCCGGCCACGGTGCGGCCCATCGACCACGACCAGCCGTGGTTCCGCGCACGCGGCGAACACCATGCGTACCTGCCCTGGTGGGGCATCCGCCACGACACGGCGGACGCTATGCAGGGCTACTCGCAGTGAGGTGGATTGATGGCTTACGTAATAAGTCAGCGCGAGCTGCGCACATTAGCCGCCGGCACCGCTTTCTCCCTATTTGCGCTATTGACGGCCTGCGCCGTGCAACCTGTGCAGAAGGAAGACGATCTCCCAAAAAACACGACCCATGCTCCCTTCCGGGCACAAGTGGTGGGCCTGCAATGGCTCAATCCACTGCAACGGCTCGACTATCCGACCGAGTGGCAGCTGCTATGGACGTTGGGATTGGCCAAGCCCAACAAGAATGACGATATGGTCAGGACGGATCCCAGGGGCTTCAGCACCTTGCAGGCCGTCGCCCCCATAGCCCACGATATCAATGGCAGGGAAACGTTCAAGGGTTATCACCATAAGTATCTGCGCGAGCTGATGACCAATTTCCACGACATTTATTATTCCAGCCCCACCTACTTCTACCACGTCTATCCCAAGGATAAAAAACAGAACTGGCGCGAACTGGCAGGCATCCGCGTGGAATATGCCCTGCCTGAAGGAAAATTCGATTTGGCAGAAGTACATCAATTCACGCAGCAAACCATCACCGACACCTTCAGCATCGGCAACACTCACTTCCCCACCCTCTGGACCCGCGCCACCCCGCCCGACGTGCGCATCACCCTGGGCGGCAACAATGCGGGCTTCGTCTCCCTCCACGCCGCGCTGGCCTACCTGGAAGCGCATCCGAAGGAAACCGTGTGGGTCATGAACTGGGATGCGCCGAGCCGGCCGAAAACCATGCAGATCAATGAAAACCTCGTGCTGCTGGTACTGGCCGGCCCTGATTACAAAACGGAGCGGGCGGCGCTGGCGTGGATAGGCTATCCGGCCACGAAGAATGTCGCCGATTTTGCACTGGCCAAGGACAAGCCGCCGCGCGCCGTGCAGGCGTGGCAGGCCGTATTTGCCGAAGCGGCGCGCCAGGGCGGCAAGACGGAAGAAGACATCGGCTACGTCATCCACGACGCCAACAAGACCTTGCCCACCTCCTCCGACCGCCTGGGCCAGCTGGCGCATGCCTTGAGCCTGGAAGTGCCGGGCTTCGACTTCCTGCCGCAGACCTTCAATACGCCGGCCCTGCTGGGCGAGATGGGCGCCGGCACGGCGCTGACCAATGTCGCCCTGGCCATCGCCCATGCCAACCACGTCGGCCAGCCCGTGCTGGTGGCGGGCACCAGCGATCCCGACAGCGTCACGGGCGTGCTGGTGTCGCCGCCGGCCACGGTGCGGCCCATCGACCACGACCAGCCGTGGTTCCGCGCACGCGGCGAAAACCATGCCTATCTGCCGTGGTGGGGCATCCGCCACGATGCGGCGGACGATAGGCAGGGTTATTCGGATTGAAGTCCGAAGGCAACGTTCCTCACATGGCGTCAAACGCAATAACACAATGCAAATGATGCGTCTTCCGCCATACCAGATCCCTCAGTACCATGTGGTGACTCTATCCGAGGATCAGCCACGCCATGCAACCACCGTCAAAACCCGTACCGCCCGACCAGCAGGCCACCCAGACCGGCGGCGCCACGATGCCCGTGCGCGGCGCGCTTGCCAGCCTGTCCCTGGCGATGCTGCTGCCCGCGCTGGGCACCAGCATCGCCAACGTGGGCTTGCCCGACATGGCCAGGGCCCTGCAGGCACCGTTCCAGGATGTGCAATGGATCGTGCTGGCGTATCTGCTGGCCATCACCGCCCTGATCGTCAGCGTGGGTCGCCTCGGCGACATGCTCGGCCGGCGCCGCCTGCTGCTGGCCGGCATCGCGCTGTTTGCCATTGCCTCCATCCTGTGCGCCCTGGCGCCCACCCTGTGGCTGCTGGTCGCCGCGCGCGCCGTGCAAGGCCTGGGCGCCTCCGTCATGATGGCGCTGACCATGGCCTTCGTCGGCAGCACCGTGCCCAAGGCCAGGACAGGCAGCGCCATGGGCCTGCTCGGCACCATGTCGGCCGTCGGCACCACGCTCGGCCCCGCGCTGGGCGGCCTGCTGATCGCGCGCTTCGGCTGGCAATCCATCTTCCTCGTCAACGTGCCGCTGGCTGGCGTGGCGCTGCTGCTGGCCTGGCGCTACCTGCCGGCTGACCGGGACGGCGCGCACGCCAAGCGTCCCGTGTTCGACCACCGCGGCACGCTGCTGCTGGCCTTGACACTGGCCGCCTATGCGCTGGCCATGACCCTGGGCCGCGGCCATTTCGGCGTGCGCAACGTGGCGCTGCTGATGGCCGCCTGCGTCGGCGCCATCCTGTTCGTCCGGGTCGAACTGAAGGCGCCGGCGCCGCTGATCCGCCTGGCCATGCTGCGCGCGCCCGTGCTCAGCGCCGGCCTGGCGACCAGCATGCTGGTCTCGACGGTCATGATGTCCACCCTGGTGGTCGGTCCCTTCTACCTGGCGCGCGGCCTGGGCCTGGGCACGGCCGTCACCGGCATGGTGCTGGCGGCCGGCCCGCTGGTGGCGGCGTTCTGCGGCGTGCCGTCCGGCTGGCTGGTGGACCGCTACGGCGCGCAACGCATGGGCGGCGCGGGCCTGTGCGGCGCGGCAGGCGCCTGCCTGGCGCTGGCCCTGCTGCCCGCCAGCCTGGGCATCCCCGGCTATGTCGCGCCGATCATGCTGCTCACGGCCAGCTACGCGCTGTTCCAGGCGGCCAACAATACCGCCGTGATGGGCGACATCGCTGCCGACCAGCGCGGCCTCATCTCCGGCATGCTCAATCTGTCGCGCAATCTGGGCCTCGTCACCGGCGCCTCCGTGATGGGCGCCGTCTTCGCCGCCGGCGCTGGCGATATCGCCGGCACCCGGCCAGCCGCCATGATCCGTGGCATGCACGCCACCTTTGCCGTCGCCAGCGCGCTGATACTCGCCGCGCTGGCCATTTTCGCGCTCGGCCGCGCCCTGGCCAAGCCCCCTACGTCTTCTGGAGACCCCGCATGATGCGCCCCCGTCCGATCCCGTCCCTGCCCGTCCCGCTGTTACTGCTGCTGGCCCTGGCCTGCAGTGCCACCTTGTCAGGCTGCGGCCGCTCCCAGGCCGCGCCTGGGAGTCCGCCGCCCAAGCCCACCGTTTCCGTGGCGCTGCCGGAAACGTCGATGGTGCAGGCAAGCCTCGACTACACGGGCCGCATCGAGCCGTCGCAGCGCGTGGAAGTGCGCTCGCGCATATCGGGCTACTTGCAGCAGATCGCGTTTCGCGATGGCCAGCAGGTCAAGGCCGGCGATCCGCTGTTCGTCATCGACCCGCGCCCCTTCGCGGCGGCGCGCGACCGCGCCCAGGCCAGCCTGGCCCAGGCCCATGCGCGCAGCAAGCTGGCCACGGCCCAGTTCGAGCGCAGCAGCCGGCTGCAGCAGACGGGTGCGGCCAGCACCGAGGAGCTGGAACGGGCGCGCGGCGAGCTGGAAGGCGCGCAGGCGGCCGTCATGCTGGGCCAGGCGGAATTGCGCAGCGCCGAGCTGGAACTGTCCTTCACCACCCTGCGCGCCCCCATTGCCGGCACCGTCTCGGACCGCCGCGTCGATGTCGGCAACTACGTGACCGGCGGCGCGGCGCAGAGCGGCGTGCTGACCACCATCGTTGCGCACGATCCCGTGCGCGCCATGGTCGACCTGTCGGAAGCGGATTTCCAGCGCCTGCGCCAGCAAAGCAGGCTGCCGGGCAAGGTGCAGCTGGCGCTCGACGGCGGCGGCCCCGCCCAGGAAGCCAGCGTCGATTTTGTCGACAACGAGATCAGCGCCCGCTCGGGTACGGTGCGCCTGCGCGCCAGCCTGGCCAACGCCGACCGCGCCGTCATGCCGGCCAGCTTTGCGCGCGTGCGCATTCCCGTCGGCGCGGCGCAAGAGCGCCTGCTGGTGCCCGACGCCGCCATCCTCAGCGACCAGAATAAAAAGATGGTGTTCGTCGTGGACGCGGCGGGCAAGGTGGCGCCGCGCAAGGTGGAACTGGGCGGCCTGCAGGGCGACAGGCAGATCGTGCTGTCCGGCCTCGGACCGCAGGAGCGGGTCATCGTCTCCGGCGTGGCCAAGGTGCGCCCGGGCGACCAGGTCCTGGTGGCCGCTCCCCGCGCCAGCGGCGCATAAGGAGCAAGCATGCGTTTTTCCCAATTTTTCATCCGCCGTCCCGTGTTTGCCATCGTGCTGTCGATCCTCATCACCCTGGTGGGCGCGGTGTCGGCCATGCGCCTGCCGATCTCGGAATTTCCCGAGATCGTGCCGCCCACGGTGACGGTGAAGGCCAGCTACCCGGGCGCCTCGGCGCAGGAAATCGCCGATACGGTCGCCGCGCCGATCGAACAGGAAATGAACGGCGTCGACGGCATGCTCTACATGTCCTCGCAATCGGTGGGCGACGGCAAGCTGACCATCAGCGTGGTGTTCAAGCCGGGCACCAACATCGAACAGGCGCAGTCGCTGGTGCAGAACCGCGTGGCGGTGGCCGAAGCGCGCCTGCCCGACGCCGTGCGCCGGCTGGGTCTGGCCGTCAAGAAGGCTTCGCCCGACCAGCTGATGGTGGTGCTGTTCGATTCGCCGAAAGGCACGCGCGACCAGCAGTACATCTCCAACTTCATCGGTACCGCCGTCAAGGACCAGCTGGCCCGCATCGAAGGCGTCGGCGACATCTACACGCGCGGCGCGCGCGATTTCTCGCTGCGCATCTGGCTCGATCCGGCGCGCGTGGCCTCGCTGGGCCTGAGCGCGCCGGAAGTGATCGCGGCGGTACGGCAAGCCAACTCGCAGGTCGCCGCCGGGGTATTGAACCAGCCGCCCGGCGGCAGCGATGGCGCCTACCAGGTGCAGGTGCAGGCGCAAAGCCGCTTGCGCGACGTGGCCGAATTCGAGGCCATCATCGTGGCCGCGCATGCCGACGGCGGCGTGGTGCGCCTGCGCGACGTGGCGCGCGTCGAGATGGGCGCGCAGGATTATGCGGAAAGCGGCTTCGTCGACAACCGCACGGCCATCGCGCTGAGCATCAGCCTGCTGCCCGGCTCGAACGCGCTGGCCACCGGCGACCGCGTGCTGGCGCAGCTGGCCAAGATGGAAGCCGATTTCCCGCAGGACGTCGCCTACCACACCTACTACAACCCGACCGAATTCATCCGCTCCTCGATCGACAAGGTGCGCGACACCATCTTCGAGGCGGCGCTGCTGGTGTGCCTGGCCATGCTGCTGTTCCTCGGCTCGTGGCGCGCCGCCATCATTCCCATCCTGGCCATTCCCGTGTCCCTGGTCGGCACCTTCACGGTGCTGGCCGCGATGGGCTATACCCTCAATACCCTCTCGCTGTTCGGCCTGGTGCTGGCGATCGGCATCGTCGTCGATGACGCCATCGTGGTGGTGGAAAACGTCGAGCGCCACATCGAGGAAGGCATGAGCCCCGTCGCTGCGGCGCAGCGCAGCATGAGCGAGGTGGGTTTCGCGCTGGTCGCCATCGCGCTGGTGCTGGTGGCCGTGTTCGTGCCAACGGCCTTCATCGATGGCATCTCCGGCATGTTCTACCGCCAGTTCGCCGTCACCATCGCCGCCTCCACCGTGATCTCGGCGCTGGTCTCGCTGACGCTGTCGCCGGCCCTGGCCGCGCTGCTGCTCAAGCCGCGGCTCAATGCCAACAGCCTGGGCGCGCGCTGGATGGCCATCTTCAACCGCGGCTTTTCCCGCCTGACGGGCGGCTACGTGCAACTGACCGGACGCATCCTCTCGCGGCGCTGGCTGATGCTGCCCGTGTACCTCCTGCTGGCGGGCCTGACCCTGTGGCGCCTGGACGCGACGCCGCGCGGTTTCGTGCCGCAGCTGGACCGCGGCTATGCCATCGTCTCGATCCAGCTGCCGGCCGGCTCAACCCTGGCGCGCACCAGCGCAGTGGTGCAGGACGCCACGGCACGCCTGATGAGCCACCCCGGCGTAGCCCACACGGCTGCCTTCGTCGGCACCGACGGCGCCACGTTTACGTCGGCGCCCAACACGGCCGTCATCTTCACCATGTTCAAGGACTTCGGCGCGCGCGCCAGCGCTGGCCTGGACGGGCCGGCCATGCTGGGCGCCCTGCGCGGCAAGCTGGCGCCCATCGGCGCGGCGCGCGTGATGGTGATACCGCCGCCTTCCGTGCGCGGCATCGGCACCGGCGGCGGCTTCAAGCTGATGCTGCGCGATACGGGCGGCCTGGGACCGCAAGCCTTGCAGGCGGCCGCGCGCGGCATCGTCGAGGAAGCGGCCAGGCTGCCTTCGGTGATGGGCGCCTTCACGCCGTTCAACGCCATGAGCCCGCAGATCAAGGTTGAACTGGACCGCACCAAGGCCGAATACCTGGGCGTGCCGCTGCTGCGCGTCAACGAGACCCTGCAAAGCTACCTGGCGCCCGTGTTCGTCAACGACATGAACCTGATGGGCCGGGTCTGGCGCGTCACCGCGCAGGCGGACGCGCCCTACCGGCGCAGCGTGGCCGACCTGGCCGCGCTGAAGACGCGCGCCGCCAGCGGCGACATGGTCCCCCTGGGCAGCGTGGCCACCTTCAGCGAAGGCACGGCGCCGTTCCGCGTGCCGCGCTACAACCTGTATCCGGCCGCCGAAATCCAGGGCAGCACCAAGCCCGGCTACTCGACGGGGCAGACCATCGCCGCGCTGGAAGAACTGCTCAAGGCGCGCCTGCCGGCCGGCTTCGACTACGAGTGGACGGAACTGGCGCTGCAGGAAAAACACGCGGGCGCCAGCACCGGCATGGTGCTGGGACTGGCCGTGCTGCTGGTATATTTGCTGCTGGCGGCCCTGTTTGAAAGCTGGCTGCTGCCCCTGTCCGTCGTGCTGATCGTGCCCAGCTGCGTGCTGGCCACGCTGATCGGCGTGTCGTGGCGTGGCCTGGACAACAACGTGCTGACGCAGATCAGCATCGTGGTGCTGATCGGCCTGGCCGCCAAGAACGCCATCCTGATCGTCGAATTCGCGCGCCAGGCGATGGCGGCCGGCGCCGATGCGCGCGCAGCAGCCATCGCCGCCGCACGCACGCGCTTGCGTCCCATCCTGATGACGTCGCTGGCTTTCCTGCTGGGCGCGATACCGCTGATGCTCTCTTCCGGTGCGGGCGCGGAGATGCGCCAGTCGATGGGCACGGCCGTCTTCGCCGGCATGCTGGGCGTGACCTTGTCCGGCCTGTTGTTTACCCCCTTGTTTTTCACCTTGCTGAGCAGGAGCCGCGCGGCGCCGGCCACGCGCACGGTCGCGCTGGGAGAAGCCGCATGAGCCGCATGACAACCCTGAACACGCGCCGCGCCGCGCCGCTGCTGGCGGTAGCCATGCTGGCCCTGGCCGGCTGCAGCGCCGGCACGCCCACGGCGACGCGGGCGCTCGAGCCGCCGCAGCTGCCGGTCCTGCCCTCGGCGGGCGGCCCGCAACTGCAGGCCGGCGCGCCGCCGGCGCTGTGGTGGCAGGATCTGGGCGATGCCAGGCTGGCGCAGCTGGTCAAGCGCGCTTGGCAAGACAACTACGACGTGCGCATCGCCGCCGCACGCCTGGCCAGCGCCAGCGCGTTCGCGCAGGCCGCGCGCGGCGCGCGCCTGCCGACGCTGGATCTCGACGCCCAGGCCGGACGCGCGCGCCTGGCGCCGAGCGAGGGCGGCGACGGCCAGCCGCACATCGCCTCGCCGGTGCAGTGGAGCGCCGTCTTCAGCTGGGAGCTCGACCTGTTCGGCCGCGTGCGCCACAGCATCAGCGCCGCCGAGGCATCGGCGGACGAACGCGCCGCCGTGCGCGACGACGTGCGGCGCCTGATCCTGGCGCAGGTGGTGGACGCCTACCTGGTGCTGCGCGGCGCGCAACAGATGCGCGCCAGCCTGCAGGAGCAGCTGTCGAACCAGTCCGGCACCCTGCAACTGGTGCGCGAGCGAGAAAGCGCGGGCCGTGCCGCGCCGGCCGAGCGCATGCGCGCCGAGGCGCAGATGCGCCTGGCCAGCGCCCGCCTGCCCGGCCTGAACGCCGAAGAACGCGTGGCGCGCAACCGGCTGGCGACGCTCACCGGACAGCGTCTCGATGCGCCGGAACTGGCGGCGCTCGACCAGCCGATGCCGCTGGCGCTGCCGCAATCCTTGCTGACGGACGAGCCGGCCCACCTGCTACTGCGCCGGCCCGACGTGCGCGCGGCCGAACGCGCGCTGGCGGCGGCTAGCGCGCGCGAAGGCGCCGCCATCGCCGAGCGTTTCCCGCGCATCAGCCTGGGCGCGCTGTTGGGCGCCTCCGGCATGGCCGGCGACTGGAATGGCGGCGATGCGGCACGCTGGCAGGCGGGTGCCGCGCTTTCCCTGCCGCTGTTCGACGGCGGCACGCGCCGCGCCCGCGCAAGCGCGGCCGGTGCCGAGGTGCAGGCCGCGCAGGCCGGCTTCGACAAGGCGCTGGCGCTGGCACTGGAAGAAGCCGACAGCGCCAGCGCGCAATGGGTGCAATTGCGCGGCCGCCATGCGCAGCTGCGCCAGGCGCACCAGCTGGCGCAGGAAAGCGCGCGCCTGGCGCGCGTGCGTTACCAGGAAGGTGCGGAAAGCCTGCTGGGCGTGCTCGAAGCGGAACGCATTGCGCTGGCCGCGCAGGAGCAGCTGGTGACGGCGCACCGCGACGTGGCCATCGCCACGGCGCGCGGCTACACGGCCATGGCCGGCGGCTTCGACGGGCCCGCGCAGCAGGCCGCTGCCGGCGCCATCAGCCCACGTTGATCCGGGCCGCGCAGGCGTTGACCACGCAGCCGCGCAGCCAGCGGTGGGCCGGGTCGGCATCCATACGCGGATGCCACATCAGCGAGACGGTCAGGTCGGGCATGCCCAGCGGCAGCGCAAAACTGAACATGCCGGCACGCAGATTGCCCGTATGCCGTTCCGGCACGGTGGCGATCAGGTCGGAGCCGGCGGCCAGCGCCAACGCCGCCGTAAAGCCGCCGACGATGCTGGCGATCGTGCGGTGCAGTCCCAGCGCGGCCAGGGCGTCGTCCATCGGCCCCGTATCCTGGTCGCGCCGCGCCACCAGCACGTGCTGGCCGGCCGCATAACGCTCGGCGCTGATGTCGCCTTGCGCCAGCGCATGGCCGCTGCGCACCACACCGACGAAACGGTCGCCGAACAGCCTGCGCGTGCGCACTTCCGGGCTGGTGAAACTGCCGATCACGCCTGTTTCCAGGTCGATGCTGCCCTCGCGCAGCTGCACGCTTTCGCGGTCGAGCTTTTGCACGAAGCGCAGGCGCACGCCGGGCGCCTGCGCGCCGATATGCGCGAGCAGCGCCGGGCCAAAATTTTCCACGAAGCCATCGCTCGAACGCAGCGTAAACGTCTGCGCCAGCTGGCGCGGATCGAGCTGCTGCGCCGGTCCCAGCACGGCCAGCACCTCGCCCAGCAGGGAACCCACCCGTTCGCGCAACTCCAGCGCGCGCGGCGTGGGCACCAGTTCACGCCCGGCGCGCACCAGCAGCGGATCGCCGGTCGTCTCGCGCAGGCGCGCCAGGGCGCGGCTCATGGCCGATGGACTCAACCGCAGGCGCCGCGCCGCGCGCGTGACGCTGCCTTCGGCCAGCAGGACATCGAGCGTAACCAACAGGTTCAGGTCCGGTAGCGACATGATTTTACCTTGCCTCCCGTTCCCGGCGCCACAGCTGGCGCGTGCCGACGGCTATCCGCTCCATTTCGCCCGTGGCGTGCAGCTGCTGCAGCGCCACGTCGATGACGGACGGCGGAAATTCCCCGACCACCCACCATAGCGCTATGCCTTCGCAGGTGTCGGCGGCATGCGGATGCTGGCTCACATAAGTACGGATCTGCTGGATGACGCTGTCGATGAGGGCGGAATCTGGAGTCATGAAATACGCTGGATAGATGTTGTCAAAACGACACCGGGCGCGCTGGCAAGGCAGCGGCCCGCGCTACGCAAATTACTCGCCCTGCTCCGGCGCCCGCCCGATCTCGCCGTCGATATTGGCCAGGAACCAGGCCAGCGACGCCATCAGCGCCACGTTGCGCTTGAGGTTCTCCGGGTCGACCTTGTCCAGCGTGTCGGCCGGCGTATGGTGGTAGTGGAAGTAGCTGTGGCTGTCGACCAGCGGCTCGAAACTGGGCACGCCGCCCGTTTCCAGGCGGTGCAGGTCGCCCGTGCCCAGCGCGTCGCGGCGCGTGAACGCGTGTGCGCCCATCGGCAGCAGGGCGGCGCGCAGCGGGGCGAACAGTTTTTCCGCCTTCGGCCCCACGCTGGCGAGGATGCCGAACGGGCGGCCGGCGCCGCTGTCCATCTCGATGGCCGCATATTGCTTGCCGAGCGCCTGCTTGTGGGCCTCGAAATAGGCCTGCCCGCCACGGCCGCCATTTTCCTCGTTCATCCAGGCGATCACGCGGATGGTGCGGCGCGGGCGGTAGTCGAGCTTTTTCAGGGTTTCCACCACGCCCATGGCCGCCACCACGCCAGCGCCGTCGTCGTGCGCACCGGTCGCCAGGTCCCAGGAATCGAGGTGGCCCGAGACCACCACCACTTCGTCGGCCTTGTCCGTGCCAGGCCAGTCGGCAATCACGTTGTAGCTGTCCGCTTCCGGCAGGTTTTGCGGCGTCAGGGTCAGGTGCATGGTCAAGGGGCCGCGCGCGGCCAGGCGGCCGATCAGCAAGGCGTCTTCCACGGTGACGGCGGCGGCGGGAATCCGTTTGCCGTCATCGAGACCCGTGGCGCCCGCGTGCGGGATGCGGAAGTTCGCGCCGCCGACCGAGCGCACCAGCGCGGCGGCCGCGCCCAGGTCCGCCGCCGCCTTCGGCCCGTTGAAACGCGCGCGCGAGCCCTGGCCGTAGGTGACGCCGGCCAGGCCCCGCTCGGCCATCTCCTGGTCGAACGGCGTGTCGATCAGCACGATGGCGCCCTGCACTTCCGGCGCGCGCGCCTTGAGTTCTTCCAGGCTCTTGACGATGATGAGCGGTGCCGTCAGGCCGGCGGCCGGCGTGGCGCCCGAGCCGCCCAGGGCGGTGAGCACCACGCGCTGCGACACGCCCTGCGGGCGGCCCGCGTAGTCGACGATTTCCGCCGTTTCGGCGCCGCGCACCCAGTGCGGCACTTTCACGGGCTGCAGGGTGACGCTGGCGCCCAATTGGCGCATGGTCTCGGCCACCTGCCGCACGGCGGCGGCGGCGCCGGCAGAACCGGACAGGCGCGGGCCGATCAAATCCGTCATGTCGGCCAGGCGGGCATACGCCCAGTCGCTTTGCAGGGCGGTGTCGCGCACCTGTGCCAGCGCTTGCGGCGTATTGCCTGGCGTGGCGGCAAGCGCGCCGGCGCTGACGGCGCAGCCCAGGGCGAGGGACAAACGGCGCAGCGGCGCGCCGGTCAGGATGGTATGCATGTCGTTCAGTTCCAGTCAACGAAGCGGGAGCGGGTGCGCCGTGGCCATGGGCAAGGCGCGGTTTTCTACGATAGCGTATTTATTCTGTCATTGCAGCAACTTTTGCCATGAAAAAGAGGCGGCAGCGGGCTGCGTGGCTTATCATGCAAGGCACGCTTGCCACCGGAAACCGCCATGCTCAAGGGAACCCTGTGTACCGTGCGGCATGTCCTTGCCGCGGACCTCAATACGTATATCGCGCTGGTCAACGACCTGCCTTCGCGCGGCGCCTACTTTTCCATGCAGTTCAAGTCGCCCGAGGCGATGCGGCGCGACTTCCTGCAATCGGGCTTTGTCAGCGAAGACAGCGAACTGTTCCTCATCGAGGATCACTCCCAGCACATCGTCGGCACCATCACGCACTTCAAGAGCCGCACGCCGGCCAGCCGCGAGATCGGCTATCGCCTGTTCGATCCGCAGCGGGGCGGACGCGGCTATACCAGCGAAGCGACGCGCCTGCTGGTCGACTACCTGTTCCAGGCCTATCCGTATCACCGCCTGGAGCTGTTGATGGACCCGCACAATGTCGCCTCCGAGCGCATCGCGCAAAAATGCGGTTTTACCCTGGAAGGCTTGATGCGCCAGGCATTTTTCATCCATGGCGTGATGCGCGATGTCAAAATGTACAGCCTGCTGCGCCCGGAATGGCAGGCGCGTTCGCCCCGCCCGCCCGCCTGACTTGTTACGGCCATGGCTTGAATGTAAGAAGTTGTATTAGACATGGAACAAGGCCACGACTGCGGATATAGTCCAGTTCATGCAGATCATTGTGATCTCGCCGGAATGGAAGGAAATGCCATGTTGAACAAGAAACTCCTGGGTGCGGTAATGGTAGCGGCGGTGGCGGTGTCTTCGGCCGCAGTCGCCGGCGACCGCGACTTCAATACCGTTGCCGGCGCCGTGGTCGGAGCGGCCATCGGCCACAGCACTGGCGGCCGTGACGGCGCGATCGTCGGTGGCGTGCTGGGCGCCGCCGTCGGCAACAGCATCAGCACGAATGACCGCTATTACGACCGTGGCGGCTATCGCGGCGGCTACCGCGAAACGTATTACCAGCCGGCGCCGCAGCCCGTGTACTATGCCCCCGCGCCGCAGCCCGTGTATTACGCGCCGCCGCCACGCTATTACGGCCCGCCGGCCGTCGTCTACGTGCAACCGGGCCGCGGCTACTACCGCGACCATGGCCGCCGCGACTATTACGACCATGGCCGTGGCCATGGCTGGGGTCACCGCCGCTAAGCCAACCGGCGTGCCCGAGACAAAAAACCTGCGCCAGCCTGCTGCCGCAGGTTTTTTTTGATGGATAGACAAACATCGGCGGCGGTATCGCCTGCGGGCAATATCGGCTAAGCTGTACCCATGATCAAATTTCCTGGCTGCCAGGACAGCACCGAACGATGCATTTCATCAAAGACGAGCTCGACTTTGGCCCCTGGCTCGATGCCGCCGCCGGCAGTTGCGTGGGCGCCGGTCCCATGCCGCGGCGCGAAAACCAGGATAACTTCCTGCTGATCGACGCCGGCGGCCAGGCCGCCTGCCTGTTGCAGCAACAGCCATATCGCTGCCAGGTGCCTGGCTGGCCGGCCGGCCACGTGCGCGCCGCCGTCCTCGACGGCATGGGCGGCCATGGCCACGGACGCGAGGCGGCCGAAGCGGCCGTGCAAGGCTTGCTGGCCCTGCCCGCCTGCCGCGACACGGCCAGCCTGGCCTTGCATCTCGACGAACTGCATGCGCGCCTGCAAGCCGGTTTCACGGCCGGGGCACCGGCGCAGGCGCGTCCGCCCGGCACCACGCTGACCTTGCTGGAAGTGCCGCCCGGCCAGCCGCCGCTGCTGTACCACGTGGGCGACTCGCGCCTGTATGAAATCAGCGCCGGCCAGTCCACCGTCCTCACCGTCGACCACGTCCCCGCCACCGTGTACGCCATGCACGGCGGGCTGAACGAAGCACAATGGCATGCCAGCGTGCATGGCGAACATCATCCGCAAATCTCGCAAGCCTTTATCCTGGGCAACGCCATCAGCGACAGCCTGCGGCTCGACAAGCCGCTGCGGGCGCTCGACGCGGGCAATTTGCCGCCCTTCCTGGCCCACCTGGCCGATCGCCGCGTGCTGCAAGTACGCGCCGATGCCCTGTATCTGCTGGCCAGCGACGGTTTCTGGGCGTGCGCCGACCCCATCGCCGCCGTGGCCCGCTGGCCTGCATTGTGCGCAGGCAAGACAGCGGCACTGGCCCTTGCCGCCCTGTTCGACGACTTTCTCGCCGCCCCGCCCAAAGGCTTAGCCAGCGACAACCTGACCATGCTGGCCCTGCGCTTCCAATGAGGGAACTGCCGCCGCCTGGCATGGTCTGAGCAAGAATAGCCGCGCAAGCCCGCCCGGCCAGTCAAGGAGCATGCCATGAGCGACGCCCTTCCCACCCCATCGCGGCCGGCGGACGGTCCCGATTTGAATGCCATCAAGCAACGCCAGCAAGCCACCTGGGCCAGCGGCGACTTCGCCGTCATCGGCGTCACCCTGCAGCCGGTCGGCGAATCGCTGGCCGAGGCGGCCGATATCCGCGCCCATGAAGACGTCATCGATATCGCTGCCGGCAATGGCAATGCCACGCTGGCGGCCGCGCGCCGCTTCGCGCGCGTCACCTCCACCGACTATGTGCCGGAATTGCTCGACAAGGGCCGCGCGCGCGCCGAGGCGGAAGGCCTGGCCGTAAGTTTCCGCGCCGCCGATGCGGAAAACCTGCCGTTTGCCGACGCCAGCTTCGACGCGGCCCTGTCCACCTTTGGCGTGATGTTTGCGCCCGACCACCGCCGCGCCGCCGCCGAGATGCTGCGCGTGGTGCGCGCTGGCGGACGCATCGGCATGGCGAACTGGACACCGGAAGGCTTCATCGGGCAACTGTTCCAGACCGTGGGCCGGCATGTGCCGCCGCCAGCGGGCTTGCAGTCGCCGGCCCGCTGGGGCGACGAGGCGTATGTGCGCGACCTGTTCGGCGCCGCGGCGGCCCAGCTGCACGCGCGGCACCAGCACTTCCACTTCCGCTATGCGAGCGCCGCGCACTGGCTGCAGGTATTCCGCGATTACTACGGCCCCGTGCACAAGGCCTTCGCCGCCCTGGCGCCCGATGCGGCCCAGGCGCTGGAACACGACGTGCTCGCCCTGCTCGACCGCCATAACACCGCCGGCCCCGTTTCGCTGGTGATACCGGCGCAATACCTGGAAGTAATCATCCGCAAGCGCCAGGATTGAAATGAATTATCAAAAACACATATTTGAAAGCTCATGATATGTGATTTTAGGCAATTGTTTCCATGACTCATAAATAGCGGCGCATTTTAGCGACATATTTATGCGCAAAACAGCGGTCCCGCTTGACGTGCCGGTTGCCAAGCGCGCCCAAAAGCGCGTAAGCTCTCAGGTACAACAGAGGACAACAGGTCCGCGCTCGATTCGAGTCAGAATGTCATGAAAAAATGCAGTAACCCGGAGCACCCGCACTGTACGTTCTGGGTCTTGCCTGGTGAGAACGTCTGCGCGGGCAATCATCCGCAAACAGCCGTTCCCGCCAGCAGCTACGACCTGCTGAACGCCCTGCGCAGCGCCCGTTCCGAGCAATCGGCAACGGCGCCTGTCCGTGCGCCCGCGGCGAGCATGCCGGCGGCTGCGGCAAGCGCCCCGCTGGCGACCCCGTCCGCCGTGGCGCCAGTCCGCCCCGCCAGCCAGGCCGTGCAGCCGCATCTGCACATCAGCGGCTTCGATCCGCGCGCGGCGGGCGGACGGCAAACCTTGAAAATGGAATTGCGCGGCATGGCCGCCCAGTGTGCGCCGCAACTGGCCCTGCGCCTGCGCTCGGACTTGATCCCGCGCGGCTTTGTCCAGCATGATTGCGTGCGCGCCACGCGCGGCGACTGGCGCCCCGTGTTTGTCGAGTTTTCCTCGCGCAACAAGGAACATGGGCAATACCAGATCGATGTCGAAGTACACAGCCACGTCGATGGCGCCGTGGCGCAGAAATGGGTGTGCACGTTTGTCATCCTGGTGCCGCGCCGCGACGCTACCTTGACGGAAATCCACCAGATCTTCCTCAGCACGCACAAGAACGTGCGCGTGATGGCCGACGACGCCTCGATCGCCCGCGTCACGGGCGGCGACGGCTGCAACCTCGACGTCACCGCGCGCAATGCCGGCATCGCCCACGTGGATTTATCGGCGCCGCAAGGCAAGATCGACATGGGCTTTACCACCATCGCCTGGGACGAGGAACTGATCGAAGTCGACCTGCCCGCCGCCAGCCATTGCCATCCGCACCCGAGCCAGGCGGCCTGCCTTGTCAACGCGGCGCCGGAAGCGGGCGAACAGCGCCAGATCCGCCTGTTCGCGCTGGAAGAATGCATGCTGGGGCGCTTCGAACTGGTTGACCCGGAAGCGCATGTACTGCTCAGCCATTTCAGCCCCGACGGCCAGGACAACAATGGCTTGACGCGCCGCCTGTCGGGCCGCCACGCCGTCATCCGGCGCGGCCAGCAAGGCTTTGAAATCGAGGACGTATCGCGTTATGGCGTGCTGCTCGACGGCGTCTGGCCCGGCAAGCACAAGCCCGTCGCCCTGCGCCTGGGCATGCGCATCGAACTGTCCGCCAGCATCAAGGGCATCGTCGTGCTCGGCGTCACGGCCATCCTCGCGCATGGCGTGATCCTGCACCGCCTCGACCACGGCGCCCGCGCCGAGTGTTTTTACCTGCTGCTGCCCGACACCCAACCCGTGCCGGCCAGCCACCTGGCCACGCCGCAGGCCAGCTGCCTTCCCGTGCTGTTCCACCGCAACGGCGGGTTCTGGCACCTCGATACGGCCAGCGGCAAGGAAACCGCGCTGGCCCCCGCCACCGCCCTCGACAAGCTCAACGGCTTCGCGCGGCACAACCGCTTCGCCAGCGAACCGTATCCCGAATGCTGGATCATCCGCACCGAAGGCGCGGCCCTGTGCGATAGCAGCATGCAAACGGCATAGCAAACAGTAGTAAAGCTGCTGCTATCCACAATGCACTAGCGTGGCACGAGTACGAGAAAAATCATCGATAGGCCGAGTATAAATACCGCTTCCAGCGTAAACACGATGGCGGGAATCTGCAATTCGCGCGGGATTTTCATGGCGACACCTCTTAAAACGTAAGACTGCTTTCAGCATAGCGCGCCCTGCGCGAAATACATTATCAGCCGCACAACACACTTGACCGGCCGGCATCAGGCGCCGAGTTCGCAATCATCTCCATCGCGACACATCATTTAACAAATTATCGGCAGATATTGCGCAAATAGCCCACAGCGATGCCCTTGCGTACTGTATATTCATCCAGTTAATATCCCCCTGTATTTCACACAGCGCCAGCATGGCGTTTTACATTTCCTATGGCTTCCAATAAAGCGCATCATGCAACCGGTTGGGCTGCAGGCGTGATCGCCGCGGCCCTGGTCGCGCACGCTGGCGCCGGCGGCCCGTATCAAGTGCTGAGCATGCTCGCCTTTGTCATGGGCGCGCTGGGCGGCACGGCGCCGGACTGGCTGGAGGTGGCCTGGTGGGCGCGCACGCACCGGCTGTGGATCACGCACCGCACATGGACGCACTGGGGCCTGGCCTGGATCGCCCTGCTCGTCTACACCTACCTGCAATTGCCGCACCACCTGTGGGCGCCGCCCCTGTTCGGCTTTGCCGCCGGCGGCATCATGCATCTGCTGGCCGACTGGCCCAATCCGCTGGGCGTGCCGTGGATCTTCCGCCGCCACTCGCTGCGCTGGTGGAAAAGCGGCCGCCACGACATCATCGTCATCGTCGCCGCCTGGCTGGCCGCCACCGTGGTGGCCGACCACGTGTTTTTCGATGGCATCCACCTGCGGCGTGCCTTGCTGGCCTTCGACAGCCTGCTGCACTGGTCCGCCACGGCCCTGCAGCAAGCCTGGGCGGATCTGCAACAGTGGCAGGAGCGCTGGCGCCTGGGCGGCGGACAATAATTGACGCCGCCCGCATGGCAATGTGATAATGAGTATCATTCTCAAACAGTCCAGCCAGCCGGCACCCCGCGTTCCGTCAGCCCAGCCCATCCCTTGCCTGGAGAACGCAGTGAGTACCGTCAGTCCCCCCCATGCCAGCGACCTGAGCACCCTGTACAGCGAACACCACGGCTGGCTGTATGGCTGGCTGCGCGGCAAACTGGGCAATCGGGCCGAGGCGGCCGACCTGGCGCAGGACACGTTTTTGCGGCTGCTGGGCAAGCGCGAGGTGACACCGCTGGCGCCCCTGCGCGAGCCGCGCGGCTACCTGGCCACCATCGCGCGCGGCTTGCTGGTCGACCGCTACCGGCGCCAGGCGCTGGAACAGGCCTACCTGGAAGCGCTGGCGCTGCAGGACGAACCGCTGGCGATCTGCGCCGAAACGCATGCCATCATCATCGAAACCCTGCTCACCATCGACCGCCTGCTCGACCGCCTGGGCGCGCGCACGCGGACCATCTTCCTGCTGGCGCAAATCGAAGAACTGAGTTACGTGGACATCAGCCGGCGCCTCGGCGTCTCCCTGCCGACCGTGAAAAAGCACCTGGTGCGCGCCTACACCGAATGCCTGCTGCTGGCGGCCGGCTGATGCTTTCCCCGTCTACCCCGCAGCCAACTCCAATCGCCCGCAAGGTGCTGGCCGCCGCCGCCCACTGGCATGTCGAACTCCGGTGCGGCAGCGCCGACCCGGCCGCCCTGCAGGCATGGCGCGACGCCAGCGCCGAGCATGAACGGGCCTGGGAGCTGCTGCGGCGCATGGACGGCCAGCTGGGCGCGCTACCGTCAGCGCTGGCGATTCCCGCCCTGCAGGCGGCGCAGCAGCGGCGCCGCGCCGTCGCCAGGATACTCGCCGTGCTGGTGGCCGCCGGCGGCGGCATCGCGCTGGGCCAGGCGGGGCTGCGCTCGGGCCAGTGGCAAGCCTGGACGGCGTCGCTGCGCACGGCGCCGGGCCAGCGCCGCCACGTGGCGCTGGCCGATGGCGGAGGCATGGAGCTGAACACGGATACGGCGGCCGATGTCGATTACGGCGCCAGCCATCGCCGCATCCGCCTGCACCATGGCGAAATCATGATCACGACGGCATCCGATCCGCGCCCCTTCCTGGTCGATACGCCGCACGGCGTGATCCGCGCGCTGGGCACGCGCTTCGGCGTGCGCTGCGATGCCGATGGCAGCGTCGTCAGCGTCTACGCACACGCCGTGGAAGTGCGCTGCATGGCGCGTCCGTACGCCGTGCGGCGCCTGGAAGCGGGACAGCAATTGCGTTTCTCGGACACCGGCCCGCAAGCCGTGACGGCCATGCCCGCGCACCAGGACAGCTGGCTGCGCGGCATGCTGGTGGCGGCCGATTGGCCCCTGCAACGGCTGGTGGCGGAACTGGCGCGCTACCGGCGCGGACGCCTCGTTTGCGACGCCAGAGTGGCGCGGCGCGCCGTCACGGGCACTTACCGGCTCGACGATATCGATGCCGTGCTGGAGAGCCTGTGCGCCTCGCACGGACTGCAAGTGACGTACATCACGCGCTACTGGGCCACCGTGGCGGCCCGTTCAAGCTAATTATTTTCAGTTTTTTTGCCTCAGGGGTTGGTGTTTCGGCGCGCTGCTTCGGCTTCATAGGTAAGAAGCCGATGCATCCACCATAGACCACATCCCTGAACAGAAAGACCGAACATGCAGCTGACCGCCCCCGTCCTCCATCCCGCCGCGCGCGCCATCCGCCTGGCCGTCATCGCCATGGCCTGCGCCGCCCCTGCCGCCTTTGTCGCCGCACCCGCGCTGGCGCAGGGCCAGGCCGCCGCAGCGCCAAGCGCGGCACCGCAAGCCTATGCCATTGCCGCCGGCCCGCTGGCCACCGCCCTGAACGACTTCGCCGTCGCCGCCGGCGTCAGCCTGTCGACCGACCCCGCGCAGACGCGCGGCCTGCGCTCGCCCGGCGTGCGCGGCAGCCACAATGTGGCGCAGGGCTTTGCCCAGGTGCTGGCCGGCAGCGGCCTGGAAGCGGTGCGGCTGCCGAACGGCGCCTGGGTGCTGCGCCAGGCGGCGCCAGCGTCCGCCCCGGCGGCCGGCACGGAAAAGACCATGGCGCCCGTGGTGGTGAACGCCAGCCTGGAGCGCGACCCCGTCAGTGAACACAGCGCCTCGTATGCGGCGCGCGCCGTCACCGTCGGCAAGGGCGTGCAAACCCTGCGCGAGATTCCGCTATCCGTCAGCGTCGTCACGCGGCAGAAAATGGATGACCAGAACCTCAACACCATCGACGCCGTGCTGGCCAACACCACCGGCATCACCATGTACGACAGCCCGATGGGCGGGCGCTATGTGTATTCGCGCGGCTTCATGGTCGACACCTACCAGTTCGACGGCGTCAACCGCGCCATGTACTACCCGCAGGCGAACAGCTTTACCAGCAACACCGCCATGCTCGATCGCGTGGAAATCGTGCGCGGCGCCACCGGACTGCTGCAGGGCACGGGCGCGCCGGGCGCCGCCATCAACCTGGTGCGCAAGCGCCCGCTGGCGGAAAAGCAGGTGCAGCTGGCGCTCGGCGCGGGCCGCTGGAACGACGTGCGCGGCGAAGTCGACGTCACCGGCCCCCTGAACGCATCGGGCAGCATCCGCGGCCGCGCATGAGCAGCGCGATTATTTCTATGACGTGGCCGACAGCCGCACGGACGTGCTGTACGGCGTGCTGGAATTCGACCTGGCGCCGGGCAGCAAGCTGACGACAGGCGCCAGCCATGAAAAACTGAAGTCGACGCCGTTCTTCTCCGGCATGCCCCGCTACCTCGACGGCAGCGACCCGAAGCTGCCCCGCGAGACCTTCCTCGGCGCCGACTGGAACCGCTGGAACAGCCGCCAGACGGCCGTCTTCGCCGAATTCGAGCACCGCTTCGACGCCGACTGGTCGCTCAAGGCCAGCGCCAACTACACGCGCGAGCGGCATGACGTGAAATACATGTTCAGCCAGGGCGCGATCGACCCCGCCACCCTGGCCGGCATGATGATGTTTGGCGGCGTGTTCGACTACGGCAGCACCAACAAGGGCCTCGACCTGTCGCTCGACGGCAAATTCAACGCCTTCGGCCGCCGCCACGGCTTCAGCGCCGGCATCAGCACGAACCGCCTGGAAAGCGACAGCGATTTCAGTCTGGCCCTGCTGCAGCAAGCGAACAATCCGCTGCAGCCGAATCACGGTGTGGCCGAACCGAGCGACGCCTGGTTCCGCGAACACAGCTACCGGGGCGATCCCAGCGTCACAAGAATGACGCAGACGGGCGCCTACGGCGTGGCGCGCTTCAGCGTCAGCGATCCGCTCACCGTAGTGGCGGGCGCCCGCGTGTCGAACTACAAATGGAGCAGCGTGTACCGCGACACGGGCGAGGTGTACATCGACCCGTACCGCGAAAACGGCGTCGTCACGCCGTATGGCGGCGTGATCTACGCATTCGACAAGCGCTGGTCCGGCTACGCCAGCGTGTCCGACATCTTCCAGCCGCAAAACCAGCGCACGGCCGATGGCGCCCTGCTCGACCCGCTCAAGGGCCGCAACCTGGAAGTGGGCGTCAAGGGCGAACTGTTCGACGGCAAGGTAAACACCTCGCTGGCGCTGTTCCGCATCGAGCAGCGCAACCGCGCGGAACTCGACCTGGCTAATACCTGCTCCAGCGGCACGGAGTGCTATTTCTCGACGGGCAAGGTGCGCAGCGAGGGCCTCGATGCGGAAATCAGCGGCGAAGTGGCGCCGGGCTGGCAGCTGTTCGCCGGCTACACGCTGAACAATTTCAAGTACCTGGAGCAGACGTCGAACGCGGGCGTGATGTTCGCCAGCACCTACTCGCCGCGCCACATGCTGCGCGCGTGGAGCGACTACCGCCTGCCCGGCGCCTTGCAGCAGTGGAGCGTGGGCGGCGGCGTGAACTTCCAGACGGAGAGCTCGCGCGTCACGCGCGACGTGACCGTGGCGCAGGGCGCGTATGCCTTGTGGAGCGCGCGCGCCGCGTACCAGATCGACCGCAACTGGACGGCATCGCTGTCCGTGACGAACTTGCTCGACAAGCGCTACTACCAGACGGTGGGCGCGCCGGCCTGGGGCAATTTCTATGGAGAGCCGCGCAAGGCCGCATTGACCCTGCGCGCGCGCTTCTAAACCAAGCGCCTAGGTTGCCGGGCGCAGCGGCGCCTTCGGCAGCGGGATGAATTCCGTCTCGCCCGGCACCTGCCCCATGCGCTGGGCGCTCCAGTCGTCGGCCGCCTGCGCCAGGCGCTCCTTGCTCGACGAGACGAAATTCCAGAACAGGAAGCGGTGGCCGTCCAGCGGCTCGCCGCCGATGACCACGAACTGCACCGGGGCGCCGCCCGCCGTGACCACGGGCACCTTACCCTCCTCCAGCAAGGCCATGGTGTGCGGCGAGAGCAGCACGCCGTCGAGCGATACCTCTCCGCTGATCGGGTAAATCGCCGCTTCCGCCGGCAAGCCCTCCAGCCGCAGCTCGCGCCCCGCCTGCAGCGCCACGTCCAGGTACAGGGTCTGCATATAGGTGCGCACGGGCGAGGTCCGGCCGAACGCCGTGCCGATCAATACTTTGACGACGGCGCTGTCGAGCGCCACGACGGGAATGTCGGCCTGCGGCGTATGCGTGAAACTCGGCGCGTCTTCCTCGTGCGCCTTGGGCAGCGCGGCCCACAGCTGTAAACCATGCGTGCGGTGCGGTTGTCCCGCCAGGTCGTGCGGCGTGCGCTCCGAATGCACGATGCCGCGTCCGGCCGTCATCCAGTTGATGGCGCCCGGTTCGATGCGCTGGTACGAACCGATGCTGTCGCGGTGGTCGATCGCGCCCTCGAACAGATAGGTGACGGTGGCCAGGCCGATATGCGGATGCGGGCGCACGTCGTGGTTGGCGTCGGGCGCCACGTCGATGGGGCCGAAATGGTCGAAGAAGATGAAGGGGCCGACGGCCTGCTTTACTGCGGAAGGCAGCAGGCGCCGCACGACGAAGCCGCCGCCCAGGTCTTTTTCGTGGCTTTTCAGGATGGCCGCGCTCATGCCAGCACCGTCGTGATTTCCGTGGTGACGGCCGTCATCAGCTTGTGGATCGGGCATTTGCCGGCCACGGCCAGCAATTCCTGGCGCTGCGCATCCGTCAGCTCGCCCGTCAGGTGCAGGGTGGCGGCCAGGCGGTACACGCCCTTGCGCTCGTCGCTGGCATCGCGCTCGGTCGACACTTCCACGTGTTCCAGCGGGATGCCCTTGTGTTTGGCGTACCAGACGACGGTGAGCGCCTTGCAGGCCGACAGGGCCGCGTCGTACAGGTCATGCGGCGACGGGCCGGCATCGCCGCCGCCCTCCTCCACCGAGGCGTCGGCGGAAATGATGTGATCGCGCACGTGCACGATGTGGCGCATGGCTTGCGACTGGTCACGGATGGCTTTGATGGTCATGGCGTTCCTTGGTGCGTTTGGAAAGCCACAATTTACACCGTTTGCCCGCTTTGCGCAGCCCGCCCCAGGGCACCCGGCTATTTGATGCGGAACACGGCGTCGACCGTCTGCGCCATTTTCAGGCTGGTGACCATCAGCATGTCGTCGGGATTTTGCCGCTGGCGGCTGTTGGCACGCTGATAGCGGTCGGACGGCACCAGGCCCACCGCGTTGCCCAGGTTTTTCAGCTGGTCCGACGAAATGCCGGCCACGGCGCCCACGCGCTTGCCAAAGCCGCGCGCCATGGCATCGGCCTTGCGCTGCGCATCCTTGACGGCCTCGCCCATCAGTTCCTCTTCCAGGCGGATGCGCTCGGAAGCGCCGAAGGTGACGGCAAACGCATCGAGATTGGGCATGGCCAGCAGCGGGCGCATCACGGCCGGCCACTTCGACAGGTCGGCCACGTTGACATGCACGCTGGCCTTGATCAGGTATTGCGGCTTGGCGGGGTCCTGTTCGGCGCCCTTGCGGATTTCCTTGCGCACGTCGCGCACCTCGATGTCGGCGGCCGCTTCGGGCAAGCCCTGCTCCACCAGCAGCGCCTTGATTTCGCCGATGCGCGTCTGCACCAGGGCAGTCGCCGCCTCGGGCGAAGGATCGAAAACGCTGACGTCGAAATCGATTTCGCCCAGGTCCGGCATGACGAAGCTGTAGGCCGTGCCCGTCGCATGGATGAAGGGATAGGAAGGCAGATCGCCGGCCAGGGCGCAGACGGGCAGGCAGGCGAACACGAGGCACAGCAGGCGTTTGAACACGGATACTCCGGCACAGTTAGGGTGCATGAAGTATCCGTCAAGATGACTGATTTGACAATGGATTAATCGAGGCTGCGCGCCACGCGGAAACCGACAATATCGTTCGACAGCACGGTGGAAAAACCGTTGCGCAGGGCCGAGCGCAGGTAGCGCGGATGGTACAGCCAGGAACCGCCGCGCAGGATGCGCCGGCTGCTGTCGCTGCCCTCTTCCCAGGCGCTGCCATCGACGGGCGCGCCCTCGTAGTTGTCATGCACGACGTCCTGCACCCATTCCCATACATTGCCGTGCATGTCGAACAAGCCCCAGGGATTCGGCGCGAAGCTGCCCAGCGGCGTGGTGCCGCCCCGGTACACGCCGCGCGGGCCGCCGTTGTAGACATACAGGCCGTCATAGTTGGCCTGCTCGGTGCTGATCGTGTCACCCACGTTGAAGGCCGTGCGCGTGCCGGCGCGGCACGCATATTCCCATTCCGCCTCGCTGGGCAGGCGATACTGCCGCCCGGTGCGCTCGCTGAGCCACGCCAGGTACAGCTGCGCGTCGTTCCAGCTCACGCCCACCACCGGATGCTGCTCGGTCTGCACGAAGCCGGGATTGTCCCAGTCCGTCTCCGAGCCGCCCGCCCACTGCGTCGCCTTGACGAAGGCGCGCCATTCTCCCACGCTGACGGGATGGCGCGCCAGCGCGAACGGGCGCTCGATGCCGACCCAGTGCTGCGGCGTTTCGCGCTCCAGCCAGGTCTTTTGCGAGCCGGCCTGGATGGCGGCCTTGTGCTCCTCCTCGTGCGCGCCCATCTGGAAGCGGCCGCTGGGAATGAGCACCAGTTCCGGTCCCTGGCCGGTGCCGTCGAGGAAATCGTCGCGCAGCACGCCTTCCGCATTGGGCACCGGCTGCTGCGCCTCGGGGGCCGGCGAGGCGGCGGCGTCCGCGGCTTTTTGCTGGGCGGCGGCGCGGCTGGCCTCCTCCTTGCGCGCGCGTTCCTGCTCCGCGCGGTATGCGGCCTCGGCTTTCGCCTGGATGGCCTTGCGCTGCAATTCCTGGTGCTCCTGCAAGGCGGTCGCCGCATCGGCTTCGCGGCGCGCGCGCAACTGGCCGCGCAGCGCCTCCTTGCGCAGCTTGCGCGCCTCTTCCGCTTCGAAATGGCGCTGCGCCTCCTGCTCGCGGCGCAGCTTGTCCTGCCGCTGCTTTTCCAGCGCGGCCGCCTGGATTTCCGCCTTGCGCCGCTGGTCCAGCTCTTCCTGCCGCAGGCGCGCCTCCTTCAGCGCTTCTTCGCGTGCCTGCCCGGCCGCCAGCGCCGCCTCCTTTTGCTGCTGCGCCAGACGCGCCTGCTCCTGGCGCGCCAGTTCTGCCAGCTCGTCCGGCGAAGGACCGGCGGCCCGCTCCAGGCTTTCCAGCAGTGCCTGCACCGATTGCGGCCGCAATTCCAGCGTCAGGGAAAAGCCGTTCTGCAGCACCTGCCATTGGGCCGCATTGAGCGCCTGCGGCTTGGAGGGCAGGTGGCCGGCGCTGCGCGCGTCATCGAACGGCATGCGCCCTTCCAGCATCTGGTAAATCATGACGGCCACCGCATATACGTCCAGGCGCGGGCTGGGCTGGCGCTGGTGCGTGCCCGCCTCGGGTGCCCGGTAACCCTGCGTGCCCGCATTCGGCATGTCCAGCGCCAGGCTGCTGTCCGCATTGCGCACGCGCGTAGCGATGCCGTAGTCGAGCAGCTTGATGTCGCCCTTCGCCGTCAGGAAGACATTGCCCGGCTTGATGTCGCGGTGCACCAGCTTGTGCTTTTCCCACGCATACGACAGGGCATCGGCCACCGGCCGCAGCATCTGCTGCACCGACGCCAGCGGCAGCGCGCCCTGGCGTGCCAGGTAGTGCTCGAGGTCTTCGCCATCGAGGCACTCCATGATGATGAAGTAGCTGGCCGTGGCCGGGTCCTGCGCCCACTCGTAGACGCGCACGATGTTCTCATGCGCGAGTTTTCTCGCCTGGGTCGCTTCCTCGATCAGCAGCTTGGCATGCGTGGCGCTCTGCGTCAGCTGCGGCGGCAAGATCTTCAGCGCCACCATTTCGCTGCTGCCCAGCTCCGCGTGCGTGGCCAGGTCGGTGGCCTGCCACACCTGCCCCATGCCGCCCGTGCCGATCAGCCGTTCGAGCCGGTAGCGGCGGTTTTGCGGGCCGATTTCCTGGCCCGTCATGAAGCCCAGCTCCGTGCCCTGGCGCGCCGGTGGCGGCGCGGACGCGGGCGTGGCGCCCGGCGGCGCATATTCGGCGTCGAGGATGGCGTTCTTGCGGCGTTCGAATTCATGCTCGCTGAGCAGCCCGTCGTCATGCAGGGCGCGCAGTTCGCGCAGCTTGTCTCGTGCTTTTTGCATCATCTGGGGTGAAACGCTTCCATCAAGGCTGCAGGGCGACGCCGCAGGCGGCGCAGAATTTGTCTTCCGGATGTCCGCTGCGCTGCGCATGGCCGTTCTTGCAGCGGGCCGGCGCCACGGCGCCAGCGCCGGGCTGCAGCGCCTGCGCCACGGCCACGCCCAGCTGCGCCTGCGCCGCCAGGCCATGGCTGTGCGCCGCGTTCTGCAGGTTGATCAGCTCGAGCTGCTGGCGCCGTTCGCGTTCCGCCTGCCCCTCCAGGTAGGCGCGTTCCTGCGCCACGCTGTCCTGCGCCATGCGCATGGCGTCCAGCGGCGCGACGCTGTTCTCGGCCGCCGCCAGCGCCGCCAGCGCGTGGATCTGCTCGGCGCTCATGCCCGCCTGCAGCTGCACCTTCAGCACTTGCGCCAGCGCGGCCGCATTCTGCCCGGCCGCCATGGCCACCTTGCCCGTGTCGCTTAGCGTGCCGATTTTCTCGATGCGGTCGATGTCGATGCGCGCCAGTTCGGCCGCATGCGCCTGCTGCGCCAGCAGGGCTTCATACTCTCCCTTCCAGCGCGCATAATCGCTTTCGCGCTGCTGCACCATGGCCAGCAAGTCGCGCTGCCATTGCGCTTCCTGTTCCAGCTGGCGCAGCTGCTGGCGCTGTTCCTCGATGGCCAGCGCGTCGAGCTGCGCCAGGTGTGCCTGCTGCTGCAGCTGGCGCGCGTGCACGCCGTCGGCCTCGATGGTGCGCAGCAGCTTTTCCTGCTGCGCGATGGCGTCCTCGCGCGCGCCGCCGCGGCGCAGCGCCGCGACCTTCTCGGCGATCTCCGCCGCCTGCACCTGCGCCGTTTCGTCCTTGTGCGCCTCGGCGCGCAGCAGTTCGCGCTGGCGCGCCAGCTGCATCTGCTCTTCCCATTCCTGCACCCGCTCGGCTTCGCGCTTGCGCGCCGCGTTGGCCAGGACCGCGCCCTGCCAGGCGGCCTTGTGCTGTTCCGCTTCCAGCTGCGCCTCACGCTGCGCCGCGTCAGCCTCGGCCTGGCGCAGGCGCGCCAGCTGCGCGCGGCGGCCCGCCTCGTCGTCGATCAGCAGCGCGCTTTCGACCTGCTGCGCGATCGACTGCAAGTGGACTTGATGGGTAAAACGCTGCTGCGCCAGCTGGATCTGCTCGCGTCCGTTCAGCTGCGACAGTTCCAGCTCGCTGCGCATCTTGATGGCGGCCAGCACGCGCACGTGCTCCCAGCCGGCCGCGTCATCGGCCCGCTGGGCGCCCTGCTTCGCCAGCTCCTGCTCCAGTTCGCCCAGCGCCAGCGCGGCGCCATGGTCGAGCGCCTGGCGCCGCGATTTCGCTTCCAGGATGCGGCCATACAGGTCGATCTGGCGCCCGCGCAGCGCCTGCAGGCGCTCCGCTTCCTGGTGCGCCAGCTCGGCCTTGTCCACCGTCGCCTCCTGCCGCAGTTCGGCGCGGCGGTGCGCGTGGCGCGCCGCCAGTTCCTCGCGGCGGATGCGCTGCCACTCTTCCTCGTCATACAGCTGGTCGAGCTGCTTCATGCGTTCCAGGCTGTGCTGCTCGAGTTCCTGCGGCGGCAAGCCGCCCAGCCACAAGGTGCCGATGCAGGCATCGCTGCCATCGCGCTTGTCGTGGCGCAAGGTCAAGGTTTCCACGCGCGCCACGGCCAGGCCGGACGGCGCCAGGCGCTGCGTCAGGGCCGACTGCAGGCGTTCGTTCAGTTCGGGGCGCAGGTCGGCATTCGCATCCATCTCGCGCAGGGCGCGGCTGCCGACGAATTCCAGCGCGATCTGGCGCACGGACGGCAGCAGCAAGGCGTGCAGGTGGGCGCGCGTGACGGCGCCCGGCGCGCGCATGAACTGGCACGCAAAGGCGTCCGGCTGGCCCAGCGCGATCTCGACGCGCAGGGAGGCGGCGACGTTCAGCAGTTCCGTGCTGGCCAGGTCGGGCAGGTCGAAATCGAGGCTGACGGCGTCGGCGCGCGCGATCAGCACTTCGGCCGGGCGCGCCGGCAGCAGCGCCGGCAGGCGGGCAAAGAAGGCGGTGCCGTCATACTCGCCGGCCGGTATCAAGGTGAAAGCGTCCGATTGCACGATCCACGCGCGCGACTCGGCGGGCACCTGCAGGCGCTTTGCGGCGCCGCCGAACAGCGAGGACAGTTCACGCACGCCGAAGAACAGGGCCAGCTGATCGTCAGCCAGGCGCCACTGGTTGGCATGCAGCACGGCGTCGCTGCCGGGTGCGCCCAGCGACAAACCGCATTGCGCGCAATAGCCGGCGGCGGCGCCGTTCTTGTGCTCGCAGCGGGGGCAGCGGGCGCCGCCAAAACCAAACAATTGGAACATGTGTGACTCCTGATGAGAATTATTGTGCGTGCGCCGGCGACCGTAGCGATTCTAGCAGGAGCGCCGGCGGCGCACCCGCCGCACGCTACACTGTGCAATAGCAAATAATGCCATGTGGCAATTGCATTCATATGCCCGGATACAGGGCTATTTAGGCCTCAATTCCAGCCGTCGGACGGCCGCTCGCACCCGCCGGCGTTTCAGCGCCGTTTTTTTGCAGGCCATCCCGCCAAAACGGCGGCTGGTCGCATGCGCATGGCGGGCGGGCGCGCCCTTCGCTACAGTGCATGCATACCCACCCGCCACCCGAAAGGAATCATCATGAAAGCCTTGAAAAACATGGAAGCCATCTTCACCGTCGCCGTCGCCATCGCCTGCGGCGCCAGCTATGTCAGCTTCCTGCAGCCCCAGGCCGGCAAAGCCGGCAACGTGGCGCAGGTGAACGCCATCCCTGTGGTGGTGGTCAGCGCCAAACGCCTGACGGAAGAGGAAAAGAAAATCTCGCTGATCGAGGAACGGCAAGCCTTGCTGGGCAACGCCACCGCCAGCACCTTGTGAGCCACGCATGACAGGCCCACGCCGCCTGGCGCCAGCTTGAATACCGCCGCGCCAGGCCGCCATTTGTATCGGTCACGGATACACGGACACACAGCATTGTGTCAATTGTAATAAGTTGAATCAAAGGCGAAAAACCGCCAGCAAGCGCCTATAGTCCATTTCACGCAATCACCGAAATGGAGCACACCATGAAACCCATCACACTCTACGCAGCAGCCATGCTCGCCATCAGCACCGCGGCCTTCCTGCCGGCGCAGGCGATGGCGCAAGGCCAGCTCGGCGTCAGCATTGTCATCGGCAGCGCCCCTCCCCCGCCACGGTTTGAAAGCGTGCCCGCACCGCGCCGCGGCTATGTCTGGGCGCCCGGCTACTGGAACTGGGACGGCCACCGCCATGTCTGGAACAATGGCGAATGGCTGCGCGAGCGGGGCGGCAGCCAGTACCGCCGCGCCGCCTGGATACAGGAAAACAACCGCTGGCGCCTCGACCGGGGCGGCTGGGCCGCGGCCCAGGTGCAGCCCGTGCGCTATGACGAGATCCGCATCGCCCCGCCGCCGCCGCGCCGCGAAGCCATCCCGCGCGCCCGCCACGGCTACGTCTGGGCGCCCGGCCACTGGGAATGGCGCAGCCAGCGCTACGCCTGGACGCCGGGCGTGTGGATCGCCGAACGTCCCGGCTATGCGTATGCGCCGCCCGCGTGGCAGCAGCGCGACGGTCGCTGGCAGATGGAGCAAGGCCGCTGGTCGCCGCGCGGCCCGAATGGCGACCGCGACCGCGACGGCATCCCCAACCGCTATGACCGCGACAATGGCAACCGCCACGACCGCGACGGCGATGGCATCCCCAACCGCGACGACCGCCGCCCCGATAATCCGCGCCGCAGCTAAAACGCGGCAGTAGTCCCCGCCAAGGCCACCCATCGCGGTGGCCTTGTCATTTTCCCGACACATCCGTGCATTAGAATCGCGCGACGATCAATCACACTGCGCGAGAAAGATTCACGATGGCGATGGAAACTGCCGGTTTTACCTACGGCTCGGACACCTCGGGCCTGGTCTGGGGCTTTTTGTTTGGCCGCGAGACGCAGCCGCTGGCGCTCGATTCGTCAGCCGCGCTGGCCTGGCTGGCCGACGGCGCGGCCCGCCCGGCGCAGGAATTCGTCTGGCTGCATTTCAACCTGTCGCATGCGGCCAGCGAAAAATGGCTGATGGCGCACACGCAGCTGGCCGACGAATTCTATGAAACCCTGCACCAGGGCTCGCGCTCGACGCGCATCGAACAGGCGGAAAACACGCTGATCGCCGTGGTCAACGACGTGGTGCACAATTTTTCGTTCGAGGCGTCCGACATTTCCACCATGTGGGCCAGCGTGGCGCAAAACCTCGTCATCACGGCGCGCCGCGCGCCGCTGCAGTCGATCGAGCGCCTGCGCCAGGCCGTCATCAAGAACCACGAACCGATCCGCTCGTCGGTGGAGCTGCTGATCCACCTGCTGCGCGACCAGGCCGACGTGCTGGTCAACATCGTGCGCGACGCCGTGGCGCGCGTCGACGATATCGAGGATCACTTGCTGGCCGGGCGCCTGGTGCCGAAACGCGAAGACCTGGGCGCCATGCGGCGCGTGCTGGTGCGGCTGCAGCGGCTGCTGGCGCCGGAGCCGGCAGCCCTGTTCCGCCTGCTGCAACGCCCGCCCGCATGGGTGTCGGAGCTGGACAGCCTGGAATTGCGCCAGTCGACGGAGGAATTTTCGGTGGTGCTCAGCGATATGTCTTCGCTGCAGGAACGCATCAAGCTGCTGCAGGAAGAGATCGCCGCCAGGGTCAACGAGGAAAACAGCCGCAGCCTGTTCGTGCTGACCATCGTCACCGTGCTGGCGCTGCCGATCAACATCATCGCCGGCATGCTGGGCATGAACGTGGGGGGCATTCCGCTGGCCCAGCACCCGCAGGGCTTCTGGATCATCGTCGCCATCATCGTCACGTTCACGGTCGTGGCCGGATGGCTGGTGGTGCGCGTGCAACGCAATAGTTAATTATTGGAAACACGGCCAGGCAGGCGGACGGCAGGCGCCGTCCGCCCTCAGTGCCTGCCGCGCTTAGCGGTGGTACTCCCCGGCCCGCTCAGGCTGGTAGACGATTTCCTCGATCTTCACCTTTACCACGCCGCCCGGCATGGGCCAGGCGATGCTGTCGCCCACGGACAGGCCCAGCAGGGCGCTGCCGACGGGCGCCAGCACGGAAATGCGGTCGGCCTGCCCTTCCACGTCTTTCGGATACACGAGCGTCAGGCAGAATTCCTCCTTGTTCTCCACCGTGAAGCGCACGGTGGAATTCATCGTCACGACGGTCGGCGGAATCTCTTGCGGCTCGAGCACTTCGGCACGGCCCAGCTCATCGAGCAAGGCGGCCTTGTCAGGCGACAAGTTATTTCCCAAGGCATACAACAACGCTTCCAGTCGTTCCAGGTCTTGTGACGACAAAATAATTTTTGGTTTTTTTTCCAAGATATCCTCACTGATTATCATTAGGGCGGCGTCCGGTTTTGCTGGCGAGCAGGCGCACAAGACAAAACAAACAGCATCAGAACGTCCATCATCTGCGGATTATGGACGAACTCGCGGAGCAAGGCCATAGCGTTCCGCCATTCCCGATTAAAAATTATTAAAATCAATGACTTGCAGGACCAGAATTATCGATCGAAAAGAAATACGGCAAGCCCAGGCCATTCAAACGGGGCCAGGCGATTTATTCTCCATGGGATTTTATTTACTCGCGGCATGTCTTGACGATCAAAAAGACGCGGCCGCCAAAAAGGATTAAAATCAATCCATCATTATTATTAGAAATGCACGCTTCCGTTTTTTCGTGCGCCTGCCTGCCTCTCCCGCAGGCGCCGCCTTGCCGCATGACGCCGCCACGCGGCTGTCAGGGCACAAAAATGCTGCGTGCCCTGTACTTTCACGCTACGAAATGACAATATGTCGGCCTTAACAACACGTTGAGAGTTCCGGCTCACTTCGGTTTTCATCAGACTGGAACGCAAAGTATGGCAGGGCAAGGCGGCATCAAGCGCGGCGGCGACAAACGGGGCTGGCAAGGAATGGCGACATGATGGTGCCCCTGATGCTGCCGTCGGCGCGCCTGCGGGGCGACAAGGTGGCACGGCTGAACCTGCTGGCCGCCGCTGCCATGCTCGCCTGTGCCAGCCTGCTGCTGATCCTGTTTCAACTGCTGACGCTGCAGGCCGCATTGCAGCAGAACCTGCAAGTCCAGGCCGACATGCTGGCCCCTGCCGCGGCCCAGGCATTGCGCCAGAACAATCGCCTGGCGGCGGAACAGGCCCTCGCCCCCCTCGCGGCGGCCCCCCACATCGAGCAGGCGCTGATCTACACCCCCTACGGCGCGCCGTTCGCCCGCCATGCGCGCAGCGGCGCCGACCTGCCGCCGGCCGCGCCGCAAGCGGGCCTGCACATCGCCTACCTGGCGGGCAACGGCACCATCCTCACGCCATTGCCGGGCGGCGGCGCGCTACTGCTGCGCACCAGCCTCGCGCCCCTGTACCGCAGCCTGGCGCAGTTTGGCGCATTCACGGTGCTCGTCAGCCTGTGCGCATTCGGCCTGACGGTACTGATGGTGCGCCGCACGCGCCTGGCCGCGCAGCAGGCGGAAAACCACCTGCATTATCTGGCCCACGTCGACCCCGTCACGGAATTGCCGAATCGCCATGAATTCAACGATGCGCTGGCCTATGCGCTGGCGCGTGCCGACCGCCAGGACAGCAGCGTCGGCCTGCTGCTGCTGGACCTCGATAATTTCAAGGTGGTCAACGACACGCTGGGCCACCATTGCGGCGACCAGTTGCTGAAGATGGTCGCCAAGCGCCTGATGGTCATCCTGCGCACCACCGACATCATCTGCCGCATCGGCGGCGACGAGTTCGTCGTCATCGTCGAACCGGCCGACGACGCCTCCGAGATGGCCAGCGTGGCCCGCAAGATCCTCGCCGTGCTGGCCGCCCCCTTCGACCTCGAAGGCCACCAGCTGTATGTCCGGGCCAGTATCGGCGTGAGCCTGTATCCGTTCGACGCGCGGGACGTGGCCACCCTGACGCGCAACGCCGACACGGCCATGTATCACGCCAAGCACCAGGGCAAGAACTGCTTTGCCGTCTTCCAGTCCGACATGGAACTGCGCGCCCAGCGCCGCCTGCGCATGGAAGCGAACCTGCGCCGCGCGCTGCAGAATCAGGAGCTGTATTTGCACTACCAGCCGCAGGTCGACCTGCGCAGCGGGCGCATCGTCGGCGTGGAAGCGCTGATACGCTGGAACTGCCGCGAAATGGGGCAGCTCAGCCCCAGCGAATTCATTCCCGTGGCCGAGGAAAGCGGCATCATCGTCGACCTGGGACGCTGGGTGCTGCAGAGCGCTTGCCGCCAGGCGGCCGCCTGGTGCAAGGCCGGCCTGCTCGACTCGCTGGAACACGTGGCCGTCAACCTGTCCGCCTGCCAGGCGCGCGATCCGGGCCTGATGGACGACATCCGCGCCATCCTGCAGGAAACGCAACTGCCGCACGGCTTGCTGGAACTGGAAATCACGGAAGGGGTCTTGATGGACAATATCCACGCCAACGTGGAATTGATGCGGCGCCTGCAGGAAACGGGCATCCATTTGTCGGTCGACGATTTCGGCACCGGCTACTCCTCGATGTCCTACCTGAAGCGCCTGCCGATCGACCAGCTGAAGATCGACCGCAGCTTCGTGCACGACCTGCCCGGCGAGGGCGAAGCCATCGTCACGGCCATCATCGCCATGGCGCACAGCCTGCACCTGAAAGTGGTGGCCGAAGGGGTAGAGACCTTGCAGCAGGTGGAGTTCTTGAGAAAAGCCGGCTGCGACAACGTGCAGGGCTACTTCTTTGCGCGCCCGATGACGGCGGCGCAGTTGACGGCGTTGCTGCTGGAGCGGCGCGACTGGAGCACGCGCACGATCTTGCCGGCTTGAGGTCTGGCCAACGATATTGTCGGATTACGCCATTTGATGCTGACGATATTGTCGGATTACGCGCGGCGTTGCCGCGCTAATCCGACCTACGCCATGCACAGGCAGGCGGGGTTGGCGCAAAGCGCCCATGGCCCCGTAGGTCGGGTTGGCGCAAAGCGCCCATGACCCCGTCGGTCGGGTTGGCGCAAAGCGCCTATGACCCCGTAGGTCGGGTTAGCGCGCAGCGCGTAAGCCGACGCCACCTCGACATCAAGCCAATTTCGCCGAATGCTCGCGCGTGGCGTGGAATGTCAATTTCGGCCAGCGCTCTTCCGTCAGGCGCAGGTTGACGCCCGAGGTGGCCAGGTAAGCCATGTTGCCGGCCGCATCGTAGGCCACGTTGTGGCCCAGCGCGTTCTCGAAATCCTGCAGCACGCGCTTGTCGTCGCAACTGACCCAGCGCGCGCTGCTGATGCTGGTGCCCTCGAACACGGCGTCGACGCCATACTCGTTGAGCAGACGGCTGGCCACCACTTCGAACTGCAGCACGCCGACGGCGCCCAGTACCAGCTCGCCGCCCTGCACCGGCTTGAAGACCTGCACCGCGCCCTCTTCGCCCAGCTGCTGCAAGCCCTTGTGCAACTGCTTGATTTTCAAGGGATTACGGATGCGCACCGAGCGGAAGAAGTCGGGCGCGAAGTACGGGATGCCCGTAAACGTCAGCATCTCGCCTTCGGAAAAACTGTCGCCGATCTGCATGTTGCCATGGTTCGGCAAGCCGATGATGTCGCCCGCGTACGCCTCTTCCACCTGCTCGCGCGACGATGCCATGAAGGTCACCACGTTCGACACCTTGATCTCGCGCCCCAGGCGCAAGTGCTTGACCTTCATGCCGCGCTCGAAACGCCCCGAGCACACGCGCAAAAAGGCGATGCGGTCGCGGTGCGCCGGGTCCATATTGGCCTGGATCTTGAAGACGAAACCGGTGAATGGCTGCTCGGTCGGATCGACGGAACGCACGGTGGCGTCGCGCTCGCGCGGCGCCGGCGCCCAGTCGACCAGCGCCGAGAGAATCTCGCGCACGCCGAAGTTGTTGATGGCCGAACCGAAGAACACGGGCGTCTGCACGCCGGAGAGGAACTCCTCCAGCTTGAACGGATGCGAGGCACCGTGCACCAGTTCAACCTCCATGCGCAATTGATCCATCTCCAGCGGGAACATCTCCTGCAGGCGCGGATTGTCGATGCCCTTGATGATTTCGAAGGCGCCGTCGGCCTTTTCCTCGCCGGCCTTGAACAGCATGATCTCGTCGTTCAGCAGGTGGTACACGCCGCGGAAGTTCTTGCCCATGCCGATAGGCCAGGTGACAGGCGCGCACTGGATCTTCAGCACCGATTCAAGTTCGTCGAGCAGTTCCAGCGGATCGCGCGTCTCGCGGTCCATCTTGTTCATGAAGGTGACGATGGGCGTATTGCGCATGCGGCACACGGCCAGCAGCTTGATCGTCTGCGCTTCCACGCCCTTGGCCGCATCGATCACCATCAGGGCCGAGTCGACGGCCGTCAGCACGCGGTAGGTATCTTCCGAGAAGTCCTGGTGGCCCGGGGTGTCGAGCAGGTTGACGACGTGGTCGCGGAATTCGAACTGCATCACCGAGGAAGCGACGGAAATGCCGCGCTGCTTCTCGATCTCCATCCAGTCCGACGTCGCGTGGCGACCCGATTTGCGGGCCTTGACGGTGCCGGCCATCTGGATCGCGCCCGAGAACAGCAGCAGTTTTTCCGTCAGCGTGGTCTTGCCCGCATCCGGGTGGGAAATGATGCCGAAGGTGCGGCGGCGCTTGACTTCGCGCGCGATCACGGCCGGCGCCTTGCTGCTCGCTGACGCCGCGGCATTGTCCGCGCTGTCGGTGGAATCGGGGGTGTTGATGTCGTTCTCGTTGGCCATATTGGTGACCATAATATGGCCCTCGCAAAAAACCCTCGATTTTACAGAAGGATCGGCCTTCCGTGTGAACTGCTTCACTCTGGCGAACGGCGAAATCGGCGGCGCGAATTGGCCAGGCAGCCGCGCAGTTCATCAAGGGGTCACAATCCGCAGGCAACATTGCACTGCAGAAATGTTGTCACCCTACCCTGGAAACCCGATGAAAATGCTCCTCACCCCCGCCATCCGCCTCATGCAGCGCCTGCGCCTGCTGCCCAAATTCATGCTCGTCTGCCTCGTCTTCCTGCTGCCGCTGGCGCTGGCGACGACCCTGCTGATCTCGGAACTGGGCAAATCGCTGGCCCGGGCGCAGGACGCGCAGCGCGGTGTCGCCTATGTGCGCCAACTGCAGGAAGGCACGCGGCTGCTGCAGCAGCGGCGCGGCCTCGAACACTTGCGCCTGAGCGGCAAGGCGGGCATGGACAATACGGCCGTCAACGCGCGCATCACGGCCGCGCTGGCGGCCCTGGCGCGCCTGCCGGCGGGCGCCGGCCTGCCCCAGGCGGCCGAGCTGACGAAGCAGTGGCAAGCGCTGCTGGGCCGCCAGGCGGGCCTCGCGGCGCGCGACAGCTACGCGGCGCATACGGCGCTGCTGCGCCAGGCCGGCAAGCTGGGCCAGCTGGTGGCCGACCGCTCGCACCTGAGCCTGGACCCGGACGCGGGCGCCAACCACCTGAGCGCCGTCTTCACGGCCACCCTGCCCGACCTGGCCGACAGCCTGTCCGATATCGCCGGGCGCGGCGCCGCCTACATCGACACGGGCCTGTTCGAGGCCAATGAAGACCAGCTGGTGAACGCGACGGCGCTGATCGCGCGCCACGAACTGGAACGCCTGCCTGCCCGCTACGAGGAAATCCTCGCCGCCCAGCCGGCACTGCGCGCCAGCCTGCAGCCGGCCCTGAAAGCGCTGCCGGCGGCACTGGCCTTCCTCGAGCG
Source organism: Janthinobacterium sp. GW822-FHT07H11 (assembly GCF_058798615.1). Taxonomy (NCBI): domain Bacteria; kingdom Pseudomonadati; phylum Pseudomonadota; class Betaproteobacteria; order Burkholderiales; family Oxalobacteraceae; genus Janthinobacterium; species Janthinobacterium sp. GW822-FHT07H11. Next base: position 4,326,735 of record NZ_CM179507.1, read on the forward strand.
CACGAAAAACGAGGTGACGAATTCCTACGACCAGACCTCGGGCGCGCAATTTCACGCGGCCGGCATGCAGGCCATCGACGCCCTGCACGCACTGTCCGGCGCCTCGGCCACGGCCCTGGACGACTTGCTGGCGCAGCGCATCGCGCGCGACGAGGCGCGCCGCGCCCTGATCCTGGCGGCCATGCTGCTGGTGCTGCTGGCCGCCGCCTACCTGTGCGCGGGCTTCTATGCCGCCTTCGCGCGCGACGTGACGCAGCTGCGCGTGGCCGTGGGCGCGGCGGCGGCGGGCGACCTGTCGCAGCGCATCGACTCGCGCGCGCACGACGAGATCGGCGACCTGGTGCGCGACTTCGGCGCCATGACGCACGGCCTGGCCACCCTGGTGCGGGAAATCCGCGGCGGCGCGGCCGTCATCGCCGCCGCCGGCGCCGATATCGCGCAAGGCAATGCGGCCCTGTCCGGCCACACGGCCACCCAGTCCGAGGCGCTGGGCGCCACCGTGGATTCGATGCGCGAGCTGACGGCCACCGTGGGCCGCAACGAAGCCCACGTAGGACAGGGGCGCACGCTGGTGGCCTCGGCGGCCGAAGTGGCGCTGCGCGGCGGCGAAACCGTCGGCGCCGTGGTCGAGACCATGGCCTCGATCAAGGCCAGTTCGCACAAGATCGTCGACATCATCGGCGTCATCAACGGCATCGCCTTCCAGACGAATATCCTGGCGCTGAACGCTGCCGTGGAGGCGGCGCGCGCGGGCGAACAGGGACGCGGCTTTGCCGTCGTGGCCTCCGAGGTGCGCAACCTGGCGCAGCGCTCGGCGGCGGCGGCGCTGGAAATCAAGCGCCTGATCGGCGATTCGGTGGCCACCGTGGACGCCGGTGGCGACCTGGTGAACGCAGCCGGCAGCACCATGCGGCAAGTGGTGGACGCGGTGCAGCAGGTGTCCGTCGTCATTGGGCGCATCAGCAGCGCCGGTGCCGAGCAGAACGCGGAAATCGCGCAAATCAATGGCGCGCTGGCACAGATCGACGACATGACGCGGCAGAACGCGGGCCTGGTCGACGAGGCGCGCGAAGGTTCGCTGCGCCTGCACCAGGAAGGCGAGGCGCTGACGCAGGCCGTCAGCCGCTTCCGCCTGGGCGAACACGACGGCCAGCACGCGGCGGCCGCGCGCGCCGGCACGGGCACGCACAAGGGCCTGCCCAGCGTGCGGCCGGCCGGCCTGTGGAGCGCCAATAAACCGCGCGTGATATCACAAAATCGCGGACAACGGCGCAAGGCTTGACAGTCAAAAGTGTGCATGTAGGACAAGGACTACAATTTCGCCTCAAAAGAGACTACAAAGTGGCGACTGCTAATCTTATGTTCGCCACTTACATAAGCTTTTAAAGTAGCTACATCGCGATCTGCACCGCGCGGCTGGAAAAGATGCTGGCACCGAATGGGGTGAGAAGCTTTTCCAGCCAGCAACGCGGCAGTCGCACTCCGATGTAAAAAAGCCTGTGAGGAATAATATGAACCAAACTCAACTTAGCGTTCCCGTCCAAAAGAACCAATTGCTGCCGCGCGCCATGCCAGCGGCTGGCCGGGAAATCAAGCTTGCGTCGCGGGTTAGCCTCAGCAGTGCACAACAGAACGAATTGCTGGCCGCCCTGCCGCGCGCCGCGCTTGAATCGCTGTTCGAACACCTGGAACTGGTGGAACTGCCCTTCGGCAAAGAATTGTATGCTTATGGCAATAGCCTCGAGTACAGCTACTTCCCCACCACCGCCATCGTCTCGCTGCTGTATGTGATGGAAGACGGCGCCACCACGGAAATCGCCGTCGTCGGCCATGAAGGCGTGGCGGGCGCGTCGCTGGTCGCCGGCGAGCGCGCCATGTGCACGGCCGTCGTGCAAAGCGCCGGCTACGGCTACCGCCTGAAAACGCAGAGCTTGCGCGATGCCTTCAACCAGGGCGGTGCTCTGCCGCAACTGCTGATGCGCTACACGAATGCGCTGTTTGCGCAAATGGCGCAAAACGCCGTCGGTGGCCGCCACAGCTCGATCGAGCAAAAACTGTGCCGCTGGCTGCTGGACCGCCTGGACCGTTCGCCATCGAATGAATTGAAGGTGACGCAGGAACTCATTTCCATCATGCTGGGCGTGCGCCGCGAAAGCATCACGGCCGCCGCCGGCAAGCTGCAGGACGAAGGCCTGATCCACTACCGCCGCGGCAACATCACGGTACTCGACCGCCTGGGCCTGGAATGCTATGCGGGGGAATGCTACAAGGTGGCCAAGACGGAATACGACCGCCTGCTGCGCGACGTGTCGCGTTGCTGATGCGCCGCCGTGACGATACGGCGCGGTAAAAAAATGGCCGGGCATGCTGCCCGGCCATTTTTTTGTCTTGCGTCAGACGCTGGCGTCCTCGTCGATGTCTTCCGGCTCCGGTGTCAACGGCAAGGGAATCAGCGCCTCGACGCACGTGCCCTTGCCATGCGGCCCCTGCCGTACGGTCAAGGTGCCGCCCAGCAGCAAGGCGCGCTCGCGCATGCCCAGCAAGCCATGCGACATGGGTTTTTGCAGCGCATCGTCGGTAATGCCGATGCCGTCATCGATGACGCGCAGCACCAGGCCATGTTCATTGCGCTTCAGGGTCACGCTGACCGTGCCCGCGCGCGCATACTTGAGGATGTTCGTCAGCGACTCTTGCACGATGCGGAACAGGGCGATCGTCAAGGTCGCTTCGCGGTTGTCGATATTGATGGCCACGTCCGTCTCGCAGCGCACTGAGCTCATGCGCGCGAAATCCTCGCAATAGCTTTCGATGGCGGCGCACAGGCCCAGGTTGTCCAGCAGGCTGGGGCGCAAATCCTCGACGATGCGGCGCTTCAGCTCCACCGTTTCAAGCAGGGTGGCCTTGGCGCGGCGCAGTTGTGCGGCCAGTTCCGGCTGCGTATGGGCCAGTTGCTGCGTGACGGCACCCAGGTCCATGCTGATGGACGTCAAATTGGCGCCCAGCTCGTCGTGCAGCTCGCGCGCCAGGCGCGCCTTTTCCACCTCATTGACGCTGATCAAATGGCGCGACAGCACGGATAATTGCTCGGTACGCTTGCTGACCGTCGATTCCAGGGTGTCGTTGGCGTTTTGCAGCGCGAACTCGACGGCCGCCCGATTCTGGAAGCTGCGCCGCACCAGCTGGTAAAACATGACCAGCACGAGAATGGCCAGCGCATTGATGCCGATGCCCAGGATCACGGCTTTCTGGTATTCATGATAAAAGGCGGCGCTGCCGGTGGCCAGGGCCTCGTTCTGTTCGCGCGTCATGATCACCACCTGCAGGCGGATTTCGTCCATGGTGGCACGGTCGTCGGTGACGCGCGAGATATTGACGATTTCCGCCAGCCCGCCCTGCTTGTAGACATCGATGGACTGTTGCAGCATCGACATTTTCCGGCGGATCAGGCTTTTCAGCTGGGCCAGGTTCTTCAGCTGGCTGGGACTGCCGGCAAGCAAGGTTTGCAGTTCGTTCAGTTCGTTTTCGATCTCGGCGCCGGCCGTCTTCGATGGCCCCAGATAGGTTTCGGAATCGGAAATGAAATAGCCGCGCAAGCTGCTTTCCGCATCGAGCACGAGCACGTTCAAGTATTGCAGGCGGTCTGCCACGCGGGCGCTCTGGCTGAGCAAGGCGTTCGTGCCCTTCAGCGATTGCAGATTATGATAAAGACTGAAACCATTGAGCACAAGCAACAAGGCGCACGTCACGCACAGGATGGTCTTGTACAAGGGCAAGCGGTGATTCGGGGCCGGTTCAACGGTGAAATACATCCTGGTGTGCATCCTTAGCAAGGTTCGGCGCGGCAGAGAGGGCCGGCGCCGGCCAATTATAATCCTCGCTACAAACTGCTGCACTGCACAAGTCGTGCCTGCCGGGCTGGCTGAGCGATCATGGTTCCATGATCGCACCGCCAAGCTAGTCAAGCAAATTGTTTTTCATTGCGTAATAGGTCAAGTCGCTATTCGATTGCAAGCCCATTTTTTCCATGATGCGCGTACGGTAGGTACTCACGGTCTTGATGCTGAGCGACAGCGCCACGCCGATATCGGACACGGTGGCGCCGCGCGCCAGGCGCAGGAAGACCTGGAACTCGCGGTCCGACAGTTCCGTATGCAGGGCCGCATTCGTATCGCGGTCGAACGACTGCGCCAGCAATTCCCCCACGGTGGAGCTGACGTAGCGGCGTCCCTGGAACACCGTGCGCACGGCCGTCATCAGCTCGTCCGCTTCGCATTCCTTGTTCAGGTAGCCATTCGCGCCCATCTTGAACAGATTCAACGCATATTGCTGCGCCGGATAGCCGCTGAGTATCAGCACGGGCAATTCCGGCTGGCCCTGGCGGATCGTGCGCAAGGTATCGATGCCGCTCTGATCGGGCATGGCTATATCGAGCAGCAACACATCGCATATTTCGCGGCGGGCGATATCGAGCGCTTCGCGCCCGGTACCGGCTTCCGCCACCACACTGAAATCGCTTGACGACGAAAAAATCTGTTTGAATCCAGCTCGTACTATTTGGTGATCATCACAAATGGCAACGCGTATCATTGTTTCCCCTTAAATTTTCCTGGCCTGGGAAAGACTACCGGAACCTGAACGCTGCTCCGGTTCAGCGTCACTAACAAAAACGCAACATTAACATTATATTTAAAATGTGGCGCGCCACACGATACAGGCACTGCGCCAGTTCATTTTAATCAAAGGCGGTATCGGACAACCCGGCCTATATTGGTACAAATCTTATTTTAGCAAGTTCAAAATCGCAATTAATTCATTGCGTATCCATCTGCGGTCCAGCGGGGGAAGCGACGGCGCCGCTGGCTCGGCTGGCAAGACGGACAATGGCTCGCCATCGAGGACGGCATGGGCCGCGCCACGACTATCGAGCTTGTTGCGCGCACCGCTGATGGTAAAACCCTGCTCATACAGCAATTCGCGGATGCGCCGTATCAACAGCACTTCATGGTGCTGATAATAACGGCGGTTGCCACGCCGTTTGACCGGCTTGAGCTGGGAAAATTCCTGCTCCCAGTAACGCAGCACATGGGGCTTGACGCCGCACAACTCGCTCACCTCGCCGATCGTGAAATAGCGCTTGGCCGGGATGGGCGGCAAGGCGATCAATTCCGTTTTACTGATGCGCTCGTTCATCGCCACTCACTCAGGCAGCACGTGCCAGCGGACTGGTCTCTTCGACCATGCTCTTCAGCTTCTGGCTCGCATGAAAGGTCACGACACGGCGCGCCGTGATGGGAATTTCTTCGCCCGTCTTCGGGTTGCGGCCCGGCCGTTGCGGCTTGTCGCGCAACTGGAAATTGCCGAAACCGGACAGCTTGACGGCTTCGCCCCGTTCCAGCGCATTGCGGATCTCGTCGAAAAAGGTCTCGACCATGTCTTTCGCTTCGCGCTTGTTCAGGCCCACTTGCTCGAACAACAGTTCGGCCAGCTCCGCCTTGGTCAAGGTAGGTAGATCTTTTTCCGCTTCCTGGCGCACTTTGGCAACCAGCATGGCCCGGTGCAGATCGGCGGCCAATGCGGACTGCAGTACGGCGGAATCAACGTCGCTATTATTAATTTTCCTGCCCTGCCTTTTCTGTGCGCCCGAACCGGCCACATGGCAGGTTCGTCTACGGTTGACGACGGAAAGGCCGTCACGCAAAAAGCGACGGCCAGTCCGGTAATTACGAACGCAGTTTCGCGTCGTGGCCCTGCTTGGCGGCATCGATCAACACAGCCATCAGGCCATCGACGACATCGTCTTGCAGGGTGTTTTGAGTATCTTGCAAGCTAATCCGGAAAGCAAGGCTTTTTTCATCCGTTTCCAGCCCTTTTCCACGATATTCATCAAATAAAACAATGGCTTGCACGATACGCGCTGCAGGGCTTGCCTTGGCGGCCGCCTGGAAGGTATCGAGCAGATCCTGCACCGCCACCGATTGCTTGACGACCACGGCCAGATCGCGGCTGGCGCCAGGGAATTTCGAGATTTCCTGGTACACGGGCACGACTCTGTGCGTCAGGGCGGCCGCGTCGACTTCGAACAGCACGGGCGCCAGCGGCAAGTCATATTTTTGCATCCAGCGCGGGTGCAGTTCGCCGATGAAACCGATGACCTTGCCATCGAGTTCCACGTTGGCCGAACGGCCCGGATGCAGGGCCGGGTGCTCCGCCTTGGTAAAACGCAAGACCAGCGGCGCGAACAGCGCTTCCAGGTCCGCCTTCACGTCGAAGAAATCGACCGTGCGGGCGGGCTGGCCCCACTGCTCGTCGGCCACCGCGCCGTAGGCCATGGCCGCCACGCGCTTCGGCTGGGCGTAGCCGGCCACCGACAAGGGGCCGTTTTGCACGCCGTCGTCGCGCTGGTAGATGGCGCCCACTTCGAAGATGCGCACGCGGTTGGTCTTGCGGTTCAGGTTGTAGCGCACGTTGGCGATCAGGCTGCCGATCAGCGAGGAGCGCATCACGCTCATCTGGCTGGCGATCGGGTTCTGCAATTTGATCGGGTTCGTGTTGCCCGAGAAATCGCGCTCCCATGCCGTATCGACAAAGCTCATGTTAACCACTTCCTGGAAGCCCAGGTCGGCCAGCACATGACGTACCGCAAACAGGGAGCGGGTATTTTCTGGTGCAATCTGCATCACGTTCGCGGCCACGGGCGGCAGGGTCGGGATGTTTTCAAAGCCGTACACGCGCGCCACTTCCTCGATCAGGTCTTCCTCGATCTCGATGTCGAAACGGTAGCTGGGCGAGGTCACGGAAAACACGCCGTCGGCCAGGGTGAATGGCAGGGCCAGGCGCGTGAAGATGTCGGCGATCAGCGCATCCGTCAGCGGCACGCCGATGACTTTTTGCGCGCGCGCCGTGCGCATGGTCACGGGCTGGCGTTGCGGCAAGTTCACCACGTGGTCGTCGACGGGGCCGACGGTGGTGGCCGGCGTGCCGCAGATTTCCAAGATCAGGGCCGTGATGCGCTCGATGTGCTCGACGGTGGTGGCGAAATCGACGCCGCGCTCGAAGCGGTGCGCCGCATCGGTCGAGAAATTCAAGCGGCGGGCGCGGCCTTGAATGGCGTTCGGCCACCAGAATGCCGCTTCCAGGTAGATGCTGTCCGTATCGTCCGATACCGAGCTGGCGTCGCCGCCCATGATGCCGGCCAGCGATTCGATTTCCTGCTCATCGGCAATAACGCCGAGCCACTCGTCGACGGCGATGGTGTTGCCATTCAACAGCTTGACGGATTCGCCCGCCTTGCCCCAACGCACGTCGAGGCTGCCGTGGATCTTCGCCAGGTCAAACACGTGGCTGGGACGGCCCAGTTCCAGCATGACGTAGTTGGAAATGTCGACCAGGGCCGACAGCGGACGCTGGCCGCTGCGCTCGAGGCGCTGCTTCATCCAGTCCGGCGTGGCGGCACGGGCGTTCAAACCGCGGATGACACGGCCCGTGAAACGGCCGCACAGGTCCGGCGCGCTCACTTTCACGGGCAGGATTTCATCGCTGGAAACCGGCACGGTGCGGAACTGCGGCGCATTCAGGGGCACGCCCGTCAATGCCGACACTTCGCGCGCCACGCCCAGCACGGACAGGCAGTCTGCCTTGTTCGGCGTCAACTTGATGGTGAATTTCAAGTCGTTCAAGGCATAGTAGTCGCGGAAATTCTGGCCGATCGGCGCGTCGTCCGGCAATTCCATCAAGCCGGCGTTTTCTTCCGATAATTTCAATTCGCGCGCGGAGCACAGCATGCCTTGCGACTCGACGCCGCGCAGCTGGCCTACCTTGATTTCAAACGGCTTGCCGTCGGCGCCAGGCGGCAAGACGGCGCCGGCCATGGCGCAGACGACTTTCAAGCCCGGGCGCACGTTTGGCGCGCCGCAGACGATATTGAGCATGGTGCCCGTGCCGACGTCGACCTGGCACACGTTCAGGCGGTCCGCATTCGGATGTTTTTCCATCTCCAGGACCAAACCTACCACCACGTTCGAGAACGGCGGGGCGACGGGATCGACGTCCTCGACTTCGAGACCGGACATGGTCAGCAGATGGGCCAGTTCGTCCGAAGTCATCTTCGGATCGACCATGGTACGGAGCCAGTTTTCGGAAAATTGCATAATCAAGCCTTCAAATGGTCAAAGCTCACAGCGCGAGCGCACGGGCGCTCAAGCGCCATGAATCAAACGGAACAACGCTTAGTTGAATTGCTTCAGGAACCTTAAATCGCCCTCGTAGAACAGGCGCAGGTCGTTGATGCCATAACGCAGCATCGTCAAGCGTTCCAGGCCGGAGCCGAAAGCAAAACCGATGAATTTCTCGGGATCGAGGCCGAAGTTCTTCACCACGGTCGGATGCACCTGGCCGGCGCCCGACACTTCCAGCCAGCGGCCCTTCAGGGGGCCGGAGCCGAAGGCGATGTCGATCTCGGCCGACGGTTCCGTGAACGGGAAGTACGACGGGCGGAAACGCACCTGCAGGTCGTCCGTTTCAAAGAAGGCCTTGACGAAGTTCAGGTACACGCCCTTCAGGTCGGCAAAGCTGATGTCTTCGGCGATCCACAGGCCTTCGACCTGGTGGAACATGGGCGAATGGGTGGCGTCGCTGTCGACGCGGTAGGTGCGGCCCGGCGCGATGACCTTGATCGGCGGCGTGTGCGTGCGCGCATAGCGCACCTGCATCGGGCTCGTGTGCGTGCGCAGCAGCAAGGGCTTGCCATCGGTGTCGTTGCCATCGATGTAGAACGTATCCTGCATGGAACGGGCCGGGTGGTTTTCCGGGCTGTTGAGCGCCGTGAAATTGGTCCAGTCGTTCTCGATTTCGGGGCCGTCGGCCACGTCGAAGCCGATGGAGCGGAAGATTTCCTCGACCCGCTCCCACGTGCGCATGACGGGATGGATGCCGCCGGGCATGCGGCCACGGCCTGGCAGGGTCACGTCGATCGCTTCGGCGTTCAGGCGGCCTTGCATTTGGGCATCGGCCAGCGCATCACGGCGCGCCGTCAGCGCGTCCTCGATCTGCACTTTGACGGCGTTGATCAGGGCGCCCTGCGCCTTGCGCGCGTCCGGGTCCAGTTTGCCCAGGCCCTTCATCATTTCGGTAATCTGGCCAGTCTTGCCCAGGTAGCGGGCTTTGGCGTTTTCAAGTGCGGCAGCGTCTGCGGCGGCGATAAAGTCAGCCTGGGCCGAGACGACGAGTTCTTCTAGGGAGTTCATGCGGCTTTTCCTGTTTTGGAAATCAATCCTGGATTTAGTAATCTAGAACCCAACAATCAAAAACGGAAACGGGGCACAAGGTGGTTGTACACCCCTGCCCCGCTCTTTATAACGTCACCCTGGGGATGACGTTGTGCAATAACCGTGCTTACGCAGCGATTTTTGCTTTCACTGCGTTGACAATCGCAGCGAATGCTGGCTTGTCCATCACAGCCATATCGGCCAGGACTTTACGGTCCAGTTCGATATTTGCTTTTTTCAAGCCGTTCATGAATACGCTGTACGTTACGCCATGCTCACGGGAAGCGGCGTTGATACGGGCGATCCACAGGCGGCGGAAAACGCGCTTCTTGTTGCGGCGATCGCGGTAAGCGTATTGGCCAGCGCGCATAACTGCTTGCTTGGCAACACGGTATACACGGCTGCGGCGACCACGGTAGCCTTTAGCTTGAACAAGAATCTTCTTATGACGGGCACGAGCTGTAACCCCACGTTTTACTCTAGGCATAGTAACTCCTTAAATTGAGTGTGAGATTAAGCAGTCGGCATCATGCGCATGACGGATGTGACATCCGATGCGTTGATGTTACGGGTACCGCGCAACTGACGTTTGTTTTTGGTGGTTTTCTTGGTCAGGATGTGGCGTTTGAACGCGTGACCCGACTTGACTGTTCCACCTGGACGCACGCGAAAACGTTTTTTCGCGGAGCTTTTGGTCTTCATTTTAGGCATAGCAATCTGTCCTCTTACGGACAGCTCCATTTATAACAGGATTGCAGGTGGCAACACGACGCTGCGCTTAGATGCCTGCTTTCACATGTTGTGCAGCGGATGCGAGTCCGCTACAGTTCGCGCGGCCCGGACATTACTGGCCGGGCCGCGCAAATTCTGCCTGGGGTATGACGCCGCGCCAATGCTGGCACACGCAGTTTCCACCCACAGTAAAACGCTATTGTAACTTACTTCTTCTTCTTAGGCGAAAGAACCATGATCATTTGGCGGCCTTCCATCTTCGGGAACTGCTCGACCTGGCCGTACGGCTCCAGATCGGCTTTCAGACGTTCCAGCATGCGGAAGCCAATATCCTGGTGCGCCATCTCACGACCGCGGAAACGCAAGGTGATCTTGGTTTTATCGCCGTCTTCAAGGAACTTGATGAGATTACGCAACTTGATATTGTAGTCACCATCATCAGTCCCCGGACGGAATTTGACTTCCTTCACGAGGATGATCTTTTGCTTCAATTTGGCTTCGTGAGCTTTCTTCTGCTCCGAATACTTAAATTTGCCGTAGTCCATCAAACGGCACACCGGTGGCTGCGCGGTAGGCGCAATTTCCACCAGGTCGACGTTTGCCTCTTCCGCCAGGCGGAAGGCTTCAGCCAAACTTACGATACCGAGTGGCTCGTTATCGACCCCGCTTAAACGCATTTCAGGGGCAGTGATTTCGCCATTGATGCGATGTGACTTGTCAGTAGCTATTGTAATTTCCTTTAAAAATCTTGTAAGACGGTCGTGCAGCGAGTTTCCTCGTCAGGCCTTGGTGTCGACTTCATGTTTGAGTCGCTCAATCAGGGCATCGACGGACATGACGCCCAAATCGACATTGCCCCGCGCCCGCACGGCCACTGTATTCGCATCCCGCTCTTTGTCGCCAATTACTAAGATGTAAGGCAATTTTTGTACGGAATGTTCACGTATTTTATAGGTAATCTTCTCGTTACGCAAATCCGCCTGTACGCGCAGCCCCGCTTTGCGCAGTTTTGTTGTAACTTCCTGTACATAATCGGCTTGAGCGTCGGAAATATTCAACACCGACACCTGCACCGGCGACAACCACAAGGGCATGGCGCCCGCATAGTGTTCGATCAGGATGCCGATGAAACGTTCCAGCGAGCCCACGATCGCGCGGTGCAGCATGATGGGGACTTGACGCGTGTTGTCCACGGCCACGTATTCGGCACCCAGGCGGCCCGGCATCGACGGGTCGATCTGCACGGTGCCCACTTGCCATGCGCGGCCCAGGCTATCTTTCAGGTGGTACTCGATCTTCGGGCCGTAGAACGCGCCCTCGCCCGGCAATTCCGTCCACTCCACGCCACAGGCGCGCAGGGCAGAACGCAACGACTCCTCGGCGAAATCCCACGACTCTTCCGTACCGATGCGGTTATCGGGACGCAAGGCCAGTTTCACGTCGATGTTCGTGAAGCCGAATGCCGTGTACACATCCATGGCCTGCTGGTGGAACGCCGTCACTTCGCCGGCGATCTGCTCTTCCAGACAGAAGATGTGGCCGTCATCCTGCGTAAAGCCGCGCACGCGCATCATGCCGTGCAAGGCGCCCGATGGCTCGTTGCGGTGGCATTGGCCGAATTCGCCGTAGCGCAATGGCAGGTCGCGGTAGCTGCGCATGCCATTGTTGAAAATCTGGATATGCCCAGGGCAATTCATCGGCTTCAGCGCATAGGCGCGGTTTTCCGATTCCGTGATGAACATGTTTTCACGGTAATTATCCCAGTGACCGGTTTTTTCCCACAGGCCACGGTCGAGAATCTGCGGCGCCTTGACTTCCTGATAGCCGTTGACCTGGTATACATTGCGCATGTATTGCTCGACTTGCTGCCAGATCGACCAGCCTTTCGGGTGCCAGAAGATCAGGCCCGGAGCCTCTTCCTGGAAATGGAAGAAATCGAGCTGCTTGCCCAGCTTGCGGTGATCGCGCTTTTCCGCCTCTTCCAGGTTATGCAAATACAATTCCTGGTCTTCCTTCTTGGCCCAGGCCGTGCCATAGATACGCTGCAGCATCTCGTTTTTCGAGTCGCCGCGCCAGTAGGCGCCGGCCAGCTTCATCAGCTTGAACACTTTCAGCTTGCCCGTCGATGGCACGTGCGGGCCACGGCACAAGTCCGTGAACTTGCCTTCGGAATACAGCGACACTTCCTGGTCGGCCGGGATCGAACCAATCAGTTCAGCCTTGTAGGCTTCGCCGATACTGTTGAAGTATTCGATGGCTTCGTCGCGGGCAACCACCTTGCGCGTGACTTGCTCATCCTTCTTGGCCAGTTCCGCCATTTTCTTTTCGATCGCGACCAGGTCTTCCGGCGTGAACGGGCGCTTGTAGGCGAAGTCATAATAAAAGCCGTTGTCGATCACGGGACCGATGGTCACTTGCGCGTCCGGGAACAATTCCTTGACGGCATAGGCCAGCAAGTGGGCCGTCGAATGGCGTATCACTTCCAGGCCATCGGCGTCCTTGTCCGTGACGATCGCCAGTTCCGCGTCTTGCTCGATCAGATAGGAAGTGTCGACCAGCTTGCCATCGACTTTACCGGCCAGGGCAGCCTTGGCCAGGCCGGTACCAATATTGGCCGCAACCTGGGCCACGGTGACCGGGCCGTCAAATTGACGGGCGGAACCATCGGGAAGTCGGATTGTAAGCATATTGATCTCCATATCGGCGCTGGCGCCAGGTAAAACTGCGATGTGATGGGTAAAATAACTGAAAGGAAAACGCAGACGCAAAAAAACGCGGACTAGCCGCGTTTTTCACTTTCTTAAGACAAAGGAAACCCGTTCGACTAGCGTCACTCCCAAAGCTTGGTAGTAGTTCGCGGTGTCATAACCGGTTTACCCTTTCTCTCTAACTGCATTCTGGTGGGCGGTGAGGAATTCGAATCCCCGACCCCTTGGATGTCGACCAAGTATTCTAACCAGCTGAACTAACCGCCCGTAAAACTTTTGTTGATCATTGTATTTCAAATGACCGCTTGCGGCTTGCGCCAGCTTAACAACTAAAACTGCCTACTGCAAAATTCTGGTGGGCGGTGAGGAATTCGAATCCCCGACCCCTTGGATGTCGACCAAGTATTCTAACCAGCTGAACTAACCGCCCCGAAGACCAGCATTATAGAGAGGCTTTCCCAGAATGACAAGGGCTGTTTTGCAGGAAACTTTAATCTCTTTTTGAGCCGCTTCCCGGGCGTCAGCCTCCTTTATATAGAGTCGGCCCGGCGCACGCGGAATGCCGCTAAAATCGCGGCATGAACTCCACCCTATTAGCCTGGCTGAAAACCCTGAGCCGCATCTGCGGTTTCGAAACGGCCGACTCCTTCCCGCCCGGCCACCCGTATGCGCGCACGCGCTGGGAAGCCGCGTATTTCGATATCGCCTCCGACGTGAAGCCCGACGAGATCGAGCGGCGCATCTGCGCGGCCATCGCCAACACGCCAAGCGTCTTCGCCTACATCAGCAATCCCACGCCGCGCATGCAGCGCGCGCTGCTGAACGTGATCCACGACCGGCTGCGGCGCCAGCCCGGCGCGGGCGCCACGGACCTGGTCTTGTTATTGATCAATGCCTACGCCAGCCCCCACATCACGGAAGCCGTGCCCGGCCTGCGCAGCCTGATCTTCAACACGGAACATGAAGACACGAATCTGCGCGTGCATGCGATCCTGGAGTTACTGGTCGGCACGCCGCGCGGACTCGATGTAATCGATATGTAATTTACTCCTGCGAACTTGCCTGTCAAATGCGCCACGTCAATTTCGTCGTAGCAGGTTCCTGTACACTCCAAGAACAATGATGCCTGCCGACAACACCGGCAGCACGCCATTTGAAATGACCATCAGGCCAGGAGAGACAATGAAAAGACGTTCAACCAAGATCGCCATGTGGCTGCAATGCGCCCTCTTGATTGCCGCCATGGCTGGTCCAGGCGTAGCCGGCGCAGAAGATGTGCAGGCACCTGCGAGCCAGCGTATCGTAGAGGCATTGCCGCAAGATTGCAGCACTGAATCACACACACTCGTCAAGACGCGCGCCGACAGCGGCGATACGCAGGCTCAGCACTTGATGGGCATCAAGGCCTACCTCGGCGCTTGCGAGGACCGTGACCTCGACACTGCGGTGTTCTACCTATCAAAATCCGCCGCGAAATTTTTCCCTCCATCCATGTTCCACCTTGCCAGCGTCTTGCAGCTCCGCGGAGGCGCGCGCGATGCGGACTTGCTGCAATTATTTCGCGGCGCTGCAGAACGGGGATTTGCCAAGGCAGAGATGAACGTCCTCCTGTACTACGTAGACAAAAAGTCCAAGGTCTACGATATTGCCGAGGCCTATGCATGGCACTCTTTTTGCGCGCCACATGACACCTTTTGCGATTGGCCACAAATCAACGAGGCACTATCTCACATGAGCAAAAGAGAGAGGGAAAGGGGAGAAATACTCAAGGCCAGCTTGTTTGAAAAAATGAAATCCGTTGAAAGATTTGACGATATATTTTGCTGCGCTGGCACGAGGGTTGGCTCCGGCTCGGGCTTTGGCCGGCGTTAAACATGCATGATGCAGCCTTGGCAAAGCCCACTGCGGGAAATGCCGTACCTCAGCGGTGATTAGCCGGCACATAACGCGCCCGCAGGCGCATGAACGGCGTTTCCACCACTTTATATAGGAGCCAGCCCGTGGCGATGCTGACAGCAATGCTGATCAGTATTGCCGGCGCACCATCCGGCCCATGCCCCATGTCCTGCAACACCGGCCGCAGCAAGATGCACAGCTGCTTGTGCAGCAAATAAATCGCATACGACCACAACGCCAGGCTGGCCGCGCCCGGCACGCGCAGTTGATAGAGCGCACTGGCAGGACTCAGCGCGGCGACCAGCAGCAAGGTAAAACTGGCGGCCAGGGCCGGATAGCCGAACACGGTCACCGCATAGCCATAGTGATCGTTGAGAAACACATAAAACATCAGCGCCGTGCCCGCGATTCCCGCCAGCAAGGTGCGGTTGCCGTAGGCGGTCAGGCGCGCCCAGGCGGCAGGATGGTAGTTCTTCAGCAGCGCCAGCGCCACGCCCGCCACCAGCTCGTCGAAGCGGCACCACGACGCGTAATAAATATACTTGTAATAGCCGAGGCTGCCGCGCGGCAGGTGCACGTACTCATCCCACAAATACGCGCGCACCAGCATGCCGACGATCAAGCTGGCGGCCACGGCCAGCCACGCCCACAGCAAGGGCTTGCGGCAGGCGGCGATCGCCAGCGCCACGGCCGGCAGCAGCACATAGAACTGCTCTTCCACGCACAGCGACCACGCATGCGAAAACGCCGTGCCCGGCGTCAGGTTGATGTTTTGCGTAAAGGTCAGGAATTTCCACAGCGGCAATAGCGCGTTGTCACCGCGAAATGCGGGCCACAAGTAATACAGGGCCAGCACGACATAGAAATTGGGCAAGGTGCGCAAAAATCTCCGCGCATAGAAGCGGGGCAAGGAAAACCCGTGTTCGCTGCGCAGGGCCGCGAAGATCTGGTTGCCGATCAAATAGCCGCTGAGAGCGAAGAACAGGTCCACGCCTGTCCAGCCGATTTCTCCCCAGAAACCGAACGCCCCGCCCTCGCTGACGAACAGCAGATAATGATTCATGAACACAAGCACGATGGCCAGCGCGCGCAAGGTATCGAGGCCATACAGGCGGGAAGAATGGGACGTGCTGAGCATGGAATGGGCAAGGGAAAACAACGGTGGCGCCGATCATGCCACGCCAGAGTGCGCCATGGCCACATTTTTGCAGGCGTGCACGGCGAATCCCGCTAAAATATGCCGACCCCGCTTTCCCTTCCCGCAACAGCATAGGATATGTCCAGCATGAGCAGCGCACTCCACTTCAAGTCCATCAACTACACGGGCCAGGGCAGCGGCCCGCGCCTGATCGTCACAGGCGCCGTGCACGGCAATGAAACCTGCGGCACCAAGGGCATCCACCGCGTGATGGCTGAACTCGACAGCGGCGCCCTCTCCATCGTGGCCGGCAGCGTCACCTTCGTGCCCATCACCAACCCGCTGGCCTACGCCAAGGGCGTGCGCAGCGGCGACCGCAACCTGAACCGCAATCTGTTCCCGAACGACAATCCACAGGATTTCGAAGACCGCATCGCCAACTGGCTGTGCCCCTTGCTGGGCCAGCACGACGTGCTGCTGGACTTGCACTCGTTCAATGCCGACAGCCAGCCCTTCGTCATGGTGGGACCGCGCAACAACGATGGCCCGCTGCAACCGTTTCAACATGAAGAGAAGGAACGCGCGCTGGCGCGCCGCCTGGGCGTACGCCGCTTCGTCGATGGCTGGCTGCATGCGTATGGCCAGGGGGTGCAGCGCCGCCTGGGCAATAGCGAGCAGGTGGGCCTGGTCTTGCGCTACGGCGTGGGCACCACCGAATACATGCGCTCGACGGGCGGCTATGCGCTGACGCTGGAATGCGGCCAGCACGCGGACCCGGCCGCGCCCGACGTGGCCTACCGCGCCATCAAGAATACGCTGGCCTTCCTCGGCTTCATTGATGCACCGCAACCGGAACCGATCGCCGACGCCGACATGGAAGCGCTGAACATGGTCGTCGTGCACGACAAGCTGCACGCAAGCGACCGCTTCATCAAGACCTGGTCCAGCTTTGACAAGGTGAAACAGGGCGAACAGATCGGCGTGCGCGCGGACGGCACGCCCGTGACGGCCGAATTCGACGCCTACATCCTCTTCCCTGACGTCAACGCGCAAGCCAATGCGGAGTGGTATTACCTGGCGCGGGTGGCCAGCAGCTTTTGATTAGTGGCCGACGGACTTGGAAAACAAGTTAATGACGAGGACGCCGGCAATGATCAGCCCCAGGCCGATCAGGGCCGGCGTATCGAGGCTTTGCTTGAACCAGAACCAGCCCACGGCGGAAATGAGCACGATGCCCACGCCCGACCAGATCGCATACACGATACCGGTAGGAATGACCTTCAGGGTCAGCGACAAGCACCAGAAGGCGATGCTGTAGCCGACGACGGTGATCACGCTGGGCCACAAGCGGCTGAAGCCCTCGGATGCCTTCAAGGCGCTGGTGGCGATCACTTCAGCGATGATGGCGATGGCCAGGTAAAAATACGTCATGGCGAGGCTCATGCGACAGTCCTTTCAAGGTAAATAAAAACAACAACGCCCTGCCCGCCCGCCGCCTGGTCGATCAGGGCAGCGCGACAGCGCAGGGCGCAGGGCGCAACAGGGAAAAGGACGTTACTGCGGGCTGAGCAGTTTCAAGCCCAGGATGCCCGACACGATCAGGGCGATGCAGGCGATGCGCGCGGCGCTGGCCGGTTCGCCCAGCACCATGATGCCGAAGATGGCCGTACCCACGGTGCCGATACCGGTCCAGATCGCGTAGGCGGTGCCCAGTGGCAAGGTACGCAAGGCCAGGCCCAGCATCACCACGCTGCCCAGCATGGACACGGCCGTCAACACGGATGGCACGAGGCGGGTAAAGCCGGCGCTGTATTTGAGGCCGATGGCCCAGCCGATTTCCAGCAAGCCCGCCAAGACCAGGATGATCCACGCCATGATTATTCTCCCGAGGCGGCGGGGTCGTCCCCGCCATGCAGCCCCACAGCGAGCGGGGTCGTCCCCACAGGAGCAAAGGCAAAAGTATACCATCGGGTGAACGCTCTTGCCGCAAGCACATTTTTCTAGTGCGGCCACTCCAATCAAATGTTGCCAAAAAACATGCTGACGGCAGCATAATTACTGCATCCATTCACTCTCGGGAACAATGATGCTGCTACTGGCCCAAATCCTTACCGCCCTCATCCTGCTGCTGCACGTCTACATCGTGTTGCTGGAAACCGTGCTGTTCGATGCGCGCGGACGCAAGGTCTTTGGCCTGAGCAAGGAAAAGGCGGAAATCGTGCGCCCCGCCATGTCGAACCAGGGCTGCTACAACGGTTTTCTCGTCGCCGCGCTGGCGCTGGGCTTTTTTCACCCGGACGCGGCCATCGCCCATGCGTTCACCGTCTTCGGCCTGGCATGCATTGCCGTGGCAGGCGTATGGGGCGCGGCCACCGTCATGACGCGCATCCTCTACCTGCAAACGGTGCCCGCCGTCATCGCCCTGCTGCTGTTCCACTTCGCCTGAACCCTGCCTGAAAAATCCACTGGCCAGCAGGCTTTTCACTTATATCGTAATATACCGATATTGAAATTCACAAAAGACGATACATAGATCGTTTGAAGACGAACATCACCAGGAGAAACAGCATGGACATCGACGCCATCCACAAGGCGCTGGCCAATCCCGTACGGCGGCAGATCCTGCAGTGGCTGAAGGAGCCGGAGCAGTATTTTTGCGAACAAGACCATCCGCTCGACTTCGGCGTCTGCGCCGGCCTGATCGACCGCCGCCTGGGGCTGTCGCAATCGACGGTCTCGGCCCACCTGGCCACCTTGCAGAAGGCCGGCTTGATTTCCACCAGGAAAGTTGGCCAATGGAGCTTCTTCAAGCGCAATGAAGCCACCATCGAGGCCTTTCTGCAGCACATGCAGCAAGGTTTGTAACAGCAACCCCATCCATATCGCCGTCCGCGGCATTCTCGACAGGAAAGATAGCAATCATGGCAACTTTATTCGACCCCATCACCATAGGCAGTTTGCAATTGAAAAACCGCATCATCATGGCGCCGCTGACGCGTTCGCGCGCCGGCAACCCGGGCCGCGTGCCAAACGCCCTGATGGCCGAGTACTACACGCAGCGCGCCTCGGCCGGCATGATCATCTCGGAAGCGACGGCCGTCACGCCGCAGGGCGTGGGCTATGCCGACACGCCCGGCATCTGGTCCGACGAGCAGGTGGAGGGCTGGAAACACATCACCCGCGCCGTGCATGAGGCGGGCGGCAAGATCGTGCTGCAACTGTGGCATGTGGGCCGCATTTCCGCGCCCCTGTTCCTGGACGGCGACCTGCCTGTGGCACCCAGCGCCGTCAAGCCGGCCGGCCATGTGAGCCTGGTGCGCCCGCAACAGGAATACGTGACACCGCGCGCGCTCGATGCGGAAGAAATCCCCGGCATCGTGGCCGCCTACCGCCTGGGCGCCGAAAATGCAAAAAAAGCGGGCTTCGACGGCGTGGAAATCCACGGCGCCAACGGGTACTTGCTCGACCAGTTCCTGCAAGACAGCACCAACTTGCGTACGGACAACTACGGCGGCTCGATTGAAAATCGCGCCCGATTGATGCTGGAAGTGACGGACGCGTGCATAGCAGTGTGGGGCGCCGACAGGGTGGGCATGCACCTGGCGCCACGCCGCGATGCGCACGACATGGGCGATTCCGACCCGCGCGCCACCTTCGGCTACGTGGCGCGCGAACTGGGCAAGCGCGGCATCGCCTTCATCTGCGCGCGCGAAGCGCTCGGCGAAGACCGCCTGGGCCCTTACCTGAAGCAGCAATTCGGCGGTGTCTACATTGCCAATGAAAAAATGGACAAGGCGGCGGCCGAAGCCCTGCTGGCGTCCGGCGAAGCCGATGCCGTGGCCTTCGGCCTGTGGTTCATCGCCAACCCCGACCTGCCCATCCGCCTGCACGGCGATGCGCCGCTCAACCCGCTGAACGCCGACACCCTGTATGCACCGGACGCACGCGGTTACACGGATTACCCGGCACTGGCCTGATCGCCCGCCCTTACCGCCCCCGCCGGCGGGTGTCCCGATCCCGCAAGCCATCACGCCGGGATCGCGGCCCCGCCGTTTTGTATTGCCGCCCGCCCGCTGCCCTCGCCCCTAGCGCCATCGGCGCCGCGCCGGACGCGCCGGGCGCCGCGCCTGCGCACTGCTGAAGACGCGATAGATGACGTCGGCTGGCACGGCATTTTCCCGCAGGTAGGCCGTCGCCACCGTCCGCCCCAATGCATGATGAAAGGCCACGCCGCGCTCGACCAGCTCGGCCGTCACCTTGTCCGTCCGCGCATTGCCCTCGCTGAGCACATCCAGGCTGTTGTTCACATCGATACTGTTTTTCATGCCATCGCTCCATGTCTGGTGAATCAACCAGCATCAAGATATGACAGCGGCGCGCGCATTTAGTGCCCGGCACACTGGCCAGGCATGGTTAAATTGGCGGTACCGGCGGGCCGGATGCCGCATGGATAGAGGCCCGGGCCGCTTGTCGCCGTCGCCAGCCCCGTATAGAATGCCTGCGCAGAATTTTTGCTTCAAGGAAAATGGCCGCCAGCGCCATCCTATCAAAACAGAGACCAGCCACTAAAGGGTATCCATGGACGATTTATTTGTACAAGCGGGCGACTTGCCGACCTGGCACCAGCGCTGCGCGCTGCGCGTGCTGCACCTGTTCGGCTGGCGCATGCGCTTCCGCCCCCTGCCCGGGCCGCGCGGCATCGCCGTCGTCTACCCGCACACCTCGAACTGGGATTTCATGGTGGGCCTGTTCGGCAAATGGGCGCTGTCGCTGCCGTTCCGCTGGCTGGCCAAGGATTCCCTGTTCCGCGGCCCCATGGGCAAGGTGCTGCGCTACCTGGGCGGCGAACCGGTCGACCGCAGCACCACCAGCGGCACCATTGGCCGCCAGGCCGAACGCATGCTGGCCGCCGAGTGGTACTGGCTGGCCATCACGCCGGAAGCGACGCGCAGCTACCGGCCGAACTGGAAAAGCGGCTTTTATCACCTGGCCCTGGCCGCCAAGGTGCCGCTATTGCTCGTCTACATCGATTACCCGAACAAGGTGCTGGGCGTCGTCGACCATTTATATTTGACGGGCGACAAGGAGGCCGACATGGCCGCCATTGCCGCCGTGTATGCAGGCCACCAGGGTTTACATCCGGAAAAGGCCGCGCCCATCGTGCTCTCCGACAAGCGCCCCGGCGCCTAATTCATTCCCATCAACACCACGCCGGCGGCCGTCAAGGCGACGCCGGCCACACGCAGCACGCGCCCGGCCAGCACCTGGCCGACGACACGTCCCGCACACAGCAGCATGGCCGAGGCCAGCATGAAGCCGCAGGCGGCCGAGGCGGCCGGCAATTCCTGGCCATGCGCATTGCCATGCGCCAGCGCAAACACGCCCACGAGCAGCATGCCGAGCCAGTTCGGCAAGGCCAGCGCCAGTGCGATGGCCAGCCCGATCAGTGCCACCGTGGCGGCGATGCCCGTTTCCAGCCCGGGCAGCGTCAATCCGACCATGCCGGCCAGCGCGCCGAGCAGCATCATGCCGAGAAAAGTGGCGGGCTGGCCCCAGCCGCGGCGCTGCTGGCCGCCCCACAGACCCACGCCCAGCATGGCCAGCAAATGGTCGATGCCCGTGAACGGGTGGGCGAAACCGGCCAGCAAGCCCGCGCTGTCGCCATGGCCGGGGTGGGCCATGGCGGGCAAGGCCAGCAGGCACAGGGCCGCCACGGCGGCCGTTTTTGTCATCAGTATTGCGCTCATTGCAGCTCCTTGCCGGGTTGATCGAGCAAACCTTGCTCGCGGATAAAATCGATGACGACCTGCACGCCGTCGCCGCTGCGCAGGTTGGTGAATACGAAGGGACGTTCGCCGCGCATGCGCCTGGCGTCCTGCGCCATCACGTCGAGGTTGGCGCCCACGTACGGCGCCAGGTCCGTCTTGTTGATAATGAGCAAATCGGAGCGCGTGATGCCGGGGCCGCCCTTGCGCGGGATTTTTTCGCCGCCGGCCACGTCGATCACATAAATGGTCAGGTCCGACAGTTCCGGGCTGAAGGTGGCGGCCAGGTTGTCGCCGCCCGATTCGACCAGGATCAAATCGAGCTTGGGAAAATCTGCCTGCATGCGCGCGATGGCTTCCAGGTTGATCGACGCATCTTCGCGGATGGCCGTGTGCGGACAGCCGCCCGTCTCCACGCCCATCAGGCGCTCGGCCGGCAAGGCGCCGGCGCGCAGCAGGATTTCCATGTCTTCCTTGGTATAGATGTCATTCGTGATGACGGCCATGTCGTAGCGCTCGCGCATGCCCTTGCACAGCATTTCGCACAGGGCCGTCTTGCCCGAGCCGACGGGGCCGCCGATGCCGACGCGCAAGGGGTTTGAGGTAATCGAAGTCATAGCATGGTCTCTCGGTGTAGTGTTCAGGAACGGTACAGGCGGCTGTACTGCATTTCGTGCCGCATTGACAGCAGCGACAGGCCCGGTGCCCAGTTGCCCATCTCGTCGTCTGGCAAGGTTTGCGCCGTGCGGGCCGCCGCTTCCAGGTCGGGGCGCAGCGACAGCAACAGGCGCTGGCCCGCCACCTGCCCCAGCGGCACGGATTTCACGCAGACGAGCACCTGGTTTTCCGCCCAGGCGAACAGCATGGCCAGCAGCGCCTCTTCGCGCGGAATGGCCAGCGCCGCCACGGCGCAGGCATACGCGGTGGGCAGCGCCACCTCCGGCTGGCCCTGCAGCATGTCGATCAGCACGCCGTCGGCCACGCCCAGTTCGGCCAGCAATTTGCTCAATGAGTATCCCATCTGGATGGTCTCGGCGCGAAATTCCGCCGTGTCGCGCGAAGCGATGAACCGCTCGCTCCAGCGCTGCACGGCGCGCAGATCCTGCTGCCCGAACGCCTGCATCAAACGCCAGCACAGGGGTGCTTCCCAGCGCGCCAGCACCAGCGCCAGATGCTGCGCGATCCACTCGCGCGCCGTGGCCGCGTCGTGCACCAGGCTTGACTCGAGCGCCGCTTCCAGCCCCTGCGAATAGCTGTAGGCGCCGATCGGCAGGGCCGGGCTGGCGAACTGCAGCAGATGCAGCAGGGCCGAGGCCTGCATCAGGCGGCGCCCGGCGTATCACTGGGGCGGTGGATTTTCTGCCGCAGCGGCACGGGCGCCAGCAAATGCTGGCCATGGCCGTCGTGGTGGCCGTGGCCGCCGCCGTAGGCGCCCGCTTCCGGCTCGAACGGCGCGTCTTCCTCCGTCACGGTCGCCTGCAAGCCTTCCAGCATTTCCTTGAGCACTACGTCCTTGCGGATGCGCAAAAAGCCGTCGCCCACCTGCGCCTGTGTGTGGCGGTTCCCCAGGTGAAAGGCGCAGCGCAGCAGGGTGTGTGCGTCAAGGCAGCGCACCAGGTAGGTGGCTTCGCGCGCGGCGACGATCCGCACCACCTGCCCGCCCGGCCCCGTCATGCGCTCGCCGTCGCGCAGCACCGTGCCGCGCACGGTGAACACGGCCACGTCCTCGCCGTTCGACAGCACGGCGCGCAAGCGGCATTTTTCGCGCTGGTCGTAGGGCAGCACCAGTTGGGCAGTGGGCGCGCGCGCATCGTCGGGACTTAATTTGGTATGCAATGTGAGCATGATGTCTCCCGCTTAAAATAGAAAATAGCGCTGCGCCATGGGCAGCACGCTGGCCGCCTCGCACACGAGCAGCTGGCCGTCGGCGCGCACGGCGTAGGTTTCCGGGTCCACTTCCATGTGCGGCGTGGCGCCGTTGTGGATCATGTCGTGCTTGCGCAAGCCGCGCATGTTCTTCACGGCGATGACGGATTTATTGAGTTTGAGCTGGTGGCCGATATCGAGCTCGTAGGCCGCCTGCGAGACAAAGGTAAACGACTTTTTCAGGCCGCCGCCGAAGGCGCCGAACATCATGCGGTAATGCACGGGCTGCGGCGTGGGGATCGAGGCGTTCGGGTCGCCCATCTGCGCGGCGGCGATCATGCCCCCCTTGAGTATCATCGACGGCTTGACGCCGAAAAACGCCGGCTTCCACAGCACGATGTCGGCGATCTTGCCCGCCTCGATGGACCCCACCACGTGCGAAATGCCGTGCGTGATGGCCGGGTTGATCGTGTACTTGGCGATGTAGCGCTTGGCGCGAAAATTGTCGCTGCGCGCCGTGTCGGGCGCCAGCGGCCCCCGCTGCACCTTCATCTTGTGCGCCGTCTGCCAGGTGCGCATGATCACTTCGCCCACGCGGCCCATCGCCTGCGAGTCGGACGACATCATCGAGATGGCGCCCATGTCGTGCAGGATGTCTTCCGCGGCGATGGTTTCGCGGCGGATGCGCGACTCGGCAAAGGCGACGTCTTCCGCGATGGCCGGGTCCAGGTGGTGGCACACCATCAGCATGTCCAGGTGCTCGTCGAGCGTGTTGACGGTGAACGGGCGCGTGGGGTTGGTCGACGAGGGCAGCACGTTGGACTGGCCCACGGCGGCGATGATGTCGGGCGCATGGCCGCCGCCCGCCCCTTCCGTGTGAAACGTGTGGATGGTGCGGTCCTTGAAGGCGGCCAGCGTGTGCTCCAAAAAACCGCCTTCGTTGAGGGTATCGCTGTGCAGCGCCACCTGGACATCCATGCGCTCGGCCACCGACAGGCAATTGTCGATGGCGGCCGGCGTGCTGCCCCAGTCTTCATGCAGTTTCAGGCCGATGGCGCCCGCGCGCACCTGCTCTTCCAGCGGCAGCGGCAGACTGACATTACCTTTGCCCATGAAGCCCAGGTTCATCGGGAAGGCGTCGGCCGCCGCAAGCATGGCGTGCAGATGCCACGGACCCGGCGTGCAGGTGGTGGCGGCCGTGCCCACGGCCGGCCCCGTGCCGCCGCCCAGCATGGTGGTCACGCCGCTCATCAGGGCTTCCTCGATCTGCTGCGGGCAGATGAAGTGGATGTGGGTATCGACGCCGCCTGCCGTGACGATCATGCCTTCGCCGGCGATGATTTCCGTGGCGCCGCCGATGGGGAGCGTGACGCCGGGCTGGATGTCCGGGTTGCCCGCCTTGCCGATGCCGAAGATCAGGCCGTTTTTCAGGCCGATGTCGGCCTTCACGATGCCCCAGTGGTCGAGGATGACGGCATTCGTGATGACGGTATCCATCACCTCGGCCGCGCAGCGCTGCGACTGGCCCATGCCGTCGCGGATGACTTTACCGCCGCCGAATTTCACTTCTTCGCCGTAGATCGCGTAATCATGCTCGATCTCGATGAACAGTTCCGTGTCGGCCAGGCGGATGCGGTCGCCCTTGGTGGGGCCGAACATCTCGGCGTATGCGCTGCGGGGAATGCTGGCCATCTCAATCCTTTCCCGGTGGGGTATCCTGCAGTTCGCCCATCACCGCGCCATGGAAGCCGTAGACCTTGCGCTCGCCCGCCAGCGCCACCAGTTCCACCGTGCGCTGCTGGCCCGGCTCGAAGCGCACGGCGGTGCCGGCCGTGATGTTGAGGCGCATGCCGTAGGCGCGCCAGCGCTCGAAGGCCAGCGCAGGGTTGACTTCAAAAAAATGGAAGTGCGAGCCGACCTGTATCGGCCGGTCGCCCCGGTTGGCCACCACCACGGTGGCCGTGGCGCGGCCCGCATTGAGGCTGATTTCGCCTTCTTCCAGTTTGTATTCGCCTGGGGTCATGAGGGGCTCCTGTCAATGTCGCTTGTGTGCTTACGGTATCGGGTGGTGCACGGTCACCAGCTTGCTGCCGTCGGGGAAAGTCGCCTCCACCTGGATGTCGGGAATCATCTCGGCGATGCCGTCCATGACGTCGGCGCGCGACAGTATCCGCGTGCCGTCCGACATCAGCTGCGCCACCGACCTGCCATCGCGCGCGCCCTCCATGATGGCGGCGCTGATCAGGGCCACCGCTTCCGGGTAATTGAGCTTCAGGCCGCGCGCCAGGCGCCGTTCGGCCAGCAGCGCGGCCGTAAAAATGAGCAGCTTGTCTTTTTCGCGGGGTGTCAGGTCCATGGTTTTCCTTGTGCTTCCTTGCTGTTCAAGTGTTCCAGATGCGCGGCACGACGGCCTCGCGCCCCAATGCGGCCGGGCGCAGCAGCTGCCAGGCGGCCAGCATGGCGTGGCGCGCCGCCTCGCTGTCGCCGCACAACAGGCGCACCGCCACCAGTGATTTCATCTGCGTGGCGCCAAACATGGCGCCTTCCGGCACGGCGATCGCGCGCACGGCGGCCAGCACGGCCGGGGAAACTTGTGTGCCGACGGCGATCAGGGTGGCGCACACCGTGTGCCCGCCCAGGCCGAGGGGGCTGGCCATCAGCGCACCGCCGCCGGCCAGCACGCCCTGCTCCCACCACAGCAGCTTGCCGCCGCGGCGGATCCGCACCTGCTGGCCGATGCTGCCCGTGTTGAAAATCTCGCCCGAGGCGCTGCGGCCCAGGCAGACGATGTCGCAGCCGATGTAGGCGGCGTCCGCCGCCAGTTCCACCTCGTGGCGCAGGCGCACGCAGGCCTGGTCGAAGAAAATGCTTTCCTGCGGCAGCCACTCGATGGCCGCGCCGCTGCCGGCGCGCAGCGCGATGTGCTGGCCCGAGACATGGCCGTTGGCGCGGTACCATTTGGCGGCGCCTGGCGACGTGAGCAAGGCGTGCGCGCCTTCGCCCGCCGTGGCGTCGACGGCCAGCTGGTCGCCGCCCACCACGCCGCCGGGCGGGTGGATGATGATGGCGTGGCAAACGGCGCCGCCTTCGGGGTAGAGCGGCTTTTGCACGCGCAGGGGGCCGCAGTGCGTGCGCTCGACCAGGCGGCTGACGCCATCGTGCAGGGTAAAGCCCAGGCGCAGATGCGCCTGCCACGCGCTGTGCGCGCCGGCGCCGGAGGGCGTTGCAAGGCTGGGGCTATCGGGCATGCTGGGCAATCGAGTCACGATGCGATTACCAAAGCAGGATGCATGCCAGCGCCAGGGGGACGGGTGCGGCGCGGGAAAAGGCGAGAATCGCGCACCATGGCGCGGCGCGTGCACCAGCATGGTGCGCCGGCCGCGCCATGGGCGCTATGCGGCGGTCAGGGCGCCGCCAGGTAAGGGCTCTTGCCGCCGTCGGCGATGAAGCTGTCGATGCGCCGCTCCAGCACGGGCAGCGGCACCGAGCCCAGTTCCAGCACCGTGTCGTGGAAGGCGCGGATATCGAAGCGCGCGCCCAGCGCCGCCTCGGCCTTGCGCCGGCCTTCGAGGATCGCCATCTCGCCCAGGTAGTAGGACAGCGCCTGGCCGGGCCAGGAAATGTAGCGGTCCACTTCCGTCTCGATTTCATGCGCAGACAGCGCCGTATTGGCGTGCAGATAGGCTTGCGCCTGCGCGCGCGTCCAGTCCTGCGCATGGATGCCCGTGTCGACCACCAGGCGCGCCGCGCGCCAGGCCTGGTAGCTGAGCATGCCGAAGGTTTCATAGGCATTTTCATACATGCCCATTTCGGCGCCCAGGCGTTCGCAGTACAGGGCCCAGCCTTCGCCATACGCGGAGATATACGCGCGGCGAAATTCCGGCCGCCCCTTCTGTTCCAGCGCCACCGGCATCTGGAAGGCGTGGCCTGGCGCCGATTCGTGCAGGGTCAGCGCGGGCATGCTGTACAGCGGACGCGAAGGCAGGTCATGGGTGTTGACCAGGTAGACACCTGGCCCGCCGCGGCCGGAAGTGTAGTAAGGCGCCTGCTCGGGCGGCACGGGGATGATGGCGAAGCGCTGGCGCGGCAGGTAGCCGAAATACTGCGCCGCCTTGGCGTCGAACTTCTTCGCCACCCAGGCCGAGCGCATCAGCAGCTCTTCCGGCGTGCGCGCATAGAACTGCGGATCGCTGCGCAGGAACCGCAGGAAGGCGGCGAAGTCGCCCTTGAAGCCCGTCTGGCGTATCGTCTCCTGCATCTCGGCGCGTATCTTCGCCATTTCCTGCAGGCCGATCGCGTGGATCTGCGCCGCGCTCAGGGTCGTGGTGGTAAATTCCGCGATCTTCGACTGATAATAGGCCTTGCCGTCTGGCAGGCGCTCGGCGGCCAGGGTGGTGGCCGCGCCCGGAATGTACACGTCGCGCATGAAGGCCAGCAGTTCGCCGAAGGCCGGCATGACGGCCTCGCCGATCACCTGCGCGGCGGCCGCCCGCAGGGCTGTCTGCTCCTGCGCAGGCATGCCCGCCGGCAGTTGCTGGAATGGCCGGTAATACAGCGTCGCCTGCGCCTCGCGCGCCTCGGCCACCTCGGCCAGCGCCTGTTCGCGCCCGGCCAGCGTCACTTGCGGCGGCGTGAAGCCGCGCCGCAGGCCGGCGCGCATGTTCGCCATCTGTTCGTGGAAGTAGCGCGGCACGTCATTGAGCAGCGCCAGATAGGCGCGGTATTCGGCCGCCGTGCGGCGCGGCTTGCGGGCCGCGTAGGCGAGATCGTTCCAGAACGCCGTGTCGGCATTGAGCGGCCGCTCATACTCGCGGAACTGCTGCGCGGCCAGCAAGGCGGCCACCTGGGCGCGGTACACGGCATAGTTGATGCCCGCCTCGGCATCGAGGCTGGCGGCATCGAGCGCATCGAGCTGCGCCAGCACCCCGCTCCAGTAAGCCTGGCGCGCCTGCTGCGTGGCGGCATCCACGCGCGGCAGCGTGGCGTCGGCGTCGAGCTTCTGCGCCTGGCGCCACCGCCATTCCTCAGTGTAGATCTGCTGCAAGCGGCTGCCGGCGGCGGCAGGCGATACGGGAGCGGAGGCGGCGGCGGCACCGCCGAGCAGCAAGCATGCGCCGAACAGCGCGGGAATCAGTCTTTTCACGGAAGGCCTGTGCAAGGTCGAAAAGAGCAAGCATAGCCTGTCACCCCACTGCCAGGGTCCTTTTTTCGCGCAGCAGCGCCGTAAACGGTTCGGCCGCCAGCGGACGGCTGAAAAAATACCCCTGCATCTCGTCGCAGCCGTGTTCCGTCAGGAAGTCGACCTGAGCCCGCGTTTCCACGCCCTCGGCAATCACGCGCATGTCCAGGTTGTGCGCCAGCGAAATGACGGAGCGGGCGATGGCCGCGTCGCTGCTGCTGGTGGTGACGTCGTCGACGAAGGACTTGTCGATCTTCAGCACGTCGATGGGAAAGCGCTTCAGGTAGCCGAGGCTGGAATAGCCGGTGCCGAAGTCGTCGAGCGAAATGCCCACGCCGATATCCTTGAGCCGCGTGAGCGCCGCCACCGCCTTGTCCGGGTCGCCCATCACCGTGCTTTCCGTGATCTCGATGCCCAGGCAGGCCGGCGCGATGCCGTACTTGCGCAGGGCCGCCTCGACGAACGGCACCGTGCGGTCCTGCGCAAACTGCTTGCCCGACAGGTTGACGGCCACCTTGATGCTGCCCAGGCCGGCATCGTGCCAGACGCGGATCTGCGCACAGACGCTTTCCAGCACCCATTCGCCGATCGCCGTGATCAGGCCGTATTCCTCGGCCAGCGCGATGAACAGGCCAGGCGGCACCTTGCCCAGCACGGGATTTTCCCAGCGCAGCAGGGCTTCCGCACCCAGCATCGCGCCCGTGCGCAGGCACATTTGCGGCTGGTAGTGCACGGCGAATTCGTCGCGTCCGATGGCGCCGCGCAGCTGCTGCTGCATGGCCAGGCGGGCGCGGATATCGCTGCCCATGCGCTCGGTGAAGAAGGCGTAATGGTCGCGCCCCATTTCCTTGGCGCGCACCAGGGCCGTATCGGCATGCCGCAGCACGTCGTCGAGGCTGTCGCCATCGGCCGGGCACATGGCGATGCCGATGCTGGTGGTCAGCGCCAGGCGCTCGCCATCGACGCTGAGTTCCTCGCGCAGGCCGGCCAGGATGGTCTGCGCCAGCGCCAGCGTGCGCCCCAGCAGGGCGTCGTCCTGCAGCAGGATCTGGAATTCGTCGCCGCCCTGGCGCGCCACCGTGTCGCCTTCGCGCACGCAGCCCGTCAGGAAGCGCGCCACCACTTGCAGCGCCTTGTCACCCACGGCCTGGCCATGCGAATCGTTGATGTTCTTGAAGCGGTCCAGGTCCAGGCACATCAGCACCACCTGCTGGCCGGCGCGCGCGGCGCCCGCGCGCGCCTGCTCGAAACGCTCGCGCATCAGGACCCGGTTGGGCAGTCCCGTCAGCGCATCGTGGTAAGACAGGAAATCGATCAGGTGCTGCTCGGCCTTGCGTTCGCTGATATCGAGGAAGACGCCCACGTAATTGACGACGGCGCCATCGGGGCCGTGCACGGTGGAGACGCTGAGCAGGCAGGGATAGGTGTCGCCGCTCTTGCGCCGGGTCTGCACCTCGCCCGACCAGCAGCCGCTGCTGCGCAAGCCCTGGCGCAAGGCCAGCAGCACCGCTTCGCCCGTGTATTCGGCGTGCAGGCGCATGATGTCGACGCCCAGCACTTCCTGCGCCGCATAGCCGGTGATGCGCGTAAACGCGGGATTCGAGGTGACGATGATGCCGGCCGGGTCGGTGATCAGGATGGCGTCCTGCGTCGCTTCGAAGACTTGCCCGGACAGCCGCAGCAGCTCTTCATTGGCGCGGCGGATCTGCACTTCGTGGGCCAGCGTGCTGGCCACCTGCTCCAGTTCCGCCGTGCGCTCGGCCACCCGCCGCTCCAGGTTGGCGCGCTCCTGCGCCAGCTGCACGCGCGCCCGTCCCAGGCGCACATGGGCGTCCGTGCGGGCGAGGATTTCCTCGGCCTGGAACGGCTTGGCGATGAAATCGACGGCGCCCAGCGCAAAGCCGCGCACCTTGTCGTCCGTATCGTACTGGGCCGACAGGAAAATCACCGGCACCTGGCGCAGCGCCGGCGACTCCTTCAGGCGGCGGCACACTTCAAAGCCGTCCAGGCCCGGCATGCGCACGTCGAGCAGGATCAGCTCCGGCGGGCGCGCCTCGGCCGTCCACAAGGCCAGTTCGCCATTCGGCGCCTGGCGCACCGCATATCCTGCGCCACCGAGCAGGTCGCTCAACAGCTTGAGCGAGGCCGGCGTGTCTTCGACTATCAGTACTTCGCCCTTCGTATTCACTTCCGAAAAATCGCGGTGCATGTAGCAGTTCTCTCAGCTTTGGATGAGGCGCGGCAGACTGTCGCCGCGCTGGACAAGACACTTTTTTGCAGTGAACTACGTACTATCATCATAATCTTTATTGCAATTTAGCACCATCGCCAGGCCGCATTTTGCGCGCTTTTTTCACCGAATCCGATGTTGGCAGCCCACACTTTCACGTAGGCGCCGGCACGCCGTCACGTTCGAGCAAGGCGCACAGCTGCCGGTACTGGTGCTGTTCCAGCATCGCCTGCAGCCGGCCCACCAGCGGCTGCGCCGCCGGCGGCAGGTCCTCGAGCAGCAGCGCCACGCGGCCCAGGTTCAGCTCGCGCAGCGCCACCAGCAAGGCGGCGCGCTCTTCCCGCGGCAGTACCGCCAGGTCGTGCGCATGCAGCGGCTGCGCGGCCCCGGACACGGGCGCCGCGGGCGAGGGCACGGGCGGCGCCGCCACCGCGTCGGCCGCCTGCGCCTCGATGCTGAAGCGGAAGGTGGCGCCCTGCCCCGGCATGGACTCCACCGTCAGCTCGCCCTTCATCAGCTGCACGAACTCGCGCGAAATGGCCAGGCCGAGACCCGTGCCGTCCTTCGGCCCTTCGCTGTCGGCCTGCACGAACGGCTCGAAGATGCGCTGCTGGTCGCCGATGGCGATGCCGATGCCCGTGTCGCTGACGGCAAAGCTCAGGCGCCAGGCATCGTCGCGCAGCCGTTCGCCGCGCACGCGCAGGGTGACCTTGCCGCTGCCGGCGAACTTGACGGCGTTCGACATCAAATTCAGCAGCACCTGGCGCAAGCGGGTGGCGTCCAGACGCGCCGCCTGCGGCACGTCGGCGCAATCGAGCCACAGCGCCAGCCCCTGCTGCTCGGCGCGCATGCCCAGCATGTCCATCACTTCCTGCAGCAGCGGCGCCAGCGCCACCACCTCGGTCTGCGGCGACAGCCGGCCCGCCTCGCCCTTGGACAGTTCGAGTATCTCGTTAATCAGCGTCAGCAAATGGGTGCCCGAGCGGTGGATGATGGCCAGGTTGCGCTTCTCGTCGGCCTGCATGTGCGGCGAGGCGGTCATCAGGCGCGAAAAGCCGATCACGGAATTCAACGGCGTGCGCAGTTCGTGGCTCATGTTGGCCAGGAAGGTGCTCTTGGCGCGGTTCGCCGCCTGCGCCTGGCTGACGGCCACCGACAGCGCGCCAGTGCGCTCGGCCACCAGTTCCTCCAGGTGGTGGCGATGGCGCAGCAGCTCCAGTTCGGCCTCGCGATGCGCCGTGATGTCGTAGTTCGAGCCGACCATGCGCAGCGGCCTGCCCTCGCCGTCGCGGAAGATCACGGCATCGACCTTGATGTAGCGCACGCTCGCATCGGGCCAGAGGATGCGGTATTCATGCGCGAACGCGTGGCCGCCGTGCAGCGCGGCGCGGATGGCCGCCTTGGTGGCGGCAAGGTCTTCCGGCACCAGCGTGGCGCGCCAGATGGCCGATGGCGGCATGCCGCTCGCCGCCTCGATCTTGAATTGCGCGTACATCTGCTCGTCCCATTGCAGTTCGCCGGCCGCCACGTTCCAGTCCCAGATGCCGATGCTGGCCGCGCCGGTGGCCATCTGCACGCGCTCCTCGCTGCGCTGCAGCGCGCGGTAGCGGCTGTCGAGCAGGGCCACCATCTCGCGGATGGTGCGGTACAGGATGCGCAGCTCGCCCAGGAACCAGGCCTTCGGCGGCGTGCCCAACGCTTCGCTCCGGCCCGCCTTGACCCCGGCCGCATACTGGCCGATGGCCTTCAATGGCTTGAGCATCAGGCACCACATCAGCAGCCAGATGCTGGCCACCAGGATCACGTCGAGCGCCACGATCATGGCGCCGATGGCCAGCGCGCGCTGGCGCAGCTGCGCGTGCAGCAGCGCTGGCGTCGCATACACGGCGACGTTGCCGATGACTTGCCCGCCCATCGTCACGGGCCGCCGTTCGGCCAGCAAGTCCGCTTCGTCGGGCAGCACGGCCAGGCTGTCGAAACCGCCATCGGCGTTGCGGCGCAGGACCAGCGCTTCCTTGCCGATGGCCGGCATGAGTGCGCTGGCCACCAGTTCGCGGTTGCCCAGGGTGCCGCGCATGATGGCCTGCATCTGCTTTTCATCGAGGTTCCACAGCGGCAGCTCGATGGCCACCGCCAGCTGGTCCGCGCTGACGGACAGGCTCTGGTACAGCTGCTGCCAGCGCTGTTCGCGCTCGGACTGGTAAAACAGCACGGCGAACACCAGCAGCAGCGCAGTGACGACAAAGGTCAGCGCCACGCTGACGGCCAGCACGATGGAGATGCCGCCCAGGCGGGGCATCCGCTCGGTCGGGGAAGTCATATGCCGGCCCCATGCGTCAGGGCGCCGGGCCGCGCCAGCAATTCGCACAGCGACTGGTACTGGTGCTGTTCCAGCATGGCGGCGATATGCGCGGCCAGCTGCGGCAGGCCGGTCGCCACGCCGGCCAGCACGATGGCGCTGCGCCGCAGATCGAGCGCGCGCACCGATTCGAGCAGCGCCTGCCGCTCGGCCGCGCCAAGCTGCAGCAGCGCCTGTTCCACGTCGAATGCGGCCGACGGCGCCGCCTGCGGCCCGGCGGCGGCGCGCTGGAAGCGCAAGCCCAGTTGCTGCTCCAGCATGGCGAACAGGTGTTCCTGCTCGATCGGCTTGCGCAGGAAACCGTCGGCGCCGGCCGCCAGCGCCTCCTGCTTTTCCTCCTCGAAGGCGGAGGCGGTCATGATGACCAGGCGCGGTTGCGCCAGGTCCGCTTGCGCGCGCAGCCAGCGCGTCAGCGCCAGGCCGTCCATGTCGGGCATGCGCCAGTCGCTGAGCACCATGTCGTAGCGCCGCGCCGCCAGCATCGCCTGCGCCTGCCTGCCGCCGGCCGCCTCCTGCAGGCTGAAACCCAGCGGCGCCAGCAAACCGGCCAGCAGCTTGCGGCAGTTTTCATCATCGTCGACCAGCAGCACCGTGCGGCCCCGCTGGACGGCCGGCAGGCGGCTCACCCGGCCCGGCACCAGCGGCGCGGCCGTCGATGGCCGCATGGCAGGCGCGCGCAGGGAAAAGCTGAACGCGGAACCCTGCCCCAGCAGCGATTCGACGCGCAGCTCGCCCCCCATCAGGCGCACGAATTCGCGCGAAATGGTCAGGCCCAGTCCCGTGCCGGCCTGCGCCAC
The DNA here is from genome assembly GCF_058798615.1 of Janthinobacterium sp. GW822-FHT07H11. Lineage (NCBI taxonomy): Bacteria > Pseudomonadati > Pseudomonadota > Betaproteobacteria > Burkholderiales > Oxalobacteraceae > Janthinobacterium > Janthinobacterium sp. GW822-FHT07H11. The sequence continues at coordinate 4,360,668 of NZ_CM179507.1, forward strand.
CGCGCTATCGGCCTGCACGAACGGTTCGAAGATGCGCTCCAGGTCAGCTTCGGCGATGCCGCTGCCCGTATCGCGCACGGAAAACGCCAGCGCGACCTGGCCGTCGGCCTCCGGCTGGCAATGCAGCGCCAGCGTGACGCTGCCCCGCTCGATGAACTTGAGCGCGTTCGACAACAGGTTCAGCAGCACCTGGCGCAGCTTGGCACCGTCCAGGCGCACCAGCGGCGGCACGCCCGCGCGTTCCAGCCGCAGCGCGATGCCCTTGTCGCCCGAGCGCATGCGCACCATCTCGAGCACCTCGTCGAGCAAGCCGTTCAGGTCCACGGGCCCCGCCTGCAGCTGCATGCGCCCCGCCTCGATCTTCGACAGTTCCAGGATATCGTTGATCAAGGTCAGCAAATGGTGGCCGGCGCGGTTGATGATGGCCAGGTTATGCTTTTCTTCCTCGAACATGCTGCTCGAATCGGCCATCATCTGCGAAAAGCCGATCACGGAATTCAAGGGCGTGCGCAATTCGTGGCTCATGTTGGCGAGGAACACGCTCTTCGCGCGGTTGGCCGATTCGGCTTCGGTGACGGCCACGGACAGCGCGGCCGTGCGCTGCTGCACCAGCTCTTCCAGGTGGTCGCGGTAGCCCAGCAATTCCTGTTCGCTTTGCTTGCGCGCGGAGATATCGATGATGCCGCTGCGCACCAGGCGCCGCCCTTCCATGGGCAGCTTCACCAGCCGCACTTCGCAGGGAAACACGCTGCCGTCGGCGCGCCGCACATGGCGCTCCACGTGGACCGGCTCGCCCAGCATGACCCGGCGCAAATGCTCCTCCACCATCAGTCCCAGCGGCAAGCCATCGGGCTGCGCAGTGCTGTACAGGTCGAACGGGCCCCTGGCCAGCAGCGCCTCGCGCGACATGCCCAGCATCTGCTGGGCGCTGCTGTTGGCGTCGACGAAGCGGTCCTGGTCCAGGTCATACACGAGGATGGCTTCGGGCGCGTGTTCCACCAGGATGCGGAAGCGCTGCTCGCTTTCGCGTGCCTCTCTCTCGGCGCGCCGCAGCCGGCGCCGCTGCAGCAGCAGCGCGCTCAGCAGGCCGGCCATGGCGAGGAACACGGCGCTGACCGACAGCACGGCCACACGGTGCTCGTGCCACAGCTGGGGCGGACGGTTGACGAACAGGGTGTGCGGCGGCAGCTGGCTGATGTCGGCATCCCAGCGCTGCAGCTGCTGCCAGTCGTACATGGGCACCGGATGCGACGGCGGCAGCAGGGCGCCCGGCGCGGCAGGCGCCTTACCCTGCAGCAACTCCAACGACAGCTGCGCCACCTGCTGCGCCGCCTGCTCGATATGCAGGATGGAGCCGCCCAGGATACCCTTGCCCACGTTCGCGTTATACATGCCGAAGGCCGGCACGTTGGCCAGGCGCGCCAGCTGCGCGGCAAACTGCACCGGCGTGGCGATGGCGCCGTCCATGTCGCGGTTGACATTGCCCGCCACCAGCACGCTGTCGGCCGGCAGGTGCGCCACCGTCTCGCGCATCTGCGCCAGGGTCAGGCCGTCCAGGTAGCGCATGGCGACCTTGCCTTGCCACGCCAGCGCCGCCTGCTGCATGGTGCGCTTCAAGACCTGGTCGGCCTCGCTGGCGCCGACGGCCACGACGATGGTTTTGGTATCAGGAAACAAGGCCATGGCTTGCGCCAGGGTGCCGGGAAAATCGACGTTTGCCTTTTGCTGCCAGATGGCGGCGGGACTGCCCGCAGGCAAAGGCTTGCCCGAGGTATTGATCGCCAGCACCGGCACGCCGCGCGCCAGCGGCGCCAGGTCCGACAGCAGATAGTCGAGCGCGGGCTGCTGCATGGCGACGATCAGGTCGGCCTTGCGGCCCATGATTTGAGTGTACCTTAAAAGCAACAAATCACGCATCTCGCCCCGCTGGGCGGGGTCGCCCTGCGTGTTCAGGTTCAGATGCTCGACCATGACGTCTTCACTGGCCAGGCCGGCCGCCGTCATGGCGGCGACATAAGTACGCGTGTACGATTCCACGCCGGCGCGGCCGTAATCGTAGGCATTCAGGAACAGCACGCGCTGGCCGTGCACGGGCGCCGATGCCGGCGCGGCCGACGCGGACACGCACGCGGCCACGCAGAGCGACAGCAGCAATGCGCGGCAGCGGCAGCGTCCCGCTGCCCTGCCGGCCCCGCCGCCAGCGAACAAGCCGCCCGGCGCATCACGCATCACTAGCCATGCCCATGCTCACTTTCGCCTGTCACCATGTTTCACCCATGCGCCGGCTTGCCAGCCACCGACACTTACAAAAACATGATAACGTCAACTGCAGGAGCAAGTCCATGCCTTAAGGCAATCATTTCTCAATCTGCCCCGGCTTGCCCCGTGGCGCGTGGCGTCGCTAACTGGCGCAATAAGCAAGCACGCCGCCGGGCTCGTATTACATCGATCCGGACAAGCCGGCGCAGTGACAAGAAGGCATGCTGGCGAAGTGCAAGCCATTGCCCTAGCATGCTCTTTTGCCCCGAAAGCCGCCATGCCCATCACCCTGCGCCCCGCCCTACCCTCCGACATCGACGCCCTGTGGGCGCTGCGCACGGTGGCCGTGCGCGTCGGTTGTGCCACGCACTATGCGCCGGAGCAAATTACTGTTTGGACGGCCTCGCCCGTGCCGGACTCTTATGCCGCCATGCTGGCAGCAGGCGGCGGCATCGTCGCCATGCGGGACGGGGCCATCGCCGGCTACGCCATGCTCGATGCGGACAAGCAGGAAGTCGATGCCGTATTCGTCGATCCGGCCCGCGCGGGACTCGGCATCGGCAAGCGCCTGCTGGCGGCGCTGGAGCAGCTGGCGCACCAGCGCGGCATCGTGCGCCTGCACCTGTCCGCGTCGCTCAACGCCGTGCCGTTTTACGCTGCCGCCGGCTTCATCGCCTTGCGCGAGGAAGCGTATGCGCACCCCAGCGGCATCAGCCTGGCCAGCGTGGCGATGGAAAAGGCGCTGGCTTGGCGGTCCGCCATAGGCTAGAGCGCGCGCGCCCGGTGCTGGAAGGTGTAGCGCGCCAGCGCGGCCTGGAATGCCGTCGTGTCGCCCGCGGCGCTCCATTCGATGACGGTGCCGTACCGTTCGTCGGGGCACGCTTCCAGCGTCAGCAGCTCGAGCTGCAAGGCGCTGGCCTCCGCCTGCACGACGGACAGGATTTCGCGCCGCAGCAAGTCAGGCTTGAAGATTTTCCCCACCGTCGTGGTCGGTAATGCCGCCACGATATGGATGGTCTTGGGCAGCGCGGCCCGTTCCGGTATGTGCTCGAGCGCAAATTGCTGCAGCTGCTCCAGCGTGGCCGTCGCCCCCGGATGCAGCTGGAGATACACGACGGGCAGCTCGCCCGCATAGGCATCGGGCCGTCCCACGGCGGCGGCCAGCGCCACAGCCGGATGGCGGCACAGCGGCTCTTCGATCCACTTCGGATCGATATTGTGGCCGCCGCGGATGATCAATTCCTTGGTCCTGCCCGCAAGCCAGACATGGCCGTCCGCCTCCATGCGGCCCAGGTCGCCCGTATTGAACCAGTCCTGCTGTCCGCCCTCCCCGTCCGGACAGGCTACCCAGATGCCCCGGTTGTGCACGGGGTCGAGGTAGCCCTTGAACAGATTCGGTCCGCGGATCAGCAAGGCGCCTACCTCGTCCGCTTGCGCGTCGCGCAGATAGGCGCCTTGCGCATCGAGGATGGCGATGCGCACGCCCTGCCACGGCAGGCGCAAGCCGATCGAGCCATAGCGGTAGTCGCCGCCCGGGATGTTCAGGGTCGATACGCAGCCGCCTTCCGTCAAACCATAGCCCTCGCCGATGCGGATGCCGAAGGTGTCCATGAAGCGCTTGAACAGTTCCTGCGGCATGGGCGCCGCGCCGCAGATGCCAAGCTTGACGCACGACAAGTCCAGTCCCGCGCTGGGCGCCTGCAGCAGCGCCGCATAGATCGTCGGCACGCCCGAAAACGCCACCACCCGGTGATGCGCGACGATTTCCCAGAACAGGGAAATGAGCTGCGGCGCGCGGTAGCCTTGCGGCGTGGCCAGCAGCACGTGGCCGCCGTGGCTCCAGCTCGCCAAGCCCGTCACCAGCTGCGCATTCACGTGAAACAGGGGCAAGCCGCAAAACATGGTGTCGCCCGGCCCCATCAGCGCGTCGCCGATCACGGCCGTCACCTGCAGCGCATTGGCCACTTCCGTCAGATGCGTGCGCACGGCGATCTTTGGCATGCCGGTCGTGCCGCCCGTGCAAAAATAGGAGGCGACATCGTCCAGCGACGGCGCGGCGAAATCGAGTTGCTGCGCGCTTTCGCGCATCAGCAGGCTGTGGAAGTCGTGCACGGGCAGGTCGACCTGCAGCGGCGCGGCCTCGCCGGCGCCCTGCGCCGCCGTTCCATAGTGCTCGGTCGACACGGCCACGATGGCTTGCAGGCTGGCGATGCCGGCAACGGCTTGCGCCACCTTGTCCCACAGCTCCCGGCCGCTGGCCGGCGCCACGGTGACCACCAGCCGCGGCTGCGCGGCTTGCAGCAATTGCCCGATGGTGGCGGCTTCCAGCATGGGATTGATCGCCATCACGATGCCGGCCGTTTCGCCGCCCCAGATCGTCCAGTGGGTTTCCGGCAGGTTCGGCAGGATGAAGGCGACCAGCTCGCCCCGCTCCAGGCCCAGCTTGCGGAACATGTTCGCCGCGCGCGTGATCTGCCCCAGGTTCTCGGCATGGCTCCACACATGGGCTTGCGCATAGTCTTGCGCGCGCATGAAAAAGGACAGCGCCGGCGCATCGGGGGCGCGCGCCGCGCCGCGCCGCAGCAAGTCGTAGGTGTTGGCGACGCCATCGAGCGGCACATCGCGGGCCGCTTCAAGGGCCAGCAGGTCGCCCGCGCTGGCGAGGGTAGTCAAGGAAGTCCGTATAGGGGCAGGCATGGAAGTTGGCATATTGCGTCCGTTACAAAGTAGGCTGAACAGCTGTCAGCGGGGAGCATACCGCAATGCCGGCACGCCTGGCCAGCGCGGTGTCGGCCTGGCGTGCGCGCACATGGCCGTAGCCGCGCATGCCCTCGGGCCAGGAAGCCAGCTCCAGCATCTGCTCGCTGCCATCGCGCCCTTGCGCGATGCGCGCCAGGTCGCCTTCATACAGGCTGCGGATGCGCCGGTTCAAGGCCGCTTCCGCGCCGCGCGCAAACGGGTCAAGCTTCCCGCCGCGCAGGAAGCGCAGGCTGGCCAGCAGGCGGAAGGCCGGCAACACCCAGGCGCCCACGGCCGTCTTGCGCGCCTGCCCCGTGGCCGCGTCGGTCTTGCCGAACGGCCCGCCCGCCAGGTGGAAGCGGATGCGGAAGTTGCCTTCGAAGCTGCCGGCCAGCGACTGGCGGAACTCCTTGCGGCTGTACAATCGCGCCACTTCGAATTCATCCTTGACGGCCAGCACGCGAAAATACTGCGTGGCGGCCTGGCGCAGGATCTTTTCCGACGCCGGTTTCTGCCCCAGCGCCGCGCGCAAGCCCTGCATCCGCTCGCGGTAGAGCGCGGCCAGCCCGGCATCCTGGTACACCTGCAACCTGGCGCAACGGTCTTCGATCAGCGCGGACAAGCTGGGTTGCTGCGCCCGCGCAAAATGCACTTGCTGGACCGGCAGCACCTGCCGCCGCACGGCGGCCGGGTCGTGGATCAGCCAGCGGCCCACGTCGAACGCGCGCAAGTTGGCCTTGACGGCCACGCCGTTCAGCTCTATCGCCCGGCGCATCGCGTCCAGCTTCACAGGCAGCAAGCCCTGTTGCCAGGCACAGCCCAGCAAGAGCATGTTCGACAGGATGGCGTCGCCCAGCAGCGCCTGCGCCAGCGCCGAGGCGTCGACGAAATGGGCGCGCTCGCCCAGCACGCTGCGCATGCCTTGCGCCAGGCTGTCCGCATCGGCGGACCAGTCGGGCTGGCGCGTAAAATCGCTGGTCGGCACCACTTCCGTATTCACGATGGCCCTGGCCAGGCCCGGGCGCAGGCGCGACATGGCCTCGGCGCCGGCCGCCACGATCAGGTCACAGCCCAGCAGCACATCGGCTTCATGCTCGCCGATGCGCGCCGCGTGCAGCTCGCCGGCCGTGGGCGCCAGGCGGATGTGCGACGCCACCGCGCCGTATTTCTGCGAAATGCCCGTCAAGTCCAGCGAACTGCCCGCCTTGCCGTCGAGGTGCGCCGCCATCGTCAGCACGGCGCCGATGGTCACCACGCCCGTGCCGCCGATGCCGGCGACGAGCAGCGATACGGGCTCGAAACGGTCGGCGATGACGGGGCCGGGCAGCGGCGGAATCGTCAGCGCCGCCGCGCCGGCCGCCTTGCGCAAGGTGGCGCCGTGCAAGGTGACGAAGCTGGGGCAAAAGCCCTGCACGCACGACAGGTCCTTGTTGCACGACGATTGGTTGATCTTGCGCTTGCGCCCCAGCGGCGTGTCCAGCGGTTCGATCGCCAGGCAGCCCGACTGTTCGCCGCAGTCGCCGCAGCCTTCGCACACTTCCGGGTCGATATAGGTGCGCACCTGCGGATCGGGCAGCTGGCCACGCTTGCGCAGGCGGCGCTTTTCCGTCGCGCAGGCCTGGTCGTAGATCAGTACGGACAAGCCGGGATAGGCGCGCAATTCCTGCTGCACGCGCTCCATCGCCGTGCGGTCCCAGATGGGCACGTTCAGCGCCTGGCGGCGCTGCGCGTACGCGGCCACGTCGTCCGTGACGATGACGATCTTGCGCACGCCTTCGGCCTGCAGCTGCGCCACCGCCTTGTCGACGCTGATGTCGCCATCGATGGGCTGGCCGCCCGTCATCGAGACAAAGCCGTTGAACAGCAATTTGTAGGTCATCCGCAAATTGGCCGCCACGGCCTGGCGGATGGCCAGGTAGCCCGAGTGGAAGTAGGTGCCGTCGCCCATGTTGGCAAACACGTGTTCCTCGTCCGTGAACGGCGCCTGCCCCATCCACATCACGCCCTCGCCGCCCATGTGCGATACCGTATTGGTTTTCAAGGGGTCGTTCAGCATGGCGATGGTATGGCAGCCGATGCCTGCCAGCGCCCGGCTTTCCTGCGGCAGCCGGGTCGAGATATTGTGCGGGCAGCCGGCGCAAAAGCTCGGTTTGCGCAGCGGTACGGCGCCGGCCGGCGCCTGGCAGGCGGACGCGCGCTCTTCCACCACGGCCATCCCCAGCAGTTTCGCGATGGCGGCGCTGATCTGCCCCGTATTGAGTTCGTAGCAGATGGGCAGCTCCGGCCGTCCCCGCAAGCTCGACCATTCCGGCGCACCGTCGAATTTGCCCCGCACCACGGGCGGCGGCGACAGGCGCGCGTCGAACAGGATCGATTTGAGCTGGGCTTCGAGCAGCGGGCGCTTTTCCTCGACCACCAGTATCGTTTCCAGCCCCTGCGCAAAGTCGCGCACGATCTGGTCTTCCAGCGGCCACACCATGCCGATCTTCAGCAGGCGCAGGCCCTGCCCGGCCGGCCCGTCCGCGGTGACGCCCAGGCGCGTGAGCGCCTGCATGGTATCGGCATACGACTTGCCGGCCGTGATGATGCCCACGCGCGCCTGCGGCGCCGGCCACACGAGCTGGTTCAGGCCGGCCATCCGGGCGAACGCCACGGCAGCGGGCAGCTTGTGCACATACAGCCGCTCTTCCGCCGCGGGCGCCATTTCAAATTTGCGGATGTGCAGGGAAGTGCCCGCCGCGGCCGGCGCGGGCCGGGGCAGCGGCGCCAGCTGGCCCACCGTCACTTCCGCTGCCGACTCCACCACATCGGTCACCAGCTTGATGCCCACCCAGCAGCCCGTCTGCCGCGACATCTCGATGCCGCGCAGGCTGAAATCGAGAATATCCTGCACATTCGCCGGGTACAGCACGGGAATGCCCGCCGCGATCAGCGCAAAGTCCGACTGGTGCGCCGTGGTGGACGACTTCGCGCTATGGTCGTCGCCCGCCAGCACCAGCACGCCGCCCAGCGGCGAGGTGCCGGCCAGGTTGCCATGCTTGAGCGGATCGCCGGCGCGGTCCACGCCGGGGCTCTTGCCATACCAGATGCCGAACACGCCATCGACCCGGGCACCGGGAAAACTGCCGACGAACTGGCTGCCCCAGACGGCAGTGGCGGCCAGGTCTTCATTCACGCCGGGCTGGAAGTGGACTTGCGCCGCCTTCAGGACGGGCGCGACGCGCCACAGTTCCATGTCGAAGCGGCCCAGCGGCGAGCCGCGGTAGCCGGAAATGAAGCCGGCCGTGTTCTTGCCCTGGGCGGCGTCGAGGCGGCGCTGGTCCAGCGCGATGCGCACCAGCGCCTGGTTACCGGTCAGATAGACTTGCCCCTTTTCCAGCAGGAAGCGGTCATCGAGGGACGTGGGCTGGGCCTCGGCTGGTGGTGTGATGCGAGCGTTCATGGGGTCAGGATTTCCAAAGTGGTCAATCGGTGGTCAAGAGATAGTCAATAGTCATGGCTGTATTGCAGGCCGATAATCTGCTGGCGCGTGCCGATGCTTTCCCGCCCGGACGAGCCCATGGCGGCGGCCAGCGCGGAGGGGCCGCTGCGCGTGTCCTGCGGCGCATACAGGTAATACGCGGACCACTGCGCGCCGCCGCCCGCATAGCCGGCGCCCAGCGTGTAATGGCGGCGGAACGTGGATGGCGAATTGATGTTGGCCGAAGTGCTGGCGCTGGCAAATGCGGCCGTGTTGTACGACAGGCCCGCCGACAGGTGCAGGCGCGGCGTAGCCTGGTAGCGCACGCCGCCCTTCCAGACATCCATGTTTTCCCAGCCGTTGCCGGCGCCGCCCGCGCTGCCGAACGGATTGCCGCCGTCGAAAGGCCGGTTCGCCAGCGCCGCCACGCCCTTGTAATTGATGCGCTGGTAGTCGGCCAGCAGCGACAGCTGCGGCGTGGCCGCCAGCGACAGGCCGATCAGATAGTTTTCCGGCGCGTCGAAACGGCCCGCGTCGGCCAGCAAGCCCCTGTATTTGCCGAACTCGCTCATGCGCACGCGGGGCGACCAGGAAGCGCCCAGGCCCAGCTGCTCGCTGGCGCGCCAGTAGGCGCCCAGGCGCAGCCCCAGTCCGTGGGCCGTTGCCGTGCCCTGGTTGCTGACCCGCCCCGGCGACTGCGAGGAAGCGGCCAGCATCTGCACCCCTTCCGCCTTGAACAGCTGCCCCACCAGCAGCAGCGAGGCGCCCAGCGACACGTCGGGCGCCACCTTCATCGACACGCTGGGCGCGACGATCAGCTGGCGGATGCTGACGCCCGTCCTGCCCGCGCCGCACATGGCATTGCCCAGCGTGCCGGGACAGGCCGTCGTCGAGGCGGGCAAGAAGGTCGAGGCGCCATTCGCATAGGCGACCACGCTGACCGACATGGCGGGACTGATCAGGGTGCCGTAGGCGAATTCGCCCACGGGTTCGAAAGCCCGTTCGCTGTCCGTGTGCGTGTCGAGCAGGGGCGCGGCGGCGGTGCTGCGCGACATGCGCGTCCTGCCCTGGATGATGGCCATGCCCGCTTCCAGGCGTTCGCCAGCCCCGTCGATCCATATGGTGGTGGCGGGATTGCTGGCGCCGCCCAGCACTTCGCGCGTGACGGCCGCCGACGCGCCGCCGACGCCGCGCGCTTCGGCGCCATAACCGACCTGGAAAAAACCATTGTCCGCCTGGGCCAGGGTGTGCGCGAGCGCGCCGGCCATCGCGATGGCCAGATGTTTCGTATGCATGCAAGTCTCCGTTATTTATAATTTTTGGATAACACTCTTCCTGAAACGCCTGCGCCGGCTAGCCTCCTTCCTGTTTGCCGATGAGGTTCGCGAGCGAGCCCAGGCCGTCGATGGCCACCTCGACCCGGTCGCCGGCCGCCAGGAAGCGCCATTGCTCGATGCCCGCGCAATTGGGCACGCAGCCCGTGGCCAGCAATTCGCCCGCCTGCAAGGTCTCGTTCCATGACGCGTACTCGACGATGCGTTCTATCCTGTGGCTCATCGCGGCCGTCGTGCCGCTGCCCCGCAATTCGCCGTTCACGCTGACCGTCACCTGCAGCGCGTGCGGGTCGGCGATGTCGTCGCGCGTCACCAGCCAGGCCCCCAGGCTGTTGCTGCCATCGAAGTCCTTGCCCTTGGCCGGTCCCGCGCTGGGGCGTGAACCCATCTCCTTCATCAGTTGCGAGCGTTCGGAAAAGTCGTTGAAGATCAGGTAGCCGAACACATGACGCATCGCCTGGCTGGCCGGGATGTTCTTGCCGCCACGGCCGATGACCACGCCCAGTTCCGCCTCGTAGTCGAGCATGGGGCCGGACGCAGGCGGCGTGATCGTGTCGCCCGGGCCGGACAGGTTCAGGCGCACGCCCTTGTAGTACGCGGGCGCGGCATAAAACGACGGCGGAATCTTGAACAGCGCGCGCAGCAGCAGGGACGCCAGCGGATTCTTCTTGCGCTTGAGTATCTGCCCGAAGGCGTTCTTCAGATGCTGGGCATAGGCGCTGAAACAGCGGATTTGCGGCGGCTGCAAGGGCAGCTCCAGCATGACGGCATGCACTGCGTGAATGTGCGCGCTGACGGATGCTTCAAGCAGGCGCCCCAGGCTGGCCCGAATGGCGGGCAAGGTGGCCGCCTCGTGTTCGATGATGGCCAGCAGGCTGGCGAAGCGCGCATCGGACGCATGCAGGGCCGTGAGGTCGAGCAGGCAGCCCCCGTCGAGCGCCACGCCCGCATGGCGCTCGATGCCCGGCGCGGAAAAGGTGCACAGCCTCATGGCAGCGTGACGAAACGCCGGCTGACGACATTGCCCGCGCCGAGCAAGACCCGCTCGGCATCGCCCTGGCGGTGCCGCTCCAGCAGGTAGTCGGGGTCGAATTCCACGCCGATGGCGTTCTTTTCAAACGCCCCCGAGTGAAACCACACGTCGAGTTCTTCCTGGCTGGAGAAGTTATCCACCTGCAGCTCCACCTGCACGCCGTCCGGGTCGCGGAAGTACATCGACGTCGTCGGCCCGTGGTTGATGCACCAGACGGGCGTGATGTCGATCTTCTTCAGGCGCTCGTAGGTGTGCAGCAGGTCGTCGAGCGAGGCGTAGGTGAACGCCACATGGTCGAGCCCCGTGCTTTCGCGCCGCTTCGAGCTGAAATTGGCCGTATTGATCAGGGCCAGGCGGTGGTGTTCCTCGTCATACGACAGGAAGCACAGCAGCTCGTTGCGGAACATGATCCGCGCGCCCAGCACGATGGCCCACCAGTCGATGCTTTCCTCGAAATGGCGCGAGGCCAGCACGATGTGCGCCAGCTTGGCCGGCTGGCGCGCCTGCGGGTCGGGACAGGGAATCGGGAATTGCTGCATGGTATGGCTCATGGTGTCTCCTTGGTGGGGTCTGTCCTGCGCATCAGGATTGGTAGTTATTGTGGGAAAACAGGGTGGCAAAGACGTCCGCCAGCGCTTGCGCGGGCGCGGCGCAGCGATGGCGGCTGCGCCACACCACCACGCCGTCGCCGCGCACCAGCAGCGCGCCGTCCGGCGCCATTTCCAGCGCCTGCGCGAAGGCTGGCGCGGCGAGGCGGAACTGGGCCGCATCGCTGTCGTCGATGCAGGGACAGGCGATGCGTATGCCCCATTGCGCATTGACGGCATCGAGCGCGGCCAGCCATACAGCCCGTTGCGACGCCTGCACCAGCAGGGTCAGCGGATGCTGGCGCGCCAGGTCGCGCGTGGACAGGTCGCTGCCGCGCCGCCCGCTCCACGCGTGGGGAATCAGGCCGCCGGGGCTGGTGGTAGGCCAGTACTCGGTATGTTCGTTCGGCGAACGGGGATGCGGATGCGGCTCGCGGCAGACAAAACCGCGGGACAGCGCGTGGCCCAGGTCCATGCCCAGCGTGACGAATACTTCGCGCTGCCTGTCGATGGCGCGCCGCACGCGGGTGCGCAGCGCGGCGCCATCGCCCGACGCCTCGGCCAGCCTGGCCAGCGGTTTCAGGCCGCCCGCCAGCAAGCCGCCGACCAGCTTGCGCGCCAGCGCGCGCGGCAGCAGGCGCACGGGGACCGATGCCGACAGCGCGGCCAGCTTGCCCAGTCCCGCGGGATCGAGCCCCGCCGCCGCCATCACCTGGTCGGACAGGCCGGACAGCTCGCGCGTGCGGCGCGCATGGTCGTCGATGCTCTGCCGGCGCTCGCTGACATAACTGTCCAGCAAGACGTCGCGCAGGGCGGCCGCATCGCCGGCGCGCAGCAGCAGCGCCAGGCGCCAGGCCAGGCTGGCCGCATCCTGGATGCCGTGGTTCATGCCGAAGCCGCCGATGGCGGAAAAACCGGCCGCCGCGTCGCCGATCAGCAGCGCGCGGCCGCGCCGCAGCGTCGCCGCCTGGCGCAATTCCATGTTCCATGGCCGCACCGACATCAGTTCCACCGGCACCCCGGCGTCGCCGATGGCCGCGCGCACCATGGCCAGCGCCTGCGCGTCGCCGATGTCGGCCGCCGTCAGCAGCGGCGGCAGCACGGCGCAGCTAAGTACCCATTCGCTGTCGTCGGCCGTGTGCGCGGACAGCGCGCCGGCAACGCCGGCGTTGAGTATCCAGTACAGGGGACTGGGCCGGGCCGACGTCAGGTGCGCCAGATTGGCCCGGAAATGTATCTGCACCACCGCTTGCAGCGGCGTCGCCGCCGAAGCGATGCCCAGCGCCTGGCGCGTGGCGCTGGCCGCGCCATCGGCGCCGATCACGTAGCGCGCCGCGCGCCGCGCCGTCTTGCCGCTCGCGCTGTGCGCCAGGGTCAGCGTGGCCGCTTGCGCGTCCTGCGACAGCGCGACCAGCGCATGCCCGGGCAAAAATTCGATCAGCGGCTGCGCCAGCACCTGTGCGCGCAGGATCGGGTCCGCCACGTTCTGCGACAGGTGCAAGGGACGGCACGGACTGCATGCCAGCAAGGCCGCCGTGTGGGCGGGATCGCCGAGCGGCACGCAGCGGCCCAGGTCCACGCCGGCCAGCGACGTGCACCAGGTGATGTAGCGCAGCTTGAGCGGCGGCGCGCTCGCCTCCCTGAAGTCGTCCGCCAGCTCGGGCGCGATCGAACGCAGCACTTCCATCGAGCGTATCGACCAGACGTTGCCGCGCGGATGCGGGTCCGCTTGCGTGTTGCGTTCCACCAGCACGCTGCGGATGCCATATTCGGCCAGCAGCAGCGCCAGCACGGAGCCGGCCGTGCCGGCGCCGACGATGGCGACAGGCGCCGTTTCGCCGCCGCGCGCGCGGTGGCTATCTGTTTGAGTTGAAATCACGGCGATACCTTCAGTGAAGAGCGGCCGCCCGGGCGGGCAGACCGAGATGGAACAGGCTGGCAAAGATGGCGCTCAGCTCATCGGCTTGCGGCAGGTCCGCGTGCGCATGGCGCCAGGCGATATGGCCGTCCGGACGCACGAGGAACAGGCCATCGGGCTGCTCCTGGTTGAAACCGGCCAGGCGGCCGGCCTCGTCCGGATGAACGAGCGCGTCGAGATCGGCCGCGTGCAGCGCCACGCCCAGCACCGCCGCGGCCTGGCGCGCCAGGGCATGCACTGCGCCGGCGTGGCGCCCCATGCCCGCCAATACGAAGCGCTCACCGCCGAGCAGGCTGTGCGACGACAGTTTGACGCTAACGGGCGCCGCCAGGTGAAAGTGGGGAAAGCGCGCGCCCGGGTGGAACGACGGCAGGTGCTCCAGCACCGGGTCGGCGGCCTGCGGCGCGCGGCTGCCGTCACTGCGCACGGCCGCGCTGCGGTACAGGTAGCCCAGGTCCAGACCTATGGTATTGAAATGGGCGAACTGGTTTTCCGCCGCCTGCTGCACGCGCTGTCTTTGCAAGGCATGCGGGCCGCCGGCCGCCAGTTGCACCTTGTCCGTGCGCGCCTCGACGGGCGCCACCAGCAGCTTCTTGACGCCGCTGCGCACGACGCGCGGCAGGATCCGCGCCGCCAGGCTGGCGCGCAGCCTGGCCAGACGCGGCAAATGGTCCATGTTCAAGCCCAGCGCGTCGCTCACTTCGCGCATCTTGTGGTGGTTCACCGTGCTGGCCTGGCCATTCGCCAGCGCCACCGGCCGCCTTTCCTCTTCATAGGTTTGCAGCAGCGCCTGCCCCGCCTTGCCCTGGATGACCAGCGCCAGCTTCCAGGCCAGGTTGTGCGCGTCGGCCGCGCCCGTGTTCAGGCCCAGGCCGCCCGTGGGCGGGAAGCGGTGCGCCGCATCGCCGACGAGGAAAACCCGGCCGTGGGCGTAGCGTTGCGCCGTGTGCGACTGCATGGTCCAGCTGGAAGTGGAGGTCACGCGCAGCGGCATGGCGTCGTCGCCCAGCGCGGCGCGCACGATGCGCTCGCAGCGCTCGACGGGATAGTCGCGCGGCGATTCGCAGGCGGGAAAATACGGCGTCATGAACACCGAGTAGCGGGCCGCGTCGTGCACGATGAAGGTGCCGGGACAGCGGGCCGACATGATCCAGAACAGGATCGATGGCCGGTCTTGCACCAGGTGGCGGATATCGGCCTCGAAATTGATGGTGATCAAATTGGCCAGGTCCGTCTGGCCCTCCATCGCGATGCCGCACTCGCGCCGCACGCGGCTGCCGGCGCCATCGGCCGCGATGATCCAGCTGCTGCGCACGCGGTATTCCTTGCCCGTGGCGCCATCCCTCAGGCGTGAAATGGCGTGATCGTCGCCGTGCTGCGCGCCCAGCCAGGTCTGGCCGAAGGCCGTGCGGCACGGCACGCGCCGCGACAGGTGCTGGAACAGCAGGCGCTCCAGTTGGTGCTGCGGGATATTGCGCGTGATCTTGCCGCTGGAGCGCGCCAGCTTTGCCGCATACGCGGGGCCGCCGATATCGATGCTGGCCAGGTCGCCGCCGGCCAGGGTGCGGCGCCACGTCACATGGCTGGCGCCATCCGCATGCGTGGCGATACCGGCCAGCTCGGCGTCGCCGATGCCGATTTCCGCGAGGATTTCCAGCGTGCGGCTGTTGATGACATGGGCTTGCGGCGCCAGGTGCAGATCATCGCGCTGCTCCACGATCAGGGATGCGATGCCCCGGTCCGCCAGCAAGGCGGCCATGAGCATGCCTATGGGGCCGGCGCCCACGATGAGCACCGGTACGTCTGTTTCATGCATGTCTGTCTCCTGTCATGACGGTTGGTTCGCCACGTCAATTTATATGAGTATCAGCACAGCTTATATAGTTATAAGTTTGAAGTCAACAGCAATTCCACGGCACGCATCGGACGACGGCGGACGGCGCGCGCGCCGTATAATGGCGCACAAGCGGGCAGCGTTGCGGCTGCGCGACAGGATGAAATGGAATCCGGGCAGAACAGCCCGGTGGCGTGACCTTCAATGAAAAATATGACAGCAGACGACAAGCAATCCACACAAGCCGGCCCCGCCTGGAGAGCCACGCTGTTCAATGCCGACACGCCGCCGGCGGCGGCGCCGGAAGCGAATGGCAAGCAAAGGCTGATACAAGCGGCCGAGATCGAGTTTACGCAGAAGGGCTATGAAGGCGCGTCGGTGCTGTCGATCGCGCAGCGGGCCGGCGTCAAGCAGCCGCTATTGAATTACCATTTCGGCAGCAAGGAAGGCTTGTGGCGCGCCGTCGTGGCGGGCGCGTATGCGGAAGCGGAAGAGTTTTCCCGCACGGTGGACCAGACATTGGCGTCGGCCGACCCGCTGACGCACTTGAAAGCGCAGCTGAAGACCTTTGCCGTGATCAATGTGCTGCACCCGGCCGCGCATGCGCTGGTCTTCAAGGAAGTGGCCCAGGGCGGTCCCCGGCTGGACTGGATCATCGCCACCTACATGAAGCCCTTCCACGCGCGGCTCGACGCGCTGATCCTCGAATGCCAGGAACAGGGGCTGCTCAAGCGCTATCCTGTCGAGTATGGCAGCATCATGATGACCGGCATGCTGACCTCCGTGCAGTCGTCGATGAACCTGCTCAAGGGCATCTACGGCATCGACACGATGACGGCGCAGCAGGCGGAATTGCACGCCGACCAGCTGATCGACGCCCTCTTCGATGGCGTCGCGCTGCGCCCGGCCTAGTTTGGCCTAATTTTCGCTCTGGGCGGACGGGCCGGCGTCGGCTTGCGATTGCGCCAGGCACAGTTCCAGCCTGGCGATCAGCGCGCGCACTTCGTCGTCGCCCAGGTCCAGCGGATCGCCGTGCGCGCCGACGGCGATCAGGCAGATGGCCGAGCCGTCATACCAGGCGTCGAGGCGCTCCTTGCATTCCCCCTCGCGTTCATTCATATTGTTCCGCCTCACGTTGCAAATCCATCAATAGATCAGCCGGCGCCGCGATGGCGCCCGCTCCTTGCGGCACGGGAAACACGGACGCCAGCTGGCCGTTGCCCGCCATGCCGGGCAGCCACTTGGCCAAAAAATCGCCGAGCGCGATGGCGCGCGGCTGGAAATGCGCCCACTCGCCGCTGGCGCACGCTAGCGCGTATGCCGCTTCCGGCCAGAACGGTATCGCCACCTTGCCGCCGGCTTGCGCCGTGGCCCAGCCATCGTGGTGCAAGCCCCACACTTCTTGCGTATCGGCCACCTTGCGCACAAAATAGCCACGGCGTTCGGCGGACGGCAGGCCCATCACCTGCTTGAACTTGTCAGGATGCACGGTTTCCCCCTGCCTCGTCCCATACCCGCAGCTGCGGCGCGCACCAGCCCGTCACCATGTCGAGGGCGTCCAGTATCACATCTTCCCGCGCCTCATCCTGCGCGCCGTCCTGCGCAGACGCGCGCAATTCCTGCAGCAAGCCGGCCACTTGTTCCGCCGTCACGCCGCTGGCCTGGTAGCGCAGCAGGATGGCGCGCAGCGTCAATAGACCTGCCCTGGCGTCCAGCGCGGCCAGCAAGTCGCGGTCGATGTCGGCGATGATGGTGTGCGCCATGTCAATCCGCCTCCCAGGCGATGGCGGCCGGCCGCGCGCCGCCCGTCCTGAAAAACGCGACGAACGCACGCTGGCAGTGCTCCACGTCCACGCACCAGCTTTCCGGATACTCGTCCACCTGGCCGTTGGACAGCAGATAGCTGCAAACGCCGTCCGCCTCCTCGTCGCCGAGCGAGTGAAAACTCAGCTCATCCTGGCCCGACAGGTACATCAGCCAGGCGTTGCCGCCATTGCGCAGCATGCACAGGGCCGGGCCCTGCTCCGCATCGGTCGCCATGGTCAGCCACAGCTCGCACTGGGCCAGCGCGCGCGCGTCGAGCAGCGCCTGTTCCAGCGCAAGGATACTATCGACGGCACGCGCCTCGCCATGCAGGTTCAATTCCATCGTCATGTTGTGCTTCCGCTCAAATCGTTCGTCGCCAGCGCCGTGCTCAGGTACAGCTTGCCGCTCAGGTCCTGCAATAAACTGCTCTGGCGCAAACGGTCCATCACGGGCCCTTTCACTTCGGCCAGGTTCAGGCTGATGCCGCGCTTGGCCAGTGCGCTGTTGAGCTCGATCAAGCCCAGCAAGGCCGTGCTGTCGATCTGGTTGACGGCCGACAAGACCAGCACCAGGTGGCGCGCCGTCGGGTGGCCCCGCAACTCGTCTTCCACGCGCTCGGTGACGGCTTCGACGTTGCCGAAGAACAGGCCGGCATCGATGCGCAGCAGCAAGACATCGGGCAAGGTGTGCGCCTCGTAGCGCTCCACGTTGCGGAAGTGCTCGCTATTCGGGATACGGCCCAGCACGGCGATATGCGGGCGGCTGGCGCGCCAGATCAGCGTCCCCATCGACAGCAGCACGCCGATCACCACGCCCGCTTCCACGCCCAGCACCAGCACGCCGGCCGTGGTCGCCAGCAAGGCCAGCGCATCGCTGCGGTCGTAGCGCCACGACAATTTCAAGGTATCCCAGTCCAGCAGGCTGGCCACGGCAAAGATGATGGTGGCCGCCAGGACCGGCAGCGGCAGCAGGGCCAGCCAGCCCGTGGGCGCCACCAGGGCCAGCGCCAGCAGTCCCGCCGTGATGATGCTGGCCAGCGGCGTATTCGCACCGGCCTGGAAATTGACGGCCGAGCGCGAAATGGACCCCGTGACGGGAAAGCCGCCCGACAGCGCGCTGGCCACGTTGGCCGCGCCCAGGCCCAGCAGTTCCCGGTTCGTGTGCAGTTTTTCACCGCGCTTTTGCGCCAGGGTCTGGGCGGCGGACATGCTCATCAGGAAAATGATGAAGGCGATCAGCAGCGCCGGCGACAGCAGGGTGCGCCAATGGGCACTCGAGGTGGCCAGGTTCAGGCCCGGCAAGCCGCTGGGCACGTGGCCCGTCGTCTGCACGCCCATCGCCTCCAGGCCGCCATAGGCGACGAGCGCGATGCCGGACAGCACCAGCGCCATCGGCGCCAGGCGCGCGCCCACGTCGGCCGCCACCCGGTTCAAGCCGCAGCGCTGCAGCAGGCGCGAGGCGTAGCGCTTGGCCAGCCACAGGAACAGCAGGCCGGACAGTCCCAGCACCAGGCTGGGCGCGTGCCAGTGGGGAAGCGTTGCACCCAGCAAAGGCGTGATCTGGCCCCAGATGATCAGGATTGCCGCGCCATTGCTGAAGCCGCTGATCACGGGACGCGACAAAAAACTGGCCATGAAGCCCAGGCGCAGCACGCCGCACAGCAGCAGGACCAGGCCGCTGATGAAGGCCAGCTGGGCGGCCAGCACGATGTACAGTGAGGAGCCGGGGTCGGCCAGCGGCGCCAGGGCCGCGGCTGTCATCAGGGAAACGATGGCCATCGGGCCCACCGATTGCGTCATGCTGCTGCCGAACAAGGCGTACAGCACGGGCGGCAGGATGCTGGCGTAGATGCCCACGACGGGCGGCAAGCCGGCCACCAGCGCATACGCCATGCCTTGCGGCACCATCATCATGGCGACAACGATACCGGCGGTGATGTCCCCGGCCAACAGAGGACGCCGGTATTGCCTGAGCCAAAGCAGCATGATGCGATCCCAAAATCTGAAAACCGAAGCCTATCATGCGACGAGGCCGGCTGACAGGGGGGACTTGGCTGCCGTGCTCAGTCTGGCAGCAATTGCGCCTTCACGGCATCGAGGATTTCCGCCGACAGCGCCTCGTCATCGATTGCGCGCGCCAGCACCATGGCGCCCACCATGGCAGCAAACGTGGCAATGGCTTGCTGGCGGCGCTCTTCTGGCCTGCCTTCCGGCAGCAAGCCTTGCAGCAGCGCGAACTGCTGCCGCGTCGCTTGCGTAAACGCGGGACGCGCGCCGGGCGACATGCGCGCCACGTCGACGCCCATGGCCGCCGCCGGGCAGCCGCCGCCGGGCTGGTCGCGGTGCCGGGGAGTCAGATAATTCTCGATGATGGCCGGCAGCGCCCCTTGCGGGTCCTGTGCGATCTTCGTCCGCCAGCCTTCCAGCGATTTCTCCAGCGCATGCTGGCACGCCTCGATCATCAAGTCTTCCTTGGACGCGAAATGGCCATAGAAGCCGCCATGCGTGAGACCCGCCTGCTTCATCAGGTCGGCCACGCCGATGCCGTCATAGCCCTTTTCGCGGAACAACCTGGCCGCCGTTTCGACGATGCGTTCGCGGTTCAGCGCCGCCTGTTCCCTGCTCACCTTCATGCTACCCTCCTACAATCATGTCAATCATCATATAACTTTGCGCCCGTTTGCGCCACTCTGTTAGCAAGCGCACCGTATGGCCGCCCTGCCGCGCCGATACTGGATCTTCGTTTCCAGGGAGGCCAGCATGAACGAAAACAAGGATCAGTCCGCCGGTAACTTGCAGCGCACCCTGCAGCGGGAACAGGATGGCCGTGACGCTGCCAAACAAGACAAACGGGACAGCGAGCCTCCCGTGCAGACGGGCCAGCGCGGCCAGCCGGCACCTCCCCTGCCCGCCCAGCACCTGGACAAGCCCGGCAGCGAGGCGCAGATGCAGCTGAAACCGCGCTTCCTGGCGCCCGACTACTGCGGCAGCGGCAAGCTGGCCGGCATGGTGGCCATCATCACGGGCGGCGATTCGGGCATCGGCCGCGCCGTGGCCGTGCTGTACGCGCGCGAGGGGGCCGATGTGGCCATCATTTACCTGAACGAACATGCGGACGCCAACGAAACGAAGCGCTACGTGGAAGCGGAAGGCCAGAGCTGCCTGCTGATCCCCGGCGACGTGCGCGACCAGGGCTTTTGCCAGCGCGCCGTCGGCCAGGTGCTGGAGAAGTTCAGCCACATCGACGTGCTGGTGAACAACGCCGCCTTCCAGGAACACGCCGAATCCCTGCTGGACCTGAGCGAGGAACGCTTCGACCTCACCATGAAGACCAATGTCTACGGCTATTTTCACATGGCCAAGGCCGTGCTGCCCCATCTGCAGCGGGGCGCGTCCATCATCAACACGGGTTCCGTGACGGGCTTGCAAGGTTCGAAACACTTGCTCGACTACTCCACCACCAAGGGCGCCATCCATGCGTTTACCATGGCGCTGGCCGGCAACCTGCTCGACAAGGGCATCCGCGTCAACGCCATCGCGCCCGGCCCCGTCTGGACGCCGCTCAATCCGGCCGACAAGTCGCCCGAGGATATCCAGAAATTCGGCGCCGACACGGACATGCGCCGCCCGGCCCAGCCCGAGGAACTGTCGCCCGCCTACGTGTTTTTGGCCTCGCCCGCCTGTTCCAGCTACATCAGCGGTATCGTCCTGCCCGTCACCGGCAGCGTGGGAGACTAAGCAATGGCGCGCGCACTCTGGAAAGGCGCCATCAGCTTCGGCCTCGTGCACATCCCCGTCGAACTGATTTCGGCCAGCCTCGAGCATGAACTGGATCTGTCCATGCTGGACCGGCGCGACTTCGCGCCCATCGGCTACAAGCGCTACAACAAGCAGACGGGCAAGGAAGTCGAATGGGACGACATCGTCAAGGGCTATGAATACAAGACGGACGAGTACGTGGTGCTGTCCGACGAGGATTTAAGGCAGGCCAATGTGAAGGCCACGCAAACCATCGCCATTTTGACCTTTGTCGACGCGGCGGAGGTACCGCTGACCTTTTACGAACACCCGTATTACCTGCTGCCCGCCAGGGGCGGCGAGAAAGTCTATGCGCTGCTGCGCGAAACCTTGCGCCGCGCGGACAAGGTCGGTATCGCCACAGTAGTCTTGCGCACCAAGCAGCACCTGTGCGCGCTCGTCTGCATCGGCGACGCCATCGTGCTCAACACCCTGCGCTATGCCGATGAAATCCGCGCCACGGATGACCTGGACTTGCCCGCCGGCCCCTTGAAGGCGGCAGGTATTTCCGACAAGGAACTCAAAATGGCCCTGTCCCTGGTGGAAGGCATGAGCGAAGCGTGGGAACCCGGGCAATACCACGACAGCTACCGCGAAGACGTGCTGGCGCTGGTGAAGAAAAAGATCAAGGCGAAACAGACCAAGAGCATCACCGCGCCCGCGCCCGCGCCGGAAGAAGAGCCCGGCAGCAATGTGATCGACCTGGTCGCCCTGCTGCAGCAAAGCCTGGGCAAGGGCGGCAAAGGCGCCGCCAGGGCCACGCCACGCAAGGCCGGCACGGGCAGGCGCAAGCTCGCCTGAGGCGCGCCGCCTGCATGCACAGGTCGCTCATAAAGGCATTGACTTTAGTCAAGCTTCTCGCTACGTTATGCACACGGCCAGCCACCCGGCAAGCCCTGTCTAGCGTGCGGAAAAAATGGATATTGAGTTAGATAAGCTTATCCTCAGCGAAGCCCCTGGCGGCGTCGTCGTCACGACCGAGGACCATGCCGTCGTGCGCTGGACCATGGGGGCGCAGCGCATCTTCGGCTACACGGGCGAGGAAGCCATCGGGCGCAACCTGTGGGAGCTGATCTCGCTGCCGGGCCAGGCCGATGCCGACCAGGCCATCGAACGGCACCTGGCCCTGCATGGCAGCTGCGACCATGAGTCGCTGCGGCGCCGCAAGGATGGCGAATTCATCTACGTCGATGCCACGTGCAAGTGCGCGCGCGCGGAGCAGGACGGGCCCAGCTACCTGATTTCCACGATGAAGGACACGACCTTGCTGAAGGCCCTGCGCGATGCCCAGTTCGTCGATGCGCGCTACCGCGTGCTGTTCGAATCGACGCCGGACAGCGTCATCATGGTCAACGCCACGGGCGCCATCGTGCTGGCCAACCTGCAGGCGGAGCGCCTGTTCGGCTACGCGGAAGGCGAATTGAGCGGCAAGCAGATCGATGCCCTGCTGCCGCAGCGCTTCCGCCATGCGCACGTGGGTCACCGCTCGCGCTACTTCGACCAGCCGCGCACGCGCACCATGGGGGCGGACCTGGAACTGCTGGGACTGCGCAAGGATGACGTCGAATTCCCCGTGGAAATCAGCCTGTCGCCCATCCAGACGGAAATCGGCTCCTTCGTCATCAGCGCCATTCGCGACGTCAGCGACCGCCGCCGGGCCGAACAGAAGTTTCGCGGCTTGCTCGAATCGGCGCCGGACGCCATCGTCATCGTCAACGGCGACGGCGAGATCGTGCTGATCAACTCGCAGACCGAGCGCCTGTTCGGCTATACGCGCACCGAACTGCTGGGCAAGAACGTCGAAGTGCTGATCCCGGCCCGCTACGCTGCCGACCACCCGCATCACCGCCAGAGCTTTTCGGCCGCCCCGCGCGCCCGCTCCATGGGCGCCGGCCTGGAACTGTACGGCTTGCGCCGCGACGGCACCGAGTTCCCCGTCGAAATCAGCCTGTCGCCGCTGGAGACCGAGGAAGGCGTGCTGGTGTCGTCGGCCATCCGCGACATCACGGAACGCAAGCGCATCGAACGCACGCTCAACGAACAGAAAATCGAACTGGAGCGGGCCAGCCAGGCCAAGGACCGTTTTCTCACCAGCATGTCGCACGAATTGCGCACGCCGCTCAACGCCATCCTCGGCTTTGCCCAGCTGCTGGCCAACGAATCGCTGCCCGCGACTGTCGTGCAAAAGCGCACCTTCGTGCAAAACATCGTCACCTCGGGCCGGCATCTGTTGACACTGATCAATGAAATCCTCGACCTGGCGAAGATCGAATCGGGCAGCCTGAGCCTGTCGATCGAGCCGGTGGCGCTGCCCGCGCTGCTCGAGGAAGTGCGCGTGATGGTGGAGGAACAGGCGCAGCAGCGCAAGATCGACATGGTCTTTTCGCCCTGCGAACAACTGACGGTGAGGGCCGACCATACGCGCCTCAAGCAAGTACTGCTGAACCTGCTGTCGAACGCCATCAAGTACAACCGCCCGGCCGGCAAGGTGGAGCTGGAAATCTCGCAACCCGATCCACAGCGCGTGCGCATCGCCATCCGCGACACGGGCAAGGGCCTGGACGACGCGCAGATGGCCGAACTGTTCCAGCCGTTTAACCGGCTGGGACAGGAAGCGGGCAGCGAGGAAGGCACGGGCATCGGCCTGGTCGTCACCAAGCGCCTGGTCGAGCTGATGGGCGGCGGCATGGGCGTGCACAGCTGCATCGGCGTGGGCAGCATATTCTGGATCGAGCTCGATACCATGGCGGCGCTGCCGCCCAGCCTGCTGGCGGAAACGGAAAACCTGCTCGAGTCCGGCGCTGACGCCGATGACGATGCCAGCGGCCAGGCGCTGCTGCTGTATGTGGAAGACAATCCGGCCAGCCTGCGGCTGGTGGAAGATATCGTCAGCTTCCTGCCGCACCTGCGCATGATCTCGGCCACCGATGCGCGCCATGGCATCGCGCTGGCGCTGGAACGCCGTCCCGATGTCATCTTGATGGATATCAACCTCCCTGGCATGAATGGTAACCAGGCGCAGCGCATCCTGCGCAACGATCCGCGCACGGCGCACATTCCCGTCATCGCGCTGACGGCCAATGCCATGAAGGGCGACATCCGCCACGGCCTGGCCGCGGGCTTTTTCCGCTACCTGACCAAGCCTGTCGAGATTTCCCTGCTCAACGCGGCCATCGACGAGGCGCTACAGATGGCGCGCACCGTCCTGCCGTTCAAGCCGGCGGACTGAAACCCAGTTTTTTCATGGCCGCGGCGATGCCCCTGGCGCTGCGCGCATAGCCATCCCATGGCGCATTGCCCACGTCGAGGCGGCTGTGCACGTTGCCCACGTTCCACTGGTCGCCCGCCTTCAACTTGTCGAGCTCGTCCCAGGCCAGCGGTACGGAAATGCCCAGGCCGGAACGCGCGCGGGCCGACCACGCGCACACGGTGGTGGCGCCGCGTCCGTTGCGCAAATAATCGATGAAGATCTTGCCGACGCGGTTGGCCGGTCCGCTTTTCAGGACGAAACGCTGCGGTATCAGCTGCGCCATGTGCGCCACGATGGCTTGCGCAAACGCCTTCACCGTATCCCAGCCGTATTGCGGGCGGATCGGCACGACCAGGTGCAAGCCCTTGCCGCCGCTGGTCTTCAAATAGGCGGGCAAACCCAGCTCCGCCAGGAAGGCGCGCAGCAGCGTGGCCGCTTCGCGGATGGCGGGCCAGGCCACGCCCTTGCCCGGGTCCAGGTCGAACACCAGGCGGTTCGGCCTGTCATAGGCACTGGCCAGCGCGTTCTGCGTATGGAATTCCACCACATTCCATTGCGCCGCCGACAGCAAGCCCTGCGCGCCAGCCACTGCCAGCATCGACGCGTGGCCCGGCTCCAGCGCCGGGTCCAGCTGCCTGACGCCGGGCATGCTGGCCGTCTCCGCATGCTTCTGGAAGAACAGTTCGCCGCCCACGCCGGCAGGCGCGCGCACCAGCGACACGGGCCGGCCGCGCAAATGCACGAGCATCAGCTTGCCGACCAGCGCGTAATAGCGCACCAGGTCGATCTTCGTGGCGCCGCTGTCCTTGTCGATCACCCGGTCCGCATGGCTGACCTTGAAACGGGACGGCAAGACGCTGTCCCGCGTGGCTTGGTGTTGCATGGTCTTCTCCCTGTCGATGTGCTGCGCCCGCTCGCGCACGATGGCGGCCGGCTGTTTATCCTCGCGCAAGCCTTGAAACACGGCGTGGCGCACGGCGCCGCCGCTGGTCCATTGCGCAAAAGCGACCTCGGCCACCAGCGCCGGCTTGACCCAGATGGGCTGGCGCACGCCGCCCGCCTTGCCCGCGAACGGACTCGTCTCGCTGCTCAGGGCGTCGAGGCGGCGCCGCAAGTCGCGCAAGGCTGCATCGTCAAAGCCGCTGCCCACATTGCCCGCGTAGCGCAATTTCCCGTGGTCATCGTGCACGCCCAGCAAGAGCGAACCGATGCCTTCGCGCGCGCCCTGCGGCGCCGTATAGCCGCCGATGACGAATTCCTGGCGCAGCCCGCATTTGAGCTTGATCCAGTCGCCGCTGCGGCGCGACACATACGGAGAACCGTGCCGCTTGCCGATCACCCCTTCCAGCCCCAGGCGGCAGGCATGCGCCAGCAGTTGCCGTGGCTTGGCGTCGAGCGCGACACTGAAGCGCACCAGCGGCGAGGCCGGCAAGCTCTGCAGCAGCTGTTCCAGCAAGGCCCGGCGCGCCTCGACCGGCTGGCCCCGGAGATCGTGGCCATCGAAAAACGGCACGTCGAACAGGTAATACACGATGTCGCTGCTCGTGTCCGCATCGAAGGCGCGCTGCAAGGCGCCAAAATCCGGGTGGCCGCCGGCGTCGTTGACGACGATTTCACCGTCATACCAGCCTGGCGGCAAACCCAGCTCTTCCAGCGCCCGCCGCAGCTGCGGCAGTTTGGCCGTCCAGTCGTTGCCATTGCGCGTGATTAACGCAATATGATCGCCATCGCAACGCGCGAGGATGCGGTAGCCGTCGAATTTCACCTCGAAAAGCCAGTCTTGCGCGTCTGGCGGCGGCGCATCGACGAGGGTGGCCAGCTGCGGCGACAGGGTGGCGGGCAGCCTGACGGCTGGCGCGGCCGCCGGCTCCGCGCTCTTCCTGCGCCTGGGCATGGCCTTGTGCCCGACACTGTCGGGGAATTCGTCGACGACGGAAAACGCCTGCGCCGGCCGGGCATAATCGTCTTTTTCCTTGATCAGCAGCCAGGCTGGCTGCTTTTCGCTACGTTTATCGCCCTTGCCCTTCATGCGCACCAGCACCCACTTGCCGTGCATCTTGTGGCCGTACAGGGTGAATTTCAGCTCGCCGGCCGCCAGCGCGGCACGCGCATCGGGCGTGGCTGGCTGGGGCTGCCACGTGCCCTTGTCCCAGACGATGACCTTGCCAGCGCCATACTGTTTTTCCGGGATCGTGCCTTCAAAACTGGCATACGCGAGCGGATGGTCTTCCACCTGCACGGCCATGCGCTTGTCGCGCGGGTCGTAGCTGGGGCCTTTCGGCACGGCCCAGCTTTTCAGCGTGCCATCGAGTTCCAGGCGAAAATCATAGTGCAAGCGGCTGGCCCAGTGCTTCTGGATCACGAACGCAAGGGCCTCGCCCACCCCCTCGCCGCCGTCAGCGGGCTCGGGCGTGACGGCGAAATTGCGCTTGGCTTGATAGGTTTTCAAGGCGGCTTTCATGGCGAACCCATGCGGTGACGATGGCATCGAGTCTAGGCCGCCGCGGGCCGTGGCGCGGTACGCCAGCTAACAGAGTGCCTGCCCCGGCAAATGTAAGTGTTTGTAATTGCCCGAAAACGTGTCAACGCAATTGCCACACGGCGCGTTTTTGCCTCAGTGACAGGGGATTAATCTCCTGAACTACAACCCCACTTCTCGAGGAACTGCATCATGAAAAAACGCACTGTCAACATTGTCGCTACTCTGATCGCCGGCTTGTTCGCTACCGCAGCCTTTGCTCAAACCCCAGCACCAGCAGCGCCGGCCAAGGCCGAAGCCAAGCACACCAAGGAAGTGGCCAAAGCAGAAGCCAAGGAAACCAAGGCCGTGGTGAAAGCCGATGCGAAAGAAGCCGCCGTCGCCGCCGATGCGAAAGCCGACGTCGCCAGCGCCAAGGCCGATGCCGCCGCCACCAAAGCCAAAGCCCACAAAAAAGCAAAAAAAGCCAAGGCCAAGGCTGACGAAGCCAAAACTGAAGCGACCGCTGCAGCGGCCAAGTAATCAGTTCCGCGCGTTTTACGCGCCACACAAAAAGACAGCTTCGGCTGTCTTTTTTCTTTTTCATGCCGACATCACACAGCAACAGCCGATAAAACACCTGATTGTAAGAAAGTGTAAACGAGGTCAACGGTAAGCTTGCGGGCGACGTTTTATGCTCAGTGACACGGGAATCATCCCGGCACCAACAGACATACCAGACAAACCACCACCGAGGACTGCACCATGAAAAAAGCAATTGTTACCCTGATCGCCGGCCTGTTCGCAACCGCAGCCTTTGCCCAGTCCCCTGCAGCGCCAGCAGCGCCCGCCAAAGTGGAAGCGGCCCACACCAAGGCCGTCGTGAAAGCGGACGCCAAGGAAGCGCAAACGGTCGTCAAAGCGGATGCGAAAGAAGCGAAAGCCGTCGTCGCCGCGAAAACGGACGTCGCCAGCGCCAAGGCGGAAGCGGCCACCACGAAAGCCAAGGCCCACCACAAGGCCAAGCACACCAAGGCCAAGGCCGATGCAAAACTGGCTTCGGCCACCGCGGAAGCAGCGCCAGCAACGCCAGCAGCAGCCAAGTAATCCTCGACACACCATCACTGACACTCGCCAGGAAAATAAAATGAAAAAAGTTATCGCCACCCTCGTCGCCAGCCTGTTCGCAACCGCAGCCTTCGCCCAAACCCCTGCCGCCCCGGCAGCTTCGGTCCCCGCCAAGGCGGAAGCGGCCCACACGAAAGCCGTGGTCAAGGCAGAAGCCAAGGAAAGCAAGGCCGTCGTGAAGGCCGACGCGAAAGTAGCGGCTGTCGCCGCCGACGCGAAAGCCGATGTCGCCAGCGCCAAGGCCGATGCCAAGGTCACCAAGGCCAAGGCGCATCACAAGGCCAAGAAAGCCAAGCTGGCGGCCGATGAAAGCAAGGCGGCCGAAGCGATTCCAGCGACACCGGCAAAATAACTGCCGCTATCCTCAAGTCATCGCCGTCTTTGACGGCAATGCCGTTCAGTCCTGGGCTGAACGGCATTTTTTTTGGCTGTGGCGCCTTCATGCAAACTTCATGCGGCAGGCCACGACAAGCGCGACAAAATGGCGCAACCGGGCGACACTGGCAGTCCGACCACCATCATGGAGCACTCCGCATGCGCCGCCTTTCCCTGCCCTTCCTCAGCCTCCTCTTGCTGTCCTGCGCCGCAGTGGCGTACGATGGCGCCACTTCCTCCATGAAGCAGCTACTACAAGGCTATGACAGCGACAGCCATGGCGACCTGCGCGCCGTCGTCGTGCTGCGCGACGGCGCCATCGTGGCCGAACGCTATTACAACGGCGAGACGGCCGACACCCTGCACGACATCCGCTCGGCCGGCAAGAGCATCACCGCCCTGCTGGCCGGTGCGGCCGTGGCGCGCGGCCAGCTGGCGACAACAAGAACCGTGGGCGACTACTGGCCCGAAATCGCCGGCAGCCCGGCCGGCAAGGTGGTCCTCGACGACGTGCTGACCATGCGCTCGGGCCTGGCCGCCTTCGATGAAGACGAACAGTCGCCCGGCAATGAAGACAAGCTCGATGCCGCGCCCGACCCCGCCGCCTTCGTGCGCGGCGTGCCGGCCGCAACAAAGCCGGGCAGCGCCTACCGCTACAACTCACTGGGGGCCTACATCGCCGGCAGAGTGGTGGAAAGCGCCAGCGGCGCCGACCTGGAAGACTACGCCGCCAAGGTCTTGTTCGCGCCGCTGGGCATCACGCGCTGGAGCTGGGGCCGCGACGTGGCCAACCATCCGAAGGGACAGGGCAATCTGTCGCTGCGCGCGCGCGACACGGCGAAGATTGGCCAGATGGTGCTCGACGACGGCGTGGTGGACGGCAAGAGGGTCATCGACGCCGCCTGGCTGCACGCGGCGCTGGCGCCGCGCGTGGCCATCGGCGCCGTCGACCGCTACGCCGACAGCTATGGCTATTTCTGGTACGCGAAGACGCAGGACATCGGCGGCAGGAAGATCGCTGTGCATTTCGCCTCGGGCAATGGCGGCAACAAGATCTATGTGATTCCATCGCGCCGCATGGTGGTGAGCATCGCCTCCAGCGCGTATGGCAAGGGTTACGGACAGCGCCGTTCGGAAGACATTCTCAAAGCCATCCTGAAGGCCGATGCCACGCAGATGTAAGCGTTTGTAATGACCGTCAACGCAAGCGTCCCGGGGCGCGTTTTATGCTCAGTGACACGGGAATCATCCCGGCACCAACAGACTTACCAGACAACCACCACTGAGGACTGCACCATGAAAAACGTAATCGCTACCCTGATCGCCGGCCTGTTCGCAACCGCTGCCTTTGCCCAGACGCCTGCAGCTCCTGCAGCCACCCCGGCAGCCTCGGTTCCCGCCAAAGTGGAAGCGGCCCACACCAAGGCCGTCGTGAAAGCCGATGCCAAGGAAGCGCAAGCCGTCGTGAAAGCGGACGCGAAAGAAGCGAAAGCCGTCGTCGCCGCGAAAACGGACGTTGCCAGCGCCAAGGCGGAAGCGGCCACCACGAAAGCCAAGGCCCACCACGCTGCGAAAAAAACCAAGGCCAAGGCAGATGCGAAACTGGCGTCGGCCACCGCCGCCGCACCAGCTCCGGCACCAGCCAAGTAATCCAGTCCGTCAGCACCCGAATTCATTAACCACTCTACCTTATAGGATTTCATCATGAAAAAAGTTATCGCCACCCTGATCGCCACCCTGTTCGCCACCGCCGCTTTCGCACAGACGCCAGCCGCTCCAGCAGCGCCGGCCGCTCCAGCAGCTTCCGCCGCAGCCGTTGCGCCTGCCGCCAAAGCCGAAGCGCCAGCCGCCGCCGTCAAGCCAGCGACGCACAAGAAAGCCAAGCATCACAAGGCGAAGAAAGCGGCTACTGGAGAGAAGGCAGTTCCAGCGACGCCAGCAGCTTCCGCACCGGCAGCAGCGCCAGCCAAGTAATCTCGGCCGCGCAAGCCAAAAAGACAGGGTTTTCCCTGTCTTTTTTTCGTCCGCTTATTTTGGCATCAGCACCGTGTCGATGACATTGATCACGCCATTCGACTGGTACACGTCATAGGTGCTGATGTTGGCGCTGTTGCCGCCTTCATCCATCACGACGATGTTGTGCATGCCGTTCATGGCGAACATCAGCTTGCCCCCGCTCGCCGTGGGCAAGGTGGCTTTACCGTCATGCATCTTGATTTCCTTCGCCAGCGCCTTGAAGTCGTATTTGCCGGGCACCACGTGGTAGGTGAGGATTTTCGTCAGGGTCGCCTTGTTTTCCGGCTTGACCAGGGTCTCGACGGTGCCGGCCGACAGCTTGCCAAACGCCGCATTCGTCGGCGCGAACACGGTGAACGGTCCCTTGCCTTTCAGGGTGTCGACCAGGCCGGCCGCCTTGACGGCGGCGACCAGGGTCGTGTGGTCGGCCGAATTGACGGCGTTGTCGACGATGTCCTTGGACGGATACATGCTCTGGCCGCCCACCATGGTCGCCATGTCGGCGGCAAAGGGGGCGCTGGCGGCCAGCATGGAGGTGATGAACAGAGCTGCGGGAACGATAGTGCGCATGATGGTATCTCCTGGATGACTGCGTTTGCGTGATTGCAGGAGTATTTACGCGGCCTGTCCGCAAACGGATTCAACTGATTTGGCTGGTCTTGTCTGGATTGAGGGCGCGGGTGTTGTCGGCTTACGCGCTGCGCGCTAAGCCGACCTACAGCGCTGAGCCGACCTGCGCCAACCATAAAAAAACGGCGCCGTGCAATGCACGACGCCGTTCTTGGCTGGCTTATCGCCGGGATACTAGTTGACCGCGACCTGCGGCTCTGTCTCGCCCCAGCCGCCGCCCAG
Source organism: Janthinobacterium sp. GW822-FHT07H11 (assembly GCF_058798615.1). Classification (NCBI taxonomy): domain Bacteria; kingdom Pseudomonadati; phylum Pseudomonadota; class Betaproteobacteria; order Burkholderiales; family Oxalobacteraceae; genus Janthinobacterium; species Janthinobacterium sp. GW822-FHT07H11. The sequence continues at coordinate 4,391,514 of NZ_CM179507.1, forward strand.
GGCGCGGATCAGCGCCACCGTGGTGACGGCGCGGTTGCCGCGCAGTTGCACGGCATTGCGCTCGATGGCCGCCAGGTTGCGCTGCGCGTCGAGCAGGTCCAGGTAGCTGGAACGGCCCGCGTCGTACAGCTTTTGCGCCAGGTCGGCCGAACGGCGCGCCGAGACGACGGCTTCGTCGATCTGCTGCGTCTGGCCCGACAGGATGCGCAGGCCGGCCAGGTTGTCTTCCACCTCGGCGAAGGCCACCAGCACGCTCTGGCGATACGTGGCTACCGATTCTTCCAGCTGCGCTTCGCTGCGGGTCACGGCAGCCTTGTTGCGGCCGCCGTCGATGATGGGCATCGACATCAGGGCGCCCAGCAGCCAGGAGCGGCTGCTCCACTTGAAGATATCCGAGAAGGTATCGGACGCGCCGCCGCCGGAAGCGTTCAGGCTCAAGGCGGGGAACATGGCCGATTTGGCCACGCCGATGCGCGCATTCGACGCTTCCATGGTGCGCTGCGCCGACGCGATGTCGGGACGGCGCTCCAGCAGGGACGATGGCATGCCGGCCGGGATCACGGGCAGGAAGCCGCTATCCTGCAGCGGGTTGACGCCCGCCGTGAAGCTGGCGGCAGGTTTGCCCAGCAGGACGGCCAGCGCATGCTCGCCGGTGGCGCGCTGGCGCTGCAGGCCGATGGCTTCGGCGCGCACGGTCGACAGCTCCGTGCGGGCACGCGACAGGTCGAATTCGCCGATGTCGCCCAGGTCGTAGCGGCGCTGGTTCACATGCACGCTCTCCTCGCGCAGGCGCACTGTCTGTTCCAGGGTCGCCAGTTCGGCGTCCGTGGCGCGCAGCTGGAAGTAGGTTTGCGCCACGTCGGCCTGCAAGGACAGCAGCACGGAACGGTAAGTCGCTTCCACGGCCAGCGCATCGCTGCGCGCGGCGCTGACATTGGCCGCCACCCTGCCGAACAGATCGACTTCGTAGCTGGCCGTCAGGTTGGCCTGGTAGACGTTGGTCGCCGCCACCGGCGCGCCGTTCGGCAAGCCGAGCGACACGGCGGAGGCGCGGTTGCGCTGGCCGCCCACGTTGACGCCCACTTGCGGGATGCGGTCCGCTTCGGCGATGCCGGCAATCGCCCTCGCCTGCTTGACGCGGGCGGCGGCGACGGCCAGGTTGGCGTTGGCCTGCGTGGCTTCGTTGATCAGGCTGGTCAAAGCCGGATCATTGAAGGCCAGCCACCATTCGCCGCGCGCCTGGCGCTCGGCCGGCACGCCCTGCTTCCAGCGCGTGCCGTCGGCCGCCGTCTGCACGGCCGGCGCTTGCGCTTCCTTGAACGCTGCCGGCGTCTCGATCTGCGGCTGCTTGAACTCGGGCGCCGCGCAGGCGGCCAGCAGGACTGCGGCGGCCATGGCGCTCAAGACGGGCTTGACGCGCCCGATGATTGCATTGGTTTTCAATATATATCTCCTTCCAGGTCCAGCGCTGGCGCGGCGACAGGCTTGGCGGCAGCGGCGGCTGGTTTTTTCTCAAAACGCTGCGCCAGGGTGCGCAGCAGGACGTAGAACACGGGCGTCAGGAACAGGCCGAAGAAGGTCACGCCCAGCATGCCGGCGAATACGGCCACGCCCATCGCATGGCGCATTTCCGAACCGGCGCCGTGCGAGAACACCAGGGGCACCACGCCCATGATGAAGGCGATCGACGTCATCAGAATCGGACGCAGACGCAGACGGCACGCTTCCAGCGCCGCTTGCACGACGGTGCGGCCATGCTCTTCCAGTTCGCGGGCAAATTCCACGATCAGGATGGCATTTTTTGACGCCAGCCCCACCAGCACGAACAGCGCGATCTGGGTAAACACGTTGTTGTCGCCGCCGGTCAGTTTGACGCCCAACAGCGCGCACAGGATCGACATCGGCACGATCAGGATCACGGCCAGCGGCAGGGTCCAGCTTTCGTACTGGGCGGCGAGCACCAGGAACACCAGCAGCACGCACAGCGGGAAGACATAGATCATCGTATTGCCGGACAAGATGTCCTGGTAGGTCAGCTCCGTCCATTCATACGAAATCCCCTGCGGCAGCACTTCCTTGGCAATGCGTTCCAGCGCCACTTGCGCCTGGCCGCTCGATACACCAGGGGCTGCGCCGCCGTTGAAATCGGCTGCTGCATACGCGTTGTAGCGCTGCACGCGGTCGGGACCATAGCTGTCCTTGACGCGCATCAGCGACGACAGCGGGATCATCTCGCCCTTGTCATTGCGTACCTTCAGCTGCGCGATGTCCTGGGCATGCGAACGGAATGCCGCATCGGCCTGCACGCGCACCTGGTAGGTGCGGCCAAACTGGTTGAAGTCATTCACGTACAGCGAACCGAGGTTGATCTGCAAGGTCTGGTAGATCGTTTGCAGCTGCACACCCATCTGCTTGGCTTTCACGCGGTCGACGTCGGCGAACAGCTGCGGCACGTTGATCTGGTAGCCCGAGAACACGCCCGCCAGTTCCGGCGTCTGGTAAGCCTTGGCGGCCAGCGCCTGGGTGGCGTTGTACAGCGCGTCGTAACCGAGATTGCCGCGGTCTTCGATCATCATCTTGAAGCCGCCGATGGTACCGAGGCCATTCACAGGCGGTGGCGGAAAGACCATGATGAAGGCGTCCTGGATGCCGCCCAGGCGCTTGTTGATCTCGGCCGCGATGGCGCCGCCCGACAACTCCTTGGTCGTGCGCTCGCCGAACGGCTTCAGGGTGGCGAAGACGATGCCGGCGTTCGGTGCATTGGTAAAATCGTTGATCGACAGGCCGGGGAAGGCGATGGTCGATTCGACGCCAGGCACCGACTTGATGACGTCGGACATGCGGCGCACGACATCTTCCGTGCGGTCCAGCGAGGCGGCGTCGGGCAATTGCGCAAAGCCCACCAGGTATTGCTTGTCTTGCGCCGGCACGAAGCCGGCCGGCACGGACTTGAAGGTGAAGATGGCGGCAACGACCAGCAGCGCATACACGCCCAGCGAGGCGCTCTTGCGGCCCAACACGCCCTTCACGCCCGCTTCATAACGGTGCGAGGCGCGGCCGAAGAAGCGGTTGAACCAGGCGAAGAAGCGGCCGAAGACCATGTCCATGCCGCGCGTCAGCGCATCCTTCGGCGCATCGTGCGGTTTCAGCAGCGCGGCCGACAGGGCCGGCGCCAGGGTCAGCGAGCTGAAGGCGGAGATCACGGTCGAAATGGCGATGGTCAGCGCGAACTGGCGGTAGAACTCGCCCGACAGGCCGGGCACGAAGGCGATCGGCACGAACACGGCGCACAGCACCAGGGCGATGGCGACGATAGGACCGCTGACCTCTTTCATGGCCTGGATGGTGGCGTCGCGCGGCGACAGCCCTTCCTCGATGTTGCGCTCGACGTTTTCCACCACCACGATGGCGTCATCGACGACGATACCGATGGCCAGCACGAGGCCGAACAGCGACAGGGTGTTGATCGAGAAGCCAAAGCCCAGCATCACGGCAAAGGTGCCGACGATGGACACGGGAACGGCCAAGAGCGGAATGATCGATGCGCGCCAGGTTTGCAGGAAGATGATCACCACCAGCACCACCAGGGCGATGGCTTCGAGCAGCGTGTGGATCACGGCTTCGATGGACGAGCGCACGAATTGCGTCGGGTCGTACTCGATCCGGTATTCCACGCCTTGCGGGAAGTCTTTTTTCAGTTCGTCCATCTTGGCGCGCACGTCGGAAGACAGTTGCAGCGCGTTGGCGTTCGGCGCCTCGAAAATACCCATGCCGACGGCCGGATTGTTGTTCAGCAGCGAACGCAGCGAGTAGCTGTTGGCGCCCATTTCCACGCGCGCCACGTCTTTCAGGTGCGTCACGGCGCCGTCGGCATTCGTGCGCACGATGATGGCGCCGAATTCCTCGGGCGTCTGCAGACGGCCCTGGGTGTTGACGGTCAGCTGGAAGTCCGAGTTCTTCGCCGGCGAGGCGCCGATCACGCCGGCAGCCACCTGCACGTTCTGCTCGCGGATGGCGTCGACGACGTCATTGGCCGTCATGCCGCGCGCCGCTACCTTTTGCGGGTCGAGCCAGATGCGCATGGCATAGTCGCCGGCGCCGAAGATCTGGATGTCGCCCATGCCGGGCAAACGGGCCAATTGATCCTTGACGTTCAGCACCGCGTAGTTACGCAGGTACATATCGTCATAGCGCTTGTTCGGCGAGACCAGGTGCACCACCATGGTCAGGTTGGGCGACGATTTGACGGTCGTCACGCCGATCTGGCGCACTTCCTCGGGCAGGCGCGGCAAGGCGCGCTGCACGCGGTTCTGCACCTGCGTCTCGGCCTGCTCGACGTTGGTGCCGATCTTGAAGGTCACGGTCAGCATCATCGCGCCATCGGACGTGTTTTGCGAGGACATGTAGAGCATGTTCTCGACGCCGTTGATCTGCTCTTCGAGCGGCGCGGCGACGGTTTCGGCGATCACTTTCGGGTTGGCGCCCGGATACTGCGCGCGCACCACCACCGATGGCGGCACGACGTCGGGATATTCGGAGATGGGCAGGCCGAATATCGACAGCAGCCCGGCCACGAATATGACAATCGACAGCACCGCCGCGAAAATCGGCTTGTCGATGAAAAAGCGGGAAAAATTCATGTTTATTCCTTGGAAGTCGATGCTGCTTTCGCGGCGATCTTGGCGTCTTTTACTTCAGGTTTGGCGGGAGCGACGGGCGCGGTCGGGTCGAAATCCATCGCCACCATCTGCGGCGTCACGGGCGCGCCGGGGCGCACGCGCTGCAAGCCGTTGACGACGATCTTTTCGCCCGCCTTCAAGCCTTCGCGCACCACGCGCAAGCCGTCCGAGGTCGGGCCCAGCTTGACGGCGCGGTATTCGGCCTTGTTGTCGGCACCTACCACGTAGACGTATTTGCGGCTTTGATCCGTGCCGACGGCGCGGTCGCTGATCAACAGTGCCGTGCTTTGTGCGTGCGGGCCGTTGCCGCCGTCGAGCTGAATGCGCGCGAACAGGCCCGGCACCAGCTGGCGCTCGGCGTTGGCGAAGGTGGCGCGCATGCGCACGCTGCCCGTGGCCGGGTCAAGCTGGTTGTCGACAAATTCCAGCTTGCCTTCGTGCGGGAAGCCCGTTTCGTTGGCCAGGCCCACCTTGACAGTGACGGGCGTGCCCTTTTGCGCCGTGCCGGCCACGCGCAGATACGTGTCTTCATCGCCGTCGAAGCTGGCGTAGATGCGGTCCGTCGAGACCACCGACGTCAAAATGGCGGAAGCGTCGATCAGGTTGCCGACAGTGATTTCCGCCTTGCTGACGCGGCCGCTGATCGGCGCCTGCACCTGCGTGTATGACAGGTTCAGCCTGGCCGCTTCATACGCGGCTTGCGCCGAGCGGACATTCGCGTCCAGCTCCTTCAGGCCCGAGGCTTTTTCGTCGAATTCGCGCTGGGCGATGGCTTTTTCGGCCAGCAGCTTTTCAGCGCGCGACAGTTCCAGCTTGGCCAGTTCCGCCTTGGCGCGGGCCGAGGCGGCCGTGCCTTCGGCGCGCGACACTTCGGCCTGGAACGGGCGCGGATCAATGACGAACAGCACATCGCCCTTTTTGACTTCGCTGCCCGGCTTGAAGTTGACGGCAGTGATGAAGCCGCCGACGCGCGAGCGGATTTCCACGCGCTCGATCGCTTCCAGGCGGCCCGAGAATTCCTGCGTTTCCGTGATCTGTTTTTCAACGACGGCGGCGGCCGAGATGGGCGGGCCGCCGGCCGCTGGCGCGTCGGGCACCTTGCTGTTGGCCGAATCGCAGCCGGCCAGGCTGACTGCCACCAGTCCCGCCAGCGCGAGCGAGGCAGCCAGGGGCTTGAGCAGAGTGGAAAATTGTTGAACGTTTTTCATTTTATTTCCCTGTTTTATGAAAATTTCTAATGGTATGGGCGGCAGGAAGCAACCCAGCTGAAAAAGTGTATGGTGGTGCCATGGCGCCCGACGGCGCTCGATCAAAGGTAAACAGGCCGCCAACTGCTTGAAAGCGGACGGGGACGACGAAGCTGGCTGTGCGAGCGCACAACGCAGACAGGAAGGGAACTACACTGCGTAGTGTAGCAACCGAAACTCAAAAAGTAAACTGGTTAGTGTAAGTTTTTTTGCGGTGCCGCAGATGGCGGCCTCATGACTCGGGCTCCTGCCCCAGTCCGGCGACGAAACTGCTAATTTCGCTCAATACCTGCACCTTGCAGGCGCATTCATTACGGGCGGTCGCGTCTTGCAGCGGCGCGGCGGCCATGCGCCGCACGGTGGTCTTGATGCCGCAGGCGATCAATTTGCTGCCGTATTGTTCAGCCTCGTCGCGCAATGGGTCGTCTTCGCTGGACAAGATCAAGGCTGGCGGCAGGTTCTTCAGGCGGCTAGACTGCAATGGCGACGCGTACGGATGGGTACGATCTGCGGCATTCGGCAGGTAGCCACGGTAGGCGGCGGCACATTGATCGGCCACTTCCGCCAGGTCGGGACAGCTCGGCAAGGAGCGCATCGAGCAGCTCGACAGGCCGGGGTCGAGCATGGGCATGATCAGCACCTGGCCCGCGAGGGGCGGGCCGCCCCGGTCGCGCGACATCATGGCGCACACGGCAGCCAGGTTGGCGCCCGCTTCGATGCCCGACACCACCATCTGCTTGCCCGTCCAGCCCAGCTTGGACTTGTTCTTTTTTGCCCACAGCAGCACGGCATGCGCGTCTTCGACGGCGGCGGGAAATGGCCGCACCTTCGCCAAGGTGTAGTTCGCGGCCAGCACCACGTGGTCCGGGTTGCTCAGCACGAGGCAGCGCAGGAAGTCGTCCGCATCGTCCAGGTCGCCGTCGACAAAGCCGCCGCCATGGAAAAAGACGATCAGGTTCGGCTGTTTGGCGCCCGGCACGCCGGCCGTGTAGACGCGCGCGCCGAGCGCATCCTGCGCGCCCTGCACCTCGATGTCGCGTATCTTCAGCGCCTGGCCAGGCGCCAGTTCGGCCGCGGCGTCGGCAAACGTCATTGCGCCACCACCGGCTGCACCGCAGCATCGAGTACCGTGTCGTTCAGGCACAACAGGGCGGCGCCGCCCACTTCATGGGTCAGGGCGCTGTAACCACTGGCTTCGCTTTGCGCCGCCAGCGAGTAGGCATCCGTCGATACCATCGCGGCCAGAGCAAGCGAGCTCACAGCGAGAGCAAGCACTGCAAAGATTCCATTCCGATAAGCCATGATGTTTCTCCTGTTGTCCTTCCTGCGGCATCATTTATGCTGCAGTACAACAACTATAGACTTGATCTACAATCTGATAAAGAGTGCAATGCCGAATTGATTGTTCAGGATTCTGAATAATCATGGATAAAGTGATAGGAAATCAAGTGAACAAGCTGCAAGCCATGGAAGTGTTCATCCAAGTCGTCGATGCGGGCGGCTTTACGCGCGCGGCGGAAAACATGCAGTTGCCCAAAGCCACCGTATCGACCCTGATCCAGTCGCTGGAAAGCAGCCTGTCGGTCAAGTTACTCAACCGCACCACGCGCCACGTCAGCATCACCTCGGACGGCGCCGCGTATTACGAACGCTGCGTGCGCATCCTGTCGGATGTGCGCGAGGCCGAGGAATCGCTGTCGCGCACGCGCTTGAGCCCCAGCGGACGGCTGCGCGTGGATGCGCCCACGGCCCTGGCCAGCGAACTGATCATCCCCGCCCTGCCCGACTTCTTCGCCCGCTACCCGGACATCTCGCTGGAACTCGGCTGCAGCGACCGCCCCGTCGACCTGATCGAGGAAGGCGTCGACTGCGCCGTGCGCGGCGGCGAACTCGGCGATTTGAACCTGATCGCGCGCCGGGTCGGCGTGCTGCATTTCATTACCTGCGCCGCGCCCGGCTACCTGGCGCGCCATGGCACGCCGCTGCACCCGAACGACCTGGCGCAGCACCGGGGCGTGAATTTCTTCTCCGCCAAGACGGGCAAGACCTTCGACTGGGATTTCACGCGCGCCGGCGAACGCCTCCAGATGTCCATGCCCAGCCATATCGCCCTGAACGACTCGAACGCCTACGCGGCCGCCGGCCTGGCGGGCCTGGGCATCGTGCAAATGACGCACTTCATGCTTGCGCCGCTGCTGGAACAGGGCAAAATGGTGGAATTGCTGGGCGACTGGGAATCCGACCCGCTGCCCATCCACGTGATCTATCCGCCCAACCGCCACCTGTCCGCCAAGGTGCGCGTGTTCGTCGAATGGGTCGCCGACATGTTTACCAACCACCCGGCCACGCAGCTGAAGGGCAAGAGCAATCTTCCCGCGCGTGCCACCCTGACCGAGGCCCAGCCATGACCGCAGCAAGCACATCGCCCCACCGCATCGTCTTTCTCGACCGCGACAGCCTGATCGCCACCGTGCGCCCGCCCGCCTTCGCGCACAGCTGGGCAGAATATCCGCATACCAAGGGCAGCGAACAGACGGTGTCCCGCTTGCAAGGCGCCAGCATCGCCATCACCAATAAAGTGCCGCTGCGCGCGGCCGAACTGGCGCAGCTGCCCGAGCTGAAGATGATCGCCGTGGCCGCCACCGGCACGGACATCCTCGACCTGGCCGCCTGCCGCGAGCGGGGCATCGTCGTCGCGAATATCCGCGACTATGCGCGCGCCACCGTGCCCGAACACACCCTGGCCCTGATGCTGGCCCTGCGCCGCCAGCTCATCGCCTACCGCTTTGATGTGGAAGCGGGCCTGTGGCAGGCCTCGGACCGCTTCTGCCTGTTCGGCCACCCGATCCGCGACCTGGCGGGCAGCCGCCTGGGCCTGCTCGGCTACGGCGCGCTGGGCAAGTCCGTGGCCCAGCTGGGGCGCGCCTTCGGCATGCAGGTGATCGTCCACAACCGTTCCCCGATCGAGGAAGACGGCGTCAAGGAAGTGAGTTTTGACGAACTGCTGGCCACCTCCGACGTGCTGAGCCTGCACCTGCCGCTGACGGACAAGACGCGCAACATCATCGGAGAGCAAGAGCTGGCGCGCATGCAACCGACTTCGCTGCTGATCAATACGGCGCGGGGCGGCCTCGTCGACGAGGCCGCCCTGGCCGACGCATTGACCCGTGGCGTGATCGCCGGCGCCGGCTTCGACGTGCTGAGCAAAGAGCCGCCCCTGCCCGACAACCCGCTGTTGAATTTGCGCCTGCCCAACTTCATCCTCACGCCCCACACGGCCTGGGCCAGCGGCGAAGCCATGCAAAAGCTGGCCGACATATTGATCGGCAATATCGAAGCGTTCGAACGCGGTGCGCCCGTGAACGTGGTGGCATGAGCGTCTTGCAGGAGCTCGATGAACTGCTGTGCGGCGACGACGAGGAATACGACCGCCTCGACCTGTTCCGGGAGGCGGACGAGCTGGTCGGGCAACTGCGCACGGCCGACGTGGCCGCGCTGCTGGCCCTGTGGCCGCAGCGCACCCTGTGCTGGCAGCAGCGTTTCACGCAAGCGAGCGCTTCCATCGACGGCGCCGCGCTGCGCGCCCTGCTGGCCGGTTTGCTGCAGATCAAGGAGACGTGCCACGGCGTGTTCGAACTGATGAGCCGCCTGCCGCCCATGGCCGACCATTCCCCGCTCAGCGAGGCCCTGCTTGACTGCGCCGAGCAAGCCTGGCATGCGGATCAGGGGCGGCACAGGCAAATCCAGATCAGTTGCTGGAGCTGCGGGCTGTCGGGCCGGCTGTTGAAGCGGCTGGGGCTGGCGTCCTGGAAAGAAGCCGGCCTGTAGCGGCCGGATCTGGCTTCCGTGCTGCCGGGACGCGAGCCTAGAACCGCAAGGTCAAGGTCGCGCCAATCAGGCGCGGCGGGCCCACCTCCGCCAGCGGCGTGACGCCCTGCTGGGTAATGGCGCTGGAATAGAACTTGTTCCCGGCATTTTTCACCCACAGGTAGGCATCCCATTTCTCCGCTTCCACGCCCATTTTCAGATTGAGCAGGGCGTAGCCGTCCTGCTGCAGCGTATTGGCGGCGTCGAAATAATGCTTGCCCGTGTACTGCAGGTCGGCGCGGGTGAACAGGCTCAGGTTGCCGCCCAGCGGGCGGCGGTTCTGCAGCGACAGGTTGCCGCTGAATGTGGGCGCGAAAGGAAAATGCCGACCGGCGTAGTTCGTATTCTGGTCGTACTGGTACTCGATGAATTCGGTGCGCGTATAACCGGCGCCCGCGCCGATCAGCCAGCCCGGCGCCGGACTCATTCTCAATTCCGCCTCCGCGCCCGTGCTGCGCCCCTTGCCCGCATTGTCCGTCACGATATTGAATGCGCGCGCGCTGGGGATGACGCGCTGCACCTGCTGGTTGCTCAAGTCGATGCGGAACAAGGCCACGCTGAAGTCGGCGCGCCGGTCCCAGAACGTGCCCTTGTAGCCCGCCTCATAGCTGGTGCTGTGCTCGGACTGGAACGATGGCTTGTCGCGGTCCAGGTAGATGGTGTCATAGCCGCCGGCCCGGTAGCCGCGCGCCACGCTGGCATACCACAGCGCGCCCGGCGCAGGCGCATACGATACGCTGCCCTTCGGCAGCCACTGGTGAAAGGACATCTGCTCCTTGACGGGATAGGCCACGCCCATCGTCTCGCGCTGCGACCAGGCATCGATCTTGCGGGTCTCGTCATCCATGCGCAAACCGCCCGTCACGCTCAGGGCCGGCGTCAGCTGGTAGCTGGCCTGGCCGAACAGCGCATAGCCGGAACCGTCCTTGTGATAGCGCAGACGGTCGAAATACGGGCCGCCCATCACGGCGCCGGTGTAGTCGACCTCGCCGAGCGAGCCCGATTCGGCGCGCGTATCGTAGGCATACAGGCCGGCCAGCCACGCCAGAGGACCCGGCCCCTTGGACGCCAGGCGCACTTCCTGGGTCAGCTGCGTCTGGTTTTCGCGGGCATTGCTCTTGTAGAAGCCGTAGGAAGAGCTTTGCTGGTGGATGCCGTTGACGGAACGCCAGTCGCGCCAGCCCGTCACCGACGTCAGGTCGACGCTGTCGCCCGACCATTTCAGCTGCACCGACGTGCCGGCCGACTCGCGCCGGTCGACGCCGCCCAGCACCGTCTGCGTAGTGTAGCGGTCGCGCCGCATCTCTTCCAGCGGACCATAGGTATACGAGCCGCCGTTGAAATGCTCGGCGTCGACGATCCAGTTAAGTTCCAGCTTGCTGTTCGGCACCCAGCGCAATTTGGTGCGCAGCGTATAGTCTTCATGCGCGTTGAGCTTGCCGCCCGTCAAGCCGCTGCGCACATAACCGTCGGCGTGGCTGCCGCCCAGCGCCAGGCTCCAGAACAGCTCATCCTTGATCAGCGGCGTGGCCGCCATCGCCTTCAGGCTGGCTGCACCACGGTCATCGAACTGCAGCGCCACCTTGCCCTCGCTGGCATTGCCCGGCTTGCGGGTGACGACGTTGATCACGCCGCCCAGCGAGTTGCCGCCGTACAGCACCCCCTGCGGACCGCGCAGCACCTCGATGCGTTCGATATCGAGGAAATCGAGGTCGAACATGCCGTTGCCCAGATAATTCACGCCATCGACATAGAAGCCGACCGTGGGTTCGGTGAACAGGCCAGGGCCGATGCCGCGGATAAAGATATTCGTGTCGCGCCGTCCGCCCCAGGAAAAGATATGCAGGTTGGGCACGCTGCGCGACAACTCGGCGACCGACGCCGTCTCGGCATCCGCCAACTCATCGCCCGTCTTCGCCGAAATGCTCATCGGCACCTCGGCCAGCCTGGCGCTGCGCTTTTCAGCCATCACCTCGATGACCGGCATGGCCGTGCTGCGCTGCTGCGCCGCCGCAGGCAAGGCGACCGCCAGCACCTGGGCGACGGCCAGCGCGCACGCGCGGCGGTACAGCCGCGGTCGTGCGCATGCCGGCTGGCGATGGGTACGCTTGTGGTAAATCTTCATGGTCCTGTGCTCTCCCTGTTGATGACAATTAAAGATAATAAGAATCATTAGCATCATCGTCGGAAACGCCGGCCGGCACTCCCCGAAACGGTGGCACGCCCCCCCGCATCGGCAGCATTGCTGAAGAAATACCTTGCGAAACGGATTACATTAAAAATTTCACAAGCGAAGCCCATGCTCTGATAATATAAATGAGAATCATTTAGATTTACGCCATTGCGCATACATTCAGGGAGTCAGGCACCATGGGGCAGAAACAGTTGACGGATGACACACTTCGCATCACCACCCGGTACGTCGAGCTGCAACCGGGACTCATCGTGAGCCTCACCAGCGCCAACGAACAGGATAATATCGCCACCAAAGTCTGCTACCAACATGACAGCGCCTACATCCATTTCAATTGCCTGCTGCGCGGGCGCTTCGAGGCGACGGTCAGGGACCGCGACATCGCCCTTTCCCCTGGCGACCTGAACGTCGGCTATGCGCAGCACGAGCATTTCAGCGCCGAACACAGCGGCGACCTGTCGACCATCGAGCTGATGGTCGATTCCGGCCTGCTGACCGAGTTGGCGGGCGAAGATTGCCTGCTGTTCCAAGGGCACGCCGCCGACGCCTTTTTTACGCGCACCTGCCGCGCCGGCAGCCGGGTCAAGGCGGCGGCGGCGCAATTGCTGCACCACCTCAGCCAGACGCCCTGCCCGCAACTGCTGCTGCACTCGGCCACCCTGGACTTCCTGCACTGGCACCTGGACGCCTTCAAGGGCGAATGCTGCGAGCAAAAAATCGGCCTGCGCGACCGTCGCAAGCTGCAGGAAGCGCGCGACTACCTGCTGCTTGACCTGAGCACGCCGCCGACCATCGCCGACATCGCCCGCAAGGTCGGCCTGAACCAGTGCAAGCTCAAACAGGGATTCAAGCAGGTGTTCGACAGCAGCATCTACGCCTATTTCCAGGGCGAGCGGATGAAGCAGGCCCAATTGTTGCTACAACGCTACAACGTGACGGAAACGGCGATGATCCTCGGCTACAGCAATGTCAGCCATTTCAGCTCCGCCTTCCGCAAGCAGTTCGGCATGTTGCCCAGTAATGCGCGGCAGCACCTGGCCGCGTGCATCGGCGGGGCGGCCGCGTAATGCCAATCTAACGTGCCGATGTGGCGGCCAGGACAGGCCGCCACGCGCGATGCCCTCAGGCCGCGCCGCGCACCGCGCCCGACGCTTCGAGCGCCTCGATGGAAACGCTGGCGCTGCCATTCGCGCCGGCCCGCCAGCACACCTCGACACCGGCCTGCGCGGCCATGTAGCCGAGCGCCTCGTGCTCCATTTCGCGCACCACATTGGCCAGTTCGGGGCAGCCGAGCAGGAAGAACATCTCGGCATAGGCGCAATACTCGATCGCGTAGCCATGTTCGCTGCGGCGCCCGCGCAGCAGGCCCAGTTCCTCGCAGCGCCCGACAAACGCCAGCCAGTAGTCGCGCACCGCCAGCGCAGGTTCCGCCGTCTCGGCGATGACTTCGGGAACGGGCCACAACCAGCGCATTTCCATGCGCCCCGTCTCGAGGAACATGCGGCGGTACAGCGCAAACGCCTCGTTCTGGCCCAGCAATTCGCGGGCCCGGCTGTAGCCTGAGGTAAACATGCTGATATCGCGCGTGATGCGCGCCCACTGCGCCGCATGATCGGCATGCGCGGCGCGCAGCGGCGCCAGCGCCGCGTAATGGGCGCGCCAGCGCAGCATCACGCGGCAGACGAAGCCGGCAAACGCCATGCCCCGCACCTGGCTTCGGAGCAAGCCCCAGATCGCCGAATCGGTCAGGTAGCGCGTCTGCAGCGCCGTCATGCGCGGATGCACGACGATGTCGTACCAGCAGGCGCCGTAATGGGCAAGGCTGGCGGCGCCGCCATCGACCGGCTGGCACCAGCCGAAGTGCAGCGGGTCTTCCTTGTGGCGCAGGGCGCCGGCGCGCCGGCAGGTGACGCCATAGCGCCGCAGCGCCGCTTCCAGCGCGTCATGGCCGTCCGGCGCCAGGTGCTCGACGCTGTACGCGCCGGCGTCCGTGCCGAGCGCGCCGGCCAGCAGCGTGTCGGTGGCCGCGCATGCCATCAGCGCCGTAAAATCGTAGGACGACATGGCGCCGTGCAACAGCCAGCCGTCTTCCGGCCGGTCGTCGGGATACACCCACAGGCTGCAGTCGGCATCGGCGTTCTTGCGTTTTTTTACGGACTGGCCGCTGTTGAAAAACATGCGCGCCAGGCGCTGGCGCATGCCCTTCCAGCGGCCGATGCGGCCGAAGAAGCGCGCCGCGCCAGGCGTCAGGAACTGGATGTGGTAGCGCGGATCGAACGTCATCACCTGGGCCGCAACGCCGCTGCGGCCCCGCGGCGCGGCCAGCGCTGCCACTTCCGGCGCGGAATAGGCGATCAGCGGCGCCGCCTTGGCCTGGCCGGGAAAGAGGAAGCTGGCGTGGCCGTCATGCCACGGCGCCGCCTCGTGCCGGCGCTTGCCCTGCCGCAGCACCTCGATATCGGGCTTGAAACTGTCGAGTATCGCGTACGGACTCGTTTCGCCGCCGCCGTATGCGGCGCCCGCGTAGAAGCGGCTGCGGTACACGCCGGCCGGCGAAGCCTGCTCGCGCGCCAGCTTCATCAGCAGCAGGCCGGACAAGCCTGGCGCCAGGCCCATGCCCGTCAAGATCGTGCGGCCGGCGCGGCGCGCCTCGCCGTCGAGCGCCAGGATCGCCTCGGCCGAAGCGAGGCTGTCGTTGATGTCGATGCAATCGATGCCCGCCTGCAGGCACAAGGCATGCGGCGCGGCGCCGAAGGCATCCATCGGCCCAAGCGCGATGATGGCCAGGTCGAACTGGCACAGCAGCGCCAGCGCCGCCTCGCTGTCGCGCATGTCGAGCGTGGCGCTGGCCACCCCGGCCGGCAGCTCGTGGGGCCGCGGCCGCCGCGCGGCGCAGCACAGCTGCAGCTGCGGATGGCGCGCGCGCAGCACGCGCAGGATGCGCCGGCCGCTCTCGCCCGTGCCGCCGATGACGACGACGCGCGCGCCGCCTGGACTGCCATGTTCTTTCATGCCGCTTTCTCCTGTAATGTGGCGCCGTCCGCGGCGCCCAATCCTGTTACCACCACCAGTCCCTCTTCCTCGAGCAGCACCATGGCCCGCCGCGCATCAACCGCCTCGTGCAGCAGGTGCACGCCGGGGGTGATGGCCGGCCCTTCCAGCAGGCAGCGCGCGGCGATGCCGATGGTCACGCCCGTGGCCTGATAGGTATCGGCGATCATCATCGTCGCGCTGGCGGCATCGCCATCGGCATAGGCGATGTCGACCTTCAAGCCGTACACGGGCGCCAGCCTGCGCATGTCGCGCCGCGACGCGGCCACCAGCCAGCCGGCCGCGCGCGCCACCCGCGTCGGCGTGCGGTACATGCCCAGCACCTTGGCCAGCACGCAAACCATGGCCGCGCGCGGGCCCACATTGCTGCCGTAGGCGCGCGCCTCGGCGATGCCGGACTGACGCGCCAGCCGCGCCAGTTCCTCGGCCGGCACCAGCATGGTGGTGACGCGGCCCACGGGCGCGGGGAAATCGACCTTGCGCGTGGCCGCGCGAAAACCCACGTTGCAGTGCTGCCCGTCGCGTATCACGGGAAAGCCCCGGTCCTGGCCAAAATCGCCCAGGCTGTAGACGATGTCCCAGGCCGAGTTATAAGTCCAGGCGTCGCGGCCGATGCAATACGTTTCCAGTTTCAGCGCCGCGCGTCCGCGCGCCGTGCGCTCCAGCACATATCTGGGGAACAGGCCGGACAGGCCGGGCAGCAGACCGACGCTGATGATGGCGGGCGCCTGCGCCGGCTGTCGCCGCTGCGTCAGCTCCAGCGCCGCCAGCAACGGATCGTAGCCGCCCGCATCGATCAGCGGCGTGCCTGCCGCGCGACAGGCGTTGGCAACCCGCTCGCCCACCAGGCCGGAGGGGCCGATGCAGGAGATGACCAGCGCCGCGCCGCGCAGCAGCGCCGTCAGCGCCGCCTCGTCGAAGGCGTCGACAGCGGCCCAGGACAGGCGCTGGCGCTGCGAACCGAACCACTCGAACGCCAGCGCCGGCTCGCTGCGCGAGGCGAGCTGCAGCTCGCAGCTGGTATGGCGCATCAGGTAGCGCACCGCCTCGCGCCCCACCCGCCCGGCCCCGCCGAGAACGACGACGCGGGCTGCTTGTTCAGGAATATTCATATCAGGAATGATTATCATTTAGGTATTTCGACTATGAACGCGCAATCGCCGCCCGGCTCCCCCGAAGCGGCAGCCGCATGCCCGCTTCGGCAACTTTTCAGGGGACCGCACGCCGCTTCACGGCGTACTCGGCCACTGCCCGCCCAGTGCGCCGAAGCGCTGCAACAAGGCGGCCAGCACGGCATCGCGCTGCTCGATCAGGTAAAAATGCCCGCCGGGGAAGGCTTGCTGCTCGAAGGCGGCGGCCGTCTCGCCGGCCCAGGCCTGCGCGTCGCCGGGCTCGAGTTCGGTATCGGCCAGACCCGTGAAGGCGCTGATGGGTGCGGCGATCGGCGCCCTGTCCGGCGCCGGCACATGCGTTTCGATCACCCGGTAGTCGCCGCGCATCACGGGCAGCACCAGGTCGAGCAGCTCGGTCATGCCGGCCAGCGCCGCGTTGGTGCCGCCCAGCTTGAACATTTCCCGCTTCAGGGCCTCGTCCGAACCCGCATGCAGCAGGCCGGGCCTGTGCCGGGCCGGCCCTTCGCACGCCGACACCACCAGGCGGCCGGGCAGCGGCCGGCCGCGCCGCCGCAGCGCCAGGTACAGTTCGTGCGCCACGGCGGCGCCCATGCTGTGGCCAAACAGGATGTAGGGCCGGTCCAGCAAGTACGGCAGGCGCTCCAGGCCAGCGGCGATGCGTTCGACCAGTTCCGCCAGGTTGCCCAGCGGGGCTTCCGCAATGCGCTCCTCGCGGCCCGGATACTGCACCGCCACCAGTTCGATCGATGGCGGCAGGGCTGCGCCCCAGCTGCGGTAAAAGCTGGCCGCGCCGCCCGCGTGCGCCAGGCAGATCAGCCTTTGCCTGGCCTGCGGGCGTGGCTGCCAGGTGCGGAACCAGCGCGCAGGGTCATCGGTGGCGGCTGGCCGGGCCAGCACGGCGCCGCTCATGGCGCCACCCCGGCGACGGCATTGTTGAACTGCCGGTACAACAACGCCAGGTAATCGGGACCCACCTCGAAGCCGGCCACGCCATGGTGCTCCAGCACCTGGCGCAAGGCGTCGCTGGCATACTGGTGGTGGCCGCCGCTGTCCATGCCGTCGCGGAAGTACAGGTTGACGAACCCCTCGACGAAGCTGTCCTGCAGGCGCGCCTTCCACTGCGGGAAGTCCAGCGCATCGAAGACGCAGCCCATCTCGCCCAACGCGCGGTAGACCTGGTCCACCGGTATGCTGCGCTGCGACACCAAGTGGTAATTGGTGCTGGCGCCGGTGGCCGAGGCCACCACGCAAGCGATGGCGCGGGCCACGTAGTCGACCGGCACGATATTGATCGTCAGCGCCGAACGGGGATACGCCGACACCGCCAGACAGGCGCGGTAGAACTTCAGGAAGGCATCGTCATTGATGTAGGGCCCGGCGCCGTCCTGCCGGTCGCTGTGCAAGCCGCTGTCCCAGGTAATGGTGCCGGGGCGCAGCACATTGACAGGTATCCCGGCCAGGCGCGCGCGGTAAAACAGCTGCTCGGCCATCGTCTTGCTCTGTTCATAGGTCAGGCGCAGCTGCGCCCAGGCGTCGCTGGCCGCGACAGTCTCGGCCACCGGTTCGGGCGCGCCTTCCGGCAGCGCGTGGTGCACGGCGATGGTGGAGATATAGTGCACCGGCTTGACGCGCGCGCTGGCCGCCAGTTCGATGATGCGCGCCGCCCCCAGCACATTGGTCGGATACAGGCGCGCCAGCGGGTCCATCAGGTTGATCATCGAGGCGCCGTGGACGATGCAGTCGATATGCTCGCTCAGCCAGCGATAGCGCTCCGCGTCCACGCCGAGGCGCTCCTGCGCCACGTCGCCGCACACGATATGCAGTTGCGCGGCGTCGGCATCCAGGCGCAAGCCCTTTTGCGCGGCCGCCAGGCGCAGGCGCTGGCGGCCCGCGGCCACGTCGTCGCAACGCACCAGGCAATGGATTTCATATGCGCCCCCGGCCAGCAGGGCCGCCAGCGTATAGATGCCCAGGTAGCCGGTGGCGCCCGTCAGCAGCAGGCGCCGCGGCGGCTGCGCCGGGTCATGCGGACTGGCCGCGCCGACACCGGCCAGCGCCGTGGCGGCGATGGCGTCCAGGTCGATGCCGGCCAGGAAGGCATTCTCGCGTTCGCGCGAGCGCTCCAGCGCCTGCGCCATGTCGTGGAACAGCGTATTGCCGAAAATGAGCTCGATATCGACGGCGTGGCCCTGCGCCATCAGCTTGCTCAGCAGCGCGATGGCGGACAGGCTCGAACCGCCGATCTGGAAGAAATCGTCGTCGCGCGCCACCCGCTCCAGCCCCAGCAACTCACACCAGACAGCCGCCAGCGCCCCTTCGATGCCGTCGGTGCGCGGCGCCTGGTAGACACGCGCCGGACCGGCCGGTGCCGCCGCCAGCAGCGCGCCCAGCGCGTTGCGGTCGATCTTGCCGTTCACGCTCAGCGGCAACGCTTCAAGCTGGCGTATCTGCACCGGCACCATGTAGTCGGGCAAACGCGCGGCCATGCCCGCCCGCAGGCCGGCCAACTGCGCTTCGCCTGCGCCCGCCGCCGCCACCACGGCCAGCGCCAGCGACGGCCCGGCCAGCACCAGCGCCGCCGCCTGGCCCACGCCGGGCTGCGCCAGCGCCGCCGCCTCGACTTCGCCCAGCTCGATGCGGTGCCCCAGGATCTTGACTTGCCGGTCTTCGCGGCCGAGGATTTCGATCACGCCATCGGGACGGTAGCGGCCCATGTCGCCGCTGCGGTACAGGCGTTCCCCGCTGAGCGGGTGATCGATAAAGGACTGCGCCGTGCGCGCGGCATCGTTGGCATAGCCGAGCGCCAGCCCCGCGCCGCCGATGTACATCTGCCCGGCCACCCAGTCCGGGCAATCCTCCAGGCTGTCGTTGAGGATGTACAGGCGGTGATTGTCCAGCGGGGTGCCGTACGGAATGCTGGCGGCACCAGGCGCGCTCTCGCCGATCGGATGCCAGACGCACCAGATCGCCGTTTCCGTCGGCCCGCCCAGGCTGACCAGCCGCGCCGCCGGGCAACGCGCCCGCAGTTGCGGCGGCAGCGACAGGGGAATCCAGTCGCCCGACAGCATCACCAGGCGCAGCGTCGCCAGCTGGGCCGCCACGCCCGGCTGGCCGTCAATCAGGCTCATCAGCATCTGCATCTGCGCCGGCACCGAATTCCACAAGGTGACCTTGTGCGCGGCCGCCAGTTCTGCCCAGTGGCCGGGATCGCCGCGCCGCTGCGCCTGCGGCAGCACCAGCGCGGCGCCCGCGTTGAAGGCGCCGAACATGTCCCATACCGACAGGTCGAAATTGAAGTTGGCCAGGCCCAGCACGCGGTCCGCCGCGCCGACAGCGAAGCGGCGGTTGATGTCGGCCACCGTGTTCAGGGCCGCGCGGTGGCTGACCACCACGCCCTTGGGCGCGCCCGTGGTGCCGGACGTGTAAAGTATGTAGGCCGGCCGGTCGGGATGCAGCGTCGGCTGCGCCAGCGCCTGGCGCAAGGCCGCGGCGGCGTGGCTGCCCTGCTCCAGGCCGTCGACGGCGATGCACTGCAGCCCGGCCGGCCAGGTGTCGCCAGGATGCGCCGCCAGCTGCGCGGTATCGCTCAGCACGAACTGCGCTCCCACGTCGGCCAGGATGGCATCGCGCCGCAGCCGGGGCTGGCGCGCGTCGAGCGGCACATAGCTGGCGCCGGCCAGCAGCGCGCCCAGCACGGCAGCGATCTGCGCGGCGCCCTTGTCGAGCACGATGGCCACCGGCGCTGCCTTGGCCGCATCGCAGCCCGCATGACGCAGCAGCGCGGCGATGCGCGCGGCCCAGGCGCCCAGTTCGCCGTAAGACCATGCGCGCTCATCGGCCACCAGCGCCACGGCTTCGGGAGCTGCCTGCACCTGGCGGCAAAAGCCGCTGTGCAGCAGGTCTTCGGACGGCGCGCGCCAGCTGCGGTTGACGGCGGCGCGCACGGCCTGCGTCGCCGCCGGCAGGGGCACGCCCTGGCGCGCCTGCCAGGCCGCGTCGCCGTCGGCCAGCCGCTCCAGCAAATCGGTAAACGCGGCGAAGGCGGGACCGATGACGCCGGCCTTGAAGACGCCGCCGCGCACGTCCCAGTCGACGTGCAGGGTAGCGCCCCGCTCCGTTACCTGGCAATCGAGCCAGACCTGCGGCGTTTGCGTGATGCCGTAGCGCAGGCTGGCACCCTGCATGAAGTCATTGCCGTCGAGTCCCTCGCCGCTGACCCCGACCGTGCTGGTAAACACCACCGGCACGATGGTCTGGCGGCCATTGCGCTGGCTCAGTTCGCGCAATACGTCGATGCCCGTAAAGCTGCCGTGCTCCATGTCTTGCAGCAGGCGCTGCTGCAACTGGGCGGCACGCGCGGAAAAACTCGTTTGCGGCTGCGGTTCCACGGCCAGCACGTTGACGGCGATGAAATCGCCCACCACGCGATTGACGTCCGGGTGCAGGGCCGGCCGGTTCAGCAAGGTCAGATTCAGGCAGAACTGCTGGCGCCGTGACCAGCGCCCCAGGATATCGGCAAACGCCGACAGCACCACGCTCGAGGTGGTATTGCCGCAGGCGGCGGCGCGCACGCGCAGGCTTTGCCACTGTTGCGGCGCCAGCTCGAAATGCAGGCGCTCGAAACGCACCGGCTCGGCCTCCGTCAAGGCGCGCTCCTCGCGCGTGAGCACGGGCAGCTCGGGCGGCGCGGGAAAGCCCGCGTCGATGCGACCGTGCCAGTACAGGCGGTCGCGCTCCATGCGCGCCGCCGCCTGCGCATCGGCGCCGGCCGCGCGCTGCGCCAGCACCAGGTCGCGGTAGCCGATCTGCAGCGGCTCGGGCTGCAGCGCCGGCTGGTGATAGAACTGCCCCAGCTCGGCCAGCATGATCTGGATGCTGGCGAAGTCGGCGATCAGCAAGTCGATGGAAAAATGCAGCACCGCGCCGCCATCGTGGCTGCTCAGGCGCAGCTCGTGCAGCGGCCACTGGTCGGTGACGTAGCAGCGCTGTCCCATTTCCTCGCGCACGCCCGCCAGCGCCGCGGCGGCCGCCGCGGCACCGATGCCGCGCACGTCCAGGTGCCGCAAGGCGGGCAGCGCGACATGGCGCAGCACGGCCTGGTGGCCTTCCGGCGAGACGACCGCGCGCAGCATGTCGTGGCGCAGGATCAGCCGGTGCCACGCCTGCTCCAGGGCGGCGGCGTCGATTGCCGGCAAATCGAGCTCGATATAACTGTGGCAGCCCACGCCGCCGTAATCGTACAGGCGGGTGCGCCCGACCAGATAGGCCAGTTGCAGATCGGTCAGCGGAAACGGCGCGTGCCGCGCCTTTATGTCCGCTTCCAGGCGGCGCCCTGCCGCGCGCTCCAGATGGCGCAACAGCGCCTCCCTTGCCACCTTGATTTCGCTGCGCAGCGTCTCGCTCAGTACCCCGGCCGGCGCCTTGAAGCGCAATTGCCCGTCTTCACTCCACAGATGCACGCCCAGGGCCTGCAAACGGGTCAACATGGCGGGAACGCTTTCCACTCCTGCTTGCGCATTTTCTTTCAGACTCACAGTGCACCCTCCTCGAAAATCAGTTCATCACCGGAAACGCCGACGGCGCCCAGTTCCTGCCATTGCGCCCGCACCTGCGCCGCCAGCGCCGCGATGTTGGGCGCGCCAAACAGCATGCGCAGCGGCACCGCGCCCGGTGCGACCCGGCGCTCCTGCAACAGCGCGACGATGCGCGTGGCGCTGAGGCTATCGCCGCCGATCGCAAAGAAATCGTCGTCGCACGAAATCCGTTCGCGCTTGAGCACTTCTTCCCAGATGGCCGCGACGGCCGCTTCCAACGCGTCGCCCGGTCCCCGGTAAATGCGCTCGCAGCGCGACAAGTCGCCCAGGCGCTGCGCCACCTGCCGGCGGTCCACCTTGCCATTCGCGCTCAGCGGCAAGGCGTCCAGCAGCAGCACCGTGGCCGGCACCATGTAGTCGGGCAACAGCAGCGCCAGCTTGCGCCGCAATTCCTCCACATAGGCCGCCGCCTGCTCCGGCGGCGCCACGCCGGCGCCCACCACCAGCGCCGCCGCCAGGCTGGCCGGCGTGCCCACCGTCACCGCCACCGCCTGGTCGACGCCCGCCTGCGCCGTCAGCGCCGTCTCGATCTCGCCCAGCTCGATGCGGTGCCCGCGCACCTTCACCTGGTGGTCGAGCCGCCCCAGAAATTCCAGCGTGCCGTCCGGCCAGTAGCGGCCGCGATCGCCCGTGCGGTACCAGCGCTGTCCGCCATGCTCGACGAAACGCTGCGCCGTCAGTTCCGGCGCCCCCCGGTAGCCGTCGGCCACGCCCGCGCCGCCGATCCACAATTCGCCCGCCACCCAGTCCGGGCAATCGCGCCCCTGCGCGTCGGCCACCCGGTACTGCTGGTTGGCCAGCGGACGGCCGTACGGAATCGAGGTCCAATGCGCCGGCAGCTCGCCCACCACCTCGTGCACGTTGGACCAGATCGACGCCTCCGTCGCGCCGCCCATGGCGATCAGGCGCGCCGCGCCCCCCGTGCTGTCGGCCAGGCGGCGCGGCAAGTCCAGGCCGATCCAGTCGCCCGACAGCATCACCTGGCGCAGCGGCAGCCTGCGTCCCTCGTTGCGCGCCACGATCAGCAGCATGTCCAGCAGCACCGGCACGGAATTCCACACCGTCACGCCGTGTGCTTCCACCAGCTGCAGCCAGGCGGCAGCGTCGCGCCGCTGCTCCTCGCCCACCAGCACCAGCGCGCCGCCCGCTCCCAGCAGGCCGAAGATGTCGTACACGGACAGGTCGAAATCGAGCGCCGACAGCGCCAGCGCGCGGCTTGAAGCGCCGATGCCGTAGCGTGCATTGATGTCGTCGACCGTGTTGGCCGCCGCCTGGTGCGCGATCTGCACGCCCTTCGGCTCGCCCGTCGAACCGGAGGTAAAGATCACGTACGCAGGCGCGCCGGCCGCCACGGCCACCGGCTGCGCCAATGCCGCGTGTTCCTGCGCCAGCGCCAGGTCCAGCAAGGCGGCCGTATCGCCCGCTTCCAGCTCGGGCCAATGGCTGCGCCGGCACAGCACGTGGCCGATGCCGGCCGCGCGGTGGATGCGCGCGCGGCGGCTGGCCGGCTGGCCCACGCCCACCGGTACATAACAGGCCCCGGCCGCCAGCACGCCCAGCACGGCGACGATCTGTTCCACGCCGCGCGGCAGGCTCACCGCCACCGGCATGCCGGGCGTCACGCCCTGGTCGCGCAGGCAGGATGCCACGCGCAGCGCGCGCTGGGCCAGTTCGCCGTAATTCAATGTCTCGCCGGCGGCGCCGATCAGCGCCACCTGCGCGGGTTGCGCCAGGGCCTGGGCAAAGATGTCCGCATGCAGCAGCCGCGCGCGCTGCGCCTGCCGCGTGGCGTTGACGGCGGCGCGCACCTGCGCCTGCGCCGGCGGCAGCTGGCACTGCAGCGCCGCCTGCGGCGCATCCCACGCCACGCCATCGAGCCCCTTCAGCGCCGCGACAAAGGCGGCAAACATGCTGTCGATCATGCCGTCCGGGAACAGCTCATCGACGGCATCCCAGGAAAACAGCAACTCGCCGTGGTGTTCGTACATCTGGTGGTCGAGCCAAACCTGCGGCGTCTCCGACAGGCCGCCATCGACCAGGTCGGGGAAGCCCGCTGGCAGGGCCTGGTCGAACAGGCTGTCGGCGATGCCCAGCGTGCTGGTAAATACCACCGGCAAGGCGGCTGCCGCCATGCCCACGCTTTTTGCCCGTTCGCGCTGCACCCATACCGAGGACACCTCGCGATGCTCCAGCGCGTCGGCGATTTCCTGCTGCATGGCGCGCGCCAGCGGCAGCAAGCCCGCGCCCTCCCGCGGCTGGAAGGCCACCGGCGCCAGCGACGTGAAGTCGCCCAGCACGTGCTCGATATCGGCATGCACGTCCTGGCGGTCGAACAGGGTCAGGTTCAGGGTGTGGGCGACGCCGCCGCTCCACTGGCTCAGGATCTGCGCATACACCGTCAGCACCAGCACGGACGGCGTGATGCCATGCCGCCGCGCCTGCTGACGCAGGACTTGCCAGCAGGCGGCATCCAGGCGCGCGGCGCGGCGGCGAAAACGCACCGTCGCCAGCGATTGCGGATCGCGCGCCAGCGGCAGCGCAGGCGCCGGCGGCAGCTCGGCCAGGCGGCCGCGCCAATACGTTTCGGCCTTGTCCAGCGCCAGCGGATCGGGCTGCACCTGGGTCACGTAATCACGGAAGGTGATGGCGCAGGCGGGCAGCACGGCAGCATCGTTGCCGTACAGCAATGCCAGTTCGTTGAGCAGCAGCTTGATGCTGTAACCATCGAGCGCCATATAGTTCAGGAACATGCCGATACGGCAGCGCAGCCCGCCACCATCGCCGCGATAAGGCACCGCCTTCAGTTCGAACAGCGGCCAATGGCCAAGCGCCGGCGCCTGCTCTTCCCACGCCAGGTGCAGCCGTGCCTGCGCCTCCTGCGGCGATGTGGCGGGCACCGCGTCGAGCGCGATGCGCACGGCCGGCACCTGCTCCTGCACCCGCTGCAAGCCATCCTCGCCGATCAGCACGCGCAGCATGTCGTGCCGTTGCACCAGGCGGTTCCACGCCTGTTCGAGGCGCGTCAGGTCGACATCCGCGCCATCGAGTTCCACCAGATAATGCGTGCCGCAACTGAGCGGCAAGCCGCCCGTCTGCCCCATCCAGTAGGCGCGCTGCACCTCCGTCAGGGCAAATGGCTGATGCCGCGACTGCGGTTCGGCCACCACCTGGCGCAGCTGCGCCGGCGCCGCGACGGCCTGCAGCTGGGCCGCAAACTCGGCCAGCACGGGCGTGACGAACAGCAGCCGCAAGCCCAGCGGCGAGCCCAGGCCCGCCTGCTTCAGGCGCGCCATCGCCTGCGTCGCCAGCAAGCTGTCGCCGCCCAGTTCAAAAAAACCTTGCCGGCGGCCGATGCGTTCCTGGCCCAGCACTTCCTGCCACAACGCCGCCACCGTTTCCTCGCGCTCGCCCTGCGGCGCCTCGTACGCCGCGCCTGGCGCGCCGGCCTGCGCCGCCAGCAACTGCGCCACCTGCCGGCGGTCCACCTTGCCGTTCGCGCTCAGCGGCAAGGCGTCCAGCAGCAGCACCGTGGCCGGCACCATGTAGTCGGGCAGCAGCAGCGCCAGCTTGCGCCGCAATTCCTCCACATAGGCCGCCGCCTGCTCCGGCGGCGCCACGCCGGCGCCCACCACCAGCGCCGCCGCCAGGCTGGCCGGCGTGCCCACCGTCACCGCCACCGCCTGGTCGACGCCCGCCTGCGCCGTCAGCGCCGTCTCGATCTCGCCCAGCTCGATGCGGTGCCCGCGCACCTTCACCTGGTGGTCGAGCCGCCCCAGGAATTCCAGCGTGCCGTCCGGCCAGTAGCGGCCGCGGTCGCCCGTGCGGTACCAGCGCTGTCCGCCATGCTCGACGAAACGCTGCGCCGTCAGTTCCGGCGCCCCCCGGTAGCCGTCGGCCACGCCCGCGCCGCCGATCCACAATTCGCCCGCCACCCAGTCCGGGCAATCGCGCCCCTGCGCGTCGGCCACCCGGTACTGCTGGTTGGCCAGCGGACGGCCGTACGGAATCGAGGTCCAATGCGCCGGCAACTCGCCCACCACCTCGTGCACGTTGGACCAGATCGACGCCTCTGTCGCGCCGCCCATGGCGATCAGGCGCGCCGCGCCCCCCGTGCTGTCGGCCAGGCGGCGCGGCAAGTCCAGGCCGATCCAGTCGCCCGACAGCATCACCTGGCGCAGCGGCAGCCTGCGCCCCTCGTTGCGCGCCACGATCAGCAGCATGTCCAGCAGCACCGGCACGGAATTCCACACCGTCACGCCGTGTGCTTCCACCAGCTGCAGCCAGGCGGCCGCGTCGCGCCGCTGCTCCTCGCCCACCAGCACCAGCGCGCCGCCCGCTCCCAGCAAGCCGAAGATGTCGTACACGGACAGGTCGAAATCGAGCGCCGACAGCGCCAGCGCGCGGCTTGAAGCGCCGATGCCGTAGCGCGCATTGATGTCGTCGACCGTATTGGCCGCCGCCTGGTGCGCGATCTGCACGCCCTTCGGCTCGCCCGTCGAACCGGAGGTAAAGATCACGTACGCAGGCGCGCCGGCCGCCACGGCCACCGGCTGCGCCAATGCCGCGTGTTCCTGCGCCAGCGCCAGGTCCAGCAAGGCGGCCGTATCGCCCGCTTCCAGCTCGGGCCAATGGCTGCGCCGGCACAGCACGTGGCCGATGCCGGCCGCGCGGTGGATGCGCGCGCGGCGGCTGGCCGGCTGGCCCACGCCCACCGGCACATAGCAGGCTCCGGCCGCCAGCACGCCCAGCACGGCGACGATCTGCTCCACGCCGCGCGGCAGGCTCACCGCCACCGGCATGCCGGGCGTCACGCCCTGCGCGTGCAGATACGCCGCCACCTGCAGCGCCCTGTGCGCCAGTTCGCCGTAATGCCATGTCTCGCCGGCGGCGCCGATCAGCGCCACCTGCGCGGGTTGCGCCAGGGCCTGGGCAAAGATATCCGCATGCAGCAGCCGCGCGCGCTGCGCCTGCCGCGTGGCGTTGACGGCGGCGCGCACCTGCGCCTGCGCCGGCGGCAGCTGGCACTGCAGCGCCGCCTGCGGCGCTGCACCCGCCAGGCTGGCCAGCAAGGCTTGATAGGCGCCAAACATATCGTCGAGCATCCCGGGCGGGAACAGCGCTTCGACCGCGTCCCAGGTCAGCACCAGGGTGCCCTTGTATTCGTACAGCTGATGGTCGAGCCAAACCTGCGGCGTTTCCGACAGGCCGCCGGCGACCATCTCGGGAAAGTCCTGGGCGGGGTTTTCAAACAGGCCGCCACCCAGGCCAAGGGTGCTGGTAAACACCACGGGCAGCGATGCGGTCGCCATATCCATGCCGCGGCTGCGCTCGCGCTGTATCCAGATGGACGACACTTCGCGGTGTTCCAGCGCATCGGCGACTTCCTGCTGCATGGCGCGCGCCAGCGGCAGCAAGCCCGCGCCCTCCTGCGGCTGGAAGGCCACCGGCGCCAGCGACGTGAAGTCGCCCAGCACCCGCTGTATGTCGGGGTGAACGTCCTGGCGGTCGAACAGGGTCACATTCAAGGTGTGGGCCACGCCGCCGCTCCACTGGCTCAGTACCTGCGCATAGGCCGTCAGCAGCAGCACGGACGGCGTGATGCCATGCGAGCGCGCGTGTTGGCACAGGCCGCCCCATTGCGGCGCGGGCAGCACCACCTGGCGCCGCGCAAAGCGGGCTTCGCGCAAGGTTTGCGGATCGCGCGCCAGCGGCAGCGCGGGCGCCGGCGGCAGCGCTGCCAGGCGGCCGCGCCAATACGCCTCCGCCCGCCGTACGGCTTCCGGCTGCGGCCGCACCTGGACCACGTAATCGCGGAACGACAGCCCCGGCGCCGGCGCCGGGCCATGCGGGTCGCGGTACAGGGCCGCCAGCTGGTCGAGCAGGAGCTTGATGCTGAAACCGTCCAGCGTCATGTAATTGAAGAAAATCCCCAGCCGGCAGCGATTTGCGCCGTAGCGCAGCGCGTGCAGGGTATGCAGCGGCCACGCATCCTCGCCGCGGCCATGCGCTTCCCAGCGGCGGTGCAGCCGCTCCTGCGCCACTGCCGCATCGGCACCGCCCAGTTCCTCGACCGCGATGCGCAAGGGTGGCACCTCGGCCAACACGCATTGCTGGCCATCGGCGTCCACCACGGCCCTGAGCATGTCGTGCTGCAGCACCAGACGGTGCCACACCCGCTCCAGGCGTGGCAGGTCGACATCGGCGCCGTCCAGTTCGACCAGGTACAAGGTGCCGCAACTGAGCGGCAAGCCGCCCGTCTGCCCCATCCAGTAGGCGCGCTGCACCTCCGTCAGGGCAAATGGCTGATGCCGCGACTGCGGTTCAGCCACCACCTGGCGCAGCTGCGCCGGCGCCGCGACGGCCTGCAGCTGGGCCGCAAACTCGGCCAGCACGGGCGTGACGAACAGCAGCCGCAAGCCCAACGGCGAGCCCAGGCCCGCCTGCTTCAGGCGCGCCATCGCCTGCGTCGCCAGCAGGCTGTCGCCGCCCAGTTCAAAAAAACCTTGCCGGCGGCCGATGCGTTCCTGGCCCAGCACTTCCTGCCACAGCGCCGCCACCGTTTCCTCGCGCTCGCCCTGCGGCGCCTCGTACGCCGCGCCTGGCGCGCCGGCCTGCGCCGCCAGCAACTGCGCCACCTGCCGGCGGTCCACCTTGCCGTTCGCGCTCAGCGGCAAGGCGTCCAGCAGCAGCACCGTGGCCGGCACCATGTAGTCGGGCAGCAGCAGCGCCAGCTTGCGCCGCAATTCCTCCACATAGGCCGCCGCCTGCTCCGGCGGCGCCACGCCGGCGCCCACCACCAGCGCCGCCGCCAGGCTGGCCGGCGTGCCCACCGTCACCGCCACCGCCTGGTCGACGCCCGCCTGCGCCGTCAGCGCCGTCTCGATCTCGCCCAGCTCGATGCGGTGCCCGCGCACCTTCACCTGGTGGTCGAGCCGCCCCAGGAATTCCAGCGTGCCGTCCGGCCAGTAGCGGCCGCGGTCGCCCGTGCGGTACCAACGCTGTCCGCCATGCTCGACGAAACGCTGCGCCGTCAGTTCCGGCGCCCCCCGGTAGCCGTCGGCCACGCCCGCGCCGCCGATCCACAATTCGCCCGCCACCCAGTCCGGGCAATCGCGCCCCTGCGCGTCGGCCACCCGGTACTGCTGGTTGGCCAGCGGACGGCCGTACGGAATCGAGGTCCAATGCGCCGGCAACTCGCCCACCACCTCGTGCACGTTGGACCAGATCGACGCCTCCGTCGCGCCGCCCATGGCGATCAGGCGCGCCGCGCCCCCCGTGCTGTCGGCCAGGCGGCGCGGCAAGTCCAGGCCGATCCAGTCGCCCGACAGCATCACCTGGCGCAGCGGCAGCCTGCGCCCCTCGTTGCGCGCCACGATCAGCAGCATGTCCAGCAGCACCGGCACGGAATTCCACACCGTCACGCCGTGTGCTTCCACCAGCTGCAGCCAGGCGGCCGCGTCGCGCCGCTGCTCCTCGCCCACCAGCACCAGCGCGCCACCGGCTCCCAGCAGGCCGAAGATGTCGTACACGGACAGGTCGAAATCGAGCGCCGACAGCGCCAGCGCGCGGCTTGAAGCGCCGATGCCGTAGCGCGCATTGATGTCGTCGACCGTGTTGGCCGCCGCCTGGTGCGCGATCTGCACGCCCTTCGGCTCGCCCGTCGAACCGGAGGTAAAGATCACGTACGCAGGCGCGCCGGGCGCCACGGCCACCGGCTGCGCCAGCGGCCAATACAGCACGGCCGTGGCCATGTCCAGCAACAGCACGCTGTCGCCCGCTTCCAGCTCGGGCCAATGGCTGCGCCGGCACAGCACGTGGCCGATGCCGGCCGCGCGGTAGATGCGCGCGCGGCGGCTGGCCGGCTGGCCCACGCCCACCGGTACATAACAGGCCCCGGCCGCCAGCACGCCCAGCACGGCGACGATCTGTTCCACGCCGCGCGGCAGGCTCACCGCCACCGGCATGCCGGGCGTCACGCCCTGGTCGCGCAGGCAGGATGCCACGCGCAGCGCGCGCTGGGCCAGTTCGCCGTAATTCAATGTCTCGCCGGCGGCGCCGATCAGCGCCACCTGCGCGGGTTGCGCCAGGGCCTGGGCAAAGATGTCCGCATGCAGCAGCCGCGCGCGCTGCGCCTGCCGCGTGGCGTTGACGGCGGCGCGCACCTGCGCCTGCGCCGGCGGCAGCAAGGCTGGCGCCGGCATGTCCCAGTCGCCATCCTGGCGCACCAGCCACTCGATCAGGGCGCCATGCGCGTCGAACATGTCGTCGAGCAGGCCATCCGGGAATAATGCATCGACCGCATCCCAAGCCAGCAGCAGGCCGCCATCCATTTCATACACCTGGTGGTCGAGCCAGACCTGCGGCGTCTGCGAAATCATGTAGCCAAGCTGCCCCAGCGCCGCGCGGCACTGCGGATTGACCAACGGCGTGCCCAGGTTACAGGCAAACACCACGGGCGCGGCAACCCCTTCGCCTTGACGCAGGCGCGCCAGGTCGCGCTGCACGCGCACGCCGGAATAGGCGGCGTGCGCCACGTCGGCATGCACTTGCGCCTGCAATTGCCGCACCCGTTCCAGGAACGGCATGGCCGCGCCGAAGTCGCAGCCCAACAGCAGCAGGCTGGTGAAATCGGCCACCACCTCCTCGATGCCGGGATGCTCCGTCTGGCGGTCGAACAGGGGGATGTTGATCAGGAAGCGCGCCTCGCCGCTCCAGCGCGCCAGCACTTCCGCATAGGCGGCCAGCAGCAGCATGGCCGGCGTCACCTGGTGCGCCGCCGCAGCGCGCCGCAAGCCGCTCCATTGCGCGACCGTCAGCTGCCGCGTGCGGCGCGAAAACGTCGGCCGCACCACGGCGCCGGGCGCCACCCGCAGGGGCAGTCCCGGCGCGCCCGGCAAGCTGGCCAGGCGCTCCTGCCAGAATTGCCTGGCCTGCTCCATCCGCGGTCCGCGGCGCTGCGCTTCCTGCGCCAGGTAGCGCGCAAAACGCCATTGCGGATCGGCCGCCGGCGCCGTGGCGCCCGCATAAGCGGCAGCCAGGTCACGCAGGATGATCTGCAGGCTTTGCACGTCGGCCACCAGCAGGTCGACGTCGAAGTGGATGCGCGTGCGGCCACCGTCGAGCAGGCTCAGTTCTATCCCCATCACCTCGCCCTGCTCCACCGCCAGGCGGCGGTGCGACAGGCGCTCGCGGACGCGCCCGAGCACCGCCTCGGCCTGCGCCGCGTCCTGGCCGCGCAGGTCATGCACCGCCACGCGCGGGTGTGCGGGCGCGGCGCTGACCACCTGCAAGCCATCGTCGCCGAAGCTGGCGCGCAGCATGCAATGCTGCGCCTGCACCAGCTGCCAGGCCGACTCCAGCCGCCCGGCCTCGACGCCGGCGCCATCGAGCTCGATGTAGGCATGGCAGCCGACGCCGCCCAGTTCCTGCTGTTCCTGGCGGCCGATCCAGTACGCATGCTGCACATCCGTCAGCGCGAATGGCGCGTCGGGATCGAAGCCGGCCGGCTCAGGCAGCGAATCGAAGACGGCATGCCCGGCGGTACCCGGCGATGCCGCCAGCGCCGGCGCGAGCAATGCCAGCCAGGCGTCCACGCACGGCTTGTCGATCAGGGCGGCGAACGTCACGTCCGCCCCCGCCTGGCGCCACAGGCTGACCAGGCGCAGGATGTTGAGCGAATCGAGGCCCAGCGCGATCAAGTTGTCGGCATCGGCCAGCGGCAGGTCCGGTTCGAACAGCAGGGCCTGAATCTGGCGGAGGACGGCCTCCCGGGTCAGCGCGGGGCGCTCTTGCGGGTGCGGATGCGGCTGGTTCACGGGGAATGCTCCTTCATCTGAAAGGGAGGGATTACGGGGCGCCGGGCCGTTCATTGCGCCACCACCAGGTATTGCGAAATGCTGCGGAATTTCTCGATGGTTTCCTGTAATTCGCGCTCCGGCGTCGATTGCGCGACGATGCCGGCGCCGGCCTGCAGCCAGGTCTGGTCGCCCTGGCGATACAGCGCGCGCAGCACCAGCGCGGCATCGAGGAAGCCATCGCTGTCGGCGATCAACACGCAGCCGCTGTACGGGCCGCGCCGGTACGTCTCGAGCCGGTTGATGGCGTCGATCGCCTGCCGCTTGGGGATGCCCGAGGCGGTCACCGCGGGGAACAGCGCGTGGAAGGCATGCCAGGCGTTGCGCCCATCATCCAGCCGGCCCCTGACGCGCGACGCCAGGTGCTGCACCGGGCCGCGCTGGCGCACCGTCATGAATTCCGAGACCATCACCGAGCCGGGCCGGCACAGCGGTTCCAGCTCCTGCACGGCGAGCTTGACGGAAACCGCATGTTCGGCGATTTCCTTGCTGTCGCTTTCGAGCTCGCGGCGCAGGCGCCCGCGCTCCTGTTCGCTGCCCACGTTCGCGCGGGTACCAGCCAATGGCTGGGTACTGACTTCGCCGGCGGCGCTGACCTCCACCACGGTTTCGGGGCTGAAGCCGACGATGGCCTGGCCTGGCCGCTGCAGCACGAAGGAGCGCGCGGGCGTGTTGTGGCGCCGCCCCACCAGGTAGCTGGCGATCAGGTCGATGGCCCCATGCACGGGCACCTTGCGCGAAAGGATCACTTTTTGATACTGGCCAGCGCCGATTTCGGCCACCGCCTGCGCCACTTGGCGGCGGTACTGGTCAGCTTCGAACGTGGCGATGTCGGGCGCCAGGCGCGGCCGCGCGGCGGCGGCCGCGTCATCGCGCGGACGCTGCAGGCAATCGCGTTCCAGGCCGGCAAGCAGCCCCGCCAGCCGCTCCAGCTGCGCCGGATCAAGCGCCCGCAGCAGCGCGGTGCCGCTGCGCAGGCGCACTTCCATCTGCGGGACGAACAGATCCAGCAGCGGCGCCGTGGCCGCCGCCGGCGCGCTGCCGTGCAGCGTATCGGCCAGTTCGAAATTGGCGCTGCCGTAGACGCGCCAACCGCGCACGAGGAGCGCCGCCAGCGCCTGCGCGACGCCCTGGCACAGGTCCGGCCCGGGCCAGTCGCGCACCTGGCCGCCCTGCTCCAGGCGCACGCCGGCCGCGTCGGCCCGCACGCTGGCGGCGCGGCCCAGGCCGACCGACCACTCGCCGTGATGTTCGTAGAGCGCATAGTCGTCGGCCAGGCCAGCTTGCACCAGCAGCGCCGCCAGCGCCATCGGCTCGGCACCGGTGACCAGCTCGCGCTCGGCATACACGGCCACTGCCGCCGCGCCGGCCGCGGGCCGCGCCGCCAGCGCCGCCAGGCGCCGCTTGTCGATCTTGCCGACCGGCGTCAGCGGCCAGGCCTGGATGAACGCGAGCTGGTCCGGGCATTTGTACTGGGGCAAGCCATGCTGCTGCAGGAAGGCCGCCAGCTCGCCCAGGCCCGGTTCGCGCCCCGCAACGATCAGGAAAGCGCAGCTACGCTCGCCCAGGCGCTCGTCGGGCAGGCCGACCAGCGCCGCGCTGGTGATGTCGGGATGGAAGCACAGCGCCTGCTCGACCTCCTCGGTGGCGATCTTTTCGCCGGCCCGGTTGATCTGTTCCTTGACCCGTCCCTCGACCACCAGGTTGCCCTGCACCGTCATGCGCACCAGGTCGCCCGAGCGGTAATAGCCATCGGCAGTGAAAGTGCGGGCATTGTGCTCGTCGGCGCGGTAGTAGCCGCGCAAGGTGTACGGGCCGCGCGTGAGCAGTTCGCCGCAAGCGCCAGGCGCCACATCGCGTCCGTCGGCATCGACGATGCGCACCTCGTCGTGCGGCGACAGCGGCCGGCCCTGGGTGTGCAGCACCACGTCCTGCGGGTCATCCAGGCGGGTGTAGCACAGCAAGCCCTCGGCCATGCCGAACACCTGCTGCAGGCGGCAGCCGAATCCGGGCGCCACCTTGGCCGCCAGCACCGACTCGCAACGCGCGCCGCCCACCTGCATGAACGCCAGGCTGGACAGATCGGCACGGTCCCAGGCGCGCGCTTCCAGCCACAGCTGCACCAGCGGCGGCACCAGCGCCGTGAAGGTCACGCGTTCGCGGGCGATCAGCGGAAAGCATTCGTCCGGGCCCGGCGTCTGCGCCAGCACCACGGTGCCACCCACGGACAGGGTGCCCAGCACGCCGGGGCAGGCCAGCGGGAAATTGTGCGCCACAGGCAGCGCCGCCAGGTAGACGCTGGTACTATCGAGGCCGCACAGCTGGGCCGAGGCGCGGGCGTTGTAGGCGTAGTCGGCATGGGTGCGGGGAATCAGCTTGGGCGTGCCGGTGGTGCCGCCCGACAGCAGTAGCAAGGCCGTCTCGCGGTGTCCTGGCGCGCGCCGCGGCGGCGTCGACGTGCGCGCAGCGCCACGCTGTTCGATCTGCGCCAGGGTCGTCCCCGCAGCGGCAGCACCGGCATCGGCGCCATCGATGATCAGGTGCGCCAGCGACGGCCGCGCCGCCGCCACCTCGCGCGCCAGCGCCGCGTAATCGAAACCGAGGAAGCGGTCCCTGACGATGTAGGCTACCGGTTCTGCCAGCGCGCACAAGGCCTCGATATCGGTGCGCCGCTGTGCCGGCATGGCCATGATCGGCAGCGCGCCGAGGCGGAACAGGGCAAAGCTGGCCAGCACGAAGGCGATACTGTTGGGCAGCTGCAGCAGCACCCGGTCGGCGCGACCGATACCGAGCTGCTCGAAGCCGGCGGCCAGGTCGTCGACCCTGGCATCGAGCTGCCGGTAGCTCAGCCGCATGCCCCTTTCCACCAGCGCCGTGGCGTCGCCGTGCGCATTCGCCCATTGCCGCAGGCAATCGCCCAGCGACTGCGCCTGCCAGTAACCATGCCGCTCGTATTGCGCGCACGCGTCCTCGGGCCACGCCGTGAATTCTTTGTTCGTCATTCGCTGCTCTCCAATAAATGCCGGAGCGGCGCTAGCGCACCTGCCCGGCCAGATCAGTCGCGCATCCGGCAAGAGGCCGGATGCCAGTCAGCAGATGATATTGATTCTCATTTAATGAAACCACCCGAAAGCGCAGGCGGTTATCCCTATCAGCATTCTTTGGAGGGGGTGCGTCGGCGGGCAGCAGAAAAAGCGGCGTCAGGCGCCCGCTGGGCTCAGCGGCAGGCTGTAGGGAAAGCGGCGGCCGCGGTCTTCGCGCGCCACCAGTTCCACGCCGATGCCAAAGGTTTCGCGCAGCAGCGCCGCCGAGACCACCTCGGCCGGCGCGCCACTGGCGACGATGCGCCCGGCGCGCATCACCAGCAGGCGGTCCGCATACTGGCTGGCCTGGTTGAGGTCGTGCAAGACCATGGCGATCGTCATGCCATGCGCGCGATTGAGGGTGCGCAGCAGTTCCATGACCTCGATCTGGTGGCCGATATCGAGATAGGTGGTCGGTTCGTCGAGCAGCAGCAGCGGCGCCTGCTGCGCCAGCGCCAGGGCGATCCACGCGCGCTGGCGCTCGCCGCCCGACAGCGTTTGCAGGGCGCGTCCGCGCAGCGCTGCCAGTCCCGTCACTTCCAGCGCCCAGTCGACGGCCGCATGGTCGCGCGCGCGCAGCGCGCCGAACAGCCCCTGGTGCGGATAGCGCCCGTGCCGCACCAGTTGCAGTACCGACAACCCATCCGGTCCTGCCGGCGACTGCGGCAGCACCGCCAGCGCGCGCGCCAGCGCCCTGGGCGGCCAGGCCGGCAGCGCCTTGCCGTCGAGTTCCACATGGCCGGACTGAGGCGCCTGCAGTCCGGCCAGGCCGCGCAGCAGGGTCGACTTGCCGCAGCCGTTAGGACCGATCAGGCAGGTGATGGCGGCCGGCTCCAGCCGCAGCGAAGTGGCCGGCACGACAATGTGGCGGCCATAGCCGAGTTGCAGTTGGTACGCTTCCAGGGTCATTTCAGGTTCCAGTCGGCGCGCATCAGCAGCGCCAGAAAAAGGGGGATGCCAAGCAGGGTGGTGACGGCGCCCGCCGGCAATTCCAGCGGCGCGGCGGCGACCCGTCCGACCAGGTCGGCGGCCACCATCAGGCAAGCGCCGCACAAGGCGGTGGCCGGCACCAGGCGCGGCAGGGAACTGCCGACCAGTTGGCGCGCCAGGTGCGGCACCACCAGCCCGACGAAGCCGACCGGCCCCGTGACGGCCACCGCGCTGGCTGCCAGCCCCACCGCCAGCAGCACGGCCGCCAGGCGCCAGAAACGCACGGCCAGGCCCAGCGAGCGCCCCACGTCGTCGGGAAAGCGCAGCATGGCCAGCGGCCGCAGCATGCATAGCAGCGCCAGCGTGCCGCACAGCAGCCACGGCAGTACCGCGCGCACGTGTTCCATGTCGCGTCCGTACAGGCTGCCGGCCAGCCACAGCATCGTCGTTTCCGTGCGCCCTCCGCCCCAGCCGACGACGATCCACATCGCCGCCGCGTTGAGGATCGCGCCGAGGGCCACGCCATACAGGGCCATGCGCATCGGCTGGACCTGTCCGCGCCAGCTCAGGGCCAACAGCAGGCCCGCCGTGGCCACGCCGCCGGCGAAGGCGGCAAACGGCAGCATGTCCAGCGACAGCGACAGCCCCAGACGCAGCGCATCGGCCTTGAAAAAATCCAGCAGCAGGATGAAGCCGGTGACGAACAGGCTGGCGCCGCCGGAGACGCCAACCACGCCGGGGTCGGCCAGCGGGTTGCGGATCACCGTTTGTAGGATCAGGCCGGAGAGCGCGAAATGCACGCCCACCACCAGCGCCAGCAAGGTGCGCGGCAAGCGCACGTTGAAGATCAGCTCGCGCGCCAGCAGCGCATCGGCCCCGGCTTGCCCCGTCAGGCCTTGCCACAGCCGGGCCATGTCCAGTTGCAGTGCGCCGCTGGCCAACGACAGCGCGCACAGCGCCGCCAGGGCCAGCGCCAACAGCGCCAGGGCCGGCCACAGGCGGCGCGGCGCCGCCCGTTCGCATGCCATGCCGGGCGCGTTCACCGCTTGCCGATCAAATACACGAACAGCGGACCGCCCAGCGCCACCGTCAGGATGCCGACGGGGATATCCTGCGCCTTCGCCGCCACGTCGGCCAGCGCGACGACGGCCGCGCCAGCCAGTGCGCACAGGGGCAGCAGCACGCGGTGGTCGGCCGCCAGCGGCCCCGCCGACAGGCGCACGATGTGCGGCACCATCAAGCCGACAAAGGCGATCGGACCGGCCACGGCCACGCTGGCGGCCGTCAGCATCACGGCCGCCAGGCCCGTCAGCAGGCGCCAGCGCAGCACGGGCACGCCCAGCGCCTGGCAACTGTCGTCGTCGAGCATCAGCATGTTCAGCTGGCGCGCGAACAGCATGCCCAGCAGCAGTCCGCCCAGCACCCACGGCGCCAGTTGCCCGGCGTGCGCCGCCGTGCGGTCGGCCAGCCCGCCGATCAGCCAGAAATACAGGCCGTTGGCTTCATTCGCCGCCGCCACCAGGAACACCATGATGGCCGACGAGCAGAACACGGCCACGCTCATGCCCGCCAGGGTCAGGTGCACGGGATGCAAGCGGCTCTTCCACGCGATGACGACCGTGATGGCGGCCGCCAGCGCGCCGCCCAGGGTGCCGATCAGCACCATGCCCGCCGTCGGCAGTTCCAGCAGCAGGTGGGCAGCGACGATGGTCAGCGCCGCGCCGGCGCTCACGCCCATCAGGTCGGGCGAGCCGAGCGGATTGCGCGTGGCCGCCTGCACGATGGCGCCCGCCATGCCCAGCGCCGCCCCCACCAGCAAGCCGACCGCAACGCGCGGCAGGCGCAGTTCGCGCACGATGAAGGCATTTTCCGAGCCGTCGGCGCGCCACAGCGCAGCCAGCAGCTCGGCCGGCGCAATGCGCACCTCGCCCTGGCCCAGCGACAGCAGCGTGGCCAGTGCCATCACGGCCAGCGCAGCGGCGGCGATCCAGGCGGCGCGTCCTTTGAGCATGGCGCCGCCTATTGCTTGAAGCGCAGCGGCCGGGCGCGCGCCGCCTGCGGTATGCCGGCCGGCATGGGAAAGACCTGCGGATACAGCAGGTGCGCCATTTCGTCCAGCACCATCTGGCGCGCGATCGGTCCATGCACTTCGGCGTACTGGCTGCCGACACGGTAGGCATGGCCGTTCTTGACCGCCTTCAGGCGCGCCCATACGGGATGCGCCTGCACCGGCGCGCCGCCGGCCTGGAAGGAAAAAATATAGTCGGGATTGAGTTTGAGCAACTGCTCCATGCTCATCACCCTGGCGTGCGGATTGACCAGTTCCGGCGTGGGACTGGCGCCCGCCACGTTCTTCGCCTTCAGCGCGCGCATCATGTCGGCCGTCATGTAGTGGTCGTAGTGCACCCACAGGATGTCGACCCAGTGCCAGATGAAGATGGCCGACACGCCGCCGGGCGCCCGCTTGCCGGCCTCGTCCAGCTTGCGGTCGAAGTCGTCGTTGAGCTTGCGGCCCTGCGCGGCAAAGCCGGCCGCCGCCGAGGCCGATGCCACCGCCGAACGCGAATTGCCGGTCGTGATCAGGTCGTAGGCGACAAAACTGCCGATCGCCTCGAATTTTTTCTCGAACATTTCCGTATAGGTGCGGATGCCTATCGTCAAGTCGGGCTTGAGTCCCGTCAGCAACTCCATGCTGGTTTCGTGGGCGGCGCCCAGGTCGACGGCCCTGGCGGCGCGCGCGCCCAGGTATGCGGGCTTGCGGTTGCCCATCGACGACATGCCGACCACATCGCGCCCCAGCGCGCCCATCAGGTCGGCGCCAAACGATGAAATCGAGGCCACCGTGCGTGGCTGCGCCGCGATCACCACCGTCTTGCCCCGGTCGTCGACGACGCTGACGGGGAATTGGTCGGCCCGCGCCGCGCCGGCGGCCAGCGCGGCGCCCAGCATCGTCATTGCAATCAGTCCGGTTTTCATCGGCGTAGCGCCCCTGCATGGTTGAAAGGCCACCATGCTAGGCCGCCGGACCGTGGCGCACCACCCGGAACGGGAATAAATCGCGCCCCGAAAGCGGCGCCGCCGAGTTTCCCGATGCGGGCAACTGGCAGCCCGATACGGGGAGGCAGGCGCGCCGCGATGCGCCACACTGAAGCCATCCTGGGGTCACGCCCCTCAACCAGCGCCATCAAGGTTTCTCTTGCCGACATGAACCACGCCGTTGCCACGCCACCGCCATTCCCACCGCCAGGCATGCTTTCCCTGTTGCAAGGGGAGCGACGGCGCCTGTCGGCGGCCCTGCTGCTCACCGTCGCCGGCGCCGCCTTCGAACTGCTGCCCTACTGGATACTGTACCGCGCCATCGACCTGGCCATGCCCGGCGCGGAGTTGTACCGGCTGGCCGGCTGGATGGCTGGCGCCCTGCTGGGCAAGTACCTGTGCTATTCCGGCGCCTACTACCTGAGCCACCGCGCCGCCTACCAGGTGCTCTCCAGCGTGCGCCAGCAACTGGTGTGGCGGCTGTCGTGGGCGCCGCTGCTGTGGCTGCAGCAACACGGTTCGGGCGAGCTCAAACAAACCGTGCTGCAGGACGTCGAGCAGCTCGAATCGTTCATCGCCCACCACAGCGTGGAAATCCTGGCGGCGCTGGTCACGCCCGTGTTCGTCGCGCTGGCCCTGTTCTGGACCGACTGGCGCCTGGCCCTGGCTGCGCTGGCCACCGTGCCGCTGGCGGCGCTGGCGTCGGCCCTGCCGCTGCGCAAGCTGGGCGGCCACTTCGCCCGCCATGCCCGCTCGGCCGCCACGCTCAACGCCACGCTGGTGGAATACCTG
Source organism: Janthinobacterium sp. GW822-FHT07H11 (assembly GCF_058798615.1). Taxonomy (NCBI): domain Bacteria; kingdom Pseudomonadati; phylum Pseudomonadota; class Betaproteobacteria; order Burkholderiales; family Oxalobacteraceae; genus Janthinobacterium; species Janthinobacterium sp. GW822-FHT07H11. The sequence continues at coordinate 4,430,974 of NZ_CM179507.1, forward strand.
CGCAATATGCCGGTCATGAAAGCCTTCAACCAGGATGTCGGCAGCTTCCAGCACATGCGCCGCCACCTGGCCGACTATTACGCGCTGATCCGCGCCATCACCCACCGCACCGTGCCTGGCTGGTCGCTGTTTACCGTGCTGCTCAGCGCCAACGCCTTTCTGATCCTGCCGCTGGGCGCCTGGCTGCACGGCCAGGGGCAGATCAGCCTATCGGGCTTGCTGCTGGCCATGATGCTGGGCGCCGGCATGCTCAAGCCGCTGTTCAAGCTGACCAGCTTTTCGTCGGACTACCAGCTGGTGCAAGCCAGCCTGGCGCGCATCGGCCCCCTGCTGGCCCTGGCGCCGCCCGCGCCCCGGCCGGAACTGCCGCTGCAATCGCCGCTGCAGGTCGACTTCAAGGCAGTCTGTTTCAGTTATGCGGGCCGGACCGTGCTGCACGATGTGGCGCTGCACTTGCCAGCCGGCAGCATGACCGTGCTGACCGGCCCGTCCGGCGCCGGCAAGTCGACCCTGGCCAGGCTGCTCGGCGGCCTGATCGCCTGCGATAGCGGCAGCATCAGCATCAACGGCGTGGCGCTGGACGCGCTGCCGGACGCCCAGCGCAGCCGCCTGATCGCCGTGGCAGCGCAAGATCCCTTCCTGTTCCAGGGCAGCGTGCTGGACAACCTGCGCCTGGCCCGCCCCAACGCCAGTGAAGCCATGGTGCGCCAGGCCGCCGAGGTGGCCCAGGCCAGCGCCTTCATCGAAGCGCTGCCGCACGGCTATCACAGCCAGCTGGGCGAGCGCGCCCTGCGCCTGTCCGGCGGCGAGCGCCAGCGCCTCGCGGTCGCCCGCGCGCTGCTGGCCGACACGCCCATCGTGCTGCTCGACGAAGCCACCGCTTTCGCCGACAACCTCAGCGAACACCGCTTCTACCGGGCCTTGCGCCGCGCCTATCCGCACAAGACGCTGCTCGTTATCGCCCACCGCATGGTCGCCATCGCCTACGCCGAGCAAGTGGTGCTGATGGCCAACGGCCGCGTCTGCGACGCCGGCACGCACGCCGCCCTGCTGCAGCGCAGCGCCCTGTACCAGGGCATGTGGCAACGCCACCAGGCCTGCGAGAACTGGGTGCTGCGCGGCGGCAAAGAACCGCAGGCACGGAGGAGCGTCCATGAATGACATCGACATCGCCGGCGAGGACGCCGCAACGGCGCGCGCACAAGCCGGCCCGCTCGGCATGCTGCGCAGGGTCGTCAAGCTCAGCGGCAAGTCCGCGCGCCCCTTTTACCTGGGGCTGGGGCTGCGCTTCCTCGAGCGCGCACTCGCGCTCGGTCCCTTCCTGGCGGCCTTTGCCTGGCTGCATGGCGCCGCCGGCGGCAGCGGTTTCGCGCCAGGCGACATCGGCGCGCTGCTGCTGGTGCTGGCGTTGCTGCTGGGCGGCCAGTTCCTGTGCGCCTACCTGGGCCAGCTCCTGTGCTTTCTCGGCTCCTACAGCCTGATCAGCGGCTACCGCGAGCGCGTCATCGACAAGGTGCGCCGGCTGCCCCTGAGCGCGCTACGCCGCCGACGTGCCGGACAATTGGCCGAAGTGCTGTCGGAAGACGTCAAGAACGTCGAAAGCATCTTTACCCACGTCACGGCCGACCTGATCACCGCCGTCAGCGTGCCGCTGGCCTTCCTGGCCGCGCTGGCATGGCTGGACTGGCGCCTGGCCGCCAGCCTCCTGCTGATGCTGGCGCCGGCACTGCTGCTGCTGAACGGCGCGCGGCGCTGGTTCATCCGCAGCGGCCGGCGCAAGCAGGCGCAGTTCCGCGACACGGCCGGCCTGCTGGTCGAATTCGTCAACGGCATCACCACCTTGCGCCTGTTCAACAGTCCGCAACGCTGGCTCGACAAGCTCAACGGGCGTTTCGAAGAGATGCGCCAGAGCAGCATGCGCGTCGAAGCCCTGGGCGCCGGCCCCGTGCAGCTTTACCGCCTGTGCCTGGAAAGCGGCCTGGTGCTGTTGCTGGCGTGCGGCGCCTGGCTGGCGCAGGATGGACTCTTGCCGGCCTGGACCTGGCTGCTGTTCCTGATCCTCGCCTGCAAGCTGCTCGAACCGCTGCTCGACGCCGCCGCCACCCTCACCGTGCTGCGCATGGCCGCGCAAAGCGAGGCGCGCATCCAGGCGCTGCTCGATGAAGCCGAATTGCCCGAACCCGATCCCTCCCGACCGGGCCCGGCTCCGGCCGGCCACGCCATCGCCTTCGAGCAGGTCAGCTTCCGCTACCCTGCCGAGGCGGCGGCGCCCGGCGAGCCATGGGGCTTGCGCGATATCTCGTTCCGCGTGCCGCAAGGCAGCGTGACGGCCATCGTCGGCCCGTCCGGCGCCGGCAAGAGCACGCTGGTCCACCTGCTGGCGCGCTTCTTCGATACGCAGCAGGGCTGCATCACGCTCGGTGGCGTGGACGTGCGCGCGCTGGGCACCCGGCGCCTGTATGAACACATCAGCGTGGTATTCCAGGACGTCCAGCTATTCGACAGCAGCATCCTGGAAAACGTGCGCATCGGCCGCCCGCACGCCAGCGATGCGGCCGTCATCGCCGCCTGCCGGCAAGCGTACTGCGACGATTTCGTGCACCGCCTGCCCGACGGCTACCACACCGTGGTCGGCGAAGGCGGGCAAAACCTGTCCGGCGGCGAGCGCCAGCGCGTCTCGATCGCCCGCGCGCTGTTGCGCGATGCGCCCGTGCTGCTGCTCGACGAAGCCACCGCTTCGGTCGACCCCGAAGCCCAGCATGAAATCCAGCAGGCGCTGTCGCGCCTGGCGCGGGGCAAGACCGTGATCATGATCGCCCACCGGCTCAACACCATCCGCCATGCGGACCAGATCCTCGTCTTCGACCGGGGCCAGCTGCGCGAATCGGGCCGCCATGAAGAGCTGCTCGAGCGGCGCGGCCTGTACGCCCGGCTGTGGCAGGGCCAGAGCACGATGCCGCCCGACGCTACGCACTAGGCGCCGCGCGCTTCGAACGAAAAATCCGGCGCATACAGGTGATAACCGTCGAAATCGCCCTTGCCGATGGCGGCACCTTGGCTGCGCGCGATCGCATACGCCATGCTGAAGTGAAAGTAGAAATTCGGCAGGATGTACAAATTCAAATATTCATCGGCCGGCAGCGCGATGTCGGCGAAGCCGGCGCGGTCGCGGCAGATGCGATCAAGCGCCCCGTCGAAGCGTTCAGGGGGAATCGTCTTGAGGTAGCGCATGGTCTGCGCGATCTGTTCCTGCAGGCTGGCGGCAGCGCTGAAATCGGCCACCTCCAGCCCCGCCAGCGGGCAGCAGCCGCGCAGGGAAAAGCTCACGGCCGCGCGCACCTGCTGGGCAAACGGCAGCATGTCCGGGTGCAGCCGCGCCGCCAGCAGCTGTGGCGCCGTACCGGTCTTGTCGAGCATGGCGGAAAGCTGCGCCAGCGAGCGGCAAAAGAGAGTGGCGGGGTTAATCTGCATCAGGTCCGTCATGACAAGCCCTCCTGCGCGGCCGCCTTCTTCAGCACGCGGATCAGCCTGCGTTCGTGGCGGCCCACGGCGTCCCAGTTCCAGGCATCGATCGGGCCGAATTCCGGGTAATGGGGCTGCCATTTTTCCGCGCGCTTCCGCGAATTGGCGCCCACGTTCGAGTCCAGGCCCTTGCCGCTGGACAAACGCAGGTAGACGCGGATGACGCCCCAGCCTTCGCACACATAGCGGTAGGTAAGGCCAGCGCACTTGGCCGGGTCGAGCGCGATGCGGCGCGGGGCAAAGTGCCCGGCCATGTCCGGGTAATGGACGGCCAGGAACACCTCGCTGGCCCCTTCGGCTTCCAGCCTGGCCGCATAGGCGCACAGCTCGGCAGGCGAGCGGAAATGCAGCGTTTCCTGTTCCGCCTCCGAATAGGCTTGTGCCACAGACGCGCCGGGCTTGGCGAAGATCGCCTCGGCCATGGCCGCGATACCTGCTGTTGATAATCCCACTGTGCCTGCCTTTCCTGTTGCCTGATGGTTACGCCATGCGCCGTCATCCTAGCATGGCGTCAACGCCGATGGCGGCTGAAAAATTCCCACATCACCTCGTTCGCATCGATGGCGCGCGTGGTCTTGCCGATGGGTAGGCCAATATTAAAAGCGTCGGCGCCGGGCCAGGTGTGGCCGCCATCCTTGACGGTGAGCAAGGCCACGCTGGCGCCGCCCGCGGCACTCCCCTGCTCCAGCCAGGTGACTTGCGTGGCGTCGCCGGCAAGGCCAGGCATCAGGCGCGGCGGCGGCATGGCGCCGTCGATGCCGTTGTGCCTGCGCCAGTAGGCAAACGTGTCTTCGGCCGACAGGTAGCTGGCGGCCTTGCCTTCATACAAGACGACCTTGTCGGCCGTGCCCTGTATCAGCAGCATGCCGACCTTGTCCGTCTGCTTGTGATGCCGCAGCACCGGTTCCGGCATCGGTGCGCCCACCGAGGCGACGGCGGCGAACTGTTGCGGCAACTCGGCCGCCAGGCGCAGGGCAAAGAAGCCGCCGCGCGACAGGCCCGTCGCATACACGCGCTTGTCATCGATGCGGTAATCCTGTTTGAGCTTGCTCAATATCGCTTGCGTAAAACCGACATCATCGCTGCCCGCCAGGTAATCCATGCCGAAGCCCACGTTCCAGTCCTGCTTGATGCCTTGCGGATACACAACGATGAACTGCTGCCGCTCGGCCGTCTTGTTCATCTGCGTGTACAGCATCTGTTCCGCCATGCTCATGCCGCCGCCATGGAAATTGAAGACGACGGGAAACGCCTGCCGCGGCGCCTGCTCGTAGGCGGGGGGCGTGTAGACGATGTAGCGGCGTTTTTCCTCTTTGTGGACGAGGCTGCTCACTTGCGCCAGAACAGGGATGCTGGTGCAGACCAGCACCAGCAGGCAGACAAGACATTTCATGCGGTTTTCTCCGTTGATCAAGAGCTTGCAGCTTACGCAGGCGCCGGTGAAATCGCGGTGAAATCCGGCGCCTTTATTGCACCACCATGATAGCGACACGGTACTCCCCCTCGCCCGGGTGGAAAACAATGTCCCAGCGCATGGCTTGCGCCAGGCGCAGCAGCAGGTTCTGGCCATGCGCGAAACCGTGGACGCGCCGCGGCTGCCCTGCCGTCACCGTATTGACGATGCTCAGGCGGCCTTGCGCAAACGCAATGCTGATGCGGCAAGCGGGGCCGCCATGGAACAGGGCATTCGCCAGGCAATTATTGATGAGCAACATCGCCAGCTGCCCGTTGCCGACAACCTCCAGCCGCTCGGGCAAGTCCAGGCTCAGCAGGCTGGCATCCCAGGGGAAATCTTCAAGCAGGCGCAGCAGGCATTGCTCGATGCAGCCGCGCAGCTCCACCACGTCGCCGGACAGCTGTTCGGCGCGCGCCAGCGCGAACAGCACGTCGATGGTGGCGCGCATGTCGTCGACGCCCTGGCGCAGCTGCGCCTGCCCGTCTGCCGCCAGGGGCTGCGCGCCAGCCAGCGCCAGGCTGTTGTGCATCACGGTCAGCGGCGTGCGCAGTTCGTGGCTGACATCGCGCGCGAATGCCTGCTCGCGCCGCAACACCTGCTGCAGTTCGGTAAACGTGGTGTCCAGACGGCGCGCCAGGACACCGATCTCGTCGGGGCGGTCGCGCCCACTGAAATGCACGGCGCCGCCGGGCGCCAGCTGGCGCGCTTCCTGCGCCAGCCGCTGCAAGGGCCGCACCAGGCGGCGCGCCAGCCAGTAGGCCAGCAGCAGGGCCACGGCGATCAGCGCCAGCGCCACGCCAGCGACGACACCGCCCACTTCCCGCACCAGGCGCTGCACCACCAGCACGGGCGCCACGTCGGCCAGCAGATAGGCGCGCCGCGGCTGGCCGGCGGCAGCGAGATCGAGCGCCAGCACGTGATAATGCTGGCCCGTCGTCGTGAACACTTCGGCGCGCGGGGCGGACGGCGGCACTTGTGCGCGCACCGTTTGAGGCAAATCAAGGTAACTGCCATGAACCGTGATGAGGTCGCTACCAGACGGCGTCAGCTCACCGTGCAGCTGCCAGCGCCGGCTGACGGCCACCGCCTCACGCTCGAGCAGGCGCTGCACCAGCATGTCTTCCGTCACGTAGGCGATCACCAGCGCCAGGCCCGTGTAGCACAGGCACAGCAGGACAGTGAAGCCGGCCAGGACCGCAAACAGGCGGCGGCGGATCGACTTAGCCATCGCCGGTCGCCGTATCGAAGGCAAGGCGGTAACCCAGCTGCGGGATGGTCACCAGCATGCCCGCCCCACCAAGCAACTCGAGCTGCTTGCGCAGCGCATAGATGTGCGATTTGAGGGCGTCGCTGTCGGGCGGCTGGCTGCCCCACAGGGCTTGCAGCAAGGCCGAGCGCGATACGGCGTGCGGATGTTCGCGGCACAGCAGCAGCAATATCTTGAAACCCGTCTGCGTCAGCGGCAGCGGTGCGTCACGGTACAGGGCGCGTCCGGCGCGCGTCTGCAAGGTGAAGGGCCCCACGCGCATTTCCTGGTGCACGTGCAGCTGCCGCCGGCGCGCCAGCGCCTCGCAGCGCAAGGCCACCTCGCGCAAGTCGAAAGGCTTGGTCAAATAGTCGTCGGCGCCGTCGCGAAAGCCGCGTGCCTTGTCTTCATAAGAGTCGCGCGCCGTCATCATCAGGATCGGCACATTGCTGGGCGCACTGGCCTTGATGGCGCGACACACCTGCAAGCCATCGATATCGGGCAGGTTCAGGTCCAGCAACACCACGTCATAGGGATTGCGCGTGGCCAGCTCGACACCGAGCGCGCCCGTGCCCGCATGGTCCGTCTGCCAGCCCAGGCCGTCGAGGAAATCCAATACCTGGCGCGCGATGGCCAAGTGATCTTCCACCAGCAGGATGCTCAGGGGAGCCTTGCTCATGGCACGCCGGCAAGGCGCGCAGATGGCCGGAAGTTGCCCGATCTTCCACGAGTCTTCCGGTGGATCGGGCGTTCATCGCTCTCCGGCACGCTCGCCAGGTAGCGGAAGCTCACTGGCGAACGGTTGGAACGGGGCAAGTCGGCCGGCTTCATCGTTGGCTCCTGGAATAGTCAATCGACGGGGCAATCGGCGGCCAGCCATGCGGCGAAATCATCGGCGAGCGGCTCGACATCGTCGCGCTGCATCGAGCCATGGCCCACCAGGTACACGGCGCGGTCAAGGCCATCGAGGGCCAGCATGACGGCGCGCCCGCCGCTGTCGTCGCCGATGGCGAGGTAGCCGGGGCAGGATTGCGGCACGTCATAGGTTTCGTTGCGCTCCCGCAAGCTTTTCATGCCATACAGCAAGACCTGTTCGCCGCGCAGGCCCTCTTGCCAGTCCTGCAGAAAGCACAGGTAGTGCGCCGGCAAGGCGCGACCCAGCCAGTGCTGCACGGCGTCGATGTCTTGCCCGCTCACGCGGCGCCCTTGCGCCGCGCTTCCCACTCGCGCCGCAGCAAGCCATACAGGGCCGAGTCGCTGACGTGGCCACCGACGATCCAGCGTTCAGGCAAAAAGCCTTCCTTGTTAAAGCCCTGGCGCTCGAGGGCGCTGGCCGAGCCGGCGTTGAGCGGATCGATATCGGCTTCCAGGCGGTTCAGGTCGCGCTCGACAAACGCATACTCGATCAGCGCCGACAGCGCTTCGTGCATATAGCCACGGCCCCAATGCGGACGCGCCAGCGCGTAGCCGATCTCGGCGCGGCGGTTCTGGCGGTGCACGGAAAACAGCGTGCAGCTGCCCAGGTATTCGCCCGTCGCCTTCAGCTCGACGGCGAAGCGGAAGAATTCCTCTTTCTCGAAGGCGGCGCTGTCCTCGGCGATCTGGCGCGCGGCGCGGCCCGCATCGTCCCACGGCGGTTCGCTGAAATAGCGCATCACTTCGGGATCGGCATGCATGGCGAACAGGGCCGCCTCATCGGATGGCTGCGGCTTGCGCAGGATCAGGCGTTCGGTGGTGAGGATTTTCGTGTAGGCCATGCAACTCCAATCGAAGGTTGAAACGGACGATGCCTATTATTCCATGCAACTATAACGAAGTGGCAATTTTGTGACGGCACTTTTAATGTAGTATGGCAATATTTTTACCATATCATTGATGCAATTTCACGATCCGTTCATGCGCCCACTAAAGGATGTCCCCGACACCGACGCCGTCGCGGCGCAGCCCGAGGTCTTGCACCGCCACAAGCGGCCAGTGACGGTCTGGGCCAGCATCGCCTTCTTTTGCATGTGCGCCATGCTGCTCGGCATGACGGTGTGGATCGTCTGGTCTTCGCGCGACGTGCGCTTGCGCGAAGCGCGGGCGACGACGGAAAACATGGCGCGCACCCTGGCCACGCAAGCGTACATGGAACTGGAAATTGCCGATGTGATGCTGGAAGATATTGCCGAACACGTCAGGAACGAAGGCAATAATGACCATACCGGCGAACGGCTGCAGTCGCATCTGCAGCAGTTGTCGAAAAATATCGTGGAAATTGCCGGCGTCTTCATTTTCGACGCACAGGGCCAGCTGCTGGCCGCCTCCTCCGGCGCCGGCCACGACGGCAACAATGCCGACCGCAATTATTTTATCTACCACCAGACGCATGCGCAGCTGGGCAGCCATATCAGTGCGCCCGTGCGCAGCAAATCAAGCGGGCAATGGGTATTGCCCGTTTCGCGCCGGGTCCAAGCAAAAGATGGCACGTTTGCCGGCGTGGTGCTCGTCACCCTGGGGCTGAATTCCTTCGAACGCATCTACGCCACGCTGAACCTGGGCAATACGGGCACGGCCTTCTTTGCCCTCGATGACGGCACCCTGATCTACCGGCGGCCGTTCCAGCCCGAGGTGATCGGCATGGATATTTCCTCGGGCGCCATCTTGCAAGCCTACCGCGACCAAGGGCCCGTCGGCACGGCGATGATGACGGCGAAAGTGGACGACATCGAACGGCTCTACAGCTATCGCCATCTGCAGCGTTTCCCCGTCATCGTGGCGGCAGGCTTGTCGAAGGACGACATTTTTGCTGAATGGCAATGGTTGAGCATGCAAATCGTGCTGGCCTCGCTGGCGGCGGGGGCGCTGCTGCTGTACCTGTTCCGCAAGCTGATGCGGCAAATCGCCATACGCGACCGTATCGAGGCCAGCCTGCGCCTGGCCAGCACGCAGTTGCGGCAGGCGAATGCCGACCTGGCCGCACGGGCCGCGCAAGACGGCTTGACGGGCCTGGCCAACCGCCGCTGTTTCGACGAAACGCTGGCACATGAACTCCATCGCGCCCAGCGCAGCGGCCATCCGGTGTCGCTGATCATGCTGGACGTGGATTTCTTTAAAAAATTTAACGACCAGTACGGCCACGTGGCCGGTGACGCCTGCCTGCAGGCCGTTGCCGGCGCCGTGGCACGCAGCGTGGGCCGGGCCGAAGACCTGGCGGCCCGCTATGGCGGCGAAGAGTTCGCCGTGATCATGCCTGGCACCCATGCCGCAGGCGCGCTGGAAGTGGCCGAAGCCATCCGCTCGGCCGTCGAGGCGCTGCAAGTCCCCCACGCGGCCAGCGCGAACGGCGTCGTGACCGTCAGCCTGGGCGCGGCCACGCTCCTGCCCGGCCAGGAGAAGCGCACGGATAGCAGCGAGCTGATACGCCAGGCCGATGACTTGCTGTACCAGTCGAAAAACAGCGGCCGCAACCGCGTCACCATCCATGCACCAGCAACATGACATCGAGATTTTCCATGCAAAAAATTCATATCACCATGCCGCTTGCCCTGGGTGCGCTGGCCGTCTGGCTGGCCCTGAGCATGGGCGGCCGCTGGCTGGAAGCGGCCGGCTACGCCTTGCCGGGCGCCGCCGTCACCGGCCGTATCGGCCTGTCGTGGGCGCTGGCCGCCGTGTTCGCACTGGCGCTGCTGCTGGCCTCCAGCCGGCCCCGCGAAGCGGGCCTGTGCGCGCCGCAGCCGTGGAAAAGCATGTGGCTGGTCTGGCCGCCGCTGCTGTATGCGCTGCTGATGCTGTTGCTGGCCTGGGCCGGCGGCTGGCCGCAGCCGCGCGTGCTGCTGATCGTGGCCTGCAACGCGGCGCTGGTGGCCATCTCGGAAGAGCTGATGTTCCGCGCCATCTTGCTGCAGGGCATGCTGGAGCGCTACACCGTCTGGCCCGCCGTGCTGATGTCCTCGGCGCTGTTCGGCCTGGCCCATACGGCCAACGGCCTGGCCTCGGGCGACGTCAGCGGCGCCCTGTGGCAAGCCGTCGCGGCGACACTGCAAGGCATCGGCTACGCGGCCATCCGCCTGCGCACGCGCTCCATCTGGCCGATGGTGCTCGTGCATGGACTGTGGGACTACGCGCTCGTGACGGCCACCTTGCCGCACCCGGCCGAGGATGGCGCATCGATCCTGCCGTATATCGCCCTGCTGGCCGTGCTGCCCTTGTGCCTGTATGGCGTCTACCTGCTGCGCCCCAGCCAGCGGGCGGCCATATCTCAACTGCAACGATAAGGACTGTGCATGGCGTTTTTTTCACGTGATTACGAGGTATTCCTGCTGCTGGCCGCGCCCGATGCCGCGCCGCTGTGGGATGCGGCGCAATGGACGCCGTTTGCCGCCAGCCTCGACGGCCTCGTGGCGCAAGCGCGGGGCAAGGCCGGCGTGCGCAGCCATCAATACAATCCCAAGGGCAAGCCGATTCCCTTTGGCCGCCTGGGCTGGAACGACAAATCGCACGCGAAGTGGACGCATACGCCGGCCACGACGGATGCGCGCTTCATGAGCCTGGAAGCATGGGCACCCACCTGGACCGTCTGCGAAAAGGACGACCAGGCGCCCGACCTGTTCCTCGCCCTGGCCAATGAATCGCTGCTGGGACTGGCAGGCAAGCGCCTGCAGTTCAGCCAGCGCCTCGTGTGCGCCATCGCCACGGACCTGGGCCCGGAAGCGGCCACCACCTTGCGGCAAGCGCTGGCGCAACTGGCCGCGCAGCAAGACGCCGTCGTCTTCGCTCACACGCGGCGCCAGTGGGGCCGCGCCTCGTCGTATGGCGGTTTCACGGGCGCCATCCAGGACATGCTGATCGGCGGCCTGTTCCGGCAGGACGATCCGCATGCGCGGCCGCTCGATGCGGCCGCGTTCCGCGAAACCTGGACCTTGCTCGACATACCCCATGCATGAACGGACTCCGATGCCACGCCTGACCTTCGCCATCCTGCTGTGCTGGAGCGTCCATGCGGGCGCCTTCGAACTGAGCGGCGCCATCCGCAGCAACGGCCCGCCGCTGCCGCCAGCCATCAGCATCGTTGCCGAGCGCATGCACGGCGAGCCGCAGATACATGGCACGGTCGAGCATGGCCGCTACCGCATTGATGTACCGGAAGGCACCTTGCTGGCGCTGGTCGCGCGGGCGCCGCAATGGGAAGCGGAACCGAAGATCATCCACGACGCCACCACGGCGAGCGCACTGGACATCCTGCTGTATCCGGCGGCAGTGCCGGAACCGGCGCTGGCGCAGGAATTGCTGGCCATGGAAAAGGAAGACCAGGCCGCGCGCACGGCGTGGCCGGCAACGGGATCCGATGCGCAGGCACGCCGGCGCATGCGCGAGACGGACGACAAAAACGAAGCGCGGCTGCGCCACATCATCGCCAGCAAGGGCTGGCCCACGCAAACGATGGTCGGCCACAAGGCGGCAGGCAGCGCCTGGCTGATCGCCCAGCATGGATCCAATGCCTTCCTCAAAAGCAGCCTGGTCCTGATGCGCGCAGCAGCGGCACGGGGAGAGATCACGCCCTCGAAGCTGGCACTGGCGATCGACCGCGACTTGAGCAATGACAAGCTGCCGCAGCTGTACGGCAGCCAGTTCCGCACGGATAGCACCGGCAAGACGGTTCCCTTTCCCATCGCGGATCCACTGCACTTGGATCAGCGCCGCGCCAGCATGGGGCTCGAACCGTATGCGCAATACCGGCAGCTATTCGAACAGGACAATTGACAACGCCATCCGTCGCATGGCATCGTTAGCCCATGCCATCGCCATTCCCGCCCCTGCCATCGATTATTGCCGCCATTTCACACATGGTGGCTGGGCAGGAATGACATTGACCAAGCCGCCTGCAAGGCGGCTTGGATCGGCAACAAACAATCAAGACGTCTCGCAGGTTTTATTTTTTTCTTTCAGCGAGCGACCATGCACACCACTTCCAGCACCCTGCTTACCCCCACCCTGCACCTCGTGTGCGGCAAGATTGCCTCGGGCAAATCCACCTTGACCAGCCAGCTTGCGCAAGCGCCACATACCGTGCGCATCAGCGAAGACAGCCTGCTGGCGCAGCTGTATCCGGGCCAGATCGCCAGCCTGGCCGACTATGTCGATTGCGCGGCGCGGCTGCGCGCGGCCGTCGCGCCTTTGGCCCTGCAGATGCTGCGGGCGGGCGTGTCCGTCGTGCTCGATTTCCCCGCAAATACGCCCGCCAGCCGGGCCTGGATGCGCGAACTGTTCCAGCAGGCAGGCGTGCCGCACGTGCTGCACTACCTCGACGTGACGGACGACGAATGCAAGGCGCGCTTGCGCCGGCGCAATGCCAGCGGACTGCACCCGTTCTCCACCAGCGACGCGCAATTTGATGAAATCACGCGCCACTTCACGCCGCCCGACACCTCGGAAGGCTTTGATATCGTGCGGATTGCCGCTTAAAAAGTCCCCGGCAGCAGGATCTTATTGTCCACCTGCTGCAGGTCGCGCAAGCCGCAAAAGGCCATCGTCAAGTCGAGTTCGTTGCGGATGATGTCCAGGCATTTGGTCACGCCCGGGCCGCCCATGGCGCCCAGGCCATACAGGAACGGGCGCCCGATGTAGACGCCCTTGGCGCCCAGCGCCACGGCCTTGATCACATCCTGGCCCGAGCGGATGCCGCCGTCCATGTGCACTTCGATCTGGCTGCCGACGGCGTCGACGATGGCGGGCAAGGCTGCGATCGACGATTGCGCGCCGTCAAGCTGGCGCCCGCCGTGGTTCGAGACGATCAGCGCGTCGGCGCCGCTGTTGACGGCCAGGCGCGCGTCTTCCGGGTCCATGATGCCCTTGATGATGAGTTTGCCGCCCCAGCGCTGCTTGATCCATTCCACGTCGGCCCACGACAGGCTCAGGTCGAACTGCTGCTGCGTCCAGGCCGACAGCGACGACATGTCCGACACGGACGTGGCATGGCCGACGATATTGCCGAAACCGCGGCGTTTCGTGCCCAGCATGCCCGCCACCCAGCGCGGCTTGGTGGCCATGTTGAGAATGTTCGGAATGGTGAGCTTGGGCGGCGCCGATAGGCCGTTGCGCAAGTCCTTGTGGCGCTGGCCCAGCACCTGCAAATCCAGCGTCAATACGAGCGCGCCGCATTTGGCCGCCTTGGCGCGGTCGATCAGGCGGTTGATGAATTCGCGGTCCTTCATCACGTACAGCTGGAACCAGAACGGCTTTGTCGTGTTCGCCGCCACGTCCTCGATCGAGCAGATGCTCATGGTCGACAGCGTGAACGGCACGCCAAACTTCTCGGCCGCCTGGGCCGCGAGGATTTCGCCATCGGCATGCTGCATGCCCGTCAAGCCCGTGGGCGACAGGGCCACCGGCATGGAAACGGCCTGTCCGACCATGGTCGAGGCCAGGCTGCGGTTTTCCAGGTTGACGGCCACGCGCTGGCGGAACTTGATCTTGGCGAAATCGCTGTTGTTGGCGCGGTACGTCGATTCCGTCCAGGAGCCGGAATCGGCGTAGTCGTAAAACATGCGCGGCACCCGTTTCTGGGCCAGCACGCGCAAGTCTTCGATGCAGGTGATGATACTCATGCGTTTCCTCGGTCGATGGCTAGTCAGGCCATGATCGTGCATTTGCCGGCAATTGTCTATCCGGCAGGCAAGCCTGACGGACAGCGCGTGGCTTACCAGTCGCGCGCGCCGAGGATCTGCTCGCCCAGCTCGGTCAAGCGCGCCTGCGGATAGCGCAGCTTTTCCTTTTCCTCGGGGTCGCCGGGAAAGGCATAGCCCTGCGGCGCGCTGCGTTCGCGCCAGCTTTGCACCCTCCAGTCGCGCAAGGCCTGCTTGTCTTGCTGGGCGGGCGTAAAGGAAATGTATTGCGCCAGGCGCACCTGGTCCGTCGACGTGTTCGGGCGGATGCCGTGCGCCAGCAGGCTGTTGAAGATCAACAGTTCGCCCTTCTGCATGGCGATGAATTCCATCGGGTACGGCACCGTCGCCAGGTCCGGCTGCCACGGGTTGCGGTCTTGCGGCACGGTCTTGCGCCATGCGAGCAAGTTGTTGAACAGTTCCGGATAGCACTGGAAACCGCCGCTCTCGGGCGAGGTGTCGGACAGGGCCAGCACGCCCTGCACGTTGACGGGCAGCGGGTCGAGCGTGGTATCGGCATCCCAGTGGATGAAGCCGCCAAACTTGCGCTTGCCATGGTTGGGCGTATTCAGGTTGGCGCGGTCGATGGTGACCCACAGATCCTGGCGGTCCCAGATGTCGACAAAGGCGTCAACCACGCGCGGGGTCTGGCGGTTATCCCACAGGGTCTGGTGGTGATAGGCCTCGACCATGCCGGAGCCGTTGAGTTCCTTCATCGCGTGGTCGCGCAATTGCTCCCGGTTCCAGGTGGAGGGATCGTTCTCGTCGAGTCCCTGGAATTCCCACAGGAAATCGGTCGTGCGCCGCACCTGCTCGGGCGACACGGCATCCTTGACGATGACGTAGCCATAGGTTTGCCAGTGTAAAAAATCGCTGGCGGACAGCACGCGCAGGGGCAGCTGTTTGCGGATGTCGCGCAACTGGGTCTGTTCCGTGTAGGCCACGGACGGGTTGCCGGGACGGTCTTCGCCGTATTGATATCGATCTTCTTGCATCGCTGTCTCCTGTGTTGGTGTGAGACAGATTGTGCGATGGCGCGGCCCGCTGAAATGCGCGCCAGGCAGCCAATACTGATACTATCCTGACCATTGACACCTTCAAAACGTCACAATGACGCCTTTATTCGAACAGGTCACGATCCCGGCGGGCCACTCCTGGGGCTTGCTGTGGCGCGAACTCGATGCCATCCCCTTCCTCTGGCACTACCACCCGCAGTTCGAGCTGACCCTGACGGTGAATGCACGGGGGCAACGCTACATCGGCGACCACCTGGGCGACTTCGAACCGGGCGACCTGGTGCTGCTGGGGCCGAATTTGCCGCACACCTGGTCGGCCAGCGAACGCATCGACAGCGCGCAACCGATGCTGGCCGTCGTCGTGTGGTTTACGCTGGAGTGGCTGGAGCGGCTGGCGGCCTGCTTTCCGGAGTTGCACGGCGTGCGGCAACTGGCGGCCCGCGCCGGCCCCGCCCTGCATTTTTCGCCGCAGACGAGCGCGCGCTGCGCCGCTCAGCTGCTGCAACTGAACGCCCTGCCCGTGCCGCGGCGCCTGCCGCTGCTGCTCGACGTGCTGCTGGACCTGGCGGGCGATACGGGCGCCCGGCCGCTGGCCTCGACGGCGCAGGCGCCGCTGCCCCATGGGCAGCATCAGCGCATGGCGGCCGTGTTCGATTTCATGCACGCGCATTTCCGGGAAGAGATCGCATTGGACACCCTGGCGCAGAAGGCGGCCCTGTCGCTGGGCGCGTTTCACCGCTGTTTCAAGCGCCACGCGCATTGCACGCCGGGCGACTACCTGGCGCGGCTGCGCATCGGCCGCGCCTGCCAACAGCTGATCGAGAGCAATCTCGCCATCGCCGTCATCGCGCAAGAGGCGGGCTATCGCAACCTCGCGCATTTCAACCGCCAGTTCCGCGCCGCCAAGCGCCTCACGCCGCGCGCGTTTCGCCAGCAGTACCGGCACGGCGCCAAAGACCTGTCGTAAATCCGTTCGGAAACGAAAAAGGGGACCAGATTTTACAATCTGATCCCCGATATTCTGGTGCGGCTGGCAGGAATTGAACCCACGACCCCTTGGTTCGTAGCCAAGTACTCTATCCAGCTGAGCTACAGCCGCCTAAGACAAGATTATAGCAGGGCTTTGCAGAATGGCAAAGGGCGTGGCGATGATATTTCACAATTAGGCGCGCCCCTATTGAAGACCGGTCTGCGGTCAAGTGCGGCAGCAAGAAAATGGCCGCACTGGCATACCGGCATTCCGTCGAATGCAAAAATGGCAACGCGATGAGAATATGATAGTATAAAAACAAGAAAATACCCTTTCGAGCCTGTCTCCCCCACCCCATCTGACGAGGAAACGATGCGCCTTATCCTATCCACACTCATCCTGGCCAGCACGGCTGTCACGCCTGTGCTGCATGCGCAAACCATGATGACCATCAGCGCGCTGCAAACCAATGCGGCGCCGCCGCCCGTGGTATTCATTTCGGATGCAGGCCGCGAAGGCCTGTTTTACCTGTCCGGCACGGGCACGGCCGCTGATGCGGACGGCGCGACGGCCATCTTGAGCGGCAACAAGCTGTACAAACGCTCGTACAGCGGGGCGCTCAATGCCAAATGGTTTGGCTTGTCCGAAGCGTCGAACAACAATACGCCAGCCGTCACTGCGGCGATCCAGCGCATGAAAAAGGGCCAGGAATTGCTGATTGACGCAGGCGAATACCAATTCCAGGGCTCCCTGCATCTGCCCGCCAACAAGCGCATCCGTTTCACGGCACTGGGCACGCTCGTCTTCGGCGCCGGCGATGGCCTGATCGTCGAAAATACGCATGATGTGTTTCTCGAACGCGTGATCGGACGGCCATGGACTGAAACGCCGGACTACAGCACCTATACGGGGTCGGGCGTGACCTTGCTCAATGCCAGCAATACCAATCTTACCGCGCGCTGGATCTCGGGATTCAAGCATGCCATCAAGCTCACCGGCGACGGCGTGCGCCACGGCTCGCAATATAACAAGGTCACATTCGACCTGCTGTATCAGAATGCCGTGGGCCTCTACTTAACCACCGAAAGTGGTGGCAGCCTGAACTGGGTGAACGAAAACACCTTCACCGGCGGCCGGATTGCGGGAGAAACAGGCTTATTGGCCGAAAAAGGTCCGAACCAGACCGATCATTTCAACGGCAATAAATTCTATAACATCGGCTTCGAAAGCCTCGTCAACGGCATTGTCGTCGACCACTTCAGCCACAACACCATCATCGCCCCCCGCTATGAACAGGTACAGCATGGCATCAACCTGAAATCCAACACGTATTACAATACATTCGTCAGCAGCAGCATCTACGAGGCCAGCTTTGTCGGCAATGGCACGCCCGGCTATGCGGGCAAATATACGACGGTGCTGGGAAATTTGCTGACGACGGGTGGCATCATGTCGGGCGCGCTCAGCGTTTCGAACGGCGAAGGTAAATTCCTTTCCGTCAACAGAGATCCCAGCCAGAGCGCGAATGGCGAAACGCTGGGCAAAATCCTCAGCCTGTCCAACTTGCTGAACGTCACGCCATAAGGGACGGGGTCGGACAGCAATCGGACAGCAATCGGGCAGTAAACAAAAAAAACCCCGGAAAGCGAACTTTCCGGGGCGTTTCTTTACTGCTGATACTGGTGCGGCTGGCAGGAATTGAACCCACGACCCCTTGGTTCGTAGCCAAGTACTCTATCCAGCTGAGCTACAGCCGCAAACTCTGACACACTTCGCCGGACGGCGCGAAGCTTGAAACTTTCATCGGAACGAAACGAACTTCATTCCGGCAACGATACTAATCAATACTGGTGCGGCTGGCAGGAATTGAACCCACGACCCCTTGGTTCGTAGCCAAGTACTCTATCCAGCTGAGCTACAGCCGCAAAACTTCTACAACATTCCATTGACAACATGGAGGTGAAACTTGGTACAACAAAACCAGGTAAAGTCTGATTTTCAGTATTCTGGTGCGGCTGGCAGGAATTGAACCCACGACCCCTTGGTTCGTAGCCAAGTACTCTATCCAGCTGAGCTACAGCCGCGCAGGCAAACATTATAGCGTATTCATTTCGCTTTGAAAAGTTCGATTTTTCAATCGCTTAGCTGATTTTGCAGAATACCGCCCCGCATCCCCAACCCTCTTTTCACTGCTAAAACATGCACGCCTTTTATCGGTGGCCACGCCTGCTTGCACAGGCGCTTCCAGCGAATCGAGAAGTTGCTGTCTCGAAAGAAGCGGGATTATAGGGACTGCACTCCCGCCTGTCCAGTGCTATCTGCGATGAAACGGAAAACGGACCTGCCGCCGCCGACCGGCGCCAAGCGTGTGGTGGTGGCCAGGCGCTTGGGACTACAATACCCTTCATCTACGGGGCGCTTGCGCTTTCAAAAAAACATGACGGTGTCGATTTCCATCATGACCCATTTAACTGAACTCAGCGACGGCACCACGGTGCGCCGGCCCGTGCGGCAGGCTGACTGTTGCAGGATTCCCGATGGCCAAGCATGAACACAAGCACAATCTGCTACCGCCATCGGCGCCGTTGAGCCTATCGGACGAACGCCTCGCCAATTTGCTCGAAGGTATCACCGACGGCTTTTGCCTGCTCGACCGCGACTGGACCATCCGCTATATCAATACGCGCGGCGCCGACATGCTGGCGCCGCGACGCCCGCCTGGCGCCGTGCTGGCAGGCAGCATCCTGTGGCAAGCCTGTCCCGAACTGCTGGGCAGCGAGCTGGAAACGCACTACCGGCGCGCCATGGCGCAACAGCAAAGCTGCAACTTCGAATGGCGCTACCAGCCGCTGGGCCGCTGGCTGGAAGTGCGCATCTTTCCGTCCAGCGAAGGCCTCACCACGTATATCCAGGACATCAGCCAGCGCAAGGCGGTCGAGGACACCTTGCGCCAGAGCGAGGAAGACTTGCGCGCGCTGGCCAACTCGATACCGCAGCTGGCCTGGATCGCCAGCTTCGACGGCACCATGTCCTGGTACAACCAGCGCTGGCACGACTACACGGGCACCACGGCCGAGCAGATGGCGGGCGACGGCTGGGCCATGGCCTATGACCCGGCCCACCTGCCGCAGATGCTGCAGGGCTGGAAGGCCGCGTTACGTGACGGCAAGCCCTTCGAGATGGAGTTCCCCATCCGAGGCAGCGACGGCCAGTACCGCTGGTTCCTCACGCGCGCCAACCCCGTGCGCGACCGTGGCGGCCAGCTGCTGCGCTGGTTCGGCACGAGCACCGATGTCGACCAGGTCAAGCGGGCCCAGGAAGCATTGCGCGATGAAACGCGCGTGCTCGAACTGCTCAACAACACGGGCGCGGCACTGGCGGGCACGCTCGATCTGCCCGCCCTGCTGCAGGAAACGGTCGACGCGGCCACGCGCATCACGGGCGCGCGCTTTGGCGTGTTCTTCTATGCCGACGACCATGTGCCCCACCACGCGGCCGGGTCCGGCGATACGCCGGCGCAGTCCCTGCCCCCGGCACAGGCCGTGACCGGCATCAGCCTGCGCCAGGCCGACGCCATCGCCACGGAACTGCGCGTGGGACCGACGCTGCGCGAAAACGACCTGCTGACGGCGCCCGAACATCGCAGCGACGAGGCGCCGCCCTTGCGCAGCTGCCTGAGCCTGCCGGTCAGGTCGCGCTCCGGCCAGCCGCTGGGACGCTTGCTGCTGGGCCATGCGCAGGCGGGCATGTTCAGCGCGCGCAGCGAACGCATCGTCGCCGCCATCGCGGCCCAGGCCGCCGTCGCGCTCGACAACACCAGCCTGTATGCGGCCGCCAGGCGCGCCGCCGAGGAACGCAAGGTGCTGCTCGACAGCGAACGCGAGGCGCGCGCCGAGGCCGAGCGCACCAACCAGCTGAAAGATGATTTTCTTGCCACGCTGTCGCACGAATTGCGCACGCCGCTGTCGGCCATCCTGGGCTGGGCCCAGGTGCTGCGGCGCGGCACGCGCGACCAGGCCGATCTGCACCGCGGCCTGCAAAGCATCGAACGCAATGCGCGCGCGCAGGCGCAGCTGATCGAAGACTTGCTCGACATGAGCCGCATCACCTCCGACAAGGTGCTGCTCGACCTGCAAACCATCATCCCGGCCACCGTCATCGCCTCGGCCATCGAAACCTTGCGGCCGGCGGCCGAGGCCAAGCACATCACCTTGCGCACGGCCATCGCGCCCGATGCGGGCACCATCAATGGCGACCCGAGCCGCATACAGCAGGTGATCTGGAACCTGCTGTCGAATGCACTGAAATTCACCCCGCAGGGCGGCAAGGTCGATATCGACGTGTACCGCGACGGCTCGCGCCTGGCCATCACCGTGGCCGACAATGGCGTAGGCATACGCGCCGATTTCCTGCCCCATGTTTTCGACCGTTTCCGCCAGGCCGATGCCTCGACCACGCGCAAGCACGGCGGCCTGGGACTGGGGCTGGCCATCGCCAAGCACCTGGTGGAGCAGCATGGCGGCAGCATCGCGGCCAGCAGCGCCGGCGAAATGCAGGGCAGCCGCTTTACCGTGCGCCTGCCCCTGAGCGGCCGCCCCACGACGGCGGACGCCGCCGACGCGCTGCCGCCCGCCGCCCACGACCTGAGCGGCGTCAAGGTGCTGGTGGTCGATGACGAAGCCGATGCGCGCGAACTGGCCGAACGCATCTTGCGTGACGGCAACGCCGACGTCCGTTGCGCCGCCAGCGCGGAGCAGGCGCTGCAATGGATGCTCGACGAACGGCCCGATGTCTTGGTCAGCGATATCGGCATGCCCGACGTCGACGGCTTCGACTTGCTGGCGCAACTGCGCGCGCGCGAGTCCCGCGGCGGCGGCACCCTGCCCGCGCTGGCCCTGACGGCGTTTGCCCGCCCGCAAGACCGCCAGCGCGCGCTCGACAGCGGCTTCCAGGCCTACGTCTCGAAGCCGCTGGACCCTGAGGAACTGCTGGCGGCCGTGGCGCGCCTGGCGGCACCGCGCCGGACAGCCCCCCAGCCCTAGACATGCCGTCAACAGATGATGCAAAGAAATACATCATTCAGGACAAAAAGACTATTTTCCCGGGTTACCCTTCCTACTTTCAGACGCGGCACTGTCCTACAAGCAACTTGCGCCAAATTTGCTACACTGAAATGCAGCAGCACATGGCAGCCTGGACGGCAGCGGCGACCCCGACGCTGTCGTGCGCCCTCTGTTGCTGCAAGGCGCTACTATTATTCTGACCCGCCGTCAGCCGATTAGCTGCGGTAAAAGCCAGCGTTGCATACACCGTATTAACCGAGACTACACATGCCCAGCCAAGATGAGATTTTGAAAGCCAAAATTTTGGTCGTCGACGACTCCCCCGACAATGTCGACCTGATGCTGGAAATCCTGCGCGATGCCGGTTATACCAACGTCACGGCCACCATGCGTCCGGCCCAGGTCTGCCCCTTGCACCAGGAACATTGCTATGACCTGATACTGCTGGACTTGCAGATGCCGGAACTGAATGGTTTTCAGGTCATGAAAGGCTTGAAGGAAATCGAGCATGGCGGCTACCTGCCCGTGCTGGCCCTGACGGCGCAACCGAGTTTCAAGATCGCCGCGCTGGAAGCGGGCGCGCGCGACTTCATCAGCAAGCCCTTCGACCTGATGGAAGTGCACAAGCGCATCCACAACATGCTGGAGGTGCGCCTGCTATACAAGGAGCTGGCGCAGTACAGCAAGCAGCAGCAGGAACTGGCGCTGCACGATCCACTGACGGGCTTGCCCAACCGCCGCCTGCTGGAGGACCGCATCGGCCACACGCTGCAGCATTCGGCCCGCAACCGGGGCAAATCGGCCATCCTGTACCTGGACCTCGATGGCTTCAAGGCCATCAACGATACCTATGGCCATGGCTATGGCGATGAAATCCTGAAAATGGTGGCGGCGCGCCTGGTGGGCGCCTCGCGCAAGGAAGATACGGTAGCCCGTATCGGTGGCGACGAATTCGTCATCGTGCTGAGCAACCTGGCCGGCAAGGGCGACGCGCGCGAGCCGGCCGCCAAGCTGATCGAAGTCATTTCCGAGCCCTATTTCATCAACGACCTGACCTTGCGCCTGTCCACCAGCATCGGCATCAGCATCTATCCGGACGACGCCACCTCCGTCGAATCGCTGCTGAGCGCGGCCGACACGGCCCTGTACGAAGCCAAGCGCGCCGGCAAGAACCGCTTTTGCTGCTCACCGCACGACGTGATCGTGCCGCAAATCAATATGCAGAAAAGCAGCATCGCCTCGATCGCCTGAGCCGCATTGCCCGCTGCCAACAAAAAAACCCGGCAAGCCACGCAGGCTTGCCGGGTTTTTTGCTGGCGCCGGGCGCTTACTTCTTGCCGGCCGCAGCCGCATGCTGGCCCGCATGCTGGTGATCCGTCTGCGCATCGACCGTTTCCGGCGCCACTTCGATACGCGTGATGCCGGCATCGACGGAAATCGGATCGCTGGCGGGGAAAGTCATTTCGACCGCATCGTCGAGCAACTCTTCCTTGGCCCGCTCTTCGCCGCTCATGCCCTCCTCGTCGGCCAGGATGGCCAGCGCACTGGCCCATTTGACGAAATTCAGGTTGGACAGCTCGCGCACGGTGCTCACGCCAAACGCCTGCTGCAGCGCCTTGGCATCCTTCGCACTGACGCCGCGCAGGGCGCTGATGGGGGCATTGACGATGTCGCGGAAGCTTTTGTCCGCATATTCCTGGTCAACAATAGTATCGATATTCATGGCATGTCCTTTCGTTGCAGTGGAAGGGCCGGTGACGCACCCTGCGCCACGATGGCGGTGCTTGCTGCATAGTGATTACGCACAAGCACACTATGGCAGCGCCGCGCGCGCCGGTATGTGCGCAGCCGTACGTAACTGCATACTGCGTGCGCGGCCATGGCGGGCGCCAAAAGTTATGCATACTACAAAAATGATGGGTGGAGATTAAAATTGCCGAAAAGACAGAAATTTTTCATCCATGCGCCTTGCAATGAAATCCTCATGTATGATCCACACCTTGAATCCGGCCGTATCATTTTTACTATTCCACGGGGCGCTATGTCCGCACAAACAGATCCGAACAAGGAAACGACCCAGGCCGATGCGGAACGCGCCGCCGATCTCAGCGAATTGCTGGGCCATGTCAATACCAGCTGGGACAATGAACGGCGCGCCCTGTCGCGCCAGCTGCACGACAGCCTGGGCTCCTCGCTGACGGCGCTGACCATGCACCTGTCGCTGCTGACGCAAAAGATGCCCCAGGAAGCCGCCCTGCTCGACCGCGCGGCAACGATGAAGCAATTGCTGCTGAACGTGATCGAAACCAATCGCCAGATGCAGATGAAGCTGTGGAATGACAAGCTGGAGTTTCTGGGCGTCAATGTCGCGCTGGGCGAACTGGCCACGCAATTTGCCGATCAACACAAGATCACCGTGCGCTGCAGCCTGCCCGAAGATGAGCTGATTTGCCCGCGCAACGTGGGCGTGGCCCTGCTGCGCACGCTGGAAGAAGCCCTGAGCAACATCGCCACGCACGCCCGGGCCACGGAAGTGGACATCATCGTCGACGACAATGAAGATGCGCTGATGCTCACCATCAAGGACAATGGCGTGGGCCTGCCTGCCAGCGAAGCGGTGGAAATGAGCAAGCACGGCCTGCGCGCCGTGCGCGAGCGCGTGCACTATCTGGGTGGCACGCTGAGCCTGGCGGCCAATCCGCCAGGCGGCACGGCCCTGAGCGTGGTCTTGCCGCGCATTAGCCCGAAGGAATAGTCTCGGCGGTGCCTGGCCAGGACGCCACAGGCGCGCACCGGATGCGGCAAACGACGCAAGGACAGCTGAGGGCATGCCATGCCATCGCCGTGCCCATGACACGGGGCCGCCGCGAAGCGGCGCCCGTCGCGCATCGCCAATAAAAAGGGCAGCAAGGCCCTTTTTTGATACGGCGCAAACCGCTTAATGCAACTTGACCTGCGGCGTGCTGCGCTTGATCAGGAAGCGGCCCATGGCCATGACGGCCGTGCGCACGCTGCCCAGCACGGCATTGTGGTGCATCAGGTGCAGGCTCACATACATCATGCGCGCGATAAAACCCTCGACGAACCAGCTCAGGCCCTTCAACGAACCCATCAGGGTGCCCACCGACGTCGTGCGGCCGAACGACACCAGCGAACCGTAATCGAGGTATTCATACGGTTTCGTCTGCGGTGGCCTGCCCTTCGCCTGCAGCAGGAACGTTTTCAACAGGTAATCGGCCTGCTGGTGGGCCGCCTGGGCGCGCGGCGGCACCAGCTTGCCGTCCGGTCCCATGCAGGCGGCGCAGTCGCCCAGCGCGAAGATATTCGCATGGCCCTGCACATTGAGCATGCCCGTCACTTCCAGCTGGCCGGCGCGATTGGTCGGCAAGCCCAGCGTGGCCAGGAATTCCGGCGCGCGGATGCCGGCGGCCCACACGCAGATGTCGGCCGCATAGCTGGTGCCGCTGGCCACCGTCACCTGGTCGGGGCCGATGGACGTCACGCGCGTCTCGGTCACCACCGTGATGCCGTGCTGGTGCAACAGTTTCGAGGCGGCGATGGAAACGCGCTCGGGCAGCGGCGCCAGGATGCGCGGCGCCCCTTCGAGCAGGGTGATGCGCACATCCTTGATGGCGTTGAGGTTCTGGAAACCATACGCGGCATACACGCCGCTCGCTTCGCGCAATTCGGCCGCCAGTTCCACGCCCGTGGCGCCGCCGCCGATGATGACGATGTCGACGCCCGGATGGCCCGCGTCGCCCTGGCGCTGCTCGGCCATGGCCAGCAGTTTGAGCAGGGTCAAACGGAAACGTTCGGCGTCTTCCGTGGCATTCAGGGAAATCGTGTTTTCCTGGGCGCCGGGCACGCCGAAGTAATTCGAGGTACTGCCCACGGCCAGCACCAGCTGGTCATAGCTGACAGTGCGCTGCGGCAAGAGCTGCTCATCCTTGTCGGTGGCGATGGCGCCCACGGTCAGGCTGTTCGAGCCGGCGTCGAGCGCGATCAGGGGGCCATAGACATAGGTGAAGCCATTGTCATGCGCCAGCATCTGGTACGACAGCCCCTCCTGGTGGATGTCCAGCGTGCCGGCCGCCACTTCATGCAGCGACGGCTTCCAGATATGGTACAGGCGGCTGTCGACCAGGGTGACCTGGCCGGGGCCGAGCTTGCGGCTGAGTTTGCAGGCCAGCTCCAGGCCGCCCGCACCTCCCCCCACGATGACGATTTTACTATGCAAAGATCCTCCTGCTAACGCGTTTAATCCCGGTGCCCGTTGCCATGGCCGTTGCCGTTGCCGTTGCCGTTGCCGTTGCCGTTGCCATGGCCCTTGCCCGGCTTGTTGTCATGCTTGTCGCGCTTGTCATCGCGGCGGTCGTCATGACGGTCGTGGTCGCGGTAATCGGGACGGCCATGGTCGCCATGCTGCTGGCGGTAACGGGGCGCATATTGGTTGTTATACCAACTATCCTGAACGAAATATACTTCTTGGTTACAGGCATTATACTTGCGGCAGTGCTTGGACCAGTGTTTCGCATGGCCGGGCGGCACGCGCAGGTAGATGGGGTGGCCCGCATAATATTGCGGGCGTTGCACGATGACGGGCTGGGCATAGATCAATTGCGGCGCGGGATAGTCGCCGATGTCGAGGCGTCCGTAAAAGCCTGGCTGGCCGACGGTGACGGAGACGCCGACCTGGGCGACGGCGGCGGTACCGGCCGACAGCAGGACGGCGGCGAGAATGAGGGTTTTCATGGGGCACTCCTTTTATAGGTTATGCCTGAATTGTAGACCTTGTGCGACCAACTGTTTGTTCGCAAGGACACATAAGGTTCGCCGTGACAATCTCACCACAGCTTGCCCAAAGGCACTACCAATCCGCTGAACAGCGACCAGTCCGCCGACGCGCCCGTCAAGCCGCGCGCCATGCCGACGTCGATGGCCAGCCGGGGCGTGGGGCTGTAGGTGGCGGCCAGCAAGAGCTGCGCCGTGGCCGGCGCGCCGCGCAATCGCGTGCCGGACAGCTCGGCCGTGGCGCCCCAGCGGGCGCTGACGGGCGTGGAAAACGAGGCTGCCCAGCCCGTCTGCACGGTGCCCGTGCCCGGATCGGATGCGCCCAGGCGCGTGGCGCCCAGGTTGGCATCCATGTGCACGACGCCCAGGTCGCGGCTGACAATGCCGTTCAGCGACACGTCGCTCTTGCCGCTGCCGATGGCATTCTTGGCTGTTGGCAACTTCCAGCCCAGTTCCAGGCCCAGGGCCGTGGCGCTGTCAAGCAGGAAGGCGCGCTTGAGCACGAGCGTCGTGTCGCCCACGCCCGTCTCGCGCCGCCCGATAGCGTCGCGCGCGCCCACGGCCGCCTCGCCTTCCAGCAGCACGCCCCATGCGGGGGTGAAAGCCAGCTTGAACGTGTAGGGCAGGCTGGCGCGGCGCGTGGCGCCCGTCTTCGTGGCCAGGCCGCCCGCCTCGAATTCCAGCTGGCCCGGCACGCTCAGCTGTGCCGGGCTGGCCACCGAGGGACGGTACGGCAGGATGGCGTCGGCGGCATCGGCCTGCTGCGCCTGCAGCGGCGGCGCCAGCATGGCCAGGGGCAAGGTCAGGGCAGGCAGGAAGTGGCGCAGGCGCGACATGGCAGTCCGATACAAGTCAAAGACCACAGCCTACCACTGGCGGCCCTTGCGTGCAGGAACGCCAGCCCCGCCATGCTTCAGGCCAGGCGCCGCAGGGGGCGCGGCATCACCGGCACGGGGCGGCGCAAGGGAGTGACCTTGCCCGCCGCCGGCGCGCCGTCGGCCTGGCCGCCGAGACGGAACACCCCCACCAGTTCCGTCAGCGCATGGGCCTGGTCTTGCAGCGATTCGGCCGCGGCGGCCGCTTCCTCCACGAGCGCCGCATTTTGCTGCGTCACCTGGTCCATCTGCACGACGGCCTGGTTGACCTGCTCGATGCCGGCGCTCTGCTCGCTGCTGGCGGCCGTGATTTCCTGCATGATATCGGCCACCCGGCGCACGCTGGTGACCACCTCGTCCATCGTGTGTCCCGCATCGCGCACCAGCCGGGCGCCCACTTCCACCTGTTCGACGGAGTCGCCGATCAGGATCTTGATTTCCTTCGCGGCGCTCGCTGAGCGCTGCGCCAGGTTGCGCACCTCGGATGCCACGACGGCAAAGCCGCGCCCCTCCTCGCCCGCCCGGGCCGCTTCCACGGCCGCGTTCAAGGCCAGGATATTCGTCTGGAAGGCGATGCCGTCGATGACGCTGATGATGTCAACGATCTTGCGCGACGAGGCGTTGATCGACTCCATCGTCTGCACCACCTGCCCGACCGCCGCGCCGCCCTTGCCGGCCACCTCGGATGCGGCGCCGGCCAGCGCATTGGCCTGGCGCGCGTTATCCGCGTTCTGCCGCACGGCGGAAGTCAGTTCTTCCATCGACGAGGCCGTTTCTTCCAGCGAACTGGCCTGCTCTTCCGTGCGCGACGACAGGTCCAGGTTGCCCTGCGCGATTTCGCTGGAGGCCGTATGGATGGTTTCCGTGCCCGAACGCACCTGGCTGACGATGCCCACCAGCTTGTCGCGCATGGTTTGCATGGCAAAGATCAGGCTGTTGCTGTCATGGCCGGCCGTGCGGATATCCACCGTCAGGTCGCCTTCGGCAATGGCGCCCGCGATCTGCACGGCATATGCGGGTTCGCCGCCGAGCTGGCGCGTCAGGCCGCGCGTGATCAGCGCGCCCAGCGCCAGTCCCGCCGCCACGCTGCCCAGCACCAGGGCGATCATGAAAGTACGGCTGGCCCGGTACACCCTGCCGGCCTGGTCGGCGGCCGCCTTGGCCCGCTCTTCCTTCTGCTGCGAGAGTTGATCCAGCACGCTGTCGAGTTCGTCAGCGTGCCGGCGCGTCTGGGTCAGCAAAGCCGTCAACTGGGGACTGCGCTGCGCCAGCGGCTCGGCCGCCGCCAGCGCCAGCGCCTGCTGCATGGTGTGCACGTATTCGGCTTCGACCGTGGCGAAGCGGGCAAACAGGTCCTTGGCCGCCTGCGTGACGAACAGGGGCTGGGCCTTGGCCAGGTTTGTCTTGTTCAGTTCGATGAATTTGGCGATATCGGCCTGGCGCGTGGCGCGCTCCTCGGCAGTAGTGGCCAGCAAGAAATTACTGCGTGCCCGTCCCACCTTGATGAGGGCGATATTCGCCTCCTTGATGTACGACAGGCCCAGCAATTCATTGTTGTACATCTGCCCCGCCATGGTGTCGATCTTGCCCATGTTGAAGATGCCGATACCGGCCACGACGGCCCCCAGCAGCGCCACGCAAAAAAACGCCGCGATCAGGCGCGTGCCGACCTTCATCCGATTCAACATGATTCCTCCGTAATCCGCAGCCAGTACCCGATGAAGCGTATTGACTTGAATATAAAGAAAAACCACGCAAGAAAATGCTCGGATTGTCACCAAGTAATAAATCATTGATTTAAAGCAACACCCGCAACGACTTGCCGTGCTAGGCAAGCCGTCTTGCCGCTATCGTTCGCGGCCGGGATCAGTGCCCGGCATGGCCCTTAGGCTTGCGCACCGTCATCTCGACGCTGCCCCTGGCCACCGGCTTGCCCGCGCCCTGGCCGCGCACCGGTTCCGGCAAGGCGCCCGTCCATTCATAGGCCACGCTGCCGGCAGGATGCTTGTACCAGCCCGGGTCGCGGTAGTCGCCGGCTTTTTGGTCCTTGCGCACCTTCACCGTGGTAAACATGCCGCCCATGCCGATGGCGCCGAACGGACCGTCGCCGGCCATCATCGGCAAGGTGTTGTCGGGGATCGGCATCTGCATCTCGCCCATGTCGGCCATGCCCCGCTCGCCCATCACCATGTAGCCGGGCACGAGCTGGTTGATCTTCGCCGCCACGCCCTGGTGGTCGACGCCGATCATGGTGGGCACGTCATGCCCCATGGCATTCATCGTGTGGTGCGACTTGTGGCAGTGGAAGGCCCAGTCGCCCAGGTCCGTGGCGGTGAACTCCACGGCGCGCATCTGGCCCACGGCGATATCGGTCGTCACTTCGGGCCAGCGCGATTCGGGGCGCGTCCAGCCGCCATCCGTGCCCGTCACCTCGAATTCATGGCCATGCATGTGAATCGGGTGATTCGTCATGGTCAGGTTGCCCACGCGCACGCGCACCTTGTCGCCCTGGCGCACGACCATGGGATCGATGCCGGGGAAGACGCGGCTGTTGAAGGTGAACAAATTGAAATCCGTCATGGTCATGATCTTCGGCGTGTAGCTGCCGGGATCGATGTCGTAGTTGCTGAGAAGGAAGACGAAATCGCGGTCCACCTTCATGGCATGCGGGTCTTTCGGGTGCGTCACCCAGAAACCCATCATGCCCATGGCCATCTGCGTCATTTCGTCCGCATGCGGGTGGTACATGAAGGTGCCGGGCCGCTTGGCGACGAATTCATAGACGAAAGTCTTGCCGGGTGGAATGCCCGGCTGGGTCAGGCCCGTGACGCCGTCCATGCCGTTGGGCAAGCGCTGCCCATGCCAGTGCACGCTCGTGTGTTCCGGCAACTTGTTGGTGACAAAGATGCGCACGCGGTCGCCCTCGACCACTTCGATGGTGGGACCGGGCGACTGGCCGTTGTAGCCCCACAGGTTGGCCATCATGCCGGGTGCCAGTTCGCGCACGACGGGTTCGGCCACCAGATGAAATTCCTTGACGTTGTTGTTCATGCGCCAAGGCAAGGACCAGCCATTCAGGGTGACGACGGGATTGTACGGGCGCCCGTTCGGCGGCGGTGGCGGCGCCTTGGTCTGCGCGCCGGCCATGCTGACGGCTTCCGGCAACGACGCCGCCCCCACGCGGCTGACCGCTGCGGCACTCAGGGCGACGGCGCCCGCGTTCATGAAAAAGTTTCTACGTGTAATCATCATTATTCCTTTGCCGCAGCTGCCACGCCTGGGCCGCTGCCATTGATGGCCGATTGCAATTCGGTTTGGGCTATCCAGAAATCGCGCTGGGTCTCGATGGCGCCGTTCACGCTGGCAACCTGCTCGCGCGCGTCGGCCAGCAGCTCGAACACGCTGGCCAGCATGCCGTTGTAACGCAGCAACACTTCATGCGAGATCGTCTTGCGCAAGGGCACGACTTCATCGCGGTAGTGGCGCGCCAGGTCGTAGGCCGTGCGGTAGCTGGAATACGCCTCGCGCACTTCCGAGCGGGCCCGCACGGCCGTGCCAGCCGTGCGCTGCAGCGACTGTTCATACAGCGCTTGCGCCTTGGCATTGCGCGCCGCGCCCCAGTCGAACAGCGGCAGTTCCAGCGACACCTCGTAGCCGTTTTCGCGCGGCGCCTCGCTGCTGCTCTTGTTGGTATAGCCCACGTCGAGCACATTGATAACTCCTGTCACCTTGGCCAGGCCCAGCGCGTCCGCCGTCGCCTGCGCGTCGAGTTTCGCTCCTTGCACGTCCAGGCGCTGCTCCATGGCCTGCGCCTCGATATTGCCCGCGTCCGCCGGCTGGGCCGGCAAGTCGGGCAAACGCGACGGTAAAGTAAAGCTGGTCTGTTTGCCCCACAGGCCCAGCAAGCGCGTCAGGTGCTCGCGCGTCACCAATGCCTGGTGGCGGGCACGGGCCAGGTCGCTGACGGCATCGGCATAAAACACTTGCTGGCGCGCCTGGTCGAGGCGGCTCCAGTTGCCCGCCTGCCGCAGGCGCGTGGCCAGCTCGGCGCCCGCCTCGGCCGACAGCAGCGCCCGCTGCATGAATGCTTCCGTCTGCACGGCGGCGACCGCACTGAAATAGGCGCGGCGCGTGTCGCCGGCCAGCTGCACGGCACTGCTGGCGGCCTGCAGCTTGGCCTGCTCGAAACGGCCGCGCTCGATGTTCACGCGCATCGGCATGGTCAAGAGGCCCGCCAGGTCGAAGCTGACGCCCCGGTCGATTTCATTGCCATGGCTGCCGTGCGAGCGGCCGAACGACAGGCCCGGGTTGCGCAAGCGCCCCGCTTGCACCAGGTCCGCCTCGGACGCGCCCAGTTCGGCCAGCGCCACTTTCATGCCGTGGTTGTGCATCAGGGCGATGCGCACGGCGCTGTCGGCATCCAAGGGCTGGGCCAGCAGTTGCGCCAGTTTTTCCTCACCGCCCGTGTCCGACAATGCCGCGGGGGCGCCCGTGCGGACGTCGGCCAGCGTGGACACGGTCCGCATGCCGCCATCGGGGCTGAAGCTGGCGCAGCCGCTGAGCAGCACGGCGGCCGCCAGCGCCAGCGGCGTGAGGTAAGTTGATTTTATGAAACGTGCCATCTCAGTGTCCCTCATGCTGGTGTTGCGGGGCGGGCTTGGCATCGGGCTTGGCATCGGGCTTGGGGCCGGGCTTTTCCATCGGCATGGTGTGCCCTTCCATCTTGTGGCCCTGCATCTTGTGGCCCTGCATCTTCATCATGCCCATGTGGCCGCCGGCGTCGCCGACTTTCTGGTTCAGGGCGCGCCAGGTCTGGTCAGGCGTGGCATCGTCCTCGGCGGCGGGACGGTAGCCGGCGAAGGCGGAACGGTAGGTGGTGGCCGGCACGGACGCTTGCGCCTCGTGCGGAGCGGACGGGGATTGCGCTGCGGCGGCCAGCGGCAGTACAGCCAGCACAAAGCTGAACAGGTGTTTCATGGTATTCCTTGATGGACAGAGGATAGCGCGGCGGGCGCGCGACTGGAACGCCGGGGACCGGCCGGCACGGCCGCGATGGGCGTGCTGCGGCCGCACCGCCGGGTTCACGGGCGGTCAGGCGGAGCGCGTGCTTCTCGGGGGACGTTCCAGGCCGGACGGGATATGCCCGGCGAACAGGGAATCGGGCGCCAGCGCCGGGGGCGGCGCGCGCAGGGTCAAGGCTTGCACGGGGGCCATGCCGGGCGGCGCCGTGGCGCCCACGGTGCAGGCGCCATGGTTGCTGCAATCGTGTCCATGGTGGGTGGCGCCGCCATCGGCCATGGCCATGTCCAGCGGCCGGTCCTGCATCCGCATGTCGGCCATGTCGTGGCATTGGGGCGCCGGCATGGCCGCGACGGTGACGGTGACGGTGACCGCGGCCGCCAGCTCGTCCACGCAGCAGCTGCGCATGGCCGACGCAAAGCCCTGCAAGGGCAAGGTGACGGCCAGCAGCCAGAGCAGCGAGCGGGCGAGTGAGCGGAAAAAGGCGCGGTTCATGGCATGACTATAAACCTTCCCACGCACGGAAGGTCAAGCCCCTATTTGCGCCTGTAGCCGTGCGTCAGCCAGATGACGTAGGCGCCGTAATAGCCCTGCCCCTCGAAGATGGCCTGGCCATCGGCAAAATGGATGGTCTCGACTTGATTGATGGTGAAATACGCGCGGCCATCGGCCGCCTCCACGTCGCCCCAGTAACGGGCGCGGGGTGGAAGGTAGCCGCTGGCGCGCCCGATGGCCGACAGCAGGTCGCCGATCATGAAGTCATGCAGCATGTCGGCCAGCAGCGGACGGTGGCCCGCCAGCATGGCCGTGATGTCCGGGTAGCCCGTTTCCTTGAGTTCAGGCAAGTCGCTTTCCTCGTCCTGCAGGTCGTCTTCGCGGCAAGTCTGCACGAAACTGTTGAACGGCTCGTCGAGCAGGCCCGCCAGCGCCGCTTCCGGCACGCTCAGGCGGAACGGGTGCAGCGGCAGCGCGCTGTGCTGGCCGTAATTGAGTTCGCGGCAGCCGAGGAAGGCCAGCGGGTGCGGCTGGCCAGCGACCTCGCAGCGGATGCCCGGCACCTGCAATACCTGCGCCATCAGCTGCCCATCCCCGCCGCCCGCATCAGCAGGCGCATCGCCCAGGCCGCCAGGCCCAGGGTCGCCACGCTCGCCAGCCAGATGCCGGCCATCCACGCCAGTCGCTTGCGCCATATGTGTTGTCCCTGTTTACAATGTTCCATCAGTGATAACCATCTTCCGGCAAGACTTTGCCACGAAACACATAATATGACCACACCGTATACATCAGGATGATGGGAATGATGAACAGCGCGCCCACCAGGGTAAAGCCCTGGCTTTGCGGCGGCGAGGACGCCTCCCAGATCGATACCGACGGCGGAATGATGTTGGGCCACACGCTGATGCCCAGGCCCGTGTAGCCGAGGAAAACCAGGGCCAGGGTGCACAGGAACGGCGCCGTTTGCTGGCCGCGCCGCAGGGCGCGCAGCAGCAGCCAGCCCGCGCCCAGCACCAGCAGCGGCACGGGCAGGAAGCAGAACAGTTGCGGCAGCGCAAACCAGCGCGCGGCGATGGCCGGATCGACCAGCGGCGTCCAGGCGCTGATGACGGCGATCACGGCCAGCAGCAGCCACACCAGCGTGCGCGTGATGCGCGCCGCGCGCGCCTGCAGGCCACCCTGCGTCTTCATGATCAGCCAGGTACTGCCCAGCAAGGCATACGCCACCACCAGCCCCGCGCCCGTGAACAGGGAAAACGGCGTGAGCCAGTCCAGCGCGCCGCCCGCATAGCTGCGCCCCGCCACCGGCATGCCCTGGATGTAGGCGCCCAGGGTCACGCCCTGGAAGAAGGCGGCCGCCACCGAGCCGGCGATAAACGCCTTGTCCCACACATGGCGCTCGTGTTCGCGCGCCTTGAAGCGGAATTCGAAGGCCACGCCGCGGAAGATCAGGCCCATCAGCATGAAGCTGAGCGGCAAATAGCAGGCGCTCAGCACCACGGAATAGGCGAGCGGAAAGGCCGCCAGCATGCCGGCGCCGCCCAGCACCAGCCAGGTTTCGTTGCCGTCCCAGACGGGCGCGACCGTATTCATCATCACGTCGCGCTCGCTCTTCTCCTGGAAAAACGGATACAGGATGCCGATGCCCAGGTCAAAGCCATCCATCACCACATACATCATGATGCTGAACAGGATAATGACGGCCCACAGTAGTGGCAGATCAATGCCCATGCGAATTTCCTCCTTGTGCTTGCTCTTCAAGATGCGCGGCCGACAGGGGCCGCGCGGGCGTGCGTTCCTGGCCGGGGCCGCCGTGTTCGACGCTCTCCCCTTCGTGCGGCTGCGGCCCCACGCGGATCAGGCGCAGCAGGTAGCCGATGCCCGTGCCGAAGACGGCAAAATAGATGACGACGAACAGCACCAGGGTGATGCCCAGCTGCGTGGCGCCATGCGCCGAGACGGCGTCTTGCGTGCGCAGCAAGCCGTACACGGTCCACGGTTGGCGGCCGATCTCCGTCGTGTACCAGCCGGCCAGCATGGCCACCAGGCCGCTGGGCCCCATCCACAGCGCGCAGCGCAGGAACAGGCGCGAGCGCCACAGCGTGCCGCGCCAGCGCAGCCAGGCGCTCCAGATGCCGAGCGCGATCATCAGCATGCCCAGGCCCGCCATCAGGCGAAACGACCAGAACACGACGACGGAAGGGGGCCGGTCGCGCGGCGCGAAGTCCTTCAGCGCGGGGATCGTGCCATTCCAGTCGTGCGCCAGGATCAGGCCGCCCAGGCGCGGGATTTCCACCTTGTACCGGGTTTCCTCGCGCTCCATGTCGGGCCAGCCGAACAGGATCAGCGGCGTGCCCTCGCCTCCTTTGTTTTCCCAGTGGCCCTCCATGGCGGCCAGCTTGGCCGGCTGGTGCTCCAGCGTGTTCAAGCCATGCAGGTCGCCGATCACGGCCTGGATGGGCGCGACGACCAGCAGCATCGACAGGCCCATGCTCATCATCTTGCGGATGGCCGCATTGTCGTTACCACGCAGCAAGTGCCAGGCCGCCGACGCCACCACCAGCAAGGCCGTGGCGAGGAAGGCGGCCACGCTCATGTGCAGCAGCCGGTACGGGAACGAGGGATTGAAGATGACGGCCAGCCAGTCCACGGGCACCACGCGCCCGTCGATGATTGCATGACCTTGCGGCGTCTGCATCCAGCTGTTCGAGGCGATGATCCACGTGGCGGAAATCAGGGTGCCCAGCGCCACCATGGACGTGGCGAACATGTGCAGGCCGGGGCCGACGCGGTGCCAGCCGAACAGCATCACGCCGAGGAAGCCCGCTTCCAGGAAGAAGGCCGTCAGCACTTCATAGGCCAGCAGCGGCCCCGTGATGCTGCCGGCGAAGTCGGAAAAGAAGCTCCAGTTGGTGCCGAACTGGTAGGCCATGACGAGGCCGGACACGACGCCCATACCGAAGTTGACGGCGAAAATCTTCGACCAGAAGTGGTACAGGTCGCGGTACACGGCGTCCTGCGTGCGCAGCCACGACGCCTCGAGCACCGTCAGGTAACTGGCCAGGCCGATCGTGATGGCAGGAAAAATGATGTGGAACGAGATGGTGAAGCCGAACTGGACGCGCGCCAGTTCCAATGCAGTGAGCCCTAACATGTGTTGCCTTCCCGACGTATGACGTCTGTTTTACCCAGGCCTCCACTGTAGGCCCGGACGGCAAAACATAACAGACTCAGAAACGAGAGAAAACATAGGATCAGTTTGATGTTTGCCGAATGACAAGATCAAGCTGATGCGGCGAAAAACAGCTCAGACCGGTTCCGTGATGCCCACGCAGTTGCGCCCGTTTTCCTTGGCCACGTACAGGGCCGCGTCGGCCGCCAGCAGCACGGCATCCGCACCGCCCACCTTGCCGGCCGCCTGCTCCGAGGACACCACGCCCAGCGATACCGTGACCAGGCCCGCGCCGGGGATCTCGGCGGCGGCGACCCTGGCGCGCAGGCGTTCGGCCACCTGCAGCGCCACGTCGAGGTCGGCATCGGGCAGCAGCATGATGAATTCATCGCCGCCATTGCGGCACAGCACGTCGGCATCGCGCGAACAGGCGCGCATCAGCTGCGCCAGGTGCAGGATGACTTCATCGCCGACCGCATGGCCCCACTGGTCATTGACTTGCTTGAAATGGTCGATATCGATGGCGATCACGGAAAACGGCCGCGCCTGGGCCTGCCAGGCGTCCAGCGCGGAGGCCATGCCGCGCCGGTTCGACAGCCCCGTCAGCGGGTCCGTCTGCACGTCGAATTTCAGCTTGCCTATCTTTTGCTGCAGCAGGGACATCCCCACCAGCAAGGCGCGCTTGATCTGCGCCGCCTCCAGGTACCAGGCGCGGATGCCGCCGATGCGCTCGGCCATGCCGGGCGCGTCCATGCGGCTGGCGCCTTCGGCCAGCTGCACCAGGGGCCGCGAAATGAGGCGCGCCAGCCACCAGATGAACGGCAGGCTGAGCAAGGCGATGGGCAGGGAATGCCACAGGGTATTGAGCATCAGCTGGTTCAGCGGCGCCAGCGTGGCGGCCGTGGGACGCTGGGCCACGATGCCCCAGCCCGTCGACGGCAGCACGGCATAGCCGGCCAGCATGTCCATGCCCTTGCTGTTGACGGTGCTCCCGCTGCCATTTTCCTGGCGCAAGATGGCGTCGATCACGGCATTGTCGCCGGCCACCTCGCCGACCCGCAGGGGATCGGGGTGGTACAGCAGGCGCCGGCTCCGGTCGACCACGAACAGATACGAGCCATCGCGGTAGTAATGCTGGCCCAGCAAGCTGAACAGGATATTTTTTTGCTTCAGGTAAATCGAACCGCCCACATAGCCGAGGTAGCGGCCGGCGTCATCGAAGACGGGATGGGAGATGAAAACGACCAGGTTGCCGACCGACGACAGGTAGGGCTTGGTGATCAGGGGCCGGCGTTCGCGCAGGGCCTGGCGCGCGCCTTCCGACGCCAGCTGGCTGTTCTGCAGGGCCAGGGTCTCGGGCGAGACGGCCAGTACCTTGCCTTGCGCATTGACCACCAGGACGGAATTGAAGCTGTTGGTCTGCCCGCGCAGGCGCTCCGCTTCCGCCTTGAGGGCGGCCGGATCGGCAAAATGCCGCGGCAGCAGGCGGGCGCTGTAGGCCAGCTGCTGGCGCGTCGCCTGCAGGAAGTTTTCCGTGCTGCTGGCCAGCTTCTGCGCATACGCGTGGTTACTCTCCAGTGTCGTATCGATCAGCAACTGGCGCTGCACCTGATACGTGGCATGGAAGCTGTTCAGCAGGGAGATCACCGCGCTGGCAAACGCCACCAGCACGATCAGACGGCGCAGATTGATGCGCAACACAGGTTGCGCCACAGGTTGTAGCGGCATGGAAGGGACGGGGCAGCGGTATCTTGCGCGTGAAAAAACGCCCATTATACATATCCATACAGCAACAAAGTGCCTTGGACAACTATTTATTGCCCCATTTATCCCCGTCCGGCAAGCCTACCTCAATCAGGCATGCACGGCATGCTTGCGCACCCAGTCCGCGTAGCGCTGCATCCAGCCCTGGAAGAAGCCCAGGCTGGCCGGGCCGATGCCGCCCTGCTCGTCGAACAGGCCATCCTTGGCCTGGATAAACATTTCAGGCTGCCCCAGCAGCGGCACGTCCAGGTAGGCCAGCACATTGCGCAAATGCTGCTGCGCCAGCGCCGTGCCCGTCGCACCCACGGACACGCCGAGCACGGCGCCGGGCTTGCCGCCCCACACGCTCTGGCCATACGGGCGCGAACCGTGGTCGAGCGCGTTTTTCAGCACGCCGGGAATCGAGCGGTTGTATTCGGGAGTCAGGAACAGCAAGGCCTGCGAGGCGGCGATGTCCGATTTCAGGCGCAGCACCTGTCCGGCCTGCGCGCCATCGTCGTCCTGGTTATACAGCGGCAAGTCGCCGATCTCGATATGTTTAAAAGAAAACTCGGGCGGCGCCAGCTTGACGAGCGCATCGGCCAGCTTGCGGTTGAAGGAATCCTTGCGCAGGCTGCCGACGATGATTGCGACTTGATATTGACTCATAGAAATCCCCGATGATGGTAAAAAAATAACCCTGGAGTGAACCTCACTACAGGGCTATCTTGCCACACAATTATCGGTTTTGCGCTGCCTAAGATGCGCTTCGGGCGAGGCCCTGGTACTCGCGGTAATAGCGCCCGCCCAGGTTGGTCAATACCTCATAGCCGATGGTATTGGCCATGGCCGCCACGGCGTCGACCGGGTGTTCGGCGCAGATCAGGTCGACCAGGCTGCCCGGCGCGACGCGCTCCTGGTCGATGGCGCTCACGTCCAGGGTGATGGAATCCATCGAGATGGCGCCGATCTGCGGCACTTTCACGCCATCGACGATGGCCAGCCCCTGGTTGCTCATGCTGCGCAGCCAGCCGTCGGCATAGCCGACCGAAACAGTGGCCACCTGGCGCGGTTCGCTGGCCGTGTAGCGGCGGCTGTAGCCCACGTGGTCGCCGGCGAGAATCGTGCGCGTCTGCATGACCTTGCCCTGCAGGCGGACCACGGAACGCAGCGGATTCGGTTCGCCGCCCTGCGGCCCGATGCCGTACAGGGCCGCGCCGGGGCGCACCAGGTCGAAGTGGTAGTCGGGCGACAAAAAGATGCCCGAGGAATTGGCCAGGCTGGCGCGGTACTGCGGCAAGCGGGCGCGGATGGCGATGAAACGGGCCAGCTGCTCGCCGTTCATGGGATTGGCGCGTTCGTCGGCGCAGGCCAGGTGGCTCATGATGTAGCGCACCTTGATGCCGTCGAGAAAGTGAGCGTCCAGCAGCCAGGCGTCGATTTCCCGCGGCGACAGGCCCATGCGCGACATGCCCGTGTCGACCTGCACGACGGCGTCCAGGGTGGTGCCCAGCGCTGCCGCATGCGCGCGCCAGCCGGCCACCTGCGGCTCGCTGTTGAGCACGGGGATCAGGCCGTGGGCCGTGAATTCGCCTTCCGTGCCGACGGGCGGGCCGTGCAGCACGAAGATGGCCGCGTCCGGCGCCACGTGCGGGCGCAGGCTGATGCCCTCTTCCAGGTGGGCCACGAAGAAATGGCGGCAACCCTCTTCATACAGGGCCGCGCCCACTTGCGCGGCGCCCAGGCCATAGGCGTCGGACTTCACGACGGCCGAGCAGGCGGCCGGGTGCGCCTTGTCGCGCAACAGGCGGTAGTTGGCGCGCACGGCATCGAGGTCCACCGTCAGGATGGCGCCGCTACGTTCCTTTGGAGGCATGCTTCCCGCCATCTCAGGCTCCCGCGTATTGCAGCTTGCCGCCGCGCTGCGCGCTGCTGTAGCGACTGACGGACAGGTCGTCGGACAGGATGGCCGGCTGTTTCGACGACATCAGGTCGGCCAGCAATTGCGCCGAGCCGCAGGACATGGTCCAGCCCAGAGTGCCGTGGCCCGTGTTGAGGAACAGGTTGCGCAGCGGCGTGCGGCCGACGATCGGCGTGCCGTCCGGCGTCATCGGGCGCAAGCCCGTCCAGAACGTGGCCTGGGCCGTGTTGCCGCCGCCGGGGAACAGGTCGTTGACGACCATTTCCAGGGTTTCGCGGCGGCGCGGGTTCAGGTTCAGGTTGTAGCCGGCGATTTCCGCCATGCCGCCCACGCGGATGCGGTCGTCGAAGCGCGTCACGGCAATCTTGTACGTCTCATCGAGGATGGTCGACACGGGCGCCTTGGCCGCGTTGACGATAGGCACGGTGATCGAATAGCCCTTCAGCGGATACACGGGAATGTCCAGCAGCGGCTGCATGAAGCCCGTCGAGTAGGAACCGAGCGCCACCACGTAGGAGTCAGCCTTGATGACTTCCGCGCCACATTGCACACCAGCAATCGCGTCACCCTGCGTCAGCAGCGCGTCAATCGCCACGCCATAGCGGAACTTCACGCCCAGCGCCACGGCCATTTCGGACAGGCGCGTGGTAAACAGCTGGCAATCGCCCGTTTCATCGTTGGGCAGGCGCAGGCCGCCGAACAGTTTATCCTTGACCGCTTCCAGGGCCGGCTCCGCGCGCGACAACTCGTCGCGCTGCAAGACTTCATATGGCACGCCCGCATCCTTGAGCACTTCGATATCCTTGGCCGCATCGTGGTACTGCTTTTCGGTGCGGAACAATTGCATCGTGCCTTGCTGGCGGCCTTCATACGTGATGCCGGCCTCGGCGCGCAAGACCTTGAAGCAGTCGCGGCTGTATTCGGCCAGGCGCACCATGCGCTCCTTGTTCACCGCATACGCTTCCGGTGTGCAATTACGCAACATCTGCCACATCCATTTCAGCTGGGCGGTGCTGCCGTCGAGCGAGATGGCCAGCGGCGCGTGGCGCTGCATCATCCACTTCACGGCCTTCAGCGGAATGCCGGGCGCGGCCCACGGCGAGGCGTAGCCGGGCGAGATTTGCCCCGCGTTGGCGAAGCTGGTTTCCAGTGCCGGGCCCGGCTGGCGGTCGATGACGGTGACTTCATGCCCTGCCTTGGCCAGATAGTAAGCACTGGTGACGCCGATGACGCCGCTACCCAGAATCACGATACGCATAGTTTCCTCATTATATTTTTTAGGCTAATGCCAGATTAACCGCTATCATATTGGGAATGATCCAGTATTTGTTCACGTATAAATTGAGAATTTCAGCAATAAATCATGAGAATACTTAAAGAATCAGCACGCGGGCTGGATAAGCTGGACCGCCACATCCTGCGCATCCTGCAACAGGACGGCCGCATCTCGATGAAAGACCTCGGCGAACAGGTGGGCCTGTCCATCACGCCCTGCATCGAACGGGTCAAGCGCATGGAACGCGACGGCGTCATCACGGGCTACCACGCCAAGGTCAACCCGGCTGCGCTGGGCGCCAAGCTGCTCGTCTTTGTAGAGATTACGCTGAATCAGAAATCCGCGTCAGCCTTCGAGCAATTCCGCCGCGAAGTGTTGCAAATTCCCGAAGTGCAGGAATGCCACCTGGTGTCGGGCGACTTCGACTACCTGATCAAGGCCCGTATCCATGAGATGGCCGAGTACCGCAAATTGCTCGGCGACATGCTGCTGCAGCTGCCCGGCGCCGCGCAGTCGAAAAGCTATGTGGTGATGGAAGAAATCAAGGAAACCCTGGCACTCTCGACCGAGGTACTGCAAAACCGATGAAGGTAGCGGATTCCAGGACCAACGGCATCATATTTTGAGCCTTTGTATAATCTGATAGCACATTGCCGCAAACAGCAGCACACTCTCTCCTGACATCACGCCCGTCCCCTCTGAGATTGGAAGCAGTGATGCACACTGGGAGTCCGTATGAATACATTCATGAAACTGGCATTTTCCTGCCTCGCGGGCCTGGCTGTCGCCATGTGCACCGCCAGTGAATATAAAGTCAACCGCGCGCCGGCCAACCTGGCCATCTATCAGAACATCACCGTCGGCAAGACCACCCGCCTCGACCTCGACGCGGCCCTGGGCAACGCCACCGTGGTCAGCTTCGACCCCGGCTATGAAGTCTGGGTCTACAAGAACCAGCTGCAGACGCCCAGCGTGACGCGGCTGATCCCGCTGCTCGGCGAAAAAGGCACGCGCGAAGTGGCCGTCATGTTCGACCAGGCGGGCATCGTCAGGAAATTCCGCATCCACGAGCCGCGCAAGTAAACAGCGCAAGCAAGCCATGGGGACGCGCCCGCCGCGTCCGCCTGTTCTACACTGGCGTTTTATACTCCGGTGCAACCATGCAACTACCCGCAAGCCTCGCGCAGATCTCGACAGACCAGGACTGGCGCCAGGACACGCCCTATCCGCCCCTCGGCTTCATCCCGTTCTTTGAGGGCGCACTGGGCAATGGCGACACCTTCGGCCTGTACTGGCCCATCGGGCGCGAAGCGTGCGAACCCATCGTTGTCGAAACCTGGCACGACGAATGGCGATTGCAGCCGCACTTTTCCAGCCTGGCGGCGTTTCTGCAAGCGTACGCAACGGCGGAAGACGAGTATGTCGCTACGCCCTCGCTGGCCGATGACCCCGCCTCGCCCCGCGCCGCCTATCTGGAAGCGAAGGAATTGATCGCCCAGCGCAAGCCGGACGCCGCCATCGCCCTGCTGGAAGCGGCGCTGGCCATCCTGCCCGAATACACGGACGCGCTGGTGTTGCTGCATGGCCAGTACGTGCGCGCGGGCAGGATCGACGACGCCGTCAAGGTGGCCATCCAGGCCATCATAGCGCCGCCGTCGTTTGGCGGCCCGCCATTGAAGGCCTTGCAATGGCTGCGCGCGCAGCCGGTGCCGGACGGGGAACCCGACCCCATCCGGCGCGCCTGCGGACAGCTGTCGTTCCACTTTGGCGGCAGCAAGGACAATGCCGACTACCCCGTGCTGCTGGCCGCCATCGCCACCTATCTGGAACAAGGCAAGCACGTCGCCGCCTCGACCCTGATGCAGACGTATGCCGAACTCATGAGTGCGGAAACCGTGTCCTTCCAGGAACGCTACGCCTTCGCGCCGGCCGCCTTCATCGCGCGGCAAATCGACGTCAGCGCGCAGCTGGCCACCGGCAGCCGCGACACCTCGACGCTATGGCTGCCCGGCCTGGCCTGATTGCTGCCGGAACAGCTTGCGGTACGCCGACGGCGACGTCTGCAAGCTGGCGCGGAAATGCTGGCGCAGCGACAGGGCCGTGCCGAAGCCGGCTTCTTGTGCCACGACATCGATCGAGGCCGCGCTTTGTTCCAGCAGGCTTTGCGCATGCGCAAGACGCTGGTTCAACAGCCATTGCTTGAACGACGTGCCCGTCGCCTGGCGGAAGTGGCGCGTAAAATTGCGCCGGCTCATGGCGGCCCGCTCGGCCAGCGCATCGATGCTGTGCGCCTGGCCCAGGCTGGCCGTCACGCAGGCGAGCACCTCGGCAAAGCGCCCTTCGCTGCCGGACACGGGCAGCGGGCGTTCGATGAACTGGGCCTGCCCGCCCTGGCGGTGCGGCGCCACCAGCAGCCGGCGCGCCACCCGGTTGGCCACCTCGGCGCCCGCCAGCTGGCGCAGCAGATACAAACAGCAATCGAGGCCGGCCGCCACGCCGGCCGACGTCAACACGCCGCCATCGTCCACGTACAGCACTTCCCGGTCCACCCTGACCTTCGGATAGCGGGCCGCCAGCCGCGCCGCCATGCCCCAGTGCGTGGCGGCGCTTTTGCCATCCAACAAGCCTGCCTGCGCCAGGGGAAACGCGCCCAGGCACAGGCCCACCATGCGCGCGCCGCGCCCGCTGGCCGCCCGCAGCGCCGCGACCAGCGATGGCGCCGCGTCGCGGCAATCATCGTGCCAGGCTGGCATGATGACGATATCGGCGCCGTCCAGCCCTTCCAGGCCGAACCCGGGCGTGATGGAAAAGCCGGCCGCCGTGCGCAAGGGCGCGGGATCGGCGGCGCAGACGCGCACGTGGAAAGGCGGCAGGTCGGCCTCGTCCGTCTGGGCGCCAAACACGAGGCAAGGCACGGACAGGTGAAATGGCGTCATGCCGTCAAAGGCGATCACGGCGATGGTCAGGG
Source organism: Janthinobacterium sp. GW822-FHT07H11 (assembly GCF_058798615.1). Taxonomy (NCBI): domain Bacteria; kingdom Pseudomonadati; phylum Pseudomonadota; class Betaproteobacteria; order Burkholderiales; family Oxalobacteraceae; genus Janthinobacterium; species Janthinobacterium sp. GW822-FHT07H11. Next base: position 4,474,150 of record NZ_CM179507.1, read on the forward strand.
GGACGGAAGAAGCAGGGATCGTGGTCATGGCCCGATTTTATCGTAGATAGGCCTTCGGGCCACTTTTTGTTTGCGCCGCGCGGCTCGACAATGACTGTATCGGGGAAGTCCTTCCTCTTTCAACCATTCAGGAGTCAAGCATGTCCACCACTACCGCACCGCGCCGCGCCCTGCTCGTCATCGACGTGCAAAACGAATATTTCACGGGCGACATGCCCATCGAATACCCATCCGTCGACATTTCCCTGCCGAACATCGTCACCGCCATGGCCGCCGCCCGCGCCGCCGGCGTGCCCGTCATCGTCGTCCAGCACGATGCGCCGGAAGCTTCTCCCATCTTTGCAAAAGGCAGCGACGGCTGGCAGCTGCACCCGCAAGTGGCCGCGTTCGCCGCCGACCACCGCATCAACAAGGGCATGGGCAGCGCGTTTGCGGGCACGGACTTGCGCGCCTGGCTGGAGGGCCGCAACATCGACACCCTGGCGGTGGCCGGCTACATGACGCACAACTGCGACGCGGCCACCATCTACCAGGCCGCGCACGACGGCTTGCAAGTCGAGTTCCTGCGGGACGCCACGGGCACCCTGCCCTACGCGAATGCGGGCGGCACGGCCAGCGCCGAGGAAATCCACCGCGTCTTCAGCACGGTGTTCCACTCGAATTTCGCCGCCGTCACCAGCACGCAGGCGTGGCTCGATGCCGTGCGCGCAGGCAAGCCGCTGGAAAAGGACAATATTTATCTGTCGAACCAGCGCGCGAGAACAATTTCAATTACACCTTGATGGAAAGTACCGGATGCTTGAAAATATTTTCAGCCATCCCATTATCTTTCCCTGACACCGGCCGTCAGATACGTTAGAGTTTTAGAATTACACAGCTTAAAAGGGCTGTGTCCTTTTCCACGCTAACGGAACACGACCGAGATGGCTTTAGCTGTATTTGAATGCACACAATGTGGAGCGAATCTGGACGTAGAAGACCAGGCATCCACATTTACCTGTCCCTATTGTCACAATTCACATGAGCGCAGCCATGAGGCGGCATCCAGCCCCACCCCACAAACCTTGTGCGTCATGGCGGAGCGCTCGATTGCAAAAGAACTCTATGGCAAAGCCATGCAGTACGTTGAGCAGGGGCTGCTGCTTGATCCTTACCATGCAGGCTTGCTGGATCTGGAAATAAAAGCGCGCGATGGATTAAGCCAATTCAACAATACACAGGCTGCGCGACGTGCCAAAGAGGCAAAGCTGGCTGCCGACAAGGCCGAATCCGACCAGTATCACTATCAAGCGAAGCAAATGATGCGATTGCTGCGCGAGAATAAGAAAATCTACGGTACAAACATAGGTTTTAAAGTGCCGCAATCGGCCGATATGGATCTGGCACTGCAATATATCGACCGTTCGCTGGAGCTATTTCCCGAAAACCCGATCTCTCTCAATCTGAAGGGGCTGATTTTATGGGAAGGACACAAGAAAAAAGACGAGGCACGGGCTTTTCTGGAAAAAGCCGCCCAACTCGCGCCGCGCAATATCGACATCCAGAATAATCTCGCCTCGATCAATTCTTCGGCATGCTTCATCGCCACGGCGGCATTCGGAACACCTTTTGCAAGCGAAATCAATGTATTGCGGCATTGGCGTGATCGGCATCTGCTGCAATCTATTGGCGGACGCTGGTTTGTGGCGTGCTATTACCGCACCAGTCCTCCCTTCGCCAACTTCATTGCCACACGCCCAACATTGAAACGGCTGGTTCGCTGGCTACTCCAGCCACTGCTGACTTATGCGGCAATCCGCTTACGCAAGGGCCATCTCCATTCCGCCCCAGGAAAAACGTCACGGCATTGCGAATGATGCGAAAACTTATGCTCTTGGGCTTGGCCAGCTTTGCCACGTTCTCGCTGGCCACCGCGGCCCTGGTGCTGGCGGGCCTGAACGACAAGCTGGCCCCTGCCGACGTGATCGTCGTGCCGGGCAATACGATCCTGCCCGACGGCACGCCCAGCCCCCGCCTGCAGGCACGGCTCGACGCGGCGCTGACACAGTTCCAGGAACACAGGGCGCCGCGCATCCTCGTCAGCGGGGCGACGGGCAAGGAAGGTTTTGACGAGGCCGCGGCTATGGCCCGCTACCTGCTCAAGCGCGGCGTGCCGGCCGGCGCCATTATTGAGGATAATCAAGGCTGGACCACGGACGCCACGGCCCGCAACGCGGCGCTTCTCATGCGCGCGCACGGCTGGCAGACGGCCATGGTGGCCACGCAATATTTCCACGTGCCCCGCTTCCGGCTGGCTTTGGAGCGGGCCGGCATCGCCGTCAGCGGCAACGTGCATGCGCCGTATGTCGAGTGGCGCGACCTGTATTCCGTACCCAGGGAAACCGTGGGCTACCTTGTGTATTACGTGAAATCCTGAACATGAAGATACTTGCCTTTGCCGCCAGTTTTGGCCTGGTGGCCGCATGCACCGTGCCGTCGATGGCCGCCGCCGATGCGGAGCCGATCGGCGCCGCTGCAAGCCTGTACCTGTTTGGCGCGCTGATGCTGGGGGTGTGCATCGCCGCCTTTGGCGCGCTGGCGCGGCGTTTGGACGTGGCGCATGGCCACTGGCTGTCGGCCTGCGTGGGCGCGCTGTGCGGCGCGGTGCTGTATGGCAGTTTCGCGCTGGCATTTGCAACGCAATCGATCACGGCGAGCTTTGCCTATGCCGCCAGCGCCCTGTGCACCGCAAGCGCGGCCCTGTTGCTGCCGGGCCTGCTAAAGCGTGTGGCAAGGCTTATGGCAAGGCCAGGCCAGTGAGCAGTCACTCGCTCCAGTCGCGCGAGCGCTCCACCGCACGCTGCCACTTGTGCAAGCGCGTCAGCCGTTCGTCGGCTGCCATCTTTGGTTCGAAACGGCGTCCTACCTGCCATTGGGCGGCGATTTCTTCCTGCGAGGTCCAGAAGCCCACGGCCAGGCCCGCCAGGTAGGCGGCGCCCAGGGCCGTCGTTTCCGTCACCACGGGGCGCACCACGGGCACATTGAGTATGTCGGCCTGAAACTGCATCAGCATGTCGTTGCGGGCCGCGCCGCCGTCCACGCGCAATTCACTTAGAGCAATGCCCGCGTCGTCCTGCATGGCCGACAGGACGTCCACGTTCTGGTAGGCCACGCCTTCCAGCGCGGCGCGCGCGATGTGGGCCTTGCCCGTGCCGCGCGTGATGCCGATCAGGGTGCCGCGTGCATACGGGTCCCAGTATGGCGCGCCGAGGCCTGCGAAGGCGGGCACGAAGACCAGGCCGCCCGAATCGGGCACGCTGGTGGCCAGCGCTTCCACTTCGGACGAGTCGCGGATGATGCCGATGCCGTCGCGCATCCATTGCACGGCCGCGCCCGCGATAAAGGCGCTGCCTTCGAGCAGATAATCGGTTTGATTGGCATCAGGGCCCAGGCTCCAGCCCACGGTCGTCAACAGCCGGTTTTTTGAGGGCAAGGGGCGCTTGCCCACGTTCATCAGCATGAAGCAGCCCGTGCCATAGGTATTTTTCGCCATGCCCGGTTTCAAACATGCCTGGCCGAAGGTGGCGGCCTGCTGGTCGCCCGCGATGCCGGCGATGGGCACGGACACGCCCAGCAGGTCAACGTAGGTGTGCGCGGCCACGCCGCTCGATGGCACGACGTCGGGCAGCAGCGAGGCGGGAATGTCGAGCAGCGCCAGCAAATCCGTGTCCCACTGCAAAGTATGAATGTTGAACAGCATGGTGCGCGCCGCGTTGCTCGTGTCCGTCAAATGGGCGCCGCTCATCTTGTAGATCAGCCAGCTGTCGACGGTGCCGAAGGCCAGCTCGCCGCGCTCGGCGCGCGCGCGGGCGCCGGGCACGTTGTCGAGCAGCCATTTGAGCTTGGTGGCGGAAAAATAGGCGTCCAGCACCAAACCGGTCTTGCGCTGGATCACGTCCGCCTTGCCTTGTTCCACCAGTTGCTCGCAGAACGCGGCATTGCGGCGGTCTTGCCAGACGATGGCGTTGGCGACGGGCGCGCCCGTGGCGCGGTCCCACAGCACCGTCGTCTCGCGCTGGTTGGTCACGCCGATGGCGGCCACGTCGGAGGCGGCCACGCCGCTGTCGCGCAGCACTTGCTGCAGCACGCCTTCCTGCGAAGCCCAGATGTCGCCCGCGTCATGCTCGACCCAGCCCGGCTGGGGGAATATCTGGCGAAATTCGCGCTGCGCGCTGGCGTGCGGCCGGCCCGCATGGTCGAACAGGATGGCGCGCGAACTGGTGGTACCCTGGTCTAAAGCAAGTATGTATTTGGTCATGGTCGCTACTACGGCTATACAGTGAAGGGGCACGGACGAAGGTCCGTGCCCCGGGAAAGCGGCGGCGGAAGTCTACACGACTACCTTACCTTGCCTTCCTTCCAAGCCTGCAATAATTTATCGTAGGCAATGGTTTCGCCCTTGGGCTTTTCATTCGCCAGCTTTTTCCATGGGGCGTGCTGGTCCGACAGATACTGGTTCGGGTCGCCTTTCGGATTGAGCTTGGGCGCGCACGCCTTCATGCCGGCCCGCTGCAGGCGCGCCATGACCTGGTCCATTTCCTCGGCCAGGTTATCCATGGCCGCTTGCGGCGTTTTTTCCGCCGTGATGGCCGTGGCGACGTTCTTCCACCACAGCTGGGCCAGCTTCGGATAGTCGGGCACGTTGTTGCCGGTTGGCGTCCACGCCACGCGGGCGGGACTGCGGTAGAACTCGATCAAGCCGCCGTACTCGTTCGCGTGCTTGGTGAAGTAATCGTGGCGGATGTCGGAATCGCGGATGAAGGTCAGGCCGACGATGGATTTCTTCAGCGACACGGTTTTCGACGTGACGAACTGCGCATACAGCCAGGCGGCCGCCTTGCGGTCATCCGGCGTGGACTTGAACAGGAACCACGAGCCGACGTCCTGGTAGCCGTTCTGCATGCCCTCTTTCCAGTACGGGCCGTGCGGCGACGGCGCCATGCGCCATTTCGGCGTGCCGTCCTTGTTGACTACTGGCAAGCCCGGTTTCGTCATGCCGGCCGTAAATGCCGTGTACCAGAAGATTTGCTGCGCCACTTCGCCCTGCGCCGGCACGGGGCCCGCTTCCGAGAAATTCATGCCGTTGGCCTGCGGCGGCGCGTATTTCTTCATCCAGTCGATATATTTCGTCAGCGCAAATACAGCCGCCGGCGAATTCGTGGCGCCGCCGCGCGAAACGGATGCGCCGACCGGCGTGCACTTGTCGGCCGCCACCTTGATGCCCCACTCATCGACGGGCATGCCGTTCGGGATGCCCTTGTCGGCCGCGCCAGCCATCGACAGCCAGGCATCGGTGAAGCGCCAGCCCAGCGACGGATCTTTCTTGCCGTAATCCATGTGGCCGTAGACTTTCTTGCCGTCCAGTTCCTTCACGTCATTGGTGAAGAAGTCGGCGATGTCTTCATAGGCGGACCAGTTCTGCGGCACGCCCAGCTCGTAGCCATACTTGGCCTTGAACTTGGCTTGCAAGTCCTTGCGCGCGAACCAGTCGGCGCGGAACCAGTACAGGTTGGCAAATTGCTGGTCGGGCAGCTGGTACACCTTGCCGTCCGGCGCCGTCGTGAAGCTGATGCCGATGAAATCCTTCAGGTCCAGGCCGGGATTCGTGAATTCCTTGCCCTTGGCGGCCATGTAGTCGGACAGCGGTTCCACGGCGCCATAGCGGTAGTGCGTGCCGATCAGGTCGGAATCGGAAATCCAGCCGTCATAGATGCTCTTGCCCGACTGCATCGACGTCTGCAGCTTTTCCACCACGTCGCCTTCCTGGATGATGTCGTGGCGCACCTTGATGCCCGTGATGTCCTCGAAGGCCTTGGCCAGGGTCTTCGATTCGTAGACGTGGGTGTCGATGGTTTCCGAGACCACGGAAATTTCCTTGATGCCTTTCGCCTTCAGCTTGGCGGCCGCATCAATGAACCACTGCATTTCAGCCAGCTGCTGCTGCTTGCTCAGGCTCGATGGCTGGAATTCCTTGTCGATCCAGGTTTGCGCCTGCTTGGCGTCGGCCAGGGCCGCATTCGACACGAGCATGGCCGCAGCCGCGAAGACCGTGAACTTCAATTTCATCGTGAATCTCCTTTTTAGTTGTCATACGGCCTGCCAAAGGCGGACCGTTTTTTCTTCTACGACGTAACACACCTCACTTGTAGCGCCTGACAGACGTCTGGCGCCCTCACCCCCAACGCATCAATATTAACAACAACACAAAACTGATGGCGGCGCCTATCGGCTGCTGCATTTCCGTGAACCCCGCCCAGGCCAGATTCACGTAGGCGGCAGTAAGCAGGCCGATGAACAGGCGGTCGCCGCGCGTGGTCGGCATGGGCAAAAAGCCCTTGCGTGCTATGCTGGGCGAGCGGATTTGCCACACCGCCATGCCGGCCAGCATCAGGCCTATGCAGATGAAAAAGACGGCCACTTCGGGCGTCCACGCCATCCAGCCGAACAGGCTGGCCGTACTATCGTTTGTTTCCATGTCACACCCTCCCCATCGCAAAACCCTTGGCTATGTAATGCCGCACGAACCAGATCACCAGCGCGCCGGGCACGATGGTGAGCACGCCGGCCGCCGCCAGCACGCCCCAGTCCATGCCGGCCGCCGAGACGGTGCGCGTCATGGTGGCGGCGATGGGCTTGGCATTGACCGAGGTCAAGGTGCGCGCCAGCAGCAGTTCCACCCAGCTGAACATGAAGCAGAAGAAGGCCGTCACGCCCACGCCTGACTTGATCATCGGCAAGAAGATGCGGATGAAGAAGCGCGGGAAGCTGTAGCCATCGATATACGCCGTCTCGTCGATTTCCTTGGGCACGCCGGACATGAAGCCCTCCAAAATCCACACGGCCAGCGGCACGTTGAACACCATGTGCGCCAGCGCCACGGCCAGATGCGTATCCATCAGGCCCACCGTCGAATACAGCTGGAAGAACGGTACGAGGAAGACGGCGGGCGGCGTCATGCGGTTGGTCAGCAGCCAGAAGAACAAATGCTTGTCGCCGACGAAGTTATAGCGCGAAAACGCATACGCTGCCGGCAAGGCGACCGTCACCGACATCACCATGTTCAGCGCCACGTAGATCATGGAATTGATGTAGCCGCTGTACCACGAGGCATCGGTGAAGATGGTACGGTAGTTGGCAAACGTGAGCTGCTGCGGCCACAGGCTCAGCACGCCGACGATTTCCTCGTTGGTCTTGAGCGACATATTGAGCATCCAGTAGATGGGCAACAATGACGCCAGCAAAAAGACCGCGAGGATGGCACTGCTCATTTTCTTGTGCATCATTTCTGGTCTCCCGTACCGACGCGCTGCATCCAGGTGTACAGCACGAAGCAGAACAGCAGGATGATCAGGAAGTAAATCAATGAAAACGCCGAGGCCGGCCCCAGGTCGAACTGGCCCACGGCCTTTTGCGTCAGATACTGCGACAAGAAGGTGGTGGCATTGCCCGGTCCGCCACCGGTCAGCACGAACGGTTCCGTATAGATCATGAAACTGTCCATGAAGCGCAGCAAGACGGCGATCATCAGCACATTGCGCAGTTTCGGCAGCTGGATGTAGCGGAACACGGCCAGGCGCGAGGCGCCGTCGATGCGTGCCGCCTGGTAATACGCGTCGGGAATGGCGCGCAGACCCGCATAGCACAGCAGCACCACCAGCGGCGTCCAGTGCCAGATATCCATCACCATCACCGTCAGCCAGGCGTCGAGCGAGTTGCCGTTGTAGTTATAGTGAATGCCCAGCTGGTTCAGGGTGTAGCCCATCAGGCCGATGTCGCCACGGCCAAAGATTTGCCAGATGGTGCCCACCACGTTCCAGGGGATCAGCAAGGGCAGCGCGATGAGCACCAGCGCCAGCGAGGCCTTCCAGCCATCGGCCGGCATGCACAGGGCGATCAGGATACCGAGCGGAATCTGGATCGCCAGCACGGAGCCGGAAAACAGCAGCTGGCGCAGCAGCGCGCTGTGCAGGTCGCCGTCGAGCATGACCATGCGGAACCACTCCGTACCCACGAACACCTTTTGCGTGGGGCTCAGGATATCCTGCACGGAATAGTTCACCACCGTCATCAGGGGCAGGATGGCGGAAAAGGCCACGCACAGCAACACGGGCGCGATCAATAGCCAGGCGCGGCGGTTGTTATCGGTTTTACCATTATGTATCATCAGGCCACCCGCTTATCGTTGACATAAAACAAGGTGCGTTGCGGCGGAAAACGCAGCCGCACCACCTCACCGACCACCGCGTCGATGGCGCGCAGCTTGGCCGCCACCGTCGCGCCCCCCAGCTGGAATTCCGCCAGGTAGTGCGTGCCCATGTTGCGCACGGCCGTCACCGTGGCGTCCAGGCAATGGTCATTCCCCTCGCCCGCTTTCAGGCATGCGACAAATTCCGGCCGCACGCCCAGCGTGATTTTCCCTTGCGCGCCCGAGAGCGCGGCGCGGGCGGCGGCGGACAAGGCCAGCGGCTGCCCCGCCACCCTCGCCCCGCCATCGTCGAGGGTGCAATCGAGCAAATTCATGCCCGGGTTGCCGATGAAATAGCCGACAAAGGTGTGCTCGGGTTCCTCGAACAGCGCCTGCGCGCTGCCCGTCTGCACCACTTCGCCCTGCGTCATGACGACCACCTGGTCGGCAAAGGTCAAGGCTTCCACCTGGTCGTGCGTGACGTAGATCAGGGACAATTTCAGTTCGTGGTGGATTTCCTTCAACTTTCTGCGCAACAGCCATTTCAAATGCGGATCGATCACCGTCAGCGGTTCGTCGAACAGCACGGCCGCCACGTCGGGGCGCACAAGCCCCCGTCCCAGCGAAATCTTTTGCTTGGCGTCCACGGACAAGCCGCTGGCGCGCAATTTCAGGTCGCCCGTCAATTCCAGCATCTGCGCCACCTGCTGCACGCGCTTGCGCACTTCGGCCTCTTTCCAGCCGCGATTGCGCAGCGGAAACGCCAGGTTGTCGTGCACGGTCATGGTGTCGTAGATGACGGGAAACTGGAACACTTGCGCGATATTGCGTGCTTCCGTGGGCAATTGCGTCACGTCCTTGCCGTCGAACAGCACCTTGCCATGCGACGGTTTGACGAGGCCGGAGATAATATTGAGCAAGGTCGTCTTGCCGCAGCCGGACGGTCCCAGCAAGGCGTAGGCGCCGCCGTCGTGCCATTCCATGCTCATGGGCCGCAGCGCATAGTCGGCGGGAACAGACGGGTTCGGTTTGTAGGCGTGGGCCAGGTCGATCAGTTCGATGCGCGCCATGTCACACTCCTCCTTGCGCAGGAGCAAACAGCAGCCCGCCATCGTCCGCGAAGATCAGCAAGGCATGCGGCTGGCAATACACGGTGCAGGCGCTGCCGATCTCCAGGTTGTGCACGCCGCCGAGCTGGGCCACCAGGGCCAGCTCGCCGCGGCGCGCATGCACATAGGTTTCCGAGCCGCTGATTTCGGCCAGGTCCACCGTCGCTGCGATGGCCACGTCGCCCTCGGACTGCGGAGACAGATGCAGGCTGTGCGCGCGCACGCCGAGGATCACCTCGCGCCGCTCGCCGAGGCGGGCGCGCTGCGCGCCGCTCAGGTGGATGGCCAGGCCGTCCGCCGCCTGCGCCACGCCCTGCGCATCGACGCGCGCGGGAATCAGGTTGATCGGCGGGTCGCTGAAGGTGCGCGCCACGTCGATGGAATGGGGGGCGTTGAAGACGTCCAGCGTCGGTCCCTGCTGCAGCAAGCGTCCCTCGTGCAGCACGGCCACGTGGCCGCCCAGCTGCAGCGCTTCCAGCGGTTCCGTGGTCGCATACACGACCGTCGTGCTGCCGCTGGAAAACAGTTCCGTCAATTCGCGGCGCAATTCCTCGCGCAATTTGTAGTCGAGGTTGACCAGGGGCTCGTCGAGCAGCAGCAGCGAGGCATCCTTGATCAGCGCGCGCCCCAGCGCCGTGCGCTGCTGCTGCCCGCCGGACAATTCGCCGGGCGTGCGCTGCAGGTAGGGCGTGATGTGCAGGCGCTCGGCCAGCGCCAGCACTTTCGTGCGGATCTGCTCCTCGGGCTCCTTGCGCAAGCGCAAGGGCGAGGCGATATTGTCGTAGACGGTGAAGGCCGGATAGTTGATGAATTGCTGGTACACCATGGCCAGGTTGCGTTTGCTGACGGGCACGCCCGTCACGTCGACGCCGTCGGCCAGGACCTTGCCGCCGCTAGGCTTGTCCAGGCCGGCCATCACGCGCATCAAGGTCGTCTTGCCGGCACGCGTGGTGCCGAGCAAGACATTGATGGCGCCCGGCACCAGCGCCAGCGACATCGGATATAAATACGTGTCAGCGCCCTGCTTCTTGCTGATATCTTCCAATACAAGTTGCACGTGTTTCTCCTCCAGTGAATATTCTGATGCTTTTCGCCGCGCCCTCTGACGGGGCACGGTCGTCGTCCTGCTACCGCATCGCTACGCCAGCGGATGCCGCGCCAGCCACGCGTCGAGCGTGCCCGCCGTCTCGCGCGGCAGGTGCAGGCCCAGCTTGGAGCGCCGCCACAGGATGTCGGCCGCGCTGACGGCCCATTCATGGCGCCGCAAATAATCGACTTCCGCCGCGTACAGGCCGGCGCCGAGTTCCTCGCCCATGGCCGCCACATCCGTCCGCCCGTCGAGCAGCACGTGGATGCGGGTGCCGTAGGCGCGCGCATAGCGCGCCACCAGCGCCGCCGGCAGCCACGCGTACTGCCGCTGCAAGCCCTGCACGAACTGGCCGAAGTCGCGTACGGAACGGTTTTGCGGCACCGCGCCGTGCAGGTCGCCGCCGGGCAGGCAGGCATGTTCCGTCCAGGCGCCGCGCGCCCTGCCCGGCCCGCGCGCCAGCAGCGGTTCCAGCAGATCCAGCGCTTCCTCGGCCAGCTTGCGGAAGGTGGTGATCTTGCCGCCGAAAATACTCAGCAGCGGCGCGCCGTCCTGGTCCAGTTCGAAGCGGTAATCGCGCGTGACGGCCTTGGCATCGGCCGCCGCGTCTTCGACCAGCGGACGCACGCCCGCATACGTCCACACGACATCGTCTGGCACGATGGGCTTGCTGAAATAGTAACTTGAAAGTTCACACAAGTAACGAATTTCCTCGTCATCGATTTCCACCTTGCCGCTGTCGCCGTGATAGTCGAGGTCGGTCGTGCCGATCAGGGTAAAGTCTTGCTCATACGGAATGGCAAACACGATGCGGCCGTCCGGATGCTGGAAGATATACGCATGATCATGCTCGAACAGGCGCTTGACGACGATATGGCTGCCCTTGATCAGGCGCAAATGTCGGCCCTGTCCGCCAGGCGCCGCCTGCTGCAGGAATTCGGCCGTCCACGGTCCCGCCGCATTGACGACGGCGCGCGCGCGCAGCGACAGTGCGCGGCCATCGCTGTGCCGCAGGGTCGCCAGCCAGCCGTCAGCGTCGCGCGCCAGGGCCGCGCAGCGCGTGCGCGTGAGGATGGCCGCGCCCTTTTCCGCCGCATCCATGGCATTGAGCACCACCAGGCGCGCATCGTCGACCCAGCCGTCGGAATACACGAAGCCGCGCTTGAACTCGGGTTTTAACGGTGCTCCGGCCGCATGGCGCGTCAGGTCGATGCCGTGCGAGGCGGGCAGGATTTCGCGCTTCGCCAGCATGTCGTAGAGGAACAGGCCGGCGCGTATCAGCCAGGCCGGGCGCTGGCCCTGCGCATGCGGCATGACAAAGCGCAGCGGCCACATGATGTGGGGCGCCGAGCGCAGCAGCACTTCGCGCTCGATCAGCGCCTTGCGCACGAGGCCGAATTCATAGTATTCGAGGTAGCGCAGGCCGCCGTGTATCAGCTTGGTCGACGCCGACGAGGTATGCGCGGCCAGGTCGTCCTGTTCGCACAGCAGCACGGACAGGCCCCGCCCCGCCGCGTCGCGCGCGATGCCGGCGCCGTTGATGCCGCCGCCGACGACCAGCAGGTCGCACTCCATCGCTGCTGTCGCTGCTTTCACATCCTGCTGTGCTGCGGCCATCGGAACTCCATCGTTATCCAGCGCGGCTCGCCAGGAAAGACTAGGCACTGCCGGCGACTGTCGTTAAGATCACTAATCACTATTGAGTGATACGTATGCAATATGAATAAGATTACGCCAGAATACGAACCCATAGCAACATATTTTAATAACTATTTGTTCGTTTTTGTTCGTTTGTGACTTTTAAAGAGACAAGCCCATGATTTTGAATCCCCGCCAGCGCCGCCTGCTCGACGCGGTGCGCCAGCAGCTCACCATGTCGGTCGAGGAACTGGCCCAGCAACTGGGCGTGACGCCGCAAACCGTGCGGCGCGACGTCAAGCAGATGGAAGAGGCGCGCCTGCTGGCCCGCTACCACGGCGGCGTGGGCTTGCCCTCGTCCGTGGAAAACATCGATTACAGCCAGCGCCAGGTCTTCAACAGCGAGGCCAAGCGGCGCATCGCCGCCGCCGTCGCCGCGCAGGTGCCGCATGGCTGTTCGCTGCTGATCAATATCGGCACCACCACCGAGGAAGTGGCGCGCGCGCTGGGCCAGCACGCGGGCTTGCATGTGGTGACGAACAACCTGAACGTGGCGGCCATCCTGGCCGACAATGCCGCCTGCGAAGTCATCGTGGCCGGCGGCGTGGTGCGCGGGCGCGACCGCGGCATCGTGGGCGAAGCCACGATCGACTTCATCCGCCAGTTCAAGGTCGACATCGGCATCATCGGCATTTCCAGCATCGACGAGGACGGTAGCCTGCGCGACTTCGATGCGCGCGAAGTGAAAGTGGCGCAAGCGATCATCGAACAGTCGCGCGAAGTGTGGCTGGTGGCCGACCAGCACAAGTTCGGCCGCAAGGCCCTGGTGCGCCTGGCCGACCTGGCCCAGGTCGACATGCTGTTTACGGATGCGCCACCCCCGCCCCGCTTCGCCCAGGTGCTGCGCGAGGCCGGCGTGAAAGTCGTCGTGGCCGACTGAAGGCGGCGCGCCATGGCCCGGGCGGAGCCGGCTGCGCGACCGGAGCGGCAGGCTGTCGCGCCGAGCAGACGCTTGTGTGGCCGGCCGCACCTTGCCTCTTGAAATATTTATCAATACGGCAAAAATGATGTTACCATTGATGCAACATGCGTTATTTTTTTAATCTTCCTCTCCGGCAAGACGATTATTCGCTTGATATTGCTTTTTTACATATCGAAAGCAAGGAAATAAAGAAAACTCATAACAGGTAAATAATTTCCGGTGAAATCAGTGTTAGAAATGCCTCAAGCAAGACGATAGTTCCCAAACAAACCCACTCGACAGCAAGCGCGAAGGCCATAACCATGCCGGCTGCGCCGCCCAGTGAAGGAAAAGAAATGAGCCATAATTTTGAAGCGGCCGCTATGCCGCCAGTGTCCCGTCCCAATACTCCCCGCGTCAGCGAGCTGGAGGCGCATCTTGGCTACTGGCTGCGCTTCGTCTCCAACCACGTCTCCCACAGCTTCCAGAAAAAGGCCGAGGCGAATGGCGTGACGGTGTCCGAATGGGTGGTGCTGCGCGAAATGTTCCGCCTCGGCTGCACCTCGCCCACGGTGCTGGCGCAAGTGGCCGGCATGAGCAAGGGCGCCGTCTCGAAACTGATCGACCGCCTGGAAAGCAAGGGCATGGTCAGCAAATCGATCCTGCTGGCCGACCGCCGCCAGCATTCGATCGAGCTGACGACGGAAGGCGAAGCGCTGGTGCCCGTGCTGGCCGAGATGGCCGACCAGAACGACGAGGAGTTCTTTGGCAAGCTGCCCCGGCAGCTGCGCGAAGACCTGCTCGAAGCGATGAAGGAAGTGGCGCGCACGCATCAGCTAAAAAGCGCGCCCCTCAATTAACTGCGCCGCCCTGCGCCACAGGCGAGTCCGGCCCGTGATCGGCCCCGCTTGCCTGTGTAATAATATGGCCTGCCGCTCACTCGCACAGCCCATACCGATGTAGTTCCCCCTCGTCCCGCCATACTCCGTTCCCGGCGCCGCCTTCGGCCAGCGCCCGTATTCCTGCGCGCACGCGCTGCGCCGCATTTGTCATTGGAAGTCCATGTCCACACTCAGCCCGGCCGACATCAAGGTCAATGTCCTGAGCGGCGCCACTGTCGCCCTCGCCCTCGTACCGGAAGCGATCGCTTTCGCCCTGCTGGCCCATGTCAGCGCCCTCACCGGCCTGTATGCGGCCTTCTTCATGTGCCTGATCACGGCCGCGCTGGGCGGCCGGCCCGGCATGATTTCCGGCGCCACGGGCGCGCTGGCCGTGGTGATGGTCAGCCTCGTCGTCAGCCACGGCGCCGAGTACCTGTTCGCCACCGTCGTGCTGATGGGTCTGCTGCAAATGCTGTTTGCCGCCTGCCGCCTGGGCAAGCTGATACGCATGGTGCCCCACCCCGTCATGCTGGGCTTCGTCAACGGCCTGGCCATCGTCGTCTTCATGGCGCAGTTCGGCCACTTCAAGACGCCGGATGCCAGCGGCACGCTCGCCTGGATCAGCGGCGCCCCGCTCTACCTGATGCTGGCCCTGGTGGCCGTGACCGTGCTGGTCATCTATCTGCTGCCGCGCCTGACCACCGTCATCCCGTCCTCGCTGGCGGCCATCCTGCTGGTGGCCGGCCTGGTCTGGGCCTGCGGGCTGGAAACGAAGACCGTCGGCGACCTGGGTTCCATCGCGGGCGGCCTGCCGCGCTTCCACGTCCCGCAGGTGCCGCTGACGCTCGAGACGCTGGCCATTATCGGCCCGTACGCGCTGGTTCTCGCCACCATCGGCTTGCTGGAGACGCTGCTGACCCTCAACCTGATCGACACCCTCACCGACACGCGCGGCAAGCCGAACCGCGAAAGCCTGGCGCAAGGGCTCGCCAACATCGTCAGCGGCTTCTTCGCCTCGATGGGCGGCTGCGCCATGATAGGCCAGAGCATGATCAATATCGGCAACGGCGCCCGTTCGCGCCTGTCGGGCATCGTGGCCGGCGTGCTGCTGCTGGGCTTTATCCTGTTCCTCTCACCGTGGATCGAGAAAATTCCGCTGGCCGCGCTGGTGGGCCTGATGTTTGTCGTCTGCGCCAGGACCTTCGCCTGGGGCAGCCTGCAAACCCTGCGCAAGATCCCGCGCGCCGACGCCATCACCGTGGTCGGCGTGACCGTCATCACGGTGCTGACGGACCTGGCGGTGGCGGTGCTGGCCGGCGTGGTGTTTGCCGCCCTCGTCTTCGCCTGGCAGCATGCCAGGCAGATCGCCGCGCGCACCGGCACCGATGAACGTGGCCGGAAGGTGTACCTGCTGGAAGGCTCGCTGTTCTTCGCCTCGACGGCCAATTTCACGGCCCTGTTCACGCCGAAGGAAGATCCGCAGCACGTGGTGATCGATTTCGCGGGCGCGCGCGTGGTCGACCATTCCGCCATCGAGGCGATCGACGCGCTGGCGCAGCGCTACCAGCAGGCGGGCAAGACGCTGCAGCTGCGCCACCTGAGCCCCGATTGCCTGGCGATCCTGGACAAGGCGCGTCCCATGGTGGAAGTCAACGACCTGGAAGACCCGCACTACCGCGTGGCCGACAACCGCCTCGATTGAGCGGCACGCCGGCAAGCGTGGTGCCTGGGCGCCTGCGCTTCGGCTATGATGCTGGCCTGACTGACGACCTGGAAAACGCATGGCCCTGCATATCGAAACCCCCTTACTGAATTCGCGCG
This sequence comes from Janthinobacterium sp. GW822-FHT07H11, assembly GCF_058798615.1. Taxonomy (NCBI): domain Bacteria; kingdom Pseudomonadati; phylum Pseudomonadota; class Betaproteobacteria; order Burkholderiales; family Oxalobacteraceae; genus Janthinobacterium; species Janthinobacterium sp. GW822-FHT07H11. The sequence goes on from NZ_CM179507.1 coordinate 4,489,871, forward strand.
CGCTGAGCCTGCACAGCGAACGCGCCGTCTGGCTCAAGCTGGAAGCCTTGCAGCCGCCCGGCTCCTTCAAGATCCGCGGCATCGGCCTGGCGTGCGAAGAATATGCGCGGCGCGGCGCCCGCCGCTTCATCTCGTCTTCGGGCGGCAACGCGGGCATCGCGGTGGCGTACGCGGGCCGCCAGCTGGGCATTCCCGTCGTCGTCGTCGTGCCGGAAACGACCAGCGAACGGGCCAGGGCCCTGATCGTGCAGGAAGGCGCCGAGGTCATCGTGCACGGCGCCGCCTGGCAGGAAGCGAACGCGCTGGCGCAAGCCATGCTCACGCCGCAGGACGCCTTTTTGCATCCGTTCGACGACCCGCTGCTGTGGCAGGGCCATGCCGGCATGATCGACGAAGTGGCGCGCGCCGGCGTCAAGCCCGATGCCGTGGTGCTGTCGGTGGGCGGCGGCGGCTTGCTGGCCGGCGTGGCCGAAGGCCTGCAGCGCAACGGCTGGGACGACGTGGCCCTGGTGGCCGTGGAAACCGAGGGCGCGGCCTCGCTGGCGGCAGCCGTGGCCGCGCGCGAACACGTGGCCCTGCCGGCCGTGAGCAGCATCGCCACCTCGCTGGCGGCGCGCCAGGTATGCGCGCAGGCCTTTGCCGTCAGCCAGGCGCGCCTGCTCCACAGCGTGGTCGTTTCCGACCGCCAGGCCGTGGCGGCCTGCCAGCGCTTCATCGACGACCATCGCCTGGTGGTCGAGCCGGCCTGCGGCGCGGCGCTGGCCGCCGTCTACGGGCAGGTGCCGCAACTGGCCCCGTATGCCAGCGTGCTGGTGATCGTCTGCGGCGGCGTGACGGCCACCACGCGGCAGCTCGACCACTGGAGCGCCACCCTGTAGTGGCTAAGGCGCCGCCTCGCGCAGCGCCACGCTGTCGCGGCCCTGGCCCTTGGCCTGGTACAGGGCCTGGTCGGCCAGGTCCAGCAGCTGGGCCGGCGCCAGCGCGCCCTCGCGGAAGATGGCGATGCCGATGCTGGTCGTGACCGCCAGCGGGCCGCCGGCCAGCGCGAACGGCTGGCGGATGGCATCGAGGATCTTGTTGCCGATCTGGCGCACTTCGGCCGCGCTTTTCACGCCATCGAAGACGATGACGAATTCATCGCCGGCCAGACGCGCCACCAGGTCGCTGGCTCGCACGCTGCGCGCCAGGCGCGCGGCGAACTCCCTGAGCACCGCGTCGCCCGCATTGTGCCCCAGGCTGTCGTTGATGGCCTTGAAGCGGTCGATGTCGAGATAGGCCAGCGCCATCGGCGCGCGCGTGGCGCGCGTGCGCTGCATGCTCAAGTCCAGCTGCTCGTCGAAGCGGCGCCGGTTGGCGATGCCCGTCAGCGTGTCGGTGGCGGCGGCCGACTGCAACGCCGTATGCACGGCCTTGACCTTGGTGATTTCGTGGATCAGGCCATACACGCCCTCCACCGCGCCGCGCTCGCCCACGTCGGGCACGTAGGTGGTGTGGAAGGTGCGCTCCCCCGTCTCGCCGACGCCGGCGGCGGCACCGGCATCGACAGTGAATTCGTACTCGACCTCCTCGCCCTGGAAGGCCCGCCGCAGGTACTGCTCGCGCAGTTGATAGGCTTCCTCGCCCAGCACCTCGCGCATGGAATGCATCAGGCTCTCCCTGGCCGGGACGCCGAACCAGCGCTCAAAGGTGGCATTGATGAACTGGTAGCGGTGCTCGCGGTCGATGTAGACGATCACCACGGGCACGTGGTCGGTCAGCAGCTTCAGGCGCCGCTCGCTGTCGCGCGTCTGCGCCTCGGCGATTTCGCGCTCGGCCACCAGCGAGTAGAAATCGCGGCTCAAGTCGCCGATCTCGTCGCGCCGCTCGATCTGCAGCGCTTCGATGCCCAGCCGCTGGCGGCGGATTTCATGCACATGGTGGCGCAGGCGCGCCAAAGGCTGCAACAGGCGCAGCACCACGCGCCAGCCGGCCAGCCCTGCCAGGGCCGCCAGCAGCACGGCGGCCAGCAATATCTTGCTGCGGATCGCATGCAGCGGCGCGAACGCGTCGCGCATGGGATACACGGACGCCAGTATCCAGCCGGTGGCGGCGATGCGGTGGTAGGCAAACAGGGCATCGACGCCGCCCGTGGTGGTGCCCGTCAGCCAGCCCTCGAAGCCCTGCATGGCGCGCCGCGTCGGTTCGCTGATGCGGCCATGCGCTTCGATATGCTGCATGATGCGCGACTTGTCGGGATGCTCGACGATGACGCCTTCATTCGTCATGATGTACAGGTAGCCGCCCGGACCCGGCTTGAGGGCGCCCAGGCGGCCCAGGAAATCGGGCTGGCGCAGGTTGACGCTGGCCGCCAGCACATAACGCACGGCGCCCTGCGCGTCGAACACGGGCTGCGTCACCACCACGATGGGCATGCCGGAAATGCTGCCGTTGAGCGGCGCCGAGATCACCGAACGCCGGGTCGCCAGCGTCTGTTCGAAGTAAGGGCGGCCCTTCAGGTTCAGTCCCGCCTGCGGCTTGAAGGGACTCACGCTGGCCAGCACCGTCCCGTCGATGCCGACCACGCCGGCCGTGTAGAACTCCCTGCCCAGCACCGTCTGCGCGGCCAGGAAGCGCTGCAGGCTGGCGCCGTCGTGCGCGCCGCCGGCGGCGGCCAGGCTGTCGGCCATCGCGCGCAGCACATTGCGCCTGGCATTCAATTCTTCATCGATAAAGACGGCGGCGCTCGACAGCGACACGTGCTGCTGCCGTCCCGTCACGTCGCGCATGCCGCGCTCGGCCACGGCCAAGGTGGCCAGCGCCAGCAGGGCCACGGCACACAGCACCAGCAGGAAGACGACCACGCTCATGCGCGCCTTCAGGCTGGCGGGAAAGCGCCGGCGCAATCGTTTGCGCCAGGTCGTCACGGCCGCTGCCGCAGGTGCAGGCAAATGCGCTCGACCGACTCGTCCAGCGCCAAGGTGCCCGTATCCAGGGTCAGCGCGGCCGCCAGCGGTGCCTCGTAAGGCGCGGAAATGCCCGTAAATTGCGCGATCTGCCCGGCGCGCGCCTTTTCATACAGGCCCTTGGGATCGCGCGCCTCGCACACGGCCAGCGGCGTGCTGACGTGGACTTCGACGAAATGCGCTGCGCCGATGATGGCGGCGGCCATGGCGCGGTCGGCGCGGTAGGGAGAGATGAAGGCAGCCACGACGAGCAGGCCCGCCTCGTTCATCAGGCGCGCCACTTCCGCCACGCGGCGGATGTTTTCATGCCGGTCCGCGGGCGTAAACCCCAGGTCGCGGTTCAGGCCATGGCGCAGCTGGTCGCCGTCGAGCACCGCCACGGCGCGGCCCTGGGCCTTGAGCTGGCGCGCCAGCGCGTCGGCGATGCTGGACTTGCCGGCGCCGCTCAAGCCCGTCAGCCAGACCGTGGGGTGTTGTGCTGCTGTCATCGCACTGCCTCTCTGTTATAGAGCTGGCAATATAACAAAGCCGCGCCGGAAAGGACAGATTTTCAGGCCGCGCTGCGCGCCTCAAGCAGCAATTGTCGTATCTCGGGCACGCAGGAGCCGCAATTGCCGCCCGCCTTGACGCAGGCCGTCACCTGCGCCGTCGTCGTCAGCTGCTGTTCCACGATGGCGGCGCAGATGGTGTTGCGCCCCACCCCGAAGCACGAACACACGGTGGGTCCCGCATCCATGCCCTTGCCGATCGGCTGGCCCAGCAGCACGCCGGCGCGATCAAGCGCCTCCATTTGCGCGTGCGCAAACAGGCTGGCCAGCCAGCTGCGCGACGGCAGGTCGGGACGGGGCGAGACATACACGCATTGCGCGATGCGCCCCTCGTCCAGGTGCACGGCGCGGTACACGCCGGCGCTGGCGTCCGCATAATCGAGCCAGTCAGCCTTGTCGTCCGTGACGCCCAGCAGCGCGCGCGCCCAGGCGCCGAAATCCTCGATGCGCTGGCGGCCCGCCAGCTCGTAGCGCAGGAATTGCTCGCCCTGCACGCGCGTCCAGTGCGCCACGCCGTCGAGAATCAAAGGCGTGCGGCTCAGGACGAACGCATGCCAGTGCACGCGGAACTGCTCGATGCGCACGGGCGTATGCTTGAATTCCGGTTCGCCCGAGACGGGGTCGACGACCGGGTTGACGACGGCGCCCACGCGCGCGTCGGAGGCATTCGCGTCGCTCCAGTGGATGGGCACGAAGACCTGGCCGCGCGCGATGCCGCCGCCATGCACGACGCGCGCCACCATCGCGCCCCAGGCGCTGGAAATGCGCGCCAGCTCGCCCTCGCGCACGCTGTACAGCAATGCATCCTGCGGATGGAGGTCGATGAACGCTTCGGCGACGTGGCCCGACAATTTCGCCGCCTTGCCCGTGCGCGTCATCGTGTGCCACTGGTCGCGCACCCTGCCCGTGTTGAGGATCAGCGGATAGTCTTCGTCGGGCGCGTTGCGCGGCGCGCGCGGCGCCGTCGGCACGAAGCGCGCGCGCCCGTCCGCATGGGCGTAGCGGCCGTCGCCGAACAGCCGTGCCTGGCCCTGCGGCCACTGTTGCGGCGCCAGCGCGTCATATTGCGCCGCATCAAGGTTGTCCAGGCCAGCCAGGTTGAACAGCCGCGCCGTTTCCGCCCTATTGCGGAAGGTCGACAGGCGCGCATGCTCGTTAAAAATGGCTTGCGGCGAAGCGAAATCGAAGCCGGCATAGCCCATGCGCCGCGCCACGTCGCACAGCACGTCCCAGTCGGCGCGCGCCTCGCCCGGCGCCGGCAAGAACGCGCGCTGGCGCGAGATCCGGCGCTCCGAGTTCGTCACCGTGCCGTCCTTCTCGCCCCAGCCCAGCGCGGGCAGCAGCACGTCGGCGTGGGCATTCGTGTCCGACTGCGCGCTGATGTCCGACACCACCACCAGTTCGCATTGGTCGAGCGCGCGGCGCACCTGCTCGGCGTCCGGCATGCTGACCAGCGGGTTGGTGGCGATGATCCACACGGCCTTGACCTTGCCCGATTCGATCGCGTGGAACAGTTCCAAGGCCTTCAGGCCCGGCTTGTGCGCCATGCGGGGCGAGTCCCAGAAGGTTTGCACGGTGTCGCGGTGCAGCGGATTGTCCAGTTCCAGGTGCGTCGCCAGCATATTGGCCAGGCCGCCCACTTCGCGCCCGCCCATGGCGTTCGGTTGGCCCGTCAGCGAAAACGGCCCCATGCCGGGCTGGCCGATGCGCCCTGTCGCCAGGTGGCAGTTGATGATGCTGTTGACCTTGTCCGTGCCGGAGGATGACTGGTTCACGCCCTGCGAAAAGGCCGTGACCACCTTGCGCGTGGCGGCAAAGGCCTGGTAAAACGCCAGCAGGGCCTGCGGGTCGACCTTGCAGATGCGCGCCACCTGCAGCGGGTCGGCGCAGTCCACGTGCGCGGCCGCCAGCGCCTCGTCCAGGCCGCGGCTGTGCCGCGTGACGAAATCGCCGTCGATCGTGCCTTCGCGCGCCAGATAACACAGCAAGCCGTTGAACAGCCACACATCGGTGCCCGGCTTCACGGGCAGGTGCAGATCGGCCAGCTCGCAGGTGGCCGTGCGGCGCGGGTCGATCACCACCAGTTTCATCTCCGGCCGGGTTTCCTTGATGCGGGCGATGCGCTGGAACAAAATCGGGTGGCACCAGGCCGTGTTCGAGCCCACCAGCACCACCATGTCGGCCAGTTCCAGGTCTTCATAGCAGCCGGGCACGATATCCTCGCCGAACGCGCGCTTGTGGCCGGCCACGGCCGAGGACATGCACAGGCGCGAATTGGTGTCGATGTTCGCGCTGCCCACATAGCCTTTCATGAATTTATTGGCAATGTAATAATCTTCCGTCAACAGCTGGCCCGAGACATACAGGGCCACGGCGTCCGGGCCGTGTTCATCGATGATGGCGCGCAGGCTGCCCGCCACCCGGTCCAGCGCGGCATCCCAGGAAGCGCGCCGCAGCACGCCGTCGACGCGCACCTGCGGCTGCAGCAGGCGGTTGTCGAGGCCCACGGTGTCGCCCAGGGCCGAGCCTTTCACGCACAAACGGCCCAGGTTGGCCGGGTGGCTGGCGTCGCCGGCGATGCGGATGGCGCCATCGGGCAGGCGTGTCGCTTCCACGCCGCAGCCGACGCCGCAGTACGGGCAAGTGGTTTTTACGGGCGTGCAGCTTGTCATGGATGTGTCCTGTTGGTCGCGGTCAGGCGGCCTGGCCGCACAGGGCCTGGCCAAACAATAAATGGGCGCGCAGCTTGCTGATGTCGCGGCGCTGCTGGATCAGGTCGAAATACCAGGGACCGTCCTGCACGTCGCCATACAGCACGGCGCCGGCCAGGCGGCTGCCCTGCACCACCAGGCGCTTGTAGATGCCGCGGCGCGGATCGCGCAGCACCAGGTCTTCGCTGCCCTCGCCGCCGAGGATGTCGCCGGCCGAATACAGGTCGATGCCCGTCACTTTCAATTTGGTGGCGCTGGCCTGCTGCACATAGCGCCGGTGACCAGCGCCGGCCAGGTGGGCGCCGCACACGCGCGCCTGCTCCCAGATGGGCGCCACCAGGCCGAAGGTGGCGCGCCGGTGCTGCACGCATTCGCCCACCGCATACACGCGCGGATCGTAGCTTTGCAGGCAGTCGTCGACGACGATGGCCCGCTCGCAGTGCAGCCCCGCGTCCTGCGCCAGGGCGATGTTGGGCCGCACGCCGGCCGTCATCACCACCAGGTCGGCGGGAATGCTGCTGCCGTCCGCAAACTGCACGCCCTCCACCCGGCGCGTGCCCGTAATGACGCTGGTGCTCGCCTGCATCAAAAAGCGCAGGCCGCGCGCTTCCAGCGCCGATTTCAGCAGCAGCGACGCGGGTGCGTCGAGCTGCTGGTTCATCAGCGCGCCGCCCATGTGCACCACGGTGACGTCCATGCCCTGGCGCTGCAGGCCGTTGGCCGCTTCCAGCCCCAGCAAGCCGCCGCCGATGACGACCGCGTGGCGGTGCTGGCGCGCCGCGCGCAGCATGGTATCGACGTCGTCGAGGTCGCGAAAACCGATCACGCCGGGCAGTTCGTGGCCCGGCACGGGCACGATGAAGGGCGTGGAACCGGTGGCCAGCAGCAAACGGTCATAGGCGACCGTGATGCCGGACAGCGCCTGCACGGTGCGTGCCTGGCGGTCGATGCGCACCACGGGGTCGCCCGCGTGCAGGGTGATGCCGTTTTGCGCATACCAGTCGCGCGTGTGCAGCATGATGTCGTCCACCGTCTTTTCGCCGGCCAGCACCGGGGAGAGCAAAATGCGGTTGTAATTGCCGTGCGGCTCGGCGCCGAAGACGGTGATGTCATACAGGTCCGGGGCCAGTTTCAGCAATTCCTCGACCGTGCGCATGCCGGCCATGCCGTTGCCGACCACGACTAAAGACGGCCGTGCGGCGGTGTTCATATGGCCACCCACACCAGGCCGTCAAGCACGCGCGCCGGCCACGTGTCCACAGAATGCGCGGGCGCTTCGATGCACTCGCCGCTGGCCAGGTCGAAATGCTGCTTGTACAGCGGCGACGCCACCACGACGCGCTCGCCGATGCTGCCCACCAGGCCCCGCGAGAGCACCGAGGCGCCCGCGTTCGGGTCGATATTGTCGATGGCGTACACGCGCGGCGCGGCATCGCCGACGCGGAACACGGCCACGTGGCGGCCGCCCAGCAGCGCACACACGCCCGTGTCGGGCACGATGTCGGCCAGCGGGCAGACGGCCATCCAGCTGGCGTCGGCGACGGTGCCGCTCAATTCATTCATGGCATTCATGGCTCACGCCTCCACGGCAAGGATGGGGATGACGGCGCCGGCACGGCGCTCGTCCACGGTGGCGGGCCGGATCTGGCCCCGCTCTTCGACAAACACCACGTTTTCATCGTTATTCCCGCTGTTGACGAAATGGCGGAAGCGCTGGCGCACGGCGGGGTTGGAGACGGCTTCCTTCCACTCGCAGGCATAGGTGTCGACCACGTGCTGCATGTCCGCTTCCAGCTCGTGGGCGATGCCCAGGCTGTCGTCGACAATGACGCGCTTGAGGTAATCGAGGCCTCCTTCCAGGTTGTCACGCCACACGCTGGTGCGCTGCAGGCGGTCGGCCGTGCGCACGTAAAACATCAAAAAGCGGTCGACATAGCGCACCAGGGAGGCTTCGTCCAGATCGGATGCCAGCAGTTCCGCGTGGCGCGGCTTCATGCCGCCATTGCCGCACACGTACAGGTTCCAGCCCTTTTCCGTGGCGATCAGGCCGATGTCCTTGCCCTGCGCCTCGGCGCATTCGCGCGTGCAGCCGGACACGCCAAACTTGATCTTGTGCGGCGTGCGCAAGCCCTTGTAGCGGTTTTCCAGTTGAATCGCAAAGCCCACGCTGTCGGCCACGCCGTAGCGGCACCAGGTGGAGCCGACGCACGATTTGACCGTGCGCAAGGATTTGCCGTAGGCGTGGCCCGACTCGAAGCCGGCCGCGATCAGCTCTTCCCAGATGGCCGGCAACTGGTCCACGCGGGCGCCGAACAGGTCGACGCGCTGGCCGCCCGTGATCTTCGTATAGAGACCGTATTTTTTCGCCACCATGCCCACGGCGATCAAGCCGTCGGCCGTCACCTCGCCGCCCGGCATGCGCGGCACGACGGAATACGTGCCATCCTTCTGGATATTGCCAAGAAAATAATCATTGCTGTCCTGCAGGCTGGCATGCACGGGCGACAGCACGAAATCGTTCCAGCAAGACGCCAGGATATTCGCCGCCACGGGCTTGCACACGTCGCAACCGAGACCCTTTCCATGCGCGCCCAAGAGTTCGCCGAAGCTGCGGAGCTTGCCCACGCGTACCAGGTGGTGCAATTCCTGGCGCGAGTACGCAAAGTGTTCGCACACGTGATTGTTCACGGCCAGGCCCTGCTTCTGCATTTCCGCCTTCATGATCTGCGTCACCAGCGGCACGCAGCCGCCGCAGGCGGTGCCGGCCTTGGTGCAGCTTTTGAGGGCAGCGATGGTGGTCGCGCCCCCGGCGACGGCCGCGCACAAGGCGCCTTTCGACACGTCGTTGCACGAGCAGATTTGCGCCGACTCGGGCAAGGCGTCCACGCCGAGGCCCGCCTTTTGCTGGCCGTCCGCCTGCGGCAGGATCAGGAATTCGGGGAACTCGGGCAGCTCGATCTTGTTCAACATCATCTGCAGCAAGGTGCCATATTCGCTGGCGTCGCCCACCATCACGCCGCCCAGCAAATACTTGCCGCAGTCGGAGACGACGATCTTCTTGTAGATCTGCTTGCGCTCGTCCATGAACTGGTAGGAGCGGCTGCCCGGCGCATTGCCGTGCGGGTCGCCCAGGCTGGCCACGTCCACGCCCATCAGTTTGAGCTTGGTGCTCATGTCGGCGCCCTTGAACGAGGCTTCGCCCTCCTCCTGCAACAGGTGGCGGGCGGCGATGCGTGCCATCTCGTAGCCGGGCGCCACCAGGCCGAACACCAGGCCGCCCCACAGCGCGCATTCGCCGATCGCATAGATGTCCGGGTCGGAGGTGAGGCAGCTGTCGTCGATGGCGATGCCGCCGCGCGGTCCCACGTCCAGGCCGCAGGCGCGCGCCAGTTCGTCGCGCGGACGGATGCCGGCCGAGAAGACGATCATGTCCGCTTCCAGGTGGCTGCCGTCGGCGAACTGCATGCGGTGCGTGGCTGATTCGCCGTCAACGATGGCCAGCGTATTCTTTTGCGTGTGCACGGTCACGCCCAGTTCCTCGATCTTGCGGCGCAGGACGCGCGCGCCGCCCTCGTCCACCTGCACGGCCATCAGGCGCGGCGCGAATTCCACCACGTGGGTGTCGAGCTTCAGGTCGCGCAAGGCTTTCGCACATTCGAGGCCCAGCAAGCCGCCGCCGATGACCACGCCCGTTTTCGACTTGGCGCCCCAGGCCAGCATGGCTTCCAGGTCTTCGATGGTGCGGTAGACGAAGCAGCCATCGCGCTCCTTGCCCGGCAGCGGCGGCACGAACGGCGTCGAACCGGTGGCGAACACGAGTTTGTCATAGGCCAGCACTTCACCCGTGCTGGCCGTGACGGTTTTCGCCGCGCGGTCGATGGACACGGCGCGCGCATTGAGCTTCAACACGACGTTGTCCTTGTCGAAGAAGCCGGGCGTCACCAAGGAGAGGTCCTCGGCCGATTTTCCGCTGAAAAATTCGGACAGGTGCACCCGGTCGTAGGCGGGGCGCGGTTCTTCGCACAGCACGGTGACGTGCAGGTGCGGCGCGCTTTCCAGCGCCAGGCGTTCGAGGAATTTATGCCCGACCATGCCATGGCCAAGGACGACGATCTTCAGGGGGTGGTTCATGCTTGTCTCCTCAGGCCGCGGCCATGTTCGGTTCGGCCGCCAGCCCCGTGAAGCGGGCGGCGATGGCGCACAGGGCCGAGACCACCACCAGGGCGCTGAGGATGGTCAATGTCTGGCGGATGTCGCCCGTGCCCTTCATCAGGAAGCCGGCCGCCACGGCGCCCACGTTGCCGCCCGCGCCGATGATGCCGGCCACGCCGCCGAGAGCGCGGCTGTCGATGAAGGGCACCAGCGCGTAGGTGGCGCCGCAGGCCATGTGGGTGAACAGGCCGAAGACCAGCATGGCGATGACGGCATACGTGACGCTGTCGACCTTGGCAAACCACAGCAAGCCCACGCCTTCGCCTATCATCAGCATGAACAGCAGGGTGACGCGGCTGTTCAGGTTGCCGCGCAGGGCCAGCTTGTCGGACAGCCAGCCGCCCAGCGCGCGGGCAAACAGGGCCAGCAGGCCGAAGCTGCCGGCGGCCAGGCCCGCCGATTTCAAGGACAGGCCGAAATGGTCGACGTAGTAGACGGCCGCGATATTGTGGATGAAGATCTCGATGCCGAAGCAGGCGCCGTAGGTGACGAACAGCAGCCAGACGCGATAATTGCCGCTGGCGGCCTTGAAGCTGTCCCAGCCGCCCTTTTTTCCTCCTTCGATGGCCACGCCGGCGGCGCGCAAGTCCGAGTAATTTCCTTCCGGGCAATCCTGCGTATAGCGCCAGTACAGCGCGGCCATCCCCAGCATCAGCACGCCCGGCACCAGCAGCGCGATGCGCCAGCCCAGCGATTCGGACACGCCCAGCATCAGCACGGCGCCCAGCAGCAGCGGCATCAGCGCCTGCGCCGCGCCGCCGCCCGCATTGCCCCAGCCGGCGGCGGCCGCATTCGCCGTGCCCACGACGCGGGGCGCGAACATCACGGACGTATGATATTGCGTGATGACAAAGCTGGCACCGACAGCGCCGATGCCCAGGCGGAAGAACAGGAAACTTTCATAGCTTTGCGAGGCGGCCACGCCCAGCACGGGGATGGCACCGAGCAGCAGCAAGCCCGTGTAGGTCTTGCGCGGGCCGTAGCGGTCGCACAAGGGGCCGACGATCAGGCGCACGAGGATGGTGATGGCGACGGCGGCGATATTGATGTTCGCCACTTGCGCCAGGGAAAGACCGAACTCGCCCTTGATGACCGGCATCAGCGGCGCGCAAGCGAACCAGGCGAAGAAACACACGAAAAATGCCATCCACGTCAGGTGGAATGCGCGCATGGGCGGCGTGGCGAGGGAGAAGAGCGCGATGCGCGTTGCTTTTTGGCTGGCCATGATAGGTTCCCGAAATATCCCGTTGATAAAACAAAACGGCGCCCGCCCCGCCGATGAAAAAGATCAGCCAGAGCGGACGCCGTTGTCCAGGTGGTCCGTCGTTGGACCGTTGTTAAGTTTATTCAAGGGATCGCCGTTGATCCGTATCACCTGTTTAGCAAGCGCCGTGCCAGGCCCGTCCAGGGGTAGCTGTCGTATCCGCACGGACTTTGCGCCAGATCATGGCATTTGGCGGTGCAGGCACGCCTCTTCTTGGTGCGTCGCGGAACTCGAAAGTGCAATGATTGTCTAATTGTCATTGAGTTCATGAAGCGGAGGCCGGCATGCTCGGGCAACTGCGGCAGTGGCAGCCATGGCGCGGCGTGGCACGTGCGCTCGCGTGCGCCTGCGTGGGCGCGCTCTTGATCACGTGGAGTAGCAGTGCCGCGGCGCAAGATGGCGATGCCGAACCCAGGGAGCACAGCGAGCTGGACGCGACGGTATTCGCACCGTTCCACGCGGCGCGCGGCGCGCGGGCCACGCAGGCGCGCAGCGCGCAGTCACGTACGTTTATTGTGCGCCTCACGTATCCGGACGCAGGCCGCGCCCATGCCGTGCGCTGGACCTTGACCCTGTCCGGCCCCGGCCCGCAAGGGGCCGTGCTGCGGCGCTGGTCGGGCACGGAACAGGTCGATGCGGGCGGCACGAGCATCCGCTTGCCCTGGGATGGCCGCGCCGATGCCGATGCGCGCGAACGGCGCATGCTGGCGCCGGACGGCTTGTACGAATTGCGCCTGCTGGCCGTGGCGGACCAGGACACGGCCCGGGAAGCGGCCGTGGAACAAGTATGGCCCATCGCCGTCAACCGGGCCGGCGCCGCGCCGCCGCAGGTGCCCGCGTTCCACGCAGGCTTGCTCCGCCTCAATGGCGCCGCCTACCGCATCGTCTACGCCAACCTGCACAGCCAGACGCGCCACAGCGACGGCGGCGCCCCGCTGGACGCCTGCCATGGCGCGCAGGAACCGCAAACGGCGCCCTACGGTCCCATCGATGCATACAAATATGCGCAAGAACACGGGCTCGACGTCCTGCTGACGTCCGAGCACAACCACATGTATGACGGTTCTGACGGCACCAACAGCGCGGCCGTGCCGGCCGAAGCGACAGCGCTGTACCAGACGGGCCTGGCCGAAGCGGCCGCCTATACCAATGCCCACCCCGGCTTCCTGGCCCTGTACGGCATGGAATGGGGCGTCATCAACAAGGGCGGCCATTTGAACATCTTTAATAGCGATCAGTTGCTGGGCTGGGAAAGGAATGCCCAGGGCGAACTGCTGGCCGACGTGGAAACGCCGAAAAGCGACTACGCCGCCCTGTATGCGCTGATGCGCGCGCGGGGCTGGCTGGGCCAGTTCAACCACCCGGCGCAAACGGGGCAGTTTCTCGTCGACGACCAGCCGCTCGGCTACACGCCGGACGGCGACGCGGCCATGGTGCTGTGCGAAGTGATGAACACCTCCGCCTTTTCCAGCAACGACCAGGAAACGGAAACGCGGCGCAGCAATTACGAGGCGGCCTGCAACCGGGCGCTGGCGGCCGGCTACCACCTGGCCTTCAGCAGCAACCAGGACAACCACTGCGCCAACTGGGGCGCCTCCTACGGCAACCGCACGGCCGTGCTGGTGAAAGCCGATGCGGCCAACGCGCCGCTGTCGCGCGAGCAGCTGTTTGAGGCGCTGCGCGCGCGGCGCGTCTTTGCCACCATGGACAAGCACGCGCAACTGCTGTTGACGGCCAATGGCAGGATGATGGGTGAGCGCTTCGACAACCAGGGGCCCTTGCAACTGTCCGCCAGCTTCAGCAACGATGCGGGCCGGCAGGCGGCCGCCATCACCATCTTCCACGGCGTGCCTGGCAGCAATGGCAACGTCACGCCCCTGACGGACCAGGCCGAGGTCACCGTCACGCCCGCGCCCGGCCCCCATTTCTACTATGCGCGCCTGGTCCAGGACGACGGCAACATCGTCTGGTCGGCGCCCCTCTGGGTGATGCAGCTGCCCTGAGCGGACCGCGCCCTTGCCGCGCTGCCGCAGATTCTACGGCCAGCGGGCGCCACGGCAAATAATATTGGAAAGCATGTCTTTTCCTCACTGGATTCCATCTGACACTGGTTCCTAGAAGCAATCCATGGCACCATGGTTGCGCCGTTTTGAGCAGCAACACGGCATACACCCGAACCATCGAGGAAAAATCGTCCATGTCATCCTATCGTACCTTCGCCGGCAGCATGCTGCTCGGCCTGGCCGCAGCGGGCATCGCCCATGCGCAAGCCGCCGCTCCCGCCACCCCGGCCGATCCCCACCTGTGGCTGGAAGAAGTCCTCGGCGACAAGCCGCTGGCCTGGGTCAAGCAGCACAATGCCGTCACCGTCAAGGAACTGGAAGGCCGGCCCGGCTTCCCCGCCTTGCAGGCGCGCCTGAAAACCATCCTCAACTCGAAGGAACGCATTCCCTACGTCAGCAAGGAAGGCGAGTTTTACTATAACTTCTGGCGCGATGCCCAGCACGTGCGCGGCATCTGGCGCCGCACCACCCTGGCGCAGTACCAGCAGGCCGAACCCGTATGGGAAACCGTGATCGACCTGGACCAGCTGGCCGCCGGCGAGAACGAAAACTGGGTCTGGGGCGGCGCCTCCTGCCTGTATCCGAAGGGCGAACGCTGCCTCATCTCCCTGTCGCGCGGCGGCGGCGATGCCAAGGTGGTGCGCGAATACGACGTGGCCAAACGCGCCTTCGTCGACGGCGGCTTCAGCCTGCCCGAAGCGAAGAGCAGCGCCGGCTGGATCGACCAGGACACCTTGTTCGTCTCCACCGATTTCGGCCCCGGCTCGATGACCAGCTCGGGCTACCCGCGCATCATCAAAGAGTGGCAGCGCGGCACGCCGCTGGCGCAGGCGCGCACCTTGTATGAAGCCAAGCCCGACGACCTGAGCGCGGGCGCCTACAAGGATTTCACGCCCGGCCATGAACACCAGTTCGTCGAACGCCAGATCGATTTCTATAGCGGGGAAATGTTCCTGCGCGATGGAGCCAGCCTGAAAAAAGTGCCGAAACCGGACGACGCCACGGCATTCACCGTGCGCGACCAGCTGGTCATCACCTTGCGCTCGGACTGGAAAGTGAACGGCAAGACCTACCTGCAAGGCTCGCTGCTGGCCACGGATTTCAAGGCCTTCATGCAGGGCAAACAGGAGCTGGAAGTGCTGTACGCGCCCACGGCCACGTCGTCGCTGGACAATGTCACCCCAACGAAGTCGGCCATCCTGCTGACGACCCTGGACAAGGTCAAGAACCGCCTGACGGAACTGCGCCACGTGAACGGCCAATGGCAGCGCCGCCCGGTCGATGCGCCGGCACTGGGCACGCTGGCCGTCAGCGCGCTCGACCCGGTCGATTCGGAGCAGTACTTCCTGACCGTCACCGACTTCCTCAATCCCACCACGCTGTACCTGGCCACGGCCGGCAGCGACCAGCGCACGAAAATCAAGTCGCTGCCGGCCTTCTTCGACGCCGTGCCATACAAGGTGGAGCAATTCGAATCGACGTCGAAGGATGGCACCCGGGTACCCTACTTCGCCATCATGAACAAGGCCACGAAGTTCGACGGCACCAATCCCACCGTGCTGTATGGCTACGGCGGCTTCGAAGTGTCGCTGAAACCGAGCTACAGCGGCACCACGGGCGTGGCGTGGCTGGAAAAAGGCGGCGTCTACGTGCTGGCCAATATCCGCGGCGGCGGCGAGTTCGGTCCCCGCTGGCACCAGGCGGCGCTGAAGGAAAACCGCCAGCGCGCCTATGACGATTTCATCTCGGTGGCGCAGGATTTGATCAAGCGCAAGGTCACCAGTCCGCGCCACCTGGGCATCATGGGCGGCAGCAATGGCGGCCTGCTGACGGGTGCCGTGCTGGTGCAGCGTCCTGACCTGTTCAACGCCGTCGTCAGCCAGGTACCGCTGCTCGACATGCGCCGCTATAACAAGATGCTGGCGGGCGCTTCGTGGATGGGAGAGTACGGCGACCCGGACGTGCCGCAGCAGTGGGCCTACATCGGCAAGTACTCGCCGTACCAGAACGTCTTCAAGGACAAGAAATATCCGCGCGTGCTGTTTACCACCTCGACCCGCGACGACCGCGTGCACCCTGGCCACGCGCGCAAGATGGTGGCAAAGATGGAAGAGCAGGGCCACGACGTGCTGTACTGGGAAAACACGGAAGGCGGCCATGCGGGCGCCGCCAACAACGACCAGCAGGCGCTGATGTGGGCGCTGACCTACAGCTTCCTGCAGGAGCAGCTGAAGTAAGTGGTGATGTCGGATTACGCGTTCCGCTCATCCGACCTGCCGGCCTGTCGCTGGGCGTAGGCCGGCGTAGGTCGGCTTAGCCCAACGGGCGCAAGCCGACAACATAGTTGAAGCGGGCCGCACGCAGGGCTTACTTCGCCTGTGCGCTGGGCCGCTCGGCGATGCGGTCGCGGTAGGCCTGCAGGTTGGATAAGCCTTCCGCGCCCGGACGGTACTTCATCAGGCCGCGCGCGAATTCCAGCGCGCAGAAGGCCGTGATGTCGGCAATCGTAAACCGTTCGCCGGCGATGTAGGGCTGGTGCGCCAGCACCTGGTCCAGCCACTGCGTCGTCTCGCGCAGCTTGCCCGCCTGTGCCGCAGCGAAATCGGGAAACTGCGGGTTTTCCAGCGCCACCAGGGCCGGATGGCCGTGGCGCACCCAGTTGGCGGCGGCGCTGAACAGATGCAGTTCCACCCGGCGGTCGGCCATTTCGATGAAGGCGCGCTCCTCGAAACCCTCGCCCATCAGGTTCGGCTGCGGCTGCAAGCCTTCCAGGTAGGTGCAGATGGCGCGCGTCTCGGTCAGCACGCGCCCGTCGTCCAGTTCCAGCACGGGCACGCGGCCCAGCGGGTTTTTTGCCAGGAAGGCGGGATCGCGGTGCTGGCCCGCCATCAGGTCGAGCGCCACTTCCTCGATGCCGGCGATGCCCTTTTCGGCGATGAACATGGTGACGCGGCGGGGATTGGGCGTGCGGGGGCTGATAGTCAGTTTCATGTGCGTGGGTCTCGTCTCGTGATGGTGGTGGTCAATCAGGCGCGGCACCGGCCTGCGGCAGTACGCTCAGGCGTCCATCATACCAGCGCCCGGCAGCCTTGCGCCGCCCCTGGCGCGTTGACTTTGCCCCCGTTACGCCGTAGATTGCTGCACGGGAACGCTGGCATCCAGTTCCAGCGAGGTCCCCCAACCGTCATCGACGTCCCCGCCCTACCCGGCCGGCCGGCGTTTTACTCATGCAACCAGGGCATACCATGCATCGCACACCGACTCCCCGCTTCCGCCGCCGCCAGCTGGCCGCCGCCATCCTGGCACTGACTGCCGTCACCGCCTTCAAGCCGGGCCACGCGGCTCCCGCCGCCAAATACGCCTCGGCCAGCCATGCCGGCACCACCACGACCCAGCTGCCGCGCGGCGTCACGCCCCTGCACTATATCCTGTCGATCACGCCGGACGCCGCCGCCTCCGCCTTCAAGGGCGAGGCAGCCATCAAGGTGGCCGTCGACACGCCGACGGCCAGCATCACCTTCAATGCCCTGAACCTGGCGTTTACGGCCGCCGCCATCGAAGGCGCGGGCGGCAGCAAGCAGGTGACGCGCAAGATCGATATCGATGCGGACAAGCAGACGGCCACCGTGCATTTCGCCCAGCCCGTGGCCAGGGGCGAGTACCTGCTGCGCATCGACTACAGCGGCAAGATCGGCACGCAGGCCACGGGCCTGTTCTCGCTCGACTACGATACGCCGCAGGGCCGCCAGCGCGCGCTGTACACGCAGTTCGAAAATTCCGATGCGCGCAGCATGCTGCCGTCCTGGGATGAGCCGGACTACAAGGCCACCTTCGCGCTGGACGTGGTCGTGCCGAGCAGCCAGATGGCCGTCAGCAACATGCCGATCGCCAGCAGCGAAGACCTGGGCAATGGCAGGAAGCACGTGTACTTCGCCACCACGCCGCGCATGTCGACGTATCTGCTGTTCTTCGGCCTGGGCGACTTCGAACGGGCGACAACGATGGCCGACGGCACGGAGATAGGCGTCATCACCAAGAAAGGCGCGCTGGCGCAAAGCCGCTTCGCGCTCGACGAGTCAAGCGCCCTGCTGCGCGAGTACAACGATTATTTCGGCGTGCGCTACCCGCTGCCCAAGCTCGACAACATCGCCGCGCCGGGCCGCAGCCAGTTCTTCGGCGCCATGGAAAACTGGGGCGCCGTGTTCACCTTCGAATACGGCCTGCTGCTCGACCCGGCCATCTCGACCCAGTCGGACAAGGAAAACATCTACACCACGCTGTCGCATGAAATGGCGCACCAGTGGTTCGGCGACCTGGTCACCATGCGCTGGTGGGACGACCTGTGGCTCAACGAAGGTTTCGCCTCGTGGATGGAGAGCCGCACCACCGAACGCCTGCACCCGGAATGGAACACCGCCCTGTCCAACGTGGCCGGGCGCGAAACGGCCATGGCCAGGGATGCGCTGCGCACCACGCATCCGGTCATCCAGCGCATCGCCACGGTGGAACAGGCCAGCCAGGCCTTCGACACCATCACCTACCAGAAAGGCGAAGCGGTGATCCGCATGCTCGAAGCCTACGTGGGCGCCGACACCTGGCGCACGGCCGTGCGCAGCTACATGCGCAAGCATGCGTATGGCAATACGGTGTCGGACGACCTGTGGCGCGAAGTCGATGCGGCCGCCGGCAAGCCCGTCAGCGCCGTCGCGCACGACTTCACCCTGCAGCCCGGCGTGCCGATGATCACGGTGGGCGAGGCCGTGTGCCGCAAGGGCCGCACGCGCGTCACCCTGACGCAGACGGAATTGCGCCCGGACCAGCCGGACAGGAAGCCGCTGTCGTGGAAAGTGCCGGTGATCGCGTCGACGGTCGGCAATGGCAGGCAGGCGCGCGTGCTGGTGCAGGATGGCAAGGCGACCTTGAGCGTGCCTGGCTGCGGCGCCCTGCTGGTGAACGCGGGCCAGAGCGGCTACTACCGCACCGTGTACGCACCGGCCAACGCGCGCGCGCTGGCGCGCAGCTTTGCGCGCCTGGCGCCGATCGACCAGCTGGGCTTGCTGGCCGACAGCCAGTCGCTGGGCCTGGCGGGCGCGCAAAACCTGGCCGATTTCCTGGAACTGGTGAAAGCGACGCCCCTGTCGGCCGATCCGCAGGTGCTGGGCAAGGTGGCCGCCTCGCTCAATAGCCTGTACGAACAATACGCGGGCGACCCCGCGCGCCAGCAGGCCTTCGGCCGTTTCGCCGTAGCGCGCCTGGCGCCGATGATGGCGCAGACGGGCTGGCAAGCGCGCGCGGGCGAAGCATCGAGCGTGGCGACCCTGCGTGGCCAGCTGATCGCCATCCTCGGCGACATGGGCGAGCCGGGCGTGCTGGCCGAGGCGCGCCGCCGCCATGCGGCCGGCGAACAGGACCCGGCCGCCATGCCGGCGCCGCTGCGCCGCGTCATCCTGGGCGTGGTGGCGCAGCATGCGGACGCCGCCACCTGGGAGCAGCTGCACGCCAGGGCGCAGCAGGAAAAGACGCCGCTGGTGAGGAACCAGCTGTACGACCTGCTCGCCTCGAGCGACGATCCGGCCCTGGCGCAGCGCGCGCTGGCACTGGCGCTGACGGAGGAGCCGGGCGTGACGAACGGCCCGGCCATGATCTCGCGCGTCGCGCGCGCGCATCCCGACCTGGCCTTCGACTTTGCGCTGGCGCACCTCGAGCAGGTCAATGCGCGCATCGACGCCAGCTCGCGCAGCCGCTACTTCCCGCGCCTGGCCGCCGGCTCGGCGCGGCCGGACATGATCGCCAAGCTGCAGGCGTACGCGCAGGCCAACCTGCCCGAGGGCGCGCGCGGCGATGCCGACAGTTCCGCGGCCGGCATCGAATACCGCATCAAGCTGCGCGCCGAGCGCCTGCCGGCCGTTGACGCGTGGCTGGCGCGGCAGCAGGGATAAGGCGGAAAACGCCCCGGGCGCCGACGGCGCGCGGGGCGGCCGGATGGAAAGGCAAAAAAAAACCGGCTTCGCTAGTCGCGGCAGCCGGTTGAAACGCTGTTTCAGAGCGCAGGGATAAACAGGGACAAAGCGGAAATCGTGCCGGTCATTGAGGTGTCCGGCAACCTTGGGCCCGGGGTTTCCGTGCGCCATGTATCCACTATGCCAGTCCTTGCTTCAGGCAGGCTTAGGACTTCATTAAATCCGCCACCGATGGCCGCCTGTTTCCGCAAGTTCCCGCAAGTTCCTTCTCCTGTCCTGCTTTTCTTGCCAACGCAGCATGTTTTTTCGCTGCGCCGGCCTGTCTGGTGCCGATGGTTGAGCTCACCGGCTAAGCTGTTGAGTCATGCCTGCATCCTAGCGCTCCCGGAGCGTAGTGACCTGCGCAAGACATGCCATGTGCCAACAAAAGCATCATAACAGCGCCATATGACCGCCATATGACGTGGCGCTATCGCGCGCCACCACCGCGCCGCGAACGCTTGATGCAGCTCAAGCTCCCTGCGCGCGCCGCGCAGTGCCCGCCCGCCAGCCATCCCCTAGTATAGTGACGGCATACACCGCTCACCCCATTGTCCAGGAAGCCACATGTCCAATCCGTCCCGCCGCCTGTCCGCCCTGTGTGCCTGCCTGGCCCTGGCCGCCTGTTCGCCGCTGGCCGGTCCCCCGCCCGCGCAGCCGCAGGCCAGTGCCGCGCCGGCGCCGGCCGCGACCGCCCGGGCGGCCCCGGACTGGCAGGCCAGCGGCGCCCGCCTGTTGTACCTCGCCCCGCAAGAGTCGCTGCTGACCATCACCGTGCGCCGCGGCGGCGCGCTGGCGCGGCTCGGGCACGACCACGTGATCGCCAGCCGCACCTTGCAAGGCGCGGTGGCGCCCGCGCTGGGGCGCGCCGAATTCCGCTTCAGGCTCGACGAGATGAGCGTCGATGAAAGCGGCTTGCGCGCGGCGGCCGGGCTGACGACCACGCCGTCGGCCGAGGCGATTGCCGGCACGCGCCGCAATATGCTGGCACGCGTGCTCGATGCCGAACGCTATCCATGGGTGCGTATCGAGGCCCGGCGCGAGGGCGGCGCCGAGGTGCTGGACGCGGACATCACCTTGCACGGCGTGACGCGCAGGGTCAAGGTGCCGGCGCACATCACCGAAGCGGCCGACGGGCGCAGCCTGCAGGCGAGCGGCACGCTGCGCTTGAAGCAAAGCGATTTCGGCATCGTGCCCTTTGCCATCCTGGGCGGCGCCATGGCCGTGCAGGACGAAATGGAACTGGCCTTTCACATCACGGCCGTGGCGCACGGCAGCGACGGTTCTAGCGCGACAGGATCAGGCGCAGGCCCAGCCCGATGAAGATGGTGCCGGCCACGCGGTCCAGCCACAGGCCCGCGCGCGGATGGCGGTTGACCCATTTGCCGACGGCGCCAGAGAAATAGCCTAGCAGCCCGAACAGCACGCAAGCCTGGGCCGTGAATACCAGGCCCAGCTGGGCCGTCTGCCAGCTGGCGCTGCCTTGTCCCGCGACCACGAATTGCGGCAAAAAGGACAGAAAAAACAGCACGACTTTCGGATTGATACTGTTGGCAAGCAAACCCTTGGCAAACAGGCGCGCCAGCGATTCATCGACCAAGGCCGTGGCGCCGTCGACCCGGGCGCCGCCGCGGCTGCGCAGGGCGCCGATGCCCAGCCACACCAGATACAGGCCGCCGGCCACTTTCAGCATGGAAAATGCCGTCGGCGAGGCGGCCAGCAGGGCCGATACGCCGATGCTCGCCAGCAGCGTATGCGTGAGGCAGCCCAGGGCGCAGCCGAGGCCAAAGACCATGCCCTGGCGCCTGCCGCGCGACATGCCCACGCCCAGCACCATCAGGTTGTCGGGGCCGGGACTGGCGGTGATGAGCACGGCGGCGGCCAGGAAGGCCAGTAATTGGTCGGGACTGAGCATGGTGGAACTCGCAGGCAAAAAAGCGCCATGATACCGGAGCCGGCCGGATTGCATGCCGTCCTCATGCCAACATGACATGAAATTGCGCGTGCGCCACGCGAGTCGATTAAAATGGCCATATCCACAGCACAGGGCTTGCCGCCTATCCCCGCGCGACAATCACCATACCGACCGATGCCAGCCCACCCGATCCCGCCCCGCCGCTGCGCTTCCCGTCCCTGCGCCAGCGCCTGGCTCTGCCGGTGGCTGCTCCTGGCCAGCCTGCTTGGCCTGGCGTGCCTGGCACAGGCCGCGCCGCTGCCGCTGACCGTGCACGGCATCCATCACCTGGGCGACGGCGGCCGCCTGTACGCGGCGGCCGATGCCCTGCCGCCCGCCGATGCCGCCGCCCTGCCCGCCTGGCTGGCCCGCCAGCGCCCGGCCGCCGAGGTGGACCTGTTCGGCGGCGCCTACTGGCTGCATGCGCAGGTGCGCAACGACAGCCATGAAAAAGCCTGGGTCATCGATCCCAACGATACCCTGATCGACCTGGTCGACATCCACGTGTATGGACCGGGCCTGCGCGCCGCGCCGCAAACCATGCTGTCGGGCTACCAGCGGCCACATGAATACCTGCTGCACTACGGCAAGAATGTCTTGCTGGAACCGGGCGCCACCTACGAGGTGCTGATCCATTTTTCCAGTCCGTATTACGCGCGCCCGCCCATGTTCGGCATCCAGACGCAGGCGGCCTACCGCAAGCTGGTAGGCCAGGAAAACTTCCTGATGGTGGCGTCCATCGGCGCCCTGCTGGCGCTGGGCCTGTTCAATTTCTTCATCTTTTCCATCACGCTGGACAAGGCCTCGATTTACTACGCGCTGTACGTGCTGACCTATGGCCTGGCCTGGGCCATGACCTTCCACGTCTTCGCCGACCTGTTCGACTGGCATCTGCTGCGGCTGCATTACGTGCCCTTCTTCCTGCTGCCCGTCTTCAGCACGCTGTTCTACACGCACTTCCTGCGCCTGCGCGAATATTCGCCGCTGCTCGACCGCCTGAGCCGCATCAACCTGGTCCTGCCCCTGCTGCTGCTGCCCAGCTGCTTCTTCTACCTGCAGTACGCGCATGCGCTGGCCACCATCGTCATCACCGTGTGGATGGTGCTGGCGCTCACCTGCGGCATCGTCGTGTGGCGCCGCGGCTACCAGCCGGCGCGCTTCTTCATCATGGCCTTCATCGCGCTGATGCTGCCAGGCCTGCTGATCCTGCCCGCCAACCTGGGGCTGATTCCCGCCGTGGTGGCCAATGCGCAGCTGCTGGCCCTGCTGGGCGGCACGCTGGACGGCTTGCTGCTGGCGTTCGCGCTGGCCGACCAGATCCGGCTGCTGCGCAACAACCTGGAGCAGCGGGTGCAGGAGCGCACGCTGGCGCTGACCCTCAGCAACGACGCGCTGCTGGCGGCCAAGGAGCACGCGGAAGTGGTCAGCCGCCACCGCATCGACTTCCTGTCGGCCATGAGCCACGACATCCGCACGCCGCTGGCCGGCGTGATCGGCATGCTGAAATTCGCGCTGCGCGACCAGACGGTGCGCGGCCGCACGCAGGAATACCTGCGCATCGGCCTGCACAACAGCGAATCGCTGCTGGCCATCCTCAATGACATCCTCGATTTTTCCAAGATCGATGCGGGCAAGCTGAGTCTTGAAACGCTGGACTTCGACCTGCTGGCGCTGATCGGCGACGCGGCCGGCATCGTGCAGGGCCAGGCCGATGCCAAGAGCCTGCTGCTGCGCCGCGAACTGGCGCTGGACCTGCCCCGCTACGTGCGCGCCGACCCCACGCGCCTGCGCCAGATCCTGATCAACCTGCTGGGCAATGCGATCAAGTTCACGGCCAACGGCGAAGTGCTGCTGGAAGTGCGGCGCAGGCGCGCGCCGCGGCGCAAGGACGGCCGCAGCGAGATCGAGTTCGTCATCAGCGACACGGGGCCCGGCATCGATGCCGATACCCTGCCCCGTTTGTTCCAGAAGTTCGAGCAGGCCGACCATTCGACCACGCGACGCTACGGCGGCACGGGCCTGGGCCTGGCCATCTGCAAGGAGCTGGTGGAACTGATGCAGGGCGCCATCGGCGTGGAAAGCCGCGTCGGCATCGGCTCGCGCTTTCACTTCAGCCTGCCCCTGGCCGACGGCAATGCGCCGCCCGCCGACGCGCGGCTGGCGGCACGCCATGCGCGCCACGCCTGCCGCCTGCGCATCCTGTGCGCCGAAGACGTGCGCACCAACCAGATCATCATCGGCACGCTGCTGGAGAGCATGGGCCACGACGTGACGATCGTCGAGAATGGCGAGGAAGCCCTGCGCGCGCTGGGCAACGGCGGCTACGATGCCGTGCTGATGGACGGCCGCATGCCGCTGATGGATGGCGAACAGGCGGCGCGCCTGATCCGCGCCGGCGGCGACGCGCGCTTTGCCATCCCCGACGCGCGCATTCCCATCATCGCGCTGACGGCCAACGCCAGCGAACATGACCGCCGCCGCTACCTCGATTCCGGCATGGACGATTTCCTCAGCAAGCCCGTCGATGAAACGCTGCTGTTCCAGAAGATCGATGCCCTGATCGACCTGCTGCTGGCGCGCGGCCATGCGCTGCCGCCCGCCGTGGCCGGCGATGACGACGCGCTGGCGCGCCAGTTCGGCCTGGACCAGGACAGCGCGCCGGCTGCGGCGGCGCCGGCCGACCCCATGTCGCTGCCCGTGCACATCCTGCCGCTGGCCGGCCTGTCGCCGCAGCACCTGCAGCGCATCGCGCAAGCGTTTCTCGACGAGGCGCCGCGCCGCCTGGACCTGGCCTGCCATGCCGTCAGCAACGGCAATGCCAGCGCGGCGGCCGCCGCCTTCCATGCATTGAAGGGCAGCGCCGGCTACCTGAGCCGCCCCACCTTGCACGGCCTGTGCCACCAGATGGAAACGCTGGCCTCGAACGGCCAGCTGGACGAGGTGGAGCACTTCCTGCCGCAGATCCGGGCGGTGCTGGGCGAGGCGCGCGAGGACCTGGCCGCGCCGTCGAACGCCGGGGATTGAGCCGGGCAGCACTACCCGCGGCTGCCCTGCCCGCGCCGGGCTTAAAAGTCCGTCTCGCCCTGGATCACGGCCGGATGGCCGGTCATGGCGCGCGACGTCTGCATGCCCGCCATCACGGCCGCCTCCACGCAGCCCGCATTGATGCCCGTCCTGATCCAGTCGCCCGTGAGGAACAGGTTGCTGAAACCCGACTGGTCGGTGGCCAGCCGGTACTGCGTGCTGCCCACCACCGACATCACGTAGCGCTCGGACGGGTCGACATTGGCGCGCCAGTACTGGCTGTCGAAGCGCGCCGGGCCACTGCCCTCCTTCGCGTCGACCAGCCATTGCCAGGGAAAAGCGCCGGGTGCGCCCGCCTCCGGCCACAGCGCGCCGATTTCGCGCTCCAACTGGTGCAGCGCGCCCGCTTTCGCCCTGGCGGCGCAGCGCGCGGGGAAATCCGTGTCGGTGACGGGCGGGTAGCTGTCGACGGGGAAGGCGCTGCAAAAGTACGAGACGTTTTTCGGCGCCAGCCCCGCCGGCCAGTCCTCATGGGCCAGCAGCTGGTCCATCGGCGCCCACGTGTCGTACGGCTCCGTGAAGGCCGACAGCACGGGCTGCTGGCCCTTCGGCTGCGTGGTCCAGCCCATCTGATGCAAATCCTTGTTGAGCCACACCTGGTAGGCCTGCGTGGCCACCGTTTTCACCTTGTCGGCCGCCAGCTGCAGGGCCGGGCTTTGCGCCAGCAGTTGCGGGCACAGGGCCGGCAGCGAGCCGATGGAAATGCCGAACACCACCTTGTCAAAGTCGACGCCCTTCTTCAGGACCGTGGCGGGCAGCGCGCGGCCGAACGCCTGCCGGTACTGCCGCGGCCAGTCGCTCCAGTACGATTCCAGGTTGACTTGCTGCTCCTGCAGCAGTGCCGCTTGCGCCGCATCAAGCTGCGCATAATCGGGCGCGCTGGGCCAGCAAGCCAGGCCTTTCACGTCCACCAGCGGCGCGTAGCCGGCGGCCGGGTCCTTCAATTGCACCTGCTCGGTGATGCGGATGCTGTCGATGTCGCCCGCGCCCGGCACCAGTTCTTCCACGCGCTGGAAGAACTTGAATTCCACTCCGCGCTTGCGCAGCACCTGGTACAGCGGCGTGAAGATGGTGTCGCCCATGCCGGCCTGCATCTTGAACATGATGCCGCCCTTGTAGGCCAGGCCGATGCGCGCCATCGCCCGCAACAGTGTCCCCGCTTCGATGTTCGGCTTGGCGAAATCGCCGCCCTCGTAGGCGAACACCAGGTCGTAGAAGCCGCGCACGGGCGCCGAATTGACGCTGAACTGCTCGTCGCCGCCATGTTTTCTCAGCCAGGCGCGGAAGTCGATGTCGTTGATGACGTCGAAGCCATTCTTGAACACGCCATCCTCGAACATGCCCTTCATGACCGTGATGCCCAGGTCCAGACAGGTGAACAGGCGGCGCAATTCATCGTCGCCATCGATCAGGGCGCGGTAGCGCAGGCGCAGCCAGGCGCGGATGCCGTTCAGGGTGCTGGCCAGCAGCTGGTGGCGGGCCTGGTCGTGGCGCGAGGAGTCCGGCGCCAGGTCGGCCACCAGCGCCGCCAGCGCGCCGACGGACAAGCCCACGTCCAGCCCCAGTTCATCGGCCTGCCCCACCACGGCATCGGCCAGGCGGCGCAGCCAGCCCGGCCACACGCCCTCTCCTTGCGAGGCACTGGCACGCACGATGCGCGCGTCGGCATCGGCCACTTGCCGGATCTGGCGCAGCCACTGCTCGATCCAGCCCACCATGGCGATGGCCATCTGCCACAGGGTGATGTCTTCGCCGCCCTCGCCCGGCTCGCCCGGCAAGGTGGGAAACACGATGGACCAGTTGCGCCATTGTCCCTTGACGTCTTCCGACAGGGCCACGTAATCGTGCTGCTTGAAGGCGTCGCGCCAGGTGGCCAGCGGCGATCCGGGCGGGCGTTCCAGGCTCGCATACGCTTCCTTGATCATCTTGAAGGCGTTCGCATAAAAGCCGAACCAGATGTGCAGGCCGTGCTCCTCGATGC
The DNA here is from genome assembly GCF_058798615.1 of Janthinobacterium sp. GW822-FHT07H11. Lineage (NCBI taxonomy): Bacteria > Pseudomonadati > Pseudomonadota > Betaproteobacteria > Burkholderiales > Oxalobacteraceae > Janthinobacterium > Janthinobacterium sp. GW822-FHT07H11. The sequence continues at coordinate 4,516,629 of NZ_CM179507.1, forward strand.
GCTGGCCCGCCTGCGCATTGCGTCCGCTGGCCCCCTTGCCGCCCAGGCGCCAGCCCAGCTGGTAGACGGTGATGGCGTGCCGGTTTTGCCAGCCCGGCTGGTTCGTCAAATAATACGCCGCCGTCATGGCGGCCACGCCGCCGCCGAGGATGGCGATCTTTTCCGGCGCGATGCGCGAATTGTCGACCAGTTCCTCGCCCGGCATGGCCGTGAAGTCGAAATTCACATTGAAGGGCAGGATGGCCGCCTGCGGCCCCAGCTGCAAGCCCAGGGTCTGGTCCAGCGGGAAGCTGTCGAAGGCGTGCACCGTGCATTCGTATTCGTAACCGAGCAGGCGCGCGCTGTGCAGGCGGTTGATCTCGGCCGGCGCGGCCACCAGGGCCTGGTACACGGCCTTGACGCCCGCGCTGTCGGGGAATTGCTTGAGGAAAATCTGGTCGATGCGCGGCTTGCGCAGCAGCGACAGGATGTCTGCCCAGCCGGCCTGGTCCATGTCGAAGAAATCGGGGATGGAGAGAAAAATCTGGAACGCCTGCTCGATGAGTTCCAGGAAACTGTTGACGGGCTTGTGCGCTCCCGTCCGTACCGTGGCATTGATTTCCAACAAAGGATGCAGGGCCAGTTTTGTTTCCGGCGAAAAATGCTGGAAACCCTTGGCGGCCACGGAACAGCGCAGCGGCTCGCTGCCGGCGGCGGGAATCTCGTAGTCGCACAGGTACTTGGGATAGCCGAACAGTTCGCGCCCGTTGATCAGGGCCATGGCGTCATCGACAAAGATATGGCAAGGATACCAGTAGATATGCGCGAGCTTGCCGTGCTCATCCATCTGCCCGACCATGATCCAGGTGACGATGTCGACTTCCGTGATCCAGCCCTTGGCCTGGTCCACGGGATTGCTTGAATCCGCATGGTTGACGCGCGTAAACGTCAGCATCACGTACGGTGACAGGGCTTTCAGGGTCATCCTGCCGCCGGCCACCTGGTTCAGCGTGGTGTTGACGGTGGCCTGCAGTTTCGCCAGGTTGCCCTTGACGAAATAGCCATACATTTCCGATTGTTTCAATTGCAGCGGCGAGTGCATCATCACCGAACCGCCCTGGTAAATATAACTAGGTCTTGCCGCCATCGCCATGCCCCCAATTAAGTTTCAATTAAACAATATTCTCACAGTGTATTTGAGAAAGAACAATGAATGGTATGAAATTAATTGAAGGATTTGCCAATATGCATAGCTGCGGCCGCGCGGTGCGCCAGGCACGGGAAAAGGCAGGCGCGCGCCGCCCGGTGTAGGATGGCATGGTAGCGCCCCCTGCGATGAACATGACTATCGACATGATTACGACCGATTACGTTTCCACCTTTTCCGGCAACCGCTTCTATCCCTTGCGGCCGCATATCGACAAGGTCGCCATCGAGGATATTGCGCATGGCCTCGCCTACCAGTGCCGCTTCAATGGCCAGACGCAAGTGTTCTACTCGATCGCCCAGCACAGCCTGATCGTCGCCGACCTGGTGCCGCCGCCCTTGCGCCTGGCCGCGCTGCTGCACGACGCGGCCGAAGCCTACCTCGGCGACATGGTGAAGCCCCTGAAAGTGCTGTTGCCGGAATTTGCCGCCCTGGAAGACAAGGTCAGCGCCATCATCGCCGCCACGTATGGCATCGACTTCGCCGATTACGCTCCCATCAAGCGCGCCGACCTGATCGCGCTGGCCACGGAAAAGCGCGACCTGATGCCCCATTCCGCCGAGCGGTGGGCCTATCTTGACGGCATCGCCCCCCTCCCCGGTATAATCGTTGCCATGGACCCCGGCCTGGCCAAGCAACGCTTCCTCCAGTATTTTGCCGAGCTGAGCGGCCAAGACCCGGCCGCCTGAGGCGCACGGCCGCCGCTGCCGGCCTAAGCCCCGGTTTTTGCACGGCTTTTTCAGATATCCACAGCAACTGTGGATAAGGTTGTTGATAAGCCCCTCTTGACAAGCCGCAACGCCAGTACTGGTGCGGCTTCCAACAATTTGCTGATTTCACAGGCATTTTTTTAATGCAATGAAATCAACGACTTACAAGCCGGCTCTTGCGCCGGAACAAAGTCACTTTACATCCATCAAAATATATTTTACGGTGCATGATGCGTCGTCGCCCGGGTGCCGTGCGCCCGCCCGCTATCCTTTGACAAACGGGGCGGACTGGCATAGTGTGGATAGGGCGAGCACGATCAACGTTGGGAAAATGCATGAAATCGCATGACTATGGATACCGATAGCACCACGCGGGTGGCCGATGAACCCGACTGGCTGGTGGATGAGCCGCCGGCCGGCACCGGGCAGGCCGGCGAGCCGCGCAATGCGCCGCCGCCGTGGCGCGTGCTGATCGTCGACGATGATGTCGACGTGCACGTGGTGACCAAGTTCGCCCTCAGCCAGGCCAGCTTCCAGGGGCGCAGGCTGAGCTTTCTGCATGCGTATTCGGGCGCGGAGGCATTGGCCGTGCTGCGCAGCACGCCCGATATCGCCGTGGTGCTGCTTGATGTCATCATGGAAACCCAGGATGCGGGCTTGCAGGTGGCGCGCCAGATCCGCGAAGAACTGCACAACAGCGCCGTGCGCATCATCCTGCGCACGGGCCAGCCGGGCCAGGCGCTGGAACACCGTATCATCATCGACTACGACATCAATGATTTCTGGTGCAAGACCGACCTGACCACGCGCAAGCTGTTTACCACCGTCATCGCCTCGCTGCGCACCTATGCCACCCTGCGCGAAGCCCAGCAGCAAGTGAGCAACCTGGCCGCCGCCCTGGCACAGCACGGCGACAAGCCGCCGGCCCCGGGCCAAAACAGCTGAGCTCGAACAACCGACTTTTGGTTAAAAAACAATTGCACTGGATGCATATACAGCCTTGTCAGCCAGCACGTTTTCGGGCTCGGCGCAACAGCATGGCCCCGCCCGATCCGCCGAAACGACCTAAGTGGCGGATTGTTAAGCGCTTTTTCAGATATCCACACGGACTGTGGATATCTTTGTGGATAAGCGCCTATTGACAGCCTCCAAAGCCACAGCCCGTGCGGCTTTCAATAAACTGCTCAATCAAACAGCAAAAATAAAACCCATCAAAATCAAGCACTTACAAACTCACAGATATGCACGTGAAAATTATTTCGGGAATTTCACCAACCCATCATTTGTGCATAACTGAGCCGTAATGAGCATGTAGACAAGGCCCGCCTGAAGCTCATGGCAACACGGCGTCCCTGCCCCGCATCAATGGAGGGCCTGGCGCCGCTGCTCGGGATGCAGCAGCACCCTTTCGATCAGTTCCGGGTCGATATTGTATGACTTCAGGTATTCCAACGCGCACAAGGTACTGAAGGCGGCCTGCACGGCGATGCCCAGGTTGACGATATCGCACATCTTCTGGTCGACGCGGACATGGCGCACCATGGCCTGGGCGGGCATATGCAGCGTTTGGGGTGAACTAGGCATGATGGAGCACTCCTGCGAAGAGGGGGAAGGATGGGACGGCAGCGTGGCGCCACGGCACCGGCATGCGCGGGGACAGCGAAAGTATTGCCTATAAATTCTCGATGTCAATGACATGCGGACATGAGGCGCTATTTTTTCTGCCACAGCTGAGGCTAAAAGCAATGGACAAGCGCGCGCGGACACAGCGATAATCAGCGATGCCTACCTCGTTTTCGTCCCAGCCGCCCCGTCCGCAGCCCGCCTCGCTTGCCGACCTGTTTTTTTCATTTACCTGGCTGGCCCTGCAAGGCTTTGGCGGCGTGCTGGCCGTGATCCAGCGGGAAATGGTCGAACGCAAGCGCTGGCTCACGCAAGAGGAATTCCTGGAAGACTGGGCCGTGGCGCAAATCATGCCCGGGCCCAACGTGGTCAACCTGTCGCTGATGGTGGGCGGGCGCTATTTCGGCTTGCGGGGCGCGCTGGCGGCCCTGGCCGGCATGCTGGCCGTGCCCCTCGTCATCGTCCTGCTGCTGGGCGTGCTGTACACGCGCTTTGGCGACAACCCGCAGATGGCCGGCGCCTTGCGCGGCATGGCGGCCGTCTCGGCCGGCATGATCGCCGCCACGGGCGTGAAACTGGCCGCCGCCCTGGGCAAGCACCCGCTGCCCCTGTGGCTGACCTTGTCCATCACCGTGCTGGGCGTGCTGATGGTGGCCGTGCTGCGCTGGCCCCTGCTGTATATCCTGCTGGGCCTGGGCGGCATCGGCTGCCTGCTGACGTACCGGAAGCTGTCCGCATGAACCCGCCCTTGCAACTGGTGCTGAGCACGGGCGACTGGCTGAACCTGTTCGGCCACTACCTGATGCTGTCGCTGATGTCGATCGGCGGCGCCATTTCCACCACCGCGGAAATGCACCGCTTCCTCGTCGAACAGCATGGCTGGCTGACGCAGGCCCAGTTCAACGAATCGATCGCCATCGCCCAGGCCGCACCGGGGCCCAACGTGCTGTTCGTCGCCCTGATGGGCTGGAACGTGGGCATGAACGCGGGCAGCTACGCGGCCGCCTACCTGGGCGTGCTGGTGACGATGGTGGGCATCATGCTGCCCAGCACGACCCTCACCTACGTGGCGGCCCAGTGGGGCTACCGCAACCGCGACCTGCGGCCCGTGCGCGCCTTCAAGCAAGGCATGGCGCCCATCGTCGTCGCCCTCTTGATTTCCACCGGCATGATCTTGGGCGGCGCCAACCATGACCTCCGCACGGACTGGCCCCTGTGGAGCCTGTCCATCGTGGCCGGCCTGATCATCTGGCGCACGAAGATCCATTTGCTGTGGCTGCTGGCAGCCGGCGCCGTACTGGGCTGGTTCCAGCTCGTCTGACCTTACACGGCCAGATGCCGTTTTACCTCATCGCCATCCATCTGTTCCGCCTTGCCGCTGGCCACCACGCTGCCGCGCGACAGCACGATGAATTCGTCAGCCAATTCGCGGGCGAAATCAAAATACTGTTCGCACAGCACGATGGCCATGTCGCCCCGCTGTTTCAACAAGGAAATAACGCGGCCGATATCCTTGATGACGGAGGGCTGGATGCCCTCGGTCGGCTCGTCGAAGATGATCAGCTGCGGCTCGGCCAGCAGGGCGCGTGCGATGGCCAGCTGCTGTTGTTGCCCGCCGGACAAATCTCCGCCGCGCCGCGCCAGCATCTCTTTTAATACAGGAAACAGCTCATACACGTGGGGATCGATGCGCGCAGCCTGCCTGCCCAGCTTGCTCGCCATGCCCATCAGCAAGTTCTCCTCGACCGTCAGGCGTGCAAAGATATCCCTCCCCTGCGGCACGTAAGCCATGCCCAGCCTGGCCCGCGCATGTGGCGCCAGCCTGCTGATGTCGCGGCCATCGAGCACGACCTTGCCCTGCGCCACGGGCAGCACGCCCATCAGGCATTTGAGCAAGGTCGTCTTGCCGACGCCATTGCGCCCCAGCAAGGCCAGGCACTCGCCCTGGCGCGCCAACAGGTTGATGCCGCGCAAGGTGTGCGAGGAGCCATAGTATTGATTCAATTCTTGCACTTCGAGCATGGCCTGTGATCTCCCCTTATTATCTTCCCATATAGACTTCGATGACCCGCTCGTCGGCTTGCACTTCGTCCATACGCCCCTGCGCCAGCACGGCCCCTTCATGCAGCACGGTGACGATGCCTTGCCGGGCAATCTCCGCGACGAAACCCATGTCATGCTCGACCACCATGATCGAATGCTTGCCGCGCAATTCATCGAGCAATTCCGCCGTGCGCGCCGTTTCCGCGTCCGACATGCCGGCCACCGGTTCATCCAATAAAATCAGCTGCGGCTCCTGCATCAGGAGCATGCCGATTTCCAGCCACTGCTTTTGCCCGTGCGACAGTAAACCGGCCAGCCGCGCCTCGTGGCCATGGAGGCGGATCAGGCGCAATATCGCGTCGATCCTGCCTGCCTGCTCCGAAGACAGGCGCGCAAACAGGGTGGGCGCCACGCGCTTGTCCATCTTCATCGCCAGTTCCAGGTTGTCGAACACCGTGTGCTGCTCGAACACGGTGGGACGCTGGAACTTGCGGCCGATGCCCGCGTGGGCGATCTGCGCTTCCGTCATCGTGGCCAGGTTCATGGTCTGGCCGAACCAGGCCGTGCCGGACGTGGGCCGCGTCTTGCCCGTGATCACATCCATCATCGTCGTCTTGCCCGCCCCGTTAGGACCTATGATGCAGCGCAACTCGCCCACGGAAATGTCGAGGCTCAGCTTGTTGATGGCCTTGAAGCCGTCGAACGACACGCTGATATCTTCCAGATACAGAATCGCGCCGTGCGTCGTATCGACGCCCTCGCCTTTTACGCGCGAATATGTCGGCCCCGCTTCCGCGCTGGCCATGCCGGGCAACATGCGGATGCTCATGCGGCCTCCCCTGCCACGGCGGCGGCCTTTTTACGTTTGAGCTTGCGCAACACGCCCAGCATGCCCTGCTGCATGAACAGGGTGACGACGATGAAGAGCAAGCCCAGCGCGAACAGCCACAGTTCCGGCAAGGCGGCCGTGAACCAGCTTTTCAAGCCGTTGACGGTAAAGGCGCCCAGAATCGGGCCGAGCAAGGTGCCGCGTCCGCCCACGGCTACCCACACGACCATCTCGATGGAGTTGGCGGGCGACATTTCGGACGGGTTGATGATGCCCACCTGGGGCACGTACAGGGCGCCGGCGATGCCGCACAGCACGGCGGATAAAGTCCAGACGAACAGCTTGAACCACAGCGGGTTGTAGCCGAGAAACATCAAGCGCGCCTCGCTGTCGCGTACGCCCTGCAGCACCCTACCCAGTTTCGACGCGACGATGGCGCGCGCGCCCACCAACGCCGCCAGCAGGATGGCCAGGGTCAGCAGGAACAGCACGGCACGGGTGGCGGGCGCCGTGATACTGTGGCCTAATATCGTCTTGAAATCCGTGAAACCATTGTTACCGCCAAAGCCGGTGTCGTTGCGGAAGAACAAGAGCATGAAGGCATACGTCATCGCCTGCGTGATGATGGAAAAATACACGCCCTTGATGCGCGAGCGAAAGGCAAAGTAGCCAAACACGAAGGCCAGCACGCCGGGCACCAGCACGACGAGGGCCATGCAGTACCAGAAGTGTTCCGTGAAGGCCCAGTACCACGGGTAAGTTTTCCAGTCGAGAAAGACCATGAAATCGGGCAAGCTGCTGTGGTACTGGCCCTGCTCGCCGATGGCGCGCATCAGGTACATGCCGTGCGCATACGCGCCCAGCGCAAAGAACACGCCGTGTCCGAGCGACAAAATGCCCGTATAGCCCCAGACGAGGTCCAGCGCCAGCGCGGCCAGCGCGTAGCACATGAACTTGCCCACCAGCGCCACCGTGTAGGCGGACACGTGCAAGGCATGCCCTTCGGCAAACGCCAGGTTAAAAATCGGCAACAGCGCCGCCAGCACGCTGCAGGCGGCAATCGCCAGCCAGACGGGCCGCGTGAACAGGCCCTGTTTGATCGGGTAGGAGGTAGTCATTCGACGCTGCGTCCCTTCATGGCAAACAGGCCCTGCGGCCGGCGCTGGATGAAAATGATGATGAATACCAGGATGGCGATCTTCGCCAGCACGGCGCCCGCCACCGGTTCGAGGAATTTGTTGACTTCGCCCAGGCCCAGCGCGGCGATCACGGTGCCGGCCAGCTGGCCCACGCCACCGAGCACCACCACCATGAAGGAATCGACGATGTAGCTTTGGCCCAGGTCCGGCCCCACATTGCCCAGCTGCGACAGGGCCACGCCACCGAGCCCGGCGATGCCGGAACCGAGGCCGAAGGTCAGCATGTCGACCTTGCCCGTGGCCACGCCCACGCAATCGGCCATGCGGCGGTTTTGCGTAACGGCCCGCACGAACAGGCCCAGCCGCGTCTTGTTCAGGATCAACCACACGGCCACGACGACGACGATGGCAAAGACGATGATGGCCAGCCGGTTGTACGGCAGCACGAGGCCGCCCAGCACGGTGACGCCGCCCGACATCCAGGCCGGATTGGCCACTTCCACGTTTTGCGCGCCAAAGATGGTGCGGACCAGCTGCATCAGGATCAGGCTGATGCCCGAGGTGGCCAGCAGGGTTTCCAGCGGCCGCCCGTACAGCCAGCGGATCACCGTGCGCTCGAGCGCCACGCCCACCAGTCCCGCGACGAGAAAGGCGGCCGGCAGGGCGGCCAGCAGATATATATCCTGCAGGCCAGGCAAATAGGTGCGGAAGAACAGCTGGCACAGATAGGTCGTGTAAGCGCCTATCATCAGCAATTCGCCGTGCGCCATATTGATGATGCCCATCAAGCCGAAGGTGATGGCCAGCCCCAGCGCCGCCAGCAGCAGCACGCTGCCCAGCGAGATGCCGTAGAACACATTGCCGGCCAATTCCATGCGCGCCACTCTTCCCTTGATCTGGCGCAGGGTCTCGATGGCGGCCAGCTGCACGGCTTCGTCCGGCTCACCCCCCTTCTCCAGCATGGCTTGCAGCACGGGCAGCAAGCGCGCGTCGCTGCTGCCGGCCAACGCCTGCACGGCGGCCTTGCGCGTGGCCGCATCGGGCGCATGCAGGTTGGCGCTGGCGATCAGCAGCTGCAATAGCTGTTTGATGTCGGCATCGTTTTCCCGCGCCAGCGCCGTGCGGATCAGGGGCAGCTGCGCGGGATCAACGGCCTGTTGCAAGGCTTGCGCGGCCGCCAGCCGTACCGTCCGTTCCGGCGCCAGCAGCTGCAAGCCCGACAAGGCGCCCGCCACGGCCGCGCGCAGGCGGTTGTTGACCATCACGCCGTCGATGCCGTCCGGCAGCGGCACGTTCCGGCCGCTTGCAGGGTCATATGCCTGCTCGCCATCGACGAGGTACACCTTGCCGTCGGGCGCGGCGTACAGGCTGTCATCCTGCAGGGCGCGCAGCACGCGGGCGGCCTCGGGCGTGGCCAGGGCGGCGATCCGGGCCACGGCGGCGACCCTTGTATCGGGGTCGTCGCCAGCCAGCGGCTTGAGCAGGTCGGGAGCGATGGCGGCCTGCGCCAGCGAGGATAGCAACAGGCAGGCGAGGACCAGCAGTTTGGGGAGAAGCTGCATGTGCGTTCCAAAGAATGACTGCACGGGGGCGTATGCTGCCCCCAAGGGCGACGACTGGGGTCGGATGGGGACGCCTAGTCCCTGAGGGTCCGACCCCGGCAGTTGCTGCTGGGTTAAATATCAGCGCCTACAGCTTTTGCTTGCCCTCATTACCCTTGATATACGGGCTCCACGGCTGGGCGCGTAGCGGTTCCTTGGTTTTCCACACGACATTGAATTGCCCATCGGCCTTGATCTCGCCGATCATCACGGGCTTGTGCAAGTGGTGATTGCTCGCATCCATGGTCAGGGTGAAGCCCGATGGCGCCTTGAAGCTCTGGCCGGCCATGGCGGCGATCACCTTGTCCGTGTCCGTCGATTTCGCCTTTTCCACGGCTTGCGCCCACATGTGGATGCCGACATAGGTCGCTTCCATCGGGTCGTTCGTCACCACCGAAGCCGCGTTCGGCAGTTTTTGCGCCACGGCATACGCCTTCCACTGCTTGATGAAGGCCGTATTCACGGGGTTCTTGACGGATTCGAAATAATTCCACGCCGCCAGATGCCCGAGCAGCGGCTTGGCATCGATGCCGCGCAGCTCTTCCTCGCCCACGGAAAACGCGACGACGGGCACGTCCGTGGCTTTCAAGCCCGCATTGCCCAGTTCCTTGTAGAACGGCACGTTCGAGTCGCCATTGATGGTGGAAATGACGGCCGTCTTGCCGCCGGCGGAAAACTTCTTGATATTGGCGACGATGGTTTGATAGTCGGCATGGCCGAACGGCGTGTAGACCTCGCTGATATCGCCATCCTTGACTCCCTTGCTTCTCAGAAAGGCGCGCAAGATCTTGTTGGTGGTGCGCGGATACACGTAATCAGTGCCCAGCAGCACGAAGCGCTTGGCGCCGCCGCCATCTGTGCTCATCAAATATTCCACGGCGGGGATCGCCTGCTGGTTGGGCGCGGCGCCCGTATAAAACACATTCTTTTCCAGTTCCTCGCCCTCGTATTGCACCGGGTAAAACAGCAGGCTGTTGAGTTCCTTGAAGACGGGTAAAACCGACTTGCGCGAGACAGACGTCCAGCAGCCGAACACCACGGCGACTTTATCCTGCGCCACCAGCTGTCTCGCTTTTTCCGCGAACAGGGGCCAGTTCGAGGCCGGATCGACGACGACCGGCTCCAGCTTCTTGCCCAGCACGCCGCCCTTGGCATTGATCTCGGCGATCGTCATCAGCGCCACGTCCTTCAGCGACGTTTCGGAAATGGCCATGGTGCCCGACAGCGAGTGCAAGATGCCTACCTTGATGGTATCGGCGGCCAGGGCCGCCTGCATGCAGATGGAGGTGGCCAGGGCCAGGGCGCCGGCGGCGGCCGCTTTCAGGATGATGCGTCGTGACATGGGGACTCCTGTGATGGGTTCGTGGGGTCGAGCTGGGTCTGCCATGTTGTTAAAGCAGAATGCATGCCAGCACCAAGAGGTGGCCGCCATGGTGCAAGCGGCCCTCGCCGCACGAAAAAAAACCTGGCTGCACAAGGACTGTGCAGCCAGGTTTCAAATTGCCGTAAAACGGTGCGCGGCAGGCTTAATTCTTGCGCATCAATCCTTGCGCGGAGCTCCACGAAGACGGCGCCAGCCCTTGCGTCCCAGCGGGAACAGCAGCACGAACGCGACCAGCCACGGCAAAATATACGCCATGGCCGTGATGGCGTTGGCCACGCCTTCCGACAGGTTGTCCGTGAAATTGCCCAGCGCACGCTTGACGGGCGTCCAGAACGATTGCTTGCCTTCCGCGCTGATGGCCACGTTCAGCAAGTCCGTGTCTATGCGCTGCATCAACAGGGCATTGGCCGCCGTCGCCTGTTCCAGCTCCACCTGCACGGTGGCCAGCTCCTTGCTCACCTTGATCAGCGCATCGACATTCGTGCCCGAGCGCTTTTCCAGGTCTTGCAGCTGCGCCTGGTACTGCTTGAGCATGTCCAGGCGTTTCTTGCTGTCGAGCACAGGGCGGCCCAGGTCTTCCACCTTGGTGCCCTGGCTGGTGACGTCGCCTTCGGCCGCGACCAGCGCAACGAGCTTCTTGATGCCGGCCGGCTTGGCGCGCATGCTGATGCGCGCATGCACGTAGCGGCCGCTGTCGATGCTCGAATCGAGCAGCAGGCAGCCGTTTTCCGTATCGGCCTTGCAGGCGGCGACGACTTTTTCATACAGGGGCCGCACTTGCGCCTCGTGCGTATCGACGCTGACATTATGTTCATAGGCCAGGAACTCGCTGCCCTTTTCCTTGCCGTCCAGGCGCGCGGCGCTCGATGGACCGCCGCTCTCGCCCTTGCCGCCGCAACCGGCCAGTAACATCAGGCCGAACAGACCAACATACACTTTTTTCATGATTTCTTTCTTGAGATTATTTTTGCAGCGGCAACAATTCGATATCGGGCAAGTGCGCGGCCACATCCTGCACGGTCGCATGGCCGGTCAGCGATGCGATCACCTGCGGCAGCGGCTCCGCCCAGATTTCCGGCAGATCGCGCTCTTCCGGCGCCAGCACGGGAAAGGCCAGCTGTTCCTGCGGGGGCGCGAAGGCGGCGGCGACACCGGGCTTGTTGCCGCGCGCATCGATGCGGTACCAGCCAAATTCTTGCAAGTACACGGCATTCAAGCCATGCAGGCAGAACGGCGGCCCCACTTCCCCCACGGCCAGGCGCTGGTAGCACAGGCCGGCGGGGATGCCATTGGCGCGCAGCAGCGCGGCCAGCAGATGGCTCTTCGCATAACAGTATCCCGTGCCATGCTGCAAGACGTCGGAGGCGCGGCAGGTGACGGGATTGCGCCGGTAATCCCAGCTGTGGGCGATCTCGTCGCGCACGAAGGCAAAGCAGCGGGCCGCGATGGCGGCGTCGCCCACGGCGCCTGCCGCCAGTGCGGCCGCCTTGGCGCGCACGGCTGGATGCTCGCTGTCGATATGCGTGCTGCTGGCCAGATATATGGAAAAGTCGGGGGAAAATTCGGTAGCCATGGCATCAAGATCATGCAAAAAGATAATGCGCGATTCTAGTCGAAGCGGCACGAAATCGAGCGTTTCCTTGCGCAGGAACAAAGAAAATCCCCGCCTCGGGCAGGCTGCGCGGGTGGCGGCGACTTTGGCGCCGGCGCCGTAGCTGGTATCATGCGGGCAAACGCCAGCCGGCCTGACATGCACAACGGGCCGGCGCATGCAACACCTTGCGAAGCGGCCCGCCCTTCAGCGCACCGCCGACGCCCCCCCTACAGATCAGAGAAACGAGTTCCTATGAGCACACCATCGTCCCACCCATCGTTCTGGCGCAGAGTCCCGCTGGCCTTCGGCGCCTTCTTCAGCACCCTGTCCGACGCCGCCTATGCGGCCCGCGTGGAAAAGCTGTCGCTGCCCGAAGCCGCCCCGGTGGCGCCCGTGCCCCCTGCTCCGGCCCCCGTGCCGACGCCGGCCGCCGCCCCCGTCATCTTGAAAGAAGCGACGCCTGACGCGGCCCTGCAATTGCTGGCCCTGCTGCAGCGCGAAGCGCGCCTGATCGACTTCACCCAGGAAAACCTGGGCAGCCATGCCGATGCCGACATCGGCGCGGCCGCCCGCGTCGTGCATGAAGGCTGCGCCAAGGTCATGCGCGAATACTTCACCATCGACGCCGTGCGCCAGGAAGCCGAGGGCAGCCGCATCGTGCTGCAGGAAGGTTTTGACAGCGCGCAAGTACGCCTGACGGGCAACGTCGTCGGGTCCGCGCCATTCACGGGCACCCTCAGCCACCGCGGCTGGCGCGCTTCGAGCGTGCGCCTGCCGAAACTGAGCGGGCAGCACGACGCGTCCATCCTCGCACCGGCCGAGGTGGAACTGTGAACGATATAACGAGCAACAGCCCGAACAACAGCCCGCGCTACGCCATCGGCATCGACCTGGGCACCACCCACAGCGCCCTGTCGTATGTGAACCTGGTCGAGAGCGACGGCGAGCAATCGAGCCACGGCGTGCTGAAAGTGCCGCAGTTGTCGGCGCCTGGCACCGTCGAAGAATTGTCGCTACTGCCGTCCTTCGTCTACCTGCCGCACGCCGATGAAGTGGCGGCGGGCGACCTGGCCCTGCCCTGGGTCACGGAAGAAGCCGAAGCGCCGTTCGTCGTCGGCGAAATGGCCCGCAGCCGCGGCGCCACCACGCCGATCCGTCTGGTGTCGAGCGCAAAAAGCTGGCTGTGCCACCCGGGCGTGGACCGCCGCGCGGCCATCCTGCCGAACGACGCACCGGCCGAAGTGGCGCGCATCTCGCCGATCACGGCCGCCACGCGCTACCTGACGCACTTGCGCCAGGCCTGGGACCACGCCCACCCGCAAGCGCCGTTCGCCGAGCAGGAAATCACGGTGACGATACCCGCCTCGTTCGACCCGGCCGCGCGCGAGCTGACGATGGAAGCGGCGCAGGCGGCCGGCTACGCGTCGCTGACCCTGCTGGAAGAGCCGCAGGCGGCCCTGTACAGCTGGATACAGACCAGCGAAGGCCGCTGGCGCAAGGAAGTCAAGCCGGGCGACATCATTTTAGTGGTCGACGTGGGCGGCGGCACCAGCGACTTTTCGCTGATCGCCGTGCTCGAGCGCGACGGCGTGCTGGAGCCGCACCGCGTGGCGGTCGGCGAACATATCCTGCTGGGCGGCGACAATATGGACCTGGCCCTGGCCCACCTGGTGGCGCGCAAGCTGGCCGCCAACGGCACCCAGCTGGACGCTTGGCAGATGCGCGCACTCACTTACGGCTGCCGCAGCGCCAAGGAAAGCCTGCTGGCCGACAGCGGCCTCGATGTGGCGCCGATCGTCGTGCCCAGCCGCGGCTCGAAACTGATCGGCGGCTCCATCCGCACGGAATTGACGCGCGCGGAAGTGTCCACCTTCATCCTCGACGGCTTCTTCCCGCAGGTGGAAGCGTCGAGCCGCCCCGCCGTGCGCACGCGCGCCGGCCTGACGCAATTGGGCTTGCCGTATGCGCAGGACGCGGCCATCACGCGCCACCTGGCCGCCTTCCTGGGCCGCCAAGTGGCGGCCACCAGCGAGCTGGAAGGCTTCGCCGGCCGCCAGGCGGAAGGCGCCAGCTTCTTGCATCCGACGGCCGTGCTGTTCAACGGCGGCGTCTTCAAGTCGGACTTGCTGGTGCAGCGCATCATGGCGACCGTCAACGACTGGCTCTACATGGAAGGCGCGGAGCCGGCGCGCATGCTGGCCGGGGCCGACCTGGACCTGGCCGTCGCGCGCGGCGCGGCCTATTACAGCTACGTGCGGCGCGGCCATGGCGTGCGCATCCGCGGCGGCACGGCCAGCTCCTTTTATGTGGCCATCGAATCGGCCATGCCCGCCATCCCCGGCATGGAACCGCCTATCCAGGCCCTGTGCGTGGCGCCGTTCGGCATGGAAGAAGGCAGCGAGCTGGAACTGCCGGGCCAGCAATTCGGCCTCGTCGTGGGCGAACCCGTGCACTTCCGCTTCTTCGCCTCGTCCACGCGCCGCAACGACCAGATCGGCGACTTGCTCGACTTCTGGGGTCCCGATGAATTGCAGGAGCTGAGCGAAATCCAGGCGACGCTGTCCGCCGAAGGCCGCTCGGCCGGCGATGTCGTGCAAGTCAAGCTGCACGCACGCGTGACGGAAGCGGGCACCCTGGAACTGCTGGCCGTCTCCCCTGACGGCGCCGAGCGCTGGAAGGTGGAGTTCGACGTGCGCGGCACGCCGCAATAAGCGCCATGGGCAGCACTGCGGGCAAGCCGGCCTTCCTGGTCGGCATCGACCTGGGTACCACCAATACGGTGGTCGCTTATGCCAATGCGGCCAATGCGGCCGATGCGCAGGCGGGAATAAACCTGTTCGCCATCGAACAGCTGGTCGCGCCCGGCGAAGTGGCCGCACGCCCCCTGCTGCCCTCCTTGCGCTACCACCCCGCCGCCGGCGAGCTGGCGGCGGGCGACTTGCAGCTGCCGTGGCCGCAGCAGGACGGTGCTGGCATGGAAGCTGCCGTGCTGGGCGCCCTGGCGCGCCAGCTCGGCGCCCAGGTGCCGGGCCGGCTGGTCACCAGCGCGAAGAGCTGGCTGTCGCATGCGAACGTGGACCGCCAGGCACCGATCTTGCCGTGGGGCGCCGAAGCCGACGTGGCCAAGGTCTCGCCCGTGGCGGCCAGCGCCAGCTACCTCGCCTATGTGCGCGCGGCGTGGAATCACCGCTTCCCCGACGCGCCCCTCGAAGAGCAGGAACTGGTGCTGACCATCCCCGCCTCGTTCGACGAGGGTGCGCGCGCACTCACCTTGGCAGCAGCTCGCATGGCGGGCCTGCCCACCTTGCGGCTGGTGGAAGAACCGCAGGCCGCCTTTTATGACTACCTGCAGCGCCAGCGCGACACCCTGCGCGCAGACTTGTCCAACACGCGCCGCATTTTGGTCTGCGACGTGGGCGGCGGCACCACGGATTTCAGCCTGATCGACGTCGCCTTCGATGACGACGACGCACCGCAGCTCACGCGCAGCAGCGTGGGCAACCACCTGATCCTCGGCGGCGACAATATGGACCTGGCGCTGGCCCACCTGGTGGAAACGCGCATGGCGGCAGGCGTCGAGGGCGGCATGAAACTGTCCGCCGCGCGCCTGTCGCAGCTGATGGAGCGCTGCCGCGCGGCCAAGGAGCTGCTGCTGTCGAACGACGCGCCCGAGAGCGCCACCGTCACCCTGCTGGGCGCCGGTTCGCGTTTGATCGGTGGCAGCCGTTCCGCCGACCTCACGCGCGAGGAAGTGGCGGCCATGGTGGTCGACGGCTTCTTCCCGACAGTGGAATTGAGCGACACGGCGAAAAAAGGCCGCGCCGGCATCGTCGAATTCGGCCTGCCGTATGCGCAGGACGCGGCCATCACGCGCCACCTGGCCAGCTTCCTGCACCAGCAGCAGGGCGACCTGCCCGATACCCTGCTGCTCAATGGCGGCGTATTCCGCGCCGACGCATTGGCGCGCCGCCTGGCCGAGACGCTGGCGCACTGGCGGGGCCAGCCCCTGACCATCCTGCACAACGATAACCCCGACGTGGCCGTGGCGCGTGGCGCCGTCGCCTACGCGCTGGCGCGGCGCGGCCAGGCGCCGCGCATCGGCGGCGGTTCGCCGCGCAGCTACTTCCTCGTGCTGGGCGAGTCGGGCAAGGACCACCGCGCCGTCTGCATCCTGCCACGCGGCAGCGCCAGCGGCGAGGAAATCCGCCTGACGCAGCGCCTGTTCGCGCTGCGCCTGGGCCGGCCCGTGCGCTTCCACCTGGCCTCATCGATCGCGGAAACAGGCACGCCGCCCAGGCTGGGCGACATCATCGACCTGGCCGAAGGCGAGTACCTGCGCCTGCCGCCGCTGGCCAGCGTGCTGCATGATAAACAGGATGCCGGCGACAAGCGCGAAATCACCGTGCAGCTGGCCACCGTGATGACGGAAGTGGGCACCCTGGAAGTGCATTGCGTGGCCGCAGCCGATGCGGGCCAGCGCTGGCTGCTGGAATTCCAGTTGCGGGGCGAAGAGGAAACGCAGGCCGAAACGTCCAGCGTGCCGCCACGCGTGAAGGAAGCGGTCGAGAAGATCGAGCGCATCTTCGGCGGCAAGGCGCAAAAGGTCGACACCAAGGAAGTGCGCCAGTTGCGCCAGCACCTGGAACGGGGACTGGGCGGGCGCGAAAGCTGGGAGACTCCCTTGCTGCGCCAGCTGTTCGACGCCCTCCTGCTGCGCGCGCGTGGCCGCCGCCGCTCCGCCGAGCACGAGCGGGTGTGGCTGAACCTGGCCGGCTACTGTTTGCGCCCCGGCTATGGCGAGGCGCTCGATCCATGGCGCATGGAGCAGCTGTGGGCGCTGTTCGACACGGGCGTCCAGCATCACAAGGACAACCAGGTGTGCGCCGAATGGTGGACCCTGTGGCGCCGCGTGGCCGGCGGCTTGAGTTCGGAGCAGCAATTGCGCCTGCTCGACGACTTTGCCTTCAACCTGCAAGCCGACGCGGCCCAGCGCGGCAGCCGCCCCGTCACCCTGGTGAACGGCAGTGACGACGACATGCTGCGCCTCGGTGCCTCGCTCGAGCGCATCCCCGGCGCCTACAAGGCGGAAGTGGGCGCCTGGCTGCTGAAACGCCTGCAAAAGGCCGATAAAAAGGGCGAAGCGGCCGACACGAATACCCTGTGGGCGCTGGCCAGGGTCGGCGCGCGCCAGCCCTTCCACGGCAGCGCGCACGAAGTGGTCGACAGCGCCACCGTGGCCGAATGGCTCACCATGCTGCTGGCGCTGGACTGGAAAAAGGTGGAGCCGGCGGCGTTTGCCGCCGCCCACCTGGCGCGCATGACGGGCGACCGCTCGCGCGACATCGGCGACGACCTGCGGGCCACCATCCTGGCCCGCCTGAAAGCCGTCGGCGCCCCGCCCCTGTGGCAAACGATGGTCAGCGAAGTGACGCCACTGGACGAAGCGGCTACCAAGCGCATGCTGGGCGAGGCGCTGCCGCCGGGCTTGAAGCTGATCGGCTGAAACCATGGATCACGTAGGTCGGATTAGCGTAGCGTAATCCGACAGGCATCGCCAACAATGTTGTCGGATGACGGCCTGCGGCCTGATCCGACCTACCCTTCGCTGCGCGCGCCGCAATACCGCGGCAAACTATCGGCCAGCCATACCCAGGCCATTGCGGCACGCCGCCATGGCTAAATCACTGCGATGATCAACAACAGCACCGCCAGCGGTGCCTGCACCAGCACGATGCCCGGATGCGTACGGCGCAACCGGGTCCAGACGGACAGGCCAGGCGCTTCCGCGTGCGGGTGGTGGGCTTCGTCGCGCAGCGACATCGCGTGCAGGAACATGCCGGCGATCAGGGGGCCGGGGTTGACCCACCAGCCCTGCTCGAGCAAGCCGCGCGACAGGTAGATGGCCAGCGCGCCGATGGCAAACGGCGAAGCCCACACCAGCGCCAGCATCAGGCGGATGCCATAGAATTCCGCCACGGTGCCCATGCGGTGCAAACGGCTGAAATCGTGGTCTTCCATGCGCTGGTCGATGGCCAGTTCGGCGCGGCCATACAGCGTCCACAGGCCGCCGAACAGGCAGCCCAGCAGCACGCCGATGACGATGTCGGCCGCGAACACCACGTATTTGTTGACGTCGGCCGTGCCGATGCCCAGCGACGTGTGGGCGGCCGCGTGCAGGTGCAGGCCCGCCTGCTCGCCTTCGGCCGTCGTATAGCGGTCGCGCACATCATAGCTGCTGCCGATGTACACGACGTTCTTGCGTAGAGCATTCGCCGCCACGCCCGCCTGGCCGTCGATCAGTTGGACGCGCGTGCGCGTGGGGTTCAGGAATGGCGGCGCCATGGCGGCCGGGTGGAATGGCGCGGTGACGGCATTCTGTTCGGCCGCCGCCTTGGCGTCGCCGTGGATGACGGGTTCAAATGCCCAGCGCGCCAATTCCTTTTCGCTGCCCGTGCGCCGCGCCAGCTGGCACACGCGGCCGGCCAGTGCCAGCCCTTCCTTTTGCTCGGACAGCACGGCCGGCATGGGCTGCTGCCGCTCCTGCTCGTCGGCGCCATGCGCCAGCTCGAAGGCCACGGCCGCCAGCACGGGGCTTTTCAGCTCGATGCGCGTGACGGCGCCCATGCGTTCGCGGATCCGCGGGCTGGCGAAGTGGATGCCGGCCGCGCAGCGCGCGCGTATCCAGGCCAGGTTCGCGTTGCGGTCCGATTGTTCGGGCAGGATCAGCACCAGTTTCCGGCCATCGGCGGCCAGCCGGTCGAGCAGGCGGTCCAGCGGCCGTTCGCCCGCCTTGTGCTGTTCATACACGGCCGGCGCCAGGTCCAGGTCGATGGCCAGCACCTGGCTGCCGCGCGCGGCGGCGCTGGCGATCACTTGCTCCAGGCGCGTGCGTTCCAGCGGTTCGCGCTCGTCGAACACCTGTTCGAACGCGGGCTGGTCGATTTCGATGATGCCGGGACGGTAGGCGGCGCCCGGGTCCTTGTCCCGCTCCAGCAGCTGGCCCTGTTCCGCGCTGGCGCGCAGCATGGCGGCATCGAGCCATTCGAGCACGTGAAAACCTTCGAGCACCAGCATCAGCGCGGCGATCAGGCTGGCGCCGATCACGTGGTGCAGCAGATGCGTGCCCGTCAGCTTGAAGGCCGAGCCCAGCTGGGCCACCGGCCATAGCAGGCGCCGCCAGAGCGGCGGGCGCGGTTGTTCTGGCTGGCTGGTTTCCACGGTGCTTCCCCTTGCGTGCGGCGCTGAATTATCACTCAAGCAACAAGTAATGACGAAAGGACAGTGTATTGCAGTTGCGTCCGTTCCGCCGCACGGCTGCCACAGGCCAGCCTGGCAGCTTACTTCGGCTTGGCCAGCAGCAGCTTGCCCAGCGCTTCGAAGGCCGGCGTGGTGGTCGGGTCGTTGGCCGCGTTGGCCGCCGTCGGCGTCGAGGCGAAGCGCACGATCACCATTTCCGCCTTCGGATCGACGTAGATGCGCTGGCCGTACACGCCGCGCGCCATGTAGGCGCCATGGTCGTTGTGCGTGACCCACCACATGTCGCGGTAGCTCCAGCCCTTGAGCAAATCGTAGCCGCCCTTGGCGAACAGCTGCTTGTCGCCGCCGCGGCGGATATCCTCGACGGCCGCCTTGGGCAGTATCTGCTGGCCGTTGTAGCGGCCATCGTTGCGCAGCATTTCGCCGAAGCGCGCCAGGTCGCGCAAGCCCGCATTCAAGCCGCCGCCGGCAAACGGCGTGCCCGTCGAATCGACCGTCATGTAGGCATCCTGCTCGGCGCCCAGCTTCTGCCAGACATGCTCGGACAGGTAGTCGTTGACGTTCTGCCCCGTGACGCGGGCGATGATCCAGCCCAGCACGTCGGAATTGACCGTGCGGTAGCCGAAGGCCTCGCCATGCCGGCCCTCGTGCCGCACCGTTTGCAGGTACTCGAAATAGCTGCGCGGCCCCGTGTAATCCTTGGGCTTGGGCAGCGGGCTGCCGGCCGCCGCGTGCTGCCACACTTCCGCCTTCGGGTCGGCGTAGTCTTCGCTGAATTTCAGGCCCGTGGTCATGTCGAGCACCTGGCGCACGGTGGCGTCGCCAAACGCCGATTTCGCCAGTTCCGGCACATACTCGGCCACAATCTTGCCAGGATCGAGCTTGCCTTCGGCCACCAGCGCCGCGCCGATGGTGCCCATGACGGACTTCGTCACCGACATGGCGCCGTGCTGGCCGCTGTCCTTCAGCACGCCGAGGTAACGTTCATACACGATGCGGCCCCGGTGCAGCACCACGATGCCATCCGTGTAGTTGGCGCCCAGCGACTGTTCCCAGGTCATCGTGTCCTGCGCGCCCAGGGGCGTGAAGCGCAGGCTGTCGATATCGTTGCGCAGCGCGCGTTTCAAGGGCACGGGCGCCTTCAAGCCGCGCTCCACTGCCACCGTCGGCATCAGCTGGCGGAAGTGCGACACGCTCCAGCGCAGCTGCGGGAAGTTGAAATAGCTGCCATCGTCGAAACGGATGATCTTGTCGGCCGGCGGCGGCGCGCCCACCATCCATTGCAAGGCGGCCGGATCGCTGGCGGCGGCCGACAGCGGGGTGGCAGCCACCTTGGTCGTCTCTGCCGCGTGGGCGCCGGCGGCCAGCGCCAGGCAGGCGGCGGCCAGGGCCAGGCGTTTCATGCTGGGAAAATCGTTCATGCGATGCTCTCCTTGATCAACAAAATACTTAATAAACCCATACCACGTTCGCCAGCCAGCCCGTCCAGGTCCTGGCCTGGCCATTCACCAGCTGGTTGACCCCGGACTGTGCGAACGAGGCGCTGAAACCCAGCGTCAGGTAGGTATTCGGGTTCACCACGCGCACGTACTTGACGAAGACATCGTTGGCCAGCATCGGGCGCAGCACGCCGGCGATCACCACGGGCGCGTCGCCCGGCACGTCGAGGCGCGTGGCCTGGCCGAACTGCAGCGGGCTGCCCATCCGGTTGGCCCGCACCTGGGCCAGGTAGGCGGTCACGGTGTCCTTCGGCGTCGGGTGCAGCTCGATGGTGGCCTGCAGCGCATTCACGTTGGCATTCACGAAAACCCAGGTGGCCTTGCTGCCCGACGCCCAGGCGCCCGGCGTGCCTTCGAAGAACAGCGGGTCGAAGCGCTCGTTGCGCGCCGTACGCGGGTCGTCGCCTGAAAAGCTCTGGTAGCCAAGCGTGAACTTCGGCGTCCACGTCACGCCGGGCAGCGAAAAACCCCCTTCCGTGCGCCAGCCCCAGGCCCGCATCGGCTCGCGCGTATTCCACTCGCGCGCGGCGTCGACGCCGAACCAGCCTTGCGACAGCACGGCGGGCAGCACGGGAACGCGGGCGTAGCCATACACGAACTGCAAGTCCTTGCGCCCATCGGGCACGGCCAGCGGTGCGCCGACGCCGCCCGGCGCCGCCTGCGGATACGCGGCATGCGAACGGGGCACCTTGCCATACGCGATGCCGGCCTTGCGCTCGTTCGTGGGGGCGTAGCTGACATCGACGCCGACGACGCGCGTGCCGCTATCGTTGTCGGGGTTTTCATTCGGGTCGAGGTAAAACGCCTGGGCGCTGAACGCGTCCTGGCTTATCTTGGCCACCACGGAATTCTGGAAGGCCTTGCGCGGCCCCAGTTTCAGCGCGCCACGGTCAAAGCCGTTCGAGCCGCCATTGGCGATCAGCATGCCCGTGCCCAGCGTGAAATTCTGCGCGCCGGCCGACAGGTCGAGCATGGCGCGCGTGCCGCCGAGCGGCATGCGGATGCCGGCGACGAATTCCTCGATCGAGATGCGGCCCGTGTCGCCCGCGCCAAACGGGTCGTGGCGCACGGTGGCCGAGCCGACGGCGGAAACGCGCGCATACAGCTGTTTGCCGTCGCCCAGCTTGCGCTTGAAGCCGAGCGCCGGCTTGACATAGAACTCGTACCAGTAGGGCTTGAAATCGAAGTCGGGATTGCGCGCCGGCGTATTCGACAGCTTCCAGAACAGATTGCTCTCGCCGGCTACCTGCACGCCCGCTTCCACGGAACGCGTCGTTTGCCAGCCGGCGCCCATGGCCGGTTCGACGGCGGCGCGCCGGGCCACCTCTTTTTCCATGCTGCTGCGGCCATCGGGATCGAGCTGGCCGGCGGCGCCGCAGGCGGCGCTCCAGCCCAGCAGGGCCAGGACGAGTGCATGGCGCACCGGGAACATCGCTTGCGTTGCCATAGATATCCCTTGCGTTAACTGACTGTCGATTTGAGCGGATGTTATCAGAGATGCTCTTTTTTATTGTTGTAAAGCATCCTATTGTGCGGCGCCGGGCGCTGAGACGAACGTCTCACGCGCGCGCCATGCTGCAGCGCAGGATGCGCCATCCCCGCCTTCATGCTACAAACGGGCATACCATACAAAATACCGAGACACCGGAGAGCGCCATGCCCTACGTCCGCCAGACCAGCCATATCGACCGCGTGCGCGACCTGATCGCCGGGCGCATCGTCAATCCGGGGGCCGACATGGCCAGGCTGGCCTCGTCGTACCGGCGCTCGCTGGACGACTACCGGCTCGACCCCGCCTCCACCACGGGGCCGCGCATCCTGACGGGCGCCGAGCTGCGCGCGATCCAGCAGTCCGAGGAAAATTTTCTGCGCTCCACGGGCCAGTGCCTGCCGCGCCTGCACGCCATGGTGCGCGAGGCGGGCTACTGCGTGATCCTCGCCAACGCGCGCGGCGTGACCATCGACTACGTGGTCGACACGGACCAGCGCAAGGACTTCAAGAAGGCGGGCCTGTATCCGGGATCATGCTGGTCGGAAGACGAGGAAGGCACCTGCGGCATCGCTTCCGTGCTGCTCGACCAGGAAGCCATCACCGTGCACAAGACCGACCATTTCCGCGCCGCGTTCACAGGGCTGACCTGCAGCGCCGCGCCCATCTTTTCGCCGCATGGCGAGTTGATCGGCGTGCTCGACGCGTCGGCTTTGAGCTCCCCCGACGCGCGCGACAGCCAGCGCCTGGTCAAACAGCTGGTGCGGCAGGGCGCCACCCTGATCGAAGACGGCTTTTTTCTCAAGTCCTACGGCCATTGCTGCATCCTGCTGGCGCACCGCAACCGCCATTTCGTGGAAGTGCAGCCGGAAATGCTGCTCGCCATCGACGAACACGGCGACATCGTTGCCGCCAACGGCTGCGCGCGCGACGTCATCGGGGGCCTCGATACCCTGCCGCGTCCGGTCGCCGAGGTGCTGGAAGTGCGCGCCGAACGCCTGTTCGATGCGCGCGCGGGACACAGCCTGCTGTCGCTGCGCCTGGCCGGCGGTGGCGGCTGGCTGCATGCGCGCGTGCGCGCGCCGCTGCGCCAGGCCAGCGCGCGCCTGCGCGCCGGAAGCGAGGCCCCCGTGGCGGACAAGGCGGTGCAATACGCGCCGCAGGAACTGGCCGAGCGCACGCGCATCGTCAACGCCATGCATGCCGCCAAATGGCGTCCGCTGCAGGCGGCGGCCATGCTGGGCGTCTCGCGCGCCACCCTGTACCGGCGCCTCAAGCAGTTGAAGATCGTGCCGCCGCACCGGCAATAAGGCGATAAACACCCTGAGACTTCCGTCTCAATAGCCGCCATGCTGCAATGCAGGATGCGGCGCCAGAACGGCAGTGATACAACATCGTCAGCGGCAACACAGCCGCATCCCATCATAAAGTCATCAGACTTGGAGGAGACACGATGCAAACCGATATCAAGCAAGCCGACCTGGCCGTGGCCAGCATCCTGGAGCAGCTCGAAGGTGCCCTGCGCGCCAGCGACAGCACGGGCGCCGCGCAGCTGTTCGAAGAGGACGGCTACTGGCGCGACCTGGTGCTGTTTACCTGGAACCTGAAAACCCTGGAGGGCCGCGGGCAGATCGCCGCCATGCTGGCCGCCCAACTGGGCGCCGTGCAGCCCGTGACCATCCGCATCGCCGACGGCGAACATGCGGTCGAAGCGGGCGGCGTGCTGCAAAGCTGGATCACGGTGGAGACGCAGGTGGCGCGCGGCGTGGGCTTCATCCGCATCCGCGACGGCAAGATCTGGACCCTGCTCACCACCATGAGCGAATTGAAGGGTTTCGAGGAAGCCAAGGGCGGCCGGCGGCCCATGGGCGCGGAACACGGCGCGCACACGAACCGCAGCAGCTGGCTGGAGCACCGCGAGCAGGAAGCCAGGGAACTCGGTTACGCGCGCCAGCCGTATTGCGTCATCATCGGCGGCGGCCAGGGCGGCATCGCGCTCGGTGCGCGGCTGCGCCAGCTCAATGTCCCCACCATCATCATCGAGAAAAACGCCCGCCCCGGCGACAGCTGGCGCAAGCGCTATAAATCGCTGTGCCTGCACGACCCCGTCTGGTACGACCACATGCCGTATATCCCGTTCCCGGACAACTGGCCCGTCTTCACACCGAAGGACAAGGTCGGCGACTGGCTGGAAATGTACACCAAGGTGATGGAACTCAATTACTGGGGTTCGACCTCATGCGAATCGGCCAGCTTCGACGAGGCCAGCGGCGAGTGGACGGTGCAGGTGCTGCGCGACGGCCAGCCCGTCACCCTGAAGCCGAAGCAGCTGGTGCTGGCCACGGGCATGTCGGGCAAGGCGAACATGCCGAAGTTCAAGGGCATGGACGTGTTCCAGGGCGAGCAGCAGCACTCGTCGCAGCACCCGGGGCCGGACGCGTATGTCGGCAAGAAGGTGGTGGTCATCGGCGCGAACAATTCCGCGCACGATATCTGCGCCGCCCTGTGGGAGGCGGGCGTGGACGTGACCATGGTGCAGCGCTCGTCGACGCACATCGTCAAGTCCGATTCCCTGATGGACCTGGCCTTGGGCGACCTGTATTCGGAACGGGCGCTGGCGGCCGGCATGACCACAAACAAGGCCGACCTCACGTTCGCCTCGATCCCCTATAAAATCCTGGCCGACTTCCAGAAACCCGTCTTCAAGGCCATCCGCGAGCGCGATGCGGATTTTTACCGGCGCCTGGAAGAGCGGGGCTTCATGCTCGATTTCGGCGACGACGATTCGGGCCTGTTCATGAAATACCTGCGCCGCGGCTCCGGCTACTACATCGACGTGGGCGCCTCGGAACTGGTCGCCGACGGCAAGATCAAGCTGAAAAGCGGCGTCGGCGTGCAGGAACTGAAAAGCCATTCCATCGTGCTGTCGGACGGCACTGAACTGCCGGCCGACCTGGTGGTGTACGCCACCGGCTACGGCTCCATGAATGGCTGGGCGGCCGACCTGATCTCGCCCGAGGTGGCGAATAAAGTGGGCAAGGTGTGGGGCCTGGGATCAAACACGACGAAGGACCCGGGCCCGTGGGAGGGAGAGCAGCGCAATATGTGGAAACCCACGCAGCAGCAAGCGCTGTGGTTCCACGGCGGTAACCTGCACCAGTCGCGCCATTATTCGCAGTACCTGTCGCTGCAGCTGAAGGCGCGCATGGAGGGGTTGAGCACGCCCGTGTACGGGCAGCAGGAGGTACATCACCTGGCGTAAAGGTGATGCAGCCCGCGTAGGTCGGATGAGCGGCACGCCGCGTAATCCGACACATTGTTGGCGGCTCATGTCGGATTACGCGCGGCTTTGCCGCACTAATCCGGCCTACCGCCACTCAAAAAAAATGGCGGCGGACCGAAGTCCGCCGCCATTTTTACGTCATGCAGCCAACGATTACTGCTTGATCGCTTCGATGGCGAACGTCAAGGTCACGTCATCGCTGACGGCTGGCGCATATTTGCCGGCGTTGAATTCCGAGCGCTTGATCTTGGCCGTGGCATTGGCGCCGCAGGCGTCTTTCTTCAGCATCGGGTGCGGCGCGCAGGCGAACGAGGTGACGGTCAGGGTCACCGGCTTGGTCACGCCCTTCAAGGTCAGGTTGCCTTCGACGGAGGCCAGCTTGTCGCCGTCGAAATTGAACTTGGTCGACTTGTAGGTGGCGACCGGGTATTTGGCCGTGTCGAGGAAGTCTTCGCCCTGGATGTGCGAGTTGAACAGGGTCGAGCCCGTGTCGACGGATTTGGTGTCAATCAGCACTTCGACGGCGCCCGTCCTGGCGGCGCGGTCCAGGGTGACCTTGCCGGTGGTGTTATTGAAACGGCTTTGCTGCGTCGAGAAGCCCATGTGGGTGTACTCGAAACGGGGGAAAGTGTGGCTGCCATCGATGACATAGACTTCCGGGGCGGCAACAGCGGACAGCGAGAAGCCGGCGGCGGCGATAAAAGCGAGCAGTTTTTTCATTGTAAATTCCTGATAGGGAGTGGAGGATGTCAAAACCGCAACCGGCCGCAGGCGGGAAGCGCTGCGGCTGATTGTCTGGCTTCAGTTGCAACAGATTATGCATGGCATGAAGATCGATGTAAAACGGAAAATTTACCTAATTAGCATCGATAAAATCGATAATAACGGCGATTGTGTCCGCGACAGCGCCTTCTGCTGCCGATTATTGTCCGCCTTGCTAAAAATATCCAGCGTTATCCACACCATAGATGAGAATGATTCTTGTTATTATTTGATGGGCTTGCTATCATGGCGCGCTTTGATCACGGGGACATGCGCGGTGCTTGAACGCTATTACCAGGAATTGCTGCGCCTGATTTCGCGCTCCACCGGATGCCGCGACAAGGCACAGGACGTGGTGCAGGAAGCCTATGCGCGCATCCTGGCGCGCAAGACGGCCAGCGGCGCCTGCGTCCTGCGCGGCGATGCGCCGCCCGACAGCGGCCAGCGCGCCCTGCTGTACGTCACGGCGAAAAACATCGCCATCGACGAACAGCGGCTGCGCCAGAGGCGGCCCCACGACGCGCTCGACGAGCCGCACATGCAGCTGCGCGCGCCGCGCGCCGACGAACCCGAGCAACGGCTGCACGACCGGCAAACCATGGAGCGCCTGCTGGCCATCATCGACGCCTTGCCGCCGCGCTGCCGCCAGGCTTTCGCGCTGTACAAGTTCGACGGCCTGAGCCAGATCGAGATCGCCGCCCAGATGGGCATCTCCGTCAACATGGTGGAAAAACACATCATCAACGGCATGCTCGCCTGTAAAAAAGGCTTGCCCGAGCGGGACACGGTATGAAACAGCGCATGACATCACAAGACACGACGGCAGACGACATCGACTACCAGGCGGCACAGTGGCTGCTGCGCCACGACGCAGGCCTGGCCGCACATGAACTGGCGGCATTGCGGCAATGGCTGCAAACCGATGCCCGCCACCAGCGCGCCTGGGACGAGCTGGCCCGCGCCGACGTCCTGCTGGCCGCCTTGCCGGCGCAGCGCGTGGCGGCCTTCAGCCAGCCCGCCCCGGCGCCCGGCCTGCCGTCAGCGCTGCTGCGGCGGCTGCGACAGCTGCGCCATGCGGCCAGCTTGCCGCCGCGCGCTGCGCTGGCCGGCGGCTGCCTGCTGCTGTGCGGCCTGCTGGCCTGGCCGCTGGCCAGCCATCTGCGCCAGCCCGGCTTCCAGCACGACTACAGCACGGCGCGCGGCCAGCTGGCCACGCAAGTGCTGCCCGACGGCAGCCGCATCGAACTCGATAGCGGCAGCGCCATCGAAGTGACCCTGTACCGCGACCGGCGCAGCGTGCGCCTGCTGCGTGGCCAGGCCATGTTCCATGTGCATGCCGATGCGGCACGCCCATTCCAGGTGCTGGCGGGAGCGGCCACGGCGACGGTGCTGGGCACGCATTTTTCAGTGCGCCACGTGGGCGCCGCGACACAGGTGAGCGTGGCGCAAGGCACGGTACGCGTCGAAAGCGAAAACGCCGCCACCGGTACCCACGCTACCGTGCTGCATGCCGGCGAGACGGTGGCAGTCACGGCGCGGGGCATGGGTGCGCCGGCCGGCGTCAGCGCGCAGGCGGTGGGCAACTGGCGCGAGGGACGGCTCAATTTCGAGAACGCCACCCTGGCCGACGCGCTGGCGGAATTCGAGCGCTATGGCGATACGGGCCTGCTGCTGGACGATCCCGTGCTGGCCAGGCTGCGCCTGAACGGCAGCTTCGACGCCAAACAGCCCGCGCAATTCGCGGCCGCCCTGCCGCTGGCGCTGCCCGTGCGGCTGGTGGCGGCCGGCGGCAGACAGCGCATCGTCGCCCGCTGAACTCCTTACGCCGATACAAATAAAATCCAGCGGGACGTCAGGGTAAATGATACTCATTCGTTTTAACTATGAATGATCCACCACATCACCATAGGAAAAACGATGCATACCACGCCAAGACACAGTGCCCTTCCTGCCAGCGCCCTGCCCCGTCCGTCCACCCGCCTCACCCCGCTGCTGCTGGCCATCGGCCTGGCCTTCGGCGCGCCCGCCTTCGCGGCGGCCGCCGCAGCGCCCGCGGCCCAGGTGGAATGGCACATTCCGGCGCAACCCCTGAACCGTGCGCTGAATGAACTGGCGCGCCAGGCCGGCATGGTGCTGCTGGCCGATGCGCGCCTGACGCAGGGACGGCAAAGCGCGCCGCTGCAAGGCCGACATTCGCTGCCGGACGCGCTGCGCCAGCTGCTGGCCGGCAGCGGCCTGCAGGCGCAGCTGCAAGGCGGCACGACCATCATCATCAGCGCACCGGCATCGGTCGCCACCGGCGCGGTGCAGATCGGCACCCTGCGCGTGAATGGCCAGGGCGGCAGCGGCCTGTTCGAGGCGGACGACACCGACCCGGCCGACCTGCCCTACACCACGCCAGCAGCCTCCGTGTACATCGGGCGCGAACAGATCGAACGCTTCCGCGGCACCTCGCCGGCCGATATCTTCAAGGGCGTGGCCGGCGTGCAGGTGGGCGACAGCCGCAACAGCGGCGCCGTCGACGTCAACGTGCGCGGCATGCAGGGCCAGGGCCGCGTGCCCGTGCTGATCGACGGCAGCCTGCAATCGTCGACCGTCTACCGCGGCTACGCGGGCATCGCCGACCGCAGCTACATCGATCCTGACCTGATCAGCGCCATCCGCATCGACAAGGGCCCGAACCTGTCGGCGCAGGGCGCGGGCGCCATCGGCGGCATGGTCAGCATGCAGACCTTGCGCCCGGAAGACATCCTGCTGCCCGGCCAGCGCACGGGCGTGCGCCTGCGCGGCGGCATCCAGGACAACAGCGTGACGGCACCCGGCGATTTCGGCAGCGCGCCGCGCACGCAGCGCAACAAGCTGGGCGACCCGCGCAGCGGCTTTGCCAGCATCGCCGTGGCCACGCGCCAGGACGACTACGACCTGCTGGCCGCCATCAGCCACCGCAGCATCGGCAATTATTTTTCCGGCACGCGCGGTTTCGAACGCTATCAGCTCCCCAATGCATGGGGTGGCGACGATGGCGTGACGCAGTTCTTCAAGAAAGGCGACGAAGTGCTCAATACGGCCAACCGCACCACCTCGGCCCTGCTGAAGGCCAACCTGCGCCTGCCGCACGCGCAGAAACTGGAATTGGGCTACCGCTATTTCGACAGCAGCTATGGCGAAATCATGCCCTCGCAAATCTACCGCAACAGCACCGGCAGCATTCCCCAGTGGGACCCGAGCCAGGTGCGCACCAACGCCCTGACGGCGCGCTACGAGTGGAAGCCCGAAGGCCAGCAGCTGATCGACCTGAAGGCCAACCTGTGGCTGACCGACATGCAGAGCAAGTCGCGCAACGGCGACATCTTCAGCAATCCGCTCGAAGGCAAGCCCAATCCCGGCGACCATGAATGCAAGGAATGCGTGGAAGTGCTGTACCTGGCGAAGAACCAGGCGCGCAGGGTCGGCGCCGACCTGACGAATACCTCGCGCTTCGCCAGCGGCATGGGCGCGCTCAAGCTCGACTACGGCCTGTCGCTGCAAAACGAGGATATCGGCCCGGCCGACAGCGTGACCATCCTCGACGACGACCTGAACGCCAACCACACGCTGCGCAACGGCAAGCGCCACGAGCAAAGCGTGTTCGCCTCGCTGCAGTGGCAGGCGCGCGACTGGCTGAGCGTCGAGGCCGGCGGGCGCTTCCAGCGCTTCGATACGCGTGACCGCAACCGCCGCGCCGAACAGCAGTATCATCCGCAGGGCTGGCAATGGGTCACCATGTGGGACAAGAACGGCGGGCAGATCGGCGCCGCGAAATGGTACCAGGATGCGCAGGGCCGCTTCACGCCCGCCACCAATCCGGCGCTGGTGGGCGGCATGGTGGAGCGCTATGGCGAGGAACCGGCGCCGCTGGACCTGTCGCAGGTGGACCAGTGGAACGGCAACGGCTATGTGTTCCGCGACGCCATCGCCGGCCAATTCAAGTACAGCACGCCGATCCGCCGCCAGGACCACGGTTTTGCGCCCACGTTTGCGCTGACGGCGCGCCTGTCCGACAGCGTCAGCCTGTTCCTGCGCGACGCGCGCGGCCTGCGCATGCCCAGCCTGTACGAATCGACGATGGGCTTTTCGGCCACCTATTCTTCGCCCTTGAAGGCCGAGCGCAGCCATAATCGCGAAGTGGGCCTGAGCGTGATCCGGGATGGCGTGTGGAGCGCCGCCGACAAGCTGCGCCTGCGCGTGGCCTACTTCGACAACGTCACCCACGGCTACATCACGCGCCGTCCGATTCCCGACCTGCCGGCCCATGCGCAGAACTTCTCGATGGCGAACACGGACAAATACAGCGTCTCGGGCGTCGAATTGCAGTCGTCGTACGACCGGGGCAGCGTGTTTGCCGACTTTTCCGGCACCTGGAACCGCAAGACCCTGATCTGCGACGCGGCCACGGCGGCCTACCTGCGCAAGGCCAGCAAGTGGCAATCGGATATCTGGAACACGCCCGACTGCTCGCCCGTCGGCTTCTCCAGTTCCTACGTGAGCAACCATATCCAGCCCAAGCTGAGCGCCAACCTGACCCTGGGCACGCGCTGGCTGCAGGAAAAACTCACCGTCGGCACGCGCCTGACCCACGTCGGCCATCCGCTGGCGCGCCAGGACGACAAGGCCGTGTGGCAGTCGTGGACGGGCACCTCGCCGCAGGTGCTGACGCAGGCGTATACGCTGGCCGACCTGTTCGCCAGCTACAAGATCACGCCCAACGCCACCGTCGACGTGGCGGTGGACAACCTGACGGACCGTTACTACCTCGATCCGCTGACCCTGAGCCTGATGCCGGGACCGGGCCGCACGGCGCGCGTCACGCTTGGCGTGCGGTTCTAACGTGATTCATCCTTATAATAGAGAGTAAATATTCCATGCATGCAACAAGCGCCACCACCACCACCACCTTGAACGCCATTCCAATTGACGCGGCCCCGACCCGCAGCCAGCGCCTGAAAGCCGACACCATGGCCACCCACGACTTGCTGGACCAGCGCATCATGGCCAGCGCGCCGTTTTCCAGCCGCGACAATTACGCGCGCTTCCTGCAGGCGCAGTACGCGTTCCTGCGCGATGTCGACGCGCTGTACGACAACGCCCAACTGGCCGCCCTGCTGCCGGACCTGGACCAGCGCCGCCGCTACGCCAGCATCGCGGCCGACCTGCGCGACCTGGGCACGACCCTGCCCGCCGATGCGGCCACGCCGCCGTTCGACGCGCAACTGGACCTGGCCACGGCGCTGGGCTGGCTGTATGTCAGCGAGGGCTCGAAGCTGGGCGCGGCCATCCTGTATAAACTGGCCGGCAAGATCGGCCTCGATGAACACCACGGCGCGCGCCACCTGGCCGGCCATCCGGACGGGCGCGCGCGCCACTGGCGCGAGTTTACGTCGGTGCTCGATACGGCCGCCCTCGATGACGCCGGCGAAGCGCGCGTGATCGACGGCGCGCGCGCCGCCTTTTTGCGCATGCACGGCCACGTGGAGGCTTGCGCCTGATGGAGCAGCCAGTGAAACAGGCGCCGGTGGAAGCGCACACGGCACGGCTGCGCCGCTGGGCCTGGACGGCGGCCGGCATGCTGATGGTGGCGCTGGGCGTGATCGGCGCCCTGCTGCCCGTCATGCCGACGACGATCTTCCTGATCCTGGCGCTGGCCTGCTTCAGCCGCGCCTCGCCGCGCCTGGAACACTGGCTGCTGCACCACCCGCGCTTCGGCGCGCCGCTGCGCCAGTGGCGCGAACACCGCGCCGTGTCGCGCCGCGGCAAGGCCCTCGCTTGCCTGGGCATGACGATAGGCTTCGTCGCCATGTGCCTCGGCCATCCGCCATGGTGGGTCATCGTCCTCGTGGCAACGCTGGAAATGGCCGTCATCATTTACCTGCTGCGCCGCCCGGAAGGGCCGGTGCCGGCGCCGCCGCCAGACAAGACGCCGCCGACGGACTGGCACAAGCCGTTGACCGTCGCCGCCGTCTTCGCCATGCATGGCGCGCTGCTGGGATGGGTACTGTACCAGCGCGCTGCCGCAGCGCCCGTGCTGGCCAGCGTGCCCGACTCCGCGCAGCCGGCCATGCTGCTGTACCTGCCGGCCGCCGCCCCGCCGCGTCCGTTGGAGCAGAATCTTGCCGAACGGCCCAGCGCTGCGGCCGCGCCGTCGCGCGCCCTTGCCAAAAAGACAGCGCCAGCCATGCCGCAATTCGTGCTGCCGCAGCCGGATGCCGCGCCCATGCCGCCGCAAGCCGAGGCCGTCGCGGCCGTCGCCGAGGTGCGCCATGCCCCCGTCACGCCGGCGCCGGTGGCCACGGCGTCTGTCGCGGCGGCGCCGCCCTCGCCGGCCCTGCCGCCGGCGCCACAGGAGCGGCGCAGCGGCCTATCGAGCTGGGAAGGCAAGGTGCTGGCGCGCATGGAGCGCTTCCGCCGCTATCCGACGGCGTCGCGCGCGAAGCAGGAACAGGGCGTGGTCTACCTGCGCTGCCGCATCGACCGCGACGGCCAGGTGCTGGCGGCCGCCGTCGAGCGCAGTTCCGGTTCCGCAGCGCTGGACCAGGCCGCGCTCGACACCTTGCAACGGGCGGCGCCACTGCCGCGCATCCCCAAGGAACGGCCGGACCCGCTGGAATTATCGATTCCCGTCGAATTTTCCATCGGCTGAGCGCACAAAAACCGCTTTTACTCTCGCCAAATACCCATATAGACATTATTTGCATATTCAAAGCAAGATTCTGTCGTAGGAGTAATAACACGATCGGAGGTATACTACGCAACCGACGTAACAGGCTGGGCGATTTGGCCCCTGCAAGCGCGCCTGTCACGGTCCAATAAAAAAGGAAACACTGCATGACCACACCACACCGTACGCCGGTGATTCGCATCGATGGCGCCAACAAAACCTTCGCGCTGCCCAAGGGCGAACAATTTCACGCGGTCAAATCGGTCACGCTGGAAGTCTATCCCGGTGATATTTTCGGCCTGATCGGCAAGAGCGGCGCCGGCAAATCGACCTTGCTGCGCCTGATTAACCTGCTCGAGCGCCCCGACAGCGGCACCATTACCGTGGCCGGGCGCGAATTGACGCGCCTGGGCAAGAGCGAACTGCGCGACGCGCGCCAGAACATCGGCATGATTTTCCAGCAATTCAACCTGCTGCAAAACGCCAGCGTCTTCGACAACGTCGCCTTCCCCCTGAAAATCCATGGCACGACCAAGGGCGAGCAGATCGCCGCGCGCGTCGAGGAATGCCTGGCGCTCGTCGGCCTGTCCGACAAGCTGCACAGCTATCCGGCGCAATTGTCCGGCGGGCAGAAACAGCGCGTGGCCATCGCGCGCGCCCTGGCCAGCCACCCCGACGTGCTGCTGTGCGACGAGCCGACGTCCGCGCTGGACGCGGAAACCACGCGCGCCCTGCTCGACACCTTGCGCGACATCAATGCGCGCCTCGGCGTGACCATCGTCATCGTCAGCCATGAGCTGTCGGTGCTGGGCGCCATCTGCAACCGCGTCGCCGTCGTGGAAAACGGCGCCATCGCCGAACAATTCGACTTGAGCGACACGGCCACCCCGCGCAAGACGGCGCTGGGCCGCGAGCTGGCGTATTACGGCACCGAGGCGTTTGAAGCGACCGCATGGAAGGATGCAACACATGTTTGAAGAATCGATCAATAACGTCGTCAACCTGCTGCCGGAAATCTGGGTGGCGCTGGGCCAGACCATGACCATGCTGGGCATCGGCCTCACGGCCGCCATCCTGATCGGCGGCCCGCTGGGCATTTTGCTGTTCCTCGTCTCGGAAGGCCAGTCGCTGGAAAACCGCCCGCTGTCGACCATCCTGGGCTGGCTGGTCAATACCGTGCGCAGCTTCCCCTTCATCATTTTGCTCGTCGCCCTGACGCCGTTTACCCGCATCATCGCGGGCACCTCGATCGGCCCGCTGGCGGCTGCCGTGCCGCTGTCGTTCGCCGCCATTCCCTACCTGGCGCGCCTGGTGGAACAGAACCTGCGCGAAGTGCCGCGCGGCGTGATCGAGGCGGCGCACGCCATGGGCGCCTCGGAAATGCAGATCATCTTCCGCGTGCTGCTGGTCGAAGCGCGTTCCGGCCTGGTGCTGGCCCTGACCGTGCTGTCGATCAGCTTCCTGTCGTATTCGGCCGTGGCCGGCGTGGTGGGTGGCGGCGGCATCGGCGACCTGGCCATCCGCTACGGCTACTACCGCTTCGAGACGGACATCATGGTTGCCACCGTGGCCATCCTGATCGTGCTGGTGCAAACCATCCAGTTCGCCGGCACGCGCATCGCCAAGCGCCTCGACAAACGTTAATTCATATTCAGAAACAAGGACCTGCATGAACCACATTCGCCGCACCGTGCTCCTGGCCGCCGCCAGCCTGGCCTTCGCCACCGCCGCCCACGCCAAGGATCCGAAGGAAATCGTCATCGGCACCAGCTCCGGCCCGTATTCGGACCAGCTGAAGCTGGGCATCAAGCCCATCCTGGAAAAACAGGGCTACAAGGTCAAGATCGTCGAATTCAACGACTACGTGCAGCCGAACTACGCGCTGGCCGAAGGCTCGCTGGACGCCAACGTGTTCCAGCACATCGTCTATCTGACCAAGTTCGCCACCGATAACAAGCTGCCACTGAGCGCATTAATCACCGTGCCGACCATGCCGATCGGCCTGTACGGCGGCAAGCAAAAGACGCTGGCCGACGTGAAGAACGGCGCCACCATCACCATGCCGAACGACCCGACCAACCAGGCGCGCGCGCTGGTGATGCTGGCCAAGATGGGCTGGATCAAGCTCAAACCGAACGTCGACCCGCTGCGCGCCTCCGAGCGCGACGTGCTGGAAAATCCAAAAAAACTGAAACTGGTGCCGCTGGAAGCGGCGCAGCTGCCACGCTCGCTGGCCGACGCCGACTACGCTTTCGTCAATGGCAATTTCGCCCTGGCCGCCGGCATGAAGCTGACCTCGGCCCTCGCCGTGGAAAAAATCTCGGACAGCTACATCAACCTGGTGGCCATCCGCACGGCCGACAAGGGCAAGCCGTGGGTGAAGGACCTGGAAGCGGCCTACCGCTCGCGCGCCTTCCTCGACGCGACGAACAAATACCTGGCCGGCTACGAAAAGACGGATTACCAGCTGGCGCTGGAAAAGACCCTCAAGAAGTAAACCGCGCGGCGACATGCGAAAGGACGGTCCGGCCGTCCTTTTTTTACGCCCTCAGTTTGCCGCGGGCCGGCGTTTGACGTGCATCAGCAGATGCGCGGCCAGCCCCGCCAGCAATCCCCACAGCGCGCCACCCACGCCCAGCAGGGTGACATTGGCAGCCGTCGCCAGGAAGGTGATCAGGGCCGTCTCGCGCATGCGCGCGTCGGCCATCGCATGGGCCAGGCTGTTGCCGATGGCACCCAGCAGGGCCAGGCCGGCCAGGGCCGTGATGAAGGTGCGCGGCAAGACCATGAACAGGCTGGCCAGGGTCACGCCGAAAATCCCCACCGTGATGTACAGCACCCCGCACACCAGGCCGGCCAGATAGCGCTTGGCAGGATCTTCGTGCGCGTCCTTGCCGGTGCAGATGGCAGCCGTGATGGCGGCCACGTTGAAGGCGTGCGCGCCGAACGGCGCCATGAGCAGCGAACCGAGGCCCGTCGTCACGAGGATGGGATTGGCGCTGACCTGGTAGCCGTCATTGCGCAGCACCAGCATGCCCGGCATGTATTGTCCCGTCAGGGTGATCAGGAACAGCGGCAGCGCCACGCCCAGCAGCGCCTGCACGGAAAAGCGCGGCAGCTCCAGCACGGGCGCGGCCAGGCGCAACTCGATGCCCTGCACGTCGATGCGCCCCTGCGCCAGCAGCAGGCCCACGCCGATCAGCATGATGCCGACCACCGCAAAGCGCGAGGTGTAGCGGCGCAGCACGGCATACGACAGCAGCAGCACGGTGACCAGCAGCGGATCGGCGCTGGCGCCGCCGAAGGCGTTCACGCCGAACTGCAGCAATATCCCGGCCAGCAGGCCGGCGGCGATACCGCCCGGTATCAGGCGCACCAGGCGCTCGAAGGCGCCGGACATGCCCAGCACGATGAAGGCGATGGCGGAAACGACATAGGCGCCGATCACTTCCGCATACGGCGTGCCGGGCATGACGGTGGCCAGGAAGGCCACGCCCGGCGTGGACCAGGCCGTGATGACGGGAGTGCGGTAGCGGTAGCTGAGCCAGATGCCCGTCACGCCCACGCCGATACTCAGCGACCAGACCCAGGACGCCGTCTGCGCCGCGCTGAGCTGTGCCAGCTGGGCCGCCTGGAAGACCAGCACGAAAGTGCCGCCATAATTGACGAGGACCGAAATGAAGGCGGCCATCGCGGGCGAGGCGAGATCCTTCCAGCGCGGCCGCCCTGCCGCCCGCGTGTGCTCGATTGCTGCTGTCCTGTTCATGCGCGTATCCTTTCCGATGGTGTCGATGCGGC
This sequence comes from Janthinobacterium sp. GW822-FHT07H11, assembly GCF_058798615.1. Classification (NCBI taxonomy): domain Bacteria; kingdom Pseudomonadati; phylum Pseudomonadota; class Betaproteobacteria; order Burkholderiales; family Oxalobacteraceae; genus Janthinobacterium; species Janthinobacterium sp. GW822-FHT07H11. The sequence goes on from NZ_CM179507.1 coordinate 4,553,520, forward strand.
AGGAGGACGGCATGCGGCCCCCTGCCGCGGAAAGCAGGCATCTTAGCCTTGACGCGGACTGCTCGAGCAGTCCAATTGCAGATCACGCGACAGACCACATTGGCGGCACCAGCTCACAATGGTTTGTTTTTGCATCGCCATTCAGGCAAGCGCACGCGCCAGGCGCCGGATGCCGCTCTCGATGTCGTGCGGCGTGAGCGCGGCATAGCCCAGCAGCCATCCGCCGCGCGCCGGCGGCGTCGCGTACAGGCGGCTCAGGCCCGGCAGCGCGATGCCGGCGCGCGCCGCGCGCCGTATCGTGTCCGGCTCCGACCAGCCTTCGTGCAGCAGGCAGGGCAACTGCAGGCCGCCGGGCGGCAGGTGTGCCGTGGCGACGTGCGGCAAGTGGCGCCGCACCGCGTGCGCCGCCGCATCGCGGCGCACCGCATAGATCTTGCGCATGGCGCGCAAGTGCGCGGCAAAGTGGCCATCGGCGATGAAACGCGCCAGCGTCAGCTGGGCCAGCTGCGGCGTGTGGCCGTCGAGGATGCTGCGCGCATACGTCATCGGCGCGACCAGCGCATGCGGCAGCACCATATACCCCATGCGCAGGCCCGGATACAGCGACTTGCTGAAAGTGCCGATGTAGATGGTGCGCTGCTGGCGGTCGAGTCCCTGCACGCAGGCCGTGGGCAAGCCTTCGTAGTGGTACTGGCTGTCGTAGTCGTCTTCGATGATCCAGCCCTGCCGCTCGCGCGCCCAGGCGACCAGGGCCAGGCGGCGCTCCAGCGCCAGCGTCACGCCCGTCGGATACTGGTGCGATGGCGTGACATACACCGTATTCGCGCCGCTGCGGTCCGCCAGCAGGCTGTCCATGCGCATCCCGTGTTCGTCCACGGGCACCGGCACGATCTTCAGCTGCGCCATCTCGAAGGCCTTGCGCGCGCCGAAGTAGCCGGGATCTTCCATCAGGATCGGTGCGTGGGCATCGGCCAGCACCTGTGCGCACAGGTACAGGGCCTGGCGCGTGCTGCTCAGCACCAGCACCTGCTCCGCCGTCGCCGTCGCGCCCCGCTCCAGGTTGACATAATCGGCAATCGCCTGCCGCAATGGCGCGGCGCCCTGCGGGTCGCCGTGCAGCAGGATGCTGGCGCGGTGCTCGCCGGCGACCTGGCGCTGCAGGCGCTCCCATAATTCGACGGGAAACGACCGGGTTTCCGGCAATCCCGTGGCAAACGCCTGCACGCGCTGCTGGTCGCTCACGCCGCCGCTGGCAAGTATCTGCGCGCCCCTGGCGCTGAGCGCCACGGGCGGGGCCGGCAAAGGCGGCGGCGCCTGCGACGCGCGCGCGCGCATGCCCAGCAGGTCGGCCCCTATGGTCTCCGAGACAAAGCTGCCCGAGCCCTCGCGGCGCCGGATATAGCCGTCCAGACGCAGCTGCAGGTAGGCCATTTCCACCGTGTCGCGCGACACGCCCAGCGATTGCGACAGCGCGCGCGTGGCCGGCAGGCGCAGGCCGGGAGCCAGCACGCCGTCAAGTATCAGCTGGCGCAGCGCGCGCTGCACGCGCACGCGCAGCTCCAGCGCGGCCAGCTGCGGCTCGGCAAGGCGCATTTTCAGGGTATCGAGCTCGAAGCCGGGCGTCATGTGGCGCTTCGCCCGGCCAGGCCGGCATTGACGGCGGCCACGCTGCTGGCATGGGAAAAGCCATGCTGCTGCAGCACACCCACCAGCTGTTCGCCGGCGCAGCCCAGGCGCAGGTTTTCCGCCACCCACTCGCGCCATGCGTGGCTGATTTCCGCCATCGGCTCGTCTTCCACGGCCATATCGAGAATCAGCCTGGCCAGCAAGCCATTGATGCGCCGCGTGTCGATCAGGTGCTGCACCACCGCGTGGCCCGAATGAGGGAACGGATGCAGCGTGCAGCGGCCGAACGCCGCCAGGCGCTGCGCATGCATGGCGTCCAGGTTCACCGACTCGCCTGCATTGGCGGAGTCGGGCCGGGTGCCGAACAGCAGGTGCAATTCCGTGCGTTCCGTGGCGCGGGCGCGGCACAGGGCCGCCAGGTCATAGTAGCCGGATGGCGGCGGGTCCTGCGCCAGCGACTGCATCACGGGCAGCCAGCGCAATTCGTGATACAGGCGCGCCTGCTCCACGTCGAGGAAGGACAGCGGGCCGAAGGCGATGATCTGCTGCGCGTCGAGCAGCAGGCCATACATGACGGCCGCATACGCGCCCATGGACTGGCCGATGGTAACGAGCCGGGATGGCGCGATGGCGCGCACCAGCTCGCGCAGGCCCTGCGCCGTTTCATCGGCATGGCTGCCCAGGCCATCGATGCGGCGGTGATACCAGGCGTTGGCCGAATCGCGCACGAGGATCTTGTTCAGGTGCTGCCCGCTCGATTGCTCCAGCTTTTTCAGGCGGCCGTAAAAATCGAAGGCGGGACGCGTGGTCCACGAGACAAAGCCGAAGGCGATGACCAGCGGCGCGCCAGGCACGATGCGGTCGACCAGCACGTCGTCGTCGCTGGTCTCGACCAGTCTGTTGTCCAGCACTTGCGCTTGCGGCATCGCTTCGGCTCCCGGGCAAGGGTGAAAAGCATGAGTTTAATGCCAATACTGGCAAAAGAGAAAACAATCACGGGCGTAGCGGCGGCGGCGGCAAAAAATCTGCTAGTCTGGCTGGCATTGCCCACGACCTGAGGAGTTATCCATGCCGCACCGCCTGAACTACCTGCCGCTCGCCGCGATGATCGCCTTGGCCGCCGGCTGCGCCGCCACCGCCGATGCCGGCAAGCCCGCCGACGCGGCACCGCAGGCCAGCCTGACGAATACCTACTGGAAGCTGACGGAACTCGGTGGCGCCCCGGTGGCGATGGCGCCCGGGCAGGAACGCGAAGTGCGCATCACCTTGGCCGACGACGGCAAGGTCAGCGGCTTTACGGGTTGCAACCGCGTGATGGGCGGCTACAGCGTGGCCGGCGCCACGCTGCGCTTCACGCAGCTGGCAGGCACGCGCATGGCTTGCCCGCCGCCGCTGATGCGGCTGGAAAGCGCCGTGCTGGCCGGCCTCGATAGCGTGACGGGCTTCCAGGTCGACGGCGAGCACCTGCTGCTGCTCAAGGATGGCGCGCCCGTGGCCCGCTTTGAATCCGTCTACCTGAAATAAAACCGCGCTGCCGTTACAATGGCTGCCAGCCCATCTCCTGGAAGGAAGCCATGTCCGCCCTGCCCTCGCCGTCCCCCACGCCGCTGCCACCGGCGGCTGGCCGCTATCGCGCACTGCTGTTCGACATGGATGGCACCATCATCAATTCCATCGCCGCGGCGGAACGGATCTGGGGCACGTGGGCACGGCGCCAGGGCCTCGACGTGGCCACCTTCCTGCCCACCATCCACGGCGCGCGCTCGGTCGACACCATCGCCAGGCTGGACCTGCCCGGCGTGGACCCCCAGCACGAATCGCAGGGCATCACGGCGGCCGAGATCATCGACGTGGCGGGCATTATCGAAATCGCCGGGGCGACGCGCTTCCTGCGCTCGCTGCCGCCCGCGCAATGGGCCATCGTCACGTCGGCGCCACGGGCGCTGGCCGTGGCGCGCCTGCAGGCGGCCGGCATGCCGCTGCCCGCCGTCATGGTGACGGCGGAGGACGTCAAGGCCGGCAAGCCGAGGCCCGATTGCTACCTGCTGGCGGCGCGCCAGCTGGGCGTGGCGCCCGAGTCCTGCCTGGTGTTCGAGGATGCGGCCGTCGGCATCGAGGCGGGCGAGGCGGCGGGCGCCACGGTGATGGTGGTCACGGCCACGCACGCGCATCCGCTGGCGACGCGGCACGCCAGCATCGCCAGCTATGCTGCCATCGCGGCAAGGCTGGACAAGGAAGGGTTTATCGTGCTCGAGGAAGTGGCGCCGGAGAAGACCGGCGCCGGCTGACAGCGCGGCATGGCGCGCCGTGGCATTCTAGTGGATGCGGTTCAGCAGCGCCGGCTGTCCGAATTCCACCAGTTGCGCCTTGGATTTCTGCATGTAGCTGGCCCAGAAACCGGCCAGCGCCTGCATGGTCTTCGGATCGCGGTAGGTCTTGCTCTTCTGCCCGTCGGCGGCCAGCAGGCCGGCGCCGATCACGTACACGCGGGCGCCGCCGAAATCGGCCAGCATCTGGTTTTCCTCGATCGTGCGCATCTCCTTGATCGAATCGATCTTGCGCACGGCCCTGCCCTGGTCGGCGTAGAAATTGGCCACCGATGAATTTTCCAGCATGTCCGAGACGATCAGCACGACCTTGTTCTGCGTCGGCGATTGCTGCACCATCGCCGAAATGGCCTTGATGCTGGCCACCACGTCCGACTTCGCGATATCGCTGCTGGTGTTGTCGAAGGCACTGCGCAGCGCCTTGCCCATCAGTTGCGCGGCCTGCTGCGCCTGGCGCGTCGTGCATTGATCGAACTTCGACAGCATGGGCTTGGAAATATCGTCGCGCTGCCCCGGCTGCAGCAGCTGGTCGAGCGCACCCGAAGCGATCACTTCCGTATAACGCCCCTGCGTGTAGGCGGAAAACGTCACCACGGTAAACGCATTGCCGGGGGCCAGGAATGGCTTGACATTGTCCGCCACCAGTTGCTTGAGGCTGGTATCGAGCGGCGTCGTCTGGTCGATGGCCACGAACAGCTCCGTCGCCGGCTTGCCGGCGGCAGGCAGATTCTTGCTGTCATAGCAACTGCGCAAGGCATCGCCGGGACCGGCCACGGCAGCGCCGGCCAGCAGCAGCTGGACTACAGGCAACAACCATTTCATAACAGGTCCTCCAGCTCGGCATCGCGCGACTTGCGCTCTTCCTTTTGCTGCTTCAGGGCGGCGAGCACTTCCGCGTGCAGCTGGGCCGGCAAGCCGCCGATCAACTGTTTCTTCGCTTCCTTGTCCTCGCCGAGGGCATCGAGCTGGCGCAGGATGTCCGCCAGTTGCGGCGCGTCCGCCTGCACCGCGGCCTTGACGGGCTCAGGCGCAGGAGCGGGCGCCGGGGATGGCGCCGGCGCCGGCTTGGCGGCGGCGCGGGCGGCTTCCTCGCGGGCATGGTCGCGTTCGTGGTTGCGGTCGCGATGGTCGGCCGTGCGCGCTTCCTGCACATAGTCGCGGAAAGTCTTGCTCAGGTGCTGGCCCGAGGTGCCCACATTGCTATTGTTGGCCATGATGCGCTGCTGCAAGACCGCCAGTTTGGCCTGCGCCGTGTCGGCGATGCGGCGATAGTGCTCGCGCACGGCCGAATACGTGGCATAGCGGCCGCCACCCATGGCGGCGAACGCCTGCGCGCTGTTTTCGCCCGCAAAGCCCCAGCGGTAGCCAAAGATCACGCCCAGCAATTGCAGGAAGACAAACACCACGGCAAGGATGATGAAGGTAGCCCAGCCGCCACGGCCGTCGATCTTGGCTTCATCGGCCGCCACTTTCTTGTCGGCGTCGTTGTTCGAGGCCGCATCCGCATCGGGCAGCGCCACTTGCTGCATGTCCAGGCTGTCGCTGGCGGCGCGGCTGTTATGGTCGATCTCGGCGCTGACGGTGCTGACGCGGTGCGCCAGTTCCTTTTCCAGTACCTGGCCGCGCACATAGGTGGCGAAACCGGCGATCACCAGCACGATCACCAGGGTGGCGATGCTGACGACATAGCTGGGATGCGCGCCCACGCGGTTGCACAGCTGCGTGTACGACGGCATGCCATCGTCCTGCGACTGGTCGCGCGCCAGCGGAATGGTGCCCGTAAACAGCTTTTCGCGGCGCTTGTCCTCGATCCATTCACGCCGCGCATTCTTGATGCGGCCCGATTTATACAGTTCGTGTCCGGCAAAGTGGGTAAATGCCACCAGGATCACGGAAATGAGGAAGGCGATGCCATAGGCACCGTTCTGCTGCAGATTCTCGCTGGCGCCGGGAATCGTATAGCCGGCCAGCACATACGAGAAACCCAGTGCCTCGACAAACACCGTCGATACCGTCAACAGCCAGATCCAGCCCGGCGTGTTTTTGCGGCCATTATCGCCAGCCTTGGTCAGGTATGTGACTTTCTCATTGAAATCATGTTCGTCCTGCACATGGACGAAATTCTTGTACTCCTGGCACAAGGTGCGCTCGCCGGAAAACCAGCCCGGATAACTGCTGTCTTCATTCGCATCGCGCGACAAGGTGGCAATGCGGCCCACGACGGGGAAACTGACCCAGGTATTAAACCACCACCATTTGACCTTTTCCCACAGGACGGCAATTACCACTGCCGCCAGCAAGACGCTGACAATGCTCCACGCCGCCAGCGGGTAGCTTGCAATAAATTCTTTCATTTCAGGTTCCCTCTATTATTTTTGATAAATTCTTGGTTTGAAATCGGCGGCATAGGTTTTTTCCGCGCGCGTATAGACCAGCGTGCCGGCCTTGGCGGCATTGGCGCCGTCCTTGCCAAACACGATATCGACGCATTCCAAGCCAGCACGTCCGTTCATGAACATGCGATACAGCAGACCGTTCTCGCCCAGATACGTATTGACCTCCGGCGATACGCTCATCTCCGCCTGCCCGCTATTGCGCTTGGCCGGATTGTAATTGGTATAGACCTTGAATTGCGGCGGATTGGCCAGCGCGCCGTCGACGGCCAATACCGAAACCTTGTTAATGACGATCTGGTGTCCATTGACCTGGTCCGTCCAGGTCTTGCCATACAGGCCAGGCATGAATTCGCTGGTCGAATAGACCTTGCCATCGGCCAATGCCTTGACGGCATTCGAGGCACGCGGGCGGTCGCGGCGGCAATCGGTCATGATCAGCGGTTCCGAGGCATAGGCGGTGCTGATCAGCGAGAAGGACGGGCGCTTCGGCATGGCCTGGCCCAGATTGGCCAGGTTGACCGAGGTGGTGAACGGCACGCCGCCAAAATCGATGGCCTGACCCGCATCGCTGTCCGCCTTGCCTGCAGCGGCCTTGCCGCCCTTGGCGCTGCTGGCGCGCGGCGCGGTGGCGGCCACGGCCGGGGCGCTGGCCGCCGCGTCCGCGCTGGCGGCGCCAGCCGCAGCGCCCGCGGTCGCCGCCGCAGGCGGCGCATTGGCCGCGACGCGGGCATTGCCCTTGGCCGGTTTGGCCGGCTTGCGCGCCGCCACGGCCGGCGTGCCGCGTGCGGCCACGTCGACGGCAGCGGCAGGCGCGGCAGGCGTACTACGGTACAGATCGTAACGGGGCTTGCGCGCCGTCAAATAGGTGTCGAAACTGGCCTGGTCGGCCAATTCCACGATTTCCACGCGGCGGTTCAATTCGCGGCCCGCCTCGGTGGCATTGTCGGCCACCGGATAAGCCTCGCCGGCGCCCTGGAAATACAGCGAATTCTTCGGAATGCCGCGCTTTTCCATATACGCCGAAACGGCCCGCGCGCGGCGCTCGGATAAATCGGCATTCAGGCGCGAATTGCCCGTATCGTCAGTATGGCCAATCAGCAGTATCTTGCGCGCGGCTATCTGCGCCAGGTATTCCGCCTTCTTTTTCGGATCCTGGATATCCGCCGTCATGGTGCGCGCATTATAGGAATCGGCAATCGCGGAGAAATACTGTTGCGCGCGTTCCGTCAACTGATCCGAATTCAATTCAAAATGGCCGCCATTGACGCCCTGCCCGCGCACTTCCACCACGGAGCCGACTGCGGTCTTCCGGATATCGGCCCCATTTGCGTTCGCATTCAGGGCGGCATCGTCAAGCACGCTGCCATTGGCGCCCACGGTCGATATCTTCATATCCAGGTCATATTGCTTGGCAATTTTCGCCAGTGCGCAACGACGCGCATCCATATCATGGCCGATCAAGCCACCAGCTGCCGCGCCCAAGGCGGCGCCGATCAGGCGGCTTTTATCCGAGTGCTTGAATTGATTACCGATCACCAGCCCCGCAATTGCACCGACGGCAATGCCGACATTGCGCGCATTATTCGAACAAGGATCTTCGCTGGCAAAGGTTTCTTTAAATGAGGGCTGGCCGGTACGGGGATCGGTGGCGCAACCGGAAACGGTGCTTGCGCAAATGGCAGCGGTGAGGATCTTCAGCCCAAAACGTGACGGCATGCGCTTGGCACCCGCTTGCAAAGAAAATGGAATCAAAACGGGCTCTTTCTCATGACGGGAACAGGTACGAATATCCAGCATGGCGCGCAATAATGCGCCAGGATGAATACTTACTAAACACTCAATATGTACATGTTCTCATATTCCGACCGTTTTTTGGAAATTTTTAGTTCTATATAGAAAGTATCCAGGCCGGTAATTTCCCTGCCGGCGCGCCGCATGGACGCCCGCGAAACGCCGCCACATTGTCGTTGGAATTGCCGAAAAGCATGTTTCCATGCGCATTGCAGCGCAGCCGCGCCTGCCTGCCGCGCGCGCCTGCCGCGCCAGGAACGGGGCCGGCAGCCGCTTTTTTCACGCGACGGGCCGTCGTATGATTTTGGCCACTTTCTTGATTACCCGTCAGCAATACTTCTAAAGTGACAACACGCGCGCCAGTATCTGCTGCTCCAGCGCGGCGAAGCGCGCACTGCCACGCTCCCTGGGGCGCGGCAGATCCACGCGCACGTCGAGTGTGATGCGGCCATCCTCGATCAGCAGCACGCGGTCGGCCAGCGCCACCGCCTCTGCCACGTCATGCGTCACCAGCACGGCCGTAAAACCGCGCGCCAGCCACAGCGATTCAATCAGGCGCTGCATCTCGATGCGCGTCAGGGCATCGAGCGCGCCCAGCGGTTCATCGAGCAGCAGCAACTGCGGCTCGTGCACGAGGGCGCGCGCCAGCGCCACGCGCTGGCGCTGTCCGCCCGACAGGGCCGCCGGCCACTCTTGCGCGCGGTCGGCCAGGCCCACGGTCCACAGGGCCGCGGCGGCCGCGCCCACGGAGCGGGGCAAACCCAGGGCCACGTTATCGAGCACCGTCTTCCACGGCAGCAGGCGCGCTTCCTGGAACATGATGCGGATGTCGGGCGTCCCGACACCGCTGCCGATGGAGACTCTGCCTTCATCGATGCTTTCCAGCCCTGCGATCGCGCGCAGCAAGGTGCTCTTGCCGCAGCCGCTGCGTCCCACGATGGCGACGAATTCACCCGCTTCCAGCTGCAGGTCGACGTTTTTCAGCACGGGGCGGCTGGTGTAGGATTTGCTCAGCTTCGTCAGTTCCAGCGGCACGCCCCTGCGCTGCAAGGGAGCCTGCGGAGCGACCTTCGCCTGTGGCGGCGCGCTGGCCGGATCGTACTGCACGAAGTGCGACAAAAAATCCGTTTCGATCTGGATGGGGGCGAGCAGCATGGTGTCCTCTTCTATCATTAGCGGTAAGCGGGATTCCAGCGCAGGCAATGGCGTTCCAGCCGGCGCGAGAGCAGGTCAGCCAGCTTGCCCAGCAGCGCATACAGCAAGATGCCCACCAGGACCACGTCCGTTTGCAGGAATTCACGCGCATTCATGGTCATGTAGCCGATGCCGGCCTGCGCCGAGATGGTCTCGGCGACGATCAGCAGCACCCACACGAGCCCCAGCGAAAAGCGCACGCCCACCAGGATGGAGGGCATGGCGGCCGGCAGGATCACGTCGCGGTACAAGGGCCAGCCGGACAGGCCATAGCTTTTCGCCATTTCGATCAGGCCCTGGTCGGCCGAGCGGATGCCGTGGAAGGTGTTCAGGTAGACGGGGAAGAAGACGCCGACGGCCAGCAGGAACAGCTTCGCCGTCTCGTCGATGCCGAACCACAGGATCACCAGCGGGATCAGGGCCAGCGCGGGGATGTTGCGCACCATTTGCAGGGTGGTGTCGAGCAGCGTCTCGGCATGGCGGAAGCTGCCCGTCAATAGCCCCAGCAGCAAGCCCAGTCCGGCGCCGACGGCGAAACCGACCGTGGCCCGCCACAAGCTCGTTTTCAGGTGCAGCCACAGCTCGCCCGATGCAGCCAGGCTCCAGAAAGCCTTCGCCACGGCCCACGGCTCGGGCAGGATGCGGCTCGACAGCCAGCCCCATTGCGCCGCCAGCTGCCAGGCCAGCAGCAGCGCCACGGGCAGGGCCCACGGCGCCAGCGCCTGACGCAGCGCAGGCCACGACGGGCCGGAAAGGCGCTTGACGACGGCCGTCGCCATCTCAGGCCGCCTTCTTCTGCGGCGCGGCCGGCACGATATTGCTGGCCATGACTTCGCCGAACGGGCCGCTCAAGGACTGCTCGCCCACGGCCTTGCCCTTGCCCAGCAGCGGAAACACCAGTTCGGCGAAGCGGTACGACTCTTCCAGGTGCGGGTAGCCGGAGAAAATGAAGGTGTCGATGCCCAGGTCCGCGTATTCCTGCATGCGCGCCACCACCGTGGGGGCGTCTCCGACCAGGGCCGTGCCGGCGCCGCCACGCACCAGGCCCACGCCGGCCCACAGGTTGGGCGACACTTCGAGCTTGTCGCGCCGCCCGCCGTGCAGGGCCGCCATGCGCTGCTGGCCGACGGAATCCATCTTGCCGAAGGCCGCCTGCGCCTTGGCGATGATGTCGTCGTCCAGGTGGCTGATCAGCTCATCGGCCGCGCGCCAGGCCGCCTCGCTGGTTTCGCGCACGATCACATGCAATCGGATGCCAAACCGGACCGTGCGGCCTTTTTTTGCCGCGCGCGCGCGGATGTCGGCGATTTTCTCGGCGACGGCGGCGGGCGGCTCGCCCCAGGTCAGGTACACGTCCATCTGCCCGGCCGCCAGTTCGTGCGCCGGCTCGGACGACCCGCCGAAATACAGGGGCGGATACGGTTTCTGCACGGGCGGATACAGGGTCCTGGAACCCTTCACCTGGATATGCTTGCCCTCGAAGTCATAGCCGGCCGCGCCACCCTCGCCGGCCAGCGTGGCGCGCCACACCTTGATGAATTCATCGGAGATTTCGTAGCGCTTGGCGTGGTCGGCAAACAGGCCGTCCGCTTCCAGTTCGCCCTGGTCGCCGCCCGTGACGACGTTGATCAGGAGGCGGCCGTTCGACAGGCGGTCAAACGTGGACGCCATGCGCACGGCCAGCCCGGGCGTGGACAGGCCGGGGCGCACGGCCACCAAAAACTTGAGCTTTTGCGTCACGCTGATCAGCGACGAGGCCACCACCCACGCATCTTCGCAGGAGCGGCCCGTCGGCAGCAGCACGCCGTCGTAGCCGAGCGTGTCTGCGGCCACGGCCACCTGGCGCAAGTAATCGGCATCGACGGGGCGCGCGCCCTGCGACGTGCCCAGGTAGCGGCTGTCGCCGTGGGTAGGGATAAACCAGAAGATATTCAATGACATGGTGCGCTTTCCTTTGCTTGTTTATTTTGTGCTGGTGGCCAGCTGGCGCGCCGGCAGCAGCGCATCCTTGACGACGATCGGTTTCGGAATCAGCTTCAGGCTGGAAAACGCGTCCGCCACCCTTTGCTGCGAGGCGATGACGTCGGGCGACACGGGTTTGACGCCATATGCATAGCGCGAGGCGGCCAGCGCCACCACATCCTTGCCCAGCCCCGTCTGCGCCGACAAAATCGTCGCCACTTCGTCCGGGTTGTTGCGGCCCCAGTCATCGACCTTGGCCACTTCCTCGAGCACGATGCGCAGGATCTCGGGATTTTTTTCCGCATACGTGCGCGAGGCCAGGTAAAACTGGTAGTTCGCCACCAGCCCCTTGCCGTCGGCCAGTACCCTGGCGCCCAGCTGCTTTTCGGCGGCCGCCAGGAACGGGTCCCAGATGGCCCAGGCGTCCACGCTGCCCCGCTCAAAAGCGGCGCGCGCATCGGCCGGCGGCAGGAAGACGGGCTGGATGTCGGCATACGCGACACCGGCCTTTTCCAGCGCCTTCAACAGCAGGTAATGCACGTTCGATCCCTTGTTCAGGGCGATTTTCTTGCCCTTCAGGTCGGCCAGGGTGCGCAGGCCCGAACCCTTGGGCACGACGATGGCTTCGCTGGCCGGCGACGCCGGCTCATTGCCGACATACACCAGGTTGGCGCCGGCCGCCTGGGCAAAGATCGGCGGCGCCTCGCCCACGGTGCCGAAATCGATACTGCCCACGTTCAGGCCTTCGAGCAGCACGGGGCCGGCCGGGAACTCCGTCCATTTCACGCCCACGCCGTGCCCGGCCAGGCGTTTTTCCAGCGTGCCGCGGCCCTTGAGCAGGGTCAAGGTGCCGTATTTCTGGTAGCCGATGCGCACTTCCGGCCTGGCCTGCGCCTGCGCAGCGGCCGGCATGCCGGCCGCCATCACGCCGGCGACGGCGGCAAACAGCAGGCCCAGAGTGGTACGGCGCGAGAGTCGTTGTGCATGGCGGTGTGTCATGGTGGTGCTTTCTTGGTCGGTGATGAATCAGGCGGCTTGAAACTGGGCGGCATAAGGCTGCTCCTGCAGCGAACGGGCGGGTGGCGCCTGGGGCGCCTGCACTGCGCCGCCCTGCTGGTGCCGTCCCTGCAGCACGAACAGGCCAGCCGCCACTTCCTCGATGCCGGCCTGCACGCGGGCGGCGATCGGCGCATCAAGGGTCAGCCCCTGTTCTTCGTGCCAGCCCAGCTGCTGCGCATTGGCATAGATGCTGGTAAACACCTGCTTGGCGCCCAGCGCATGCAGCACGGGACGCAGCGCATAGTCGAGCGCCAGGGTATGGGCATGGCCACCGCCCGTGGCCAGCGGCAGCACCAGCTTGCCCGCCAGGCCATCCTGCGGCAACAGGTCGAGGAAGGCTTTCAGCAAGCCCGTATAGGACGCCTTGTAGATGGGCGTGGCGATCACGATGGCGTCGGCGTCGGCCACGGCGCGCACGGCACGGGCGATGGTCACGTCGGCATGATCGGCCAGCAGCAGCGCGCGCGCCGGCAGGTCGCGCACATGCAGCGCACTGTAGCTGTGTCCGTGCAGCGCCAGCTGCTCGCCGATATGCAGCAGCAGGCGGCTGGAACTCGAAGGTATGTGGGGGCTGCCGCCCAGTAAAAGTATGCTCATGTGATGCCCGTCCCGATGCGTGATGGAGGTTGACGAAAGTGAAAGCGCTGGAGAGATGCCTGCAGCCTATCGCCATCAGCAGCGCGTTAGAACGAATGCTTTCGCGCTTGGATATGTGTTTTTCGACTATCCGCGGCGGACGCCCGGCAGCCCGCGCGGCGGTGCCGGAGAGCGCCTTTTTTCGCATATCCATGCGCGCTTTTCTTCGTGTACGGCGGGCAGCTGACAGTGCAATACTGTTTGCACCATCTTCTTCGAATGCCCGCAATGTCTACCGCATCCATCCACGCCGTGCGCCCTCCCGCGCCGGCATCCGAACCTCCGCAGGATGCCATCGGCATCGCCCACCGGCTTGCCGCGCGCCTGGCAGAAACCGCCAATGCGCGCGACCAGGCCGGCGGCCATGCGGCGCAGGAACGCGAATGGCTGCGCGATTCCGGCTTGCTGACCCTGTCGATCCCCGTGGAATTCGGCGGCCAGGGTGCGTCGTGGCCGGCCGTCTACCAGGTGATCCGCATCCTGGCCCGCGCCGACAGCGCGCTGGCGCACGTCTTCGGCTTCCACCATTTGCAGCTGGCCGGCCTGCAGCTGTACGGCAGCGCGCAGCAGCAGCGCCGCCTGCTCACGCTTACCGTCGACGAGCGCCTGTTCTGGGGCAATGCGCTGAACCCGCTCGACAAGCGCGTCGTCGCCACGGAAAGCACCGGCGGCGACGGCTATCTCCTCGACGGCATCAAGAGCTTTGCTTCCGGTTCCGTCGGTTCCGACTGGCTGACCGTCTCCGCCTGGCACGCGCCCACGCAAACGGCGCTGATCGCCGCCCTGCCCACGCGCCAGGACGGCGTGACCGTGCAGGCGGACTGGGACGCCTTCGGCCAGCGCCAGACGGACAGCGGCAACGTGCATTTTCAAGCCGTCGCCCTGCCGCGCGAGCTGGTGCTGCAGGCGCCCGCGCAGGCGGCCACGCCGCAAGCCACGGTGCGCTCGCAGATCGCGCAGCTGATCATGACGAATTTATATCTGGGCATCGCCGAGGGCGCCTTCGAGGCGGCGCGCCAGTACACGGACGCGCAGGCGAAAGCCTGGTTCGCCTCGGGCGTGGCCAAGGCCACGGACGACCCCTTGATCCAGCACCGCTACGGCCAATTGTGGCTGCTGCTGCGCCCCGCGCAGGTGCTGGCCGACGGCGCCGCGCAGGAGCTGGAAAAAGTGTTCCGCAAGGGCGCGCTGGTGACGGCGCACGAACGGGGCTTGCTGGCCGTGGCCGTGGCCGAAGCCAAGTGCCTGGCGCACAAGGCGGGCGTGGAGATCAGCAGCCAGATGTTCGAGCTGACGGGCGCCCGTTCCACCTCGGCCCAGTATGGCTTCGACCGCTACTGGCGCAACGTGCGCGTGCATACCCTGCACGACCCCATCGACTACAAGCTGCGCGACCTGGGACGCTTTGCCTTGACCGGCAGCGTGCCCGAGCCGACGGCATATTCATAATTCACCCACCAAGGAACCACCATGAGCATCGCCCGCCGCAGCATCGTCCTCAGCGCCCTGACCCTGGCCTTGACGGCCAGCTTCGCCCACGCCAAGGACCCGAAAGAGATCACCATCGGCACCAGCGCCGGGCCGTACGCGGACCAGATCAAGCTGGGCATCAAGCCTATCCTGGAAAAACAGGGCTACAAGGTCAAGCTGGTGGAATTCAACGATTACATCCAGCCCAACTTCGCCCTGGCAGAAGGCTCGCTGGACGCGAACGTCTTCCAGCACATCGTCTACCTGAAGAAATTCGCGCTCGAGCACAAGCTGGCCCTGACAGACCTGATCACGATCCCCACGGCGCCGATCGCCATCTACAGCAAGAAGCACAAGACGCTCGACGACGCGAAGGAAGGCACGACGGTGGGCTTGCCGAACGACCCGACCAACCAGGCGCGCGCGCTGGTGCTGCTCGACCAATTGAAATGGATCAAGCTGCGCCCCAGCTTCGACCCCGTGCGGGCGTCGGAAAAGGATATCGCCGTCAACACGAAGAAAATCAAGCTGCTGCCGCTGGAAGCGGCGCAACTGCCACGCTCGCTGGGCGACACCGACTACTCCTTCATCAACGGCAATTACGCGCTGGCGTCCGGACTGAAACTGACGGATGCGCTGGTGGCCGAGAAAATTTCGCCCAACTACATCAACCTGGTGGCCATCCGCGCGGCCGACAAGGACAAGCAGTTCGCCAAGGACCTGGCGGCCGCCTACCGCTCGCGCGAATTCCTCGACATCACGAATAAACACTTTGCCGGCTATTCAAAGCCCGACTACCAGCAAGCCTTGCAGACGGCAGCCAAATAAGCCATGGCGAAGACGATACGCTTCAACGCCTTCCAGATGAATACCGTGGGCCACCAGTCGCCGGGGCTGTGGACGCATGCGCGCGACCGCAGCCACCGCTACACCGATCCGGCGCACTGGACGGAACTGGCGCGGCTGCTGGAAAAAGGCCTGTTCGACGCGGTTTTTCTTGCCGACGTGCTGGGCGTGTATGACGTGTACCGGGGCAGCCTCGATGCGGCCCTGGAACACGGCGTGCAGGTGCCGCTGAACGACCCGCTGGCCCTCGTGCCCATCATGGCGCAAGCCACCACGCACCTGGGTTTCGGCGTCACCTGCGCGCTCACCTACGAGCACCCGTACACATTCGCGCGGCGCATCTCCACGCTCGATCACCTGACGGACGGGCGCATCGGCTGGAATATCGTCACCGGCTATTTAGACAGCGCGGCGCGCAACCTGGGCTTGCGCCAGCAGCTGGGCCACGACGAGCGCTACGACCTGGCCGACGAATACCTGGACGTCGTCTACAAGCTGTGGGAGAAAAGCTGGGACGACGACGCCGTCGTCAACGACAAGGCGCGCGCAATCTATGCCGATCCGGCCAAGGTCCATCCGATCAACCATGCCGGGCGCCACTACCAGGTGCCCGGCATCCATCTGTGCGAGCCGTCGCCGCAGCGCACGCCGCTGCTGTACCAGGCGGGCACCTCGCCGCGCGGCACGCGCTTTGCGGCGCGCCACGCGGAAGCGACCTTTGTCAGTGGCCCCAGCAAGACGGTGGTCAAGCGTTACGCCGACGACTTGCGCGCCGCCGTGCGGCAAGGCGGGCGCGATGGCCACGCGCTGCTGATCTACGCGCAGGCGCTGGTCATCACGGGCGCCACGGAAGCGGAAGCGCACGCCAAGCACGCCGAGTATCTGCGCCATGTCAATATCGAGGCGGCGCTGGTACTGCTGTCGGGCTGGACGGGCGTCGATTTCAGCCGCTATCCGCTTGACGCCACCATCGACTACATCGACTCCGAGGCGGGCCGCTCGGCGCTGGCCTCGTTCAGCCAGGCCGACCCGGACCGGCAATGGACGGTGCGCGAGGCGGCCGAATACATCGGCCTCGGTGGGCGCGGCCCCGTCATCGTCGGCGATGCGCGCCAGGTGGCCGACCAGCTGGAAGCATGGCTGGACGAAACGGGCGTCGACGGTTTCAATCTTGCCTTCGCCGTGGCCCACGACAGCATGGCCGACGTGGTCGAACACATCGTGCCGGAACTGCAGCGGCGCGGCCGCTACCGCAGCGCCTACGCCGAAGGCAGCCTGCGCCACAAGGTCTTCGGCCAGGGCCCGCGCCTGCCGGCCGATCACGCGGGACGCCAGGTCAGCATCGCGCCGCTAGCCAGCCGCCTTTCGGCGGCGTGACGCGGCGGACCGGCGCCGCGCCTGGCTGAACGCCGGCAGCGCCCGCCCGGATTTGCGTCCGCCTGCGTTCCGTGTCAGCATATGCCACCTTGGCATACTGATAAGGACCGCAATGCCCCTCATTCTGACGCGCACGCTGGCCATCGCGCTGCTGGCCATCCCGGCACCATCGGCGCTGGCGCAGCCGCCTACCTCGCCCGCCACTGCGGGCTGCGAGATCTGCGCTGCCTGGAATGCGGACCAGGCGCCGTTCCGCATCTTCGGCAATACCTATTATGTGGGCGTGAAGGGCCTCAGTTCGGTGCTCATCACGTCGCCACAGGGCCATGTGCTGATCGACGGCGGCTTGCCGGAGTCGGCGCCGAAGATCATCGCCAATATCGCCGCGCTGGGCTTGCGCATCGAGGACGTGAAATTGATCCTCAATTCGCACGGCCATATCGACCATGCGGGCGGCCTGGCAGAGCTGCAGCGGCGCAGCGATGCGCTGGTGGCCGCCAGCCCGTCGGCCGCGCTGGACCTGGCGTCGGGCGAAGTGGGGCCGGACGACCCGCAATACCACGCGCTGCCCAAATACCCGCCCGTGAAGGACATGCGTTTGGCGCGCGACGGCGGCCAGTTCAATGTCGGCCCCATCACACTGACGGCGCACGCCACGCCGGGCCACACGCCCGGGGGCCTGAGCTGGACGTGGCAATCGTGCGACGGCCCCCGCTGCCTGAACATGGTGTACGCGGACAGCATCAACGCCGTCTCGCGCCCCGGCTTCAGGTTCAGCGCCAGCAGCGAGTATCCGAACGCGGTGGACGACCTGCGCCGCAGCTTCGAGACCCTGGAAAAACTGCCTTGCGACGTGCTCATTTCCGCCCACCCGGAAGCGTCGCACTTGTGGGAACGGCTGGAAGCGAGCGCCACGGCCGGCAGCGACGCCTTTGTCGACCCGCAGGCCTGCCGCGCCTACGTGGCGGCGGCGCGCACCTTGCTCGAGGCGCGGCTGGAGCAGGAACGCTAGGCTTGTCAACCGTGCACGCCGCCGCAGCGCCGATCTGCTACGCTGGCGTCATTCACATCAAGAAGGAAATGCCATGTTCAAATTCGCCAGTCTGATCCCCCTCGCCGCCATCGTCGCCATCACCGCCGGCTGCGCGCAAACGCCCGTGCGTTCCGACGCGGCCGCCGCCGCGCCAGGCGCCACCTCGCCCGCCAGGCCCGCGCCGAAGCTGACGGGCACGCAATGGAAGCTGAAGGAATTGAAGGGCAAGAAGGTCGTGCGCAAGGCCCCCGAGCAGCGCGAAGTGAGCCTGCTGCTGGCCGACGGCCGCGCCAGTGGCCACAGCGGCTGCAACCAGATGATGGGCGGCTACACCAGCGATGGCGTCAGCACCCTGGCCTTCTCGCAGCTGGCCGGCACCATGATGATGTGCCAGCCGCAGGACATGGAACTCGAGCGCGAACTCCTGACCACCCTGGGCGAAGTCAATGGCTACCGCTATGCGGACCAGGAACTGCTGCTGCTCAAGGATGGCGTGCCCGTGGCCCGCTATGAAGCGCTGGCGGTGAAGTAAGGTTTTGCAAAGCCAGGCGCCACGCCCGGCTTGAAGAGTACCCGAAAAACGTTCAGGGCAAGGCGCAGCGCCGCATGGACGTTTTCTCGGCCACTCTTCAATCGTTGCGCATCTGCGCCTGCGACACATTGCTGTTCGCCGGCACGCTCTGCGTCAGCCACACATTTCCCCCGATGGTCGACCCCGCGCCGATGGTGATGCGCCCCAGCACGGTCGCGCCCGCGTAGATGACCACGTCGTCCTCGACGATGGGGTGGCGCGGCGTGCCCTTGATCAGCGCGCCGGAAGCGTCGGCGGGAAAACGCTTGGCGCCCAGGGTAACGGCCTGGTACAGGCGCACCCGCTGGCCGATGATGGCCGTCTCGCCGATCACCACGCCCGTGCCGTGGTCGATGAAGAAGGAGGCGCCGATGTGCGCGCCCGGGTGGATGTCGATGCCCGTCAAGGTGTGGGCGATGTCGGCGACCAGGCGCGCCAGGAACGGCGCACCGAGCGCGTGCAGCCGGTGCGCCAGGCGGTGGTACAAGATGGCGATGGTGCCCGGATAGCACAGCATGATCTCGGCCACCGAGGTGGCGGCCGGGTCGCCCGCGTAGGCGGCCTGCACGTCCGATACCAGCAGCGCGCGGATGTCGGGCAGGCTGGCGGCAAACGCGCGCGTGATGTCGCGCGCCTGCTGCGCCAGGGCCGCATCGTCGCTGGCGCCCTCGCCCTCATCGCCAGCCGGCACGGCGTGCGCCGGAGCCGAAAACAGCAGGCCGCGCCGCACCTGTTCGCTGAGGCGGTTCAGGGTGGTGTTGAGCGTGTCGCCGACAAAATAGTCGATGCTTTCATCCGTCAGGTTGGGCCGTCCGTAATGCGTGGGGAACAAGGCGGCCGACAGGCCATTGACGATGGTGATCAAGGCTTCGCGCGAGGGCAGCTCGCGCACCCTGCCATTGTGGCGAATCTTGTGCTTTTCCTCGCGCGAGGTACGCAGCGCCTGGATCACGGGTCCCAGGTTCCACTGGAGCGTTTCGTCGGCGGGCGCTGCGGGATAGATGCTGTGCATGGGAGGTCACTTCCAGAAAACGGCAAACAGGCCGGGTCGCCCCAGCTTAACGGGCCGGTGCACCGATTCAAACGAAGGATTCCGTGCTTGCATATGCGAAAAACGCATATGCAAGGCCGGCAAGGGCGTGGGCAAACCTGATTGCGCCCACTAGCGTAAAATGACGGACTAACAAAAACACACTCGAACATGACTAAATTATTAACCTGGATTTTGGCGGGCCTGGCCATGGTCGGACCGCTTGCCATTGACACCTATCTGCCGTCTTTCCCCGCCATCACGCAAGATTTCAATGCCAGCCCCCTGCTGGTGCAGCAAACCCTGAGCTTTTTCCTGTTCACGTTCGCCTTCATGATGCTGTTTTACGGCACCCTGTCCGATTCCTTCGGCCGCCGTCCCGTGATTCTCGTCTCGCTGGTGCTGTATGTGGCCGCCTCCGTGGGCGCCGCGCTGGCGCCGTCGCTGGGCTGGCTGCTGGCCTGGCGCGTGCTGCAGGGACTGTCGGCGGGCGCCGGTTCCGTCATCGGCCGCGCCATCGTGCAGGACCGCTATGCGGGCGCCGCCGCACAGAAAATCCTCTCGCACATCATGATGGTGTTCGCGCTGGCGCCGGCCATCGCGCCCGTGCTGGGCGGCTGGCTGCAGGTGAGCCTGGGCTGGCGGGCGATCTTCTGGTTCCTCACGGCCTTCGGCGTGCTGATGTTCGTCGTCGTCTGGCGCGCGCTGCCGGAAAGCCTGCCGAAAGAGCAGCGCCACGCCTTCCACCTGGGCGCCATCGCCGTCAATTACTGGAAAGTGCTGTGCCACCGCCAGTTCCTGCTGCTGTCGACGGCCATCGGCGCCGCCTTTGGCGGCTTCGCCCTGTACATCGGCTCGGCCGCCTACTTCATCATCAACATCCTGCATTTGCCGGAGACGGCCTTCGCCTGGCTGTTCATTCCCTTAATTAGCGGCATGGTGTTCGGCTCGGCCCTGTCGGCGAAGATCGCCCATCGCTACAGCCAGCGCCAGATGATCTGGGCCGGCTTCATCTTGATGCTGGTCGCCGCGCTGGCCAACATCGGCTATAACTACTTCTTTGCCGCCGAAGTGCCATGGGCCGTGCTGCCGCTGTTCTTCTACTCGTTCGCGCTGTCGATCGCCATGCCGCCGATGACCCTGATGGCGCTGAACCACTTCCCCAACAACAGCGGCCTGGCCTCGTCGATGCAGTCGTTCATCCAGATGCTGCTGTTCGCGCTGGTCTCGGGCCTGGTGGCGCCGCTGCTGTTCGACAGCGCCCTGAACCTGGCGTATGGCGTGATGGCGGGGCTGCTGGTGAGTTTATTGTGCTGGGTGTTTGCGCAGGGTAAAGCAGAAACGTAGGTCGGATTGGCGCGCAAGCGCGTAATCCGACAACATTGTTGGCGGGTGACGTCGGATTACGCGCAAGCGCCTCGGCGGCCCCGCTAATCCGACCTACGGCCACGGTGCCGGCGTCACATCGACATACTGCGCCCCGCCCTGCTCAGGGGCCGGCTCCGCCCCATCACGCGTGACGGGCTGGTTCAAGGAACCGGCCGGCGAACGCAAGCTCAAGATTTCCTTGCGCGTCTCGACGAAGTCGGCGGAACTCAAGGGATGTTGCTGGTCCGGCCAGTGGCTGACGGCCCATTCCTGCAAGGTTTCAAAACGCCGCCACAGTTCCGCGATGAATTCGCGGCGCGCTTCTTCCTGCTGCTGCGGCGTCTTTTCCACTGCTTCGCTGATATTGACTTCCATGGCCATTCCCTCGCTGACAAGTTGTCGTGCCAGACTACGCAGGGACAGGCCAGGCGTCTGTTCGCGAACGAACACAGGATTTATTCGGGCATCTTGCGAAAGCCCACGGCCAGGCGGTTCCAGGTATTGATGGAGCCGATGGCCAGGGTCACGTTGACCATTTCCGCCGGCGTCAATTGCTGCGCCAGCGCCGCATACACGTCATCGGGCGCCTGGCTTTGCGGCAACAGGGTCAGCGCTTCCGTCCAGGCCAGCACGGCCCGCTCGCGCGCCGTGAAGAACGGTGTCTCGCGCCAGACGGACACGGCGTACAGGCGGCGCTCCGTTTCGCCGGCCTTGCGCGCGTCGCTCGTGTGCATGTCCACGCAAAAGGCGCAGCCATTGATTTGCGAGGCGCGCAGGCGGATCAGCTCGAGCAGCGAGTGTTCCACGCCCAGCTTGGCGATCGCCGCTTCCAGCGCATACATGGCCTTGACGGCGTCCGGCGATGCTTGGGTAAAATCGAGTCGTTGCTGTGTCATGATGGCATTCCTTGAGAGAGTAAAGATGCGGTATTGTAGGAGTGCCACAAGCCTGTGCGGCAGGCCAATCCCCCCGAAAAACAGCAGACCACCAACAAATACCCCATGGAATTACATATCCTGATCGAGGGCACGCGCGACCTGGGCGGCCAGCTATACCGCCAGCTCAGCGCAGCCATCCGCTCGGGCCGCCTGGCCGACGGCCAGCAATTGCCGCCCTCGCGCCTGCTGGCCAGCCAGCTGGGCCTGTCGCGCAAGACGGTGTCCGACGTGTACGACAAACTCGGCTATGAAAAGCTGCTGGTCGGCAAGGTGGGCGTGGGCAGCTTCGTGCAGACGCCGCACGCCTCGCCGCAGCGCCGCCATGCCAGCACGCCGCTGGCCAGCGCGCAGCGCATCGCCCGCTGGGAAGCGACGCCCACGCCCCTGCGCCGCGCCAGCCAGGAAGAACCCGCGCGCTACGCCTTCATCGGCGGACGCGCCACGCCCGCGCACTTCCCCCAAGATGAATGGCGCGCTTGCCTGCTGCACGCGCTGCGCCAGGGCGGCCAGGCGCGCGGCCGCTACGGCCCCGTGGAGGGCTTGCCCGCCTTGCGCGCGGCGATCGCCGGCCATGCCGCCTTCAGCCGCGGCATCCATTGCACCGAGGAACAGGTCCTCGTCACCAGCGGCGCGCAGCAAGCCTTGCACCTGCTGGCGCTGACCCTGCTGGAGCCGGGCGACACGGTTGCCGTGGAAGAACCCGGCTACCCGGTGGCGCGCGCCGTATTTGCCAGCCAGGGCGCGCGCGTGGTGGGCGTCGAGGTGGACGAGGATGGCCTCGTGGTCGCGCACATCCCCGACGGCACGCGCTTGATCTATGTCACGCCCGCACATCAATTCCCGCTCGGCATGCCGATGAGCATGGCGCGCCGCCATGCCTTGCTGGAGCGTGCCCGGCAGCTGGGCGCCATCATCATCGAAGACGATTACGACAGCGCCTTCCGCTACGAAGGCCGGCCCGAGGATGCGCTGCAAAGCATGGACCGCTACGGCGTCGTCGCGCACGTGGGCAGCTTTTCCAAGATCATGCTGCCGGAATTGCGCCTGGGCTATGTTGTGCTGCCGCAAGCCCTGGTGGCCGCCATGCAGACGGTGAAATACCTGAGCGATTGCCATACGGCCAGCCTGGGCCAGCATGCGCTGGCCAAGTTCATCGGCGACGGCCATTTGCTGCGGCATATCCGCCGCTGCCACGATATTTATGCGGGGCGGCGCGAACGGCTGCAGCACTGGTTCAACGGCCCCTTGTCGCCGTGGTTCCGCCTGGTGCCGGCCAGCGCCGGCTTCCACGTGGCGGCGCTGGCGCAGGCGCCGCTCGATATCGCCGAATTGCTGCGCCGCGCACGCCTGGCCGACGTCAGCCTGTATGCGCTGGCCCGCTTTTACCACGGTCCCGCCCGCCATGAAGGCCTGTTCCTCGGCTATGGCGCCATCGACAGGCTCGATATCGACACGGCGCTGGCCATCGTGCTGGCGATCCTGCAAGACATGGCGCCCCTGCCCCTCAACGCGGTTGCCAGCGATAGTGCCCCGTGATCGGATAGCTGAATAAAATGTTTTCCTCGCGCGCGCCTTCGCCGATGTTGTGGATGATCAGCGGCACGCCGCGCCACGACTGCCTGTCGCTGACGATGCCGATGTGCGTGAGGTTGCGCGGCAGGCGCCAGGTGACGATATCGCCCGCGCGGTAGGCGTTCGCCTCCTTGCTTGGCGGCAAGCTGGTGCCGTGGCGGGCAAAGTAGGTGCCCAGGTTCGGCACGCGGCGGTGGTCGATATTGCGGTCCGGCCCCTTCATCTGCCAGCGTCCCTGGCGCTGGTACACCTGCCACGCCTGGCGCATGTCTTCGTGCACCAGCACCTGCAAGTCCCGCCCCAGCTGGCGGTAGGCGCGCACGACCACGTCCGTGCACACGCCCCGCTCGAGCGGCACGTCGCCGCCCGGATAGGCGAGGCGCTCGTAGCGCGGGTCGTACTGCAGCGTCACGCCCACCTGGCTGCGCGCGGCGGCGACCAGCGCTTGCGGGGTGGCGGGGGCGGCCGACGCCAGCAAGGGCGCCAGCGCCAGCATCACGGTGAAAAGCGGTTTGATTGGCATCAAGGTCGGGGCTTGCGTGTAAATGCCAACTTTACCGCAGCGGCAAGAAAAACGTCGGACGCTTAGACGGTCGCCAGCTGCGCCAGGTGGCCAGGGAAATCCACGGCCGGGCCAGCCGCATTGAGCGTGGTGAAATAATCATGCCAGCCGGTGGCGGCGATGCCCGCCAGCAAGGCGTCCAGTGCCGCCTCGTCCGGGAAGCGCCAGACGGCATAGAATTGCTGGGGCGCCGCATGCGGCTTGCCGCCATCGATGGCGCCCATGGCCAGCGCTTCGGCGCCGCTGCCGGCCAGCGCCGCCATGCCGGCGCCGACGGTGGCGAAATACGCCTGGCGCGCGGCGCCATCGAGGGCCAGCCAGGCCGGCGTCGGACTATACAGTTCTAACAGGTAATGCATGATTTCTCCTTAAAATGATCGAGTCAGCGAGCGCTGGGCGCGCTTGCAGATGCGTGCGGTGGCGGCGCTGCCGCTGTCCGCCAGCCATTGTGCGCACAGTGCGCGCACCCAGTCGGGCCGGCTCTTGGCCGCATCGTTGAGCCAGTTCGCCACGGAATCCTGCACATAGGGAGCCGGATCGCCGCGCAGCGGCTGCAGCAAGGGCATGGCCAGCTGTGGTTCCTGTTTCAGGCGCGCAATATGCGCGCACCACACGCCGCGCGGACGCAGCGCTTCGCAGGCAAAGCGGCGCAGCCTTTCCGATGGCTCCTCCGTCCACGGCGCCAGCAGCGCAATGGCCTCTTCCAGCCCGGCCGCCAGGCGGGGACGCAGCGCCAGCCACGCCCATTCGCGCACGCCGAAATGAGCGTCATCGGCCAGCGCGCGCATGGCCGCCAGTTGTTCCGGCAAGCCCGCGCCGGGCTGTGCGGCGATGACAAAACAGGCCCAGCCGCGCACCGTGTCGGATGGATGCGCTTGCAGCAGCGCCAAGTCAGCGCCGGCTTCCAGCAGCAATTGCGTCGCCAGCGCCATGCGTTTCGTGATGCCGGCGGCGGCCTGCTGCCGCATGGCGTCCAGCGCGGCGGCGCCGAGATCGGGCACGGCCGCCTCCAGCAGCAGCGCGAAGTCGATGGCCAGCCCTTCCGTCAGGGTGCTGCTGGCCACCGTGCCCTGATTCAGGAGCGCCAGGCGCGCAGGCGCGATATCGGCGATGCCGGCGCTCATGCCGCCCCCCTGTCCGTCCTGCGCCAGGCTTTTTCCAGCAAGCGGCTGAAGACCTGCATTTCCGCGGCGGTAAAGTCGGCGAACAGGCTGGAGATCCATTGCGCGTGCTCGTCGACCAGGCTGGCTGCCATCGCCTCGCCCTTGGCGCTCAGCCGCACCAGCAGCTTGCGCCGGTCCGCCGTGTCCGCGTGGCGCGCCAGGAAGCCGTCGCGTTCGAGGCCGTCGAGCAAGCCCGTGATGGTGCCGCGCGTCACCCCCGCGCGCTCGGCCAGCTCGTGCGGCGGCAAGCCTGGCGGCACGTCGCGCAGCAGGAACAGCAAGACAAACTTGCCTTCCGACAAACCATGGCATCCCAGGCGCGTGGCGCAATCGCCATCGATGGCCGATGCCAGCCCCAGCACTTCAAAGCACAGGCGCAGGCGCGCCAGCGTATCGGCCGCGCCCGCATCGGGCGCGCGTCGCCCCACGTCGCCCAGCAGGGCCGCATATTTCTGTTCGAGTTTCATCATAAGCCACAATATAATATGGCGACATACTAAATGTCAAAAAAAGATCCGGCCATGCGGGCCGGATCTGCCTATGCCGCGCTACAGCGGCCGTGCTGGCTGCTTAGAAACGGTAGCCCACGCCCACGCCGATCAGCAGCGGGTCGATCTTGACTTCGCTGACCTTGGCGCCGGCAGCGGTCAATACATCGCTGCGGATCTGCACTTTCTTGATGTCAAAGTTCAAGGACCAGTTTTTGTCCAGCTTGTAGTCGACACCGGCTTGCAGCGCGAAGCCCCAGCTGTCATGCTCCAGGCGCAGGCCGGGCAGTTTGACATCGGAGATGTTCGTGTAGTTCACACCTGCGCCCACGTAAGGGCTGAACTGTTTTTCAGGCATGAAGTGGTATTGCAGCGACAGCGTCGGCGGCAGGTGCTTGAAGGTACCGATCTTCGTGCCAGCCAGGGAGACGTCATGCTTTTGCGGATACGTCAGGATCAGCTCGGCAGCGATATTCGGGGTGAAGAAATACGAAATATCGATCTCGGGAATGGTCTTGCTGCTGACGTGTATCAGGTCGGATGCACCGACGCCACCCACAGGAGCAGATTTGTCGGCCGGATCGATGTGCACGGCACGCGCACGCACCAGCCATGGGCTTTCCTGCGCCATTGCATTGCCGGCGAATGCGCCGATGGCGGCCAAAACGATTGCTGCTGCAGTTGCGGACTTCTTCATTCTAGTTCCCTCTTTTTGTCGTTAAGTAACGCTGCGAAGTCTAAGAGTGCAGTGCAACAAAAACTTTGATCCACATCAAATAGTGCTAGATGGCATCAAAAGAGGGTTTTTTTTCTTTGCCCAAGTCAAGAAAAGGCGGCATTGCAAAATCAAGCCGCCTCGGCAAACAGGCCGGCGACCCAGTCGGCAAACACGCGCACGCGCGGCGACAATTGCCGGTGATGGGGGTACATGACGGACACGGGCAAGGGATCGGGTCGCATGGCGGACAGCACTTCCACCAGTTCGCCGGCCGCCAGCGCCTGCGCCAGGTGATAGCGGGGCGCCTGGATCAGGCCCATGCCTGCGCGGCAACAGGCGTGATAGGCGTCCGCATTGTTCACGGACACCGTGCCGGGCAAGTCCACGCTGTACGTCTGGCCGTCGCACTTGAATGCAAACGGCCAGGCCTTGCCCGTCCGGGAAGAAAAGAAATTCACGGCGCGGTGCCCGTCAAGCTCGGCCAGCGTCCGCGGCGTGCCGTGCGCGGCCAGGTAGGCGGGACTGGCGCAGGTGATCTGCGCCAGCCGTGCCACCGTGCGCGCCACCATGGACGAATCGCGCAATTGGCCCACGCGCAGCACGCAGTCGACGCCCTCGCGCACCAGGTCGACGAGGCGGTCGCCCATGCCGATTTCCAGTTCGATCAAGGGATAGCGCGCGCAGAACCGGTCCAGCATTGGCATGACGAAATGCATGCCCAGCGTGCTGTGCATATCGATGCGCAGCTTGCCCGACGGCTGCAGCGCGGCCGTCGAAAACACGGCCTCCGTTTCCTCCAGGTCCGCCAGCAGGCGCACGCAGCGCTCGTAATACGCGTGGCCATCGGGCGTGGGCGCCACCTGGCGCGTGGTGCGCTGCAGCAGGCGCACGTGCAGCCGCGCTTCCAGCTGCTTGATCGCCAGCGTGACGCTGGCCTTCGGATAGCCCAGGTCGTGCGCGGCCTGCGTAAAGCTGCCCAGTTCGACGATGCGCGTAAACAGACGCATTGCATCAAATCGGTCCATGCCCCTCCCATTGTTTGATCTTGCTGCACAGTGTAGCGATATCTGCCGTATTTTTCCACCCATGCCAACGATACTTCAATCGATGCGCCCCGCGCAATCACGCATGTCGTCAAAATCACTGGTACCCGCGATGCGCGCGAGCCATACTATATTTGGCACACAATTGAGAATAGTAATGATTATCATTTGCGTTATAATGCAATACCACGCTCAGGCGATCAAAAAAAGGAATGGGAGACATGGATATATTGAGGGAACTGCGTGAATCGGGATTGAAAGTGACGATCCCCCGCTTGCGGATTCTGCAGCTGTTTCAAGAAGGAACAATCAAGCACCTGAGCGCGGACGACGTGTATAAACTCTTGCTCGCTGAAAAGATCGATGTAGGCCTGGCCACCATCTACCGCGTGCTGATGCAGTTTGCCGAAGCGGGCATCCTGTTTCGCCGCCACTTCGAATCAGGCCATGCCGTATTCGAATTGAACGAGGGCCAGCACCACGACCACCTGGTCTGCACGGGCTGCGGCAAGGTCGATGAATTCGTCGATGAAGGCATCGAACTGCGCCAGAACGAGATCGCCACCGAACGCGGCTTCGTGCTGCACGAACACGCGCTGTCGCTGTATGGCACCTGCGCCGAATGCACGGCAAAGAAGATACCGCCGCGCCGCGCCTGAGGGCGGCGTCCGGGCCGCCCTCAGGCGCCGCATCTTGCGCTACACTGCGTGCGCCGTAGCTCAAGAAAGGACAGCCATGTACATCGGAGAAATCGCCCGCCTGGCGGGTACCTCGCCCAAGGCCCTGCGCCACTATGAAGCGCTGGGCCTGCTGGGCGACGTGCGGCGCGCGGGCGCCTACCGCGTCTACACGCAGCAAGACCTGGCGCAAGTGAAACTGATACGCCAGGCGCAGGCGCTGGGCTTCCGCCTGGCCGAACTGCTGCCCCTGCTGGCCGGCGATGACACCGACTGGGCCGCCCTGTCGCAGCATATCGCCGCCAAGCGCGCGCAGATACGGCAGGATATCGACCGCCTGCGCGCGCTCGATGCGCAACTGGCCGACATCGACGCGGAAATCCTCGACTGCCTGGCGCGCCAGCGGCGGCAGGCCGCGTGAACGGTCAAGCACCGCTTGACTCTGCCACTAGGGGCAGGCTTTAGCATGCAGGCTGTTCTTTTTTAGAAAGCCTGCAGCATGAGCAAGAGTACACCCAAGCGCGTTTTAATCATCCTCGGCCATCCATCGGGCGACAGTTTTTGCGCCGCCCTGGCCGAGGCCTATGCCGCCACGGCCCGCAGCGCGGGCCACAGCGTGCGCGAGTTGCGCCTGGGCCAGCTGGCTTTCGATCCCGTCCTGCACGAAGGCTACCGCCAGGTGCAGCCGCTGGAAGCGGACTTGCTGGCCGCGCAGGAAGCCATCACCTGGGCCGAACACCTGGTGTTCGCCTACCCCATCTGGTGGGGCGGCGCGCCGGCCCTGCTGAAAGGCTTTGTCGACCGCGCCTTCCTGCCCGGCTTTGCCTTCAAGTACCGCCCGGGCAAGGCCTTTCCCGCCCAGCTGCTGCTGGGACGCACGGCCCAGCTGCTGGTGACGATGGACACGCCGCCCTGGTATTTCCGCTGGGTCTACCGCATGCCCGGCATCCACCAGCTGCGCAAGACGACGCTGGAATTTTGCGGCGTCAAGCCCGTCAAGGTAGCCAGTTTCGGCCCCATCCTCGATTCCACCGAACAACAGAGAGAGCGCTGGCTGGAGCAGGCGCAGACGCTGGCCCGGCGCCTCTGATTGACTTGCCATGCAGCCATTTTACATACGGTTTTGACAATCCGGTAATCAAGCCGTCACATTCTGCGGCTACCATGATGATATTGCCTTTTTACCAGTCACATTGCCGTGACGACAAGAAGGTTTCCGACCGTCATGTAAAGGTAGCCGCCTGTGGAGTTCAACGCTTCTCGATTGCATCTTCCCCGTTATCGCTCTTCCGTGGCGGCCGACCTGTGCATTCCCACCGAATCGGTGCAGGCCGACGCCAGCAACTTCGCCGTGCTCGAGCTGTTCACGGAGCGGCGTGACATGATGAGCCTGCCCGTCACGGAACAGCAAAAGCCCATCGGCTTGATCAGCCGCAATATCTTCATGTCGCAGATGTCGAAACCGTTCTACCACGAGGTCTACGGCAAGAAGAGCTGCATCGCCTTCATGGACAAGGAGCCGCTGATCGTCGATGCCGCCATGAGCATCGAGGACCTCACTTTCCGCGCCGTGGAGGCGGGAGAAAAGGCGCTGGCCGACGGCTTCATCATCACCGACGATGGCGTGCTGGCCGGCGTGGGCTTCGGCTTGCAGCTGATGAACGTGGTCGCTACCATGCAGGCGGAAAAGAACCGCCAGATCATGCACAGCATCGATTACGCCAGCGTGATCCAGCGCGCGCTGCTGCGCACCTCCGATGCGGAACTGCGCGCCACGTTGCCCGACGCCCATCTCGAATGGCAGCCGCGCGACGTCGTCGGCGGCGACTTCTATTTCTTCGAACGCCATGCGGGCGGCTGGTTCGCCGCCATCGCCGACTGCACGGGCCACGGCGTGCCGGGCGCCTTCATGACCCTGATCGCCTCGTCCGCGCTGAGCCAGGCCCTGCGCGAACAGGGGCCGCACGATCCGGCCGCCCTGATCGGCGCCGTCAGCCGCGCCATCAAGACCTTGCTGGGCCAGGATGGCGGCAGCCACCACGCCGGCTCGAACGACGGCATGGATTGCGCGTTCCTGTGCTACGACGCGGCCAGCGCCAGCCTGCGTTTCGCGGGGGCGAAACTGGCCCTGCACGTGCTCGCGCCCGGCCAGGACGAGGTGCGCGCCATCGACGGCGCGCGCATGGGCGTCGGCTATGTCGACACGCCGCCCGCCTACTGCTGGCACAACGAGACGCTGGCCGCGCCGGCTGGCAGCCTGCTGTTCATCACCACCGACGGCCTGCTCGACCAGATAGGCGGCGCGCGCGACATCGCCTACGGCAAGCGGCGCATGCGCGAGCAGCTGCTGGCGCAGCGCGCCGCGCCGGCCGCCGACGTGGCGGCGGCGCTGCGGCGCGACCTGGCGGCCTGGCAAGGCGCGCAGCCGCGCCGCGACGACCTGACCTTTTTCTGTTTCCGCCTGTAGTTTGATGCCCATCAAGCCCCCTTATCAACAAGAAACCGGGTCACCGGCTAGCCAGGAGCACTGACGTGCTGTACGAAGAATTCAACGAGTTTTGGGACGTGGCGCGCAAGCGCAACATCATCTTTTTTTACGTGGGCTATTTCTCGCAGCACGTGGTCAGCGCGATTTCCGAAACCATCAAGGCGCGCCTCGACACGGCCGGCGCGGCCGGTCCCACGCGGCGGCGCATCTTTTCCTCGTTCATCGAGATGTCGCAAAACATCATGCACTATTCCTCGGACAGCCTGACGCCCGATGCGCAGCTGGACCAGCAGATGCGCCGCGGCTCGTTTTGCATCGGCACGCGCGGCGACAGCTTTTTCCTGCTGTGCGCCAATCCCGTCTCGACGGAAAACGTGGCGCAGATCCGCGCCCGCCTGGAACCGCTGCACAGCATGACCATGGAAGAAATCCGCCTGGCCTACAAGAAGGCCCTGCGCGAAGAGGCACCGGCCGACAGCAAGGGGGCAGGCCTGGGCTTCCTCACCATGGCGCGCGACGCCAGCGAACCGCTGGAGTTCGAATTCGCCCAGGATAGCCAGGAACCGGGCAGCACCATCTTCTGCATCAAAGCCATCATTTGAAAGAGCCGACTCAGGAAAGCATATGCAATTACCGTCCCCCCTATTCATCACCGCGACCCCGAGTTCGCCCGAGATCGATTTCCGCTTCGAGCAGCACACCCTGTCGATCAAGGGCGAGTCCTACCCGGAAAACGCGGCCGCCTTCTATGGCCCGCTGATCGCCGCCGTGCGCGCCTACCTGGAAGGCTGCCGCGCAGCGGCCATCACCGTCAACGTCTCGCTGGCCTACTTCAACAGTTCCAGCACGAAGATGCTGTTTACCCTGTTCGACGCGCTAAACCAGGCGGCCGCGGACGGCAACCAGGTACGCCTGAACTGGTACCACGACGAAGACGACGACACCATCCTGGAATTCGGCCAGGAGCTGCAGCAGGACTTCACGGCGCTCGACTTCCGCGACCATCCCGTGCGCGGCGGCTAGGCCATGCGTGCGTCCCTGTCCGAGGCGGGCCTGGAACCCGACCTGTTCACCATCGAAGCGGCGGCGCTGGCGGCCGCGCGCCGCATGCATGCCGACGACGGCGCCAGCGGCGAGGCGCAGCGCCGCATGCTCGGTGAACTGATCATTCACTACGAGCGCCTGATGCGCGAGACGCGGCGCCTGATCGGCCGCAGCGACCGCGCCGAGCGCGACATGCATCTGCTGAACCGGCAATTGCAGACGCTGGCCGGCCAGCTCGAATACCGCGCCACGCACGACCCGCTGACGGGCGCCCTGAACCGCGGTGCCGTGATCGACCATGCTTCGCGCTGCCTGGAACGGGACGACATGGCGCTGATCGTGCTCGACATCGACCTGTTCAAGCAGGTCAACGACGATTACGGCCACCCGGCCGGCGACGGCGTGATCCAGGCCGTGGTCGACTGTTTAAAAGGACTATTGGGACAGGAAACGGCCATCGGCCGGGTCGGCGGCGAAGAGTTTTCCGTCGTCTGGCCCACCTCCTCGCGCGACGAGGCGGCCCGCGTGGCGCAGCGCATCTGCGACAGCATCGCCCGCCAGCGCCACGCGGCGCCCATTGCGCGCGCCATCACCGTCAGCGTCGGCCTAAGCTGGAACCGCGTCGGCACCGCCTTCGAGACGGCCTACAGCCATGCCGACCAGGCGCTGTACCAGGCCAAGCGCGACGGCCGCAATTGCGTGCGCCAGTGGCTGGAAAGCTGACTTGCGCGCACCGCATCAGCGGACCTGCTCGCGCGCCATGCTGCCGTCGCGGCGCATGGCGGCGGCCGCGCGCTGCATGGCGGCCACCTGCGCCTCGGGCACCTTCAGATTGCAGGCCAGGTAAGTCTGCACGCGGTTGAAGGTCAGCAGCGGCACCACCCGGTTTTCCCAATCCTTGCCGGCAAAAGGCTTGCTGCCCACCGCCAGGCCGACGGCCCACAGGTCGATGCGCCCCAGCAGCAGCTTTTGCGGATTGAGCCATTCCTGCGTCACGGGCGCCACGTTGAAGCCGCGCTGGCGCAGGTAGTCGTCGCGCGCGTCGCCCAGCACCGTGCCGATGACGAAACCGCGCGCATCGTCCAGCGTGCGCAGCGCCAGGTGCCGCTCGGCCAGGCCATACAGCACCCACTCGGCTTCGTTGAGCGGTCCGATCCAGCGAAACAGTGCTTCGCGCTCGGCCGTGCGCGTGGTGGAAAAGACGCAGGTGTCGCGCTCGCGCAGCGCTTGCGCATAGGCGCGTTTCCAGGGCAGCAATTCGATCGCGTAGGCGATGTCGGCGCGCGCCATGATGCCGCGCACCTTGAGTGTTTCGCGCCCCACCACGACATTTCCTTCCATCATGCTCGACGGCGGCAGGTGTTCGCCCACGATGCGCAAGCCCGCCGCCCCGGCCATCAACGGCGTCAGCAGCGCGGCTGCCAGCAGCCATGCCCTCCCTCGTTGCTTCATGATTTCCTTCTTGCTCCACAGGTGCATCCAGCCCGATCTTACCATCGGCACTGTCTTATCCCGGCAATATATTATCAATTAGACCATTTTTTCGCTCCTGCGTGGCAGCAGACCAACGCAGCGCCCGCTTGTGCGATGCCGGCGGCGGCACGATACGGAGCGTGGCGCGGCGCCTGGCGCCGCTTTCATGGCACACTGCCCGCATCTTCACCACATCAAGGACCAGGCACGATGGATCTGCTCAATTTCAAAGGCGGCACGCAAGCCCTCGAAGCGGCGGCGCAGCGCCTGCTCGACGAACGGATCGAACCGATGATGGCGCGCTCGATCGACAAGCTGAGCGAGGAAGTGCAAACCGTCATCGTCCAGGCCAGCGGCGAAATCGACCGCAACATTGCCCAGCTGTCGCGGGAAATCCACGACCACCGCTCGATCACCAAGGAAGAAATCGCGCACCTGATCGACTATGCGGCGCAAAGCTTCGGCAGCGCCATCGACGAACGCATGAAGACGGTCAAGCAGGAAGCCTCCGCGCTGATCAATGAAAAGGTGCAGCTGCTGAAAGAAGAACTGGAGGATGCGGCCGTGCGCAGCCGGCGCAGCATGTACACGAATGCCGCCATTTCGCTGGGCGCCGCCGTCTGCATGGCGGGCGTGGGCCTGGTGTACAAGAAAGTGTCGCTGGGCGAACTGGACTTGCTGACGATCTTCCGCGTGGCGCTGCTGTCGTGCGCCACCTTTTCCTTCGTGCTGGCGGGGCTCAAGGGCGTGCAGCGCTGGCGCGGCATGCGGCAGGTCAAGAAAGGCATGGCCACGGTGGCCATCGGCTACCTGGGCGTGCTGCGCCCGAATGGCGCGCTGGGCTTGCTGCTGCTGAGTGCGGCGCTGCTGGCCGGCTGGGTAGGCTTGCACTACTATGCGGGCGGCTGACCGCCTGGCATGGATGGGGTAATAACTGGCGGAAAACAGTAGGAGTCGAACCTACGGGAGAGCGTCTGACGCCCTCCACCGGGTTTGAAGCCCGGCCACATCACCGGATGAGTGTGCTTTCCGCGGTGTCATGCTGGCGGGACCTGCGTCCCAAGGCCAGCTACGCGCTTGCCGTGCTGTACGACCACAGCGCCTGCGGGCGCAATAAATGCCCATTACCAACACGGCGAGTATAACCGACGCGGTCGAAAAATTCCAAGACCTGGATCGCCCGCTTGCGTCCCAGGCCGCTGGCGTCGCGGAAGGCGGCCGCCCCAACGGCGCCGGAACCGGGCGCCAGCCCTGCTTCCTCTTCAGCCTTGCGCGCCAGATCCCGCACCAGCTGGGCCAGTTCCGCCAGCGCCGCCGGATGGTAGAACAGGTCGTGCACCACCTGGCTGATCTGGCCCGCCTTGGCCAGTTTACGTAACAGCCTTCGGGTTTCATCCTCGGCCAGGCCGCAGTCGCGCGCCAGGTCGCGCATCCACGGCGGATCGAAGCGGCCCTGCAGCAATGCCGCCAGCATCGGCTCGGCCGCCGCCTGCTCCTGCGGCGTCAGTTCCACGCTGTGGCTCGGCAGGTGCAGGCTGGCGCCGCGCGCCAGGACGCTGCCCTGCGCCAGCAAGCCATCGACCAGATGGCTCCACAAGGCGTCTTCCATCTCCGCGTCGACGATGCGCTTCAGGCGCCACAGCTCCGGCCCCGCCTCGTCGGGCGCGCGCGCGTGGAAGGCCGCCAGGGCCGCCAGCAATCTCTCTTCCAGCGCCAGCAAGGCCGCTAGCGCCAGCAGCAGGGCGTCGCCACCGCGCAGGGCGATGCGCCGCGTCTCGGGCGGCAAGGTGATGGCGGTCGCCGGCAGCAGCGACAGGCGCACCAGCAGCGACTCGCGCAGCCCCAGCGGGCTTTGCGCCAGCAGGGCCGCATAATCGCCGTGCGCGACAAAGGCGGCCAGCGCGTCCAGCCAGCTCAGGCGCGTCGGGCTGCGCCGCTTGCGCGCGGGAGCAAAGGGATCAAGCACCATGCCGCCGCCCACCGTCTGCGTCGCTTGCGCATTGCGCACGACGAAGCGGTCGCCCGGCACCGCATGCATGGGAGCGTCGAACACCAGCTGTACCCTGCCCGTCTGCCCCGGCGACAGGGTCTCGCCATCGAGCATGACGGCGCGCGCCAGCTGGTGCGCCGCGCCCAGGTGCACATGCAGCGGCGACCAGGCTTTCAGCTGCACGCCGGCGTCGGGCAGCAGGGTCAGCTCCACGTCGATGCGCTCGGAACACTGCGCCAGCGCGGGCGCGACGATCCAGTTGCCCCGCTCGATGCGCTCGCGGTCGATGCCGGCCAGGTTCAGCGCCAGGCGCTGGCCCGCCATGCCCGTCTCGGCCGCGCGGTTCTGCGCATGGATGCTGCGCACGCGCGCTGGCGCGCCGCCGGGCGCCAGCTGCAAGGTATCGCCCACCGTGGCCATGCCGGCCAGCGCCGTGCCGGTGACGATGGTGCCCTGCCCCGGCAAGGTGAACACGCGGTCCACGCCCAGGCGGAACAAGCGCCGCTCGTCGCGTTGCGGCAGGCTGCGCGCCACCTGCGCCAGGTGCGCCAGCAGGGCTGCCACGCCGGGATCGTGGTCGCGGCTGGCGGCCGTGGGGAAGATCGGGCTGCCCGCCAGCGGCGTGCCGGCCAGCAGCGCTTCGATGTCCGCCTCCACCTGCGCCACGCGGGCGCTGTCGGCGCGGTCGACCTTGGTCAGCGCCACGGCGCCGCGCGTCACGCCCAGCAGCCGCAGAATCGCCAGGTGCTCGTGCGTCTGCGGCATGATGCCGTCGTCGGCCGCCACCACGAGCAGGGCGAAGTCGATGCCCGTCACGCCGGAGGCCATGGTGCGGATGAATTTTTCGTGTCCCGGCACGTCGATCACGCCCAGCACCGTGCCGTCGGCCAGCGGCAGATAGGCGTAACCGAGTTCGATCGAAATGCCGCGCGCCTGCTCTTCCTTCAGGCGGTCCGTGTGCACGCCCGTCAGCGCGCGCGTGAGGGTCGTCTTGCCATGGTCGATATGGCCTGCCGTGCCGACGATCATGCCGTCAACTCGGCCAGTTGCGCGATGAAGGCCGTCTCGTGCCCCGCTTCCAGGCAGCGCAGATCGAGCCACAGCGTATCCTGGCCGATGCGGCCGATCACGGGCCGCGGCAAGGCGCGCAGGCGCTGCTCCAGCGTTCCCAATGGATTGCTCAGGCGCGCGCCGGGGGCGCTGCGGATGGCCAGGCCGAAGCTGGGCAACTGGTCGACGGGCAAGGCGCCGCTGCCGATCTGGCTTTGCATGGCTTCGGCCGTGACCACGTACTGCATGCCCAACGCGCCTTGCAGCAGCGGCAGCAGGGTTTGCGCCTGCGCGCGCATGGCGGCCGCGGGACGCGTCAACAGGCGCAAGGTGGTCAGGCGTTCGGCCAGCAAGTCCGGCGCGCGGTACAGCTGCAGCACGGGAGCCAGTGCGG
Source organism: Janthinobacterium sp. GW822-FHT07H11 (assembly GCF_058798615.1). NCBI lineage: Bacteria > Pseudomonadati > Pseudomonadota > Betaproteobacteria > Burkholderiales > Oxalobacteraceae > Janthinobacterium > Janthinobacterium sp. GW822-FHT07H11. The sequence continues at coordinate 4,589,806 of NZ_CM179507.1, forward strand.
CCAGCGTCAGCTTGCCCACCCTCAGCGCGCGTTTCAATGGGTTGCGCTTGATCTTCGCGATCAGGTCGGCGCGCCCGACGATGATGCCGCACTGGGGACCACCGAGCAATTTGTCGCCGCTGAAGGTCACCAGGTCGGCGCCCGCCGCGATGGTTTCGCGCACCGTCGTTTCATGCGGCAGCCCGTATTGCTCCAGATCAACGAGGGTGCCGCTGCCCAGGTCCACGGCCGTCGGCACGCCATGCTGCGCCGCCAGCGGCACCAGTTCATCGAGTTCCACGCTGTTGGTAAAACCGGTAATGGCGTAATTGCTGCAGTGGACCTTCATCAAGAGGGCCGTGTCTTCAGTCACGCCATTGGCGTAATCGGCCAGGTGGGTGCGGTTGGTGCTGCCCACTTCGCGCAGCACGGCGCCGGCGCGCGTCATCACGTCGGGGATGCGGAAGGCGCCGCCGATTTCCACCAGTTCCCCGCGCGAAACGATCACCTCTTTATTCTGCGCCAGGGTATTCAACATCAGCAGCACGGCGGCCGCGTTGTTGTTGACGATGGTGGCCGCTTCGGCCCCCGTCAGTTCGCGCAGCAGTTCCTCGACGAGGTCGTCGCGGTCGCCCCGCTTGCCCGTTTCCAGGTCAAATTCCAGGTTCATCGGCCACTGCAGCGCTGCCACCACGGCTTGCACGGCGGCGTCGGGCAGCAAGGCGCGGCCCAGGTTGGTGTGCAGCACGGTGCCCGTCAGGTTGAACACGGCGCGCAGCTGCGGGCGCGACTGCGCCTGCAGGCGTTCGCCCATTTGCGCGGCGATGGCGGCGAGCGAGGCGCCCTCCTCGCACACTGCGCCCGCCAGCATGGCCGTGCGCAGTTCGGCCAGCACGGCGCGCGCGCAGGCCAGGGTTTGCACGCGGCCGTAGTGTGCTATCAGGGCCAGGCAAGCCGCGTCGCCCAGGATGCGGTCGACCGACGGCAGGCGCACGGTTTGCCCTGTCGTCATGCTGGCTGGCCTTCGCTGCTGTCGTTCTTCCCCAGCCACAGCAGCGGATTGCCGCTGGCGCGCTGGTAGCCGGCTTCGCCCACCAGCAGGTCGAGCATCAGGCTGGCCAGGTCGTCGGCCAGCGGCTCGACCTTGTAATCGTGTTCCTGGTTAAAGACTTTGCGATAGGTATGGCAGTCGTCGCAGGTTTCCGCGCGCGCCACCTTCTTCGGATCGTTGGCCTTGTTCGGCAGTTTCTCGTCCTTGGCCGTGACGGGGTCGAACGGCGCGGCGTCGGCCGCATCGAGGCCCTGGTAGGCGATCTTGCCATTCTGTTCGCAGGTCGAACATTTGACGCGCACCATATGCCATTCGCTTTCGCAAATGCCGCAATGCAGGTAGCGGTAGCCCTGCGACTGGCCGCCGATGCGGATCACGCTGGCGACGGGGTGCGAACCGCAGACGGGACACAAGGTCCCCGTTTCCAGGTCCGGCACGCGCGCGGCGCGCAGTTCGCTGGCCGACACCGACCATAAAATCTGCAGCGCGGCGGCGACGAACGGCGCATGCATGGGATTGAGGTTGTCGCCGTTTTCATCGAGCACGGCATCGGCGCAGGCGTCGAGCGCGGCCGCATCGAGCGCGCGCAATTGCGCCAGCACCTGGGTCAGGCCGCCCGATAATGCCGGCTGGCTGGCTGCCGTGCTCGCCAATTCATCGAGCAGGCTGGCAAAGATGTCGCGCCAGACGGGCGGACGGGCGCCGTTGACGGGCAGCACGGGCATGCGGTGCTGGACCGCGCGGCGCAGCGCGTCGGGATCGGCGGCAGGCACGGCGCCGGGCGCCAGTTTGCCTACCACGGCGGCCTGCGCATCGGCCAGCGCGGCCATCAGCACCAGATAGCCCTGCATGCCCGCGTCGACGGGGATGCCCTTGATATTGCCCTGCGCCAATTCGCGCAAGCGCTGCGCGCGCGCCTTGAACAGGCTGTCAGGCTGCGGCAGCAGCAGGCGCGGAATCGCGTTGTGGTCCAGGCCTTCGATTTCGCCTGGCTGAAGAATGCGTTGTACCAATGGAGTTTTCCCATCAAAAGAAGCAAGGCAGCGCCAGCGGAGTTGGCTGTGCTGTAAAAGTATTTTAATCGATAAAAAGAAAGGGGCCAGTCCTGGGGGACTGGCCCTGGCTGTCGCTGGCAGAGAAAAACGCCGGCGGCGGAGCATGTCGGCTTACGCGAAGCTAAGCCGACCTACCCTGCTGCCTACTTTTCCGTATGACGGATCACCGCTTCAAACCACTTCGGATGGTGCTTGCGCGCCCAGCCGTAAGTGACGGTGCCGCGCACCATGGCGCCGATCGAGCCCTTGACCCACAGGGCCGCGTAGATGTGCACGATGATGGCGCAGATGATGGCAAAAGCACAACCAGCATGCAGCAAGGCGGCAAAGCGCACCACGTCGATCGGGAAATAGAACGCGAAATACGCGCGCCAGATCACGATGCCCGACAGCAGCAAGCCAATCATACTTACCAGCAACACGAAGAACAGGATCTTCTGGCCGGCATTGTATTTGCCGATCTTCGGCAGCTTCTCTTCGCGGTTGTTGAGCACGTCGTCCATTTGCTTGAGCCACTGCTTGTCGCCGTCCTCGAACTTGTTGTGGTGCCAGAAACGCAGCACCAGGATCGCGAACGAGACAAACATCACCAGGCCGGCAAACGGATGCAAAATGCGCGTCCATTGCCCGCCGCCGAACAGGTTCGCCAGCCACGCCATCGACGGATGGAACATGGCCAGGCCGGACAGGGCCAGCATGACGAAGGTGATGGCCGTGACCCAGTGATTCGTGCGCTCATTGGGGTTATAGCGCTCGATCAAGGGATTGCCGTCCTTGTCGCGCAGCTTGCTGCCGTGCTGTTCACTGTGGCTCATGCTGACCCTCCTTGATGCGCTCGGCCTCGTCCAGGGCTTCGCGTTCCTCATCCTTGCTCACTTCGTTCGGACCGACACGCGTGTAGTGGAACAGGCCCGCCAGGGCCGTGGCCGCCATGCCGGCGACGGCCAGCGGCTTGGCCCAGCCCTTCCAGAAGCCCACCATCGGACTGATGCGCGGGCGTTCCGGCAGGTTCGAGTACAGCTTCGGCTTGTCGGCATGGTGCAGCACGTACATCACGTGCGTGCCGCCCACGCCGGCCGGATCGTACAGGCCCGCGTTTTCGAAACCGCGCGACTTCAGGTCGACGATGCGCTCTTCCGCATGCACCTTCATGTCTTCCTTGGTGCCGAAGACGATGGCGCCCGTCGGACAGGTTTTCACGCAAGCCGGTTCCTGGCCCACGGCAACGCGGTCCGAGCACAAGGTGCACTTGTAGGCGCGGTCGTCCTTTTTCGAGATGCGGGGCACGTCGAAAGGACAGCCGGCCACGCAGTAGCCGCAACCGATGCAGTTTTCCTGGTGGAAATCCACGATGCCGTTGGTGTATTGCACGATGGCGCCCGGCGCCGGACAGGCCTTCAAACAGCCCGGGTCCTCGCAGTGCATGCAGCCATCCTTGCGGATCAGCCACTCGAGGTTGCCGTCGTTGTCTTCGTGTTCGGCAAAACGCATCACCGTCCACGATTGCGGCGTCAGGTCCGTCGGGTTGTCATAGGTGCCATGGTTTTCGCCGACCTCGTCACGCAGGTCGTTCCATTCCATGCACGCCGTCTGGCAAGCCTTGCAGCCGATGCATTTCGACACATCGATCAGCTTGGCCACCGTGCCCGTCACCGGGCTGCGCGCCTGCGGCGGCGTCACCGTGGTCGCCGACAGGCGCCGGATATCTAAGGATTGCAGTGCCATTATTGAGCTCCCATCATGCTTTTTCCACCTTCACGAGGAAGGACTTGAATTCCGGCGTTTGCGAATTCGCATCCCCCACGCCCGGCGTCAGGGTATTGATCAGATACCCCGGCTTGGCCACGCCCGTAAAGCCCCAGTGCAGCGGCAAGCCCACCGTGTGCACGGCCTTGCCCTCGATCATCAAGGCCTTGATGCGCTTGGTGACGACGGCCTTGGCGATGATGTGGCCGCGCTTGGAACTGACGCGCACTTCTCCGCCGGCAACGACGCCGATGCTCTTGGCCAGCTCTTCGCCGATTTCGACGAATTGCTGCGGCTGGATGATGGCATTCAGGTGCGCATGCTTGGTCCAGTAATGGAAATGCTCGGTCAGGCGGTAGCTGGTGGCCACGTGCGGGTATTCCTCATGCGTGCCGAATTGCTTGCGGTCATCGTCGAACACGCGCGCGGCCGGATTGCTGGTCGCCTGCGGGTTTTTCGGGTGCATGGGGTTGTAGCCGAGCGGATTTTCAAACGGCTCGTAATGCTCGGGGAACGGCCCTTCGGCCATGGCCCCGCGCGCAAAGAAGCGCGCCACGCCCTCGCCCAGCATGATGAACGGCCCCATGCCGTTTTCCGGCGGTTCGTCGGCCTTGAAGTCGGGAATATCGGCCCCGCTCCAGTTCGTGCCATTCCACTCGATCAACTTGCGGGTCGGATCGAAAGCCTTGCCCTTCAGGTCGCACGAAGCGCGGTTGTACAGCACGCGGCGGTTCGCCGGCCAGGCCCAGGCCCAGCCCAGGGTCTGGCCGATGCCCGTCGGGTCGCTGTTGTCGCGCCGTCCCATCTGGTTGCCCGCCTGCGTCCAGCTGCCGGCGAAGATCCAGCAACCGCTGGACGTGGTGCCGTCGTCGCGCAATTGCGCAAACGAGGCCAGCTGCTCGCCCTTTTTCACCAGCAGCTTGGCCGGATCTTTCGGATCGTACAAGTCGGCCAGCGCACGGCCGTTGAATTCGCGGGCGATTTCTTCCGGCTGGGGGTTATGCGGCTGCGCATAATTCCACGTCAGGTTGAGAATCGGATCGGGGAACTTGCCGCCCTCTTTCTTGTACATGCTGCGCATGCGCAAGAACAGGCCCGACATGATCTCCAGGTCGCTGCGCGCCTGGCCCGGCGGTTCGGCCGCCTGCCAGTGCCACTGCAGCACGCGCGAGGAACTGACCAGCGAACCGCGCTCTTCGGCGAAGCAGCTGGTCGGCAAGCGGAACACTTCCGTCATGATCTTGGTCGGATCGACTTCGTGGTATTTGCCGTGCGGCTTCCAGAATTCGCCCGTTTCCACGGCCAGCGGGTCCATGATGACGAGGAACTTCAGCTTAGCCAGCGCTTCCGTGACCTTCTGCTTGTTCGGCGCGGAAGCGATGACGTTGAAGCCCTGGCAGATATAACCGGTCATCTTGCCCTGGTGCATCAACTCGATGGCTTGCATCAAGTCATACGGCTTGTCGAGTTTCGGCAGGTAGTCGAAGGCGTAATTGTTCTCTGCCGTGGCGAAATCGCCCCACCACGTCTTCATGAAGCTGACGTGGAACTTGCGGTAATTGCTCCAGTAGCTGAGCTGGTTCGGCCGCAGCGGCTTGGTGGCCCGCGCGGCGATATACGCATCGAAATCCTGCTCGGCCTCGTTCGGCAAGGTCATGTAACCTGGCAACAGGTTCGACATCAGGCCCAGGTCGGTCAAGCCCTGGATGTTCGAGTGGCCGCGCAAGGCGTTCATGCCGCCGCCGGCGATACCCATGTTACCCAGCAGCAACTGCACCATGGCGCCCGTGCGGATGGTTTGCGCGCCCGTCGAGTGGTGCGTCCAGCCCAGCGCGTACAGGATGGTGCCGGCGCGTCCCGGCACGGCCGTCGACGCCAGGGCTTCGGCCACCTTGTGGAACTTGTCGGCCGACACGCCGCACGTGCGCTCGACCATTTCGGTCGTGTAGCGCGCGTAGTGCTTCTTCATCATCTGGTAGACGCAGCGCGGGTGTTCCAGGGTCGGGTCGACCTTGGCATAGCCGTCGTCGCCGATCTCGTAATCCCAGGTGGCCTTGTTGGTGTACTTGCCTTTTTCCTTATCGAAACCCGAGAACAGGCCGTCCTCGAACGCATAGTCTTCGCGCACGATGAAAGGCATGTCCGTGTAGTTGCGCACGTACTCATGCTGGATCTTGTCGTTCGTCAGCAGATAATTGATGATCGCGCCGAGGAAGACGATGTCCGTGCCGGTACGCGTGGCGCAGTAGTAATCTGCCACGGATGCGGTACGGGTAAAACGCGGATCGACAACGATCAGCTTGGCCTTGTTATGCGCCTTCGCTTCCGTGACCCATTTGAATCCGCAAGGATGTGCTTCTGCTGCATTGCCGCCCATGACCAGGATCACGTCGGCATTCTTGATATCGACCCAATGATTCGTCATCGCGCCACGGCCAAACGTCGGGGCAAGACCTGCCACCGTCGGTCCGTGTCATACACGCGCCTGATTATCAAAGGTCAGCATCCCCATGCTGCGCACTGTCTTGTGGGTCAGGTAACCGACCTCGTTGCTGCCGGCGGACGCGGCCAGCATGCCGGTGGAGAGCCAGCGGTTGACGGTCTTGCCGTCGGCATTCTTTTCGATCAGGTTGGCGTCGCGGTCATCCTTCATCAGGCGCGCGATCTTGTCGAGCGCCACATCCCAGGAGATCGGTTGCCATTCCGTGCCGCCCGGCGCGCGGTATTCGGGCACTTTCAGGCGGTTCGGGCTGTGGATGAAGTCAACCAGGCTGGCGCCTTTCGGGCACAGGGTGCCGCGGTTGACCGGGTGATCGGCATCGCCTTCCACGTGGATGATGCTGGAGACGGCGTTTTTCGCGCCATCGCCCAGTCCATACAGCAGGACGCCGCATCCTACCGAACAGTAAGGACAGGTATTGCGTGTCTCGGTCGTGCGAGACAGCTTGTATTGCCGCACTTCCGCCAGCGCCTGGCCCGGTGCGAAACCGAGCAGGGCGAGGCTGGAACCAGCAATGGTCGCGCCAGTAACCCGAAGGAACTGGCGCCTGGACATCTGAACCATATCAGGCCTCTATGATGTGAGTAAAAAGAAAGTCATATGTCGTCATGACAGTGTCATCTCATGATGAAATTATCACTACATTTGTGCCATATCAATGTATTTTACCCCCCAAACTGGTATGAGGTAGAGTTCGCCGGATATCAGCGCCATTAGTCAACGTTTATTTTTCCCTACCGAGCATTCCCTCTAAACGCCGAAACCCGCAGCGGCAGCCAGTTTGCGCGTCAATTCGGCGGCGGGCAGGCGTTCGGCCAGGCGCGCGGCCTGGCCAGACCACAGCAGGCTGAAGTCGCCGCTGCCCTGCACCTCCGCCTTCTGCTTGAGCAGCATGGATGCGCCGCCCGCCAGCGGGAACGCGGGCGCCAGCGGCGACATCGGCCCCGCTTCCCGCACCAGGCGGTTGGCGATGCCGCGCGCGGGCCGTCCCGTAAACACATTCGTCAGCCGCGTGTCCGCCTCGCCCGCGCTTTCCAGGGCGGCGCGGTAGATGGCCGAGACGCGCGCTTCCGGGCAGAACAGGTAGGCCGTGCCCAGCTGCACCGCGTCGGCCCCCAGCGCCAGCGCGGCCCGCACGCCGCGCGCGTCGCCGATTCCGCCGGCGGCGATCACCGGTATCGTGAGCGCATCGGCGACCTGCGGCACCAGGGCCATGGTGCCCACCTGCGCCTCGATGGCCTCGCACAGGAACATGCCCCGGTGGCCGCCCGCTTCCCAGCCTTGCGCGATGACGGCATCGCAGCCGTGCCGCTCCAGCCACACGGCCTCGGCCACCGTGGTGGCGGACGACAGCACCTTCGCCCCCGTGGCCTTTACGCGCGCCAATAAGTGCGGCGACGGCAGGCCGAAATGAAAGCTGACCACGCCAGGCCGGCATTGCTCGACCACGGCGCACATCTCTTCGCCGAACGGATGGCGCACGGACGAGGGAATGGGTTGCGACGGGTCGATGCCCAGTTCCGCGTAATACGGCGCCAGGTGCGCGCGCCAGGCCGCTTCGCGCGCGGCGTCAGGCTCGGGCTGTACATGGCAGAAAAAATTCAGGTTGACGGGCCGGTCCGTGTGCTCGCGGATGAAGCGCATCTCGTCGCCGATCTGCTGCGGATTCAAGCCCGCGCAAGCGAGCGAGCCGAGGCCGCCCGCCTGCGCCACGGCCACCACCATGTCGCCCATCGCGGCGGCCACCATGGGCGCCTGGATGACGGGCAGCCCAATGCCGAGCAGTTCAGTGATGCGATTGCTGTGTTTGCTGTATCCCATGCTGCTTGCCTCTCGTGAAATGGTCATGCGCCATTAAACACCGAATACCGGCGTGCTGTCACAGGGACAGCAGCTATTACCCGCAGGAAAGGCTGGCGCGCGCGGCGGGACCGGCCTGGAACGGCGCGCGCATGAAAAAACCCCGCTCGCGAGCGGGGTTTTTCCAGACTGCGGCCTTTACATGCTGTAGCGCAAGGTCAGCGCCACATTGCGCGGCGCGCCAGGCAGGCTCAGGTTCGGACTGGAACCGTGGCCGGAGACGATGTAGCGCGTGTCGCCGATATTGTTGATGTTCAGCTGCACTTCATAGCGGCCCGTGCGGTACGAGGCCATGGCGTCCGCCGTCACGTAGCCGGGCAAGACCACCGTGTTGCCCGGGTTCGCGAAACGGCTGCCGACGGCATTCGCGCCGCCGCCCACCGTGTAGCCGTGGCCCAGGTCTTTCGTCAGCCACAGGTTGGCCGTATTGCGCGCCGTCAAGGTGGCGCGCTTGCCCTTGATGGCCACCGAACTGGCCGTGGTGCCGCCCGGCACATTGACGCTCTTGTCGACGGCGATGGAATCGGTGATGCTGGCGTCGAGGTAAGCATAGCCGGCCATCATCTTCCAGCCGTCGTGCAAGTCCGCGTTGAAGGTCAGTTCCAGGCCGTCCGTGCGCTGCGTGCCGACGGGCACGATGCGGTTCGTGATCGGGTCGCTGGTCTTGATATTGTCGCGCTCCAGGCGGAACAGCGACACGGTGGCGTTGGCGCGGCCGCCCCACAGATCGTACTTGGCACCCACTTCCGTGTTGCGCGTGGTTTCCGGCGCCAGGTCGGCATTGTTGGCGGCCAGGGCGAAGTTCTCGCCGCTGGGCTGGAACGAACGGCTCCACGACGCGTAGTACGATTGCGCCGCGCCCGGTTGCCAGACGAGGCCGGCGCGGGGGCTGTAGGCCGAATCCGTGCGCGACAGGTCCGCCGTCGTCACGCCCGCCGCATTGGCCAGGCGCGACTGCTGCCGGTAGCGGTCATAGCGCAAGCCGGCCAGCGCCTTCCACTCGTCGCTGAAAGCGATGGCATCCTGCACGTAGGCGGCGGCCGTGTCGTAGGTGCCGAAGGTATCGCTGCGCGCGCCCAGCTTGCTGCGGTTAACCACAGGCAGGACGGGATTGAAGATCGATACATTCGTCGCCACGATGGTCGAGGCCCAGCTGCTGGCATCCTTGTTCTGCTTGCCGAACTCGGCGCCGTACAGCACTTCGTGGCGCAGGCTGCCCGTGACCAGCTTTTGCGTCAATTCCGTCTGGTTGAACCAGCCGCTCTCGTCGCGGTTCAGCTTGGCGTGGCCGAGGTTCATCGTGCCCTTGACTTCGTTGACGTTGCCGGAAATATTCGTGTTGTTGCGGTCCAGGTGATAGTCGTAGTAGCGGAAGGCATTGCGCAGCGACAAACTATCGCTGAATTTGTGCGTCAGGGTGGCGGCCGTGGACACCACGCGCGACTGGCTGAAGTCCGCATCGCGGGCATTCGCGGCGCCATAATAGGTGCGCGCATCGACGGCGACGGGACGGCCGTGCCAGGACGGGATGCCGAAGTCCGTCAGGCGGCGGTCTTCCAGGTAGTCGCCCTGCAGCAGCAGTGTCGTGGCGCCCGACAGGCGGATGGCGACCGATGGCGCGATCGCCGTGCGGTTGATGAATTGCTGGTCGCGGTAGCTGTCGGACACTTCGCGCGCGCCCGTGACGCGCCAGTCCACCGTCTCGCCGACACGGCCCACGTCGACTTCGCCGCGACGTCCGGCCGTGTTCGTCAGGCTCAAGGCCACGTCCGTGATATCAACGCCCGGCTTCCTGGTGATGCGGTTGACCAGGCCGCCCGAGGAACCGCGGCCGTACAGCACGGCGGCCGGTCCCTTGATCACTTCCAGGCGCTCGACGTTCGACAGGTCGCGGAAATACAGGGCGTCGTCGCGGAAGCCGTCGACGAACTGGTCGCCGATGGCCGTGAAGCCGCGGATGAACACCTGGTCGCGCTGGCCATCGCCCGTGGACAAGCCCACGCCGGGAATGTTCTTCATGATGTCCTGGATCGACATCGCATGCTGATCCTTGATGACGGCGGCCGGCACCACGTTGATCGTCTGCGGCACGTCGCGCAAGGCCATTGCCGTCTTGGTGCCGCTGGCCGACGTGGACGCGGCATAGCCATTGTTGTCCTTCGATGCCGTCACCGTGACGGCGGGCAGGCTTTCCTGCGCCCAGGCCGCCAATGGCGTGGCGCCGAATGACAGGGCGCCCAGTACGGCGATGGTGATCGGTTTACATCCTGGCTTGCGCTGTTGCTGCATACAATTCCCTGGTCAGTGTTTTAATACGAATGATTATCATTAGTATTTTATCAGCCGACACGGCGAAAAGTAAGGCGAAATGTAAGTGATAGTACTTATGGACTAGGGACTTGATGTAAAAATGCAACAGGAAATCAATATCAAAAAATAATTAAAATTGCCGTAAGAAACTATTTCCGTACGTCAATGCTATACTTGCGGTTTGCTGGTTAGCGCCACCCCAGGCCGCCACCCCCCTTGCTTTACCTCTAACGCCGTGCACAGCGCGGCGCGCCGCAATGCAATCACGCGGCACCTGAAGACCCCGATCCCCTGCGCCTTGCGGCGCCTGTCCGCCCTTGCTGGCGGCGGCGATCATGACTATTAAACTGTTAGGAATTACATGAAAAACCTGAACATCGGCAGCCGCCTTGGCGTCGGCTTTGCTGTCGTATTGCTGTTGCTTGCCGCCTTGACCGTCACCGCCCTCGTGCGCATGCAAACGGCCAGCGACCTGACTTACCGCCTGATCAACACCAGCATCAAGAACCAGCGCATGGTGGCCGAATGGTCGAAGATCATTGAACTCAACAGCGTGCGCGGCGTGGCCTCGTTTGAAATCACCGATCCCGTCGTGCGCGCCAAGATCGAGGAAGACCTGAAGGTCGATGCCGAGCGTTCCAGCAAGCTGCAGGACGACATCATCGCCTCCCTGCTCAACCCTGCCGTGATCGAGCAGTTCAAGGTGGTGCGCAAGGTGCGCACCGATTACGTCACGACGCGCGCACGCGCCTTCCAGATGAAGGCCGACGGCGACGTGGCCGGCGCCAAGATCGTGTTCGAGAAGGAAGTCGCGCCCATCACCACGGCCTACCTGGCCGAAGTGAAGCGCTTTGCCGGCATGCAGATCAAGGCGGCCGACGGCGTCGGCGCCAGCATCATCGAAGCCTACAGCAGCACCCGCGTGTTCCTGATCACCATGGGCGTGCTGGCCGTGCTGATGGGCATCGGCTTCGCCTGGTGGATCACGCGTTCGATCACCGGCCCCATCCGCGACGCCGTGAAAGTGGCGGAAACCGTGGCTGCGGGCGACCTGAGCAGCACCATCACGGCGCAAGGCCGCGATGAAACGGCCCAGCTGATGCATGCGCTGAAAACCATGAACGACAGCCTGGTCGGCATCGTCGGCCAGGTGCGCAGCGGCACCGACACCATCGCCACGGCGTCGGCGGAAATCGCCGCCGGCAATCAGGACCTGTCGTCGCGCACGGAACAGCAAGCCAGCTCGCTGGAAGAAACGGCCTCGTCGATGGAAGAACTGACCTCGACCGTGAAACAGAATGCCGACAACGCGCGCCAGGCGAATAAACTGGCCGGCGACGCGGCCGGCATCGCCAGCCGCGGCGGCGCCGTGGTGGCCGAAGTGGTGTCCACCATGGGCGAGATCAATACCTCGTCGAAGAAAATCGTCGATATTATCGCTGTCATCGACGGCATCGCCTTCCAGACCAACATCCTGGCCTTGAACGCGGCCGTGGAAGCGGCGCGTGCCGGCGAACAGGGCCGCGGCTTCGCCGTCGTGGCAACCGAGGTGCGCAACCTGGCGCAGCGCTCGGCGGCGGCGGCGAAAGAGATCAAGGGCTTGATCGACGACTCCGTGCAAAAGGTCGAAGCAGGCACGAACCTGGTCGACAAGGCGGGCCAGACGATGGAAGAAATCGTGCAAAGCATCGGCTTCGTGACCTCCATCATGAGCGAGATCAGCAACGCCAGCGAAGAACAGAGCGCCGGCATCGAGCAAGTCAACCAGGCCATTTCCGAAATGGACCAGGTGACCCAGCAAAATGCGGCCCTGGTGGAAGAAGCGTCGGCCGCGGCCGAAGCGATGCAGGAACAGGCGAGCGAACTGGCGCAGGTGGTCAGCGTGTTCCGCCTGGACGCCAACGCGGCGGCGACCGACCGTTTCAGCATGAAAGCGGCGCAGCGCAGCGCGCCTGTGGCATCGGCAGCGCCTGCGCGCCAGGCCCCAGCGCCTGCCCTGCGCCTGCCTGCCATGCACAAGAGCGGCAAGGTGGCAAGCCGGGCCGAAGGCGAGTGGGAAGAGTTTTAAATCTGGCTCGGCAAGCCGCGCGGCGTCACGCCAGGCGGGCTTGCGCTGAGGCGATCAGTGCCGCCAGTTCGCGCGGCACGGATTGCCCCAGGAACTCCAGCGCCAGCGCCTCCGGATCGAGGGCGGCGTCGGCCGGCAAGCCATGCTCGAAGCCGCCCACCATGATGCGGCAGAAATACGGCGATGCCGGCCGCGTCTCCACGTACCAGCAGCCCGCATGGCCTTGCACGAAGTATTCGCCGATAAAGTAGCCGAGCATGGTTTTCACCCACTGCCAGCTCTCGTCGCGGATGACGATGGTGCGCATGGCCGCATCGATGTACGGCAGGTATTCGGCCGCGTTCGTCAACACTTCGTGCGCCGGCTGGATGCCCAGGCGCTCGACAAAGTTCACCAGCGACGCCCCCAGCGCGTCATAGTAGGCATCGAAGCCCGCCTGGCTTTGTTGTAACAACTGTTCTTGTTCATTCGACTGCATCACAACCTCATCACTCAACATATACTCGCCCGTCACGGCGCTTTCCTGAAGTTCATATTATATATGCCGCTCCCTGAAGGCAGGTCCGCGATCGGACGCCAGGCCTGATGAGGCAATCCGCCCGCCGTGCCGGCTTGCCGGGACCGGCAGGCATCCACCGTCCATGGCGAGCGACTATCCGGCGTCGCGGGGCGCCGGTTTTTTTGTTTCGATCGGAATAAACAAGCGCGTCGCACCACGTTGTATCAAGAGCGCCACCGCACCGTCGCCCTCGCCCACTTCCGCAGCAAGTTCCTCGATCGTTCCCACGGTTCTGCCATTCACGGCCAGTATCACATCCGCAGCTTTTACGCCGGCACGCAAGGCCGCGGCGTTCAGCTGTTGCACCAGCAAGCCGCCGTCTATGCGCAACACCAGTTGCTCCTGCGGCAGCAACGGCCGGACGACCAGTCCCAACGGCGCCTGCATGTCAGGCCGGGCCGCCGGCGGGCGCGATGCGTCTGCGCGGTCGGGCACCACGACCAGCGTCAGCGCCGCGCGATCACGCCATACTGTCAACGCCACCTCCTCTCCCGGCACGGCATCGGCAATGAAGATCAGCGCATCGGCCGACTGGATGACGTCGCGTTGATTGACGCGCAAGATGACATCGCCTGATTTCACGCCGGAGCGATCCGCCGCAGCACCGCGCTCGACAAAACCGACCAGCGCGCCAGCCGGACGCGACAAGTGAAACGATTCCGCCAGGGCCTGATTCACTTCCTGGACCGTCATGCCCAGGCGCCCCCGCGTGACGGCGCCCTTGGCCTGCAACTGCTCCTTGATGCGCATTGCCGCGTCGATGGGAATCGCAAACGACAGTCCCTGATAGCCGCCGCTATTGCTGTAAATACGCGAGTTGATGCCGATGACTTCGCCATGCCGGCTGAACAACGGTCCGCCTGAATTGCCGGGATTGACCGGCACGTCAGTTTGCAGGAATGGCGTGTAGTCGGCGCCAGGCAAAATCCGGCGCGTGGCACTGATGATACCGGCCGTGGCGGAATTGCTGAAACCAAAAGGAGACCCTATCGCCAGGACCCAATCGCCGACATCCACCGTGTCCGGATCGCCGATGCGCACCGTCGGCAAGCCGCGCGCATCGATCTTCAGCAGGGCCACGTCGGCGACGCGATCTGTCCCGATCAGGCGCGCCTTGTATTCACGCCGGTCGGTTAACTTGACGCTGATCTGGCTGCCGCGCGCCACCACATGGGCATTGGTCAGGATATAGCCATCCTCGCTGACGATGAAGCCGGAGCCCAGACTGTCTTCCTGTACTCCATTTTGCCCCGGGACCGGGCTGTCGGCACGTTGCGGCGCCGTGTCGCGGACAACGCCGACATTGACGACTGCCGGTCCATATTTTTTGGCCAGCGCGGAAAAATCGGGGGCATTCCACAGGCAGGAACCTGGCATGGAACCGCAAGCACCGAGCATCATGGAAAACAGCAAAGCCAATGCCATCGCCAGCAGCTTGCTGTATCGAAACTTCATGCCATCCTGCGCGACGTGCGGCATTGCCCTTACCTCCAGTGTTTTCCCGCGCCGGCAGCAAGCAAGCACCATGATTTAATGGGCTTCACTGCGATGCAGGGTCAATTCCAGCATCATCGGTTGGCGCATGTCTGGCGGCGGCGCTGCAGGCAAGGCCCGTGTGGTCATCAGCGCACGCAAGTCCGCATCGGCCTGCGCCTGGCCCATCGATGCGAACTCGACACGCTGAACCTGGCCCGATGGCGCCACCCACACCCGCACGATCAATGGCGGCGGCGCGGGCTGCCCGCCTTGCAGGCTGCGTTCCTGCATCCACGCATGCAGGCGCGCCGCGGTATCGTTGGCAGGGTCGCTGAGCCACGCTTCAAATTGCGTTCCTGCCATCTGCGCATAAGCGATCCATTGCGCTGGAACAGGCTGCGCGGACGCGGCAGGCAATTGCACCGCCGCTACCGTCATGCCCACGCCCAAGGCGGCCAGCATTGTCGACAGGCGCCCGGTGCCGCGTTGAACGATGCCGGACAGAACGGCGGATACGGTTTTTTTCGGCTTACCTGAATGCTGCATGCTTTTCCTGGTCAAAGTAATGCGTTGCTTATCCCTGGCGACATCCGCCACGGGCCATGCCATGCTCACGTCCCGCCAGAGCGGCACCATCGCCATGTTTACCAGCGGGACTATGCTACAGACGGGATTTGCCGCCCGCGTATGCCGTTTGTCACGAAAATGTCATACGCCCGCCTATTTTCTGATCTGACGCTGCTCGGCCGGCGTCAGCCGCGCCAGCTGCGCAGGACTCAGCTCGCCCTGCCCCAGGACCTGAAACGCGCTATTCGCATCGTATGGCGCGCGCCCCTGCAGCGAGCCATGCGATGGCGCCGCGTCAACATTGCCGTTCGCCGGCAACATGTCATTCCCAAAGCCCAGTATGCGTACCGAAAAGATCGACGGCAGGTTTCTGCGGGCGTCGTTGCGATCGCGCTGCACCACGTCCTGTGCCGCCGCCACGGCCTGCGATGCCGCCGCACTGGCATTGGCCAAGGCGCCGACGTTCACCGAGGCAGGCGGTGGCAAGCCTTTGGCTTCCCCCTTGACCTTGATGTTGTCTGCATTGAGCACCTGCAAGGCCATGATGTTGAGGTTGCCGGCAACACGGATGCCGGCATCCCCCGCATTGATGACGCCTTCCGGTGCGACCAGGTCGACGTCGCCATCGCCTACGGTACCGATACCGCTGCCGCTCATGTCCGATTTTTCGCGAACGATGGTGCGGCCATCGACATCGGTGACGACCTCCGGTGCCGAGGGTACCCGTACCGTCTTCGAGCCGCGGCCGGCATCGATGCCGCCCCGGCTGGACCAGATGATCTGGTCGCTGCCACGCAGCGTGGTTTCCGGGACGAAAGACAGAATACGCGACTGGTTGACGACGACATCGTCCTTGGCAAACACGTTGATGTGGCCCGAGCCCAGCGTCACCAGGCCGTAACCGGCCGGCACGGCCGCTCCCAGCGATGCGACTTGCACCCCGCCGCCGGGCGTGAGGACGTTGATGTCGCCACCGGACATGGTGCGTAGCATCATGTTATTGGCTGAAACATTGCCTTTCCAGCCATCGCCCGGGAACAGGGTGGCGATGGCCTGGTAGCCGCGGTTGTAGCCGCCGTTGCGCGGCACCCCGTTGACGCCGGGTTCACCTTGATCGCGGCCGGCCTCGCGCAACTCCAGCAGGTAGACCTGGCGCAGGAATTGCTGTTGCGCCAACTGGGGCAAGGCCTGGAAGCGCGTCCAGGCCTCGACGGGCGCCAGGTCTTGCCCTGTCATGTCCTTCATGTAGGAAACCAGACCACGGCGGGTGACTTTCTGCTGCCCGCCGGCCCGCGTTTCGATGCTGTCGGTCAGGTACAGCGGCAGCACGCCGCCATCGGCCGCCGCGGCTTTCAGGTACTCCGGCATGGCGGCGACCCTGGATGGGTCGAGGTAGGCGCTGGCAAAGGCCTCGTAGCCGGTAGCGCCGTGCATGCCCGCCATCAGCGTGATCGACGCGCCCTGGGATGGCAGGCCATTGATCTGCGTTTCCGCCATCGGCCGATTGTCCGCATCGGTGTAGCGCTGGTTCGCCAGGGTTTGAATCTTCAATTTATCCGCATAGACGTCGCGCCCGGCGGACAAGGTCAGGGCGCCCGGCCCCTGCACGGCGATGCTGCCGGTATCGCCGATCTGGTTGCTGATCGCGGCCCGGACATTCGTCATCGCGAGGATATCGTTGCCGGCTTCCAGCAAGGTCACATCGCTCGGCCGTACATTGCGCGCATGGAGCCGCATCCCGCGGATATCCAGGCCCGCGCGTATCCATGTCTGTTCATTCGCCGTCACGTCCAGTCCCAGGATGGAACCGGCTCCCGCATAGATACGGCTGGGCGCAAAGTCGCGCGCCAGGGGCAACACCTCAGGATTGCTCAGGGCACGCATGTAGGGATCGTGGAAATACGACGCGTTCGGCGCGTCGATCTGATTCGCAAGCAAGGCATCCATGGCAATCTGGCTGATGCTGCCCGGCATGAAAGGGGAAGGCATCATGCCAGGTGTCGCATAGGGCATGACCACTTGTGCCTCGACATCGCCATATATACGCAATTCTCTCAGTTCGTCGCGATTTTGCGTCGCAAAACGTATGTCGTCTTGCGCGATCAATTGCACGTCATTCGTGCTGCCGGCCATGCCCCTCAGCGGCCCTTGTATTTCCAGACTGCCGTTGAGCGCAAACGCTGCCAGGCGGGCGGGGAAACGATTGCCGCCATGACCAATCAAATTATTCTGAGCAGTATGGCTAGGCTTCAAGGACACGTCGTGAAACACAAAATCGACCTGATTGACGAAGGTGATGTCCCCACCGGTGGAAACCAGCTTGAGCGCGGTCCGGTCGGTATAGCCGCTCATGTAGGCGGCGTAATCCATCTTCGGCAGCGTCCCCGTGCCATCGTCGCCATAGCGGACAAGCAGCGGATCGATCACGGTTTGCAGGCGCAGATCGCCGGCTGTGCGGACATTCAGCGTGGCGTCGCCGAGCGCCAGTATGGGCGCGACGGAAAATGTAAAGTCGCGGCGATCAGGCTCACCATCATTCCAGACGACGGAAACGCTATTGCCGACAGCGGTTTCACCGGCCTTGATATCGCCCGTGCCCCGCGCAATGTAATATTGGCCGCCACGGATGACACCGCCGGCTTCGACGTTCATGCTGCCGCCATTGCGCGTTTCCATCGTCATCGCTTCGCCGGCGGCAAGGCCGCCGCGCATGCGCATCGTCGTCGGCAGCACCACCACCAGATTGTTCAGGTCGCCACCGGCGCTGACGCTGACATTGCCACCCCCGAGGGCGCCCACGCCTTGCTGGAAGGTAGCATAATTGACCCACCAGCTCGATTGTTCAGGCGGCAACATCAAAGGCCCATAGCTGCCATCCGGCCGCATGCCATAGACATTGCTTTCGTACTCGCCAAAGTAACGCTGTTTGTTCAAGGCCCCCTGCCGGTTCAGCCACTCGGTGAAGCGCTGCCCGGCGGGCTGCGCCGTCATGCTGCCCTGCGCGCCGATATCGAGATTGCCGCCTTCGATACCGTAGGCCGCACCCGCATTCGCCGTCGTGAAGTCGGCCCACGTCGTCATGTCCTTGCGGCCTGCCGTATAGATCGCCGATTCCTTGTGCGCCAGCGTCAGATCCCTGCCTGCCCGCACTTCCAGGTCGCCGCTACCGGTGCGTATCAGTTTCCCCGCGCCATTGTCGATCGCCGCATCCGGATTGCTGTCGGCAGTACCGATGATGATGCTGCCGCTCCCCATGCCTTGTGCCGCCAGCGGTTTCACTGTCAGTGTATTGGCAGAGTCCAGGTCGGCACCTGCGACGAGGCGCAGATTCCACGAAGCACCTTCCTGCAGTTTGCCGCTGCGGTCGGCATGGTCGAAACCATCGCTCAAATGACCTTTGACGCTCAGGTTGCCGCCGGCCCGCAAGGTCAGCGAGCCTTGGCGCGCGGTCGCAAAGTCTTCGTGCAGATTCCAGTCGCCGTTCATGCTCAGGTCGCCCGCACTTTCGATGACAATGCCGGACGTGACGGCGATGTGGCTGCCGAGCCTGTTTGCGACGGCAGGCGCGGCAGCGTTGAAGCGGGCAGCATCGGCGACCGCGGCCGCCTTGACGGAATCGACCGTGCTGCCGTCGTAGTCGGCCACGTTGTAGGTGGCGACACCTTCGAGCACCGCGGAACGGGCGCCGACGATGCTGGCGTTCAGTGCCGTGGCATTGAGATCGTTGTGCGCGGCATGCTGTTGCGCACGCAACCTGACCTTGCCGCCTTCGTTACCGGCGACATCGATGGTGCCGCCTTGCAGGTTCAGCTGGCCGCCCGTCGCTTCGACGGTGACGCGGCCAGTGCCGAGTTCACCGGTGGCGCCCGCCAGCAATTGCGCGCCGGGGCTCAGCGTCACGCCGTCGCCGCCGGTGATGCGGATCGCGCCGCCATACGCGGCCCGGGCGTCAATGGTGCCGCTGACGCTGATACTGCCCTGATCAGCGCTGAGACCGAAGTTTTCCACCGTGGTCGTGCCATCGAGCCGGATGTCACCCTGGCGGATGCGGAACTGGCGTGAACGATTCATGCCGGCATCATTGAGGCGTTGGCTGAAGCCGGCGAAATCGCTCAATTCGGCAATATCGAGCGAAAAAGAACCCGCTTTGCCAGCCGTGCCGCCGCTACCGCCGGCCTGGGCGCGTATGCTGCCATCGAGCACGACGGTACCGCCATTGGCTGCGGCGATATGCAGGGCGCCCGCATTGCCGCCCAGCTTGTGCGCCGCCAGATGGAGGCTGCTGCCCCGGTTGAGGCGTACATCGCCGCCCACCGCCGACAGCTTGATGTTGCCGGCATCGGCGTATTCGGCCACATCGAAGAATTGCTTGGCATAGCCGCCGACATCGACTTGTGCGGTATCGGCAAGAATCAGATCGCCGCCGGTGGCCGTCATGTCGATGCTGCCGCCCAGCGCAACGGCGCGACCGCCGAACAGGACGCTGGCGCCGGACAGGCTCAGGCGCGAACCGAGGCTGTCCTGCAGATGCTGTTGTGCCGGATTGCCCCCGGCCGTTGCCAGCACCTGCAATGCGCCGCCGGTGCTGATGCTTTGCGCCGCTCCGTCGCGGCCAGTCAGCAGCGGCGTGCTCAAGGTCAGGGCGATGGCGCCGGTATCGATGCCGCCTTTCGCGGCGCCGACGATCTGCTCGCGACCGCCCAGGGCGATGGCATTGAATCCGGCAAAGCTCTTCTGGCCTGCGCCAAGGATCAGGGTCCCGGCGTCGAGTTTCAGTGTGCCGCCGCCCTTGCCTGCCGCGGCCAGATTGGCGCCACTGTTCTCCAGCGCGATGGAGTCGCCCTTGACGGTGATATCGCCGCCATGGCCGGCAAATGCCGCGCCATCGAATGTCAGCGTGGCCAGGCCTGCCGCGCCGAGGTCGAGCGATTGATGGAAATCAAAGCTGGAATAGCTGCGAAAGGTCAGGTGCTTGGAATCGGCCAGTTGCGCCAGGGCGGCGCTGTCGAGCACCAGGCCGCTACCGCCGCCAAAGCCGATGCGGCCGGCCGCCACCGACAGGTGGCTGCCGGACAGGCGGGCGGAGGCGGCCAGATCGGTTTCACCCGTGGCGTCAAGCAGCAGGGCGCCGCCGCCATTGAGTGCCGCGCCGGCGCCGACAGTCAGCAGGCCGCCCCGCGTGGTATCGACATTCTGGCGCATCACTTTGATGGCCTCGCCATTGGCGACGCGCACCAGGGCGCCCCAGTCCTTGGCCGGCGTGGTCAGCACGTCGTCCTTGGCATCCTTCGCATCGATCACGCCATCGTAGTTATCGTCGAGATTGCCGTCCGGGTCCGTATAGACCGCGGCCTGCATGGGCTTGACGATCAGATTGCCACTGCTGCTGGCGCTGCCTTTGGAACTGACCAGACTGCCGGCATCGATGGCGACCTGCTCGCTGGCGGCCAGGATGATTTCCGGGCCAAGCAGTTCCGAACCGGCGCCATTGCGCACGACGATATTGCTGGCGGTGACATTGACCTGCGTGCCCAGCAGATCACCCTTGCGCGTGCCGCCTATGAGCAAGCTGCCGGCGCCGAAATTCGACAGCCCCGCGGCATCGATGACCAGGTAGCCCTGCGCCTGCAGCGTGCCGGCATCCTGCCCGGCCCCCACGATGGCGATCTTCTTGCCGGCGATATCGACCAGGCCGCCCCGTCCATCCTTGTCTGCCTGCGACAGCAGGCTGCCATGGAGCGTCAGGCGATCGCTGGCATCAAAGACGACGCCGCCGCCGTCGCGCGCCAGGCGCGGCGTGACGATGTCCTGGCCAGTCAGGCGGTATTGCGTGAGCCTGAAGGCGTCCGACGAAAAGAATTGATTGGAAAAGGCCTCGTTGTATTCGCTGTATTTGCGCAGCGTGCTGCCGGACATGACGCGCCATGCCGATGCTTGCGTGTCCGCGCTGCCGCCGTACACATTGCCGCTCCTGCCTTGCATGATGAGGTGCCCCTCGGGCGTGGCAAAGCCCGGCGCGACCGGGCCGGTCCATGCATTGCCTGTCGACTGGACCGCAAAAGCGCCCGGCAGCAAGGCGTAACGCGCCGGCAGCAAGGCATACCAGCCGGCTGCCAGGCCGGGGCCGCCGGCCAGCCAGATGCGGCTGCCCGATGCCAGGCCGGCAACCGGTGCCGTTGCCTGCTGGCCCGGCATCACGGCATACATGCCGGGCATGTTGAGGATATCGTGGGAACCGCCTGGGCCGGGAACGAACTCCCAGGCATACAGATCGCCGCCACCGCGAATGTCGACGACGGCGCCCTGGGCCAGGTCGATGTCCGGTGCAGTCATGCTGATGCGCTTCTCGGGCGGCGATGTGAGCGAACCGGTGGCCGGATTGCTGGCATCGGCCGGCCGGGTCGGGTCCTGCCAGTGCTCGTTGTTGGACAAGGTGCCATACGGCACCATCAACCCGGCACCGGAGACGGAGGTGACGCTGCCGGCACCGAGTGTCAGTTGATTGCTGGCGATCAATTCGATCTGGCCGAAGGGGGCGCGCAAGACCCCATTCTGTTCAATGACGGGCGCCTCCAGTCGCAATGTGCCTCCCGCCGACCATGGCAGGCTCGCTGCGCTGCCCAGGCGCTCCACGGCAATCGCTTCACCGGACAGGATTTTGGCATGCACCGCCATGGATGGATAGATCTGCCCGGCGGCGATGTTCAGCGCGCCATCGACGTCCAGCACGGCATGGCTGGCACCGGCATCGACCGGGGCGCTCGCGGCGCTGAAACGCAACTCCGGCGCATGCAATGCCGTCCGGGCAAAGCCACGAATACTGGCCGGCCCGGCGATGCCGGCGGCGCCGCTCTGGCCACCGATGACATCGATGAGGTCCGCGTTCAATGTCAGGCTGCCCGTGCGCCGTGCGCTTGCGGCCGGCGCGGCGGCCGCCGCCGTCTGTTTGAGTCCGATATACGCCGCTGTCAGGCTGGCATGGCCCGACTCCCCGACGGCATGGCGCAGCGTGCCGTCGAGCATGATGCTCGTGGCCGCGGCAAGCTGCACGTCACCCAGTTCCACGGCGCCGGCAGAGGCCAGGCCGAGATTGGCAAAGCCGCCCCGGGAAAACGAAGCCGGCCGCACCACCATGAGCGAATTGACCGGCGTCAAGGACCGCAAATCCAGGCCGACATAGTCGCGGAACAAATCCAGCACCGCATCATTCATGCCAAAGGCCGCGTAATCGATAGGCGTGCCCTGCCCTCCGGAGGCCGCGCCAGTGGCAGTCACGGCAAGGGAGAGCCGGGATGCCGAGCCTAAATGCTCGTACAGCGCCTTGCTGATGACCAGGGGAGGCAAACTCGGGTCCACCATCGTGGCAAAATCGAAGCCGATGATTTTATCGGCGCTACAGAGACCGGCTGCCATGCAAAAATAGGCACGTACGCGCTCCGCCAGATTGGCGCCAGTCGCCGACGACGCATGCGTAATGGCCAGGGTGCCGCCCTGGGCGCCAGCGCCACCGGCCTGGCCCGCCAGCGTGCCGGCCATCAGCCCTGCGCCATGCACGCGGATCGACCCGCCGTCACTCGCCAGCCCGAGTTTGGCATAGGTCCGCTGTCCCGGCGCCTTGCCCGCCTCGGCCCGCTCGATCTCCCCATGGGCGCCCGACACGTCAAGCAGCGAACCGGCTGCCAGTGTCACCTCCGCGCCGCGGATATCGATCACGCCGCCGGACCTGACCTCGCCCTGCGGATGCCCGGACTTGTCCGCATGGATCGACGCCACGCCACGCGCCAGCAATTGCGCATCCGCGCCCAGTGCGACGCTGGCGCCACTGAGTTCGATACTGCCCGCCGGGGCTTCCAGGCGGCCCAGTACCTGCAGCGCACCGCCGGCGCCGCCGGCACCGAACTGCAACCGCCCGCCGGTATCGGCAATGACCGCCGCGTCCTTGCCCACGCTGATGGCGCCGATCTCCGTCGACAAGGCCAGGCCGCCCGGCTTGCGCTGCAGCCGCTCTTCCTGTCGCAGCACCGTGATCGGCGCCACCTCGGCCAGGCTGCGGCCGGTCGCGACATCGCGGTAGGCGAACGAAGTCAAGTCGATGCCGGCTGCCTGCTGCGCCACCGTCACGCCGTCCGGCACCGCAATATTGCCGGAGCCGCGCGTGGTGACAGAGACATGGCCGAAACCGCGATCGGCATACAGGCTGGCCGGCAGCAGCACCACTCCCGGCGCGTCCGCCGCTCCACCCAGTTGCACCGAGGAAGCCGTTTCAAGGAACAGGCTGCCGGATGAGCCGGCTGCATACGCACGCAGATTCAGTGCCGCCAGGTCCATCTCCGGCGTCACCCCGACCAGGGTGACGGAGCCGGCATTTCCCACGCGCAAAGTCGACAAGCCATGCTTGCCAGCGTCCGCGCGGCCGCCGCCGGAGACATCGAGTAGCGCCTCCCCTTGCGCCGTCATGTTGCCGACATTGAGCCTGATGGCGCCGCCATGCATGGCCCATGGACCTGCCGGCATGCCGTCCCGCCATGCATTGATCCATTGTCCGGACACATCCAGTCCGCCCTGGGCGCCGATGTCCAGTTGTCCGTTGGCGGAATCGAGGCCGATGGAGCCGTTGGCGGAACGGATCATGCCCTTGATGCGGATATTGCCGGTCGACCCATCGGCACCGGAAACATACAGCGCGGTGCCGGGCATGAATGCCAGATTGGCGCCGCTGGCCAATTCAAAGTCGCCGCGAATGATGTTGAAATTGAGCTGCCCCATGCCTGAATTGCTCAGCATGCCGTCGGAGAGATGGCTCAGTTTTTTTGATTGCGGCCTGGCCGGGTTGTCGGGAAGATAGAAGTCCGAACCCAGCACCGTAGTGGCGTCGAATGCACTAGCGAGGCGTTGCGGGTCATGGCTGACGATGATGGTGCCCGGCGACCAGGGGCGGTCTTCCACGCTGCCACCGCCCAGTTCCAGCTTGCCGCCCGTGTTGCCGCCAGTTGCCTGCCGCTGGCGCTCGCCCACCACCACGCCACCCCACAGCTCGCCTTCGAGCACCATGGCATCACCGGCAAAGATCTGCACCTCGCCGGCCTTGCGCCCCTCCGTATAGCCGGCTTCCAGCCGGTTGCCGCCAATCAAGGGATTTCGCCAGGTTTCCGCCTTCCCCCAGCGCGCGCTCTTGCGCGTGAAATTGCCGGCGATACCGACGTAGTCGATATCGGGCATGGCTTGATCCATCGCATACAGACGGCCATCGGCTCCCAGGAGCCTGGTGGCGGTGTTGACGCCGTCGGCATAACGGATCGAGCCACCCGATACGTCGATCATCGAGCCGCCGCGCGTAATGACGGCGCCACCGGCACGCAGCATGATTTTTCCGGCATCCGCCGACAGTTCATTCAGGTCGGTCTTGCCGACCCCAACCCAGCCTGCCATGTCGCCCAGCGGCGTGCCTACCCATTCGCCGGGCATGTACACTAATTGCCCATTCGCATCTTTTTTCTGCACCCACTTCACGCCGGCCATCGGCGCAGTGTCGAACACGCCGTGTTCGCGGCGGTCGACTATCACTTTTTTGCCGCGTAGCCAGGAGTCCAGCAACAGTGGCGAATCACGCAATTCATTGGTCCGCAACTCCGCTTCGATGAAGTTGCGCGACATGGACACCAGCATGTCTTGCAAGCCAGCCACGCTCAGGTAGGCATCGCCGTCGAGATAGATGCGGCTGGCGTCGCCCACACTCCCTTTGCGCCAGGCCTGCTGGGTAAAGGTCGGATTGACGGCCGATTCCATGTTGATCTTGCCGGCAGGAACAACGACGCCTGCCTGCGGTTTGAGATCGATCAATTGCCCATACATGCCCACCCAGCCTGGCTGGTAGCGCGTGGCAAGGGCCGAAGCTTCGATGTCACTCTTGTCCGACGTATCCGGCAAAATTTGGGTCACACTGCCGCGGCCCAGCGTCAAGGTGCCGGCCGACCAGTTGTACAGGTCGTCAATGCCATCGGCGTACATATGCGTGCCCAGGCCCCAGGCCCGCAACAGGATAGAACCATTGCGGTTGTTCAATGCGGTGGTCGACATCAGCACACCGTCCTGGCGCACGTCTTGCGCCTGCAGCGTGACGTTGCCGCGGTCGGCCCGCACCGTGCCGGTATTGCTCACTTCATAAGCGACCGCCTTGGCGCGCGCGGCCATTTCCGGCAAGACCACGTCGCGGATGCCTGCGACATAATTGAAATCCGCATACGCGGTGCCCAAGCCCAGCGCAGCCTGCATCTGTCCGCCCGTAAATACCCAGCCAGGGACCGCCGATACCGCGACGTCGAGGCCGCGCACGGCATTCGGGTCGAGTGTGGACGGCGTCTTCAGATAGACGTTTTCGCCGGCGGCCAGGATGACCTGGCCATCGGGCGCCGAGATGTAGCCGGCATTCCTGACCTTGGGCGCGAACAGCATGATCTTGCCGCCATGCTCGGCATCAATGCGCGCCCCCGCCTCCACCCTGAGCTCCCCAGGCGCCGTGCCGGGGTCGAACCGGTCCACCAGGCCCAGCTGGTCTGGAACGCTGCCGTTCCCGGCAACATAGCCTGAGGCGCCATATATCGATGGTTTCTGGGTGGTAAATTCTCCGAACTGGGGAACAGGGAAATCATTGCCCTGGTTGGCCAAGGTCTGCGCATTGTTAATACCCAGCTTGAATTGCTGGTCGCTCAGGCGCAGCGTACTGGCCACCAAGGTGCGCGTATTCACCTGGCTATTGCCGTTAAAGATGATGCCGTTGCGGTTGATGATGTACACCGAACCGTCGGCCTTGATCTGCCCCGCGATCTCGCTGGGCTTGCCACTGGGATCGTTGATGCGGTTCAGGGCGATCCAGTTGTTGCTGCCGTCCGCCTTGCTGCCGCCCTTCTGGTTGAAATTGACGATGGTGTTTTTGCCGACATTGAATGTTTCCCAGTTCAGGATGGCTTTGTCGTCCGTCTGCCTGATCTCGACGACGGTCTTGCCGCCGACTGCGGTCTGCGTGGGAGCGTTCGCATTGAGCCAGCCGGCCGTGAGACTGTTGGCGTCGACCTTCAGCCCACCTTCCGCCAAGCCGTCCGGCCTGGCGCCGGTGCCGGCGGCGGCGAGACGCGCGGCCGCTTGCGCCGCCTGCTGCGCGGCGACATTGCGTGCTGCCAAGGTAAGATTGGCGAACGCACGTTGCTGTTGCTGCTGCGTGCCCTGCTGCTGCGGCGCGGCGCCGTTCGGGGACATGACGGCCATGCCATTCGGCAATCTTCCGGTGGCCGCCGCGGCGCTGCGTACCGCTCCTTTCTGCGCCATCCAGGCCGCACTGAAGGCTTGCTGCGCATACGCGTTGCTCATTGCGCCGCCCGTCGCCAGCATCAGCGTGATGGCTCGCGCCAAAGGCTTGATGCGCCACGCCGGTTTCTCGGTGCGATCTCGACGTTGCGACAAGGCGGGGAGCATCGGTGCAAAACAAATGGACGGCATGGGGAATTCTTTCAGTGATGGATCGTGATGGAAAGAGGATTGCGGAAGAACAATTTCGACCGCTCTTGCATCTAGACGAATGCCAATACGGAAAGCTGTACACCAATTTCGAGGGCGGCGCGATCGCCTCCTCGCGTCGCTATCCTGCCTTACTTGAGAATGACTACGCCGCCCGGCAAGGACGTGGCGTCCAGGCCGAACAGGCGTTGAATCTGTGCGATGGCCTTGTCCAGGTGGCGAATATTGAAACGCCCATTGACGGGCCGGCCGCTCATCTGTTTTGCCAGCAGCACGACACGCCCCGGGCGATACCGGTTGATTTCCGCGACCACCTGGGAAAGCGCTGTGTCTTGAAAACTCAGCACACCATCGCGCCAGGCCGAGACGTCGGCCAGACTGACGTGCCGTACTGGCCGGACGGCATCCTTGTCATATACCAGCTGCTGTGCCGCCTCGAGCCTGACGGTTCTGCCTGCCGCCTCGACGTTGACAGAACCGGCAACGCAGGTCACGCAGACCTCGTCATCGAGATAGCGCAATTCGAAGCGCGCCGCGCGGCCCGCCGTGCGGCCACCTGCGGCAGCGACGGCAAAATCGCGCGCGCCCCGCGCGACATCGACCGCAACCTCGCCGCCCATGAGCTCAATACCGACTGTTGCGCCGCCGGCCGTCCGCAATGCAATACTGCTGCGCGTATTCATCTCGACCTGCACGCCCTCGGCCAGTGCCAGGCCACGCTGCTCGCCGGCTGCCGTGCGGTAATCCGACTGCCAGGCATCCGCGGCAGAGGGCCACAAGTCGAGCGGAGGACGAAGCAATGCCACACCGGCGACGGCCGCGGCGGCGACCGCGCCGCCGAGGAAGCCACGGCGTGACATGGGGACGATTTTCTTGCTGTGCACGGACGTGCGCAATTGCGCCAGCTGCGCATCGTGCATGCCCGCCAGCGTCGCGGCCGGCAACAAGTCATGCCACATGCGCTGGGCATTCCTGAATGCCTGCGCATGTCGCTCGCTGAGCGCGCACCAGCGCGCCACCGCTTGCGCATCGGCGACCCGCGCATTGCCGGACTTAAGCAGCCGCAGCCAGGCGTGCGCCCGCAACTCCAGCGCATCGGGGCGGCGGCCGGCAACGGGCGTCTCGTCACGCACGGGGAAGGACTCCGGCAGATATGTTAAGCGGCATGGGAGG
This sequence comes from Janthinobacterium sp. GW822-FHT07H11, assembly GCF_058798615.1. Taxonomy (NCBI): domain Bacteria; kingdom Pseudomonadati; phylum Pseudomonadota; class Betaproteobacteria; order Burkholderiales; family Oxalobacteraceae; genus Janthinobacterium; species Janthinobacterium sp. GW822-FHT07H11. Next base: position 4,617,661 of record NZ_CM179507.1, read on the forward strand.
CTCGAAAAGGGGACCGTCTATCGATAAGACGTCTTTCAAGGACGAAAACTGCACTGTATTTTTCATATTCATTGCATCTGTTCAATAACATACTCATGTGCGCGCTTCAGTTCGCGATCCACCAGGCTCAATGAAACACCGAGACGGTCCGCCACCTCCTGCCTTGGCATTTCGTCCACGCGTATCAGAATCAGGATATGGCGCCGGCGTAGCGGCATTTTCTGGATCACCAGTGCCAGGCGTTCCGCTTCCGAACGGGCCTCGGCAGTTTGCGCCGGGCCCGGCATCGGATCGGCCAGCGTATTCAAGACCTGATCGACTTCATCGCCGCTCAGAAAACGTTTTTCGGCGCGAAGGCGATCCAGCGCAGAATTGGTTGCCATGCGCATCAGGTAGCTCAAAGGATACTGTACCGGCTCGTGGGATTCTTTGCCACTTTCCAGGCGCAACCAGGTGTCCTGCAAAGCATCGCCGGCCAGGTCGGCGCTGCCGAGATGTAAGGTGAGGCGGCGCTTCAAGTCATCATAGCGGCGCGCCAGGAACTCGCGCAGCGAAAGAAAGCCGGATTTGTCCATCGTTTTCTGACTTTAATGAACAACGCAGGCGCGGGCAGATGTCAATGCCTGCGGCAGTATCAGCATGAAAAACGGCTTTGACAGATCGGCAGGCCCATATCCGACGTCGACACGCTGCAAGGCGGCGAGGATGGCCTTGTCACGCGCGCTATCGCCTGTAGAGTCGAGCAACAGCGGCCGCAAGATCCGCCCCCTGGCATCCAGATGGAATCGCAGGGCGATCCGGTAGCCGCCGCCCGCAGTCAAGGGATCGCGGCAAAATATGTCCCTTACCTGCGCCTGCAATGGCCCGTCGTAGCTGGCGTCGCGTTCGGCGGCGACAGACGATGGCGCCATGGCCGGCTCCAGGACAAAGGCATCCATGGCGGTAAAGTAGGCTGCCAGCCCGGTACCTTCCAGCATCACGGTCAAGGCCGCCCGCGGTGTGTAATTTCCCGACACCAGAGCCGACATGCGGCCTGCAGTCGATGCCGAACCGTACAGGCCAGAAAAACCCGTCTGCGTGCCAAATGCGCTCAATGCGGATTGCAAGGGTTGCGCCGGAATGTCGAAGCTCCTGCTCTCATGGGCGAGGCGCTGCATCGTTTCCGCCGCGCTGGTGCCCGCATGCGGGTGGCGCGGGGGACGCGATTGCCCGGCAGCATCCAGCGTCAGCAGCGACATGCCGGCCACCAATGCATACATGGCGATGGGCATGACCGTTCTTGCCATAACAATTTAAGTGAGGTGTACATGCATGGGATGTGGAATCGAGGCGGACGCCGGGTTGCCAGACTTTCCATGTTATCGAAGAAATATGACCTTGCCATGACAAACCGGCAGGAAATACCGATGCGGGCCTGGCACGCATGCCGGGCAAGGAAGGTGCGGCGATGGCGGCATGGCGCCCCCACTCCGTGTCGCGAGTGGCATGGCCATGCCGCCTGTCCTGCTTCAAGCTGTCGTGCCTGCAATGCCAGTCAATCCGATTGGGGGGACGCCGGCGCGGGCGCGGCCGGCGTTTCGGTTTGACGCGCATCAAAGCGGCCCTGGTACAGCTGGTCGCCGTACTGCTGGGCAATTTGCTCGAGTTTCACGCGGCTTTGCGCGGCGAACGGCTGGCGCGCCTGCATGACGCCGAGCACGTCGAGGCCTTCATACGCTTGCAGGATGTCTTGCCCGGCCGCATACAGCTGGGCATTCTTGCTCTCGCAGCGCGCCAGCGCGCCGCGCTGCGCCGCCACTTCGCCATCGAGGCGCGCGCGCTCCGCTTCGATCTGCTTGCCCGTGGCCGCCAGCTGCTCGCCGGCCTGGCGGTACTGCGCCAGGCTGGCCGCCGCCTCTTGCGCGGCGGCGGCGCTGCGCTGTTGCTGCTCGCCCAGTTTTTCCCGCTGCGCGCGCTCCTGCGCCAGCTGCGACTGGCTGCGCGCCAGTTCTTTTTTCAAGCCCTCGCTGGCGGGCGCGGCAGCCGGCGCGGCCTTGGCGGCAGGCGCGCCCTTGGCTTTGAGCAATTCCAACTCGCCGCGCGTCTGCTGCAATTGCGCCGTGACATTGCGCAACTCGGCGCGCAAACGCTCTTCCATGCCTTGCCCCTTCTGGCCCTGCGCCTGGGCCGCGCCACCGGCCAGCAGCATCAGCAGCAAGGCCGGCAGGCGCGTTTTGTTCAGTATCAACATCATGGCTCCTTAGAAACGCGCGTTCAGTTCGAGCTGCAGGGTGTCGATCGACAGGGCCGAACCGAACACTTCGCGGCTCGACGTCCAGCGGCCGCTGAACCAGGTGTTCTTGTCGATCGCATACGCGCCGCCCAGGTAATAGCCGCGCGCATTCGTGCCGCCCAGGTGGAAGGTGGAATCGTTGTAGGCGTCAGGCAAGGCATCCGGTTCGATGCGCTTGTAGCCGAGCAGCACGTTCCAGTCGCCGCGCGCCTGCGTGTTCGCCTTGCCCAGGGTCGCCTGCAGCATGTAGGCATTGCCGCCGCTCCTGAAATCGGCCTGCGACACGCCGCCCGTGCCGCCGAAGTTGTTCATGATGCCGCCCTTGGCGCGCGCCCACATGTCGCTCTTGTCGTAGGCCATGTTGCGCACATAATCGCCTTCGATGCGCAAGTCCGTGCCGCCGGCCACCTTGCTATCCCAGCGCGCATTGATATTGGCCAAGCGGAACTTCGACGCCAGGCCCACGAACTGCGGCTGCGGCGTATTCGCCGGATCGAGCGGGTTCAGCGCGATATTGCGCAGCAGCATCAAGCTATTGCCCTTCTGCATGCTCGACGGACGCGACCAGTCCGTATTGCAGCCATCGGCGCCCGCGTACAGCGCGCACGGCTGCGAATACTCGCCGCTGATGTTGCGGAAGTTGTAATAGGCCAGCGCGCCGCGCAATTGATGGTCGCTATTGATCTTCCACGAGGCGCCCACTTGCGCGCCGAGCAGCCATTTGTTTTCGCTCGACATTTTTGCCTGGCTGCGGCTCGGCGCATTGTCGGACGAATACTCGAGCGGAATGATGCCCAGGGTACCGAACACGGTGACGTCCTTGGCCGCGCCCACCGGCTGCTGCAGCTTGGCGGCGATGCCGTCGAAATTGAGTTCGCTGGAAAACAGTTCGTCGCTGGACACAAATGGGTTGTCGAAGCGGCCCGCCGTCAGTTTCAGCCAGGACGCGGGCTGGTACGACAGCCAGGCCTGGTCGAGCCAGATGTTTTTCTTGCCCAGGCCGCCACCGAGAGTTTGCGTGGTCGACACCGGGCTGTCGTCGTTGCCGCTGGCCAGGCGGATGCCCGCTTGCGTGCTGTCGGAAATATCGGCCAGGATGCCCAGGCGGGCACGCGCGCGCAGCAGGTGCTTGCGGTCTTCGCGCGTATTCAGCAGCGCCGGCAGGGCCAGGTTGGTGTTCGCATTGACGTCGTAGCCGCTGCCGCTGTTGAGCGAACGCCAGTCGATCTCGATATTGCTGTTGGCCATGTCGTAATAGCGCGATTCGTAGCGCGCGCGCACATCGCCTTCGACGCGGATGCGCTTGGTCCAGGCCGGCGTCTCGTTCGGCGCCGCCCAGCCGCCGGCCTTGGCCTCGGCCAGCACCTGCCCCTTGATTTCATCGCGGATCTGCTCGCGCACGGTGTGCGACAGATACGGCACGCGCACGTCGCCCGGCTGCACCTGCGCCAGGGCGGCCGGCGCGGCGGCCGGACGCGCTTGCGCGGCGGCCAGCGCTTCGCTCTGCGCCTGCGCCAGCAGGGCTTCGCCGGCATCCTTGTTCAGGGCGCCGCTCTGGATCAGGCCGCGGATCAGCTTGACCATGGTGCTGTCGGCCGGGACGGCCTGCGCCTGTACCGCGCCTGCCGCCATGCTCAGGGCGAAGGCGGCCAACGCCAGCGGAAGGCGGCGCAGGCGCTGTGGGGAAGAAAATAGGAGGTTCATCGCTTCTTTCGGTAAAAATGAATATGAATGTCGTAAAGAACGCCTGACAACACCGTCGCGAGCGGCAGTGAGCATCGCAGGCCGCACATCACAACGCGCAGCAGGTTTGGTCCGGTGTTCATGGCCGGCGGCCTTTGATCGACACACGGGCCGGGAAACGCAGGGACGCCGGCGGCCGCTCGTCGGCGCGGAAATCGCGCACCATGGCCAGCACCTGCTCATCCGTCTGCGCATTGCCCGTGCCCTGCACCAGCTGCACCTTCGTCGTCCTGCCGTCCGCATCGAGCCACAGGTCGACGCGGATGTCGGCGAACGCCAGCTGGCGCGTGCGCGGGTCGCGCGCAAACGCCATCTGCAGGGCGTTGGCGACATAGCGGCCGTACGAGCCGGCGCCGAGGCCGCCGCCACCGCCGCTGCCGCTCATGCCGCCGCCGCGCCCGGCCTGGATGCCGAACGCGTCGCTGCCGGCCTGCGCCGCGCCGTCGATGGTGACGGGGTCGCCCTTGTCCGGCGACGGGCTTTCCGGCGCATCGTCCATCGGCTTGTCGGCCGGCGTCGGTTCCGGCTCCGACACTTCCGGCACCACCTTGTCGGGCGTCGGTTCCGGCAATTTTTCCGGTTCCGGCGGCGGCGGCGGCGGGGGCGGCAGCATCAGCATCGGCGTGGCCGCCACTTCGCGCCTGGTGGCCGCCGTATCGGACAGCAAGTACCAGAGCAGCGCGGCCAGACCAGCGGCCAGCAGCGCGCCGCCGGCCACGCCGCCCCAGCGGCGCCACCACTGCGCGGCGCCCGACGGTGCCGGCGCCGCCATCTTCATCATCTCGTCACGCTTCACCTTGCGCTCCTCATGCCGGCTTGCCGGTCACCAGGCCCACCTGGTTCAGGTCGATGCGGCGCAGCAGGTCGAGCACTTCGACCACTTTCGCGTATTGCACGGCAGCATCGCCACGCACGATCACGGGAAAGTCGGGCGTCAGCGCCTTTTCCGTGCGCAAGCGCTCTTCCAGCTCGGGCAGGGTGACGGGATAGGCGTCGAGGAAGACCTGGCCGCCGTTGTCGATGGTGATGGCCTTGGTCTTCGGTTTTTCCAGCGCCATGGCCGAGCTGGCCTTGGGCAGGTCGACCTTGATGCCGGGAATGCTGGCGTTGCTGGTCAGAATGAAGATCACCAGCACCACCAGCAGCACGTCGACGAAGGGCGTGATGTTGATGCCGCCGCTACGCTTGCGGGGGGTAAACTTGGCGGAGGTGGCCATGGTTATGCGCCCCTCACGCCTGCTGCAGCACGGGACGCATCTGCCGTCCGTCGCCCTGCTCTTCGGCCAGGCGCGTGGCAAATTCGTCGACGAAGACGGCCATGTCGGCGACGATGGCGTCCGAACGCGACGACAGCCAGTTGTAGCCGAACAGCGCGGGAATCGCCACGCCCAGGCCGGCAGCCGTACACAGCAGCGCCGCCGCCATGCCCGGCGCCACCGAGTTGATGTCCACGGCGCCGGCCATGGCCGCCACGACGAACACCAGCATGATGCCGATCACGGTGCCGAACAGGCCGACATACGGCGCGCCTTCGATGGTGGTCGAGAGCCAGATCATGCGTTTCGACATGCGCTCGCTTTCGCGCACCATCACGCCATCCATGGCGGCGCGGATGGCGCCGATGGTGGCGTTCGAGACGGCGTTCAGGTCGTAGCCGCGGTCGTGGCGGCGGCGCATCTCGTCGATGGCCACGTCATACAAACGCCACAGCGAGGAATCCGTCTTCACGGCGGTGCTCAGCTTGCCGTTGCGCGCCAGGTGGTCGAGCGGCGCGCCGGCCGCTTCGTGGAACGACTGCATGAATTGCGCATTGGCGCGCGCGATGGCGCCATAGCTGCGGCCCTTGCCGATCATGATGATCCACGACAAGACCATCATCAGGCCCAGCACGCCGACGACGATCCAGGCGTCGAGCGGCATGGCGGCGATGATGAAGCCGAAGTGGCTCTTGCCGGCCTGCTGTTCGTCGGCGCCAAACACGGCCAGGCGCGATTCGGAGCCTTGCGAGACGGCGTCGGCCAGCAGCAGCGCGTCGGGACGGGCCGTGCGCGACAGGCGCAGCTCGTCGATGGCGCCCGTGAAGGCGGCCAGGCCGGCGGCGGTGTTGACGTCGGCGCCCACCGAGGCGGCCGTGGCGAACGCCGGCAGGGCGGTGGCCAGCGAGACGGCCGGACGGCCGCCCACGTACAGGGCCACGTTGGCCTTGTCGGCCTTGACGGCCAGGTGCGACCATTGCGCGGCCTGGATCGGCTGGCCCGGCTTGCTGCGCTGGCCATTCACCTGCACGAAGGGCACGCCCTGGTCCACGCCGATCAGCAATTCACTGGCGCCGTCGCGGCGCGCATACAGCACTTGCTGCGCGCCCAGGCTGTCCGGGCGTACCCAGGCCGAGAAGGTGAACGGCGCGCCGGCGGCCAGGGCCAGCGATGGCGAGGCCGGCAGCGTCAAAGGTGCCGTGCCCAGGCGGGCGCCGGCGCCGATGACGGAACCGTCGAGTGCCGGCACGGCCGTCTGGGCGTGGTTGCCATAGGCGGTGCTGTCGCGCGACGGCACGCCCGGTTCGCTGAAGTGGTACACCAGGCTGTAGTCGGGATCGAAGGTGCGCTGGCCGTTGCCGGAAGCGGGCGCCTTCGGGTTGCCGTAGTACATCCACAGCTGCTGCGGCTTGCCGGCCGTCAGGGCGGGCACGTCGACCCAGATCAGGGCGATGCCCAAGAGCGGGTTGAACTGCTCGATCTGGTGGTTCAGGACGGTCTTGTCGTCGCCGGCCACGAAGCGCAAATCGGCGCCGCTGTCGCTGACGCCCTCGAAGTTGAAATTACCCGAATGCAAGCGCAGCAGGACGGGAATGCGGCCGGGATCGCCGCCCACGGCGCCGGCCTTCGGGCCGGCATCGACGGTGACGGGCTTGCGGTAGGCCCAGTCGGGCTGCCACCAGGCATGCGCCAGGCCGGGAACGAGCGTGCCCAGGATCGTGAGCAGGAATAATAAACGTTGCATGACAGTGATTCTCCGAATTAAAGTCTAGAAAAGTGCGGTGCTGGTGAGCTGGCCCGTCAGTAGCTGGCCGACAGGTTGAAATTGATGCGGCGCACGTGTTTGTGCGTGCGCGGGCCCTCGCGCAGCGGATACGACACATCGACGCGGCCACTCAGGTAGCGCAGGAACTGGAAGCTGCTGCCCACGCCCACCGAGGCCAGGCCGAACAGGTCTTTCTGCTCGATCATCGGATCGCGCAGGCGCAGGCGCGCGCCATCGGCAAACGCATACAGGCGCCAGTTTTCCAGGCGGCTGAAATACGTCAGCTGCGGCGTGCGCCATTCGACGCTGCCCGACACGCCGTAGTCGCCCGTGGCCTCGGCCGACAGGTAGCCGCGCACGGAGTTGGCGCCGCCGGCGGCCATCTGCTCGCCCGACACCAGCGCCGCGTCGGCCAGCTGGCCCGACATGCGCCCATGCAGCTGCGCGCCGCTGCCCAGCGTATACGTGGCGTTGGCGTCGCCCTTGAGCACCAGGAAGCTGGGCGAGGCCTTGTAGCGCTTGTCATCGTAGGCGGCGCTGTTGCTGCCGTAGCCGAACGAGGCGCGCGTGCCGGCCACCAGCGACAGGCCCAGGCCGTAGGTCGCCGCCTCCGTCTGCGCAAAGCCGTTGTACGACACGCTCAGGGGCACGTACTTGAGCGGAATAGTGCTGCCCGTGCCATTGAGCTTGAGCGCTTCCTGGTTATCCTTGAAGTCGATGCCGGCGGAAAAGCTGTGCCACCAGATGCCGCTGTTGGGCACCGTGTAATTGAGCTTCATGCCCAGCGCATGGCCCTTGCCCAGCACGCTGGTGCCGCCCGTGCTGGCGACGTTGCTGTTCGATTTATAGCCGTTCGCTTCCACGCTCCAGCCCTGCGTGCCGATCGGCGCCACGTACGAGGCGGACCACACGCGGGTCTGGTTCAGGTCGCCCGGCGTGCCGAAGAAGCTGAGGGTGGCGCTGTGCCCGAGCTGCCACAGGTTGTCGTGGCCGAGCGACATACTGCTGCGCAACTTCTTGGTGTCGGCGCTGTAATCGTTGTTCAGGCCCACGCTGGCGCGCCAGGGGCTGCTGTCGTCCACTTTCAAGTCCACGTCCATGGTGCCGGGCAGGCTGCCCTGCTTGACCAGCGGCATGACCTGGCGCTTGGGACCGCGGTTCAGCGCCGTCAGTTCGACTTGCGCCTGGGTAAAGTCGGGCACCGTGCCCTCCGTCAGGGCCGGCACCTGGCGGCGCACGTCGAGCGGCGAGTTGTATTGCGCGCCGACCACGCGCAGGCGGCCCACCTTGGTTTCGCTCACCTGCAGCACCACCACGCCCTGCTCCACCTGCTGCTCGGGCAAGTCGACGTAGACGGACTGGTAGCCCCGGGCTTGATAGGCCGCAACGAGGGCGTCGCGCGCCCCTTCGACGTCCTTCAGGGTGCGGCCCGGTCCCAGGAAGGGCGAGACGGCCTCTTCGATGGTGCGCGCGTCGAGCACGGTATTGCCGCGCACCAGGTATTCCTCGATGGCGACTTGCCGTTCCGGCGCGGCCACGGCAGCGGCCGCCGGCAGCGCGTCCTGCGCGCGCGCCATGCCGGGCAGCGCCAGCATGGCCAGGCACAGCAGGCTCAAGGCGGTCGCGGGCGCCTGCGGCGCGCCGTTCCCTCGTTTCTTCATCTCACGCATATTCCATTCACCTCAAATTCAAACGGTTGCCCTGTCGTGCGGCGCTGGGCCGGCGTATCTCGCAACGGCTGTCTGTTGCCGCATTGCCCTACCTAGACGGTCGAGGCGGGTTCCGCCTGTCATATGTCATCAAATGTTCATAAATCTCCGGCGCCAGCGCTCAAGCAAGCCGAGACGCGACACCGGGCCCGCGTGCCGCCATGTGCTGTTCATCGACGAGGGACGACAGGACTGCCCAATGCTGAACTGATCGGGTCTTGCTTCGATATGGAGGGAATACTGGCGCGCAGGATGCACGGCATTTGATGGGTGCCCCCAGGCGACCGCCAGAATGGCGCAATGGTGCCGGCGCGCTTTGGCGCATCCGGGTTGCTTGGCCGCTTCAGCATATTGACGGCGGCCGGCAAGCCGTGGGCCTGGCGGCGGCATGAAGAACGAGCTGGCGTACAGGCAAAAAAATAGCCCACTCGAAAGTGGGCTATTTTTTTCATCTGGAGGCGAGGACGGGAATCGAACCCGTCTAAACGGCTTTGCAGGCCGCTGCATAACCTCTTTGCTACCTCGCCAGAGGAACTGCTTGGATGCGCCTTGCGGCCCACCTTGAAAACTGGAGCGGGAGAAGAGTCTCGAACTCTCGACCTCAACCTTGGCAAGGTTGCGCTCTACCAACTGAGCTACTCCCGCATTGGAGCTTGTTTACCGCCTGATCACGCCGCATGACTGCGTTGCGGCGGATAAAAAAAGGAAGCCAGCTGAGCTTCCCTTTAGAATTCTGGAGCGGGAGAAGAGTCTCGAACTCTCGACCTCAACCTTGGCAAGGTTGCGCTCTACCAACTGAGCTACTCCCGCATTGGAGCTTCTATTTTCTGCTACTGCCATCTTGCTGTACTGCACCAGCGTTCGCTGGAGCGGGAGAAGAGTCTCGAACTCTCGACCTCAACCTTGGCAAGGTTGCGCTCTACCAACTGAGCTACTCCCGCATACGAACCGCTATTTTACTGCTTTTTACTACCGTTTACCAGTGCTGCTTTACTGCTGATCCAGTGTTCACTGGAGCGGGAGAAGAGTCTCGAACTCTCGACCTCAACCTTGGCAAGGTTGCGCTCTACCAACTGAGCTACTCCCGCAGTGGACAACATTGTATCAGAAGCTCTACTACATCGCCAGTACTACTTTTGACTGCATTTGCTGTTTTTACCTATGACACGATCCAGAAAACTGGAGCGGGAGAAGAGTCTCGAACTCTCGACCTCAACCTTGGCAAGGTTGCGCTCTACCAACTGAGCTACTCCCGCGTCATCAACAACAGGCCAGCATTATAGAGGGATTACAGGGGCTGTCAACGGGCAATATCTGGTCTTTTGCAAAATATTCCGCATAAAGCCGCCGGTTGCCCAATCCCTGAGCAATTAATGGAGATTGCCGGCCTTTTCCTTGATCAGCGGCCATGCCAGGCGCAAGTAATAGAACATCGACCACACCGTCAGCACGCAAGCGATCCACAGCAGCTTCTCGCCCCACACATGGGTGTCGATCGCGCCGAAGATCACTTCGTGGTACAGCAGCAAGGGAATGGCCGTCATCTGCGCGGCCGTCTTGATCTTGCCGATCGAGCTGACGGCCACCGATTTCGACGCGCCGATTTGCGCCATCCATTCGCGCAAGGCGGAAATGGTGATTTCGCGGCCGATGATGATGAAGGCCAGCACGGCATTGACACGGTCCAGCTGCACCAGCACCAGCAAGGCGCCCGCCACCATCAGCTTGTCGGCCACGGGGTCGAGGAAGGCGCCAAAGGCCGAGGTCTGGTTCCAGCGCCGCGCGAGGAAGCCGTCGAACCAGTCGGTCACGGCGGCAACAATGAAGACCAGGGTGGCAACCAGGTTCTGGTCGCCGTGCAGCAGCATCGACGGCGGCAGGTAAAACACGCCGACGACAAGCGGGATCAGGGCCACGCGCAGCCAGGTCAGAAGGATGGGAATATTAAAAGGCATAGGAAAGCAATCGGCCGACGGGTAAATTGAACATGAAGAAAGCGTGAAGAAAGCGCCACTAGTCTACATGGCCCCGGGGTATTAGCCTAGTCCGGTTGCGGCGGCGCCGGACCAGGCCTGCATTCATCAATGCAACTGCTTGTAAATCTCTTCCGCCAGTTGCGTGGAAATCCCCTCCACCGACATCAGGTCCTCGACGCTGGCGTCGACCACGCCGCGCAAGCCGCCAAAGCGCGACAGCAGTTTCTGGCGGCGCTTGGCGCCGATTCCTTCGATCTCTTCCAGGCGCGACGTCTGGCGCGTCTTGGCCCGCTTGGCGCGCATGCCGGTAATCGCAAAGCGGTGCGCCTCGTCGCGGATCTGCGCGATCAGCATCAGGGCCGCCGATTCCTTGCCCAGCTCCTGCGCCGGACGGCCGTCGACGAACAGCAGCGTTTCCAGGCCCACCCTGCGCCCTTCCCCCTTGGCCACGCCGACGATCAGGCTGATATCGAGTCCCAGCTCGGCAAACACCTGGCGCGCCATTTCGATCTGGCCCTTGCCACCGTCGATCAGTACCACGTCGGGCATCACGCCGTCGCCATTGGCCACCTTTTCATAACGGCGCATCAAGACCTGGCGCATGGCCGCGTAATCGTCGCCGGGCGTGATATCGTTGATGTTATAGCGCCGGTATTCGCCGTTCTGCATGGCGTGGTGGTGGAATACGACGCACGAGGCCTGCGTCGCCTCGCCCTGCGTGTGGCTGATGTCGAAACACTCGACGCGCAGGCTGTCGAGGTCTTCCGTTTCCAGGCGCAGGGCCTCGGCCAGCGCCCGCGTGCGCGACTGCTGCGAGCCCTGCTCGGACAACAATCGGGCCAGCGAAATCTCGGCGCCCTTTTGCGCCATCTCAAGCCACTGGCGGCGCTGTCCCTGCGGCTGGAAGATCAGGTTGATGCGGTGGCCGCACTGCTCCATCAGCGCCACCATCAGGGCCGGCTGGTCGAATTCGATGTTCAGGATCAGGGTGCCGGGTATGAATTTTTCCGTGTAGTGCTGGGCCAGGAAGGCGGCCAGCACTTCCACCTCGATCGGCTCTTCGGCAATCGCCGCCGCGTCGCTGAGCTGGCTGGGGAAATACGCGCGGTCGCCCAGGTGGCGCCCGCCCCGCACCATGGCCAGGTTGACGCAGGCGCGCCCGCCCTGCACCAGCACGGCGATGATATCGACGTCGGCGTCGCCCGTCGTTTCCATGCTCTGCTGGTGCAGCACGCGCGACAGCGAGGCGATCTGGTTGCGCACCACCACGGCCTGCTCGAATTTCAGCTCGGCGGCAAATGCGTGCATCTTCTTTTCCAGGTCGGCCATCACTTCGCTCTGGCGCCCGCGCAGGAAGCGCGCCGCGTTTTCCACGTCGTTTTTATAGTCTTCCTTGCTGATCAGGCCCACGCACGGCGCGCTGCAGCGGCCGATCTGGTGCAGCAGGCAGGGCCGCGTGCGGTTGGCGTACACGCTGTCCTCGCAGGTGCGGATCAAAAACACCTTTTGCAGGATCTGCATCGATTCCTTGACGGCCCAGGAACTGGGGAACGGCCCGAAATACTGGTTTTTCTTGTCCACCGCACCCCGGTAATACACCATGCGCGGCGCGTCGCCATTCGTGATCTTCAGATACGGATACGATTTATCATCGCGGAACAGGATGTTGTAGCGCGGCTGCAGCGCCTTGATCAGGTTGTTTTCCAGGATCAGCGCTTCCGCCTCGCTGTGCGTGACGGTCGTTTCCAGGCGCGCAATGCGCTCGACCATCATGGCGATGCGGGGGCTGGCCAGGTTTTTCTGGAAATAGCTGGACACGCGCTTTTTCAGGTCGCGCGCCTTGCCGACGTACAACACCTTGTCGGCGGCGTCGAAATAGCGGTACACGCCGGGCAAATTCGGCAGCTTGGCAACGGTGGCCAGCACCTGCGCGCGCGGGTCGGGTAGCGTTTCCGCCAAGGAAGGTTCTGGGCTTGCTTCGGTCATTGCTGGCTCATTCTTGCGCTGCTTGCTCCACGATCACGAACGCGACCGCATACTCTTCTTCATCGCTGATCGTCACTTGCGCGCTCAGCCGGTTTTTTTCCATGAAGTCCGCCAGCACGCCGCTGCAGACGATCATCGGCTTGCCGCTGCGGTGGTTCAGCATCTGCGCGGCGGGCCAGGTCATCGGCATGCGCAAGCCCAGGCCGATGGCCTTGGAAAACGCCTCCTTGGCCGCAAAACGGGTGGCCAGGAAGCGCACGCCGCGCACGGCGTTCTTGGCGCTGCGGGCGCGGAATTTCTCCAGCTCCTGCGGCCCCAGTATCTTTTTGGCGAAACGCTCGCCATGACGCGCCAGGGCCGCCTCGATGCGCGGAATCTTGCAGATATCGGTGCCGATGCCGTAGATCATGCAGCCTCCTTGCTGTCCATGATCAAGCCCGGTGACCGAGGCGCGTGGCCACCATGATGGCCTTCATTTCGCGCACGGCGTTTTCCCAGCCGACAAACACGGCATGGGCGACGATGGCGTGGCCGATGTTCAATTCGGAAATTTCCGGAATGGCGGCGATCGCCTGCACATTGGTGTAATGCAAGCCGTGGCCCGCATTGACCTTCAAGCCGCGCCCCACGCCGAACAGCACGCCCGCCTTGATGCGCGCCAGCTCCGCCAGCTGCTCCGCGCCTGCCGTATCGGCATAGCGGCCCGTGTGCAGCTCGATCACGGGCGCACCGAGCTCGGCGGCGGCGGCGATCTGTTGCTCGTCCGCATCGATGAACAGGCTCACGCGGATGCCCTCGCCCTGCAATTGTTTAACGGCCGCCTGCACTTCCTTGAAGTAGCGCACCACGTCCAGGCCGCCCTCGGTCGTCACTTCCGTGCGTTTTTCCGGCACCAGGCAGACGTCGGCCGGGCGGATGCGGCAGGCGAAGTCGAGCATTTCCTGCGTCACGGCCGCTTCCAGGTTCATGCGCGTCATCAGTTGCGGCGCGATGGCGATCACGTCCGCATCCTTGATGTGGCGGCGGTCTTCGCGCAAATGCAGGGTGATGGCGTCGGCGCCCGCCTGTTCGGCCAGGATGGCCGCGCGCAGCGGGTCCGGATAGGCGGTGCCGCGCGCATTGCGCAGGGTGGCCACGTGGTCGATATTGACGCCCAGGTCGATGACGGGGCCGGAAGGCTGCAAAAAGCTCATAAGGTGGTATCCGTAAAGTGCTGAAATCTCGATTACAGCTGCATTAAGTCGATCAGTATCTGGCGCGTGTTCAAGGTGGCGCCCCCCAGTTGATGGGCCAGCAAAAAGCGCATCAGCAGCTTGCTTTGCGCCTGCGTGGCCACGTCACAATAATCTTCGCGCTCCATGTCGAGCAGGGTCTTGCCCGTGATCTTCGGCCAGGCATCGGCGGCGCGCGCCGGGCGCGGTCCCCGTTCCGGATCGACCACGTACACCTGCCCCGCTTCGACGGCTTGGCGCGTGCCCGTGCAGCGCGTCAGGTCGGCCGCCACGCCCGTTTCCTTGAGCAGCGCGCGCTCGAATTTGCGCAGCACGATGGGCGGCGGCTCATTGTGCGCCAGTTGATTCAAGGTGGCAACGTAGTGGTCGAACAGGACGGGATGCGGATCGTCGCGCGCCAGCAGTTTCACCAGCAATTCGTTCAGGTAAAAGCCGCACAGCAGGGCGGTCTTTTCCAGCGGCAACATGCCGCCCACCCATTCGGCACCGGTGAGGATGCGCAGCTCGGATTTGCCCGTCCAGCCCGCCTGCAGCGGCTGGAACGTCTGCAGCACGCCGCGCAACTGCGAATGGGGCCGCTTGGCGCCCTTGGCGACGAGCGCGATGCGGCCGTATTCGCGCGTAAACACGTCGACGATGAGGCTGGTTTCTTTATGTGGATAGCTGTGCAGCACGAAAGCCGGCTGGCCCGTGATGCGGCCGTCGCGCGCGGGCGGACGGCTGCGCCGGGGTGCGGCGGACGCGGGCGCTGCGGAAGGTGCGGCCGGCGGCGCGATGGCCGCCGGCGCGGGGACGGGTGCGGATGCAGCAGATGAAGCTGGCGCAGGATCGTGCTGCGCTGGCGTGGTGGTGCTCATGCGTGTGGCGTCGCCCCCGGGTTGCGGATTACTCGTAGCCGTAGGCGCGCAAGCCCGCCTCGTTGTCGGCCCAGCCCGACTTGACCTTGACCCAGATTTCCAGGTACACGGGGCCGCCGAACAGCTTTTCCATATCCAGGCGGGCCTGGGTGGAGACTTCCTTCAGGCGCGCGCCCTTGTTGCCGATGATCATGGATTTATGCGTATCGCGCTCGACCAGGATGGCGGCGAAGACGCGCCGCAGATCGCCTTCCTGCTCGAATTTCTCGATCAGCACGGTGCTCGTGTACGGCAGTTCGTCGCCGACAAAGCGGAACAGTTTTTCGCGCACGATTTCCGAGGCGAGGAATTTCTCGCTGCGGTCCGTGATGTCGTCCGGGCCAAAGATGGGCTGGTTTTCCGGCAAGAAACGCTTGATCTCGTTCTGCAAGCCTTCCAGCTGGAAGTGCAGCTTGGCGGAGACGGGCACGATGGCGGCGAAGTCGCGCATGGCGGCGATCTTTTGCGCAAACGGCAGCAACACAGCCTTGTCCTTGACGCGGTCGGACTTGTTGATGACGAGGATGCACGGCACTTCCTTCGGCAGCAGGTCCATCACTTGCTGGTCGGCCGGGCCGAAGGTGCCCGCCTCGATCACGTACAAAATCACGTCCGAGGAAATCAGGGTGTTCGTCACCGTCTTGTTGAGCGTCTTGTTCAGCGCGTTCGAATGGCGCGTCTGGAAGCCCGGCGTGTCGACGTAGATGAATTGCGCGTCCGGCACCGTCTGGATGCCCGTGATACGGTGGCGCGTGGTTTGCGCCTTGCGCGAAGTGATGCTGACCTTCGCGCCGATCAGCACGTTCATCAGGGTCGATTTGCCCACGTTGGGGCGGCCCACGATGGCGATATAGCCACAGCGGAAGTTGTCGGGCATTTTGGTGGCTGTCATGCTAGTGTCGATTCTGTGTAGTGTGAGCGGCGATCGCCGGGGCCGCGGGGGCTTGCGCGTCGTCGCTCTGGATGGTGGCAATGCCGGCCAGCTTGAGCTGGGCGGCGCGCGGTTTGGGCTTGCGGCTGGCGGCAGGCGACTTCAACAGTGCCTGCTCGGCCACGTCCAGCGCCAGTTTGGCGGCGGCTTGCTCACCGGCGCGGCGGCTTCCGCCACGGCCGTAGACCTGGATGTTCAATTTCGGCACCAGGCATTCGATCTCGAATTCCTGGCTGTGGGCGGCGCCGTGGGTGGCCACCACATTGTACTGTGGCAGCGAAATTTTCTTGCTTTGCAAAAACTCCTGCAGCAGGGTCTTGGCATCCTTGCCCAGGGTTTGCGGATCGACCGAGTCGAGGATGGGAATGTAGAAGGCGCGGATCACCGTGCTGGCCGCGTCGAAACCCGTGTCGAGAAAAATGGCGCCCAGCAAGGCTTCCAGGGTGTCGGCGAGGATGGATGGACGGCGGAAGCCACCCGATTTCAGCTCGCCTTCGCCCAGGCGCAAAAATTGCGACAATTCCAGCTTTTGCGCGATCTCGTACAGCGACTGCTGCTTGACCAGGTTGGCGCGCAGGCGCGACAAATCGCCCTCGTCGATGCTCTTGAAACGCTCGTACAGGATGGACGCGACCACGCAGTTGAGGATGGAGTCGCCGAGGAATTCCAGCCGCTCGTTATGCAAACTGCTGTGGCTACGGTGCGTCAAGGCTTGCTGCAACAGGCCAGCATCCTGGAACGTATAGCCTAGACGGGTTTGCAATAGCTGAAGATTCATTGTTGTTTCTGTATCATCTGATTGATTCGGCTGGCCGCCGCGCGGGGAATCGGCGCGGCAGCCAGGGGCGGTCCATTACAGACCAGGCCGGCTTAGTGTATGCCGCCCACTCTTTTCGGATTGCTGAAGTTCATCCACACCAGGAAAGCCTTGCCGACGATGTTCTCGTTCGGCACGAAGCCCCAGTAGCGGCTGTCCGCGCTATTGTCGCGGTTGTCGCCCATCATGAAGTAGTTGCCTGCCGGTACCACGCAAGTGAAACCGTCTTCGTTGTAGTCGCAGGCATCCTTGTGCGGGAAATCCTTGACTTCGCGCAAGTTCAGGGTCGGCGCCGGATCGTCATTGAGGATGCGGTGGCTCACGCCCGTCAGGTTTTCTTCCAGCTGCTTGTGGTAGATGGTGCTTTCATCGTCCAGGTAGTCGTCCAGCGGCGTGTAGGCCACTTCCTTGCCGTTGACCGTGAGGCGCTTGTTTTCATAGCTGATTTTATCACCGGGCACGCCGATCACGCGCTTGATGTAGTCTTGCGACATATCTTTCGGATACTTGAAGACCATCACGTCGCCGCGCTGCGGATCGTTGACTTCGATGATGCGCTTGTTGACGATGGGCAAACGAATGCCATAGGTGAACTTGTTGACCAGGATCAAATCACCGACCAGCAAGGTCGGCACCATCGAGCTCGACGGGATCTTGAACGGCTCGTACAAAAACGAACGCAGGCAGAACACGAGCGCGATGACGGGGAAGAAGCTGCCCGAATACTCGACCCAGGTCGGCTGGCGCAACAGGGCCGCCTCGATGGCGGCGCGGCTGCCGCCCGCGTCGGACTTGATGCCCTCGGCGGCCAGCTTGGACTGGCGCGCATCGAAGTCAGCCAGGGCACGGTCGGCCGCCTTGCGGCGCTGCTTGGACAGATAGAACACATCCAGGCACCAGACCAGGCCCGTCAGCACCATCAGCACGAACAGGATTAAAGCGAAATTTCCTAAGATCACTTGCAGGTTCATCGATTAACCATCCACTTGTAAAATTGCCAGGAATGCTTCTTGCGGGATCTCCACGGAACCCACCTGCTTCATGCGTTTCTTGCCCGCTTTTTGTTTTTCCAGCAATTTTTTCTTGCGGCTGATGTCGCCGCCATAGCACTTCGCCAGCACGTTCTTGCGCAAGGCTTTCACGTTTTCGCGCGAAATGATGTTGGCGCCGATGGTCGCCTGAATCGCCACGTCGAACATCTGGCGCGGGATCAGTTCGCGCATCTTGGCGGCCACCTGGCGGCCGCGGTACTGGCTGTTCGAACGGTGGACGATGATGGCCAGCGCATCGACTTTTTCGCTGTTGATCAGCATGTCGACCTTGACCACGTCGGCCGCGCGGTATTCCTTGAACTCGTAATCCATCGAGGCATAGCCGCGCGACGTCGATTTCAGGCGGTCGAAGAAGTCCAGCACGATCTCGGCCATCGGCATTTCGTAGACCAGCTTGACCTGGCGACCGTGGTAGCTCATGTCCATCTGGATGCCGCGCTTGCCGATACACAGGGTGATCACGGAGCCCACGTATTCCTGCGGCATGTACAGATTGACCGTGACGATAGGCTCGCGCACTTCCTCGATGCGCGACGGATCGGGCATCTTCGACGGATTGTCGACATTGATCATGGTGCCGTCGCGCTGTATCACTTCGTACACCACGGTAGGCGCCGTGGTGATCAGGTCCATGTCGAATTCGCGCTCGAGGCGTTCCTGCACGATTTCCATGTGCAGCAAGCCCAGGAAGCCGCAGCGGAAGCCGAAGCCCAGCGCCTGCGACACTTCCGGCTCGTACATCAGGGCCGCGTCGTTCAGTTTCAGCTTTTCCAGCGAGTCGCGCAGCGCGTCGTACTGGTTCGCCTCGACGGGGAACAGGCCGGCGAACACTTGCGGCTGCACTTCCTTGAAGCCAGGCAATGGCGCGGCGGCAGGACGGCTGACCAGGGTGACGGTATCGCCCACTTTCGCCGCTTTCAATTCCTTGATGCCGGCGATGATGAAGCCCACCTGGCCTGCCGACAATTGCGGCAACGACTGCGAACGGGGCGAAAACACGCCGATGTCTTCCACCAGCTGCACCGAATCGGTGGCCATCAGGCGGATCTTGTCCTTCGGTTTCAGGGTACCGTTGACCACGCGCACCAGCATGACCACGCCCACATAGGCGTCATACCAGGAGTCGACGATCAGCGCCTGCAGCGGCGCATCGGGATCGCCCTTCGGCGGCGGCACCTTGACGATCAGCTGCTCGAGCACGTCGAGCACGCCGAAACCCGTCTTGGCCGAGCAATGCACGGCGTCGGTGGCATCGATGCCGATCACATCCTCGATCTCGGCGATGGCGTTTGGCGGGTCCGCATTCGGCAAGTCGATCTTGTTCAGCACGGGCACCACTTCCACGCCCAGGTCCAGCGCCGTGTAGCAGTTGGCCACCGTTTGCGCTTCCACGCCTTGCGATGCATCAACGACCAGCAGCGCGCCTTCGCAGGCGGACAGCGAGCGCGACACTTCATAGCTGAAGTCGACGTGCCCCGGGGTATCGATCAGGTTCAGGTTGTAGATCTGGCCGTCGCGCGCCTTGTAGTGCAGGGCCGCCGTTTGCGCCTTGATGGTAATGCCGCGCTCGCGCTCCAGATCCATCGAATCGAGCACCTGCGCCTCCATCTCGCGGTCGGACAAGCCGCCACACAATTGAATGATGCGGTCCGCCAGGGTCGATTTACCGTGGTCAATATGGGCGATGATGGAGAAGTTGCGTATGTTGTTCATTAACTAATATATGTGCGAGTGACGACACTGCTTAACAGGAATCAAGGGGATCATGCTCGGGCCAAGCCGGGCCAAAACCGGGCACCCCACTCATGATGAAAAAAGCGCTCCGAGCAGGACATCTGCATGCCCAAGCGAGCGCTTTTGAAGCGACAGAAGCTGCTGCCTCGGACAGGAGCTTTTTTCGACCTCCCCATTTTACCGGATTTCAGAGCGGAAAGCCCGTCTTTCAGAGGCTGCCTCCGGGCCAACGATGCAATTTTGCCTGTTTTTAGCACCGGAATGGTGCGGTGCAGTGTCAATCTTGCTGTTTTTGCCATTCCAGCCGGCGCCGCACGGCGGCTTCGTCGAGAAAATAATGGCATAGCTCGGGTTGGGCCAGGTCGCCGAACAGCACCGGCACCAGCTCGTCGAAGCGGGCCAGCAAGCTCGCATCGGGCGACGCATCGATATCGATCACGTCCACCGTAAACGGTTTGCCAAGCGGCTGCAACAGGAGCAAGGCGTCGAGCATGTCCTGGCATAAATGGCAGTAACTGCGGGAATAGAGAGTGAAATGCATGGCGGGCAGGATACCGCATCCCGGCTGTGGCCGGAATGCGGGATGATCACATTTTACTTCGCCGACGGACGCAGTGAGACGAACTGGGCCACGTCGCCACGGCGCACCAGCACGGCCGAGGGCTTCTTCGGATCGAGCCTGGCCACCAGCGCATTGAACTGCTTGGCATCCTTCACGGCCACATTGTTCAGCTGCAAGATCACATCGCCAGGCTGCAGGCCCGCCATGGCGGCCACGCCGTCGGCATCATCCACCTGCACGCCCGCGTCGATCTTCAATTCCTGCTTCTTCGCGGCCGGCACGTCGCTGACCTTCAGGCCCAGTGCGTTGACGGCCTGCGCTTCCGGCTCCTTGGCGCCCTTCCTGGCCGTCTTCTCGCCTTCCAGTTCGACCACGGTGACGGGAATATCCTGCTGCGCCCCCTTGCGCCAGACGGTGACGGTGGCCTTGCCATTGACGGGAGCGCCACCGACCAGGCGCGGCAGGTCGGAAGAGCGCTCGATCGGCAAGCCATTGAATTTCACGATGATGTCGCCCGGCTTGATGCCCGCCTTGTCGGCCGGACCGCCCGCCTCCACCATCGACACTTGCGCGCCCTTGGCATTCGGCAAGCCCAGCGATTCGGCCACTTCCTTGCTCACTTCGCCGATCTGCACGCCGATACGGCCGCGCACGACCTTGCCCGTCTTCTTCAACTGCTCGCCCACGCGCATGGCTTCATCGATGGGCACGGCAAACGAAATGCCATTGTAGGCGCCGGACAAGGTGGCGATCTGCGAGTTGATGCCGATCACCTCGCCGCGCATATTGATCAGCGGGCCGCCCGAATTGCCGGGATTGACGGCCACGTCGCTCTGGATCAGCGGCAGGTAGTCGCCCGTGTCGCGCGACTTGGCGGAAATGATGCCGGCCGTCACCGTATTTTCCAGGTTGAACGGCGAACCGATGGCGATCACCCATTCGCCCACGCGGATCTTGTTCGAGTCGCCGATGGTCAGGCGCGGCAGGTTGCCGCCCTCGATCTTCAGCAGCGCCACGTCGGTGCGCGCATCGGCGCCGATCACCTTGGCCTTGAATTCGCGCTTGTCCGTCAGGGTCACATACACCTCATCGGCGCCATCGACCACGTGCGCATTGCTCAGCACATAGCCATCGGCCGAGATGATGAAGCCGGAACCGACGCCGCGCTGCACCTCCTGCTCCTGCGGCGCGGAACGGCGGCCGCGCGGGGCCTGCTGGCGCGGCGTCGGCATGGCGCCGCCAAAGAAGCGGCGCAGGAATTCCTGCATTTCCTGCTCGTCCTGGCCGCCCATGCCGGGGCCGCCCATCTTCAGGCGCTCGGTGGTGCGGATATTCACGACGGCCGGGCCGACGGCGTCGACCAGGTCCGAAAAATCAGGCAGTTTCACGGTTGCCACGGCAGCATGCGCCTGCGGCGCGAGACCCAGCATGGCGGGGGCAAAGAAAACGCCGGCAGTACCGAACAATAAGGCGGAAAGCGTCTTTACTGAAATCGTCTTGCTGGCGGCACACATGGTTTTTTTCATGGAAAGGATCTTTTCGAATATTAAAACGGATCAGGCGATTGCCTGCGTGGCTGATTCGCCTTCATCATGGCATGCCGGGGGCAAACACACCGGGCAGCACGCATGGCAAACCATACAACAATATATCGCAAAAGCAAGATATTGCCTGTTCATAGTGTCAATCGTGCAGAAGGCCAGTGTCAAGAGGCGCAGGCCGGCATTAAGCCCCGCGTAAGCCTGGCGCGCGGGGCCAGGTCCACCCTAGCGCTGCTGCGCCACGGGCACCGCGTCGAGCGGCTCGGCCGCGCCCGGCTGCACGAGCGGAGCGGCCCCCGGTGTCGGCAGCAGTGCGGGAACATGCTGCGCCTCGACCTCGAGGCGGCTGGCCAGCCGGGCCTCGAAGTGCGGTCCCAGTTCATGGCCGCACTGGCCCGAGCGCAAGGCATCGCCGATGCGGTGATAGAGATCCCACGCCTGCCGGCCCGAGTCCGTATCGAGGGCAGCAAAGGCCAGTTCGAGTTCGCTGGCCGCCAGTTCGCCATCGAGCAAGGCGGATATATTTTCGTGCAACCCCGTGTGCGTGTCCATGATAGACCCTGCCATTTCAAGAAAATCGGTGCGAAAACCGAGCGCAGCCATGCCAACCCCATACTCATCACATTACCAGCGCTTGTCAATCGGCATGTCCAACAAAGGCCTCAATTTTTCCGCGATCACTTCGCGCGCCCGGAAAATGCGGCTGCGCACGGTGCCGATGGGGCACGCCATGATCTCCGATATTTCTTCATAGCTCAGCCCCTCGATTTCGCGCAACACGATGGCCGTGCGCAACTCGATGGGCAGCACATCCATGGCCGCATTGACGGTCGCGGCGATCTGCTTGCTGGCCAGCACGGATTCGGGGGTATTGTTATCGCGTAATTTAGTGCCGTCATCGAAGGACTCCGCCTGCTCGGCATCGGCGTCGCTGGACGTGGCGGCGCGGCGGCCCTGGGTAACGAGGTGGTTCTTGGCCGTATTGATGCCGATGCGGTATAACCACGTATAAAAGGCGGCATCGCCACGGAAGTGCCGCAGCGCCCTGTACGCCTTGATAAAGGTTTCTTGCACCACATCTTCGGCCTCCGCCGGGTCATGCACCAGGCGCGACACAAGACGCATCAAGCGACGCTGATACTTCGATACCAGTACGTCAAACGCCCGCTTGTCGCCGGCCTGCACCCGCTCGACCAGTAGCTGGTCATACTCGCGCTCTGTCCTCACGCCCAATGTCCCTGTAGTCATGCAGCGTGGGCGCCTGTATGGATATAGAGTTGGCCCGCTGCAAGAAGTTCAGTGTTCGCCCCACTTTTATTCTTCCCTCTGCCGTACCGCAATGGCGCGGCAAGCCACCGCCAGTGGCCGGAAAGCCGGACAAGCGCCGCGCCCCCGCTGCACCAGCACGGTGGCGCGCCGCCCTGCTGCGTCTGCCAGGCACAGCACCAGCAGGTCCGGCCACAAGGTGGACCCCGGCAGCAGGCGCAGCACGGGCAACGCCCCATCCCTGCCATGTTCCGCGCCATGTTCCAGATATACCGTCAGGCGCAACTGGCCAACCGGCGAAATATCAAGGAGCAGCGGCTTTCTGCGCAGGCGCAGCAAAGCGAGCAAAAACAGCCCGCCGGCCGCACTGCACAGTGCGCCAAGCGCGCCCAGTGCATGGCCGCCCACGGCCATGCCAGGCAGTGCTGGCGCGCTGCCGATGCCCGACAATGGCCAGGCGGCCAACAGCGCGCACAGGCCCAGGCAAGCTTGCAGCAAACGCAAACAGACAGGCGTGCGGACGACAGCCGATACCGCGATCGACATACGCATCACTCAATGGGAAAAACTTCAGGCGCGCCGGCACCATGCCG
Organism: Janthinobacterium sp. GW822-FHT07H11; assembly: GCF_058798615.1. Classification (NCBI taxonomy): domain Bacteria; kingdom Pseudomonadati; phylum Pseudomonadota; class Betaproteobacteria; order Burkholderiales; family Oxalobacteraceae; genus Janthinobacterium; species Janthinobacterium sp. GW822-FHT07H11. The sequence goes on from NZ_CM179507.1 coordinate 4,640,992, forward strand.
GGCAAATTCAGGCGCCAACGAACGTTGGCGCCGAATCAGCGCTCACTACGGTTGGACCGCAGCGAGCGCTTGAAAGTTCCTGCTTATTTCGCTTTACCGAAAATCAGCGTGCCATTCGTCCCGCCGAAGCCGAACGAATTTTTCACTGCATAATCGATCTTCATATCACGCGCCGTGTTGGCACAGAAATCGAGATCGCAAGCGGGATCCTGGTTGAAGATGTTGATGGTCGGCGGCGACACCTGATGGTGCAATGCCAGGACCGTAAACACCGCTTCCAGACCGCCCGCGCCGCCCAGCAAATGGCCCGTCATCGACTTGGTCGAGTTGACGACCAGATTCTTGGCATGCTCGCCGAAGGTGCGCTTGATGCCCATCACTTCCGCCACGTCGCCTTGCGGGGTCGACGTGCCGTGCGCGTTCAGGTATTGAATCTGATCCGCGTTCAAGCCGGCGTTGTTGAGGGCCGCGATCACCGATTTGCTGCCGCCGCTGCCATCTTCCAGCGGCGAGGTCATGTGATAAGCATCTGCGCTCATCCCGAAACCATGCACTTCGGCATAGATCTTGGCGCCACGGGCCACCGCGTGCTCGTAGTCTTCCAGCACCATCACGCCAGCGCCCTCGCCCAGCACGAAGCCGTCGCGGTCGGCATCCCACGGACGCGATGCCGTTGCCGGATCGTCGTTGCGGGTCGACAAGGCGCGTGCCGAGGCGAAACCGCCCAGGCCCAGCGGCGACACGGTCGATTCGGCACCGCCGGCGATCATGACGTCGGCATCGCCGTACTCGATCATGCGCGCTGCCGCGCCGATACTGTGCAAGCCGGTGGTACACGCCGTGACGATCGCCAGGTTCGGGCCCTTCAGACCATATTTGATCGAAAGGTTGCCAGAGATCATGTTAATGATCGAGGCAGGCACGAAAAAGGGCGAAATACGGCGCGGACCGCGCTTTTCGTACTCGGACTTGGTTTCCTCGATCAGCGGCAAGCCACCGATACCGGAACCGATGATGACGCCGATGCGCTCGGCGTTTTCCTCGGTCACTTCCAGGCCGGAGTCCTGCATCGCCTGGATGCCCGCAGCCATGCCGTAATGGATAAAGGTATCCATATGGCGGGCTTCCTTACCGGAGATATACTCTTCGATATTGAAGCCTTTGACTTCACCGGCAAAATGCGTGGTGAATGGCTGTGCATCGAACTTGGTAATCGTGGCAATGCCGGATTTACCTTCGACGATTGCGCCCCACGCCTCGGCAATAGTATTGCCGACAGGTGAAACGCAGCCCAGGCCGGTTACAACAACACGACGGTTTTTAGAACGGCTCAAGCGATTCTCCTGAAGTCGGTCAGACAGGCTTAGGCCTTGACGTGTGCAGTGGCGTAGTCGATCGCCTGTTGCACGGTGGTGATTTTCTCAGCTTGTTCGTCAGGGATTTCCATTTCGAATTCATCTTCCAGGGCCATGACCAGTTCCACGGTGTCCAGGGAATCGGCGCCCAGGTCGTCGACGAAGGAGGATTCGATTTTGATGTCTGCTTCTGCAACGCCCAGTTGCTCAGCGACGATTTTCTTAACGCGTTGTTCGATATCCGACATGTTATGGCTCCAAAGTGTGTGTTACGGAAAGTGCGCGCATTTTATCAGGTTTGCGCGTCCGAATACTAATTTCGGTGTCTGCTGCTAATTCGACCGAAGCTGCTGCTAAAAGATGCGATTATAGACAAAAACGACCGTTGAATCATGCCACAAACGCCCGCCCGGTCTAGCGTTCACATCAATTCATGTACATGCCGCCGTTCACGTGCAGGGTCGTGCCCGTGATATACGCCGCCTGCGGCGAGGCCAGAAAGGCCACCGCCGCTGCCACGTCTTCCGGCTTGCCCAGGCGCGACAGGGGAATTTGCGTCAACAGCGCCGCGTGCTGCTCTGCGCTCAGGGCCTTGGTCATGTCGGTATCGATGAAGCCCGGGGCGATGCAGTTCACGGTGATGTTGCGGCTGCCGATCTCGCGCGCCAGCGCGCGGCTCATGCCTTCCACGCCGGCCTTGGCCGCCGCGTAGTTCATCTGCCCCGGATTGCCCGACGACGCCACCACGGACGTGATGTTAATGATACGCCCAGTTTTGGCTTTCATCATGCCGCGCAGGACCGCGCGCGACAGGCGGCCCACGGCCGACAGGTTGGTCGAAATCACGCTATCCCATTCCTCGTCCTTCATGCGCATGGCCAGCTGGTCTTGCGTGATGCCCGCATTGTTGACCAGGATGGACAGGCTGCCATAGGCTTTCTGCACTTCATCGACGACTTGCGCGCAACGCGCCGCATCGGTGACGTTCAGTACCAGGCCCTTGCCCGCCACGCCTTCGGCGGCCAGGTAATCGGTGATCGCTTGCGCGCCGCTTTCCGAGGTGGCGGTGCCGACCACGGTGGCGCCCTGCTTGCCCAGTTCGGTGGCGATGGCGCGGCCGATGCCGCGCGAGGCGCCCGTGACCAGCACGACTTGATTTGCTAAATTCATGAGTATCCTTAAAGATGGCTGACGGCAGCCGCCACTGCACTGCCGTTTGCTGTTTACTTGAGCTGCGTCAAAATGCGTTCCAGCGAGGCCTGGTCGACGATGGCGTCGCCCACCAGTACGGGATCGATGCGCTTGGCCAGGCCCATCAGGACCTTGCCCGGGCCGCACTCGATCACTTGCGTGATGCCGTCGGCCGCGACTTTTTGCATGGTTTCCACCCAGCGCACGGGGCTGGCGGCCTGGCGCACGAGCGCGTCCTTGATGCCGGCCGGGTCATTGACGATGGCCACGTCGACGTTGTTGATCAGGGCGATCTGCGGCGCGGCGAACGTCAGGCCGGCCATGTACTCGCGCAGGCGGTCCGAGGCCGGCTTCAGCAGCGACGAGTGGAACGGCGCCGAAACGGGCAGCTTCATGGCGCGCTTGGCGCCCTTGGCCTTGGCCAGTTCGCAGGCGCGCTCGACGGCAGCCGTGTGGCCGGCGATGACTACTTGTGCCGGCGCATTGAAATTGACGGGCTCGACCACCAGGGCCGGGTTTTCCGCCGCCGCTTCCGCACAGGCGGCACGCACGTCGTCGTCCGACAGGCCCAGCACGACAGCCATCGTGCCCTGCCCTACCGGCACGGCTTCCTGCATCGCTTGCGCGCGGAAACGCACGAGCGGCACGGCATCCTTGAACGAGATGACGCCGGCGGCGACCAGCGCCGAGTATTCACCGAGGCTATGGCCGGCCACGACCGTCGGCACGGGGCCGCCGGCCGCCAGCCAGGCGCGGTAAAAGGCCACGGCCGCCGTCAGCATCACCGGTTGCGTGTTGGTGGTCAGGTCCAGCTCTTCCTTCGGACCTTCGGCGATCAGCTTGCCCAGGTCGAATTGCAGGGCGTCCGACGCTTCGGCGACAGTCTGCGCCACCACGGGATTGCCGGCGAAGCCGTCGAGCATCGCAATCGCTTGCGAGCCTTGGCCTGGGAAAACAAATGCAAATTGTGTCATGTCGACTCCGTTTTTTTAATAGTGTTGCGGGATTACATGCGCGCCAGCACGGCGCCCCAGGTAAAGCCGCCGCCCACGCCTTCCATCATGACGTTGTCGCCCTTTTTTACTCGGCCGTCGCGCACGGCGATGTCGAGCGCCAGCGGGATCGAGGCGGCCGAGGTATTGCCATGCTGGTCGACGGTGACGACCATCTTCTCCAGCGGCAAGCCGAGTTTCTTGGCCGTGCTGTTCATGATGCGGATGTTCGCCTGGTGCGGGATCAGCCAGTCGATCTGGTCCGACGTCATGTTGGCGTGGTCGAGGGCTTCGTGCGCGACCTTTTCCAGCACGGACACGGCCAGCTTGAACACGGCCGGACCATCCATGTACAGGAAGGCGCTGCCGGCCAGCGCGCCGCCGGCCAGGCTGCCCGGCACGCTGAGGATGTCCGAGTGGCGGCCGTCCGCGTGCAGCTTGGTGGCCAGGATGCCCGGCTCTTTCGAGGCCGTCATGACGATGGCGCCGGCGCCGTCGCCGAACAGCACGCAGGTGCCGCGGTCGTCGAAATTGAGGATGCGCGAAAACACTTCGGCGCCGATCACCAGCACGTTCTTGTGCATGCCCGATTGAATGAAACTATCGGCGGTGGCCACGGCATAGACAAAGCCGCTGCAGACGGCTTGCACGTCGACGGCGGCGCAGTTGTTCGTGATGCCCAGCTTGTTTTGCACGATGCAGGCCGTGCTGGGGAAGCTGCCGAAGAAATCGGGGGTCGAGCTGGCGACGATGATCAGGTCCAGGTCGTTGCCGTTCAGGCCAGCCATTTCCAGGGCCTTTTTGGCCGCTTCCACGCCCAGGTCCGAGGAATTTTGCGTCGGCGCCGCGTAATGGCGCGCCGAGATGCCGCTGCGCGAGACGATCCATTCATCCGAGGTCTCGATGCCCTTGGCGGCGAGCTGTTCGGTCAAATCCTGGTTGGTGACGCGCTTCTCCGGCAAATAGCTGCCGGTGCCGATAATTTTGCTGTAAGTTTTGCTAAAAACAGTCATGCAAGTACCCGTCCACTAAATGGTAGAGCTTGTTGAAGTAGGTTCGTCCGGTACTGGCGTGCGCGGCATCAGCTCGGCGATCAGGCTGGCCAGGTGCGCTTGCACGTCATTTTTTGCCGCATCAAAGGCGCGGCGCAAGGCCCATTCGAAGGAATAGGCATCGGCGCTGCCATGGCTCTTGAAGACGAGTCCACGCAAGCCCAGCAGGCTGGCGCCGTTGTAACGCGAGGGATTCAGGCGGTTGCCGATGGCCTTCAGGGCGCCGCGGGCGATCAGCGCGCCCAGCATGGTCAGCGCATTGCGCTTGAATTCGGACGTGAGCACGTCCTTCACCAGTCGCGCCAGGCCCTCGATGGCTTTCAGGGTGACGTTGCCGACAAAACCGTCGCAGACGACGATATCGGTCGTGCCCTTGAAGATGTCGTTGCCTTCCACGTTGCCGTAGAAATTCAGCGCACCACGGTCGTGGTCGGCCTGCAGCAGCTTGGACGTGAGCTTCACGACTTCATTGCCCTTGATATCTTCCGTGCCCACGTTCAGCAAGCCGATCGTCGGGCGTTCGATGCCTTCCATGGCGGAAACGAGCACGGAACCCATGATGGCGAACTGGTGCAAGTGATGCGGTTCGCAATCGACGTTGGCGCCCAGGTCCAGCATATAGGTGGGGCCGTTCTTTTGATTCGGCAAGATGCTGCAGATGGCCGGGCGGTCGACGCCGGACATGGTTTTCAATACATAGCGCGACACGGCCATCAGGGCGGCCGTATTGCCGGCCGAAACGGAGGCTTGCGCCACGCCGTTCTTCACCTGTTCGATGGCCACGCGCATGGAGGAGTCCTTCTTGCGGCGCAGCGCCACTTCGAGGGGGTCGTCCATGGTAACTTGTTCGGAGGCATGCATTACCGACAGGCGCGGATGCGTATCGGCTTTATGTTTTTTCAGTTCGGCACGGATCACGTCTTCCAATCCTACAAGGATCAGTTCGGCTTCTGGCTCATGTTTTACGAAGGAAATTGCTGCGGGGATAGTGACTGAGGGACCGTGATCTCCGCCCATGCAGTCGATAGAAATTTTGATTGTCATTTGTGTTGATTCAGTACCGCTGCGGGCGTGCGGCAAGATGTGAATCGGACTGTCGCATATGCAGGGCGCAGCATATCATGCACAGACCTGGGCAGCTTGATTCAAAATGACGGTGTGCAAGATGAATTGCAGCCGATAAAAAAGAAGAAGCGGCGCCACGCCGAATAACCACGCAACACCGCTTTCATCTTACCCAACAAAAACGTCGATTACTCGTCGTTTTTGGTCTTCAACACTTTACGGCCACGATAGAAGCCGTTAGGGCTGATATGGTGACGCATGTGTGTTTCGCCGGTAACTGGCTCGACGCTCAATTGCGGCGCGACCAGGAAGTCGTGCGAACGGTGCATGCCGCGCTTGGAAGGGGTTTTCTTGTTCTGTTGAACTGCCATGATGACTCCTAATACATAAGTTCTAAAATTTTAGCACATTCGATTGGCAAATACATGCGAATCGAGTATCCCAGCGGCAAAGACTACCCGAAAATAGCCCGGACCGACATCGTTTATTACATGCTACGTTTCACTACACATTGCCATACTCGATTACCACACGCGTTTGACACGTTCTTGATACGAGAACTTCGAAAACCTGTTGCGCTGCCCGCTCGCCACGGCTATCCAAGGATCTCTTTACTGCTTTATTCTGGCTTCAAGTCCTTCAGCGCCGCAAATGGCGACTTCTTTTCAGTCTTGAGAGCATCGAGCTGCGCCGTATCGGGGCAGACCTCGTGTTTGGGTACCTGCGGCAGGGCCAGCAAGGCTTCATCTTCGATCAGGGCCGCGGCATCCATGCTGCGGCTGCCGACGATCACGTCGATCGTCTCATCATCGATGATTTCTTCGATCTCGTCTGCGTGCTCGTCATCCTTGCCCAGCATCAGCGTGGTCGTCGAATCGATTGCGTAAGCATACGGAGTCAGGCAGCGCTGGCATACCAGCTGAACGGTGCCGTTGACCGACAAGGTCAGTTGCGGGTAGCCCAGCTTGCTGGTGCCGCCAACGATCTTCCAGGCGATGTCGCCGGAAGCATCTGCGCAATCCTTGGTCAACCGGGTCATTTCAGCGACAGGAGTCACACCCTCGCGGCTCCCGCTGATACGACAAAAATCAAAGGCGTCGATCACAAAAGCATTCATTGGTAGAAAATTTCCCCGGAAAACCTGCGATAATAACAGGGTTTTCAGCGCCGAGTCAAAGGCCAGGCAGATTTTTTACACAATTACCAACTCTGCCGTGCCGCGGCGGACCGCATGATGGGGGCGCCCGCCCGGCAATTGCGCAAGAACTACCGCAAGCGGGCCAGACGCACTACACTGACGGCCTTGTCAGCCGCCATCCGCTACCGAATGATACCAACTTCCGCCCCATCGCGCTTGATTCTTGCATCGAGCTCCGCCTACCGCAAGCAATTGCTGGCACGCCTGCAGCTGCCTTTCGAGGTGGCCGTGCCCGATCTCGATGAAAGTCCCCTGCCAGGCGAAAGCCCCAGCGCCACCGCGCTGCGCCTGGCCCAGGCCAAGGCGCAGGCCGTGCTCGAGCGCTACCCTGGCAGCCTCGTCATCGGCTCCGACCAGGTCGCCACGCTCGATGGCGCGCAGATCGGCAAGCCCGGCGACCACGCCAACGCCTTGCGGCAGCTGCAAACCATGCGCGGGCGCCAGACGGTGTTCCACACGGCCCTGTGCCTGCTCGACGGCCGCCAATCGCCGCCCGTGGCGCAGGTGGAAGATGTGCAAACCCTGGTTACCGTGCGCGACTTGCCCGATGCCGAGCTGGACGCCTACCTGCGCATCGAGCAGCCCTACGATTGCGCCGGCAGCGCCAAGAACGAGGGCCTGGGCATCGCCATCCTCGAACGCATCGCCACCAGCGACCCGACCGCCCTCACCGGCTTGCCGCTGATCGCCCTGACCGGCATGCTGCGCAAGGCGGGCGTGGCGTTTTTCACCATTTAAATTACCGACAAGAAGAATATGACCGGCACCCTGTACCTGATCCCCAACCACCTCGGCCTGTCCGATGGCGCCATCGACCCGCTGGCCAACATCATTCCCGAGCAGGTGCGGCAACTCACCTCGCAGCTCGATTATTTCGTCGCGGAAAATGCCAAGACGGCGCGCGCCTTTTTGAAATTGATCGGCAACCAGCATCCGCTGGCCAGGCCGCTGCAGGAAATCACCATTTCCGAACTCAACGTGAATACCCCGGCGCAGGCGCTGGCCGGCCTGCTGGCACCGCTGCTGGCCGGCCGCGACGCGGGCCTCGTGTCGGAAGCGGGCGTACCCGCCGTGGCCGATCCCGGCGCCGACCTGGTGCGCCTGGCGCACCAGCATGGCATCCGCGTGCGTCCGCTGGTGGGACCGTCGTCGATCCTGCTGGCCGTGATGGCCAGCGGCCTGAATGGCCAGAGCTTTGCCTTCAACGGCTACCTGCCCACCGATGCGGCCCTGCGCGCCAAGCGCATCAAGGACCTGGAAAGCCGTTCGCGCAATGAAAAGCAAACCCAGCTGTTCATCGAGACGCCGTACCGCAACGCGGCCATGCTCGAGGCGCTGGTGGCGCAATGCCAGCCCTCGACCCTGATCTGCGTCGCCACCGACCTGAGCCTGGAAACGGAAAGCGTGCAGACCTGGAATGGCGGGCAATGGAAAAAACAGCTGGCCGCCGGCAAGGCGCCGGACTTCCACAAGAAGCCCACCGTCTTCCTGCTGCTGGGGCAATAAGCCCGGCAAGGCGTCAGTGCGCGGCGCGCGACATGCCCTGCACATAGCTGTTGACCCACTCGTAGGCAGCCACCTGGATCGCGCCCAGTTCGCTCTCGGAAAGCGCCAGGCGCTCCAGCATGGCCCGGGTGGCGGCACCGTCATCGGCCTGCTCCAGCCGCTCCACCAGCGCCAGCATCTGGCCCAGCTCGCCATGGCGCAGCAGCAGCGCATCGCTGACGGCGCCATGCACGCGCATGCTGCTGACGACTTCGCTCATGTGCATGGAAAACAGTGCATCCATCAAGGACATGATGCCGACGGTGAAACCCACGTCCGCGAATTGAGGCTGGCCAGGGCGCAGTTTTTCCGCCATCAATTCCAGCAGCTTGCCGCGCGTGGTGGCCAGCTGCAGCAGCGGCGAGGCAAATTGCGCGGCCGCCCCCGGCTTGACGTACAGCAAGATCTGCAACCAGCGCCGCAATTGGCGCCGTCCCAGCACCAGCAAGGCCTGGCCCAGGGTCTCGATGCGCGCCCCGGCGCTGACGGCGGGGGTATTGACGAGGCGCAATAAATTCAGGCTGATCACCGCATCATGCTTGATGCAGCGCTCGATATCGCGGTTGTCCGCATCAGACTGCAGCAAGTCAAGCGCGCGCAGGATGACCAGCTCGGACGCCGACATTTTCTTGCCGTTCAAGAGGATGGGACGGGCAAAATAATAGCCCTGGAAAAAATCAAAGCCCAGCGCCAGGCATTGCTCGAACTGCTCCAGGGTTTCCACTTTTTCCGCCAGCAATTTCTTGCGCGACAATGCCAACTCTTGCGCCAAGGGACGCAGCGCCTCGGGAGCGAGCTGGGCGATATCGACCTTGACCACATCGATCAAGGGCAGCAAGCACGGCACGTCCGGCGATGCCGCGCCCGCATCGGCAAGGGCAAAACGGAAGCCCTCCTGGCGCAGTTCGCTGATGCGTGCCAGCACGGCCGGCGTGGCGCGCACCGTGCCGAGGATTTCCAGCACCACGCGGTGGTGCGGCAGGAAGCGGATGAAGTCGCTCATCAAGGCCACGGCATCGACGTGAATGAAGGCCAGCTGCAAGCCCACCACCTGCTCCAGGCCCAGGTCGGCGGCATGCGCCATGACGGTGGCCGTCGCCGCCGCGCCGCCGCCCTCGGGTGCGGCCTGGCGCGAGTCGGAATTGCAAAATAGCAAACCATATGCGACCAGGCGCTGGTCGCGGTTCAGGATCGGTTGGCGGGTCAGGAAAAAATCGTGCGGCGCTGCCGGCACTTGCGGCGTAATAGTCATACACTGGGTCCGACGATACTGCTGAGCCGCGTTCGGGCTGCGGCTGGCCGGGCACCGGGCAAATCCGGCACTTGGCGCCAAGTATAACGCCTTCTCTTTTGCCTCCCCTGTTCTGCACTGATGTGTGTGCGCATGATTATGCGCATGATCGTTCCATATCAATGCAGGCCGGCCATGGCGCGACCACGACAATTCCAGCAGGAACCGGTGATGGACACTTGCTGGCGGCGCGGCCATGACGCGGCGGCGGCACAGGACGGGGTCAAGGAACCGGTGCGCCAGAACTTCGGCATCCTGGAAAAAGGCATGCAGCAAGCCATCCTGCGGGGCCGGCAGACGGGAGAGTTGCGCGCCAGCAACGATGCCGCCGCCATGGCCGCCTTCGTGCCGGGCTCGTACGTGCTTTGCATCGGCACCACGGAAGGGATGGTGGCCGGCCTGCTGCCCATGCTGTCGCGCGATTTATCTTGCGCGCGGGCCAGGCGCCCAGCTGGCGGCGTGCTGCCTGCCGGGCGATTAAACGCGGCGCGTGCCCGTGTTTTTCTGTCCGCCCTTGCCCGTTTCCAGCACGAACTTGGCGCCGTCGTCGCGGCCCAGCACCTTGACCAGGTAAGGCATGACTTCACGCAACATCGGCTCCAGCGTGTACGGCGGATTCAGGATGAACATGCCGCTGCTGTGCAAGCCGAAGCCGTCCGGCGACGGCGTGTTCACCGTCAGGGTCACGTGCAGCCAGTCCGACGCCGGCAATTGCTTGAGCTTGTCGGCAAACTGGCGCGATTCCATGCGCTGCAGCACCGGGTACCAGACGGCGTAGATGCCCGACGGGAAGCGCACGAGCGCGTCGGCCAGGGTGTCCTTGACCTTGCGGTAATCCATCTTGTCTTCGTACGGCGGGTCGATCAGCACCAGCGCGCGGCGCGATGGCGGCGGCAACAGCGCCTTCAGGCTCTGGAAACCGTCGGCCTTGGTAATGATCACGCGCTTGCCGCGCACGGTCGGACGCTCGCCCTGGGCCAGCGCATGCGCCTCGACCTTGCGGAAATTGTCGGCCAGGATCTTGGCATCGGCGGGATGCAGCTCGAACAGGCGCAGACGGTCTTGCTCGCGGCTGACCTTGTCGGCGCAGTACGGCGAACCCGGGTAATAGCGCATCTTGCCGCTCGGATTCATTTCCTTGATCAGCTTCATGTACTCGGACAGCGAGGCCGGCAAGTCCGTACGGTCCCACAGGGGGGCGATGCCCGTTTCGTACTCGGCATTCTTCGACGCATAGCCGCCGTCGAGCGCATACACGCCCGCGCCGGAATGGGTATCGATATAACTGTAGGCGGTATCTTTTTGATTCATGTACTGCAACAACTGAATCTGCACATAATGTTTCAACACATCGGCGTGATTACCCGCGTGAAAGGCGTGGCGGTAACTCAACATAAGCTGGCTAATTCCATAATAAAAATAAACAAAGGCGGGAGCGCTGACACCGGGCAGGGCTTGAGAACAGACTGGAGGGGTCAGGCTGCGGGGCCAGGAAACAGCATGGACCAGCGTAATCAGCGCGCAATTACCAGCATTATCCACTAGAAAGGTGAGTTACATCAAAAAACACCGCCAAACAAGCTCATGCATTCTTGGGACCGAGGTGGCCGGGCGCGGTAGAATACGCGCATCGGGCGCCCCGCGCCCATCCGCCTACTGATTAGATACGACCATGCACAGCCTGACCCTCACGACCGATAACCGCGGCGACATCGCGGCAGCCCTGGCCGGCCCGCGCTGGACCGTGGCCTGCCTGTGCGCGCTGTGGTGCGGCACTTGCGGCAGCTACCGCGCCACGTTCGAGGAACTGGCCGCGCGCCACCCGGACACCGTCTTCATCTGGATCGACATCGAAGACCAGGCCGACGTGGTGGGCGACCTCGACATCGACAACTTCCCCACCCTGCTGATCCAGCGCGAGGATAACGTGGCCTTCTTCGGCACCGTGCTGCCCGACGGCGGCCTGGCGCACCGCATGGTGCAGGCGCAGCAAGCCCTCAGCGGGGACGAACTGGCGGCGCTGGCCGGCAGCACGCAGGAGCGGCGCGACTGGCAGCGCGACTGCAATCTGCGCAACCTGCTGGCCGCCACCCTGGCCTGATCCACCTCAAGCCAGGCGCAGCGGCAGGCTGCGCAGGCGTTTCCCCGTCAGGCTGAACACGGCATTGGCCACGGCCGGCGCGATCGGCGGCGTACCCGGTTCGCCCACGCCTTCGGGATGCTCGGCGCTGGCGATGATGATGGTTTCCACTGCCGGCGTCTGGCCCATGCGCAGCACCGGATAGTCGTGGAAATTGCTCTGTTCCACCTTGCCATCCTTGAAGGTGATCTCGCCGCCCAGCGCCGCCGACAGGCCGAACAGCACGGCCGACTCCATCTGCTGGGCGATGATGTTCGGATTGACGGCGATGCCGCAATCGATGGCGCACACCACGCGCTGCACGCGGATTTCGCCATTTTCCACGGACACCTGCGCCACTTGCGCGACGATGCTGCCAAACGACTGGTGCAGGGCCACGCCATGCGCATGGCCGGGCGGCGCACTGCCCGCCCTGGCGACGGCCGCATCGAGCACGGCCAGGTGGCGCGGGTGCTTCAGTAACATGGCGCGGCGGAAGGCGATGCCGTCCTGCCCCGCCGCGTGCGCCAGCTCGTCGATAAAACTTTCCTTGAAGAATGCATTGTGCGAATGCCCGACCGAGCGCCAGTAGCCGATGGGCACGGCGCTGTCGGCGATCACGTGGGCGATGCGCTGGTTGGCGATTTCATACGGCATGTCGAATTCGCCTTCGGCCGTGGTCTTGTCCGGCCCCGCGCCGGGCAAGCCGAAATTGCGCTGCAGGTACTGGTGCGTGATGGAGCCGCTGACGGATTTATTGTCCCAGGAAGCGATGCGGCCGTGCTCGTCCAGACGTGCCGCAAACCGCGCCAGCGCGGCGGGACGGTACATATCGTGCTGCGTGTCCTGCTCGCGCGTCCACACCAGCTGCACGGGTGCGCCATCGCACTGCAGGGCGATGGCCACGGCTTGCGCAATCATATCCACTTCCAGGCGGCGGCCGAAACCGCCGCCGAGCAGCAGCACCTCGATGCTGACATCCTTCGCGTCGACGCCGGCCACCTTCGCCGCCACGTCGACGGCGATGCCGGGCGCCTGCGTCGAGACCCACAGCATCACCTTGCCATTGGTTACCTGCGCGGTGCAGTTGACCGGTTCCATGGCCGCGTGCGCGAGGAAGGGCGCGCGGTACTCGGCCTTGACGCTGCGCAGTGCCTGCGCCGCCTTGCCTTCGACCTCGCCGCTGGCATGATAGGCAAAACCCGCCTCGGCATCGAGCAGGCGGGAAAACTCGGCAAGGATGCTCGCGCTGGACAGGCCCGCCTGCGGCCCGGCCGTCCACTGCACGGCCAGGGCGGCGGCGGCCGTCTTCGCGCGCCAGTACGTGTCGGCCACGACGGCCACGCAGGAGACACCGCGCCGGCCAAGGGCCGGCGTCAGGTCCGCCACCTTTTTGACGCCGGGCAGCGCCAGCACGCTCGCCGCATCGAACGAGGCGACGCCATCGCCCAGGCGCGGCGGCAGCTGCAGGGCCGCGTACAGCATGCCGGGCGGGCGCGCATCGATGCCGAAGCGCGCGCTGCCATTGACTTTCGACGGCGTGTCGCGGCGCGGCGCCGGCTGGCCGATCAGTTTGAAATCCTTGGGCGATTTGAGCACGGGCGTGCCCGGATCGATGGCGGCGGCGCGCCGCGCCAGGCTGGCGTAGCTGGCACGCCGGCCGTCCGGGTGCATGACTGCGCCATTCTGCGTGCGGCATTGCGCGGCCGGCACCTGCCACTGCGCGGCGGCGGCCTTCACTAACATGGCGCGCGCGCAGGCGCCCGCCTCGCGCATCGGCCCCCAGCCATCCTTCACGCTCGATGAACCGCCCGTGACGATCACGCCCAGCTCGCGCGCGGCCTTGGCCACCGTCCACTGCGCCAGCGCTTTGACGCGGCCCTGGTCGTCCGGGTGGAAGGGCAGGCTGTCCTTGAGCATGGCGACATTGCCGAAGATTTTATCGATGGGCGCCTGGATCAGCTTGACGCTGGACAAGGCCACGTCGAGTTCCTCGGCCACCAGCATCGGCAAGGCCGTGTGCACGCCCTGCCCCATTTCGCTGCGCGGCATGGCCAGGATGACCGTGCCGTCGGCCTGGATGGCCAGCCAGCCGTTCAGGGCCACGGCGCCCACGGGCACGGGCAGCGGCGCGCTGCCGTTCAGGCGCTGGCGCGGCGGCAGCACGCCCCAGCCCAGCACCAGGGCGCCCACGCCGGCCACGCCGAGACCGAGGCCGCCGAGCAGGAAACGGCGGCGCGACGTATTTTTTTCTCCGGCCATGGGATACCCTCTATTTGGTTAATCATCGATCCAGCGCTCCAGCATATCCTGTGCCAGCACCGGACGGCTATAAAAATAGCCTTGCGCCAGCTTGCAGCCGTGGCGCAGCAGGAAAGCGGCCTGCTCTTCCGTCTCCACGCCTTCGGCGATCACCGACAGGTGCATGCTCTTGCCCAGCTGGATGATGGCGATCGCGATCGCTTCGTCATTGACGTCCGTCGAGATATCCTTGATGAAGGAGCGGTCGATCTTCAGCGTCTGCACGGGCAGCTGTTTCAAATACGCGAGCGAGGAATAGCCGGTGCCGAAGTCGTCGATGGCCAGTCCCACGCCGATGGCGTGCAAGTCGTTGATGAAGCCCAGCGCATCGCCCGTGTTCATGATCACCGATTCCGTCACTTCCAGCTGCAGCCGCTGCGGCTCGAGTCCCGTTTCCTGCAGAATGGCCGCCACCATGCCGGCGATGCTGCCCCGCTCGAACTGTTTTACGGACAGATTCACGGCCATCTTCGGCACGCGCAGGCCCTGCGCCTGCCAGCGCATCATCTGGCGGCACGCCTCGTCGAGCACCCATTTGCCCAGCTGGTTGATGAAACCGCTGTCCTCGGCCAGCGGGATGAAGCGCGCCGGCGGCACCAGGCCCAGCTCCGGATGGTTCCAGCGCACCAGCGCCTCGACGCCGACCAGGCGGCCCGTGTCGATCTCCACCTGCGGCTGGTAATTGAGGAAGATCTCGTTCTTCTCGATCGAGCGGCGCAAAAAGGTTTCCAGGCGCAGCCGTTCGACGCCCTCGCCCGTCATCGACGGCGCATAGAAGCGGTAGCCGTTGCGCCCGCGCGCCTTGGCCTGGTACATGGCCACGTCGGCATTGCGGATCAGCATGTTCAAATCCAGCGCATCGTCCGGATACAGGCTGATGCCCACGCTGCAGGTGACGAACAGTTCATGGCCGGCCACGGTGAACGGCTGCTCGAACATGGTCATCAGCTTTTCCGCCACCTGCGTCGCGCCATACTCGCCGTCGATGCGCTCGAGCAGCACGATGAATTCGTCGCCGCCCAGGCGCGCCAGCGTGTCGCCTTCGCGCAGCCGGGCCGACAGCTGGCCCGCCACCTGTTGCAGCAATTCGTCGCCCACGTGGTGGCCCAGGGTGTCGTTGACGTTCTTGAAGCGGTCCAGGTCGATGAACAGGACGGCCAGCTGTTCCAGGTCGCGCGCGGCGCGCAGCAAGGCGTGCTGCAGGCGGTCGTGGAACAGCAGCCGGTTCGGCAGCGCCGTCAGCGGATCGTGGTGCGCCATGTGGTCGAGCTTTTCCTGCGACTCCTTGGCCAGGGTGATGTCGCTGAACACCCCCACGTAATGGGTGGTGACGGCGCGCGTGTCGCGCACGGCGCTGATGGTCAGCCATTCCAGGTAGACCTCGCCATTCTTGCGCTGGTGCCAGACCTCGCCGCGCCAGAAGCCGCTGGCGATCAGTTCATCCCACATGGCCTGGTAAAACGCGGCGTCGTGGCGCTGCGAGCGGTTCAGCGAGGAATGCCGGCCCAGCGCCTCGGCCTCGCTGTAGCCGGTAATCTGCGTGAAGGCGGGATTGACGGTGACGATGATGCCGCTGGCATCGACCACCATCACGCCGTCGGCGATGTGCTCGAGCACGGTGGCCGACAGGCGCAGCTTTTCCTCCGCCTCGCGCCGCGCGGTGATGTCGGCATACACCCAGATGCTGCCCTCGTTGGGGCGCAGCGGATCGAGCGCGCAACCGCTGACCAGCGCCCACAGCAGGCCGCCGTCACGGCGCCGGTACTGGCGCTCCTCGCTGAAGTCGCCGCCGGCCGCCAGGGCCGGATACTGGCGCTCGCCCGCCTCCTCGAAATCGTAGGCGCTGGTAAACACGATGGCGGTGGAATTGCCCGTCATTTCGCCATGCCCGTAGCCAAACAGCTCTTCGCAGCGGCGGTTCACCGAAACGATGCGGCGGTGGCGCACGAACATCACGCCGAACATCACGTTGTCGAGGATGGCGCTCTGCTCCGTCAGCAGCGCTTCGATGCGCATCTCGTGGTGCTTGCGCTGGCTGATGTCGGCAATGATGCCGTCGACCCAGCTCACGCCCTGCTCGCCCGCCTGCGGCTGGCCATTCTCGGCCACCCAGCGCTCGGTGCCGAAGGCGTCGATGATGCGGTATTCCAGCGCATACGGCCGCACCTCGAGCACCGCCTGCCTGACGGCGCGGCGGTGCTCGCGGCGGTCTTCCGGGCAGATCAGGTCGGCCCAGGCATGCGTGCTGCCGCGCATGAACTGGCGCGCCGAATAGCCGGCGATGTCTTCGATGGCATCGCTGACGAAATCGATGGGGCCGTCGGGGCGGTAGCGGAAGACGGCGCCCGGCACCTGCGTGACGATGGTGCGGAAGCGCTCCTCGCGCTGCCCCACGTCCTCGAACAGCTGGCCGATGGCGGCGCGCATCTGCTCCAGCTGGGTGGCCAGGCGGCCCAGCTCGTCATTGCTGCCCGATTCCAGGCGCGTGTCGAAATCGCCGTGCGACAGCCGGTCGGAAAAGCGCATCAAGCGGCGCAGCGGCTTGAGCAGGCGGCGGTTCAGGAACAGCACGATCAGCGCCATCGACACGGCCAGCTGCGCGCCCAGCACGAAAATATAGGAGCGCTGCTTTTCGCGCAACTCCTGCTGGCTGCGCGCATCGTCCATCTCGACGACGATATGGCCGATGCGCTCGCCATGCACGAGGATGTCGCGCTCGGCACGGTAGCGATTGCCGACGGAACGCTGCGGCGCCTGCAGGCGGATGAATTCCGTGTCGCCCTGCCCCACCACCTGCACCAGCAGCACGGCGCGGTCGCGCATCACCGACTCGACCAGCGAATGGGCCGATTCCGCATTCATGTTCCACAGCGATTCCTGCATGCCCAGCGCCAGGATATCGGCGTTGCGCTGCAGCGCCTCGTTCAGGCTGGTGCGCGCCGACTGGCGTTCGTGCACGCCCACCAGCAGGTAGCTGCCGATGATGGCAGGCAGCACCAGGCCGCCGAAGACCACCAGCAGCAGGGCGCCATAGATCGACGAGCCATACAGGGCGCCCAGGCTGGAACGCCAGCGTCGAAAGGAAGAATTAGCCATGCGGGAACGGGGCAACAGGGATCAGGCGAGCGATCATCGAACTTTTACAGGGGAGTCAACGTGCGGGTGGCGGGAAGAAACTTTTTCAAGAGCAATTATGCATGCAAAAAGCGGGAAAAGTCACCAATAAACACACGGCGCGGGCCACCTCGTGCCATATCGGCAGGCTGGAAAAACCACAGGTGCCGCGGCACGCGATGTGCCCGCCAGCAGAAAAGCGCGCGGCTTGCTATCATCGCGCCACTTCACCTAGAGGAACCACCATGACCTTCTCCATCTATTCCGCATCGATCCCCGTCTTCAAACAAATCCTGGGCAGCCTGGCCGCCATCCTCGACAAGGCTGAAACCCACGCGCAAGACAAGAAGATCGACCCGAACGCCCTGCTGCAGTTCCGCCTGTTCCCGGACATGCTGCCCTTCGTGCGCCAGATCCAGATCGCCACCGACTTCGCCAAGGGCTGCGGCGCGCGCCTGGCCGGCGTGGCCGTGCCGCCGTACGAAGACAGCGAACAGAGCTTTGCTGAACTTAAGGCGCGCATCGTGAAAACCATCGCCTTCCTGGAAAGCCTGCCGCAAGCGGACATCGACGGCAGCGAAACGCGCGCCATCACCACCGGCAGCGGCGAAAAGACCAAGCACTTCACGGGCCAGACCTATCTGTTCCACTACGCGCTGCCGCACTTCTTCTTCCACGCGACGACGGCCTACGACATCCTGCGCCATAACGGCATTGAAGTCGGCAAGAAAGATTTTATTGGTAGTTATTGATCGTTAGCGTCAACAGTACCGGGGTCAGACCCTCAATGCCGCTCCCACCAAAGTCATCGCTGACATGTGAGGGGGTCTGACCCCAGCCTTTGCCGTTGAGGCAAATCAGGTATTCCGGCGCGGATACCCCTGCGCCAGGATGCGCACCCACACCACTTCCTTCTCTTCCTCCGTCATCGACACCCAATGGGCCACTTCCACGACGCTGCGACCGCAGCCGCGGCAGATTTCATCGAAGGTCGTCGAGCACACGGCCACGCAGGGCGTGTCCGGACGCACGGGCAAATCGTCCGCCATCAGGACACCTTCGGCAAGCCGAGCTGCTCCCAGCCCTCGATGCCCAGTTTTTCCAAAGTAGCAATATTTTTGTCGAAAATCTCCGACGCTTCCGGGAACGCCTCGACGGCGCGCTCGATGCTGTCTTCGCGCAACAGGTGCAGGGTCGGATACGGCGAGCGGTTGGTGTAGTTGCTGATGTCGTCCTCGAACGTCTCGGCGAACTGGTAGTGCGGGTGGAAACTGGCCACCTGCAGTTCGCCGGCCAGGTGCATGTCTTCCACGGCCGCGTCGGCCACATCGAGAAATTCGTTGTAGTCGAGGAAATCGTTCAAGGCGTACGGGTGGATCAGCAGGGTCGTGTCGATCTGCTCGGGGTCCGTGTCGGCCAGGATTTGCAGCTCGTCCATCAGCAGCGCCAGCAGATCTTCGGGATTGCCGGAATCGCAGACCACGTAGCGGATCTGCTTCTTGACGTGCACGGCCTTGGCGAACGGGCACAGGTTCAGGCCGATCACGGCCTTTTCCAGCCAGGCGACGGTATGGGCGATGATGACGGCATGGTCGTCGTCGTGACGCGGCGGGGTATTCATGTGGATGCTCTCTATCGGTAACATGAGCGGCGCGCAAATGGCCGGCCCAAAGCCAAATTGTACGCACTCTTTGCGCAGTCTCATACCCGGCGCGCGCCAGCCTTGCGCCAGACACGGGGCCATGTATGCTATAACAGCGGCCGAAACACGCATCGGGCAAATTAAATTTGCAATAATGCTACCGTTAGCGAATGGAAACTCAGCTGTTTCTGACTTATTGCCGCTTATTTCCTGTCATCATGCTGACATAATTCTTGACTCCGGCATGTGGATATACGTACACTCGCTGCTTGATCATGGGTCTGTCCGATGTTTCTCCGACGACAACAATGGAACACTATGCACGAAAACTCCTTTAAATCTACCGTCCTGGCGGCGTTGGCCCTGGCGCTTGCGCCCGCCCTCAGCCAGGCGTACGAAGCCGGTGTTGAGAGCGATAACGCGCCAGTCGCCGCCACCACGCCCGCTCTGATCCCGATGACGCCACAGGTCACGGCAAAACTCCCCACCCTCGACAACCGCCTGCAAAAGACCGACCGCCTGCTGAAAAACCTCAGCGACAGTTCCGATCCGCTGCGCGAAGCCGACGTCTGGGGCCGCATCCGCAGCGGCTATGCGATTCCCGACATCAACAACCAGCTGGTGTCCAACCACGTCAACTGGTACGCCACCCGCCCCGACTACATCGCCCGCACCACGGCGCGCGCCTCGCGCTACATCTTCCACGTGGTGCAGGAACTGGAAAAGCGCGGCATGCCGACGGAACTGGCCTTGCTGCCGTTCATCGAGTCCGCCTTCAACCCGCAGGCGTTCTCCAGCGCCAATGCGGCCGGCATGTGGCAATTCGTGCCCGCCACGGGGCGCGACTTCAACCTCAAGCAAAACATGTTCAAGGACGAGCGCCGCGGCGTGCTGGCCTCGACCGACGCGGCATTGACGTACCTGCAGCGCCTGTACGACATGTTTGGCGACTGGCAACTGGCCCTGGCCGCCTATAACTGGGGCGAAGGCTCGGTGCAGCGCGCCATCAAGAAAAACCAGGCGCTGGGCAAGCCCACCGACTTCGAAAGCCTGGCCGACCTGATGCCGGCCGAGACGCGCAACTACGTGCCCAAGCTGCAGGCGGTGAAGAACATCATCGCCAATCCGGGCCAATATGGCTTGACCTTGCCCGTGGTCGACAACCAGCCGTATTTCACGGCCATCGACAAGACCAGCGACATCGACATCACCGTCGCCGCCCAGCTGGCCGAACTGTCGATGGATGAGTTCAAGGCCTTGAATCCGCAATTTAACCGCCCCGTCATCATCGGCGGCGAAAAAACGAAGATTTTGTTGCCACAGGAAAACGCGGCCAAGTTCACCACCAACCTGGCGCAATGGGGCCATGCCTTGTCGAGCTGGACCACGCACAAGATCAGCACCGCGCGCGAACGCATCGAAACGCTGGCGTCGAAATTCGGCACCACGGCCGACGTGCTGCGCCAGGCAAACAATATTCCCCAGCACACGCGCCTGCGCGCCGGCTCCACCATCCTCGTGCCGAAAACCTCGGCCACGATGAACAAGGACATCACGCAGGAAATCGCCGATAACGCCACCATGCTGCTGGAAGCGGACCGTCCGGAACGGGCCGCCAAGGCCGTGCGCCGCGTCGCCAAGGGTGGCAAGGTGCAAACGGCGCCGATCTCGCTGGTGAAACCGCGCATCCAGCGCGGCGGCGGCAACAGTCGCGCAAAAGCGCGTCATTGAGGACACCTGGCATAAGCTACTGCGCGTCGTAATGTGCAGCCTGCGATGCTCACCGCACTAAAAGTACGGTGAGCATCGCAGGCCAACGGGGGCGCCGAGCCTTACTTCCGCTCGCTACGCTTCTGTCAGATGTTGTCAGGCCTGGCGCCTTACCCAGCATCGGACTTCCACCGGCCGCCACAGCTTTGCTGTCGCGGCCGGTGGCACATCCGCCCCACCCACCCAGACAGGAGTCGTCATGGCTTTCTTGCAAGGCAAAAAAATCCTCATCACGGGCTTGCTGTCGAACCGCTCGATCGCCTATGGCATCGCCAAGGCCTGCCACCGCGAAGGCGCCACGCTGGCGTTTACCTACGTGGGCGAGCGCTTCAAGGAGCGCATCACCGAGTTTGCGGCCGAGTTCGGCAGCGAACTGGTGTTCGACTGCGACGTGTCCAGCGATGAACAGATCAGCGCCGTCTTCCGCGACCTGGCGCAGCACTGGGAACACCTCGATGGCCTCGTGCATGCGATCGGCTTCGCCCCGCGCGAGGCGATCGCCGGCGACTTCCTCGACGGCCTGTCGCGCGAGAGCTTTCGCATCGCGCACGATATTTCCGCCTACAGCTTTCCCGCCATGGCCAAGGCCGCCCTGCCCCTGCTGCATCCGGGCGCGTCGGTCCTGACCCTGACCTACCTGGGCGCCGTGCGCGCCGTGCCCTACTACAACACCATGGGCCTGGCCAAGGCCTCGCTGGAAGCGTCCGTGCGCTACCTGGCCGAATCGCTGGGCCCGCGCGGCATCCGCGCCAACGGCATCTCCGCCGGCCCCATCAAGACCCTGGCCGCCTCCGGCATCAAGGATTTCAGCAAGTTGCTGGGCTTCGTGGCCGAGCACGCCCCGCTGCGCCGCAACGTCACCATCGAAGAGGTCGGCAACACGGCCGCCTTCCTGCTGTCCGACCTCGCGTCGGGCATCACGGGTGAGATTACTTACGTCGATGGCGGTTTTTCGCAAGTGATGGCCGTCAATCCCGAAGTAGAGTAAGGCGGTGATGGCCGATATTTTGCGGTTGTCACTTGACAACCGACCAATATCGACCTACATTGGAGACATCGCATGGCGCGCTCCTCGCACCCGAAGAAAGAAATCGAAGCGGCGCTGCGCCACGCGGAGAGCCAGGGCTGGAGAGTGGAAGTGGGTGGCAGCCATGCCTGGGGCAAAATGTATTGTCCCTACAACGACGGCGGCTGCCGCTGCGGCGAGTTTTGCATCGCCTGCATCTGGAGCACGCCTAAGAATCCCGGCAACCACGCGCGGGCGATCTTGCGGGTGGTCGACAATTGCGCTTTCAATAAACTGATGCACGACTGCATGCAACGCAAATCCAAGGGGTAGCAATTATGGATTACATCTTTACGCTCAAGTACCGCCTGCCCGACCACGAAACCGACCTCGACGCGCTGGCCCAGCGCCTGGGCAACGGCGGCTGCGACGACGCCCTGCTCGGCATCGGCCAGCCCGGCCGCCTGGCGCTGGAATTCACGCGCGAAGCGGGCAGTGCCAGCGCAGCGCTGCTGAGCGCCCTGGCCGACGTGAAAGCCGTCGTGCCCGAGGCCGTGCTGGTCGAGGCCGCCCCCGACTTCGTGGGGCTGACGGACGTGGCGCAGGTCCTGGGCCTGTCCCGGCAAAACCTGCACAAGCTGATGAGCAAATACCGCCACAGCTTCCCCGTGCCCGTGCACGAAGGCAGCGCCACCATCTGGCACCTGGCCGACGTGCTGGCGTGGCTGCATGCCAAGGGCACGTATCGGCTGGAACGCGGCCTGGTCGAACTGGCGCAGGTAACCCGGCAAATCAATCTGGCCAGGGAAACGCGACAGGCGCCGCCGCCGCCCGCCGACATCGTGGCCATGCTCAGCTAAACGGGCGAAAAACTACGTATTCCTACTGATTTCACATAGGAAACATCTGCAAAACGTGGTAGGCGGTGTGTTTCTTCCCATTTAGACCGTGCAAAACGGCGGCAAATACGGTATAGTGTCGTTGTGCGCTGCAATATGTTTCCTTGAAGCGATCGCAACACCGCAGTCATGCACTACAAACTTAGCAGCTTCGCAAGCCTTAGCGCATCCACAGGATGCCGCTTATAAAGCCCTCCCGCCTTGTGTGTCGCACCTGACACCGTCCCGGCGCAAAGCTTTTGTGCCGAAATTTCTTTCTAGTTGAGTCATTTCGTTTTGGTTGGCGTTGCTATTTTGCGTTCTGCTTTTTGCAAGAACGCTGATTTTTACGAAAGAAAAAGAATGACATTTGAATCCTTAGGCCTGCATCCGTCCATCATCGCCGCTCTGACCGAATCGGGCTACACCGCGCCAACCGCGGTACAGTCGCAAGCGATTCCAGCCGCGATCGAAGGCCGTGACCTGCTGGTCTCGTCGCAGACCGGTTCGGGCAAGACCGCAGCATTCATGCTGCCATCGCTGCACAAACTGGCCAGCGCCGAACAAAGCGCCGCCGGCAAGACGCCGAACCAGGAAATGCAGGCATCGCGCGCCCGCGGCGAGCGTCCACGCTTCAAGGCTGCCCAGCCAAAGATGCTGGTGCTGACGCCAACGCGCGAACTGGCCCTGCAAGTGACCACCAACACCGACAAGTACAGCACCGGCATCCGCCGCATCAAGGCTGTGTCGATTCTGGGCGGCATGCCTTACCCTAAACAGATGCAATTGCTGGCCAAGAATCCAGAGATCCTGGTCGCCACGCCTGGCCGTCTGATCGACCACATGGACTCGGGCAAGATCGATTTCTCGCAACTGGAAATCCTGGTGCTGGACGAAGCCGACCGCATGCTGGACATGGGTTTCATCGACGACATCGAAAAAATCGTCGAAGCGACGCCGGAAGGCCGTCAGACCATGCTGTTCTCGGCAACCTTGGACGGCGTGGTCGGCAACATGGCCCGTCGCATCACGAAAAACCCGCTGGTCATCCAGGTGGCAAGCTCGAGCAACAAGCATGAAAACATCACCCAGCGCGTGCACTTCGTCGACGACCTGTCGCACAAGAATCGCCTGCTGGACCACCTGCTGCGCGATGAAACGCTGGACCAGGCTGTTGTGTTTACGGCCACCAAGCGTGACGCCGACACCATCGCCGACCGCCTGAACATCGCCGGCTTCTCGGCTGCCGCCTTGCACGGCGACATGCACCAGGGCGCGCGCAACCGCACCCTGGACGGCATGCGCCGCGGCCAGGTCAAGGTACTGGTCGCCACCGACGTTGCCGCCCGCGGCATCGACGTGCCGACGATCACCCACGTGTTCAACTACGACCTGCCGAAGTTCCCGGAAGACTACGTCCACCGCATCGGCCGTACCGGCCGCGCTGGCCGCAATGGCCTGGCCATCTCGCTGGTGAACCACGCTGAAGGCATGAACGTCAAGCGCATCGAACGCTTCACCAAGCAATTGATCCCGGTCAATGTCATCGAAGGCTTCGAGCCGAAGAAAACGGCATCGGCGCCACGCTCGACCGCCCGTCCAGGCGGCTGGAAGCCAGGCGACAACCGTGGCGGCGCGAAGCCGGGCCAACGCACGTTCAGCAAGCCGGGCGCGCCACGCAAGGACGGCGCACCGAGCACCGGCGGCGGCTACAAGGGTTCCAACCCGCGCAGCACCGACGGCGCACGCCGCAGCTACGGCGACCGTTAAGCACGGCGCCATGCCGCCGGCAGGCGGCAGGCAATAAAAAAACGGCCACCAGATCGTGAACTGAACCCCGAAAGTTGGACACCAACTTTCGGGGTTTTTCTATGGCGAAGTACAGTACGCAGTTCAAACTGGATGTGCTCCAGCACTGCCTGCAGGGTGAGGCCGGCATCAAGGCCATCGCCACCGAGCATGGCCTGCACCCTTCGATGATCAAACATTGGCGCAATTTGTATGCTGCTCATGGACAGGCTGGCCTGGAGAAGAAGTTCACCCACTATCCGGTTGAGCGCAGATTACAGGTGTTGGAGCACATGTGGGCCAACCGGCTCTCCTATCGTCAGACCGCGGCGGTATTCAATATCCGCAGTCCCTCTTGCCTGCCTGTCTGGGAGCGCTGCTATCATAATGGTGGTATCGACGCCCTGATGCCGCGACAGCGCGGCAAACCCAAAAAAATGCCGACTTCTCAACCGCCCCAGCCTCAACCGCATATCGACGATGCAACCCGTAGCCGCGAAGAACTGCTCGCCGAGGTGAATTTCTTGCGCATGGAGAATGCCTATCTAAAAAAGTTAAAAGCCTTGGTTCAGCAGCAAGAACAGCGAACGACAGCGCGCAAAAAGCGCAAGTAGTTGGTGAGCTAAGGCAACAATTTCCGCTGGCGGACCTGCTCAAGCTCGCGGGGCTGCCGCGCAGCACCTTTTACTATCAGCAGAAGGTTGCGCAGGTAGCCGACAAGCATCAGGCACTCAAGCAACAAATTCGATCCATTTTTGCCCTTCATCAAGGGCGTTATGGATATCGACGCGTGACGCTTGCGATTCGGCAACTGGGCCGGCAAGTCAATCATAAGACTGTCCAACGGCAGATGGTGCAGCTCGGATTAAGGTCGCTGGTGCGTCCCAAGAAGTATCGCTCGTATCAAGGCGAGGTGGAGCAGGCGGCGGCGAATGTCTTACAGCGCCAGTTTCAGGCGCAGGCAGCCCATCAGAAGTGGGTGACGGACGTGACGGAGTTCAACGTCGCCGGCGAGAAGCTGTATCTGTCGCCGGTGATGGACCTGTACAACGGCGAAATCGTGGCGTTTGAAACGGCCAGGCGGCCCGTGTTCAAACTGGTGAGCTCGATGCTCGAGAAGGCGCTGGCCAAACTGACGGCGAAAGACAAGCCCATGCTGCACTCTGACCAGGGGTGGCAATATCGGATGCCGGCTTACCAGAAAATGCTGCGGGATAAGGGCGTCGCGCAAAGCATGTCCCGCCGGGGAAACTGCCTCGACAACGCGGCCATGGAAAGCTTCTTTGCCGTGCTCAAGACAGAGTTCTTCTACCTGAACAAGTTCAGCAGCGTCGACGAACTACAGCGCGGCATCAAACAGTACATCCACTACTATAATCACGAGCGTATCAAACTCAAGTTAAAAGGGCTGAGTCCTGTGCAATACAGAACCCAGCCCTTGGCCACCTGGTAAGCAAACTAAACCGTCCAACTATTTGGGGTCAGTTCAATCGCTCTGGCGGCCGTTTTTTATTGCCGACGGCGTTTACTTCTTCGTCACGTTCTGGCGCGACAGCTTGCGCAGCTTGGCCTGCTCGAAGCGCGCGCGCTGCTCCGGCGTCTCCAGCACCAGCGGCGGCACGGCCACCGGCTTGCGGCTGGCGTCCACGGCCACCATGGTGAAATAGCAGCTGTTGGCGTGGCGCACCAGGCGCTGCTGGATGTTTTCCGTCACCACGCGGATGCCCACTTCCATCGACGTCGTGCCCGTGTAATTGATCGAGGCCAGGAAGGTCACCAGTTCGCCCACGTGGATAGGCTGCAGGAACATCACCTGGTCCACCGACAGGGTCACCACATAGCTGCCCGAATAGCGGCTGGCGCAGGCGTAGGCGACGCTGTCGAGGTATTTCAGGATGGTGCCGCCATGCACGTTACCGGAAAAGTTGGCCATATCGGGCGTCATCAGGACCGTCATCGTCAGTTCGTGGGCCGACCAGTTCATCGCGCTGTCCAAAAGTGTTCTCCAAGGGAAAAGAATAAGGGGATGTGAAAACCGGCCCCAGGGGCCGGTTGCAGGGACAGGCTGTTACAGTCCCAGGGTATCGATGTCGGCCAGCGATTCGCGGCCCTTGTCGGAAATGTCGTGGCCCTCGCCTTCGGCGCGTGCCACGATGTGGGCCTTCTTGCCCAGGAAATAGGCCACGTCCGTGTCCAGCTTGGTCAATGGATCGGCGGCCACGGCGCGCAAGCCCATGATGCAGCGGCGCAGAAACAGCAGTTGCTGTGCCTTCTCGGTGATGGACAGGCGGCCATCGCGGGCATAGCTGAGCAGCTTCAGGCCGGACAGGCGCTTGGCATTGCGGGCAACGCAGGCGCTGGGGCGCTCGGTCTTGATGCCGCGTGCAACTTGCTCCAGCGCGTCATATTCATCGGTCGTTAATTTCTCGTTCTTCATTACTTTTCCATAAAAGGCCAGGTGTTCGGCCCCCATGGTACGCGCCCCGCTGCGCATCGGCAACAGGCAACGCAATTCAGTGGCCGCCCGCCAGGCGGATGGCCGACTGAAATGCGGCAAGGAGCGCGTTTATTTGAAGGTACGCAACAGCAGCCACGCCAGGCCGCAACCGGCCACGGCGCCAGCGAGCGCCAGCGCCGCCAGGCTTTTGCTGGTCAGCACGGGCCGCCGTCCCAGATAAATTTTGTTATGCAAGGAATTGCCCATGATGGTCTCCTGTACAAGAATTTTTATGATGTCTCATTATAAGAACAGAATCGTGACGGCCGCATGACACACAGCAGTAAGAGCGCGTTTTTATATCCAACTGGAAACATTTATCCGCCATTCTGTTGTTTAAATGGCGCAGCGCCTGCGCCGCCTGCGCGTGTCATTTCCGACCAGAAATAAACAGCGCGGCCAGGCCCTGGCGCGCGCGTCAAGCCATCTTGACGGGCGGTGATGGCGGCGTCGGTTCCTCGACCGGTACCGGATCGATGTCCGGCAATTTTTCCGGTGGCGGCGTGAGCGGATCGCCTTCCGGCGGCGGCGGAATGTCGGGTTCCGGCGTGCTGTGGGCGCGCAGCGGCGAATGCGTGGGCAATGGGTGCATGGTGATCTCCTTTCCCCCTACTCTAGCCCACGGCAAAAAAACACGGCGCCCGCAAGCGGCCAGCCACGTCGCACGCGGGGGAACCAATCGGCGCGGCGATGATCCAACCTGACTGGCGCATGCGCCACCACCTTCACCACCACCTTGCCACCACCTTTATCTCCAGCTCCCGCAATGGCACGCCAGAAAATCCTTTTTATGGCCGAAGCTGTCACCCTGGCCCATGTCGGTCGGCCGCTGAGCCTGGCACAAGCGCTGCCGGAGGATAAATACGAGGTTCACTTTGCCTGCGCCGACGGCTACGACTTCTGCTTCCAGCAGACGGCGTTCCGGCGCTGGCGCATCGACAGCATCGGATCGCGGCAATTCCTGCAGGCACTGGCGAACGGCAAGCCCGTCTACACGGAGCGCACCCTGCTCAACTATGTGCAAGACGACCTGCAGCTGTTGCAGGCCGTCCAGCCGGACCTCGTGATCGGCGACTTCCGGCTTTCGCTCTCGGTCAGCGCGCGCCTGCAGCGCATTCCCTACATTACCATCAGCAACGCCTACTGGAGCCCCTACGTGCGCCAGCACTACACGGTGCCCAGCCTGCCGCTGACGCGCGCGCTGCCCATCTGGCTGGCCAACCCCCTGTTCCGCCTGATACGCCCGCTGGCCTTCGCCTCGCACGCCGTGCCCCTGAACCGCGTG
The DNA here is from genome assembly GCF_058798615.1 of Janthinobacterium sp. GW822-FHT07H11. Lineage (NCBI taxonomy): Bacteria > Pseudomonadati > Pseudomonadota > Betaproteobacteria > Burkholderiales > Oxalobacteraceae > Janthinobacterium > Janthinobacterium sp. GW822-FHT07H11. The sequence goes on from NZ_CM179507.1 coordinate 4,669,081, forward strand.
CGCCGCCGCCATGGCCTGCCGTCCCTGGGCAGCGACCTGCGCCGCACCTACACGGATGCCGACCGCACCCTGTATGCGGATATCCCGCCACTGTTCCCGCCGCACGCCATGCCGGACAGCCACGCCTACCTGGGCGCCGTCATCTGGGCGCCGCCGCTGGAACTGCCGCCCTGGTGGCAACGGCCCGAGCTCAGCAGCGGACGGCCCATCATCTATGTCACCCTGGGCAGTTCCGGCCAGGGCGAGTTGCTGCCGCGCGTGCTGCGCGCGCTGGCGCCGCTGCCCGTCACCGTGCTGGCGGCCACGGCCGGCACCATCCGCGTCGACGCCGTGCCGCCGAACGCCTTTGTCGCCCCCTTCCTGCCCGGCGACGCCGCCGCCCGGCGCGCCAGCCTGGTGATCTGCAACGGCGGCAGCCCCACCAGCCAGCAGGCGCTGACGGCGGGCGTGCCCGTGATCGGCATCGCAGGCAACCTCGACCAGTTCCTCAACATGCACGGCATCGCCGCCAGCGGCGCCGGCGTCCTGCTGCGCGCCGACCGCTTCCAGGAAACGACCGTGCGCCATGCCGCCACGCGCTTGCTGGACGATGGCCAGGCCCGGCTGGCGGCGCGGCAGCTGGCCTCGGCCTTCCACGCCCATGTCCCGGCCGAACGCCTGCTGGCCAGCATGCAGGCACTGCTGGCGCCGCCACGCAACAGCCAGCCCTGAACGGCGTCGGCTTTTCTTACAGCGCCGCTGAAAACACCGGCGACAAGTCAACAAATCCACTGCAAGTCCTTGATTTGCAAGGCAGCGATTGCCTTGGCATGGAAGTCGCTTATGACAGGCCATGAGCACCTGCCGACAGGGCTCAGGCAAGACTTCCATCCAACCACATGACGCGAGGTAAGCAAAATGAAACTGTCTCAACTGAAATTGATTCCGGCTGCGGCGGCACTGGCCATGCTGTGCGCCGCCGGTAGCGCACAGGCGGGCGCCTATGGCTATTCCTACAACAATATCTTTGGCCTGCAGATCGCCGCCACCACCGGTTCCATCACGGCCTTGAACAGCACCACCATCTCGCGCGCCACGGCCACGCTCAATGGCGTGAGCGTCATCAACGGCGGTCCCGGCCTGCTCGATTCGCCGCGCGCCGCCGTCGGTGCCGTGACCAAGGGGGAAAACGACTTTACGCAACAAGGCCCTTCCGGCAACTATTCGCGCGGCGACGCGCAGATCGTCAGCACGCAGTTCCCTTCGTTCCCGCCCGGCTCCACTTCCACGCAAGCGGTCAACGTGGCCGAAGCCCACCTGGACGGCCCCGCCGGCACGGCCGATGCATCCGGCCGCAACGGCTCGACCACGGGCTTCTCGGTGAACTTCGTGGTCGGCTCGCCAACGGCCACCCTGAGCTTCGACTTCCTGTCATCGCCCTTCATGCAGGTCTTCCTGCAAAGCAACGTGGGCCAGTTGTCCACCGCGACGGCCAACCTGGTGGTCACCTTCACCATCACGGACTCGACGGGCGCCACCGTCTTCAACTGGACCCCCGACGGCGTGATCGGCTCCGGCATCTTCGGCGGCACGGAGTCGGCCGATGCGGCCAACCTGAACACCGGCCTGGCGACCAACTTCCTGACGCGCGGCAACCTGTTTACGTATGACCCGACCGGTTGCGGCACGCCCACGGGCACGGGCACGGGTACGGCTTGCGGCGGCAACTTCAGCGCCGTGACGGGTGCGCTGGCAACCGGCAACTACACGCTGACCCTGAACATGGTGGAAAGCGTGGACCTGGTCAAGCAGGCACCGGAACCGGGCACCCTGGCACTGCTGGGCCTGGGCCTGGCCGGCCTGGGCTACGCCAGCCGCCGGAAGGTCGCAGCCTGAACCATGCAACAGGGGGCACTCACAGGCGAGGGAAGTCTCCTCGCCTTTTTTATGCGGCGGCACTGTCGGCTTTCCTTACAGCGCGTGCCGGCATGCGCCGCCCGGCACAGCCGTCACCAGCCCACGAGGATGTCCATGATGATTTTTTTCCGTACCCGCCTTGCGGCCGCCGTGCTGGCCCTGTTCCTGCTGGGCGGCGCCGATAGCGCCCAGGCAGCCGCCTACGGCTATTCCTACATCAATGTCTTTGGCCTCACCATCAGCAATCCCAGCGGCTCCATTAGCCTGGTCAACAATATCGACTTGTCACGCACCACCGCCAGCCTCAATGGCAGCAACGTGATACGGGGCGGCAGCAACGAGATCGATGCGCCACAGGCGACGCGCGGCGACGTGCGCAAGGGCCAGAACGATTTTTCGCGCCAGGGCATGGGCCCCGCCTCGTACGCGCGCGGCGACGCGCAAATCCTCAGCTCGCAGATTCCCCCCTTCCCGCCCGGCTCGACCAGCACGCACACGGTGAATGTGGCGGAAACCTTCCTGGCGGGCGCGGGCAGCGCCGACGCGTCGGGACGCAATGGCTCGACCACCGCCATGGCCATCCATGTCGTGGTTGGCGAGCCTGGCGCCACTCTGGCATTCAATTTCCAGGCCTTTCCCTACATGCAGCTATACCTGGACGCACTGGCCGGCGTCGGCTCGTCGGCCTCCGCCAACATGGCGCTGACCATCAGCCTCATCGATGAACACGGCCAGCTCGTCTTCAACTGGGCGCCCGACGGCAGCCTCGGCTCGGGCATCCTGGGCGGCACCGAACTGGCCGACAGCGCCAACCTCAATACCGGCTACGCGCAAAGCCCGCTCACCAGCGGCAGCCTGTTCACCTACGACCCGGCCGGCTGCGGCGCCCCCGCCGGCACGGGCACGGGCACGGATTGCGGCGGCCAGTTCAGCGCCGTCACCAATAACCTGCTGGAAGGCAACTACACCTTGGTCTTGAACATGGTCAATAGCGCCGAACTGGCCTACGTGCCATCCGACACACCCATGCCGGCACCAGGCACGCTGCCCCTGCTGGCGGCGGGCCTGGCCATGCTGGCCGGGCTGGGGCAGCGGCGGCGCCGGCAGGCATGGCGCAGCGGCGGCGCTCTCACGCCTGCCCGTCCGCAGCCGGCCCCACGATCAGATCCCTGAGCGGCCGGCGCAAGGAGCGCGCCTGCGCGGCCGGCCCGGCGCCGATGCGGCCCAGGAAAACGGCCCGCTCGGCGTCGGGCGAACCGAGCAGCGCATGGTATTGCCCCGCCAGCTCCTGCGCCTGTTCCTGCATGCCATCGGTGCGCGAAAACGCGCGCCGCTCGCGCACATAGCGGGCGAAGATCAGCGGCGTCAGTTCCGGCTGCAATTGCAGGCCCAGTTGCGTGGCCGTCAGCCAGAAGCGCTGCATGGCGCGCCCGGCGGCCACGTAATCGTCGACATGACGGGGCGGCGTCTCGGCCAGCAGCGCGAAATGCGCGCCACAACAGATACCCGGCAGCAAGTCCATCTGCAGCCGCGGCGCCACGGTACCCGCCAGCCAGGTATTGAAGAAATCCACGCGGCGCCAGCTTTGCATGACCCAGCGCATCAGCCTGGCAGTCATGGGGTCCACCCCCAGCGCCTGGTCCGGGATGCGGTCTTCGCTGAAGCGCGCGCCCCATTCGATCACGTCGCGGTGCACCTTGTGCGCCTCGGGCATGGTCAGGCGCAGTCTGGCATTGTCGAACATCAGGCTGGCGCATGCCCAGCGCGCGCGCCAGCCGTCGAACCAGCGCACGCCGTAGCCCGGCGGCAGGCTGGCGGCCAGCGCGGCTTTTTCGCTGGCGCGCAGGCGGCGCGTGCTGAGGCGGCGCCGCTGCACGCTGCGCCGGGGCAGGAAGGCCGCCAGCGGATCGGGCGGCAAGTCTGGCACGTCGACCAGGCGCACGTCGAACGTGGGCAGGGTGTCGGGCATGCCGCCGCGCCGCCGCGCTTCCATGCGCAAGCCATAGCTGCTGGCCGCCAGCGCCATGCTTTCAAGCAAGGCACCGAGCGACAGCTGGCTGGGATGGCCGTCCAGGTCATACACGCAGTGCGCGCGCGTATCGAAGCCATGCACGACGACCTCGCGCGGGCCGGCGATCTCGAAGCGCCACGGCTGCGTATTGTCGCCACTGGGCGCCCAGCGCGCCTGTTCCAGGATCGCTTCCAGCGCGGGCTCGATGCGCGCGCCGGTCTGCTTGCTGTCCGCCATTTAACCTCCCTGCGCCGCGCGGCGCCGCTTGATGATGGCCATTGCCAGCCGTTGCAGCGGATGGCGGTTGCCGCCCGGCCGCCAGGTATGCACGAGCTTGTTACGATAGGCATCGAAATGCATGCCGCGCGGCGCCGCCATGACCTTGCCCCTTTTCAACAAGATCTTCAGCGCCTCCGTGGCCGCCGCCCCCGCGCACAGCTGGCAGCCCATGATGGTCGACGGCCCGCGCCGCTCCTTCAGGTTGATGGCGGACGGGTCGACCAGGTAGGCGCCGTGCAGGCCGGCCGGCGCCAGGCCGACGAGAAAACGCAGCGCCTTCTCTTCCTCGGGCAAGTCGCCCCAGCCAAAATACTCTTCGAACGTCATCTGGCCGGGCAGGAAGCTGAGCACGGCCGTGCCCATGCCCAGCGGCGCGGCCGTGATGGCGGGGATGCCCAGGCGCGCGCACGTGGCGAAGGTGGCCTGGCGCGCGGGAAAGGCGAAGAAATCGAGGCCGTCCACGTACAGGTCGACGCCGGCAAAAAACTCGGCCAGGTTGCTGTCGTGTATGCCGTCAGGAAATTGTTTAATCTCCAGTTCGGGATTGATGTCCGTCGCCATCTGCGCCAATACGGCCACCTTGGGCTGGCCCAGGGTGGACATCATGGCGCCCGCCTGGCGGTTGAAATTGGCGATGTCGAAGGTGTCGAAATCGGCGATGTGAAAGGCGCCGATGCCCAGCCGCGCCAGCGTCAGCAAGTGTACGCCGCCCACGCCGCCCATGCCGGCAATGGCCACGCGCTTGCCGCGCAAGCTCTCCTGCTCCGCCTGCGTGACCCAGCCCAGGTTGCGGGCGAACGCCGCGTGATAGGAAAAACCGTCCGTCATGCTCACCTCGTGTCAACGTCCCCACGGGACCAAGGAAAGTTGGACAGTCAGCCAGGTGAAAAGTTCCTCCAACGATGAAGGAAGCTGTGCTGCATCTATCTATCTGGGCGCCAGGCTAGCCCGGCAGCCGTGTCCGCGCGGCTGCCGTGGTCGTGGCGCCCACCTTGAACACGCTGACGACCTGCGCCAGGCCGGCCGCCTGCTCGTTCATCGCTTGCGCCGCCGCCGATGCCTGCTCGACCAGGGCCGAGTTTTGCTGCGTCATGTTGTCCATCTCGACGATGGCCTGGTTGATCTGCTCGATGCCGGCGCTCTGCTCGGCGCTGGCCGAGGAAATCTCGGCCACGATATCGGTCACGTGCTGCACGCTGGATACGACCTTTTCCATCGTCTCGCCGGCCAGCGCCACGAGTTTTTCGCCTGCGCCCACTTGCTCGGCGGAACTGTCGATCAATTGCTTGATCTCCCTGGCGGCACTGGCCGAGCGCTGCGCCAGGTTGCGCACCTCGCTGGCGACGACGGCGAAGCCCCGGCCCTGCTCGCCCGCGCGCGCCGCTTCCACGGCCGCGTTCAAGGCCAAAATGTTGGTCTGGAAGGCGATGCCGTCGATGACGGCGATGATGTCGCCGATCTTCTTGGACGAGGCATTGATGGCGCCCATGGTCTCGACCACCTGGCCCACCACGCCGCCCGCCTGGGTCGCCACTTGCGAGGCGGAAATGGCCAGCTGCTTGGCCTGGCGCGCATTGTCCGCATTCTGGCGCACGGTGGAGGTCATCTCTTCCATGGTGGAAGCGGTTTCTTCCAGGGAACCGGCCTGCTGTTCCGTACGGGCCGACAGGTCGTGGTTGCCCGAGGCGATCTCGCCCGAGGCCGTGGAAATGGCGTCGGCATCGTTGCGCACCTGGCTCACCAGGTGCGCCAGGTTGTCGCGCATGGCCTTGATCGCCATCAACAGGCTGGACGTGTCGCCGGGGCGCGTGTCGATGTGCGTCGTCAGGTCGCCCTGGGCGATTTGCGCCACGATGGCGGCAGCGTAGTCGGGCTCGCCGCCGAGCTGGCCCAGGATGCGGCGCAGCATCAGCGCGGCCAGGCCGCCCACCACCGCCATCAGCGCGGCGCCGATGGCCAGCAGCACGCCGGCCTGGGCCCAGAACTTGTGATTGATGTCGTCGATATACGTGCCCGTGCCGATCAGCCAGTCCCATGGCGCAAATTTCACCACGGCATACATCTTCGCCACCGGGTCCTTCACGCCGGGACGCGTGCCGTCCGCCTGCACCAGGCCGATGCGGCTGCTGGCCAGGGCAGCACGGTAGCGGTCGCCCGACTGCTTCATGTTCTTTTGCGGCGTGCCGATGCGCGCGGGATTCGGATGCACGTACAGCAAGTCCGTGCTGAAATCGCGCACGAAGTAATACATCTCATCCTTGACGAAGCTGCCGACGGCCAGCCTGGCCTGCTGCTGCGCCTGTTCGCGCGTCAGCTTGCCCGACTGTTCCAGCGCATACGCCTTTTCCACCGAGGCATTGGCCAGTTCCACCAGCACCGTCAATTGCTCGACCCGCTCGGCCATCATGGTCTGGCGCAAGGAATACAGGGAAAACGAAGCGATCAGGACGATGCCGAGCAAGGTGCTGAAACACAGGAGGAGAATGCGCGAACGGAGAGTCATGGGAGCCTGGGTGGAAAATAAAGCGTGGAATTATAAACAATTTCCCTATGGAAATGTTTTCGGAAAAGCAAAGCGGGCGGCGCTACCGGGCTGTGCCCGGCAGGCACCGCCCGCTTTGTGCTTACCCGCTGCTTACTGGACGCTCACGCCAGCGCTTCCTTGGCCGCCTCTTCCGGCGTCAAGCCATCGTAGAACTGGTCGGTAAACCATTCGACCTGTTCTTCGATATGTTCCTGCGCCTGCGCCACCGTGGCGCCGCCAGCGACGAGGAAGCCTTCCACCTCGATACACCAGTGTATCAATTCCAGGGTTTCCGGATCGAGTTCTTCTTTCTTGGCCATCGTGCTTTCCTTGCGCATTTGCGTTATTAAAGTGCTGCCTCACCTACCTGAACGACAGTTTAACAGCTTCGCCGCCCTGCCGAGGCATGCACGTCATTAAGAAATATTACTTTGCAGCCACATTCTTACGTTCCGGATACAACACTACCTGCACATAATTGCCCATGTCGAGGTAGCGCTGCGCCGCCAGCTTCACCGCTTGCGGCGTGATGGCGCGCACGCGCTGCTCGAAACGCAGGATGTGCGCGGGATCGCGGCCCTGGGTTACCGAGCCCATCAGCTGGCTCATCCAGTAATTGTTTTCCCGCAAGGCTTTCTGCTGGCGCGTGATCCAGTTCAGCTTGACCTTTTCCAGGTCCGCCACCGACGGTCCCTCCGCCTTCATCTTGTTGATTTCAACAAACGCGGCCGCGATCACCTTGTCCACGTTTTCCGGTCCGGTCGGCAAGTTCAGCGCCACCGAATAATGGCCATACGGATGCCGGCCCATCGAGGTCTCGAAACCGCCGCCATAGATCATGCTCATCTTTTCGCGCAGCACTTCGATGACCTTCAGGTTCAGTACCTCGCCCAGGGCCTGCAAGGTCAGCTTCTGCTCGTCCGAATACGCGACATCGCCATTGAAGGTGATCGAGATATTGCTCTTCGGCTCACTGCCCATGAAGATTTCCTTCTTCACCACCCCGGTGACGGGGCGCAAGCCCAGGTCGCGGTAGGCATGCGGCACCTCGGCCACGGGCAAGGTGCCCAGGTAGCTGGCGATCAGGGGCTTGATCTGTTCCAGCTTGAAACTGCCGGTGAAGATGAATGTCATGTCGCGCGCGCTGGAAAAGCGCTGGCGGAAGATATCGAGCGCGCGCTCCATGCCCACCTTGCCAAAATCCTCGGCACGGGGCACGCCATCGACGCGCGGGCTGTCGCCGAACATCGTGCGCTGGATGGCGTCGTAGAACACGGCTTCCGGCTGCGCCATGCTGTTTTTCGCCAGGTCCTGCTGCTTGCCGATGAAGGACTGGTACAAGCCCGCATCCTTGCGCACGTCATGGAAATACAGGGTCACCAGCTGCAGCATGGCTTCCACGTCGGCGCTGCTGGACGAGCCGCCAAATCCCTCGCTCAGTTCGCCCAGCGAGGCGCCCACGTTGACGGTCTTGCCCGCCAACACTTTCTGCAGGTCCAGCGGTCCCAGGTCCTTCAAGCCCATGCTGCCGACGATGGCGCTGGCGTAGCGGGCGTTATAGATGTCGGCGTCGCCAAACAGCGACTGGCCGCCGAAGCGCGTCGAGCCCATCAGCACTTGGTCGTTCTTGAAATCCGTCGGTTTCAGCAGCACGCGCACGCCATTGCCCAAGGTCAGCTCCGTCACGCCGATGGCGCTGTTCAGCTTTTCAGCGACGATGCTGCCGCCCGCCGGCGGGCCGTCCATCAGCTTGCTGGCGAGCACTTTTTCCGTGCGCGGCTCGACCTTCTGCTGCTCCGCCTGCGCCACGGCGTCGAGCAATTGCTGCTGCGTCGGCACGGTCGAGGCCGCATCGCCCGGCTTCGGCTCGGCGCCCATGAAGACCACCAGCTTCTTTTGCCGGTCGGGGATCGCCGTGGCCACCGCCTCGTTGATTTCCTGCAAGGTTACCTGCGGCAGGAATTCCTGCGCGTACATCAGCTCGTTGGCGATGCCGGGAATGGCTTCCTGCTCCAGGAAGTTGCGTGAATACTCGGCCACGAAACCGGCCGAATCGGATTTGTCGCGTTCGCTGTAGGCGCGCGCATAATTGCGCAACATGTTCTTGCGCGCGCGGTCCAGTTCATCCTGGCTGAAACCGAAGCGGCGCGCCCGCTCGTCTTCCTGCACCAGCGCATCGATGGCCGGCTGCACGCCGCCCTTGCCCAGCAAGGCATACGCGCTGAACGATTCATAGCCGCGCACCAGCTTGCCGACGCTGCTGCCGCCCTGGATAAAGGGGGGATTGGCCTGCTGCGACAACTCCTGCATGCGCGCGCTGAGCATCTGGCCAGACAGGTTTTCGATCATCTGGCGGCGGTAGCCGGCGATGGTGACGGGTTCCTGCGCGGCGCGGATCGGGTAGCGGATGAAGACGCTGTCGTCGACGGCTTCCTTGTCCGTGATCACCAGCGCTTCCGTCTGCGCGCGCTGCGGCACGTCCGCATACAGGCGCGGGCGCGGCTGGGCGGGATTTTTCAGCTTGCCGAAATGCCGGCGTATCATCGCTTCGGCCTGTTTCGGCTCGACGTCGCCCACCACCATCACGGCCATCAGGTCGGGGCGGTACCAGTCCTTGTAGAAACGCTTGATGGCCTCGGGCTTGAACGTTTTCAGCACGGATTCCTTGCCGATCGGCATGCGCTGCGCGTAGCGCGAACCGTTCAGCAGCTTCGGATACAGCACCTTGTTCATACGGTCGCTGGCGCCCTTGCCCAGGCGCGCCTCTTCCAGCACGATGCCGCGCTCGCTGTCGATGTCGGCCGGATTGAATTTCAAGCCATGCGCCCAGTCTTCCAGCACGAGAAAACCCTTTTCCAGGTTGTCCTTCCTGTTCGTCGGGATCGGCAGCACGTAGACGGTTTCATCAAAGCTCGTGTAGGCATTCAGGTCGGCGCCGAACTTCACGCCGATCGATTGCAAATAGGAAATCAGCTGATTGCGCTTGAAATGCGTGGAGCCGTTGAAGGCCATGTGCTCCGTGAAATGCGCCAGGCCTTGCTGGTCGTCATCTTCCAGGATGGAGCCGGCTTTGACCACCAGGCGCAATTCCACTTTCTGCGCGGGGCGGGCATTTTTCTTGATGTAGTAGGTCAGGCCGTTTGGCAGTTTTCCGACGGTAACTTCTGGTGCCAGCGGCAGGGGATCGCTCAAACGGATTTCCGCCTGGGCCATGCAGGCGCACGCCAGCAAGACGGCGCCCGACATCCGGCGTAATGTACTCAGCTTCATGTATTCTCAACGGTAAGATTCAGTAGGCATACCTTACACTGAAATCTTGTTTCCGCCATTAAAAATAGCTTAGGAAAAACTGTCCTTGCAGGCAACTTTGCCGAATGACAAACTCAGCAGTGCCCTGCCCCTTTTTTTCAATTGTGCTACAGTATTGCCGCCGGTCATGTGGACCGGCACAACGACGTCTTCGGGGCGGGGTGCGATTCCCCACCGGCGGTAAGACCGGCAACGGTCAAGCCCGCGAGCGCTTGTCAGGTTTCGCCTGATGAGGTCAGCAGATCCGGTGTGATTCCGGGGCCGACGGTATAGTCCGGATGAAAGAAGATGTGCAGTAAACGCGATGTCCCATCGACCTGTCGATGCGGCCGGCTGCGTCTATTCGCTTGCCCTGCAGCGTTTTTCGCCTATGCGAGGAGCGTTTCACCATGTTAGTCAACAGCTATACCCTGCTTTCGAACGACCTGGAAGGTCGCATCCAGTCCGCCCTGGCCGCCATGCGCGCCGGCATTCCCGTCATCCTGCTCGACGATTTCGACCGTGAAAACGAAGCCGACCTGATCCTGTCGGCCGAGAAACTCACGCACGAAACCATGGCGTTGCTGATCCGCGAATGCAGCGGCATCGTCTGCCTGTGCCTGCCGACGGATGTCGTCAGCAAGCTGGAATTGCCGCCCATGTCGTCCGACAACGGCAGCCGCTACGGCACGCCGTTTACCGTCTCCATCGAGGCGCGCGACGGCGTCACGACGGGCGTGTCGGCCGCCGACAGGGTCACCACCATCCGCGCCGCCATCGCGCCACATGCCAAGCCGGCCGACCTGGTGCGCCCCGGCCACGTCTTCCCCCTGCGCGCCGCGCCCGGCGGCGTGCTCGAGCGCCGTGGCCACACGGAAGGCTCCGTCGACCTGTCGCGCCTGGCGGGCCTGAACCCGGCCGCCGTACTGTGCGAGCTGATGAACCCGGACGGCAGCATGATGCGCGGCGACGATATCGAGCGCTTCGCCGAGCTGCACGGCATGCCGATCCTCACCATCGAAGAACTGGTCGAATGGCGCAGCAAGCACGGAAAATAAGCGCGCAGTAAGCGCTCACGCGGCGGCCACGGCCTTCGGCAGATGCACGTGCCGGTAGACGAGGCCGGCCGCCAGGCCATACGCGGCGGCGATCGTCGCGTAGGCCAGCGGCAGGCGCAGCGACCAGTCCGGCACCATGTGCAGGAGGCTGCCGATCAGCGCCACGCCCACCAGCGCGCCGATCTGCCGGTTCGCATTCAGGGCCGCCGCCGCGCTGTTCGCATGTTGCTTGCCGGCCACCCGCATCACGGTGGCCGTCATGGCGGGAATGGCGATGCCGATGGCCACGTTCATCACGGCCGTGCCCAGCGCCAGCCAGCCATATGGCGTGCCCGGACGCAAGCCCATCAGCAGCAAGGCCATCACGGCCCCCACCAGCAAGCCCGCCAGCATGGGCCAACGCGTGCCATGACGCGCCGCAATACTTCCCGCCATGAAGTTCCCCACCGTATAGGCCGCCATCATGGGCAGCAATCGCACGCCTGACTGCAGGGCATCGGCGCCGCCCGACTGCTGCAAAAACAGGCTCAACAAGAACAGCTGGCCGAACACGCAGAAATTGATCAAAAAACCCACGCCATTGGCCGCGCCGAAGCTGCTGCTATGGAACAGTTCACGCGGCAACAGCGGATGGCTGCCGCCGCGTTCGCGCCGTAGCAATTGCCCGGCAGACAATACCGTCAATCCCCCCGCCGCCAGCACGCCCGGCGACAGCCAGCCCAGCACGGGGCCTTCGATCAAGGTAAAACTGAGGCCCGCCAGCGCCGCCACGCCGAGCGCATGGCTGCACAGCGACAGATCGCGCGGCTGGCGCGCCGGTGCGGCCAGCAGCAGCTGCGCCATGACGATGGCCAGCAGGCCCAGCGGCACGTTGACCCAGAAGACGCTGCGCCAGCCGAACTGGTGCACGAGGATGCCGCCGATCAGGGGGCCGGACGCACCGGCCACGCCCACCAGCGCCGACCAGGCACCGAGCATGCGCGTGCGTTCGCGCTCGTCGTCGAAGCTGTGCGTGAGCAGGCTGAGCGAACTGGGCATGAACAGGGCCGCGCCCGCGCCCTGCAGCAAACGCGCCGCCGTCAAGAAATGCCCGTCGGGCGCGGCGCCGCACAACACCGAACCGAGGATGAAGACGCCGAGGCCGCCCTGGTACACGGCTTTCGGCCCGTAGCGGTCGGCCAGCGCACCGCCGGCCAGCAGCAGCGCGGCGAACGTCAAGGTGTAGCCATCGACCACCCACACCAGGCCCGTCAGCGGGATACGCAAGTCCAGCGCGATATCGGACAGCGCCACGTTGACGGCCGTGACGTCGAGCATGGCCATGACGAAGCCGAAGGCCAGGGTCAGCAGGATCAAGCCGCTGGCGCGGCGCGGTGGGGAGGCAGTCATGGTACTCCTTGCAGTAACAGGGGGCCGCCATTATGCGAGCGTTGCACGATGCGGTAAACAGGCATAAACTCGGCACCTTGATGCAAAAATGCATCACCATATGCAATAGGAGAAGCAGCTTGGATTGGGATAACGCGCGCATCTTTCTGGCCATCGGCCGGGCCGGCACCCTGCGCGGCGCGGCCGCCCTGCTGTGCATCGACCAGGCCACGTGCGGGCGCCGCCTGGCCGCGCTGGAAGCGTCGCTGGGCGCCACCCTGTTCCTGCGCACGCCATCGGGCTACGTGCCCACGCCGGCCGGCGAGCTGGCCTTGCACGCCGCCGAAGCGATGGAACGGGCGGCCGACAAGCTGCAGCGCGAGATGCAGGGCGTCGACACCCGCCTGTCCGGCCTGGTGCGCGTGGCCACCACGGACACCATGGCCAGCCATTTCGTCATCCGCGCCATGCAGCGGCTGCACGCGGCCCACCCGGACATCCGCATCGTGCTTAACGTGGCGCCCGCGCTGGCCAGCCTGACGCGGCGCGAAGCGGACCTGGCCGTGCGCGGCGTGCGCCCCACCGACCCGGACCTCATTTCGCGCCACCTGGTCAAGCGCAGCCTGGGCCTGTATGCGTCGAAAACCTACCTGGCGGAACGCGGTGAACCGGTGCGCGGCACGGCGCTGGCCGGCCACGACATCGTCATCTACCACCACACCGTGACGCCGCGCCATGCGGAGAAGATCGCCGGCGAGCCCGTTGCCAACGCCCGGGTCGCCATGGAAGTCAATTCGGCGGCCATGCTGCAGGAAGCGGCGCGCGCGGGCCTGGGCGTGGCCGAACTGGCCACCCACCTGGGCGACATCGACCCGCTGCTGGTGCGCATCTGGCCCGAGCGGGCGGAAACGTACGACGTGTGGCTGGTCATGCACGCGGACCTGAACCGCTCGGCCCGCGTGCGCGCGGCGGCCGACGCCATCATTGCCAGCGTGGCCGCGCCATAGGCGTGCCGCGCACGGCTGGACAATCGCTTGCCAGGAACGACGGCAATGTTAAGATGCCATGATGACCCCATCCGTCTCCCTCATCATCAGCCTGCGCCGCCTGCACCGGGCCACCATGGCCTGGCTGGTCAGCTGGTGGCGCCTGCTGCATTTCGCCATCCTGATCTTTTCGCTGGCCCTGTCGCCATCGAGCTATAACCGCGACCACCGCCCCATCCTCGCGCACCGGCTGGTGACGAACACGGCGCCCAACCTCGTGTGGTTCAGCGTGGCCTGCGCGCTGGTCAGCCTGGTGCTGATCCGCATCGTCGTCGTCAGCGCGCAAAGCTACGGCCTGTCGCGCTATGCGCTGGAAATGGTGGTGCGCGTGCTGGTGCTGGAACTGATACCGCTGACGGCCGCCCTGTTCGTCGCGCTGCGCCTGACCCTGCCCGACGGCATTGCGTTTGCGCAAATGCGCTCTTCCGGCGTGCTCGACGCCATGCAGCGCAAGGGCGTCGACCTGCTGCGCGGCGAATACTTTCCGCGCGTCATGTCGGGCATCTTCGCCGTCTGGATGCTCGCCGTGGTCAGCTGCGTGAGCTCGCTGATCCTCGCCTACCTGACCATCTACGGCTTCACGCCCTGGGCGCTGCAAGGCTACACGCGCGTGGTGGGGCAGATCTTCAACCCGGCCGTGGCCCTGATCCTGGTGCTGAAAGTGGTGTTCTTCAGCTTTGCCGTGGCCCTGATCCCGCTCGCCGCCTCGTATTATCCGCAAGACCAGCAAAGCCGCCGCGGGCGCGTCTGGGCCGCGCACGGCCTGTCCGAGATGCTGCGCCTGTTTTCCGTCATCCTGCTGATCGAAGTGGCTTCGCTGATGGGCAATTACTACTGATGCCCCGCCCGCCACCGCCAGCGCACCCCGAACCACCCATACGAGAGCCAGAATCCATGAGCCAGAGCCAGCCCCCGAATCCCGACCAGACCGACGTCACGGCGCCGGACGCCGCCTTGCCCGCCCCGCCGCCCGTGCGCCACGCCGAACTGAAGGCGGCCATCCTGCTCGTCGTCATGTTCGTGCTGGTGGTCGGCTCGGCCGTCTACCTGATGTATGCGCGCGGCGCCTTCGAGGCGACGCAGACGCTGGTGCTGTCGACCGACGATTCCGACGGCGTGGTGGTGGGCGCCGACCTGACCTTTTCCGGCTTCCCCATCGGCCGCGTGCAGCGCATCGAACTGGCGCCGGACGGGCGCGCGCGCGTGATCGTCGACGTGCCGAGAAAAGACGCGCACTGGCTGCGCAGCAGCTCCATCTTCACGCTGGAACGGGGCATCGTCGGCGGCGCCAAGCTGCGCGCCTACAGCGGCATCCTGACCGACCCGCCGCTGCCCGACGACGCCACGCGCGACCTGCTGGTGGGCGACATGGCGGCGGAAATCCCGCGCCTGCTGGCCGCCGCGAAAGACCTGCTGAACAATGTGGCCAGCCTGACGGGCACCGATTCCGCCCTCGACGGCACCTTGCGCAACGTGCAGGCCGTCACAGGCAAGCTGAGCGGCCCGGGCGGCGCCATGGGCCTGCTGACGGGCGACGACAAGCAGTCGCGCCTGCTGGTCGAGCGGGCCAACGCCCTGCTGGTCACGGCCGACCAGCTGGCGCGCCGCACGGATGGCCTGGTGACCAACGCCGATACGCGCGTCTTCGGCGACAAGGGCGTGATGACGGATGCGCAGGCCACCATCGTGCAGCTGAACGCGCTGCTGGCCGACACGCGCGCCAGCCTGAAAAAAGTCGATGCCGTGCTGGTCGAGGCGCAAGCCGTGGGCGCCAACGCCAGGGCCGCGACGGCCGACCTGGGCCCGCTGCGCGCCGACGTGGAAAGCAATCTGCGCAAGGTCGAGCAGCTGGTCAATGACATCAACCGCAAATGGCCGTTCAAGCGCAATCCGGAGATCAAACTGCCATGATAAATATCAAGTTCTTCGTGCCTGCCCTGCTCGTGACGGCGCTCGCCGCCTGCTCCAGCGGCCCGCCCGTGCCCGACTGGAAGATGAATGCGCAAAGCTCCGTCGAGCGCTTCCAGGCCGCCTACCTGGGCGGCAACGCCCTCGTCGAGCAGACGGAATTCCGCCGCGCCCGCAGCCAGGTGGCCGGCACGGGCAAGCTCGAACTGGTGGCGCGCATCGAGCTGCTGCGCTGCGCCACGCGCGTGGCCAGCCTGGCCTTCGAGGATTGCGCCGGCTTCGAGGCCCTGCAAGCGGACGCGAATGACACCGACCGCGCGTATGCGGCCTGGCTGGCCGGCAAGGCGCAGGCGACCGACATCGCCCTGCTGCCCGAGGCGCAGCGGGCGGCAGCCGGTGCCGGCTCCGACACGGCCGCCGCCAGCGCCGTGGCGGCCATCAAGGACCCGCTGTCGCAGCTGGTGGCGGCCGGCGTGCTGCTGCGCGCGGGCCGCGCCACGCCGGAATTGCTCGACACGGCCGTGGCCACCGCCTCGGACCAGGGCTGGCGCCGTCCGCTGCTGGCCTGGCTGGGCGTGCAGCGCCTGCGCGCCGAACAGGCGGGCGACACGCAAGCGGCGCGGCGCATCGCGCGGCGCATGGCCATCGTCGAGCAGCCGCCGGCGCCCTGAGCGCGCCGATGGCGGCCCAAGGTAGGCGGAATCAGGCATAGTCAGGCATAATTCAGCCAGGACGACAGCTATGCCGTGCAGGCAGCGAGGTGTGACGATGCAGTTCGAGGATTTCGACTTTTCCACCCCCGAGCCAGG
Organism: Janthinobacterium sp. GW822-FHT07H11; assembly: GCF_058798615.1. NCBI lineage: Bacteria > Pseudomonadati > Pseudomonadota > Betaproteobacteria > Burkholderiales > Oxalobacteraceae > Janthinobacterium > Janthinobacterium sp. GW822-FHT07H11. The sequence goes on from NZ_CM179507.1 coordinate 4,685,268, forward strand.
CAAGCACGGCGAGGGTCCGCCTGGCGAGGGCGCCCCGGCCGCCACGGCCGTGCGCCTGCAATACCTGCTCGACAATACGCCCTCCATCATCTATTGCACCGTGCCCAGCGGCGACTTCAAGATGACCTTTGTCAGCAACAACGCCCTGAACGTGCTGGGCTACCCGCCCGAGGACATGGTGGCCGACCCCAACTTCTGGTTCGACCACATCCACCCCGACGATGCGCCCGGTATCTTTTCCAGCCTGGCGCAAATCTTCGTCGAAGGCGCGCGCGCCTATGAATACCGCTTCCGCGTGCGCGACGGCAGCTACCTGTGGATGCACGACAGCCTGCGCCTGGTGCGCGACGAGCACGGCGTGCCGTTCGAGGTGATCGGTTCGCTGACGGATATTACCGAACGCAAGCGCATGGAAGCGATGCTGCAGGCGCGCGGCGAAGAGCAGCAACTACTGATCAGCAAGTTGCAGGAAGCGCACGACCAGCTGCTGCAATCGGAAAAGATGGCGTCCATCGGCCAGCTGGCGGCCGGCATCGCGCATGAAATCAACAACCCGATCGGCTTCGTCAATTCGAACATGAGTTCGCTGCAAGCCTATGTCGGCACCCTGTTCGGCGTGATCGGGCAATATGAAGCGGCGATGCGCGAGACGCCCGACGGCCCGGCCCTGGCCGCCCGCGTGGCCGAGGTGCGCGCGCAGGCCGACCTGGCCTTCCTGCAGGACGACATGGTGGACCTGGTGCGCGAATCGATGGATGGCTTGAAGCGCGTGCGCGACATCGTGCAGGCGCTGAAGGATTTTTCCCACGTGGGCGAGACGGACTGGCAAGTGGCCAGCCTGCACGCGGGCCTGGACAGCACCTTGAACATCGTCGCCAACGAATTGAAATACAAGGCGCGCATCGAGAAACAGTACGGCGAACTGCCGCCGATACTGTGCCTGGCTTCGCAGCTGAACCAGGTCTTCATGAACCTGCTCGTCAACGCGGGCCAGGCCATCAGCAGCGACGGCGTGATCAGCATCCGCACGGGCCACGCGGGCGACTGGGTGTGGGTGGAAATCGGCGACACGGGCGCCGGCATCGCGCCCGAGCACCTGAACCGCATCTTCGAGCCGTTCTTCACCACCAAGGCCGTGGGCAGCGGCACGGGCCTGGGCCTGTCGCTGTCGTACGGCATCGTCAACAAGCACGGCGGGCGCATCGAGGTGGCCTCGGAAGTGGGCCAGGGCACGCGCTTTACCGTGCACCTGCCGCTGCAGCCGCCGGCAGCAAGCGCCTAGGCGTCCTTCACGGGCGCATACACGCGGATGCTCAGGCGCCCGCCATTCTTGCCTTCGAAGTCGAGCAGCTGGGCGATCACGCGGGCCGTCAGCACGTGTTCGGCCGCCAGCAGCATCAGGCCGTCGCGGCTGATCAGGTCGCGCGACAGCGTCATGCCCGGCTCCAGCTGGCCCGACAGCACGGTCAGGTCGCGCGCCGGCGGCTCGGTCTCCTCCATGATGCTGCGGAAGGCGGCCACCACGGCCGGGTCGTAGCGCTTGCCGACGCTGTCATAGATCAGGGTGCGGGCTTCCTCGGCGCGCAGGCTGCGCTGCACCATGGCGCCGATCTGCAAGCCATCGTAGTCGGATGCCAGCGCCAGGATGCGCGCGCCCATGGGAATGGCCAGGCCCACCATGCCATCGGGAAAGCCGCCGCCGTCGAAGCGCTCGAGCTGCGAGCGCAGGATCACGGAAACGGCGCGCAGTTCGTCGAGCGCCATCAGCAGCTGTTCCGCGCGCAGCGGATGCTTGCGGAAGGCGGCCAGCTGCTCGCCCGTCCAGGCGCTGGCCGGCAGTTCCAGCACGTCGTCGCTCAGGCTGAGCTTGCCAATATCCTTGAGCAGGGCCGCGATGAACACGTCGCGCGCCTCCTGCCCTTCCAGGCCCAGCGCCTGCGCCAGCTTGCGCGCCAGCTCCGCCACCCGCCGCGCATGGCCGGCCAGCTTGCCGCCGCGCATCTCGATCAGGTTGGAAAACACCTTGATCGTCGTCACGAACGTGGCCTTCAGGCGCTCGTTGGCCGCCTGTACCTCGTCGTGCGACTGTTTCAGCTGCTGCGTGCGCGTGGCCACCTTCGCTTCCAGGCTGGCGTTGAGCGCCTGCAGCTCCACGTTCTGGCTGGCCGTCAGCGCTTCCAGGCGCCGTTTTTCCTGCTCCAGCGCGCGCCGCTCCAGCGCATGGCGCACCACCAGCACGATATCGTTCTCGTCCCAGGGCTTGGTCACGTAGCGGTAGATCTCGCCCTGGTTGATGGCGTCGAGGATGGACTGGATGTCCGCATAACCGGTCAGCAGCAGGCGTATGGTGCCGGGCCAGCGCTGGCGCACCTGGGCCAGGAACTGCGCGCCGTCCATGTGCGGCATGCGCATGTCGGAAATGACCAGGTCCACCGTCTCGCTCTCGAGCAGGGCCAGACCGGCCGCGCCGCCATCGGCCGTCAGCACGCGGTAGCCGTGCGGGCGGAACAGCCGCCGCAGCGACGACAGGATATTCGGCTCGTCGTCGACGCACAGGATGGTGGGCGGCGCGGCCGCGGTGCTGGCGCTGGAACTGGTGCTCATGCTCATGCTGTCCTGTTCGGTCATGGTGCGACGGCCTGCGCCTGGCGCACGGGCAAGGTGATGCGGAAGGTGGTGCCGCGGCCGATGACGCTGCGCACGTCGATGCGGCCATGGTGTTTCTGCACCGTGGTGTAGGCCAGCGACAGGCCCAGTCCCGTGCCCTTGCCGACGGCCTTGGTGGTGAAGAACGGGTCGAAGATGCGCGACAGGTGTTCGGGCGCGATGCCGCTGCCCGTATCCTCGACCTCGATCCACACTTCCGTCGCGTTGTCGCTGCCCGTGCGCAGGGTGATGCGTCCGTGCGCCTCGCCCATGGCGTGGGCCGCATTGACGACCAGGTTCATGATTACCTGGTTCAGCTCGGAAGGCTGGCATTCGATATCGGGAATGTCGCCATACTCGCGCACCACGTCGGCCTTGTACTTGACTTCGTTATTCACGATATTGAGCGTGGTATCGATGCCCTGGCGCAGGTCGGCCCAGACCCATTCCTGGTGCGCATCGGTGCGCGAAAAGTCCTTCAGGTCCTGCACGATGCGGCGCACGCGCGAAATGCCTTCCTTCGACTCGCCCATCAGCATGGGAATGTCGCTGCGCAGGAAATCGAGGTCGATCTGTTCGCGCAGCGCGCGCAGGCGCGCCGCCACCACGGGATCGGCGACGGCCGGCTCGGCTTCCTCGTAGGCGTCGAGCATGCTGAACAGGTCGTCCAGATAGCCTTCCAGGGTGCCGACATTGGAAAATACATAACCGATGGGATTGTTGATCTCGTGCGCCACGCCGGCGGCCAGCTGGCCGATCGAGGCCAGTTTTTCCGACTGCAGCAACTTTTGCTGCGCCAGCGACAGCTTGCTGTTCAATTCCGTCAGTGCCAGGTTACGTTCGCGTAGTTCCAGATCGGCGATCTGGCGCTGGCGGATATCGTCGGCCAGGCGCTTGTTCATCTCGGCCAGCTGGGCCGTGCGCTTGGCCACCAGGTGTTCCAGGTTGGCGTGCGCCTTGCGCAGCGCGCTTTCCGCATTGCGCCGTTCGGTCACGTCGCGCAGGGTCTCGATGGCGCCCACCAGGCGGCCCTGGCGGTCACGCAGGGGCGCGGCCGTGAAGTGCAGCCAGTGGCCGTCGGTGCCGATATTGGCAAAGAAATCCTCGGCCTCGTAGGCGCCGGGGATCACGGTGGAGCGCTTCAGCTTGCCCAGGTACAGCTCATTCTCGCCCAGCGCGATATCGTCGGCCACCAGCAGGTCGGCCAGGCAGGCGCGCGGCAAGGGATAGAAGGCCTTCCAGTGGTCGCGCGTGCCCACCATTTCGGCGGCCGTAAAACCCAGCAGCTGCTCGCAGGCGCTGTTCCAGTGCGTCACCACGTGGCTGGTATCGATGGCAAAGGTGGCCACCGGGTGGCCGTCGAAGAAGGCCGACAGCGCGATCGAATCGCTCTGGCGCCGCTCCGGCAAGGCGGGCTGTGCCTGCCGTGTTTCTGGTGTCATGGCATTGTCCTTGTTCATGCCAGCATGATCCGGGACATTTCGTCGAAGGTGCGCTCGGTTTGCCGCAGCAGTGCGAACCAGGCCGCGTCGCTGAGCGCGACACTGCGCCAGCCCGCGGGCGACAGCGGCGGCACCAGCACCTCGTCCTGGCCCGACAGATCGAGCGCATGCGCCACGGCATTGGCCACGTGTATCACCAGCGGCAAGCCGCCGCCATCGAGCCGCCCGATGGCGTGGTGGTCGGCCACCGCCTGCTGTATCGCCGCGGGAAACTTCCAGTAGGCGGCCAGCGCGCTGCCCACCTGCGCGTGATCGATGCCGATGACGGCCAGTTCGGCATCGGCCATCTGGCTGTCGTGCTGCTGGCGATAGGCCCGGATGGCAGCATGCTCGGCGGGAAAGCGCGTCGCCAGCACCAGCGTGCCCAGGTCGTGCAGCAGGCCGGCCGTGAACGCCGTTTCGGGATTGGCATGCAGATGCGGCGCCAGCATGCGCGCGGCCACGGCGGTGCCCAGCGAATGGCGCCAGAATGCCTGGAAATCGAAGCCGTCGCCGTTGGGCGCGAAGCTGCCTGTCAGCGCGCAGGCCGTGACCACCGTGCGGATGCTGTGAAAGCCCAGCACGGACACGGCTTGCGGAATGCTGGTGACCTTCGACTGCATGCCATAGAACGAGGAATTGGCGATGCGCAGGGTCTTCGCCGCCAGCGCCTGGTCCAGTTCGATCTTCTGCGCCAGCACATGCACGTCGGTATCGTCCTGGTCTATGCTGGACAACAACTCCAGCACCACGGCCGGCAAGGACGGCAGCTCCTGGATCTGGCGCAGGATATGTTCAAAGCTGAGCGGCGTCATGGCTCACCATCCTGTCGGTAGCGCTGCAGCAAAGCCAGCAGTTCGGCGCCGGCCGAGTCCGGCGGGGTGGCGCGGAACAGGAGCTGCAGCCGCTCCAGCCTGTGCGCGCGTGCGCGCGCGGCCTGTTCCTGCGCGGCGGGGTCTGGCGGCGCGTCTTCTGCGTCGGCGACGATGCGGCACTGTTCCACGCCGCGCCGCCGCAAGGCGGCCAGGTTGCCCGCCGTCAAGGTGGCGCCCTGCGCCAGCAGTACCGCGCCGCCCGCGTCCGTCAGTGCCTGCGCCAGCACCATGCCTTCCTGCGCCGCGTCGAGCGCGATGTCGCGGCCGGCGGCGCTCATGACAAGGCTCCGCAGCGGCTCAGCGTCACCAGGCTGCCGCGCGATTGCGAGTGCGCGCCCATCGGATAGATGGCCACCGCATACGGCTGGCCGTCGATGGCGGCCAGGTGCTGTGCCCCCGCGCCGCCAGCGGCCTGCTGGTCGGCGAACAGGTGCGGCAGGACCACGGCCGCCTCGTTGCCGAGCAGGGCCGCGCCCCGCTCGAACAGGGTGGCGGCCGCCGCGTTGATGAAGGCGATCATGCCTTCGTCGTCGAGGCCGATCACGGGCAGCGGCAGGAATTGCAGCAGTTCGCGCGCGATACTCAGGCTGACCTCGTCGCGGCTGATCTGGTGCTGCTGCTGGCTCACCAGCACCTGCATCGAGGCGTTGGCGGCCGCCAGCGCCTGGTTGGCTTCGCGCAACTGCTCGTTCAGCCGCACGTTATCATCGTCTATCCCTTTCAGGCGGAACGCTTCGGCGATATGCTCGCGCAACTGCTGGTCATCCCAGGGCTTGGTGAGGAACTTGAAGATGGCGCCTTCGTTGACGGCATCGGTGACGGCCTGCAGCTCGGTATAGCCTGACAGCATGATGCGTATGGTCTGCGGATACAGCAGCTTGGCCTTGCGCAGGAAGTCGGCGCCCAGCATGCCCGGCATGCGCTGGTCCGAGACGATCACGTCGACCGGATGGCTGGCCAGCACCTCCAGCCCCTCCTGGCCGCTGCCGGCCGTGAGGATGCGGTACTGGTCGCGCCGCAGCAGGCGCTTCAGTGCCGAGACGATGTTTTGCTCGTCATCGACCAGCAGCAGGGTGCGCGGCGGCGGCGCGGGCGCCGGCCCGCCGCCCGCCGCCCCTCCGCCAGCGCCTGGCGTCACATGCTCGTCGTGCACATCCATCGGATCATCCTGTCATCGCCACGGCGACATCGGGCCTGCCTGGAAAGAGAAACGCGCTGTGCGGCAATGCATTGCGCAACAGCTTGCTTTTATGAACCACCTTGACGGAAATTATACGGCTAAATGTTCCTTGATGGCACTTGTCATGTGCTGGCGGGGCAAGGCATGTCGCGGTAAAACAAAAAACCGCCCAGGCCGATGGCCCTGGTGCCGGCTGTCACGCCATAGACCAGCGTATGCTTGTCCGCCTCGATGCGCAGCAGATTCTGGTGCTGCACGATTTGCGCGTGCGACAGCTCCAGCGATGGCGTCGGCGCCAGCGCCAGGCGCAATTCGCCCTTGGCGGCGTCATACGCCCAGCGGCCGGGGTTATAGAAGGCGAAACCGCCATCGAAACGCAGGCTGCCATCCTTGAACTGGGTCAGGCAAATGCCGGGGAATTCGCTGGGCGGGTTATACCAGGTGGCGGCCACGGCGCCCTTGCCCGCCACGCCCGGCATGGCTTGCCCCGTGCCGGACAGGCCGGCACAGCCTGCCAACAGCGCCAGCGCCGCCAGCGTTCCCGCCATGATGATAGTCTTGCGCTGCATGTTCATCCCGTTTCATTGCCGTATGGAATGACCATCTTAGTCCGGGATGGCCGGCCGTTCAAGCGGCCAGCGCACATAAGACCGATTTAATTGCCCCCGGCCGCCTTCGCGGCCATGGCAGCCGCCTCGCGCAATTTGTCCTTCTTGCTCTTGCGCGCACCCTTCACGCCGCCGTTGACGGTATCGGTCGCGGCGCTGACCGGCGCCGGCAGTTCCGTCGGCTCGAAACCGGCCACCACTTCGCGCACGATGCGCAAGTCGTTGCGGTTTTCGATCAGACGGAAATGCGCTTCCGTATCGGCCGTGACGAAACTGATGGCCGTGCCGCTTTCGCCGGCGCGGCCCGTGCGGCCGATGCGGTGCGTGTAGTCGACGGCCGAGCGTGGCAAGTCGTAGTTGACGACGGCCGGCAAGCCGGCGATGTCGATGCCGCGCGCGGCCACGTCGGTGGCCACCAGTACCTGCAAGCGCCCCGCCTTGAAGTCGGCCAGCAGCTGGCTGCGCGTGCCCTGGCTGAATTCGCCATGGAAGGCGCCCACGTGCAGGCCCGCGCGCTGCAGCTTGTCGGCCACGTGTTCGGCCGCATACTTGGTGGCGACGAACACCAGCACCCGCTCCCACTGCTGCTGCAGGATCAGGTAGCGCAGCAGCTGCGTGCGGCGCGACACGTCGACCGTGATGGCGCGCTGCACGATGTCGGGCTTGTCCTGCGGCTCGGACGCCACCTCGATGCGCACGGGGTCCTGCAGCAGGCTGCCGGCCAGCGCCTGCACGCTGGCGGGGAAGGTGGCGGAAAAGAACAGGTTTTGCCGTTGCTGGGGCAGCAGCGCCAGGATGGCGTTGATCTCGTCGCTGAAACCCATGTCGAGCAGGCGGTCCGCCTCGTCGAGGACAAACAGCGACACGCCGCCCAGTTTCACGGCATTCTGGCGCACCAGGTCGAGCAAGCGGCCCGGCGTGGCGACGACGATGTCGGCGCCGCCGCGCAAGTCCATCATCTGCGGATTGATCGACACGCCGCCGAACAGCACGGACATCTTCAGTTTAATGGGCAGCGGCTTGGCCAGCGCGTGCACCGTCTGCCCCACTTGCGCGGCCAGCTCGCGCGTGGGCACGAGGATCAGCGCGCGCACCTGGCGCGGGCCGGCAACGGGCGCCATCAGCGCCTGCAGCAGCGGCAGCGCGTAGGCGGCCGTCTTGCCGGAACCCGTCTGCGCGGCGCCCAGCACGTCGCTGCCGCGCAGGATGGCGGGAATGGCGGCCGCCTGGATGGCCGTCGGCGCGGCATAGCCGGCCTTCTCGACGGCGCGGACCAGGGCGGGAATCAGACCCAGGGAAGAAAATGGCATAGCGGGCCTTCTTTATTCATGAAGTGAGACCGGCCGCGAATGGCGGCCGGTCGGGATATGGCGACAGTATAAGGCAGACCGCTATTGGCGTGGCATTTGCAGCTTCGGATGGCCCGTTTCATCGTAGCCCGGCATGCCGCGCCGGATCGCATGCGAAAAGTCCGCATCGTCGTTGGCCGCGCGCGCGCGCGCCGTGACGTGGCCGCCCTCGCGCAGCTGCTGGAAGCTCAGGCCGGGCACCAGGCCCTTGACGTCGAACAGATAGCGGTCCAGGTAGCCGGAGGCCAGCAGGCGATAGTCGAGCGGCAGGCCCGGCACGATGCGGCGCACCATCTCGAAGACGATGGTGGTGCAGTTGGCCGTCACGGTATTGTAGAAGCGCGGCTGGTCCTTCAGCGCCTGCGCCTCGTCCAGGTAGGCGAGGAACAGCGAACGCATGGCCGCTTTCGGCATCATCACGCGGTACAGCTGCATGTCTTCGCCGCGCGCATTCGTGCGCACGCGCAGGATGTCGCGCTCGTCGGCGGCCACCAGGCTCATCTCGAAATGCTTGAAGAAGCCGCCGATGGCGGAAAAGCTCTCGCCCTTTTCCTTGCGGATTTCGATGGAAAACGTCAAGAAACGCCCGTCGGCGAAGCCGAACGAGATCAGCGTATGCGCGATATACGGTCCCGTCCAGTACGACAGGGCCGCGTCGACCGTGCGCAGCTCGTCGAGGTCGTAGCTGCGGCGCTCCCACCTGACCGTGTAGTCGTCATCGCTGCGCCAGTCGAAATTGCGCACATTGTCCAGGGTGGCGACATTGCCCTTCACGCTGCCCGTGACGTTGCGCGCCACGTCGTCGGCCCACACGCGCTGCTGCTTCGGCGCGATCAGGCTCCACCACACGAGCAGCAGGATAAAACCGGCCGCATACGGCAGCAGCACGCGCGCGTCGCCGCGCGCCCACCACAGCGCCACGCTGGCCACGCCCAGCGCGCCCCACAGCAGGGCGCCGATGGCTTGCGCCGCCGTGCCGCCGGACAGCTGGTACCACAGCGCCAGCGCGCCCCACAGGGCAGTCAGCAGGAGAATCAGGGAAACGGCCATTTTGCCGACGGTGGCCAGCACGGAGCGGGCACGCAGTGATAAGAAAGTCATGCCGTGATTATAGGGGCAAGTGAAGATGTGCAAGTATCTCGGACGCGCCAGCCTATCATCGCTGGCGCCAGCCAGAGGCTAGAATGGCGGCATCGCCATCTTGTCGAAAGCGCCACCATGCATGCTGCCATCCCCATCCTGCGCATCTTTTCCGAAGAAAAAGCGCGCGAATTCTACCTCGGCTTCCTCGGTTTTACCCTGGACTGGGAACATCGCTTCGAGTCCACGGCGCCGCTGTACCTGCAGGTAACGCGCGGCCATCTCGTGCTGCACCTGAGCGAGCACTACGGCGACGCCACGCCGGGCGCGGCGCTGCTGATCCCCGTCGACGACGTCGCCGCCCTGCACGCGGAATTGCGCGACAGGGATTATCCGTATGCGCGGCCCGGCATCCGCGACGAGGACTGGGGCCGCATCCTGGAAGTGGCGGACCCGTTCGGCAACCGGCTGCGCTTCTGGCAGCGCGCCCCATAACGCCACGCTGCGCCCGGTGCGCGCCACGCAGACAGCCAAAGTGCGCGCTTTTGTCAACGTCACGCGCGCTCGGTGAGCGCCGGAATCAGCCACGGAGGCCGAATCAGGTTAAACTACAACATTGCGATATGGCAATATTATGGGGGAGTAAGTTTTGCTAGTCATACTCGGATTTATCGTCGTGCTGTTTTCCGTCTTCGGCGGCTTCGCCTTGCAGGGCGGCCACCTGGCGGCCCTGTTCCAGCCGCTGGAGCTGCTGATGATCGGCGGCGCCGCGCTGGGCACCTTTTTTGTCGGCAACGATGCCAAGGCCATCCGCGCCACGTTCGCCGCCATTCCCACCCTGTTCCACGGTTCGCAATACACGAAATCGCGCTACATGGAACTGATGGGCCTGATGTATGAAGTACTCAGCAAGATCCGCAAGGAAGGCCTGATGTCGATCGAGGACGATATTGACGACCCTTACCGCAGCGCCATCTTCATCAAGTATCCCTACACGCTGGGCGACGAGCATATCCTGGAATTCATCACCGATTACCTGCGCCTGATGGTGTCGGGCAATATGGATGCCTACCAGATCGAAAACCTGATGGATAACGAGATCGAGACGCACCATGAGGATGCGGAAATGCCGATCCAGACGATTTCGCAGCTGGCCGACGCCATGCCCGCCTTCGGCATCGTGGCCGCCGTGATGGGCGTGGTGCACACGATGGCATCCGTCGGCCTGCCGCCGGCCGAGCTCGGCGTGCTGATCGCGCAGGCGCTGGTGGGCACCTTCATCGGCATCCTGCTGGCCTACGGTTTCATCGCGCCGCTGGCCAGCTTGCTGCGCCGCAAGCACCATGAAACGTCGAAGATGTACCAGTGCGTGAAAGTGACCTTATTGGCCAGCCTGAACGGCTACGCCCCGGCGCTGGCCGTGGAATTCGGCCGCAAGGTCATTTCCGCCACGGAACGCCCCTCGTTCAGCGAACTGGAAAACCACGTGCGCCAGGTGCGCACGAAGAACTAGGCACGATAGCCGAGCCGCCTCGGCCGGGACTCAGGACTTGCCCCCGATGCCGGCGGCGGCGCTGGCGCGCGCCAGGCTTGAGCGCGCGCCGGCCACCGCGCGCAGCCGTTCTTCCAGGTAGGCGCTCACGCGCGGATGCTGGCTGAAGGCGACGTTGAAGCGGATGTGCCGGTCGGGCGTGTCGTTGGCCGAGAACGCGGCGCCGCGCATCAGCAGGATCTTGTTGCGGTAGGCGTCCTGCACCAGCAAGTCCACGTCCAGCCCTGCGGGCATGCTGCCCCACAGGAAAATGCCCGCGTCGCCGGGCTGCTCGAACAGCACGCCGGCCGCGCTCAGCTGCCGCGTGCTGGCATTGCGCGCCACCATGATCTTGCGTTGCAGCCGCTCCAGGTGCTTGCGCAGGTTGCCGGCCTTGAGCACTTCCAGCAGCACGTATTCGTTCAGCGCCGGCAAGGTCATGATGGAATGGATCTTGGTGCGCATCAAGAGCTTGAGCAGGGAAGGCGCCGCGGCCAGGTAGCCCATGCGCAGGGCCGGGCTCAGCGCCTTGCACAGGCTCGAGTAGTAGATCACGCCGTCCAGCCCGGACAGCGACGCGAGCCGCGTGCTGTGGCCCGGCTGGAAATGGCCGTGCACGTCGTCTTCGGCGATCAGGAAGCCGTACTGCTGCGCCATGATCAGCACCTTGTGCAGGTTGGCGGCGCTGCTGCTCCACCCGGTGGGATTGTGCAAGGCCGTCTGCACGAACAGCAGGCGCGGACGGTGCGCGCGGCAGGCCGCTTCCAGTTCGTCCAGGTCGAGGCCGTCGGGGCGGCGCGTGATGGGCACCAGGCGCACGCCATCCTGGCGCAGCCGGCCGAACATCAGGAAGTATCCGGGGTCTTCCACCAGCACCGTGTCGCCGGGCTGCAGGAAGGTGCGGCAGATCAGGTCGATGGCATGGGTGCCGCCGAACGTGGTGAGGATGTGGCCGGCGTCCGCGGCGATGCCGATGCCGCGCAGCAGCAGCGCGATCTGCTCGCGCAGTTCGGCCAGCCCTTGCGGCGGGCAGCGCGAGGCCATGCCGGCCGCGCTGCGCGCCAGGCCGCGTTGCACGGCCGCCGCCGGCAGCGCATCCTGCAGCCAGGTGGGCGGCAAGGCGCCGCTGCTGGCCAGCAGCACACCCGGCCGCTGGTCGTTCACTTGCTGGCTCAGCCAGACCGGCTCCTGCTCCTGTCCCGCTTCCAGCGCCACCTCGTCGGGAATGGCGCGGCCGGCGTCAGCCGGTGCGCGGACGAAGAAGCCTGCCGTGCCGTGCGTATCGATGACGCCTGCAGCCACCAGCCGGTCATACGCGACCACCACGGTGTTGGTGCTCACCGCAAGCTGCGTGGCGAGCTGGCGGATCGACGGCAGCCTGGTCCCGCCAGGCAGCACGCGTTGCGCGATCTGCTGGCGCAAGGCGGCCTCGATCTGCTTGAACAGGGCAATGGGGGAGGAGCGGTCGATGGCGAACATGGGGGAAGTCTAACGTAAAAACGTCACGGCCAGGACCAGCAGGATGGCGCCCATCGCCAGATTGAAGATGCGCTGGTTGCGCGGCGCCGTCAGCACGCTGCGGATCGACACGCCGAACAGCGCCCACATGGCGTTGCACGGCGTGCCCACCACGGTGCCGGTCACGGACACCAGCAGCGCGCTGGCGAGCATATTGCCGTGCGCAGGCATGAAGACCGACGCCATGGTGATCGCCTTGAGCCAGCTCTTCGGGTTCAGCGCCTGAAACAGCGCCGCCTGCGCCAACGACACGGCCTTCGGCGCGCCGCTTCCCGCCACCGAGGCACCGGCCAGCTTCCAGGCCAAAAACATCAGGTACAGCGCGCCCGCGATGCGCAGTACCTGCTGCGCCATCGGGTACGCGACGAACACGCTGCCCAGCCCCACGCACATGAGCATGGTCTGCACAAAGAGGCCGGCCTGGATGCCGAGGATGACCGGCAGCGCCCCGCGATAGCCGAAATTGGCGCCGGTGGTGGCCAGCATGACGTTGTTCGGCCCGGGCGTGGCGGACATCACAAAGCAATAGCTCATCAGGGGCAGGAGTTCGGTCATGGCGGGCAGTCGCAGTGTGGAGAAGGCCCCAGTCTAGGAGCGCGGCGCGGCAGCGACAAGGCACAAGGCGGCGCGCACCAGCACATGCTGTATCAGTCGAACCACTGCTACAGGGCGATACGGGCCGCCCCGCCCAGGCCCCTGCCACGACCCATCGGGTTCTCATATGCCAGGAAGCATGGAGCAAAACTGGGCTAGCGGCGGCGCTTTACCCCAATGGCACCGTCCGCTTTCGGCCCAGGCTGTGTGAAAACTCCAAATCTCAAAATATTCGTGGGTAGGATTACCATTCCCAACACCGAGAAAACGGCGTAGCGCGCGTTTTGAGAGGCCGATTTTTGAAGGACCAGAATTTTTCTGCGTTTTCACACAGCCTGGCCCCTAAGCGGACGGTCGAACAGTGGCCAATCGTGGTTGCGCATTGATGAATAGAACCAGATCACGAACCGTATTTACCCTCCCGTAGAAAGGGTTGTTTTCGGTCTCATCGAGCGAGTATCCCGACCGCGCGGCAATGTCCGCCAACAAGTCCTCGATGTCGTCAGAATCTATGTGCAAGTCGTCCAGGAGCATGTCTGACGCGCGCACTGGGAAGGCCGGGCTGTATGACTTCATCAGTCGCTGGATCTCCTGATGTGCTGCACGAATGACCCAAGTATCCACATGTCTAGTAGAGAAACTCCGTGCAAACGTACATATGGATTCCTCGTCACGGATGCTGCACACCGCTTCAAATCTGCGCTTTTCCTGTTTGTTGATGACGGTCAGATAAGCACAAAGCGCAAGGAGCAGAAACGCGGTGATACACCGCGCGACGTTCGACAAGGAATAGACAAAATACCCAAATCCCATCAACAAAGCTCCCAGCAGACATACCCACGAGAAGTCTTTCTCGCTTCGATGTGGAACAAGTCTTGACGGAGAACGCATAATATTCACCTTGTCGATAGGTTAAAGCAAAGGTCCGCTTATGGCCGGTTGCCGCCGTTGCCAGGTTCCGCTTGAGGAAATTCACCCCGCTGCAAGCACTATAAATCCTAGAGGCCCATAACAGCCTCGAAGAGATGACGAACCCAATCCCTAAACGCGAGGCGTTTGGACTCTCGTTGCCTCAGCCGATGCATCAACAACCACGTTGCATACAAGGCGATCATAACGGCGCACGCTACACTGATGATGGCTGTGAAGATCTGTATAACTGGAAGCATAACCATCTGTCCTCATTCTCACTACTTCCGCTTCTGGCCGGTTGCCGTCATTGGCAGGTTCCGCCAGATACCGGACGGTCTGAATGATTCAGTGCACGAAGTTGCTGCCTTCGAAACCAGCAAGAGGTTGGGTCCGGTGCACGAAGTCCTCTGACTGCCATTTACGGCGTCGTCGCCGTCTCCTCCGGGCAGCTGAGCTCGTCCTCCTGCGTATACAAGGTCATCGGCACGCGCTGGCCGTCGACTTCCAGCTCGCGCACCTTCGGCGGCACCAGCTGGAATTCGCCCGCCTGCAGCTTTTCGCGCAGGGGCTTGCAGCGCAGGGCGTCCGTGGGGATTTGCCCGCGCGCGGTCCAGCTGCCATCGTCCTTTTCCGCCAGCAAGACCGACGAGGCACGCGGGTCATTGCTGATGAGCAGCACTTCCGGCTTGCCGTCACCGTCGAAATCGAGCAGGTAGGCGTCGCATTGCTGCCCTGCCCGCTTCAAACAGGCGGGCAGGCGCCAAGCCGGGCCCACTTGCGTCCAGTCCTGGCGCAGGAAGCTGTCCGGCAATTTCGCCGTGGCCGGGCGCAGGGTCAGGTTGATCGACACGTCACTGAGTGCGCCCGTCTCGTCGAGGCGGTTCTGGCGCTTGAGCATGGCGTCGGCGCGGGCCCGCACGATGGCCGCATCCGGCCCCGTCGTGCGTTTGCTCAACTCCTGCAGGGCCGCCTGGCCATAGCGGGCGCCCTCGAAGCGCAGGTATTCGAAATCGAACTTGTCCACGCCCACCTTGCCGCTGTCCAGGCGCGCCATCTGGCTGGCCACGGAAATGCGCGCCGGGTCCGCCAGCGGCGAGAACAGGGCGAACAGCACCAGCAGGGTGACGAAGGCGGTGGCCACGTTGACGTTGGCGATCAGGTGCAGCCAGTCGCCATACTTGCTGGCCGCCCAGGCATAGCCGACGGCGTAGCAGGTGGCGATCAAGAGGCAGGCGCAAGCGATCAGGCGGTCGGCCGTCCAGCCATGCGACATCACGCGCAGGGTCAGCGCATAGATGGCGATGCCCACCACCCACGGCAGCAGCAGGCACGCCAGGCGCGTGCCGAGGCGGATGCCGCGCGCCACGCCATGGCCCACTTCGCCATTCTGGAAGGCGGCATTGATCAGCACCACCAGCACGCCGGCCATGCCCAGCAGCACGGACGCCGCATGGCGCGTGGCCCACAGGCGCTCGAAGCCGATGAATGGCAGGGTCAGCAGAAAGCCGGAGACCAGCACGGCGGCGATCGGCACCAGCCACGACAGCAGCACCAGCAGCAAGGTGCGGATGCCGCGCACGATGGACGGGCGCACGTCCGTGATGTGGATGGCAAACGAAAACGCGAAGCAGATGACGGGAATCACGAACCAGGCCTGGCCCAGCAGCTTTTTCAGGAAACTGAGCTTGATCAGCAGGAACAATTGCCCGCCCAGCCACAGCACCAGCCACAGGACCAGCACGAACAGCAGGGAAAACAGCAATTGAATGCCCAGCTTCCAGGCGATTTCAAAATAGGTCGGGTAACGGGCGATGCGCCGGCCATCCTGGGCGCTGGCCAGCACCAGCGCGTGGGCGATATAAAATCCCACCACGCAAAAACCGAACAGCTGGGCGGAAATCACGCGCAGCGGCGCACCGGGCTTGTAATTGCCCCAGATCACGTGTTCGGCGCCGCGCGCCACGTCGTGCCAGGCCAGCACGGCCAGCACGGCGGCCGCGCCCGCCATCCACAGGGCGATGCGCTTGAGTGACATGTGGCCCAGGCTGGACACCAGCAGGATGGGCAGCAGCAAGCTGATCAGCATCAAGGGGCCCAGCAGGTAGGCTTCCGTGGCGGGCCACACCTTGTCTTGCGCCGTGCTGTACAGCCAGTACAGCAGCAAGCCTTGCAGCAGGCCCGTCACCAGGCGCGTCACCGCGATGCGCGGCGCCACCACCGGATCGAGCAACGCCATGTTTTTTCCTGCGGCATCTTGCTGCATAATCATTCCCTTAGAGTCGTTCATTGCAGTCATTGTTGCACTGCGAGCACGGCCATTATTGCATTTCGTTATCGTCATCTCAACAGCGATTCGCGCGCGCGCCCTTCCCGCCCGGCCCCGGCGCGGTGCAATGGCAAGCTTTGCGCCAGGCCCCAGGCCAGTTCCGGCACCAGGAACAGCCACAGCAGGGGCTGGCCCGTGACCAGCAAGGCCCACGCCATCCACGTGGAAAACAGGTAGCGGGCCGCCGCGTCGTAGCGGCCGAAGCGCGGCTGCGGGTCGAGCACGCGCAGCACCGACCAGACCATCACCACGCTGCCAAACAAGCTGCTGATCAGCAGATGCAAGGGCTCGAAGAGCGGCAGCGGCACGCCGCCCAGCGACGCATTGACGGCGCTCAAGTGCTCGCGCAGCAGCAAAAATGTCCACGGCGTGGTAAACGGGGCAATCATGAGCACATCATAAATGGCGCTGGCGCGCACTACGCGGCGGAAGGCGGAAACGGACAACATGGCAACTCCTGTCGTTGGAAAGCGCCCATGATCAAGCCTGGAGTACACTCCATGGTCAAGCATTTTATGAAAGAAAAGAACCATGCAGATCGGCGAGATGGCGCAGGCGACGGGCTTGAGCCGCGATACCCTGCGCTTTTATGAAAAGCGCGGCTTGCTGCGCGCGCGGCGCGGCGCGAATGGCTACCGCGACTACCCGCCCGAGGCGGCCGACTGGCTGCGCTACCTGCGCACGGCGCAGCAGCTAGGCTTTACCCTGGCCGAAATCGAGGCCGACATGCCGCTGCTGGCCGCCGCCGGCGATCCGGCCACGGCGGAGCTGCTGCGCGCGGCGCTGGCGCGCAAGCTGGGCGACATCGACGCGCGCATCGCGGGGCTGACGCAGTTGCGCGGTGAACTGGTGCGGCGCATGGAACCGCAGATGGCGGCCTGTCCATTGCGGGGAGGCGCCGATGGAAGCCGCTAAATTACTGCCGTGGCTGCTGTTGCTGGGCGCGGGCGGCGCGCAGGGCACCCCCCTGTCCTGCGGCGACTTCCTGTCCCGGCTGGGGCAAAAACCCGCCTACCTTGTCTACCAGGGTTGCCAGCAAAACAGGGAACGCCAGGGCCAGCCGTTCGAGGCGCGCTACCAGGTGGATGGCAAGCATGCGCGGCAGGCGGAAGCCTACCTGCGGCGCGCGTATGGCTTGCCCAGGCTGAAGCGCTATTGCTGCGTCTGGGACAGCACGCCCCATTCCTGGCGCGACCGCCGCACGGGCTACGGCTATATATTAGGCATGGCCACGGAAGAAACGCCGGTCCGGACGCGCAAGGCCTGGCCGCAGGTCGAGCGCTTTTTCGTGCAGGTCGACGGCTACGCGCAAGACCCCTGACATAAAAAAAACCGCCTGTGCGACGCAGCAGGCGGTCTTGATCCTGGAACCAGGCCGGACTTACTTGGCGGCCTTGCGGCGGCGCAGGAAACCCATCAGGCCCAGGCCGGCCAGCAGCATGGCATAGGTTTCCGGCTCCGGCACGGCGGACGTCACGGAAACGTTGTCGATGACGGCGCCCGAGAAATTGTCGAACGGCGTGCCGGCCTTGGCGGCGCTGGCAAACGACAGGGTGGCCAGGCCGGTGGAAACGGCCGTGAAGCTCAGGGTATTGCTGTACAAGGTATTCGAAGCGGCAGCCGTCGAGTAGAAAGCCTGCGTCACGCCGCCGAAATTGACGGCCACGCCCTGGCCTGCCGGACCGCCGGAATTGCGCGCCATGTCAAAGGCCAGGTTGTAGGTCTGGCCGGCCACGACATTGAAGCTCTGCGACAGGAAGCCCGGACCTGGCGTGCCCAGCATGTCGATGCTGTAGCCGTTGATGGCGTTGTAGGCATTGCGGATCAGGTCGACCGACGAGGCGCCCACCGTCCAGCCGCCGATGGCCGAGGAACCGCCATTGACCACATGGAAGCCGCTGGAAAACGTGTAGCCGGGCGCGACCGACTCAAAATCGCCATTCGCGATCAGGTTGACGGGGCTGGCGCTGGCGCTGGCAGCAGCAAACAGGGCAATGACGGCGGCGGCGATGGTAGCGATTCTCATGATCAATTTTCCTTGCTTTATATACATTAAAGTTACCTTAAGTGAAATAATATCGCAGCTTGAAGGCAAAGCAAAGAACTTTCCAAAAATATAGCGAATATGGCCAATTTGTAATCGACTGCCTGTGGATGCCAGGCCACAAGCGACAAAAAAACCACAGGGACGGTTGTCCGCTGTGGTTTTTCCATGGGCGGGGATGTGCCTCCCCTGCCCGTCTCCCCTGCCTGCATGCAAGCGATGTTCAGGCGACTTTCTGCGCGTCGAAGAATTGCTCGTCTTCCGTCGAACCGTGCAAGGCCGTCGTCGAGCTCCGGCCCTGCTGGATGGCCTGGGTCACGGCATCGAAATAGCCGGTGCCCACCTCGCGCTGGTGCTTGACGGCCGTAAAGCCTTTTGCCGCAGCGGCGAATTCCGCTTCCTGCAATTCCACGAAGGCCGACATCTGCTTGCGCGCATAGCCGTGCGCCAGGTTGAACATGCCGTAGTTCAGCGCATGGAAGCCGGCCAGGGTGATGAACTGGAATTTGTAGCCCATGGCGCCCAGCTCCTTCTGGAACTTGGCGATGGTGGCATCGTCGAGGTTTTTCTTCCAGTTGAACGAAGGCGAGCAGTTATACGCGAGCATCTTGCCGGGGAACTGAGCATGCACGGCTTCGGCGAATTTCTTCGCAAACAACAGGTCCGGCTTGCCCGTTTCACACCACACGAGGTCGGCGTACGGCGCATACGCGAGCGCGCGCGCGACCGCCTGCTCGAGGCCGGCGCGCGTCTTGTAGTAGCCTTCCACCGTGCGCTCGCCCGTGCAGAAGGGCTGGTCGTTGACATCCACGTCGGATGTCAGCAGGTCGCCCGCTTCCGCATCGGTGCGGGCGATCACCAGGGTCGAGACGCCCATGACGTCGGCCGCCAGGCGCGCGGCCGTCAGCTTTTCCACCGCTTCGCGCGACGGCACCAGCACCTTGCCGCCCATGTGGCCGCATTTCTTGACGGACGCCAGCTGGTCTTCGAAATGCACGCCGGCCGCGCCCGCCTCTATCATGGACTTCATCAGTTCATAGGCGTTCAGCACGCCGCCGAAGCCCGCTTCCGCATCGGCCACGATGGGGGCGAAAAAATCGATGTCTTGCTTGCCTTCCGACCACTGGATCTGGTCGGCGCGGGTGAAGGTGTTATTGATGCGCCTGACGACGGTGGGCACGGAATTGGCCGGGTACAGCGACTGGTCCGGATACATTTCGCCGGCATTGTTGGCGTCGCCAGCCACTTGCCAGCCTGACAGGTAGATTGCCTTCAGGCCCGCCTTGACCTGCTGCATCGCCTGGTTGCCCGTCAGCGCGCCCAGCGCATGGACGAACGGTTCATTGCCCAGCAAATGCCAGAGTTTTTCCGCGCCGCGCCGCGCCAGCGTGTGTTCGATCCGCAGGGAGCCGCGCAGGCGCACCACGTCGGCGGCCGTGTAGTTGCGTACGACACCTTTCCAGCGTGGATTGGTATCCCAGTCTGCCTGCAGGGCTGCTATCTGCTGTTCACGAGTGGCCATGGCGCTCTCCTATTCAATGCAACGTTAAAAACGAAATCCGTGAAAACAATAATAGGGCGGTTTGTGCGAAGCAGCAATAGTCTTATATAAGACACATGACTAAAATTTTATGCATGAAAATCATCGGCTTAACTATTATTTTTCATGATGCGGGACGAAATTTCTCTGCATGGAAGTATCTGGACGGCAGGCGTCGCCACATCATTTCGCAATGCGGAACGTGATACGCCGTGATGAAAAATGTGGCGGGCGGCAGCGATACCAGCATACAGCCCGGCTCGCCTGCGGCCTTGTCTGGCGACAAACTGCGGTCAGGAACGCGCAAGGCGCGCCGGGGAGGCGCGCCGTGGCAAGGAAGGGGCGCGGCCGGCCCTCAGTCGAGTTCTTCGCGCGCCACCAGGATGCCATCGGCATCGGCATAGATCCAGTCGCCCGGATGCACGGCCACGCCGCTGATTGCCACGCGCACGTCGCGCTGTCCGGCGCCCGTCTTGTTGCTCTTGCGCGGATGCGTGGCCAGCGCGCGCACGCCGATCTGGCACACGTTGATCTCCTCGCTGTCGCGGATGCAGCCATCGACGACGATGCCGGCCCAGCCATTGCTTTCCGCCAGCACGCCCAGCTGCCCGCCCACCAGCGCGCGGCGCAGGCTGCCGCCGCCATCGATCACCAGCACATGACCCTGGCCCGGCGTTTCCAGGGTGCTGCGCACCAGGGCGTTATCCTCGAACACCTGCAAGGTGGTGGCGGGGCCGCGAAACCGGATGCGCTGGCCAAAGGCGCGGTACACGGGCGGCAGCACAGCCAGGGTGCCCGCCTCCAGCATGGCCGCATGGTCATCGCACAGGTCGGTGGTGGCAAAAGTCATGCGAACTCCTCGTGAAATAGTATCGAATAACAATGATTCTATGCCTTTTGCAGCGCCGCGGCACGCGTTTTGCCGCCCACGCCGACGGCCGTGGCAATGGCCAGCGCCTGGAATACGCCGATGAAGACAAACAGCAGGGCCGGGTGATCGCCATCCATCAGCGCGCCGAACAGCAGCGGGCCGACGGCCAGGCCGCTGTCCAGGCCCGAATACACGACCCCATACACGCGCCCGGTGGCATTCTTCGGCGCCGCCGCGCGTATCATCAAATCGCGCGACGGTCCCGCCACGCCCGACATCAGGCCGATGGCGCCCATCAGCACGACGGCGCCCCAGGCCGGCACGACGGCCATGCCCAGCAGCACGGCCAGCAACGCGGCGGCGGAAAAGGCGATCGCCACGTTGCGGTCCGGCTGCTGGCTGCGCGCGCCCACCACGCCGCCGGCCAGCATGCCCACGGCCGAGGCCAGCATATAGGCCGTGTAGGCGCTGGTGGCCAGCGCCAGGCTCATGCCGTACAGCTTGACCAGGGCCACGCTGGCAAAGCTCTGGATGCCGCCCAGGGCGATGGCGGTGATGAAGAAGAAGGCAAAGCACATCCACACGGCGGGCAGGCGCAAAAAGTCCAGGCTGCCTTCGCCGCCCGCAGCCTGGCCCGGCGCGGCCTTTTTCGCCGGTTCGGGCCGGATGGCATGGCGGTTCAGGAACAGCACCAGCAGCACGCCGAACGGCAGCACGGCCGCGCATTGCAGCGCGATTCGCCAGTCGTAATGGGTGGCGACATAGGTCATGAACAGCGGGGCCAGGGCCCAGCCGATGTTGCCGCTGATGCCGTGCACGGAAAAGCCGTAGGCCACGCGGGCCGCCGAGACGCGCTGGTTGAGGATGGTGTAGTCGGCCGGGTGAAACACGCTGTTGCCCATGCCGGCCAGCATGGCGCCCAGCATCAGCGCCGCATAGCTGTGGGCCGTGGACAGGGCCAGCGCCGACACGCCCAGCAGGAAAATACCGGAAAACAGCACGGCGCGCGCGCCGAAGCGGTCGACGACAAAGCCGGCCAGCGCCTGCCCCACGCCGGAGATGATGAAAAACACCGTCATCAGCAGGCCCAGTTCCGCATACGACAGGCTGAAGGCCGGTTTCAGCCAGACGAACAGGGCCGCCAGGATCAGGTGATAGAAGTGCGAGACGCCATGCGCCAGGCCGACCAGGCCGATGACGCGCGCGTCGCTGCGCAAGCTAGGCAAGTTCGTCGGCGAGTTAGTTGTTATCATGTCATACCCTGTCTTATACTGATGAAGCTCAAGTGTATGCAAAATACTATCGTCTGTTTTCCGATAGAACGACATAATTTATCGAATTAAGGCCAAGCTGATGGGCGTACCTATCCTCCACCATACGCGCATGTGTCCGCCCAGGGAAGCGCCCAGCGCGACCATTCCCGTGACCATGATCGCGCGCGACCTGCAGCCCGACGAATTCCTGCAGCCGCACAGCCATCCATGGGGCCAGGTGACCTGCGCGCTCGAAGGCGTGCTGCGCATTACCGCCCACAACAGCAGCTGGGTGCTGCCGCCGATGCGCGCCATCTGGGTGCCGCCCCATGTCGAACATGCCGTCACGATACTGGAAAAAACCCGTTTGCGCCCGCTGTGCATCCATGCGGCGCGCGCGCCCTTTGCCGGCAGCGACTGCAAGGTGCTGGAAGTGTCGAGCCTGCTGCGGCAGCTCATCATGGCCCTGGAACAGCTGGACCCGGGGCAGGAACCGGCGCGCGAAGCGCTGCTGGCCGAATTGATCCTCGATGAGCTGGGGCGGTCCGGCACGCGTCCCATCCGCGTGCCCCTGCCGACCGACAAGCGCCTGAAGACCCTGTGCGACAGCCTGATCGACAAACCGGGCGCCAACCAGACGCTCGAGCACTGGGCGCAGGTGGCCGGTGCCTCGGAACGCACGCTGGCGCGGCTGTTCGAACGGGAATTGGGCATGAGTTTCGGCCAGTGGCGCCAGCAGGTGCGCCTGGCCCACGCGGCGCCGATGATCGCGCGCGGCGTGCCGCTGTCGCAGGTGGCCGAGGAACTGGGCTATGCCAGCCAGTCGGCCTTTTCCGCCATGTTCAAGAAAACCTTCGGCAGCTCGCCCTCGGCGTTTTTTGCCCAGGGCGGCAGGGAATAGGCGGCAGCGCAGCGATGGGCGCTAGTCCCGCGCGTCACGCCATGAAGTCGAACAGGGAGTTCTTGCCCGTATAACCCGGCAAAGCCGAGTTGCCGCCCATCTGCTCCTGCGCGGAATACAGTTTCACCAGCGCCTCGGCCTGCGCCGTCAGGGCCTTGGCCATGGCCGCCTTCTTGGTATTGAGCGTCGTGATTTCCTTGCCCACCGTTTGCACTTCCTTGCGGATGATGCTCGTTTCGCCCGTCAGCTCGCCCACCTTGGCGGTGAACTGGTCGGCCACGCCCTTGCCATTATTGGTAAACAACTTGCTGACGGCATCCGGGTCGGCGGCGATGGCGGCCTTCAATGCCTTGTCATCGAGCTTCAGCTCGCCATTCTTGCCCAGGCTGATCCCGGCGCTGCCCAGCACGGAAACGGGCACGCCATTGCTGGCCGTGCGCAACACTTGCGCCATTTGCGTGCTGACCTGCTTGAGCGCCGTATCGTATTTCAAATCGCCCTGCTGCAGCGTTTGCAGCTTGGTGTTGAGTTCATTGTAGGCGGCCACGAAACTGGCCACGTTGGTGGCGATCTGGCCGCTGTCCTTCGCAATGACCAGGTCGCTTGTTCCCTTGCCCGTCAAGGTGACGGTGGTGCCTGCAATGGCCGTCGTCAGCGTATTGCTGGCGCTCTTGATTTCCTTGCCGTCAATGCTTAGCAGCGCATCTTGCGCGGCGGCCGTCTGCTGCATGCCCTTGCTGGCGCTGGGCGAGTACGACAGCAGGTTGCCGATGGCCGCGTCGCCCGTGACGCTGATGCGCATGCTGCTGTCGGCGCCCGTCTTGCCGTTCAGGGCCAGGGTATAGCCATCGTCGTTCTTGACCACGCTGGCATCGACGCCCGCCTTCTTCAGCGCCGCGGCGATGCCATCGAGCGTGTTATTGCTGCTGTCGATGGTCAGCGAAATGGCCTTGCCGCTGCCGGCCGAAAACTGCTTGCCGTCGACCGTGCCCAATTCAATCTTGATCTGTGCCGGCGCTCCGGTGCCGATGGCGGTGCTCGACGATTTTTGCCCTGCGCTTTGCAAGGTCTGGCCCTGCGCCAGCTGCCTGACGTCCACCGCGTGCGTGCCGCTGGCGGCCTTGTCGGTGGTGGTGGCGCTGAGCACGCCCTTGGTGGTGGCGGTGGCGGCCGTGGCCAGGCCGCTGCCGGCCATGTTCTTCGCCACGTTCTGGAATTTGGCCAGCGCCGACTGCAATTGGCCCAGGCCGGACAGCTTGGTCTGATCCTTGGCCAGGTTATCGTTCAGCTTGAGGACGCCCTTGTTCTGCGACTGCATCTGGCGCTCGACCTTGGCGTACACGTCGGCCGAAATACTGCTGCTGGTTTTTGTCGCGTTGGCGTAGGCGTTGCTGTTGATCGTAGAATTAAACATGGTAGGCGTTCCTGTCCGGTGTAGTGTGACGACACACGGCTCAGGTCATGACCGCGCGCTCTGCAAGAGAGGCGGCGGCGGGCGCGCAAGGCGGCGGCCTCCCCCTCTTCCGATTGATAATTATGCAGTATTACTGAAATATCAAAACATCGAACAGAACGGTTTTTTCAGCACTGCAAATACATATGCACCATCTTAGCGCATAAACTTCGATATTGCGCTGCTCACGGCCATGTCCAGGTGCTGGAACGTCAGGCCCACCTTGAAGCCGGCACTGCTGAAAATACAGTGCGAGACGGAAGTGCGCGCCTCGATGATATGCGCCTTGCCATCGTAAAACAGCTCGAACAACACCTTGCCCTGCCTGCCCGCCTGCACCGGTTCGGCGATCACGGCGGACATGCCGCCCGGCCCCACGTCCAGCGTGCGCGCCGCCACGGGGCCGGCCCCGTCCATTACCAACATTGCCTTGGCACGCAATATCTTGCGTGCGCCTTGCCTTTGCTCAACTGACACTATATTCCGCTTCTCTATCATTCATGGTCGACGCGAATGCGCCACGCGCATCCATCGGACAAATATTATAGTTCCAAACGGAAATTTTGTTTGACTTGTCTCAAGCTTGGCATTTAAACCAGACCAACTCTTACTCCAGGTCGCGCAACTTGTTAAACGCTTCGTCGATGCGTTCCACGCCGATGACCTTGAGCCCCTCGATCACCTGCTTGGGCAGGTTGGACTTGGGCACCACGGCCAGGGTAAAGCCCAGCTTGGCCGCTTCGCGCAAGCGTTCCTGCCCGCGCGGCGCGGGACGGATCTCGCCGGCCAGTCCCACTTCGCCAAACACCACAAGCCCCCTTGGCAAGGGCTTGTTGCGCATCGACGAGTTAATCGCCAGCAATACAGCCAGGTCGGCCGCCGGTTCCGTGATCTTGACGCCGCCGACGGCGTTGATGAAGACATCCTGGTCGAAGGCGGCGATGCCCGCGTGGCGGTGCGCCACGGCCAGCAGCATGGCCAGGCGGTTCTGTTCGAGGCCGACGGACAGGCGGCGCGCATTCGGCAAATGGCTGGTGTCGACGAGGGCCTGGATTTCCACCAGCAGGGGGCGCGTGCCTTCCTGCGTCACCATCACGCACGAGCCGGGCACCTGGTTGTCGTGCTGCGACAGGAACAGCGCGGACGGGTTCGACACCCCTTTCAAGCCCTTTTCCGTCATGGCGAACACGCCCAGTTCATTGACGGCGCCGAAACGGTTCTTGATGGCGCGCACCAGGCGGAAGCTGGAATGGGCGTCACCCTCGAAATACAGCACCGTGTCGACGATGTGCTCGAGCACGCGGGGACCGGCCAGCGCGCCCTCTTTCGTCACGTGGCCCACCAGGATGATGGTCACGCCCGTCTGCTTGGCCGCCCGCGTCAGCTGCGCCGCGCACTCGCGCACCTGCGCCACGGAACCGGGCGCCGAGCTGAGCGCGTCCGAATACACGGTCTGGATGGAGTCGATGACCACCACTTCCGGCTTCAGGTCGTGCAAGGTGGAGAGGATCTTTTCCAGCTGGATCTCGGCCTGCAATTTGAGTTCCTTGGCGTCGATGACGAGGCGCTTGGCGCGCAGGGCGATCTGCGCGCCCGATTCCTCGCCGCTGACATACAGCACGCGCTTGTGGTGCGACATGTTGGCCAGCGCCTGCAGCAGCAGGGTCGACTTGCCGATGCCGGGGTCGCCGCCGATCAGCACCACGCCGCCCGCCACCATGCCGCCGCCCAGCACGCGGTCGAATTCCTCGATGCCGGTGCCGAAACGGGGCACGTCGATGGCGTCGATATCGTCGAGCGACAGCACGGGCGCCGTCTGCGCCAGCGACATGTGCTGCGGGTTCGAATAGCGGTTGTTGCCGCCCGTCTCGGGCAGGGTTTCCACCATGGTGTTCCACTGGTTGCACGAGGTGCATTGCCCCATCCATTTGTTGCTGATGGCGCCGCAATCGCTGCAGGTGTAGATGGTCTTGACTTTTGCCATGGTGTACTTTGCCCGGGTAAGGTAAAAATGCTGTTTATATATACAGTATATACAAACGGCGGGCCGGCGTCACTGTTATGCTTCGACCACGGGCACGCGCGGCGCCAGTGCGCACATCAGCTCGTAGCCGATGGTGCCGGCGGCCAGGGCCACCTCGTCGATCGGCATGCCCTGGCCCCACAAGGTGACGCCGCTGCCGACCTTGGCGCCCGGCACGTGGGTCAAGTCCACCATCAACATGTCCATCGAGACCCGGCCGATGAGCCCCGTGCGCACGCCGTCGACCAGCACCGGCGTGCCTTCGGGCGCGTGGCGCGGATAACCGTCCGCATAGCCGCAGGCCACCACGCCCACCTTGACGTTGCCGGCCGCGGCATAGCGGCTGCCGTAGCCGACGAACTCGCCGGCGGCGATGTCCTGCATGCCGATGATCTGGCTGCGCAAGGTCATCGTGGGCAGCAAGCCGAACGCCTGCGCCGACGTGCCGCCCGGAGCGCCGCTGGGCGTGCCGCCGTACAGCATGATGCCGGGACGCACCCAGTCGCTGTCCAGGTGGTGCAGCAACAGGCCGGCAGAATTGCACAGGCTGCGCGGCAAGGCTGTGCCTTCGCCGGCCGCGCCTATGCTGGCCGCGCCGGCTTCAAAACGCAGCATCTGCTGTTCCAACGGCAGGCGCGTGGGCGCCGCCTCGTCCGCATTGGCGAAATGCGTCATCAAAGTGATCGTGCCGATATGCGGCATGGCGCGCAGGCGCGCATACGCGGCGGCCACGGCGTCCGGCGTAAAACCGAGGCGGTTCATGCCCGTATTCATCTTCAGGTGCACATCGATGGCGGCCGGCAGGCGCGCCGCTGCCAGCATGGCGATCTGTTCCTCGCAATGCACGCTGCCATTCAATCCATATTGCACCATGACGGGCAGATCGCTGGCGTCAAAAAAACCTTCGAGCAGCAAGATGGGCTTGGTCCAGCCCAGTTCGCGCAGACGCACCGCGTAATCGACCTCGACCAGCGCCAGGCCATCGGCCTCGGCAAATCCCCGCATGGCCCGCTCCAGGCCATGGCCATAGGCATTGGCCTTGACCACGGCCCAGACCCTGGCGCCGTGCGCGCAGGCGCGCGCGCGCGCCAGATTGTGTTGCATGGCATCAAGATGGATACTGGCGATCAGGGGCCTGGGCATATGCGTGAGGGAGGGCAGTGGGAAAGCCGTATTTTACCGGACAGGCGGGCAGCGTGAAGCGGACAAGGCAAACTCGTGCGCAGTGATGACCATTTATAAAATGTTCATATGTATAAGCATTTTTCTACGGCATAAGAATTAAGCTTCGCTTAGGCAAGCATATGCAAAGCAGCCCCTTCCAAACTTGGGGTTTGCCGTTTTTTCGTGGTATAAAGCAAGCCAGATATGATTTCAGGCATTCCAGAATGAATCGTGGTTTTTATACCATCATGGCGGCGCAGTTCTTTTCCTCGCTGGCCGATAACGCCCTCTTTTTTGTCGCCGTCGATTTATTGGTGTCCATGAAATCCCCGGCGTGGATCACGCCGCTGCTCAAACTGTCATTCGTGCTGTTTTACGTGCTGTTGGCCGCTTTTGTCGGCGCCTTCGCGGATGCTCTGCCGAAAGGCAAGGTCATGTTCATTGCCAACATGGTCAAGATCTTCGGCTGCGCCCTCGTCTTCTTCCACGTCCATCCGCTGCTGGCCTATGCCGTCGTCGGCTTTGGCGCGGCCGTGTATTCGCCCGCCAAGTACGGCATCCTGACGGAACTGCTGCCGCCGGAAAAGCTCGTGGCGGCCAACGGCTGGATCGAAGGCTTGACCGTCACCTCCATCATCCTCGGCACCGTCATGGGCGGCGCGCTCGTCAGCGGCCACGTGTCCGACATGCTGCTGTCGATCGACCTCCCGCTGATCGACACGGGCATCACCAGCAAGACGGAAGCGGCCCTGTGCGTGGTGGTCGGCATTTACGTGCTGGCGACGCTGGCCAACCTGAAGATCCCCGATACGGGCTGCGTGTATGCGCACCAGGAACGCAATCCTATCAAACTGATCACCGATTTTGCCAATTGCTATTCCATCCTGTGGAAAGACAAACTGGGCCAGATCACCCTGGCCGTGACGACCCTGTTCTGGGGCGCCGGCGCCACCTTGCAGCTGATCGTGCTGGAATGGGCCAAGCAATCGTTGAACATGCCGTTCGACAAGGCGACCAGCCTGGTGGGCGTGGTGGCCATCGGCGTGGCGGCCGGCGCCGTGCTGTCGGCCCGCTTCATTCCGCTGCGCAAGTCGCTGACCGTCATCCCGCTCGGCATCGCCATGGGCGTGATCGTCATGATGATGACGCAAGTGCATTCCGTGTGGATCGCCTACCCGCTGCTGGTGCTGATCGGCGCCCTGTCCGGCTTCTTCGTCGTGCCGATGAACGCCCTGCTGCAACACCGTGGCCACGTGCTGATGAGTGCAGGCCACTCGATTGCCGTGCAGAACTTCAATGAAAACCTGTCGATTCTGACCATGCTGGCCGTGTATTCCATCATGATCCGTTTGCACCTGCCGCTGAACATCATCATCATCCTGTTCGGCCTGTTCGTCGCCGGCACCATGTACGCCATCATGCGCAAGCACAAGCTGAACCAGGCCGAGCATGACAACTTGTCGCTGATTGGCGAGCAGAAGCATTAAGCAATGTGGCGTCGGATTACGCGCCACGCGCTAATCCGACCTACATGACTCCAGCGTTACGGCTGTGGTTCATGGTTACGCAGGTAGCGCACCTGCTATCCGTCGCGCGGCGGCCTGCTGCGTCCAGTCAAGCGGCACGACAAAGCCGCGTTCACGCTCCACTTCCCACCCTTCGACAGTATCGACCGTGGCCACCATCAGCGGTTGCGCCAGATCAGACAATTGCGCGCGCAAGGCGTCCACATCGAGGACGGCCACGTCGCGCCCCTTGAACGGCGCCAGCCACTGCAAACGCGGCAGCACGACATAACGTTGCTGCGGCAATTGCGCCGGCGTGCACCAGAAGCCGTGCCCATGTTCCTGGGAAATGCCGTCCATGCCGGGCGCCGTGCCGAGCGCATAGAACAGCCAGCCCTTGACCAGCGCCTGCGCCGCGCGCACGGGCCGGGCCAGCAGGGTTTGCGCGGCCGGGTGGCGCGACAAGGCCAGTTGCTTGTCGAGAATCTTGCGCATCTTCAAGCCCAAGGTGTCGGCCAGGTTGGGGCCGATCAAGTGATTGAAGACGCCGGGATCGGGCGCGCCTTCGAGCAGGTAGAACTTGGTGGCAAATTCCCAATGCAGCAAGTCCTTACCGTCGTGCAACAGGAAATCGAACTCGCCCACCGTGTCGTTGCGGTTCACCTGCACCTGCAAGCCGTGCGCTTGCAATACCCCACGCTGCTCAAAATAAAAGGCCAGCAGCTTTTCAGCGTACAGGCCCAGGCGGGAATAAAATTTCGGCCCCAGCGCCGCGTCGAGCGGCGACGGATCATCCTGCAGCGCCCCCAGCCACGCCGCCACGGCGGGCGTGACGGGAGGCAAGCTGGCGATGCGCCCGCCCCAGTGGGGGCTGGACGGGTCGAGCAAGTCGGGCGAGTCGAGCAGCCAGGCCAGCGCCCGCACGCGGGGTTGCGTCAGATGGCCCCAGCGCTGCTCGAAGCGGACCTGGAAGGCGCCGATGGCCGCATCAACCACCGTGCGTGCTTTTCGCCAGGCACAGGTCGGCCCAGGCGCGCGCCTTGGCCTTGCCCGTCTCGTCCTGCAGCAGCATTTCCGGGTGGAAGGTGGCGATCAGCGAGGCATTGCCCAGCTGGCGCACCTTGCCCCGTGCAGGCTTTTCTCCGGGATGGATGCCGGCGGCGGCCATCGAACCGAGGGTGACGATGGTGCGCGGCTGCAGCAGGGCCAGTTCGCGCTCGAAATACGGGCGGCAGGCGGCCGACTCGGCCTCTGTCGGCAAGCGTTCCTGCCCCGCCTCGTCGAGCGGACGGCATTTCAGCAAGTGGGTAATATACACATCGCGCCCCGCATCGACGGCGATGGCTTTGAGCATATTGTCGAGCAATTTGCCCTGCTCGCCCGGCAAGGCGCGCCCTTCGCGCTCTTCCAGGCGCGAAGGGCTGCTGGCCAGCATCAGCCAATCACCCTGGCGGTCGCCACGGCCCATGACGACGCCCTTGCGCGTCTTGCACAAGTCGCAGCGCGCGCATTTGGCGACGGCCGCCGTCAAGCCATCCCAGTCGAGGGCGGCGATGTCGGCGTCGCTCAGTTGCTTCACTGGCGCAGGCGCGGGCGCATCGTCGAACCAGGCCGTGTCGTCAGGCGCGGCGGCGGGAGCTGGCGTAGCGGCAACGGCGACAGGTGTCTCGGCCCGCACCTCGGCGACCACTGCAGTGACCACCTCGGTGAGCACTGCGGTCACGGCTTCCACGGCTTCGGCCACGGGCGCCGCCACGGCGACGTCCATCTCCACGGCAGCTTCGGCGGCAACGTCCATGGCTTCGGGCGCGGCGCCCTGGCGCAGGTGCCACAAGGGGCCGACACCCATTTCATCGAGGAAAACGGCGCTGCGGCTCATAAGGTATAACGCATGACGATGGCGTCCTCACGTTGCGAGTTGCTGGCCGGATAGTACCCCTTGCGCCGGCCGATCTGTTCAAATCCATAGCGCTGGTAAATGTCGAGCGCGCGCGTATTCGACGGGCGCACTTCCAGCAGCATCGATTCCATGCCCAGCTGGCGCGCGCAGGCGCAGGACTGGTTCAGCAGGAAGCGGCCCAGTCCCTGGCCCTGGATGGCGCCCTCGACGGCCACGTTGAGCAAATGCGCTTCGTCGACGACCAGCATCAGCAAGAAATAGCCAAGCAAGGTGCCGTCCACGTCGCGCAGCACCCAGGCCGGGTAGCCGCTCTTGAGCGAATCGACAAAGTTGCCATGCGTCCAGGGATACGGATACACGCGCTGCTCCAGCGCCAGCACCTCAATCAGGTCGGCTTCGACCATCGGCTGGTAGTCGAGGCGCAGCAAGTCCCAGCCGGCAGCATTGTCCTGGCCCGCCACGCTCATTGCGCGGACTCCGCAGCGGCCTTGGCCTGTTGCATCTCTTGCCGTTCCGCACTGGTATAAGCGATCTTGTTGCGCAAATACAAAGGCTGCGCCTCGGCCGCCGTCACGCACCGACCGGCCGCAAACGCGATGCGCGCCAGCTGCGCCACCTGCACGGCGTGCGGCATGATGGCGGCGTCGGCCGTGGCGGCGCACGGCAGCGCGGCCAGCGCTTCGGCATAGGCAGCAAAACCGTTGCCGCAGCCCACGACGTCGCCTTGCGGCGCCACACCGGCCGGCGCGCTCAGGGCCGGCGGCAGCACGGCTTGCAAGCCGTCTTGATAATCATACTGCGCCCAGTACACTTCGCCCATGCGGGCGTCGAGCACGGTCACGATGTGTTGCGCGCCATGCTGCTGATGGCAGGCGAGCGCCATGGCGTCGAGGGTGACGACGGGCACGACGGGCAGGCTGGCGCCATAGGCCAGGCCTTGCGCGATGCCGCAGGCCGTGCGCACGCCCGTAAACGAGCCGGGGCCGGAGCCGTAGGCGATGGCATCGACGTCGGCCAGGGTCACGCCCGCTTCGGCCAGCAATTCCTGCACCATGGGCAGAATCGACTGGGAATGGGTGCGCACGCCCGACGAGGCGCGGGACAAGACGACATCGCCGCGCAACAGGGCGCAGGACGCGAGTTCGGACGAAGTTTCAATAGCAAGCAGGGTGGGTAGTAAGATAGGCATGCCGTATTTTACCTTGCCACGCCATGGCACGGCACTCCCCGCTGCGGCATGGCGTGGCAAGCCGGGCAGCGATCAGGCCGGCGCGGCTTGAGGCGGCTTGCACAGCGGGCCCGCCAGGACGGCTATAATGAAAGACGCAGCTAATGATTTGACCGGCATCAAGTGCGCCGCGCCAAGCAATCGTTCAGCCATTACCAAGCAACATTACCAAGCTACATCGCTCAGCAACATCGTCTTTCCACTCTTGCCCTGGTCCGTTCCGTGAATCCACTTCTTGCTAAACTGCAACCATATCCATTCGAAAAGCTGCGCCAGCTGTTTGCCGGCGTGACGGTCAATCCCGAGTACGCGCCCATCAGCCTGGGCATGGGCGAACCCAAGCATCCGACGCCGGCCTTCATCGAACAGGCGCTGGTCGACCATATCCACGGCCTGGCCAGCTATCCGACCACCATCGGCTCGGAAGCCTTGCGCAGCGCGATTGCCGGTTGGCTGGAACGCCGCTATGGCATCCCCAAGCTCAATCCTGCCACGCAAATCCTGCCCGTGAATGGTTCGCGCGAAGCGCTGTTTGCGCTGGCGCAAACGGTGATCGATCCGTCGGCCGGTTCGCTCGTGATCAGCCCGAATCCGTTTTACCAGATCTATGAAGGCGCGGCCTACCTGGCCGGCGCCGAACCGTATTTCGTCAATTCCGATCCCACGCGCAATTTCGGCTGCGATTACGACAGCGTGCCCGCCTCTGTCTGGGAAAAAGTGAAACTGCTGTTCCTGTGCTCGCCCGGCAACCCGACGGGCGCCGTCTTGAGCCTGACGGATTGGGAACACCTGTTCGCCCTGTCCGAGCGCTACGATTTCGTCATCGCCGCCGACGAGTGCTATTCCGAGATCTACCACGGCGACACGCCGCCGCTGGGCGCGCTGCAGGCGGCGCACATGCTGGGCCTGTCCACGGTCGAGCGCCCGTATGCGCGCCTGGTGGTGTTTTCCAGCCTGTCGAAGCGCTCGAACGTGCCGGGCATGCGCTCGGGCTTCGTGGCCGGCGACGCGGAAGTACTGAAAAAATTCCTGCTCTACCGAACCTACCACGGCGGCGCCATGAGCCCCGCCGTGCAGGCGGCCTCCGTCGCGGCCTGGAACGACGAAACCCATGTCGAGGAAAATCGCGCCAAGTACCGCGCCAAGTTCGACGCCATCACGCCGCTGCTGCAAGCGGTGATGGACGTGCAATTGCCGGACGCCGGCTTCTACCTGTGGGCCGACGTCAGCCGCACTGGCCTGTCCGACACCGAATTCGCGCAACGCCTGTACGCCGAATATAATGTCACGGTATTGCCTGGCAGCTACCTGGCGCGCGACGCGCACGGCGTCAATCCGGGCAGCAACCGCATCCGCATGGCCCTGGTGGCCGAAACGGCCGAAGGGCTGGAAGCGGCCTTGCGCATAGTAAAATTCTGCCAGCAGCTTTCCGCATCCGCATCAACCAACTAAATGAACAAGACATCATCATGAGCCAACAACTGCAAACCATCATCGACCAGGCCTGGGAAAACCGCGCCGAGATCAATCCGCGCAACGGCACGGCCGAACTGCGCGACGCCGTCTCCCACGTCATCAATGGCCTGGACAACGGCAGCATCCGCGTGGCGGAAAAAACCTCGGGCGACTGGGTCGTCAACCAGTGGGTCAAGAAAGCCGTGCTGCTGTCGTTCCGCCTGGAAGACAACGTCGTCCTGCCGTCCGATGGCACGATGCAGTTCTACGACAAGGTGCCGACCAAGTTCGCCAACTACACGGCCGAAGACTTCGCCAAGGGCGGCTTCCGCGTGGTGCCGCCAGCCGTCGCCCGCCGCGGCAGCTTCATCGCCAAGAACGTCGTGCTGATGCCGTCCTACGTCAACATCGGCGCCTACGTCGATGAAGGCGCCATGGTCGACACCTGGGCCACCGTTGGCTCCTGCGCGCAGATCGGCAAGAACGTCCACCTGTCCGGCGGCGTCGGCATCGGCGGCGTGCTGGAACCGATGCAAGCGAACCCGACCATCATCGAAGACAACTGCTTCATCGGCGCCCGCTCGGAAATCGTCGAAGGCGTGATCGTCGAAGAAAACTCCGTCATCTCGATGGGCGTGTACATCGGCCAGTCGACCAAGATCTACGACCGCGCCACGGGCGAAGTGACGTATGGCCGCGTGCCGGCCGGCTCCGTCGTGGTCTCGGGCAACCTGCCTTCGGAAGACGGCAAGTACTCGCTGTACTGCGCCGTGATCGTCAAGCGCGTCGATGCAAAGACCCGCGCCAAGACGGGCATCAACGAACTCTTGCGTGGCATTTGATCGTTACGCTGTGAAGTATAAGTAATACCTGCATGTCCCGCCCCGGCGGGACATTTTCATTTCCGACTAGCAACTTCAATCGTCGCGTTGCCCTGTTCCATCCTGTCCTATACTGGATGGCATGAATACTCCTCCCGTCCTGATCGTCGGCGCCGGTCCTACCGGCCTCATGCTTGCCTTGCGCCTGGCGCGCCATGGCGTCGATTGCCGCATCATCGATAAAAACAGTGGCCCCGGCCAGGCGTCGCGGGCCATGGCCGTGCATGCGCGCACCCTGGAGTTTTACCAGCAGCTGGGCTTTGCCGACGAACTGGTCAGCCTGGGCATCAAGATCAATGCCATGCACATCCACGAAGGCGGCGAGGAACTCGTGAAACTGGCGCTGGGCGAGATCGGCGAGGGGCTGAGTCCCTATCCTTTCGTGCTCAGCCTGCCCCAGGACGAGCATGAGCGTTTCCTGATCAGCAAGCTGGCGGCGGCCGGCGTGCACGTGGAATGGAACGTCACGCTGGACCTGTGGACGCAGGACGATAGCGAAGTGCAAGCCATCCTGCTCCACAACGGCGAACGTCAATATTGCACGTTTGACTACATCTGCGGCTGCGACGGCGCCCGCAGCAAGGTGCGCGAGATCGCCGCCTTCGACTTTTCCGGCGGCACCTACGACCACCTGTACTACGTGGCCGATGCGCAAGTGGCTGGCAACAACACGGATCTGCACGCCCACCTGGGCGCGAATGCGTTTGCGCTGATGTTGCCCGTGCGTACCAGCGGCATGCAGCGCCTGATCGGCATCCTGCCCGACCGCCCCGATGGCGCGCCCGCGCCCGTCTTCGACGATGTGCGCGGCGATGTGGAAACCCTGCTGGGCATCCGGGTCGAGCATGTGAACTGGTTTTCCACGTATAAAGTGCATCACCGCGTGGCGGCGCAATTTCGCGCGCGGCGCTGCTTCATCCTCGGCGACGCGGCCCATCTGCACAGCCCCGTGGGCGGCCAGGGCATGAACACGGGCCTGGGCGACGCCGTCAACCTGGCCTGGAAACTGGCGCAAAAGCTGCACGGCCAAAGCAACGACGCCCTGCTCGACACCTATGAAAGCGAGCGCATCGTGTTTGCCCGCAAGCTCGTCGCCACCACCGACCGCGCCTTCCAGGCCATCGTCGCGCAGGGCATGGCCGGGCAATTCCTGCGGCGTTGGCTGGTGCCGCACGCGCTGCCCTTCCTCTCGGGCTTTGCGCGGGCGCGCCGCTTGCTGTTCAAGACCGTGTCGCAAATCGAGATCCGCTATGAAGACAGCGCCCTGTCCGCCGGCCATGCGCAATACCTGCGCGGTGGCGACCGCCTGCCGTGGTTCTCCGATGGCACGCAAGACAATTTTATCGCCCTGCGCAGCATGGATTGGCAATTGCACATCTATGGCGAGCCGGCGCCCGAACTCGTCGATGAAGCGCGCGTGCTGAAACTGCCCGTGCATTGCTATACCTATAACGTGGCCGCCAAGCTGGCCGGCCTGGGCCGCGACGCCGCCTACCTCGTGCGCCCCGACGGCCACATCGCGCTGGCCCTGCACCTGCAGGAAAGCGGCGCCCTGCGCGCCCTGGCCTTGCGGCTGGGTCTGCATTTCGGTCCTGCGGAACCGGGCAAGGCGGCGCCACGGCCCGTGTAAGAAACAACGCCGCAGGTTTGTGCTGCATCAATGCAGATAGATTTAATTTCCTTGCTTTGTTTGCTTTGTTTGACTTCCTACCCTATGCTGTAACATGCAATGCAAGGAGTTGGCCATGTCGAACACATCAAACACACGTCGCCCTGCCGGCAATGGCGACACCGGCACAATTGATGAGGCAGCCACCGAAGCCGTGCATGCACCAGCCGCGCCCTCGCTGGCCAGGCAGCTGGCCGACACGCTGGCTGCCAGCGCCACTGGCTTGCGCTTCAACATTGCGCAAGACACCTTCCAGGAAGCCTATGCATCGCTGCTCGATGCCGTGCCGCGCGACGACCGGCCCGCGCTGCTGGCGCAAATGCGGCGCGACCTCGATATCGTGGCCGAGCGCGAGCTGAGCCTGGCAAGCGGCAGCGACACGCAGGCGGGCCACGTCAGCACCCGGCAATTCATGCGCGGACTGGAACAGCAGGAAAGCCAGCAGCGCGAAAAAGACCTGGCCTCGCACAGCTTGCTGTCTGGCCCCGAACTGCGCGTCCGGCTGGCAGTCACGCCGCAGGCGCTCAGTGCGGCACTCAAAGCCAGGCGCCTGTTCGCCTTGCGCGGCGCCTCCGGCGAATATGTTTACCCGGCGTTTTTCGCCGATCCCCGCCACGACCGCCACACCCTGGAAAAAGTCAGCAAGATTCTTGGCGACTTGCCCGGCGCCGCCAAATGGGACTTTTTTACCGTCCCGCGCCTGTCGCTGGGCGGCCAGTCGCCGCTGCAAGCCTTGGCCAAAGGAAAACTCGATGCCGTGATGGCGGCCGCCCGCGCCTACGCCGACGAATAGCGGCGCGACCGTGGCAACCTTGCGCCTGCCCAAGCTGGCGATGGCATCCGCCACGCCGCTATCCACGCACCGCGACTTCGGCCAGGTGGCGACGCAACTGGGCATCCGCAGCGCCTGGCCCTGAACCTGCCCGTAACATGCAACCGTGTTGCACTGCCGCATCGACTGCGCATCGACTGTATAATGTCGGCTACCATCGCATTTTGTCCTGGCGCAAGCGCCGCGATCAAGCGAACCGCATTCATTCCCCTTGGCCCTACCCATGACGACCATTACACTCTACGGTATCCCCAACTGCGATACCGTCAAAAAGGCCCGCACCTGGCTGGCCGCGCAGCAACTCGATTTCACCTTCCACGACTTCAAGAAGCAGGGCCTGGAACGCGCCGCCGTCGAGGCATGGCTGCGGCAATTGCCGTGGGATGTGCTGGTCAACAAGAAAGGCACGACCTGGCGCGCCCTGTCCGACGAGCGCAAGGCGTCCATTACCGACGCGGCCAGCGCTTTGGAACTGATGCTGGAAAACCCGTCCATCATCAAGCGCCCCGTGCTGGACAAGGATGGAAACTATAGCGTGGCGTTTTCCGATGCGCAGTATTCAGCCATTTTTTCCGTTTAAACCCGACACCTGCAAGGCTGGGGCCGTACGGGGACGCCGAGTCCCAAGGGTACGACCCCGCTCCACACCATGACCACCTCCAAAACCCTCGCCCTGACCGAAAAACTGATCGCCCTGTCCTCGGTCACGCCCGACGACAAGGGCTGCCAGCAGCACCTGATCGACCTCCTCACGCCGCTGGGCTTTGTCTGCGAGACGATCCAGTCGAACGACGTCACCAACCTGTGGGCACGCCGCGGCACCACCTCGCCCGTATTCGTCTTTGCAGGCCATACGGACGTGGTGCCCACCGGCCCCGTCGAGCAATGGCGATCGGAACCGTTCATTCCCACGCACCGTGACGGCAAGCTGTACGGCCGTGGCGCGGCCGACATGAAGACCTCGATCGCCGCCATGGTGGTTGCTTGCGAGGAATTTATTGCCGCCACGCCCGAACACACGGGTTCCATCGCTTTTTTGATCACCAGCGACGAGGAAGGCCCGGCCACGGACGGCACCGTCATCGTCTGCGACAAGTTGAAAGAACGCGGCGAGCAGATCGACTATTGCCTGGTCGGCGAGCCGACCTCGAGCGCGCAGCTGGGCGACATGATCAAGAACGGCCGCCGCGGCTCCCTGTCGGGCCGATTGACGATCAAGGGCGTGCAAGGCCATATCGCCTATCCGCACCTGGCGAAGAACCCGATCCACGAGGCGGCGCAGGCGCTGGCCGACCTGGTCGAAGAGAAATGGGACGCCGGCAACGAGTATTACCTGCCGACCTCGTGGCAAATGTCCAACATCAACGCGGGCACGGGCGCCAACAACGTGATCCCGGGCGACATGGTGATCGATTTTAACTTCCGCTTTTCCACGGCCAGCACGGCGGAGGGCTTGCAGGAACGGGTGCACGCCATCCTCGACCAGCATGACTTGCAGTACGATTTGCAGTGGACCCTGAGCGGCCTGCCCTTCCTCACGCCGCGCGGCACGCTCTCCGATGCGCTGTCGTCCGCCATCCTCGAAGAAACGGGCCTCGCGACGGCGCTGTCGACCACGGGCGGCACCTCGGATGGCCGGTTTATCGCGCAAATCTGCCCCCAAGTGATAGAATTCGGGCCGCCCAATGCCAGTATTCACAAGATCGACGAGCACATCGAACTGCGCCACATCGATCCCCTGAAGAATATTTACCGGCGCACGCTGGAGCATTTGCTGCCCGTCTGAACCAGAATACCGAGGCCCGTCACGGCGGGCCAGAACACCGTCTTTTCGAGAATGCCATGACCCCGAACCCGTTTTCCACGCCACGCGACCTGCTGCGCTACGCCGTTACCCGTTTTAATACCGCCAAGCTGTTTTTCGGCCACGGCAGCGCCGAAGCGTTCGACGAAGCGGCCTATCTGATCCTGCACACGTTGAAGTTGCCGCTCGACAAGCTCGAACCGTTTCTCGACGCCAAATTGCTGCCGTCGGAAATCGCCAGCGTCATGACGGTCATCGACCGCCGCAGCATCGACCGCGTGCCGGCCGCCTACATCACCAAGGAAGGCTGGCTGGGCACGTATAACTTCTACGTGGACGAGCGCGTGATCGTGCCCCGCTCCTTCATCGCCGAGCTGATCCCTGAATATTTCTCGCCATGGGTGGCGGAACCGGAAGCCGTGGAAAACATCCTGGAACTGTGCACCGGTTCGGGCTGCCTTTCCATCATGATGGCCGACGCCTTCCCGAACGCCGCCGTCGACGCCGTGGACATTTCCGCCGACGCCCTGGCCGTGGCCAAGCGCAACGTCGACACGTACAAATTGCAGGACCGCGTGACCCTGATCGAATCGGACCTGTACACCAATGTGCCGGCCAAGAAATATGATTTGATCATCAGCAACCCGCCATACGTGAATTCCGCCTCGATGGGCGCCCTGCCCCAGGAATACCTGGCCGAACCGCAAATCGCCCTCGACGGCGGCAGCGACGGCATGGACCTGGTGCGCAAGATCATCGCCGGCGCGGCCGAGCGCCTGACGGACGACGGCATCCTGATGATTGAAATCGGCAACGAGCGCGCCTATGCGGAAGCGGCCTTCGGCGAGCTGGGCCTGACCTGGCTGACGACGAGCGCCGGCGACGACATGGTATTCCTGCTGACGGCCGAGCAGTTGAAGCTGGTTTGATCGACTTGGTAGGTCGGATTAGCGTAGCGTAATCCGACATGCCTGTGCGGCACCCGTCGGATTACACCCTTCGGGCTAATCCGACCTACACGATGTTTTTACGGCGAGGGGTAAAGCCCAGCCTTCACAAAGAAAAAAATGATACGTTTCCTACAAGTAAGCCTGATGCGCGGCATCAAACCGTTGCTCGAACAAGTCGATGTCACGCTCAATCCGGGCGACAAGATCGGCCTGATCGGCGCCAATGGCGCGGGCAAATCGAGCCTGTTCGCCATGATGCGCGGCGAATTGCACCCTGACCAGGGCGAGATCGATTTCCCGGCCAAGTGGCGCGTGGCTTACGTGGCGCAGGAAACGCCGCCGCTGGACCGTGCCGCGCTCGACTACGCCATCGATGGCGATATCACCCTGCGCAAGCTGGAAGCGGAACTGGCGCGCCTGGAGTCCGAGCCGGCCACGTCGGAAAACGGCATCGCCATCGGCGAGATCTACAGCGCGCTGGCCGATGCCGACGCGTATACCGTGCAGTCGCGCGGCGAGCAATTGCTGCTGGGCCTGGGCTTCACCCTGGACCAGATGCAGCAGCCCGTCGCCAGCTTCTCCGGCGGCTGGCGCATGCGTTTGAACCTGGCGCAAGCGCTGATGTGCCCGTCCGACCTGCTGCTGCTCGATGAACCGACCAACCACTTGGACCTGGACGCCATCATCTGGCTGGAAGACTGGCTCAAGCGCTACGCCGGCACCTTGCTGATCATTTCCCATGACCGCGACTTCCTCGACGAAGTGGTCAACGTGGTCGTGCATATCGACGAGCGCAAGCTGAAGCGCTATTCGGGCAACTATTCGAGCTTCGAGCGCCAGCGCGCGGCGCAGATGATACTGGCCGCCGGCGCGCTGGAAAAGCAGCAGCGCAAGCGTGCCCATCTGGAATCGTTCGTGAACCGCTTCAAGGCGCAAGCCTCGAAGGCGCGCCAGGCGCAAAGCCGCATGAAGGCGCTGGCGAAGATGGAAGAGCTGGCGCCGCTGCGCGCCGCCGCCGAATTCTCGTTCGAATTCCGCGAGCCTTTGAGCGCGCCGAATCCGCTGCTGGTGATGGAAGACGTCGATGCGGGCTACAAGATCGAGAACGACGCCACGGGCGAAATCACGCACAAGACCATCGTCAACGGCATCAAGTTTTCGCTGCAGATCGGCCAGCGCATCGGCTTGCTGGGCCAGAACGGCGCCGGCAAGTCGACCCTGATCAAGACCATCGCGGGCGAACTGATGCCCTTGAGCGGCGACGCCACCATGGGCAAGGGCCTCAACATCGGCTACTTCGCCCAGCACCAGGTGGAAATGCTGCGCCATGACGAATCGCCGCTGTGGCATCTGGCCAAGATCGCCCCGACCGTGCGCGAGCAGGAACTGCGCAACTTCCTGGGCGGCTTCAACTTCCCCGGCAACATGGTCACCGCTTCCATCGCCCCGTTCTCGGGCGGCGAAAAAGCCCGCCTGGCGCTGGCGCTGATCGTCTGGCAGCGTCCGAACCTGCTGCTGCTCGATGAACCGACCAACCACCTGGACCTGGAAACGCGCGAAGCGCTGACGGAAGCGCTGGCCCAGTTCGAAGGCACCTTGGTCGTCGTGTCCCATGATCGCCACTTGCTGCGCGCCACCACGGACGAATTCATCATCGTCGCCGACGGCAAGCTGCAGCCGTTCGACGGCGACCTGGACGACTACAAGGATTGGCTCTTCAAGACCAAGCTGGGCAAGGGCACCGATGTGCTGCCGGCCGCCGGCAAGGCCAACAAGACCGACTTCCCCGTGACATCGTCCGTCCCTGCGCCGGTAGCCGCCCCTGCCGCGCCCGTGCGCGACAAGCGCCAGGAGGCGGAAGACCGCCAGAAGGCGGCCGTCCTGCGCAAGCCGATCGAAAACAAGATCAAGCGCCAGGAAGAGCAGATCGCCAAGCGCAACGCGCAAAAGGCGGAAACGGAAGAAAAGCTGGGCGAACCGACCATCTACGACGCCGCCAACAAGGCCAAGCTCAAGCAATTGCTGGCCGACCAGACCTTCTTCACCAAGGACCTGGCGCAGCTGGAAGCGGAATGGCTCGATCTGCAGGATCAATTAGAGAAGCTCGGCTGATGAAGACACCTGACCACGCCTGCCGCGCGTCGGGATTTGCCGCCTGCGATACTCGCTGACCCGGCGTCCCGCTAGCTTCGTACAGATGCGCTTCTCAGCGACGACGTCCTTCCGCTCGCGACGGTTTTGTCAGGCGTCGGAACTGCAGTGAACAAAAAAACGGCTCGAATGAGCCGTTTTTTTATGCCGCCTGCATGGGGCTGGGGCTGCGGATGGCCATCAGCCGGTCGATGTCGACGAGGATCAGGCGGCGTCCGGCCAGCGTGCCCAGGCCCAGCAGGTAGTCGGCCTCGGCTGGCCCCAGGCCGGGCACGGGCGCGATGTCGCCGGGGGCCAGGCTGACGATATCGGTGACGCCGTCGACCACCATGCCCATCACGCCGCTGCTCAGCTGCAGGATGATCACGTCGGTGGCCGGATCGCTCGCGCCGCGGGCACTGCCGAACGCGGCGCGCATGTCGACGATGGGAATGATCACGCCGCGCGAGACGGCCACGCTTTGCAGCACTTCCCCGTCAGAGGAAAAACGGTCGAGTTCCTTGAGCGGGCGCAACTCGCGCACGCGCGCATAGTCGAGGCCGTATTCGAGGCCGCCCAGCCGGAAGCTCAAGTACGGCGTCAGGGATGGTGCGGTGCCGCGTTCCGCCGTTGCTGCGGCGCCAGGCGTCGTCGTGGACTGCATGATGATCCTTTCATCCGGTAAGCGCTGCCAGGATGCGCAGTGGCGCAAGACTGGAGCCATGCTAACCAGCATCCCCCAGGTGGACGTTGAGGAACATCAATTTTCCCGAAAGACCAGGCCGGCCACGCAACAGCCGCTTGCGCCAGCACAGCGGCGCGCGTCTTCCCTTACAATATCAGCATTGTTTTTCATCAGGCAGGCCATGCAACACCTCGTCAATCCCGCCGAAGTCGAATTCTCCGCCATCCGCGCCCAGGGGCCGGGCGGACAGAACGTCAACAAGGTGTCCAGCGCCATCCACTTGCGCTTCCCCATCGCCGCCTCGTCGCTGCCGGAAGCATACAAGGAGCGCCTGCTGGCCCTGCGCGACAGCCGCATCAGCAAGGATGGCGTGCTGGTGCTCAAGGCGCAGCAATCGCGCAGCCAGGAGCAGAACAAGGAAGAAGCCTTGCGCCGGCTGCAGGAAATCATCGACAGCGTGACCTTCCTGCCCGCCGTGCGCCGCGCCACCAAGCCCACGCGCAGCTCGCAGCGGCGGCGCCTCGACAGCAAGAGCACGCACAGCGTGCTGAAACAGTCGCGCGGCAAGGTCACCGACTGATTACGGTGGCGGCTGGTAGGTCCAGTCCAGGCTGCCCGTGCTGTCCGCAAACACGGGCTGCGTGGCCGGCGTGGCGCTGCGCAGCAGGGCCTTGATCTCCTTGGGCGGCCGGTCGTAGGCCTTGGCCGGTCCCGGCGGCGCCACCATGGCGCGCACCGTCGTCTCGCCATCGACCAGGCGCACCACGCAGCGCGACTGGCCCGCCGTGGCTTGCCGCTCCTGCCGCAGCTGCGCCTCCAGCGCCAGCATCTGCGCCTGCAGGACTTCCGCCTGCTTCACTTCCAGCCGCAGGCGCGCCACTTCCTTGAGCACGGACGCGATGCGCGCGGCCAGCTTGTCGTACGGCGCCTGCTGGAGCGGCTGCAGCACCCGCTCGCCGCGGCGCAGCTGGCCGGCCAGGGTCAGGTAATTGCGCACCTCGGGCAGCTGCGCAATGGTGTCGACTTCCTGCTGCCGCTTGTCCTGCATGCGCGCGTACTGCCTGGCCCGCTCCTGGCAGTCGGCGATCCGCTGCTCCAGGACGCTCAAGTCCGGCACCAGCGCAAACAGCAGCATCTCCACCTGCTTGCGCGGCCCGGCGCTGCCGATGTGGATGTGGCGCGCCGCCACGGCGCAGCCCTCGGCCAGTTCGATGACGAGCTCGTCGGCGATGATTTCACAATTGCTGGCATGCTCGATCACCACGCGCGTGCCGGCGATGACGCAGTTTTCGGCGCGCTGCAGGCGCACTTCGCCGCTGCGCGCCTGCAGCACGGAACCGGATGCCACGCCGGCGACGCGCACGTCGCCGTGCTCGTTGAAGGCGGTGCCGCCGACCAGGTTGCGCTGCAAGCATATCAGCCCGCCATGCGAGTGCAGATGGCCGTACACGTCGCCATGGATGGTGATATCGCTGCCGTCGAGCTGGCGCTGCTCCTGCACGTCGCCATATTCCTCGTACGCGGCGCGCAGCTTCAAATTGCCCGTGGTGCGGCTGCTGACGCCTTCGCGGCTGACGATCTTGTTGCCGATGGAAATCTGGCCCTGCGCGTCGACGTTGACATAGCCATCCTGCGCGGCCACCAGGTAGTCGCCGTCGCTGAAACGCTCGACCAGCGTGCCCGCCCCCGCCACTGTGGCCAGGTCCACGTCCTGCGGCGCGGGCGGCGCCAGCACCGCGCCGCCCAGGTCATGGCCCGGCAAGCCGGGCACGCCAGGCAGCTTGCGCAGCAGGCGCGCATGTTTTTTCACCTGCGGAAAACGGTTCTTAAAGCTCAGCAAGTCAAGCCGGCCATCGGGCCGTTCGCGCGGCGCATCGTCGCGGTGGATGCCCTGCGCAAGCTCGACCAACTGCGCAGCGCGCCCCGGCTGCGGCGCCAGCGCCCGCGCCACCGTGATGCGCTCGGCCTTGCCGCTATCGATGATGGCGCGCACGGCCGTGCTATCGATGCCGTAGCGTACGCCCTTGCCCCACAGGTCGGCCACCAGCTCATCGAAATCGCGGCGGGCCGGCACGCGGCTCTGCGCATCGGCAGGAATGGTTTCAAAGTAAAACTCAGCCACCTCGCCACGGATCTTGACTTGCTTGTACAGCGCGCGCCGCGGCGCCAGGAAAGGGGCGATGCGCGCGGCGATGCGCAGCAGCGCCTCGCCCTTGGGCATGGCCCGGGGCGGCGGCGCATGATACAGGGTCAGCAGGAAGAGAGGGTAGTCGAGGCCGGCAAGCAGCAGGCCCGCCTGGAACAGCTGATCGACGGCCGCGCGCAGTTGCGCGGGCGCCAGGGACAGATCGAAAAACACGCCCTCCTTGCGCTGGACGAGGCCGTGCGGCAAGCCGCCAGCCGGGGCCGCATCAGGAACGGCTGTGTCGTCGTCGCTC
The DNA here is from genome assembly GCF_058798615.1 of Janthinobacterium sp. GW822-FHT07H11. Classification (NCBI taxonomy): domain Bacteria; kingdom Pseudomonadati; phylum Pseudomonadota; class Betaproteobacteria; order Burkholderiales; family Oxalobacteraceae; genus Janthinobacterium; species Janthinobacterium sp. GW822-FHT07H11. The sequence goes on from NZ_CM179507.1 coordinate 4,730,094, forward strand.
ACCACTTGCCTCCCCAAGCAAGAAATTCAGAGAATTGCCTCATTGCACCAGAACAATATCACGGGGCGTGGCGGCGTGCCTGATTCGGCAACAAAGTGCCTGCCAAATGCAGACAGGGCCATATCTTGCGAGATGGCCCTGTCCGATGGCGCGCGCGATGCCTAGCGGCGCGGGGGATTCGAGTAAATATCTTGTCCCACTTCATTAATCTGGCGGCGCAGGTCGCGGCGCTCGTCGGGCGTCATGCGGCCCGTGCGGCGCGAGGAATCGGCCCCTTCATTGGCGCGGCGCTGCTCTTCGGCGCGCGTATCGAAACTGCGTGCGTCACGTTGTTCGCGCAGTCGCGTATCATTGCTATTGCTGCGCTGCACCTGTTCATAACGCTGGGTTTGCATTTGCTGCTGCTCGTCGCGGCGCGGCGGCGGCTGGTTTTGACCATATGCCACGCCAGCGGCAAACACGGAGCAAACGGCGAATGCGGACAGCACGGCACGTGCGGATGCTGATGCGCTGGGAGCGGCGTGAATTTTTTGGATAACGATATTCATTGAGTTCCTCTTCCGCGATGCCGTATAAACTTAAAGCTGAATTCCACTGTGGCCCCAGTGTATGATGCTTTACACGGTGCAGTAAGAGTAATTGGGTAAAGTTTGTAACAGTTTGTAATGGGTCGCCATAGCCACTTGCCGACGCCGTGCCAGGCGTTACTATAGCAACTAATATACGATAACACGACACCCTAAATGACCACAACCTCCACCTCCGGCAGCAATACGACAACGCAATCGATCCATGGCCACCAGGCGAAAATCATGGTGGTCGATGACGATGTGCGCCTGCGCGACCTGCTGCGCCGCTACCTGACCGAACAGGGCTTCAATGTGTTTACGGCAGAGAGCGCCACAGCCATGAACAAGCTGTGGCTGCGCGAGCGCTACGACCTGCTGGTGCTCGACCTGATGCTGCCGGGCGAAGACGGCCTGTCCATCTGCCGCCGCCTGCGCGGCGCGGGCGACCAGACGCCGATCATCATGCTGACGGCCAAGGGCGAGGACGTGGACCGCATCGTCGGCCTGGAAATGGGCGCCGACGATTACCTGCCGAAACCGTTCAACCCGCGCGAACTGGTGGCCCGCATCGGCGCCGTGCTGCGCCGCAAGGGCCCCGATGAAATCCCGGGCGCGCCGTCGGAAACGCCGCAAACCTTCGAGTTCGGCGACTTCGTGCTGGACCTGGGCACGCGCACCCTGAAAAAGAATGGCGAGACAGTGCCGCTGACCACGGGCGAGTTTTCCGTGCTGAAAGTGTTTGCCCGCCATGCACGCCAGCCCCTGTCGCGCGAAAAGCTCATGGAACTGGCGCGCGGCCGCGAATACGAAGTCTTCGACCGCAGCCTGGACGTGCAGATTTCGCGCCTGCGCAAGCTGATCGAACCCGACCCGTCGAGCCCGCTGTTCATCCAGACCGTGTGGGGCCTGGGCTACGTCTTCATCCCGGACGGACAGCCGCGCTGATCGCAGCACCATGAAGCTTGTTCCCGATATCAGCCTGGCACGGCTGAAAAGCGGCCTGTTCTGGCGCACCTTTTTGCTGCTCGGCACCTTGACCACGGTCAGCATGATCGCCTGGATCGGCATGATTTCCGTCATCCAGCGCGAACCGCAGGCGCAGCAGATTTCCGCCCAGGTCATTTCCGTCGTCACCATCACGCATGCGGCGCTCACGCATTCGGCGCCCGAACTGCGCCGCGAGCTGCTGTTCGACCTGGTCAGCAACGAAGGCATCCGCATCTTCCCGCTGGAAGAGGATGACCGCATCGAGCCGCCGCCCGACAATTACCTGATGCCCGACATCGAAGCGCTGGTGAAGGCCAAGCTGGGCGAGGACACGCGCTTTTCCGCGCGCGTCAACGGCGTGGCCGGCTTCTGGGTCAGCTTCAAGATCGACGACGACGAATACTGGCTGATGCTGGAACGCGAGCGCCTGCGCGGCCTGACGGGCTTCCAGTGGCTGGGCTGGGCCAGCCTGGTGTCCCTGCTGTCGCTGCTGGGCGCGGCCATCATTTCCAGCCTGATCAATTTACCGCTGTCGCGCCTGACGGCGGCCGCGCGCGACATCGCCAAGGGCAAGCAGCCGGCGCCGCTGCCGGAAAAGGGCCCGATCGAAATCATCGAGGCCAACCGCAGCTTCAACCAGATGGTCGATGACTTGAAACAGGTGGAATCGGACCGCGCCGTGATCCTCGCCGGCATCTCGCACGACTTGCGCACGCCGCTGGCGCGCATGCAGCTGGAAGTGGAAATGGCCAACCTGTCGGACGAGGCGCGTATCGGCATCCAGTCCGATATCGGGCAAATGGACGCCATCATCGGCCAGTTCCTCGACTATGCCAAGCCGACGGAAGCGTCAAGCTTTACCAACGTGGACTTGAGCGGCTTGTTGGCCGACATGGCACGCGAAGCGATGCGCTTGCCGGACGTCAAGCTCAACGCCAGCATCGCCGAAGGCGCGCACGCCATGGGCAACGCCACCGACCTGCGCCGCGTGCTGAACAACCTGATCGAGAATGCGCGCCGCTACGGCAAGACGCCCGGCAGCGACATCACGGAAATCGATATCGCCTGCCAGATCAGGACCAGCCACGGCGCGAAAAAAGTCATCATCGAAGTGCAGGACCATGGCCCCGGCGTGCCGGCGGAAAAGATCGAGCAGATGCTCAAGCCGTTTACCCGGCTCGACACGGCACGCGGCCAGGCCAACGGGGCCGGCCTCGGCCTGGCCATCGTCGACCGCGTGCTGCTGCGCCATGGCGCCGAGCTGCAGGTGCGCAACCGCGAAGGCGGCGGCCTGGCGTTCCAGATCAGCTTGCCGGCAGCCTAGGTCGGAGCGGCGTAGGTCGGCTTAGCGCAAAGCGCGTAAGCCGACACCACCAGCGGCCTTGGCCAACAATGTGTCGGATTACGCGAGGCAAGGCCTCGCTAATCCGACCTACGCCGCCCTACCGCGCTCACGCCGACGCCTGCTCCGACGCCAGCAACTTATTCATCAGCAATTCCGTTGCGCCGTAGCCGTACAGGGAATCGCTTTCCATGCCCGGCGTATCGAAGGGGATCGATTCTTCGCGGTCCAGCTTGGCAGGGTCCGCATCCGCATAGCTGGCGCGCCAGGCACGCTGCAAGGATTCATTGCGGCGGATAAAGGCCGGCATGGGCCACGCGTCGCGGTTCCAGTGGCGGCTGTCGCCCAGCAGCGGCCAGCGCTCGTTGAGCAGGGCCATGTCGCCCGTGCGCAGGCGGCGCACGGCCTGTTCCGGCCGCAGCGCTTCCAGCTCGTCCAGCGTGGGCAGGCTGTCGCGCTTGGGCCCGAACATATACGCCAGCATGATGCGTCCGGCGGGCGCCGTGCGCGCCACCACGCCGACGGCATAGCCGCCGCCCGGCAGGGGCACGGCAAACCAGCTGCCTTCTCGGTATGGTAATGATTTCATTTCTGCAAACTCCCCCAAAATCGTGTTCGGGGCACAGTCTACGCGAAGCAAGGGCCATGTGGCGCATGGTACGCCACAGCAACAAACCAAAAGTTACAATATTTTCTCGTCATAATGATACTGGGCAACAATCGGCCCGGCCTTGAACAGCGCTTCCTTCATTTCCTTGTCCAGGCGCGCATCGCGGCGGCGCATCCATTCGAGCAGCATCGCCACTTCCTTGCGGCTCGTGTCGCCCGCGTGGGCCAGCACGCGGCGCAGTTCCGGGTCCGTGCACGCCTCGAAGCGCTGGCTGTTCAAGTCCAGTGCCTGCAGCGCCGCGATGGCGGCGCCGATGGCGCGGTGCATGTCGAGCGCGGTGGCGGGCAGGTCGGCTTCTTCCAGGGGGAGGTGGGTCATGCGTTTTCCTTCAAGGGGGAGGTAAGAGGTGACAGCGTTGCGCTGCATTCTCCACCGCGCGGACGAAAAGCTCAAGCGTCCACGACACGTTTCCACCCGTTCGGCCATAATCATGGCTCAGCAACAGCCTCAACCTTGGCAGCGGGAGCCCCATGTTCAATTTCGACTTTTACAATCCGACGCAAATCCTCTTCGGCCAGGGCCAGATCGCCGCCATCGCCGGCCTGATCCCGCCGCAGGCGCGGGTCCTGATGACCTACGGCGGCGGCAGCATCAAGCAGAACGGCGTCTACGATGAAGTCCGGGCGGCGCTGGCCGGCCACACGGTGCTGGAATTTGCCGGCATCGAGCCCAATCCCAGCTATGAAACCCTGATGCAGGCCGTGGCCATGGTGAAAAGCGAGCGCATCGATTTCCTGCTGGCCGTCGGCGGCGGCTCCGTGGTCGATGGCACCAAGTTCATCGCCGCCGCCGCCCTGCATGAGGGCGAAGCGTGGGACATCCTGGCGAAAGGCGGCAAGATCATTGACGCCGCCCTGCCCTTCGGCACCGTCCTGACATTGCCGGCCACGGGTTCCGAAATGAATGGCTCGGCCGTGATCACGCGCAAGGCCACGCAGGAAAAGCGCTCGTTCATGAGCCGCAAGGTGTATCCTCAATTTTCCGTGCTGGACCCGTCGAAGACCTTCACCTTGCCGCTGCGCCAGGTGGGCAATGGCGTCGTCGACGCGTTTGCGCATGTGATGGAGCAATATCTGACCTACCCCGTGAACGCCTCCGTGCAGGACCGCTTCGCCGAAGGCATTTTATTGACCTTGATCGAGGAAGGCCCGAAAGCCCTGTCGCAGCCGGACGACTACGACGTGCGCGCCAACGTGATGTGGAGCGCCACCCTGGCCTTGAACGGCCTGATCGGCGTGGGCGTGCCGCAAGACTGGTCCACGCACGCCATCGGCCACGAATTGACGGCCTTGTACGAGCTCGATCATGCGCAGACGCTGGCCATCATCCTGCCCAGCATGCTGCGCGTGCGCAAGCAGGCCAAGCGCGCCAAGCTGCTGCAATATGCGGCCCGCGTGTGGGGCCTCGATGGCGGCGACGAAGACGGCCGCATCGAGGCGGCCATCGCGCGCACGGAATTCTTCTTCCGCCACATGGGCGTCAAGACGCGCCTGGCCGACTACGGCCTGAACCACGCCAGCGTGGACGCCGTCGTGGCCGCCCTGGAAGCGCACGGCATGACGGCGCTGGGCGAACAGCGCGACGTCACGCCCGCCGTCAGCCGCAAGGTGCTGGAACTGAGCCTGTAGCGCAGTTTGCAAATTCGCGCCACAGTGTTGTAAAACGGTCGGCCAGCGGGACAGCTGGCCGTGCTTCATGCTAAGCTGTCATTTCGCTAGGGGTCCTGGAGCAGTCATCCGGGTGAGAGATACCCTTCGTACCTGATCTGGATAATGCCAGCGAAGGAAAGCGCAAAGTACCTCCCTCCTTTGATAGCTCCTGCGTTGGCGCCAGCCGAACAAGCAGCCTGCCGTGCTCTTTCCCGAGACGGCTTGAACCACGAGCAATCTATGTCCACACCGAATTTATCCGCGCATTTTTCCCGTCCTGTATTGACCCTGGCCATCCTGCACGCGTTTGCCGCGCCTGCCCTGGCCGCGCATGACAGCACCGAAGCCGCCGAGCCGCAGGCGCAAAGCATGGCCGAAGTCGTCGTCACGGCCAGCAAGGCGCCGGCTGCCAAGCGCGCCTCCGTGGGCGGTTTTTCCGACGCGCCGCTGCTGCAAACGCCCGCGTCCGTCACCGTCATTTCGCAAAAAGACATGCAGGACTTGCAGATCCGCAATCTCAGCGATGCCGTCAAGCTCGACGCCAGCATCAACGACGCCTACAACGCCGTCGGCTATGCGGAACAGTTTTCCATCCGCGGCTTCAAGCTCGACAACAATTCCAGCTACCGCAAGGATGGCGTGGCCATTCCCGGCGACACACAAATTCCGCTGGAAAACAAGGAACGCATCGAAGTGCTGAAAGGCCTGGCGGGCCTGCAGGCGGGCGTGGCCGCACCGGGCGGCGTGATCGACTTCATCGTCAAGCGCCCGACCAATACGCCATTGCGCACGGTCACCGTGGAAGCGCGCGAGCGGGGCACCCTGTATGGCGCCATCGACCTGGGCGGCCGCCTGGAAGACACGCGCTTCGGCTACCGTGTCAACGTGGCGGCCGAGCGCCTGCGCTCCTACATCAAGGGCGCGGACGGCAACCGCAAGTTCATTTCCGGCGCCTTCGACTGGCAGATTTCGCCGCAGGCGCTGCTGCAGCTCGATGCCGACTACCAGGACAAGGCGCAGGCGACGGCGCCCGGCTTCCAGCTGCTGAACAATAAAACCTTGCCGACCGGCATCAGCGCCGACGCCATGCTCAACCTGCAGCCATGGACGCGCCCCGTGGAAACCGTCACCAGCAATATCGGCCTGCGCTTCCAGTACGCCTTCAATGAGGACTGGCACGCTACCGTGTCGGCCAACCAGCACTCGTTCAAGCGCGACGACTACACGGCCTTCCCGTATGGCTGCAGCGGACAGGACCTGTACCCCGGTTTCTGCGGCAATGGCGACTACGACGTGTATGACTACCGCAGCCTGGGCGAGACGAAAAAACCGCTGAGCGCGCAAGCCATGATCCAGGGCAAGTTCGCCACCGGTTCCCTGCGCCATGACTTCACGGCCGGCGTCTCGACCTTCCGCCGCAAGGACCGCGCCGGCCTGTACGTGTACGACTGGGTGGGCGTGAGCAATATCTACCAGCCACAGATCGTCGGCACGTCGCCCGGCGTCACGGGCCCCGTGCGCCTGGTGCGCAAGGATACGGAAAACTCCGTCTTCGTGCAGGATATCGTCAGCCTGGCGCCGAACTGGAAACTGCATGGCGGCTTGCGCCATATCAATGTCGATGGCTACCAGTATGTGCTCAAGGCCGACACGGAAATCCGCGCCAAGCACGATTTCCTGCTGCCCAACGTCTCGCTCGTCTATACCCCGCTCGACAATGTGTCCGTGTATGCGGCCTATTCGCAGGGCATGGAACATGGCGGCACGGCCGACCGCAAGGCGATGAATGCCAACGAAGAACTGTCGCCGAGCCGCTCGAAGCAGATCGAACTCGGCGCCAAGATGGATGTGACGCCGGACTTCATGCTGGCGGCCAGCCTGTTCCAGATCCGCAAGGGCCTGGAATTCAACCAGCCGCTGGAATTGCAGCCCCAAAAATACAACTTCGTGCGCGAAGGCCAGGCCCAGCACCGTGGCCTGGAATTGTCGGCCCAGGGCAAGGCAACAGCCAACCTGGGCCTGGGCGCCTCCTTGACGGCCCTGAACAGCCAGCAGTCGGGCACGGGCAATGCGGACCTCGACGGCAAGCGCGTGCCCAACGTGCCCGCCTTCAAGGCGGCCGTGCATGCGGACTACGCCGTGCAGCAAGTGGCGGGCCTGAGCGTCAATGGCAGCTGGGAATATGCGGGCAAGAAAGCGTTCGAGTACAACAACACGACCTTCGTGCCGTCCTACCACGTGTTCAACCTGGGCGCCGCCTGGGCCACGCGCATCGCCGGCACGCGCGCCGTGTTGCGCGCCGCCGTCAACAACGTGGCCGACAAGTTCTACTGGCGCGACGTGACGCCGGAGTCCGACGGTTACCTGTATCCGGGCGCCAGCCGCACGTTCAAAGTCTCGGCGCAGTTCGACTTTTAAACACCTAACCAAACCTACTGCGCGTCGCGATTTGCGGCTTCCGATGCTCACTGTGCATTCGCACAGCTCCGCTTCTCGGCCACAACTCGCTACCGCTCGCTACGGTTTTGTTAGGCGTTGTAGGGAAAGGAAATGGCAGGCGCTGCAGCAAGCGCCTGTTGCAGCAAGGGCGCCGCCTGTTCCAGGCGCGCCTCCAGGCTGTCGCGCAGCACGTGGTAGGCGATGCCGCGCGCGTCGAGCGCGTCGAGCAGGTAGCGGTAGATCAGCTGGCGCACGGCTTCTGACTCGCGCTGCAAGCCATCGGCCACCCACGGGCTGTCGGGCGCCGTCACCAGGGTCAAATCATAGTGCGTGGCATCGGCCAGCGCCGCCAGCGGCGCGTCGGCGCCGTGAAAGTAATGACGGCTGTAGACGGCCGTCATCAAGGGCGTCGTGTCGCAAAATAGAAATTGACGGGCCTGCGCGGCAGCCGCGTCTTCACGCTCGACTTGCGTTCGCGCAATACCAAACTGGTCTTCCGCCACGGGCACCCTGCCCTGCGTCTCGACGAATTCCCGTAAATACTCGGGCACCCAGACGGTGCCGTAGCGCTCGGCCAGGGCGGCCGCCAGGGTCGACTTGCCCGACGATTCCGCGCCCAGTATCGCCACGCGCACGCAGCGGCCCATCACTTGAGGACCATCGCATCGGGCGCGGCCGGCGCCGACTTTTTCCACGCCAGCAAGCCGATCGTGGCCATGACGACAAACACGGCATACAGGATGGCCGTCAGGGTCAGGTCCTTGTGCAGGTACAGCCACACATAGAGCACGTCGACGATGATCCAGACGATCCAGTTTTCCAGCTTCTTGCGCGATAACAAAAACTGTCCGACCAGGCTGCCCGCCGTGAGGAAACCGTCCGCATGGGGCACGTCCGTGTCGGTGGAGGTCAGCAGCCAGGCCAGCAGCACGAAGCCCGCCAGCCACGCCAGGGCGCTGCCCAGCCAGCCGCGCATGCCCAGCCGCGTCACGGGCAGGGTGGTGCCGCCGCTGGCCGGATGCAGCCACTGGTACCAGCCCCAGAACGAGACGCTGATGAACAGCAGCTGCAAGGCCATGTCGCCATACAGGCGCGACTCGAAGAAGACGAAACCATAGGCGGCCGAGGAAATGATGGCGAACAGCCAGGCCCAGTGATTCTGGCGGATGTTGAGCGCAACGGTCATCAGTGCCAGGACAAAGGAAATCAGTTCAAGCGGCGTGGTGGCAAAACCCAGCAGGGGAAACGTATCGTTCATGAGATCGGAAAGGGAGGCGGGGGATGAGGCTGGTGGCGCAGTATGCAATACCGGGCATGAATAAGCAAGATTGCCCCTGCCGTCCGCCGCCCTCCCCGCCTCAGGCGAAGCCCGCCCGGGCCGCGCGCGCCAGCGAATGGCGCACGATCAGCTTGTGAAACGGGCGGATCAGCATGATGTAGGCACGCCCCACCCAATTGTGGCAATGCACGACGCTGGAGACGGTCACGCTGCCATGCCGGCCCGCGTCGCGGTTGCGCAGCACGGACAGGCGGAAGTCCAGGTGGCTGTCGTCCTCGCCCAGGATGATCTCGTCGTCGCTGACGGCATAGATGCGGAAGATGCCGATGCGCTTGCCTGGCCGCGCTTCCATCTGCTTTGCCGTCCGGATGCCGAAGCGCGCCACGATGGCGTCGCGCAGCACCATCAGCTTGTGCGCCCAGCCCGGCTGCCTGCCCAGCAGCTGGCGCGCCAGGCTCTGCATGTCCATCTGGCGTGCCTGCGCCGTCGGCAAGTCGACGGCGTAGGCGTCGGCCAGGTTGCTGCCCGGGTACAAGGGGGCGATGCTGGCGCCTGGCGGCAAGTCCACGCTGCGGACGGCAATGTTCATCTCATGCATGTGCTCTCCATGTTTTCAGTGATAACATGCGCATCATACACGACAATGTGAACAGCGATAACATCGAATGACAACAACGAGCACCTATCATCACGGCAACTTGCGCGACACCCTGGTCACCACCGTCATCGCGCAACTGGCGCAGCAGCACGACGCCGCCCTGTCGCTGCGCGAACTGGCGCGCACGGTGGGCGTCTCGGTCGCCGCCGTGTACCGCCACTTCCCCAGCAAGGAAGCCCTGCTGGCCGAGGTGGCGGCGGCCGGCTTCGCCAGCCTGATCGCCAAATGGGAAACGCAGCTGCCACCGCCGGGCAGCTTGCCGGCCGAACAGCGCTTTCAGCTGCTGGGCCAGCAATACATCGAATTCGCCCTGGCCGCGCCCGCCCACTACCGGCTGATGTTCGAGCACCAGGACGTGCGCCAGTTCCCCGCCCTGCAGGAAGCGGCGCAAGCGTGCTTCCAGTACGTGCTGCAGACGGCAGGCGCGGCCGTGCGCGAGGCGGGCCTCGATCCCCGCTGGGACAAGGCCGCCGCCAGCGCCGGCTGGTCGCTGGGCCACGGCTACGTGATGCTGCTGCTCAGTGGCCGCCTGGCCATGGCCGACGGCGGCGACGCGCTGTCGCCAGCCATGGTGCCGCGCTTCTTCCAGTTGCCGGTGGAGGCGCTGCGGCAGGCGCACCAGCAAGCGGAGCGGAATTGATAAAGTCTGGCGGAAGCGGTAAGCGGCCCTTATGCGGCCGCGCGCCGATATCACAAAGATGCTGGGGAATTGATCATCGTGTAAGGCATGAAGGCCGATCGGACATAAAATAGCGGCGGGATCAATTGAATTCAGACATTTAAAAATGATGCACATGAAAGCTGTGAGCCTGTTTGCAGTTGTTGTGACCTGCTTGGCGCTGCCTTGCTACGCCAACAACAATGTGCTCAGGATTGAAACAATTCACGGGCCACCATGGGGATTCATTGGTGGCGACGGCCGCCCCACTGGCATGATGTACGAAATCGGCAATCGCATCGCGGAAGTCGCCGGGCTCAACTACACCAATTCCCTGGTGCCCTACCCCAGAACCGCCGCCGATATGGAAAACGGGAGCGCCGACGTGACCATACGCTTCGGCAACGACCAGATGACGCGCGCCGCCTTGCCGGTAGGCATCGTCGTGTCCATGCCTATCATCCTCGTAGGCCCATCCGGCAAGAACTACGGCAAGCTGAGCGAATTGCACGGCAAGACCGTTGGCGTGGTACGCACCAGCAACTATGTCGAGCAATTCGACACGGACAATTCGATCCGGAAGTATGCCGTCAATGACTATGTCACCATGGCAAAAATGTTGGCGATGCGACGTCTGGACGCGGGAATAGGCTCCAGCCTGGGCCTGTATTACGGCGCCTATATGGCCGGGCTCAAACCGGCAGACATTGGCGTGCCGCTCGTCTTGGGCAGCAACGATTTCATCTTGTTTTTGTCCAAGAAAAATGCAAGGCCGGAAACGATGCAGGCACTCAAGGAAGCGATCAGGAAACTCTCCGCCAGCGGCGAGATTCATCAAATCATGAGCAAGTACAGCAAGTCCTTCAGCATCAATCTGCCAGAGAAATAAACGGCGCCCTTACGGCAGCGCGCCTGGCCCACCGCCCAGGCCCCAGGGCGCACAAAAAAAGCCGCACCGCCAGCGGGGCGGATGCGGCTTTGCGCCAGCGCAAATGGATGCTTACTTCTTCGCGGCTTTGACGACCTTCGGATACTTGATCGTCATTTCCTTGAGCAAATTATCCGCGTGGTCCACTTCCTGCATCACCCACAGCATGTAGCGGATGTCGAGGTGGATGGCGCGCGTGATGGCCGTGTCGAAGTACCAGTCCTTGGTGATCGATTCATACGTGGAATCGAAGTTCAGGCCGATCAGTTCGCCACGCTTGTTCATCACGGCCGAGCCGGAATTGCCGCCCGTGGTGTCCGCGCTGGTCAAAAAGTTGACGGGCACCGTGCCCAGCACCGGATCGCGGAACTGGCCGTAGCGTTTTTCCTTGACGGCATCGAGCAACGCTTGCGGCGCCTCGAACGGGGCCTTGCCCGTGACTTTCTCGACGATGCCTTCCACGGTCGTGAACGGTCCCTTGGTGAGCCCGTCGCGCGGCGAGTACGGCGAGACCGTGCCGTAGGTGACGCGCAAGGTCGAGTTGGCGTCAGGATACACCGGCTTGCCTTGTGTTTTCTTCCAGGCAATCACGGCTTGCATGTATTGCGGAATCACGCGCTCGAGGTTGCCGTCGATTTCCTTGCGGCGCTCTTCCAGCGCCAGCTCCACCGGATGCAGCTTGACGGCCAGTTGCATGAAGGCGTCGTCGGAGCGGGCCACGGCAGCCTGGTCCTTTTCCAGCCAGGCCAGGCGCTTGGCCGTGTCAGCCAGTTGCGTCTGCTGGTACAGGGTCGCCACGGCGCCGGGTGCCGGCAGCAGCGCGTCCAGGCCTTGCGGATGGCTCTTCGCCGCCAGCTGGGCATAACGCTTCAGGCCGGCTTCAAAACGCGCCTGGTCGACCTTGTTGACATACGACTGTTCCAGGCGCGCCAGGCGGGCCTTGATGAAGGCCAGGTCGCGCTGCTGGAAGCCCGATTCGCGCTCGGCATCGGCTTTCTGGCGCTCCAGCGACAGGCGGTAGACGGTGCGCGCGCTTTTCAGCAGATCGCTGTTGGTGGCCACGCTCCAGGCGAACTCTTCTTCGCTGAGGGCCATGTCGCTGGCGATCGCCGCGTCCAGTTCGGCCAGCAGGGTAGGCGACACGTTCGGCTGCTTCGCGTACCAGGCGCGGAACTCGGCATCCTGCACGTCCTTGATGGCGGCGATGTCCTTGCGGGCGAAACCGTCGAGCAGGCCCTGGGTTTTCTTCAGCACGTTGTTGATGCTTTTCACCACGCTGGCGTAGCGCACGGCGGCGGCCGCATCGCCCAGCGTCGCCTCGGCCATCACGGCCAGGTCGGCTTGCAGTTCGGATACTTTCAGCGGGAAGGCCGTATCGCGCGCGAAGCGGATTTCCGCCGGCAGCTTGTAGCGGCTGGTGCGGCCGGGGTAGCCCGCCAGCAAGATGCCGTCGCCGGCTTTCAAGCCTTCGGCCGAGACCACCAGGAAGTCCTTCGATTTATATGGCACGTTGTCGGGCGACGGGTCGGCCGGACGGCCATCCTTGCCCACGTAGGCGCGCAGGAACGAGTAATCGCCCGTGTGGCGCGGCCATTCGTAGTTGTCGATATCGCCGCCGAAGTTGCCGATCTTGTCCGATGGCGCATACACGAGGCGCACGTCGCGTATCATCATCTGGCGGATGCGGTAGTACTCGAGGCCGCGGTGGAAGGCGGGCACGGAGCAGCGGTACATCTTGTCCGTCTCGCATTCGGCGATCAGGTCCTTGATGCGCTTTTCCACGGCTTCGTGGCGCGCGCGGCCGCTCATGTCGGCCGTCAAGCCTTTCAAGACGCGCTCGCTGACGTTTTCCACCTTGTCCGTCACATACACGAGGCTGTTCGGACCGCCCGGCAGCTCTGCAGCGCGCGCCTTGGCCAGGAAGCCGTTGGTGATGTAATTATGTTCCGGCGTGGAATTGCGCTGGATGGCGCCGTAGGCGCAGTGGTGGTTCGTCACCACCAGGCCCGCGTCGGAGACAAAGGCGGCCGAGCAGCCGCCCAGCGACACGATGGCGCTCATCGGGTGCTTGCTCAGGTCGGCCAGTTTTTCCGCGGGGATTTCGATGCCGACCCGTTTCAGTTCGGCTTTCAGCTGTGGCAGCTGGTGTGGTTGCCACTGCCCTTCGTCAGCGTGTGCGCCGGCGAACGCGCCCATCAAGGCGACTGGTAAAACGATTGTCTTGAACAAGATTTGCTCCTCCATAAAAAGCAGGCGAAAGTATAGCCTGTTCAGGAGAGCCGGGTCGGCAAAAATTAACCCATTGCAATTTCCGTATCAGGCGGCCGGCCGCCCCGCCCCCTGCAGGGGAATGTGCAGGGCCAGCCGGCAGCCGGCGCCGGAGGCCGGCAAGCCCACCTCGAACTGCCCGCCCAGCGCCGTCACCCGTTCGGCAATGCCGATCAGGCCAAAGCACTGCTTCTTGCGCTGCTGCAGCGGCGTGATGCCGATGCCATTGTCGCTGATGGCCAGGTACACGGCGCAGGCGTCCGAACTGAGCTCGATCTCGACCGCGCTGGCCTGGGCATGGCGCATGACATTGCTGAGCGCTTCCTGCACGATGCGGAACAGCACGATCTCGACCTGGCTGGCGATGGCGGCGAACAGCGCCTCGTCGCGTATCAGCAGGCGGCAGGCGACGCCGCTGCGCTTGCGGAAGTCGCCCACCTGCCATTCGATGGCCGCCTGCAAGCCCAGGTCGAGCGCCATCGGGCGCAGCTCGTTCATGATGCCGCGCACGCTCTTGATCGTCGTGTCTACATTGCTGAGCACGGCCCCTACCCTGCTGTGCAGGCGCGGGTGGCTGCCTTCCGTGCGCGCGCTGAGCATGGAAATGTCGATGCGCAGCGCCAGCAGGTTTTGCCCCAGCTCGTCGTGGATATCGCGCGAGATGCGCTTGCGCTCGTCTTCCTTGGCCGTCTCCAGGTGCAAGGCCAGCTGGCGCAGCTGGGCGTGCGACTGGCGCAGCGCGCCATCCATCAGCTTGCGTTCCGTGATGTCCGTATGCGCCACCACCACGCGCAGCGGGCCTTCTCCCAGGAAACGGCTGACCCTGGCCTGCGACCAGCGGGAGCCCGAGCGCGTGGCAAATTCATACTCGAGCGCGTAGGCATCGGCATTGCCGGCGATGACGGCACGGATGCCGGCGGCCAGTTCGCGCCCGGCGCTGCGCTGCCAGCGCGGGTCCGTTTCACAAAAATGCAGGTAGTGCACCTGGCTGAGCGCATGGCCGGAAAAGGCCAGGCAAGCCTGGTTCGCATGCACGAGGTGGCCAGCCTGGTCCAGCACCAGCACCCGGTCCGTCAGCGAATCGATGGTGGCGTGGAAAAAGCGTTCCGCGTCGCGCAAGGCTTCCTGCGCCCGCTCGCGCTGCTGCACTTCCAGCTGCAGGTGCTGGTTGGCCCGTACCAGCTCGGCGGTGCGGTCGCTGACGCGCTGGTCCAGCTCGCGATGCAGTTCGCGCAGGGCCGCCTCGGCCAGCTTGCGCTCGGTAATATCGGAAAACACGCCGACGAAATGGCTGGTGGCGCCATCGGGCGTGCGCATGGGCGTGATCGACAGCGATTCGACGAAGCGCTCGCCATTCTTGCGCCGGTTCACCAGTTCGCCATACCAGCTGCCGTCCTGCCGCAGGCTGCGCCACATGGCTTCATAAAACTGCGGCAAGTGCGTGCCGCCGCCGAGGAAGGACGGATCGCGGCCGATCGCCTCTTCCGCCTGGTAGCCGGTAATCGTGGTGAAGGCGGGATTGACGGAAATGATGCGGTTGTCGCTGTCGGTCACCAGCACGCCTTCGCGGATGGTGTCGAGGATGACGAAGGCGCGCCGCAGGGCCGATTCGCGCGCATGCTCGTCGCCCAGGTCCGTCACCAGCATGCGCACGCTGGCACTGCTGGCGTCGACATTGGCTTCGATGCGCACGGCGCCGCCCATGCCGCCGGGCTGCACGCCATGGAACAGCTGCGCCTCGAGCACTTGCCGCGCGCCGCTGGCGAACACGGCATCGAGGAAGCGGCGGAAGCCCGGCTGCGCCTGCGGCGCGATGAACTGCTCGAAACGCCGGCCCAGCAACTGGTCCTTGTCGCGTTGCAGCAAGCCGCAGGCGGCCACGTTGGCGCGCGTGATCACGCCCTCGCGCGCCAGCGAAAAATAGCTGACGGGCGCCTGTTCGTACAACTGCGCGTAACGGTCGCGGCTGCTTTCAAACTCATTCTTCAACTGCTCCAGCTCGGCCAATGCGGCATTCTGCATTTCCAGCTCGATCTGGCTCACCTGCAATTCATGCAGATGGCGCATCACTTCTTCATTCGACAGCGTGGACGCCGCTGGCTGTGCCTGGCCCGCCGCCAGCTGCTCGGCCTGCTCGCGCAAGGTCGCGGACGCGGCGGCGCTGTCGAATGGTTCGTTCATGATGCGCTCTCGCCGGTTTTCCCGTCGTCCAAGGCGCCCGACTGGATCTGGCGCAGCTGGGCTTCGAGCAGCTTCGATTCCGTGATGTTGATGAAGGTCACCACCACGCCATCGATCACGTTTTCAATCGTGCGGTAAGGCATGATGCGCACGTTGTACCAGCGTCCCGTCTTGGTCGGCACTTGCCGCTCGCAAAACACCAGGCTGCGGATCACTTCCAGCGCATCCGTTTCCAGGCCAGGGTAGTCGAGGTCGTTGACGATGTCGCTGAGCGGACGGCGCAAGTCCGTCTGGATCAGCTTATAGATTTGCGTGGCCGGCGCCGTGAAGCGGCGGATGCGCAAGTCGCTGTCGAGGAAGATGGTGGCGATATCGGTGCTGTTGAGCAAATTCTTCATGTCGCTATTGACCAGCGACAAATCATCGACCTTCGATTGCAGCTCGGCATTGACCGTGTACAACTCCTCGTTGAGCGACTGCATCTCTTCCTTCGACGTGGTCAATTCCTCGTTCGTCGATTGCAGCTCTTCATTGGTCGATTGCAGCTCCTCGTTGGCCGACTTCAATTCCTCGCGCGAGGTCTGCATTTCGTCGCGCACGGCCTGGATCTCATTGCGCGCCTGCGCCAGCTGCTGTTCCAGCTCCAGCACCTTGGGGTTCGGCGAACGGCCGCGGCGCGCCTCGGCCACCAGCGGCACGCTGGAAAACGTGACAAACACCATGCCGCGCAAGGATTCCGGCTGGCTCAGGGCTTCGGCGCTCAAGTCCACGCCCAGTGATTGTCCCAGGTGATCCTTGACCACCAGGCCCTTCAGGCGCACCACGCTTTCGCTTTGCAGCGCCTGCTTGATCAGGCCGGCCAGCTCGTAGCGCAAGCCTTCGCGCGCCATGGCGTGGATATTCCAGTTGGCCTTGCCGGCCGCCGGTTCCAGGAAGGCGCCCGTGCGGCCATTGATGTACAGGATGTCGCCATCCTGGTTCAGCAGCGCGGCGGCTGGCGAATATTTTTGGAGCAATAACTGCTCGACATGGGATTGTATCTTTCCGGTCATGCTGACTTCTCTCGTGTCGCTGGGTGTGGGGGGGGATGCCAACGATACCTTGGTAGGAAAATACGTGGGCAGGCGCTGGCGCGCCAGGTTGTCGAGGCGGCGGTACAGCCGGGTCGACGTGGTCAGCGGCGAAAACAGCTCGGAAAAATGACCGGGCGTATCGGCGCTGCCCAGCAGTAAAATGCCATCGCGGTTCAAGGCATAATGAAACAGCGGAATCAGCCGCTGCTGCAGCTTGGCGTTGAGATAGATCAACAGGTTGCGGCAGCACAGGATGTCGAGCTTGGTGAACGGCGGGTCCGAAATGATGTTTTGCTGGGCAAAGATGATGGTGTTGCGGATTTCTTTTTTGACGTAATAGTCATTCTTGTCCGTCAAAAAGAAGCGCTCGAGACGCTCGGCCGACACATCGCTGCTGATGCTGTGAGGAAAGCGCCCCTGGCGCGCGCGGTCGATGGCGTCGGCCGACAGGTCGGTGGCGAAGATCTGCAGGCTGTATTTCGACGGCGGGTTGATGCCGGCCACCACTTCATGGAACACCATGGCCAGCGAATACGCTTCCTCGCCCGTCGAGCAAGCCGGTATCCAGGCCTTGAAGGCGCGGCCTTCGGGATGGGCCGCCAGCATTTGCGGCAAGACCACCATCTTCAGGTACTCCCACACCTTCTGGTCGCGGAAAAAGCTCGTCACGCCGATCAGCAATTCCTTGAACAGCAAGTCGATTTCCGCGGGATTCTGGCGCAGGTAGGGTACATACTCTTCCATCGACGTCATCTGGTACAAGCTCATGCGCCGCTCGATGCGGCGCAGCACCGTGTTGATCTTGTAATCGGTAAAACTGTTGCCCGTGTGCTCGGACAGCAAGGCGACGATTTCCTGCAGGGAATTGCGGCCGTTCGGTTCATGCCCCGGCAAGCTGAGGAAACTGCTGCGGAACAGATAGGTGATGATCTTGTCCGGCATCTTGTCGGGAAAATCGACGAGGTCCACCGCCTCGGCGGAAATCGCGCTTTGCGGCATCATGTCGAACTTGGCCGTATCGGGATGCTGGGCCAGGGTCAGGCCGCCCGCCTGCTTGATCGCCTGCAAGCCGCGCGTGCCATCGCTGCCCATGCCGGAAAAGATCACGCCCACGGCCAGCTCGCCCAGCTCGGCGGCCAGGCTCTCGAAGAAGGCATTGATGGGCAGGCGGTGGCCGCGCTGCTGCATCGGTTCGCTGAGCACGAAGCGGCCCCTGGACAGTCCCAGGTCCGCATTCGACGGGATCACGTAGATATGGTTGGGGCGCAACTCCGACTGATGCGTGATTTCCGCGACGGGAATGCTGGTGGCGCGCTGCAGCAGCTCCGGCAGCATGGCCTTTTGCGTGGGATCAAGGTGCTGGATCACCACGTAGGCGATGCCGCTTTCCTGCGGCACGTTGGCCAGGAAGGCGACGATGGGATCGAGCCCGCCGGCGGAAGCGCCGATGGCCACCACGGGAAAGGCGATGGCGGCCACCTCGGGCACGGAAGCGTTGCTGTGTTTGCTGCGTGTCATCGTTGGCAAGAAAGCAGCCACGGCAAGGCCGTCAGGCTGGAAATTGATAATCTTGCATTCTAGCACTCAAGCTGCGGCTGAAAACCCGAATTTGGCGCAGGTTTTTCAAGCTGCGCCAAGCCGCCCCTTACTGCGCCTGCGGCACATGCCAGCCGCCGCCCAGCGACTGGATCAGGGCCACGGCCGTCGTCTGGCGATCCGCCTGCGCCTGCACCAGCGAACGGCGGGCCGACAGGGCCGTCACCTGCGCCGTCACCACGTCCGTGTAGCCGACCTGGCCCGCGTTGTAGCGGTTCAGCATCTGCTGCTCGACCTGGTCTGCGGCCGACGACGCCTGCTGGCGCAAGGCCAGCTGCTCGGCCAGCGCGCGCGTGGCCGACAACTGGTCTTCCACGGCGCCAAAGGCACTCAATACCGTCTGGCGGTAGCGCGCCACAGCCGCCTCATGCCCCGCCCTGGCCGCGTCCACGCTGGCCGTGGTGGCGCCCGCGTTGAACAGCGTTTGCGCGGCCGACACGCCCAGGGACCACAGGCTCGACGAAGCATTGAACAGGTCGCCCACACGGCTGGCGCCGGAACCATACGATCCCGTCAGGTTCAGGCTCGGGTAATAGGCGGAGCGGGCGATGCCGATCTGCTCGTTGGCCACGGCCACCCTGCGCTCGGCGGCGGCGATGTCGGGGCGGCGCTGCAGCAGGGTCGACGGCACGCCCAGCGGCACCTCGGGCACAGTCAGGGTCCACGGCGCCACGGCCAGGCTGAAGTCGGATGGCGCCTTCCCCAGCAGGATGGCGATCGCGTGTTCGAGCTGGGCGCGCGCGCGCACCTGGCTCGACAAATCGATCTGCGCATTGGCCAGCTGCGTCTGCGCCTGCAGCAGGTCGGACTTGGCGGCGATGCCGGAGTTGAAGCGGTTGCCGGTGATGTCGAGCACGCGCTTGTAGCCGTCGATCGTAGAATTGAGCAGCGCGATCTGCGCATCGCTCTGGCGCAGCGCAAAGTAATTGGTGGCCAGCTCGCCCTGCGCCGACAGGCGCGCCGCGGCCAGGTCGGCCGCGCTGGCGGCCGCGCTGGCGTCGGCACCCGTCACGCCGGCGCGCAGCTTGCCCCACACGTCCGGCTCCCACGAGGCGCCGATGGCGGCCTTGAAGTTGTTGTTCGTCTGCTGCTCGCCGCCGCCACCGGAGCGGGCGCCGCTGCCCGTCAGGTTCACCGTGGGGAACAGCGAGGCGCGCTGTTCGCGCACCAGCGCGCGCGCCTGCTCGTACGAGGCGATGGCGGCGGCCACGTTCTGGTTCGATATGTCGATGCCTTCGGCCAGCTGGTTCAGCTGCGCGTCGCCGAACAGGGTCCACCAGGGACCGCGCTCCAGGGTGTCGGCCGGCGCGGCAGGCTGCCAGCCGGCCGCCTCCTTGAACGCTTGCGGCGCGGCGGCCGTGGGCGTTTCATAGGCGGGGCTGACGGCGCAGCCGGCCAGCAGGAGGAAGGCAGTGGCGGTGGTCAGCGACAGGAGGCGACGTGCCGGAACGGTGGAGGAAATAGCTTGTACTTGCTTCATGATTGTGTGCTCGGGTTATCTGGCCCAGGAATGCGGCTCAATTGCTGCTCGTCGGCGCTGCGCGTGCGCAGCTTGTCGAGCAGGATATAGACCACCGGGGTGGTCAGCAATGTGAGTAACTGGCTGGCAATCAGGCCGCCGATGATGGCGACCCCCAAGGGCTGGCGTAGCTCCGACCCCTCGCCGAAACCGATCGCCAGCGGCAAGGCGCCAAGCGCCGCCGCCAGGGTGGTCATCAGGATGGGGCGGAAACGCAGCAAACATGCCTCGCGCACCGCCTCCACCGCTGTCAGGCCGCGCGAACGCTCGGCCTCCAGCGCGAAGTCGATGATCAATATAGCATTTTTCTTGACGATACCGATCAATAGGAACACGCCGATCAGGGCGATAATGGAAAACTCCATGCGGAACAGCAGCAACGCCAGCACGGCGCCCACCCCCGCCGACGGCAAAGTCGACAGCACGGTGACCGGGTGCACCAGGCTTTCGTACAGAATGCCCAGCACGATATAGATCACCACGATGGCCGCCAGGATCAACAGCGGCTGCTCCTTGTTGCTGTCCTGCGCGCTCTTTGCCGACCCCTGGAAGCTGCCGCGCACATTGACCGGCATGCCGATTTCCGACTCCGCCTGGGCCACGGCCGCCTGCCCGTCGCTGAGCGGATAGCCGTCGGCCAGGTTGAACGACACGGTGGTGGCCAGTTCGCCGCCCTGGTGGTTGATCGAAGTGGCCGTCGCGCTTTCGGCAAAGCTGCTGAACGAGGACAGCGGCACCATGGTCGCCAGGGTGGTGCTCAAGGCCGTGCCGCTGGACGGGTCGCGCGCCGCCGTCGTGTTCGACGTCGCCGCGCCCGTCGCAGCGGTGGTGCTGGCGGTGGTGCTGGCCATCGTGCCGCTCGTGGCGGCGACGGCCGCCGCATTCGACGCCGGCACGTACACGGAGCGCAGCGCTTCCGGGCTTTGCGCATAGCGGGGCGCCACTTCCATGATCACGTGGTACTGGTTCAGCTCATCGTAGATGGTCGCCACCTGGCGCTGGCCGAAGCTGTTGTACAGCGCGTTGTCGATATCCTTGACCTGCACGCCCAGCTGCGTGGCGCGGTCCTTGTCGATGGTGACAAAGGTTTCCACGCCGTTTTCCGCCTGGTCCGTGTCGACGTCGATCAGGGCCGGCTGCAGCTTCATCTGGTCAGCCAGCTTCGCTGCCCATTTTTTCAAATCGGCCTGGTTGTCGCTGATCAGGGTGTACTGGTAGGTCGAATTGCTCGAGCGCCCGCCCATGCGCAAATCCTGCACCGGGTTGAGGAACAGCGAGATGCCCGTCACCTTGGCCAGTTGCGGGCGCAAACGGGCGATCACGGCCTGTCCCTTGTCGGTGCGCTGCGACGCGGGTTTGAGGTCGATGAACATGAAGCCGCCCCCTGCCCTGCCGCCTCCCGTGAAACCCACGACGGTGGCGACGGCGGGATCATCCTTGATGATGTCGACCAGCTGGCGCAACTTGCCCTGCATGGCCTGGAACGAAATGCTCTGGTCGGCGCGCATGCCGCCATTGATCTGGCCCGTGTCCTGCTGCGGGAAGAAGCCCTTGGGGGCGGCCGCGAACAGGTACACGTTCAAGCCGACGACGAAGACGAGGATGGCCATCACCAGCGCGGCGCTGGACAGCGCCCAGTCCAGGCAGTGTTCATACACTTTCAGCATGCGCTCGAAGCCGCGCTCGAACCAGCGCGCCACCGCACCCGGCTTTTTATGCTGCCCGCCGCTTTTCAGCAGCCAGGCGCACATCATCGGCGTGGTGGTCAGTGAAATGACCAGCGAAATCATCACGGCGGCCGACAGGGTGACGGCAAACTCGCGGAACAGCCGCCCCACCTGCCCGCCCATGAACAGCAGCGGGATGAAGACGGCCACCAGCGACAGGCTGATCGACAGCACCGTGAAACCCACTTCGCGCGCGCCCAGCAGGGCCGCCTTGAAGCGGTCCATGCCGGCCTCGATGTGGCGCTGCGTGTTTTCCAGCACCACGATGGCATCATCGACGACAAATCCCGTGGCCACCGTGAGCGCCATCAAGGAAAGGTTATTCAGGCTGAAACCCAGCATGTACATCACGCCGAAGGTGCCCAGCAGCGAGACGATGGTGGCCACGGCCGGGATGATGGTGGCGCGCACGCTGCGCAGGAAGGCGCTGACCACCAGCACGACGAGCACGATGGACAGGATCAGCGTGAATTCGATCTCGTGCAGCGAGGAGCGGATGGAATTGGTGCTGTCGGACGCCACCTGCAGCTTGATGTCGCCGGGCAGCTGCGCCTGCAGTTGCGGCAGCAGCGCGCGCACGCCGTCCACCGTGGCGATGACATTGGCGCCCGGCTGGCGCGTGATCAGCACGATGACGGCCGGGTCGCCGTTGAACAGGCCCAGGGTATTGTTGTTCTCCACCCCGTCCTGCACTTCGGCCACGTCGTCGAGGCGGATGGCGGCGCCGTCGCGCCAGGCCACCACCAGGCTGCGATAGTCGGCGGCGCTGCGCCCGCCCGAGGCCGTGCTGGCGCCCGAATAGATCTGCAGGCTGCGCTCGTCGCCGGAAATCGCCCCCTTGGGCCGGTTGGCGTTGCTGGCCTGGATGGCCGCGCGCACGTCTTCCATCGACACGGCATAGTGATTGAGCTGATACGGCAGCAGTTCCACGCGCACGGCCGGCAGCGAGCCGCCGCCCAGTTCCACGTCGCCCACGCCCTTCACCTGCGCCACCTTTTGCTGCACCAGGTTCGACACGGCATCGTAGATCTGGCCCGGCGTGCGCGTCTTTGACGTCAGCGCCAGGATGATCACGGGCGCGTCGGACGGATTGGCCTTGCGGTAGGTCGGGTTGCTGCGCAGGGTGGCCGGCAAGTCCACGCGCGCGGCGGCAATCGCGGCCTGCACTTCGCGCGCGGCCGAATCGATCTTGCGGTTCAGGTCAAACTGCAGGTTGATGCGCGCCGAGCCCGTGCCCGACGACGACGTCATCTCGTTGACGCCCGAGATCACGCCCAGGCGCCGCTCCAGCGGCGTGGCCACCGAGGTGGCCATGGTCGCGGGGCTGGCGCCGGGCAGGCTGGCGCTGACGGAAATGGTCGGATAATCGACCTGCGGCAGCGGCGAGACGGGCAGCACGAAGAAGGCGCCGATGCCCGCCAGCGCGATGCCGATGGTCAGCAGCACGGTGGCGATGGGCCGCTTGACGAACGGTTCGGACAGGTTCACGCGGCGCTCCCCGCACCGGGTTTATCCAGGCTGACAGCGTTCTTCCCTTTGCCCGCAAAGCGCCGGCCCAGGCGGTCGAAGCCCAGGTAGATGACGGGCGTGGTAAACAGGGTCAGCACCTGGCTGACGATCAGGCCGCCGAAGATGGCCAGGCCCAGCGGACGGCGCAGCTCGGCGCCCTCGCCCCAGCCCAGCATCAGCGGCACGGCCGCGAACAGGGCCGCCAGGGTGGTCATCAGGATCGGGCGGAAACGCAGCAGCGCCGCCTGGTGGATGGCGTCCTGCGGGCTTTTTCCTTCATCGCGCTCGGCCTCGATGGCGAAGTCGATCATCATGATGGCGTTCTTCTTGACGATGCCGATCAAGAGGATGATGCCGATGATGCCGATCACGCCCAGGTCCTGCCCGGAAAGCATCAGCGCCAGCAAGGCGCCCACGCCGGCCGACGGCAGGGTCGACAAAATCGTCAGCGGGTGGATGTAGCTTTCGTACAGCACGCCGAGCACGATGTACACGCAGACGACGGCGGCCAGAATGAGCCACAGCTGGTTCGACAGCGAGTTTTCATACGCACCGGCCGCGCCGAGGAAGGTCAATGTCACCGAAGGCGGCAAGGCGATGTCCTTCGCCGCCTGGCGGATGGCGTCGACGGCGCTGCCCAGGGCCACGCCTTGCGTCGTATCAAAGCCGAGCGTGGTGGCCGGATACTGCGCCACGTGCGTGATCTGCAGCGGCGCCTGTTTTTCGCTGACGCTGGCAAAGGCGGACAACGGCGTCGACTTGCCGGAACCCGTGCGCACCTGCAGGTCCGACAAGTCGGACGGCGTGGTGACGATGCCCGGCTGCGCTTCGAGGATCACGCGGTACTGGTTGGTTTCCGTGAAAATCGTCGAGATGATGCGCTGGCCGAAGGCGTTGTACAGCGCGTCGTCGACGGTGGCCGTGGTGACCGACATGCGCGCGGCGCTGTCGCGGTCGATGGCCACGGTGACGGCGGCGCCCGTGGCGCCCGCATCCGTGACGACGTTGCGCAGCTGCGATTGCTCGCGCATGCGCGCGGCCAGCTTGCCGGCCCACTCGGTGACGGTGGCCGTGTCGGCCCCTTCGAGCGAGACGCGGTACTGCGTCGGGCCCGATTCCGCATCGATGGTCAAGTCCTGCGTCGGCTGCAGATACAGGGTCACGCCGGCCACCCGGGCTACGCGGCCGCGCAGGCGTTCCATGATGTCTTCCTGGCTGTCGCTGCGCGAACGCTTGAGATTGATCAGCATGCTGCCCGTGTGCAGCATGGTATTGTTGGCCGCATCGACGCCGACGAGGGAACTCAAGGTATCGACGTCGGGGTCTTCCAGCAGCGCGCTGGCGGCCGCCTGCTGCAAGGTGGCCATGCGTTCGTACGACACGGCTTGCGAGGTTTCGATACGCGCCTGCAGCTGGCCCGTGTCCTGCGTGGGGAACAGGCCCTTCGGAATCGTGATGTACAAAATCACCGTCAACACCAAGGTGGCCAGGGCGACGAGCAGGGTCAGGCCCTGGCGTTTCAGCACCCACACGAGCGCCAGGTCGTACTGGTGGATCACGCGGTCGAGGAAAGCCTGGATGCGCTGGCCCGTAGCGCTGATTTTTTCATCGGCATGGCTTTTCAGCCAGCGCGCCGACATCATCGGCACCAGGGTCAGCGACACCACGGCGGAAATCAAAATCGTGATGGTCAGGGTCATGGCAAATTCGCGGAACAGGCGGCCCACCACGTCGCCCATGAACAGCAGGGGAATCAGCACGGCGATCAGGGAGACCGTCAGCGAGATGATGGTAAAGCCGATCTGCGAGGCGCCCTTCAGGGCGGCGGCCATCGGCGTTTCGCCCTCCTCGATGTAGCGGGCGATGTTTTCGATCATGACGATGGCGTCATCGACGACAAAGCCGGTGGCAATCGTCAAGGCCATCAAGGAGAGGTTGTTCAGGCTGTAGCCGAGCAGATACATGACGCCGCAGGCGCCGATCAGCGAAATCGGCACGGACAGGCTGGCGATCACGGTGGCGCGCAGGCTGTGCAAAAAGGCGAAGATCACCAGCACCACCAGCAGCACGGACAATAATAGTTCCATTTCCACGTGCTCGACGGAAGCGCGGATGCCCGTGGTGCGGTCGCTCAGTACGTCGAGCTTCATGGCCGCCGGCAGGCTGGCCTGCAGGTCGGGCAGCAGGGCCTTGATGGCGTCCACCGTCTTGATGACGTTGGCGCCAGGCTGGCGCTGCACGTTCAGGATGATGGCCGGCTGCTTGCCCGACCAGGCACCGAGGCGCGTGTTTTCCGCGCTGTCGACGACGTTGGCCACGTCAGCCAGGCGCACGGGCGCGCCGTTTTTATACGTGATGATCAGGCGCTTGTAGTCTTCCGCCGTCACCAGCTGGTCGTTGGCGTTGATCGTAAACGAGCGCGTGGGACCGTCGAAACTGCCCTTGGCGCTGTTGACGTTGGCCCCTGCGATGGCCGTGCGCAGGCTGTCGAGGCCCAGGCCGTACGAGGCCAGCAATTTGGTGTCGCCCTGGATGCGCACGGCGGGACGCTGGCCGCCCGACAGCGAGACCAGGCCCACGCCGTTGACCTGGCTGATCTTCAGCGCCAGGCGCGTGTTGACGATGTTCTGCACCTGCGTCAGCGGCATCGTCTCCGAGGTGATCGCCAGGGTCAGCACGGGCGCGTCGGCCGGGTTGATCTTCGCGTACACGGGCGGCGCCGGCAAGTCGGTCGGCAGCAAGGAACCGCCCGCGTTGATGGCGGCCTGCACTTCCTGCTCGGCCACGTCCAGGGTCTGGCCCAGGGTGAACTGCAGGGTGATGAGGGAAACGCCGGCCGCGCTGGTGGAGCTCATGCGCTGCAAGCCCGACATCTGCCCGAACTGGCGCTCCAGCGGCGCCGTCACGGTCTGCCCCATGACGTCAGGGCTGGCACCCGGGTACAGGGTCTGCACCTGGATGGTGGGGAAATCCACCTGCGGCAAGGCGGCCAGCGGCAGGAACTTGAAGCCGACCAGCCCCGCCAGCACGATGGCCAGCATCAGCAGCGCCGTGGCGACGGGGCGCTGGATGAACGGCGTCGATGGACTCATTGCGCCGCGCCCTTCGCTGGCGCCGTGGCGGGCGCACTGGCCGGCGCGGAGGCCGGTGCGCTGGCCGCGCCGCCACTGCCATCAGGGTGCTGGCGGCGGTGGCGGCGTTCGCCACCGCCGCCAGCGGCGCCGCCAGCGGCCGGCTTGTCGCCCGCCAGCATGACTTTCGCGCCTTCCTTCAGGCGGTCGGCGCCTTCCGTGATGACTTGCTCGCCCGCTTCCAGGCCGGCGCGGATTTCCACCATGTCGGTGGTGGCCTGGCCCCGCGTGACCATGCGCACGGTGACGGTTTTATCGGCCTTGAGCACGTAGACAAAGTCGCCGTTGTTGCTGTGGCGCAGGGCCGTCACGGGCACCAGCACGGCGCCCGTGATATTGCCCAGCTCCAGGCGCACGTTGACGAACTGGCTGGGGAACAGGGCCATCTTGTCATTCGTGTAGCGGGCCTTGGCGCGCACGGTGCCTGTCTGCACGTCGACCTGGTTGTCGAGCGCCGTCAAGCTGCCCTGGTCCAGCGTATGCGTGCGCGTGCGGTCCAGCGCCAGCGCCGCCAGGGCCGTACCGCCATTCAGGCGCTCCTGGATGGTCTGCACCTTATCCTGCGGCACGGAAAACTGCACATCGATGGGCGAGAGCTGCGTCACCACCACCACGCCGCCCGCATCGCTGGTGCTCACCAGGTTGCCGATATCGACCACCTTCAGGCCCGCCCGGCCGCTGATCGGCGACACCACCTTGGTGTAGCCGAGGTTCAGCCGGGCCGTGCCTTCGGCCGCGCGGTCCGTCATGACGGTGCCTTCCAGCTGTTTCACCAGGGCGGCCTGCGTGTCGACGTCCTGGCGCGCGATGGAATCCTGGCCCAGCAGGGTTTGATAGCGCTTCAGGGTCAGGCGCGCGTTTTCCAGCTGCGCCTCGTCGCGCTGGCGCTGGCCCGTGGCCTGCATCAGCGCCATCTCGAACTGCGCCGGGTCGATCTGCGCCACCACCTGGCCCGCCTTGACCATGCCGCCTTCCTTGAATTTCAGCTCCTTCAAGATACCCGACACTTGCGGGCGCACCGTCACGGTCGATGCGGCCGTCACCGTGCCCAGCGCGTCGAGCACCACGGGCAGGTCGGACTTGACGGCCGTGGCCACGCCGACGGTGGTCGACGGCGCGCCGCGGCGCCCGCCAGGCCCGCCCGGGCCACCGGGGCCGCCCGCGCCAGCGCCTCCCTGCGCGCTGGCGCCCGAGTGGGTCAGGTACCAGGCACCGCCGCCCAGCGCGGCCATCACGGCCAGCGCGATGACCGTGCCGACGATTTTCGAGCGGCGGCTGCGCCGGGGGGTATGGGGTGCTGTCTGCGAATCCATCGCTTATCCTTGTAGTGGCCGCTGGCACGGCGAGTGTGTGGCGCCGGCCGAGGTGGAGCACACTCAGGCCGGACGACCGTTTGTCGGGGTTGTTTCGGTACACAGCCGGGGGAGTCAAGAGCTGAAAATCAGCTGAAAAAACATCGCTCCCTGGCGTGAAACGACTCTAGCATAGTCATGTAACTGTTTCATTTCCACTTGAAACAATTACACACAGCCAGACGGACATGGGAGGATCGGGCGGGCCGGCAGGCACGCCGCGCCTGTGATGGAACGGTGGAAAAATCAGGCTTGCGGGGCGTCGCGCCCCGGCGTGCGCCCGGCAGGGGCGACACGCATGCGGATACAAACTCGCTACAAATCTCCCGCCTGCCGCCTTGACCTGGCGCCACGCGGGTGCTCGGGCGGCGCCGCACGGCGGCGATTCTTTACCTGGATTTACAAGGTCATGCCGAGGATGACATCCTGATAGTCGGTGCGGCCCACGCGGAAGGTGCGCCGTCCCACCTGGACAAAGCCGCAGCGCGCATAGAACGCCAGCGCATCGCGGTTTTCCGCATACACGCCCAGCAGCACCCTTCCCGCCCCGCTGGCGCGCGCCTGGCTCAGCGCCGCCTGCATCAGGCGCTGGCCCACGCGCAGGCCCTGGAAACGGTGCAGCAGGTAGATGCGCTTGATTTCCAGGTCGTCCGGGCGCGGGTCCGCCACCGGCAGGCTGGCGGGGCTGAGCACCAGGTAGCCGACGGGCGCGCCGCCGGGCGTGGCTTCGGCCAGCCACAGGCGCATGGCCGGCAGCGCCAGCCAGTCGCGGTACAGCTGCGCGTCGTGCTGGCGCTGGCAATGGGCGAGGATATCGGCGCCATCGAGGATGCCGGCGAACGCTTCAAGAAAAGTCGATTGCCCCACCAGGGCCAGCGCCTGCTCGTCGCCCCTGGCGCAGGGGCGGATGGCGATCGCCGTGTCAGTGCCTGTATTGATGTCGCTTGCCATGCCTTACCCCTTTTGCATGGGGTCGGACCCGGCGGGTCCGACCCCGGCCCTCTGCCTTACTTGCCGCCCAAAGGCACCTCGCACAGGCAGTGCGTGAGCGCCATGAACGGCTTGTGCTCGCGCGTGATGCCCGACAGCCAGGAGAGGTCCTGCGCCATGCCCAGCGCCGCATCGGCCGGCAAGCCCGTCGTGGCCAGGCCCAGTTTCACGTGCTCGCCCAGGCCCAGCGAGGCCATGGCCTTGGAGCCGAACATGCCGATCAGGCGGTCCACATTCGAGGTTTCCTGTTCCATGTAGGTCACGCGGTAGTCGCTGCCCAGCTTGGCGCGCTTGGCGGCCGACGCCAGCGCATCGCCGTAACTGCCGATGCGGTCGACCAGGTTGCGCTCCTTCGCCTGCAAGCCCGTCCAGACGCGGCCCTGCGCCACTGCATCGATCTTTTCCGGCGTGGTCTTGCGCGCCTTGGCGGCCAGGCTGAGGAAATTGCCATACACGTGGTTGATCGAACCCTGGATCACTTGCGCGAAGCGGGGGTCGAGCGGACGCAGGGGGTTGCCCGCGTCGGCCAGCCAGGTGGTCGGCGAGCCGGCCGTGTGGATGCCCAGCTTTTCCACCACCTTGTCGGCCGTCGGCAAAATGGCGAACACGCCGATGGAACCGGTGATGGTGGCCGCGTCGGCGATCACCTCATCGGACGAAGTGCTGATCCAGTAGCCGCCCGAAGCGGCCACGTTGCCCATCGAGACGACCACCGGCTTGCCGGCGGCGCGCGTCAGTTCCAGTTCGCGGCGTATCAGTTCCGAGCCGAAGGCGCTGCCGCCCGGGGAATCGACGCGCAGCACGACGGCCTTGATCGACTTGTCTTCGCGTGCCTGGCGGATCAGGCGCGAGGTGGACAGGCCGCCGATGGCGCCCGGTGGAGCGATGCCGTCGCCGATCTCGCCCGAGGCAATGACCACGCCGATGGCGTCGCCCGTGTGGCTGGGACGCAGGCGCGCCAGGTAGTCGGTGTAGTTAATCTGGCGGAAGTTCGTGCCTTCCGTATTCTTCGCGCCGCGCGCCATCATGAACTGGCGCAGCTCGTCGCGCGTTTTCAGGCCGTCGACCAGCTTGCCATTGAGCGACAGCTTGGCAATGTCGCCGCCGGCGGCCGTCATCAGCGCGGGAAGGTTGTCGATCGTTTGCATGATGGCGCCGGCCGGCAGCTTGCGCGCTTTTTCCACGTCGCCCGTGTAGGTGGCCCACAGGCCGCTGTTCAGGTAGCGGTCCGCCTCGGCC
The DNA here is from genome assembly GCF_058798615.1 of Janthinobacterium sp. GW822-FHT07H11. Lineage (NCBI taxonomy): Bacteria > Pseudomonadati > Pseudomonadota > Betaproteobacteria > Burkholderiales > Oxalobacteraceae > Janthinobacterium > Janthinobacterium sp. GW822-FHT07H11. The sequence continues at coordinate 4,759,858 of NZ_CM179507.1, forward strand.
GCCGCTTCGGACGGGCCGTTGGCGATGAAGGGCTCGGCCGCGCTTTTATACGTGCCCACTTTCAGCAGGTTGACCGTCACGCCCACCTTGTCGAGCGCGTCGCGGTAGTAATTGCGGTAGCGGCCAAAGCCTTCCAGCATCACGCCGCCCATCGGGTGCAGGAATACCTCGTCGGCCCTGGCCGCCACCAGGTACTGGCGCTGGTTGTAGCTCGAACCCCAGGCCGTCACCTTCTTGCCCGTGGCGCGGAAACGCTCGACGCCGGCCGCCACTTCGCGCAGCGACGCCAGGCCGCCGCCCTGCAGCTCGTCGAGCAGGATGACCATGGAACCGACATTGCTGTCCTTGGACGCCATGTCAAGCACCGCCAGCACCTCGCGCAGCTGCACGCTTTTCTTGGCTTCGCCGCTGACATTGGCCAGCACCGCTTCGCGCACGCCGCCCGGCGTCTCTTCCACCAGCGGGCCTTGCAGGTCCAGCACCAGGGTGGTCTTTTCCTGCAGCGGCTTGATGCCGCCGCCAAACAGCGCCACCAGGATGGCGATCAGGATCAGCAGGAAAATCAGGTTGAAGACCACGCGGCGCGTGGCATCCAGCGTGCGCCAGAATACGCCAAAACCGCGGCGCAGGGCCGGGAACGGGTTGAGTGACATTGATGCTCCATGAGGTTATTTACCTAAAGAAATCAATATAACTGAAAACGGCCCGTATCGTCTTGTTTTGACAACTGTGCCGCGCCATTGCCGCCCTGCCCTGGCGGCGTGGAAATGAGGAACAGGCCAGCCAGCACCAGGCCACCATTGAGGATCAGCAATTCCAGGCCGATGCGGTAGTGTTCGAACAGCCGCGCCTGCTCCTGCTCGATCAGCGCGCACAGCAGCGGCCCCGCCACGGCCACCAGGGGCACCCAGCGGTCGCGCACGCCGCGCCGGCTGAGCAGGCCGAAGGCGAACAAGCCCAGCAGCGGGCCATAGGTATAGCTGGCCAGTTTCAGGATGACGACGATCATGCTGGGACTATCGATCCACTTGAAGACCATGATCAGGATCAAGAACAGTGCGGAAAAACCGAGGTGCACCTTGCGGCGCCAGCGCACCTGCGCGGCCGCACTCAAGTCCTGCCTGCGCTGCAGACCCAAAATGTCGATGCAAAAGGTGGACGTCAAGGCAGTGAGCGCCCCGTCCACGCTGGGAAACAGGGCGGAAATGAGGGCGATGAAGAAAATCAGCTGTACCACGGCGGGAAAGTGCCCGAGCACCACGGCGGGGAACAATTTATCGCCTGTCGCCGTCACGCCGGCCAGCGGCGCATACAGGTGCAGCAGGCCGCCGAGGAAGAGGAACAGCAGCAGCACGCCGGTCAGCACCACGGTGAGACTCAGCATGTTCTTTTGCGAGTCGCGCAAGGTCCGCACGGAAATGTTCTTTTGCATCATTTCCTGGTCCATGCCCGTCATGGCAATCGTGATGAACATGCCGGCAAGAATGTGCTTCCACACATAGGCGGGGCTGTCCGGGTCGACGGTGAAGATGCGCGTGAGGCCTTGCGCGCGCATGCGCTCGAGGCTGTCGACGAGGGACAGGTCCATGGCGCGTAATAAAAACACGCTGCAGATGACGAGGCCGGCCAGCATGCACGCCGTTTGCAGGGTGTCGGTCCAGACGATGGTCTTCACGCCGCCTTCATACGTGTAGAGCAGGATCAGCAGCAGCACGACGCACGCCGTCAGCCAGAACGGCACGCCCAGGCTGTCGAGGATGGTGGCTTGCAGGATATTGACCACCAGATACAGCCGCGCCGTGGCGCCCAGCAGCCGCGAGACGATGAAAAACGCCGCCCCGCTCTGGTAGGAACGCCGGCCCAGGCGCACTTCCAGGTAGCGGTAGATGGAGGTGAGCTGCAGCCGGTAGTACAGCGGCAGCAAGATGAAGGTGATGGCCAGGTAGCCGAGCACATAGCCGAGCATCAGCTGGATGTAGCCGAAACCGTTGCTGCCCACGGCGCCGGGCACGCTGATGAAGGTCACGCCCGTGAGCGTGGTGCCCACCATGCCGAAGGCCACCAGCATCCAGTTGCTGTCCTTGTTGCCAATAAAAAAACTGTCGTTGGTGGCATGGCGCGAGGTGCGCCATGCCACGCCCAGCAGGATCAAAAAATACGCGAGGACGACGGCAAACAGGATGGCTGGGGACATGGGTATTGCGCTGGCGGCAAAGGGGGACAGGGGCTGCAATATACAACAAAGCGTACAGCAATGCCCCTGGTCAATCAGGCCTCAGCAGCCGGTCGGTTTCACGCGTTCCACTTCCAGGCCGAACCACGGACGCAAGCGCGTGCCGATGACGTTGCCGACGAAAGCGCAGACCAGCCACAGCCAGCCGTGCAGGCTGCCCGAGACGATGCCGCTGAAATAGGCGCCGATATTGCAGCCGTAGGCCAGGCGCGCGCCGTAGCCGAGCAGCAAGCCGCCGACGACGGCGGCGATGATCGAACGGCGCGGGATGCGCCACACGGGCGCGTAGCGGCCGGCCAGGGCCGCGGCCAGCATGGCACCGAGCACGATGCCGATGTCCATCACGGAAGTCTTGTCCTGCGTCAAAGGCGCGGCCAGCGCGGCCGCGTTGGCCTTGGTCGACCAGTAGGCCCAGCTAGCCGTATCGATGCCGACCACGGACGCCGCTTTCGCGCCCCACAGGGCAAACGCGGACGTCACGCCCCACGGCTTGCCCGACAGCGCCAGGGTGATGAAATTGAGCACGACGAGCGCGATGGCGCCCGCCACCAGCGGCCACGGGCCGTGCAGCCAGAGCGACGCCTGCGCCGGGCGCAGGGGCGTGGCGACGAGCTTGCCGTGGCGGCGCTTTTCCACCAGCACCGTGAGGCCGGCGATCAGCGCGAAGACCAGCCAGTTCAGCGCCAGCGCCGGTACCAGGCCCAGCGTCGTGACGAGGGAAATGGGTTGCAGTTGCGGCAACGCCGTCCAGAACGGCATGTGCGCCGTACCGATCACGGAGCCGACGATGAAGGCGGCCAGGGTGATGAGCATGCGCGTGCTGCCCCCGCCGACCGTATATAAGGTGCCGGACGCGCAGCCGCCGCCCAGCTGCATGCCGATGCCGAAGATGAAGGCGCCGAAGATGACGGACGTGCCGGCGGGCGACACCAGCCCGGCGACGGGCGTGCCGAACAGGGTGCCGGCGGACAATGCCGGGAAAAACAGCGCCACGCCCACGGCCAGCATCAGCATTTGCGCGCGCAAGCCGTCGCCGCGGCCATCGGCGATGAAGACGCGCCAGGCGGACGTGAAACCGAAGGCCGCGTGATACAGGGTGATGCCGAGCAAGGCGCCCACCACGTACAGCGCGGACTGCGTGGCGCCCACGGTGTGCGCCAGATACCAGGCGCCCAGCACGATGAGCAGCAGGGCGACGCCCAGCGGTTTCGGATTGATGGCGGCGCGCAGGCGCAGCGGTGACATTGCGGTATCGGACATGGAAGTATGGGCGAGAGAAAGGTAAGCACCATTGTAAGCCCTGCTCTCGTCCGTGCCGGCAACCTGCTTGCAGATTAATGCCCCACCGCATGCATCGATTTCTCGCCACCGCTGCGCGCGGCGATGGGATGCAGGCGGTCCAGCCGGCCGCTCAGGGCTGTCAAGCCGAAGGCGCCCAGCACGACAATGGCGCCGATCCAGCCCGTGTGTACAAGGCCCAGGTGTTCCACGATCAAGCCGCCGCCCCAGGCGCCGCCGGCGATGCCCAGATTAAACGCGGCGATATTCAGGCCCGAGGCCACGTCGACGGCGCGGGGCGTAAAGTGCTCCGCCTGCTGCACCACATACACTTGCAGGCCGGCAACATTGCCGAAGGCCACGGCGCCCCACAGCAGCACGGTGAGGACGACAAGCACCGGGTGCGGTGCCGTGAAGGTCAACAGCAGCAAGACGGCTGCCAGCAGCAAAAAGATCCGTTTCAGGGCGCGCACCGGTCCCATCGTGTCGGCCAGCTTGCCGCCCCAGATATTGCCGAAGGCCACGGACACGCCATACACGAGCATCACCGCGCCCACGGCGCCGGCGCCAAAGCCCGACACTTGCTGCAAGATCGGCGCCAAATAGGTAAAGGCGATGAAGGAGCCGCCATAGCCGACGGCCGTCATCGCGTACACCAGCAGCAGCCGGGGCTGGCCCAGCACCTGCACTTGCTGCAGCAGCGACGCCGGTTTGCCGTGCTTGATGGTCGACGGCACGTACAGCAGGCTGCCGACGAAGGCGACCAGGCCCAGGGCCGAGACGGCCAGGAAGGTTTCGCGCCAGCCGACATGCTGGCCGATGAAGGTACCCAGCGGCACGCCCGTCACCAGGGCCACGGTCAGGCCCGTAAACATGATGGCGATCGCGCTGGCGGCCTTGTCCTTCGGCACCAATGACGTGGCGATGGTCGAGCCGATGGAAAAGAACACGCCGTGCGCCAGCCCCGTCAGGATGCGGGCGATGACGAGGGTTGCGTAGCCGGGCGACTTCCAGGCCAGCAAATTGCCCAGGGTGAACAAGACCATCAGGGACAATAACAAGGTCTTGCGCGGAATCTTGCCCGTCAGGGCAGTGAGCACGGGCGCGCCGACGGCCACGCCCAGCGCATACAGGCTGACCAGCAGGCCGGCCGAGGGCAGGTTGACGCCCAGGTCGGCGGCGATGGTGGGCAGCAGCCCGACGATGACAAACTCGGTGGTTCCGATGGCAAACGCGCTGAGGGTCAGCGCGAGCAAGGCAATGGGCATGGCAAACTCCGATCAATGAGGTTGGCATGCAGTATCGGGGTTTTCTTTGTTCCGAAAAATACGTCATTCGGCAGAAGATAGTTGCGCCAAACTCAACAATTCAGAGGTCTGCTACACTGGCCGCATCAACACGGGATCACCACCATGAATTCAGAAAAACTGGCGCTGCTGGTCACGCGCGAAATGCCATACGGTAAATATCAGGGACGGCTGCTGGCCGACTTGCCGGGCCATTACCTGGGCTGGTTCGCGCGCGAGGGCTTTCCCTCGGGCGAACTGGGCAGTTTAATCGCGCTGATGTACGAACTCGACCACAACGATTTACGCAGCTTGCTCGACCCCTTGCGCACGCGCAAGTCGCCGTGGCGGCCGGGCGAATAAGCCACAGCTTAAATCACGCGCAGCTTCTTCGCCAGCATGGCGCTGAACTCGCCATTTTCCACGATCTTTTGCAGCTCGCTGGCGCCACCGATGAGCACGCCATTGACAAAGACCATGGGGAACGTGGGCCAGCCCGTCCACATTTTCAGCGCATTGCGCCGGTGCCACTGGTTCAGATAACTGCCGTACTGCAGGTACTGGTAGGGCGTGCCCAGCACGTCGAGGATCTTGCGCGCCTTGCGCGGGAACGGGTTGAGCGCCATGCCAACGACGACCACCTGGTGCGCGGCGATGGCTCGCTGCACTTCGCGCACGATGTCCTGGTGCTTGCTGCCGATCAAGGGCCGGGCGGCGGGATGGATCTGGGCTTCGTCGAGGATGGCGCGGGTCATGAAAGTCCTGGGGTCAGTGGCACGTGGCGTGCGGATCACGCATTGTGCCATGCACTTGTGCCACGTGCCATGGCTGGCGTGGGCTACACTGCGCTTCTTCTCCCCTACACGTCAATATATGCAAGCAATCCCTCCCATGGCTGAGTGGCGCCGCACCCGCCGCCTGCTCGGCGCCCTTCTGCTCGCCGCCTGCTCCTGCGGCGCCCTGACCGCCGCCGTTACCGTTACCGATGAGGGGCTTGAAAGCGGCCTGGTCCAGGCGCTGCACCTGAAAAAGGGCACGACGGACAGAGTGGGCACCTCGGGCAAGGCCATCGCCGCCTACGCGCGCGAAGGCTACATCGGCAAGCGCCCCGACCAGCGCTTCGATTACACCGATTACTACCTGCTGAAAAAGCCGGCCAGCTTCATGGGGCATGCACTGGTGCTGATCGAGGAAGAATACATCACGCAATACATCGGCTGCTGCGTCAGCCCCGGCGCGGGCGTCACGCTCAAGGTGCAGGGCAGCACGCAGAAGCTGCAGGCGTTCGCCCGCGCCCAGCGCTGCACCTTGAGCGACCCCGTCGATATCGGGCATGCCCTGAGCGAGGTGGCCATCAAGACCAGGATGCCCAAGGGCCATTACGCGTCCCTGAGCTGCCGCGAGCGCGATGCGCAGAGTGAAGAGCCTTGATGGCGGGCGGCGCTCAAAACAGCTCGTCGAGCAGCAAATGCCATTGCAGCTTGCCTTGATCGATATCAAGGAGCCCATATTGCACAGCAAACCTTTGCTGTAGCGCGGCGTCCAACTCACCGAGAGCACGCCAGGCGATGGCCAGGTCCTGGTAACGGTCGGCAACGCCGGCCCGTCCCACGTCGAGGCAGCCGACGACGGCGCCTTCGTGCAGCAGGATATTTTCCAGCGAGAAGTCGCCATGCGTGACGACGAGGTCGGGCGTGAGCGGCTGGCAATCCTGCAGCGCCGCCCACACCTGTTCCGCCGTCCAGCCTTGGCGCCCGGCATCGAAATCGTCGGCGTCGACGAGGCCCGCATCGATGCGCTGGCGCGCCTGGACCAGCCGCACGGCAGGGCCGGCGTCGAACGGGCAGGCGCTCACGGGCAGCGCATGCAGGCGGCGCAAGAAGGCCGCCAGCGCATCGGCCACGGCGGGGCCCAGCCCGGGATCGGCTTCCAGCACCTCGGACGCCGTCGTGCCCGGCAGCGCCGCCGTCAGCAGCCATGCCCGGTCCGGGTCCGCCACGCTGGCGAACTGGACCACGGCCGGCACGGGCAGCTGCGGCGCCAGCCAGCGCAGGCGCGCCGCTTCATCGGCAAGGTCGGCGGCGGCAGGCCCCCTGCCGTGCTTCAGGAACAGGTCCGGCGCACCGTTCCTGCCCCGCAGGCGGTAGACGGCAGCGTCCGATTCGCCGATGCTGTCGCGCGCCCATCGATATCCGGCCACGGCGGCGCGCAGGCTGGCGGGCATGGCCGCCGTCACGGAGGTTGGCATCTTGTCGGAGGGTCTCATCGCTCTAGCCCAGCGGCACGTGCAAGCCCATCTTGAGGCAGGTCAAGGCCACCGAAGTGCGGTAGCGCCGGATATTGTCGTCGCCGCCGAACAGGCGCTCCGACAGCGCCTCGTATTCGGCCATGCTGCTGGCCGTGATGACCAGCAGGTAATCGGCCTCGCCCGTGATGCCGTAGCACTGCTGGATGGCAGGCTCGGCCATGATACGCGCGCGCATGCCGGCCGTGCGCAGCGGGTGCTCGTCGTGCAGATGCACTTCCACCGTCAGTATCAAAGGACGGCCCAGGCGGCTGGCGTCGAGCACGGCCACCTCGCTGCGGATCACGCCGCTCTCGCGCAGGCGGCGGATGCGCCGCTGCACGGCCGGCGCCGACAAATGCACGGCCTGGGCGATTTCGCGCTGCGAAGTCGTGTTGTCGCGCTGCAAGATATCGAGGATGGCCAGGTCGAAGGCATCGAGATCGGGGGAAGGCGTGAGCGAAAGTTGCGTCATGGAGGTCAAAATGCAGTGCAAATATCGGAGCAGACACAATAAACTTTCACCATTCCGATATCAAGCCTTTTATCTCCATGCCATTACGCCGCTATTCCTCGTTTATTCCCCTGCTGGCCATCCTCGGTTCCGTCACCGCGCTGGGGCTGGGCACCTCGTGGGCCAAGCACAGCCTGTTCCCGCTGGTCGGCGCGCAAGGCACGACGGCCGTGCGCGTGGGCTTTTCCGCCCTGCTGCTGTTGCTGTTCTGGCGCCCGTGGCGCTGGCAGCTGAGCCGCGCGGACGCCCGCACGGTGGCCCTGTATGGCGCGGCGCTGGGCTTGACCAACCTGTGCTTCTACATGGCCTTGCGCACGATCCCCTTCGGCATTGCCGTGGCCATCGAGTTTTCCGGCCCGCTGGCCGTGGCCCTGCTGGCCTCGCGCCGCCCGCTCGACTTCGTCTGGGTGGCCCTGGCCGTGGCGGGACTGGCGCTGCTGCTGCCGCTCGGCCACGACGTCAGCAATCTCGACCCGACGGGCGTGCTGTTCGCGCTGGGCGCCGCCGTCTGCTGGGCCTCGTATATCGTCTTCGGCAAGCGCGCCAGCCACTTGCATGCGGGCCATTCCGTCGCTCTGGGCCTGGCCATGGCCGCGCTGGTGGTCGTGCCCGTGGGCGTGATGCACAGCGGCGCCGCCCTGCTCTCGCCCGTCGTGCTGGGCGTGGGATTAGGGGTCGCGCTCATTTCCAGCGCCATCCCGATCTCGCTGGAAATGGTCGCCCTGAAACGGCTGACGCCGCAAGCCTTCGGCATCATGAGCAGCATGGAACCGGCCGTGGCCGCCATGCTGGCCTATATCCTGCTCGACGAGCGCCTGGGTAGCGGGCAATGGCTGGCGATTGCCATGATCATGGCCGCCTCCATGGGCAGTTCCTATATGGCGCAGCGGCAGAAGCGCGATGCGCGGGCGCTCATGGCCGAATGCAGATAGTGAAGCGGGCGCCGCCCAGCGGCGCATCGTCGACGGCGATGGTGCCGCCGTGCAGCGCGACAGCCCTGGCGGCGATGGCCAGCCCCAAGCCGTGGCCCGCGGCCGCATGGTCCTGCTCGCGCTCCAGGCGGTAGAACGGGGCAAACACCCGTTCGCGCTGGTCGGCGGGAATGCCGGGACCGTCATCCTCGATGACGATGCGCAGCGCCTCGCCGTCGCGCACGGCCGACAGCGCCACGCGCGCGACGGCATATTTGGCCGCATTGCCGAGCAGGTTGCCGACGGCGCGCGCCAGCAGGCGGGGCTCGCCGCGCAGCTCGCCCAGGTCGGCGGCGATGCAAGCGTCCACCTGGCGCGGCAAGGCCGCCGCCAGGCAGCCATGCAGCAGCGGCGCCAGGGGGAAGGACTGGCGCGGCAGCGCCTGCGCATGATCAAGCTGCATCAGGCCCAGCAGCTCATTGACGAGGGTTTTCAATTCCCCGACGTCGGCGCCCATGGCGTCGACGCGCCGCCGCAGGTCGGGCTGGCCGTCCGCATGCCGCGCGGCCAGCAGTTCCAGGCCGAATTCCAGCCGCGCGATCGGCGTGCGCAGCTCGTGCGACACCGACAGCAGCAAATGCTTGCGCGCCTCCAGCAGGGAGCCGATGCGCCCGGCCATGTCGTTGATGCGGCCGGCCAGCGGCGCGATGCTGGAGCCGGGCCGGACCCGCGCCCGCGCGGCCAGGTCGCCCTGTCCGAAATCGTCGGCCATGCGCGACAGCGCCGCCAGGCTGCGGCCGTGCACGCGCGTCCACCAGCCCAGCGGCAGCAGCAGGCACAGGGCGATGACGGCGAAACGGATCGCCTCCATGCGCAGCGCCTGGCCCACGTCGATGGGCAGCTTCTGCGCGTGGAGCACATCGTCCTCGCTGCCGGCATAGCGCGCGCCCGTGGCGTCGACGCGGCGGTAAAAACCCTTGCCGCCCACGTCCATCACCACGGCGCCATGCAGCAGCGGCGCGCGCTGCGCGGCCGGCAGCGCCGCCAGCACGGCGGCCAGCGGCTGCAGCTCCAGCGTGACGTCGGACACTTCGCGCACCTTGTTCAGGCGCGGCAGCCATTCGTCGGCGGGCGCCTGGTCGATGTACTGCTCCAGCAGGAAGATCTGGCCGGCCGCCTGGTCGCGCGCGATATGCTCGAGCGGATCGCCGAACAAGCGGCTGAAGGTGACGTAAATGAGGCCGCTGCCCAGCGCGACGGCCAGCAGCACCAGCAGCGCGAAACGCCAGAACAGGCGGTTCATTCCCAGGCGGAGGGCGTGAGCAGGTAGCCTTCGCCCCACACCGTCTTGATGCGCTCGGCGGCGGCGTCGTCGAACTTGCGGCGCAGGCGCGAGATGCAGTTGTCGATGCTGCGGTCGAGGCCATCGAATTCGATGCCGCGCATCTTGACGAGGATATCGTTGCGCGACATGACCTTGCCCGCGGCGTCGGCCAGGATGGCGAACAGCTTGAATTCGGCGCTGTTCATGGCGATTTCCTGCCCGCGCCAGTGCACGGCGCGGTTCTCGCGCGACACGCGCAGCTGGCCGATGACGATATCGCTGCCGGCAGCCGCGCTGCCGCGCCGCTGCAGCGCGCGCAAACGGGCCAGCAGCACGCGCGGCTGGATCGGCTTGTTCACGTAGTCGTCGGCGCCCTGCTCCAGGCCCGAGACTTCGTCGAAGGTGTCTTCGCGCGCCGTCAGTATCAGGATGGGCACAGCGCTGAGCTGGCGCAGCTGGCGGCACACCACCAGGCCGTCGACGCCGGGCAGGGTCAGGTCGAGTATCACCAGCTCGGGCCGGGTATCGCGAAAGCGCGCCAGGGCCTGGTCGCCGCGCGTGACGACGTCGACCGCATAGTCGTACTGCTCCAGGTATTCCTTGACCAGCGCGGCCAGCCGCGCATCGTCTTCCACCAGCATGACACCTTGCATCGCTCCTCCGCGCCGCCATTTTTGTGGCGTATTGTAGTGGAGCGCGGCGCGCCTGTGGCAAATTCGACAATCCGGTACACATTGCTACACTTTTCATACAAATGCGCCCTACAAATTGCGGACAATTCAAGGACAAACACGGGCGGATTCCGGGACGCGGCTTGCCTAACATGGAAGCTCTTACCTCAACCGGAATCCGAACATGAAAAAATTTGCATGCAGCACCCTGCTCGCCATCGCCGCCACCTCGCTCGTCCACGCCGAAGGCCTGTACGTGGGCGCCAACGTCAGCCCGTCCAGCGACGGCAAGGTCCGGTATGCGGCTGGCGGCGCGACCAGCCAGCGCGACGCCAGCGGCAAGGCGCTGCCGTTCGGCGTCTTCGCCGGCTATGAACTGACGCCGGCCTGGGCGCTGGAAGGCGGCTACCGCGCCAGCGGCGGCGCGACCCGCTTCGACCTCGACCCCGGCTACCAGCTCAGGGTGCGCGCCAGCGCCGCTTATGTGGCGGCGCGCGGCACCTGGCGCCTGGACGAGGACTGGTCGCTGTTCGCCAAGGCCGGCCTGGCGCGCAGCCGCGTCGAATTCACCATCGACGGCAGGAATGCGCCGCCCGCTGAATCGACGAACAAGACGGGCCTGTACGCGAGCGTGGGAGCGGCTTATCAGATCAACAAGGACGTGGCGCTGCAGCTCGAATGGGAGCACGCCCCGACCGTCAGATACGAAGGACTCGACAGCACGATGAACCGCATCGCGCTCGGTGTCCGTTTCGGTTTTTAAAGGATGGCATGCACAAGTTCGCGCCCCGTTTTTCTCCCCGTTGTTCTCCCCGGCTGTTGCTGCCGGCGTTGCTGCCGGCGCTGCTGCTGGCCGGCGGCGCCGACGCGCAGATGATGCCCGACGGGAGCCGGGACATGTACGTGGGCGCGGCTGTCACGGGCAGCTCCGCGACGGACGACGGCGCGCCGCGCGCCGCCGTCCTGCGGCCGCTGCTGCAGGTCCAGTGGAGCAATGGCGTATTCGTCTCGGCCAGCGGCGTGGCGGGCATGCACCTGTCGGCCACGCCGGGCGTGGAATACGGCCCGCTGCTGGCCGCCAGCAATGCGCGCGATCCGGAAGATGGCTGGCGCCTGCGCGGCACGCGGCGCATCAAGGGATCGCCCGACGTGGGCGGCTTCTATGGCTACTACCTGGGCGAGCAGGCGCGCGTCACGTCGAACCTGGTGTACGACACGAGCGCGCGCGGCTGGCGCGCCCAGCTCGCCGTGCAAAAGACCCTGCCATCGCTGGCCGCCCATCATGCGGTGACCGTGTCGGCCGGCGTCTCGCTGGCCAGCGGCGCCGTGATGGAAGAGCGCTACGCCGTCAGCGTTGCCGCCGGGGGCGCGCGCGACTACCGCCCGGCCGGCGGCGTCACCGCCATCGAGGCGGGCGTCAACTGGAACTGGGCCCTGAGCAGCCAGTGGCTGCTCAACAGCGCCGTGACGGGCACGCGGCTGGGCAGCGGGCCGGCCGGCAGTCCCGTCATCGAACGGCGCAACGTCATCACCTGGTCCAGCGGCCTCGGTTACCGGTTTTAAGCGGCATGCGCAAATCCCTGCTACTCGGCCTGGCACTGCTGCCCGCGTTCGCCGGCGCCCAGGAAGGCGGCGACTGGATCGCGTATCGCGACGCCTACCGCCACATGATCTGGTTCGAGAAGTACGGCAAGCCCAAGCAATTGCTGCAGCAGCATCTGCGCCTGCGCGCGCGCGACGCCAGCGTGTCCACGGAGGGCTTGCGCCTGGCCTTGCACGGCAAGGACGCGCAGCTGGCGCTGCCGCTCGATGCGCTGGGCCGCGCCGTGTTCCCGTTTTCCAAGGCCGCCTATGACGACAACGCGGAACTAATTTGGAACCGCAAGCCGGGGCAGATCACGTCAAGCGCCTGGGTCTCCATCGTCACGCGGCCCGACGGCGTGTATGCGGCGGCCGACCTGCGCGCCGCCTGCGAACAATTCCTCGCCTATGCGCGCCACATTGGCGGCGCTGGCGGGAAGCGCTGCGCCGGCGTGCAGTTTGCGTATGCGAGGACGGATGCGGCGCAAGTGCGCTACCAGGGCGGCGATGGCGCGGCAACACCGCTGGCGGCGCAGGAGGGTCCCGCCTTTCCCGGCGACGCCGTGGCCGGTTTCCGTATCTACGCCTACCGTTTCCATGCGCATCCGGACGGCGGCCAGGTCCTCACCGGCGGCACGCCGCTGGCGATTGCCGCCCTGCTCGAATAAGGCAGGCCGCGTTCAGTGCGCGGCCGCCCCCGCCACGTGGGACGCCAGCTTCCTGCGCGCCAGCCAGGCCAGCGGCAGCAGGGCCAGCAACGCTGCCGCCACGCCGGCCCATGGCGACGACGCCATCAGCTGGCGCGAGACCATCAGCGCACCGAGCATGGAGCCGAAGGAAATGCCGAGGTTGAACGAGGAAATGTTCAGGCCCGAGGCGAAATCGACGGCTTGCGGCGTGTAGCGCTCGGCCGTGGCCAGCATGCCCGCCTGCAGGGCGGGCGACAGGCCGAAGGCGAACACGCCCCAGACGAACAGCATCGCCGTCATCAGCCACTGGGACGTGATGGCCAGGGCCACGCCCACTTGCGTCACGGCCAGCAACAGCAGCATCGATCGCAAGGCCTTTTGCCAGCCCAGGTGGCTGGTCAGGTAGCCGCCCGCCAGGTTGCCGGCAAAGGTGGCGACGCCGAACACGATCAGCAAGGCGCTGGCCATGGTGGCGGAAAAACCCGTCACATCCGTCAAGATGGGCGTAATGAACGTGAAGGCGGCAAAGCTGCTGCCAAAGCCGAACGTGGTGACGGCCATCATGGTCAGGATGGGGCCGCTGCCCAGGGCCGCCAGCTGCGTCACGGCCTTGCCGCCCTGGCCTTGCGCTAAACCGGCCGGCAGCCAGCGCGCCATGGCTGCCAGGCCCAGCGCGGCCAGCACGACCACGGCAAAGAACGGCAAGCGCCAGCCCATCAGGTTGCCAAGAAAACTGCCGAGCGGCACGCCGATCACCATGGCCAGCGTCAATCCCGCGAACATCACGGAAATCGCCCTGCCCGCCTGTGCCTTGCTGACCAGGCTGGCGGCCACGGTGGCGCCGATGGCAAAGAAGGTGCCGTGCGCCACGGCCGTGATGACCCGCCCCGCCAGCAACAGTTCGAACGTGTGGGAAAACGCGGCCAGCAAGTTACCGGCGAGAAAAACGCTCATCAACCCCAGCAGGGCCGCCTTGCGCGGCAGGCGCGACATCAATAACACGAGCAGCGGCGTGCCGATGGCCAGCGCCAGCGCATACAGGCTCACGAGCGAGCCGGCCGATTCGATGGAAATGTGCAAATCCTTGGCGATGGCCGGCAGGATGCCGACGACGATGAATTCGGTGACGCCGATGGCAAAGGCGCCGACGGCCAGCGCCAGCACGCCGGGTGGCATCTTGCTGGCGGGCGGGGAAACAGGGGCTGCGGTGGTCATGATTACTCCGGCAAATGGTTCAAGCGGGCCAGTCTATCGGGATAAATACTTTTGATATAGACTCTAATAATCGAAACACCTGTGAAATGGATTCAATAATGGCCAGGCAAGACATCAACCGCGCATTCGAGATGGCCGTGTTCGTGGCCGTGGTGGAAACGGGGGCTTTTTCCGCCGCCGCGCGCCGCCTGGCCTTGACGCCGTCGGCCGTCAGCAAGCTCGTCAATCGTCTGGAAGCGCGGCTCGGCGCCCGCCTGCTGCAGCGCAGCACGCGCCAGCTGCACACGACGCCCGAGGGCGACGCCTTTTTTATCCAGTGCAAGCGCATCCTCGACGATATCGACGGCGCCGAGCGCGAAGCGGCGCAGGGGGCGGCGCCGCGCGGGCGCCTGCGCATCAACTGTTTCGTACCGTTCGGCGTGCGCCATCTGCTGCCCATCCTGCCCGAGTTCGCGCAGCGCTATCCCGACATCGTGCTCGACGTCGTCGTCAGCGACGCCATCGTCGACTTGCTGGAAGACCGCACCGACATCGCCATCCGCACGGGCCAGCTGAAGGCATCGAACCTGGTGGCGCGCAAACTGGGCGAAGACGCGATGGTCGTGGTGGCGTCGCCCGCGTATGCGGCGCGCCACGGCTTGCCCCGTACGCCGCAGGACTTATCCGGGCACAATCTGCTGGCCTTCAACTTCCGCTGCCAGAACGAAACCTGGCCCTTCCTCGACGGGAGCGGAGGAACGTTGCAGGTGGCGCCGCAAGGCAATACCTGCGTCAGCGATGGCGAAAGCATGCGCCAGCTGGTGCTGGCGGGCATGGGCCTGGGACGCTTTTCGCGCCAGCACGTGCAGCGCGACATTGCGCAAGGTCAATTGGTGGAGCTGCTGCAGGACTACAATCCGGGCGACAAGGAGCTCGTGCACGCCGTCTTCGTGGGACCGGGCCTGCAAGTGCCGGCCCGGGTCAGGGTGATGCTCGATTACCTGCTGGAAAAGGTCAAGCTGGGCCTGCCTTAAACGATGGCCTCTTCCAGGCGCAGCCGGCGGCCTTCGCCCAGCATCAGTTCGAACTCGGCCGCCGGCACGGCCGGGCTGAACAGATAGCCTTGCAGCTGGTCGCAGCCCAGTTCGCGCAGGAAGCGCATCTGCTCGGCCGTTTCCACGCCTTCGGCGACGATTTCCTGGCGCAGCTGCTGCGCCATGGTGACGATGGCGCGGGCGATGGCGCAATCGTTTTCCTCGAAGGGCAAGCCGATGACGAAGGAGCGGTCGATTTTCAAGGTGCTGATGGGGAATTTCTTCAGGTAGGCCAGGCTGGAATAGCCGGTGCCGAAGTCGTCCAGCGCCAGCGCCAGGCCCATGGCCACCAGCTCATTCATGATGTCGATCACCTTGTCGGCACCGCGCATCAACAGGCTTTCCGTGATTTCCAGCATGATCTGCTCGGGCCGCACCTGGTAGCGTTCGAGCACGGCCGCTATGCGCGCCGGCAACTGCTCGTCGAACTGGCGCGCCGACAGGTTGACGGCGATGGCCGGCATGTGCAGGCCCCGGTCTTCCCAGCTGCGGATCTGGCGGCAGGCCTCGTCCAGCACCCAGGTGCCCAGCTCTAAAATTAAACTGGTTTCCTCGGCGACAGGGATGAAGACGCCGGGCGAGACCATGCCGCGCATCGGATGCTTCCAGCGCAGCAGGGCTTCCGCGCCCACGATGCGGCCGCTGGCCAGGCTCACTTTCGGCTGGTAATGCAATTCCAGCTCCTTGTCGCCCAAGGCCAAGCGCATTTCGCTTTCCAGGCGCAAATGTTCCTTGGCCCGCCGGTTCATGTCTTCGCGGTAGAACAGGAAGGCCGATTCGATCGTCTGCCCCGCCTTGGCCACGGCCACGTCGGCAAAGCGGAACAGGGCCGGCGCTTCCAGCCCGTCTTCCGGATACACGGTGATGCCGATGCTGGCGCCCACGTGCAGCGCGTGCGCATCGATGGTGATCGGCGCTTCGAGCAGGTTGAGCAGCTTTTGCGCCACGTTCGCCGCATGTTCGCGCTTTTCGATGTGCAGCAGGGCCACGACGAACTTGCTGTTGTCGACGCGCGCCAGGATGTCGGCGTCGCGCAGGGCGCCGCGGAACAGCTGGCCGATGGCGATCACCAGCTGGTCGCCCACTTCATGGCCCAGGGTGTCGCTGATGGAACCGATGCGGCTGATGTCGATGACCATCAGCGCGCCATGCGTGCCCTGCCGCTTCGCTTCGGCCAGGCCCTGGTCCACCAGTTGATTCAGCAGGCAGCGGTTGGGCAAGCCCGTCAGGCTGTCGTAGTTGGCCATGCGCTGCATGCGCGCCTCGGCATCCTTGTGCACGGAAATATCGGAAAACAGGGAAAACACGTGGCTGATTTCGCCAAATTCGTCGCGCACGACGCTGATGGTGACGTCTTGCGGAAACAGTTCGCCATTCTTGCGCTTGCCGATGATCTCGCCGCGCCAGGAGCCGTGGCCACGCATGGCGGCGCGCACCTTGGCGCGGAAATCGGGGTCGTGCACGCCCGAGCGCAGCAGGTCCGGCGTGCGGCCAATGGCTTCGGCCGGCGAATAGCCGGTGATGCGGCTAAACGAGCTGTTGATCGAGACGATGCGCTCTTCCGCATCCGTGATCAGCACGCCCTGCTCGCTGTCTTCGATGATGCGCGCGTGCAACCTCACCTTGTCCACGTCGGACAGCGGTTCGCTCAGCGCGGACAGGCGCACGGCCATGCCGCAGCCCTTGCCCGCCTGGTCATGGATCACGTGGCGGTGCATGCGCAGCCACGTCACCATGCCCGACTTCTTGCGCCGGCGCACATCGGTGGCCACGTCGCCCTGCACGAAATGCAACTCCAGCACGCTCGCCTCGGCGTCGTCTTCCGGGTACAGGAACAGGATGTGCTGGCCCAGCGCCTCGATTTCGGAATAGCCGAACATCTGTTCGGCGCCATGGTTCCAGCCGATCAGGTAGCCGTCAGGGTCGATCTCCAGCAGGGCATCGGCCGGCGCCACGCGCACCACGGGCCGGCTGGCGCCGCGCAGGCGTTCCAGCTCGTCCTGCAGGCGCGCCAGCGTGGCGGCCTGCTGCGGACCGGCCTGTTCACGGGCATCCTGGGCCAGGCGCAGGCACAGCGCGACTTTCGCCTCAAGCACGGAACCCCCGCGCAGTGGCCGGGTCGGTTGGAAATATCAGGGACGCTACAGTCTGTGTAATCATCAAAATCCCGCGATCGGGCATGGAAGTCGGGCCGGAAATACGCTAGCAATACTGTGAATATGGTAACTTAAAAATGTTGGCGTATGTCAACATTTTAAGGCTTGCGCCGAATGGCGGCCCGCCCCGCACCGGGCTGGCGTCAGGCGCGCCCCGGCAGGTGCTGCGCCAGCCGCGCAAACACCGCGGGATCGCGCATGCGCGCCAGCCACCAGCGCAAGGCGGCGCCATCCTCGCCCACCCGCCAGGCCAGGTAGAAGGTTTCCGACGGCTTCGGCTCTTCCACGGCCTTTTCCACCAGCTGGCCGCGGGCGATGGCGGCGCGCGCGCATGGCCCCGGCAGGAAACCGAAGCCCAGCCCCAGCACCTGGTAGTCGAACTTGACCTGCATGTTCGGCACCGTCAGCGCATCCTGTCCCAGCAGCAAGCCCACCGTGCGCGGCGCCATCTGGCGCGCCGAATCGGCCACCACCACGGCGCGGTGCTGCTGCAGGTCGCCGCGCGACAGCGGACCGGGCAGCTGCGCCAGCGGGTGTGCGGGCGCCACGGCAAAGACGAAGTCGAGCATGCCGATCGGCTGCGCGATATAGCCGCCGCCGGCCGGACCGTCGCCGGGCGCGCCGACCAGCAGGTCAACCCTGCGGTCCATCAGCGCTTCCCACGTGCCCGACAGGGTATCCTGCGCCAGCCGCAGCCGCGTCTGCTGCGCCACCTCGTAGAACGCGCACACGTCGCCGGCCAGGGCCACGGCGGAAAACATGGAGTCGATGCCGATGGCCAGCTCCGTTTCCCAGCCCGACGCCACCCGGCGCACGCGGTGCTCGAGGTCCTGCGCCGCCTTCAGCAAATAGCGCCCTTCCTTCAGCAATTCCTGTCCCGCCGCCGTCAGCACGACTTTCGGCCCGTTGCGCTGGAACACCTGCACGCCCAGGTCGTCCTCCAGCTTGGCCACCGTGTAGGAGATGGTCGACGGGACTTTATGCAGCTCCTTGCCGGCCGACGAGAACGAGCCGCGGCGGTCGATGGCGTCGACGATTTGCAAGGCATCCAGGCTCAGTCTTAACATTCGATTTTTTCGATCATAGTGCGGTAGATTTTCCGTTTTTCTTTCTCGCCTGGGCGGCCTATACTTTCTTCATCGTACAGCGCGGGGCGGAAGAGAAGCCAAGGCATAGCGCCAGGCAACGGTCCTTCGAAATTATCGCACATTAACCTTTAGAAACGGAGTCCACCATGTTACAGATTCGTCATAGCGAAGAACGCGGCGCCGCCAACCACGGCTGGCTCAATTCCCACCACAGCTTTTCCTTCGGCAGCTATCACGATGCCAATCACATGGGTTTTGGCCCCTTGCTGGTGATCAATGAAGACCGGGTCACGCCAGGCCAGGGTTTCGGCACGCACGGCCACCGCGACATGGAAATCATTTCCTACGTGCTCGATGGCGCGCTCGAGCACAAGGACAGCATGGGCACCGGTTCCGTGCTGCACTACGGCGACGTGCAGCGCATGAGCGCCGGCAGCGGCGTGCGCCACAGCGAGTTCAACCACTCGAACACGGATGGCTTGCACTTCCTGCAGATCTGGATACAGCCGAACGTGACGGGCATTGCCCCCAGCTATGAAGAGAAGCATTTCTCGCCGGAAAGCAAACGGGGCAAGCTGCGGTTGATCGCCTCGGGCGACGGGCGCCAGGGTTCTGTGCTGATCCACCAGGACGCGGCCCTCTACGCCAGCATCCTGCAGGAAGGCGAGCAAGCCGAACATGCGCTGGACGAGGGCCGCCTCGCCTACGTCCACCTGATCCGCGGCAGCCTGGTGGTCAACGGCACGCCCTTGAAAGCGGGCGACGCGCTGAAATTGACCCAGGAGGCCACGGTGACGCTGACGCAGGCCGAAGATGCCGAAGTGCTGGTCTTCGATCTGCCTCGATAAGGGTCGCTGGCCCTAGCCTTGCACGGCTTGCCGTTGCTGGCGCAACGGGGCTGCGGCAAGGCCAGCCATCTTGTAAAAGACGCATACGGCCGCAATTAGAGCAATAGCACCAGGCATTCCAGCCTTCCAATATCAAGCAGGGGAAATGGTTTCCCCTGCTTTTTGGTATGATGACAGGGCGCGCCGGCACCGGAGTGGTACGGCGCGCCTTTATTTTTGACAATTACCTATATGAGCACAACCATGCAAAGCGGCGCGGACATCCTGGCGACAGGCGAATTGGATTACACGACTTCCTGCGCACTGCCGACGCCGTGGGCCCAGTTCACCCTGCACGCCTTTGTCGAGCACGCCACAGGCAAGGAACACCTGGCCATGGTGCTGGGCGACGTCGGCAACGGCGAACCGGTGCTGGCGCGCGTGCATTCCGAATGCCTGACGGGCGACGTGCTGTTTTCCCAGCGCTGCGACTGCGGCGCCCAGCTCGAAGGCGCGCTCAAGCGCATCGCCGAGGAAGGCCGGGGCATCCTGCTGTATTTGCGCCAGGAAGGGCGCGGCATCGGCCTGATCAACAAGATCCGCGCCTACCGCCTGCAGGAAGCGGGCGCCGACACGGTACAGGCGAACGAGCAACTGGGCTTCAAGGCCGATGCGCGCAACTACAGCTTGTGCAAGCCCATGTTCGCCCAGTTCGGCATCGACAGCCTGCGCTTGATGACGAACAACCCGCGCAAGATCGCGGCCATGGAAGCGCTGGGCATCGCGGTGGCCGAACGCGTGCCGCTGCTGGTCAACCGCAACGCCTTCAACCAGCACTACCTGAATACCAAGCAAAGCAAGCTGGGCCATATGATGACGCCGGTGACGGCGCCCGCGCTGGAAGACGGCGCCCTGTAGTTCCCGGGCGGGCGCGCAGTCGCGCGTCGCCTGGGCGCCAGCGTCGTTCCTGCTCACGCACAAAGGATGCATGAAATTATCTAACTACGCCTGCTTGCTGGCCAGCCTGTGCGCTGCCGCAGGCGCCCACGCGGCCCCGGCCCCTGCGCCCGCCGTGGCCACCACCGCTTCGCCTCCCCCCGCCAAACCGCCGCCGGCCACCGCCGCGCCCGCCGCCACCGACCATGCGGCCCTGCCGCCCCCCTCGTCGGCCGCGCAAAAACTGTACACGGCCGCGCGCGCCGACATCCTGCAAGTGCGCGTGCTGCTGAAAAACGGCCGCACGCAGTCGTCGGTCGGCTCCGGCTTTTTGATCGGCACGGGCGACCTGGTGGTCAGCAACTACCACGTGGTATCGCAATTCGCGCTCGACCCCGACACCTACGTGGGCGAATGGGTCGACACCAGCGGCCAGCGCGGCAATGTCGAATTGCTGGCCGTCGACGTGCTGCACGACCTGGCCGTGCTGCGCGTCAATCGCCACGGCACGGGCTTTTTCAAGATGCCGGAGCAGCTGGCGCCGCTGACCCAGGGCCAGTACCTGTACTCGATGGGCAATCCGCTGGACCTGGGCTTCGCCATTTCCGAAGGCTCGTACAACGGCGTCGTCACGCGCAGCTTTTACGACCAGCTGATGTTCACCGGACCGATCAATTCCGGCATGAGCGGCGGCCCCAGCGTCACGGCGAATGGCGACGTCGCGGGCGTGAACGTGTCGAAACGCCTCGACGGCGAACTCGTCAGTTTTCTCGTGCCGGCCCGCTATGCGCAGCAATTGCTGGCCAAGGTGGCGCAGCAAGGCAAGGCGCCGAAGGACTTCAAGCCGCTGGTGACGGCGCAGCTGCTGGCGCACCAGGAAGTGATGCTGGCGCGCCTGCTCGACACGCCCCTGAGCCTGAAAGCCATGGGCCCGTACCGCGTGCCCGTGCGCGAGTCGGACCAGATGCGCTGCTGGGGCCGTTCCAACGTGAAGGCCGACAAGCCCTACATGATCGACAACACCAGTTGTGCCATGGAATCGGCCATCTTCATTTCCGGCGCCCTGCAGACGGGGCAAGTGTCGATGCGCCATGAATTCCTGCGCAGCAGCGAACTGGGCGCCCTGCGCTTTTCCGGGCTGGCCAGCGCCTCGTTCAAGAATGAAAGCTTCGGCAACTACAAGAGCGCGCACCTGACGGGCCCCCATTGCAGCGAACAGTTCATCAAGAACCAGACCCTGCCGCTGCGCGCCGTGCTGTGCGTGCGCGCCTACCGAAAATTTCCCGGCCTGTACGATTTTGCCCTGCTGGCCGCCAGCACCGATGAGCCACTGATGAACTTGCAAAGCCGCATAGACGCGCGCGGCGTGTCCTACGCCAACGGCATGCGCGCCACGCGCACCTTCCTCGAAGCGCTGTCGCGCGCCCCCTCCGCCAGCGGCGCGCGCCAGCCATGAAAGCGCCCTACTCCATCGAGATCCTCGCCGCCAACGGCGACGTGCAGCAGCGCCAGCGCATCGCCGCCTTGCCGATCCGCCTGGGCCGCGGCTATGACAACGACTTCATCCTCGACGATGCGCATACGGCCGCCGAGCACGCCATCATCGAAGACGATGGCGAAGGCGGCCTGCTGCTGCGCGACCTGGGCAGCCATAACGGCGTGATCCACCGGGGCCGGCGCCAGCTGCAGGTGGCATTGAGCGGCAACAGCATCGTGCGCCTCGGCCACACGCGCCTGCGCGTGCGCGGCGCCGACCATCCCGTGGCGCCCGAGCAGAGCGACACCACCATGCACAACTGGGAAGGCTTGCGCCCCGCCATGGCGGGCCTGGCCATGATCGGCGCCTCGGCCGCCTTCAGCAACTGGCTGGGTGACGCGGAAAGCTTCGACCCGATTTCCTACCTGATGATCGTCGCCTACGCGCTGGCCGGCGGCCTCGTGTGGGCTTCGATCTGGGCCGTGGCAAACCGGCTGTTTGGCCATGTGGCGCGCTTCGGCCGCCACCTGTTCATCATCGGCTGCGGCTTGCTGGCCATGGAGGCATGGGAACTGGCCAGCAGCGTGGTCGCCTACGCGCTGTCGCTGGAAGTGCTGACCCGCTACGGGCGGCACATGTTCATCGTCATTGTATGCTGCATGATCTACTACCATCTGTGCACGATCAACCCCCAGCATCGGCGCCGCTTTGCGCTGGCCAGCGTGGTGCTGGCCATCGTCGGTTCGACCTTGATCCTGCTGAGCAACCTGCAAATCAATGGCCGCCTGTCCGACGAGCTGTACATGTCCGTGATCTATCCGCCCGCCGTGCGCCTGAGCCCGGACCATGCGACGGACGCCTTCTTCAACGATGCCGCCGGCCTGAAGAATGCCGTCGATGCCGAACGGGGCAAGGCCGCCAAGGGCGGCGACGAAGACGACGGCGACGATTAAATCGCGCCCGCAAGCAAAAAGCCCGCCGTGTCTGCAAGGACACGGCGGGCTTTTTGCTTGCTCCGCATTGCGGCGGAGCGCACAGGCGGGAGCTGAAAAACAGGACTTAGAACTTGGCTTCCTGCTTGCGGCGGGCCGTAAAGCCCAGCAAGCCCAGGCCGACCAGCAGCATGGCATAGGTGCTTGGCTCAGGCACGGCCGAGACCAGGCCGTCGCCGGCGCTGAAGCTGGTGAAGTTCTTGCTGCCGATCTTGAACTGGGCTTGCTGGCCGCCGTCGCAGCAGCCTTCCAGGCCATAGATGCTCAGGGTGTGGTTGCCGGCTGCGAGGGAGCTCGAACCGCTGAAGAACTGGCTGCCGTTATTGTAGTTGCCGGCCCACCACATGTCATTGGTCTTGAAATCGAGCGCGACGCCGTCGAGGAACAGCGCGCCGCCCTTGCCGAAGTCGACGCCGCTACGGAAGCTCCAGGTACCCGCGTCGGCCGCGCTGACGCCGAAGTTGATGACCGATTTGAAGGCGATGTTCGAACCGCTGCCGAACAGGCTGCTGTTATTGATATTGTCGTAGCTGGCGATGCTCGTCGAGCCATAGCCGGCGCCCGGCGCGGCCACGGCGGCATTGACGACGGACTGGTAGGCGGCGGCCGAAGTTTGCACGGCGGCGTCGGAAAAGCCGGTCGACAGGGTAATGGTGCTGGCGTTCGCGTGGGCAAAGGCACCGACAGCGATCAGGGACAGGGCGAGTTTAGACAGGTTTTTCATGATGGTATCCAGTAGTTATTCAGGAGGCGTACGGGCGCTTGGGCTGAATCCACGCTGCATTGAGGCGTGTCGGCGAGGCGCTAGAGACTGCGGGAATGAGCGGTCGGTGGCTGGGACTCCCGCGCAGGAGCGCGGACTTGCGGCACAGGCTGTGCGCTGCAAGCATCCTGGAAAGGGGTCGGGTTTCCGGGACAGGGTCAGACGGTTGACGGGTCAGGTAAGACGATGAATCTATTTTAGCCTAATTTTCCTTTAAGAAAAGTATTTTTCTTTTTACCATTAAAGATATTCTTATGGCAATCACGCGCCAGCCTCCCTGTCTACGGCGCGCCACGGGCACATCACGCGGCGCTTGCCCTATGGCATGTCGCAGCGGCGCCACAAGCAGACACGGCAGTGTCGCATGGCGCGCATTTCTTTTCGCATGCCGCCACACCACGCGGCGGGCCAGCATGGCAAAATGCATACATGCTGTTATCCGTCCAATGAGGGAGAAAGAGGAAATGGTCGATCTGGAAGAACTACGCTATCTGGCACTGTCGTTTCCCGATACTACCGAGGAAGAACACCACGACCGTCCAGCGTTCCGCGTGGGCGGAAAGATCTTTGCCACCCTGCCCGATGACGAACACATCAACGTGCTGCTCGATGCGGAAGCGGCGCATATCGCCACCGTCATCACGCCCGCCGGCTGCGAAAAGCTGTGGTGGGGGGAACGGCTGGCGGGCATCACCGTGCGCCTGGCGGACGCCGAACTGGACATGCTGGCGGCGGCCCTGACGGCCGCCTGGCGACGCAAGGCCCCGGACGACCTGGCCAGGACCATCGACTGAGACGGCCGGACGGACCGCTACAGCGGCCAGTTGCGCAGCAGCAGCGCCACCATCTGGTGCAATTGCTCGCGCGAGACGCCGGCCGCGGCCTGGATCGCCATGCCCTGCGACAGGGTCACGACAAAGCGCGCCTGCTGCTCGGGACAGGAATCGGGCGGCAAATCCCCCTCTTCCCTGGCACGCCTTAAACGGTCGCGCAGCTTGATCTCGCCGCGCAGGCGGCGCGCAAACAATTCATCGCGGATGGGCAGCGCATCGTCGCTGCACGCCAGCGCCGCATTGACGCCCATGCAGCCGTGCGGGCCGTCCGGCGTCGTCTGCGCATCGACATATTGCGTCAGCAGCGCCTCGACCACCTGGCGCGCCGTGGGCTGCTCCAGCGCCGCGTCAAAGAACTGCATGCGCGTATCGCTGTAGCGTTCCAGCGCCTTGTGGAACAGTTGCTCCTTGTTGCCGAAGACGGCATACAGGCTGGGCCGGTTCATGCCCATGGCTTTCGTCAATTCCGGCAAGGAACTGCCTTCATAGCCTTTTTCCCAGAAGACCTTCATGGCGCAATCGAGCGCCTCGTCCGCGTCAAAGGTGCGCGGGCGGCCCGTTTTCGCCCTGGCCGTTTCCTCTTTTTTATCTTGTTTCATACCGTTCGGTAAAAAATTATTGACAACACTGTCTGCCTGCCCTGATTATATACCGACCGGTTAAAAACCTCCCGGCTTTTCAGGAACCCTATGCACACACCTTCCAACACCTCTGCCGACGATACCACCGTGGCGCCGTGGCTGGCCGTCTTATCCGTCGGCATCGGCGCCTTCGCCCTCGTCACGTCCGAATTCCTGCCCGTCGGCCTGCTGCCCGCCATGGCGGCCGAGCTGGCCATCAGCAAGGGCCAGGCCGGCCTGATGATCACCACGCCCGGCATCGTGGCCGCGTTTGCCGCCATCTTCGTCACCGTCGGCTCCGGCCGCCTGGACCGCCGCATCGTGCTGCTGTGCCTGACCGCGCTGCTGGTCGTTTCGAACCTGCTGGTGGCGCTGGCGCCCTCCTACGGCTGGGTCCTGCTGGGACGCGCCCTGCTGGGCGTGGGCGTGGGCGGCTTCTGGGCCATCGGCAGCGCCATCGGACCGCGCCTGGTGTCGCTGCGGCATGCGTCGCGCGCCATGTCCATCATCTTCGCCGGCGTGTCGCTGGGCACGGTGGCGGGCGTGCCGGCCGGCGCCCTGGTCGGCGAGCTCGTCGGCTGGCGGGTGGCCTTCGGCGCGGCCAGCGCCATTGCCGTGCTGGTCTTTATCGGCCAGCTCTTGCTGCTGCCCAAGCTGCCGCCGACACAGGCCATCCGCCTGCGCCAGTTGCCGATGATCTTCGGCATCCGCAAGGCCAGGCTGGGCCTGATCGCCACGGCCATGCTGTTCACGGGCCAGTTCGCCGCCTACACGTATATCGCGCCCTTCCTCACGCAAATCTCGCACCTGGCGGCCGGCACGGTCAGCGCCATGCTGCTCGTGTATGGCGCTGCCGGCTTCATCGGCAACCTGGTGGGCGGCTGGGCCGCCGGTCGCTACGAAAGGGCCGCGCTGATGGTGACGGGCGCCGTGCTGGGCCTGTCCACCCTGGCGCTGGCCGCGCTGGGCAGCCATGCGGTGACGGCGATGCTGCTGGTGGCGGTCTGGGGTTTCGGTTTCGGCGCCATGCCGATCTCCGTGCAGACGTGGATGTTCAAGGCGGCACCAGAGCTGATGGAAGGCAGCAGCGCGCTGTTTGTCGCCATCGTGCAAGTGTCGCTGGCGTCGGGCGCCTTGCTCGGCGGCATGGCCGTCGACCGGCTGGGCGTACCGAGCGCGATGGTGGTCGGCGGCGCGTTCGCCCTCGGCTGCGCGCTGACGATCGCGCTGTTCGGCAAGCCGCAGCTTGCCGCCAAGGCCAACGCGCCTTGCGCAGCGTCGTAGCAAACTGCCTTCAGATGCGGCCGCGCCGGAATTCGCCGAGGAATTTTTTGACTTCGGCCGGCGTCATGGGCACATCCGCATCGCCATGATAGGCATATAAAAAGGGCGTGCCGCCCAGGCGGTCCGTCAGCTTGGCAAAGAGTAAAAAGCGGCTGCCCAGCGGATAGCGCTGCAGGTCCACCAGGCGGCGCGAGCACTGCACGGCCAGTTCCGGCGAAAAAGCCTGGCCCGGCACGGGACGGATTTCCACGCGGCCATCGATCGCGCGCGATTCGACGGCAACGTGCCGGTATGCATAAGTATCACGGGCCATGGCGCCACCTTGAATGAAATAAAGGCGCCATCTTAAGCGAAGTGGGCGCCTCGCGTGCTACTGCGCCACGATGCGCAGCAAGCGGCCGTCGTCTTCATCCGTCAGCGCGTACAGGTAGCCGTCCGGCCCCTGGCGCACGTCGCGCACGCGCGCGCCGATGGCCAGGCGGTCCTGCCCCGTCACCTTGCCGTTCGCATCGACGGCGATGCGGCGGATATCCTTGGCCGCCAGGCCGCCGCTGAAGATGCTGCCGCGCCAGGCGGCGATCTTGTCGCCCGTGTAGACGGCCAGCCCCGACGGCGCCGGCGACGGCACCCAGGCCACGCTCGGGTTGAGCATGCCAGGTACTTCATGCTTGCCGACCGGTTCATGCGTCTTGTAGTCGGCGCCATAGCTTTGCAGCGGCCAGCCGTAGTTGCCGCCGGCCACCACCAGGTTCAGCTCGTCGCCGCCGTACGGGCCGTGTTCCGTCGCCCATACGCGGCCGGAAACGGGGTCGAGCGCCAGGCCCTGCACATTGCGGTGGCCGTACGACCAGATTTCCGGCAAGGCCCCCTTGGCAGCGAGCGGATTGCCGGGCGCCGGTTTGCCCTCGTCCGTCAGGCGCAGGATGGAACCCTGGTGCGTGGCCAGGTTTTGCGCCTGTTCGCGCGCCAGGCGGTCGCCTATGCGCAGCGGCGGATTGCCGCCGTCGGCCACACTCATCAGCAAGCTGCCGTCCGGCAGCCACAGCAGGCGCGAACCGAAATGCTGGCCGCCGCTCTTGTCGGTGGCGACCTTGAACAAGGTCACGATGCCCGCCACCTTCTTGCCATCGAACACGCCGCGCACCAGGGTCGTGCGGTTGGCGTCATTCGTGCCCGTCGACACCGTCATGTAGACGCGCTGCTGCGCCTTGCCCGCATCCTGCGGGTGCAGCACGATATCGAGCAAGCCGCCCTGCCCGCCCGTGAATACCTTGGGCATGCCTTCCAGCGCCACGTCGCTGAACGTCTTTCCATTGAGCAAATGCAAGGTGCCCAGCTTGCTGGTGACCAGCGCGCGGCCCTCGCCCAGCCAGGCGATGCCCCACGGCTGGCGCACGCCCTGCGCGACGGTCTCGGCCTTCCAGCCCTGTTTCGCGGCGGGCGGCTCGCCCGTGGCTGGCAGTTCGGCCCAGGCCGATGGCGCGGCGGCACATGCCAGTGCAAGCAAGATCGTGGTGCGGCGTAGCGGTAACATGGTCTCTCCTGTCTAGGGGTGATGCGACGGTGGCTCGTCAGGCGCGCAGCAGCAAGGCGACGGCTTCGGCCGCGATGCCCTCTTCGCGGCCCAGGTAGCCCAGTTTTTCATTCGTCTTGGCCTTGATGTTGACCTGGCCCACGCTCACGCCCAGGTCTGCGGCCACGTTGGCGCACATGGCGCCGATGTGCGGCGCCATCTTCGGGCGCTGGGCGATGATGGTGGCGTCGATATTGCCGATGATATAACCGGTCGCCTGCACGCGGCGCACGGCTTCGCGCAGCAGGGTGCGCGAATCGGCGCCCTTGAATTGCGCGTCCGTGTCGGGGAAATGGCGGCCGATGTCGCCCAGGGCGGCGGCGCCGAAGATGGCGTCCGTAATCGCGTGCAGCAGCACGTCCGCGTCGGAATGGCCAAGCAAGCCCAGGTGATGAGGGATTTTCACGCCGCCGATGATCAGGTCGCGGTGCTCCACCAGCGCGTGGCAGTCATAGCCCTGGCCGATGCGGAATGGGAGGTCGGGAGTCGTTGTGTGCATGCAGTTCTTTCTGGAGTCAAGGATGGGCCAAATACAGTTCGGCCGTGTGTATGTCGCGCGGCAGGGTCACCTTCAGGTTGCGCGGGTGGCCCTCGACCAGTTTCGGCGCCAGGCCCAGCGCTTCGACGGCGCTGGCGTCGTCCGTGATCGCCTGCGGGTCGGGCGCTTCGGACAAGGCCCGGTGCAGCAAGGCATAGCTGAACATTTGCGGCGTCTGCGCCAGCCACAGGCCGTCGCGCGGCACCGTCTGCGCCGACACATGGGCGGGGCCGGCCCGCTTGACGGTATCGACCACGGGCAAGGCCAGCAAGCCGCCGGCCGGATGGTCGCCGACTTCGGTAATCAGCTTGGCGATCAGCGCCGGCGTCAGGCCGGGACGGGCCGCATCGTGCACTAGTACCTGGTCATGGGCGTCTATGCTGTCGTGCAAGGCGTGCAAGCCGTTCAGGATGCTTTCCATGCGCGTGGCGCCGCCGCAGCGCAGCACCGATATACCAAACCCTGCGCCCTGCTCCGGCACGACCGTGTCGATGACGCCATCGTCGGCGCTGACGACGACATAGGTATGCGCGATCAGGGGGCTGGCGAGAAAGGCGTCAAGCGCGTGGCGCAGCATGGGCTTGCCGGCGATGGTTAAATATTGCTTGGGACTGCCCGCCTCCATGCGCGCGCCCACGCCGGCGGCGGGGATCAGCGCAACATAGCGGGGGCGATTCGGTGCTGCTGTCATGCCATTCCTTGTCTAGTTGGTCGGCGCGGCCTTGCCGGCCAGGATATTCTGGATTTCGCCCTTGCACGCCTTGCCCAGGCGCGCATATTCTTGCGGAGAATCAATGGCGGCCTGCAAGGTTTCCACCTTGCGCATTTCCGCCTTGATGTAGGGCAACCAGCCCGTATCGATTTCGCGCGCCAGCGCCGCCTTGGCCGTGCCGCCGGGCGCATACAGGGGCCGCGCCTCGAAGCGTTTGGCCAGCGCCGCGCGCACGGTCTTTTCCACGCGCGGCAAGTGTTCCATATAGGTTTTCATGTGCCGCAGCTCGTGCGCGAGTATCTCATCATACGCGCACGTGCCGGGCGCAAACTCGCTGCCGATATAGATCACCACGGGCGCATACGTGAGGGTCACGGTAATCTGCGGCGCCACGCATTCATAGCCGCTGGCCGGGTCTTGCAGCATGGGGCCGGCCAGGGCGATGGCCACGCGCGAATCGGTCTTCGTCAGGCCCAGCACCCAGGTGTTCGGGCGCGCCATGCCCTTCATCACCGTCAGCGCCTTGTACGGCAGGTGCGTGTCGATGCTGTAGCCATTCTGCTGCGCCGTCAGCACGGACACCGTCTTGCTGATCGTGTCTTCGCAGCGCACCTGGAACGGCGTGCGCGCCTGCGCCTGCGCATCCAGGCTGGCGCAGGCGAGCAGCAGGAGCGGCAGGAAGACGGGCAGGCGCATGCGCAGGATCAAGCCGGTTGCCAGGCGCCGCTGGTAATCTTGTCGAGCCAGAAGATGCCGATGACGGTCTTCACGTCCGTGATCGTGCCATCCCTGACCCAGTCGAGCAGTTGCGGCACGGTGGCCGTAAACGTTTCCAGGAATTCACCCTCGTCGAGCTGGCGTTCGCCGGCCACGAGTCCGCGCGCCAAAAACAGTTCCAGGTGCTCGTCCGAATAGGCGATGGCGTTGTGGATGGTGGAGACGAATTGCCAGTCGCTGGCCGTGTAGCCCGTCTCTTCCAGCAGTTCGCGCTTGGCGCAAGCCAGGTGCGATTCGCCCGCATCGATCTTGCCGGCCGGAAATTCAATGAAGACCCGGTCCAGCGGATAGCGGTACTGGCGCTCCATCAGCACGGTGCCGTCGTCGAGCAGCGGCAGGATGACGACGGCGCCCGGATGCAAAATGAATTCGCGCGCCGTGATCTTGCCGTCCGGCAGCGCAACACGGTCGCGCTGCACGCGCAGGAAGCCGCCCTGGTAGACGAGCTCGCCGTCCACCTTGGTCTCAGTTAAATTCGTATCCATGCGTTCTGTATCCATACGTTGATTATGCTCAATAAAAAAAAACGGCGCCAGAGGCGCCGCTTTCGGTCGATGGGGCTAGCGCCGCTTGCGCAGGTAGCGTCCGACAAAGCCCGGAAAAGCCAGCACCAGGAACAGACAGCCGGTGATGGCATAGAACTCCCACGTCTGAGGAAAACCGTTGCCGATGCGCGCTTCGAGCGCGAACGCCACGGCGCCGACGACGAAGTACAGGATCACCATCTCCAGCAGGCGCAGCGCCAGCGGCTTGCGCCAGCCCTGCTCCGCCTGCGCCGCCTTTTTCAGCGGCACGGCGGCAAACAGTTTCTCGTTCAGGAAAGGCAGGTTGGCGCCCAGGATGCCCAGGGCGATCACCAGCCAGCTCGAGGCGGTGACATCCATCGGTCAGGACGCCAGGGTCTTGGTGATGGCCGTCGCGCAGGCAGCCAGGATACTGTTAGGCATCACACCGAGGGCCAGGACGAACACGCCGTTCAGGGCCAGCACGACGCGCATGTCGCCATGCACGACCAGCGCGTTGCTGTCGCTCGGCTCGTCGAACCACATCATCTTGACGACGCGCAGGTAGTAGAAGGCACCGATCAGCGAGAACAGCACGGCGGCGATGGTCAGCCACAGCTGGCCCGTGGCCAGCACGGAAGCGAGCACCGAGTACTTGGCCATGAAGCCCATCAGCGGCGGCACGCCGGCCAGCGAGAACATGAACAGGGTCATCACCAGCGCGAAGATCGGGCTGCGTTTGCCCAGGCCCTTGAAGTCGGCCAGTTCGTCCGCTTCAAAACCATTACGTGCCAACAACATGATCACGCCGAAAGTGCCCAAGGTGGTGAACACGTAGGTGATGACGTAGTACATCGAGGCGCCGTAGGCGGTGGCTGCGCCAGCCGCGTTCAGGGTGTTGTTCGGCGCATCGACGGTACCGGACAGCAAGCCCAGCAGAACGAAGCCCATTTGCGCGATGGTCGAGTACGCCAGCATGCGCTTCAAATTGGTTTGCGCGATGGCGGTGAAGTTACCGATGGCCAGCGACATCACGGCCAGCACCAGCAGCATTTGCTGCCAGTCATGGGCCATCGGCAGCAAGCCTTCGGCCAGCAAGCGCAGGGTGATGGCGAACGCGGCCAGTTTCGGCGCCGCGCCCAGCAGCAGGGTCACGGCCGTCGGCGAACCTTGATACACGTCAGGCACCCACATGTGGAATGGCACGACGCCCAGTTTGAAGGCCAGGCCGGCTACCAGGAACACCAGGCCGAAGACCATGATGGTGCCGTTGGTCTTGCCGTTTTCCAGCGCCACGCGCAGTTCGCCCAGGTCCAGCGTGCCGGAGGCGCCGTACAGCATCGAGATACCGTACAACATGAAACCGGAAGCCAGTGCGCCCAGGATGAAGTATTTCATGGCCGCTTCCGTGGCCTTGGCATTGTCACGGCGCAGAGCGATCAGCGCGTACAGCGACAGCGACATCAGTTCCAGACCCAGGTAGATGATCAGGAAGTTGTTGGCCGAGATCATGATCATCTGGCCCAGCAGTGCAAACAGGGCCAGCACGTAGAACTCGCCGCCCAGGTTACCCGACAGCATGTTGCGGTCGGTGGCATAGGCACGCGAATAGATCAGGGTCAGCGCCACGGCGCCGTACGAGAACAGCTTCAACAACTGCGACATCGGGTCCGACACGAACATGTTGTGGAAGGTGTAGACGGTGGTGCCCGCGTTGAAGTCGCCCACGGTCAGCAAGGCGCAGCCGGCCAGGGTCAGCAAGGCCAGCGCATAGGTGATCGAACGCTTCGCCGCAGGCAAGAACATATCGATCAGCAAGAGCGCCGACGTGGCGATCAGCAGAAAGATTTCCGCATACAGCGGTACCAGGTTAGGTGCATTAGTCATGTTATCGGTCTTCTATTTAAGGCAACTTGCTGGTGGCGACATGCTGCAGCAGGTCGGCAACCGAAGTTTGCATCGTGTCGGTGAACGGGGCTGGGTACAGACCCATTACGAGCACGGCGATGGCCAGCACGGCAAGCATGAAGAATTCACGTTTGTTGATGTCGGTCAATTCGGCCACGTGCTTGTTCTTGATCTTGCCGAACACCACGCGCTTGGCCATCCACAGCGAGTATGCCGCGCCCCAGATCAGTGCCGTCGCAGCCAGCAGGCCGATCCAGAAGTTGTATTGCACCGCGCCCAGGATCACCATGAACTCGCCGACGAAGCCGGACGTCGCTGGCAGACCGCAGTTGGCCATCGAGAACAGCACGAAGAAAGCGGCAAATTTCGGCATGCGGTTCACGACGCCGCCGTAGTCGGCGATGTTGCGGGTATGCATGCGGTCATACAGCACGCCGATGCACAGGAACATCGCGCCGGAGATGAAGCCGTGCGAGACCATCTGCACGATACCGCCCTGTACCGAGATGTCGTTGAACATGAAGAAGCCCAGGGTGACGAAGCCCATGTGCGCGATCGACGAATAGGCGACCAGTTTTTTCATGTCGGTTTGCACCAGGGCAACCAGACCGATGTAGATGACGGCGATCAGCGACAAGGCGATCATGAAACCCGACAGGTAGTGGCTGGCGTCCGGCGTGATCGGCAGCGAAAAACGCAGGAAGCCGTAGGCGCCCAGTTTCAGCATGATGGCGGCCAGCACGGCGGAACCGCCGGTAGGCGCTTCCACGTGGACGTCCGGCAACCACGTGTGGACCGGGAACATCGGCACCTTGACGGCAAACGCCATCAGGAAGGCCAGGAAGATGAAGATCTGTTCGTTCATCGTCAGCTTGAACGCGTGCCAGGCCAGGATGTCGAAGGTACCCGTCACATTGCGCAGGTAGATGATGGCAACGAGGGTCAGCAGCGAACCGAAGAAGGTGTACAGGAAGAACTTGAACGACGCGTACACGCGGTTCGAACCGCCCCAGATACCGATGATGATGAACATCGGGATCAGGGTTGCTTCAAAGAAGAAGTAGAACAGCAAGCCGTCCAGCGCGCAGAACACGCCGATCATCAGGCCCGACAGGATCAGGAAGGCACCCATGTACTGGGCGATGCGCTTCTCGATCACTTGCCAAGCGGAAATGACGACGATGACCGTGATGAAGGCCGTCAGTGGAATGAACCACAGCGACAGGCCGTCGATACCCAGCGAGTACCAGATATTGAAAGTTTCAATCCACGGTGCTTTTTCGACGAATTGCATGCCGTGTGCGGCGTTGTCGAAATGCTGGATCAGCGGCAAGGTGCACAGCATGCTGAGCACGGCGCCAGCCAGCGACAGCCAGCGGGTAAAGCCCGCTTTGCTGTCACGGCCGAGAGCC
Organism: Janthinobacterium sp. GW822-FHT07H11; assembly: GCF_058798615.1. Taxonomy (NCBI): domain Bacteria; kingdom Pseudomonadati; phylum Pseudomonadota; class Betaproteobacteria; order Burkholderiales; family Oxalobacteraceae; genus Janthinobacterium; species Janthinobacterium sp. GW822-FHT07H11. The sequence continues at coordinate 4,793,316 of NZ_CM179507.1, forward strand.
AGGACCAGGACGCCGCAAATGATCGGCACCCAGATCGACAGACTCAGGTAAGGAGGTAGTGTAGAAATCGTAGACTGCATCATGGTTCTCAGTATTCTTTTATCAGGTCAGCTTACTTAGCGGGCCAGAATGGCAGGAAATAGATCAGGAAGCCCAGCACGCCCAGGATCATCACGAATGCATAGTGATAGATGTAGCCGGTCTGCAACACTCGCGACAGCGAGGACAGCCAGGCGACGACCTTGGCGCTACCGTTGACCAGCAGGCCATCGATCAGCTTCTTGTCACCGAAGTTCCACAGGCCATTACCCAGCAAGCGGGCACCGCCGGCGAACACGACTTCATTGAACTTGTCCATGTAGTACTTGTTGTCCAGCAGGGTGTGGATCGCGTGGAACTTGGCAAAGAACCAGGCCGGTACGCGCGGGTTGACCATGTAGCAGTAGTAGGCTGCCACCACGCCGGACAATGCCAGCCAGAACGGTGCCGTCGACAGGCCGTGGATGGCCATCGCCATTGCGCCGTGGAATTCATGCGACAACTCTTCCATCGCCGGATGGTTTTCGCCGACGAAGATCACGCCCTTGAAGAAATCGCCATGCAGCATCGGGCCGATCGTCAGGTAACCGATGATCAAGGAAGGAATCGCCAGCATCACCAGCGGGAACCACACGACGAACGGGGATTCATGCGGCTTCTGGCCGGGTTCCAGGCCGTGGTGCGCGTGGTCGTCTTCCTCTTCTTCATGGTGGTCGTCATGTGCATCGCCGTGCGCGCCATGGGCCGCTTTCGGTGCGTGGTGGTCGTCATGACCGTGCGCATGCGCCTGGCCGAAACGTTCCTTGCCGTGGAAGACGAGGAAATACATGCGGAACGAGTAGAAGGCGGTGACGAACACGCCAGCCAGCACGGCGAACTGGGCAAAGCCAGCGCCCCAGATGTGCGTCGCTTCGACGGCTTCGATGATGCTGTCTTTCGAATAGAAACCGGAGAACAGCGGCGTGCCGATCAGGGCCAGCGAACCGACCAGTGAGGTGATCCAGGTGATCGGCATGTACTTGCGCAGGCCGCCCATGTTGCGGATGTCCTGGTCATGGTGCATGCCGATGATGACGGAACCGGCGCCCAGGAACAGCAGTGCCTTGAAGAAGGCGTGCGTCATCAGGTGGAACACGGCCACGGAATACGCGGACGAACCCAGCGCCACGGTCATGTAGCCGAGCTGCGACAGGGTCGAGTAGGCAACGACGCGCTTGATGTCGTTCTGGATGATGCCCAAAAAGCCCATGAACAGCGCCGTGATGGAGCCGATCACCAGGATGAAGGACAGTGCCGTGTCGGACAGTTCGAACAGCGGCGACATGCGCGAGACCATGAAGATACCGGCCGTCACCATCGTCGCGGCGTGGATCAGTGCCGAGATCGGGGTAGGACCTTCCATCGAGTCAGGCAGCCACACGTGCAGCGGGAACTGTGCCGATTTGCCCATCGCGCCGATGAAGAGGCAGATGCAGGCCACGGTCAGCAGGGCCCAGTCGGTACCTGGCAGGCTCAACAGCGCCAGTTCGTCTTTCTTGGCGAACACTTCCTGGTAGTTCATGGTGCCGGCGTAGGCCAGCAGCAAGCCGATACCGAGGATGAAGCCGAAGTCGCCCACGCGGTTGACGAGGAAAGCCTTCATGTTGGCCACGATGGCCGTCGGACGCTGGTACCAGAAACCGATCAAGAGGTAGGAGACCAGGCCCACGGCTTCCCAACCGAAGAACAGTTGCAGGAAGTTGTTGGCCATGACCAGCATCAACATCGAGAACGTGAACAGCGAGATGTAGGCGAAGAAGCGGTTGTAGCCTTCGTCGTCCTTCATGTAGCCGATCGTGTAGATATGCACCATCAGCGAGACGAAGGTGACCACGCACATCATCATCGCCGACAGCGAATCGATCTGGAAGCCCACTTCCATCTTCAGGGTGCCGATCGTCATCCAGTTATAGATCGTGCCATTGAATGTCGCGCCATCCATCACTGCCAGCAATGTCTGCACGGACAGGATGAACGCAATCAGTACGCCCAGGATCGTCGCGGTATGCGACGTCTTGCGTCCGACCAAATTACCCAGGAACTGGGTGCCAAGCAAGCCTGCAATCGCGGCACCGGCCAGCGGCGCCAGCGGTACGGCAAGAAGGAGGTTAGGGTTGAGGAGTTGCCCCGCCATGATGAACCTTAATCGTTATTATTCGAGAGATCGAGTCTGAAAAACATCAGCCTTTGAGGCTGTCCAGGTCTTCGACGTTGATGGTATCCAGATTACGGAACATCACCACCAGAATAGCCAGACCGATAGCCGACTCAGCGGCGGCAACCGTCAGGATGAAGAAAACGAAGATCTGACCGGCCGCGTCACCCAGGTAATGGGAAAACGCGATGAAATTCATATTCACCGCCAGCAGCATCAATTCGATTGCCATCAGCAATACGATGATGTTCTTGCGGTTCAGGAAAATCCCGACGATCGAGATTGCGAACAGGATCGCGCCCAGGACCAAAAAATGTGTGAGCGATAATGTCATGGTGCCTCCTTAACTTCCGGCTCAGCCGCAGGACGCTCGACGACCGCGTCCATCTTGATGATCTTCAGGCGGTCGTTGCGCTTGACGCGCACGGCATCGCCCGGAGCAAAATGCTTGGTATCCTTGCGTTTGCGCAGGGTCAATGCGACTGCGGCAACGATGGCCACCAGCAGCACGACGGCGGCGATCTCGAAGGCAAACACATACTTGGTGTAGATCAGCATGCCCAGTTCCTTGGTGCCGCCCAGGTTGGCGCCAGCCAGCGCCACGCGCGGTTCGAACTCCAGGAAACCGCGCCACAGCACGGCAGCCATTTCCAGCACGATGATCACGCCGACCGTGGCCGCCAATGGCAGGTAACCCCAGAAACCTTCGCGCATGCGGTCGATATTGATATCGAGCATCATGACCACGAAGAGGAACAGCACCATCACGGCGCCGACATACACCAATACCAGCACGATGGCCAGGAATTCAGCTTGCAGCAGCATCCAGATGCCGGCTGCGGAAAAGAAGGACAGTACCAGGAACAGCACTGCGTGGACCGGATTACGGGCCGTGATGACGCGCGTCGCCGCTATGATCAGAATCAGCGAGAAGGCGTAAAACAAAATTGTTTTAAAGTCCATAAAAAACCCAATAGACGTACAGATGAACGAGGGGCGCGCCGCAGCCTGGGGCTACGGCGCATCCATCAGCGATAAGGTGCGTCGGCGGCACGCGCAGCGGCGATGTCATTTTCATAACGATCACCTACGGCCAGCAACATCTCTTTCGTGTAATACAAATCCCCGCGTTTCTCGCCGTGGTATTCCAGGATTTGCGTCTCGACGATCGAATCGACCGGGCAGGACTCTTCGCAGAAACCGCAGAAGATGCACTTGGTCAAGTCAATATCGTAACGCGTGGTGCGGCGCGAACCGTCGTCACGCTGTTCCGATTCGATCGTGATGGCCATCGCCGGGCAAACCGCTTCGCACAGTTTGCAGGCGATGCAACGTTCCTCGCCGTTCGGGTAGCGGCGCAGCGCGTGCAAGCCACGGAAGCGCGGCGAGATCGGTGTCTTCTCTTCCGGGAATTGCACCGTGATCTTGCGCGAAAACATGTACTTGCCTGTCAGCGCCATGCCCTTGATCAGCTCGCCTAACAGGAGGCTGCTGAAAAAATCTTTTACCTTATCCATTCGTATGCACTCTCTTACTTCCAAATATTCCAGGATGTCTGCATCCAGGCAGCGACGAAGACCAGGTAGACCAGCGTCAACGGGATAAACACTTTCCAACCGAGGCGCATGATCTGGTCATAACGGTAGCGTGGGAAAGTACCGCGCACCCAGATGAACACCGACACGATGAAGAAGGTTTTTGCAAACAGCCAGAAGAAGCCGCCGAAACCGCCCCAGAATTCAAGGAAGGCAAACGGTGCGGACCAGCCGCCGAGGAACATGATCGAAGCCAGGGCGCCGATCAGGATCATGTTGGCGTATTCGGCCAGCATGAACATGGCGTAGGCCATGCCCGAGTACTCGACCATGTGGCCGGCCACGATTTCCGACTCGCCTTCGACCACGTCGAACGGATGGCGGTTGGCTTCGGCCAGGCCCGACACCAGGTAGATGACGAACATCGGCAGCAGCGGCAGCCAGTTCCACGACATGAAATTGACGCCCTTGTCGGCGAAGAAGCCGATCTGCTGGCCGCCGACGATGTCGATGAAGTTCAGGCTGCCCGAGACCATCAGCACGATGACCATCACGAAGCCCATCGGGATTTCATACGAAATCATCTGTGCCGAAGCGCGCATGGCGCCCATGAACGAGTACTTCGAGTTCGAGGCCCAGCCGGCGATGATGATGCCGTAGACTTCCATCGAGGTAATCGCCAGCAGCAGCAGCAAGCCCGCGTTGACGTTGGCCAGCACGGCTTCCGGACCGAAAGGCACGACCACCCAGGCGGCCAGGGCCGGCATGATGGTCATGATCGGGCCGATCACGAACAGGCCCTTGGCGGCCTTGGACGGGATGATGATCTCTTTGAACAAGAGTTTCAGCGCATCGGCGATCGGTTGCAGCAAGCCCAAGGGGCCGACGCGGTTCGGGCCGACGCGGATCTGGATCCAGCCGATCAGCTTGCGTTCCCACAAGGTCAGGTAGGCAACCAGGCCCATCAGCGGCAGCAGCACGCACAGGATCTTGATCAGGGTCCAGAAGAACGGCCACGAGCCGCCCAGCAAATCCTGGCCGCTGCTGTTGATGACGTTTACAAATTCAGGCAGAGCCATCAGATTTTCCCCTCTGCTGTTTCAACTGTGATGTCACCGAACATGCCGCCCAGGCCAGCCGTCGAGGCATGCGCCGCCGACACCTTGACCACGTTGGCTGGCAGGCCGGCGTGAATTGCCGCCACCAGGATGGCGCTGCCGGAGCCTTGCGCCACTTTGACCTTGTCGCCTGCCTTGATGCCCAGCTTCTCGGCCAATGCCGGCGACAGGTGCGCTTGCGGCGCGGCGCCATCGACCGTGCGCAGCAGCGGTTCGGAGCGGCGTACCAGCGCGTCGGCGAAGTAGATCGGCACGTCGGCGATGCGTTGCAGCGCTGGCGAAGCCGGTGCATAGCTTGCCGCTTCCGGTGCGTTCTTGGCGATATTGTTCAGCTGTGCCGACAGGTCGGTCACGCCGGCGCCGAACGCTTCGTCGCGGATCGCTTCCGAGGTGTCGTAGTCGAAACCGGCCAGGCCCAGGATGTTGCCCAGCACGCGCAGCACTTTCCAGGCTGGACGGGTTTCCGCCAGCGGTTTCACGGTGCCGTTGAAGCTTTGCGCGCGGCCTTCGCAGTTGACGAAGGTGCCCGAGGTTTCAGCGAACGGGGCGATCGGCAGCAAGACATCGGCGTAATCCATGCCGTGCTTGAAGGCCGACATCGCCACGACCATGTCGGCGCCATCGAGGGCGGCGCGGGCCGCCTGTGGATTGGCGGCATCGAGTTCCGGCTCGGCGTGCAGCAGCACATAGGCTTTCTTCGGCACGGCAAAGGCGGCTTGCACATTGGCGCGCGGCTTGGCGACCAGGTGCGCGCCGACCGTGTTGGCCGCTTCCGTCAGGTAACCAAGCTTGGCGCCCGTCTGTTCGGCGATCCATTGCGCGGCAGCATGCAGTTGCGACGCTTGCGGGTGTTGCGTTGCCGCATTCCCCAGCAGCACGGCGCCATGGTCGCCGGCCATCAGGCTGGCGGCAATCGCCACGGCCACGTCCGAAGCAACAATGGCTTCAAAACCGGCAGGCGCGGCGATTTCTTTCGCTTTAGCAACAGCGACGACCACTTCCGACAAGGCCGCCAGCCAATCGCTCGGTGCGGCGATCATCTTGTTGGCGATGGTGATCAGTTGATCATCGTCGGACGCGTGCAGGATAGCCAGCTTGGCGCCGCCCTTGACGGACGCGCGCAAACGCGTGGCCAGCAATGGGTGATCCTTGCGCAGGAAGGAGCCGATGACGAAGGCGCGCTTGATCTGGCCAAATTCGCTGATCGGCATGCCCAGCCATGGTTTCACGCTCGCGTCGAGCGCGAAGTCGGTCTGGCGCAGGCGGAAGTCGACGTGCTCGGAACCGAGGCCGTGGGCGACTTTTTGCAGCAAGACCAGCTCTTCGACAGTCGAATGCGGCGTTGCCAGCGCGGCAATGGCGTCAGCGCCATGCTCGTGCTTGATATTTTTTAAACCGTGCGCCACGTATTCGAGCGCGGTTTGCCAATCGACTTCTTTCCACTCGTTGCCTTGTTTCAGCATCGGGGAAGTCAGGCGTTCAGCGCTGTCCAGCGCTTCGTACGAGAAACGGTCCTTGTCCGAGATCCAGCACTCGTTGACGGCTTCGTTTTCCAGCGGCAATACGCGCTTGACCTTGCCGGCTTTCACTTGCACGATCAGGTTCGCGCCCAGGCCGTCATGCGGGCTGACCGATTTGCGGCGCGACAGTTCCCACGTACGGGCGCTGTAGCGGAACGGCTTCGAGGTCAGTGCGCCGACCGGGCACAGGTCGATCATGTTGCCCGACAGTTCGGAGTCGACCGTCTGGCCGACAAAGGACACGATTTCCGAGTGTTCGCCGCGGCCGATCATGCCCAG